>CAWAZR010000025.1:0-338803 GCA_963786565.1 uncultured Acidobacteriota bacterium | reverse complement strand
CGGAGACGGAAGAACTCACATCTTCAAGAGCGCGCCCGGACGATCATGAATTCGGCCGCACCGAGGAGCCCACCAACTTGCAGGCCAATGATGAACGGTCCGTGGACCAGCCAGGCACCGACGATTCTCTAGTCACAGCCCCGGAATTCTCTGTGACGCAGACGCCACGGCTCAAGCCTAGGCAAACAGCCGATCGAGGGCGCTAAATAACAAAGCGGCACCTTTCTCGACATTCAGTTGATAGCTGATCCCGTTCGCAAGATGGAAGTCTCTCATGCCGGCTTGAGCGAGAGGACCGCACCTTTCTCCCATTCCCGAAGCATGCGCTCGCCAATATCTGCGAAGTCCGGATCTTCCTTCATGTGAGTACGCACATCTGCTGAGGTGCTGCGGAGCGCTTCCGCAATGCGCTCCAAAATGTCTCTTACCTGCGACGGTGTGCCGCCGCAACGTGTTTCGCCAAGGCGTTGGAGTTCCTTGGCGGCCGGCCAGCGGGTGCTTCCGTTCAGGGTCAAAGCCATACTGTCCCTGGGCAGGTAAACAGAGGTCGTCACAAGGTCGTAGACCGGAGCCAAGCGTGCTTCGCCGAGTACATCGTCATAAACGATCCCGAAGTTCTTCAGATGCGCGTCGCCGTTGCGTAGGGCACAGTTGAGAGCGATGAGCGTGAAGAGTTTTTCGAGATCGGCATAGACATGCGGCGAGTTCGCGAACTGCTGGAACCGTTTGATGATCGAGGTTTCGTAACTGCCGCTGTATTTCTCATCGGTACGTTTGGCATTGAGCACGCAGAAATCCTCAAAGCCGCGATACGTGCCGTCAAGGCGAAGGTCGAAACGGTCGATCACAAGTGCGCCTGCATCCTCGGCGAGCGCGAAGCGGGGCACGTCCAGCCCGCATTTCTCGGCAACCTTCAGACAAAAATATTCGTTCGCCGCCAACTGCGGATACTCGCTCGGTTCCCAGAATTTCACGATATGCGTCGCGCCCCGATAGCTTTGCGACAACCGCGCGTCTTCTTTATGGGCGGTGAAGGCATTTTCATCACGGACCAGCACTTTGGGCTGAACGCCGCTGATGCCCGAGAAAGAGGCGAAGCGCTCGATAAGGTAACGGAACAGGTCGCCGCTACGCCGCCGCGCCAGAATCTCATCGATGGACTGGAATGGAACATCCTCCTCCAGTTTCTCTTTCTGCCCCGTGTAGCGGATGCGGCCGACCTGGGAGCGCCCCACTATGGCCAGCAGATCAAAATCGTCGAACGTGCCGGTGGCTTTCGCAAAGGCAAGTCGCAGTCGCTCACGCAGCACGCCCTCCGGAAGATTCATCTCGAAGATGGGGGCAAGACCAAAACGCGCGTCCCAGGACGCGAGGCGCACCGGCATCGTGACAGAAACCGCGCGCGCGCCGATGATCTCGGGCAGATACAGGAAGGTGCTGCCGCGATCGCCGGAGCGATCGAGCAGTCCCGACTCAGCGCCGTCGGTCCAGACTTTGATCATTGCGATCCTCTTCCATGAGTTCTTCCAGCGTGGGGCGGCGTCCGGCCGCTTCCTGGACCTTCAGTTCCAATCCGAGCGACGACAGGAGTCTGACAATTTTCGAGAGACCCAGCTCACCGAGGCGGCCATTCTCCAGCGCATCGAGCGTGGAATGCCCAACCTTAGCTTGCTTTGCGAGCGCGGCTTGGCTGAGGCCTAGCGCTTTGCGCTTGGCAGCGATCTGCTCACCTATGGAAGAAAGCGTCAACATGTACCTAATATACAATGTAAATATGACTGATGCAAGCATTTACCTTACATATAAGGTAATCAACGATTGACGATCTCAATACTCTCTAGCTGCACTTTGCGTGGCTCCCGTGCACTCTCACGGTCCTCGCAGTATGCCGCATCGGTCACAGAGAGGATGATTTCACATCCACAGGCTATTTCAACAATCGCTGAAAGGGCTATTTGCGATTCATCCGTAGGCAACGCCATCGAAGAGCCCGCAGTGCAACCTCAGCACCTCAAAAGACGGCGAACTGCATATGGAACGGCGCGCCAGTCAAATAGGCCAGAGACATTTCTTCAAATGCACAAAAGTTTTCTGGAACAGCCATCAAAACAGCCACTCGACCAAAATAAAAATGGCAGCCATTTAGGCCGCCTTGCATCTTGTTGATCTTATTTGAGTTTTGGCTCCTCAGGTAGGACTCGAACCTACAACCCTTCGGTTAACAGCCGAATGCTCTGCCATTGAGCTACTGAGGAGTGCTTGGCGCTGGATTGTCCTTATTTACGTTAGCAGAGGTCGCCAAGTGCGTCAAAAGGCAGGGCCGTCAGCGTCGGCCGCAGTCCCATTTTTGGCTTACCCCCACGTGAAATTGACCGGAATCTGGATGTCCGGATGCAGACTTTTGTACACCGGGCAGGCATTGGCCGCTCGTTCCAGCTTCTCTTTGTCCGCCGAGCTCGGAGAGTGGGGTACGTGGATTCTGACGGCCAGCCGGCCAATGCGTCTCGGCGGTGTCGCTGTCATTTCCTTCTCGACAGTCGAAGTGGCGCCGGCGATATCGATGTTCAGCGTGCGGGCCAAAATTCCCATGGTGGTGAGCATGCAAGTGCCTAGCGCCGTTGCCACCAGATCTGTAGGAGAAAAGCTTTCGCCGCGGCCCTGATTGTCCTTGGGTGCGTCTGTCGAGAGTGCAACGCCGGAGGGACCGTGGGTTGCTTTGCAGTGCAGGTCTCCCTGATACTCGATTTGAATGTTTACCATGGTTCTTCCCTTAATCCTTGGTTGAGAGTGGGACAGCGTAAGAATACCTTCGACTCGCTCAATGCATCATTGCTCAGAGCATCATCACTCAGAGGACAATGAAACTTCAAATTCCCTCCGGCACATTTCGCGCCTACCTCTTCGACTGCGACGGCACCGTGGTGGATTCCATGCCGTTGCACTACATCGCCTGGAAGCAAGCGCTGGGCGAGTGGGGCGCCACCTTTGATGAAGAGCTTTTCTACCGGTGGGGCGGCAAGCCGCCCAAGGAGATCATCGCCGATCTGAACCAGATGCAGGGGCTGCACATGCCGGTGGAAGCGGTGGCCGAGCGCAAGGAAAATCTCTACTTCTCGCTGTTGCCGCAGCTCAAACCGGTGCCCGAGGTCGTGGAGCACATTAACGCGCAGTATGGCCGCATCCCCTTCGCCGTGGTCTCGGGCAGCAACCGCGAGTCGATCGTCAAGTCGCTCACCACGGTCGGCCTGCTCGACCGCTTTGAAGTTATCGTCGGCCACGAAGACTACACGCGCTCCAAGCCCGCGCCCGATGCCTTTCTTCTGGGTGCCGAGCGCCTGGGCATCGCCCCCAAAGATTGCCTTGCGTTTGAAGACACCGAGATGGGTATCCAGAGCGCAACTGCGGCCGGTATGGCTTCGGTGCGCGTTCCGCCACCGCTCGAGCGCCGTAATGGAACCGGACCGGGGTCCCGGACGTAACTCACCTCAGCAATCCGCGAGGAGACCGATTTGACCTCGATCGATGCCGACGAACCATTTCGCAAAACGCCCCACTGGACCGGCGCACTGACTTTCCTCTCCGTGGCCGCCGCCGTCACGCTGCTGCATCTGCTTACCAACCGGGGCTACGGATTTCATCGCGACGAGTTGCAGTTCCTGAGCGACGCACGCCACCTCGACTGGGGCTTCGTCGCCTACCCTCCGTTCACCTGCGCCCTGGAGCGCCTGGGATTGGAGCTATTCGGGCTTTCGCCGGTTGGCTTGCGGCTGTTCTCTGTCCTGGCGCAATCAGCGGTCGTGATTCTGACCGGCCTGATGGCCCGCGAGGTGGGCGGCGGCCGTTTGGCGCAGTTCATCGCGATGCTGGCTGTAGCTTTCTCCCCAGTTCCGCTTTTTCAGGGGACGGAGTTCCAATACTCATCTTTCGACGTGCTGTGGTGGGTTCTAACCGCATTCTTTACGCTGCGGCTGTTGCGCACGCAGGATCCTCGCTGGTGGCTAGCCATTGGCGGCGCAATCGGCATCGGACTGGAGACGAAGTACACGATCTGTTTTCTCGCGGCTGGTCTGCTGTTGGGTTTTCTGGTCTCGCCTTCGCGAAACTTGTTGAGTAGCCGCTGGTTTGCGTGCGGCGTCGGGTTGGCATTGTTGATCTTTTTACCCAACTTGATCTGGCAGGCCCGCCATGGATTCATCACGCTCCATTTTCTTGAGTACATTCACGCGCGCGACGTGCGTTGGGGCCGCGGCAAAGATTTCTGGTTCAAACAGTTTTTTGTTTGCAGCAGCATTTGGGCCGCCCCCCTATGGCTGGCCGGAATCTGGCTCTCTTTACGCCACGGGCGCACTCGCCCGCTTGCGGCTATGTATTTGTTCCCTGCCCTTTTCTTCACCTTGACTCATGCGGTTTTTTACTACCTGGCGCCTGCTTATCCGATGGTGACAGCGATGGGAGCGGTAGGATTCTGCCGCTGGCTCGCGACCCTTCGTCCTTTATGGAGAAACACGCTCGCGGCTTTGGAGTTGGCAGGGCTGTTGGTTGGCAGCATTGCCAGCATTGCGATGGTCATTCCGTTTCCTTCCGGCTGGTGGTTTCACGACTTCGGCCTGAATAACAACGACGCACTGCGGGAAGAAATTGGCTGGGATGATTTGGTGCGCACCGTCGCCGGGATCCGCAATGAGCTGCCCGCCGACGAGCAGGCGCATCTCGGCATCACCACCGCCAACTATGGCGAGTACGGAGCTATCGAAATCCTCGGCCGCGCCTACGGACTGCCCGAGCCGATCGGCACAACCAACTCCGAATGGTTGCGAGGTTACCCTATGCCACAGCCCACGACGCTGATCGTTCTCGGCCTAAGCGCGGAGGAAGCCAACTCAATCTTCACGGGCTGCCGCCTGGCCGGGCACAACGGTAACTCCGAGGGCGTGCGCAACGAAGAAAGCCAGGACCACCCAGACATCTTCGTCTGCGGACCACCGCGCGAGCCGTGGCCAGAGTTATGGAAGAAACATCAAGACTTCGGCTGACGAGCCGTCTCACTTTTTCAATACAGCAGCACGGCCACGCGGTACGACGTGAAAGTGCCGCCGTCGCCCTGCGCTGGGCAGCTACCGATAGCGGCCTGGCGGTACTTTCCCGATTGCAGTTGATTCACCAGATCCCGCGGCAGATGCGATAGATCGGAGTTCTGCCAGCGAATCATCCACGACGGACGAGCGCCGGGGGAACGCAGCAGATCGGCGTCGCTGGCGCAGGCCGATCGCGCCATCCTTGGATCGGAGAGAATCGACACGCCGCTGACGCGAACCAGCGCAGCCACGCGCGCCTCTACCTGCGCCGGGCTCATGTTTTCCACCACGGCGCTGTAATCGGCCACCGCGTAAAGCTCGCCGTGCGCGTACACCAGTGCAATGCCCACGTGGTCGACTTCGGGACTCAGCAGATTTTCACGGTGGCCTGGAGACTGCATCCACGCCTGGTGAACAGCGCTGGCCGAAGGAGCGAATGCCACGTTCTCTTCAATCACGCTGAAGTGCGCGCCCGCCTGCGCCGCGCGGGTACTCAGGTCAGGCTCGCCGCTATACTGGTGCGAAATCGGACCCTGTGCCGCCATCATGCGGCAATGCTGCAACGCCGCCGCGGCCAGCGCCGGATCCCACGCGAGGTTGGCAACTCCGGCCTGTGCGCGTGCCTGGTTGCCCAATGCAAAAATCTGCTCTACGGCTCCACGCAGATCAGGCCCATTCGCGCCGTATTGCGGGTATTGCGGCTGCGCGGCCAGCAGCGGGTGCGCGGTCGCGGCAAACACTGTAACCATCCCCACCCAAAACAGAGAAACACTCCGCCCGAGAATCCTCATGGCCGATCTAACCCGGAATGGTCGCGGGTGTCGCTGTGTTCTCTTGATGCCGATGGCTTTTCTCATTACTTTGGGGTTCTTGACGATCACAGAAGAAGCTATCAAACCGGAAATTGTGACTTTCGTCTAGGCGGGGTCGGATCTTCTGGCCCGCCATCCGTGTTTTCGAGGGCTTGCTTGCGTTGGTTATTGCTCAAATCGTCGCGCGGCCCGATCCAGATAAACAGAAGGATGGTTGGCAACGCGACCACGCTGGTAAGCAGGAAGAATCGCACCCAGCCAATCCTCTCTGACAATATTCCTCCTGTGGATGCCACTACGGTGCGGCCAACCGAAGCCAGCGCGGCCAATAACGCGTACTGGGTCGCCGTAAAAGCGGGCGAGCAAAGACTGGAAAGATAGGTCACCAACGCGGTTCCGGCCATCGCACCCGTGAGATTTTCGGCAGTGACGCATAAAGCCAGGTAGCCGATCCGATGTCCTTCTATAGCCTGCAAAACAAAAAACAGGTTCCCCACTGACTGCAAGATGCCACAAAGAATCAGCGAGCGGCGAATTCCGTACCTGGTCGTCACCACACCGCCTATCAGTGCTCCTGCAACGATCGAGAAAAAGCCAAATATTTTCGATGCCGCGGCAATCTCAGGGAGCGAGAATCCCAGTGAGATATAGAGCGGCGTAGACATCACTCCCGCCATCGCCTCGCCCAGCTTGTATCCGAAGATGGCGATCAGGATGACGGGCCAAAGCGGGCGTTCCATGAAATCGCGAAAGGGACCGATCACGGCTGTGGCAAACGCGTCGCGAATCGCATGCCATCCTGAACCCGTAGCGTATGAAATCTCCGCCGAAACCTTCGGTTCGGGACCCAACAAAAACACGAGCAGTCCAACGCCGACCAAAGCGGCCATTGTGGCATAGGCTGCGAACCACCCTGCATACGCTGCGATGAACAGGCTGCCTGCGCCGGAGACCAGCATCGCTATCCGGTAGCCGGATTGAACCATGGCTGCTCCAGGAGCCTGTTCATCCGGATTCAAGCTCTCCACACGCCAGGCATCGATCACGATATCCTGGCTCGCAGAAAGAAATGCAACGAGTACCGCGAGCACTGCCATCCGGGGCAAATTGTGCTTTGGATCGCACAATCCCAAACCAAGAACTGCACCGATCAGAAGGACCTGGATGGTGATTCCCCAGCCGCGTCGTCGTCCCAAAGGCAGCGGCGGAGGTACGCGATCCATCAGCGGCGCCCAGATAAACTTGAATGCGTAGGGCGTGCCAACCAGGGCGAAAGTGCCAATCGTTGCGCGCCGCACACCGCCCGTCGCAAGCCATGCCGAGAGAGTTGAGTAAGTCAGCAGGAACGGCAAGCCACTGGAGAATCCCAGGGCGAGTACCTGTAGCACACGCCGGTCAGTATAGGCTGCGACCGCGTGCCGCCAGTTTGTTTGAGCGTGCGCTTCGTTGATTCGGGATAATTCCTTCATCTTCGTTTTAGGGCACTCTATCTCAGCCTAACTCCCCAAGCTCCGCTCATGCCGCTTATTCTGATCCCATGAAACTCGGCATCGTCTCGGACACCCACGGACTCCTCCGCCCCGAAGTTCTTCCTGCGCTCAATGGCGTCGATCAAATTCTGCACCTCGGTGATGTCGGAAAAATCTCTATCCTCGACGAACTCGCGAAGATCGCGCCGGTCACTGCTGTCCGTGGCAACGTAGACCGCGAAGGCGCGTGCGGTAAATTGCCCGAGACCGAGGTAGTTCTTGTAGAGGGCCGCTACATCTATATGCTGCACGACCTGAAGACGCTGCACCTCGATCCCGCGGCGGGTAAATTCGCTGCGGTGCTGCACGGGCACACGCATGTGCCGAACTTCTATAACAAGAATGGCGTGCTGTATTTCAATCCGGGGTCGTGCGGGCCGCGGCGATTCGAACTGCCGGTGACGGTGGGGCTGCTGACGATCGGCGAGAACGGCGCGCTCAAACCCGAGATCGTCGACTTGCGCTGTCGGTGAGGCCGCTCACCGAAAACATTTTCCGCGAATTCCTCGTCTAATCAAGTAACACCATCGGAGTTAGAACATGAATCTCGCAAATCAAAGCATGCGATGGATCGCTGCAAGCGCTGCCCTGCTTGCCGCGCTGGCGATCAGTGGATGTAGCGCAGTTCAAGTCAAGTTGGGAATGAAGGTGCCGCTGGCTTCGATTCAAGTCTCCAGTATGGAGGCGAGCCTGCCAAAGAGCCCGGCCATTGCGCCCGGCCAGAAGTCTTCGCTCGTAGTCACATTCACCGGCGCCGCCGGCAAAACCTGGGCCACCCAAGGTCAGGGCAACGGCAAGATCGCGTGGAGCGATCTGGTCGTCACTGCGACCGTGGTCACCGTCAACAAGAAAGGCGTCGTTTCCCTTGCGCGCGACCCACGACTCAGCGATGGCAAGACTGGCCATGTGACCATCACCGCGCCCAGTCAACCCGGCCTGCATGCCGATCTCGACATTCCGCTTCGTTACAACATTGCCTTTGCCGCGCATTTTGACGGCTCGGACGGCACGAAGGGCATGGACGGCACAGACGGACTCAGCGGCTCTGATGGCAGTATGGGATCGATGGATGCGAATAATCCCTCGGCAGGTGGCAACGGTTCAGACGGCGGCAACGGCACAGATGGATCGAACGGCAGTCCGGGAGGAGACGGGTCCAGCGTCCAGATCTGGCTGACCGTCCAACCCGGCCCACAGCCGCTGCTCCAGGCGGGCGTGCTCGCCGCCGGACACAAGGAGCGCTATTACCTGATCGATCCGCAGGGAGGATCGTTGACCGTGAGCGCCAATGGGGGCACGGGAGGACAAGGGGGCAAAGGCGGGCACGGCGGCCGCGGCGGCTCGGGCGGAATCGGAATCCCACCCGGATTCAGCGGCAACAACGGCCTCGACGGACAGGACGGTCACTCTGGCTCAGATGGCAGCGGCGGACGCATCACTGTCACGTACGATCCCAGCGCTGCGCCTTACCTGAAAACCCTGCGGCTCTCAAGTCAGGATGGCCCCAAGCCAGTAATGAATGAAGCTGCGCTCGCGCCCCTCTGGTGAAGCTCCGGATTACCGATAAACTTCCGGGATGAAATTCTGTTCCTGGATGGGCGGCCGCACGTATTTCGATTTCGTGATGGGCGGCAACTTCAAGGGCTCGGGCGTCAGGTCCTTGTAGGGAATGACGGTGAGCAGGTGACGGATGACGTTGAGCCGTGCCCGCTTTTTGTTTTCCGCGTTGACCACGTACCAGGGGACCTGCTTGGTGTCGGTGACGGCGAACATTTCGTCTTTGGCGCGCGAGTAGTCGGCCCAGTGCTTGCGCGATTCCAGATCCATGGGGCTGAGCTTCCAGCGTTTGGTGGGCTTGTCCATGCGGTCCTGGAAGCGGCGCTCCTGCTCCTCGTCACTCACGCTGAACCAATATTTGATGAGAATGATGCCGGAACGGACGAGCATGCGTTCGAACTCCGGGCAGCTTTGCATGAATTCAATATATTCGCGCTCGGTGCAAAAGCCCATCACGTGTTCCACGCCGGCGCGGTTATACCAACTGCGATCGAAGAGGACCATTTCACCGGCGGCGGGAAGATGCGGCACGTAGCGCTGGAAGTACCATTGCGTCTTCTCGCGTTCGGTGGGAGTGCCGAGTGCCACGATACGGCAGGCGCGGGGATTGAGGGATTCGGCGATGCGCTTGATAGCTCCCCCCTTGCCGGCGGCATCGCGGCCCTCGAAGAGAACCACCACGCGCAGGCCTTCGTGGCGGATCCACTCCTGCAGCTTGACCAGCTCGATCTGCAGGCGGCTGAGCTCGCGCTCGTATTTGCAATTCTTGCCCAGGCGCAGGGGAGCCGCGCCGAGAACGCCGTTCCCGGAGTGATGGCCGTTGCCGTCGGCGTGTTTCCAGTGATTCTTCGTCTTCTTCGCCATGGGCGAACTCCTGATTTTGTCTGCGGCCGCGCATAGGTTCGGCTCTGGACGCACGGTCAATCTGTCTATCGGCAGCAAGTGCCGCAGCGTTAACTTGCCGTCGAAGGCGCGGCGATGGTATTTGAATGTGCAACACTTTTTTCGAATCCGGGTTCAAGAGGAGAAGCACCGGCCCACATCGGCGGCGCAGCATTCCATTTAGACTCCCGAGGTTTTCCAATGACGAAGCTCAAGACGTTCGCAGTGATGGCTGCCTTGTTTCTGCCACTGGCCGTGGCCGGGTGCTCGCATCCGCAACCCGTGGTCTACGCGCCTCCGCCGCCGGGGCTGAGTACGGCCGCGCAGCAGGGCTATAACGACGGCGCTCTCGCCGCCCGTAACGATATCCACAAGGGCCTTGCACCTGACGTGCAGCGGCATCCCAGGTTCCGCAATCCTCCGGTGCCTCCGCCGGCATTTGAGGAGTACCGGCACGGTTTTCGCGACGGCTATCAGCAGACGTTCCGCGGCGGCCCGGGGCCCGGCTACTGAGAAATGACGCGCGGGGGTTCATGAGAAGATTGAGCTTTCCTCGATCCTGAAAGCTACTATTGACGGGAAGCTCATGTCGAATTCCACGAACCTGCGCTACGTCATTTTTCTGGCGTGCACGGCCGCACTGGGGGGCCTGCTCTTCGGGTTCGATGTCGCCATCATTACCGGAGCAGGCCCATTCCTCACGCGGCACTTCGCGCTCAGCGACATCAGTTTGGGTTGGGCATTCAGCTCGCTCCTCTTCGGCTGTGTGCTCGGCTCCTTTGCCGCGGGCCGGCTCACCGATCGCCTCGGCCGCAAGCGCATGCTGGTGTGGGTTGCGGTACTGTTCGCGTTCACATCGGTGGCAACAGCCGCAGCGCCGAGCTTTACGCTCTTCATCTGCGCGCGATTTCTCGGCGGCATTGCGGTCGGCGGCGTTTCCCTGCTCTCGCCTATGTACGTGTCGGAGGTTTCGCCGCCTTCGATTCGCGGGCGCATGGGCACGCTCTATCAGATGTCGATTATCACCGGCATTCTGATCTCCTATTGCATCAATTATTTGCTGCGTAACACCGGCGACGCCAACTGGCGCTGGATGTTTTTGACCGGAGTCGCACCGTCGCTGCTCTTTTTGGTGATGATTGCGATGGCGCCGGAGACCCCGCGCTTCCTGGTGCGCGTGGGGAAGACGCGCGAGGCCTTCGAACTGCTGGAACGGATTGAGAACGACGAAACCGCGCGCAAAGAGATCGCCGCGATTACGGAAGCCATGAAAGAAACGCGCCCGGCGATGCAGAATCTGATGCGCCCCGGCGTGCGCCGCGCTTTGATAGCAAGCGCGTGCCTGGCCATTCTGATTCACGTCTCGGGGATCAACACGATCATCGATTACGCGCCCAAAATCTTTCTTTCCGCGGGATTCAAAGTCGACGGCGCCCTCATCTCCACATTTTTCGTCGGCGTCAACAACGTCCTCTTCACTCTCGTCGCCTTCTGGGTCATCGACCGCTACGGACGCAAGCCGCTTTACATCGTCGGCTCTCTCGGTATGGCCATCGCGCTCGCCGGACTCCTTATCGCCGTCGTCGCCGGCCATTTCCAGGGCCTCCTCGTTCTCGCACTCGTCCTGCTTTATCTCGCCTTTTTCGCCTCCTGCGTAGGGCCAGTCTTCTGGACCCTCGTTCCCGAAATCTTTCCCAGCGACGTCCGCGGCGCTGCCATGACCGTCCCGGTCCTTCTCCAGTGGGTCGCCAATGCCGTCGTCGTGCTCTACTTCCCTATTGCATTCGACAGCATCGGCAAAGCAGTCACCTTCGGATTTCTGGCGCTTATGGCACTGACGCAAGCGCTGTTCGTATGGCGCTTCGTGCCGGAAACGAAGAACAAGCCGCTCGAAGAGATCGAGCAGCATTGGGTTCCGCGCAAAGCGAATCCCGCGCGGTCGTCCTCTTGATTCAGTCAACAGCTTCGTTACCTTACTCATATTGATGATGTTGATGCCGTGTTGAACGTGGTACGGTAACCAGCCGCACCAGCCCGCATGCGTGTTTGACACGCCGATAATCGGTGATGTGAACGGTGGAAATCAACTTACGCTTTTAAAGGATTACGGCGACTATCTCCGTGTGGAGAAAGGACTTCGCCCTCTCACTTGCGAAGCCTATCTGAGCGATCTGCGCATCTTTGCCGAGTTCCTTGAGGGCCGCAACGCCCTGCTGATGACGGCGAGCGAGGCCGATGTGGCAGGATTGCTCGAACACTTGCGCAGCCACGGCATCGATGGGCGCTCGACTGCGCGCAAGCTCAGTTGTCTGCGCGGATTTTACAAATGGCTGCTGCTCGACCGTCGCATTCGTCATGATCCTACCGTCAACATTGAGTCGCCCAAGGCGTGGAAGGTGCTGCCCAAGTCGCTGGCCGAGCCGGAGGTCACGGAGATGCTGGAGCGGGCCGCGCTGTCGGCATCGCATCCGCAGGCCAAGGGCACCGCACTGCGCGACCGAGCGATTCTGGAGCTGCTCTACGCAGGCGGGTTGCGGGTTTCAGAAGTCGTATCGCTGAACGTGAGCGATGTGGCGCTCGATGCCGGACGCGTGCAGGTACGCGGCAAGGGCGACAAGGAGCGGATTGTGCCGTTGGGGCGCACCGCGCTTCAGGCATTGGAGCAATATCTGAGCGAAGGGCGACCGCACCTGGAGCGGATTAGCTCGGCGCGCAAAAGCCGGTCGCGGCTGAATATGCCGCGGCAGGATCGCGCGCGCATGTTTCTTTCGCTGCGCGGCATGCCACTCACGCGCCAATGGATTTGGCGGCTGGTGAAGACGGCAAATCACTCCACCAGCCCGCACGGACTGCGCCACAGCTGCGCCACGCACATGGTGGAGCACGGCGCGGATCTGCGCAGCGTACAAATGATGCTGGGGCACGCCGACATTTCCACGACGCAGGTGTACACACACCTGGCGCTGGGCCGATTGAAGGCCGTGCACCGCATGCATCATCCGCGCGGCGCGCGAAGGCCGGTAGATGTTGAGGCGGATGAAAGCCCGCGGCCCGGCCCGCGTCTCGTCCGGCGAAAAGTCTCGAGCCCTGCAATCTCGAACGAGGAAAAGCCATGACGGCCACGGCGGCTCGTCCGGTGGCCGCGGCCATCGACGCGCTGGTGGACGCGTACCTGAAAGTGCTCGCAAACGAGCGCGGCGCTTCGGCGCATACTCTGCGTGCTTACGACCGCGAGTTGCATGGGTTTGCAACGTGGCTTGCCGAGCGCGCCGGCGCACCGGAAGTCGCGCAGATTGAACATACGCAGATTCGCGCCTACCTGGGAACACTGTATGAGCGCGGATTGTCAAAAGCCTCAGCGGCGCGGGCGCTGGCAGCCATCCGGAGCTGGTTCAAATGGCTGGCGCGTAACCACCATATCGAGCAGAACGCAGCATCGCTTGTGGCGACGCCGCGGCTGCCAAAGCATCTGCCGCGCGTGCCTTCCATTGAGCAGATGAACCGCGTAGTGGATTCGGTATGCGACGACGCGGCCAGCTGGCCTGCGCGCGACCGGGCGATTCTGGAGATGCTTTACGGGTGCGGCATTCGCAATGCTGAGCTGACGGGATTGAATCTGGACGACCTTCACTGGGCCAATGAAGCGATCCTGGTCCGCGGCAAGGGGCAAAAACAGCGCTACGTTCCATTGGGCGATACGGCCGCCGCTGCGCTACGCGCGTATATAGCGGAACGGGCTGCGCGAGTGGCAGCGGCCAGCGAAGAGAAGCCGGTCCAAACTCCAGCGCTGTTTCTGAGACTTCAGTTGCAAGGCCTTGCCAAGGGCGGCCAGGGGCGATTGACTACGCGCAGTGTGGGCCGCATCGTGAAGCGCATCGCCATCCTGCGTGGACTCTCTTCCGACGTGCATCCGCACACCTTGCGCCATGCATTCGGTACGCATCTGCTGGAAGAGGGCGCTGATCTGCGGGCGATTCAGGAGCTGCTCGGCCACGAGCGGCTATCGACCACGCAGCGCTACACACAACTGACCACCGCGCAGTTGACCGCGGTCTACGACAAGACGCACCCGCGTGCGAAGTAACGCGACGCCGCCTTACGACGAATAGTCCGCGTTGATGTGGATATATTCGTGCGTCAGGTCGGTGGTCCAGAAGACGCACGTGCCGGGGCCCTGGTGCAACTGGATGGAAATGGAGAATTCGCGCTGCGAGATGTAGGCGTGGGCCGCGGCTTCGTCGTACCCGGGCGCGCGGCCGCCGTCGCGGCAGATCGGCAGCTCACCGAAATCAATATCGAAGCGATTGGGATCGATCGCGGCGCCGGAGTAGCCGATGGCGGCAGCCAGGCGACCCCAGTTGGGATCGCAACCCGCCCATGCGGTCTTCACCAGCGGGCTATGGGCGATGGCCTTGGCCACGCGTAACGCGTCGGCATCATTGGCCGCTCCGCTGATACGCAACTCGACCACGTGCGAAAGGCCCTCGCCATCGGCAACCACTTGCCGCGCGAGGGACGTGCACACTTCGGTAAGCGCCGACGCGAATGCTGGATCGTTGGCGCCGATGGAGACTCCGCTTGCACCCGAGGCCAGAAGCAAAACCGTGTCGTTGGTGGAAGTGTCGCCGTCGACGGAGATGCGATTGAAGCTGATCTCAACCGCGGGTCGCAAATACGAATTCAATGCGGCGGGCGCGAGGTCCGCATCGGTCAGAATATAGACCAGCATCGTCGCGTGCGGCACCAACTGGGGATGGATCATGCCGGAGCCCTTGCCGAATGCCGCAATGCGGACCTCGCGCAGGGTGCCGTCGCTTGCGGCCACTTGGAGCCGGGCGAAGGCGACTTTCTCCACCGTGTCGGTGGTAAGAATGGCGCGCGCGGCATCGTGGAAGTGGGTGGCGTCCGTGCCTAGCGAAGCAGCAAGATCCGGTAGCACTGCGACCAGCTTTTCCGCGGGTAGCGGAACGCCAATGATTCCCGTGGACGACGGAAACACCTCTTCGGCATGGCAGTTGAAGGTTTTTGCAGCGGCGGCGCAGGTGGCGCGCGCGGCATCGAGTCCGGCCTGACCTGCGGCGCAGTTGGCGTTGCCCGCGTTGATAGCTACCACGCGCACACGCCCGCCGGTCGCGCTCAAGTGCTGCTTGTCGATGATGAGGGGCGCGGCCATCACGCGGTTCGCAGTGAACGCAGCGGCGGCACTCGCTGGGACGTCGGCAACTATAAGGGCAAAATCGGGGCGGCCGCTGGCCTTCAGGCCGGCCTTGCCGGCAGCAAAGCGGAAGCCCCGGGGAATGACGTCTTGAAATGGATCGCTCATGGTGTGGACCCATTTAATCTAGCAGGTAGGACCTGAAAAGTGGGGCCGGCAAACGGGAGCCGGAGGCGCAGGAGTTGACGAACGCGTGTCGATGATTGACGAAACCAGCACGGACTTTCTGGAACTGCGCGAAGTGAACGTAGCGCGCGGCGAGCGCGTGGTGCTGCACAACGTCAACTTGAGCATTCGTGCCGGCGAGCACGTAGCTATTCTGGGTCCGAACGGCTGCGGCAAGTCCACGCTCATCCTCGCCATGACCTGCCAGCTTTACCCCATCGTTCGTCCGGGGATGCACGTGCGCATCTTCGGGCGCGAGCGTTGGGATCTGACCGAGTTGCGGCAACATTTCGGCGTGGTGAGCGCCGGACCCATGGGAAGCGAATTGCCGGGCGAGCGAACAGCAGTGACGCCGGGGCTCGACGCGGTGATTGCGGGCTTCTTTTCGGCTTCGACGCTATGGCCGAATCTGCATGTGACCGAGGAGATGCGCGCGCGGGCCTGGGAGGCCTTGGAGCGAATGGAAGCTACCAAGCTGGCCGAGCAACTGGTGGGCACCATGTCCGCCGGTGAAAAACGCCGCATCCTCATTGCGCGGGCGCTGGTGCACCGGCCGCGGCAACTACTGCTCGATGAGCCCTCAAACGCGCTGGACCTGGCCGCGCAGCGCGAACTGCGCGAGGCCCTGCGCGGTCTGGCGCGCGAGGGAACCGGCCTGGTGATGGTGACGCACCATCTTGGCGACATTCTGCCGGAGATCGAACGCATCATTCTTATGCGCGACGGAGGCATTGTTGCCGACGGGCCGCGTGAAGAACTGCTGACCGAGGCGCGGCTGAGCGAGCTCTTTCATACGCCGGTGCGCATCGGCCGCGACGCCGAGTGGCTGCACAGCTGGTAAGAGCAGGGGCCAGAGAAAACGCGGGAGGTTTGCATGGACGATACGCATTACGCGCCGCGATGGAAAACCCTGCTGGCATTTGGAATCATTTATTTTGTCTGGGGCGCAACGTTCTTTGCAATTCGCGTGGGCGTGCGCGAAGTTCCTCCCCTGCTTTTCGCTGCCATGCGATTCCTGGCTGCGGGACTGCTGGTTTATCTGTGGGCGTCGGCAAACAAAGAGCATCAGCCGACGATGCGCCAGTGGCTCTCGGCGTTCTTATTGGGATTTATCATCTTCGTTGTCGATTACGGGATCCTCTTCTGGGCGGAACAGCGCGTGCCCTCGGGCATCGCGGCGATGATTCTGGCAACGATTCCAGCGTTCATGGCGCTTTCTGAAATCTTGATCCTGCGAACCCGACGGCTTACCACGCGGCTTTCCGTCGCACTTCTTTCGGGCATAGCTGGCGTTGCGGTGCTGATGAGCCATTCCATTGATTTTGGAAAGCTGGGCAAACTAGGGGGAGCGCCTATTGATACGGCCGGAGCGGTAGGGCTGATCATCGGAGCCATCAGCTGGTCGATCGCATCGGCGCTGGCGCGCAAGCTGCCGCTACCGTCGTCAAAAGTAATGAGCTCTGGCGCGCAGATGCTTGCCGGCGGAGTGATGCTTCTCGCGATTTCTGCCGCGCTCGGCGAATGGCGCGGATTCGATCTGCGCGTCATATCGGGCGCAGCGTGGATCGCACTCGTTTATCTGGTTTTTGCCGGCTCCATCGTGGGATTCACGGCCTACGTTTGGCTACTGCATCACGAATCGCCGACCAAGGTGGGAACCTACGCGTACGTTAATCCTGTGGTGGCTGTGATCATCGGCTACTTTCTGGGGGGCGAGCCGCTGGGCGCGCGCACAGTACTGGGCGGCATATTTGTCCTGGCCAGCGTCGTCACGATTACAAGCATGCGCACCAAAACTCCCGCTGTGGCCGAAGACGCGGAATGAGAAGGCACTTGCAGGCGCCCGCCCCGCGCATAAGACGCAAATTCACGCTGAAATTCTGGCGGTTGTGCTAATATTCGGGCAATTGGCCAACCCCTTTGGCCGGGAGGCGGAGGTCACTTATGCCGCATATTTCCAGACGACATTTTTTGAAGGCCGGCGTAGCTGCCGGCGCGATTGCGGGCTTGCACGGCGCACCGCTTTTTGCCGAGCGCGCCTCGGCGACCGACTGGGTGACGCTGGGAAAATCGGGCGTCAAAGTTACGCGCCTGGCGTTCGGTACGGGAACCTTCAGCGGCAGGCTGCAACAGGAGCTGGGGCAGGAGGGGTTCACGCGTCTGGTGCGCTACGCGTATGACCGCGGCATTCGCTTCTTCGAGACGGCGGAGTCGTATGGCGCTTCGCAGCAGATGCTGGGTGTGGCGCTGAAGGGATTGCCACGCGACAGCTACAAATTGATGACCAAAGTGACGACGGGCGGCAATCCGGATCCCGTGAAGAAGCTCGACGAACTCCGCAGAAATAGCGACACCGAGTACTTTGACATCATGCTCCTCCACGTGCAGACCAGCCCGACTTGGCCCTCCGATAGCGCTCGCTGGCAGGACGCAATTCTCGAGGCGCAGTCGCGGCAGACGATTGTGACCCACGGCGCATCGGTGCACGGCCTGCCGGCGCTGCGGCAGGTTCCGAGCAACAAGTGGCTCGACGTAGCCATGATTCGCGTGAATCACAAGGGCGTGCACATGGACAACGACGGCGACCAGTGGAACGTACCTGGCAACGTGGCTGAGGTGGTGACACATGTGCACGAAGCGCGCGCCGCAGGCTTGGGCGTCATCAGCATGAAGCTCGTCGGCGAGGGCGCGTTTACCCAGCGCAGCGATCGCCAGCAATCGATGCGCTTCGCCTTCGGCACTGCGGGCGTGGACTGCGTGACTGTGGGCTACAAGAATGCGGCAGAGATCGACGAAGCGATCGAAAACCTGAACCTGGCGCTCGCGTAGCGTTCGTAACCTTGCTTGAGCTGCATGCAGGTGTTGCCAAGATGAAAACACATCGAGTCAACGGTTCGAATGATCGGTGAGCTAAGGCCTGAGCGGATGTTCGGATGCTCGCCCGAGCGCTTTAGCTATTTCATCGCGTCCTTCAGCAGGTCTCGGTTATTCAATACAAATTCGCTCACCCACTCTACCGCCGAATTTGATTCCGAGGTACTCATTCCGCCGTACTCTGAAACCAGCGACAAGATCAGGCCTTTGTGTGCGCGCGACCGGTCCGCTCCCTTGGGAATGATGATGAGCACAATGCGAGCCAGAGCGAGATCCCCGCTTTCCTTGGTCTCTTCGAGCGTCTCGAGCGTACCCGTCTTCGCGTAGAAGTTGTATTCCGGTCCCAATGATCGGGAAAGCGCGCGCTCGCCGCCATATTTGTCCGACAGGAAGGATGCGCCGGTTCCCGATTGGATCATTTCCTGCAAGCCTGCGCGAATGGGATCGGAAACCTCTCGCCCAAATGGATCGCGGGTTGGTACTGTCTGGGCCAACATGCCGATGTGCGGCACAATCGGCCTGCCGGACATCGCCGTGTAGATGCTGGAAGGAAGATCAAGATTTGACCAGGTGTTGGTTGAGCCACCGAGAAGTACGCTGATGAATGCTCGCGGCGACCCAAACTCTGGTAGATGCTGATCGGGGCTGGTGGCATCGAATGCAAAGTTCGTCGCGGCAGGGCTGATGGAACTCAGCTGGCCCCATCGCTCTTCAACACCTTCCGTGGCGAGCAAATTGTCGGCTTCGTTTCCTGACCAGAACGAGATGTCATAGGAACGGCGAACGCGATTGGTTTCGACAATGTTCACGGGGAAGTGCGCCAGCATGGCCTGCGCGAGCTGACTGTATTGCAACCCTTGCAGCTTTCCAGGAGTTTTGTGGCTGAAGCCATAGGCGCCGAGATCGGGAGCGCGGTACCAGGGCTCATTCGTAAATGTCTCCAACTTGGACGAGGTGTGAAACTCGGATCCGTCTTTGTTCCGTTCCACCGCGACAACATTTGGTCCAGAGTCAGGAGGCGCGAGCCCAAGAAAATTGAGGCGGATCTGGTAATTGTTGTTGGAGTCGGCAAGATAGTGGGTGAAATCGATCCAGTGGTCGCCGGTTGCCGTTCCGTTCCAGGATGCACCGGGAACGTCGATACCAAAGAGTGTGTGATCCACCTTGATTCCGCGCACGCTGAAATGCACGAGGCGAGGATTCACTGCAAGCGATGCGGCTGCCCAGATGGGTTTGGTCGCCGAGCCTGCTACGAGAAGATCGAAGTTCCTGTCGCCCAAATAGCGGTTCCTGATGGCGGCGGGCGCCTGGCTAGCGAGCCACTGGACAGGCGGATGCACATCGACCTCGCTCTTGCCATCGGCGCTCATTTCCGTTTCCCATTGGTCCGTCGTGGAACTGCGCGGCCATCCAGCCAGCGCAAGAACCTCTCCATCGAGATTCATGATGGAGATGGCCACACGCGGCGGAAGAAACAGCCGCCTTGCTTCCATGCGCTGCATTTGAAGTTTTCGCGGAGTTCTCGAGCCGCCTTTCGAGGGCGTGGTGGCGCAGTCGACCTTTGCACACAGAGAAATCGCCGCGGCTAGCAAACGTTTTTGCAACTCACGGCCGTGCTCGTCAACCGACGCCTGCGCAGCGGCCTGCAATTTGGGATCGAGTGTGACCCGGTCAAAGCCGAGTTGCTTGTCGCGCTCGGACTGAGAGAATCGCGCGAGCTGCTCGAGCCAGGTCAGGCGGGCGTTTGTGTCGTACGCAGCGCTCCACTCACCATCGACCCAGGCGGCTCCGACCAGGGCTCCGGCGCTGGAATGCGTCAGCGTGAATATCGGCTCTTGAGGAAGTTTGCAGACGCTTTGCCGGGGTCGGAAGCGCGCGCCGTTGTGCAATGTGACGGCTCCGCTGAAGTCTTTGAAATCGGCGCTGCCGGCGGGCTGGTACGCGAGCTTCAGGCCTGTCGAGCTTAGCGTGATGCCGCTGCCTGAGGCGTCAAAGTCGACCAGCACGGTTTGCGTGGGTTGGCGCTTATGCAGGAAGGGGATCTTCCATCCACTGTCGCTGGCACAATTAAGAACAATCTCCGACTTGCCGCTGGTTTGTTGCGCCGATGCAGTAAACCAATCAACCTGGTTTTTCACGCCTTTCATCGGCGACAAGATCACTTTCGATCGTTGATGATTCGCCCCAGGAACAGTGGTGATGGTCACTTCGACGCCGGGCCCCTCGAGCAGCCAACTATCGCCAGATCCGTTGCGCCAGGCGATGGTCTTCAAGCCGTCTGGCGTAAGCCGGGTGTCGAGATCGATCACCGCATCGTACGCGGGATTCGCCTGAATCGAATAGGTTGGCGCTCCGGACTCAGGGAATTGATCCGCGTCCGCGATCGGAAAGCGCTCCTCAACGCGAAAGAGCGGAGGCATTGTCGCGGCTTGCGCGGGGCTTGCGTCCCTCTTCCATTTGTCCATCAGCTTCATGTATTCGTCGACGGTGGTGAGCGAGGTAACATCGGCGACGAATTCTTCTGCGTCACCTGGACTCTTGAGGCTATTGCCTCCCGGAGACACGATCTTCAACGAATTCGGGAGCCCATTGAAGCGCTCAATCTCCTGCTGAAGCTGTGAATCGCGGTTCCCGTTCTCTTCGTCGGAGGAGGTGAATTCGATGCGATCCGTGGCGGATTCGAACTTGAGTTGGTTGCGGATCTGCTCGAGCTGGCTGCGCACTTCCGCATCGCGATCGTAAGTGGACGGTACCGCGCCAAGGGCAACCTCGCCTCCCGGTCTCGGGTTCAGCAGCGTCTTGTCGGCCATCTGGCCTTGGATGAGGATCAAGATTGGCGAAATGCAGACAATGAAGACTGCGGTTGTCACGGCCCTGGCCGTCCAATGCCAGTTCCTGGCCTCCGCTTCATCCTGAGGGTCGCGGTCCGCAACCATAATAAGAACCGCGCAGGAGAAGAGAACCGACCATCGCAGGACGTCGGAGAGCGAAGAGACGGAAAGCAACGGCAGATTCCGGCCCGTGAACGGAATGATCTGCATGCTGTTCATCAAAACCTGCGCGAGAGTTTCAAGGAAAAATGCGCCGGCGATGATATAGAGCAACTCAGTGAGCCAGGACGCGCGCGACGCGCGGCAGTGGCGCCACCTGACAAGGCCAAGCGGAAGGGCCGCGAGCAGCAGAATGAACGCGCCGCCCCACGCACCGTGTTCGCTGGCTATGTAAAACGCGTAAGTGCTGTCGGCTTGAACAGTGTTGAGCGCGATTCCCGCCTTCTGCGGGCTGGAATTACCGAAGCCGACACCGGTATACGCGCCAATGCGAATCATGCGCAGATTTGCCCAGCGGTGCTCATCGCCGAATGCAAACTGCTGGGCAAGCGAGTCCCCGTTTTTTCCGTAGGCTTGCTGTGCCAGCCATTGGTCCTGCGCCCATTTTGAAGTGTGTTCGGCAAGCGTGATGCGCGTATATACGCGGGGCCAGTGTTTCGCCCAGCCCGGAAAGAACGCGAGGAGAACGCCGGCAACGAAGAGAACGATGAAGGCTCCCGACCACCACTTCGCAAGCGGGCGATGATCTCCTAAAAGCACGACAAACAGAAAAGGAAGAAAAAGCGCCAGCCCGCCAACCATGCCGCCGGGATCGTCAAAGCCGATTGCGGGCAGTACGCAGCAAGGCAAAAGAATGAGAAAAAAACCAATCAGATACTTTTTTCTGAGGCGCACCCTGCCGACGCTATGCAACTGCGCCTTGCCGGGGACAAGGAGGACCGCGAGGCCAAACAATTGACAGAGCGGCGCGAATGCCTCCTTGCCGGGACCGTTGAGCGCAGGGAAATGGCGCGCGATGAAGGCAACAAGAAAGACGAGGAGAATGACAAAACTTACAATCGCAATCTCACGCCGCTGCCATTGCCTGACCCACAGTTCGGTCAATGCTTCTTCAAGATTGACAAGGCGATCCTCGAGCGACTGTCTTGTGGTTCTTCTGGCCTTGCGCCAAAGCCAGACGCAACTGACGAACCAGAGAAGCAGGAAG
Organism: uncultured Acidobacteriota bacterium; assembly: GCA_963786565.1. GTDB lineage: Bacteria > Acidobacteriota > Terriglobia > Terriglobales > Acidobacteriaceae > Telmatobacter. The sequence continues at coordinate 316,656 of CAWAZR010000025.1, read as the reverse complement.
ATGCTGTAGGGTTTCTCGGCGCTGATTGCCGCACGGAATGAAGAAAAGAAGCCAACGCCAGTTTGCGACCAGTGAAGAAGGGGCCACATGTGCCAGACCAGCACCGGAATGGCAATGAACACAAACAGGTTGATCACCGGCAGCAAACGGCGACCTCCCTGATCTTCAGCCTCCTGCCTCCTGACGGCGCTAAGGAACGCCAGCACAAGGATGAAGGCGGGAAGAAACGCCAGGGCTTCGAGCGACAGAGTGACACCATTGATAGCGAGGGCATCGACAGTGCCGGGGTTCGCGGCGTAGCGAAAGGCCAGCCCCACACGCGCGCAGAGAACGGCCCAGGCAGTGAGCGAAATACCAAGCAGCGTGATCAGCGTGCGGGGCTCGACCGTGTCGTCATAGAGAAGAGCCATTGGCGCCAGACAGCAAATGTATCCGAGCCAAATGACGAGCAGCGGAACGAATAGCGGCAAGCTGGCTCCCGCTGTTCCGAAATGCCAACTGGCGGGAACATCTTGAAATGTGTCCAGGTAGAAGTGATAGGGTTCGATGGCCGCATCAAAGGTCGACGTCGCTCCAGGGATTTGCGCAACATCCACAACCGGCTGGCCTGAATTGTTCTGAAATTGCCCGTTGACTAGAAAAGCCTCAGTCTGTGGCGCGGGTAGAGCGCCAATGGGCAGCAAGAACGCTTTGTGGCCGGGCGCAGGCATGGCTTCAACTTCAAGCTTGGTTGGGACGGGCGCAGGTGCGTCTTCCGGCGGCAGCGGGCTGGACTGGCGAAACGGCGGTAAAAAGATCAGCCGCGGGGTTCCATTGACCGACTCAAGCCGGACATTGAGCTTCACTCGGGGCCAGCGGATCGTGATGACCGATCCCACGGGAAGTTGCGAGGATTGCGGCTGAATTGCGGAGCCGGGCTGGCTCGCGATCACGTAATACGCGTGATTGTTGTCCGTCAAAAGCAATTGAATCTGCGCGGCCCACCTGCTGAGCGGCCCAGCTTCCGGGTCCGATTGCGCGCGCATCCGCCGGATGGTCCGGTCCAATTCCGCAGCAAGACCCACAACTGAGGTTTCAGACGCTATCACTTCGCCTTCATCTTTTCGGAGCAAACTCTTGCGATTGCGATAGACATCGATCTGCCATTTTCTTACGATCCAGCCGTGTTTTCTGACTGACAAGGTATAGGAGTCTCCGTCATGATCGGTGACGTCGCGATCCTGATCGAGGCTGGTACCGTAGAGGACGTTGTCCTTGTTGTCGAGAACAAATCCGCCGCCGCCGAAACTTTGCAATGCAATTTGGCCGCCTGGGCCGGAGGTGAAGTTAACGGTGGGCGAACTGTGATTGCCGGGCCAACCCGGGACCGCGCCGGCAGAGGGCGAGCCTAGCGTAAGAGAATTACCGCCGACAGGCGCAATGCCCACCCAGGCGATTTGTGTGTGATCTTTCCATCGCCCTGGACTGTCGACCATGCGCAGCAGAAGCAGCGCAGACGCCGCCGAAAGCACAGCAACGAGCAGGCAAACGAATGCCATCCGGATGCGGTCGGAGTTCTGGAAGAGCAGCCAGGCCAACGCAACAAAAACGACTGCGGGAAGCGTGAGAAAGAGAAGGTTCATCCTCCGAACCAACCTCTCCTTTGAATCAGCCCCGCTCGATCAAGAACGAATAAGATGGAGCCGCGCACGCGCTTCAATTGATTGGAAACGACGGGATCGAATTGTGCGATCTGTTCTGCGTTGGACCCGAGATAAATGAGCAGCAGCCAATCGAAGCTGCCGTCGACTCTGAAATCGCGCGCGCCAGACTTCGAAATGTTCGTGATCAGTTCCCCGCACCGGCGCTTCGCATAGGGGTCACCGCTTGCGAGGAGGTTCGCGACGACGTTCTTGAGACGCACCCAGGTCTTTCGGGAAAGAGTCAAGGTGAATGTGGGCGGGAACAAGCCGCGCACCAGCAGCGCGAGACCACAGACGACGACGACCGTGCCAGCCAACTCCAGCGGCAGGCGATGCTCCTCCGCACCAAGTAAAAGAATCGGCAGATTTTGGAACCGCGACCACCATGCAGCCGCGCCTAGAATTAGCGCTGCGACTCCGATAAGAACGGCGGTGAGATTGATTGGCGGCGACCCATAAGGCTCCCCATTGGTCGAATAGCCATGGCGGGCCCTATCGATCAAAAGAAGATCGGCCAGGTCATGGTATTGTGCGGGGTCGATATCATCTGCGGGATCAGGCGCAATCATGCGATCGGAATTCTCGATCGCCTTCACGACTCGATCGATCGCGTCGCGTAATTTGCTTGCCTCCGTGAGTAGTTCAGATGAGGCCATCACATTCGCTTCGGGCTTCGATGCATTGACGGCCCCCTTCTTCTGGGCCGGCTGCAGAGCTTCGTAGTATCGATGGAATTGAGGGTCCGATGCCAGATCACTGAGTGTAGCCGCGAACCGCTTCTGCAATTCGAGCAGTTTGGCGATCTGAACAAACTCCTGAACAGAAATGCCCAATTTCTTGCTCTTGGTGAAGAGCTGCAACAGGTCCATGCATTCCAGCGCCAGGATGGCCCGCTCTTCCTTCGGGATCTCCCTGGAGGCAAAGGATTTTCCATTGTGCAGGGCTTGTGAGAGAGACCATAAATTCTCCCAGCCCTGAGGACTCTCATACGCGATCGCAAGCTTCGTCTCCACGGCAAGCTCGTTCCGAAGACTGGATGAAGCAAGCCGCTTGAGCCACGCGCGCGCAGCCGTTCCCATTTCGCGCGGTTCTTCCCTGAGTAGGAGTGCCAGATCTTTCAAGGACGCGTCGAGATTGCCTTTGAATTTCTCCAGCTCCGCATTCACCTCTTCGGCGGGAAGAAAGAACAGACTGTCGTAAAGCCAGGTTCGGATGGGGTAAGCAGGGCCCTTGCGAAGGCGCGAGGCAGCTTCTTGTTTGAGGATCTGATTGAGCTTGCGGTCTTCATTGCTCTTCCACGGCGCGAGCCAGGATTGCCGCTGCGCGAATTCTTCGAGAAACTCGCTCTCTGCGTCTCCCGTCTCTGTATCGCGCAGGAACCGCCGCCATCCCTCCAAATCCGCTCGCGTCAGGTCGCCTTTCTTCGCGATCATTTGGCGTTTGCATCGCGCCAGGCAGATGTCGGGTGGAAGTTCGAGGTATTCAGGAACGAGCGGAGGAACCGACTCGGCGTCGAGCTGCCTGCTGAGTGCATCGGCATCGAGATAAGGAACCATGGCTCGCGGAATGCGCGTGGGACCGATCTGACGTCGCGACTCAAGGATGGCGCGCGTTTGATTGGGGCCGATCTTTACCTGGCGGTGAGCTTTGTCCCTTGCATTCTGAAAGGCCGCGGCAAAAATCTCCGCGGCGAACATGCCGTCTTCCGGCAGCCTTTCGTGGAATGCTGAGTCATCACCGGCCGTTGCCTGGCGCCACAGGCTGGCGCGATCAAAGAATTGTTGCGCGTCGGGCCAGTAGATTGCCGGCTGATTGACCAGTTCGCGGGCTGTCTCCGCGGTCGAAGGGGACTCGCTCAACTGCCCCAGCAGCGATTGCAGTTGATCGCCGTCGCGGATGACAGCAGACGGATCGATCTTTTCTCCAAATGGCTCATCGTCGAGCAAAGCGCCTGCGCCGAATCCAGCTGCCTGTGTATACGAGCCGCCCACCATCCACCCCCGGCCGGTTTGGAGCCAAGGCGGCAGACTGAAGCTCAGGCTTGCCAGCTCGGCCATCGTGGGTCGCTGCTCAATTCCGAGCGCACGAGGCGGGGCCACGACGGGAACCTGGGAATTCAAAGACCCCGCGAGAAAGCTCGCCCACTTTTTTTCAAAGACCGCGAGCCTGGTTGTTTCGCGGGCAAAGCGATCCAGTTCGCGTTTGGCGAGAATCTCTTCAATCACGGAGTGCAGCAATGTCGTGCTGAGTTGCTCGGGAGTCATGAAGGTTGCGCGCCGGGAGCTTTGCGCACCAAACATGCACTCCAGAAGACCGGCGGCATTCCAGCCCGCTCGACTCCATAGCGAATCGGCGCCTTCCCAGGGCCCGAGATCAAGCAGGACCGTATATGGGTAGCCGCCACGGTATTGAGGATTGATGCGCTCGCGATAGAGGAGGGCTGGATTTCCGCCCGGAAATATCAAGCCATAGCTCGGGCTTCCCGAGGGAATTCCGTATAGATCCCCAAGATACTCGCTGGAAATGCCGGGCCATTCTCCAATCAAGGTGCGAATAGAATATTCATTCCCGCCATAAGCCAGGATCTTCATTCGATCTCCCTCAGTTTGAGAGGCGCAACCGCACCTTCACTCGAGTTCCAAGGTGAATTTCACAAGTTCCAGCACTCCACAACTGATCGCTGGCTGGTTGTCCGCGGCTGGAGGGACTGCGTTCACGATCGGTCGGGCTGCGCTAACCGTGATTGCCGAACCTGGGCTGGCTTTTGAATCATTCGAAACCGGGCCAGCGTCTGGGGAAGCGGCGGTGTCTGGTTTTGGGTTCGTCGGCGCCCCCGGCGGGAGGTCGCTCCACTGAACCGGCGCAAGTCCGGTGGTCCAAACGAAGAACGCGCCCTTGATGTTTTCTCCACCCAACCTTTCGCGAATCATTTTTTGACTATGATCGGACGGGTCGTAGAAGCTCTTCAACTTTTCCAGATTCATGCGTGCAAGCTCTTGAATCTCCGCGCTCGTTCGCGCCGACGGCAATTCCACATGAGCCTTGATCTCGGCAAGGTCGTTCAAGGCACGCTGTTGATTGATGCCGGACGGACCACGCTGGCCGTTCCCATGCCCACCATTTCTCGAGCCGGGGGCTTCCGTCGTGATCGATTTGGCCTGTTCGGCGTCAGGATGCGCCGATTCCGCGATTTCCTGGTTCGCAGCGAATTCCGCTTGATCGAGTTTCGAAAGATCAACGAGGTCGACTTTGGTGACCACGATAATCTTGGGAGTCTCGTCACCTTCGATCTGCCGCAGACTGGCGCTCAACCTCGCATTAAATTGCGATTTCTTTGCCGCTCCTTTCCGGTTCTGCGGCTGAATGAACTCCTCGAAAACGGGAATGCAGGAGATATCGATCATGACGTAAATGCAGTCGGAATTCGCGGCTTGCTCGGAAACAATTTCACCCGCCCCTTCCTGAAAGTGTTCTCCAGCAAGGTCGTATAACACCAACGCGCGTCGCTCCCGATTGACGATTTTGCTATAAAAGCCGGCGCGCATCAAAGCTTCGGCAGGACCGGTATTGTGCATATCCAAAGGTTGCCAGTCTCGCAGAGACTGGATGGCCTGAAGGGCATTGGCAAAAAACCTGAACGGCTGGCGCTGCTCCTCCGGCACGTTCATGTCCGTGGCAATGTACGGAGAGGCGTAGACGAAGTTCTCGACCTGAAGGTTGGTGGGAAGGCTGTCAGGATTGACCACAATGGACGACAAAACGCTCTTCCCGACGTCAGCGGGGCCTCTCATCTGTACCCGCTTTCCCTTTCCGCTCGAAAGCAGCCGCAGAAGTTCGGACGGAAACCACATGGCTTTGACGCCCACGACCTTCTCAGCGGCGCCATGAATGATGGGCAGCGTCCAATGCTTTACATCCCGGGGGGCACTCCTTCCGCCCGGCGCACTGGGATCGACCCAACGCAAGGTGAAGGTTTCGTCAAGCGACTGGATGCGATTCTTGGCGCCATCGTTGAGGTTCAGGATGAGTGGATTCAATCGCCGGCAGTTTTCGTGAGCCAGAAAGGGCCGCTGCGCAAGGGTGCGGTTGGCTTTGCAGCCGATCTTTTTGCAGCGCGCGAACAGCTCGCGCGTCGAAGTGCCCTTGACGATCTCCCAGTTTTTGCAGACCGGGCAATACCGGATAAACCTGGTATCGGCAGTGATGGATTCAAAGCAGAGCGGACAGATTCTAGGGTCGGCCTGTTGCGGCGACTTGGTGACAACCCACGCGAAGGACCTTTTGAGAAACTCGAGCAGCTTGCCTAGCAAATCCATTGCATTGCCCCTCTTGGCCGGGGTTGTCGGGGAGATTCAGTATAGAGTTACCGAAAAGCGGGTACAAGTCCGTTCCAGCGAAGAAAAAATTGGGCCCGGGCGCGTGGAATTCACGATTTCCGTGTCTGTCTTCTCAGGGGACAATTCTTCATGCTTCGTCTAATGGACGAGCGGATGAGGTAAAAAGTGCCACCGGGTGCAGGGATTTCGTGAGGCGAACCCCTTGACCGGCTGTCAGGAACCGTTGCAGGATGTCGGCATCTTATGGCTACGCGCAAACTGACGTGCCACCATGACAATGCTCAATTCACAGAGCAAGAGGCGGCGCGCCTGTGCGTAGGTTGCAAGGAGCCGTATCGTCCGCAGGCTTGCCAAATCCAGCGATGCTCAAGCTGCGGCCAAGAAGACGAGTGTGGAAAGCTTTCTTGCGAATGTGCAAACGGCCGGCTCGAAGACTCCGGCTACCGTTGCCCAAGCTGTGGGCACGAAGGCAGAGCAGAGATGCTCGATGGTCCGCTCGCGTGTCCTTACTGCTTGAACGCATTGAAGAGACCTGAAGCCTCTCTTCCCAGGTCAGCCCATCGATTCCGGCGCGTAGGCCAAATTGCCGCTCTTTGTTTGTGCGCCGTCGGCACAATAGCGGCCGCGTACGCATTGGCGCCACAGGTTGTTCTGCGCTGGCACGACCTGTCGAAGATTCTCCTGCCAAAGCGTGAGATCGCGAAAAATGTTGAGCCCGGCGCAGGGAGCCCGACACCCATTAAAGTTTTGCTGCCTATCGAGCCGTCGCAATCGAAGCCTGATCCGCGGGGCCCAGACCTTCAAGGTCAGCCGCTTGGGACGGCGCAATTGCAGCCGATTGAACAGCAAGACCCGGCAGCGCCGCCAGCGCAAATCCCCGCACCGGCCAATCCATCAGGAGGCGCCGGCATTGAGCCGCCTCCAATGGTCAAGCCCGCTGTCAAAGTCGCCGCTCCGGTCATTGTCTCGTTTACCAGCTCGGCGACCTCCATCGAGCGCGGCGCGACAGCGACTCTCCGTTGGGAAGTGACGGGAGACCGTCCAACTGTCACCATCCTTCCCGGCTTGGGAGTGGTTCCCGCGACCGGTTTCTGGCAGGTAAAACCAGAAGCCTCGCAACAATACACGTTAACCGCAACGAACGGCGTCGGGGCGACGCCTCTGACCCGGAGCGTTACGATTGTCGTCAATCCGCCAAAGCCGCCGACCATCGTCAGCTTTACAGCCGACTTGAATCAGTTGCGGCTTGGCCAAACCACAGCACTTCGCTGGACGATTCTTGGAGCTTCGGAGGTTCGCATTGACCCCGGTATCGGAGTGGTCGGCACAACCGGAACTGCGGTGGTTCGTCCGCTGAGCGGTACGGCGTACACTCTGACGGCCATGGGACCCGGCGGCACATCGACTGGCACATTGCCCGTCAACGTCGACGTTCCCCCTTCGACGCCGGCTCGATACGCGAATAACTCCTCGCCGGCGAATCCCGCAGGCTCTAATCGGATGCCGTCCTCCGGCAGCAGACCTGTCTCCAGCGGCAGAAACGATCCGCAGGCGCTCGAGCTTCTTCGCGCCGTGCAGACAGCGATGGGCGGCAAAAGCAATCTGGAGTCGATCCACGATTGGCAACGCACGGACAGGGTGTATTGGGAGGTCAACGGCGGATGGTCGATGGAGACCACCACCTTTGCCGCTCCATCCGGGATTCGTGTCGAGTCGCAAGGAGTAAACACCGACGGTGAGCTTTAGCAATGGTGCGACCGGTTGGACATGGTCTTCCACGCGGCCTATGCGGAGCGAGCTACCGTCGCCAACTGCAGCAGGCATGCCGTTTCGCTCCCTCCCATCTCTTCTACTCAGCGACGATGACCCTCAGCGAACAGTGGCCCTTGCCGGCCCATCAATACTCCTGATTTCCGACAACCGCGGTGACCGGGTGTTGCTGAAGGTTGATCCGGCAACGCATCTGCCGCAGGCCATGGCATGGGCCAATTTCGATGGGGCGGAAATCGAGGAAACCTACTCGAATTGGCGTCAGGGCGCGGGGCTCATGTGGTGGTGCCACATGACCCGTTCAAGAAATCATCAAGAATATTTACGTGCCGATGTCACCAATCTTGCATGTCAATCAGGGATGGAATACGCAGAGGATCGCATTTGTTGGACCATAACGCCGTGGTCTCGGTTCCTGCATTTCAGGCTGATGTGGCATTTCGGATGCAGGCATGCCATGAAATGTCAGCCAGTATCCGACGACCTGCCTCTGCATGATCTTCGCTTGACGGTAACGGGGATTAGAACGTTTCGAGATTGCCGACCCGAGCTGCACCGCGGAGAAAAAATAGGTTAGGAAGAGCGGCCCATCCTTGCACGAAGTGTGGGTGGATGGACCGGCGCAGGAGGATATTCGGCGGCGCTAGATAGAAGAGCGTTACCGGCTGATGCCCTATCTGTACACCGTCGCCGAAGAAACATCGCGTGATGGTCTGCCCATAGATCGGACACTTTTCCTGGAGTTTCCACATGCAACGGAGGATGGCACTCCCCTCGATCTGACCACAGGCGGCAGTGAATTTCTCTTCGGCGGCCGAATCCTCATATCCCCCAACCCCAATCCGGAAGAGATTGCTCCTTACATCGTTCAACTTCCGCCCGGTACCTGGTACGACTACTGGACAGGAGAGCGGTTTGTTCGGGCCAAGCCAAGCGGCCAATCTGATCTGGAGCAGCGCGATCAGGCACTCGCGCAAAGGCAAATAAAGATAACGCCTCGACTGGAAGAGTTGCCGGTATATGTTCGCGGAGGCAGCATCCTGCCCATTGCTCCGCTCGCCCAGCGCACCGCCGAGGGCCCGAAAGGACCGCTGACTCTGCGCATCCATCCGTTGGCGCCGGGGCTGAATACGCCAGGCGAAGCCTGCGAGGGTGAGGTGTACACCGACGATGGTCACACCTTCGCTTTTCGCAAAGGTGAATTTGCCCGCATCCACTTTGCGTGCGCCATGGCGTCAGACGGATCCATCAGCGTGGACATCGGAAAGCATAAAGGGACGTGGGAGCCTTGGTGGCACGAGTACCGAGTGGAAGTGGAGGACTGGACGCCGAAGGGAGATCGCGCTGTCGATGGGCGTCCTAAGCCACTAACGCGAGAGGGTGGGCGTTGGGGAATCAAGATTCCCGCAAACCCTGAAGGATCCCACATCAAACTGCTTTGAAAACCGCCGTGAATATAGAGAAGCGTCAACTTCAAAAAGACGGCAGATACAAAACTCCAAATTTAGCGCGGTGCTTAAGTCTGCTCGATTGCAATCGCGCGCGCTGAGTCAACTGAGCTTTTTCTGCTGCAAGCAGAGGCCCGATAGAGCTATCTTCAGTGAAACCTGAAGACGACTCCGGCGCTGATGCGCAGGTTGTTCTGGTGGTTGTTGCCTCCGTTGTCGAATGTCGTCAGCAGGTAGTCGGCCTCTAAGAGACGAATCGAAAAGCGGCGGCTTGTGCGCAGGTCGAGTCCTCCGCCCAGGTTGGAGGCAAAGGCCGCGCCAGCGTTGCCGGACCCTGCATTCGGCGCTTGCACCAGCGACCCGCTGGAGTGCGCCGCCCCGACCAGAATCTGGCCGAACGGGATCAGAGAAGAATGGCCGACGTGGGGCAGATAGCGCACGCCCGCGGTGAAGGCGCTGAGGGTTATACCGTATCCGGCGGAGGTAATGCCACCCGCGTGGCCGGAGACTACATCGCCGACCAGGGCCCAACTGCCAGGCTTGATGGCCCAGGCGAAGTCAGCGCTGCCGCCGTTGAGGTTGAAGCAGCCGCATCCGGTCGGAGGCGCGTTGCTGTGCAGATAGCTATAGTCCAGAGCCAGTTCCGCGCGGGGCGGCGCTTCCGGTGCTGTTGAGGACTGAGACTGGGTAGAAGTCTGGGCAAGAGCCGGGCGTGCGGAGACCGCGGCGATGGGCAAAAACAGGAACAGGGCGAAGGTGGTCTTGATCCTTGCTCGCATAAGGTCTCCTTTACTGCACTGTGAGCTGCACGGTGGTTGAATGCGTGTCGGAGCCGCTGGTTCCTGTGACCGTGAGCGTATAGGTCTGGGATTGATTGAGTCCGAAGCCGCCTCCGCAACCCGTCAGAGAGGATGCGCAGGCGAGCGAAGCGAGGCCCGCGACCAGCAGCAGGAGCTTACCCCTCCACGTCTTGCGCCAGCGTCGGATAGGCAGCATAAAGAGCAGCGCCAGTACCGGCCCGCTCATCGGCCAGAAGTTGGGCCGGGTCACGCTCGCGAGGACAGGTGTTGTCACCGTCAGCGTGGAAGTTCCGCTCGTGGAGTTCGGCGTGATCGTGGGCGGACTGAAGGTCCCCGTTGCGCCAGAGGGAAGACCCGAGACGCTGAGCGTGACAGTACCGGTAAAGCTGCTGCCCACATCCGCAACAGTGATGGGATAGGTCGCCGAGGCGCCCGGTTGGACGCTTTGCGAGGGCGGTGTGGCAGCAACGCTGAAGTCAGGCGCGGGCGCATTGATGGCAACGCTTCGCTGCACTTGCGCCGCGGCGGAGTAATCGGCATTGCCGGCCTGGTTGGCGTCGATCACCAGATTGCCCGTGGAGGTGACGGTGACTGTGCTGCCGTTAATGGTGCCGGTTGCGGTGCTGCTGCCGTCAATGGTGAAGACCACCGCATTGCCCGATGCGCCGCCGGTGGCGGAGAGCGAAATCTGCAGGCCCGAGGAATAGGTGACAGGAGTGGTGGGCTGTGTGAAGTTGATGACTTGCCCGGCCTGATTGACGACCACGGTTCTCTGCACCTGCGGCGCTGCGGAATAGGTAGAATTCCCGGCCTGGTTGGCGTCGATGACGAAGCTTCCGACACTTGTGACCGTGAGCGTGCTACCGGAGATGCTGCCTGCGCCGGTGCTGCTGCCGTCGATGCTGAAGACAACCGGATTGCCCGATGCGCCGCCCGTGGCTGTCAGAGGAATGGTCAGGCCCGAGGCATAAGTGACCGGCGTGCTGGGCTGGGTGAAGTTGATGGCCTGCGCGAGCAGCGAATTGGCGACGATGGTTCGCTGCACCTGCGTCGCAGCGGAGTAATTCGTATTCCCAGCCTGATTGGCGTTAATCACCAGATTTCCCGTGGAGGTGACTGTAAGCGTGCTGCCAGAAATGCTGCCGGTACCAGTGCTGCTGCCGTCGATGGTGAAGACCACCGGATTGCCGGACGCGCCGCCGGTGGCGGACAGCGAAACCATCACGGGTGTACCGCTATAGGTGACCGGCGTGGTGGGCTGGGTGAAGTTGATGGCCTGCGACGCCTGAACAACAACCGCGGTTCGCTGCACTTGCGGCGCGGCGGAGTAGGTGGAGTTGCCGGCCTGGTTGGCGTCGATGACGAACGTGCCGACGCTGGTGACGTTGAGCGTGCTGCCGCTGATGCTGCCGGCGCCGGTGCTGCTGCCGTCGATGGTGAAGACGACCGGATTGCCCGAAGCGCCGCCGGTGGCAACCAGCGGAATACTCAGGCCCGCGGAATACGTGACCGGCGTGTTCGGCTGCGTGAAGTTGATGGTCTGCGCGATCAGCGCTGCGCCGGTCGCGGTGCCGCTCACGGCAATGGACTGCGTGGTTCCGGAGACGTTGAGGTTGTTGTCAGTGAGGACCACATCCTCGGACAGAGGGCTTCCGGTTGTGGTTGGCTTGAAGTTGATGGAGACATTGCAGCTTCCGCCCTGCGTGAGCGGAGATGCGGAAGAGCAAAGGCTGGTCCCAGAACTGTTGACCGGAAAGTCCAACGGATAATTCGGATTTGTCCCGGAAGAGAAGGTCAGGGACGCATTGCCGATGTTCGAGACCGCAACCGTCTGTGGACTGTCGGTGCTGACGGAGCCGACATTGGTGTTGGCGAAACTGAGCGATGGAGGAGTGGATACGGTCAGCTTGTCGACGGCCTCGTATCCATCATTCGAGACGTAGAGGCTGCCATAGCCATCGACCGCAATTCCAACAGGGTCGGCCCCGACGCCGAGAGCGAATGACACCGTGACCGGCGTGCCGAAGGCCGTTCCATTCCATGGCACCTCAACTATCGTAGAGGCACCGTAATTGGCAATGTAGACATCTCCTCCTCCGCCCACAGCCACGGCTTCTGGTTCGGTTAGGCCGCTGTCCACCACGATCTCGGTGCCGAAGCTGGTTCCGTTCCAGGGAATCTCGACCACCCGGTTGTTGCCGGTGTCGGCAATATAGACGTTCAGGTTCGCGTCCACCGCCAAGCCGAAGGGACCACTGAGGCCCGTGGCTGCGGTAATCGTCGTGGGCGAACCGTAACCGCTACCCGTCCAGGGCAGTTCGACCAACGAACTGCCCGAAATGTCGATGTTGGTAAAAAAGAGATTTCCATGGCCATCGACTGCGACGCCGGTAGGATCGTTCAAGCCGCTGAAGTTCACGACGATCTGAGTGCCATAGTTGGAGCCATTCCACGGCAGCTCGACGATCCGGAAGTTATAGGTATCGGCGACGAAGACGTCGCCGATACCGTCCACCGCCACGCCGTGTGGATTATCCAAGCCGGTAAAGGGCAATTGGACGGGTGTGCCATATGCGCTGCCGGTCCAGGGCATTTTGATGATCCAATTGTTTATGTTGTCCGCAATATAGACGTTCAGGCCGGCGTCCACGGCAACACCATACGGCTCTCCGGTGCTTTCGCCGGAGTAAGAAGGCAGCGTGGACTGAACGCCGGGGTTAAAGGCGATCTGCGGCCCGATTCCCGTTCCCGGCAGATAGGCGACGCCGAGGATGTCGTTACTGGCGTCGGCCAAAAGCACCGCGCCAGGTCGCGCTCCCGGAGCCTTCGGCTTGAAGATCACATTCACCGTGCAGGTCTCACCCACGGTGTAAGCGGTGAGCGTAGCGCAGGTTCCACCGGAGGTTTCTGTAAAGTCGAGGCCAGGCAAACCCTGAGTGAGAACCTGGACGGAACTCAGCGTTCCGGCTGTGGTGATGGGAACGGTCACCAGCTGCGCCGCGAGGGCCGTGCCAACGTTTGAGACAAAGCTCACGCCAGTTCCGGTGAGCGAGGCTGTCTGCGGCGTATTGGCGGCATTGTCCGCAACCGAGAGCGTCGCCGAGAAGCTGGCCGCAGAAGCGGGCTTGAAGGTGACGTAGATATTGCAGGTTGCGCTTGCAGCCAGTGTCGTGCCGCAGGCGTTCGTGCCCGTCGTAATAGCAAAGTCGCCCGGGTTGGTTCCCGTGATGGTAGGAGTAATGCCGGTCAGCGAAGTCGTGCTGCTGTTATTGCTGAGCGTGGCGACCATGGGCAGGCTGGTTTGACCCGGAACCAGCCCACCGAAGGCTAATGGGGAGGGCGTGAGGGTTGCAGTGAGAGTGTTCGGAGTGCCGGTGCCGCTTAAATAAGTGCTCAAGTAGCCGTAGCTTTGCGTGGTGATGTCAACCTGGAACCCGGCGGTGTAGCTGGTAGCGGCCGTAGGCGTGAAGGTGATTTGGTAATAACAGGAGTCTCCCGCGCCCAGCGTTGCCGGACTGGTTGGACAGGTTGTGCCCGCGTCCCCGAAGTAAGCGGCGGAGGTGCCATCGAAGTCTGTGCCGCCGATGGTGAGGGGGAGGACGCCGGTGTTGGTGAGCGTGACATCCTGCACAGCACTGGTGACGCCCGCCGGGCTGGTGAAGTTCGGCACCGGGTTCGGGAGGAGAGTCGCGGAGGGGTAGACTACGCCGGTGCCTCCGCCGGAAAGATAGATGGTGTTGGGCGAGCTGTTGGAGTTGCTGTCGAAAGTGATGGCGCCGGTGTAGGCCGTGCCGGGCGATCCTCCAACCGTCGGCGTAAAGCTGACGACCACGGTGCAGGAAGCGCCCGGAGCCAATGAGCCGGGAAATGTGCATGTTCCGCCAGCGATCGCGAAGGCCTGCGGCGTGGCCGAGGGCGTAAGGGTCGTCACCGTGGGCGTGCCGGTGAAGTTGAGCGTAACGCCGCTGGGATTGGAGATGAGTATATAGGGCGGGTAAAAGGAAGAACCTGCATTGAGAGAAGTGGTAGTGACCGTGGCATAGATCTGCTGGTTCCCGAAGTAGTACGAGCCGCCACTGGAGCCTCCAGCGGAGGTGATTACGTCTCCGCTGCTGTCGGTGACAATGAGGTTGCCGTACGGGTCCATCAGCATGTCGTAGGCCCCGTCTAACGCGCCGCTGTATTGGCCTGATGAAGAGTTGTACACCGCCTCAGTATCGGGCTCGCTCAGCGAAGAAGTGTTCAAGCTTCCGTGGGTGTTGCCCATCACGTCGGTGATATTTCCCGTTGAATCGACCATACGGATCTCAGCATTGAAGAAATCCGAGGTATAGAAGCGGCCGGCAGGATCGACGTAGGCGCCGGCGGGAGTATGAAAGGTTGCATCCGTGGCCGGGCATCCGTCGCCAATTGTGTTCTGGGCGTTGGCGCAGGTTCCTGAGCCCCCGCCGGCGAAGACTGAGACGTAGCCGCTGCTATTCACGATAAGAATCTCATTACGCGTGGAGTCGGTGATGTAGGCATTCCCGGAGCTGTCGAAGGCGATTCCCTCGGGAAAGCAGAGGTGCGCCTGGGTAGCGAGGTATGGCCCGGGGCCGCCGACTGAATAGGGACTTGCGTTGCAGGAGCCGGAGCTTCCGGCGTCGGCGACGTCTCCAGCGAAGATGCTGATCTTTCCCGTGCTGCTGGACACCTCGCGCACCAGATCGTTGTAGCTGTCGGCGATATAGATATTGTTGCTGGCATCGATTCCGAGAGCCCATGGATTGCTGAAGGTCGCGTTGATTGCGGAGCATCCGTCGCCGACGCTGTCGGTCGAGCCAGTGCAGGTGGAAGGACTTGCGCCGTTACCTGCAAAGATCGAGATCGTTCCGCCGGGCGTAATCATCCAAATCACATTATTCGAGCGGTCGGAGACATACACGTTGTTCTTGGAGTCGATGACCAGCCCGGCGATCAAACCAAACTTTGCGTTTGTGGCCATGGCGGTGCCTGACGTAGGTGAAAAGCCGAACGTCTGCGGCGTACCGGCGAAGGTGCTCAGATCGCCGGTGGAGTGATCGATTCTGCGCACGATGTAGTTGCTCTGGTCGGCAACGAACAGGTTGCCGTTGGAGTCATAGGCCTCGCCTACCGGGTAATCGAACTGGCTGGTGCTGGAGTTGGCCAGTGAGCCGTCGCCCCCATAGCCCTGGCCATTGAGATGCCCGTTGGCAGGATTGAAGCCGGCGACAGGATTGAGCACGGCGGGAACAAACAGGATGGCCGCCGACGGCCCGGAAGTGGGCGGGCCATACTGCTGTGCGAGCGCTGGGCCTTGAGCGAGACCGAGGACGAGGACGGCGGCTGCCAATATCCAGAGTTTGCGGGTCATCTTATACTCCTCCGTTGAGTCGTGATGGGAGCCGGTGGTGCGTTCCATGCAGAGCTATGCCAGGCCGGCCTAGGGAAGAAAAACTATTCAGGGTCAACGAATCCGTGCTCAACTTCAGTGGGGTGGCAAGCTGAACCTTCATTGCGTTCATGCCATCCCGCGCAAGGAACCGGCGCAGACCAGCCAATTCCCTTCCGGACTCTTGCTCCCGTGCAGCAATCCTTCTGTCAGCCACTGTTCAATAACCTCCGTACCGAGGCCAAGGATCGCCGCTGCATCGGCAGCGCGGATCATGGCTGAGGCGGGGCCGCACATCGGGCAGCTGGCCGTTCCGCCGCCGGTGCGCACCACCGTCACCTCACGCCGTTCCACTCGAATCTCTGTCCGTCGCCATCGCTTCAAAGTGTTTCCCTTCGAAGCCTTTCGTGCGCCTCTGATCTGGGCCTTGTTTGCAATTGCCGGTGCTGGTAACCTACGCCTACCCCATGCCGGACGGGGAAAAGGGAAACGGCACGAGGAATGTTCCAACCTGTTCTCGCAGAGCTGCATGGCAAATGTCCTCAATGGGCCCTTCAAACGTCTTCAATTTTTCTCAACTCCTCTATGTTGCTGAACGCAGGCATGATATATCGCTTTGAGAACTGCACGCTCGATCCCGCGCGGCGTTCGCTCACCTGCGCCGGCGCGTTCGTTTCCCTCAAGCCCAAGACCTTCGATCTGCTGGTTTACCTGGTCACGCACGCGGGCCGCGTAGTCACCAAGGAAGAGTTGCTCTCCGCGCTCTGGCCCGATTCATTTATTGAGGAGCGCAACCTGAGCCAGCATGTGTTTCTGTTGCGCAAGGCGCTGGCCGTGCAGCCGCTCGGCGACCGGTTGATCGCCACCCTTCCGGGGCGTGGCTACCAATTCACGGCGCGGGTAGTGAGCGAGAACTGCGCCGTTCCGCTCACGCACGCCGCCCCAGCCCGCAATATAGTCGGCGACATGATCTTCCGGGCCGTCGAAACCACAACTGCGGTGCTGGTGGAGGAGTCGACTGAATCGGACGTTCCCCTGCGCACACGGCTGCTTCCCGTCACGCAACGCGGACGCCGGGCACTCGGGATCGTGGCCGGGGCTCTGTTTGCTCTGGCCTGCGGCGTCGCCACCTATCTCTGGTTGCATCGCCCCGTTCCGGTTCTGCGCAAGGTGGTGCTGGCCGACTTTGAAAACCGCACCGGCGAGCCCATCTTCGACGACTCTCTGCAGTCGGCGTTGCGCATCGACCTTGAGCAGTCGCCCTACATTGACATGCTGGGCCGCAGCCAGATCGTTGAGACTCTCGCAGCTATGGAAAAACCTGCCGACTCCCCGCTCACCGGCGACGTGGCGCGCGAGGTGTGCGAACGGTCCAACGACCAGGTGCTGCTCGCGGGCGCCATCACGCGCATCGGCAGCGAATACCTGCTGACCCTGGAAGCAACCAGTTGCGCCACCGGCGAGCCCGTGGCGGCGGAAAAACTGCAAGTATCCGATGAGAATGCCGTTCTAAATGCGCTCGATACATTGACGTATAGAATGCGTCGCGAACTGGGCGAATCCGACCGCCAGGTGGCGCAGTTCCAGGTGCCCATCGCCCAGGCCACAACCAGCTCGCTCGAAGCGCTGCGCGCCTACTCGCAGGCCCTGGAGACCTCGGATCGCGGCGACATGGTGGCGGAACGCACGCTGCTCGAACACGCCATTGCACTCGACCCGAACTTCGCCTCGGCGTACAAACAGCTCTCCATCAGTTACAACAATCGCCTGGATTTCGTGCAAAGCGAGGCCTACATGCAGAAGGCCTATGACTTGCGCGCGCATGCCACGGAGCGAGAGCGCCTTTCCATCGAGATCGCCCACGACAACGACACGTTCAACGACTGGGAAGCCGGTGTCGCGGCCATGCGCGCCTACGGCGAGATATTTCCCGACGATTCCGCCAATTGGTACAACCTGGCGCGCGTTTACTCCGCGCTGGGGCTTTACCCGGAAGCGGTTGCAGCCGGAGAGCGCGGTTATGAACTGGCGCCGCATTCCGGCTCAGGCGCCGACATCCTGGCCCGTGTCTACCGGCGCGCGGACCGCTTTGCCGACGCCAAGCGCGTGGCCGCAACCGCTATTGCAGAGGGCAAGGATCGCTGGGACATTCATCGAACGCTCTTCGGCATAGCCTTCGCGGAACACGACGCGGCTGCCATGCAAACCCAGAGCGATTGGGGCCTCACGCATCACGAAGTCGGACAGTCCCTCATCGATCAGGGGCTCGTTGCCGCCGGCGAGGGGAAACTACGTGAAGCTAAAGCTGATTTCGTACGCGCCCGCGAAGAGGGTTTGAAGAGCGGCGATGCGGATTTCGCGGACATAGCCCCCATGTACCTGGCCGGTATTTTGATCGACTACGGAGATTCGGCTGGCGCGAAAGCCTGTTTGAAGCAGATTCGCTTTGCGGGCGAAGATGAAGGCACGATCGCGTATTTTCATGAAGAGCTGGGCGATACCGTCGCCGCCAGG
Organism: uncultured Acidobacteriota bacterium; assembly: GCA_963786565.1. Classification (GTDB taxonomy): domain Bacteria; phylum Acidobacteriota; class Terriglobia; order Terriglobales; family Acidobacteriaceae; genus Telmatobacter. Next base: position 298,713 of record CAWAZR010000025.1, on the reverse strand, counting down.
CGGCTCATTACGGAATATAGCCAGAGCAACACGCGCAGCACGCTTCATCTCTATTTCGATCTGCCGGAATTGCGTGCCCTGCTGGACCTGGAGGCGCATAATCCCAATGCCGCTGTGGCCGATCTCGAGCCCGCCCGCAAGTATCAACTGCGCGACTACGGCGTGCCCTGGCAGTTTGCAAGGGCAGAAGCAGCAGCAGGGCTTCTCGACCAGGCGGCCGCGGACTACAGGCTGATTCTGGCGCATCCGGGGATCGAGCCTACATGGCCCGCCTACACGCTCACTCACCTTTACCTGGCGCGCGTGCTGGCGCGGCAGAAAAAGACCGCAGAGGCGCGCGCCGAGTACGAGGCATTCCTCGGCCGCTGGAAAGACGCCGACCCTGACCTGCTCCTTGCTCAGCAAGCACGCCATGAATACGGCTCACTTCCCAAAATCCAGTAAACCCAAAACGCCAAACCCAGAAGGCGACGGAGCAACGGAACGGCCTCATTGCTGACGACTAGACCATGCTCTTATCCCGGGACGAATGCGGTCATGGAGCAGCTGCTGTTTCAATTGCAGTAGAACCCGAAAATACCTTCCGCACGTCAGGATAGAAACTGAATCGCGCGGGCTTATATTGCGCCTACTGTGGTGCTGGGTGTGAACCGGTCACATTGGACCAGCGTAGTGATGCAGCCGGACTCCGCGGTACGCTCGAATAATCCTCTCGCTCTTGCTTTCTTCATTTCCCCTCCGCGTTGCGAACTGATTTTTCAACATGCATCAACACAGGCACCGCGCGAAAAAGGCCATTGAAACGGAGGTTCCTCCAAGCCAGTAAATTATTGTATTTATACGATTTAAATGGTGGGCCCGGAGGGATTTGAACCCCCAACCAAGGGATTATGAGTCCCCTGCTCTAACCGTTGAGCTACAGGCCCCACTTTTCAAATGAACGAATTACAAATTCTGTCTGCGCCCGATATGCCAACGTCTTCATTGTAAGCGGGGAAGTCTGCGGGCACGAATGCTTTAATGATTGAAGTTGGCGCCGTGAATCAGCATATTTTCGATGTCCTCATCCTCGGAGCGGGCGCGGCAGGTCTGATGGCTGCGATCGAAGCCGCCCGTCGCGGGCGCCGTGTTGCGGTGCTGGAGCGCGCGGGGCGGCCAGGTAAAAAGATCCTGATCTCGGGAGGAGGCCGCGCGAACTTTACCAACCTCCACACGCGGCCCGACAACTTCCTTTCGGCCAATCCTCACTTCGCGAAATCGGCGCTGGCGCGTTACACGCCCGCGGATTTTATCCGGCTCGTCGATCGGCACGGCATCGCGTATCACGAAAAGACGCTGGGACAGCTCTTCTGCGATGGGTCTGCACAGCAAATTGTCGACATGTTGATGAGTGAATGCGCGGATGCAGGTGTGCGCGTGCTTCTGTCAACGGCGGTCCGCGAGGTGCGCCGCAACGATTCTTCCGGAGCATTTACGGTTGACGCCGGCAAGGACACTTACACGGCGCCTGCGCTTATCGTGGCCACCGGCGGGCTATCGATTCCGAAAATAGGCGCTACAGGGTTCGGCTATGACATTGCCCGCCAGTTTGGCGTTGCCATTGAAACCTGCCGTCCGGCGCTGGTTCCACTTACGCTCTCTGGCGCGGAGCATGCGCATTTCGCCGATTTGACCGGAGTTTCCGCGCCAGTGATTGCGCGTTGCGGCAAGCGCAGCTTTCGAGAAAAGATGCTCTTCACGCATCGGGGTCTGAGCGGGCCGGCCATCCTGCAAATCTCGTCGTACTGGAAACAGCCGGAGGCGATCCGCATCGACTGGTCGCCCGAGCGACCCCTGCTTGCGCCCTTGCGGGCGCCCGATGCGCGGCGCGATCTGGCCACGGCGAAAGCGGCACTGCGCGCGCAGCTCCCGGCGCGGCTGGCGGATCGACTGCTCGAGGCCGCATCGCCACAGAGCTGGACCAATCACGCGCTCGATGAGTTGGAGCGCCGGTTGCACGCCTGGACGATCGCACCCAGCGGCACGGAAGGTTATGACAAGGCGGAAGTGACCGCGGGTGGGGTGAGCACGAGCGCGCTTTCAGCGACAACCATGGAATGCCGCAGTAAGCGTGGACTCTATTTTGTTGGAGAGGTAGTGGACGTCACCGGTCAACTTGGCGGATTCAATTTCCAGTGGGCCTGGGCGTCGGGCGCAGCAGCGGGACGCGCGGTCTAGCGGCTATCATCCTGCGTCCACGCCCGAATCCCTCTCAATTTCCTCAAGCGTCTTGCCGCGCGTCTCCGTGACGCATGAAGACACGAATATGAAGCCGAGAAAACAGACGCTCGCATAAACGAGAAACGCGCCCGAAGTGGTGAAGGCGCGATTGATGAACGGGAATGTATAGGTGAGCACGAAGGAGGCAGTCCACAATGCGGCAACGGCCGAGGAGACGCCAAGGCTACGCAGGCGATTGGGATAGATCTCGGAGATGAGCACCCACGTGACCGGCGCCAGCGACATGGAATAACAAGCAATGGCAGCGAGCGTGAGCACCAGTACAGCGCTGCCGCGCCAACCTGCGTGATAGGCGTAACTCGCGCCAAGGTGGCAGAGGCCGACTCCGGCGCAGCCCAGCAGCATCAGCTTTCTGCGGCCCAGGCGATCGACAAAGGTCATCGCAACCAATGTGAAAATCAGATTGATGGCGCCGGTGATGACGATGTTAAACATGATGCCGCTAACACCAAAACCAGCGCCACGATAAATCTCTTCGGCGTAGTTGAAGAGAATGTTGATCCCGCTCCATTGTTGCAATGCGGCCAGCGCCATGCCGATCCAGACAAGGTTGCGCATCCCTTTTCCGAAAAGGTCCGTCCAGTGGACCCGCGATGCGGCCGACGTGCGCAACGTCTCCTCGATGGCCGTGAGTTCCCGGGCCGCGTAGTCATCGCCGCCGATGCGCGCCAGCACGCGCCGGGCTTCATCTGTGCGATTCACACCGGCGAGCCAGCGCGGACTCTCGGGAATGAGGAGCGCAAACAGAAAGAACAGAATCGCCGGAACCGCGACCGCTGTAAACATCCAGCGCCAGCCGAATTGCGCGTTCCAGGATTGCAACAGGACAGCGGCTCCATCAGGAACCTTTTCCGCGATGCGCCAGTTGACGATTTGCGCTGCAAGAATGCCGCAAACAATGGCCAGCTGATTGAGGCTGACAAGACGGCCGCGCCAAGCCGCGGGGCTGATTTCGGCGATATAGAGCGGGGAAATGTTGGAGGCAAGGCCAATGGCCATTCCGCCGGCAATGCGCCACACGATGAACATGGAGAAGACCGTAGCCCAGCCGGTGAGGATAGAGGAAAGCGCGAACAGCAGCGCCGCGAGAAGCAAAACTTTTTTACGGCCCAGGCGACTGCCCACCACGCCCGCGATGAGCGCGCCGACCAGACAGCCGATAAGCGCGCAACTGTTGGCCCAACCGATGAGAGATTCAGAGTCGAGATGAAAGTAGACTTCGTAGAATGGCTTGGCGCCGCCGATGACGACCCAGTCGTAGCCGAAGAGCAGCCCGCCCATGGCGGCCACCAGCGCCATGCCGCAAACGTAGCCAGCATGAATCCCGGCTGTTGAGGATTGCGAGCCATTTACCTGGTGGGCGCTACTCTGCATCTTCACTCCAGGCCCGCGATCCTGCGCAGCATACTGGTTTGCTCCAAAACATCGGCCGCACCCGCGTGATTATGATCCAATTCCAGAACTTCATGGAAGCAGCGCACGGCCTCTGCGGTCTTTCTCAAACCAAAGAACGCCTGGCCGCGAAGATAAAGCGCCTCGATCCGGTTGCGCTTTTCGAGATCGTCGTCAAAGAGGAGCATGGCAGGCAGCGAAGTGGCGAAGTAATCGATCTTCGGAGCCTGACGCTCAAGTTGCTCCGCGTACTCGAGAATGCTGCGGAACAACGCCGCTGCCTCCTCTTTTCTCCCGAGGCATTGGAAGGCCATGGCGCTCCAGAACGTCATCTCCGAGACCGAGCGAACACTCATCTCCTGGAAATCGCCGCGTTGCTGCGTGGCGCGCATCCAGCAGGTCTCCGCTTGGTGACGATCACCCTGTCGTGCGTGACTGGCGCCAAGCCAGAACCAGACATCGCTTTGGTTGGCCAGCAGATGTCTGGCTTCTCCCAGGCTCGGCGGAGGCTTGAGAATCGCTCCAAATGATCCGCAGGCTGAGGCGGCATCACCTTCAGCAAGCGCGCGCTGGCCGAGCAGTAGATGGGCGCGCGTGAATTGCGCCAGAACCAGGCCTTCCCCGCCCTCCCACGGCTGGAATTTGCGCGAGAGCAACAATTCGGCGGCACGCGCGGGTTGGCGTATCTGATTGAGCAGCGTAGCCAGCTCGACGGTCAGATCGTCACGCTGTTGAGCAAAGGCCCGGATAGCGTTCGAGTTCAGCCAGCCTAAGTTGCGGCGGATCGCTCCATGCGCTTTGAAAGCTGATCGCGCTCGTAAAGAATGCGCGCATCGTCCCGGCCGGCCGCAAACGCGCGATCGAAAGCCTCGCGTGCTCGCGCCGCATCGTGCCCCACGTTGAAATACGCGATGCCGAGATTGCGCCACGCTGTCGGGAAATTTGGGTCGCATTGGGCGGATTGCTCCCACGCGGCAATCGCCTCCTTATGACGCCGGCGATCGTAAAGAAAATTGCCCAGATAGTACAGCGCACGCGCGTCGTCGGGATTGGCCGCGATCGCCCTCTCTAATAGAGCGAGCTCTTCTAGACGGCTCGGAAAACAATAATCCGGCGGGGCTTGCGCTGCCTGGCGGTAAGCTTCGGCGCGGGCGCCAGCGTCGCCCACCTGCGCGCAGAAATCAGCGATGGCGTAGAGGATGATGGGCGCGGAGCCGTCACATGCAGAAAGATCTACGGCGCGAAGCAGTCCGATAGCCTCTTCATAAAACCCCGCACGCGCCAGATCGAAAGCTAGATCGAGAACCTGTTGATGGTTTGCGGGAAGCTTGGCCTCCGAAAGAAAACGGGCCCACACGTCCAGGGGATCGCGGGCAAGCGTGTCGCGCAGAATCGCGGCGGCCTCGGACTCCTGGCCGAGTTTGCGAAGAATCATCGCGTGCAGGTTGCGCGCGTTCAGGCTTTCGGGATTCGCGGCGAGCGCGCGTTGGACGTGATCGAGCGCCAGATCCCACTTGCCGCGGCGTGCAGCGATTTCGGCGAGCGCATGGTACGCCGGTCCGCTCCACGCTGCGTTCCATGCGGCTTTCGCAAATGCATCGCAGGCTCCTTGATCGTCGCCGAGGAAGCGCAATGTAAGGCCGAGATTGTAGTAGGGCTCGCCATCGCGAGGGTTGGGGTTGCGCCGCGTCAGGCGGGCGATGGCCGCACGGAAATGCCGCTCCGCCTCGGCAAATTCCCCGCGGCGCAAGCGCCACAGGCCCATTGCATTGTTCGATCGCGCATCGCCTGCATCGCGCCGTAGCGCCTCCTGCCAGTAAGCCTCAGGGCTTCGCGTAGCATGGCGGTACTGCTCAAGATGAAGTCCCGTGAGATAAAGTTCGTCACTCGACTCGACCTCTTCCGGCAGAGGTGGCTCGCTTGCGACATGCGGCTCGCTGGCGACATCGGCACGCGGCGGATCGCAGCTGAGAATCTCCAGTCCGTTGGACTCGATGCGAACTGAGAGTCTAACAGCTTGCGCCGCGTCGCTAAGTTCGATTTCCGCACGGAACGGCTTGGCAACGCTCAAATCCTCAATCCATTCGCGCAGCACCACGCCGTCGCGGGTCAACAGGATGCGCGCGCCAGGCACGTCCTGCGTAACGCACACACCCAAATGCACGCGCCCCTCCGTGGCACCAAGACTCAGTGCCGCATGAAGATTGGCGGCTTGTGCCGGGCCGATCTCGCGGATGGGATACCAGTATTGCGAAAAAGTCCGGGTCTCCCACGGCGCGAGGAACGAAAAGTCGGGCTGATTGTCAGTGAAGACGCCGGCCATCAGCTCGATATAGGGACCATCGCTGTCGGTCAGGCAGCGATCCCATGCGTAACCGAAGTCGTGATTGCCCCACGTCCATTGCTTTTTGCCGGGGGCGATGCGGTGATCGGCCACATGGACGACGCCGGCTCGCGCCGCGTGATCGTAGCCGCCGAAGAAATCCTGCTCCGTACCGACGATCATGTAGCTTGTGGGCACCGGAATGTTGGCGTACCAACTCAAATCGTTTGCGGCATACGAGCCATCGGGAACGAACTGCGCGGGCAGTTCATCGGCGGGAACGCCCACGCGGGCTCGCTGGGGATAGTCGACTCCGTAATAGGGACGGTCGCTCAGCGGAAAACCGGTGACCGCGCGGCGGGCATGGTCGGCCACAAAGCGCACGTCAGGCGGAAAAAAGGATTGGTACTTCTCGTGGACCTTGACCGCGACATTGGCCCACCAGAGAAAACTCTGCACGAACGGCGTGCGATTGTAGAGGCGCACCTTCAACTCGACATAGGCTTTGTCGGGATGGAGACACACGCCATGCATGCCTTTCATGCGCGTCATGGGATCGTGATCGCTGCACCAGATGGTGATCGAGCCGTCGCTGCTGCGTTCGATTTCCGTCTCAACCGGCATGAAGGTCGCAGGACGGTGGTGCTGTGGCCAGTTGAATTCGACACCGCCGGAAATCCATGGGCCGGCGAGGCCGACCAGTGCCGGCTTGATTACGTTCTGCCGGTAAAAGAAATCGCAGCCGTTGATCTTGTCGAAGCCCACGTGGATGCGCCCGCCGATTTGGGGCAAAATCATTAACCTTAGAAATTCATTTTCGATGTGCACCGCCTGCCAGGCGTGCTCTACCGGCTCCGTGGCGATGCGATCGATAAATGGCAACGGGTATACGCGGCCGCTGCTTCCCTGATACACGCGCTTTTCAAGAAACATCGGGTTGCGATCCGGCGCAGCAGGCAGATAGCTCGGCATCGTCACCGCTTCCTGCCACGCCTTCACATCTCCAGATTGCGATGCGGGAGCGTCAGGAAGCACAAGATGCGCCAGAGACCGGTTTTTCTCAACAAGCGGCATGATTTTGAGGTTTGCTCCAAAGGGATTCAAGGTGCTTTGAAGATTCTATAGAGCCATCTTATGTCATGGATATGCGGCGTTCCCGCAGCTACCCCAGCGCATCGACAGGCTCCATTTTCCACATTCGGGCACAGGACCTGCACTGCCTACGCTCGAGGCCGCGTGCTTTAGGCTGGAATTTGCAATGAGTGTATGTTCGATTTGCGATGGCGCGGGACTGGTGCGCATGCTGGACGCGGCGGGAAACTGGGTGAGCCGCCCGTGCGAGTGCCAGGTAACGGAGCGCGAGCAGCACCGGGTGGCGGCGGCGCAGGTTCCCGCGCGCTACCGCGACTGCACGCTCGATACCTTTGAGATTTATCACGAAGCCGACCGTTCGCTGGCCGAGGCGCTGCTCACCGCGCGCAGATTCGTCGACGAGTATCCGGCGGGAACCGCGGGCAAGGGCCTGCTCTTCATCGGGCCGATGGGTGTGGGTAAAACGCACCTGGCCGTGGGCGTTTTGCAGCGCCTGGTGCGGGAACGCGGAGTGAAAGGACTCTTCTGCGACTACCGCGAGTTGCTCAAAAGCATCCAAAACAGCTACAACCGCGAGGTCAGGACTACCGAGCTCGAGCTGCTGCAACCCATCTTCGCGGCCGAAGTGCTGGTGCTCGACGATTTAGGCGCGCAAAAACCCAATGAATGGGTGTGGGATACGGTCGCGCTCATTCTGAACACCCGCTATAACGACCGCCAGAGCACGATTATCACCACGAATTACGCGGACCTGCCGGCGGCCGGCGGAAGCCAGACCGATGTGGAGCGCGCAGCGCGCGAACAGACACTGGGCGACCGCATCGGAGACCGCATGCGTTCGCGGCTTGCTGAAATGTGCATCCGCGTGCGCATGAGCGGCAAGGATTGCCGGACGGAGATCAAGCGCGCGCGCTTCGGTTGAATCGCCTTTCGCGGAATCAAGCGCTTCAATAGCCCGTTGATTGACCGGATACCCACCCCGCAATAGGGCCGGTAGAGCGGTTCGCGCGCGATTTATGGTGTAAATACGTGCTCCCCCACGAAAGAAGGTAGGTATGCGTGCGTTCCTCGAGGGCGTTGGTATCGCTGCGCTCGGTTTGTTATGCCTTGTGACGGCGGTCGCTCTCTGCGGGTCATATCCCCTGCCCGACGGAATCCCCACGCACTTTGACTTGAGGGGACACGTCGACGGCTGGGGCTCACCCGCCCTCATTCTCTTCATGCCGCTCCTCGCTCTCGTGCTCTACGCTTCCATCACAGTTGTGGCGCGGTATCCTTTGCTCGCAAAACATCCAGTGGAAGCGACGGCCGAAGACCGTCCGCGGTTGCGGCATCTGGCTCTGCGAATGGTGGCTTGGCTCAAAGTGGAGATGGTCGGAATCTTCGCCTGTCTCCAGATCACGTGGATTCGGGCGGCGCACCACCCCGACGACGCGGCGTCGCTGCTTGGAGTCTGGATCCTGGTGGGTACGATGATTGTCACTGTCATCGGGTTCGTTGCCGCAATGGTTCACACCCGGCATCGCGGAGACCCGGCGTTCGATTCCGAACCGGTCGCGGTTAGCTCTCAAGCGGAGTAGGGTGAACCAGCGCCGGCGCATGAGCCTCCGAGAATGGACGCCATGGCGATTGCGCATGATCCAACGATTAGGACTGATCGCAGGATCGCAGCGAAAAACCGCAGACGACCGATCGCACGCTTCCGCGCGGTTGACTAGATGACACGTTTATCGGAACAGCCACAGACTTCCTAAAAGCCAAAGCATGGCAGCAATGGTCACGCCCTGGTAGGCGCGTTCGGCGTACACGCTCGTTTGCGGAATGTTGGCCGCTGCTGCGGGCGACATGTTGGACGCCTGCTGCGGGGGGGTGCGCATGGCGGGCCTGCCTTTCAAAACCTTGCGGTGAAGTTACGGAACCAGCAATGTTCTGGTTCCCACTTGCCAGATACGAGACTCTCGGCGAATCGGCCTGCATCCGCCGAACTCTTGAATATTTAGACGCCTGGACTTCTTTCAGGATGCCTGAAAAAGATGGCAATTTGATGAATGGCGCGCGCGCTCCTCACCCGCGTACCAAATGAGGGAACATTGCGCCTACTTCATCGGATGGGCAATGCGTCGTTGCTCGCAAAATCGCTCGCGAACAGGTGTACAATTTCGCTCGTGAGCTCAGGTCCTCAACTCGTTCGCCCCGCGGCCCACACCGAGCACAATTGGCTTCCTGTGGCAGTGGCCTCAGCCATCGTGATTGGTGCTATTGGCGGGTTGTTCCTCTTCTACGAGCACGGCAAGGGCACGCCGACCGTAACACCAATCGCGTCGGCTACTGATCCCTATGCTGCCAATCTGACCATCAGCAACCTGGCGATGAGTGAATCGTCGAATCTGTCGGGAGGCAAGGCGACTTACGTTGATGGCCACATTGTCAACGGAGGCGACCGCACCGTGACTGGCATCACCGTCCAGGTTCTCTTCCGCGATGGAGCGCACGAGGTGGCACAGAACGAGACCCAGCCGCTTCGGATCATCCGCACGCGCGATCCGTATGTGGACGTCGAGCCGCTCTCCGCAGCTCCCCTCAAACCGGGCGACGCGGAAGACTTCCGCCTGGTGTTCGATACCGTCGCGGACCAGTGGGACGGCGCCTTCCCTGACATCCGCATCATCCACGTCGATACGAAGTAGAGCTTCTCCATCCTTACCCGGTAGAAACTACCGAAGCGTGCAAAATTTACGCTGCGGCCGGGGTGTTTCCGGCGTGGCATGTGCGCAGCCGTCAGGCCAGTCTCGCGCGTAAAGCATTCATCGTCAGCAATTTACGGATTCAATTTTGCCGCGTGCCTTCTTTGGCAATGGCCTTGCTCTTTATCAGGGCGAGTACGCGAAAGCGCTGAACTCGTGGCAGGTTCCAGCCACGGGGAACTCAAAGGGGGCACAATGCAAAATTCAAGTCGTTTTTCATTCCCGCGCCACGTCGCAGTTTTTGCGCTGGCATCCGCAATAGCTCTCCCCGTTTGGGCGCAGACCTCCCAGACGTCCAACACGGATTCCCAGAGCATGCCTGCTTCCGCTGCGCAGCAGCCCTCCACGGTAGACCATCCGTTAAGTCAGCCGAAGGAAGGGTTCTGGGGCCGCGTCAACCCCTTCGCCAGCAAGAAGTGGGTGAGAAGGCAAACCGATCCGATTAACGACCGGCTGACCGAACTGGATGATGTGAACGCGCGGAATGCGCGCGACATCAAGGACGTGGATGCGCGGGCGCAAGCCGGTATCCAGAAGGCGCAGGGTTCTGCGGATATGGCGAACCAGACTGCAAATTCAGCCAACCAGCAGGCGCTGAATGCCAACAACACTGCGCAACAGGCCTCAGGTCATGTCGACCAGGTAAATCAAACGGTTAACGGCCTCGACCAGTACAAGCAGGTCACTGACCTGGAGATCAAGTTCCACGGTGGGAGCCCGGTGCTCTCGGCCGATGCGCGCGCCGAGTTGGATCAGATGGCGGCCAACCTGACCGGTCGCGATGGCTACATCCTTGAGATGGAAGCACACTCGCCGGGCGCGGGCAGCACCGGTATCTCGAACTCGCAGCGCCTGGCTGAATCGGTTGAGCGCTACCTCGTATCAGAACATCAAATTCCCGTCTACCGCATGCACTTTGTGGCCCTCGGCAACGTCCAGACGGCGTCGACCGACAATCCGGATCAAAAGCCGGAGCGCGTGAGGACCAGCAGCGTGCATGTGATGTTGATGGAAAACAGTTTGGCGGCCCGGGCAGAAGCGTCCCCCCAAAACGCTCCTGCTGCAGCCGGCTCGGAGCAGCCGTAAAATCGCGGTCATCCTCCCCCGAGGCTCTGCTCCTTAAGCCAACGGCCACCCCGCCGTAAGGCCGCCAACCAAGCTCTCGCAACGCGAGAGAACCAAGGCAACTTGGCCCCCGCCAAAAACGGGGGCCGTTTTTTTGCCTGCGCACGGCCAGGCCGGCCAAGGTGACACTGATCCGGCATAACGGAGTCGACGCCACGCTACAATGCTTGCATCGCATGCAGGGAGGCCCTTATGCAGATTTCGTTACGCAGAATTCTTCTCGCTTTAGTGGCTTTAGCCTTTGTAGCCGGGATCTCGCATCCCCTCGTGGCGCAGGGCGCGCCCACACAAACGGCTGCCGGTCAGCCGTACACCATCGAGTACTACTACAAGTGCCAGTGGGGTCATCAGCAGGAGTTTCTCGACCTGTTCCTGAAGAACCATTGGCCCCTGCTCAAGAAGATCCAGACGACAGGCCGCATTCTGTCGCTCAAGATCGAGTCGCCGGCCTATCACACCACCGAGGACGGCCGCTGGGACTACCGCGTCACCATCGTCTATAAGAACTCGACCGTGGCTACGAGCACCAACCCTGATGAAGATGCGTTCATCAAGGCGCTGTGGCCCGACCAGGAAACATACAAGAAAGAAGAACAGCGGCGGTTTGAGATCTTGCTGGGGCACTGGGATTTGCCGGTGACGGATGTGACGCCGTAAGAACAGTGATCAGGGGTCAGCAGTCAAATTGTGCCCCCGGAAGGCGGGCGGCCGCGAGCCTCGTCTTGCTCCCTTGCTCACTCGCTCCCTTGCTCCCTGCCTTTCCGCCACTGCCGCACCAGGTCAGCGGCCGCTTCAGGCCAGGTAGGAAATTCAAATTGAAAGCCGGCGTCGAGCAGACGGCCGGGAATGACGTAGCGGCTCTTGAGAACCAGCTCCGGCTCCGTGCGCAGAAAGAACATGCCGATGGCCAGCAGCGCGGCGGGCGCGGGCAAGCCGTTCGGCATCTCCCATGCCTCGCGCAACTCGGCCATGAATTCGCGATTGGGCAGCGGGTTGGGCGCGCAGAGATTCACAGGGCCGTCGATTTCGTCGTGATCTATCAAAAACTCGAGGGCGCGCGCATAGTCGGACTCGTGCATCCAGGAAACCATCTGGCGGCCGTTGCCCTGCGTACCGCCCAGGCCGGCGCGGGCGAGATGGGATAGGACCGCGAATACGCTGCCGGGCGCGGGGCTGAAAACCAGCGCCGTGCGCAGAGCGATCTTGCGCGTGCGCGGCGTTGCGGTGCCGAAGAACGCAGACTCCCAGTCCTTGACCAGCTGCACGGTCCAGTTCCACTTTTCGGGAGCGCGGCGGCGCTTCGAGATGGGCTCGTTGCCGCCGATCTCGCCTGTCTCGTCCATCGCCTTGTCGAGCGAGTGCCGGTAGATGGTCGAGGTCGACGCGTTCATCCACAGGCGCGGCGGATTCACCAAACAAGCAAAGGCCTGATGGAGCAGTCGCGTGGGGCCGACTCGCGAATCGTAAAGCTCGCGGCGGTTGCGTGCCGTATAGCGACAGTTAATGCTGCGGCCGGAGAGATGGATGCATACGTCGGCGCCTTCGAGCGTTTCCACCCACGGGCCGAGCGTTTGGCCGTCCCAATGCACGGTGGTCCAGGGTGCGGTGTAAGGGCCGCGCGTGAGCACCGTGACGCGATGGCCGCGCTCCTGAAAGAACCGCGCCAGCATGCGTCCCACCTGGCCGCTGCCGCCGGGAAGCACGATGCGCAGGGGACGGCGGAGCTGTTCGTCAGAATCGCTCATGGAATCAGCCTAACGCGGCCGGCGTGAGTGCCTGCGTCCATTCCGAAGCCGTGTCGACCAGAATATCGGGCGGATGATCATCGAGTGTCTGGAGACCGAAGCCGAAGGTGCACCCCAGGGACCAGGTTCCGGCGTTGCGCGCGGTCTCGACGTCAACCCGGCTGTCGCCGACCATCACGGTTTCTTCAGGGCGCGCGCCGGTTTCTTCCATCAACGAGCGCAGGCCCAGTGGATCGGGCTTCTTCAAAGGAAAGCTGTCGCCACCGTAAATATGGAGGAAGTAATCGGCCAGGCCGAGCCCCTCGCAGATGCCGCGGGCCGGGCGCACCGGCTTGTTGGTGAGAACCGCCATGATTCTTGTGGGACCGCTCGGCGCATCGTGCAGCTCGTGCAGCGCCTTCAGCGCATCGAGAACGCCATCGTAGGCGTAAGTGAAATCCAGTTTGTGTTCGCGATAGTATTGTAGGAAAAATGCGTAGGCCTTGTTGAAGAGATCATCGCCCACCTGGTCGATGGGAGAGTGGGAGGCCATGGCCAATGCGCGCCGCATGAGCAATGGCGCGCCGTTGCCGACGAATCCGGCGATAGCGGGATCGGGCAGCGGGCCGAGGCCGAATGCCTGGAGCGCGGCATTCACACTGTTGCACAGATCCTGCGCGGAGTCGATCAGGGTCCCGTCGAGATCGAAGACGAGCAACTTCAATTGCGCCGTAGGAATGGGATGAAAAACGCGGATCATGTCTCCAGTGTAATGGGGCCGGAGGATTCATTTAAACTTGGGCTTCCGAGGCGTGGAAGGGAGTTTCTGATTTTGAACAAGCGATTCACCATCCTGGCAGCGCAATTCGTACTTTTGTTTGGGACAGGCTGGCTTGCCGCGCAGCAGTCACCACAGCCGGCATTCAACAGCAACACGCAAGCGGAGCGCATTCCTAACCTGGACACGCTGAAAAAGGAGCTTCGGCAATATCACGACTGCACCTGCACTTGCGGTTGCCTGGCACACGACCAGGATGTGCAGGCGGATCGGGCGATTGCTTATTTGCGGCAACGCGCCACGCATCGCCACGCGCGGGAAAAACTGGCGCTCATTCTCGACATCGACGAGACCACCTTGTCGAATTATCAGGAAGAAGTTGGCGCCGACTTCGCCTACAACAAGCCGGCCTTCGATGCATGGGTCGATACCGCGCAGGCGCCGGCGATCGCCGGCACGCTGCGGCTTTACAAGGAAGCGCAGCGGCTGGGCGTAAGCATTCTCTTCATCACCGGCCGCGATGAGGCGGAGCGCCCCGCCACAGAGCGCAACCTGCGCGCCCAGGGTTTCGACAATTGGCAGGCGCTGGTGATGCTACCCGCTGATCATGGAACGCAAAGCATCGGCGAATTCAAGCAAGTGGCCCGCAACCAGATGATCGCCAAGGGTTACACGCTGGCGCTGAACGTTGGCGACCAGTGGAGCGACCTGAAGGGTAAGCCGGAAGCGGAATTCTCGGTGAAGTATCCCGACCCGTACTATTTCATCCCGTAGCGCGGCGCTAATGGATGTGAATGCTGCCGGAGCCGGTCTGGATGCGGACCGCGGGGCCGCCGCCACCAATTTTGCCCGCCAGGTGGTGGTGCTCCATCGTTCCCTGCATCGCAATCTCGCGATCGCTATGAATGCTGCCTGAGCCGGTATCGGCATCGAGCGTGAATGCCGCACTGCCAGTCCAGATTTCAATGCTCCCCGAGCCGGTTTGGAGCCGCCATTGCGCGGACGGCGTTCCACTAGCTTTGATCGTGCCCGAGCCAGTCTCCGCGTGCAGGCCGCCATGCAGATTCCTGAGCTCGATAGAGCCTGAGCCCGTTTCCGCCTTCACATCACCGATCCCCACCTGTTCGGCGTAGATGCCGCCTGACCCGGTCTCGACCGAGAATCCGCCCTGCAATCCCGTGGCGTGAATGGAGCCTGAGCCAGTGTTGAGTTTTGCATTGGCGCCCACGCCGTCGTCCGTCAGGTTGCCCGAGCCGGTCGCAGCATTCAGAATCGTGTCAGGTGGGACCTGGATGTCGTAGTCGATGCTGATATTGCGGAGATTTTCGTGATTGGCGCCGATGCGCACAATGTTGCCGGTCTGCTCGACGGGCGGATGGTCTGCGATCTGGTGCACCTGCCCGTCGTTGGCGCCCCAATTTGACTTGACGTGACCGAAAATGTGGACGCGGCCAGCGGGTCCGCTAGTGAGATGAATGTAGCCGGAGCCGGTTTGCACGGTCAGGTCTACTCTGCCGCTGACCGTGAGATCGCGCTGAAAGGTTGCCTCTTCGGCCCGTGCCGGAGCTGCCGCAACTGCCGCCAAAGTGACCAGAAATGCCGTTCCCAAAAGGAAGTTCTTCATTAGGCTCCTCATTGATCTCAAGATACGTATTCTGACGCCGCCCGGTTCCAGGATTGTTGAGCATCGACTGGGGCACCTGGCCTCTGCTGCCCGATCCACCATCCAATGCTATCCTCACAGCCAGATGCACGGTCTTCTGCTGTTCAAACCCGTGACGGTGGCCCTGCTGATACTGGCCAACGCCTATTTTGTGGCGACCGAGTTTGCGCTGGTTTCCATCCGCGAAACGCGCGTCGAGCAGCTTCTCGAGGCGCGGGTTCCGGGGGCGCGCGCCGTGCGGCGGCTGCAACGCAACCTCGACGATCTTCTGCCCGCCGTGCAGCTGGGCGTGACGCTATGTTCACTGGCCCTCGGCTGGCTGGGCGAGCCGCTGGCCGCGCAGTTTCTTGGCAAGTGGATCGGCTTACTGCCGCACGCGCAGGTTTACGGCAGTGTGGCCGCCCTGGTGCTCGGCTTCGCCCTGATCACCTACTTTCACGTGGTCGCCGGCGAGCTGGTGCCCAAGGCGCTGGCCCTGCGCCGCGGCGAAGCGCTGGCCGTGGCCGTGGCTCCGCCCATGCTGGTGTTTATGGCTGTCACCCGACCTGCGGTGCGTCTGCTCAGCCGATCGGCGTCGCTCATCTTGCGCGGGTTCGATATCCCCAAGACGGAACGGGCCGCATCCATCCACTCCGCCGAGGAGCTGAAGCTGATTGCCACTGCGGCGCGGCGGTTGGGCGTGATCCCCGAGTTCCAGGAGGTGCTGGTGCACCGCGCTCTCGAGCTCAGCGACGTGCCGGTGCGCGAGATTATGACTCCGCGGCAGAAGATCTTCTCGCTGCCCTCGAACATGCTGCTTGAGGATGCGCTCGCGCGGGTTCTTGCCCGCAATCATTCGCGCATTCCTGTTTACGATGAGGCCCGCGGCTCCGAGCACATCGTGGGCGCGGTGTACGCGCGCGAAATGTCGCGGCGCTTTTATCAGCGCGCGATTGCATCTTCCGCCGCGACGCCGCCGGCGGAGATTCGCCTGGCGCAGATCATGCATGAGGTACTGGTGGTGCCGGAAAGCAAATCCGCGCTGGAGTTGCTGCGCGATTTCAAGCAAAACCGCCGCCATCTCGCCATCGTGGTTGACGAGTTCGGCTCCACGGCGGGGCTGGTGACGGCGGAAGATGCAATCGAGCAGCTCGCGGGCGAGCTTGAGGACGAATTCGACGCGCCTTCGCCTCCGGTTCTGGGCAGCGCCGGAGGCGCGGTGCTGATGGATGGCAGCGTGAATCTGCGCGACCTGGAAACGCAGTTGCACTGGAGCCTGCCCCGCGACGGCGGCGTGGAAACCCTCGCGGGTTTCGTGCTGGCGCGTCTCGGACACATTCCCCACCCCGGTGAATCGGTGGAGTATGAGGACCGGCGGCTGACGGTGGTGGAGATGGATGCGCGGCGCATCGCCAAAATCCTCGTGGAGACCGTGGAGAACGCGTCTCCCGCAGCCGAATAGGGCCTCCCGAACTTGCGGATGAACTGTGGCCGCCTACGCAGACAATCAGCCCGGATCTCCCGTGGTTCCGGGCCGCGGAACTGTGGACAGCGCGGCGAGAGAGCGGTAACTTGAGAATTGAATAGGTTTCTGCACGATGGCTTCCCCAATCAGCTCGCGGACATTTGGAGTTCTTCCCGACGGGGAGACGGTCGAGGCGTGGACGCTCACCGGCCATGGCGGCTTGGTGCTGGAAGCGATCACGTACGGCGGCATCGTGACGCGGATCTTGACGCCGGACCGTAATGGAAACGTGGGCGACGTGGTGCTGGGATTCAACGACCTCGGCTCTTACCTCAGCGGCCATCCCTATTTCGGCGCCATCACGGGCCGCATGGCAGGCCGCATTTCCGACGCCGCCTTCACGCTCAATGGCAACACCTACCGGTTGGCGCGCAACGATCCGCCCAACCATTTGCATGGCGGCATTGAAGGCTTCGACAAGCGTCTCTGGAACGCAACGCCGGTCGATCGCGAGGACGGCGCGCCGTCGTTGCGGCTCAGTTATGATAGCCCTGATGGCGAGGAGGGCTACCCCGGAAATGTGCACGTCGCCGTGACATATACGGTGACTGATCAAAACGCGTTTTTGATCGAAACCGAAGCGGTGAGCGACAGAACCACGCCCCTGAGCCTGACCCATCATTCTTATTTCAACCTGGCCGGCGAGTCCTCAGGCTCAATTGCGGATCACCGGCTGGAGATTTTTGCGAGCGAGTTTGTTCCTGTGGATGAACATCTGACTGCGACGGGCCGGCTGGAGCCGACGTCCCTCCATGGCAGCGTTTTTCAGACGCCGCGCCGGGTTGGCGACGTGATTGGCCAGCTCTACCAGGGACACGGCGATCTGTATGCGCTGCCCAAACGAAACGGAAGCGAAATGCGGCTTGCCGCGCGCCTTGAAGATCCTGAGAGCGGGCGTGTGATGACGGTGTCGACCACGCAATGCTATTTGCAGCTTTATACGGGCAGCCATCTGAACTGCTCGAGTAAGGGCAAATCAGGCGCCGTGTATGCGCCCCATGCAGGAATCTGCCTGGAGTGCGAAGGTTACCCCGACGCCGCGAACGCCGCGCGCCGCAACGACATTCTTCTGCACCCTGGGCAAACCCAACGCCATACAACGGCGTATGCATTTTCGGTCCGCTCCGCAAACGCGGCAAGAAATGACAAGTCCGCGCGCAGCGCGTCTGAAAGCCAACAGGAAGGAACGATCAGTCCTTAGAATGGAAGCAATGAGTCACGACGCAGCAGTCCTTGATCAACCCGCGCCCACGCTCGACTACAGTTTGACGGGCGTAAATGCCTCACTGGCCATCGAGAAAGGGCTTGCCGAAGCCGATTGGTATCAATGCGCGGTTCCGCGGGAAACCATGCGCGAGTTGCTGGTGCGGCGCAACGGGCCTGCGATTCGCGACACCATTCTCTGGTTCGCGCTGATCATCGGCTCAGGATACGCAACGTGGCGGCTGTGGGGCACGTGGTGGGTGATTCTTCCCTACATGATTTACGCCGTACTCTACGGCACCAGTTCCGATTCACGTTGGCATGAATGCGGCCACGGCACCGCGTTCCGGACGGACTGGATGAACATCGCGATCTACGAATTAGCCTCGTTCATGGTGATGCGAGAATCGGTGCTCTGGCGCTGGAGCCACAATCGTCACCACAGCGACACCATCATCGTGGGGCGCGATCCCGAGATTCAAATTCCAAGGCCGCCGGATATCTTCGGACTGTTTCTGAGCCTTTTTGCTGTGGGCGTCTATCGCAACCATTTCACGAGCCTGTTCCGGCACGCGCTGGGACGCATCCCCGAGGGTGAGCGATCTTTCATTCCGGAAACCGAATTCCACAAGGTCTATCGCAACGCGCGGCTTTATCTGGCAATTTATGCAGCGGCCATTGGGGTCGCGATCTATTGGCGTAGCTGGATTCCGATTTTTCTGTTCGTGCTGCCGCAATTTTTCGGCACGTGGCTCATGATCATCCAGAACACTCCGCAGCACGCCGGCCTGGCGGAGAATGTCCTCGACCATCGCCTCAATTGCCGCACCGTCTACATGAATCCAATCAGCCGGTACATCTACTGGAGCATGAATTACCACGTAGAGCACCACATGTTCCCACTGGTGCCGTATCATGCGCTCTCCCGGCTGCACAAGGTCGTCAAAAGCGATTGCCCGCCACCGTATCCTTCCATCCTTTCCGCCTGGCGCGAGATTCTTCCCACCGTCCTGCGCCAGAGGAAGGATCCGGCGTATCACGTGAAGCGCAGGCTGCCCGAGCCCAAGGTGCGTACGCGCGAAGCCTGCTTTGCGTCGGAAGCGCAGCCTGATTCCGCTGGATGCGTGGCTGTCTGCGCGGCAGCCGACCTGCGGCGCGCCGATGCGGTTCGCTTCGATCACGCCAGAAAAACTTACGCCGTCTACCGCGATGAAGACGGCCAACTCTACGCGACCGACGGCCTCTGCACCCACGGCAACACGCACCTTTCCGACGGCCTGGTGATTGGCGGCATCATCGAGTGCCCGAAGCATAACGGGCGCTTCCATCTTGCGGATGGCTCGCCGGCGCGGGCGCCGATTTGCCGCGGCCTTGCGACCTACCCGGTTACGGAGCGCGATGGTCGCATTTTTGTTGACGTGGTGCATGCCGGCGGTGTGGGGGCACGTGCGCATACAGCGTTCAAGTTTCGCGTGGTGAGCAATCGTAGCGTCGCGACCTTCATCAAGGAACTGGTGCTAGAGCCAGAAATCGACCCGGAGGACGGGGCCAGTGCTATCGGCTTCGCACCGGGCGACTATCTGCAACTCGACATCCCCGCGTACGATTCCATCAGTTTCCGCGATTTCGACATTCCCGAGCCATACGCTTCGGTGTGGAAGCAGCAGCACGTCTTTGATCTGGTTGCGCGCAACCCTCAACCCGGCCGCCGCAACAACTACTCGCTGGCCGGCAATCCCAAGACGGAGCGGCAGTTGCGCTTCAATGTCCGCATCGCCACGCCGCCGCCGGGGCAGGACTGCGCTCCCGGCGTGGGCTCGAGCTACGCGTTCAGCCTGAAACCTGGCGACGCTGTCACGGCCATCGGCCCCTTCGGCGACTTCCACATCAAGCCCACAAAACACGAAATGGTGTACATCGGAGGCGGCGCGGGCATGGCTCCCTTGCGCGCGCACCTTTCGCACCTGCTGGAATCGGAGCAGAGCGCCCGCAAGATCAGCTACTGGTACGGGGCACGCTCGCGCCAGGAGATCTTCTACGAGGAGTATTTCCGCGCACTCGAGGCCAGCCATCCGAATTTTTCCTTCCATCTCGCGCTCTCGTCACCGCTGCCCGGCGACGAATGGACCGGGCACGAGGGATTCATCCACCAGGTGGTGCTGGAAAAATATCTCCGCGATCACCCGCATCCGGAATCCGCCGAGTATTACTTGTGCGGGCCGCCGCAAATGATCAAGGCCTGCACGCGGATGCTCGAGTCGATTGGAGTTTCCGCGCGGCAGATCGCTTACGATGAGTTCTAACTATGAGTTCACCCAGCACAAGTAAGACCGATGAGGTACGCGATCCGCGCTTGCGGGTCTTCATGAACCTCCAGTCTTTCGGCGACATGCCGCAACAGACAGGCGGCCTCAAAGCGATTTGCGACGCCGGATACGACGGTGTGCAATTCGGCTGGCAGATCGACCGCGCACAATTGGATGAAGCGCGCGGGCTCGGCCTGGGCGTTTGCGGAAGCGGGCGCGTGAATACGCCGACGGAAGCTGCGCCGCTGGCGAAGGAGGGGCGCGAAGCCGGCCTGGAATGCCTGACGCTCCACGTGGGCTGGGGCACCGAAAACGACGACGAAGCAGGCGCGCTGATTGAATCTGTTCTTTCAGCTTCCAAACAGTTTTCGATTCCACTGTATGTTGAGACGCACCGCGCCACGATCTTTCAGGATCCCTGGCGCACGGTGAAGTTCCTTGAGCGTTTCCCGGACCTGGAATTCAATGGCGATTTCTCGCACTGGTACACGGGAACCGAGATGGTCTACGGCGGATTCGAGAACAAGATGGAGTTCTTCCGGCCTGTGCTGGGCAGGATCGGCTTCCTGCATGGGCGCATTGGTAATCCCGGCTGCATGCAAGTAGATATCGGCGATGGTTCGGTGGACGGGCGTCCATACGTCGCTCACTTTCGTGCGCTGTGGACCGAATCGTTTCTTGGCTATCTCTTGCGAAGGCCGCTCTGCGACCGGTTCTGTTTTACGCCGGAACTGCTGGGTCCGGAGTTCTACTACGCGCGAGTTTTTGATGGGCACGAAGAATCGGATCGCTGGGAGCAGTCCCTCGTCATGGTGCGCATTGCGCGCGAGTGCTTTGCGGAGGCCCGCCGGCGCTGGGAGCTCCCGAATCACCCGGCCTAACTCCTTTGCCAGCAAGGTTAGCTCAATTGATGCCGCATTCACATGACGGCAGCCCTCCCGCGTGCAAATGCCGGCGATTTCGATGAAAATAGAAGAGGAAGAATGTCTCAGGCAGGATTGAGGAACGATTGAAAGCTACTCATTTAGAAGCTCAGAATTGGACAACTGAAGAGTTTGAGCGCCTGGTTTTTGCATGCAAACCAAAGGTCGCGGTATTCGATTGCGACGGAACGCTCTGGAGCGGCGACGCAGGTTACGGATTCATGGCCTGGACGCTGGAACAGGGGCTGGTGTCGCGCTCGACCAACGACTGGATCGACACGCGTTACCGCGATTACCGGGCGGGCAACGTAACCGAAGAGGCAATGTGCGGCGAGATGGTGCAGATGTACGCGGGCCTGCGCGAGGCGGAGTTGCGCGCGGCAGCGGCCCAATATGTCGACGAGTTTGTGCGCCATCGCATTTTTGAGGAGTTGTTTGCGCTGGTGGCCAAGTTAAAGAAGGCCGGGACCGAGATCTGGGCAGTGAGCTCGACCAATCGCTGGGTGATCGCGGAGGGCTTGCGCGAATTTGGGATTCCGGATGAGCGCATTCTGGCGGCCGAAGTGCGCGTCAAAGAAGGCATCATTACCAGCGAGATTGTGGATGTGCCCACGGATGAGGCCAAGGCGACGGCTCTCCGGCGCGTGGGACTTCCCCACCCCGATGCGGTTTTCGGCAACTCCATCCACGATCTGGCCATGCTGGAACTGGCGCGATGCGCCTTCCCCGTCAATCCTTCTCCCGCGCTCAAAGAAGCGGCGGCGAAGAACGGCTGGGGTTCCTACAGACCCAAGGCTGCCGAAGGCATCGATGCCGCCGTGATGGGTGAATCGGCCGGCAAAACCTAGTTACTTGCGCAAACCGGCGCCCGCGCGATCAGTCTGCGAATCACATTCGATTTACAGGGTTTACACTAAACGCGTGGATGACCTCGAGACAGGTTCCAGCCGCCGGCCCGCGGCTCCCGCGCTGCGCTTTGTGGCGGCCGCGCTGATCGTGCGCGATCGCGAGGTCCTGATCGGACAGCGCAGGGCGGATCAGCCCATGGCATCGTTGTGGGAATTTCCCGGCGGAAAAATCGAGCCCGGCGAGAGCGCGCAGGAGGCTCTGGCGCGCGAGCTGTCAGAAGAGCTGGGCATCCGCGCCGAGGTGGGGCCGGCGGTCACACGCATCCGCCACCACTACCGCCGTGGGGGCGCCGTGGACCTGCAATTCTTTGCCGTGCGCGAGTTTGCCGGCGAGATCGACAATCAGATATATCAGCAGGTGCGCTGGGTCAAGCTCGAAGACCTGACTGGCTACGAGTTTCTGGCTGCCGACCGCGGGTTGATCAAGGATCTGGCGGCAGGCAAACTGCTGTAGACGATTCCCCTGCCGTTTCGCTCCATCCCCACAAAATCCAAATAAATTAAGCAAGCCTGGAACTTTTGGCCGTTCTACGCAATGACCGTATATGAAAGGCGCAGGCGGAATGATGGACAATGCAATGCCGGCCGCGGGCCTAGACTCGAGGGCAAGAATGCCAGGCGCAATGGAGCGAACGAGATTGAATCTCGGAACGAACTTCGGCGACGCGACTCCAGGCGCCGAGAGCAGCGACGAGGAGCTGATGACAGCTTTCGCGCGCGGCTCGAGCGATGCGTTCGCGGAATTGTTTGGGCGCTACAAGCAGCCGCTGTTCGGATTTTTCTGGAGGCGAGTCGCCGATCGTGCGCAGGCCGAGGAGCTGACCCAGGAAACGTTCGTGGCCGTGATTCGCGCCGCTCCGCGCTATGAACAGAGCGCGCGGTTCCGCACCTATCTTTATGCGATTGCGCTCAAGATTCTGCGAGCATACCGGCGTAAGGCCGCATTCCGGGCGACCTTCCTGGGCTCGCCGGCAGAGCACGCTGAGCCGGCCGCAGAATCTGGCGTTGTTACGCAGCTCTTGATGAGCGAAGCGATCAGAAAACTGGAGGTCGTGGACCGCGAAATTCTGCTGCTGCGCGAATTCGAGCAATTGAGTTACGGCGAAATTGCGGAACTGCTGAAACTGCCGGTCAATACTGTCCGGTCGCGGCTTTTTCGGGCGCGCATGGCGCTGCGAGAACTGCTTTTGGAAAAAGCTCCGTCGAGTGGCCGTGAGATGAGAAGGCAAGAGGAGGGCATATGAACGTTGCGACGACACATCCATTCGCTCCAGAAGAACTGATGGCCTTCTGCGACGGCGAACTATCTGCCAAAGAAATGCACGCCGCGGAGGCACACCTGGCCGAGTGCCGGGAATGCGCGGAGATGGTGCGGCAATTCCGCGAGACCTCGCAGACGCTCGGGGAATGGAGTGCGCCGCCGGTTTCAAAGCGTATCGAAGAAGCCGTTCAAGAACAGTTGCATGGTGCGGATTCCGGCTGGGGCAGCGGGGCCACGAAGGCCCGATTCGGCCGTGCACGCGGGCGGCGCTGGAGACCGTGGGTTTTTGGAGGAGCGAGCGCAATAGCCGCGATGCTGCTCATTGCGGTGATTGGTATTTCGGTTGTGCACAACCGGCTGCAGCCAGGGTCTACGCAGAACCAGCCTGCTTCAGCGATGATGGCCGAGCAGATCTCCGCTCCGTCGCCCGCCAGCGCTGGAGGAGCCCCGCAGCCGTCACCCACTCCAGGTGGGAATGAGGACACGCAATCGGCAGTTCCCCGCATCGCGCGGTCGGTCACCTTGGTGGTTGTTGCCAAGGATGTCGCGGCCGCGCGTCCGGCGCTCGACGCCATTCTGGCGAAATATCACGGCTACGCTTCGGAGATGGACGTCAATACGCCGGCGGACGATGCGCCGAGCCTGAAGGCCTCACTGCGCATTCCGGCTGCAAATCTTGCCGCTGCAATGAAGGATTTGCGCGGGCTTGGCCGGGTGGCAAGCGAATCGGAATCTGGCGAAGACGTAACGCAGCAGCATGCCGACCTGGACCAGCGCCTGAAGACCGCGCGCGATACGGAAGATCGTTTGCGCACTATTCTCCAGCAGCGCACGGGGACCGTGAGCGACGTGCTCCAGGTGGAAGAAGAAATCGCCCGTGTGCGCGGCGACATTGAAAGCATGGAGGCCGAACAAACGAACCTGGAGCACCGCGTGGACTTTGCCAGCATTGACCTTTCGTTGACGGTGGACTACGGGCCAGTCTCGGGCGCGGCGCCGCTTTCAGTGCGGGTGCGTAATGCATTCGTCGCCGGGTATCGCAACGCGGTTGGGACCGTGGTCGGGATCTTTCTGTTTCTGGTGGCCTACGGGCTTACGATTCTGATCTGGTTCACGATTCTCGGAGTGCCTGTGCTCCTGCTGCGTCGACGCTACCGCAGGATGCACGCGAGATTGTAACTAACCAAGCTCCGTGCCCTATCCTTTCGCGCTCTTGCGAAAGGTTGGGAAACCACCAGGCTCGAAGCGATCCTTACAAGGCAGGTTCATTCAGCCCGGCGCCGCAAAGTTCTTGCCGGTGCCGGTGCTTTCGCGTAGTATCTCCGCCATGCAAAGAACCGGCAGCGGAACAGGCATTTTGGGCAATCTTGCAGGGCGCGCCGGCAACTCAAAATTGCGTGCCGTGAGTAACGTGCTGCTGGTTGCAGGCGCCCTGACGGTTGCTCTTCTCATGCTGGTTACGCTGGTTGTGCGCGAGAAGGCCGTTTCTGAGGCGAAGCAATCGGAGGCGAGCCTCGAAGGCGCCGAGATAACCATCTACTTAGCCGAAGGTGATCCGGAATGGCACGCCGCAGTATCTCCGGGACCGACTGGAGGATTCCCAACGGGCTCATTTACTTGTGAGTTCGACGACGGCACGATCGTTCGAATACGCGGTGACAAAGTTGAAGCCTTCCTCTCGCGCGGCTATTGGCGCGACCTCATCGGCGGAGCGCGCCTATTGGCGCTTATCATTGGAGCCGTCGCCATTTCATTGGGTATTGCCCCAAGAATCAGGCGAAGAAAGCGCAAGCAAGTGAATCTTGAGTCTCCTCTCGGCCTCTCCGCGGAGCCAGGCTCATCCTCCAGCCGCCACGAGCTCGACTCTGAGTCTTAGGGCATCGCGGAGCTAGCTTCGAGTCGCTCTACTTTGACTCTTGCGCGTCGAGCCGCGCGCGATTCCTAATGTCCGGTCATCAATCCCCACAACATCGCAAACGTCATGCCGATGACGATGATGCTGGTGGACCACGCGACAATATTCCATAGGCGCGAGTTCTTGTACTTGCCCATGAGGTCGCTGCGGTTGATGAGCATCAGCATGAGGATGATGACCACTGGCAGCAAAACGCCGTTGAGCACCTGCGAGAGAATGGCCACGTTGATCAGTTGCGCGTCCGGGAGCAGAAGCACCGTGATCGCTCCGCCCGCGATGAGCAGCGTGTAGAGCCAGTAGAAGAACGGCGCCTCGCGGAAGTTCTTGTCCACGCCCGACTCCACGCCCAGGCCTTCGCACACGGTGTAGGCCGTGGAGAGGGGAAGGATGGAGGCCGCAAAGAGCGATGCGTTGAATAGCCCGAAGGCGAAAAGGATGAAGGCGTAGTCACCGGCCAGAGGGCGCATGGCTTCCGCAGCGTCCGCGGCAACCTGGATGGCGCCCATGCCGTGCACGAAGAGCGTGGCTGCGCAGGCCACGATGATGAACCACGCGATCACATCCGTGAAGATGCAGCCCACGATGACGTCGAGACGCGAGGCCGCATAGTCTTTTACGCGAATTCCCTTCTCCACGATCGACGATTGCAGATAGAACTGCATCCACGGAGCGATGGTCGTTCCCACCACGCCGATCGCCATGTAGATATAGCTCTCGTTCCACACCGTGCGCTTGGGCAACGTGATGGTGGCGCGCAGAGACTCGTGCCAGTCCGGCTGAGCGAGAACGCCGGCAAAGATATACGCGATGTAGACCAACGAGGCTGTAAGGAAGATTTTCTCGGTGCTTTTGTAGTCGCCGCGCAGCACCAGCGCCCATACAAGAAAAGCGCAGATGGGCACAGAGATGAACTTGGAAACGTGGAACAAGTGTAGCGAGCCGGTGATGCCGATGAACTCGGTGACCACGTTGGTGTAATTGACCACCACCAGCAGCACCATGAGCACGAAGGTGACGCGCAGGCCGAACTCCTCGCGGATGAGGTCGCTGAGGCCCTTGCCCGTGACCACCCCCATGCGACTGCACATTTCCTGCACCACGATGAGCGCGATGGTGATGGGGATCATGGTCCACAGGAGGGAATAACCGTACTGTGCGCCCGCCTGAGAGTAGGTAAAGATGCCACCGGAGTCGTTATCGACATTGGCGGTAATGAATCCGGGGCCGAGAACGGCCAGAAAGAGAAGGATCCGGATTCGCCAGCGCTTCCACATGCAGTCGAGTTCCTATGGTGGGTTCATTGCAGTCTTTTCGATGTGCGGAAAACTTTTCCTTCCTGACCATAACAGGCCGGACGATGGTCGCACGAGCCGCCCAACAGTTTTTCAGCGCGTGCGTCGCGACGGGCGCGGAATGCCGCCGACAATGCCTGTGCTAGAATTCGCTGTCGCATTTCGCAGACACGCGCGCGTCTGCGAAAGCAGCCCAGGAAAGGACAGCATGAAGCATCCTCAGAGCCTTGGCACAGCTGAATGGAATCGTCGTGAATTTCTGCGCCTTGGATTGCTGGCTTCCGCTGCGCTGGCGAAGGGGAGTCTTTCGTTCGCAGCCGAGGAGACGCATCCCAGCGTCACGTACTACGGTGTACTGCAACCGTTGGCGCCCGGGGCCGTGCGGCCCGAGGGCTGGCTGCGCCACATGCTTGAAAAGCAAGCCGCACAGCTCGGCTCGCAACTGCCGCAGGTTTCCTGGCCGTTCAGCGATACGTATTGGGCAGGCGAGGAGACGGCCGCGTCCTGGTGGCCATGGGAACAGAAGGCCTATTGGCTCGATGGGGCGACGCGACTGGCCCTTGTGCTCGAGGACAAAGATTTGATGGCACAGGTGCGCGCCACGCTCGACTACACGCTCGCGCACGCCGCTGACAGTGGCTATCTCGGCCCGAAATTCTTTGAAGATCCCGTGGGTGATTTTCATCGCTGGCCGCAGAACGTGCTGTTCCGCAGCCTGGCGGCTCTTTCTGATGCAACGGCGCTGCCGGGCGATCCGGATAGCGCCGACATTCCCGCGGCATTGCGCAAACACTTCCTCGGGGACAACGCGGATTACGGAAAGCCAGTGAGAAACGTCACCAATGTGGAAGGAATGCTGTGGACATACGCGCGTACCGGCGACCCGGCCTTGCTGGCATTGGCCGAGAATGCCTGGAGCGAATTTCTGGAAAATGAAGACCCGGGTTACGCCGACATGTCGGAGCTGCGCGTCTTCGCCGCCACACCGATTAACTGTCACGGCGTGACTTACGCGGAAACCATGAAGCTGCCCGCCCTTCTCTATCTCTACACGGGAAACCCGGAGTATCTCCGCTTTGCCGCGGCGGCGGAACGGCGCATCTTCGATCATCACATGCTCATCGACGGCATTCCTTCCACCACGGAGATGTATCGCACCACAACCTCGCTCGATTCGCACGAGACCTGCGACATTTCCGATCACACCTGGTCATGGGGCACCATGCTGATGGCCCGCGGCCATGCGGTGTGGGCCGATCGTGTGGAGCGCGCCTGCTTCAATGCCGCGCCCGGAGCCATCAAGAAAGACTGGAAAGCGGTGCAATACTTTTCCTGCCCCAACCAGTTTCTTGCCACGCTTGATTCCGATCACAACGTGATGGAGCACGGCGGGCGGAAGATGGCGTACCAGCCGAATCCCGGACAAGTCACCGCTTGCTGCGGCGGCAATGTGCATCGCATCTTTCCCAACTACGCGATCCGCATGTGGATGAAGACTGGGGACGGCGGATTGGCGGCGGCGTTGTACGGCGCGTCGACGGTGACCGCTCGCGTGGGCGAAGACTCGAGCTTGGTGCGCATTGTGCAAACAACCGATTACCCGTTCCGCGAACGCATTGAATTCAACATCAGCGCCGAGCGGCCAGTTGCGTTTCCGCTTGCGCTGCGCGTGCCCAGCTGGTGTTCCGCGCCGCGCCTCGAGATCAACGGAAAACCAGTCCCGGC
Source organism: uncultured Acidobacteriota bacterium (assembly GCA_963786565.1). Lineage (GTDB taxonomy): Bacteria > Acidobacteriota > Terriglobia > Terriglobales > Acidobacteriaceae > Telmatobacter. The sequence continues at coordinate 270,555 of CAWAZR010000025.1, read as the reverse complement.
GGTGCGCGACCAAAATGGATTCATCATCCTGCGCCGCACGTTCACGCCCGGCGAACGGATTGTGCTGACTCTGCCGATGAAGCTGGCCGTCACGCATTGGCCGCAGAATGGCATGGGCATCGAGCGCGGTCCCATCGTCTACTCTCTGCCCATCAAGGAGAACTGGACGCCGCGCGTGGAGCCGAAGTTCACCACCGAGGATTTTCCCAGTTGGGAAGCTACGCCGGCCAGCGAATGGAATTACGGTCTCGCCCTCGATCCTGAAAAGCTGGAGATCGAAGTGCAGGTGAAAAACAGTCCGGCACTGATAGATGACCCGTGGGAGAATCCTCCGACCACGTTGAGCGTGCCGGTGCAAAAGATCGAGGGGTGGGCGTTGCAAGCGAATCCCGACAAGCCGGAACAGAAGTTCACTCCGCCGCTCCCTGACTTGAGCCTCAACCGGCCTGCGGGGGAAGTAGAACGCGTCTCGCTGGTTCCATACGGCTCAACGCAATTGCGATTGACGATTTTCCCTGCAATCCCTCGCTGAGAGAGCACTGTCAACGCAACTTCGAACGAGCTAAGGCCCAAAGACTATATATTGGGTGCTGTTACAATCTTTTGCTCTGAGGGGATGGAATATGTCTGCGAATGACGCAAGTAGGATCGGGACGAGCCGGCGCAGGATGCTGGGAACCATGGCTTCGGCAGGCGCGTTGCTGGGGCTTGGCAGCGCAACGGGTAGAGCATCGACCGCAGGAGCGTCAGCCGCGGATCCAGCATCGGGAGCGCAAGAAGATCTTTTTGCACTGGCGCGGCTCCGGAACTACAAGAACGTTCGCTCGGGGAGTTGGGATCGCACGGGCGGCAATGCCGATTGGGCTGTCGTGGAGCCGGGCAAAACGGCCACGTTGCTCGACGTGCAAGGTGCCGGCGTCGTCACGCACATCTGGTTCACCATCAATTCGCAGGACCCGATGCACCTGAAGAACCTGGTGCTGCGAGCGTGGTGGGATGATGAGTCCTCGCCTTCCATCGAGACCCCCATTGGCGACTTCTTCGGTCTTGGCCTGGGCGAATACTTCGTTTACCAATCGGAGTTGCTGGCTGTCGCGCCTGTCAAAGCGCTGAACTCATATTTCCAGATGCCATTTGCGACAGCAGCGCGCATCACGCTCGAGAACGAGGGCCCCTCGACCGTAAGAAGCCTTTATTTTGCCGTCGACTACGTAGCTCTTCCTTCACTGCCCGAGGGCCTGGGACGCCTTCACGCGCAATACCGCCAGGCCGCGCCTTGCAAGGCCGTGGTAAGCGACGGAAAGAATTTGAGCGGCAAAGACAATTACGTGTTTCTCGAGGCCGCGGGCAAGGGGCATTTTGTTGGCGTAACGCAGGCCGTGCTACAGAACGAAATCGGATGGTTTGGCGAAGGCGACGACATGATCTTTGTCGATGGGGATGCGATGCCCACGATCAATGGCACGGGAACGGAGGACTATTTCAATGGCGCATGGGGTTATGGCGACCAGGCCTACGCATTTCTCCACGTAGGCACGCCGTACATCGTAGACCCGGCGCGCATCGGCGGCCGCTATTGCCAATATCGCTGGCACAATGAGAGTCCCATCGCTTTCGAGAAGTCAATCAAAGTAACCATCGAACACGGCTCGGCCAACAACCGCTCCGATAACTTCTATTCGACTGCCTATTGGTACCAGTCGGAGCCGCACGCGCCGTTCCCGGCGCTGCCGGCGGTGGCCGATCGCGTTCCCAGGGTGTTCAGCGTGGGCAGCGCGAAGGGTGCGGCAACGCCAGCAAGCTAGACCGCTCACAGAACTCGTCAGTGCTGGCCCTCGAACCATTCTTTTACGTCGGGCCAGAATGCGAGATAGCAAAAGATGAAGCCGTTCACGGCGATGGCCAGCATGAGCGCGGGCATTTCACCCGGATCGAGCTGAGAACCAATCCCCGAGGCTACGATCGCAAAGTAGCCCACCGCGGCCTTGGCCACAAACGCGCCGGCGTAAAACATCGTGATCCACCGGACCTTCCAGGAATGGTTCCACCACATGAATCCGACGACTGCCGTCACCACCGTTGAGAACAGCAGATAGACCATGACCTCCTCGCGCAGTTGCTGAGCCGCCTGCTCTGGCGATTGCTGATCGGCCGCGTCGTCGTCGGGCAACGTATACCCTTGCGCCTCGGCTTCCTTCTGCAACTCCACCCGTTGTTTGGCGGCCTCTTCGCGCGCTGACGCTCCCGGCAGGAAATGGCCAAGACTCCCAGTCAGCCAAGTGGATGTGCCTGACTGCGGGAAGGTGGCGAGAACGCTCAACAGAAGCGCATAAAAGCCGGCGCGGCAAAAAAGGTACCAGGTAAATACTCTGATGCCGATGGGGGCCTTCTTCTCGACCCACACGTTTTCTTTTTTCACCGCATCATGAATTTCTTGCAGCTTTTTCTGGCTCTCGGCCTCAATGGTCTCAAGAGCCACAGGCTCTGCTGCCTGGGTCTTGTATTCGTCGGTGATTGGCTCCCACTTGTAGACCGGCTCCATGATTTATCCCTCCTCTTCGGCGCTCCCAAGTGCGCCCTCGATGGACCTCCGGCACCTAAGCCGCGGCTAACCCGGCCGGGTTCCAGTCAACAGGACATCCTCCGAGCGAATGCTTTCAATGCCTCGCGAAAAGAATGCGGACCGCACCGCTTGCAGGTGTTGTCGGGAGATCCCGGGTGAAGTCTAGCACGGGAAAAAAGCGCGGACGATTACTGGCTTGATGCGGGAGCGTTACAGAGGTTTTGCGGCGTGCTGAGGAAAGTGGTCTGCGCTCCAGGTCCTCGCTGTGGGTCGGAAGCGCGAGTTAAGCCGTAGCCGCGAGCACGGGTTCAATCTGCTCCATTGTGTTGGCGTTCGCGCCGAGAAGGCGCTCCACGACGTCGGCCGCGCTGTAGCTTTCACGCCCCGGCGCGATGAACTGCGCAATCGTATTCAGGTCGTCGCCCACCGTGATCAAAGCCGGCTCATCGGAACCGTCCCCGCGCGTCTGGGCATGCCCGATATTTGCCATAAGGGTATTGCACAGGCACTTGCGCCCCACGGTTTCCTCGATTTTGCCGCCTTTGGCCAGGTAGTTTTCAATCGGCTCCGCCGAGCAGCGGTATCCGATCTGGCCCTCGCCCACCACGTACGGCTCGCGCAAGTAACCCAGGTCGCAGGTCCGTATCCGCGCCTCGTAAATCTCGGACGCTGAAGTGGTGCCCTCGAGCTGCGCAACTTTAAATGGAAATCCGGTTGGCGAGGCCAGCGGATCGGTAAATACTTCGCCGGTGCCCGCAATCGCCTGCTGGATCAGCCGCGTCTTCAGATCGGGTCTCATGCCCGATTCGCTGCTGAACGCGAACGCGGTTCCTACCTGCACTCCCGCCGCGCCCTGATCGAGCGCTTCGCGCAGCTTGGCCGGGCTGCCATAGCCGCCAGCCAGCCAGAAGGGAACGCCCAGCGCGCGCAAATCCGCGATGTTCACGCGATCGCGCTCGCCGTAGACCGGCTCTCCGCCCGCGTTGAGTTGCAGCTTGCCCCGCGGTGGCGCATTGTGCCCGCCCGCGGTTGGACTTTCGTTCACAAACCCGTCAACGCGTCCGTTGGCCCGCCGCAGCATGGTGGCGGCCAGTGTGTTCGACGACACGATGGCCAGAAACCTGGGGCGTTTGAGCGCCGGCAGTGGTCCTTCCGCGTACTCGGCCGGATTGAGCCGCATTAGCGTGTCCATATTCGCAAACTGCTCTTGCGCCGTGCCGGTCACAGCCAGGCGGTACTCAGCCTGTTGGTGCAACGCGAATGCATCGAGCACGCCAGGAATGTGCAGTGGGATGCCCGCGCCGATCAGCACGTAGCCCACACCGGCGAGCATGGCTCCATAAACCGAAGCCAGATGCGGGATCTGCACCTTCTCAAGAAAATTGATTCCTACCGGATTATCGTGGCCTTCTTTGGCCAGAAAAACCTCAACAAAATTCGAAATCATGCATAGCTCGACGAGCTTGCGCGAATCGTGTTTCTGATGCATGGGCAGCGGTTTGTATGGCGCGCCAGCAGGCTTGCCGCCCGGCACGAAATATTCCTGCCAGATGCGCTTTGCCGTCTCCTGAAACGGAAATGCGTCTACTCCCCGGCGCATGTGCCCACCCTGATCACCGTCCGCGAGCCGGCGCACGAACACCGAATCCAGCGCCGTACCCGACACAACGCCCAACTGGCCGAGTTTTGAGACGGCTTGGGCAAGGCGCCAATTGGACACGCCGACGCCCATGCCGCCTTGGATGATCTTAGGTAATTGGAGCATCTGACATGAATTGTTTCACAGAAACGGATAAGGCAGGGGATTTTCTCTCAAATTGGTAATAGGCACCAGTTGCAAAAACCGGAAATGGCCGGGAGCGAGACCCGAGGGGCTGCGGCTTGGTGCAGAATCTAGAGCTTTTCCCGTAGAAAACTGATGACCTGTTCCGACTGCACGACGCCGACCATGCGGCCCAGCACATCGACGACGGGAAGAGAGTGGAGGTTGTATTTATCGAACATTTCAGCCAGTTCGTTCTGGTGCATGTCGGCCGGGCAAGAGAGGACGCGGGGCTCGGCCAGGATCTTCAAGTGGGATTCAGGACGCGCCATCACCAGGCGCGGCAACGATACCGCGCCGCGCAGAACGCGCTTGTCGTCGAGCAGGTAGACCTCGGTAACGCCCTCCGGGTCACCATCGAAGCTGCGCAGCGCCTCCACGGCCTGTGCCACGGTGGCATCGGTGCCCAGGTAAACGAATTCCGTGGTCATCAACCCGGCCGCGGAGTCCTCGTCGAACTCCAGCAGCTCCGAGACCTCCTGCCGCTCCTCGGGTTCCATTTCTTCGAGAATCGCGTCGGACTGTTCTTCAGGCAGTTCAGAGAGCAGGTCGGCTGCTGCGCCGGGATCCATCTCTTCCACGATGTCGGCGATGCGTTCGTCGTCGAGCTTTTCGAGCAGCGCCTTTTGCAGCTTGGGCTCGACTTCTTCGAGAGTCTCGGCCGCGACATCCTCGTCAAGAGATGTGAAAACGGCCTCGCGTTCCGCGGGCGCAAGATCTTCCAGAATGTCGGCCAGTTCGGAGGGATGAATATCGGCCAGGCGCTCGTGTTCGATGCGCAGCCTGACGCGGCGCGCGGGATCGGGCTCGATCACATCCACAAACTGCCAGGGAATGGCGCGCGCCGTAAACTTGCGCGAAACAGCCTCCAGGCGGGCGCGCGGGAGTACTCCCTTAAAGACACGGCGGAAGGCACCCCTCAAGCCCACTTCGACTTCAGCCACGCGCAGCAGGTGCGCTGCGCCCTGGCCCATCCACTCCAGGTCCACATCGTTCACACGCACCACTTTGCGGCCATTGATGTCGATGATCTGACGGTCGACCAGGTCCTGCTGCAGAAAGAGAAAGTTGCCCTCCTCCTTGAGCGGAGTCAGGACTTCGACCGAGCGCACTTCGAGCGTGCCGGCCGGGGTCTCGATCACTTCCTGGGAGGGCACGAGTGCAAGGCCGGTGCGCGTCTTGAGCACCAGCCCGGCCACCTTGCCGCCGTCTGGCCCGGTGGTAATGGCAATGTCCTTGAGCTTGCCGCACAGATGCCCCTGCGCGTCGGTCACAGGCATGCCGAGAATCGCCGTCAGGCTGACACGAGTCGCGATGCGCGGCTCGGTGTGCGCGTCGGTAGCATGCGTGCCCATGGGTTTGAGTGTAGACCTTTTGAGGCGGTATTTACCCGGTCTGCGATTCGTCTCGAAGTGATATGTAAGATACCCGGAACCTCATTGACAGCGATTTGACCAAGCGCTCCGTGAGCAAGCGCGAGATGGCTCATCTGGTTCGCCTGGCGGTGGGAGCGGCGTCTAAACATCAGATGCAGCCTTGACACAATCGCATCCAGACCTGAAACTGCCAGAAGATTCCCGGAGCAGGGGCGCTTGGCCCCAGCCGCTCCGGCGGAGGCGGAAGACAGCCCGGTGAGCGCACCCAGCAGAGGACGGCGGAGCTTCAAGTTGAGCTCCACCATGGATAGCGTCGGAGAGGTGGAGTCAGCCTCCGACCAAATGGCTATTGAGGCAGGTCTCGACGAGGACCAGCGCTTTCATATCGCCATGGCAGTGCGCGAAGCGGCCATTAACGCCGTGCTGCATGGCAATGAGTACGATCCCTCCCGGCAGATCGAGGTTTCTCTCGAAAATACCGGCGAGGACCTGAAGATTACCATCGCCGACGAGGGCCCGGGATTCGATCCCGATAAAGTGCCCGATCCGTTGGCTCAGGAAAACCTGCTCCGCGGCACCGGCCGCGGTATCTTTCTCATCCGGTCGCTGATGGATGAGGTACACTTTCGACAACTGCACCCCGGGACCGAGCTGACGCTGGTAAAACATCTGGCGCCTGCCGCCGGAAAGACCTAACAATAAGGTCTGCTTGCCCAAGGTCCAACGTGCGGGATCAACCCTTCTCTCCCTGCGACCAGTCCGGCCGAGGAATTTTCCTTGGAGCGGGAGGCCGCAAAGATGCTATAACCGAAGTACTGACAAGGAGGAATTTTCCGTGGCACTTTCGATAGCTTCCCGTGAAGTGGATGGCGTTACCGTTCTGGATCTCAGCGGGCGGATTACCCTCGGCGAAGGCAGCGTGCAGCTGCGCGACGCCATTCGCGACCTGATCAGCAAAGGACAGAAGAGCATCCTGCTCGATCTCGGCGATGTGAACTATATCGATAGCTCAGGCCTGGGCGAACTGGTGAGCGCTTACACCACAGCCCGTAACCAGGGCGCGACCCTTAAACTGCTCAAGCTCACCAAGAAGGTCCACGATCTGCTGCAGCTGACCAAGCTCTACACCGTCTTCGATATCTCCGACGACGAGGCCAGCGCCATCGCATCCTTCAAGTAGACCGTCCCGGCTGGACTTCCAGCCCGAGAGGCCATTCCGCGCGCGCGGAATGGCCTTTTTGCGTTTGCGGCAACCAGAGCGAACCTCTAGAACTGCACAGTTGGCGTAGTCTGGGCGGCCTGGCTGGCCTGGAAGCGCGCATTATTCACCTGGAAGCCGGCGTAGCGTGCCCAAATGCTGTTGGGGAATTGCTGGATGTACGTGTTGTAATCCTGGAGCGCTTGATTGTACCGATTGCGAGCCACAGCAATCCGGTTTTCGGTGCCTGACAGCTCATCCTGCAAACGCATGAACTGATCGCTGGAGCGCAGTTGCGGGTAGTTTTCTGTCAGGACGAGAACCTTGGCGAGAGCGGTATCGAGCTGTCCGTTCGCGGCGATCTTGTCTGCCGGCGTCTGTGCGTTCATCAGTCCATCCCGCGCCTGCGCGATCTCAGTGAACACGCTGCTTTCCTCTTTGGTGAAACCCTTCACGGTCGCCACCAGGTTGGGAATCAGGTCGGCGCGCCGCTCCAGTTGCACGTCCACATCGGACCAATTTGTTTTGACCACCTGATCCAGGGCCACCATCTGATTCTTGGCGCTGACGTAGCTGCCAAAACACATGGCGACCACCAACAGCAGAATGGCCACGACACCCAGGGTAATTCCAAGTCCTTTGCTCATAAACTCGACTCTCCTTGTTAGAACAGCTATCAACTCTTAGCTACCAGCTTCCTCCGGCCCCACCGCCGCCAAAACCACCACCGCCGCCGCCGAATCCGCCGAAGCCACCACCGCCACCGCCAAATCCTCCACCACCGCTGCCGAAGCCGCTGGAACCGCCGCGGCCTCCGCCAGAGAAGAGGCTCAGACCCCACAAGCCGAAGAGACCAAAGCTGCCCAGCACGCGGAGAATGTAGAAAATGATCACAATCGTGATGAGAATGCCTTCCACGACTTTGGCTGCGGACGGCTGCTCTTGCTGCTCCGGCTCGGAGGCCGGAACGGGTGCGGGTGCATTGTCCAGCGTGACATGAGCATCGTCGGCTATGACCTGCGCTACCTCACCCACCGCGGTCGTCACCGCGCCGTCATAGTCGCCGGCCTTCAGGTCGGGAACCATGTCGCGGCCGATGTCGCCCGTCTTGCCGTCGGGCAGAATGCCTTCCAGTCCGTAGCCAACCTCGATGCGATATTTATGATCCGCAACGGCCAAAAGAACCATGGCGTAACGGTTCTGGCCCGTTGCCTTATCCTTGTCCCCCATCTTCCAGTGGTCTTCGAGCTGCGTGGCGTAGTCGGCCGCGTCGTCGCCGTCGAGATCGTGCACCGTGACCACCGCGATCTTCGCGTTAGCCGCAGTGTGATCCAGTTGTGAACAGATGGAATCGAGCCGTGCGATAGCCTCGGGCGAGAGCACGTGGGCAAAATCGCTCACATAGTCGGTGGGCTGGGGAAGGTCGGCCACCTTTTCGGCATGCGCGGGAACCGCGAGAAATGCGAAAAGCGCCGCCAGCAGTGGCGGAAACAGGGCAAAACGCGCGCGGCCGGAACCTTTCATTTCTCCTCCATTGTACGTTGGCGGGGCGGCGGAGGTTCCCGGCGGGCAGGCTCTACACTGGAGAAGAAATGACCGAGACAATGAACGAATCCAGGATTCCAGCGCCCCCCGTTGCCCATAAGGAACGCAAAGAAACCCAAATGCACGGAGTGCTGCTGGCCGACGACTACGCCTGGCTGCGCAAAAAAGAAAATCCCGATGTAACCGCGTTCCTGGAAGCCGAAAATGCCTATGCCGAGGCTGTGATGGCGCCTCTGGCCGGGCTCCGCGAAGAACTTTACCAGGAGATGCTGAGCCATGTGAAGCAGACCGACGTCTCAGTTCCCTATCGGGATGGCGATTGGTGGTATTACTCCCGGACGCAGGAGGGCCTGCAATACGGCATCTATTGCCGCAAGCGCGGTGGGCCGGCCGGCCCGGAAGCCGATGCGACCGAACAAATCCTGCTCGACGGAAACGCGCTGGCCAAGGACCACGCGTTTTTCGCAATCGGCGACACCGACATTACCGACGACGGCCGCTGGCTGGCCTATTCGACCGATACCACGGGGTTTCGCCAGTACACGCTGCGGATCAAGAATCTTGAAACCGGCGAAACGCTCGCGGACGAGATAGAGCGCGTGGGTTCCGTAGTGTGGGCCGCGGACAATAAAACTCTCTTTTACACCGTCGAGGACGAGCAGCAGAAGCGGCAGTTTCAATTCTTCCGCAGCCGCGCCGGGCAGCTTTCTGAGGCCGTGCTGGTCTTCCAGGAGGATGATGAGCGTTTCAACATCGCGGCCGGGCGCACGCGCGACGGCAAGTACATCGTGCTCGAGTCGGCCAGTCACATCACGAGCGAGGCTCGGTTTCTGGCGGCCGACAATCCAACCGGCGCATTCCGCATCATTGCCCCGCGCGAAGATGAGCACGAGTACTCGCTGGACCATCGCAACGGACTGTGGTTCATTCGCACCAACGATCGTGGGCGGAATTTTCGCCTCGTGACCGCGCCGGTGGAGACGCCAGAGCGCGAACACTGGACGGAGCTGATTGCGCATCGCGATGCGGTGATGCTTGAAGACGTAGATCTCTTCGCGGGATTCTTCATCGCCTGCGAGCGCGAGGATGGATTGCCACGGCTGCGACTGTGGAAGTTTGCCGGCGCGGGGCCTGATGCCACTGCCTCCGGCGAGATCGCCTTTCCCGAGCCCGCGTACACCGCGCACCCACACATCAACCGCATCTTCGAGACAACGACATTTCGCTACGGCTATCAGTCGCTGGTCACGCCCAGCTCGGTGTACGAGTACGACGTCGCTTCAGGCGCATCCACGCTGCTGAAGCAATTGGAAATTCCCGGCGGATTCGACCGCACGCTCTACGCGAGCGAGCGCATTCACGCCACGGCGCCGGATGGCGTGGCTGTTCCTGTCTCGATTGTGTATCGCAAGGACCGCCGTACGCAGTCCAATCCGCTCTATGTGTATGGCTACGGATCCTATGGCTACTCCTTGCCGCTGGGGTTCAGCTCAAATCGGCTGAGCCTGCTCGATCGCGGCGTGGTGATGGCCTACGCGCATATCCGCGGCGGCGGCGACCTGGGCAAGCCGTGGCACGACGCGGGCAAAATGCTCGTCAAGCGCAATACGTTTACCGATTTCATTGCCTGCGTGGAGCACCTGACCGCAACGGGCTATGGCGACCCGAATCGCGTGGCGATCGAAGGCGGGTCGGCTGGCGGTTTGTTGATGGGCGCAGTAGCGAACATGAGCCCACGGCTCTTTCGCGCGGTGCTTTCGCACGTGCCGTTTGTCGATGTGATGAATACGATGCTCGACGCTTCCCTGCCCCTCACGGTTCCCGAGTACGAGGAGTGGGGCGACCCCAACCAGGAGGAGTATTTCCGCTACATGTTGAGCTATTCGCCGTACGACAATCTGCGCGCGGCGGAGTATCCGGCGATGCTGGTCAAGACCAGCTTGCACGACAGCCAGGTGATGTACTGGGAGCCGGCCAAGTATGTGGCCAAGCTTCGCATGCTCAAAACCGATCACCATCCGCTGCTGCTGGTGACGAACATGCAGGCCGGCCACGGCGGCGCCAGCGGACGCTACGACTACCTGAAGGAGATCGCACTGGACTACGCGTTTGTGTTGAAAGAGCTGGGAATTGTGCGCTAGAGTAGGGGTAATTTTGTGGAATTTGGTGGTTTGGGATGCAAAATCTGCGTGTGTATTTCATTCTTCTGGCATTGATTGCGATTTCAAACCATGGGTTCGGGCAGCCAGCGTCTTCGACGCAAGATGGACCTGTGGACATCAGACCCTCCGCGCCGAAAGCGGACCCCGGAGGAGTTTATGAGGTCGGTCCCGGCATTACATCGCCTGTGCTGCTGAATCCCGCGCCGGTTACCGATTTGCAAGACGCTCTTGCGTCGTGTGCGTCACATTTCTTGAGAATCGTAGTGGTGGTCGAAGCGAACGGGGCAATAAGAGTCCGCACCACGATGCCTCATCTTGGCGATACCTGCGATGCTCTGGCCCTGTCCGCCTTGCGGCAATTCCAATTCCAACCCGGGATGCTCAACGACAAGCCTGTGCCCGTGGCGGTTTGCATCGTAATGAATGTGGGGTCCATTCGTCCCCCTGTTCCGCGGCTGGTTCCGTGCCGAACTCCAGTTGGCTTCGGCAGTCGGCCTCTTGGCTCCGGCAATCAGATTCCGGCGGCGGACGATCAATCAGGCACACCGCCGGGAACCAAGCCGCCCGTACTGATCAATAACGTAATGGCGGAATTTTCCGACGATGCGAGAAGGAACAAAATTGAGGGTACGGTAATTGTCTCGCTACTCGTCAACGAGGAGGGCCTGCCAATCGATATTCAGTTAGTGCGGGGTGTGGGCCACGGACTGGACGAAAACGCTATCGCTACAGTCAGCCAATACCGTTTCAAACCGGCAACGCTCGACGGCAAGACGATCGCGTATCGAATGACGGTTATGGTGAGCTTCCACCTTAGCCGATAGAACGTCGCATCTGCGGTCTCGGCCGATTGAATATATTCGAAGTTATGCGATGCCCTTCAGCTCCGCCAGCGTCTTCTCCAGACTCGCCGCGTCTTCCACGTTGAGCGAATTAAGCCCCGGATCGATCTGTTTAAGCAGCCCGCAGAGGACTTTGCCGGGGCCGACTTCGATGAAAACATCGGCGCCTGCGCCCTGGCCTTCAACGGACAGCGACCGGCCCTCGAGTGCGTGGATGCACTCCACCCAACGCACCGCGCCCGTGACCTGCCTGACGAGCGCGTCACGCGCGGCATTGGCGGTGGTGACGAGGCCGCCCGTCACATTGGCAGCGACAGGAATGCGCGGATCGTGCATCGTGAGCCCGGCGAGCACCCTCGCAACTTCTTCCTGCGCCGGCTGCATGAGCGCGCAATGGAAGGGAGCGCTGACGGCAAGCATGACGGTGCGGCGCGCGCCTTTGGCCTTGCAAAGCGCCGCGGCTTTCTCCACGGCCGCAGCCGCGCCTGAGATGACCGTCTGGTTGGGTGAGTTCAGGTTGGCGGCCTGCACAACGAGGCCGGTCTCGCGTGCGGCCTCCTCGCACGCTTCAGCCACCTGAGCAGCATCGAGCGCGAGCACCGCGGCCATGGCGCCTTCGCCGGCCGGAACCGCCTTCTGCATAGCCGCACCACGCGCCTTCACCGCGCGCACCGCATCGGCAAAGGAGAGCGTCCCCGCAATCACGTGCGCCGACCATTCGCCCAAAGAGTGACCCGCGGCTAGCGCCGGCTCTACACCCTGCCCGGCCAGCACGCGCGCCGCCGCCACGCTCACCGTCATGATGGCCGGCTGCGTGTTCTCGGTAAGGCGCAAATCTTCTTCAGGCCCCTCGAAGCAGAGCTTCGAAAGCGGGAAGCCCAGCGCCGCATCAGCTTCGGCGAAGGTTTGAGCGGCTACGGGAAATCGTTCGGCCAGTTCGCGACCCATGCCAACCGCCTGCGAACCCTGCCCCGGAAAGAGGAAAGCAATCTTTGTGGACATTGCAATGAGATTTTATCGCGCCGGGCTTCGCTTCCTCTGATCCCTGAAACCTGATCCCTGTTCCCCGCCCTTTTCAGTTCCAGCGCTTCTTGTCGTTGGGATCGTCTTCGTCGATCAACCGGCCCTGGCCGTCGAACTTCACCGTTCGGCCCTGTCGCTTCATGTAGACCTCGAACTTGCGGGCGGCGCGGCGGCGCTTCCAGCGGTAATAGCGATTGCGCATGCCGTACCAGCGTTCGCTCAGCAGGAATGACACACCATGCCGCGGCGCCATGCGCACAAACACCAGGCCGGCCAGCGCTCCGCCCAGTTGCGAGAAGGCGTACCACTGCTCCTGTCCGAAGAGCATAGCAATGGCGATGAGCGCGTAGATCATCACCAGGTAGCGCGCCTTGATGCCGATGGGCAACGGAAACAGCATGAACTGCGTATCGCCATAGAGGAGACCGATGGCGGCGAGCAGTCCAAAGACACCGCCAAAGCAGCCGTAAAGGGGGATGGGAGCGCCGAGCAGCCTGGGAGACAACGTGCTCGACATGGCATAGAGGGCCAACGCGGCGGCTGCGGTTCCCAGAACAGAAGCCGCATAGAGGCCGGTCACCCATCTTGCGTTATGAAAGCCCTCGAGAAATCCCGCCAGAAACCAGAGCGAGAGCAGCTCAAAGAGAGTGGCGATGATGCCGGCATGTACGAAGCTGTACGTAAGCGGCTGCCATAGGGCGCCGTGAACGAACGAGAAGGGATCGAACGAGAAGCGAAAGCCAATGCTGATGGCCTGAAATGGCGACACAAATCCGACGACCAGCAGCGCAAAGTACGCCGCCAGGTTGACGAGGATCAACCGGCGGGTGGCCCCGCGGAAGTCAGGGAAGGCGAACGGGATGGAGCCAAACCTTGGCATTGCAGTCAACAGGGTAAACGCTACGGCATTTCTCCTCCAAACGCGGCCTTCAAAGCAGGCGAGGCAGGTTGCGTTTTCTTGAGGAAAACGCAACTTGAGGGCAGAGGTTTCGCGAAACTTCTGAAGGAGAAATGCTTTGGAGCAGGCCGGTGTCAAAATGGATGCCCGAGTTAGAGCGTGGAGCTGCCACGGTAGGGCGTTACAGCCAATCTGCGCCAGGGATGAAGCAGAGGCAACCAATTCTGGGGAAATGCGTCTGTTTGGGATAAGGGCGGCGCTGGTTTTCCGCAAAGAAAAATCCGGAAGCGGCAAGTGCCGCTGGCCTCTTGACCTGAGGCGGGTTTCTCACTAAAACTAGCGTTGGCTGCGGGAGTAGACTCATCCCGCAATGCGAATCGAAATGGAAAGCGAGGAAGCTGCTATGCCCAGCTGCCCTGAGTGCGATACCGTTCTTGACGTTGAACTCGACGAGGTCGAAGAAGGCGACGTGATAGCCTGCGAAGAGTGCGGCACGGAATACGAAGTGGTAGGCGTGGAGCCGCTGGAATTGTCACGCGTGGAAGAAGGCCTTGAAGAGGAAGATGATCTCCTCGCAGAGGACGAGGAGGAGTAAGGATGAGCCGTGCAAGCTGGCTGGCTGCAATCGCATGTGGTTTGATGGCGTTGGGCGCGATCCCCTCAGGATCGAGATTTGCGCTTTCGGCGCCGGCCGCATGGGGTCAGAATATAGGTGACCGCGCGGTATCGGGCGCGGTTCTGAACGAGAGCGGACAGCCGGTTGTGGGCGCCACCGTCTTCCTGAAAAACGAGAAGACCAAGGCGATTCGCAGCTACATTTCCACCGCGGGCGGCCACTTCCGCTTCTCCCAGGTCGATATGAGCGTGGACTTCGATCTGTGGGCCGAGAATAACGGCAAAAAAAGCGCGACCAAGACCGTGAGCTCCTGGGACGACCGTAAAGACTTTGTCTCGGACTTGAAGCTGAAGTAGGCCGGCAATCGAGGGTAACGACTCAAACTAAGGGTCTCTTGAAAGGGTACGACTTTACGGTCTGCGGAAGACTCTTTAACGGGAGCAAGAAGTGTCAGGGCACGACTTTAGTCGTGCCGTAAACACAGCGAAATCGATCCGGGCTTCAGCCTCTGCGCGATTCTTCATTTGCAGAATCGCCTTTTTCAGTAGCCTGTGGAGACGAGCGTTCCAGCTTTAGCCTTCCAGCTTTTTCGTCACCAGTTCGTTGAGCAGCCCCGGGTTTGCCTGGCCCTTGGTCGCGCGCATCACCTCGCCGACAAAGAACCCCGCCATGGTTTTCTTGCCTGCGCGATACTGCTCCACTTGTTTGGGATTCGCTGCGATCACCTCGTCGATCAGCTTTTCGATGGCTGAGGCGTCAGTAATCTGCTGCGGCTTCTCGCGCTCGTAGACGGCCGCAAAGTCCTCGCCCTTCTCAAAGCAAACGTCGAATAACTGTTTCAACTGTTTGGAGCTGATCTTGCCTTCGTCGAGCAGATCGGCGGCAAGCACGATGCCCGCCATCGAAACCGGCGACTGCTCCTGCTCCAGGCCGAGCGCCTTCAAGCGTCCACCCACTTCGCTCAGCAGAACATTGGCCACACGGCGCGGATTGCGCGCGGTGCGAGCCGCAGTCTCAAAGCGGTCGGCGAACTCCCGCGACGCCGTCAGCGTGTGCGCGTCCTGCACCGACAACTCGTACTCCGCAATCATGCGCGCGCGCCGAGCCTCCGGCAGTTCCGGGAGCTTTTTTTTGGTCTCGGAAAGGAGCTCCGCGGAGACGATCAGCGGCGGCAGATCGGGTTCGGGAAAATAGCGGTAATCATGCGCCTGCTCCTTGGAGCGCATGGGATAGGTGCGACCCTCGCCGGCATTCCAGAGCCGCGTCTCCTGCATCACGCGCCCACCGGACTCGATCACTTCAATCTGGCGCTCGATTTCGTATTCCAGCGCCGCGCGGATGAATTTGAAGCTGTTGACGTTCTTGACTTCGGCCTTGGTGCCAAATTTCTCCTGTCCCCGTGGACGGACGCTCACATTGGCGTCACAGCGCAGCGATCCCTCCTCCATGTTGCAGTCGGAGACGCCGCAGTAAAGCAGGATCTCCTTCAAGCGCGTGAGGTACTCGAAGGCCTCGTCGGGCGTGCGAATGTCCGGCTCGCTGACGATTTCGGCCAGCGGCGTGCCGCAGCGGTTCAGGTCGAGATAGGTGCGCGTAGCGGAGTCGGCAAAGCCTTCGTGCAGGCTCTTGCCCGCGTCCTCTTCCATGTGCAGGCGCGTGATGCCGATGCGTTTCTTGCCGCCATCTGCCGTGGGCACTTCGATCCAGCCATGCTCGGCGATCGGCTTGTCGTACTGCGAAATCTGGTAGCCCTTGGGCAGATCGGGATAAAAATAGTTCTTGCGCGCGAAGATCGAGCGCTCGCGCACCTGGCAGTTGAGCGCCATTGAAGCCAGCGTGGCAAACTCCACGGCCTTCTCGTTCAGCACCGGCAACGCGCCAGGCAGACCGATGCATACGGGGCAAATGTTGGTGTTGGGATCGGCGCCAAAGCGGTTAGCGCAACCGCAAAAAATCTTGGTCGCCGTGAGCAGTTGCACGTGCACTTCGAGGCCGATCACGGGCTCGTATTTCGCCAAAACATCAGGAGAGATGGCTGCGGCAGGCATATTTGGATTTTATCGCGGGGCGCGCAGGCACCGTGCGCTGCGGGATAGGTAGCTTGGTTGGGGCGGGATTGCCTACAATCGATGCGCGTGGAAACACGGCAGATTTCCGTGCGGCTGTTTGGCATTCAGTCAGAATGGAGACCCGAGGTGGACCGAAAGAATTTTTGCAAGACCATGTTGCTCGCCGCATCGCTTGCGGGGCTCATCACTGCGAGTTCGCTGAAGTGCCAGGAGGAGCCAGCGTCCGTGCCCGAATCCAAAGCTCCGGCCGCGCAAACCGCTCCGACGCCAGCGGCTCCAGCGCCAGCGGCTGCGCCCGCGCAAACCCCGGCCGCTCGACTTGAGATTCATGCCGTCGACGGCGGCCCATTTCCCACCGAAGATGCGGCCAGGCAAAGCGTGAACGGCGAGCTTCCGCCCGATGATGAGATTCTGCCTTGCGCGGGCTGCCCCGGCAGTTCGAGCGGCACTGCGTATTACGTCATCGAACGTTTCCCCATCGTGGCCAGCAGCGACTTCCGCTCCGCCCGACCCGGCGTGAATTCAAACACCGGGCAATAACAGTGGCTTTACCCTCACCGCTGAAGCCGGCGACAAGTTCTGGGCCTATACCAGCGCCAACATCGGCAAGAGTATGGCCGTGGTGATGAATGGTAAGGTGCGCGAAGCAGCCGTCATCAGGGGACCAATTCGCGATCGGGCCGTCATCGAAGGCGCTTTCAACCAGAACGACGTGAAGGAACTGACAGAAACGTTTGCAGCCCAACCGGCCCCGCCCGCGCAAACCTCGCCCTCCGGACATCCCAACAATGCATATTGGATCGATCACGACCACCAGTTGCTGGTGGATTTTGGCGGGCTGGCGCATTTCAAGGAGGCCGATGCGATGCTGGAAGCCGCGAAAACCGGCGAGGACCGCGTGGTCTTCATGGGCGACTCGATTACACAGGGATGGAAGCTGAACGAGGCATTTCCGGGCAAGCCGTATGTGAACCGCGGCATCAGCGGGCAGACTACGCCGCAGATGCTGGTGCGCTTCCGCCAGGACGTGATCGATTTGAAGCCGAAGGTGGTGGTGATTCTCGCCGGAACCAACGACATCGCCGGCAACACGGGACCGATGACATTGGAGCAGACAGAGGGCAACCTGGCGTCGATGGCAGAACTAGCCACGGCGAACGGGATTCGCGTGGTGCTCTGCTCCATACTGCCGTCCTTCGACTACCCCTGGGCGCCGGGACTCACTCCCGCGCCGAAGATCGCGCAAATGAACGCGTGGCTCAAGAACTACGCGGCGCAAAAAGGCTACGTGTATGTCGACTTCTACTCCGTGATGAAGGACGACCGCGGAGGGCTGCCCGCTACGCTGAGCAAAGACGGGGTGCATCCGCTTCCCGCTGGTTTTACGATGATGACGCCGCTGGCGGAAGCGGGCATTGAGAAGGCGCTGAGGACACGGAGTGGCAAGTAGGGAATAGGGACTCAAGCATCTTTTGCGCTTCGCCCTTGGAAACATCGAGAATCGCGGCCTAACAATTGAAGCAGACTACTTCTGTGCGTCCTTGAACTCTTCGTACCACGCCATCTGGATTGCTTCCAGGCGCGCCTCATTCGACATCAGCGGATTGTCGGCAAAACCTGCCAGCTCCATGACGTAGCGATGCAGATCGGTGAATCGCACCGTGAGCGGATCGAGCGCGGGAAACTTCTCCGCAAGTTGAATGCCGATCTCTTCGGCGTCTATCCAATAGATTGCGCGCGGCATGCTTCGCCCCCTACTTTGGCTCGACCATCGCCAGCGGCTTACGTTCTGAAACGTAGTTGCGATTCCAACTGGGGATTTCAACCACGTATTCTCCGGGACGCGTGATCACGGCCTGGCAGCCCAGCCGCGAATTTAATTGCTGATCTGCGGCCATGTCCAGGCGGTCAAGTTCGTCGTCCTCCGCTTCGCTCAGCCCCGCCGCGCCCTCTTTGATCAAAAGGTGGCACGTGGTGCAGGCACACGAACCGCCGCAGGCATGCTCGAGAGCAACACCGAAGTTCTGCGCGACATCGAGGAACGACATGGGCTTTCCGTGGTGATCGAAGGGCATGGCGCCGAATTCAAATTCGACGGTGCGGCCTTCGGGAAGAAACGTCACGCGAACGAGTTTGTCGGTCGGAATTGGATTAGTTTCTGTCACGAATTCTCGTCCTTGCATCGATCCCTGCTGGCGTGGTTAACGAAGCCTGGACCAACGACTGACACCGCTAACTCCGCCAACCCCGTTAGCTCCGCATTCACTTGAACTCCGCCGGCGCCATCGCGTGCGGCGCGGTGACGGCTTCGCTCAAATCCTTGCCGGCGTCATTCATGGTTTTGCCGCGAATGGCATTTGACACCGCCGCATCCATCATCAACTCCGCAAAGCGGCGTGTGGCCTTGTCGAGCGCCACCATGGCCCGGCCAATCGCGTGCAAATCGCTTCCCTGCCTGACCAAAACCAGCCGGTCGCGCGCCACGGCGATGGCCACTTGTTCTTCCGCGCTCAACTCGTTCCACGCAGGATTTTGCGGAGCGCGCCCAACGGCGGCAAGAATCGCATCGGCTTCGTTGCGTGCCTCGATGAGAAGACGATTCAAAAAATCTTCTTCGGCGTGGTCGAAAGAATCGAGAATCATGTTCTCAACCTGCTCGTCGGTCAGCCCATACGTCGGCTTCACCTCGATCTGCGCTTCCTTTCCGCTGCGCTGCTCCCGCGCGGAAACCTGCAGAATGCCGTCGGCGTCAATAAGGAAACGCACCTCAATGCGCGGCAGTCCCGCCGCCATGGGCGGAATGCCCTTCAAGTCGAAGCGCGCCAGCGAGCGGCAGTCCGCCGCCAGTTCGCGCTCGCCCTGCAACACATGAATAGCCACGTTGGCCTGCCCGTCGACCCCAGTGGTGAAGTGCTCGGTTGCCGAGGCGGGAATGGTGGAATTGCGTTGAATGATGCGCGCCACCGTTCCGCCCAGCGCTTCAATGCCGAGCGAAAGCGGCGTCACGTCGAGCAGCAGCATGTCGTCGGTGGTTCTTGAAGCGCCGGCCAGAATGCCGGCCTGCACCGCAGCACCTTGCGCGACCACTTCATCGGGATTGAGTTCGGTGTGCGGCTTTTTCCCGCGCGCGTTGAGCCGGAAAAGCTCGTCGACCAGCGCGCGGACCGAGGGAATGCGCGTCGACCCCCCAACCAGCACCACTTCGTCAATTTGATCCGGATTAACGCCGGCGTCGGCCATCGCCTGTTTGCACGGCGCGGCAGTGCGCTTGAGCACCGGTTCGATCAAGAGTTCAAAAACCGCGCGCGGGATCTCGCGCTGATAGTGGTCGCCGTTGGGGAGTTCTATATCGAAGTGCGCGGATTGCTCGGTCGAGAGCCGAATCTTGGCGTCAATGGCGGCCTTGCGCAGAGCCTGCACCGCGCCGGGATGCGCCCGCAGATCGACACCGTGTTCGGCGTAAATTTCGTCGAGCGCGATGGTCAGCAGCAGGTTGTCGATATCGTCGCCGCCAAGGTGCGTGTCGCCGTTGGTCGATCGCACCTCGAAGATGCCGTCGCGCAATTTGAGAATGGAGATGTCGAAGGTGCCTCCGCCGAAATCGTAGACGGCGATGGTACCCTCGTTGGCGTGATCGAGCCCGTAAGCCAGCGCCGCGGCGGTGGGTTCGTTCACCAGCCGCAACACATCCAGACCCGCCATGCGGCCCGCGTCTTTGGTGGCCTGCCGCTGCGCATCGTTGAAGTAGGCGGGCACTGTGATGACTGCCTGCGCCACCGGCGCGCCAAAAAAGCGCTCTGCATTGCGTTTGAGCTGGCGCAGAACGTACGCAGAAATTTCTGGCGGCGTAAATCGAAGCTCACCCAACTGGATGCGCGGAACCTCGCCGGCTTCGATGTCGCCGGCAAGACGGAAGGGAAAAAACTTCAGCTCCGTCCGAACCTCTTCGAGGTCGCGGCCCATCAACCTTTTCACGGAGTAGATCACGCGTTCCGGCGTTTCAATCAGCGCCTTGCGTGCGCTGTTGCCCACCGTAACCGTGGGCCTGCCACCCATCGCGGTCACTGGATCGAGGGCAACCACAGACGGCACAAGATTTGCCCCGTCCACGCCAGGAATCACCACCGGCCTGTCGCCCTCCATGTAGGCGACGAGGGAATTGGTAGTTCCCAGGTCGATGCCGACGACGTGCCCTTCCGCCATATCGCTGCTTAGTCTCCCAGGATTTCGGTCACGTCACGGACCAGGTTGCTCAAGTAGCGCCTGCGATCGAGAAGCGCCACCATGGCACGCTGCGTTGTCGGTCGCGCCGTCGCATCGCCGTTATCCCACGTCGTCCACTGCGCGCGCAGATCGCGGTCCACAGCGTCTACCAATCCCTCGAATTTTGCTTTGTCTTTCCTGAGGCTTTCTATCAGCGCCGGATCTTCCTGGCCCATCTTCTCGGCCATACGCATCTCTTCAAGCTGCATGTTCAGGTCGAAGACCTCTTCCAGAAGATTGGCGGGAACGCGCGAGGATTTTTCCTGGTCTTGGACTTTTTCCTCGTCTTGGAAAAGTGCTGCGTCGCTACCGACTTCAGCCGATGAGCCGGTCTGCGCGCCTTCCAGCTTGAGCAGGTACTCGGTGCGGCGCAGCGGATCTCTGAGCGTGCGATACGCGTCGTTGAGAAGCGCCGTGTCGGCAAGGCTCCACTGCTTTTCATTTTCGCTGGCGCGGGTAAAGCGGTCGGGATGCAGCCTGCGACTGAGGCGATGAAACTCCCGCTCCAGCGCGGCGAGATCGATATTCAGCCGATGTTCCAGGTCAAAGACAGAGAAATAATCGCCGCCCGTGAGCGGCTGAATCTTGCTGCAATCCGGACAAAAGAGCGTGGACTCATTGTGCGCAACAGAACAGGACCAGCAGGCAACCGGAACCGCATTCTCGACGACTTTCAGCATGAGAGCGTCCTTACACGCATCACGCACTACACAGAAAACGATGTGCCGCAGCCGCAGGAACGTGTGGAGTTCGGGTTGATGAAGTTGAAACCCTGGCGCATCAGCGTCTCTTCGAAGTCCAGCGTCATTCCGTTCAGAAACACAAAGCTCTTGGGGTCGATGAACACGCGCACGCCGTCGAAGGTAAAAATGCGGTCGCGCTCGCGGGGATGAGCGTCGAATGCGATGACATACGAAAGACCAGAGCAGCCGCCGCCCTTCACGCCGAGACGCAGTCCGCCTTCCTCCGTCGAAATACCTTCCTTGGCCAAGATTACGCGGATGCGCTTCACGGCGCTCGGTGTCACGAGAACGCCTTTCTCCGGCGTTTCGGAAGCGACCCGTTGCGGCTCGCCCGGGTTCTGCGTGGGCTTCGATTCCAGTGTGTCCATGTTCGGCATGATTTCCATCCTTCTATCCTGGTTGCGCTTGCTCACTTCGCCGGCGTTGGCGGAGCCAGTTCCGCAACGCTGTTTTTCTTCTTCCAGTCGCCAATAGCGGCACGAATGGCATCTTCCGCCAGCACCGAACAGTGAATCTTCACCGGCGGTAGCGACAGCTCTCTCACAATGTCTGTATTTTTGATGCTCAACGCGTCGTCCACGGTGCGGCCTTTGATCCACTCCGTGGCCAGCGAAGAGCTGGCGATGGCCGAGCCGCAGCCAAAGGTCTTGAATTTAACCTCTTCGATCACCTGGGTCTCCGGGTTTACGCGGATTTGCAGGCGCATCACGTCGCCGCATTCCGGCGCGCCCACCATGCCCGTGCCCACCTCGGCCGCGCTCTTATCGAGCGTGCCCACGTTACGCGGATTGTTGTAGTGGTCAACTACTTTATCGCTGTATGCCATCGTTGCTTACCTTGTTCCGAGTTCAAAGTTCGTAGGCCTTAGTCCCTGCCTTCAATGCGCCTGCCACTCAACCTTGCTGATATCGATACCGTCCTTCACCATCTCGTAAAGCGGCGACAACTCACGCAGATGCCGCACCACCTGGATCACCTTGGCGGCCACGTAATCCACCTCGGCCTCGGTGTTGAAGCGGCCCAGGCCAAAGCGAATGCTCGAGTGCGCTACGTCATCTCCCAATCCCAATGCTTTTAATACATACGAAGGCTCCAGCGTGGCCGAAGTGCAAGCCGAGCCGCTCGAAACCGCAACATCGTTGATGCCCATCAGCAGCGACTCGCCTTCGACGTAAACGAAACTCATGTTCAAATTGCCCGGCAGCCGGTGCTCCATCGACCCGTTCACATGCACGCAGTCCAACTCGGATTCAAGCTTCGTCTTCAGCCGATCACGTAACGCCGCGAGCCGCAGGGCCTGTTCGGCCATTTCAAGCTGCGCAATTTCGCACGCCTTGCCCATGCCCACAATGCCGGGAACATTCAGCGTGCCGCTGCGCATGCCGCGCTCGTGGCCGCCGCCGTCGATTTGAGCGGCGATCTGCACGCGAGGATTGCGACGCCGCACGTAAAGCGCGCCTACGCCCTTGGGCCCGTAAATCTTGTGCGCGGAGATCGACGCCACATCCACGCAATCGTCGATCACGTTGAAAGGCACCTTGCCCACGGCCTGCACCGCGTCGGTGTGGAAGAGTACGCCGTGCTCATGGCAGATTTTGCCGATTTCGCGAATGGGCTGTAGGACGCCGATTTCGTTGTTGGCCGCCATGATAGAAACCAGAGCCGTCTTGTCGTCGATGGCGCGCCTGAGGTCTTCGAAATCGATCCTGCCGTCGGCCTTCACCGGCAGATAAGTGATCCGACTGCCGGCTTTTTCCAGGCGCTTGCACGTATCCAGCACCGCCTTGTGCTCGGTCATCTGCGTGATGATATGGTTGCCGCGCTCCCGGTACATCTCCGCGATGCCCTTGAGGGCCAGGTTGTCGCTTTCCGTGGCGCCGGAGGTGAAGATGATCTCTTTAGCGGTTGCGCCGATCAATTTGGCGATCTGCTCACGGGCCGCATCCACAGCCTGCTCCGCCTCCCATCCAAAGGAGTGGTTACGGCTGGCCGCGTTGCCGAACTTCGACGTCAAGTAGGGCATCATCGCCTCCAGCACCCTGGGATCCAGGGGGGTGGTGGCGTGGTTATCCATGTAGATAGGCAGGTGTACGCCCGCCGGCGTCTCTACTTGGCTTGACCCCGTGCTCATCTTCGTTTCCATCGTGCTTTTACTCTGCTTTCGCCGGCGCTCGCCGGGTCCGGCGTTCTACAACGTCAACGTGACCAGCCCCTGCCCGTCGCGGGCCTTGGCCGCGGCCTGCTCCTGCTCTGCCAGGTCGTGGATGCTGATGCTCTTCAGCACCCCGATGATGGTCTCGTTCACCCGCGCCAGCGGCTCCTTGATGGTGCAATTCGGCGTGAGGTCGCACGACTTCGCCCCCTTGGTGCAGGAGGTGAGAAACAGAGGTCCGTCGATGGCGTGGATCACTTCAAAGGCCGAGATCTGGCGGGGGTCCCGGGCCAGCGCGTAGCCGCCGTTCATGCCCGCGTGAGAGCGCAGCAAGCCCGTTTTGGTCAGCCGCTGCAGGATCTTGGCCAGCAGTTGCGCCGGAATTCCATACGCATCCGCCACGTCTTTGGCGCTCAACGCAGGGGTTTCCGGGTGCTCGGCTAAGTACTTGAGCGCCATTAGCCCGTAATCCGCTTTCTTGGTGAGCTTTAGCATGAAATATCCGACTGGAACGGTCCGTATTCAGTATACGTCCGCTTTGATTCGCCATTCAAGCCCGCACCTGGTCCCTCTCTGGCCCGTCCCGACAGGGAAATTCGCTATTCCGGCTGAAAGTTTCATCAAAAATCGGTTTGCAAACGCCCAAAAGACAGCTACAATCTGGCGGATACAGCGTTTTCGGTCCTGCTCTTAACAGAGTGCAGATTGCCGAGGGTCCATTTCCTCAAGAGATTGACCCTTGGCATAGTTCTGGCGATGTTAACAATTGAATCGAAGACGCTTTGGAGCACCTATCGCAATCCCATTTGGCTGTGCCCGAGGGTCTGCTGACACCATCACGACGGCAGCAACGGGGGACAGAAAGGGCGCATCCAATCTGGATTGCTGAAGTGCACGAAGCCCCGAGAACGATGGCAACCGCCTGCAAACATCCCAGAGTCCGGATCGTTTCCCGTCACGAAGACAGCGAGTTTGTCGAATGCCTGGAGTGTGGCGAAATCTTCGACTCCGAAGAGTTTCGCGATATGGAGATTGAAGAAACGGCTGGTACGGAAGATCTCCAGAACGATTCCCCGGAATAAGCGGAGTTGGTGAATAGCGGGTTAGCGGAGCCAGGCTGGCGGACTATTTGCCGTTGGCGCCGTTAGCCGCTGTGGCGCCGCTGCGGCGCGAAACCACCCACGCATAGTGCAGTCCCGAAATGATTGTGAGCGCGATGGTGGCGTCGAGCGCCACCGTGCGGAAGGTCGCGATCCAGTACCAATTCGGCGCGACCTGGCGCAGCAACACTGCCGCCACTGCGACGATCTGGGCCAGGGTATTGGCCTTGCCCCAGAGGCTGGGATGAAACTCTCTGCGCCCCGCGGCCGCATACAGCAACGCCGAGACCAGCAGGATGCCCACATCCCGGCCGAACACCAGCACCGTCACTGTGACCGGCATCAATCCCTTGTAGAGCAGAACCAGAAACAGGGTGCTCAGCAGCAGCTTGTCCGCCACCGGATCGAGATATGCGCCGAATGTCGACCGCTGCTTGAGTACGCGCGCCAGTGTGCCATCCAGCCCATCGGTAATCCCCGCGGCAATAAAAAGCACGAAGCTCAGAAGATAGTGCCCCTCAAGGATCGCCGCCACGAGGAAGGGGGCCAGGCAGATGCGGATGAGCGTAAGCAGGTTGGGCGCGCTGCGTAGCGGGTTCAAACGGCGGCGCGGTTCCTCATCCATGGCAAACCAGCCCTGGCGCGGCGCAACGCGACGCGATGCACACGCCGGAAGTGAATTTCTGACCTCAACGATGGTAAAGCATCGCGCCCCTGCGGCGCAGCACCGATTCCTTCGTTGGGATGGAGAGTGTTCAGACTTCGATCGGCAGCTCTGCCGCCTGAATATTCATAGGCGTCAGCCCGCGCTGGCGCAGGGCGCGCAGGCTCAGAGCGTCGTGGCGCTTGGCCAGGCGGCGGCCGTGGTGGTCCACTACCAGGCGGCAGTGATACCAGGCGGGATTTTCGAATCCCAGGGCGCGGTTCAGCAGAATCTGGCGCGCGGTGGACTTGAGCAGATCGGCGCCACGCACCACTTCAGTAATGCGCATCGCCGCATCGTCAACCACGCAGGCAAGCTGGTAGCTGGGACCGCCGTCGCGACGCCACACCACGAAGTCGCCAAAGTCCACGCCGGCCACAAAACGCTGCGGACCCAGGTTACGGTCGACAAACTCAATCACTTCGCCGTCGCGCACGCGGAAGCGCCAGTTGACGCCTTCAGGCGTGTCAACATCCGCCGACGTGGGGCCGGGAAGCTGCGGCGCATGACCCGTCAGGCGGCGGCACGTGCCGGGATACATGGGTTCGTCGTCGAGGATGTCGAGCTTGCTGCCGGTGCTCGCGGCCCGCACGCGCTCATGCGGCGCGCCCAGTGCGGACTCGATGTCCTTGTGCGAACAGCGGCACGGGAACAGGGCGCCGCGATGCAGCAGCTTGCGCCATGCTGCGAGGTAGAGGGAGCGGCGCTTGCTCTGCAAGTAAGGCGTGTAGGGACCGCCCTTGTCCGGGCCCTCCTGCCAGCGGATGCCCAGCCAGCGCAGATCTTCCATCGCGGCCTCCGCAAAAACTGTCCGGCTGCGATCGGCGTCCAGGTCCTCCATGCGCATCACCAGCGTGCCGGTGGCCTCGCGCGCGCGCTGGAACGCGGTCCAGAAGGTGCGCGCATGGCCTACATGGAGGTAGCCCGTGGGTGAAGGCGCCAGCCGTCCACGATACCCCGACGCTGGCGATGAGGGAGTGCTGGCCATTCTGAACTCGAGTGTAACCAGCAGCCAAAGCAAGGCATATAGCGCGCTTGATACCTGAAGCAGGGACCAGGGGAACGAGTGAAGAAGTGAATTGAGTGAAAAGGCGAATTGAGTGAATCGCGCCGCCTATGCGCTCCGGAGGAGCGAGCGAGAGTAGCCCAGGGTGGAGTCCGTGCAGCGGACGTGAACCCTGGGAACGCGAAACCGCAGCCGTCTCCGTCCCGTAGGGCCGGCCGAATTCCAGCGGAACTTTCGAGGGAGCGAAACTAAAGCGTCCTCGCCCGCACCGGCATTCCATTCCCTACTGGCTACTCCCTATTCTCTGTTTTTCTCCACCGCAGGATCGGCTTTCTCGCGGCCTGCACTTCATCGAGCCGCGAGACCCGCGTGGAGTGCGGCGCGGTCTTCACGAGCTCGGGATTCTCCTCGACTTCGCGTGCGATGGAGCGCATCGCGTCGATGAACAAATCAAGCTCCTCCCGCGATTCGCTTTCCGTGGGCTCAATCATCAACGCGCCGTGCACGATGAGCGGGAAGCTGACCGTGTAGGGATGGAAGCCGTAGTCGATGAGCCGCTTGGCGATGTCGCCGGTTTTGACGCCCTTCGCCGCCTGCCGCTTGTCGCTGAAAACCACTTCGTGCATCGAGGCCGTTTTGTACGGCAGTTCGTAAAGGTCTTCGATATTCTTGCGGATATAGTTCGCGTTCAGCACCGCGTCTTCGGTAGTCTGGCGCAGGCCGTCCGGGCCGTTTGCCAAGATGTAAGCCAGCGCGCGGATGAACATTCCCGTGTTGCCGTAGAACGCGCGCACCCGACCGATAGACTGCGGACGATCGTAGTCCCAGCGCAGTTCGCCGCTCTGTGGGTGCAGCGGCAAGGGCCCCGTATCGCCGACACGCTCGCCATCCGGCTTGAGCACGGGCGCACGAAATAGCGGCGGGCAACCATCGGCGGTTGGCTCGGCGTTGGTGTCCTCCCAATCGCCCGCATCCGGGCAATCCTTCGCACCAGCCTCGCTTCGGACGAGAACCGGGATCGGCAAAAACGGCTCAAGAAACTTCTTGCACGCCACGGGACCAGAACCTGGCCCTCCGCCACCGTGCGGCGTAGAGAAGGTTTTGTGCAGGTTCAGGTGCATCACGTCCACGCCGAAGTCGCCGGGGCGCACTTTGCCCACCAGCGCATTCATGTTGGCGCCGTCCATGTAAAGCAGCGCGCCCTTGGCGTGCAGAATGTCGGCGATCTTATGAATCTGATGCTCGAAGACGCCCAGCGTCGAAGGGTTGGTGAGCATCAGCGCCGCGGTATCTTCGTCCACTTGCCGCGCGAGCGCTTCTAGATCGATGCCGCCGTCGGCGTTCGACTTGAGATTCTCGACCGTATAGCCGCTGAAGGCCGCAGTAGCCGGATTGGTACCGTGCGCCGAATCGGGAATCAGCACCTTCTTGCGCGGATTGCCCTGCGATTCGTGCCAGGCCCGCGTGAGCAGAATTCCCGTGAACTCGCCGTGCGCGCCCGCCGCCGGTTGCAGTGTAATCGCATCCATGCCGGTGATCTCAAGCAAGCACCGTTGCAGCAAGTCCAAAACCTCTAAAATCCCCTGTGCCAGCGCGTCGGGCCGGTAGGGATGCGCCTCGGCCAGTCCCTCGATGCGAGCGACAAATTCATTCACGCGCGGGTTGTACTTCATCGTGCACGAGCCCAGCGGGTACATCCCAAGATCGATCGCATAATTCCACGTGGAGAGCCGCGTGAAGTGGCGAATCAGCTCGATCTCGGAGAGCTCGGGCAGCTCCGCCCTTTTGTCCCGCGTTGCGGCGCCCAACAGCGCAGCCGGGTCGACAGCAGGCACATCGAGCGGCGGCAGCTTATACGCGCGCTTCCCCGGCGAAGATTTCTCAAAGAGAAGCGCTTCGTTCTGCGTCGGATGTGGGCGAACTTTGCCCAAAGTGTGCGGGCCGGGATTTTCAGTTGCTGCCATTTCTACGCCTCCACCTCAACACCCGCCAGCACCTTCGCCGCCGCGTCAATCTGCTCGCGCGTGATCACTTCCGTCGCGCACCAGAGCGTGCAATTCTTGAGCTCCGGATACCAGCGGCTCAACTCCACGCCGCCGACAATCTTGTTGTCGAGGAGCCGCTGGCTCAAGGCTACCGGCGCTTCCTCGGTCTCGACCACAAACTCGTGGAAGCGCGGCGCACCCGCAAAGCGCAGCTTTGCGCCTGCCTGGCTCCCCAGCGTCTTCGCCGCGTAATCGGCCTTGGCCAGGTTGTGTTCGGCCAATTCGCGCATGCCCTCTTTGCCGTAAACTGCCATGAAGATCGTCGCCATCAGCGCGACCAATGCCTGATTGGTGCAGATGTTCGAGGTCGCCTTCTCGCGCCGTATGTGCTGCTCACGCGTCGCGAGGGTCAAAACAAATCCCCGATTCCCTGCCCCATCGACCGTTTGCCCGGCCAGCCGTCCCGGCATCTGGCGCACATACTGCTCTTTGGCCGCAATCACACCGCAGAACGGACCGCCATAGCTGAGCGCCACGCCAAACGACTGCGCCTCCATGGCGACAATGTCGGCTTCGACGGGAGGCCGCACGATGCCGAGCGAGACCGCCTCGGCAATCGAAACGATCAGCAGCGCGCCCTTCGCGTGCGCGATTTCGGCAATGGCCGGAATGTCTTCAACCACGCCGAAAAAGTTCGGGTTCTGGACGAGCACGCACGCCGTTTCCTCGCTGACAGCCGCCGCCAGCGCAGCAAGATCGACGCGCCCGCTTTTGGCGTCGTAGCCCACGATCGCCGTCGGCAGGCCCTGGTGCTGCGCATAAGTGGCCAGCACCTCACGGTATTCGGGATGCACTGTCGCAGCCACCACGGCCTTGCGGCGGCCCGTCACGCGCACCGCCATCATCACCGCTTCCGCGGCTCCTGTAGACCCGTCGTACATGCTGGCGTTGGCCACGTCCATGCCGGTCAACTCGGCAATCATGGTCTGGAATTCGAAAATCGCCTGTAGCGTGCCCTGCGTAATCTCGGCCTGGTAGGGCGTGTAGCTGGTCAGGAACTCGCCGCGCTGCACCAGGGCGTCAATAATCACAGGCCGGTAGTGGCGATAGGCGCCCGCGCCCAGAAAGCTCGCGTAGCCGGTGGAGTTTTTGTCCCCGGCGGCGCGAAAGTACGAAACGATCTCGCTTTCCGCCTGCTGGCGCGGCACATCGAGGTCGTGATCGAGTCGGTATTCCGCCGGAATGCTGGCAAACAAATCGTCAATAGACGTCGCGCCGATCTCAGCCAGCATCTCGCGGCGCTCTTCATCAGATTTAGGTAAGTAGCGCATGAAATCCTTGTGTGTGAATGAAGCGAAGATGTGAAAAGAGTGAAAGAAGTGAAAGAGCAAGCCACAGGCTGGCTCGCTTCACTTACTTCACTTCTTCACTCCCTTCACTGTTCTTCCGCAACAAACGCCTCGTACGCCGCTGCATCGAGCAACCCAGCCACTTCGCTCGGATTGGACAGCTCCACCTTGATGATCCAAGTGCCGTGCGCATCCTGGTTGATCTTGTCCGGCTCGGTCTTTAGCGCCTCGTTCACCGCAGTCACTTTGCCGCTGACGGGCGAATAGAGATCGCTGACGGCCTTCACGCTTTCGACAGACCCGAAGGTGGCGTTGGCGGTCACCGTATCGCCCAACTTGGGCGCGTCAACGTAGACAATGTCGCCCAGCGAGTTTTGCGCGTAATCCGTAATGCCAATCGCGCCGATGTTGCCTTCAACCGAGATCCATTCGTGCTCGCGGGTATAACGATAGTTTGCGGGATAAGGCATGGCGGGTCTGCTCCTTCGGAATACTGCGAAA
Organism: uncultured Acidobacteriota bacterium; assembly: GCA_963786565.1. Lineage (GTDB taxonomy): Bacteria > Acidobacteriota > Terriglobia > Terriglobales > Acidobacteriaceae > Telmatobacter. The sequence goes on along the minus strand of CAWAZR010000025.1, from coordinate 240,639 downwards.
TATTAGTTTAAGCGGTGGGGGCTGGGGTCGGCGCGAGGAAATCGGGGGTAGCCGATAGCCAATAGTGAGTAGCCAATAGGGACTAGAAGAGAGCCACCGGCGATTGGCCGCCGGCTCTTGGCCACTGGCTATTGGCTATTGGCTGTCTCTTCACCCCATCACCACCACCGGCTGAAACAGCGTTCCTGCCACTCGTTTGGCGATCCCGGCCAGTTCCCGTGGCCCGGCGAACACTTTTACCAGCGACGCCGCGGAGAACTCCGGCAAATTGGCTTGTGCGCCATTGCGCAACCGGCCCAGCGCCCCGGCGTCGGCAGTGACGGAAGGCATTTCAGGCAGCAACAAGCGCGGATGCACGCAAGCTGCCTCAACTCCGACGGGATTGCCAGCCAACTCCTCCAACTCTTCCAGCGTGTGCGCGTCCTCCAGCGTAAACACGCCGGCACGCGTCCGCCGCAAACTGCTCAGATGCGCGCCGCAGCCCAGGTTCTGCCCCAGTTCGTGGGCCACCGAACGCACATACCCCCCAGAGCTGATATCGATCGCGAAACTGGCCTCCGCACCCTCCAGCGTCAGAATTTCAAAAGCATCGATGTGGATCTTCGCCGGTGTCAAGTCCACCGGCTTGCCCAGGCGCGCCATCTTGTACGCGGGCTGGCCATCAACCTTCTTGGCGGAAAACTGCGGCGGCATCTGCTGCATTTCGCCATGGAACCGTAAGGCCGCCGTGCGCACCCGCTCCAGGGTGACCTCCTGCGCCATTTCCGGCCACCGATCCGCCCCCGCGGGCTCGCCCTCGGCATCGTAGGTATCGGTCGCAAATCCGAATCGGATGTCTCCGCGATAGCTCTTTTCCGCAGCCGAGAAATACTGCGCCAGCCGCGTGTATTTGCCCATCAACAACGGGAGCACGCCGGTGGCCATCGGGTCCAGCGTGCCCAGGTGCCCAATTGATCGCTCCCCGGTAATTCGTCGCACCCGGTTCACCACGTCGTGGCTGGTCATTCCGCCTGGTTTATCGATAACAAGAAGCCCGTTCACATCCTCACTCTAAGGCGCGTGGCTGCGCTTGCCAACTTGCCCGGCGACAAACGAAGCTAGAAACAGATGGCCGACGAACTGGAACGCGTGCGCAAGGCGTTGCGCGAGTTGGGCAAATCGTTGCAGAGCTTGAACGGCGATTCCGCGCCCAAAGACGTGCACAAACTGCGCACGGCATCCCGGCGCGTTGAAGCCATTGCTGGCGTGCTCGGGGCCACCGACCGCAAGAAATCACGGCGTCTCGTCGAATCCATCGAGCCGGTGCGCAAGGCAGCCGGCGGCGTGCGCGATATGGACGTGCTGCTGACGGATACGCGCAAGCTGGCGCGGTATGCTCACGGCGAATCGCTCGCCCACCTGGTTGCCCATCTGAAAATCGTCCGGCAGCAAAATGCCGATGAGCTGCAACATGCGCTGCACCACCGGCACAAAGCGATCGAGCAAAGCCTCAAGGAGTATTCCAGGTTTGTCGCATCCATTTTGAAGCGCACAAAATCAACTTCTCGGTCAGGCGCCGATGCAAACCAAAACCAGGAAATCATTCATGGCGCCGCCATGAACGTGGTCCGCGAGCTCGGCGATTGGAAGCCTCTTGACGCGGGCAACCTGCATGAGTTCCGGCTGAAGGTCAAGCTGTTGCGCTACACCCTGCAACTCGACGCGCAGGCCGATCCCGCGCTGGTAGAGGCGCTGGGCGATGTGCAGCGCCGCATTGGCGACTGGCACGACTGGCAGCAACTGGGGGAGATCGCGCGTCAGATTCTCCCTGACGAAAAAGACCGCGCACTGCTCGACCGCATCGCCAAAACCGTCAAGCGCAGCTTCGATCGCGCGCTCACGGCCGCCCATGCCCTGCGCGGAAGATACCTCAACATGCCTTTGGCAATTGTCATCTGAGCAGATAGAGATTGCAGCGGTCTATACTCCGCCAACTCCCGATTGCCGCACCAGCGACAGGAACTCCGCGCGGGTTTCCTTCTGCCGGAAGCAGCCCACCATAGCGCTCGTAACCGTGGAAGAATTCTGTTTCTCAATGCCGCGCATCATCATGCACAGGTGCCGCGCCTCGATCACCACGCCCACGCCCTGCGGCGCAATGGCCTCCTGGATCGTGTCCGCGATCTGCCGCGTCAGCCGCTCCTGCACCTGCAAGCGGCGTGCGAAAACCTCCACGAGCCGCGCAATTTTGCTCAGCCCGACCACCTTGCCCTTGGGAATGTAGGCCACATGTACCTTGCCGAAAAAAGGCAGCATGTGGTGCTCGCACAGCGAGAACATCTCGATGTCCTTGACGATCACCATCTCATCGTAATCGACCTCGAACAGCGCTTCGCGCAGAATCTTCGCGGGATCCTCGTCGTACCCCTTGGTGAGGAAGGCCAGCGCTTTCTCCACGCGCTGCGGCGTGGAGCGCAGGCCGTCGCGATCGGGATCTTCGCCCAGGCGCGAGATAATCTCGCGGTACATATCCTGTGTGCTGTAGGCTCCGAGCCCCTCGGCCGCTTCCACTCTTTGCACGGGCTTACTTACAACAATCGGGTGTGCCATCGCTGCTTATCCTCTCAAACCGGTCTCATATCCAACCTTATCAACTCGCCTGCTTCATGGAACCCGCCTTGTCGGCGGGTCCCATATTTGCGCGGCGCGCTGTATTGACCTTTATGAGACCGGTTGCGCCGAACACTCAAAAAAATTATTCTCCGTCTCTTCTACGCGTACATATTCCAGCTTGCCGCCCGGCAACGCATCGCATAACAAATTAAAGATCGCCTGGCAAAAATTCTCTGTCGTGGGCACGTGATCCGCAAACAGGGGATCCAGATTCAGATTGGCGTGATCGAATCGATCGAGAATCCGTTCGCCGACTGTCCGATCCAGCGCCACCAAATCCACTACCATCCCCGTCTCCGCGTCCACCGCGCCGCTCACCAGCACCTCAACGAAATAATTGTGCCCGTGGCCATGCGCATTGTTGCACTTTCCGTACACCGCGAAGTTCTGCCCGGCGGTCAGAGCGTCCGTATGCAGCCGATGGCTGGCGCTGACCAGGTAGCGGCGTCCGAAATACGCCTTCACGCCTCACCTCGATACTCGGCAAAAATCTCCGGCGTCTCGTAGACGCGAATGCGGCTCAACACCGCGCCGCCTGCTGCGCTGATCACCGGCGCCAGTCGCTTCCACGCCGCAATGGCGATGTTCTCCGTCGTGGGGATCGCGACTTTGAACTCCGGCGTCTCAAGATTCAGGTGCCTGTGATCGTACGCCGAAAGCACTTCCCGCTCCATCACGTCTTTGAGCCACTTCAAATCGACCACAAAGCCGGTCACGGGATCGGGCTCGCCGGCCACCGTCACTTCCAGTGTGTAATTGTGCCCGTGCCCATTCCGATTCGCGCAGCGTCCGAAGACCTGCTCGTTCTTCTCCGCGGGCCAGGCCTCGTTCCAGTAATAGTGCGATGCGGAAAACGTCGCCCGCCGCGTCAGGAAAATCATTTCGACCTCGTACCTATGAAAGATGCCGCGAACCGGCCTCGAGCTTCACGCAATGGGCAACTGCGCCCCTGACTCCGGGGCTCTGACCCCTGATCCCTGATCCCTAACCCCTGTATTCCCGCCCCTTCCAGCTTACGCGCCTCAGAATCCGATGCTGAAACCAGCTTCGATAGAGCAGCGCGGCAAACAAAGGCAGGCCCAGCGGAGAAATTAGGCAATCGAGAAAGGGGAAGTTCGACTTTGCCACCCGCCTGTAGAACCGGAACAGGGTGCGCAACCACAGCAGTGCCAGAATCCATCCCGCGCCCAGCCACTCCAGGCCATGCGCGCCCAGTCGCGCGTTCCAGAGCTCGAAGGCCAACACCGGCAGTCCAAAAAGAAGTAAAAAGTCGATGGCTCTGAAGATTGCCAACATTAGCGCATTGTCGAACAGCAGTTTCAGATTCTTGGTCCAGCCCTCGACCATGGCAGCGGTCGTGCGATACATGCGCGCGGAGACAATGTCGTCCGCGTACCGGAAGCGCAACCCCACCCTGCGCCGCTTGGCCAGAATGGCCAGTTCCACGTCTTCGAGCACCTTGCCGGCCACGCTCGCGTGCCCGCCCAGCTTGCGATACGCCTCCCGCTCCACCAGCAGAAATTGCCCGTTGGCCGCCGCAATGCGCTGCGCCGGATCGGAGACTTTGGCTGGCGGATAGGCCAGCGCCAGTTCGCAAAATACCAGTGGCATGAGCGACCGCTGCGCGAAGCCCTTCACAATCTGCCGCGGCGAGTAGCTCAACATGCCCACCTTGTACCGTTCCGCCTCGTGCATGGCGTGCCGCAAGCCGCCCGGCTCGTGAATCGTGTCCGCATCGGTAAAGAGCAGCCAGCGCCCGCGCGCCCGCCGCGCCGCCGTCCAAACGGCATTGGCCTTGCCCGTCCATCCGGGCTCGAGCTTTTCCGCCGCCATCACGGTCACCCCGGCAAAGCCGCGCGCAATCTCCGCGGTCCGGTCGGTCGAGCCGTCGTCCACCACAATCAGATCCCAATCCTTGCCCAGCTCCAAAATCTCTTCCGACTGGCTGACCAGCGATTGCAGGCACGCGCCCAGGCAGTCCTCCTCATTGCGCGCCGGAACGATGACTGTCAGCTCGATGAGCTGCTCGGGCTCCGGCTGATCGAAGACCGTCCCCGGAACGGATTTGGCCGCCCATTCGCGCCAGTCCCCACTCGGAGGCGCGCCTTCCGCCGGGTCGACGAGCCCCAGCACCGGCTTCCAACTCCCCGAACCGCGCGAACCCCGCTTACCACTTTCCATCGTGCCTCACCGTTTTCTTTCTGCCCTTTCGCTCCGTATTATAGAGATGTGCGGTTTCCTCGTTTCCTGATCTGGATTTTTCTGGCGCCCCTCGCTCTTCTCGCGTCGTGCAATCGCGGCGCGCATCCCGCACTGCTCAGCACCCCCGCGCCGGACTTTACCGTCTCCGATGGCACCACAACCGTGCATCTGGCCAGCTATCGCGGACAGGTGGTGCTGGTCAACTTCTGGTGGAGCGAGTGCGCCCCTTGCCTAGAGGAGCTGCCCTCGCTTATCCAACTCCATCACCAGATGCCCAGCCTCGCCATCCTCGCTATCAGCATCGACGACGATCCCGCGTCCTATTCCCGTTTTCTGGTCCGTCACCACGTCGACCTCATCACCGTCCGGGATCCAACGCAGTCGGCCCCGCAGTTGTTTCACACCGACATGTGGCCGGAGACCTACGCTATCGACCGCAACGGCATCATTCGCCGCAAATTCGTCGGCGCCCAGGATTGGACAAGCCCCGAGATCCGCAGCTATCTGAACAGTCTGTAAGCACCCGCTCCCCAATGCTCGGTCATCCTGAGCAAGCCCCGGCGTGCCGGGGCGAGTCGAAGGACCTGCATTTCGCGGCCTCTGCTCATGCTGTGAACTTCGGGGACGACCGCACCCGCTGCTATTCTTTCAATATGACCACGGTGGAGATTTCTTATCGCTACGCCGCTGCACCGACGGAGCGGGTAGCCACGGCTCTGGCGCGCGCACGTGACGTTTACGGCATCCGGCGGCTCAGTTTCGACCGCGACGCCCGCACCCTGCGCATCGAATTTGACGCCACGCGCCTGAATGCGGCTGCCGTCACCAAGCTGCTGCGCGAAACCGGCCTCGAACTCGAGGAGGAAGCACCTCTGCTGGCTGCTCCCGCGCCGGCCGCCGCGACCCCATCGGCCTGACGCGCGTGCGTTGCGCCCCGGCTGCAACCTTGGTAATCTGAAGGAGCGGTTTCGTCCTGAAGCCCACAAATGTGCGCCCGTAGCTCAGCTGGATAGAGCGACTGACTACGAATCAGTAGGTCGGGAGTTCGAATCTCTCCGGGCGCACCACTAAATCAAAGAAAATCAGGAAAATACGGGAGTCACAATCCGTAGCCGGCGCAAGCCCGCCGCGAACCCCTCGAAAATATTCGGGTTCAGAGCAGCGGCGGCAATCCCATGCGGGAAATCAGATCTCGGAATTGGGCATTGTTGCGCAGTCGAGCGAAACGCGGATCGACATTTACCCAGATCAACTGAAGCATACGCGAGCGGAATGCAAGTTCCAGACGCTCCATCGCGGCATCGTCTTCTCCGAGTCCGGCGTAGACCAGGGCTTCGCTGAGCGGTGAAACCACCTCGTTTTCGGAGCGGCGTTGCAGCTCCTTCATCGCAGCCTGGGCCTCGTCGCTTCGTCCCATGCGTGCAAGGCAGTACGCGCTCTCGGCAAGCGCGGCGGGTGGATGACCCATGATTTCGGCCGCGCGGTCGAAGTGCCGGATGGCCTCGTCCCAAAATCCCTGTTCAAGCAGAACGCGGGCAAGAGACCAGTGTGCGTGGCCGAACCCCGGCGCTGTCTCAAGCGTGGCCTCGAGAGTTCTTGCCGCCTCCGCGTAGCGTTGCATCCGGTAGAGACAACCCCCGATGGCAGTGTTGACGATCGCGGAGAGAGGGTCGAGCTGCGCGGCGAGACGCATCTCCTCGAGTGCCTCCTGGAGCCTGCCCTGAGGAGTAAGAAAGTCGAGGCCGTAATGGAAATGGACCATGGCCAGATCCGGTCCGGTATTGAGCGCGCGTTGAAAAGTTTCACCGGCGGCAGCCCAGTCCCAATCCCATCCGGCCTGGGCGATGGCCAGGTTGCACAAACCCGCTGCGGAATCGGGCCGCAGACGCAACGCGGCGTCAAGCGCCGACTTGGCGGCGGGCGCGGCTTCCGATGCAGGTTCCAGCCCGTACCATTCAAGCCGCATGTGCGTTTCGGCGATGCCAATCCACGCCGGAGCAAAGTTCGGATCCGCCGCGGTGGCACTGCGGAACAGGTCGCGCGCCTCCTGGAATCCCTTGGGCGTCTCGCGATTGAACGCGTAGCGCGCGTGGAGATACAGATCGTAAGCTTCGGGAGCCGGGGAATCGTGAACGGTATTCAGCGCGGAAAACCTTGCGCCGAGCTGCTGCCGGAGTTCCTCAAGAACGGCAGATGTGAGCTCATCCTGCAAGGCGAAAAGATCCTGCGCCTTGGCGTCGAACCGCTTTGACCACACCTGGAAGCCGTCGGAGGTTTGCGTGAGTTGAACCGTGAGGCGAATATTTTCTTTGGACCGGCGCAGACTCCCATTCACCACCAGCCGGACTCCGAGACGCTGGCCGATCTCGCGCACGTCGGGGTTGGTGCCTTTGAACTGGAACGACGAGCTGCGGGACACCACGCGCAATCCGACAATGCGGGAGAGCCCGTCAATCAACTCCTCGGCCAATCCGTCACACAGGTACTCGTTCTCAGAGTCGGGGCTGATGTTGACCAGTGGCAGCACTGCAATGGTGCGCTCAGAATACTGTGGCGACGAAGGGGGCTGCCGCGATGCGGCGGATGGTTTGGTGATTTCCGGGCTTAACTGTTCCAGTAATTCGCCCATAGTCTGAAAACGGTCAGCCGCATTGCGCGCCAGCGAACGGCAGACGGCCACCTCTATCGTCTGCGAAATCTCCGGCCGTATACTGCGCATCGACGGAGGGTCCTGCTTGCGTGTCGCGCGCAGTACCTCGACAGGGGACGCGCCGGCAAAAGGCATGGCGCCGGTGAGCATGCGATAGAGAGTGACGCCGAAGGCGAATATGTCGGCGCGCGTATCTGCCTCCCCGCCATCGGCCTGCTCGGGCGGCATGTAGCCGGCCGTGCCCACTGTAACGCCATGGAAGATGCTGAGCGCCTCGGTGTCGGCATCCGGGGAGGCCGTTGCCATCATTTTCGCCAGGCCAAAATCGAGGATTTTGATACTGTCATCGCTTCTTACCAGAACATTTCCCGGCTTGAGGTCGCGATGGACAACGCCTGCCGCGTGCGCCGCGGCCACAGCGCTTCCGATCGCGCAGCCAATCACCAGAGCACGGTCGATGGGAAGTCCCCCCTGCGGGATCAGATGGTGAAGGGGCGAACCCGATACAAACTCCATCACTATGCAGGTGAGGCCGCCCAGGAAGAGGATGTCGTAAATGGTAACGATTCCCGGATGATTGAGCGACGACGCCAGCCGTGCCTCCCGCAGGAATGCTTCCTCGAGCTGCGTATTCGATGAGGCTGGATGAATAATCTTAAGGGCAACATCGCGATTGAGACGCGTATCCCGCGCTTTGAATACGACGCCCATGCCGCCGGCGCCGATCTGAGCCTCGACCCGGTAAGGCCCGACAAAGGTTCCAGGCGCAAACGTAATTCCCTCGCCGCCGCCAGGTATCGGATCGGCCGATGGGGCCGCATTGGATGAGATATCGGCGTCTCTTCGGGAAGACGGAGGACGCCCTTCGGAGTGAATTGTGGTTTCATCTCCTGTCGCCTTGCCGGAGGAGCCCTCAGACCGCGGCTCGAGCCGATCGCTCGTGCGCAATAGGCTTGAGGTGACCTCTTTGGGCGGAGTCTCTTCCATGTCCTTACAATATAGTCTCGGACATTCCACCGGACGCGCACACCACATTCCCCTCCGGCCTCGATACCGATGCGCATGGATTTCATTACTATGAACTCAGTTCCGGGAGCGAACGCCGCATGCGATCGTCGCTGACTCTTGCGTCTTATCTTCCCCGCTACCAGCGCCGGCTGATCGCGGAAGGCCGCAGAACGGGTCAGGATGCGTTTGCCGAATGCAGTCATGCGGCGATCCTGATGGTGGACATTTCCGGCTTCACGGCTCTCACCGAGCGCCTGGCGAAACGCGGAGCAGCCGGTGCGGAACAGCTTTCCGGCATTCTGAATCGGCATCTCGGGCGTATAGCGGAGATTGCCGAGTCGCACGGCGGCGACATCGTCGCCTTTGCAGGCGACTCGGCCATCGCGATGTGGCCGGGTGAGGAATCGCGTCTGACGGCGAATCTGATCCTTGCCGTCCAGGCGGCGTTGCAGATTCAATCGGAACTCGACGGTTCGGAACCGCATCCGGGCGTCACGCTAACGCAACGCGCGGGCGTGGCCGGCGGCACGCTCCGCATCATGGAGCTGGGCGGAGTCGGTGGGCGCTGGCAGTTTGTCGTGACGGGCGAGCCACTTGTAGATGCTGCCTGCGCTCAGCTTGTGGCCAAAGCAGGAGAGGTCGTGCTATCGCCGGCCGCGTGGAGCCTGGTAAAGGATCTGGCCGTCACTCCTGATTCGGGTGCGCCTGATCCGGGAAATGGACCTGTGCGGGTAACGGCCGTGCGAGAAGACTCGTCCGCATCGCCTTCGAGCGGTCATGCGCAGCCCTTTGATGTTGAAGAATGGGTCTCGGAGGAGAAACTCCTCTCGGCCTTCGAACCGTATGTCGCGAGAGCGGTGGTCGATCGGCTCCAGTCTGGCCAGGAGGATTGGATCGCCGAATTTCGCAATTTGACCATGCTCTTTGTCAATCTGGGGAAGAATCCGCCCAGCAGTTCCAGCGAAATTGCCTCATTCCACCAGGCAGTAGGGTGCGTTCAGGAAGTGATGGAGCGATTCGAGGGCACGCTCTACCAACTTCTAATGGACGACAAGGGGCTGACGGCTATCTGCGGCTTTGGACTGCCTCCTTTGGCGCACGAAAACGATGCGCGGCGCGCGGTTGAAGCGGCGATCGAGCTCAGGCGGAGATTGAACTCCCGGAACGTACCGACCTCGATGGGCATTGCCACCGGCTCTGTTTTTTGCGGAATCAACGGCAGCGACACGCGCCGCCAGTACACGGTACTGGGAAACACCGTGAACCTGGCCGCCCGCCTCATGCAGGCGGCCAGCGATTCGCTCTGGTGCGACGAGGTAACGTATCAGGCTGCCTCCTCTCCTTCTCTCCAATTTGAGCGCGTGGGCGAATTTTCCTTCAAGGGCCGCTCCTCGCCGGTTGCCGTATTTGCACCCACCCTTCAATCTGAATTCGCCGCAGATCTTTCTTTCGAATCGCACAGTCGAATGCAGGCCCCCATCGGCCGCGAAGCCGAGTTGGACGTTCTGGCCAACGCGCTCGACAAGCTCGCGAGCCACCGTGAGGGTGGATGCATCCTCGTCGAGGGGGAAGCGGGGTCCGGGAAGTCGTGCCTGCTGAGTCATTTTTCGTGGCAGGTGGAAGAGTTCAACCGGAACAGAAACCCAATTGCCTGCTGGTCCGCCGCTGCCGATCCGATCCAGCAGTCGACGCCGTTCCACGTGTGGCGCGCCATTTTCCGGGATGCTCTGGGACTCTCCGGCACTCCAATTCGTGAGCATCGCGACAAGGTTATGGCCGCACTCGTAGACCAGGAAGATCTTGTGCCGCTGGCGCCGCTACTCAACGTCATCCTGTCGCTGGATTTTCCTGAAACCGCCGCCACCGTTGCGCTCGAGGGCCAGGCGCGTGCTCTAAGCACAGAACAGTTGCTGCTGGGAATCCTGAAGCACGCAGCCGGGCGTTCGCCCGTCGTTGTCATCCTGGAAGACGCGCATTGGTTCGACGCGTCGTCCCTGCGTTTCGCGCTGCTGGTGCTTGAGCAGATCCCAGAGATCAGGCTCATCGTGTCGAGCCGTCCCCAGCCCGAGTCACCGGCGCCCGAGTTTACCGAGCTGGCCGCGCTCCCGGTGACCCGCCGCCTGGTGCTCGATGCCTTGAAGCCGACGCAGGCACTGCAAATGGTTTGTCGGAGCCTCGGTGTAAGCGGCCTTCCCCCAGAGGTGGAGCGCGTCATCGAGACGCGCGCTGCCGGCAATCCACTGTTCTCCGAACAGCTCGCGTATGCGCTCCGCGATAACGGATTGATCGCGATCAGCGACGGCCAATGCCGGATTACGGAGTCCGTCCCTGGCGCTTCGCTCGATGCAGCGCTTACAGGCATGCGATTTCCATCTACCGTCGAAGGTGTGATCACCAGCCGTCTTGACCGCATGACGCCCGGAGAACAGTTGACGGTAAAGATCGCAAGCGTCATCGGGCAGAGCTTCCATCTTGAGTTGCTGACCAGCCTCTATCCGGCCGAGGACTCCCGCTCTGACCTTCCCGGCCAACTCGACAGGCTTGAGAAGCTCAATCTGGTGCAACGCTCCGGCACGGTCAACTCGCTTTACGCGTTCACTCACGCGGTGGTGCGGGATGCCGCATACAACTCCGTTCCGTTCGCCCGGCGGCGACAGCTTCACCGATCGGTAGCGGAGTGGTACGAGCGCGAGTTCGAGAGCAACCTTGCACCGCACCTGGCCCTGCTGGCCCATCACTGGACACAGACTGAGTCGTTGGAGAAAGCGGTCTACTATTGCTCGGAGGCCGGCAAACAGTCCCTGCGCAATCATGCGAATCCTGAAGCGGCGCACCTCTTCAGCGAAGCGCTGCGGCTGGACGAAAGTGCGGCAGACGGCGCACCGCCGGATGCGCGCGCCGAACGCCGCGGCGAGTGGGAGCTTTATCTCGGCAAAGCCTATGTGAATTGGTCGAAGTACGTCGAAGGCCGGGCTCACCTCGAACGCGGTCTATCACTGCAAAGACAGAAAGTTCCATTGCATGCCGCGGGCACGGCGGTAGCGCTGCTGAAGGAAGCAGTCGTCCAAACCGTGCACCGTCTCATGCCCCGACGGCTCAAGCCTTCCTGCGACGCCCGGCCTGAGAGGTCGCTCGAGTTTTCGCGGGCATTTGAGGCCCTTACTGAGATCTATTATCTCCAGGACGAACCTGTGCGCTGCCTTCACGCGGTCTTCCGCTCCTTGAACCTCGCGGAGGCGGCGGGGCCGTCACCTGAGCTTGTGCGTGGCTATTCTTCTGTTGCCTCGCTGCTTGGATTCATGACACTGCACCGCGTTGCTGCGATCTACTTCGACCTCTCCACTCGTGTTTCGCAGAGCATTGCCGATCCGGCCTCGAATGCATGGGTTGCGCTCGCCCGGTCGATGTATCTCACCGGAGTGGGGCAATGGGATGTCGCCGCAACACTGCTGGAACAGGCGATTGCCTTGAGCGATAGCATCGGCGACCGCCGCCGCGGAGACGACGCGCGGATCAGTCTCACTCTGATTCAGCTTTACCAGGCAAGGTTTTCTAAAAGCCTCCGGAGCGCCGAGTTGCTGTACAAGTCGGCAAAGGAGCGGCTTGATATCCGGATCCAGGCGGAAGCCCTGTACGGCAAAGCGTGGAGCCTGCTTTTGCTCGCTCGGCAACAGGAGCTTCCCGCGTGCATTCAAGAGCTGGACCTGTTGCGTTCGGCGCAGATGAAGATCGGGGGCGGATGGCACCAAAAACAGGACGTTCATTCGCTCTACGCACTTCTCGACGTTTCGAACGGCGAATTCGCGCGGGCCGCCGATCAAGCGGGCAAAGCGCAGGCAGCCACCCAGGGCGGCTCCCGGATCAACCAGATGCTCATTCATTCGGCAATTCTCGAAGTGCAGCTCCGGCTGCTCGCCACTGCGCGCCGTGGCGCGCCGGGGGCTGAAATGCCGGAGTTGAGCGCGGCCGAGGCAGATGCGGCGGTCCGCGAAGCTCTCAAGAAGCTGCGCGGTTTCTGCCGCGTATTTCCCATTGGCAAACCGCTGTTGCACCTGCGCCATGGGGAATATGAGTGGATCAAGGGCAACGGCGCAACCGCCATCAAACATTGCGAACTGGCGCTTAAGACGGCGCACGATCTTAAGTCCGAATACTACGAGGCGTTGGCGCACCGCGATCTCGCGATTTACCTCGACGAGCACGACGCGGCCCGCAATCGGCACCTGCGCGAAGCCGAATCAATCTTCGTCAATTTGGGGGCTGCCCGGGACTTGGCGCGCTTGCGATGCGAAGCGAAAATCGCAGAAATCGGTAGTGGGTCAGTTTGAACCCGTCGCGAAGGGGCACGACTTCAGTCGTGCCGTAGAGACTTCGAAAATGAATGGGGCTTTAGCCCCTGAGGGATGGTTCCTTTCAAACTGACCCATTACCCAGAAATCAATTGACTTCCATGGTCTGCTCTGCTAATCAGAAGAAGTCCTCGCTGTTGTGGCTTCCCTTCAGATTCAAAAACCAGTTGCGTCCGCGGACCGAGTCCGATGAGCATGAGCAAGTGCAAACTCGCATCGCAGATCGATGCGGTTGTTGACCGCATTGGCGCCGACCTCGCGGCTTCTTCCCCATTTCTCGCCAATCAGGTTCTGCGCTGGATTCGCCGCATCTCTCCGGGCGGTGAACCTGACGCGCATTTCCTGAATGTGCGCATGTTCCCCATTCTCCAGTTACCCGATTTTGTTTTGGAGTCGCTCACTGTGGCGCCCGAGACCGGATTCCACCAGTCGCTGATCTCTTCAACCGTGCATGGCTATTACTACATTCGGCTGATTGACGGCATCGTTGACGGGGACCGCGATTTCGACCTGGAACGCAAGATCCTTCCCGTCGCCGGTTATTTCTTGAGCGAGTTTCAGCTTGGATACCAGAAGCATTTTTCAGCGGAGCACGAATTCTGGCAGGTTTTTCGTCGGATATGGACCGCTTCCGCGACATCGACGGCGGAAGATGCCATGCAGCGATCCGTCGATTTTGCTGAATTCGAACGCGTCAGTTCGTGCAAATTCTCTGCCGCGGGTATCCCGGTAGCGGCCACGTGCCTCCAATACGGCCGCGCCGATCTGCTCCCCGCATGGCTCGAACTGGTCGACGGCTTAGGCCGATGGTCGCAAATGGCGGACGACATCCTCGACTGGCATCAAGACAGGAGCGTCGATCGCGCCACCTATTTTCTGACCGAGGGAGAACGGCAAAAGCGGCGTGAGGAGTCACTGGAGGAATGGATACTTCGCGAAGGCTGCGATTGGGGATTTAATCTGCTGAACGAGTGGATGGATCGATTGCAGGGATCCGCAGCTCAACTGGGTAGCCCCGGTCTGTTGGATTACCTCGCTTGGCGCAGTTCCTGGGCTGCCGAGCAACACTCGGTTCTCCGCAATGGGTTGGCCGAGCTCGCGCGCCTCGCAGACATACTTGGCCAGGCAACGCGGGCCACCGCGTCCTGCGGCGCCGGCACAGCCATCACCTGAGCCGACGCCGCGGAAAACATCACGATGTAAAACCGAATCAAAAGGAGAATGTATGGCTGGTACACCCATCACATTTGGCGAACTCGTTAACGCTTGCCTGACCAATCCGGGCTTCTTCCACGAACTCCAGGAAAACCCGGCTGAAGCCATCACCCAGGCCGGCTATCAGGCGACCCCGACGGTCATCGCCTCCCTGAAGCACCTGGATTACAACGCCATTCGCCAGGTATTTCGCGCCTGCGATCCGACCGTCGAACCGCTGTGTTAGGCCGGGTCGAAGGTGCAGGCTGAACGTTGCAAAGGACAAAGCCGTCGCTTTCGCTTGCGGGACGGCTTTTGCAATTTTCCCCGCGCGGGAGTGAACCACCCGGGGTAGCCGGGCTGTTTGCTTTTTGGAGATCACAACGATGCAGCAAAATTTAGTCCAAATCGCTCAGGTGCCCGTATGGCTTGGGGTGGTCAATGTGATCGGCGATGTGTTGTGGATCATCGCCTACATTCTGGCCATCCGGAAGGGTTTCCAGGAAAAGACATACGGATTCCCGATGATGTGCATCGCCCTAAACCTGAGCTGGGAATTGATTTACGCGGCCATCTTCCGCTTCCCGAACGACATCATCGCTTATCTGCGCTGGGGATGGCTCCTCGCCGACTTTGTCATCGCGTACCAACTGCTTCGCTACGGCCGCGATTGGCAGACAACGCCGCTCATGAAAAAGTACTTCTATTCCATTACGGTAATTACGTTTGTTTCCACTTTTCTGGGTCAACTGACGTTCCACTACACCTTTGGCGATACTTGGGGCATGTCGAACGCCTACCTCATCAATCTTGTGATGAGCATGCTGTTCATCTTTATGTTTTTTGGCCGCGGCGGTTCAAGCGGCCAGTCGCTGGGCACGGCCTGGTGCAAAATGCTCGGCACTGGCATTCTCTCCGTGGGCAGTTGCTTCACCATTACCAACTGGCTACAGAGTTCCTTCCTGGTGTACCTGTTTGTCACCATCTTCATTCTCGACGTGATGTATATCCTGCTTCTCTACGCGGATCGGCGGCCGGGCGAGGAGTCGAAGATCGCGGGCATTGCTACCGTTTCGCACGCCGCGGATTGAGGAGCCGATCATGGACGCAATGACCGCATCCCCGCCGTTGCCTCTCACGGACTCTCGCCGCGTCGCGTTCTTCACCGAGCCATTTCCCCACTTTGAATGCCCGGAGTTCCTCGATGCCGCGACTGCGGATGCGCTGCTCGCGTGGCTTGAGGCCCGGCCGTGGCGGTCTGTGGGACTGGATGGCTACGATGGCTATTGCGACGCGCCTTTGACCGCTTCCAATCTTCCCGAAGCCCTGAGCGCCCTGGTCGCGCCCGCCTTCCACGTTCAGCTCCGGCAACTCATGGCGCAGTTCTTTCCCATCGACAGCAGCGGCCAGGTACGGACCACGGCGCACAGGATTCTGGCCGGCGGCGCTCTCAGCGCGCACACCGACGTCTCCCATATTCGCTTTACCCACCGCTTGCTCGTGCAGCTCAACCGCGGATGGGATCCCGAATGCGGAGGCCTGCTCTGCCTACATGCGGGAAATCCGCACGCAAGTCCGGAACCTTTGCGTAAGACTGTGCTGCCCATTCATCGTTCAGGCTTTGCCTTCGAGATTTCCCCACGCTCATTCCACTCCGTAACACCGGTCCTGCATGGAGAGCGATACACGCTTTCGTACACCTTTTATCCACCGGCGAACGGCGATCGTAGCACAATACCCAAACAGTAGGTCAGGAGTTGCCCGCAGCGGCGGGTCCGGGCGCACCACTTCCCAAGCAAGGTCAATCGGCAGATCACTCGTACGTCGTTGTTGTACGCCGCAGGATGGCGTGGACCGCGATTTCGCGCGTCTCGAAGTCGAGGTCGTAAATGATGCGGTAGTTGCCGACTCTGCGACGCCATCCTGGAGGTTTCCCTTTGAGGCGCTTGAGGTCCCCTTGGAACGGGTCGGATTCCATAGAGAGCAGAACAGCCTTAACGCGAGACTGCTCTTTTTGCGGAAGCTTTCGGAAGTGTTTTTGCGCGGGAGTCGCGATCGTTACGTTCCAGGTCATGGAGGAATGCTCTCAGCGATACCACCTCACCGTTGCGAAGGGCAGTTCGGCCCCGACGCAGCGCCATGCGCTCGTCTCTTGAAACTTCCACCGCCGGATAGCGGGACTCGAAATAGACCCGCAGCGCTTCGCGGACGAGCTCGGACCGAGTTCGGGACTCGATTCTGCGCACTTCCTCGAACTGGCGCACGAGCGCCGGTGGGAGGGAGACAGTCATGGTTTCGGTGGTTCTCATGGTCTTGACGTAACCTGTCTTCGGGTCTTACTGAGTAAGACTTGTTCTTAATGATATCTGCAAAGACACGTTTGTCAAGCCGGCAGGATCGTCTTGGAGCGCGATAAAACAAGTTTTTACACGCCGCTGTAAGCTGAGAATCCCCCGTCGACGGGCACCACCACGCCGGTCACAAACTCCGAGGCCGGCGAAAGCAGCCAGAGCACCGATCCGAACAGATCCTGCGGCTCGCCGAAGCGCGCCATGGGCGTGTGCGCGATGATTGCCTTGCCCCGCGCCGTCAACCCGCCTGTTTCTTTGTCGGTCAGCAGGAAGCGGTTCTGGTTGGTCAGGAAAAATCCCGGCGCTACCGCGTTCACGCGGATCCTGGGCGAGTACTCCTGCGCCATGTGCACGGCCAGCCATTGCGTAAAGTTGCTCACCGCGGCTTTGGCCGCCGAGTAAGCCGGAATGCGCGTGAGCGGCCGGAAGGAGTTCATCGAGGAAATGTTCAGGATGGCGCCGTAGCCCTGCGCCGCCATGATTTTTCCAAAGGCCTGGCTGGGCAAAATCGTTCCCAGAATATTCAGCTCGAAGACCCAGCGCAATGTGTCGGCGGGCAGATCGAAGAACTTGAGATCGGGACTGGTCGTCGCCTGCGGCTTGTTGCCGCCCGCGCCGTTCACCAGGCAATCCAGCTTGCCAAAGCGCGCGGCCACGTCCTCGGCCGTCTTCAGAATGCTGTCGCGGTTCAGCACGTCGCACTGGAAGACCGTAACCTGCTTGCCGTGCTCGCCCATGCGATCCACCGCGGCCTTGCCCGCGTCAGGATTCACGTCGAGAATGGCCACCTGTGCGCCGCAGCCCGCCAACGCGCTGGCGATCTCGCTGCCCAGGATTCCGGCTCCGCCTGTAATGGCAACCGATTTCCCGGTGAAGTCGTACATCCTCGTCAATCCCGCAAGATCCAAACCTTCCTGCGCAACGCCTGCTTCGTGTCCAATCTCGATGACTGCCGCTCCTGCCATGACCACCCTTTCTTCGGCCATTCCGCGCCGCAAAGCCAACTCTCGCTGCACCCCGAGTGCTTCCGCACGCAGAAATGCCATCGCGCCCCGAGTATAGAAACGCGGAAGTGGTCTAACCAGTGATGCCCATCACGAACAGGGAGCGAGGGGCAAGGGAGCAGCGGTAGGAGGGGGTACACGCGCGTGGCACGATGCGTGGGCTTACGGTCCAGATGTCGGTCATTTCATTGAGCTATAAGACTTTATAAAGGCTCCCTGGCTCATCGAAAAATAAACCCGAGAAGAAACGTACCTTCCTATATATAATGCGGTGTCGAAGCCATTAGCCATGGGTCCCAGCATTTCTACGGAATGAGCCCAACCGCTCATGGGTTTTGTTGAACGTTTTGCACATTCGGCAACCACACCCCAAAAACTGACGTAACGGAAGAGGCATATGAAGCAAGCTCGGTGGTTCTATGCGCTGGTATTGACCACGATCACACCGATGGTCGGCGCTGTGTTGACCGCGCAGCCTGCGGACACTGCGGCTATTCAGCAAAAGCTCAATACGCTGTTCAAGCTGACCACGATAACAACCGACCGCTCGGATATTGTTACCGCTGGCGATGTGGTCGCAATCCACAAGCCCGGACTGATCATGTATGCCACAGCCTCGCCTATGCCCCCATCAAATATGTACAAGAACGGAAGAATCGGACAAGGCTGGGGCGGTTTCGGTAAGGATATGTTGATCACAATGGCCGCACCTGGAGGGGCGACCGCAACCGATTATCCTCATCGGCCATTTGCGCCGGAGGAGAAGTGCTGGGTTACGGGGATTCAGGTCCAGAGGGACGGAGTTCTTTTCCAGCTTTATAGCGATTCCTACGACAACATTCGCTATTACGCTGCCCTCAAGATCCCATTTCCCAACAAGAAAGAAGTTCCGTCCGTCGACACAGCAATGCAGTTGGTGGCCGAGGTGTTGACGGTCGTGCCGCAGGATCAGGCTGCGCCCGATCAGGGAGACCAAGCGGCACAGCCGGCACAGGGTGCTCAACCGGCAGAGACCGCCGTTCAGTACGTCATGCAAGGGGGAACGGGTGGCCGCCTGATTCTGTTTCCCAATAGTTCCTACGCACTGATGGCCCCGGGCGGCGTCCATGACGGCGGCCAATACGCTGTTAGCGGAGACACATTAACGCTAACAAATAGCGCGAATGGAAGCTCCTCTGTTTTCAAAATTCAAGGAGACAATCTAAACGCCGATACTGGCCAGGTGTGGGTTCATCTGGGAGCGGGGTCACCTTTGGCTCCCGCTTCCGAGGCTGCCGCAACGCCTGCCCCCGCGCCCGCCCCGGCTCCGATGGCGGACATTCCCCCACCGCCGCCACCGTCCGATGCTCCGCCGCCCACCATTGCAGTTGGCCAGACCATGGACCAGGTGACCACGGCTTTCGGGCAACCGCTCAAGGTCGCCAAGGTGGGAGCGAAGACAATCTTCTACTACAAGGATATGAAGGTGACCTTCACGAACGGTAAGGTCACCGATGTGGAGTAGGCTGTGTGCAAATGGGTGGGCGCATGGCTAGCACGAGCGCAGGTGAAAGGTTAGAACGATGAAGATAAAATATCGGTTCATTTGCATTGTTGGATTTGGGCTTTCCATCGCCGCTTGGGGTCAACAAAGCGCCCCGCCCCAAGCCGCACCCGCCGATAGCGGGCCGACGCTTGCGGCGACCATGCAATACATCCAGGAAAAGTTGAGCGAGCAGGGTCAGATCGCCTGGGCGGAAACCATCGACAATAATGGCATGACCCAGCGCACAATTGCTCAAGTCTCCGATGTGATGGCAGATCCAGCCGCCTGCGCTCTCTACACTACCGAAACCGTCGATTCCACCATCGACTTACCAAAGGGTAAAGTCTTGAAGCCGGGAGCTACCGCTGATGACCTGCACACCCACATGGTGGAAATGGACACGACTTCTTTCAAACAAATTGAGAAGATCACTGTTGAGAAGTACCAGGATATCGTCCATCAGGCGTATGTGGAGGCCGCTCACCCTGAAATCACCGTGACGGTGACGCCCCCTGTCTTCTACGTGAAGCTCTGGGCATCGAATGCCGTTTTCACTGTCCATACCTCCACCACAAAAGGCAGCCGGGCCCCGGTTGAGAAAGACGTCGCCAGCAAGACAAACGGCTTAGCCTTCCGCGATGAGGACACGGCCAATCGCATGGCCAAAGCCATCACTCACGCGATGGAGTTGTGTGGCGGCGGCGTCACCAAGAAGGGGCTCTTCTAGAACTTCAAGGTGGCCGGGTTGGGAGTGAAGACGATCTTCCAATACAAGGACGTGAAGGCGACGTCTACCAACGGAAAGTTCAGCGACGTGGAGTAGAGCGAACCCCGCCGGACCGCGCTTGGGCAGAACCTGACTGGTTTTCGGCGGCAAAGCGGAGGTCATTCATCCGGCGCACAACGGGGCCATGAATCTGGGCGTGCTGCCCTGCCGGGACAGCGCGTGAGGGTGAATTTATTCCCCCGAATCGATGACACGGTCTTCAACTCGAGGGGCCGGGGCGAAGAACCTTGGCTTCCGTTAGAGGCGTGATTTGAAGTCAGAAACGGCGAAAAAGAGGAATTTCATGAAAAGATGGAGGTTCTTGTTGCCCCTCGTGTTTGGCTTTTTGACACCACATCTGCAGGCTCAATTTACCAATCCCTGCTCCGGAGAAAAAGGGGTCGCTTCGATTCCACCAGAAGTGTTGAAAGCCTTCGGCGTGGCCGCCAAGATTCAAGACCGCCAAGAAGCCATCAAGAAAGAAATTGAAATTGCTAGAAAGCCGCGGTCTGGTTTGACGGTGGCGTACGTCGATACGAGCGGTGGCAAGGTCGTCAGGTACATGATTGTGGTTGCGTCTGCTCCTACCTGTACCCTTGCGCTGATGCCTTTTGACCCTGGGCTTGGCCACCGACCCAATGTGCAGCATTGACGATGCCTTCCGCGATTCGCTCCGGAAGGCGTGCGGCGCGGGCACGGTTAACCGAGTAGCCAAGGCCATGATCCATGCCATGGAGTTGTGTGGTGGCGGCGTGACGAAGAAGGAACTCTTCTAGACCTTCAAGGTGGCCAAGGTGGGAGTGAATACGATCTTCCATTACAAGGACATGAAGGTGACGCCTATCAACGAAAAGTGAGCGACGCTCAGCAATAGGTCCGGGCTGGCGCGACACGTTGACGCGTGGCCCGGATCTCAGGAAGCAAACCCACCGCGACAAGGGGTGCCCCGTCCTAGCTTGCTAGGGCGGGAACCACGAAAGCCGGCATCTACCGACTACCGGCTACAAGCTACGACCCGCCCACGGTTTCCCAGTCCCCCAGTCCCTCAGTCCCCTAGTCCATGGTCCTCGTCTTCCGCGCCGTATACCTCTTCCTCCAAACCTCCCGCTCCACCAACTCCATCGCACGATCCTCCAGCGACCGCTCCCACGGAACCAGCCCGTACACCAAATCGCACCCCACCGCCCGCGCCATCCGTTCCAGCCGCTCCAGCGCGATGTGTCCCTCAGTCCCGCAGTCTCCGCTTTCGTGTCAACCCCCACGTCACTCAGATTGAACCGTCTGCCTCGCCTTAACTCGTTCTTTTCCTGATCCCTGACCCCTGATCCCTGGTCCCCGCCTTTGTTGCAGATAATTACCCCGCCGCGGCGCACAATGGTTCCATGAGCTGGCCCCAAGACAACGCAATTTGTCCGCGCGTCCAGCCCCTCCACTCCCCATCCGGCTATGTACTACTCCATAACTCCCCCCCTCCCCCCCTCCCCACCCCCACCCCGGGTGGGAGCCAGAAGCATGCTCAGTGCTGCGGTTTTCTGACCACCGACCACTGTTCACTGACCACTGGCGGCTTTTCCGCTAAAACGGGCTGTGAAACTGTACCATGCTACCTAACCAACTATGCTTCAACAGCTTGCAGCCACGGAGCAGACCCCGTTACAGCCACTGTACAACTGTACAGCAGCGGCAAATCAAACATAAAAAAAGACTTACACCAAGTACAGCAAATCGCCATAAATGCGCTGTAAAGCTGTAACCCTGTACCGCTCGCCCAACCCGAACGTGATCCGAATCACGTGGCCCCGTACGCTGAATCACGGCTTTCCCGCGCCGCTCGATGTATCCCTTCAACAGAGGAAGACTGCGAAAGGGACGAATCGGATGCTTCTCGAGTTGACGGTGCAGACCAAGGACAAGAAGCGGCATGGGAACGACACAGCCGCGGACCTGGACAAGATTATTGACGCCAGCGGACTCTATCACCAGGCAAAGAACAAGGGCACTGTGCTTGAGGGCAACTGGGATCAGCTGATGGCCGTGGCCAAGAAGTGCCACGACGCGGTGCTGAAATCGCACGAGAAGATTGTGACGGTGATGCGCGCCGTGGACGGCGAAGATGTGAATCCTTGCCGGCATGCGCCAGGCGACTGCGCCGCCATGAAGGAACTGCTGGAAGACGACGGCGACTGGATGATCATGTAGGTCAGCTACTAGCTACTAGCTTCTAGCCACTAGCTTGCGGACCACGTTTGCCCACAGAAAAAGCGGAGCGCATGCGCTCCGCTTTTTCTGTCTCTAAGCAACCGAAGATCTCAATACAGATGGAAATCGACTTCGACGGTAATCTGCACCGGAACGGGCGTCTTGCCGTCTTTCATCGCCGGCTTGAATTTGTATTTGCGCACCGCTTCCATGGCCTTCTCGTCCAGTCCCATGCCAAGGGTGCGGATGACGTGCACGTTCTGCGGATTGCCCTGTGCGTCGACAATCATCTCAACGATGCAAACGCCCTGGTACTTGGCGCGCCGCGCTTCGTCGGAGAACTCGGCTTCAGGTTGAATGACGAGGACGGGTTGGGAGATTCTGCCGCCCACCTGGTACACGCCGCCGCCGGCATTGCCGCCAGAACCGGGCCCATATCCGTTTCCGTAGCCGGAGCCAAGGCCGCCGCCCGAGCCCGATCCCATGCCCGCGCCGTTGCCGCCGCCCGCTGAGGCCATGGTCACGTTGGTGGAGTTGTGCAGGCCGATCATGGGCATGTTGTTATCGGGCAGCTGAATATCTTTCTGTACATTGATGGCCGGGGGCTCAGGCAGCTTGGGGTGCTCGATGGTCACCGGCGTCGGAGGTGTTGTGGGATCCGGCGACTTGGTCGGCAGCTTGCCCTTGTTGGCCTCGATGATGCTGCGATCGCCGCCACCGCCGCCGCCGCCCGCTTTCACGGGGTTCTTGGGCGCGTTGTAGTCGCTGATGTCGATGTTGGAGTCAAGGAGCGAGGGCTTGACCGCCTCGATCACCTTTCTGCCCACTACGAACAAGATGATGCAAAGAATGAGGGCGTTGATGGTGGTGGAGATGCCGACTGCCCAGGGATTGGTCTTGACGGCCATCCGGTCGGGCACCGGAATCGGCGTCGAGGTCAACTGCAAAGGCGGCAGCTTGACCGGGAAAAACACGTCGCGGACGCTCTGCCAGAGATCGACCCAGAGGGGCTTCTCCTCGAAAGCTTTGCCGAGGAAGGCATCCAGCTCATGGCCTGTCATTGGCCCTGCGCCTCCCTGGTCGTTGTTTTGATCCGGTGTCATGTCCGTTGGTTGTCTGCCCTTATCTTGACCCTTGGGGCTGCCATTGCCCGTCCGGACGCGAGCGCGCCCGTAACAGGGCTGTCCGATCCATTATGCTTTACCGCGCCGGTACTTGTCTCGGCCCGATAAGCTACTTTTGACGTCCTACGGCCTCCGCACTGCAATTATCCGTTTGCTTCCAGACTCCTACAAATAATAGACGCTTTGGGCAGCCGATTTGTTACCGGGAAAATCTTTACGCCGCCATTTACACTGGAGATAGAACAAGTTCGAGAGCCTGAACGGAGTCCCGATGTCCTCTGCGCCGGAGTTGAAGGCGACCCTGACCCTGCCCCAGACCGCCTTCCCGATGAAAGCCAATCTGCCCCAGAATGAGCCGCTTCGGCTGGCGCGCTGGGCCTCGCTCCGGCTCTATGAAGAGCTGCGTAAAGCCTGCCAGGGGCGGCCGGTTTACCTGCTGCACGACGGCCCTCCCTACGCCAACGGACCCATTCACCTGGGCCACGCGCTCAATAAGGGGCTCAAGGACTTCGTGGTCAAATCCAAGACCATGGCGGGGTACGATGCCCCGTTCGTCCCCGGCTACGACTGCCATGGGCTGCCTATCGAGATCAAGGTTGACGAGAAACTGGGCCGTAAGAAGCTGACCATGCCGGTGCCGGAGGTGCTGGACGCCTGCCGCGCCTACGCGCAGAAGTACGTCGACATGCAGACCGAGCAGTTTGAGCGGATTGGTTGCTTCGGGCGCTGGCAGACGCCTTACAAGACCATGGCGCGCGGCTACGAAGCCAAGACTTTGGAGGCGTTCTACGGATTCCTGGAAAAGGGCTTCGTCTACCGCGGCCTGAAGCCGGTTTACTGGTGCATCCACGACCGCACGGCCCTGGCCGAAGCCGAAGTGGAATACGACAACCACACCAGCCCGTCGATCTACGTGCGCTACAAGCTGACTTCCGATCCGGCGGCCATAGCGCCTGCGCTGGCCGGCCGCGACGTTTCGACGATCATCTGGACCACCACGCCGTGGACGCTTCCCGCGTCGATGGCTGTGGCCTTCCATCCCGATTTCGAGTACGTGGCCCTGGAAACTACCGACGGCCTCGTGTACATTGTTGCTGCTGAGCTGGCTGCGCAGTGGCTGAAGGCCGCTTGCAAGCTCGAAGACCCGACCGAAAGCTCGCGCGCTTCAAAGGGCCGAAGCTCGATCGGGTGAACTTTTCAGCATCCGTTCCTGGAGCGGTCGATCCTGGGTGTTCTGGCCACCTACGTCACCGCCGACACCGGCACCGGCGCGGTGCATACCGCGCCCTCGCACGGCGCAGACGACTTTTATACCGGTCAGAAGTACGGCATCGACCCCACCAGCCGCGTCGATGCCGCCGGGCACATTCACGTCGATCCCGCTGCGTGGCCGCATGCCAACCCGCCGGCCTTCGAGGGACTGAAAGTCTTCGCCGCGAACCCTGTCATCGTCGCCATGCTCGAGGAGCGCGGCGCGCTGCTGGGCGGCGCTCAGCTTGAGCATTCTTATCCGCATTGCTGGCGCTGCCATCATCCCGTTATTTTTCGTGCTACCGAGCAGTGGTTTATCAGCCTTGAAACGCCGATAAAGTCAGTCCAAGGCCAGGAAAAAACGTACCGGCAGCTTGCGATCGAGGAGATCGACAAGGTGGTATGGGATCCGGCGTGGGGCAAAGAGCGCATCACGAACATGATCGCCACGCGCCCCGACTGGTGCATCAGCCGCCAGCGCATCTGGGGCGTGCCGATTGCGGTGTTCATGTGCGAAGGCTGTAGCCAGCCCATCATCGATGCCGGCCTCAATGGCAGGATTGTTGATCTGTTTGAGCGCGAAGGCGTCGAGGCCTGGCACACTACGGCCCTGGATGCGCTGCTGCCTGCCGGCACAAATTGCAGTCATTGTGGCGGCTTAGCTTTTCGCAAAGAGACCGACATTCTCGACGTCTGGTTTGATTCTGGCGTGAGCTGGCTCGCCGTCTGCGAATCGGACCCGGAGTTGAGCGCTGCCTACAAGGGATTTGAATCCGGGGACGGCAAAAACAGCGCGCGCGAGGTTTTATATCTTGAGGGCGGCGACCAGCATCGTGGCTGGTTCCACTCCTCGCTGCTCACTTCGGTGGCGCTGCGCGGGCGCGCTCCTTATTCGCACGTGGCCACGGCTGGCTGGACGCTCGATGAGCAGGGCCGCGCGATGTCGAAATCTCTCGGCAATGGCGTCGATCCAGTCGATATCGCCAACAGAATGGGCGGCGAAATCGTTCGCCTGTGGGTTGCGTCGGTGGATTTCCGCGAAGACATGGCGGCCAGCGAGAACTTGATGCAGCGCTGCGCCGAGCTCTACAGAAAGCTGCGCAACACTTTCCGGTTTTTGCTCGGCAACCTGAATGGCTTCGACCCGGCGCGCGACCGCATTGCCGAGGTCGAGTTGATGCCGCTGGACCGTTACATGCTGGCTCGCACGCGCGAACTTACTGAAAAGATTCTTGGCTGGTACGAGGCCTTTGAGTTCCATCGCGTCTACCAGGCCGTGAACGAGTTCGCCATCGTGGACCTGAGCGCGTTTTATCTCGACGTGCTCAAGGACCGCATGTACACCTTCGCGCCTTCGAGCCTGGCGCGCCGCTCGGCGCAGACCGTATTGTGGCAGATCACCGAAGCGCTGGTGCGGCTGGTGGCGCCCATCCTCACTTTTACCGCTGACGAGGTGTGGGAGCAGTTGCCGCCGGTTCAAGGACGACGAAATCGCGTGCATCTGGCGCGGTTTCCGAAGCCGGCAGGAAATTTTTCCGACAATCCGGCCGCGATTGATCGAGAACTGGAAGCTCCTCTTTCAATTAGGTGCGCGACTTGGTGCTTAGCGCGCTCGGAAGAACTGCGGAAGACCAAGTACATTGGCAAATCCGCTTGAGGCTGACGTCGAGCTATCCACGCAAAAGGTGTGATCTACGAGTACCTTTGCGCGAATCAAATGTTTCCGGATTCGGGAGAACTTTTCAACGTTTCCTCAAGTTTCGCGTGACCGAGGATTTCCGAATTAAGTGCGAAGCGGTGCGCGCGTTATCGAACGAGAAGGATATCTGATCTGCAAACATTGCAGTTCTCAGGGCGTGCGTCATGCCCGCCTCCGGCGCCAAGTGCGCCCGCTGCTGGAACTTCATGCCTGACACCGCCGACTACGGCATCTGGCAAAACGTCTGCGGCCGCTGCCGGAACGCTTTGCATGAGATGGGCATCGCGCCCCCCGAGCCGGAGGCCGCCGAATGAGCTGGTTCTCCAATTGGCCTCGGCCGCGGCGCCTGCATTGGCTGCTGCTGATCTCGGCTCTCGTCGTCGTCGCAGACCGGCTGTCAAAGATGTGGGTGGTGCAGCACATTCGCCTCGGCGGCGCTATCCCGGTCATCGACCGCGTTCTCCGCATCACGCACTGGACCAACGAGGGCGCGGCCTTTTCCATGTTTGCGGACACGGCTTCGCCGAACGTCGTGCGCTGGGGCCTGATCGCGTTCACCCTGCTCGCCGCGCTGTGCGTCTTGATCGCCCTGCTGCGGCTGGGCGACCGCGTCACGCTGGCCACCGTCGCGCTCGCGCTTATTCTGGGCGGAGCTTTGGGCAACGCGCACGACCGCATTGTCTATGGTTACGTGGTCGACTTCATCGAGGTGCACATCTTCACCTATCACTGGCCCGACTTCAATTTGGCCGACTCCTCGATCGTCACCGGTGCCTGCCTGCTGTTCCTCGATTCGCTGCTGCCCCGCCACAAAACCGACGCGTGACCCCGGTGACTGAATGCCGGGCGCGCCAATGCGGCTGGCCGGTATAATTGGTCGGACCACTTTAGAGCGGTTCCACAATTTTTGTGCCCTTTCCGGCTTTTGCAGATGGTGGGTTTTTCTTGAGGAAAAACCCACTTAGCGGTTGCCGCTCCGAGGTGCAGCAATTGTGGAACCGCTGTACGCCTCGCAGGAGCAGGACAGAATGCCGCAAGCAGGGACTCAATCCCGCAGTTTCTTCGCCACCTTTCGCTCTCCCGATCGCGTCTCGCACCAGCGCTGGGTAATCTGCTTCCTCCTGTTTCTGGCTACGGTCATCGCGTACGTTGATCGCGGCGTGATCGCCTATCTCAAGAACACCCTCGAAACCGTAATCCCGGGCCTGAATGACCGGACTTATGGATTCGTGACCGCGGCTTTTACCGCTGCCTATGCCATCGGCATGATGGTGGCTGGCGGGCTCACCGATAAACTAGGCACGCGTAAGGCATTCGCGATCGCGATCGCCATCTGGAGCATTGCTGCCATGCTGCCGGGGGCGGCGTTTTCGGTGATCACTTTCGCGATTGCAATGTTTCTTCTCGGACTGGGCGAGGCCGCCAACTTTCCCGCATGCATTAAAACGGTCGCCGAGTGGTTTCCCAGGCGCGAGCGCGCGCTGGCAACGGGAATCTTCAACTCCGGGGCCAACATCGGCAACATCATTGTGCCGATCGTGGTGCCGACCCTGGTGATGATCGTGAGTTGGCGCGGCGCCTTTGTCGCGACCGGCGCCCTGGGACTTGTCTGGCTGGCCTGCTGGCTTATTTACTATCGCCGCCCCGAGCAGCATCGCAGCGTCTCTCCAGCCGAGCTCGCGCTCATCCTCAGCGACCCAGCGGAAAAGGTGGAAAGCGTTCCGTGGAGCCGCGTGTTTCCGCGCAAAGAGACCTGGGCCTTCGCCATCGCCAAGTTTCTTACTGACCCCATCTGGTGGTTCTACCTGTTCTGGATTCCGGGCTACCTGCAATCGACGTTCCACCTGAGCCTTCAGCAAAGCCGCGTGCCGGTGGTGATGGCTTACAGCATTTCCATCATTGGCAGTATTGGCGGCGGATATCTTTCCTCCGTGATGATCAAGCGCGGATTCAGTACCAATGTGGCCCGCAAGACCACGTTGCTGATCTGTGTGCTGCTGATCGCGCCCATCTTTGCCACGCCGTTTGTTTACCATCTGTGGCCGGTAGTGGCGTTGCTTGGAATGGCTACGGCGGGACACCAGGGCTGGTCGGCGAACCTCTTCACCTTGCCGTCTGATATGTTTCCCAAGTCCGCGGTGGCCAGCGTGACAGGCATCGGTGGCATGGCAGGCGCTGTAGGCGGTTTTCTGTTCCAGTTAGGTGCGGGTGAAATTGTCTATGTCACACATAGCTACGTCACGTTGTTCGTTATCGCGTGCCTGGCTTACCCAACGGCGTTCCTCATCATTCACGGCATTTCGCCCAAGTTGGCGCCGGCGCAGCTTGAATAGCAGACTAAGTTATTGTGTGTAACCAGCCGCCCGGTGATCCACCCCGGGCGGCCACATTCCAGGGTGGAACATATTGTGCGGGGCAGCTGCCCTTCCGTTTCACTTTCACGAGGAACCTGATGAAATCTCGCTGTCATTCTATTCTGATGCGCAATGATTTATGCGCCCTTGCCGCAATCTTCTGTCTTCTTCTCGGTTTTTCTCACGCCGCCAACGCGCAGCGCCTCTCGACGAACGTCATTCCCTCGCACTATTCGCTGGATTTCATGCCCGATCTCAAGGCCGCCACGTTCTCCGGCAATGAAGTGATTGACGTCAACATCAAGGAGCCCACCAGCGCCATCACGCTGAACGCCAACGAGCTCAAATTCGAGAGTGTGGGTGTCATTTACCAGCACGGCGAGCAGAAGGGGTCGGTGAGTTTCGATACCGGCAAAGAGCAGGCCACGCTCACCTTCCCGAATACCATTCCGGCCGGCGACGCGACGCTCCGCATCCACTTCACGGGAATCCTCAACAATAAACTGCGCGGCTTCTATCTTTCGAAAACCGAGCGCCGCAGCTATGCCGTCACGCAATTCGAGTCCACCGACGCCCGCCGCGCCTTTCCCTGCTTCGACGAGCCGGCCTTCAAGGCAACGTTCCAGGTGAAGCTCACGATCGACAAGGACGACACGGCGATTTCAAATACTCAGATTGAGCGCGACGTGGATGGTACGGGCGATTGGCTTCCCGATGGCAAGCATCATACTGTGACCTTCGAGACCACGCCCAAAATGTCCACGTATCTCGTGGCCTTCGTGGTGGGCGATTTTCAATGCACCAGCGGCGAGCAGGACGGCGTGGCCCTGCGCGTTTGCGCCACACCCGACAAGATTGCGCTCACGCCCTTCGCGCTCAATATCGCCAAATTCACGCTCCACTATTACGACAACTACTTCGGCATTCACTACCCGCTCAAGAAACTCGACTTCATCGGCATTCCCGACTTCGAGGCCGGCGCCATGGAAAACTTCGGCGCCATCACCTTCCGCGAAACCGACCTCCTGCTCGATCCCAAGACCGCAACGTTTCGCGCGCAAAGGAATGCAACCCTCGCCATTGTGCATGAGATGGCGCACCAGTGGTTCGGCGACCTGGTGACCATGCAGTGGTGGGACAATATCTGGCTCAACGAAGGCTTTGCCACGTGGATGGAGAATAAGTGCACGGGCGCAATGCATCCCGAGTGGAACATTCCGCAATTCGTCGCGGCCGACGAACAGCGCACGCTGAATGTCGATGCGCAACCGACCACGCGCGCCATTCGCGCCAGCGCCGACACGCCGGACGAGATCGAACAGATGTTCGACTCCATCGCCTATAACAAGTCCGGCGCCGTGTTGCTGATGGTCGAGAATTATCTTGGCGAGGAAACCTTCCGCAAAGGCGTGCACGCGTACCTGGCTGCGCATGAGTATGGCAATGCCACTGCCGAGGATTTCTGGAACGCGCAGACCGAGGTGAGCCACAAGCCGATAGACAAAATCATGGAGTCGATGGTGGCGCAGCGGGGCGCGCCCATCCTGGAATTTGGCCCTCCCGCCGCCGGCCAAGTCTCCGTCGCGCAGTCACGCTTCTTCCTAAGCCCAGGCATCAAACCCGATCCCGCACAGAAATGGATGTTGCCCGTCTGCTTCAAAGCGGGTGCGGCAGGTCAGGATTGCCAGGTTCTCACTCCCTCCTCGGCGTCGCTGGCGACGCCGGCCTCGAAAATCTTCTTCGCCAACGCAGGCGGTAAAGGCTACTACCGCAGCGCGTATGCGCCCGACCAGTACGCAGCGCTTGTGGCCCACGTGGAAACCGGCCTCACACCCGAGGAGCGCATCAGCCTGACCGGCGACGAGTGGGCGCAGGTGCGCGCCGACAAGGCTCCGGTCGGCGATTACCTGAATCTCGTGGCCGCGCTCAGCTCCGACGACAGCGAAGATGTTCTCGCCAGCGCCGTTGACAACGTGAGCATCATTACCGATACCGTGGCCTCGACCCAGCAGGAGCGCGACGCGCTCGCCGCATGGACGCGGCGGACGTTTCTTCCTGTGTATGCAGGTCTCGGCAATGCCGCGGATAGCGGCACGTCGAACCAGCGCGACCTGCTCGCATATCTCTTCGGCGTCCTCGCCGCCCGCGGAAAAGATGCCAATTTGCTAGCCCAGGCGCGTAGTGTCGCGGATCGATATTTGGCCGATCCGGCCTCGGTCGATCCCACGTTCGGACAGACCGCTCTCGGTATCGCCGCGGCGAACGGCGACTCGGCACTCTTCGACAAGCTCGAAAAAATCTACGAAACTTCGAGCGATCCCGAGATGCAGGAAGTTGCGCTGCGCGAGTTGGTCACTTTCAGAAATCCCGACCTGCTGGAGCGCGCGCTCGAATACTCCGTCTCTTCGAAGGTGCGCAACCAGGATTCAGCCATCCAGTTCAATCTCGCCATGCGCATTCCGGAAAACCGCGACCAAGCCTGGAAGTTCATCAAGACGCATTGGGACCAGGTGAAGACGGAGTTCACGCCCGAGATGGGCTCGTACTTTGTGGCGGGCACGGGCAACTTCTGCTCCGTCGAGGCGCGCGACGACGTCAAAAACTTTTTCGCAAACCACCCGGTGCCCGCGGCCGATGTGGCTGTCAGGCACGCTCTCGAGCACATTGACGGCTGCATTGAATTGCGCAAACTGCAGGAGCCGAACCTGAAGCAATGGCTGGCTGCGCAGGCGCAATAAGTCATTGTCGCGAATTCGTGGATGCCGTTACAGCTTGCGCAGACGCGCGCAGGCCTCGTCCAACTCCGCATCCTGCTTGGCGAAGCAGAAGCGCAGCAGATTTTCGCCGCGGCCGGGTCGGAAGAATGCCGATCCGGCGACAGCGGCCACGCCCGTCGAGCTCAGCAGATGGCGCGCCTTTTCCGCAGCGGTCTTGCCGGGCAGGCGTTCGGCGCTGGCCATGATGTAGTACGCGCCCGCGGGCACCGTAGGCTTCATTCCCGCATCTTCGAGCGCAGCCGCCATCTTTTCCCGCTTGGCCTGGTACTCGACAGCCAGTTGCGCGTAGAAGCTCGGCGGCAACTGCTCGAGCCCTGCGGCCGCGCCCACTTGCATTGGCGCAGGCGCGCATACGTACGTCAGGTCGTGGAAGTGCGCCATGGCCGGCATCCATCGCGCATCGGCAGTGGCGTAGCCAATGCGCCAGCCCGTGATGGAAAAGGTTTTGCTGAAGCCCGAAATCACGATGGTGCGCTCGCGCATACCAGGCAGCGTGGCCGCGCAGATGTGCCGCGCGCGATCGTAAACGAAATACTCATAAATCTCATCCGTGATCAGAAACAGATCGTGCTGCCGGCAAAGTTCCGCGACCTGTTCGAGCTCGGATTGGGAAAAGATCTTGCCGCTGGGGTTGGCCGGTGTATTTAAGAGGACCGCGCGCGTCTGCGGTGTAACGGCCGCGCGCATCGCATCCGCGTCGAGATGGAAATCCGGCTCAGGCAGCGCCACCAGCACCGGAGTCACGCGCAACGACTTGAGCGTGTTCACGTGGTAACCGTAAAACGGCTCAAAGACCAGCACTTCGTCGCCGGGGTTGAGCAGCGCCATGGCCGCGGCATGCAAACCGGCCGTGGCGCCAGACGCCACCAGCACCTCGCGGTCGAAATCGTAGGCAAGGCCATAGTCGCGTTGCTGTTTAGCTGCGATGGCTTCGCGCAGGCGCGCTATGCCGTCGCAACGCGTGTAAATATTCTGCCCGTCGCGCATGGCCTGGGCGGCCGCGGCTTCTACCACCGCGGGCACCGGCGTATCGCAAACGCCCTGGGCCAGGTTGATGCCGCCCATGCGGTCGCACTCCGTGGTCATGGCGCGGATTTCGGACTGAAACGTCTCAGGCGCAAGGGTGCTGAGGGCAAGGCGCGTTGTGTGAATGGTTGTGCCGGGCACGGGGAAAATCCTTTGTTTCCATCTTACATTTTCGCCCGGCCCTTGGCCGTGCGCCCGTCTACAGCCAAAGCTGGCGCCGCCGTAGTATCTTGCAGAAAGAAACGGTATCTATGCACGAGCTTTCCATAGCGGCCAGTATTGTGGAGTCGGTCACCGAGTCGGCAGCCGCGTATCCTGGCGCGCGCGTCAAAGAGGTGCGGCTGCGCGTGGGTGCTTTGGCCTCGGTGGTCGAAGACTCGCTCAAGTTCTGCTGGGAGTTAGCCACGGAAGGTTCGCCGCTTGCGGGCGCGGCGCTGGTGATCAATATATTGCCCGTGATTTTGCATTGCGATGCCTGTGGCGCAGACGCCGAAATCGCAGGCGTGCAAAGTTTTCGCTGTCCAAAGTGCGGCGAGCTGGCCGCCGATCTGCGCCAGGGGCGCGAACTCGAAATTGAATCGATTGAACTGGAAGAA
Source organism: uncultured Acidobacteriota bacterium (assembly GCA_963786565.1). Classification (GTDB taxonomy): domain Bacteria; phylum Acidobacteriota; class Terriglobia; order Terriglobales; family Acidobacteriaceae; genus Telmatobacter. The sequence continues at coordinate 207,912 of CAWAZR010000025.1, read as the reverse complement.
CCGGATGCGGTTGTGCCGGACCCGGTAGAGGAGAAGGCATGACGACGCGCATTGTCGAGTTGCGAAAGGGAATCCTGAAAAAGAACGATGAGCTGGCGGCGGGGCTGCGCCTGCGCTTTACCTCGGCCGGCGTTCTGGTGCTGAACCTGGTCTCAAGTCCCGGCACGGGCAAGACCGCGTTCCTTGAGCGGACTCTGCGCGAAGTGCGCGTCCGCGGCGCACACGCGGCAGCCCTGGTGGGCGACCTTGAGACCGACAACGACGCGCGACGACTGGCTGCCAGCGGCGCGCCCGTGCGCCAGATCAATACTCACGGCATTTGCCACCTTGACGCCGAAATGATCGCAAAGCACCTCGATGGCTGGGAGCAGGTTTCCCTCGCCGGTCTCAACTACCTCTTCATCGAAAATGTTGGCAACCTCGTATGCCCGTCGAGTTACGACCTTGGCGAGCGCATCCGCGTGGCCCTGCTCAGCGTGACCGAGGGCGAAGACAAGCCCCTCAAGTATCCGGGCCTGTTCAACTCTGCCGATGCCGCCGTGATTACCAAGATGGATATCGCCGAGCCCTGCGGCTTCGACCGCGAATTGGCCCTGCGCAACATCAATGAAATCCGGCCAGGCATCCGCATCTTCGAGACCTCTGCCAAAACCGGCGCGGGAATGGATGCGTGGCTGGCTTACCTTGCGGAGCAGGCAAGACCCTCCTGAGCCTGCCGCGCCCGTATCGGCCTCATTTGACGCAATTTTCCAGTGTTGGCCATTGCAAGGTCACGGTTCGTGAGCGTACCTTTCAGCTAAGGTCGGTAGCACAAAATGGGCCCTTCGGATTCCCCAGAGCAACGCACGAGTGCGCAGGAACGCGTGCATCCGGGTTTTGCCCAGAACACTATTGAGCGCCTCTTTGAGTTTTCGCCGGACGCAATCCTCGTCTCCGACGGAAACGGCGTCATGCGCGCTGCCAACCCGCGCGCCGAGGAACTGTTCGGATACGCGAGCGAAGAGCTGATCGGCCAACCGGTGGAAATGCTGGTGCCGGCGCGCTTCCGCAACGGCCATCCCCGCCATCGCGAAAATTACAGCGCCCATCCCCGCACGCGGCAAATGGGCGCGGCCATGAATCTGTTCGGCTTGCGCAAAGACGGCACGGAAATCCCCGTCGACATCATGCTCAAGCCGATGCAGACCGCCGACGGCCCCGCCGTGGTGACCTTTATCCGCGACGCCACGGAGCAACGCGCGGCGCAGGAGGCTGTGCGGTTGAACGATGCGCGGCTGCGCTCCATTGTCGAGAGCATCGGCGAGTACGGCATCTATCTGCTGGACCGCGACGGCCACATCCTTACCTGGAATCCCGGCGCCGAGCGCATCAAGGGTTACAAGGCCGACGAAGTGGTAGGCCTGCACTACGCGCGTTTCTTTACGCAGGAAGATGTGGAGCAGGGCCGCCCCGCCGAGCTGCTGCGCCAGGCGATTGCGAGAAATCGCGTAGAAGAAGAGGGATGGCGCGTGCGCAAAGACGGCTCCCGCTTCTGGGCCAACGTCGTGATCACGGCCATCCACGACAGCACCGGCGCCGTCACGGGCTTTGCCAAGGTCACGCGCGACGTAACCGAGCAGAAGCAGGCGCAGGAGTCGGTGATCGCCGAACTGAGCAGTTTGTTGCTGGTCAATGTGGACATTCGCAAGCTGCTCGAAGCGTTCACTGCAAGTATTCGCCAGATGGTGCCTCACGATGCCGCCACACTGGCGCTCTATGAAGAGCCTACCGGCAAGCTGCGCGTGCAGTTTCTCGCCGCCGGCGATGCCGACGCCAACCATGGCGAAGTGCTGCTTGATCCGGACGCCTCTCCCGCCGGCCAGGCCTATCGCACGCGCCGTCCGGTCATTCTCAACAAAGTCGACCGCTGGCCGTTCGCGCCCGAATCCGTGCAGCACCTCACCGCCATGGGTATGCAGTCGGGAGTCTGGGTTCCGCTGGTGCACCGCGAAAGAACTCTCGGCACCTTGGCGGTGGCCAGCCGCCTGGAGAATGCTTTTTCGCAGCACGACGCGGAAATGCTGACTCAGGTCGCGGGACAGGTGGCCATGGCGGTGAACAACGCGATGGCCTTTAAGCAGATCGCGGAGCTGCGCGACCGGCTGACCCAGGAGAAGCAGTATCTCGAAGAGGAGATCAACCTCGAACACCAATTTGAAGACATCGTAGGCGAAAGCTCCGGCCTGCGCAGCGTGCTACGCGAGATTTCGACCGTTGCGCCCACCGATGCCACCGTGCTCATTCAGGGCGAGACGGGAACCGGTAAAGAGCTGCTGGCGCGCGCCATCCATCGCCTCAGCCCGCGCAACGAGCGCACCTTTATCAAGTTGAACTGCGCGGCTATTCCCGCGGGCTTGCTCGAAAGCGAGCTCTTCGGCCACGAGAAGGGCGCGTTCACCGGCGCCATCGCGCGCAAAATTGGCCGCGTCGAGTTGGCGCACGAGGGCACGCTCTTCCTCGACGAGGTAGGCGAGCTGCCGCTCGACCTTCAGCCGAAATTGCTCCGCGCTTTGCAGGAGCGCGAGATCGAGCGCCTGGGCGGCACGCGGCCCATCCCCATCAACGTGCGCCTCATCGCCGCCACAAACCGCGATCTGGCCAAAATGGTGGCGGAAAAAGAATTCCGCAGCGACCTCTTTTACCGCCTCAAGGTGTTTCCAGTTTTTGCGCCGCCGCTGCGCGACCGCACCGCCGACATTCCCATCCTGGTGCGCCATTTTGTCTCGCGCCACGCCCGCCGCATGGGCAAGACCATTGAAACCATCCCGCCGGAGACCATGGATGCGCTGATGGCATGGAAGTGGCCCGGCAACATTCGCGAGCTCGAGAATTATCTGGAGCGCGCCGTCATCCTCACGCGCGGGACGGTGCTGCACGCGCCGCTTGCCGAACTTGAATCCTTGCAGGACGAGGAAGAAGACGAGGCAGCATCCACGAACCCCACGCTCCAAGCCGCCGAGCGCGAAACCATTCTGCGCGCGTTGCGCGAAGCCAAAGGAATGATCGGCGGAGCCGGCGGCGCAGCCGAGCGTCTCGGCCTCAAACGCACCACGCTCAACTCCAAAATGAAGAAGCTCGGCATCGAGCGCGGCGACTACATGTAGACGCCGAGTGCGAGCGCGAGCGTGAGGCGTTCGCGACTTGCCATCGTCGCCGTGACGAAATATCGTCGTCGTCACTTCGTCACGCGCCGCCCTCCTCCGCCCTCCGCGTTCGAGTCTTCAAGAATCTAACTGCTTCATTTTCAACACGCCACGGCCCTCGTCGCGTCCGCTCTCGAGTTTGGCACGCGCCGTGCCTATACAGGGGCATGGCGCAGGACGAGCCAGCAAGTGCTGAGAATCACCGTTGAAGAAAAATCGGACGCAGTCGTTCTCAAGCTCGAAGGGCGTCTTGCCGGACCATGGGCGGCCGAACTTGGCCGCCTCTGGGAAGAGAAAGCTCCCGCATTCGCGCAGAAGAAACTGTCGCTCGATCTGCGGGAAACCACGTTTGCCGATCCCGAGCGGAATTCGCATTCTGAAAGCCATTCACTCGCAAACCGGTGCTGCCATCCTCAGCGGCACACCATGGACCCAATATCTTGCCGAAGAAGTGGCAAGCACGAACTCTCAACCAGCGGGCACGGAGGTCTGAAATGTACGCAGCAATCGAAACCACGAATCAGGCGAATGTTCCTTCCTACCGGAAGGGTGAATTCTTCAAGTCGTTGCCGGCCGATGCTATGGCCGATCTCGAGCACCTGCTCGCGCCCTCCACCTATCCCACTGGCATGGCTCTCTTCAGCGAGACTGAACCGGCCTCGGGCATCTATGTGGTGCTCGATGGCGAGGTCAAGCTCTCGATCAATTCGCCCGACGGCCGCCGCCTGAGCTTCCGCATCGCCAAGGCGGGCGAAGTGCTGGGCCTTTCCTCCGCGCTCTCTGGCGGCGCGTATGAAATGACCGCGGACACTCTCTACCCGGCCAAAATTGCGCACATTTCGCAGCAGGTCTTTCTGCAATTCATGTCTCGCCATCCCGCCGTTTACCAATCGGTGGCGCGCGAGATGGTCCGCACCTATAACACCGCCTGCGAGCAACTGCGCATGGTGGGCCTCTCGACCTCGGTGCCCGAGCGCCTGGCGCGCCTGCTGCTGGTGTGGAGCGACGAGCCCGGCCAGAAGCCCGAACGGCCGGCCCGTTGCCGCCTCTCGCTCACGCACGAGCAGATCGGCGAGTTCATTGGCGCGTCGCGCGAAACCGTTACGCGCACCTTGAGCATTTTCAAAAACCATCACCTGGTGGCGCAGCACGGATGCACGCTCACCATTCCCTCGCGCGTCGCCCTCGAAAGCTACGCACGCGGGTAGGACTGGAACACTACATTCCCCTGGGAAGCTGTTGAACCTGGCCGTTTGCCGGAACTGCGCAGTGTGGAAGGCTTCGCGCAATTTCAGCAAACGGCCTCTTTTTTCTGGGACAGTCTTACCCTTTTTTCATCTGCCGCAGCGCCAACTGTGCCGCATGATAGCCGCACATGCCGTGCACGCCGCCGCCGGGAGGCGTCGACGCCGAGCACAGATACAGATTTCTGGTGCCCGTCGCGTAGCCACGCAGAGTGGGCCGAAAGATCATCTGCCGCAGCGACAATGCGCCCCCGCCAATGTCGCCGCCCAAAAGATTTGCGTCCATGGTTTCCAGCGCAGCAGGCGTGGAAACGTGACGTGCCAGAATGCAATCGCGGAAGCCGGGAGCGAAGCGCTCGATCTGCGCCTCAATGCGTTCCGTCATATCGAACGCTGACCCGTTCGGCACGTGGCAATAAGCCCACAACACATGTTTGCCCGCAGGCGCGCGCGTCGCATCGAAGAGCGTGGGCTGTGCAACCAGCACGAACGGCCGCTCCGCGCATTGGCCGTGCGCGACGGCGCATTCCGAAGCGGCAATTTCTTCGAATGTTCCGCCCAGGTGCACTGTGATGGCGCGCCTGCATTCCTGAGCGCGCCATGGGACCGGCTCTGAAAGTGCGTAGTCGATCTTGAATGCGCCCGGTCCAGGCTGGAATCGCTCGAACGCGCGCCGGTAGCCATTCCCAAGTCGGTCGCCGGCAATCGCGAGCAGTTGCCGCGGCGCAGTGTCAAAGAACACCAGCTCGCTGTCTGCTTCAAGCTGTTTGAATGCCGTCGCATCAATGCGGCGTGAAGTATGCACCGTGCCGCCGAGCGACGTTAGATAACTGGTAAGTGCCTGCGCTAAGGCCTGCGCACCGCCGCGCGGAATCGGCCAACCCACCGCATGAATCGTGATGCCGAACATCCATCCGATGGTTGCGCTCAATGGCTCGTCGAAGCTCATGCAGGAGTGCCCTGCTAATCCCGCGAAAACTGCGCGCGTCCGCGCGTTCGAAAAATGGCGCGCCGCGAATCCTTGCGCGGACTCAAGCGCGCTCAATCCGAATCGGGCTCTCCGCAACGGGTGACCGGGAATGTGCAGGAGCGGGCCGAGGGTGTCTTTGGCAAATTCCCGCCAATTGTCGGCCGCGGGCTGCATCAAGTTCCGCCACGCCTTGCCGTCTTCACCCAGCGTGCGCTCGGTCGCAGCGATGTCGCGCTCCAGAACGACAGCAGATCCATCGTCGAGCGGATGCGCCAGCGGCGCGTCGCCGTGGATCCATTCCAATCCGTGCTCCGCGAGCGGCAGCGTGCTCAAGAACGGCGAGCCTGCCGCAAAAGGATGCACGGCTGAGCCGAAGTCGTGCAGAAATCCCGGCAGCGTGAGCGACAGTGTGCGCGTTGCGCCGCCCGGCTCGGATTCCGCCTCGTAAACGTCGACGCGCAGTCCCGCCTGCGCCAACACGATGGCAGCGGCCAGCCCATTCGGGCCCGATCCGATCACGCAGGCGCGGCTCATTGCGTCATTGTCCTCGTTTCATCATCTTCGCTCGCCCTCTAACTTGCTCGCTCGTTGACTTACTGACCGGCTATCTAATCGTGCGGCGACATTTCCTCGGGCCATTCCACCGCGGCAAAGCGGCCGTCCTCGGTCATCGTCAGCTCCGGCGCGTAAAGGCCGAGCAATTCGCGCCGCCACCAGTCACCGTTGCTGCGCTTCTCGTCCGTCGAAGTAAACCAGTACTGCCAAAGCACCGCGCGTACGTAACGCGGCGGCAGTTGCGGAAACGGATTGCCGCGGAACAACGCCAGCACATCGTTGTCGCCAAGGAGCAACCGCTCCTCCGTAACCGGGACAATCTCGTTTTCGCGCCACCCGCCCAGCGACGCGAACCACAGGTTCCAGTCGAAGCGCGGCTGATAGGGCGCGTAGATGCGCGGCGCCTCGTCGAGTGCCTGCGGCTTGTTGCGAAACTCATAGGCAATCCAATTCACGCCGTCGTTGGAGCCTTGAAATTCGATCTCATAGCGGCCGCGCGTCATCACGGCGAAGAGGCCGTACTGATTGGCTATGCGAAATGGTTCCAGCGCCGCGATGGGTTCTGCGGGCAGATGCACCTGGCGAAACGGAATCGCGATCATTTCCGCGGTGGTGTCATAGGCGATCCATGTCAGCAGGAATGCCGTCACCGACAATCGCGTCACCCACCAGTAAAAAACGGGGCGGCTCTGCGTCAACGGCCCGCTCATGATTGATGGATGCTCGCCCTCGTGCGCAGCGGTTGCTTCGCTTGCCGCGCCCGTTTCGCTCGCGGCAAAAATCGAGATCGGCTCATCGTCTGCTCGCTCCAATCGCGGCTCGGGCGTCGCTTCCGGTTCGCTCGGCCGAAAACGCGCGGGCACAAAGCGCATCAGGAACTTGTCGTCGAGCAGCAGAAAGCCCAGCGCAAGCACCAGGTAATTCAGAAACGTATAGTTGGCGGTGAGGATCACGCCCATCTCCCACGGCGTGACGATGAAGAAACAGATCAAGCGCACGCGCCTTGGAAAAAACAGCATGAAAACCAGGCCCAGTTCCAGCGCCAGCGTTCCAGCCACCGAGGCTGCATGGAACCAGTGCGGCCAATGCTCGACGTACCACCCCACCCATGTGGGCAGCGGGCCGTTCTGGTAGTACTCGTCCATGGCCGTGAAGTTGCGCCACTGCGGGTCGCCGCTTGCGAGCTTCACCATGCCCGATTCGAAGTAGATGCGGAACCACTCCCACTGCAACAAGAACCAACTGGCGCGCGAGGGCGGATGGCTCGCGCCCCATCCTGGCCTGAGCCCAGGCGGCGCGAAGAATAGCGCGAGAAATCCAGCCTCGAGCAGCATGCCGTCTGACTGATAGCCAGAAAACACCTGGGATGCGCCGACAAACGAAAGAAAACAGAGAAAGCAAATAAAGAAGCTGAGCCGCGGCCACAGGTTGCAGAAGGCCGCGAACGACGCCAGCAGTCCGATCCACGTCACCGTCATCAGGAAGCCCGAGCTTGTCGAGATCCAGAAGAGCGATGGCGCATACCAGAAGCGCGCAAAGCCAAAATGTTGCGCAACCGCGGCCAGGTATTCCTCGGCGGGCAGGATCCCTTCAGGACCGATCAGGCCCTTGATCTGAAACAGCAGCGAATAAAACGCGGAGAAATAAATGAGGCCGAGTGCGCGCAGAAAAATCCAACGCGGAACCAGCCGGCCTCGCGGGCCGCGGCGCGCGTCAAACAGCCATCGGAAAATGTCGACCAGTTTGCGTCCAACCATCTCCGGATCAGGATACCGGCCAGACCGCTCCCTGTCCTAAAACAATGCGCGCGCTCGAACGTGCGCTAACTTAGCGACGCCGCCAGCAGCGCCGGCTTCTGCTCGGCGAGCGACAACATCAATTCACCGAAGAGCGTGTTGGCCCACGCAAACCACGAACGCGTGAACTTCGAAGGGTCGTCTTTGTGGAACGACTCATGCATGAAGCCTGTGCCCGCCGTGGTGTCGCGCAACCAGCGCAGGCACTGGCGAATCTCCGCGTCGCTGGTCGACGTGAACGCGCGGTACATGATCGACATCGGCCAGATGGAGTTGAGCCCGATGTGCGGCCCTCCCACGCCCTCCGCGGCCGTGCCGCGGAAGAAATACGGATTGCTGTCGCTGAGCGCGAAGGCACGCGTGCGCTGATAGACGGCATCGCTGGTTGGGCAAATGCCGAGATACGCCAGCGTCACCAGGCCGGGGGCGTTAGCGTCGTCCATCAGCAGCCGGCTGCCGTAGCCGTCCACTTCGTACGCCCAGATTTCGCCCAGTTGCGGATGATTCACGCGCCCGTGTTGTGCGGTGGCCTGCGCCACTTCCTCGCTCAGCGCCGAGGCCCGTGCCGCCAGCGCCGTATCCTGCGCGGCATGCGCGGCCAGCTCCGCCAGTTGGCCCAGAGCTTTGGCCGCGAAAAGATTGGCCGGCACCAGTAGCGGAAAAATGCAGGCATCGTCCGAAGGACGGAACATGCTGAAGATCATGCCGTTCGGCCGCGCCGGGTTGCCGAATCCCGAAAGCCCCTGCGTGTCGTAGGGAGACTCGGCCCTGCGCTGGAAACTGTACGGGCCGGGCGATTGCTTCCGCTGCTGCTCGGAAAAGGTGCGCAGAATCGCCTCCGCAGCCGCGCGCCACTCGGCATCGAACGGTCCCGCATCGCCCGTCGCCTGCCAATAGCCGTACGCCAGCCGGATGGGGAAGCAAAGCGAATCGATCTCCCACTTGCGTTCTGCGACGCCCGCGTGGTGCTGCGTGCGGTCGTTTACAGCCCAGGAGAGCGGCGCATCCGTGGTGTCGCGCGTGAACGCATTGGCATAGGGATCAAGTTGAATCATCCGCGCCTGGCGTCGGACCACCCCTTCGAGCAGAATGCGCAGCCGCGCGTCCTTGCGAGCCAGGCGCAGATACGGCCACACCTGTGCCGAGGAGTCGCGCAGCCACATCGCGTCGATGTCGCCGGTCACCACGTACGTATCGGGATGCTTGTCGAAGGCGCCGGGATAGACCGTGGTATCGAGCGTATTGGGAAGACAATTCTCAACCAGCACGCGCAAAGCCGGATCGGCAATTTGGCCCTGCAATGTGGCGATGGCATCTTCCACCGCCGGCGAGGTGAACTTGCGATCGGCCACGGGCGGCCGCGCATGAGGCAGCTTCGGGCTCGCGGTTTTCTCGGCCATTGGTTCCGATTGCGCGGCCGTCGCCTGCTCCGCAAACGCGCGCACCGCTCCCGCCTGCATCAGGCTCCACGCGCCCGCCCCCAGCAAAACTTCACGCCGCGTCGGCCGCTCACACTTCGTTTCGTTCCCCATGGCGCAACAAACTCCCTCAGAATTCAAGTCCGAATGATTGCATCCGCGGCAAACGCCGCGCCGTTCGATTATAGTTTCAAGCAACGCCCCGTGACCGGTCTCTCGCGCGGATTTCTGTGAGGTAGCTCGTTATGCGTCGATTCGATTTCATCTCACTCTTTTGTCTTTTGTGCAGCCACGCGTTCTGCGCCGCGCCGTCGGCGCTGTTTTACATGACCGACTCCCCGGATTCCGTGCGTTCGTTTCTTGCCCACTCGGGCAAGATCGATGTGCTGGTGCCTGCCTGGTACAACGTGGATGAAAACGGGCTGATCACGGGCGCGCCCAATGCGACAGTTCTCACGGCGGCGCAGGGCCAGGGTCTGCCGGTGATGCCCATCGTCGCGCTCTTCGGCAAGACCAAGTTCCACAATCTGGCCGGCAACGAGACCGCACAAAACCGCATGAACGATGCGTTACTCCGCGAAGCAAAGTTGCACGGCTATGTCGGATTCCAAATCGATTTCGAGCATCTCGATTATCTTGATCGCGATGGACTCACGGCCGTGGTCGCGCGCTCAGCGGATGCGCTGCACAAAGCAGGCCTCAAGCTCACCATCGCCACAGTGCCCAACGCGCCCGGCTATCCCGGCAATGGCGGATTCTCCAAATGGATCTACGCGGACTGGCGCGGTGCGTACGATCTCGCCGCACTGGCCAAATCCGTAGACTTGATTTGCCTGATGACCTACGACCAGCACACGCGCTGGACCATGCCCGGACCCGTCGCTGGGTGGCAATGGACTGTCGAAAATTTAGACTACGCTCTCCAGTTTGTGCCCAAGGAAAAGCTTTCGCTCGGAATTCCGCTTTACGGAGACCACTGGTACACCGGCGCGCCCATCACAGACAAAACCACCGGCGATGAGCGGCCAAATCTGACCGGCGACTCCATCAAGTCGGGAGATGCAGCACAACTGGCCACAGAATTCGCCGTCAAGCCCGATTGGGATGCGGCCGACCACACTGCCTTCTTTTTCTTCTACCGCGACCAATTGCGCGAGTGGGTTTTCTACACCGATCAGCGCACGTTTCGCGACCGCTACCAATTAACCGCGGATCGCGGCCTGCAAGGCTTCTGCTCGTGGTCGCTCGGCCAGGAGGATCCCGATATCTGGACAGTGCTGCCGGATCGAAAAGCAAGTCGCTAGGCTGGATCGAGAGCTGTCAGCAATTCCTCAATCCGTCGACATCTTTGAAGTCGACCAGGTACACGGCGCCATCCGCCAACGTGATCTCGGCTCCAAGCACTGATCCCGATTCAGTAACGTCCACGATCCGCACATCCTTGACGGGGCTCAATTCCTCCGGCGTCCATGCGGAATCTTCGGTTTTGTGCAGCATAGCGGTGATCATCAATTCCATCGCCGGATTTTTGGCAACGCGTTTGCGGTGGACGTACAACACCGTGCTCTCGTCCGCCTCGGCGTTGAAACCGCGATGTACCTGGCTTTCGACCTCATCCCACCCGGAATAGGCGACGAGCGCCAACTGGCGGCCGGGAATCGAGGCGGTGATGCCGCGCTCCCTGCCCTTCTGGAAGACGTTCAGCACCGCGCTTTCTCCGCCCACGTGGGGCAAACCAAAATGGCCCAGCGTGAGTTCGTGTTCGAAGGCGAGGCGGCAACGGTCCACGCGCACGACGCCGCCCGGCACGGTGATCTCGGCCAGGTCGATGAGGTAGCCGACGCCATTGTTCGGCGGTTTGCGCATGATCAGCTGCCGGTAGAGCACTCCGTTGCGGACGCCGTTGAAGAGAATGCTTTGCGAAGTCGAATACACGCGGCTCTTCGATGCAGTGTTATCGACGGTGCGGCCAGTGAGATAGAAATTGATGTCGACGCCGCGCAAGTCACGCGGGTCAAGGCTGCGGAAGCTGTACTCCTGCGACGTGCCGCCTTTGGGATCGTGGTTTTCCCAGGGGAAATGCGTGTTGAATACCAGCTTGGAATAGTTGTGATCGTCGTCGTACACCTTGCCGGAGATGATCTCTGAGCTCCCGCTGCTGCCGTGGTTGACGAGCACTATCCCCGGTTTCTGGAGGACCGTTCTCTTGGAATTCGCGCCCAGTTCTTCCCACATGCCGTCATTCTCTTTCGCCGTCCAGAAAGGAGCGTCTTCCGGCAGGGCGAGGCAGATGAACGGCAGAAACATGATGAACGGGCTTGCCGGGCAACTGTAACTTTGGATCGCGTATTCGCGATGGCCGTAAAATCCCAGGCTGGGGATGTCGTTCTGGTAAAAGTCTTCGCGGCCGGTGAACTGCAAAATCGATCCCGAGCACAAGCGCCGCGCCCAGCCGGGATCGAATGGCGGTTTGGTCTCAAGCAGGAAAGACGCCGGAAATCCGCCCGAAATCCAGGAACGATAGCAGATGCTCCGCGCCCACATGTTGATGGATCCGTCGCGTCCGAAAAAGTTGGCGTAGGTCTGAAACAGTTCCGCGAAGCTTTTTTCCAGCACCGATGCGATCTCCGGATAGTGCTCGCGGCCGAAAGCCTGGCTCCAGATGGTGCCGTACACCACAAACAGACTGATCGTGTAGTAGTTGTAACTTTGCTCCAGGTACCAGCCGTTGCCAGCGTGGTATGAGGTGATCCACATCAGGTGGCTCTTGAGCAGATCGTCGTCGATGGCGTAGCCATGTTTTTTCAAAAATGAAAGCGCACAAATATTAAACAACCGCCAGTTATTTTGCGTTGTCCGGTGATGCGCCCACTTGGAGATGGTGACGGCCATCTCATCGCGCTGTTGTTGGCCGAGATGCGGCCAGAGCACATCGGGCATTAGAAGAAGGGTTTTGGTCAATCCGCCGAACTCGCATGTGAACTGATAGGTCGCGTCGGGCAGATCCTCGGGGAGCGGCAGACTGTTCACGTGTCCTGGCGTGAGTGCGTTATAGAAATGATGGCAATAATAATCGCGAAGGTTAATGTCGCCGATCGAGATTTCGGGGTCGACGTGGATCAGCGGCGCCGCAAGGTTGAAAGTCCTCTCCAGCGCCTCGAATTCATAGGAGCGAATGCGCCAGTCCGGATCATTCGGTTGGGGATAGGATTTGCCGGGCACGAGGGGAAAAACAATCGGCTGGTCGAAAGACTTAACGTGCCGGAACGCCCGGCCCAGGACATATTGAGCACACTCGATATAGTGCTTCCTGCTCATCCCCGTCATCGGGCTAAGATCCAGGTCAGGATTGCTGACGACAAAGGCGTCCTGTTTGAGATTTGGGTGGGTTGCGATAGCTGAGCTGTTCATATTTTGTTTGTATCTCGAATTATATCAGATTGCGCATTCTGAGTTTATCTTGAGAACCGTAATTGTCTGTAATAATTACACTTATACCCCATCAAATGACATTGTCCCCAAGGCGTGCGGCGTGGACCGGCAGCCCGGTGCCTAAAGCTCGACCGCCGGAATCTTCACTTTTCTTCCCTCCGCGCAGGACGTGTAAATGCTCCGTACCAGCTGGAGCGCGCGATATCCGTCAATGCCCGACGACGCTGGCGCGCGGCCGGCCTTGCACGCTTCGCCAAAGTCGGCAAGTTGCCGTTCGAAAGGACTGAGCGAAATCGCCATGGGATCCGACGCGCCCGACTTCGTCTGTTGCGCAACCGGAGCCGGCTCGCCCTCGTCGTCGCGCACGTCCCACGTCGTCAGTTGGTCGCCGGTCACGATCGCGCTGCCTTTGGTGCCGTGGATCTCGATCCGCTCCGGGTAGCCCGGCCACAGAGCGGTCGCGGCTTGAATTACGCCTAGCGCGCCTGACGAATATTGCATCACCGCGCACACCAGGTCTTCGGACTCGATTTTGTGAATGGCGCCCAGACGCCAGTAGCCAAAAACTTCGTCGACAGCTCCCATCAGGTAGAGCAACACATCCACTTGATGAATGGCCTGGCTGATCAAAGCGCCGCCGCCCTCGCCGGCCCAGCTTCCCTTCACCGGCCGCGCGTAGTAGTCGTCGGTGCGATACCACTTCACGTAGGCGTCGGCTTGCAAAATCGTTCCCAGCCGCCCCGCGGCCAGCGCGCGCTTGAGAAACAGCGTGGAGTCGTCGAAGCGGTGCTGGCTGACAACGCCGAGTTGAATGCCGGCCGCGCGTGCTATGGCGATCATGGGCGCGGCGGTCTCGAGATCGATTGCCATGGGTTTTTGCACGAGCACGTGCTTGCCGTACTTCGCGGCCAGCTCGACCGCGGCCAGCCGGTAGCCGGGAAAGGTGCAGAGATCGAGAAAATCCACGTCGGTGCGCCGGCTCAGTTGCTCCGGAGTGGCCACAAATTCCGCGCCCCACGCTTCCGCAAACTTCCGGCCTTTTTCTTCGGTGCGATCGGTACACGCCGTGATCTGGTAGCCGATGTTCTTGTAGGCCTGTGCGTGCTTCCAGGCAATGGCGCCCGTCCCGATGACTCCCACTCTCATAATTGCTTTTCTCCCGGGGGTTTCCCGACAGCTATCATACGAGCCGCGCGGAGCTCTACGCGGGCACGGGCTCGGGCTCCGCCTTGGGACGCACGCCGCCGCGCATAGGTTGCGGAGCGAAGTCGGCTTGACCGAAGAGAACCTTGTGCAGCACCAGCGCTGCGGCGCCGCGCAGGCGCGCGGCATCGCCATCCATGGCCGCCACCACGCGCGGCGTGTGCGGAGTAATCGACCTGGCAATCAGCTGGCTCTCCAGCAAAGGGCGGATGCGCGGCCACAGCGCCGTGCAGTCGCCCACAATGATGATCACCTCGGGAGCCAGGCCGGCAGACAGCATGGACAATCCCCGCGCCAGGTAAGTCATCATTTTGTCGATGGAGCGCAGCGCGCGCAGGTCGCCGGCCAGGGCCAGGTTGAGCAACTCCTGAAAGCTCTCAAGCGTGGTCTCCGGCGCCAGCTCATGGTAATAGCGCAAGCCCGCGCGGTTTGAGGCAAAGACCTCCCAGCAGCCCACGTTGCCGCAGCCGCACACAGGCCCTGTCTCTTCAAGCGTCATGTGGCCAAACTCGCCTGCCATGTCGTGCCGGCCCCGTACCACGCTCCCGTCCACCAGCATTCCCGTGCCGATGCCTTCCGACACGGAGACCACCAGCATGTTGGAGGCGTCGTAGTAGTTTCCGAACCAGCGCTCTGAGAACAGGCAGGCGTTAGCGGCGTTCTCCATCTCGATCGGAGTTTCCAGAACCCTCTGAAGCTCTGCATGCAGGTCGATCTGGCCCCAGGGCACGTTCGGCGAAAACACCAGGCGATGCGTCTTCTGGTCCACGCGGCCTGATACGCTCACACCCAGCCCCTGGAAGACACGATCCTCGAACGCTGCCTGAAGCGTGTGCGCCGCCTGGGCGATGCGTGCGATCGCCGTCCGCGCCTCATCGGCCGTGGAGCCAGCTTTGATCTCGTAGGGGACCGCTTCCCGGGCCAGGATCTTGCCATTAATGTCCACGACGGCCAGGTTGGCCCTTCCCGGCCGCAGATCGATGGCCAGCGTCACGTGCTGGTCGTTCAGGGTCACAAACGTGGGTCGCCGTCCGCGCGGCAACCGGCCCAGCGTCCCGGGCAGCACCCATCCCTCATCGATGAGCTGGCCGATGATCACCGAGACCGTGCTGGGTTGCAGCCCTGTGAGACGCGCCAGGTCAGCCCGGCTCACAGGCTGGTGCAGATGGACGGCATGCAGAAGAATGTCGCGGTTGATCTCGCGCGCAGTTTCGCTGGAGGCTACGGCGCGGCGGGGTCGGGTCGACTTGTCAGTTACGCCCATGATGGTTGGCTTTTTATCTCAGATGGCCCGCGAATCAACCGATAGACTTGGATTTCTTGTGATCCGCCCCTCGCGCCGCGCGGATTGCCGGCGCTTGCGGTTCCCCGCAATCAATATAGCAGCCGGAATTCCCCCGAGGCGGGTGTTTGGCCGCGCTTCCTGAGTCTCCGTCTGGCCGTTCAAATTCGCCTAAAAACAAATGCGGCAGCCCCTAAAGGAGCTGCCGCAAAAGCCAAGTCGAGGAACAGTTAGAATTTGATGCGGCCGCTAAACTGCATTTGGCGTGAGCCCGCGTTTGTGCCGAAGGCGGCGACATTGAACGCGTTGAAGTTGGTGATGTAACCAAATGTGCCGCTGCCGACCGTGGTGCTGGGGGCGTTGAGCCACGGATGGTTAAACAGGTTGAAGGCCTCGAAGCGGAATTGGAATGCGGCTTCGCGCCAGATGTGGAAGTCCTTGACGAGGCTGGCGTTGGTCTGCGTATTGCCCGGCCCGCGGAATTCGTTGCGGCCGGTATTTGGAATCACCGGCGCAGCAGCCGACTCAACTGGGCTCGAGAAGATGGTCGGGTCAAACCACGGCTTGCCGCCAGACACAGGAGAGCCGGATGACTGTGCGTGGCCGCCCAGTTTCTTATAGGAACCGGACATTTGGGCGTATGTGGCGCCGAAACCGGGGGTGAACCCGCCAATGGTGTTGCTGTTCGCGTTGACTGAGAACGGGAAGCCGCTGAAGTGGCTGAACTGCCCGCTCAACTGCCATCCGCCGATCAAGTCGCCCGCCAGGCCATGATTGAGCCACATCTGGCCGGGCCCGAAGGGCAGGGTGTAGACGCCCCAAATTTGCAGGTTGTGCTTTTCGTCGAAGCCCGCCGAGCCACGGTTGAAGCGGTAAAACGCGGGGTAGTTGAATGCGGTGCCGCCCGAACCCGATCCGGCGCCGTTGTCTTCGTAGTCGATGGCATGCGAGTAGGTGTAGACCACGCCCACAGAGGTGTTCTTGCCCGCATTGCGCGTCAACTGCGTCTGCAACCCGTTGTACCCGGAGCTCCAGAGCGGCATGTCAAACGTGATGCCGCCAGTGTTATAGCAGGTTCCCTGCGCGGTGCCCGTAGCAGTAACTGGGCAGGGCGCTCCGACGTTAATCGTCTCGTTGGCGTTGAAGCTGCACGGACCGGTATAGCCGGAACCGGAGCTGAACTGCCCGTTCGGCATGCAGGGCGACGACGATGTGGGGAAGTTTCCTGCGTTGAGATAGTTAATGTTGACCTGTTGGCGGACGTCGTGATCGCCCACATAGGCGACGGTGCCCACAAAGCCCGCGGGCAAGGTCCGCTGCACCACCAGGTTCCAGCTTTCGATGTAGCCGCGCCGGAAGTGCTGCGGGACCGTATTCGTCGATCCTGCCACGGGAAGCGACGCAAAGCCGGTTGAGTAGTTGGGCGCCATTTTGGCCGTGTTCGGGATGCCGTAGGTAAGGTTCATCCCGCTGCCGTTTGCCGGGTCCTGCGCGATGGTGAAGTTCCCGGTTCCTCCGTAGGATGGCGCGAGATCCTCGGGGAATGAGTCGCGGAGGTAACGCATGGAGTCAGGATCGGTGGTGAGACCGAACCCGGTGCGGATGACGGTTTTTTCGTTCAGGCGATAGGCGATGCCCAAGCGGGGCACGATCTGTCCCCACCCGGCTCCGATGCCTGCGCTGCGCGGGTTGCCATTGATGCCACCCACTTCGACATTGGCGGATTGCGGCAATTGCGGAAGTAGAACGGATGCGCCGGTGCGATCGCGGTACGGCGCCGGATAAACCTCGTAGCGGATGCCGTAGGTCAGCGTCAGCTTGGGATTAACCTGCCACGTATCCTGCCCATAAAGGCCATCTTCAGACCAACGCAGAGCGTTGGGATTGAATACCTGCGAAGGATCGCCGATTGCCTGGCCGGAGCCGTTGTTAGGCAGGCCCAGTTGGAAATCCGCAAGCGAGTTGTACCCGTCGAGGGTGCAAGAAGCTGCGGTCGCCGTTGTCGTGTTGCCGCAGGTCATGCCGCCCTGGAAGGTGAAGCCGCCGCGCGGGGTGTTCGGCTGGCCGCCGCTGGTGGGCTGGAAGTGGTTGAGATCGAAGTGATAGTAGGTGTAGCCGACTTTGATTGCGTGATGACCATGCAGGTAGCTCAGGTTCACGTCGCCGGTGAACTGGTTATCGCGGAATTCGAAGGGATTCGCACCCTGGTTGTTGCCAAGGCCGGTAAACGTAGTGAGGTAGAAGCCCGGGATGCCAACATAGTTCAGGCCGGCTCCGTTGGTTCCAGGAATCTTCAACGTGTTGAGTCCGTAGTCGCCCACCGCGATGTCCAGCGTCGATTGCGCGTACGTCAAAAGGCGAGTCCAGCCACCGTCGGCGTCGATGACCAGATTCGGGCCCAATACATGGCTGAAGCCGAGCCCGGCGTTCTGGCCGCGGCCGCCGATATTGCCCACCTGTCCGCCGTCAGCCGCGGGACCGCCCGCGCAGGCATTGCTGCCCGTGCACGGCGTGTTACCCAGGACCTGCGGATCAGAGTCGGTATATGGCGTCATGCCGTATTTACCGTAGATCTGCGTATTTTCGCTGGGAATGTAGGTGATCTTCGAGTCCGACGCGTTGCGGTTGTAAGCGACGGTCGATGTCGCCTGATAATCGTTGAGCATCACCTTGCCCAGCAGGGTCGAGTTCGGTGTGGCGATCGTCTTCGAGATGGCGGCAAGGTCGGTCATCATGATCCCGCCAGCGAGCGAGACTCTCGATGCGGGAATGGTGTTGACGTTGCTTCCTGTCTCGCCATACTCAGCAGTGAAAGAGGGCCGGCACTGGTATTGCAAATATCCGTTGGTGTACGAGGTATTCGGGCTCGGACAGAGCGTGGGGTTCACCTGGCCCTGCCAGCCGGGAGCCAAAGGCTGCGGATCGTAGAGGGTGGCCACTCCAGCCGCCTCGGAGAAGTTGCCGCCGTTCATCAGCGCGTCGGGAACGGTTTCGGGAACGCTCGCATCCGTGCGCTGGGTAATGCGATCGAAGTCGGTGAAGAAGAACAGCTTCTTCTTGCCAGTCAGGATCCTGGGAATATAAACCGGTCCGCCAATGTTACCGCCGAATTCCTGGTTAATGTTCTTGGGGATCGTCGGCTGCACCAGCGCAGTGTTGAGGTAAGAGCGCGCATTCAGCGCTGCGTCCTGGTAATACCACCATCCGCCGCCATGGAAGTCGTGTCCGCCGCTCTTGGTGGTGACGCGGATGGAAGCGCCTCCGGCCTGGCCTTGCTCGGCATTGAAGTCGTCAGTGGTGACGGTGACGGTTTCGACCGCGTCGGCCGGCGTGACGTAGGCGATGAGGTAAGGCAGCCATCCGTAATAGTCGATGGCGCCGTCAATGCGCGTGGTGTTGCCGTTGTACGAGTTGCCGTTCACGTTCACGCTCAGGGCACGCGAGGGGTTGCCGCCAATGGAATTCTTTTCCTGTACCTGGGCGGCGCCGGGAATCAGCGTGTAGAGCTCTTCGTAATTGCGGCCCTTGGACGAGGTGATGGGCAGTTCCGAGATTTGTACCTGGTTGATATCGCTGTCCACTTCGGCCGTCTCGGTTTGCAACTCCGGAGGAGCCTCGTTGACCGTCACTTGCGTGGATACGCTTGCGGGCTGCAGGGACACGTCGATGCGCACCTGCTGGTTGACCTCGACCGCAACATTCTTCTGGGTGTAGCCGCCGAAGTTTCCCATCCGCGCGATCGAAAGAGAGTACGTGCCGGGCAGCACGTCGAGGATGTTGTAGATGCCCTCACTATTCGATTTCTCGGTGCGGGATGCGCCCGTCGCCTGGTCGGTGATCGTGACTGGAATATTTGGAATCACGGCACCTGTCTTATCGGTGACCGTTCCTGTCAGCGATCCATATAGGACTTGCGCATGTGCGGCGGTGCTCGCAAGGAACATCGCCGATAGAGCGATCACCATCACCAGAACTCTGATCGCGCATTGCTGGACTCGAAGTTCGCCCTTTAGCCTTCCTGACATACCCACCTCCCAAAAATGTTGTTATCGCGAACAGCTTTGCCGGACCACACGTCCCGAGCAAAGCCACACTGGCTCCACTAACCAACAACTGCAAGTCCGCACCGCGATTCGATACACGTCGGAGCATGCCTTTGTTGGCGATGCGAACTATATGAGCGATTGTGGACTATTGTCAAGACAAAAAAACGATTTAACTACCAGAAAAACCGATTTATCTGGCAGCTCAAACGAGCGTTCCGCCTGCCCAACCGCATGCTCCCATGGCAACCAGCATGTATTTGTTGAAGTTACAACTTTCCACAGGCCGAGTGAATCGCTTTACTAAATCTAAAATGAACCAATTTTCGCACCTCCACGGGGACCATTTCAGAGGACATATCCATCAAGCCCTCTGTTTTGTCCGTCTGCATGCGGCCGGCCGCCATTGCAATTCTTCGTGAGCCGAAGATGGCGCTTATTCCCGCGCAGTTTTCATCCCGCCGACACCCAACCACGGCCTGCGACCACTACACTTCTCTCTGGGAGTTTCTGATCGTCACATGCGCGCCACCGTTCGAATTCTCGCCCTCGTCCTGGCTTCATTTCCGCTCTTCTCTCTGGCTGCGGCGCAGTCTCCTGCCGTCCCGGCCGCAAGCCGCGACGCCGACCTGCAACTAGTCGTCGTGCTCAGCCGCCACGGCGTCCGCGCGCCGCTCGGCGCGGGTGACTTATACGGCAAGTACGCCGCGGCGCCCTGGCCCAAGTGGGATGTGCCGCCGGGTTACCTCACTGCCCACGGCTATCAATTGATGAGGCTCTTCGGAGTTTGGGATCGCGCGCAATTCGCGAGTGAAAACCTCTTCGCGCCCGCGGGCTGCGCGGATGCCGCCCACGTGAGCATTGCTGCGGACAGCGACCAGCGCACGCGCGAAACTGGCAAAGCTCTGGCCGAAGGCATGTTTCCCGGCTGCACCATCGCGGTGCACGCGCAGCCCGAGGGTAGTAACGATCCGCTCTTCCGGCCCATCCAGGCTGGCGCCGTGCATCCCGACGCAGCCCTGGCTACCGCGGCCGTCGCGGGTCGCATCGGCGGCAATCCCAACAATCTCACCGAGCTCTATCGCTCGCAGTTGACCCTGCTTGACCGCGTGCTGGCGGGATGCGGACATGCGCCCGCTGACGCGCAACGCACTTCGATCTTCGCAATCCCCGCTTCGCTCGCGCCCGGCACCGGCGACAATTCCGCCTCCCTGCGCGGTCCGGTGTCGTCCGCTGCCAGCATGACCGAAAATCTGCTCCTCGAATATACCCAGGGCGCGAGCCAGGCCGATACTGGCTGGGGCTGCATCGATGGCGCAACCCTGCGCACTCTCATGCAGCTCAGCAGCGCCAGCTGGGACTACGGCAAGCGCACGCCGGCGGTCGCGCGCATCTTTGCCTCAACGCTCCTCGACCGGATCTTGAAAACCATGCAGCAAAGCGCCACTGGCGCAACTGTTTCCGGCGCGCTCGGAAAGCCCGGCGACCGCCTCGTGATCCTCGTCGGCCACGACACCAACATCGTCACCGTAGCTGGCGCTCTCAACATCAATTGGGTTCTCGACGGCCGCGTCGACGATACGCCTCCGGGCGGTGCATTGCTCTTCGAGCTCTGGCGGCCGCGCGATGGCGGCAAGCCTTTTGTGCGTCTCGAATACATCGCACAAACCCTGGAACAGATGCGCAACGCGGAGCCTCTGACCCTCGCCAATCCGCCCGCCGTCGCACCCATCTTCATTCCCGGCTGCAGCCGCCAGGACCTTTCCTGCACCTGGGAGGGATTCTCCGCTGCGGTGCGCGCGTCCATCGATCCGGCCTACGTCGCTCCGCAACCTTAGCCGTGCTTATGCAAGTCCACGCGCCGAAAGGGTCAATCGCGCGGCGCCGTGGAGTGGGCTTTCATCTTCCTCTCAAGAAACTCCTTGAGCGCCACGGCATTATTGTGCACCTCATCGTGTGAGCTGTAGATCAGTGTGACCGTGCCCTTGCGCGCAGCCTCCACCAGGGGCATCCACGCCTCAGGCTGCAACTTCAGCTCCGCGAAATACCGCTTGCGAAACTCCAGCCATCGCGCCGGATCGTGGCTGAACCACTTTCGCAACTCCGTGCTCGGCGCCGCATCCTTCAGCCACGCCACGATCGGCAACGAAGACTTCTTCACGCCCCTCGGCCACAGCCGTTCCACCAGATATCTCGCTCCATCCGTCCTGCTCGGCTTGTCGTAAGCGCGCTTCAGCTGGATCATGGCCGTCCCCCCCGTGGCAAAAAACCGCGTCGCATCACTTTGATGCGCGCAAGCAACACGGGTTGCTGCATTGTTTGTAGCAAAAAAACTGCGTCGCGTTGACAGGGGGCAGCATGTGCTCCGCTCGTGCGCATTCATGCGGACAGAGACCTGAGTTCCGTTCGGCGCTACACAATCTCGCGCGCCATTTCCGCCTGCTTGCCGCGCCGGCGGAACGGCTGCCGCACGCGTACCTGTTTGTTCTCGCGCTCGTGCGTCCGCACCCGGCCCTGCAATACATCCTCGGCGTTGAGCAGCCCCACGACCTTGCCGCTCGCGCGCTCGATGACCGGCAGAACGAAAACCTTCTGCGTGGCCATGCGTTCGGCGGCCACGCGTAACGTCTCGTCGGGATAGGCGATCACGGGCGCTGCCTGCGGTATGGCTTTCTGCGATCCGCCGGCGCTCGCCAGCGCCGCAAGGCCGCCGCGCGTCATCACGCCGGCCAGCCGCCCCTCCGCATCCACCACTGGATAGAGCCTCTGTCCGCGCTGAGCGTTTTTGTCGCGCCCGTGTTCCAGCCATCGCCGCGCGTCTTCCTCTCTCAGTCCGGCCGGAAGAACCACAGTGCGCGTGCGCATGGTTTCGGCTACCCGCACCGTCTCCAGCGGATCAACGCCGTACTCGCGGCTCAGATGATGTCCGCGGCGACTGATGCGCTCCGTCAGAATGGAGCGCTTCTGCAATAGCACGGTAAAGGCATGCGCCACGATCGAAGCGGTCAGCACCGGCAGCAGCAGCCCGTAATTGTGCGTAAGCTCCAGGCTCAGCACTGTCGCCGTCAGCGGGCAGCCGATGGCGCCGGAGAGCACCGCCGTCATGCCCACCAGCGGCCACGCTCCCGTCGACATTCCCGGCAAAATCGGAACAAACAGCGCGCCCAGTGCGCCGCCGATCATTAGCAGCGGCGCCAGAATGCCGCCCGACGTCCCCGATCCCAGCGAAAACGACCAAATGATGCTCTTGACGATGAGAATGCCCGCGATCAGTTGCCATGTGCGATTGCCGGTCAGCAGAGAATCGATGACGTCGTAGCCGGTGGCCAGCGCACGCGGGAAGATTAGTCCGCCCAAGCCCACCACCACGCCGCCGATGGCCGGCCACCACATCCAGTGGACGGGCAGATGTTCCTCGAAGAAATCTTCGCTGGCATAAACCGCCTTGCTTAGAACGATGGCAAGTACGCCACCCGCCAATCCCACAAGCAGAGCACCCAGCAAAGCGCTCGGCGGAATGGCATGCGTCATGGCCGGCATGGGAAACAACGGATCGCCGCTCAGAAAGAATCGCCGCAACACGCCGGCCGTCGCCGCGGCCACGGCCACAGGCACCAGCGAACGTGGACGCCACTCGAACAGCAGCAACTCTACCGCCAGCAAAATGGCGGCAAGCGGCGTGGAAAATACTCCCGCCATGCCGGCCGCGGCTCCGGCCACCAGCAGCGTCGACCGCTCCGCGTCGGTGAGATGGAAGAACTGCCCCAGCAGAGAGCCCACCGATCCCGCGGTCATAATGATGGGGCCTTCCGCGCCGAACGGCCCGCCGGTCCCGATCGCTACCGCCGATCCCAGCGGCTTGAAGATGGCCACGCGGGGGTGGATGCGCGCCCCGTGAATCAGAATCGACTCCAGCGCCTCAGGAATACCGTGGCCGCGAATCTTGTCGGATCCAAACCGCGCCATCAGGCCCACGATGAGGCCGCCCACCACGGGAACAAAAAGCGCCAGCCAGCCCAGATGGTTCTGCGCCGGCGAAACGAAGGTCCAGCTCAGGCGCTGGTAATAGAACAGGTTGGTGCAGGCGTAGATCAGGTGCAGAAGAATCCAGGCCAGCGCCGCTCCGGCTCCGCCCAGAATCAGGCCCAGGCCGCTCAGCATGATCATGCGCGGACCGGCGTTAAAGTCTCCAAGCTGCGCTCTTGTCGGGGGATCGGCGTAACTCATCGCGCTTCTGCCTTTTGCCTGGCCGTTCGTCCGCCGCGTTCGGCGCCTCGCTTGCCGTCGCGCAGAATCCCGTTAAGCGCGCGCACCAGTTCCGGCCCCGATTGCTCCAGCTCGCGCGTGTGAAACTCCGCCAGCAGAGCCAGCATGCGCTCGCCCTGCGGCGTCACGCGCAGCAGAATGCGGCGATGGTCGGCCTCGTCGCCCGAGCGGCGCAGCAGCCCCTGTTCTACGCTGCGGTCCACCAGTTCCACGGCGCTGTTGTGCTTCAGCAGCATGCGCGCGGCCACGTTGGCGATGGTCGGCGCCATTCCTTCCGGCATGCCGCCCACGCATTGCAGCAGTTGGTACTGCTGGTTGTGCAGGCCCATCTCTTCTGCGGCCGCCTGGCTTACGTGGAGAAAATAACGCAGTCGAAAACGAAAGTCCGCCAGCCGCCTCAAGCGCACCACATCCAGCTTTGGAGCGCGGCTGTCAGGATCGATGGACACGCGGCGCGGCATGCGGGCAAGTTTATTCATAGATATATCGTATCACGATATATATTCGAAGAGCCACCGTGCTGCCCTGCGCGCCCCTCCGCACTTCACCCGCCATCACCCCCGGGCGCTATGATCTTCATGCACGATTTTTGAGCCCCAACCCACCATTCAAATTCGAGGAATACGCATGAAAGCCGTTTTGAAACTTGCAGTATTGGGATTGATTTTGCCGGCCGTGGCCCTCCCGCTCGCCGCGCAACAGGATTACTTCAGCAACTGGCCCGCGGGCCGCTCTCCGCAGGAGGTGGGTAAGGCGCTGTCCGAGCACTTCGTCACCAGCCCGCACCAGCACAACCCGGGCACCATCTTCTATGGCGAAGTCGGCACCTGGTATGGCGCGCTCAACTTCGCCGAGCTCACGCACGACACCGATCTGCGCGACCGGCTGATCAAGAAATTCGATCCCCTGATGCCCGGCGGCGCGGAAGGCGCGCTGGTCCCCAAGCGCGATCACGTCGACGACTCCATCTTCGGCTCCGTGCCCCTGGAAATTTACATCCAGACCAAGGACAAGAAGTATCTCGACTACGGGCTCTCCTACGCGGACCGGCAATGGGTCGATCCCACGCCCGACGGCCTGTCACACGAGACGCGCTTCTGGATCGACGACATGTACATGCTGACGATCCTCCAGTTGCAGGCCTACCGGGCCACGGGCGACAAGAAGTATCTCGACCGCGACGCCCTTGAGATGGTGGCTTACCTCGACAAGCTCCAGCAACCCAACGGCCTCTTCTACCACGCGCCCGATGTGCCTTTCTTCTGGGGCCGTGGCGACGGATGGGTAGCCGCCGGCATGGCGGAAATGCTGCGTACGTTGCCTGCCGATCACCCGCAACGCGCGCGCATCATGGCCGGCTACAAGCTCATGATGGCCGCCCTGATCAAGTACCAGGGAGCCGACGGCATGTGGCGTCAGCTCATCGACCATGATGAAGCGTGGGAAGAATCCTCCAGCTCCGGCATGTTCACTTTTGCGCTCGTCACTGGCGTCAAGAACGGCTGGCTCGACGCGGCCACCTACGGCCCCGCCGCGCGCAAGGGTTGGATCGCGGTCACCGGCTTCATCGACCAGAACAACGACGTGACCAACATCTGCGCAGGCACCAACAAGTTCAACAGTCTCGACTATTACCTCGAGCGCCCGCGCAGAACCGGCGACTTCCACGGCCAGGAACCGATCCTCTGGGTGGCATCGGAGCTGCTGCGATAGCAGCTCGGCAGGTCAGCGAGTCGGCGTCCGCAGAAAAAATGCGGACGCCGGCCCGAATTCGGGATTATCCTTTCCGCAAGGAAAAGGGGGCGCTGTACGATGCACGAACCCGGTACGGCTTTACTTCGCAATTCTGCCCTGGGCATCCTGGCCTTTTGCTTCGTCTCTTTCAACGTCGCGCAGGCCCAAACCTGGAAGACGTACAGCTACCCAGTTGAAGGCTTCAGCGCCTCCTATCCAGCACAACCGAGTGCCGACAAGAAGGACGTCCCGACCGAGGCAGGCACCTTTCAGTTGCGTTCGTACATGGTCGAGACCGAACCCGCGACTTTTTATATCGGCCTAGTCGATTACGGCTCGGCGGCCAGCGGTGGCGATCCGCAGGAGCGGTTGCAGGGAGCGAAGAATGGCGCACTCACGAACTCTAATTCGCATCTCGTCCGCGAGAAAAAGGTTACGTTGGGCGTTTACCCCGGACTTGACTTCGAAGCCGAAAGCTCTGCGGCGCACTTCTATGCCCGCATCTATTGGGTGGGAACCACAATCTACCAGACGGTGGTAGTGACGCCGCTCGGCAAGCCGAGCGACGATACCGTGCGCTTCCTCGACTCGTTCCAGCTGATCGCGCGCGTTAGCAACTAAGCTTTCGCGGTCAACCGGCAGAGCCCGGGCTTCCCTCGTTGCGCACCGCGCCGACCCGCTGACTTGCCGGCATGCTGACTCGCTGCCCTAATCCAACCTCGTTAAATACGCATTGCCTTCCACCGGCTGTACTTGCCGCGCAATGGACTCGGCCATCGAGCGGTCGTCGCCCTGCGGCCGGATGCGCACCCAGAAGCTGTTCTCGCCGGGAAACTCGATCACGTTCGAGCCCGGATACTGCTCAAGCAGTTGCTGCTTCAGATCGAGGGCGTCGCTCTCATTGTGGAAGGCGCCGATTTGCACGCACCAGCGCCCGCCGGTGTTGATTGGCTTCGGCGCCTGATAAACATCCATGCGCACTTCCACGAGGCCAGCGCGGTAAACGCCCACCGCCTTGGCCGAAGCAATCGTGAGATCGATCATGCGATCGCCCACAAACGGGCCGCGGTCGCTGATGTGCATGGCGCTGGTTTGGCCGGTTTTCAAATTGGTGACCACAATCAGCGAGCCCATGGGCAGGGTGCGCTGCGCCGCCGTCAACGAATTGTCGTCAAATACCTGTCCGTTGGCGGATTTGCGGCCCTTGTAGGGCGCGGTGTACCACGTGGCGTAGCCCACCTCGCTCAGGATGGGCTGGTGCGTGGCCACAAATTGCAGATCTTCGTCGCTCACACCTCCCGGCGGCAGTGGTGTCACGGGGATCGTCGCGCCTGGAGGAGCCGAACCCGGCGCGCGCGACGGATGCACTTGCGGCGGCATAGCCTGCGGCGGTGCAACCTGCGCGGTGTTTTTGTGGTGGCAGCCCGTAAGTACCAGCAGTGCCGGGGCCAAAGACGCGAAGGCCAGCCCCGCCCATCCCGCGGGGCCGCGGCGCCGATTCAGAACAAGCATCGGGTTCGTCAACTGCGCGGTTCTCCGGAAGGTTCGCGCGGTTGGTTTTCGGCAGGCTTGCCGCCGGAACCGGCAGCCGCGCCGCTTCGCTGTTCAAACCGATCGGCCAAAGTACGCAGCGTATCGGCGGCCGTGCGCATGGCCGAAATCGACTCGCGCCGCACCTGCGGAATCACCGCGTCATTCACATACGTAACGGCGTGGCGCAATTCCATCTCAATCAGCTCGATCGCCTCATCAATGCGCTGGCCGATGCTGGGCCCGCCCCCGTTTGGCGTGTTGTTGGTGCTCATGGCAGCCTCTTTTCGCCGTTCGCTCGTACGATCTAACCTGTCCAAAGTCTGCTTCACAGCCCGGATTGAGTCAATGCCTCGGAAAAGTTGCTGGAACCGCAAAAATTACTATTGACGCATCCAAGTCCATTCCGCATGATTGCCTAGAGTCCTAATCCCCCACTCACCCGCCGCCAGGGGAAGCATCGACAAACCCCATGCGGCGAACCTTGCGGCTGCGGCGCTTGTGATTTGCCGCTCTAGTCTTTTGCCGCCCTCCGGTGCCCGGGTTTTCCGGGTCCATGCTCCGGCTGTTCCACAAGCGCCCTTCCTCGTTCCACTCTTCAGGAAGCGGCCCGTTATTCTCTCGGGTTAAACGGTTCAAAGCAACTTCACGCAGCGAGGTTCCGAATCCGTTGAAAGACTATGCGTTCCACTTAGTAGTTGGATGCGGTTCGTGGGTATGGGGCAAACCGGGCTGCGGCCAACTTCTGCTCGGCGCGACGCTCGTTTTTGCTCTGGCCCTCGGCGCGAGCAACTTCGCAGCCGCGCAAACTGCCCCGGCTCCCGCCCCTTCCGCCGAACAGGGGCAGCCCGGTGCCTTAGCTCCTGAATCAAGTTCGAAAACGAAAAAAACGGAAAGGCCGCTCGACCCGTGCGATATCAAGAACTCCGGCGCGTCCATGGTCGCCACCGGCGGATTGCGCGAGGTCTCCGTGCTCGGCGTGGGAGAAACCACGCGCACCGCAGGCAGCTCCGCGGTAGAGTCCAAGGTCTGTAGCCGCTTCAGGGCCATCAACTGGTACGACCGCTTCATTACCGGCCCGGACGTAATGCGCTTCTCGCCTGAGCAAAAGCTGCGCCTGGCCCTGACCAACATCATCAATCCCTTCAACCTGGGCACCATCGCGGGTAACGCCGCGATCTCTGTGGCCTGGAACTCGCACTCGCCCTACGGTCCGGGCTTCGATGGCTGGGCCAAGTTGTCAGGCACCAACCTGACGCAGGACATGACGGACCAGTTCTTCGGCACCTTCCTCATTCCCTCCATCACCCACACCGATCCGCACTACCATCGCCGGCCCGACCTCAGCATTCCGCATCGCATTTGGCATTGCGTCGACCAGATCGTCTGGCAGCGCGACGACAACGGCGGCCACACCTTCAACTACTCTCAGATCGTCGCGCCCGTCTTCGACATCGGTATCTCGAATCTCTATGTGCCCGGCCTCCAGACGAATTTCGGCGCGGATGCCGAGCGTTATGGCATCGGCCTCGCCACAGCGCCTATCGACAACTTCATTACGGAATTCTTGCCCTCGATTGCCAGTCACATCCACACCCACGCTGTTTTTGTGCAGCGCGTTATCAACCACGTGGCCGTGAATCCGCCGTAGTCGTCGTGCACTGCTCTGGAAAACCGGCTCCGTCGCGGCGCTGCCTCTCTGGAATGCAACCTTTGCTCCCGATTCGCGTCCTAAAAGGCAGAGCATACAGGAATTCTGTGCCTACTCTTCTAGATCGCAGATTCTGGAGGGAGCCGGGGGCTTCAGCCTCCGGGAAAGAGTCACAGTTCACCGGGCCTTCAGGCTCGGACCTCAGCCCACTTCCCATGAAAGAGTTTCAGCGCTTGGCAGGCCGAGGCTTACTTCATATCGGTATCGAGAACCAAGACCGTTCCTCGCGCGAAAGACGCCTGCGCCTATTGTCTCTCTCCTTGTTTGGTCTGGCGCTTGCCCTGGCCGCGAGCCGCCTCACCGCCGCGCAAGTGGCCGATCCCGCGTCTCCGCTCGCCGCCCCCGCGCAGGCGACGCCGCAAGCTGCGCCGCAAGCCCCCTCCCCGCGGAATGTAACTCCGGCTCTTCGCCAACTCGCCGAGACCTGCCAGCTAAAAAACACCGGCGCCACCATGATCGCCACCGCCTCCATGCGCGCCTTGGCGGTTTCGGGAATGACCGACGATCCCCGCGCGGGCACGACCGCCGTCGAAACCAAAGTCTGCGTCCCGTACCTGCCGATGATCAACTGGTACGAACGGTTCGTTACGGGGCCTGACGTCAAGCCGCTCACGGTCGAAGAAAAGGGCCGCCTGGCTGTACACAACCTCCTCGATCCTTTCAACCTGCTGACCATCGGCGGTGAAGCCGGTATCTCCGTCGCCGCCAACTCGCACTCGGCTTACGGCCCCGGCTTTCCCGGCTGGGGTCGCTACGTGGGCGTCAGCTTTACCCAGGACATGACCGGCGAGTTCGTCGACACCTTCCTCATTCCGTCCCTAGTCCACCAGGATCCCCACTACCACCGCATGCCCAACGCCAGCATTCCGCGCCGCATCTTCCACTGTGTTGCGCAAATTGCATGGACGCAGGGCGACAACGGCCGCGGCATGATCAACTACGCCGATCTCGCCGGCTTCGCCATCGACGACGCCGTCGGCAATCTTTACGTCCCCGGCCAGCAAACCCGCCTCACCGCCAGCACAGAGCGCTACGCCATCGGCCTGGCCACCGCGCCTGTCGACAATTTTGTCACCGAGTTCCTGCCCGACGTGGCCCGCCACTTCCACATTCAGGTAGTCATCATCCAGCGCGTGATCAACCAGGTGGCGAAGACGGATAACACCGCGCAGTGAGCGGATTTCCCGGGCCTCCGGCGCGGCGGTTCGTGGTTGACGTTCGGCCGTCTCGTCGTGGTACATTCGCATCACAAGTTCTCCTCCCCCATCCATGCAGGTTTCAACCGATACTGGTTTCATCTAGCGCAACGGAGGCGATTGCAGAATATGGAAAGCGTTCGCAGGTCCTTTTCTTTGAATGCATTTTGCATGGCATTTGCGTGCATGCTGCTGGGCATCGTGTGCAGCCAGACCGCCAGTGCGCAGGCCCAGCCTGCGCCGATTGGCAACTGGGTCAATCAAAACAAGACCAACGGCCTCGTGGTGGAGCAGAACGGTACCTGTGGCTTCCTCGTCAACGGGAGGCCCAAGTGGTCCGGCACATGCAAGTGGGAGACCCCCTCGGCCAAAGGCGGGATTCTGGACCTGCAATACCCGATGCCTCTCGCGCCCGGGCACATTCGTTGGAGCGTTATCTACATCAATAAGACCACCATCACGCTCGATGGCGAGGCGTTCTACAAGCAGGGGAATTAGCCCGGGTCCGAGCGCCGCGAAGCCGAAAGGCAGGCGACGCTCAAAAACAGTGTGAGCATCAGGAGCGAGACAGACGCCGACCGTGAGTGCGAGTGCGTGTGATTCCTTATTTCTCCTCCTCGAAATCTGTCCCCCGCCATGCGACTGCCCTGACGCCATCAGAGGCTTCGCCGGACCGCGTGCGTGACAATTTATGGCTGTCCTTCGGCTGCCTTGTCGTGGTAGATTCGCATCACAAGTCCCCTTCCCCCCATCCATGCAGGTTTCCGTCGATACCGGTTTCATCTAGCGCAACGGAGGTTATCGGAGAAAATGAAAAGCGTTCGCAGATCCTTCTCTTTGACTACACTTTGCCTGGCTTTTGCATGCATTCTGCTAGGCGTAATGAGCAACCGGACCGCGCGGGCGCAGGCCGCGCCCGCGCCCATCGGCAATTGGGCCAACCAGACAGAAGGTCTGGTGGTTGAGCAGAACGGAACCTGCGGTTTCTATCTCAACGGCCAGCTCCGCTTCTCCGGAACCTGCCAGTGGGAGACCCCCTCGGCCAAGGGCGGGATTCTAGACCTGCAATACCCCATGCCTCTCACGCCCGGCCACGTTCGCTGGAGCGTCATCTACGTAAATCAGACAACTATTACGTTGGATGGAGATGTGTTTTATAAGAAGGGGAATTAAGGCGCGGACAAAAGGCTGAGATTCGGAGCCTCCGTCGACAACCTCGTCACCGAGTTCCTGCCGCCGAGGGCGGGTATCCCAGTTCCCTGATAGGCAAACTTGCCGCAACCTGGGGTGTGTTTGCATTCTCAAGACCCGGGTCACCCGCTCATTGTTTTTTCTTGGAATCAACGTGGTAACCCTTGTAGTCACAATTAGTTGCCCGGCAAAATCCTGCTTCTGGACATGCTTCCGCTCACTGCCCCCAAATCCCCGTCCAGCCCCCTTTTCCGCCGTTCGCTGCAACCACCTTGGGCTTGCCGCCTAACCGCATTACCCTCGTAATGAATTATTAGCCTACCGGAATCCCTCATCGGGACCCGCGTAGCTTCGAACCCTAAGTATTAAGCCGGGCTAGTCTTAATCCCCGGTGGTTCGTTCAGACCATCTTCAAAAACGAGGGAGACCGCATTCATGTCCAAAGCCGTCAAGTACGCCGAGAAGGCCACCGTTTACGCCGCAAAGGCAGCCTGGGTTGTCTTTGAGCGCATAAACCGCATCAGCCCCAACGCCTCGTTCACCCCCAAGTGGTCCGATAAGCCTCTGCAAAAGAGCTGGCAGAAGGAAAAGCCACCTCTCGGCTGGCCGCGCACCACGGACTCGCTCTGTCCCAAGTGCGTCCCCGAGATCCGCAAGCAGATTCTCGACGGCAAGCTGCCCCACGAAGTTCTGCTCAATGAGAAGGTGGGCGAAATCAAGGCCCAGATCATCGAGCGCGACGGCAAAATCCTGATGGTCAAGGACTGCCCCAAGCACGGCCACTTTGAAGACGTGATGTCCATCGACCCCGTCTTCTTCAAGCATCTTGAAGAGAGCTTCCCTGGCCGCGACATCCGCGCCCACGGCGACGGCGACAAGAAGCTGCACAATCACGGCACGTCCACAGTGACCCACGGCCGCGGCTCGGTGCTCACCATCGACCTCACCAACCGCTGCAACATGATGTGCGACCCCTGCTTCATGGACGCCAATCAGGTCGGCTTCGTCCACGAGCTTACCTGGGACGAAATCAAGACCATGCTCGACAACGCCATCACCATGAAGCCCAAGCGGCAGATGAGCGTGCAGTTCTCCGGTGGCGAGCCTACGCTTTCGCCCTACTTCCTTGACGCAGTCGCCTACTCGCGCAAGGTTGGCTTCAACTCGGTACAGGCCGCGTCGAACGGCATTGAATTCGCCAAGTCGAAGGAACTCTGCCGCGCCGCTGCCGAAGCCGGTCTCCGTTACGTTTATCTCCAGTTCGACGGCATCGGCAACGCCGCCAACTCGCACCGCAAGGTGGGCAACCTCTTCGACGTCAAGCTACAGGCCATCAATAATCTGCACGAAGCCGGCGTCGAGATCGTGCCCGTCACCACCATCGTCAACGGCATCAACAACGAGCAGGTGGGCCGCATTATCGAGTTCGCGCTCGACAATCCCAGGAAGATCAGCTTCCTCAGCTTCCAGCCGGTCAGCTTCACCGGCCGCGACGAAGACATCACCGAGGAGCGCCGCGTAGCGCAGCGCTACACCCTCTCGCACATGGCGCACGACGTCAAGTCGCAGGTCGGCATGGGCGAGCCCGCGCGCGACTGGTTCCCGATCTCTTTCATGTCCACCTTCTCTGACTGGGCCGATCTGGTGCATGGGCCCACCGCCGAGTGGGGCCAGCTCTCCTGCGGATGCCACCCCAACTGCGGCATCGGCATGGCAGTAATGATCGACAAGGAAACCAAGGAGTCCGCTCCTGTCACCGCCTTCCTCGACATGGGTCAGGTGGCCAAGGATCTGGCGAAGGTCAACGATGCTGCCCGCGGCAAGTGGCTCTCGGTCATCGGCCTGGGTCTCTCGCTCATGCGCAACTACGATCCCTTCCAGGCGCCTACGCATTTCAGAATCACTGACATGCTCAAGAAGATGGACAAGACCTTCAACGCCACCGGCAAGAACTACGGCAGCGTCAAGGGCGATCGCACCATCGAGGACATCAAGCTGCGCCGCCAGGACCGCTGGAACTTCCTCTTCATCGCAGGCATGTGGTTCCAGGATCTGTTCAACTACGACTTCCGCCGCACCGAGCAGTGCATCATCCCCTACGCCACGCAGGAAGGCGAGATCAGCTTCTGCGCCTACAACACCGGCGTGGGCTGGCGCAACATCATCGAGAAGATGCACATGACGGCCACGCTGACCAAGTGGTATGAAGAGCACGGCCGCCACGAGATCTTCGCCGGCGGCAAAAAGGTCGGCATGACCCAGGTGGGCCACGACCTGAACCTCAACATGGAGCACGTGAACGCCGAGGCCAATCACACGCTCGACAATCTCGGCATCGCCAAGAACGCTCGCGAAGAGAAGATCCGCGCGCGCGACGAGAAAGTCAAGACGGAAGCCGAGAACGCCCGCATGGCCAAGCTCTACCGCGAGCACGTACTCGGCGAGAAGCCTCTCGAGGGCGGCATGGTCTCAATCGGCGACATCAAGCCCGCGTCGAACAACGCAGCCTCACCCATTAACCGCCGCCAGGAAAGCGAACTGGTCTCCGGCGACTGAACGTAAAAGCAACCCTCCTCTACTGCATCACAAACACAAAGGCCGTCCGCGAGGACGGCCTTTGTGCTTCTGCGGAATCTGTGGAACTATACGTGCAGGATGCTCACTCGCAAGGAACATATCGTTTCGCGAATGCTGCTGCAGCAGTTCGTGGCAGCAGACGGAATGCTGCGAGTTTATTCGAAAGGGAAGCCAATACGACGAAGCAGGCCCGAGAACGAGTGCGTGGAGCGTGATTTCTTCGAGTTCGAGCTGCGCGGTAAGAGAACCGACAACCGCTACGAAAAATGGCTCTCGAGGATCGAGGCTGATGCAAAGCCACTGCTCAAATCCGTGATCGAACGTCGGATGTTTTCCCAGCGAGACGCCGAATTGTGGGCGAGATTCGTCGCATCACAATTTGGGCGTACGAGAAAGGTTCAAGCACATATTTCTGAAATGATGACGCAGAGATTCCGGGAGCAAGCGCAGCACCCCGATTTCATCTCGAACCTTCAAGTGTCTCTGCTCAAAGAGGGAGAGTTTCACTACGCTGAAGACCTGAAGCGCGCAGTAAATGAAATCCGTACTGCGATGGATGCAAGCCCAAACTATTACCACGTTTCGGCACTGCCGAATCGGGTGCGGATCATCGCGCAGCCACTGTTAACACGTGCATGGCACACCATTGAAGCTCCGCCGGACCACTACTTCCTGATGTCGGACTGCCCTGTCGTCACCTACGAGGTGCGCGATGGGCGCCCCTGCCCTGGTACAGGCTTCGGAAATGAGAACGCCGTCGCAATGATGCCGGTCAGCCCTAGGCACCTCTTCGTTGCAGCGCCTCACACTATGAACTGGCGACAGGTCGCAACAATCTCTGGCATGTGGAACATTAATCGGCTGATCGTGCAATTCGCCCACAAGAATGTTTATGCCAATGTTGAGTCCGAAGAGGCACAGGCTCTGGTCAACGACGAGATCAATTCGCTCGTCTTCGGTAAGAACGCGTTCGTGCCGCAGACGAATTGAGGGATCGGCAGACGAATTGAGAAATCGATGGATCGCCAAGTAAACCAACGCTCCCCACGCACCACTCTCTCCCGTCGGGAGAGAAGGAAGTTGAGGGTGCCCCCGGTCCCTCGCTTTTGGGGACCGGGGAACGACGCCAAAACGGGAACCCTCCCGTCGACAACCGCGCATCGCCGATCCAAAACTGCCGGGTGCCCCGTCCAAACGTACCAGGGCGGGAGGGACATATCCTCAGCCCTTCGATTCCACGCCCAGCCGCTTAAGCAACTCCGCCGTCGTATACTGCTCCACCCCGCACCCCTCGAAGTCGTTGTCGTTGGACCAGAGCGGAACTTTGAAGTGCATGGTGAGCGCGAGAAGCTCCACGTCATCGGGATCGCGTTTTTCGATCTGTTTGCGCGCCTGCGCCATCGACCCCACATAAACCTCGCGCGCCACAATCGATACGGGCAGGGACGCCACCGCCAACATCACTGTTTCCTCGGGGATCTTCCTTTTTTGTCCAAGGATAGCGGCATATTCTTCAACTTCCGCAAACACCGTCTCTGAAGTGAGCACTTCTTCGACGGCGGGGTGGGAGAGGACGAGCCGCGCGCGACCACCGATGACGGCCGAAAGCAATACGTTAGCGTCCGCGGCCAGTCGCACGGCTTGACCTCTTTGCAGCAAAGAGTTCAGTTTTGCGAACAGCCTTGCGCTTTGCCTTGCGCCATGCGTCAAAATCCTCCAGGACTTCTTCCTCGCTCACTCCGCGCTTGCGAAGATGACGCCCGATCTCGGCGCTCAAAATCCCGAACATCTCGCGCTTGAGCTCGATAGGGAGCGTAGACTCCGGCTGTGGGAAGAAGATTCCCGCCAGCTTTCCCCGACGCGTGACCAGAATCGGGTCCTTGGCGCGCAGCATTCCCGAAGCGTTGTCTCGGAACTCGCGCACGGTGCTGATTCTCATGTAGCCACTCCTGTGACCATCTTATCAAAATGTGAATCGCCGGGCGCGGCGAGTCCGGAATTCCCCGCATGTTGTCCGGCCTTTTCGCCCAAAAACCATGCGAAAGGGCCGGAGGTGGGCGGGGGTCGGGAGACCCCCGCTACAGCCGGCCCGGAGGCCGGCGCTACTCGTTCTCGCGAAGGTTGATGAAATCCAACTACCGCTCCCAGAAGTGCGGCGGCTCGATGCCCAGGGCGCGCAGGTAGACGTAGCCCTGGCCGCGATGATGAATCTCATTGTCGATCGCGTATTGAATCATCGCGATTCCCGGCATGGTCCACTGGCCGAAGGCGGTGTCGACTTCCGCAAAGCGGTGCGGCGGAATGGTGGGGAACTTCGCGTCAAGCTCTTTTGTCTGCTGATCCCACAGCGCAAGAATCTCGGCCTTCGAGACGGGCTTGGGACCGTCACCGTACTTGACCCACTTGCCGGTGGCCACGCCCTCGACGATGGGCACGGCCATGCCAATGAACTCCGTGGCCATCGCGGCGAAGGGCCGCATTTCACCCAGCGAAAAGTTGAAGAGATCGTCTTCAGGGAAAGCCTCGATGGTCCTGCGGGTCAGCGCGCGGTGGCCCTGCCAGTTCTTGAGCAGGTCTTCGGCGCTCAGTACGCTTACGGTTGCTGTCGCGGTTGTCATATCAAACCTCCATGTGGCCCTTCAGGGCTCATCATTGAAAGTAGCCGCAATTCCCGACAGATTGTGTCGTAAATTGAAGAGAGGATAAATATCGCGATGCCCTGGATTTCCAATGTATGACCCGATCATGCGCGTGCTGACCGTCCTGGAGGTGTTGCAGGCGCGCGATCACGTGACCGGAGCGGAATTGGCCGAGCGGCTCGAAGTGGACCTGCGCACGGTGCAGCGCTACATCGTCCGGCTCAAGGATCTCAAAATTCCCGTCGAATCATCGCGGGGCGTGGGCGGCGCGTATCGATTGCGGCCCGGCTATCGGCTGCCACCGCTGCTGCTCACCAATGAGGAAGCGTTTGCGCTCTCTCTCGGCCTGCATTCGCTGCGCCAGGTCGGCCTTTCGGCATTTGCCCCGGCCACCGAAGGCGCGCTCAAGAAACTACAGCGCGTGCTGCCCGAAACGCTGCGCGAGAGCATCCGGACGGTCGAGGACGTGATTGCCATCGAGCCCGGCCCATGGGTTGTGACCACATCGGTGGAATGCCTGATTGGCGCCGCGTCGGCCATCCGCACCGGCCGGCGCATCCGCTTTGACTATTGCTCGCACGATGGAAGCGCCACGCGCCGCCACATCGAGCCCTACGCGGTGGTGCACACCGACGGGCGCTGGTATCTCATCGGCCACTGCCTCACGCGCCGCGCTCTGCGAACCTTCAGACTCGACCGCGTGTCGAACCTTGCCGCCGGCGCGGGGAGTTTCCGCCGGCCCGCCGAGTTCGATGCGCGGCAGCACTTGCGTGCCAGCATGCCGTTCGTTCAGTCCGAGTACCAAATCGACGTGTGGATCGACATGCCGATCAGCGAGGCGCGGCAGAGCTTTGCGCCGTGGCGAGTGGCCGTCGAGGAGGAGGCCGGCGGAACCTGCGTGCGCTGCGGGCGCGACCGGCTGGAGATGATTGCCGCCATGCTGCTGAGCATGGGCCGGCGCATCGTGGTCCACAGCCCCCAGGAGCTAAGGAAGACATTCCGGGAGCTGGCGCGGCAGGCGCTGAAGGCGGCGGAAAAGCCGCGTGAAGCGCGAACTACCAAACTTCCTGCCTGAAATCCAAATGCTCACGCGTGACCCCCGAAGGCCGTCTGCAACCGCAGACGGCCCTTAGCTTTAGGCCCCCGATTACCCCTTTTTCGCATCCCCCGACCGCCCATAAGCCCCTGTCAGACCAACGCGAAATCGTCTATACTTAAGGAATCCCCGGAGCGTCTATGGCCTTTCCTGCACATGTATTAAGGCTTATCGTTGCATCGTCCGGTAACGTCTCGGAAGAGTTGGGTGTTGTGTTCGAAGAGTCGAGCCGGTGGAACGACGCGTACTCCGGTACGCGGCGGCTCATTTTGCATGCCGTCCGGTCCTTGTCCCAGCAGTCTGGCGTTGCAGCGCAGATTGTACCCAGCCGCCAACTGTCTCAAGAGGCCGACATTCTGATCGGCATCTTCGGCACGGGCGCCGGTACGCAGCTTGAGGATTCCGGCGCGGTCGAGGCCGTCAAGCGCCACGTCGGCGCGGGCAAATCCGCAGCCGTCTTCTTCTTCGATCCTCTGGCGCTGGTCGGCCAAACTGATCTGTGGCACGACGAGGCTTTGCAGTCCTTCAAGGACGAATGCGGCGCCGGCGGGCTCTCTGCCTCCTACAGCAGCGTGGATGCATTCCGCGTCGCCTTCCGCAAGCATCTGGCCCGCGAACTCGACCACCTGCGCTATCTCTGGCTCCCGGAACCTGTGCCCCCTGCGCAAAAGATAGAGCCCGCGCTCTCTGCCGAGGCTTCGCGGTTGCTCGCCGCCGCTGCCGCATCGCAAGGCGTCATCAACATGGCTCTCACGCTCGGCCACGAGGTGATCCAGGCAGGACGCGTAACCTTGAGCGACGGTACGCCGAGAAAGACCGCGTTGCTGAAAGATGCATTGCGGGAGTTGGCAACTCTCGGCCTCATGGAGCCGGATGCGACGAAACCCGGTCTCTATCGGCTCACCGGCTCAGGTTACCGGGCTGCCGATAAGCTCGCCGAAGAACTAAAGATGCATGCTGAAGCGGAACACAAGCCCAGGCCCACGCCCAAAGTTCAACCCTTCGAACATGCCACCTACCGGCCGGCGCGCCACTGATCTTCCGCCAAGGGTGAATCCAATTCGCGGCCGCTCCAAGTGCGCTTTAGACGCCGTCCCGCGCCCATGAGTTTCATCGCAAAACCCTTATTTCACCGCGCTTCTCGCGCTTACAATTCGTGACAATTCTTTACGCAACTCCCATGGCACGCTTGTGTCTACACTCGCAGCGGCCGGTCAGCACCTAGACAGCCACAGGGAGAATCGAACCGATGAACGCAACACACACTGCAAAAAAAGCCACCTTCTTTTTAGGCGCGCTGCTCTCCGCGGGCCTGGTGCTCGCACAGGCGCCCGCAACCAACCAAACCCCCGCTGCCAATGCGCCGCAAGCCACGCCTGCGCAGCCCGGCAACTTCCACCGCAACTTTGACCCCAACCGGCAAGCCTCGCATCTGGGCAAGCGGCTGGGTTTGAGCGACGATCAGGTGGCGCAGATCAAGCCCATCCTTGCCGATCGCTTCCAGCAAATGCAGAACCTTCGCGCCGACACCTCGCTCTCT
This sequence comes from uncultured Acidobacteriota bacterium, assembly GCA_963786565.1. GTDB lineage: Bacteria > Acidobacteriota > Terriglobia > Terriglobales > Acidobacteriaceae > Telmatobacter. The sequence goes on along the minus strand of CAWAZR010000025.1, from coordinate 169,307 downwards.
CAGCAGGATCGCCACGCCAAGGTCCGCGCCCTGATGCAGGATTCGAACGGCAAAATCGAAGCCCTCATGAGCGACACGCAGAAGCAGCAGTACGAGCAGATGCTGGCACAGCGCCGCGCGCACCAGCGCCGTCGGGCCCCGGCTGCGTCGCAACCGCAAGCGTAAGAATTGTTTCGATTGTTATCGGCGGGAGTACCCAGGTCTCCGATCGGAGACCTGGGTATGCTGATTTCTCTAGTTCCTACTGGAGCTTCTCGTCCTTCTCCACCACAAGCGTCGTGCTCATCAGGCGCATGTCAATCGGCAATCCGCCGACAGACGGGGCAACACTGCGCGTGATGGTTTCGAAGTTGCTCACCATTTTGGCATCGTTCCAGGCGCCGTCAACGACCACGAAGGCCAGCACCGTGCTGTTGGTGTGCTTCTTCAAGAACACGTTCGCGCCCCTGCCCGTGAAGAAACCAATCGACTGCAACTTCTGGGCGAGCGCCTGCCCATCGGCGAGCGTAGAGTAGCCTTCGTAATAAACCGCGTCGCCACCGGTCAATTGGACCACGCCCACGATCCCTGTCTTCTGGACCGCTTCCTTGGTGTCTACCAGTTGCACTGTCACCGGAAGGCCGCCCACCGTACTGGCCACTTCCCGCCCGAGTTCCTCGAAATTTCCCATCATCCCTTTTTGGTTCCAGACACCATCTCCGACCACAAACGAAATCGTGGTGCCGTTAGGGCCGATGTTCAACAATACGGACACACCGCGGTCGGTAAAATATCCGTCGGACTTGAGCTCATTGCCCAGCGCCGTGGCCTGGGCCTCCGTGGCCGTACCGGAGAAGATCACCTCGTCCTTGGTTCCGATCGTCACCGTGGTACCTTGTGCTGGCTGCTGGCCTGTCTGCGGCCCTGTCTGCGGGCCCGTCTGCGGGCCTGTTTGCGGCCCAGTCTGCGGCCCGGTTTGCGTGCCTGTCTGCGTGCCAGGCTCCGTGTCTGTCTGGGCGGTGATCGTCTCGCTCTTCTCCACCGTCTGCGTGTTGGTCACCAGGTGCATGTCGACTGGTAATCCGCCCACACTCGCAGCAACATCCCGCGTGAGCGTTTCAAAATCGCTCACCATCGTCGGATTGCTCCAGACGCCGTCCTTGACCACAAACGAAATGATGGTGTCGGCGCCTATTTGCTTGCGCAGTAGGACCGACACACCGGTGTCCTGGAAATAGTCGTCGGCCTTGAGCGCATTGCCCAACGCCGTGGCCTGAGCCTCCGTGGACAACCCGGAGTAGATCACCTCGTCCTTGGTTCCGATGATCACCGTGCTGCTTCTCTCGAAGTAGTACCAGAGACCAAATCCCACTGCGGCAAGAAGGACCAGAATCGCAATGCCTCGAGCGCCGGAGCTTTTAGGGGCCGGCTGCGCCATCGGTGGAAACCCTCCGTACGCAGGCGGCGGGGGATACGCCGGTGGCATTGGCGGCGGCGCATATTGCACCGGCGCTGGCGGCATTGGCGGCGGCGCATATTGCACCGGCGCTGGCGGCACTGGCGGAGGCGCATATTGCGCAGGCGCTGGCGGCGGCACATACGGCGCTGGGGTCGGCGGCGGGGCGGCTTGCGGGGCTGGGGCCGCCGCGGCCGCCGGAACGGTTTGCGCGTCACCCGCGGCTTGCATGGCTGCACCGCAATTCTTGCAGAATTTGCTATCCGAAACGGACTGTGTGCCACAAGAGGGGCAAAACATTGCGACTCTCCGATCTTGAAACGGCGTTCAGGGGATTCTCTGCAAAGTATCACTCCCCAACGGCAAAGTAAAGCCTTTCGGAGTGTGCATTTTCCAGGAATTTTTATAAGAGATCTGGCTTTGAATGAGGCGGAACGCCCGGTCAGACTTTCACATTCAGCCTAGCTGGCTCACCTTCACATGCAGCGCCGCAAAATCCGCGGTCCCCAGGCCGCGCGCCGCAGCCATCGCCAGGTACGGCAACTTCTCCGCGTCCAGATTCCAGTACGCCTTGGCCACATACGCGTCGATCGCCACGGGATCGGTGCCCGCCACCAGCGTCTTTTTCAGCGCCACGTCCTCGGGATTTCCGCCCGTCGGCCCGTTGCGCAGTAACACGCGGTAGCAGTCCATGAAGGTAAGCGTGGGCAGCATAAAATTCGCCAGATCCACCAGGCTCTGGTGAATCTGCTGATGTAGCCGGTTGCGTTCCCCGCCCAGAATCCCGTACCAGTTCTTCATGCCCAGGGTTGCGCCCGTCAAGGCATGATGTTTCGCGATAGGCAGGTTGATCACCTTGTCCGCTTCGAGAAACGGCGTGAACACGGGCCAGTTCTTCAGCACCACACCCCCCATATCCACTTCGCGAAAATGGTCGGCATCGGGCAAAATCACCTCTGCGCCTTCGGCACGGGCGGCGGCCTGGATCCCTGAGCGCTGGAAGCATCGCTGCGCCTCATTGCAGCTCACGTCGGTCACGATCACACGCCTGGCTCCCGCCTGCCAGCACTGCCTGACAACTTCCGCAACCAGATCCGGATTGGTGTTGGCCGCCTGCTCCGGCGTGCGGTCCCAGGCAATGTTTGGCTTCAGCACCACCACGTCCTGCTTGCGGATGAATCGGCCCATGCCGCCGAGATTCGCAATCGCCAGCGCAGCCAGCGCCCGCGGCTCGCCGCCTTGCACAACGGTGATCTGCGGCCATTGCGGATCTGCGGCAACACGATGATCGCGCCGCGCCTGCAACGCCTGCTCCGCAACTGGACGGCTGCTGCGCTCGCTCAGCCAAACGGCCGCGCCCCCAACGCCAGCAGCCACGCCGCCAACGCGCAACAGTTGCAGCATGGCTTCGCGCCGCGTCATACCCGGCACGTGCGCCTTCGCGCCTGGATCCAGTTTCACGATTTCGCCGCTTTCATCCGCCATGCCGATCCCTCGTCACACTTCCACAAGCCGGATGCGCCCCGGATCATTCGTTCCCAGCCGGTGCGCCGCATCCGCCGCCACGGCGATGTAATCCGGCCTGCGCCCTGCTGCCTCGAGCGTCGGCGCACCCACTTCCGCGCGCTTGCGTTCGATCATCTGCCACGCTGTGTGATCCAGCGCTACGCGGTCCTCGCCCACCACCAGCGCATTCGGAAACCACAGCCGCTCGGGATGGAACTCCGGCCCGCCGTCGTACACCGACGAAATGGCATCGCCGATGGTGAACCAAACCTTCTCGCGCACCGCCGGGATTGCATTCACATCGGCCACGCCGGGATTGCAGTTATTCGGGTGCAGCAGAAACGGCCGATCGACCACCCCATACATGTTTTTCATCGAGAACGTGATGCCCGACATTTGGTGATCTTTGAGAATGGGCAGATTGATCACCATCGCGCACTCACGCGTCAGAATCTTCGCCAGGCGAACCTGCACTGGGCCGCATTGCACCGGCGCGTCTTCGTAGCCGCCCACATCGTTGCCGTAGCAGCGCACGCGGCTGCTATCGGTGTTCACCGTCATGCCGCAGGCTTGAAGGCTGTGCGCGTCGCGTTCCCACACCAAAATATTTCCCGCACGCACTCCGGCCTGTTGCAGGCGCTCGGCAATCGCCAGGGTCAGCGCCGCGTGCGTCGAAATTCCGCGCCCGCCCAGCCCGTTCACCTTTAGTCCAATGGTTTTGCCGGCAAGAATGTTTGCAGGAATGATGCTCTTCCACGCTTCAACCGGATTTTGTCGCCCAGTGTAGGCAGCCATCGCCTTGTCGAGCAGGTTCAGCACCCGCTGTTCGTCAGGCTGCGAGCCGGAGCCGTGCAGGGACGCATCGCGTGCGATCACCACTTTCGACTTGCCTGCCGTAGTGCCGGCAAATGCCAGCCTCTCCGCGGCAGCCGTTGAACCCAGCAGCACAGCACCTGCGGCTGCTTCTTTCAAAAATTCCCTGCGGTTCTTCATCGTTCTCTTGCCTTCGTTCTCGCGGCCGGTCTACTTATCGATCCGGCCTGCGTTGCCCAAACACGTGATCCTCAAAGCCCAGCACATACCACATTCCGCGCCCGGAAAATTTCCCGGTGAAAACCCGCTTCGCCAGTCTCTTTCCCAGTTTGAAAACATCTCCAAGGCCAGTAAAAAAACCCTCGCGCGAGCGGCCCGCGTGCAGAACAGCCACTCCATGCGCCAGCAGGATATTCGCCATCTCGCGCACATCCGGCACATACACATGCGTAGGGTCGTCCGAAAACTGGAGCGTCTCGTCCTCTGAGTGCGGCAGCGACAAACTGCGCAACGAAGGAAACGCCATCCATATATATCCGCCCGGCTTGAGCTTGGCGCACAGCGTCGCCACCACCGGCTCCGGATCGCGCATGTGCTCCACCACGTGGTTCAGAATCACGAAGTCGTAGCTCGCATCGGGAATCGCATCGTAGCCTGAACCGTCCTCGCCGAGTGGGAAGAACGCGTCCATCGCCGCCACGTCCGCATCGCTCAGCCTGTACCGCTGAATGTCCGCGCCCGAATAGAAGCAACCGGGAAACCATCGCTTCGCCACCGAAGGCGAGCCGTTGCCGCAGCCGATGTCGAGAATGCGCGGTGAAGGCGCAGTCAGCCTGCTGCGCACCATGCGGAATTTCATCGGACAATGCGCCATTCGCCTACCCACTCCAATTCATATTGTCGGGCTACAGCCTTTCTTCCACTCCATGCGCCAGCACCAGCAACGCTTGTTGCGTCCCGGGCGTAGCGTCATAGGCCACGATGCGCACCAGGTACGGGCCCTTGCGGAAGATCACGCTCTGCTCGTACGCGACGCCGGCGTCACCCACTTGTACGCTCTTGGCGTCGCTCGAATCTCCCGTCTCCAGAATCTTGCGCGCCCCCGCGGAATCTCCCATAGTGTAAATGTCGACCACCGCGTCCAACTGATTCTGATACTTGTAATCGGACGTCGAGGTGGAAACCACGCCCGCCGCGATGTACTGCTCGGCGTCGCCGTCGATGTACTGCCAAAGGTCCTTGGCCTCATAGACGCGCGTGTCGCTCGATTTCTCCCATCCCGCCACGGCTCCCGACAGCGGAAGCGGATCGACAGCCTTCTTCTTGCAACCCGCGCTCACGGCCATGAGAGCAATCACCATCGATATCACCGTCAACATCTTTTTTCCTGATCGGGCCCTTTGCAAATTCACTCGTTCACCCCTTCACTGATTCGCTCTTTTCACTTTCTTCACTTATTTCACTTCCTCGTCAGCAGAATCTGGCTGCTGGGCGAGCGGCTTTCGCCAATACTCGTCACGTACACGGCAGGATGTTCCTGTAGCGGGCAGGCATATTCGCATGCGCCGCAACCCACGCACCGGCTGGGATCCACGCGCGGCTGCTTCAGCGTCTTCGTCTTGCCTGCCGAATCCGCCACCTCGGCCTCTTCCACATAAATTGCCTTGGGCGACACCGGGCACCACTCCTCGCACACAATGCATTCGGTGGCCATCGCCCACGGCAGGCAACGCCCGCGGTCGTAAAATGCTGTGCCCAATCGGATGGGCTGATTCTGCGCGGCGCTCACGCCCACCACCCAGCCTTTTTCCCTCGGCGTAATCTGCCAGATGGCGCCTGTCGGGCAAACCTCCGAGCAGAGCACGCAACTCGGCTCGCAGTAGCCGATTCGCGGCACCAGCGTCGGCGTCCAAAGTCCTTCCAGTCCGGCTTCGACAAGCGCCGGTTGCAGCGCATTATTGGGGCACACCTTCATGCATTCCCCGCAACGTATGCACCGCCCCAGAAAATCCGGCTCATCGAGCGCGCCGGGCGGCCGCAGCAGGCGCTCGTTGCGGCTTTTGCCCAGGCCGGTGTTGGCGCGCATCAATGGCACCGCAACCGCGCCCGCGGCTATGCCCGTGATCGTGCGCCGCCGCCCCAGGTCCGGCGATGCTACTTCCTTTTCTTTACGGAAAAAGCGAAACGTGAGCGCATGATCGGGACAACCGCCGACGCAGTTCATGCACATCAGGCATTCCGACTTGCGCCACGGCGAGCTACCGATGGGATCGTCGCCGCCCTGGCAATGCAGCAGGCAGCGGTTGCAGTTGTTGCACGCTTCCGGATCTTTGTGCAGCCCAAGTACCGACCACCGCGACACTGCGCCCAGCAGCGCTCCCAGCGGGCAAATTGCGCGGCACCAGAAACGCGTGACGCGCAAACTCATTGCAAGAATCGCAAAGAATAAGATCCCCAGGAAAAGCCCCTGCGTAAAATGCGCCTGCCGGAATTCCAGCAGGAACGCGCCCAGCACCGCGTGGATTAACCCGCCGGTCGTTTTGATCGCCGCGATGTGACTTTGCTCCAGCGGCGTCAGGGCAGCGCGCACCACGTAGTTGAATGCCGGAAGAATCGAGAGTCCAATCGAGCGCACCAGCAGGCTGAATGGATCGAGCCAGCCGATCACCATCGACCCGAACGCCGCGGCCACCAGGCCCGCCAGCAACACCACATATTTGATCGTCTGCCAGCGCTTGTAGCGATTCGCTTCAATGCGCTGCTTGCCGCGTTTCGACTCCGACGGCATGTCGCCGACAAAGTGCTGCAACGTGCCCATGGGGCAGATCCAGCCGCAGAAAAAGCGCCCGAGAAACAACGTGGGCACCAGGATGATCAAGCTCCACAACAGGCCGCGATAGAGCGCGTGGCTTGCCAGGGCATTGGTCAGCGCCACCAGCGGATCCCACTCGAAGTAGAGCCGCACCGGCCCGCGCAGGTGAATATCGCTGGTCGTGCCCGGCATGGCGCGCAGCGCGGTAAACACCAGCAGCATGAGGAACAGCAGCAGAAAAAAACTCTGCGAAATCCTGCGCCATCGCTGCCATCGGGAACCGGTCACGCACTCCTCCGCACGCGTGCGGACACACGCCGCACATCTAACCATGATCGGGACTCAAGGGAGGTTCAAACAGTGATCAGGGTCACGTACCGGTGGTTGGAGCTTCGGCGGCAAACTTAACCTTCACGAACTGCGCCACGCTGGATAGACCCTCAAAGGTGATTGATAAGCGAAGCAATGCACGCCGCGCCGAATCCGTTATCGATATTCACCACGGAAACGTTGGGCGCGCAGGTGTTCAACATGCCCAGCAGCGCCGCGATTCCGCCCAGCGACGCGCCGTAACCCACGCTGGTGGGAACCGCGATCACCGGCGCACTCACCAGGCCGCCGACCACGGTGGGCAAAGCGCCTTCCATGCCCGCGCACACCACAAGTACGCGCGCCGATTTCAACGTGTGCTGCTGCGCCAGCAGACGGTGAATGCCGGCCACGCCCACGTCTGCCACCAACTCCACGGTGTTGCCCATCAGCCGCGCCGTCACTACGGCCTCTTCGGCCACAGGCAGGTCGCTGGTCCCGGCGCACACCACGCCTACAATTCCCTTGCCTGCCGGCGCTTCGGTCTGCTTCAGCGTAATGGCGCGCGCCGCTTCGTGGAACTCCGCGCGTGCTTCCGTCGCCCGCACCGCCGCATACACTTCGCGCGACGCTCGTGTGGCCAGCACGTTGCCGCCGGCGCTCGCCATGCGCGCAAAAATCGCCGCCACTTGCGCCGGCGTTTTTCTTTCGGAAAAAATCACCTCCGGCATGCCGGTGCGCAACGCGCGGTGATGATCTACTTTGGCAAATCCCAAATCTTCAAAAGGCAGATTGCGCAGTCGCTCCAGCGCGTCGCCCACGCTGGTCGATCCCGCCTGCACTTCGTTCAACAGCGCTTCAATTTGCGCGCGATCCATCAGCGGCCTTCCTTCTTCGCAGCCAATCCCGATTCGGCTCCAGGCACGCATCGCCGCCTGCATCACCTGTTTCAGCGGAACTTTGTGCGTGTGCGCCAGATTGCGGCACACCTCGTACTCCGGTGACGCATTCGCCACTTCGCCCGACGGCCAGCGCGCCACCTTGATCCGCACTTTGCCCCACTCCGTCTCCACGTCGGCGAACTCGCGGTCGAGGGCCATCTTGTATTCGAGCCGCCAGCGCAGGCCGATCGTCGTGGTCTCGCGCAGCAGCAGATCGCGCAGCGCCGGTAATTTCTCTGTACTCGATAGCACGGTCATCTGCACTCCCGTGCGTCCCTTCTTCATCTGCACCGCCGCGCGGTACACATCCCACGCACCAGCTTCCAGCAGCAGCTCGCTCACGTAAGCCAGCAACTGTGGCGTGGAGTCGTCAATCACCGTCTCGATGACAGCGATTGGTTCGGATGCGGAAAGCGTGATCGGCTCTACGCTGGCAGCCGCATCGTCCGCTTCGCCCACCAGCAGCCGCAGCAGGTTCGGCTCGCCCGGCGTGTCGCGCCCTCCCGCTCCGTAGCCGCGCGCCGCCACACGCATCGCCGGCAGCGGTCCGTACTGAACATCGAGCATGCGCAACAGCGCCGCGCCCGTCGGCGTCACCCGCTCCATCGCAGGCCCGGCCGCGTACACCGGCGCATCGCCGATGCAGCGCCAGAGTAGCAGGCGCAGGCACCGGCAGCGTGCCATGCTGGCACTTCACGGTCCCGCTGCCCACGTTCAACGGCGAGGCCATCCAGCGGTCCACATGCAGAGCCTCGCATCCCGCCGCCGCGCACACAATATCGACGATCGTGTCCACCGCGCCCACTTCGTGAAAATGCACTTTTTCAATGGGGATGGAGTGAATCGCCGCCTCTGCCTCGCCCAGCAATTGAAAGGCGTGCGCCGCGCGCTGCTTCACCGTCTCCTTCAGCGGCGCAGCCTGAATGATTGTAAGAATCGTCGACAACGATCGATGCGGCGCATGTTCGTGGCTGGAGTGCGCCGGTTCCTCCTCATGCGAGTGGTGCGAGTGGTCATGATGATCGTGTGAGTGCGAGTGTGAGTGAGCGAGTTCCGCTCCCTTGCTCCCTTGCTCCCTTGCTCCCTGTTCTAAGATCACGTCAACTTTGATTCCCGCCAGTCCGCCGCGGTCCACCTTCCGCATCTCCAGCCGCGCGCCCACGCCGAGCGCTGCCGTCGTATCGGCAAGCACGTCGAAAGGCACGCCCGCGTCCACAAGCGCGCCCAGCAGCATGTCGCCACTGATCCCGGAAAAGCACTCCAGATACCCAATTCGCATCGCCTTGTGATTCTAAATCGCCGGAGGGATGAAGGGCGAAATGAGGATGTTCTACGCGCCCTTCCGAGCCAGCACCTCGGCCGGCAGAACCGCATTCATCGATCCTGACCGAAAGCCGGAGCAATCCAGCGTCACGAACTTGAATCCCGCCAGCTTCAGCGCCGTCGTGATCGCATCCATCATCTCCATCGTCAGCGCGCGCGGCAGTTCATCGCGCGCAATCTCAACCCGCGCGAGCTCGCCGTGGTGCCGCACGCGCAACTCGCGAAAACCCAGTTGCCGCAGGCTCTCTTCGCCGCGTTCCACTTGCTCAAGTACTTCCCGCGTCACCGTGCGCCCGTATTCCACGCGCGACGAAAGGCACGGCGCCGCCGGACGATCCCACACCGGGTAGCCGGCCGCCTTTGCCAGTGCGCGCACTTCCGATTTCGTCAGGCCGGCTTCCGCCAGCGGCGCCAGCACCGCGTGTTGCTCCGCCGCACGTTGCCCCGGCCGGAAATCCCGCGTGTCGTCGGCATTCATCCCGTAGGCAATGTGCACGAACCCCAGCTTCGCGCCCAGCTTCTCCATCACCAGAAAAAGTTCGTCCTTGCAATGGAAGCATCTGCTGGCGTCGTTGCGCGCGTACTCCGGCCGGTCGAGCTCGTCGGTCGCAATCACTTCCAGCGGCATCGTCAGCGATTGCGCGAATGCGCGCGCCTGCTCCATATCGCGCCGCGCCAGCGATGGCGAATCGGCCAGCACCGCCAGCATGCGCTCGCCCAGCACGCCATGCGCCGTGGCCGCAAGAAACGCCGAATCCACGCCGCCCGAGTAGGCCACCATCACGCTTCCCAGCTCCCGGAGCCGTGCTTCCAGCGCGCGCAACTTCGCCGCCGCATCCGCCGCTCCGGTATCCGCGGCACTTCCTTGCTCACTTGCTCCCTTGCTCCCTTGCTCCCCGTTTTCCGCGCTCACCGCCATGGCTCCGATTATACCGTTCGCTGATTTCTTGCGTGCCCATCAAGGCCTGCCGGTCATGGCTTCGAAGCTCCGGAAAGGATGTGCGACTCGGAGCGGAACAGGTGATGCCTGGTGAAGGCAACATCATTGATCGAAATTTGGGACGGAATCGGCGTATGCGCCGTGTTCCCATATTCGAAAGCTTCGAAAAAGCGCACCATCGCCACGCTGTGCACGGGGCAGATATACGTCACTCCCGCAATCTCGGTCGGCGCAAACTCTACCAGCTGCGAGGATTCGTTGAAGTAACCGGATTCACTGTCGATCGCCAGAAGCGTGATCCACCGCACCGCACCGCTCTCCGGGTCGATCCCGACCTCGCCGTGGTAGGCCGGGAAGTTGGGTGGCTCATTTGGGTAGCTCACCGCGTAATGCGATCTCTCGCGGGGAACCGCATAGCGAAAGACCGCTAACGGACCCGTCGATTCTTGCGTGGAGTGGCCCTGCTCCCAGTGATCCCAGGCTATCTGGTCCACCTGAAAATCCATCACGATTACTTCCAGCACCGACCCGAAATCGCCTTTAGTGCTCATCGCATAAAGCGAGGACCGCGGCGGCCCGTTCGTTCCTGGCATCGCATCCACCACCTCAGTTCCGCCGCGATAGGTCACCTCCTCCGCGTACGATCCCAGCGAGAAATACTGATCCTCGGGCGAATCGCTCGATTTCGCCGGGCCCAGCGCCAGGTAGTGGACTCTTGGCCCCGGCTTCCTTTGAAACATGCTGTCGACAAGCGGCTGCGATGCGAGCTTTTGCGCGGATGTAAACTCAAACGGCGTGGTCGTGCGCAGCGCAAAGTAGTTGGGCAGCTTGGGAACGATCTGATTCACGTAATCCCGGCACCGCGCCAGAATCTGCTGCTGGGTCTGCGCGTCCGGCGCCGGCATCGTGGGCAGCTCCGCGGCCGGGGGCGCCAGGAATGCGGAGACATCCGCCACCACCATCAGCGCATCCCGCGAGCGATCCCCCGCAAGATCGGCCTCCCACTGGGCAATCCGCGCCGCGCTGGCCCGTTCCGTCAGCTTGACGCTCGTAATCTGCCTTGCAACCCTGGCATCGCTTTGCCCGCGTATCTGCTTCAGCAGTTGGTCCAGTTGATCGACCGTCAGATTCGTTGCCGCCGGAGGCGGAGCCGCAAAAACCACGGACGCGAACGCCGCGGCAAGAAGCCAGCACGCCCCCATTTGCCCCCATCTCCCCAGCAATCTCCTGCTCCGGCTCATCGCGCATCATTATATAGACCCTGCAAAGCGCATCTCTGCCGAAGCCCCGTCCCGCCTGCCACGCGAGCGGCCTGGAACCATGCCCGCCTTCCCCGCGCCGGCCGCCTGCTTTCCGTTTGACGGCCCCGCCCGCGGGCAATAGCTTGGAAGAGAGCGATTGCGCCTGAATCGCTGTCGTTCGTTCGAGGAGGTTGGATGCAGTCGAAGTCATTTTCCCGGCTTTGGATTTTTTTCCCGTCCTGGACAGTCTTTCTTGCTTTAGCCCTGGCCGCCGCATGTGTCGGCGCCCATGCCCAGGATCTGAAAAGTTTTGAGCAGCGCATCACCGTTAAGGTGCTTCCCAACGGGCTCACGCTCATCCTGTGCGAGCGCCATGAGGCGCCGGTCTTCAGCTACACCACCTTCATCGATGCCGGCGACGTCAACGATCCCTCCGGCGAGAGCGGCCTCGCGCACATGTTCGAGCATCTGGCCTTCAAGGGAACGACCGAGATCGGAACCAAAGATTACGCCGCTGAAAAAGTCGCTCTGGAAAAAGTTGAAGCCGCCAATGACGCATATGAGGCCGAATATTTGAAACCCATCGGCCGCAGCGAGGAAAAGCTGAAGGCGCTGCACCAAGCCTTTCTCGACGCCCAGGCCGAGGCCGAGAAGTACGTCATCCCCAACCAGTTCACTGAGGTTGCCGACGAGAACGGCGCGGACGGTCTGAACGCCGAAACCGGCCTCGACGACACGCAATACTTCTGGTCGATGCCGGAAAATCGCCTGGAACTGTGGGCGTGGATGGAGTCGAGCCGTCTGGCCGACACCGTGCCCCGCGAGTTCTATAAAGAGCGCGACGTAGTGATAGAGGAGCGGCGCATGCGCACCGACTCCGATCCCATCGGCCGCCTCGTCGAGCAGTTCCTGGCCACGGCCTATGTGGCACACAACTACGGCCGCAGCTCCATCGGCTGGCCCAGCGAAGTCAGCCAGATTAACGCCACCGAAGCCATGGCCTTCCACAAGAAGTATTACGTCGGCGGCGACGTCGTGGTCGCCATTGTGGGCGATGTGGATGCCAAGACCGCGATGCCCATGCTGGAAAAATATTTCAGTCGCGTGCCCGGCGGCCCCAAGCCGGAAGAGATGACCACGGTCGAGCCGAAGCAGTTTGCCGAAAAATCGGTCACCATCCGCGAGCAGACGCAGCCCTTCTATATTGAGGGCTATCACCGGCCCAGCTATCGCGATCCCGACGATGAGGTGTACGACGCCATCAGCGACATCATGTCGAACGGCCGCGTTTCGCGCCTCTATCGCAGCCTGGTCGAGCAGCAGCAGATCGCCGCCGAGGCCGAGGGCTTCAGTCCCTTCCCCGGCGACAAGTATCCGAGTCTCTTCGCGTTTTATGCCGTCCCCCTCCCCGGCCACACGCCGGCCGAGATGCGCGACGCCATCCACAAAGAAATTGAAAAGCTCAAAACCAGCGACGTCACCGATGCGGAGCTCGCGATGTACAAGACCCGCACCCGCGCCGATCTGCTCCGCGGCCTGGCCGACAACCAGGGGCTCGCCAGTTCGCTGGCCGAGTACCAGACCCGTTACGGCGATTGGCGCCAGCTCTTCCTCGAGCTGGATGAGGTCGACAAGGTCACCAAGGCTGACATTCGCCGCGTGGCCAATCAAGTGTTTGTAGATTCCAACCGGACCAGCGCCGAAATCGACACCGAGCCCCCGGCCGCGGACGCAAATAAGACTGGAGGCGCGCAATGAGGAAGAACAGTTATCAGTGGTCAGTGATCAGTGGTCAGAAGACCGTGAACCGTGGTTCGTGGTTCGTGAATCGTTCCATGGCCCTCAGGCCTTCTTACCTACTCACCGTACTTCTCGCGCTCGCTGTCGCTTCGCCGTGGAAAATGTCCGCCCAGCAATCCAAGCCGTGGGAGCAAATCCCCATCCCCACACTGCACGAATTTCACCCCCAGCAGCCCAAACGCATCGAGCTCAAAAATGGCATCGTGATCTTCCTCCAGGAAGACCACGAGCTGCCCTTCGTCTCCGGCAGTGTGCTCATTCCAAGCGGCGGCCGCGACGTCGATCCCTCCCAAGCCGGCCTCATTGGCCTTTATCGCCAGGCCTGGCGCACCAGCGGAACCGCGAAGATGGACGGCGACGCCATGGATGACCTGCTCGAAGCCAAGGCCGCCCACATTGAAACCGAAGGCGATGAGGACTCGACCGCGCTCTCCTGGGATTCGCTCAAGGGCGATGCCGACCAGGTTTTTTCGCTGGCCATGGACCTCCTGTTCCATCCCAAATTCAGTGCGGAAAAGTTGCAGTTGGCGCAGCAGCAGGAGGCCACGGGCATCGTGCGCCGCAACGACGATGAGGACGGAATCGCCGAGCGCGAAGCGGCCAAGCTGGTCTACGGCGTGAACAGCCCGTACACGCGCCAGCCCGAGCTCGCCACCATCGGCAAAATCACCCTTGCCGATCTTCAGGCCTGGCACGATCGCACTCTCAAGGGCAAGCTCATCATCGGCATCAGCGGTGACTTCGACGCCGTCGCCATGGAAGCCAAGGTGCGCGCGCTTTTCGAGCCCCTGCCGCCGGTCACTCCCACGCCGCCGCGTCACGATGAGTTTGCCGGTCCCAAACCCGGCGCATACTTCATCGACAAGGAAGATGTGAATCAATCCAACGTGCAGATCGTGGCCCTCGGCATCGATCGTCACAATCCCGACGTGCCCGCCATCGTCATCATGGACGAAATTCTCAGCGGCGGATTTGGCAGCCGGCTCTTTCAAAAGGTGCGCACGCAGTTGGGGCTGGCCTACGCGGTCGGCGGCGGCTTCGATCTGCCCTACGACCACCCCGGAACCTTCCGCGTTGAAGTGCTCACCAAGAGCGTTTCCACCGTCGATGCAACCAAGGCCGCCGAAGCTGAAATTGCCGGCCTCAATACAAATCCGTTTACGCAAGCCGAGTTGCAGCGCGCCAAGGACGACATTCTCAACTCGTTCCTCTTCCGTTACGACACGCGGGACAAGATCCTGGCCGAGCGCGAAAGGCTCGAGTTCTACGGCTACCCGGCCGATTATCTTGAGACCTATCGCGCCGCCCTCGAGAAAGTCACGCTCGACGACGTAACCGCGGCCGCCAAAAAGTACATTCATCCGGAAAAACTGGCCGTCCTCGTGGTCGGCAACGTCACTGAGATCAAGCCTCCAGTCGACGCCCTCGGCATGGGCGCACCCCAGGCCATCGACATTACGATCCCGCATCCCGCCGGTCCGAAAGCGGCACCGGGCGAGCAGCAATAACCGAACTGCAAGAAAAGGTGCAATGAAGACACAACAACTAAGTTCCGCCGGCGTCGTAATTGACCGCCCCGATACCTGCATCATCGATCCGAATGTGGAAGTTGGCGCGGAAACCGTCATCGAGCCCTTCGTACAACTACTGGGCCGCACGCGCGTGGGCACGGGTTGCCGCATCCGGTCCTATTCCGTGATCGAAAACTGCACTCTCGGCAACGGCGTTCTCATTCGCCAGAGCTGTGTGCTTGAGGATTCCACCATTGCCGACGGCGCGGAGATCGGCCCCTTCGCGCACTTGCGCCCCGGCAGCGAGATCGGCGTGAACGCGCACGTGGGCAACTTTGTTGAAACCAAGAAGGCGAAGCTCGGCAAAGGCGCCAAGGCCAACCACCTCACTTATCTTGGCGACGCGGAGATCGGCGAAGGCGCCAACATCGGTGCCGGTACCATTACCTGCAACTACGACGGCGTCAACAAGCACTTGACGCGCATCGGCAAAGGCGCGTTTGTCGGCAGCGACACCACCCTCGTCGCGCCCGTCACCATCGGCGATGGAGCGTACATTGGCGCAGGCTCGTGCATCACCAAAGACGTCCCCGCCGACGCGCTGGCCGTTAGTCGCGCCAAGCAGGCCAACATCGAAGGCTGGGCCGCATCGCGCCGCGCCAAGCGCCCACCGAATAAATCATGATCGCCGCGTTCTACTGCGCGCTTCCGTGCCCCATCCATTCGCGCCTTCTGCGAATGGGTGGGAAACCACGACCGTCCAATCTGAAACTTCTCCACGTCCTCCTTGCGCTTTTCCTCGTCGCCCCGGCCTCTGCCCAACCCAACTCCCTCGTCGCCGAAAAAATTGCCGACGGCGTCTGGTTTCTCCCCGGCGACGCCACCAAGGGCTACTGCAACAACATCGTCATCGAGATGCGCGACTACCTCATCGTGGTCGACGCCAACTATCCCGGCCGTGCCCGAGAGCTCGTCAGCCAGATTTCGCAGCTTTCGCCCAAACCGGTGCGCTTCGTCTTTGATACCCACGCACACCGCGATCACTCTTACGGCAACATCGTGTGGACCGAGGCCGGTGCCACCACCTTCGCCTATCAGGGCGTTGCCGACGAGATGGACCGGTACGAGCCCAAGCGCTGGCTCGACACCGCGAAAGAGCGCGACGACGTGCGCTCTCTCAACCTCACCGATGCTCCCCGTCCCCAACTTCTCTTTCGCCGGAGCCCTTTCATCCTCAAAGACTCAACCCGCGAGGTGCGCTTCTACTTTCTAGGATGGGCGCACACGCGCGGCGACGGTTTTGTCTGGCTTCCCAAAGAGCGCATCCTTTGCACGGGCGATGCCGCCGTCAACGGCCCGCACAACAAGCTCTGGGACGCGAACATAGAGAACTGGCCGCGCGCTCTAGCCCAGGCTCTCGCCTTCCAACCCCTCCATGTTTTGCCCGGCCACGGAGACGCCGGTGGCCCCGAAATCCTCTCCGGCCAGCAAGCGTTTCTTCAGGATCTCTTCGCGGCCGTAAAGCAACAGGTCGACGCCGGCAAACCCCTCGGGCAAATCGCGCCGATTCTCCCCGAGCGCGACCGCAACTGGATTCCCAAAGACCTAAGCACCGACGTTGCCATCACCTACGCGGAAATTACCCAGCATCAGCCTGCCGGGGCGCTTCCTCATGTATGGAAGTGACGCAGTAGATACCCGTCTCTCCAGGTTACGTTGGGTACATTGAGGACGGGTTGTAAAAATGGTAACCTCTGGTAAGCAGAAAGACCTGGCCAGCCGCTCCCATAGCATGGCAGTGTCCGGGCGTATGTTTCATCGTCGTACTATGCCGACCTTCAGGCCAGTCGTAGCTGTTTTAGCGAACAGATGTCTCTCACGCGCTACGCAACTGCGCCGGCCTCTTCATTCCGGCTCAGCATTCCCTGGAACATCGGGAGCGTGTCGCGCGTAGATACAAGGGGACCGCGCAAAGCGGCTGCGGCTGGTAACGATTTCAGCGGGCCTTTTGTCCGGTAACAGGGCAATCAATCACAGCCGGGCAAAACCGCCTGGGTTCAAACAGTCGGTCAGGGGTAAAAGGTGCGCGATAAGGACGGAGGCAAGCGTTTGGGACCCAAGCTGGCAGAGTCGAAGAGGCCAGACCCCGCGGTCGCTTCCAGCGCTGAGCAAGCTGCGCGAAAGCCCGTGCGGATTCTTGTGGTTGATGACGAATCCCCGGTGCGCTCCATGATCGCTGCCTCGCTCGAACGCCAGGGATACACCCTCGAGCTGGCCGGCGGAGGACGCGAAGCTCTCGAAGCACTCGAGCTCAACACCTTCAACCTGGTGCTCACTGACATCGTGATGCAGGATGTCAACGGCATCGCCCTGCTCGAGCGCATTCACGCTCTCCAGCCCAACCTTCCCGTGGTCATGGTTACGGCCGTGCACGATATCAGCGTGGCCATCGATTCCATGCGTCGCGGCGCTTACGACTATCTCCTCAAGCCTTTCGAGCGCGAACAACTGCTCAGCACTGTCGAGCGGGCGATCAATCACCGCCGCGCCCTTGAGGAAACCGAAAGCTACCACCAGAGCCTTGAAGAAATGGTCCGCGCCCGCACCGAAATGCTGCGCCACGCCATGGAAGACCTGGAGCACTCCTACGACGTGACCCTCGAGGCACTCGGCGACGCTCTCGACCTCAAAGACTCTGAGACTGAAGGCCATTCCAAGCGTGTCACTGCGTATGCCATTGCCCTGGCACGCGCCATGGGCATTCCTCCTGACGAAATCAAGATCATTGCCCGCGGCGCTTTCCTGCATGACGTCGGCAAGATGGCCATTCCCGACGAGATTCTGCGCAAGCCCGGCAAACTCACTGAGAGGGAACGCGAGCTCATGCGCGAGCACTGTGCGCGTGGCTATCAAATGCTGCGCAAGATTCCCTTCCTCGCCGGCGCAGCCGAGATCGTCTTTTGCCACCAGGAACATTTCGACGGCTCCGGCTATCCCAACGGCCTGCGCGGGCGCGAGATCCCCGTCGGAGCCCGCATCTTCGCCGTTGCCGACACCCTCGACGCCATCACCAGCGACCGCCCCTATCGCCAGGCCAGCGATTTCGATTCCGCGCGCGAAGAAATTCTGCGCTGTTCCGGAACCCAGTTCGATCCCGCAGTCGTTGAGGTCTTTTTGAAGATTCCCAACGAGCTCTGGCAGGAGCTGCGCTCTGAGATCAGTGGCCAGAACAAGCGCTATTCCACATTCGACATCGCCAAGGCCTCGGGCGCGTAAACTATCCACGCCTCAGCACGAACCTGGGTGCCCCGGGCCCCTCGCATCTGGGAACCCGGGATCGCACGAACCGCAACCAACGGCGCCTTGCAACCGCAGGATCGCTCGACTCGTCGAACCCAAAGGGGGGCCAATCCATGCCGCCACTTTCCCTTGAAGAGGCTCAATCGCGCCTGCCCGGCCTTCCGGGCTGGAAAATCGAAGTCGGAGAGCTGGTAAAAACCTTTACATTTAAGGACTTCGTCGCTTCCCTGCACTTCGTAAACCAGGTCGGCGAGCTGGCCGAGAAGGCGGGACACCATCCTGACATCGAAATTCGCTACAACCGCGTGCGTCTCGCCCTCAGCACCCATGATGCCGGCGGCCTCACCCAGAAGGACTTCGACCTTGCCGGCCAGGCGCAGAAGCTCGCTGACTAGCTAGCCCCACCCCCATTTCCCATTATGTGGGAAGCTAACGGGCCTAAAGAGAGGTCCTCCATTTCTCCGTAAATCTGGATTTGCCCCGATTTCCCGGTTCGAATGCAATTTTTACCGGCTCGCCCGCGCGGAAAGCTCCCCGACCCACCCCCGGTTCAAGCCAAAGTTCTCCAGGCTCCGCCGCCCAAAGCGCAGTTGACGTTTGCCCTGGCCATGCATTCACCCTATTGACTTAAAAGCAATTACCCTACAAGGTATGCGCTCCGATTCCGTGGGCCCACTCCCATCAGCCCCCACGCCAACCCGCAACTCTCCCCGTTTCGCGGTCGCAGTTGGATGCGCTGTGAAGAAAATGGTTTACAGGACCCTAAAAAATAAATTTTGAATTTTGTATTTGCATTTATCTCGATCTATGCTATCGTGTATTTATTCCGGTTGTGGAGAAGGTTCTCCAAGCCGGAAGTAGTTTGCGTCACTGGCCTCCCGGCACGAACAGCTAGACCGTTCGTGCCGTCTTTTTTTTCTGGCCACGTCTCTTCCCGCCCACCTGCTCCCACAGCTCAGAATCACAGGCACCGGTCCCGTGAGCCCAGTCACAAAGCGACGGTTACCGCTTTGGTTTGCAAGTAATTGTTCAGGACTTCCTCGCCCATCTCGCGCCCCCAGCCAGATTGTTTGTAGCCGCCAAAAGGCAGAGACGCGTCGAAGACGTTATGGCAGTTGACCCAAACCGTGCCCGCACGCAGTCCCCGCGCCACCTTGTGGGCCAGGCTCAGGTTCTCCGTCCACACGCTGGCGGCCAATCCATAAATGGTGTCGTTGGCGCGCTTCACAATCGCGTCCACATCCTTGTCGGAAAACGGAACCGCGCACACCACGGGCCCGAAGATCTCTTCCTGAACGACCTTCATGCGCGGGTTGGTGTTGGTCAGCACGGTAGGACGCACAAACCAACCGCGCTCCACGCCGGAGACGGGACCACCGGCTGCGACCTTCGCGCCCTCCGCCATTCCCGATTCAATGTAGCCGACGACGCGGCGATACTGTTCGTCCGAAACCAGCGGACCCATCTGGCATGTGGGATCCATTCCCGGCGCCAGCTTGATGTCATTCGCCACACTGCTCACGCCCTCCACGACTTCATCGAAGACTTTCTCGTGGATGTAGAGGCGCGAACCGGCGCAGCAGCACTGCCCGTGGTTGAAAAAGATGGCGCTGGCTGTGCCCTGAATGGCGCTGTCGATCTTCGCATCCGGAAAGACGAGGACGGGCGATTTTCCGCCCAGTTCCAGCGTCACCTTCTTCAGGTTTCCTGCCGCGGCTTTCACAATCAGCTTGCCCACTTCGGTGGATCCGGTAAAGGCGACCTTGTCGACCAAGTCGTGAGCAGCCAGCGGCGCGCCGGCGCCTTCGCCGTATCCGGTAATCACGTTCACCACGCCGTCCGGCAAACCGGCTTCATGCAGAACCTGCGCCAGCCGCAGCCCGGAAAGCGGCGTCTGCTCAGCCAGCTTCAGCACAATCGTGCAGCCGCAAGCCAATGCGGGCGCAAGTTTCCACGCCGCCATCAGCAGCGGAAAGTTCCACGGAATAATCTGCGCCACCACGCCGATGGGCTCGCGCAGCGTGTAGGAATGGAAATCGTATCCGGCCGAGAGCGGCAGCGTCTTGCCGCCGATCTTGGTCGCCCAACCGCTCATGTAGCGGAACATGTCCACGGTCAGCGGCACGTCGGCCACGCGCGCCACGGAGACGGGCTTGCCGTTGTCGAGCGATTCCAGCTCGGCGAATTCTTCGAGATGCTGCTCGACAAGATCGGCAATCTTCCACAGCATGCGGCCGCGTTCAGAAGGCGACATGCGCGGCCACGGACCATCGTCAAACGCGCGGCGCGCGGCCATTACAGCGCGGTTCACGTCTTCCGCTTCGGCCTCTGGAACGTGCGTGATGACTTCTCCATTCGCGGGATTGTAGACGGGAAGCGCTTTGCCGGACGCCGCCGCAACAAAGCGGCCGTCAATGAGCATGCGGTGAGCGCCAGTCACGAAGTCGGCGGTACGCGAGCTGAGGCGCGGGTCAATCGGATAGAGTGGCCATGGTGAGAACCTCCTGTGCTGCCGGGCGCGGTGGCTTTGGGGGCGGCGAAGGGAAGAGGGAAACGAGCCCGAACCACGCCTGGATTCTGCACACAGGAACACTAGCACCGGGGCTTGTGGATTGGCCAGTAGAGCGAAACAATAAAATCTCGCAAAACGCCAACCAGCCGAAAGCGCCGGGTTGAGGGTGCCCAATCCTGAACGCCCTCTTCACGTTTAGGGCGGAATATCACGATCGCCCGCGGAGGAAGCGTGGGATTTCAGCCCCACGATGCCACGCCCACGCATTTTTCGATAAATCAAGTACGTGGCGCAGCCGCAACTTGCGGCTGCGCTGGACGCGCCAACCAATAGAGAGCGACGACGTGCGTGATCATCAGCATGGGCACGTAGATGATCGGAATCACATAGGTCGCGCCAAACTGCCCAGCCAACGCGGGAAGTCCGAGTCGAATCGCGTGGTAATAGTCGACGATGAGTTCGGTCGTCCCCACGAGGTTGAAAGCGGCGACGAAAAACCAAAAGAGGGGACGTATCCTTACCGTCGAAAGCGCCAGAAGGGCCAGCACTCCGGTTGCGAAGTCCCCGCAGGCGGCGAAGGTGGCGAAGCCCGCGGGCAGATGGGGACCGACGACGCCGGGAAGAATAAAGACCAGCCCGAAGAAGCGAAAGCTGTGCAGTGTAGCGATTGCACGTTGCGCACGGAATCGGTCCATCGACTTGAGCCTGGGCAAAATGTACGTGCTGAAAAACAGCAGGCACGCAACATAACCGAGAACGAGATGCAGAAGGAAGATTAATTGTGGTGGCATTTACGCTCCTTTTTTTGTGGGATGATCGGCATCATCAACGGGTTCAGATGGTCTTTGCGTCGCCAGCATAAGCTTCGGCGGCCATTGATTGGGCATTCGCCCGGAAAAACTCTTCCAGCGTTTGAGGATTCCGGCCCGTGACCTCGCGAATAACATCTGTAGCCTGGCGTGGCTCTTTGCTGGTCCGGAAGTATTGCCAAAGATGGCTCAGGTGATCGAGCGCGTGAGGTTTGAGCCGATCCTTTACCGCGTCGGCCCACTGCTCGTCCGTGATCGGAACATAGCGAATCGGCCGTCCCAGCGCTCTTCCAAGAGTCTCGATAATCTCGCGCACCGTAGGAGCTTCGCTCACCAGCGGGTAGACCGTTTGGGCGGGCGGCTGGGAGCCCGTCAAGAGTGTTGCAGCCACGCGGGCTACATCTTCAGCGCCGGCGAGCGGAATGATAGCGTCGCCATCGCCCCAGGGCAGGAACGCGGCATTTTGCTCGGCCACACTGCGGCTCACCAGCGCGCGCACGTTTTCGTAATAGGGCGGAGTTTGAATATGAACGGCCCCGACCTGCGCCCAGTCGAAGATACGATCGGCCAGCCGATGCTGAAGATTGCGGAAAGAGGGGGCATCCCGGAGATCGCGGAAGGCGGGATCATCGGGCGTGCCCTGAAATTGCGAGTTATTCACGATCAATTCCAGGCCGGCTTCGCGAGCCGTCGTAGCAAAGATCGTGGCTGCCTCGAGCAACCCATCGGCCACAGGGTAGGTAAAGTAAGCGCGCTTTACGTCCTTCATCGCCGCCTGGACTGAGGCTGGGTTGAGGAGATCGCCCTCGACGATTTCCGCGCCTTGCCGGCGGAGTTCGTCGGACCGGGCATCAATTTTGTGAACAAAGGCTCGAACGGGAAGGCCCTGCTCGAGGAGAATCGTTGCGATGACGCGTCCGGTTGAGCCTTGTTGGCCGCCCGCTGCGCCTGTAATCAGAATTGGGTATGACATTGGAAAAACCCTCCTTTGGCTTATAGGATGACGCTTGTCATCCTATGGATTCGAACTTTTTAGGCCGCCGCGGCCGCCTGCATCGTGGGATGATCTCGAGCATCCTACAATGAGTTATGCGTTACCAGCCGGAACACAAAGCGGAAGTCCACCGCAAGATCGTGAAAGACGCCTCACGCCGCGTGCGCAGCGAGGGCCTGAGCGGCGCTGGAGTTGCGGCAGTGATGCGCGACGCGGGTCTGACCCACGGAGGCTTTTACAAGCACTTTGGGAACAAGGACGAGCTGGTCCTGGAGTCGCTCCGGGAGGCTTTCCGGGAAATCACGGGCAAACTGGCCGGTGTCGCTGAACAGTCGCGCGCTGAGGCGCCGTGGAAGGCGATTGTGAAGGCCTATCTAAGCCCGGAATACTGCGATCACGCCGAGCGCGGCTGCCCTTTGACAACGCTTTCGCCGGAGTTGACGCGGGTCGATAAGAAGATGAGGGGGCAGATTTTTGCAGAGTTGGTGAACTATAAGAATCGAATGGTTCCCTTCATGCCCGGCCGGCGAGCAGTCGACAAAGAGCGCGCCTTCTTTTCGATTTTTTCAACCATGATCGGGGCCATTGAAATCGCGCGCATGCTGCCGGAGCCCGCGATGCGAGAGAAAGTGCTGGCGAGCGCCAGAGATTTTCTTTTGCGCAGTTTCTGATTCTTTGCGCGCCCATTCGCAAGCAGTTTTTGCGTGATTCAGGCATCACTGCCCGGAGTCGACGGGGAGCTGCGCCTTCGCCCATTTCAGCAGATCGGGCAGGTCGGCGACGTACATGCGCGCATTACCGTCCCAACTCACGGAGACGATCTTTGTTCCATCGGGAGAGAACGCTGCCGTGAAGATCCAGTCAGTGGATCCGGTGAGGACGCCGAGTGGCTCGCCGGTTGCGGCGTCCCACAAGCGCACGGTATGGTCGTCGCTGCCGGTCACGATGCGGGTTCCATCGGGCGAGAATGCCGCATCCATCACGTCATCGGTATGGCCTGCCAGATTCAGCTGCTGCTTGCCGGTTGCTGCGTCCCACACGCGCACTGAATCGTCTGAGCCGGCAGTCACAACGTGCTTGCCATCGGGCGAAAACCTCGCCTGGTAGACGATCCATGTATTTCCAACCAGAGAGGCCAGTGATTTGCCGGAGCTGGCATCCCAAACCTGCGCGGTATCGTCCTGGCTGGCGGTCGCGATGCGTGTTCCGTCGGGCGAGAACACGGCGCTCAGCACCATGCCTTTGTGACCGGTAAGAGTTTCGAGGCGCTGGCCGGAATTGGCGTCCCACACAATCGCTAATCTGTCAGCGCCGGCAGTGACTATGCGCTTGCCGTCGGGCGAGAACGATGCGTCCCACACAATTCCCTTGTGGCCGGCGAGAGTTCTTAGCAACTGGCCCGAATCGGCGTCCCAGACCTTAGCGGTGCCGTCAAAGCTGGCAGTGACGATGCGTCTTCCATCGGGCGAGAAAGCCGCCCTTCCGACGAGATTGGAATGCCCCTTTAAGGTAGCCCCAGGTTGGCCGGTTTGGATATTCCACACACGAACGAAATACGCGCCGGTGGCGATTCGCGCTGGATCCGCAGCGGGCGCAGTATCTGTGGTATTTGCCGCATGGCCGGCGGTGGGCGCCATCATTGCGGCCATTTCGATCTTCTTCACTTGTAAAGTATCGTCGGCGCTTGCAATCACAACGCGACTCAGATCGGGCGAGAGATCCGCATGAAAGACGAAGCTGGTATCGCCACTCAAAGTCGACAACACATCGCCGGGAGCTGCGTCCCACACACGCGCTGTTTCGTCCTGACTGGCAGTAAGAATGTGTTTGCCATCCGGCGAGAATACTGCGCTGTTGATCTTACTTCCATGCCCCATCAGTGTTGACAGCAATTCTCCGGATTTAGCATTCCATATGCGTGCGGTGCGGTCCCAACTCGCGGTGACGATGAACTTGCCGTCGGGAGAAAACGCCGCCTGATCCACGTAATCGGTATGCCCCGGCAGAATGTTCAGCAATAGTGCCGATTGGGAATCCCACACGCGCGCGGTATGGTCGTTGCTCGCGGTGACGATGCGCGTGCCATCGGGCGAGAAGACTGCGGTGTTGATCTGGTCGAGGTGTCCCTTCAGGGTCTCGAGCGCATGGCCGGATTGGGCATCCCAGACCATCGCGGTCATGTCCTTACTGGCAGTGACGATGCGCACGCCATCGGTCGAGAACTCAGCGTCGCGCACTTCGTCGGAATGGCCCTTAAGAGTCGCCAGCGATTTTCCGGTGATTGCGTCCCATACGATCGCAAAATGGTCCTGACTGGCAGTGACGACGCGCTTTCCATCAGGCGAGAACGTGGCTTTGACGAGGCCACCGGTGTGGCCTTTCAACGTCGCCACCTGTTGGCCGGTTGCGGCATCCCACACAATCGCCGTGCTATCGTCACTGGCGGTCACGATGCGCGTACCATCGGGCGAGAACGTCGCCGTTTCGACCGCAGCACTGTGGCTGTTCAAAATGGCGAGCGGTTCGCCGGTTTCCGCATCCCATTCGCGCGCCGACTTGTCGGAACTGGCAGTGACGATGCGTTTGCCGTCGGGAGAAAAAGCCGCGTCCCACAGCGCGCCCTTATGGCCGGACAAAGTTAACAGCAATTTACCGGTGGCGGAATCCCATACGCGCGCTGTCTTGTCATCGCTCGTCGTAACCATGCGGGTTCCATCGGGCGAGAACGCCGCGGTCCGCACTTCGTCATGGTGGTGCAGAATAAAACGCTCGAGAGGCGCCTCAAGCGCGGTGCGCAATGCGAATTCAGTTTGATGGGTCTGCCGCAGTTCTACGGCGTCGATTGCGGTCTGGAGCGCCGACGCATTATCGCCGCCCACGCCGGATTCGCGCTCGGCTACGCCCGCTTTATTGCCCGATTCAGCCGTAATTTTTTGAGCCTGGGCGTTGTACCATTCCCAGATGGCTCCAGCGGCAATGATCAAGAGAACCAGGCAAGCGCCCATGATGGCTTGCAAAACGCGCAGGCGCGAGCGCTCGTGGCGGGCGATTTCCGCGTCCTGGCGCGCGATGCTGGCCTGGATGAAAATGCGTTCGTCTTCGCTGAGTTGCGAGGGCTTCGTGGCCAGCCAGGCGCGCGCGCGCGTCAGTTGCAGGCCGGCGAGCAGGGCGTCGGTTTTTTCCGCGGCGGGCGCTTTTTGCCAGTCGCTCAAATAATGTCCCAGTTGCTCGATGCCGATGAGGAATTCGCGTTCCTGATCGAGCCAGCCACGCAGCAGCGGCCATTTGCGCAGCAGAGCTTCGTGCGTCACTTCCACGGTGGAGGCATCGCCGACGCCTTCGATGGTGAGCAGGCGCGCGCGCGCCAGGCTTTCCAGCAGCGGACGCGCCTTGGCCGGCAGCGCCTCCAGTTGCGCGGCACGGCGCACGTATTCGCCTTCGGGATTGACGCGCACCATCGCGGGCACAAAGGCGTCGCGCAGAGCGTCCAAATCCTCGGGCGAAGCCTTCGCGGTGGCCAGCACTTCATCGGCTTTGGAACGCACGGCATTTTCCAGCGGCGAAAGTTGCGCGGCCGGATCGCCGAGAGCAAGATAGGCTTGGAGCGTAAGCTTTTTGGTTTGGCCGAAGCGGTCGTAGAGCTCGCGCAGAGCAAAGGCCAGCAGCGGCAGCGCGTCGTCGGTGGCCGCATCGTTCATGGCGGCGACGATCAGGTCTTCATCGACAGTGAGGCCGGCCACGCGCGCCGGGCCTTCGATAATGTCGCGCACGTGATCGAGGGGCATGGGCTTAAGCGAGAACTCCTCGAAGGCCGCGGTCAAGCCGGGGGCCTTCTGGAGCTCACCCAGATAATCGGAACGCATCGCCACCACCACGAGGAACGGCAGGCTTGGGTCCTGCATTGCGTTCAGGACTCGCACGAACGCTTCAGCCTCGGGTTTGTCGGCGGTACCGAACATTTCTTCGGCCTGGTCGACGCTGATCAGGATTTGCGCTTCGTTCTGGCCGTTTGCGGCGCGCAGGTCGCCAGCCAAACCGGAAAGCGTGCGCACCAAATCCTGCCCCATCAAAGCGTCGCGCCAGTACCGCCAATCGGCGCCTGGGCCCAGCGCGATGCCTATGGATTGGGCCAGCTCGTCGAGCGGATGAACTTGCGGGCGGAACGGCGGAAGCGCTATCCAATTCGGCTTATCGCGCTTCAGGCGCGGCAGCACGCCGGCGCGGATCAACGAGGATTTTCCCGAACCGGATGCGCCCAGCACGGCAACCAGTTTGGCGCCGCCCTGCACGCGCCGCGCGGTCAGGCGCTCGATCAGCCGCCTGACATCGTTGTCGCGACCGAAATAAATCGCGGCGTCGGCCTGATCCAGTGCGAGCAGGCCCGGATACGGCGGGCGCGACTGGTCCCAATCGAATCCGCCGCGGGAATTGAGCACAAGCTCATTCAGCGCCGACAACAGGCGCGACAGGGCATCTTCGCGATTCTTGACGAGGTCGAGGGTCTGAATGTCGGGCGAAACCACGGTCTCGCCCACAGGCGATTCGATCAACGGGAAGATGGCTTTGCCCAGGGCGCGCGCCTGCGTGAATTCCGCGAAGCACCATTTGCTCTCGAACCAGTTGCTGGTCAGAACCAGGATGACGGCTTCGGCTTCCGCCATTTCGCGATAAAGCGTGCGCTCCCAGTCGGAGCCCGCGGCGAGTCCGGCGTGCTTATCGAAATCAAGGAAGGTTTCAGCGAAACCGTTGGCGTGCAGCCAATCCAGCAGGCGCGAGGCCTGGTCGGGATCCAGGCTGGAATGGCTGATGAAGATCTGGGCCAAGCGAACGCTCCTGAAAGAAAGCCCTCTTAGGCTAATTGACAGCGAAATTTCGGAATCGCAATTTGGCCGGGGTCGGGAGCCAACAGTCTACACTGTTGAGCCTGTTCTCTAAGACGGGTGAATCCGGGTTTTTGTCTCGTGAGCCGTGGTTCGATGAACCATTCAATAAAAGGTGCGGCCGGATCGCGACGGAGGGAGCGTGAGGCTTCAGCCCCGCGAATTCCCGCCCATTTTTCGAGAAACTCTGTACGCGGCAAAGCTGCGCTCAACTCCGGCAAGAAGCCCGCAGGCCCCTACGGCAGCTTCACCATATCGGTCTTGAAGATCATGTTGGCGGGCGCCACCGCCTCATCGCGTTCGTATCCATCCTTGCTCAGGAAGATGTGAACGGTCGCCGGCTCCGGCTGTGGGAGTTTGAAGTTGCATGTTCCGTCGCTTTCGGTGAAAGCTCTGTTCATCGGGCCCTGGCCGATCTGAACATCCACCTCCACGCCTGCAACGGGAACCCCGCTCACGCGGTCGGTGACCTCTGCGCTGAATTGCCATGGCGGCGGAGGGCGCAAGGCGAACCACAACGCCAAACCCGCCAGGCCGGCCGCCAGAACTCCCAGCGCCGCCTGCATTTTGCGCCTGCCCGCAAGCGTCCAACCCAGCGCCCGCTTCAACTGCGCGGCCGCTTGCGTTGCGTCGGGAGTGGTGATGCCCTGCACTTCAAGCATGGCCGGCAGCGGCGTCTTATCCAGCAGCCAGGGCAGGATGCGTTTGTGCAGCGCCTCGGCGCGCGAGTACTCGAAGGTGATGTAGTCGGAGCCGCGCGTGTTTTCTGACCAGCACAGCACCAGCGTGCGCGAAGCGCTGATAGACCGCTCCAGACGCCGTTTCCACTCCTGGCCAGGGTCGATGGACTCAGTATCGAAGAAGACGCGATAACCCATCCGCCGCAATTCGTCGCGCAGCGGCGCCACGCGCTCCGTGTCCGTGCGCGAGTAGCTCAGGAATACATCGTATCGGGCCATCGACATACGACCTATTGTTGCAA
This sequence comes from uncultured Acidobacteriota bacterium, assembly GCA_963786565.1. Lineage (GTDB taxonomy): Bacteria > Acidobacteriota > Terriglobia > Terriglobales > Acidobacteriaceae > Telmatobacter. The sequence goes on along the minus strand of CAWAZR010000025.1, from coordinate 141,199 downwards.
AGTCGGCTCAAGCTGGCGCAGGGCCGCGGTCATGCCTGCACTGTCGCCGTTTTGGATATCGGTAAAGAGCGCGATCCATGAGTCGCGACCGGGAGCGAAAACGGGCGAGGTCGCGAGGTAGTGAAGTGTGCCGGTAAAGTCCCAGCCTTTTTGCGGCGATTGTGCCGATTCGACCAATAAGTCCCGCATGGTTCCCTGCGCGTCGGCCTTTTGTCCCGAACCCCATTGGCAAGCGAACTTGATGACGTTCCGCACCAACAGAAATGTGATCGGCAAATTCTGATCCTGGATTGCTGCCGCCTGTTGCAGGCACACGGCGAAGTGATCGGCAGTGAGGCTGGCCTCAAGGAAGTCCATTCTGGTTTCGACGGAAGAATCGAGGTGGGTGCGGCGTTCGTCAAGCTCGTATGCCTGTTCAAAAAGGAAGAGGTGATCGTGGTAAATATCCGAAAGATGTTCGAACAAATCTTGTCTGTCAGGGTAGACTTCGAGGGCCAGTTCCTGCGCCTCCGCAGCGTCGGAATAGTCCTTCTTGTGCTCTAGAACAATCCCCAGATTCAACTGCGTCCTGGCCCAGTCCTGAGGCAGATCGGCTTTGGTATAGACCACGAGCGCACTGCGGTACGCTTGCACCGCCTGGTCGAATAACGCATCGGCCTGTTCCCCGCTGGCACGCATCGCCTCCTTATCCAGCGCAGTCCCAAGACTGTCTTGCGTGTTCGCCCAGTTCTGGGGCAGATCGGCTTGGGTGAATACCTCGAGCGCGCTCTGAAACGCCTGCACCGCCTGATCGAACAGGGCAACGGCTTTTTCCCCGCTCGCCAGCTCTCCCTCTCCTATCAGCGCATTTCCAAGATTGTGTTGCGTGCTGGCCCAGTCCTGGGGCAGATCGGCTTTGGTGCGCACTTCCAGCGCGCTCTGAAACGCCTGCACCGCCTGTTCGATCAACGCGGCAGCCTGGTCTCCAGTGGCCCGCTCACCCTCGTCCAGGAGCGCAATTCCGAGATCGCTTTGCGTTGTGGCCCAGATTTGGGGCAGATCGGCTTTCGTGTCGACCTCGAGCGCACTGCGATACGCCTGCACTGCCTGGTCGAACAACGCTGTGGCCTGGTCTCCGCTGGCCCGCTCGCCCTCGTCCCCGAGCGCATTGCCCAGATTGATTTGCGTCACGGCCCAGTCCTGCGGCAGATCGGCCTTGGTGCGCACTTCGAGCGCACTGCGATACGCCTGCACTGCCTGATTGAGCAACGCAGGAGCCTTGTCGCCAGTGGTCAGCTTCGCCTCGTTCCAAAGCGCAACCCCGAGATTGCCTTGCGTCGTGGCCCAGTTCTGGGGCAAATCGGCTTTGGTAAAAATCTGAAGCGCATTCTGATAAGCCTGCACCGCCTGATCCAGCAACGCAGCGGCCTTGTCTCCACTGGCTCGCTCGCCCTCGTCCCAAAGCGCCAGCCCGAGATTGTTTTGCGCCATGGCCCATTCCTGAGGCTGATCCGCTTTGATGTAGACCTCGAGCGCACTGCGATCCGCCTGTACCGCCTCGTCGAACAACGCAGCGGCCTTGTCTCCGCTGGCCCGCTCACCCTCGTCCCCGAGCGCATCTCCGAGAGTGATTTGCGTCATCGCCCAGTCCTGGGGCAGAGCGGCCTTGGTGCGCACTTCCAGCGCACTGCGAAACGCCTGCACTGCCTGATTGAACAACGCAGCGGCCTTGTCTCCACTGGCCCGTTGGCCCTCGTCCTCGAGCGCCATACCGAGACCGGTTTGCGCCATAGCCCAGTCCTGGGGCAGATCCGTCCTGGTGAAGACCAGGAGCGCGCTGCGATACGCCTGCACCGACTGATCGAGCAACGCAGCAGCCTTGTCTCCAGGGGCTCTCTCTCCTTCAGCCTTGAGCGCATTCCCGACGCCGTTTTGCGCCACCGCTGCATCCCGGCGATCTCCCAGCGCAGTTTTTTCGCGCACCAGCGTGGCCAGATCGTCTGCGGACTGAGCGAGCAGGGGCAGGCTTTGGTTCGCGGGCGACACCCCGCCCTCGTGCAGCCGCGCCATCGCCACCGCCCAAAGCGCTTCCAGCCAAAGCTCGTGAAAGCCCTTGTCGTCCGCGTGTTTCTTGTACTCCGCTTCCATGGCGGTCTCGGCGCTCGCGAGCGCCTGCGTGGCCTGGTGGTACTGCAAATTGAGCTGATATGCGCCCGCGGCCTGTTGGCTGTGGTCCAGGAGCTGCTGCAATGTGGTTCGCTGCTTGTTCAAGAAAGACTGCTGCGCCGCTTGCAGCGCCTTCACCTGCGCTTCCAGAGATTGTTCCTGCGTATCTTCGCTGCTGATCTGCTGGCGGTCGGCGTCGCCGGCTGCATTGAACAGTTGCGCCGCATTCTCATAGTGCTTCAGCGCCAACTCCGCCAGCGCCTTTTGTTCGGCGGTAGTGGCCTGCGCCGATTGCTGCTCGATCCCCTGCGCCCATTGCTGCACCTGCTGATCGACTTGCGCGGAGGAGAATCCGTTGGCCACGGCCCACTCGGCGATCGCTGCGCCCAGATCAGGCTTCTGGCTCTGCGTCGCGGCAGCGTTCTGCTTCAATGTCGAAACCTGCTTTTGCAGAGCGTTCACCTGCACCAGCGTCCGGTGCAGCATGGCTTCAATCTGCGCCGGTCCCAGCAGTGCAGGCGAGCCCTTCGGCAACATGCTCACCGTGATGGTTGCGGGCAGCGCGGCCAATTGGCCGTCGGCAGGTTGATAGATCACCAGGTCTTTAGCACCGTCAATCTCGATGTGCAGTCCGCCACGCTGCGCCACGTCCTGCGAAACAACCAGCCAGGCCTGGCCCTTGGGGTTCGTCACGTCGCGCGATTCGGAAACGCTCACTGAGCCGTCGAGGTAATCCAGCTCCACGCGCACCGTCGGCACCGGCTGGGGAGGTTGGGCGTGCGCATCCACCACGACCACCGCGATGGTCCGCTGGGCCGGAGCCTTTTGCGCCCAGGCCGCGCTTTGGGCGCAACCGAGGCACAGCAGCAAAACCGCCCATGAAGCCTGAGCTTTCAAGCTGATCTCCGGCGCGTCGGGTCCAATTGGATGGGGGAAAACCCTGCTGATTAAGAAGTCTATCCGAAGTCATGGCAAAGCCGCGCTCAAACTCGGCCTTCCTCCGATAGGGAGGGCGGAAAATAGCCCAAGCCGGGGACCCCGGCGGCCAGATCCGGCAGGAACTCGAAAAGGAATGGCTAAGACCCGAGGATCAGACTCACCTTGACCGTCGCAAGCGTGACCTGAAGAATTGGTTCCGGGCAGAGGTCATCCACAGCGCACGCGGGTGATGCCAGACGTACGGTCGTACGGTGACGCGATATGGCGTCGTCTCGGTCTTTGGTCACCGGAAGCCGTTGCCCCATCCTTCGCGCGGCCTCATCGCGCGAAGGGTGGGACACCGAAACCGCCCGGTCATGCATCACAGCCCCCTAACCAAAATCCGAAGTAAAATCTCTCCACCATGCCAAGGGGACTTGTTCGGTTTCATCATGCCGGAACCTTCCACTTCATCACCTTCAGCTGTTATCACCGTCTTCCACTCCTTGTCCGTCCGGGAGCATACCGCGTTTTCGAAACACAGCTGGAAGCCACGCGCATTCGCTATGAATTCGTCGTCGCGGGCTACGTCTTGATGCCCGAGCACGTCCACCTGCTTGTCAATGAGCCTCACCGCGGCACGCTGGCCACAGTTATTCAGGTGTTGAAGCAAATGACTTCAAGAAAATTGAAGAAACCGGGAGAGCCCCAGTTTTGGCAGCGGCGCTATTACGACTATGTTGTTCCGACAGAGAAAAAGCGCGTGGAAAAACTCCGTTACATGCACCGGAATCCTCTTAAGCGCGGACTATCCGCGGATCTCGCGAACTGGCCTTGGTCGAGTTTTCGCCATTATGCAACGGGAGAGATCGGTGTCGTCGAAATCGAATCCGAGTGGACCGCCCGCCGCCGCGAGCAGCGAACATAACTCCAGATCGCCACCCAAACGATCGCGCTCTGAAAACCCGCGTTGTCCACAAATTTTCGTTGCCCCATCCTTCGCGCAGTCTCACCGCGTGAAGGGTGGGAAGGCAACCCGCCACCCAAGCGATCGCGCTCTGAAAACCCGCGTTGTCCACAAGTTTTCGTTGCCCCATCCTTCGCGCAATCTCACCGCGTGAAGGGTGGGAAGGCAACCCGCCACCCAAACGATCGCGCTCTGAAAACCCGCGTTGTCCACAAATTTTCGTTGCCCCATCCTTCGCGCAGTCTCACCGCGTGAAGGGTGGGAAGGCAACCCGCCACCCAAGCGATCGCGCTCTGAAAACCCGCGTTGTCCACAAATTTTCGTTGCCCCATCCTTCGCGCAGTCTCACCGCGTGAAGGGTGGGAAGGCAACCCGCCACCCAAGCGATCGCGCTCTGAAAACTCGCGTTGTCCACAAGTTTTCGTTGCCCCTTCCTTCGCGCAATCTCACCGCGTGAAGGGTGGGAAGGCAACCCGCCACCCAAGCGATCGCGCTCTGAAAACTCGCGTTGTCCACAAGTTTTCGTTGCCCCTTCCTTCGCGCAATCTCACCGCGTGAAGGGTGGGAAGGCAACCCGACCACCAATCTTTCCCACTCCCACCCTTTCCGCGATGAAGCCACGGAAAGGATGGGGCAACAATCTTTTGTGGCCGAGCCCGTCATCCCAGGGACCGCCCAGCGCGTAATAGCGCGTAGCTTGATCCCCAACGGCCCGAAGGGCTCCTTTGATCGCGCAGCTTAGAATGTCAGCAGGCGCCATCGAGTCACGACGCGCCCCTAGCCACCATGTACGAAGATCTCGAAGAAATCGCGACGCTTAAGTTCAATCGAGAGCTTGAGTCGATCTCCAGCCAAACCCGCGAGAGAGTCAAAGAAATGAAGGGCGAGTACGCGGCCCTTACAGGCAACTCCGGGGTGCGCAGCGGGCAGCAGGAAGCTGCAACTGCTCGTGCCCAGATAGAGGGGTCCGTGCGGATCCTGCGTGCGCTTTTCGATATCTGGGTGGACCTAGTGAAGCGTCGCAAAGGACACATCTCGCGTCCCGACGTCGACTTCATTTCTAGGAAGCTGGATGGTTTGGCCCACACACAGAGGGGCCACCTCCATACCGCATTCTCCCACCAGCGAATGGGAGCGATCGTGGGTGTCCTGACCCAAGAGGCCGAAGGGCGATTGTGTGCCGCGACCTCGGATGCCCGTCGAGACCTCGCGATCATGGCGCGAGAGCACGAAGCGTTTTCCTCTCCTGCGAGCGCTGGCAGGCAGAATGCGGAAGAAGTGGATTCCCTGAATGAAGACGAGCAACAGCGCCACGCCGCCGGACGGTCAAGCGCTGTAGAGCAACAGCGACGGCGTGACCCCGGGGGCACAACGTCCCCAGCACCCTCGTCCCTCCGATCAAAAAGACAATCTGCGATCATATGTGGTCCTGGGGCGTCGTGGGCTCCGTCGTGCTATTTGCTCTGGCCGTGGGGATTGGAATCATGCCGTCTGGACACCCATCGGTAGGAGAAGGATTCTACCTAACCGGTACGGCCCTCTTTCTCGTCAAATTTTGGACATGGGAAGAGGCAAGGCGGCAACCGTCGCCGAAAAAGTGGTTGCTTGAGATCATGGTCACCATAATCTTTTTGGTAGCGGCCGTGCTCGCCCACCTTTGGAATCACGCCATCAATCGGCCCGCGCCAGTTCCCGTCACGTCGGCCGGCGGATCGACGCAGCCAATTCGGTCGCTTCCGCCACCGCAGCCAACGTCAAAACAACCGCCATCTGGCCCGGGTCAGGCCCAAGGCCCGGACCATGGTACCGCGAGTCCCGCAAAACACAAATCAACTCCTCCTCCGGAAATCCCCAGCGCCGCGAGTCAGCTTCCGTCGACGTCGGACACAGACCACCGAGTATTTACCGATAAAAATCCAATCGACCTTCTGGGACCTTACCACCAGGGACACACAAAACTGCAGGCCGACGAGCAATTTGCTCCGTTCAGAGGATTGTGGATCAGAACGAAAGGCAAGATCACGGACATTGGCGGAGGAGGAACGCCGTCTCCATACCTAATGCTCGACTACGGTCCCTACCGGAGCCAGGGCGCATCGCAGGATATAGAGCAATTGGTTGAATGCAGGTTCAGTCCTCAGTGGATTCCGAAGCTAGAGCGCTACAACATCGGCGACCCGGTAACCGTCGTCGCGAAGCTCTCGGAGACCCAAAACGGTGCACAACTGTACCTATACGACTGCGAAATTGCCAAGTAAGAGCGGCCCCACGATCTCGACTGTGAACTCCGGATCGCACAAATCTCCGCAACCATGGATAAGCCCCCCAAAACTTTTTCCCCGCCGTTTTGCATATAATTTCCTCCTCCCGGCGCACAATGGGAAGATCAGCCAGTAGCCAATAGCCAGTAGCGAATAGCCAGCAGCCAAAGGTGGAGGCCGTTGTTCGTCCCACGGTCCACGAATCACGACCCACGATCCACGGCCCCTCGTCCCGTAACTCATTCATACGGGAAACTTTACACTAACTCCTTTATTTTCAGTCGCTTGCTGGACTCACCTAAACGCTAACCAGCCTGGAATGAGGACTTTACCTGAAAAGGGCAGGGGGGGGAGCCCGGGGGGAGTTACCGAAAGATCAACACCCGCCGCAACGCATTTCGGACCACTGATCACTGACCACTGATCACTGATCACTGATCACTGACCACTGACCACTGGTATCTGCCTTACTATATGGATAAGGAACACCGATGAAGCATTCGACTGGAACCCGTTGGGCCGTGGCACTGGCCGTTTTTGTCCTCACCGCTGCCAGCTACGCGCAGTGGTCGAACCCGGCCGACGATGTTCCGGCGTATCACGCCTCGGCGCCGCTCAACCTGCATTCCCTGCCGCCGCTGCTGCATGGCGCGCAGCTCACGGGACCCGACTTCCAATATCACTGGCAGGTGCGCGCTTACCAGTTGGCCGCGCAGGTTCCCGGCGTGATCTACCAGTTGCCCTGCAACTGCCGCTGCGACCGCGCCCTGGGCCACACCAGCCTGCACAGTTGCTACGAAAACACGCACTCCACCCAGTGCTCCACTTGCGCCCAGGAAGGCTTTTACGCCTACTACAAAACCAAGGCCGGCTGGACGCCCGCGCAGATTCGCGCCGGCATCGCCAAGCACGACTACGAGTCCATCGACCTGGACAAGCAGTGATCAGTGGTCAGTGATCAGTGGTCAGTGATCAGTCTGATCAGTGGTCGGTGGTCAGTGGTCAGCGGCTATTGGCTACTGGCTATTGGCTATTGGCTAATGGCTACTGGCTACTGGCTACTTACTATCGGCTACCCTTCACCGGTTGATGCCCATCCAGTACTGGTAGATGACCGCGCCTAACCCGACGGCCATTTGCGTCACCATCGGCCCCGGATCGCCGTAGATTTCGAATCCATCCACTTTGCAGAGTGGCACAATCTGGGGCACCCATTGCTGCACGGCCGGGCCCATAAAGTGCGCCTGGATGGCGTTTGCATCCGCGTAGACTTCCACGAGCCGGAACCGCCTGTTATCCGTGCTCACGAACCATTCATATCCCAAAGTGCCGGGCTCCGACGCGCTCACAGCGGTCATCGCCTGCGCAATTCGCGTGAACTCGGCGAGTTGCCTGCTGTCCACCTCGAAGTTCACTTTCAACCGAACCACCTGTGCCAACATTTTCACCTCCGCTTTACCTGCCGTTTCAGGCCGGCATTCTGTCACGCTAACATGCGCGAGCGGGCTTGAAATGAAGATTCAGCGTAGAATCATAAGTAGATGCAGCACGAGCCATTCGGCCCGAGCTCGCACCCAAAGGCACTCTTCGATCATCCAAAGGGGTGCTCGCAAATGGGGGCGTCACGGTTTCGACGGGATCGATTGCGGCATGGGAGGCATGTCGGGGTGTGGGCACCCGTAATCGCCTGCAAAACTAAAGTTGCCAACGATAATCTGGCACTTGCTGCTTAATTAAATAAGCAGCCGTCTTTCGCGGTTTCGCCTATGGGCTGCGAGTGAGACGTCATTGAGTAGGCTGGCTGAAGCGGCTCGGTCCGGGCGGCTGACGCGAGACTAATCGGACTAGTTTCCGGCGCATCTTGTCCGTTCTTAAGCGTCGGCGGCGAACTCAATCGAATCGGACACAGCATGGACTCTCCCGGCTGACAGCGATTTCGGACGCGGGTTCGACTCCCGCCGCCTCCACCAGCCTTCGCCCTCTGCGAGAGGGCTACGGCTCGGCTTGCCGCGCCAGAGCCTTGGCGGAGGCGGGCATGCCAACCAACCCAATAGTCGGATAGGCTCGAATGTCCGGAAGCGGGCGAAGGCTGTCGCGCCGAAGCGTAAGCGCAGGCGGACCGGTCCTCTTTTTCAGCGGGCTACGGCTCGGCTCCGGCAGCCCTGGGATGCCGTGACCTTCCAGGCTCCGCGGCGAATTTCCCTTTGTTACAAAACGGCAGCCGGATGTATCATCCCCGTACGGTCGCCGGGATCCCGCTTTTTCAATCCATGGCCGTAGTGAAGCCGGAATGCGTCAATCCTCTGAGGTTGCCATTGCCGTCACCATCGGAGTGGTCGCACTCCTCGCGCCGATCCTGATTTCTGTCGAAATCTCCTGGAAAGAGGCCCTGGCCGACGAGCGCTCACTGGCTCTCGGTTATGGCAACGATGTCTTGCGCCGCACCGAGGAAATGGCGCAGCAAATCGGCAGCGGAGCCAAGCAGATCAATCAGGCCCACAATCCGCCCTGCTCACCCGCCGAAATCCAGCTGATGCGCAAGGTCGATGTAGGCTCCAGCTACATTCAGGGCGTCGGACGCATCGTAGGCGATCACATCGCCTGCACCTCACTGGGAACCACGGATCCCATCACGTTGGGACCGCCGACCTTGATCACGGACCACGGAGCAGCGGAGCACTTGCATATTACGCTCCCCCTCACGGATCACCCGGTGGACGTGTTTTCGCAGCAGGGCCTCGCCTTTATCCTCGATCCTGCGCTCCCTCTCGACGTTCCTGCCGAGGGCCTCAGCGTTTCCATTGCTATCTTTGTTCCTTCGTCAGCAAATCACGCCATCGTTGCGTCCCGCGGCATGCAGATGCCACCCGATTGGTTCAAAACCATTCCCAAGGGCAGCAACGCTACGTTTCGCAGTTCGGGGTCCATCGTGACCATGATCCGCGCCGCCAACATCGATATCGCCGTCATCACCGCTGCGCCTGAGTCCTACGCAGTCAAGCGCGCGCGCCATTTCGCACTCATCTTTGTTCCCCTCGGCCTGCTGTGCGCCATCGGCCTTGCCTGGGCCGTCACTCACATCTCCCGCATGTACCTCTCTCTTCCTTCCGTGCTGCGCGGCGCAGCTAAACGCAGGGAGTTTTTTGTCGAGTACCAGCCCATTGTCGATTTGGAATCGCGACGCTGGATCGGCGCCGAAGCCCTGGTGCGCTGGCAGCGTAACGGGCAAATCGTCAGGCCAGACAACTTCATCCCCGTCGCGGAAGAAAGCGGCGTGATTACCCTCATCACCGCCTGTGTAGCCCGGATCGTCGCCGCCGATCTTCCCGGCTTCCTCAAGATCGACCCCAACTTCCTGGTTGCCATCAATCTTTCGGCGGCGGATCTCCGTTCCGCAAAGACCGTCGAACTTCTCAAAGATTTGCTCCGCGTGAGCCGCGCCCGTCCCGCAAACATCAAGGTCGAAGCCACGGAGCGCGGTTTCCTTCAGGGTGAGGAGGCGCGCGCGACTCTCGATGCGATTCATCAGCTCGGCATCGAAATCGCGATCGACGACTTCGGCACCGGATACTCCAGCCTCTCCTGCTTACAGACGCTGGGCATCGACGCGCTCAAAATCGACAGGTCGTTTGTGGAAAACATTGGCACTGACGGAGCCACAAGCAATGTGGTGCCTCATATCATCAGCATGGCGCATTCGCTCAAGCTGGTCATGGTAGGGGAAGGTGTCGAAACCGAAGCCCAAGCGCAGTTCCTCTCCCGACGCGGCGTCCACTACGCACAGGGCTGGCTCTTCGGCAGGCCGATGAGCCTTGCCGTGTTCTGTTCCGCCCTGCGGGCTCGCCAGTCTGAGCGCGCCGAAGCCGCTCCGGAAGATGCCGTCACGACGCTGTGAGTTTCGCGCAGACCTCAGGCAGCGACAAACTTCACATTGCGGTCACGCGCAGAAACACCACTCCGTGAGGGAGCACCGTCACGGTGTACGGATCCTTCATGGCGCCGAGATCCTTCTGTTGCCAGATATCGCGTGCCTTCACCGTGCCGTCAAAGCCAAGTTGCCGGAAGTCGACGGTTGCCAATAACGGCGTGGAGAGACGGTTGAATACTCCCACGGCCTTCGATCCGTCGGCCAGGGGGCGCGCCCATATCTCGATGGGGCCTTCTTCGCTCACGCGGTCGCCTTGCTTGCCCAACGGATCCTGGTCTACCGCGATCACTTCGCGATTAGTCAGCAGCGCAATGGTGTCGGGCGACATGGTCGTCAGATCGTTGCCCGCCAGCAACGGAGCCGCGAGAATCGCCCACAAGCTCATGTGCGTGCGATACTCCTCGGAACTCATTCCGCCGTTGCCAACCTCCAACATGTCGGGGTCGTTCCAGTGGCCCGGCCCAGCGAAGCGCGCCAACCCGGCCTGCGCAAATCCAATCTCTTCCATGCGCGCGTAACGATCGGTGATGTCTCCCGTGGTGCGCCACAAGTTGCCGCCCACATCAGCGCCCCAATTCCAAACCGATCCTTCGCCATACTCGCACAGGCTGTAAACGATCGGCCGGCCGGTGGCGCGTAGCGCATCACGCATCTTTACGTAAGCGTCGATCATCATCTGGTGCGCGGCCTCAGGGGTAGCCGCCGTCTTCATCTCCGTGCGCAAACCGCACAGGTCGTACTTCAGATAATCGATGCCCCACCTGGCATAGGTGTCCGCATCCTGTTGCTCGTGTCCCAGGCTGCCCGCGAAGCCCGCACACGTCTTGTCGCCCGGCGAGGAGTAGATGCCCAGCTTCAGCCCTTTGCTGTGCACATAATCGGCCAGCGCTTTCATATCAGGAAATTTACCATTGGCCTGGATGTTGCCCTGGGCGTCGCGTTCGCCCTCCCAAGTGTCATCAATATTGATATAGGTGAAGCCGGCATCGCGCATGCCGCTCGACACCATAGCGTCCGCCTGTGCCCGCACCGTTTTGTCGTCGATCGTGTGCTTGAAATGGTTCCAACTGTTCCACCCCATCGGAGGCGTCAAAGCAATGCCTGCGCCTTGCGCGCGGAGCGGTTGCCCGCTACCGATGCCGAGAAGAAGAAGAATGAAGGCAAGACATGTTCGCGGAACTCGATCGATCGACATGACACTCTCCGAAAAACGTTTACTGATAGCGCCCACGCGTACCTGGCTCCATCGCCGGTCGATGCGCGTGGGCCGAACTCTACGTCAAATTGCGCAGCTTGACGGATTGCTCCGATGCGCCGTTTTTGAATGCAACCGCCGATGCGGCTTTCGACAGATCTCCGCCCTCGACGATGATCCCGTCGTTTCCTTCGCCTTCGAGTTGCAGGAACGTGGAGGAGGGGGTGAGAACGCGCGAACCCGTGAGCAGCGCCTGCTTGGAGTCGATAAAACGCAGCACGGATTCTGCCTGCGGGTTGCCTTGCACATTCAGGCCGTAGATGGCCGCGTCTTCTACGTGATCGAAGATCACCGCGGGGCGCAAGTCGGGCGTGGCCACTTCAAAGCGAACGTTTTGCAACGTAAGGCCGCGCGCATTGCGCGCGTACATGCCGTACGCGGGGATCGGGCCCAGCTCGAAGTATTCGCCGAAGACTTTGGGGACGTCGCGCAGCGCGGCCTCCTCGGCAGTGCCTCCGCCGCCGAAGGTGAGATGGACGTTACTGAAGGAGATGTTTTCGAGCACCGCATCGTCGATGGCATTGAGAACGATCGCGGAATGGATTTCGCCTGGCCGCGAACCCACGCCCAACGTGCCTTCGGAGAGTTGTGCGGGCGCATGGGCGGTCACGTTGCCGTGAATGTTGCTGAAGGAGATGTTGCGCACCACGACGGGCGGCAGGACGGCAGGCAAAGCTGCGTCGCTCGCGCGGCGCTGCCCCTTGCCCACGCTGATGCTGATGGGGCCGGTGACGTCGTCGAGAACGAGATCGGAGAACGAGATGTTTTCAAACACCGAGCCGGGATCGCCTTGAAACTTCATGGGGCAGCCGTACACCTCTTTGAGCACGCAATTGGAAATGGCGATGTTGCCTGCATGGCCGCCGCCAAAACGGAAGACCGACCAGCGCGTGCTGAAGTAGCAATTGGTGACGGTAATGTACTTGCATGAACCGAACATGGCGCAGGCATCGTCGCCGCATTTCACAGTGCAGTTGCTCAGACGCACCTGCTCGGCGCTGATGAAATGGAAGCCATCGTTGTTGCCGTTGACGCGGTTGTGAATATAGATGCTGTCGAGAAAAATGCGCTGGCTCTCGATGATGCGAATGCTGTGATAGGCGCAATCGAGAAGCGAAATGTTCCGCACGGAGAAGTTCTCAGACTGATACACGAGTACGTGGTAAGGGCGCTTGTTGCCTCCGATCCCGCTGGGCGGCGCAGTGCCGCGCACCGCGGAATGAAACTGCGCGCCCTGGCCATCGATCGTGCCGGGGCCTTCAATGGTGACGTTCTTCGCTTTGCACGGCAAAGAGCAGCGCCCAGTTTCCATCGTTGAGCGTGGTGTCGCCGTGCAGCGGGATCGCGTCGACGGCGTGATACTGCTTGCCGTCGCCGCTGCCCAGCAGCGTGCCACCCGCTGAGATATGCAGCGTGACGTTGCTCTTCAGTTCCACCGTGCCGATGGTGAAAGTTCCCGCCGGAACCAGAACCGTTCCGCCACCATCGGCGGTGCAGGCGTCGATGGCTGCCTGGATCGCAGCCGTATCGAATGTGGTCTTGTCGCCCTTGGCGCCGTAGCTGCGAATGTTGTAGACGCGCGCGCCCAGGTCGTCGGTGCTTGGTGTGGGCTTGGCGCGCGCACCTTCCGCCGGTTTCGCATCAAGAATTCCAGCTGCGATCACTGCGCCCGTAGCCGGCAACGCAAGCTTGCCCAGCCATTCGCGACGCGACAACAGTGCGCTTGCATTTTGCTGACCAGTTAGATTATTCAAAGGTGCTGCTCCTCTCCGCGGTGCGGAGCTAATTCTATCGAAACTGTATGGAGTTGGTTCCCTATCGCCGCCAGCGCGCAATTTGTAATTGCACGCCGGCGGCATTCGAGGGACTTAAGTTAGAAATCGATACGCAACGCAAGCTGCATGACACGCGGGCCTCCCAGGCTGCCCGTGTTGGCCGTGCTGCTCAGTTGCCCAAAGACCGCGGATGTTTGCGGATTGGTGGTAGCGCTTTGTGAGGTTGCGTTGGCGAATGTGGCTCCGCTGTTCACACCGTTGAATTCCGTATGGTTGAAAGTGTTGTAGGTTTCCACACGCAACTGAAGTGTGAATTTGTTCTCGATCGGCAGGTTCTTGAAAAGCGCCGTGTCGAAGTTGGTATAGCCGGGCAGGAAGTAATTCACCTTGGGGGCTACGACCCCGCTACCGAGCGAATATTGCGTGGCGGCCACGCCGCTGGGGTTTGCGACGGTAGGCACCTGAGCCGCGCTTCCCTGAAGCGGCGGTTCGAAGCAAGCGGTATTGAACCACTCGTGGAAGGTGCGGGTGACGTGCGCAATCTTATGCCACGGATCGCAGGTTTGGACGATGCGTAGCGAATCGCCTCCGCCGGCCAGGTTCGCTCCGCTGCTGATGGTGAGGCCGGTGGGACTGGTCGGCGGCGCGCCGCTGTAATAGTAAGCGAAGCCGGAGAGCTGCCAGCCGTCGAGCGCTTGGCGGGTGGCGAGATTGTTAAACGCAGACTTGTCGCCAAGGATGCGGCTGCCTCTCGGCAATGCATACAGGTAGTTGATGACCAGCATGTGTTTCAGGTCCCATGCGGCCGGGCCATACTGCCAGGCACGTATGTTCTGATAGAGCGGTCCACCGCCGTTATAACTGTCGATGTAGTCCATGGCCCGGCCGTAGGTGTAGGCGCCGCCGAACTCCAATCCATTGCGGAAGCGCCGCGTGACGCGCACCTGCAATGAGTTGTAATTGGCGGTAAGGGCGTACGTCTGATAGCTGATCGAGCCTAAACCAGGATACGGACGGAAGAAATTGTCAGGCTGAATCGAGCTTGACGTGCACTGGGCGCTGGAATTGACGGCGGAACAGTACTGATGGTTGAGCGCGAACTCCGCTCCGTAGGGAACTTCGTTGATGGGCAGTGTGTCGGAGGCGTGCTTGGTAAATGCGCCTACGTACGCGACGTCGAGCACGATTCCGGCCTTGAGTTGCTGCTGAATGCCCAGGCTGGTTTCCTCTGCATACGGAACTGAACCGTGGAGAGGAAGCGCATGACCAATGCCGAAGGGCGAACTCAGGTTGCCGATGCCGGCAGAGTCAAAGGAGGACATGGACGCTAAGGCGGCTGGGCCATTGCCTGGGGTCCAGGCGCCTGTGTAGTACTGCGTGGGGCCGTTGGTTGTGGGCGCGTTGTTGGTCAGGTCGCCTTCCTGGCCGGAGCGCGCGCGCGTGTTGTAGTACATGCCGAAGCCGGTGCGAATCACCGTAGTGGGAGTCACTGCCCAGGAGAATCCGAAACGCGGCCCCCAGAGCACGCCATTGCCGTACGTGGTTCCCTCCGGATAACCGGCCGTTTTCGTATACAGGATGCCGTTGTTCTGGTTGCCGGTGCCGGGCACCAGCAAGCCAGCATAGGACTTGGGATAGTAACTGCCGTTGTAGGTTGCCTGTAGCGTTGTGCTGGTGCCGTTAAAGCCATACCCATAAAGTGCCGGGGCATTGGCCGAGTTATAGAGGCTGGGAACAAAGTTATCGCCGATGGGGAGATTTTGCGCCATGGCGTATGAATTGCGGATGCCCACATCGATCGTCAGGTTATGGCGCGGCTTCCAGGTGTCCTGGTAGTACCATTCCAGCCGGTTGGTGAGGGGATCGTAAGTTACCAGTTGCGTGTCCTGGGAGTAGGTGTCAATCACGCCCATGTTGGCATTGGCATAGGCGAAGTTGCTGTCGTTGGGATCGCTGGTGTCTTTGCCAAACTGGAAGTTTCCTACACGGTTGTGGTTGACCTGCCTGTAGATGTCCCTGCTGCCGTCGATGCCCGCGGAGAAGGTGTGGTTGCGCCAGGTTTTTGTCACCTTATCGGTGGCGTTGACCGTACGCACCTGGTCGACCATGGGGAAGCGCGAGTCCCAGTTAAAGACCGCAGCGTCGGTAACGCCGCTGAAGTTCACCTGGGGATAAAGATTGAGGGGATTGACGCCGGAGTAAAGCGACGGCAAGTTAAAGCCGCTGCTGGAGCCCTCCGTCACCTGCGCCAGCACCGAAGGGTCGTAGAGCTGGTGCTCGCTCCAACCCGCGGTGCCAACATTGAATTCGTTCACTAGCGTGGGCGTGATTGTGTAAACGATGTTGTAGACGAAGTTGGGTTGGGTGTTTTCGTAATTGACCCGCATCAACCACGGCAGGTCGTTCGCCGGTGAGCTGTAGTCGTTATTGTTCACGGTGGTCAGTTCGCCGCGGAAGAACATGCGCAGGCTCTGCGTCGGCTGGTAGTCGATACGCGCGAGTTGCTGATTTGTCGGCTTGAAGGCCGAATAATTGGTTACGTAGTTGTAGTTGTTGCTGCTGACCGCCAGGTTGGTAAACGCGTAGGTATTGTTACTGCCCAGGTTAGCGGCGCCGAGAGTGTTTTTGTATATGGTGGTGAGCAGCGACTGCGTCTGCGCGTCGATGTAGCCGGAAGGGATGATGTTCCCGGGAACGCAGTGCGTGTTAGGCGTGCCGTTCACCGGGCAGCCACCCGAGATGGTGCTGCTGTTTTGGCCGGGGTAGGCGATGTTGATCAGCGTCGCGGAGGTTTGCGTCGCGGTGCCCTGGTTATAGGTCGCCGAGAAATTACCCTGGGTCTGGAGCAGCGTGGGGACGGTGTAATATTTCAGGCCGTCGGGCTGAGTGATGGGCGAATCCTCAATCGAGACGAAGAAGAAAAGCTTGCTCTTGTCGCGATTGAAATGGTGCGGCCAGAAGATGGGCCCGCCGATGGTGCCGCCCGCCGTGTTGTAGCGATAACGGGGACGCGCGATATAGGTTGACGGCGTCAACCCGTACTTGTCGAAGAAGGTGTTGGCGTTGAGATCCTCGTTGCGGAAGTAGTAATAGAGGCCGCCGTGGAACTTGCTGGTGCCGTTCTTGGTTACGTAGTTGAATTCGCCGCCGGCTTCGCCGCCGTATTGCGCCGTATAGTTGGATTCGTTGACGCTGACTTCCTGCACGGCGTCGAGATTGATCGGCGTATCCATGTTGTCGAGGCCGCGCGTATTACTGATCGCGCCGTCAACCGTGGACATCGAGTACTCATTGTTGACGCCGTTGACGACGGGAGCAGTGGCCTGGCCCATGCTGGCCATGCCGTAGCTGTTTTCCACCACGCCGGGAATGACCTTGGTCATCGACATCACATCGCGGCCGACAGCGAGCAGGTTGTCGGTCTGCTGCGTATCGAGTACGCCCGAGCGCTCCGAGCTTTCCGTCTGCAGCGCTGTAATGTCGGCCTCGATGGTGACCGATTGGGAAACGGTGCCGACCGGCAGAGTGTATTCGCCGGTCGCCAGGTTCTGCAATGCGTAGAGCACATTGTCGACCTTGCGCACTTCCTTGAATCCGGTGGCGTTCACCGCAACGGTGTAGGTGCCCGGTTGTACGTCGGGGAAGATGAAATCGCCTTCGGTGTTGGTGTGCGTGGTCACGATCACGGCCTTGGTCTGCTGATCGATCAGTTTGACCTCGGCGTTGACCACGGCCGCCTTGCTCTGGTCGCTGACGTGTCCGGTGATGGACGCGCTGGTGGTCTGCGAGCTGATCTGGAGAGCGCATGCGCCCAGCAGAAAAGCGATTGCTACTAGCCTCATCATGATTCTCATCGTGAAAATCCTCATTTCCGGAGGTATGTTTGTTCGTGAACCGCGCAGGTCGCGCGTGTCTTTGGTGTCTGTGGTTGCAGGGGCCCGAAAGTACACGTATACATCGCCAATAAGAAACGTCAGGCCGTTGTACCGGTCCTTCAAATTTCCTCCTGCCTTGCTTTGAAACGCTGCCGATCCTGCGAACGCGCTTTCAGGATCAGTTGGAATACGTATACATTTGCGGCTGACCCCGACCCCTATGCTGCCCTTTTCGTGCCGCAACGCACTCCGAGTTTCCCCAGCGCCCGAACCTTACGCCCCGAAAATGTGCACTGTCAAGAACAAAAACCAGCGCTAACTCTACTTTCCCGGCACTTGCCCATTGCGCATTCCTTTCGGCATGCGCTCGCTGCTCCGCAGCCCGGCAGTGCTCAAAGGCCGGCCGCGGCCCCCGTTTTCGCGCCCAAACCTCTCAATTTCTGCAATTTGCAGTCGTATACATTTCTGCGCTTTCGGCGCGACAGCGACGGCCGCTTTCGCGTATTCTCGTGGCGACAGCAAAACCAGAGTAGGTGTGTCCCGGAACCACTGAACTAAAGTTGACGCGACCAACGGGGAGCGGCAACCTTGAAATATACCGAACAGGATACGATAACTCTGGTTTTGCTCTACCTTCCATGGCGTCGAATTACCTTGCCTTTCTCATGATTGCGCTCTACCTGGCCACCACCATCGTGGTCGGGTACTCGGTCCGGCGGCACGCCGACACTGCCGCAAAATTCCTCCATGCCCGCGGTTCCCTGCCCACCATTGTCACCGC
This sequence comes from uncultured Acidobacteriota bacterium, assembly GCA_963786565.1. Taxonomy (GTDB): domain Bacteria; phylum Acidobacteriota; class Terriglobia; order Terriglobales; family Acidobacteriaceae; genus Telmatobacter. The sequence continues at coordinate 123,294 of CAWAZR010000025.1, read as the reverse complement.
GCTTTCCTTCCTGGCTGCGAATTGCGGCGCCCTGGAGATCGTTGGCATCGTCGCCACCAGTGCGAAGTATGGAGCGCTGGCCTTGCACTTCTACTGGATCGGCGCCATCCCCGCCATCGTCACCCTTTCCCTGGTGATGATCCCGGTTTATCTCCGCAGCGGGGCCTTGACGGTGCCGGACTTCATCCGCATGCGCTACAACGACCCCACGCACATTCTCTGTTGCATTCTTCTTTCCGTCATGATGGTGCTCATTTCCGGAATCAGCCTCTATGCCATTGCCGGCGTCCTGCACCTTTTTTTCGGCTGGAACTTTTCCGCGGTGGCCATTGTGGCCGCGTCAGTGGTGCTTTGCTACGCCTTCGCGGGCGGCCTCAAGGCCACCATCTACAACGAGGTTCTTCAACTCGCGCTCACTATCGCCGGCATCGCTCCCATGGCCGTCGCCGTCTATCGCAACTTCCACGGAATCTCCGGCATCCTGCTGCAACTGCCTTCTGCCAAGACCCACATCTGGACCACGCTGCCGTGGATGCAACCCAAGACCGCGACTATGGATGTCGTCGGCGTGGTATTTGGATTGGGTTTTGTTCTCAGCTTCGGCTATTGGTGCACTGACTTTGTGTTGATCCAGCGCGCGCTTGCCGCCCGCACCGCCGAAGGCGCCGTGCGCACGCCGTTGCTTGCGGCGCTTGCCAAGCTGGTGTTTCCCTGGCTGGTCGTGTTTCCTGGCATGGCTGCCGCAACCTTTTTCTTTCGCGGCCCGCATCCGCGTTTCGACTATGCGCTTCCCCTGCTTATGCAGCACTATTACGGTTGGGCTCTCATGGGACTGGGGGTCTCCGCAATTCTTGCCAGCCTCATGTCGGGCCTGGCAGGAAACATTACCGCCTTTTCCACGCTCTGGACGCACGACCTCTATCAAACCCATCTGCGCAAACACGAATCCGATGCCCACTACCTCAAAATGGGCAGATCCTTCACTGCCATCGCCGCGTGTCTCAGCGTCGCGACTGCCTACATTGTGCTTTTCTACAACAACCTGATGGACTATCTGCAGCTGATCTTCTCGCTGTTTAACGCGCCTCTTTTTGCCGTATTTCTTTTCGGCATGTTTACCCGGTGGGCCACGCCGACCGCGGGATTCTGGGGGCTTCTGTGCGGCGCGATCGCAGCCAGCGCGCACAGCTTCGCCATCCACAGCGGAATCATTGTCTACGGCAGTCAATTGTCAGGAGATTTCTATGGAGCCATCTTCGGGTGGATTGTAGCGGCCGCCGTGACCGCAACAGTGAGCCTTTTCACGGCGCGAAAACCCGCAGAGGATCTCGACAGAGTCACTTATTTTTCGGGTTGCGTGCCGCGTCAGCGCATCTCGCCGGTCACGTGGGGTCTGGTTGCCGTGGTCCTGGCGATCTTTCTGCTGTTGAACTTTATCTTCCGGTAGATGCCTTGCGTTTTACGGTCGGCCGGGATGATGCGGCCTTTTTTTTCGCCGGGCCTGTCGATTCCCTGATGACCAGCGAGGTTTGCACCTTGTATTGCTTGCCGTTGCGGCGCGGAGAGCTGGCCAGCATCTCGAGTGCGCTCACAAATGTCTTTGCCAGTTCGTGGCGAGATAAACGCAACGTCGTAAGGGGCGGATACACGATATCGCTGAGTTCAATGTCGTCGAAGCCTACGATCGAGATATCCCCCGGAACCGAAAGCCCCCGCTTGTGAATCACGCGCAGCGCTCCGATGGCGGTCAGATCGTTGGCCGCGATGATCGCAGTGGGCCTAGCCGGCAATTGCAACAATTCAGCCATCGCGCTTTCGCCGCCGCTGATGCGATAGTTTCCCTCACGCAGGAACTGCGGCTCAGCCGGCAATCCCACACTGCCCATCGCCAGCAGGAAAGAGTGCAGGCGGTGATCCGAAATGGTGGGCCCCGCCGATCCGCCAATGTACCCGATCTTCCGGTGACCCAGCTTGTAAAGGTGTTTCACCGCTTCGCGCATGCCGCTGGTGCTGTCCACGCACACGTCGCTCAACCCGTCGCCCACCACGCGCCGGTCCATCGTCACCAGCGGCACGCGGTTGTTCATCACCGATTCAATGGGAACCGTCTCAATCTCCGAAGCCAAGAGCGCGATGCCTTCCACCTGGCTCACCAGCATGCGGTGAATCGTCTTCGTCATGCGCAGCGATTGCGATTCCGTAGTCGCCACCAGCATGTTGTAATTCGTGGCCGCGATAATCCCCTCGAAGCTCTGGATGAACTCCGGGAAAAATGGATTGGTAATGTCAGGAACGATGAGACCGTAAGTATTGCTGCGGCCGTACTTCAACGTCGTCGCGCTGCCGTTGGGGATGAACTTCAGCTCGTCGATCACGCGCTGCACGCGCTCGGCTGTCGCCGGCCGCACCGAACTCAAGCCGTTAATCACGCGCGAAACGGTCGCGCTTGAAACTCCGGCTATTCTCGCAATGTCGCGCATGTCCATGGGATCAAATCGTCAATCGACGCGCCCTTTCGTTTTGCCGCGAGCCCTGCCCTCCAATAGTATACGTATACCCGACACCTGCCTTGATCCCAAAGTGGATTACTTTCTATGCTAGCATTTTGTGCATGCGGCGTTGGACTGTTTTGCTGTTGCTCTATGCCTCGGGTTTCGTGCGGCCGCAAACCGCGGCTTCGACTGCCAAGATGTCCGCCCTCGCTCAGCGGCCTTATATGGGCTGGAGTAGTTGGTCCTCCCTCCGCGGCAAGCCCACGGAAGAGAAGATCAAAGCGCAGGTGAACGCACTTTTCGCCGCCAGGCTTCCCGAGCTTGGGTACCGTTACATCAATATCGACTCCGGGTGGTCCGACGGCTACGACGAACACGGCGTTCCGAAAGCGAATCTCACTGCTTTCCCCGATGGAATGGAAGGGCTAAGCGCCTATCTGCATAGCCGCGGCCTGCGTTTTGGCTTGTATCTTGGCCCGGGAATCCGTCCGAGCCTCTACGAGGCCAACCCCATCATCGCGGGCACCCATGTGCACATCCAGGACATCACCGATAAATCCCTGCCCGGCGCCACCCTCAAGAACATTTACAAGATCGACTTCAGCAAGCCGGCGTCCCGCGCGTACATCCAATCGGTCGTCAATCAGTTCGCCCGGTGGAAGGTGGACTTTATCAAGCTTGATTTCGTGGGACCGGGCGGAGGCAATCTGCCCGCCGACAACCGCGAGGAGATTCGGCAATGGCACGCTGCCATCCAGCGCTCAGGTCACCCCATCTGGCTCGAGCTTTCCAACTGGCTTTCCATCGATCAGGCCCCGCTGTGGCGCGCCAACGCCAACGGCTGGCGCATCGAGAACGACATTGAGTGCTACGCGTGCGGACGCAGCACCGATCCCACAGTCAAAAGCCACCTCACCGACTGGTCGACGCGCGTTGCCGATCGCTTTGACGACGTGCACGAATGGTATCGCTACGCGAAGCCCGGGGGTTGGAACGACCTGGACTCGCTTGAGCTCGGCAACGGCGACAGGGACGGCATCACCCCTACGGAGCGCCAGTCGATGTTCATTCTCTGGGCGATCTCCTGTGCTCCGCTTTACCTGGGAACGGACCTCACGCACATGGATCCGGACGATCTGAAACTCATCTCGAACCGCGACGTCATCGCTATCGACCAGCGCGGCATTGCCGCGACGCCGCTCGACATTCAGAGCCTGCGCAAGAAACCCGGGCAAGCGTGGATCAATCTTTACCCCGATGGCTCCGCGATCCTATCGCTCTTTAATCTCGGCCCCGATCCCGCAGCCATCAAATTTGACTGGCGCGAGATCGACGCCCTGCGCGACACGCGCTACACTGCCCACCCGCCAAAGCTGACCGATTTGATCAGCAAGGAAGAAATTGCGCCGTCGGCTGATGGGATCAACCTCACGCTCGAATCCCACGGCTCACGCATCTTCCGCCTGACTCCGCTGAGATAACCTGGCCCGGCCTGACGCCGTCCCGCGAGCGCCCGTTCACCAGCAGAGTCGTGCGTGGACCCTCGAACATCGCGCGTTCAGGCAATGGTCAACAATTCGTCCTGCGCCGGGTCGAGCTCGATGCTCACGTCTTTGTATTCATCGAACAGCCCCGCATTATGCATCTGCCACGCGATCGGTCCTGCCTTGCCCGCCGTCGGATCCTTGAAATCCAGAACCTCAATCGCCTTGCTTCCGGGCGGCTGCGCCACGGCCATGCGCGCCGTTCCTTTGGTTGCATCGGCAAGAATCTCCACGCGGCTCCACTGGTGAACATCGAACGACGTCTTCGTCACCGTGGTGAACTCGGGTCCGCCGGCGGTGTTTTTCCCCGGACGATAGTCCCAGTGGCCGCCGTTGGGAACCTGGAACTGAATGCCGCCCAAAGCATCCAGCGGCTTCTCGTCTCCCTGCGGCCGTGCGCAAAAAATCAGCACGCACGCCTGGTGGTCGGGTTTTCCGGAAACATGGCGCATGGTAAACATCAGACGAAAGCGGCTGAAGTCTTTTTCCGTGTAAATCACGCCACGCCCCGTGCCTTTGCTCGCCATCGCTCCATCGCGCGCCTCCCAGCCGACCGTAGCGGACTGCGCAATCTCCGCCGGATACGCGTCTTCAAACAGCAGCTTGTTCAGCCGCGCCAGCCGCTGGCCCTGCGGATTCTCCTTTGCCAGCTTGCGTGTCTCCGGCCGTAGAGCGATCCCAGCGAAACGCGGCTTCGCGTAAATCGAAGGCCCCGCGATGATCTGATTCAGGTCCTTCACCAACGCGGAAAGCGCAGCTTTTGCGCCGGGATCGGAAGCGGCGAACGTACTCAGGCTCGCTTTCACCGCTTCATCCAATTGCCCACGCAGAAAAACGCTGACCCCATCGGCGCCATTGGCCAGTTGATGTACGAAACCCGCCTGGTTGGTGATCTGGCTCGCGGAGAGCGAGGTGGCGTCGTTCTCAATTTGCAGCCATCCCTTCAGTGTCTTTCCGTCGAAGAGCCGCATCCTCTTCCCTTCGATGGATCGTGCGTAGATCTTCGAGGCCATTGCACAGCCAGCAGCCGTCATTGCAGCCAGCCGCACGAATTCCCTCCGACTCAAGAAACCGCACTTGCTCTTTGTCACGAAGCCTCCTCGACAATCGGCCTACTGCAACCATGCGGAGCGCTGTTTGCTCGACGAAGGTTGCGGATTGCCGGTCGATTGGATACGAATACGCTCTGCGGGCCTGGTGCTTCAAGAAGAATCTCGCCCGTGGAGCAAACGTCGAGTAATTACTTGCGCAGACGGCGCTTGGCGGACTCCGGACCACGCCTGGCCTTGGGCAACGGAGGAATTACAGGCTTCTGCGCATTCTCCCCGGGGAGTTGGTCGAGGAGAATCACATTCAGCAGCGACTTGTGCACTTGAATGCGGCCGTCGTAATGGATGAAGCCCAGCTTGCGAAAGCGGTTCATGAAATAACTGACGCGGGACCGCGTAGTGCCGATCATCTCCGCCAGAGTCTCCTGCGAGATTTTGGGAATCAACGGCTCCGGTTCCCCCGGCCGGCCAAACTCCGCCATCAAAAGCAGAATGCGCGCCAGGCGCTTTTCGCTGGAATTGAAAAGTTGGTCCACCAGATCGGCCTGGATGCGCATGCTGCGGTCCAGCAGAAATTTCAGGAACAGGTCGGAGAAGTCACGCTCCTCGTGCATGACGCGGATCATTTCTTCCCGGCTTATCTTGAGCGCGGTGCAGGCGGTCATGGCGGTGGCGGTAGATAATCGCTGCCCAGGCACCGCGGCCAATGCTCCTTCGCCCACAAAATCGCCCGGGGTGACGATCGCAATGGTGGCTTCCTTGCCGATCTTCGAGACGACCGTGACCTTTGCCCGGCCCTTTTGGAGATAGAAGACGGAATCGGCCGGATCTCCCTGCGAATAAAAAGCTTCCTTGGGCGCCAGTTGGACGATTCTTCGTCCCAGCCCGGCGCTCATCAGAAAGGCGGCTGCATCGAATGTTAGTTCTTCAAGTGCAATCATCGATCAGTCCTCCTTCCGAATGCAGGATTCGCTCGTTACTTTGCGGGAAACCCGCGAATCCATCCTGCTGCAAACCTGCATTACCCTCGAGCGGACGGTCTGGAGAGAGCAAGACGTACAGGAGGTATCCGATCCCGCAAGCCGCTCATTCTGATGAATTTCTACCGTGCATCAGTTGATGGGACACTCCAAGCGGGAGCGTAGCACAAGACTCAACCCCCGGCGATCGAGCAATCTGTTCAATTTTGCTCACTTTCCTGGGTATTTTTCAAGACCCGCGAAATTGCGCAGTCTGCCGCGGGGCGCATTTACCGGCACGGATGTACTGTCCTGCAACCATCGAGAGAGTCCTATTGCTCAGACAACGGCGTTCAACGCCTCTAACGTGAAGTTACCTAGTGCGCCTCAGTGCGCGGAGATCAATATGACACTGCGCATGGGTAGAAAAGGTGAAATAGTTGAAAAAATTCATGACGTTAGTGGCATTGTTCGGTCTGGGCGTGGCAAGCATCGCCACGGCGGAGACTCGCGAAGAAGTGCAGAACCGGCTCGACAATGCAACGCTGGTGCTGCACCAGATTATGTCCGCGCCAGATAAAGGCATTCCGGAAGAAGTGCTGGAGCGCGCAAAGTGCATTGCCATCGTTCCCCACATGATCAAAGCGGGTCTTGTGTTTGGCGGAGAAAACGGCAAGGGCGTGGTCACCTGCCGGACCGAAAACGGATGGAGTGCGCCCGCGTTCTTTGCCATCACCGGCGGAAGCTGGGGATTGCAGATCGGCGTCGAAGGCGTGGATCTGGTGATGATCTTCCAGGGCGACAAAGGCATGCAGCGGTTGGAAAACGCCAAGTTCCAGCTTGGAGCTGACGCTTCTGCGGCAGCCGGACCAGTGGGACGTCATGCCACTGCCGATACCGATTGGAAGCTGAATGTCGAAATCCTTACCTACTCACGTGCCAAAGGCGCGTTTGCCGGACTCACTCTGACCGGCGCCGATGTTCGCCGGGATGACGATTCCATGGATGCATTTTACGGCCATGACGTTTCCACACACCGCGTGCTGCGCGGCGAAGTGGCGACGCCTGAATCGGCGAACCGGTTTATCGATGCCGTCAGAGAAGCCAAGGCGCAAGCCATCGCGTCGAACTAACCAGCAACAGCGAATGCTGCATCCAATCGTTGTAAATGGGTTGTGTGCGCCTGAGTCGGGTTTTCCCTCTCAGGCGTTCGCAATCGAGAGAGGTGTGTTGTAAATGCTTTGGACAATCTTCGTCATCCTTCTGGTTTTGTGGCTTCTGGGTTTCACGCTTCACATCGCCGGTGGCCTGATTCACATTCTGCTGGTCGTCGCCCTGGTCGTCCTGGTGATCAACCTGGTCTCCGGACGCCGCAGCATTTTATGAAGTAGCCTGCGCGCCGGCAGCATTAGCCGGCGCCAGCATTCAAGAACATCAAAAATCTGAAAGTTCAGCCCTCCCCCAGGAACTGATCTTTTTTATACAGTCCTCGGTCTGCGTCGCGGCGTAATCTAGTAGTGAAGCAGTGCGCCGGCCTGAACGCAGCCGTATTGGCTCGCGATGCACTCGAACCCGTCACAGAGCCAACCCCTCCATGCACGCCGGCCGCCCTCCTTCCACGAAAGGCCGCCGATGAACGCTCTGCTGATCTACCCTGAGTTTCCCGAAACCTTCTGGAGCTTTAAGCACGCGCTCAAGTTTTTGGGCAAGCGGGCGGCGCAGCCTCCACTGGGTCTGATGACGGTTGCCGCGCTGTTACCCGGCGCCTGGAAGAAGCGGCTGGTCGACACCAACGTGGAGCTGCTGCGCGACCGCGACCTGGCCTGGGCGGACGTGGTGATGTTAAGCGGGATGCACATTCAGTGCGAGTCGCTGCTGGCCATTGTGGAGCGTTGCCGGGCGCGCGGGTTGCGCACCGTGGTGGGCGGGCCCATTGCCAGCAGCGTGCCGGCGGTCGATCTCAAAGTGGACCACGTGGTGATCGGCGAGGCCGAGAGCCTGATTGCCGACCTGGCGCGAGAGCTGGAAGAGGGAACGGCCCGGCCCGTGTATCAAGCTGCGGAGCGGCCGGAGATGTCGACAAGCCCGTTGCCCAACCTCAGCCTGATCAAGATGAAGCGCTACTCGACCATGACCGTGCAATACTCGCGCGGGTGCCCCTTCAATTGCGAGTTCTGCGACATCATCGAGATCTACGGACGGCGTCCGCGCACCAAAGCTGTGGCCCAGGTGCTGGCCGAGCTGGAGCAGTTGCGCGCCGCAGGCTGGCGCGACTCCGTATTTATCGTTGACGACAATTTCATCGGCAATAAGGCGCGCGCCAAGGAACTGCTGCGGGCCATGGCAGCGTGGCGACGGCAGACCGGCGCGGTTTTTGACTTCATTACCGAAGCCTCATTGAACCTTGCCGACGACACGGAGTTGATGCAGTTGATGAAGGACGCGGGCTTCAAGTCCGTCTTCCTGGGCATTGAGACTCCGGACGAGTCGGGCCTGATCGCCAGCAACAAGCTGCAGAATACGCGGCGCAGTTTGCTCGAGAGCGTGGCCCGGATCCAGAGCTACGGCATCGAGGTGATGGGCGGCTTCATCCTGGGCTTCGACACCGATAAGGAAGATATCTTCGATCGCATGGTCGAGTTCATCCAGAAGAGCGGCATCCCGATCGCCATGGTGGGCCTGCTACAGGCCATGCCGGGAACGCAGCTCTTCCGGCGCTTGCGGCGCGAGGGTCGGATTGTGGACGCGGGCGGCGGTAACAATACTTTTTGCGACCGGCTCAACTTTCTGCCTCGTATGGATGCGGCCAAGCTGGTCGAGGGCTATCGCGAAGTGATGAAGAAAATCTACAACTGCGAGGCCTACTATGAGCGCGTGAAGCTCTACCTGAATCGCGCCCACCCCAAGCCGGCCAAACGAACGGCAGAGGAGCGCGCCAGAAAACGACCGCGGCCGCAATCCGAACCCTGGATGACGCGAGCCAACTTGCGTGCGCTGGTCAACTCCATCGTGCGCCAGGGCGTTTTTGGGCGGCACCAGTGGAGCTACTGGAAGTTTCTTGCGCAGGCGGCGACGCGGTATCGCCGCTGCTTCGGCGCGGCCATGACCCTGGCAGTCATGGGTTATCACTTCCAGGTGATGACGCGAAAACTGTCGAAGGCGATCGACGCTGCGGCCGTGTCTGCCGAATCTGGCGAAATCCTGCTGCGTGAAGCTGGCAGACCGCCCGTCTAGGACCTGCCCATCGCATTCATCCCGCGAGGATAACCCAGCTCACTTCGCACGGCGCGCCCGAAAATGTCTCTACCAAGGAAAAGCGGCGGAGCCGGTATGCTCCGCCGCTTCTTGTCAAAACTGCTGTTTGATGCAGCAGCTACAGGTTAATGTCCGCCGCCTTCGTGTCCACCACCGCCGCCGCCACCGGATTGATGTCCACCACCACCGCCGCTGCCGCCGTGCGACCCGCCGCCGCTAGGAGCTGCGTGTGAAGCTGGCGCTGCGTGCGGAGCCGGAGCCGAGTGTGATGCAGGAGCACTGGTGCGCGCCGCTTGAACGTGACCCGCGCTGGGGCGCACGCCGCCGCCACCACCGCGTGCAAAATTGCTGCGATTGGCTGCCGCGCCGCCACCGCCGCGATAGCTGCCGCCGCCACCTTCAGAGAACCGATGGCCGCCCCAGCCGTGGCCGTAGCCCCATCCGGCCCATGGGCCCATGCCCAGGAAGATGCCGTTGTAAAAGTATCCCGGCCCGTAGTAGCCATAGGGCGAGCAGGCGTAGGGCGCGTAGTCGTAGTAGCCGTATGCGCAGCTTGGTTGGATGCCTAGGTTGATCACAACCTGCGCCTTAGCCGCTGGCATCAACGCCAGGCCGGCGAGCAGTGCCGTTGTACCGAAGAAAATCTTGATTCCACGCATGTGAGACCCCCCTTAAGGTGTCTGCTTTTAAGGTGGGATGCTTTGGTGCCGTCAGGATGAACCCGGCAACAGCAGCCTACATAAGGGTTTGGGTCCGCACATGAATTTCCCACTACTTGATCGGGTCCATCATGGATCTGCCCTTACGTTCCTCACTCTAGCCGCCTGCGTCGCGACCGTCTGAGCAATAGGGACCATCCCCGCTGAACACCGGCCCGCACGCAAGCTCTTGTAAGCGTATGCTTGAGCTAGCAACCCGTTTCTCCCTTCTCGCCTTCGGCACTCCAGGCTTCGCTTCAGACGAGCGTCTTTCAGGCACGCAACCAATCCACTGGAGCGGCCATGAGCCTCATCAAACAAAGCGATGCAGAGAACCACCCGTCTGCGCGAATCCCGTACGAAGATCCATTTGTGCGCGCCTGTGAGCCAGCCCGATGCAACCGGCTACTCCGTGCCTGAAGCGGAAGCAGGCAAAGCCGAACCGCCGAATTTTGTTCAGGATTTCGTCGCGGAACATTCATCATCTGACGCAGCAGCCAAGCCCGGAGATCATTTGCCCGGTTCCTTCCGCCCTGAGGTGCCCAAAGTCTCGAAAAGCGCTCAAGTTTGAATCCGCATTCCGTCTTCCTGCGCAACCAGTGCGTCCTTCCCGACCGGTTGGATCCGCTGCGGGAGCCCTGCGGCGAACACTGGACCCTTGTGGTGGAGATCACGGCGTCGATTTTCGACACCATGATCCGCCAAATGGGCTGGCACTTTCTGTGGGTACACCGCCCTTGCATAGGAAAAGGATTCGGGTTCACAAAGGAAGCTGCGACCCAGCGAGCTTTAGCGAAGGCCCTGAACGGAGTGGCGCGACGATTCAACGCCTCCGAACTGATTGAAGTCGGGGCCCGGAAACACTTAGGCTTTCACACCGCCAAAGTCACCTTGCAACCCCGCCAGGTCCAGCAATACACCTGGCTTGAAATTGCGGAGGAATGGCATCAATTGGCAGTGCCCTTTCGATAAGCCCGCAACCAGCCTCATCCATGTCTATTCAGATCGCTGGGCAAGTTTCGAACCTGGCAGCAAGGCGGGGCCCATGCATTCGGCGAGTGGATGCCTCTTATTGATCAGACCGGTTCTGGTGGAAAAGCGTACAACAGCCACACGGTGAGCCACGCGCCACCCATCCGTGCCAACGCGAGCGCGGCGTATCTCAAGCGCAAATCGATTCCCGAATGAAGAGAGGTCAGAATGTCCTTCACTGAAACGAAAGCTTCCGAGATACAGACTCAAATTACGGATACGTCCGATTCATTGCTCGCGCTGGAAGCCAGCCGCCTGCCTTTGCCCACGCGCATCGCGTTCGTAGGGAATTATCTGCCGCGCGAGTGCGGCATTGCCACGTTCACGACCGACCTGTGCACTGCGCTCGCAGCCGAATACGGCGAAGGACGCTTGTTCGCTATCCCCGTCAACGATCCCGATTCCAGCTACGATTATCCGCAACAAGTACGCCTGGAACTGACGCAGGAGGACATTGCCTCCTATGAGCGAGCCGCCGATTTTCTTAACTTCAATAGCAACGACCTGGTCTGCCTGCAACATGAATACGGCATTTACGGCGGAGCCGCGGGCCGCAACATTCTGGTTTTGCTGCGCAGGCTGAAGATGCCGCTGGTCACTACGCTGCACACGGTTCTGCGCCAGCCGGATGCAAATCAACGCATCGTGCTCGAAGAAATTGCACAGCTCTCCGATCGCCTGGTGGTCATGAGCGAACTCGCGGCGCAACTGTTGCGCGAAGTGTATGCGGTTCCTGCGGGAAAGATCGATGTAATCCCGCACGGCGTTCCCGACATGTCTTTCATGGATCCTAACTACTTCAAGGACAAGTTTGGCACCGAAGGCAAATCCGTTTTGCTTACTTTCGGCTTGCTCTCTCCGAACAAGGGCATTGAAAACGTGATTCGCGCGCTGCCGGCAATTCTGGCACGGCATCCGAATGTCACGTACATCGTCTCCGGAGTGACACATCCTCATATTCGCCGGCGCGAAGGCGAGCGCTACCGCGAAGAGTTAATGGCGCTGGCCGCTGAGCTTGGTGTTTCTTCCAATTTGATTCTGAATAATCGCTTTGTGAGTACCGAAGAGCTCGTGGAGCATGTAGGCGCGGCCGATATTTACATCACGCCCTATCGGCAGGAAGCGCAGGTCGTCTCCGGGACGCTGGCCATCGCGCTGGGAGCAGGCAAGGCAATTGTCTCCACGCCTTACTGGCACGCCAAGGAGCTGCTCGCCGACAAGCGAGGCGTGATAGTCCCCTTCGAGAATCCTGAAGCTATCGCGGAAGCGGTCATCGCGTTGCTGGAGAACGATGCGGAGCGCCACGCCATGCGCAAGCGCGCCTACCTCTACTCTCGCGGAACTACCTGGCCGAAGACGGCACGGGCCTACATGGCGACCTTTCAGCGGGCGCGCTTCGAGCGCTCGTTGCAGCCAAGGGCCGCCCAACCGGACGATGCCGCCCTTAGCTTGATCGAGCCGGTTGAATACCTGCCGGTTCTGAACACCGATCATCTGTGCGCCATGACCGACGACACAGGCATGTTGCAGCACGCCATCTTCTCCTTGCCCTACACACAAGAGGGCTATACCACCGACGACAACGCTCGCGCGCTCATCGTGTCCACTCTGCTGGATAAGAGCGACGGGCCCGAACACTGCGAAGACCATCTCAACCTTTCTCGTCGCTACCTGGCTTTTCTCTGGCTCGCATTTCATCCTGATACCGGTCGCTTCAGGAACTTCCTCGGCTACGACCGCACATGGCTGGAGGACGTTGGTTCAGAAGACAGCCATGGACGCGCGCTGTGGGCCCTGGGATCGGTGCTCGGCCAATCGCAGGTTGCTGGATTGCGGGGAGCGGCGGGAAGACTCTTTGAGGCGGCCGCGCCAGCAGTTCTAACGTTCAGCAGCCCGCGGGCGTGGGCATTCAGCGTTCTCGGTTTGCAGGCCTATCTCGACTGGTTCCCAGGTGACAGGGCCATCCAGGGCATTCGCAACACGCTCGCCAATCGTCTGCTGGATATCTACGATCGCAGCCACTCCGAAACCTGGCATTGGTTTGAGAAGAGTCTTTCGTACTCCAATGCGCGGCTTTCGCAAGCACTCATCCTGGCCGGTGGGCGAAGCAAGAACAGGAAGATGTTCGACGCGGGACTCAAATCGCTCGCGTGGCTCGTCGCTGCTCAGCACTGCGGTGATCCGGAGATCTTTGTGCCCATCGGCTCCAGCCGATGCTACACCGAGGGCGGGGAGAAGCCACGCTTCGATCAGCAGCCCGTCGAAGCCTGCGCCACCATCTCTGCTTGCCTTGAGGCTTACAGGCTCACGCGCGAAGAGCGCTGGATTGACGAAGCCCATTGCGCCTTCCGTTGGTTCCTGGGCAAGAACGATCTGCAGGTACCGCTTTACGATGCCACAACCGGCGGATGCAAAGACGGACTGCATCCCGACCGCGTCAACGAAAATCAGGGAGCGGAATCAACGCTTTCGTTCCTCATGGCGCTCCTGGAAATGCAGCGAGCGAAAGTGACCCACGCAGAAGAAACCCACCAGGAAATGAGTGTCTCCCACTGAATCCAGTTATTCAACCACCGGACTTGCCAGAGGCTACGGCATTCGAGCAGCCGCAACCGGGAATATGTACTGACCTTCCTTTGCTCATGCGTTACTCCGACAATCCGATTCTCAGCGGGCACGATTGGCCCTATGCCGTGAATAGCGTCTTCAATCCGGCGGCCGTGCTCCTGCCCGACGGGGACACGCTATTGCTTTGCCGCGTAGAAGACCGCAGCGGACTGTCGCACTTGTGCGCGGCACGATCAAAAAATGGCGTGAACGGATGGCGTATTGATGCGCAGCCCACGCTGTTGGCCAATCCGATTGAATATCCTGAAGAAATTTGGGGCATCGAAGATCCACGTATCACCTGGGTTCCGGAGCTCGAACAGTTTGCCGTGGCGTACACTTCCTTTGCGCGCGGCGGTCCGGGAGTTTCTCTCGCGCTCACCAAAGACTTCAGAAGTTTTGAGCGCTTCGGCGTCATCATGCCCCCTGAAGATAAGGATGCCGCGCTGCTGCCGCGAAGAATCAACGGCTACTGGGCAATGATCCACCGTCCCATGACGACCACCGGCGCCCATATGTGGATCTCGTATTCTCCCGACCTGCGGCATTGGGGCAGTCACAAAGTCATCCTTCAGGCGCGGCGCGGCGGATGGTGGGATGCGAACAAGATTGGCTTGTGCTCTCCGCCCATCGAAACTCCTGAGGGCTGGCTGATGATCTACCACGGTGTGCGGGTAACGGCCTCGGGAAGCATCTATCGGCTGGGCCTGGCGCTGTTCGATCCTGAACATCCTGAGATCTGCCTCAAACGAGGGAACTCGTGGATCTTTGGTCCTGACGCTCCCTACGAGCGCGTTGGAGATGTGCGTGACGTCGTGTTTCCCTGCGGCCAAACCATCGGCTCGGACGGCGACACCATCAACCTCTATTACGGAGCAGCCGATTCCAGCGTGGCTTTGGCCACGGGCAGCATCCGTTGTTTTCTCACCTGGCTCGACGCGAATTCAAGCGCGGGAGACGGAACCAACCCGTGATGCCTGCCATCCTTACTTTGAAAGGGGATCTCCGATGACCGTAGAAGCGATGACGTGGCCGCTTTGGCTGCCGAGGGTGCTTTGGTTACGGCGAAAGTGCCCCCGCTGCAAGTCGGTTGAGTTCAAACCCGCCGAGCTGCGCCCTTACGATGCTCTCCTTGGCTTGTTTTTCCTCCGCCCGGTGCGTTGCAAGTTTTGCTGGCGGCGGTATTACTGGATTTCCCTGCGAGGCGCGGAGTGAGCATCCTGGTATACGACTCCGGTCCAACGTCGAATGACCTTTTGAGACGGCTGGCTGCCCAACAACGAATGCCGGCTTTGAACGATCAAATTGTTCCTCAAAATGTGGAAAATGTGTCGAATATTAAAGATGCGGCCGCCGGCAATATGGAAACATAGAAGCTCAGGACTGGCAGCCGAGGGCTGCGTTCGCTCCATACAATGCCCCGGCGATCGTGCCCACGCCGAATCCGCACTTCAGGCGTATCGACACGAAAAGTTCCACCTACTCCCGTCTGGTCAGCCACATACGCTTCCGTCGCACCACAGATGAAGCCTAACCAGTGCCGTCCAGATGGACCAACATGTACTGCAGTCGCTGGGCAGGATCAGAATTCGAAAATGACGCAATAGTGATGCAATCTTGATTGTTTATGATTTGTGGAATGGATGTAGTTACGAGTGCGTGTTACCGGTACGCAAAAGCCGTGACCTTTGTGCCATTGACACTCTCATTGATCTCTCCTATCTTCGACTTACGATTCTCGGTGGCAAGAGAGAGAGCGTCGTCAGTTCGTACCGCTTTTAGTTGCCTCGTTTAAAGCTCGTGGGCTCTTCATTAGAATTCCCATCGAGATTATCTTGTAGGCACGGACGAACGGTGATCTTTGGATTGAAGCAGATCATCGCACGATACGAGAAGCGAAGATTCCCCCAACGGCTAATTCTATTCGCCGCGCAAAACTCTTAATTCTGCACTTATTTCCTTGTTGATGCTAATCCGGGAACCCGCGGCGGCAAGGGCTTTTTACTTATTGATTTCAACAGGGGCAGTGTGTCTATCACGTTTTTTGAATGCCGAAGACTCGAAGTCTTTGGGGAACGTGAAGCCACATTGTTCGTCTCGCATTGGAATGGTTCTTGGGTAACCAAGTTGTCGGCAGAAAGAGGCTTTGGTGAGACCACTGTTGCTGGTACTGTCAGTCATTCAGAATCGCAAAACGCGCGCCATGGTCAAGATGGTTCTGGAAGGCGCTGGCCATCGGGTTGTCGAATCGTCCGAAAGGCCTCAGGCCTACTCGTTGCTGAGCAACGGACTTGATCCCGACCTGCTGATCTGTGAAGCTTGTGCGCTCGACTCACCTGAAGGGGCTCATTACCGCCAGGTCCTCGGGTTGGCGCGTGTGGAAAAAGTTTGCCTCATCACCAGGATGAACGAGGAGCGACTTCGCGAAGAGGCCATGGCGATGGGCATCAAGCATTTTCTGCCTTCGCCGGTAATTCGCGAAGACCTTGAGTCGATGATTGAGGCGCTGAGTCCCTTCAGAGGCCAGCCCGGCATCGATCTCGCCGCAAGCGCTCTTTCCGCTGAAGCTCTGACCTCCGCGGCAACGGACAAGACGAATTCGGATTACGTTCCCACGAATGCGCCCGCAGCTCCGTACATTGAGGAACTTGGTGGCAGCAGCTTTTTCCTGGCTGGGTCACCCCAGATGCTTGATATCTATCGCCAGGTTAAATTGCTCGCCGATATCGATGTGAATGTGCTGATCCTGGGTGAGAGCGGCACCGGCAAAGAGATCGTGGCCCAACTGATTCATCAGAACTCTCGGCGCTCCAAAGAGAAGTTTCTCAAAGTGAACTGCGCGGCCCTGCCTGCGGAGCTGCTTGAGAGCGAACTCTTCGGACATCGTCAGGGCGCTTTCACCGGAGCCATCAACGACAGGCCGGGCAAGTTCGAACAGGCAAATCGCGGCATGCTGCTTCTGGATGAAATCGGCGAAATTGGCGTGCAGATGCAGGCCAAGCTCCTGCATGTTCTCCAGGATGGGCAGTTCGCACGCCTTGGCGCGCAGGAAACCACGAAGGTTGATGTACGCGTTCTTGCCGCTACGAATATTCAAATGGAGGACGCGCTCTTCAACAAGGCGTTCCGTGAAGATCTGTACTATCGCCTGAGCGTCATCACGATCAAGGTTCCGCCGCTGCGCGAGCGCCGCGAAGAGATTCCTCATCTGATTGAGCAGTTCATCCGCCGCTCGCCGGCGGAAATGAAAAATGGGTTCGGAAGCGGTATTCCTTCCCGGCTGATGGATCTTGCGCTTCTTTACGATTGGCGAGGCAACCTGAGAGAGCTCCGCAACTTCGTCACGCGAGCCATCGTCATGCGCGACTTCGCCGCCGCCACACGGGAACTGGAAGTCAAGGTCGCCGCATCGGTTGTGAACGAAGTGCAGGAGCAAGACCAGAATCTGGAAATGGATGCGCCGCCGGCATTCGCCGGAATACGGTCGGCTGTGCGGGACGTGATCGAGCGCACCGAGGTGCAAATGATTCAGAGCGCGCTGGAGGCATTCGGTTGGAATCGCCGCCGCGCCGCGCAATATCTGAACATTAGCTATCGCGGCATGCTCTACAAGATCCAGCAACACCGGCTCAGACCATCGCCGGCCGGCAAGACGTCTCAAGCTCTCAAGAGCGCCAAGGCCGCGCGGTGTAACGCCGCTTAGCCAGCTTCGCTCGCGACGCTGGAGACCACGACCCTCCTCATTGCGGAAGGCGACGAGGGAACAAACAGACATCGATTCTCCCGCGCCATGGGTGAATTTCGCGTTGCGTCGCGCGATGGTGCTTCCTCAATAGCTTGCAAAAGGTTAGACTCCGGCCGTAGCCGCGCTTGAGATGGCGGTGTGCGTGTCTAGGGCACGGTGATGACGGTCGCATTGGATGGCACGCTGGTCACGCCTGAAGCATCGACGCTCTCCACGATGTAGTCGTAAGTCTGGCCGTTTTGGACTGTCGTATCCGTAAATGCGGTCGTGGTCACGACTTCAGCATTCAGCAGTTGGTAGGAGCTTCCGCCGCTCGGCGTACGGTAGACGTCGTAGCCAGCCACCGGGTCGGGAGAGCTGGCTGGAGCATCCCAGGTCAGGTTGATGGAATACGAACCCGTCGCTCCTGTTCCGCTCAGGTTCACGACGGTTAACGGGTTCGTTAACGAAGTGCTAACGATGGTCAGCGAACCGTTCGCGGTCCCAGCCGTAGTCGGATCAAACTGTACCGTCAGCGCCGCCGACTGGTTGGGATTCAAGGTCATCGGCAAGCTGTCTGCCAACACTGAAAAACCGTTCCCGGTCACCGTGGCCCCACTTACGGACACTGGTGCAGTCCCCGTCGACATCACCATAACCGACTGCGTGGCTACCGAATTCAGGCTCACCGGTCCAAACGCCACGCTGCTCGTGTTGACACTCAGGATAGGCGCCAACGCGCCCAGTTGCAGAGAGTACGATTGCAACATTCCAACCACACTCGCCGTTACCGCGACGCTCTGCGGAACAGATACCGAGACGACCGTGGCCGTGAAGCTGGCGCTCGTTTGCCCCTCCGGCACGCTTACGGTTGGTGGCACGGTCACGGCCGCGCTGTTACTCGACAGGCCAACCGTTACTCCTCCGCTGGCTGCCGCCGCATTCAAGGTCACTATGCAGTTGTCGGTCCCCGGGCCGGTCATTACGCCGCTGGCGCAGTTCACCGCGCTGGGCACCGGTATGCCCGTGCCGCTGAAGCTCACCGCTGTCGAAGATCCGTTCGACGCGTCGCTCGTCACTGTCAATTGTCCTGTCAGTGCCCCAGCCGCGCCGGGATTGAATTGCACTCTCAGGTCGTAGCTGCTGCCGGCCGGAATCGTCAACGGCAAGCTCACTGAGCTGCCGCTCGACGAAAAATACTGTCCGCTCACATTGATCTGGGAGATCCGGACGAAATCCCCGCCCGGATTCTGAAGCGTGATGGTCGCGCTCGCGGACTGTCCCACGGCCACAGTCCCGAATGCCAGCGTCGTTGAGGATGCGACAAGTGTCCCCGCTGCCAGCGAACCTCCGCACCCGCATAAGTACAGGGCGCAAGTGAGGGCACACGCCTCGCCGAGTCGCATCGCTCGACGGCGTAGAACATTCCAGGAAACGCAGGGGAATAAGTTGCCTTTTGTGGCTACTCGCGTCACCCAAATCCTTTTGGGTAACTTAGTCACACTGATCAATTCACTTTTCACGGGCCTAAGCGCCCGATGGAAAAATTGCACATTAAAATCCCGGTTGAGTACAACCTAAAACAGAAAATGACAAACTGCGTAAATACTCAGCGCTGCAGACACCTCAATCGCCAGCGCCCATCTGATTCCCTTGCCCAGGTCGTGGCGATTTACGATCGCTTCGGGTGGGCACTCGGGTTCTCCATACAATGCGGCAACGTCCAGCCACTCCGCGTTCGACTCCAGGAAAGCATGGCTGCTCATTTGCACCTGGGCGGAGAGCAGTAAATTTGACGCAGCGCAGTTACCATCACGCAGGTTTTGCAAGTCGGCACCCTCCATACGACTCTGATCTGAAATGCGTCAAAATGAGTCGAAGTTGACGACAAAGAAGCCCGGTAAAAAGCTCTTCTTCGTGATCGATGCCTCATTATGCTGCTTGGCTCTACCTCGAATGCGTGATTCAAATCACCACTAAATCGGTTAGTATCGCAATGGTAAATATCGCGGAGGCTGTTGCATTTAGGCACTGTTTCCTCCGCCAGCTGGCCCGGTCGTCGCGAACTTGCGCAGCGACGATCGTCTGGCCTTTTAGCTGGAAGACCACCCTTTGCGATGCATTCATCGCTTAAAGACACTCTCCCATTGCTGATTTATTGCTTACGAGAGCAATTCATTCACCAAACCAGTTCTACTGCAGCCTTGTTTTTTCATCCCTTTTCTCTGCTAACACTTGGAACGCATCCTAAACTCTCTTGTGCACCACTCTGTGTGCATGAAGCCGCGCCTGATGCGTGTAATTCTTTCACGCGCGTGCAAATATTTCCTGGTAGCGGAGGAAATATTTGCTCCGCATCGTGCGATTGCAGACGAGTTTTCCACAGCGGATCACAGCGACAGATCGTTGCCGGCAACATTCTTCATCGGATTGCATTGGAATGAGGAGCCCTGGATGGACTGGGACGACAACCCATACGATCAAGCACGCAGAGCGCGAGATTGGGCTCGCCACATGCGCGGGCAGCGGATTTTCTTCTTCTGTTGGTAGGATTGGCGCCGACTCGCACGCGGTTAAGACGCCAGGCCACCCAAGTCAGATCAGCCAGCGACGCAGACAACGACCTTTGTCACCGCATCGTGCAATCGAGCGGATTGAGTTGGCTCAACCCGCTCGAGTTTTGATTTGGAGATCAGACGCTCTTTGTGATTCTGCTACTGCATCATGGAATTGCGATTGCGGCCGTATTGGAGGCCACGCTGCTCACGCCAGAAGCATCGACGCTCTCCACGATGTAGTCGTAAGTCTGGCCGCTTACGACCGTCGTATCCGTATATGCGGTGGTGGTCACGACCTCGGCGTTCAGCAGTTGGTAGGTGCCTCCGCCGCTCGGCGTGCGGTAGATGTCGTAGCCGGCCACCGGGTCGGGGGAGCTGGTTGGAGCGCCCCAGGTCAGGTTAACGACATACGACGAACTCGCCACCCCTGTTCCGCTCAGGCTCAAGACGGTCGTCGGGTTCGTTAACGATGTGCTGACGATGGTCAGCGAGCCGGTCGCGGCTCCGGCCACTGTCGGATCGAATTGCACGGTTAGCGTGACCGTCTGATTCGGCGTCAGCGTCAACGGGAAACTTGTCCCGGAGAAGGAGAAACCTGTACCCAACACAATCGCCGAGCTGACCGTCACTGCCCCTGTCCCGGTCGAAGTCAAAGTCACCGACTGGGTGGTTGGTGTATTCAAGTCCACATTGCCGAAACTAATGCTGGCGGTGCTGACAGAGAGTGTTGGTACGGTCGACCCGAGCTGCAACGCGAAGGTCTTCGTGCTGCTGCCGGCGCTTGCCGTCAGCGTCACGCTCTGTGCCGTGCTCACGGAGCTCACCGTCGCCGTAAACCCGGCGCTCGTCTGCCCAGCCGGAATATTGATTGAAGACGGCACCGTCACCGCCGAATTGTTGCTCGACAGGACAACCGTGAATCCGCCGCTCGCCGCGGCCACATTCAGCGTCACGGGACAGTAATCCGTTCCCGCGCCCGTCATGGAACCGCTGCCGCAAGTGAGCCCGCTCAGCACCGGTACGCCCGTGCCGCTGAACGCGATGGTGGTCGTGGTCCCCGTCGACGAGTTGCTGGTAAGTGTCAGCGAACCGGACGCCGCACCCGCAACCGTCGGATCGAACTGTACCGTCAGCGTTGCCGTCTGATTGGGATTCAAGGTCAAAGGGAAACTCGCGCCGGAAACGGAGAATCCCGTTCCGCTCACTGCGTCCGCGCTGATTGTCACTGCCGCCGTCCCGGTGGAGGACAGGGTAAGCGTCTGCGTCGTCGCCGAATTCGCATTGACATTGCCGAACGCGACAGTCGAAGCGCTCACGGCCAGCGTCGGAACGCTCGACCCAATTTGCAGTGCAAAGGTCTTCGTGCTGCTGCCTGCGCTTGCCGTCAACGTCACGCTCTGTGAAGTGCTGACCGAACTCACAGTCGCCGTAAACCCGACACTCGTTTGCCCCGCCGGAATATTGATCGAAGCGGGCACCGTCACCGACGAACTGCTGCTCGACAGGCTCACCACGAACCCGCCGCTTGCCGCGGCCACATTCAACGTCGCAGTGCAATTATCCGTTCCCGCACCCGTCATGGAACCGCTGGAGCAGGTCAAACCAGCCAGCACCGGTACGCCCGTGCCGCTGAACGCGATGGTGGTCGTGGTCCCCGTCGACGAGTTGCTGGTAAGTGTCAGCGAACCGGACGCCGCACCCGCAACCGTCGGATCGAACTGTACCGTCAGCGTTGCCGTCTGATTGGGATTCAAGGTCAAAGGGAAACTCGCGCCGGAAACGGAGAATCCCGTTCCGCTCACTGCGTCCGCGCTGATTGTCACTGCCGCCGTCCCGGTGGAGGACAGGGTAAGCGTCTGCGTCGTCGCCGAATTCGCATTGACATTGCCGAACGCGACAGTCGAAGCGCTCACGGCCAGCGTCGGAACGCTCGACCCAATTTGCAGTGCAAAGGTCTTCGTGCTGCTGCCGGCGCTTGCCGTTAACGTCACGCTCTGCGAAGTGCTGGCGGAACTCACAGTCGCCGTAAACCCGACACTCGTTTGCCCCGCCGGAATATTGATGGATGCCGGCACCGTTACCGAGGAACTGCTGCTCGACAGGCTCACCACGAACCCGCCGCTTGCCGCGGCCACATTCAACGTCGCAGTGCAATTATCCGTTCCCGCACCCGTCATGGAACCGCTGCTGCAAGTCAACCCGGCCAGCATCGGCATGCCTTTTCCCGTCAGATTGACGATCTTTGATTTCGCGTCGGACGAGTTCGTCGACAACGTCAGCGAACCGGACGACGCACCAGCCGTAATCGGATCGAACTGGACCGTCAATGTTGCCGTCTGGTTGGGATTCAAGGTAATCGGCACGATGTCTGCCGCCACCGAAAAACCGTTCCCTGTCACCGTGGCCCCACTTACGGTCACCGGTGCGGTGCCCGTTGACGTCACTACAACCGACTGCGTGGCTTCCGAGCTCACGTTCACCGATCCAAATGCCACGCTGCTCGTGTTGACGCTCAGAATGGGCGCCACCGCACCCAACTCGAGTGCAAACGATTGTGAGATTCCAGCCACATTCGCTGTCAGCGCCACGTTCTGCGCAGTGCTCACGGAACTCACCGTCGCCGTAAAACCGGCACTCGTCTCTCCAGCCGGAACATTGACCGAAGCTGGCACCGTCACAGCCGCACTGTTACTCAACAGGTTGACTGCCAGTCCGCCGCTGGCTGCCGCCGCGTTTAACGTCACCGTGCAGTTGTCAGTTCCCGCTCCAGTGAAGGTGCTGGTGGCGCAGTTGACCCCAGTGGGAACCGGTACGCCCGTGCCGCTGAAGGTCACGGCAGTCGAAGATCCACTCGACGCATCGCTCGTCACCGTCACTTGTCCCGACAGCGATCCCGCCGCGCCCGGATTGAATTGCACGCTCAGGCTGTAGCTGCCGTTCGCCGCAATCGTCAACGGCAGGCTCGCCGGGCTAAGAGTCGACGAGAAATACTGCCCGCTCACGTTGACCAGGGAGACATGGACGGGAGCCGTCCCCTGATTCTGAAACGTGATGGTGGCGCTCGCCGTCTGACCCACGGCTACGGTTCCGAAAGCCAGGTTGCTCGTCGACGCGACAAGCGTCCCCGAAGCCACACTGCTGTCCGTGCTGCCCAATTTGAGCGCGCCGCCGCAGCCGGACAGGAAAAAAACGCCCGTAAGTGATAAAGCCAGAATGAGTTGTATCGCTCGACGGCGAAGCACACTAGGAGAAACGCAGAGGAAAGTACAGCAGCGGGTGGTCAATTGCATCACCATAATCATTAGAGGTACTTGGGTTACTCGTTTAGGTTACTGTCGCGCTCTAAAGCGTGCTAATTACTTGGGTACTAAATACACTAAAGTTTCATTACCATAGTAAGCGCACACTTAACCCGTACCCAGGAAAACCACGCGGATCGGCATGTGCCTACTCGCAGCAGCCCTGGCCAAAATTGTGTGTGTCGTTTTGAAACAGGAAATCTTGCGTCGGCCGGCATTCGATCCTGAGCATCTTTACTCTTCAACTGCACCGTCTTCGCCTCTGCTCGAATGCGGATCCTCTGCCCATTCGCCAGAGCGCTCAATCAGTCCTGTTATCGGCCATTCATCGCCCTTAAATCAGTCACATTGCTCCTCTGCGCTCGCTAACGCGGAATCGCCTGCAAGCCACCATGGAGTGAATCTTGGTGATTTCGGCCAGACAAGTCTGCAATCGATTGGTAAGAAGTATGCAATCGGTTGCACATGTGCAAAACTGGCGCGGAATTTCGCGAGAAACGTTCGATATCATGTATCTATTAATCAACAACTTATAAGGCTGCCAGGCACGTGTATTCTGTCGGCCTTCTGGCATCGCAAGTGCAATGATTTTGAGATAGAACCGCTTCCACGCTGAATTCCCCTTATGGCCACAGAGACCAACTCGGTTTACCGCGTCGATCCGGCAGAACTGCCCAGTGAGGCGGTCATCTTCGGTTCCACGTCTGCCATGCGGGCTATTCGCAATCGGATCGAATCGGCTCTCTCGAGCGACCTTCCCGTGTTAATTCAGGGAGAGAGCGGAACAGGCAAGGAAGTCATCGCGCGATTCCTGCATTCCCGTTCCCACCGGCGTGTTGCGCCCTTTGTTCGAATAAATTGCGCAATGGCTCCGGCCAGCCTTCTTGAAACCGAGCTCTTCGGCTGTGAAAGTGGGTTCATTGCAGGTTCCCATGACGCCCGCCAAGGGTTAATCGAAATCGCTGAGGGCGGAACGCTTTTTCTCGACGAAATCACCAGCATGCCCTTGGATTTGCAGGGCGAACTGCTTGAGTTGCTCCAGGAAGGCTCTTACCGCCGGATGGGTTCCGACGAAAAACGGAAGAGCCGCGTGCGCGTGATTTGCGCGACAAACGCCGATCTCCAGGCTTTGGTCTCTTCGGGGGCGTTTCGCCAGGATCTTTTCTCTCGCATCGATGCAGTTTCTTTGCGTCTTTCCGCCCTGCGTGATCGCAAAAGCGACATCCCGCAGCTGTGCGAATTTCTCTTTCAAAAGCTGTCCCGGCAGTTCGGTAGGACCGTGCCGCAGTTGAAGCCGGATACACTGCGCCTCCTCAAGCAATGGGATTGGCCGGGAAATCTTCGCGAACTCGAAAACTGGGTCGCGCGAGCGATCGTGCTGGGCAATGAATTTGCTGATGGCTCCGAGTTTTGGCGCCAGGAAACTGCCGGCAGCACCCTGAATCGCCGTGTGCCCCGGTTGAGCATCCTCAAGAGGCCGTCGCGCCGAACTACGTCGGCGGTTACGCAGGCAAGAATCCTGAAGGTTTTGCGGGCAAATCGCCGGGTCCGCCGCACGACGGCGGAAAAGCTCAACATGAGCTATCGCTCGTTACTGAACAAATTGCGCGAAGCCAAGGTGCCCAGGCATCGCCGAGCGCATCGGGGGCCTTCCCCTGAGCATTGAAATGTGTGAATGCGCGACAAGCCAGTTGTGCAAATCGCGCAAATTGAACGTGAGTTGCGAAAGCTGTACCGAACTAAGGTCATTGCAGAGTAGTTACCTAGGATACCGCTTTGGTGTTACCCGAAAGCTAGAGGCCTTAGCACAATAGGGATATTGCCACTCAGGGCAAACCTCTAGATGATGATCATGTTTCGTGGACCCCTTTTCGGGGAGTGTTTCCCCATTTTGTTCGCCATTTTCGTGAAGTAATCCAGGTCGTACGGGACGCGTGGTATTGGGCCCCCAATGTGACTCACAGGGCGAAGCTATATCCGGAATCGCCCAGAGCATGGGTTCAAGGGTGTAATGAACGGACCGGGAATGAATGACTTAACCAATCCGAATGCCGGCGTACCCGCGAGCGAAGGTTGGTGGGCGATCTACACGCGCCACCAGCACGAGAAGGTCGTGGCCGATATGCTCGTCGCCAGGGGTTTCGACATCTTTCTCCCGCTCTATGAGTCCACCCGCCAGTGGAAAGACCGCCGGAAGACGATCTCGCTGCCGCTATTTCCTTGTTACCTGTTCATCTGCGGAGGCCTCGAGCGCCGGTCGCAGGTTGTAACCACGCCGGGCGTCCACATGGTTCTCTACCGAGGCGACCAGGTCGCGATGGTGCCGCAGGATGAGATCGAAGCCGTTCAGCGCGCTCTCGCGAGTTCCACCGGAGTGGAACCTCACCCCTACCTGAAGTGCGGCATGCGCGTTCGCGTGATACGAGGCCCGATCGAGGGCGTTCAGGGCATTCTTGTACGCAAGAAAAATCTGTGCCGTCTGGTGATCTCCGTTGATATGCTTTCGCAATCCGTCTCCGTAGAAGTAAACGCTTGTGATGTGGAACCAATCGCCCCGGGTGCTCTTGAGGCGAGTGGCCAGGTACAGCCGGTTTCGACCAGCCAAAACGGACTGCCGCGTATGAGTCCCGCATCAGCGACTCTCTCGGGGAGAGAAATTCCCAATCCCAAGGTCGCGTCAATTTAATCTCAGATTCGGAAGTCTTTTTGTTATCGTGTAGTCGCAGCTGCCGCTTGGAAGTTCAATAGAGTGCCGGATGGCATCTTGACACACTGCCTTATTCAACCCCACCAAGACCGCTAATGGGAGCCGTCATGATTCGTACGAAGAAAAACGATACGTTGAAGATTTGCACTGTTTTATGCGCTGCCTTTTGCGTGATTGTCATGGGAGCAATCATGGCGAGCGGTCAGTCTGACCCTTCAGCCGCTGCCCCAGTTGCACAGTCCGGCGCGCCCATGCCCGGCGTCCGGTCGGATGCCACTTACGTGATTGGCGCCGACGACGTGCTGTCGATCAGCGTCTGGAAAGAGCCCGATCTCTCGCGCTCGGTTACCGTGCGCAGCGACGGAAAGATCTCCCTGCCGCTCGTAGGCGATTTACAAGCGGAAGGCCGTACGCCTTCCCAACTCGAGCAAAGCATTACGGCAGAGCTCCGCAGCTACATTTCGGAGCCTCAGGTAGCGGTAATTGTCCAGCAGACAAATAGTCTGAAGTTCAATATCCTCGGACAGGTGACAAAACCCGGATCGTATCCACTGAACTCCGGGATCACGATCGTGGATGCCATCGCCACTGCGGGCGGCTTCAAGGATTTCGCCAAAAAGAAGTCGATTTACATTCTGCGGCCGGATTCCAGCGGCAAGGACGCGCGCATCAATTTCAACTACGAAAAGTTCATCAAGGGCAAAAATACGGCCCAGAACATCTACCTCAAGCCACATGACACCATCATTGTTCCGTAGAGGAGTGCCCATGCAAGTGCGGATCTGCTCTCTCCTCGTTTTCCTCGTTGCGATGCCCGCTTTCTGCCAGGTTGAACCAAGTGCCGAAGGCGGCGCCACGGCGCCTGAAGTCGAGATACCCATGGCAACACCACCGCTGGTGAGCGGAGTCCCTTATCCCAGCGTTGTCGGCGTTGATGTAAGCTCCAACTTTTTTGCAGGCGCTCTCACCGCAAACGTGGGGTACACCGACAATATTCTTCTATCCGTCGACGGGCACGCCAGTTGACGATTACACATTCTTGATCAATCCCACGTTCACTTACGATCGAATTACGCCGACGCCAGCATACGGCCTTTGCTTATAACCCCGCATTTTCGTTCTATCAACCGGATAGCGTTCTCGATTCGATCGACCAGACCGCCAACTTCAGGTTCGAGGAGCAGTTGAGTCCGCATTTGGCATTCAACGTGACGGACTTTTTCACGCGTTTCTCGGACGTCTTTAACACGGCCTTTCCTTTCGCTGGAGGCGTCGGTGGTACGACGCAGCCGCCATCTCCCGCTGTGCTTATCCCCTTTGCCCAACAGACGGCAAACAACGGAGGTGCTGCGATCACTTACCAATTTGGCTACCAATTCCATGGTTGGCGCCAACGGCGGCGTATTCGCTCTACAGATTTTGGCAATGCCGACCAGTCTCAGAGGGCTCTACAACTCGACCGGAGAATCGGCGTCGGCATTCTATATCGAGCGCTTCGCGCGCAACCAATACATAGGTCTGGACTACCAGTACTCGCGGACGGTCGCTACTCCGGCTCAATTCGCAGGTGGATACGCAGACGGAGACTTTGATGCCGTATTACTCCATCTACTTCAAACGCAACTTCTCCGTGTCGGTTTCCTTCGGTGCACAAAATACGAACGTGACGCAAACTTCACAGCCGTCATCGAGACTTTTACTGTGGACTCCTGCCGCCGTTGCCAGCATGGGGTGGCAAAGTCCGCGCGCCAATCTCGCGCTCAATTTCCTGCACGTTATTGCCGTTGGTCAAGGGCTGGTCGGGCCGTACCAATCGAGCAACGTCAATGCGTCAGGCGCGTGGAAGATCTCCCGTACCTGGCACGCCGGGGCGGCCGCTCGGATACAACACCATCAATCCCGCACTGACGCTTGCCGGACGATTATCAGGGAGGCAATGAATTCATGGCGGGTGTAACGTTCGGACGCACCATTGGAGACCGCTTCACTGCAGACCTCGGGTATGACCGTCTCCAGGAATCCTTCAGTGGAATCCAGGCAATCGCGGGAAACCCGGACAGTGACCGGGAGTACGTCAACTTTACCTATCAATTCAAAAAGCCGTTGGGGAGATAATCATGCCTGAAGAGTTGGAAGAGCGTCGATCAGAAGGTACCGATCTTGGGCAAGTGCGCGACATCGTGCGCCGGCGGCACCTCTATTTTCTGATTCCGTTATTTGTTGCGTGGCTCCTCGTGTGGGGCGCCAGTTGGGTGATTCCGCCGCGCTACAAGTCCAGCACGCAGATCCTGGTGCAGCAGCCCAGTGCGACGCAGGATTATGTGGCGCCGAATATCGGCGACGATATGGAGGCCCGGCTGGAGAGCATCAAGCAGCAGGTTGAAAGCTCCACGCGCCTGCTCCTGATCATCGACAAGCTGCATTTGTACAAAGGGGCGCACGACCCGGCGGCACAGGACGCAGAAGTCGCGCAGATGCGCAACGACATCAAGATTGACTTGGTGCGCGACCCGCAGCGTAACGATATTTCGGCATTCACAGTTACCTACACCGCGAAGGATCCGCACCTCGCACAACGGGTCACGGGCGAATTGACCGATCTCTTCATCGGTGAAAACTCCAAGGCGCGCATGGAAGAGTCCGTGGGCACGACCAGCTTCATTGAAAAGCAGTTGGCCGATGCGAGTGCGGAACTCGCTGACGAGGAGGCAAAGGTCCGCGCTTTCGAATCTGAGCACGAAGGGGACTTGCCCACGCAGCAGGCAGGTAATCTTCAGATTCTTGCCGGCTTGCAGGCGCAGCTCCAAAATGAGCAGAGCAGCCTCAACACCGCAAAGCAACAGCGAGTCTATCTCCAGGCGATGATTGAGCAGGAGCGAAACGCGCAGGCCAAGGGAATCACGACGGGCACGGAAGCGCCCGGGAATGGCGGCATGAGCGACCTGGCGTATGTCAATCAGCAGCTGGCCACCATGAGAGCGCAGCTATCTGAATTGAGTTCGCACTACACCGACAAGTATCCCGATGTTCGGGCCTTGAAAATACAGATCGCAAAGACTGAAGCGATTCGCGATAATCTCCTCGCGGCGAGGAAGAGCGAAGTTGGTAAGCCCGGAGACGGCGATCCGGCCATGAGCGCTTCCATGCGCCAGTTACAGGGTCAGTTGCAGGCCAATCAACTGGAAATTGCGAACCGCGAGGCGACGATCGAAGACCTCAAGAACAGGCTCTCCGGCTACCAGGCGCGCCTGAATATAGAACCTGGAGTCGAATCGCAGCTCGCCGATCTTACTCGCGATTACGATCAAGCCAAGGCTAACTACGACGGTCTTCTCAAGAAGAGAGATGAATCTGTACTGGCCACAAACATGGAGCAGTTGCAGCAGGGTGAGCGTTTCACGATGCTCGATCCCCCCAGCTTGCCTTTATCACCCGACTTTCCCAATCATCTCAAGTTCTGTGGGATTGGCGTGGCCATCGGATTGTTGTTGGGCTTCATGATCGCTGGAGTATTCGAATTCCTTGACGATCGCCTGTATCGCGAGAAGGAGATCAAGGCCTTGCTGCCGGTCCCGGTCATCTCCGAAGTTCCCTCGATTGTCACAGCGCAGGATGCGCGCAAGACAAAAACGTCGCTGGTGCTGGGATGGACTACGACGGCAGTTGTCTTCACCGTGATCCTGGCGGCTTCCCTCTTCAGCTTCATGCACCAGTAGGCCCACTGCGAATGTATAAGAGCTATTTTCAACTCTCGCGTAACCCGTTTGACCTCACGCCCGATCCGAATTCCTTCGTGCCGACTCCGCGGCACAATGAGGCTCTCGCGGCTCTATACTATGGCGTCCGGCAGCACAAGGGCTTCGTGGTTGTCACCGGTGAGGTCGGTACCGGAAAGACCTTGTTGCTTCGCTGCCTTCTGCGGTTGTTGAGAAACAGTAAGGACATCGTTTATGCCTATCTGTTCAACAGCCGTCTGGCGCCCATGGACTTCTTGCAGTATGTGCTTGCCGACTTTGGACTCCCCGCCTCGGGGAAATCGAAGGCCGACATGCTGCTCGACCTGAGCAGATTTCTCGTCACCCGCGGAAGACAGCGCATGACGACGGTGCTGATTGTCGACGAGGCGCATGATCTTCCCGTCGACACACTCGAGGAATTGCGTCTTCTATCGAACCTCGAAACAACCGACGACAAGTTGCTGCAGATTATTCTCGTCGGGCAGCCGGAGCTGGATAAGAAACTGGATTCCTTCGAGCTTAGGCAGTTGAAGCAGCGTGTCGCCCTGCGCACTCAGCTCGGAGCTTTGACTGCCCAGCAAACTCAGGAGTATATCGAACAACGTTTGATGAATGCAGGCGCCGATCCGGCCAACGGAACGCCATTTTCACCACAGGCCGTGGCGGCAATCTACTCCTATTCGCACGGGCTTCCGCGCCTCATAAATATCCTTTGCGAAAACGCGCTCCTCAGCGCCTACGCCAAGGAGACGCTGACGGTTACCCCGCGCATCATCGAAGACGTGGCATCGGAGTTCCGGCTGGAGTCGTATTGGCGGCCCGAGCAGCCCGTACAAGTTGAGCAAGGTTGAAAATGATCGATTCCGGCGGCTTCTCGCCGCATTCTGATTGATGGTCAGGCCAAAGACAGTCCCATAGAAGAAGGTACTGACTTTTTCTCACGCAAATTGTTTCTCTGAAGCTTGGCCTAATGGAGTTGCTACCGCTCCTGCAATGTGAAAGAAGCGCAAGAATAGTTTTGAAGGCGCGCGGTTGTCGTAGTGAACCACAAGTACCAGCCGCGCCATAAATGACCCGCGTTGGGCGAGAGCCTGCCGCATAAGAGAGAGCATCAATGAGCCGAATTTTTGACGCCCTGCAAAAATCGGAAACCGAGAGTTCGGGATCCGATTCGTCCGCGCCGCCGAAGAGCACCGAACTGCTTCGGCGCGCCGAACAGCGCGCAGCCACAGCATGGGAGAAAAATGAGTCCCACGCTGAACCGGCTGCGGCGAGCAGCAATGGCAACGGCCTTCTCGTCGAGGAGGCGGAGCACGTCTTGAACGCTGCGCTCGGCGCGTTGGTCAATGGGGAATCGCTGGCGGAGAAAAATCCTCGCGCGGTGATCCAGGACTTTCCGAAACTACCGGTTACGTTATCTGCCGATAGCCATCTTGTCTGTCTTATGGACCGGGAAGATCCAGCCGCTGAAGCCGTGCGTTTACTCGGGGTCCGCTTAAGGGCTCTCCGCCGGAAACGTCCGCTCAAGAAGGTCCTCATTACCAGCACAATTCCGCGGGAAGGCAAAAGTACGATTTCGGCTAATCTCGCGTGCGCACTCGGGCATGGTGCCGAA
Source organism: uncultured Acidobacteriota bacterium (assembly GCA_963786565.1). GTDB lineage: Bacteria > Acidobacteriota > Terriglobia > Terriglobales > Acidobacteriaceae > Telmatobacter. The sequence continues at coordinate 92,018 of CAWAZR010000025.1, read as the reverse complement.
GAAAAAGTGTTGTTGATCGAAGGTGACGTGCGCATTCCTGCCTTGCTAACTATGTTCGGGGTAGAAAAGGTCCCCGGCCTCTGTGATGCGCTGCAGGAGGACGACAACCTGCTCAAGTACGTCTACCATCTTGAAGAAGCGAGAATCTGGATCCTGCCCGCCGGCAGCGCAACGGGCAATCCGCTCGAAGTTTTGCAATCGCAGAAGCTGCCACAGCTCATGGATCGGCTCTCCGAGATCTTCGATTGGATCATTATTGATTCGCCTCCGGTTCTTCCTTTGGCGGATACCAGCATCTGGATGAGGCTCGCGGATGGCATTCTTCTTGTCACCCGTCAGGGAGTCACAGAAAAACATCAGCTTCAGAAAGGCCTTGAGGTTCTCGAGCCACAGAAAATGCTCGGAGCCCTGATGAACAGTACAGTCGCCTCAGCTTATAGCAGTTATTACTATGGAGGTTCTCAAGGTTCCTGAGCCGGCCTGGCAGGGATCCAAAAAGCGGATGTTTCGGCATCAGTTGGGGCCGTTTAACAAACGCTGAGAACCAGCATGAACATCGGTTGTAAGGCACATCGCCATAACGTTTCTGCACACGATGTGCAGAAATTCAATGACCAGGTAATAAGGCTTTCCCGTTTCACGCAACACAATTCTGTTCCATGCACTTGCAAGTTTTGGTTTTTCTGTAAGCGCATCCGTCACGTAGAAGACCGCCCCCGGGCAGCCGAATGCCCCTGACTTGCGCGCACGGCCGATAGGGCCCATGAAATCGCCGATGCGTGCAGTCGCACGTGCTGTCATTCAACAAATCTCGGCTCATCGCCGATAGAGGAGCATGCAGTGACTCGTTCACGCCAGACCAATCTCCCCCATGCAACTGACCCGCTCCTGGATAACACTCGGGTTGTTGAACGTATCACCCTGGATGAAGAGACTTTCAGACAGATGATCGCGATTGAACGCAAGCGCACGGAGCGATCCAGCGCGCCTTTTCTTCTGATGCTGCTGGAAGCCGACAGCGATCAGAGCGCGAAGAAGCACCGTGCAACCCTTGACGCCGCGACCGCGGCCCTTCTTGCTTCCAGCCGGGACACTGACCTTATCGGCTGGTACAAAGATCGGGAGATTCTGGGAACGATCTTTACCGGCCTTATCGTCAACGACAAGGGATCGATCCTCGAGACATTCCTCAACAAGATTAATGCCACGTTGCGTGAGGAGTTGTCGCCGGAGCAGTTCAATCAGATTCGCATCACCTTCCACTTTTTCCCGGACGATTGGGATCATGACAAACCGGGCCGTCAGAGCAATGCCGCGCTTTATCCGGACCTCGCTCGTAAAGACAAGGGCCGCCGACCTGTACTGATCACCAAGCGCCTGATCGACATTACTGGAAGCACAATCGCACTGGTTATGTGTGCGCCACTCTTCCTCGTCATCGCGCTGGCCGTCAAGTTCACCTCAGAAGGTCCCATCTTCTTCCGGCAATCCCGGTTCGGGCGTTACGGCAAGTCGTTCACCTTCCTGAAGTTTCGCTCGATGTATGTCAACAACGATGCGGCCGTTCATCGCGAGTTTGTAACCAGCTTCATCGCCGACCGCTCCGCGGGGGCGCCGAAAGAAGGCACGAACGTCTACAAGCTCACCAACGACAAGAGAATCACGCGTGTCGGCAGGATCCTTCGCCGCACGAGCCTCGATGAGCTGCCTCAGTTCATCAATGTGCTCGTGGGAGATATGTCTCTGGTTGGCCCGCGTCCTCCGGTTCCCTACGAATTCGCTGCCTATCAAACCTGGCACCGCCGCCGCTTACTGGGCGTCAAGCCGGGCATCACCGGGCTGTGGCAGGTGCTTGGCCGCAGTAGCGTACGGTTTGACGACATGGTGCGGCTCGACCTCCGCTATGCCTCATCCTGGACGCCGTGGCTCGACCTGAAAATCCTGTTTCGGACCCCTCTTGCCGTGATCAAAGGATCTGGCGCCCACTGAGCGCGCCTTCCTTCCGGATCGTAATCATCCTCTGACTCTGTACTATTACCCGCGCATTCAGGCGCGGCCCTGCGCGCACACCCCTGCTGGATTCGTTCTCCCGCAGTGAAGGTGATCGCGCGACAATTCGCATCGCAGCATTCTGCGAATCTTTTCAAAGATTCCAGAGCAGCCTCTAGCTTGAACAGCCCGTTCGATCGGGTGGAAGCACTATAGATAGGAGCTCGACAATTATGAACTTCGGCGTTATTGGATATGGATATTGGGGCCCGAATATTGTGCGTAACCTCATGAGTCTGGACGGGTCTGAGGTGAAGGCGATCGCTGACCTCAGCCCTAATGCGCAGGCTCGTGCGCGTAAGGCTTATCCAGGCGTCAAGATCACTCCCGACGCGATGGAGGTGATTTCCTCTCCAGACATTGACGTGGTGGCAATCGTCTCCCCGGTGTGGACCCATTACGACCTGGCGAAGGCGAGCCTCGAACATGGCAAGCATGTCTTCGTGGAGAAGCCATTCACGAGCACTGCCGCGCAAGGTGAGGAACTGGTCAACCTGGCCAAGCAGAAAAACCTCAGGATAATGGTCGACCACACCTTTCTCTTTACGGGAGCGGTCAGGACGATCGGCCGCCTCATGGAAGAAGGCGCACTGGGAAAGCTCTATTATTACGACTCTACCCGAGTGAATCTTGGCCTCTTCCAGCACGACATCAATGTGCTCTGGGATCTTGCGCCGCACGATCTCTCCATCATGGATTACCTGATCAAGGCGACCCCAGAGGCCATCGTCGCAACCGGCGAAGGGCATCTGAACGGCCATGAAGACGTGGCCTACATGACACTTTACTTCCCGGACAAGATCATTGCGCACATCAACGTGAACTGGCTCTCGCCCGTGAAAGTCAGAACCACGCTCATCGGCGGCGAGAAGCGGATGATCGTGTGGAACGATCTTGAGGCCGACGAAAAGGTAAAGGTCTATAACAAGGGCGTCAAAATCACCAGCGAGGAAGGCGTCTACCAGTTGCTGGTGAGCTATCGTTCTGGCGATATGTGGTCGCCCCAGCTGGAGCAGGTCGAAGCGCTGCGCCAGGAACTCGGTTATTTTGTCGAATGTATCTCCACAGGGCAGGAGCCGTTTAACGACGGCGAGGCGGGCCTCCGTGTTGTCAGGATGCTCGAAGCTGCCAGCGAATCGCTGAAGAGAAAAGGAGCCTTTGTCCGCCTATGAATTCATGGAATGCTGTTTCCGAGGATGTTCGGCTCGGCGTGAACGTCAGGCTATCGAAGTTCATCAATCTCTACGGTTGCGAGATTGGCGACGACACAAAGATCGGCGCCTTCGTTGAGATTCAGAAGAACGCGCGCGTCGGCAAGCGTTGCAAGATCTCCAGCCACTCGTTCATTTGCGAGGGCGTGCAGATTGAAGACAATGTCTTCATCGGCCATGGAGTCATGTTCATCAACGACGCCTACCCCCGCGCCACCAACACAGACGGGAGCCTCCAGACCGAAGCGGATTGGAAGGTTCAGCGGACCGTGATTGAGCGTGGCGCTTCCATCGGTTCCAATGCGACCATTCTTTCGAACGTGAGAGTGGGCGAAAACGCGATGATTGGCGCGGGCAGCGTCGTCACCAAGGATGTCCCACCTAATGCCGTCGTTGCCGGCAACCCCGCTAGAGTTATGCGTCTCATGCGGGAACCGGGGGAGCCACAAATGTCTGATTCAGTTCCATTTCTCGATCTCATCATTCCCCACGTCGAGCTTGAACAAGAGCTCGTCAAGGCGTTTCGCGAAGGCCTGCACACCGCGGGATTCGTGGGCGGCCCAGTGGTCGACAAATTCGAAGAGGACTTCGCAACCTTCTGCCAGACCAGCCAGGCCATCGCTGTCAGCAGCGGGACGGATGCCCTGCGGTTCGCGATCATGGCATGTGGTGTCGGGGTTGGCGACGTCGTACTCACCGTGCCCAACACATTCATTGCGACCGCGGAAGCGATCTCGCAGGCGCGCGCCATTCCCGAGTTCATCGATGTCGACGAGCGCACCTATAACATGTCGGTGCATATGCTCGAGCGCTATCTTGAAAAACAGTGCGTGCAGAACAGCGCCGGCACGCTGATCAGCCTGCGCAGCGGCAGGCCTGTCACGGCCATCGTTCCCGTACATCTCTACGGGCAAATGGCCGACATGGATCCCATTCTCGACCTCGCGGCCAAGTATGGCCTTACCGTAATTGAAGACGCCTGTCAGGCGCATGGGGCGGAATACTTCTCCAGGAAACACAATCGCTGGATGCGGGCCGGTTCCATGGGGCGGGCCGCGGCGTTCAGCTTCTATCCGGGCAAAAACCTCGGCGCCTGCGGCGAGGGCGGCGCCATCACCACCAATGATCTCGAGGTGGCGGAAAAATCGAAGATGCTGCGCAACCACGGCCAGGTTCGCAAATACATTCACGATCTCGAGGGATATAACGGGCGCCTCGATGCCATTCAGGCTGCAATTCTGCACACCAAGCTGCCGTACGTCGATGAGTGGAATAAGAAACGGCGGGATCGGGCCGCGGAATACAATCGCCTGCTCGCCAAGGATCAGGCACTCGGCATTCCCTATGAGCCTTCCTGGTCGCGCGCGGTCTACCATCTTTATGTGGTGCGCACCGATGTTCGCAATGGCATGATTGACTTTCTGAACACCAAGGGCATCGGCACCGGAATTCACTATCCGATTCCGCTGCACATGCAGAAAGCGTACGCATTCCTCAATTACACGCCCGACGATTTTCCAGTGGCGTCGCGGCTGGCCTCTGAGATCATTTCGCTGCCCATGTTCCCGCAGCTCACGGTCGCGCAACAGGCGCGCGTCGCAAATGAGGTCTGGGCCTTCACGAAGAACGATTCACTTAAATCAGCTGATCAGGGCGAAAATAATCTGCGTGAAATGAAATTGGCATAAGCTCATACAACAACTTGTCTCCACCGACTTGTGTCTCTGACGATGGCGGCCAGTGTTACGACGAAGAGAAACGTGTTGATCCGTTGCCGAGCTTTCGAAACAGTGCTCCCCACATTGAAGCGAAGGGAAAAACCATGGGTTTAGATTTGATTGAAGAGCAAAGTAGAGAAACATTAGCCGGACAAACTCGTGAAGAAGCAGCGATGCGTAAATCTAGAACATTCAACTCGGCGGGGCAAACGATTTGGATTGACTTGGACAATTCTCCTCATGTGCCGTTCTTCCGCCCCATCATCGAGCGATTGCAGGCAGAGGGGCACGAAGTGTTGCTGACGGCGCGGGATTGTTTCCAGGTGTGCGGTCTCGCCGAGCAAATGCATCTTGAAGTCAAGGCGATCGGCAAGCACTATGGGAAGCACCGCGTCATGAAGCTTCTTGGACTCGCGATCCGGAGCCTGCAACTGCTGCCGGCAGTGTGGCGAGCGCGTCCAGCCCTCGCGGTGTCTCATGGTTCCCGCAGCCAATTGGTCACAGCCAAGCTGCTGGGGATACCGACGCTGCAGATTGCGGATTATGAGTTCGCGAAAATCTGGGCGATCGTGAGCCCGAGCTGGTCGATGACTCCCGCCATGATCCCGACTGACGCGATCCGACTGAGTGCGGATCGAATTCTGACATATCCCGGGATCAAGGAAGACGTCTATGTACCGTCTTTCAAACCGGAAGAAGGGATGCGGAAGAGCCTTGGGATCGCGGAAGATGACATTTTGGTGACCATGCGCCCGCCAGCCAGTGAAGCGCATTATCACAATCCCGACAGCGACACGCTCTTTCACGCAACTATTTCCTATCTTGCTGCGATGCCGGAAGTGCGAATGGTTATGTTGCCGCGCACTCCGAAGCAGGGACACGAAATCGCCGCAGCTTGGCCCCGACTTGTTTCGAATCGCAAGTTAATCATCCCTGACGACGTATTGGACGGTCTCAACCTGATCTGGTACTCCGACCTTGTCGTCAGCGGCGGCGGTACGATGAATCGGGAGGCCGCTGCATTGGGAGTTCCTGTATACAGCGTCTTCCGCGGGGCAACCGGAGCGGTGGATAAGTATCTGGCCAAGCACGCGCGGCTCGTAATGTTGGAATCTCCGGCCGACCTGACCTCCAAACTCGTGATCCGCAAGCGGGAGCAAAACGGGCATTACGTCGCAAGTGGACAGGAAACGCTGGAAACCGTCACCAACCACATCATTCGGCTAGCTGGGATGGCTTCACCTTCCAAGCCGTCCAGATCAACTCCGGTCCAGGTTCCGGCGGCTCGCTGAGACCGATTAGCCTCTGACTCTCGTATTGATTATGCATATTCTGCACGTGGTAGGAGCTCGACCCAACTTCATGAAGGCTGCGCCGGTCTATGCGGCGCTGGCTAAGCACGCGACGGTCCGGCAAACCCTGGTGCACAGCGGACAACATTATGACTTCAACATGTCCGACGTGTTCTTCCAGCAGCTGGGATTGCCTGCGCCAGACATCAACTTACAAGTGGGCTCGGGCAGTCATGCGCAGCAAACAGCGCAGATTATCAGCCGCTTTGAGACTGTCATCACTGAAAACAAACCTGATGTGGTCGTCGTTTATGGTGACGTCAACTCCACCGTAGCCACCGCACTCGTGTGCGTGAAACTGTTAGTGCCGGTCGCGCATGTCGAGGCCGGCCTGCGCTCGTTCGATCGCACGATGCCGGAAGAGATCAATCGAATTCTGACCGATCAGATGTCAGATTTGTTGTTTACGCCTTCACCTGACGGGAACGCGAACCTTAGCCGCGAAGGAGTGGCGCCCGAGAAGGTAAAACTCGTCGGGAATGTCATGATCGACACGCTGATGCGCACGCTGCCGGAAGCTACGGCTCGCGTTCCTGCCGATCTACCTTCGCGGTTCGCTTTGGTCACACTGCATCGGCCGTCGAATGTCGACGACGTATCCTGGCTCGGCTCAATGTTGAAGGAGTTGTCTGAAATTTCCAGCGAGCTTCCGGTGTTGTTCCCTGTACACCCGCGAACCAAAGAACGACTCGGGAAGATCGGACTCAACGGCCACATCGACGCGCTCCGGCTGATGGACCCGCTTCCTTATCTGGATTTCTTAGGGCTGCAGACGCGAGCAACGGTTGTCATCACTGATTCAGGCGGCATTCAGGAAGAGACAACCTATCTCGGAGTCCCGTGCTTGACGGTTCGGGAGAATACGGAACGGCCGGTCACAACCGAAATTGGGACCAATATTCTGGTTGGGCGCGATATCAAACGGCTTCGCGAAGAGGTCGAGAAAATCCAGCGTGGCGAAGTGAAGCAGGGCCAGATTCCTTCGCTATGGGACGGCAAAGCCTCAGAACGGATTGCTGAAATCCTTGTTGCGAAATAACTGCGCGGGATTTCGCTCTGCGTCTGAGGATTTATCGCTAATGAGTGACTCCAAAGCAAATGCAAATGTAGCGGCTTCTTTACAGGCGCTGCTGACCTATTGCAGGTCGAATGATTGGGCCGGCTACGACCCATATGATGCCTTGAATAGCAGGCTGTTTAAGGCTGTACCGCTTTTGGATTCCAGGTTCCCGCGGTTGGTTCTTACGCAGGCGCTAAAGAGACTCCCCGTAAACCTTCGCCCCTTGCTGGCGATTCCCAAAACACAAAATCCCAAGGGCCTGGCTCTGTTTCTATCGGGCCTGGTGAAACTCTGCAGAATCGGCGTTGCGGAGCAGCAGGAGCTGGAACAGCAGATCGCTTTCATGATTGAGCGCCTCAGCGCGCTGCGCTCCCCGGGGACCAGGTATTCGTGTTGGGGTTATAGCTTTCCCTGGCAAACGCGCACGATTGTTGTTCCTTCGGGGACGCCGAACCTGGTTTGCACGACGTTCGTCGCGAATGGGCTCTTTGATGCGTACGACTGGAACCGCAACGCGCAGTGCCTCGAAATGGGCTTGAGTGCGGCCCAGTATGTTGTTGATGAACTTTACTGGTCCGATGGGAGCACCGCAGGGTTCAGCTATCCCCTTCCCTCGGTGCGCAATCAAGTGTACAACGCGAATTTTCTTGCGTCTGCTCTGTTGTGCCGCGCATACAGCTATACAGGAAACGAACAATTCCTCCATCCCGCTTTGCAGGTAGCTCGCTATTCGGCCAAGAAGCAGCAGCCGAATGGATCGTGGCTTTATGGCGAAGCGCCATCACAAGGTTGGATCGACAACTTTCACACTGGCTATAATCTCTGCGCGCTGCGCGCTTTGTCGCGCTATCTAGCTGCAGATGAATTCGACGGCGTGATTCGCAGCGGCTTCGACTTCTACCGGAAGCACTTCGTGGGCCGTGACGGTTCAACCGGATACTTCCATGATCGGATCTATCCCTTCGACATTCATGCCGTGGCGCAATGCATCATCACCCTGGTCACTTTCACGGACATCGACCCGGACAACTTGCTCCGTGCACACGACGTCTTGCACTGGGCACTCACTCATATGTGGGACGAGCGGGGCTTTTTCTACTACCGCATTCTCCGGTCGCATACCAATCGAATTTCGTACATGAGATGGTCTCAAGCATGGATGTTCCTCGCGATGGCCACTCTCTTAGAGGCTTCGAAGCGTGATGGCATCGAGATGACCGATAGCAGATACGAAGCAGTCGGTTAGAGGCAGAATGGTTCACATTATATTCACGCTCGACTACGAGATCTATGGCAATGGCCAAGGTTCACTGCGCGATCTCGTGGTGGATCCGACGGCCCGGTTAGCAAAGCTCTTTGAAGTGTTCGACGCCCCCTTTGTGGTCTTCGCAGAGGCAGTAGAACTCGCCAGGATTGAGGAGGCGGGATGCGATCCTGACAGCGCCACAGTGCGCGCGCAGTTGCGTGAACTCCGTGAGGCTGGCCACGAAATCGCGCTTCATACCCACCCTTGGTGGGAAAACGCGCGTTATCAGGACGGACGCTGGCTTCTGGACTGGAGCGAGCGGAACATCAGCAACTTGGGATCGGACCGCGTCGAGACGATCGTGTCATCGGCGATCCGCTACTTGCGAAATGCCCTCGGTGATCCGGGCTACACTCCTGTGGCTTACCGAAGCGGACTCTGGGCGATGCAACCTACCGCGGTGGTTGCCAATGTGCTCGCTCGGAACGGAGTGCAGATTGATTCCTCCGTGTTCAAGGGCGGCAGGATCGGCAGTTTGGATCTGGATTACCGCGCGGCACTCCGCAATGGCCACCAGTGGCATTTCGGCGACGACGTTAACGTATCGGACCCCAGCGGCCGGCTCCTGGAAATCCCGATTCACACAGAGATGGTTGGATTTTGGAAGATGCTAGGCTCCAAGAGGATCAAGCTGCAAAGGAAAGCGCAAAACGGAAGCTATGGCACGCCCCTGCCACGCCGATGGAAAGATTTTTTGCGCCTTCGGTACCCCCGCAAATTGGACTTCTGCCGGATGACATTTGAAGAGATGCGCGACACAACGGAGGCGATCATTAAGAGTACATATCCCGATGAACAGAGAGCCGTCGTGGCGATCGGCCATTCGAAGGACTTTGTCGACGGCGAGGCACTTGCGCATTTTCTTGCTTATTTGCGCGAACGCGCTGTTGCGATCAAAACCTTCTCGCAAGTGTTCTGCCCCGAGTTGCAACTCTCATGATGAATACAGGCCTACATGCGGTTTCAGCCGTCGCTCCAGTCGAGCTTGAACATGGAACGATCTCAGCGGCACCTATTGCGATCTGCTGGGATCCCAGCCTCCCCGTGTTCGCAAAGCGAGAGTTCCTTCAGGCCGTCGGCGACGATTATGGCTGGCTTGGCGGAAACGATGAATCGGGAACTCAGCGCTGCATCCTCCCCTTTACGGTTCTGAACAAAGCTGGGTTGCGCATGGTGCGGTTCAGAAGCGAAACCATTCCAATGGGCCCGGGTTTAGACATCGACGAAGAAAGATCGTTTTTGAACAGTGTCGTAGATTATTTTCGATCCGCTGGTGCTGATGTGATTATCCCGGGATCGAACAACGCACTGTTCCGCACTTATCCTGAGGGCGCTATCCCCGCTCCCTATGGTTCGTATGTGGTCGACTTGCAGCCCTCCGAAGAAACCCTCTGGCGCAACATCTCCAAGACAAGTCGCCAAAACATCAGCTCCGCGCAAAAGGACGGCGTTGTTGTACGCGAGGGGATCGAGATGTTGGATGCAGCTTACGATCTGATCCGCGAGACTTTTCGTCGCTCCAAGATGAGTTTCATGGATCGCGATTCATTCCGCCGATTTGCGCTCTCGCTTGGCGAGCAGTGCAAGATCCTGGCTACCGAGCACAAGGGCGCGGCGCAGAGTTATTCCCTGATTGCATTTAGCGCGCCGTCCGCCTTCTGGGTTTATGGCGGCAACATTGAAAACCAACACCCGGGGGCGATGAAGTTGCAGCAATGGGAAGCCATCCGCCTTTGCCGCAACCTCGGTGTCGGGAAGTACGATTTTTACGGTGCCAGGATCAATCCTCCCGCGGGATCGAAACAGGAAGGCATTAACAAGATGAAGAAACATCTTGGTGCCAGCCTGGCGCAGGGCTATATGTGGAAGTATCATCTTCGACCTGTGAGAGCCTGGGTGTACTCGTCCGCTGTCCGCTGGCTCCGAGGTGGAGATATCGTAGATCAGGAAAAGCGCAAACTGACAGACTGCGCGATGGAATTGGCTGGTACTGCCGCGTCGCGAGTGGGAGAGGCAGAGACCTGCCGGTGAATCATGCAGAGTTTAATTCCCACAGAGCAATGGGACTACGGCTTTCGCGACTTGACGAGTGGGTTGTTTGCAACGCGATCGTTCCCGGCGCCGATTGAAGATCGGTATATCAGCATACCCGGCGTGGGTCGCTGTTTGCCGGTCCGCTCTGCGAGAGCCGCAATCGTCTTGGCCCTGAAGGCGCTTTCGTTGCCTCCCGGTGCGTCGATTGCGGTCCCGTTGTACTGCTGTCCGGTCGTTTTCGAGGCCATCAAGTCGTCCGGTTGCACTGCTCGATTTATCGATGTCGACGCAGACACACTTTGCATGTCTGCCGCCGATCTTGCTGCCAAGAGCTCGAAAGTGGATGCCGTTCTCGCGGTCCACATGTTCGGAAATGTTTGCGATATACCGGCCCTGCGGCGCGCGGCTCCGGGAAAACCGATGATTGAGGACTGTGCGCAGGCCCTCGGCTCGCGCCTCGGCGACCGTAGTGCCGGCTCATTCGGCGAAATCTCAGTCTTCAGCTTTCGCTCCGGAAAGTACGTTTCCGCTGGTGAAGGTGGAGCAATCTACTCTTCGCAAACGGATATAAATTCCCGGCTATTGGCGGCCATCAGGGGACTCGACTCACCGACCCGAGTCGAAGAGTGGCTTCATGTTGTAAAGACCTATCTGCGCTCCGCGCTCCGCCGCAGGCCGCTTTGGGGGATCATCGGAGAACGCCTGTGGAGGGCTCACGGCGAAAAGGTTAGCGACGCGGTGCCCGTCCCGGTCGTGCCGGCCCGGATGTACGAGACTGATTTTCAAACAACACTCCGGCGTCTGCCGTTGCAACCGGCACATCTTGAGAAGCACCGGTCCATCGCCGACTATTACAAGCGGAACTTCACTGTCGAAAGCGAGATGCTCTCGATGGAGAGAGCCGGCGCCTATTTCAGCCGCCTTCAATACCCGCTACGGTTTGCTACCGCGCTCCAGTGCGAACAGTTCGTCGACCGGCTGCGCATGGATCATATCAGCACCTCACGGCCCCAGAAAGATATTGCGCTTGTGGCATCCAAACACTACGGATACCAGGGCGACTGTCCCCGAGCAGAGCAAATCGCCGAGACGATAGTTGTTATTCCATGCAATTACGCGCTCAAAATTTCACACGTGGAGCGCATAGCGAGATGTGTGAATCGCGCATGGACTGAGATAAACGGCAGTCGAACAGAAGCAGATTCGCAATCCATTTCTGGTTCAGAAGCGGCTGCGCGTCGCGCTGAGAACCTTAAACAGATTGCAGAAAACGGTCAATTCTTGTGAAACAAGTCATTCAGGATTTTAAAAGCGGAGAGCTGTCAGTCGCCGAAGTTCCGCCACCAGCGATCGCGAAGGGCTTCGTATTGGTGCGCAATCACTTCTCTCTCATCAGCGCTGGCACGGAGCGCTCGACGGTATCGACAGCTCAGGCGTCGCTCTTGGGAAAAGCACGGCAAAGGCCCGACCTCGTCAAGCAGGTTGTCGAAAGCTTGAAGAAGAACGGGTGGGCCGAGACACTGACGCGTGTGCGCACAAAGCTCGAAACCCTGAAGGAACTTGGCTACAGTTCAGCAGGAACCGTCATTGCTTCTTTGGATGCGGAGGGGAGATTTCACCTTGGCGACCGCGTGGCCTGTGGGGGTGGGGGATATGCGTCCCATGCAGGTATCATCACCGTACCCCAGAACCTGATCGTCAAAGTCCCCGATGCGGTTGAGTTAGATGCTGCCGCATTTACCACGCTCGGCTCAATCGCCATGCAGGGTGTACGGCAAGCCAATCCCCGGCTGGGCGAATTTGTGTGTGTCATCGGTTTGGGGCTTCTCGGACAGTTGACAGCGCAGATCCTGCGGGCGAACGGATGTCAGGTGTTTGGAGTTGACACCGATGATTCCATGGTCGCGTTAGCGCGGAAGCACAGCTGCCATGCAGCGTGCACGCGGTCAGACCCCGGCCTGAACTCCGCCCAGGTGGCTTTCACCGGAGGCCGTGGTTTCGATTCGGTGATCATCACCGCAGCAACGCAATCCAGCGACCCGGTGGAGCAGGCAACTGCGATTCTGCGGCACAAAGGGGTCATCGTGATCGTGGGTTCGGTGCCGATGAATATCCCGCGCGAGCCGCACTTCTATAAGAAGGAACTGGAACTAAGAATATCTTGCTCCTATGGCCCGGGCCGCTACGATACCAGTTACGAGGAATTCGGGCACGACTACCCATATGGCTATGTGCGGTGGACGGAAAACCGCAACATGGAAGCCTTCGTGAAGCTGCTCGAGACTGGCAGCGTCGATGTGCGGCCGCTCATTACCCATGTCTTCAAAATTGAAGATGCTGAAAAAGCGTATGACATCGTTACCGGAGAAATTTCCAGAGAACGCCATATCGGCATGCTTCTCAAGTACCCGGATATTCCGATGGTGCCGTCGGTCAGACAGCGCCACCCGCGACGGCATCTTCTCCCATGGAGCCCCGCATCGCCTTTATTGGCGCCGGCAGTTTCGCGCAGAAGTTTCTGATCCCCTCCGCAAAACAGGAAGGGGAGCTGACTGCGGTAGCGACCACCCGCGGCATCACCGCGAAGAGCGTGTGCGAGAAGCTCGAGTTCCAGTCGTTCTCAACCGATGCGGAATCCGTTCTCGCGACTCGATCAATCAATACCATTTTCATTGCGACGCGGCACGACTCGCATGCGGCGTTCGTTGCCGCCTCGCTCGAAGCAGGCAAACATGTATTTGTCGAGAAGCCGCTCGCTCTCGATCCAAGGAACTAACAGATCGAAGAAATCGCAGAGTCGCCGGCCTGAATACTCCGTTTCATGGTCGGATATAACCGCCGTTTCTCGCCGCTTGCGCGCGAAGCCCGCGAAGTCTTTCAGGGATGTCCGCACCCCTGGTGATCAATTATCGCATCAATGCAGGCCTCATTCCCAAGGATCACTGGATACAAACGGAACAAGGCGGAGGTCGAATCCTCGGCGAGGTTTGTCATTTTGTTGACCTGATGCAGTATTTCACCAATTCTGCGCCGATGAGTGCTTATGCGAATTCCGTTTCCGCGGCAATGACCAGGTTCCCGATCAGGACAATGTCATCGTCTCACTGCGTTTTCAGGATGGATCCGTGGGCAGATCACTTACCTGGCATGCGGCGATAAGTTGCTGAGCAAAGAACGCATCGAGATTTTCGGTGGCGGTCAGACCTTCATCATCGACGATTTCCGGTCGGGTGAACACTTTGCCGGTGGTTCACGGCGCACCATCAAAAAGCCTGGCAAAGGACACCAGGACGAAGTCGCGGCCTTTATGAAGACCATCAGGGAAGGCCACCAATCTCCAATTCCACTGGATTCCCTCGCCATTACGAGCCGAGCTACGTTCGCCATTCTGGATTGTCTCGGCACGGGCCTGCCGCAGATTGTCGCACCAGTAGCGCAAGATCGGAACCTCCACCAGGGCTTACTCACTTCACGATCGAATTAGATAGAAATCTGCCAAGACCATGTGCGGAATAGCTGGAATCTTTCATCAGGATCGGACCCGGCGAGTCGATCGCGACGTGCTTCGTCGCATGACTCGCGCAGTATCTCATCGCGGTCCTGACGGTGAGGGCTACTACGAAAACGGCAACGTGGGGCTCGGGCATCGCAGGTTGGCTATCATCGACCTCGCAACCGGCGATCAACCTATGTACAGCGCCGATCGGCAGAACGTAGTCGTCTTCAACGGCGAAATCTATAACTACGTCGAGCTCCGCGACGAATTAAAAAATCTCGGCCACCGCTTTGCCACTACGTCCGACACAGAAGTCATCCTCGCGGCCTATGAGCAATGGGGTCTTGACTGCCAGCAGAAGTTCAACGGGATGTGGGCGTTTGCACTCTGGGATTCGCGCCAAAAGCGGCTGTTCATATCGCGAGATCGACTTGGGGAGAAACCGCTTCACTATTCCGTTGTGGACAGGTCTTTCATCTTCGGCTCCGAGATCAAAAGCATCCTGGCGTACAAGTCCGATTACGAACCGGCGACCGAACTGCTAAGTATCTATCTTTCGCTGGGCTATATTCCCGCGCCCCATACTTTCTATCGCGGGATCCATCGATTACTGCCCGGCCATTACATGACGGTGCAAGATGGACACGTACAGGATCGCACTTATTGGGACCTTCCGCCGACCAGCGAGGCCGATATGCGCACCGATGCGGAACGGATTTACCAGGAGTTCGAAGACACATTCCTGGACGCGGTGAAATTGAGGATGCGCAGCGATGTTCCATTCGGGGCCTTTCTGAGCGGAGGACTGGATTCGGCGGCCACCGTGGCGGCCATGTCGAAGCAGAGCGCACTTCCGGTTGAGACGTTTACCATTGGATTTGCCGAACGCGGCTTCGACGAGCGTCGCCTCGCGCAAGATGCCGCGGACAAGTTTGCTACACACCACCACGAACAAGTGGCCATGCCGGAGATGTTCGATAAATCCCTGGACCACGTGCTCAGACATTTCGACGAACCTTTCGGCGATGCGTCCGCCATGCCCGTCGGCCTGGTTGCCGGAATCGCCCGCGAGCACGTCACGATGGTCCTGACCGGAGATGGCGGCGATGAAGTTCTTTCCGGTTACACAAACTATGTGACAGAGAAACTCACCAGCCAGTACCGTGGGTTGCCAGGTCTCCTGCAGCGAGGCATCTATGCTTCCGCCAGGCTGCTTGCCAACGTGGCGCGGGGCCGTACGAGGTACCGCCTGAACTCCGCGGAGCGCTTTCTCCGGCTTGCCGGGACTTCGTTCGACAATCGCGCGGTCGCCAAGATGTCGTGGTTGAGCCCGGACATGCTCGCCAGGCTCATCCCCGCCGAGACCGCGCAGATCGGCATGCGGGACTATTTCGCTGAGGCAATGGCTCAGTGTCCCTTTTCCGACGGTTTTTATCGCCAGATGTATTTCAACTTGAAGGTCTCATTGCCGGAAGACATGCTGACAAAAGTCGATCGGATGAGCATGGCGCATTCGCTAGAGGCGCGCGTGCCGTTTCTCGATCACCGACTGGTAGAGCTGACCTATCAGGTTGACAAAAGCATTAAGCTGCCATGGCTCAAGCGGAAGAACCTGCTGAAGCGGACGATTGGGCGATATCTGCCGGAGTCGCTGCTTAAGGCGCCGAAGAGCTCATTCATGGTACCGTTGCGAGAGTGGTTCAAACAGGACGATTTCAACGAACGGCTTGAATCGTTAAGGAAATGCGATTTCGGCCTCGATAGTTCCGTTATCGGTGAGATTACCGAAGCCAACAGAAACGGCCGCAATGACTACGGCGACTTTATTTGGCGACTGTTCGTTTTAAAGCACTGGGTTGAGACACCGGCATGTTTGCCGCAAAGTGTATCTGGATCGAGATAGGCGCGAAAATTCCATGGCCTCGATAGCGTTCCTTCTCTGCACCACATACGTTGTTTTTTTGCTCTTCGTCGATAATCGCGCATCGCGAGGCACATCGCTCGCATTGTGGGTACCCACAATTTGGACAATGATCGCCGCGAGCCGGCCTCTTGCTATTTGGTTCACTACCCCGGGACAAGGAACGTACGCGAACGATTCCGGCAGTCCAGTGGATCGATGGACTCTGATCGGCCTGGCTGCTATCGCGATTATCGTGCTCACGATGCGCTCCGCCTGGTCCGGACCGATTTGGCGCAACAAGTGGGTCTTCGTTTTCCTCGGCTATATGTTGCTGAGCACGTTGTGGTCCGACGTCACCCTCTTGGCAATGAAGCGCTGGATACGCGAGGGCGTGGTCATTCTCATGGCTATGCTGGTAGCGTCGGAGGCCAACCCCAAAGCGGCGTTGTTGACCGTCTTTCGCCGTTCGGCCTACATATTAATTCCGTTTTCTCTGCTGCTGATCAAGTACTTCCCGGTCTATGGGCGACAGTATGGGCGTTATTCCGGAATTGAGTTGTGGATTGGAGTTACAGAGCAGAAGAACCAACTGGGCCGGCTATGCATGATCGGCTCCTCTTTTCTGTTATTGGAGTTATATCTGCGCTGGCGCGATCGCAAGATTGGCTCGGACAAGCTGCATCTTTGGGCGAGCGTTTCGATCGGGGCGCTTGGCGTCTACCTCCTTCTCGGCTCGAATTCCGCAACATCGCTGGCCACGATGCTTGCTGGCACTGCAATGTTCCTCAGCTTGCGCTGGCTGGGGAAAAGGAATGTGATCGTTCCACTGGGTGCATTCTATGCGTGCATGCTTTTCCTGATTTGTAATGGCACGGTGGCGCCTTTTGTGGGGGGCGCCAACCTCCGCATGATCACTGCGCCGCTGGATCGCGATTCGACTCTGACGGGCCGCACCGATGTTTGGGCCAGCGTTCTGCCGGCCCGGAGCGAGCGCCCGTTACTGGGATACGGAATTGGCAGCTTTTGGACCGACGAGCGACGGCACCTCTATGAAATCCCAACCGCGCATAATGGCTATCTTGATGTCTTGCTAGATCTCGGTGAGGTTGGGCTTGTGCTTTGCGTTATCTGGGTGTTCTCCTGTGCGCGACAGTTCCACCGCACATACACACAGGATCCGGATTGGGCGAACTTCTCCATGTGCCTGTTGCTCATTGTTCTCATGTACAATGTGACCGAGTCTTCTTTAAATAGTCTTACGGACTTTATGACAGCTGTCATCGTAATCACTGTGTTTGCGGTTCCAAAGAAGCCACTAACGCAAAACCAAAATATGCTCAGTGCTCGGTTTCGTATAGACAAGTTTTTTTCAGATTTTGAACCAGAGAACAGGCTCGACCCCGCGCCGCCGGATGCCTCCCGGCCGTGGTGATTCTCGATTTCCTAACCTTCTGCCCCTGAATCGCGGAAAATTCACAATGAAATCATCTTCCATCGCCAAGCCGGTATCCTCTGTCGCCGAGGATGCGCAGTACCTGATCGGCCCCATAGACAAGATCGCGATCACGGGCGCAAATGGGTTTGTGGGTTCACGACTTGTTCGCAACCTGTTGTCTCGCGGATTTAGAAACATACGGTGTTTGGTGCGGTCGGAACCGAACGCGGCCGGCCTTCGTCAGTTGGAGCTTGAATTTGGCGTCAGCCTCGAATATGTCTACGGCAACCTGCTTTCGCGGAACGTATGCAGGCGAGTCGCTGAAGGCGCGGCAGTGGTCTATCACCTTGCGGTGGCCAACGTTAAGTCCTTTCAGGGTTGCGTAATGAGTACATGTGTCACCACCCGTAATCTCCTCGACGCAGTGGCTGCGGAGCCAAGTTTTCGCCGGTTCGTTAACGTTAGTTCGCTTTCGGTGTACTCGAACGATCACTTGCGGCGCCGCAAGCTGATGGATGAAAGTTGCCCGGTCGAGCAGGATCTGATCGGGCGCTACGACCCTTATGCCTACTCCAAGGCCAAACAGGACGATCTTGTGCGCCATTACGCGCGCAGCAAAGGTCTTCCTTACGTTATCGTCCGGCCGGGAGTGATCTTTGGTTCCGGCAAGTCCCGGTGCCGGGGCGCGTGGGAATCGATACCTTTGGAGTGTTTCTTCACATCGGGCACGGAAATCCGATGCCACTGACCTACGTGGATAACTGTGCGGAGGCCGTGGCACTTGCGGGCCTGGTTCCAGGTGTCGATTCGGAGGAGTTTCTCATCGTGGACGATGACCTGCCGACCAGCCGCCAGTTTTTGCGCGGATATCGGAAGCATGCGCGACGCTTTCTTTCGATTCCGGTCCCGTATCGGCTCTTCTATCTTTTCTCCGCGCTATGGGAGAAGTACTCTTCACGGTCGCATGGGCAGCTTCCTCCGGTGTTTAATCGCAAAACGTGCAGGGCCTATTTCAAGGGCAATCGTTATTCCAATGCCAAAGCCAAAGCCCTTCTGCACTGGCGCCCCCAGGTCAGCATGGCCGATGCCCTGAGCCGTTTTTTTGCCTCGGTGCGCGCCGAGAAAGGGCAAGCATGATCCGGACAGCGATCATTGGATGCGGCAAGGTATCCGAGAAACACGCGTTGCAGATTCAACGCATTCCTGACACGGCGCTGGTGGCCGTCTGTGATGTCGAACCATTATTGACCGAGGTCATGGCCGAGCGGTTTGGGATCGAGCAGCAGTTTCTGGATGCGCAGGACATGGTCGAAACGGTGCGGCCGGATGTTGTGCACATCACGACTCCTCCGCAGACGCACTTCGAATTGGGCAGGATCTGCCTCGAGGCCGGGTGCAATGTATTCATCGAAAAACCCTTCACAGTCAAAGCGGCCGAAGCCGAGGAACTGATTGCCCTTGCCGGGCGGACGAACCTTAAGCTGACGGCCGGGCATAACGCGCAGTTCACTCCAGTGATGACACAAATGCGGAAGCAGGTGGAAGACGGTATCCTTGGCGGACCACCGGTTCATATGGAGAGTATCTTCTGCTATGAGACGGGCGGCAACGCAAATTATGCGCGCGCCTTTCTCGGCGACAGCGGACACTGGCTGCGGCGCCTGCCTGGGTCGCTGCTGCAGAACATCATCAGTCACGGCATCGCGAAAATAGCGGAGTTTCTTTCTGGAGATAGACCGCTTGTGATCGCCCAAGGATTTACCAGCCCGGCATTGCGACAGATGGGGCAGACAGACATCATCGACGAACTGCGGGTCATGATTCGTGACGAATGCGACACCACTGCGTACTTCACCTTCTCCACCCAGGTGCAGCCATCGCTGCATCAGTTCCGTATCAGCGGACTGCGGCGGACGCTGGTGGCCGACGACGATAATCAGGTGCTCACGCGGCTCAATGCCAACGAATACAAAAGCTACTTGCCGTATTTCGTCGGACCGGCGCAAATAGGCTGGCAGTACTTTAGCAACCTGGCCCGCAACGCGCGAGGCTTCCTGAAGGGCGACTTTCATCTGCCTCCCGACACGGGACTTCGAGTCCTGATGGAGGGCTTTTATGCGGCGGTCGCGGGGAACGGTCCGTTGCCGATTCCATACCGGGAAATTTTGCTGACCGCAAGGATCATGGAAGACATCTTCGAACAGGTATTGCACGATCGCGGGGGGTCTCCAGAGAGCACGGCGCTGCCGGAGCGTGTCGACGAGCCTCTGGCCGCCGCAGTCGGTTCGAGTAACCTGTTGTCACGCGCGGGCACCGCACATCAAGGCACGCCATGAAGTCGCGACAAACTCTGTCTCACATTACCGTCTGCATCTGCACGTTCCATCGGGACGTCATGCTTGCGCGGCTGCTTCGGTTGGTTGCTCTCCAGGAGACGGCCGGCCTGTTCGAAATCTCTGTTGTGGTCGTCGACAACGATGCCAACGGACCATCGAAGGATCTAGTCACGAGGCTCGGCGAGGAACTTGGGCTGCGGATCAAATACGAGGTGGAACCCGTTGCCATGATTGCCGCGGCGAGGAACCATGCGCTTCGGCTGGCCGAGGGCGATCTTGTTGCCATGATCGACGACGACGAGTTTCCCCCGCCGAACTGGCTGCTCACTATGTATCGGGCGATGCAGACCTTCGAGGTCGATGGAGTTCTGGGTCCGGTTCGGCCTTACTTCGACCAAACCCCTCCTGCGTGGCTCACGCGGAGTGAGTTTTCCGGCGCTCCCGCATTTCCAACAGGAACCGTCATGCGATGGCAACAGACCTATGCCGGAAACGCTCTGCTGAAGGCGGAGGTTTGCTCCGCGCGGAGTAAGCCGTTCGACGAGAGCTTTTGCATCGGCGGCGAAGATCAGGAATTCTTTCGCTATTTAATGCAAGCGGGATACCGTTTTGTTGCGGTTGCAGAAGGTCTGGTTTTCGAGACCGTACCGCCGGAACGCTGGAAGAAGAAATACTACCTGCGCCGCGCCTTGGCCAACGGCTTCAACGCGCATAAGGTGCAGCGCACCCAACCCTGGAACCTTTTGCGGATTCTCTCCCTGCTGAAATCCGCTGTAGCGGTTTGCGTGTATGCTGTGGCGCTGCCGTTTTCACCGTTATTCGGTGACCATGTGCTCGTCAAAGTATTGGAAAAAGGCGGCCATCATCTGAGTCGCCTGTTCGCTACGTTTCACGTTCAGTTGCTGAAGGAACGAGGCTTCTGAACCATCGTCCGCCCCCAGTGACCTCAATGTCCGCTGCCCCAGCCTTTTGTTCATCTCCGGAACTCGATTCGCGGTCTCCGCTTGATCGAGCCAAACCAGCCGAGGCCGTCAGGCCTTTGGTGTGTATTGGCTTCGCCGAGGCCCTCTCGGCACCCGAGGTTGCATGGAGCCTGGTGGATGCGGGGTACCGAGTGAGAGCATTTGCGCGACGCGGTCAGCGCTCATCGTTACGGCACAGCCGTCACGTCCAGATCGTCGACGTCACACCGCCGGAAAAGGATAGCCGGGCCGCGCAGGCAGAATTGAGCGCCCTGCTCGCGACTATATCGGAAGACGACATTCAGCAGGTGATGATGCCGCTCGACGACGCGGCGGTGTGGCTCAGCGGCCAGATTGAGTTGCCGAAAGGCTGGATCTGGGCCGGTGCCGGACCCGAACTGGCGCCTGTGGTCCTGGACAAATGGTTCCAGACACGCATCGCAATAGATTCCGGATTCGCGGTGCCTCCAACGGTAAGGACGAGCACGGTCGAGGAGGTGCTCGCTCACGTCGATCAACTGCCTCTGATCCTGCGGTCGGCACGCGCGGTCTGGGAACAGGATGGGCGGATCAGGGGCGGCCCAAATCAAACTTTCGCGAACCGGAAGGAACTGGAAAGCGTCTTGCGGCAATGGAACGGAGCCTATCCGGTCCTGTTGCAGCCTTTCGTTCAGGGGACTGGTGAAGGCATCTTCGGCATTGCCACCAGCGCGGGAGTTCAGGCGTGGAGCGCTCACCGGCGAATCCGCATGGTGAACCCCAAAGGATCCGGATCGAGCGCATGCATGGCCACTGAAGTGCCGGCGGACCTGCGCGAACCGGTGCAGAACTTCATACGGCAAGCCCGGTGGCGGGGCATTTTCATGGTGGAGATTCTGCGCGACGCGTCCGGTACGCCGTGGTTTGTAGAATTTAATGGGCGTGCCTGGGGAAGCATGGCGTTGTCGCGTCGGCGAGGCTTCGAGTACCCGGCATGGACGTGAAACTGGCATTGGTTCCCGCATTGACGAGCATCCCAGCACCGGAAGAAAAATCTAACCGCGTGTGCCGGCACCTGGGCCGGGAATGTGCGCACCTTCTCTTCGTGCTGCGGGGTACGCGTTCAAAAGCGTATAGCGAGTGGCCCTCGTTTTGGAGGACACTCTGTGACGTCCTCTTAATCCGCAAGGGCGACTCGTTTTATAACTGGCGGAAGGACGATAAAGCGGTTTTCTTCACTGATTGGTGGTATACAATTCGCCGCATCGTCGCGCGAGGACTTTCCCGATGACCATCGCCGCCGCGTGCCACATCCACTCCGAGTGGTCGTATGATGCCACATGGCGGCTGAGCGATCTGGCTGCTGAGTTTGAGCGGCGCGGATATCGGGTCATGCTCATGGCCGAACACGATCAGAATTTTTCTGAATCCCGCTTTCAGGAGTACCGTGCCGCGTGCCGTGAGGTGTCCTCTCCGAATCTGCTGGTGGTTCCCGGTATCGAATACAGCGATGCAGACAATGTGGTTCACGTGCCGACCTGGGGGCTCGACTGTTTTCTCGGAGAACGGCTTGAGACTCGCGAGATGCTGGAGCAAGTGAGCGCGAGACAGGGAGTCGCGGTGCTGGCGCATCCCGCGAGACGCAATGCCGTGGGGTGTCTGGATCCCTCATGGACTCGCCATTTCGCAGGCGTCGAGATTTGGAATCGCAAATACGACGGATGGGCGCCGAACGCGATTGCTGCCCACTGCTCCCCGGAACCGTTCGCTTCGCTTCTCTCGACTTTCACGCGCGCAATCAGTTTTTTCCGCTTTCCATGCAACTCGATCTCTCTGGGCCGATCACAGAACAAACGGTTGTGGAATGCCTTCGGGCCGGGCGCTGTCATGCGGAGATGCTATCGCAGCCGGTGGAGAGCTTCTTGAGCGGATGGCGGAGCTTGAGCCTCGCTCCCGCCGAAAGAATGCGCCGTCTGGCTTCCTCGCTGCGCCGTACGATTAGAGTCTTCAACTAACCTTTCGCCATGCTCATTATCAACGCCGACGATTGGGGGCGTGACCCCCTGACTACCGATCGAATCCACGATTGCCTGCGATGCGGCGCAGTTTCCGCCGTCAGCGCGATGGTCTTCATGGAGGATTCGGAGAGAGCCGCAAACCTTGCTCGTGAAGGAGATATCACTGCCGGGCTGCACCTGAATTTCACCACGGGGTTCACCGGGTCTACACTCTCATCGGCCCTGGTCGAACACCACGCGCGGGTGAGCCGCTACCTGCTCAAATCCCCTGCCGCGACCGTTGTGTATCATCCAGGCCTCCCAATTCGTTTGCCTATCTGGTCGAAGTGCAGTGCGACGAGTATGCGAGGCTCTACGGCAAATTTCCCGAGCGGCTCGACGGGCACCACCACATGCACCTGTCCGCCAACGTGCTTCTCCAGAAATTGCTCCCTTCGGGCTGGATGGTCCGGCGAAGTTTTTCCTTCCGGCGGGGAGAAAAGCCGATATGGAATCGCGCCTGGCGAAGCCTGGTGAACGCAATGCTTAAGCGGCGTCATCGTGTGGCCGATTACTTTTTTTATTGCGCCTCTCGAGCCGCGACGGCGCCTGGAAGCAATCTTCGCCCTTGCGGCAGACTCGCTCATCGAACTCGAAACCCATCCCGTGGTGCCGGACGAATACGAATACCTTACCGGCGGAGAGTTGTTTCGCACCTGTCCCGAGGCGGCCATTCCCCGAACTCTTTTGAAAGCCCTCTAGTTCAGATTCTGTGATTCTAGAAATAGCCCTCGACGCCCATAGCCAGACATGAGTTCTTGCCGTGGTACCCAAAATCGATGCTTGCGAGCAGGAAAGGCGCAGTCTGTGAGATCGATTTGCGGGCGATGGCTCTGCACGGGACGAAATGTTGCGCAGCTTCTCCCCGGAGCCGACTTCATCTGCGTCTTAATCTACGTTTCATTCGTCTTCCCAGACGAAACCGGAGAGTCATGATTCGTGTTCTTTTGTTGAATGGCGGCAAAATCCCGCATTATCGCGTTCCAGTCTACAACGCGCTCGCTCGATACCTTCGAGAGAAGTCCTTTGCTTTGACTGTGTGCTCGGAAGGAATCCAGGCGGGAAGCTCGACCCCGATTGAATTCGATCATGTGCAGGGCAAGCAGTCTGTTTCAAATGTCGCCCGCACGGTATGGCAGGGCAAGTTCAATGTCATCATCATGTGGGTCAACATGCGGAACCTCGCTCTGTTCCCCATTTACCTTGCCGTGAAGGGTATACTTCGCCGCAAGATGGTCTGGTGGGGGCAAGGCAGGGACCTAGCTCATCCTGAGGCTAAAATTAAGAATCTTGCTTACGGCACGGAGCACGCTTTATCGAGTGCCATCATTCTCTATGGAGAAAATCTGCGGAAATACGTAGCCCCCCGGTTCCAGCGAAAAGTCTTTGTGGCTAATAACACGCTGGCGATCACTTATCCGGGTCTGCCTCTGGGCGGTAGGGATGAGGTGTTGCGTTCATTCAATATCACAACGCAAAAGAATATTATCTGCATGGGACGATTCCAGCGGCGCAAGAGAATCGATCAATCGATTGCGGCCATGCTGCCTACTAACCGGCCAGACATCGGCCTCATCCTTGTGGGTCCGGACACGGAGGCCGTCCCTGGAGCATATTGACGCTCCAAACATCTACAAACTCGGCCCGATTTACGGCGATCAGCGGTTTGATGTTCATCAATGTGGATGTTTACTTCTAGTGGCTGGGCTTGGTTGAGCATTGTCGAACGCTTTTCACTGTGGACTTCCCATCGTGACGGAGGAAGGCTAGGATCCGGCTGATTGGTCAATTGAAACACGCGGTAAACGGCTTCATCGTGCCTCGAGGTGATGTTTCTGGCCATGGTCAATGCTCTGCTCCAATTGCTTGATGATGACGTCCTTCGAGCGCGAGTTCCCGCCGCCGCTCGAACAGAAATCGCCACTAACGGTAGCATCGAAAAGATGTGCGAAGGCTTTCTGCTGGCTCTGGAGTATGCAACCGCCTTAGCAGCTCACTGAATGACACCGGCCGGGCCACCTCGAGGCTATGCGTGACACCCGCGATCTCCGCTAAGGGGGCCGATTCCCGAATCGCTAACTCCCCCTAAAAACTTCGGCTCACACGCTCAGCGGCGGTCCAAAGGCCCGGCGAACCAATGTGGTTCGGCTTTTCAAAGGCACTTCGTAACGCTCTCTTGGTCAGACACGCGCTATATAACAAATCCACTTTTTCGCTTTTGAGCTTTGGCGGATTGTGAAAGGAACAAACCGAATGACCAAGCCCCATTCCCAGCCTTTCACTGCCCCGCAGCTGCGCGAGCGCTGCGATCAGTTGCCAACATCAGAAAGCATTGAGCGCTGTGGCCCATTTGAGTGGTCGGTCTGGTGCCTGTTTGCGCTCTCGCTCGCATTGGTCACGTTTCGGCATGCTCTATGGCGGGACGAAATGACAGCGTGGCTGTTGGCCCGTGATAGTCGGTCTGTTCCAACCTAATTCATAGTTTCGCGAGATGAAGGACATCCCGCGCTTTGGTACTTGCTCTTATACGTGCCATCTCACGTTTCGTGGAACCCTGAAAGCATGTATTATTAATGATCCGCTCGCATGCGCGGAAGCGTGGCTAATTCTGTCCGCTCGACCACTGCATTGGTCCATCCGTGTGCTGGCAATATTTTCCTTTTACGCGTTCTACCACTATGGGAGTAATCGCTCGCAGCTATATGCTCGCAATGCTTTTGCTGACGTGGGCGGCGCGCTGCCTTTTGGGACAACGGAAGCATGAAGAACTGGCTGTCCTTTTGCTTGCGTTATCCATTATCAATCTGATCTCGCTGTTCCCGTCGCGGTCACGCTTGCCCTTTACGCGTTCTATTTTGCAAAGCTGGATCGCTCGAAGAGTATCGGTCATCCATTCCGGAGTTGGGGGTTCGTAGCCGCATTCCTCGTCTTGGCAGCAAGCGCTCTGATACTTTCCGCACCGTGAAACCACCTGCCGACATTTACAATGCGGTACGTAACAGTAACAGTTCTCATAATTCCTGGCTATTAACTTCCTGATCGAGGAAGGCGATGCCTGGGGGGAATTTATTTGGGTCCCGCCGTTTATTGTGCCGCCCGCCTGGTATGAAGTGCTAGCTCCAGTGACCACGTATCCGTGTTGGCGTCATTGCTTTCGCTATCAATCATACTTAGTATCATCTATGCGCTTCGAGCCGCGCAGGCTCGTTACTTCTTCATTGCGGCGTCGCTGTTTGTTCTTCTCGCTATGGCTGTGATACCGCTCATCGCCTTGCCTCGATATCTGGGCTTTCTCTTCGTCGCCTTTATTATCTCTTTGTTGATCGACGCTTACGACTCGTCTACAGTCGCGTCGTACTCGTGGTCCACTCGGCCGGCTGCATTTCTGGTGGTTCTGGCACTACTAACTCTCCAGACCCTGGCAGCCGCATTGGTTTCGATACGAGCACTAGTCGTTCCATCATCTGATGCGAAGGCGCTGAGCGCATGGCTCACACAGCAACACCTGGATAAGAATCCGATGCTAATTGATGCGCAAGGGGGCTATACAGTGCTCGGGTACCTGCAGCGGCCCCTTGTGTATGACGTAGAGTGCCGTTGTTTTGGCTCGTACCAGGTGTGGAATTCGCAATTCCATCTAGGCGCGAAGGCAACTGTCAATGATCTGAGAATCGCGCGCGCCGGTTCTTCGCTTCCGCTGATATTTATCCACACTAATGAACTGAGTGAAGAGGATGTTAAAGATCTTGGCTTGGTCGAAATATATTCCCCTGCGGTTCGCACTATCGAAGAGGACGGCGGACTCACTGTTTATGAGCAGGAGCATCCATGAAATTGCTTCTGGTATCGAAGAGATGCCAAACGCATTCTCGCTGGCCTTGAAATGTTTGCCGGGTCAACTCTCAATGAGCAACAACATTACCGTTTAGGTTGGTTGGCACACCAGGACCTGAAGAATTGCTGCTCCCCAGCAGCGGGTCCGGGTAGGTATACGGCGTGTACGTCGCAGTCCACGTATTCGTCGCCGTGCATTGGTAAAACTTTGCGCTTTGGATGACGGATGGTGATACGGTTGGCCCCGGTGTCGATGCCACCCAATAGCCGGTGCCCAGCGTGCAAGCCCCCGTGGGGGCCGTGGTTCCTTCCCCGATTCCCGCCGTGCAAGCCGAGGCTGTGCAGTGCGTCGTGTCCAGCACCCACCATGAGCCCTGAGAAGCGGAACCAACCGTGCCAAGCGCGGCCCCGTTGTTCTGTGCGATGGTGCAGGCGAATTCGCTGCCGTATTCGTTGCTGAGCGGGTTCTCTGTCCCGTTCCAAGTGTTGTTCCACGAATAGATGATTGCCAGCGGGTTGTAGTTGGTCGGCGTCGGGCTGATTGTACTCGGACAAAATCCGGCTGGGGTGAGTCCGTAGATCGCCCAGGAAGGACCGCCGCCTGTACCAGTAATGAGATTGTCGAAGGTGATCCCCACACCCCCGCGAAAGTTCAGAGCGCGATAGCCCTGAAAGCCCGTATAGGTGTTGCCATAGCGTTCCGTCAGCATCGTGCCAGTCTCACCGGAATCCGCTGTCCCGTTCCAGTTTTGAAAGCCATGTACATCGTTCAACTCGGTCATACCTGAGACGTTGGCAAAATTGAAAGTGTTGTACCGCTGTACAAGTCGCGCCCCCTGTCCTGTTTCTGTCCACCCCGGATTGCCGCCCGTGTAGGCGGAGGTCCATTCAATCGTGTTCGTCTCGAAGAATAGTTCGTCAGACAAGCCGAGGGTGACGTTAACAAACGCAGGATTGCCCGACTCGCCCGTGTCATCGTTCGAGAAAACGCGCAGAATAATGTCGTCGTCGTTGAAGATGTTGTTTCCAATCACCCCGCGCAGTTGCCCATTCCCGCTCGCCGTGATAACCCCATCAGACGTGTTGGGAAGCATGTTCTCGAATGTGTTGTACGCGATGATGTAGCAGCAGTAGGCTTGCGTTGCGGTGATGCCATCTGCCCCGTGGATGTTGAACGCAATCGTGTCCACGGAGTTCAGATTCCATGTGAAGCCCTTGATGGTGATATTCTCGCCGCCGGAGATTGCCGTCGCGTCGGGGCTGGCCGTCACAAAGACCACGCCGGAGGCAGATGTGGTGATGATCGTGGAACCCTGTCCGGCCCCGATTAATGTCAGGCCGGTCGTGATCGTTATCCCACTGCTCCACGTGCACGAGCCAGAAGGCACATTAACCGTGCCGCTTCGCCCCGCGCTCGTGATAGCCGTCTGTACGTCACTTTGGGAACAGGAGTTGGCTGTTACTGTTGCGGCTTCGGCGGTAAATGCGAAACCGAGAATTAGCGCAAAAGCGACGGACGCCAGAAGTTTAGCGAATTGTCTTTTCATGGTGTATCTCTCCAAAAGCGTTTATCGGAGGCAACAGCAACGAGTCATGCTCCAGTGGTGGTTCGACGAATCCTTTGGCCTTGCATTTGTTATATTTGCGGCGGCCAAATTCGGCCGGATGCGGGATATGTTTCGATATCGCGCATCGACGCCTTGCTCCCGTTGCAATGCGAAGGAAACAGCCTCGCCCCAGGATCAAGAAGCTTCGGGAGGATTGCCCGATGAATCAGTACTTATTTTAGAATATTGTCTATCAAAATCCACGACCGGTTCAAAGAGTAATGCCCTCGAACGTTACCAAAGGATATCGCGACATTTTATTGATGCGGCCAAGATCCGCAAAACCGCACGCTCATTAGTTGTCAATGTGCAACCAGCCTGCAGCTGTGCATGAATCTCGCTCAACTCGTAATGCACTGAAAATAGGGCCGTTGCCCTACACGCACGCCGGCAATTCGATCGCCCCAAAGAATGAATTGATCAGCCGGGTGTTGCTTCAGCAGGGACTGTGCCATTAGATTCGTGCCAACGGACTCTTTAGACGATTTCCCGCAACTCCGGGTTTTTCGTCTTCCGGCATTCACCTATACGAAGGGAGATGATCACAAGCCCAGAGTCCCGAGGCCGCTGAAGGAGAAACACCGACAAACCAAGCGCAAACCGCCTCCTCAGGCGCACGCAATTCCTATTTTTTGAAATGACAAGGAACCTAGTGGATAGAAGTTCAATTCTCAAGCAGGATCCGAATGATGCTGCGCCATCAGTGACTGAATACGAGCACTTTCGTACAGATCATTTGCTCGAAAACATCGGCCAGCGCGCTGTATCCGGTGGGTTTGTGACTCTGGAGCACAGGCCATAAAGTTGTGCTTAACATTGGCGGCGCTGCAATCCTGGCCGCCTGTTAACCCCGAGAGAGTTCGGTTTAGTCGGGATGGTTCTGGCTATTACGGGTCTAGCGGGCATCTTTAACACGCTGGGTCTATCTACGGCGACGGTACAACGGCAGGATATTACCCAAAAACAGGTCTCAAACCTGTCTGGATCTATGTTGGAGCATCGGGAATCGTGAGCATCGCCTGTTGCAGCCTGGCGCCGGCTCTTGCATGGCTCTATCGCGATCGACGGGTCGAACCGATCATGCTAGTGATGTCATCGGTGTTCTGATCTCCGGATCGACGGTCCAGCACCGCGCATTGCTTACATGGCAGATGCGTTTTCTCACAGTCGGGCCATCGATGCGACTTCGATGTTTGTGGGCTTCGGCACGGCATGTGTACTGGCATGGAGAGGCTCCTCCTATTGGGCATTGGTGGCGCAACAGCGTTCAACGCGCTCGCTTGTCTGGCTGACCTGGTGGGTTTCGAAATGGCGGCCGAGCGCGCCATCCCGTGGAAGCGGAGTGAGATCGTTGGTAAGCTTTGGTGCGCATCTGACCGCGGCCGACTTCTCGTTCTCTTTTTAGCGAATACCGACAGTATCTTATCGGAAGGATGTTCGGCCCTGTCTCGCTCGGCCTGTATACTCGCGCGTCGGTACTCTTAAAACGTCCACTGGAACAGATTCTCACTCCAATTAACTCGGTAATGGATCCCGTGCTATCTCGTCTGCAATCGGACCCGGAGCATTATCGAGGGACGTTTTTGACGACCATCAGGGTCCTCGCAATGGTCATTTTCCCGTTTTCTGCCATGTGCTTGGTGCTATCGAGACCCCTTGTTTTGTTGATCTTGGGCCCGAAGTGGGTCGAAGCGGTTCCCCTGTTTTCTGCGTTCGCGCTGGTGGCCATCTCCACGCCGCTGGCCAGCGTCACATGCTGGCTTTACCAGACTCAGGGACGCGGCAAGGATCAGCTGCGGAGTCATGCGGCCACCGGTTTGATTACATTCTGTTCTTACATTGTCGGACTGACGTGGGGACCACAAGGACTAATTCTCACGTTCGCATTTTCAAGTGCTTTCATCATGTTGCCGACTGTCTACTATATCGCTGGCCGAAAAGGTCCAGTTTCAACGCAGGACCTCTGGGTCAACCTACTCTCTAAACTTCCCGCATGGGGGACGTTCTACATTGCGACTCTCCTTGCTCGAATGGCCGTCGCCGGTTCTTCGCCTATCGTGCAGTTATCGGTCTGTGTCCCCGCCGGAGTGCTTTTCGGCAGCGGTCTCTTGATGCCCTTCCGTTCTTTCCGCGAAGATGCTCGTTTTGCTATCAACACTGCGAAGGGCGCCATTCTGGAACGACGGAACAGAACCGTAGTGTCCGCACGAATGGCCAATGAATGCTGACTTGCTCATAATGGCGAGACACACTATCCCTGGATATTGAGTCTCGGCATTTTGATGGTAGGATTAAAATGAGGGTCATAATTACAAGCTGGATTCCGGCCGCGCCATTTTAGTGACTGTTCGGCAGTTTAACCATTCCACAAAGTACCAGCTAACTCGCTCGAGGGGAACCGCATGGAACAAACATTAGACAGAACAGACGAATTCACGCAAAAGATCCACAGCCGCGAAGCGCGCATCGGCATTGTCGGAATGGGTTATGTCGGCCTGCCCTTGGCGATGCTGTTCAGTGAAGAGCGCTTTCGCGTGACCGGATTCGATATCGATCTGAGCAAGGTCGATGCACTTAACCAGTGTCGCTCTTACATCGCACGTATTCCCGCCAGCGATATTCAAGCAGCTCACGACAATGGATTCGCAGCCACTGCAGACTACGTACAAATCGCTGAGATGGACGTTGTCATCATCTGCGTGCCTACCCCGCTCAACGAGTACCACGAGCCTGATCTCAGCTACGTTACTGGAACTGTCGCCAGTATCGCCCCGCACGTTCGCGATGGGCAATTAATTATCCTCGAGAGCACCACATACCCCGGCACTACAGAAGAAATTGTTGTTCCGCTCCTGGAGAAGGGCAATCCAGCCGGGCTATGCATGTCGCGCGATGCGTCCGCCCCTGGTTTCTATGTGGCCTTTTCTCCGGAACGCGAAGATCCAGGCAACGACACAGTTGCGCGGCGCGACATCCCGAAAGTTGTGGGAGGGTGCGGGCAGACGGCACGCGATCTCGCGTCTGCCGTGTATGGCTCTATCTTTAACCGCACCGTGCCTGTCTCCTCGCCGGCTACCGCAGAGATGACAAAGCTTCTTGAGAACATATACCGCTGCGTGAATATCGCCTTAGTCAATGAACTAAAGCAGCTCTGCATGCGAATGAATATCGATCTATTTGAGGTGATCGATGCTGCTAAGACCAAACCCTTCGGTTTCCAAGCTTTCTATCCGGGCCCTGGATTGGGTGGACACTGCATCCCGATTGATCCTTTCTATCTCTCATGGAAGGCGAAAGAATTCGACTTTCATACTCGATTTATCGAACTGGCTGGGGAAATCAACAGCAATATGCCTTACTTCGTAGTCGAGAACATTGCCGAGGCGCTGAACCAGCGGGGCAAGCCATTGCGCGGTTCGCGGGTTCTGATTCTCGGTGTCGCCTACAAACGCGACATCGACGATCTTCGCGAGTCACCCTCACTCACGATTCTCGAACTACTGCAGAAGCGCGGAGCCGACGTCGCCTATAACGATCCTTTCTTTCCCAAGGTTGGGAAAGGCCGCAAATACGCTCTCAACATGACGAGCACTCCACTCGAACAGATCCCAGACTTTGACTGTGTGGTCGTTGTTACGGATCATTCGCAATACGACTATCGCAATATCGTCGCGAACGCGAAGTTGGTTGTGGATACCCGCAACGCCACAAGGGGCATCAAGGCCGGGAATATCGTCCACTGCTAAACGCGCGGCGTTGTGGTGCGATATGCGTGCCCGCGAAGTTTTATGGTCAACCCGTCTCAACCGGTTAGAACTGCAATGAATTGCTCGGAGAAATAGCGAAAGAATGCGGTTCACAGAAACTTCAATTGACGGCGTGCGGGTTATCGATCCCGAGTTTCATCAAGATGAACGGGGGAGATTCTTTCGTGCATGGTGCTCCCGCGAATTCACCCAGCATGGCATAGATTTTCTCCCGGTCCAGGCGAATATGGGCTTCAGTTATCACAAAGGCACCGTGCGCGGTATGCATTTTCAAATAGAGCCAGCCGCGGAAGCCAAGCTGGTTCGCTGCCCCCGCGGAGCAATCTTCGACGTTGCCCTTGACTTGCGCCCCGATTCACCGACTTTCAAACAATGGTTTGGTGCCGAGTTGACCGCGGATAATGGCCGCATGCTGTTTGTTCCGGAGCACTGCGCGCACGGATACCAGACCCTGGCCGACGAGACAGAAATGCACTATATGACCTCGCAGTGTTATGCGCCGGACGCTGCACGGGGAGTACGGTTTGACGATCCTGCTTTTGCCATTCAATGGCCGCTCCCCGCATCAGCGGTTTCAGCTCAGGATCGCAATTGGGAGTTCCTCAATGCAAAGTGAGGAGTTTAATCACGAAGCCGCTCGGCACGTCCAATGTCTTTCTGAGCTTTCAGGCTCATAGGTCTGGCAAGGCTGATTTCAAATCATCGCGGTAAGCAGTATGGCCGGTCGTATGATCGGCAATAAAAGAAAATTGGCGGACTCAATGAATTCTCATCTCGGACCCGACTTGGCAGCGATTGACGCCAATGTTCAGGTCAAGCCTGATACAAGTTGCGGCACAGCTTGTCAACCGATTCCGAAACGCATCATTCAGACCGGGAAGTCGCTTCCAGGAGACGTCAAGACCCGCGCCATAGTCAGCGCCATGCGACTCCTGAACCCGGACTACGAATATCTATTCTTTGACGATGCGCAAGTGGCCGAATTCGTTTCCGCACATTTTCCGCAGTATCGCACCGCATTCGATTCCTTTTCCGTTCCGATTCAGAAGTATGATTTCTTTCGGTACCTCGCTGTCTACAAATACGGAGGGTTCTACTTCGATCTGGACGTGCTGCTGGCATCAAGCCTTTCTGAACTACTGGAATACGGTTGCGTCTTCCCATTCGAGTCGATCACCTTAAGTGATTACCTTCGAACGCAGTGCGGTATGGGTTGGGAACTCGGCAATTATGGATTCGGCGCATCGCCCGCCCACCCCTTCATTCATGCAATTATCGAGAATTGCGTTCGAGCACAACGCGACCCCTCATGGGCCGCCGAGGCGTTTCCGAGGCGCATTCCATTT
Source organism: uncultured Acidobacteriota bacterium (assembly GCA_963786565.1). Classification (GTDB taxonomy): domain Bacteria; phylum Acidobacteriota; class Terriglobia; order Terriglobales; family Acidobacteriaceae; genus Telmatobacter. The sequence continues at coordinate 58,566 of CAWAZR010000025.1, read as the reverse complement.
TCAAGAGCAAAGAATGCAGTATTGTTCACAACCGGACCTGGATTGGTGTCGAGGACTCTCGCTGAGAATTCGAAGCTCGCACAATCTGTAAAAGTGCTTTTTCCGGATGACCCATCTGACCCGGCCAACTGGTTTTGCTTCGGTAATTTTGGAGCGCATTTCATGGATGCATCCTGGCGCCCGAAAGGCAGATTCTTTCGCAGGAAGCTGACGTTGATCGTGGAACAGTGGAAGCGTCGTGGCCTTCTGAAGCGAAGCACGTGCCCTCCCCAAATGCCCAACTGTGGCGATCAGACCATCAAGTAGCAAGGCAACTCAGATGTTGTTCTGAGATGAAACGATACAAATATGACGAGAAAAAACCTACCTATTGCAACGTCGGTCGACGATCCGAGGGTTCTGCTGTTTTCGTTGCGGAATACGGGAAGGAAGGACCTCTTTCGCTGCGCCCACTACGAGTTCGAGGATGTGATCTGCGATATCGAAAGTGTCGAGATGGTCGCACCTGAAGCGGATCAGAAAAGCATGCGAAATGAGGTTGCCGAGCGGCTTGCATTTCGCGCGCCAATTCTGCTCAAACCAAAGATCGAGGAATGTAAGATAAGAAACCACTACGATCTATTCTTTGCGATTTGCGGGTTTTCGCGCGATCTGCTGACCCTTCACGCCACCCGCGACTTGTGGAAGGCATGTTCGATAAAAGTGTGTTTGATCGACGAATTATGGGTCAATCAGATCAAGCAGCACCGCTTTTTTCTGGAGGTGCTCAAGGAATTCGATCTCGTCGTCCTCTATTACAGCCAGACCGTTGCTCCGCTCAGTGAACGGATCGGGCGGAAATGCATTTTTGTCTCGCCGGGGATTGATGCGCTGCGTTTCTGTCCCACGCCTGGCGAACTCGAGAGAAGTGTAGATGTCTACAGTGTTGGCCGCCGATCCGAAACCACACATCAGGCAATTCTACGGATGGCCGAAAAACGCAACCTGCTGTATCTTCATGACACTATCAAAGGCAATCAGGCGATCCATCCACAAGAGCATCGCCGGCTCTACGCCAACATCGCCAAGCGCAGCAAGTATTTTCTGGTAAATCCCGGGCTCATCGATCAGCCTGAGCGTCGCGGGGGACAGATTGAGATCGGCAACAGATACTTTGAAGGCGCTGCTGCGGGGGCGGTCCTGGTTGGGGAGATTCCTCGTAACGGTGAATTCGATAAGCTGTTCGGCTGGCCGGACAGTGTAATGAGTCTTCCCTACGGCTCTGACCAGATTGAAGGGTTAATCCAGACACTGGAAGCAGATCCAGTTAGACAAGAGAGAATTCGGCGCACCAACATTGTTCAGGTTCTCCGGAGACATGACTGGGCATATCGCTGGGAAGCGATCCTAAACGCAGTTGGCATGACCGCCTTACCTCAGCTTGAAGCGAGGAAAGCCCTGTTGGACCGTTTAGCAGAGCGAGTAGCCAATGGTGGCGCCAAGTCGGCAACGCCATCGCACGTCCAGGCCACAGGGCCCGATGGGCAGCTGACCGGAACAAGGCGCGGGAATTGACCGGATTCATGGTACAGATCACAAGAAAAATCGCGCTCCTGCACCATACCGGGCTTGGGAACCTTGGCGACGACGCGGTAGTAAGCTCCGTTGTCGGCAACATCCGTGAGAGATGGCCAGATGCCGAACTGGCAATCCTCTCGATGAATTCCAAGAAAACCGCGGAGCGGCATCAGCTGCCGTCCTATCCGATCCGGCGGTATCAATTCGAGCTCGGAGAGAAGCCAGCTGCGCTCGGGCCAGCCCACGCCCCCCGATGGTTGGAGGCGAGGTTCAAGAAAACACCCCGTCGCGCGATCCGGAAAACGAGAGCCGCGCTCAGCGAGCTGAGTTTCCTGATCAAGGCCTATCGGTTCCTGAAGCCTTTCGATCTTCTCATCGTGACCGGGGGTGGGCAATTGACCGAACGCGGCGGACTGTGGAGTTCCGCATACGCACTCTTTATCTGGAGTTGGATGGCGAAACTTACGGGGACCAGGTTCATGCTTCTGTCGGTAGGCGCGGGCCCTTTGGACCGGCGCTTGAGTAGATTTTTTGTCTCTCGCACTCTCCGTAGGGCCGAGTACTTTTCATTTCGCGACAAGGAATCCCAGAGACTGGTTCGCGGCCTTGGCTTAGCCGAACCGGGCTACGTTTGTCCAGACAATGCATATGCCCTGAAAGGCTTGCCTGCGGCGGCCGCGTCAAAAATGCCGATAGGAAATGTCGTTGGTGTTGCGCCAATGGCGTTTCCGTTTATCGACCTGCCGCGATATCCGAAGAATGCAATCGAAATTCAAGGTGAACTCGCCAATAAAATTGCGACGTTTGCGTCAATGCTCGTCAGCAACTCTTTTTCGCTCAGATTGTTTGGTTCCGATGCCGAGGCCGATCCGCCTGAGATTAGAGATTTACAAGCTGTTTTGCTAAATCGTTATTCGATCCCGCTGCCCGAATACGTGCCGCCCAATTCGGTTTCAGGGTTATTGGAAGAGATGGCTGAATTCGACTATGTAGTTACCTGCAGATTTCACGGCGTTGTATTTGCTCACATTTTGAACAAGCCTGTTCTGGCAATCGCGCATCATCCAAAGGTGACCCATCTTATGGGTGCTCTCGGTCTTTCGGAATACTGCGTCGATATGGCGACGTTCGATCCGATCCAACTGTGGGAGAAATTCCAGGCGCTCGTGGCCAACGCGGACACTGTTAAAGAAAAGATGGCCGTCACATTGGCGGAGTCTCGGATGAGATCGACCGCCCAGTTCGATGCCTTGTTCCATCCTGAAGGCTCCGGTGCTCAGCCTGGCAAGCCACCGCTCACAAGAAAAACAGCATCGATGCCGGCATAGGAAAGACCGTGCCCAGCGCGTGAGAGAAGGTTCGGTCCTTCTGCCATGGCTTTCAGTAAATTTCAATAGGGGTGAGCATGCAGGACTCGTTCTATAGATTCTATCTGACACAACTTCGCCGAGCTTGGCGATGCGTTCCCGTTTCGCTCCGAAACTCAGGCGTCGCCCGCGTTTACGCCCGGCACGTCTATCGGTTCGCTTGCCTCCATGATCGAAGGCAGCATTTTGCAACATTCTTTTTGCGCAATCGGGCAGAACTTCAGCTCTTACTGCGCCTGGCGGAGCAGACGCCGCGCGGGGCGCAGCTACGGATGACGATTCTCGGCTGCAGCAAGGGCGCGGAAGTGTATTCAATGGCTTGGATCATCCGGTCTGCGCGGCCGGATATCGATCTTCGCATTCAGGCGATCGATATTTCTGCCGAAATTGTAGAGTTCGCTGAAAAAGGCGTGTATAGTTTGCGGAAGCCGCAGCCTCAGGACCTCTCGACAGAGGATGCAGTGCAGCGGAAGGGTGGCGCGCCGATCCCGACCAGCGACCAGCACGCCTGGATCTTTGAGCGCCTTTCACAGGAAGAAACTGGCTCAATGTTTGAAATCCGTGGCGAGGATGCGACGATCAGGGATTGGCTGCGCAAAGGCATTACCTGGCAATCGGGGGATGCCGGCGATCCAAAGCTCGCAGCGAAACTCGGCAAACAGGACATTCTTGTCGCGAACCGGTTTCTCTGCCACATGGTTCCGGAAGATGCCGAAAAATGTATGCGGAATCTGGACCGCTTTGTCGCACCAGGCGGATATCTGTTTGTGAACGGCGTCGACCTGGATGTGCGAACCCGAATTGCGGTTGAGCGTGGCTGGACACCGGTTACGGACCTGATCCGCGAGATCCATGCCTGCGACGACCTTCTGGGCGCCTGGCCCGTCCACTACTGGGGTCTCGAGCCTCTGGATGAAAAGCGCCCCGACTGGCAATTGCGCTATGCATCTGTTTTTCAAATTGGCAACGCGCCGTCCACGAGTGTGGCGCAGACCGTACGTGATGCCGGCATCCAGGAAGCAGGGCCGGAAGTCATAATCGCTCTTGATGCTCGCTGAGCCGCAGTCGGCTCAGCGGCGTAATTGCTTGTTCTGATATCTCGACCAGGTCGTCGTTAATTCGGGGAGAATCGATATGAAAGTAGTCCTATTCTGCGGTGGTATGGGCCTGCGCATTCGCGACGTGGAGAACACGCCGAAGCCCCTTGTGCAGATTGGCTATCGGCCGGTGATTTGGCACGTGATGAAGTATTACGCCCATTACGGACACAAAGACTTCATTCTCTGCCTTGGCTTCGGTGCGGACGCAATCAAGCGGTATTTCCTTGAATACAGCGAGTGCACCTCGAACGATTTTGTCCTTTCGCAGGGAGGCCGCAAGGTCGAACTGTTCAACAGCGACATTCACGACTGGCGTATAACGTTTGCTGATACGGGTGTCAATACAAACATCGGCCAGCGGCTAAAGGCAGTCGAAAAATATCTGGAAGGGGAAGATGCATTCCTGGCCAATTACAGTGATGGCCTGACAGATCTTAATCTCCCCGACCAGATTGAGCACTTTCGCAAGAGTGACAAGATCGCCAGTTTCGTGTGCGTCCTGCCGAACCTCAGCTACCACGTGGTCTCGACCGATCCCGCAAACAGTCTCGTAACCGGACTCCATCCCATCGCCAACGGTTCGGTGCGCATCAATGGCGGCTACTTCGCTTTTAAGAAAGAAATCTTTCAATACATGCGAGAGGGCGAGGAACTGGTAATTGAGCCATTTCAGAGACTCATCGCCGAAAATCAGCTCGTCGGCTACGACTACGACGGCTTCTGGGCGGGCATGGACACTTTCAAGGACCGGCAGGAGCTTGAGAATCTGTGGGGCAGCGGGCGTGCGCCTTGGTATGTGTGGAGGCTGAACGGGCACTCACAGGAAAACACCGACCAAGGCGGCAAGGCTCCAGTTGCGGAATTCCTTGACCGACGCGGTACTCTGGGAAATGGGATTACTGGATCGCGCAAACGCGCCCGGCACTGAACCGTTTCCGAATCGGACAAGCGCCGTATCAATCCCGCCGTCAAAACAGATCTGATACTTTGGAGAAACTCATGAGCGTCGACGCGGCTCTAAAGAAGCTCGAAGCAACAGGTACCCCAATTCGCGTTGGGATGGTTGGCGCTGGCGCGACGAGTCGTGCGATTGCCTTGCAACTCGGAACACCGGCGCCCGGAATTCGGCTCGTAGCCATTGCCAATCGCACTCCGGAACATGCGGAAAGAGCATTCCGCGAAGCAGGATTCCCGCCCTATGCGCTGGCCGGCAGTCCGCGCGAAGCTGAAGAGCAGATTGCTCGCGGGGTTCCGGTAATCGCTACCGATCCTCAGGTCTTGACTGCCTGCAACGCGATTGACATCATCCTGGAGGTTACAGGAACCGTTGAGCCGGCCGCTCGCGTGGCGCTTGACGCGATCAAGCACCGCAAGCACGTGGTGTTGGTGAACGCCGAGCTCGACTCGCTTATCGGGCCCATCCTGAAGGTCAAGGCCGATGCGGCAGGCGTAGTAATCACGAATACGGACGGAGATGAGCCCGGTGTCGGGATGACGTTGGTCCGCTACCTGCGTACGCTTGGACTGAAGGTTGTGGCGGCGGGAAACATCAAGGGCATGGTGGACCATTACCGCAATCCCGATACCCAACGCGCCTTTGCCGAGAAATATGACCAGGATGTAAGGAAGGTTACCTCGTTCGCCGATTCGACAAAGCTGTCGATGGAGGCCACGGTGCTGGCCAATGCGACAGGCTTCAAAGTGGGCCGCCGCGGAATGTACGGTCCGGCGTGTGGCTATGTTCGCGAAGTCGCGAATCTGCTCCCCGCTCAAGAAATGATCGATGGCGGCCTGATCGACTACGCGCTCGGTGCAGCCCCGCATACAGGAGCATTTGCCGTAATCCATGAGACATCGCCGCTGAAGATGGCACAGCTCAGCTACTACAAACTCGGTGATGGTCCGTTCTACGTTTTCTACACGCCGTTTCATCTGCCGCATCTTCAGATCGCCTCCACGATCGGGCGCGCCGTGATAGATCGCGATGCCACGGTTGCCCCGATTGACGGTCCGGTTTGCGAAGTGGTCAGCGTGGCCAAGCGCGACTTGAAGGCGGGAGAGCGGCTTGACGGAGTGGGAGGCTTTTGTGCCTACGGCCTGGTTGACAATGCCTTAACTGCGCGAATCATGAATGCGCTGCCGATCAGTCTATCTGAAGGCTGCCTCCTGCTTCGCGATATCGCAAAGGACTCGGTGATCGCCATCGACGACGTTAAGGCGCTCCCCGAAGGAATTGCAAGCACGCTTTGGAGCGAGCAAAACACCCGCTGGCCGAAGACCGCGCCAGGTGATGACGAACAACGCCTGCAAGCGGCGGTAGTCGCGAGAGCGCAATGAACGTGAATCCGCAATTCTGGCGCGGCCGGCGCGTCTTTCTCACCGGGCATACCGGCTTCAAAGGCAGTTGGCTCTCGCTCTGGCTGAATGCCCTCGGCGCCGATGTCACCGGATTTGCCCTCGCTCCGCCGACTTCACCAAGTCTTTTCGAGCAGGCGCGAGTCGAGACGTGCATTCGGTCGATCCAGGGCGACATTCGGGATTTTGCATGTTTGAACAGCGCGATTGCCGAATGCCGGCCCGAAGTTGTGCTGCACCTGGCTGCGCAGTCGGTTGTGCGCGCCGGCTACGAGGATCCCGTCGAGACTTACTCTTCGAACGTGATGGGTACGGTACACGTTCTCGAGGCAATCCGCCGGCTGAAGCTGCCTTGCGCCGTCGTGAACGTGACCAGCGACAAGTGCTACGAGAATCGCGAGTGGATCTGGGGGTATCGCGAAGACGAGCCGATGGGTGGTCACGACCCATATTCCAACTCGAAAGGATGTGCCGAGTTGGTATCGAGCGCATATCGAAGCTCGTTCTTCATGCCGGAGAAATTCAGGGAGCATGGAGTGGCTCTTGCCAGTGCTCGGGCCGGGAACGCCATCGGCGGCGGCGACTGGACCAGCTACCAGCTCATTCCGGATTTGATGCGGGCATTTCTAGACAAAAAGGCGTGCCTGATTCGCAATCCTTCGGCATATCGGCCATGGCAATTCGTGCTGGAGCCGCTGCGTGGCTACCTGATCCTTGCAGAGCAGCTTGCGGTAGACGGTCCGCGCTTTGCCTCGGGTTGGAACTTTGGGCCCGCCGATGCAGACGTGAGACCGGTTTCCTGGATTGCCGACGAATTGGTGGGCCTCTGGAGCGATGGTGCCTCGTGGATGTTGGACCCAGGCGCGCATCCGCATGAGGCCCACGCGCTGAAACTCGATGCAACCAAGGCCGCTATGGGCCTCGACTGGCGGCCGGTACTTCCCCTCAAAAAGGCTCTCGCCTGGATTGCAGACTGGTACATGGCTTTCTCGCGGGGAAGCGATCTAAAAGAGTTTACGTTGCAACAAATTCAACAATACGAGTCTCTGGTCCAAAACTAGCCGCTGTGCAGACTCTGCAATCATCCTGCTGAGGTTACGAATAAAAGTCTTACTACCCAATCGGGGTATATCGATACTTATCGTAAACCGGAGAAAATAAACCAATGTCGAAGCCGAACATTGTTGTCCTTGGGACGGGCATGGCTGGATTTGGCGCCGCTTTCCGCCTTCACCAGGAGGGTATCGCGCCGGTCATGTACGACAAGAACTCGTACTACGGCGGCCACACCATGTCATTCCGTTACGAAAGCGGATTCCTTTTTGACGTCGGGCCGCATATCTCCTTCACCAAGGATCCTCGCATTCAGGATCTCTTTGCCGAAAGTGTCGGCGGGCACTATGAAACCATTCCCATCCATCTGAATAATTATTGGGAAGGTTATTGGCCCCCGCATCCGGTTCAAATCCACATGCATGGCCTGCCGGAGGAGACCATCATCAAGGTCATCACCGACTTCGTCCAGGAGAGCTTCGCTCCGGACCGGCCAATCAAGAACTACGCCGATTGGCTCTACGCAAGCTTTGGAAAGACGTTTGCAGATACGTTTCCTATGCGATACACACGCAAGTATCATACAACCGAAGCGGAAAACTTGAGCACGGACTGGCTTGGGCCGCGCATCTATCGCCCCAGTCTGGAAGAAATGCTGCGCGGAGCGCTGTCGGCGTCGGCGCCCCAGGTGCATTACATTACGCACTTCCGCTATCCGAGCGATGGCGGATTCCGGCTCTATCTGAACAAGTTTGTTCCCATGGGGAACATCAATCTAAACCATGAGCTGGTCTCGATCGATCCGCGTAAGCGAGAGCTTCAATTCTCGAACGGACTCGTCACCGGTTACGACGCTCTTGTCTCTTCAGTGGCGCTGCCGGACCTGATTCCGATGATCAAGAACGCGCCGGCCGATGTGGTGGCGGCGGCGAAAAAGCTGGCTTGCTCAACCTGCGTCCTGGTGAACATTGGTATTAACCGTTCGGATATCTCCAAGGCGCATATGACATATTTCTACGACCAGGACATCTGCTTCAGCCGCCTCGGATTCCCGCACATGCTTTCGGAGCGAAACGCACCTTCGGGAATGGGCAACATCCAAGCCGAGGTGTACTTCTCAGCCAAGTACAAGCCGTTCAGCGGCAATGCTGAGGACTGGATTGAACCGGTCATCCGTGATCTGCGCCGTGTCGGCCTCCTTCGCGACAATGATCAGATCCTGGAAAAGAAAGCGATGTTGCTGAAATATGCGAACGTCATTTTCGATCTCGAGCGCGCTGATTCGCTGAAGACCGTCCATGGCTATTTGGATGAGATCGGTGTTGCTTACTGCGGGCGCTACGGCGATTGGGGTTACATGTGGACCGATGAGAGTTTCATTAGCGGAGAAAAGGCCGCAGACCGCGCCATTTCTGCCCTTTCCTCAACCACTAAGGCCTGAAACTTCGGCTCGGCGATGTACCTCTGGAGATAATCTTTTCAATGATTCACCTCAACCTTGGTTCGCCAAAAAATCGAGCTTTGAACGTATTGTGTCTCGGTGCGCACTCTGACGACATCGAGATTGGCTGTGGCGGCGCCATCCTTCGCCTCATTGACGAGTATCCAGACGTGAAGTTTCACTGGGTTGTTTTCAGTGCAATCGGAACTAGGAAAGCTGAAGCGCAGCGTGGCGCTGAATTGTTTGCCGGCTCTCACATTGAGCGCGTCCTTCTCAAGGAATTCCCTGACGGCTTTATGCCCTTCGCCGGAGCAGATGTGAAGCTTACGTTCGAGGAGTTGAAGAACGACGTTTCGCCGGACATCATCTTCACGCATCAGCCGCACGACGCCCATCAGGACCATCGTCTGCTATCGGAACTGACATGGAACACGTTTCGGGACCACTTGATTCTTGAATACGAGATCCCGAAATACGATGGAGACATGGGGCAGCCATCAGTGTTCGTCCCGCTGACCGGTCCCATGGTCGAAACCAAGGTTCATCATCTGATGGATGTATTTGCGTCTCAGCGCAGCAAGAGTTGGTTCGATGATTCGACGTTTCGCGCCCTCATGCGGCTTCGCGGTATGGAGTGTAACGCGCCCGAAAAACATGCTGAAGCCTTTTATTGCCGCAAAATCGTCATTTGAATGAGGGACTGGAACTAAATATTTGTGGATTTTTTCGTAACAGCAGAGGACACGCGGAACCGCGCAAGTGATAGCCCCAGACGCCAGAAAGGATAGGCAGCATGGGTTTCCGGACAAGCGATTCGGTTTGCGAAGTCAATGGAATTGCTCCCGGTGTTCTCATTTTCCTGCTGGCGTGCGTGTCAAACCTGATCCTTGCGCTCGTGATGCCAAGAGTCGATTGGTCGCTTAGGGGAGAGACATCGCGGATTGCGGCATCGCTTGCGACTGGACACGGTTTCAGTTCCCCTTTCCGGCTTCCCACTGGACCATCCGCGCTCATTCCCCCGGTCTATCCATTCCTCCTTGCGGGAATTTTTCGCGTCTTCGGCGTATACACCATCGCTTCCGATTGGGCGGCCACGATTTTCAATATCTTGGTCCACGGGCTGAGCTGCGTCCTGCTTTTTCAAACTGCCGCGGAAACTTTTGACCGCCGCTCTGGCATACTGGCCGCAGTGGCGTTGGCCACCTTTCCACTTCTGTTTTACCCTCTCGTCATGCTGCACGTACTCGGCAACGTGAATGCCGGCGCGGGGCTGTTTATCCCTCCCCGCTTGGATATGGAACACGTTTCTCTTGGAGTTTGCGATTCTTGCTCTTATCCGGCTCACGCAGCTGCGGGTGCGGTGGGTCGCCTACGGAGCCGCTTGGGGCGTCGCTATTCTCATCGATCCCAATGTCCTTTCCGTTGCGCCCGCATTTTTTGCTTGGTGGATGTGGCGCCGCGAGTCCTGGCGCCATCTCTTTTCTGCGCTAGCCGTGATGGCCTTATGCATCAGTCCCTGGCTGGTGCGAAATTACGAGGTATTCCACCATTTCATCTTCATCCGCGATGGACTCGGTCTTGAACTTCGCGTCGGGAATCAGCCCGGAAACGGGGGCCTGTGGACTGCCAGCCTGCACCCTGCATCGAACCCCGCTGAACTAAATCGCATGATCGCATTGGGAGAGTTCGAATATACCCGTCTCGCCGGGCAGGAAGCGATCGCGTCGATCCGTGCACATCCAAGCGAGTATGTTCGAGACTCCATGCTCCGAGTCATCTACTTTTGGATCGGCACCCCCGCTGCTTCGAGCCATCTGCAAGCCTTCAGGTTTCTAAAATACTCGGTGCAGTTCGCGTTCTCAATGCTGGCGTTCTACGGATGCGGGCTCGTTCTTTTGAGAGGCGACCGCAACGCGCTTCTATTTGTCGCAGTGATTGTTTTCTGTCCGATAGTGCACTACCTGACACACGATTTGCACGACTTTTCCTTCCAATATTCTGTACAGCCGGAAATGATTGCATTGATCGCTCCTGTCCTTCACCGGAAGAAAGTGACAAGTCTACCCAGTGCTCGTAACGTCGTCTCAGAAATTCGTGGTTGCAGGGTGACGGATTTTTCCGGAGTGATACGGCAAATCATTATGCCCCGAAAAGTGCCCGTAACTGCCCTGTTCGATGATGGTTACTGACTCTGGTGCTTACCCCCATAGTGGGATTTCGCTCTTTGCACTGAGTGCTAGTCTTGGGTTGAGCAGCACTTTGGACGTGCAGGCCTCCGCCTGAGATCCGGCCCCGGAGCGCGGCCTGGGACGCGTGAATCGACGGATGCCCTCGACCCTCACCTGACGCGGGATTCAGCCCCAACATGCAGGCGGCCGTGGCGCTGTGCGCGTGGCCTGGAACAGAAACTTCCGCAGCGTATCTTTGGCATGGGAGCAGAAATGAAAGTCATCGGAATCAGCGGGCTTGAAAACGCGATGCCCTTCAAGAAGGCGCACTGGGCAGGCCTCGACGAGCGCGAGTACCGTATCACTCAAGGGATGGACGCCGCAGCTGCCTTGGTCATCGACGGCAAACTGGTTGCCGCGGCCGAGCAGGAGCGCTTCAGCGGCAAAAAACACACGGGCGACTTTCCCATTGATGCGATCAACTTTTGCCTCAACGAGGCCGGCATCTCCATCGACGAGATTGACGAGATTGTGCACGGGTTCGACTACGCTCCCTACCGCGGGCTGTATGCCGCCGACGAAACCTCGTCGGAGCTTTACGAGAAGGTTTTCTCGCGCGAGGCGCTGCTCAACCAGGTGCGCCGCGATCTGCCAGGCTTTCCGCTGGATCGGGTTCACCAGGTTGGCCATCACCTGGCGCACGCCGCCAGCGCCGCGTACACCTCCGGCTGGGACGAGTGCCTCATCGTGGTGAACGACGCCATGGGCGAGATGGAGAGCCTGAGCGTCTACGATTTTCACGACGGCGCGTTTGAAAAGATTCGCACCATTGCTGCCAACGATTCCATCGGCATTCTTTACTCGCTGGTCACGCTTCATCTCGGCTTCGATTTCAACTCCGATGAATACAAGATCATGGGGCTGGCGCCATATGGCGATCCGTCGCGTTACCGCAGTTTTTTTGAGGAGGCGGTAGAACTTTGCCCCGACGGCTCCATTCGCATTCCCATGCTCAAGCTGAACCGCACGCGCGAGGAGCGTGAGAATTACCTTGCGACACGCGCGTATCTCGACGAGCACCTGATCACGCACCGCGCACCCGACCAGTCAGTGAATTCGAATCATGAAGACGTCGCCGCTGCGCTACAGGAGTGCCTGGAGCGCGTGGTGATGCACGTGTGCGAACACTTTGGCGAAGAGACCGGGCTGCGGCGGCTAGCGCTGGCCGGGGGCGTGGCGCTCAACTGCACGGCCAACGGCAAGCTCACGCGCTCGCATCTTTTCGACGAGGTATACATTCAGCCCGTGGCCGGCGACGATGGCGTGGCGTTGGGCGCGGCGCTCTACCGCACCGCACTCGCGCAGAAGATTCCCAACGAGCGTTTCCCTGCTCCGCTCTTCGGTCCGCAGTACAGCGACGCCCAGGTGGAGGCCGCGTTGCAAAGCTTCAACGGCAAAATCCAGTGGAAGCGCTACGCGACGGCGGACGAAACCTGCGCCGCGGCAGCCAAGCTTATCGCCGACGGGCGCGTGATTGCGTGGTCGCGCGGACGCATGGAATACGGACCGCGCGCGCTCGGCAACCGCAGCATTCTGGCCGATCCGGGACACCCCGAGATGCGCGACCGCATTAATGCCATGGTAAAGAAGCGCGAGGCCTTCCGGCCTTTTGCGCCAGCGTGTTCGGCGGAGGAAGCGCACCGCTGGTTTGAAGTTGCTCCGGGCGCGGAATTTCCCTACATGATCAGCATCGTGAACGTCCATCCCGAGTTGCGCGCTCAGCTGCCCGCGATCACGCACGTGAACGGATCGGCGCGCCTGCAAACCGTGAGCGCCACGGACAATCCAGATTTTCATGCGCTGCTCCTCGCCGTGGGCAAAACCACGGGCCGCCAGATGGTGCTGAATACCAGCTTCAATGTGAAAGGGCAGCCCATCGTCAACACGCCGGAAGAAGCCATTGCTACCTTCCTCGGCACCGGCATCGAGTATCTGTTCCTGGAGAACTTCCATGTTACCCGCGCAGTTGCTTGAGTGGAATCGGACCGAGGCCGATTACCCTCGCGCCAGCACCATTGCGGACCTTTTCGCCGCACAGGTCGCACGTACGCCCGATACCATTGCGGTGATTGCGCAAGGGCGCACGCTCACTTATCGCCAGCTGGATGAAGCCGCAAATCGCCTGGCGCGCCGATTGCAGAACCTCGGCGTGAAGCCCGATACGCTGGTCGGCGTCGCCATGGGACGCTCGGAAGCTCTTGTCATCAGCCTGCTCGGAATCCTGAAGGCCGGTGGCGCATACGTTCCTCTCGATCCCACGTATCCTCAGGATCGCCTTTCGCTGGTGATTGAAGACTCCCAGATGCCGGTGCTGCTCACCACCGCCGCGTCGCGCGCGCATCTTCCGCCGGCTGCGGCCGGTCTCACCATTCTCAACGTCGACGACGCGGACCTCGGGCGCGAGAGCGCGGAGGCCGTCGCCTCGTCGTCGACGCCGGCGCACATCGCCTATGTGATTTACACGTCCGGCTCCACGGGCAAGCCGAAAGGCGTGATGGTCGAGAACCGCAACGTGGTGAATTTCTTCACCGGTATGGACCGCGCCATCGGCTGCGAACCGGGCGTGTGGCTGGCCGTCACCAGCGTGTCGTTTGACATTTCTGTGCTGGAGTTGCTATGGACGCTCGCGCGCGGCTTCAGCGTCGTCGTCCACGGAGACGAAGGCTCCGCGACCATCGCCGATGAGATCGCGCGCTACCACGTCACGCATCTGCAGATGACGCCATCGCTGGCGCGCATGCTGACGCTTGATCCGCGGGCCTACACCGCGCTGGGTTCTCTCAAACAGATGCTGCTCGGCGGCGAGGCCGTTCCCGCGGCGCTCATCCATCATCTGCGCCAGGTCTTCAAAGGCGAGATCCACAATATGTACGGGCCAACCGAGACTACGATCTGGTCGACGACCTGCTGCGTCGAGAATGTGGACACGAGCGTTTCCATCGGAAAGCCAATCGCCAACACGCAAATCTACATGCTCGATGCCGATCTCAATTCCGTTCCTGCTGGCGAGATCGGTGAGCTCTTCATCGGCGGCGACGGCGTGGCCCGCGGCTACTGGCAGCGGCCCGCACTCACCGCCGAGCGCTTCGTTGTGATTCCCGCGCTCGGGCCGGATCGCATTTACCGCACCGGCGATCTGGCGCGCTTCTTATCAGACGGCAACATCGACTTTCTTGGCCGTGCGGATTATCAGATCAAGCTGCGCGGGCATCGCATCGAACCCGGCGAGATCGAAGCGCTGCTCGAGAAATCGCCCGGCGTCCGCCAGGCCGTTGTTGTCCTGCGCGAAGACCGGGAGGGCGATAAGCGGCTTGTCGCGTATCTCGTGGTCGACGCGACGGACTCCGCCGCCGCTTTGCGCGCTGCGCTCGATGCCAAGCTACCCGACTACATGGTCCCTTCCGCGTTTGTGTTTCTCGACGAGTTGCCACTCACCGGCAACGGCAAGATCGACCGCAAGGCGCTGCTCAAGCTGCCTCCGCCGAACCTCGCTTCCGCCGCGACTGCGGACAACGCCGAGCCATCGAGCGAGATGGAGCGCATTGTGGCGCGGGCGTGGCAACAGGCGCTGGGCATCCCATCCGTTGGATTAACAGAGAATTTCTTCGACCTCGGCGCGCACTCGCTCACGGTGGCTGAAGCGCATGCCAAGCTACAGGAAGCGCTGGGCCGCGAGATTGCTCTGCTCGATCTCTTTCAATTCACGACGATCAGCACATTGGCCGCACATCTCGACGCGCAATCCGCCAACCAATCCGTTGGCGCGCGGGCGGCCAGCCAACTTTCGGAACGTGCAGCGCGCCGCAGAATGGCGCATCAGCGGGAGACCACAACGCCATGAAGTCCTCAGCAATTGCGATCGTCGGCATGGCGGGCCGTTTTCCCGGGGCGCGCAACACTGCCGAGTTCTGGCGGAATCTGCGCGATGGCGTCGAATCCATTCGCGACCTGACGGACGCCGAACTGCTGGCCGCCGGCGCCACGGCCGAGGATCTTGCTAACCCCGATTACGTGCACCGCGCCGCGATTCTTGAGGACGTGCCGCTCTTCGACGCGACGTTCTTTGGATTCAGTCCGCGCGATGCCTCCATCATGGATCCGCAGCACCGGCATTTCCTGGAGTGCGCGTGGGAGGCACTCGAAGACGCCGCGCATCCGCCGCAACAATTCTCTGGTTCCATCGGCGTCTTTGCCGGATCGGGAATGAACAGCTACCTGATCCACAATCTGCTCGCCAACCAACGCCTTCTTGCCTCCGCGGGCCTCTTTCAGCTGAAGCAAACCGGCAACGACAAGGACGTGCTGGCTACGCGGGTCAGTTATCAGCTCGATCTGCGCGGGCCCAGCATCAATGTGCAGACCGCGTGCTCCACTTCGCTGGTCGCGACGCACGTGGCCTGCCAGAGCCTGCTCAATTTTGAGTGCGACATGGCACTCGCGGGCGGTGTCACCATCGAGATTCCTCACGGGCTCGGCTACATTTACCGCGAGGGCGAGATTCTTTCGCGCGACGGCCATTGCCGGAGCTTTGATGCCAGCTCCAGCGGCACGGTTTTCGCGAGCGGCCTCGGCATCGTTGTCCTGCGCCGTCTTGAAGACGCGCTCGCCGATCACGATCACATTCGCGCTGTCATTCTCGGTTCCGCAATCAACAACGACGGCGCGCGCAAGGTGGGTTATCTCGCGCCCAGCGTGGAGGGCCAGGCCGAGGTAATCCGCGAAGCGCTGGATTACGCCGGCGTGCCTGCCTCCAGCATCTCTTATGTGGAAACACACGGCACCGGAACGCGCGTGGGCGACCCCATCGAAGTGCGCGCTCTGACGCAAGCCTTTGGAGATTCCGCGCCGCGCGGCACGACCGCCATCGGCTCGCTCAAATCCAACGTGGGCCACTTGGACGCCGCGGCCGGTGTCACTGGCCTCATCAAAGCCACGCTGGCGCTCGAGCACGCGCAGATTCCCGCCAGCCTGCACTTTGAAAAGATCAATCCGCACATCGAGCTTGAGGGCAGTCCGTTTTACGTAAACAACAAACTCGCCGATTGGCCCTCCGCCAGCACGCCACGCCGCGCCGGAGTTACTTCGCTCGGCATCGGCGGCACCAACGCGCACGTGGTTCTGGAAGAAGCGCCCGCGACCTCACTCGCCCGCGAGCAAAAGCCGTACCAGATCCTCACCGTTTCCGCAAAAACCGAAGCCGCCGCCGATCAAGCTTTTGCGAATCTGACCGCGCATCTTGCGGAGCATCCGGAACTGAACCTTGCCGACGTTGCATTTACTTGCCAACTCGGACGCACGGCATTTCCGCATCGGCGCGCCGTCATAGTCGAAGACACGCGCGAATCCATTGCCGCGATCGAAAGTCACGACCGCAAGAAACTCATTTCCGGAAATGCGGGACGCGCTGCGCCTGTGTTTCTCTTCTCAGGACAAGGCTCGCAATACGTGAACATGGGCCGTGAGCTCTACGAACAGGAGCCGGTCTTCCGCGAGGCGCTCAATCTTTGCGCGGAGCACCTGCGCGAGCCGCTGGAGACCGACCTCATCGCAGCGCTTTATCCGCCGGACGCCGAAAAAGACGACTGCGCGGAGCGCTTGAATCAGACCTGGCTTACGCAACCCGCGCTCTTCGCAATCGAATACGCTCTCGCCCAATGGTGGAAGTCGCTTGGCATCGAACCCGCTGCCATGGCCGGTCACAGCATCGGCGAATACGTGGCCGCGTGCCTGGCCGGCGTCTTTTCGCTCGAAGATGCGCTCGCAATTGTCGCTGCCCGGGGACGGCTCATCTACGATCTGCCCGCCGGCGCGATGCTGGCCGTGCCGCTTTCGGCCGCTGAGATCGAGCTGCCCAAAAATCTTTCTCTCGCCGCCATCAACAATCCCGCGATGTGCGCCGTCTCCGGCCCGACGGATGCAATTGCCGCCTACGAAGAATCGCTCGCGAAGCAATCCATTGCCTGCCGTCGCCTGTTCACTTCGCACGCATTTCATTCGGCGATGATGGAGCCGATACTCGGCGCATTCGAGCAGCGGTTGCACGGCATCAAGCTTCACGCTCCGCGCATTCCCTGCCTCTCGAATGTCACCGGCACGTGGATCAAGGCGGAAGAGGCCACGAACCCCGCGTACTGGGCGCGCCACATCCGTTCGACGGTTCGCTTCAGCGACAATCTAGCCGAGCTATTCGCTGCGCCCGAACGCGTGCTCATTGAAGCCGGACCGGGCAATGTACTTACCACGCTCGCGCGCCAGCAGGCCGGCCCTTCCTCCAAAGCGTTCCCCTCGCTTCCGCATCCGCGCGAGAACGTCTCCGCGTTTCGCTGCGCGCTGGAAACACTCGGTCGGGTTTGGACGCTCGGCGTCAACGTGGATTGGTCGAAGCTTCATGCCGCCGGTTCCGTACAACGCGTTTCGCTGCCTACGTATCCCTTCGAGCGGCAGAAGTTCTGGATTGAGCCGGATCGCGCGCAGCGCCCTGTCGCACCAACAAGCGTGCTTGCCGGCAGTGCCGACTCCGAAGCTAAACTGACGCAGCAAACCGATTGGCTTTCGCTTTATCGCCGGGCCTGGAAGCTCGCGCCGGTCGTGGCTTCAACGCCCGGCGCTGTTGGCCCGTGGCTACTTTTCCGCGACTCGCTTGGTATCGCCGACGAGCTCGCCACTAAACTCAAGTCCACAGGACAGCAAGCAATCCTTGTAGATGTCGGCGATAGTTACAGGCAGCTGAAAAAGAACCGCTACAAACTGCGCCCTGCTGTCCGCGCCGACTACGATGCTCTCATCGCCGACCTCATCGCCGCCGGCGAGATGCCGAAACAGATAATTCATCTTTGGTCGCTGACCCCCGCGGGCGCCGAGCCGCCGTTGGACGAATCGCTCGAACGCAGCTTTTTGAGCCCCCTTTACCTAGCTCAGGCACTCGCCGCGCAGGATCTCGAGGGTATCTCCATCGCCTTCGTCTCCGAACGGATGCAGCAAGTCACCGACGAGCCTGTTCCCAATCCGGCGCGCGCGGTCTTACTCGGACCCGCGCGCGTCATTCCCAGAGAATTGCCTGGAATTTCCACTCGCGCCATCGATCTCTCCGGCGACGACGAAAAAGCAGCCGATTCCGCAGCGCACCTCGTGGCGGAGATGAGTGCTGCCGACCCGTATACGACTTCCGCTTGGCGAAACGGCGAGCGTTACGTTGAATCTCTCGGTCTACTCGACCTTTCTCTGGCGCCCGAGCGCATTCGGCTCGAATCCGGCGGCGTTTACCTCATTACTGGAGGCCTCGGCGCACTGGGCCTCGCGGTCGCTGAACACCTGGCTCGCGAGTTCAAGGCTCGTCTCGTCCTCGTCGGCAGATCTCCATTGCCGCCCGCCTCAGAATGGGATGGCGCCATCAAGGATCCCGCCCTCCCTGAAGCAGAAAAGGCACGCCTCCGCAGGCTCGTTGAGATTCGCGATCTCTCTCGAGGATTGCTCGTAATTCAAGGTGATGTAGCAGATCGCGCCGACATGGAGCGTGCCGTGGCCACGGCGTGCGCGCAATTCGAAAAAATCGATGGAGTCCTTCACACCGCCGGCGTACTCGACGACGGCCCTTTGATGCTCAAGACCGCAACCAGCACAGCTCACGTTCTCAATCCGAAGGTGCGCGGCACGCTTGTGCTGGAGGATGCGCTGCGCGGCCAATCGCTCAAGTGTTTCGTCCTCTTTTCGTCGATCAGCGCTGTGACGCCACCCGCGGGCCAGGTCGACTACGCCGCCGCCAACGCGTTCCTCGATGCATTCGCCGCGAGCCGCAAGGGCCCGGTGATATCCATCAATTGGGGTGCGTGGCGCGAAATTGGAATGGCTGCGCGCTCCGCCTCACCGCACCCCTGGCTCGATGAGCGCCTGCTCGAAACTCCTGATGCCATCGTCTACTCAAGCCGGCTGTCGCAGCATCGCCACTGGATGCTGGCTGAACACCGGTTCAAAAACGGCACGGGGCTCCTGCCTGGCACCGCATACCTCGAACTGGCCGCCGCAGCTTTCGCGCGCGGTTCCCACGAGGGTGCCATCGAGTTCAGCGACGTTTTTTTCGTCGCGCCTCTGATGTGCCCGTCTACGGAATCCAGAGACGTCCGCGTTGAGTTGCGACGCGAACAGGAACACGAAGCGGCAAAGCGTGCCTTCCAATTCTCAATCTTTGCGCGTGCTGACGACTCGGGCTGGACCGAGTGCGCCACGGGCGTTATCGCACCCTGCGGCTCGCATCGGGTCTTGACAGTCGACCGTGCCGCCATCGCGGCGCGCTGTCGCATGAGTACGATCTCCTTCGACGACGAACACCCAACCCGCCAGGAGCGGGAGTTGGTCTTCGGGTCTCGCTGGCGCTCGCTGCGCCGGCTGCATCTCGGCAAAGGTGAGGGCCTGGCGGAAATCGAGCTCGATGAGAAATTCTCGGCCGATGTTGCCACGCTGCGCCAGCATCCCGCGCTGCTCGATATGGCGACCGGCGCTGCGCTCTATCTGACGGACGATTACGATCATTGCAACGACCTCTTCCTGCCTATCGCCTATCGCAAAATGTGCGTCTACGGCGCTCTTCCCGCTCGTCTGTACAGCCACATCCGTGTGCGAAACGACGGGCCGCAGGGCGGCGAATTGGAAACCTTCGATATCACTCTCTTCGACGAACAGAATCAAATCCTCGCCGAGATCGAAGGCTTTGCCATGCGCCGTATCGCCGACGTGTCGAAAACGACCGACGGCGCGCTCCCATCTCCGGACGCAGCGGGTGCAGTCGCGCAGCCCATGGAGGTTGCAGCACACCTCGGAATCGCACCAGCCGAAGGTGTTCGCACTCTCATGCGCCTCCTGCGCACCGAAACACCGGCTGTTGTCGCCGTACTCCCGCAGCCGATTGAAGCATCCGCTCCACACCTGCGCGAAGCAATGCCTCTTACCAGCGTTCCTGCTTCCGAGGCCGGCGATATTGAGGCAACTTTGGCCTTGTGGTGGCGAGAATTGTTGGGCATTGAACAGGTGCGTCCGGAAGATGATTTCTTTGACCTCGGCGGCCACTCGCTCGTCGGCGTGCGCCTCTTCGCGAAAATTAAGAAGACCTTTCAGGTTGACCTTGAGCTCGCTTCGCTGTTCCAGGCTCGCACCCTGCACCAACTTGCCGAAGTAATTCGCAAAGCCTGCGCGCCTGTCGCTCGCGAACTTAAAAGTTGGTCCGCGCTCGTTCCCATACAGCCCAATGGCTCGCGGATTCCCTTGTTCCTTGTGCACGCCGCCGGGGGAGAAGTGATCTCGTATGCGCCGCTGGCACGCTACCTTGACTCGGATCAGCCCCTGTACGGATTTCGATCGCCGTTCACGATCCAACAAGACATTCGCGAAACAAGCATTCCGGAACTGGCATCCGCATTCATCCGCGAGCTTCAGGACTTCTATCCGCGAGGGCCTTATTTAATCGGCGGGCACTCGTTCGGGGGTCTGGTCGCATTCGAGATGGCGCGGCAGTTGAGTGCTGTAGGCGCAAACCCTGCCATGGTTCTTCTCATCGATACCAAGTTGCCGGGTAGCGCCCACCGTATCGACGTTGCTGTCCAATTCTCGACAGTGCTTCGCACCATCCGAAATGAGGGCACGTCGTTTTTGATGCGAAGGGTGAAAGCCAAACCCAAATTCTGGCTGGAGACCCTGTCTCGCCGCATTGAGATGATCGCTTGTTCTCTCTACCGCCGGGCTCGCCGCCCACTGCCTGCGAGTTTGCGCTACGCCCTGATCGAGGATATCAACTGGAAAGCGCTGACCGCTTACTCCGTCAAGCCCTACGAAGGAAGAATCAATTTGATTCGCGCCAATGACAGGAGTTCCAGAGGAATCGTCAGCCTGCGCGAACGAGACGACGAACTGCTCGGCTGGGGAACTCTCGCACAACAGGGAGTCGAAGTTTGCGAAGTCACTGGCGACCACCGTTCGTTGCTCTTGGATCCGAACGTACGGGCCGTAGCCGAAGAGATCCAGACGATCTTGTCACGCGTGGAAGCCGCGCAAGTGACCGCGCATCCCTCCTTGATCCGATAGATTATTCGCGAAGGCGAGTCCTATGTGATGTCCCGCAGAAGGTGGGCAGAAAAATGTGGCTTCGGCTTAAGACTGCCCGCAGTTGCATCGAATGTGCCGAAAAATCGCATTCTCGCCATGGTCGAAAAAGCCACGTAAGTCATTGAATGTATGAGAGAAAGTATGGTCGGGGAGAGAGGATTTGAACCTCCGACCCCCTGGTCCCGAACCAGGTGCTCTACCAGGCTGAGCCACTCCCCGACGCTCTGTTTGTCACTTGCAGCCCCGGGATTTGCATTGCGCTGCAAGCCGGAGTTCACGGCTCTGAAGGTTTCAGTCTCGCCTGCCGCTCCTTGCGGTGCGGCATCGAATGCGAGGCAGCCCAAACAGGACCCTCCGCATTCGCAACTCCTCATTAATTCTATCGTAGTTGCGGATTTTTCGCTGGCCGCCCTGGCCGGCATGGCGCTCTGCGCCCACACCCACTCGCATCCCGGCATTCGCCCGCTTTGCGATCCCCGCCCGCCCTTCCTTCCTTCAACGAACCACGACCACCCTGGTTGCGTAAGGGTCTAAGTCGAGCTGAATCACTGCGTGATCTCCGCTACGCGTCGCATCGAGCGGCGTCACCGTGCCCGTTTGCGCATCCCACACCTCCACCACGCGCCCTTTCGCCATTAGCGTCACCGCGTGTTGGCTCGCCTTCGCGCCCTCGTTGAAGAACAGGTAGACATCGGCGTCTTTCCATCTCCGTTTCATTACGCGCAACGCCGGATCCAGAGTGTCCATCGCAACCACCGGCGCAATCACTGCCGACTGCAACGCCGCCAACACCTCGCCGGGAACGATCTGCGGCGCCGGCGGCGTGGCTGGTGGCGCGGCTGGCGGAGTCGGCGTTGCTGGCAGTTGCGCGCTCACCACGCTTGCCCACGAAAACTCCGTCGCCGTTCCAGCTCTTGCGTCGCGAATCGTCCGGCCCGCGATCCACTGCGGCGTGCCGCCCAGAATGACCACCTTCCCCCCGCCGCGCGCGAATGCCTTCAGTCGCGTCTCCACCGCAGCCGGCAGCACCAACGGTGCAGGCAGAATCACCGTGCGATAGCGGTTGCCGCTTCGTGTCTGCAACGCGCCGGGCAGCACCGTCAACCCGCTCGCCAGCGCATTCTCGTCCACAATGTCGAAATCAATCTGATGCTCGCTGAGCAATCGCTCAGCCGACACAAACTGCTCGTCCGATTTGTCGTTGCCCAGCCACATCGACATCGACGGCAGATAGAGCGCCACCGTCGCGTCGGGCCGTCCCATCGCCATCAGGTAGCTCATGCGCCGCACATACGCAGTCAGATCGGAGAATCCGGGCTGACCCATGTACGACGGCGCTGGCCGCGGACCCGCTGCGGTCGCGGGAAAATACATCATCTCCACCAGGTTCACGCCGCGCACAAACTGTTCGTTCACGATGTATCGCGCCATCTCCACGTCGGGTGCGGGCCGGTATGCCGCGAAACTTTCGGTAAACGCGCGCGGCTTGCCATCGACGTGTGCTACGGAACTCGCAAGGCGCGGATAATCCGAGATCGTGTCTTTCCATATTTGATGCCAGATGGCATCGATCCCCGGCACCTCGACCCAATGCATGTCGCGGAAGAACGAGCCTTCGCTGTGCGTCAGATCCATCTCCATCTCTTCGTGATTCAGGTGCACCTGGTACTCCAGATGGTTGGCTGCGCACCACTCGCCCTGCGGCTCGAAGAAGCCCGCAGCAAACATCTGCGAGAACACGTCGTAATAATCGCCTTTGATCCGCACCTGTTCCGGCGTCAGATGAATTTCAACGCCCGGGCCGCGCCGCAACTGCGACTCGACAAACAGCGCCACATACGGCTGCACGTCGTAGCCCTTGATCTCTTTGAACTGCGCGAAGAACTTCGGCGTCCACGGCAATCCGGCAATCGAGTAGTCGGGCTCGTCGCCGCGGAACCCCATAATGGTTTTGCCGAATTCATCGCCAACGTAGTGCTTATACTGCTCGTGCGTAAAAGCCAGGTACTGCCGTGTCGCCGCCGGATTCATATAGTCTTCAAGCGACTGCTCCGTATCTTTCACGCGCTTCGGATTCGTATCCGATCGCGTCGGCGAAGTGCGAAACTCGTGATCCACCAGCACCACCGTCCAGTTACCCGCGGGCGCCGTCCAATCGAGAGTATCTCCATGCAGCGGTAACGGTATCGCCGCGCCGTCCGAGTCCACGGCGGCCGCGCTCACTACGTCCGGGTTTAAGTCCTGGTGCAGAGTCGTCCCTCCCGGCACCAGAATTTTCTGTTCCACCTCCAGCGCCTGCATGCGCAACTCGGGCTTCTCGCTCGTAAACTTGCCGCCGGCAAAGCCGCTGGGATAGCCGGCATCGTCCACAATCCACACCCGCATGTTGCGCTGCTTTGCCTCCGCCACAAACTTGCGGAAGAAGGCAAAGTACTCCGGCGACAAGTATGCGAAGGGCATGTTGAACCCGGCCTGCACCGTCACGGCCTGGAAACCGAGATTGTGCAGCGTGTCCAGATCGCGCTCCACCTGCGCAATACTCACGCTGCCGTTCAATCCGTAATACGGCTCGGGGCCGTACTCTGGCGGAGGAGTCTTCCACTGCGCAGCCACCTGCGACGCCGTCGGGCTCTGCAAATGCTGCCACGGCTGCTGGCAATCGGCTCCCGCCGCCAACACAAGCATGGCCGCCGCTATCAAAACCATCCAGGTACGAAGCCTCATGGCTCAGGAACTCCTCTCGGAATGAACGGCTCCCATTGTAACGCCGCATTTGTGCACCCTGTGTCGCAACCGCGTCATTCCGGCCACAAATCACTCACGTCGCTGTCATGCGAGAATCGAAATGGCCGCCGCGATCGGCGAATCGCGCTCTTATGCCAAAGCGCCGCCGCAAGGTCGGAGGAACATCATGAGCGAACTCATTCTTGAGCCGCGTCGAACCGCGGTCGTCGTCATCGATCTGCAAAAGGGTATTGTGGGATTTCCCGGAAATCCGCATTCCGCGGCCAGCGTAATCGCCAACAGTGTCGCGCTGCTCGACGCCGCGCGCAGCGTGAACGCGCAGCCGATTCTGGTTCATGTGGGCCGCTCGCCCGATGGTGGCGACGGCCTCCAGGTCGCCTGCGACGAACCCATGCGGATGGCCGGTGCCCTGCCGCCCGATTGGAGCGAGCTCATTCCCGAGCTCAACCGCCAGCCCAACGATCTCGTAATTCTCAAGCGCCAGTGGGGCGCATTCTACGGCACCGATCTCGAACTGCAACTGCGCCGCCGCGGCCTCTCGACCATCATCCTTTGCGGCATCGCCACGGCGTTCGGCGTCGAAAGCACCGCCCGCGACGCCTACGAGCGCGGCTTTGAGCAGGTCTTCGCCGAGGACGCCATGACCTCGCGCACCGCCGAAAGCCACACCAATGCTACCGTCAATATTTTTCCCCGCATGGGCCGCGTGCGCAGCACTATGCAGATCGTCGCCGCATTGCAAGCCGGCAAGAATAGCGCGTAACCTGCGCTGAATTTTTTCGAGAGATTTAGAGGATGTACCGGCTCAGATCCTGGTCCTTCACGATCGAAGCCACCATCTGCTTCACATACGTGGCGTCGATTAGGAAGACCTTCTCTGGGCCAGACTTGGCCATGCGTTCCAAATAGGGCAGCGGCGTGGTCGCTTCGTCGCTGATGGTCTTTTTCATTGCCGCCGCAGCTTGCTCATCGGAGATGCGGCGCGCCACATCGGGTGCCAGGAAGCTGATGTCCTCAAGCACGCGTTCCATAATCGTGTGCAGCCTGCGCGCGCCGATATTTTCCGTCTGCTCGTTCACTTTGAAAGCGAACTCTGCCATCTCGCGCAGCGCGTCCGGCGCGAACTCCAGCCGCACGCCCTCCGTCTCCAGCAGCGCAGCATACTGCTTGGTCAGAGAAGCCTTGGGCTCCGTCAAAATGCGCAGAAAATCTTCAACCGTCAGCGATTGCAACTCCACCCGGATGGGGAAGCGCCCCTGCAACTCGGGAATCAGGTCGCTGGGCTTCGAAACGTGAAACGCGCCCGCGGCAATGAACAAAATGTGGTCTGTGCGCACCATGCCGTAGCGCGTATTCACCGTTGTGCCTTCCACAATCGGCAGAATGTCACGCTGCACGCCCTCGCGCGAAACATCGGGCCCGTGCCCGCTCTCGCGTCCGGCAATTTTGTCGATCTCATCCAAAAAAATGATCCCGTTCGATTCGGTCCGCTCCACGGCCGCGCGGTTCACCGAGTCCATGTCGATGAGCCGTCCCTCTTCTTCCTGCACCAGGTAGTCGAAGGCGTCGGCCACCTTCATCTTTCTCTTCTTCGTGCCGCCCCCAAAAATGTTGGGCAGCATGTCCTTCAGGTTCATCTCCATGTCTTCAAGATTCTGGTTGCTGATGATGCCGAACTGCGGCGTGTTGCGTTCGCGGGCGTCGATCTCCACGATGCGGTCGTCGAGCTTGCCCTCGCGAAATTGCTGGCGTAGCTTTTCGCGCGACCGTTGGTGGCTTTCGGACTCAGGCAGCTTGAGCTGGCCCTCCTGCCCGTGCGGCGCAGTGGGCGGCGGAGGCAGCAGTACATCCAGCAGCCGTTCCTCGGCGTTCATCTCGGCTCGGTCTTCCACCTCTTCCAGGCGTTCCTCGCGCACCATGTCGATGCCGATCTCCACCAGGTCGCGGATCATCGACTCCACGTCGCGGCCCACGTAGCCCACTTCGGTAAACTTCGAAGCTTCCACTTTCAGGAACGGCGAATTGGTCAGCTTGGCCAGCCTGCGCGCAATCTCGGTTTTGCCCACGCCCGTCGGCCCGATCATGATGATGTTCTTGGGCATGATGTCGTCGGCCATGTCGGGTGGCAGCTTTTGCCGGCGCTGGCGGTTGCGCAACGCAATCGCCACCGCGCGCTTGGCAGCCCTCTGGCCTACCACGTGCTTGTCGAGCTCGGTTACAATCTCGCGCGGCGTTAGCTCGTCCAGCGCGAGTTCCTGTTCTTCAGCGGAAGCGGGGAGATAGATAGCCATACTTTTCCAGTCGTCAATTTCTGTTCATTCCCTGGCCGAAAGAACTCCGGTGCTCCTTGCGCACCACAAATTTCAGTCCCGACCAGGTTTCATCAATCGCGCAAACCTTCACATCCACAAAAGGGGTCTTGAGAACCGTGTCCCGAATCGCATTCTCCGTCAGGTCGGTCTCGATCCCCGAAGCTTTCTTGGGCCACGCCACCCAGATCATTCCGTCAGCCTTGATCGATCCCTGGTTCGCGGCAAATTCTCTCTTGAACTCCGCAAATGACCGCGCAAACAAAACGATCACGTCCAGTCGATCCCGCAATCGCGTCTTCGCAAATTCTTTCAGCGCCTCAGGCAACACGGCTGGCGCATGCCGCAGCAGCACGCGATTCCCTTCTTTGATGCCGAGTTTACCCAAGAGCGCCGTGCCGGAATACCCTGCCATAGCGGCTCCTGCAATGCCTTCTGCGCCCCTCAGTCCTACAATTCTTCCACCGTAATCCGGTCGTTGGTGTAAATGCAGATCTCGCTCGCGATCCTCATTGCCTTCTCGGCGATCTCGCGCGCGCTCAGGTCGGTGTTCTCCATCAATGCGCGGGCCGCGGCCGTGGCGTAGCTGCCGCCGCTTCCGATCGCCGCCAGCGGCTCGTCGGGATCGATGACATCTCCCGAACCGGAGATCAAAAACGTCTGCCCCTTGTCGGCGACCAGCAACAATGCCTCCAGGTTGCGCAGCATTTTGTCGGTGCGCCAATCTTTGGCCAGTTCCACGGCGGCGCGGTTCAGATTCCCCGCGTGCTGTTCAAGCTTGGTCTCAAACCGCGCAAACAAATTGAACGCGTCGGCCGTCGATCCTGCGAATCCCGCCAGGATCTTGTCCTGGAACAGGCGCCGTATCTTCTTCGCCGAATGCTTCAGCACGTGATCGCCGAAGGTCACCTGGCCATCGGCGGCCATCACCACCTGGCCGTTGCGCCGCACGCAGATCACGGTTGTGGAATGAAATGTCAATTGCTCTTTCACGGCAGTTTTCAACCCTCAAACCCGGCAAACACGGGCCCTTCACCAGCAGAAATCCCGCGTCAGACGCAACCTAAAGTATAGGGCATTGATGCGGTGTTGGAGGCACCCGGACCACGCCCTCGCCCCAAGCCGTCTTGAAAGGCCGTTGACAGCTTTTATCAGCAACGAGCCATGTATCAGGGCACGGCATTAGAACCTTTTGAATAACGCATCGTGAGGCACGAAGTGTCAGGGCACGACTTTAGTCGTGCCATAAACGCCCGAAAATGAGTAGGGGCTTTAGCCCCTGCGGGATCCATCGTCCAAGCTACCCTCCCGACCATTTTCACGGGCTCGCGCCCACAATAGGAATCGGTCCCGGAGGGACAGTTTCTTTGAACTGTGACCCTGCCCCGGCCCAAACCGCATTTCGCGTGCGGTATCCTCAATTTGGGACTGTTGGGGAGCAACTTCCCACTCGTAGATGAACCTTCCGAATAACAACGGCTGGCAGATCGTCACCGGCGTAACCACCGTTGCCGCGGTCGCGGGCCTGGCTCTTTGGCTGGTGCTCCGCCGGCGGCCCAGCGCCGACGAGATCGAGCGCGCCCGCCGCCGGTTTCTGGTGCAGTCCGGGCGTCTGGTCGATGGCATGTTGCTCGATGTCTACGACGTGGAAGGTGCTGACGGCCGAACGCTGACCTTCCTTCTCTTCAGCTACCGCATCGCCGGCGTGGACTACGAGTGCTCTCAGGACATCACCGCCATGCGAGACGTGGTCGAGGCCGGCGAGGTGCGCGCCGGATTTCCCTGCACCGTGCGCTACCAGCCCGGGAATCCGTACAACAGCATAGTGGTCGCCGAAGGCTGGACCGGTCTGCGCGCGGGGCTGCCACAATTCCCCTCCATCGACGACCCCAACCCTCTCGATACCAGCCACCTGGAACCAGGCGCCCATTAGCCGCGGACCCGCCAACCCTCCTAATTCACTTCGTTCACTCCCTTCACTTCTTCACTCTGTCACTGCCCGCTCCCCCGCTCCCCGCCTTATTGCTCCCTGGCTCCCTCGCTCCCTTGCTCCCTGTATTTTCATACCCAACCCCGGTTACACTATCTCTATGCATTGGCACCCAGCCTCCAATGACAAAAACGCGAAACGTACCACGCTGGTCCTGCGCGTTTCGCTGGCCGCCACGCTGGCCTATGTCGTCGTCACCTTCGTTGCCGGATTGCGCGCTCACTCGCTGGCGCTGCTCTCCGAATCCGGCCACAACGCCTCCGATTTCCTGGCCCTTCTTCTCAGTTTTGCCGCGGTCTACTTTCAGTCGCGCCCCGCCGACCACGCGCGCACCTTCGGCTACCAGCGTGCCGGCGTCCTCGCTGCCTTCATCAACGCCGCCACGCTCATCGCCATCTCGCTTTGGATCGCTGCGGAAGCCGTGCATCGTCTCAGCGCTCCTGTCGCGGTCGAGCCCCGCCTTATGATGATTGTGGCCGCCGCGGGCGTCGTCATGAACGGCGTCATCGCCGCGCTTTTGTGGGGCGTCGCCCGCGACGTCAACCTTCGCAGCGCCTTCCTGCACATGGCCGGCGACACCCTTTCCACGGCCGCCGTCATCGCCGGCGGCTTCGGCATTCTTCTCACCGGTCAAAACTGGATCGATCCCGTCCTCTCGCTGATCATCGCCGCGCTCATCTTGTGGTCCAGCATCGGCATCGTTCGGGAGACCCTGAACATTCTGCTTGAAGGCGCGCCGCGCGGCTGCTCGCCGTCTGATATCCGCTGCGGCATGGAAGCCGTCGAGGGCGTCGTCAACGTCCACGACCTGCACGTCTGGAGCCTCGGCTCAAATTCGCGCGCACTGGCGTGTCACGTTACCATCGCGGACATTCCGCCGTCTGAAAGCGCCTGCATCCTCGTCAAGATCAACGGTCTGCTCCGTGAGCAGTTTCAGATCAGCCACACCACCATCCAATTCGAGCACATTGGATGCGAGCACCTTGAGGGTTGCGTCGCGCCTCCCGAGACCATCTCCGCCGGCCACGCGCATCCTCACGGCCACGAACACCATCACGGACACGCGCATTAGCGTGATGACTCAGAAGTCAGCATCACAATGAATCTGTCATCCTGAGCGGCGAGTATCGGATGTCATCTTGAGCAATAAGACAATGCCATCCTGAGCAATAAAACTCGGATGTCATCCTGAGCGAAGTGGGCCGCGCTTTGCGCGGCCCACGAGTCGAAGGACCTGTATTTGCTCTTCGCAAATCTGACCCAACACGAAAAGTGGCTGCCCCGGGGTCCGCGGGGTGATGGTCCCGATTCTCAAGCCCGAGATGGCACGTATCGCTGATACCCTGATTCCTTAGAACGAAACCGGGAGAAACCAGCTTTGACCCTTCGCCGCGCCTTGCATTCCGTTCTTCTTTTCGCCCTGCTTGCCGCACCTTCCGCGTTCGCCGCGCAAACACCCGCGTCCACGCCTCTCGAAGCTCTCTCCGGCGAATACACGAACCCTATCGAGCCCGATACGCCGTTGAGTTTTTACGTCAAAGATGGCAAGCTCGTCTACGAAAACGCCCGCCGCCTCCCTGTCGCGCTCCAGCCAATTTTCCCCACCGAATTCGCGATCCCCAATACCAAGGCCACCCTCCGCTTTGCGCTCGATGCGTCCGGCCACGGCGCCAGCGTGGTTCTCTCCCAGGGGACCGATCAATCCATCTCGTATCGCACCGGCCCACCTGTGCGCCATGTCTTCCACGATTACGTGCGCACTGAAGCTATGATTCCCATGCGCGATGGCGTCGACCTCCACACGGTGATCCTCAAACCCTCCGACATCGCCGCGCCGCTGCCCATTCTCCTCGATCGCACACCCTACGGCGTGGAAGATGAGAACCCCGGGTCCATCATTGCGCAGCGTCCCGAGCTTGCCCGCGAGGGCTACATCTTCGTCTGCCAGGACATTCGCGGCCGTTACAAGAGCCAGGGTAAATTCATCATGATGCGTCCGCTTGCCGATCACTCGAATCCGAAAGCCATCGACGAAAGCACCGACACCTGGGACACAGTCGCCTGGATGCTCAAAAATATTTCTGGCAACAATGGCCGCGTGGGCGTAATCGGCACCAGCTATCCCGGCTTTCTCGCCATGATGGCGGGCATCGATCCCCACCCCGCCGTCAAAGCCATCTCCCCGCAGGCGCCCATGATCGATGTCTGGATGGGCGACGATTTCTTTCACAATGGCGCCTTCCGCCAGAGTTACGGCTACGACTATGTGCTGGGCGTGGAAGGAGACAGTTCACTCAGCGACGTGAGCTACGGCAAGGACAAGAATGGCCAGCCCGTCGACGGCTACGACTATTTCCTTGAGCGCGGCAATTTCGCCCGCGACGCGAAAGAGTCCGGCTCGGACCTGCTGCCCACATGGAAGCTCTTCCTCGATCATCCCGCGTACGATTCCGTCTGGTCCTCGCGCGCCGTCGAGCACCACCTCAACACCGTCGCCGTGCCCACGCTCAGCGTCGGCGGCTACTACGACCAGGAAGACATGTACGGTCCCCAGGAAGAATACGCAACACTCGAGCCGCACGACACCGAGCACCAGAACTTCCTCGTGCTGGGCCCGTGGCGGCACGGTTCCTGGGGATCACCGCAGCGCCATCTTGGAAACCTTGATTACGGCGAGCCCATCGGCACCGAGTATCGCACGCGCATCGAAGCTCGCTTCTTCGCGCACTATCTCAAAGATGAGCCCGGCTTCGCCCTCGAAGACACCGCCAGCTTCCAAACCGGCTCGAACACCTGGCAGTATTACTCACATTTCCCACCCAACAAATCGCGACCGACGAGCCTGCATCTCGCGGGTGCGGGTCAGCTCAGTTGGAACTCATCGACAACATCGGCAACCGCATCCTACGTGAGCGACCCGGCCAATCCCATTCCCTACCGGCATCGTCCTATCCAGCCCACGTACTCTGACGGCTCGCAGTGGTACAACTGGCTCACAGAAGATCAGCGCTTTGTCACGGCCCGCAACGACGTCGCCGTCTTCGAGCTGCCCGTGCTCACGCAGAACCTCACCGTCACCGGCGAAGTCGTCGCCGATATCTTCGCTGCCACCACCGGCAACGACAACGATCTCGTCGTCAAGCTCATCGACCAATATCCCGATGACGACCCAAACCCGACAATGCGCGGCTATCAGCTTCTCACCAACGCCGAAATCTTCCGCGGCCGTTATTTGTCACGCTACGACCACCCCACCGCTCTCGCGCCCGGCTCCGTAAACGAGTACAAATTCGGCCTTCACGATGTGGATCACGTCTTCAAGACCGGCCACACCGTCATGGTCGAAATCCAGAGCACCTGGTTCCCGCTTTACGATCGCAATCCGCAAACCTTCGTGCCCAACATCATGAAGGCCAAACCCGCTGACTACAAGCCCGCGACCATCACCATTTACTCCGGCCCCGGCCACGACTCCGCGCTCGAACTTCCCGTAATGAATCCCTGAACATTCCAACCCAGCACGAAAAGTGGGCGCCCCGCATCTCGATTTTGAGATGTGGGATAGCACGAACCTCAACCCACAGGCCTTTTACCAGGGCACCACCCGCGCGACCTAAACTTCGCCGCACCCAACCCCGGAGACCTATAATTTCCGCAGGTACTGTACCGGCTCCTACTTCCCGGCAAAGCGAGAAAAAACTTGGCACGTGAGCTTTATACAGCGCGTCTTCTGCGCAAAGAGTGCATCTCTGAAGTTGCGCAGTGCTATCACTTCGTCTTCTCTGTCGAGTCGTTAGAATCCTTCCCTTACCTGCCCGGCCAATTCGTCTCCGCGGTCGCCCTGGACGAGAACGGCAAGCAGCAGACGCGCGCCTATTCCATCGCTTCCGCGCCCGTTGGCAACCAATTCGAGCTGTGCGTCAACCGCGTGGAGAACGGCTTCTTCTCCAATCACCTCGCCGACCTGCCCGATCTGCCCGTAGGCTCGGCCATCCAGATCCACGGTCCGCACGGCCACTTCGTGCTCGAAGAGCCCATCACCGATTCCATATTCGTCTCGACCGGCACCGGCGTCGCGCCCATGCGCGCCTTCGCAGAGTGGCTCTTCCCAGCCAACGGCCCCGACCGCAGCAATGGCAAGCAGATCTGGCTCGTCTACGGCACGCGCTACGAAACTGACATGTACTACCACGACCAATTCGTTGCGCTCGCAAAGCGTGTGCCCAACTTTCACTACCTGCCCACTCTCAGCCGCGCGCAGCCCGAGTGGACCGGCCTTCGCGGTTACGTGCAGGAGCATGTCGCGAAAATTGTCGAGGAGCGCGCCGCGCGCCTGGGCCAGCCCTTGCCAGTGCCGCCTGTCGATCCCGCAACGCCACCAGCGGAATTGCGCTTCGACATCTACACCTACATCTGCGGTCTCAATTTCATGGTGTCGAGTGTGCGCGACCGGCTGGCCGCCTTCGGCTGGCACAAGAAGCAGATTATCTTCGAGCGCTACGACTGAGCTGCCCTACAGATTGAACAGCTCGCGCAGCCGCTTGGTCTGCGCCCGGCTCACCGGAATCTCCGTTTGCAGTTTATCGTTCATGCGCAGTTGGTAGCTCGATTTGAACCACGGCATCACTTCGCGAATCTGGTCGATGTTCACCACGAATCCGCGATGCGCGCGCCAAAAGCGCGCCGGGTCCAGCAGTTCCATCAATTCTTCCAGCGTGCGGCACTTCGACTGCCCCTCAAACGCGCGCGTCACCACGCGAATCACGCCCTCATCAATCGCCGCATAGCAAATCTCCGCCTGGTCCACGAGCAGCAAGCGGCTCTGCGCCTGCACAATCAGCTTGGCTGGCGGCCGTCCCTGCTCAGCACCTTGAGGGCGATCAAGCAAACGCAGCAGCCGATTCAGTTGGGCCTCTGCATCCGGAGGTCCTGAGTTCGCAGGGCCGCTCGTGGCCAGCCGCGCCCTCACCCGCTCCACCGCTTCAAGAACTCGCGCGCGATCGAACGGCTTCAGAAGGTAATCCACGGCATTCACATCGAAGGCGCGCACCGCGTACTGGTCGTATGCCGTCGCAAACACAAAATGCGGCAACGCCGCCGCAGGCTTGTCCTTGCGACTCCGCTCCATCACCCGCTGGATCACCGCGAAACCATCCTGCCCCGGCATCTGCACATCCAGAAACACCAGGTCCGGATGGTGCTCCTCAATCAAGTCCACGGCCTCAATGCCGTTTGCTCCCTGCGCCACCACGTCCACCCCGCCCACCGAGTCGAGCAGATACTTCAGCTCCTCGCGGGCCAGTTGTTCGTCGTCGATAATCAGTGCGGAAATGGTCATGGCAACCAGAAACTCGATTGTAGGTAGCCCAACCGGCAGGGTCAATGCGGAGAAACAGTTGGGCTGGCGGGGTGATCGGAGTTAGAGCTGCTCGCTCATCGCGTGCAGCCGCGTCGGCGTCTGATCCTGCGCCAACTCGTGACCGCAGCGCGTGCAGAACTGGTCGGTGGCCCGAACGGTGCGGAAGCAGTTGCCGCAGCTGGCCGCAAGCTGGTAGTTGCACTGCGGGCAGAAATGGAAATCGCCCTGCACATGCGTGCCGCACGTGGGGCAGCGGAAAACCTCGGGCGGCCGCAACAGAAAGTAGAGTACAGCGCCGATCCCGGCCGGCATCA
Source organism: uncultured Acidobacteriota bacterium (assembly GCA_963786565.1). Classification (GTDB taxonomy): domain Bacteria; phylum Acidobacteriota; class Terriglobia; order Terriglobales; family Acidobacteriaceae; genus Telmatobacter. The sequence continues at coordinate 24,656 of CAWAZR010000025.1, read as the reverse complement.
CGAAGCAGATAAACATCCAGAAGCGCGTGCTCATCGCGCGTCGCGGCGCGTCCTTGCTGATGTAGCCCACCATCAGGAAGTAGAGCGAAGCCACCACGCCCCACGAGATATTGAAGTAAATGCGCAGGCCCAGCGCCGGCGCCGGGTGATGGTGCTGGCCGGGCGCAACGATCCAGAAATAATACTCCACCAGGACAAACGCCAGACTGGCCGCGATAATCGACCATACCGGAATCATCCGTTCTTCTTCGTTCACGCTGATGGCTTGTGGATCTGGCATAGGCATTCCCTCGTCGCGGAGGGCCTTTCCTTAAATCTATTGAAGCGGATTACCCCTTTTTTAGATGGACGGGAAAAGCGGCACAGAAGTTGCTCAATTTAGGGCTTTAGTCGCGTTTTATTGGGTTTTTCAGTCCCCTGCGGGCCTCTTGGGCAAGATCCCCGCCCCAACGTGGCCTGACACCTGAAACCTGACCCCAGAAACCTGTAATTTATTGCTTGATCCGCGCCCAGCCCGCCACAATCACCGCTGCCAGAATCACGGGGCACAGGATGCAGATCCAAAGGCTGGTTTGCGTAAAGATATCGGCCATGTGCTCGCCGCCCAACAGGCCGTCCGTCACGTGCCACACAAACGGTCCCAGCGCCAGCAGAACCAACAACAGAGCCGCCACGGCTAAAGCACGGCTGCGCTTCCGGCCGGCCTGCTGATCCCGCATGACCCCCAGCGAGGTCGACACCACGCGGCGGGTCGTCTGGGCCACGGCGCGCTCACGGGCTGCCTGTTTGCCGGCCAACGCCGACACCAGGCCGCGACGAGCATCTTCCGCGTCGGCCGTCTTGCCAGCCCCCGCATCGGTCGCCGCGTTATCGGCCCATTCCGCCGTTTTCACATTGCCTCCCCGCAGCGTGCTTCGAAGCGCTCCGCGGCATAGCCAAGCCTTGGCTTGATCATCGCCAGGCCACGGTAAAGTCTTGATTTCACGGTAGAAAGCGGTGCCTTGGTCACCTTCGCAATCTCTTCGAGCGAAAGTTCCTCGTGAAAGCGCAGCACCAGCACCTCGCGGTGCAGCGTATCCAGATCCAGCAGCGCCGCCGCAATCTTCTCGCGGTCCTCGAGGTTCGAAACGTGTTCGAAAGGCGTCGGGTCGTCGGCAGCCACTTCAAAAGTCATCGCCCGATCGTCGTCGCCCACGCCCTCGATCAGCTCATCCAGGCTGTTCATGGTGCGCTTGCGCCGCGTGTCGATCACCAGGTTGCGGGCGATGGTAAACAGCCAGGTCTCAAAGCGCGCCTTACCGTTAAACTGTGCGCCCCGCACCAGCACCCGCATCCAGACCTCCTGAAACAGGTCCTCCGCAGTCTCCCGGTTTCCAGTCAAAAAGAGCAGGTAGCGCAGCAGACGGTGCTGATACTTGATGATGAGTTCGTCCAGCAACCCAGCCTTTTGGCGTTTCAGCCCTTCGGCAACGGCAAGACTTTCACGCCGAACCTGTTCGTCGGCAACCGCAGGTGCTTTGGCAAAAAACGGCCGTACTGATCCGATAGTCATCTCTCTCCATTAGACGATAAAAACGGCTGCCGTGGCTAGAAATTGACCAGATACCCCGAAATCCCCGCCCCGAAGCCTGTCCATCGTCTACCCCCACTCCTCATTCCAACCCGGACCCGGCCCCAAAAGTTGTCCACAGGCCCGAAAACGGCTCCAAGCCGTTAACCGCGAGCCTTTCTCTGTTTGCTGTTGGTTGTTTGCTGTTTGCTACTGGCTACTTCCTATTGGCCGCCTTCTCGCTCCCTTGCTCCCTCGCTCCCTGCCTTTCCACCGCCTTAGCCGCCCGACGTTCCCGCCCCTCGACCGTTTCATAATAAAAAATGCCCAGCAGATGACCCCGCCGCTGCGCTGGCGTCAGCGCAAACCACGCCTCCCGCGCCCGCGGCTGCCGCTGAAAAATCGCCTTCAGCACCGGCGGAGGTTCCTGTTCCCCCTCCATCGCCTGCATCAGCCGCTCCGCCATTTTTCCCGCGCGCTTCAGCCGGCTCGCGGCGCCCTTCGGCTCGTCAGCCCACTTCCCAATCTCGCGCCGCATCGAGTCGCTCAAGCCATCGAACCACTTCCGCAACCCGCGATCGCTATTCAGTTCCTTGGCGAGTTCCTTCGGCAGCACAATCTCGCGCTCTTCCAGATCCGGCTCCAGCCAGATCCTCGCTTTGCCGCCCTTGCGCACTCCCGCGCCCGCCAGCATCTTTTTGTTCACCAGCAGAAAATCCCCGCCCTCGCCGCGACGCGGAAACAAGGTTGTCCGGAACGCGAATCCCTCAATCTCTCCCCGCACCCGCCGTCCCTTGCGCACCGGCCACGTCTTGGCAACGTCAAAGGGAATCCGCGCAATCGTCCACTTCAGATCCGTCCCGTCCGGCTCCAGCAGAGCCGTAAACGTCTTCCGCACCGCGCGCGTTTTCTTCTCGGCCATCGTCCCTCACTCTCTGCGTCGCAAGTCCCAGCTTTCTCAGTCCCTCGTTCCCTTGGTCACTCGGTCCCTGCCTTCTTGCTCCCTTGCTCCCTGCCGGGGTCCCCATCGAGCGATTTCTGCTCGATGGGGTGGCTCGCTCCCTTGCTCCCTGCCTCATCGGTCCCCATACGGCACATCCCTGGGCCCCGTCCCCGCCTCGTCAGTAAACTTCACCACGCTCCCGTCCGCGGTCACGATCTTGTTGTCCTCCAGCCGCCAATTCTTCGCATTCGCAATCGTTCCCGCCGTCGCCGCTTCAATGTCCAAATGATCCAGCCGAAAATCCTCCAGCGGCGCCTGTGCATACGCGCTCACATTGAACGCCTCCCGCGCTCCCGTCGCCTTCACATTCCAAATGTGCACATTGCGGAAATGCGGCAACCCCTGCGCCTCGGGCACCGGCGTGGCCAGCACCTTGTAGTAATCCGGCACGTCCGTCAGCCCCGGCGGAATCACCGCATAGCTGAAGCTCGGATTCCAGTTCATCGTAATGTGGATCGGAATCGCCACCCCCTCCAGCGTCAAATCGTGAATCCGGATGTCGTCGACGAATCCCCCTCGCGTGTACGCGCTCTTGAACAGCACGCCCGATGGCACGCCCTTCAGAGCCGTGATGTTGTATGCCTCAATATCGCGAAACCCGCCCGACGTCTCGCTCCCAATCGTCACCGCCGCCGCCCCGCTGCGAATAATCGAGTCGCGCAGCACAATATGTTCCGTCGGCCGGTTCACGCGCAGCCCATCGGAGTCACGCCCCGCCTTCAGGCAAAGCGCGTCATCGTTCACATCGATGTCCGCATGTTCCACCAGCACGTGCTGCGACGAATCGATATCGATCCCATCCGTCGACGGCCCGCGCCCGCCTTCGTTGTTGCGGATGGTCACGCCATCCACATGCACATCGTGCGAGTAAAGAATCTGCACCGTCCAGAACCCCGACCGCTTCAGCAGAATTCCGCCGCCCAGTTCCACCGCCGACGAATTCTGAATCAAAATCAATCTCGGCCGCCGCGCATCGTAATCCGACGCCCACCGCAGCCCCTTCGGCTCATCCACATTGCGCAAATCCCAATACGACTTCCACCACACCGGCCCATCGCCGTCAATCGTTCCCTTGCCCGTGATCTTCACATCGTGCTGGTCGCGCACGTTGATCAGCGCCGCCGGCCAAGTCATCTCGATCCCCGCAATCCGCGTCGGCAACATCGGATAGTCTTTCAGTTGCTCCGATCCCACCAGCGTCGCGCCCTCAGGAACATCGAGCGTCACGCCGCTTTTCAAAAACAACGACCCCGTGAGATAGATCCCCGGCTTCAGCGTCACCGTGCCCTTCACCGCCGCGGCCGCGTCAATCGCCTTCTGGATCGCAGTTGTATTCGGCGTCGTCCCGTCGCCCTTCGCGCCGTAATCGTTGGCCACAAAAACCTTGGGCGCAGCGCCAGCCCGCATCGCAAGCCCAGCCAGCAACACCATCGCCATCATCCGCAAAGCTCTCATCAGAAACCTCAACAAGTCTCTCGACTCAGCAGAAACATTCCGTGCCCCATCCTTTCGCGCCGTTTGCGAAAGGGGGGACAGCACAAACCTCAACCCACCTCTCTCAACTCAGTACGAAATGGGGTGCCCAACATCTCGATTTTGAGATGTGGGATACCTCGAACCTCAATTCACTTTTTCAACTCATTTCCACCCGCGCGCAAGCGCGAAAAGTGCAACGGAATCCGCCACTTGCGCTCCCGTTTCAACCTCATCAAAAGCCATCATACCCGCGGTAGGCCACGCTGCACAGGCCCGGGCATCTAAGTCTGAAGAGGTGAACTATGGACCATGCAATGCACCATTTCGATGAAATGACAAGAGCGGAGAAAGTTGCAGGGTTCGTGATCGCCGCGATTCTCGTAGCAATTGTCGCGGCTCATTATATTCATTAACCCGCAGCGATGACGCGCGGCATGCCGCGCGTCATCGTCTTCTGTATGTCTTCTGCATTGAATCGCCAAGAGATACGCTATGGAATATACAACCGACCAATCAATGACCAAAGAGCAGAAGATCGCCGGCGTCGTCGTCGCCGCAATTATCCTCGCAATTGTCGCGGCCGCCGCTCTTCGTTAACGCGCGGAGTCATTTCGCACCTCAGGTCTCCTGACCCGGGCCCCCAAGAAACGATCTTTGTTTCTTGGGGTGGCTGACCGGCTGTAATGCGGGCGCCCACGCCCGCATACGCGGAGCTCTGGAGGCGATTCGCCTAAGCCCGCTCATCGCCCCGCAGCACGCGCGCGCCTGCGGAACACCAACCTGATCGCGTGCCACATCAAGTAGATGAGCACCAGCGCGATTACCACCAGCACCACGGCAATCCCCGCGGCCACGTACGGCTTCCACGTTGAAAGCCATGTCAGGAACACCGCCAGCCCATCACCGCTCAAGCTCAGCGCGATATTCGAGAAGGGTTCCGGCGAAGGTGTCACCGCGGTGCGCGCCGCCATCTTGCCGCCATGCGCAATAAAGGCAATTGCCCCGCCCGCCAGCGTCGCCAACAATTGCTCGCCCGGCGAGAGCGTAGCCGCGGCCTGAAAAGCCAGCAACGCCGCAACCGGCACGCGGATAAATGTGTGCAGCGCATTCCACACCAGGTCGAAGGCGGGAATCTTGTCGGCAAAAAACTCCACCGCAAACAGCACCAGTGCCGCCCCAATCACCCACCAGTTCGTCAGCAGGCCGAGCGATGCCGGAAGCGCCAGCCAGCGCGTATGTCCCAACAAGCCCAGCGTCGCCACGGTGGCATACACGTTCAACCCCGCGGCAAAGCTCACCGCAATCATCAGGGCGACGAGTTGATCTGGCGTTAAAGGCATCCGGCACAGTATAGAGGAGCCAATTCGCCCCAATGGGCAAAAAACGAATGGCCAGAACCCACTTCCCGAAAAATCAGATTCGCGTTTTCCACCGAGTCCGGAGCCCTTTTCGCATTCACCCCATAAAGGAACCGCACCCGTTCGCCTCCCAGGCGCATCGAACCGCACAGGAGGCAATCCCATGGCGAATCTCAGGCAAAAAAGGCGCGACGAAACCGGCCCCGACTCTGCCGGCCAGTCCGGCGATCAGCAGCAGCTGCGCGACTCCGCACTCGCGGATTCTGAAAGCGTCGAGGAACTGGTCGAAGAAGGCAACGCCTATGAAGCCGGAATCCTCTCCGGCGTAGAAAACGCCCCGGATCCCGATGTCGCCGAAGTCCGCACCCGCGAAGTCCCCGAGGACGACGTCCCCGAAGAATACCTCGACAACGAACGCTGACCGTCCAGCTTCGCGAGTTCACTTCTTCACCCATTCACTCATTCACTGGCTCCCGTAGCCCCGAAGCTCCGTCTCCTCGCTCCCTCGCTCCCTTGCTCCCTCGCTCCCTCGCTCCCTGTCTTTCCCAAAACTCTGTTATTGCCGCGGCAAATTCCGCGTGGTACATTCAGACACCACGGACGGGCAATGACCAAACCAAGTCGAATCCTTTGGCCTCTTGTGCTGATTGTGGCCGGCGCCGTGCTTCTCTACCTCTACCTGCACCGCTCGCCACAACCTGCTCTGGCGTTTCACGCCATTCTCAATCTCACGCCCGACGACCTTACCGCGCGCTGCGGCACGCCCGATCAAGACGCGACCGGCGTTGTAGTCGATGGTGCGGGCATCCGCGACCTGCACTACCACGACTCCGGCGGCAGCGACCTGGTCTTCCGCTTCATCACCGAGGATGACCAGAACTGGCAGAGCCTGGGTGCCTGGCAGTCGGTGCACGCGCCCGACGATCTCGGCTCGCCGGTTGCAGCGCCTGAAGCAGCCCAGCGCCTCAAATGCGTGATGAAGGGCGTTTCCCAGGCCACGCTGCTGCCCTTCCACCGCCAAGGCGCGTCTGGTGGCCTCATCGTAGCTGCCGCGGCGATGCTACCCCCGCAGGTGGATCCGGGGCCGGCGACAGCCCCCAACACTCGCTCTCCAGGCATTGCGCCCATGCCCGCCATGCCGGCCATGCCCGCCCCCATGCCTGCACCCATGCCTGCCATGCCCACCCTTCCATCCGCCGCTCCGGCTCCCGTCCCAACTCCTGGCGGATCGCCCTACGAAGCGGGAGGTGGAGGCCCCGGAGGCGAACCTGAAGCCCCCGTGCCTCCTGGCATCGTCGTGCCCTGCCCCTCCGACACCGACCCATGCACGGTGCTCGCTTACGTCGAATTCCTCACCGAGTTCAACCAGGTCATCCACGCCGAGCAGCAAAACGACTTCGACAGCACCATTCAGCAACTGACGCACAAAGGCACCATGGTGGCGCAGTTGCCCATCTCCGAGGACGGCCGCGACGACGCCATCAAGACCGTCGTCCAGCTTGAAGTGAAAGCCATCAATATCATCGAGGCGCGGCTCCGCGACGACCTGGCCAAGCTCGAGCCTCTTTCCTCGGATTCCTCAGATGTGAAGGCGCAGAAAATGGCGGTCGTCGTCAGCGACGACCAGCAACGCCGTCAGCTCTGGAAGCAGGCGGTCGAGGCCAACCGTCCCGCCGCAAGCGTCTCCGAGCAGAACGCCAGCCCCTCCGCCGGCGGCGCCATGCGCTTCGACAGCGATGCCTACCGCCAATTAGTGCAGATCCACCTGACCGGCAACTGGCAGTAAGCGCACGGCCGCCCAAATCATCAGGAAGTAAACTCACCACGAAGATTGGGTGCCCCATCCTTCGCTTCTTTCTGGCGAAGGATGGGATCGCACGAACCTCAACTCACAGGCCTTGTATCAGGGCGCGGCTTTCAGCCGCGCCGCAAACCGCCCACCCACATTTTAAGAAATCAAGTACGCGGCGAAGCCGCGCGCCTGCCTTTCAGCGGCCGGCATAGCTTACACTCCTCGTAATGAGATCGACCTGCACCCTCGTTTTTCTATTGCTTTCCGCCGGCAGCTTTGCGGTCTCCGCCGCCAGTCGGGATCCTTTCGCAGGTTCCACGCAGTTGATCGTGGTCACCACATCGAACTGGGATGCGGTCCAGGGGCAGTTGCAGCGATTTCAGCGCACCACCACTCATAAACGCTGGCGCCCCGTCGGCGAGCCGATTCCGATTGTCGTCGGCAGGAATGGCTTGGGGTGGGGCATCGGTCTGGCCGCGGCCAACCATCCCAATCTCCGCCTCACCGCGGATCCCGTGAAAAAGGAGGGTGACGGAAAATCCCCCGCCGGCATCTTCGATCTCGGCACTGCATTCGGTTACAGCGATCAGCCTCTGCCGGGCCTCAAGTTCCCGTATCTCGCGCTCACCGAATCCATCGAATGCGTCGACGACGTCAATTCAAAATACTATAACCGTATCGTAGACCGCTCCGCCGTAACCGCCGACTGGAACAGTTCTGAGCACATGCGCGACACTGGCGAATCCTACCGCTGGGGAATCGTGATCGATTTCAACGGCACGGTTGCAAGGCCTAACCAGAACGCGCCGCAGCCGGGAGGCGGCTCATGCGTCTTTCTCCATATCTGGCACGACCAGAACACAGGCACCGCCGGATGCACTGCGACGACTCAAACAGATCTGAACACGCTGCTCACCTGGCTCGATCCGCAGCAGCGGCCGCTGTTGCTGCAATTACCCACGCCTGCGTATAAGCGTTTGACCCATCGCTGGCACTTGCCCAGGTCGCGCAATCCTCCGGCGCAATGAACGCGCCGCGGCTTCCCTACTTCCCAAGATCCTCGAACCGGACATTCAGGATCGGATACTTCTTCCAATCCTTATAGTCAAAATGCCACCATTCTTCCGGGTTCACCGTGAATCCCTGCTTCATCATCACCCGGCGCAGCAGGGCGCGGCGCGCGCGTTCCTCAGCCGCGCCGCCCGGGAATTCCGCGTAAGCGCGCTTGCTCATCTCGTCGTAGCCGCTCGGCATCGTCACTTCCTCTCCGGTTTTCAGATCGTATAACGACAGATCCACGGCGCATCCGCGATTGTGGTTCGAGCCCTTCGCCGGATCGGCGACAAAAATCCTTTTATCTACGGGCGTCGCTTCCCAGAAAATCTTTGTCACGTACCACGGGCGATACCCATCGTGAATGATCAATCCGTACCCGTAAGCCTTCAGCTCGCGATGCGCGCGCAGCAATGCTTCCGCCGCTGGCCTCTGCAAAAAGGCGCGCGCCTCGGTGTAGACCGGAGTCCCGAGGAAATTGTTCGTGGTGGCGTAACGGATGTCGAGCTTGATGGTGGGATCGAGCGTCGTCAGCTCCACGAGATCGGGTTTGAGAAAGTCTCCCTGCTCGCGTGGCGGCTGTTCTTTCAGCGCCTCCGCGCGCAGCTCTTCAACGGGACGAACCGGAGTGATGCGAAAACTGACTTGCTGCGCGTTGCCCAGAGGCAACAAAGCAAGCAGCAGAACAAACGAACGAAGAAAAACCAGTCGCGGGGAATTCATAAGCCTAACCCCAACTATAAGCGGGCGGCCCATTCGACAAAACAAGGGGTGCCCCCATCCTTCGCTTCTTTCTGGCGAAGGGTGGGATCGCACAAACCTCAACCGACCTCTCTCAACTTTCCACTACAAGGGGTGCCCCACATCTCGATTTTGAGATGTGGGAAAGCACGAACCTCAACTCACAGGTCCTTTAACAGGGCACGGCTTCAGCCGCGCCAACAACGCAGCTCAAAAAATGAATCCGGAGCCTCAGCCCCTGGGCTCCGGAAGGAGCAGGGGCCTTCAGGCCCCTGAAAAAGAGCGGGAATTTGATGGGCTTTAGCCCCGGGCCTTTTGACAACTTCGCGGCGTCGGCCGCGCCGCCCACCCCACTAGCTATTGCGAAGCCTTATTCTCCGCGGGGACGACCTTGGTCACTTGCAGCACGATATTGCTGATGTCGCCAGTTACCGAAACCTTTGTCTTTGCCGGGCCGTAGCGAACAACATTCTTCGGATTAAATTCCTCCGATCCCATCTTTCCCATGCCGGAGGCATCGACCGCATTCACAACCTGAAGCGTGTACTGCCCGTCGGGAACATAGTCGAACGTGCAGTCGCCGTGATCGTCAACGTATCCGCTGCGCAGGGTATCCTTCCCATCGGCATCGAGCAGTTGCACCTGGGCCACATCGATGGGGTTGCTCGTCGCCATCTCCTCGACGTGCACCTGCACCTTATGCATGCCGTCAGCAGGAATGACGATGTCGGCCCCGGTATACGCCTCGCTGGCGCCGAGCTCGATGGGTTTGAGATCCTTCTTGAAAAACACATTGCCCCTGTAAACGCTCAAGCCATCGTCCATCTGCGACGCCCCGGCGAGCGCGTCGGGCGAAGTCATGCCGAGGACCATTACGCTTTTCAGCTTGTTGCCAAGATTCTTGATCACATTGAGCGGCAGCGAGGCGCGCAATCCGTAGGTGCCCGCAGCCAGGCCGGAGATGCGAAAGCGCCCGGCATCGTCGGTCAGATAGCCGATGAGCGTGCTATTGCTTGACGCCATGCCCAGCGTCATCATATTGGGCTCTTCGTAGCTGCCGTTTTGCGTCTTGCTCATCAATTGCACCTTCACGCCCACGGCCGGCGAGCCGTCGTCGTAGGTCACCACGCCCGAGATGGTTGCGCCGTGACTCAAACTCACCGTAGCGTCAACAGTTTTGCCGGGGTCAACAGTCACGATGGTCAGATAAGGCAGAGCCTCTTTAATCTGGTCCTCGCTCACCTGCCCCATCTTCATCCCGTTCAGAGTTCCCAGATCGATATGCGAGAGCGGATTGACGGCTCCATTCTGCTGCGCCAGCACGATGTATTCGCCGGCCGCTACATTCGCCATCTCAAAGTGCCCATCCAGTCCCGTTTGCGCAAAGGTGTCCAGTCCGTGGGAGAGGGTGCCAATCATGCTTTGCAGGTCCGGCTTGCCGGTCGCGGCGGCAGGTCCCTCAGCGGGCGGCTTGGCGGGAGTGATCTTCACCAGCAACACTTGCGCCAGGCGCGCGGGCGCCTTGTCATCGGAATAAAAAACCCGGCCTGTGACGCCGCCTGTCGTTTTCGCCGCTGCTTCCTGGGCGACCGCATTCTGTGCCATGGTCCCCGCAAGGGTCGCCATCGCCAGTAACAACGTAAGAGAAGCGCCCACTCCCCGCAGCATCTTCTGCACACACTTCATCCTGATTCTCCTGTCCTGGTTGTCGTCACGTTGCCCACGAGGCTATTTCGAAGAGTGTCCCTCACCACTGCCGTTCTCGCCGCAACGTCACGGCGCGTCTGTTGAATCGTGGTTCGGACGATACGGCTTCACTTCCAACTGCACCTCTTGGTTGCGCCCCGGCTGCGTCGCCGCATACACCGTCACCAGCTTGCCAATCGGAATCGTCGGCGTCACCAGGTACTGGTGTGTTGAGGTTTCGATCGGAAGCTTCGCGATACCCAGCGGATCGTCGATGTCAAAATTCTGGGTGGAGATCCGCAGCGCCACAAATACCGAATCGCCCTCGCGTCGCAGGCTCAGTATGTCCACATCGATGTTGTGATCCACGGCGCCGTCATTGTTCGCGAGGCTCGGCTTGAAATGCTCGTCGTCGCGCATCGCCGGCATCACTTCGCCGGTCGTCGCCAGCAGCGTATAGCTTCTGTCGGTCACGCGCTTGTCGTTCTGGTACCTGCGGAAAACGATCGTGATCTCGAACGCCTCATGCGTCGCGGGTCGCGATTTGTCCGCGACGGCCTGCGCGGGCTTGGCCGCAGCCGGCGTACTCGCCGGTGTGCGCGCCTGTTGCGCCTCTCCACGCGCTGCCAGCACAAGTGCTACTGCCAAAATAAGGTCTGTCTTGCGCATATTCATCCCTATCTAGACCCACCGATGCGGATCGGCGCGAGCACGATCGGCTTGAAGACAATGGGTTCCACCGGCTCCGCGTTCTCAGCCATCTCCGGCTCCGCTGCGGGAGTCCGTCCAGCCTCGCGCACCCCGTATACAGGCTGCAATGCAGTCTTCTGCTCCGGCAAGGAGGATTGTCTCTTTGGCCTGGACTCAGCGCTCGGTCCCTCCGCAGTGCCCGCGCCGCGATCGGACGCTGTGCCGCCCTGCACCGAAACCGGCGTCCGCCGCTCCGTCACCGTCGCCGCCGGCGGATGCACAAACGCAATCTCCAAATGCTGCCACTTCAGCCAGAAAGAGAACAGCGCCACCACCGCGATCGACGCCGCAGCCGCCATGGTCCAGCGCCAGTGGCCGAATTCCATGCGGGGCCGCACGGCAGTCGCGCGCGCCAAAATCCGGTCCTCAAGCCCGGCATCCGCCTCGCGCGCCGTGTATGTCTCCAGCGCACGATCGATCAGCTCTTCTCCGCGATCAGGATGAATGATCTTGCTCACTGCCTCCTCCTTTCTGCTCGTTCAGTTGCTGCCGCAGCCGCACCCGCGCATCGTGAATCCGGCGGCGCACCGTTCCCTCGGGCAAGCCCAGAATCTTCGCAATCTCCACCAGCTTCAGCTCGCCCAGAGCCGCCAGCGCCAAAGGGATACGCAGCTTCTCTGGCAATGCATCAATCTGCCGGTGCAGCCATTGCTCCAGTTGCCGGTCGATCGCGCGCTGCTCCGGCCCGGGCCGCGCGCTGCGGATGTCGATCGGCAGCTCCTGTTCCCGCCCTTTCCGCTTGTGTTGCCGCACCGCAAGCCGCCACACCACCTGCGCCAGGTAGCCGCGTTCGTCCTCCATCTGCCGCCAGCGCTCCCCGCGATACACCTGAAGGAACGCCTCCTGCACCACGTCCTCCGCATCGTCCGGCTGCCGCAACACCGACAGCGCTATGCGATAAAGAATGCGCGAATGCCGTTCCACGAGCTCCGTAAAGGAGGCTGACAACGCAGGCTTCTCCCTCTCCGGCTCACGCGCAGGGCCGTCGCGCCTCACCTCGAATAACGCTGGCTGCATGATGACCTACCTATAAAGAGCCCCGCTTCGCCAAAACGTTCGCTCAGCCTGAAGCTTTCTCTACTGCACTATACCCCCGCCATCTCTGCGCCAACGAAGGGCGCCGTCTGGCCGCCGAATCCGGCGTCCAGCAAAGCAATCTGCCGTCCCCAGGAAGCATACCCACCATAAAGAGTGGGTGCCCCATCCTAAACGCGTTTTCTGCGTTTAGGGTGGGATAGCACGAACCTCAACCGACGTCTCCCAACTCCCCACGACAAGGGGTGCCCCATGACCGGGGCCCCACGGACACTGGGGTCCCCGGCGAGCGGTTTTTGCTTGCTGGGGTGAGGTTAGGTCCACGTCCGTGGGGTGGAGATCTCGATTTTGAGATGTGGGAAAGCACGAACCTCATCCCACAAGCTTTGTATCTGGGCGCGGCTTCCAAAGCCTGCCCTGAGCGAAGTCGAAGGGCGCCGAAAACCGCCATGAAACGAAAGGGGCTTCAGCAAACCCGCAATCCGCCCACCCAGATTTTGAGGAATAAAGTACGCGGCGAAGCCGCCCAAAAAACGAGTTGTGAAACTGTGAAGCCAGCAAATCGAAGCAGAATCAACCACTTACAAGAAACAATCTCACAGCCTGACACTCCGTGCGTTTCTGTGAATCTGTGACCCTTTCGCGCCCAGCCGGGCACCATCGCGCTGACGTGCTGACTCGCTGACTCGCTGCCTTCTCGCTCCCTCGCTCCCTCGCTCCCTTGCTCCCTTGCTCCCCGCCTCATCCGTGTTTCAATAGAACTAATGGCCAAACCCCGGAGATCGACATTCAAAGGCCGCTGGATCGCTGCTAGGCGCAAGCTGCGCGAGTACTCGATGGTCGTCCGCGCGCTGACCCACAAATCGCATCCCGTGCTGGTGCAGATCATTCCTACGCGCTTCTGCAACCTCAGCTGCGCCTATTGCAACGAGTACGACAAGGTCAGCGAGCCAGTCCCGCTCGAGGAGATGTATCGCCGCATTGACGCGCTCGGCCGCTTGGGAACAGCCATGATCGGCATCTCAGGCGGCGAGCCTCTAACGCACCCAAACCTCGACGACATCATTCGTCGCATGCGCAAGACCGGCGCCATCGCCGGCATGATCACCAACGGCTTCCTGTTGAGTCCCGAGCGCATTCAGCGGCTGAACGAAGCGGGTCTCGACCATATGCAGATCTCGATCGACAACCTGGAACCGGACGACATCTCGAAGAAGTCGTTGAAGACCCTGGACAAGCGCCTGCAAATGCTGGCCGAATACGCCGAGTTCCACGTCAACATCAACTCTGTGGTCGGCGGCGGCATTCGCAATCCCAACGACGCGCTGGTCATCGGCAAGCGCGCTCTCGAGCTGGGCTTCGAGTCCACAATCGGCATCATCCACGACGGTGACGGGCAACTCAAACCGTTGGCCGATGAAGAAGCGCGCGTTTACCACGCCATGACGCACCGCAAGAAAACCAACTACGCGCAGTTCGACAAGTTCCAGGAAGCCATTGTGCAGGGCCGCGCGAACAACTGGCGCTGCCGCGCTGGCTCGCGCTATTTATATGTATGTGAAGACGGTCTGGTGCACTATTGCTCGCAGCAGCGCGGTTATCCTGGCGTGCCTGTAGCCGAGTACACCATCGACGACGTCAAGCGCGAGTTCGTAACCGCCAAGAGCTGCGCGCCGCATTGCACCATCGGCTGCGTGCACCGCATCAGCCACATCGATCACTGGCGCGCGCCACAAACGCGCATGGTCGCTCCCGGCGGCCAGGAGCTGGTGAAGATCGAAATGCAGGGTGCGGGAAGCAGTAAATAGAGAGTAGCCAACAGTAAATAGCCAATCACCAGCGGGCGCCCGCGCTCGGCCGTCAGCTACTGGCTACTGGCTATCGGCTATCTCTTGGTCTCCGCCTCGGCCGCGTCGATAAGCTGGTAAAGTTTGCCGCGATCCACCACCTCGACAAACGGCGCCGCATGCACGGCGTTGGTCACAATCCAGATCGTTGGCGTGTGCTCAATGCCGATCTTCTGCCCCAGCGCGTAGTCCGCCTTGACCTGCTGCGCCAGCTTGCCCATGGGATCGATGGCGAAGGGCAGTGCAACCTTGTGCGCATCGGCGAATGCCTGCGTTTTCTGCTGAAGTTGCGCGGGCGTCTCAATCGACACCTGGTTAGCAAAAATGTAGTCGCGGTACTCGTTGCCCAGCGCCTGGCTCTTGGTGTCCAGGTAGCGTGCGTTCACGGCCGCCTGAAAACTCCAGTTATGGAAAGGCAGCGGAAAGTCGTGGCGAATCCAGGGAATGCCGTACTTGGCCGCGGCCTCTTTCAGCAGCGGATTGGCGTTGGCGCAGTCGGGACACTCCAGGTCCTCGAACTCGATAATGGCCACTTTAGCGCCGGCCGGCGGCCTCAGCGCTGAGGCGTCGTGAACCTGGGTGGTCGGCGGTGCGCCAAACTGGGCGCGCGCGGCGGGCGCAAGCAGGAGCAGCGCCGCAGGCAGAAGGGCCAGCGCAAGGCCGGCACGGTTCAGTCGTACGGGGAATGGAACGGCAAACAGTTGTCGCATAGGTCTTCGGACGGCTCCCTCAAGCTATTGTAAACATGCACCGAGGGGCTATGGGACTGCGGGACGAAGCAACTCCGACCCGGCGCGAAAAAAGGGTGCCCCACATCTCGATTTTGAAATGTGGGATAGCACGAACTCCAATCTCGAGTCTTGTACCAGGGCGCGGCTTTAGCCGCGCCTAAAAAACGCATCAAAACGAGGGGGTTTTAACCCCAGAGCGACGATCTTCGTCTTACAAACTTATGCTTTCGATTCGCAGGAAAGCAGCCGCGGGACTACAGCTTATCGCCCCGCCCGCGGCTCCGATTCGTCGCGTTCGTGCCGCCGCGCGGCCATCCACTGCTTCCATTTGTAGTCGGCAACCAGCGAGCCTGCGAGAACCAGCACCGCGACAATAATGAGCACAAGTTTCATCAGGCCGGAAAGTATCTCCTACAGAAACTATACGAAACCGGCGGGACAATGCGGAGAAAGTGGTATCTTGGTTGCGTTTCCGGTTCAGAAAAGGAGCGAAACATGAGCGCTAAAGCGCGGTGGGGTGTGGCCACTCTGGCGCTGACTTGCATTGCGGCGCCGATTCCGCTTTTCGCGCAGCTCGGTGTCGACGCCCCAACAGCGACATGCGCAACCAGGTACCGGACCCATTCAATCACGGTAAAGCAGTATGTCTTTGCGACGTACGAGAACGACGCAGGCGCATGCCTGCAAGTGAAGAGTGCCGGAAAGGTCATCGTTCGGCACACCTCGGAATTCCCGGAAGCCTTCACCATCGGCCAACATTCCGACTCGATGTATAACTTTCCGCCAATCGCCAACGGAACTGACGTGACCGGGCGTGGCCATCCCGACATAATCGTTTCAGAGTACTCAGGAGGGGCGCATTGCTGCATGACTCACTACGTCTTCGAACTGGAACCACAATTCAAATTGCTGGCCACGCTCTACGATGCCGATGACGATCTGGCGCATTTCCAGCGCGCCGCGGACGGCCATTACGACTACATCACCGCCGACTGGACCTTTGCGTATTGGCCCGACTGCTTTGCCTGCTCGCCTTCCGCACTCGTCAAGCTCCGCTGGATCGACGACAACAACGGCGGGGGTTTTCACCTGGCGATCGACAAGATGCAGAAGCCGGCCCCGACCCCGACGCAATGGAATAGAGCGCTCAGCGAGGCGCAAAAGGCTGTAAATAATCACGACATAAACAGCATAGGCACAACCATGTGGCAGACAGTGCTCAATCTGATCTACGGCGGCCATTCAGACCTGGCGTGGAAATTCGTCGACACTCTTGGGCCCAAAGCGCAGCAGAAACCCTTGCCAACCGTCTCGGACTTTTGCTCGCTGCTAAAGAAAAGCCTCTACTGGCCCGATTTGAAGCCGACGTTGAAGGACACACCAGCAGCCTGCGCGGATGCCGGACCGAAACGGCAGCAATAGCAACAACGCAATCCCGCCCCAATGCTTTACCCTCAATCTTGCAGATCTTTCCAGCATCAGGGGAGCCGGGATTGCGCATCGTTCTGTCGAACATCGGGACTTTTGGAGACATCAATCCACTCATTTCCATTGCGCTGGAACTCAAGCGCCGCGGGCATGTGCCGGTGATGGCGCTGCCCAACGTGTACCGGCCGAAGATTCAACCGCTGGGACTGGAATTTCGCCAGCTGCGGCCCGACATCGACCCCACGAATACCAAACTCGTCGAGATGATTTACGACGTGAAGAAAGGCACGGAAACGGGCCTGCGCGAATTTCTGTATCCGGTGCTGCGCGAGACCTACGCCGACCTGCTCGACGCAGCCACCAAACCAGAGCCTGCCGATCTTCTGCTGCTCGGCGAGCTCAACTACGCAGGTCCCATCGTCGCCGAAGTCACAGGCATTCCCTGGGCTAGCTACCTGCTGGCGCCGTTCTCGTTTTTCTCTGCATTCGATCCCCCGGTTCTGCCGCCTTATCCCAAGCTGGCTCGCGCCGATAAAGCCCCGGGCATGGGTCGCGCCATGCGCCGCCTGGCGCGTTTTGTCACGCGCAAATGGCCTGAGCCCGTCTACGCGCTGCGCCGTGAGCTGGGATTGCCGCCCGGCCCCAACCCCATCTTTGACGCCAAACACTCGCCCAATCTCGTGCTGGCACTCTTCTCGCGCGTGCTGGGCACCGAGCAAAAGGATTGGCCTGCGAACACGCTCATCACCGGCTTCTGTTTCTACGATGCCGACGCCGGCAACGCGGCGCTGCCGCTCAAGCTGGAGGAATTTCTCGCCGCGGGCGAGCCGCCGGTCGTGTTCACGCTCGGGTCAGCCGCGGTGCTGGCCGCGGGAGATTTTTACGAGCAGTCGGCACGTGCGGCAAAAAGGCTGGGTGTGCGCGCGGTGCTGCTCGTCGGCTCAGATCCGCGAAATGACCCGCGCAATCGTCCGCAACCACAGGAGCTGCCCGATTCGATTTGTATTGCGGAGTACGCGCCCTACTCAGGGCTGTTTCCTCGCGCCGCACTGGTGGTGCATCAGGGCGGCGTCGGCACCACGGCGCAATGCCTCCGCGCCGGCCGGCCCATGCTCATCATGCCCTACTCGCACGACCAGCCCGACAACGCGCGGCGCATGAGCCGCATGGGCGTGGCGCGCGTCATCCAGCGCTCGCAATACAAGCCGTGGCGCGTGGCGCGCCGGGTGCATGCCATGCTCGCCGATCCGGAGTATGCCAAGAATGCGCAAATCGCCGCCGAGGAAGTCGCCCGCGAAGACGGCGTGAAAACCGCCTGCGACGCGCTGGAAGCATTGCACGCGCGTCAGAGCCAACCAACCTAGCGGCTTGCAGGCGCCACGCGGTTTCATTGTCTCTCCGTCTGGCAGGCGGCAGAGAAACTCTTCAGGAGCAGCACGAAGTGTCAGGGCACGACTTTAGTCGTGCCGAAAAAGCACATCAAGCTTGGGGCCTTAGCCCCTGAGGGGCGCTTTTTCGTCACCATTGAATTTTTCCGCAGCCTTCTAGGCCACCGTCACCGCCGCGACCTCGTATTCGCCAATCGATGGCACCGTAAAACGCAGCACGCCATCCTCAAGATGAAACGGCACATCCCGTTCGGCCCTGAGCAATTGCACAGCTCTCACGCGCACTCCGCTCGGCAGCTTCATGCTCACGTGTTGCGGCCCCAGCGGATCCACGGTTTGCAGCCAGCCATGAAACGCATTCGCGTTCGAGTAGTTGAGCAGGTGCACAGCGTAGCCCGGCTCCGTCTCCCAGCAGAACAGCTCGATAAAGCCCGTCCCCGCCACGCTCACCATCCGCTCATCGCGCGTCACCCAGCGAATCGTATTGTCGATCAGGCGCAGCAGGTCGGTGTGGCCCGTAAGCCAATAAGTGCGCTCCACGTCGCCGGCAAACCACGCCAGCCGGCTCGCGCCTTCTTCGCGCAGCACCACGGCCGGCTCGCTGGTTTCTGAAACCGGCGGATAAGCAAGTTCCGGCGGATAGCGCACGAATCCCGGCACCACCGTCAGCACCGGGTTCGCCACCGGCTTGAGCGGCACGCGATTTTGCGCGCCGGCCAGCCAGTTGGTGTCGCTGAATCCCTCAAGAATCAGGGGCGCCGATCCTGTCGCCTCAATGCGCGCGTAATACGGATTGCCATTCGTGCCCACAACATCGCCCGCCCTCGACACGCCAAACAGATCGCCAAGACCGAAATCCGCGCGCGGTTTTAAGTTTTCGTCGTAAAGGCTGGTCTCAAACCCCGCCACCAGCGAGCCGCCGCCGCGCACGTACGCGCGCAACTGCTCGCATTGCGGGTCGCTAAGCATCGCAATGTTCGGCAGCAGCAGTGCGCGGTATTTCACCAGGCGCTCCGGCTCCAGCCGGTCCTCGTGCACGTAGTCGAAGGCATAGCGGCCGCGCAGCAGCGCCTCGTACATGCCTTGCGTCGTCTCGTGCATATACGTGCGCACACGCGCAGTAGCTGGGCCGGGATAAAGCAGTTGCGTGCTCTGGCCCATCACTACGCCGATGTTGGCGACGGAGCGCCGCGCGGCCAAATGCGCGTCATGGCGCGCCGTCCAGTCAAAATACTCCTCGCCCACTTTCTGCCAGCGGCGATCCTCGCAAAATCCTTTTTCCGCCCCCACAAAATGGTTGTAAGGCCTCATGCCGCTGGCCAGCGTTTCGCTGAGCCACATGCGCGTTTCTTCGGGACTCTTGGACAAATTGCGCCATCCGGGAGCCCCGGTGGAGTAGGCTGCCGTCACGTTGGCTGCAAATTTTCCATCCATCACTGCGCTGCACACGCGGCCCTGAAGGCTGCATCCCCACACTGCGGGATCCTCGTAAGTGCGTCCCTGGTTGTCGGCCTGGAACCACGCGATGGTCTTGCCCAATTGGTCGAGGTTCACGCTGGCGTGCACGTTCCCGCCCGAATTGGCAAAGAAGAAACTGTCGGCCTTCTTCTCTTTCGCGATTGCGTCGTAACGCTTCCACAAATCCAGCACGCGATCGTTGAAGGCGCGCCAGTAGGCCGGTGTACCGCTGGCCGGTAGTTTGCTGCACACCGCGCAGGAACACTCGGGCAGCATGCCGATCGGCGGCCATCCATTGGTGTAAAAGCAATCCACATCGTAAAGCGAATTGATCTCGCGCATAACTGCCGGCACGTAATCGTCCATGTAGGTGGAGAACATGCAGGTCTTGAAGAGCCGCGGTTCCTCCGTGCTGAACTGCGCAGCCCCGTCCTTGTGGCGCATCGCCCACTCCGGGTGCGCTTCGAGTGCATCGTCCCAGTTCAGGTCGGGACTCATGCGCGCCACCACGCGCATGCCGCGTTTTTTGGCGGCGGCCGCGCACTCGCCGAAAAAGTCGCGGCCGTTGAGGAATTTTCCGTGCCGGTGAAACGGCACTTTGGAGGGATAAAAAGCCAGGATGCCCGTCACGCTCACAAACACCACGTCTACCTTGCACGAGTGCCAGTAGTCGGCCCACTCTTCCACGTTCATTACCGCGGGGTCGTGCTCGGTCATATTGGTCTGGCCCACGCGGCGAACTCTGTTTTGCCACGGCGCGGAGGGCACTGGCGATTGCGCCAGACGCGCGGGCATCGCAATCATTTGATAGGACGGGATCGACGGCGCGACGTTCGCGGCATGTTGGTCCGGCAGTTGCGCGGCGTCGAGAACCGTAGCCAGCGGAATCGCTGCGGCCCCAGTGGTGAAGCCAGTCTTCAGGAACTTGCGGCGGCTGAGCATAAACACCCCTGCTGAATTGTCGGGACAAGTGTACACGCCGTCGCAGAGCTTGTCTCAAGCGCTGAGGAGACGACTCTAAAAGAACAGGCTGCGCTTGGACTCGAGGATCGTGCCGTTGTCACCGGCGACCCACAGACGCTTGCCGTCGCTGGTGCCGAATACGGCATTGAGATTGAACTTCACGCCGCTCGGCCGCTGCTTCCATGTGGCGCCGCTGTCGTTCGACTCAACGATCATGCCGCCGGTTCCCACAGCCCACAGGTGCTTGCCATTGGACGTGCCGAAGACGCCGAGAAGATTGCTCGCCACTCCGGCGGGGCGAACCGTCCAGTGCGACGCCCCAGTCGGTCGGAAGTAAGCATCTTGCCGCTGTCACCGACGACGCAAATCAACCGCTGATCCGCTGTCGTGAAGACGGCGTTCAGATCGGCAGTGACTTCGCTGAGGTTGCCGTGCGGGGTGCTGCCAAGTCACGCCCCAGTCCGCCGTCTCCAGAATCACGCCATGTCGCCGACGGCTATGAGAAATCTACCGTCCTGCGGCCCGGTAACGGCATTGAGCGAAGTTTGTCGCTCCGTTGTCCTGGGCGACAATTGTCCGTCTTTGATATTTGGTGCCAAAAATTTCGCCATTCTCGCCAACGGCCATGGTGCGCGCGCCATCGCTGAAGATTCCTCTCATCTGGATCGGCAGCGCGTATGGCTTTGGCGGGGAAAGGAAGCTTCCTTGCTTTTGCGGATTTGTAAACGCGTAGATGCCAGATGAATTGCTTTCGCGGGCGGCAATCGCATTCTCAATGTCCGTTGTGCTCGCCATGGTCGGGGACATATCCAACAACTGAATGGTTTGCCAATCCGCTCCGCCACCATCCGCACTGAGAATCGCAGAGGTGGCGAGCATTGTCTCCAACGGGCTGCCAGTGAGTGAGACCGCGGGTATCAGAATCTTCTTGCCATCGGGAGTAAGTGCAATCGACCGGCAGTTGGACGCTTCGTTGGTCGTATGATTCGCCCACGCGCCGCCGCCGTCGGTGGAAATCAGTAAAGACGTGTCCGCGCCGCAGGCATAAAGCGTCTTGCCGTCAGGTGTGCCCGTGATCGCGCGCACGGGATCGGTAATTCCGCTATTGAGAGGCGTCCATGTGGCGCCCGCGTGCCCCAGCCAAAGGTGCAAGACGAGATCGGCTACAAGGATAACAAATGCCAACGGCACAAAGGCCAAGATGCGCTTGAGAACCGAGAACAATAAAGCATAAACGTCGATGGAGTTCTTTTTCCCCTCGTGCCCTCTGTGCTGCTGTTGCTCAAGCTTCTTTCGCGCGGCCTCTTCGCGGGCCTTCTGCTCCGCAAGCTCACGGGCTTTACGTTCGGCCTCCTCGCGCGCCTTTTGCTCCTCCAGTTGTTTTAGCCGCCGTTCCCGTTCGATGGGCTCCAGCTTCCTTGCCTCCTCGGCAGCCAAACGCGCCGCTTCCTCGGCGCGAGCTTTCTCCGCGGCTTTCTCGCGCGCCTGCTGCTCCGCAACCTCACGGGCCTTGCGATCGGCCTCGCGTTTCTTTTCTTCCGCGAGATCCCTCTCGCGTTCCCGGCGCTCTTCAGCCTCTTTGCGCAGCGCTTCGGCCTGCACCTCCTCACGGATTCGCTTCACCTGCCGCCGCAGGCCATCCAGAATTTCGAATCGAACGTCCGCCCACTTCGGTTCGCTTTCGGTGTAATGGATCAGCGGGCTCGAGCCTGGAACCATCTGCCGATCGGCAAGGAAGGGATAGTCAGTCCACCCGCACGGCTCCACCAGCACGGGAATCACGACCAGTTCCTTGCGCTCTGCGCGCGCCGCGATGCGCGGCAATTCGAAGGTCTCAATAAACTCAGAGTTCAAAAAATGCTGCGAGACCATGAGCAACGCGATTTGCGCTTTGCTGATCTCTGACTCTATGAGGCGCCTGTACTCATCGCCGCCCATGAGTTCCTTGTCGAACCAGAATTCCACGTGATCCCGGCGCAGCGATTCTTTCAGAAACGGAATGAGATTGAAACGATATTCCGGATCGAGCCAGCGCTTGTCTTCGTGGGCATAAGCCACGAAGATGTGCACGGTAAGGTCGTGCGGGCCGCCGGCCGGGGTTGGAATCGAGGTAGACAAGAGGTTCGCTCGCGGAGAAGGAACTGTGGCTGGAGCCACTATATCGCAGAGGCCATGAGGCTGGTAAAGAAGAACTTCACGCGGGATGAAACGCCGAATTCCAGCTTGCCTTCAGGAAGGGTTCGAGCCTACTGTGGCGCGGGAAGATTGCCGGTGACTTCGCCCGGCACTGCCGCGAGCGCCTTGGTCTCTTCGGGAAACGGCGCGGGGAGTGGGCGCTCCAGCGCCAGGGCCAGAACTTCGTCCATCGTATCCACAAAACGAAGTTTCATGGAGTTCTTGATGTTGTCCGGCAGCTCCGAAAGATCCTTCTCGTTGGCGCGCGGCAGAATGGTCTCAAAAATTCCGGCGCGCAACGCGGCCAGCAATTTTTCCTTGAGGCCGCCGATGGGCAGCACCTTGCCGCGCAAGGTAATTTCGCCGGTCATCGCGATATCGCGACGCACGGGAATCTTTGCCAACGCGCTCGCCAAGGCCGTGGCCATGGTGATTCCGGCTGATGGTCCATCTTTAGGAATGGCGCCCTCGGGCACGTGCAGATGAATATCCATGTTGCGGTAAAACTCGCGCGAAAGCCCCAACGCGTGCGCCTTGCTGCGAATGTAGGCCAGCGCCGCCTGCGCCGACTCCTGCATCACGTCGCCCAGTTGGCCGGTGATGGTGAGCTTGCCCTTGCCGTCGAGCACCTGCACTTCCGTGGTCAAAATGCTGCCGCCCACTTCGGTCCAGGCCAGGCCGGTCACCAGCCCAACTTCGCTCTTCTCGTGTACCTCGGAGTCGCGGAACTTGGCCACGCCCAGAAAATCGGCGATGTTCGCCGCGCTGATCTCTTCCTTGTGCTTGGCTCCCGCTTTCACCACTTTGCGCGCCACCTTGCGGCACACGTTGCCCAGCTCGCGCTCCAGGTTGCGCACTCCGGCTTCGCGCGTGTAGTAGCGAATGATTTCCAGAATCGCGTCGTCCTTGAAGACCACGTTCTTCTCGCTCAGGCCGGTCTGTCCGCGCTGCTTCTTCACCAGATACTGGCGCGCGATTTCCAGCTTTTCCTGCTCCGTATAGCCTTGCAGGCGGAGAACTTCCATGCGATCCTGCAACGCCGCCGGAATGGTGTGCATTACGTTGGCCGTGGCCACGAACAGCACCTGCGACAAATCGTAGTCCACGTCGAGGTAGTGATCCTGGAAGGTTACGTTCTGCTCGGGGTCCAGCACTTCCAGCAGCGCCGACGCCGGATCGCCGCGGAAGTCCGACGAAATCTTGTCTACCTCATCCAGCAGGAACACCGGATTCTTCGTCCCCGCGCGCTTCATGTGCTGGATGATCTGGCCGGGCATGGCGCCGATGTAAGTCCGTCTGTGCCCGCGAATCTCGGCCTCGTCGCGCACTCCGCCCAATGAAAGGCGCACAAACTTGCGCCCCGTTGCCTTGGCAATCGACATGCCCAGCGAAGTCTTGCCGACGCCCGGAGGCCCGACGAAACACAGGATCGACCCCTTGGGATTCTTGACCAACTGCCGCACGGCGAGAAATTCCAGGATCCTCTCCTTGATCTTTTCCAGGCCGTAGTGGTCAGTGTTCAAAACCTTTTCCGCGAAGTCGATCGACCGCGTCTCCTTCGACCGCTTCTTCCACGGCACCGCCAGCAGCCAGTCGATGTAATTGCGGCTCACCGTCGATTCCGCCGACATGGGCGGCATGGCTTCCAGCTTCTTCAACTCCTGGATGCACTTGTCCAGAACATCCTTGGGCATGCCCGCGGCTTCAATCTTCTTGCGCAGCTCGTCGTACTCGCTCTTCTCGCCGCGGCCCAGTTCCTTTTGGATGGCCTTGATCTTTTCGTTCAGGTAATACTCTTTTTGCGCGCGCTCCATTTGCCGCTTCACGCGCGACTGAATGTTGCGGTCGATATCCAGCTTCTCAATCTCCACGTCGAGCACGTCGGCCAGCCGTGCCAGTCGAGTCGCCGGGTCGAAGATCGCAAGCAGCTCCTGCTTCTCCTCGATGCCCACCTGCAGATTCGCGGCGATGGTGTCGGAAAGCTTGGCCGGTTCGTCCATCTTCACCGTGGCGATGATGGTCTCGTAGTTCAGTGACTGCTGAAGCTTGACGTAATTCTCAAACAGAGTCGTCACGCGCTGCATCAGTTGCTCGGTCGCGGGTGTCATCTCGAACTGGGTTTTGCCGGTGCGCACCGTGGCCACAAAGAAGCCGTCACGGTCGGTCACTTCGAGCGATTTCGCGCGCTCCACGCCCTCCACCAGCACCTTG
Organism: uncultured Acidobacteriota bacterium; assembly: GCA_963786565.1. Taxonomy (GTDB): domain Bacteria; phylum Acidobacteriota; class Terriglobia; order Terriglobales; family Acidobacteriaceae; genus Telmatobacter. Next base: position 12 of record CAWAZR010000025.1, on the reverse strand, counting down.
ATGTTGCCGTCG
>CAWAZR010000024.1:0-1186557 GCA_963786565.1 uncultured Acidobacteriota bacterium | reverse complement strand
ATGCGCGGCCGCTATCTCGCGCTCCAACTCATCGTCGATGGCTGCCAAAGCACGCTGCCCTCAGCCAGGAACGCGAATTTCCCGCGCGACGTGACTGGCGCCGTCAAACCGGGCCCGTATGTCTTGCGCCCCAATGACGTGGAGTTTCGTGCCAACTTGAAGGCTGGCAGCGACGCTCTCGTCGCCGTGCGTATTGAGGGCACTGAAGACCCGAATGCGGGGGAAGTAGTGGTGGGCGCTGCCGGCTCGCCCTGCAATCAGATGCAGCTTGAGTCGTCTACCGACTTTTTCATCTCCGACACAGCGCAAAGCCCGCTGCCGCTCAAGCCCGGCCAGGAACTTTGGATCGAAGTCACAGTTCCGCCCCAAGGCCCGCCGCGCCCCATGCAGTTGGCCGTCAAAGACAACGGAGCGTGGAAGCCGCTGGATACTAAATAGCCGCGCGTCGCGATCAGGCCGATATTTTGCCGTTTCGGCGAGATTCGGTCTCCATCAATTTTTCTTTGACCAATTCCATGAAGGCAGCCATGGCCGGGGATATCCATTTGTCTTTGTGCCACAGGACATACGTGTCAATGTCGAGGGATGGACCGGCCCAGTGCAGGGCTTTGAGATGGTTCTGGCGCAGCTCGCGGGCAACCACGATCTCCGGCAGCAACCCGATTCCCATGCCAAGGGCGATGCACTGCTTGAGTGCCTCAACGCTGTGGAACTCTGTCACGTTGGCAGGGCGAATGTTTGAAAGTGCCAGCGCGCGGTCGAGTTTTTCCCGGTAAGTGCATCCCGTTTCCGTCAGCAGTAGATTCTGTCCGGCCAGGTCGGCAGGCTTTACCTTGGGTTGGCTGGCGAGCGGGTGGCTGGCATCAGCCAGCAGGAGGACACGCTCGGTGCGCAGGCGGGTAGACTTGACGCTGGATGAGTGCTGCAAATCCTGCCCGTGAATCACCATGTCGAACTTTCCGGCTTCCAGTTCAAGCACAATCGTCGCATTCAAGTAGGGACGAAAGATGAGTTCGACGTGCGGAAAGTGTCGGCGGAATGCGCGCAATACCTCGGGCAACCGATAGGTAAGCAAACTCTCTGCGGCGCCGATGTGCAGCGGCCCGCTCGGCTCAGCGCCCGTTTGCAGAGCGCGTTGACCGTGGTCCATCGCCGCCAGGGCCTGCAAGGCAAAAGGCAGGAAGTTGCGGCCCGCATCTGTGAGGGCCACGCGACGGCCGAGGCGATCAAAAAGCGGTATACCAAGTTCTTCTTCGAGCGCCTTGATCTGCGCGGTCACGTTCGACTGTACGGTGTGCACTTTTTCAGCCGTGCGCGTGAAGTTCAACTCTTCAGAGAGCGTGCGAAAGATCTGTAGCTGCCGGACTTCCATACATCAATCTCCAATACAGATGCAATATATCACGTCAATCTATTGGACAGATAGACAGACCTGCGCCAGACTCTCGATATGAGGTGATCGAAACATTCCTCAAAGGAGGTTGCTATGAACCGCATCATCACCGTCGCGCGAGTTTTTTCAGATTGTGACGAATCGCATGTCGGATGTGACCAACGGCGTCTGAAGCGAGTTGTGCAGCCGTATCAGCCGGACGAAGCGTGTCTGTAAACCACTCAAATCAAATGACATCCTGAATCATCGCCCGTCACAATGGCATCAGTTGAGCAGGTTCGAAAATTCCCCGAGATTCCCCGGAACCTCACAACCGCATTGGAGAAAAATCATGAAGCTGATCGAAAGCAATCCCCGCAGGCACACTGTCCTCTCACTCGCGGTACTCTCGCTCCTTATTCTCACAGCGTCGAGCGTGCTCGCTAACCCAATTAAGGATCCCGACGTGCCGGCGACGCCATCAGGATTTGAGCCGCGTACCCTGCAGGAGCAGATCCAGTTCGCCGGCAACTACCTTGCAGGGCACGGCGTGCCGCAGGATTTGAAGCTCGCGGCCTTCTGGTATGAAAAGGCGGCTGGAGCCGGCGATCCCCAGGCGCAGCTCGAGATCGGCTATTTGTACGAGGCAGGCATCGGCGTTCCCAAGGATCCGGTGCGCGCTTTTCATTGGTTTCAGCTTGCCGCCGCGAGTGGGCAGGTCAGCGCTAAGACAAGTGTTGGCATTGCCTATCTCTTTGGAGACGGTGTCGAGAAGAATGAGCAAGCGGCTTTCGCGCTTTTTCGTGAAGCCTCAGCAAAAGGTAACGGGCTTGCGGCTTGCTTTCTAGGCGAAATTTATCACTCCGGAATCGGCGTGGTGCAGAATGACGCCGAGGCCGAGCGCTGGTACGCGAAGGGTGCTGAACTGCGCAATCCCCAGGCGCAGTACGTGATGGGATCGTTGTTTTTCGCGGGTCCGAATCACGAGCACAACCTGGGCACGGCCGCAACCCTGCTGCGGGAATCCGCGCAGGCGGGTTATGTTCCGGCGATGTACCAGCTCGCACTGTTGCTCGAGAGAAATCCGGATCTCGCAAAGAATCCGGGAGAGGCCTCGGCGCTCCTGAACGATGCAGCGAACGCGGGCTCGTGGAGTTCGTCGATGGTTCTTGGCGTGCTCGCGCGCGATGGTAAGGACGCGCCGCGCGATGCATCCACGGCGTACTTCCAATTCCGTGTTGCCGTGATGCAAGGTGGAGACGAGGCGGAAAAGCTCCTCAAGAACGATCTCCAGCGGCTTACCGCCGAACTTGGCGCTGACCGCACGGCAGAGATCAATGCTCAAGCAAAGGATTGGCATCAGCGCCACCATACCGTTCTTGAATTCGTCTATAAACTGGGAGTGAATGAAACCGGCTTCCCCGCCTACGCGTTGGCAGCTCCCGAAAACGGCGGCCACACGGCTCTGTTGCTTCCTGCTGAGGCGGGGATCGACATAGCATTCGCCCAGCGATAAGGCGTTGATAGCGCGGATTCAGCGTGAACCTTCCGGCTTCTTTTTGCCGGCGAGTTTATCGGGGCCCTAGCTGAAGCGGAGTTTTAACAATCTTGTGACAATTTGACGGCATCGCGCCGGGCGATGCCGTGAGTTCAGAACGGAGACTCGTGCCCGACCAGGAAAATCCAACCACCGAATCCGTTCCGTGCGCGGGTGCGCCGGAATCGCCCAAATGGTCGATCCTGATGCACCCCGTATTTTTCATCACTGCCTCCACTCTTGTGGGCTTGCTCTTCGCCCTGCAGCAATGGGGGCACATGAATGTGGAGGGCTACCAAATTGGGCTCTGGAAGGCGATCGTACCGTGGGGCGTGCAATATCTCTTGTGGGGAATCATTGCCTGGGTTCTTTGGCGGCTCTTCCGGCCGTTCATCCAATCCGCCAGCATCCTTCAGATTTTTACAATCGTCCTTCCGGTTAGCCTGGCAACCTACTTGATCGAGACCATGATCTGGGTTGTCTTATTCCCGCATTACTCAATCAACCATCCGGTCATGAGCTACTGGCAGCGTGTTGACTTCAATTACCAGGGCGACCTGATGGAAAGCATGGCCATTTTCTGGTGCGCTTTCTTTTTCTTCCGCGGTATTGGATATTACCAGCAGTTTCGGGAGAAGGAAACGGTTGCCGTCCAACTTCAGGCGCAATTGGCGAATGCCAAGATTGCCGCGTTGCGCATGCAGCTGAACCCGCACTTTCTTTTCAATACGATGAACAGCATTTCCAGCCTGATGCGCAGCGATGTGGATGCCGCAGACGCCATGCTGGAACATTTAAGCAGCTTGCTGCGTATGACACTGGAACGCGGAGATGTTCAGCTCATTCCCCTGCACGACGAGATCGATTTCACGGAGACCTATCTGGCCATGCAGGACCAAAGATACGCGGGGCGCGTCACGCGGACGCTTTCCATCGACCCCGTACTTCACGATGCACTGGTGCCCGCCATGATTCTGCAACCGATCGTCGAGAATGCATACGCTCATGGTCTGTCGAAACTCGACCGCGGCGGAAGTCTTTCCATCGACATCCGCAGGCATGGGCAACAGTTAAGGGCTCTCATCACCAACAATGGCGTCGGCTTGAATCTCGATGAGAATCGGAATTCGAACGGTTACGGCTTTGGCTTGGCCAATGTGAAAGATCGCCTCCGTCTGCATTACGGTAACGACTGCTCGTTCACAATGGGCGAGCTCGATGCAAATCGAGTGCAGGTTGTCATCTCGTTTCCTTTGGAATTCTCCACAAACCCAGCCGAAAGCCTTACAAGGTATGGTGACTGATGATTCACGCAGTGGTGGCAGATGATGAAGTACTGGCAAGGCAAAAGCTGCGCCAATTGCTTCGCGACGATCACGACATAGAGATTGTCGGCGAATCGGCGACAGCCCTTGAAACCATTCAGCTCGTGAAAGCAGCAAACCCGGAGTTGCTGTTCCTCGACATTCGCATGCCGGGTATGGACGGATTCGATGTAGTCGATGCGCTGACCAACCAAACAGACGTTTCTCTTCCGCGCATCATTTTCACCACTGCCTACGACCAATATGCCCTGCGCGCGTTCGAGGTCAATGCCGTCGACTATTTGTTGAAGCCATTCACGCACGAGAGACTTCGCACCGCCATCGAGCGGGTCCGCGAGCAGTCCCAGGGGAAGCAGCCGGGTTCTGGCGCGGGGAACGGCAAGGGCGTCAACTTTTACACCAACCGCATCGTCTTCAAATCGCGCGGGCGCATTCTGTTCATGCCCGTCTCGGACATTCGCTGGATTGGCGCTGAGGGAAATTATGTGCGGCTTTCGACCGCAACGGAAACTCACCTTCTGCGCGAAACCATGGCTCACCTCGAGGAGCGGCTCGATCCGCGGGGATTCCTGCGCGTGCATCGCTCGTTCATTGTGAACCTGAAGTATGTGAAAGAGGTGCGCCGCGAAGCCGACGGTGACTCCGTCGTGATCATGGATAGCGGCCACAAGGTTGCATTGGGCCGCAGCTATCGCGCGTCTCTTAACCAGCAACTCCATCGCGCGTAAGAATCCTTATTTTTGAAGCATTCGCGCAATCGGCCCGGACTTTTCTTGTTACAAAGGGGCGCTCACATCCGTATCGCAGCGGTTCATCACAGATTCACGCGTTCGGTCCCGCAATCCAGAGATTTGGAGAAATAATCGGTGGTTTTCGCATTCGAATAGAAAACCTGAGGCCGGTCTTTCGGGCGATTCTCACCATCAGCGCTGTTGCTCCCGCCAAAGCAGCAGTTCGTCACTTCGAGTCTCGTTTTTGTCACACTTCCGCCCGCGGCACACCGGTTGGACTGCTGCATGCATGATGAATGTCCGGAGGCTCTTCCCCATGATCGAAATGCCGACGCTTTCCACACGGCCGACGCCGCCGCAAGCCGGAATATCCCAGGCTCCAATTCACCATCCTCATCCGTCTATCTTCAAAACCGTGAACGTGAATGCCGACGCACACCGTGTCTCCCGCGCGCTGACGGAGCCTGAGTATCTTGAGGCGTGGATTTCGATCCCCGGCGCTGCGCCCGGTTCGTTCACTCGCGCCACATCGCAGGACAACGGCTACCGCCTGGACTACTATTCCGCCCATTACTCTGGCCATAGCTCTGCCCTCACCATCAAGGGGTCTTTTCACTTTTGCCATCTGCGCAAAATTCGATTGTTCTGGCGCAAGACCTCGAACGACTCGTCCGTGGATAGCATTGTCGACTTTCGTCTCAGAGGCAATTTCGGCAGCAGTGTCGTCGAACTTCGCCACACCGCATTCGCCTCCGCGGACGAATACGCCTGGCATGAAGCACTTTGGGGGCGCTCTCTTCAGAAGCTTGCTCTGCTTTTCAGGTCCTGATCAATCCAGATTGCAGCGTGCGACGCAGGGCGCCACGCGCCCTCACGCGCCGGGCGCGTTCAAATCCACCAAGCCCTCCGGCAGCGCCATTTCCACGCGCTTGCCTTCAAGGTCGATGCGGCGCAGGTAGCTTTTCGCAAACGGAATCAGCACCTCGCCGCGTGCCCCGCGCACCACCAGCAGGGGAGCGGCTCCGCCCGAGCGGTCCACATTCTCAATCTCGCCCACAGTCGCAGAATCCGCGCCGGCCACGTCCACCAACACGCACCCGATCAGGTCGCCGATGTAGGACTCGTCTTCTGCGAGCGGCGCGCGTTCCGTTTGCGGAACGGCCACTGTCAATCCCTTCAGCTCTTCGGCCGCGGAAATCGAATCCACACCCGCGAAGTGCAGCACGATGCCGCCCTTGTGCAGCCAGTGGTTGACGAGCTCGACGGAACGAGCTTGCGGTGGAACCGAAATGGTCTCCCCGGTCCGCAAATGCGAGGGACCGGGGGCACCCACACTCGCACCCACACTCACACTCGCACCCACACTCACACTCACACTCGCACCCACACTCACACTCACACTCACACTCGCACCCACACTCGCTGTCGTGAGCAGCCACAACTGCCGGCGTTCAGCAAATTTTTCAGGGAAATCAGTAAGAATCTCGGCGAAGACCTCGCCTTTGCGGCCCTGCGGACGACGAATCCGCGCCAGCCAAACCCATGTTGTCGGCTGTGCCGGCACTACGACCTCCGCCCACGGAAGAGTCGATCCTCAAAAGGATCGGCAACGCGGGCCTGGACGACCTTAGACTTCGTCGTCTTCTTCCAGGATGTCGAGCGTGTAGCGGTGGTGCAGCTTCATGCTGACCGCGCCCAAGATCGTGCGCACGGAGCGCGCGGTGCGGCCCTGCTTGCCGATGACCTTGCCCACGTCCTGCGCCGCCACGCGAAGCCGGAGCACTGTATTCTCTTCGCGGCTCACGGACTCTACTTCAACGGCTTGCGGTTCATCTACCAGGGCCCGCGCGATTTCGCGGACCAACTCGTCGACCTGCACCATTTCAGCTTGGGTCATGATCTTGCACCTGACCTTTTACATTTCTGAGATTGGACACTCTGAAACCGTGCGCGAAGCATAACACGCATACCCTCTCGAAGCAAGGACTTGCGCGCCGCCCCGGACCGGTTCACCGTGGGCAGCACGAAAGGTGGAGGCGCGATCAGGCAGCGGCCGGGTCGGAAATCGCGGGCGCGGGCGTGTCTTGATCTGCCGGCGCGGTCGGGGGGTTCTTCGCGACCAGCTTTTGCATGATGGGCGAGAGCGTGGCGCCGACGCTGCGCCAGTAAGCGATCCGCTCGTGCTTCAGGTTCACCGTCGCCGGGTTGGTGCGCGGATTGTAGGTGCCGACCACCTCAATCGAACGGCCATTGCGGGCGCGGTCCTTCTCGATGACGACGATACGGTAATACGGTTGCTTGGGGGCGCCAACGCGCGCCAGACGAATCATAACCACGGTGGGTATATTTCCTTTCCAGTTTGAAAGCTTTTCATGCGTTTTGGGGGAATCTCCCCGCCGGATCCTCACCCGCACTCGGGGTCCGCCCGGCAATCGGCGGCAGGTCTCCGGTCATAGTAACGGCCGGACAGATGCGCCCGGCCGCACACATCACAACACCTAAGTATCGCCGAAAGTGGGCCTTCGAGGCAAATGCTTCTTTCCCCCTGCCGGCAGCCGACCCGAACCGCCTTAAATCCCGTCCCCGCCGCCCTCCACTCCCCACGCTCGCTTATCATGACCTGTTGACCTCTGGTTTCTGCCAGGGAGCCAAGTCCAATCGAATCCGTGGTGCGCGACGCATGAACCGGGAATATCACGAAGACGAGTCCAGCCGCCTTGGCCGCTCCATGGAGCTGCTCGTCTTTGGCCACGCCGGCTTGCCTGTCCTGGTTTTTCCCACCTCCGGCGGCCGCTTTTTCCAGTTTGAAGACTGCGGCATGGTCGCCGCTCTCGCCGCCAGGATTAACGCCGGCGAGCTCCAGCTCTTTTGCGTGGATTCCGTCGATCGTGAGAGCTGGTACAACCGCCAGATTGCTCCGTGTCGCCGCATCGCCCGCCACATGGACTACGAGGCCTATCTTCTCAGCGAAGTCCTGCCCTTCATCCGCGAGAAAAATCGCGATCCGCGCCTGCTTGCGCTCGGCTCGAGCTTCGGCGGCTATCACGCGGTGAACATCGCATTGCGCCACCCCGACCTCTTCAGCGGATTTTTCTCCATGTCCGGCGCCTTCGATCTCACTCCTTTTCTCGACGGCTACTACGACGAAGATTGTTACTTCCACCTGCCCACGCATTACCTGCCCCGGCTTGAAGATTCGTGGTTCCTCGATCGCTTTCGCGGCCGTTCGTACGTGCTGGCCACCGGATGGGACGACCAATGCCTCGCGCAGAATCAGCAACTCGATCGCATTCTGGGCGAGAAGGGAATCCCCCATCGATTCCACGTCTGGGATGCGCCAAACACGCACGACTGGCCCACATGGCAGCGCATGGTGCAGCATATTTAATACAGGGAATAGTGTGGGTGTGGGTGTGGGTGGTCCGTGATCAGCGCACACTGTTCACTCGCACTCACACTGACCGCTGATTACGATCCCCAATCCACTTTACGGAGGCATTGCGATGAGCCAGACGAACCCGTACGACAAATTTCTCGACGGCCGGCCGCTTGAAACTATCCTGGCCGCAACGCCGGATGCTATCGCCGAATATCTCGAGATCCTCGGTCCGAAGCAAGAGAAGAAACCGGCTCCCGGCAAATGGAGCGCCGCCGAAATCGTCAGCCATCTCGCCGATTGCGAGATCGTCTTCGCCTTCCGCCTGCGCCAGACGCTCGCTGAAGATAACCCGACGATTGAGCCCTTCGATCAGGAAAAATGGGCGGCGCAATATCCCGGAATCTCAGGGGCCCTGGCGCTTGAGACCTTCAGCGCCCTGCGCAAGTGGAACATGCTGCTGATCCAATCTGCGTTGCCCGCTGCCGCGGACAGAGCCATGACTCATCCCGAGCGCGGCACAATGACCTTCCAAACCGTAGTCGAAACCATGGCCGGCCACGACCTGAACCATCTAGCGCAACTGCGCCGTATCGCCGAGACACCCGCCTGACAGCCGGTGCCGACGCCGCGTGGCTTTATGACCGACGAGTTTTCTGAAAAAAGGCAAAACCTCCGGGAACCTTTTCACCTATCGCGCGGTCAAAGGGAATAGCGCCTGCTACTACACCCATGCCGCACGATTCTTCGTGCAAGAATCGCAGGCACTCCCGTTCATCGGTCGAGGGCTGCCGTCAACGCCGCCTTCAGGAGGAGTTATGCGCCGTTCCTTTCTTGCCGTCCTGCTTTTGGTTCTCCCGCTCGCCCTTCCCGCTCAAACCCCCAAAGCTCCAGCCCCCAACCGGCCGCCTTCGGCCGCTCCCGCTCGCGAGGCAGTCGACCTGCCGGTGCGCAAGGTCGTGCTCTACAAGAATGGCGTGGGTTACTTCGAGCACGCCGGCACGGTCAGCGGCAACCAGCGCGTGAGCGTAGATTTCACCTCCGCGCAGTTGAATGACGTTCTGCAATCGCTCACCGCGCTCGACAGCAACGGCGGCATCATCGGGGCGGTCGGCTACAACTCCACCATGCCCATCGCGCAGCAGTTGACGACGCTGGCGCTCGGCCTCAAGGATTTCCCCGCGACACTAGCCGTCTACCAGGCCCTCCGCGGCCAGCGCGTGGAGGTGACAGGCGCAGGCGCTCCGCTTGCGGGCCGCCTCGTCAACGTCGAATATCGTAAGGAGACTGATAAGAACGGCGCTACATCCGAAGATCACTACTTCCTCATTGTGGAATCCGATACAGGTGCGTTGCGCACCGCCGAACTCACCGACGCCGTTTCGGTGCGCATGATCGACCCCGCGCTGCAAAAGCAGTTCGCGTCGTATCTCGAAATTGTGGCCTCGGCGCAGGACCAGCAGTTGCGCCATCTCACTCTCGAAGACCGCGGCCAGGGCGAGCGCCAGTTGCAGATCAGCTACATCAGCGAAGTGCCGGTATGGAAGTCCACCTACCGCATCGTCTTCCCGCGCGACCCCAACGGCAACGCTACCTTGCAGGGATGGGCCGTGGTCGACAACACCGTGGGCGTGGACTGGAACAATGTGCAGTTGTCGCTTGTGGCCGGCGCGCCGCAAAGCTTCATCCAGCCGCTCTCGCAGCCGCTCTACACGCAGCGCCCGACGATTCCCATCGCCACCGCCGCGCAAAATGCGCCTGTTACGCACGAGTCGGCGGAAGAATTCTTAGAGCAAAGGTCCAGGAATCTGCAAATGAACCAGCTCCATGGGGGCGCACCTTCGCAATCCGTCACGGTGAATTCGGCACCGATGGCGATGGCATTCGACGGGTCGACGCCAGGTCAGTTACCGAGGAACGGCGCCAATTATGGCGTGAGCAGTGGCTCTGGCGGCGGAATGGGTGGCGGCTACGGAACGAATTTCGGCGGCGGCGTCTACCGCGCATCCGATGTAATGCAGCAAGGCGACGTCTCCACCAACGCCTTTGACGATTTCTTCGAATACGCGCTCACCCAGCCCGTCACGATCCACAAAAACGAGTCTGCGATGGTGCCTATTCTCCAGCAGGATCTGCCGGCGAGCCACGTCACGCTCTGGAGCGACAGCCATCCCACGCCGCTGCGCGCCATCTGGCTTGAAAACACGTCCAAGCTCACGCTCGATTCCGGCAGTTTTTCTATCTTCGAAAGCGGCGAGTTCGCGGGCGAGGGCCTGCTCGATCCCATCCATCCCGGAGAAAAGCGTCTGCTCTCCTACGCTGTCGATCAGGCGGTGAAGGTGCGTCGCGGCGACTTTTCGCAGACCCGCACTCTGCATCACGTAGCCGTGCACGAGGGCGTGCTGGTAGAAACCACCAGCTCGGTCACCGATACCACGTATACCGTGACCAACGCTGCCGATGAAACGCGGGCCGTGATTGTAGAGCATGCGCGCCAGCCGCGCTCCGAGCTCGACTCCGACACAAAACCAACCGAGACCACGGCCACCACGTATCGTTTCCGCATGGCGGTAGAGCCGCACCAGTCGGTCGATCTCCACTTGCGCGAGCGCGCCAACATCAGTGAAAAAGTGCAGATCGGGACGCAATATCAAAACGGCGACTTCCTGATCGTGGTCGGCAAATACTCGCCCGCGCTCGCCGATTCGTTAAAGCCGGCCATCGAAGCCCAGACGGCGCTCGCCGACGTGAATCGCAGGATCGATGAGAACGCCGAGAAGCAGAAGACACTGGCCGACGACGAAAACCGCTATCGCGAAAATCTGAAGGCGTTGAAAGACAACACGACAGCCAAGCGTTTTGTCGATGAGCTGAACCAGGCTGAGGATGCGATTGACGCTGCGCGCAAGGAGCAAGCTGATCTGGAAAAACAGCGCGACGCGGCACAGGCGCAGCTCGATAGCATCATCGCCAAGCTTTCCTTCGACGCCGATCTCGACGTAGTGCTTTCGAAAACGCCGTAGAAACCCGACCCCTGTTCTGTACACTGTTCCCGTGCGTAACACGCTGCTTTTCTCGCGCCGCTACGCACGGGGGACCGGCGCATGAAAAAGATCGGCATCCTGTTCGGCGTGGAGAACAGTTTTCCGAGCGCTTTGGTCGAGCAGATTAACGCCCGCAATCCCGCAGGCATCCAGGCTGAATTCGTCCTCACCGGCGCCGTCGCGCTCAATCAGGCTCCGCACTACGCGGTCATCTTCGATCGCATCTCCCACGACGTCCCGTTTTATCGCGCATTCCTCAAACATGCGGCGCTTAACGGCACGGCGGTCATCAACAATCCCTTCTGGGCTTCGGCCGACGACAAGTTTTTCAACTACGCGCTCGCCCGCAGCCTTGGTGTTGCCGTGCCGCCCACCGTGCTCCTGCCGCACAAGCAACTGCCCAACGGAACATCCGACAAGTCGATGCGCAACCTCGAGTTTCCCCTCGACTGGGACGCCGTGTTTGCCGCAGTCGGCGAACACGGCTTTTTGAAGCCCATCGATGGCGGAGGCTGGCGCGACGTGCACGAAGTGCGCAGCCGTGACGAATTCTTCCGCGCTTTCGATCAGTCCCGCGACCTGTGCATGGTATTTCAAAAGGCGGTCGAATTCACCGATTACTTTCGCTGTTTTGTGGTGGGGCAGAAAAAAGTTCGCATCATGCCCTACGATCCGCGCCGCCCGCATGCCGAGCGGTATCTTAACGATGCGCGTCCCCGAACTTTAGCCGCGCGGTTGCTCTACCGGAAGATGGAAGAAGATGCGCTCAAGCTTTGCCACGCGCTCGGCTACGACTTGAACAGCGTCGAGTTTGCGGTCAAAGACGGAATTCCCTATGCGATCGACTTCATGAATCCCGTGCCGGATGCCGATGTGCACTCCGTCGGCGAAGTTCATTTTGCCTGGATTATCGATGCGGTTGCGGAACTGGCCATCGCCAGGGCCAAGTCGGCGTCGCGCGTCGCGGGTCAACCAGGGCCTGCGTATCTGGGCGCAACGCACGCGAAAGGGGATTCGCGCAAGCGCTCCACAGCGAAGAAACAGCCTGCGCCATCAGCAAACGAAACAACAAACTCCGGAGCCTGACTCTATGCCAGCGCTACTTTCAACGTAATTCCAATGTCGGAGAGCTTCTCCGCCGGCATCCGGACCTTCAAAGCCGCATCGTCCTGCTTCCAATCGAGCGCACCCTTGTATCCGAGCAGCTCCACTTTCAGAATCTTGCCGGGCTGCTGCGGGCTCGAAAGGCCGAGGGCTTCGACCACGGCTTCCTGGGCCGGCCAACCCATGACGAACGCGTAAAGCATGCTGCCCTTGGCGGTGAAGCGGACATCGGTGGCCGTCAAATCGCTCTGCTTGTCCTCGTTGAAATTTCCACCAGCGACTTTGACCTTGGTTGAAGGGCCCTCGCCGTAAATCTTCCAGGGGCGCGTCGCGTAGATGCCTTCGCTGTTGACCTGCATCCACGCGGTGATGCCTTCCAGCACTTCCATCTCCTCAAAGTCCAGTTCGCCGGAGTTGGGCAGCGGAAAATTGAGCAGCAGGTTGCCGTTCTTGCTCACGATGTCGGTCAGCAGATCGATGACTTTCTTCGGCGTCTTGTACTTCACGCCGCGCTTGTAGTGCCAGCCGCCGATGCAGGTGTCGGTTTGCCACGGGTTCTCCGAGATCAGATCGGAGACGCCGCGTTCGTGATCGAGCACGCAGGTGCCCACCGCGCAGTCCGAAGCCAATTTGCTGGTGTAAATCGCCTCCGTTGCCCCGCCGTGGAGTTGCGCGCTCACATTGTAGAGATGCGCGACCATCTTCAGCCCGTACTCCTCAAACGGAAGATGCCCGTCGGTGTAAAGCAGGTCGGGCTGATACTTGTCGATCAGATCGGTCATGCGATCGAGATAGTGCTTGCGCCACGAATCGGGAATGCCGGTGTCGCTCCAGTCGACCTTCGGGCCGGCGAATTGCGCGCAGCCCGCGTCGTGATAGAGATCGGCGAATTGCGGATCGACGCCGTCATAGGAGACGCCCGCAAGTGGACCAGTGATGTCAGAGGTGTGGCTCACGGAGAACCACTTGTAGCTGATCCACAAGTGCTCGCTGACGCCGAATCTCAGTCCTTGTTTCTGGGCCGCCTTTTGCCACATGCCGACAACATCTTTCTTCGGCCCCATGTTCACCGCGTTCCAGCGCGTGTACTTCGAATTCCAAAGATCGAAGTTGTCGTGGTGGACGCCCATGGAAAAGAAATACTTCGCGCCGGCCTTTTTATACAGGCCCATCAGATGATCTGGATCCCACCGGGCGGCCTTCCAGTCGTTGACGAGGTCCTTGTAACCAACTTTGGAGGGATGGCCGTATGTCTCGCAGTGGTAGAGGTACTGCGGCGAGTCCTGAATGTACATGTTGCGCGCGTACCAGTCGCCGTCTTCGATGGCCGACTGCGGACCCCAGTGCGACCAGATGCCGAACTTCGCATCGCGAAACCAGTTCGGAACCTGGTACGCCTGCAGTGACTCCCGCGTTGGCGCAAATGGGGCGGACTGCGGAGTCGATTGTGCGGCGCTCAATCCGCGCAGGGCAAAAGCGGAGTACGCGGCACCCAGGGCCTTCAGCAATTTTCGGCGATCCATCTTCATCACGAAGTCCTTTCGCCGCACCCAACTTGTCGAGCGGCGGCGCGCACTCGCTGGTTTGGAATTGTGGCTTCTACTTTGCGCCCGCAGCCGTCATCGCCTTGCGCATGCGCTCTTCCGCATCGGCGGGCCAGTACGCGCAGCCAAGCTCGAAAAAGACGGTGGTGTAAGGAATCGTCAGTTCCGTCTTGATAATAAGCACGCGGAAAATCTGTGAAACCTGGTCGAGTTTGGCGATGATCTCTTCGTGCGGTAACTCCTTCGCGGAAGCGCCAAACATGGCCTCAAGCTGTGTGCGATATGCGGTGACGCCGGGCGAATCTTTCTCGGGCACAAAGGCCAATTCCCGGTCGAGATAAATATTGGCGCGCACGTGACGGCTGGCGTTGATCGCGTCAAGCACCTTCCGTGCCACTTCGACTTGCCCGGTGCCGGAGACGATGGTCTCAATGCCGGGTTTGGATTGCGCAGGATACGCTGAATCCGCGACCACGATCCAGTTGCGGTGCCCGTACAGCGGTAGCACTGCGTGCAGTTCACGTTCCCAATCGGATTTCGTCAGTCTCGGCATGTCGGCCATGATGTCCTCGCTTGCTGAATAACTAATTCAATTCTTCATCCGCGCACACGGCCACTTTGCCGCATTTGCCTGATGCCATCAGGGCATACGCGTCACCGGCATGCTCCAACGGGAACCGGTGCGTAATGATGTCGGCCGGATGCAGGTTCCAGCGTACCAGCCGCTCCACCAGTTCCTCCATCAGCCACGTTGACGTGACCCACGAGCCGTACAAAGTCTTCTGGTCGTGAATTATGTCGGGTGAGGGATTGAACTCGACGCGCCCGCCTTCGCCCAGAAAAACAATCCTGCCCCACTTGCGCGTAGCGCGAATCGCCGTGGCGCGCGCGGCGTCGTTCGCTGAACAATCAACTGCCCGCTCCACGCCCGCGCCTCCCGTCAGTCGCTTCACCTCGGCCACGTTGTCCGGGCCCGACATAAGAACTTCGTCGCACAGGCCGAGATCCATCGCAATCTTCATCCGCTCCGGAACCACGTCAATGCCGATGATCTTTTGCGCGCCGAGTTTGCGGCACAACGCTCCCGTGGCCAAACCCACTGGGCCCAGGCCCGTAATCAGCACCGCATGATTGCCGTTGATACCGATCTTCTCCAGACCCTCGTACACGGTGCCGAACCCGCAAGCCACCTGTGCGCCATCGGCATAACTAAGCTCATCGGGCAGCGCGATCAGGTCCTTCTCTTCGGCGATCATGTACTCGGCCATGCCGCCGTCGCGTTGCCAGCCATAGGCGCGGCGATATTTTTCGCTGGAGCAGGAAATCATGTAGCCGCGCCGGCAGTCGTTGCACACGCCGCAACCGGAGATGTGATAAACGATGACGCGATCGCCCACCTTGAAGCGGCGGCAGCCCTCGCCCACGGCCACAATTTGGCCGCATGGCTCATGCCCGGCGACCACGCCCTGGTAGCCCTCAGGCCCCTTGCCAAGATGTTCGTGATAGATGCAGCGAATGTCGGACCCGCAGATGGTCGATGTCTTCACGCGCAAAAGAACTTCCCCATGACCCGGCTGGGGCACTGGCACCGTGCGCATCTCTACGGTGGAGTTGCCGGGCAGGTACGCGGCGGTCATTGTCTTATCTGGCATTTCGTATTCCAACTTTCTGAGAGCCAGTAGCCAATAGCCAATAGTCAGTAGCCAGTAGCTCTCCCATGCCGGCGCAATCCGCGTCAATTCTCTCTTGAAGCTGCAAGAGCCCGTAACTATTGGCTATTGGCTACTAGCTATTGGCTCGTCTCACGGCGCCGTGATCTCCCCGCTCAGATCCCAGAGATCCTCCCAGGTCTGGCCGTCCTTCCACAGAAAGACCTGGCCCTTGATCAAGCGGCAGTCGCGGTCGATGGCGGCGATTGCGCGCATCTCTTCATCCGTCAAAGGGTCGCCTGTCGCGGCCGCAAGATTTTCGCGGTAGTGATTCACGGAGAAGGGAATCGGTGTTTGCCCGCGTTGCACCGCCCACTTGATGCACACCGCAGCTGGATGGGTTCCGTGCCGGCGTGCGATCTCCAGAATCACCGGATCTTCCGTAGGCGCGGTGTCTTCGGGTGTGCGGTCGCGTTCCGGGCGTCCCGGCGAACCGATGGGGCAATAGCCGATGGGCTGGATGCCGTTTTCCACGACGAATTTAAACAGCTCCGGCTGCTGGAAATGAGGATGCAGCTCCATCTCATTCACCGCGGGCTTGATCCGCGCGTCGCGTAACAGCGATTCCAACTTTGGCACCGTCATGTTCGATGTGCCGATGTGCCGCACCAGGCCCAGGTCCACCAGTTTTTCCATCTTGCGCCACGTTTTCATGTAGCTTTCGTGAATGTACGGCCTGGAGTCGGGCGAGCGCGAGCTTACGTCGCATCCCGGCGGATGGAAGTTGGGAAACGGCCAATGCACAAGGTAGAGATCGAGATATTCGAGCCGGAGATCGGCGAGCGACTTGCGGCAGGAGGCGATCACATCGTTTTCGCCATGCTTGTCATTCCACAGCTTTGAGGTGATCCACAGTTCCTCGCGCTTGATGCCGCCGCGCAAAATCGCGTCAAACGCAGCGCCAATTTCAGCCTCGTTGCCGTAGACCGAAGCACAATCAAAATGCCGGTAGCCTGCCGTCGCTGCGCGCTCAACGGCCGCGGCAATTTCACTGGCAGAAACATGGTCGGAGCCAAACGTGCCCAGCCCAATGGCCGGCATAATTGCGCCGGTGAAGAGTTTGCGTTTTGGAATCGCCGCCGGGTCGATGCGGGTCGTTGGGGACGTGGCTGGGGCCGGATATGCCATGCCTGATTTACCTTGCACGAATCAGAGTTATCGCTAACTCCACGGAGAATACCTTTTCCCATAACATGTGTCAACTTCGCTCCCGCGATCCACCGGGAATAGGGAACCGCCCAACGGCTGCGGAGCTTTCCCCTCAATCCTGGCACGCAATTCCATTTGCAAAACCGCCTCCGCGAACGACAATCAAAGTCATTCAAGTAAACTGACCAATGAGCACAGCCACCAATCCAGCGCACAGCCTCGGCGTACCTCGCGCCCAGAGTGTCGACTGGCGGCCCTCGGTGAACCCGTGGATGGTGGCGCTCTCCGTGATGCTGTCCACCTTCATGGTGGTGCTCGACTCCTCCATCGCCAATGTCGCTCTGCCGCACATCGCCGGCAGCCTGTCCGCATCAACCGACGAGTCAACTTGGGTCTTGACCAGCTACCTGGTCTCGAATGGCATCATGTTGCCCGCATCCGGCTGGCTCGCGCGTCGCATCGGCCGCAAGCGGCTGCTGATGCTCTCCATCCTCTCCTTTACCGGCGCATCCATGCTCTGCGGCATGGCGCTCAATATGCCCATGCTGATCGTTGCGCGCATCCTGCAGGGCGCGGGCGGCGGTGGCATGCAGCCGCTGGCGCAATCCATCCTGCTTGAGAGCTTTCCGCCGGAACAACACGGCAAGGCCATGGCCGCATACGGAATCGGCATCGTAGTGGCGCCGGTCATCGGTCCCACGCTGGGCGGATGGATTACCGACAGCTATTCCTGGCGCTGGATCTTCTACATCAATCTTCCCGTGGGCTTGCTGGCGCTGTTCATGGCCAACCTGTTCATTGAAGATCCGCCTTATTTGCGCCACGCGCGCCGTGTGGCCATCGACGGCATGGGCTTTGCCCTGATGGCGGTCTGGCTGGGCGCATTGCAACTGGCGCTCGACAAAGGCCAGGAAGCGGATTGGTTCGAAGCCACATGGATTCGATGGGTGACCGCGCTTTCCGTCGCGGCGTTTCTGGGATTCATCGCCCGCGAGCTGCTTTGCCGCGACCCCATCGTGCAGTTGCACGCGCTCCTCGATCAAAACTTCCGCACGGGCACGCTCATCACTGGCATCTTCGGCGTCCTGCTCTACGGCATCACGGCATTTCTGCCTCTGTTTTTGCAGACGCTCCTGGGCTACTCGGCCATGGACAGCGGCCTGGCAGTGAGCCCGCGCGGTCTGGGCTCCATGGTGGCGATGCTGGCTGTGGGTGCGCTCATCAACCGCTTTGACAGCCGCGCCCTGCTGGCCGTAGGACTGCTCATCTTCGGCGTCTCCACGCTCATGTTGAGCCACATCAACCTGGGCATCTCGATGGGCGCCGTGGTCTGGCCAAATTTCTGGAATGGCTTTGGAGGTGGTTTTGTCTTTGTGCCGCTAACCACGCTCGCCATGGGCCGCCTGCGCAAGGAGGAGATGGGCAACGCCGCCGGCATCTACAACCTGGTCCGCAATATCGGCGGCAGCATCGGCATCGCCGCCCTCACCGCCAACCAGGTGCGCGGCGCGCAGATCCACCAGAGCTACATGGGCGCCAATTTGAACGCGACGAACCCGGTTGTCCTAAACGCCATTCAGGGACTCGCGGCCCGATTCCAGGCCGGAGGCGCGGATGCGGTTCTGGCTCATCGCGAAGCGATGGGCGCCATGTACGGCAGTCTCCAGCAGCAAGCCGCGGTCCTGGCCTACGCAGACAACTTTCGCCTGCTCGGCTATCTCGCGCTGGGTAGTATTCCGCTGGTGTTATTGATGGCGCGCCCACGCAGGGCAGCGCAAAGCGGTCACGCAATGGCGGGCGAGTAGGGGGCAATTTGCGGCCGGGGCGCGCCGCAGTCTTACGCTTCAGCCCGCACCAGCAGGCAGGTGATATTGTCGTGCCCGCCGGCGTCGTTTGCGGCGGCTACAAGCCGTGCGCACATTTCCGGCAGAGGTAAATCGAGCTTCAGCACTGACTCGATGAACGGATCGGAGAGCTCGCGCGTGAGGCCGTCGGAACAAAGCATATAAAGATCGCCGGGCTCGGCTTCCAACTCAAAAATGTCGGGAGTCACCGAGCTTTGCGTGCCCAGGGCGCGCGTAATCACGTTCTTGAAGGGCGAGCGCAGCGCTTCCTGCTTGTCCATGCGGCCCATGCGCACCTGCTCCTCAACCAGCGAGTGATCGAGAGTGATCTGCTCAAGATGAGAATTGCGCATGCGGTAGCCGCGGCTGTCGCCCACGTTGATCATCCAGCCGCTCTGGTCTTCCACCAGCAGCGACACCAGCGTGGTGCCCATGCCGTTCAGGTTTTCACTGGTTTGTGCGCGCGTAAAAATGACCGCATTGGCGGAGGCAACGGCATCTTCGGCGTCGTTTACCAGGGGGTGGGCTGCGTCGCGGTTGGTAAGCAGTCGCATCATTTCGTCCACGGCCAGGGAGCTGGCAATTTCGCCCGCAGCTGCGCCGCCCATTCCGTCGCAGACCACATAGACGCCGTTCTCGACGGAAAAGCCGAAGGCATCCTCATTGGAAGGGCGCTTGCGGCCACGATCAGTGACCGCCGCGGCCGCATAGTGTGCAACAGCCGTAGCCAAAAAAAACCCCCGTCGCTCAGTGTACATAAAAACAGGGACCAAAAGACCATGAAAGCAGGGAACATGTGACCAAGGGAACAATGGTCCGAAAAAGCCGGGACAATAGAATGAAGGGCTACAACCTTTGAACTACGATTAGCGAACCACGAATCACGAACTACGGCTTCACCCCCGGCACTACCGGCGCCGGAGGCAAATCAAAAATCTGGATGGCGCCGGCGTTGAGCAGGGCGACGCGACGCCCCGATGGAGAAATCGCCACATTGCCGCCGGCATCGAGAATGGGGCTGAGCGGCGAGACCAGCGCGATGTCGCCGGTGGCGGCATCGAAGACCGTAACTGACTGCTCCTTCACATCATCGGTATCCATGGGCGCAAAGGTGCCAACCAGGCGACTGGTGTCGAGCGTCGTCCAGGCCAGGCGCGAGCCGTCGGGCGCCATGGTGAGTTGCGGCCACATTTCGGTCTCGGGCGCCTGCGCGATCCACAGCGTTTTGCCTTCCGTCGTCATGGCCACCAGCTTGCGCGCCCCATCCTGGTTGCACCCGGTGATTAGAATCTCATCCTGCGAAAGAAACTCGTCGTCGGGATCGCAAGCGGTTTCCACGCTCCCCAGCAACTTGCTGCCGCCGGTAAAGTAACTCAGGTTCACCATCCATTCCATGCCCTGGCCGCGCAGGTTTTCCAGATACCCCGCGCTATTGATGGGCAAATGCACGGTCGAACGGACGCGGCTGACCAACATCACTTCGCCCGACTCGCGCCGCAGGATGCGCACCACCAGTTCGGGCCGACCATCGTCGGCCGTCGCATCGTCCTCGTCCGAGGTGATTGTGGCCTGAGCCGTCGCCGGGTCGGCTACCTGGCCGGATTTCGCAGCCGCGGCAGAAGGCTCATGCGAGTTCGTGACCAGGAACTGCTGTGCGGGGTCTAACTCGATCCGAAGCAGGGGGCCGGGAAAATCGAGGAACGGCTTCAATGCGAGTGTGGCGTCGCCCTGGAGGAGACTGTTGCGGTCGCGAAGAAGAAAATGGCCGTTCTTAAGCGGCCACAGGTAGCGCAACCGGTCGTGCACTGTCCATAACGCTTCAGCCTCGACCTGAGCCTCGCCCGTACCCTGCGGCAACTTGAGCACCACGGCGCGAATCTCGCGCTCGTTGCTTTCTGCCCCAGTCTTCAGATCGCGGTGGATGAGCCCCGGCACGCGAAAAGTGAACAGCAGTTGGTTCTCATCGATGAAATCCAACGAGACGAACGTGTTGCGCGCGCCCAGATAGTTGCTGCTCGGCGCGGTAAAGCCGAGGGGAACGAGGGGAATGCTCGCAACGGGCGCAAGCGACGGTCGATCGGGAAAATGATTGGTAAGAAATCGCGGTTTCACCTGCGGCGTCGCAGGAGGCGCGGAATCGCTGCCGTGTTGCGCTGCCGCAACGGCCGTTGCCAGGCTCAGCGCAGCGGCCACGGCCAAAGCCATGGTGATTCCCCGCACCGTACGCGCCTGCCCGATTTCCCACTGATTCGCCATCGAAGTGTATTCTCGCCGATTCAGCCCAGACACTGAAAGCCGCGCTTCAACACGGAACCGATTTACGCCGCATGTGCGACAGTAGAGAAGAAATGGCACACCAGGATTTGGCACACGGGCGACTCCGATTTCTTGGCTACGGCGCATGCGCCCTGGCCGGAACCCTATGGGGAACAGGCTTCTATTTCGGAAGGCTCGCGCTCAACGAGATGAGCGTTCAGCACATGGTGCTCTATCGTTTTCTGTTTGCCTGCCTGGGGATGGCGCCCGTCATGCTGCGCCACCGCGTGCGCCTGACAGCCGGGGAAACGCGCATCATGCTGCTGGCAGCGTTCTACGGGATTCCCGTTCAGTTTCTGCTGCAATTTCACGGCTTGGCGTTGACCACGGTGAGCCACGCCTCGCTCATGGTGGGCGCCATGCCGGTGCTGCTGGCCGTGGCAGCCGTGCTTTTTGCCGGCGAACGGCTCGACTGGATTGGCTGGGTAGCCCTCTGCGCATCCACGGCCGGCGCGGCTTTGGTGGTTCTGGGAGGTGACCGTGCGACCACGGGACGCGAAACCCCCACCCTCACAGGCGACCTGCTGGTGATTGCGTCGCTCATGGTTGCCCTGGCCTGGATTCTGCTTAGCAAGAAGCTGCTTCAGACGCACAGCGCACCGGTGGTCACCGCGTACACCATCTATTCCGGCACGTTGATGCTGATCATCTGCAATCTGGCCTGGTGGCTGATCGCACCGCTCACGCACCAGAAGGCTGAGCCCATGCCGTTCGCCCACATCAGCCTGACAGTCTGGGTAGCGTTGGCCATCAGCGGCGTGTTCTGCACGGCCACCACCACGCTTCTATGGAACTGGGGCATTCATCAAGTGCCGGCTTCGCGCGCCGGAGTCTTCCTCAACATCGAACCCGTGCTCGGTTCGGTGTTGGGCGTGGAACTGCTGGGCGAGCGACTGGGCCCCTACGCGTGGCTCGGCGGCGCGCTCATCCTTGCAGCAGCCATCACCTTAACTACGCGCGGACACGAGGCAGAGCCGGCGGTCATTCTGGAATAGGGGCGGGAGCCTGCGCTAGCATCGGAGCCATGGAGCCACTCGCGGATTCGCCGCGCGCGCACAATCTGCCCATCTCCCGCCGCAGCCGCAGCCGCGACGCCCTCGAGATCGCCGTCGCCTACGGGCTCATCATGATGGTGGAATGGGCGCCGCGTCCTCTGCAACGCGTGCTGTGGATTGTGGCCGCGGCTGGTCTTGTCATCATCGTGTGGAGATCGTTTGACGGCTGGCAAGCCATGGGCTTTCGCGCGGCCAATTTCGCGCGCTCACTCTGGATCGTCGGAGCCGCGCTGGCGCTGGCTGCAATCGCCATGGGGTTCGCTCTCAGAATGCACACGCTCCTCGTGCCCGACGGTGTGCTCGCCTTCCTTACTACCTATTGCGCGTATGCAATCTGGACCGGCGTGCAGCAACTGCTGTTGCAGGGCGTTTTCCTTTTGCGCTTTCTGCGTCTGATTCCTCGGCCCGCGTTGGCAGCACTGACAGCTTCCGCGCTCTTCGCGGCGGCGCACCTGCCCAATCCCGTGCTTATGCCGATCACATTCATCTGGGGCTTTGCCGCGTGCTTGCATTTTCTGCGCTACCGAAATATTTATCCGCTGATGATTGCCCACGCCATCCTCGGCATCACCGTGGCCATGACGGTCCCGGGACCCATAGACCACAACATGCGCGTCGGCCTCGGCTATCTGAGATATGACCCGCACCACCATGTGCATCGGACGTACCGGCTAACGCAGCCATAGTGACCAGATAGCATCCACGGTGGCATGCGTGACGGCCGAAGCGCCCACGCGCCGCTCGGCACGCCACGCGCGCCCGTAAAAGATCCCAGCCAGCGCGGCCAGCAACACGTAACGCCAGTTGAAATTCGTAGTCTTTTTATTGAAATGCGCCAGCCCGAACAAGCACGCTGTCAAAAACAGGGCACCGTACCGGCCCAGGCGTTTCTCCAGCAGATTCTGGAGCCAGCCACGGAAAAACAGCTCTTCGGGCACCGCGATAAACAAAAATGTGAAAACCCACGCGCCGGCCATCCGACCGAATCCCGGCCACGCGCCGTGCAGATGCAGAAAGCCCAGGCTCAAGCCCAGTGCCAAGGCAATCGGCGTGTAGAAAGCAGCCTCGCGCAGCCCGATGCCCAGATCTTTCAAGCGCAGTCGCAAGTCGAAGCCGGTTCCATCCAGTTGCCGGATGAGCACGAAGCCGCAGATGCCGGCATCGAGCAGGAGAATTTTATTGAAGACAGCCAGATGCGCCGGCCACGCCGCCTCGAACCAGCGCAAGTCCACGGCCAGACCCAGCACGACAAGCACCAGAAAGTCGCGCCAGTTGCCGCGCTGGGCAGTATCCACGCGTGCCGCGTGGCCCAGCAGGATCGCAATCGCCACGGGCAGCAGCGCATAGAGCGCGAACCATCCCCAGCGAAACACTCCAGCCCCGCAGGCCACCAGCAGATACGGAATGCAAAGCACCGCCGGACAAGCAAACCGCAGCCAGGTTGGCCATGCGCGCACACGCCTCGCCACGGAACCAGAACAAAACGCGACAACCAGATACGGAACTAGCGTGAGCAGCGCGGCAATCACGTTGATGGGAGTGATCAGAGCCATCTTTTCCATTGTGCGTCATGCCGCGGCGGCGTCTCTGGGTGCGTCCCTCATCTTTGCCGAATCTCTTCCGATAAATCTCTTGCCGGCATCTGCCGGCAGGAGGATCCGCATGTCTTTTATGACCTGGGACGAAAGCTTCTCCGTCGGCGTGGAAACCATCGATCAACAACACTCCGGCCTTTTTGGAATGGTGAACGAGCTTCATACCGCCATGATGAAGGGCCAGGCGAAAGAAGTTGTTGGCTCGCTGCTGGGCAAGCTGGTGAAGTACACCGTGGAGCATTTCGCCTATGAGGAGCGCATGATGGATGAGGCCAAGTATCCGGGCTTTGTGACCCATAGCGTACACCACGTCGATCTCACCCGGCAGGTAGGCGAATTCATGGCGCGCTACAAACGCGGCGACGGCACCGTGAACGTTGAATTGCTGCCTTTTCTGAGCGGCTGGCTCACCAGGCATATTCAGCTTGAGGACAAACTATATGGGCCCTGGATGAATAGCCACGGCGCGCATTGAGACGCGCGCGCAACATTGCGCGGGCCGGTTCAAGCAAAATCTGTGTAAGGAGAAGATTGCGGTGTCAGTTCTCGAACGACAACTGCGCTGAGACCCACCCTGGTGCGGCGGGCTTTGGCTCCGAAGCGAGTTCGTACACCAGCCGCTCCAGCACCAGCCGCTTGTCGGGCGGCGAGGAGCGCAGCTCTAAATCCGCGCGGGCCACGAGGCGCAGCGCCCGCGTGAGCTCCCGCCGGCTCTTGTACCGGCGAGCCTGGCGGATCAGGTCGTCGGCGGCAAATGGTGGCATGCGGAAACCCTGCCACAGCGCCTGCCAAATGGCGCGCGAATCGCGCACGTTCTTCTCAAGGATCACCAGCATCTGCCGGAAGGTTTTGGCCAGCATGTAAAGATGGCCGATGGCAGAGTCCTCGCCAGCGTCGGAACTGTTCAGCAATCCCTGCAGCAGGGCCAATGCGCGCACGCGATCGCGGGCGCTGATGGCGTCGGTCAGCTCGTAGAGAGTCCGCTGCTTGGCGCTCAGCACCATCGTTTCCACGTCGCCCAGCGTGATGCGGCCGCGCCCGGTGGCGTAGAGCAAAAGCTTTTCAAGCTCCGACGCCACCAGCATCATATCCGCGCCCAGTGCGTCCACCAGCTCACGCGCCGCATCGGGTTCCAGGCGGTTCCCGGCCTCCTGCGCCGTCGCAACCGCCCAGCGCATGGCGTCTTCCTCGTTCGCGCGCGCCAACTCCACCATGCCGCAGTGTTCGCCCAGCGTTTCAGTCAGCCGCTCATAGCGGTTTTTGTCGTCGAGCTCCATGCGGCGAGCGTCCGAAGGAATACGCAGAAAATCGGCGACGAATAAAAGCAGGGCTTGCGGATTTGGCGACTGGAAATAGCGTGAGATCGCGGCGAACTCGTCCTTCTTGGCGCCGCGCGTATAAAGCTGTCGCACGTTGCGCACATAAATCACCTGGAACGGAGCCATTAGCGACGGCGTCTGCGCGCGGTCAAGGACTTCAAAAATCGAAGTTGAGCTGAGATCGAATTCCGAAAGGCAAAAGTCACGGAGATCGGTGGGAACGAAGGCCTTGAGAACGGCAGCGCGGCAGCGATCGAGGAGGAACGCCTCGTCGCCGGCGAGCACATAGCCGGGCCGCAGTTTCCCCGTGCCTGCCTGGGCGGCCTCAATCTCCCCGATGAAGCGAGCAGCCGCGGCAAAACCCGCGCCCCAGCGCGCGCCGCTCACAGGCTTGGCCTCCGGCCGTACAGTCCAATGTACATGCGGCTCCAGAATACCTTTCCCGCAGTCAACAAACCAGCGCGGAAAACCGGGCAGGAATCAAGAATTGACTGGCAATTTGCGCTCTCTTCGCCTGTGGGTGCCCCCGGTCCCTCGCCTTTGGGGACCGGGGATCGGACATTTCCGGTTTGCTGCGGGCGGTCTACTGCGGACCCGTTGGCCGCGGATACGAGATCTCAAACTGGCTCACCACCACGCTGTTGCCAGATGGAACCGACCCTGTCCACGCCACGCCTGCGCCACCGTAATTGTTGGGTGTGATGGTCCCTTTCAGCGATAGCGTCTCCGCATCCACGGTGTTGGAGCCGGTTGCGGTGAAGGTATTTCCCTGGACCGAAAGAACGATCGTCGCATTGGGCTTGAAGACTCCCGTCAGTTGCTGCTGGTCGCTCACCGGATGCCCGACGCCGTCCACAATTTGATAGAGCTGGAACATGCACTTATCTGAAGCCTGGATGGTGCGCCAGAAGCGCAGCGAGTAGCCGTTGCGGGTGCGCGGATCGTATTTGATAAAAATGTCGGCCTTCTGGTTGCGCGGCCCGGCGTTGTCGTCCGGCGAGCCGGCGATGCCGAATCCCTGACCGGCAGTCTTTTCCGGCGTCATCACGGCTTTCACCCGCATGTCGCCTGTCGGCTTGTCATCTTGATACAAAAGCTGCGCACCTATCGAGGCAATGCGCAGTCCGTAGCCGTTGACGAAGTTCTCGCCCACCGACGAAGTCCACGTACCCAGCACCGTCCACATTCCACTGACGTAGTCCGCGTCCGGCGTCTCCACAAAGTTGCGAAAATCAGGATTGATTGTTTCCCTGGTTTTGGAGGGGCTGATGGGCCGGGCGGAAATCGCCACAGTCTCCGGCCCCGGATCGCTGATGTTGTGTTTGGGCCGGATGCCGGCTTCGATGTATTTGTCGGCGAAGCCCGGCAGCAAGGTGAGTTGCCGCAGCGGTAGGTTGCCCCGGCTCACCGCGACCTCGCGCCGCGTAGCGCACTGCGCATCGTCGCACACATACCAGTCGATGATCGATTCGTCCTCGCGCCCGCCAAGATTCAGCGCATACGTCACAGCGATCTTTCCATCGGCCGGAAGCCCAATCGCCGGCTTGCGCGTAAAGGTTGGTGGATCGATGTACTTGGGCTCGACGTAAATGTGCGAAGTCACAAAGAAACCGTTGGCGGCGGAGGCATTCACGCTGACCCATGCAGCATGATCAGTTTTGTTCTGGCCGGTGACCAGGATGGCCTTGCCGGTGATGGAACTCAGAGTGATCAGCTTCGAATCGGTGGACCAATGAAGCGCGGTTCCCGATTCGCGGTAGGGTTGAACCGTTGCCGTGAGAGTTGTACCGGCGTCCCCGGTGCGAATCGACGTATTGCCCGGCGGCGCGTTGTTGGCGAAGGGATCGCCAACCGCGGCAGGGGAGGCCGGGCCCGTTGGCCGCGATGCCGCCGCCGAGCCGTAATGCCCCAGACGGTCTCCGGGGGTTGCCGTCAGCGCCATGCGGAAAACGTCGCTGCCGTCGCTTTCATACTTCGCGCGCACGCCGGCCGGATCCCAATCATCGACTTTCCCGTCTGGTGTGGCCCGCAGCATGTTCCACGGGTTGAAGGCACGCGCCTGCTCCACCGTGATCTCGCGCGAAAGCGTAAACGCGTGCGGGCCCACAATGCTGTCGTAAATCACCGCGGGTTTTCCGCTGGCATCTTTGGTCTGGTAAGTGAGCGCGTAAACATTCTGTCGCACGGCCGCTTTCCACACCATCCACGCCACGGGCGATTTGGGAGTATTCACCGGCATGGTGCAGTGGATGAGCGCAACAGGATTGCGAAATCCCTTGTAGAACTCGAGTCCCCGCGAAGCCCGGAAAACGGTATTGATGAAAGCGATGCCCGAAGACGACATGACGCCGTTGCCGGTTGGAAAATAAACTTCGGAATCTTCCCACACGCCCACCTGGCCGCCCCCGATGAAATCATCCGTGCCTTCAATGTAGACGTGCGTGAAATACGAGCGCGTGGTGCGGATGAACGTGGTGTCGAGGCGGCTGAGCAGCGCCACGTGCGAATAGATGTGCTTGTCGCCGTCGGCCTGTAGCGCGACGGCTTGCGTGATCACCGGCGAACGCATTTTCAGATTCTTCGACGGGTCGCCGGGATACTCGTAGTCGAGATTGCAGTAGTTCACGAGCGTCAGATTCATCATCGTGAAGCCGGTAGCGTTCACCATCAGGATGTAACCGTTGTTCGACGCGCCTTCCTTGTTGCCGCGATTGTCGGCCAGCACCACCTTGCGCCGGTCGTCGGTGAGGCCGAGCAGCGTGATGTAGTTCTTGGTGATGGTCATGCTCGCATCTGTATCGCCGCCGTGAAGAAAGTAGACGTCGGGTTTGATGCCGATGACAGTGGGGTGGTCGGGTGTCCCGGCGGGTGCGGCCGCATAGGCGGCTTGCAAAGTTTTGAATTGTTTCTGCGCGGGATCGTCCTGTTGCAGGCCGCTATCGACCAGGTAGTCGTAGGCGTAGTGCGTGGTGTCGAAGGGCTCGCTCGTGTAGCCGTGATAGGGCGCGCCGCGCATGTTGTCCTGGGCAGGAGCAGCGGTTCCAGCAGAGAACCCAATCAAAAGAACCGAGAGAACAACTCCCCCAAAACCGCAACGCATCCTCATCACCCGCCTCCATTTTTGTGGTCAGACCACCAGCGGGAACGATAGAGGGGCGGCGGTGCGAGTGTCAATGCAAAATTGCTGCAAAATTGCGCGGAATGCGGCTGGATTTCAGAGCCCTTCGAGAATATCGGCCACCAGTTGCCGCGCAAACTCACGCGACAGGCGCTGGATGGCCGCAGGGTCTTCCTGAATGAATGTGGGCAGGTCGGTAGTCGACTGGTACTGCTCGCGGTAAATGTAATTCTTGTTCTCGTAAAGCACCCGGCCGTCGTGCGCAGTGAGCGTAACGGAAGCCACGATGGTAATGACGAAGCTCGACGACTGTTGCGTGGCCGCGTTGTAGGTGAGCGGCGTAACGTTCTGCTTGAGGATAGTGCCGTGCAGCACCGCGTCGGCATCGGCTCCCGAATCGGTCGTCACCCTGAAGCGCGTGCGCGTCAGGAACTCGCGCACTACCGCCTGCGTCAATGCCGTTTCCGTGCCGTTGGACTCAGTGCGCGTGGCGAACACCGGCACCGCAAGCGTCTTCACGTCGGGAGGCAGATGCGAGGCCGCGCCCAGCGTGTGATAGCCGCAGCCGCTCAGGCCCGGCAAAGCCACAGCCGTCAGCGTGGCAAACAGCAAACATGCGATTGCGCGCATGACGCCATTCTATCTCGCATAGTCCGGGAACTGCCGTCCATCCCAGCCCTCGCAAAGTCAGGATGGGGCACCGAGCGCAACGTTATTGCGCCACGCGCGTAAACGTGAGGGCCTCCCGAGTGTTCGGATTGCTCAGGATCATGGTGTTCGGCCCGTTAAAACGATAGGTGTAGCTGGAATTGGGCGGCTGGGGAATGGGCTGCTCCTGCTCTTGATTGCATGCTGGATTGTTCGGATCACCGCATGGCACAAAGTTCATCCTGGTCTTCGGCGACCAGTCTGTGACGGTAAAGGCGATGATATTCGGCGCGATGAGCTGGTAGGGTCCGCCTTGCGCAAACTTCGAGCCTCCATTCTGTGGCGCCGCCACCTGTATATATTGTCCGTTCGCATCAATCGTAATCGTATAGATACTGCCCTGAAGCAACGTGCGCCATTGGCCGACCACGCTTGATTGCTGCGCTTGTGGCGCTGGCCCTCCTTGCGGCCCCGCCGGCCCTTGTTGTCCTTGCCAGCCCTGTGGCCCAGCTACCGGCCCTTGCGGCCCCGCTGGCCCCTGTGGCGCTTGTCCTCCCTGCGGCCCTTGTGATGCTATCGGTCCCTGGGGCTGGGGCGCCTGCCCTCCTTGTGGCCCGCAACCTGTCGCCAGGCCGCATGCGAGAATCGCGGGAAAAATCCATCGGATCAGCCGCAGAACCGCGTCGCTGGTTCTCGTGGAATTGAGGGAATTTTTCATAGAGACCTCCAGGGCTCTGGGGGAATGCAGGGATCATAGCACGGGCTTTTTGCACTGGAAAAGGGGTTCTTCTTGTGAGACGGAATTTGCGCCGGGGACCGAGAGCGGACGCGTATGCTGATTGCCATGAGTTGGACTACGAGTTGGATTTGCTGGGCGTTGCTTTCCGCTGTGTTTGCCGCCGCCACGGCTCTGCTGGCCAAGGTGGGCGTGGCGCACGTTGACTCGAACCTGGCCACGGCGCTGCGCACCAGCGTTGTCGTTGTCTTTGCCTGGGGCATCGCGCTCGCGTTAGGCAAGCACGGCGAGATGCGTTCGCTCGATCGCCGCACTCTACTTTTTCTTGCCCTCTCGGGGATTGCCACGGGACTGTCGTGGCTCTGCTACTTCCGCGCCTTGCAGTTGGGACCAGCCTCGCGGGTAGCGCCGCTCGACAAGCTCAGCGTTCCGTTGGTGATGATCTTTGCGTGGCTGCTGCTTGGCGAAAAGCTGAACGCAGCGGCGCTCGTTGGCGGCGCGCTGATTACCGCCGGTGCCGTAGTGATGGTGCTGGGATAGCAGGGATCAGGTTTCAGGCGTCAGCGAACCACGAACTGCTCTCCTATACTGGAACCAATGACGGTGAGATCAGTGAGCGCGACTTCAGAAGGCGGGCAGGAGACGGGCGTGCGCGCGCGGCGCATTGTGCTCACCGGTTTCATGGGCTCGGGGAAGAGCACGGTGGGGCCGCTGTTGGCGCGGCAACTGCGCTGGAAGTTCGTGGACGCGGACGATGTGATCGCAGCCGAAGCCGGCTCGACCATTCCGGAAATCTTTGCGCGCGAAGGTGAGGTCGCATTCCGCGAACGCGAACGCGCCACCATTGCGCGGCTGGCCGGCCAAGACGCGCTGGTGTTGGCCCTGGGCGGCGGGGCTATTGAAACCGAAGCCACGCGCGCGCTGCTCTCTAACGCCCCGGAGACGTTGCTGGTTCATCTTGAGGTGGGGCTGGCGACGACGCTCGCACGTTGCCGCGGCACCGAGCACCTGCGGCCCATTCTGGCCGACCAGACGAACCTGGCCAGCCGCTACAAGCGGCGTTTGCCGCTTTACCGCACGGCGCCCGTGTCGATCGCAGTGGACGCGCTGACCCCGGAACAAGTGGTAGAGGCAATTGTCAGCGCCGTGGGCCGGTGCTGACCCCGCCCTTCAACGCAATGGGTCATTCCCGCCAACTGCCAACCACTGCTTTTTGACGAAAACTGCTCTTTCGATGCACGATGGGCAGTGGCTCATGCACGGAGGGGTGATGCACAGCAAAGAAGTGAGCAAGCGGATAAACGAAATTGGCATCGTGCCGTGTGCGCGCGTCAGGAATCCGGACCAGGTGCGATTTGCCGCGGAGGCTTTATACGCGGCGGGCATTCCTGTGCTCGAGGTGCCGCTCACCGTGCCCAAAGCTATGGAAGTGATCGAAGAACTGGCCAAGCGCTATCCCGACATGATCGTTGGAGCGGGTACAGTTCTGGATGAAGCTTCTGCGCAGCGTTGCGTTGATGCCGGAGCCCGTTATATCACCAGTCCGGGATTGGTTCCGAGCGTCGTGGCCTGCGCCAAGCGGGCGGATGTGTGCGTCTTTCCGGGAGCGTTGACTCCGTCGGAAGTAATCGCGGCATGGCAGGCGGGCGCGGACTTCGTGAAGATCTTTCCGGCTTCGACGGCCGGCGGCCCGAACTATATTCGCGCGCTCGAAGTGCCATTGCCGCAGATCCCGTTGATCGTGACTGGGGGGGTGAATCAGTTGACCGCGTTCGATTACATCCTTGCCGGAGCGCGCGCCATCGGCGTGGGCAGTGAGCTTTTGCCGCATGACGCGTTGCAACAGCGCCAGGCCGATCGCATTCACGAGTTGGCGCGCCGGTTTCTGATCATGGTGAAGGAAGCGCGGGCGCAGCGCAACGGCGAGTAAGCCCTCTAAGAAAAATGCTCCCAGCCCTGGGGTGCGAGCGTCTGCGTGCCTTCAGCGGTCACGAGCGTGATCTGTGGCCTGCCTTTACGCGTGCGCAGGATGCGCCCGACGCACGTAATGGGAACGCCAGCAATGCGGTGCGGCACGCGTGCGTCCGGCGGAGCCGTGAATAGCAATTCGTAATCCTCGCCCCCATGCAGAGCCTGTTCGAGCGTTGCGCCCGAATGAACAGGCAATGCCGCGGCATCGACTTCAGCGGCAACAGATGACTCCTCGCACAAGTGGGCAAGATCGGTCGACAGCCCGTCGCTCAAATCGATAGCCGCCGTCGCGATCCCTCGCCGCGCCAGCCACAATCCCTGCGCGATGCGCGGTTGCGGAGAGAGATGCGGCGCGAGCACGGCTTGAAGTTTGGCAGGAATCCGCAATGGGCCGGACTGTACTTTCCGATCGGCCGCCAACTCTGCAAGCCGTGCGAGCCCCGCGGCCGAGCCGCCGAGCGTGCCGGTAACGTAAAGCAAGTCGCCGGGCCGCGCGCCGGAGCGGAGCAGGGCTTTGCCACGCGGCTCCGCACCCACGAGGACAATGTCGGCGACAACAAGCGGCGATTCCGCCAGGTCGCCGCCCGCCAAAGGCGTTTGAAAGGCATCGGCCAGCGCGAAGAATCCATCCAAAAACCGGGCGATCCAGGGCTCGCGCCCTTTTGCTTTTTGGGAGAGTTCCTTCGGAACGCCAAGAGACAAAAAAGCCGCGACCGGCCGCGCGCCCATGGCGGCCAGATCGCTCAAACCGCGCGCCAGACTGCGATGCCCGATGGATTCCGGCGTCTGCCATTCCAGGCGAAAGTGGCGCCCGGCGATGGAAAGGTCGGTGGTGACGGCAAGCTCCTCGCCACGCCCGACGCGAAGCAACGCGCAGTCGTCGCCGATCCCGAGACGCAACCCGCCGTGGGCCCCGCTGTGAGACAGCCGCACTGCCCGTGCGCGGATCCGCTTCAAGACGGCCAATTCGCCCGGGGCCACTTTGCCCGATTTGCCGCTTCCGGAGTGCATGTTTTGAGGATAGAGCCTGAGCCTCCGGGCCGGTCGGCAGAGCCGATTTGGCGGTCTGCCGGAGGCGCTCGGCGCCTGCCGAACCCGCCGGCCCGAAGCGCGTCTGAGGACCGCGACCTATTGATGCAGAAGGGTTTATCGATGGGGCGAACGGCTCGCGGGAGCGAATTGCAAAATGGTACCTAGGGCACCGGAGGCCGTGGCTTTTGATTGACCCTGCTTGCAAGCGTCTGCTAATCTGAACGAACGTTATCGCATTTGCCCTGTGGGGCGTAAGGTTTTTGTACGGGCATTAAGGTCCGTACGCGATATATTTTCTCCCCCGATTTGGAAATCACCGTGGCCCGCGGGCCGCCGGGGATCGCAGGCAAGATGTTGCGCAAGCGCTATTACATAGTTTTTATCGCGAGGGATGAGGACGGCCAACTACGGAAGATTCCGCTTCCGTTGAGGTATGCCTACGGCTTCGTGGCGGCTGCGATCGTGGGTGCGTTCACCATTGTGGGTCTGGCCGGGTCCTACACCCGCATGCTGCTCAAAACTGAGAGTTACAACCAGGTTCGCGCGGAACGCGAGACGCTGCGCCAGAATTACCAGCGCATGGAAGAGATTGCGCACAATCGCAGTGTGCAGGTCGCATCATTGGGCGCTCTGGCAAACGAGGTGACGGCGCTCTACGGATTGCGCCAGAACCGGCTGGAAGCAGCCAAGCCAGCGGCTCCTGCCAGCGCAAGCTATGTGGCCCCGGCTCCGGCCAGCCTGTCGCAATCGGGCGAAATGAGCCAGCAACAAATTGCCAACTCCGTCGATACGTTTTACGCGCTGCGCAACGAAGCTCTTTCCGGGCAGGTTTCGCGCGCCTTGCAAGGCGGACTGAACTCCAACTTTACCGGCGACTGGACAGAGCTGGCGGATGCGCCATCGATGTGGCCCGTGGAAGGCCGCGTGGCATCCAGCTTCGGCGAGCGTGAGGATCCGATCAACGGCGAGGGAGCGTTCCACTCCGGCGTGGATATCGATGCGCCCTACGGAACGCCGGTGCGCGCGGCGGGCGACGGCGATGTGACTGGCGCCGAGATGGGCGCGGGATATGGACGCGAAGTAGAGCTGAACCACGGCCACGACGTGCTGACGCTGTACGGGCATCTCTCTGCAATTGCGGTCATAGCCGGGCAGCATGTAACGCGCGGCCAGGTCATCGGCTACGTGGGCCAATCGGGCCGGGCCACCGGACCCCACCTGCACTACGAAGTGCGCGTGCACAACGTGCCTGTGAATCCGTATAAATATCTGCGCTTGACGTACGAACAGGCCTCGAACCTGGAACCGGCTACCCCTCCCGGCCAATAACAGAATTTGAGTGCAGAAAAAAGCTCCCGGCGACCGGGAGCTTTTTTTGTGGGCTGTCCTGGGCGGAAATGCGCTGCGAGCTAAAGTCTGCTGGAAGTCACGCTGGTTCAGTGCTGCACAGTGCAGTTCTGAAAAGCGAAGTTCAAACCTGCAACGCTGACCACTTCCATTTGAAGTTGCCCGGGGAGGGGGAAGCCATCGATCCACTGGTAAGTGACCGCCACGTTCATCTCCTGAGCTTTTTGCGAATTATCACTCGGCTGGACAAAGGCGTGAAACTGGCTGACCAGCAGGCCGTGATCGCTGGGAGCATAGGTGGGCGTGAGCAGAATCTTCGTGCCGCTCATGGTGACGTTGTACTGGCGCAAAATGTGGCCGCTGTCGAAGGTTTCCGTCACTTCCACCTGGCCCGCGGCCACGTGAATCTGCCTGCCGCCGTCGGCGGTCGTCGTCATATCCAGCCCGTCGGCGGAATCGGGAACCACCTGGCTCTCAATGAATGGCGTCCAGAACTGAACAAAGCCCTGGACCATTTGATTCACCGCGCCATGCATCTGGTCGAGCAGGGTGGACTGCGCGGGCTCAAGCTGCTGCGCAGGAGGGTTCCAATCGACGATTGTGCCGCCATCCATGCGCGTATGGACGGCAACCTTGATGGAGTTCAGCAAACTTACTGCCGTCACGTCCGATGCGCTCACCGTTCCGCCGTCTCGTGAGGCAAAAAACGCCTGCCAATCGGGCGCGAGTGCGCAGTCAAAACCTTTCAGGCCCGTCTTGGCGCTGGAGTAGTACATTTTGGCTGCCTGCGCCAGCCACGCGTT
This sequence comes from uncultured Acidobacteriota bacterium, assembly GCA_963786565.1. Taxonomy (GTDB): domain Bacteria; phylum Acidobacteriota; class Terriglobia; order Terriglobales; family Acidobacteriaceae; genus Telmatobacter. The sequence continues at coordinate 1,151,882 of CAWAZR010000024.1, read as the reverse complement.
GTTGTCGCTGGAAGTTGGGCCTGAAGGCGGACTCTGGGCCGTAGCCAGCGCGATGAAGGAACATGCCACGAGGAAGGCCGCACAGCGTGCCGGCCCCAGGAAAGTGCGTCTTTGCATGGACTCGAGCCTGCTTTCTAAGGGATGCTGACATTGTGCCCCGGCGGAGCGCGTTGCGCAACCATTTTGCGCGCGTGCCCCGCATGATATGGTGGGCTCGAGTTGGCTTGCGGGAGGATTGAGGGTGCGTTTTTCTATTGGCTTCATGGCGATAGTGGTGACGCTGGCGGCATCGGCATCGGCGCAGGGCGGGGCAGGTGCGGAGATAGCATTTGCCCGCGCCCAGCATCTGCGGCACGGCATCAATGCATCGGAATGGTTTGCGCAGTCGGGCGATTATTCAGCGGCGCGCACCAACCGCTACACCGACGCGCAGGACATTGCGCTGATGGCGCGGCTGGGCTTCGATCACGTGCGGCTCAGCATCGATGCGGGCGCGCTCGAACAGGATCCGCGCGCGGCCGACGGGCTGAATGGCGATTTTATGGCGCGCCTCGACCGCGCCGTCGACACCATGCTCGGGGACGGCCTGGCGGTCGAGATCGACATGCACCCCAGCGACGCGTACAAGCAGCAGTTGCGCAGCGGCGACGACGCTGTGGAGCGATTCACGGCGCTGTGGCGCAAGCTGGCTACGCACTATGCCAGTCGCGATCCCGAGCGCGTCTTCTTCGAGATTCTCAACGAACCCGAAGTGAGCGATCCCTATCGCTGGGCCGGGATTCAGGCGCATGTGGCGGAGGCCATCCGGCAAGTTGCGCCGCGTCACACGCTCATCGCCACCGGCGCGAACTATTCGGGCATGCACGATCTGCTGCAACTCGAGCCGCTGGCTGATGGCAACGTGATTTACACGTTCCATTTCTACGAGCCGCACGAATTTACCCATCAGGGCGCGAGTTGGGGCGTGGCGTGGTGGAGAGAAACGCAGTCGATTCCCTATCCGGTCCCAAATTTCGCTTCGTCTACAGACTTGCAGGCGTTTCTGCATGAGGTTCCCGACGCAGCCGACCGCTCGGAGCTCGAAAATTATTTTCTCGACGGCTGGGATGCGCGTCACATCAGGCTCGTAATTGACGAGGCGGCGGACTGGGCGCGCTCGCATCACGTGCCTCTGCTCTGCAACGAATTCGGCGCCTATCGCCCCTACGCCGATCCCGTGTCGCGCGCCAACTGGATCCGCGACACGCGCACGGCGCTCGAGGCCGACGGTATCGGCTGGGCGATGTGGGATTATCGCGGCGGATTTGGCGTGGTGACCAAGCAGGACGGCCAACCCGCGCAAGTAGATGAGACGACGGTGCGAGCGCTGGGCTTGCGCGGACGGTAAATCAGGGAATAGAGAAAGGTGTCGAGTGTGAGTGGGCAGTGCGCGCTCGACTCGATGACCACTCACACTCGCCCTACCCGCTCTTTACGCCGCCGACGCACCCGGATCCGGTGCCAGGCCTATGCCCGCATAGGCGGCCAGCGCTGCGCAATTCGGCACCAGCAAAGCCGTTCCGCGTTGCGCCACCAGTCCCCGGCGCTTGAAGTCATTCATACAGCGGGAAATGGTTTCGCGCGTGGTGCCGATCAGCTCGCCAATTTCTCCATGCGTAAACGAGCACTGGATCTGCATACCGTTCAGGGTTCGCGTACTCTCCGCGCACCACTCCAGCAATAATTTGGCGAGCCGTGCCGGCGCGCTTTGCGTCAGCCCGAGCGTCCGCAATTGTTCGATCGTGCGCCGGTTTTCGAAACCCAGCTGCTGCGCCACGTTCTCGCACGCCACCGGAGCGCGCAACAGGAAGTCGAGAAAACTCTGTCGCGGCAGAGATGAAATCGTGCACGGAAATTGCGCTTCGGCAGTCACTTCGTAGGGATAACCTGAAACGGCAGAGGTAAGCCCAAGGATCTCGCCCGGCGAAGCAAATCCCAGGATCAGGCGCCGGCCGTCGCTTGAGTTGAGAGAAAGTTTTACTTTGCCCTCAAGCAACAGCAAAATGTTGGCTGGTTCCTGGCCCTCTCTCAGGATGAGAGCTGCACTCGGACACACGAAGCGATCCGAAATCGAAACAAATTCGAACAGCGCCTCATCCGGCAACTGTCTGAAGAACTCCGCTTTTCGATAAAGCTCACGGATGCCCGGCCACCCCTCCCCTAACCAACCCCTCCCCGACCACTTCTTCTCGGCGGCGAACCGCGAAGGCAGCGCGTGCAGGCTGCCGGCTTTCGCGGCCCGGGCGCGGTTTTCGGGAAGTGCTCTTTCGCTCCACGCGATCCGCAATCGCCTTTTTGCCGAGCCGTGAACCAGTGACAGGTTTCTCATTCATCTTCCTTTCGCAATTGCAGAGCGGCCCAGTTGCGCCGGGGCCGTGAAAGCTGTGCGCAAATTAAATGGCTGTTGCACTGCTCGTCACCGACCCTCCCCTCGATGACTCGAATTCATTTGCAGATTGGGGCGCCTTTCGCTTGAGGACAGAGAGAACCCTTACGGGTTCTCCCAGGTCGCTCCATCCGAGGCCCGAGCAGCGCAGGACAGCCAGGCCATCCGCACAGGCGGAAAGTACATCGTCTGAAAAACCAGAAGTAGAAATGCCGGCATAAAGGCTCGATAAGACTTCTCGTTCGGCGGATGTCGAGTGGGAACCGTCGATCGCTTTGAAGGCTTCGAAGAGCTCGGGTTGCGTGCGCCGAATCAGGTTAAGAAAGCTGCCCACTCGGCCCACCATGACAAAGCTGTTCCATAGGCAGCCGTTGCCCATCAAGTCGCATGCCAGGTCGCCGGAAGGCTTCTCCCAGAAGCGCTCCACGTGCGAGGTGGAATCGGTGAAGGGGTTGTCGAAGCGACTCCCCGGCTGAATCCAACCGTAGGAGGTCTCCGGCGTTTCCGGCTCCATTCCCAACAGAATCACCGTCTCCGGATTCGACTCGGTCAACGAGAACGCCAACTCAATTTGGCGCGTGAAGGCTTCGTCGTTCAGGAAATAATGGTCGGATGGAAAAAAGGCCACGCGCGCCGCAGCGTCAAATGTGCGGATGCGCATCAGGCTATAGAGAATGGCGGCAGCCGTGCCCCGGTTCTGCGGCTGAATCAGCAGGCGGGGCGCTGGTACGCCCACAACCTGGTCTTGATAAAACTGTTCGTGCACTTCGGTCATCACCAGAAGAATGTGCTCGGGATCGATGCTTCTTTGCACTCTGCGGCGCGTTTGTTCCAGCAGAGTTTCCTCTCCGACAATCGCGCAAAACTGTTTGGGCCGGTCATCCCCGGTCAGGGTTCGAGTCAAGGGGAGCAGGCGCTTGCCGTCTCCGCCAGCGAGGATCACACCCCACTGGCGCCCTTGGGCTTCTGAGTTTCTTGAGAGATTCAGCATTCTCTACTCGACCTCGCTTCGCAGAGTGGGGACCACAACCAAGAGAATTGGAAAGTGCCTGGAGTGAGAAGTTTGGGGGAGGACCAGGGAAGTCTTCTCGCCAAGCACTCGACTGAGTGCTCGAACTATCCCATTTTTTGCGGCGTCGATTCTGTACAAAACTGCACACTCTGGGTTGAAAAAGCGGGCGCATTTTTTCCGTCGGGACGGGGTGTTTCGTTAAGTCCCGCAGAATCATGCGAAATGTACGTTTTTCGGATGCCGAAAAGGGGTCAAATGTTCGCTCAGCAGCGACCGCGCACCCCCGGAATGTTCGCTTAGAATTTCGCGATTTTTTGAGGGAAACTACAGACAATTTCGCGCTTAATCGGCAAGTGTGAATAGAGAATTGCGCGAATCAGCGCGCGCGTGAATACAGAATTTCGCGTAAGTGCATCAAGAAGGACTTTGGAGCGCGTTTTTGCGACATTTTTCGCATGTTTTGCGCGCTTTTTGCGGGCAAATTCGCGCCCAAATAGCTCCTCGTCCTGAGCGAAGGCCGTCCGCTGCCGCGGACAGCCTTCGCTCGGGACGACACGCGAATTGCAGGTGAACGCAATCCCACCCTTCGCCACAAAAACACGAAGAATGGCGCACGGTTGCTTTGTGGCGGGCGAGGTTGCAGCGGTCCGAGTTTATTGGGGCTGGAGGCCGGCGGCGGCGAGCATGACGAAGAACTGCCGCTGCGTGGATTGGTCGATGCCTACGCCAACAAGTTTGCCCTCGCGATTGAAGACGTACGTGCGCGGTATGCCCGTGATGTGGAAGAGCTTGTGCACGGCGCCGTCGGGATCGATGAGAACCGGCGGATGATAATTCCATCCCCCGAAGAACTGGCCTACCTTGAATGGATTCTCATCGGTGATGGAGAGAATCACCAGGCCCTGCGACTCGTAATGGGTATAGATGACGTCGAGATTGGGCATCTCCGCGCGGCAGGGCGGGCACCATGTGGCCCAGAAATTGACCATGACAATCTTGCCGCGCAGTTGGGACAGGGTCCACGGTTTGTTGTGCAGGTCCTTGAGCGTGAAGTCGGCCTTTTCAATGTCAGCATCGTTGGCGGCAAGAGTGTTGACCGCCTTGGCATAGAGAGGATCGTCGAGAGTTACGCTGACGTGTTCGTAGCGGACCAGCCGCGCCAGATCGAGGTAGGGCATGGGAGGCTCATCGCCCTTTGCGGGAACCGGCGTTTCGGCGAGCGACTTTGTCAATGTGTCGGCGACTGCCTGCAGAGCGTCAGCGCCCTGATCGCCTTCCGTAACGAGATGGGAGAGCGCGTCGGCCAAACGGAGCTTGGGTTGGCCTGCGGGAAGAGCCATTACGTCATGGGCAAGCTGGACGGTGGCCGCTGGGCGCTTATCGTCGGGCAGCGAACGCAGTTTCTCGATTTGACCTTCGATTTTGGATGCGGAAACTTCGCTGCGCAAAGGCGATGCGGCCAGGAAAAGAGCAGCGGCAAACAGGATGATGGCGGAACGTGTCATAGATTCCCCACGAAAAAGAATTTCAGAGAGCCGGGCTAAGCGGACTTCTGGGATTTGAAGGATTGTAAACCCGGCACGGCTGGATTTTCCGCAGGTTATCAGACTTTTTGCGTGTGCGTAACGATGCGCTCGGCGACGGCTTCGAGGATCTGCTCATGGACCTCGTCGAGAGAGAGGTCGCCTTCGATGAGGACGACGCGGTCGGACTCGCGGGCGGCGATTTCGCGGTACTTCTCCCAGACGCGGCGGAAGAAGGCGTCCGTTTCCGACTCGAAGCGGCCTTCGCTGGAGCCGGTTTCGGCCTCGACGCGGTCGTTGCGGCGGCGCGCGCGCGCCAGCGACGCCTCAAAGCCGGGCAGGAGAAGGAGAGTGAGGTCGGGCTGAAGTCCGCCGCAGATGAGGCGGTGCAAGTCGAGAACCACCTGCGAGCCGAGCTCGCGGCCGCCGCCCTGATAGGCCTCTGTGGAATCTGTGAAGCGATCGCAGACCACGATGCGGCCCGCGTTGAGAGCCGGCTGAATGACCTCAGCGATGGCCTGGGCGCGGTCGGCAAACATGAGAGCCATCTCCGCCATGGGCGCGACGGAGACGGAGCGGGAGTTGAGCAGGATCTCGCGGATGCGGTCGCCGGTGGGCGTGCCGCCGGGCTGGCGCAGCAGCACCGGCTCCTGGCCGCGACGCGCAAGCCACGCCGCCAAGCGCTTGATCTGCGTGGTTTTACCCGACCCGTCGAGGCCTTCGAGCGTGATGAAGACACCGCGCGGCATGGGGTGAGGATAACACTGGAGACAGGGAGCAAGGGAGCGAGGGAGCAAGCCACCCCAGCGACGAGGAGCTGTCGCCCGGACCCCGGCAGGGAGCGAGGGAGCGAGGGAGCGAGAAGGCCGGGGCTGCGGGACTGTGCGTCGGTCGCGGTTCCCGGCGATGCGCTTGATCCATATAAGAGGCGGGAAAGACAAGTGACTTTGGACACGAGACAAGCGCGTTCGTCATGTGTTACAAGTGAGTGAATTCCCCAAAACTTGTCGGGATTCAGGCCTGCGAAGGCCTTTGTTCTGTTGGAGTGAAATATGCGTTTGCCAGATACGTTCAAGTTGTTTCTTTGCGTCCTTTTACTGGGCGCGTTGCCGGCCAGTCGGCTCACCGCGCAAAACCTTACCCTGGAGGGCCAGACAGGCGGATTTCTTACTCCAACTGCATACGTGGTCTACGCCGATAAGGGACAGTTTTTCTCGCATCCTGCCATCGGTTTCCATTACATCGATGCTTCGGCGGTTATCGGTAATGTTGAAACCTTCAGCGTCACCGAGAGCTTTGCCAGCCGGGCAGAGGCCGGCTTCACGCGCGTTCAGCATCAGTATGGAGACCAGCCCACCGCGACGGCCACACCGCTCGGTCTGAGTAACCTGTGGAATTATTCCGGCATGAACGTGTTTCACGGCAAGGCCGTGGTTTTCAACGACGGGCAGTTCGGCGCGTGGATGCCGGGCATTGCGATCGGCGGCGTGATCCGCACCAACGACCACTTTGTTTCGGGCGCGGCCAACAAAACGCTGACGGGAACGGACAAGTCGTACACCAACGGCGACGCGTATATTGCCGCTGACCAAGACCTGGGCGAAACCTCCTGTGCCGTTCCTGCTGAACCTGGGCTGGAAGGCGACCAATGGAACCATCTTCGGCCTCGGCGGCAAGAGCACTCGCTTCGGCGGACGGTTCTTCGGCGGTTTGGGCATTCCGCTGCCGATCGGCCATGGGATCGTGGCCGTGCCTTCGGCGGGATTCACGCAGGAGCCCAAGACCGCGGTGAATCTGAACAACCTGCTGAACGCGGCGCTCTACCAGTGCGAGGCATTACTGGCCTGCAATCCTGCTTCGTACCCGCTGATGAGCGGCCATATCCCCACAACCCTGGACTACGCCATACGCGTGACGCAGAAAGATAAACCGCACTTCGCGTTCGATATCGGCGTAGGGCAGGTGGCGGGAAACATCGGATCCATCTATGTTCCAAACCCCTACTTCAATCCGGCCAATCCCGCGTTTGGGCCTCCGGTTGTTACCACGCCGGTGAACCTTCAGGCGCGGCACGTGGTGGGCATGGGGTTTAGCTTTCGGTATTAGTTAAGAGAGTTAAGAGAGTGAATAAGTGAAAGGGTGAAGCGAGCTGGCAAGTAAGACTATTCGATTCAATGCGAGTTGTGGAAAAACATGCCCCCTCCAGTGCAACTTCTTTGCACTGGAGGGGTTCCAATTGGCATAGACTGGATGCGCCGTCGAACGGCGAACCCCGAGCCGGTCGAGAAAGCAGAAAGCAGGAGGTATTTCCATGCGAATTTTCCAGGCGATGCGCACGAAATTCATGCGCGTGATGTTGCTGGCGCTGTTCCTTTGCGCGATCCCCGCATCATCGTTTGCGGGCGTGTTCATCAGTGTGCGATTTGCTCCACCAGTGCTGCCGATGTATGATCAGCCGCCTTGCCCGGAACCGGGCTTGATGTGGACGCCGGGCTACTGGGCCTTCGACGACAACGCCAGTGACTATTACTGGGTGCCGGGCACCTGGGTGCCCGCGCCGTATGAGGGCGCATTGTGGACGCCCGGCTACTGGGGCTTTGAAGCCGGCCTGTATGGATGGCATCCCGGATACTGGGGACTGCACGTGGGCTACTACGGCGGCGTGAATTATGGATTCGGCTATGGGGGCATCGGCTTTGCCGGAGGCATGTGGAGAGGCGGCGTGTTTGCCTACAATACCGCGGTCATGCGCGTAGGCGTGGGCGGCGGATGGGGCGGCCGTGTCTATGAGGACCGGGTCGCCGTGGACCGCGGATATGTTGTGAGGGATAGCCACGTGGCCTACAGCGGCGGGCCGGGCGGCATCAATCATCGGCCGACACCGGAAGAGAACGCTTACTCGCACGAGCGGCACACGGATCCCACCGCGATGCAGTCGCAGCATGAAGGCGCGGCCAGGGGCAACACGAACAACTACGCCAACCACAACGGCGGCCATCCGACGAATCTGGCCACGGAAAGGCCGGCTGGCGGCAATACGGGCGGTAATACGAACAGGGGTGGCAACTACAACTCCTCGAGGCCGAATTCGGGCAATGCGCCGGAGTCCCATGGACAGAACGGAAACCCGCCTCCGGAGAAGACGTACAACGCATCGCACTCGAATACGGGCAATGAGCCGGAGCATACGGGAGGCGGACAGCAGCACCAGCCGCCGCCGCCGCACGAGTCGCACCAGCCGCCACCTCCGTCGCATCAGCCGCAGCCGGCGTCGCACCAGCCACCGCCCAAGAACGATAATCACGGGCATCGGTAGGCGGAAGGTTGCATCTTGAATGAAAAGGCCCACGGGAAACCGTGGGCCTTTTTGTGTTGTCAGAGTCGATCTCGGATTTCCGGTGTCATTTTTCCAGGGTGGGGGCGTAGTAGCCTTCGCGGGTGTATACGGTCAGGTCGGCCTTGTCGGTCTTGAGGACGATCTTGTGGAACTCGCCGTCGGTATCGACCTTGTCGGGCGTGTAGGTCAAGAGATACTGCTGGCGCAGCAACGTGGCGATCTGGTTGTAAATCTCGTCGAGATTGTCTTTCTTCTTGGCTTCGAAGAACTGGCCGCCGGTACGTGTGGCAATCTGCTGCATGATTTTTTTGCCGTCGACTCCGGCTTCGCTCTTGGGGTTGCCGCCGTGGTGTCCCCCGCCGCCCCCTGGATAGCCGCCGCCACCACCACCGGGGTAGCCTCCGCCGCCCATGCCGCCGTGATGCCCGCCATTGCCAGGAAAGCCGTTCGAGGAATGTTCTTCCTCGCCCTTGAAGTAAATGGTGAAGACCTGGACGTTCGCGCGGTCCGCGGCATCGATGGCGTCGTTCAGGGTTTCCTTGCTGCCGCTGTCCGCGCCGTCAGAGAAGATGATGAGCGCCTTACGGCCCTCTTTTGGCTTCATGAGCTCGTCAGACGCGAGGTAGATGGCGTCGTAAAGCTGGGTTCCGCCGCCGTGCCCGCCGTGCTGCCCGTAGCCGCCATTTCCGCCGTGATCGTCGCTGCCGGTTTCAGGACCCTGGTTGTTGTGCTCCTGCGAGGTTGGTCCCATGCCGTCGAGCTCGTGATGCAGCCTGTCGCGCGAGTTGGTGAAATCTTCGAGCAGCTCGACTTCGCGGTCAAAGTGAATCAGGAAGGCTTCGTCGCCCTGAACGCCGGATTTCGGATCGGCAGGGAGCATGAGGTCGATGAATTTGCCGGCGGCCTTGCGCTCGGCGTCCATGGCGGAGTTGACGCTGCGGCTGGTGTCGACCAGAAGGCCGAGGCGGAAAGGCAGGTTGCTCTGGGAGGTAAAACTCTTGATGACCTGCGGGCGGCCGTCCTCGGTCAAGGTGAAATCCCTGGCCGTGAGGTTGGTAACCAGCGAGCCCTTTTTGTCTTCGACCACCACGGGCAGCAATACTTCGCGCGCCTGCACTTTGATGTTGGTGACGGGCTGTTGAGTGGAGGGCTGCTGTGCTACACCGGAGCTGCGCACTGCGAAAAAGGCGAGCGCCGAAACCGCGGTGAGCGGAAGAGCAAGGTAAAACGCTGACTTGGTTTTCATAGAATTTCGCGAAATCTACAGGTTCAACGGTTTAGACGCTGCCGGACCGCTCTTCGATGACGTTTTTTGCGGATTCATTAGGGTGTGTATCAAAAAATGCAATGTAGATTACGGTTGCAGTTGCTCGGGGGCTATCGGAACCCGCAAAAGGAAATGGCCCTGCGCCGTCCCTACGGGACTCTGGAGTTCGTTTGTCCATTCCGCTTTCCCCACTCTTCCACCCCAAGAAACAAAGATCGTTTCTTGGGGACCGCTGTGACGCGCGGGGCTAACAAACACTGCGGCTACGGCGCGGTTGTCTAGGGGGCCGGGGTGGAAGGCGGCGGATTGTGCTCGGCCCATTGGCTGGGAGCGTTGGCCATCGTGAGCACCAGACGGCCTCCGGCGGCGATCTCGCGGTGACGAAGCCAGGCCCGGTCCAGAGGTTGGCCGTTCAGCGTTGCCGCCGTGACGTAGATGTTGTCGGCGGAAAGATTTCTGGCTTCAATCACGAAGTCCTTGCCCCCGGCGAGATGCAGCGTGGTCTGGGCATAGGCAGGGCTGCCGATGAGGTATACATCCTGGCCGGCATTGGGAAAGATGCCCATTTGCCCAAAGGCGAACCAGGAAGACATGGCGCCGGAGTCGTCGTTGCCGGGCAGGCCGTCGGGTCCGGCGTGATAGCTGGCGGCGATGATCTGGCGCACGCGGGCGTCGGTTTTGTCGGGGCGGCCGGCCCAGATGTAGAGATAGGGTGCGAGAAATCCGGGCTCATTGCCGACGTCGTAGCGACCGGAGACATCGAAAAATGCGTCGAGGCGGCGCACGAAGGTTTCAGGCCCGCCGGATTTCTCGATGAGCGATGCAACGTCCTGGGGAACGAAGGTGGAGTAGGTCCAGGAATTGCCTTCGTAGAACGTGTCTCCGTTCCAACTGCAGCTCATCATGGCGGTAAACGGCGTGAGCCAGGTTCCGTCGCGATGACGTGAGCGGATGAAGCCAGTGAAGCCGCCTTCGCTGAAGTCCGGATCCCAAAGCTTCTTCCAGTTGGCGGAGCGTTGCAGATACTTTTCGTACGCGGCGGTGTCGCCGAGGCCTTTGGCGAGGAGGGCAATTTCAAAGTCGTCGGCAGCGTATTCGATGTCGGCCGACGCGGGACGGTCAGAGCCCTCAATCGACACGTAGCCGAGATTGTGCCAGTCATCGAGGCCGCCGCGGCCCTCCTTGAAATGATCGGCGGGCGAAACTTCGGCATCGTGCATCTCGGCGGCCAGAGCGGTCTTCCAATCGACGCCCTTCAGGCCTTTGACGAAAGCGTCGGTGAGGATGAATTCGGCATTGCTGCCGCCTTGGGTGCGGCCGTTGTAGTTGCCGCTGCGTGCGTCGGGCAGCCAGCCCTCGTGACGGTAGAGATCGACGAGGGCGCGTACGATTTCCGCTTCGCGCTCCGGCGCGATGAGGAAGAGCAACGGACTGGAGGTACGGAAGATGTCCCAGATGGCGTAGTAGTCGTCGTAGTACGGCTCGCTCGACTTCCAGAGTGGGTTTTCGCCGGTGCGATCGGTGGGCATGAGCATGGTGTGGTACAGCGCAGTGTAGAAAATTTGCGCCTGCTCGGGCGTTTCACCTTTCAACTCGACAGTGCCGAGCGCCTTATCCCACTTGGCGAGCGCGGCCGCGTGCACGGCGTCGAAATCGAAGCCGGGAATTTCAGCGGCGAGATTCTGCCGGGCCTGCGCGATGCTGACGAAGGAGATGCCGATCTTCATGAGCACCGGATGATCTGCGGCGGCGAAGGTGAGCCACGCGCCGGAGTTGGAGCCGGCTTCAGCATGCGCGGATTTACTGCCGGCCATGAGCTGGTCATTGAGCCATGTACCCCAGGATGCGGCCGGCGTGTTCAAGCGCGCATAGAAATACACGGTGTAGGAGTTGGGCTGCTTGTTCCATCCCCCGGTGACGCTGGTGGATCCGGCGATTTCAGTGGGAGAGAGAATCCTGACTGTGGACCCGGTGAACAATTGATCTTCGCCCTGCTTGGCGCCAGAGATGAGGCAGTGGCTGACATCGATGAGGAGATTGTCGGGCCCGCCTTTTGGGTACCGCAAGCGGTAAATGGCACTCCGGCGCGAGACCGTGACGTCGACGCCGATGTGGTAACGGGCGAGCGTGACCGAGTAGAGGCCGGCCTTAGCATGTTCATCGGCGCGCGGCGAAGAGGCGTCGAGCGGTGCGAGGGCGCCGGTGGTGGGCATGACGAGGATGTTTCCGTACTTTGCGCCGCCGCCGGTGCCGCTGACGTGGGTCTGGCTGAAGCCGCGAATATCGTAGGTGGCATTCCAGCCCGCGTTGGGATCGTGGCCAGCCGGTGCTGCCATGTCGGGGCCCGGCTTGATTTCGCCGAAGGGCACCACGGGGCCGGGAAAAACATTGCCGCCGCCCGATGCGCCGAGAAAAGGATCGACGAGCTTGGCGTACTGGGCGTGCGCCGCTGCGCATGGCAGAAGTAGCAGGGGCAGGCAGAGAAGAAAGCGAAGAGAAGGCTTCATTTCGGTGTTTTCTTGCAGGAGAAGGATAGCATCGGTGGGGTGGAGCGAAGACTTTTGCTGGGTTGAGAAGGTCGGTTGAAGTTCGCGCTTTCCCCAGTCTCAAAATCGAGACCGGGGGGCACCCCTTGATTGTGCTGGATTGAGAAGTGGGGCACCCGTTTTCTTGATGAGTGGAAATCGCAAAAGGCAACCGCAGGTCCTTCGACTCGTGGGCCGCGCGAAGCGCGGCCCACTTCGCTCAGGATGACATCCAATTTTGGTCGCTCAGAATGACAGCGGTATTCATGTTTTTAGCATTAGGGGCAGAAAGCTAGCGCAGCAATTCTTCGAGGGTGGTGCTGAGGTCGGTTTTGTCGTCGCGGTACTTCACGATGGCGGGAGCATAGAGGCTCAGACCCCACTCCTGCCCTTTGCCCTTGTTGATGGCGCGAGCTCCGGGGACGACTACGGCATTCTCTGGAACGATGAGCGGGGTTTCGACGCCGGCACGCAGCACGTCGCCTTTGACTAGATCGAAGAGGGGGGTTCCGCGGGTGAGAATGGTGCCGGCCGCGAGTACCGCGCCCTTGCGCACGAGGGTGCCTTCGTAGACGCCGCAGTTGCCGCCGACCAACACATCGTCTTCAATGATGACGGGGCTGGCGTTCACCGGCTCGAGCACACCGCCGATTTGCGCCGCGGCGCTCAAGTGCACGCGCTTGCCGATCTGGGCGCAGGATCCGACCAGCGCGTGAGAGTCGACCATAGTTCCCTCGTCGACCCAGGCGCCGGTGTTGATATACATAGGCGCCATGCAGACGACGCTGCGCGCCAGGTAAGCGCCGGCGCGCACGGAAGAACCGCCGGGCACGACGCGCACACCGTCCGTAGCGGTGAAAAGGCGCGCGGGGTAGGTGTGCTTATCGACAAATGAGAGCGCACCGGCATTGGAATTCTCGAGAGCGCCGAGGCGGAAGCCGAGAAGGATGCCTTGCTTCACCCAGGTATTGACGCGCCAGCTCGTGGGCGCGGCGGGGTCGGGCTGGGCGGCGCGTACTTCGCCGCGCTCAAGGCAGGCACGAAGTTCGAGAAAAGCCTTCATCGCCGCCGGGTCGCCACCGGCGGCCGCCCCCGCGGCAAAGTGCCGCACAATTTCTTGTTCAAGCTCGCTGAGATTCATTCCAAAGAGAGTGTATCAATTGGCAGGGGCAACGAACAGTGCGAGTGTGAGTGCGCGTGTGCGCTGATCGCCGACCACTCTCACTCGCACTCACACTTTTCCCTAGTCGCTTCGTCAGGCGGGATGGATGGGAGCGAGGGTGGGCTTGATCCTGGGCCGCGCATTCACGCCGACGGGTTGCAGGCGGAAGCAGTTCTTGCCGGAAGGAATGAGCGCCAGGGGAATGGGCGAGTCGCCCGGTCGCCCGTGAAAGTTCTTCGACTCGAGCCACGCACACAGACGGCGATCGCAAATCTGCGTCTGGCCCTGCCAGAAATCGGGCTTGAGCCCCAGTTGAATGAGCAGGTGGTCCAGATGCAGCTCGATGACGTGGGCTTCCCTGGGAAAATAACGGCGCACGTTGCCCGCGCCTACCTCGACGCCGGTAAACTCGCGGCCTTTGCACTGGGTTTTGACGACCATGGAGCCCTATCGAAGAACGAGGAGAAAAGTCCCGTTGGAATGAGCTCAGTCTAGGAAGAATTGCGTGGAGGTGGCTATGGGCAGGGAGAGAAAAGCGGCAGCGGGTTCCTGATTTGAGATCGGCGAAGAGGGAGCTCGGATTTGGGAATGTTTGCACGGAACGTGGGGGAGGCAAAAAGGGCACAGACAAGGCGCGAGCAGCGGCCCGTATGCGATACTCGAAACGGCATGTACAAACGGATCGTATTGAAGCTATCGGGCGAGGCTCTTGCAGGTGAACGGGGCTTTGGCCTGGATGCCGAAAGGGTGTCCGAGATTACCGGCGAGCTCGCTGAGATTCATGAGCTGGGCGTCGAAATCGGCGTGACGGTGGGCGGCGGCAACTTTTTCCGCGGCGTAGAGGCGCAGGCCAAGGAGATGGACCGCGTGAGCGCCGACAACATGGGCATGCTGTCGACGGTGATCAACGCACTGGCGCTGCAAGACGCTCTGGAGCAACGCGACGTGCAATGCCGGGTGATGAGCGCAGTGTTCATGAACCAGATTGCCGAGCCGTACATCCGGCGGCGCGCGGTGCGGCACCTGGAAAAGGGCCGCGTGGTGATTTTTGCGGCGGGCATCGGGAATCCGTTCTTCTCCACCGACACGGCGGCCAGCCTGCGCGCCATGGAGATCAAGGCCGATGTGCTGCTGAAGGGCACCAAGGTGGAGGGCGTATACAACGCCGACCCGGTGCTGTTTAAAGACGCCGTGAAATACGACGAGATCACCTACATGGACATTCTGCGCCAGGGGCTGAAGGTGATGGACCTGACGGCGGTGAGCCTGTGCAAAGACAACAACCTGCCCATGATCATCTTCAATATGAACCGTCCGGGCAACATTCGGCGCGTAGTGCTGGGCGAAAAGGTGGGTTCGCTGGTGACGGCGTAAGAGCTGCCTTCAGCTTTCGGCTCTCAGCCAGGGACGTGCTGAACAAATCACTTCGACTGAACCATCCGGCCACAGATTGCGGGGCGCAATCAAGGGCCCAATCAAAACAGAACCTCCAACCAGCAAATGCAGCTGATAGCTAAAAGCTAAGGGCTAAAGGCTGGCAGACAAGCGGAGCGTCTAACTGTAGGTGGAAACTCCCAAGCCAGCGCCGCTGAAGGCTTTGACAGGGCTGCGCTGCTTCGCGGCCATCAACATCGTTCTCTTCCACTTCTCCAATCCCCAGTGGTTCAACTTCAACTTTTACTTTCCCATGCCCTTTATCGCGGGCACGGTTCACGTTCCCCTGCTGCTGGCGCCGGTGGTCAACGCGGGATTCATTTCCGTCAGCTATTTCATCCTGCTCTCGGGGTTTGTGCTTGGCTACAACTACAATGCGCGCGCGCGCAACGGCGAACTGGATCGCAAGCGCTTCTGGGAGGCGCGCTTTACCCGTATTTATCCCATTTACTTTTTGAGTCTGGTTCTGAGCCTGGGGAACCTGAGGTCGGAATACCCGACGCACACGCACGCCATGTTCTGGACGGGCGTGGTGCTGACACCGTTGATGCTGCAGGGCTGGATTCCGGCGGTGTCCACGTTCCTGAACACGCCCGCGTGGACCATGTCGGCCGAGGCCTTCTACTACTTCATCTTCCCTTGGCTGGCGCGCGCAAAGAAGCCCGCGCGCATCGGGACGCACCTGGGGAAAATGACGGGCGTGTGGGTGCTGGGACTGGTGCCAGGCGCACTGTACATGGTCTTCAACCCTGATGGCATCGCGCATCCAGACCGCTGGAGTTACGGGCCGTGGCTGTGGGCGCTGAAATACACCCCCTACTCGCACATTTTCAGTTTTGTGTTCGGAGTGATGCTGGCGAACCTGGATGCGATGATTCCGCGCGCGAGCCGGATGCGCTTGTGGCTGGGGCTGATCGGCTTTGGCGGTATCTATGGGATTCTCAGTCTGGGGTCGCTGGTGCCTTACGCCATCATCCACGACGGGCTGTTGATGCCGCTGTTTGCCTTCATCGTTCTCGGGCTGGCGGGAGAGAATCTGCTGGCGGCTGCGCTGGGGGTGCGGCCGCTGGTATTTGTGGGCGAGGCCAGCTATTGTCTCTACCTATTGCACTTCACGCTGTGGAACCTGATTCACGACTCGCATGTGCTGGTGATGCTGGGGCTGAGCCGCTTCGACCCATGGCTTAGTTACGTTCTGCTGATCGCACTTTCGCTCGTAGCGCTTTACTTTATTGAGAAGCCGGCGCAGCGCAAGTTGCGCGAATGGATGCACGCGACGAATGTGATGAAAGAGGCCGTGAATCGTGATTCGTGATTTGTGGCCGGAGATTGGCTGTCGCGGACGGAGTGAATAGAGTGAATTGAGTGAAGAAGTGAAAAGAGTGAAGGAGTGAATAGGGCCACGGGCCTGCATTGGTTTTCGATTGCACGAGCGGCAAGCGCAAAAGCAACCGCAGGTTCTTCGACTCGTGTGCCGCGCGAAGCGCGGCACACTTCGCTCAGAATGACATGCGATTTTCGATGCTCAGGATGAGACGGATTGAGTTGGAGGGAGGCAGCAAAAAGCCCAGCCTTGCGGCTGGGCTTATTGTTCTTTTTCACTCTTTTACTTCTTCACTCTGTTCACTTATTACGGCGTGATCGACTGCGTGGCATGGTTGCCATGCGGAACCGCGAGGACTGCCATGGGATACGCGCCAGTGGGGTAGGGGGTGGCCAGCGTGGTGGACAAGGCGCCGGTATCGGGATTGAGCTTGAAGCCGGAGATGGAGTTGCCCAGGCGATTGGCGGTGTAGACGAAGCGGCCCAGCGAGGGCTCGACGGCGACTGAAACCGGGTCGGTGTCGGTGGTGTTTCCGACCGTCGCGCCAGAGCCCACGATAGTGGAAGGGGTTCCGGTGGGCAGAGCGATCGAGTAGGACGAAAGCGTCGAATCCAGCGAGTTGGTGACGTACATATAAATGCCGCGCGGATCGATGGTGATGGCGGTCGGCTCGTTACCGGTTTTGAACGGCCCGTTGATCATGGAGCTAAGCACGTTTGTGGATAGCACCGAATAGCCGATGAGCTCGTTGGAGGCGTAGTCGGTAACAAAAATAAAGCGGCTGGTGGGCTCTGTCGCCAGCGCGGAAGGCTTGACGCCGGCCTGGTAGGGGCTGCCGGAAACGGTGGTAAGCGCGCCGCTGGTGCCAACCGTGTAGCCGAAGATCCAGCCGGGGTTGGCGTTGCTGGTTGTCGTTCCGCCCGGGTTGTAAGCCGACTGGTCGTAGGCCGCCACATAGACGCCAGCATTGTTGGCGAGCACAATCACGCCGGTGGCGAGGATGGTGTCGGTGGGGTAACCGGGAAGGGTGAGCGAAACCGAAGAGGTCGCAGTGCCGATGGTGCCGCTGCTGAGGGGATATTCCGTCAACGTGGCGGAGGTGGTTCCCGAGATCACGTACAGGTAGGTGTTGGCGGAATTCACCGCCATGGACACCGGGGCATTGGCCAGGGTAATCGACTCCTTCACAGTGAGTGCGCCGCTATCGGAGGTCGTGAAGTGCACCACGGTTTTATTGCCCTGGTTGGCGACATAAATATTGTTGTAGTCCGAAGTCATGGCCATGGCCACCGGGTTGGTTCCTCCCGAGGAGATGGCAGCTACTGCCGAGCGAATGGCGCCCGACTGGGCGTCGACCGCGTAGCCATAAATCTGGCCCGCGCTGCCGGCAGAGGCGCCCGCGGAAGCGGCCACATAAACAAAGTCGATGGTGACAAGCTCGCAGGCCGTCAGGAGTGTGGCCACAATGAGGCCAATCGCAGAGACCAGAGCGAGCTGGCTCAATTTACTGAACTTCATGCGCTTCCTTCGTCATGGGCCCTTTGTTTCAAAGGCCCTCAGGTAATCTCGTTTACGTTGCCCCGTGTTTATTGTAAAAGCCGCGTACGGGGTATTGCCAGAACCGGCCCTCTAGCGCGAGCCGGACGATTACACGCTCTCAATGAATACCGCTTCCGGTGCCGTTGTGTGGAATGGCCGCCGCAGCTACAGGCTGGGCGCTGGTGGCAAACGGCGAGGACTGGGCATCGAGCAGCGTTCCCGCCGTCGTGCTCAGCTCGAAGTCGGAGACGTTATTGTCGAGAAAATTGACAGTGAAGAGAAAGTGGTTGGTCGAGGGATCGATGCCGATGGCGACCGGCTGAAGGCCGGTGGCGTAGCTACCGATGCGCGTGAGGACGCCGCTCGACATCGAATAGGCGGTTACAGTGGCGTCGGTGGTATTGGAGACGTAGGCGTAGGCATACGTGGGATCAACGACAATGCCGCTGGGCGCGTTTCCGGCCGGGTAGGGGCTGCCGCTCAACGCGGTGAGCGTGCCACTGGAACCGACGGTGTAGCCAAGCACGTCGCCGCGCACGGCGTCGGTTGCGTACACGTAGGAGCTTTTGGCGTCGCTGGCGATGGCGGAAGGCTGATCGCCGGCCGCGAAGGGCGAGCCAGGCACGGCCGTCAGTCCGCCTCCGGAACCGACAGAGAACGCGAAGATATAGCCCACGGAAGGCGTCACCGACGAGTCGTACGCGGTGACATAGACATAAGCGCCGGAGGCGAGCACATTCACCGCGGTAGGCACGATGACGTGCGACGGTGCGCCGGTGAGCGTGATGGGCCAGTATTGACTGCTATTCGCCGGGTTGGTGGCCGGCGTTCCCAGACCAATGGGCGTGCTGCTGGTCGCGGTGGTCAGCGGGTATACGGCGATGGAACCCGAGCAAGGATCGGCCGTGGAGCACAGCGGAAGCGGCTGGTAGGTATCGACCACGAAGACGTCGGACTTGTTGGCGGTGATGGCCAGCGGGTAGATGCCCGGCGTGTTCACGGTGTTAAACGGATAGAGCTTGCCATCACTGCCGATGACGAACTGGACGATGGTGTTGTCGTCGTGATTGACCACGAAGAGATTCTGGTAATCGGCGGAGACAGCCAGGGCGACGGGGTTGCGGCCCTCGGAAGGAAAGGGCGAGGTGGGAATCTGGCGCATGCGGCCGGACTCTGAGTTGATCTCGAAAGTGTCGATTTCGCCGTAATTGTTAGCGCCGGCGGCTCTGGAACTGGCTACAAAGACGAAATCCACGGTGAGGGTTTCGCAGGCGGTGATGAGCGAAGCCACCGCGAGGCTGGCCGCAGCCAACAGCAGGAGAGCAAAGCCAGAGTGCATGCAGCCATTTTTTGCAGCCTTCGCGGCCGGGTGCTCAACGCAGCGACCTGGCTCTTGTGACCCAGCGATCGTCTTACTCTGATTTTGCGATCGCTTGCTCGATCTTGAAAACTTCATGCGCATCTTTCGTCAGCAGGGCCACCCAAGGGCCTCAAGGAGAAATCTCGTTGTAGATCAAATCCCGGCGCGAGCAGCGAACGGCCGTGCCGGGATTCGGACAATGTTTTTCAGACTCCGAAGCTTCCGGAACCTGGCAGAGGCGCCAGCCAGCCCAATGCAACCGGGCCGGCGGAGGCCGCCTGGTTTTATCCGGTGCGCCCATCAATCAGGCACCATGACGGCTGACCCGGAAGGGTGTAAGTTTCCGTGGAGCGCATCGTATTCAGATCGCCGGTATTGGGATCGATGGTGCGTCCCGTGATGGTGGAGTCATATTGGTTGGCTTCGTAGACGAATTGATTCGAGGGGTCCAGAACGATGCACTGCGGACCGGAACCGGAGCCGAACGGCTGTTCGGGAATGAATTGCAATTCGTAAGAAGGCGCGGTGAAGATGGTGTACCCGGCGATGCCGCTCTGCGGGTTATTGCCCGTGATGTTGTTGCCCAGAGTGGCCACGTAGAGGTACTTACCATTGCCCGCGACCAGGATTTGGTAGGGATTAGCCAGCGTAGCCGTGACGGGGAAAACGCCGCTCGGCTCGGCCTGCAACGCGCCACCGGAACCTGTGGTGAAGGGCAGAATCTTGCCGCCGGGGTAAAGGCCGGTGGGAAATGCGGTGCCGGAGGTGATGGTGAGGGGCTCATTGTCGAGCACGTAAATCACGCTGTTGGCATTCACAATGGAGTTGCCCTGAGCGATGCCGAGCGGCTGCACACTGTTCTGGCTGAGCGTCAACTGGCCGCTGCTGGCTGCATAGGCGTATGGCCAAACCGCGGTGCCGCCGGTGTACGGGTAGGATGTAGGTGCCGGTGCACCGGTGAGGGTGAGGACGTATCCGCCACTGAGAACGAGATCGACAGGATTGGCGGGAACCGGGAAGTAGGTGAGCGGGGGACCGCTTGCCGATGTGACCTGCGCATTCACGACCAGGGACAAACGGCCCGTCGTCGAATTGATCTGGAAGACCGTAATGTCGCCGCAGGTGGTGATTCCCGTTCCCAGGGCGCGTGCACAGTTGTCATTGCTCGACGGACTGGCGTTGTCTGGCGCATCGTGGTCCAAAACCATCAAATAGCTACCCGAAGAGTCTACGAGGAGCCGGAACGGATTCAGGCCCTGCGTGTAGAAGGTCTCCTGAGGCGTCAATATGCCATTGCCGCCTACGGCAAACTCGGTGATGTTGCCGTTCTGGCACTCGGCGGTACCCGTGCCATAGCAATCGCCGTTGCCGGCATTGTTGACGCCGCGATTGAGGACATAAAGGAACCGGCTGCCGACGGTGAGGACGGCGCGAACCGGGTTGGCGCCTCCCGTGGAGATGGGCAGGCCGTTAATGGTGTTCAGTTTGCCGGTGTTGTGGTCGATCTTATAGCCGGAGATGATGCCGCTGCTCCCGGACGAGGCGGTCACGTTTCCCGTTACATACAAGAAGCCAACCGTATAACTCTCAACGCAAGACGTTACGCCAAAGATGACGCCCGCCGAGAGGACGCCCATAGAAAGCGCCTTGCCGAATTTCGTGAACCTCATGCTATTCCTTCATCCTGGTCAGGCGTGCGCCGCCAAGTTTGGTCGTTCCCGAGCAGTGCTGGGTTGGGATGGAATCCCTGATGAATTGTAAAAGGCGAGGGCAGGTTATGCCTAGTTTCCGCCGGGGACCGGGCAAAAGCCGTGATTTCCAACAATTCACAGCCCTTGCTTCCGTTCCTCGGTCACTTTCGTGCCGGGCAAACCCGCTCTCTGGATGTAATCGCAGTATAGACGTTCCCAGGAGTGAAATTGTCAGCGAGGGGCTTCGAGATTTCCTGGCAGGGCCGTCCGAACAGGGTTTTCCACGGAGCGGCGCTGACTATGGTCTGTCAGGTCCTCCGTCTCTACCAGACGCGGCAGTAACTTATGGGGGCCATGGGCTGGCCTTTTTTGCAGCCAAAGGCCTTGGCAAAGGCGTCGAAGTTCTGGACGGTGCCGTTAACGCGCCAGCGGCCCGGCGAATGCGGGTCGATGAGCACAAGCTGCCGGGCGATGGCTTCCGATCGGTTCTCGCACCATACCTGTGCGAAGCCGATAAAGTAGCGCTGCGCCTCGGTGAAGCCGTCGATCTTGTCGTCGATGTTTTTGTGCTGCTCGGCCAGGGCGTCGAGCAAAGCCTGGTAGGCGATGCGCAGCCCGCCATTATCGGCGGCGTTCTCACCCAGCGTAAGACGCCCGTTAAGATACGCGGCGGGTGTATCGCCGTGCGCCGGCGCGGCCTCAAAGCTGCTGTACTCGTCGGCTTCGCAATCGGTGCGCTGCTTGAATGCCGCGCGATCGGCGGGCGTCCACCACTCGCGCAAATTGCCTTTGCCATCGAACTGCGAGCCATGGTCGTCAAAGCCGTGGGTCATTTCGTGCCCGATGACGACGCCGATACCGCCAAAGTTCACCGCGGGATCGACGGAGGCATCGAAGAACGGAGGCTGCAGGATACCTGCGGGGAAGTTGATGTCGTTGAACGAGGAGCTGTAGTACGCGTTCACGGTGGGTGGAGTCATGCCCCACTCCTTTTCATCCACGGGCTTGCCCAGCTTGGCGAAGTTGTAGTTGCGCGCGTAGATGGCGGCCTGCTCTTCATTCTCAACAAACGCGCCGCGGTTCACTTTCACGCTCGAGTAGTCGCGCCACTTTTCCGGATAGCCGATCTTGTTGCGGATCATGGCGAGTTTTTCTTCGGCGGCCTTTTTGGTTTCGTCGCTCATCCACGGCAAATCGCGCATGTCGTCCGCGAGAGCTTTTTCGAGGGCGGCCACCAGCTGGTCCATGCTGGCCTTGGCCGCGGGCGGAAAATTCTGCTTGACCCAATCCTGGCCGACGGCCTCACCCAGCGCTCCGTCAGTGGCACGGGTGCATTGCCTCCAGCGCGGTTGCGGCACCTTTTGCCCGCTCAGAGTCTGGGAGAAGAAACGGAAATCTTCATCGAAGAAGGGGCTGGAAAGATTCGAGGCCTCGCCGTGCAACGCCTGCCAGCGCAGATAACTCTTCCAGGCATCCAGAGGTTCGCTCGATAGAAGCACGCTGAGCTCTTTGAAGAAATCGGGCGCGACCACATTGAGGGTGTCGAAGTGGCCGATACCGATGGTGGTGAAGTACGGCTTCCAATCGAATTCCGGGGTTAGCTTTTGGAAGTCACCGACGGAGTAAATGTGATAGACCTTCGCGGGATCGCGGCGGTCCACGCGGGCCATGGAAGCTTTGGCCATCGCGGTCTCGATTTCCATTACCCACGCGGCTTCTTTAGCGGCCTGCTCGGGCGAGTCGCCGGCGAGGACGAACATTTTCTTCATGTGCTCCACGTAGGCGGCGCGAATCTCGGCAAAGTGCGGGGAATCGACGAGGTAATAATCGCGGTCGGGCAGGGAAATGCCGCCCTGGTCGATTTCGGCGATCTGCTGCGACGAGTCTTTCTGGTCCAGCGAGACGCCGAATTCAAAGAAGCCGTCTGGTGTGCCGCGATTTTCGAGCCAGCTGAGCAAGGCGGGAATTTCGCGCGTGCTCTTCAGCGTAGCAATTTGGTTCCAGGAGCCCGTGATGGGTTCAAGTCCCAGCTTCTCGATGGTGGCCGTATCCATGCAGGAGGCGTAGAAGTCGCCGTACTGCTTTTGCAGGGCGGAGTTGGGGGCGCTGGCTGCTGATTCCAGGTTCTTCCAGAGTAGATACTGGTTGCGCAACAGCAACTGAGAGAAGGAACGGGTCCAGATCCTCTGATCGGCGGGGACGGGATTGTTCTTCATCCAGCTGCCGCAGGCGTACTGGTAGAAATCGACACAGGGATCGGCGGTGGTATCCATCGCGGAGACGTCGAAGCTTTTGGTCTCGGGAGGTGGAGTGGGTTTGGAGGTGACGTCCTGGGAGATGGGTAGCTGCGCCGCAGCGGGCGCAGCCGGGGCTTGTGCGAGCGCGGTTCCGGCAGCAAGAATCAGAAGGATGGGAGCAGTGCGAAGGCAGTGCATCGAGTACCTCGGAAGAGCAGCTTGAACCGGGCGCTCTGGGTGCGAGGGCCGGCCGGGACCAATGAATACGGCCCGCGGCTGCGATGCTGATCAGGCTACCACAAGCTCGGAATTCCGTTCTTTGGGGAGAGAATAGGCGTATGACGAATCGATGGCCTTTGGCGATTTGGGTTCTGGCGGCATGTTGTCTTCTGACGGCGCGCGGCGCTGCCCATGCGCAGGACGTGCACGTGCGGGTTTCACCTGATGTGAAAACCGGGATCGAGGGGACGACCGAGTTTCCGACGATCCAGATGGCGATGGACCACCATCCTTTTGCCGGCAAGGGGCCGGATGGCAAGCCCGGTCGCGTGTATCTCGAGATTGCGCCCGGGGTTTACCACGAGCGGGTGATCGTGACACAGAACCACACCAACATCACGCTGGTGGGCATGGGAAAGTCGCCCGCGGACGTGGTGATCACGAACAGTCTGAACGCCAAGCAGGCCGGCGGAACGTTTTTCACGGAGACCGTGGAGATTAACGGCGACGGATTCGAGGCCGACAACCTGACTTTTGAAAACACCGCCGGCAACACCGGGCAGGCCGTGGCCGCGGCAGTGAGGGCGGACCGCGCCGTGTTCAGGAACTGCCGTTTTCTCGGCCACCAGGACACGCTCTTTGCCGATTACGGACGCCAGTATTATGTCGACTCCTATATTGAGGGCGGCGTGGACTTCATATTCGGTAACGCCGCGGCGGTCTTCGACCACACGGAGCTTCATGCGAATGGACCGGGGTATTTGACGGCGCAATCGCGCACGTCGCCGGATCAGACGACGGGCTATGTGATCATTCACAGCAAAGTGACCAGCGGCATCCCGGCGGGCGCGCCGCGCGATACTGTCGGTTTGGGAAGGCCGTGGCGGCCTTATGCGCGCGTGGTGTACATCGATACGGAGCTGCCCGCGGATGTCATCCCTGCCGGCTGGAGCGCTTGGGGGAGAACGAACGAGACGCCGCTGGCATATTACGCGGAGTACGAATCGAAAGGGCCAGGCGCGAATGTGGCAGCACGGGTCGCATGGTCGCACCAACTGACGGCACGCGAGGCGGCGCGGTACCAGCCTCGAGTGTTCCTGGCAGGGAAGGACCACTGGAATCCGGAAGCAGCGGCGGCGAAGCTGCCGTAAGGCCGGGAATCGACCGATTGAGCAGACGGAGTGGATCGCTTTCCCAGAGGCGCAATAACACTACTTAGTGATTGCGGTCACTTTCACCGACAAGAAATATGACTAGAAGTATTATGTTGGCGGGTTCCTGCCGTGTCGAATGGCTCGCGGGGAGCAGACGCGCGCAGTCAGGAGCCGTTTATGACCGCTATTTTTTCCTTGCCTGATTGGGCCTTGGTTCATTTTTGTGTTTTCCTCCGTCGCAGCCGCGCAGCCTTTGCGCTCGCGATTCTGCTAGCCGCCTGCGCGCTTGCATCCGCGCAGACCGCGTCCACGACGATCAGCGGCGCGGTCTTCGATCCGCGCACTACATCGAGCGCGCTTCCGTTGCCGCATGTGCTGGTCTATGCCACTACTGAGCCAGTGGACCCGCTGCCGACGGGGGTGCAATGCCTGACCTACCAGGCGCCGACGAACGTAGTGAGCTATACCTACACCGCCGTGGACGGCACTTTCACGCTGACTGACATTCCTGAAAACGCCAGCTACACGATCGTGATCCAGGCGGGAAAATGGCGGCGGCAGTTTCTCAACCAGACAGTTGGGATCGCGCCGCTGACCGGGCTTGAGCTGCACATGCCGGCCGACCATACGCAGGGCGACATTCCGTTGATCGCTGTCGCCACCGGCAACCTCGACGGCTCAGAGTGCGTGCTGCGCGACATGGGTATCGCCGACACGGAGTATACCGACGACAACGGCACGGGTGGAGGACGCATACACCTTTACATCGGCACTGACGCGCCAGGTTACGGGTACGGAGGAGGAGGGGCTGCAATCAATGCTTCTACTCCGACAGATGTCGCGTTAATCCAGATTCCGGCGACCCTCGCAAATTACGACGTGGTCCTGTTGCCATGTCACGGCTTTCCATCGCCTCGACAGCCGGTCGAGATGACCGACATCATGAATTACACCGATGTCGGCGGGCGCATTTTTACCAGCGACTTTGGTTACGAATGGCTCGATCCCAACACGCCTTATAACTCGCCATTTCCGCCGATTGCGAACTGGGATATCTATGCGAATGCTGGCCTTTATCCGGCAACAGTCACGGTCAACACGCAGTTCAATGACGGCGCCACGATGGCGCAATGGCTGGACAATGCGGGCGCGACGCTTGCGGGCACGAACGATCAAATCCAGATCCAGCCCGCGTATGTTCGCCTGGACACGGTGATCGCGCCCACGCAATCCTGGCTGACCCTGAACAGCAACTCATACAGCGGCCAGAAGGGCAATCCCTCGATGCAATTCACGTTCAACACGCCGGTGGGAGCGCCGGCGGCGAACCAATGCGGGCGCGCGATGTTCGTTGACTATCACGTGATCCCGACGGTTGCCTATGGCAGGTTTTTCCCTGTGGAGTGCCCGCCGCTTCCCGCGGTGATGAAGCCGCAGGAGGAGATGCTGGAGTACGCGCTCTTCGACCTCTCCGCTTTCGTACAGCCGGTCGTGACGCCAACGATCTCGATCGCGTTTGCGCCCAGCCCCTTGACGGTAAAATCGGGCGACAACGCCGACCAGCTCGTTGTGAATGTGACCAACACCAGCACCTCGACTGCCATCGACAGCTTTGTGTCGCTGAGTTTTGTTCCACCGCCGCTGGTGACGGTAACGGGCATCACGGACTCTGCGGGCGGCTGGATTTGCTCGGTGGCGACACTGAGTTGCACGCGCACGACGGAACTGGCTGCCAGCGCCAGCGATGCGGTGACGCTGACCTTGAGCGTGGGGACGTACGCGACGGCGCCGAGCGCCGGGCAGTTGACGGCGACGGTTTCGGACGCGACGTTCTCGACCAACCCCTCGGCTTCCGATACCGTCATCTACCAGCAACAGCCGGTGATTACATGGGCCACGCCCAAGGCAATCACTTTCGGCACGCCGCTAAGCGGAACGCAACTGGACGCGACTGCCAATGTAGCGGGGAGCTTTTCAATATTCTCCGGCGGCGGGAACCGTCCTGGCGACGGGCACCCAAACTCTGCAAGCCACGTTCACGCCTACCGACGCAATCGACTATACGGACGCAACAGCCACGGTGAAATTGACGGTGCTGCCGGCAACTCCGCTGGTCACGGTGAGCGCGAATGCCAATCCCGTCTTCCTGACCAGCGCGGTGAGCTTTACGGCGAGCTTCCCAGCGTTGCCGGTGATGCCCACGGGCACGGTTGCTTTCATGGATGGTGGGACGCAGATTGGCACGGCCACAATCGCCGCCGGATCGGCCACGTTCACGACAACGGCGCTAACTGCCGGACCTCATTCCATCACCGCGGTGTACTCCGGGGACAACAGCTACATGGGGGCAACGAGCCCCGCGATGGCGGAGAATGTTCAGGACTTTACTCTGACAGTGACTGGGTCAAGCGGGGCGAGTGTGCCCGGCGGAGGCACAGCGACTTATACGTTGATGATTACGCCAGTGGGCGGCCCAACGATGCCCGCGGGGATTAGCCTGAGTGCGAGCCAAGTTCCGCTTGGGGCGACGGCCACGTTTTCTCCGGCTACGGTGACGGCGAACTCCGCCACTACGACCGTGACAATGCAGGTGAAGATGCCGGGCTCAGCCGCGATGCAGTTTCCACGCGGGCTGTTCGGCGACCGGGGCATTCCGGTGGCCCTCGGGCTGGTTCTGCTGCCGTTTGCCGGGCGACTGCGCAAGCGTGGCCGCGGCTGGTGCTTGCTTATCCTGCTTGCCGTTTCCGCGGCAGTGCTGGCGGCGGGCGCCAGCGGGTGCGGCAGTCCGCGTCCGGTATCGTACCCAATGACTGTGACCGCGGCCTCGGGAGCCTTATCGCATTCGGCGGCTGTTGAAATCACCGTGCAATAAATTGCGGTCTTTACACCGCTCCATGCGCCCTGCCACACTGGAGCGTGGACACCCAAACCGTCGTCATCCTCGATTTCGGATCGCAGTATACGCAACTGATCGCGCGCCGCATCCGTGAGCAGAATGTTTTTTCCGTGGTGCTGCCTTGCACTGCGCCGCTGAGCGAAATCGAAGCCCACAAACCTATCGGATTGATTCTTTCGGGCGGGCCATCGTCGGTGTACGATGCCGACGCGCCGGATGCCGACCCGCGCGTGCTGGCGATGGGCGTGCCGACGCTCGGCGTGTGTTATGGACTGCACTACATCGTGCACCACCTTGGCGGCAAGGTGCGCTCTGCGCCGAAACGCGAGTACGGCCACGCCGAAGTGGAGATTGAAGACAGCGAGACGGAGTTGTTTGCCGGGCTGCCGAAGTCGATCCAGGCGTGGATGAGCCACGGCGACGAGGCTGAGGCGCTGCCGGCGGGCTTTCGCCGCGTGGCCGTGACGCAAAACGCGCTGGCGGGAATCGCCAACGAGGAGCGCCGCATGTGGGCGGTGCAGTTCCATCCCGAAGTGCACCACACGCCGCTGGGACCGCAGCTGATCGGAAATTTTCTGCGCATCTGCGGGGCACGCGGGGACTGGACGCCTGCGCATTTCATCGAGTCGACGGTGGCTGCGATTCGCGCACAGGTGGGCGAGGGTCACGTGATCTGCGGGCTTTCCGGCGGCGTGGATTCGTCAGTGGCCGCGATGCTGGTGCATAAGGCGATCGGCAGCCAGTTGACCTGCATTTTTGTGAACAACGGCGTGCTGCGCAAGAACGAGTTTCAAAGTGTGCAGGACAATCTGCGCGACAAGCTGGGATTACATATTGTCGCGGTGAATGCCAGTGCGCGTTTCCTTGAGAAATTGGCGGGAGTGACCGACCCGGAGACGAAGAGAAAACGCATTGGCGCGGAGTTTATCGCGGTGTTCGAGGAGGAGGCGCAGCGCATCGCGCAGGTGACAGGCGGCGTGGATTGGCTGGTGCAGGGGACGCTCTATCCCGACGTCATCGAATCCTCGAGCGTGAAGGGCCCGAGCCAGACCATCAAGAGCCACCACAACGTGGGTGGGCTGCCGGAACGCATGAAGCTGAAACTGATTGAGCCGCTGCGCGATCTTTTCAAGGATGAAGTCCGCCGCATCGGACGCGACATGGGCATGCCGGAGGAGATCCTGGCCCGGCAGCCGTTCCCCGGGCCGGGACTGGCGGTGCGCATCCTGGGCGAGGTGACGCCGGAGCGCGTGGCGCTGCTGCAAGAGGCTGACGAAATTGTGGTGGCCGAGATCAAGGCGGCTGGGCTCTACAACAAGATTTGGCAAAGCTTTGCGGTGTTGCTGCCGGTAATGAGCGTGGGCGTGATGGGCGACCAGCGCACGTATGCATTTACTGCTGCCATCCGTGCCGTGCATTCGGAAGACGGCATGACCGCCGACTGGACGCCGCTGCCCTATGAGCTACTGAAACGCATGTCGAATCGGATTGTGAATGAAGTGCGCGGCATCAACCGCGTAGTGTACGACGTGACGTCGAAGCCCCCCGGCACAATCGAGTGGGAGTGACTTGCCATTAAGGCAGACGCGCGCTTCACGCGCCATTCGGGGAGGGGCGATGCTTGCAGCATCGCCTTTCTTTTTTGCTGAAGGATCCCGGTGCAATCCCTAGTGTGCGCTGGGCGCGGCTTTGGCGAAGTGGAAGATGCAGTTGACTTCGTGCGTGGCTGGGTCGGGCTTTATGTCGTAGCTGTTGATGACGGTTTGCATCCATTTTGCTAGAGCCCGGTCCTGTTTTTGGGCGCGCGCCGCGAAGGTTGATACGTAGCTTTCGTCGAAAGGCTGGCCGAGCGCCATTTTCCAGAGCCGAGTGAGTCTGGCGGCCGTGGCGTCTGGTGCGCCTTCGAACTGGACTGTACCCATCTGATAAATCGGGCCGGGAGCGATTTCGAGCGTGTAATTCACGATGTGCGTGGCCTCGTTGAAGAACGGGTGCGAGGCGATGGAGCACTCGAGATAGCCGTGGGCATGATAGGCGTCGCGGACGGCGAGGAGAAAGAGATCGAGCGGCCTTCCGGAACCGGCCGGGTATTTGGAGAGTATTTTCTCGACGTCGGCGCGGGGGACGAGCGCGCCGGCTGGATAGTTGAGGGAGCCGAGCTTGTAGACGCCGCCTTCTTTGATCGCGACGGTAAAGGGTATCGCGACGGATTGGTTGGGATCGATGACAGGCGCGATTTCAGACACAGAGACATCGACAGCAGCGTAACCCTGGTCCTGGTAGAGGTCCTCGAAGGCGTGCTGAAGACCGATGGCGGTGTTCTCGGTATCGAATGGGTTCCCGGTCTGGCCGGCGGCAAGGAGATTGATCTTGGACAGCATAGCGGGCGAAACGCCGGAGAGCTGGATGGGGCCGATGCGCACCGCCGGCGAGGTGATGGTGAAATCGATGGCCGTAATTTTTTGCGGGCCGAGGCCGCTGGTGAGAGCAGCTTTCACCGTTGCCTTGACGCCTTCGGCTGTCAGCATTTCTTCAAAGGCCTGGCGGATGCCATCGAGCACGGAGCCACTGGCGGGCAATTGGCCGTGATAGAGCGGGAAACGCGCGTGAAGTTTGGCGTCGAGGTCTTTGCCGGGCTGGAGCGGCAGATTGTCGAGGTGAATCGGGTAGAGCTGGCTGGCGGGCGTTAACGAGAAGAGCAGTCCCTTGCTGTCGCTGCTGAACTTGATCGCCGCGAAGAGGCCGGTATCGTTTAGCTGATTGGCGCGAGCTTTCACTTCGGCGGCGGTGAGGCGCGCGCCCGGTTTGAAGCCGGCGGCCGCGAGCAATTCCTCTTGCATGTATTGGGGCGCGCCTTGAAAGCGGATCGCGGGCGCCGGAGCCTTCCTTTGCGCGGGCGAAGTCTTCTTTTGCGCGAGCGAGGGAAGAGAGCAGAGAAGAAGAGAAGCGGCAATCAGTACAGCCGGTTTGTTCATGTCAAGCCAAGGTTAGCAAACCGCAGACGACGGGGGCCGGGGCTGGGTTCGACGTCGACGGCGTAGCTCACCGTGCCCGGTGCCTCGTCGAGGACGGCGTGAAGGGTAACTTTGCGATCAAGGTTGCCCTTGACCGACATTAGCTCCGATAACCGGGTTAAATGTTGCGAGCTGTCGACTGTCACACTTCCAGGTGATTTCGCTCGACGAAAAATTGCAGTACCTTTAATGATTTACAATTTCGAAATTAGCGCGCGGGACGTCAGATTGCAGGTTCCAGATGAATACCTTCGACGCCAGTATTCTTCACTTTCTGAATCAGTTCGCAAGGAGGTCCTGGCTATTTGACGAGTCGGTCAGTTTTGTCGGTACGAATCAGTTGTTCAACGCAATGTTTATTGCCGCATTATGGTGGCTTTGGTTTCGCAAAGGAGAATCGCAGTCCAGAGATAGAACATTCATCCTCTCTGGTCTTGCAACATCGTTGGCGGGGCTTTTTCTTGCCAGAGGGCTTGCTCTTTTCTTACCGTTTCGTGGCCGTCCGTTCACCGTTCCGATGCTCCACATTCTCTTGCCGTTCGGGAATGATCCAAACGTGCTCATCGACTGGAGTTCATTCCCGAGCGACCACGCTGTCTTCTATTTCGCCATCGCGACTTGTATCTTCTTCGTATCTCGCAGGATTGGAATCGTTGCCTATTGCTTCGTTTTCTTTATTGACTGCCTGCCACGTGTGTACTTAGCCATCCACTACCCAACCGACATCCTAGCCGGAGCGATCCTCGGAATCGGAATTGCAAGCCTTTCCTTGAACCCGAAGCTGCGCAAGTTTATTGCAAGCAAGCCGCTGCATTTGCTTGAAAGCTCTCCGGGCGTTTTCTATGCACTCCTTTTTTTCCTCTCTTTTTTGTTAGCAACGGAATTCAACCCTGTGAGAGTTGCGGCAGTCCAAGTCTGGCACGGACTTCACCATGCCGTTCGACCTTCGGGCAGAGCATCTCAGCTCTGAGAGGCCCACGCGCGTTCGGCTTGAGGCCGGCAGCCGCGAGCAACTCCTCTTGCGTATATTGAGGCGCGCCTTGAAAGCGGACCGAGGGCGCGGGGGTCTTTCTGGGCGCGGACGAAGCTTTCTTTTGCGCGAGCGAGGGAAGTGCGCAGAGAAGAAGAACCGCGGCAATCGGTGCAACCTGTTTGACCATGCTGCGCCAAGATTAGCAAAGGACTGGTGCTGGCCGCACGGGCGGGAGCGCGCTTCGCGCGCCATTCGTGCTGTGGAAGATTTATCAACGAAGCGAAGTTGATCGTCGAGTCCGCACACGGACGGGACTGTCATTGGCGCGCATGGGAGATGCCGTGCCGATGCAACGCCATTGATCGATGCGATTATGTGGTCTTCGGCCGCGTATACCAGCCGAATGCGGCGGTGCCGAGAAGAATTACCCCGATCATGCCGATCCAGGTAAGGCCAGCCATTTTGCTGACCTGTTGCTCGCGCGACTCGACTTCGCGCATATTGCGGCCGGCGAGGACGAAGCCGGGCTGAGGGCCGTTGACGCGTTCGATCACGGCGGCGATACGCACGCCGCGGACCGATCCCAGGATCGGCTGCCAACTGAGGCGCTCTTCGCCATGTTGGCGAACGTAGTCGAAGACGCCTTGCGGCGGCGCCGGAATCTGCCCGTCGAGTTGCGCCTGTGAGGCAAGAGGATGGCCCTGGTCGTCGTAGACGATGACGAAGGGGGTCAGGCTGCGCGCCATGTCGACGGAGGCCGCGGGGACAGCGGCGGCCGGCGCGACACCCTGCTCGAGTTCTGCGGCCAGATCGCCGGCAAGCGCGATCTGCGGGTCGTTGGCGCCCTGGCGAAGAACCTGTTGCGGAATAGAGTAAAGCGCCAATGCAAGTCCCGAGGCGAGAGCGCTGAGAATGACGGCGTTGAACAGGAGTGCGGGGCGGGCGAAGGTGTCGCGCAGCATGTCGAGGTGCTCCTTCATGAGAGACGTGACGAGGTCGCGGAAGACCAGCCGGATGAGGATGCGGCGAGAGAGCGAAGTGTCGCTGAGCGCGTCTCGAAACGTCTGGCGCATGGACGCGCTGTATGCTTGCCGGAAGCGCCCGGGGTAAGCGCGAAGCGCGAGTGCATAGAGTGACTCGAGACGGGTGCGTTTCTGTGCAGATTGGGTCATGAGCGGCCCCCGTGCGGGAGCAGGCCGAGCGAGCGGGCGCCGGCCACGGCTGCAGCGAGACGGCGAAGTTCCGCGACCAGGACGGAGTCGCCCCGCGCGGTCAGGCGATAGTAGCGACGGCGCTCGTCGTCGGTGAGGCCTGTTTCTTCGACTAGGCCGTCGCGCATCATGCGATCGAGAGAGCCGTAAAGCGTTCCGGGCCCCATTTGCACGCCGCCGCCCTCAGGCGCACGTACGTCTTTCATGATCTGGTAGCCGTGTTTCTCGCCGCGGGCCAGAGAGAGGAGGATGGCGAAGACGGCCGGTGAAAGTGGTGTCGCGGGTGCGGTTTCGGCGGCCATGAAGAGACTATATATCCATCACGGATATATCTGCAACAGGAATATTCGTAAATCTATCGCGGCAGTTTGGCGAACCGGATTCGAAATTCACTAGCTCGTTGGACGGGCGCTTAGCGCGGCGATCTGGCTTTGGAGGTTGTTGAGGCGCGTGAGCAGTTCCTCGTGGTGCTTTTCGGCAAGAGTGGGTTCGAAGGCTTCCACGTAGAACGTGCCGTTGGGCTCAAGCTCGCAGTGGCGCACCGCGTGAAGATCGTCGAATCCCTGGCGGTGAACGACGTCGACGAGTTCCTCGCGCGTGAGCGACTCGCGCTGCAACGCCCGCGTGTCGATTTGGCCGTTGCGGATGAGCACGGTGGAGCGGCCCTCCATTATGCGCGTGAGCCGCGGAGAGCGGAAGAGGGCGCGCACTACCAGCCAGTTGACGGCCAGCAGTCCGACGGCGCCGATGATGCCGCCGGTGACGGAATTGTCGTCGCCGATGATGGCGTTCTGCACGGTGTTGGAGAGCGAGAGCAGAACCACGAGGTCGAATGGGTTGAGCTGCGCCAATTCGCGTTTGCCGAAGATGCGCAGCAACACCACCAGCGCCAGGTAGACGATGACGGGACGGGCCAGCTTTTCCATGGATGGGAAGCGGCAGATGGAACATGCTGTCGAAGATCGCGGAGTGCGGCATGGAAAAGAGGATAGCTCGATACGCCATTTAGCGCGCTAATTTTCGTGCGCAAGACGGCCCTTCCGAGGCGAAAAACGGAGATTGTGCCGTCTGCTAGAGTGAGGATGGCAAGAGCTGGAAAATAACCTTGAGGGATGATTTTGTGGCAGAACTGACGCCGTTCCGCATCGAGCCCCGCTTCACTGCGAGGGTGTGGGGGTTCCGCGATTTGCGTCCCTGGTATGACTTCGTGACCGAGGGCGAGCCCATCGGCGAGGTGTGGCTGACGGGCGACGATTGCCTGATTGCCACCGGGCCGCACGCGGGCAAACGGCTGGTGGCGCTGTTTGCGGAGGAACACGCGGCGCTTCTGGGCGCTGGCGCGCCGGTGGCGGATTCGCCGCTGCTGATCAAAACCATTTTCGCGCTGGAAAAGCTGAGCGTACAGGTGCATCCCGATGACAAAATGGCGCAGAAGTACGGCCTGCCGCGCGGCAAGACGGAGTGCTGGTACGCTCTGGCTGCGGAGCCGGGGGCAGAGGTGGCTGTGGGCGTGAAGCCCGGGACTACCCTGAAGCAAATTAAGGAAGGGATCGAGGCGGGCACGCTGGAAGCGAGCTTGAACGCCGTGCCCGTGGAGACGGGCGACTTGATTTTTGTGGATGCAGGGACGATTCACGCCATCTGGCCGGGTTCGATTCTGCTGGAGACGCAGCAGAACAGCGACACCACCTATCGTATGTTCGATTACGGACGCGGGCGCGAGCTGCACGTTGAAAAATCCCTCGAAGCGACGAGGCTCGTGACGCAGGCGGGGAAGATTGAACCGCAGGCGATTGCCGATCGCTTTGTGCTGATTGATTCGGATTACTTCCGCATCGAGCGGGTGCCTGTCGAGGACAAGCGGACGAGCGCGAGTCTGCGAGGCGACAAGAAGCCCTGCCTGGCCTACCTGTTTGCCGCAGCGGGGGCAGGGCGGCTCACGGGCGAAGGATTCGAGCCGGTGGAGTTGCCGCCGCGCGGCATTGTGGCCGTGCCCGCAGTTTCGCCGGAGTTTGTGCTGGAGGATTTGGGCGCTGCGGAAGGGAAACTCGACCTGATTCGGATTACGCCGAATTGGCCGGGGTGAGGCAGCTTCCAGCCTCTAGCTTTTAGCTCGTCGAGGTGAGCGGTCGTCAGAGGCTGAACGAGCGGGTTGAGGTTCGTGCGATCCCACGCTAAACGCAAAAAACGCATATAGGATGGGGCACCCAAAGCGGTGGCACGCTCATTTTTTGGATTCTTTGCCCTGCAACCGCCTTTTTTGAGGGAGAATCTATAGTCATATGAGTTTTCGATTCGCAATTCCATCTGAACTGCATGGGGCCGTGAATGCGGCTTCCGCCGACTGGCAAGCCAACCACAAGATCGAGCGCTTCTGGAAGAAGGACCCTTCACTGTGGACTCGCGACGGCGAAGAGAAGTGGATGGGCTGGCTCGATATAGTCGAGCGGCAGCAGAAGGACCTCTCATCGCTTGCGGTGCTGGGCGGCGACGTGCGCAGTGCAGGCTTCAAATCGGCTCTGCTGCTGGGCATGGGCGGCTCCAGCCTGTGTCCCGAGGTTCTGGCCAAGACTTTCGGCCTGCAGCCAGGTTTTCCGGCGCTGCACATCGTCGACTCCACGGATCCGGCACAGGTGCTGGCTGCGCGCGAGTCGGTGGACCTGGGCGAGGCGCTGGTGATCGTGGCCAGCAAATCGGGTACAACGCTTGAGCCGAATATCCTGAAGCAGTTTTTTTACGAGCAGGTGCGCCGGGTGGTGGGGGCCGAGAATGTGGGCAGCCATTTTGTGGCCATTACCGATCCTGGCTCGAAGATGGAGCAAGTAGCGAAGCACGACGGATTCCGGTACATCTTTTATGGCGATCCGCAGATCGGCGGGCGCTACTCGGCGCTTTCGAACTTCGGCGTGGTTGCGGCTACCGTGGCTGGCTTAAAGGTAGGCAAACTGCTCGATGAGGCAGCCAAGGGTGTGGCCAGTGCGAAGGAGCCGATCCAGAACAACCCCGGAGTCCAGCTTGGATTGCTGCTCGGATCGGCAGCGAATGCCGGGCGTGACAAGCTCACCATCTTTGCATCGCCCGAGATCTACGATCTGGGCGCGTGGCTGGAGCAACTGATTGCCGAATCCACCGGCAAGCAGGGCAAGGGCATTACGCCGGTGGATCGCGAAGCCATTGGCGCGCCCGAGGTGTATGGCGAGGACCGCGTGTTTGCTTATGTGCGCCTGAAGGGCACTGCGGACGCGAGTCTGGACGACAAGGTTGCGGCTCTGGCGGCAGCGGGGCATCCGGTGGTGACCATCGAAATCGATGACCCGTACGAGATCTTCGGCCAATTCTTCACGTGGGAGGTTGCCACGGCGGTTGCCGGCTCGGTGATGGGAATCAACCCCTTCAATCAGCCGGATGTGGAGGCGGCGAAGATCGAGACGCGCGCCCTGACGGATGAGTACGAAAAAACCGGCAAGCTTCCCCAGCGGCAGCCCGTGCTTTCGGAGGCCGGGATTGAATTGTTCGCGACGGAGGCCTATGCGGCCGAACTGCGCGCCTTAGCGCCCACCGATTCGCTGACCGGCTTTTTGCGCGCACATCTCGCTCAACTGCGCGCGGGGGACTACTTTGCGGTACTGGCATTTCTGCCCATGTTCCCCGAGAACGAAGCGGCGATCCAGGTGATGCGCCACGCTGTGCGCGACAACAAACACGTGGCCACCTGCCTAGGCTTCGGACCACGCTTTCTGCACTCAACCGGGCAGGATTACAAAGGCGGACCGAACACGGGAGTGTTTTTGCAGATCACTGCAAAGCACGCCGAAGACGCGGAAATACCAGGTCAGCGGTACAGTTTTGGCGTGGTGATCGACGCTCAGGCGGCGGGGGATCTGGCGGTGCTGGAGGCGCGTGGACGGCGCGCTCTGCGGGTGCACCTGGGAGCCGATGTGGCCGCGGGCCTGAACACTTTGAATGCGGCGATGGCGGCGGCGTTGGCGTAGGTCTTAGACATCGTAGATTCGCACTTTGGCGTCCTGGTATCTCCGGTCTCAGAATCGAGACCGGGGGCACCCGCTTGCTGTGCTGGACTGAGCAAGGCGAGTTGGGGTTCGTGCTTTCCCACATCTCAAAATCGAGATCTCCACCCCACGGACGTGGACCTGTCCGTGGGGATCCCGGCTGTGGGGCGCCCCTTTTCCTGCCGAGTCAAAAAGGGCGTGATTGGGCTTGTGCTCTCCCACATCTCAAGAACGAGATGTGGGGCACCCGACACGTTTAGGATGGGGACCCCGAGGGGATGCTGCGTCTGGCGGTCAATAGCAGACAACTTTTTGCCGAAAATGGGGTTATACCGGGTAACAGGCTTCAGGCCAGGCTCGTCTAACGGATTGAGCCCTGGAAAAGGCTTTGAAAATCGTTCTCCCTGCGCATCTTTTCCGGGTTGAGGACGATCGTATCGATAGAGGAGAAATCGAAAATGAATTGCAGCTTGCTGAAAAAGGGCTTTCGACCGCTCGTGGCATGGACCGGGGTGGCTGTGCTGTTTGCCGCGGTCGCGATTGCGCAAGACGGCGGCGCCCCGGCGGGGCAGTCGCAAAGTCAGGCGCAAGGGAGTCAGCCGGCGGCTCAGCAGGGACCGCGCACCGACGGACAGATTGAGATGGATGTGGTGCACGCCCTCGACGCGTCGGCGGCACTGAAGAACGACCTGATTACGGCAGCCACAATCCAAAGTGAAGTGACGCTGTCGGGAACGGTCTCGACAGATGCGTCCAAGCAGCTGGCGGAGTCGATCGCCGCGCATGTGAACGGCGTGACCAAGGTGCACAACAATCTGACGGTGGGCAATCCCGGCCCGGAAGCGCAAAATTCGCAACCGGCTCCGAACACGCAGGAGATGCCGGGCCCCGATCAGTCGCAGATGCAACAGCAAACGGCGGGTCTGCCGCCTCCGGGGCCGGCTCCAGACCAGGGACCGGATCCCGCGGCCGTGAATCAGGCGCCTGCGCCTTATCCGCAGCAGCAAGGTGCTTATCCGCCACCTCCGCCGCGGCCGCAGTACCAGAGCCCGCAGTATTCGCAATATCCGCCGCAGTATCCGCAGCAGTATCCGCAGGCTCGGCAAGCGCCGCAGTATGCGCCCGCCAGCGGCCCTGTGACGCTGCCCGCGGGAACGCTGCTCCAGCTTCGCACCAGCGAGTCGGTGGATAGCAAACGGGCCAAAGACGGCGAGCCGGTGCAGTTCATGGTGATTCAGGACGTGACCATGGGCGGCGCGCTGGCGATTCCACGCGGCGCCGTGGTGCACGGTGTGATTGCGGAACACAAGAACGTGGGTTCGGGCAGCATGGGAGGCAGCTCCACGTTGGCGCTCACGCTGACTTCGCTCGACCTGGGCGGACGGAACTATCCGATCGCGAGCGACCAGTTCAAAGTGAAGGCCCCGAATAAGGCCGGTCAGACGGTTGGCAGCGCGTTGACAGGTGGCGTGATCGGCACCATCATCGGTTGCGCGGTCGGTCGCGGCCCGGGTTGCGCCATCGGCGCCGGAGCCGGTGTGGCTGGGGGTACGGCGTTGGGGGCGGCTTCGCCCGGTTACCGGGCGTGGATTCCTGCCGAAGCGCTCGTCACTTTCCACTTGGCTGCGCCCATTACGGTGGCCCCGGTGAGCCCGCAGGAAGCGGCAAGACTGGCGCAGGGTCTGTATCCCGGCGGCCCGTCGCTTTACCGCCGTGGCTACCCCTACGGATCGCCCTATTACGGTTATGGATACGGCCCGGCGTACGGGTATCCGGCGCCCTACTATCGGCCCTATTTCATCGTGGGCGGAGCGTACTACTGGCGGTAAAAAAGCAGAGATCAGGGATTAGCGAACAGGGAACAGAGATCGGGCGTCCGCAAAGGCGGATGCCCGATTTGTTTGTGGGGGCGTGGCGGCATGGGACGCGCGCCAGCGCACTCGGACAGCGGCTAGCCGTCGTCTATAATGGCAGAGTCGCAACCAGCGAGAACTGCGCCTCGCCAAGCCAACGGAATGCGGTGGAATTGCCGCTGCTGCCCGGTCTGTGAGCGCGAGCGCGCGTAGAGAGTTGAAGGTTTAAATTCATTCATGATTCGTTTCCTGCAAGCAGACAATCGCATGGTCAAGGCCGTTTTTTGGGTCATCATTGGAGCGCTCGCCGTCGCCATGGTGATTTACCTGATCCCCGGACTTGCCGGGACCGGCTCTGCCGCGCCCGATACCTTCGCGGTGGTGTATCCGCACTGGTACAGCAAGATTCTTTCGGACGGCGACATCGTGAGCCAGACGCACGTGCAACAGGCTGCGGAGAATGAGCTGCGCCAGCGCGGCCCGCAGTATGCCGACAATCCGATGATCGTGCAGTTCTTTGAGCAGCAAGTGGGCCAGGAACTGGTGCAGCAGCAGGTGCTTTTGCAGGAAGCGCACAAGCTTGGTGTGTTCGCCACGGACAACGATGTGCGCCAGTACCTGCGCACCGGTCCCACGGGGCAGGTGCTGTACCCCAACGGGGTGTTTATCGGCCCGGATGCCTACAGGCAAATGATTGACGACCGGCTGCACGAGTCAGTGGACGACTTTGAGGGGCAGATCAAGGACGAAATCACGGTGCGCCGCCTACAGGCTCTGATTACCGCGGGTGTGACGGTGAGCGACCAGGAAGTCCGTGATGCCTACCTCAAACAGAACATCAAGATCAAGTTCGACTACGCAGTGATCTCGGCAGACGACCTGCGGAAGACGATCAATCCTTCGGACACGGATCTGGAGGCGTTCTTCAAGAAGAACGCCGCGCAGTACGCCCAGGCAGTGCCCGAGGAGCGCAAGATTACCTACTTTGCGTTCACCCAGGAACAGGTTCCGGGCGGCGTTCCGCAGCCTTCGCAACAACAGATTCAGCAGTACTACAACGACCACATGAGCGATTACCAGGTGCCCGATCAGGCCAAGTCGCGGCACATTCTTATCAGCGTGCCGGAAGGCTCGGACGCCAAGACCGACGCTGCGGCCAAGGCGAAGGCGGAGAGCGTTCTGAAGCAGTTGCAGGCCGGCGGAAGCTGGACCGCGCTGGCGAAGAAATACTCCGACGACCCGGGCAGCAAGGACCAGGGCGGCGAGCTGGGATTCGCGCAGCGCGGCAAGATGGTTCCGGAGTTCGACAAGGCTATCTTTACGCAAAAGATCGGCGACATCGAAATCGTGAAGAGCAGCTTCGGCTACCACATTATTCAGGTTGAAGAGCGCCAGAGCGCGCACACGCAGCCGCTGAGCGAAGTGCAGGCCACCATTGTGGCGGCGCTGACGCGCGAAGTCGGGGGACAGGCGGAAACGCAGTTTGCGCAGCAGTTGACCGCGGAAGCGAGCAAGAACGGCCTGGAGAAGACCGCGGCGGCGCATCATCTGGAGTTGGTGACTTCAGAGCCGGTGGGACGCGACGGCGTGATTCCCGCGTTGCCCGACAGTTCACAGCTTTTGACCAAGGCCTTTGCAGCCAAGCAGGGCGATCCGCCGCAGGCCGCGCCGACGGGCGAAGGCTACGCCATCTTCCAGGTGACGGGCGTAATGGCTGCGCATGCGCCGGCCTTTGCTGACTGGAAGACGCACGTGCTGGACGACTACCGCGATGAGGAGTTGCCGGCGTTGCTCGGCCAGAAGACCAAGGAGCTTGCCGACAAGGCGAAAGCAATGAACGATCTTGCCAAGGCCGCCAAGGCCGAAGGCGCGACCGTGAAGACCAGCGACCTGGTGGGCCAGAGTGGACAGGTACCGGACTTTGGCGAAGTGGGCCAGGTGGCTCCACAGTTGTTTGAGATGAGTGTTGGCTCGTATAGCGGCGCCATCAACGCGGGCCGTACGGGCGTGGTGGTGAAGATTCTCGACAAGCAGGAGCCGACCGCCGACGAGATCGCGAAGAACTTTGACCAGACACGCGATGAGATGCTGCAACAGAAGCGCAACGAGGCTTTCAGCGTGTTCATGAGCGGGGTGTGGAACGACTACAAGAAGCACAACCTGATCCGCTTCAACGCCAAACCGCAGCAGACTCCAGGGACGTAGAACAGATTGAAACAGAAACTATGAGGCCCGCAGCCGGAAGGTTTGCGGGCCTCGTTGTTTGTGCGAGGCGATCGCCGCGCGGGATGCGTTAGTCGGCGGAGGGTGCGAGTTCCGGCTCCGGCAGGGCGGCGATGTGCTGTGCCCAGCCGGGCTTGAGCCAGATCCAGTAGCCGACCAGAAACAACGCGCCAAACAGCGTGCTCACCACCATGTCGATCCCTGAAAGACCGCGGGTTCCCCACCACTTTGCGCCCAGGCCGTCCACCGCGGCCATATAGGCGATGGGAGCATTGCCGAGCCCCACGGCAATCGAGTAGCGGGTGCATGCGCTGGCTCCTGCTTTGCCAATGACCTGCAGCACGACGGCGGTGAAGTTGGCATAACCCGCGCCTACCGAAATCAGGTAGAGGACCGTTCCAGCCAGGTAGGTGGTGGGGTTGGTCGGACCAAGGCACAGGATGCCCATGGAAGCTGCGTTGACCAAGCCAAAGAAGACGTATGTGAGGCGAGGGTCCGCGCGTTTGGGAACGAAGGCCAGCAGCAGCGCTCCGGCGGCGGTGAGCAGCGCGCCTGCCATCCCGTTCAACCAGGCTACTTCGGTGCCAGACACGCGATAGTCGATGGCGAGCCCGGGCAGCAGTCCAATCGCGGCGCCGCTCGCCAGCGGCGACATAAGCAGCAGAATCGAGGGCAGGGCGCTCCAGCGCAGAAAAGTGGTCTTGAATTCGTGGCCCATCGTGGCCAGTTGCGCCCCAGGTCCGTTTTGGGTGCTGATGCGTTGTGGAGGTGGCGCATCCACGGCGAGCACGGCCAGAGCGGGGAGCAGAACCGCCGCCGCGCCCACCATTCCAAGCATCGCGTGGCTGGAATGCTCGGCAAGCAGCAGCAATCCCCAACTGCCCAAAGCACCGCCGCCGAGGTTGCCCACTTGAATCATGCTTGAGACGCGCGACTTCTGTTCTTCGGGCACCAATGCAGCGGCCATGCCGCCGTAACTTGCCGAACAGATCATGCCGCAGCAAGTGGCCGCAAAGAGCAGAGCCACCGGGATGGGGCTGGAAAGGTCAGGAAAGCAGAAGGCTGCTGCTGCTCCTGCAGCGGTGAGGCACGCGGCCAGCAGGTACCAGTGCTTGCGGCTGATCCAGAAATCCGCCAGAGGACTCCAGAGAAAGTAGAGAATCGGGGGAATGCCGAGCAGCGCGATTTCGTTGGCGATGCCGCTCATGGCATGGCCTTCGCGGCGCAGCACAAAGGAAAGTACCAATCCGGTGATGCCGCCTGTGAAGACTCCACCTGGCATGGCGAGTAACAGGAACAGCCAGGGCGGCGGCGTCCTGCGAACGGCGTGGGGCGCGGCTGGAGGGTCGTTCAAGTTATTTACGGCGGAGGTGCTGGTCATGCGGCTCGAGCTTGCTTGATTGGACGGGGTTGGTCCAAAATTGGTTCGATTCTACAGGAGGTGCGCGGGAGGAGAAGAGGAATTTGGCGAGGCTGAACGTGGGGAGTTCAGGTTCGTGCTATACCACATCTCAAATTCGAAAGGTGTGGCACCCCATTTTTTGCGGTGAGGGAGGGTTGCGAAAGGCAAAAGCAACCGCAGGTCCTTCGACTCGTGGGCCGCGCGAAGCGCGGCCCACTTCGCTCAGGATGACAGCCGAGCTTTGTTGCTCAGTATGATAGTCGAGTTCTATTGCTCAGGATGACAATTTCATTGTGATACGAACTTCTGACTCGGCGCCCTAGCGCAGGGCTTCGGTGGCGAAGGGCAGGCCCGTTATGGGCCAGTAGTCCGGCTGCGCGTCGACGTTAGGCGCGACAGACATACTGCCGAAAGACGACGGCGCTACTGTTACGTTCCAGCCGTCGAGAACGATGAGAGAATCTTCTCCGTTGAAGTCGCGTTGCGCTGCCTCGATGGCGATGGTCCTGGTTTCATCGGGCAGCAGCGTGACGTAATTGTCGCTGTAGAAGACCGGTAAAACGCGCTCGCCGGATTTTCTCCGCAGTTGCACGTGCGCCATGAGGGCGATGCTGTTCGTGGGATTATGCAGTGTGATGGCGAGCAGCCGCTCGCCGGCGATTTTTCCTTCGAGTTCCTCCGCTGTCGCGGTCAACGTCACCGTGGGCAAGTTGTTGAGCGCCGTCAAGTCGTCGGGATGATCCGGTGTTCCAAGCCAATAGAAGTTGCTCGATAAAAGTTCTCCGGCAGCATCGTGCAGGGCGAGCTTGAGAAAGTGCACGGCCGAAGGATGAGCGGGAAAATCCACGGTTCCGAGGTTCGTGGCCGCATCAGGCGCGGCCGTTAGCTTCGTCTCGTGCTCGTAGACGAACGAACCGTCGAGGTTATAGACACCGATCCGCGCCACGGCATCGGCGACGGGAACTGACTGGTTGTTGATGACCTGCACCTGTCCGTTGGCCTCGTTGAGCTGGATGTGCACCATCTCCGACGCGTGCATGACGGCGAACAGGGAAGCGTTGGGTTCGAGATCGTAGTGATAAAGCTGCCAGACAAAACTGGGCTGCGCGGGATCGCTCATCCATGTGATGATGGCCGTAGTGGGATGG
Organism: uncultured Acidobacteriota bacterium; assembly: GCA_963786565.1. Taxonomy (GTDB): domain Bacteria; phylum Acidobacteriota; class Terriglobia; order Terriglobales; family Acidobacteriaceae; genus Telmatobacter. Next base: position 1,108,943 of record CAWAZR010000024.1, on the reverse strand, counting down.
AAGAGCTGCGCGTTGCGCCCTTCGTACATGGCACGGAAGGCCTCGTAGTTGGCCAGTTGCGCCTTGCGCACGAAGTCGGCGAGATTGGCGATTTTTCCGTAGCGCCCGGCGAGAATGGCGGGGTAAAGGTCGCCGTGTTGCGCGCCTTTGGCCATGTCGTGGGCGGCCCAATCGTCGTTGATTGTCTCCCAGTCTTTCTTTGGCATCATGCCGTGGATGGATTCCAGCGTGGGCACGCTCATGCTGCCGGTTTCGGTCTTGAAGTAATCGTCGGTGACCGTGTAAAACTCACGCGGGGTGCGCCAGTAATACGGTCCATGCGAGCGCACGCCAGCGCCGTCGGTGGAGCTGGGCTGATAGCGACGCGTGGGCTCAAGCTCGGCGAGTATCTTGCGCAGGGCCGCGTCGATTTCCGGCGGCGGATAACCCTCGTTGCGCGCGCACCACAGCACGATGGAGGGATGATTGCGGAAGCGCAGCACCTTATCGCGCACGTTGGCAATGTAGGTGTCGAGATCGGTGGGGTCAGGACCGTCGCCGGGATTGGGCTGGAAGAATTCGTCCCACACCAGGATGCCGTACTTGTCGCAGAGCTCGTAGAAATCCTCATCGGTGCTCTGGCCCACCCAGTTGCGGATCATGTTGAGGTGCGCGAGTTGATGCAAGTGAATTTCGGCGTCGAGGCGCTCACGGGAGATGCGCTTCATGGCTTCGTCGAGGCCCCAGTCGCCGCCGCGGACGAAGATGGGCACACCGTTGACGGAGATGGTGAGCGTGTCGGTTCCCGGCACTGAATAAGTGATTTTGCGGACGCCAAAATCGATGTCATCGGCGTCGCTGATGGAGCTGCTGATGGTGAAAGCGAGGTGCATCCGGTACATCGCCTGCGCGCCGTACCCGTTGGGCCACCAGAGGCGGGGATGATCGATGTGCAGCGCGGGCGTGGTTTTGGGATTAAACGCGATCTGTTGCGTGCTGTGCGGGGCCAACTCCACTTGTCGCTCGAAGGCAATGTTCTCGATAGTTCCCCGCAGCAAACCCGTCACCGGTTGGTCGCTGACGTTTTCGACGGTGGCCTGTACAGTTACGTCGGAAGAGTCGGTGCGCGGCAGTGGCAAATCGGTAGTAACCAGCGGGTCCTTTACCAACACTGGCCCGGTGGCGGAGAGAAATACTTTTTGCCAGATGCCGGTGTCGCGGTCGCGCACCGCGTTGAGCCAGTCCCAGCCGATGGTGGAGAGGAACGTGGGCCCGTCGATGGCGGTGATGCCGCCGTTTTTGCCGACGCCATTGCGAATTGTGTGCTCGTGGGGAATGCCGGGATTTGGCTCGGGCGCGACCAGCACGGCGATCACCGCCTGGCTGCCAGCCTTGACCTGCGCGGTGATGTCGAAGATGCCGCGGGTAAACGCGCCGCGGGTCGATCCTACTTTGACGCCGTTCACCCACACGTCGGCCGAATAGTTGATGCCGTCGAAGTTGAGCCAGACGCGGTGGTTGCGATAGGCGCGCGGCACGCGGATGACGGTGCGATACCAGTACGAGGTATGGCATAGGCTTTCGGGAATGACTTCGGGGCGCTCGTTCTCGCCATACAACGGCTCGGGATAGACATGGTTGTTGACGAGCGAGGTGAGCACCGTGCCGGGAACCGTGGCCGCGTACCAACCGCGTGCATCGAAGCTCGCGCTTGCGACTTCGGCGCCCGGTTGCGGGACTCTGGCCACGTCCTGCAACGTCCAGCCGGCGGCGAGGGTAACGGATTTCGGTGCGGAAGCGGCCGCGGCGAACGAGGGAGAGGGGACCAACAAAGTTGACAGCGAAGCAAAGAGGAAAAAGCGAAAGAAAAGATTGCGGATCTTCAACGGAGAACTCCCTCAGTTCGGAAGTGGATCAAAAAGCTGCGTGGGGACGCGCATTCCAGTGTCTCAGATCGGGCGGCATTCTGCAGGTCCAGCGTCCATCCGTAATAATGGCAGCATGCAATTCCAACGTTCCTCAGGAGCACTGCTGCACATCAGTTCGCTGCCTTCGCAAGGAGGAATCGGCGATCTGGGTCCGGCCGCGCACGAGTTTGTGGCGTTTCTGGCCCGCGCCAAGCAGCATATCTGGCAGGTTTTGCCCCTCTGTCCCACGGGATATGGCAACTCGCCTTACGCGGGGTCTTCGGCATTCGCAGGCAATCCCGCGTTGATCAGCCCGGAGTTTCTTCGCGATTGGGGATGGATTGGCGCGGATCGCATTGCCGGGCTTCCCAGCAGCTCAGGGCCGGTCGATTTTGAAGAGGTGGAAGCGCGGAAGTTTCCTTTGCTTTACGAGGCCGCGGGAAGTTTTCTCGATCGCGCTCTGGACGAGCCCGTGCTGGCCGAGCAATGGGAGGAATTTGAAGCGTTCTCCCGCGACCAGGCTGCGTGGCTCGACGACTACGCGCTTTACGCTGTTTTACGCCGCACCTTCAACACCGGCGCCTGGACGGAGTGGCCCGAGCCGCTGCGACGTCGCGATGCACAGGCGCTGGCCGCGGCTGCCGCCGAACACGGGCGCGAACGCGTAGTCGAGAAGGTGCTGCAGTTTGCATTTGCGCGGCAGTGGAACCTTCTCAAAGAGGCTGCGGCACGCAGTGCGATACGAATCCTGGGCGATGTGGCGATCTTCGTCAACATGGACTCAGCCGATGTTTGGGTGCATCCGGAGATTTTCGAACTCGACAAAGACCTCAAGCCAATTCGCATTGCCGGCGTGCCGCCCGATTACTTCTCGGCCACGGGCCAACGGTGGGGCAACCCGCTTTATCGCTGGGACGTGCTTGCGGAGCGCGGATTTGACTGGTGGATCCAGCGCATCCGGCGCGCCGTGGAGATTTACGACGTCGTGCGCCTTGACCATTTCCGCGGGTTCGAGGCGTACTGGGCGATTCCTGCGGAGGAAGAGACCGCAGTCAATGGCGAGTGGATCAAGGCGCCGGGGCTCGAGCTTTTTCGCGCGCTGGAAGCGGCGTTGGGACCGCTGCCGTTAGTTGCCGAAGACCTGGGCGTCATTACTCCGGAGGTCGAGGCGCTGCGGCTGGAACTGGGCATGCCCGGCATGAAGGTGCTGCAATTCGGCTTCAGCGACAAGGGCGCGCACACGCACCTGCCGCAGCACTTTGTGCCTGCGACCGTGGTGTACACGGGCACGCACGACAACGACACGACGCAAGGCTGGTGGAATACGGCAAATGAAAAGGAACATGCGGCTGTGGAGGCGCTGGTGGGGCCGGTAAACGGCCGGCCTGTGTGGCCGCTGATCCGCGCGGCGCAGGGCAGCGTGGCCGGGATCGCCATTGCGCCGGTGCAGGATCTGCTGGAACTGGGCTCGGAGGCGCGCATGAACACGCCCGCGGTCGCGCAGGGCAACTGGAGCTGGCGCGCGCCGGAAGGCTGCTGGACGGAGGAGTTGGCGGGACGGCTGGCGGCACTGGCAGAAGTGACGGATCGGGAGAACGATCCGCTGGAGAAAGAAGCAGCCAGTAGCCAGTAGCCAATCGGTAGATGAGTTGCTGCCTACTTCCTATTTCGTGTTTTAGCGGTAACTGGAGTCGTCGAAGCGGCTCATGTCGATGTTGTCGTCGAGGACGCCGAGGGTCACCACGGCGAAGGTGAAGACCGTGGTCTCCGGCTCGAGGTGGCCGCCAAAGGCCCTGTCGGCATTGGCGAGCACGATGTGCGGATGCACGCGGCCGTTCATGACCATGCCGCTCATGCCGATGATGTCGGCGGGCGCGGTGGGATTCTTGATGAACATGTTCTTCGAGGGCATGTCGCGGTTCGAGACCTGGTGAATCTGGTAGCTGCGCACAGAGCCGAATCCGGAGAGAATGACGGCGTTCTTGATCTTCTCCTGATCGATCATCTTCTGGAGGCCGGCCAGCAAGTCGGTGCCGAACTTGAAGCGCAGCACGACGATGCGTTGGAGATGGCCGCTGACGGCGAAGACATCGGGCACGTCAGGGCTGTTGGGTTTGGAGTCAACCGCAGGATTTCCGGTGGCATGGGTGACCTCGTGACGCGTCTCTTGCGCAGGCAGGGCGAGGCATGAGGCGAGAAGAGCGACGACGAAGAGTTTCTTCATGGGTGTTCTCCGTGATGCGAACGCGAACGGGAGAAGCTGCGGAATAGACGCAAGGTTGAACAGTCAAAGGGCGACTTTCCCACGCTTGCGTGGAAAACGCTACGCGTTTTCCGCTGTTCCGCACAGCTACGGCGACTCCTAGCTGGGTATGTTTGTTCACACGTGACAGGCGGGTCCTGCATTAGAACGGGATATCGTCGTCGGAAATTTCGGCGGCCTGCGAGTATTCGTCGTTCGCAGCAGGTTGCCGCTGGTCCATGTTGGAGGTCGCATTCGAAGAACGGCTCGAGCCGCCGCCATCCTCGCGGCCCGAAAGCAGCGACAGATCATTGACGATGATTTCGGTGCGGTACTTCTTCACGCCGGTTTCCTTGTCGTCCCAACTGCGGGTCTGGATCTTGCCTTCGATGTACAGCTTCGAGCCCTTCTTGACGTAGTCGCGGACGATCTCGGCAGTGCGCTTGAACGCGACGAGGTTATGCCATTCGGTGCGCTCCTGCCAGTTTCCCTGCTGATCCTGAAAGCGATCACTGGTGGCGAGCGAAAAGTTTGCCACCATGGTGCCGCCGCCTGTGGAGCGGACTTCAGGGTCCTTGCCCACATTCCCCAGAAGAAAGACTTTATTTACGCTCTTGGCCATGTTCTTGCTCTCCTGTTCCGAACCGGTCTTCGGCCGGCTGTTGCTCGAAAAATCGCGGCGCGACGCCGCGCGTGTACTGGAAGAATCTTAATACACCGCTGCGGATGGCGTGCGGCGCCTTAGCTCATGCGGCCCTGTTCGCGGAACTGGTGGGCGACGGCTTCAAGGAAGGTTTCCACGCTGGTTTCCGGAGGGACGGTTAGGCCGGACTTTGCGCACAGAGCCGAGGCAATGCGACTGGCCAGTACGCGGCGTGTCGATAGGTCCATGTCGAGCCGACGCAGAAAAAAGCCTTCGAGAACTTCGAGGTCCGAAGAGGAAAGTTTGGCCAGGGCCGGTGCAGGCAGCGCCACGCGCAAGTGCGGCGGCGGAATGGGCGACTGCGGGGCCAGCGCCGCTGCTGTTAGCATGCGCGAGGTGCTTTCGCCCCACATCGGCGCCTCCACTTCGCGCTCGCGCACCACCAGCGTTCCTGCGACCATGTCGCCCAGGCGCTGGGATCGCTTGCTCATGAACATGGCCACAACGCCCACGCCGTAAAAGCCCGGCAGATAGTCGATGAATCGCACCAGATTGCGCGCCAGCGCTTCAACAAAGTTGATGCCGCGGCCCGATTGATGGATTACGCGAATCCTGGCCACGCGCTTGCCCAGGGTGCGTCCGTTGCCGAAGGCCTCGGAGAGTGCGAAGTAGCCCCAGAACAGCAGAAATACGATGAGCACCAGGATGCCGACGCCCCAGCTTGCGGCTTTTTCCCCGATGGCGCCCAGAGCCGGGATGATGTAGGCCGCTAGAAAAATGAGAAGGATGAGCGCTGAGCCGAGGACGAGAGAATCGACGATAGCGGCGATAAAGCGGCTGCCGATGCCAGCCAGCGGCAACTCGATGGACACGAGCTCCGGGGTATCGATGTTAAGCTGGTCTCCAATCGGCTCCATGGCCATCATTCTCTCCAATCAGTGGCTGGCAAAGCGTCGCCCTTACTGGGACCGTCTAAGCTGGCTCCTGAACCAGGCTGCCGCAAGTGGCGTGCGCCAGCTTTCGCGGGCGGAACTGCGTGAAACCGCGCTTCTCTACCGGCAAGCTGCTAGCGACTTGTCGACTCTGCGCCAGGATTCCACCTCGCGCGCTTACGCCGAACTCGTCAACCAGTTATTGGCTCGCGCCCACCATATCATCTATTCGAGCCGGCGCAAAGGCTTCCGCAGGATCTTCGATTTTCTGTATGACGGCTATCCGGCGATTGTGCAGCGCCAGTTCCGCTATGTTTTGCTGTCGCTTGCGATCCTGCTTGCCGGTGCGGGGCTGGGCACGGTGCTCACGCTGGCGCGTCCGCAGTTCATGCGCCATATGCTGGGCCCGCAGATGATGGACACCATCGAGCACCACAAAATGTGGACCCAGTCGATTGTGGGGGTGGAGCCGGCGGCCAGCAGCGCCATCATGACGAACAACATTAGCGTGTGTTTTGTCTCTTTCGCCGGCGGTATTGTCTTCGGTCTGGGCGCCATCTGGTCCATGTTCAACAACGGCATGATGCTGGGCGTGGTGGGCGTAGCCTGCGCGCAGCACGGCATGTCGCTGGACCTGTGGAGCTTTGTCGCGCCGCATGGCTCGCTGGAGCTGCCTTCGATTGTTCTTGCCGGGGCAGCTGGCCTGCGCCTGGGGCGCGGCGTGGCTTTTCCCGGACTTTATCGCTGGCGCGACTCCATCGCTCTGGCCGGCGTGGAGGCCACGCGCATGGTCGCGGGCACGATTCCGCTGCTGATTATTGCCGGCACGCTGGAAGGCTTTTTCTCGCCCTCCGCGGCGCATGTGTGGCTTAAATTCACGGTGGGCGGGACGCTGTTCACGTTGCTGCTGGTGTGGTTGTTCCGGCCGGTGGCGATGGCTGCCACGCCGGGAGAGAAAGGTGACGTGAAGACCGCTCCTGCTCAAAGGGCATGGCTCCTGGTTTTCGCGGCATGGCTTCTCTTTCTGCCCTTCCTTAGCACGGTCGTTCGGACAGTTGTGGGCATCGCACGGCACAACTTGCAGGAAGCGATTTTCGATGCGGCGTTCGGGGCTCTTATCGGGATCGCGGATTTTAGACTTTTCAAAAGCGCATATCGTCACAAGAATCGGCACAGGGCTACGGGCGACAAGCGCAAGTAAATTCCAGATTGTGATTACTAGGTGGCGCGCGCATTTCGACAGAAAAGTAACCGCAGATCCTTCGACTGCGTTCGCCGCGAGAACGCGACAAACTTCGCTCAGGATGACAGGTTCTGTATATTGCGAACGATGTGGACAGTGCAGCGGGTTGTCCTTAAACCATCGCCCGTTCTTTCACCTTTAAATATTGGTTGAGCACCGCCGAGGTGAGTTGGTCGGGATCGAGGTCGAGGGTGAGGGCACCCTGATCGCGTAGTCGCGCCAATAAGAGTTCGCGGCGCATCATCAGTTCCTGTGCTGCCGACGCGCGGAACATTTGCTCGACATTTTTCGGACGGCCTTTGGCAATCGCTTCGACGTCGGGTTGGGCCATGGCCACAAACAGCAGCACATGGCGCCGCAGAAGTTGCATGGCGCCGTCGATGACTTCCGGGCGCATGGCGGTTTCCGCCAGATCGGTGATCCACAAAATCAGCGCCCGCCGCGGCTGCCAGCGGTTCAACGTGGCCGTGGCGCGCAGGTGATCGGCCTCGCTGACTTCGGCGCGCGCCTGGGCCAGCGCTTCGACGATAAGGCGCATGTGCGCGGGGCCGCGGCCGGGCAGCACGCGCTGCTGCACATGCTGGCCGTAGACGAGCAGACCGACGCGATCGCCGGAGTAGAGCGCGAGTTGCGCCAGAGCGACCGCGGTGGAGCACGCGTAATCGAGCTTGGAGTAGCCGCGCCGCTCAGGATCGTCATTGTCACGCAAGATGCGGCCTTGCAGCAGCCGTCCCGCATCGAGAACGATCCACACCGCCTGGCTGCGCTCGGTCTGGTACCGCCGTGTGATCAATGCTCCGCGCCGCGCCGTGGCCGTCCAGCAAATGTCGCGCAGGTCGTCGCCTTCGAGATACTCGCGGAGGCTCTCGAAGTCACGGCCCAGCCCGCGCTCGCGCACCTGGCGCAGTTCGAGATCGATTTGACGGCCGCGCGCCAGAAAAATCTCCTGGTCCTCACCCTGCCGAAGCGCGGGATAGACGCGCACGGTTTGCTGGAGCGGGGCCACGGCCCATTTATCAATGAGACCGAGCGGCGACCGGTAGCGCAGATACAGCGATCCCGTGGTGACATCGCCGCGTGCGCGCGGATCGATGGTGTAGCGCAGAGCGGCCCGCACGCGCGGATAGACACGCAGACTCCGTGTAGAGGGCACGCCCACCAGCGCTTCGGGCAGATCGTCGACGATGCGGCAATCCAATATTGTTCCGCCGTTCTGTTCTACGGCGATTTCGATTTCAGTTGGGCTGGAAAGAGAGGGCGCATTGCTCCACGAACGCTCTACGGTGATTTCGTCGGCGGAGGGCAGGCGGAACCAATCAACAGCCGCAGCAACCAGAACTAGCGCATCCCATTCGACCATGTCTAGCCCCCACCACCAACGGAAGAATCCCGGCAGCGCCAGCGCAAGCCCCGCAATGAGCAGCCATATCGTGCGCGGAGTAAAGCCGAACGAAAACCAGCGTTGGCGCGGCTTGCAGGCCGCCCGCACGGGTTCGGGATGGAGCGAAGCCGAGATCATTTAGGCTACCGAGGCCCGCGGCACCGCGACCGCCGCGACCACGTCGTTCAACACGCGATCGGCATCGAAGCCCTCCAACTCCGCCTCCGGCTTGAGCAGGATGCGATGACGGAGCACGGGCAACACGGCGCGTTTTACGTCGTCGGGAATCACGTAGTCGCGGTCTTCAAATGCTGCGAAGGCCTGGGCCACACGCAACAGGCAGATCGCCGCGCGCGGGCTTGCGCCGAGAGCCAGCATCGGCCACTCGCGCGTGCGACGCACAAGATCGAGGATGTAGCCGTAAAGGTCCGCTTCCACTCGGATAGCGCGAATTTCGTCGCGCGCGGATTGCAGGAGCTCCGCAGCGAGCGGCTGGATCTTCGCATCATCGAGCAGGTTTACGCTTGTGCCGTGATGCCGCTCCAGCATCTGCCGCTCTTCGTCCGCGCCGGGATAGCGGACTTTGATCTTGAGCAGAAAACGGTCGAGTTGCGCTTCGGGAAGCGGATACGTGCCCTCGAAGTCGATGGGATTTTGTGTAGCGAAGACTGTGAACCATTGGGGCAACTGCCGCGCGACGCCGTCGCTGGTTACCTGGCGCTCTTCCATGCACTCCAGCAGCGCTGCCTGGGTGCGCGGGGGCACGCGGTTGATTTCGTCCACCAGCAGGAGGTCGGTGAACACCGGGCCGGCGTGAAATGTGAAGGTATCAGAGCCTAGTTTCAAGATTGTGGTCCCCAGAATGTCCGCGGGCATCAGGTCGGGCGTTCCCTGCACGCGCTGGAAATTCAGTCCCAGTAACCGGCCCACCGATTTCACGATCAGCGTCTTGGCAATTCCTGGCACGCCTTCGAGCAGCGCATGTCCTTGCGTGAGCACGGCCATGAGGACTTCGCCGATCACCTCGTTTTGGCCTGCTATTACGCGTCCCAGTTCCGCGCGCGAACGGGCAAGTAACTCCTGCGTGGCCTTGAGGGTTGTGCCTGACGCCTGCGCGTCCGGTTGCAACGCATTCTCTTCGCTCATTCCGATCTCCTTGCTTGCTGTCCTTATTTGTTCTTTGCGATTCTGATACAGAATTCATCTTCAATCGTAGATTCTCACTCTCGCCGCTCGATCCAAGGCTTCGCCGTGGCGGCTGAGAGTCTGCACCAGCGCCAGCGCCTTCTTAGGCTGCAAGGCGTCGCTGCCAATGGCCTCCTCGCACTCCGCCAAATCCTTCTCGAGCGTTTCAGGGGCCTGCGGAAAACGCCGGCGCAAAGCAAAACCCAACTCCTCCGGGCTCATCCTGGCTCCCTGCAATCCGCACAAGTCGCCCATGCGACGGCGGAAACGCTCGTAGGCAAGCTCCACGGAAGTTGCCGAAGCGCCGGCCTCAGCGTAGAGCGAACCGAGTGCCTCAAGAAACTCCACGGGCGTGGCACGCACTGGCGCCGGCAGGTCGCGCACAGGCCCGCGCCGGCGGCTGAAGCTGAAGATCACGAGCAAGGCAATTCCGAGGAGGCCGGCCTTGAGCAGGTTCAGAGCCGCGCCGCTGGCGTAGAACCAGTTCGAGTAGCTCTCCCCGTGCAACGATTCATCCCAATAGAAATGATGGTTCTGGGGCGCGCCCAGGGAATTCAAAAACAGATTCAGATTGTCGGCGCGTTGAATGGAGCCATTTTCAAGCGGCGTGGAGCTGGCCCACCAGATGACTTCGCCCTTGCCGCTCGTGTACTCCACCACGGCCGGCGATCCAGCGCAGTTGTACTCGACGCGGTCGAGCGGCCGGTTCGCTCCCCATGAAGCCTCGGGAACCATCCACACTTGGCCCGATCCGGCCAGCGGGTCGAGTCCCTGCGGCGTGAGCTGGCAGGCGGTCTCGAAGCGCACTGGCGGCGTGGCGTTTCCGCCGGGCGCCAGAATTCCTCCCGACCATCCCGTCAACAGCACGCGCCCGCCCTGGGCAACAATGTCCTTCACGGCTTTGAGATCTTCGGGTGAGGTGGGGTCGGGCGCGGCAAAGATCACGACAGTTTGCGCGTCGGTATGGGCCACGAGATCGCTGAGTGGGCGCTCCCACCGCTCGACGTCGTAACCGTTGGCCTGGAGCAATTCGTAAGCGGCGCGCGCGCCGTGCTTGCCCGTGCGATAGGTACTGGGCACCGGGTTATTGTCCTGGTCTTCGTTGCGCGCAAAGATAGCAGTGACCGCTGCGAGTACGATCACCGCACACATGCAGCCGATGAGCAGCTTGCGATCTTTGGCATCGAGCGAGGCAAAGAGTTTCATTCGGCTTTCACTCCCAGTTCCGTAGCGAGTGCCATCGCGGTATCGAAATCGGCAACGGCTGCGTCGCGGCCGCCGTACCATGTGCGCTCGAAGCTGCGCGTCAGGGCCGTCAAAGTCGGCTTGCGCGGGTCATTGCCGCTCAGCAGTCCGAGATATTCCCGCGGCGTGCGCGCGCGATCGGCCGGCCATGATCGACCGGACTCCATGCGCGCAATCGAGGCCCAATACACGGAATGGATGGCATCACGCCACGCACCGATTGTTGCCGCAGCCTGCGCGTCCTTCATCCACACCTGCCATTCGCGCGCGGAAGGCGCTCCCGGCCCGGACTCGATATCGGGAATCAGGCGCACCCGCGCGCTGCGCTCGAGGCGGACGAAAAACCAGACCAGCACGATGCAGATTCCGCTCAGCAGCAGGCCTTCCATCAGCCGGGCAGCCCAGGGCGCACGCGCCCCCATCCCCGCAAGCCTCATCACGATTTTGTTGAGCAGGTTGCCGAACCATTCCAAGACGCGGTCCCTGACCGAAACCTTGGTCACGCCTTGATATTCGCGCTGGGCCAGAATCGTGTTGAGAGACTTTCGCTGGCCGGCATAGGCGGGATTTGTTTCCAGCGGACTTTCGGCCTGGCGCTCATCCATCTGGAGGCGGTGGTGCGCGTCGTTAAGGAGATCGTTCGGGTCTACCGGTTTGCTCTTAGCGCTCGCAGGCGCTCCCGCGACGGCAGGCTGCGCAGCGCTACCTTTACTTCCAGCGAAGGTGAGTACAGCCCGCAGCCAGGCGTAGCGAACTTCGCGCGGTTCAGATCCCGCAGCGCCCGGACTTTGCACGCGATCGTTGGGGCCAACTCGATCGGGATCGCACGCGTTGTTGCTGGCTGACGCGGGTTTCTTGAGCTTGAGTTGAGCCTGGCAATCGGCAATCACGCCGTCGAGATCCTGGAGATGCTGGCGGTATTCGGCAAGATTCACATCGCGCCAACCCCGGTTGGAAGAGGACTGCTGGGCGCGCGCATGCGGCACGACTGCCATCAGTATCAGCAACGTGGCGAGAAGCGAAAGCAAAGCAGCGGGGGCCGGCCTCGCCGATCCTCCGTCGTTACCCCCACGCGACCCGAACCGCATTGAATTCATTGCCCTTCCAAACTATCAGGCGGGGTAACCGGCCCGAAACCTCCTGCGACATCGCCCGGCGATCCCGCGGATGGGGGCTGCGCGAGTCCCGCGCGCTGCATCATCCACTCGATGTCGAAGCCTTCCTTGCGGATGCGCTGGTCGTAGTAGAACAGGACGGAAGCGATCATAATGATTGGCGCCAGCAGCACTTGCGTCGCGAAATTCGCGACCCCTCTCACGATCTCGGCTATCACAAATGCCGGCGACGAAAACGCGGCGCCATTTCCCATAGAAGGGACCAGGGCAATCACAATGAGCATGGGAATGGACAAGGCCATGGAAACTGCAAATGCCAGCGCAATTACAAGCAGGTAGGTGACAAAGATACGACCGCGCGTTCCCTTGCTCAGTTGCCACGAACGAACGAGCGATTCCCAGGCGGTCTTTTTCTCGACAATGCACGCGGCCATGCCCAGCATGAAACTGAATGTGAGCCACAGCATGACTACGATGACTGCAACCGCAACCAGGAACACCAGGAAACCAAGAGCAAAACGCGAAGCAATTTCCTCGCCGGAACGGGACATGAGAAAGATGAGCGGCGCGATGATGGCGACGGCGACGGCTGCCGGCACGAATCCTGCCATGATCCCTTGCAGGAGCAAGTACCAGAGATAGGTCCAGAAGCGGGGCCGCACGCTTTTGAGGGTGGCGCGAATGGTAGGCTTCTCGCCCAGGTGCACGCTCACCGTGGCCTGCGTGACGCCGGCGTAGGAATACACGTAGACGGCGAAGTAAATCGGCAAGACGATGAGACAAACAAGAGCGATCGTAATGATCGCCGAGGGTGTGTTTGCCAAAGCGCCGATACCTGCAACGCCGGGAAGGACGAAGAAGGCTCCGATTGGAATGGCGAGGGCCAGGACCAACAGCAAAGGCATCGCCGCTGTTCCGACAAACAGCCAAAAGTTGCGCCGGTAAAGCTGCGCCGTGCGGTCAAGAATTTCGCCGAGATTCAAAGGCCGTAACTGGTTGTCCATACCACCCCTTGTGAGCCCGGAACTCCAAGTGCGGCCCGAGCTCTTGTTCCGGGAAAGGCGTTCGCCGTGAGCATGGTTGGAAGAGATTTTTCCGGCCACGATTCCGCGCAAAGAATCAAGTCCGTGAACGCTTGCACGGATCGTAGCATAGAGCGGGCGGGGAGAGATGGCTCCTGGCGGCGCCGGTGAATTGTAAGACCGGAGCCCTAATTTCCCTGGAGTCTGGTTGCGTCGCCCCTACGGGGCTCTTGTCCTTTTTCTGCCGGGAATCCCCACGCTAAAAGCGCGGGGCTAACTACCACTGCGCCTCCGGCGCGACAGCTATCGGCTCGCTCAACAGACTCGCTTTATCCTGAGTGTCCTCGCTCGCCGACTCGCGTTGACACCTTGAAAAATTCTTGAGAAGTTAGAAACTAATCCTTTAGTTGTCCGTCTATAGGAATGCAAGAATCAATGTGTTCACGCAATAATCGAGCAAAATCAGAAGGTTAGCGATGCCGCCGAGAAAATCCAACACGCTCACTGAAGCCGAGCTCAGGCTGATGAAGATCCTGTGGCGGAGAGGCGAATCGGCTGTGACCGATCTGGTGTCCGCGCTGCCTGAAGACGAGCCCCTGGCGTATAACTCGGTGCTGACCACCATTCGGATCCTCGAACAGAAAGGCTATGTGGAGCATCGCCAGGAGGGCCGCGCATTCGTTTACCGGCCGGCGGTTGCCGAGGACGAGGCCAGCCGCTCCGAAGTGCGCAACGTGCTTGGCCGATTTTTCGGCAACTCGCGCGAGCAACTGGTGTTATCACTTTTAGGCGATGAAGAGATCGGAATCGAAGAGTTAGAGCGCCTGAAAGATGCGATTCGCAGCGCGAAGGCTGAAAAGGGGAGCGAGGAAAAATAGATGTTCCCGATGCTCACGACCGATGAAGCACATGCGATGCTGGCAAGCGCCGGCAGCTGGCTGGTAGCCTTGGCACAAACGATTGCGCCCATAGCGGTTGCGGCCCTGTGGCAGGGAATGGCGATCGTACTGGTCCTTGGGGTTTGCTTCTGGATGACGCCGCGCCTTCATGTCAATATAGGCGCCGCACGGCGCTTCGCCGTGTGGGCCGCGGCGTTCGCGGTGGTTGTGGGTTTGCAGTTCCTGCCATGGTTTGCGCGCAGCACAGCAAACGCAATCGCGGCCAACGCCCTGCCCGGCGCATCGGCGCCCACGCCGTGGTTCCGGCTCGATAGCCGTTGGGCCTTTGCCATTGCGGCGCTTTGGCTGGTGGCATCGCTGGTGCGTACGTTCGGCCTCGCCCTTCACTCGTTGCAATTGCGCCGGCTGTGGAGTTCGGCGACGCCCATTGAAGTTGAGGCGAATTTGCGCGTTCTACTTACCGCCGTCTCTCCGACGCGACGTCCCGTGGAACTTTGCACGACGCGCAAACTAGACCGTCCCAGCGTGATCGGCTTTCTGGCACCTCGCATTCTTATTCCCAACTGGCTCTACGAGCGCCTGACGCCTGGCGAACTCGAACAGGTGGTTCTGCATGAGGCCGAGCATCTGCGGCGCCGCGACGACTGGACCAATCTCTTCCAAAAGCTGGCGCTCGTTGTGTTCCCGTTAAATCCTGCGCTGGCCTGGATCGAAGGCCGCCTGTGTCGCGAGCGCGAAATGGCTTGCGACGAGGGCGTGGTGCGCCGGACACAAGCGCCTTGCGCTTATGCGGAATGCCTTACCAGCCTGGCCGAACGCGGATTGCAGCGACGCCGCGCCCAGGCGCTTTCGCTCGGCGCGTTCGAGCGCCGTCCTGAACTGGTGCGCCGCGTTTACAGCATTCTGGCGCGTAAACAGGTGCTTCATCCTATGGCGGCGCGGGCTTTGGTGGGCGTTGCCGGGTGCAGCCTGTTGATTGCGGCCGTCGAATTGGCGCGTTGCCCGCAAGTGGTGGCCTTTGTTCCCGCGGCGAAGACGGCGACGAAGCAGACTCAAGTGGCGCGGGCTGATTCCAGCTTCCGTGCGATAGAAACGAAAGCGGCTTTGCCTACGGGTCATGAAGTCGTGGCTTCGACTCCGGTTACTGCGCATCGGGTGGTGGCGAAATTGACGGAGCCGACGGACGCACCGCAAAGTCAGGTGGCATTCGTGGACCACGCCGCGCCGCGTGAGGTGATGACGAGGGCGGAGATGCCGGATGTGGGTTCGGACCCTGCCGGGCAGCCTGAGTATGTGGAACTGACCACGTGGGAAGAGGTACGAGCTTCGCACTGCCATTACCGGTTGACTTCCGATTACAACACGGATGCAAATGCGCAGCGGCAATCTGCGGAGGCCACGGATCCAGCCGGTAGACGGACAGTTACGCGGATCACCGTTACGCGGCTGATTATTGCGGTATATCCCATGCGCTCTGCGCCCGGCTCAACACCGGCGCATGCCGAAGACTCTGATCAGCCCCCCGCTCCCCAGCCCGAGAGCAGCTGGCTGGTTTTCAAACTGTAACTAGAAATTTCAACCCCAAATGGAGATGAACATGTTCATTACAACTAATTCATTAGTAGCAAGAGCGAAGAGGCTGGTGGTGCCTGCAGGCATTTTGGCCGCGCTCCTGTTTGTCTTTGCGTTCTTTATCGATCACAACAAGGCGATGGCGGCCGCGTCGGGACCGCTGGACGACTCGAGCGTGTCATCGTTGGTGGCGCTCGACAACGCGGTGGAAGCGGTTGCTGCCCGCGTTACGCCAGCCGTAGTCAACGTCTCGGTGACCTCAAGTGTTTCCGACGATGAGCAAGGTGAGGGGCGAGGCCACGGCCAGGGCCGCGGGCGCGGCCAGGACTTCGGCGGCATCGACCCGCAAGATCTGCCGCCGCAATTCCGGCAGTTCTTCTTCGGGCAAGGCGGGCCGGGCGGGCAGGGCACGAAACCGCAGCCCCAGATTGAGCATGGAGTGGGGAGCGGCGTCATTATTTCGCCGGATGGTTACATTGTGACCAACGACCACGTGGTGGACGGTGCGACGGAGATGCGGGTTAGACTCAACGACCGGCGGGTGTTTACGGCGAAGCTGGTAGGCGAGGACAAACTCAACGACATCGCTGTCATCAAGATTGACGCGCACGACCTGCCCAGCATTCCGTGGGGCGACTCGACGAAACTGCATCCGGGGCAGACAGTGCTGGCGTTCGGCAGCCCCTTCGGCTACTTCCAGTTCTCGGTGACGCGGGGCATCATCAGCGCGCTGAACCGGCCCAACCCGTACACCGACGATGCGCGCAAGCCGGGCGACTTTATCCAGACCGATGCGGCCATCAATCCCGGCAACTCCGGCGGGCCTCTGGTGGACGCACACGGCGAACTGATTGGCATCGACACCTTCATCATTTCGGACAGCGGCTCGTTTGCGGGCGCGGGATTTGCGATTCCTTCGGAGATCGCGAAGGCGTCTGTGGACCAGATCATCAAGACCGGCACGGTGCACCACGGCTACCTGGGCATCAGCATGAACGACGTGACGCCCGAGAACGCGCAGTTCTTCAACCTGCCTGACGCCAGCGGCGCAGTCATTAGTCAGGTAACGCCGGACTCGCCTGCCGGACATGCCGGGCTGAAGAGCGGCGACGTGCTGCGTGAACTGAACGGAAAGAAGATCCTGGACGGGCGCGAGCTGCAGGTTGCGGTGAGCGAAACCGCGCCGGGAACGGCGATCGACCTGGGCATTCTGCGCGACGGCAAGCCTGAGAACGTGAAGCTGACGGTGGGCGAGTTCCAGAAAGAGAAGAGCGAAGAAGCCAGCAATACGGGATCGAACGAGCAGCGCGGCCGGCTGGGACTGACGGTAGCGGACCTGTCGCCTGACGTGCGCCAGCAACTGCATGTACCGGAGCAGGTGCACGGCGCGGCCATCCAGGAAGTGCGGCCAGGGAGTGCGGCCGACGATGCGGGCCTGACGCCCGGCGACGTGATTCTCGAAGTCGATCGCCATCCGGTGACAGACGCCGATAACTTCGTGAGCCAAATTCACGCGGTGCCGCAGGGCAAGGACGTTTTGCTGCTGGTTTGGTCGAACGGAGGCGCGAGCTATCGCGTGGTGCATCCGGAGGAGAACGCGCAAA
This sequence comes from uncultured Acidobacteriota bacterium, assembly GCA_963786565.1. GTDB lineage: Bacteria > Acidobacteriota > Terriglobia > Terriglobales > Acidobacteriaceae > Telmatobacter. The sequence continues at coordinate 1,091,974 of CAWAZR010000024.1, read as the reverse complement.
GCGGAATGTAATTAATCGGCGGGAGAATGCCGAAGAGGTTGCCCGGGGCTGGATCGGAAACTCGGGTAACTCAGGCGCCCAACTCAGGGTCGGGGGACAATTGGGTTGGGCGCCGTGTGTTTAGGGGCGAGTGAAAAAGTGAAGAAGTGAACGGGCGAACAAAGGAGCAAGACACCAAAGCAGATGCGGCGCGTTTTTACGAACATTTCCAGTCGGTTTGAAAGCATTCATTGTTTCTGCGGATGGGGTTGGCTATAATTGCGCAATTCAGCTCCCCCCTTTGCATCGAACCACGGGTCACAGAAATTCTCAACAGCATCCACGGCGCACAAGGCGCAGGCGGCGTAAACCGCGCACCTGCATACGAGGAAGAAGGAGAGCCCATGGCCGACACAGTGGTGGGACCGCTGGTTTGTCCGCAGGGACACGGACCGGGAGTACCCGGCTCACGGTTCTGCACCATGTGCGGAAGCGGACTGATTGCCGAAGCGCAGATGGTTCCGCAGCCTGTGGCCATGGGAGTGCCGCTTGCAGCGAACGGCAAGCCGCCGTGCAAGGTTTGCGGCGGGAACGGAGTGGGACTGAGCGCGGCGGAGATTGTGTGCCCGGGGTGCGAATGGCTGCGGCCGCTGATGCCCGGGTACCAGATGGACCGGTCGGTATTTCTATGGGCGCAGGACGGCCAGGCCATGTCGAAGTTGCAAAGCATTTCTGCGCTGCACACCGTGGTGCGGAACGTGTCCGACAAAGTGGGCAGGCCGTGGATCGAGTCGACCTTCAATGCCATTAAGCTGGGGCCGCGGCAGTTTCCCGATGTCTGGAACCAGGCGGTGCTTGCCGCGCGCATCCTGGGCCTGCCGAAGATGCCGGATCTCTACATTTCGGGCGACCAGATGTGGAACACCTACACCTACGGCACGGAAGACAGCTCTTTTATTGTGCTGGGTACCTCGCATCTGATCAATTTTGCCGGGGATGAACTGCTGTTTGTCCTGGCGCGCGAGATGGGGCACTGCCGCGCCGGTCACGCGCTGTGGAACACGGTGCTGCGATTTGTTGCGGGCGATGTGAGCGTGCACACCGGCCTGCTCTCCAATGGATTGATCAATGCGATCAATCCCACGAAGCTGATTCAGGGAGCAATTGATCTGCCGCTGATGGCGTGGTCGCGCCAGTCGGACATTACCGCTGACCGAGCGGGATTGATGGCCGTGGGCGACGAAGCGCTGGTGCGGCGCGTGCTGCTGGCTTGGTCGATTCGTTCGGCGCGGCTGCTGCAGCAGGTGAACATCGAGGAGTGGCTGAAGCAAGAGTCCGCGAGCGACGACTCGATGACGAAGTTCTCGGAGATGACGACTTCATCGTCGATGTACACCACACGACGGCTACACCTGCTGGGGCAGGCGGCGCAGGAAACGGAGCTGATGCGCTGGAGCCAGAGCATCCAGCCGGTGCGCAAGAAGCTGGCGCCGGTGCCGACGCAGGCGATGCCGGGATTGGGCGTGGGCACGGTAAAAGCGGTGAAGGTGGCAGCGGTGGTTGGCGCGGCGCGGCCGGCGGTTCCGAGTGCAGGCGTAGCGCAGGCGGGAGCAGGTATGGCGGTTGTCGCTGCCGTGCAAGTGAACGCCGCGCAGCCAAAACCAGCGCCGGCAATGCCGGCTCAGCCGGCGGTTGTGCCCGCGCCCGCGGACTCGATCCGCGTGATTTGCAACAAGTGCCAGGCCGCGATGCGGATTCCGCTTGCGGTGCTGCGGGGCAAGACGGTGTTGAATGTGCGCTGCCCACAATGCCACACCGTGGTCACTTTGCGGCCGAGAGCGGCAACGCCCGCGGCGGGAGCGGGTGCGGCTACGCCGGCGACTCACGTGAGCGCAGCGGCGAAACCAGTTGCGCCGACGGCTACGGCGGGTGGTGCAGCGACAAAGACAGCTGCGCAGGCGGCGCCCGTGAGTGGTACCGCGAAAAAGCCACCAACACCGCCGGCAAAAGCGAGTGTTCCATCAAGGAAGTCAGCTGCGCCGCCTGCACATGCGGGCGGGAAGAAGTAATCCAGAGATTCAGGAAAGGGAGGATTCACCATGCCAGACGATAGCAACAGCCAGGGAAGCGAAGTTGAGGAAGTGGTGGTGATTGTGCCTGAGGAAACCGCGGCAACGAGTGCGACAAGCGGCACGGGCACTGCAGAGAGCGCGACCGGTTCAGATTCGGGGTCGGTGACGGAAGAGATTATCGATGTAGTTCTCGATCCGTTGGGGAGCAGCGGCTCGCCGGATGCAACAGGAGCCGTGGAAGAAGTGGTGGTTGTGGAGGAAGGGATCGTCGATCCGGATGCGAGCGGCACATGGACGGCGACGGATCCGACAGACCCGACCGATCCGAGCGGCGACAGGGACGGCAACTGACCCGACAGATCCGACCGAGGACAGATCCGACGTCGGGACGGCGACCGGGGTGGCGGAGCCAAGCGGCACAGATCCGAGTTCTCCCGACGGGTCTTCGGGCGGCACGTCGTCAGATGACGGGCCGGGGCTCGGAGGCGGGTATGGGCCTGACGGCTCGGGCTCCACATTGGATGACGGACCCGGCGGCTCCGGATATCCTGGCGGCGACAGCACTGGGACGGGCGATCCCGACGACACCGTTACCGGGAGCCTTGATCCGGATGCAACTACCGATCCGACAGCGGACCCGGATGCGTCGAGCACGAGCGATCCATCGGCCAGTTCGCAGGTTGCAGTCGGACGAGGCAACGGTGCAACAAGACGAGCAGGCCGAGAGTCAGGCCGTGGCCGCGGGCGATTATTCGACTGCGTCGACAGATGCGTCCCAGGCGTACCAGGACTCAGAGACCGTGGCCGGCGAAGGCGGTCCGGATAACACGGACGAAACCTGGACTGCGCAATTGAACGAAAGCTGGGCCAACTCGGACCAGCAGACTGCCGATCAGGACGCAGCGACCGCCGACAGCTACGCCGCGGCAGGGTTTACTGATGACGCTCAGATGTACGCCGGTGACGCGCAGAGCGAAGAACAGACTGCCGACGCCAGCGCAGAAGAGGGCCAGTACGGCGACCCAGTCGGCCCTGAAGCAGACGCGCCCACTGAGGAAGCGGCCGCCGACGAAGCGCCCGTCGATGATGCACCGGTCGACGATGCGGCCGCGGACGATACTACGGACGTTGACACGTCGAGCTGAAAAGACAGGGAACAGGGAACAGGGAACAGAAGGCGGCTTCGCAGGGAGCGATCAGGATTTCGCGACGCGGGCGAGGCGGCGGTTCCGAAGCCATTTGGCGAGGCCGAGGGTGAGGAGCAGCGCGCCGAAGGGCAGGCACATGAGAGCGACGATTAGCGCGAACCAGCCGGTGTTGGTGCTGGCGCCCAGGCGCGAGTAGCCGCCCAGGACAGTGACCAGTAGCAGAACGCAAAATAATCCTGCGCCGACCATCGAGCCGCCCCACTGGAGAAGCTGACGGGTGCCGTCGTCGGGCGGGGCCTGTCGATTTTCCTCACCGTTCGCTGGGCGTGGCGTCATGCGCGCCTATCCTTTCGCCGCAGCCAACATGGCATACACGATGACCCCGGTGACGGACACATAAAGCCAGATGGGGAATGTCCACCGAGCCACTTTGCGATGTGTGGGAATTCGCCCGGTGAGAGAGAAGAAGAAGGTGACGAGCACCAGCGGCAGGGCCACCATGGAAAGCAGAACGTGGCTCACCAGGATCGCCAGGTAAACGGTGCGCGCAAGACTGTGTCCGGGATAATGGCTCTCGCCGTGCAGCGCGTAGTTTCCGATGTAGCAAACCAAAAACAAAGTTGAAAAGGCGAAGGCGGTAATCATGGCGCGGCGGTGCACCACGATGCGGCGTGCGCGGATGAAGCGGTAGCCCATCAGAATCGCAACCGAAGCGCAGGCGTTCAGTATCGCGTCGAGTGCCGGCAGAAAGCTGAGCTCTTTCCCGCTCACATCCAGGGCAGGGTGAAAGTAAATGAGCCAAAAGAGAAAAGTCGTGGCCGCGGCGCTGATGAGGAGAATCGCGGCGATGGCCGGGCCCGTGCCGGAGCGGGGAGCGGAGGTGGGTGCGGTGGTGGTCATATCGTGCCTTACGATTTTGCGATGGCGCAGAGCATGAGCGTGGTGAAGAGCAGGGGCAGGTAGAGCACGCTGACCTTGAGCAGGTCGCGGGCCAGCATGCGGCTTTCGTCTTCGGTTTTGGCGCGGAGAATGCGCGCGAAGCGGAGCGTGTAGGCGAGATAGACGAGGCCGAGCGCAGTAGCCGGAATTGCGTATATCGCACCGGTCATGCCCAGGCGCCAGGGCGCGAGACTGACGGGAATCATGAGCACAGCGTAGAAAACGGCTTCGACGACGGTAGACCATCCGTCGGGTTGGACGACGGGCAACATGCGAATGCCGGCGCGCGCGTAGTCGTCGCGATACAGCCAGGCAATGGACATGAAGTGAGGGAACTGCCAGACGAAGAGGATGGCGAAGAGAGCGACGCCGGGCCACTCGATGCGGTCACGGGCGGCGGTCCATCCGAGGAGGGGGCCCATGGCTCCCGGAAATGCGCCGACGAAGGTGGCGAGCGAAGTGACGCGCTTAAGCGGTGTGTAGATGGCAACGTACGTGAAGGCCGTGAGCAGCGCCAGCGCGACGGTGAGCATGTTGGTGTAGAGAGCGAGCCAGACAGCTCCAAGACCAAGTGCGGCGAGTCCGGCAATGATGCCGGTGGCAAGCGAGAAGCGTCCGGAAGCGAGAGGGCGGTTGGCGGTGCGCTTCATGCGCGCGTCGGTGGTGCGCTCAAGGCATTGGTTCAGAGCGCCCGCGCCGGCAGAGACGAGGCCGATGCCAAAGAGGGCATCGAGCAGGCCGCGTTGCAGTGTCGAGATGCCCCACTGCATGGAGCCAAGATAGAAGCCACCCCAACCCGTGACAACGACGAGGCCGACGACTTTGACTTTGAAGAGTTCGCGGAGGTCGTGGATAAGAGTTGCGGTGGCGCCGGGGGATGGGGCGTGAATCCCGTGCGCGTGCGGGGCGTCTGCGACGCGGTCGGCGTCGAGATCAGCTGGGACAGCGGCCTGGGAGGAAAGAGTCATGAGGATGGCAGAAGATTCATGAGGCAGCGCGAGCGACGGGGCAGCGACCTTGATTTGATGATAGCAAGCGCGGCGCCGGGCTCCGGAAACGGTGTGGAATCAGACTGTTAACGGAAGTAATCTGCCGGTTTTCCACAATTCGGCGTACAATTTGCGGGAAGCGGGCTCCCAAGAGGACTTCCCCTATGCCCAGGACGCTGTCACTTGTACGCAAAGAGAAGATCAGTGGATCTGTGCCTCCGCTCGCTTCGAAGGCGGAACTCGCCACTTTGATGGAGAGCACTCAGGATCCGATGTGGTCCGTGGATCCGAATCACCGCCTGATCGCGTTCAACAAGGCCGCGACTTCCTATATTGAGGGGGCGTTTGGCATATTCGCGACAGCCGGAGCGCTGGCCTATAACCCGCTGCGGCCCGAGCAGGCTTCCGTATGGCGCGATTGTTACGCGCGCGCCCTCGCCGAAGGGACATTCCGCACGGAACAACTGATGCTCGACGGACGCTGGTTCGAGTTTCAGTTGAATCCCGTGGTGCTGGACGGCCGGACGACGGGAGTGTCGGTTTTCAGCAAGGACGTTTCCCGGCGGAGGCATGCGCTGGATGGGCTGGTCGCAAGCGAGGCGCGCCTGCGCGAAGCGGAACGCATCGGCCTGTCGGGAAGTTCGAGCTGGGACGCGGACAATGACATCACGACCTGGAGCGAAGGGATGTATCGCATCACGGGCCGCGATGCGAAATTGCCGGCTCCTACCCATGCCGAGCGCGCGAGGCTTTACACGGCGGAGAGCTGGGCGCGCCTGGATGCGGCAGTGCGGCGCTGCCTGTCCAGCGGACGACCCTACGATCTGGAATTGCAGATCGTGCGCCCGGATGGCGAGTTGCGCTGGGTACGCGCGCGAGGCGAAGCGATCAAGGATGTTGAGAGCCGTGTGCGCAGCTTATTCGGAACGTTGCAGGATACGACCGCGCAAAAAGAGACAGAGGCTAACCTCCGCAACAGCGAAGAGCGGTATCGCGCCACCTTCGAGCAGGCCGCGGTGGGGATGGTGCACACGGGGTTTGACGGCCGTTTCTTGCGCTGCAATCCGCGCTTCGCCCAGATCGTCGGGTACCCTGCCGAGGAACTGCCGGGCATGACCTTCCAGCAGATTACCTACCCCGAGGACGTGGCGGTGGGCGTGAATGCCCTCGAGGAGGTGGTGGCAGGAAAGATCGAATCTTCAGCCTGGGAAAAGCGCTATCTGCGCAAGGATGGCAGCATCACCTTTGCCCGCATCACGCTCTCGCTGCAACGGGACGCCGCGGGGAAACCGGCGCATTTGATAGCCGTGGTGCAGGACATCAATGCCCGCAAGGCTGCCGAACAGGCGATGCGCGATGCCGAGCAGAAGTTCCGCGACATCTTCGAGGACGCTCCGGAGGGCATCTTCCAGACGTCGCCGCAAGGGAAGTCGCTGGCCTTGAATCCGGCCGGAGCGAAAATGCTGGGATACGAGACCGCAGGGGAGGGCATGGCGGCAATTACGGATTCAGCGCGGGACGTGTGGCTGGACGGGGCCGAGCGCGCGCAATACGCAAAGCTGCTGGAAGAGACTGGCGCGGTTCGTGACTTCCAATGCCAATTCAAGCGGCGCGATGGAACGCCCATCTGGATTTCGATGACGGCAAAGAGAATTACCAGTCCAGATGGAAAAACGCTATGCTACCAGGGCTTCTTCGAGGACATCACGGAAGAGAAGCGGCTGGCAGTCGCGCTTGGAAGCAATCTGCGCGAGGTGAAGCTGCTGAGCGAGATCAACTCGGCGCGGCTGAACGCGAAAACGGAGCGCGACCTGCTGCAGGAGTATTGCCGGATTGTTGTAGAAGTAGGCGGCTACAGAATGGCGTGGGTTGGATTCGCTGAAGGGAGCGAGGACAAGCGGATCGTTCCCTCAGCTCACTACGGCCATGAAGAGGGCTACATGCAGCTAGTGAATCTGACGTGGGCCGATACCGAGCGCGGAAGAGGACCGACGGGAATGTCGATTCGCACCGGCAAGATGCATGTGGCGGAAGATATTCTGGCCGACCCGATTCTGACGCCCTGGCACACCGAGGCTGCAAAGCGCGGCTACAAGTCATCGATCGCGCTGCCCCTCAGGCTCGCGGATGGGAGCGTGGCCGCTCTGACGGCTTATGGAGCATCGAGCAGCGTGTGGACGGAATCGGAGCGCAGGCTGATGGAGCAGATCGCGCTCGATCTGGGATTCGGCATCAGCTCGCTGCGCAATGAGATTGCGAAGAGGCAGTACCAGGACGATTTGCGCGAGAGCCTGGAGCAAACCATTCTGGTGATCGCGGGAACGGTGGACCAACGCGATCCGTACACGGCTGGACACCAACGGCGGGTTGCTGACCTGAGCCGGCGCATTGGCGAGAAACTTTTGCTTTCCGAGGACCGCATTCATGGGCTGCACCTGGGCGCGTCGATTCACGATGTGGGGAAGATCGGCATTCCGGCGGAGTTGCTTGCCAAGCCGGGACGTCTGAGCAAAATCGAGCTGGATTTGATCAAAGAGCATGTGATGCTGGGCTACGAGCTCATCAAGGATGTGCGCTTCCCATGGCCGATCAGAGACGTCGTGCTGCAGCATCACGAACGGCTCGATGGCTCCGGCTATCCGCAGGGGCTGAAGGAAGACGCCATCAGTCTGGAGTCTAAAATTGTGGCCGTGGCGGACGTGGTGGAGGCCATGGGCTCGCATAGGCCGTATCGTGCGGCGTTGGGAATCCAGATCGCGCTTGAAGAAATCGAAGCCAAGAGCGGCACCCTATTCGATGCCGCTGCCGTGGAGGCGTGCCTGCGCCTCTTCCGCAAAGAGGGATACAAGTTTCCGGACTGATGCGACCCTGCTGAACGGCGGACCCGAATTCTGCGCGGTGTCCGCGCGCCATGCGCTCTCTGAAAATTCTTTTGACACGGTTCTCTTGCGTAATGTAGCGTCCGGAATTGGCGCTGCCTACCCCCAAGGCAATTTCGGAGCGCCGGAGGTGCAAGGATGCGCATGATGCTGCTGGCTCAGTTTCCCATTGAGCCGTTCAATACCTTGGTCCGCAATGGAACTGCGGGTGCGACCATCAAGAAAATTCTCGACGACATCAAGCCGGAAGCTGCTTACTTTGGCGAGCGCGATGGCAGGCGCGGCTGCGAGTTGGTAGTTGACGTGCAAACTCCTTCGGACGTGCCACGGCTTGCCGAGCCATTTTTTCTGGCATTCAACGCCCAAGTGGAGTTCAGGGTTTGCATGACGCCGGAGGACCTGGGCAAGGCGAATCTCGACGCACTCGGCAAGAGATGGGGCTGAGCCGGACAGGCCTGCGAGTTAACCGGCCGCCGAAGGGATGAGGCCGTGCATTCCCATCCTAAAGCTCGTCGCGTCGCGCCGAGTTTTAGGATGGGGCACTCGTAGCCGTAAGTGTGGGTCTTGGGACCCGCACGACAGCCGGTCCGGACACCGGCGCTACACAAAGCGGCGCCAAGGGGCGCGGCATGTAAAATGAAATCAATCGGATGACGCATTCCCCTCTAGCGGCTGCCCCACAGGCATCCCGCGCCGCGCGGGAGAGGGAGTCGCGGGCATCCGAAACCTCCGAAAAACCAGATCCGCTCATTAGGGTGGAAGGACTGCGCAAGGCGTATCGCACAGCGCGCGGGGAACTGTGTCTTTTTGAAAACCTCGATCTCACGGTCGAGGCCGGTGAGATGGTGGCGATCGTGGGCCAGTCGGGAGCGGGGAAAAGCACTCTTTTGCACATTCTGGGCGCGCTTGATGCCCCTTCCGCAGGGACGGTATACTGCGCGTCAACCAACGTAGCATCGCTCTCCCCGCGAGAGGCGGCAGCCTTTCGCAACCGCGAGATCGGCTACGTGTGGCAGTTTCATTATTTGTTGCCGGAATTTACGGCTGAGGAGAACGTGGCTATGCCGCTCTTAGCCAGAGGCATGCGGCAGCAAGAAGCCATGAAGACAGCGGCTAACTGGCTGAGAGAGGTGGACTTGGAGGATCGCGGAACGCACAGGCCGGGCGAGCTTTCGGGCGGCGAGCAGCAGCGCGTGGCGCTGGCTCGGGCGCTGGTATGCAGTCCGCGATTGCTCCTGGCCGACGAGCCCACGGGCGACCTGGACGGCACCACGGCGGGCCGCGTTTTTGAGTTAATTGAACGGCTGCACGCCAGCCATGGTCTTACGTCGATTCTGGTGACGCACAATATGGAACTGGCGCAACGATGCACGCGGATTCTTCGCCTTGCCAACGGAAGGTTGACGGCGCTCACAGACGCCACGCAGCCAGCATCTTAACCTTATGACCCTCTTGCGGAATTGCATCATTTTCGGCAATTTGGGAGTCTTATAAGTATCAGCCTGATAAAGGGTTTCCCCAGGCGGGCTGGCGAGGTCGGGATGGAAGTCAGCCGGGCAAGCGAGGCCGGCGGACGGCAAGAGTTGAAGCAGACTCAGGACCATCCAAAAGAGCTGTTCGGAGCTTGGGTTCTCATTTTTGAGGCCTCCGGCGGCGAAGCAACAGGAAGGGCGCGCGCAGCAGGGCCGAGGCCGGCAGAATCACCGGACGGCTAGTGGAGCGGGCAGCCTGGGACAAGCCCCGATGACGGGGGGGAGCACATTATGTTCGAACGGTACACGGAGAAGGCGCGGCGCGTGATCTTTTTCGCGCGGTATGAGGCCAGTCAGTTCGGCTCACCATATATCGAGACCGAGCACCTGCTGCTGGGGCTCCTACGCGAAGACAAAGCGCTGACCAACCGCTTCCTGCGCTCGCACGCGTCAGTTGAATCAATACGGAAGCAAATTGAAGCGCACACCACGATCCGCGAGAAGGTGTCGACGAGTGTCGACCTGCCGCTATCGAACGAGTGCAAACGGGTGCTGGCCTACGCCGCGGAAGAAGCGGAACGGCTGGGCCACAAACATATCGGAACCGAACATTTGTTGCTGGGATTGCTCCGCGAAGAAAAGTGCTTTGCGTCGGAGATTCTGCAAGAGCGGGGATTGAAGCTGGCGCAGATTCGCGACGAGCTGGCACGGGTGACGCAGGAGAAAGCGCCGCCGCAGCAGCGGCAGCGGGAATCGAGTTTGCTGGCGGAGTTCAGCCGCGACCTTACTCAAGCTGCGATGGACGGACAGCTTGATCCGCTGGTAGGGCGCGAAGGCGAGCTGGAGCGCGCTATTCAGATCCTGTGCCGTCGCACCAAGAATAACCCGGTTCTGATCGGCGAGCCTGGCGTGGGAAAAACAGCCATCGTTGAAGGCCTGGCGCAGCGCATTGCCGACGGCGAGGTGCCGAGTTTTCTTGCGGACAAGCGCGTGCTGGGGTTGGATCTCTCCCTGATCGTGGCGGGAACCAAATACCGCGGACAGTTCGAGGAGCGGTTGAAGACCATCATGAAAGAGCTGATGGAGAATCAGAACTCGATCGTGTTTATCGACGAGCTGCATACGCTGGTGGGCGCGGGATCGGCAGAGGGTTCGCTGGATGCGGCGAACATTCTGAAGCCGGCGCTCTCGCGCGGCGAAATTCAGTGCATCGGCGCAACCACGCCAGCAGAATACCGCAAGTCGATTGAGAAGGACCGGTCGCTGGAGCGGCGCTTTCAGGCGGTGAAAGTTCCGCCGCCGAGCGAGGCTGACGCGATCAAGATCATCATGGGCATCAAGGATCGCTACGAGAAGTTCCACGCGGTGAGCTATACCGATGCCGCGGTCGAGTTCGCTGTTTCGCACTCGAGCCGTTACATTCCGGATCGTTTCCTGCCTGACAAGGCCATCGACTTGATCGACGAGGCGGGAGCGCGTGTGAAGCTGCGCCAGACCTCGCTGCCCGAGGAAATCACCGAGGTGCAGAAGCGGATCAAGTTCATCGTGCACCGTATGGATTCGGCGATTGCGAACCATGAGTTTGAGAAGGCACGGTTCTACTCGGACGAAGAGCGCAAGGAGCGCGAGAACCTGCGCGCATTGCGCGACAAGTACCATCTCGACGACTCGGCAGCGGGAATCGTGGGCCGCGAGGACATCGAGGACGTGGTGAGCCGGTGGACGGGCGTGCCCGTGACCAGCATCAAGGAAGAAGAGACGCAAAAACTGCTGCGGGTTGAGGAAGAGTTACACAAGAGAATTGTCTCGCAGGACAAGGCGATCTCTGCGCTGGCGCGAGCTATTCGCAGGTCGCGGGCCGGCTTGAAGAGCCCGCACCGGCCAATTGGTTCTTTTCTTTTTCTTGGACCGACTGGTGTGGGAAAGACAGAAGTGGCACGCACGCTTGCCAACTTCCTGTTCGGATCGGATAAGGCGCTGATCCGCTTCGATATGTCGGAGTACATGGAGAAGCATTCCGTCTCCAAGCTGATCGGATCGCCTCCGGGGTACGTGGGCTACGAGGAGGGCGGCCAACTGACTGAACGGGTGAAGCGCTCGCCGTATTCGGTTGTGCTGCTGGACGAAATTGAGAAGGCGCACCCGGATGTGTTCAACATCCTGTTGCAGGTGTTTGAAGACGGGCAGTTGACCGACGGCCTGGGCAACACGGTGGACTTCAAGAACACCATCCTGATCATGACCTCGAACATCGGCGCCAAGTACCTGGTAAAGGAGAAGAAGTCGCTTGGCTTCCACGGCGATGGCGAAGAGCAGATTAACGATGCTGTCGAAAAGAACGTCATGGCTGAGGTAAAGAAGGCGTTCAACCCTGAATTCCTCAACCGGCTCGACGAAACCATCCTCTTCCAGTCGCTCACCGATGCCGACCTTATCCAGATAGTTGAGCTGCTGGTGCAGAGCTTGAACGCCAACCTGGCGCAGAAATCGATCACGATTTCGGTGACCGACGACGCGAAGAAGTGGATTCTTGACAAGACGCTCGTCGACCGCAGTTACGGGGCGCGTCCGCTGCGCCGCGCACTGCAGCGCTACGTCGAAGATCCGCTCTCAGAGGCGCTGATCGCGGGGCAGATCCAGGACCGTCCGGCATTCCTCGAAGTCTATCTCGACGCGAACCAGCTTTTCTATCGGCCGGTGAGCGCAGACGAGAACGCGAGCGAAGAGAAGGCGGCGGGAGTACTGCTCTTCAGCAACTGATCTGGACCAAAGCAAAAGCAAAAATGCCCCCGATTTTTGGGGGCATTCTTGTTCTTGGGCGAGCGCCGGCAATTTCACTGATTTAGCAGCAGATCGTTCGACGGCGACCGGCAAGCGCCAAGCGAAATTGGATGGCCGTGTGGCACAATGTAAGATGAGGTTTCGTTAATGCTGGCGAATCGTTCCAAAGATGCGTGGATCCTGGTGGCAATCGCAGCCATCACTCTGGCCTCTCTGGCTCGTGCCCAAGCCGGCGTCGAAAATGCAAAGGCGTACGCGTCACCAGTCATCAAGTTTTTTGCCGGAAGCCCTCTAACAGATGCGGCTGTATCGAAATCGACCGACCGGAATGTTGCTCACGCGTCGAACTACCTCGGTACGGCTCTGGATTTGTTTCCGGTATTGTTTGTCGGCTTGGTGTCGCCTCTCAACTTGCAGTCTGTTCGCTCGCTTCACGCCATGGGCCGTGCGCTTCCCGCGCCAGATCTTTCCGTGTTGTTTCAGCGTCCGCCTCCCGTTTTGCTCGCGTAGATCGCCCGATCCTCATCCGGCACGCACCAGCGCCGGGTTTTCACCACGCGCAGCAAGTTCATCCTGTGGCTTTTACTTGCGCACCAGCCAATGCGATGGACGCATTTACACTGAATAGCGGAGATTCCCGTGTTTTTCGATAAGATCCTTACCAAAATGTTTGGCACGGCAAATGAGCGGCTGCTCAAGCGGCTCAGACCTATCGTGATTGAAATCAGCGCGATGGAGCTGGAGACAAAGAAGCTCTCAGATGAAGAGCTGAAGGCCAAGACGATCGAGTTTAAAGCGCGGATTCAAGCGCGCCTCGAAGGCATTACCGACGCGGACGAGAAGAAAGCGGCGGAAAAGGAAGCGCTCGACGCCATTCTGCCCGAGGCTTTCGCAGTGGTGCGCGAGGCGGGTTGGCGCGCGGTGCAGATGCGGCACTTCGATGTGCAATTGATCGGCGGCATGGTGCTGCACCAAGGCAAGATTTCGGAGATGAAGACCGGCGAAGGCAAAACGCTGGTGGCGACGCTCGCGTGTTATCTGAACGCGCTTGCCGGACACGGCGTGCACGTGGTGACGGTGAATGACTACCTGGCCAAGCGCGATGCCGAGTGGATGGGCAAGATTTACGAGTTCCTGGGGCTGACGGTGGGCGTGATCGTGCACGATCTGGACGACAACGAGCGCCGGGCCGCCTATGCTGCCGACATCACCTACGGAACCAACAACGAATTTGGCTTCGACTACCTGCGCGACAACATGAAGTTCGAGATCAAGGATTGCGTGCAGCGCGGGCACTACTACGCAATTGTGGACGAGGTGGACTCGATCCTGATTGACGAGGCGCGAACGCCGCTGATTATTTCGGGTCCGACGGAACAGACGACGGACAAGTACGCGCGCGTGCGGCGCATCATTCCCCAACTTGCACTTGGCGAAGAGATTGAATGGACCGATACGAAGCGCCAGGCAGAGCTCGGCATCCGGTTGGCCGAGAACGAGAAGCACCTGACGGGCGACTATATTGTGGACGAGAAGCAGCGGACCATAGGTGTAACAGATGACGGATGGGTGACGATCGAGAAGGCGCTGGGCATCGGCAACATTGCCGACGCGGAGAACTGGGAACTGAAGCACTACGTGGAGACGGGGATCAAGGCGCACGCGCTCTACAAGCGCGACGTGGATTACGTAGTGAAGGACGGTGAGGTGATTATTGTGGACACCTTCACCGGGCGCCTAATGCCGGGACGCCGCTGGAGCGACGGCCTGCACCAGTCAATCGAGGCCAAGGAGGGCGTGAACATCCGCAAGGAAGACCAGACCCTGGCGACGATCACCTTCCAGAATTATTTCCGGCTTTATCAAAAGCTGAGCGGCATGACGGGCACGGCGGAAACCGAAGCGGCCGAGTTCGAAAAAATCTACAAGCTGGAGATCGTCGTCATCCCGACCAACAAGCCGATGCGGCGGTTGGAGAATTCCGACGTGGTGTTCCGCACCGAAAAGGAAAAATACAATGCCGTGGCCGACAACATTGCCGAACTGCACGCGAAGCGGCAGCCGGTGCTGGTGGGCACGACGTCGATCGAGAAGAGTGAGCGCCTCTCGACGACATTGCAGAAGAAAGGCGTGAAGCATGTGGTGCTGAACGCCAAGTTCCACGAGCGCGAGGCGGAGATTGTGGCGCAGGCAGGCCGATCGGGAGTGGTGACGATCTCGACGAACATGGCCGGCCGTGGCACCGATATTCTGCTGGGCGGCAACCCGGATTTCATGGCGCGCAAGGAGTTGGTGGACAAGAAAGAGGCCCGCGCTATCAGCGTGGCCGAAGGCACGATCAATCCCATGGCGCCGCCTGGATTCCAGCGTTTTTATTACCAGGGGCAGGAGTTCGAAATCTCCGAAGCGGGCTGGGCAAGCGCGTTCCATGTGCATGCCAGGTCCGCGCAACTGGAACATGAGCAGGTGATCGCAGCCGGGGGGTTGTTCATTCTAGGCACGGAACGGCACGAGTCGCGGCGCATCGACAACCAGCTGCGTGGACGCGCCGGACGCCAGGGCGACCCCGGAGAATCGCGCTTCTTTCTTTCGCTCGAAGACGACCTGATGCGCATCTTTGCCAAGCAGTGGGTAAGTACGCTGCTGGAACGGCTGGGCATGGAAGAGGGCGTACCCATCGAGTCGCGCATGATTTCGAAGCGCATCGAGGGCGCGCAAAAGGCCGTGGAGGCGCAGAACTTCGAAGCCCGCAAGCACCTGCTTGAGTACGACGACGTGATGAACAAGCAGCGCGAGGCGGTGTACGGCCTGCGCCGCCAACTCCTCGAAGGCGTCGAACAGCGCGAGCTGATTCTGGAAGATTACGTCGGCGGGGTTCTGTCGAGCCTGCTTGACGAGCACTGCAACGAGCGGGTACGCGAAGATCAGTGGGACCTGAAGGGATTGGGCGAGAAGCTCGTCGATCATTTCGGTTTCAACCTGGCAGCGTCGGGCGTCAAGGCCGAGGAGTTGAGCCGGCACGAGCTGGGCGAGGCGATCTTTGCCAAGCTGACGGAGAGCTACGGGGCGAAGGAGAAGATTCTTGGTGCGGAGACCATGCGCTACCACGAGCGCATGATCATGCTGAACGTAATTGACGGGCTGTGGAAGGATCACCTGCTCTCGATGGACCACCTGAAGGAGGGCATCAATCTGCGCGGCTATGCGCAGAGGGATCCACTGGTCGAATACAAGCGCGAATCCTTCGATATGTTTGAGGCCATGATGCTGAAGTTCCAGGAAGACACGGTGCGGTTCCTCTTCCGGATGCAGATTCTGGGGCCTGACGGGCAGCCTGTGACGGAGGCGATACAGCCGCGCGGTCCAGTGCCAAAGGCTCCGCCGGTGGCGAGCGCGGCGCAACCGTTGGCTGGGGGCGACGGCGCTCCGCGCGAGATCGCGATTTCCCCGCGCCCGCCTTCAACGACCATCGATCAGATCGAGAAGGAATTCCATCGCAAGAAAGAGCGGGAATTGGCCGCGGCGAGCCGCGCGGGAGGCGGAGACAGCAGCGAGCCCACGCAGCGACGCACCGGCGACAAGGTGGGGCGTAACGATCCCTGTCCCTGCGGCAGCGGGAAAAAGTACAAGAAGTGCCATGGAGCGGCGGGGTAAGAACAGGGAATGGGGAGTAGCCAATAGGGAATAGAACAAGGGGCGTGCTCAGTGCGAGCACGCCCCTTGTTTGTGTGTGGAATCTCTCGTTTTTCCAGTTCCTACCGGCTACCTTCCTATCCCTGTTTTCTATCGCAGGAAGCGGAAGAAACCGCGTTTTTCGCTTTTTTCAGCGTGCAGGCCCGTGGCCGTCTTTGCCATTTCGCGAATGGCGCGGGCGATACCGGAATCGCCGAGCACCATGGGCGTCGCGGTTTCGCGGGTGCGCCGGGCGGCGGCGTAGTCGTCGGGGACCTTCCACTGCGCGGGCCGAGTGAGCGCTTCATCGATTTTTCTTTCGTCGAAGAGCAAATCGCTGGGCTTGAAGCGATTGAGCACGATCTGCAGGGTCTGGTCACGCGTGAAGAAGAACTTCGTCACCATGCGGTTGGCGTTAAACAGCTCGGAGATGCCGACCTGCGTGATGAGGTAGAGCACGGCGGACTTGTTAAAAAGCGAGGTGCCGAGCAAATCGATGCGCGAGCCCACGTCGGCCACCACGAAGTCATAGGCATCGCAAGCCACCGAGACCAGCCTGTCAATGGAATGGAGGGGCAACGGGTGATCGCTGAACTCAGAGGGCGAAGCCAGCACCGAGAGTCCTGTGCTGTGCTTGACCGCCATCTGAGTGAGCATCCTGGCGTCGAGGCGGTCAGGTTGCTGCAGGGCGTTGACCACAGAGTATTCGGCCTTGATGCCGAGATTGATGGCCGCGTCGCCTAATGGAAGGCCGAAGTCCATCAGCAAAGTTTTGCCTTCGGATTCCTGCGCCAGCGCGAGCGCGAAGTTGGCGGCGAGCGTGGTGACGCCGCAGCCGCCCTTTGTTCCGAGAAACACAAATAAGCGACCGGCCTCTTTCCCATCCTGGTTCGCTTCGGCATAGCGCTCGGCCGCGCGCTCCATGGCGGCAGCGAGCTCCACAGGGTCAATAGGCGTGGTAAAGAACTCGCGCGCGCCCGCGCGCATCAGGTGCACGGCCAGCTTCATGTCGGCTCGCGACGAGTAGGCCATCACATAGGTGCGCGAGATGGCGCTGAGATTCTCTGCCATGTCGAAGGCGAGGTCCTGGTCGCAGTCGACATTGAAAAGCACCACATCGTAAGGATCAGGAAGAATCTTCGCCAGCTCGCCAGCCTTTTCGGGGAAGAAGGGGATCTCTGTGATCTCGAGACTCTCCAGTCGCGAGAGTACGGCTACCGCGGCTTTGCGGCGCTGTTCATCGGCGTCGAGAATGGCGACGGTCAGGGAAATACTGTCCGGGGCGCCGGAACCCTTACTCTCATTGGGCATAGTCTTTGAAGGTACTCCAAGAGAACATGATATTCCATTGCAATCCTTTCAAAGACTGGCGGGAGTGTACCAACGGTATTCCGGCCCGTGGGGGGCGCAGGCCACGGCGTGCGGGGTCCTGCATGGGACGGGCTCAACGCCAAGGCGCGGGACCGTGGACGAGGCGTATTTGTGCCTGCGCAGCCGAAAAAAAGACCGCTCCGCAAGGGATCGGAAAGTTGATTGCAGGACGGTTTTCAAATCCGCAAACCGGCGTCCCGGCGCGAGAAGCCAACCAGCCTGAGGGCGGCGCGACGCGGCAGCGAAAGGAAGGGAGGAGGGAGAGGCCGGTAGCTGGCGTCAGTGGGCGGGCTGGGACTTGGGAATGGCAGCGAAGGTTAGGTCCTGAGCGGTGCTCGCGTGTTCTTCGCGCCAGGCCTCGAAGAGGCGCCCGTAGCTGAGAGTCACGTACTGGGCGGGGTCGACGCCGAGCCGGGCCGCGGTGCGGTCGATCCAGGCGGAAGAGCCCTCCAGCTCCGCGTAATCGCCGATTGGAGTCTCGTCGATGACGCAGTGGCCTTCGCCGTCGGTCCACTCGGTGCGCCATTTCTCATAACGAAACGCAGCAACTAATCCAAGACTAAGAAAATACTCGGCGAGCGCGTCACCGTCTGCGATGCCGGTCTCGGTTTCGACGCGGTGCTTGTGCAGGTCTTCGCCCAAGCCGGAACTCGGCAGGCCCTTGTGGGTCAGCGTCCAGCGGCCTGCGTAGCTGCGGATGCGGAGAATCTCGGTGCGCGCGCGCATTTGCCGGTCCGGCGTGTCGTAGAGCACGTTGCTCTCGAAGCTGCGCGGAGTTTCGAGGCGGAATTTCGCCGATTGGAGTTGCTGGGCCAGTGCGGCGAGGCCGGCGACACGAAACTTGATTTCGGTTTCAATCGGCATGCGATGAATGAAGTATAAGCGTGCGGTGGGCCGTCGGCCGCTCACTCTGCGCCCTACGGCACAAGCCGTATCGCGGCGGGATGGTAATGCAACGTGACCGCGGCCCCGTGGCCTAGGCCGGCAATTGGCTCGGCGATGGCTTCGACAATCGTGGGAGGCTGAAAGTGGTCGGGCTTGGTGGCCGGGTCGGGAATGTAGAGCAACGCTTTGTAAAGCCGCTCTCCGAAGCCGACCTGCGCCGCGCTCAGGTAGAAATTTTCTGCGGGCATCAGATCGGTCCACTCGACGGAGCTGAGAAAAAACTCAGGCCCCAGGATTTGCACGCGCCAGGGCGCCACGTCCAGATTCAGCGTGGCGGCGAGGAAGTTGCCGGAGAAGTACGCATCCAGATCGAGCCCTCGCGCGGCAAAGAATGGCAACTGCATGCGGATGGTGCCCATGGGAAAGCGCGTGTCGGCGGTGGATTGGCCGGAGGCAACTCCGTGGCCGCAGGCGATGACAGCCGAAACCTGGCGGAGTGCGGAAGATGCGTCGGGCATGGCAGAAATCTTACCGCAAGGCGCCTGGCGCGCGACGGCTGGTGCGGGCCGCGCGGAACGGCGACAATAAACAGGTGAAGACACTGCATTTGATCGTAGATCCAGTACGCCTGGAAACGCGTGAGGCCGGCGAATCGCTGGATCGGGCCGCGGCGATTTTGCGCGCCGGTGGATTGGTAGCGCTGCCGACCGAAACGGTATACGGTCTGGGAGCGAACGCGCTCGACCGGGCAGCCGTGGAACGCATCTTTGCCGCCAAGTCGCGGCCGGCATGGGATCCAATCATTGTGCACATTGCTTCAGAAGCGATGCTCGAGGACTTGGTGGAGGAAGTTCCGGCGGCGGCACGGCGGCTGATGGAGAAATTCTGGCCGGGGCCGCTGACGCTTTTGCTGCGCCGCAGGCCGGCGGTGCCGGGCGTGGTGACCGCGGGCCGGCCGCTGGTGGGAGTGCGCGTACCTTCACATCCAGTCGCGCTGGAGTTGATTCGTCGCGCCGGCGTTCCCGTGGCGGCGCCAAGCGCCAACCGCTTCGGGCACATCAGCCCCACGACGGCCGAGCATGTTCTGGACGATCTCGACGGGCGGATTGATGCGGTGGTGGATGCGGGACCGTCGCAACGCGGCGTCGAGTCCACGGTTCTCGACCCGTCGACAATGGTGATCTACCGGCCGGGCGCGGTGACGGCAGAGCAGATTCGCGCAGTGGCTGGGCCGG
Source organism: uncultured Acidobacteriota bacterium (assembly GCA_963786565.1). Classification (GTDB taxonomy): domain Bacteria; phylum Acidobacteriota; class Terriglobia; order Terriglobales; family Acidobacteriaceae; genus Telmatobacter. The sequence continues at coordinate 1,072,552 of CAWAZR010000024.1, read as the reverse complement.
TGGAGATGTATCGAAGCACGGAAACGCTGCGCGACACTCCCGCGGAAGCGCTACCCTCGCCGGGCGTGGGTATCCGCCACTACGCACCGCGGGCGCGGCTGGTGCTGGTGGACGCGCCGCTGGAAGAACTCGGAACGCGGCTCGCAGAGATCGCGCGCGGAATTCATGGCGAGAGGATCGGCGTGATGCTGCCGGACGGCGTGAATGTTTCGGAAAGGCTTGCGGAATGCCGCGTCTTTGCGTGGGGCGCATGGTCGAGACCTGACGAGATGGCGCACGATCTCTATGCGGGACTTCGATCACTTGATCAGCAAGGGTGCACGGTGATTCTTTGCCCGTTGCCCGCGGCGAAGGGGATTGGCGCGGCGATTCGAGATCGACTGAATAAGGCGGGGACGAAGGCAACGAGAGAATAAGGTGTGAGTGTGAGTGTGAACTGGCCACTGATTACCCACACCCACACTCGCACTCACACCATCATCATCCGTTGTCACCGAGCTTATACATGTACTTGATGGCGGATTTATAGATGAGGGTCCTGGTGCGGCCGCGGACCTTGATGGAGTTGCGGTCGTACCAGTCGATGCAACCGTCGATGCGCTCGCCGTCCTCGAGCACGATGACCATGGGCGTCTGCGACTGGATTTGCTTTTGCAGATAGAAGAGCTCGGCGTGGCGGTTGGGCGCGTCAATTTCGGTGGTATGCGCAGGAAAACGGTAGGGAAGCGGCGCGGAAAAGTTCTTGCGATTATGTGTGGGAAGGCGGCCAGGCTCGAAGCCTCGGGCTGGCGGCAGAACTGAGTGGATACTCACGGGGAACGACCCTCCCTTCAAAGAAGAACCAAAACGGCAAAGCCAGGCTCAGCGTGCTCCGAACATCCCGAAAGAACCCGCGCGCCCACCCCTCCATGCGACGCCAGCCTAAGAACCGCAGCTGCGCGGAGGCATCTTTTTCCCACTTGAAAGAAGCAGACGTACGTTCCGTATTGGCGGAAAACGGCGACCCGCCGTCCTTCTCTTCGTGGGAGTGCTCTTATCTGAAAAGATGCCTGGAGCCGATGTGGGGTTGCACCTATATTCTGCGTGGATTGTTGTGGCGCGTCAAGGGGCAAGGTAGGGAACAGGGAGTAGGGAATAGCCGATAGGGAAAAGCTGATAGCGAGCGGTCATTAGGGCGCTGTCTTTCTACTCCCTATTCCCTATTGGCTAATCCCTAAACTTACGGCCATGGCGTCCAGCGAGAGGGAGCGGAGCAGGTTTCGGCGCATGCCTTGCTCCACCTGGACGAGGGCGCGGGCGGCGCCGTCGATCCAATCCACGGAAAGGCCTTCGGCGAGGCGGGCGATCTCGGCGGCCAGATCGACATTGCGGATGAGCGCAGGGGTGCCGGCCACGACGAGCAGCATATCTTCCAGGAGGCTGCCGAGGGCACGGAGCAGATTGACGGTCTTCTCCTGCCCTTCGGCGCCGGCGCGGTAGGATTCCGTGGCGTGGAAGAGGTCGGAGTAGTCGGGCTCCCGTAGTGCGGTGCGCAGAATGACAAGAGCATCCTGACGGCCGGCGAGGTATACGTCGAGATCGAGTGCGAGGGCGCGGCCCACTGCGCCCTGGGCGAGGCGTGCGGCCAGGGTGCGCTGCTGCGGCCTGAGCTCTGGGCGGCGCTGAGCGAGAAGGGTCTCGAGATCGGCCGCGGGTAACGCGCCAAGGCGATGGATAACGGCGCGCGAGCGCGTGGTGGGCAGCAGTTCCTGCGGATTCTCGGTGAGCAGGATGAGCGTGGTGTGCTCCGGCGGCTCTTCGAGGAGCTTGAGAAGGCTGTTCGCGGCCTCCTTCATAAACGCCGATGAGGTGAAGATGGTGAAGGCGCGCTTGGCTTCGGCCGGTTGCCGGTAATACGCCATGTGAATGGCTTGGCGCACTTGGCCGAGCTTGATCATGAGCTGCGGCGGGTCGGGCGGAACGACAAGGATGTCGGGATGGGTCTGCACGAAGATGCGGGTCTCGCGCTTGTCGGTGTCGCGCATGTCGTCGCGGGCGGCGACGGCTTCGGCGACGAGCGCGTCGAGGTTGGCGGAGGCGGCGATGCGCGTGCAATTGCGGCAAACGCCGCAGAAGTCAGGCAGGCCATCGGATTCTGTGGGATTGAGGCAGTTGACGGCCTGGGCCAGCATGAGGGCGAGCGTGTATTTGCCCGCGCCGCGCGGCCCGGCGAGGATCATGGAGTGGGGAAAACGGCCGGCGCGCACGCTTTCGCGGAGGTGCGTGACGGTGGCCGTGTTGCCGAGGAAATCTTGAAAGCCCACGGAAGAAGCTTAACAGGGAGCGAGGGAGAGGGTCGGCAAGTCAGCGAGTCAGCGAACTTCGCCCTGGCCAGGCAGAGCCGCGGCGCACGGCGCGGGCTTTAGAATGCACTTCTGGAAGTTTCGCGATTTTCGGGAGCGCGGGGCGAGCGCGAACGAGTGGGGGCGAAAGGCGCATGGGACGGTTGAGGAACGAGAGCTTTGGTTTGTCGGCGGCGGATTTGCGGACCTTGCGCGCGCTGAAGACGCCGGCGCGGATCCAGAAATTCATTGACGCGCTTACGTACCAGTACGCGGACACGGCTGGCTCGCCGCGGCGCGTGCTCCTTGAACGTAAAGGCCATTGCCTGGAGGGGGCGCTGCTGGCGGCCGCGGCGTTGCGCGTTGGTGGGCATCCGCCGCTGGTGATGGATCTCGAGAGCGTGCATGACGACGACCACGTGGTGGCCCTCTTCCGCGAACGAGGGCTGTGGGGCGGCATTGCCAAGTCAAACTTTGCCGGGCTGCGCTTTCGCCCGCCGGTTTACCGTTCGCTGCGCGAACTGGCGCTGAGCTACTTTGCGAGCTACTACAATTTGCGCGGCGAATACACGTTGCGCGCCTACTCGCGGGCCGTGAACCTGGCGCGTTTGGACCGCTGCCACTGGATGACCGCCGAAGAAGACGTGTGGTGCGTGGCGGAGGCACTGATTGCGGCGCGGCACTACGCGCTCGTCCCCGACAAGGTGACGCGGGCGCTGCCGCGGCTCGACCGCCGCAGCTTTGAGGCGGGGATGCACGGGCGGGTGATGCACTGAAAAAACAGCGAGTCATCGAGTCGGCGCATCCCGGCCGATGCATTCGTGCTGTCCCACCCTAAAGTCCGCCGCGCGGCGGCGAACTTTAGGATGGGGCACCCGGCCGGGATGCACGGGCGGGTGATGCATTGATAAGGCAGCGGAGTTGACGGAGTTGGAACGCCCCCCGCGCGATGCGTTCGTGCTATCCCACCCTAAAGCTCGCCGCGGCGCGGCGAACTTTAGGATGGGGCACCCGGCATAACGGCGAACTCCAGGACGGTGCACCCGGCATAACGGCGAACTCCAGGACGGTGCACCCGGAATGCGCCGGCGGTCTTATCTTCGCCGATGTCGATAGGCCTATCCCCCGCCCCCTAGCCCCCCTCCCGGATTTTTCGCGCAAAGTTGTCAAAGGCGGCCGGTTGCACCGCGGCACCGCCATAATGCCCCTCGATTGAGGCGGTCCGGGGCAAAATTCTCATGGCAAAGGGGTTGTGGTATGCCCCACGACCCTTCGCGGACTTCTTGTCCCAAAATGCGAACGCGGCGAACCTCTGTCCGCCGCGACGACGCCCACCGGACCGGAGGCCGCTTCTCTGCTGCCAAGACCAGTATGCGCCAGTCGAGGAAATAACCCGCACGGCCCGGCTGGAAAATTCTACGTGCTTTATAGGGTTTGAGATCAGCGGGTTAGGGGATTTCTGGGTGCGCTGGTTGAAGGTCTTGCGCTTGACAGCGACGGGGAGCAAGCCATCCCAGCGAGCGCAAACCGCTCGCTGGGGAACCCGGCAGGGAGCAAGAGCGCGATGGGAGCGAGGGAGCAGGAAAGACGGGGGACCGGGGACGAGCGACCCAAGGGCCGTCTGGGAATGGGTCGGGGCAGCAGGCGGTAAATGCCGCGAAACGTGTCAACGACGCTTGACAAGTATTCGCGAGCGATGTAATGTTTACTTGTCATTTAGTAAAGGGGACTTACTATGTTCTGTTCAAGCAAGAATCCGGCGGTGCGCCGGTTTGCACGTTCGTGCTGGATGAGCGCTGGGTTGGTCGTAGTTCTCGCGGTGGCTGCTGCCGCGGTGTTTCGCCTTTGGCATTTGAAGGGCTTGCTGGCTTATCCGGTGGCTATTCTGCCCGCGCTTCCGATTTTGTGGGTGCTGATCGAGACGGGGCGGTTCCTGGCTGTCGAAAAAGACGAGTTCCAGCGCAATTTGCTGGTGCAGTGCCTGCTGGGCGGCATCGGCGGAACTCTGGCAACGACCACCGCATGGGGCTATCTGGAGGCGTTCGTGCATGTGCCGCACCTGCCAGCGATGTGGATCTACCCGATCTTCTGGCTCTTTGTGGTCATCGCCATGCCGGTGGTGAAGGCGAGATACAGATGACGGCCGCGATCGCGTCGAATCGGCAATCCGACATTTTCAATCTGCAAAGGAATCCGTTATGAGCCCATATGTCAGCAGTCCTGCAAGGTATCGATTCGAAGACCGTTTTCTCTTCTTCATCCTGCCGTTGATGTTACTTGTGGTGATGATGAAAGTTGGTTTGGACCACTTCCATATCCATCCAGCGGGAGTTTGGGCCGTTCTCTGCGCCGCGGTGGCGTCGTCGCCGTTTATCGCCATGATATTCAGCGTCGGGTTTTATCTGGCGGAAGAGAAGGATGAGTTTCAAAGAACTCTTTTTGTGCAAGCGATTCTTTGGGGCTTTGGCGTGACCGCGTGCGTGGCTGTCTTTTGGTTCATGCTCGGGACGTTCATCCATGTTCCGCACATGAATTTCGTTTTGGGCGAGATTTTGTTCCTTGCAGGGATGACGGTTTCAGGGGCAGTGTCGCGCTGGAGGTACAGATGAAGAACCGCCTGAAGGTACTGCGCGCGGAGCGGGACTGGTCGCAGGCGGACCTGGCGGTGCGGCTGGAAGTTTCGCGACAGAGTGTCAACGCGATCGAGACGGGGAAGTTCGATCCCAGCTTGCCGCTGGCGTTCAAGCTGGCGCGGCTGTTTGGGATGAGGATTGAGGAGATTTTCGAAGACAGTGATCAGTGATCAGTGATCAGTGGTCAGTGATTAGTGGTCAGTGATCAGTGATCAGTGGCCAGTGGTCAGTGGTCAGTGGTCAGAGAGGATTGTGCGATCCCACCCATTTCGTTCGCCCGGGACGAACGAAATGGATGGGGCACCCGACAAAAACAACCGCAGGTCCTTCGACTCGTCCCGGCGCGCCGGGACTCGCTCGGGGTGACATCAGATTTTTACCGCTCAGGATGACAGCGCAGAGGGTGGCAGTGTCACTTGCCGGTGTAGATCACGTGCCAGATCGACCTTGAGCCGTCGTCGGTGACGAAGAGAGAGCCGTCTGGCGCTACGGCTACGCCTACAGGACGGCCCCAGACATCGCCGTCGCCTGAGCCTACGGTGAAGCCGGTGAGGAAGTCTTCGTATTCGCCGGTGGCGTGGCCGTTGTGCATGGGCAGGCGGATGACTTCGTAGCCTGCGCGCTGGGCGCGGTTCCAGGAACCGTGCTCGGCGGCGAAGCCGTCGCCTTTGTATTTGGCGGGGAACTGCGAGCCTTCGTAGAAGGTCATTTCCAGCGAGGCGAAGTGAGGCTCGAGGAGAATGTCGGGGGTGATGACTTTGCCCTTGAGCTCGGGATGCTTGCCTTGATGGCGCGGATCCTGTTTACCACCGCCTACGCCCATGTACCACCAGGGCCAGCCGTAGAAGCCGCCTTCCTGCACGTGCGTGATGTAGTCGGGCACGAGGTTGTTGCCGAGCGCGTCGCGCTCGTTGGTGGAGCACCACAGTTCGCCGGTGGTGGGATTGATGGCCTCGCCTACGCAGTTGCGCAGGCCTGAAGCGTAGACCTTGAGGAACTTGCCCTCGGGCGTGAACTCGAGCACATCGGCGCGATGAAATTCTTCAGGATGGGTGTCGGCGTCGTCGACATTGGAGTGCGAGCCGACGGACGCGAGAAGTTTGCTGCCGTCCTGCGTGAAGGCGAGATCGCGCGTCCAGTGGCCGCCGCCGCGCAGACGCCCTCCGCCGGGCAGATCGGCGATTTGCACCATGGGACCGCTCGCCGTTAGATCGTCATTCTTGTACGGGAAGCGCACGATGGCGTCGGTGTCGCCGATGTAGACCCATTGCGGATGCGCGCCGTTGGGATAAAACGCGATGCCGAAGGGCTGGTGCAGGCCTTCGGCGAAGACGGAAATTTGTTTGGGATTTCCCTTGGCGTCGACGCCGCGGAAGACTTTGATTTTTCCCGATCCGCTCTCGGCGAGGAAGAGGTCGCCGTTTGGAGCAAAACGAATCAGCCGCGGGTTGTCGAGACCGGTGGTGTAGAGCTCTACCTTGAAGCCCTTGGGCGCGATGGGCCAGGCGTTGGCGGGGCGGGCAACGATGTTAGGGCCGTTATCGACAGATTGATCGGGCGCGGGATCGGGCAGGTCGGCGACTGTGAGATGGCGACGGATGCCGGGGGCTTCGTGCGCGGCGTCGGTAAACGCGGCCTGGCCGGTGAGGACGGGAGGTTGCGCGTTTTGCGCTACGGCGACGGCGGGGCTGATTGCGAGTAGCGCGCAGGTAAGGATGAAAAGACGATTCAGAGCGGAGATGTTTGGATTTTGGTGCAGCATCTTTGTGCAACCTCTCAGGGGATTCATCTAAAAAAATGCGCGCGGAGAACGGGGATGCGCGGCAACCTTTATTTCGATGCGCCGGGAGCGGAAAGCGATTCCACGGCCTGTCGCACCTTCATCGCTTTGTTTCTTCACTCCTTCACTTTATTCACCTCTTCACTCGCCTTCACTATAGCCCGGTGAAAAAGCTGCCGGGGACCGCGGCTGTGACTACGACGCGCTCGCCGTGTTGCGTGACTTCAGCGGTTTCAAGCAATTGCTTGAGGCTGTTGTTGGCGGGGCTGGAGCCGAGCTGCGGGGTAATGCCACGGGCCAGGGTGACGAGCGTGGCCAGATCGGCGGCCTGGCTGGTGGCCGTGGCTTCAGAGGGCGCAATTTCTTCAACGCGCAGGTGCAGCGATCCGGTCCAGCGCAGGCTGGCGATGATTGTCGAGTCAGGCTCGAGGGGCAGCTCCAGGCCGAAGATGTGGATGGCGCCGCTCTCGCTGAAGGGAAGGCCGATTTGGCCGACGCCCCAGGCGAGCGAGAGCAAAGGCACGTCGTGGTAGTGCTGCTGGAGCAACGTGGAGCCGGAGAGCGGCCATGCGGCGGTGCGATGACGGTCGAGGATGGAGTGGATTTTTTCCGTGGTGGGGAAGTTGGAGGCGGCGATGGTGTCGTAGCCGATTTGCGCGACGCGGACGGTGCGGCCTTCAGAGGGAATGCTGTAGACGGTGTGCCCGGCGTAGGATTCGCGCGAAGTGGCGTGCGCGTCGAGCCACGCGTTCAAGCGCTGGCCGGTGATTTTGCCGACGAGGACCATGGAGTATGCAACCGTCCCGTTGGGTCCGCTGGGGTCGGGCATGCGGTGCAGGGCGATGGCCACCTGGTCGAGGTCGCGCTCGGGGTCGATGCCGATGGCGTCAATGAACTCCTGGTATTCGGCGGAGTGCTGGGGCGGCTTGAGCTCTTTGTGGAGGACGGTGCGAATGGGCCGGAGATCGATGTAGATGATGCCGTCGGATTCGGGCAGCAGGCGCGCGGCCTCGGGCGGAGCTTTGGAACGCAAGAAGACGGCGAGGGCCACCAAAACCAGGAGGGCGGCGACAATCAAAAGCGTTCTGCGCGTGCGTCGGCTCATGCGTTACGGGCGCCCCAGGCCAGGAATTTCGGGGCGAATCTCGGACATGCATTCAGCATAGCGGACGGGAACCGCTATTTGACGACCGAGAAGGTGTACAACTTGCCGGAACCGGCACTGCCTCTGAGATCGAGCGCGTCATTCGGAGCCAGAAAAGCGTATTCCCCCGCACCCAATTCGCGGCCAAGGGTGACTTGGTAAACATGCGGCGCGAGTTCCGTGCTGGTGAAATCGACGGAGTCTTTGGCCTCACTGCTGGAACGATGAAATTCGCCGCCTGTCTCCAGGCGAAACTCCCGCTTTTTTTCATGGGCACGAAATCGCACGAGGAGATAATCGCCGACGGAACTGCCTTCAGGCGTGTACAGAATGAAGCTGGCCGGAAGCATGAGCGTCAGCGTGCTCGACGCTCCATCGACGATGGCATTCACGTCTCCCTTGATTTTGCCTTCCGTGGCGACTGACTTGACCACGCCTCCGGCCTTTCTTGTCACCGTTTCTGCAAGCACGATTTTCCAGCTTTCGTCTCTGGCCTGGAAGTAGACGCCGACGCCGTCAACGCCGTGCGGAATCTTCGAGGCAATCTCCGCAGCGCTGGGCGCAACGTCGCGCGAGGAGATGGGGGGAGCGGGTGCGGGCGGCGGCCCGGGTGCGGACTTCATCAGCACGGCCGAGATCACTTTGCTGTCGGCGCCTGCATTCCGCAGCGCATCCAGACCATCCGCAGAGGTGTCGTATTTACCGGGAGACGCGTCGATAGTGTTGACGATCAGGTCGTCTGACAGGCCCGCCTTCAGCAATTTGATGACGGCGGCGTTGTTCATGTCCTCTTGCGCGAAGAGCAACGAGGCAATGGCCAGCAATGCCAGGGCTGGAAGTCTCTTGCGCATGCAGTTTCTCCTTGGGATCACGGCGATTGGGGCTGATGGAGCGCCGGGCATCAGGCACTCAAATGATCAACCCAAAGGTTGGCTGCGGCAAGAGCGATTTTCTTCGGATGGCAGTCGCAGGACGGAAGGGCCAATCCGCATTGCAAGTGCGATTTAATGAGCCGCATTCGAGTGCGGGTGTATCATTCGACCGGAACACCAATTGGGCGACTCGGGATCGGTGACGCTCTACGTGAGGATCTTTCCGAAGCGGCCGCATTTCTGAGCTGTTATATGCTCCCGTAGGATTCAGCCCAGACTCGCCTCTTGTCAGTATTCGCAACAGGCTGACTGCGCAGCCAGCGGTGCAATATTGTCTGCAGCTGAATGCAACCACATCTCAGGCTGCGCCGTCGGAAACGTGCATCCCGCGGCGCCTCCTGCGGAACTCGCGCGATGCGCCGGCTCGCGCGCAGACGCTCCTGTGCCATACTCCGCCAGCCGCTGTGCCCTTGGACAAACCGCCAGCAACAGCGGGAACGGCCCCGGGAATTTGGTCGTTCTGCCCGGAAGGGACCGTTCAGATCGCCGCTTGGCGATTCCGACGATGGCATGACTTCAGCCTCCACCAGACTGAAGTTCACAATTTCGGAGAGTGGAGCCCACGTGACAGTCTCGTCCTCACGATGACATCAAGGTTGGCGATCCCCGGTGGATGTCGCCGAGGGAAGGCTGCAAGGCCTTTGGCGAAGTGACAGCCATGCCGAGAAATCCGTGAATGTGGGACAAGGCTGGCGACCATTAGTCACTGCCGCCGTGACTGCCTTGAGGGCGATGAGGCCATCGGTGGAGGTGTATAGGTACCCGGGACGATTGAGGGAAGGAACTATAAGTCGGCGGAGAGTCCTGCCTACCATCTGTGATCGACCGTTGTTCATTGCTGCTGCGCGATGGATTGATGCAACGCACGAGCAAGAACATCGCAAACATCAAGATGCCAGGGAACTTCCCTGAAGGCTTTTGTGGGAGCAAGAAAAACGTTCAATACGAGCATTGCCATGATCCAGCAGCCTAAACGCAATTGCGTGGCCCTCGCAATGAGCGGCTGCGGCATTCCCATGCGGCGCGGCAGCGCTCGCAGGAGGAGCTGCGATATTTCTGTGGTGGAGGCGCTAGTTGCGGCAAACCGTGCGCAAGAAAACGCCCGCCGGGCACGGGGGCCGCGGCGGGCGTTTTCTGGTTTGCGAAGCTAGCGCTACTGCGGGGTACGCACGTGATCGCCTTCCTGGAAGCCGGTGCCTGAGACAGGAACGCAGACCGAGGACTTGGCGTCGACGTCGGTGGCCTTGACGAAGCCGACGGTGGTGGTGAGGCGGCGGACGGCTTCGAGCTGATCGCTCGCAGCCGCCCGCTCTGGCTATTGCACGTCAGTTACCTTTCCATTCGTGAAGGTAACCTTCATGCCGTCGTAGTAATAGATAACCTTGGGGCCCAGGTTCGCCATCTTTTTGGGAGCACCCAAAGACGCCTGCACCTGATCGGGCGTCTGGCCCATTTGGACCGATACGGGTGCGGCGGGAGCAGGCGGTGCGGCGCCGGCCGGGGCACTACCACTCGGCGGCGCATCGCCGGTCGCTTCCTTCTCAGCCTGGTCGGCTTGCTGACCCTGCTGCTGAAGATCGGCTGTGTCCGTCGGATCGGGAGGGGGCGCAACGGATGCATACGCAGCCTCAGTAGGCGTACCCTGGGCCGAGGGCGGCGCTTGCGGGATTCCACCCTTACCCTGCTTTGCCTGCAATTCCTGGAGCCCCTGGTCGATGTTCTCCCGCATGTGGTTCTGCATCTCCTGCAGGTCGGTCAATTGCACGGTGACCGTATCGGAAGTGTGGCACTCTTTCCCGCCCTTGCTGGCCAGCACCACCAGGTTCACCGCCGTTGCGTTAGGGTCAGACCCGGGCTGCAGTTGCAGCGCATCGCCATCGCTGAGCCCGCATTCCTGTCCGCTGGCATCTACCACGTCCAGCGCGTCTCCCGCCACAAACACATGCGGATGGCCGTCGCCCAGCATGCGCGCAATCCCGCTGGAACCGGGGTCCGTATCCTGTTGCTGTGCGTTCTGTGCGGCTTCCTGATTCTCCAGGGCCAACTGGGCCCTCACCTCGTCGGCAATCTGCTGCTTTACCTCGGGCGTCATCTCTGGAGGGCCGCCTGCGGCCGACGGAGCGCCGTCTGTTTCGCCGGCCTCCTGATGCGCCGCGTAGGCTGCCTGCAGATCCTGGGAGATGATGTAGTCCGTCAGCCAAAACGAGGCTGAGGGGTACACCGGGTATGGCGCAAAGAATCCGCCGTAGTAGCCATACCAGGGACTACCTCCCCACCCCCACCCGTAGGCGATAGGCGTAGCCCACGGATTGTAAGCCCATCCGTAAAAGCCTCGGCCATAGTAAAAGCCCGGCGCGTAGACGTTCAAATACAGCCCGCGGTATCCATAGCCACGGTAATAGCGGTTGTATTCGTGGCCATGGTAGTAGTAAGCGCGCCGGCCAAAATCGTGCCCGTGGTAACCGTACCCACGCTGCACATATCCCGGGCGGCCCCGCTCCGCAACCAGGCGGCCATGACCTGGGCGATCGACTGAGACTCTGCGGTTCCCATTCAGCCCATGGTGAATGTCCATCCCGCGTTTGGGGTCATGCACATCGCTCCTCGAGCCGTCAGGACGATTGCGAACCTCGCTGCCGTTGCGGGCGACGTGATCGTTGCTTCCTCTGGGTCCGGGTCCGCCCCCGATCGGCGAGTGGCCGCCGGCAGGACCGTGCGAACCTGGACCTCCCGGACCGCCGGGGTGGTTCCCGCCGACGGTGGTTGGCCCGTGCGTGGTCCCGCCGGTGGTTGGCCCGTGCGTGGTCCCGCCGGTGGTTGGTCCATGCGTGGTCCCGCCAGTGGTTGGCCCGTGCGTGGTCCCGCCGGTGGTTGGTCCATGCGTGGCCCCGCCGGAGGTCGGTCCGTGCGAGGTGGCCCCGCCGGCGCCTCCAGAAGGCTTTGGGGCGGCCGCCGGCTTGGGAGCCGGTGTCGCGGGCTTCTTTTGAGCGGCGGCTGCGGTTGCGAAGCAGCCCATGCCCAGCAGAGCGGCAAGAATCATTCCTGCCGAACCATTTCTCAAGGCATTGCGAGGAAATTGCATCGTCATCTCGTCCTCATTCCTTTTCCGGGGCCGCGCTCCTATCCGGATGCGCGAGCGCTCTACTCAACGTTGCTGACTTTTCCGTTGGTGAAAGTCACTTTCATGTCCGAGTAATAGTAGATTTCCTTGGCGCCTATCTTTGCCATTTTGGTTGGTTGGCCGAAGGCAGCCGTTACCTGATCCTTGGTCTGGCCGAGGGCGATTGTAGGCGGGGGAGCATCGGCCGGCGGCGGGGGCGGAGCGATATCCGGCATTGGAGCGGGCGGCGCTGCCGGTGGGCGTGGCGCGGCGGCTGGGGCGGGTGGAGCTGCGTCGCCCTGCTGTGCTCCTCCGCCGGAATTGTCAGCGGGCTGAATGGAGAGCACCTCGGCAATGGTGCGCTGAAGGTCGTCCGCGGACGGGATAGAGTTCTTGGGGAAAGGGAATTTCAGCAAACCGTAGTAGCGAACATCGTTGAATGGATCGCTGTAGACGTTGAAAACAACTCCGTCCTGCTGAATGGTGATCGCTGTGACCCAGAATTTTTCGCCCGTGACAAACTTGCGCTGTGGGATGCCTGAGGTGGGCGCCGAGCCGGGAGCGCGCATCATCATGCCGCCCAACCCGCGCAACATGCTTCCGTTGCTCGTCTGGAGGTGCCCGTCCCTGTAGATGTTCAATGGGGGAACGCCGGTATCCGTGCTGTACATGACCAGCCCGTCCTTTTGGAGCACGAGTATTGCGCCGGCTGTGACCAAATCGCTCCGGTCGGCGGTGATCTTCGAGAGGGTGTATTGATCCGTGAGGCGCTTTTGAAGCTGATCGCTGTTCTGCGCGCTCGATACGGTCGCAGCGGTGGACGATACGAACAGTAAAAGCGTCGCGAATCTTATGCTGAATTTCATATGAACTTTCCTCGTCGGGAGGCGGCAGGATTTTGGAGACAAGACCCCTGAGTGAATGTGCGGGAGTATACCACGGTGCCGGAGCGGTGGTCATCAATACTATTTAAGGTTGAAATTTAAGGTTGAATTGGCGGTTGCCTCGCGAAAAAGGTCGCAATGGAGCGTGGTGGGTCCCGGTTTGGCGGGGCACCCGGGGCCAAGCGGCATGGCCCGCTGCCAGACTCGTTTCTGGTTTTTTCCGCGTTTGCTCCGGGTGCGGCGGTGTGCTAACCTTGATTTCTGTGCCGTGTACGCGGAAAGTTGGAGTGTGTCCGCGCACTTTTCGGCGCCTCGGGAAGGTTTCCTGTGGGAAACGAGCTGGCGTAGCTCAGCTGGTAGAGCATCTGATTTGTAATCAGAGGGTCGGGGGTTCAAATCCCTTCGCCAGCTCCACAAAAAGGAAGCCGAAACGAGGGAGCCGAAGCGGCGAAAGTTTTCCGGCGCAGGTTGGATGAGCGCCGGGCCTGTCCTCCGCGGTGATCCCCACTACTGGCGCAGGCTCGTGAGTCCGGAGTCCTCCGGAGGTTGCGGCGTGCGCGGAAGCGGGATGAAAAGTGGCTCCCACCCTTTCTCCTTGCGGCAAGCCGCAGCGAAGAAAGGATGGGGCAACGGGGACGGTGGAATGGGCACAGGTGGCCGAGCGGTTAATGGCAGCAGACTGTAAATCTGCCGCTCCTTGCGAGCTACGGAGGTTCGAATCCTCCCCTGTGCACCACGACAGTTGTCAGTGAACAGTGATCAGTGGTCAGTTGGCTGGGAACTGGGTTTGAGAGCGGCGATGGGAACGAGCTTGGAGAACGGGAAGTTAGACCGCTCCGGCGCGGATCTCGATCGCAAGTTTTGGGCGGCCATGGCGATGTTTGGCGCTTTGGCCGTGTTGGTTTGGCTGACCATGGGCGAGGGCACGGTGCTCGTTTTTGGAAGGCCGGTGGAGTTAAGGCTGATTCCGCTGATCGTGATTGGCGGGATGGCCTTGCGTGCGGTGTTAGCCCGGCAGGCGGAGAAGATTCGGCGGTCGGGGGGGAAGAGCGGCCAGTAGCCATTAGCCATTAGCCAGTAGCTCCGGTGTCGGCGGGTTGAGTGATTGAGGCTCGCGATGGAAGGATGGAGCTAAAAGCGATGGGCTACAAACTACCGGCTTGGGTTTAGCGGGCTGATGTAGCTCAGTTGGTAGAGCACTCCCTTGGTAAGGGAGAGGTCACCAGTTCAATCCTGGTCATCAGCTCCAGAAGTACAGTGAACAGTGGTCAGTGATCAGTGGTCAGAACGGCAGCGGCCGGGAAGCTGATTTGGCTTCCGCAGGCAGGATGAAACTGATCACTGAACACTAAGTACAGTGAACAGTGGTCAGTGATCAGTGGTCAGAACGGCAGCGGCCGGGAAGCTGATTTGGCTTCCGCAGGCAGGATGAAACTGATCACTGAACACTAAGTACAGTGAACAGTGGTCAGTGATCAGTGGTCAGAACGGCAGCGGCCGGGAAGCTGATTTGGCTTCCGCAGGCAGGATGAAACTGATCACTGAACACTAAGTACAGTGAACAGTGGTCAGTGATCAGTGGTCAGAACGGCAGCGGCCGGGAAGCTGATTTGGCTTCCGCAGGCAGGATGAAACTGATCACTGAACACTAAGTACAGTGAACAGTGGTCAGTGATCAGTGGTCAGAACGGCAGCGGCCGGGAAGCTGATTTGGCTTCCGCAGGCAGGATGAAACTGATCACTGAACACTGACAACTGATCACTGATTTGGGCGGGAGTAACTCAGTGGTAGAGTCACAGCCTTCCAAGCTGTTGGTCGCGGGTTCGATCCCCGTCTCCCGCTCCAAAGACTAGCTGTTAATTTTCAGCTGTCAGTTTCGGGATTGATGGAACGAACCGACGCGGCAAGGGCAGGCAGGAAAAAGCTGACGGCTGAGAGCTGAAAGCTGGATTGAGGTCAGGGAATCGATGTTCGAGCAGGCTGAGATCGCGGTACAGGATGAACGGGGATTTGCGCAGTTGCACGCGCTGATTGACGCCCAGTTTGATGCGCGCGACGTAGAGGTTTTTCTGAATCGCGTGAAGAAGTCAAAGCTGCGCGTCCGGGATTATGAAGGCATTCTGGAGCGCGGACTGCTGGGCAAGGATGCGATTGCGCTTTACCAGGCGCTGCCGGTGAGCGACCAGGGCCTGACGCGCGAACGGTATCTGCGGCTGGTGGAAGCGGTGCCGCTGGAGTTACGGCAAAGGTATTTGAAGGTGTACGCGTATTACTGAGAAGCGAGTTGTCAGTGGTCAGTGATCAGTGGTCAGCCGGGCGGTGCTGGATAGGATTGCCGAGGCTGGTAGAGGCAAGAAAAACTGATGACTGATCACTGAACACTGATTTTTTTGGGGCTGGAGCCGGAATGCCGGCGCCCCAAGGTTCAACAAGCAGTAAAGCGATGAAAGGGATTTAGGACTTTTATGGCGAAGGAAAAGTTTGATCGCAGCAAGCCGCACGTCAACGTGGGAACGATCGGTCATATTGATCACGGCAAGACGACCCTGACGGCGGCGATTACGAAGGTATTGCAGAAGCACAACCCGAAGAACCAGTTCCGCTCGTTCGACTCGATTGATAACGCGCCGGAAGAGCGGGAGCGCGGCATTACGATCGCGACAGCACACGTGGAGTACGAGACGGCCAACCGTCACTACGCGCACGTGGACTGCCCGGGCCACGCTGACTACATCAAGAACATGATCACGGGCGCAGCGCAGATGGACGGCGCGATCCTGGTGGTGGCGGCGACCGACGGTCCGATGCCGCAGACCAAGGAGCACGTGCTGTTGGCTCGCCAGGTAGGCGTGCCCTCGGTGCTGGTGTTCCTGAACAAGTGCGATGCGGTTGAGGATGAGGAACTGATCGAGCTGGTGGAACTGGAAGTGCGCGAGCTGCTGGCCAAGTACCAGTTCCCGGATGACGCGCCGGTAATTCGCGGCTCTGCTCTGGGCGCCTTGAACGGCGAAGCCAAGTGGGAAGCCAAGATCGACGAGCTGATGGCTGCGGTGGACAGTTATGTGCCGCGCCCGGATCGCGCCATCGACCAGCCGTTCCTGATGCCGATTGAGGATATTTTCTCGATCTCTGGACGTGGAACGGTTGTCACGGGCAGGATTGAGCGCGGCAAGGTGAAGGTGGGCGAGAACGTGGAGATTGTCGGATTCCGCGAGACGCGCACCACGGTTTGCACGGGCGTGGAGATGTTCAAGAAGCAGTTGGACGAAGGCATGGCCGGAGACAACGCCGGAATTTTGCTGCGCGGCACGGCAAAGGAAGACGTGGAGCGCGGCATGGTGCTGGCCAAGCCTGGATCGATTACGCCGCACACGACCTTCAAGAGCTCGGTGTACGTGTTGAGCAAGGAAGAGGGCGGGCGTCATACGCCGTTCTTCAAGGGCTACCGGCCGCAGTTCTACTTCCGTACGACGGACGTGACGGGAGTGGCGGAGTTGCCGGCAGGTGTGGAGATGGTGATGCCGGGCGACAACGTGGAGCTGACGATTGAGCTGATTACGCCAGTGGCCATGGAGAAGGGCTTGCGCTTTGCCATCCGCGAAGGCGGACGCACGGTGGGCGCGGGAGCGATCTCGGAAATTATCAAGTAACAGGTGTCAGGTTTAAGGTGTCAGGTTTCAGAAAAAGCTCGGCCAGCCGTGGCTAGTAAGTTCCGCGGAGCACAAAGCTAACTGAAACCTGAAACCCGAAACCTGAAACCTAGCGAAGGGACTGAGCAATGCGGGAAATTATCACATTGGAATGCACGCAGTGCAAGGAGCGCAATTACTCGACTACGAAGAACAAGAAGACCGTTACCGGCCGTCTTGAGCTGAAGAAGTTCTGTAATCGCTGCCGCAAGCACCAGGTGCACAAAGAAGCGAAGTAAACGACAGTGGTCAGTGAACAGTGGTCAGTGGTCAGATACGGCAGCGGCGAGGAAGCCGATTTGGCTTCCATCCGCACGAAAAACTGATCACTGATCGCTGACAACTGAACGCTGTTTTGCAGGGGCGTAAGCTCAATGGCTAAACTGTCGGTCTCCAAAACCGAACTTGGGGGTTCGAATCCCTCCGCCCCTGCCAGGTTGAGACGAGTGGTCAGTGAACAGTGGTCAGTGGTCAGTCAGGGCCTCGGCCGGGAAGTTGATTCGGCTTCCATCTGCACAAAGAAACTGATCACTGAAGACTGATCACTGAAGGGAAGTAGTATGGCCACGAAAACAGCAGTCGAACGCAGCGAAGAACGGTCTGCCAAGCGGCAAGAGCCGGGCGCGCTGGCAGAGTTTGGGGGCGGTGCCATGAGCAAATGGAGAGAGTTTACCGACTTTCTGCGCGACGTGCGCGCGGAGATGCGCAAGGTAGTTACGCCCTCCTGGAAGGAAGTGAAGTCGACCACAGGCGTTGTCATCATCGCCGTGTTTCTTTTCGGCTTGTACTTCTTTGTCGTCGACGGACTGTTTAACCAGGGCATGCACGTGTTGCTGAAAAGTCTGGGTGGATTGCAGCAGTAGAAGAGCAGCCCGGAATCGAGAGGGTAATGTCAGACGAATTGGAACAACCCGCAAACGAGCAGGCCGAGGTACCGGAGCCCGCAGCGCAGGCAGTTGCCGCTGAGCCCGCGACCGTTGAGGCAACGCCCGAGGCCGCTTCAGCCGGGTCCGGAGCCCCGCCAGACGGTTCTTCGCCCGTGGCGGCGGAAGTGCCGGAGCGCAATCCGCTCTTCAAGTGGTACATCCTGCACGCCTATTCGGGCTTTGAGCGCAAGGTGCGCGAGTCCATTGAGAGCCGCGTGCAAGCGTTTGGATTGAAGGACCGCGTGGGGCGCGTGATGATCCCCACCGAGCCGGTGACGGAGATTGTCAACGGCAAAAAGCGAACAGTGGAAAGGGTGTTTCTGCCTGGGTACGTGCTGGTGGAGATGGATCTCGACAACAACCTGTGGCACGTGCTGAAAGACACGCCCAAGGTGACGGGATTTCTGGGCACCGGCGACAAGCCCGTGGCGCTGAGCGAAGAAGAGGTGAGTTCGATTCTCTTCCGCAGCGAAACCGCGAAGGAGAAGCCGCGGCTCAAGATCAAATTCGAGAAGAGCGAACAGGTACGCATTACCGATGGGCCGTTCGCGAACTTCAATGGCGTGGTGGACGAGATCAACGAAGATCGCGAAACCCTGAAGGTGATGGTAACGATTTTCGGCCGCTCCACGCCCGTCGAACTGGAGTTCGGCAAGGTAGAAAAGATTGAGTAGTTGAAGCTTTCAGCAAGTAGCTTTCAGCTTCTAGCCGGTCGGGTTTTCTAGCTGCCGCCGGTTGCGAGCCAACGCGAAAGTTTCGACACCAAAATTTGCAACAGAACCACCAGCTGAGAGCTAAAAGCTAGAAGCTACTTGCTGGTTTTGAAGGAATCCTACGATGGCAACAACCAAGAAAATTACCGGGTACGTAAAACTGCAGATTGAAGCCGGCAAAGCAACGCCCGCGCCGCCAGTCGGCCCCGCGCTGGGTCAGGCGCAGGTCAACATCATGGAGTTCTGCAAGCAGTTCAACGCCAAGACGCAGAACAAGGAGATGGCCGGGCTGATTATTCCGGTCGTCATCACGGTGTACGCGGACCGCACTTTCAGCTTTATCACCAAGACGCCTCCGGCGGCGGTGCTGCTGAAGAAGGCGGCGGGCATCGACAAAGGATCGGGCACGCCCAACAAGGAAAAGAAGGGCAAAGTGACCGAGAAGCAGGTGCGCGAGATCGCTACGCAGAAGATGCCGGATTTGAACGCGGCGTCGATCGAGTCCGCGATCAAGAGCATCAAGGGTACGGCGCGTTCGATGGGGATTGAAGTGGTCGGATAAGCGCGCGTTAGAGTTTGCAACGAAGGCCCTTCGCGATGCGGAGGGCCTTTTGTTTTTGCTGGACCACGGGAGATGACTGCGATTACGTCCCGGACGCTTGCATGCCCAGGATCTCGATTTCGAGGCCGCCGAAGTCGGGGTGGTCGTTTTCGCGGATGCGGTAGGCTACGTCGATGCGGCTGCCGGGCTCGAGGCTGAGCTCCATGGCGCGTTCGGCGAGGTTCCAGCCGACGGCGCGAATGGAGCTGATGGGCGCGGGGCTGCCGGACGAATGAGCCGAGGACGCGGCGGGTGACGAATTGGAGGAGCCATTCGGCGAGGCGGTTGATGAGGCGGAGTCTTGCGTTAGCTCGAGTGCGAGATGACGGGCTTTCATGATGCGCGGTGCTTTGAGCAGGCGCGCGTTGAGGGCGAGGAAGAGCGGCTCGGGATTGCCGTGGCCGAGCGGCTCGAGTTTTTTGAGCCATCCGACGAGCACCGGCGTGATGCGATCGAGCGGCAACTCGGCGTGAATGCGCAGCAGGCGCTCGGGCTCACGCGCGGCCAGGTGCTGCTCGGCGTAGGTGCGCAGGCGGCGCTTCAGTTCAGGAAGATTTTCCGCGGGAAGCGCGAAGCCGACGGCGAAGGCGTGGCCGCCAAAGCGGGTGAAGAGATCGGCGCAGGTTTCGATGGCGGCGAGGAGGACGAATCCGTCGACGGAGCGGCCGGAGCCGTGGGCAATTTTGCCGTCGGGGCCGTCTTCAATGCTGATGACGATGGCCGGCTTGGCGGTGCGCTCGACGACGCGCGAGGCGAGAATGCCGATGATGCCGCGATGCCAGCCGTCGCCGTCGATGACGAGAAGGCGGTCGGCAGCGATTTCTGAATCGGACGCGAGGCGCTCTTCGATGGCGGCAAGTGCGGCGGCTTCCACGTCGCGGCGCTCGCGATTGAGCCGTTCCAATTTGTTCGCCAGCTCCGTCGCGCGGCGCGAGTCGCGCGTCGAAAAGAGCTCGACGACTTCGGAGGCAATGTCCATGCGGCCGGCGGCGTTGATGCGCGGCGCGAGGCGGAAGGCGATGTCGAAGCCGGTGAGCTGCTTGGCCGCGGGATCGAGCGCGGCGGCGGCAAAGAGCGCGCGCAGACCGGCGCCCATGGGACGGCGCAACTCCTTCAGGCCAATCGCCGCGATGGTGCGATTTTCGCCGCGCAGCGGAACGGCGTCGGCGATGGTGGCGATGGCTGCCATTTTGAGAAAGCTGGGCAGGGTTTTTTCGCGCGCCCGCTCCGGCTCGCGATGTTCGAGTAAAGCCTGGGCGAGCTTGAGTGCGATGGCCGCGCCGCAGAGGCTTTTCTCCGGGTACGGGCATCCCGGTTGGTTCGGATTCAGGATGGCCAGGGCGGCGGGGAGCGCATCGCCGGCGGCGGGCAAGTGATGGTCGGTGACGATTAAATCCAGACCAAGCCGCCGCGCAGTTTCCGCTTCGGCAAAGGCGCGCATGCCGGTGTCGACAGTGACGACGACGCGAACGCCTTCGGCGTGCGCCGCTTCCAGCACGCTCGATTGCATGCCGTAGCCTTCGCGGAGACGGTGCGGCACGTGGAAACGCACTTCTCCTCCGAGCATCTCGATGGCGGTCTTGAGCAGGACGACGGCGACAGTGCCGTCCACGTCGTAGTCACCGTAAAGAAGAATCGGCTCGTGCGCGGCGATGGCGCGTTCGAGACGGTCGACGGCCGCAGCCATGCCGAGCATTAAAAATGGATCGTGCAAATGCGCGGGCTCGGGATTGAGGAAAGTGAAGGCCTCGGCCGCCTGGGTGATGCCGCGAGCGACGAGCAACTCAGCGAGAACCAGGGGGAGACGGGCTTCGCGGGCGAGAGCGGCTGAGGCTTCGGCCTGCGGCTCGACGATGACCCAGCGCTGACGCGGGACGATCCAACGCTGCCGCGGCACCGTGCGTTGCGGCAATACAGGTTGTGCCGGGGCGGGCCCATTTTCGGCGCGGGTCGTGCTCACGCGCTTTACTCGTCCTCGTCGTCGTGCGAGTGCGTGTCATCAATCACGATGTCGTGAAAGGCTTCGAGATTTTCCAGCAGCGACTGGTAGCGCTCGTACCACTCGGTGGTGGTTTCGTGCATGAAGACGATGCCCTGGTAGATGAAGCCGAGCTGGATGTAGCCGAGCTTGCCCGCGTACTTGCGCAGCCACTTGGCCTCGACCAGTTCCGCGGCCTCTTCATCGGGGAAGTTCATCTCGCCGGCTTCTTCGATGAGAGCGTCGAGCTCCTCGTGATCGAGCGTCATCTCGCTGAAGGTGACGAAGGGAGAACCCACGTGCTTGGCCATCTCCACAAAATCTTTCCACGCGTCGATGTTGCCGTGACCCTCCCATAGCACCGAAGGAATGTCGTCGGTGACGTAGCCGGGGAGGCGGCGCATGCCATGACCTTCGATGAAGGCCACCATATCGTCTTTGAGCGAAAGCAGATTATCCGTACTCATCGTTAGACACCCATTCTCGCAGATGGGGCCGGGGTGGGCATACGGGTTGTGGAAAGCGCAAGGGCGCGCTCTTATGTAAAGCCTGTAGGTGGAGGTTTGTGCTCTCCCGGGTCCCAGGTTTGTGCACGGTTGGAATAGATAGGTTGAGGTTTGTGCTCTCCCACATCTCAAAATCGAGATGTGGGGCACCCGCGTTAGTCTGGAAGCAGCCGTACCGGAATTGATTGGACTCAGGAGGTTTTTCGCTTGCCCCCATTTGAACGCCATGTTTTTGTCTGTCATAACACTCGTCCCGCCGATGCGCCGCGGCCCTCGTGCACGCGCGATGGAACGAGCGCGCTGCACGCGCGCTTACAGCAGCTTTCGCGCGAGGCTGGACTGGGCGCGAAGGTGCGCATCAACAAGTCCGGCTGCCTGGACCAGTGCGAGCACGGGCCTACGGTCGTGGTGTATCCCGACGCCGTCTGGTACGGGCATGTGCAGCCGGAAGACGCGGAAGAAATTGTGACGGAGCACCTGGTGGGTGGACGGCCGGTGGAACGGCTGCGGCTGGCCGACGCGTGCGTGAATACCAAGGACTGCCCGCATAGGACCGGGAGCTAGGGAGCAAAGGAGCAAGGGAGCGAGAAAGCGAGAAAGCGGGGACTCGGAGAAGAATTTGCCGATGCAATGCAAGGAACCTGCTGAAGTTGGAATAGAATTCCACGACAAAGAGGATTCCGGAAATGTTGAACTCTGTGCCTGTTTCACGGCGGCGAGCCCTGTCGATCGGGGCTGGACTGGTGGCTGGCGCCGCGCTTCCGCCAGCGGCGTTCGCCCATGCGGAATTGAAGAAAGCGACGTTCGTTTTGGTTCACGGTGCCTGGCACGGCGGATGGTGCTGGCGGCGCGTCTCCGATCGCCTGACGGAAAAGGGCCACTACGTGGTGGCTCCTACACTCTCGGGCTTGTGCGAGCGCTCGCATCTGGCGTCCGACGCGATCGACCTTTCAACCCACATTGACGATGTTGCGGGCGAGATCGAATGGAAGGATCTCAATGGGATCGTGCTGGTTGGGCATTCGTATGGCGGGATGGTGATTACCGGCGTAGCTGAAAAGCTGCGCGAGCGGATCTCGGCGATCGTGTATCTGGATGCCTTTCAACCTGACGATGGCCAATCTTTGTATGATGCCCTTCACGTCGCAACGCCGGCGGTGAAGATGATCCCGCCTCACCCTGCGGCCTATTTCCATGTGAACGAAAAGGACCAGGCATGGGTTGACAGCAAGTTGACGCCGCAACCCGCAAGAACCTTTATCGAGGAGCTGAAGGTAACGGGCGCTTACCAGAGCGTTTCCACGAAGGTCTACATTCGCGCGCCCCTCTTCCAGAATGTTGCGTTCGACCGAGCCCTGGAGCGGTGCCGCGCCGATCGCACCTGGAAGACAGAGACTGTGACCTGCGGTCATGACGTGATGATCGACCAACCAGAAGTCTTGACCGCAACCCTCGAGAAGCTGGTCTGAAGAGGTCCGCAAAGGAATTGCGATGAAGCGCAGAGAGTTTTTGCAGCTGGCTGGCGCCGCTTCCGCAGCGAGCGTGGCACGGGGTGCGATGGCGCAAGCCGTTCGCGGTATTGTCATCACGATGGACACCACCGACCCCGTGGCCGGTGCGGCGCCGGTGCGGTGGGCCGCAGAGCAACTGCGCATGGCACTGACAGCCAAGGGTGCATGGTGCCGTGTGGTTACGGCTCCGCTTCACGCGCGCGGAGCAGCATTTTTTGTGGTTGTGAACACGACAGCCCTGACGACATCCAGGAACGCTCCGCACGCGGCCTTGGGAGCGGAGAGTTTTGTGCTGGCGGCCGGCCGCCATGAAGGCGTACCGGCCACGATCGTCTCAGGGAGCGACGTACGGGGGTGCGTATACGGATTGTTGGAGTTGGCGGAGCGAGTACAGTTTGGCGCGAATCCCGCGCAGGCGCTGCGTCTGACAAAGCCAATCGAAGAGAAGCCGGCCAACGAGGTGCGCAGTGTAGGCCGCTATTTTTGCAGCGAACTCGAAGACAAGCCGTGGCTGTACGACAGGGATTTCTGGCCTGGATACCTGGACGTGCTGGCCGCGAGCCGCTTCAACCGCTTCTGCCTTGGGTTTGGATTGGAGTACGACTTTCCCAAGGGTGTGACCAGCGACTATTTGCATTTTCCGTATCCTTATCTACTCGACGTGCCGGGGTACGACACGCAGGTACTACAACTGCGCGCGCCGGATGGCAAAGTTCTGCCCGCGCCGATTCCGCTGAGCGCCGCGGAACGGGAAAAGAATCTTCAGGCGCTACAGTTTATTGCCGCACAGACGGCGGCGCGCGGGCTGCACTTCCAGCTCGGCATCTGGACGCACGCTTGCGAATGGACAGACAGCCCCAATGCGTATCACCGCGTCGAAGGATTGACGCCGGAGACGCATGCAGCTTACAGCCGCGACGCACTGGCGATGCTGCTGAAGCTGTGTCCGGAGATCCAGGGACTGACGTTGCGCGTGCACGGTGAGAGCGGCATTCCCGAGGGCAGCTACGATTTCTGGTCGACTTTATTTGAAGCGGTGAAGGGCTGCGGGCGCACGATCGAGATCGATATGCACGCCAAAGGCGTGGACGAGAAGATGATCGACATCGCCGTGGCGACGGGCATGCCGGTAAAGTTGGGGGCGAAGTACTCGGCCGAACACCAGAGCCTCGGTTATCAGCAAGCCGATATCCGCGCGCTGGAGATTCCGAAGGCCGGACACGCGGGCGAGGGGCCGTTCAGCCTGAGCTCGGGCACGCGCTCATTTACGCGTTACGGCTACGCGGATTTCTTGAAGGCCGGCAGCCGCTACAAACTGCTCTTCCGCCTGTGGCCGGGAACGCAACGGCACCTGCTTTCAGCCGACCCGGAGATGGCGGCGGCGTACGGGCGGACGGCGCATTTTTGCGGCGCGGCAGGCCTGGATTTAATGGAGCCGCTGACGTTCAAGGGCCGGGAAGGGTCAGGACAGCTGGGCGGGCGATGCGCGTATGCCGATGCGGCGCTCAATCCAAAATACGACTGGCAAAAGTTTGAGCTTTACTACCGCGTGTGGGGCCGCAGGCTCTACGATCCGGACGCAAATCCCGAGGCGTGGCGTGGTTGGATGCGGGCGCAGTTCGGAGCGGCCACGGTTCCACTGGAGACGGCCGTCGCCCTTGCGAGCAGATTACTGCCGCTGGTGACATCGGCGCATCTGCCGTCGGCATCGAATCACTCGTTTTGGCCGGAGATCAACACCAACATGCCGATCGTGATCGGCAGCGAGCCTTCGCCTTACAGCGACACGCCGGAGCCGAAATGTTTCGGCACCGTGAGCCCGCTCGACCCGCAGACGTTTTCGACGGTCGAAGAGCATGGCGGAGATTTGCTGGCCGGAAGCCTGAATCCCAAGTACTCGCCGATCGACGTGGCACAGTGGCTGGAAGATGCAGCGGCCGCGGCAAGCGATGCGCTGGATGCGGCGCGGCGGGGAATTGCGCTGCGCACAGCTCGCCTGCCTTCCGGCGCATGGAAGCGGATGTGCTGATCCAGGTGGGGCTGGGGCGATTTTTCGCGTCGAAGGTGCGCGCAGGCGTGCTGTACTTTGTGTTTCAGCAATCGCAGGAACGGCAGGCGGGGCTGGAAGCGCTGGACCAATATCGAATGGCGCGAGAGGCATGGATTGCGGCTGTGCAGGCGGCGGCCGTGTATCGCAGCGACGTCACGTATGGGAGCGCGCCGATGCGGCGCGGGCACTGGAGCGACCGGCTGGCGGCCATTGACAAAGACATTGCGGCGCTGACGGCGCAGGTGCAGGCCGCGCCCGAGGATACTGAGGCGACGCCGAATGCGCGGCGGGCGATCCTTGCGGCGACGGGACGGCCGGCGCATCCCACGATTGAGTGGACCCATACGCCGCCGGCGGCATTCCAGCCGGGGTCGGCGCTGGCGCTCGCGATCGCGGTTCCGCAACAGGTGCTGGTGCCGATCCTGACGTCGGTTTTTCTGCGCTACCGGCACGTGAACCAGGCGGAGCGGTGGAAGCGGACGGAGATGCAGGCGAACGAGACGGTGTTCAGTGCGGAGATTCCGGCTGAATACACGCAATCGCCGTATGCGCTGGAGTATTGCTTCGAACTGCGCGCCAAGAATGGCGATGCCTGGATGGCTCCGGGGTTCGATGCGGCGCTTTCGAGCCAGCCGTATTACGCGGTGATGCGTGCCGGCGCTTGAGGCCGGGAATACGGAGGCCGGAGGGCCGGATTGTGGCGAAGCCGACGCAGTCCCGGCGTGCGGGGTGTGCAGTGTGTACACCCCCGGCCCTGATGCGGTATCCTGACGTTTAGCCCATGATTTTTTCACGTGACTACATTGGGTATCTCGCCCGCCGCACGGTCAAGCACCTGATTGACGCCAAGTTGATCACCTCCAGCGATATGAAGGTGACAGAAGAGCGCGTTAATGCAGCGCTTGTCGACGAGCTTTCGCTCGAAGACCGCATCAACGATGAGGTGCGCGTGATTCTTGAGGCGTACTCCGACGAGATGCGCAAGAGCGGCGCGCAATATGCGGAGATGTTCAAGAAGGTGAAGAACGAGCTGGCCAAGAAGTACAAGGCGGTGCTATGAGGATCAGCCGCGACAAGCTCAACAAGCTGGCCCACACCATAGCCGACACGCTGGCCGAGATCGACCAGGTGGGGTTCCTCGAGGATCGCAATACCATCCGGCAAGAGGCGCGCAAAGAGCTGGAGACGCTGCTCACGGAAGAGGCGAGGATCGATACGGCGGCGCGGCTGAAGATCGCCAATCAGCGCAAGATCATCCAGGAAGGCTCGCAGGAGTGGGACATTCTGTACCGCAAATACTACAACGATGAAGTGCGCAAGCTGGGGATTTGAGCGGCAGCTTTTGATTTGGGGCTGACCTGTTGGTCCCGATCCCGATTTTTGTTAAAATTATGAAGGCGCCCGCATCCGCGGGCCTCCCCGCACAAGTTGTGGCGCTATCGTCTAGGGGTTAGGACGTGAGATTCTCAATCTTAAAACCCGGGTTCGATTCCCGGTAGCGCTACCAGAGATTTGACGCTAAAGCCCGCTCAATCAGCGGGCTTTGCTTTTGGCTGGAGATCGTGCCGGCGCTCCCGGCGGGCGAGGCGAGGAAGCTGCTTGCCGCGGGGATTGACCTATAATTCATCAACCACGATTGGCGATAAAATCGCATCCATGGAGCGCGAGGCTCCTGGATCCCCAGCGGCACGCAAAGGAGGAATTCATTTTGGAAACATTGGGCGTCAAGGTTGAGCCTGGTGTGGAGCACATCCATAGCGGCAGCGAACTGTTGGCGATCATCCTCAGCTATCGCTATCGCGAGGAAGGAATCAAGTTCTTCACGCCGGATGAGTTCTCCCAGCAGCTCGCCTTCATGCGGCATCCCGCGGGCAAGCTGATCGCACCGCATGTCCATAATCCGGTGAAGCGCGAAGTGCAGTTCACGCAGGAAACCCTGTTAATCCGCAAAGGGAAGCTGCGCGTCGATTTCTTTGACACGGAGCAGCGGTATCTCGAAAGCCGAGTTCTTGGCGCCGGCGATGTGATTTTGCTGATCCAGGGCGGTCATGGCTTCGAGGTGCTGGAAGAACTGGAGATGATTGAGGTCAAGCAGGGCCCTTATGCCGGCGAGGGGGACAAGACGTGCTTCGAAGGCCGGCTGCCATCAACATTGAGAATGGGGCCCGGAATTGATCGATAGCGTCTTTCGCGAGTACGGGCGTTACTACGATCTTCTCTATCGTGACAAGGACTACCTGGGCGAGACTGCCTGCGTCCACGATTTGCTGGTCCGTTTCGGCGTACCGACGGGCGCAGTTCTGGAACTAGGGTCGGGCACGGGCAGGCACGGCCGCCTGCTCGCGAACGCTGGGTATACGGTGTTCGGTCTCGAACGGAGCGAAACCATGATGTCGTTGGCCTGCGCAGGCGAAGAAACGCCCGGCTTCACATGTCAGCGCGGAGATATCCGGTCCGCACGCCTGGAACGCAAGTTCGATGCCGTTATTTCTTTGTTTCACGTGATCAGTTATCAGGTGAGCAATGAGGATCTGCTTGAGACTTTTCGCACGGCGCGCGCGCATGTTTCTGCTGGCGCCCCTTTCATCTTCGATTTCTGGTACGGCCCGGCGGTCATCGCGCAAAAGCCGTCGGTGCGGGAAAAAATCTTCGAGGACGAACATCTGGCCGTGCGGCGGCGTTCGGAACCGAGATGGGACTTGTCGAAGAATCGTGTCGATGTGCATTTCCGGGTTGCCATCACTGACAAGACCGAGAGCCGCACCTACGACTTGAATGAAATCCATCCGATGCGCTACTTCTTCCTGCCGGAAATTGAGATCATCGGGCAAGAAACAGGTTTTGCATTTGCGGCGGCAGAGGAATTTGTCACGGGTGCTCCACCATCGACCGAAACCTGGGGCGTGTGCGCCGTGCTGAGGGCGGTCTAACCATGCGAGTACCTGTCAATGAACCTCTACTCGATGGCAACGAAAAAGCCTATCTGGCGCAGTGCATCGACACGGGCTGGCTCTCGTCGGAAGGACCGTTTGTGACTCGCCTGGAAGAGGAGTTCGCCCGGCGCGTCGGACGAGCTCACGCGGTGGCTGTCTGCAATGGCTCGGCTGCCCTTGATCTTGCCGTGGCCGCACTCGGCATCGGCCCAGGCGACGAAGTGATCCTGCCGGCCTTCACGATCATCTCCTGTGCGGCGGCCGTGGTGCGGGCGGGCGCCAAGCCGGTGGTCGTCGATTGCGAACCCGACACCTGGAACGTCTCTGCCGCGAAAGTTGCGGAGCGAATTACCGCGCGCACCAAGGCGATCATGGCGGTTCACATTTACGGATTGCCGGTCGATATGGATCCTGTGTTGGCGCTCGCGGCAAAGCATGGCCTGAGCGTGATCGAAGACGCGGCTGAAATGCACGGGCAGACTTACAAGGGGCGGACTTGCGGCAGTTTCGGCGACATCAGCACATTCAGCTTCTATCCCAACAAGCTGGTTACGACCGGCGAAGGGGGGATCGTGCTCACCGACGATAAGCGACTGGCTGAACGGTGCCGCTCGTTCCGAAATCTCTGCTTCAAACCCGAACAGCGGTTTGTGCACGACGAGCTGGGCTGGAATTTCCGGATGAGCAATCTGCAGGCGGCGGTTGGCGTGGCGCAACTGGAGCGGCTGGACGAGTTTGTGGCGCGAAAACGAAAGATGGGAGCGTACTACACGCATCGGCTCAAGGGAACACGAGGTTTGCAGCTCCCGTTGGCCTCCACTGATTACGCTGAAAACATTTATTGGGTCTATGGCATTGTTCTCGATGATGAGGTGCCTTTTGATGCTGCGGAGGCGATGCGGCGACTCGCCAAAGTGGGTATTGGAACCCGTCCGTTTTTCTGGCCGATGCACCAGCAACCAGTCTTCAAGAAGATGGGTCTGTTTGGCGGCGACGCACATCCCGTTGCGGAACGGCTTGCCCGCCGTGGCTTTTATATTCCGAGTGGCGTGGCTTTGAGCGAGGCCCAGGCGGATGCGGTGGTCACTGCTGTGCAAGAACTTGGATTTTAGGAGCTAACATTTACCCATGCGTGTGGGCATAAAGGCCGGTAGTTATAGTCCGAACAGCGGCGGAGCCATTGCGTTCCAAAACCCAATTCTGGACGCACTGAGCGCTGTATCCAGTCCTCACGAAATTGTCTTGTTGCAGAACATTGAAGGCGAGCAACCGCCTCCATCTCTTTTGCAACGAGCGGGGCGACGGGGTCAGCGTCTCGTCCAGCGCTTGACCAATACCCAACCGAAACCGCAACCGGAATCGAACTTCGAGGCACAAACTATTTTGCAACAGGGGATCGATGTTCTTTGGCATTTGTGCCCCCTGGCCCGTCCCGTGCCGGTACCCTATATCGCGACGGTTTGGGACCTGGCGCATCGCTGCCTTCCACTTTTCCCGGAGGTCAGCATCAATGTTTGGAAGTGGCAAGATCGGGAGGACAATTATCGCGGGCTGCTACCGCGCGCGTGTCGTGTGTTGACGGGAACGAATGCAGGCAAGAACGAAATTGTCAGCTTTTACGGCGTATCGCCGGACAACGTGCGGGTTATACCGTTTCCGGTAGCTGAGCGGTTTCGGAAACCGGCCGATCCCACCGTGAAGATCAGGGCGAAATACGGAATCCCAGGACGTTACGTCTTCTACCCGGCGCAGTTTTGGGCTCACAAGAACCACGTCAACCTGCTTCTCGCTCTTCGGCGTTACAACGACGGCCATGCTTCGCCCCTGTACCTGGTCCTCACGGGTAGCGATCTGGGAAATCTGGATCATGTGATGAGCACAATTCGTGAATTAGAGCTCTCGGCATTTGTTCATGTTCTTGGTTTTTTGCCACATGATGATTTGCCGGCGATCTACGCACAAAGCGAAGCGCTGGTCTTCCCAACATTCTTCGGGCCAGACAATCTTCCGCCATTGGAAGCCTTTGCCGTGGGTTGCCCGGTGGTCGCGTCGCAGGTGCAGGGAGCTGAAGAACAGCTTGGCGATGCGGCGATCCTGTTCAATCCGTCGAGTCCGGCCGATATGGCTGAGGCGATGGCGCGCGTTGTTGATGATCCGATCAAACGCGCGGAACTGATCGACCGCGGTCTGCGAAGAGTGGCCGGTCTGACACCGGAGAATTACGTTAGAAAAGTGTTTGAAGTTTTTGATGAAATTGAGCCCATGCGGCGATGCTGGGGGAAGAGTTCGATTGGCACGTGAAGTCAGGGGCGTCCTCGGGAGCAGCAGTTAGACTGACAAGAAAGGAATCCGGCCATGTTCAGGCTCGCAGCCATCGCTTTGACCGTGCTCGGCCTCTCGTGCTTTCTCGCCTATGAATCCGCGAATGCAAACGGGAGTGCAAACGGAGATGCGAGTGCGCTGGAATCGTTTGTCGGCCAGGCGGACTTTGAGAAGCTGACGCCGCGGCTGGAGGCGCTGAATTACGATATCGCGAGCAATGGGCTGCACGATTTCCCCGAAGCCGACGGCAAAATGCTCACCGGCTACGCGTATGGCGAGTTTTTCGACTGGGATCTCTATTTCGAAAACGTATATCTCTCCTACTACGGCGTGAACACGTACGACTTCACGAACTTTAAGGTATTTCTCGACCGTCAGCAGCCGGATGGTTTTGTATCGCGCACCATCGGGATCAAATTCCCGCGGCCGCGGCAGATGTTCAAGCCGTTTCTGGCGCAGCTTGCGGTGCTGGGAACGAAACAGAACGGGGACAACTACGAGTGGCTGCGCGCCCGCTACTACGAGCGGTTGCAAAAGTATCTTGACCGTTGGTTTGCGTACGACACAGATGGAAACGGGCTGCCGGTATGGAACAGCTCCGACGCGAGCGGAATGGATAACCAAATCTCGCGCTCGGGGCAACCCGATTCTTATTTCGACGAAGGCGTCGATCTGGCCTGTTATCTCTATCGTGAACTCGAAGCCATGCAATTCATTGCCGAAAAACTTGGCAAGCCGGACGACGCGAAAGCCTATGCGAAACATGCGCGACGGCTGGCGGCGGCCATCAATCGGGTTTTCTGGGATGAGAAGGACGGCTTCTACTACGATCGCAACCAGAAGACGGGAGAGTCGATTCGCGTGAAATCGGTGGCTGGATTTATGCCACTTTGGGCGGGAGTCGCGTCACGCGAGCAGGCCCGGCGGCTAGTGCGCGAGCATCTGACGAATCCGCGCGAGTTCTGGCTCAAGTATCCGGTGGCCACCTATGCCATGACGGAGCCGGATTTCTTCGAGGGCACAAAGGGCGGATGCAACTGGCGCGGGCCGGCGTGGATTCCGACGAATTACATGATTCTGCACGGGCTCATGGATTACGGATTCGAGGCGGAGGCCCGGGAGCTTGCGCTGAAGACGTTTGAGATGGCGCTCAATGAGAATCCCGTAACGCGCGAATTCTACGACTCGGATACGGGGAAGGGAAATGGCATGAATCCGTTCTGGGGATGGTCGTCGCTGGCCTACGTGATGCCTCTCGATGTTGTGGAGCACTACGATCCCATGGATTTGCGGGGCGCAAACCGGCCGCTGCTGAAACAGGAACTCGATGTAAGGTTCGCGGAAGGCAAATGAGCTGAAGAGAAGGCGGCATGGGTGAGCGGGTGCGAGCCGGGATGTTCTCCGGCTCGCAGCCCTTCAGACGATTTCGTACGGATGCCGTTGATGCCGGGCGAGAAGACTGGCGGCGATGTCGTCGCCCTGCATGGTCTCGGTTTTTGGATCCCAGAAGACACGATGCTGCGTCTTCATGGCGATCCAGTGCAACAGACAGGTGGAGCAGGCGCGATGCCCGATCTCGGCTGTCGCCACGGGCGCTTTGCGCGAGTGGATGCAATCGAGCCAGTTGCCATGCTGATCGTCGGATGTGTAGACCTGCCACTCCGACGGGCCGATCACCGAATCGAGAATTTTGGGATCGCTGGCGCGAAGTGGAAGGATCGCCTGTGCCGGAGCGCCGAGGGATGCAGTCGGCGTCGTGCCGGTGTCGCGGCAGACAAAGATCCAACCCTTGTCGCCGATCCACTTGATGCCGTTTTCAAAATCGCCGGAGATGGTCATCACCACGCCGTTAGCGTAGCGGCCGTAGGTTTTGAAGGGGCCGTGCACGTTCCAGAGGCCCTCGGTGGGGAACTGCGCCTGGCCCCAGATTTCGACGGGACCGGTGAGCTCGGTGTCCATGCCCCAGTGCGCGGTGTCGACATGATGCGCGCCCCAGCCGGTGATCATGCCTGCGCCGAATTGCTCCATGCGCAGCCATCCGGGGCGGTCGAATCCTTTCTCGGGCATGACGCGATCGACGGTGTAGGGCACTTCGGGCGTTGAGCCCAGCCAGGCATCGTAGTTGAATCCCTTCGGGACGGTCATCGTCTGCGGATTGCCGCCGGAGGGATCGCCGGGGAGTCCGATCTCGACGCGCTGCACTGTGCCGATGCGGCCGTTGCGCACCAACGCCACGGCGCGCGCGAATTGTTTCCATGAGCGCTGCTGCGATCCGACTTCGAGGATGCGGCCGCTGGCTTTGACGCGATCGGCCATCATGCGGCCTTCGCGGATGGTAAGCGATGCCGGCTTTTGCAGATAGACATCCTTGCCCGCGGCCACGGCGGCAACGGCCAGCCGCGCATGCTGATGATCGGGCGTCGAGATCATTACGGCGTCGATCTCCTGGTTGGCGAGGAGTTCGCGGTAATCGGAGTAGCCGCGCGTGCCGGTATACGGCTTGCCCAGCTTTTTTGTGTAGGCGTCGTCCACAAATTGCTGGCCGAGCTTGACGCGCTCCTCACTGAGATCGCAGACGGCCACAATGCGATTGTCGCGGCCGGCGACGCCCGTGAATTGCAGGACTCCCGGCATGTCGTGCCCGCGCGAGATGCGGCCCACGCCGATGGCGCCGATGGTGATGCGATTGGAGGGCGCGGTTGCGCCGAAGACCGAGCTGGGAACGATGGCGGGGAACCCGGCGGCGAGGGCGCCGGAGGCGGAGGTCTTGAGAAAACTGCGTCTTGTGGCGATCACGGAAATCTCTTTCGCGACTCGAATTTAATGCCAACCCAATTTACACCAGCGAGGTAGGGACCGTCATCGGCGGCCTCTGGAATGGAGTAATCTTGCTGGCATGAATTGGCGGCGGGGAATTTTGTTGGCTGGAATTCACTTGGCGGTCGCGGTGCCGCTGATCGTCATGCTCGAGGCGCGGGATGAGGCCTCTATGCGCGAGGACCGCGGCGACCTCGCATGCCGCCCACTTGGATCGCGAGCAACCCAGGTATTGGAGACAGCGACCGTCCTGATGACGAAGGGCAGACAGTCGGGTTCGTTCCTTGCGCCATGTGGGTCATCGATTTTTCTACGCAGGACCAGGTAGCGTCGCTCCCAAATCTTCCGAGCCATTTGCAGTGGCTTGTCCGGATGGCGGCAAATATGTCCACCGCGGTGGACGTTTGCCGGGAGATTGAACGATTCATTATGTCTGTCTTTCCAGTACCCGCGCTACCATTCCTTCAGCGTAGAGAAATCGGATTTGGGATTTGGCTTGCTGATCGCTGTGCAATGGATTCTCGTGGGCGGGTTTCCGCTCACCCATCCGAAGCGCTGGTGGGCTGAACCGGGCGCTTTATCACCTGTTGCGCGGTCATCGGTTTCGGACTGATGCTCATTCGTCCCATCGCAGGAGCTTGCACGACTTCCTGCCATGCTCGCCGCCCTTGCGTGGCTTTGGTGGTTCGGGCTTGCTCGTTTGGACCGGCGTGCGATTTGGCTGGAAACGTCTGCGCGCCGGCTGAGGAAGCGTGGGTCAGGAGACCCACGCTACAGCCGGCCGGGAGGCCGGCGCTACATGTTGGAGGCCGGTGCTGCGGGCTTGGGGCCGGCGCTACATGCCCCGGCCGTGTCTCCTTTGCGCAAAGGCCGCAGTGTTAGCATCAAAGATGACCGATGAATTCAAAAAAACTGCAAATTATCCCCCTGGGCGGGCTTGGCGAGTTCGGAATGAACTGCCTGGCAGTGCGCTGGGAAGACGACATTATTGTCATTGACGCGGGCCTGATGTTTCCCGAGTCGGAACTGCTGGGCGTCGACATTGTGGTGCCCGACATCACCTACCTGATTGAGAACAAAAAGCATGTGCGCGGCATTGTGCTGACGCACGGGCACGAGGACCACATCGGCGGCCTGCCGTGGATCCTGAACGAGCTGAAGGTTCCCGTCTACGGCACCGAGTTCACGCTGGCTTACGTGGACGACAAGCTGGAAGAGCACCAGCTTACGGATGAGATCGAGCTGATCGAGATCCAGCCCAAGGTGAAGTTCACCATCGGGCCGTTCACCATTGAACCCATCCGCGTGACGCACTCGCTGGTGGATTGCGTGGCGCTGGCCATTGAGACGCCAGTGGGCGTGATTATTCATACCGGCGACTTCAAGATCGATCTCTCCCCGCTCGACGACAAGGCCTTCGATCTGCACACCTTTGCCGAGTACGGCAAAAAGGGTGTTCTGGCGCTGTTGCAGGATTCGACGAATGTCGAAAGGCCGGGCTACACGCCCAGCGAGCGCGCAGTCGTTCCTCGCCTCGACGAAATCTTCTCGCAGACGAAGAAAAAGCTCTTCTTCAGTTGCTTCTCGTCGTCGATCTACCGCATCCGCATCGCCATGGAACTGGCGCGCAAACATGCGCGCAAGGTGGTGGTGGTGGGGCGCTCCATGATGGACAGCACGGAGATCGCGCAGGATCTCGGCTACCTCGAGATTCCGCCGGGCCTGGTGATCAATCCCGGCCAGATGCGCGATTTTCCGCCCGAGCAGATGATGATCCTGATCAGCGGCACGCAGGGCGAGCCGATGAGCGCACTCAGCCGCGCCGCCGTGGACAATCACAAGCACGCGCACATCGAGCCCGGCGACACGGTGGTGCTTAGCTCGAGGATCATTCCCGGCAACGAGAAGGGGATATTCAGGGTGATCGACCACCTGAGCCGCCGCGAGGCCAACGTGATTTACGACGACGGTCAGCACGGGCTGATTCACGTCTCCGGCCACGGCAGCCAGGAGGAGATGCGGCTGCTGATCAACCTGGTGCGGCCCAAATTCTTCATCCCGGTTCACGGCGATTACCGTTTTCTTCGCCAGCATGCAAGGTTGGCCATGGAAACGGGCGCAGTGGAACACGCTATCGTGATCGAGGACGGCGACGTGCTCGAACTCGACAAGGACGACGCGCGCAAAAAGGACAAGGTGACGGCGGGGCGCATTCTCATCGACTCCGGCTCGTCGATTGATGTTGTTGAGGATCTGGTGATTCGCGACCGGCGCATTCTGTCGGAAGACGGTGTGGTGCTGGCAGTCCTGGCCATCAATAAGAAGACCGGCAAGGTGGAGCGCGAACCCGAAGTGGTGATGCGCGGCTTCGGCGGCGCCGATGTTACCGAGCAGGCGCGCGAGGCGGTGCTGAAGACGCTGGATGCGCTGACCGCCGAGCAGAAGTCCGATTACGGGATGGTGACCGAGCGCGTGCGCGTGGACCTGAAACGCCTGATCCAGAAGACCACGGGCCGGCGGCCGATGATCATGCCGGTGATACTAGAGATCTAGGAAATAGCCAATAGCCAATAGCCAGTAGTGAACTGGCCGCTCAGCTGCTACGGCTCTAGTGGCAGCCTCTTCTATTTTCTTTGAGAATGCACGCCCAGGTCATGCCACGACGTTTCCGAGAGGTTGACGTCGTAGTAGGCGGCGGCTTTCTCGATGTTCGCGAATGCCAATGCGCGATCGGCATCGGAGACATCGATGACCTGGTCGAAGCGCGCGACCGCGTTGCGCACATGCTGCGCGTCGGTGAGTGGTTCTTTACGCTGCTTCGGAAACGCGTAGACGCTGTCGGGCAAGTCGCTTTGCGTCGTCAGGTGTCCGTGTTTTTCGTGAGGTTTCCAGGTTGCTTCCGGCATGTTTTTGTCATCCCTTCTTTGAATATTTGGCTTGACAGCGAGCGCAGCGCGAGGGCGATTAAGCCGCGCGCGGCTTACATTGCGTTCAGACTGCGGCTTACGCGGCAGGCTGCTGGCGCATCGAGCGCTTGCCGATAAAGACCTCGCCCACAGACAGGCGGGCATTGCCTTCGAGGTCGAGGAAGCCGGCGTGGCTTTCTTTGCAGAGTGCCTGCGCCTCGGGCGATAGATAGGGCGCGATGAAAACCGGCGTAGCCTCGCCGTCAAGATGCGCGGCACAGTCCTGCAACTTTCTGAGCGATGCGCGGACCTTGCTGGGGCGGGTGTCGGCATTCAGTTCGCAGGCCAGCGTGTGGCTGTGGCCGTGGACGTCGATTTGCACCAGGATATCCACGGCACGGCCCCGCGCCGGCGGCTCGCACTTCATCTCCTTGAGCTTGACGGCGGAAACCTGCTCCAGCAGAGCCCTCAGGGCTTGAGCGGCGCGAAGTTCAAATTCAGTAGCTGCGCGATCGGTTTTCATGGCAACCTCTTTATTCCAGGTGCTTTCTTCGGTGGGTTTTCAGAGCTTCATTTTTAGCGATCTCAAGTTGCGCGGGAGCGACGATAAAGGAGTTCACGCCCGACGGAATCATGGCCAGAGGAACTGGCGTGCGGCGGCGATTGCCATCGCGATCTTTCGACTCCAACCACAAGCAGAGCCGGGGATCGGAGATTTCGGGCTGGCCGTTCCAGAAGAGCGGCCCCAGCCCGCACTCGATGCGCAGGTGATCGAGCTGCAGTTCGATTTCAGTGATGTTCCGGGGAAAGTAGCGCTGCACATTGCTCTCTCCCACGAGGATTCCGGTCACCCGGTGACCGCGGCATTGAGATGTGACGACCATGAGTCCCTCCATTCAACGCGGCTCCCATCGCAGTCCACCCTGGAGGCGAGCTTGCTGCCTGGATTCTCGATGAGGTCGTATCCCGAAGCATCAACTGGCATCATTGCGATCGAACAGAAACGCGCGTGCAACCATTCGGACCGATGACCGATGACCGATGCAGCGCTTCTGCAAATCCCTGTAACGTGCTGGTAGACGAGGGCTTTCGTTGCGGCGTAACACCGGAAATCAAGAGAAAACCGGCGAAACAGCCGTGCATCCGTTGCTCGGTCGAGGCGGGGGAAAAGCAGAAAGGCCAGAATGAAGTGCATGGCGCCGAGCGGCCGATCTGACCGACTGCGTCTGTTCCCTCAAGTTCTGTGAAAATTTTGATCCCCTTTTTCATCCCTGTCAATGACATTGGATGAAACTTCAGAGAAGTTTGTTGCAGCACGTGGAAAGATTTATTGCGCGCGCGGAATTGTCAGGGAGTTTTGGAGGCGAGGTTCAGCGATGCCGCGAGGAGGGCTCGTCGGAGAAGATCTGTCCGTCGCGGATGTGCACCACGCGGTGCGCAAACTCCGCGATATCCGCCTCATGCGTCACCAGCACGATGGTGTTGCCGCGGGCGTGGAGCTGATCGAGGAGAGCCATGATCTCGAGTCCGGTTTTGGAGTCGAGGTTGCCCGTGGGCTCGTCGGCGAGGATGATCGACGGGCTGTTGACCAGGGCGCGGGCGATGGCCACGCGCTGGCGCTGGCCGCCTGAGAGCTCGTTGGGTTTATGCATCATGCGCGATTCCAGGCCGACATCGGTGAGCGATTGCTTGGCGCGCTCAAGGCGTTCGACCGCGGGCGTGCCGTTATAAATGAGCGGCAATTCCACGTTGTGCAGCGCGGAGGCGCGGGAGAGAAGATTGAAGGTCTGGAAGACGAAGCCGATTTCCTTGTTGCGGATACGCGCCAGTTGATCGTCGTCGAGATCGCTGACGAGCTGGCCGTTGAGCCAGTAACTGCCCTTGGATGGGGTATCGAGGCAGCCGATGAGGTTCATCAAAGTAGACTTGCCGGAGCCGGAGGGGCCCATGATGGCGACGTATTCGTTGTGGCGGATTTTAAGAGAGACGCCGCGCAGAGCCTGCACCTGCTGCTCCGAGCCCATGTCGTAGGTGCGCCACAGATCCTCGACGACGATCACGTCGCTCGCGTCCTGGACCGTGGTTTTGGGTAACTCTTCGACGCCGATGCTGTTAAGTGCCATGCTCTCCTCAGCGGTCAGTGATTCGTGGCTCGTGATTCGTGACTCGTGAACAGCGTGGACCCGTTTTCTTGTTCCCTTGACCCCTCGGTCCCTTGGGTCTCTGTCGTTCTCAGCTTCCGTCCGATGTAATCGTCACGGGTTTGGCCGTATCGCGCTTAAGCAGCGCGCCACCCTTCAGATCGCGCAAGGTCTTGAAGGGGCCGGTCACGACTTCCTGGCCGGGGCTGAGTCCGGAAAGTACTTCGATATCCGTAGTGCCCGTGATACCGGTGGCGACAGGAATAAAGCGGGCGCGCAAACGGCCGTTTGCGTCTTTCTCGGCAACGAACACGCCCTGCACGGGATTCAACTTGACCGGCGCCGAGGGCGGACCCGTAGCCGCCTGGACGTTGCCGCCGGACTTTTGGTTGTCCGTGGCTGGATCGTGCATGGTCAGTGCCTGGATGGGCAGCGTGAGCACGTCGGATTTGTGCGCGGTGGTGATTTTGGCGGTGCAGGAAAGCCCTGGGCGCAGATCGTCGTTGGGGTCATCGAGCGTGATGACCACCTTGAAGTCCTTGGCCTCTTCAGTGCCGGAGGTGGATTGCGAAGTGGCGATTCCCGTGGAACGCAGCAGCGCCTGATCGCCCACCAGGGTCACGTGGCCTTTGAATACCTTGTTAGGCAGGGCGTCGACGGTCACCTCGGCGGTTTGGCCGGAAAGCACGTTCACGATGTCGGTTTCATCCACCTTCACCTCGGCGGTGACCACGCTCATGTCGGCGAGCGTCATCAGCGTGGAGCCTTCGGCGTTCTGAATGCCCTCGACGACGGTTTCGCCCTCGCGCACCGGCTCGTTGGTCACGATGCCGTCGAAGGGCGCGGTGGCGATGGTCTTGTTCAGCATGTCCTGATCGGCAGTGAGGTTGGCAACGTCGGTCTGCATATGGCCACGGGCGGATTCGGTCTGCGCCTTGGCCTGGTTGAGCCCTGCGATAGCCTGGGCCAGAGCCGCGACATCGAGATCGTAATTGGCCTTGTTGGTTTCATAGTCCTGCCGCGACATGATGCCGGCCTTGTAGAGCGACTGTGCGCGATCCCATTGCAGCTTTTTCTGCTCCAGATCGGCCTGGGCGTGCTGCACATTGGCCTGGGCGGTCTTTT
Organism: uncultured Acidobacteriota bacterium; assembly: GCA_963786565.1. GTDB lineage: Bacteria > Acidobacteriota > Terriglobia > Terriglobales > Acidobacteriaceae > Telmatobacter. The sequence goes on along the minus strand of CAWAZR010000024.1, from coordinate 1,033,539 downwards.
CAGCAGCGACATAGGAGGCAATGTCGGTTTTCGCGGCGGAGATGGTGGCTTGCTGAGCGTTGACGGTCGACTCCTGTTGCACGCTTTCAACGGTCGCCAGAATCTCGCCCTTCTTTACGTGATCGCCTTCCTTCACGTAAAAGCGGGTGATGCGGCCAAACGACGTGGCGCCCACGTTCACAATGTTCTTGGGTTTGATCTGGCCGGTGCCGCTGACGACGGCGGTCAAATCCTGGCGTGCCAGGGTGGCGGTAAGGACTTTGGTATAACCGGATTGCTGCTTGATCACCATGAAGGCTACAAGCCCGGCGGCCACCAGCACAGCTAGAGCAATGAGGAGGATTTTCTTCATGGCAATTCTTGGTTTTGATCTCCCATTCAGTGTACGCGAGGTCGGGGGCGAAGGTTCCGTGAATTTGCGCTTCGGGTTGCGGTCCGGGATGCCGCCCCGCGGCCCAGCGTAAAACCAAGTGCGCCAGCGCACATCCGATGGCTACGGGGGCGGGCGCTAGTTGCCGTTGAGGCTACAAATGGCGGCAGGCGAGCGAAATGAGCCTGCCTTTTTGACGGGGTGGAGGCCCTCGGGGCTAGCCCGGAGATCGAAATCGGGGCGGCTTTTTGCCTACCCGGCTTGCTCCGGGGGTGACCTTGCCCGGCCTGGCGCGTCGAACCACCGGAATCAACTACTGACGGAGCCTTGCCGGGCGCTTCCGGGAGCCGTAAAATAGAGAATCGCAGGAGTATCCAAGGCAATGATCTTCAATAGCCGCCGTATTCTGTTCACAGCTCTCAGTTGCGGCCTCATTTCGGTCCCCGCTGTCGGCCTTTTGGGGCAACAAAGCGCCGCCCCCGCCCCCGCGCAGCAGACCCAGCCGGCCGCCACCCCAGGCCCGGATACGAGTCAGGGCCAGGAGCCCGATCCGTTGAAACGCCAGCTCTCCGACAAGGAGCGGTACAGGGCGCAGAAAGAGCTGCGGCATGAGCTGAAAGGCCCCTACAAGACGTGGCTGGACCAGGACGTCCCCTATATCATTTCCGACGATGAGCGCAGAGCTTTCATGAGCCTGAGCAACGATGAAGAGCGCGAGGCCTTCATCGAGAACTTCTGGCAGCGCCGCAACCCCAATCCCGATTCTCCTGAGAACGAGTATCGCGAGGAACACTACCGGCGCATCCAGTACGCCAACGATCACTTTGCCGCCGGCAAGCCCGGCTGGAAGACCGACCGTGGCCACATTTATATCGCGTTCGGCCCTGCCGACAGCATCGACTCTCACCCTTCGGGCGGCATGTACGAGCGGCCTATGGAAGAGGGTGGCGGCGAGACGTCCACGTTCCCGTTTGAGGTGTGGCACTACCGCTATCTCGAGGGTATTGGGGAGAACATCGATATTGAGTTTGTGGATACCTGCCAGTGCGGCGATTACCACTTCACCATCGATCGCAGCGAAAAAGACGCCCTGAAATATGTTCCCGGCGCCGGTCTTACCGAATATGAACAGATGAACCAAAAGGACAAGACCGACCGGTTCAAGGGCAATGGGATCGAGCAGTTGGGAAATGGCCCGATGGGCGACGCCAACCAGGGCAAGGAGTTCGACCGCATTGAGCAGGCAGCCAAGTTGTTCGCGCCTCCGCCGGTCAAGTTCACTGACCTTGAGAACGACCTCGACGCATTCAACTCCTCGCACAAGCTGATGCCGGGACCGCCGTTTGCCTTCGACGTGCGCACCGACTATGTGAAGGTGACCGACAGCATGGACCTGGTGCCCATCACCCTCCAGATCCGTAATCGCGACATCACTTTTGTGACCAAGGATGGCGTTTCCAAGGGCGTGGTGAACATCCTGGGCAAAGTGACGACCATCATGCACAAGACAGTGCAGACCTTCGAGGACACTGTAGAAGTGACGGAGCCCTCGGAGTTGCTGGAGAAGTCGCTCGACCGCCGTTCGCTCTATTGGAAGTCGCTTCCACTTCCGCCCGGGCTCTACCGGCTCGATATCGCGATCAAGGACGTGAACAACCCGGAACACATCGGAATTTACGGACGCAGCCTCAACGTTCCGGAATTTCAGGACGAGAATCTCGGGGCGTCCTCGCTGATCCTTGCCGACGTGATGAATACCGTATCTTCGCAGCAGATTGGAAATGGCAGCTTTATCATCAGCAATATGTATGTCCGGCCGCGGGTGGCAGAGAACGCCGCGACGCCGGTGAGCATCAAGCGCAGCCAGGACTTGAATTTCTGGCTCCAGTTTTATAACCTTCGCATCGACGACACGACCAAGAGTAATTCGGCGACGGTTACCTACCAGATTACCGATTCTACGGGAGCGGTGATTCTGGAGAAACAATTGGAATCAAAGGATTTAGGGGCACATAGCGACCAGTTGACGGTAGAGAAAACCCTGCCGGTTGCGGGTCTGACCCCGGGTCGATACAAGGTGACAGTGACCGCAAATGACGCAATTTCGAAACAAGTGATTGCGCAATCGGCACCTTTTATCGTGGAATAGTAGCAATCCTGCGCAAGGTTCAACCGGACCCCAGAATTCGGGGACCTTCGCGGCTACGCTTTTGGGGAAGATCGCCAGAGACGCGGCGGAGCCATTGATCTGCGAATGAAGTGCAGCACCTATTTCGCCGGATTCGCCGTCCTGATCGCCTTAGGGACAACTCCGCTCTATGGAGCGGGGCCAGGGTCTGTGTCTGGATTGGTGCGGGATTCCGCGGGCGTGCCGCAGATCGGCGCTGAAGTCCAGGTGCTGGGCCCCGACCTGAGCGTTGTCGCCAGCGTATACACCAACGGCGAAGGCCGCTTTCTCGTCTCCTCGCTGACACCCGGGCGCTACATTCTGAAGGCCCTCGGACCCTCGTTTCTGCCTTCCCAGCGTGAGAACGTGAGAGTGCACGCGGGCACGATCGTCAACCTGACGCTTTACACCCTCTACGAAGTGATTCAATGGCTGCCGGCTCAGCCGCGTTCCGGCAACGCGCAAAAGGACGACTGGGCGTGGACGCTGCGTTCCGCGGCCAACCGGCCTTTGCTGCGCTGGCTTGAGGATGGGCCGCTCATCGTGGACTCAGAGGGTTCCGGCGCCAGGCCGAAACTGAAAGCCCGGATCATGGCGACCGGCCAGGCCGGTACCTTTGGCGAAAACGGCGAGCGTTTTTCGATGGCCGTCGAGGAGACGCCATCAAGCAGCCGCGAACTGCTGGCGCGCGTGGATTTTGGGTCTGGCAGTGACGCCGGCATGGAATCGATGCTGGGCTTCCAACAGGATCTGGGATTTGCCGGCTCGGTGCAGTCAGTGGGAGCGGTGTCGATCGACCCGGAAGTGGTGAGCGGCGGAAACACGGGCCTGGAAGAGGCGACCATCCGCAGCTCGGAAATCATGCATTACGGCGAAGCGGTGGATGTGGAAGTCGGCTCGAACGCTGTGGCCGGTCGCCTGGCAGGGACGTCGCCCAGCACGGCGACGGCGATGCTGCCTTATGCCACAGTTGCATGGCACGACGGCAATTCCACGGTGCGCTATCGCATGGCCACCATGGTGCCGGACCAGGCGGGGGCTCAGAGCGAAGCCTCGGCATGGATGCCTGCACTGGCGGAGCGCAACGGCACTCTGACGATCGAGCACGGTTTTCATCAGGAGATTGCCTGGGAACGGCAGACGGACGCTTCGGGAATGTCGGTTGTCCTCTACGCCGACCATATCGACAATCCGGTGCTGGAGGCGATGGGCCACTTTGCTCCGGGCGATGCCCCGGTCGCGGTGCTCTTCGATGAGGCAAGCAACCTGATGCGCGCCGCAGGGCCGGCTTACGGTACCAAGGGCGTGCAGGCCAGCATGGAGCACCGGTTGCCCGGCGGCAATCGCGTGCGCCTCAGCTATGCCAGCGGCAATGCCCTGGTGATGACGGCACTGCCGCAAGCTCCAGCATTGACGGATGTGCTTGCTGCCGCGCACACCCGGCACGCGCAGACCTACGCGATTTCGCTCTCGGGCACGCTGGATGGAACCGGGACCCAGTGGCGCGCCAGCTACACCTGGCAGCCCGATGATGACGTGACCCCGGTGGCGCCCTTTGCGCAGGAAATGGCCGAGCCTTTCCTGAACATCCACTTCCGCCAGCCCATCCATATTTCCCGCGATGGCTCGGAAGGCCTGGAGGCGCTGCTGGACATGAGAAATCTCCTTGCCGAGGGCTATCAGCCGTACATCCTGAGCGACGGTTCGCTGCTTCTCTTCGCGCAGGATCAGCGCAGCTTCCGCGCCGGACTTGCCTTCACCTTCTGAACTCTGCAAATCCCCTTACAATGCTGCCATCCGCCTGTGGACGTGTGAACAGGCTCTGAGAATGGGAGAACCATGATGAGACCTGCCAGGTTGACCCGCCGCGATGCGCTGAAATCCGGTTTTGCTGCTACTGCTCTGGCCTCGCTGCCGGGCCTGACGCAGGGTGAAACCACCGCGCCGGCGCGCAGGAACCGGATCCACCAGTCGGCTTGCAGGTGGTGCTACAAAGACATCGCACTTGACCAGCTTTGCGCCTTTGCGGCCTCGGCCGGCATGAAGGGCATCGATCTTTTATCGGTCGACGAATGGGAGGTGCCGCGACGTTATGGGCTCATCTGCACCATGGGGCATGCGGGCGGGGGCACGATTCCTGACGCGCTGAACCGGCTCGAGCATCACGACGCCATCGAGGCTGCGTTTCGCCTGAACATTCCGCTGGCGGCAAAGGCCGGCGTGCCCAACGTCATCACGTTTTCCGGCAATCGCCGCGGGATGAGCGACGACGAAGGCGCGCGCAACACCATTGCAGGCCTGAACCGCTTGAAAAAGATCGCCGAAGACAACGGCGTGACTATCTGCATGGAGTTGCTGAACAGCAAGGTCAACCATGCCGATTACATGTGCGACCACACTGCCTGGGGCGCGCGCGTGATGCAGGAAGTGAACTCGCCCAATGTGAAATTGCTCTACGACATCTACCACATGCAGATTATGGAGGGCGACTTGATCGCGACCATCCGCGCCAATCTTCAGTGGATCGGGCACTTTCATACTGGCGGCGTGCCCGGCCGTCACGAACTCGACAACACGCAGGAAGTACAATGGGACGGAGTCATGCGGGCCATAGCAGACGCGGGTTTCAAGGGCTACGTGGCGCACGAATTTGTTCCCGTGCGCGACTCGCTGACCAGCCTGCGCGCCGCAGTGGATCTTTGCGACGTATAGCTCCGCTTTTTCTTGCCCAGCTGCGAATGAATTGATTGAGTTGACGAGCCATGAAGTCCCTCCTCCTCTCCGCGTATAACCAACTCGAAATTGCGGATTTTCCTGCGCCCGAAGTGAATGCGGGCGAAGTGCTGGTGCGCGTCGCGGCTTGCGGCATCTGCGGCAGCGACGTACACGGCTACGACGGCTCGTCGGGGCGGCGCATTCCGCCCATCGTGATGGGCCATGAAGCCGCCGGAACCTTGGCCGCGGTGGGCGCGGGCGTGAAAGGCTACGCTGTTGGCGATCGCGTGACCTTCGACTCGACGGTGTACTGCGGAGCGTGCGCCTGGTGCGAACGCGGCGAGGTGAACCTTTGCGACAACCGGCAGGTGATCGGCGTTTCCTGCGGCGATTACCGGCGTCACGGCGCCTTTGCCGAGTACGTCGCGGTGCCGCAGCACATCCTTTACCACTTGCCGGACAATCTCTCTTTTGCGGAAGCGGCGATGCTGGAAGCGACGTCCGTCGCCTTACATGCGGTGCGCGTTTCGCAAGTGAAGGGCGGGGAAACGGCGCTGGTGATCGGCGCGGGCATGATCGGCCTGCTTACGCTACAGGCGGCGCGAGCGTTGGGATGTGGACGCGTGATGATTACCGACGTGGATGCGTCGCGGCTGAGCCTGGCCAAAGAAGTGGGTGCCGAGGAGATTTTGCACGCCTCCGGCGCGGAGTTGGTTGCTGAAGTTCTCGATGCGACCGGCGGCCGCGGCGTCGACCTTGCGTATGAGGCCGTGGGCAGGAGTGAAACTGTGAATGCCGCCATCGACTGCACGCGAAAAGGCGGCACGGTGACGCTGATCGGCAACATTCAGCCTGAAGTGACGCTGCCGCTGCAAAAGGTGGTGACGCGGCAACTGCGCTTGCAGGGTTCATGCGCTTCGGCGGGCGAGTATCCGCAGGCCATCGAGTTGATCGCGAACGGCAAGATCACGGTTGCGCCGCTGATTACCGCCATCGCTCCACTCGAAGAAGGTCCGCGCTGGTTTTCGCGGCTGCACGCGCGCGAACCGAATCTGATGAAAGTGATTCTGACGCCATGAACGCCCCTGCGAACGCCCCCATGAATAAATTGAGCGACAAGCTTTTCGATTTGACCGGCCAGGTGGCCATCGTTACCGGCACCAGCCGCGGCCTGGGACAGTACTTCGCGCGCGCACTGGCGAAAGCAGGCGCCGATGTTGTGCTCACCAGCCGGAAACGCGAGACCCTTGCGGAATTTGCAGCGGAGATCGAAGCGCTGGGACGGCGTGTGCTTGCACTTGATTTGGACGTGCGCGACGAGGAGAGCATCCGGCGCATGGCTGCCGATGCTGAAGCGGCCTTCGGACAAATTCATATCCTGGTCAACAATGCCGGCTGCAATATTCGCAAGCCCGCGCTGGAAGTGACATGGGACAACTGGAATCAGATTCTCGAGACCAATCTGCGCGGGTCGTTTTTTGTTTCTCAGGCCATAGCCCGGGGCATGATATCGCACGGTTATGGCCGCATCATCAACATTGGCTCAGTGACCAGCGTGTTTGGCTATGCAGGTCTCGCGCCTTACGGCGCCAGCCGCGGCGGCGTGCGCCAGTTAACGATGAGCCTCGCCGATGAGTGGGGAAAATCTGGCGTCACGGTGAACTGCCTCGCTCCCGGATGGTTCAAGACCGAGCAGAACAAAGTTCTCTACGAGAACCAGGAGTGGGTTGAGTACATCACCGATCGCATTCCCGTAAAACGCCCTGGTCAGCCGCACGATCTCGATGGCGCCGTGGTCTTTCTGGCCTCCGAATCAAGCCGTTACGTCACCGGGCAGACGCTGCTGGTGGATGGAGGCATTTCGACAGGCTCGGCGCGGGCCACCGTGGCTCCGTCAAAGCAACCATAAAGGCGCTACAGGTTTCCAGCGCTATCGCATTCGTTATATGGATGGGTTCTCATGAAGGCTCACTGTTTGTCTCTTTCTGTTCTCCTTTGCCTTGTGTGCGCGGCTGGCTTTTCCGCGCGGGCGCAGGCACCCGCCGCCGCGCAACCTGACGCGACTGCGCCGACCGACGCATTGTTGCGCAGTTTTCTCGATCCGCCCAACGAGGCGCGGCCGCGCGTGTGGTGGCACTGGATGAATGGCAACATTTCTACCGAGGGCATCAAGCTCGATCTCGAATGGATGCATCGCGTGGGTGTGGGCGGCGTGACGATTTTCGAGGGCGCCATCAATACGCCGCAGGTGGTGCCGCATCGCCTGATTTATATGACGCCGGAGTGGAAGCAGGCCTTCCGCTACGCTGTCACCACCGCGCGAAGCATGAATATGGAGGTGGCCATCGCGAGCTCGCCCGGATGGAGCGAGACCGGCGGGCCGTGGGTGCCCGCGTCGCAGGGCATGAAGAAGATGGTATGGTCGGCGACGCGCGTGGAAGGCGGCAAGCCGTTCACGGGCAAGCTCGCGCATCCGCCGCAGGTGGATGGAACGTTTCAGAATTTTCAAGTGCCGGGGCGGCGCGCGCCCGACGGCACGGTGACGACGCCGCCGGAGTTTTACACCGACGTTGCGGTGATCGCGTACAAGCTTCCCGACGGCGAGAAGACGCAGCAGGAGCTCGATCCGAAGGTGACCGCGAGCGCCGGAACAGCAAACTTCGGAGCACCGGATGTAGCTGCGCTTTCTGATGGTGACGTGAGTTCGGTGGCGCTCGATTTGCCGGCCAGCACTCCGGGCAACGAAGGCTGGGTCGAGTTCGATTACGGCCATTTGCAGACCATCCAGGCAGTGACGTTGGCGAGCCTGAATGACGCGATCAGTGTCTTCGATCATGAGAGCCCGGCGATTCCGCCATATCTTGAAGCCAGCGACGACGGCCAGAGTTTCCGCAGGGTCGCCGACATTCCCTTCAGCAGCATCGTGGAGCGGACGGCTTCGTTCGATGCGGTGACGGCGCGATACTTCCGCATCGTGTTTCCCGCGCAACCGGCGCCCCTGGTTGACCACGATCACAAGATCACCGAGCTGGTGCTCGCGAGCGGCGCGCGCGTGAATGAGTTTGAGAAACGCGCGGGGTACGCCAATTCGCGCGATTTCTTCGCGATCGTTGATCCTAAAGTTGCGCCGGAGTTTGTTGTGCCGCAGACGGATGTGATCGACCTGACCGGCAAAATGCAGCCCGATGGAACGCTTGACTGGACGCCGACGGCCGGCAATTGGATGGTTTTGCGCATCGGGTCTTCGCTGACCGGCCACGAGAACGGGCCCGCGCCCGCGGAGGCGACCGGCCTCGAAGTCGACAAGCTGAACCGCGAGTATGTGAAGAGTTATGTTGACGGCTATCTGAAGATGTATGCCGACACGGTTGGCCCGGAAATGATGGGTGCAAACGGTATCTCGTGGCTGCTGACGGACAGCATCGAAGTGGGACCGCAAAACTGGACCGATCACATTCTCGAAGAGTTCCACGAGCGGCGCGGCTACGATCCGCGGCCGTGGCTGCCGGCATTGACCGGTGTGGTCATCAAGAGCACGGCGGACACGGACCGTTTTCTTTGGGATTTCAGGCGCACTATCAGCCAGCTCCTCGCCGAAAATCACTATGGCGAAATTGCCGAGGATCTGCACGCTCACGGGATGAAGTATTACGGCGAGGCGCTCGAGATGCATCGCCCTTCGCTTGGCGACGATATGGAGATGCGCAGCAAGACCGACGTCCCCATGGGCGCGATGTGGACAAATGCAAGTAGCGGAGGATACGACCCCATTGTCGACTACATTGCCGATCTGCGCGGCGCGGCATCGGTGGGGCACATCTACGGCCAAAATATCGTCGGCGCGGAGTCGATGACCTCGCGTGGTCCCGCGTGGTCCTTCTCGCCCAACAGTTTGAAAAAAGTTGCCGACCTCGAATTTGCGCTGGGCGTGAATCGATTCGAGATTCATGAATCTGCGCACCAGCCCGTGGTGGACATGGCGCCGGGCCTGACTCTTGGTCCTTATGGTCTCTGGTTCAATCGCAACGACACCTGGGCCCATGACGCGCAGCCGTGGGTCACGTACCTGGCGCGGTGTTCCTATCTGCTGCAACAGGGACATTTCTCTGCCGATGTTGCCTACTTTTACGGCGAAGAGGGCCCGCTGACCGCGGTCTTCGGCTGGAAGGCGATTGGCGATGCGCCTGACGGTTACGCCTACGACTTTGTGAACAGCGATGTAGTGCTGCACCAGCTCAGCTTCAAGGACGGGCGGCTGGTGACGCCGGGTGGAACGAGCTATCGCATTCTCTATCTCGGCGGCCGCAGCCAGCGCATGACGTTGCCGGTGTTGCGGCAGTTGAAAGACCTGATCGCGCAGGGCGCGGTGGTGGTGGGCAACCGGCCCACGGATTCGCCGAGCCTGGCGGACGATCCCGCGGAGTGGAAGAAGGTTGCGGATTCGCTGTGGGGCTCCAACGATCCCATGGATTGGAGGCGGGTTGCGGATTCGGTGCGTGGCGCGCTAACTCAAACGCATGGCGTGCGCTGGATCGGGAAAGGGCGGCTCTACAGCGGCATCACACCCGACGAAGCACTGGCCACGCTCGGCGTGGCGCGCGACTTTGAATACACCAAGCCCGAGCCTGACGCCAACCTGATGTTTGTGCACCGCAAACTCGCGGAGGGCGATCTCTATTTCGTCGACAATCGCAACGACCGCGCGGAAGATGTGAATGCGACCTTCCGCGTGGACGGCAAAGCGCCGGAGCTGTGGGATGCGGCGAGCGGCCAGACGCGGCTGGCGGCATATTCCATCGCCGATGGCCGCACGACGGTGCCGCTGCATCTCGATCCGTACGGAACCACGTTTGTTGTGTTTCGCGAGCCGGCCAAGACGGCCGCGCGCACATTGCCCGAGGGCAAGGAAACGGCGATTGCGGGAGTAGACGAGGCGCTCAACAAGGGTTGGGCCGTGAGCTTCGAGCCCAACCGAGGCGCTCCGGAGATCGCGCAATTCGACCGGCTGATCTCGTGGAGCGAGTCGGCGGATCCGGGCGTGCAGTATTTCTCCGGCTCGGCCACGTACACAAAGACGATTGAAGTTCCGGCCAGCGCATTTTCGCCGGGCGCGCATCTGTGGCTCGACCTGGGCGACGTGGAGAATCTCGCGGAGGTCGCGGTGAACGGCAAGTACCAGGGGATTGTGTGGAAGACGCCGTTCCGGATCGACGTGACCCAGGCGCTGGTGCCAGGGAACAATCAGATTGTGGTGCAGGTGACGAATCTTTGGGTGAACCGCATGATTGGCGACCAACAGCCGTGGGCGTTGAAGAAGTATGCCTTCGCGGGCTTCACGCCCTACAAAGCCGATTCGCCCCTGCTGCCGTCAGGGCTGCTGGGACCGGTGCGGTTATTGTCGGTGTCTGGCCAGTAATCGCGGGCTCGAAATAAAACTTGCAATTTGCAAGGGAAATCGGAAAAAATCGCACAGCGGCATTCCCCAGGGCCTCAATCAGCCGCGACAATCAAGCAGCAGGAGGTCACCATGAGCAGTGTGCGAGTGCTGGTGGGAACGCGCAAGGGCGCGTTCGTTCTCACCTCTGACGGAAAACGAAAAGACTGGAGTGTGAGTGGGCCGTTCTTCGCGGGCTGGGAGATCTACCACATGAAAGGCTCGCAGGCCGATCCCAACCGGATCTACGTGTCGCAGACCAGCGGGTGGTTCGGACAGCTTCTCCAGCGTTCCGACGATGGCGGCAAGACCTGGCACCAGCCGGGATTGCCGAACGAAGGGATTCCGCCTCCAGGGCCGCCGACGGCGTTGCCCAACCGATTCGCATACGATACGTCGGCCGAAACCGGCAAGCCGCTGACGACGCACCAGTGGTACGACGGCACGCAGCATCCATGGGAGTTCAAGCGCGTGTGGCATCTGGAGCCGTCGCTCACCGATCCTGACACGGTCTATGCGGGAGTGGAGGACGCGGCGCTTTTCCGGTCGACAGACGGCGGCGAGAACTGGCATGAACTCTCCGGCCTGCGCGGCCACGGCACCGGGTCGCAATGGTCGCCGGGCGCGGGCGGCATGGGATTGCACACCATTATTCTCGACGCAACGAATCCCAAGCGGATCTATATCGCCATCTCGGCGGCAGGTGCCTTCCGCACCGACGACGGCGGGATGACGTGGAAGCCGATCAACAAGGGGCTGCGCTCGCAGTATATTCCGGATCCTGACGCCGTGATCGGCCATTGCGTGCACCATGTGGCGATGCATCGCGCGCGGCCCGATGTGCTTTTCATGCAGAAGCACTGGGACGTGATGCGCAGCGACGACGCTGGCGAAAACTGGCGCGAGGTGAGCGGCAATTTGCCCACCGACTTTGGGTTCGCCATCGACGTGCACGCGCACGAGCCGGAGACGCTCTACGTGGTGCCGATCAAGAGCGATTCCGAGCATTTTCCCATCGAGGGAAAGCTGCGCGTCTACCGCAGCCGGACGGGAGGCAACGAGTGGGAACCGCTGGCCAAGGGACTGCCCGAGAAGGATTGCTACGTGAACGTGCTGCGCGACGCTATGGCCGTGGACACTCTCGACCAGTGCGGCGTGTACTTTGGCACCACCGGCGGGCAGGTGTATGCTTCGGCTGACGCGGGCGACAACTGGGCACCGATTGTGCGCGATCTGCCGGCAGTGCTTTCGGTGGAAGTGCAGACGCTTTAAAGCAGGGAACAAGGGAGCGAGGGAGCAAGAAAACCCAACGGCTCGAATCTTAGGAGAATTCCGGGTTGAGCGAAAAAGCAGATGCATCGCAAGTGCGGGTGGCGCTGCCGTATCATCTGCGCAATCTGGCGCGCATCGAGGGCGATGTGCTGCTCGCAGTGCCGGCGCCGGTGACTTTGCGCGGAGTGCTCGATGCGCTCGAAACGCGCTATCCCATGCTGCGCGGGACGATACGGGATTATGCAACCGGCCAGCGCCGCGCGTTTCTGCGCTTCTTTGTTTGTGCAGAGGATTGGTCGCTGATGTCGCTTGACTCGGAGTTGCCCGAAGCGGTTGTTGCCGGGAAAGAGCCGCTGCTGATTCTGGGAGCGATTGCCGGGGGTTGAAGAACAGCCAATAGCCAATAGTAAGTAGCCAATAGGAAATCGCGGGCAGCGGGGCCTCGTTGCCAAAAGCGAAGAGCTTAGAGTTGGAAGCTGAGGCTGGAAGCTTTGGGCTGGGTCTCTTGCTTTGCGCGGCCGTGGCGCGTATGGTGCTTCTTTGCGGGAAATCAAAGCGCCTTATTGCAACTGCGCACGGGAGCAAGTCTGTGACCCAATTGTTCGATTACGAATCCATTGCAAAAATGATCGACCACTCGCTGCTGAATCCTTCGCTCACCGATCGCGAGCTTGAGGAAGGATGCGAGCTGGCGCGGCTCTACAACGTGGCCAGCATCTGCATTGTGCCCTATTATCTGGCGCGGGGCGCGCAGCTGCTGAAGGGTTCGACGGTGCGCGCTACCAGCACCATCGGCTTTCCGCATGGCGATAACACGACTGCCATTAAATTGGCTGAGGTGGCCCAAGCGGTCAAGGACGGCGGCGAAGAGCTGGACGCGGTGGTGAACATCAGCAAGGTGCGCAGCCGCGACTGGCAGTACGTGACCGACGAGTTGAATGCGCTTGCCGATGCCACGCATGCGGGTGGCGCAAAGATCAAGGTGATCTTCGAGAATGCCTATCTCGATGACGCCGCCAAGATTCGCCTGTGCGAAATTTGCGCGGAGGTGGGCGCCGATTGGGTGAAGACTTCGACCGGTTACGCGCCCGGCGGAGCTACGCTGGCCGATCTGGAACTGATGCGCAGGTATTCGCCGCCGCAGGTACAGGTGAAGGCGGCGGGCGGTGTGCACGATCTGGACACCGTGCTGACTATGCGCGCGATCGGCGTGAGCCGCGTAGGTGCACGGAGCACCGCGGCGATTCTGGAGGAGTGCCGCAAGCGGCTGGGGTTGGAGCCTATTGCGCACGCGCCCACTACGACGGTCGCTGGCGGATATTGAGAGCGCATGTCGAATTGCCGTACCTCCCGAGGAAATGAATGACCTGGATTCCCCGTTTTCTTCGCCCGGCTCCGCACATTGCCAGAGTTTCTGCCGAGCAGGCGCAGAAAATCTACCCGAAACTGCGCTGGCAGGTTCTTGAATCGACATTCATCGGCTACGCCGCGTTTTACCTGGTCCGCAACAACTTGCCCGTGGTTTCGAAGGAGATGGGCCAGGCACTGGCTTATAACAAAGACCAGATTGGCGACATGCTGGCCGTGATGGTTGCGGTCTACGGGCTGGGCCGGTTTGTGATGGGCTCGCTTTCCGACCGCAGCAACCCGCGTTACTTCATGGCCGTGGGCTTGCTTGCGACGGCAGCATGCAACTTCGCTTTCGCCGCGGTTCACAGTTATCCGGCGCACCTGGCGCTTTGGGCCATGAACGGCCTGGCGCAAAGCATGGGATGGGCGCCGTGCGGGCGCTCGCTCAGCCACTGGTACAGCGTCCGCGAGCGGGGCACGATCTTTGGCGTCTGGAACCTGGCGCAAAACGTGGGCGGCGGGCTGATCGGCGTAATTGCCGCGTATTCGGCCGAGTGGTTCGGCTGGCGCTCGGCGTTTTATGTGCCGGGCATTCTGGCGGTCATCTGCGCGATTTATCTCATGCTGCGCTTGCGCGACACGCCGCAGTCCGTAGGCCTGCCGCCCATTGAAGAGTATTTGCACGACTATTCCGACGGCAAAAAAAGCGTCGGCGCGCACGAGAAAGAGCTGGGCACGCGCGAGTTGCTGGTCGATTACATCCTGAAGAATCGCTACCTGTGGCTTATTGCCGGCGCCAATTTCTTTGTCTACATTGCGCGCTACGCCATGCTCGACTGGGGGCCGACGTTTCTGAAAGAAGTGAAGCACGCGAGCCTGGGCGAAGGCGGCATGGGAACGTTCACGCTGGAATTCTCCGCGATGGCGAGCACGGTTCTCGCCGGGTGGCTCTCCGACAAGATCGGCGGACGCCGCGGCATGATCTGCGTGCTGTGCATGGTTCCCGCGTTGCTCGCCTTCGTCGGCATTCTCTACAGCCCTAACAACAAGTTGTGGCTCGATCTCGCGCTGTTCGGCGTGATCGGGTTCTTTGTGTATCCGGCACAGATGCTGCTGGGCATCTGCGCGCTGGATGTGACGTCGAAGAAGGCCATCGGCACGGCTAACGGTTTGCTATCGATTCTCGGGTCGCTGGGGCGCGTGGCGGAATCGAAGGGCATTGGCGCGCTGGCGCAACACTACGGATGGAACGCGGCGCTCTACGGGATCATGATTTCGGTGCTGGTGGGCATCGGGCTGATGTCGTTTCTGTGGAACCTGACGCCGAGTTCGGGCGAGGCGCACCTGAAAGCGATAGCGAAGTGAGTGGCTTCTATTCAGGCATCGCCAGGTATTTCTTGAGCGGATCCCAATAGCGCGTGTACCAACCGGAGTCGAGATGGTCGAAATCGCCTTCGGGAAAACCGGTGTGGTCCAGTACAAGCGTGGTTCCATCGCTCGAAGCCTTCAGTTCAAAATGCACCAAGGAATAGACGCCCGGATCCCAATACGTCGGGCGCCAGGCCTGCACGATGCGTTGATGGGGAATCAGCTCAATGTTGCGGCCTTCGATTAACGGGCCGAACGTATGGAATGCGCCTCCGGGACTGGGATCGATGGTTGCCGGCATCCCGGTGAAGGCGGCGAACTGTTTGGAATCGAGCAGCACATTGTAGATGCGTTCCGGCGTAGCGTTCAGTTCAATCTCCTGATGGAGCGAGGTGCGCATCGCGTTGGCCGACACGGAGGGTTTCTGGCCCACGGAGGATTGTTGCGCGGGGGCGGATTGCTGCGCGAGCGCGGGGAGTTGCGAAACAGAAAGTGCGATTCCGGCCGCGGTTCCGGTGAGCGCCTGGCGGCGTGTGATTCGGTGGATGATGCTCTTCATGTTGACCTCACAGATCACTTTCTGTGACTGGGAATCATCGGAACACGGGGAAACGATATGTTCAAGAACATATTTTGATCGGCTGATTGGAAGCGACTCCGCGGGTGGTGTAACTATCCTGCACAGAAAAAGCAACCGCAGGTCCTTCGACTCGTCCCGGCGCGCCGGAACTCGCTCAGGATGGCATCCGAGTTTTCTGCTTGGATGTCACCTTAATTGAGATGCGAGCATCTGACCTGCCACTCTAGTGTTCTTCTTTGCCGGGCCGCAGCATCAGGTCGCGGATGGCTTCGCGCGGGTCTTTGCCTTCGTTCAGGATCAACTCCATTTGCTCGGTGATGGGCATTTCGACGCCGTGCTTGCGGGCCAGGCCGAGCGCGGCGTGCGTAGTCAAGACGCCTTCAGCTACTTTGCCGCCGAGCGACTCCAGAATTTCTGGCAGTTTGCGGCCCTGGCCTAGCGCCTGGCCGACGCTGCGGTTGCGGCTCAGGCTGCCGGTGCAGGTGAGCACCAGGTCGCCGACGCCGGAGAGGCCGGCGAGGGTTTCGCGGCGCGCGCCACAGGCCACGGCGAGGCGCGTGATCTCCGCGATGCCGCGGGTGATGAGCGCTGCCGTGGAGTTGTAGCCCAGGCCCACGCCTGCGGAGATGCCGGCAGCGATGGCGATGACATTCTTGAGCGCGCCGCCGAGTTCGACACCCACTACATCCGTAGACGTGTAGAGGCGGAGGGTCTCGGAGGAAAACTCCTGTTGGATGAGCGCAGAGATTTGCGGGTCGCTGAAGGCCACCGTCACAGCGGTGGGCTGGCCTTGCGCCACTTCAAGCGCGAAGCTGGGCCCGGAGAACGCGCCGATGGAAAGCAAGAGGCCAGCCGGCTCGAGGGTTGCGGAAAGGACCTCTGTCATGCGGCTGAGGGTGCGGTCTTCAAGGCCCTTGGTGGCACTGACGATGAACTGCCCAGAGCGCATGTGCGTGCGAATGCGGAGGAGCGTGGGACGGAGAAACTCCGAAGGGATGACGGAGACCAAAATATCGGCGGCCGTGATGACGGCCGAGTCCCCGGTGACGGTGAGGCCGGCGGGGATGGGAAATTCGGGAAGGAATTGCGTGTTTTCCCCAGCGTCGACGATGTGCTGCGCGAGCTCGGGAGTGTGCGCCCAGAGCGCGACCTGGTGACCGCCGCGGCGGTGGAGCGAGAGCGCGATGGCGGTTCCCCATGCGCCGGAACCGAGGACGGTAATGCGACTCATGCGGGTGTTTTAGCTCCGAAGCGGGCTTCCGTGCCGTTGAACAGGCGGCGGATGTTCTGATGATGCTTGACGATGATCAGCAAGGCGATGATGCACTCGACCGCATAGAAGGCGGGCGGGTTTGGGCCGGGCGGGAAAAACCAGGCAAAGACTATGAACGAGATGGCCGCGACGATGGATCCCACCGAGACGTAGCGGCTGAGCGCGAAGGTGACGGCAAAGACGCCGATGGCGGCCAGCGCGGCCCATGGAGAAGCCACCAGAAAGACGCCGAAGCCGGTGGCCACGCCTTTGCCGCCATGAAAATGCAGCCAGCAGGTGAACATGTGTCCGAGAACGGCGAACAGAGCCGCGAGCGCCTGCGCGTCGCGCATGGGAACGGCAGGCATGAGCCACGCGCCGAGCGCTCCGCCCAGCCAGACCGCGGCGCTGCCTTTGAGCACGTCGAGAATAAATGTGATGATGCCCAGGCCTTTGCCGCCGAAACGCAACACGTTGGTGGCGCCGATGTTGCCGCTGCCCATCGAGCGGATGTCCTGGCGGCGGAAGATGCGCACCAGCAGGTATCCCGTGGGGATGGACCCGAGAAAATATGCGGCAACCGCGATGACAATGTGGGCGAGGATCACGACGAAAGTGAGTTTAGCAGGTGAGGGGGAGTGCAAGTGTGAGTGTGAGTGTAGCTGCAGCCGCTCCGTGATAGTGAATACAGAAATTGCGTTAGAGTGGTGCTGCTTGCGGAAGCAGCCGGAAAATTTACCATTTGAAATCAGAGCATAAACTAAGATAATTAAAATCAGCACTTTCCGCAGACATAAAAATGCGACCGCCTAAATCATCCATTTAAGCCATGCCAACAATCAACGCCGGATCGTTGCGGCGACTACATTGGCCACCGCGTGGAACACTCACTTACTGCTGCGTGATCGACTTCTCCAAAACCATTTCGCTCCCAGCTCTGCTGCCTCAAAACTGACTCGACATAAACGCGCAGGGATCTGCTTAGAATCCACCACCGGCCGCGCGGCGTCATCTGGTGCCCGGCCAACGCGCCTGATTCCAAAAGCCTCACGACTGACTGTCGAGAATAGCCGTGCCCCAATGCGTGGCTCAGCATCTGCGAGGCCCGCGCAGGCGAGACATACCGCTTTGCCGCTATGTTTTTTACCGGCGCGCTGATGGCTTTCGTGCTCATATCCCTCGCCTCAATCGTTCTTGGCCTTCCCAGCCAACTCTGGATTTTCTTCCGCGGCTTCAGCAAGAGCCTCTCCAAAAATCACTCCTCGCGACCGCGCAATCGAATATGCGATTTGAGACAACCGCGCACCCGGCAAGTCGGCAGCGACGGCTGATGCCAACCCGGCATCCTGCGCTGCCATCTCCTGCACCTGGTCAAATGCTTCACCAAAACTCACGTCGTGAAACCGCGCGTAATTCTTCACGCGAAGCGCAAGCCGCGCAGAATTTCTGTCGATGCCACATCTGTCCTGCAAGCGCTCAAGGAAATTCACAAACACATCGAGTGTTGAAGTTCCCTCCAGCTCGGCGAAGACTGCGGGGAAGTTAAAGTGATCGAATTCCGGCATCCAATAGCCGCCCGTCTTTAGCCGGGACATCGCAGCGCTAGAGCTTGATTCAGACTCGCCAAAAGTCACCGAGACAAAGCGGATGCGGTCCTCTCTGAACGTCGCATTTTTCAAGCCTTTAACCTCGGGAGGTTGAGCGCCCAAGAAGCCTACATGGCGAAGCATCCATCCCTTCCCCGTCTTATAAAGAGAGATCGAACGCTTTTTGAATCGGCCTGATTTCACCATTTCTTCAAAGGTTGGATCGACCTGCCTGAATTTGCCCATGAGCTTGTTGCCGCTGCGCTTCAGGCCAGCTATCCAGCCATACGCGGGCGCGTCGTTCGCGGGATGCCCGATGACGGCAGGTGGCTCGTGAAATGAGGGATCGAAATTTCTCACCATCTCGTCTAGGTCAGAATCGCCGAAGTTGCCCTTGTCGCCGTAGTCGCCGCTTCGGAACAATTCGAGCCATTGATTGGATAGCGGACTTTCGCTGAAGACGTGTTCTTTGTTGCCCATGTATTCCTTCGTCAGATCGTTGAGCGAAGGGGTCGCATCATCCCTCCAATCTCCTCGGAGCACAGGGTGAACCAGGCCGACGCGCTGCAGCGAGATGCCGCCTAGCGATCGCTTCAACTGAATTGACTTTTTCGGGAAAGCACCGCGTTCATGGAGATGCTCCACGCGTGGATCGACGCCCGCGAATTTCGCTTGGACGGTTTTTCCGTTCCGCCTGAGCGCGTCGATCTTTCCAACCGGCGAAGCGTTGGCCCGCGTGACTGACAACGGAGTCATCTGGGATGCAGTTCCCAATGCGACGGGAGCCTTGTCGGCTTCTCCCCGTTGCTGGTATTCGTTGACTATCGCGTCCAGATCGTCGGGAGTGTAGGTCTCACCATCATGCGTACCTGCTTCTAAAATGTCGGCCCACTGCCCGTCAAGGCCACCAGCGTTCGCGCTGTCCGCCATCGTCACTGTCAATCGGTCCATTTTTGCTCCCTCATTCGCGCTCTGAATCTCCGCGTCAACTGCTGCCTTCTGCTTTAGTCGCACGCATCGAAGTTGAGTCCCAACGCCACTAACCTTTGCTTACCCTCTCCCCACGCCGCTGTACTGCCGCTGCGCCTGATTCAACGCGGCCATAAGCGCCAGACCGCCGCCCGCCTTCGCCCACTGCGCCACACTCTTTGAATCGAGCGCCTGCACCGTGATGCTTGGACCATTGCCGCCAGCCGCGCTCGCAGGCATGCGCGGCTGCGCGCTGTTTGAGTACGCGAAATTCGTTCCGCTGTTCATGGCCTGCAGAATCGGCGCATGCGCGGCCGCGGCGATGGGATTTACGACGAACTCATCTCGCATCGCATGGATAAAGCCTTCGGTGTCGCTGGTGGCCAGGTCGCCGAAGCCGCCAATCATGCCGCCGCCGTGATATTGGCCGCCGGTCAGCGTGATCGCGCTGCGTCCGCCAATCTCCTGCTTTTGGAACGACGAAAGCACCGTATTGATTTCTGGCTGGATGTTACTCGTAAAGTAGGCGCGCGCCCCGCTGCCCATCGAGTTCGTCGCATTCTGCGCGGAGATCAGCATCTGATTGAGCTGCGTGGCCTCTGTGTTGTAGCCGGCGCGCCCAGCTTCGTAATCCTGCACGTCTTTTGCCAACGCAGGCTGGATTTGGTTCACGTCCAGCGCTTGCGCCTGGCCGCGTCCCTTGTCGCCAAAGACTCCGGCCAGCAGCCCGCCGATGCCGCCCGCGATGGCGCCAATCGCGCCGCCCACCACGGTGCCCAGGCCGGGGATGACGCTACCGATCGCCGCGCCCATCTCCATGCCGCCCATCGCGCCGCTCATCAGACCGGCCAGCGGGTTCGAATTCTGATACGCGGAAAAAGCGCCCATACCGGCCATCAGTCCACCGCTGGCGAAACCCATCGCCGCGCCCATCGCCGAAGCCCCAGTCGGCGCTGCAGCAGCGCCCGCGCCCATGCCCGCGCCGCCGAGAAGTCCCGAGGTCATGCTTGAACTACCGCCGCCAGCCATGCCTGGGAGCGCCAGCGAGCTGCCGAAGGTTGCAAGCGCACCAGCGTTCGTCGAGCCACCCACGCCTGGCAGCATCATGGGATTTACATCACCAGCCATCGTTGCCAGATCGAGACCGCCGCCCGCGCCCGTCGCGGTGCTCACTGCGCCGCCCAAACCTGACAGCAGCGATCCGCCGCCGCCCATGCCGCTCATGCCGCCGCCTGTGCCGATGCCGCCGCTCGCGGTTGCAAGCGAAGCGAACCGGCTGACCGCCGACGCAAACGTTGCGGTGCTGGCGCTGAACGCCATGGTGCCTTGTTGGAATTGCGCCAAGCCTGGACTGGAACCCGTCGATGTTCCGGCGTGCCCGTGGCCGCCCATCCCCAGCGCCGACTCCATTGCGGTCAGCGGATTCGTGCTGGCGCTCATCTGCGGCCCCATGCCGAACATGTATTGCATGATGCCGCCCGCGGGGCTGCTGCTCTTGAACACCGACAGCATTTCGTTCGCCATCATCTGGAACGCGGTGTCCATCGCGCGTTTTTCGAAGAACTGCTCGGGATGGCTAAACACGCTTTGCAGGCCCTGCGCCAGCTTGTCGCGTGTTTCTTCATCTGCCTGCTGCATCTGGGCATTCATTGTCTTGCGCGCGGCCAGCATCTGGGCATCGGTGTCCCGCGCGACCATTATTTCCGCTTGCTGATCGGCGGCAAAGTTAGCCTTGTGGGCGGCCATGTCGGCTTGGAGAGCCGCATCCTGCTGAGACTCTAGATCCTGGATTCTGCGCACGCGATCCTGATAGTCGTCGACGATACGGAGCTGCGCCTGTTGCCACGGCGCGAGCGACTGCCGCGCGGCCAGCTCTTCCTCTTTGGCAACCTGCTCCATGGCGGTTTCGTGGGCCTTCTCCATCCGCTGCATCATGTCGTCTGCTGAGGGCATCTTTATCGCGCCGGCTGCTGCGCCCCCCATGCCCTGCGCAGCCTTTAATCGCGCGGCGGCTTGCTCCTCAAACAACTTCTCTTCCTTCGCGTTGAACTCGGTATCAATATCGGCAATCGCCCGCGCAGAAGCGCGGTGGGCCGTCATCCACTCTCTTTCCGCCCAAACGCGCTGGGCTTCCAGCAGGGCGATACCCGACAACTGCGATTCCAAGGCCTTTTCGTCTAGCGCGGCGAGCGCTTCGTTTTCTTGACGGTGTAGCGCGATATTGTCCGCAGTTTGCTTGGCGCGTGCCGCGTCAATGATCTGAGCGCCCTGCGCCTGTCCCGCATCTGCGGGCATCGTTTCATAGCCCACATCTCCGGGCTGTTTTCCGCGATTGGCGATCCCGACAAGAATGGCGTCCAGGTCTTTGACAAATCGCGTTTCCTCCGCGCCCAATTCGTTCGCGTAGGACATTTCAACGCCCGGCTTGCCCGCAGGTCCAGCGCCAGCCAAGGCAACCGTTTGACGGTTGCGGATATTCTCATCATTCTGTTGATGAATTCTGACTGCTTCAGCCTCGGCGTGCTTGTCCTGCTGTTCCATCGCGGCGGCGAGTGCTGCGCTGTCCTTTGTCGTAAATAAGGGATTCTGCGGCGGCATGTTCGCGGTGAGGCTGTATTCGTCGCCGCTGAACGCTGTCTGCGCAAAATTGGGGGACAACGCTTTCTTCTGCTGTAGATCGGTGACCTGCGTATTCAGGTCGCGGACCATCTGGATTTGCATCTCCAGGCTGCCCTTGTCGAATAGCTCCGTTCGCGCGGCAGTTGCCGCTTTTTCGATGTAGGCGTCGATTGCGGCATTGACGTCCAGATACTTTTCGTAGAAGTTATAGGCCGATTCGGCCAAGTGCGCGAAGATGTCGACCGCGCCAATCCCGATCAGCGCCGGGCCGATGGCACTAATCGCACTGGACAACATCTGGCTGTTGGCAATCACGCTCTGCATGGCGCGCGGCACCCGCACGCCCATCTCTTCGCTCAGCAGCCGCACCTGCTCTCGTGAACTGATGGCGTGCTCGCCCACCTGGTCGAGGCCAGCGCTCGCCTGCGCTCCCGCAGCCTCGCCGGCAGGCCCCAGCTCCTCCAGTTTGCCCTTAATAAAGTCCAGCTTTTCGCCGGAATCGTTGTCGATGACTTTGATCGTGATGGCTACGTTGTTGGACATTTATCTCCCTCCCGCGCCGCGAGTGATCGTGCGAGTGAATAGCGGTCGAGCGGCCGTCACCTTGTGGAACGTGTCCATGTAGTGGATGATTTTGAGGCGGTTGGTTCCCAATGGTTGGCCGCAGACCGCGTAGCCATCGACACTCACAATCAGCTCGTCGTAAAGTGCGGCCAAAGTGTGCGCCGTCATCGGCTGCACAGGCGCAAGGAAGATAGGAGCGCCGCGGCGCGTGAAGCCGTTAATTCGCCGCGTCTCGAAAAAGGCCTGCCGAAATCGCTCTCTCTGTTTTGGGGTGGGCGTTTTGAAATGGTGTATAAGATTTCGATAACAAAACATCTCCCCGCTTGTGCCGCCACTCCAAATCGCTTCGATCTCTATAGCGCGGGTGCCGTCAGATGCGTGCGGATCGGCATTCTCTAACGCGCGAACCTCGGTAAGCACGCGGCCATAGGTTTTTCTGTGAGTCAGCGGGATCTTCGATTGCCAGTCAATTACGCCATCCAAGTGCGCGTAACCCTCGCACGCGATCGCGACCTTCTCTACCAGGCCTATAAGGGCCGAACTCACATCGACCTGTTTTTCAGCCTCGCCACGACCGCATTTGACCGTTGCCGAGACGGCATCGAAGAAGCTCCCTAACCAAACAGACTCAGGGATAGGTGGGATTGTCACGCTATAGCGCAGCCCTGCCTCGTGAACTACTAACTTACGGGCGGTCGCGAGGTCGATGGTGCGCAGCATGAGGGCTCTTCCTTTGTGCTGGGATTTTTTCGTTTCCAGGGTGGAGAACCCTGCACTGCCCGAAGCCCGCGTAGTCGTGCGTTGCCTCGAAAACGCTCGCCGTAGTAAGCGAGCGGGTAAAGCCTCGAAACAGGCGGGGCGTTGCACCCCGACTGCTTCTCCTTAAATCCCTCAGCGTCGAATTCCGCCCGATTTAGCAGGTCCGACTTCCTGAGATCGCCCGACAATCGAATTCTCTTGCCGGTTGTCGCCCCCGTTCAGGGGGTCCGAGGTAGCTTCGAGCCACCTTTGTTTTTCTGGCGCGCCTACGGGAATCCTGGCCGTTTTCGACCTTGCGCCGTTTTCATCGGATGCGCCAACGCGTTTTGTGCATGGAACGGCCGCACCCGCAAACTGCTCCCCTAAAAGACCAGCTCCAAGCTGTCCAGTGCCTCAAGCACGTCGCCCAAATGCCGCTGCTCACCTGCGGCCAAGTCTCTGGCGTACACCTGTCCACCGTAAAACGAGCGCGTTTCAATTTGTAATTGATGTAGCAAGTCAAACATAACGCCGTATCTGCGAAGGTGGCACAGCTCCGATATCTCCCCAGCTCTCCACAGTCGACCGTCAAATCGGCCAATCTCGGCCCTGATCTGCTCGTCTTCTTCCTTGGCCGAATCGAGAGCTGCAGCCAGGCTCTTCGCTGCCTCTTGGATTTTGCCGCCGAGATTCTTTTTCATCCGTGCGATCAAGAGGCTACGAACCTTCGCGCGGCGCTCTTCCCATTCCGCGAGTTCCACCGCTTGCTCAGCGGCGGTGAGCTGCTCTCCAAGCATGGCGATGGACTCGGCATCCTCGGAAATGTTCCGCCTGACGTCGCCAAGCTGGGCATCAATCTCGCGCAGGCGCTTCTGCGCACCCGCGTCGCCTTCCACTCGCGCCGGCAAAACAAGGGTTTCGCGTTCCACCGTCAATTGCGATTGCAGCTGTTGAGATGCGGCGAGGGACTCGTTGCGCTCGCCGATCTTCTTTTGAAAGTGCTCGACGCGTTTGTTTAGTTCGCGCACCGGCGCATCGTGTTTCTCGGTCGTCGTGATCGATTTTGAGCTCACTGAATCTTCTCTTTCTCCACCGTATACCCTGCGATGGTCACTGCCGTTTACTCATTGGCTTCGGGCGAGGTGGCGAGGAGTTTTGGATCGCCGGCCACGCCCGAAGCGCTCTTCGCTTCCCCAGTGGCATTGGGGAGGCAAAGGTCGAACCTCATACCGGACCGGCTGCGCCTGGCGCACGAAGCCAGCCGATTACGGTCCCTAAAACGGTGATTCCTTCCCTCAGTCGAACGCGCAGAGCGCCCCATGGAAATTCGTCCGTGGACCAATCCGTGAGACCGTTCCAAGTCCCCCCGCAGTCCAGCACAAGACGCCATGGGCGTTCGCCGTCGAGGTCATTTAAATTGCCGGTCCAACTCTCATCCGACTGAACGCGGAGGGTGCCCAGCAGAATGCCGGGGCTGGTCGCGTCCGCCAGATGCTTTTTCCCTTGTTTCTCTTCCGCTGGCGTGATTTGGGAACGCAAATGTTTGAGATCGTACTCGACCGTTGGGCCGATCAGGTGCCGATTCTGCGAACGCCAACGCGCCGCATCGGGGCTGAGTTCCCGCTCGTTGGGCATGCTCTTGTAGAGCGCGGCAACTGAGCAGCCTAGCAGATTTTCGAGACTTAGATCGGGCAAGTCCTTGGCGTTGGTTTTCTCACGTTTCGGGGTCGAGAGTCGAACCAAACAGAGATCACCTGCGAAGAAAGGCGAACCTGCGAGCCTGTCCGTTGCCTGGATGCAGATCGTCGACGCCGGCTCGGAGATGAACGGCGTCGGAAATGGAATCAAATCGGTAGCCAAGGGCTTCGGATTCACCGCGCCGCGCTTGACCAATTGCAGCAGCGCGGCGATTTCGAGGCGAGGGACAAGAACGATCTTGCCGCCGGCGGACGGGTCTCGCTCAACGAGCGTCTGCCGAACGGACCTTTGAACCGCGCCGAAATTTATTCCCGCGCGCTGCCAGAACCATTGACTGTCGGGATATTTGGCCAGCTCGCGGATGGCTCCTAGGCGCTCTATATGGGCATCGCGTCCCTCGACTGGTAGGAGTGCCTCATCTGCCAAATTTCCCAGCAAGATGAGTTTCTGATTCGATGGGGCTTCCTCTCCCTTTTCCCACTTCAAAAGCTGAGCCCTGCTCACGCCGAGCCGCCTCGCGAACGCCGCCCTGGAGTAGTCCATCGCTATTCCAAGGGTTTTCACCTTTTCAGCGAGTTCCTGATCCGTTATTAGCTTTGGCCTGCCCAAGTTGACACTCCCTGCCGATGGGTGTACTTTGTTATTTCACGGTTTCAAATAAAAGTACATGTGGTCTACCACAAAATGAGCCCTGTAATCGGGAACGACTTTGAAGGATTCGACCTCAGATTGCGGCAACTCCTTTCTAGAATCATGGCCGATTGTGGAAAGGATCGACCTCAAATAGCCCGCGAACTTTCGCAGCGTGTGGACAGAAACGTCACGGTCGATACTCTCAACGATTACACCCGGACCACAAAGACCGCCTCACGCTTTCCCGCTGCCTATATTAAGGCATTCTGTGAAGTCACGGGCGATGATTCGCTTCAACGATTTTTTTTGGGACGCAAGCTTTTGAAGCTGATCGAAATCGGGGAACTCGAAATCTCTTCCCAGAAGAACCGCGCCGCAAAGGAGTCCGCTCTTAGGGACCTGTCGGCAAGAGCAGACGGAGAGGGTCGCTAAGAGGTTCACGATGAGAGCGCAGCCCCAGCTCGCCCTACTGCCCTTCGCGCCCGCATCGCTGGCGCGGCCGCGGCGCGTGGTGCTCACTGATCCCGAGGACGCAGCCCAAGCTGAAATGCGCCTGCAGATCATCGGTCTGCTTTTGGACTATAGGTCCGACGCGCCGCGCTACCGCGCACTGCGACTCAAAGACGGCGCGCCCGTCACCAGTTTCACCCGCCTACTCAAGCACACGTCGGAAACATCGGGCATCAGCGAGCCCACGTTATTCCGTTGGCTCAATGCCTTCCGCGAAGGCGGTCTGCCAGCCCTCGCTGATCGGCAGCGCCGAGACAAAAACACCAGCCGCTTCTTTGCCTCCTATCCCAAAGCCGCGTGGTTGGCAGCGTATCTCTATCTCGACGAGCGCACCAGCGTGCGCGTAGCGCACGAAGCCATCATGCGCGATCTACAACTGCTGCAGATTCCCGCCGAGGAAGCGCCGAGCTACGAAACCGTGCGGGCCTGGCTGAAGCAGATGCCGGCGGCACTCACCACCTACGCGCGCCAGGGCCGCAAGATCTATCGCGAACGCATGGCGGCATACCTGCGCCGCGGCTACACCGACGTCTGGGCTAACCAGGTGTGGGTGGGCGATCACATGATTCACGATGTGGAGTGCGCCAACGATCTCTTTGAAGATGTGGAATGGGGCGCTCCGATCCGCATCCGCCTGTCGGCCATGATCGACTACCGTTCGCGCCTGGTGGCCGGGGCGAGCTGGGCGTGGGAAGGCAGCTCGCGCGCCATCGCCGCCACCATGCGCCGCGGCATCATCCACCACGGACCGCCTGAGCACATCTACGTGGACAACGGCAAGGACTACAAGAAGGTGGCGCGCGGCGCCATGCCTGGCTACCTGCAAGAGTCGCCGCTGGCGCCCGCGCAGTGGTGGAAGGCGGAGCTTGAGGAAATCGGACACACCGGATTTCTGGCGCGGCTGGGCATCGCCGTCACGCACTGCATTCCGCACCATCCACAATCGAAGCACGTCGAGCGTTTCTTTCGCACGCTGCACGAGCGATTCGACAAGTGCTGGCCTACCTATACGAGCGGCAATCCTTTCACGCGTCCCGATGCAACCTCTGTCGCGATGATGGATCACCGCAAGCTACTGCGCGCCGGCCGCGCGGGCGAAAGCCGCCACCCGCTGGCCAGCCGCTTCACCGTAGCTTGCCTGGCGTGGATTGAGGAGTACAACCAGACCCCACACACGGGCGAGGCCATGGAAGGCGGCTCGCCGCTCGAAGTCTTTAACGCCAACCCCAATCCGAACCAGAAGCCCACGCCCGATCCGGCCGCTCTGGCGCTGCTCATGGCCGAGCGCGAAACGCGCCTGGTGCGCGAATGCGCCGTCACGTTGAACAAACGCCGGTACCAGCCTGCGGATCAGGCGGGATGGATGACGCTCCACGAGCGCAACGAGCGCGAAGTTGTGGTGGCTTACGATCCCAGCGATTTGGAATGCGCCGCCGCGCTCGACCTGGACGGATGCTTTCTGGCCTGGCTGCAGGTGGAGCAGCTGGCGCGCTTCGCCCCCGGCGACAAGCGCGCGCAGCAGCAGATTGCCGACAGCTTCAAGACGCGCAGGGGTCTCGAAAAAGCCACGCGCGAAACTCTTACGACCATCAGCCGCGTGGCCCGCAGCAACGGCGCGCTGTCACCGCTTGAAGCCATGGCGCAGCGGCTCGAAATTCCCGGAGACGCCACCGGCATCGTCACGCAGCGCAAACCCCGGCTCGCACCCACCATCGAACCCACAAATGAACAGCCAGGCGAAAACGCGGACCGGCTCGCCGGCATACTTCGCAGGAGACAAGCGAAAAACGCAGCAGCCGCAGCCGACGACAAGAGCGAGCGCGTTCCGCTGATGAAGGAGAAGGTCGGATGACTATTCTCTCCAAGCGGTTGCCCTACCTGAACGCGCTCGGCCTGCCCAGCGACGCGGAGATCATTCGACGCGCCCGCGCATTCGTCATTCGTTCGGGTCTCACAATGACTGAGTTTGCGGGGATGGCCTCGTTGAATCCCAGTTCGTTGCGCGTCTTCTTGTCCGGCCACTATGGCCAGCACCGCCAGAGCGATTCAAACACGCTGGCGATCCGCGCCGCGCTTAAGCAGATCATCGATCAACACGAGATCGAGAATCCTGAGTCTGGCGCGCGCCCTCACTACGAAACGTCTGACTTCAAGGCCGTGCGGCGCTCGATGTGGGCAGCGCTTCGCAATGGCACGGCTTTCGTAGTGGACGGCCCTCCGGGGGCGCAAAAGACTTACACGTTTCGCCGCGTGGCCGAAGAAATCAACTGCTCAAAAGAAGGCCGCGCCGTTTACATTTACACGCGCGTTGACCACAGCCCGCAAGCGTTCCTGGTTGAAGTTTGCACAGAGGCGGGCATCCCGAACCGTGGCACCATCGACCAACTACTCAGAAAACTCCGCTTCTTCTTGGGCAACCAGCGCGCGCTCCTCATAGTGGACGAAGCGCAGCATCTCGGCTTGAGTGGGCTGGAAGTTTTGCGCCAGCTCCTGGACACGCCGCCATTTTTCGGTGTGGTCCTCGGGGGTTCGCACGATCTCTCTTTGCGGCTGCGCGATTGGAGGATGGAGCAGTGGCGTTCGCGTCTGAGGCGCACCCACCTGCTCACCGGCTTAAGCAAAGATGAGGCCGCGCGCATTCTCAAGGGCGAGCTGGGGGCGATGGAAGCGGCAGACATCGCCGATGTCATCCAGGGCGCGACGGTGCAGGTCATCCGCAACAAGGAGACCATCCACTATATTTCCGCGCGCAATCTCTTCTTCGCTATCGAGGACGCGCTGAGCCAGGTGAAGGAAACAGGCGCGCCGGCCGATACGCAGGAACGGGAGAAATCTAAATGACGCGACGGACTGGCGAGAACGCCTCTGACGAGCAGATGAGCGCATCGCAGGCCGCGCCGTCCCTGACAGCTCAATCGCTAGTGCCTTGTGTCACAGCCACGCGGCGACTTTTCAACGTATCACTTGGAGGACATCCGATGACGATCATTTCCCATCGCCATTCATGCAACGGACGCGGACGCGGGCGTGCAGCTCACCTAGATCCGACTGGCATAATGCGCGATCGGGCACGCCAACGCGTTATGTGATGTTATCCACAGCGTGTCTCCAAAGGCCGCGGAAAGCCGGTCAGAGAGAGACAAAATGGCAAAACGCAATTCGCAAGCGATAGCGCCCGTTGAGAGAGTCCTCGTTGATGAGAATGAGCGGGTGCAGACTTTCCCTGTTTTTGGTGGATACCCGATCGGCGAAATGACGGCGGTGGTAGATACACGTCATCGGGACGCCGAGCGGCTAGCAGGAAGGTTGGTAGCTGTGCGCGTGTCGGTAGTTGACCTCTGGCCCCACGAATCAACCGCGGCAGACGACGAGTGGCTGCTCGGTGTGGAGCGGGTGGACCTGTATTGGTTGGGAAAGCGGGCCAAGAGCGGAGCCTATCCACTGTTGCCATTCCGGCTGCAACAGACCGAGAAGGTTACGCAAGGACAACACGAGGGCCGGTTTAGCATCCTCGGCGCGGTGCTCCGGGCCGAGAATCTCCTCTACATGCGCCATTTATCAGGGATGAACGCAACAGATCAAGCGGCATGATGTCCGCGGCCTTCGCCCACGCGGAGGCCGTCCCGCCTGCTCAAATTTTCAATCTCCAAACTGTCCAAGGTGGCCACACCGATATTGACGCCCGGCTTATATTTGCCGTGGCGGCAATCGCCGCCGATGCCTCTCAGTGTCGAGAGACGTTCGCGAAAGGCTGCTATGGCAACGCTGGAAATGGTTCCCGTGCTCACGCCTTCGGCAGAATTTCTTCCTGAGTTCGCCGAGAAAGAATACGTGGATGTGCGCCGCACGGCGCGGATCTTCGGCGTGGCCCTCAGCACGGTCTACCGCATGATGCAAAAAGGCTATCGCGACGGGCGCCCTGCCATCAAGCTAGTGAGCTACCGGCACCAGGCGCGCAAGCGCGTTCTCTATTCCTCCATTGTGGCCTTTTGCGATTTTCTGCGCGCGGAATATGCCATCGAAGACCGACGCCCCAAACTAGCTCACACGGGGCTGCGCTATCGCGACGAGGATTTGCTGCCTTTTCCGCTGACCGACACGATCTACTCGGCCGAGGCGCTGAGTGCGCTCGGCTATGAGGATCGACGGCCGTTGGTCTATTGCATTGAAGAAGGCCGATTTGACGCTTATAGGCTCAGCAGCGAATATGCCTGGAGGATTTCGCGCAGCTCCTTCGCTCGATTTCTTAATAGAGCGCTGCATGGTGGGTCAGGCTACACTGTGGCAGAACGGCGAAGCGCCATGGAAAGGCTTCAAGGTTATGGCGGCTAGCCCTTCGACCATTTGCGCGCCCGGTCCAGTGGTGGACGAGCACAGCCGCGTGCTGATTCTCGGAACGTTCTCAGGTTGGAACTCCGCGCGGCGGAATGAGTTTTACGCGTGCAGTGGAAATGTGTTCTGGCGCATCTTGGGGTCGATCCTTGGATTCTCTCCAGGCACTGCCTACGCTCAACGCGCTGCGCATTTGCTGAAGAGCGGAGTCGCGCTCTGGAATGTGTGTGTGGGGCCTAGCGGGGATACATCGACTAATGACTTTGGAAAGTTTTTCGAGCTTCATCCGGGGATCGATCTGATTCTCTTCAATGGAACTCAGGCCAGGGGAATCTACAATCGTCGGGTGCTGCCATACCTGACGTTTCGCTGGCACGGAGTTCCTTTTGAAGTGCTCCCATCGACGAGCCCGCTTTATTCTGGGATGTCGTTCGATGAGAAGTTGGCCAGATGGAGGGCCGCTTTGGAGCGCTGATTGATGAGCCAAAGTCTTCAATAGGGAATTTTAGACCTAATTTCCGCCCGATATGAAAAATGGAAGATCGGTGGTTTCGCGCTGCGCAGTGGAGATTCTGGGGTGCCAGATGCGGCGTTGAATATGGAGTTCGTCTTGATCTGGCGCGGGTTTTATGAATTTTCCACATCCCGCTCTCGCGGCGATTTTCAGCCCGATCCACAATTTGAGACAGTTCGCTTTGGCCTTTACGTGAAATCAACAACTTAGGCCTTATGCGCGCCCGGTTCTTGACGACCACTCTAATCTAATTTCTGTATTGCTGCCTCGCCCGCGCGCTGTGGAAAAGTGTGTTTCACCCGCATCAATCCCGCAGTTTCCCGAGACCTCCCGTGACATCCCACCACTATCAAAGAATTCCTGTACTCACAGTGAGGTGTGAGTGTGGGCGTGAAGGGCGGGCGGCAATGGGTGGACCGGCGATGCACACTCGCACTCACACTTCTTTTTCTAGTAGAGCGCGTTACGTGCGGAGCGGACCTCAGCGGCGAGGACTTGCAGGATCTTGAAAGACAGCACCGGGTTTGACTGCATGAGCGCGGTGAATTCCGTGCGGCCGAGAAAACTCAACCGCGCTCCGGCACGCGCCAGCGCCGTGAGCGAGTAGGGTTGGTTGCTGATGAGTCCGGGAAGTCCGAGAAGGGAACCTTGCCTCGCCGCGACCGAGAGGATGGGCTCACCCTGATTTGAGGTCATGCTGAGCGTGACTTCACCTTCCTGGAGAATGAACAGACCCCCGGCAGGATCGTCCTGATGAAAGAGGACGCGGTCGGTGTCGCAGACAAAGGGCGTGGCGTGCTCGGTGAGCGCGCGGATCAGCTCCGGGTCGGCAAGAAACGCATTGGAGTCGAACTGCACGGGAGGCCTTTCCGAGAGCAAAGAAGAATTCATCTACGGGCTCCGCCCGGGGAAGCGTTGGCGCTATCATTTCACTGGCTCGGAGCGGCTCTCTGTGATGCACATCACCGCTTGACGAGACAAAGCCTAAGTTCCTCAAAGAATGGGTGATTTATCTCACTTCGAGAGGCGGTAGCGGGCGGTGAGCAAGGCCCCCGGAGGAGCCGGGCGTGGGACTGTGGGTTTGAAGGACTCGCGGCGGCATTCCGGCGTCCCTGGCTCGATTACAGTAGAGATTGTCACCCATGGCCAGAATCCTGAGGAAGATACGCACCACGCTCGAGATGATCAAGTGGGAGCACTCGATCTTTGCGCTGCCCTTTGCCTTGACGGCGATGCTGCTGGCAGCCGGCGGGCTGCCCGGCTGGCGCACGGTGGCGTGGATCGTGGTGGCCATGGTGGCTGCGCGGTCGGCGGCCATGGCGTTTAATCGCTGGGCCGACGCGGACCTGGACGCCGCCAATCCGCGCACGAAGAATCGGGCGATTCCGGCAGGGTCGCTGACGCGGAAATTTGTGCTGGGATTTACGTGCGTTGCGGTGGCGGTGTTCTTGGTCGCCGCCGGAGAACTGAACCGGCTGACGCTGGAGCTTGCGCCGGTGGCGCTGGCGGTGCTGTTGGGCTACAGCTACCTGAAGCGTTTTACGCGCTGGTCGCACCTGGGGCTGGGACTGGCCCTGGGACTGGCGCCTACGGCGGCGTGGATTGCCGTGCGGGGCAGCCTCGATCCGCGCATTCTGGTGCTGACTGGGGCGGTGACGCTGTGGGCCGGCGGCTTTGACGTGCTCTACGCCTGCCAGGACTATGAGCACGACCGCGCCGCAGGGCTGCACAGCTTGCCGCAGGCGGTGGGGGTTGCAGCAGCGTTCCACGCGGCGCGCGCCATGCATGTGGCTGCGCTGTGGGCGCTGGCGTGGTTTGCGTGGCTCTTCAATTTTGGACTTGCGGGCTGGCTGGGCATCGCTGCCGTGGGCCTGCTGCTAGCCTATGAGCACGCGCTGGTTTCGCCGCGCGACTTGCGCCGGCTGAATGCCGCATTCTTCACCATGAATGGCGTGATCGCGATTGTATTTTTGGGATTTGTGTCGGCGGATTTGTGGCTGAAACGATAACGCGCCTCGCACGCTGACTTCCGCAATTTCTGAGAAGATACTTCTACGTCGATTCCCCGGAGGCGCAACGTCATGATCCCACAAATTCTGGCAGTGGTTCTCACGGTTTCAGCGTCGGCAATGCAACAGCAAGCGCCCGTACCGCGCCCAAACTTCGATGCGTTTGACGCGGCTACCATCAAGCCCGTCGATCCTGGTCCGAAGGGTGGCCGCTACATCATCATGCAGGGCGCGGATACTTTCCTGGCCAAGAACTATACCCTCGAGCTCCTGATTGCCGCCGCGTACGAGCTCAATCCCCGCATGATTCTGAGTGTGCCTTCGTGGGCTGAGTCGGTTCACTACGACATTGTTGCGCGCACGCCGGGAGAGGTGCGCCCGACCCACGAAGAGCAGATGCAAATGCTGCGCAGCCTTTTAGCCGACCGGTTCAAGCTCACCTTCCATCGGCAGCAAAAAGAGATGTCGATCTATGAGCTTGAGGTTGACAAGGACGGCTCCAGGATGAAGCCGAGCGCTGAAGCACCGGACGAACTCCCTAAGGTGATCAGCACCGTCTACCCGGATCACATTACGCTGCCGGCACGCAACGTGAGCATGGGAGATTTTGCCTCTCTCCTTCAGCGCGCCGTGCTCGATCGACCCGTGGTGGACAAGACCGGGCTGACTGGCAGGTTCGATTTCGATCTCACCTGGGCGCCCGATGCGTCGCAGTTCGGCGGCGAGGTTCCGGTTGCGCCCTCGGATGCGTCGAGCCCGCCGTTATTCACCGCCATCCGGGAGCAACTCGGACTGCGGCTGGAGGCGACCAAAGGGCCGGTCGAGGTTCTCGTGATCGACAGCGCCCAACCGCCGTCGCCCAACTGAGCGGCTGCTTGGCCGGGCCACGGCGCGCTGTGCGGGATGGAGAAAAAAGTAAGCGTGCGCGCCGCGCGGTTGATATGATTCTGCGCATGACGAAGCATTGTCTTTTGCTGGCGAGCGTTGCCGCGGCTTCCGCGTTTTGCGGGGGGCCAGGAATTCTTTCGCAGACGCAACCTGCGACTTCCGCTGCGGAGAGCCAGGTTCCGTTTGTGGGCTGCGCTTCGGACGGGCAAACGGGGCCACAAGCCCCGCCAACCGGATCGAGCAAAGCACTGGCGATTCCCGCAGCCGCGGCGCAACGGCTTGCGTATTACAAGGCCGAGTACGGTCCTGGTGTTCTTGCGCCGCGCGGCTGGCACTGCTTTTCAAATTACGGCTCCGATGGCAGCAATTTGTTTGTGAGCCCCGATGCGATCGACTCGACGACACTGCTCTCGATGGACTGGAAGGGATTCGCAGGCCCGGTCATCCAGATTTCGATTGCCGAGGGCGGCACGTCGGGGAGGTTCCAGGTTGCCAAGGTGATTGCGCGCGTCTTCCCGGCGCTAAAACAGTTTGCACAGAACGTGATTGCCGAGGGAATCGAGCCGGCGAGCGACTTTCCGTTTGGTCCTTATCCGAGCGACAAGCTGACCTTTCGCGGCAAGAGTATTGTCGAGTTTGAGACTCCTGCGAACACGGCAAGGGCTGGGGACGGATTCGCGGCTGCTGCCAAATACAAGTCCGATTGATGGCGTGGCCATCATTACCGGCACGGATACGGACCTGATCCAGCTCTCCGCTCGCGTGTCGGCAAAAGATCGCGATCTGATTCCGCTGATCGTGAAGCAGGTGGAGAGCGACGCCGCGACCGAGGCGCAGTAACCGCCGCGTCCCGTGATTGCAGCGCAATAGCACTCGCGCCGTAGGCGCAGAGTTGGTCAGCCCCGCGCTTTAGCGTGGGGAAAGCAAATTGAATAAATTGGCCCCGGAGTCCCGTAAGGACGGCGCGAGAAATCTCACCAGCCCGTGCCTGTGTTATGTTGCGAAAGGGAATTACACGAACTCGCAGCGGGAAAACACACCATGAAGATCGCTATCCAAGGAGAGCCGGGCGCGTTCAGCCACGAGGCGGCGCTGAAGCTGGTGGCCGGCGCGGAGATTGTGCCGTGCGCGCTCTCGGCCGAAGTGTTTCGGGCTTTGGACGAGGGCGTGGTGGATGCCGCGGCGATTCCCATTGAGAACAGCCTCGCCGGATCGGTCCTCGAACATTTTGACTTGCTGCTGAAGCACGACGTCAAGGTGGTGGAGGAGACGCTGGTGCGCATCCGGCACAACCTGATCGCGATGCCCGGCGTATCGATCGGCGAAATTGAGCGCGTTCTTTCGCATCCCGTGGCGCTGGCGCAGTGCCGGCAGTTTCTGGCCGCGCACCCGCGGATGAAGGCCATCGCTTTTTACGACACCGCGGGCAGCGTGAAGCAACTGATGGAAACCCGCGAGCGAAATGTGGCGGCCATTGCGAGTGAGGCGGCGGCTGCGACCTACGGCGCGGAGATTCTGGAACGCGACATCGAAGACAACCCGGAGAACTACACGCGGTTCTTTCTGGTGCGGAGGGCCGGCGAGGCCGCGACCGATGCGGAAGCGAATAAAATGAGCATCGCGTTTACGCTGGAGAACCGGCCGGGGTCGCTGGTCGCGGCGCTGACGGCATTGAGCGCGGTGGGCACAAATCTGACGAAAATTGAATCGCGGCCGGTGCACGGCAAGCCGTGGGAGTATATCTTCTACGTCGACTGCCAGATCGGTTCGAGTGCGGAGGGTGCGCGCGCGTTGGAAGCGCTCGATGCGCATTGCGGCATGGTGAAGGAGCTGGGCCGCTATCGGGAAGCGCGGAGTGCTTGAAGCCCAACGCGTCGATGCAATGCGTTGTTTCCGATGATCAGGGCACAAAAAGGGGATCGGCCACGGCCGATCCCCTTTTTTCTTGGTCCCTTGTTCCCTTGGTTCCTGTTCTTAGAAGTGGTACGCCACGCCGATGGTCGGCTCCGAGAGCCAGGGGTGATACCAGCGGTTGGTGGTGAACTGGGAGTCGCCGAAGGTGGGCACCTTGATGACAATTGCACGATATTCGGCGCGGATGTCAAAGCTGGGGCTGATTTCGTAAGCGACACCGCCGCCAAACAGGCCGCCAACCTCGGTTTCCTGCTTGGAATCCAGGGTCGTGGTGCCGGAATTGACGATGGGCAGGAAAATAAGCGCGGCCGGGCCGGCTTCTACGAACGGATTGAAGTTCTTGAAAACGAAGGAGTGCACGAACGCGCCCGACATTTCCTGGGTGCGCGTCAAGATCTTGTAATGAGTGGGGTTAGCGTAGAACCCGATGCTGTTCTGGTAGGTGATGCCGTAGTTGGCTTCCAGGGCGTTCGACGGGGTAAGCATAAAGCGGTAGCTGACCAACGCGCCGTAGGCCGGAGTGGAGTTCACTTCCACAGTGGTGGAAGAAGCCACAAACGGCTCAATCAACCCAAACCCACTCAAGCTGATGTCCTGACGGCTTTCCTGTGCGCGACCCATGGCCACGCATGCGGCCAGCAAAGCGACTAAAAAGGCGATCTTCTTCATTCGATCCTGATCCTCGACTTCACATCCGTGCGGGTAGCTACGAGCCTCAAGAGCTCCACGCACTGGTCCGGTGCCCCGGATGGCTCCGGGTCCCGCTCCCAGAATTGTAAATGGCCGGGCCGGGTTAGAGCGCATCCCATGATTTCCATGGGGGTAGCAGTTGCGTTACATGCCCCTTAGACGCGGAAGGCGGAAAGTGGGGAGCGAGGGAGCCAGTAGCCGGTAGCCGGTAGCCAGTAGCCAATAGGGAGCAGACTGCCTTGGAACTTTCAGCTTGAGCATCAAGCCCCGGACTATTGGCTACTGGCTATTGGCTGCCTCTAATTCCCCCGTTCCACATGGTAGAAAAACGGAGGTCCCTGCTTGTCGGCAAGGTTTTTGAGCGTGCCCAGGAAGGCTTTGGCGGCGTAGGAGAGCGCGGCCTGACGCCGGGAGGCGATGCGCAGTAAGCGGCGCACCTCCAGTTCGTCTACGGGCACGTGGACCAGGTCGCCGGTTTCAAGCTCGCGCGCCACCGCGAGGTGAGGCACAAGCGCCACGCCGTTGCCCATGGCCACAAAGCGCTTAATGGCCTCAATGGTGGGCAGCTCGATGCTCATATTGAGCGGCGTGCGATGGCGCTGGAAGGCCTCAATCACTTTGCGGCGCAGCGGCGAAGCCACATTGTGGGCGATGAAAGTTTCCTGGCCCAGGTCGCGAATGGAGACGTGTGTTTTTTTCGCCAATGCATGGCTGGGGCTGACGATGAAGTCCAGGCTGTCGCCATAGACGGCGATGGTGCGAATTTGCGCGGGATCGGGACGAAAGGAGACGACGCCCAGCTCGAAAGCGCGCAGGTTCAGCTCCTCAGGAATGCGCGAGGCCAACATGCGCTGCACGGTGACGTCGATGTGGGGATACTCGCGGCGAAAAGCGTCGATGGCCGGCAGCAGATACATGCAGGTGTACTCGTTGGCCGCCAGTTGCAGGTGGCCGCGCTCCAGGCTCTTCAGTTCGTCGAGGGCGCTCGAGGCCTCGCGGCGCAGGGCCAGCAGGCGCAGTGCGTAGTCGCGCAAGAGCGCTCCCGCGGCGGTCAGCGAGCCGTCGCGTGCGGCACGATCGAAAAGAGTTTCACCGACCGACGCTTCCAGCTTGCGGATGACCTGGCTGACGGCCGGCTGGGTGCGGTGCAGGCGCACGGCGGCGCGGGAAAAACTGCGTTCTTCGGCGACGGCGAGAAAGGTTTCGAGTTGGCTGAGTTCCATGTGCGCCTCGGAAAGTGAAGAAGTGACGTGAGTGAAAGAAGTGAAAGGAGTGAAAAGAGTGAAATAAGTGAAAAGAGTGAACTGGCCGGCTCACTTCCTTCACTTTCTTTACTCCGTTCACTCGTTCACATCATAATAATCTCTTATCGTCTACCAAACAATTATAACTTTGCCTTATATCGGTGCCATGGGCGACAATAGAAAAGCTGGACGGGCTGCTTTCCCCCGCCGAGGCAAAACCATGATTTCCAACCACCTGGCATTCTTCGATACCACTCTGCGCGACGGCGAGCAATCGCCGGGTTGCTCGATGACCACGCAGGAGAAGCTCACCATGGCCCATGCCCTGGAGGACCTGGGCGTGGACATCATCGAGGCCGGCTTTGCC
Source organism: uncultured Acidobacteriota bacterium (assembly GCA_963786565.1). Lineage (GTDB taxonomy): Bacteria > Acidobacteriota > Terriglobia > Terriglobales > Acidobacteriaceae > Telmatobacter. Next base: position 995,756 of record CAWAZR010000024.1, on the reverse strand, counting down.
ATGGCCTCGGAGGGCGATTTTGCGGCTATTGCCACGATTACGCAGGCCATTCGCAAGCCGCGCATCGCGTCATTGGCTCGGGCAAAAAAAGAAGACATTGAGATGGCGGCGCGAGCGCTGCAGTTTGCCGATCGCGCGCGCATCCATGTCTTTCTGGCGTCGAGCGATTTGCACCTTGAGTACAAGTTGAAGCTCGGCCGCGCCGAGGCGCTGGAACTGTGCGGCGAGTCGGTGCGCCTGGCGCGATCGCTTTGCGATGACGTAGAGTTTTCGCCCGAGGACGCGACCCGCTCGGATCGCGATTTTCTGGTGGAGATGGTGCGCATTGCCGTTGAAGCCGGCGCCACCACCATCAATATGCCCGACACGGTGGGTTACACCACGCCGGAAGAGTACGGCCAGATGTTCCGCGAGGTGCGCGAGCGCATTGCCGCGATCGACGAGAAGGGCGTGGTGCTTTCCTCGCACTGCCACGACGATCTGGGACTAGCCGTGGCCAATTCGCTGGCGGCGATTCAGGCTGGCGCGCGCCAGGTGGAGTGCACCATCAACGGTATCGGCGAGCGGGCCGGCAACGCGGCGCTTGAAGAGATTGCCGCAGCGCTCTACGTGCGCAGCGAGCGCTTCGGCGTGACCACCGACATCAAGCTCGATCAGCTGTATGCCACGAGCGAAGTGCTGGGCCAGCTCATTACGTTCCGTCCCTCCCCGAACAAAGCGGTGGTGGGCGCGAATGCTTTTGCCCACGAGTCGGGCATTCATCAGCACGGCATGCTGGCAAACCCGTTGTGCTACGAGATCATGACGCCGCAGTTAGTGGGCGTATCGAAGACGCATCTAGTGTTGGGCAAGCATTCCGGCCGCGCGGCGCTGAGGCATCGCCTGGAGCAACTCGGCTACACGCTGAACCGCGACGAGCTACAGCACGTTTATTACCGGTTTGTGGCGCTGGCCGACCGCAAGAAAAACATTTACGACCAGGACCTTGTGGGCCTGCTGCCAGACGGGATTCGCGAGCGGCGCACGGAGCCGGTGAGCGAGCTGGATTGAAGAATCGTTCAAGGATTTTGTTGTGAGCAAGTGTGCGGGCGCTAGTCCGAGAGGGAGACTTTTCGATGACGACCGTTGCAAGGAAGCACCACATTCGCGATCTGGTGTTAACGGGAGTTGCCTCACCGCTCGTACTGTTGCTGTTGTTTGCGGTGCGCGCGGCGAGATTCTTGATGTGGATCGTGGTGCCTATTCTGTACGTGGGGCAGGGGATTACTGCGCTGATTTGGAAAATGTTTCCGCCCCAGAGCGGGGGGATGTTCGCGGGATTTGGCACGGCCCTGATTGTTGATTTCGTTTTGGCGTGGATTGTGGTTTGGATCGTTTTGTTCGCGATCGTGAAATTGGTTCAAAAACTGATCAACCGAAAAAAGAGAGAAGCATGAATCTTAAGATTCTAGTTGTGGCTGGTGACGGCATCGGCCCTGAGGTGACCAACGAAGCAGTTGCCGTGTTGAAGGAAACAGCGGCGCTGGGCGGCCACGACTTTATGTTTCTTGAAAAGCGCATTGGCGGCGTGGCCATTGTGCAGGACGGCACGCCGCTGCCGCAGGACACGCTGGACGCCGCGCTTGCGTCGGATGCCGTGCTTTTAGGTGCGGTGGGCGGCAATGAGTTCAACTCGCTCCCTCCGGATAAGCGGCCTGAGGGCGGATTGCTGGCGATTCGTGCGGCGTTGGGTGGGTTTGCGAACCTTCGCCCCTGCTTCTCATTCAAGGAGTTGACGGTCAATAGCCCATTGCGACCGGAAATCATCGAAGGCACCGACATCATGTTCGTGCGCGAGCTGCTGGGCGGCGCGTACTTTGGCAAGCCGCGCGAGTGGAACAAGGAAAAAGGCGTCGGCTACAACACCATGATTTACACGAAGGATGAAGTGGCCCGGGTGGCGCGCATTGCATTCGAGTTGGCGCAGAAGCGGCGCAAGAAATTGACGAGTGTGGACAAGGCCAACGTGCTTGAGGTCTCGCAGTTGTGGCGGGCAACGGTGACCGAGGTGGCGCGGGAGTTTCCGGACGTCGCGCTCGAGCATCAGTATGTGGATGCGATGGCCATGCACATTATGAACCGGCCGCGCGACTTCGACGTGGTGGTGACGGAGAATTTATTCGGCGACATTCTCACCGACGAGTCCGGTGTGATTACCGGCTCACTGGGCATGCTGCCTTCAGCGACCATTGGCGGCAAGGTGAATTTGTACGAGCCGGTACATGGTTCGGCGCCCGACATCGCGGGCAAGGGATTGGCCAATCCGCTGGGCGCTATTCTGACCGGAGCGCTGGTTCTGCGCTACTCCGGCGGAATGGAAGCCGAGGCCGCGGCCATTGAGTCGTCGGTGCGCAAGGTGCTGGAGCAGGGCTTCCGCACGCCGGATCTCGCGCGCGGCAACACGCAAGGAATTACGGTGCTCTCGACGACAGAAATGGGCGCGAAAGTAAGAGAGACCGTCAAGACATTGCTCGTCAACGCATAGAGCCGGGGTGGGAAAGCAAAATCCCCGGTTCGGAACAAAGGGAATATCCAAATGACTTCAGCTCCGAAAACATTATTCGAGAAGGTCTGGGAGCAGCATGTGGTGGTTGAGCCTGAGGGCGAGCCCACGCTGATCTACATCGACCTGCAACTGGTCCACGAGGTCACGTCCCCCCAGGCATTCGAGGGGTTGCGGCTGGCGGGGCGCAAGGTGCGCCGTCCCGATCGCACCATCGCGACCGTGGATCACAACGTGCCCACCACGAAAGAGGGCCGGCTGCACATCGTCGATCAGATTTCGGCCACGCAGATTGCCACGCTGCGCAAAAACTGCGCCGACTTCGGCGTCGAGCTTTACGACGTGAACTCGCGCGATCAGGGGATTGTGCACGTGATCGGGCCGGAGCTGGGACTGACCAAGCCGGGCATGACGATTGTGTGCGGAGACTCGCACACCTCGACGCACGGCGCGTTTGGCGCATTGGCGTTCGGCATCGGCACCAGCGAAGTGGAGCACGTGCTGGCCACGCAGACATTGCCGCAGGGGAAGCCGAAGACCTTCCGCATCGCGGTTGAAGGCGAACTGCCGCTGGGCGTGACGGCCAAGGACATCATTCTCGCCATCATCGGCAAGATCGGCACCGATGGCGCTACGGGCTGCGTGATCGAGTACGCGGGCTCGGCCATTCGCGCGCTTTCGATGGAAGGCCGCATGACGATCTGCAACATGAGCATCGAGGCTGGCGCGCGCGCGGGTGTGATCGCGCCGGATGAGACGACGTTTGCGTACTTGCAGGACCGCAAATTTGCTCCAAAGGGAGAAGCGTGGAACGCTGCGGTGGCGGAGTGGAGCAAGCTGCCCTCCGATCCCGGCGCGAAGTTCGATCGCGAACTCACGATCGATGCGACCACGTTGGTTCCCTACGTGAGCTGGGGCACCAGCCCCGGCATGGTTGCGCCGGTGAGCTCCAAGGTTCCCGATCCCGCGAGCGCCGGCAATGAAGCCGACCGCAAGTCGTTCGAGCGGGCTCTCGAATACATGGACCTGAAGGCCGGAACGCCGTTCGAGGAGATTGCAGTGGATCGCGTCTTCATCGGCTCCTGCACCAACGGCCGCATCGAGGATCTGCGCGCGGCGGCGAAGGTTGCGGCGGGGCGCAAGGTGTCAGGCCACGTGAGCGCCATGGTGGTTCCGGGATCGCAGGCCGTCAAGGCGCAGGCGGAAAAAGAGGGCCTCGACCAAGTATTTATTGCGGCCGGTTTTGACTGGCGCGAGCCGGGCTGCTCTATGTGCCTGGGCATGAATCCCGACATTCTTGCGCCGGGTGAGCGTTGCGCATCGACAAGCAACCGCAACTTTGAGGGCCGGCAGGGACGCGGCGGACGCACGCACCTGGTTTCGCCGGAGATGGCCGCGGCGGCCGCAATTGCTGGGCATTTCGTCGACATCCGGACTTGGAAAGTCCTCGAGGAGGTAACTGCTTAATGGAACCGTTCAAGACACTCACTGCGTTGGCCGCGCCGCTCGATCGCGCCAACGTGGATACCGACCAGATTATTCCCAAGCAGTTTCTGAAGCGCATTGAGCGCACGGGCTACGGCGATTTTCTGTTCTTTGATTGGCGGCAGACGCCAGACGGCGTGCCTGTCGCCGATTTCGTTCTCAACGATGTGCGCTACAAGGGGGCGAAGGTTCTGGTGGCCGGCAAGAACTTCGGCTGTGGGTCGAGCCGCGAACATGCCGCGTGGGCGTTGAGCGACTTTGGCTTTCGCGTGGTGATCGCGCCGACCTTCGCCGACATCTTTTTCTCGAATGCGGGCAAAAACGGTATTGTTTTGGTTCGCCTGAGCGACGCAGACGTCAATACGCTGCTCGAGAACGCGCAGAAAACTCCAAACTATCAGTTGACCGTTTCGCTCGAAGCGCAGACGGTGACGGACGGACACGGATTCTCGGCGAAATTCGAGATCGATCCCTTCCGCAAGTTCTGCCTGATTGAAGGATTCGACGATATCGGGCTGACGTTGCGGCACGCGGCAGAGCTGGACAAGTTTGAGAAGCAGCATGACGGGGCAGACTGGCTTAAGGCAAAAGCGATTGAGGCAGTTTGAAAGGCATGAGCAGGCTGGAAGAGTTGCGGAAGAGTTTTGGCCCCAGTCTCATCACGACCTTGTTTGTGGGCGAATCGGCGCCGGATAGCGGCAGGTTTTTCTATAGCGGCGACAGCAGCCTGTTCCACGCGATGAAGCGAGCGTTTGGAAACAGAGAAACATTTCTTGAGGATTTCAAGAAGAAGGGCTTCTACCTTGACGACCTGGTACGGACGCCAATCAACAAGTTGGAAAGGCGTGAACGTTCCAGGCGACGCGAAGAAGCTGTTCCGGAGTTGGCAAAACGACTGGCTGAGTACAAACCGAAAGCGGTAGTAGTGGTCGTGCGAGCGATCCTGCCCATGGTTCGGCGAGCAATGCGCATGGCTGGCATTTCGTACGAACCTTTTTGTGTACCACATCCTGCTTTTGGAAATTGGACTCGCTTTAACAATGCGATGACAGAGATCATCGAGGACCTGCCGGTTGCGGACGGCAGCAAATAAAAGGACTGATTACGTGACCATCGAAGGCAAGCGACAAAGCATTCCGTTGACTGAGGGCGCGAGCCGCGCGGCGGCGCGGTCGTACCTGCGCGGATCTGGATTTGCAAAGGACGACCTGCACAAGCCGATTATTGGTGTAGCAAACACGTGGACGGAGATCGGCACCTGCAACGTGCATCTGCGCGAAATCGCGGAGGCGCTGAAGCAGGGCATTCGCGAGGCGGGCGGTACGCCGATGGAGTTCAACACCGTCACCATCTCCGACGGCATCACCATGGGCACCCAGGGCATGAAGGCGTCGCTGGTTTCGCGCGAAGTGATTGCCGACTCTATCGAGCTGGTGGCCCGCGGCAATCTTTTTGACGGCCTGGTGGGCATCGGCGGCTGCGACAAGAACATGCCGGGCATCATTATGGCGCTGTGCCGGCTGGATATTCCGGGCATGATGCTCTACGGCGGATCGATCGCGCCGGGCAAGTTGAACGGCCCGAATGGCGAGAAAATCGATATTACGATTCAGAATGTCTTCGAGGGGATCGGCTCCTACGCCGCGGGACGCATCGACGAAGCGGGACTGGAAGCATTGGAAGCGAATGCCTGTCCGGGCGCGGGCGCATGCGGCGGCCAGTTCACGGCCAACACCATGGCCATGAGCGGCGAGATTCTGGGCATTTCGCCCATCGAGCTTTCGGGCGTTCCCGCCACGTCGCCTGACAAATTAGAAGCCACGCGCAAGGCAGGCCACATGTTGATGGATGCGGTGCGCGCCAACCTACGGCCCTCCCAGATCATCACGCGCAAGTCTCTTGAGAATACGATCGCCAGCGTGGCCGCGAGCGGCGGCTCGACGAACGCGGTGCTGCATCTACTCGCCATTGCGAAGGAGATCGGCATTCCGCTCTCGATCGACGATTTCGATGTGATTTCCGAGCGCACTCCCTACATTTGTTCACTCACTCCCGCAGGAAAATACGTGGCCTCGGACTACCAGGCGGCGGGCGGTTCGCGGTTGCTCGCCAAGCGCATGATCGACGCGGGATTTGCCGACGGCTCCGCGCTGACCATCAGCGGCAAGACGCTGGCCGAAGAGGCCGCGCTCGCCAAGGAGACTCCGGGCCAGGATGTGATTCACTACCTTTGAGAAGCCGATTAAGCCGAATGGCGGATTGGTGATTCTGAAAGGCAATCTCGCGCCTGAAGGTTGCGTGATGAAGATTGCCGCGGCGGGCAAGTACGAGCATCGCGGGCCCGCGCGCGTGTTCGATTGCGAAGAGGATTGTTTCAAAGTTGTGCAGGAGGGCGGCATCAAGCCAGGCGACGTGGTGGTGATTCGCTATGAAGGTCCCAAGGGCGGCCCGGGCATGCGCGAGATGTTGCAGGTGACGGCGGCCATCTCGTCGAACGCGGAGCTGAGCGCGAATGTGGCGCTGCTGACCGACGGGCGATTCAGCGGCGCGACGCGCGGATTCACCGCGGGTCACGTGGCGCCGGAGGCGTTTGTGGGCGGACCGATTGCCGCAGTGCGCGAGGGCGACATTATTGTCTTCGACATTCCCAAGCGCACGCTCAATGTGGAGATCAGCGACGCAGAGATGGCGGCGCGGCTGAAGGACTTCAAGCCGCCGGCGCTGCGCTGGCCCAGGGGCGTCTTCCGGAAGTATGTGGATCGAGTCACGTCGGCATCGGTAGGCGCGACAACGTAAGAGCAGGGAACAGGGACTAGAAATCGATTGGCAGCAGCAAACAAGGAGCAGGATATGGCAGCCAAAGGACATGGAAGTGCAAAGGGGCCGGAAGCGAAGGCTATCGCAGCGGAAGAAAGCGGATCGAGTGCGCACACCCGCTTCAACGCGCCCACTCGGTTGACGGGCGCGGAGATCATCTGGGCCACGCTGGTCGGCGAAGGCGTCGACACCGTTTTCGGCTACCCCGGAGGAACGATTCTTCCGGCTTACGACGCCTTGCGGAAGTTTCCCGTGCGGCATATTCTGGTGCGCCACGAACAGGGTGCGGCGCACATGGCCGACGGTTACGCGCGTGCTTCGGGCGAGGTGGGCGTCGCCATTGCCACCAGCGGTCCCGGCTCGACCAACCTGGTCACCGGTATCGCCACCGCGATGCTCGATTCCATTCCCATGGTGTGCATTACCGCGAACGTGTCATCGAAGTTGCTGGGAACCGATGCGTTTCAGGAAGTCGACATTACCGGCATTACGCTTCCTGTGACCAAACACAACTTTCTTGTGAATCGCGCCGAGGACATTGCGCCGACAATCCGCCATGCATTTCAGATTGCGCGCAGCAATCGTCCAGGACCAGTTCTCGTGGACATCACCAAGGATGCGGAGATCAACAGCGCGATCTTTGACTTTGATGCGGCCAAGCCACGCACCAACCGCCCACATCCCATGTTGCACGTAGGCGAAGCGGAACTGGCGGAGGCTGCCGAGTTGATTCGCAATGCCAAGCGTCCGATGATATTTGCCGGGCACGGCGTCATGGAATCCGGCGCCATGGAGCAGATTCGCACGCTTGCTGAGCGCGCGCAAATCCCAGTGGCTCTTACGTTGCTGGGCATCGGCGGATTTCCGGCCTCGCATCCGTTGTGCCTGGGCATGATGGGCATGCACGGCGAGTCGTGGGTGAACGACGCCATTCAGGAAGCCGATCTGCTCATCGCCTGCGGCATGCGTTTCGACGATCGCGTAACGGGCAAGTTGACCGATTACGCCCAGAAGGCGAAGAAGATTCACATCGAGGTTGACCCGTCGGAGATCAACAAGAACGTGAAGGTGGACGTGGCGCTGGTGGGCGATCTGCGCGAGGTGCTGGAGCAGTTGCTGCCCCGCATTTCCGGTCGCGACGGCGCGGCGTGGCTGAAGACCATCGAGGCCAGCAAGGGCGAATCCGCGGTGCGCGACATCAAGAACCTTCCCGATTCCGGCCACTTGTATGCGGCGCACGTGATGCACGATCTGTGGCGCCTGACGGGCGGCGACGCGATTATCGTAACCGACGTGGGTCAGCATCAGATGTGGGAGGCGCAGTATTTCCATCACGACAAGCCGCGCACGCTCATCACCTCGGGCGGGCTGGGCACCATGGGCTATGCGCTGCCCGCGGCCATCGGAGCCAAGTTTGCCTGTCCCGAGAAAGAAGTGTGGGTCGTGGCCGGCGATGGCGGTTTCCAGATGACAGCGGCGGAGTTGGCGACCATCGTTCAGGAGAAGATCAAGATCAACATCGCCGTCATCAACAACGGCTACCTGGGCATGGTGCGGCAATGGCAGGAGTTCTTCTACGACAGCAACTACGAAGCCACGCCGCTGGTGAGCCCCGATTTTGTGAAGCTGGCTGACGCGCATGGCATTCCGGGACGCGCGGTGCGCAAGCGCGCAGAGGTGGAAGCGGCGGTGGAGGAAGCGCGCGCAAGTTCGGGCGCGTTCCTGCTGAACTTTATGGTGGAGAAGGAAGACTCCGTGTACCCCATGATTCCCGCGGGCAGCGCATTGCACGAGATGATTCGCAGGCCGGGGAGAGATCCGCTGGAAGAGACGGCGGACGATCAGTAAGACAGTGAAGAAGTGAAGTGAGTGAAAGGAGTGAAATAAGTGAAGTAGACAGCCAGGCGATCGCTCATTCGCTCAGTTCACTCCTTTCACTCATTTCACTTCATTCACTTGCACAGAGAGGCTCATCATGCTGCATACATTCGTTGCTTATGTCGAAGATATACCCGGCGTGCTGACGCGGGTTGCGTCGCTATTCCGGAGACTGAACATCAACATCAACTCGCTGACCGTGGGGCGCAGCGAGCGGCCGGGGCTGTCGCGGTTAACGCTGGTGTGCGAGGCGTCGGGTGAGGCCGGGCACCGCATCCGCGCCAGCCTGTTTAAACTGGAAAATGTTGTCGATGTGGACGACATTGCCAAAGCGCCGTCGGTCACGCGCGAACTGGCGCTGATCAAAGTGGCCGCCAATCCGCAGAACCGTGCGCAGCTTTTTGATTTGGTTGAGGTCTTCCGCGCGCGCATCGTCGACCTCACTTCGGAATCGCTGATGATCGAAATGACCGGCGTGGAAAGCAAGATTGAAGGGCTGATCGAGGTGCTGCGCGAAGATGAAGGGCGGATTCTGGAAATCTGCCGCAGCGGCAAGATGACCATGCGCCGCGGGCACCATGTAAGCAGCGTCGTGAAAGCGATGGGCGCGGGCCCGATCGTTGCAGAAGCCAGCGCAGTTGTTGAAGAGGACAGCGTGGCGAACGATCCGGCGTAAGGCGCAAAGTTGCGGCCGGAACATGGGCCAATCGGGAATTGAAATCGAAACCAGCAAAGGAAAATTGGAAAAATCATGGCAAAGACTTATTACGATCACGATGCCGACCTCAGCCTGATCCAGGCCAAGAAGGTTGCCATCATCGGCTACGGCTCACAGGGGCACGCACACGCTCTCAACTTGAAGGACTCGGGCGTGCAGGTAAAGGTGGGCCTGGCGGCAAATTCGAAATCGATTGCCAAGGCGCAAAGGGCAGGGCTGGAAGTTGCCACGGTTGCAGACGCCGTGAAGTGGGCCGACGTGGTGATGGTTCTGGTTCCCGACCAGACCGCGGCCAAACTCTATGCAGACGAGATTGGCCCGAACATCAAGCCGGGCACACTTCTGATGTTTGCTCACGGGTTCAACATTCACTTCGAGACCATTGTGCCGGCGAAGGGCATCGATGTGGGCATGGCCGCGCCCAAGGCGCCGGGCCATCGCGTGCGCGAGGTCTTTACTGAAGGCGGCGGCGTACCGGGCCTGATCGCGGTGCATCAGGACGCTACTGGAAACGCGCACGCTCTCAGCCTCAGCTATCTGAAGGGCATTGGCTGCACGCGCGCCGGGGTGCTGGAGACGACCTACAAGGAAGAAACCGAAACAGATCTCTTTGGCGAGCAGGCCGTGCTGTGCGGCGGCGTGAGCGCGCTTGTGAAGGCCGGGTTCGACACGCTGGTTGCGGCCGGCTACCAACCGGAGAGTGCCTACTTCGAGTGTCTGCATGAGCTCAAACTCATCGTCGACCTCATGTATCGCGGCGGTCTGGCGTATATGCGCTACTCCATCAGCGACACGGCCGAGTGGGGCGATTACGTCAGCGGTCCGCGCGTCATCAATGAAGAGAGCCGCAAGGCGATGCGGACGATTCTCACTGAGATCCAGGACGGAACCTTTGCCAAGCGATTCCTTGCCGACCAGAACTCCGGCCGCAAGGAGTTTATGGCCTTCCGCGAGGCGGAAGCCAAGCACCCCATCGAGATCGTGGGCAAGCAACTGCGCGCGCAGATGCCGTTCCTCGATCCGGTGACGGTGGAGGAAGTGGCGAAGTCGCGGTAATCGCAGGTTTTTTGACAGAGTCCCCGCCGTAAAGCGGGGACTTTTCTTTTGCAATCAGAGCTAATGCTTCGCGGCCCAGGCTTCGAGCAGATCGATGTCGTAGCCGAGGACGCCGGCCGATCCTCGAAACCCGGCCGACCCGCGCGGCTGATTGTCGGGGGTCCACCACTCGTAAAATCCATTCACGCGCACCGCGCGATCGATCATGGGGCGGATCTCGCGATAGGCGTCGTCGATATCTCCCTCGTCGATCAGATCCTGCACCATGCGCCCGCCGAACCAATCCCAATCGCCGCCATTCTGGTACGTGTAAGGCACGGTCATTTGCTTGTTATGAAAGTAGCCGAGCGGGTACGCCGGATACATAGTGAGGCCGACGGTGGCCGCGTGAGCGTCACGCACGTCGTCGTCCATCTGCTTGAGAGAGTTGGCAATTTCCTTGCGAGTTAACAGGCCGGCTTCGATGGCCACAGCCGTTCCGCCGAAGTAGTAAATTGCGTTCTCGTCAAAATCCGCGGGAAACGGCGATCCGGCCAGGTACACGTGCGGATAATACTTCTGGTGCTTCTTGTCCCACAAATATTTGCGCGTGTTTCGCTTCAACGCGTCGCGGGTTTTCGTCCATTGCGGCGCTTCAGGCGCGCTCGGGCCGAGCAACTCCAGGTAATCGTTGATCGCCAGAATCAGCATGGCGTTGTCATAAATCGAGAGAGAGCGATGGGTGCGCTCGTCGAGCCATGCGCCGATGGGCGACTCGGGTTGATTGTCGCCCCAGTCGGCCCGCGTGGCGCTCCAAATGAGTCCGTGCGGCTTGTCGAAGCGCTCGTTGAGCAAGTACTGCGTGGCGAAAGCGAGCCGGTCGCGGACGCTTCGGCCGTCAATCTGCTCGTCCAGAATTGTGCGGTCGCCGGTGACGGTGACGTATTTGTACACCGCCTGTACCAGCGAAGTTTCCTGATCCACCTCGACCGTATTTTTGATCGCCTGAAGGCCGGGGGCGAGCGGCGTGATGCGGTAGGGCTTACCCTTCTGATTCGGATCGAACGCGAGGTAGCCATCCGGTATGTCGCCCTGCGGTCCCTGGAATTTGAAGAAAGTGAGGAGAGAGTCGCGCAAAGCCTCGTGTGGATTGGCTTCAAGGGCGACGATGATGAAGGTATTCAGGTCGCGGATCCAGACCTGCGGATAGTGCGTGCCGGCATTGAGTCCACCCTTGAGCAGATCGAGCGCCATCTGATGCACCTGGCGCAGGCTCTGGTCGTCGCGAATCTGTTTGGCGAGTTCCGTCGAGGAGTTTGTCGCGGAACCACTCATTTGCGCCGCCTTCGCGCCTAGCGGAGAAAGGACAACCAGCGTCGCCAGCGCGCAACCCGAGAGTCGCCGGTCGAAAAATCTCATCGTAGATTGCAATAACTTAGACCAGCGCAGATTCACAATCAATTCCTTCCTTACCGAGGGCCAAACGAATGGGTAGTCACGGTCATCTTCTGCGGTGCCATGAATTCAAGAAGCGACGCTCAAATAATTGCAAATCATTGCTGCTCTGCCCAGGCCTCAAGCAATTCAATATCCCGGCCCAGTTCGCCGGCTGAGCCTCTAAACCCAGCCGACCCGCGCGGCTGACTGTCTGGCGTCCACCACTCGTAGAATCCACCCACGTGTACCGTGCGATCGATCATGGGACGAATCTCGCGATAGGCATCGGCGATATCTCCCTCTTCAATCAGGTCCCGCACCACGCGCCCTCCGAACCAATCCCAGTCGCCGCCATTCTGGTAGGTGTACGGCTTGGTCATTCCCGGATTCTTGAAATACCCGAGTGGATACGGTGGATACATGGTCAACCCGATGGTCGCCGCATGTGCATCGCGCACGTCGGCATCCATGTGCTCGAGAGTGTGAGCAATTTCCTTTGGCGTCAACACGCCGGCCTCGATGGCCACGGCTGTTGCACCGTGGTAGGTGATTGCGTTCTCGTCGAAGTCCGCAGGGAAGGGCGAGCCGGCCAGATAAACATGTGGAATGAACTTCTGATTTTTACTGTCCCACAGGAATTTGCGGATGTTGTGCTTGAGCTGGTCGCGGGTTTTAATCCAGCGCGCGGATTGGGGCGCGCCAGAGCCGAGGAGCTCGAGAAAGTCGTTCACGGCCACCACCAACATCGCGTTGTCGTAAACGCTGAGCGAGCGATGCGAATGGGAGTCGAGCAGGACGCCGGGGTTGGTTTCGGGTTGCACATCGCCCCAATCCGCGCGCGTGGCACTCCAAATCAGGCCGTGCTGCGCATCGAAACGTTCGGTGAGCAGATACTCGAGAGCAAAACCGAGCCGGTCGCGAACCGTGCGACCGTCAATCTGCTCGTCCAGAATTGTGCGGTCGCTGGTAATCGTGACGTATTTGTACACCGCCTGCACCAGCGACGTCTCCTGATCGACCTCAACCGTGTTCTTGTACGATGTCATCCCCGGAGCCAGCGGCGTGACGCGATACGGTTTTTCAGTTTGCGCCGGGTTCAACGCGCGATAGCCGTCCGGGATGTCGCCCTCCGGTCCCTGTAACTTGAAAAACGTCAGGAGCGCGTCACGCAATGCGCCGCGCGGATTCACTTCGAGCGAAACCTCGATGAAGGTGTTGAGGTCGCGGATCCAGACTTGCTTGTAGCCGGCGCCCGCATTCAAGCCGGTCTTCAGCAGATCGAGCGCCATCTGATGCACCTGGCGCAGGCTCTGGTCGCCACGAATCTGTTTGGCCAAGTCCGCGTCGTTGTTTTTCTGCGCCGGTGCAGCATGCGCCATCAGCGCGGCTGCTGCGCTGATCAAGAGAATCAGTGCTCGCTTCATCGAAAATTCCATTTCTGCAAAGCTACGGCTGCGTGTCGCTTAATGAAGGCGGCGCGTCTTTGGGCGCGGAGCCCCATGCCGAGTTGGGTTTGACGCCGAGTACAAAATGCAACGTGCCGCCGGCGGAAATGTCGTGGAACGAAATCCAATTCTGGCTGTGGGAGCGGCCGTTAAGCGTGGCGCTCTGGATATACGGCGCGTCCTTTGCTGCGCCCGCGACTTCAATGGTGAAGGTCTTGCCCGCATAAGGCTCGTGCAGATGGACGACAATTTTGGGAAAGACGGGGCCGGTGAGCTCGTAAGCCAGGCTGGCCGGATCGATGCTGTAGATGCCCATCATGCTCAACACCGCCCACGAAGACATTTCGCCGCAATCGTCGTTGCCGGGGATGCCGTCGGGCGCCGTGGTGTAGTTTTCGTTGAGCACGCGGCGCACCACGCGCTGCGTTTCCCACGGTCGGCCGGAGAAGTTGAATTCAAACGGCGCCTGGAGATCGGTTTCGTTGTAGGCGTTGTAATACTGGCTGTACCAGCCGGGAAACTTGTAGTTAAAAAATTCAGTAAGACGCTGATTGAAGAGATCTGTGCCGACGGCGTGAACGAGCCACGCCATGTCAGCGGGCGCGAGCCACTGGTAATGCCAGCCTGTGCCCTCGATGAAGCCACGGCCATCCTGCATGGGATCGAAGTTCGGAACCCATTGGCCGTCGGCGTTGCGCGGACGGAAGAAACGGTCGTCGCCGTCGAAGACATTGCGTACGTAGAGCGCGCGATCGTAGAGCATCTTCGCGTCGTCGGTTTTTCCCAGCGCCACTGCCAGGCGATAGAGCGAGGCGTACGCGACCACATCCTCCTGAAGGTTCGAGACGGAGCCGTAGCTGACTTTGTCGTTGGGCGCGTAGTGGAGCTTGTTGATCCAGTCGATGCCGTCCTGGCCTCTGTAATGCTGGCCGGCCGGCGGAGCTTCGGTTGCGTCCTTGAGCATGCCCTGCCACGCGGAGTCCATGTCGAAGCCGTGCAGGCCGTCGAGCCATGCTGTGGACATAATCACCGTGAGCGGGCTGCCTGCCATCACGTTGGTGTAGAGATTCATCTGCGGCCAGCGGTCGATCCATCCACCTTGCTGATACATCAGCACGACGGATTGGGCCATGTCCTCCATGCGGCGCGGCTCGATCATCGCCACCAGCGGCATCTGACTGCGATAGATGTCCCAGCCGGAATAGTTGGCGTAGACTGCGTGGCCTTTATCGACGCTATGAACTTTGGCGTCGAAGCCGAGATAGCGCCCGTCGGCATCGCTGAAGATGCTCGGCATAATCAGGCTGTGATAGAGCGCGGTGTAGAACACGGTGCGATTGGTGGCGCTGCCGCCTGAAACTTCAATCGTGCTCAGCTCGCGGTTCCATGCCGCCAGCGCTTCGCGGCGGATGGTCGAGAAGTCCTTGCCTTCCGACTCGGCCTTGAGATTGTTGCGCGCGCCGTCGAGATCGACATACGAGATACCGATCTTCGCGGTGATGGTTTGCGCACGCGCGGCGGCAGGCCATGAGGCGTAGGCGCCGACCACAGGGTGATCGGTTGACTGCGCGGCGCTGCGCGCACCCGGAGCCAGCGCGTCGGGCCCGCTGCCCGCGGCCTCGCCCCAGGTTCCAAACTGGGCAAAAGGCTGGCTGAACTGCATCACGAAGTAGACTTTGTAGGTTTGCTGATTGCCGCAGAAGGCACGGTTCTGAACGTAACCTTCCATGGTGCGATCGCCGACAATCTGAATGGATGAGGCGGTGGTGAAATTGAGCGTGTGGCTGATGGGCACGAGAATATTGGCTGCCTGCCCCGCGGGAAACGTGAATTGCGCCGTGCCGGTCCTCTCGGTTGCGGTCAACTGGGCGTCGATGTTCCATTGCAGCAGATTCACGCGGTAATATCCGGGCGCGGCGTTCTCATCACTGTGCGAATAGGCCGAGCGGAGATCGACGGGCCGCGTATGCACGGGGCCGTCGGTCGCGGTGAAGAACACTTCTCCTTCATTCGTGCAACCGGGACCGCTCATGTGCGTCATGCTGAAGCCCTGGATGTCGGTTTGCGCGTAGTGGTAGCCGTAACCGTGGCTTTCCGTCTCAGGGCTGAGCTGCACCATGCCGAAGGGCATGACCGCGCCGGGAAAGAGATTGACGCCACCGCCGGGTCCTTCGCCGGTGCCGATCAAGGGGTTCACGCTGGCGGCCGGTCCTGCCGCGGGAGCGGTTTGTGCGGGCAAGGCGTGCAGGCAAAAGCATAGAAGGACTAGCAGGGCCGTTGTAAGCAAAAGGCGTAACCGGAGACCGGTATCTCGACAAGGTGCGTTCGTGGTTTGTTTCATAGGAATTTCCACCCCCACTCATCATAACCTCGCGGCGGGAGGGGCGGGCTCGGTGGAGGCAGAGGACGAAGCGACGATGCGGCAAGAAGGACAGCGGGGGCCTTACGCTTGTTCAGCTTCCCAACCGTCTTCGACAGGGCGTCACTACCATCCCCATTCCATCGCCATCTAGCGGCTCGAAACTGACGACGCAACTGTGGTGCCCATCCAGCCCACGTAAGCGCGCCTTCCATCCCTGGTGAACCGACTTTGGAAGATCGATCTCCCACGCTTCCTTCAACGCACTGCCATTGATCCCGCCTATTACAACCTCTTCCGCTCCGACGACAGCTTCGAATGAAAGGGACGGGCTTGCCTCGAATTCCTCTGGAACAGCAAACACTCCATCTTTCACGGGCAATGTGATGACCCTCTTGCCGTCGGAGATTTGTATCTCGGCCGGATCCGTAATGCTTTTTCCGTCCACGGAGAGATGCAGCTCGACTGGATACGCGCGCTGTTCGCGCAGGTAAGTTTTCTGCCGCTGAAACCGTTCCCAGTCGCAAGTGAAAGGCGCGTCGCGGATTTCGACGTAAGTTGGCAAATCGAGAACTACTCCGCGATCCACTTCCTGGCATCCGCGCGCATCAAGCAGCTTGTACTCAAAGGTCACATCGAAGGAGGTTGGAGCGCCTGCCCCGAAGGTCCAAGTCTGAAGGTATTCCTTGGCGCTCTTGATCAACATCGGCGGTCCATCTTCTCGGTCAATTAAGGAAACGCGCGTCCCGTTCGTCGTAACGTGCAGTCGCACAATACCGGAAACCCGCGCCGCCAATGCGATCTTTGGATAGGCAGGATTTGGCGCGCTAACAACTCGAGGAGGAGCATCTGTTTCTGGTTGCTGGGCCTGCGTATGAGCGACAAGGATCATGGGACAGTGACACAAGAGGACCATTGCGCCGAATCGCCGCGGGTTTCGAATTTGTCCGATGCAGCGCATAAAGATGCCTCATTCAGGGTAAGGCCGAGGCTATTGATTACCATTGCTCATGATTCTAACCTTGGCTCTTGTCGCCTGACCGCGTGCCAACCCTCTGCCTGTAAAATCATCCTGAAACTCAGCCTCGAACCGGCAGTGGAGGCAACTTGCTTTACTGGCTTCTTTACGAAAAGCTGTTTCCGTTTTTTCACCCGTTCCGGATCTTTCGCTATCTCACGTTTCGCACGGCATTTGCTACGCTGACGGCGCTGCTGATCGCGCTGTTCATCGGGCCGTGGGTGATCGAGAAGCTGCGGGAGTTCCAGATCGGCCAATACGTGCGCGAGGACGGGCCGCAATCGCATCTGAAAAAGTCGGGCACGCCCACCATGGGCGGCGTGCTGATCATCATCGCCATTGTGCTGCCAACGGTGCTCTGGGCTGACCCCGCCAATCCGTTTATCTGGATCACGGTCTTCTCCACGCTGGCCTTCGGCGCCATCGGTTTTGCCGACGACTACATTAAAGTCGTGCAGCGGCGCAGCCTGGGACTGACGGCGCGGGCCAAGCTGCTGTGGCAGGGGCTGGCCGGCGCGCTGGTGGCAGCTGCGCTGGTGGTGATGGATCAGTTCAAACTCTTCAACACGCGGCTTTCCGTGCCCTTCATCAAAAGCCTGCGTCCCGATCTGCAATGGCACTGGCTTGGATCCATTCCCTACCTGAATAGACTCGGGATATTCCCCCCGCTCGCTTTGCTCGCTCTAATACTCGTTTTTTCAAAAAGCGCATTTAGAAGAGGTTCCGGGATCGTTCTTTTCGCTACTTTTATAAGGCTCTGGTATATGTATCCCGGTTTCGGCTCGGGTGGCATCGTGTTTTTGCCCTTCATCATCTGGGTCATCATTGTCCTGATGGGTTCGTCGAACGCGGTGAACCTGACCGACGGGCTCGACGGTCTGGCCATCGGCTGCACCATCATCTCCGCCGGTGCCTTGGCCGTGCTCACCTACGTCACCGGCCACGTGGTGTTTGCCGACTATCTTGAGCTGCAACGCATGCCCATGGTCGGTGAATTGACGGTGTTTTGTGGGTCCATGGTCGGCGCTTCTATCGGTTTTCTCTGGTACAACGCGCATCCGGCCGAGATTTTTATGGGCGACGTGGGCTCGCTGGCGCTGGGCGGAGCCATCGGCACCGTGGCCATCATCATCCGGCAGGAACTGCTGCTGCCGTTCATCGGCGGCATCTTCATCCTGGAAGCGGTTTCGGTGATCCTGCAGGTGGGCAGCTACAAGCTGCGCAATGGAAAGCGCATCTTCAAGATGGCGCCGCTGCACCACCACTTCGAGCAGCTGGGGTGGAGCGAGTCGAAGGTGATCGCACGCTTCTGGATCGGCGCCCTGGTGTTTGCATTGTTTGCACTCACCACCCTGAAATTGCGCTAAACACGGCGCGCGGCGAGCCTCCTGCGGTGCACAATGAGAACAAAGGCTGGAAAGCAGGGCTGGCCACGTTGAACCGTGTCTTAAAACCGATCTACAAGCGTCTCGGGGTCCTGCACCTTGGCAAGCGGAGGGTCCGGGACATTTTCGATTTCATCGCGGATCGCGAGATCGAAGTGGTGATCGATGTGGGAGCGAATATCGGCCAGTTTGGGGAATCATTACGGGCCGGCGGCTATCGAGGCAGGATCGTATCTTTTGAGCCAGTCGCTTCTTCATTCCAGACGCTTTCGAAAAGAGCTGCGAAAGATGGCAACTGGGAGGTTCATCAATGCGGTTTGGGTGCGGCTCCGGGAGTGGCCGTTCTCAATGTGTCCGAACTTTCGGTCTTCAGTTCGATCATGGAGACGACCGACGTCGCCAGCCTGCAAGACAAACGCATCGCAGTGGATCATACCGAGGAGATTTCCCTCCGCACACTCGATGAAGTTGCGGCCGGAATCAGCGGGAAGATTTTCCTGAAGGTGGATACACAGGGTTACGAAAGAAAGACGATGGAGGGCGGGCTGCAAACCATGCCGCGATTGTTGGGGATCCTGCTGGAATTGCCTGTGATTCACGCATACAAGGGGAGCTGGCGGTTCGATGAGGCGATCAAGTTCATGGGCGACGCGGGTTTTGTTCCCGCACAGATTCTGCCGGTGAACTATCACACGATGGACAATGTTTCAGCGGTAGAATTCGATTGCCTGTTCCGTCCGCGCAGCCAGGTGGATGGCGAGATTGCTCTGAATTGATTTCGCAAGTCGTGGCGGCAACCATTCCGCAGCAGTTGTTGGGATAAAGAGAAATGATGGAACTGAAAGGCAAAAAAGTCCTGGTGGTGGGCCTGGGGAAGTCCGGGCTTGCGGCGGCGTTGTTTTTGCGCCGGCAGGGCGCGCAGGTGACGGTTTCAGATATCCGCTCGGCCGAGTCGCTGGCCAAAGAGATTCCGGCGCTGCTGGATGAGGGCGTGATGGTGGAGGCAGGCGGCCACGGGCTGTTGACCTTCCGCCGCCAGGACCTGATCGTGGTGAGCCCCGGCGTTCCGCTGAATACGCCTGAACTGGTGCAGGCCCACAACTTCGGCCGCCCGGTGATCGGCGAACTGGAATTGGCCGCGCGTTTTCTGAAAGGCAAGATCCTAGCCATCACCGGTTCCAATGGCAAGACCACGACGACGGCGCTGGCCGGGGAAATCCTGAAGGAGTCGGGATTGCCGACACTAGTCGCCGGCAACATCGGTTTGCCGGTGGTGGGCATTATCGACGAAAGCAGCGAAAGCACATGGTCGGTGCTGGAGGTTTCGAGCTTCCAATTGGAGAGCACGGAAAAATTCCATCCGAAGATCGCGGTGATCCTGAACATTACCCCCGATCATCTGGACCGGCACGGCACCTTTGAGAATTACGCGCTGGCCAAGGAGCGCATTTTTGCTGCGCAGGATGCGAGCGACTTTGCGGTGCTGAACGCCGACAACGCGCGCACCGCCGAGGCCGCGGCTCGTTCGCATGCTCCGGTTTTCTGGTTTTCAGCCCGGCATGAGGTGGCGCAGGGCGCGTGGGTAGAGAGCGGCAACGTGGTTTATCGCTCCGCGCCGGGGGCGGAGCTGGAAACCATTCTGCCACTCAAGAAGATTCCGCTCAAGGGCGAGCACAACGTGGAAAATACGTTGGCAGCGGTGTGCGCCGCGCGGCTGGCTGGCGTGGCGACAGACGTGATTGCACGGGCGATCGAGAAATTCAAGGCTGTGGAGCATCGCCTGGAATATGTAGACATGATCAATTGCGTGGAGTACTACAACGACTCCAAAGCCACCAACGTGGACGCGACGGAAAAGGCAGTGGCCGCATTTCCCGGCGGCATTCACCTGATTCTTGGCGGCAAGGACAAGGGCGCTCCGTACTCTCCGCTGGCGGCGCTTTTGCAGGAGCGCGTGCGCGCCATTTACACGATTGGCGCGGCGGCGGCCAAAATTGAATCCGAGTTGCGCGGGGTGGTTCCCATGCACTCCTGCGGGACCCTGGCCAACGCGGTGGACGCGGCGGCTAAAGCGGCGCGGCCCGGCGACGTGGTGCTGCTGGCGCCGGCGTGCTCCAGCTACGATCAGTTTGAGAATTACGAGCAACGCGGACGCGCCTTCAAGCAACTGGTATGCGAGCGGCGCGAATGGAAAGCGCGGAAGACGTAGGAGATTATGGCAAAGCGAGTTGGAGTCGACAAATGGCTGTTTTTCACTACCTGCGTGCTGGTGGTCACGGGGCTGGTCATGGTCTTCTCTGCCTCCGCCGTGGTCGATCAGGAGCGCTACCACTCGGCCTACACCTTCGTTTTTACGCAGGCCATCTGGGCCGTGGCGGGAGTGGTGGCGCTGCTGGTGCTGATGCACATCGACATCAGCCATTACAACTCGCCGCGCTTTATCTATACAGCTCTATGCGTGACCGCGGTGCTGCTGGTGCTGGTGTTTCTGATGCCCGGCTCGCACCACACGCACCGCTGGATTCGCTTCGGCGATTTCTTCACCTTCCAGCCCTCTGAGATCGCTAAGCCCGTGCTGGTGTTTTTTCTGGCGTGGTTTCTGCACACGCGGCTGGACGCCATGCAGGAATGGCGTCGTACCCTGGTGCCCGCTGCGCTCATCCCGTTCCTATTTATTATTTTGATCGTTGCTCAACCTGACCTGGGCACGGCCCTGGTGCTGGCCGGCGTGACCGCCATGATGATGGTGCTGGCAGGCATGGAGTGGAAAATTTTCTTCGGCGCCTGCTGCGCGGCTTTGCCGGCGCTGGCGGCGCTGCTGTTGTGGGTTCCGTGGCGGCGCGCGCGCATGCTGGTCTTCCTCAGCCCCGAAGCCGACCCGCAAGGAGCCGGCTACCACATCTACCAATCGCTTATCGCCGTGGGCACCGGCGGATTTACGGGCCGCGGTTACATGGAAGGGATGCAGAAGCTGTTTTATCTGCCGGAAGCCTCGACGGATTTCATCTTCGCCAACATCGCGGAGGAGTTGGGGTTCGTCGGCGCCATTTTCATCGTGCTTCTGTTCGCGGCGTTCGGCGCGCGCGGGCTGCGCACCGCCTTCCGCTGCACCGATTCGTTTGCGCGGCTGGTGGCCTTCGGCATCACGACGTCGATTCTGTTGCAGGCCTTCTTCAATATCAGCGTGGTGCTCTCGCTGGTTCCCAACAAGGGCATTCCCCTGCCCATGATTTCGCACGGCGGTACGTCGCTGTTCTGCACGCTGGCGAGTATTGGGATTCTGCTGAACATTTCGCGGCAGGCGGAATAAAGCAGGGAGCAAGGGAGCGAGGAAATTGTGCGAGTGTGGGTGTGAGTGTGGACCGCTTCACACTCGCACTCGCACTCACATTTACGATTAACGAAGAACTATGGATCGCGAACGCAGACCGTGAACTCTCAACTACGCATTCTCATCGCCGGCGGCGGTACAGGCGGTCATATTATTCCCGCGCTGGCCGTGGCGCGCGAACTGGTGGACCGCCATGGCGCGGAAGTTCTGTTTGTGGGCACGGCGCGGGGATTGGAGACGCGGCTGGTGCCCGGCGCGGGGTTTGCGCTGCGCCTGATCGATGTGGGCCCGCTCAAGAGCGTGTCGCTGATGACGCGGCTGCGCACACTCTCCGGTTTGCCGGCCAGCATTGGCGATTGCAAACGCATGATCCGGGAGTTCCGGCCTGGCGCGGTGCTGGGCGTGGGCGGCTACGCATCCGGTCCGGCGATGGCGGCGGCGCTCTGGCTCAAGGTTCCTGCCATGGCCTTCGAGCCCAATGCCATGCCCGGACTGGCCAACCGCCTGGTGGGCAGGCGGGTGCAGGCAGCAGCCGTCAACTTTCCCGCGGCGGTCTCGTGGTTCCGCAACGCCGAAGTGACCGGCGTCCCCGTGCGGCCGGAGTTTTTCTCGTTGCCAAGGCCCACAGGGCCACCCCATCTGCTGGTCTTCGGCGGCTCGCAAGGGGCGCGGATCTTCAACATCAATTTGCCGCGATTGGTACCGGCGCTGTTGTGCGCGGTGCCGGGGCTCACGGTGCTGCACCAGTGCGGAGCGCGCCACGCTGCTGCCACCGAAGAGGCCTATCGAGCCAGCGGGGCCGACGCTTCGCGCTGGCAGGTGCAGCCGTTTCTCGACGATATGCCGTCGCAGTTTGCCCGAGCCAACCTGGTGATGTCGCGCAGCGGCGCCTCCTCCGTGGCGGAACTGGCAGCCGCGAGCAAGCCTTCGCTTCTGGTGCCTTTTGCCGCCGCTACCGACGAGCATCAGCGCCGCAATGCCGAAGCCATGGTCGAAGCCGGAGCGGCCGTGATGATGGAGGAAAAGGATCTGGAGATTCCCGAGCACTTGCTGGCTGCGCTGACGGGCCTGTTAAACGATCCGGCGCGCATGGCGGCCATGGGCGCGGCCGCACGGACTCAAGCCCATCCCGGCGCGGCCGAGCGCATTGCCGATCGGCTGGCGGAGCTGGCGGGAAAATAGCCAGTCAGCGAGTTACT
Source organism: uncultured Acidobacteriota bacterium (assembly GCA_963786565.1). GTDB lineage: Bacteria > Acidobacteriota > Terriglobia > Terriglobales > Acidobacteriaceae > Telmatobacter. The sequence continues at coordinate 973,107 of CAWAZR010000024.1, read as the reverse complement.
TTGCCGGAGGCGTTTCACCGGCCACGTCACCCAGCGGTAGATCGGCGGTTCCGATGCGTCCGGTGGCCGAGACACGAACCATAAACCGGATGCGCACCGCCTTTTTATCGTGATCGGTCAGATGGTAGGGAAGGTTCACGTCGAGCAGCATCCGGCCGGTTGGAGGAGCGTTGGAGCCAGCGGAGACCTTGACCACTTTGGCTTCCTGCTTCAGCTCTTTGCCTTTCTTGTCAAAGGTGGAGGTAGCAAAGATTAATTCAGTGGTACGGTGCGGCTCGGTATCGGTTGGGAGTTTCCAAATCAATCCGTGGCCATCGACGTGCACCGTGAAAGTGTCGGGATCGGTTGCCGATCTCTCGACGTGGATCGGGATGCCGTCGTAGACCATGTTGCTGGAGTCGGCGGAGATAATGTCCGCAAGCAAACGCCGCGAGGGGTTCTCAGGATTTACGCGCAGTTGACCGCCCTGCAAGTAATATCCCTCGCGTGTGACGACGTGCAATCCGGGCCGATCCACGGTGACGTTGATTTTGCGAAACTTTTGCGGATCGGATGTGCTGCTCACCGGCCGATAGCTGAGTGAATAGATGTTAGCCCCATCCTGGATGGCGGTCTGGATCTCCATGTCGACGTCATTGCGGCCGTAAAGGGTTCGGCCACCGGTCGCCTTGGCGAGTTTGTTGAACTCGTAGTTCCCGCCGAAGGGATCGATCATGGGGTCGCCCCCGTAGTCGCCAGGGTCTACCATGACGCCCGCCGGATCAATCGTGTAGAGCGTGATGCGCGCATCGCGCAGGACATTGACGCAATCCTGCACGGCGCTGAAGATGCGATTCTCCGTGTCGATGGGCACGCTCATGCGCGATGGCGGGAAGCCCCGGCCAATCCAGATCATGTTCTTGTGGCCCGGATGCCCGGCGACAGCCTCGGCCACACGTCTCAAGGTAATGAAGGCCGTGGCGTAGCGCTCGCTCACCCAGGCACCCTGATGCACCTGCCAGGGATACGCCACGAAGTGATGATTCAGCGCGGACAGGATCTCGCTCTTGTCCTGTGTGTAATCATGCAGGACGGTGAAGTGCTCCAAGTCAACAGCGATCAGCATGGTCGGCGTAATCAGCTTGTCGGGCTGTTTATCAAGATACTTCTTCAGCGAATAGCGCGCGAAGGCCATGCCCTCGAAGCGCGTGTTGAACTCGTCGAGCAGGATGATATCGACGGGAGCGCGTGGCGCAAGGCGGTCCAGGTCGGCAGTGGAGTTGATGACGAGTTCCGGGCCGGGGATATGCGTGCGCGCTACTTCAAAGTTGAGAATGGTCTGCGGCTGGCCCGACTCCTCAACATGAAAATCCTCGCGCTTCAGGTCTGTGACCACCGCGCCCTTGGCGTCCACCACGACCATGTCGAGCACCACCAGGCGCGAGACCGTGCGGATCGTATACGTGCCATTGCCGTTGTTGACCGGCTGGGCTGGGTTGGATGGAGTTGGGTTGGGATTTTGTGATGGAGATTGTGGTTGAGCGGAAGGTGCTGGCGGCGCCGGTTCCTGGGTTTGCAATTGCGGTTGCGCCGGCGGAGCGGACCCGGGTTGTTGCGCGTGCAAGCACGGCAGTGCCAATGCCGTCAGCTGGATCAGCAGAAGGACATGAAGACAGGACCCTTTCATGACTTACCTCTGATTTGACAGCCATCATAACGCCATTGCCGTTGTTCGTGGTGAAAACTTACATGAGGAATGAACGGTAAGGATCATGATGGCGTAGCAGGGAAGCAAGCAGGCGCGCTGTGAATCTTAAGAAGATCAAAGAGAAATTCGCGCGCATGTAAAAAGCCCGCTCTGCCGAAGCAGAGCGGGCTTTTCAATTCTGGCGAGTTGCCGGAATTTACCGGTGTCCGCCGCCGCCGTGGCCGCCGCCTCCACCACCGTGAAAGCCGCCGCCGCCACCGCCGTGGTAGCCGCCACCGCCGCCACCGCTGTAGCCACGTGCGCCGCCGCTATAGCCATGCGCTACGCCGCCACCGGCGTAACCGCGCGCACCGCCGGCATAACCGCGTGCTCCGCCTGCATAGCCACGAGCGCCGTAACCGTATCCGCCGCGGCCATAGCCGTAGCCACCGCGACCGTAGCCGTATCCACCGCGGCCCCAGCCTCGTCCGTACCAGGGTCCGGCACCGATGAAGAAGCCGCCCGCGAACCAGCCCGGTCCGTAATAACCGTAAGGCGCGCAAGCATACGGGTAGTAAGAGTAATAGCCCCATTCGCAATCCGGGGGGCCGTAATATGCGGGATAGCCCACTGCGGGGCCGACGCCGATCCCTACCGCGACCTGGGCATTCGCAGGAACAGCGGCGAACGGCAGAATCACAAGTACTGCCAACGCTGCCAACGCGATCAAACTAAACTTCTTCATAACACCCTCCTTGTGCCGCCCGATTCCTGACTTGCCTAACCGGGGACCGGAGTCGCCTCCAGCCTTAGCACCCGCCGGCCTCTTCTTCTTATGTCTTACGGCCGGCTTTCAATCTCTTAAACAACATTTTCGCTCTTTTGTTGCGGTCCGATCAAAGAATCCCGCAACCTCAACCAAAGAGCAAGGACTTTCTGTGTCCCCTTGCCAAGGCGGTAACTCCAAAAGCAGTTACGCACATCCTATTAGATGCTCGAATGGGTGAAATGGCACAAAAAGCGGCCCCTCCGTTTGGGAGAGGCCGCATGTGCAGGCAGCAGAAGGCGAAGCTACCTGCGGAAATGATCGTGCCAGGGGCCGCGGTGCCATCCGTGGCCAATCACGATGCCGCCGCGGAACCCCGGGCCCACGCCCACATACGTCCAATAACCCGGCACCCAGTAGCCGTTCGCCCAGTAGCCGTTCACCCAGACGTATCCGGGACCTGGGTAAGCCGATGCGCCGATGTAGACGCGAACGCGGGCTGCCTGAGCGGGCGCTGCGCCCATGCCCACAATTCCAAAGGCCAACGCCGCTGCTAACATCCACTTCTTCAAGCTACCCATAGTTCCTCCATTCCCAGCGGTCTAATTTGCTTAACCGCCCCGGCTCGCGCCTTTCCGGGAGTTTAGTTCTTGCCGCCCCCGGGGCTCGCCGGTTCTGGTTATTTGAAACACGTCCTACGCCAAAGGTTGCGGAAAGAAAGAGGGAAAATGGAGCAACCTTTTTCCAGATTGGAGTTTTGCGTCGCGGGGATTCTTGCGAAAATTGCGAGCCTCTAAAAATGTCATGCGGCCGCCGAGTTATCCTGAAATGCGATTGATGCCGCTGGCGCCAACTACTCTGTTCGCGCCGGCCCTGACCGCTTCACAAGCCGTAGCATCACGCAAGGAGATTTCTATGCCGCACGCTCATGGCAGCTTTACTGTCGACGTTCATCCTCTCACGCCCACGCTTGCCGCAGGCCTGAGCCGCTTCACTATTAACAAGGTGATCCGCGGCGACCTGGAGGCGACGACCATCGGCGAAATGCTTGCGGGTGGAGATCCGCGATCGGGTGCGGCGGGCTACGTGGCCATTGAGGTCGTGACGGGAACCATGGACGGCAAGCACGGCACCTTTGCCCTCCAGCACTTTGCCACCATGGACGAGAACGGGCCGAGGATGCAAGTGATCGTAGTGCCCGGCTCCGGAAGCGGCGATTTCAAAGGCATCGAAGGGACATTCTTTATCCACATCGAAGAGGGGAAACATTCTTACCACCTCGAATACACGCTGCCGGAAGTGCAGTGAGAAGCCAATAGCCAATAGCCAGTAGCCAATAGCTGACTGCATACAGCACGCAGCTGACACCTGACCCCTGAAACCTGGCCCCTGCCTCTGCTACCCTGATTCTTCACCCAAATGTTTGCCACTTCGCAGCACGCGCACTTCATCGGTATCGGCGGCATCGGCATGAGCGGCATTGCCGAGATCCTGCTTAACCTGGGCATGAAGGTCTCCGGCTCCGATTTGAAGCGCAGCGCGGTTACCGACCGGTTGGCCGCACTGGGCGCGACCATCTGCGAAGGGCACAATGCGGCCAACGTGGCCGGAGCGACGGTGGTCGTCACCAGCTCGGCAGTGAACGCGAAAAATCCCGAGGTGCTGGAAGCGCATGCGCGCAGAATTCCGGTGATCCATCGCGGAGAGATGCTGGCCGAGCTGATGCGGATTAAATACGGCATCGCCATTGCCGGCATGCACGGCAAAACTACGACGACATCGATGGTGGCCGCCGTGCTGAGCGCGGGCGGGCTCGATCCCACCGTGGTGGTGGGTGGGCGCGTGGACGCGCTTGGCTCGAATGCGCGGCTCGGCGCTTCGCAGTATCTCGTGGCCGAAGCCGACGAGAGCGACCGCTCCTTTCTTAAACTCTCGCCGATCCTGGCGGTAGTGACGAATCTGGACCGCGAGCATATGGATTGCTACCACGACATGGCCGACGTGGAGCGCGCCTTCATCGAGTTTATCGATCGCGTGCCGTTTTACGGCGCTGTGACGGCCTGCATCGACAACGCGCCGCTGAAAGGCATTCTGCCGCGCGTGCGGCGGCGCGTGTTCACGTACGGTGTGGCGGCGGAAGCGGATTTCCGGCTGGAGATTTTAGGTGCGGTGCAAGCGCGGGACCCCGGGGCGGAACTTGGCGCGGGGCAGGGAAGTTCGTTTTCGCGTTTCCTTGTGCACACCGCCCCGGGACCGCTCGGTCCTTTCGAGTTGCATGTACCCGGCCGGCACAATGTGCTGAACGCCACGGCCGCTGTCGCCATTGCGCGGCAACTTGAGGTACCGCCCGAGAAGATTGCCGAGGGCTTAGCGCACTTTCGCGGCGTCGACCGGCGCTTCCAGCAGCGCGGCCAGGCGCGCGGCGTGACGGTTGTCGATGATTACGGCCATCACCCCACAGAGATTCGCGCCACGCTGGAGGCGGCGCGAGCTTCGAGCGGCGGCAAGATCCATGTAGTCTTCCAGCCGCACAGGTTCTCCCGAACTCTCGATCTTTTGGAGCAGTTTGGTGGCGCGTTCAGCGACGCCGACACGGTGATCGTGCTGCCCATTTACGCGGCCAGCGAGGAGCCAATTCCCGGCGTGACGGCGGAGCGGCTCGCGGAGCGCATTCAAGGCCCACGCGTTGTGTTCGCGCCCGACTTTGCCGCCGCGGTACACGCGGTTGCTGCCGCGGCCCACGAGGGCGACCTGATTCTGACCCTCGGCGCGGGCAGCGTGAGCCAACTGGCGCCGCAAATTCTGGCTGCGCTCGCAGCAGAGTAACCACTCGCCGCCCTGTTATGATGGGCGCGCAAATCCAAAGCAGTTTTCATGAGGCACAAATGACGGCCAGCTCGCGCAGGAATTTTCTCAAGGCATCCTCCGCCGCGGTTGCGGCATTAGCAGTTTCCAAACCAATTTCCGCGTGGGCTGATGCGCCCGGCCCGGTCGACGTCTGGGCCACGTTCGGCGATCGGCGTCATCAGAAGGGCGCGCCGATGGCGTGGAAGCCCGTGAGCAATTTGGCCGTCGCCGCCATTGTCGCCGACGTCATTGTCCTGAATCCCGCGGAAGCGCGGCAGGAGATGCTGGGGTTTGGTGCAGCGCTCACTGACGCGTCTTGCTATGTGCTGAGCCGACTGAACGCGGCGGAGCAGCAGGCGCTGATGCATGAACTTTTTGGATCCGACGAGATGGCCTTCAACGTGTGCCGCACCTGCATCGGAGCCAGCGATTACTCGCAAACTGTCTACAGCTTCGACGAGAGCACGGAACCCGATCCAGAATTGAAGAAGTTTTCCATCGATCACGACCGCGCGTACATTCTGCCCGTTCTCAGCGCGGCGCGGCGCGTGAATCCCGGCCTGTTCCTCTTCTCCTCGCCATGGAGCCCGCCGGGATGGATGAAATCGAATGGCTCCATGCTGGGCGGGGCGATGCGCAACCATTATTTCGAGCCCTATGCGCACTACTTCCTGAAGTTCCTTGCGGAGTATAAGGCTGCGGGCGTGCCCATTGACGCCGTCACGATACAAAACGAGGTTGACACCGATCAGGACGGACGCATGCCGGCATGTTTGTGGGGCCAGGAATACGAGATGGCGTTTGTGAAATCGTATCTGGGCCCGCTGTTCCGCAAAGAAGGCGTGAGCACGAAGATCTGGATCCTCGACCACAACTACAACCTGTGGGGCCGGGCCATCGACGAACTCAGCGATGCCGGCGTGAACGAATCGGTCGACGGCATTGCCTGGCACGGCTACGGGGGCGACGCGTCTGCCATGACGCGCGTGCATGAGGCGTTCCCGCAGAAGAATGCCTATTGGACCGAAGGCGGGCCCGACATCAATGCGCCCGATTACCAAACCGACTGGGCGCATTGGGCGCAAACCTTCAACGGCATCGCAAACAACTGGGCGCGTTCCATCACGGCGTGGAATATCGCGCTTGATGAACGGGGCAAGCCGAATGTGGGACCTTTCCCTTGCGGCGGGTTGGTCACCGTCGACAACGCGACACACGCGGTGACGCGCAGCGGGCAGTATTGGGCCTTCGCGCATTTCTCCCGCCACGTGCGGCGCGGGGCCAGGGTGATAGCCGCAAACGGCGTAGGCGATGCTGCGAATGGCGCTGCCGGCGGTGTTTCCGCCACAGCATTCAGCAATCCCGGCGGCGGCATGGTCGCGGTGCTGGCCAATCGCGGGCCCCAGAAGCGGATCCAATTGCTGCTGGGCGCGAACGCGCTCGAAGTGGATCTCGAAGCCGATTCGGTAAGCACGCTCGAGTGGCAGTGAGCCAGCGGCGACACGCGCTCGCCTCCTGGCGATCGATCGGAAAAAGGATGTTGCCAATACGGCTCCGGCGAGTACACTTGTGCGGTCCAGGAAACCGTCATGGAAATCCCAATGTAAGGGAGAACAAATGTGCGTTTGAAAACAGTGACTCTTCTCGCGGCCATTGCGCAGTCGCTGGCCATTGTCGTCCAAGTCTACGAATTCTTCCAGATGATCTTTGTTGAAAAGATGCGGTGGTCCTCGAATTACAGTCTGTTTATCGAACAGCCGATTTGGATCTTCGCGCAGGTCACGCTGGTCATCTTCTTTTTCACGCTCTACGCCCGCCAGAAGGAATAAGGAGGATCGATGTCAGACAATATCGACGAAATCCTCGGAATCGCATCCCCCTCTTCAAACGCTCCGGCACAAGCCGGACCAACCGGGGTCAACTCGCCCTACTACGGATGGGGCGGCTGGCTGGCCTTCTTCTGCATCGTGCAGATTTTCGTTCAACCGCTGCTCGCCATCGGGTTTGGTGCTGAAGACGCATCGGCCTTCGGCGTCGACTCGAATCTCGATGGCTTTTTGGTCTTGGAGATTCTGGGCATGGTGGGCATGGGCGTCTTTGGCATCATCGCCGGCATACAACTGTGGCGGTTGCGGCCGGGAGCCGTCGGAATCGCCAAGGCTTACCTGGTGACGGCTTTGGTGTGGAGCATTTTGAAAGCATTCCTGGCCTTTGGCATGCTCGAAGGCCGCTTTCAGGAGGCGGTGGGAGCCGAAGAGATGCAGGGCATTGTTGGAACCGTGATTCCATTTGCCATCTGGTTCTCGTATTTCAATGTCTCCAAGCGCGTCAAAGCCACTTTTTTCGGTGAAGGCGAAACCATTCACATCGTTCCGCCCGGCAACTGAACCGCCCCTGAAGCCGGATCGGTTATTCGCCCCGGTAACGGTTCAGGTTCCCCCGGCGTGACCGCGGAGGGCCTGCAACCATCCACGGGCCATAATTGAGACTGGCGATTGTCACGACCATGCTCAGGCGTGACGAATCAAGGGAATACCACAAATCGGCCCCTGTTGTGGGACGACGATCCACCCGCTGAGTTGTGCCGCCGGCGCACGCGAGAGGATTTGCCGCTGCAAGGGCGTGTCCGCCGCAACGGACCCGGTATGCCTCTGGAGTTCGACGATCCGGACGGCGACGGTGTGCTACGCCCGGCTGCGAATCGTTTCGGCGCGCCCAAGCCGCCCTGGTGGCGGCCGGCCAGCACCGTGGGCCGCGCGTTTCTTGCCGCCGCCGCGTTGCTGGTGCTGGGCGGATTCACCACAGTCTGCTTTGTGCTCGCGCATTATCTCGAACGCGATGCGCGTTTCCGCATCGCCGGCTCCGGCGATATCCAGGCCAGCGGGCTTACCGAAGTGACCCGCGCCGATCTTCTGCCCGTCTTCGGCGAAGACATCGGCCGCAACGTGTTTTTTGTGCCATTGAACGAGAGACGGCGGGCCCTTGAAAGCATTCCCTGGATCGAGCACGCAACAGTGATGCGCGTGTTGCCCGGCCAGATTCGCGTTTCCATAGTGGAGCGGCAGCCGGTGGCGTTCACGCAGCACGGCGCGCAGATCGGCCTTGTGGATGCGAATGGGGTTCTTCTCGCGATGGCTGCGAAGACCATGGCTGCGCGGCATTATTCGTTCCCGGTAGTATCGGGCATCGATCCCGGCGATTCCGCGGAGTCGCGCAAGGGGCGCATGGCAGTGTACCTGCGCCTGATGGCCGAGCTGGACGCGGACGGCAAGCACGATTCCGAACAGATTTCCGAAATCGACCTCACCGATCCTGAAGATGCGCGCGTGCTGATGCCGGAACAGGGCAGCGATATCCTGGCGCACTTTGGCGAGGACCATTTCCTGGAGCGCTATCAGCGTTACAAGGCGCACATCGCGGAGTGGCGCCAGCAGTATCCGCATCTCAAGTCAGTGGATCTGCGTTACGACAACCAGGTGGTGCTGGAAATGGCCTCGGGGACGGAGACGGCAGAGCCTTCCGCTGATGCGAGCGCGCCAAGCGATGCCGGGAAGAAGCCTGAGGCCGACAAGCCCGCGGTGAAGAAGAACAAGCCTACTCAAGAGAAGAAGCACGCGGCGCCGAAGCGCACCGCGATGAACACCAACACAACTCCGACCCGCGCCCCAATTTCGAATCAAGTGTCGCGCGGCGTCGAGGGCGGGTGAGCAGAATGGGACAGAAGCCGGACAACCTGATCGTGGTACTCGACATCGGCAGCGCCGGCACGCGCGTGCTGGTGGGCGACGTGCATGAGCAGGTGTTGCGTTATCGCGGCCATGCAGTGGTGGAATCGGCGGGCATGCGCAAGGGCCTGATTGCCGAGTTGGCTCCCGCGGCGAAGGCAGTGCGCGCGGCGAGCGAGCAAGCCGAACGCGTTGCCCACGTGAACATTGATGAGTGCATGGTGGGCATCGGCGGTCCGCACATTCGCGGCCTGAACACGAGCGGCGGATTGCAGTTGGGCCGCGGCATGCGCGAGATTACGCGAGAAGATGTGCGCGCTGCCGTGGATCATGCGCGCGCCATCGAACGCCCCGCGGATCGCGAAATTCTGCACCTGCTGCCGCGGCAGTTCATCCTCGACGAGCAGCCCGGAATTTTTGATCCTGTCGGCATGGTGGGCGCGCGGCTTGAAGTTGAGCTGCACATCGCCACCTGCTCCGGCAGCGCTTTGCAAAGCACTGTGACCTGCGCTAATCGCGCAGGGCTCGAAGTTTCGGAAGCCGTGCTCGAAGCTATCGCCTCCGCGGAGTGCACGCTTTCAGCCGACGAGCGCGAACTTGGCGTGTGCCTGCTCGATATCGGCGCCCACTCCACCGACATGGCGGTATTTTTTGAGGGCGCGGTGGCGTACACCGCATCGGTTCCGATCGGCGGCGCGCATTTCACCAACGATCTGGCCATCGGCTTGCAGATGCCGGTGGCGCAGGCCGAGGAACTCAAGCGGCAGTACGGCAACGCGGTGGTAACGGCGGTGCCGCAATTGGCGGAAATCGAAATCGCCAACCCGCAGCCGCAACGCCTGTCATTGCGCACCATGGCGGAGATTCTGGAGCCGCGCGCGCGCGAGCTGATGTACTTTGTGCGCGAAAGCTTGCGCCTCGGCGGCGTGCTTGATGCCCTGGGCGCGGGGTGCGTGCTTACCGGCGGCGGAGCCATGCTGCCCGGCATGCTGGATGTGACCGAGAGCCAGTTGCGCGTGCCGGCACGCACCGGTTTGCCGCTGCGCCTGCCGCAAATGCCCGCGGCGCTGAACCACCCATCGTGGGCCGCGAGCATTGGCATGGTTCTCTACGCGCATCGCACGCGCGCCATGCGGGCGGCCGAAGACAATCGCAGTCTGCGCGCTAGATTCCGCGCCATGTTTGCCACAAGTTTCTAAGAAACAGGGATTAGGGAACAGGGATTAACGCTAAGAAAAGCAGGAAATCGCAGGCGAGGAGAACAATATCCCAATGGAACAGCAAATGAACGAAGCCGGAGAGATGCGGATTCAATATCACGAAGAGCAACTGCGCGGCGCGCGTATCAAAGTGATCGGCGTAGGCGGAGGCGGCGGCAACGCTGTGAACCGCATGATCCAGGCGCACATGGAAGGCGTGGAGTTCATCACCGCCAACACCGACGTGCAGGCGCTGAAGCTTTCGCAGGCGCCCGTCAAATTGCAGTTGGGTGTGCGACTCACCTCCGGTCTGGGTGCGGGCTCCAATCCCGACGTCGGCCGCCGTGCGGCGCTCGAGGATTCGGAAAAAATCATTGAAGCGCTGGAAGGCGCCGACATGGTTTTCGTCACCGCGGGACTGGGCGGCGGGACCGGTACCGGGGCTGCGCCGGTGATCGCTTCGCTGGCCAGCGAGATGGGCATTCTGACCGTGGCCGTGGTTACGCGGCCGTTCGCCTTCGAGGGCAAGCGCCGCCTGATGCAGGCTGAGCGCGGCCTGAAGGAACTTATCGACAGCGTCGACACTATGATCGTAATTCCCAACGAAAAGCTGCTGGTGGTGGCCAAGGACGCGGGATTCTTTGAGAGTTTCCGCATCGCTGACGACGTGCTGCGTCAGGGCGTGCAGGGCATCAGCGACATTATCACCATCCCCGGCATCATCAACCGCGACTTCGCCGACGTGAAGACCACCATGGCCGGCATGGGTCACGCGGTGATGGGCACGGCCATCGGATCGGGCGACAATCGCGCCGTGGAAGCCGCGCAGCTGGCCATGGCTTCTCCGCTGCTTGAAGCCGGCGCCATCGATGGCGCACGCGGCATTCTCATCAACATCACTGGTTCGAGCTCGCTCAAGCTCTCGGAGGTCAACCAGGCGTCGTCGCTCATCGAATCGGCAGCGCACGAAGACGCCAACATCATCTTCGGCGCGGTGCTCGACGAGCAGATGGGCGAAGAAGTGAAGATCACCGTCATTGCCACCGGGTTTCGCGACCAGATGCCGGAGCGCCGCGCGCGCATGTTGAACGTGGAAGAATCGCCGGTGGTCTCAGTGCCGGTGGTGGCGCCGGGCAACTGGATGCCGGAACGCGATTCCGCGCCGGCTCCCGCGCGCGCCCGCTTTCTCAGCGAGGAAGAAGAGACCTCCGGAGAAAACAACGACAGTGCGTTCTTTTTTTCCGCGGCAGCGCCGGGCGTGGCGACCACAGTGACGATGGCAACACCGCAGGCCATGGCTGAGGCCGGCGAGGCCATGGATCTTGCGAAGCCACGCGAGAGCGCAACGGCGCCGGCGATGCCGCAATTCGATGCGATGGAGGGCGAGACCGCATACAAGGCTCCGCCCCGGGACTATGCGGCGGATTTCTCCGAAGCTCCACGCCGCTCGATCGAACAGAACGGCGCGGAGCAGGATGTTACGGAACTGGACATGGCGGAGCAACTACAGGGACCGGAACAATCGTTGTTTCCTGAGACGGCCGGCGAGAGCGAACGCGATCTGGATGTTCCTACGTTTATGCGACGCTCGAAGTTTTAGGGTTTTCAAGCTCTGGGTTGGGCGAGAGCTCTTGTAAATGTGCGAACGGGGTGCTGGCTACAGCCAGTCAACCACCCCACGGACGAAGACTTATCCGCGGGGGCCACGGTCGAGACACCGGTAGTAACGTCGCCGTTCCCGATCTGGGTTTCAATATGGGCGAGAACACGGTATATTGAGGGAAACGCCCTCGAAAGTTGTACCCGGCACGACTACAGACCGAGGGGAATTTTTGCATATTGGGTTAGTGTAAGAATAGGGACGAATTTGCGACGGGCCGCGGAGCAAAAATGCCAGCCCTTCGCTTCATCCAGCGGCAAGGCCTGCGAGCAAGATCGTTGTTTCTGCGGTGGAGGAAAGGACCCACTCGCGGCATGAATTGAAAGTATGAAGTGCGTCGTCCACGAGGCGAACGTGCGGCACGAAATCCAAAGGTTGAGAGGATGTGGGCTGGATGAAGTTGTCACGCGTCAGGTCTTTTGGGACGGCTCTTTTTGTAGCTGTCTTTGCGGTGTCCGGTTTCGGCGTCGCCTCCGCAGCGGCGTTGAATGCCCCGCAAACCAACGTGCATCATGCCAAGTCGCAATCGCGGCTCAGGGAATCGCACCACGCCACCGCGCATTCGACCTCATCGAAAACTGCTCATACCGCCGCAAGTCCGGCGCATGCCTCGGCAACACACTCCACGAGTGGGCACAGCACTTCGTCCCGCGTCACTGCAAGATCTACGAGCGCCAGGCGCACCACGACCGGCGCGCAGATCCGCCGGATTTCGATCACGCGCCGCCATCATTATTACGAGCGCTTTACGGCCAGCTCATTTGCGCAGGGCGACATCTTTGCCGGCGATGTGACGGCCGGCGAAGATCCAGTGGTACGCCAGGCCGCGATCGACGCACTCGGCGACATGAACGGCACCGCCCTGGTCATCGATCCCTCCAACGGCCGCATCCTGGCCATGGTCAATCAGAAATTGGCGCTCTCTCCGGGTGCAGAACCCTGTTCGACGATCAAGCTTACCGTGGCCCTGGCCGCGCTTTCTGAGGGCATTGTTACGCGCGACACGCCGGTGCAACTGTCGGGCTTCCGCATGAACATGACCCAGGCGCTGGCCAAGAGCAACAACCTCTACTTTGAGGAGATGGGCCGCGAACTGGGCTTTGAGCGCGTGCGCCATTACGCCACGCAATTCGGGCTGGGCGAACTGGCCGGCTATAACATTGCTGGCGAGCAACTGGGCGTTTATCCCGATCAGGCGATTCCCGAATCCGAAGGCGGCGTGGCCCGCATGTGCAGCTTCGGCCAGGGTGTTTCTCTTACGCCGCTGCAACTGGGCGCCTTTGTGGCCGCCATCGCCAACGGTGGAACGCTCTACTACCTCCAGCATCCCACAACGCCGGATGAAGTGGCCGCGTACCAGCCCAGGGTGAAGCGGACACTCGATATCGCGCGCTACGTTCCCGACCTTGAGGACGGCATGGCGGGTGCGGTGGAATATGGAACCGCGCGCAGCCTGCGCACCAACTTCCGCGAGCTGCCGGTGTTCGGCAAAACCGGTACCTGCTCCGACAGCGGCACGCGCTTCGGCTGGTTTGCTTCGTATTCCGAGTCGCCGCAAGGCGCGCTGGTGACGGTGTTCTTCCTGGAAGGCGGCCGGCCCACTTTTGGCCCGCGCGCCGCCGAGCTTACCGGCGAGTTCTACAAGAATCTCTGGGATCACGACTACTTCGCCGTGAAAAATCAGGATGCGCGGAACGCTCCAGCGGCCACGCCCGCGAGCAATAGCGCGACGGACTATCCGGCTCCGAGGGCGGCTACGCCTGCCGCACAATAGCGGCGAACCGAAACTTCAAGCAATCTGAAAAGCAGGAGGCCGCCCACGGGCGGCTTTTTTGCTGCGGCATGTTCTCTGCGGCAGGATATTCTGACTGCGTGAGCGACAAACTGCATTGGGTTTTGGCCGGCATCGGCGACATCGCGCGCAAGCGCGTCATTCCCGCCATTCAGGCAGAGCCACGCAGCAGGCTTTATGGGTTCGTGACGCGCGACGCAGCCAAGGCCCGGGAGTTTCCCGGCGCCAAGACGTGGGCCACGATGGAAGAAGCTGTCGCCGATCCGGCGGTCGACGCCGTCTACATCGCGCTGCCCGTGGCGTTCCATGCCAAGGCCGCCGTTACGGCCCTGCGCGCGGGCAAACATGTGCTCTGCGAGAAACCGATGGCGTTCGATTTCGCGCAGGCGCAGCTGATGGTGGCCGAAGCGCGCATCTCCGGGCGTTTCCTCGGAGTGGCGTATTACCGCAGACTTTATCCGAAGCTCCTCCGTGCGAAGCAGCTTGTGCAGGAGGGCGCCATCGGTCGCCCGCTGCTGGCCGAGGCCAACTGCCATAGCTGGCTCGAAATCGAAGGCCGTGAATGGCTAAGTGACCCGGCGCTGGCGGGCGGCGGCCCGCTCTACGACACCGCCTCGCATCGCATCGACGCCATGAATTTCCTCTTCGGCAAGGTGGAGCGCGCCTGCGGCCTGCTGTCGAACGCCGTGCATCGCATGGGCGTGGAGGATTCCGCAACCGTGCTGATGCAACTGCCAGGCGGGGTGCATGGCGTGGTGGACGTGCGCTGGAACTCGCACGTGCCGCGGGACCAGTTCCGCATCATCGGCGAGGACGGCGAGATCAATCTCGATCCGCTCAACAGCCCGGAGCTGCACGTCGGCGGCCGCGTGGAGGTTCTGCCTCCGCACGCCAATCTGCATTACCCGGTGGTGGAGAATTTTGTCGATGCCGTGTTGGCCAGCGACCCCGGCCTCGTGGCCTGCCCGGCCGAGCAGGGCGCCTGGGTGGATTGGACGATAGGGCAAGTGGTTGGCGAACAAGTGGTCCGTGCGCAGGCACGACTCTCCTGAAACTGAAGCCGCGAGATTTTCTCGCGGTCTTTGCAACGAATTCCCAAGAAGTACATCCGATACGTAGGTGAGGCCGCTTTTTCCCCACACTTTCCCCGAGGTCCTCGATGGCGCTGCCGACTGACATTCTCCTGACGTACGGGTACCTGCTGCTCTTCGCCTGGGTTCTGGCGGAGCAGTTTGGCATTCCGTTGCCGGCTACGCCGGTGCTCTTGGCGGCCGGCGCGCTCTCGGTCGATGGTCCCTTCAGCTTCTTCCTGGCGCTTGTGCTCAGCGTGGTGGCAACGCTGATCGCGGATATTGTGTGGTTCTTCATCGGCCGCCGCCAGGGGCACCGTGTTCTGCGCCTGCTCTGCAAGCTTTCGCTCGAGCCGACTACCTGCGTCCGGCGCACTCAGGACTCCTTCGCGCGCCGCCGCGGCACCATGCTGATGTTTGCCAAGTTCGTGCCCGGCCTGGGCATCCTGGCGCCGCCCGTGGCCGGCGAAAACGGCATGAAGCTTGGCGTTTTCGTGTTCTATGACGGCATCGGGGCAACGCTTTGGGCGGGAGCCTTGCTCGCGGCGGGCCGCTTCTTTGGCGACCTGCTCAAACGCAATCCGCATCTGCTGAACTGGGTGGGACGGTTCTCGGGCGCGCTGCTGTTGCTTGGCATCGTTGCGTTCTTCCTCATCCGTCTCTATCGCCGACGGGTGGTGCTGAAGGAACTGGCGGCCGCGCGCCTGGAGCCGGCAGACCTGAAGCGCCAACTCGACGCGGGAGACCCGGTGTTCATCATCGACTTGCGTCATCCTCTCGAACTCTTGCCTGAGCCCTTTACGCTGCCCGGTGCGCTGCACTTCTCGCCCGATGCGCTTGCCGAGCGCCACAACGAGATTCCACGCGACCGCGACGTCGTGCTTTATTGCACATGCCCCAGCGAGGCCACTGCGGCCAAGACCGCCATGGCGTTGCATCGCCTGGGCATTGAACGCGTGCGGCCCCTGCGCGGCGGCTACGACGAGTGGAAGCGCCTCGGCTTTCCCATGGACGCGATCCCGCCTGTGAATCCCATGGTGACGGTTGTGCAGCCAGCAAGCTGACCGCGCAAACTGCGGGATATGCGCTTGACGTGCCTCGGTCGCCATGTTCGACTGATGCAGGAATCTACCAAATCATGCATCTTCCCCAACTTACCCTTGACGATTACAACCAACATTTTGCCGATCGCCATCTGCTGCATGGCGTAGTGGCGAAGTGGGCCGGGGAACGCCCGGAAGGCATCGCCTTGCTGAGCGCGGAGAGCGGCCGTGCGGTTACATGGAGCGAGTTTGACTGGCTTACCACAGCGCTGGCCTGCGAAAGTCTGCGGCTAGGATTCAAGAGAGGCGATCATCTTGTCACGCTCCTGCCGATGTCCGTGGATCACGTTCTGCTCGAATACAGTTTGTTCAAGATCGGCGTGATCGTGGTTCCACTCGACCTGCGCCTGCCTGCCGCTGAGGTCATTCGTGTGGTCGAGATGCTGCGCCCGCGCGGCTTTGTCGGTCTCGGGCAGTACGGTCCGCTGGATTTTCGCGAGTTGAGCCGCGCGGTCGCGTCAAAGTGTACTTGGGTCGAGCACTTTTTCACGGTGAGCACGGCGGAGCCGACGGAAGGCTTTCGCCCCTACGCGGTGCTAGCCGAAGCCGCGTCGCGTACCGCGGCGAACACGCCCGACGCCGGCGCAGCCGAGCTGGCCGGAACTACCTCCGCGATCAGCGAAGACGATGGCGCGCTGATTATTTTCACAACGGGATCGACCGGCTCGCCGAAGGCTGCGCTGCTGACGCATCGCAACATTACCTCGCAGAACATGTGCCTGTGCGGCGCATTCTTTGGCGGAGACAGCGGCACACGCTCGCTGGTCAATTTGCCCGCCTCGCACGTCGGTGCTCAAACGGAAATCCTGATGAGCACGCTCTTCGGCGGCGGGACTGCGGTGCTTCTTGAGGTCTTCGATGCCGGGCGCTCGCTGCGCGCCATTGAGCAGCACAACGTGGAACTGCTGGGCCAGATTCCCGTGATGTTCAACCTGGAATGGATGCTGAAGGATTACGGCGGCTACGATCTCAAGAGCCTGAAGTTTGCCGCATACGGCGGGAATGCCGTCTCGCGGCCGTTTGTAGATAAACTCGCCACCATGGCGCCAGTGGTGGGCACGGGGTTGGGGCTGACCGAGTGTGCGGGTTTCTGCACGTACGTGAGCGTCGATGCATCCGAGCGCGAAAAAATCCTCGACGGCCTGGGCCACGACATGCCCGTTTACGCATGTTCGATCCGCCAGCCCATGCGCGAGGAAGGCGTGGCCGGCGACGCATTGCCCGACGGCGAGATCGGGCACATCTGTTTTCGCGGACCGCAGACGTTCGCGGGCTACGTGAATGATCCCGCCGCGACCGCGAGGGCCATCTCGCGCGACGGTTATTTGTACACCGGAGATCTTGGATACAAGAGCGCTGGAGGCATTCATCTCTCCGGGCGGGCCAAGTGGGTGATCAAGTCGTTTGGCTACCAGGTGTTTCCCGGCGACGTGGAAGCCCACATCGCCGATCTGGCAGGAAAAGTCATGAGTTGTGTCGTCGTCGGCGTGGGGCACGAAGTGGCCGGGGAGGGCGTGGTGGCCCTGGTCGAGAAGCGGCCGGGCATCGAACTCGCCGTGCCGGAGCTGGAACGGCACACACGCGCGCTCGCGACTTATATGCGGCCGCGCCATTGGATCATCGTCGAGCCGGGACAGATGCCTCTGAACCGTCTCGGCAAGCCCGATCACCAGCGCGCGCAGGAGATGGCACGCCAGGAGATCGCGACCTTGCGCGCTCGCGGCGAGTGGGACAGCAGGCACAGCAACGGCTCGCAAACATAGCGCCGGCAATCCGTGCGGCGCGCTTCACTTTCAGGCATTACGATGAGGGATGTAGGATAACGGCTGTCGGGAGCACGCTTTTGGCATACGACGATCTGCGCGACTGGATCAAAGCGCTCGAAAAACACGGCGAACTGCGCCGCATCCGCGAGGAAGTCTCGCCCGAGCTCGAAATTACCGAGATCACCGACCGCGTGTCGAAGATCGGCGCCAGCGCGGGCGCAAAGTTCGGCTCAACGAACGAAGCATATGCTCCGGGCGGCCCGGCACTGCTTTTCGAGAACGTCAAAGGCCATCCCGACCACAAGGTCCTCATCAACCAGTTCGGCAGCGAACGGCGGATGGCTCTCGCGTTGGGCGTTTCGAATATTGACGAGATCGCTGAACGCATTCACGCGTTGATGAACCTGAAGCCTCCGACGGGCGGCTTTTTCGACAAGCTGAAGATGTTGCCGCAATTGGGCGAACTTGCCAACATCTTTCCCAAAACCGTGAGCGCGAAAGACGCACCCTGCAAGGAAGTCGTGCGGCGCGACAACTTCGACCTCAATTTTTTCCCCATTCTCAAGTGCTGGCCGTTCGACGGCGGGCGTTTCATCACGCTGCCCTGCGTGCACACGCGCGACCCGAAGACCGGCAAGCGCAACATCGGCATGTATCGCATGCAGGTCTACGATGGCCAAACCACCGGCATGCATTGGCAGCGGCAAAAAGTGGCCGCCGAACACTATCGCGAGGCGCTGCGTGCGGCAGCCTCCTGGACGGGTGACGCTGCTGGGTCGAAATCCGCGCGCGTGGAGATGATGGCGGAGTCGGCCGGGGGCGCAGTGACGATTCCCGACCAGCCTGCGGGCGCAATTCCGCAACTCGCGCTCGGCAACTTGAAGGGCTCGCGGCTTGAAGTGGCCGTCGCCATCGGCACCGATCCGGCAACGACATTCTCCGCCATCGTTCCCGCGCCGCCTGAGGTTGAGGAGTTTCTGATCGCCGGATTCCTGCGCGGCAAGCCGGTTGAGATTGTGAAATGCGAGACCGTCGATCTTGAAGTCCCCGCGCACGCCGAAATCATTCTTGAGGGCTACGTGGAGCTGGGCGAGTTGCGCTCCGAGGGCCCCTTCGGCGATCACACGGGCTTCTACACGCTGCCGGACGAGTACCCGGTTTTCCACCTCACCTGCATCACGCACCGCAAAGATCCCATCTACGCCGCGACCATCGTCGGCAAGCCGCCCATGGAAGACGCATGGATGGGTCGCGCCGTGGCACGCATCTTTTTGCCCGCGATGAAGATGGCCATTCCTGAGTTGGTCGACATCAATTTGCCCGTCGAAGCGGTTTTTCACAACCTGATGATCGTGTCCATCAAGAAGAGCTATCCCGGCCAGGCGCGCAAGGTGATGAACGCGATCTGGTCGCTCGGCCAGGCGATGTTTACCAAGTGCATCATCGTGGTCGACGAGGATTGCGACGTGCAGAACATCCCCGAAGTCGTGCTGCGCGTGGCCAACAATATCGATCCAGAGCGCGACGTCCAATTCATGCTCGGTCCCATCGATTCGCTCGATCACTCGAGTCGCCTGCCCAACTACGGCTCAAAAATGGGAGTGGACGCCACGCGCAAGTGGAAGGCTGAAGGATTCGAGCGTCCCTGGCCGGCCATGATCGAGATGGACAGCGCGACCAAAGCCAAGGTTGACGCGATGTGGGCGAAGCTGGGGCTGTAGAAAGGTTCTTGGGGGCGAAGTCGCAGGAATGTTCCTATGGCTTCTATCATTGTTTCAATGTGGCCTTTCAAGAAGAAGACATTCAGCCCAGATCGACTGCCCATAGGCGGCCCCTGGTCGATAGCAGAGGGACAGCATAGCGGTCGAGTCATGATCGTGCGCGCGAATACCGGATACCGCCAGTTCGGGTGTGTGCCGGGCTATGAACATCAGGTCGGCATCGCGGTACCGTTGAGAAAAGCCGAAGCAACCGGACTGCCGTGTCCGGCAGAGGGCGCACTGCTTGGTGAGGTTGAAGATATAATCTGCAGCTCGCTAGAGGAGCAGGCAGAGTCTCTCCTCGTGGCTGTCATCACAACGGACGGGATGCGGGAGTTCGTTTTCTACACGCGTGAGCCACGTCGCGTGCAGCAGCGCTTCGAAGAGCTACACAATCGAATTACCAGCCACGAGATACAGCTGATGATTCAACCGGACAGAACGTGGCGGATCTACGCCCAGCTTTGTTAAGCTGAGGGTTCCTGCAGGGGCCAAGCCTTAAGACGACACTGCCCAGCGGGCCTGTTCTGTTATATCTAAACCCATGCGGGTTGACCTTCCCAGCCGCCTCTTTTGTTTCGCAATCGCTCTGGCTCTCGCACTCCCTCTGCATGCCCAGCAGACCTCCGGCACCTTTCGCTGGATCGATTTTCACGATCCCAAAGATCAGAACATCGTGGCTTGGATTACGCGCTCGCTCACGGTGGAGAAATGGACCTCGATCCGCGAGATTGGCGTGATGTACGACGCGGCGCTGGTGGTGACCACCGAACGCGAAGGGCCGCAATCGCCGCCCAGCAACGACAGCTTTACGGTCTGGAACGCATCGCTTACCAGCCACGTGGTCGCGCCGCTGCTCAAAGGCGTGAATCTGCGCTGGATCGACTGGGAAAACTTTGCCGACGATGCTCCCCAGGAGTTGGCCGTGCTCTACGACAACTGCCATGACTGCGCGGCCAGCACGTTTTTCACGAGCTTTCACTACGATCTTCCGCACCACCAATTTGTGGGGCGCTGGATCCGCGGCGGCCAGGGAGTTCTGGTGTGGAATGCCGTTCCGCCCAGCGCGCCCGACGTGACCTGGACGCAGGTCTATGCCTTGATCGCGGGAGCGGAGAATCGCGCCTACCTGGCAACGTGGAACCACTTCGATTACGGAAAAAAGCGCCAGCCCAACGACACCATCTTCCGCTACGACGTGGACCCCATGACCGGAATGGAGCGCACCGAGGAACTGACAAAGGAGAATGCCGAGGCCATGAAACTGCGCCTGTGCCGCGGGCAGGACGCCATCCAGGGCCTTGAGCGCGGTCAGGACTCGGAGCTTTGCCAGCAGATGCTGAACACGCAACCGCAGCGCAAGCCGGTGACTACGCCGCCGGCCAACAATCGTGGCCAGTCTGCCTCGGGGCGCGTAAGCCATTGAAATGAATATTTAGTGGTCAATAGAGAGCAGTCTTGTCCCCCACGCCGCCGATAGCATCCAAGCTGAATGGAGGCGTGAAATGAGCCGTCTTTTCAGACTTGCGCGATTTGCGCTATTTCCTTTAGTGATCGCACTTTCCACCGCGGGTTGCCACAACAATCCAGCCCAGGTGCAGGCGGATAACAATCAGGCGGGCACGCAGGACCCGGGCACGGACCCGGCGACCGCCAATCTGGCCCCCGCTCCAGACAACTCAGCTGCTCCAAGCGACCAGCAGAGTGCTCCGCCGGATCAGTCGTCTTACGATCCAAGTTACGGCGAACAGCCTGAATACACTTCAGCCCAGCCGCCGCCGCCCCTGCCCGAGTACGACCAGCCGCAGTGTCCCGGCGACGGCTATATCTGGACGCCCGGCTATTGGGCCTGGTCTCCGGACGGCTACTACTGGGTGCCCGGCGCGTGGATTGAGGCTCCCTACGAGGGCGCACTCTGGACCCCCGGCTACTGGGGCTTCTGGAATAACGTCTATGGGTTTTACCCTGGCTACTGGGGCCAGTACATCGGCTACTACGGCGGCATCAACTACGGCTATGGCTACGTTGGATACGGCTACCAAGGCGGTTACTGGGGCGGCGGCCATTTCTACTACAACCGCTCGGTCAACAACGTGAACATCTCCGTGGTGCATAACATTTATAGCCGCTCGGTCGCCGACAACACCAACAACTCGCGTGTGAGTTATAACGGCGGATCGGGAGGTCTCCGGGCGCGGGCGCGGCCTGCGGAACTGGCGGCAATGCATCAGCCGCACACTGCGCCGATGACGTCCCAGGTGCAGAATCAGCGTACGGCCAGCACCAACCGGGCCCAGTTTGCAAATACAAATCATGGTCGCCCGGCCAATGTGACGGTGAGCCAGCCTCTCGCGGCCGATCGCAACGTGAAAGCACCAGCCGCGTTGCAGAAAACCAATCGGGCTGTTGAGCAACAGCAGCAGCAACATCAGGTGACACCTCAACAGCAGGAGCATCAGGCGACGCCACAGCAACAGCACCAGGCGGCTCCGCAAGAACGTCGAGCGGTACCACAGCAGCAGCACGAGGGGGCACCGCAGCAGCATCAGGCAGCGCCGCAGCAGCAACAACAACGCCAGGTGGCACCAGAGCGACAACATCAAGCGGTTCCGCAAGAGCGTCCGGCTGCTCCGCAACAGCAGCGTCAGACAGCACCGCAACCGCAACAGCGTCAGATGGCTCCGCAGCCGCAACAGCACCAGGCGGCTCCGCAGCAACACCAAGCTGCCCCGCAACCGCAGCAACACCAAGCTGCTCCGCAACCGCAGCACCAGGCAGCTCCAAAGCAGGACGATCAACACCCTAAATAGCAGCGTCTCTCAGGGCATCCGCGGTCGGATCCGCGGATGTCCCCCTGAATGGCTCTTGCACCCCCTCGCCAGTCATCTATCGCGGCCAGCGCGCGTGGAGGGCGTGCGACCCCATTGACGGCCCAGAGAAGAATTTCCTAGAATTCCGAGACTTCTGTACCTAGAACCGTGTCCAATCGAATGGAGGTTGAGATGAAAAGCTATTCTCGACTCGCACTTTGCATACCGCTGGCCCTCGTGGCCGTGCTTTTCCTGGCTGCATCGCATTTGAATCCGACGCCAGGCCTAACCGCAGTTCAGGCTGCCGGGCAGGATCAGGCGCCCCCGCCTCCCGATCAGGGACCCGATCCCGCAGCCGTCAACCAGGCGCCGGATACTACCGGTCAGGGAGCAGCCGGGCCGTCCTACACCACCGAAACTGCGCCTCCCGGAGGCGAGAATCCCGACGTTGCCGGATATACCGAGCAACCCACGGAAGAAGCGACTGAGCCACCGCCTCCGCTGCCCGATTACGCGCAGCCGCCCGCGCCGGACGAGGGGTACATCTGGACTCCCGGTTACTGGGCCTGGGGCCCCTACGGCTACTACTGGGTTCCCGGCGTGTGGGTTGAGCCGCCGTATGTTGGCGGGCTTTGGACTCCCGGCTATTGGGGCTTCTACAGCGGGCGCTACCTTTTTTATCCCGGCCACTGGGGCTTCCACATGGGCTGGTATGGTGGCATCAACTACGGCTTCGGCTACGTCGGCTTCGGTTACGAGGGCGGCTACTGGAATAGCGGCCACTTCTTCTACAACCGCGTCTACAACAACATCAACGGGCGCGCGGTGCACAACGTGTACAGCTATCGCGCCAATGTTCGCGTGAATAATAACGTCCGCGTGAACAATAATGTGCGCGTCAACAATAATGTTCGCGACAACAACGGCGTTCGGCCCAGCTATCGTGGCGGACCGAATGGCGTGCAGTCGCAACCGCGGCAGTCGGAAGGTAATGCGTATCGCGAGCCCACGGCTCCGCGCATGAACACGCAAGTGCAGCACGAGCAGAACTACAGCACGCAGCGCGGGCAGTATGCATCGCCGAATTCGCGGCCGGCCACGACTGCGGAAACACGCCCGCTGCATGCCGACCAACACGTCACGCCGCAGGTGCGCAGCGGTGGTGGCGGCGGCGGAGGCCGTTCCGGAGGCCATCGCTAAGAAGCTGCGCCGTAACTAGAACGCCAAGGGCCGCATTCTCCAACCATCGGAGATGCGGCCCCGTTTCTTAGGTGTTGAATTGTTGTTGCTGAACCGCGGCGATCTTACTCGGCCGCGAAGACTTTGATCGCAACCAGGCTGCGCACCCACCGCGCCGGGCGCTTTTCTCCGGTCGCAATCAACTTCATGGGCCCGTCGCCGACAAGGGCTTTGCCATTTTCGGTGTCGGCCACAATGACCGTGGAACTGCTCACTTCCGGCGTGATTTCACCGATTGAGTACACCACTTCGTAGAGATCCGAGCCCTCGGCCACCACGTAGAGCCGCAGATCTTTGCCGCGCGGATGCTCACTCACACCCAGGGGCGCGAGCAACGCGAAAAGAGAGACACCGGAGTAAGTCTCGTCGGCCTTGGTGTGCTCGTTGTGGACAGTGACCGACACGTGCGGCAGCGCGGCCAGCGTGGCCACGGTCCATGTGGCGGATTTGTCCCCGAAAGTGATTTTGAGCGCTTCCGCCGGCGCAGGAACCATTGCCGACATGTCGGATGTTTGCCGCGGCATCGGCACGTGCGGCTGCTGGTTCTGCGCTTGCAGTGCGAAGGCTCCTAAGCTCAATGGTCCCAGAATGATGGCGATGGCAACGCGTGAAGGCTTCATGATCTTCTCCTCGCCTCCATCGTATACTGAACCCATGTCGATTGTGCGCAACATCGCCGCCATCGCAAAGGGCATGAGCATCACCGGTCGCGAGGCATTCGCGCCCACCGAGGTGGAGAACTACCCCGACGGTCCCGGCCCCTTGCGCGGTGCGGTGTTTGAGTCGCGATTCCGCGGCGCGCACGTGTTGCAGCGCGACGAAGACGGCCTGGAAAAATGCGTGGCGTGTTTCCTGTGCGCCGCGGCCTGCCCGGCAAACTGCATCTATATTGAAGCCGCCGATAACACCACCGAAGTGCGCATCTCTTCTTCGGAGCGCTACGCCAAGGTCTACAACATCGACTACAACCGCTGCATCTTTTGCGGCTATTGCGTCGAGGCTTGCCCGACGGATGCGATCACGCACGGCCACGGCTTCGAACTGGCCACGCTGAATGCCACCAATCTGGTGATGCGCAAAGAAGACATGCTGATTCCGGTGGCGGCGCTGACGGCAGGGAAGTAGCGCAGACTTCCGGTTCTCAGTCCCGCTGTCCCGGAGTCCCTAGCCCTCGCCTTCTTGTTCCCTCGGTCCCTTGGTCCCTGCTTTACTACTCCGCGCCCGTCAGCAGCCCGCGCTTGCGCATCTCGTTCATCACGCGTTCCACCTTCCAGTCGAGCGCGTCAGAACCGTCGATGACAAGATCGGCGTTTGCCGCCGAGGGCCGTACGAACGTCATGCTCGACGGACGCACGCGGTTTTCCCACTGATAGCGCACCGTCTCTTCGCTTCTTCCGCGCTCGTCCATATCGCGCTTAAGCCGCCGCGCGAAACACAATTCATCCGGCGTATCAACGTAAATGCTGAGCTGGTAGAGCGGCAGCAGGTCCGCGAAGTAGAGCGCGAAGATGCCTTCAATAATCAGGAACGGGCCGGAGGTAACGCTTTCGGTACGGCCCGGCACGCGCGTGTAGGTTGCGAAGTCGTAGACCGGGCGTTGGATCGTGTCTCCGCGCGCCAGTGTGGCAATATGCTCAGCCAGCAGCGGAATCTCAATCATCGACGGGTCGTCGAAGTTCTGCTCGACGCGTTCTGCGAGCGGCATGTGGCTGAGGTCGAGATAGTAGTCGTCGAGATGAAAGCGGAGGCCGCGCAGCATGCGGGCCATTTCATTGGCCAGCGTGGTTTTGCCTGAGCCCGAGCAGCCGGCAATGCCCAGCACGGTGGGCGGAAAGGGCAACCGCGGAATTTGGGCGGCGACTTCGCGTGCGACTCGGGCGCTCACGGCTCGGCTCACAGCCCCTCGTTCACTTTTGCCGCGATGCGCGGCGCCAGGCGCCTAAGTAATCCGGCCAACCGCAGCTCCACCATGCGCCCGGTCTCGTGCACCTCTTCATGGCTCAGCGGAGTCGCGCCCAATCCCGCGGCCAGGTTGGTGACGCAGGAGATGCCCAGCACTTCGATTCCCATGTGCCGCGCCACAATGGTTTCCGGCACGGTCGACATCCCCACCAGCGTGGCTCCCAGGGTGCGAAAGGCGCGAACCTCTGCCGGTGTTTCAAAGTTGGGTCCCGGCGTGGCCAGATACACGCCCTCCTCCAGCGTGAATTCCTCCTCGCGCGCCGCTTCCGCGGCCAGCGTGCGCAATGCCTTGCTGTACGCCTCGGTCATGTCGAAAAAGCGCAGTCCGGCGCCCGGCCCGATGGCGAAACGCGGCTCGTTCGGCCCGGTGAGCGGGTTCCAGCCCATCATATTAATGTGATCGGCCAATAGCACCAGTTGGCCCAGGTGATAGCCCGCCTGAATGCCACCGGCGGCATTGGTCAGCACCACGGCGCGTACTCCCAACGCGCCGAGCACGCGCATGGGAAATGTAACTCCATGCGGCGTGTAGCCCTCGTAGGAATGAACGCGGCCTTGCAGAATGACCACTGGAGCGCCGCCGAGCAGTCCCGCCACCATTCGTCCCGCGTGGCCTTCGACGGTCGATTGCGGGAAATGCGGGATCTCGTGATAGGGAACGATGATCGGATCGGCGACCGCATCGGCCACAGCGCCCAGTCCCGAACCCAGCACGATGCCCACTCGCGGCGCGAGCGCGCCCAACCGCGACTGCACAAACGCGGCTGCCTCTGCGACCTGGTCGTAGTACGTCATATCCTCATCATGTTGCTGCGCTTCGGACATTCTACCTTTCTCGCTCCCCGGGCGGCTATGCAAAGCAACGTTCGGCTGCGAGAACAGTGACTTGGGAGCAGGGAGACGGCCATCACATTGTGTGATTTTGAGCCGGGGGTATAATCCCCTCCTGTTTGAGAGCCGGCCAGTTTTTGTGCAGGCATGGACTGCGCCAGGCCGGGGAGCACTCGCAATGGCAACGCAAGAAATGCAACACGAACTGCTTTTGTCGCGGCGCATGGCGCGCCTGGGTACGGAAACAGCATTTGAAGTCTTGAGCAAGGCCAAGGCGCTGGAGCGGACGGGCAGGAGCATCATTCACCTGGAGATTGGCGAGCCGGACTTCTCGACTCCGCCGCACATTGTGGAAGCAGCGGTGGATGCGCTGCGCGGCGGCTGGACGCACTACAGCCCCTCGGCGGGGCTGCCGGAGTTACGCGAAGCCATCGCCAACTATGTGAGCCGCACGCGCGGCGTCGCGGTCGCGCCGGACGAAGTGGTGGTGGTTCCCGGTGGCAAGCCCATCATGTTCTACGTCATGCTCGCACTCGTCGATGAAGGCGACGAGGTGATCTATCCCAATCCCGGTTTTCCCATCTACGAGTCGATGATCCGCTACGCCGGTGGCACGCCGGTGCCGATTCCGCTGCGCGAAGAGCGGGATTTTGCGATGGACGTGGACGAGATGGCGGCGCTGATCACGCCCAGCACCAAGCTTATCATTCTCAACTCGCCGCAAAACCCCACGGGCGGCGTGCTGGCGCGCAGCGACATTGAGCGCGCCGCGGCGGCCATCGGCGAGCGCAACATCCTGGTGCTGGCAGATGAGATTTACAGCCGCTTGCAGTTTAAGGGCCAGCCGTTCTCGATCATGAGTGTGCCTGGCATGCAGGAACGCACGATTCTGCTCGACGGCTTCTCAAAAACTTATGCTATGACCGGCTGGCGCATCGGCTACGGAGTGATGCGCGCCGACCTGGCCGCGCACATCACGCGCCTGATGACGAACTCCAACTCCTGCACTGCCAGTTTTACGCAGCGTGCGGCACTGGCCGCGCTGGCAGGCGACCAAAGCGCTGTGGACGGGATGCGCCTGGAATTCGAGCGGCGCAGCCGGGCGTTTGTCGCGGGTCTCAATCGCATACGGGGTTTCAGCGTGCGCATGCCCAAGGGCGCATTCTATGTCTTCGCCAACATCACGGGCACGGGATGGGCGTCGAAACCTCTGGCCGATGTCTTGCTCGAAGAGGCTGGCGTGGCCGCGCTTTCCGGCACCGCGTTTGGTTCCTATGGCGAGGGATATTTGCGCTTCAGTGTGGCCAATTCCATGGAGAATCTGACGGAAGCGCTGTCGCGCATCGACGCATGGGTGAGCGTGCACACGTAGCAGCGAGTCGTGCGGACTTCTCGCAAAGGAGAACGGCAATGGCGCTTCGAGATGCAACCACCGGGTTGGTGCGGAAGACATATTCTCTTGACGAGCTGCGCGAGGCGGCCTGTCTCATGCGCGGTTACAATCTGGTCGCGTTGTGCGCGGCGGGCTCGGGCCACGCCGGCGGCACGCTCTCCATTATGGACATTGCAGCGGCGCTCTATCTGCGCGCAGCCGAGCACGATCCAAAACATCCTGACTGGCCCGATCGCGACCGCATTCTCTGGTCGGCCGGCCACAAGGCGCCCGCACTCTATGTATCGCTCGGCATCGCCGGCTTCTGCCCCCTCGAAGACACCGTCACGTTGCGCAAGCTCGGCTCACCGTTTCAGGGCCATCCCCACTGGCTCAGGCTTCCGGGCGTTGAAATTTCTTCCGGCTCACTGGGCCAGGGCTTGAGCGTCGCGGTAGGCATGGCGCTGGCGGCGCGCATCGATAGCGAAAGGCAGGGGGCCAAACAGCACAAGATCTTCTGCCTGATGGGCGACGGCGAACAGCAGGAGGGCCAGGTGTGGGAAGCGGCCATGGAGGCCGGTCACTTCCATCTCGACAGCATCATTGCCGTCGTCGACTGCAACCGCCTCCAGATCGATGGCTGGGTGA
The DNA here is from genome assembly GCA_963786565.1 of uncultured Acidobacteriota bacterium. Classification (GTDB taxonomy): domain Bacteria; phylum Acidobacteriota; class Terriglobia; order Terriglobales; family Acidobacteriaceae; genus Telmatobacter. The sequence continues at coordinate 944,891 of CAWAZR010000024.1, read as the reverse complement.
AGGATGTGATGCAAGTGGAACCGCTTGCCGCCAAGTACGCGGCATTTGGCTGGGAGGTGCTGCGCATCGACGGACACAACATGAGCGAGATTGTGGACGCCTTCGAGCAGGCGCGCGCGGTCGCCGGCAAGCCCGTAATGATTCTTGCCGACACGTTGAAGGGCAAGGGCGTGAGCTTCATGGAAAACCAACCGGGCTGGCACGGCAAGGCGCCGAATCGCGAGGAATTGAACGCGGCGCTTGCGGATCTTGGTCTGACAGGGCGATTGCCGGTTGATGAGTTGCTCGCGAAAGCCGTGCTATGGCAAGCCGAAGCCGCGCACGCTCTTGACGCGCGCATGCCGCACTACTCGCGCGACTTTTGGTGGAATGCATGCGATGCCATGCAGGTTGCGATGGAGCCCACGCGCAAGGGCTTTGGGCGCGCGCTTGCCGAATGCGGCGATGACGAGCGCATCGTGTGCATCGGACTAGACATTTCCGGCTCCATCACGATCGCGGATTTCTATGCCGGCAAGCCGGAGCGCGCGCGGCGCTGGATCTCGATGGGCATTGCGGAGCAGTCGGCCACGGCGGCGGCCGCGGGCCTGGCGCGCGAAGGCAAACTGCCGGTGCTCGGCTCGTACGCCACGTTTTCCGCGGCGCGCAACCTCGACCAGATTCGCGTTTCCATCTGCTACTCCAACCTCAACGTGCTGGTGGCCGGGGCGCACGCAGGCGTCTCCGTGGGCGCAGATGGCGCCACCCACCAGGCGCTCGAGGATCTCTTTGCCATGCTCGGGTTGCCCAATATGACCGTGGTCGTGCCCTGCGACGCCATCGAAACGCGCAAGGCCACGCGGCATCTGCTGCTCGAACACGTGGGGCCCAAGTACATCCGCTTCGCGCGCGAGGCCACGCCGATCGTTACGAGCGAATCCACGCCTTTCGTTTTCGGCAAAGCGAACGTCATCCGGCTGCGCGGGGAGAAATCTGACTTTATCGGCGCATTTGAAACGCGCCTAGCCGAGGACTATGCCGACGAAGGCGAGGATCTAAGCATCGTCGCCTGCGGCCCCATGGTGCCTGAGGCCATGCGCGCGGCATGGATTCTGAAGCAGGAGTTCGGCCTGGAGACGCGCGTCGTGAATCTGCACACGCTCAAGCCCATTGATGCGGAGGCGATCGTGCGCGCGGCGCGCGAGTCCGGCGTGGTGATCACGGCGGAAGAACATCAGATCGGCGCACTGGCCGGGCGCGTGAGCATGATTCTGGCCACGAGTCCCAGCCTCTACGGGGTTCAGGTCATCGCCAGTGCCATCGGGGTGAAAGACCGCTTTGGCGAATCCGGCGCGCCGTGGGAACTGGTCAAGGTGTTCGAGTTGAGCGCGGAACATATCGCCCAGACGGCCGTTGAGCTTGTCGCGATGAAGAAACACGCCGCCGAACACCTGGTGACCGCGTGAACCGCGCCTGCTCGGTCCCGTAGTCCCGCATTCCCTGCGTATCTGTTTTTTTGCTCCCTTGCTTTCTGCTCTATTCCGGCGGCCCAACCGTAATCACGAAATACGACGCCGGCTCTGTCTGGCTGGCGTTGTAAACGGTGTGCTGGTCGCCCGCGATGCACACGCCCATATCTCCTGCGACGAGATCGCGCGTAACGCCCGCCGTCATCAGCCGCGCCGTACCTTCGTGGATACACCAGATCTCGGTGTGTTTGTGCGTGCCGATGGCCTCGGGCGGACAGCCGGGCGCGAGATGCGTAAAGTGCGCCTCCATGCGGATGTTGTCGGGCAGCAGCCCCAACAAAAAGTGCTTCGACATGCGCGGCGATGGATGCGGATTCGCCGGTTCAATCTGCGGGTAGCGGCCCGAAACCAGTTTTTGCAGCGGCATCGGTGGTGGTTGTGTCGGCGCGGCAGTGGGAGCAGCGGGCGCCTGGCCTTCGGCCTCCGGTGCAAAAGCGGACGCGGCGGCAAGCAAGGGCAAAAGCGCGGAAAATTCTCTGCGGTTCATCGGGTCTCCTTTTGTTCTTTCTCCAAAATTCACCTCATATTTTGAGATGTCATCAACATTCGCAGCAAAATAGAACTGTCATCCTGAGCGAGGAGCGCGGCGACGAGTCGAAGGACCTGCGGTCGCATTTCACTCCTTCACTCATTTCACTTTCTTCACTTTTTCACTTTCTGCCTCGCTCCCTGCGTCACTGCCCAGAGATCAATCGCACGGTGCCCAGAATGCCCGAGGGCAGCGGAGCCAGATGATCCATATCCTGCGGCGTGAATTTTTCGCCATAGCGCAAGTTGAGCAGCCGGTAATCCGGTGCGGCGCGGCCGGCCAGCTCGTTGATGGCTGTGTTGGCCACCACGATTCGAAGCTCGTTGGTCCCCGCATGCACGAGTGCAGTCACATCGAGGCGGTACGGCGGATGCCACAAATCTCCGGCGGGTCTGCCGTTTATTGATACCACCGCAACTTCGCGCACCGGCGGATCGTACCAGGTGCGCGTTCCCGCCTGGTGCAGCGCCTCGCGCGGCACCGGCGTGCCTTCGCCAAAGTCCAGAAGCACGTGCCCGGACTTCGCGACTGCCTCGGGAATCTCCACCGTGTGCGTGTAGATTGCAGTGCCGGAGTAGTACTTCTGCGCTTCATAGTCGGTCCATGAGTGCAGGGTCTCCATGGTTTCTCCGGTTCCGCTTTTATCGAAGGTCACCTTCCAGTCGTGGCTCAGGCCGATGGGAGCGAACGGCGCGGCGGCTTGCTGCTGCGGCGGAGCAACAGCGCCCTCGCGAAACACCACAACGCGCGACTCGTACGGAGCGAGATCGAAGTGGAGTGTCGGCCCGGAACCCGCGCCCGTAATCTTTCCCGTGAACGGATCCCACCACTCCGCGCCGCCGTGCGTCTCGCGGAATGTCGCATCGAAAGCATGCGGAGTATTGCCCGTGTTGGCGATGAAATAGACCTCCGCGTTGGGCAGCTTGCGATGGACGAAGCCAACCTCAGGCGTCGTCGGCGTGATCGCCACATCTGGTTTGAGCGCTTCGCCGATTGCCGCGCCCAGGTCCGCAGGGCTCGCGATCAGCCTCGAATGCTCCGCCGCTCGGTCGGAGCCCACCACGAACATCATCTGCGAAATCCGCTTCACCTCAGCCGAATCCCTCGGCCCTTCCGTGACTCCCGGCGCACGCGAGGGCAGGCTGCCCACGGCGATCACCTTTCCGCCCTTCGCGGCAAACTCGCGGATCTTTTTGTACGTGGCCAGCGGCAGCCGCTCCGTTGCCGGCATCACCAGCACCGGATACTTGATGCCGACTTTATCGATCGCCGCCGCATCGATGAAGTCGAGGTTGTAGCCCGCGTCGAGAATCGCCGGAACCAGATCGGGCCCGAGCAGAATGCGCATCTCGTCGGTGACCGAAACATGTCCCGGCCTGAAACGCGCCTGCGCGTCTGCTTCCGGCAGCAGCACGGCGACGTCGTTCGCCGGCGAGCCCTGGCGAAGCAGGTAACTCACGCGCGTAAAGTAGCCCATCACATCGGGCATCACCATCCACCAGGGGTTGTGATCGTTGAAGACGGCAGCCGCGTAGAACGACCATCCGGGGTCGCCCACCGACGGCGGCGAATACGGCCAGCCGTGGCCTACGAGCTGATTGATGCCCTGGAGGAAAAACGTATCCGCCTCAGCCTTCATGTCGAGCGGCGTGGCGCGGAACGACGGCGAATGCAGCCAGGTCCACGTCTCCGACGAAGTGATGGGCCGGCCGTAGACGTGGCTCGCGGACGTGGCCCAGCGCGTGAAGGAAAAACCGCCGTGCCATTGCGAGCCTTCGCCCTCGGGCAGATCAACAAGCGCGTTGCTCGAGAGTGTCACCGCAGGTGATCCATAACTCTGCGAGCGGAATTTCGTGTGGTGCTCGCGCGCCCAGGTGTTGAGCGGCGTCAGATAGTGCTCGTCAATCAATTCGGCAAGCGTGCGGCCCCAGTCGTACCGCACGTCGGCGGCCTCGGGAGTGGTTCCCGTGGCCAGCTCCGGCAGGTGCGGCGTCAGATCGTAGCCGCGGCGTGCGCGAAATTCGTCGAGAAGTTTTGGCGTCCAATCCGATTCGTACACCTCGAGGCTGTCGCTAAAGACGGAATAGGGAACATTCGCTCCGCACGCCGCGATCAGCGGATCGGCCACATGCTGGATGTGATTTTGAATCGCCTCCATGCTGAAGTGGTCGAGAACAAAACCCTCCGCGCCCACGGCCGCGCGCTTTACTTGTTGCCCAGTCCGGCTGGAGATGAAGAACAGCGCGACGTGCGGACCGCTGATTCCCGCTGGCAACGTCAGCCGGAAATCACGAATTGCTTTGAGCGGTTGCGCGTGCTCGGCGTCGTAGTTCTGCGGCGTACCCGAAGCGATGAACATAGCCAGCAGCGCTTCGCCGTTGCGAATCGACGGAACGGGAAGGGAAGAGGCGCCCGCCGGCACAACGTCGGCCACAATGCGCAGCCGTCCCGCCGCGTCACTGACCGGCACATACGCGCCGCCATACGGCCAGCCGCTGCCCAGCGTCATACTCAGCCGGAGGTTCAGGTCGTGCGCCGTCTGCGCTGCAAAGCCCACCATGCCCAGATAGTCCTTCGAGAGAAAAGGCAGATTGCGAAATCCCTTTTGCGGATCGTCGAGATCGAGCGCGTAGACAGGCTGCACCTCCACGCCGCCGATGCCGCCCGCCTTCATGGTGCGCAGTTCGCGGGCCAATTCGTTCTTCTCCACCGCCGGGCCGAACCACCACCAGCGCATCATGGGCCGCGCGTCCATGGGCGGCGTGGCAAAGCCGCTGCGAACTGTGGTGAGCGAATCGGTTGCAGCGGACTTTTGCGCCGCGGCGTTCGTTGCTGTGAGAGCTACGGCAAGTGCGGCGCAAGCGCCGATACAAAATGAGTTTTGAATCCGGAAAAAACGCATGTTAGAACCCCCGGGGAGACCTCTGCCGCTGCGGTGCCGCCTTCTCAAGCCGCGCTGTTGGTGGGCAGAACCCCCTCGGCGGTCCATAGTAATTCCCGAAGATACAAATAGGAAACAAAATGTGGAGAGAAACTTCCGCCTCACGGACCGGCACCAAGCCCCTTCACACATTGCGATCAATGTTGCATGAATTCGCACAGGCGCGATGCGGGGCGGCGGAGTCTGCGGATGGAGGCATGTGGTAGTTTTCTTGTGTGTCCGCAGAGAGCGCATTGGCCACACCCGAAATCGAGCCCGCTGAGCCAGGTTCAAAACCACAATTTACCTTGTGGCATGGGGCAACTGCTGCGCTCTTGGCACTGGGCTATTCCGGCTATTATTTTTGCCGTTCCGACCTCTCGGTCGTGATGCCCGACATGATCCACGACCTGACGCGACATGGCATCACCGCAAGCGAAGCGCAAATCCGCCTGGGATTCATGGCATCCATGGGCACCGCCGCGTATGCGCTGGGCAAGTTTTTCTCCGGAGCTCTGGCCGACACGCGCGGCGGCCGGCGATTATTCCTGGGCGGTATGGCGGGCTCCATCCTCTTTACCGTCATTTTTGCTCTGAGCGGCGGATTTCCCCTTTTCACGCTGGCGTGGATCGGAAACCGGCTCTTCCAGTCGCAAGGCTGGGCGGGACTGGTGCGAGTTTCGTCGCGCTGGTTCTCCTATTCCACCTACGGAAGCGTGATGGCGGTGGTGAGCCTGAGCTTCCTGTTCGGCGACGCGGGATGCCGTTGGACGATGAGCGAATTGCTGGCGCATGGCGTGGGCTGGCACGGCGTCTTCTATTTTGCCGCGGCAGCGCTTGGGGTTCTGTTCCTCATCTGCTTAGTGCTGCTGCGCGAGACGCCCGCCGAGCGCGGGCTGCCGGCGCCGGAAGTGAATCCCAGAAACGTGTATGCCCAAAATGCGGATATTGATGAGCTGGACGCGGTTCACGACCGGAAGATCAGCGCGATATTGCGGCCCCTGCTCACCAACGTCGCGTTCTGGCTGGTGTGCATACTGGCGTTCGGGACTACTCTTTTGCGCGAGACCTTCAACTTGTGGACGCCGACCTATTTTGTGCAGTTCGTGGGCCTGATGCCGAGTGTGGCGGCCAGCCGCAGCGCACTCTTTCCTCTATGCGGAGGGATTTCCGTACTTCTCGGCGGGTTCTTGAGCGACAAGCTCGGCGCCAATGGGCGCAATGTGCTGGTCGTGATTGGTATGTCGGCATGTACGTTGTGCCTGGTGATGCTGAGCCGCGTGACGGGCCATGCAGGAGAATGGGCGCCGTCTCTTCTCGTGGGGCTGGTGGGATTCACTCTGCTGGGACCTTACTCCTATCTGGCCGGCGCCATGTCGCTGGATTTTGGCGGGCAGCGGGGCAGCGCCACGGCGGCGGGTATTATCGATGGCTTCGGGTATATCGCAGGTTGGCTTTCGGGCGTTACTGTGGCGCGTATCAGCGTCAAATACGGGTGGAGCAGCGCTTTCTTCGCGCTCGCCGGTGTCTCGCTGGCCACGGCTCTGGTGGCGTCGATCCTGATGGCGCACCACCGAAATCGCGAGTTGCGAAATCCCTAAGTTATATAGGGTGCCTTAGATTGGATTCAAGCCCCAGGAAACCGCAGTACAAGTTATCGAGTAAAACAATTTCCTATTGACAATGAGTGGTCGTACCTCTATGCTTTCGCGCAGCGGTAATCCGTATCTTTGCCGACGCCTGAAGACCGTCGCCTTGAAGCGACAACAGAGCGTCACGGCTGCGACCGTGGACATCACGACTGAATAACAAGACTGTATGGAGGCATACAAGCAAAACCCTATGACAACGATTTCTGGTGTCAATCAGACTTCTCGATTCTTCCTGGCGTGGAGAGCGCAAATTGCGACGAATCAATTCGCAAGCGCCCGGCGCCGTTCGCTCTGCACACTGGCGGCTCTCGTCGCCATCGTTTGTTTGAGTTTCAGCTTCTCCGCAACCAACTTGCACGCCCAGGGCTACGGAAGCATCAGCGGTACGGTCACTGATCCCAGCGGCGCTGTCGTCACCGGCGCTACCGTGATTGCCACCGAAGTGCAAACGGGGAATACGACCACCGCGGACTCGGGCAAAGACGGCCGGTTCGTGTTTTCGACTCTGCTGCCTTCCGGCTATTCGCTTTCAGTCACCGCAGCCGGATTCGAATCCTACGCGCAGAAGGGTATTGTTCTGGAAGCCAACCAGTCGCTCACTGTGAACATTACGCTGAAGGTCGGTGCGCAAACGCAAACCGTAAGCGTGTCGGCCGACGCGCAGCAGGTTGACACGACCACTGGTACTTTGTCGCAGGTCATCGACCAGACGGCCCTGGGCGACATGCCATTGAACGGCAGAGCCGCGGCCACGCTGGTTACGCTGGTTGCCGGCGTCGTCGATGCCACCAATGAAGGCAACGGCGTCAATCAGGGTAGCGGAAAAACATTTTCGGGCTCCCTGCTTTCTCCGGTACAGGTTGCCAGCGTCAACGGCACACTGCCCAATCAAGACAATTTCCTGTTGGACGGCGGTAACAACCTGGACGAAATGACCAATGTCAACGATCCGTACCCGATGCCGGATGCAACGCAGGAATTCAGCGTGCAGACCAGCAATTACGATGCGGAGTTCGGCCAGAGCGCCGGCGCGGTGGTCAACATCGTCACCAAGTCAGGCGGCGAGCAGTTCCACGGAGATCTCTTCGAGTATCTGCGCAACGGTTTCTTCAACGCCGAGAGCCACTTCAACCCAGCCGGCGCGCAGGACACGTTGCACCGCCATCAATTCGGCGGCGCAGTCGGCGGACCGGTGAAGATTCCGCACATCTCCAGCGGCAAGGCCACACAGTTCTTCTACGGATATCAGTACACCCAGATCCACCAGGGCGGCAGCGAGGGCTCGTTCACGGCGCCCACCGCCGCTGAGGAAGGAACCACCGGAACCGGCTACGCCGATTACAGCAACCTCTGCACCAGCGGGTTCAATGGGTCGGGCATTTGCAATACCGCCAGCCAGCAGATATCCAGCCCGTACACGGGCCTGGCATGGGCCAACAACCACATCCCGACAGCTGCCTTCGATCAGGCCGCGGTCAACTTCGAGAAACTTTTCCCGGTGGCAAGCTCGGATGCGGCGGCGGGAAAGATCGGCAACACAGTCAACTATTTCAGCGCCACGCAGAACTACTTCAACGAGCATACGGCGCGCGTCGACCACCAGTTCGGCGCCAGCGACCACCTCTTTGGCCGATACTTCTACGATTGGTACCACCAGCCGGGCATCTTCAACCCGACCGACCTCTATAGCTACACTTCGTTCTTCCAAACCCGCTACCAGAATGCGCTGATCGCTGAAACCCACACCTTCACGCCCAACATTCTGAACAACCTGGTACTCAACTACCAGCGCGAAGTCTCTCAGCGCGGCGGGCCTCCAGGCAGCGCGGACATTACGTCGCTCGGGCCATCGGGCTCCGGTCTCGCCAATATCTGGCAGCCGAATCTTGGTCCCTACATGGCGCTAAGCGTCAGCGGCTATATGAAGGTTGGATCGTCGGCAAGCGCCCTGTTTGAACGCAATAACTACACCTTTAACGACGATCTGCACTGGGTCCACGGCGCGCACGACTTGGCCTTCGGCGGACACTATGAGCTGAGCAAGTTCGACGTAGTCAACGTGTACAACTCCTATGGCGCTTTCACCTCTGGTCTGGCCGGCGCATCACTTCCTACCGCCAACGTCAACGCCATGGCCAATTTCCAGCAGGGCTTCCTGTCCGCGCTCGTCCAGGGCGAATTCGAAGATACCAACGACCGCGGTCACTTCCCGGCCATCTACGCCCAGGACAGTTGGAAGGTGAGTCACCGCCTCACACTGAATTATGGCCTGCGCTGGGAATTATTTGCACCCTGGCACACCAAGATCGGCCAGCAGACCGCATTCAGCTCCTCCGAGTATGCGGCCAACACGGGCACGCCTCAGTTCGCGGTTGCCACGGCAGCGGGAACTGCGGGATTGCCTGCCGGTATGGTGCTCTCGGGTGACTCCGGCTTCCCGGTTGACGGCGTGAAGAACCAGTACAAGCAGTTCATGCCACGTGTTGGTTTTGCCTATGACCTGTTCGGCAATGGCAAGACGGCCATTCGTGGCGGCTTTGGCGCCTTCTACCAGGATCGCTTGCCGGGCTTCTTTAACCTCAGTCAGGCCACTTTTGCCCCCAACACTATTACCGTGACCCTGGCCAACATGGACCAGACCGCCGGCAGCCCCGGCGGGCCACTGAGCAATCCGTACTGCCAAACCTCCGCCTGCAACGCGGCAGGGAAGTACGCCAATCCGTTCCCGTTCACCTTGCCGTTCAAGTCCTCGACCGTCTTCCCGAATCAAATGGAAGTCAACGAGTACGATCCTTCCGGCAACTTCCGCGTGCCCGTCACTTACGACTACAACCTGACGGTCGAGCAGCAGCTCCCTAGCAACTGGGCCATGCGGCTGGCTTATGTCGGTTCCGGATCGCGCCATCAGTTCGTGGAGTTGGAAGTCAACCCCGCGGTGAATACGGGCACCATCGTAGGCACCACGCTGACCTACCCCGGCGGAACGTCCGCCGCCAACGCAAGAAGGGTGTATAACACCGCGCCCACCGTCGGACCCTGCCTGACAACGACTGGCTGCCACGAGAACTACTCCCAGATCGTCGAAGCGGCCATGATGGGCAATGCCCACTACAATTCCTTCCAGGCCACTCTGCAAAAGAGGATGTCGCACGGACTTCAGGTGCTGGCCAATTACACCTGGTCGAAGTCCTATGACGACATGCCGCAAGCCACGCGCGATTCCAATACCGAGGATCTGAACGCGGGCGAGTCGTATGTCTATCCGCTCTATCCCTCCGGCGTAACCAACATGCCGGCAGCAGCCGCGGTGCCTGACATCAAGGCGCTTGACCGTGGCGTCTCGGACATCGATCATCCGCAAGTCTTCTCGGTCTCCTATGAATGGGCGCCGACGAAGTTCAGCAAGGGCGGTCGTATCCTCGATGCGGTCGTGAATGGCTGGCGGACCTCGGGTGCCGTCCAGTCCCACTCCGGCGACGCACTCACCGTGTGGACGGGCACCGACAACTCATCTACCGGCCTCTTGCAGGACCGCGGCCAGCGCGATTTCACCCAGCCGGCTTACCACTACAGCAAGAACCTCGGGGGCGATTGTTCGATGGCCATCCCCGCTGGACGTAAATTCCCGACTCCCTGCGAGAGCTGGCTCAACCCGTCAGCCTTCTCGGTGCCTGTCAATACGGGCGCAGGAACCGGCTTCGGCAACGTGGTGAAAGACACGCTCCGCGGTCCCCGCTTCACGGTTTGGAATGGCGCTTTGGTTCGCAGCTTCCCGGTCTTCCGCGAATCCAACCTGGAGTTCCGGATGGAGTACTTCGATATTCTCAACCACACCATATTGAACAACCCAAGCACTTCAAACCCGCTCAGCAGCAGCACCAGCTTCGGAACCATCGGCGGCGAAAACGGGGCTGGCCCGCGTATCGGCCAGTTCGCACTCAAGTACAACTTCTGATGCACTGCAATTGACTGGAACAAAGGGTGGCGGACATTCTCCGCCGCCCTTTCTTTTTGTGCTGGTGGACTGACCTCTTCAGGCGGAGTCTGCCGCAGAAAATGTGTCGCGGCGCACGCACCCCGGACCCAGCCCGCAATTTCGAAACCTCATCCAGGCAAAATGTGCCGCTCCTGAAACGGGAATTCCGGCGCTGCCCGGCCTTCAGCCCATTTGTGCTCATCTGTAGCTCCACACGTTAGCGCCCGGCTTTCTCGAATCAGCAGAGAAAATAATTTTTCTATTGACAATCGACATCGCGAATGCATTAAATACTTGGCTGAGGTCGGACCGCCGCTCGTCCGGCTCCCGAAAAAGTGTGTTCTCCCAACATGCCGGGTTTTGACGAGTTCCAATCCAGGTTCGTCACAACCGCTTCGCACGCAAACACTTTCACTTGAAGGAGGCATTCCAGGCGTTCCTATGAAAACACTTCTGAAATCAATCACGACGCTTGAAAATCGCAGTGGCGCTTGGGCCTGTGTCGCTTTGGCGACGTTCGCGCTAGCGCTTTGTCTGGTATGGACCGCAATGCCAGTTGCGGCACAGACCGCCGGCGAAGGATCTCTTGAAGGCACGGTCATGGATACCACCGGCGCCGTCGTTCCCCATGCCAGTGTCATCATTACCAACAACGCCACTGGAATCAAAACCGTCAGCGAAGCCTCGTCAGCAGGCTTCTTCAATATCGCGCCCGTGTTGCCCGGCACCTACACGCTCGAAATCTCCGCCAAGGGATTCAAATCCCTGGTGCAGGACAACGTCGTCGTCGACGCCATGCAGACTCAGAACCGTCAGCCCCGTGCTCAGCCGTCGGCGCTGAGACACAAACCGTCACCGTCTCCGCCGCGCCGCCGGTGCTCGACACCGCCGACGCCACCATCGGCCTTATCGTCGAGAACTCAACCTACACCAATCTGCCGATTCAGATGGTCAACGCACAGCGCGATCCCACGGCATTCGGAGTTCTCACGCCCGGGGCGCAATCGGCCAACAACGGCGGCCGCCTGCCCATCGTCGGCGGAACCGGCAGTTATCTAGGCCAGCTCTATCTCGATGGCATGCCCGCTGAAACCGTCAGCCAGCAGGGCGACAACCGCCTCGTCTCGCTCGCCATGAACATCGACGCCGTCGACCAGTTCCAGGAAGTCACCAGCACGCCTCCGGCCGAGTACGCCGGCGCCGGCGCGTCAAACTTCACCATGAAGTCAGGCGGCCTGCAATATCACGGCCAGGTCGCCGACTTCGAGCGCAACACCTTCTTCGACTCCTGGGGCTTTACCGCTCCGCACGCCACCGTGAAGACCCTGACCGGCGCAACCGTCCCCGCCCCCAAGCCAGTCGAGCATCAGCATGAGTGGTCCGGCACCGTTGGCGGCGTGGTTCCGTTCACGCGCAAGAAGCTCTTCTTCTTTGTCGCCTACGACTACTACTACGGCCGCAAAGGCGCCGTGTATTCGCTCTTGACCGTGCCCAGCAATCTCATGACTCAGGGCAATTTCACTGAGCTCAACGGCGGCGTGGGAACAGGATTGACCGGCACAGGGTCGAACAACCCCGGCGTCATCTTCGATCCCACCAGCACCACTTGCACGGCCGGCGTCTGCACGCGGCAGCCCTTCGTCTACAACGGCACCAACAACGTCATCCCGCCCGGCGATATCTCTCCCATCACCAAGGCCATGGAATCGCTCTTCCCCACCGCAACCTCCAGCAACACCTATTACAGCGACTGGAACCCCAGCGTCCTCACCAACAACTACCTCAGCGGCTGGCCCAGCGGCTTTAACAATCACTCCATCGACTGGCGCGTGGACTACGATCTCAGCTCGAAGCACCGTATCTCGTCGGTCGGAACCCTGGGCACGGAAGATTACCTCAACAACTTCGGCGCCCCGTTCCTGCCGCCGCCCTACATCGGCGGCGACCTGGCCAGCGTCTTCCCCAAGAATTACATCGTGGAAGATGCCTACACCTTCTCGCCCAATGTCGTAAACCAATTGAAGATGAGCTTCACCCGCTTCTTCCAGAACATCGCCGACCTCTCGCAGGGCGTCTCTAAGTGGGACGTCGGAACCTTCGGCGTCACCAACCTGCCGCAAGGCCAGGCCGGCCAGGAATTTCCCGGTGTCGCTTTCGGATCAGCCTCCACAGCATTCGCCGGCCTCACTGAGCAAACCTGGACCGGCAACGGCAACTCGGTTTCCACCCAGTTGACCACGCCCAACAACTACGCCATCACAGACAATGTGCAGTGGCTCAAGGGCAAGCACGCCCTCACCATGGGCCTCACATTCCAGTTCCAGGAAATCAACAACGCCAACCCCGCAACCTTCACCGGCGTTCTCACCTTCGGCTTTAACCCCTACTCCACTGCCCAGTTCACCAGTAGCAGCTCCTCATTGAGCGACGCGACCACTGGATTCGCCTACGCCAGTTATCTGCTGGGCGCGGCCGGTGGTTCCACCACAACCGATGCCACCAACCAGACCCTCGGCCTGGACTACGTAAGCGAGCTGGCGGGCCGCTACAAGACCATCTCGCCCTATGTTCGCGACAGCTACAAAATCACCAGCAAGCTCACCCTCGATCTCGGTGTCCGCTGGGATTATCTGCCGCCCTTCCACGAGCTGCGCGATCGTTGGACCTTCCTCAACCCAACCATGACCAATCCGCTCACCAACACGCCCGGCATCCTCCAGTTTGCGGGCAGTTATGGCGGAACGGGCGTAAGCTGCGGTTGCGCCACGCCCGTGCAGACGTATTGGAAGAACTGGGGTCCGCGCATCGGCGCAGCCTACTCCATCAACAGCAAGACCGTCGTCCGTGCGGGATTCGCGCTGGCCTTCTCTGAGGCCGGCGGCGTAGGCGGCCGCGGCGGCGCTACAGGCGGCACTGGCCAAACCGGCTTCAACACCAACGCTGTCGGGCCCTCGGGTTCGATTACCAATGGCTATTCCGCAGGCCCTGCCTACTGGCTCAACAGCAACAGCGCCTACGTGCAATCCAACCTCAACGAATCCTACGTCGCCAACACCGGCCTCTTCGGCCCCACCTTCACCTATCCCGCGCAGCCCAGCTTCAACGTGGCCGCGCAGGAACTCGGCACCGGATTCATCTCCACCGGCGGTGGCAAGGGCACAGCCGGCACGGGCGCCAGCTACGCCGACCCCTACCTCTCCGGCCGCGCTCCGGAAATCGTGCTCTGGAACTTCGGCATCGAGCGCGCCATTACGTCCTCCACAACATTGGGCATCAACTATGTGGGCGACGAAAGCCACTTCATCATCAACTCCGGTACCACGGGCGCTAACGCCCGCGGCCTCTGGACCAATGAGCTCAACCCGTACTACATGGCCCTCCTCGGCCCGGTTCTCGACTCAACCGCCGCCAAGCCGCTTTTGAGCGCGCAGGCAACGGCCGCCAATCTGGCTATCCTCGCCCACTACGCGCCCAATGCGCCCCAGCCGGCCTTCTACACCAACAACGGTGCCGGCAGCGCCTCCAGCACGGCCACCATCCAGCAGATGCTGGTGGCCTTCCCGCAGTACAACGGCGTCACCGATACCTGGGGCAACGTCGGCAACTTCGCCTACAACGCTGTCCAGCTCATGATCCAGCAGCGCCCGGCCCATGGACTCACCTTCAACCTCAACTACACCTACGCCAAGAACCTCGGCGACGACGGAACCTACCGTTCCGGTTGGGCGCTTCCCGGGTCGTACATCTCCCGCTCCACCAGCGGAGCCACCCTCCCGCAGAATCGCATCGACCGGTCGTTCACCGTCATCTCCATCCCGCAAACCGTCAACATTTTCGGCGTCTATCAATTGCCTTTCGGCGGCAAAGGCCAGCCTGGCGGCGATCATGCCGCGGTGCGCTGGCTGGCTGGCGGTTGGACGCTTTCCGAGGTCTATACCTACCTGGCCGGAACCCCCGTGGTTGTCAACGGAGGCAGTGGCGCAGCAGGGCAAGGCCAGGCCATGCCCGATTTGAACCCGGGTTGGACCAGCGGCACCGCTCGCCAGAACGGCAGTTACGGCAGCGGTCCCAACGGCTTCCAGTTCGCCAACCTCAGCAACATCAAATACGTCAACTCGCAGGCATTCATTTCTGCAACGGACAACTCCACGGCTCCCTCCTGTATCCCCGGCTCCAGCAGCCAGGCACAGGGCAGTTGCCAGGCGTCGTACCTCATCGGGAACGCGCCCCGCACCGCCGCCTACGGCTTGCGTAACCCCGGTGCGCAGAATCTGAATGCAGGCCTGCACCGCAGCTTCCCGCTCGGCAACGAAAGCAGAACCTTCGTATTCGAAGCCAACTGCTTCAATGTCTGGAACAAGGTACAATTCGGCGGTCCCAGCGCAGCCTGGGCCTACAACTCCAGTTCCTTTGGCGAAGTCACAGGCGTAAGCAACAGCGCCCGCGACTGGCAGTTCGCCGGCCACTTCACCTTCTAACTCACCCTCACCAGCCTGCATCCGCCGCGATTCCCGCGGCGAATGCAGGCTGGCTTTTCTTTTCTTCCCGTAAAAGTGAGTGGCTTGGATGTCGCGCGGGAATGCGCGCGGGTGAGACGATGCCTTTGCGCGTGCGCTACTTGGCTTGCGCCGCGAAAGCGTCAGCTTCGCGGTTTAATTCGTCCGGCGTGGCGGCATGCGTGTAGAACACGATGCGATACCGGAAGGTCGCCGCCTGGCCCTTTTCCAGCGTGTAGTCCAGGAGCGGCTGCTTGCCATCGAACGCATGGCGGCCCAGCGGATTGACGGCAAAAAGCCCGTAGCCGCGCGCATGCCAGTAGGTCGGATAGCCGATATTGCCGGGATGGTCGAAGATGGCGATGGTCGCGACGTGGCCGGCATCGTCGTGGCCGGTGAGCGAGCACCAGCGGCCGCGCGTTGACCATGCAGCTTCGCCCTTCACGCCTTCGCTGGTCAGATATTCGCCCGTTGGCGGAGCTACGCCCGGCATGTTCGCCGCAGCCGGCACCTTCGTCTCCACTCCATTAGCATCGGTGAAGGTTCCACCTTTTTCCTCCGGCGATTCCAGCCAGCGAGCCACGCGCAAGCCCAGCAATCCGTCTTTGTCGTCGTTGAAAACGACATGGTCGAGCGCTGTCAGCGTCACCGTCAGGTCAATCGTGCGCGTCGCGCCCTGGCGAGCAAACACATAGTGCGTGGTCTCCGCGAGGATCGCGTGGTTCTGCCCGTCGATCCACGTGGAATTACTCACCAACTCGCCACGATGCGCGCCGCTCTTGGCAGATACGATTTTGTCGAACACGATCGTGCCCATTTTCGGCGCGCGCGCAGCCGGAATGGCCGTCGAGTTGTTCCAGAAATCGAAGCCATTCACGTTGCTGTAGTTGAACCAGAGGCCGTCGTGATGGGGATGATCGGTGCGCTCGCCGGCGCGCGGCTCCAGCGGCCAGCCGCGCGTCACGGTCACGCCGTCCCCATCCACAATCGGATAGAGCACCGGCTTTTTCAGCGTCTCCGGCCAGATGTACGAAGTGAAAGGCTGGCCGTCGATGGTGATGTCCACGCGCCGCTTCGCCGCATCGGGCGTCACGTCGACGCCTTTGGTGGTTTTCCCCCACCCCGGGCGCGCAAACAGGAGCGTGCCGAGGGTAGGGCACACCGCGCTTGCCGCCCGCAGCGACCCTGCGGTCACAAGACCAAGCACCGTGCGTCTACGCATACACCTTGCCTCCGGCCATCACCTGCTGCGTCTTCTCGTCGAAGGTCACCTTCATGCCGGTCTGGATCGCGGCTACGTTCATACAAAGTGCAATCGAGTGGCTGTACCCGGCTTCGATCGGCGCATTGGGCGTCTTGCGCGAGCGCACGCACTCCATCCAGTTGCGCATGTTGGCCGCAGTTTGCGGATCTCCGTGCGTATCGGCGTCGGTATTCACCGCTGTAGCCTTCTCGCCCAGCGCCATGCTCGGCAGCAAGTTCGGTTGCATGTGCATCTCGTCAGCGAATCGTTTTGTCAGGCCGCCCGTTGGCGTCACGGTCTGATTGTCCATGTCGATCATGCCGCCATTTGAGTAGTAGAGCTCCTTGACGCCGCCCGCGGAATTCGTGAAACGCGAGGAGTACTGCACCTGGAAACCCTTGCTGAGATCGTCGAGCGGGCCGTAATCGAAGACCGCCGTCATGGTGTCCCAATTTGTGCGGCCGTCCTTCCACAAATAGATGCCTCCGTTGGCTACGCACGAGCGCGGATGCGGCAGGCCCGTGAACCAGTGCACGGTGTCGATCTGGTGCACCAGCCACTGGTCGGGAATGCCCGAAGAGAACGGCCAGAACAGACGAAACTCAAGATATTTGCGCGCGTCGAACGATCCCATATTCCTGCCCAGCGAATAGCGCTTCCAGTCCGTGTCTTCTTCCTTAAGCAGCGGCACCACGTCAGGCCGGCGCCAGCGGCCGGGCTGGTTCACGTTCCATGTCATTTCCACCATCACGATGTCGCCGAACTGGCCCGATTTGATGTACTCGGCGGCCTTCATATACGCGGGGGTTGACCGGCGCTGCGTGCCCACCTGCACAATCTTTCCGCTCTTCTTTACCGCCGCCAGAATGCGGCGCGCATCGGCCATGGTGTGCGCCGTGGGCTTTTCTACGTAGGCGTCGCGGCCCGCTTCCACGGCTTCGGCGCCGTGGAAAGCGTGCTGGAAATCGGCAGTGGCGATAATGACGGCGTCCACGTCCTTGCGCGCATACAGTTCGTCGTTATTGCGCACCTGGTCGGGGCGATTGCCGCAAAGCTTCTCAATAAAATCGACGCCTTGCTCGCGACGCATCTTCCAGATGTCGGACACGGCCACGATCTGGAAGTTCATGTCTTTTGCACTCTGTTGAAAGGCGGGTAAATCGCCACCCTTCATGCGGTCGCCGCAGCCTACAATTCCCACGCGTACGCGATCGTTGGCGCCCATGATCTGCGCATAGCTTTTGGCGTTGAACGCGACTGCGGTTGCGGCCAGTGCTGCGCTGCCGGTTTTCAAGAATTCCCTGCGATTGTTTTCAATTGTTGCCATGATGCTGAGCTCCCCCCGGGTTCAGTTGCCGGGTCCGTTGAGTTGGCGTGCGTAGGGTAGATAAAGATACCGTGCTCCGGCGTCACGACCGTTTCCCTGCGCGGGAAAACCCTGCGTCGCCGGAAGGATCATGGTCAGACCACGATGCGCTGCTCGTCAAGAACAGATTCAGCCATTGAAAATGTGGGTTCCGGGTTATGAGACGGCGGCGTTGAACTACGACTAAATCGGTCGTATATTGAACAAGGACTAAATTAGTCGGATATTGGTGCTGTGGTCGAACAAGCGGCTATTGAGCCAATGGAAGAGTGATTTAGATCACAGAAATAGTCGGACTAATTTGGTCGTATATAGGCACTGCTTGCAGCAATGGGCCCTCAGCGGGGATTGCGGCGCGGAACGCAAGCAGTTGCCGCAATCCCTGATTTCCCGGAGGCAATGGTCTTGAAAGGCCGAATTCATTTCGTTTTCATTCTATTTCTGGCGACCTTCCCATTAGGAGTACGGGCGCAGGCCGGTTTTCGCGTCGCGGGTGTGGTGCACGATGCAACCGGCGGCGTCATTCCCGACGCCGAGGTCTCGCTGCGCCAGTCCAACCAATCCAATGCCGCGGCGGCGCTCACGCAACAAACCGACGGCCAGGGAAGCTTTCAGTTCATCGTTCCGATCGAAGGCACCTACGCGGTCGAGGTGAAAGCGGCCAACTTTACGATCTATCACGGCGAGGCAACGGTGAGCGCCGGTGCGCCCACCGCGGATCTGGACGTAACGCTGGCAGTGAATGCCAACGCGGAAACAGTGGAGGTGACGGCAAATGCTTTGGCGGCTGAGACGACGAGCACGCAACTGGGAGAGACGCTGGAGTCTAAAAAGATGGAGGCCGTTCCGCTGAACGGCCGCAGCTTTACCGACCTGATGGCGGTGCAGCCGGGCATCGTGCCGGTGAACACGGCGCAGCCCGGTGCAGTGATCATGACCGGCGTGGCGACAACTCCACCCTCCGGCGGCGCCAATCCCGGCAATCTCTCGATCAGCGGGCAGCGCGAGGACTCCAACGGGTTCCGCGTAAACGGCGCGGACGTGGAAGAGGACGTGAACATGGGCACGTCGATTGTGCCCAACCTCGATGCCATCGAGAGCTTTCGCGTGCTGACCTCGAACTTCGACGCGGAGTACGGCAACTCCAGTGGCGGCCAGGTGCTGGTGACGACCAAGGCGGGCACCGAGCAATGGCATGGCAGCGCCTTCGAATTCCTGCGCAACACGGCGCTCGACGCACGCAACTACTTTTCTACGGGCCGCGCGGCCTACCGGCAGAATCAATACGGTGGAACGCTGGGCGGTCCTTTACTTCGGACAGGCGTCAAGTGGTTCGCGGATTACCAGGGAACGCGGCTTACTGAAGGCATCGACACCGGCGACATCTCTGTGCCGTCGACGGCCGAGCGCGGCGGAGACTTCAGCCAGGTTCCGCTTACGGGCAGCGTCAACGGCAACGCGTGGGCGGCGCATTTGTCGTCAGCACTGGGCCAGACGGTGACGCCCGGCGAGCCGTATGCGCAGGTCTTTCCCACGGGCAAAGTTCCGCAATCCATCTGGTCAGCCCCGGCCAAGTACTTGCTGAACTCGATTCCAGTGCCCAACGCCGGCACCGCGGTGTTTGAAACCGCAACCGCGGCCGAAACCCTTGGCGACAACAAGGGAGGGCTTGCGCGCGGACTGGAGCCGCGGCCGAAGCACGCTCACGGGTTACTACTTCTTGGACCAATACTCGCTGGATAATCCCTATCCCACGGGAACGGGCGGCGCTAATGTGCCGGGCTTCGACGCAACGTCCAGCGGCCGCGCGCAACTCATGAGCCTGGAGCACACCATGACATTTGGCGCGTCCATGCTGAACGAGGCGCACCTCGGCTACATGCGCAATGCGAATGCCGTGGGCCAGCCGCGCGGCGGTGTGGGGCCCACGCTGGCGGCGCAGGGATTCACCAACATTGTGCCGCTCAAGCCCGCGACCGAAGGCATTGAGAATCTCGCCTTCAACGACTTCACCACCGGCGTTGACACCACGGCCCTGGTGCAGACCGAGAACATCTACGAGGGCATGGATGCCTTTTCGCGTATCGTCGGGAAGCACGGTCTCAAATTCGGCGGCGAGTTGCACAAGGACCAGATCAACACCCACCCCGACGTGGTCTTCAATGGCAGCTTCAGCTTCAACGGCTCCGAAACCGGCGTGGATTTTGCAGATTATCTGCTGGGCGTAGCGTCGAGCTACACGCAGGGCCAAGCCGAGAGCTTTTACAATCGCAATCTCTACATGGCGGCCTTCGCGCAGGACAGTTGGAAGGCGACCAGCCGGCTCACGGTGAACTACGGCGTGCGCTGGGATCGCATCCGGCCCTGGCTCGAAAAATATAACCAATTGCAAACGCTGATTCAAGGCGAGCAGTCGCAGGTCTTTCCCGGCGCGCCGAAGGGGCTCGTCTTTCCCGGCGATCCCGGCGTGCCCGATTCGCTCGCCCCGCCGCGCAACAACTTTTCGCCGCGTGCGGGCATTGCCTATTCGCCTTCTGGCGCTGCGCGCGGCAGCCTTTTGGACAAGCTCATCGGCCCGGCCGGCACTACCAGCATCCGCCTCGGCTACGGCATGTACTATACGGCCTACGAGGGATTGTCGGCGGGCATCATGAGCGCGAATCCGCCTTACGGGTATACCTACACGTCGGCCGCGCCGCCGCTGTTCGCCTCGCCGTTTACCGTGGCGGCCACGGGCGCAAACGCAGGTCAGCGCTTCCCTTTGCAGCACGTAGCCGACGGAGCCAGCCGGAACAATCCGAACACGAGTGTGAACTGGAGCCAGTTTGAGCCGCTGGTCGGCATTCCGGCTGTCGATCCGAACGACGTAACGCCCTACGCGCAGCACTGGATGGCGAGCGTGGAGCGCCAGTTAGGCGCGAGCACACTGGCCACGGTCAGCTACGTGGGCACCTCGTCGCATCATTTATTGGTGCTTGAGGAAGCCAACCCCGCCAATCCCGCACTGTGCCTGAGCCTGGGCTCGGCGTGCGGGCCGTTCAACGAGCAAGCCGCGCGTACGACGTTCGGTCCCGCGTTCGGCAGCGTGGAGCTGCAGCGGACCATCGCCAACGCAAGCTACAGCGCGTTCGAGGCCACGCTCAATCACCGCGCGCACGGGTTGGATTTGCTGGCCAGCTACACCTACGCGAAATCCATCGATCAATCGGCGGGACTTCCCGAGCCGGTCAACCCGGTCAATCCATCGCTCAGCCGGGGACTCTCCGCCTTCGACATGCGGCACAACTTTGTGGCTTCTTTCCACTACGACATTCCACAACTTTCCTCCAAAGGGCTGCGCCATGCAATGGAGGGAGGATGGGCGTTGGCGGGCATCGCGCGCTTCACCACGGGTCTGCCGGTGACGCTGCTCAACAACAACGACACTTCGCTCCTGGGCACCATCCCCAACGGCATCAACGACAACGGCGTTGACACGCCGCAGTGGAGCGGAAACTCGCTCCATATCAATACCAATCCGCGCAACGGAGCTGCGGTCTTCGATGCCAGCCAGTTCAGTCTGCCCGCGCTGGGTACTTTGGGCAACGCGCGTCGCCGCTTCTTCTCCGGCCCCGGCATGGAGAATTTCGATGCCACCATTTCGCGGGAATTCTCACTGAGCGAAGGCCGCGCCCTCGAGTTCCGCGCCGAAGCATTCAACGTCTTCAATCACGCGCAATTCTTCGGGCCGGCAACGGCAGAAGGCAACATCTCCAGCGGAACCTTCGGCCAGGCGGTGAGCGCCATGCCGCCGCGGTTGATGCAAATTGCCATGCGGGTGCGATTCTAACCAGTTAGGCCGGGCCGATCGACCCGGATGGTGCCGCACGCACGGTAAGCCTTCCACCCTTGGGATGCTCGAAAGGTCCTGGAAAGGGATTTTCGGTATCGCGTGGCTTGCCGCTGAAGTCACGATCGAGTCGCATCGCAGAGCCATCGGCACGCTGAAATGGGAGACCCGGAATCATTGCGCTTCCCAGATTCTCGGTCGTAACCAGGTTGCGGCGTTTGGTCGCAGCCCACGCGTCATCGAGTGTGATCGAAAAAAACAGCCCTTCGCTTTTCTCAATGCATTGAATGTCCGCATCGAACTCCGGTTTCACGAGCGATTCGGCTTCCTGGGAGCAAGGCTTTGCGCGTTCCACAAACACATTGCCAGCAAGCTGCATCGGAAGCCGTGTCTGGTTGAACGCGCTCAGATCCCCGTCCTGGGCGAAGAGGTTGTTGAAGAAGCGCAGATCGCCGCTGGGATTGTCGTGATAGCCGGCCACCTCGGTTGCATGCGGCTTCATGATCGGCGTCATGCGGCCGTCGTACTGGTTCAGCGCCACACCACCGCAGAAAAGGTTGTGGGCATAGGCGCCGCCCTGCGAGTTTACGTGTTGCGATCTTTTCGACAGAAAAAGATTGTTGTCTACGATGAATGGTCCGTGATCGACCTCGACGAATATGTCCTCACTCTGGCTGTCCTGGAAGACGTTTCCGGTGACGCGCGTTCCTTGCGCCATCCAGTCGAGCCAGAGGCCACGGAAAGTTCGAAAAATATGGTTGTGGCTGATCTCCACGTCAATGGCGGCATGGAACTTGATCCCGGCGATTTCAGCGCCGCCGAAGAGTTGGCGCACGTGAATGTCATGAATTGTATTGCCGGTAACCACGCTGAATACCGGCCCGAGGCTGCCAACGATGCCGGCCTGTTCGCAGTGGGAAATTGTATTGTTCCTGACGATATGGTGACCGATGCGATCTTTCGACCAGCCGGAATCGAGCGCCCGGTCGATGGTTTTCACATAGCCTTCCGCCGTGTTGGCTGAAGTGTTGTCCCACGCGTCGCCGTATTTGCCCAGCGAGATTCCGCTGCAAATTGAGTGGCTGACAGTGTTGTTCTCAATGACCCATCCCTTGCTCCAGTGGGGGCCAATCACGCCAATCTGCTCAGCAGTCGGCGGCGCCCACGGAGTGGCGGCGCAGCGCAGAATGAAGCCGCGGACCGTGATGAAATCCATGCCGGTCTTTTCCGGATAAAACACAGTCTGCCGGACATTGATTTCGGTCTGCTCGTGGTTTGGATCCGCCCCGCCGAACTGAGCCCAGAGGGTTGTGGTTTCGCTATCCACGCGGCCAAACCACAAAGGGATCGCGCCTTGAGCGTCCGTCAATTGGTCGAGACTTGCAGCCTCAGCCAGCCAGTCACCGTTCAGGTAGATCGCGCCGGTGTGATGTACGCGCCCCTTGGCGTCAAACCAGTCGCCGTGGATCACATCGCTATACGGATTGAACGCGCCAAAGAAGCTATTGGGGATGCTGACAGTCCACACGTCACCGCGCCATCGGCTCCATCCCTTGATGATTTCGGCGCCGGTGATCTCTGCGCGTTCTCCGGGTGCGGCCCGGTAGACGATGCGCTGCTCATCGGAAACTCCGCCGCGCGGCGGAGCCACGCGCTCGCGGTACACGCCCTCGTGGACGGTAATCGTGTCGCCGGGTATGGCGACAGTCGCCGCCGCAGAGATGGTTTTGAGCGGCCTCGCCCGCGTTCCGTCGTGGTGATCACTGCCTTTTGGAGAGACGTGGAACTCGCGTCCACCGGCCGATGCCTTTTCCGCCCAGCCGCGGCCCCGCGTCAAGCTCCACAGGGCAGGCAAGGCACTTAGAAAAACTCTTCTCGTTAACACGGGTGCAATTCTCTCATGGCGATTCATTCAGGCGCACCGGAAGCCGTTTGCACGCGCCACCGAATCGATTTATCTTGGTCTGACTCAGAAAATCGCGAGGACCGTGCCATGCAAACCAGGCTGATGCTCTCCGCTCTCATTGCTGTGGCCGCGTGGTCCGCTGCCGCGGCGCAAACTGTGCCGCCACGACCCAAGATCACCGGCCTCTCGCACATCGCCATCTACACCTCCGATCCCGTGGCCACCGAGCACTACTACACGGTGGTCGTCGGCGCGATGAAGCTTTCGGATCCGGAGAATCCCCAGGGCGTGCGCTACGCGCTCAGCACTACGCAATTTATTGAAGTGCTGCCGCTGCCGGCCAAGGCCGGCGTCGTCCGCCTCGACCACGTTGCCTGGGCGACGGAGAGTGTGGAGGGCATGCGCAAGTATCTTGCTGCCAAAGGCTTGAAGGTGCCGGCTCATGTGCAACATGGCGCCGCTGGGAGCACCTGGTTCGAGGTACGCGATCCTGAAGGCAACAAGGTGCAGTTCGTTGAGGCGCCAGCAAGAAAATACGGATTCGTCCTCGGTGCGTTCGCGCCCAATGCCATCGGCCACCACATCATCCACGTGGGCTACATGGTGCACGACCGCGCCCTCGAAGACACTTTCTACCGTGATCTGCTCGGCTTCAGGCCTTACTGGTGGGGTGGGCGCGGCGGCAAGGTGGAGTGGGTTGCCCAACAGTGCCCCGACGGCCACGATTGGATGGAGTACATGATGACGCGCGGAACCACAGGCGTTCCTGCCGACATGACCCAGCGCGAATTGGGCGTGATGGACCACTTCTCCATCGGGGTGGTTTCGGTGCCCGACGTGTTTCAGACGCTCACCGCCGGCAATCGCCTTGAAGGACGCCACGATGCCGCGCCGAAGATCGGCCTGGACGGCAAATATCAGCTCAATCTGTACGATCCAGACGGCATCCGGACCGAAGTGATGAATTTCCACGCCACGGAGAAGCCCTGCTGCTCGCCGTTTACGGCCGACGACCCGTCAGAGTAGCCCCGTCGGAGTGAAGGTCGCATCGAAGCCGCGCTTACGGTATACTGGTTGAGGCCCAAACGGGCAGGGAAGTCCCTGTCTGCGGGGCCGGTTGGAGTGATCCACTCCTCCAAAACCAGGAAAAGAAGAAGAAAATGCCTAAGTTGAAGACCCATACGGGCGCGAAAAAGCGCTTCAGCAAGACTGGCACCGGCAAAATCAAGCGGGGCCAGACGAAGACGCGGCACATCCTTACGTCGAAATCGAAAAAAGTGAAACGCAAGCTGGGCAAAACAGTGCTGGTTTCCGATGGCGACTACAAGAAGGTTGCGCGCATGATTCCCTACGCCTGAGCACTGCGTGGGGCAGCCTTTTGGACTAGGGCTGTGCCAGTGCAAAAAGGGCTGATGGTTCGGCCCCCGTTTGTTGCGGAATGCGTTCGCAACGGCGAGAGATCAGGCTTGAAATAGCGAGTGAAGAGGTTCACCGGCCTCACGTTTACGTGATGGCTTCCTACCTCCAGCCGCAGAACAGAAACGCAAAAAGGAGAAACAAAGTGCCTCGCGTAAAACGCAGTACCAAGCGGAATGACCGCCGCAAGAAGATCCTCAAACGAGCCAGCGGTTATTTCCTGACGAAATCGAAACTGTACCAGGCGGCCCAGGAGGCCGTAGAGCGCGGCCTCAAGTTCGCTTACATGGGCCGGCGCCTGAAGAAGCGGGAATATCGTTCGCTGTGGATCGTGCGCATCTCCGCCGCTTGCAAGCTGAACGGCGCCAGCTATTCGCAGTTCATCAGCGGATTGAAGAAGGCCGGCATCGAGCTGGACCGCAAGATTCTGGCTGACATTGCCGTGAAGGATGCGGAGGGCTTTACCAAGCTCGTGGAACTGGCCAAGGCGGCGAAGGCCAAGTCAGACAAGGCCAAGGCGGACGAGGCCAAGGCAGAGAAGTCCAAAGCCGCGTAACTCAACATATGACTGGCGGAAAAACGGCCCGGAGTTCGAAAGGACTCCGGGCCGTTGTGCGTTTGCGCGATATGCTATTCGCTTAAGAATCCCTGCACGGCTTTCTGCCACATCTCCGGCTGATCCACAAAATTCATGTGGCCCGCATTGGGCAGGATCACCAGCTTCGAGCCGGCGATCTTCTCGTGCATCTCTTTGCTCAGGCTGGGGTCGCACTCGTCGTGGTCGCCCGCGACAATCAGCGTGGGCACGTGAATGGTGTGCAGCCGGTCCACATACTCCACCGATTTCAGATTGCCGTCGATGATGAACTCGCCGTCGGAGCCCCACATCTCGCGGTAAAGCTCCCAGTTGGTGGGCGCGTTGCCGGTGGCCGGATCGTACGCGGGATCGGGCCGCGCACCGTAGAGGAACGGGAAATACCCATCGCCCCAGGCCAGGGTTTCGTACTCGGCCGGATAGCGTCCGTGCTCCCAGAGTGGCGCCCTTGCCAAAGAGGCCGGCGGCTTCCAGTTCATTCAGGCGGGCCAGCTTGTCAGCCGGCATCTGCGCCTTTTCGCGGGCCAGCACGGCGTTCATCTCGCGCGTAGAGGCGAAGGTGCTGTTCAGAATCAGGTGGCTTAAATGCTCCTGATACTTGAGCGCGTAGGCCTCGGCCAGCACGCCGCCGCAACTGTGCCCGAGCAGCGAGATTTTGCCCAGGCCGAGAGCAATGCGCACGGCTTCAATGTCCTCCACGTCGCCCTCAACGGTGTACTTGCTCGGGTCCTGCAAGCGCTCGGAGCGGCCGGAGCCGCGCTCATCGATAAAGATGAGGCGATGGGTGCGCGCCAGGGGCAGCAGCCAGGGCAGGAAGTAGGTGTGGTCGGCGCCGGGACCGCCATGCAGCACCACCAGCGGCGGGCCTTTGCCGAATTCCACGTAGTAGATGAGCACGCCGTGGGCGTCGACAAAGCCATCCTGCATCGGGTAGACGGCAGAGGCAGCGTGGTTGGAAGCGGGTTGTGCAGCGAGCTGGGCAGCACCAACGATCAGGACACAGAAGGCGAGGCAAGCGGCAGCGATGCGTTTCATGGTCACCATGCTACGGCAGAATCCCGGGATTTCCTCAGAGATTTCGCGGCAGCGGGCTTTAGGGCGCGCCGAGGGCGCGCGGCTGCTGCATGCAATGCTTTATCCTGAACATTCGGCATGACGAACGAAGACCTACCCAATCTGACGGCACCCGCATTGACGGGATACGACGAGGCCGCGCTCGACCAGGCGTTTGCCTCGCTCGCGGCGCAGGCCCGCGCAAGCGCCGCCGCGCTCGACGTGGAGGCGTTCCGGCTCCAGTGGCTGGGGCGCAAGCAGGGCCTGCTCCAGGAAGTCTCTGACCGGTGGCTCAAAGCCGCGCCCGGGCCAGCGAAAAAGGCCGTGGGCCAGCGCTTCAAGGTCCTCAAAGAACTTGTGGAGGCGCTGCTTGAAGGCGCTGGCCCGACCGATGCCGCAGCCGACGCCGCGCTCCGGGCCGAGGCCATCGACATCACGCTGCCCGGCTCGCGACGTCTTACCGGCGCCGAGCATCCCATCACGCGCACGCTCAATGAGATCGTTTCCGTCTTCGCGGCGCTGGGTTACTCGGTCGGGCGTAGGGCCAGAGGTCGAGACCGACTACTACAACTTCGAATGCATGAATTTTCCGCCGGGTCATCCCGCGCGCGACACGCAGGACACGCTGGTGGTTGCCGCGCAGGAGCGCAAACCGCTGCGCGACCGCCTGCTGTTGCGCACGCACACTTCGCCGGTGCAGATGCGGACCATGGAGCTGCAGCCGCCGCCGGTGCGCATCGTGATTCCCGGCAAAGTGCATCGCAACGACGCCGCCGACGCCACGCACTCGCCCATCTTTCATCAAGTGGAAGGCCTCTGCGTCGACACCAACATCACCTTCAGCGATTTGAAGGGCACGCTCGATCACGCCATGAAGGCGCTGTTCGGTTCGGCCGTCAAAACGCGCTTCTTCCCCTCGTTCTTCCCATTCACCGAGCCGAGCGCCGACGTCCAGATCAGTTGCATTTTCTGTGGAGGCAAAGGCTGCCGCAAGTGCAAGCAGTCGGGATGGATTGAGCTGCTGGGTTGCGGCATGGTCGATCCCGCGGTCTTCGCTTTCGCTGCGGAAAAGCAGCCGGCCTACGATCCGAAGAAAATCTCCGGCTTCGCCTTTGGCATGGGCGTGGAGCGCATCGCCATGATGAAGTACGGCATCAGCGAAATCGGCAGCTTCTTCGCGGGAGACATGCGGTTTTTGGGGCAGTTCTCATGAAGATACTGACCAAATGGCTTCGCGCGTATTTGCCTGGCTTGGTCGGTCGACGACGCGCAGCTCGCCGAAGACCTGACGCTGCGCGGCATCGCCGTCGAAGGAATCTACGATCTCAGCCCCAACAACGGCTCGCTCTACGAAATGGACATCACCACCAACCGCGTGGACGCCATGAACCACTACGGCATCGCGCGCGAGGCGGCGGCGATCTATGGGCTCACACTGCCCGAGTTGGCGTTCCCGCTTCCAAAACCTCGCCCGGGTGGCCAGCCGTTTTCCGTGATGATCGAGGCGGAAGATGCCTGCGGCCGCTTCACGGCGCGGGTTTTGCGCGACATCACTATCGGCGAATCGCGCGACTGGTTCGCCGGCGCTGAAGTGTCCACATACTTCGCGCTTCTGGAACAGAAGAAAATCTCGAACGCAGTCGACGCCACGAATTTTGCGTGGCTGGCGATGGGCCAGCCCACGCATGCCTTCGATCTCGACAAGCTCGAGGGCGGCATCATCGTGCGCCGCGCCCGCAAGGGCGAGCGGCTCAAAACGCTTGATGGCGTGGAGCGCGTGCTCGATGCGGACGATCTGATCATCGCCGATCACAAAAAGGCGCTTGGCCTGGCCGGCGTGATGGGCGGCTGGGACACCATGATCACGCCCGATACGAAAAATGTGCTCGTCGAGGCGGCGTGGTTCGATCCCATGGTGGTGCGGCAAACCGCGCGGCGTCACGGCCTGCACACCGACGCCAGCCATCGCTTCGAGCGCGGCGCGGACTTCAACGCAGCGCCGGTCGCATCAGCAATCGTAAGCGCAATTCTGCTTGCAAACGGCGGATCGATTGAGGGCGAGCTGGTGGATGCGCGCGTACCCGCGGCCGAGGCGCGCACCGCGCATCGCAAACCGATTGCGCTTGCGTTAAGTGAAGTGCAGCGCATCCTGGGCACGACGGTCGATGCGGCGGGAATCACGGCTTCGACGGTTGAAAATGTATTGACGGCGCTCGGATGCGGACTCAGAGCGGAATCGGGAAGCACCGCTGCGTGGCAGGTAACATTGCCGAGCTGGCGGCTCGATCTGGAGCGCGAGATCGACCTCATCGAAGAGGTTGCGCGCGTTTACGGCTACAACCGCTTCGCCAACACGCTGCCCTCGATTGGCGAAGGCGTGCAGGCGCTGCCATCAGCCGAAAAAGAAGCAAGCGTCCGCGGCACCTTGCTCGCTGCCGGTTTTCACGAAGCCATTTCCAGCAGTTTCTGCTCCGCGGTGGAGGCTGCGCTGACCGCACCGCAGCCCGCGCTCGTGGTGCCGCTCGGCAATCCACTCAGCGAAGAGGCCGGCGTGCTGCGCCCGTCGCTTGTGCCCGGCATGTTGACCATGCTCGCGGGCAACCTGAATCGCGACGTCAACGATGTGCGGATGTTCGAGCTGGGCACGGTCTTCAGCGGTACCACCGACAAGGTGGACGAGCGCCCGGCGCTCGTCTTTGGCGCTGTGGGCGCGTTACCGGCGGAGAGTGCGTTGCATGCCGGCCGCGCTTTTGATTTTTTCGATGTGAAGGGCGTGGTGGAGCAGGTGGTGTCGCGGTTTGAGATGCGCGGCATGTACTTCGATCGCTTTCCCGCCGACGCCGGCCTCACACCGCAGTGGCTGCATCCCTATCGCTCCGCGCGCGTCGTGGCTGACGGCGTGACGGTTGGCTGGTTCGGCCAGTTGCATCCGCGCGAGGCTGCGGCGCGAAAGATCAAGGATGCGGTGCTGGTGGGCGAGATCTATCTCGACCGTCTCTACAAGTTGTCGCTGCGCCGGCCCGTTGCGCGCGAGATCTCGCGTTATCAGCCGGTGCGCCGCGATTTTTCCCTGGTTTTGGACGAGAGTATCCGCTGGGAAACGATTGACCGCGCCATGGCCGGATTGCAGATTCCTGAACTCGTGGAGTGGCGCGTGCGCGAAGTTTTCCGCGACGCGCGGCTTGGCGCACAAGAGTATGCGCTTTTGCTGGGCGCCACGTTTCAGGCGCCGGATCGCACCCTGCGCGAAGAGGAACTGCAGAAGTTCCAGTCGCAGGTGGTCGAAGCGGTTGGCAAAGCTGGGGCGCGGCTGCGCATCTAGACCGGTTCCAGAATTTATGTGCCCTGTCGAGGGCGGTGAAAGGTGGCATTTCCTTGTGGAAAATGCCATTCAGCGGCAGCGGCTCCGGGATATTGCAATTCTGGAACCGGTGTGAGCAAAACATCGAACGCGGTCGGGGTTATACTCAAACCGATACGCGGCCGATCGGCGGAGGTTGAAACCATGTCAGAAACTTTCTGGGAATCGGATGGAGCCGTGGAAACGGCGAATGATGGACAGTCCGACGGCGCGCATGAGGAACCGGCGGCTTTGGCCGTGAGCGCCGACGATTTTGCGGCACTCGAAGAGCGCATCCGTCGTGCCGTGGATCTGGTGAAGCGGGAGCGGCAGGCGCGCGCGGGGGCCGAGGCGCGCAGCGCGGAACTGGAAGCTCGCTTGACGGAGGCCGAAGCGCAGGTTCAGGCGCAGTCTCCGATTGTGGATCAATTGCAAAGCGAATTGACAGCGTTGCGCGCAGAGCGCGAACAGGTGCGGCAGCGCGTAGAGCGGCTGCTCAAGCAGCTCGATACTCTGGAACTGTGAGGCAGAGATGGCCGAAGAACCGCGCAGCAAACCGAGCGAATACGTGACAGTGGAGATCTACGACCAGCTCTATCATTTGTCGGGGCAGGATACGCAGCACATTCGCGAGCTGGCTGCTTATGTCGACGCCAAGATGCGCGCCGTGGCCGCGCAGGGAAAGACCGCGGACTCGCTGCGCGTGGCCGTGCTGGCGGCGTTAAATTTGGCCGATGAGGTGTCGCAGGCTACTGCGGCCGATCCCCGCGCGGGTCATGCGCGCGCGGCCAACCTGCGCGTGCTGCTCGATGAAGTGCTGGAAGGCGAGCGGAAGACGGGCTCGTAAAGGCAGCGTTCGGTGATTCGTGTGCCGGTCACACGGCTTTAGCGAGCCAGCTTTTCATCGTCTCGGCGTCCACCAGGCCGGCCTGCTGAAATTTGAGGTTCCCGCCAGCGAATACAGCAAAGTTCGGAATGCCGCGCACGTTAAAGCGTGAGGCAAGCTCGGGGAATTTCTCGGTGTCGACCTTGAGCACCACGGCTCGGCCTGCGAGGTCTCGCGCGACTTGCGCCACATGCGGCGCGGCCATGCGGCAGGGGCCGCACCACGATGCCCAGAAATCCACCAGGACGGGCACCTTGCTGTCACGGATAATTTCGTCGAACTCCTCGGGATTCACCGCGAGGGGATCGGCGACGGCGGGCAGTGGCGTTTTGCAGGCGCCGCAGCGTCCGGTGTCGGCGAGATGCTTCGCCGGAATTCGATTTGGCTTTCCGCAGGACGGGCAATTTCGAATGATGGGCATGACACAGTGCTCGACTGAGTTTTCGCGCTCATAGTATCTCGCTCGCGAGCGAGTCGCGACAAGGGGAACGTGGGGCCATTCGACTTCGGTCACCGCAGTGCGATGCGGCAACCGAAGCCGTGTGGACGCGGCAATTCAGGCAACTCTACTTTGCAGCCAACTGCCGCAACACGTACTGCAAAATGCCGCCGTGCTCGTAGTACTCGATTTCCTGCGGTGTGTCGATGCGTACCATCGTGTCAAATTCCTTCACCTTGCCGTCACTCGCGGTGGCTTTGGCGCGCAGCGTACGGCCGTTCGCAAGGCGATCCTTGAGAAGCGCGGTGAGGCCGGGGAAGTCAAACACCTCTTCTCCAGTAAGCCCGAGCGACTCTACATTCTCGCCGGGCGCGAACTGGAGCGGCAGAATGCCCATCCCCACTAGATTCGAACGGTGGATGCGCTCGAAGCTTTCCGCGATGGCGGCGCGCACGCCGAGGAGCTTCGGTCCCTTCGCGGCCCAGTCGCGCGAGGAGCCGGAGCCATATTCTTTGCCGGCCAGAATGATCAGCGGAATGCCGCGTTCGGAGTACTTCATGCTGGCGTCGAAGATCGACATCGGCTCGCCTTCTGGCAGCAGGCGCGTGACGCCACCCTCCGTTCCTGGCGCGAGCTTGTTGCGCAGGCGCACGTTGGCGAAGGTACCGCGCACCATCACCTCGTGATTGCCGCGACGCGAACCGTAGCTGTTGAAGTCGGCGGGTTTCACGCCGTGCTCGGCGAGATATTTTCCGGCCGGTCCGTTGGCTTTGATCGATCCCGCAGGCGAGATGTGGTCGGTGGTTACGGAGTCGCCCAGCACCGCCAGCACGCGCGCACCGGCAATGTTTTCAATGGGCGCGGGCTTGGCGGTCATGCCGTCAAAATACGGCGCTTGGCGGATGTAGGTTGAATCTTTCTCCCACTGGTAAACGTTGCCGGTAGGAAAGCTCAAGCCCTGCCAACTGGCGTCGCCCTGCGACACTGTGGCGTACTCCCTGCGGTAGCCTTCGCTGGTGACGGCTTTCTCGATGGCAGCGGCGACTTCCGCTTGCGTGGGCCAGATGTCGCGCAGATACACGGGCTTGCCGTCTTTATCGTTGCCCAACGCAGTTGCATCGAAGTTGTGGCCGATCTTGCCGGCGAGTGCGTACGCGACGACCAGCGGCGGGCTCATCAAATAATTCGCGCGCACATCTACATTCACGCGGCCCTCGAAGTTACGATTGCCGCTGAGCACGCTGACCGCGACCAGGCCGTGCTCGTCGATTGATTTTGAAACGTCGGACGGCAGCGGGCCCGAGTTGCCGATGCAGGTGGTGCAGCCGTAGCCCACCACGTTGAAGCGCAGCTTTTCAAGATAGGGCAGCAGGCCGGCTTTTTGATAGTAGTCGGTAACCACGCGCGAACCGGGCGCGAGCGAAGTCTTCACCCACGGCGGAACGGTGAGGCCTTTTTCCACGGCCTTCTTCGCCAACAGTCCCGCGGCGATCATGACGGACGGATTCGACGTGTTGGTGCAACTGGTGATGGCGGCTATGACCACCGAGCCGTGATCGAGATAGGGATCGGGATCGACTCCGAAGCGCTCTTTCACCGTGGTCGTCACGTGCACAGGCGCATTTTCCGCGACCGCCGAATCGGTGACCGCCTGGCGCTGCCACGCGGTGGCCGTGCGCGATCCCAGCGGCTTGGCCGTGGGCGCAAGCAGCGTGGGCAGTTGTTGCGCAAAGCTCGAAGCCGCGTCCTTGAGCAGCACGCGATCCTGCGGGCGCTTGGGTCCGGCCACACTGGGCTCCACGTCGCCCAGGTCGAGCGAGAGCGTCTGCGTGTATTCGGCCTCCGGCGCGCCCGCGGTGTGGAAGAGCCCCTGCTCCTTGTAATAGGCCTCGACCAGATTGATCTGCTCTTCGCTGCGACCGGTGAGGCGCAGATAGCGGAGCGTCTCAGCGTCAACGGGGAAGATGCCGCACGTCGCACCGTACTCCGGCGCCATGTTGCCGATGGTGGCGCGATCGGCGAGCGGTAATTGCGTTAAGCCATCCCCATAAAATTCAACAAATTTACTGACAACTCCCAGCTTGCGTAGCGCCTGCGTCACGGTGAGCACCAGATCGGTGGCCGTGGCACCCTCGCGCAGCTTGCCGGTGAGCTTGAAGCCGACCACCTGTGGGATCAACATGGAAACGGGCTGCCCGAGCATGGCGGCCTCGGCTTCGATGCCGCCCACGCCCCAGCCCAGCACACCAAGCCCGTTGATCATGGTGGTGTGCGAGTCGGTGCCGACCAGCGTGTCAGGATAGGCGACGGCTTCGCCGTCGATCTGCGCAGTAAAAACTACGCGAGCCAGATATTCGAGATTCACCTGGTGGCAGATGCCCATGCCGGGCGGCACGGCAGAGAAATTTCGGAACGCCGACTGCCCCCACTTCAAAAACGCATAGCGCTCGCGGTTGCGCTGGAATTCGAGCAGGGAATTAGCCTCGTAGGCCATGGAAGTGCCGTATTCGTCCACCTGCACGGAGTGGTCGATGACGAGTTCGGCGGGCGCGAGGGGATTCACGCGCTCGGGATCGCCCCCTAGAGTCTTGATGGCGTCGCGCATGGCCGCCAGGTCGACGACCGCTGGCACACCGGTGAAGTCCTGCATGAGCACGCGCGCGGGCATGTAGGCAATCTCACGGCTGGGTTCGGCCTTCGCATCCCAGTTGGCCAGGAAATCGATGTCGGCAGCCGTCACATTCTTGCCGTCTTCGCGGCGCAGCAGGTTTTCCAACAGAATTTTCAGGCTGAAAGGCAGGCGCGCCAGATTGAAGCCGCGGGCGGCAAGCGCCGGCAGGCGATAGTAGGTATAGGAGCGGTTGCCGGAGGTAAGCACGGCCTTGCTCAAGAAGCTGTTCATCAGGGAAGAACCTTTCTATCCGCGCGCTTGGCGGATGGTTTCAAGAAAACCGATGTGCGGACTCGGGGCCGCAAAAAGTTCGGCAGGCTTTAGGGTGCGCGAGACGTCGCACCTGAAGAG
Organism: uncultured Acidobacteriota bacterium; assembly: GCA_963786565.1. Lineage (GTDB taxonomy): Bacteria > Acidobacteriota > Terriglobia > Terriglobales > Acidobacteriaceae > Telmatobacter. The sequence continues at coordinate 910,715 of CAWAZR010000024.1, read as the reverse complement.
ATAGCCTGCGATGGAATTAGATTACTCAGCGGGAAGGGTTAACGTCCACGGTCAGGTCGGCCACGGCGAAAGCGCCTGAAATGGGGTGGACCGGCGATGGGAACGCTGCGCATAGTCTACTAAATAATTTTAGCGCGGCTCAAGGGCCGCACGAAAGCAGATTCTTGAGAGGCCGCGCGCGCCGGATCGCCGTAAGAACTGAGAATTCTCCTCCTATACTTAAATGGCGAGCTCTTCGCAATGAGGATTCCCGAAATTGAAATACTGGGTTGGCATTCAGGGTCTTGATACGCGTTTCGTCGCGTGGCTGGCGCGGCGCATGCCCAACGAGCGGCAGCGGTTGCTGGCGATCACGATCGTAGCCGGCGGCCTGTGCGGCCTGTCCGCGGTTGCCTTCCACGTGAGCGTCGCGCGCCTGTATGCGCTCCTGATTGATCGCGCGGCCGCGGCCCCGGGGCATGCGTGGATCTGGTGGATGATTCTGACGCCGGCAGTCGGCGGTCTCGTGGTCGGCGTGGGACTCACTTATTGGGTTCCCGCAGCGGCGGGCAGCGGCATTCCGCAAGTGAAGACGGCTTACGCCTTTCGCGCCGGCGCCATCACCGTGAAAGAGACGGTTGGCAAGTTCGTGCTGTGCGCGCTGCAACTGGGCAGCGGAGCGTCGTTGGGCGTGGAAGGTCCGACAGTGCAGATCTGCGCCGGAATGAGCAGTTTTCTTGCGCGCATGGCGCGGCTGAGTCCTGCGAACCAGAAGCGCATGGCGTCGGTGGGCATGGCGGCAGGCATCGCCGCAGCCTTCAACGCGCCCATCGCCGCCGTCACCTTCACTCTGGAAGAGCTGATTGGCAGCCTCGACCAGACCATGCTTTCGGGCGTGATCGTGGCTGCGGCTCTGGCGGCCGTGGTGGAGCACAGTATTCTTGGCTCCAACCCCATATTCTTTGTTCCGCGACTGCAAAGTTACACGCTGGCCAATAGCTCGTCGCTCATCTGGTATGCGCTGCTCGGCCTGTTGGCCGCCATCGTCTCAGTAGTTTTTACTGATTCGCTGCTGTGGCTGCGTAAAGCTTTCAGAGAACTCTCGAGCGTTCCCCCTGGGTTCGTCCTGCGATCGGCGGCGCAGCTACGGGAAGCCTCGCCGTGGTTGCTTTGCTGTTCTTTCATCTGAAGGGCATTGCCGGCAATCCGTATCCCACGCTCACTCTTGCGCTTCTTGGCGGACTTCCGGTTACGGCCATGGCGGTTTTGTGCGTGCTCAAGCTCGCCGCCACGGTCACGTCGTACTCAAGCGGCGGCTCCGGCGGCATCTTTGCGCCAGCACTGTTCATGGGCGGCATGCTGGGCGGCGCGGTCGGCTATCTCGACGTGACGGTCTTCCATCATCCAGCCGATTCCATTGGCGCTTTCGCCGTGGTCGGCATGGGCGCGGTGTTCGCCGGGACTGTGCGCGCGCCTATGACTTCGATCCTCATCATCTTCGAGATGACCGGCGGTTATGGGTTGGTGCTGCCCCTCATGATCGCCAACATGAGCGCGTTTGCGCTGGCGCGCCACTGGCGGCATACGCCGGTGTACGAGGCGTTGCTGGAGCAGGACGGCATTTTCCTGGATCGTGAAGCCGCGTTACATCCAGACGGCCCGCAAGCCAGTTCAAAGACGCACGATGCGGACGAATTGAGCGTGGACGCCAGCTCATAGAGCGGCTTGACCACCACTTTTACTGCGGCTCCATGTTGTAAAGGAAGTAGGCGCGCAGCTCGAGATAGGGGCCGTGGAACTCCCGTGGCAGGGGCGGATAGCTCGATCCGGTAATCGCACCCCAGGCCGCGCGATCCAGACCCGTGTCGCCGGAGCGGCCATCCAACTGCATGTCGGTGACCTGGCCGTTGGGCAGCACCTTGAAGTGAACTGCGACCACACCGGACTTGAGAATGGGCGGATTCACTTCATCGGGAATCAACGGATCCCAAGTGCGTTGCGTAATGTAGTGCCAACGAGCAATCCAGGAGCTGAAGTCCACACCTTGCGTGTCAGAGAGAACCTGCACCCCGCCAGTGCCCGCACCGGGATGCCCAGGCAACCCGCTCGATCCCCGATCACCGTAGCTCGGTTGCCCCTGACCGGGCAAGGCGTGCTGCATATCCTGGCGAAGCTGGTCCGCAGGATTCTGCGGGCCCATGGCGAAGTTGGGCTTGGCGGGGACGGCCTGCGGGTGCGGCGCTTCGGGCGCCTGCGACTGCGGATTGTTCGGCACCGGCTGCGTGGGCTGCGGCTTGGGCTGCTCCGGCGCCTGCTGCTGCGGCGGCGTGGGTGGAGGCGGAGTCTGTTGTGTCCGCTGCTTCATCTCCTCCATCGTCTGCTTGTCGATGAGCGGTTTGTTGGCCGGCAGCTTGGGAGCAACCTTCTGCCTCTGTAGTTGGCGCACCGCGTCGGGCATCTGATCGAGAGCGATCTGGTCCTCGTGCTGCTTGATACGGTCAAAGTCATCGACTATAGGCGTCTTGAGGATGTACCTGGGAATCAAATACAGGCAAAAGAGCAGAATAATATGCACCAGCACTGCCCACAGAACGCCTTCGCGCAGTCGCGCCCAGCGCCGCTCGTCTTCGAGCTCGCTGATCATCTCCAGCAGTTCGTGGGTGTCGTAGTCCAGCCAGCGCGAGCCGCGCGCTTTGGGCGAGGGCGCATCTTCTTCACGGGGTTCCAGCGGCGCGGATTCTTTACGCGGCTCAAGGTCGCGCGAGGAAAAAGTGTCCAGGCCCAGGATCGAGCCCGTGATAGAGGTTTCCTGTGCAGAGCTGTCCTTAGGACTAGTCTCGGCGGGTTTCTTGGGCTCGTCTACTTCGGTTGGCGCTTCGCTGGTGGGCATTCAGTGCGATGGAGCCGTTCAAAACACACGTTCGCTCTTGCTGGCTCCGTACTCAAGTCCTTTCTCTCTATTCTCTCATTTTGGGCAAAGCTTTGCTCAAACAGGGCGCCCCGTACAATGGTTCTTGTTGAATTGACGCAGGATGGGCCGAAAGGGGACAGCTTTTGAAGCGGTTTTTCGCGTACGTTTTGGCGGAATGGAAGCTGGCGATTCTGCCGGCGCTGTTGAAATGGGGAATTTGGGGCGTGGGCGCGGTTGCGGTGCTCGATTCTTCCAGTATTCCCGTCCCCATGGACGCCATCCTTGCGCTCTACGTATGGAATGACAAGCCCCACTTCTGGCTCTATTGCCTGATCGCGGCCGCGGGTTCGGCCATCGGCGGGTTGCTGCCCTACGGGTTAGGCCGCGCCGGAGGCGAGCTGTTCCTGCTCAAGCGCGTGGACCGCGCAAAATTCGACAAGCTGCGCGACCGCTTCCAGCGCCAGGAGTTCCTGTTCGTCGCGATCCCCTCCATGATGCCGCCGCCTGCGCCGTGGAAGTTGTTCATCTTCGCCTCCGGCGTATTTGAAATGCCCTTGTCCAACTTCCTGCTGGCTGTGTTCACGGGAAGAATGTTGCGCTGGCTGACGCTCTCCCTGTTGGTGCTCAAGCTCGGCCCTGGCGCTGTCGATCTGGTGGCGCGCCACGCCCTGGTCGCCATGTTGATTGTCGGAGCGCTCGCCGTGCTAGCTGGCGTGTGGTGGTGGATGCGCAAAAGGCGGTCGGGGAATCTGCTGGACGGCTAACGGAAGGTCAGAGGCGCAGTCTGGAATGGAAGAATGCGACGAAGCGCGATCCTGCTGGTTTTGATAGTCAACGCCTGCTTTGCTCGAGCGGCCACGCACGACGAACCAGTGCGCGTGACAGTCCAGCAGTTGCAGCAGTTTCTCGAAGATCAGCAAGCGGAGCATGTGAGCGACAGCGACCTGGCGCAAAAGCTGGCCGGGGCCGAATTAAGCGAGCAGTTAACGGAGTTCAAGCTCGACCGATTGAAGTCGGAACTGAAACTGGGCAAAGAGACCACGACAGAGCTGAACCTCCTCGCCGATCTTTCGGCATTCCTTGAGCCGCCCGCTGCGGACAGTCCGGCCAAAGAGCCGCCGGATGCCGCTGCCCAAAAGGAAATCATTCGCGCCGCACAGAACTTTGCCGTGGTCACATTGAAGCGTCTGCCGGATTTTCTAGCAACACGCACAACGCACAGTTTCGAAGACCGCCCAATCGCGGTAGGAGGCAGACCCGCTCAAAGCGGAATGCACCCCGTGGGGGCTCAAGTGCAAGAGGTCGCTTACCGCAACGGCATGGAGCTCTCTCGAGAAGTTTCTGCCGCGCAGAGCACTGGCGACGCGCGAAAGGCGTCGCTTCCCGGCATGAGCTCGGCAGGAGAGTATGGGCCGGCTTTGACGATTGTCCTGGGTGACTCGGCCCGCGGAACCACTGCATGGAGTCACTGGGAACAGACCTCAGCGGGAATAGTCGCGGTCTTTCGCTATGAAGTTTCGAAGGAGGATTCGCACTATCAGGTCGACTACTGCTGCGCAAAGGACGTGGACACGAGAGAGCTTGAGTCGTACCACGGGAAACCGGCCTACAGCGGGTCGATCTCCATTGATCCAGTGACGGGCGACGTGCTTCGATTGACGATCGAAGCGGAGATCGACGAATTCGATCCGGCCTTAAAGCTCGGCTTTCTGGTGAGCTACGGCGAGGTCGAAGTTGAAGGGAAGAAGCTGATTTGCCCGATGCGCAGCGCTGTGACTCTGCGCTCGACTTGGATGGATCAAAAGCGAGTCCGGCGCGAAATTCGTGTCAACGACGTAGCGTTTACCGTCTATCGCCGGTTTGGATCGACGGCACGCATTGTCACGAATCAGCCGGCACCGTGAGGACTTGCGGCACGATTCGTATCAAGATCGCGTGATTGTGGATTTGCTGGAGGCGTGGCGCCAGTCTACTGACCAGGGTCCCCAAGGAACGATGTTTGTTTCTTGGGGTGGCTGACCGGCCGAAGTGCGGATCTCCAGACCCGCACTTGTCCAGGAAAACAACGCTACTTTCCGGCCAGCGCTTCTTGCGCGCGAACTCCGTGCGTCCGCCGCACCAGCGCGGGAACGCCCAGCATCACAGCCAGCACGAGCGAAGTCGCGACCAGGTCGTTGCAATAGAACGGCACGCCAGCCAAATAGCAGGTTTCCAGTCCGGCGAGCGTGTGCGGATACGTGTTGAAGGGGTTTGAGAACCACGCACCGAAGTTGGAGACAAGAAAGAACGAGGTCGGTCCCAGCAAAGCGCCCGCGACCCCGCGCGTCAATGTCACGCGCTTGCGCAGCAGAATCGAGCCCAGGACCATCGCGGCCAGGTACCAGCCCCAGGAGAAGGCCGAAAAACCCCAGTGCATTGAATAGCCGGAATACCGGAAAAGCGTTAAGTAGCAATCGGTCGCGATCAGAGCCGCCAGGGGCGCGAGCATCTCATGCCACGGACGCTTGGCGCCAAAGTAAAGCAGGCTACCCGTGACTGCCGTAAAGCTCCACCACGGAGCGTGAGGAATTACGCGCGATAAAACGGCAACCAACAAGAGCAGATAAGCGGCCATGTCCACCTCATGATGCGGGGTCTGCCGGAGATTCCGGGCCCATCCAACCTGATGACTCAAACAAAGGACTTCTTCCATTCTGCGGTGCGCGCGCCGTATGGTCAACTCCAACCGTTCCACTAGAGCAACAATTTTTTCCGTCAGGACAAATGAGCCAGGTGCTTTTGACCCTACTTCGCACAACGCGGGGGTGCCCCGGGTCTCGGGGTCCCCATGGACAGGTCCACGTCCATGGGGTGAGGATCTCGATTCTGAGACCCGGGATACCACAAATCTCAACCCGCCTCTCTCAATTCAGCACGGGAAATGGGTGCCCCACGTCCCGATTTTGGGACGTGGGATAGCACGAACCCGAAGGAAAGAATTCATGTTGTCAGCCTGCTACCGCTGTTCCCGTCCGTTCATCACTTCGCCGGCGTCCTCGTGCCCGTCCACAATATAGACCCAGGCGCCGAGCGGGGCTTGGCCTGCTGTGCCGGGGATCACTCCGCGCGTGGCGAGAAACGAATAATCGAAGCGCAGATCGGTAAATTCGACCGTGGTCCACGTGCGGTTGGGCGGCAAACTGGGAGTTTCCATACCCGGCGCTGGTTCCGGTCCTACTTCGCGCACCACGGCCCACGCTCCCCAATCGAGATATACGCGTCCCAGCGGCGTTTGCTTGGCTGCCTCAACGGCGGCAGTGTCGGTTGGTTTGTCAATCACATCGCGGAGGGGATCGCTGTCAATGGAACCGGTGCGCGTGTTGATCTCAGCGGTCTGGTAAAGGCTCGGCGTCTCGACGATGGCATGCCAGCGAAATGGATTCACCATATAGGGCTCAGCGGCGATGCGCAGGGCCGGCTCGGTGGAGATTGGCGTGCTGCTTACAATGACCAGTGCCCGGGCGTGCTCGGCCCAGCGCCAGCAGCCCAGCATGAGCATTCCGACGAGCGCAAAAATAGCCCAGCCTCGGCCGCGAAACCGTTGCTTTCGCACCCCGATCTCGCGATCGGCAAGCCCCAGCACCCACGGCATAAAAAGCGCCAGGAAAAGCAGCGCCCACATCACCGGTTCGGCGATGAACATGAAGCTGCCCGCATACCAGCGCGGATTGAAAGGGAAGAATGGCCGCACGCCGTAGTTGTTAGTCCAGTCAAGTAGCAAGTGACTGAGCGCCGCAATGCACGCGGTGAGATAAAGCCAGCCCCAGTGAATCGGCTGGCCTCCATTCCCGCCCTTTTCATCTGCGGATGAAAAGGATGGGGCACGGGCAGACTTGCGGCGCGCGCGGGAAGAGAGCCAGCGATCGAAAAACCACACCGCACCCACCACCACACCCGCTACAACTGGCACTGCCCAGAAAGTATGCGTAATGCCGCGATGGTGCTTCAGAACGTCCACGGGCCCAGCGAATTCCCACAGCGTGTCGAGATCTGCGGCCTCCGCGGCAAGTACTGCGGCCAGCGTGGCATACGCCGTCTTGCGATTGAATCCGGCGCGGCCGATGCAGGCGCCGGTAAGGAAGTGCGTAACTGGTTCCATGCGTCTTACGTTCCGATCTCAAATAAATGAGCTGCGAACAACTCACCTGCTCGGTTTTGCGAAGGGGCACGACTTCAGTCGTGCCGTAAACGAGCCAGGAAAGCTTGGGGCTTTAGCCCCTGAGGGATATTCGCGCGCCTCGCCATCTGACTCGCATTCCACCGCTGCCTTTTCAAACTGCGGTCGCCCATTCGCCCCCGCGCATCAGCGGCTCGGCGACACCGGATGCGGTAATGCCGTCAATATCGAGCTCCGCGGACCCGATCATCCAGTCCACGTGGATCAGGCTGTCGTTGGCGCCCTTGGCGGCGAGTTGTTCGGGAGTCAGCTTGTCGCCGTTGCGCACGCACGACGAATACGACTGGCCGAGCGCAATGTGCGAAGCCGCGTTCTCATCAAAAAGCGTGTTCAGGAAGATGATTCCGCTTTGCGCAATGGGCGAGGAGTGAGGAACCAGCGCCACTTCGCCCAGCCGCCGCGCGCCCTCGTCGGTGTCGATCATTTTTTCCAGCACCTCCTGGCCGCGCGTGGCGTGAACCTCGACAATGCGCCCCTTTTCAAAGCGAACCTGGATACCTTCGATCATGGTGCCCTGGTGCGAGAGCGGCTTGGTCGCGGTCACGGTGCCGTCGGCGCGTTCCTTGTGCGGCGCGCTGAAGATCTCCTCCGTGGGCATGTTGGCGATGCAATAGAGGCCGTTTCCCGCAGTTGTCCCGCCGCCCAGCCACTGGTGATCGTCGGCCAGGCCGAGGCGGAAATCGGTGCCGGGGCCGCGGTACTGCAAGGCATAATAGCGCTTGGCATTCATCAAGGCCGCGCGCTTTTGCAATTCGGCGTCGTGCGCTCGCCATGCACTGACGGGGTCCGCGGTGGTGATGCGCGTAGTAGCGAAGATGGCATCCCACAGCTTGCGCAGGGCTTCGTCAGGACTGTCGTTGGGAAACACGGCCTCAGCCCACGCAGGCGTGGCGCTGGGAACGATGGTCCAGTTGATCTCGTGGCGCGTGATGAGCTCGAGCGCGGGACGGTAGGCTTGCGAGACAGCGCGATTGGCGCGGCCCACCTTGTCGGGATCTTCGTTCGAAAGCAGTGCGGGATTGGCTCCGGCGATGGCGAGGCGCGCGGCGCCGCTCTTGAACGCAGCCGCCATGCCATCGTAGAGCCACTTGGCCGCGTGATCGAAACTGGCATCGGGCGCGTACCGGTAGCGGAGCAGGGCAGCGTCTTCGTCGTTCAAAAGCGTAGTCACGAGCGAGGCCCCGGCGCGATAGGCTTGCTCGGTGATGCGGCGCGCCAGGGCCAGGGAATCGAGCGACGCAGTCATCACCAGTTCCTGGCCCGGCTTGAGGCCCAGCCCTACATTCACGGCCACGTCGGCCAGCAGATCCAGATTTTCGGCTTGGGTGCGAACTTCAGGTGCAGCTGCAGTTTCTGTCATTGCTTCTCGATCCCTTCTGATTCCGTCTATCAACGAGCCGCGGGTTTCAACGCCGCTGGCCGGATGTTGCTATTGTAGGGGGTATTCGGTGCCCTCTGTCACGGCCCCAGGCCCTCGCTTCGGCGCATGATGTGTTGCGAGGCGGATTCGATTGCGACAGCGGCCCCACCTGAATTCGCCTAAAATTGGGAATGATTAAGCAGGCCTTCCGAGGGGCCCATAACGCCATGACGAAGATTCATATGCAGTGGGTGAAAAGGAGCATTTTGACGACTGGAATTTCCATGGCCCTGGGGGCAGCGTCCGCCTCCGCGCAAACACCGGCGCCAACGGCGGCTTTCGGAGCGGACAACCCCTTTTACGCGCCCAGCACTCTGCCGTATCAGGCGCCGCCCTTCGACAAGATCAAGGACAGCGATTACCAGCCGGCCATCGATGCGGGCATGACGCAGCAGATCCACGAGGTGGAGGCTATCGCCAACAATCCCGCGCCGCCCACTTTTGAAAACACCATCGTCGCGTTGGAGCGCACCGGCCAGTTGCTCACGCGGGTGTCGCTGGTGTTCAACTGCGTCACCGGCGCGAACACCAACGATGCATTGCAGAAGGTACAGGCGTACGAGGCTCCGCGCCTGGCCGCGGAACAGGACGCCATTAATCTGAATGCCAAGCTCTTTGCGCGCATTAAAGCGGTCTATGACCAGCGTGCATCGCTCCATCTTGATGCCGAATCGCTGCGCCTTGTGGAGTACGACTATCAGCAATTTGTGAAGGCAGGCGCCAACCTCTCCGACGCCGACAAAGCCAAGCTGAAGAAGCTCAACGAAGAAGAGTCGACGCTCGAAACTGATTTTATGGATAAGCTGCTGGCGGCGACCAAGGCCGCAGCCTACACGACGACGGATAAAACGGCGCTGGCCGGACTCAGCGACGCGGATTTGGCAGTGGCTGCCGATGCGGCAGCGGCGCGCAAGCAGCCGGGCTGGGTGATCACGCTTCAGAACACAACGCAGCAGCCGGATTTTACCGAATTGGCGAATCGCGACACAAGGAAAGCCTTATTTGCGGCATCGTGGAACCGCACCGAACGGGGAGACGCCAACGATACGCGCGCGACCATTGCCCGGCTTGCGCAGTTACGCGCGGAGAAGGCCGCCCTGCTGGGCTACAAAAATTTCGCGGCGTGGAACCTGTCCGACCAAATGGCAAAAACACCGGAGGCAGCGGTCAAGTTCCTGGATGGTCTGGCGCCGGCCTCAGTGACCCACGCGGAAAATGAGGGCAGGGAAATTCAGGCGCTGATGGATGCCGAACACGCCGGCTCTCAGCTGGCGCCGTGGGATTGGGAGTTCTACAGCGCAAAGGTGCGCAAGGCAAAGTACGACCTGGATGAATCGGAAATTAAGCCCTACTTCGAGATGAACAACGTGCTCCAGAACGGCGTCTTCTACGCCGCGCACCAGCTCTACGGCATCACATTCAAAGAGCGGCACGACATTCCGGTTTGGCATCCGGACGTTCGCGTGTTTGAGGTCTTCGACGCCAACGGTAAGCCCCTGGCACTGTGGTATTGCGACTATTTCAAGCGCGACAACAAGAGCGGCGGCGCGTGGATGAGCAACCTGGTGAACCAGTCAACGCTGCTGGGCACATTGCCCGTAGTTTTCAACGTAACGAATGTCGAGAAGCCCGCTCCCGGCCAGCCCTGCTTGCTCACCTTCGACGAAGTGACGCACATGTTTCACGAGTTCGGGCACGCGCTGCATGGCATGTTTGCCGATACAAATTATCCGAGTTTGTCGGGCGCGCAAGTGGCACGCGACTTTGTGGAGTTTCCCTCGCAGTTTAACGAGCACTGGGCCAGCTATCCCGAGGTATTTGCGCACTACGCGAAGCACTATAAGACCGGGGAACCCATGCCGGCAGAACTTGTTGCGAAGATGGAAAGATGGAGAGCATTCAAGAATGCCCACGATTTGACGGAGATTATCTCTGCATCTGAGCTCGATCTCGAGTGGCACGCACTGCCGTCGAGCGCGCCCCTCCAGGATCCCGACAAGTTCGAGACTGAAGCGCTCCAGCGCACACACCTCGACCTCAGCTACCTGCCGCCGCGCTACCGCTCCAGCTATTTCCTGCACATCTGGGCCAACGGCTACGATGCGGGCTACTATGCCTACTTGTGGAGCGAGATGCTCGACGACGACGCCTTCCAGTGGTTCCTGGATCACGGCGGCATGACGCGCGCCAACGGCGACCGGTTCCGCCAGATGGTGCTCTCGCGCGGCAACACCGAGGATCTGCAGAAGATGTACGATGCGTGGCTGGGAGGGGAACCCAGCATCGAGCCGATGCTGGAAGACCGCGGGCTGAAGGAAAAGTAAGCGCGCTAACTCCGCTAGCCCCGCTTACTATAATCCATACCTATGAGCGAGCCGGCCCTCAAGCGCAAGATCGAAAAACTGCGCGAAGAACTGCGCCGTCACGAGCATCTCTACTACGTTCTCGACAAGCCCGCCATCAGCGACGCCGAGTACGACGCGCTGATGAACGATTTAAAGAAATTGGAAGCAGCGCATCCCGAGCTCGTCACGCCCGACTCGCCGACGCAACGCGTGGGCGGCAAGCCGGCTGAGGGCTTCAAAAAGGCGCAGCACTCGCGGCCCATGCTCTCGCTCGACAACGCATACAACGCCGAAGAGCTGGCCGACTGGGACCGCCGCGTGCACGAGCTGGCCGGCACGCTGCCCGTCGAATACACGGCCGAACTCAAGCTCGATGGCCTGAGCGTGGCGCTGCTTTACCAGCCCGGCCCGGACGGCGACGCTCTGCTCTCCATGGGCCTGACGCGCGGCGACGGCCAGACCGGCGAGGACGTCACTTCGAACATCCGCACCATTCGCAGTGTGCCTCTTCGCATCAGCAAGAACCAGCTCCAAAAGGCGGCCGTGCCGCAGGCACAGGGGCTCGAGGTGCGCGGCGAAGTGGTGATGCCCGAATCCGCTTTCCAGCGCTTGAACGAAGAGCGCGAGCGCGATGGACTGCCGGCCTTCGTCAATCCACGCAACTCCGCGGCGGGAACGCTGCGCACGCTTGAACCTTCGGTCGTTGCCAACCGGCGACTGGTTTTCTTTGCTTATTTTCTGCTCGTTGACGGCGAATATTTCGCCGCGGGCCAAACGGCCACGCTCGATGCGCTCACAGCCCTCGGCTTTCGCGTAAATCCGCATCGCCGTCTCGTGAGCACCGTCGACGAGATGATGAAGTTCATCGACCAGGCCGAGAGCCAGCGCGCGACACTCGGATATGAAATCGACGGCGTGGTTCTGAAGGTCGATGGACACGCCACGCAGCAACGCCTGGGCTACACGGGCCGCGCGCCGCGCTGGGCCATCGCGTACAAGTTCACAGCCAAAGCGGGCATCACGCAGGTGAAAGATATTACTGTGCAGGTGGGCCGCACCGGCAAGCTCACCCCCGTGGCGGAACTCGCGCCGGTCTTCATCGGCGGCACCACGGTGAGCCGCGCCACGCTGCACAACGCGGACTTTATTGCCGGCCTTGGACTGAGGATTGGAGACTACGTAAAGGTCGAGCGCGGCGGCGACGTGATTCCCAAAGTCGTCGAGGTGATTACAGACGCCGATCACCCGCGCGGGAAGCGCGAGTTCTCTTTCCCTAAGGTTTGCCCTGAGTGCGGCAGCAAAGTGGTTCGCGAAGAAGGCGAAGTAGATTATCGTTGCGTGAACGCCGATTGCCCCGCAAAACTGCGCGAGACGCTGCTGCATTTCGGTCGGCGCGATGTGATGAACATCGAGGGACTGGGCGATGCGGTAGTCGAACAGCTGGCGGAAAAAAAGCTGGTCAAAGGCGTCGCTGATCTCTACCGGCTCGATGAGAAAGATCTACTCTCGCTTGAGAAGCAGGTAACCCGCAAGAATAAGGCCACCGGTCTCGACGAAACCAGGACCGAGGCATTGCTTGGCCCCAAAGCGGCCAATACGCTGCTGAGGGAGATTGAGGATTCCAAACAGGCGGGACTGGCGCGCGTGCTCATGGGCCTCGGCATCCGCTTTGTCGGCGAGCGCACCGCCGAGCTGTTGGCGCAGGAATTCGGAAATATCGACGGCATCATGAAAGCGAACGCCGAAGAATTGGAGCGCGTGGATGAAGTCGGCCCGCGCATCTCCCAGGCGATTTTGGAATTCTTTGCGACAGCCGCCAATCAAGCCCTCGTCAAGAGCCTTAAGAACGCCGGTGTCGATATGACAGCGGAGAAGCGGCAGCGCACCTCGCAGCTTGAGGGCCTGACCTTTGTTTTGACAGGCACACTGCCAACCCTGACGCGCGACGAGGCCAAGCAGAAGATTGAAGCGGCCGGCGGCAAGACCGCGGGCTCAGTGAGCAAGAAGACCAGCTGCGTGGTGGCCGGGGAAGAGGCAGGCTCGAAGCTGGACAAGGCGCGCGAGTTCAAGATCCCCGTGATCGACGAAGCAGGACTGCTGGCGCTGCTCGCAGGGCAGACGCCGTCGAAATAGTGCTTTCTTCGCTCCTCAATTCACTGCCGACGGTGGGCCTCGCATGGGGCCGGCCTTGTGAGCAGTAGAGGAGTCAAGGCGACGAATGCCAGTATCAGATCAAACCACATAAAAACTTCCTTCGGTGTTGCAGTTCACGCGCTGGTGCGGCGGCGCGCCGCAATGTCGGGATGATCCTCGATAGCGCGCAGTTCGCGTTCCCGTTCCCGCTCCCAGGCTTCGGCGTGCCAGCGGCGCGAGGCATAGCGCAACGTGTCCGCAGGGAGCGGTGGAAATTCGTGTTGCAGTTGTCGCGATGGCATGGTCACGACCTCAGACTGGGGGCGATAGGCCGGCTTGGGCAGAAGCGGCGCGGATAAGGCGGGCGCGGGCGGCGTGATCAGACGCGCCGACGATTCTACTTCTGCCGGTGCCGCGGCGGCCTCAGCCGCCGCAGCGATCCGCGTTGCCGCGGCAACTTGTGCTGCCGCAGAAGTCAGGCTGGTATCGGCCAGCACCCTTGGCTCAGCTTCGGCTTCGGCGGCCTCATCATTGCGCTGCGCGCGCCTGGCAATGCATTTAGCCATAAACTCGTCCACCAACTTGTGCAGGCAGGTTTGTCCGCAGAGATGCTTCGAGTCCGGCCGCAGCCGATGACGCGAGGTCCATCCGCTTACGCGCAACTCTCCACCTTGCTCATAGGCGACAAACCAATGGTTGGTCTGCCGCTTCTCCGCGCCGCAAATGTCGCACGAGATGGCCTGCCGGATCATCGCAATCCCCTCACTCCGCAAAGGCTTCCTACTGAATCGCAGATGCCCGCCGTATTCATCGCCCTCCCCTACGAGCGCAAATGCACGTTTCCCAAGGCGCGCCGGATGGCACCTCGACCTTCCGGAGAACCGCCACTTTCATTTCATCGTGCGGAAGTGAAAATGGATGAGTCCGTGCGTCAACGAATCCAATTGGGTTTCAGATCAGAACAATGGGGCGGGAGATCGTTCTGAATTGGGACAGGATGCGGAGATCATGGGAGGCATGGAGTGAGGGTAAACAGAAAGAGCGCGGTTTTCACCGCGCTCTGCTCTTGATTTCTACCGCGAATTGCCTGCGTCCGCCTTACTGGCGCGGCGCAAAGTAGCCCTTCTTCGCGCGCACCTGATAGTTGCGATCGAAGCAATATAAATAAATGGTTCGGAATGCGCCGTCGGCCTTGAAGTCCGCGGGCGTGTAGATCAGCGCATACTGGCTGCGCAGCGCTTCCTCGATGTCTTTGAAGCTTGTCGTCATTTCTTCCGCCGAGGGAGGATAGAAAAGCTCGCCGCCTGTTTGCTCGGCCAGTTCTTGCAGTACCTTGTCGCCCTCGCCGCGGCTGGGCGTCCAATTGGTGCTGATGGCGTAAATGATGGTCTCGGCGCGCTCGCATTCCTTGATGGCTTCCGGCATGTACACGCGGCTTTGGTTGTCCTCGCCATCGGAAACTAGAATGATGGCCTTGCGCACCGGCTCGGGGCCGCGCTCCGTCAGCATCTTGTCGCGGCAGGCGACATAAAGCGCATCGAAGAGCGCCGTGCCGCCTTCTGGCCGCAGCTTGTTGACGCCCGTTTCCAAAGCGTCCTGGTCGTTGGTCCAGTCCGCAGTCACCGTGGGCGTTACATCGAATCCCATGACGAAGGCGCGGTCATTCTTTGCTCGCAGCACTTGCAGCAGGAACTCGGTGGCCGATTGTTGTTCAAACTGGAAACGGGAGCGGATGGAGCTGCTGGTGTCAACGAGGATGCCCACGCGCAGCGGCAAATTGATCTGCTGATGGAATGAGTTCACCCTGGCCGGCGCCTTCTGGTCGTCGAGAAGCGCAAAGTCACTCTGGTTCAGGTTGGGAATGTAGTGCCCGTGCTTGTCGGTGACGGTAAAGATCAGGCTCACTTCGTTCACGGTGGTGCGGATGGTCGGCGTGCCCACATCCGTCGTCGCGCCACTCTGGTCCGCCTGCGCGGGCGCAGGTGGGGCCGCTGCCGCCGGAGCGGGTTGTCCGCTCGGGTTTTGCGCGGAAAGACTGGCAACGGAAGCCGCGGCAAGAAACAATGCCGCAAGCGCGATCAAGAAAATGCGCGAGCCCCGCTGGCGGAGCCCCGCCGTTGGGGTGAAATATTGCTGGGTCATCACGTCCCTATTCTAACAATCCTGCACATGCCCGTGGGAGTGTTTGCCCCCACCGGGTTCTCACCTGGTTAAGATGCGTTTTCGCGTTCAGGCGGCTTCCAGGCGGTCGAGGAAGGCCTTCAACTCCGGGGGCAGCGGCGCTTCCAGCTGGAGCCGTTTGCCGGTGAGCGGATGCATGATTTCGAGCCGGGCCGCGTGCAGGAAGTTACGGCCCAGGCGAAGGGTTTCCGGCTCCGTCTTGCGCCGTGCCGCTCGCGAAGGTGCTGCGTTCAGAGCCTGCTGGTCGCGCAACTGCGCCGCGCCGCCATAGAGCGTGTCGCCCACCACAGGATGGCCGATCGACGCCATGTGCACGCGGATCTGGTGCGTCCGGCCGGTCTCAATGCGCACGCTCACCAGCGTGAATTTGCCAAAGCGCGTGTCCAAACGCCGCAGCACCTGGTAATGCGAGATCGCGGAGCGGCCAATGTCGCTGGGCCGCGTGGTCATGCGTGTGCGCCGCACAGGGTCGCGGCTCACCGCGGCGCTGATGGTGCCTTTCTCGCGCTCCACCGCGCCTTGCACCAGCGCTATGTAGGTTTTCTCCACGCGCCGCTCGGCAAACATGGCGCCCAGCGCGGCGTGCGCGCGATCGTTCTTGGCCACCACGATCAATCCGCTGGTGTTCTTGTCGAGGCGGTGCACAATGCCGGGCCGCAACTCGCCGCCGGTAGAAGAAAGCGCCTTGAAGCGATGCAGCAGCGCATTCACCAGCGTCCCGCGGCTGCGCGCATCGTCGCTCGCGCCCGATCCCGCGTGCACCATCATCCCCGCGGGTTTGTTCACCACGGCCATGTCGGCGTCTTCGTACACCACATCCAGCGGAATCGCCTCCGGCACCGCCTTCAGCGGCGCGGGATGCGGCTCGCCGGTGACGGTAATGCGCTCGCCGCCGCGCAGCTTCAGCGAAGCCTTGTGCGCCTGCCCGTCCACCAGCACGTCGCCCTGGTCGATGAGCATCTGCACCCGCGATCGGCTTACGCCTTCGAGTTGCGTAGCCAGAAAGTGATCCAGGCGCTGGCCGCTCGCTTCCGCCGGCACGTCGACCGCGCCAGAGTCGCCTCCGGGGGTGCGCGGCCCACTCATACCGTGCCTCCATGCGCGGTGGCAGGCGGTGCTGCGTCCGCAGATGGGTATGCGGCCTTGCGTTCGCGCAGCACCAGCGCCCCGGCCACGACCATCAGAATGGCGGCAACCTGCGGTCCGTCGAGCGCGCCATGGAGCAGCGAGCCGCGCCCCTCGGGATCGCGCCAGAGTTCGGTGATGTAGATCGCTACGCCAAGGCCCATCAGGCCCAGGCCGGCCACGTCGCCCTTGCGCCGCTCGGCGGGCAACCACACCAGCAGGAGCAAGGCGAGGGCAAGAAACGCGAGCGCGGCGTAAGCCTGCACGGGATGCAGCGGAATCCCGAGTGGCGTGCCGCTCCAGAGTTCGGCCAGCGGACTCGTATAGGTCACTGCCCAGTGCAGGCCGGGCTCTGCCTCAACGCCGTAGCCCGATCCCGAAGCCAGCGCGCCCAGTTGCTCAAACGCGAGGCCCAAGGCCAATGGGGCGGCCAGCGCGTCGGCCGTGGCGCGCAGAGGCAGCTTGTTACGCCGCGCGTACCAGAGAGCGCATCCCGCGCCCGCCAGCGCGCCCGTGCCGGCCAGCAGCGGATGGTGCACCATCGCCAGTCCCAGCAGCCACGCGGGATGCAGGCGCAGCGCACTCCAGTTCACGATGACGAGCAGCAGCCGCGCCGCGGCCAGCGCCGCAAACAGGCTCAGGATGCACAAGTTCCACACCTTGCCCGCGTCGAGATTGATGTCGCGGCTCGCCACGCGCGCCGTGCGTTGCGTAAGTCCAAGCGCCAGCAGAACGCCCAGCGCGGTCACCGCGCCGTAGGACGGGATGACAAGGGCGCCGATGTGAAAGAGAACTGGATGCACTTCAATTTAGGATACGGCAGCGGCGCGAACCTGTAGCGGGGGTCTCCAGACCCGCGCGGGGCTGGCGGAGTGAGTGTGGGGTGCAGGGTTCCGCGAAGGGGCACGGCTTCAGTCGTGCCGGGAATCGCGGAAATGTGGTCCGGGAGTTTCGCGAAGGGGCACGACTTCAGTCGTGCCGAAAAAGCTCCGAAATAAACGGGGGCTTTAGCCCCTGAGGGATGTTTCGTTCAAACCGACCCACTCCAAGGAGCTTACCGCGCTTAAGGAAAGTAGAATCCGGCCCACTGGGCCGTGAGCGATGTGCTGGTGAACCCGTCCTAAGACGGTGGAGCTCTCCGCGGTTTATTAGGCATTCCGGACTGGCGGACACTGCACACAAAACCGATTGTCGAGTCGAGCCCCTGTTCATTGAATGTTGGTTCAACCAGCGTTGATCACCCACCTGCTTTGCAGGCCGGTTTCTATTGCGGATAGTAGGGGTAGTCGCTGGGAATTGCAAGTCTTGTGCGAAAGCCTCAGGTTGTGATAGCTTCCCGAGTCCTGCGTTTTGGCAAGCGTGCGCCCGAATCGGCACGCCAATTTCGACCGCTGCATTCCGTCCACGCCATGCCAGGTGTTCCCAGGGCAATCGACGGTCCCCCGCTGGTGACCTAGGCCCCGAATCGAACGTAACCTGTTGAACCGCCAGCCGTAATGGCCAATCCTTCAAAAGTCAAAAATTGCACAGAACGTCTTCTAAGAGGGTGTTAACCTGTGATTTAAATCACTTGAAATCGCAGTCTTGGGGCTTACTCTTTGCCCATTGCAGCACTTTGAGGTACCGATCCCCAGTCATGTTGCGAACCAACAGGAAGCCGCAGACCGC
Source organism: uncultured Acidobacteriota bacterium (assembly GCA_963786565.1). Taxonomy (GTDB): domain Bacteria; phylum Acidobacteriota; class Terriglobia; order Terriglobales; family Acidobacteriaceae; genus Telmatobacter. Next base: position 892,737 of record CAWAZR010000024.1, on the reverse strand, counting down.
GAGGCGCACCTACCCCGTGCGCCTGCGGCTTACCCTCGTGTTGATAGCGGGCAGTGCGTGCCTGATTACCGCCGTCACCGGCTGCAACGCCAATCTCGCGTTCACTCCTTCGCCGCCCGTGCCCGCGAGCACGGTTTCTCCCATCGCCGGCTCTCCCATCCAGCACATCGTGGTCATCATGCAGGAGAACCGCAGCTTCGACAATCTCTTCAACGGGTTTCCCGGCGCCGACACCGCGCAAAGCGGCATGAACGGCAGCCAGTCGATCGCGCTCACACCCGTTTCGCTGAGCGACTCGCGCGATCTCGACCACTCACACACGCGCTGGGCCGAGGACTGGGATAACGGCAACATGGATGGATTTGCGCAGAGCAGTGCGAGTCCGGCCACGCTGCCCTACTCTTATGTGCCCGAGAAGGATGTGGAGGAGTATTGGACGCTGGCGAAGCAATACGTGCTGGGCGACCGCATGTTCCAGTCGAACACGGGGCCGAGCTTTGTGGCCCACCAGTACATGATCGCGGGCCAGTCGGCCAACGTTGCGGAAAATCCTACAGGCTCGGTGTGGGGCTGCGACGCATCGCCCGACACGACGGCAGCAGTTCTGGGAGCCAACGGCGAAGAGATGCCCGGCGTATTTCCCTGCTTTGACTATCTCACCGTCGCCGATCTGCTCGACGAGAAGGGCGTGACCTGGCGTTACTACGCTCCCTCCAGCGGCGACAATTTCTTTATTCTCTCGGCGTACCAGGCCATCCGGCACATCCGTTACGGCCAGGACTGGCACGACAATGTGATCTCGCCGCAGAATCGCTTTCTCACCGACATTGCCCACGGCGAACTGGCGCAGGTGACGTGGATCGTTCCCGATTTCGCGCACTCGGACCATCCGGGATCGGGCAGCGAGGGCCCGAGCTGGGTGGCGTCGATCATCAACGCCATCGGCAACAGCCCCTACTGGAATTCGACAGCCATCTTCATCTCCTGGGACGACTGGGGCGGCTGGTACGACCATGTGGCTCCGCCCAAGGTGGACGCGATGGGGCCCGGCTTCCGCGTGCCGCTGCTCATCGTCTCGCCCTACACCAAACACGGCTACGTCACGCATGTGAACCATGAGGCCAGCGGCTTCATCCACTTTATCGAGCACAACTTTGACCTGGGCACGCTGGGCACGCGCGACGCCGGCACGGATGCCTTCAGCGATTGCTTCGACTATACCCAGCAGCCTCCGGCCTTCGCGCCCATTCCCACACGCGTAAGCGCGGAGCGCCTGGTTCTCGAGAAGAACAGTGGCCCGCCGGACGACGACTGAAAAACAGGGAACAGGGAACAGGTGAAAGGGCGAGTGAGAGTGGAGAGTGTCAACTGGCCACTGACCACTACCACTGATCACCGACCACTGAGACCTCACCCCTGCGCGGGCGGCCCAGCCAGTGATTTCCGCTCCCAAGCGTCCCTACAGGGAATGGGGTGCCCCGTCCTAGCTTGCTAGGGCGGGAGGGACGGATGTCTCCCCCGTCACAGACGGCGATGCTGGCCGCCGCCATTCTATCTTCGTGCCCTCAGGACTCCGCAGGTACCAACAAACGCGGCAACTGCACTTCCCTTACCTTCAGTTGCTATCGCCGGCGGGCGAAGTTTGCCGCCGCTCCGTTGCGAGCCGTATTCGAGCGTGCTCTGGAACAGACGCGCCGCTCCTACCGATTTGGCGTGCTTGGGTACGTTGTCATGCCCGAGCACGTCCACTTGTTAGTCAGTGAACCGGATAGCGCTCGCCTGTCGACGGCAATCCAAGCTCTGAAGCAGTCCGTATCGCGTTCGCTCGCCTTGCGCCACGCAGAACCCTTCTGGCAAGCACGGTACTACGACTTCAATGTCTGGAGCGATCGGAAGCGTATCGAAAAGCTTCGTTACATTCATCGGAATCCGGTAACGCGCGGCTTGGTAGCCAAACCCGAAGACTGGCAGTGGTCCAGCTTTCGCCACTACCAGACGGGCGTCGAAGGAGCGGTGGAGATCGAGTCGGAAGCTACGGCGCAAAGACGAGAACAGGTGGGAATACGACCCAAGGTGCGACCTGGCCCAGCGCGCATCCTGTTCGAGAACCCAGCCAGAATTCCACGCCAGCGCACCATCCACCGCTTCCCATAAGCCGACTTGCCAGAACTTATCCGAAATTAGCGTAATTTCCGAGTGGGCGACAATCCGACCGCAACTCGACGGCGTGATGTGCAGGAATGTAGCTGGCCAGGAGAACTATAATCCGGTAAAAGTTCAGGGAGCGTGCTCGATGAATCGGAGATCATTTGTCGAACTGATGGCGGCGTCTGCAGGTTCACTGCCGCTGTCCAGCGCAGGACAGGAGGCTCAAGTGCCGAGAACAGAGCCAATCATCGTGGGACCCGGCCAGACACGGCATGCAGATGGCCGTTCCCTCGTGGTTCCGGATGAATTGCAGTGCAAGGTGAGAACAGCAGATCTTGGAGGTCGCCTTTGCATTATGCTGGCTGATCACAATCCATGGGAGGGGCCACCTCTTCATAGTCACCGCGACGGCGACGAATGGTTTTATGTCGTCAAGGGTGAATTCGTATATGAAGTTGGGGGAAAGCTGTATCGCGTGGTCGAAGGGGGCAGTCTGGTGGCCCCTCAGAAGATTCCGCACCGGTACATCAACGGATCGACATCAGGTACCCTATTCGTCGGACTTACTCCAGGTGGCAGGCTGGAGGAGTTCTTCGAAGAAGGCGCCCGCCGACGCAGAAACCCGAGTCCCACACCTCCCAGCCGCGAAGAAATGGTCGCCCTCTACGCCAAGTACAACGTGGATTATCTTGGCGGGAGATTGACAGAGGAAGACTTCAAGAAAGCCACGACATGAGTGAGGCATGAGTAGTGCGATGGCTTGCGAGATGCTACGCCGCTGAATTCCTTTCTCAAAACGGGCTGAAGATGGGTGTTCCTTCTGGGACGGTATTCTGCACCCGCATTCCGGTTGGATAACCGCTACTCGGGACGTCACTGAGTGGGAACTGACGGACTGCCCGCGATTCGAGCGCAACTCTTTTTCCCGGAACCTGCGGCGGTCCGGATTCGGCCCGAAGCCGCCTTGGACAACGTCGGCTTTGAGGCACCGACTTAGAATGTTAGCCTGCTTCGAGACCCCGCGGTACTATTGAGAGCGGCACCAAGTGGAGGGTTTTCACGTGACCTCGTCGCAGAGTGTCTCCAACGTTAGTCGAACTCGAACCGATTTACGCGTAGCTACAGCCGGTGTATTTGGCTTGTCGTATTTTGTTGCCGTGGTACTTGTATTGCATCTAATTGGTGGGGATATTAATCCGGCACAGCATTTCCTCAGCGAGTACGCTATCGGTCGGCATGGGGCGCTCATGGACACCGCTTTTGTAGGGTTTGGTCTCGGCGCAATTTGTCTTGCGCGGGGGCTTTACCAATATCCGGCGATAGACACGCGCTCGAAAACCGGTTCGATTCTCATAACGGCATTCGGTGTCCTAACCTTTCTTGCTGCATTTTTCACGACTGACCGGAGGGGAGCTGCGCCGACGACAGTTGGCATTCTCCATATTGCTGCTGGCCTTTTGTCGTTCCTTGCGCTAATGCCTGCAATGGTTCTTATTTCGCGCCGCCTGAAGAAGGACCCGCGCGAACAGTTCTCTCATCGGTTGCTTTTAGTGTTGTCGTTGATCGCAGTGGTCAGTTTTGTCGTTTTTGTTATTTTCCAAGGAACACGCGATGCGGGCCTAATGCAACGAGCTTTCGTCGGCACGTGTGTGGTGTGGTTGCTCCTCACTGCAATCGAGCTTAGGAGCGCATTGCGAACCAAGTGAATTTGCAGGATGTGATTCCATCGCCGAGATTGCAACGCGAAAATTATCCAGTTGATTCCTGAATAACGACTCCGGCCGAGTGACCGCCAACCCGGAAGTTACCCATCATTTCCCGGCATCGGTCCTGAAAAACGCCGTAGCCAACGCCAAATTCCCGCCCAATCCCTACCCGAATTGACCGCCCCTCCAGAATGCAAGCCCCCGGGCCCATCTTCCCTTGCAATTCATTGAAAACAATCCACAAATTCAGCCCGCCGATTTGCAGATAATTACCCGGCTTTGGCGCAAGCTACCAATAGGGCAAGAAAAACGCCCCAGGGGAAGTCGCGCCATGCGCAAGGTCAAAAACATCACCGTCTGCGTCTCACCGGAGATCTACCGCCAGGCGCGCCATCTCGCCGCCCAATACGACAGCACCGTCTCCACCATCGTCGCCTGGCTGCTCGAGCGCCTGCCCGCTGCCCTTGAGCGTTCGCGCTTCCCCAAAGGCGGCCCGAAACCGTCCCCGGCCATTAACGATTCCGTTACTCCCCCGCCCCCCTCCCCGCACCCCCCTCCCCCCACACCCCCAGCCCAAGTGAAGTCAGGAAGCTGGATGCCAGCCTTTTTGCTCCCTCGCTCCCTTGCTCCCCGTTTTCGGGCTGTGAGACTGTAACAGCCCCTCTAACCGACAAGGATTCAGCAGCTTGCAGCCATTCAGCAGGCCCAGTTACAGCGCCTGTACAACTGTACAGAGATAGCCAAAGAACAGATAAGGAAGAAGTTACGGTCAGACCGAAAAAATGCCGTAATTTCGCCGTAAGTCTGCAACCCTGTACGGGAAAAACTTTGTCGTGGTGAGTTTGCTTCGTGAGGATTCGGGTCGGTTGCCGCCGCGCTATTTAGAAGTTCTTCTCAATGCTTGCGAGCGTGCCGTCAACGAATTTCAGGTGCGCGTAGATCTTGATCACAGTGGCGCTTCCGCCCGGCTGGAAGGTGCTTGGCGTAAAGCTTGCTTTGCTGCCGTCTTCCGCAAGCAGGCGAGCAGTCTCAAACTGCTGCTGCACCACTTCGCTGACCTCCGGCTTGTTGTGGCCTGTCCAGCCGATGTCGAATTCTGCTTTGAAACCCTTGCCGAACAAGGCCTTCACAATTCCCAGCTTCATGCGAAGGGCGTCGCCAGCGTTCCAGTCGGAGTAAAAGTCTTTCAGCGTGGTGACCCCGACGGAATAGGAAGATAAGATCGCAAGTTGTTTCTCAACGTCAGCGTTTGGTGCGTTTGGCCGACTTGTCCTGGGCGCCTCTTGCTGCCCATTCACTGGTTGGCTGAAGGCTGCATGCGAAGGATTGAGAATCGGGGCAAGGAAAAAGACTAAGCAGCAGCGAGAGAGGAACGGGGCCCGGGGAGACAGCGAACGCATGATGTGAGTCCTTCCTGCGGCGGCGTTCCGTGGAACTTGGTTTTGCACTCTCGAACGGGAATATTGTACGTGTTCGCACGGCCGTCTTGTCAGCGCCGCGCTTCTAAACTCATTCTGCTGTTTCATCTTTCTGAACGGCCGACTGGAAAAACAAGGATAATGATGGCGATGGTGCAAAAGCGGCCGATCCTTATCGTCGGAGCCGGCCTGGCCGGGTGCCTGATGGCGCTCGAGCTGGCGCAGCTCGGCTACCGCGTGGTGGTTTATGAGAGACGGCCTGCGGAGGACGATCCTCTGGCGCCGCGCCGCTCGATCAATCTTGCGCTGGCTCCTGCGACTCTCGAACTTCTGGCTACAGAGGCAAAGTTAGGCGACAAGTTGAAGGCAATCACGACTCCGCTTCGGGGGCGTGTCTTTCATCCGATCGCCGGAAAACCGGTGTTCGAACCTTACGCCCAGACCGCAAGCGAGGCGACCTTGCTCAACCCAGTCGCTGGGGCGGTCTGTGTCTCCCGGGCCGAATTGAACGCACTTCTTCGCGCAGCTGCCGCGGAGCATGCGAATGTTGAGTTTCGATTCGGACAAAGGGTGGTGGGGTGCGATCCAAACGAAGCAGAGCTTGAGATCGTTGATTCAGACAAGAGGACCTTTCGCGTCAAAGGCGAAATCGTCATCGGAGCAGACGGCGTATTTTCGGCGATTCGCAGGTCGATGACTGTTAACAGTTCCTGCCCTGCGCGCGAGGATCGCGCAATGTTGAAGCATGGCTATAAGGAGCTGGCCTTGGCTTCCGCGTCTGCTTGCGGTATGGACAAAAACGCGCTGCACATTTGGCCGCGATCGGGATTCCTGATGATGGCGCTGCCCAACTACGACGGAAGTTTCCAGGGTGGGATATTTCTGAGGCAAGAGGGACAGCAGTCTTTTTCGAACCTTAAAAGTGAGGCAGCCGTTCGCGAGTTCTTTGAGGAGAATTTCAAGGATGTGGTCTCCTGCATCGTGGATTTGGAGGGCCAGTTCGCCAGGAATCCGGTGAATTCCGTCGACGCGGTGCAATGCGATCCCTGGAGTATGAGGCGGACGATCTTGATTGGCGATGCGTGTCACACGTTTTATCCGTTTTCCGGACAGGGAGCCAATCTGGCGCTGGGCGACTGCGTTCACCTGCGCGAGTGCATCGAGCAGCACGCTCCGGATTGGCAGCTGGTTTTTTCGTCGTTTACAGATTTGCGCAAACCGAAGATCGACTCTTTGTGCGCGGCCGATCGAATCGTTTCTGCTTTGGTGCTGAACGCATTGCCGCAGGATGGAATTCAGGGCCTTGTTTAGAGTTTGCCGGGCGCTCCAGTGCCGACGGCGGTGCGCGAGGGGCAAGCGGACGTTCCGTGCATCCTGAATGTGAAGGGTGGTGGGAAGCGCACTGTTGCGGTGCTGGTTCGGTTAATTTTGCGTCGGCTTTGTTGCGGAATCGATGACAAATGCATCGGCCGGTATGCGCGCGGCTTCCAGGTTTAACCCTAATTGCTCCCGAACAGCAGTGAAGAGTCCAGGCGCGGCGTCCGGCTCCGCGGCGCGCATTTGGTCCGGAGTCCAAAGCAGGGTGAAGTCGTAGCGGCCGGAGAGATTAGTCTGGTCGATGACCGGCCTGTCTCCCATCAACTGAAGGAGCTGGGCGAAGTCGGTCATGCTGTCGTTGGTGAACTTCATGAATTGCTGCGAGCCGATGCCGTGGCCTGACTGGTCGCTGAGCGCATCCGGATCGCTCTTGCTCTTCTCCAGCTTTGGGCCGCCCTTGGCGATGGTGAGCGTGTACACCAGGAGTACGCGCTTGTCGTGATGCATCTGGAGCGAGAACCGTGTGGCGAGCAGCTTCTGCAGCATGCGGCGATACTGAGGCCAGTCCGGCGCGCCTTCCGCATCGGGGACGCCATCGATGTCCCAGAGTTGCTCGTCAAACCAATGCGGTGCATCGACGATCTGGGTTTTCTGGATGGAGTAGGCGAAGCAGATCATGCTCGTCATCGACATGTTTTCGATGGAGACTCGGTGACCGCGCAGGTGGAACCCATTGTTGCGGTCGTCCGGGTCCGCGGGCTTGATGACAGCCACCTCGAACGACGGATCCGCAGTGCGCGCCATCGGCTGCAATGGCTGGATTGGGTTGTCCTGCGCGCAGATCGCGACCATGCCGGGGAACAGAATGGCGATGAACAGCGCCGACTGTCGCAGGGCGATCATGGCTGGTCTCCTGAAGAGTCGATGGCTTCGCGAATCGGCCGCGCCCCTGCCTGCATTTGACCACAGCGGACGCCGGTTTTGCGGAGACGGGTGGTGCCAAAGTTTGTGGTTCCCGGGTCTCGGAATCGAGACCCGGGGCACCCCGTGATGTGATGAGGTTGCAATTTCTACGGCCTGGCGGAACTCGCTGGCGGCTGCGGCAATTCGGGCTTCGACCCGTTGGTTGTTGCCGCTGGAGAGACCTTCTGCATGAGCAGCGCTCCCAGACCTTCGAGAACTCCGTTGGCGTTGCCGCCGCCTCCGGTGACGAGTGTGTTGGGCATGAAGGGGACGTTGCTCCGGGATAGAGCCTCGATGGCGTTCACGAGAGCCGTGGCTCCCTGGCCCAAGGCTGCGACCTGTTTTTGATAGGCCTCAGCGCGGGCCAAACCAACGGCTCGCACCTGCGCGCCCTGGGCTGTGCCGGTGCGCTCGATATAAGTGGATTCGCCGTCGGCTTCCGCCTTGCGCGCTTCGGCATTGTTCTTCTTGATGTCGACGCCGACCGCGGCTTGCGCCAGTTGCGCCTGCATGTCCGCGGTGCCGCGCGCCTTCTCCGTTTCGATGCGCTGGTCCTGCGCCTGGCGCTGCATCTTGAAGGTTTCTACCTGCTGGTGCGCGACCTCGCGCTCGGTGAGCACCGTGACCAGCGCGGCCGGGTAGACCACGTCCTGGATGTAGACGCCGCGGGTTTCGATTTCGTACTCGGCGAGCTTGGTTTGGATGTAGGCGCATGCCTCTTCCTGCACGGTCTGGCGGGTCTGGATGAACTTGATGGCTTCCATGCCGCCGATCTTGTCGCGGAAGAGATTGCCGACGGCTGCTTGAAGAACTTCGTTCACGAGATTTTCCATGGAGCCGACCATGGAGATCACGCGCGGCGCCTTGGTGTCGGGAACGTGGATGAGGACCTGGAGGTCGATGGCGAAGACGAAGCCCTCGTTGCTCTTGGCAATGATGGGTTCGAGGCGCGCGTCGAGGCCATGGGCTCCGGTGACGTCCTTGGCCCAGTCGAGCTTGAGGATTGCAGTGAGGACGACCTTGGCGTCGTAGATCCGCGGGTTGATGGGGTACTTGCCGGTGCGCAACGCCTCCTGCCAGATGCCTTGATGACCGGGCCGCACCAGGCTGCCGAATTTGAATCCGACGCCGGAAGTGTCCTGGGTGGGCAGGCCCACGTAGGCCTTGATGACGGCCACTTGTCCTTGCTCGACGACCAGCATCGGAACCTGCTCCACGCGCACCAGGAACGGATTCAGGTTGTAAGCGCCGTAGAGAAGCGGATCGTGTTGCAGGCCGATCTTGCCGCCGGCATCCAGAAATTGCTGGAAGTCCTGGTAGTTGTTGTGCAGCGTGTTTTTGCTGCCGAGGATGGCGGCGATGAGCTGAAAGTCGGTGGTGTCAGGCTTCTTTTCGAGCTCCGCAACGTCGTCGAAGAGTCCCAGACGGCTGGCGATGGCGCCTGCCTGTAACGGCTGGCCTTCGAGCGAGGTGACGATGCCGATCATGTCCGCGACTTTGCCGGCATCGGTGGGCCGGGGCGCAATGCGCGTCACTTCAAGCTGCCGCTCTTCCAGTCCGAACGCGGCGAAGGTGAGCCGGCCAGACTGGTCGGCCAACTGGCGGTAGGTATCGGTGATGGGAACCCCGAAGACCTGCGGCTTGGTGATGATCAGGAAGGCTACAGGATGGACGGGGGCCAGCATGCCGGGCGAAAGAACCGGTCGCTGTACGCCCTTTTGGCCGCCGTTGGCCACGAAGCTTGCAACGTCAGTGAAGTTGCCGAATTCGTTTTTGTACACGCCCGACTTTGCGCCGATGGGTGTGGGCGCGCCCACTTGCGCGATGACGACACCGATTTGGCCGGCTGGTACCTGCACCCATGGATGCTTGGCGACCGCGTAAATTGCACAGAACTTGAAACGCAGTCCGGGCATGAGCAGTTCCGCCTGGTAGCCGGCCTCGCCTTTGAAGGCGATCGGGTTGTCGCCGGGCAACTTTGCGCCGAAGCGCTTGCGTACCAGGCCGATTTGCGTGGGCCCGATGCTGTAGATTGACTTGGCAATGAGAATGAAAAGGATGAAGAGGCTGAGAAGAACCAATCCTTCAAAAAAAGTGGCGAACGACATCATACCGTCGAACATACTTCCTCCCGTGTCCGGGACAGGGTCCCATACGGCCCAATTTTCGGGGACGTCTAAGGATACGCCGAATTCAGAGACGCAGTGGCCAGGGACGTGAAGAGCGAGTGAAAAGAGTGAGATGAGTGAAGGAGTGAATGAGAGGAGCGAGAAGTCCCTTAACGCCTCCCCATCCACGCTAGCGTCTTCTCGGCGAGCCGCGCGAAGGCTTGCACGGCCAGCTCCAGGTGCTCGGTGCGCGTGTCCTCGATCTTGTTGTGGCTGATGCCTTTGATTGACTGCGCGAACATCATCACCGTGGGAATCCCGCAACGGCTAACCTCGGACGCATCATGCAGCGGGCCAGAAGGCAGGTGGCGCGTTTTGGGCGTCGTATCGAGGATCGACTCTTCGCACAGTGCGATCAAATCCGGGTGAAACGGAATCGGCTCGATGCTGTAGATGCGGGACCACTCCACCTCGCAGCGCTCTTCGGCGGCAAAGCGCCGGCTGGCAGCCTGCGCCTCCGCAAACATGTTGGCGAGAATGTTGGCGTCCAGATCGCGCTGATCGAGGGTCGCCTCGCAGCGGCCAACCACAGCGGTCACAATGCCGGGGTAGGTCTTGACGCTGCCCATGGTGCACACGGAGTCAGGATGCTTGCCGGCGATGGTGCGTATCTCGAGCGCCAATTTTGCTGTGGCAGCCAGCGCATCGCGCCGCACCGCCATGGGAGTCGAGCCCGAGTGCGCCTCCTGCCCAGTGAAGGTGATGGCATAGCGCTCCACGCCCTTGGTCCCCGTCACCACGCCCAGCGGCAGATCGGCATTTTCCAGCACCGGTCCTTGTTCGATGTGCAGTTCGAGGTACGCAGCGATATTCTTGCGCTCCGCAGCGGCATCGCCGATGCGGTCAATATCGATGCCCACCTGCGTGAGAGCTGCTTCCAGGGTGATGCCGTCGCGGTCCGTGCGGCCGCGGTCGGCGGCGATTGTTTGCGTGCCCGCAAATGCCGCCGATCCGAAGAGGCTGCGGCCAAAACGCGCGCCTTCCTCATCCGCCCAGTCCACCAGGCGCACGGTGAAGGGAGGCTTTCCAGAATATTTCTCCGCGAGATAGCGCAGCACTTCAAGGCCCGCGACCACGCCGAGACATCCATCGAGCCATCCGCCGTTAGGAACCGAGTCAAGATGGCTGCCGAGAACTAATGTCTTCTCGCTCGCGCCGCGCAGTGTGATCCATTGATTGCCGGCGGCGTCGAAATGCCGCTCTACGGGCAGGCCGAGCAGCTTCGCCCCAAACCATTCGCGCGCCTTGAGCCATGTGGGTGTAAACGCAATGCGCTGCGCCCCGTCGGCGTTGGCCGTCAGGTCGCGCAGCTCACGCAGATTTGAAATTACGTTTTCCGGATTGAGCGGCATAAATCCCCCCATCGATTGTCGCAGCAGGGAGCGGCCAGCGGGCGTTCTGGGGCGAGAGGAAGGAGTGAAAAAAAGTGAAATGAGTGAAGAGAGTGAAAGAGCAGAATTCATCAGGTGGGTCACATGCAGGAGCTGTGGGCTGCGAGCGTTTGTGGTTCCCGGGTCCCAGGTTCGGGACCGCGGGATACCCCTGTCATGGCAACCGAGTTTTCTGGAGAGCCGGCCACCCGGCAACTCGGCTTGTTAGTTGGTTGTCGTCGGCGTTGCGGTGAGGCCCATTGGCGATGCGGGACACGTCGCTGCGGCTCCTGAGGCGGGCGGCAACTTCCATATTGTGTTGCTGCCGTTCTCTACCACGTAGATATTGCCGGCGGCGTCGACAGCAATACCCGTTGGGTTATTGAGACCACTCTGGATGACCGTTTGCGAATATCCGGCACCGGCAGGGGATTCCTGGTAGACGAAGCCGCCGCTGGTGGGGACAAAGACGTTTTGACTGGAATCGACGGCCAGGCCCATCGGTGAGCTGATCTGATTTACCGGCTTTTGGGTGTACCCGCTGCCGGAGGGGATCTCTTTAAACACCTCGTTCTGGACTCCGGTCTGGGCGACGTAGACGATGCCACATGCGTCGATGGCGACGCTGGCGGGATGGTCAAGGCCAAGGGCAACGAAGGTCACAGAGCTGCAAGTGGATGTCGCGTTTTCCTTGGAGACACTGCTGCCAGATGACACATAAAAGTTTCCTTGAGAATCCACTGCCAAGCCTCCCACCTGCGCGTAGGCGCAGCCTTCGAGAGTCTGAGTGTAGGACTGGCCCGAGGGGGTTTCCTTGTAGACGCCTTTGTTAGCAACCGCTATGTAGAGGTTGTCGCTGGTATCAACTGCCACTCCCGCCGTGGGCGCGGAGGCGGTGAAGGTGGCGACGAGGCTTTGCGCGTAGACGCCGCCGGAGAGCGTTTCCTTGTACACTTTGCAATCGCCGGGAATTCCGGACGTGTTTCCGCACAGGTTGGCAATGTAAAGATTGCCGTTTTTGTCGGCCGCGACATACACAGGCTGATTGAGACCGGTGATGACCGCTACGGGTGTTCCCGCGGCCGTGACATGCGTGGCAGTGAGCGCCACCACCATTCCGAAAATGCCGAGGCACAGGGCTGCGAGGACGAACCGGTTGAGCAACCTCGTGGAGCGGAAAGCGCGGATCTCGCGAGCAGCAGTGCGGCGGTCCCGTGGATCAGGGTGGGGGGCATTCATGGTGCGTGTACCTCCTGCGAATAAGCGACCCGGGGGGCGGTATGTCCTTTGAGGGTGAAGTCTACCATTGGGCAGGCACCAGGCGCTCCGGTCGCCTGGGGCGGGCCACCCGCCATCGCGGGAACGTCTTTGAAGATAAATTCTCCAGGCTTTTCGAGGAAGGTGCTACGATTGTCCCACTGTTTTTTACTCCCCTCTCTCCTGGCTTCATCGCAATCGTTCGAAATGCACGTTGATCGGGCACGGGAAAAATATTTTGTTGAGGAGAACACCATGTCTGAACGTGTGACGAAATCTATAGGGCACGATCAGCTAGACCCGGAGCTGAGACCGCGCGCGGAGGTAAAACGCATGGGCAGCATTACGCTTTTTGTAATTCTCGTAACCGTGCTTGCTTTGCTGTTCCTGATTTCCCTGCACGCGCAGGACAAATACTCGCTGGTATCGCCTGGAGGAATCGCGTTTTCCGACTTCATGGGATATGAGGATTGGGCTACCGTCTCTTCCGCTCATCAAGACGACATATTGAAGGTCATTGTCGCCAATCCAGCCATGATCGCGGCGTACAAGGCCGGCGTTCCCAGCAACGGCCAGCCTTTCCCGGAGGGCTCCATGATCGTGAAGCTCCAGTGGAAGCAGAAAAAGAGCACGGAGGCCCAGTTCGCTGTGGACGTGCCGGACTACTTTACGCAGGCTTTCGTGATGGAAAAGGACAGCAAGCGATTCCCGAAAAGCAACGGCGGGTGGGGATATGCGGTGTTCAACTACGACACTGCAACGAAGAAGTTTTCGCCCGACGCCAAAAGCCCCTCGGACTGCGGAAACACGTGCCATACGGTCGTGAAGGGGAAGGACTACATCTTCCACCCGTACGAGACGCGCTGAGCCGCGGCTGCCCCGTCGCCAAGCACCCGAGCAAAGGACGATGCACCGGCCCGGGCCATCCTGCGTGCACCTCGGGGGTACGAAGGTGACCTACCCAATATCGAAGAAAAGTCGTAGATTGATCGAAGAAGAGCATAAGCAATGGCGGAGAGCAGAAAATTTCCGCGGGCGGGGATCCCCGCTACGCGGCAAAACGCGGCGCCCAAAGCTGCGTCCGCGGAACCTTCTGCCGCAAGTGCCAAAATATACTGCGTTTACAACCTATCCCGCGAGCGTTTCGTGGCTTCGAGTGTGGAAGCCGTTGACGCCAATTCCGACAGCCCGGAAGCGCGACTGCGCACCCTGGAGCCACGGGCTGGAACGGGATTGTGGTTTTGTCCGAGCCTGGAGATTTCTCCCAGCAGCATCCGCGTTCCGCTGGATCTGATTTACCTCGACAGCGATTGTGCCGTTCTCGCGACCGTTGCATCGTTTCCCTTAGCCAGCCCAGCTGATTTGGGCAAGGTTGCAGGGAGCGTGCTTGCCCTGCAAGCAAATACCGTAGCGGAGGGGGAGATCCAGGTTGGCGATCGGCTGGTGCTCTCCGCTCCCGAAGAGATGATGCAGCGATTGCAAGGCATCAAGGACGCGAAGACCGAGGCGCCGGTGACGCTATCGCCTTTTCTGGAGCAATTCGCTATCTCCCCTGCGGGAGAGCAGTCGGGCGAGCCGTTCAAGGAGCCGCAGCCAAGCGCAGTTGATGCAGTTAGCGCAGTTGATGCAGTTCGCGCAGTTGATCCGGAGCCGGCCGCGCCCGTTGAGACTGCACCTGTAAAAGCGGAGGTTGCCGCCGCGGAAATTCCTGCCGCGGAAGTGCCTACTCCTTCACCGCGTAGCGAGAGCGTGTCGCGGATGAAGAATGAACCGAGAAATTGGTTCACGCGCCTGCTGATTGGTGATCCTGTTGACCCGCGGAAAGCGATGCGCGAGCCGCTGCCGGGATTGATTGCCTATTACTTCACGGGAGGCACGCCGACGGCACATGCTGTGCGCGACATCAGTACGACGGGGATGTTCGTTATTACCAGCGAGCGCTGGTATCCCGGCACCGTCGTTCGCATCACTTTGACGGACCGGCGCAATCCAATCGTCGAGCGATCCATCACCGTGAATGCAAAAGCCGCGCGATTTGGACGTGATGGCGTCGGCCTGGAGTTTCTTCTGGAAGAGAGGGATCGCGGCAAGACCCCTGCGCGGAACGAAGAAAGAACCGGCGTCGATCTGGCGCAAATGGAAGAATTCCTGCGCATGTACAAAGAGGCGTCGCCGCAAGAATGAAGCTCGGTAGTAGTCACGAAGAACAAGACAAGATGGCGATGCTTTCAAGGCGCAAGTTCGTCAATGCGTTGGTGTAGGCGTTGGCCATTCATTATTGCAGCGGCGCTTATTTTCACTGTTGCAGGTCGGGGAGAAAGTCGCGCAAGCGCTCGGTTGCAGCCAGGAGAAGCTGTCTGTCGACCTTTGCATGATCGCCGTGGCAATGCTTGTAGAGTTCCAGGCCCATGGTTGTGGGCGTGATATCGAACTTTTCGACAGGGACATACGTGGAAACGTCGGGCAGCTTCTGAATCAATCCCAGATTAAATAGATAGGCGACATTCGTAGCATTCCTTGAAACGCCGGTAACACCGGTCAGTGTAGTCAACTTTTCCGGAGTAACGAGGACGGAAGAAGATCGAGAATTTCCGGTTTCCCCGGCGAGGCCCAGGGCCTGCTCGCATGCATAGGTAAACACTCCGGCCAGTTCGGGTGTGATGTGGACGAGCAAGTCGACCAAGCCCTGATTGGAGTCGTCCGTCTCATCGATCAAACAGGATGAGACGAGAAGGCCCGTCCAAAGCTGAGTGATCGACTCATCGGGTTGCCACGAACCCGAGCGCAGGATGTTTGCCGCCAGCTTGGAATGGGCGCGCCTGCAATCGAACTCGGGCTCCGAGGCAAGCGTATTCTCCGCAGCGAGCGCGATTTTGACGAGCCTCGCGACGCGCTCGTTTTCGAATTGTCCGTCGAACAAAAGGATCGCCTCCTCGGCCCCGTTTGGGGAGAGGCGGCACAGGAAAAGGATCGTCCGGAGGGTGCGGAACAAGTCTGCAACCTGTTCGGGACTGGTGAGAGTGACGATGCTCCGTACCAGCACTCCCCAGAGATTAGTTTCCATGCCCGTAGGCAAGACAAAGGATAGGCCGACGCCGTCCTCCCCTTGCCGGATGACTTGCGCCTGAACGGAAATCCGGAGTTCTGAGCTGTCCTCCGGCTGGACTTCCTCACGCAGGACAAGGGTGATCAGCTCCCCCGTACGGAGCTGCTTTTCTGTGGTCAGGTAAATACCGCTCGTGCTGATGTCTTTGATCCCAGCGGACGTGAAGGTCGAACCGAGCCCATATTCCGCAGCCAGGCCGGTTGCGCTTAGCCGCTCGGCTCGTGGGCGCTCCGGAATACCCAGCCCCTGGAGCGCGCGTTTCCATTGGCTCCACTTATTCATTGCTCAGGATCTCCCAACTCAGTCGCCCAAGAGGCAGAAAAGTTTCTCGGCATCTTGACGGAAGCCCAGAAGCTCCAGTGCGACCGTGAAGCTTCTCCATCGATGGAATGATACTACGCAAACTGATGCGCCCGTGCATGTCCCAATCGTCGATAGCAGGGAACAGCCGATGGAGAGCAACCGGTCAATATTTTGCTGCGAGGGATCTGGCTGCGGCGGAGAACTCCGGCTTTTGTGTTTCGGCAGAGCGGGCCTTGCCCTTTTTGCTAGTGGAGGCGCTCTGCGTAGCAGCATTTTCACCCATGACGTGCAGGCGCATGAAGTTGGTGGATCCGGATTTGGTGCGCGTACCGGCTACAATCGCGATCACCTCGCGCGGGCGCACGTAGCCGTTTTTTTCGAGCAACCTCTCGGCAAGATCGACCATGGCCTCGGTGGTGTTGGCTTTGGGACAGCGGATAGGTGTGGTGCCCCAGAGCAGATTGAGGCGGTTGACGGTAACTTCAAGCGGGCTGAGCGCGAAGATGGGCGCTGAGGGGTGGTACTTCGAAAGCTGTCGCGCCGTGACGCCCGACTCGGTGAACAACGCGATGCCGCGCAGGTCAAGATCGTCGGCGGCGTGCGCCGTGGCTTCGCAAATAGTTTCGGCGATGGAGAGATGAGTGTGGCTCTCGCGGGCCGGGGTTTCGCGATTTTCTTTTATGTGAATCTCGGTTTCGCTCACGATGCGCGCCATCATGGCCACGGATTGTACGGGATACTTGCCGACGGCTGACTCGCCGGAGAGCATGACGGCGTCCGTGCCGTCATAGATGGCGTTGGCCACGTCAGAGACCTCGGCGCGCGTGGGCCGCGGATTCTCGATCATGGATTCGAGCATTTGCGTAGCCGTGATGACGGGCTTGGAGTACTCGGCGGCGCGGCGGATGATGTACTTCTGAATGGCAGGCACCTTTTCCGGCGGAACTTCTACGCCGAGGTCGCCGCGGGCCACCATGATGCCGTCGGAGACCTGGAGGATGGCTTCAAGATGCTCGACTGCCTGCGGCTTTTCCAGCTTGGCGATGATCCACGTATGGCCGCCGAGCGCCGCGACGCGGTTGCGCACCAGGGTCACGTCCTCGGCCGTGCGCACAAAAGAGACGGCGATGGCATCGACGCCGTGATTGAGCGCGAACTCGAGGTCTTCAGCGTCCTTCTCCGTCAGTGACGGCGTGCGCACCAGCACTCCGGGAAGATTGATGCCCTTGTGTTCGCCCAGCATGCCGCCGTTGACGATATCGCAGGCCACATCTTCGCCGTTGATTTCGTGGACGCGCAGCTCGATGAGTCCGTCGGAGAGCAGAATGCGCGAGCCCTGCTCCAGATTTTCCGCGAGGGTCTTGAAGGTGGTGCCGACCAGCGATGCGGTGCCCGGCACTTCGCGCGGGGTGATGACGAGGCGGTGGCCGGCCTTGAGCAGCACGGGTTGGTGATCCTTGAGAAGCCCGGTGCGAATCTTGGGCCCTTGCAGATCGGCCAGGATGCAGAGCGGCTTGTGCTCTTCCTTGCTTACCTTGCGGATTTTCTCGATGACGGAGATTTTGCGCTCATGGGTGCTGTGGGAAAAATTGAGCCGGACCACGTCAACGCCCGCGCGGATCATGTCGCGAATCACGGACTCCGTGTTGGAGGCTGGCCCGAGTGTGGCGACAATTTTAGCGCGGCGCTGAGAGGGGGATTCGGTCAGGTTCAGATCGGCAAAGGACATTAGAGAGGCTCCGGAGGTAGTTTGATTTGGGCCAAAAAGAGTTTTTGAGCGGGTAAAAAGGGGAAAAGGAGCGCTGCTGACTCTATTGTAAATGGAAAAACGGGGACTGGAATCGGGAGAGAATCTTGCGCCCGCTTAAGCGGGCTGGCGATCCGGGTTCCGGCCTCTTTCCCCAGGCTTGCGCCTGGGGCTACCGTATTTTGCCCGCTACGCGGGCTCCGCCCCGACGAAACATCTTTCGGGAGCTGCCCAACGCTGGTAGCAGGTCAGTTCGAAGGAAGCATTCCCCAGTGGCTAAAGCCCTCCACAACTTTGGGCTTACGCGGCACGGCTGAAGCCGTGCCCTTTCAAAACAGTTTCAAACCTATCGACATTGGGACTCGCGCAACGCGGGGGAATTGCGGCGAGAAATCGCTTATTGGGAGGCGCGGGCGAGCTCGGGCTCGGTTTTTTCGCCGGCCAGTTGGATTTGGCGCTCCCAGTAGAGAACGCCGTTCAGCTCCGCGCCGAGCAGGACGCTGAATGAGGTGATGTAGAGCCAGACCAGGGTGGCGATGCCGGTGGCAAAGGAGCCGTAGATGCGCGTGTAATTGGCGCCGCCGACGCTGGTGACGTACCAGCCGTACGCCAGCGTGGCCGGGAACCAGATGATGGTGCCGGCGATGGCGCCGGGTAACACCCAGAGCCAGTGCTCGGTGCGCCGCGTGCCGAAATGATAGAGCGCGGTGAGCACGGTGAGGATGGCGGCAAAGCTGACCGACCAGCGAACCATGCGCCAGAAAAAGATGACGAAATATTTCAGATCGTGGCCGGCGTTATCGACCATCCACAATTCGATCTGGTGGCCGAAGACGATGGCCAACGAAGCCAGCGACAGCGGAGCCAGCACGATGAATACCAGAATGAGACTGCGGGCGCGGCGGCCCCAGAAGGTCCAGCTTTCAGGCGGAAGCCGGTAGGCGCGGCGAAAACCCTCCATGAACGAGAGCATCACGCCGAGGCCTGCAAAAAGGCTCAGGAGGGTGGCGGAGAGAATCACCTGTCCGGAGTGGAGCTGGTGCGAGAGGATCGAGGAATTTACGAGATCGAGAGTGTCAGGTGGCAGGAACTGCTCGAGGACGGTGCGCGTTTCGCCCGCCAGTGAGGAGCCCTCGTCCACCTGGGCTACCAGGGTGGTGAGGACCAGCAGAGCAGGGAAGAACATGAGCATGCCGGAATAGGCCGCGGCCTTCGCCGTGTTCACAACGTCGTGGGCAAAGGCGTGGAAGAGTGCTTCACGGACCCTGTCAAAATAGCGTGACATAAGCGACAAGGCAAGAGTAGTGCATTGGCGGGGGGTAAAGCGAGAAAAACAGGGAGCGAGGGAGCAAGGGAGCAATGTTGTGTGCGGGCCTGGAGGCCCGCACGACAGCCGGTCAAGAGACCGGCGCTACATCTTGGATTCGCAGCGTAATCCAGCTAGGTCCGCTAAATCCGCTCGCTGCTACCGGTCGGTGCAGGAGTAGCAGGGATCGATGGAGGCCTGGATGAGCGGCGTGTCGGCGAGGCGCGCGCCACGCACCATCCAGCGCACCGCCGGCATGTTGGCGAAGGTGGGTGTGCGCACGTGCACGCGCGCTGGATTGCGCGAACCCGCCTTCCAACTGACCGAATACATGACCTCGCCGCGCGGCGCCTCTACGCGGCTGGTGGCCGTGCCGGTGACGAAGGCGAACTTGTCGCCGCCTACGGCGATGTCGCCGCGCGGCATGCCCGTGAGCGCCTGATGGAGGATGCGGCAGCTTTCCATAATCTCGAGAGCGCGCACGAAGAGACGCGCACGCACGTCGCCGGCATTCTCTACCGGGACCTCGAACTTCATCTCCGCGTAAGCGGCGTAGGGCGCATCGCGGCGCAAGTCCTGGTTGATGCCTGAGGCGCGGGCGGTGGGTCCGACCACGGCGCAGGAGATGGCTTTCTCGTGCGTGAGGACGCCGATGCCCGCGCAGCGCGAGCGTGCCGTGGAACTGGTGGTGAAGATGGGAATCACGGTGCGCATCATTTCGCGCTCCAGATCCGCCACCATGCCGACCAGCGCAAGCGGATCTTCGATGTCGCGATTGACGCCGCCTACACGATTCATGGAATAGTTGACGCGGTTGCCGGAGATGGCCTGCAACACGTCCATTACTTTTTCGCGCAGCGCAAAGCAGGTCATGAACATAGTCTTGAAGCCCATGAGCTTGGCGGCGATGCCCGCCCACAACACGTGCGAATGCAGGCGCTCGAGCTCTGCCATCACCACGCGAATGTACTGGGCGCGCGGCGGGGCTTCAAGGCCCGCGAGCTTTTCCATGGCCTGGCATAGCGTGAGGGTGTGGATGAACGAGCAGATGCCGCACACGCGCTCCATGAGTGCGATGACCTGAAAATAGTTGCGCGTCTCGGCCAGATGTTCGATGCCGCGGAAGTTGAAGCCGATGTGCAGCTCGGCATCCTGCACCGTTTCGCCTTCGCAGATCATGTCGAGCTTGTAGGGTTCTTCAAGGCCGGGGTGGAAAGGCCCCATGGGAATTTTGTAGCTCATTGTGCGACCTCCTTCGGGCCCGGCGCTGCCGCGGCCGGCTTGGGCTGCGCATTGGGATCCTCGCGCAGATTCACGCCGGGCTTATCGCCCTTGCGCAGCAAAAGCGGCTCGTACGCGCGGCCGGTGAAGTCAATGTCATACTCTTCGTGAATTTCGCGCTCGATCCAATCCGCTGCCTCGCAGAGGTCGAAGATGCTTTCAATTGAGTTACTGGAGATGATGAAAGGCAGGCCGAGCAATTTACCTGCGAGGTCCCAGTGGTACTCGAGACGAAAGCCTTCTGTGCCGGGCAACTGATAGGCGGTGATGGTGATGAAGCGGGCACCCGCGGCGTTCATAGCGAGCGCCGCTTCGCGGATGCTCGATGTGCCGGGAGCCAGCCACCACGTGCCGCGGCTCTCTACCCAAGGCTCAACGGTTCCCAGCTTTTCGCGAATGGTATCTAGAGCGATCATTGCGTGCCTCCAACGGCGGGATGCGGCGTGGGTGCTGCGGCCGGTGCGGTGGCCGGCTTTGGTGCGGGTGGACGACGCGCCACGGTGTAGGACTTTTTCAATTCGCCCTGGGTTACGTAGATCGGCGGTGTGTCCTGTTGTTGCTTCAACGCGTGCTGGATGCGGTCTTCCTTGAGTGCGTGTTCGATGCAGCCTTCCACGCAGCGGCCGCAGAAGGTGCACTGGCCGGGGTTGTAGCTCCACGTGAACTCGCCTTTGCCCGGCTTGATGTCGATGGCGCGGGAGGTGCAACGCATTTTGCAGATGCCGCAACCGGTGCAGTATTCAGGATCGAACTGGACGAGGCCGCGGAAGCGCGCAGTGACTTTGGGCCGCGCGGGAAAGAGCAGGGTTTGGTAGCCGCGGCGCAGATTCTTCCACAGCATGGTGAGGATGTTCATGAGCGGAACCTCACGAAGATAGCCGATGAAATCACAAGCACGGCGAAGATGAGCGTGCACTGCCAATAGAAACGCACGCTGGAATCGATGGCGAGGCGCGCGGTGGCCGAGGCCAGTACCGAGAGCAGCAGGACGACGCAAATCGAGAGCACGACAAACAGGCAGCCGGCGAGCAGCGAAGTTCCCCAGGCCAGCGCGATGTGGGGCGCGACCAGTGTGGCGACGAGGCCCGTTGCGGCAACCCACTCCAGGCCGTGTGCGAGCTCCCACATGGCGAGCTCGGGGCCCGCGTACTCGGTCATCGGACCCGCGTAGATCTCCTGCTCCGCATTGGGCAGCGAGAAGGGATTGATGTGCAGCTTGGCGGGCAGGCATACCAGAATCGCCAGCACGCCGAGCCAGTGCAGCGGCGAACTGGGCATCGTCGCCAGCGCTTCGAGGCGGAATGTGTGTTGCGAGGCGGCGATGGAGACGATGGCCAGCAGAAACACGATGTTGTAGGAGACGCTCAGTGCGGCTTCGCGCGCGGAGCCGATTTCGCCGAAGATGGAGCGCGAAGAGAAGCCCGCGGCGATGATGCAGATGGACGGCAGTTCCAACAGCGCCAGCAACAGGATCAAGTCGCCTTCAAAGCCGCCCGACAAAGGCAGAACGGGAAGCAATCCAACCGCTCCCGCTGCGGACGAAACCGCGATGAGCGGCCAGGCGCGCATGATGAAACCGGCGATGCCGGGGCGCGGCGGTGTTCCCTTGCCGAGCAATTTGACGAAGTCCCAGAGGGGCTGCATGAAGGGCGGACCGACGCGCTCCTGCATGCGGGCGATGGCTTTGCGTTCCACCCAAAGGAAGAACCACGCGGCGGGCACGGCGAAGAGCAGGCCGGGAAAGATGAGCATGCGGGCGAGGGCGGTGAGCATTGGGTTCATGGCTGCACCTCTTCGACCACATCGACTGCGGGTTGCGGCGGGTTGAGGGAGATTGGTTGGGGTTCGTGCTTTCCCACCTTAGCCGATTCGCAATGAACGCGAATCGCCGAAGGTGGGGCACCCGCTGCTCGTGCCGGGTTGTTGCCGCGTTCGGCCAGAATTACTGCAGCCTTGACGACACCGGCGATAATCGCGTCGGGGCGCGGTGGGCAGCCGGGCACGAAGACATCGACGGGGATGTGCTTGTCGAGCGGACCGGCCAGCGTGCGGCTGTCGATGAAGACGTTGGTAGTGGCCGGGCAGGAGCCGATGGCGACGACGGCCTTGGGTCCGCAGACCTGGCCGTAGACAGTTTTCACGGCGTCGAGGGCTACGTTGGTCACGGGGCCGGTGACGCAAAGGATGTCAGCGTGGCGCGGACTGCCTTGCAGCAGAACGCCCAACTGCTCGGCGTCGTAGCGCGGCGAGAGCGCAGCGATAATTTCAATGTCGCAACCGTTGCAGCTTCCGGAGTTCATGTGGAAGAGCCAGGGGCTTTTGCGGCGCGCGGTGCACATCAATTTTCTCCAGAGCTTCATAGCCGCACCCCCATCAGAATTTGCAATCCATGGGGCCAGATTCCGGCGATGAGCAGGATGGCCACCAGCACGACGATTACGGCCTTGATCAGGAACGGTTCGCGCGCGGCAGCTTGCGGCGGCGGATCGGGTGGGGGCCCCCACCAATTACGCGTGAGCGCCAGCGTGTAGGCGATCAACGCGAGGATCGACGAAACGATGAAGATGGTGAGCGGGCAAAAACCAACTTCGTATGCCGCTGAATAGAGACGCCAGCGGCCGATGAAGCCGAGCGTGGGCGGAATGCCGAGCATGGCCAACATGCCGAAGAGGAATCCAAAGGCGCTGACCGGGTAGCGCGCGGCGAGAGCCACAGGCTCGGCCGCGAGCGCGCCGTCCGCCTCGGGTGCGGCAAGACAAATGAACAAGAGCGCCTTGGCCAGAGCGTGCGTGGAGGCGGCGATGATGGCGCCGTTCTGTCCGAGCGCGTTGGCTGAAGCTCCGCCGAGAAGCAAAAAGCCCACGTCTTCAACGGTCGACAGTACCAGCAGCCGTTTGAGACTGCGCTGGGTGATCATCAACAAAGCAGCCAGCAGCGAAGTGAGGGTTGCGGCATAGAAGAACATTGGCTGCGGCGTGAGCAGCAGGGGATTGGTCTGCGCGCCGATGAGAAATTCTCCGAAGGCCGCCATATCGACGACGGCGATGATGACGCCGAGCACCAGCACGGGCACGCCGTCGGCCAGCGCCAGCAGCCAGAAGAAGAGCGGGACCATCGCAAGTTTGACGGCGACGCCCGTGAGCAGAAACGCGCGGGCGACTTCGAGCGATCCACGCTCGGCGAGCAGGTCGCTTGCGATCATGGACCCTGCCGAGAGCAGCACCACGGCAAAGTAAGCGCATTTTACCGCGCGCGAGCGCGCCGTTTCCCAAACCAGAATTACCGTGAGCAACGCTGCGAACTCAAGCAGACCGAGGCGCGCCCACGCCAGCGGATGGACCAGCCCACCGACGGTGAGGCCGCCGATCAAGAAAAGGAGCGGCGCGATCTTCCAGTCGGAGCGGACGGAAAGCGAGGCGACGAGCAGCGCCAATGCGGCAAGGCCGACGGCCCACAGCAGGATCAACGGGATTTGTGTCAGCGGCATGACCGCTGGAATTTGCGCGGGAGCCACGCCGGGCACAACCCAATACACTAAAGAGAAAATTGCGGCGGCGAAAAACACCAGCAGCAGCGTGGCGCGGCGTTCCATCCATGCGAAGGCCTGGCCGAGCAGGCGTGAGACCGCCTGCAAACCGTGCCAGACGGCTAGATACGCGCGATCGACATTCGACCAGCGGAAGAAGGAGTGCCAGTGCTCCTGAAAAATCTCAGAAAAATCGCCGGCTGTGAGGCGGCCTTGCTCGCCGAGCGGCTCGCCGCCGGTGAAGATGCCTCCGCCGGCTCCAGCCATCGCCGGGCCTGCCGATGCTGGACGCACGGCGTAGGCGACGAGATAAATTGCGCCGCCGACGACAAGGGAGACCAACGCCAACACGAGGCCGCCGGTCGAAGAGAAGCTGCCGGCATCGGCGGAGAGGCCGAGCCACGTGACGTGCACGCCGGTGCCCATGCCCAGCGCGAGAAGAATCGGATTGAGGAAGTAGTTCACGGCCAACTGCGGCGCTACCCCGAGCACTACGCTGCCCACAGCCAGCAAGCCCATGCCCCAGACCATGGTGGGCGGAGACTCGTGCGCATCTTTGGTGTTTTCGGTGGTGGGTCCGAGGAAGACCGCGCTGGTGGCTTTGACGCCAAGGAACACCGTGCCCAGGCTCGCTGCCCATGCCACCATGGCGGGGACGGCCCATCCCGCCTGCAACGCCGCGGCATAGAGCATCCACTTGCTGGCAAAACCGCTCATCAGCGGAATGCCCATCATGCTGCCTACGCCGATCATCCAGGACAAAGTGGTCTGCGGCATTTTTCCAGCCAGGCCGCCGAGCTTGTTCATGTCGCGCGTTCCGGTTGCATGCTGCACGGAGCCGGCGGTCAGGAACAGTCCGCCTTTGAAGAAGCCGTGATTGAGGCAGTGCAGCAGGCCGGCCGTAATGGCGAGCGGCGTGCCGATGCCGATGCCCATCATCATGTAGCCGATCTGGCTCACGGTGGAGTACGCCAGCATGCGCTTCAGATCGGTCTGCACCATGGCGTACATCACGCCGACGGCCATGGTCACCGTGCCGATCCACATCAGGCTCTGGCCCCACGCTGCGGGCCACACGCCGAAGCTGTGCATGCGCGCGGCGAGGTAGACGCCGGAAGTGACATAACAAGCTGAGTGCAGCAGCGCGCTCACCGGAGTGGGCGCGGCCATGGCTTCAGGAATCCATGTGTGCAGCGGAACCTGCACGCTCTTGGCCACGAGCGCCACCAGCATCAGCGCAAAGAGGCCGCCGGTAAATTGGTGCGCCACCGCGGGATCGGTCCACAAGGCGGTGCCGGCGCGGTGGTAGAGCACGATAATTCCGGCCAGCAAACCGTAGCCCGCAATGTGCGTCATCAGCAGCACCTTGCGCGCGCCGTTTACGGCTTCGCGGTTGGTGTACCAGAAGCCGACCAGGCCGAAGGAGCACAGGCCGACCAATTCCCAACAGAGATAAAAGATGAAGAGGTTGGCGCTGAACACCAGGGAGATGAAGCCGCCGATGAAGAGCAGCATGATGGCGTAGAAACGCGTGGCTGATTTGTCGTGCGCCATGTAGCCGATGGAATAGAGCAGCACCAGGCCGCCGATGGCGGCGCCCATGAAGGCGAAGAGCACGCTGAGGGCGTCGACATGCAGAACGATAGCCAGCGGGCCATCCCACGGCAGCGGATGCAGGTCGATGGACTGCCCGTTGCGGACCGCGGAAGCAAGGCCGATCACGGCAATAATCGCGGGTAGACAGGTGAGGAGCGCAAGAATGCCTTTTGCCCGGGCGGAGCAGAGACGGCCAACCAGAATCTGCAACGCTGCGCCCAGCAAAAGCGTACATGGAGCAATCAAAACTAGGGTTGCCGCTTCCATGCCTTCATGTTGAGCGGGCGAACGTTAGAACGGATGTGACCGCGCACACCCTGCCGCTGGAGCGGTGGCGGAACGCAACAGCAAATCCCGGATTGTGGGACTACGGTTCGGCGCTTGAGCTGCCGCTTGGAGGCCTGCATCACACTTTGTTGGCAGTTGCGACTGGCCTCAGTGTTGCGAATCACCCGGATGCTCGGGAGTGCCGGGATCGTCGAGAATTTGCACGGCCGTTGCCGGGCCCAGGTCCGCCCAATCCTCGAGCACCCATACCACCTTCTTGTCCGGCGTCAGTTCCACCAGTTGCGGGCCTTCTGCCTTGCCGCCGCGCGAGCAGATGATGGTGTTGCCGTTGGCCAGGCGCGTAGCCGACTGAGAGTTTCCATAGTTCCAGGCTTTGGGCAAATCCGCAGGCGTCACCTGCCACACGATCTTCTTGTCGGGCGTCACTTCCACGGTGCTCACATCGTGCTCATCGGTGATGAGGGTGTTGCCGTTCTTGAGACGGATGGCCGCCCATGGCGAGCGCACGTCGTAGCTCCACACTTCGTGGAAGTCCTTGTCGTACTCCACTACGCGGTTCATTTCGAGGAAGGGAACGAGATATGTACCCTGCGCGGTATAACGCACGCGACGGAACTGCGGGTGCACGGTCTTTTGATCGGTTGCGCTGATGGCGGGCAACTCGTGCTCGACTTCCACCGCACCGGTTTTGATGTTCATCACCTTCAGCCTGGGCGGCAGGCCGTTTTCGATGAATAGAACCTTGTCCAATCCGATCGGCTGGCAGGTGTGGATCTCCGTACCCGCCGGCGCATCGTAGCGCCAGACAACTTTTTTGCCGGGAGTGATCTCGGCCACGTATTGCATGCGCGTGAAGAGAATGTTGCCATTTGAAAGCATCCACACGTCGTCGTATTCATTGCCGGGGCCGGTGGAATAGGTCCAGACGATCTTGCCATGGCTGACGAGGAACATTTTGTTATAGCCTTCGCCGATGTAGAGCATGGTGTGCTGTGCCAGTCCCTTGCCGGGCAGGCCGGGCGGGATGGGCTTGAGCGATTCCGGCTTGCGTGGCGGCAGGGCGATCTCCGCCGGCCCCGTCTCGGGCACATCGGGCGCGGTGAAGAGCGGCAAGACTTTCATCAGCGGTCGAGAGGCATGCGGCCCGGAGGCGCCGGCCCAGGGTTGCGATACCGCAAAAATCAGAGCGGCACATGCCGCCGATCCGACTGCGCGCACCAGGATTTTGTGCCGTGATTTGTTGAGAGCCATGAATTTCCTCCCTCCGGATCGGGCTGGGTCTGCCCCGCGAAAGTATACGCGAGCCGCCGCGAAATTTGTCCAGCCTGGGAGCAGGGTGGTGACCGCCGCGGGGCCGCGCGATGCCCTACAATGCCGCAGAGGGTTGAACCGTCATGAGTGCCTCATTGAAATCTTCTCGCCGCATTTTTGCGCTCCTGATTCTTGCTTTCGGTGCGTTGCTTGCTGTCACATCTGCCGCCGCGCAGCGCGGCGGCGAAGTGGGCCGGGGGCTGGCGTTGCTGCCGCCGCAGTCCCGCGCCGTGGTGGAACGGCTGATGAGCCTGTCGCAGTTGCCCGTTGGCACGTGGAAGACGCATGAGGGCGATCTGCCGCACGGCGAAGCGGTTAACCAGGACGAGAGCGGCTGGCAGGATGCGGCCGTGGGCGCGCATTTTTCAACCAGCGCCGTCTGGTTTCGCCAGACCATTCAACTGCCCGCAACCCTGAACGGCTATGACCTGAGCGGCGCCCGCGTCTGGTTCCAGTTTCACGCCGACGCCAACGGGTCCATCCCCGTGATTCTCTACTTCAACGGCCGCCGCGTGGCGCTGGGCGAGGATCTGGAGCCGGAGGTGCTGTTCGACGATGCGAAGCCCGGCGACAAGGTAGTGGTCGCGGTGAAGCTGCTTGAGACTATCGACGTGAAGAGCTTCCACGGCGCGACCTTGCGCGTGGATTTTCCGGAGAACCGGCCCAATCCGCAATTCCTGGCCGAAGAATTTCTTTCAGCCGCGTTGCTCATGCCATCGTTGGCGCCCGGCGACGCCGGCAAGATGGAGACCGTGAACGCCGCGATCGGCGCCGTGGATGTGGCCGCGCTCGACGCGCACGATCCGGCCAAATTCGACGCCAGCCTGAAGGCCGCGCAGGAAAAACTTGAAGTGCTGCGGCCGCTTTTGCAACGGTCTACTTTCCTGCTCGACGGCAACGCACACATCGATGCGGCGTGGCTGTGGCCGTGGACCGAAACCGTCGACGTGGTGCATCGTACTTTCGGCACCGCGCTGCAACTGATGAATGAGTATGCAACCTATACGTTCACGCAGTCGGCCGCAGCCTATAACGAGTGGATGGCCGAGAAGTATCCGAGCCTGAACGACGAAATCAAGAAGCGCATTCGCGACGGCCGGTGGGAGATCGTGGGCGGCATGTGGGTTGAGCCCGATCTGAATATGCCCGACGGAGAGTCGCTGGTGCGGCAACTGTTGGTGGGCAAGCGTTGGTACAAACAGGCCTACGGCGTGGACGTGCGGATCGGCTGGAACCCCGATTCGTTTGGCTACACGTGGCAACTGCCGCAAATTTACAAGAAGAGCGGCATCGACTATTTCGTCACGCAAAAAATGACGTGGAACGACACCAACAAGCTGCCCTTCAAACTGTTCTGGTGGCAGTCGCCCGATGGATCGAAGGTGCTGACGTATTTTCCGGACGACTACGTGAACCTGAATCTCAATCCGGTGCGGTTGAGCGACGATCTTGCCATCGCGCGCAAGCGGTCTCCGGGGCTGACGGAGATGATGGACCTTTATGGGGTGGGCGATCACGGCGGAGGGCCCACGCGCGCCATTCTCGACGAGGGGATGTACTGGACGGCCCCCGAAGGCGTGGCGCCCAACTACCAGTTCGGCACGGCGCAGAGCTTTTTCTCGACGGTCGAGAAGCAGATCGCGCCGCAAAGCAAGGTGTGGAACTACCAGTCGATTGCGAAGGGCTACGAGCCGCCGGCGGCCGTGGCGGGAAAGACCGCAATTCCTACGTGGGATTCCGAACTGTATCTCGAGTACCATCGCGGGGTTTACACCACGCAGGCTAATCACAAGAAAAATATGCGGGACAGCGAGGAAGAGGTGCTGAACGCGGAGAAGTTTTCTTCGCTGGCGTGGGTCCTGGCCGGACGGGCATATCCTTCGGACGAGATCACGGAAGACTGGAAAAAGGTTCTGTTCAACCAGTTCCACGATCTGGCGGCGGGGTCGGGGATTGGCGTGATTTATAAGGATGCGCAGAAGGACTACGACTGGGTGCGGATGTCGACGCAGGAGATTTCGGGCGGGGCGCTGGAGGCGGTTTCGGAAAGCATAGACACGAATGGCGCGGGTACGCCTATTGTCGTTTATAACCCGCTCGGCTGGGTGCGCTCGGGTTATGTGCACGCCAGGGTTCAATTTCCAAAGGGAAGCCCCGGAGACATTTGGGGAAACCAGGGGTCTGTGACCTCCGGTAGTGCAAAGATTGATCCAACTACAGGCGTCGCTGATCTAACTATCTGGGTCGATAGAGTTCCCGCACTGGGCTACACGACTGTTCACGTTGGGCAGCAGAAGGAGGGAGGTCCGTGGGTTGTGGCTGAGGGCCAGCGAAAGGACATGGGTAGTACCATCGCGCTCGACAATCGTTATTTGAGAGTGATGGTAGACAAGACCAGCGGTTGCATCACGAGCGTTTATCTTCGCGTCGTAGACTCCTCGCCGCCCCGTGGCTTCGAGGCCGTCGCCCCCGGCGTTTGCGGCAACCAGCTTCAGTTTTTCAAAGACACACCGAAGGATTACGACGCCTGGAATATCGATCCCGGCACACTGGACCGGCCCCCTGAAACCATTGTTCGCGCCGACTCCGTTGAAGCCGTCACTGCCTCCAATGGAGAGCCGGCCGTCCGCGTTACGAGCCATTTCCAGAATTCGCAATTCGTGCAGACGATCATGCTCGACTGGGACCAGATTGACGTCGAGAACGACATAGACTGGCACGAGCAGCATGTTCTCTTGAAGGCAGCGTTTCCGTTGGCGGTGAGGAGCAAATTCGCGACGTATGAGATTCCCTACGGCACGATCGAGCGGCCCACTACGCGGAACAACAGTTGGGAGAAAGCGCAGTTCGAAGTTCCGGCTATGCGGTGGGCCGATCTTTCGGGCACGAGCGCGGACGGAAAAGTCTACGGGCTGAGCGTGCTGAATCGGGACAAGTACGGCTACGATGCGGTGGGCAATGTGCTGCGGCTGACGCTGCTACGCTCGCCTACGTGGCCCGATCCCGATGCTGACCAGGGGCATCATCATTTTCACTATGCGCTCTATCCGCATGCGGGCACTTGGAAGGACGCGCTCACGGTGCGCCACGGCTGGGAGTATGACTACCCGCTCGAGGCCGTTGTGACTACGGCGCATGCCGGGTCGCTGCCGGCCGAGCACTCGTTCGCTTCGGTCTCGCCGGAGAACGTGGTGCTGACTGCGGTGAAGAAGGCTGAAGATGCGAATGGGCTGATCTTCCGCGTGTATGAATGGGCGGGCAAGGAGACGACTGCGGAGTTCCACGTGCCGCCGGGTGCTACTGGGGCCACCGTCACTAATTTGATGGAGAAGCCGGAAGGCGATGCGCTGAAGGTGGAGGGCGATGTGGTTATGGTGCCGGTCAAGCCGTATGAGATTTTGACGATTCGCGTGAGTTATCCGAACGGTGGGCCGAAGCAGTAGGCGTGGATCGTGGGTCGTGTGCCGTGAACGGTGAATTGCGGGACAGATTGCAGAAAAGGCGCCTTGGCGAATGGAGAATTGCGCAGGGGCTAAAGCCCCGCTGATTCTTACCGCTTCTACGGCACGACTGAAGTCGTGCCCTGACACTTCTTGCCTTTTTTGAAGAGTTTTCCGAAACTCGGGGAGGCCCGCGTCACGAGTTGGATGCCGGTGCTACGAGTCGAAGGCCGGTACTGCAAGTTGGGGGCCGGCGCTGCACAAGACTGGAGACCGGATTCGACAGGCTGCGGAAGCTATTGTTCCGGGCCTAAAGGCCGCGCTTCTTCTATGCGTTCAACGCGGGGGTTGAAACCCCCGCCTCCCTCCGTTATCGAGTGTTTGCGCGCCACGGGAATGCAGGCGCTACTTTTGCGGAACCTTTTTGCCGCGGCCGGCGTATAACTTGGCCAGAGGTTGATTGCTATGAACAGAAACCCGATTGCGCACACGGCTTGCCTGCTCGGCTGCCTGGCTCTTGCGGCCGGAGTGGCCGGATGCAGAATCCACGTGGACAAAGGTGCTAACGGCGAGGACAAAAACGTTCAGGTTGACACTCCGTTCGGCGGCATTCACGTGAACACGGACCAAACCACGGCGGCCGATCTCGGGCTTCCTGTTTATCCTGGCGCGGAGATTGCCGCCGACAAGGAAGGCGACAAGTCCGCCGACATCCATATGGGGTTTGGCGAGTGGGAGATGCGCGTGATGGTGGTGAACTACTCCAGCTCCGACAGCCAGGATAAGGTTGAGGCGTTTTACAAGAAGGCGCTGGGCCGCTATGGCGATGTGCTTACCTGCCAGGACAATGCGCCGGTCGGCACGCCGGCTACGACGTCGGAGGGGCTTACCTGCAAGGAAGACAAGCACGCCAACGTGCAGGTGAGCGATCACGGCCAGAGCTATGGCTACCATTCCAACAAGAACGGCCTTGAATTGAAGGCCGGCTCCGAGCGGCACCAGCACATCGTGGGCTTTGAAGACTCCTCGACAGGCCAGACGCGTTATGCCTTGGTTGCGGTCGATCTGCCGTCCGGTTCCGGGGATAAATCGGGCAAGAGCAATTAGAGACCGCTGACAGCAAAGGCTGAAAGCTCGATTTGTTATTCTAAGAGCAACAAGGAGCCTGCGCGATGCACCTTTCTTCCCCGTTTGTCGTGGTATCTGTCATCCTCGCGGTGTTTGTGGTTTCGATCCTGTTCGCGACCAGCAGCAAGGAAGATAAGCCCTCCCAGCACTGAAGCCGGACTGTCTTGAAGCGCCGGTCTAAGAGGCTTCGGAAAAACGCTTCTTCGCGAAGTTGGAATCGCGCAGGGGCTGAAGCCCACATTCACTGTGCGGCGCTCACGGCACGACTAAAGTCGTGCCCTGACACTTCTTGCCTTCCTTGGAAAATCTTCCCGCATCCAGCGGAGACCAGCGGTGCACAAGTTTGGAGACCGGCGCTACACTTATTCGGAACCTTTGTGCCCCGGCTGGCGTATAACCTGGCCAGAGAGCGATTGCCATGAACAGAAACCCGATTGCGCACACGGCCTGCCTGCTTGGCTGCCTGGCTCTTGCGGCCGGCGTGGCCGGATGCAGAATCCACGTGGACAAGGGCGCTGACGGCCAGGAGAAGAATGTCCAGGTGGACACTCCCTTTGGCGGGGTGCATGTGAACACCGACCAGACCACGGCGGCCGACCTCGGGTTGCCGGCGTATCCCGGCGCTGAGCTGGTGAAGGACAAGGACGACCACCAATCGGCGGACGTGCACCTGGGTTTTGGCGAATGGGAGATGCGCGTGCGCGCCGTCTCCTATGAAACGCCGGACGATAAGGACAAGGTGGTCGCGTTCTACAAGAAGGCCCTGGGCCGCTACGGCGATGTGATTACCTGCGAGAACAACGCGGCGGTGGGAACCCCCACGCAGACACCCGAAGGCCTGACCTGCGCTGACGACGGCCATCATCACCACGTGAATGTCGAAGCCGGGTCCTACAACACATCGAATGGCGGCCTTCAGTTGAAGGCCGGTTCCGAGCGCCACCAGCACATCATGGGCTTCGATTCACCCGCGAACGGCCAGACTCGTTTCGAGCTTGTCGCGCTCGATCTGCCCGCTGTTGTGACAGAGGGCTCGGGCAAGAGCAACTGAAGCCAGCTTTCAGCACACAGCACACAGCTAAAAGCCGCTTTGCGGCTGGCGACGCGCCCGCGTTGCTCGAAGCAGTCACGCGATTTCCGTGCATCTGGCTGCGGAAAACGCGGGCCCCTGTAGCCGATTTGTGCAAAATACTTTAATCGTCACGCAAACCAACTAAAACTTCGGCTTTTTTCAAAGAATATGCCAATTTAAGCCCCGGATTCTGCCTTGAACGTGCAGGGAAACGGGTGATACCCGTCACTGCGGGCGCCTTCGCCAAGGTGGAAAATAACGCGGGCTTAGAGGAGTAGAACGCAGCTCCGGGAGGCTCGATTTGTGACCGGAAAACCGGCCCCGACGCAAGCTTCTACGCGAGTGGGCGGAGGCGGCTCAAGATGACCTGGACCGAGGATTTCGAATGCAAGCGCATGAGCGCTGCGCAGGCGCTCAAAGCCGTACACTCCGGCGCTCGCATCTGGATTCAATCGGGCTGCGGAACTCCGTCTCCTCTTGTTGAAGCGCTGGTGGCCCGCGCGCCCGAACTCCGCGACGTCGAAATTATTCATATGAAGACGCTCGGCGCTGCTGACTACACGCGGCCCGAGTACGCAGGCCACTTCCGCCATCGCGGTCTGTTTCTGGGCGAGAACGTGCGCGCGGCGGTATGCGACGGAAGGGCCGACTACACGCCCATCTTCTTAAGTGAAATTGAAAATCTATTCGAGACCGGCGCTTTGCCGCTCGATGTGGTGTTGATGCAGGTGTCGCCGCCGGATGCGCATGGCTTTGTAAGCCTGGGCACGACGGTGGACTGCACGCAGACGGCGTTGCGCTGCGCATCTTTCGTGATTGCCGAAGTGAACCGGCAGATGCCGCGCACCCATGGCGACACAGTGGTTCCTCTCAGCCGCATCTCGGCCATTGTCGAGACCGATCGGCCGCTGCTCCAACTGGAAGCCGAACCGGCTACCGAGATGCACATGCGCGTGGCGCGCAACGTGGCCACGCTCATTCCCGACGGGGCTACTTTGCAGACCGGCATCGGCGGCATTTCTGAGGCGGTTCTGCATTGCCTGAGCGACAAGCGCGACCTGGGCATTCATACCGAGATGGTTCCGGACGGCGTGATCGATTTGATGGAGTCCGGAGTGATCAACGGCGAGCGCAAGACGCTGCACCGCGGCAAGGCCGTGGTGTCGTTTGTGCTGGGCACGCAACGGCTCATCGAATACGTCCACGAGAATCCGGCCTTTGAGTTTCGCTCGATCAGCTACACCAACGATCCGTATGTGGTGGCGCAGAACGAGCGCATGGTGGCGATCAATAGCGCACTGCAAATCGACATGACGGGGCAGGTATGCGCCGACTCGCTGGGCACGCGGCCCTACAGCGGATTTGGCGGGCAAATCGATTTCATTCGCGGCGCGGCGCGCTCCAAAGGCGGCGTGCCGATTATTGCGCTGCTTTCGACGGCGCGAGGCGGCACGGTGTCACGGATTGTGCCGGTGCTGGAGCCGGGCGCAGGCGTGGTCACTTCGCGCGCCGATGTGCATTACGTGGTGACCGAGCATGGCATCGCCTATCTGCACGGGAAAACTTTGCGCGAGCGCGCCGAGGCATTGATCGCGATTGCCGATCCACGCTTTCAGGCGGAGCTGGAGGATTTTGCGGTGCGGTCGCACTATATGGAGCGGAAGGCGGCGCTCGTATGAGCGGCGAGTCAGCGAGTTAGCAAATCAGCGAGTCAGCTTGCTGCGGAGGGATGAAGAAAATGATCGATGAGAAGAAACCGGATCGGGGACGGCTTGAGATCGACACCGAAGAATGCAAGGGCTGCGGCCTGTGCATCGAAGCTTGTCCGCCGAAGGTGATTTCGCTCTGCGAACGGCTGAATCATTACGGCTATCGCACGGCGGTGTATGCGGGTTCGGGCTGCACGGCATGCGGCATCTGCTTTATGGCGTGCCCGGAGCCGGGCGCCATTACTGTGATGCGATTGGTGAGCCGTGATTCCCACCCTTTCCGCGATAAGGCCGCGGAAAAGGATGGGGCAACCGCGTCCGCTTCCGGTTCCCACTCTTTCCGCGATAAGGCCGCGGAAAAGAATGGGTCAACCAGATCCGGCCGGGAAGGAGCGGCCGCATGAAAAAGCAACTGATGAAGGGCAACGAAGCCATTGTGAAAAGCGCCATCCTGGCGGGATGCCGCGCGTTTTATGGCTATCCCATCACGCCGGCGAGCGAAATCACCGAGGCCGCAGCGGAGTTCATGCCCAAAACCGGCGGCGTGTATGTGCAGGCGGAGAGCGAGGTCGCGGCGATCAACATGCTCTACGGCGGAGCGGCGGCCGGTGTGCGGGCTATGACGGCGTCAAGCGGCCCCGGCATCAGCCTGATGCAGGAGGGGATCAGCTATATGGCTGGTGCGGAGTTGCCCTGCGTGATCGCCGATATCACCCGCGGCGGCCCAGGGCTGGGCAACATCGGCGCGGAGCAAGGCGATTATCACCAGGTGGTGAAAGGCGGCGGCCATGGCAACTATCGCACCATCGTGCTGGCTCCGCACTCTGTGCAGGAGATGGCGGATCTGACAGCGCTGGCCTTCGAATTGGCCGACCGCTATCGCAACCCGGTGGTGCTGATGGCCGACGGATTTATCGGACAGATGATGGAGCCGGTGGAGTTTCCGCAAGCGGCCACGCCGACGCATCTGCCTGCGTGGGCCGTGGCCGGAACCGCAGCCTCGCGCCCCAATCTCATCACGTCGCTAGCGCTCGACTTCGACGGACTGGAGAAACACATCCAAAAGCTTGAGGCCAAGTACAAGCTCGCTGAACAGCGCGAAGCTCGCGCGGAAGAATGGATGACGGGCGATGCGGAGATTGTGCTGGTGGGTTACGGCATTGTGGGCCGCATTTTGAAGGCCGTGACCGCCGAGGCGCGCGCCTCGGGGCTCAAAGTGGGCGTGCTGCGGCCGATCACTTTGTATCCCTTCCCGAAGGTGCAGTTCCAGCGCCTGGCCTTTAATGCGCGCCTGTTTGTGGTGGTGGAGATGAGCAACGGACAAATGCTGGAAGACGTGAAGCTGGCGCTGAACGGCTCGCGGCCGGTGGAGTTCTTGAATCGCATGGGCGGCAACGTGCCTTCGCATGAGGAGGTGCTCCGCTTTGTGCAGGAGCTGGCGCGCCGTGAGGGCCTGGAGCAAAGAACTCCTGAACGGAAAACTGTGGAAGAGGAGCGCATGGCCAATGTCTAATTCAACGGTTGCAGAGTACGAGGTCTCGCGCAGCAAGGCCAAATCGTTCTACCCGCGCTACGAACGCAAAGGGGAGCTGCAGCACCAGACACATTTTTGTCCCGGCTGCGGCCACGGAATTGTGCACAAGATGCTGGCGCAGGCCATTGATGAGCTGGGCGTGCAGGACCGCACGGTGATGGTTGGACCGGTGGGCTGTTCGGTCTTTACGTACTACTACTTCGATACGGGCAACGTGCAGGCGGCGCACGGACGCGCGCCCGCGGTGGCCACGGCCATCCGGCGCAGCCGCCCGGAGAGCATCATCATCAGCTACCAGGGCGACGGCGATCTTTCGGCTATCGGCTCGGCGGAGATTTTGCACGCCGCCAATCGCGGCGAAAACATCACCGTGATTTTTGTGAACAACGCCATTTACAGCATGACGGGAGGGCAGGCCGCTCCCACCACGCTGCTAGGCCAGAAATCCACTACTACGCCGAACGGCCGCTCGGCCGCGACGGAAGGCTATCCGCTGCGCGTGAGCGAACTGCTCGCCACGCTCGAGGCGCCTGCCTACATTGAGCGCGTGGGCCTGGGCGACAACAAGCAGATTGCGCAGGCGTCGCGCGCCATCAAGCGCGCGTTGGACAATCAAGTGCGCGGATTGGGCTTCTCGCTGATCGAAGTGCTCTCGCCCTGCCCGACCATCTGGAAGATGACGCCGGTGGACTCACAGCACTGGGTGCGCGATGTGATGGAGAAAACTTTTCCGCTGGGCGTGTTCTGCGATCGCACGAAAGAGAGAGAGCCGCAGGCGCTAGAACGGCTGGCTGCACCCGCTCCAATTTCGGCGCATACTCCCGTGCTCGACGAGCTGCCGCGCATTCTCGGCGTGGCCGAAGAGGATTTGCCGGAAGGCAACGCCGCGGCCATGGCCAAAGGGCAGGAGATCGATCTCGAGGTGCGCATCGCGGGCTTTGGCGGTCAAGGCGTGTTGCTGCTCGGCGAAATGCTGGCCGAAGCCGGACTCGATGCCGGGCTTGAGGTTTCGTGGCTGCCGTCGTACGGGCCTGAGATGCGTTCCGGCACTTCGAATTGCCACGTGCGGATTTCGCGCCAGACCATCGATTCGCCGCTAGTGACGGCGCCGAGTGTGCTCGTCGCCATGAATGAGCCGTCGCTGCGCAAGTTCGATCGCAGCGTCCGCACCGGCGGATGGATCATTTACGACGGCGACGAGTTTCCCGCCGATTGCGAGCGCGAGGGCGTGCAGGTGCTGGCCCTTCCATTCACGCGACTGGCCGATGCCATGGGCGACAAGCGAGCGGCCAACATGGTGATGCTGGGCGCAGTGCTGGAGATGGCGGGTGTGCTGCCGCAGGCCAGCATCGACGCGGCTTTGCGCCGGCTGATCAAGAATCCGCGCTGGGTGGAACTGGACGAGCGCGCCATTGCGCGGGGCAGGGAACTGTTTAAGACGGCGATTGAGGAGGTTTGAGATGAATGCGGACGTCGACTCCAATGTGATTGTTTATTTTGGCGGGCAGTACATGCCCATACATGAAGCGCACGTCGGAATCCTGACCCATGCGCTGCATTACGGGACCGGCGTCTTTGAAGGCATTCGCGCCTACTGGGATGCGGCGGAGGAAGAATTGTTTGTGATGCGGCCCCGCGATCACTTCGTGCGCTGGAAGCAGAATGGCGGCATTCTGCGCATTGATGTGCCGCTCAGCGCCGACCAGTTGTGCGACATCACGCTGGAACTGGCGCAGCGCAACGCCTTCCGCACCGATCTTTACATTCGCCCGCTGGCTTACAAGTGCGCGGAGCGCGTTGGCGTGTCCATGGACGATCAGGATGCATTCTTCATTGTGGCGCTGCCCTTCGGCGAGTACCTGCACAGCGAAAACGGGCTGCACGCGGGAGTGAGTTCCTGGCGGCGCATCGACGACAATGCCATTCCCGCGCGCGGCAAAATCTGCGGCGCTTACGCCAACAGTGCCCTGGCCATCGATGAAGCGCGCCGCGCGGGATTCGATGAAGCCATTCTGCTGAACGAGACCGGCCATGTGACAGAGGGCGCCACCTGCAACCTTTTCATGCGCCGCAAAGGGCGGCTCATCACGCCGGCGGTGACGGAGAACGTGCTTGAAGGCATTACGCGCGATTCCATCCTGGAGCTGGCCGCGCGCGAGCTTGGTCTGGAGATTGTAGAGCGGCCTATCGACCGCAGCGAGCTGTACATCTGCGATGAGCTTTTCCTCACCGGAACCGCGGTAGGCGTGGCGCCGGTGACGCGCGTCGATCACCACCAGGTCGCGGATGGAGCCGTCGGCTTGGTCACGCGCAGTTTGCGCCAGTTGTACGTGGACGCCACGCATGGACGCATGGCCGCGTACCGCAAATGGCTGCTGCCGGTCTATCGCACAGGTCCGCCCTCCGAGCGCGGCGGGGTGCGCATGAAGGAAACGAGCTTGGCCTGAGCCCATGCCGGCGCTCGGTTCCCACCCTTTCCGCGATAAGACCGCGGAAAAGGGTGGGGCAACCGAGCCGGCGCCGAGACCCGGGCAAGGAGGAAACACCAATGCCAACAACCATAGTTCAAGCAAATGCCTATGACGTTGCCATGGAGAACTTCGATACCGCGGCAGACGCTATCGGCCTGGATAACAACACGCGCGAAATGATCAAGCGACCGGAGCGTATGCTCATGGTCGGCGTGCCGGTGCGCATGGACGACGGGCACATTCACCGCTTTGAGGGTTTTCGCGTGCAGCACAACTCGGCGCGTGGACCTGCCAAAGGCGGTATCCGTTTCCATCCGCAGGTGACGCTCGACGAAGTAAAGGCACTGGCCACGTGGATGACGTGGAAGTGCGCCGTGGTGAACATTCCCTTCGGCGGCGCCAAGGGCGGCATCACCTGCGATCCGAAAAAAATGTCGCAGGGCGAGCTGGAACGGATGACGCGCCGCTACACCAGCGCGATTCTGCCGCTCATTGGGCCGGAGCAGGACATTCCCGCGCCCGATGTCTACACCAATTCGCAGACCATGGCCTGGATCATGGATACCTACAGCATGACCAAGGGCTATGCGGTTCCCGGCGTAGTTACAGGCAAGCCCATCAGCCTGGGCGGATCGCTGGGGCGTAACGAGGCCACCGGGCGCGGCGTCTTCAACACCATTGAGAGTGCATGCGAGCATCTGCACATGCCGCTCAAGGGCGCGACCGTTGCGGTGCAGGGCTTCGGCAATGCCGGCTCCATCTCCGCGCAACTGTTGCATCAGGCGGGCGCGAAGATTATCGCGGTCAGCGATTCCACGGGCTGCGTCTATAACCAGGACGGTCTGAACATTCCCGAGCTGATCCACATAAAAGCCCTCTGCGGCCACGTGGACGGCTTCCCTGACAGCGAGCCGATCCTGCCGCACGAACTGCTGGCCATGGCGTGCGACATCCTGGTGCCCGCCGCTCTGGAGAACGCCATCGTTGCAGAGAATGCGGGCACGGTGCGCGCGCACATCGTTGCTGAAGCGGCCAACGGCCCCATTACGCCCGCCGCGGACCGAGTCCTCGAGAGCAAAGGCGTCTTCGTCATCCCCGACATTCTGTGCAACGCCGGCGGCGTCACGGTGTCGTATTTTGAGTGGGTGCAGGACGAACAGCACCTGTTCTGGGAAGTTCAGGACATCTACAACCGCCTGGAGCGGGTGATGAAGACCGCATTCAGCGACGTGCTCAAGATCCATCTTGAGCGCAGGGTGCCCATGCGCATCGCCGCCAATATGCTGGGCATCGGCCGTGTGGCCGAAGCTGTGCAGATTCGCGGCATTTACCCGTAAACTCGACTTGACCTTCTTGCGCCCTGTCCCTCCCGCATGCAGCGAGAGGGACGGGGCGCAAGTGTCTCGGCCCCGCCTGTAGAATGCAAATGGGCTGGGATGCGCGCGTCTCAGGCCGTTATTTATTGTCGATTCATCGCCACGTTGTTCAATGGATCCAAGGTTCTGAGGGCCGCTCTTCATGTCTGCCAGATTTCCAGCGTTTTTGTTCGCCGCTTTCTTCTGCATTTCTGCTGCATATGTTTCCGCGCAAAGCTCTGCGCCTGCCCCCACACAAGTCATCGACCTACCATCGAGCAAGCAGTTGATCGGTGAAGCGCCGGGCCATCCGCAGCGCATCAACAGCTTGCCCATTTCGATGGCGATTTCGCCCGACGGCCGCTACGTGGTGACGTTGAACTCCGGCTACGGAACCTTTGAGTCGCAGTACGATCAGTCGCTCGCCGTTCTCGACACGCAGACCGGCGCGCTCGCGGATTTTCCTGACCCGCGCACCACGCTGCGGGCGAAGCAGACACTCTACTCAGGCCTTGCCTTCAGCCGCGATGGTCTTCACATTTATGCCAGCATGGCTTCAATGTCCGATCCCAAAGGGGAAGGCCCGGGAGACACGGGCAGCGGCATTGTTATTTACAGCTTCAAGGAGGGCAGGATTGCGCCCGAGCGTATGATTCCTCTGCCTGTGGTGCAACTTCCGCCGGGACGAAAGACCCGCCTGCCCGGTGGATCGAAAAGCGACCAGGGCGTGCCCTACCCGGCTGCGATTGCGGTGCTGGGCACGGCCGGCCACGAGAAGCTGCTGGTTGCGGAAAATCTTTCCGACGACGCGGTGCTCCTCGACGTTGCGACCGGCGCCATCGAGAGGCGCTTCGATCTCTCTGAAAATGACGCTGTGCCTGCGACCTATCCCATTGCCGTCGCCATAACGCGCGACGAAAAGCGCGCCTTCATCGCGCTATGGAACGCGTCGCAGATTGTCGAGATCGATCTTGTACAGGGAATTGTGGCCCGCAAGCTGGCGTTGCTCAAGCCCTCCGGCGCAATGACGCCGGGCACGCATCCCTGCGACTTCGCCTTCTCTCCCGACCAGAAAACGCTCTACGTGGCGCTTTCAAATCGTGACGTCGTTGCTGCCGTCAACGTGGGCGGGGGCCAGTTTTCCGTGAAGGGCTACTTCGATACGCGACTGCCGGGACAGAGCTACTTTGGCGCGGAACCAGTGGCCGTCGCAGTCAACGGCGATGGCAACAGGCTTTACGTGGCCAACATGGGCACCGACTCGGTGGCTGTGCTGGACACGCGCAAACTCACGCCCAGGGCCGCGAGGAACGGCATGGTCGAGCCCGACGGTTTTATCCCTACGGAGTGGATGCCGATTTCGATGGCCTTTCTTGCTTCGCCTGCGGGCGGTAAGCTCTACCTCGCAACCGACAAAGGCAAAGGAACCGGGCCGAATAATTTTCTTCCCCGCCTTGTTGAAACCGCGCCCAGCATGAGCGCCCGGGCCAACGCCTACATTCCATCACTGCTCTACGGTTCGCTGGCGACAATCGACGAGCAGGAGATCGCAAGCCATCTTTCGAGCTGGACTGAGACCGTGCTGGCTGAGAATCGCATGAAGGCCGCGCAGGAAAAGATCGCCTTTGCCGGCGGCGGCGACCGGATTAAGCACGTCATCTACATCATCAAGGAAAATCGCGCTTACGATCAGGTCTTCGGCGACCTCGAGCAGGACGGGAAACCCGTGGGCAACGGCGACCCCAAGTGGGCGATGTACGGTCGATCCATCACCCCCAACGAGCACAAGCTGGCCCTGCAATTCGGCGTGCTCGACAACTTCTTCGACTCCGGCGAGGTTTCCGGCGACGGCCACGTCTGGTCTACCGCGGCCATCGGCACCGACTATCTGGAAAAGACCTGGCCGCATCAATACCGCGGCGCGCAACGCACTTACGATTACGAAGGCGTGGTGGCCAGCGACTATCCGCTGCTGCAAAAGATTCCCGACGTCGAAGAGCCAGCCAGCGGCTATCTCTGGACCAATCTTGCCGCCCACGGCAAAACTTACTATCACTTTGCCGAGTACATTTCGACGACCTTTTGCGGTCAGGCAGCGGTTGCCGATGCCACGCAGGGCGCCATGCTGGCCGGGCCAACTTGCGAGCGCAAGGCCATTGCTCCGGGCGAAACGCTGCCGGCGGAGTGGGGCGGCGGCGTGAACAATTTTCCCTGGCCCATTCCGCTCATCGCCCGCAACACGGCTACCAAGCCGGAACTGGTGGGTCACTTCGCGCCGGAGTCGCCGGACTTTAATTTGATGGTCCCCGATCAGATCCGCGTTGAAGTCTTTCTGCGCCATCTAAAGCAGTGGGTTGCCGATCGCGCGCAGGGCAACGACACGATGCCCAACTTCATCCTGTTGCGCTTGCCCGACGATCACACGGCGGGAACGCGACCCGGCGGTCCTTCGCCCCGCTCTTCTGTTGCCGATAACGATCTCGCTGTCGGCCGCGCTGTTGAGGCGGTTTCGCATTCGGCGTATTGGGACGATACCGCCTTCTTCATTCTGGAAGACGATGCGCAGAACGGCGCCGACCACGTCGACGCGCACCGCTCGATCGCACTTGTGATCAGCAAATACGCGCCGCACGGGCTCATGCCTTTTGTCGATTCTCGTTTTTATTCGACGGTCAGCGTTATCCGCACCATGGAGTCGCTGCTCGGCCTGCCGCCGATGAACAACAACGACGCCTTCTCATCGCTCATCTCTACGTTGTTCACAGGCCCCGGCGATCAGCCGCCTTACGATGCCGACACCAGCAATCGCGACAACGGCCTCATCTATTTGGCGAATGCGAAGAATGCGGTGGGCGCAAAGGCCAGCATGAAAATGGACTTCAGCCATGAGGATCGCGCGCCCACGGAAAAGCTCAACGTGATTCTGTGGAAGGATGCGATGGGCAACACGCCGGTGCCCGCGATGCTGAAGGCGCGCGCCAAGAAGTCCTCGCGGGACGACGACGATTAACGCTTGAATGCCTCGGACGGTCTCTTCATTCCAGTGCTAAGATGGCTGGCGGACTCGCATTCATCGTGCGGGAGCCATGTTCCATGAGAAAGCTGGGTAATCTTGTGAAAACCTCCTGTTGTCTTTATGCCTTGATTCTGGTCGTAGCCAGCGAGGTTGACCCAGCTGCGCTCAATGCCCAGCAGGCATTGCAGGTAGACATTCATTGGGACAAAGTTACGGCGGTTTCAAAGACTACGCCGACGCTACAGGTGGTGGTGAATCCGCCGCTGCGCCCCGGCGAGCCTCTGGGCGTGGCTGCCTACAAGGCTGTGAAGGATTTGGGCGCCGATTACGTGCGCTACGTTCCGTGGTTGCCTTATCCAAGGCTCGCGGTCGCGGAACTCGAACCGCCGACATCGCAAAAGACCAGTTGGGATTTCAGCCTTATCGACCCGATGACGAAGGATTTTCTGGCCGCGACCGACGGCCATCCCGTGATCGTCAACTTCAGCACCATTCCTACATGGCTCTTCAAGACCGAAAAACCTGTTCCTTATCCGGCAGACCCGAATCAAGTGGTCTGGAACTATACGCAGGGCGCAGAGCTGCGCGATCCCAGCGGCCGGGAACTAGGAGATTACTACGCGCGGCTGGTGAGTTGGTATGCCAACGGGGGATTCACCGACGAGAACGGCGTGCGGCACGATTCGGGCTATCACTACAAGCTGGCATGGTGGGAAGTACTCAACGAGGTCGAAGCTGAGCACAGCATGACGCCGGAGCTATACACGGAGCGTTACGACGCGATTGCCCGCGCGATCCATAAGGTGTCGCCGGAGACAAAGTTCGTCGGGCTGGCACTGTCGAATCCGGGACGCGATGAGAGGTTCTTTGAGTACTTTCTGAATCCCGCCAACCACAAGCCGGGCATTCCGCTCGACATGATTTCGTATCACTTTTATGCTTCACCGGCAGGCGGCGAAACGCTGGACCACTGGCAG
This sequence comes from uncultured Acidobacteriota bacterium, assembly GCA_963786565.1. Taxonomy (GTDB): domain Bacteria; phylum Acidobacteriota; class Terriglobia; order Terriglobales; family Acidobacteriaceae; genus Telmatobacter. The sequence goes on along the minus strand of CAWAZR010000024.1, from coordinate 849,224 downwards.
TACACGTTCTTCGATCAGGAAGCGGGATTTCTGAACACGGTTCGCTATGTCGAAGGCATTCGCAAGCGGCTTTCGCCTCAGACGATGACCAATCTCGATGAGTTGGGCGTGATTCTGCCCACGGACAACAAGCCCGGCGACAATGTGCCGCCGCCCGTCGCCTACTGGAATCTTGCCGGCGCGCTCTATGCCGATCTTTTTATCGAGCTCTCGCGACTGCAGATTGATGTCGTTGGTGAGTCGCAGCTGGTTGGCTACCCCACGCAATTCCCCAGCGTGAGCATGATGGATTGGACCACGAATCAGCCTAACGCGCGCTTTTGGGTGCTCAAGCTCATCAAGGATTCGTTTCATCCCGGCGACCAGCTTGTGGAAACGGTGCTTCGTTCACGCGACGTGAGCGCTCAGGCATTCATCACTCCCGGCGGACACAAGCTTCTGCTCGTCAACAAACGAAATCGCGAGATCGCGGTCGCCCTGCCCGATGCGGACAAGGCCACTGCGCTTGCCGTCGATACAGAGTCTGTCGAAAACCCAGCGCGCGCGGTTCCAGTTGCAGGGAGCACCATCAAGCTGACACCATTCGCTGTAGCTATCATCAGCTGGTGAGCGCCGCTCAAAAGGAAAAAAGCATGATGAGCAAGGAGTATGGACTTCGCGTGGGCCTGTGCGGCATTGGTCTCGATGCGTACTGGAGCCAGTTTGCGGGCCTCGAAGAGCGGCTCAAGGGATACGTGGCGCAGGTGGCGTCGCGGCTCACGCGCCCCGGCGTGCAAGTGGTGAATCTCGGCCTCGTCGATACTCCTGGCCGTTCCCGCGAAGCCGGCCATCAATGCCGCCGCGAAGACATCGACGTGCTCTTCCTCTACGTGACTACCTACGCGCTCTCGAACACTGTGCTCCCTCTCGTGCAACGGGCCGGCGTGCCGGTGGTCGTTCTCAATCTTCAGCCTCAAGCAGCGATCGACTATGAGGCGTTTAACAAGCTCAACGACCGCACTGCCATGACCCGCGAGTGGCTCGCATTTTGTTCGGCGTGCCCGGTGCCGGAGATTGCAAACCTCTTCACGCGAGCGAACATTCCTTTCCACCAGGTGACGGGCGTTCTTGACGATGCCGCGACCTGGCGCGAGATTGAGGAGTGGCTCGCGGCCGCGCGCGTGCGTGCCGCTCTCGCGGAAGCGCGGCTGGGGCTCATGGGCCACTACTACTGCGGCATGCTGGACATCATGACGGATGTCACACTGCTGTCAATTGCATTTGGAACGCACGCGGAACTGCTTGAAGTGGATGAGTTGAGCGCGCTTTGCGCCGAGGTGAGCGAATCAGGGATCAAGCGCCGCATCGAAGAGTTTCGCGCGGCCTTCGATGTGCAGGCCGATTGCCCAGCCGAGGAGTTGCGGCGCGCTGCCCGTACTTCTGTCGCGCTTGACGCGTTTGTCGCGCGCCACGATCTCAACGCCTTGGCCTACTACTACAAGGGCTCGGGCAATGCCGCGAATGAAGACACCATGAGCTCCATCATTCTCGGGACGTCGCTGCTGACCGCGCGGCACATTCCAGTGGCCGGCGAGTACGAGGTGAAAAACGCCATCGCCATGAAGATCATGGATTCGCTCGGAGCCGGCGGCTCATTTACCGAGTACTATGCAATCGACTTCAACGACGAGTTGGTGCTGATGGGCCACGACGGGCCCGGCCACATCGCCATTGCGGAAGGCAAAACCAAAGTTCGCCCGCTCAAGGTCTTCCACGGCAAGGTGGGTCGCGGATTGTCGGTGGAGATGAGCGTCAAGTATGGACCGGTTACGCTGCTCTCGGTCGTCGAAGATCCCGTCGCACGATTCAAGCTGGTTGCCGCCGAGGGCGAGTCCGTGGCTGGAGCGATTCTTGAAATCGGCAACACCAACAGCCGTTATCGTTTTCCGCTGAGCGCGCGGGGATTCATCGAGGCCTGGAACGCACAGGGACCGGCGCACCATTGCGCTGTGGGTGTAGGCCACGTGGCGGCGACGCTACGCAAGACCGCGGCACTGATGGGGATTGGATTTCATCAGGTGTGTTGAGCGGCGAGCGCTTTTCGCAGCGATTTCTCGCATCAAAGTCCGGATGGGATGGGTCTCGATTGAATGGCGCACCTTGCGTTGGGGGCTATATCCTGAAGGTCAAATTTGCTGAGAGGAAGTCATCTCCCCAATGAGTGATATCAAGAGTTTTTCCGGCGTTGAGTTTCTGACGCCCGTGAGCGAGCGCGATGAGGAGATCCTCACGCCGGATGCGGTCGCGTTTATCGTCGACCTGCAACGCACCTTCAATGCACGGCGCAAATCGCTGCTGGATGCGCGGCACGAACGGCAGAAAAAGCTGGACGCCGGCGAGAAGCCGGACTTTCTTGAGGAAACCAGACAGGTTCGCGAGGCCGAGTGGACGGTGGCTCGGCTGCCCAGGGATATCCTCGACCGCCGCGTGGAGATTACCGGGCCCGTCGATCGCAAGATGATCATCAACGCGCTCAACTCCGGCGCCAAGGTGTTCATGGCGGACTTTGAGGATTCAAATACACCCACGTGGAGCAACCTGATCGACGGCCAGGCGAACCTGCGCGACGCGATCCGGCGGACCATCACTTTTTCTGACCCGGCCACGCAAAAGCAGTACAAGCTGAATGACAAGGTGGCCGTGCTCTTTGTCAGGCCAAGGGGCTGGCACCTGGAAGAACGCCATATGCTCGTCGACGGCGAGCCGATGTCGGGCTCGATCTTCGATTTTGGTCTTTACTTCTTCCACAATGCAAGGGAACTGCTGGCGCGCAGCAGCGGCCCGTACTTCTATCTGCCGAAGATGGAGAGCCACAAGGAGGCGCGGTTGTGGAACGACATCTTCCTCCACTCGCAGCAGAAGATCGGCTTGCCGAAAGGCTCGATCAAGGGAACTGTGCTCATCGAAACCATCCTTGCCGCATTTGAGATGGACGAAATCCTGTATGAATTGCGCGAGCACTCTGCGGGGTTGAATTGCGGCCGGTGGGATTACATTTTCAGCTTCATCAAGAAATTTTCGACGGACCCCCACGCCGTGCTGCCTGACCGCGCGCAGGTAACCATGACTACGCATTTCCTGCGCAGCTATTCGAAGCTCGCGATCAAGACCTGCCACCGGCGCAACGTGCACGCGATGGGAGGCATGTCGGCGTATATTCCGGTGAAGACCGACCCGGTGGCCAACGAGAAAGCCATCGCGCAGGTGCGCGCCGACAAAGAAAGGGAAGCAGGCGACGGGCACGACGGCACGTGGGTGGCGCATCCGGGACTGGTGCCCGTGGCCATGGAAGTATTTGACCGACTGATGCCGCAGGCGAATCAGATTGCGAAGCAACTGCCCGAGTACCATGCGGCCGCCGCGGATTTGCTCGAGATTCCCGATGGGCAAATTACGGAGGCAGGGCTGAAGCAGAATGTTGCAGTGGGACTTGGCTACCTGGAGGCATGGCTGCGGGGAATCGGCTGCGTTCCGCTCTTCAATCTGATGGAAGATGCAGCCACCGCGGAGATCAGCCGCGCACAGCTTTGGCAGTGGGTGCATAACAGCATGAAGATGAGCGATGGAAGGGTCGTGGATGCTCCGCTGGTGGAACGTACCATCGCGGAAGAGTTGAGCGCGCAAAAGAGCAAGGTGGATGAAGCGCGTTACGCCGCGTACGAAAAGGCTGCCAACTTGATGCGCGACCTGGTGCTGGCGCCGCAGTTCACTGAGTTTCTGACCCTGCCGGCCTACGAGCAGGTGCTGAAAGAGGAAAAGCGCGTCTCGGCGTAAGGACTCTCAGCAAACGGTTCATAGAATGAGATAAATGGTGGAAAACCGGGCTTGAACGGCAGGAAACGGCTCTAAGCTCATCGCCAAAAGCGGCCCCAAACTGGTAGCTTGAATTAGAAGGGTTTTCTTCCCGCAATGGCTTCCAGTCCATACTTTTCTTTGGCAGTTTTGTTTGTGGCGGCGCTCGGTTTTGGGCTGGCGCCACTCGGGCTGGCATGGCTTTGGGCCCGGGTATTTGCGCCGCCCAAGCCAAACCCAATCAAGAACGCTATTTACGAGTGCGGCCTGGTGTCAAAGGGCGATGCCTGGGTGCAGTTCCGCTCGGCTTACTACCTGTACGGGATCATCTTTCTTATCTTCGACGTGGAAGCCGTCTTTCTGCTGCCATTTGCAGTGGCATTTACGGGGCTGAGCGCGGCGGCTTGCGGCGCGATGTTGGTGTTTGTGCTGCTGCTGGTGGAGGGATTGGCCTGGGCCTGGGCCAAGGGTGTGCTGACGTGGGCGTGAAAAAGGCAGGTGAAGCGAGTGAAGTGAAGCAGTGATTGTAGTCGTGAGCGAAGCGTGCAGGAATTCGTGGAGTGAGACGTGAAACGACTCGTGATCGACGTTCTTACTGATCACTCATTCACTCACTGACAACTGGAGCGAAGCGACAGATGGATCAACAATCTGAAGATCGAGCTGGGCAAGCAGGGCATCTTCGTCACCACCATCGAGGAGCTCTACAACTGGGGCCGTCGCAGCTCGGTGTGGCCCATGCAGTTCGGCCTTGCCTGTTGCGCCATTGAGATGATCGCGACCACCATGGCTCGTTACGATCTGGCCCGCTTCGGCGCCGAGGTGTTTCGTCCCTCGCCGCGCCAGGCCGATCTGATGATCGTCTCCGGCACCGTGACCAAGAAGATGGCCCCGCAGGTGGTGCGCCTCTACAACCAGATGGCCGAGCCGCGCTACGTGATCGCCATGGGCGCATGCGCCATTTCGGGAGGGCCGTTCAAGCAGGGCTACAACGTGCTCAAGGGCATCGACCGCTACATTCCTGTCGATGTGCACATTCCCGGTTGCCCGCCGCGGCCTGAAGCGCTCATCCAGGCCTTCATGACGCTGCAGAAGAAGATTGACGGCCAGCATCTGACCGGCCCAGACCGCCCGCGCTATCTGAATGCCAATGCGCAGGGCGAATTTCCCGTGCCCGAGCCGGGCGCGCACGATTTGGAACCGACGTCGAACCAGGGCGTGTGGCCGGTGCAGATACAGGGAACAGGGAATAGGGAGTAGGGAGTAGAAGCTGCGGGACTTCGCGCCGAGCGAAAGCGGAATTAGGAACTGAGAACTGAAATGAAGACGGTGGAAGAAATCAAGGCGGCGATTGAAGCGGCGGTTCCCGGCGCGGGCGTGGAGTTTGTGCCCAATCCCGGGCCGGCCGCGGAGCACTCGCTGCGCCTTGCGCCTGCGAGCGCCGTTGCCGTGGCGACCTTTCTGCGCGACGACGCGGAGCTGGCCTTTGACTTCCTTTCCAATGTTTCGGGAGTGGACTGGCCCGACAAAGAGATCGCGGAAAAAGTGAAAGTAACACGTCAAGTGGCGAAGACCGTCGATGGCCCTGACGGAAAAGTCGAGCAGCAGGTCGAGGAAACCGTCGAAGAGACGCGCAAGCGCGTCGAGCCGGGCTGCCTTGAGGTGGTCTATCACCTTTATTCGATCGCGAAGAAGCACGGTCCGCTGGTGCTTCGCATGAAGACCGTGAACCGCACCGATCAGGTGGAGCTGCCTTCGCTCACGCCGGTGTGGCGCTCGGCGGAGTTTCAGGAGCGCGAAGTCTTCGATCTCTATGGCATCGTCTTTGCGGGCCATCCGGACCTGCGCCGCATTCTGATGTGGGATGGATTCAAAGATCACCCCATGCGCAAGGACTACGTGGAGCCGGACGATTACGAGTACGAGCCCACTCCGCACGACCATGTGCTGGCGCGGGCGCAAGAACACCAAAGCAGGGAACAGGCAACAGGGAACAGCGAACAGGGGACTGGCGTCGCATGAGTCCGACGGAAACCAAATCGGAGAGGGTCGACGGCTGGAACCGTCCGCCGGTGATTGTGCCCGACGGCGAAGGCGAGCTGCTCGAAGTCGCCATGGGGCCGCATCATCCGTCGACGCACGGCGTCTTCCGCATGGACGTGGCGCTCGACGGCGAGCGCGTCATCCGCCTCAAGCCCGTCTTCGGCTACCTGCACCGCAACCACGAGAAGATCGCCGAGCAGGCCAGCTACCTGGGGTCGATGCCTTACACCGACCGCCTCGATTATTTCTGCTCGCTCACCAACAACTGGGCCTATGCGCTGGCGGTGGAAAAGCTTGGTCGCCCAGGAAGTTCCGGAGCGCGCCCAATACATTCGCGTGATCCTCGCCGAGCTGACGCGCATTCAGAATCACGCCTCGGCCGTCGGCTTTCTGATTCAGGAGATGGGCGCCAGCGGCACGCCGCTCATGTACGCCTTCAAGGAGCGCGAGAAAATTCTCGACCTCTTCGAGTCGCTCACCGGCTCGCGCATGATGTGCAATTACATGCGCTTCGGCGGCTGCCGCGTGGATGTTTCCGCGGCGTGGCTCGACGCGGCGCGCAAAGTGGTTGCCGGCCTGCCCGAGTTTATCGATGAGTTCGAAGCGCTGCTGTCATCGAATGAGATTTTGATGGCGCGCTGCCAGGGCGTGGGCATTTTGAAGCCTGATCTGGCTGTGAACGCCGGCGTCAGCGGGCCGATGCTGCGCGCGTCGGGAGTGAACTACGACATTCGCAAGGTCGATCATTACGGCATCTACGATCGCTTCAAGTTTCGCGTGCCGCTGGGCGATCATGGCGACGTTTACGACCGCTACATGGTGCGCATTCTCGAGATGCGCGAGTCGATCACGATTCTCAATCAGGCGCTCAAGGATATTCCTGCCGGGCCCATCATGGATGCGAAGGCGAAGATTCGCGGCTTCCGGCCCAAGCCGGGCGAGGCCTACGGCCGCATTGAGGCGCCCAAGGGCGAACTGGGTTTTTATCTCATCAGCGACGGCGGGCCGAATCCCTATCGCTATCGCGTGCGCCCGCCCAGCCTGATCAATCTGACGGTTCTGGAAGACATGTGCCTGGGCAGCAATGTCGCCGATGTGGTGCTGATTTTTGGCAGCGTGGATATTGTGCTGGGAGAAGTGGACAGATAGCAGCTAGAAGCTTACGGAGGAATTGGAGTTGCTTGGCGAAGGCATATTGAAAGGGATGGCGGAGACGGCGAGGAATTTCTTCGGCAGCTACGTCTCCAAAGAACGGCTGACGACGGTGCAGTATCCGGAGCAGCGGATTCCCTGCCGTCGAGGCCGCGCGCGTGTTTCCCTTTCTCGTGTACGACGGAGCGGATTGGGAGGCCGGCATGCGGTGCGTGGCTTGCCAGATCTGCGAGAAAGAGTGCCCGCCCAAATGCATCTACATCGACAAAAGCAAAGACAAAAAACCGGATTATGTGGGCAAGCAGCAGTTTTATCCCACGCGTTTCGACATCGATATTTCGGTTTGCATGAGCTGCCAGATCTGCGTTGAAGTTTGCCCGTTCGAGGCCATCAAGATGGACAACGAGTTTGAGTTGGCCACCACGGATCGCTTCGGCGGACTGCTCTACGATCGCAAAGAGTTGGCCAAATCGAACGAGTACTATCACTCGATTCATCCCACCGAGGCTTCAGAAGTCGATGCGCGCCTGGGCGAGGAAAAGGCCAAGGTGGAAGCGAAGGCCAAAGCCGCGGCCGCGGCTGCCGCCGTCAAAGCTGCCGCCTCCGCACCGCCCGCACCAACGGCCGGAGGAGGAAGCTAGCCGATGGCGACTACGTCCTTCTTTACCAATCTCGACCAGATATTCATTCTGCTCCGCAACTGGCTCGTCAGCTTTTTGCCCGCGGCGCTGCGTCCCGCCGCCGGCGTTGTACTCGGCGTGATCGCGATTGTTTGCGTTTTTCCTGGCCTCTTCGCGCTCACAACAGTGTTCGAGCGCAAAGGCCTGGGCCGCATTCAGAATCGTCTCGGCCCCAACCGCGTCGGCCCCTACGGGCTGTTTCAGCCCATCGCCGACGGCATCAAGTCGCTCACGAAGGAAGACATCGTTCCTCTCAGGGCCAACGCGGTGGTGCATTTTCTCGCGCCGCTGGTGCTGGTAGTTACGGTCTTCATGGGCTTCGCGGTGTTGCCCATGGGTCGCAACATGGTGCTGGTCGACATGGATGCCGGGCTGCTCTTCTTCTTCGCCATGGGAGCGGCGACGGAGCTTTCGGTCTTCATGGCGGGATGGTCCAGCCGCAACAAGTATTCGCTGCTCGGCGCCATGCGCGCCGTGGCGCAGATGATCAGCTACGAGGTGGTACTGCTGCTTTCTGCCGTGGCCGTAGTCATGATCACAGGCTCGCTCTCGCTGCCGGTGATTGTCGCAGCGCAAAACACTTACACTGGAATTTTTCCACACTGGTACATCTTCACGCCCTGGGGTCTGGCGGGATTTGTGATGTACGCCATTGCCGCCACGGCGGAGACCAATCGCTCGCCCTTCGATTTGCCTGAAGGCGAGTCGGAACTGGTTGCCGGCTATCACACCGAATATTCGGGCTTCAAGTTCGCGCTCTTCTTTCTCGGCGAATACCTGGCCATGTTTTCCATCTCCGGCCTCGGCACCACGCTCTTTCTCGGCGGATGGTCCGCGCCGTTGTCGGTGTTACAGTTTGTACCTTCGTGGATCTGGTTTTTCTCCAAGGTGATGCTCTCCATCTTCGTCTTCATCTGGGTGCGCGGCACGTTGCCTCGCCTGCGCCAGGACCAGCTGATGAACTTTGCGTGGAAATTCTGTCTGCCGTTCACGTTGCTCGATCTTGTCGTGACCGCGATGTGGCGCTTCATGGGCGAGGGCTGGATGCGCTGGGTGGTTTCTACGGCGATTCTGGTCGCGGCCTATGTGGTCATGGGCCGCTTGGGCATGCGCAAGGAGCACTTCGGGCCCAGGAGATACCGCCATGCTGAATAGGAGCCAATCATGAACGTTGTCTTCTATCTGCTTGCGGCCCTCACGCTGGGCGGCGGCCTTGCGGCTGTGCTGCTGAAACATTTGGTGCATTGCGCTCTCGCCACCACGGTGGCTTTCGCCGGCCTCGCGCTCCTGTTTCTCCAACTCGACGCGCAGTTCGCGGGCTTTGCGCAGATTCTCGTCTACATCGGCGCTGTCGCCATCCTTATTGTGTTCGCCATTCTGCTTACGCGGGGCTCCGATCTGCCCAAGGACGGCGTCTTCAGCCGCAGCTGGTTTGTTGGTCTCGTGATTGCCGCCGGCGTCTTCGCAGTTCTTGCATGGGCGGTACTGCAAAGCGTGCGCGCCGTGCCGCAGCAGATCGCCGTTCCCGCCGTAAGTGTGCACGACATCGGCAACGCGCTGGTCGGCCGTTACGTGTTGCCGCTGGAGATTGTCGCGCTGCTGCTCACCGCAGCCACCATCGGCGCAGTCATCGTGGCCATGCACGAGAAAGAGAGGCGTCCATGATGAGTATGGGTATGACCACGCCGCTTGCCGGTTATCTTCTCGTTGCCGCTCTGCTCTTTGCCATTGGCTTGGCCGGCGCTTTGGTGCGCCGCAACGCCATTCTCGTGCTGATTGGGATTGAATTGATGTTGAACGCGGCCAATCTCAACCTGATCGCTTTCTGGCGCTATGGCCCGCATCCTGAGGCGCTCACCGGGATGATGTTTGCCATTTTCTCCATCGCCGTTGCTGCGGCCGAGGCTGCCGTAGGCTTGGGCCTCGTCATCGCCATCCATCGCCACACCGACACCACCGAAGTTGACAAGATGAACAGGATGAAGGGGTGAAAGCTTGATGCAGGAATCCGCAGCATTCACTCCGCAATTCGCCGCTTCCACGATCACGGCCATTCTGTGGCTCATCCCCGTCGCGCCCATGGTCGCATCGGGACTGATCGCGCTGCTCAAGCAGCCGCATCGGAAGCTTGCCGCGTCACTCGCCATTGGCTCACTCTCGATTTCGTTGCTTCTTTCGCTGGTCGCGTTCTGTCACGTCGTCGCTGGATGGGCGCACGGTTCTGTCGTCCGCGAATTCGTCAATTTCACCTGGTTCCGCTTCGGCACGTCCACCGTCGATCTCGGCTGGGTTCTCGATCCGCTTGCCGCCATTATGATTTTGATGGTGAGCTTCGTCGGCCTGCTCATCTTTATCTACTCCGTGGGCTACATGGCCCACGACGAAAACTTCACGCGCTTCTTCTGCTTCCTCTCGCTTTTTGCCGGAGCCATGCTGGGCGTTGTCATCTCCAACAGCCTTCTGCTGCTCTTCATGTGCTGGGAGATTGTCGGCCTCACATCGTATCTGCTTATCGGCTTCTGGTATCAAAAGCCATCCGCCGCGGCCGCTGCGAAAAAAGCTTTTATCACTACGCGTGTGGGCGACGTGTTTTTCCTTCTCGGCATCGTCTGGCTCTTTTCGCAGACCGGCACGCTGCTCTTCTATAACCACGGCGTGGGTTCGCTCGAAGGCCTTGCCCTTGTCAATTTGCTTTCACAGCACGCGGGGCTGGGGTTGAGCGCAGCTGGCGCTATCGGCTTGCTCATCTTTGCCGGAGCCGTGGGCAAGAGCGGCCAACTCCCGCTGCACGTCTGGCTGCCCGACGCCATGGAAGGCCCGACACCCGTCTCCGCGCTGATTCACGCGGCGACCATGGTTGCTGCCGGCGTGTATCTCGTTGCGCGCGTTTACCCGTTGATGCAGATTGGCGCCGCGCCCGGTGGAACTACCACGGCGCTCACCGTCGTCACGTGGGTGGGCGCGTCCACAGCGGTCTTCGCCGCACTCATCGCAGTCGCACAAAACGACATCAAGCGCATCCTCGCCTACTCCACTATTTCGCAACTCGGCTATATGATGGCCGGCCTGGGCCTGGGCGGCGTTGCTGTCGGCATGTTCCACCTCATCACGCACGCTTTCTTCAAGGCACTGCTCTTCCTCGGCGCCGGCTCGGTCATCCACGGCTGCCACGAGGAGCAGGACATTCGCCGCATGGGCGGACTCAAGTCTGACATGCCGCTCACTTTCATCACTTACGCCATCGGCATGCTGGCGCTATGCGGGTTTCCTATCTTCTTTTCAGGATTCTGGTCGAAGGACGGCATTCTCGAAGCTGCGCGACATTGGGACATCTCCAAGGGGCCGTTTTATTTGCTCGTCTTCGGCGCATTGCTGACGGCGTTCTACATGACGCGCCAGGTCTGCTACGTTTTCTTCGGCCACTGGCGCGGCCACGGGAGCGCGCACGAAAGTCCGCGTGTGATGACGGTGCCGTTGGCGATTCTGGCCTTCTTTGCCATCACGCTCGGTGTGATCGGAACTCCCGCGTGGCCGTGGTTCCATGCATTCCTGTCGAACCGCACTGCCTCATTCGATTTTCACGGATTTGCAGAACCCGGCCTCGGCCTGCTCATGCTCGGGTCGACCTTCATCGTATTTGTCGGCCTCGGCCTCGGCTGGTGGATCTATGGCGACAAATCGCCGAAGCCCGAAGCTCCCGATGCTCTTGAGCGCGCGGCTCCGTGGCTGTGGGCACCGTTGCGCGATCGCCTCTACGTCGACGAGTTCTACGGCGTCACTGTGATTGCCTTCTACGCTTGGTGGGCGCGCGTGGCTGACTGGCTCGATCGCCGCGTCTGGGGCGGCATCGTCGCGGCAGTCGCGTGGCTCATCGGACTCTGGGCGCGCTTGAACCGCTTTCTCGACGTCGACTGGGTCGATGGCGGTTTCGACAAAACGTGCGAGGAGATTTCTTCAGGCGGCGGCCTGCTGTCGCGCGTTGAAGGCGGTCGCGTGCAAAACTACCTGCGCATTCTAGCCGCGGCCGTGGTCGCGCTGGTTGCGATTCTTCTTTGGAGCAGCCGGCCATGAACGTGCACGCTTTGCCAATCCTGACGCTGCTCACCGTGCTACCGCTGATCGGCGCGGCGCTCGCGCTTTTCTCCGGCCGTCATGCACGCGTGGTGGCGCTCTTTACCACACTGGCCTGTCTGCTGGTTGCGCTCTTCATCTGGTCCCGCATTCCTGCCGATGGCAGCATCGGCCTCGTGGAACGCGCGGTCTGGGCGCCATCGCTCGGCATCGAGTATCACCTCGGCGTCGACGGCCTCGGCGGTCTCATGCTGGTGCTTTCGGCCATCGTTACGCTGATGGCGGTGGATGCCGCGCATCGCGTGCACCACATGCCCGGCCTCTTCTTCGGCCTGGTGCTCACGCTTGAGGCGGGACTCTTCGGCTCCTTTACCGCGCTGAATTTCTTCCACTGGTTTTTGTTCTGGGAGCTGAGTCTCATCCCCGCGTTTTTCCTCATCAAGTTGTGGGGCGGTCCGAAGCGCGGGCCCGCGGCGACGCAATTCTTTATCTACACCATGGCGGGATCGGTGGCGCTCCTGCTTTCGTTCCTCGCCATCTTCTTCGCTACTACGAGTAAGGACGCGCCGGGCACCATGGACTTTGGCCAACTCGCGCAAATGGCTGCATCCGGCCAACTCGCGCAAATGGTGACCGCGCATCTTGGCCCGGTGATGCCGTGGCTCGCCATCGGCGTTCTCGCCGGTTTCGCGGTCAAAGTGCCGCTCATGCCCTTCCACACGTGGCTGCCCGCCGCGTATGCTGAGGCGCCTTCGCCCGTGACCATGCTGCTCACCGGCGCCATGTCGAAGATGGGCGTTTACGGCTTGCTGCGCATCGCCATTCCCATCTTCGGCACGCAGATCTCAGCCATGCGCACGCCGTTGCTTTTTCTTGCCGCCGCCACCGTTGTGATGGGTGCCTGGGCCGCAGCTGCGCAAACGGATTTGAAACGCGTCCTCGCGTACTCCTCGATCAACCACCTGGGCTATTGCTTGCTGGGCATCTTCGCGCTGACGGTTCCCGCGGCAGGCGCGGCACAACAGGCCAGCCAGGCCGCGGCGCTCAACGGCGTCATCCTACAGATGTTCAACCATGGAATCACGGCTGCCGCGCTCTTCTGGTTTATTTCCATGATCCAGTTTCGCTCTGGCGGTCTGCGCGGCATCAACGACTTTGGCGGCTTGCGCAAGCCTGCGCCGGTGTTCGCGGGACTCATGGGCATCGCGCTGTTCAGTTCGCTCGGCTTGCCCGGGCTCAATGGATTTGTCGGCGAGTTCCTTATCTTCCGTGGCGTTTTTCCGTTGTCGTGGATCAGCGCAACGGTATCAGTACTTGGTTTGCTCGTCACCGCCGTGGTGATTCTCACTGTAATTCAAAAAGTTTTCAGTGGCCCCGTTCCGGAGCGGTGGGCCGCGTTTCACGATCTCGATCATGGTGAGAGGATGGCTCTCGCGCCTGTCATCGGACTCATGTTCCTGCTCGGCCTTGTGCCCCAGCTTATTCTGAGCACCATCAATCCCACGGTCCAGAACCTGCTGGCGCACTGGAGATTTTAGAGAATGCCCTGGACTATCTATATTTCGTTCGCCGGCGCGTTCCTTGCAGCGCTGCTGCCCAAGGACAAACCCGTCCTTGCGCGCTGGTTCGCGCTCGCTGCGGCTGTGGCAGGGCTTGGCCTCGCCGTCGCAGGTTACGCTGCGGGATTCGGCCAAGGGCGACAGGTGTTTGTGGACGCGCTCTGGGTGCCTTCCATGGGCATCCACTTCCTGCTTGCTGCCGACGGCATCAGCCGCGTGCTGGTTTTGCTCACCGGTATCGCTTCGGTTTCGGGCATCCTGTTTAGTTGGAATGTCGAGCTGCGGACGAATCAGTTCTTTGCTTTTTATCTCGCGCTCATCGGCGGCGTCTACGGTGTGTTTTTGAGCGGCGATCTTTTCCTGCTCTTTGTCTTTTACGAAATCGCCATCGTTCCCAAGTATTTTCTCATCGCCATCTGGGGCTCCACGCGCCGCGAGTACGGCGCCATGAAGCTGGCGCTTTACTCCTTCGTCGGCTCGGCGATGGTGCTCATTGGCCTGCTTGCCGCTTACGTGACGGCCGGCTCGCACTCGACTACGCTCGTGGATCTTGCGCACGCGGGGCTACCCGTCAGCTTCCAGATGTGGTGCTTCCCGCTGGTCTTCGTCGGTTTCGGGATTCTCGCGGGCATGTGGCCCTTCCACACCTGGGCGCCTACCGGCCACGTCGCCGCGCCCACCGCAGCTTCCATGCTGCTCGCAGGCGTGGTCATGAAACTCGGCGCATATGGTTGTCTCAGAGTCGGCATCGGCCTTTTTCCGCACGGCCTCGATCCGTGGGGATTCTCGTTTCTTGGCATCGGCTCCTGGCGAGACGTCTTCGCGTGGCTTGCGGTCATCGGCATCGTCTACGGCGCGCTCGTGGCTCTGGCGCAAACCGATTTCAAATTCGTCATCGGCTACTCGAGCGTCAGCCATATGGGTTTCGTGCTGCTCGGCCTGATGACGCTCAACCAGATTGGCGTTGACGGCGCGGTTCTGCAAATGTTCTCGCACGGCATCATCGCCGGCCTTTTGTTCGCCATCGTCGGCCGCATCGTCTACGACCGCACGCATACGCGACAGTTTGCCGAGCTAGAGCCCATGCACCTTTCGCGGCGGCTGCCCTTCGCTGCGTGGGCGTTTGTCTTTGCCGGCATCGCGTCCATGGGCCTGCCTGGCTTCTCCGGATTTGTGGCTGAGCTACAAGTCTTGATTGGCGCGTGGCAAGCCAATCCATGGTGGACCATCGTCTCGGGCATCGGCATCATCGTCGGCGTTGCTTACATCTGGCGGGCGCTGCAAAAAGCATTCTTCAGCGACACGCTACCCACTCCGCACGAGCTTGAAGCGGAGCAGGGGCACAAATTCGCTCCCATCACCTGGCCTGAGTACGCCGGCGTTGCGCTGCTTGGTTTTTGCACGCTTGTTGTTGGTCTTTATCCGCGCATTCTGCTCGACCAGATTGAGCCGGCCGTGAAGGCGCTGCTCGCGGGAGGCGCGCAATGAACTACCCCGCCCTCTGCTATGTTGACCTCTTCCGCGCCACGCTGCCGGAAACAGCTCTCGAAATTGCTGCGCTGCTCGTGATCGTTTTCGATCTCGGCTTCCTGCGCAAGGCAGCAGCTGGAACGCGCGTCGCGGTGGCGGCGTTGCTTGGCGTTGCCGGCTGCGCCGTGGCGCTCTGGGCCGTTTCGATTGCGGGCCCACTCAGCTTTGGCAATGATCTTCTTCTCGCCGCGGGCGGCTCGGCAGGCGTCGCGCAGGTGGCCATTCTCATTCTCACCGCGCTCACACTTTCGCTCTTCATTGATACCGATTTCACGCGCAACCCGGGCGAATATGTTTCCGTCGTGCTGATGGCCGCGGCCGGCGGTTTGATCATCTCCGCGGCGCAGGATTTGCTTGTTATCTTCGTCGGGCTTGAGCTGCTCTCGCTCGGCCTTTATATCCTCACCGCTTTCGCCAAGAAGTCGGGAAAAAGCGCTGAAGCTGCCCTCAAGTACTACCTCTTTGGCGGGATGTCGGCTGCGTTTTTGCTGTTCGGGTTCAGCTATCTCTACGGACTCAGTGGTTCGACGAGCCTGCCACGCGTTGTATATGGAACCTACCAGGCAACGGCTAGCGGCGGCACGCCGTTGCTCTCGATCGCGCTGGTCATGATCGCCGTTGGGCTTGGCTTCAAGGTTGCCGCGGTCCCGTTTCATTTCTGGGCGCCTGATACATACGAGGGCGCGCCGGCTCCGGCTGCGGCGTTTATTGCGTCGGTTTCAAAGGTTGCGAGCTTTGCATTGCTGATCTCGATCAGCAGCGTCTCGCTGCACTTCCTTCAGATCCTGCATTTGAAGGGCGTAGCGGTCTTCTACGTGGGCCAGGCAGGAACCCCGCCGCCGGTTCTGCATGGAATTCGCAGCGCGTGGCCGCTGATCCTCATGGTGCTCTCGGTTGCGTCCATGGTCTTCGGCAACCTGGCCGCGCTGGCACAGACGAGCGTTCGTCGCCTGCTTGCCTATTCCGCCATCGCGCACGCAGGGTACATCCTGCTCGGGCTGGCGTTCTTCTCCTGGACCAACGCGAGTGCCCAGGCGATTCTCTACTACAGCGTCACGTACGGGCTGACGACCATCGGCGCGTTCGGAGTGGTCGGCGTCGTGGAACGTGCCACTGGCTCCGACAAGCTCGATTCTTTCCTGGGCCTCCAGAAGCGCAATCCTCTGCTTGCCGCCGTCCTGCTCGTGCTCTTTCTCTCGCTCGCCGGAATTCCGCCACTGGTCGGCTTCTGGGCCAAGTTCAATCTGTTCGCTGCTGTGCTCGGCAAGGGTTTCAAGCTTCCCTTGTCCTCGATGCAAAGCGAGGCGCTGGCGCTCGTGGCCCTCGCCATCGCCTTCAGCGCCGTCTCGCTCTACTACTATCTGCAGGTGCTCAAACGCGTCTACGTGATGCCCGCGGCCGATGATTCACCCATCAAGGCGCATCCGGTTACGCTGGCCGTGCTATTGCTTATCGCCGCCGCCGTGCTCGTCCTCGGCTGCTTCCCGGCGTTGCTGCAGAATTGGATTGCGAGCTTTTACGCCGGCATGTAATTACACGACACTCCAGACGCCGGGCAACCGTACCAGCGGATCGGCTATCAGCCAGCTTGCAGCGCATGCAAAGAATCCGACGACTCCGAATTTGAGAAGCGCGGGAGCTGCCCAGCCATGCAGCAGCAAGGCAATGCCGACCAGCACCGGCGGATGAATGATGTAGACCGCGTAGGCGCGGCGGTTGAGCCACGACCACAAGGCTGAAGGCTGGTTCATGTGCTCGCGGAAGACGAGCAGCCACGCGGCGATCGGGCCCCACGCCACGAACGGCTCCCATAGAGCGTAGAAGATGGCGTCAAACGATAGCCCACTGGGTGCGCCGGAACTCGCGCCATGATGGATCGCGTGGGCCACTGCGATGCCCACGGGAAGGCTGGGCCATGCGATGAGCAGCGTAATGATCCAGGGCCGCGCCTGTTTCCAGTTGAGCTCCGCCAGCCATTCGTGCCGCCAGGCTGCAATGCCAACCGCAAAGAGAAACACATAGCCGGCAAAATAACCAAGCTGCAGGCCGAAGACGTTCACGCCTACGGGAACAACCTGCCGGATGGCGAGCCCCGCGGTTCCCACACCGAGAGCGCTCAGCAGCCACCAGCGGCCGGCGGGAACCGGCGTCTGGGCGCGTTCCCGCTTTGCTAACGGCGAACCAAAGATCGCTCGCCACGCACAGTATCCGAGGCTGAAAATCAGCAGCGCCTGTGCAAACCAGAGCGGGCCGTTGATGATCTCCTTGTGCTCCCAGATCGAGCGAATCGCCGGCCAGAAACCGCCGCCCTGCGCAAAGTTCACAATCCCCGATGTGAGCGGCCCGAGGATCAGGATGAATGCCAGCAGCGGCAGGCCGAGTCGCAGGAAGCGATCGCAGGTGAAGCGCGCATAGCCTTTGCGCTCCAGCGATGCCGGAGTGAAGT
The DNA here is from genome assembly GCA_963786565.1 of uncultured Acidobacteriota bacterium. GTDB lineage: Bacteria > Acidobacteriota > Terriglobia > Terriglobales > Acidobacteriaceae > Telmatobacter. The sequence continues at coordinate 831,912 of CAWAZR010000024.1, read as the reverse complement.
AACCGGCCAGCAGAAAGAAGAGGCCCATGAAATAGGCCTGGTTGGTGTTGCAGAACAACATGAGCAAAATGCCAGACGGCGAACCGGAAGGCTCAACCTCGCGCCAGAACCATCCGCCGATCGCTCCGTACGTGATCGCCGTATGGTGGAGGATCACCAAAGCGACCATCACCGAGCGGAGACGGTCGACATAATATTCGCGCTGGGGCATGTGTCATGGTGTGCGTGGGCAGGAATGCGCGGTTCCGAACCCGAAACGCCTATAATCCATGCACGTTTACATTGCGTCAGGAGGGGAAGATGAAAATCAAGATGTGGCTTGCAGGAATACTGGCTTGCGGTATCTCCTCCACTGCGGCGCTGGGACAGCAAGGCGCGGCGCCCCGACCCGCTGACAGCGGGCCGTCGCTCGCAACAACGATGCAGATCCTCCAGTCCACATTGAGCGAACAAGGCAAGATGAACTGGACGATCCATTACCACGACAATGCCGATGCGACTAATTGGACCTATACGTTCAGCTTTGAGGTAAGCAAAGTGGTTGCCGATGCGCCGGCATGCACAATCAGCTATCACTACAAAATCGTACGGGACGGCACCCAGGTCGCCGATGAGGACACTTCGTTCAATCTGCACGATGTACAGGACCTGACGCTGACCACGGGCGACCAACGTCAGGACAAGAATGATGCGGCCGCAGGGCACCCAACCTGGACCGCGAAGGTAGATCCGCCAGTCTTCGATCTTGTGGTGAAAGGGAAGGAAACGGTGGAGTACTACTTCTTCTTTTTTAATCAAGACCCGGCCAACCGTGCCATGAAAGCCATGGGGCATGCGGTGGAATTATGCGGCGGCAGTAGAGGTACATTCTAGGCGAATTTGAACTGGATGAGGCGGAATGCGCACGACCGCGAGTTGGATGCGCGACCGTGCGGTTCAAAATCATCAATACTTGACAATTGCGGCAAAGGAATCCGGCTTGAGGCTTGCGCCGCCTACCAGGGCTCCGTCAATTTCTTCTTGACCGATGAGCGCCGTCGCATTGTCGGGCTTTACGCTGCCGCCGTAGAGGATGCGCACGGCCGCCGCCACATTGGCTCCCAGCAGTTTGGCCACTTCGGCGCGAATGATTTTGTGCGCGTCGACGGCAATCTCCGGCGTTGCGGTTTTGCCCGTGCCGATGGCCCATACGGGTTCATAGGCAATCACGATCGGCGCGGCGGCCTCGGGCGTGATGCCCACAAATGCGCCCGTCACCTGGGTCTGGAGAACGCTTGCGGTTTTGCCGGCCTCGCGCTCCGCCAGCACCTCGCCGACGCACACGATCGGGACAATGCCGTGCTTCAACGCCGTGTGCAGTTTCTTGTTGACGATCTCGTCGGTCTCGGCAAAGTACTGCCGGCGCTCCGAGTGGCCGATGAGCGTGTGCGTGCCGCCCACGGCCATCAATTGCAGCACCGAGGTCTCGCCCGTGTAGGCGCCCTCCTCGGCAAAGTGGATGTTTTGCGCGCCCACGGCCACATTCGATGCATTGCATGCAGCAGTGACGGCGGGCAGCAGCACCGGAGAAGGGAACAGGGCGATTTCGTCGCGCGTGTGCCCGGCGACCAGCGGCAAAAAAGCATCGACAAACGCCTTGGCTTCGACCGGCGTCTTATACATCTTCCAATTGGCAGCAATCAGTGCTTTACGAGACATGTTCAGGGTTCCTCAATTCGATTTTATGGGATCGGTTTCGGAGCCGGGGTGATGCCGGGCACATTTCTGGATGAGGAGACCATGCTGGGAGGAAGCGGTTGTTCTGGGTCTACGAGCCTGCTCCCAGCCGCGAGGTCAAGTCGTCGGGGACGTCGCCCTCGAGGAAGGCCGCGCGATGATCGGGATCGCCGAGGTCCATGGAGAAATGGCGCCAGACGCCGTCTTGCAGCACGCCCATGTTCCACGGGCCTGAAACCGAATCCGAAAACTGCCAGACGATGTGGTAGCCCTCCTCATTCGTGAAGCCTTCGTTGTCGGCCTGTAGAATTGCGTCTCCACGTTCGAATAATGTTGTGCGCAGCGCGTGGAGTGCACTGCTGCCTTCTTCGAACTCATTGCCTTGCAGGTGCTGGAAGGCATAAATCGTTTTTACGTCGGCCAGGTACTCATGGAGCCACGCGACGCCGGTTTCCGGCTTCGCATCCTGCGTCTCGTCGATGAATTCGGCAATGTCATCCTGGCCGATGGAACCCTCCGAGACCGGATTGCGCTCGATGACCGCAACTTCAACGTCGTCGATGCCGGAAAGGAGCAGGCTTTCCCACTCTTCCTCCGTGCCTTCTTCGAGGGTCAGTTTGAAGTGGGGGTGCTCGGCGCGAACGAACCCGGCAAGCTCGTCAAGAGAAGGAAACTCTTCGTCTTTTGACAGGACTCGCGTGTAGTAGCTCATGATTTTCGGCCTCAGCTTTTAGTGTATTCATTCTCGCGGAGACGTCGGGCACAGTGCGGTCTTTCAGAAATCGCAAGTCGTGCTACAATATGACCATGGTCCGTGACCATGGGAGGATCGCCATGAAAACCAACACTGTTGCTGCCGGCGAGTTTAAGGCCAAGTGCCTGAAACTCATCGACGAAGTTGCCGAGACCCGCAAACCGTTGGTCATCACCAAGCGTGGTAAGCCTGTGGCAGAGGTGATCCCCATTCGGTTACAGGGCGACCTCGTGGGTTCCATGCGCGGGAGCGTTCTTTGGGAGGGCGATATCATATCGCCAATTGATGTGGAATGGGAGGCGATGAAGTGACCCCGGCGACAGATCCTGCCCGGCCGGGGCCGCTTTTACTCGATACGCACGCGTTGGTCTGGTCGGTCGAAGAGAGGCCGAGGCTGGGGAGTGGAGCAAAACGAGCAATTAACATCGCCGCACGGCTCAACCAGGTCGCGGTGAGTGCGATCTCGCCCTGGGAGATTGCCCTGTTGGTCGCGAAAGGCAGACTGCACCTGAGCACGGATGTAATGATATGGGTGCGAGATGCGCTCTCCAAGCCAGGAGTCAATTTGGTCCCGCTGGAGCCCGAGATTGCGGTCGCCAGCACCCGCCTGCCTTTCGAGATGCATCCCGATCCCGCCGACCGTATTCTCGTCGCGACTGCGCGGCATCTGGGCGCGACCCTCGTTACGGCCGATCAGGCGTTGCTGGCGCTATCAAAAAAAGGAAATTTCAGAGCGATGGACGCGAGCCGCTGAGCTACGGCGAAAATGCGTGCTAATTCTTGGTCGGGGTGCGCTTGTCAGACAATTTTCCCGCCAGCATTGCAATGAGAACGGTAGGGATCAGGAGCACGATCGCGGTTGCAAAGAAGACCGCGGCCATTGCTTTTGGGTTCCAGCTTGGCAGAACCTCGATGTCAATTCCGCATGCGCCGAGCAATGGGCCTGCGGCCCATGCGAGAACGCCTGCGATCAGAAAAGGAGAAATGACGCTTGCCATCCGGCTCGGGCGGTTCGCTTTGGCGCCCAGCAGTGTTGAAGACCACCAGTAACCAGCCCACGCGGCCAACACAGCCGAAGTGCCGAGAATAATCGCCAGGATCATTCCGCGATCCTCTCGCATCCGGCGCTTAGCGCCGAATACGATATCGGTTCGAACTGCGTGCGGTTTCTGCGCCGAAGGCGCGGCTGCCGCGCCGCAGGTGCTACTTGTCAGTCAGCGCTTCCACGCCGGGCAGCTTCTTGCCTTCGAGAAACTCGAGGCTGGCTCCGCCGCCGGTGGAGATGTGGGTGATCTGGTCGGCTACGCCGGCCTGGTTGATGGCGCTTACCGAATCGCCGCCGCCGATGATCGAGATGGCCGCGCGATTGGCCGCCACGGCGCGCGCGATGGCGTTGGTGCCTATGGCAAAGCGCGGAAATTCGAAGACGCCTGCCGGGCCGTTCCACACGATGGTCCTGGCGGTTGAAACTACCTTTTCGATCGCGGCAACCGATAGCGGGCCGATGTCGAGCCCCTGCCAGTTCTCGGGAAAGTCTTTCGAGCTGTCCCACACCTGAGTTTTGGCGTCGTTGGCGAAGCTGTCAGCAATCACATTGTCCATGGGCAGCAGGAGTTTCACGCCCTTGACTCTTGCCTTGACAAGCGTTTCCTTAGCGAGCTCGATCTTGTCCTCTTCTACGAGCGACTTTGCAGTCTTTACGCCGAGCGCGCGATAGAAGGTGTAGGCCATGCCGCCGACGATCACCAGCGTGTCCACTTTGTCGAGAAGGTTTTGAATGACGTCGATCTTGCCGGAGATTTTCGAACCGCCGATGATGGCCACAAAAGGTTTCTCGGGCGACTCGAGCGCCTTGCCGAGGTAGGTGATTTCCTTTTCCATCAGCAGGCCGGCCACGGCGGGCTTGAGGTAGTGCGTAATGCCCTCGGTCGATGCGTGGGCGCGGTGCGCGGAGCCGAAGGCATCGTTCACGTAAACTTCGGCCAGCGAGGCCAGTGCCTTCGAGAAAGCCGGATCGTTGGCTTCCTCTTCCGCGTGGAAGCGCAGGTTCTCAAGCAGCAGCACCTGGCCCGACTCGAGCTGGCGCGCCATCTCTTCGGCAATTTCGCCTACGCAATCCGGCGAGAAGGCAACGTTGACGCTGTCGCTGAATTTTTTGTCGAGCAACTCGCGCAGCCTGAGCGCCACCGGGCGCAACGAGTATTTTGGATTTGGCTTTCCTTTTGGCCGGCCCAGGTGCGAGGCCAGAATCACCTTGGCGCGGTGCCGCAACGCGTAATCAATGGTGGGCAGCGTGGCCACAATTCGCGTGTCGTCGGTAATCGTCTGTCCGTCTTCAGTGAGCGGAACGTTGAAATCAACGCGGATAAACACCTGCTTATTGGTCAGTTCGATGTCTTGAATCGAGAGCTTGGCCATGGAATGCCTTTCTTGAGTGGTCAGTGATCAGTAGTCAGTGGTCAGAAAACGGCAGACAGTGGTCGGAGATCAACATCTGATCGTCAGCGGTCAGTTCTCAGCAGAGCGATTCGAGCCGCTTCGGTCTGGCTACGGTTCTTCACAATCGCTATGCGAAAACTGACCACTGACAACTGTTCTTACAGCCCCTTCTTGACCAGGAAGCCGATAAGGTCGACTACGCGGTTGGAGTAGCCCCACTCGTTGTCGTACCAGCTAAGCACCTTCACGCTGTTGCCGACTACCTTGGTCAGCGGCGCGTCCACAATCGAGCTGCGCTTGTCGCCCTTGAAGTCCGAGCTCACGAGCTGATTCTCGTCGTAGCCCAGGATTCCTTTCAGTTCGCCATCGGCGGCGGCCTTCAGTGCGGCGTTTACGGTCTTGGCGTCGGTAGTCTTCTCACTGATGAAGGTCAGGTCGACGATGGAGACGTTGGGTGTTGGCACGCGGATGGCGAAGCCGTCGAGCTTGCCGGCGGTCTCAGGGATTACGAGCTTGAGCGCCTTGGCAGCGCCAGTGGAGCTGGGGATCATGCTGAGGGCGGCGGCGCGGGCGCGGCGCAGATCCTTGTGCGGCGTATCCAGAATGACCTGGTCGTTGGTATAGCTGTGGATGGTTGTCATGATGCCGCTAACGATTCCGAATTCCTTAAGGAGAACCTTGACTACCGGCGCCAGGCAGTTGGTGGTGCAGCTGGCATTCGAGATTACGTTGTGCGTGGCCGCATCGTACTTGTTCTCGTTCACGCCCAGCACGATGGTGATGTCTTCGTTTGTGGCCGGAGCTGAGATGATGACCTTCTTCACGGTCGAGCCCAGGTGCGCTTTGGCCTTGGTCGCATCGGTAAAGAATCCGGTGGACTCAACCACAACCTGCGCGCCGACGGATGCCCAATCCAGCTTGGCTGGGTCGCGCTCGCTGAAGACCTTGATCTTCTTGCCGTCGATGGCGATGAAATCGTCGCCGGCGGTGACTTCGTTCTTCAGGTTGCCCAGGATCGAGTCGTACTTGAGCAGGTGGGCCAGCGTCGCCGGGCTGGTCAAGTCGTTGACGGCGACAAAATCGATGTCTGCATTGCCGAGAGCGGCGCGCAAAACGTTGCGTCCAATGCGGCCGAAGCCGTTAATACCAACCTTTACTGCCATGTGTGATTTCTCCTTCGCTTTGGTGAGCCTTTTGGGTTCAAAACCGGGTTTTTTGATGGTCTGGAATGAGTTCTACCAAACCCTTGATCGTAACATTGTGGGCGGCGGCAAAAAAGTGCGAACATCTATGTCTCGCACACACGATTCCCTACCGTAAGGATGGTGTTCCCGCGATGGGACTGTATGTGACGGAGTGCACACGATTTGCAGCGCCTGCGCCCGGTATGGTATTCCGTGTGAAAGAGAAAGTGTTCGGTAAGGGTTGAAGCAACATGAGAAGACGTTCCAGACGTGGTCCAAATACCTCAGAATCCACAGGCAAAACGGGTGCGGAAGTCCCATTGAATCAGCCGGCTCCGCTGGTTCCGTTGTATCCCGACGAGATTCCGGCGCGGGCGCGAGCCCAGGAACCCCGGCAAGCCCCGGAGCCCCGGTCCGCGCAACCGGCACGGCCGCAGCGATCGGACAGGTCAGACCGGCCGGGGCGACCGCAAGTTCCAGCAAGGCCGCAATGGAATGTGCCGGCAGGTTCTGGCCGCCTCGAAGTGGAAACGCAGCCCGAGATGCCGTCCGTTCCGTCGCCCAAGCCCAACGCGCAGGGGCAAACGCCCAAGGGCTTTGTGGTGCTGGCCATCGGCCTTCCCGGCTCCGGCAAGACAACGTGGTTCGGCCGGCGCGGCATCACCCCGCTTTCGAGCGACCTGCTGCGCAACATTCTTTTTGACGATGTGGAGGAGCAGCGCTACCAGGGACTGGTCTTTTCCACGCTGCGCTCGCTTTTGCGCGCGCGGCTCATCGCCAAGATGCCCATGAATTATGTGGACGCGACTAACCTTTCCACCCACGAGCGCCGCCAGTGGATCAAGATGGCCCAGAGCTTCGGCTACGAAGTGCAGGCCGTCTTCTTCGACGTGCCGCTCGAGGTGTGCCTGGAGCGCAACCGCCAGCGCGACCGCTCGGTGAGCGAAGACATCATGCGCAAGATGGCCGAGAAGCTGAAACCGCCGGTGTTTGAAGAGGGGTTTGAGAAGATCACGGTGGTGAGGGTGAAGAGCGCGGGGTAGGGGGAAGGCCGCACTCGTTTTCACGAGAGTCATTGTGATGCGACGATTCTTAAGAATTGCGACTGTTCTGCTCGTACTGATCTGAGCGGGAATGGTTTGTTTCGCCAAGGATCACTTCGTGCCTGACGAGGCTTCCGCCGTTAAGCTTGCGGAAAAAGTCCTGATGTCGACCTATGGCCGTAAACAAATTGAGTCCGAGCGGCCCTTCACCGCAAGGCTCAACGGAAACGTGTGGGCGGTGTACGGGTATTTGCCGCCCGATTGGGTCGGTGGCGTTGCCGAAGTGAAGATCGACAAGCGCAATGGTCGCATTTTTAGCGTGACCCACGGCAAGTGAATCGGGTATTTACGAAAATGAGGATCTAGTCGTGAGTTCTTCCTCCGCTTCCACCCCATACACCGAACCCTGGCTCCGCGGCGCGCACGTTGACGTTCCTGCCGCGGATTGCGCTGTTCTTCACGCGCTGGAGCTTGCCCTCGACGATCTGACCAAGTGGACCGCGGGGCTGAGCGATGCCGAAATGCACGCGCAGCCCCGCAATTTCTTATTTCGCCTGCGCCAGCCCCGCAACAACTGCGGCAATTTTATCGAGTATCTGGTTCCAGCCCTCGAGTTGACCGCTGTTCTTTGCGCTCTCCATCGGTTCATTTCCAATGAAGGTGAGTTTCGTCTGGCCGTTTCCAAGATCCTCAAACATGACTCACATCGTACGCATCCTCTATGGCCTCATGTTCTATCCCAATATTGCGCAGGCTCAACCCTGTTTCCCTCCGGGTCAGAAAAGTACATGGAGGAAACAATCTTTTCGCGCAGAACAATCTCGTGGTATTCAACGGCATTCCAGAACTCCTGCCCATCCGGCGCCTTCATGCAGCAGAGAAGTTTTCCTCCAACGCGAAAATCCATCTTGCAAACGGGCGCGGTAAAACCCTTCGGCCCCCACCACTGCATTATGTACTTCGGGTCAGTCCACGCCTTCCAAACCAACTCGCGTGGGGCATCAAAAACTCTTGTAACGACCATCCGCTCAATTTCACTAACCATGTTTTCTGTCATCTCTGACCTCCTCGTTTTTCATTTGATTTAAAACCGCATCCAGTCTGTCGAAACGCTCTTCCCAGAATCGGCGATAACTGATGCGCCCAGTCGCTGACTGTCTTAATCGTCTCGGGCCTGAGCGTACACACACTCTCCCGTCCGCGCTTTGTCTTGATCACAATCCGCGCCCGCACCAGGTAGGCAATATGTTTTGAAATCATCTGCTGCGAGAGTGCAAACTGTTCCGTCAGTCCATGCACGGACGCAGGTCCGTGCGAGAGCCGCTCGATCATCGTCCGCCGGGTCGGATCGGATAAAGCCGCAAATGTTGTACCCAATCTATCCACAACCATATGGTAGTGGATTTTTCGTAAATGTCAAGCGTGATTTTTATAGGAACTACGGCCGCCCCAACGTTGAGTTCTCTGGCGCCGATTGGGGGCTTTACACTACGGCCATGAGCACTTCCTCCGCCCCCTACACCGAACCATGGCTGCGCGGCACTCACACGGACGTTCCCGCTGCGGGCCGCGCCGTTTTACATGCGCTTGAGCTGGCCCTCGATGACCTGACGAAGTGGACCGCGGGGCTGACCGATGCCGAAGTGCATTCGCAGCCGCTCGGACTCACGCCCATCGCCTTTCATCTGCGTCACATTGCGCGCGCGACCGATCGCATTCTCGCTTATGCGGAAGGCAAACAGCTTTCGCCCGAGCAGCTTGCGGCGCTCAAGGCCGAGCAGGGTGGGGAAGGGAAGCAGGAGCCGCTGTCGGAGTTGCTCGCCGAAGTCGAAGTATCCTTCACGGATGCCGACGAGCGCATTCGCGTGCTGGCTACGGCCGATCTCGACACACCGCGGTTTGTGGGCCGCAAACAATTGCCAACTTCCATCGGCGGCGCGCTGATTCATGTGGCCGATCACACGCAGAGGCATGTGGGCCAAGTGGTGACTACGGCCAAGGTGATCAAGACGCTGCGCGGTTAAGCGGGTCTTTTGTAGCGCAAGCGCACGTTCTCCTATGAGTCATTTCGTTTCGACGTTCGCGGTGGGCTCCAGATGGGCCTCGCTGTTTACCTGCGTCTGCTGCTGGAGGCTGTAGCCGTCGCGCGTGCGAATGTGGTACTTCTGCAGATCCTTGCCGACGAGCCTGACGTTGATGGTGCGCCAGCCGTGGTTGGGGTTGGGTTGCGGATAGTAGCTGAGGGAATAGAGATGCCCAAGATCCCTGCGGATGGATTCGAACGCCTGCTTCTCCTTGCTCCAGTTTCCGGCAAAGTACGCTTTGCCGCCGGTGACTCTGCTCATGCGTTCGAAAGCCGCGGCCGATACCAGGTCGTCCTGCGCCGCACGCGTGCTCACAATGTAGATGATGGTTCCCGTCGACTGCGCGAGCTCGGCGACGTCTTCCGGTGGAATGGAACTGGCGTTGTCGGGGCCGTTGGAAAAGACGACGATCGCCTTGCGGCCGGTAAGCGGCGCGGCATCCTTCACAGTAAGCAGGAGCGAGTTGTATAACGCAGCGTCGTCTCCGGCCACCGTGCTGCGCACGCCATTCACCACGTGGAAGCGGTCGGCGGTGAGCAGTGTAGCCCGCGAAAGATCGCGGCTGTACGAGTAAAACGCGATCTGGCTGGCATCATCCATGGAGCGCACAAAGTCGGAGATGGCATCCTGCGCGAAGACGAAGCCGCGGTACATGTAGTTGCTGGTATCGAACAGGATGAAGATGTTGGCGCCCGCCAGCGGCGAAATCCTTACACCCGTAGGGCTGGTGGTCGGAAGCGGTTGTCCGTTATCGAGGGAATTGCCGGCAACCTTGCCACCTCCGGGAGGGGCAGCCGTGCCCGACGTTCGCACGTTGAAGTCTCCCTCTTCGAACGTGGCCAGTCTCTGGGAGATCTTGTCTTCGGTGATGGCAAAATCCTCAGGGCGCAGGCCGGTAATGTAATTTCCCTTTTTGTCGGTAACAGCCACGTTCAACTGCACCAGATTCACATTCACGCGCAGGTGCATGCCGCTGTCCTGGGCTGCAAAGCGGGGTCCACCGCCGCTCGAAAGAAGGATGCCCAGACAGGCTCCCGCACTGGCGACAATCCGGTATCTCTTACTGATCCACATGTGTTCCCCCATTCGCGATGTTTCGGTTGATTGCGGGCGAGCTTGCGGTGTGAATATTGATCTTTCCCTGGCGGAATTGCTCACCGGTCTGCTGCATGGCGCGCAGCAGTGCCGGCCAGTCGTCGATGCTGGTCGCCGATATGTTCGCCACCATCTGGCGCGTTAACTCGGGAACCAGAATGTTGAGCATCGCTGGAGGTTCGCCCTTTTCGTCGGCCAGCCGCGCCCAGTAGAGGTTGCTCGATTCCCACGATTCGCCAAAGAGCCGGCTTCCGTATCCGCTCGCAACCGGGAAGGGATCCGAAATAAGCAACGCGGGGGAATTGCTATTGGCCAGCGTGGGATGCGGCACGCCGAAGTCCGCGGCAAGCCGCTGCGGCGAAGTGTCCGCGGGGTTTTTGCCTGCCAAGTCGTCCAACTCCCGATTTACCGGGCCCCATTGTGCGGCTGTCCCCGGATATTTCTCGCGGAATTCAGCGGTGAGATAGAACGTGTCAGAGGGAAGAAAATGGGCAATCAAGGCGGCCGTGCTGTCTGGGTGCTGGAGCGCCTGCTCCATTTCCTCAAGCTGGCCCCAGCTCAAGCGGCCAGAGAAGATCGTCAATACTTTTTGGCGCAGATCGGCGTTGCCCGCGGATGCCGTCAATAGCTCCTCGCCCGCGCGCTGATAAAGAGCGGCCGCGTGCAGCTCGTCGTGGCTCACGCCCCACCACCTCGGCAGGACGGAATTCACCAGCAGTTGCGGCACGGTCTCCTTCCAGATGAGCGCCTGCAACTTCTCTGGAGAAATGAAATCTTCCTCGGTCATGGCAAGTACGAAGGGCAGTTCGGCGAGCGAGCCGATGAGGTAGGCTCCGCCGCCGGCCGTGGCTCCGATGCCTATCAAACTGGGAGGTCCCCAAACGTCGTGTATGCCTTGAATCGACGAAACTGCGAAGTCGTGCGCGCGAACAAAGAGGGGATTGCTGTGCAGTACCTGGGAGCCGGGCGGCTCAAAGTACGCATAATTCAACCCCACCAGCGTGTCGCGCAGGAAGGGCGCGAGGCGCTCGCGCGCCGCCTCCAACTGCGCCGGCGTTCCCGGCGTCTTGATGACCTTGGTGAGGTCGGTGCGCACCTGCAGCTCTGCGTGCCGGCTGACATACACCGTGGGAGACCAGCTAACGCGCTCGCCGGAAGTGAAGATAGGCCGCGGCAATTCAAATTCGCGCAGCGCTCCAGCCAGCGGCAGAAGGCTGTCGCCAATGGCGTCTCCGTGGGCCATTTGACCCAGCCCGTCGTAGAGGCCGAAGAGGGTATCGAGCGGCACCAGCCGCTGATCGTCGAGCACGGCATGCATTCGCCTCGCGATCTCTTCGTGTACGCGCACGCCTTCCGGGCTGCTCTGCGCCGGCCCGGCCAGCAGATCCACCAACTGATTCTGCGTGAAATCAGATTTGCCCCCCGCCGCCAACACAATGGAAGCGAGCGATTTCCGTGCGGCCTCGAAGAGCTCCTTCGATGAATGGATTCCATTGAAAGGCTGAATTAAAGCCTGCCATGAGGCGCTCAACTTCTCAGCGGGAATCTGTTTCTGCCGAGCCAGAATCTGCCATATTCCGAGTTCGGCCTGGAACGCGCCCAGAACATTGGAGCGCAGTATCGGATTGCTTATCGCGTTGACGTGTTCGACGGTGTCGATAAAACTCTTGATCGATGCATCGTCGAGGGACGGGAATTCGACGAAGATCAGATACCAATCGTTCAACTCGGCATAGTGCGAGGCGAGAAGCTGAGTAGCCCCTTCAGACAACTGCTGTTCAGCGGGCCGGGCGCCGTTGATCGCGGTCAGCGTCACGAAGATTTGCGCGGGGCCCTCGCCCATGGTGAGATTCGTGTACGCCACCTGCGCCTCCAGCAGGCGATCGGGACCGCTGTCGCGGTTGACCCGCTGATGTTCGTGAAGATGGCCGCTTCGGTCTGCCTGTGCGAAGATTCCCTGCCAGAACTCGGCACTGCCGGGGACCTTCGGCTGGCCCGCCGCGTCCCATTGCACGCGCGAAAACAGCAAGAGCAAGTTGGCGTTCCTGGGGAAAATGCTGGCGCCGGCGCCCAGGGTTGGAATCGACGATTTATAAGCCTCATAGAGGCGTTTCAAACGGCCATTGGCCACCAAATGAGCCTGCTGCTCGGGGCTCACGCGCGACAAGGCATCGAAATACGCCACTAACCACCCTTGATCCTTTGCCAGCAAGCGGATTACAAAATCGCCGGGCGAGTGCGGACTTGCGCCCACCAGCTCTGCCCAACTCTGCTCGGCAGCATCGCCGCCGGGAACCGCTACGGCTCCGGAGCGGATGCAAATCCGGCTACCGTAAAAATCGAAGAGGGATGCGTACGCCAGCAATCGCCGCAGTCCCACCGCTTGCAGCAGTGCGTATCGCGTTTGCGGGTCAAGCCGCGCTACCCCCGCGTACAGCCGATCCACATCCTCATCGTTCAAGAGCAAGTCGAGCAGAGTCACTCCGGCCCTCTCCTTGGAAGGCAGGAGCGTTTCCCAATCGGTCTCCGAAAAGAGAATCGGAACCCTCGTCGCTGGATAGGCATAGCTGAAGGGAGTTCCATTCTGGAGTGACTGTTCCAACTGCGTCAGCGGGAAGCCGGAATCGACAGTAAGAAATGCTCGCTCCGCGTCGGCCGTGATCAGCGAAGCGTCTTTGGGGCTGCAGCCGTTTTCAAATTTGTAGCCGAGGATTTGGATCAGCTTACCGGCGTCGTCGCATCCGGTTACATGAATCTTCCCGTCTGCACCCGTCAGCGGTTGGAGTTCCCTGGCTTGTTGCACGTAGCGATCCGCAAGGATTAGATACTCCGTCTTCCTCTGCTCCACACGCCCGTAGAGGAAAGCATTGCGCGCAAACAGCGGCAACACCTCGGCGGGGCTGGCCTCCTGGCTCACGCCCGCCATGCGCAGAAAGGAGCGCAACGGTCCCGGAATGATGATCGATTCCGGAGCCCGGCTTGGGGAGCCTCCATCGGCCGCGGCAGAGTTGGCCGGCGGCGCGGCGTGCGTGATGCTGCAACTCCCGAAGCAGAAAAGCCCTGCCGCGGTGACGGCAAGGCAATGGAAAAGGGTTTTCATGGCACGGTCCTCTCCTCGAACTCGGCTGCGATTCAGCCCGAGAGGATGGAATCACGCGCGACGCGGCGGAAACATGCCGCTGTCGGTGTCGAAGTTTCGGCCCGTTCGGTCCGCCGTATACCTCTGAATTCCACCTCTATGCAGAATCAATGCGAATGGGTGGACTTGCCGGGAATTCTAGGGGACTTGCCGGGAATCCGGGGGCCGGTATTGTCAAAAAAACTTTGGAACTGCTGCCCAGAAAAATCATGGGAGACGAGGGATGGAAGCACTGGTGCGAAGACTTACAACCAGGGAAGTTGGCGGAATCGGCCGCTGTCGCTGTTGGTTTCTGCCGGCCAACCGTCTATGACCCAAGAGACTAGCAGGTGCACTGCCCTCTGGCTAGCCTTTTTTCGGGATTTTACCCGCGATTCAAATACGGACGCGGGGACCCGGGTTTAACCTCCTTCATCCTGAGTTAACTGCCAAGAATGCAAGGGTATTCGATTCTCGGAGGTCGCAGAATCAAATTCGATTACAAATGACAATTAAATGACAAATGAAGGGCGCCCGGCTGTCGAGAACACTCGCCAAGCGCTTGATTTTCCGTGCTGATGGGCCAGTCGAAAAAGGGAAAGTACTATGTACTCAGTCGCGTTGAGCTGAGCGGTCTCAGCCGCGCACGCAAACCTACTCCGCCTGATCTTCGGTGACGACCATCTCGAGGATGTGGCCCATCTTTTCCTGCTTGGTTTTGAGGTAGCCGGCAAAGCTCTCCTGCGGCTCGACCTCGGCGGACACGCGCTCCACGACCGGGATGCCGGCCGACTCAAGCGCCGCGACTTTCTCGGGATTGTTCGTCATCAGCCGCACGCGCTTCACGCCCAGTAGCTTGAGCGCCTCGGCCGGAAGCTCGTAGCCGCGGCAATCGGCGGCGTAGCCCAGCTCCTCGTTCGCCTCCACGGTGTCGCGGCCATGATCTTGCAGCTCGTAGGCCTTCAATTTGGCCATCAGCCCGATGCCGCGGCCCTCCTGCTGCTCGTAGAGCAGAATTCCCGCGCCCTCCTTCGCGATCGCCTTGAGCGCAAGCTCCAGTTGCAGACGGCAGTCGCAGCGCAGCGACCCAAAAACATCTCCGGTGAGGCATTGCGAATGGATACGCACCAGCGGCGGCGTCGTGTGCACGTCGCCCATCACCAGCGCGACGAGACCTTCAACAGTTTGCGGCGCACAGCCGGTTCGGCCTTCGATTTGCGATTCCTGGGCGCTTACGCCCTCAAAACCCAGAATGCGAAAGGCGCCCCAGCGCGTGGGAAAATCCGCTTCCGCAACCTTTTTTACGCTCTCCAATGGCATGCTTCTATTCTACGAGCAACGGGAAACTTCCGCGCCCAGCGTGTTCCCCTGTCGAAATGACGCGCCACATTCTTGACAGCGCGCACCCGTCGCCGATAGCTCTTGATATGAGAATCCTGATGACCACCGCAACCTGGCAAATCGAGCCTGTCGAGACTGTGGAAGCGATCGCCGCGGTGCGCACGCTGCTCGAGGAGTACTGGAACTCCTTCGGCTTCACGCCCTGCTTCCAGAACTTTGGCGACGAGCTCGCGGGACTCCCCGGCGCCTACGCGCCGCCTGGTGGCCGTCTCGCATTGGCGACCAGCGGTGGCCAACTCGCCGGCTGCATTGCTCTGCGCCGCGTGGATTCGGATCACGCCGAAGCCAAGCGTCTCTACGTGCGCCCGGCTTTTCGCGGCCTGGGTTTGGGCCGCGCGCTCATGGAGTGGGTGATAGCCGAGGCCCGTGCCGCTGGCTACACCGAAATTGTGGGCGACACCATGCCCGTGATGCGCGACGCATTGGCGCTCTACGATCGCATGGGCTTCGAACGCACCGGTACCGGTCCCGAGGTCCAGCCGTCGGCCTCCCCGCAAATCTCCCAGGAGCCCATCCTGATTCGCATCAAGCTGTAGCCGCATTTCTCGCCTTGGCCCCGCGCGGCGCGATACAGTGATGGGGTGGTTAGCCCCAATCTTATCCTTATTACGCTGCTGGTAAAGCTAGGCGTTGTGGCCTCGGTGGCCAGCGTGCTGGCGCGGGTTACCACGTTCCGGCGGCTGTTTTTTGCGGACCAGCGCCGCCCCGCGCAGACGCTCGCTCTACTGGCGTTTTTCCTGGTGCCGCTCACGATCGGCGTCTGGCTGCGGTTCTGGGTGCCGAACTTTTTGGCCGCCGATATTTCGTTTGAGACGGTCGTTCTTCTCGGCCTTTTGATCGGTCCCGGCTGGGCCATGCTGGGCGGCGCTGTTTTATCTGGTCCAGCCGTCCTGCATCACGAGTACCTGGCGCTGCCCTTCGACGTGCTCCTCGGCCTCGTTGCCGGCATGATCGGCCGCTTCGTTGAGAAAGAAGAAATCTGGTCCTTCACTCCCTTTATCGATCTCAGCCTCTATCGCTGGGTGCGCCGCAACGTCATCAAGCCGCGCATCGACCGCCAGATTCTGCTTCTGTTTCTCATCGCCCTCATGGAGATGGCCCGCGACTGGCTAGCGCATATGTTTCCGCATCGCCTCTTCGCGCTGCTCTCCGATCAACTGTGGTTGCAGACGCTGGTGTGCCTCGCCGCACCCATCAATGTGGGCATCGCGCTCAAGGTGTGGAACGCGCTGCGCGTGGAGATGTCGTTTGAAGAGCAGAAACGCCTCCTGCTCGAAGCCCGTCTCGATGCTTTGCAGCGCCAGATCAATCCTCACTTTCTCTTCAACACGCTCAACTCCATCGCCTCTCTGGTTCGCAGCCAGCCCGAGCAGGCGCGCACCATGACAGTCAAGCTCGCCAACATCCTGCGCTCCCTGCTCAAGGACCACGACGCCTTCGTTCCCCTGCGCGACGAGCTCAAATTCACCGACGATTATCTCGATATCGAAGTGGTGCGCTTCGGCGCCGACAAGCTGCGCGTCGAAAAAGAGATCGATCCGCGCACGCTCGAGGTGCTGGTGCCCAGCATTCTGCTCCAGCCGCTGATCGAGAACAGCATCAAGCACGGCCTGGAGCCGCGCATCCATGGCGGCACGGTCACCGTGCGCAGCCGCCTCGAAGGCGACCGCGTCTTCATCGAAGTAGCTGATGACGGCGTGGGAATGAGCGGGCGTTCTACCTCCGCGTTGCGCCGCCCCGGAGCCGGCATCGGCATGAAAAATGTGCAGGAGCGCCTGGAAGTCCTCTACGGCAATCAGGCGAGCTTCAATATTGTCAGCAATCCGGGCCGCGGGACGACGGTTTCGATTGAGATTCCTGCATCGATGTCAGTCGTATCCTGAACCCTGCCGCGCAGTGCCGCCAGAGGCAATGTGCGGGTCGGGAGACCCGCACGACAGCCGGTCTGGAGACCGGCGCTACCCATTTGCGGATAAGCTCTACGGAAAGTTCGCGGCGGGTTGCGTGGCATTAATATACTCGAAAGACTACGCTTTCTCAGTTCGTCACGTATGTTATCGCCGCTTGCGTGCCCTTGTGCCCGCACGGCGCCTGGAATGGATTCTGGTTCATCAAGACTTGCACTTCGTCGATTCCCTTTGCGTCGTAAAACCCAATCCAGCGCGGAGGGAGCGCGAAGACGTAGCTCTCGTTCATGCCCAGTTCGGCAGGTCCAATGGGCGCAGCGCTCACCGCCAGGTTTTCTGCGGCCACAAGCTTCCACTGGCTGGGCGTGAAGATCATGATGGGGATGTCCTGCCAGGGATCGGCCCTGGTCCACTTGGGATGGCGAATCAGCAGTTGCGGCCCGCTCTCTTTCTGCGGCTTATCCAGAACATTCCCGCTCCACTGGTCGATGACAATCGTGTAACCTTTCCAGTCCGCGGGCAGCAGAAAGCAAAAGCCGTACTGCAAATTGTGGTAGACGATGGGCGTAGGGAGGGGAACTGGCGCGGCACTTTGCGGGCTTGTCCCTTGCGCAAGTCCTGAGGTGGGCGCTATTGCAGCGCAGGCAAGCAGAAACGCTGGAACCAAATTGGATCGCATGCACGGCTCCTTTCGAGCAATGTCGCAAACTGCCGGGGATCCGAGCGGAGGTTAACGGCGATGAGACGGCCCGGCCCTCCACGGGTGCTGTTGATTGTATGCTCAAACCATGGTGCGTTTCACGGTGCTGGCGTCGGGGTCGAGGGGCAACAGTACGATACTCTCCGGTGGCCGTACCCGCATCCTCGTCGACGCCGGCCTCAGTTGCCGGGAGCTTTTCCGGCGCATGAAGCTGGCCGGGGAAGAGCCCACGACGCTCAACGCCATCATCATTACCCACGAACACCAGGACCATGTGAACGGCCTGGCCGTTACGGCGCGCAAACTGGGCATCCCGGTGTACTTTACTGAGAGCACGCACCGCGCGTGGATGCGATGGCTGAGCCCCCGCCGTCAAATGAGCTACGCCCAATGGCTGGAGATGGTCCGCAAACAGGCTGCCGAGCGACAGGCCGAGCCCGAACCTGTGGAAAACGATCCCCAAACCGATCCCGACGAGACGGATGTGGAAATCCCGGTCGAAACCGCGGCTCCGACCGCGCCGGACCCGCCTTGCGACCCGGAGCCTAATTCCAATTCGGATCGTCCGCCTACCCTTAAGCAAGATCCCACCTGGCTTCCTGCCGTCGAGTACTTCCAGTCCGGCGAGTCCTTCGCCATCGGCGACATCTGCGTTAATCCCTTTACGATTCCGCACGATGCAGCCGATCCCGTAGGCTTTGTCTTCAGTTCCGAGGGAGTCCGTCTGGGCTTTGCCACCGACCTTGGCTACATTCCGCCCAATGTGAGGGAGCAGCTCCGCGACCTGGACCTGCTGCTGCTTGAGTCCAATCACGATCTGGAAATGTTGCGCGACGGCCCCTATCCATGGTCGGTCAAACAGCGGGTTCTGTCTCGTGTGGGACACCTGTCGAACGACGCTGCCTCCGAGTTCCTTTCCGAGGATTACGACGGCCAGGCGGCCTATGTCATTCTTGGACATCTTTCTGAAAACAATAATCTTCCCGAGCTGGCGCGGGTGGCGGCTGAGCGCGCTTTGCTGGGCCGGGCCAGCCTGCTGGCCAACCGGCTGTTGCTGGCTTCGCAACACGAGCCGCTTTCCGCTATCAGTTTCTAAATAGAAGGAGTTACAATAACAGGTAAGCAGCGGCCCTAAATTGAAGACGCTGGAGAGGCCGGTGCAATGCACCAGGAATGGTGCGGTGCGTTTGTGGACGTTCTGCAACCGACCCCTCGGTCGCGGCGTCCAATGTGTAGCTTCCGTTCCACGTCACCTCACGGAAGCTCGGCGGTTGAGCTGAATTCTTTGCAAGGTGAGCCTCTATGTCAAAAGCAAGAATCCAATGCACCGACCGGGTCGTAGGCGCAATTTTGGCAAGTTGGCGATATGACATCTCCGGCATCTCCCCTGAGATGCGCAAGGATTACGAGAGTCATTTTGCCGCATGCGCCCATTGCCGCGCGCGCCAAAAGTTCCATCGCAGCCTGGATGTCACGCTGGCAGTCTTGACTTCGCTTTCCGCTCTCTTCTTCTTTTTCGCGCTTGCGGTTTTGAAGCACATCCACCCCCTGGAGCATGTAGCCTTCAAAATCCTCGGCCTCGACGTTTTCGACGTGTACCATATGCTGGTTTCGGCCGGCATAGCCGGGCTTTGCTTCTCTCTCGCGGCCATGGCGCTAGTGCTCATGGCCACCCCCGCGCCGTCGACCCTTGGCGGAATCGCCGCTGAAGGCGCCCGGCACATCGAGGAGCATCTGCCTGCGGCCATCAAGGCTCTTCGTCCACGCTAGAGCGCGGCAGCGGCACATCCAATCAAAAGGCCTCACGTTTCGGGAGGCCTTTTTGCATCCGAGCCTGAGAACTCCGACTTGCCCTGCTCGGACGGGCGGTTCATGGTCTTGAAGCCGGATGTCTTCTGAGGGGAATTTTAACGAGAAGTTCCTATTCGTCCCACTGGAATTGCAACTGTCGAAACAACCAATGGTCGCCACTGCGCACCAACAGTGCGGTCAGTCGCAACGCGCGGCTGGACCCTTTCAAGTGCACGTCACCGGTTGTCGCGATCCAGGCCACATCTTTTGACGACCAGACGGCAGAATCCTCAATATCAAGGTTCATATCTCCCCAGGATTGCCAGTCCTTTTTGATGAAATCGGCTGCTTGCGGGTAGCCGCGCACCCACTCTCCGCCGTCGGTCCCAAGAATCAAGACATCGGCGTCCGGGGCAAAGATGCGGCGCATGAAAATGTCCAATCCCGCCGGATCCCGCTTGCGATATCCCTCCTGTAGTTCCCGCAGGGCAAGAACCACCCCGGATCGAACTTCGGCCGGAGCGTCTCCCGATTGTGACTTGTACTGTTTTTGGACTTCCGGGAGAGGGGAGAAGTGTAGATACTTCTTGGCGATCCACCCACATGCAAAGCCGACGGTCGCGGACAGTAAAGCCAGCGCGGCAATGAGCGAGGGACGCCTTAGTGCGAAGGGCATACGCATCCTCCGGGACAGGAAGCACTCTTCTTCATCACGAACGGGGAGCGTGATTGTTGTCCTGAATGGTAGCGTCTCGATACCCGAATTGGGAAGAGCGAAAATGAGAATGCGTGATCAGAGATGTATGCGCAGGTCCCCGCCCGTCATCTCCTTCGGCAGCCCCAGGTCCAGCAGATTCAACAATGTAGGCGAAATGTCGCGCAGCGAGCCATCGGTCCGCAGCCGGTACTGATTCGCCTCTTCGCCCACATAAATGAACGGCACCGGGTTTGTGGTGTGCGCGGTGTGCGGCCCTCCCGTCACCGGATCCACCATCTGCTCGGCATTGCCGTGGTCGGCGGTGATCAGCCAGTTGCCGTTCCGTTCCTTGATCGCCTTGTAGATGCGCTCCAATTGCGCGTCGATGTATTCGCAGGCCTTGATGGTCGGCTCCAGCTTGCCGGAGTGGCCCACCATGTCGGCATTGGCAAAGTTCGACACGATCAGGTCGAACGCCGTGTCGTTGATGGCTTTCACAATGTTGTCGCCAATGCACTCGGCCTTCATCTCCGGAGCCAGATCGTACGTAGCCACCTTCAGTGAGGGGCAGAGGATCCGCTCTTCGCCGGGGAAGGGCGTCTCGATGCCGCCGTTGAAGAAGTACGTCACGTGCGCGAACTTCTCCGTCTCTGCCACGCGCAAATTGCGTAGTTGGTGTGCGGAGAGCACGTTGGCCAGAATGTTATCGAGCGACTCCGGCGGAATGATGACCGGCAGCTCGTAGAGCTTGTCGTACTGCGTCATGCACAGGTAGTGGAGTTTTTTTGGAGTTTCGGAGCGGGGTATGGTCTCGTCCAGCGACTCCCAGCCTTCAAGGTTGCGTCCGCCTTTTTCGTTCAATCCGCTTTCGCGCGCCAGCACCCGCGTAATCTGCCGCGCACGATCGGCGCGGAAGTTGATGTTGATGCACACATCCTCGTCGCGAATCTGACCTACCGGCTTGCCTGCGTCATCCACAACCACAAACGGAATGATGAACTCGTCGGTCACGCCGTTGTTGTAGCTTTCTTTGATGCGCGCCACGGCATTGGCATGGGCTCCGCCTTCGGCCTTGCCCGTGACCATCGCGTCAAACGCCTTGCGCTCTTTTTCCCAACGCTTGTCGCGGTCCATGGCAAAGTAACGGCCGCTGATCGATGCCACCTTGCCCACGCCGTACTCGCGCATCTTCTGTTCCAGCTTCTCGATGTATCCCGCGCCGCTGGTCGGTCCGGTGTCGCGTCCGTCCATGAAGGCGTGCACAAAAACCCGCGTCAACCCGTTCTCGCGCGCCGTGCGCAGCAGCGCGTACAGGTGCTCCTGGTGCGAGTGCACGCCGCCGTCGGACACCAGCCCGAAGAGATGCAGTTGCCGTCCGCCCTCGCGCGCCCGTTGCATGGCCTGCACAATAGTGGGAACCTTGCCGAACTCGTTGGCCGCAATCAGCGCGTCAATGCGCGTAATGTCCATCTGCACAATGCGCCCGGCGCCGATGTTCAGGTGGCCCACTTCGCTGTTGCCCATCTGCCCATCAGGCAGTCCCACAAAATGCTCTGAGGCGCGGATCAGCGTGTTGGGAAATTCCTTCAGCAGTTTGTCGTAGGAGGGCTTGCGCGCCAGTGCGATGGCGTTATTCGCGGTTTCGGCACGGTAACCCCATCCATCGAGGATGGTAAGAACAAGAGGACGCTTAAGAGTTGACATATATCACTGTTATAAACTACAGCCACCCTATGCTTCTCGACCGCATACGCCGTATTACGCGCGACGGCCGATGGATTCCCGAAATCGACGGACTACGCTTCGTTGCGATCATGAGCGTGCTGCTATTCCACCTCTATGGAGAGTTGCAGGACCGTTCTGGACGCGTGATTCCCGTAGAACCGCGCTATGAAGGTCTCTTTCGGCCAATTCTCAACGGCAATTGCGGTGTCAGCCTTTTCTTTATCATCAGCGGATTTGTGCTCGCGCTGCCTTTTGCGCGCCACTTTCTCGCCGGCGCCGGCGCGGTTTCGTTGCGCAAGTACTTTATGCGCCGTGTCACCAGGTTGGAGCCGCCTTATCTGCTTTCGGTTCTGCTCTTTCTCGGCCTGTTCATTGTTTACACGCACCACGTGACAGCCGATCTGCTGCGCCATGCCGCGGCTTCCGCGCTCTACCTGCATGGCATCGTCTACGGAACGATGACACCCATCAATCCCATCTCCTGGAGCCTCGAGGTCGAGATTCAGTTCTATATTGCCGCGCCGCTATTTATGCAGCTGTATCGCGTGCGTGGCGCATGGCTGCGGCGGGCGCTTATGGCTGCGATCATTGTGGGCATTGGCTTCGCCCAGTTCTTCTTCGTTGTCAGCGAACGCGGCAGTCTCAGCATCCTCTTCTACGCGCAGTTCTTCCTCATGGGTTTGCTGCTAGCCGATCTCTACATCGTCGATGGCGGCCGGATCCGCCACTCCCTGATTTGGGATGCAGCCGGAATTGTGGGTCTGTTCTTTACCTTCGAGATGACCCGCACAATCACGAACACGCATATCATCATGCCCTGGACCATGATGCTTTTGTGCTTTGGCGCGCTGCGAGGCCGGTTGCTGCACTTCTTTTTCGCCAACCCCTGGATCGCCACCATCGGCGGCATGTGCTATTCCATTTACCTTATGCATCTGCAGATGATCGCGGTTCTCTTCAAGGCCACGCGCCACCTAATCGGCGCGCATCTCGACTTTCTCGCCAACTTCGGTCTTCAGCTTCTGGTCACGGGCCTTCCCGTCCTGTTGATTTCGCTGGTCTTCTATCTACTGGTGGAGCGGCCGTGCATGGATCCCAACTGGCCCTCGAAGCTGTGGCGCCGCATTTCGGGGCACAGCAGCGCCGAGGCCGAGGCCTTCGACAGCGCCGGTATCTCGGCTTAAGACTGGTTACGCGGTGAAATCTGATCAAAAAGAAAGGGAGAGGATCGAAATCCTCTCCCTTTCTTTTTCAACTTTCCGCGGCAAAGCCGTCTGCCCCACCGCAGGGGTTTACTCGCCGTAGTTCAGGCTTTCCAGTCCCAGGTAGACTGCGCCCGAACCCAGTTCCTCTTCGATGCGCAGAAGCTGGTTGTACTTTGCGATGCGGTCGGTGCGGCTCGCGGAGCCGGTCTTGATCTGGCCCACGCCAGTGGCCACGGCCAAATCCGCGATGAACGTGTCCTCGGACTCGCCCGAGCGGTGCGACATCACCGACGTGTAGCCGTAGCGACGGCCCAGCTCGATGGCTTCCAGCGTCTCCGTCACGGTGCCGATCTGGTTGAGCTTGATGAGGATGGAGTTGGCCACGCCCTCGTCGATGCCGCGTTGCAGAAGCTTGATGTTAGTGCAGAAGATGTCGTCGCCCACCAACTGAATTTTGCCGCCCAGCTTGTCGGTCAGGATGCGCCATCCCTCCCAGTCGTCCTCGGCCAGGCCGTCTTCGAGCGAGACGATGGGGTATTGGCGAATCCAGTCGTCGTAGAAGCTCACCATCTCTGTGCTGGTCCGCTCGCTCTTGTCGCCCTTCTTGAAGACGTACTTTTTCTTTTCGGCGTCGTAGAACTCGCTGGATGCAGGATCGAGCGCGATGGCAATCTGCTCGCCCGGTTTGTAGCCGGCGGTTTCAATGGCTTCGAGAATCAACTCGACGGCCTCGGCGTTGGATTTGAGCGAAGGTGCAAATCCGCCCTCATCGCCCACCGCGGTGTTGTAGCCCTTCTTCTTGAGCACGCTTTTGAGTGTGTGGAAGGTCTCCGCAGCCCAGCGCAGCGCCTCACTGAAGCGTTCCGCGCCCACGGGCATGATCATGAATTCCTGGAAATCCACGTTCGAGTCGGCATGTGCACCGCCGTTCAGCACGTTCAGCATCGGCGTCGGCAGCACGCAGGCGTTGATGCCGCCCAGGTAACGGTAGAGCGGAATCTCCAGCGTCTGCGCCACGGCGCGCGTGCACGCCATCGACACCGCAAGGATCGCATTCGCGCCGAGCTTGCCTTTGTTCGGCGTGCCGTCGAGCGCGATCATCGACTGATCAATGAGTCTTTGATTCGAGGCGTCCATGCCTTCCAGCTCGGGCGCAATCACGGTCTCCACGTTGGCCACCGCTTGTAGAACGCCCTTGCCCATGAAATGGCTCTTGTCGCCATCGCGCAGTTCCACGGCCTCATGCTCGCCTGTTGATGCACCCGAAGGCACAATGGCGCGGCCCATCGCGCCGCTTTCCAGAATCACGTCCGCCTCAACGGTCGGATTGCCGCGCGAGTCCAACACTTCACGCGCACGAATAGCAACAATTTCAGTCATATCGCTCCTCACTATGTGGTGCTGCAGTCGATCATTCAGCCGGGGACGGCGATCTACGGCAAGATTTTCTCCGGCGGCGCTTTGAATGGTGTGTAAAAGGCCCTGCGCGTTCAAGCAACACTCTCCATCGTGCAGGAAAAATGCGAATAAATCACTGCGTCCCATACGGATTTTAACAAACCGGGGTCCCGCGGATTGTGTGGTCGCGGTCACACTTGAACATGTGCCACGCCGCGCGGGGACAGTAACCCTATTGATTCGTATCGCGTGAGGCACCCGCCGGCGGGCCGCCAAATCGGGCATCGCAATTGCGCGTTACGCTTATCTTGGGTGGGTTAGCATCCTTGCCCGCCGGCAGGGCGACTTTTTCCGCCAAGCCGGGTTCACAGCGTCAAGGGAGAACTTTGCCCCGGGCGAGAGGAGATCAGGATGAAAAGGACCATTTTCGTGTACGCCTTGTTGGCCGCCACAGCGGTCGCACTCGGAGCGCAACAAGCAAGCCAGTCAAATCCGTATCAGGGCACGTCTAACCCTCCTCCTGACGACACCATCACGACCCCGGTGCAAGAGGCCTCACCTCAGGCCAAACCATCGCCCAGCCACTACGCTCCAGCGCCGTCGAGTGTTACGCCCACGTCCCAGGCCGCGCCTCCGCCTTACGCTGCCGAGACGGTTCCCAGTGAGAATGCTCCTGCTCAGTCCAACGCTGCGCAAGAGACGCTTCCGCCACCGGCCAATGGTACTGACGACGGCATCGTGCAGGTTGCACCTGCTAGCAACGCCTCCCAGCCGGCCCTGAATGAGCGCCCTGGGTCCGTCGATCCCGATGGCGACATTGTGCATCCGGCTCCGCTCGGCCCGGGCGAACTCGGCCAGGGCACTACCATTCGCGTGCGCCTCATGGGGCGCCTGTCTACTTCAGAGAGCCAGCCCGGCGAGTCTTTCCATACGCAAGTCGCCTCTGACGTGGTGCAGAACGGCCAGGTGTTGATTCCCGCCGGCTCCCAGATCGATGGCAAAGTGATTGCGGTTTCCACTGGGCGCGCCGGCGGTCACGGCTCCATGCGCCTGCGTCCTGATACCGTGACGCTGCCTGACGGCTCGCACTTCCGCCTGTACGCCCAATTGACCGACGCTCCCGGATCCACAGACCGCATCGGCTACGAGGGCCTGGTGACACCTGGTTCGCGCCTCAAGAAAGACGGCATGGAGTACGGTGGCGCAGTAGGCGCGGGCGCAATCACAGGAGGCATTCTCGGCGGGCCTGGCGGAGCGCTGGCCGGAACCATCATCGGCGCCAGCGTTATCTCCGTGCATCTGCTGGTGAGCCATCCCCAGGCGACGCTTGAAAACGGCACCGTTCTGCTCTTCACGCTGAGTGAGCCGCTCAACCTGGTGCCTGCCGCACCCACCGGCAATTAGAGCTCTGTTTCAAAGGTTCGCAACTTCAATGGCGCCGATCTACAATCGGCGCCATTTGCATTTCACGCGGCCGGGCAACCGTTGCTCCCGGCAGGTCTCATCGCTTGCAAATATTGATTCGCCGCCGCCTGCGATGGCAGTCTCGCCAGATATTCGTGCTGGACGTTATAGACGAAGAGACTATCTCCGTATGGATACTGCCCTCCGGCGTACCCGTCGACTCCCTGGGGTTCAAACTGAGCATTGCTGGAAATTACATCGCTTTGTAATGAGTCGTCACCTAATGCGAAATGAACCGCGCTGGTCGCGTCGTACCCGGAATAGAACAAAAGTACCGGTCCGGAATTTGGGCAAAATCCGTCCAGCAGAAGTACGCTTTCGGGCGGTAGTGAATGCACATTCGCCGACACGGATTTGAGGACCTCTGATTGCCGCTGTCCGGCATCTACCCAATAGTGGGCGATTCCACAGGCCGCCAGGCTGTTTACCCCACAGATCAACCCCATTGCGACGCTGAATGCCCTGACACGGAGCGTGCCGCTCTTCACGATGGAGCACACCAGGCCCGCGACCGCGACCAGGACAAAAGCGGCGCCGAGCGCGGAGGAGATGACAACCCGGTTACCGTATTCCTGAGAGTTGAATTCCATGAAGGGACTGTGGAAGAACAAGGCGTAGCCCAACGCGAAGAGGACAAAACCAATGACGATGAGCCACAGGCATACGCGCCAGCTGGGGATTGCAGCAGATTCCATGGTTCGCCAAAGATAAACCGTTACCACCACGGCAATCGTAGCCGCCGCGCCCAGCGCCGCCAGGTTCAGCGCGGAATCCCGATACAGGCTGAGCAAGAAAGAGGGCATGTGCAGGCCGTAAGTCGAGAAATTGAATTGCACCGCCTGATCCATTGCGTGCCAGCTCAGTAATCCGAGGCGCGAGAAAAGGTGGTGATGATAGGCGAGCCGAGTCTGCATTCGGCTCTTCACCAGGAAGATCAGTATGAGGGGGCCGATGGTCCCAGCGAGGTAAGCGAGATACTTCCAACTACCTTTCAACGAACGGCGAACTTCAATGAATTTGCGCCAGGCGATGATCCCGATAGAGGCAACGATCAACCCTATCGCAACCTCGTAAGAAAGCACACTCAGGACAAACGCAGAAACGGCGAGAGCCATCCACGTTGTCGAGTGCCGTTCCCCGGGCCGAAACGATTTCGACAAACTGTAAATGCCAAACAACGCAAATGCCATGCAGAGTCCGGCCTGGTTCGAAGAGATCCAAACCTTGTCTGTCGAATAATGAGGCAAAACTCCGAATACCAGTGCGATCGAAAGCGCTAACCAGCGGCCTGCTCGCAGTTCCCTCAGCGTGAGATAGAGAAGCACGGCCACAAGAGCTATGACCGCCGAAACGACCATGTGATACGGCGTCGCATCCCGGCCAAACACCTTAAAAGCGAGCACGAGCCAGGTGAGTTGTACCGGTCTTGGAAGCAGGTCTGAGTCCAGGTTGGTCATTTCCCGAAATATCGTGCCAAGGCCATGGCCCGAGAAACGCTGGAGCGTTTCCATATATCCCCAGTCATTGCAGTAGAAGCCCAGGCTGAACATATAGGGCAAAGCGGAAACGATGACCACCGCAAAGATGAACAGGCAATCTGCAATCTGCGGTTGGTTTCTTTGCTCTTGCGATTCCGGCCAGGACACAGGCCATGAGTTGAGGCACCATTTCGGCAATCTCAAATACGGTCTCCGATTTGCTTGAGTCTCCAAAACTATGGTCTTGAGAGGTTCCGGCGACGTGGTCCGGCGCGGTTCTCTGTGTCAGCGGGATCTCCTTCTTCACTGGAGATTTGCTCAGATTGTACAGTTATCCGGCGTCAGGGCTAATACCTTTTGATTCTTCGTAGACTCTCCGCATTTACACTAGAAAACTAGCGAATCGTTTCTGGCTGATCACCGATCGCAGTTCTTCTATGGATAAATTCATCATTCGCGGAGGCAATCCGCTCGTGGGCACCGTGCGCGTTTCCGGCGCGAAGAACTCGGCGCTGCCGTGCATGGCCGCGGCCATCCTCACCGAAGAGGTGGTCACGCTCGAGAACATTCCCGAGGTGCGCGACATTGCAACCGAGCGGCGTCTGCTCGTCTCCATGGGCGCCAAGGTCCTATGGCACGACGACAACACGCTCGATCACGTGACCATTAGTTGCCGCTCGCTCTCCGATCCCGTGGCGCGCTACGAGATTGTGAAAACGATGCGCGCCAGCTCCCTGGTTCTCGGTCCGCTGATTGCGCGCACCGGCATGGCGCGCGTGGCAATGCCCGGCGGCTGCGCCATTGGCGGACGACCCATCGATCTGCACATCAAGGGCCTGGAAAAAATGGGTGCGACCATCTTGCAGGAGCATGGCTATCTTGAAGCGCGCGCCCAACGCCTGCGCGGCGCGCACATTGTCTTCGACCGCATTACCGTTACCGGCACGGAAGATTTGCTGATGGCCGCGGTGCTGGCCGAGGGCGATACGCTGCTCGAGAATTGCGCTCGCGAGCCCGAGGTCGTCGATCTGGCCGGACTGCTTACCGCTATGGGCGCGAAGATTGAAGGCGCGGGCGCCTCCACCATTCGCGTGAGCGGCGTAACCCAACTGCACGGCGCGCGTTACCGCATCAATCCCGATCGCATTGAAGCAGGGACCCTGCTACTGGCCGGCGCCATCACGGGCGGCGATTTGATTGTGTCCAACTGCAACACGGCTCACCTCGGCGCCGTCCTGGCCAAGCTGGAAGAGTGCGGCGTGCGCGTGGACGTACTCGGCCCCGATGCGGCACGCGTCCGCGGCAACGGACGTTTGCGCGCTGCCGACATTTCCACCGAGGAATATCCGGGATTTCCCACGGACATGCAGGCGCAGTACATGGCCCTGGCCACGCAGGCCGATGGCGTGAGCCTGGTGCGAGAAAACATCTTCGAAAACCGTTTCATGCATGTCCAGGAGCTGGGGCGCATGGGCGCCAACATCAAGGTCGACGGCAACACCGCGACGGTGCGCGGACCGGCCCGGCTTTCTTCGGCCGCCGTCATGTGCTCCGACCTGCGCGCTTCCGCTTCGCTGGTGCTGGCCGCGCTGGTTGCAGAGGGCGAGTCCGTCGTCGATCGCGTATACCACATGGATCGCGGCTACGAGCACATTGAGGACAAGCTGCGCGGAGTGGGCGCCCAGATTCAGCGCCTGGGAAACGTCTTTACGCCTCGCCCCGAAAATCCCTTGCCCGCGAACCAACCCGCCTAGAGAATCTGCATCCAACCGGTGAGAGTCAATACGCACAAGGATTTTTCAACGCAACGCAACCAATTTCGAGCCCGCGTGTTGATACGAATAATCGCCCGGAATGCTTTCCCAATCCGGATCGATCGAACCTTGCCATGGAGGGCAAAATTTCTGTGAAAAAAACTGCACTGTCACTGCTGCTTGCTATCTGTCTCGTTCCTGCCGCCGCTTTGGCGCAGATTGTCGTTCGCGTGGCGCCTCCCGCGCCCATCTACGAAGCCCACGATCGTCCGCCCCATGATGGCTGGGTCTGGAATGACGGCTATCACCGGTGGAACGGCCACCGCTACGTCTGGGTCCACGGCCATTGGGTTCGCCCCCCGCATCGTGGCGCAGTGTGGGTTGCCCATCGCTGGGAACAGCGCGGTGACGGCTGGGTCCTGATTGAAGGCCACTGGCAGTAAAAATGCCAGCGGAGTTGGCGGGGTTAGCGGAGCTAGCCCGGACGCAGGAGAACGCGCTGCCTCGGGTTGCTCAATCCGCGACAGATCGCAATCTCCGAGCCGGATCAAACACTATCCCAAAAAAGCGGGGCGCAAGCCCCGCTTTTTGCTGACCACTGACCACTGACCACTGACCACTGACCACTGACCACTGACCACTGACCACTGATTACTGACCACTGATCACTTGATTTCGATCACATCCGTCGCTGCCGCCGCCGATTTCTCGGCCTGCTCCATTACTTTCCCTGCAATCGAATAGAACGCTGCTGCCTGCGGGCTCTTGGGGCCGGCAAGCGCAACGGGCATGCCGCGGTCGCCGCCCTCGCGGATCGACGGAATCAGTTCGATGGCTCCCAGAAACGGCACGCCAAACTGTTTCGCTGTGCGCTCCGCGCCGCCCCGCGAGAAAATATCGATCTCGTGGTTGCAGTGCGGGCAGGTAAAGTGGCTCATGTTTTCCACGATTCCCAGCACGTCCACATTCACCTGGGCAAACATCTCGAGCGCCTTGCGCGCATCCTCCAGGCTCACGTCGCTCGGCGTCGACACCACGACCGCCCCGGTCAGCGGCACGGTCTGCACCAGCGAGATCGCCACGTCGCCCGTGCCCGGCGGCAGATCCACCACCAGGTAATCCAGCTCACCCCAGTCCACCTGCTGCAAAAACTGCCGGATGATCTGGTGCAGCATCGGTCCCCGCATCACCAGCGGTTTGTCGCCCGGCGAAATGTATCCGATCGAGATGGTCTTGATGCCGTGCGTCAGGTTGGGCTCGATCATGTTGCCCGGTCCCACCTTTGGCGATTGCGACGAGCCCATCATCAGCGGCACATTGGGCCCGTAGACATCGGCATCCATCAGGCCGACACGCTGCCCTAGTCTGCTCAATGCAATTGCCAGGTTCACGGCCACGGTGGTTTTGCCCACGCCGCCCTTGCCGGATCCTACGGCAACAATTTTTGAAACTCCCGGCAAAGCCACCGGCTGCGGCATCGCTTGTCCATGCGCCATTATGAATAGTCTCCTGATCCAATTTTACCGTGGGCGCAGTTCAGATCGGCCGCCTGGGTGCCCCACGTCTCGTTTTTGAGATTTGGGATACTTCAAAGCTCGCGGCAATGGTGCGTGCCCTCGACTCCCGCGAACTGTAAAGTGAAAACTGTGAATCGCGGTTACGGCTCGATGGCGCCGGCATTCTTCAGCGACGCGGTCACGAGCTTGGCCTCGGTGCGTCGCGTCTTTTCGCCTTCGCGATGCTGGCGGCGCCGCAGAGCGTCCTCGTAGCGCCGGATCTCGTCCGGCGTTTCCGGGTTCAATTGTGGGACCTTCTGAAGCCGCCCGTGCTCGTCCACGGCCACAAACACCAGGTAGGCGCTGGCCACGTGCGACACCGCGCCCGTCCGCGTATTCTCGGCCCACACCTTTACGCCCACTTCCATGGAGCTGGTGAACGCCCGGTTCACGCTCGACTTCAGCGTTACCAGGTCGCCCAACCGCACCGGCTGGATGAAGTCAATGTGGTCCATCGACGCCGTCACCACGTGGGTGCGTGCATGCCGGTAGGCCGCCATGGCGCCCGTCACGTCGATAAAGTGCATCAGCCGCCCGCCCAACAGGTTGCCCAGCATGTTCGTGTCGTTGGGCAGGACGATCTCTGTCATCTCCGACTGCGTGCTCTTGACCGTCCGCACCATGGGATGGCTCTCCTGGCTGCTCATAAAGTCTTTGCTCCGTTCCTCTTCGCCTGCTCTTTTCGCAATTTTTATCTCCGGCCAGCTACAATAGAGCTATCGGCAAGGCTTGCCTGCTGGCTGTGTTGTCGCATCTAGCTCCAGTTTCAGCAATCCCTGCCAATTACGCAAATCCCCCGCGGCGCGATCGAAGTCGGTCGAGCCGGATGCGAGCACGATGGATAAGATTGCAGGACTGAAGGAAATTCTCGTTCTGGACCCCAGAAACAGCTTTGCCCGCTATGGAATTGCAATGGAATTGGCAAACCGCGGCGATGTAGTGGCGTCGCTGGCCGAGTTTGATGCGCTTCTGGCCAACGATCCGGATTACACTGCGGGCTATTTCATGTCCGCGCAGACCCTGGCGGGTGCAGGCAGAAAAGCCGAGGCGATCGAGCGTTTGAAGGCCGGGATCAGTTGTGCCGCGCGCAGCGGTAACAGCCATGCCCTCAGCGAGATGCAGGCAACGCTCGACGAACTCGAGCGCTAACCACCGGGGATTTGAGCCCTCGCGGGCTGTTTTTGGGAACGGTCATTTCGGGTTTGGGCACTCGCGTCGCCCTGTGATTTTTTTCGGAGACTGCCAAGTATCCATCGCGCAGTGAATTGGCGTCTAAAGGATCAATATGGCGAAATACTCGATAGTTGTGCCATTTCATAATGAAGAAGAAAACGTAACGATCTTATACGCGCGCCTGAAGCAAGTGATGGAGCAGGTGGGCGACTCTTTTGAGTTGGTCTTGGTGGAGGACGGTTCGACGGATCGGACCTACAAGCTTCTCGAGGAGATTGCCGCAGTCGACAGCCGCGTACTGATCGTGAAGTTGCGCCGCAACTTCGGCCAGACCTCGGCCCTGGCTGCGGGCTTTGACCACTCCACGGGCGAGTTCGTTCTGGCCATGGACGGCGACCTGCAACACGATCCCAACGATATCCCCGCGTTCCTTGAAAAGCTCGATGAGGGCTACGATGTCGTCTCCGGATGGCGCAAGGTCCGCATCGACAGTTTCTTCCTGCGCCGAATTCCCTCGGCCTGCGCCAACTGGATCATGGCCCGTCTTTCCGGCGTGCCGATCCACGACTTTGGCACCACCTTCAAGGCCTATCGCCGCGAAGTCATCCAGAACATTCCGCTCTACGGCGAGATGCACCGCTTCATTCCCGCCCTCGCCAGCTGGTACGGCGCTTCCATCTGCGAAATTCCCATCCGCAACGTGAATCGCGAGCGCGGCCAGAGCCACTACGGTCTGGGACGCACCTTCCGCGTCCTCTTCGACCTGATGACCATTCGCTTTCTGCTCCGCTATATGAGCCGGCCCCTGCATTTCTTCGGAGGCTTCGGCATCCTGGGCATGCTCACCGGAAGCGTCATGGCTCTCATCATTCTGGGCGAGAAGCTCTTCAATCCGCAGATGGACTTGATGCGCATCCATGGTCCCATGTTTGTCATCGCCTCTGTGCTCATTGTGGCCGGCGTGCAGTTGCTGGCTCTCGGTCTGCTGGGCGAACTACAGGTGCGCCACTACTACAGCAGCCAGCGCCCCGCATCCTATTCAGTCGATCGCCTTGTCAGGCTGGTTTCCGCCGACGAGCAGAGCCTGCTCTCCGAACGCCCGGATGGGATGCTGTAAAGCAGGGAGCAAGGGAGCGAGAAGGCGGGACTGAGGAGCAGGCTGTCGGCTTTTAGCTCTTGGCCGTCCACTATTTACTGTCTGCAGTTCACTGCCCGCCGTTTGCTTGCTCCCTTGCTCCCTCGCTCCCTATTTTCTTGCCCTACCCCACCCTCAAGGTTCATCCTTATCGGAGCCATGAAAGCCATCCAGTTTCATTCAACTGGCGGACCCGAAGTTCTGCAACTGGCCGATCTGCCCATCCCCGAACCGGGGCCGGGACAGATTCTGATGCGCATTGAAGCCATCGGCGTCAACTTCATCGAGATCTACTTCCGCAAAGGCGTTTACAAAGCCGCGTTGCCTTTGATCCCCGGCAGCGAAGCCGCAGGTACGGTGGAGGAGCTCGGGCCCGGCGTCACGGGATTTGCTGCCGGCGATGCGGTCGTCTCCACCAGCGTCATTGGCAGCTATGCGGAGTACGCTCTGGTTCCCGCCGCGCAGCTTGTCAAAATTCCGGCGGGCCTGAGCATGGAGCACGCGGCCGCGGCTCTGTTGCAAGGCATGACGGCGCATTATCTTGCCTTCTCTACTTATCCGCTCAAGGCCGACGATACCGCCCTGGTGCATGCCGGAGCCGGCGGCGTGGGTCTGTTGCTCACGCAGATCGCCACACGCATCGGCGCGCGCGTCATCACCACTGTCTCCACCAAGGCCAAGGCCGAGCTGTCGCGCGAGGCCGGCGCCTCCGACGTGGTTCTCTACACCGATAAGGATTTCGAGACCGAGGTCAAGCGCCTCACCGGCGGGAAAGGCGTTGATGTCGTGTATGACTCTGTCGGCAAAACCACCTTTGAGGGTAGCCTCAACTGTCTGCACCCGCGCGGTCTTCTCGCGCTCTTTGGCGCATCAAGCGGTCCAGTTCCGCCCTTCGATCTCATCCAGCTCAGCAGCAAAGGTTCGCTCTTTCTTACACGGCCCACGCTCTGGCATTACATTGCCACGCGCGCCGAGCTGGAGTGGCGGGCCGGCGACGTGCTCAACTGGGCCGCCAAGGGCCAGCTCAAGCTTCGCACCGAGCACGTGTTCCCGCTCGCCGAAGCAGCCCGCGCCCAGATCGACATCGAAGAGCGCAAAACCACGGGGAAGATATTGCTGGTGCCGTAAAAGCAGTTGTCAGTGATCAGTGGTCAGTGATCGCGCTTTGCGTTCCAGGTTCGGTATTGTGGCGCTAAGATTGGCTTCTTTGCTGGATAGTGCACCGTGCTGTTTCTGATCACTGATCACTGACCACTGACCCCTGTTATGTCCATCTCCATCGCATCGATCGACCGCGTCTTCGTCCTCACCGGCGCGGGCATTAGCGCTGAGAGTGGATTGCCTACTTTTCGCGCGTCGGACGGATTGTGGGCCGGATACGACGTCCAGGAAATCTGTACGCCCGAGGCTTTGCGGCGCAATCCGGCGCTGGTGTGGGAGTTTTATTCCAAGCGCCGCGCCGACTGCGAAAAAGCCGCGCCCAACCCCGCGCACATCGCGCTGGCCGAGCTCGAAGCGCAGATCGAATCGCGTGCAGGGGGCCGCTATTTTCTCTGCACGCAAAATGTGGACGACCTGCACGAGCGCGCCGGCAGCAAGAATTTAGTCCATATGCATGGCGAGCTTGCGAAGGCCCGCTGCGAGCGCGAGTGCGGCCGTCCACCTGTTGACGATCGCGCCGTCTACGCGAGCCTCGACGCCGTCGGCCGCTGTCCCTGCGGAGGCCGATTGCGCCCGCACATTGTGTTCTTCGGCGAAATCCCGCTTGAAATGCCGCGCATCGAGCGCGAAATTGCAGAGTCCACGCTGATGCTCGTCATCGGCACCTCCGGCTCGGTCTATCCGGCGGCCAACTTTGTCCACTGGGCCCGCCAAGCCGGCGCACGCACCGTTTACATCGGCCCCGAGCACCCGCTCAATGCCGAAGCCTTCACACACATCGTCGAAGGCAAAGCCGGTGAGGTTCTCCCCGGCCTCTTCAAGGTCGAGAGCTAATAGCGCTGCTGCTGACTTGCCGGCTTGCTAACGCCGCTAGCGCCTCTTAATAAACTCTTCCCGCCGGAAGCGTGCCCCTGTCCAGTCCTCGTCGATGGCTACAGCCCGCACGCAATCAAATCCCAGCTTCATCAGCGACGTCCATCCCGTGTCGCGTTTGAAGTCGCAGGTGTACTTCTTCGATGTGCCCTTGGGGTACGCGAACCACACGATGGCATCGCCCTTGGCGCGTTTCGCGATCAACGGCGCGAGCCTGTCCACTTCGCTCTTGCGCGTCACAAATGCCAGCCAGAAACCTGCGTCCGCCACTGATTCCAGGTGGTGATGGATGGTGACCACCGGCAGTTGCGCCAGCACTTTCTGAAAGCTCTCGGGAGCGCCGAGCACAACGATTTCCTGCCGGGTTCCCAGGTTAAGTTTTTCGAATACGCTTGCCATGGATTTTCATGCTACCCGCTTCCGTGAATTAATATGCAAATTTCCCGAACTTTTTTTCCAAAGATGTCGCGGTCTGCGATCCCACCGTTGTCAAACTCTTCTTTCTTCATTCTCGGGCCAAATTCTTGAAATCACTCATCTAAAAACCTCGCCTGCTTTGCAGATAATTTTGCCGTCTTGGCGCACAATCTTTCCATGCGAGCTCTATCAGACCGCCTGCATCCGCTCTCTGGAACATGGGATCGCAGGAAATTAAATAAAGAAATTTTTTCCATACCCCCTGGGGTATATTTGCGATGATAACTCGTTTGTTTGCAATAACACCGCCTCAAAATGGCGGTCAAAAACGGTGCAAAACGGTACAGCCGATCTCATCAATGGCGATGCGCCGCGCAAGTATGGGACACGGCAACAAGGCGGGTCCCACGAAGCTGGCGAGTTGAAAATATCGGTCGATGAGACCGGTTCCAGCGTGGTGTCAGAATGGCCGCACCCTAAAACCGGAACCGGTACTTCAACTCCGCCGCAATCATCCGCGGATCGTTGTAGTGGAACCCCCCGATGGTGACCGAGTTATCCAGCAGCACGCGATGGTTGGTCACATTGATGGCCGTCACCGATAGCTTCCACCGCTCGCCGATGGCGTGGCCCAACGACGAATCAAACGTTGTGTGCGCCGGCAAATTCGCGCCGTAGTATGGCCCGTTGTCCGGGCAGGAAGATGGATCGCTGCAGGCCAGCCCGTTGGTGAAGCCGGAACCGTAGTACAGATTGGTTGCGAACCATGTCTTCAATGGAAGCTTCGCCGTGAATCCCGTGTTCAGCGTATTGCGCTGGTCGTGGTCGACCGGGAAATAGTCCGGCCCCAATGCGCAAGCCTGGTCGCTCGGATCGCTGCACGTGAATCCGCCGATAATGTTTCCGCGCTGCTGTGCAATCTGGTTCGAGTAGGTGACGTAGAACTGCCCTCGCTGCCATAGCGCGGGCGAGTGCAGCGTCATCTCCCACGCGCGGACCAGCGCGCCATCCACCGCAATCGGGAAGTACATGTTCGATTCGCCCAGGTTCGAGTGGTCGAGAAAGTTGTTCACGCGATTCTTGAAGGTATCCACGTTCAGCCGCCATCCCCGGTACGGGATCTCGATGCCGAACTGATGCTCCTCGTCGCGTTCTGAAGGGATGGGAGTGAAGGCGTTTTCACCGCCCCCAAGGCTGTTGGCGTAGTTGAGCACAGCGCTCGACACCGTCAGGATCGGCGCCGGCTGGAAGAAGTGTCCGTAGAATCCGCGCAGCACCCAGTTCAGCCGCGGAATCCTCACCGTCATTCCGATGCGCGGATACGTGGCCGATTCGTTAAGCCAGGCGCGGTAGATTGTGAAGCGCTCGCCGCCCAGCAGCGTGACGTATTGGCCCAGCCGCAAGTGGTCGCCGACATAGAACTCGAGCAGGCCCGCGTCGGCGCTTGCAGGAGTGTTCGGCTCTGAAGCCGCGCTGCCGTCGTTCACCCTCACGCCGAACAGGTCATTTTCGTGTTGATAGAACGAGTAGAGCCCGCCGGAAAAGCTGTTGAAGAATGCGCTCGGGCCCACATCGAATCGCATATCTGTCTGGGCGCCGGCGTAATTTGAATTCTGGTTCCAGGTAGTGGCCACGGGCAGGTCGGCCGGGTTCGAATCGTAGTTCGACTGGTTCCAGTGATAGAACGGCGCCGTGGAAATCAGCGCCTTCGGCGAAATCGTGTGTACCCAGTTGGCAATCACGAACGAGTCGCGCTCGGTTTGTCCGTCGCGCAATCCATACGAGCAGTAATAAGTGGACGCACATTCATAATCCGTCTGGCTCGGATCGTGCGGCACCTGAAAATAGTCTTCGCGCAACTGCCCGTCCACGCGCAACTGATCCTTCGCCGTTTCGTTGCGCAGAATCGACACGAAGCCGCTTTCGGAATTCGTCGCGTCGTGATCGACAGTCGTTACGGGCGTTGCCAGCCCATAGTTTGAGCGCGAGCCCGTGGCGCTCGCGTACCACGCCGTCTTCTCTGAGTGATCGCCGAGCGCAACCTGCACCTCGCCGGTGTCGAAGCTGCCTACGTTCAGCATCAGCTCACCCTCGCGATTGAAGGCGAAACCGTTGCGCGGCAGCACGTTGAACATGCCGTAGGTGCGGTCGCCCAGGTCGGCGTCGTAGCTGCCGCTCTGCGT
This sequence comes from uncultured Acidobacteriota bacterium, assembly GCA_963786565.1. GTDB lineage: Bacteria > Acidobacteriota > Terriglobia > Terriglobales > Acidobacteriaceae > Telmatobacter. The sequence continues at coordinate 794,461 of CAWAZR010000024.1, read as the reverse complement.
CTCCAGCGAATCGATGTCCTTGGGATCGATCTGCGGACCCACGTTCGAGGCGATCTTGGTATTGGGAATCGCCACGCCGTCGATAAGCCAACTGGTCTGATGGCCGCCGCGCATGTGCAGCATGTCGTGTGTCATGTACGCGCCCGGAACGTAATCGGTAATCATCTCCGTGCCGATGGTGCGATCCGCGCCGGGCGTCTCGTCGATCATCTGCCGCGTGATCAGTTGTGTGGGCGTGGCCGTGTCGGCCGCGCTGGGCGCGCCGTGCACTACCACCGATTGCGTCACTGCGCCCACGCTTAGCGGAATATGCAGCACTGGATTCGTGCCCGACGCGATGCTGATGGTCAGGGTCTCCGTGTTGAAGCCGGTGGCTTCGACCGTCAGTCGATATACGCCGATGGGCGCCTGCGGCAACTCGAACTCTCCGTCGCCGTTCGTCACGGTATGCAGGACGAGATCTGAGTCCGCTGCCTGAAGTGCGACTTTGGCTCCTGCGATCGGGCGGTGCTGGGGATCGTGCACCACGCCGTGCACGGTGGCAAACACCGTGGCGAACGCGGGAAGGGAAGCGGCCAGCAACGCTGCCGCCACTAGAAATGAATGACGTCGCATAAAAGAAAGACCTCCGTACTACGTTCGAACGCAGGCAACCGTCGCGCGATACACGCGCAGAGACACGATGCCTGGCAGCACAAGGGGGAATCGCCGAACAGGCTGCAGCGCCTGGATCTGCAAACGCAAATCCTCGATCCTCAGAATCGCGGAGGAGATTTCAGGGCCGTTTGTTCAGCGGGAAACTTAGCAGGGGTTCATTCGAGGAGGTCCGCGCCCGGCGTGTGCAAGGCTCGGGCGAGAGAAAGTCGGCGACTGTTCAGCCAGAGTCGCAAAGGCACGGGTTGGTTCGGTGCGGAATCTGGCCGGCGCAGCCGTGAGCGCGTGAGCCGGCATCAGCATTGAAAATGCGGGTCCGCGATAAAGCGGGCAGGTTAATGGCGCGGAAAAGCTCGGCTTCGGATCGACGCCCAGGCCCGCTCTCATGGCCATGATTTGCGCGTACATGGCGCAGTGGTGCGCCCCGTGCCGCCGGCAACAGGGCGGAAGGCCTGCATCCTCAGTGCCGTCGATCAGGGCCGACAGCGGTCCCGAGCCCGAAGAACAGCACGAGGAAAATGGAGAAGCCGCGCCGCATCTGATTCGATGCTAGCAGAAAGTGAGCCGCTAACCGACTGCCCCCTCATTTATCATCGAAGCAACGCACGCTTTCGCCGCGCAACTCAATCAAAGGAAAGTCCAGTGCCTGAAGTGCACAGCTCCGCATCGCCGCTTGACGCGTCTGCCGCTCGCAACGCTCGCTCCGCGCAGCCTCTGCGCATCGCCATTTTCGGTTTCGGCACCGTGGGCAGTTCTGTGGCGCGCATCCTTATCGAATCCCGTCCGCAAGGCCTCCGGCTTACCCACATCTTCAATCGCGGCGTGGCGCGCAAGCGTGTCGACTGGGTGCCTTCGAGCGTGGTCTGGAGCGAAGACGCCGATGCGGTTCTCGCTTCCGATGTCGATGTGATCGTCGAGCTCGCTGGCGGACTCGATCCCGCGGGAACCTGGGTGCGCCGCGCTCTCGAAGCCGGCAAAAGCGTTGTCACCGCGAACAAAAAGCTCATTGCTTTCCATGGAATTGACCTGGAGCGGCTGGCGGCGGCCAAGGGCGGACATCTCAAGTACGGCGCAGCCGTCGCCGGCGGCATTCCCGTGATTCCCGGCCTCGAGCAGGGTATGGCCGGCGACCGCATTGAGCGCATTGAAGGCATTCTCAACGGCACCTGCAATTTCATCCTGAGCAAAATGGAAGCCGGCGCGGAATATGCGCCGGTGCTCGCCGAAGCGCAAGCCAAAGGTTACGCGGAGGCCGATCCTACTGAAGATGTCGGCGGATTCGATGCACGCGCCAAGCTCGCCATTCTCATGCGCCTTGCGCTGCGCGCGCAGGTCGATCCCGAGGAGATTGTTCCCCGGCCCATCACCTCTATCGCCGCCGTCGATTTCAGTTATGCGCGCGATCTCGGCTGCACCATTCGCCAGGTAGCACGCGCCGAACAGTTAGAGGGTCGTCTTGCTGCCGCCGTTGGTCCCATGCTCGTCGCTTTGCGTTCGCCGCTTGCCTGGTCGCAGGGCACGGAGAACATGGTTGTTGCCACCGGCCATTATGGCGGCGACGTGGTCTTCTCCGGCCATGGCGCGGGCGGCAATCCGACGGCGGTCGCCGTGGTCAGCGATTTGCTCGCCCTTGCGCACGGTTCGCGCCGCGTGGAAATTCCCTCCGCCCCCGCGCATCTCGATGCCGAGTTCGTGGTCCCGCATTACATCCGTTTTCTTGTCAAGGACCGCCCGGGCATCGTGGCTGCTATCACCACCGCGCTTGCCAATGAGCAGATCAACATTCGCGCCATCGTGCAGAAACCCGGCTACCCTGCCGACGCGCTGCCGTTCGTCGTCACCGTTGAGCCCTGCAAGACCTCCGCGCTTAGACGCGCTCTGGCGCCAGTCCGCGCTTTGGAGTGCATGCTGGTCGAGCCCCTCGATCTGCAGATGCTCGAGTAGAAACAGGGGTCGGTCTACGCCGCCTGAATCGTTCGAGAGTCTGTCCAAACGCCCGCAGATTAGAATTGAAATCTGAAGCCTCATCCCTGTTCCCTGAGGCCCAACGCGAGGTCGCCTTATGATCGACAGCATCTATCGATGTGAAATCTGCGGCGAGGAGAGCCAGAATCCCAGCCACTGGCTGGTCATCAACTGCAACAGCGCGCAGCTGACCATCCTCAAGTGGACCAAGGAAGCCGCCGACGCGCCCGGCGCGCGCCACTATTGCGGCGAGGCCCACGCCCAGGTTTACGTCAGCCGCTGGCTCGAAGATCGTCAGCGAAAGAGCGATGACCCAGAACCTAGAGCGAGGAATCCGGCCCTCGAATGACCAGATGCTCGTCGTCTCGATTGAAATTGCTGGGGGCGGCTCAGGAACCGGGAGATTCCGCTTCTGAAGTTCAAGTCGTGCCGCATCCAGTACAAGAGCCTGCCAGTCCTGGGGGCAGCGAAGCATTGCCACCAGTTCCTCGTCGGTTTTTCCGGCGGTAATTCCTTCTGCTTCGGCCACCTGCATGGTTCCGTCTCCCAATTAGGTTTCAAGAGACGGCCCAGGTTCCACCGTCCACGAGCCTTTTCGTCGGGGCTCATCTTCTCTGCACATTTGCGGGTGCAGGTGGAAACGCGTGATTCGATTGTTGACCTGAACCTATCCGATCTCCGACGAGGCCGAGCTGTATCTCCGTCCGCAATTCACGGAGCTCGTGCAGTACAATCATGGAATTCCTCGCTGGAGGTTCCCCGCTCGTGATCGACACCATCTATCGATGTGAAATCTGCGGCGAGGAGAGCCAAAATCCCTAACCGCTGGCTCGTCATCAACTGCAACAGCGCGCAGTTGACCATCCTTAAGTGGACCAAGGAAGCCGCCGACGCGCCCGGTGCGCGCCACTATTGCGGCGAGGCCCACGCCCAGGTTTACGTCAGCCGCTGGCTCGAGGCTGCCTGCTCGTAAAGACAGTGTGAGTGTGAGTGTAAGTGCGTGTGTGAACAGTCATAATCGCACACTCACACCCACACTCACACTTAGCTTCTGTTCTTCGCCGGCCCTGTCGACTCCCGCACTACCAATTCCGGGCTCACTTCAATCTCGGCAGGGAACTGCTTTTCGCGGTTGGCGATCTGTTCCAGCAAGAGCTTTGCGCCCTTCTGGCCCATCTCAAACAGCGGCTGGTGCACGGTAGTCAGGGAGGGGGTCGAGAAGGCCGCCGACGTGATGTCGTCAAAGCCCACCACAGAGATGTCGCCCGGCACATCGAGACCTGCGTCCTTGATGGCTCGGACCGCGCCCATCGCGGCCGTGTCGTTGAAGCAGAAGAGGGCAGTGAATTCGCGATTCTTTTCGAGCAGCGCGCGCGTGGGATCGTAGGCGATCTGCGGGTCCATGGGGTGCTGGCCGGTCTTAAGCGGCCAGCCGCTTGCATCCAGGTGCACCGTCAGCGAAGCATCGGTGCTCAGGCCCAGCTCCTGAGCAACCTTTTGAATCCCTACCCAGCGGTACTCCGAGTCGGGAATCGCCGCAGGGCCGTGCATGAAGGCAATCTGCCGGTGGCCCAGATCATATAAATGTTTCAGCGCCTGTTTGGCAGCGACGTAATGGTCCAGAACGATATTGGTCACCTTCGGCGCCGTGCTGTGCGCCGAGATCGCGACCACAGGCACCGGAACCGCCAGATCGTCAAGCGTGGTATTCAGCAGCAGAAATCCATCCACCGCGCGCTCGATCAACAGGCGAGGATAGCGCTCCAACAGTTCTTTGTCCCAGTAATGGCAGGCGGTGAAGAAAAAGTAGTGCGCGTGGTTCAGTTCCTGGACCACGCCGCTCATTACGCGCGTGAAGTAGCCTTCGCTCAGGTCGGGAGCCAGCACGCCTACGCTCATTGACTTGCTGCGCCGCAGCGATCGGGCAAAATAGTTGGGCCGGTAGTTCAGCTGCTTGGCAGCCTCCACCACCCGGGCCCGCGTCTCAGTGGGGATGGACTTGGCCGAGGGCGAATTGTTCAGCACCAGGGAGACCGTGGTCTGGGAGAGCCCCAGGTGTTCGGCCAACATGCGCAGGTTCACATGGCCAGTCGGCACCGGAATCTTCCCCTTAGTCATCACGCAGTTGTACCACTTTCCTAAAGCAAGAGGATACACCGTTTTTGGGAGGTACATCGATTTTCTTCTCAGGATGCGGCGGGTTTTAGCCCTCCTTCCGGGCCTGTTGAGGCTCGAAAAACCGGCTTTCCAGACCCCCGGAAGCGGGGATTCGCGACTGACCCGGGCCAAGCCCGCCAATTTTCGCGATTTCCACTCGTATGCACTTGATTTTTCATACTTGTAACCTGTCTTTCACATTAGGCCGGTAGCCTGACGTCTGTGGATAGCACCTTGCCAGAGATTCGCATCCATCAATCCCAGACTGAGCCCGCTCCGGAGCCGGAATCGGCTGTGGCGGCTCCTGCCGCTCCAGAGCATTCGGTGGTTCGCCGCTATTTGCTGGCGCGCGGCAACTCCGCTTTCGCAGACCGCTTGTTCAAGGTTGTCATGCTGCTCTGTGCGCTCAGCATCTTCGTGATCGTTGCGCTCATCGCCTATCAATTAATCGATAAATCGCAGCTCACATGGGCGCAATCGGGACTCAAGTTCTTCTACACGGCCGTAAAGGATCCCGTCACCGGCAAGCCCCAGTATTGGGATCCCGTCAACGGCAACTTCAGCGCCATCCCTTTCATTTACGGTACCCTCGTTTCCTCGTTCCTGTCTTTGCTGTTTGCCGTTCCTCTCGCCCTCGGCGTCGCCATCTTCCTTACCGAGATGTGCCCCCGTTTCCTGCGCGGCCCGCTGGCCTTTCTCACCGAACTGCTGGCCGCCATTCCCAGCATCATATACGGCCTGTGGGCGTTCTTTGTCCTCGTCCCCCTGCTCCGCGAGCACATCAATCCCGCCCTGGTCGGCATGTTCGGCTGGACCGGCCTCTTCGACAACGACAACCCCACTGGCCTCAGCTACTCTGCCGCTGGCGTCATTCTCGCCATCATGATTTTGCCCATCATCTCTTCGCTCACCCGCGAGGTGATGACCGCCGTGCCCCACTCGCAGCGGGAAGCGGTGCTGGCTCTCGGCGCCACCCGTTGGGAGATGATCCGTACCGGCGTTTTGCGCAATGCACGCATCGGCATCGTCGGCTCCATCATTCTCGGACTGGGCCGCGCCCTCGGCGAAACCATGGCCGTCACCATGGTCATCGGCAACACGCCCGAGATTCACAAGTCGCTTCTCGCCAACGGTGCCTCCATGGCCTCCGTCATCGCCAACGAGTTTACTGAAGCCACCAGCGACCTGCACCGTAGCGCCCTGGTCGAAATCGGCCTGGCGCTCTTTGTGGTCACGATTATTGTTAATGGCATTGCCCAGCTGCTGGTTTGGGCGGTTACGCGGGGCACGCCGGCGCAGGCGCGCTGAGGAGATTCGGGTGAGTACAGCAGCGTTCCAGCTTCGCTCCAAGGTCCGGACGGTTACCGACCATGCCGTCACCGTCCTCGCGATCCTCGCCACCATCCTCGTGATCTTGCCACTCGGCGTGATTTTCGCTGAACTCGTCTTTAAGGGAGCAAGCTCGCTCAACATGGACTTCTTTCTGAAGGTTCCCGCGCCCGAAGGCGAAACCGGTGGCGGCATGGCCAACGCCATCGTCGGCTCTGCCGTTCTGCTGGGGCTGTCCAGCCTTATCGGCGTTCCCATCGGCATCGGCAGCGGCGTTTATCTCGCCGAGTTCGGCCGCGGGACCAAACTGGCCAATGCGGTGCGCTTCACTGCCGATGTCCTCAATGGTGTTCCCTCCATCGTCATGGGCGTTACCGCCTACGCGCTCATCGTCGCGATTAAGTACAGCTTTCACCTTTCGAGTTTCTTCTTCATTGTTCTCGCAGGATTGGTCTACGCCATTTCCAACCTCCTCTTTGTTGGGATACTCATTCTCTCGGTTAGGTATCTCGTTCGCTCCGTCAAGAGTTTTCTTTGGAGCATTCGAGTTCTAGTCTCGATGATCGTAGCGGGCGCCGCCGGGATCCTCTCCCTTGGCCTGCTGGTCCTCAGGCTGCCCGGACCTCTGGCCTTCAGTTTCGTGAAGTCCGCCATCGATATAGTCCAGGACGACCGGGGATACTCCCTTTCTTTCGGCGGCCACTTCTCCGCGCTCTCCGGCGGCATCGCGCTGGGTATCATGATGATTCCCACCGTTTGCCGCAGCACCGAGGAAATGCTGCTGATGGTGCCGCACGCGGTGCGTGAAGCCGCACTCGGCCTGGGCGTTCCCAACTGGCGTTCCACGCTTTCCATCACGGTCAAGACGGCTTCGCCCGGCATCATTACGGGTTGCATGCTGGCCTTCGCGCGCATCGCCGGCGAAACCGCGCCGCTGCTCTTCACGGCCCTGGGCAATCAGTTCTGGAGCACCAGCCTAAACGAGCCCATCGCCGCGCTTCCGCTGCAAATCTATATCTACGCCAACTCTCCCTACGAGGATCAACAGCGCATGGCCTGGGCCGGAGCGCTGGTGCTTATCGTGCTTATCGTGGTCGCCGTTTCGCTGGTGCGTTACGTTACCAGCCGCGGTGTTTTGAAGGGCAACAGTTAAACCGGTGGCGCGCTTTGGCGTTTGCCGCAAGTTTGTGTGGCGTGCTTCCCCAGGCATCGCCGCGAATTCGACAAAGAACAGAAGGAGAAATCCTCACGTGGGCGTCGGCATCGAAGTCATCAACCTGAATGCGTGGTATGGAACCAATCACAGCCTGCAGGACATCAATCTCAATATGCCGGGCAACCACGCTACGGCGCTGATTGGCCCGTCCGGTTGCGGCAAGAGCACCTTCGTGCGCTGTCTCAACCGCATGCACGAGACCAATCCCATTGCCCGTGCCACCGGCACCGTCCGTATCGGCGACCTCGACATCTATGCCGACGCCAAGCCTGTCGAAATCCGCCGCCGCGTGGGCATGGTCTTCCAGCGACCCAATCCTTTTCCCACCATGTCCATCTACGACAACGTCGCTGCCGGCCTGAAGCTGAACGGTTACTCCAACCACAAGCACCTCGACGAAATTGTGGAAAAGTCGCTCAAGAACTCGGCGCTGTGGGACGAGGTCAAGGACGACCTCAAGAAAAAATCCGGCGCCAGCCTTTCCGGCGGCCAGCAGCAGCGGCTTTGCATCGCTCGCGCCCTCGCCGTGGACCCAGAAGTCCTTTTGATGGACGAGCCTTGTTCGGCCCTCGATCCCGTCTCCACTTCGAAGATCGAAGACCTCATTTTCCAATTAAAAGCGCAGTACACCATCGTCATTGTGACGCATAATATGCAGCAGGCGGCGCGCGTGGCGGAAAACACCGGCTTCTTCCTTAACGGCCGCATGGTCGAGTTCGACTCGACCCACAAAATTTTCACGAATCCTTCTGACAAGCGCACGGAGGATTACATCACGGGCAGGTTCGGATGACACGAATTCGCTTTCAACAAAGTCTCGAAGATCTCAAGGAAAACCTCCTGGTCATGGCGGGGCTGGCCGAACAGGCCATCCAGCGGGCGATTGAAGCCTACCGCACGCGCGACCTGTCGATTTGCGATTTGGTGAGCCGCAGTGAGATTGCCATCAACCGCATGGAACGCGACATCGACCAGGCCGCTCTCGACCTGCTCGCCATGGAGCAGCCCATGGCCATCGACCTGCGCTTCATTCTCAGCGTCATCAAGATCAACGCCGATCTGGAACGCGTGGGCGACGCCGCCAAAAGCATCTCCGACCGCGTCCGCCACATGGAACGCCTGGGCGCCGTCGAACTTCCCGTCGACATCCCGCGCATGGCCACCATGTCCGCCGACATGGTACGCAGGAGCCTGCAAGCCTTTATCGAAGGCGACGCCGAGCTGGCCCGTACCGTACTCACCATGGACGACGCCGTCGACCAGATGAACCGCTCTTCTTACAAGACGCTCACCAGGGTGATGGAGGAGAGTAGTCATCTCGCGCCGCAGGCTCTGAACGCGCTTATGATTTCACGCAGCCTCGAGCGTGTCGCCGATCATGCCACCAACATCGCAGAAGACGTCATCTTCTGGATTCAGGGCGATGACGTGCGTCACCACAAAAGTGTGGCCAAGGGTGCAGCAGACGCCGCTGCCGCCAGCCCGGCTCCATCGGACGCGGCTCCGACCGCCCCCGCGCAGAGCTGATCGCGGGCGTTTTTTCGCGCATCAAAAAGCCCCGCTTTGCGTGGGGCTTTTCTTTTCCTGATTTCCCAATTGCAAACGAAGTGCTGAAAGCTGTCTTACTCAGTGTCCCGCCGCCGTAGGTTTCACGCCCATCGCGGTCAGCTTGTTCTTCGCCGCGCGCGCTTCCGGTGTCTGCGGGTGCCGCTGGATCAGCGAGCGCAGCTCATGAATCCCTTCCTCGTGCTTGTTTTCGGCCAGCAGGGCAAAGCCCTTGTGCAGCTGCGCCGCGGGAGCTTTGGCGTTGCCGCTGAACGCCTCCAGCACCTGGTTGTAGGCCGCGACCGCGGTGGAGTAGTCCTTCTGCTGGTAAGCAATTTCGCCCAGGTAGAACTGCGCCGTCCCAGCCAGATCGTCCAGCGGATAGTTCTGCACCACGCTCTGGAACTCACCCAGAGCTATGTCATAGCGCCCGGCGTTGTAGTCGCGCACGCCCGCTTGCAGTGTCTCCTGTAGCGGGGGAGCCTGTTGCGCAACTGGACCCGGCGCTGGAGCGCCTGTTGGAGCCGCGCCCGGCGTTCCGCCTGCACCCGGCTGCATCGCGCCCGGCTGCGGTTGCGCTGGCGGCGCTTGCATGTTCTGTATCTGCGTTTGCAGGTCCGCCACGGACTTGTCCAACTTGGCGATGCGCGCCTTCAGTTCGTCCACCGAATCGTTCAGGGACTGCACCTGCCCTGAAACCGAGTCCAGCTTCCCGTTGGCCGCTTCGTTTTGCGTGTTCAGTTTCTGCTGCAGCGCAGTCACGGCTGTGGTCATCTGGTTGGCTTCATCGGCGGTCTGCTCCGCCAGGTGCTGCAACACGCCCATCTTCGTATCCAGTGTCGATTGCAGCCGCTGCACCTGATCCAGCAACTGTTGCACCTGGGTTTGCAGCTCCACGATTTCCTTGGACACTGCGTGCGCGCGGGGCGCGGAGGCAAGGAAGACAAAACTCAAGAGCGCTGCGGCAAGCAGACGATTCCAAGTGACGGCTGAATTGTGCATGTGCGACCTTCCTTAGGAAAAAGTGTGAGTGTGAGTGTGGGTGTGGTGAGACTGGTCCGCACTCACACTCCACACTCACACTCGTTCTGTCTTACCGATCCATCGTGAACCCATCTCTGCGATTCAACTGCCAGCACTCGTCGGTCGAATCCGTGCAGAACGGCTTCTCTTTGCCGTAGCTGATCACGCGGATGCGGTCGGCCGCGACGCCCGCTGTCACCAGCGCAGTCATGGCCGCCTGTGCACGATTCTGGCCCAGGACCAGGTTGTACTCATTCGATCCGCGCTCGTCGCAATAGCCGCCGATCACGATCTTGATATTGGGGTGCTGCAGCAGATAATCGGCGTCCTTTGACAGAGTCGCCTGCGCGTCGCCACGGATATCGTAGTTGTCGTAGTCGAAGAAGATATCCTGCACGCGAGCCTTGAATTCCTGCTCTTCGCTCATCGGAGTCGAAGCCGTCTCGATCGCCGGGGGCGGATTCACGGTTACGCGCGCCGAAGCGTCTGCCGCGCCTCCCTCGCCACGCGCCACCAGGTGATAGGTGATAGACGCGGTTGGAGTCACCGTCTTTACGCCCACTGTAGGCAGATCGCCGAGCCCGTCAATCGAAACGGACGTGGCATCGGTTGTGCGCCAGGTCAGCTGCACCTGGTCGCCGGCCGAAATCACTGTCGGGGTCGCGGTCAGCGTCGCGGTCGGATTGGGCGCCGTCGTGGTCGGAGCCGTCTCTGCTGACGGCAGAGGCTTGCTCTTCTTGCCGCAACCCGTCACAGCAATTAAGGCAACTAAAAGGAGGGCAGTGGTGAACAAACTATTTCGTAGCTTCAAGGGAGTTCTCCTTTACTCAAAAAAAGTCGAGTCCATGTTTCGGGCAATCCGGCTGCTTATCGCCGCGCTTGCCGCAATCCGATTCCAGCACCGATAAAATGATAGTTCATTGCGCCGGGATACCGGTTGCTTCCCGTGCGCACGACGCCTCCGTATTCGGGCCCCTCGCAACTCATTTCCAGCTCCAGTTCGGCATCGAGTTGTCGCCGCTGAAGGTGAGCTGATGCTCACCGGTGCCATCCGACAGCATCGACCAGATTTGCGTGCGGTGATTGATTTCACGCTGGAACGCGATGTGCCGCCCATCCGGCGACCATGACGGAAAATCGTTGTTCCCCGCCTCGTGCGTGGCCTGCAACCACTTCTTGCTGGCGATGTCCATCACGTAGATGTCTTGACCGCCGGGATCGCCGGGTCCGTACTTGCGGTTCCAACTGAAGGCCAGCATGCCGCCGTTGGACGACCACGAAGGCGAGATGGCATAGCCGCTGTCGGTCATGCGCTGCACATTGGCGCCATCCTGATCCATCACGTAGATCTGCGGCTCACCCGTGCGCCCGCTGACAAAAGCCAGTTGCGTCCCGGTGCGCGGATTCCACACCGGCGAAACATCCGCTCCGAAGGTCGTCACCTGGTGCAGATTGCCGCCGCCCGCATCCGCCGCCCAGATCTCCGGATGCCCGGATCGCGCCGAGGAGAATGCCAGCTTGGAGCCATCGGCCGACCACGCCGGCGATTGGTTGCTGCCTCCCGCCGTGCCGGCAGGGAAACTCACAGTGCGGCCCAGGTCCAGCGAGAACATACGAATCGCCCACCCCGCGTTTGCCAACGAGGCGAACGCGATGCGCGAGTTATCCGGCGAAATGCGAGGCGAAATGGAGACCGTGCCCAGGTGCGTGACGGCGTGCTGGTTGGCGCCGTCGTAGTCCATCACCCAGATCTCTTTCGATCCGGTGCGACTGCTCACAAAATAGATTTTGGTTTCGGCGATGCCGTTGATGCCGCCGCCGAGCCGGGAGATGATGTCGTCAGCGAAGCGGTGTGCCACCGTGCGCGCCATGTCTTCGCTTGCGGCTTCGTTATACTGCCGCGCCAGCGCCGGCGGACTGCCCGCCGTGGTTGCATCCAACAGCCAGCCGTACACCACCAGCCGCCCGTTGTCCGCCGATAGCGCTCCCAGCGCGATCATGGTCGCGCTGGCCGGCGGCGCCGACCACTGCGCCGGCACCAACTCCTGCGGCGAGCCCGGCATGGCCTGCGGCGCCAGGCTCTTTGACACCATGTCAAAGATGCCTGCGTTCGATAGATCGTTGTAAAGGGTGGTATCGAAGACGTTCTTCAGCACCGGCGTCTGGGGATCGCTGCCCACCGGCTTGAAATCCGCCGCGGCCAGCCGAATGTGCTGATTCCCCAGGTTCGTTCCCGTGCGAACCCAATCCTGGGCCGTTGCCTGGACGCCAGGAAAATACGCCAGGGAAAGCAAAAACAGAGGCAAAACCCTCAAGATTGCCTTCATGCGATGTGCAGTCCTTCCTTCATGGTCTGTTCTCAGACCCGTGGTTCGGATGGTGTTGCGCACGCCCTTGAAAACGGGCCTTTTTTGAGGCCGCCAAATGCTGCCACATGGTTAGATGCCGCATTGCAGTTTCGGGGGTCACGAGGGGGCATCTAACCCGCCAACCCCCTATTTTTCTGCGGTCTCTGCGATGCAGGTCCAACCCCAAACCAGCTGACCTCTGACCCCGGCCCCTTAAATCTGCGCCTCAGTACTCGCAGTAGAACGAAACCTTCAGCGTACTTTGATTATATTGCGGCGGCAGGGGACCGAACGTATCCACGCGTTGCACAGCGCGTTTACATGAGGTGTCCAGCGTGGGGCTCCCGCTCGATTGATCCACTTGCTGGTCGGTCACGCTTCCGTCGCGGTGAATGGTGAAGACCACGTAGGCGCGCGCACCCTTGGGCGTAGCCGGGTTCACTTCGTACTTATTCCACTTGCTGCCTACGCCGTTGTTGATGCCCTGCACGTACCACGGATACATGCTGGCAAAATTGTTGTCGCCCACCGTGGTCTGTCCGATGGTGCCCGGCTGCATCTGGTGCGGCATCAGCGAGCCCGACTGCTCGCCGTATTGCGCCTGGTTCTGCCGCGGGACGGGCTGGTGCTGTTGGGTCTTCGGCGTGGTCTGCTGCTTTGGCGGCACGTGCTTGCCCGCAATCGGAATCGCTGTCTCATCCACGCGCTGCTGTTCTTTCGGGCTTGGCGGGGCCGGCGCTTTGCTCGGCGTCTCGGTGGCCAGCACGTTCTGGTTCACCTCATCGGCAGGCAACGGAAGCGCACTCGAAACCAGGTTCACCTGTATGGATCCGCCGGCGCCCGGGCTGCCCCAGAAATTGTGATGAAACAGCCCCAGCATCCACGCATAACTCAGCAGGAGCCCGATCAGCCCGAGATGCAGCACTACCGCTCCCGTTGCCGGTCCCGCAAACGGCTCCGGCGCCAGTTCCCGCTCCAGGTGATCGGCGCTGTCCAGAATGGTGTTCATGTTTGGGTTCCGTACCTGTAGTGCGTTTCATAAATGGTCTGGCCTAGGGCAGAAGTCCTGCAAGGGTCAAAACCCATCGATTACCCTGCCCTTTTCGGCACGACTGAAGTCGTGCCCTTTCGCGAAACCATTTATGAAGCACACTCTGACACCGCGATCTTGCTAATTTCCCGTCAAACTTTTCGTATCCAGCGGTTGCGTCACAATCGATACATTGGTGATTCCTGACTGCTTGACCGCATCCATCACGCTGGCAAAATTCCCAAATGAGACCCGCTCGTCACTGCGCAGATAGATCGACTGGTGCGCCGGATCGACGCCCGCCTGGTGCAGCTTCGCCGGCAGGTCGTGAATGTTGACCGGTTGATCGTTGAGGAAGATATTGTCGTCGCGGTCGATGGTTACAACCATGCGCTGCTCGGTAATCGACGTTACCGTTCGCGTCTTCGGCACATTCACTTGGATTCCCGACTGAAGCACCGGCTCTGTGATCATGAAGATCACCAGCAGCACCAGCACCACGTCCACCAGCGGCGTAATGTTGATCTCCGCCAGCGACGTGCGAGTTTGTCCGCTGCTTGTCGTGAATGCCACGCTTGAACTCTCCAACAATGGGGGCGTTCTTCTAGCTCCGCCAGCCCCCTGGCCTGCTAACTCTGCGCCTTCGGCGGCGTCTGCGTCCGCACCGGAATTTCCTCAAGCGAGTTCAGCAGCTCCCGGCAAAAATCGTCGATGGCCGCGCTGAAGATCCTGATCCGCGCCGTGAACTGGTTGTAGGCGACCACCGCCGGCACGGCCACAAACAGTCCCGCCGCCGTAGTAATGAGCGCGTCGGCAATACCCGGAGCTACCGACTTTATGGATCCGGCGCCCCCCGTCGCAATTCCGTGGAAGGCTTCCACGACCCCCATCACCGTCCCGAACAGTCCTATGAAGGGGCTCGTGCTTCCGATGGTCGCCAGCCATGTCATGCGCCGTTCCAGCGCCGTCACGGCCTCGCTGGCCGCAGTCTGCGCCGTGCGTTCCAGCGGAGCCAGGCTGCGCGGCGGTCCCGACCCGCCCGATACCCGCTTGTAGGTCTCGTAGACGTCCTCAAACACCTGGGCCAGCGGGCTGGCGCTGTAATCGCCGGCCAACGCCGCAATCTCCTGGAGCCGCGTGGCCTTGCGGAAGGCGCGGATAAACTTCCGGCTCTGCGTCGTCGCTTTGCTGAACGCCGACATCTTGCCAAAAATCACTGTCCACGAGTACAGGCTCGCGATCAGCAGCAGAACCAGCACACAAATCGCGATGGGGCCGATGTCGCTCATCATCTCAGCCAGTGCGCTGAAACCCTGGGTTGGCTGCGGCGCACCCGCGCCGCCGCTATCCGCCTGAAAAACGATTGCAATCGCTGCGGTAAGAATCGTCCTTCACCTCAACTTCCACGGTATCAGACCTCGTTCCCCGCGCCCAAGTGACGGTTTGGGTGCCTCCATTGCCCCTCTGCCCCGCCATTCATGCTATGCTGCGCTCGGATTCCTGTCGTCCCTTTTGGCTCTGTCATCCTGTACTTTCATCCAAGACCAGGAAAAAATGCTCGTCGAACTCCGCGCTGAAAACTACGCCGTCATCGATCACGCCATCGCCTCCTTCGGGGCCGGCCTCAATCTCCTCACGGGCGAAACCGGCGCGGGCAAGTCCATCCTTGTAGACGCGCTGGCCCTGCTGATGGGCGGCAAATCTTCCGTCGACGTGGTCCGTCACGGCGCTGACAAGGCCGTGGTCTCCTGTGTCTTCGAGTCCACGCCCGGCGCGGAAGCCGTTCTCGAGGCCAACGGCATCGACGCCGAAGCGACCGAGA
This sequence comes from uncultured Acidobacteriota bacterium, assembly GCA_963786565.1. Classification (GTDB taxonomy): domain Bacteria; phylum Acidobacteriota; class Terriglobia; order Terriglobales; family Acidobacteriaceae; genus Telmatobacter. Next base: position 779,372 of record CAWAZR010000024.1, on the reverse strand, counting down.
TCATTCTCCGCCGCGAAATCCTCTCCACTGGCAAGGGCCGCGTCTTCGTCAACAACCAGCCAGCCACCGTGCAGGTGCTCAAGCAACTCGCCCCCGAGCTGGCCCTCGTCCACGCGCAATCCGAGACTCTTTCCAGCTTTGACCCCATCCAGCAGCGCATTTTGCTCGACCGCTTTGCCGGCATCTCTTTAGACGCTGCCGCCGAGGCCCACGGTCGCTGGCATGATCCGCGCACGACAAATTGAACGATCTTCTCCAGGGCGAGCAGGACCGCCGGCGCATGGTCGATCTCTGGACCTATCAGCGCAACGAAATCGAGCAGGCGCGCCTCCAGCCCGGCGAAGACGAGGCCCTCGAAACGGAGAAGCGCGTTCTGGCCAACGCCGAAAAGCTCTACGCCGCGGCCCTCAGCGCCTTCGACGAGCTCTACGAGGGCGGCACATCGGCAGAGGCGGCGCTCAAGGCCGCGATTCGCAACGTTGACGAACTTGCCCGCTACGACACGCGCTTCGCTGAATCCGCGCAGCAGCTCGCCTCCGCGCGCGCCACCATTTCTGACCTCGCCGCCTCGCTTCGCGACTACGCAGAAGGCATCAACGCGTCGCCAGATAGATTGGCCGAAATCGAGGACCGCCTGGCCCTTCTCGATCGGCTCAAAAGGAAATATGGCAAAACCGTCGGCGAGGTCATCGTCTTTGGTGAAGAGGTGGCCGGCAAGCTGGCGGAAGTCGAAGACCGCGACGAAATCCTGAAAACGCTTCGCGCCGCGCTCGAACAAGCCTCGGCGGAATATCAAAAAGCCGCATCCGCGCTCACCACGGAGCGCAAGGCCGCCGCAACGAAACTCGCGAAACTCGCCGAGGCTCACATCAATTCGCTCGCGATGAAGACCCGCTTCTCCGTCTCTGTCACCGCCGCGGACGAGGGAGCAAGGGAGCAAGGGAGCAAGGGAGCGAGAGCCGAAGCCGCGTGGACACCTTCTGGGTGGGACACGGTTGAGTACCTTATTGCGCCCAATCCCGGCGAGCCGCTCAAGCCGCTCATCGAGATCGCGTCAGGCGGTGAACTCTCGCGCATTCTTCTCGCCCTGAAGGTGGCCGTCGAAGAGTCTTCGTCCAAAACCAGGAAGAAAACGACGCCGCGCACGCTGGTCTTCGACGAAATCGACATCGGCATCGGAGGCCGCGCGGCAGAAGCTGTCGGCCAAAAGCTCAAGACCCTCGGCGGCGCCCAGCAGGTTTTGTGCGTTACGCATCTGCCGCAAATCGCCGCCTTCGCCGATCAGCATTTGGCAGTTGAGAAGCGCGAACAGGAGGGGCGCACGACCACGCGCATCCGCGTCCTTGACGACCGCGCCCGCACCCACGAAGTCGCGCGCATGTTGAGCGGCGCAAAAGTGACCGACACCAGCCTGCAGCACGCCGCGCAGATGATTGCCGGGAGCCGGTAGCGGCTGGTCTCTTGGTGATCGTCGTGTCAACGGGAGCGGAGAGACGAAAATCCCGGGCCTCGCTTTTGAGACCTGGGACAGCGTTCGCACCTCGCGCATTCCCTATTTCTTGCCTACGTGTCCGCGCCCGTCCCGCACCTCATTGCCTTTAAAATGCGCAACGTGATCGACGGGGTGTGCCTGATCGGGTTTGTCGCCGGCGTTGGGCGCCGGACCGCGATAGCCCTTCGCAACATCGTAGTGGTTATTCACGTGGCCGCGGAAGTTGGCCGGCCCATGAAACCAGGGTCCCGCGCCGATGAAGATGCCGCTCGTAAACCACTCCGGACCGTAATAGCCATAGGGAGCGCAGGCGTACGGAGCGTAATCGTAATAGCCGTAGGGGCAGGCCGGTTCCGTCCCGATGTTGACGCCTACGCTGATCTGCGCCTGAGTTTTCGCGGACGCTGCCAAAAGACAGATTCCGGCGACTGCTGCCAGAGCAAAAACCTTGAGTTCCTTCATCATCCCTCCTTGTATTTGGCCCAGGGCCGAGGACCTCATGAGCCGTGAAAGTCGCCAAAACGAGACGGTACCGGCGACCGATTTTCAAGAAAAACGAGGCCAGTATTCCAACCCAGGCAACGAGTGAGGTGCAAGGTTGAGAATCGCCGCGCGTAAGATCTCCGGAAGGGAGGCTGCGCGAAGTAATACCGATGCCTTCCTACCGTCTCAAGACTCTGATGGCGTCGCAATTGGAAAGGATGTCAGAGAAAAAGCCGCGAAGCCGCGGGCATTCATTTAGTGCTGTTGATTCTGCAACTTCCAGCTACTACGGGCGAATGACCATTTTCCCGACGCCGTCGCGATAGTTGCAGTTGAGGTCGAAGGCCTCGCCGATGCGGTCGAGGGCGCGCGTGTGCGTGACCAGTGGCGCAAACCACTCAGGATGCGCGATGAGCAGTTCGAGAGCCTGTTCGGTTTCGTGGTTGGAGCGGCGCACATTGAAGAGCGTGAGCTCCTTGCGCCGCATGCCCGACGCGTCCACCGTGAAGGTGGGCGTGGAGTGAATGCCGGTGAGCGCGACGCGGCCTGCGTTGCGCGTGAGCTGGATGGCTTGCGGCACGGTATCGGCTCCCGCGGCGCAGTCCATGGCGCAGTCGACGCCGCGTTTTCCCGTGGCGCGCAGGATTTCCTCTACTGCTTCGCCGGGCTCTAGCACCACATCAGCGCCCATGGTGCGCGCCAGCCCGCGGCGGTACGCCAGCGGCTCGATGGCCCAGATGCGGCTGGCCTTGGCAGCGCGCAATGCGGCGATGGTCAGCAGGCCGATGGGTCCCGCGCCGATGACCGCGACGGTTTCACCCGCGGCGATGGACACGAGCCGCACGGAATGGAGCGCGATGGCGAGCGGCTCGCTGAGCGTGGCTGCGTCGAACGACACTTCCGCGGGGATGGGCGCGAAGTTCGAGACGGGCAGATTGACCAGTTCGCGGAAGAAGCCGGGAATGTTAGGCGTGGAGAGGAAGCGGATGTTGGCGCAGACGTTGTGGTGGCCGCTGAGGCAGAACTCGCAGTGGTAGCAGTAAAGTGCGGGCTCAAGCGCTCCGCGATCGCCTGCGGCGAGGCCGGTAACGCCGGCGCCGGTTTTGACGATGACGCCCGCAGGCTCGTGGCCGAGCACCATGGGATACGCATTGGGCATGCCGCCGACCTGGCCCTCGGTGTAGGCATGCATATCGGAGCCGCAGACGCCGACGGATTCAACACGGCACTGCACTTCGCCCGGCCCGGGATCCTCGATGGGCATCTCGGTAGTCCGGAAGTTGAGAGGAGCGATGAGTTCGGCGGCGCGCATGGAGAAAAGATAACAGCTACTAGCTGCCAACTTCCAGCTCCAAGCTTCGAGAGTCGTGGGGCGGATGAAGGAGTGAAATGAGTGAGGAAGTGAAAAGAGTGAAGGAGTGAAATGGGTACCTGATCAGTGGATGAACATCATCGTGACGTGGTTGACGGCGAAGGCTGCGCTGTAAGCGAGGACGAGCATGTAGAGAAACTGCACGGCTGGCCAGGTCCAACTGTTGGTTTCGCGCTTGACTACGGCGATGGTCGAGGTGCACTGCATGGCGAAGGCGAAGAAGATCATGAGGGCGAGCGCGCCGCCGATCGTCATGTCGTGGTGCAGGGCGTTTTGCAGGCTGAAGGCCTGGGTGCCGGGATCGGCGCCGTACAACGTGCCCATGGTGCTGACCATGACCTCGCGCGCGAAGATGCTGCAGATGAGGCCAATGCCGATCTTCCAATTGAAGCCGAGCGGTGCGATGGCTGGCTCAATGAAGTGGCCGATGTGGCCAATGACGCTGTTGGCAAGTTGCGGAGGCGCGTAGGAACCGCCAAGGACGTGGACGGGCGGAATCTGCGCGAGCACCCAAAGCGCCAGCGATACGGTGACGATGATGGTGCCGGCGTTCTTCATGAAGATGCGGGCGCGATCGAGCAGGCGCAGGCCGAGCGAGTAGAGCGTGGGCATGCGGTACTGCGGTAACTCCAGGATGAAAGGCGTGTCGCTGGATTTGAGGATGGAGCTTTTGAGCAAGCGCGCGGTGGTGAAGGCGGCGACGAAGCCCGCGAGATAAAGGCCGAGCATGACGAGGGTACGCAGACCGAGAACGCCGTGGAGGAAAAAGATGTTGGGAATGAATGCGGCGATGAGCAGCAGGTATACGGGCAGGCGCGCCGAGCAGGTCATGAAGGGAGCAACAAGAATAGTGGCGAGGCGATCGCGCTTGTTCTCGATAGTGCGCGTAGCCATGATGGCGGGAATAGCGCAGGCGTAAGCGGAGAGCAACGGGATGAAGGCCTTGCCGTTGAGGCCGATGGTGCGCATGACGCGGTCGGCGATCAGAGCGGCGCGGGCCAGGTAGCCAGTGTCCTCGAGAATGCCGATGAAGAGAAAGAGGAGAAGGATCTGGGGGAGGAAAACCAGCACTGACGAAATGCCCTTCCATATGCCGTCGAGCAGAAGCGATTGCAGCCAGCCGGCCGGCAGCAACGGGCGGACGAATTCAGCAGCACGCGCGAGCAGGTCGCCGAAGCCGTCGGAGAGCGGCTGGCCCAGGGCGAAGACCACTTCAAAGACGCCTACGACGACGAGGAGGAAGAGCAGTGGTCCCCAAATGCGATGCAGCAAGACGTTGTCGATCTTGCGCGTGTTGGCAGCCGACAGCGGGGCCTGATAGCCGGTACGACGGCTGACCTGCGCGGCCCAGTTGTGCGTACTGGCTGCGTTGCCGATGACGGGCAGTTCGACGCGATGGGCCTGGGCGTTACCGTTCTGCTGATTGAGAAAGAGCGGGACCGCATCGAGCCCGGTGCCGTGGACGGCGCTGATCTGCGCCACCGGCGCATCGAGCTCGCGCGCCAACTGGAGTGGGTCGATGTGGCCGCCGCGCTTCTCCATCAGGTCTGACATGTTGAGCAGCACGAGCGTGGGAAGGCCCACGGCAAGCACCGGCTGGGCAAGCATGAGTTGGCGGGTGAGATGCAGCGAGTCCAAAACCAGCAAAACCGCGTCGGGCTTGGGCGTGCCGGGCATGCGGCCGCGCAACACATCCACGGCGACGCGCGCGTCTTCAGAATACGGAGTGAGCGAGTAGATGCCAGGCAGGTCGATGAGTGTGAGGTCTTCGCGGCCGACGCCGGCCATCACTCCCTTGCGCTGCTCCACGGTGACACCGGGGTAGTTGGCGACTTTCTGCCGCAGACCCGTGAGCTTGTTGAAGAGTGTGGACTTGCCGGAGTTCGGCGGCCCGATGAGAAGCACCGTTTTGAGGGTGCTGTCAGGCAAAGGGGCGGGCGGTTTGAAAGCCGGCGTCTCGCAACAGGCGTTCATCGCGCAGCCTCAGCCAGTTCGGACGCTGCCTCGGTAGTCGTTGCGCCGGCCGTTGCGCCGGTGCAGGGGCGTACGCGAATGGCAGCCGCGGTCTCATGGCGCAGGGCGATTTCCATGCCATCGATGCAGTAAACGGTGGGGTCGCCGGCTGGGGCGCGGCGCAGGGCGTGGACGCATGCGTCGGGCACAAAGCCCATATGCATCAGATGGTTCTGGACGGATTCGGGGAGGTCGAGAGCTACCAGAATTCCGCGTTCTCCCACCTTCAATTCGCTCAGCGCACTCACCTGGCGGACTCCCCTATGCCACCGCTGGAAGGGCAGCAATTTGAAAATGCGACCATATTGGTCGGATTTCAGTATACGGCGAAGATGCCTTGGGCTGCAATCGTGGTTTTCGGGGATCATCGTGTCGAGCAGTCCCATGAGTTGACCTCGAGGAAAGGGAAATGGGGAAGGGGATTTCTGGCTGAGAATCCCCCAGCCCTCCCTAGCCCCCTGGCGGACCCTCTGCTGACTTCATCGGAACGATGGTTTAGTTGTAGCAGTGGTTATTTCTGCTGAAAGTGATCTAAATCACTTAAGTGCAGGGAGCGAGGGAGCGAGAACATGGGTGCGGAGGGCCAGAGTCCGATTGCATGGGGTGAATGCCGATGGTACAAGCGAAACATGACGTTTGAGGATTTCCGCGCCTCTCTGGAGTTGGGCGAGCCTCCGCCTGAACTTCCGGTTCCGCTTGCCGCGCTGTGGTGGGACGCCAAGGGCGACTGGGCGCGCGCCCACGGCATGGTCGACGATCTTTCGACGCGCGACGGGATGGCTGTGCATGCCTACCTGCACCGTAAAGAAGGCGTGGAGTGGAATGCCGATTACTGGTATGGTCGCGCGGGGCGCAAGTTTCATCGGCCGACGCTGGATGAGGAGTGGCAGGCGCTGGTGGAGGGGCTGCTGGGTGCAAGGCAAATGTGAGCTTCTTGCCGGAGGGCCAAAATGAGCGCTGATCAATTGACTTCGATCCTCACAGTTGCAGTCGTTCTGCATGACGGCGAAGACCGCCAGCGTGTGGCGCTAGAGATTACGCGAATTCTTCAAGATGACCCGTCGATCAGGGTCAAGCTTGAGCAAGGCGAGGACCTGCTCGTCCTTGGCGGCGACGATGAATTGGAACTCGAAGCGATTTCGAGGAGAATTGTCGAATCCTCAGCGGTCGATTTTGGGGAGCCGAGGATCGCCTTCCGCGAGACCATCCGCAAGGTTGCCGAGGCCGAAGGCAAGTACATTCGGCAGACCGGCGGCTCCGGCAACTATGGCCACTGCGAGTTGCGCATCGAGCCTAACGAGCCGGGCAAAGGCTACGAGTTCATCAATGAGATCAAGGGCGGCGTGGCGCCCAAGGAGTACATCAAGCCTATCGACATGGGCGTGCGGGGCGCGATGGAGGGCGGCATTCTGGCTGGCTTCCCGATGGTTGATGTGAAGGTGGCGCTGATTGACGGCAGCTACCACGAAGTGGACTCCAATGAAAACGCCTTTAAGATTGCTGGCTCAATCGCGTTCAAGGAAGCGGCACATAGGGCCAAGCCGGTGCTGTTGGAGCCGGTGATGGCGGTCGAAGTGACGGTGCCCGAGGAGTACATGGGCGTCATCATCGGCGACATCAATTCGCGCCGTGGGCGCATTGAAAGTATCGAGCACATGAACGGTTCGCAGGTGCTCAGGGCGATTGTGCCGCTTGCCGAGCTACTCCGTTCGAGTAGATACGGGCACCCCGAGTATTCCATGCGGTTCGCGCGGTATGAACCCGTTCCGCGAAGCAACGGATTTGGCGACAATGCCGCGCCTGTATTTGCCGTGAGGCCGCGCGGCCCAACGCCAAAGGATCGCTCCACCTCGGTTCGGCCCGACGATCAATGAACATCCGCGCGCCATTTGTTCTTCCCTAGCCAGTGCAGGTACTCGGGGAGCGAGTGCAACTCGTCCACGTGGTCGGGAGCGGAATTCCCGGCAAACCCAATCACGGTAAGGCCGCCGGCCCTTACCCGGCTCAGCATCTGCGTGCCCATGGGGCCGAATCGCGCCACCGGGTGCGGCGAAAGTTGCCATTCGCGCAGCAGCCAGTCGGCGGTTTCGGTGGTGCTGGCAAAGGTGCCAGGAAAGATTTCTGAATGCGTGATGATGAGCCGCTTCTTTCCTGCCTGTGCATCGCGGCCAAAGTGAAGCCACATTTGCAGATTGCTTGCATCGACATCGGATTCGCCCGGACCCGGCGCGCCATGCGTGTAGCCGGTGTGCACGCCGTCGATGCAGAGGACGCGATTTACCCGATCGTAAGAAGCGGGATCGAGCAGGATTTGGCGGATTGCGCCGCATCCGGCGCTCCAGCCGCCGAGCGCGATCTGGCTGAAGTGGGTGTGGCTCGCCGATTCTGCTGCGGAAATGAGCGAGAGAAATCTCGTTGGATCCAGAAAAAGCTGAACGTATGACCCGGAGCCGGCGCCGGCCTGCACGCGGACAACGGCCATCTGGTGCTGCTGGCTGGCGGCCAGCTCCGGTAGCCAGTCGCCTCCGTGGAAGAAGAAGAGCAGAGTGGCTGGCCGGTCGCGGTGCAGCCCATGTGGCACAAAAAGCGTGCCCAGCGGCAAGGGATAGCGATCACCTGGAGGCGATTGCTGGGTGAGGCGCGGATGAGTGCGCGTGTGCTCCACCATGGGTGAGGGATTCTGCGCCGCGGCCGAGGGCGCCTGCGATGCCGGATTCTTTGCGGTTGCCGGAGTCTGCGCGAGCGATGCCGGCGGGGCGAATTCGAGCGCTAGATAGGCGATCGAACAACAGGCGATGATGCGTGACATGCTTCGCATAGGAATTGCGAACTCCGAATGAGTGGATGGCGGTCTCAAGCCAACTTCGCGGAACTAATCCGATCCGCTCGCCGTACGTTCCAAGTCCCAATCCCGGTAGCACGCATCGATTGCGCGCATGGATGGCAAGTAAACCTTCGGCATGTGAAGCTGGCGGTATACGTCAGCATAACGCTTTCGATTTCGGGGCGTAACCACTATAAGGAAATGAATCATGCTCAACTTGAGGCTGTCATGGCCGCCCTCCAGTGCGCCTGGCCTCATGCCATTGCAGACTGTTCTGCGAATGTACCGAAATAGACTCGCGACGGTGGAGATATCTAAGAGGATGAGCCCTGTCGCGCGCTGGAAGCGTTGAGGAAAGCATTTCGAGTAGTTCCCGTCGATCACCCACCGATCGCCAACGATCGCGTCGTCATGCAACGCGAGGAACTCGGCTGCCGGGCGCGGCCGCCAGTCCGTATTGGGAAGATGGTGAAGTTGGTCCAGGTGGATTGATCTCAATCCACGTTTTTTTGCAATGGCATCGGCAAGTGTCGATTTGCCACTGTTGGAAGGCCCCAAAATGCATATGCGCTCTCCTAGTTCCGTCAACCGCACAGGCTGTCGCAGACCTCCGCTTCCAGCTTCAATCATTCTTCTTGCCTAAAAAAGTTTATCTTTCCAACGTGCTGACGTCTTTGCCGCATGAGTAGAGCGCCACTCCTGTTTTGTGGAACGGCAGATCAGCCATGGGAAAAGCTGAAGCGTCGTGGAATCGGGTTAAGCCCGGACTGTGACCCGCCCGGAGCGACTGTTATGCCCGCGAGGAAAGCGGAGCGACCTGGATGTTGAAATAATGCACGATTTTCCGGGCCGCGGCGTGCTACTCTGGCCGCGTGCCAGCGGCTTCCCAAGCTGAAAGGACGAGGACCGTCCGTCACCCGGGAGTGGTGCGCGTTACGCACTGGCTCACCTTTGTTGCCTTTGTGGCGCTCTTCGTCACCGGCAGCTTGATCGTGATCTCGCATCCGCGCTTCTACTGGGGCGAGGTGGGCAACGTCAACACCAAGCCGCTGTTTGTAATTCCCATTCCATCCAGCCGCAGCAAGGTGCCTAACGGCTACAACTACGAGATGCCGGACGAGAATGGCTGGAGCCGGTATCTGCACTTCGAAGCCGCGTGGGTCGCGGTGCTCACCGGACTGGTGTACGGAATCTACGGACTGTGGAGCGGGCATTTCAGAAAAGATTTGATTCCGGAGCGGCGCGACTGGAACTGGCGGGCTTACTGGGCTCGGATCGCGAAGTATCTTCACCGCGGGCCGCCGGATAGCGCGGAAGAGCGCTCGTATAACGTCCTCCAGCGCACCGCCTATTTTGTGGTGATCTTCGTGTTGTTTCCGCTGATCATCTGGACCGGCTTGGCCATGTCACCGTCGTTTACTGCGGCGTTTCCGGCTACCGCCGCGATCTTGGGCGGGCGCCAGTCGGCGCGAACCATTCACTTTTTTGTCTCCTGGCTGCTGCTGCTGTTTTTGTTTGTGCATGTGGCGATGGTGGCGATGTCGGGATGCTGGAGCCGCGTGCGGGGCATGATCACGGGCAATACGCGAGGTCGAGAGGAGGGCCGATGAATCCGATCACACGACGGAAGTTCATTTATGGAGGCGCTGCCGCTGCCGCTGGAATTGGCGGATTGGCCGCGGCCGACCGTCTGGCCAGGCGCTATGGGCTGATTCCGCCGGATGGCTCTGGAATCTACGGCCCGGGCGAGACGATGACCTACGCATGCCAGCGGCTCCTCACCAGGAATACGCCGGCGCGCGAGTTCCCGCGGAGCATGATCTCGAAAGATCCTTTTGCGAATGCTGTGGCGCCTCCCAACGACGCGTTCAAGCGCATCGCGGCAGGTGGATTCAAGGATTGGCGGTTGGTGGTCGACGGAACAGTGGCACATCCGATGTCGCTTTCGCTGGCCGATCTCAAGAGCCTTGGAATGCACAGCCAGATCACCGAGGTTGCCTGCGAGGAGGGGTGGTCGTATATCGCGGAGTGGATTGGGACGCCGCTCTCCGGCGTGCTGCGCGAGGCAGGCATGCTGCCGCAGACGCGATATATCGTGTACACCTCGATTGAGGAAGGCATGTGGGGAAGCATCGATATGCAGGATGCGGGGGACTCGCACACCTTGCTGACCATGGGGATGAATGATGGCGATCTGCCGGTTGGTTTTGGCGGACCGCTGCGCCTTCGCTTGCCACGCCAGTTGGGCTACAAGAGCTTGAAGTACATCAACCACATCACGGCAACTGATGACATCAAGAAATTCGGCAAAGGCCTAGGTAGCGTCGATCCCGAATATGGCTATTCGTGGTACGCGGGGATGTGAAAGGGCAGGCCCACTTCCAGATGAAGCTTAATTGAGGCCCGTTTGAGGCCTTCGTCCGTTTCCTCCACCGCACCCACACGGCGTTGCACCCTGTGAACATCGTTTCATAGAGTGGGACTCTTGGCCTTCCTTGTGCCTTCCATCACAGCGACTAACCCCTTCATTGCAGAGACTCAACATAGCGGTCGGACCAGAGCGATTTTGGCCAACAGCCGCACTGTGGAGCGAAGCGAATGAGTGAACCAAAGACTGTGATTCCCACCGTGATTATGGACGGGAACGAGGCCGCGGCGTCCGTGGCCTATCGACTCTCTGAAGTCGTTGCTATCTACCCCATCACCCCCTCGTCGCCTATGGCTGAGTGGGCCGATCAATGGCTTTCGGAGGGGAAGAAAAACATCTGGGGCGGGTTGCCCATCGTGGAAGAAATGCAGAGCGAAGGTGGCGCGGCTGGCGCGCTGCACGGCGCGTTGCAGGCCGGAGCCTTTGGCACCACGTTTACTGCCTCGCAGGGCCTGCTGCTGATGATCCCCAACATGTTCAAGATTGCCGGTGAACTGACCCCGGCTACGATGCACGTAACGGCGCGCACTCTGGCGACGCATGCGCTCTCGATCTTTGGCGACCACAGTGACGTGATGACCTGCCGCTCGACAGGTTGGGCGATGCTGGCTTCGAATTCCGTGCAGGAAGTGGCCGACATGGCGACCGTGGCGCAGATAGCCACCCTCGAATCGCGCATTCCTTTCATCCATTTCTTTGATGGCTTCCGCACCTCTCATGAAGTGGGCAAGCTCGAACCCATCAGCGACGAAACCATCCGCTCCCTGGTGGACGACAAATACCTCATCGCCTTCCGCAAAAACGCGCTCTCGCCTGATCGCCCCTTCATTCGCGGCACGGCGCAAAATCCCGATGTATTTTTCCAGGCGCGCGAAGCGTGCACGCCATTCTACGAAGCCGTTCCAAACATTGTGCAATCGGTGATGGACCGCTTTGCCGTGCTGACGGGCCGCAGCTATCGCCTGTTCGACTATTACGGCGCGAAAGATGCGGAGCGGGTGATCGTGCTGATGGGTTCCGGTGCCGAAGCAGCTGAAGAAGCCGTGGATGCGCTGGTGCGCAACGGCGAAAAAGTGGGCATGGTGAAGGTGCGCTTATATCGGCCCTTCGACAGCAAGGCATTCCTGGCCGCGTTGCCCACGACCATGAAGTCGATGGCCATTCTCGACCGCTGCAAGGAACCCGGCGGCGCCGGCGAACCGCTCTACCAGGACATTATGACGGTGCTGGGCGAGAATGCCGGAAAGCTTCCATTCGCTGCGCCCGTTGTCATCGGCGGCCGCTACGGCCTCTCGTCAAAAGAATTCACGCCGGCTATGGTCAAGGGCGTTTTCGATGAATTGACGAAGGCCGCTCCGAAGAATCACTTTACGATCGGGATTAACGATGACGTGAGCCACACGAGCCTGGATTACGATCCGGAGTTTTCGACCGAGGATCCGAAGACTGTGCGCGCTCTGTTCTACGGCCTTGGCTCCGACGGCACCGTTGGCGCCAACAAGAATTCCATCAAGATCATCGGCAGTGAGACGCCGAATTTCGCGCAGGGCTACTTCGTCTACGACTCGAAGAAGTCGGGTTCGATGACCACTTCGCATCTGCGCTTCGGGCCTAACCCGATCCGGTCGACGTATCTAATCACAAAGGCGAGCTTCGTGGCCTGCCACAACTTCAGCTTCCTGGAGAAGATGGACGTGCTGGAAGCAGCCATGCCGGGCGCCGTGTTCCTGCTCAACTCGGCGTACTCCGCGGCCGAGGTGTGGGACAAACTGCCGCACAGCACGCAAGAAGAAATGCTGCGCAAGAAGATCGAGTTCTACGTGATCGATGGTTACAAGGTGGCGCGCGAAGCCGGCATGGGCACGCGCATCAACACCATCATGCAGACCTGCTTCTTCGCTATCAGCGGCGTGTTGCCGCGCGAGGAAGCCATCGCGCAGATCAAAAAGTCGATCAAGAAGACCTACGGCAAGCGCGGCGAAGCGGTGGTTGAGAAGAACTTTGCCGCAGTAGATCACGCGCTGTCGCATCTCGAAAAAGTTGAGCTGCCGAAGGCCGCAACTTCCACCTTCGATCTCGCTGGCGCGTTCTCCTCGAAGGCGCCGAAGTTCGTGCACGACGTTCTGGGCAAGATCGCCGAGGGCAAGGGCGACCTGATTCCCGTCAGCGCATTTCCCGCGGGCGGCGCGTATCCTACGGGCACGGCGCAGTGGGAGAAGCGCAATATCGCGCAGTTCATTCCTGTGTGGGACGAGAGCCTGTGCATCCAGTGCGGCAAATGCGTGATGGTGTGCCCGCACGCCGTGATCCGCGCCAAGGTTTACAGCGCCGATCTCAGCGTCAAGGCGCCCGCGACGCTTAAGTGGGCCAAGCCCAAGTGGAAGGGCATGGAGCAGGAGCGCTACACGCTCCAGGTGGCGCCCGAGGATTGCACGGGATGCGCGGTGTGCGTGGAAGTTTGCCCCGTGAAGAACAAGAGCGACGCCGGCAAGAAAGCGATCAACATGGCGCCGCAAGCTTCGCTGCGCGAACCGGAACGCGAGAATTGGGAGTACTTCCTCTCGCTGCCTGAAGTGGATCGTTCCAAGCTCTCGCACAGCCAGGTGAAAGATCTGCAACTGCTGGAGCCGCTCTTTGAGTTCTCCGGCGCCTGCTCGGGCTGCGGCGAAACGCCGTATATCAAGCTGCTCACGCAATTATTTGGTGATCGCCTCTACATTGGCAACGCTACAGGCTGCTCGTCGATCTACGGCGGCAATCTGCCTACCACTCCATACACTTCGAATGCGGAAGGTCGTGGCCCGACTTGGTCGAACTCGCTCTTTGAGGATAATGCCGAGTTCGGCTTCGGCATGAGAGTGGCGTTGGATCAACAGAAGGCCTTTGCGGAGAATCTGGTTACGCGGATGGCGCCGGCTATCGGCGCGGAGCTTGCCGCGGATCTGGTTGGAGCAACGCAGAAGACCGAACCCGAAATCAATCAGCAGCGGGAGCGCGTAAAGGCACTTCGTGCCGTGTTGGCCGGGAACAGTTCTTCTGACGCGAAAAATCTGCTGGCCATTGCCGACGTGCTGATTCGCAAGAGCGTGTGGATCCTGGGCGGAGATGGATGGGCGTACGACATCGGCTTCGGCGGGCTCGATCACGTGCTCGGCTCCGGCAAAAACGTGAACGTACTGGTTCTGGACACTGGCGTCTACTCGAACACCGGCGGCCAGGCATCCAAGTCAACGCCGCGCGGCGCGGTCGCGAAATTTGCCGCCGGCGGCAAGACCAACAGCCGCAAGGATCTGGCCATGGAAGCGGTCAGTTACGGATCGGTCTACGTGGCGCAGGTGGCGTTGGGCGGCAACGACTCGCATGTCGTGAAGGCCTTCCAGGAAGCCGAGGCGCACGACGGTCCATCGATCATCATCGCGTATTCGAGCTGCATCGCCCACGGTTACGACCTGGTGCACGGACTGGAGCAGCAGAAACTGGCTGTGCAGTCGGGCTACTGGCCGCTGATGCGCTACAACCCGGCGCTGCGCGAGGAGGGTAAGAATCCCTTCCAGCTTGATTCCAAGGCGCCTTCGATCCGGCTGAAGGATTACGCCTATCGCGAAGCTCGCTATACGATGCTGGCGCGCAGCAATCCCGAGGTGGCCGCGAAGCTGTTGGCCGAAGCGCAAGACGACGTGGAGCGGGAGTGGCGCGTTTACTCCGCTCGCGCCGCCATGCCGGGCCGCGGAGAAACGCCGCACATTGCTCCACTGGAAAAACCGGAAGCAAAGCCCGAAGAGAATCTGGCGGCTGCGGCTGCTGGAGGTGAAAAATGACCGATATTTCCATGCAGTATCTCGGCATGAAACTCAGCGGCCCGATTGTGGTCGCGGCCACGCCGCTCTCTGAATCGATCGATAACGTTCGGCACATGGAAGATGCCGGCGCGTCCGCTATCGTGCTCACCTCGCTCTTCGAGGAGCAGTTGGCGCTGGAGTCGCGCACGCTTGACGAAGACTTGTCGCGCGGCACGGAGTCTTTTGCCGAGTCTTTGGGTTTTCTGCCAGAGCTGAGCGACTACCGCATGTCGCAAGATGGATATCTCGAGCACGTGAAGCGTGCGGGGGAGGCGGTGGATATTCCTATCATCGCCAGCTTGAACGGAGCCACCCCCGGCGGCTGGGTGCGATTTGCCAGGGAGATGGAGCAGGCAGGCGCCGACGCCATCGAACTGAACACCTTCGCGCTGGCGACGGACCGTAGCCAGACTTCGGCGGAACTCGAGCTGCAACTTCTCGAACTCGTGGACAGCGTGTGCAAGGCGGTCAAGGTTCCCGTCGCGGTGAAGCTTTCGCAATCCTTTACCAGCCTGCCACACCTGTGCGCACGTCTTGAAGATGCCGGCGCGCGGGCTGTGGTGCTCTTCAACCGCTTCTATCAGCCGGACTTCGATATTGAAACGCTGGAAGTGCGGCCCTCGTTGCACTTTTCGACGCCGTCCGAATTATTGCCGCGGCTGCACTGGGCGGCCATTCTCTACGGCCATCTAAACGGCGACATCGCCATCACCGGCGGCGTGCACTCGGCCGAGGATGTGCTGAAGGCGATCATGGCTGGCGCCAGCGTGACGCAGATGGCTTCGGCGCTGCACATTCACGGCATCGAGCACATCGGCCGCGTGCTGGCCGACCTGCGCTACTGGCTCGACAAGCGCGAGTATGCCACGCTTGCCGAAACCCGCGGCTGCTTGAGCCGCCGTTCGGTGCCCGACACTTCACCTTACGACCGTGGCAATTACATCAAGACGCTCAGCTCCTACAGCCTGCGGCAAACAGTGGCAGCATTCTGAACTTGTCTATTCTTTCTTTATGATTGGCGGCTGCGGAAGATTGCAGCCGCCATTGTTTTGTGTGCGGAAGTCTGCCGTGGCTTCGTTACCAAAGATAGTCCGCCTGCGCTATGAGCATTGCCATTGCCTGCTGGAAAGCAGTACTGTCGGGGCGAGCCTTTCATAATCAATGTGACAACGACGGTAACGGGCCTCGAAACCTCCAGGAGCGATTGAATGAACTGGACGAGCGGCAGCAGGTCTTTCAGCCGAATAGGGTTCTCCGGCATCGCCGTCTTGTTCGCTCTCGGACTCTGTTCCGAAGGATGCGGGAAACCCCTCAAATCCGACCAAAAAGCCGAAGACGCAGTCACCGCCCTCGCAAAACTGCAAGCACGGGTTGAAGTAGGCATTCAGTTTCAAGATTACGTCTCGTCGCTCGGAGAGGTGAATTTTCGCGTAAAGGAATATCTTTCGAGCGAAGGAGCGAAGAACCGTGCCGAGTTCTCTGACACGCTCACTGATGCTTTGCGATGGTACTCTGCGGGGCAGCAGATTTGGGAACGGCAGGATCGTGCCATGGCGAACGGGGGAGATCCCGCTGGGGGTTACTGTGATCCCGATGGGCTCGCTGAGAAAAGGCCCGAATTGGGCGAATGGATCTGGCACAGCGACACTAGAGAGTTGTGCAAGGCTTTTCCAGAGTTGATCCGAAAGGGCGACGCCGCAATGTCAGATGGCCAATTTGTTTTGCCATATACGGTTGCAAAATGGGACGCGTGGAAGCGGACAGCGTTTGACTTACGAAACGCGCAACATCTCTTGAATGGTGAGCCGACCGAACGGGCAACAGCGGGGCAGCTCCAAACGAGCGACCAGGCATACCAAGATGAAATCCAGCGGGAGGCCGTTCGAGGTCTGCTTGGCAACTAGCTTTTCATGTGGGATCCGCGAGGGCGGACGGCCCGAAATCTTGCAATATCGGACTAAGGACAGACAACGATGGACTTTTATCAGGGTGTAGTGATCGATTACTTGCGGGCCGACAGGGCCATTTTCGTCAACACAGAATGCTGCATTCAATTAAACGACAACCCAGATCCTGACATGAGCGGTCCTCATTGGTATTGCGATGCGGTCGCTGTCGACTTTTGCAGCCACGAGGTGTTCTTGTGCGAGATCTCCTTTGAGGAGAGTCTCGCCAAGCTCAAAAAGCGCCTGAAGGAATGGGGTGAGCATTGGCCTGGAGTATGCAGGGCGTTGGAACGCGACTGCAAGATTCCCGAGGGCTTTTGCGTGCGACCCTGGCTCTTCATTCCAACCAAGCCAATTGACCGCATCGTCGGCAGTTTAGAAATGATGAAGGACGCTGACGGCGTTCCACTATTCAAGACCCGAATCACGCCCCTCGAAAAGGTTCAGCCTTGGCTTTATCACTCGTGGAACCACAGGGACTGCGAGACGGACAAACCAGAGGTTCCGGAAGCATACCGCTCTTAGAGGCGTCAATTGCCAAGAAAACGCAGCACGGCCTTTTCCAGAATGCCGCGCGCGCGGGGAAGGGCGGCTTCGACAGGTGGGCTGAATGTTTCGCCTAGTTCCGTGGAACCGACACCGACGGTCAACAGCATGGCATGGGATTTGATGGAGCCGTAGAGGGAGCGGGTGACACCCAGAAGCTCGGAGGGCTTGAGGTGATGCGTAGCTGGTGCTGCTGCACTCTCGACGCGCGACGATACCGGAATAAGCCGGACGCGTCCCGGAGGATTACTCGCCGAAGCATCGACGAAGAGCACGGAGTCGGCGCCTGCAATCTCTTCGGCCAGCTCAGGGGTCCACTGCTGGCGCGAAATGACGCGTACTTCAGGCTCGTCGCGGAATCGCTCTTCTGCCCATGCAGCAAGCTTCAGGCCTATGCCATCATCGCTACGCAAGGTGTTGCCGCAGGCAAGTACGAGGCAGCGTGCATTGATCGCCATGTTTTCCGTTCTCCGAATCGAATCTGCTCTCTGGTCTCTGAGAAGTCGTCCGGATCCATTGTTGTTGGCCGCGCGAGAGATCAGTCCCGCGCCACCCGATCCACGACTTCGCCGTCAGCAGACAGCAGCGAAATCACGAGCGGCATTTGCCCAAAGGCGTGCGTGGAGCAACTGAGGCACGGATCGAATGTGCGAACAACAGCCTCCACGCGGTTGAGAACGCCTTCAGTGAATTTGCCGTCCTTTACATAGTGCCGGGCAGCCTGCAGCACCCCACGATTCATAGCGTTGTTGTTCTGGCCGGTGGCAATCACCAAGTTCGCCCAGGTGATTTTGCCATTTTCGTCCACCTTGTAGTGATGGTGGAGCACGCCGCGCGGCGCTTCAGCCTGCCCGGCGCCTTCCAGACGATTCACGCCGGCCGTGGCGCGCACATGCTTGTCGAGAATGCGTGAGTCACTGAGGATCTCTTCGATCTTCTCAATTCCAAAGAGAATTTCGACCAACCGCGCGTGGTGATAGTGGAACGAACTGGCGACGGGCCCGGCAGATAACTGCTTGAACTCGGCTAATTCTTTTTCTGCGCGTGGCGTGCCCATGCGCTTGACAATGTTCAACCGCGCCAGCGGACCCACGCGATAGCTTCCATCGGGGTATCCGAGGGGCTTGTAGTAGGCGAATTTGGTGTAGCTGTAGGGTTCCACGGCCTCGCCAATCACTTCGGTGAAGCGGCTCGCCGTGATGCCATCTTCGATGATGTTGCCGGTGGCGTCTATCATCCGCAGCGCGCCGTCGGTGAACTCGATGTCGTTTTCTTCGCCGATCAAGCTCATGTAATTCGACGGGAAGTTGGCGAAGACTTCAATCTCCGGTTTGAATGTATCCGCAATCTGCTTGTACGCGTCCAGAGCCAGGCCGACGCTTGTGTAGGCCTCGGGCAGCATGGCCAAAATCTTGTCGCGCTTCTCTGGAGAGAGCGGCTCGGTGACGCCTCCAGGAACAATCCACCCGGGATGAATGCGCTTGTCGCCGAGCAATTCGATGATGCTTTGCCCAATGCGGCGCAGAGCGATGCCGGCGCGAGCGAGTTCCGGCTTGGCCGCCGCCACGCCGAGAATGTTTCGGACTATTGGATCGGCTTCCATTCCTAAAAGGAGGTCGGGCGAGGCGAGATAGAAGAAGCTGAGCGCGTGCGATTGCACCATCTGCGCCAGGTTCAACATGCGCCGCAACTGCGCCGCGGTATGCGGAATGCGCACTGACATGATGGCCTCGCAGGCCTTGGCCGATGCGATGAGATGCGAAACCGGGCAGATGCCGCAGATGCGCGCCATCAGGCTGGGCATCTCGTAGAACGGACGACCTTCGCTGAAGCGCTCGAAGCCGCGGACTTGGGTGACGTGGAAATGCGCGTTCTCAACTTCGCCCTTGCCGTTGAGCTGGATGGTGATTTTGCCGTGGCCTTCAAGGCGTGTTACCGGATCGATGGTGATGGTCTGGCTCATAAAACTTGCTCCGACTTTTGCTGCAGGGGCTAACGCCCCTCGTTCCTTCTTCGCGATCCTTCGGCACGACTAAAGTCGTGCCCTGACACTTCATGCTCGTCCCGAAGCAGTTGGCCGCGCTACTTTAGGCTCCAAAGCGGGTGAGCGCCGAGATGTCTAGCGGGCCGCCGTTGACCAGCGCAGTGAGCGCGGTGTGAAATGTATCCGCCGAGGGCGGGCAGCCGGGCAGGAAGACGTCCACCTTCACAAACTCATGGATGGGACGCACCATGCGCAGCAGCTTGGGCACCACGACACAGGGAATTTGCGCTTGCGCGCTGGCATTTTGAATATAGGCCCGATCGAGAATCGCCTCAGGCCCGATGGGATTGCGCATTGAGGGCACGTTGCCGGTAATGGCGCAGTCGCCCATAGCGATCAGCATCTTCGAGTGGTCGCGCACCTTCTTGATCTTCTTCTCGTCGTCGACCGAGGAGACGGCGCCCTCGACCAGCACGATATCCACCTCGTCAGGAAATTCCTTGGTGTCGACGAGGGGGCTGTAGACTACGTCGACCACTTCCGCCAGTTCGAGCAGCCGCTCGTCCATGTCGAGGAACGACATGTGGCAGCCGGAACATCCGTCAAGCCAGACGGTGGCAAGCTTCAGTTTGCTCATTGCGCCTCCCGCATCAGGTTCAGATAGGGCAGAAATTCGGGATACTTCGGGTGATCGGAGCCGATCTTGCTTTTGTCGAAGAGAGCCCCGGTGGGACAGACCTGCACGCACTTGCCGCAACGCGTGCAAGCGGAGCTACCCCACTCCTGGTGCAGGTCGGAGATGATCACAGAGTTTGTGCCGCGGCCCATGACGTCCCAGATGTGCGCGCCCTCAATCTCAGAGCAGACGCGTACGCAGCGCGTGCACAGAATGCAGCGGTTGTGATCGAGGGTGAAGCGTTCGTGCGAGGCGTCGACGGGAAGATCGGGGTTGCGATAGGGCAGGCGAACGTGCGTCAGCCCCTGCTCCTGGCCGAGGGTTTGCAGTTCGCAATGGCCGTTCGAAACGCACACCGAGCAGATGTGATTGCGCTCGGCGAACAGCATTTCGAGGATCGTACGGCGGTGCTTCTGGAGCCGTTCCGTGTTGGTGCTGACTTCCATGCCTTCCTGCACCGTGGCTACGCAGGCCGGCAGCAGCTTGTTTGAGCCCTTGATCTCTACCAGGCAGAGACGGCAGGCGCCCACGTCGCTCAGGCCTTCGAGGTGGCAGAGCGTGGGAATGTTGATGTCGTTCTCACGCGCCACTTCGAGAATGGTCTGTCCGGCACGCGCGCTCACTTCCTGCTCGTCGATGACAAGAGTTTTGACGTCTGTTTCCTGGCTCATGCCACCACCTCGTTTTCAGATTCGACCGCAGCCATCTGGCAGACGCCGGCCGTACAGCGTTTGTGCAGAATGTGCTCGATGTACTCGTTGCGGAAGTATTTGAGCGTGCTCAGCACGGGATTGGGCGCTGTCTGCCCCAATCCGCACAGGCTCGTCTCCTTCACCGTGACGCAGAGATCTTCGAGCAACGCCAGGTCGTCCATGGTTCCCGTGCCGGTACAAATGCGCGTGAGCAGCGTATACATCTGGGCCGTGCCCGCGCGGCAGGGAATGCACTTGCCGCACGACTCGGTCATGCAGAACTCAATGAAGAAGCGCGCCACATTAACCATGCACGAGGTGTCGTCCATTACGATCATGCCGCCGGAGCCCATGATGGAGCCCATTTTGAGCAGCGCGTCGTAACTCACGCCCACATCGAGCATCTCTTCGGGAATGCATCCGCCCGAAGGCCCGCCGGTTTGCACGGCCTTGAACTTGTGACCGTCCGGCACGCCGCCGCCGATGTCCTCGATGATCTCGCGGAGTTTGATGCCCATGGGCACTTCAACCAGGCCGGTATTGGCGATTTTTCCGGTGAGCGCGAAGACTTTGGTTCCCTTGCTGCGCTCCGAGCCCATGTCGTGGAACCACTTGCCGCCGTTGCGCACGATGGGCGCGATGTTGGCGTAGGTCTCCACGTTGTTGATCAGCGTCGGTTTCCCCCACAACCCGCTCGACGCCGGATAGGGCGGCCGCGGCTTGGGCGTGCCGCGCTTGCCTTCAATCGAAGCAATCAGCGCCGTCTCCTCGCCGCACACAAATGCGCCGGCGCCGAGGCGAATCTCCACATCGAAGTTGAAGGGCGTATTGCAGATGTTGTTGCCCAGCAGTCCGTGACGCCGCGCCTCGCGGAGCGCGGTGGTGAGCCGCGAAACGGCCACCGGATACTCGGCGCGGACGTAGATGAAGCCCTTGCTCGCGCCCACGGCGTAGGCCGCAACCGCCATGCCCTCAATGACGCGATGCGGATCGCCTTCCATCACGCTCCGATCCATGAATGCGCCGGGGTCGCCTTCGTCGCCGTTGCAGACCACGTATTTCACGTCGCCATGGGCCTTGGCCACGGTGCCCCACTTCAGTCCGGTGGGATAGCCGCCGCCGCCGCGCCCGCGCAGCCCGCTTTCCGTGATGCGATGAACTACGCCGTTGGGCGTCATCTCGGTGAGCACCGTCAGCAGCGCCTTGTAGCCGTCGTGCGCAATGTAGTCGTCGATCTTTTCCGGATCGATGCAGCCGGCATTCTCCAGCACCACGCGAACTTGCTTGTCGAAATGGTCATTTAGATCGCACTGCAGTTCCGGCGCCGGCGAGCCGCCGAGGTGCTGCACAATGGTCTCGGCCTTATCCGCCTTTACGTGGTGGTACAGCGTCTCCTCGGGATCCACGCGCACCAGCGGACCATGCGAACAAGGGCCCATGCAGCCTGTGCGGCGCACCAGCACCTTTTTGCCCGCGGCTTCGGCCGCTTTCACCAGTGCATCCTTCAGCGCGCCCGCGCCCTGGCTTGCGCACGCCAGATCCATGCACACATTCACTTCGTAGTCGTACTTGGCGTTCTCCTGCTGGACGCTTTTTGCAATCTGTTCGAGCTCCTCGATTGTCATTCCACGGCCCACCTTTCCAGTTGCTCGAGCATCTGTTCGCCCGTGATCTCGCCGGCAACTTCGCCATCGCACAGAACCACGGGCGCGCGGCTGCATGCGCCTACGCAACGCGCTGTCATCAGGCTGATCTGTCCATCCGGCGTGGTCTGCCCAGGCGTAATTCCCAACCGCTTTTCCGCCGCGGCGATCAGCTTGTCCGCACCTTTGATATAGCAGGCAGTGCCGGCGCAGACGGTTACGGTGTGCTTGCCCGGAGGTTTGAGCGTGAAGTAGTGATAGAACGTCGCTACGCCATACGCCTGGCTGAGCGGCACGTGCAGCGAGAGCGCTACAAATCGGATGGCATCGTCGTCGAGGAAGCCGAACGACGACTGCACTGTGTGCAGCGTCTCAATGAGCGCATGACGGGCAAAGCCGTTCTTGCGCATGGTGCCATTCACGATCTTCCATCGTTTGTCTTCGCTCGGTAGAGGTGGCGGAGTAATGACTGGCACAATTCCTCCCTGGCCGGTGCAGCCCCAGAGCTGCAACCCATGCGGAAAGGCGTTTGGCGCGACCCGCACAGTGCCTACCATTGTTCTACGAGCCGAGGGGTTGTGCAATCCGTGACCGCAGTCACTGTGCTATGTGGCTATCCCATTTGTTGACTTGAGTTTCGGCTGTTCCTGAATGTGGCAGGCCAGGCCGCGTCCGGATACTCAAGGAACCGTGTTGCGGCGCACAGAAGCCATCGAAAGCGTCGTAAAGTGGGTGCGCGAGATCACTTAGCAGTTCCAGCGCTGCCTACGGATGAGCCTCTATTTGCTTGCTCGAAGTTGAATCTGATAGTTGCTGTAGTCGATCACGATGACGGTTTGGCCAAAGAGCATGCTGGTCGATTCGGCGCGCGCGTGCATGGCCATGGCGAAGCCGTTGATGTTGCTGTACTGGCGCATTGCGTGGGTGGTGCCCGCAAAAGCAGAGGGACTCTTTGAGGCGACACCATCGACCTGCACGATGGAACCGTCTTTTGCATCCGCCCACAGGGTCCCGATGATCAGGTTAGGAGCCCGTTCCCTGGGGGTAATTGCGAGGACGTAGCAGTCGCGGCCGTTGAGCTTCTGCACGCCGCCGGGTTTCAACTTCATGTCGTAGTTCGCGGAAGTAAACCAGGATTTCTCTACGTTGCCAGGCAAATTGATCGTTACGTCGTTATCGATCAGCGGTTTCAGCCCAAAATGCAGAATGATGCTCGATCCACTCTGCGAAAACACCGTAAAGTCCTTGCCGACGCCCTTTTTGTAATGGTCGCGCACGGTCATCTCCGCAGCCGGATGGGTTTCGTCGCCGCCGCGGTAAACGGAGAAGTGCTCGACGTCGGTGAATTCCAGAATGTTGTCAACGCGCGCTGCAACGGCGGCGTCGATCTGGCGAATGACCGCAGCCTGATCCGGAGCCTGGGCCGCGGCTGCGCGAATTCCCAATGCGCTCAGGTGCAAAACGGCGACGATTGCGCATATCGTCTGCAACCGCCGGCAATCCATGGTCTTGATCATGTTCCTATTCAGATTAACTTCTTTCCCCGGGTCCGTGGTGCCCAGCGGAACATTGTTGGCGGACGCGCCGAAAGAAGGGAGCGTGCATGTTCTCATGCGCTATGCTGGGTCTCTGGGCGAGGCACAGCGTTGACGCACGAATCTCATCCAAGGCAAAGACCGCAAGAAGTGCTGCTGCGAGAGCGATACGAAGTGCGCGGCGTGGTGCAGGGCGTGGGCTTCCGCCCCTTTGTCTTTCGGTTGGCAACGGAGGAGAAACTTGCAGGATTCGTCGGCAACGATACCGGAGGGGTGACGATCGAAATCGAGGGGCCGGCGGAGCGGGTGGAGGCATTTCGCCGGCGGCTCGAAGCCGAGGCACCGCCGCTTGCGCGCATCGACTCGGTTGCGGTGCGCTTGATGCAGGCGACTGGCGAATCCGGGTTCAGGATTATTGCCAGCGATGCCGGCGGCCACGTCAGCACTGGCATTCCCGCCGACGCGGCTACCTGCGCGGACTGCCTGCGCGAGTTGCTCGATCCCAACGACCGCCGCTATCGCTATCCATTTTTGAATTGCACCAACTGCGGCCCGCGCTACACGATTACGCGTCGCATTCCCTACGACCGTCCGCAAACCTCGATGGCGCGCTTCACGATGTGCGCGGCCTGCCAGGCGGAATACGACGATCCCACGAACCGGCGCTTCCACGCGCAGCCCAACGCCTGCCCGGTGTGCGGGCCGCGCGTCTGGCTGGTTGCGCCAGACAGGAAAGAGATTCCGTCCGGTGATCCAGTGGCCGCGGTGATCGAGCGCCTCATGGCCGGCGAGATTCTGGCGATTAAGGGCATCGGCGGCTTTCATCTCTCCGTGGACGCAACCAACGAGGCCGCAGTGATGCGGCTGCGCGAGCGCAAACATCGCTATGGCAAACCGCTCGCGGTGATGGTTCGCGATCTCGATGCCGCGCGGGCGATCTGCATGTTGACCGGCGAAGAAGAGACATTGCTGGAGACGATGCCGCGGCCGATTGTTCTGGCACCACGGCGCGCAGATTGCGGCATTGCTGATTCTGTCGCGCCGGGAATCCCATGGCTGGGCGTCTTTCTGCCGTATGCACCGTTGCAGCACTTGCTCTTTGCCGATGTTCGCGTGAAAGCTCTGGTGATGACCAGCGCAAACCTCAGCGAAGAGCCCATCGCGATCGACAACGACGAGGCGCTGGCGCGGCTCGAGTACATCGCCGATGCGTTCCTGATGCACGACCGCGAAATCTTGCAGCACTGTGACGACTCCGTGATGGCGTTGGTCGATGGCGTGCCGCAGTTGCTTCGCCGCGCACGCGGATTTGTGCCGCTCGCTGTGCCGTTGCCTTTTGATGCGCCGCCGCTGCTGGCCGTGGGCGGGCATTTGAAGAACGTCTTTGCCCTCGCGCGCGGCCGTTTTGCCTACCAGAGCCAGCACCTGGGCGATCTCGAAAACATTACTGGTCTCGATTTCTTCCGCGAGGCGCTGGCTCACTTGATGCACACCTTCGAGATCGAGCCCGTTGCCGTGGTGCACGATCTGCACCCCGGTTATTTGTCCACATCATGGGCAAAAGAGTGGGCCGCAGAGCGAAATGTGTCGCTCATCGCCGTGCAACATCACCACGCGCACATCGCGGCCTGCATGGCGGAGCACGGCATCGTCGGTCCGGCGATTGGATTGTCTCTAGACGGCACTGGCTACGGAACGGACGGACGCATCTGGGGCGGGGAAGTGCTCATCTGTCGCCTCGATGGACCCGATCCTGGCCACTTCGAGCGGTTTGCGCATCTCGACTACGTTCCCATGCCCGGCGGCGAGGCGGCGATTCGCGAGCCGTGGCGCATGGCGCATGGCGCATTGCACGCGGCGGGTCTTGATGTGGAATCACCGGAGGTGCTGGCGCTCCTCGGCGCGAAGAAGCAGGAAGTGCGCGTGCTGAAACGCATGATCGAGCGCGAGTTGAATTCGCCGCTCACTTCAAGTTGCGGACGGCTCTTCGATGCGGTTGCGGCCGTAGTGCTGGGGCGCGGCGTGGTTGACTACGAGGCGCAGGCAGCGATTGAACTCGAGGGGTGCGCGGTGGATGAACCGGACGACCTCGGTTCCAGGTATCCGCTGGAGACGCAAGGTGGGAATTGGCCGGCGCGAGAGCCCGTGAGGATTTCTGCGTCGCCTTTATGGCACGGGCTGTTGGAAGACCTTCACGCGGGCGTCGGCAAGTCGCGCATCGCCGCGCGTTTTCATGCCGGAGTTGCGGCGGCATTCATCGGCGCTGCGAAATTGGCTCGCGAGAATACGGGGATCGGGAAAGTGGCTCTCTCAGGCGGTTGTTTGCACAATCGCCGGCTGGCGCGATTGCTGCGTGC
This sequence comes from uncultured Acidobacteriota bacterium, assembly GCA_963786565.1. Lineage (GTDB taxonomy): Bacteria > Acidobacteriota > Terriglobia > Terriglobales > Acidobacteriaceae > Telmatobacter. The sequence goes on along the minus strand of CAWAZR010000024.1, from coordinate 753,542 downwards.
GGGGCTCGAAGAAGAGGGCTTTCAGGTGTTCCAGCATCGCTTGGTCAGTCCCGGCGACGGCGGGTTGAGCTACGGCCAGGCCGCCGTCGCTGCAGCTATTCTCGCAACGCGTCACCATCCAGTTCCACCAAGCTCCCCGGAGGATCGATGACATTTGCAAAACGCACTTCGGGCGCAATCGCCAGTTGCACAATCAAGATCGCGTCCGTATTGTTTATCCTGCTAGCGGCGATCTGCGCCGCAGCGCCCGCGCGCGCCCAGCAAACCGACAACGAGAAAGCCGTCTGGAAGCTGGAGACAACGTATTGGGAAGATGTGAAAGTCCTGGACCTCGAAAGCTACAGAAATCTTTGGCACGAGAACTTTGTGGGTTGGCCCTATTCGAACTCACAGCCGGCGCGGAAGGATCATATTACGGACTGGATCAAGGCTCACACGGATAAGAGAGAGACTCTCGCCTGGTTTGAGTTGAAGCCGGCAGACAGCCGGGCCACGGAGAACGTGGTGGTGACGGAATACTGGCTGACCTCACTCTGGGCGGACAAAGCAGGCCACGGAGAGCCGTTTACACAGCGAGTCACACACACCTGGATCAAGACTGCGAATGGGTGGGAGATCATTGCCGGGATGTCAGCAAGCGTCCCGGCGAATTAGCCGGAAATCCGCACCAGTTCCTGCGCTTCTTCCTTCGGGCCGAGGATCGACATGCGCGGAATCCGTCCGCGCACCATGGCGACTTCGTCGCAGCGGTGCAGCCGCGGGCAGCTTTGGCAATCCTTAAAAACTTTGTCGGGCAGCTCTGCCTTGTCTTCCACGGTGCGGAAGCCGTACTTGAAAAAGAAATCGGGAATGCGTGTGAAGAGGCACACGGATTGGATGCCGTGCGTCTCGGCTTCTTCGACGAGCGCTTTGATGATGCCGCCGCCTGCGCCCTGGCTCTTGGCCTCGGGCCTGACCACGATGGAACGCACCTCGCAGAGATGCGGGCCGTAGAGGTGCAGCGCGCCGCAACCCAGAAACACGCCGCCGTCGGACTCGGCGACGGTGAAGTCGCGGATGTTTTCGCAGATCTCGGCGAAGGGACGCTTGAGAAGGGTGCCGTCGCCGGAGAGCGAGTTCACCAAATCGTAAATATTGGAGGCGTCGTGCAGCAGCGCCTTACGCACCAGCATGAACGGCCTCCGCTGCGGTGGATTTTATGAGCGCGGCGATGCGTTTGGATGCTGCATCGAGCGCCTGCTGCACGCGCTCGCGCGCGGTCCCGCCGATCACGTCGTGGCAATCGAGCGTGGCGTCAAGAGTGATCGCGGTGTAAAAATCTTCGCCGAACTCCGCGCCAAACGGACGCAGTTCCGCGAGCGTCAAATCGCTCAACTCAACCCCTTTTTCCATCGCAAATCGCACCGCCTGGCCGATCTTCTCGTGCGCCAGACGGAAGGGAACGCCCTTGTGCACCAGATAGGTGGCCGCGGCCATGGCGTTCAGATAGCCTGACTGCGCCGCCGCGCTCATACGCTCGCGATGGAATTCGAGTGCCGAGGTAAAACGCGCCACGAGCTTGAGCATCTGGGGAACGAAGTCGGCTGCGAAGGCCGGCTCCTGCGTCTCCTGCATGTCTTTATTGTAGGCCAAAGGCAGTCCTTTGAGCTGGAGCGTGACGGTTTGCGCCGCGCCGTTGAGGCGGCCGACTTTCGCGCGCAGCAACTCCGTCAGATCGGGATTTTTCTTCTGCGGCATGGCGCTCGAACCGGTGGAAAAGGCCTCGGGCAGAATTACGAATCCGAACTCGGCAGTCGCGAAGAGCGTGATCTCTTCGGCAAAGCGGCTCAGGTGCAAGCCGACGGATGTGAGAGCCTGCAAATACTCGAGGACAAAATCGCGATCGCTCGTGGCATCGATTGAATTGGCCGTCGGCGCCGTGAATCCGAGTTCCTGCGCGGCGATCGAACGGTCAAGCGCAAGCGTGGCCCCGGCCACTGCGCCCGATCCCAGCGGGCAAAGGTTCAGACGCCGGGCGCAGTCGGCCAAACGCGAAGCATCACGCAGCGCCATTTCCACGTAGGCCAGCAACCAATGCGCGACGAGCACCGGCTCGGCCCGCTGCATATGCGTGTAGCTCGGCATCACACTGCCGCCGGCTTTGCGCGCTTGCTCGACGAGCGCCAGTGCCCACGCTGCAAGCCCGTCAATGACGAGCTCAATTTGCGCGCGCACGTAAAGGCGCAGATCGGTTACGATCTGTTCGTTGCGGCTGCGGCCGGTGTGCAACTTCAGTCCGAGCGGCCCAATCCGCTCCGCTAATTTCAATTCGACGAAGTGATGAATGTCTTCGGCGGAAGAGTGGTCGCGCACCTTCGCTTGACCGGCTTCGGAGGCAAACTCCACGCCGATCGCATCCAGCGCCTTCTGGAGTTCCGTTGTTTCACTCTTGGTCAGGATTCCTGCGGCATAGAGAGCAGACGCGTGCGCCTTGCTGGCTGCAATTTCCTGATCGAGAAGCCGCCAATCGAAAACGATGGACCGCTGCCACGCCTCAAACTCAACGTCGAGCGGCTCACGGAAGCGGCCGGACCACATCTTTCCGGATTGTTGTTCGTTGGACATTGTTTTAAGCGTACCTGCTATTCCGTCTCCTTACCGTTATTAAGTTGGGGCATCTCGCTGCTCTTGCTCAGCGTAAGAAGGCCGGCTTTGGAGTAGGTGAGGAGTTTCTCCCGGGTGTCGGTAATGTCGAGGTTGCGCATGGTAAGTTGTCCGATGCGGTCGCGCGGAGAAAAAGTGGATTCAGTTTTCTCCATGCTGAGACGCTCGGGATGGAACGTGAGATTGGGCGACTCCGTGTTGAGAATGGAGTAGTCGTTGCCGCGGCGCAACTCGAGCGTGACCTCGCCGGTGATGGGCTTGGCGACCCAGCGCTGGGCGGATTCGCGGAGCATGATCGCCTGTGAGTCGAACCAACGGCCCTGATACAGTAGCCGTCCGAGCTTGCGGCCATGATCGCGGTACTGCTCGATGGTGTCCTCGTTATGGATTCCGGTGATGAGGCGCTCGTAGGCGATAAAGAGCAGCGCGAGACCCGGAGCCTCGTAGATGCCGCGGCTCTTGGCCTCAATGATGCGGTTCTCAATCTGATCGGACATGCCGAGCCCGTGTCTTCCCCCAATACGATTCGCCTCCAAAAGCAGTGCGACGGAGTCGTCGAAATGCTGGCCGTTGAGCGCGACGGGCGCGCCCTCTTCGAAGCGAATCGTGACCTCTTCGCGCTGGATCGCGACATCGTCGCGCCAGAATGCCGTGCCCATGATGGGGACAACGATCTTGACGGACGTAGAGAGATGCTCAAGATCCTTGGCTTCATGGGTTGCGCCAAGAATGTTGGAGTCAGTGGAGTAGGCTTTTTCCGCGGACATTTTGTAGGCGAAGCCGTTGCGCTGCATAAAGGCAGACATCTCGGCGCGGCCGCCTAATTCATCGATGAACGCGGCGTCAAGCCAGGGCTTGTAGACCTGGAGGTTGGGATTGATGAGCAGGCCGTAGCGGTAGAAGCGCTCGATGTCGTTGCCTTTGAAGGTAGAGCCGTCGCCCCAGATGTGGACCTCGTCTTCCTTCATGGCGGCGACCAGCATGGTGCCCGTGACCGCGCGACCGATCGGAGTGGTGTTGAAATACGGCACGCCGGCGGTGGTGATGTGAAAGGCCCCGGCTTGGAGTGCAGCGATGCCTTCGCGAACGAGCGCTGTGCGGCAGTCGATGAGGCGAGCCTTCTCCGCGCCGTATTCGAGAGCCGCGCGCGGGATGGCTTCATAGTCGGTTTCGTCGGGTTGGCCGAGGTTGGCTGTATAGGCGTATGGGATCGCGCCCTTCTGCTTCATCCAGTGCAGGGCGGCGGAGGTGTCGAGCCCGCCGGAGAAGGCGATGCCGACCTTCTGGCCGATGGGCAACGATTCGAGAATTACGGACATGCTTGCGAAACTCCTTGCGGTTCACAGTTCGTAGTTCCTGATGCCTTAGCGCGAGATCGCTGGACAATTGTGAACTACGAACTTGCTACTGAAACTTCTCGACATTAGCCAGGCCGCCGAGCAGCAGAAGCAACAGCGCCTTCTGCACGTGCAGGCGGTTTTCGGCCTGATCGAAAACGATGGACTGCGGTCCGTCGATCACCGCGTCGGTTACTTCCTCATTGCGCCGCGCAGGCAGGCAGTGCATAAAGACCGCGCGCGGCGCGGCTTTACTCATCAATGCTTCGTTGACTTGGAAAGGCCTGAAGATAGGTGCGCGTTTCGTAGATTCATGTTCCATGCCCATGCTGACGCACACATCCGTGTACACCGCGTCAGCGCTTTCCACGGCGGCCTGCGGATCCTGTAGCAAACGGACTTCGCATCCGTTGACTTCGGCGGTTTCACGCGCCTTGGTCACGATCTCAATGTCGGGCGAGTAGCCGCGCGGCGTGGCCGCGGTTACGTTGGCCCCAAGTTGCGCGCCCGTGAGCATCAGCGAGTGGCACACATTGTTGCCGTCGCCGACGTAAACAAAGTTCAGTCCAGCAGCGGCGCCGAAGTGCTCCTCGAGGGTCATGAAATCGGCCAGCGCCTGGCAGGGGTGCTCGAAATCGGAGAGCGCGTTGATCACCGGCGCGCGCGAATTGACGGCCATCTCGGTGATGGTGTCGTGCGCATAGGTGCGCAGTACGATCACATCCACCCAGCGCTCCAGGTTGCGCGCCACGTCGGCAATGGTTTCGCGCTCGCCCAGCGGCTGATTGGAATGGTCGACAAAAATCGCATTGCCGCCCATGGTATTGATGCCGGTTTCAAAGGCGAGCCGCGTGCGCAGGCTGGCTTTCTCGAACATCAGCACCATCTGCCTGGCGTCGAGAGCATGGCGGTACTCGCGCGGATTGCGCTTGACGTCGTGACCGAGCTTGAGAATGGCGCGCACTTCCGCGCTGGAAAGATCCGCGATGGAACACAGATCCTCGCCCGACATGCGTATTGCCGCAGCCAGAATGTCGGGATCTTTCTCGACGGGAACGGCGGTTTCCTTGCGTTCCAGAGTGGCTTTGCTAGCCATGATGTTTTCCTCCTGCGGGCGCGCTGTGCGCCGCGGCGTGTTCAACGAAGAATTCGTCAAGCGCGGCAATCGCCGTGTCAATGTGGCTGCGCTGCACAATGTACGGGGGCAGGAAGCGCAACACGGTATCGCTGGTGCAGTTGATGAGTATGCGGCGCCTGAGCATCTCCGCCACAGTGAGCTTGGCCAGATCCGCAGAGTCGAGCTCAGCGGCGATCATCAGGCCTTTTCCGCGCACATCGACAATCGTCTCATGCTTCTTAGCGAGTTTTTCCAAGCTTTGGACGAAATAAGTGCCGACATCGGCTGCGTGCGCCAGCAGCCCGTCCTTCTCGATGGTGTCAATGACAGTGATGCCGACCGCGCAGGCCAGCGGTCCGCCGCCAAATGTAGTGCCGTGCATGCCCGCGTGCATCACGCGCGCAACTTCTTCCGTGCAGAGGACTGCTCCAAGAGGAAGGCCGCCGGCAAGGGGCTTGGCGAACGTGGTGATATCGGGTTGTATCCCGTAATGCTGATACGCGCACCACTTGCCGGTGCGGCCCATGCCGGCCTGAATCTCATCGACAATCAGCAGCGCGCCGGTGGAACTGGCGAGTGCGCGCGCCTCGGCAAAAAATGCCTGCGTCAATGGCCGCACGCCGCCTTCGCCCTGGATGGCTTCGACGAGAATGGCGCAGACGTCGGCGGAAAATTTGGCGCGCAGGTCGGCGACATCATTAAAACGCACGAACTCGACGCCCGGGACCACGGGCCCGAACGGCTCGCGGTACTTCGCCTTGTACGTGGTCGACATGGCGCCAAAGGTGCGGCCGTGGAAGCTCTGTTCGAGCGCCAGAAACTTGGTGCCGATGTTGGCGCCTTCGCTGCGCCGCAGTCCTGCATAGGCGCGCGCCAGCTTGAGCGCTCCCTCCCAGGCTTCGGTGCCGGTGTTAGCGAAGAATGCGCGGTCGAGACCGGCGCGCTCCGTGAGGCGCATGGCGAGTTCCGCCTGACCCTCGTGATAGTAGAGGTTCGAGGTGTGAATCAGAGCGCGGCTTTGGCGGGCGATTGTCTCCACAATTGCGGGGTGGTTGTAGCCCAGTGCATTGACGCCGATGCCGCTGAGCAAATCCAGGTACTTCGTACCGTTCTCGTCAATGATGTGAACGCCTTCACCCCCTACGAAGAGGATGGGGCTGCGATCGTAAGTGGTCAGCAGCAGCCGCGCTTCCGCGGCGCGAATTTCGTCGAGCTTCGTCATCTTTATGTACTAACCTCCTGAACCTCGAATCCCTCAGGGGCTAAAGCCCCGGTTCACTGAATGCCACTGTTCGGCGCGACTGAAGTCGTGCCCTTTCACAAAACACCGCTTCGATCGAGTTTCTACGCAACTTCGAAAATCGAGTCCTTTCAAAACAGTTGACGCTGCGATCTTGCGTCATGCCACCATCACCTCTGTGCCATGCGAAATACGCGAACTGCACAGGTCGGGCAGGGAACTGGCCGCTTCCGCGGGTAGAATCCGAACGCGCTTTACGCCGTTCAACAGCGCCTCGCGACAGGCACCCAGCTTGGGCAACATGCCGCCGGAGATGACGGCGCTTTTCGCCAACTCCGCAATTTGGTCGATGGAGAGCCATCGCAGTACCTCGCCGTTGGCTCCCTTCACGCCGGGAACGTCGGTGAGGAACACCAACGCGTCGGCGCGGCAGGCGATGGCGCAGGCCGCAGCCATCTCGTCGGCATTGATGTTGTAATACTCGCCGTCAAAACCGAGCGCCATGGAGCAGAGCACGGGGACGCCGCTCAGCTGCCAGATGGCGTCAAGCCAGCGCACGTCGCTCGCGGCAATCTCGCCCACGTAGCCGAGATCCGGCACGGTACGCTTCTTGCGCGCGCGAAACATCATGCCGTCGCCGCCGCAAAGACCGATCGCCGGCTGGCCCAGCGCACTCAGCGCGGCAACTAGACCTTTATTGACGCGCCCGGCAAAAACCATCAGCGCGGCATCACGGGTCTCCGCATCGGTGACGCGCAGGCCGTCGATGAACTCGCTTTGCTTGCCGAGCGACTTCAGGGTGCGGGTCAACTGCACGCCGCCGCCATGCACCACGGCCACCTGGTTCCCGTCGCGCACCAGTTCGGCGATGGCCCGGGTACAGCCTTCCAGCAGCGCCGGAGTTTCCAGGCCCGCGCCGCCCAATTTGACCACGTACTTCATTCGCAATCCTCCGCGGCGAATCTCATAGGAGACCTTCCGATTCCGGCCAACCGGCGATTAAATTGAAGTTCTGCACGGCCTGGCCGGCAGCACCCTTCAGCAGGTTGTCGAGGCAACTGACAATGATGGCGCGCTTGCCACCGGCATCGAGTTGGAATCCGATGTCAGCGTAGCTCGTCCGCACTGAGTACTGAATCTGCGGCAACGCTTTCTCGTAGAGCCGAACCATCGGGCTGCCGGCAAAAAACTCACGATAAACCTCAGCCACGCTCTCCCGCGTTTGCGCCTTCTTGAAGCGCACGTAGATCGTGGATAGAATGCCGCGCGGAATCGGCAGCAGGTGCGGCGTAAAGATGATTTCTTCGTTCGAAACGCCGATCTGTTCGAGTAGCTCGCCGGTATGGCGATGGGCAAAGACGCCATACGCAGAAAGATTGTCGGCCGCATACATATAGTGCGTCTTTGCGGTCGGAGCTTTTCCCGCGCCGCTTACTCCGCTCTTGGCGTCGGCAACGATGCCGTGCTCGAGGTCGACGAGTCCCGCTGCAACCAACGGCTTCAGCGGCAGAATGACCGAAGTTGCGTAGCAGCCGGGATTGGCGACGAGGCGTGCGCCGGCAATCTGCTTGCGATAGAGCTCGGGCATGCCATAAATCGCTTTCGCCTGTGTGGCCGCGGCCAGTTCGGCACCCTCGTCCGCGAAAGCATACACGGCACGATTCACAGGATCTATCAGCCGCCAGGCTCCGCTTAAATCGATCACGCGCATTCCGCGTTTGAGCGCCTCGGGAGCCCACTCGCGCGATTGCTCGTGAGGCGTGGCCAGAAACAGCACATCCACGCCGCGCGCGCCGAGTAGCTCCCAGGAGAACGGCTCCATTTTCAATTCGCTGCTTCCGTTGTTGCCGCTGAGCTGGGGATGAATATCAGCGATTGGGATGCCGCCGCGTTCGAGATCCTTACCTTCAACGCGCCCCGCAAACACCGGAGGCTTGCCGTGCAGGCGGGGATGATGGAGCAATAGCCGCGCCAACTCCGCGCCGGCGTAGCCCGTGACTCCCACAATCGCTGTCTGGACCGTCTTCGTCATCCTTGCAACATCGTCCTTATCCGGGCAGCTACCTCGCCCGCCTGTCGTGCGTCAGTGCAAATCACCAGAACCGTATCGTCGCCGGCGATGGTGCCAGCCACCTCCGGCCAATCTTCGCGGTCCAGGGCCGCTGCAACCGGCTGCGCGCCGCCTAACGCCGTGCTCACCACCACCTGATTCATCGCCTGCTTCACGCGCAGGCCAAAGCTGTCGAGCATTTCGGACAGCGTCGGCGGCTGATCGTCCTCCGCCGTGGCCGAAGCGGCGTTGCCATTGAGGAGCGCGTATCCGCGCGGCCCCTTGAACAACTGCAATTCGTGCATGTCGCGCGAGAGCGTCGCCTGGGTCACGTGGATACCGCGTCGTCGCAGTTTGCGGCGCAGTTCATCCTGGCTGGTCACAGGCGTGTCGGCCAGCACTTCGCGGATTACGTTCAGGCGTTGGGTTTTCATGATGCGGTTCCCTTCGCGACAAAGCAAAGGCGCGGTCCGCTGGGCGGAAACCGCGCTTGAATAAATATACAATGGAAATGGATAAGTATGCAAGAAGATTTCTGAGGAAATCAGGGCCCCGTTACATCGGTGGCAGATTGCGCCACAGCAAGGGCACGTAATAGACCTCGAGATACCACGAGACCACGGACAGAATCGCAACGCCTGCCATGGCCCAAAAGAACATCTGCACAGGCAGCGTGGAGGTGATCGGTAAGTCGCTCTCTGCATGCTTAGCGCGCGGCAGGGCAAACAGAATCCCGCTGGCAAAGCAGGCGCAGGCCGCGATGGCGATCCTCAGCAGCGACAGGTTCATCCGTTCAAGCCAATCGCTTCCGGGGATGAAGAATGCGCCTTCGAGAACCGCATACAGCGACAAAATGCTCAGAATGAAGGAGAGCGCTCTGCCAATCTCCAAAAACATGCACGCCTCCTGCTCAGACCGGTCCTGGCTTTATTTTGGCGCGCTCGGCCGTTCGTCGCAAGACTGTCAGGACGGCGTCACTGTCCAGTACACGGTGAACCGTTGCCAACTTTGGTTCAACGGCTTCAGGGTGACCTCCTGGCCAATGGTGCGGAACGCCATCGCCTCGCCCGGGACGGGCTTGATCCATGTGGACGGATCGGCGCCGGCCGCTTTCAGCGGAGGCACGTCGAGCGCGGGCGCCTCCTGAATTTCCGGTCCCTGATGATGTTCGAGGTCTTCTGCAAGCCCGGTTTTGGGAAACTGCCCGGCAAGGACCAGCGGTCCGTAGAGGAACGCCTGCTGCGTGTGATCGTCGGCCAGCGGCTCTGCCGTGAGCCGCATGGGCATCGTGAGTTCCACACGATCTCCGGCCTTCCACACGCGCGTAAGTGCCAAATAGCTTCCGGGGGTTCCGGCAGCTTCCAAGCGCCTGCCATTGATCGCCACGGAGTTTTCGGCATTTGCCCACGCGGGAATGCGGAGGCGCAGTGTCCACGCTTTGGCGGGCGTTTTCTCAACGGTGAGCTCGGTGCGCTCGCTTTCCGGAAAGTTGGTGGCCTGTTTCAACCGCACGCCGCGCTCTTTCCAATTCACCGTGGAGGCAAAGTAGAGGTTGACGAAGAGCGATTCGTCGTCGTGAGCGTAGATGGTGTCGTTCAGCTTGGCGAATTCTTCGACAGCGGTTCCCGTGCAGCACCAGAAGGTCTGATCTTCGGTACAGGTCGTCTTCCAGGCTCCTGGCGCCATGGAAAGGAAGTACGTTGTATGCCCCGTCTCCGGCTCGATGGCGCCAAGCCGGTGATTGAGCAGGTTGCGTTCGTAGTAGTCGATCAGGCGTGGATCGCTGTCCAATGCGTAGAGATGCCGTGCCAGCTTCATCATGTTGTAGGAGCAGCAGCACTCCTGGTGATGCGAGCTGACGTGCATTTCAATGGCAAGGTGGTTGGGGCTGGTGAGCCAGTGCTCATTGTTGCTCGAACCGCCCGTCGCGTAGGTGCGCGATTCCGATACTGTCTCAAAAAAGAAACGCGCCACATCGGCAAAGCGATAGTCCGACGACAACTCGTAGCGCCGCGCCGCACCAATCACCTGCGGAACGTGGGTATTCATATGCTGGCCCTTCAGCTCGTCGCGCCGCATGGCCAGAGGCGTGAAAAAAATCTTCTTGGTGAAGCGGTCGCCGGCTCGCGCCCAGCGGTCGTCGCCAGTCACAGCGGCGAGGTTGTAGAGAACCTCGTTCATCCCGCCGTATTCGGTGTTCAGGATGTCCTGCATGTGATCTTCCGTTTTCGCCGCTGTCCACACATCGACCCAGCCCGCGAGTTTGACGAGAACTTCGAGGGTCTGATCGTTATCGGCCTGGGTTTTCATATCGAGCAGGCCGGCCATGATTTTGTGCAGGGTGTAGTACGGAGCCCAGACATTCACGCGGCGATCCAGGCGATCGAAGAGTTCGGTAGGAAAAGCGCTGACGTAGCCGTTGTCGTTGAGTTTGGTCTGGCATTCGGCGATTCCTGCCACCAGTTCATCGGCCTTGGCTTTGATCTCGGTGTCACCCGTGGCAGCGTAGAGAAGCGCGCACGCCGACAAATAATGCCCGACAAAATGGCCGCGCAGCTCAGATTTTGGAGCTTCCCATCCGCCCAGAGGCAGCGCGGAGGAGGGTAGTCCTGCGGTGATGCGGAAGTTGTGAAGCAAGCGGTCATTGGAGAGGCGCATCATGTAGGCACGATTCCAGTCACGCGCCTCCAGGAGTGGCCCGGCTTCGAGCGTGACATCGCGCAGAGAGAAGAGTTGGAGGCTGGGCTCGATTTCGCTGTGAGCAAAGACAAGCGGCTCGGCGAAAGGCTCGGTCTCGATCACCGGAGGATGGCGATTGTACTGAGCTTCGGTCTTTGGGGCTTTCTGCGCGGGTGGGTTTGCGGACTGTGCGGGAGCAGCCTGGCTGTGAGCGATCCCAAGCAGGCTGTTTCCCGCGGCCAGCCCCACGGGGGCAATGGCAAGGCTTTTCGCAAACTCTCTACGGTTCAGCTTTCTCATAAGTATCCTCTGCCGGTGTTCGGTAAACGCTTACCAGTCTATCCGCAAAACGTGGTTTGGGGCGAGGCTCACTTCAGATCGCGCCAGTTGGGCCCGAAAGAGACGTCGGCGACAAGCGGGACTTTGAGTTTCACGACGCCCTCCATCTCCGCGCGCACCAGGGTAGCGACTTCATCGGTCTCCGCCAGCGGCACCTCGAAGAGCAGTTCGTCGTGCACCTGCAGCACCATGCGCGTCTTCAGCTTCCGCTCCGACAGTTTGCGGTCGAGCGAGATCATGGCCAGCTTGATCAGGTCCGCGCCGGTGCCTTGCAGCGGAGTATTGATGGCGGTGCGCTCGGCAAATCCGCGCTGGTTGGGATTGCGGCTTTCGATGTCGGGAATCGGGCGCATGCGACCGAACATGGTGCGCACGCTACCCTCGCGTGCGCGTCTGTTCGAGGGTGCGATCGATAAAGGTTCTGACACCCTGGTAGCGCGCAAAATAGCGATCGATGTAGTCCTTCGCTTCGGCTTGCGGAATGCCCAACTGCGTGGCCAGCCCGAAGGCGGAAATTCCGTAGACGATGCCGAAGTTCACCGCCTTGGCGCGGTTGCGCGTCTCCTTGTCCATGGTTTCGACGGCAACGCCGAAAACCTCGCTGGCGGTGAGCGTGTGAATGTCGATGTTTTCCGCGTAGGCGCGCATTAACAGCGGATCTTCGCTGAAATGCGCCAGCAGCCGCAACTCGATCTGCGAGTAATCGGCGGAGAGCAATTGCGTGCCGGGTGCGGCGGTGAATGCCGCGCGAATTTCGCGGCCCAGTTCGGTGCGAGTGGGAATGTTCTGCAGATTGGGATTGACCGAAGAGAGCCGGCCCGTGGCCGTGGCCGCGGCTTGAAACGTGGTGTGCACGCGCGAGTCGCTGTCGGCGAGAAGCGGCAGTGCGTCGACGTAATTTGACTTCAGCTTCGACAGATGCCGGTATTCGAGCACGAGCCGCGGTACGTCGTGCTTCTCGGCGAGAAACTCCAGCACATCCACAGCGGTGGAAATGGATTTGCCTTTGCCGCGGCTGGGCGGGGCAGGCAAGCCGAGATCGGTGAACAAAACCGCGCCGAGTTGTTTGGGCGAATTGATGTTGAAGCGCTTTCCCGCAAGCTCGAAGATGCGGTCGCCGACGCGCGTCAACTCGCCACCAAACCTCTCCGAAAGGCTGCCCAGCGCAGCTGTGTTGATGTGGACGCCGGCCACCTCCATGCGATAGAGCGCAGGCGAGAGGGGTAGGTCGATGTCGGTGTAGACGCGTAGCACGCCGGCCTTCTCAGCCTCTTCGCGCAGCGCGGGGACGAGCGCATGAACGGCCGCGGCGGATGCGGGAAGCGAGTCAGGAGGTAGCTGACTGTTGCGCGCGGCCACGTCGGCCAGCGATTGCGTGGAGTGCGTAGGGTTGAGCGCGTAGGAGAGCAGCATCGAATCGTCGACCGCACCGCGCAGCGCGACGCCCATTTCGCCCAGCACGTGCAGAGCGAGCTTCCAGTCGTGGACGCGCTTGGGCACCGAGGCGTCTTCAAGCAGAGCGCGCAACTCCGACGTGAGGGGCAAGCGTATGGCGCGCGCCGCATCGGCGCAGACTCCCACGGTGAAGTGGGTTTTCTTTTCCGCGACTTCTGCGATATCGAGCAGCGACGGAGCAGTCAGCTCTTCTTCGTCGGCATCCTCGGACGCGGGCTCTACGGCGTCGAGGGCGAAAGCGAAGCCATGCTCGCGTGCGGCAGCGTAGAAGGCGGCGGTCTGCTCGGACGTCGGCTCGTCGATCACCTCAACCGAAACCCCGCCTTCCGCGGGAGCCAGGTCGCGGAGCATGGAGGTGAACTCAAGCTCGGTGAAAAGTGTGCGGGCGGCTTCGAGATCCGGCTCCTGTGTTTCCATCGCATGCAGGTCGAGCGCAAGCGGCACATGGCAATCGATGGTGACAAGTTCTTTGGACAGCAGGACGGCATCGCGGTTCTGCTCGAGCGACTCGCGGTAGGCCTTGCGCTTGACCTCAGCCGCGCGGTCGAGCACCGCTTCCACGCTGCCGAATTCCTTGATCAACTCGACGCTGCCCTTGTCGCCGATGCCGGGCGCGCCGGGAATGTTGTCGACCGCGTCGCCGCGCAGGGCCATCACGTCGACGACTTTTTCTGGCGGCACGCCCAGCACCTCTTCCACCTTGGCAGGGTCGAGGATGAGGTTGTCCTTCTGCGGATTGAGAATCTTCACCTGCGGCGTCACCAACTGCATCATGTCCTTATCGCCGGAGACGATGAAGACCTCGTGCTCCTCTTCGGCGGCTTCGCGCGCCAGGGTGCCGATTACGTCGTCAGCCTCAAAGCCTTCGGCTTCAAGGATGGGAATGCGCATCGCCTCGAGAGCGCGACGAATGTAGGGAATCTGGCGACGCAGATCCTCGGGCATGGATTCGCGCTTGGCCTTGTAGCCTTCGTAGCTTACTTCGTCAAAGCTTTGCGACTTCGCGTTCCACTTGCGCAGCGGGCCCATGGTCCGCGCCCGCTCGTCGCGAAAAACCTCCCCACTTACGTCAAAGACCGCGGCGAAATATTTGGGCGCGAAATCCTGGCGCAGTTTCTTAATCATATTGACGAAGACATAAGTAGCCGCTGTGGGCAGGCCGGAGCGCGTGGACATGGGCCGCGAGCGCTGCATGGCGTGGTAGGCGCGGAAGATGAACGACATGGCGTCGAGCAGGAAGACGGGCGGCTTGGAGGGTTCACTCACGTTTGAGAGTCTAACAGTTGCGCGCGGCCGGCGAAGAAGTGAAGGAAGTGAAAAGAGTGAAGGGAGTGAAACGAGTGGTCACGCGATGAACATGCAGTCGCCGTAGCTGAAGAAGCGGTACTTCTGTTCGACGGCGTGGCGATAGGCGGCGAGCACTTGCTCGCGGCCGGCGAAGGCGCTGACCAGCATGAGCAGGCTCGATTGCGGCAGGTGGAAGTTGGTAATCAGCGCGCCCACCAGACGGAATTCGAAGCCAGGCGAGATAAAAATCTCGGTTGTGCCGGAGTGGGGCTGAATTGGTTTGCCGCCGGCAGCGAGTGCCGCAGCCTCCAGGGTGCGCACCGTCGTGGTGCCGACGGCCACGATGCGGCGAGCACTGCGTGCGGCAGCGTTAATTGAGTTCGCGGCCTCGGGCGAGATTGTGTAGCGCTCACTGTGCAGGCGCACTTCGCCTACGCGCTCCACGTGCAAGGGCGCAAAGGTTCCGAGGCCTACGTGGAGAGTGATACGCGCAACCTCAACTCCCTGCGCGACCAATGCGTCAAGCATCTGCGGCGTAAAGTGCAGTCCAGCCGTAGGCGCGGCGACCGATCCGCGTTCGTGAGCGAAGACCGTCTGGTAACGATCGCGATCCGCGTCCGCATCGTCGCGCTGAATATACGGAGGGAGCGGGATGTGGCCGATGCGGTCGAGCACGGCAAGGAAGTCGTCGCTCATGGGATCGTGAGGCGGGGCGAACTGGAGCAGACGCTCGCCGAACTCGCCGCGCTCCAGCACTTCCGCTTCGAGCACGATTTCGCCTGACGGCGCGGGGAATACCAGCCGCTCGCCGATGGCGACCTTGCGGCCCGGGCGCACCAGCGCGCGCCACTGGTTTTCACCGGCAGGTTCGGTGAGCATGACTTCAATGCGGCCGGTGGGTTTTTCCCGCTCGTGCCACAAGGTTCTGCGCGCATAGAGCCGTGCGGGAATGACGCGGCTGTCGTTGAGGACGAGCAGATCGCTTTGGCGCAAATGCTCTCCAAGGTTCGTGAAGAGATCGTCTTCGACGGCGCCGGTGGCGCGATTCACCAGCAGCATGCGGCTTGTCCCGCGCTCAGCGGGCGGTTGCTGCGCGATCAGTTCTTCGGGAAGCGCGTAATCGAAGTCGGCTACGGAGAGATCGGTCATAGACTGATCCCCGAAGTGAAGATCGTAGTGAGGGCCAGGAGGCCCTCACTACAGCCGGTCAGGAGACCGGCGCTACAAGGGATTGCGCGCTTCATTCGGCGACCTTCCCAAGGTGGGAGAGAGCGTTCTTTCGCGCGCGCTCGATGGCCGCATTCAGCTCCTCGCGTTTCTGCTCGAACTGGTTCTCGGCAAGGTTTGCGGGAACGGCGGTCCAGCGCGCCCAACTGACCACGATGCGCGTAAACGGCTTGGGTACCAGGAAGCGATCCCAGGAACGCATGGTCCAGGCTCGCTCGGGCTCCAAATGGAATGCGCCAATGCGCGCGCCGGTGATGTGTGCGAGTTTGATGGGCCCCATTTTGGTGCGATAGATGGGACCGCGCGGGCCGTCGGCGGTGAAGATCGCGGGATGTCCGCTCTCGATTACCTGCTTGAGTCCGAGCAGGCCTTCGCGCGCGCCGCGCGAACTGGAACCCCGCGTAGTGTGAAAGCCAAAGAGCTCGAGAGTGCGCGTAATCAGCTCGCCATCGAAGCTACGGCTGACGATGATGGTGGCGTGGGTGCGGCGGTAGTAGAACGTGCAGGGCAGCACGCACTGGTGCCAGAAGCAGAAGATTTCCGCGCCTGCACCTTCGCCGAAGGGAAGCGGCGTGGCGCCGTCTTCGGCGATGACTTCAAACCGCCAGGTGCGGCCCACGAGCCAGAGCAATGCCCATACCAAGCGCGGCGCCACGGCCAAAACGAGGCGCTGGCGGAGGGTGAACCTGGGGCTGGCTTCGGTGATCACTGTCTAAATTCTAGAGTAGGCGGCCAAGCGCAGATCCTTCGACTCGCTATGCTCACTCAGGAGTAGCGCAGCCAGCGCAGGATTTCGGGGAGGGTGGCGCGCTTGCCGTACATGAGGATGCCGATGCGATAGAGGCGTGCAGCGAACCAGATCATCGCCCAGATGCTGAGGACGAGAAGAGCCAGAGAGAGTCCGACCTGCCACCAGGGGAATTGTCCGGGCAGCATGCCGATGCGCGGGACCATGAGCATGGGCGCGATGGGAGGAAACATGGAGATGGCAGCTACCCAGGTCGAGTTGGGATTGTTCAGCAGGAAAGGCAGGATGGCAAAGCTGGTCCAGGTAGGAATGATGCCGAGGAAAAGATACATTTGCAGATCCTGTGCGGTTTCACAAGTGGCGGCAAGGCCCGAAAAGAAGGCGCTGTAGAGAAAGAACCCGAGAATGAAGTAGACGGGAAAGAGGACCGCTTCAATTACGGAGACATGGAATTTGACTTGTCCGCTGAGCAACGGCGCGGCCAGAGCTGAACTGCCCAGCAGTAGTGCGGCTGAGGCCCAGATGGCGATTTGCGTAAGGCCAACGGCGCCGACGCCGAGGAGCTTGCCGGCGAGCATCTCTTCAGGGCGCGCGACGGCGAGCATGACTTCAAAGATGCGGGAACTTTTTTCTTCGACGATGGAGCGCGCGGTATCGAATCCGTAAAGGATGATGGGCATCGTCATCAGAAAGGTCATCATCATGGCCTTGAAGAAGGGCGTCGAGCCCTGGCTTCGGCTGGTTTTGCCGTTGGCGGCGATTTGCAATGTTTGCACGGAGACAGTCTTGAAGAGCGCCTGGACCTGCTGCGGCGTCAGTCCCTGCTGCGCGAGGCGCAGGTGGAGGAAGCCTTGATTGACCGCATCCCTGAGGCGCGAGGTACTCATCAGATCGCTGGAAGAGGCGGAGTAGTAGACGATGCCGGGCGCGGCGGAGGAAGAGTCATCGATGGTGAGAAGGCCGTCGATGGATTTGTTCTGAATCCGGGCGAGGGAACTGGCTCGATCCGCAGGTGTATACGGGGCGACGGTGTCAACGGTGTAGTGCACGGGATTGTCGGCGACGAGGTTTGCTCGAATATCGTCAGCGAGCGCGGGATTGTCCGCGGCGACGACGATATGCCTGCCTGCGCCCATTTTGCGTCCGGTAAAAGCGGTGATGCAGAGCAGGAGGACCATGAGGAGGGGAACCAGCAGCGTGGTAAAGCGGAAGGCGCGGCCGCGGATCTGCCCCAGGTACTCGCGTTTCGCGATGAGAAACGTATTACGCATGGGCTTTGCCCCCCACGGTCTGAATGAAGATTTCTTCCAGGGAGGGCTCGACGAGTTCGAAGCGATAGATAGTGGCGCAGTCCGCGGCTTCGCGGAGCAGTTTTTGCGCATTGCCGTGCGGCTTGAGTTTGATTTCGGCGTGGCCTGAAAAGTTGTTGACTTCGGCGATTTCCGGGCTCCGTAGAAAGTCAGCGCTGCCCTCAAACTCGACGATGACGCGGTTGCGCTCGTAGCGGCTCTTGATCTCGCGCATAGTGCCGGAGAGGACAACCTCGCCGTTGTCGATAAGACAGATGGAGTCGCAGAGTTTTTCGACCTGCTCCATGCGGTGGGTGGAGAAGAGGATTGCCTTGCCTTGATCCTTGAGCTCGAGCAGCGCGCGCTCAAGCAGCGCGGTGTTCACGGGGTCCAGGCCAGTGGAGGGCTCGTCCATGACAATGAGGCCGGGATCGTGCAGGACGGTGCCGATAAACTGAATCTTCTGCTGCATTCCCTTCGAGAGTTCCTCAGCCTTCTTATCGAGTGAGCCGGAGATGTCCATGCGCGCGGCCCAATCAATCGCGCGCTTGCGGGCATCTTCCCGGGCCACACCGTGCAGTTCACCGAAGAAAATGAGCTGGTCGACAACCTTCATTTTTTTGTAGAGGCCGCGCTCTTCTGGCAGATAGCCCACGCGGTCGAGGCTCTTGCGGTTGAAGGGCTTTCCGAAGAGATTGATGTGCCCTGAATCGGGCAGAGTGATGCCCATCATCATGCGGATGGAGCTGGTTTTTCCAGCTCCGTTGGGACCCAGAAGGCCAAACATCTGGCCAGCCTCAATGGAAAGACTGAGGTCGCGCACGGCGACTTTGCTTTCGTAGGCCTTGGTGACTCCCGCAAGCTCAACGACGTGCATGAAGGCTCCTGGATAGTTGGTTGCGGGTTGGACGTATGACGAATCGGGGTGAAGCTTCAGGAGAAGTGTAGCAAAGGGGTCTGTGATGCTTGCCGATTACATCAGGCGGCGGCGGATGAGGTCGAGAGCCTGCTGCGCTGCCCATTCACGGACGCGCTGGCGATCGCCGCGGAAGGTGCGCTCGAGCGCGTCGCAGCCCTGCGCATCGCAGAGGGCAATGTGCACCAGGCCCACGGGCTTGGATTCCGTTGCGCCCGCAGGGCCGGCGATGCCGGTGACGCCCAAGCCGAGTGTGGCTCCGGTGCGTGTGCGAATGCCTTGCGCGAGCGCCTTGGCCACTTCAGCCGAGACCGCGCCGTGTTGGTTGATCAAATCCGCAGGCACGCCGGCCATTGAGGTCTTCAACTCATCGGAGTAGACGACCGCGCCGCCGAGAAAAGTTCGCGAGGCTCCGGGAACGCTGGTGATGCGCTCGGCGACCAGGCCGCCGGTGCAGCTTTCAGCGACAGCAAGCGTGGCCTGGCGGAGTTCGAGATAGTAGAGCACGATCTGCTCCAGCGAATCGCCTTGCGAGGAATAGAGCCAGTCTTCGAGTGTCTCTTCCATGCGCCCGGCGAGCTCGTCGACGCGTTGCCTGGCGGCGCTCGCATCGGGCTTGGAGCAGATAAGCGTGACCTGCAGGTCACCGGTGTGGGCGAGCAGCGTGGTTTCTACGTCGGTGTAAGGCGTGTAGATGGGAGCCAGCAACTTGTCGGCCTGTGACTCGGGAATCATGGCCGCTTTCAAGGTGCGCACGGCGATGGAGCGCGGCGGCACGGCTTCAGTCAGACGGGGCAGGCATTCAATATCGAAGAGCGGACGGCACTCGTGGGGAGGGCCGGGCAAGAGGGCGATGAGCTTGCGATAGCCGCTGAACGTAGTGTCGAGCCACTGGCCGGGAGCGCTGCCATTCACGTTTGGCAGCAGCGTGGCGCCCTCGAGAACGTCAGCCTGCTTCAGATTGTTCTGCGGCATGGTAATGCGCCACATGGCGGCGCGAGTATGAAGAGCGGCTACCTGCGGTGCGTCGCGGCGCAACGTGAGCGAAAGCGCCTCGGCTACGGCTTCGCGCGTCAGATCGTCTTCCGTGGGTCCCAGGCCGCCCATCAGGATGAGAATGTCGACCCGGCCGAGCGCGGTGCGAATGGCGTTCACAATGTTTTTCCGCCGGTCGCCCACAATGGTTTTGAACGCGACGGCGACGCCGATGCTGTTGAGTTTCTCCGTGACGTAGAGAGAGTTGGTGTCCTGGCGGAACGGGGTGAGCATCTCGGAGCCGACGGCAATGATCTCAGATTTCATAGAAAGAGAACTAATACCTAGCAGCTCAGAATAGATTCAGCCCTTCAACTCCCAGGTCCACATCATAAACGGCGTCATTGGTGGCCAGAACTGCGGTGCCGAGCGGAGAAAACGCCACGCCCACGAGATTGTCGCCGGCCAGCACTAACGAAGCTTCACCCTGGGGCGTGACGCGCACCAGGCCGCGGCGGCCATGCAAACAGGCGGCAACGAACACATCGCCCTGGCGGGAAATGGCCAGTCCCTGCGGACGGCCCAGCCCGCGATACCAGGCGCGCGTGTCGCCGTTCGGCTCAATCGCCCAGATGGCCTCGTTCGACGAGAGCGACGGCGCCGTGACGAGCAGCGTACCGGCGGCATTCACGGCGAGGTGATAGGCGGCTACGCTGGGCTCGAGCGTGGCGTGCACAAAAATCTGCCGCTGGGGATTGATCTTGAAGATGGTGCCGCTGCGATCGCCCACATACAGATTGCCTTCGGCGTCAAAGGCCGCTCCCGTGGCGACGCCCATGCCCTCCACGTAGACCGTGAATTCGCCAGCCGCGTCCACGCGGTAGACAGTGCCTTCGGCGCGCGAGGTGACGTAAAGATCGCCGTCGGGGCTGAAGGCCAGCCCTGTCGCATTCAAAAGTCCCGTCACAAAAGGAGTAGCCCTGCCGTCGATGCTGATGCGCATCACGGAGACGGGCGTTTGCTTGCCGCGCGGGCCGGAGATGGTCGCGTAAATCATTCCAGACCGGCTGACGGCAGGGCTGGTCACTGGGTGCAGGCCGTCCGTCAATTTGCGCGCCACGCGCACCGCGCCGGCATTGGCAGCGCCGGCCGGGGTACGCACTTCAATCAGTCCCAAAGAAGCTCCGTCGGGAACGCGAAAGGCGAGCTGCGTAGGCCGGCTCATCAGAATATGGGCCGAATCGCCGTCCACATACACGGCCGGGAGCTTAAAGCCACGCGGTCCCAGGAAAAGGCCTCTCAGCTCCACTTCGGCCAGGGGCAGGGCTGCGGCGGGCACCACGTCGTCGACGCGGGGCAGCGGCACGGCCGCCGAATCGGGTTGCGGAGAGCTGCGGGGCATAGGGGATCAGATCCAGATTCGAACCAGTGAGGCTACACCCAAAGCATACAGGCCGGCGGCGACATCGTCGAAAATGATGCCCCAGCCGCCCGGCAGCTGTTCGAACCGGCGAATAGGAAATGGTTTAGTGATATCGAAGATGCGGAAAAGCACCAGCGCGATGAGGCCGTGACGCCAGTCGGCCGGGCTGCCGAGGAGTGCGATCCATTGGCCGATGACCTCGTCGATGACGACAAAGCCGGGATCGGTGATTCCGGATTCGCTTTCAACGATGGTGGCGGCGGGTACGCCGAGGAGCAGTGCAACCGCGATGCTGACGGCGAGAGCCAAGAGAAGCGCGGTGGGCGTGGGATCTTCGAGATACGCGAATGCTGCCCATAACAGCACGGCTGCGACGGAGCCCCATGTACCGGGGCCGGGTTTGCCATAGCCCGCGCCGAAGAAGGTGGCGACGGCGAATGCCCAGGTGGTCTTTTTCGTGGTTGGTACTTTTTCCCGGCTTTGGATTGGACCTGTGGGGAAACTTTCAGCCTTCATCCGAGCCTCCGCCGCGACTGTTGCCGCCGAGGCCCAGGTCTTCGAGGACTTCGGGATCGAGGATCGGAGAGCTGATTTTGTAGGCGCCCGAGGCCCATTTGCCGAGATCGATCTTGCGGCAGCGGTCGCTGCAGAAAGGGAAGTCCTCATCTTCGGGACGCACCAGCATCCCGCAGGAGGGGCAGCGCAGCAGTTTGGCGGATTTTTTCTTCGCAGGCATGGGTTACGCGGCGTGTGTGCGCCGTGATCAACAACTATGGTAGCGCGCTCGGGGGCCGTGAACAGTGAAAGGAGTGAAGAAGTGAAAAGAGTGAAAGAAATGACCACTAATGACGGCTTATTCCTTCACTCCTTTCACTTCTTCACTCATTCGCTTCTTCACATGCCTTCGAGCAGCGTTTCCAGCCGCTTCAATCCTTTAGTGCGCGCAGTCGTGTTGGCGGCATTGGTGTTGGCGGGATCTTCGCCGGCGCGCATAAAGCCATGGCCCGCGCCGTCGTAGACTACCGGCTCATATTTCTTGCCTGCGGCGGCCATGGCGTCTTTTGTGGCCGGAATCGTGGCCGTGATGCGCGCGTCATTCTCCGCATAGAATCCGTAAACAGGCGCAGTGATCGCAGCCAGGCTCTCGGTGGGTGGCGGAACACCGTAGAAAACGAAGGCCGCGCTCAAATCCTTGCGCTGGGTGGCGAAGAGGAACGATTTGCCCCCGCCCCAGCAGAATCCGACAACGGCGAGTTTGCCGTTAGCCGCCGGGAACTTGAGCGCGTAATTGGCGGTGGCGTTCAGGTCGGCGGTCACGATGGCGGGATCGAGGCCGGAGACGGCCTTGGTGGTCGACTGCATGTCAGGAAAGGCGCTCGTATCGCCGCCGTTGGGCCCGAAGCCTGAGAGCAGGTCAGGCGCGATGACGATGTAGCCCATGGCGGCGATGTCGTCGGCCATGGAGCGCGCCCAGTCGCTGAGGCCGAAGATCTCGTGGATGAGCAGGACCACGGGAGCTTTGTGGCTGACCTCGGGATAGACAACGAAGGCGTTCACTGTCCGCGAGCCATAGGTCACCTTTACCCATTCCTGATGCCGCGGCGATTTGTTCAGAATGGTTTTGGCCCAGTCCTGACTGTGAGCGGCTGCGGCCAAGGCGAGCGCGGCACAGGCGAGTAAGGCCACAGAACGGAACAGGCGGGGAAGCGAGTTTTTCATGGCGGAAGTGTAGTACTACAGGGAGCAAGGGAGCAAGGGAGCGAGCGGCGCTGTGTCTGGATCCAGCGCAGTTGGCTGGGCACAAACCTCTACTCCCTGTTCTCAACTCCTTGGTCCTCGTTTTCAAGACTTCCAGAACGGGGAGGGGCCGATCCATTGCATGTCGTAGCGGTTCATGAAGTCGGCGGTGGCTGCGAGTGAGGGATGGGTCGCGGCGTCGATGAAATACTGCTCCATCTTGTCGGCCGGAGTGAAGGCGATCAGCATATGCGCCGGAGAGCCGACGGCGGAGAAGGTGTGAGGGATGCGGCGCGGGGCGAGGATCGATTCGCCGGGGCCGAGATGCAGGCGACCATCGCCGACCTGGAAACGTACCTCACCTTCCATTACGTAGAACCATTCTTCCTGAGAAAGATGCATATGCAGAGCGGGGCCCGTGTCGGGCAGAAGATTTCTGTGCTCAATCACGAGGAGGTTGCCTGCGGTGTCGGATGGGACAACTTTGAAGGCGAGTGAACTGAAACCAAGGGGGTGGAGATGGCCGGTGACGTCTTCGCCGGCGGGGACAGGATGTACGGTGGGAGCAGCAGGCGCTTCAGGCGAGCTTTGCGCGAGGACGTTTTGGAGAGCCATGGCTGGGAGGAAGGACGCGGAGGATTTGAGGAAGGTGCGGCGCTGGATGGGCATGGAGGAATAGTAGTACAAGGAACGGAGAGCGGTGAACAGGTATCAGGGCACCAATACTATCCCCAAAAAACTTAGCGGATCTCCGCGAAAAACCGCCGCGGCCGGTAAGAAACGGCTGTATACTGGCCGTTCCAATTCCCCAGGGGGTCGTCCATGCGAAGATTCGCGAGAGCTCTGATCGCATTGGCATTTCTCTTTGTCGCCACTGTTTTCGCTGCCCAGGCGCAATCGGCCAGTGATGCCTGCTCCCTGCTGACGCCTGCACAGGTAAGCGCAGTCGTAGGGTCGCAGATGGGTCCCGGACAATATGTGACGCCGACGTTCAAAGCAACCTGCACCTGGACCGCGGTCGGCAAGATCGTAACGTTGATGACGGAGAGCGTGGATGCCTACAACAAAGGCAAGACGTCCTTGAGTCCGGCCATGCAGATTGTGCCTGCGAGCGGAATCGGCGACGACGCATATTACGTGGTGATGGCCGGCAAAATGGTCGCGTTGTTTGTAAAAAAGGGTGGCAACGCTTTCAAGATGAGCGTGTACAGCCAGCTCCCCGTGCCGAAGCTTGAAGCGATGGAAAGTACTCTGGCGTAACAGGTCGCAGGCGAGCTTTGAGGCGGGGATGCGCTCGCATTGGGTGTGAGCGGATACTGTGCGCGAAGATCCCCGGCCCGCGGGCGCCGGTTCTCAGCTTGTCACCGCTGACGCGAGGAACATCAGTTGTTCATCGGCGCCGCTCAATGAAGCAAAGACGAAGGGGAAAAAACTAGAAAACTGGCAACGATTGCCGGGGACGAATTTTAGCGTTCGGTGGATAGAATGCGGGCGACGAGGTCGTAGTCGTGGGCCTCGACGATTTCGGCGCGGTAGAAGCGGCCGGCCTCCAGATTTTCAAGAGCCCCGAAGTCGTTGATGTAGACCTTGCCGTCGATCTCGGGCGCATGGAACTGGGTGCGGCCTTCCCAGAGCAGCGGTGTTTCGGGGCTCTCGCCTTCGGCGAGCACGGTGAGTTCGCGGCCGACCCAATCCTTTTTCGACTGGCGCGAAATCGACTGCTGGAGCTTCATCAGCCGTTTGCGGCGCGACTCGATGGTTCGCTTCGGAAGCTGGGCGTCGAGCGCGTAGGCTGCGGACCCTTCTTCATGCGAGTAGTTGAAAACGCCGAGCCAATCGAACTTCGCTTCGGCGATGAACTCCTCCAGGACCTCAAAGTCGCGGAGCGACTCGCCGGGGAAACCCACGATGAAGGACGTGCGAAGAGCGATGTTCGGCACCGCGGCACGAACCTTATCCAAAGTCTTCAAGAAGATTTCGGCGCTGGCGCCACGCTTCATGCGTTTCAGGACGTCGGGTGAGGCATGTTGCAGGGGCAGGTCGAGATATTTGCAGATGTTGTCATGGCGCGCGATGGTTTCGAGTAGCTTGCCGGTGATGCGATTTGGATAGGCGTAGAGGAAGCGCAGCCAGCGCAGATCGGGAATGCGGGCGAGCGTGTCGAGCAGCGTCGCCAGTCCATCCTTCAGGCCCAGGTCTTCGCCATAGCATGTGGTGTCCTGGCCGATGAGCGTGATTTCGCGAACGCCGCGGGCGACGAGTTGCTCGGCTTCGGCGACGACGGACTCGAAGTGCCGCGAGCGGAACTTGCCACGCAGGTTGGGAATGACGCAGAAGGTACAGGGGTGGTCGCAGCCCTCGGCGATCTTGATGTAGGCTGACGCGCGCGGCGTGGAGAGGAGCCGCGGGGTGGTTTCGTCATAAAGATATGTGGGCAAGGAGGACGAAGCGCCTTGCCAATCGTCGCGGCGGAAGCGGCCTGCCCGTTCGCGGTGATCGCCTTCTTGACGAGATGCGGGTGCTTTATGCGTGCCGGAAAGAGATTCCTGGCCAGAACGCGTGTCGGCGTGGACGGACGTGATGATGTTGAAGGGCGAAGGCGTGGTGGCTGCGGGCGTGGGTGCAAGGCCCGCGGCTTCGAGAATCGCCTCGAGTTCGCCGGTGCCGACGACGGAATCGACTTCCGGAATGTTTTTCTGGATTTCGTCGCGATAGCGCTCGACGAGGCAGCCGGCAACGATGAGTTTGCGGGCGCGGCCTTCGGTCTTGTGGCGCGCCATCTCGAGGATGGTGTCGACCGACTCCTGCTTGGCGCTGTCGATGAAGGAACAGGTGTTGACGACCAGAATCTCGGCTTCTTCGGGATGGGCGGTCAGGCGCGCGCCGGCGCGGTCGAGCAGGCCCATCATGACCTCGGAATCGACGAGGTTTTTGGGGCAGCCGAGAGAGATGAATCCCACGGTAGGGGCCGCGGGCGGGGAGATTTTGGTCACATCTCTATTGTACGTGGTTTGTGAATCATGAACTGTGGGCCGTGGAGATGCCCGCGCTTACGGCGGAGGCAGGCCGCCCAGGTAACGGTCGGGCGCGGCGGGCACGGCCTTGAGCAGGGCGGTGATTTCTGGGCTGGGGAAGCGCCGCGCGTAAGGCGCGAGCCAGGAAATGTCGGAACCGGAGATGACGCCGTCTTTCGGAGTGTCCTGCGCGACGCCGGATTTTTCCTGGAAGAAGTGGTTGTCGGCGAGGCCACTGACGCTGACCGAGACAAGAAGCTTGAGGCGTGAGTGGTCGTAGTCGTAGACGTCGTCGCCATTGGCCTGGGCAAGCTCGGCCATGGTGACCAGAGGCGCGATCGCGAAGAGATGATAGTGAAGTGCGCGCTGGCCGCGGTCCATTTCGAGGGCCAGCGTGCCGTCGGCCTGAATCTGGTCGACGCCGAAGGTGTAGGTGCCGCTGCCCCAACTGTAGAGGTCGCGATCGTCGGCTGCGATGCCGGCCGCCATCACGGCGAAGCCGGCCCAGTAGAAGTGGTTATTGCGGCCGCTGGTGGCGCCTTTCTGGTGCAAGCCTTCGAAGTAGTCTTCGACTTGCTGCGCGACGGTTTTCATCCACGCGTCGATGGCGTCCGATTGCGCAGGCGTGAGGCGGAGCGTGGTATCGCCCGCGGGGCGCACCTTGAGCCAGGCCACGGCCAGAGCGCCGAGAGCCCAGTTCTGCACGTAGTAGGCCTGATTGGACGACATGCTGCCGGTCATCGACTTGGCTTGCGCCTGCGCCAGGAGGATTTGTGCAGCGCAGGCGGCGGCTTCGCGACTTCCAGTGCCTTGGAAGTTGTCAGCAGCATGCTCGACGGCCTCTTCCACGTCACCGAATTGCCGGGAGGCGGCCTGGTAGGCGGCGTAGCGCGTGGGATCGATGACGGAATGCTTGGGGTCGGAGTAGTAGTCGAAGGCCACGATGTCGTGCGGCAAGGCGGCGACTGGAGAGCAGGTATAAGACGCGGCGGTTAGCGCGACGGGATGCGCGTCCCAGGGCGAATGCAGATTTGCTTTGGCGCCGGCTGCGATTGCGCTCGGCGCAGCGAGACCAACAGAAATGCCGATGATGGCGGTGGCAACTTCGAGCGCAGTCCTGGGTCGAATGGGGAAGGTGAGCATATGAATCCTTTGCTTGCCGGAGCACACAGGATAGCGCGAATTCGTCTAGCTGTCCTTGCGGTAAAGCAGGTCACGGATCGCGCGGCGGCGAGCGGCGTTCACTTCGCGCTCGGCTTTGGGGTCAAAGACGTCGGGCGCGTTTGCTGCTACCGGCTCGGTCGATTCCGGCTCGCTGCAAGATGGGCAGCGATTGGCGAATCCCGGCTTATCGGGATGGAGCTCGAACTCCTCGTGACAGACTACGCAGGTGCGGATCGGGAAGGGCATACGCAAATATGTTAGCGAAAAGGGGTGTGGAAAAGCAGGGACGAAGGGAGCGAGGGAGCCACTTGGCAGGTTGCGGTGCTATCCCCGGTCTCAGAATCGAGACCGGGGGCACCCAAGTATCGTGCCTGATCTGAGGGGCGATGGTCCTAGTTCGCCAGCACCGCGCGGTAGCGGACTTTACCCTTCTTCACCTTTTCGATGGCGTCGTTGGCTTTGGCCATGGGGAAAGGTTCGGTGATGGCTTTCACGCCGTGACGGGCGGCGACGTCGAGCATTTCGCGCAGGCGCGAAGGGCTGCCGACAGGGCTGCCGCCGATGGTGCGCAGGCCGGAGATCAGCGGGAAGGCCTGCACCGAGATGGGCGCGGGCGGAACGCCGACAAACCAGAGGATTCCGTTAGGCCGCAGACATTGGAGGTAGGCGTTCCAGTCCTGATTGGCATTGATCGTGGTGATGATGAAGTCCAGTGAGCCTACGGCGTCCTTCATGTTCTTGGATTCGAGGCTGTTGACGAATTGATTTGCGCCGAGAGCGCGAGCCTCTTTTTCCTTGGCCGGGGAGGTGGAGAATGCGGTGACTTCAGCGCCGAAAACGCGGGCGAACTGGATGGCAAGATGGCCGAGACCGCCTATGCCGACTACACCGACGCGGGACGAGGGGTTGACCCCGTTGAGACGCATCGGATTGTAGACGGTGATGCCCCCACAAAGCAGCGGCGCGGCTTGTTCGCTGTCGAGGGCGTCGGGGATGGGAACGACGAAACGATCATTGGCACGGACGCGGTCGGCGTAACCACCGTTGCGGTGCACGCAGGTGGCTTCCGACTCCGGGCAGAGGTTTTCCTGTCCTTTCATGCACCATTCACAATGGCCGCAGGAGTTGGACTGCCAGCCGAGGCCCACGCGCTGGCCGACCTCGAGGGCTTTGACCTCGGAGCCGATGGCGGAGAGTTTGCCGATAATTTCGTGGCCGGGAATGAAGGGGTACTGGCTGATGCCCCAATCGTTGGCGATAAGATGCAAATCGCTGTGGCAGATGCCGCAGTGCGTAATAGCAATCTCGACTTCGTGCGCGCCGAGCTTGCCTGGATCATAACGGTATGACAGGAGTTCGGCTCCTGCTGCATGAACTGCAAGTCCTTGAATTTGAGCCATTTTGTGCTCCGGAAGCCTGATTGCATGGTTGTCGGTCCGGCAATTTCCCCAAAGTGCCGCGCCGATCTGGAGGAGAGTTGAAAATCTAACTCCCCTAGTTTAACCCCCCGCCCGGCTCAATGTGGATATTGAGTATCTGGAAACCGGAGAGCACGCCGCCTGCGGGCGCCTCGGCAGCGAGTTCGGCCGATTCGCCATTCAGGCTGGCATTCTCGGTATTGCGAAGGGGCTCTAGAGCATTGGCCATGGAAAGCGGTAGGCCGGTGAGGGTTTGGCCTTCAAGCGCGCCCTGGGCCTCGGGAGCAAGGAGGCTGACGTAGATGCGATCGGCGGGGTGCCGATCGCGGGCTTCGGCCAGCACCGTGGTGAGATCGGCCGGAGGGGCATTGAGCCGGGGCTGCAAGAGCGTGCGGTCGAGCGTAGCGCCGTCGGAGACGAGCAGGCGCAGATTGCCGGGGGCGAGGCGCGCCGGGAGTTGGAAGGCGATGCGCACGTTGCGCTCGGGCTGCTGCCAGGGACGGAGAGTGGCCTCGATTTCCATAGTGTCGCCGGCATGAGCGATATCGCTGGAGATGAAATGCACCTGATCGAGCGTGACAAGAACCCGCCGGGGAACTGCCTGCACATGAAGATCGATCTGGCGGATCACGCCCTGGCGAGCCCCATTCGCGTAGAGGTGAGTGAACTGCTGGCCGGCGAGAAGAGCGGTTTGCATGGCAGCAGGCACGCCGGATGCCGGGGCCCACAGGTCGAGCGGCATGGAGGGATATCCGGCGAGATCGACGCTGCCGGTGAGGTGATAACTGAGCGCTTCGCTGCTCGCGTTGGTTTCGGTAAGGGAATCGAGCAGAACCACCTGCATGGCGACCGGCGTGATGGATGGGAGATCGAGAATCTCCACGTTGACCTGGCGCTGGCCGGTGGGGGCATCCACGGAGATGTGCATGGGGATCATGTGTGCCTGCGCGCCAAAGACGCCGCGCAGGGCGGATTCGCGATCCTGTGTGAATGCTCCGATGGTGGCGCCGGTGTTGATGATCTTGAAGGCGTCGAGCGGCGATGCCACGGTGGTGATGACGTCGGCTGTGGTCATGGGCAGCGAGACCGGCCCAGCGCCGAGGACCGGATGGCCGCAGGCGAGCAATTGCGTGGAATCCAAATAAGTGATGGTGCAGGTGGCGGCCACTTCAACGTCGCCGCGAACAAGCTGCATGCTGACGGACGACCCCGGCTGGAGTGAAGGTGGCGCAGTGGCCGCAGAAGAATCGCCGGCCCCGGAGGAGCTGCCCAAACCCGAGCCCGAACCGGAATTGGATCCGCCGGCGGCGACGGTTTCCAGCGCGGTGCCGGCGGTTTGCTGCTTCCAGAAACGAGTGGCTTCCGGGCTGAATCCGCTGAGGACGAGCGGCGTCTCCATGGGCTGGAAGATCATTTTTGCGTCGGACGGTGAGGCAGCGGCGTCGGGCGACGAGCTTGCCAGCAGAGGAGAGCCAAGAGCGGTCTGCGATGGGCCCGCGGAGAGATCAGAGGCGGAAAGATCCCGCACCTGGAGCATCTGCCCGATGGGCGTAATGCCGGCGATGGGTTCCTTGGTGAATTGCCCGATGCGATACGACAGCGCGCCCAGCAGCTTGCCGTCGATGTAGACGGGGCTGCCGCTCATGCCGTCGACCACGCCGGTGTACTCGGCTTTGGCGCCATGGAGCTTAGCCAGGATGAGGTCCTGGCCGGGGCCGCGGGCGCCGCGCAGCACGCCAAGGATTTCAACCTGCATGGGTTCGGGCGTGTTCCCCTGAAAAACGGTCCAGGCGGTACCCGTCTGGCCGGGGTGGACCTGGTTGAGCGGGAAGAATGCGGGGTTGCGCGGAGGGCCCACCGGCACAGGAGTTCCTTGTTGCGCGGAGGACCGGGGTACAGCAGCGGTCTGTGCCAGCAGCGAGGACCCAGAAGCTGCCGCCAGGGCCAGAATGGCGTAAGAGGCGACGGTGAAAAAGGCAGGAGCCGAGAGCCCCCGTTTGTTTCCTTTTAGGCAGGTTTCCACGTCTATTAGAGTACAGCGGGCCGCATGGCCAGCGCCTGCACCAGCGGCGATGCGGATCGCGTATGCTTGTGAGCACAAGGGGATGTATATGACCATGCCGCGCCTGAAACTTACTTTCTCGCAACGTTTCGCGCTCAATCTGCTGCTGGTGGTTGTTGTGGCTGTGGCCGGCGCGCCGTGGATGCGGGCGGCGGGTCAGTCCGCGCCATCGGGGCAGCAGAACCAGCAACCCGCGGCGCAGCAGCCGGACCAGAACACGCCCGATGCCGGCGGTCCCAGCGGCGACACGGGAGTGATCGCCGTGCCGAAGAAAAACCCGGACGCGACGCAGCCACCGCCGCCGCCCGCGCCGGCCGCGCCCCAATTCAAGAACCCCGAGGGGTTGGGCAACGTGACCCTGCGCGTGAATGTCCCCGAGGTGACGATCGACGTGGGCGTTCAGTTGGAAAAGACGCATGCGTTCGTGCCGGGATTGAAGCCTTCGAACTTCCGCGTTTATGAAGACGGCGTGGAGCAGAAGGTTGAAGGCTTCAAGCGCACGGAGACGCCGATCACAGCTCTGATCCTGATGGAGTATGCGGCCCGGGGCTTTAGCTTCAGAATCCAGGCGTTGAACACGGCCTGGGCGTTTGCGCAGCAGTTGCGGCCGCAGGATTACGTGGCCATGATGACCTTCGACCTGAATACCCACATCGTGACCGATTTCACGCAGGACAAGCAGCAGATTCAGGAAGGCATGAACATCCTGGCCAACGAGGTCTACATGCCCGCGGCATTTTCCGAGACCGATATATTCGATGCGCTGAATGAATCCCTGGACCGGCTGTCGCGGATTCAAGGTCCGAAGTACATCATCCTGATTGCCAGCGGCGTCGATACCTTTTCCAAGCTCACGTTCGACAAGATTGAGAAGAAGGTGAAGGCTTCGCGCGATATCACCATCTTCAGCATCTCGACCGACGGACTCTTTGAGGCGCTGACCGAGGGCAGGGGCGGCATGATGGCCGGCGCGCGCGATATGACGTATCTGCAGGCCGACAACGAAATGAAGAGCTTCTCCGATTGGACCGGAGGCTTGCACTATGCGCCGCGATTTGTCGGCGAACTACCGGACATTGTGAAAGAAATCAACATGAATATCCGCGCGAAATACGAGCTCGTCTACCACCCGTCCAATGCCAAGCAGGATGGAACCTGGCGCAAGGTGCGCGTGGAACTGGTAGACGACGAGGGCCAGCCGCTGCGCATGCAGGACGAGAAGAAAAAGCCGCTTAAATACGACATCATCGCGCGGGATGGCTATCGCGCACAGCAGGAAGTGGAGTAGATTTCATCAAACCATTTCGGAATGTGGTCCGTTTGGGGCTTTTCCGAGCGCAGGCGTGACTCCTGTCACCCTCGATACCTTCTCCTCGAAATTATGATGAGCCCCGTGAGGCCTTGATGCTCGCGAGCGTGTTGTACCACGCGATCGCATCAGCCGCGGGGCCACATAATTCCTGATGCATGGAGAAGAGGATGCCATTGGTTCCGGTGCTGTTGTCAGTGTGGGGAGTTTCGCTGGCTTTGATGTTAGGCGTGAGCATTTATGTGGCGCGAGTGGGCAGGAACGAAGAGGCGCAGATTTTCCTGGCCGAATCGTCGAACCATGTGAAGAGCGAGCAGGATGAGATTGCGGCGCGAGTGGGCAAGCTGCTGCCCCTCAAGCGGTCGGTGATGATTCTTGCCGGCGTGATGACTTTGGCGGTGGTGGTGTATTTCGTATATGACGTGTTCCACCAGTTCTAGAGGCTGTTCACGCGATTACGATCAGGGCGAACTCCAGTAGACAGAGAGTCTCCGCGCAGTCTTGTCCGGTCCCCGGCGGACATTCATCCGCTGGGGACTGTGCTGAGGTTCTTATGCGGCCGGCGCGGGATATGCCGCGGCTCGACTGCCTTAGTGAATGACGTTCAACTGCACCATGATGTCGCGGACGTAATAGACGACCACCACGGCCGTCATCGCCACTACCAGCCAGCGAGCAGCGCGCACCAGCGGCTCGACTTTGGCGACTCTCGCCACAATCGCCGCCTGGTGAACCTTCTCGTGATCGAATGAATCGTCGAGGAAGATCTGGTCTTCCTCATCGCGGGTAAGGCTGGAGCGATAGATATACAGTCCAGCCATCAAGAGCGCAAATACACTCCATACGCTCCACAACACCATCGAGGCTACCGTCATGCTGCACCTCCCAACGAGCTGCGGTCTCAGTGACCACGGGGTCGTGGGGAATCGCGGTCTCGCGGCCAGAGGGCCGTACGGTTGATCATCATAGCTCCAAACTGGTGGCGCTGTGAACCACGTCACGAGATATTCATTGTCATGATCGATGCGCCCCGTCGCGGCGTTACTTCGGAGTCATCGGGCGCGGCATGACGGCGGATTCAGGGGCCAAGGTGGCCGCTGAAGACTGAAAACAAGGCGGTTGGATGAGCCGAGGAGGCGCTGCGGAATGAACGACATGGGTCCCGAGACAATGCGACCATCCCTCCCCCGGCTGCATCTATTACACAGTGTGCTGCGAGCGGGGCTTGTGCCGGAGTTCAGGGAACGATAAAGTGAAAGAAGCAGACCGCGCTAGGCAATTCAAGCCAAACAGGGGAGGAATCATGGCGACAACCACTACGACCGTCGAACCGATCCAGGAAACCCAAAAGAAACCGCCACTTGTGCTGACCGCCCCGGCGATCGCCAAGGTGCGCGAGATTATGGCCACCCAGGATCCGCTTCCCGCTGGATTGCGCATCGGCGTGGTGGGCGGAGGCTGCTCCGGCTTCCAATACTCCATGGCCTTTGAGAACCAGCCCGGCATGATGGACAAGGTTTTCAGTTTTGACGACCTGAAGGTGTATGTCGACGCCACGTCACTGATGTACCTGAACGGTTGCATCGTGGACTACGTGGAAACCCTGGAGGCTGCGGGCTTCAAGTTCGAGAACCCCCAGGTGAAGTCGACCTGCGGGTGCGGTTCATCGTTCCAGGTGTAAAAGCAGGGAACAGGGATTAGGAACAAAGACAAAGGCTCGCCCGAAGGGGCGGGCCTTTTGTGTTTTGAGTGACTTTGAGTGCGCGGGGTGGGCCGATGGGCTACTGCTGCTGAGGAGCGTCTGGGCTTGGGCTCGGCGGGTTGGCGACAGTACCGTTGGAGTTCGTGTTATTCGAGTTGGAGTTGGTGTTACCGGACGCTCCGGAGGTATTGCTGTTCGAGTTTTGGCCGATGCCCGCGGCGTTGCCGCCGCTGATGGTTTGCGCGTCGGAGATGGGGTCGTAGGTGAACTCCCACTCGTTGTAGTGGTTCTTCTTCTTGAAAATGCGGATGGATTGCTTGGGGCTGCCGGGCGAGAAGCCGATGATGCCTCCGCCGCCAAAGGTTTGCCCGGATTGATCGGAGCTGGTGGAGGAAGTTGTGCTTCCGCTGGTAGTCGTTCCCGACGGGCTGGTCGACGTCGAGCTCGTGCTCCCGCCGGTTCCGGCCGAAGGGTCGGTTGGGGTGCTGGTTGAGGCCGAAGTCGGGGTGCTTCCGCTGGAACCGCCAGTGAGGAAGCCCATTCCGCCCGGAATGATGGTGCCGCCGCCGCTGCCACCGAGGCCGTTGCCGCCGCTGGGGCCAGTTCCGGCGATCGATGTGGCTCCGCCCGCAAGCGGCTGGCCGAAGAAACCCATCGCCGTGGGCGTTTTGTTCTGGCCAAAGAGGACCGGCTTCCAATCGGCCTTGTTGGTGATGGGATCGACGTATTTCTTGCGCAGAAAGCGGACCTGGTTGGTTTCTACCAGGGCGTCGACGTTGGGCGGATAGGCGTGGAACTTTCGGTAATAGAGCTGAATGGCGCGACGGTATTGCATGCCGCGGTGATAGGTTTCCAGATCGCGGTCGCGCTGGATGGATTTGGCAACCTGCGGCGCGGCGATGGCCAGCGAGATGACGACGAGCGCCATGAGAAAAATGGCGATGAGCATGATGTACCCCTGCTCGGAATCGGGGACGGGCCGGCGCGTTGGAGGCTGATTCGTCATGAGTCTCAGAAGGACGACAACCTCAGCGACTGCGTGTTGTTGTAGGAGAGATCTGTGACCTCGACATTGAGGGGCTGGATGACGCCGACCTTGTAGCGATGGTCGACGATTTCTCCGGTGCGGGCGATGAAAATGTCATCGCCATGCACGAAGAAGGCGCGCAGCGACTTGTCCTTGTCCTGCTCGTAGCCAAAGTATTTGAGGTCGATCTCTGGGGGCCGAGGTAGGCCGGGCGCGACTGCGGGGACGATGGGCGTGTTGCGCGCGCTCTTGAGCGGAGTTGGGATAATGTCCGGCGCGGACTCGGACGAGAAGATGTTGCGGCCAGTGCCCTCGTAGCGCACGTCTTCGCTTTGAGCCAGCTTGTCAAAGTGCAGCGAGGGATCGATGCCCGCGTTCGAGAGCCGTTGCGCTTCCGCGCCACCCGCTACAGGCTTACCCGGCGTGGCGGGGCCGTTCGTGCCTACGGTTTGCGCCGACGAAGACTGCGACGGCACGGGAGGACCGGAGATCGATTGATAGATCAGGTACCCGACGTAGCCGAACAGAGCGCCGAAGAGCACGAGCACGATTGCGACGTTACGCTTGTTTTCAAGACCGAGAGCGAGGGCCATGTTATTCGCCCTCCTTGGCGGGCGCCGCGGGCGCCTTATTGTCTTGGACTGGGTTCTCAACCGGAGTAAAGGGAAGATCGCTTGGAACGTCGGAGGGGCGCAGCCAGGTGGAGACGCGCATGCGCAGATTCACAAGGCCGCCCTGCTGGCCGGTGAGAGCCATGGCGCGGATGATGAAGAACATGGGATCGCGCTCCATGCTGTTGACGAATCGCATGATGGCAGGATAGTTGCCGCTGATGCTGGCGTCCATGGTGATTTCCGTGAGGCCGGGGCCGGGCTCGCCCTGCGTATACTGCACGCGCGTGAGGCGCACGCCCGAAGCGACGTACAATTCCACGATGCGCGCGTCAATGGAGGAATAATTGGGCGGGACGCGTCTCCGGTAGAAGTCGTCTAACTGCTCGCGGGTCTTCTCCACGCGTTGATCGAGCCCACGCAGAGGAGTGGTTTGAATCTCAAGAGCCTTTAACTGAATCTGCTTACTGGCAAGGATCTCACTGGAATGGCTGTCCATGACAGCCCAGTCAAGACCGAGACGGACGGCCAGCGCAACGGCCAGCACGAGCAGCAGAACGAAGCCGGCCACGTGCCAAGTGAGCGGGGAAGCAAGCCGCTCACGCCACGTGGTGGTTGGATTCGGTTCGTTCATTGCGTGCCTCCGTTCTTAGCAGGCGCGGGATTTGGTGGTATCTGCACGGGACGTGGCGTCCGCTGCGCAGGCCCAGTGTAGGGTCCGCGTCCTCGATGCTGCGGAGTCGCGGATGCAGGCGTATGCGATGCAGAATTGCCCGCCTCGGACTTCGCGTTCACGCGCTCTCCGGGCGCGGGCGGATTGTAATCGGCAAATATCTCAAACTCGAAACGATTGGACGCGCTGATCGGCCCCAACTGCTGATTTGCATTGGTGCTGTTCTCGGCGCTCTCACTCTCAATGCGCGGCTCGAGAAAGCGGCGGGAGTGCTCAAGATTGCGCATTAAGTCGACGGAGCGGTCGTGAGGGCCAACTACGCGGAGTTCTACGGTGATGTGCCCGTCTTTGCTGCGCTGCGGCTCGATGGAAGTGACCTGAACACCGGCGGGAAGAACGGTTTCCATGGCTTCCATGGCGAGAGTCCAGGAAAAGGCCTTCTCATCGAATTGCTCGTTGAGGAATTCGGCCTGCGTGAGGAGTTGCGCGTTGTCGGGCCGCTGCATGAAGGTCTGCGCTTGTTGGCGCTCGGCCTGGATGCGCGCGATGGCGCCATCGAGAGAGTGCTCGCGGGCGCGAGCCTCCGCCGCCTGGCTGTCGAAGAAATGCAGGCCCAGAATGAAGAGCAGGCAAAGCACGGCGAGTACGGCCATGCCGACGCGCAGACGTTTGATGGCCGGGCCGAGATCGGTAAAGGGTCGCGTGGCGAGATTGAGTGTGATCCTCATTGCTCTAGCTCGCTCCCGCCAGCGCGCCTGCGACGCCGGCAAAGCTGGTTTGAGGCAGAGCCGTGAGGGCACCTTCTTCAGGCCGCTCGGCCCATGCAGCGATAGCAATCTCGGGATTGCCGATGGACGCCGCAAACTCATCAAAACTCTCGATGCCTGCGTAATACAAACGCCGCGGGGGTGCGCCCAGCTTGTCTTCAAAGTACGCGGCGGCGACGGCGATCGCGCGCCCGATCTCCGCGGCGCGCAATGCGGGATCCGGAGGCAGGTCGAGTGTGCGGTAGAGAAGCAGATTCTGGCCACTGGTGACCACGGTGGTCATTGTGCGGGCGCTGAGGTTGGCGGCCAGCACGCCTTCGGTGGCATCAGCCGCTTCCAGCGCGGCAAGGCTGGAGGAGAGAACCGCGCCGGGTTCGTAGCCTGCGTCACGAACCGCGGCTTCATACTCGTCGAGGATGGGTCCGGGCACAACGGCGGCCAGGACTTTGCACTCCGCCTCGTTCTGCGTGAGGATCTGGCAACTGACGCCTGCGGGCTCCACATCGAAGGGAACCATTTTGCGCAGGCGGAAGCGCACCACGGAGACGGCTTCAGAGGCTTTGGCAGGCATGGAATCGAAGTCGAGCACGAAGACGCGGACCAGCGTGTCGGGTAGAACCAATGTGACGGCGCGTGTGCGAGGCGCAACCTGGGAGAGCGCCGAACGAATGGCCGATGCCACGGCTTCGGGCGCGCGCAGGTTGGGCTCGTCCAGGCTGGGAACCAAAGCGCCGGGAGCGAGCGGAACGAACGCGTAGACGCAGCCTTTCTCGGTCGCGGATGCGCCACGGCGCGAATGCGCGGCGGCAAGCCCGGCGGCAAGGACGCCCTCGGGCGAGAGCTCGACCGCAGCCGGTGGACGGCCGCTCGGCTGATTTCCCGTCGCATTTTTCTTAAAGATCGAACTCATCTTTCGTTTTCCCTTGGTCTCTAATCCCTGTCCTACCTGGAAGCCTCAATGAAAGTCACTTTGTTGATCTCTTTGAGTGTAGTGATTCCGCGGCGGACGCGCTCGATGGCCGACTCGCGCAGGAAGCTCATTCCTTCCTTTTGTGCTTGCCTGCGAATTTCCGACGTGGGCTTTTTGGCGAGAATGATTTCGCGAATGGTGTCGGTAAGATCGAGCAGTTCGTGGATGGCGGTACGGCCGCGATAGCCGGTGCCCCCGCACTCGATGCAGCCCGTGCCTTCACGGAAATCAAAATCGCGCCATTCGGCGGGGTCCATGCCGCTCGAAATCAAAAGTTCTTCGGGATGGCGAACAGAGTGCGCGCAATACTCGCAGATGGTGCGCACCAGGCGCTGCGCAAGGATGCAGTTGAGCGCGGAGACGAAGTTGTAGGCTTCGACGCCCATGTTGAGGAAGCGGCCCAGCACGTCCACAACGTTATTGGCGTGGACCGTAGTGAAGACAAGGTGGCCGGTGAGCGCGGAGTTGATGGCGATCTGCGCGGTCTCCTGATCGCGAATTTCGCCGACCAGGATTTTGTCGGGGTCGTGGCGCAGGATGGAGCGCAGGCCGCGCGCGAAGGTGAGACCTTTCTTCTCGTTGACGGGAATCTGCGTGATGCCGCGAATCTGGTACTCGACCGGGTCTTCGATGGTGATGATCTTGTCTTCGTCGCTTTTGATCTCGTTGAGCGCGGCATAGAGGGTGGTGGTTTTGCCGGAGCCGGTGGGGCCGGTGACCAGCACCATGCCGTAAGGCTCGCGAATGTAGCGGCGGAAACGGCGCAGATCATCTTCCGCGAAGCCGACGACGTCGAGCGTGAGGTGCTTGAACTTCTCGCTCATCGACTCCTTGTCGAGCACGCGGAGCACGGCATTTTCGCCATAAATCGTGGGCATGATCGAGACGCGGAAGTCGATGAGGCGGCTCTTATAGCGCACGCGGAAACGGCCATCCTGGGGCACGCGCTTTTCGGCAATGTCGAGCTCGCTCATGATCTTGATGCGGCCGAGAATGGTGCCGTGGTGCTCGCGGGCAATGGGCGCCATGGCCTCCTGCAGCACGCCGTCGATGCGGTACTTGACGTGGACCGAATCGTCGTAACTCTCAATGTGAATGTCGGAGGCGCGGCGCTCGAGCGCGGTAAAGATGGTGGTGTCGACGAGGCGGATGATGGGACTGATGTCCTCGGCATCGCTGGTCAGCTTTTCAATCGAAATGTTTTCGTCGGAGTTATCGTCGCCCGTGAGCACGTCGAAGGTGAGGCCCTCGCTGGCCTCGTCGAGGACGCGCTGCGACTGCTCGGTCTTCTTCAGCAAGTCAGTGATCTGCGAGAGCGTGGCCACGCGAGCTACGATGCGGTTGCCGAGCAGCCCGGCAATTTCGTCCACGACCATCAGGCGCGATGGGTCGCTGACGGCGATAACCAGCGCGTCTTCCTTTAGCTCGATGGGCACGAAGTTGTAGCGGAACATGAGCTCGACGGGAACGGTGCGCAGCAGTTCGTGCTGAATCTTGAAGTTCTTCAGGTCGACGAATTCGGCGTGGTAGCGGCGCGCCAGGGATTCAGCCTGGGCGCGTTCTTCGCCGGTTGCGGGCGAGGGCGGCGGCAACACGTTGGTGTCAGGCATGCGGGCGACCTCCTACATTCCGCTCGCCTGCCCCAGGGAAAAGATGGGCAGGTAGAGCGAGATCAAAATGAATACGACGACGACTCCCATGACGATGAGGATCGCAGGTTCGATAAGCGCGAGAGCAGCGGCAAGGGCCGTGGCCACGTCTTCCTCGAAGAATTCTGACATGGAGTTGAGCATTTGCGGCAGAGCGCCGGTTTGCTCACCCACCGTGATCATCTCCGTAGCGAGATCGGGGAAGATGCCGGTTTTGGCGAGCGAGTCGGCCAGGCTTTTGCCCTCGCGCACCGTCCCGACCGAAGTTTGTACGGCCCGGGAGACCCGGCGCGAGGAGATGGAGCGCGAGGCCGTTTCCAGCGAGGGTACCAGCGGCAAACCGCCGGTGAGCAGCGTGGAGAGCATGCGCGCGAAAAGCGCCACCTGATATTTGAGCCAGATTTTGCCCAGGATGGGAAGACGAATGCGCACGCCATCGGCAAAGTCTTTGCCACGCTCGGTGAGGGAGAAGCGGTAAAGGGCGAATACGATTGCGGCCACCGTGAGCGCCAGCCACAGGATGTTGTGCTGCATCCACTTGCCGAAAGTGAGCAGGGCAAGGGTGAGAGCCGGTAACTTGTTGCCGAGCTGGTCGTAGAGCAGCGCAAATTGCGGCACCACGACGGTGAACATGAAGATGAGGAGCGCGCAGACCAGCGTGAGCAGCACGCAAGGATAGATGAGCGAGCCAATGAGTTTTTTGCGCAGGGTGAGCGCTACCTTCTGGAAGCTTACGTAGCGATCCAAAACTTCGGTCAGGTTGCCGGAGCGCTCGCCAGCCAGGAGCGTAGTGGTGTACATGAGCGGAAAACCGCTCTGCGCTTCGAAGGCGGCGGAAAGCGCCTCGCCGGTTTTGACGCGCGAAGCAACATCTTCCAACTGGCCTGCGAAGGTGGCATTCTTCTGGATCTTGCCGAGCATTTGCAGCGAGCCGAGGATGGGCAGGCCGGCGCGAATGAGGGTGAGGAACTGCGAATTGAAGATGAGGAAGGGCTCGAGCTTGACCTTGCGGCGGCCGCGGCCGATGGCGCCGCGGGCGCGGACCGAAAAGACGTGATAGCCCGCGTGGATGAAGCGGGCCTTCAGCTCGTCGGCCGTGGCCGCGGTCTGGACCTGCTCTTGTACGCGGCCGCGCTCATCGGCCAGCTTGATGACGAACTCTGCCATGGCAAGTTCTCGCCGGTTCCGCGCTTCCGCGGCCGGAAAGCTCTTAAAGAGTTGCTCCTGCTTAAGGTTAACAGTCTTGACTCAAAAAAATAGACGAGATGTTCGCCTCCAGCGCTCGCCCGGGCCTGTATCCTGATTTCGTTCTGCGCGTTAGAGGCGAAAGCGCTTGGCTAAGGGCGGGAAATGGGCTGGCAAGGGTTAGAGTGTCGGATGAGGGAGCTCACGCAAGTGCTGGAAAGCGTTGCGCGTAAGCGCTGGCGTGGGCTGGTGGCCGTGTGCGTTGGCGCATTGGTCGGAGCGGCCCTTCTGACCGCCTGCCGATCGGGCCACGGCGCAGCGGCAGTGGTCACGCCTTATCCGCACGATCTGGCCCAGGTGACGTTTGCCGTGGCGGGCGACGTGATTCCGCACGAACCGGTGCGCGCGGCGGCCAAGTCGGCGGGCGACGGCGAGCCAGGATGGGCGGCATTGTTTGAGGACGTGGCGGATGTTTTTGAGGGCGCGGATTTTGGATTCGTGAATCTGGAAACGCCGGTGGCGCCCGAGCACTCACACGGGACCAAGCCGTTCCTCTTCGACGCGCCGGTGGAGCTGCCCCAGGCGCTGAAGGCGAGCGGAATCAAGATTGTTTCGTTTGCCAACAACCACGTAATGGACCAGGGGTGGGCGGGATTTGTCGAGAGCCGCGAACATCTGAAAGAGATCGGCCTCCAGTTTGCCGGCACGTCAGACAATACGGCGACGGCGTGGCAGCCGGTGATTACCGAGGCCAACGGAATCAAGGTGGGCTGGCTGGGCATGACGCGCTGGCTGAACGGCAACCGGAATCCCGACAAGGACGATCAGCCGCACGTGAATTTTTTCCCCTATCCGGGCGAAGCCGGCGGCGCGCCGGGAGCGGACGAGGCCACGGTACTGGCCGCGATAAAAGCTGCGCGGGCACAGTGCGATCTGCTGGTGATTTCGGTGCACTGGGGCGTTGAGTACGCGACCGCGCCGCGGCCCGAAGACGTGGACATTGCGCACAAGATGATGGAGGCTGGGGCGACCGTGATCGTGGGCGCGCATCCGCACGTGTTGCAGCCGATTGAGACTTACAAAACGCAGGATGGACGCGACACGGTGATTTTTTATTCGCTAGGCAACTTCTTGTCGAACCAGTCGCGCAGCTACGTGGATGGGCTGAACCCGGACTCGAATGGCGATCCGCGAGACGAGATGATCGGACTGTTTGCGGCGGTGAAAAGGGATTACGGGCCGGCGGGCGTGCGCGTGGAGCTGGGGCACGTGGGCATGCTGCCCGTGTGGGAAGAGAACAACCGCAACGAGATGGCCGCGGGGCGCGAGAAGAAAACGGTGATCAAGCCGGTGCTGATGGACCGCGAGATTCCGCCCTTGCAGGCGCGGCTCGACGAGTTGAACAAGAAGGCAGCGCAGCCCGGAGCGGAGCTGACGGCCGACGAAAAGAAGGAGTTCATCGAGGCGACCAAGCGGCTGAAGCTGCTGACGGATCGGCGGGCGCAGATCCTGGCGCGAGTGGGCGACGACTACTTGATGGCTCCGCCGAAGTTGCCTTCCAAGCCTTAATCGACACGAGCAAAGAACATGCAAACGCAGGGTACCGAGAGCGCGGAGAAGCAGCCGTCCACGTGGATGGGCACGGCGATGGGCGTCGCGATGATTCCTGTGCTGTTTGTGGGCGCGTGCCTGGCGGTTCCTTACACATTGGGCGCGCGATGGCTGCGGATGCATGGCGAGCACAAGCTGCGAATGCTGATGAAGTCTCGGGGAAGGTTGATGACGTGGCCGGAGTTTGTGCGCAGAATGCACGAAGCCGGCGGAACTTGCATTGAAGAGAAATTTACGGCGAAGGGTCCGGTGCGGTTCTGGTGGACGCCGGAAGACGTGCGCGAGGAATCGCCGCACGAGATCATCGACTGGTTCACATTGCGCAAGGGTCGCCAATACGAGCCGTTCGCGCACTGGTGCCGCGCGCGCTACACCAGTGCGGATGCGGGCAGTGCGATTCTTGTTGATGCGCCGCTGGTGCCGCGGCGAGAGATTTACGCGTTGTGGTCGGAGTGCCGTTCGGACGCAATGAAGGTGGAGTGGATCGAAGTTGCGCCTCCGGAGATACTGCCGCATAAACCGGGACACTAAGCGGGCTATTTCTTGCTGCGGAAGAGGCTTGCGAGGCGCTGCCAGAGCGAGCTGCGCGGATTCTGGTTGGGCTGCGCGGCAGCTGGATGGGTGTTTGCCGCGGCTTGCGCCGCTCGTTCGGCTTCGTCCTGCTCATGCGCGTCATGCAGAACCTGCCAGAGCGCAACGCCATCGTCTTCCCAATCGGTGTGGCCGCACGCGCGGCACTCGTACTCGCGGATAACGCGGCCTGTCATGGTGTTCTTATCGGTCTGATCCATCAGCGCGCCGCATTTTGTGCAGATCATGGCGCCTCCGGCGGTTTCTGATCCCTGACACTCGTCTTTAGTACCCGTTCGCAACCAGCCAGGCTTCGGTTAGATCGAATTCCGGCTTCTTCGCGTCCTGCATTTGCATCGCCGCCAGCTTCACCAGCACATCGGCCTCAATGTTTACGGGCGCGCCCACGGCGAGCGTGTGCAGATTGGTGCGCCAGTACGTGAGCGGCAGGATGGCGATGCTGATCTCCTCGCCATCGAAATCGGCAATGGTGAGGCTGATGCCTTCGACAGCGACCGAGCCTTTATGCACCATCCACTGGCGGACATTCTCGGGGACGCGGACTTTGAGGGTCCAGTCAGTGGTTTGGCGGTCAAAGGTCGGACTGGATTCGGGAATGACGGGTTCGAGCGCGGTCATCATGCCTGTGCCGTCGACGTGGCCCTGCACGATGTGGCCGCCGAGCGGACTGCCCGCAGCTGTGGGCAGTTCCAAATTGACGCGCGCGCCGGGCGCAAGCGATCCGAGCGAAGTGCGATCGAGAGTTTCCTGGGCGAGGTCGGCGTGGAAGTAGTTCGGGTCGGGATCGAGCGCGGTGAGGCAGACGCCAGAGACGCCGAGCGAATCGCCTTCGCGCAACTGTGCGGCAATGCCGGGCGCTTCGACCGTGATGCGGCGAACGCCGCCACGATCGGTGAGGCTGACGAGAGTTCCGGTTTGCTCGATGATGCCGGTGAACATAGTTTGATTCTAGGGAGCGAGGGAGCGAGGGAGCAAGGGAGCGAGAAAACAGGGCCGAGGAATCAGGGCCTTCGGCACTTCGAGGCTGCGGTCAGAACTTCAAGGACACGCCTTTTTCGCACATATCGACGAAAAGCCCAAGCAGGTGAGTCATACCGAGGAGTTCGCGGATCTGCTTGCCTAGATTGATGAGTTGAAGGCAGGAGCCTCCCGATTTGGCTGAGACGTAAAGGCGCACCAGCGTGCCGAGACCCATGCTGTCGACGAATGCCAGGTCGGTGAGGTCGAGCACGATGCGTTTGTTGTGGGGAATCAAGGCGATGATCTTGTCGTAAAACGGACCAGCGACGCCGGAGACCAGACGGCCATGGCAATGGACGAGAGCCGCATCGCCCTTATGCTCGACGCTAAAAGTGAGGGAGTTCTTAGCAGGTTCGTGCGGCATCGGCTTTTCCTTCATGAGGATGGGGAACGGGGAAACGGGGTCGACGCCTGATTGTCTCATAAAGGCAGTGATTAGTGGTCAGTGGTCAGTGGTCAGTGCTCAGTGCTCAGTGCTCAGTGCTCAGTGCTCAGTGCTCAGTGCTCAGTGCTCAGTGCTCAGTGCTCAGTGCTCAGTGCTCAGTGCTCAGTGCTCAGTGCTCAGTGCTCAGTGCTCAGTGCTCAGTGAATTGGGAATTTCTGAGTTGGCTGAGTTATTCGCTGGCGGAGGCTTTTTCGGCGGTGCGTGCGGAAGGGAGCGCGGGCGCGGCGGTGAGAGCGCGATAAGCGAGCAGGAGCTTCAAGCGCCAGCGCAGGATCATGCCGAAGGCCAGCAGATAAAAAATAGCGCCGGTCTGTTCGAGCGAGAGGACGCGGTCGAAGTAGCCGCGCGCGGCCCAGCGAACGACGGCGAGCACGATAATGACGGCAAAAAATGCGCTCGACCGTTTCATGCGAATTTCGCCGCTGTGCCAATGAAGGTCGGAGGTGAGCAGCAGCGGGACGGCGAAGATGACTGCGCCGATGAGGAAAGCGCCGAGTCCCCAGAGGAACGGCACGCGGCACGGCGGATAAATGAACATGCAGAATCCGGTGGCCATGCCCAGG
This sequence comes from uncultured Acidobacteriota bacterium, assembly GCA_963786565.1. Lineage (GTDB taxonomy): Bacteria > Acidobacteriota > Terriglobia > Terriglobales > Acidobacteriaceae > Telmatobacter. The sequence goes on along the minus strand of CAWAZR010000024.1, from coordinate 709,299 downwards.
GGCGGCATCACGATCTTCTTGAGCGTCACGACCGAGCGGCCCTCACGCACGCGCCAGGTGAGCACGCCGGCGAGGCCGACAAGAGAAACTACGGCCGTGAGAACGGGAGTTGAAACCATGAAACTTGCCTTTCCGTGTTTGCTGCGAAGACCGTCAGCCGGTCAGAGCGTTACGCGTATATACCTATTCTAATTGGAGGCGGTGAGTCCAAAAGGCGGTGCCGAGATTCGGTCGTGCTCCAGTTCGGAAGGAAGCATCCCTCAGGGGCTAAAGCCCCAATCAGTTTGGCGCTGCTTTCGGCACGACTGAAGTCGTGCCCTTTCGCTTCGTGCCTTCCTGAAGCGGATTTTTCCGCAGGGGCTGAAGCCCCGCTCTTATTTGTCGCGTCTACGGCACGACTGAAGTCGTGCCCTTTCGTGACAGGTTCAGATTGGGCTGCTGCGGGAGAATTTGTTGGTGAGTGATCGCTGGTCACGGAATGCTGTCTTTCGGCCAAGGGTCGATTAGCAGCGAGCTCAGGCCGAGGTCGTTGCCGTAGCGCTCCACTTCGACGTCATTCATTTTCACGAACTGCGGCATGCCGCGGAAGGCTGGCACAGCGTCTGACCCCATGATCTGCGGCGCGATGAAGAGATGCAGGCGGTCGACGAGGCCGGCAGCCAGGAAAGCCGTGTTAAGGCGCGTGCCGGTTTCGGTTAACAGCGTGAGGACGCCCTCTTCTCCGAGTTTCAAGAGAACTTTGTCGAGCGGGACCCGGGCCACCTCGGCATCGAGGATTTCAACGCGCACGCCGCGGTTGCGCAACTCGGCGGCGCGAGCTTCGTCGTGGGAGACGGTGAAGATGACTACGTCGTTCTGCGCCGTCGAGACCAGTTTGCATTCGAGAGGCATGCGCAGGACGGAGTCGAGGACGATGCGCAGCAGGGGGCGGCGACGGCGCAAGCCGCTGCGGTCAGTCATCCAGGGATCGTCGGCAAGCACGGTGTCGACGCCGACCATGGTGGCGTCGGCGGCCCAGCGCAGGGGCTGCACGGCGGCGCGGGCAGCTTCGCTTGTGATCCAGTAAGGGGCGTGCTCCACGTGATGGCCGGGCGGCGGCGCAATGCGCGCGTCGAGCGTCATGGCGACTTTCATGAGCACGAGGGGGCGGTGATGCTGGATCCAGCGCGCGAAGCCTTCGTTGAGGCGGCGCGCTTCGGCTTGACACACCCCGACGCTCGTCTGAAGGCCAGCGGATTGCAATGCCTGAAGGCCTTGGCCGGCGATGGCGGGGTTGGGATCGATGGTGGCGGCGACGACGCGGGCGAGACCGGCATTGATCAGCGCATTGGTGCAGGGCGGCGTGCGGCCGGTGATGTTGCAGGGCTCGAGGGTGACGTAGGCCGTTCCGCCTTGAATGCGATCAGCTGCGTGCTGCTGCGCCTCTTTGAGGGCGCCAATTTCCGCGTGGTCGAGCAGGTCGTACTCGTGCCAGCCCTCGCCGACCACCTGTCCGGCGCGGTCGAGAATCACGCAGCCCACAGCGGGGTTGGGCGAGGTGACGCCGATGCCGCGGCGCGCGAGCTCAATGGCGCGCTGCATCCAGTAAGTGTCTTGATCGAGATAATTGCTCATAGGCGCTTCTCGTACCGAACAGGAACAATCAAGTGTAAATCGGGTGGTTGGAGCGTGGCACAGGAGTTTGACGAAAACGGGCGTCAGCTTTGCTCTCTTTTACACTTGAGGGAGGCAGGAGGCCTGTTGCCTGGGGCATACGGCGGCGAGTGGCTGGAGATCTGGAAACGGTTGACATGGATGAGCGTGAGAACGGCGCAGAACCAAATCTGACGGTTGCAATCCATGCTGATTTTCCGGCAGTGGTGGGGTTAATGAACCGAGCCTTCCGAGGCCTGGGCGCGGATGCATCGTGGAGCACTGAAGAGCGCTACATCGAAGGGACGCGAACGAGCGAGGAGTTACTTCGCGAGGAAACGGCGGCGCACGCGGATGCGAAACTGCTGCTGTGGCGCAAGCCGGACAACACATTGCTCGGGTGCGTTTGGATGCAGCCGGAAGAGAACGATGTGTGGTACCTGGGCTCGCTGACGATCGCGTCGCGCGAACAGAAAGCGGGGCTCGGCCGCACGCTGCTAACGGCTGCCGAGAAATGGGCGTTCGCTCGCGGGGCGCAAGAGATCAAAATGACCGTCGTGCATGTTCGTGCAGCGCTTCTTGATTGGTACGCACGCCGAGGATATTCGTTGACAATGGAAACGAAGCCCTTTCCGTACGGAGATGAGCGCTACGGCAAGCCAACGCGAGACGATCTGTATCTCGTGGTTCTGAGCAAATGGCTGAGGGCAATTGCTTAGTCTGGGGCCCCGGGACCGGCTGCTCAAGGCAATCCAACGGGGACCCAGCGGACAAGTTTGAAATCTGCATTTCGAAGTTTGATTTTCCGTTGCGAGACGAAATCAGCCGTAACGATCACCTCGCCTTCTAACTCGAGGTGAACATCTTTTTCCGGGCTTTGCTCAATTCGCACGAACCTTTGGAAGAATCCTCGATCGAGTGCGGCGGCGCCGACCTCGACATTCGCACTGATTGAGGCGGTCCACGAAGGGTCGTTGTCAATTGTAAAATTCCAGCCACTGGGCGCGTTCGTGAGAGTGGCGATTCTTGCAGAATGAACCTTAATCTCAAAGCCTACGATGCGCTCGTGGTTGTAGATTGCGAGAGACGGTATTGAGACTGTATAGGTTTGCGAGTGAATTGCGCCGATTCCGACTATTCCGATAAGGACAGCTAACGGTGATGCAAGCCTTGAATAGTTTTTAGAAATCCCATTCATTAGGTTCCACACCTTTCGATCGATTTTTCGTGGAAGCTGTGCCTTTATTGTCTACTCCAGCAGCGAATCCACAAACTCTTCCGGCGAGAATTCGAGCAGGTCGGTCATTTTTTCGCCGACGCCTACGTAGCGGACGGGGAGATTCAGCTCGCGGGCGATGGCGACGGCGATGCCGCCCTTAGCGGTGCCGTCTAATTTTGTGAGCACGATGCCGGTGACGCCGGCGGATTGCGTGAACTGGCGCGCTTGCTGCAGTCCGTTTTGTCCTGTGGTTGCGTCCATGACCAGCAGCACTTCGTGGGGTGCGCCGGGAACCAGACGTGCTGCGGTGCGGCGCATTTTGTTTAATTCATCCATCAATCCGGATTTGGTGTGCAGGCGGCCAGCGGTGTCCACGTAAAGCTCGTCAATGTGGCGCGCCTTGGCAGCCGTGATGGCGTCGTAGAGAACGGCCGCGGGGTCGCCGCCTTGACGGGTCTTGATCATTTCTACGCCGGAGCGCGCAGCCCACACTTCCAATTGTTCGATGGCCGCGGCGCGGAAGGTGTCGGCGGCACAGAGGAGAACGGAGCGCCCTTGCGCGCGCGACCAGGCAGCGAGCTTGCCGCTCGACGTGGTTTTGCCGGTGCCGTTGACGCCTACGAGGAAAGTGATCTTAGGTGGCGACACCTGCGGTGTGGCAGCCGCCCCTTGCGGGGCCTTGAGAATTGCAATTAATTGCTGCTTCAGGAGGTCGCGGAGCTCTGCGCCACCTTCGATGGCCTGATGGCGGGCACGGTCGCGGAGCGCTTCGAGGATGGCGGTGGTGGTTTGCACGCCGAGGTCGCTCGAAAGCAGCGCGGTTTCAAGATCGTCGAGGGCGCTCTCGTCGACGGTGCGGGTGAGAGCGGCGAGATCGGCTATTTTCTGCGAGAAACTCTCGCGCGTGCGCGAGACCGCCTGGCGCATGCGGTCGAAGAGGTTTTTCTTTGGTTCTGCCTCGGCGGGTTTTTCGGGTTCGTCGGTGCCAAACAGGGTTTGGATCATTGGTGTATTCAGTTTAATTGGGAGCAAGGGAGCAAGGGAGCAGGGGAGCAGGGGAGCGAGGGAGCGAGTCGGCGGGTCAACGAGTTAGCAAGTTAGCGCGGCCCGCTAGCGCGCAAATACAGAGACGCACAGAATGAGGCGGCCCGGTTCTTTCGCCCCCTGCGGGGGCTGGCCTCAGAAGCGCGCTTTTTCCCCAGTCTTGCGACTGGGGCTAGCGTCTGTTGCCCGCTGAAGCGGGCTTTGTGCCGGCGTGCCGAACATAACTTTGCGCCGACAGCGGCATTCGCCGTTCAAGTGGGGGTTGCGGCCGTCCAGGGCGGACGGGCGCAGTTCAGCGCGAATTGGTTCGGAAGGGTTGACGGGTCCGATATGCTTTAGAAGTAGGCCGTAAACCGTGGGGAAGAAATGACTAAGCCGACCATTTATCCGCTGGGAAAGATCCTTGAAAGCCGCATCGCCATCATCGATGGGGCGACGGGGACGACGATTCGCACCTATGGGATGAAAGAGGCGGACATTCGCGGCGAGCGCTTTAAGGACGCCCCCAAAGACCTTTTGAACAACGGCGACCTTTTTACGTTGACGCAGCCGGAGCTGATCGGCGACATTCATCGCCGGTTTCTTGAGGCTGGGGCCGACATCATTGAGACCAACACCTTTGGGGCGACGAGCATTGCGCAGAGCGAGTTTTTTGTCGACGATCCGCGCGAGCACGGGGGCCGAAAGGATCCCGATTTTTATCAGAAAGTGATTGAGGACTCGTTTCTGAAGGGCCTGGCGTGGGAAATCAACGAGCAATCGGCGCGGCAGGGTCGGGAGTGGGCGGACCGCGTGGCCAACGCCACCGGGCGGCAGCGGTTTGTGGCCGGAGCGCTGGGGCCGTTGACGGTGTCGCTGTCAAATTCTCCTGACGCGGACGATCCCGGATTTCGCGTGGTGACCTTCGACCAGGTGAAGGCGGCGTACGCCGAGCAGGCGCGGGCGCTGATTGCGGGCGGCGCGGATTTGCTGCTGGTGGAAACGATCTTCGATACGTTGAATGCGAAGGCGGCGCTGGTGGCGATTCGCGAAGTGTTCGATGCGGATGGCCGTGAGTTGCCCGTGATCATTTCAGCGGCGGTCGGTCGCGGCGGCGAGACTATGATCTCGGCGCAGACTATTGAAGCGTTCTGGAATGCGGTGGAGCATGCGAAACCGCTGGCCGTGGGATTGAACTGCTCGCTGGGGCCAGACCTGATGGCGCCTTTTTTGCGCGAGCTCTCGGCGAAGGCTGGTGTCGCGGTGTCGTGCTATCCCAACGCGGGCTTGCCGAATCCGCTTTCTGCAACGGGCTTCGATTTGGGACCGGCGGACATGGCGCGGTACCTGAGCGAGTTTGCGCGCGAAGGTCTCATCAACATTGCCGGCGGCTGCTGTGGCAACACGCCCGAGCACATCGCGGCCATCGCCAAGGCGCTCGACGGGTTGCCTCCGCGCAAGCTGCGCGTGGATGCCGAGGATGCGCGCGTGATCGAGAGCGCGGCATGAACGCGGGCGTAACAAAACGCGTGGAGACCAAGCCGTTGCGGTTGTCGGGCTCGCAGCCATTTACCCAACAGCAGGGCGTCTTCATCCTGATCGGCGAGCGGACTAATGTGTCCGGATCGCCGAAGTTCGCGCGGCTGATCAAAGACGGCAAATACGAAGAGGCCGTGAGCGTGGCGCGGCAGCAGGTAGAAAACGGGGCAAATGTCCTGGATATCTGCATGGATGAGGGCATGATCGACGGCGTGGCCGCGATGACGCGCTACCTGAAGCTGCTGGAGAGCGAGCCCGAAGTGGCCAAAGTGCCGTTCATGGTGGACTCCTCAAAGTGGGAAGTGATTGAGGCTGGCCTGAAGTGCATGCAGGGCAAGGGCATTGTGAATTCGATTTCGCTCAAGGAGGGCGAGGCGAAGTTTCGCGAACATGCGCGGGCGATTTTGAAGTACGGCGCTGCCGCGGTGGTGATGGCCTTTGACGAGCAGGGCCAGGCCTCGAGTTATGAGGAAAAGATCCGCATCTGCGAGCGCGCGTATCGCCTGCTCGTGGACGACGTGGGTTTTCCGGCGGAAGACATCATCTTCGATCCCAACATCCTGACTGTGGCGACGGGCATGGAGGAGCACAACAACTACGCGGTCGATTTCATCCGCGCTACGCGATGGATCAAGGAAAATTTGCCGCATGCCAAGGTGAGCGGCGGCGTGTCGAATGTCTCGTTCAGCTTCCGCGGCAACAACAAGGTGCGCGAGGCGATGCACGCGGCATTTTTGTACCACGCTATTGCCGCGGGGCTCGACATGGGCATTGTGAATGCCGGGATGCTGGAGGTGTATGAGGAGATCGAGCCGGAGCTGAAGGATTTGGTGGAAGATGTGCTGCTGAACCGGAGGTCCGATGCGACCGAGCGGCTGGTGACTTTTGGCGAGGCGCTGAAGGCGGCAGGGACCGCGGGCGGCAGCGAGGAGGCAGAGAAAAAAGCCGAAGAGTGGCGCAGCGGCACGGTGGAAGAGCGGCTGAGCCACGCGATGGTGAAGGGGATTGACACCTACATCGAAGCGGACACGGAAGAGGCGCGGGAAAAACTGGGACGGCCGCTGAGCGTGATTGAAGGTCCGCTGATGGCGGGCATGGGCGTGGTGGGCGACCTGTTCGGCGCGGGCAAAATGTTTTTGCCGCAGGTGGTGAAGTCGGCGCGCGTGATGAAGAAGGCTGTCGCATACCTGACGCCGTTCATGGAGGCCGAAAAAGCGCAGATGGCCGCGGCGGGCGAAGTGGTGCGCGTGCAGGGCAAGATCGTGCTGGCGACGGTGAAGGGCGACGTGCACGACATCGGCAAGAACATTGTGGGCGTGGTGCTGGCCTGCAATAACTACGAAGTGATCGACATGGGTGTGATGGTGCCCGCGGAGAAGATTCTGGAGCGCGCGCGGGAGGTGCGGGCAGACATTATCGGGTTGAGCGGGCTGATTACGCCGTCGCTCGACGAGATGGTGCACGTGGCGCGGGAGATGGAGCGGCAGGGAATGAAGCTGCCGCTGCTGATTGGCGGCGCCACCACGAGCCGCGCGCATACGGCCGTGAAGATTGCACCGCATTACAGCGAGCCGGTGGTGCACGTGCTCGATGCCAGCAGGGCCGTGCCGGTGACGACGAGCCTGCTGAGCGACGACGGCCGCGCGGAGTTTGTGGCGCAACATCGCGCGGAATATGACGCGCTGCGCAAGGCACACGCGGCGCCGCGGCGGAGCGTGGTTGCGCTGGAGACGGCGCGCGGTCGACGGACGCCGATCGAGTGGCGCGCGGAGGATTTGGCCACGCCTGCCTTCACAGGCGTTCGGGTTTTGGACGAGTTCCCGCTTGAAAACCTGCGCGAGTTTATCGACTGGAGCCCGCTTTTTCACACCTGGGAATTGAAGGGCGTTTACCCGCGGATTCTCGAGGACGAGCGGCAAGGCGAGCAGGCACGCTTGGTTTTTGCGGAAGCCAATGCGCTGCTGGACCGCATTATCGCGGAGAAGCTGCTGACGGCACGCGCGGTGTACGGATTTTTTGCGGCCAACGCGGTGGGCGACGATGTGGAACTTTACACGGATGGCGGACGGGGCAAAGTTCTGGACCGGGTGCATTTTCTGCGGCAGCAATCGGACAGGGAAGGGAACGAACCCTGTCGTTCGCTGGCGGATTTCGTTGCGCCCAGAGAGGCCGGGCTGGGCGATACGATCGGCGCCTTCGCGGTGTCGAGCGGGTTCGGATTGAAGAATCTGGTGGAGCAGTTCAAGGCCGCGAATGACGATTACAACGCGATCATGGCCGAGGCGATTGCGGATCGGCTGGCCGAGGCGTTTGCGGAATGCCTGCACAAGCGCGTGCGCGAGGAATGGGGCTACGGACGCGATGAAAATCTGCGCAATGACGAGCTGATCCACGAAAAGTATCGCGGCATCCGGCCGGCGCCGGGATATCCGGCGTGTCCCGATCACACGGAGAAGGGAATCATCTGGCGCCTGCTCGACGTGCAGGCGAAGACGGGGATTGAGATTACCGAAAGCTTCGCGATGTGGCCGGGGTCGAGCGTGAGCGGGTTCTATTTCGCGCACCCCCAAAGCCGCTACTTCAGTTTGGGAAAGATCGACCGCGACCAGGTGGAAGATTACGCGGGGCGCAAAGGCATGAGCGTTACGGAAGTAGAGCGCTGGCTCGGGCCCAATCTGAATTACTAGTAGTGAGCAAGCTTGAAAGAAACCATTTCTCAGGGGCTAAAGCCCCGCTGATATTTGGCGCTACTTTCGGCACCCTTCGACTACGCTCAGGGCAGGCTAAAAGTCGTGCCCTTTCGCGGCGGATTCAAATCGCCCCGTTATTGCTTGAAGCGGGTTATGGAAAAGCTGGAAAGCTGAAGAACGCTTTCCACTTTCCCACAACCCCTGCGGCTGCTACTTGAATGATCTTCAAGAAGATACCGAGGTGCCCTCAGGGGCTAAAGCCCCGCTGTTATTTGGCGTCTTTACGGCACGACTGAAGTCGTGCCCTTTCACGGAGTAGTTTATGAAAGACGCTCTAGTGGTGAGTAAATTTGAAAGAAACCATCCCTCAGGGGCGCTAAAGCCCCGATCATTCTTAGTGCTTTTACGGCACGACTAAAGTCGTGCCCTTTCGCGACAGATTCAAACTGATCCATTGCTCCCTCTGCGGCACCCTTCGGCTCCGCTCAGGGCAGGCTAAAAGTCGCGCGCTTTCAAAACCGAGTCAAACTGACCCACGGCTGGATTACGAGCCGGAAAGATCGTAAGGCGCTGGAGGCGTATGAGACGCCAAAACCGGGAAAACCGGTTACCTTTCCAGAAATAAAAACCAAATATTTAGAAACTTTCCGGGTGGGCGGGGGTTCATGCTGCTAACTCGGGGGATTTTTCCGCAAATTCAATCTGCGCGAATCGGATCCTGCGAGGCGTATCACGGGGTCTCCAGAATTGCCGGGCGCAGTCGCCGTGTGTGCGATTGCCGCAACTTTCTCGTCGCGGGGCTGAGGCTTCAGCGGCGAAGAGGAAGAGTGTGGCTGCGCACGGGGCCGCGAAGGCCGGTTGTCGAGACAGGATTTTTTCAGACTGGATTTTTCAGGCTGGATATTCTCAGGCTCGAACGGTTGAAGATCGGGGCTCATGCGCCGATGGATTCTGGAGATGCCGAGGGGTTTGCTTCTGTTATGGAGGATTTTGTATGAAATGCAGTTCGCTCGTTGTCCTCTCACTCCTGCTGGCGCCGCCGCTTTTTGCAGAGGCTGGTCAACGCATCATTCCGGCCGGTGCACTTGTCTCCTGCTCGACAGGCGATGGAAGGATCTCCTCGAAGACCACGGCAGTGGGCGATCCGGTGCTGTGCAAGGTGAATTTTCATCGCGGGGATTTCATGCTTCCCTACGGAAGCTACCTGGGCGGAAACTTCACGGAGTACAAGGATCCGGGCCACTTTGTGGGCAAAGGGTGGATGCAATTGGACTTCGACCGACTGTATGTGGGCGACCAGGTGATTCCCCTCGATGCGAAGGTTGTTGACGTCAAGGGCTACAAGATCGACTCGCAAGGGCGCATTCTGGGCAAAGGGCATGCGGTGCGCGATACCGTTCTGTGGATGATTCCTGTGCTGTGGCCGATCGATCTGATCAACCTGCCGCGGCGGGGCCCGAGGCCGACACTCAAGGCAGAAACGGCGCTTACGCTGCGCGTGATGGAAGACATCCAGGTTCCCGTGGTTCAGGAGCCGCAACGCGATCCTTACGGGCTGTCGCAGCGCCCACCGGATGCCTACGCGCCTCAGCCGCCTGCTCCGACGCAGGAGCCGGATCAAGGCCCCGATCAATCCTATGTGCAGCCCTATGCAGCCCTATGCGCAGCCTGACCAGCAAATGGCTCCGCCGCCGATGGCGTATGCGCCGCCGGTTGCCTACGCTCCCACGCCGTGCTGCGCGGCGATGTACGCGCCGTCTCCCGTGGTGGGTTACGGCTATGGATACGGCTACGGCGGATACGCAGTGGGCGTGCGGCCGGGAGGCTACGCGTACGGTTATCGCGGCTATGTGCGCGGACCCGTGGTGAGCCCCTATGGTTATCGCGGCTATGCGCCGGGCGTGCGCGGGTACGGATACGGTTATGCCGGGCGGCCGGGCGTGGGCACGATGCGCGCCGGAGTTGGAGGCCGATCCATGACGGCCATGCGCGGCGGCGGGGGTTACGGACGGCGGTAAAGGGATAGCGAGCGAACGAAATTCCTCATCAAACGGCCGGAGCAGAACTGCCTGTGCAGGCGGTTCGGCTTTCGGCCGTTCGTTTTTGTCTGCCCGATCCCCGGTTTCTCCGGGCGCAAACCTTTCGATGAATTCCGTGTTACAGCGCAGAGCCGAGATTTGCGCGGTTTTCTTTTGCGGTTGACCTTACTTTCATAACGCGGCGGGATACTGACGGCGTGATTGCGCACACTCGGCACTCCGATCCGCTGCAACTGGACCTCAGTTCGACTTCCATTTCAGATATTGCATTTGCCGCCGGCGCGATTGCGCCGCCGTTGGCGGAGCCTGCCTCTCGCATTCAGGCCGACGTGGGACGATACCGTTTGCGGCTGGCTGCCACTGCGGAAGATCGCGAAGCTGCGTGCCGGTTGCGCTTCAAGGTCTTCAACATCGAGCTGGGTGAGGGATTGGAAGGTTCTTACCGTACCGGACTCGATGTGGATCGTTTCGATACAGTGTGCGAGCACCTGCTGGTGGAAGACAAGTCCAGCCGGCGCGTGGTGGGAACCTATCGCATGCAATCCGGCGAAACGGCGGCGCGACGTTTGGGCTACTACTCGGAACAGGAATTCTGCCTTGCGCCGTACGAGCCATTGCGGCCGGGAATTCTGGAACTGGGCCGCGCCTCAATCGATCGCGAACACCGCACACCTGAGGTGCTGATGTTGTTGTGGCGGGGCATCGCGCAGTATGCTACCGACATGGGGCTTCGTTACTTGCTCGGTTGCTCTTCTTTGAACTCCAATGACCCGGCGGAGGGTTGGCAGATGTATCGCCAGCTGGAGAATTTCAGGGTTCCCAGGGAGTTTGAGACGACGCCAACCGCGAGCTATGCGTGCCCCCCGGAGCTGCAGGATGCTGACGCACAGCCGTTGCCCTGCCAGAGCGATCGATCAGGTTTACCCGCGACCCATACCATGCAGGGCAAAGTTCCCAAGCTGCTCAAGACTTATCTCGCCATTGGCGCGCGCATTGCCGCGCCGCCGGCATGGGACCGCGAGTTCCGCACTATCGATTTTCTGACGCTTCTCGATCTGAAATTGCTCTCGGCTGCCGCGCGCAACCGCTTCCTGGCTCCGCTAACGTCATGATCCTGCGGCGGGTGCGGCGCGCTGTGGCGCTGGCCTTCGCTCTGACACTGTGCGTGGCGCGTTACTGGCTCAAGCGCATACACGGGCCGCTCACCCTCGAGCAGCGTGCCGTGTGGCTGCAACAAGCCGTGCGCATGATTTTGAAATGCCTGGGCATCGCGTACCAGGTGGAAGGGCAGCCGCCGGCTTGCGGGCTGGTGGTTTCAAACCATCTGAGCTACCTCGACATCCTGATCATCAGCGCGGCCTTGCCGTGCTTTTTTGTGGCGAAGATGGAGATCGATCGCTGGCCGTTTTTCGGCAAGGCGGCACGCACGGGAGGGACGATTTTTGTGGACCGCTCGAGCCTGGCCAGCGCTATTTCGGTGGCCGAGCAGATTTCAGAGCGGCTGAAACTTCCTGTGCCGGTGCTGCTGTTTCCCGAGGGCACGAGCACGGATGGAGCTGAGGTGCTGCGCTTCCACTCGCGGCTCATCGATCCGGCAACCACGGCAGGCGCGCCCATTACCGCGGCGGCGCTGCGCTACGTGATCGAAGGCGGCGTGGAAGAGCGTGAACTTTGCTGGTACGGCGATGAGCAGTTCGCGACGCACCTGTGGAAGGTGCTGGGCGTGGTGGGCTTCTCGGCGGAGCTTCGTTTTTTTGAGCCGCGGATCTATCCTGACCGGCGCACGGCCGCCGACGAGACCCATGCGAAGATCACCGCGTGGCGCGAAGCCAACGTGTTGCAACTTGAGACGGTCGAAGCCGCGGATTGAAGAATCGAGACAAATCAGATTTTGCTGCGTGCGCCGGCGATCAGCGATTCCTGCGCGACAGGTCCGCGTAGTGCGTTAGTCTGCATTTCTCACGGAGATCTTGACGGGAGGGGAAATGGCGCATTTTCAGCCATTATCTGTCCTGGGGGGGGCTGGAGACCCCCGCTACAGCCGGTCAGGAGACCGGCGCTACAAATTCTGGCTGCGTGTGACAAATGCAGGTTAGATGGCGTGGAAGAGCATGGTCTCTGCCGTAACGCCGGGGCCGAAGGACATGGCGCAGCCGCGCTGGCCGGGGCGGGCAGTTTGCATCAGCTGCTCGAGCACGAAGACGACTGAAGCTGACGACATGTTGCCGAAACTGCGGAGGATTTCTCGGGAGTGGGTGAGCACTTCGGGAGAGAGCGCGAGGCCTTGTTCGACGGCGTCAAGAATTGTGCGGCCGCCTGGATGAACGGCCCAGAGATCGATGGATGCGAGATCGGCGCCCTGCGTAATTTGATGGCTCGCGGCCGCGAGGCCTCTGCGCAACTCTCCGGGGATTTGACCGGAGATGTGCATGTCGAAGCCCAGCTCGCCAATGCGCCAGGTAATGAAGGCGCGGGTGGAGGGCAGGTTGACGGCGAGAAAGCTGTCGATGGCAAATCCCGATGGCTCCGCACTGACCAGGTAGGCCGCGCAGCCATCTGCGAAAACCAGGAACGCGAGTAACTGTTCGAGATTTTGCGTTTCCTGCATGTGCAAAGAGCATAGCTCGAGGCTCACGAGGAGTACTTTGGCGCCCGGCTCGGAGCGAACAATGTGACGCGCGGTTTTGAGCGCGTTAATGGCGGCGTAGCAGCCCATGAAGCCGATGAAGGTGCGTTCGACGGATGGGTTGAGGCCGAGATACTCGATCATGTCAAAGTCGAGCCCCGGGGCGTAGAGGCCGGTGCAGCAAGTCACGATGACGTGCGTGATGGCGCGGCGCTCTTCTTCAGTGAGGGCGAGCTTGTCGAGGGTGCTGTGGGCCAGCCGCGGCGCGAATTGCTCGAAGGCCTGCATGCGGCGGGCGGTCGTGGGAAAGTTGCCAGGAACGAAAAATGCGTCGGCATCGCTGACCACGCCATCCGCGGTGACGACGGGGTTGAGGAAAGAGTAACGATGGTCGATTGCCGATTGGCGCACCATGCGCCGAAAAAGATTGCGAGGCGTGCCGTCGGAGAGCAGGGTTTCAGCGAAGGCGATGAATCCGCGGTGCATGTCGTACGTGGGCACTGCCGTGGCAATGCGGTTGATGCAAGCCGTCGTCAAAATTGCGCCTCTGGCGGGGAACCGCGTTCCGCGCTCTTCTATAGACAGCTTATCGCGCGAAACGTCGCCGGGCTCGAAGCGTTCTGTCATTCAATTGCAACTTTCGCATGGGCGGAGGAAGAAGAGCGCCCGGACTGGGCTCAGAAGCGGAAGAGATACGAAGCCTTGATAAAGATCTGCCGGCCATCGTTGAGCATGGGTCCGGCGCGAGGCGGGGTCGTATTGTTCGGATCGCACGCGCCGCCGGGCAGACGATTGCAGAGGCTGCGATTGAGATTTTGCAGGTCGTTGCTGTAACCGATGTAGACTGCGGTGCCGGGGTGCGGCAGCCACGTTAGAAGCGTCTGCGAAGCGAATTCTTTGCTGCGCAGCAGGGAGGTTTCCGCGGGATTGGCCAGGGTGGAGTCGTACTCCGCAACCACGCGTGCGGAGATCGAACGCGTGAATTGGTAGTTCACGACGCTGCGCATGGTCTGCGCCTCGTAGACGAATGCGCCGTTGGCCACGGCGTGGTCGCGATCGAGGAGGTAGGTGTTGTCGGCGGTGAGCTGGCGAACCGGCTGCACGGTGAAAAGCAGTTGCACGGTTTCCTGATTGAGCAGTGAAGGAATCTGTCCCGTGGCCGGGTTGTAGTTCACATTGCCGCTGCGCAGAGCCTGCAGGTTGAAGTTCAATTGCGACCAGGGCGCGCCGCGCATCACCCACCCGCCGAAGTTCTCAGTGAAGTTTTTGAAATAGGTGAGGCCGGTGTAGTTGAGCGGACTCACGGTATCGGAGTTCTCTCCGATGATGGGAGCAAGGACAATGTTGCGCGGCAGCAGCCAGAAGACGTCGAAAGTCGAATAGTGAAAGACGCGGTCGCCCTGGTGATCGAAGGCGATGTTCTGGTTGGTTTCGAGGCCGAAGCTCTGATAGAAGCGGTTCTTGGGAAACCATTGGTAGGTGGCGTGGGTCTGGTTGTTGCGGAAGTTAGAGGCCTGAATGAATCCCAGCTGAGTCTGGAAGCCAGTGCTCATATCCTGAAAATTCTCATTCAGATTGAAAGCGTGGCCGTTGCGCTGCAGTTGGAATGCGCTGGCGGGGCCGGCGCTATACGTGGGCGGCGTGCCGCTGTCCTCGTCGCCCATTGTCGAGCTCTCCACCATCTGTCCCCACGCGGTCCAGTGCTTGTCAATGCGCGCGGTAAAGTCGATGCCGCCGATGCGATTCCAGCCCTGGCCAAATTCTTCATCGGTGTAAATGGCGCCGATGCTCGATCCCTTGCCCACATCCTCGGAGATGCGGCCCACCGCGACGGTGGCATGTTTCCCGTATAGCGGGTCGCCGGGCGCGACGGCCTGTCCGGGCTGGCGATCGTCGGTGACAAAGAGTCCGACATTGGTGTGATCCATCTTTCCCGTGACGCGAATGCCGTACTCGGGATGCACGATGTTGCGCGTGTAAATGAGATTGATCGGCGTAACAAAGTAGTCGGCATTCTCAAGGAAAAAGGGCCGCAACTCGGGAAAGTAGACAGGGAAGCGCTGATTGACAGTGAACTGCGGTTGCGAGGATTCGATATCGCTGAAGTCGGGATTGACGGTCGCATCGAGGACGATGCTGTCTTTCAGGATCAGCTTGGCTTCGCCGCCGTCGGTGCCTTCAAAATGACGCGAGCTGAAGTAGGGGTTGGTGGGGTCGATGTCGATGAGGGACCGCTCGTTTTGCGCCAGCGTGTAAGGGTTCAACTGAAAGTTGTGGGAGCCGGTGACGCCTTCGATCCCGTGCAGAGTGCCTTCCTGGCTCAGGACGCCCGTGACATCGGCGGCCACGCGCGGCCATAAATCCGTTTCAGAGTTGCGCGGGAGAAACCGGGCCAGGACGACGCCCCAGTCCGATTCATTGTTGCGGAAGCGGAGGCTGCGGAAGGGGATGGCAATCAGCGCCATCCAGCCATCTTTGGTCACGCGGCCATCGGAATCCCACACGGTGTCGTAACTGTAATCGGTGTTGTTCGGTTCGCTCCATGCGCCGTCTGCCTGTACGCCTGCCGGGTTCACCCTGAAGATAACGCCCAGACGCCGGTCGCGAAAGGGATCGAGAAGCACCGCGACGCCGTCGTCGTTCAAGATGTTTTCGCGGCGCGCGAGATGGCCGCGAATCAGCTCGGGATGGCGGTCATAGCAGATGAAAACGAAATAGAGCGTCGATTTGGTGTGCGCCATCCACACCTCGGTCTTCTCTGTAGCTGGCTGGCCGTCGAAGGGCGCATTCTGGATAAGATTTGACACGTAAGCCAGCTTGTCGCGGAGATCGGCGCGCGGCTCCATGTTCACGAAATCGGCCAAATGCAGCGGGCTGTCGATGAGCGGATCGTCCGCGTCTTTCTTCTGCGCAGTAGCGACCGGCAATTTCGCTGCACTCTGATGGGAAGTCCTGGGCGCGGCCGCCGGTAGGATTACCGATGCCAGGCACAGTAAGAGCTCCGCTCGCCCAGGTCCTCATAGGATTCAAGTACGCGATCTATCTCGCCGCGGTTCCTTCACAGGCAAGATGCGTTGGAATTTGTTATCCGACCAATTGAAAGCTTCGTGAATTCGACGTGAAATCGATGACGCCGTTAGCCTTTTGCACAAAATGCGCGTGGAAACCCGTCCGTTGGCGCAAGGTTATAAGGGTTTGAAATCATGGATTGTGCCGCCGGGCACACCGTGATGTGAGATGAAGAAGGATCCGTGCAAGCAGAGTCCGATCGAAGGGAACTCAGGATGGATGGGTGGCCGCTGGCGGGGCCGTCGAGCCGCGGATCACGAGACTGGTGGACACCAGGAACTCGCGCTGCATTTTTGGATTGTCGGGATCTTCGGCCTGTTGGCGCAGGGCTTCGAAGGCGGCACGCGCCAAATCGGCGCGCGACAGGCGGATGGTGGTAAGTGGAGGCAGCGTGTATTCGGCGAAATCCACATCGTCGAGACCGACTACGGAGAGATCCCGGGGCACGCGCAGCCCGGCCATATAGGCCGCGCGCAAGACGCCGATCGCGGTCATGTCGTTGGAGCAGACGACGGCAGTGGGCCGGGAAGCGAGTTTGCGTAACTGCTCAAAGCCCGCGACGCCACCCTTGAGCGTGTGATCGCATTCGATGATCCATTTCTTCTGTAGCTGCAAATCGGCGGCGTGCATGGCGGCGCGGAAATCATTTTCGCGCGTGATGGCCGAGTGGAGACTGTATGGGCCGGCGAGAAAACCGATGGCGTGATGACCGAGATCAGCGAGATGGCGAATGGCGGCGTGAATGCCGGTGGAGTAGTCGAGAAGAATGGTGCTGGCCTTGGGGTCGTCGAGCTTGAACTCGGCAAGAACAATGGGAACGCCGCGGTTCACGAGTTGATCGAGCACGGGTTCCTCTTCGCCGAAGGTCATCACGGCGACTCCGTCGACCTTGCGCTCCAGCATGCGGCGCGCGCATGCGGCCAGCACCGCGGGATCGCTATTGGTGGAGCTCACCAGAATCTCGTAGCCGCGCGCCACCGCGATCTCTTCAAAGCTCTGGATCAATTCTGGGAAAAAAGGATTGGTGATGTTTTCGACAATGATCCCGAGCAGGCGGCTGCGGCCGGAGACCAGGGTGCGCGCGTGGGTGTTGGGCAGGTAGTTGAGCTGTTTGATGGCTTGCCAGACCCGTTTGCTGAGACGTTCGCTGACCAGCGGAGAACCGTTGATGGTTCTCGATACTGTGGCGATGGAAACTTTGGCCACGGCGGCAACGGCGCGAATGTCGGGAAGTTTGCCGGCGGTTTTGCGGGCTGATTTTCGAGGCACCAACCCATCCTAATGGAGAGAATTCGGTCGCGCGGAGAAAAAGTTCCTGGCGTTTTCCACTGAAAACCGGGAGCGAGGGAGCAAGGGAGCAAGAAGGCGAGTGAAAGGAGTGAAGGAACAACGGCAGATCCTGCAACTCCGTCGGACTCCGCTCAGGATTGCGGCGGCCTTCATGCTGCAAGCTTAAGAGACGAAAATTTAAGTGCTCTCGGAAATCAGCAGGCGGAGGTCGCGCAGGTTGTGGCCAGTGGGGCCTGTGACCACGGTGTCGCCGATGGCGGTGAAGAGCGGGCAGGCATTGAACTCGGCCAGCGACTGGTCGGGATCGAAACCGAAGGCGCGGGCGCGCGCCACGGTGGTGGGGTCGGCGATGGCTCCTGCTGATTGCGTATTGCCGTCGATGCCATCCGAGCCAGCGCTGAGCACGGTGAGGTGCTGGCCGGGATATTTGGCGAGATCGAGGGCGCAGAGCAGTGCGAACTGCTGATTGCGGCCCCCTGCGCCGGGCGTGCGATTGAGAGTCACGGTGACTTCGCCCACCGAGATGAGACAGAAGCGCGGATACTTGGCACGGTAGGTGTGAAAGCGCTCGAGCAGGTAGCGGGCCGCGTCGGCATAGTCCCAATCATCGCAAGCATTGTCGACGATCACATGGTAGCCGGCATCACGCGCCTGGGTGCGCGCGCTCTCCACCAGGTCGTGGCTGGAGAGCAGAATCTCAAAGACCGAATCGCGAAAGGCCTCGTCTTCGCCGCTCATGTTGTCTGCCCCAGTCATGGGTCGCGGCGGCGCTGCATCGGCCCACGGCATTTTGTGCGGGAGGAACGTAGCCCGCCAGGTCTTATTGCCGGGCGACTCGGGGAAGTCTTCGCGCTCAAAGAACGAACGGATCGAGGGCGGAAGTTTTTCCGCAAGATCGTATTTGGCGAGGAGTTCGCGCACATCTGCCACGGTGGAATGGTCGGGCGAAGTGGGTCCGGACGAAAGTGCGTCGAGTGTGCGTAGGGGCACATCGGGCAGCAGCAGGCTTACCTTGGTTGCCTCCGGAGCGGCCATCGCCAACCGGCCGCCCTTGACCGCCGAGAAGTGCTTGCGCAGAGTGTTGACTTCGTTGATGGGCGCGCCCGAGGCCAGCAGCAACTGGTTGAACGCGATGGTGTCCTCAAGAGTGATGTGCGAATCGAGAGGCAGCTCGAAGAGGGCCGACCCGCCGCCTGAGATGAGGAAAAAAACGATCGTGTCCTTGCGCGCCTTGCGCAGAAGCGCGAGCGCGGAGCGTGCGGCGGCGAAGGAGTCCTCGTTGGGCAGGGGATGTCCGCTTTCGAAGTAGCGGAAGCGCCAGTTGCGCTTGGTGGGCAACTGGTTGGAGGCGCAGATGCCGCGCATTCCCTTGCGGCGCTTCATGCGCTCCAGCAAAATTTCAAGCATGGGCCCGGCAGCTTTGCCAAGCGCAATCACAAACACGCGCTTGTATGCGGAGAGATTGATGGTGGAGGGACCGCTGCCATCGGGGAGCAGACGGTGCAGGACGTGGCCATCGAAGCGCAAACGGCGGTCGAATGCAGTGGCGATGTTGCACGCCTTGAGCGCGCCGGTAAAGATTCCGGTGGCCGTGGTGTGTTGCGATTCCAGAGCGGCGTCGCTGACCGGTGTCATGGTAATTGCTCCTTCAACCAGCCGGCAAGAGAGAGCTGCATGGTTTCCAGTTGATCGGTAAAGAAATGGTCGGCGCCGGGAATGAGAAAGAGGCGCTTGGGGTCGGCCGCGGAAGTGGCCACATCGACCAATTGATCAGCGGGTGCAAACGGGTCGTGATCGCCGCTTAGAAAGAGTTTTGGGATGGTCAGGTCTTTCAGGAAGGAATACTCATAAGCGGGGCCCGGTTCCATGGTGGGCAGACCGAGGGCGACAAGCGCGCGCACGTCGCGGGGGTTTGCGGTGGGAAGGCCACTGGCCCGCAGCGCCATGGCCGCGCCAAAACTGAATCCAGCGACGACGAGGGGCAGACGGAACTCGCGTTCCAGCCAATCCATGCCGGCAAGCACGTCGCCGGTTTCAGCTATGCCATCGTGCGCGCCCTGGCTCAAGCCGGTGCCGCGAAAGTTGAAGCGCAGGACGGGCCAGCCCAGGCCCCACGCAGCATCGTTGAGCACCTTCATGGCGTAATAGACAACTTTGTTGTGCATGCTGCCGCCGCCCATTGGGTGCGGATGACAGATGAGCGCGGCATAACGCGCATTAGGCGCGCCTTGATTCAGTACCGCTTCCAGTTCGCCGGCCGGACCCGCGAGCACAAGCCTGCGTATGGCGCCTGCAAAGGTCGTCGGCTCCGGGGGAAGCGTGCTGGAGAAATCTGCGCTCACGGCACTCGCCTTTTATGTCGCGTGCATGCCGCGATCGTCATGGGAAAAGATCGCATTCCGCGAGGCAATGAGAAATGGTCACCTCTGTGTGCTTCAGCCCGGACGAATGCGGTCACGGAATTCATTCCACCCCTCATTTTACGCTGGCCGGAGCGCATCATCAGCGAGACCGGAGCGGACAGGGCACACCGAAAGTAACGAAAGCGGTCACTGCGATATTCTGACAACATCATGATGAACGATACTTCCAAACGTACCGCTCTTGACCCGATCGCGCTGACCCGCCAGTTATGCGAAATTGAATCAACGACCTACCACGAGGGAGCGGTGGGGGATTTTCTGGCCAGGTTTCTGGCCGGGCAGGGCTGGGATGTGGAAAAGACTCCGGTGCCGCAGCCGCCGGACGGCGCCGCGGGCCCACGATGGAACGTATATGCCGGGCCGCAGGGTCAGTCGCCCGATCTGGTTTTTTCCACGCACATGGACACAGTGCCGCCGTATATCCCCTTCAGCGAAGATGCGGAGTTCATGTATGGGCGTGGAGTTTCTGACGCCAAGGGCATTATTGCCGCGCAGGTTGCCGCGGCTGAGGCGCTGTGCGCGGCGGGGTTTCGGATTGGATTGCTATTTGTCTCGGGAGAAGAGCGCGATTCGGCAGGCGCCAAGGCCGCGAATCTTGCACCCAAAGGTAGCCGCTTCCTGATCAACGGCGAGCCCACGGACAATCGCCTTGCTTTGGCGTCGAAGGGCGCTTTGCGCGTGGTGTTTCGCGCCACCGGCAAGATGGCGCACTCGGCGTATCCCGAGCTCGGCGAGAGCGCGGTGCACAAACTGGTGCAGGTGATGGCGAAGCTGTTGGAACTGGAGCTGCCCGTCATCGAAGACGTGGGGCCCGGCACGTTGAACATCGGGCAGATTCAGGGCGGCCACGCGCCCAACGTGATTGCCGACAAAGCCGAGGCGCAGGTGCTGGTGCGGCTAGTGGGCGACTCGGCGCCGGTACGCGCCGCGATTCTGGATGCGGCGGCCGGCCTTGCGGAAGTGGACTTCACGCTGGAGATTCCTTTCGTGCGGTTGCGCGCGGTCGAGGGATTGCCCACGATGATCGCCAAGTTTACCACCGACATTCCGCAGCTCTCGAATTGGGGTGAGCCGCTGCTGCTCGGTCCGGGCAGCATTCACGTGGCGCACACGCCATTTGAGAAGCTGGCGAAGAAAGAACTCCGCGAAGCCGTTGAACTGTACGTGCTGGTGGCGAAGCAGTTGCTTAGCTAGAGATCGGATCGCCTGATTCTATAGCAGGTCTCTGATCGGTGCGGGTCTGGAGACCCGCTCCAGCCGCTCTCAGACTGGCGCTATTGAAATTGCCGATGAGGACGAAGGGCGCCCAGTAATAAGGATGGGCGTAGCCGAGACTGGATTGCATGGCTTTCGGCACCTCTGAGGTCTGGAAGCCGCGACCGGTTTTAGCGCCGGGAGCAACTGCGCCGCCTTGCAGGAAGGCGAGTTGGGCCTGGCGCAGAGCTTCGGCTTTGCCCTGCGCGGGATTTTTCACCCAGCGCGCATAAAAGTCGCTCATGATGTGGCTGGTGCTGAGGTCGTTCACGTCCCAGAGCGTGGCCAGCACCGCTTCCGCCTCTTTTTGCTGCGCCACCATGCCGAGACCATCCATCTCGAGACCGTTGCGGCCTCTTGTAATCCTTCGCGGTGCTGCAAGCCGAGAGCGTCAGCAGGCGCGTGCCGTGGAAGACGACCGTGGAGTTCTCCATGTCGGAGAGATTCCAGTCAAAGCCGTTGGGATCGCCGACTTTGTCGCCGCCCATCAGCAGAAACGGCTCGTCGCCGCTGCCGGCGATGAGAACAAAGTGACTGGCAATGTGCACCACAGAGAATTGCTGGCCGGAATTCGAGCTCCGTTTTCAGGGCAGCCAGCGTGAACTGCTGGTCGGGCAACAGAATTCCCTGCATGGGACCGTGCGAATCCGGAACCGAAGGATCGTGGACTACGGAATCCAGTTCGGGCAGCACGCCGGGAAGCGCCGGCATGCCGCCGTAGCTCTCCGAAAGACCCATGGCGAGTGCGCGGGGAGCTTGGCCGTTGGCAAGCGGCGAATCGCTTATGTGACCGTAGCTTTCAGGAGTAAACAAGACATTGTGGTAGCGCTCAACCATGTAATGGTTGCCGTCGTAGAGCGCGCCCATGGGCACGTAGCGCAGCGCATCGTCGAGCGACCAGAGCAGCGTGGGCACGTTATTTTGCGCGGCGGCAAGGGTTTTCAATTCGCCTTCAAGCGGGGCCACGATCATCGCGTAGAGCTGATTCAACTGCGGGCGTGGATCGGTGGAGGGCGAGCTGAGCACGTGGACCGCCTCGAGAGCCTTGGCGCGCATGTCGGCGGATGAGGCCGGCAGCTCAATCTTCTTGCGCGAGTGGGCCGTGACCACGATCGCGTAGGCATGATCGTCACCGAGCAGCAGGCGAATGCCCATTACATCCGGACCGAGTTTGGAAAGAGAGTTCTGAAGCAGGCTCTTCGTCGTGTCCGCAGCCTGGCCGGGCGCCGATTGCGCATCGAGCTCGGGAAAGATTTCGTGATAGAGCGTGTCGTGAATTTCCTTGCTCACTTGAGCCATGTTGGCTTCGAGGGATTTGAGCTGCGCTTCGTCCTCCGGCGTGCGCGCGGGCTTGGCCTGAATTCGCGCGCGAGCGAGGCTCAGCTCTTCGATGGTCCGCGCTTTCTTTTCAAGATCGGGCAATGCGCTCTCGGCTTTTTGCTGCGCGGGCGAGAGCGCGATCGGCTCAAATCCTGTCCCGGCATTCGCGCTCGCACCGGCCACCAGATCCTTCAGCTCCTGTTCCTTGAGGAGATCGAGAATTTGCTCCGCTTCGCCGAGCCGCCCAGCCTCAATGAGCAACTCGGCCAACATGCGATAAACCCCGGACTTCGATTGCACGAATCCCGATTGCAATTCCTTATCGAGCCCGGAGATGTTTTTGCGAATCTGCTGATACGAGTTCACGGCATCGAGGCCAAATAAAATTGCCTCTTCGGGATGATGTTGCTTGCGAAAGCCGAGCATCATGGAGTTCTCAACGCCGGCCTCGATTTGGGGATCGCCGGTGGCCTTGGCCAGCCCCAACGCAGCAACGGCGCTGGCGAAGGACTTCTCAGGCTCCTTCATCTCGGACCAGGCCCAGGCAATGGTCATCAAGGCAATGGCTTCGTTGCGCTCATCCTTTACCTCGCGCCAGAGGAGGAGCGCCTGCACGTCCAGATCCATTGCAGCCTGCGCTTCGTTCATGTCGGAGTGATCGCGGCCCATAGTATTCAGAACCATGGCTTCGCCGCGCCGATTGCCGGTTTCGCGAAAGATGGGTAGCGCCTGAGCGCCGTAGTCGAGCGCTTTTTGCGGTTGGCCGAGATCGGCGTAGGCGCGGCCGATGTCGCTGAGCGCCATCGCTTCGCCGCTGCGGTTGCCGGTTTCGCGCCAGATGGGCAAGGCCTGGTTGTAGTAGTCCATCGCCGTCTGGTGCAGGCCAAGGTCGCGATAGAGGCGGCCAATGCCGTTGAGCGTGAGTGCTTCGCCCTGGCGGTTGCCGGTCTCGCGCCAAATCTTGATGGCCTGGTTGTAGACTTCGAGCGATTTTTGTTTCTGCCCCAGTTCAGCGTAGGCCGGACCCATGTCATTGAGGATCAGCGCTTCGCCGTTGCGCTCGCCCGCCTGACGGAAGAGACCGATGGCCTGGCCATAATCCTTGAGCGCCTCAAGGCCCTGACCCATGTCAGAATAGGCGCGCCCCAGATTGTCGAGCGTTCCCGCTTCGCCCTCGAGGTTGGCCGTGGTGCGGAAAGCAGTCGTTGCCTGCGCTGGCTGGCCGGAGGCAGGCTGCGCGCTGCTGTTGGGCGAGGGCGCTGAATTATCAATCTGATGCCAGATCGCCATCGACGCATTGAGATTCTTGAGCGATTCGTCGTGGTTGCCGAGGTTGTTATAGACCTTGCCGATGTAACTGAGGGTGGCGGCTTCGCCGCTGCGCGAGCCCAGGGCGCGCCACATGGGCAATGCCTGATTAAGGAGCGCGAGAGCCTTGTCTTCCTGGCCGATGTCGCTGTAGACGCGTCCCATCGTCATGAGGGTGGTTCCCTGGCCGAGCAGGCTCGAGGCTTTCTGCTCGATGGGCAGTGCCTCGTTCAGGTCGTCGAGCGCCTTTTGCAACTGGCCCGAGAGCCGGTAGAGCCCGCCTA
Organism: uncultured Acidobacteriota bacterium; assembly: GCA_963786565.1. Lineage (GTDB taxonomy): Bacteria > Acidobacteriota > Terriglobia > Terriglobales > Acidobacteriaceae > Telmatobacter. The sequence goes on along the minus strand of CAWAZR010000024.1, from coordinate 685,583 downwards.
GAATGTTCAGCTCGGTGACGACCGTGCGCATGTCGTTGCTGGCGCGCGCCTGCGCCAGCTTCTGCTCCTGTTGGGCGATGGAGTCTTTGAGCGAAGGAGTTTGCGCGGCGGAAGTAGCTGCGGCGAGACCTGCGGAGAAGCAGATCGCGAAACCAATCGTTCTGAGGCCTTTCATGGCGTGCCTCTCTTGGGCCGGTGCCAGGGCGTTGCGTTGGCCGCATTTGTTGCCGGCGAGCGCAGCGCGAAATCTGGCGAGACTAGCATACCCATAGAGCCGAACCCGCGTCGTTCAATTCCTCAAGGATCTAACCAACTACTTGGTCGTCGTGCTGGTGCTTTTCTTGGCGGGCGTAGGGCAAGAAGCGGATGCGGGGGCGGCGTCAGACTTCGGCGCGCCTCCGGACGCCTGCGTCGGCTGCACACTGACTCTCATGGACGCATAGGTAATGCCGGGGACTGCGGTTTGCGCGCGTTGCGCCAACGGGAGATTGGGATCGGCGTCCTTGGCTACCAGGTAGCCCTGCGTCAGATCGAGGTTGGGCAGCGCTTTGGACAGCTCGTCCACGTGCCTTTGCGGAATCATGAGGTAATCGCCGGACGCAAGGCCGAGGTACGAGGGTTCGCGGTCGGGGTCGTCCATGGCCTGCTGTGTGGCCACTGCGGTCATGAGGTTGCCGGCCATGACAAAGCGGGTGCGATCTTCCCAGTAGCTCAACATCTCACTAAATGAGCTGAGCGCAGGCACGCTGATGGCGGGAATACCGAGGATGGGCGTCGCGATCTTGGCGCCCTGAATCATGATGTTCAACGCCTTGACGAAAAACGAGGCTTGGGCGGCCTTTGAGATGTTGACGGCCATCTTTCCTGTTCCACCGGTGAGCAGAATCTTGTTGGTGCCTTGCATGGCCTGCGGCGACTTGAAGCCGAGCTGGTCCATGGAGACCTGTCCCGCTTTGTTGGGATTGAGCGAGGCAATGGCCGACCAGGCCAGCGGCGCCACGATGCCCATGATGGGGTGAATCTGTGTGGTGTCAACACGAAACTGCGACGGATGCTCGCTCAGTTCTCCATTGGCGGGCCTGAATTGGGCCAGAGCAATGTTCACCGACACGTCGCCGTCATGGTCGAGGAGTTCCTCTTTCTGGATGTCCGAGGCGTAGCGCAGGCGCTTGTTGCTGGTGTCGTAGTGCAAATACTGGGTCTGGGCGGCCGGATCGGGCAACTGGTCCTCCGGCCCACGCGATGCCGCCTTGTTGCCATAGTTGGCGCTGCTCGGGTTGACAGAATCGAAGAACCCATTCCAGAAGGCGTATGAATCGTGGGGCAGGTCCTCGCCGGCGGCCACAGGCGACTGTGCTTGCGCGGCGGCCAGTTCGGGAAGAAGCGCGCTCATCATGCCAAGCATGGACGCATCTGCAAGGAAATTACGTCGTGAGAGTGACATCGTTAAACCTCCATCGGTTGCCGGGAAAACCACGAACTGCGAGCTGCCGGCTGCTCAGTTGATTCATGAAGTCCGAATTCAAATCGTAAAACTTAGTTTGCTGCATCATTGGTTTTGGGGGCACTGTGCACGGTCGACAGGCTGATGCCCCAGTTGGTTGGTTCCGGTTCGTTCATCCCGCGGGTTCCCCCGCTGGTATTGCTTAGAAGTTTCTCCAGCGGCGACGTCGCGCCGCGCGTACCGCGCGAGGCAACGCCCTCAAAATTCAGCGCAAAAGGATCCGGCAATGGCTGCTCGGTTGAGAGCAGGATCAACGTATCGACGCCATAAGGCTCTCCGATCTTTACCGCTCGCGCGCCGGGCAGCGCAAATTGCAGGTCCTCGTCGCCCTTGTTGGGGAATTGATTGCTTGTGTAGTTGCCCGGATAGAGTAACTGTCCTGCGCCATGGCAGTCGATGTCGAGCACATAAACCCAACGCGGATTGCGGATGCGATCTGTTGACGTGAGCGCCAGCCTGAATTCATCGCCCTGATGGGTGAGCTGATTGTCGGCGAGCGGGGTGTCGCTGAGCGGTTTGTCGTTCGCAGAGGGAAGCAGCGCCAGAGAGTAGTACTCGAACATCGAAGCATCCGTCGGGTTGTTGGCAAGCTCGATCCAACCGCGCACCTTGGCCAGCCGCAGCGCATATTTGCTCAGCTTGTCGCTGACGTCATCCAGGTCGGCGCCGGCGAATACCCAGTCGCTACGCACGGGATACTGCGAATTGGTGGAACAGCCCGGGCTGTGAGCGGGCGCATTGGCGGAAGGCGGACCGGCCGCCAGCTCGCTCTTGTGGTACCAGGCATATGCGGGGCCTTTACTCGTCACCACGCCGGCGAGCACGTAATGCGCGGTGGCCATTTTGTCTGCCATCTGCACCGCGCTGTCGGCGCCCGGCGCAAGTTCCGCGGCCATCTCGTGCGATGGCGGAAGATTGGCCCAGAGTTTTGCGCCGGCGGGAAGATGCTGTTTGAGCGCATCGGCAGTGAGCGTCGCGCCCAGGCTCACGGGCGAGGCATCGCCTGCCTTCAGCAGCATCCACTGCGAACCGTCCCAGCTGAGAACGTGCGTCCACGGCTGTTCGGCGGGGTCATCTACCAGAGCCACGCCTGAGGCCTGCACCTGCGAAGCAGTGGCTAGCACTTGCTGCTGGGAAAGATTCGAGGGCCACAGCCAGATGCGCAGCACCGAGGAATCATCGGGAACCCATTTGCTGAGGTCGAAGATGTCGCCGGCGTTTACCGTGGCGCCGGCAGGGTTCACTACGTCGGCGGTGGAGCGTGCGATGCCGTTGAGTTCCTTGATGCGCAAGACAATCGGGCTGCCATTCTTGCCGGGAACCTCTGCGGTGAATTCGGTGCCCACTCCCAAACCGGCGGCCTGGCCGATGTCGAGCGTCACGGCGCCATCTGCGTTGGTGCCGAGCGCTGTGGAGCGAACCTTGCCGGATTTTGCGGCGACGCCTCCAAAAATTGGTTCTTGACGACGTGCTTCGCTGGCGTCGAGATCGGGCTCCTGATCGGGCACACTGCCGCCTTCCAGAACAGCTCGCACGCGTTCGTAAACCAGGGAAGTGGGCGCATCGGCGGGCAACACCTCCAGCGTCTCCAGCAGCGCAGCGGTGAATGCGCCGTGTGGCTCGGCAGAGGGTCCGGTGGGCGGCATCTCCTTGGCGGTTTCATCCTGTTGCGCCGCGGAAAAAATCAGCGCGGGATTCTCTTTGCGCTCGGAAGGCGGGGTTTGTGTTTCGGGCGCTTCGTTGATGTCGCGCGGATCGAAGGCCAGCGTACGCTCCACATACTTGGGGCCAATGCCGCGCGTGATGCCGCCGGAGTGGCAACTGTCGAAGATCACAGTGAGATGAACGCCCTCGTCGAGAGCGGCATTGAAGATGCGGGTCATTTCGCGGTCACGCACGTCGTAGCCGCCCGTGTACGCATCAGAAGGCACCAGGGTACTGTCGGCATGAACATACTTGCCGCCGACCAGCACGGTGAGCTTGTTGCCTTTGCTGTTGACGCGCAGCGATCCGTGACTGGCGTCGTAGAAGACCACCGTGTCGCCCCTTTTCGGGATGTCGACGAGATATTTTTGCATGGCGGCGAGAATGCCGTCGCGCGTGGTCTGCGAAGCGGGAAGAATGGTAACGCCGGGCCGCGCATGTGGCGGCGCGGGATTCGTGAGCAGCACCACCTGATTGGCCGGAAAACCGAACTTGGCGCTGGTGAGCAAATCGGCCATAGACTCAGCGTCATTCACCGAGCCGTCGAGATTCTGAAAGGCCTTGAGCTCGCAACGACCGTAGGTACAGCCGGCGGGATGTTCCGCGGCAGTGCCGGGAGGCTGGTACGTATTGATGCCGATGAGCAGCGCCCGCTGCGTTTGGGCCGCACAGAGCGGTCCGGCAGCCAAAACTGTCAGGACGCAAAACAAGGCGCAAATCAAGGCACAAGGCCAAATACAAAACCAGGCGACGTACGGCTTCATCGTCACTCCCGCGAATGCAGAATGATCTCGCGCTTCTCCGATTGTCGCGTTGGTCTCCGCGATCTGCGTGGTTCGCCGCGCGCCTGTTGATCCCCAAAGAGCCACCGGGTTAGTGGCTATTGCGTTGCGCGGTCCGGAGAAGTTCTCCAGTTCTTAAGAATTGAAACCCCGCCTCTTGCGGGAAGTTGCTCCAGCGGTATGGCTGGAAATGGTCCGCGTTTACGGCCTTCTATCTCGACGTAGCCCAAAGCGCCCAGGTTTCAACCCCACGTTGGACGCGGCAGGCAGAAAATCGGCAAATCTAGTCGTAAATACAGCTTGGCCAGGGTCAATCGGGGGATGCGAAAAGTATAGCTCCCCGCGGGTGTAATGCAATCAAGAACTGTGAGTTGCTGAGCGCGGCGGTTGACGGCTGGTGAGCTTGTCTTCAGGCAGAACCGTTGCCTTCGCGGGTTCCGTAATCAAGTTCTCAAGAGCGCGTCGTCTGCAAATTGGATGGGCCGGATTGGCAAAAGAGGCTGTTCATTTCGACCGTTCCGCCTCGAACGAATTCATGAAGCCTCCGAACCTGGAGGAGTGGGAGTCAATCTGCCCGATATGTCTCCCTAATTCCTGGTATTGATCCGTGCTCGATTCATAGGCGGGCCACCGAGGGAGACCTGGTCCGTCGGGCCGCGAGGTTTTGGCGAATTGCGTCCAGTAGCCGATGATGCGCTCGGACATTGGTTCGTCGTCAGGGCTGCTCACCCAGCTTGTCCAATATCTCTTGCTGAGAAGGATGCTCTCTTCGCTGTGGAATGCCCCGAGGGATGCAAAGTCTCCGCTGCCAACATAGGTGAAGTGGTAAAGGAACGCATTCTGTCCAATGGCTTGCGTCTCGCGCGCCAGAAGCCACGCACCAAACCCAAACTCATAGTCCGAGTCCATGTGGAGAAATGCTGTGGGGACATCGATGTCCGTATTGGCCGGATACGCGGCAAAGACTTCAGGAGCAAAATTGTGGAACACCTGTTGTAACCACTGACGGTATTCGGCGATGTATTTGGGACGATGCGACGAACCTCCGACCAGTGGGCTAGCGAAGATGGACAGTTCCTCCGCATTGCTGCCGACAACCACCGGGATGCGCGCTTGCTTGCCTTCAGAAAAAATGCGCCATGGCTGATCGGTGAGGATCCAGTTGTCAACATTGGGATTGAAGTCGATCTCGTGGTCTCTTGCGGCTTGTTGCAGCATCCGTTCCGCAGGAATCGCGCGCAGCTTGTCGAGAGCTTGTGTGTCGTCGCCGGTGACTCCGAATTGTTGTGCCAGATTTTTCCCCTGGGCCTCGACCTCGGAAAGGGACGGTGAAGTGTTGTCGACGCAAAAGCCGCTTTGCAGGATAACCTTCTCAAACAGGCCCGCGGCAAGTGGAGAAGCCATCAAGTCGCAGATATCGAGAGATCCTGAAGAAGCGCCGAACACCGTTACATTTGAAGGGTCGCCGCCGAACTTGTCGATATTTTTACGCACCCATTTGAGCGCCTGAATCTGGTCGAGCAGTCCATAGTTTCCTGAAGCGTTTTGGGCGGACTCGGCTGTGAGCCCTGGAAGCGACAAGAAGCCGAACACGCCAAGACGATAGTTGATGCTGACGACGACAACTCCGCGCCTGGCTAGTGTGGGCCCGAGCGGGGGCCACTCCTGAGAACCTTCAACGTTGCCGCCGCCATGAATCCAGACCATCACAGGAGCTTTGTGGAGCGGGGACGCATGAGAAACCTCCGCGCTTGCGAGCAGGTTCGTTGTCCACACGTTCAAATAGAGGCAGGCTTCGTCAGTCACCATCTGCTTGCGGCCGAGCATTTCCGGCAGCCAGTCGCTGGGCAACTGAGGACAGGCTGGACCGAATGCCTTGGCTTCGCGGACGTCTGTCCACGCTGGAGGAGGTTGCGGAGGACGCCAGCGGAGATTCCCGGTGGGTGCGGCCGCATATGGAATGCCGAGAAAAGCGGCCTCTGCGGGATCGGCGCCGAAGTAAGTTCCGCTGAGTATTCCAGAATCGATCGTCACCTGAGGTTCCGGCAAAGAAGACGCCTCGCTCTGCAATGTGCTGCCGGCAAACACGAGGGCAATGAAAAGCATCTTGCTGAACTTGTTCTTGCACATGTAGAAGCACGCGACGGCCGTCAGCATGGAAAGGACGAAACCCATAGAGTTCCATGGTACGGCAGAGCGGAGAGCGAGAAATTTCGCAACTGAAATCTTCTTTTTCGACTCGGAATCGCGCGTTTCTTTGCTACGAGCTGCTCTATTGGGGGGTAAGCGGGCCAGTCGGAGCTGATTCGGTTTACTGCATGGCCTTCTTGTGGCGGCGCACCATCTCGAGAAACAGTTGCTGCACGCGCGTGTCAGAAGTCATCTCGGGGTGGAAGGTGGCTGCGAGCAGTTTTCCCTGGCGCACCAGGGCAGGGAAGCCGTCGCGCTGCGCGAGAACCTTGACGCCGGGACCCACGCGCGTGATGCGCGGCGCGCGGATGAAGACCATTTCGAGCGGGCCGCCCGGCAGCGCCGTGGGCAGCGTCAGGATGGTTGAGTCGATCTGGCGGCCGTAGGCGTTGCGCTCCACCGTGGCGTCCAGCACGCCCAGGCTGCGCTGCTTCGGAAGTAGCACCTCGCGCGCCACCAGAATGCAGCCCGCGCAAGTAGCAAAGGTGGGCGTGTTCGAAACAAACTCGCCCAGCGTGTCAAAGAATCCATGTTTTTCAAGAAACTTGAGCATGGTTGTCGATTCGCCGCCCGGCAGAACCAGTCCGTCGAGGCCCTTCAGTTCCTCCGGCTTGCGTACCAGCACTGTGCGGGCGCCCGCATTGGCAAAGGCGCGCGCGTGCGCCTCGTAGTCGCCTTGCAGGGCGAGTACGCCAATGGTGATGGGATTCTTATCCTCAGCGCTTTCCTGCGCCGGTGTACTTGCTGCCGTTGTCATCGCTTCCCTTGTATCTATGATACTGGGACGATGGGACGTTACGGAATCACAACCGGCGTCGTCGTGGCAGCTTCACCGGGTCCTGCTGCGTTCGCAGCTGCGACATGGAAGGTATATGTGCCCGGTTTGAGGCCGGAGATCACTTTGAAGGTGGTATGTCTTCCTTCCTGCAAGACGACAATGTTGCGTCCAGTGAACGTGACGGTTCTGCCGCCCGGCTCGATGGTGACTACGTACGCGGTGATGGGGCTGGGTTCCTCGCTATTGTGTACCGGAGCTGGGCTTTGGAAATGGATACTCACATTGCCGTGCTCGCCAGGATGGGCGGAAACATCGGCCGGCGGTGGAGGCGGAGTGATTTTGCGATCGGACGGCGTGACGGCATACGAAGGCAACGATGCAACGCTGGCGCCGATGGCATTAGTTGCCGTCACGGTGAACGTGACCGGCTGGCCGTTGGCTAGCGCGGGGACGCGCAGGTACGCGAGCTTGAGAAACTCACCGGCTGCCACCGTGACTTTAGCGCCGGTGGATGCTGTGACCGTGTAGGAGCGCACCGGCCGATCGCCGTCGGCTACGGACGGGCTGAAGGTGACGTACGCAAAACCGTTGCCGGGTGCGGCGGCCACGCGGCTTGGCGCCTCAGGACGGACGGCTCCGATCAATTCCGCGTAGCGCGCTTCTAGTTTTTGCCGGTAGGCCGGTTCCAGTCCTGCCTGATCCAGAATTGAATGCGGGACCTCTGCCATGGAAGCGATCAGGTGGTTGTGCTGCTCTGTCACATTGTTTCTGGAGGAATCCGAATCGCCCTGCTGCCAGTAGTTGTCTTCAATCGTCAGCGGGTCAAAATCCTTGCCATCCTGGCCGTCGTAATAATCGCGGTGCCGCGAGCCCCAGTTGTCGTGATCGGTATTGAACATCACGTCGCCCTGGATGGTCATCATCGAAGAGCCGTTGTCGGAATAGATCTCGTGGCCGGAGCTGTACTGGTCGTAGATCACGTTGCCCACCACTTTTTCGCCGTTGGCGAGATCTTTGCCGGTGAGCCCCTGTGTGTAAATGCCTCCGCCGTCGGAGAGCACCAGCATGAGGTCGTGAATGCGATTGTTGCGGACCACATTGAGCGCCGAGTTGTTGGCCTGGCCGGCTTTGCGAATCTTGTCGGGCCAGCCGCCCCAGCCCATGGAAATGGCCGCGTAAGGAATGTGGTCGATCTGGTTGTGTGCGATGACACTGGAGCGCGCATAGCCGACTACGATGGGAATGCCTCCGCGAAACTCCGCGCCGACGTTGCGGAAGATGTTGTTCTCGATGCGATTGTTGGCCGTGAACTCCGCTATGGGCGCCAGAGGCGTGTCGACGCCGCCCAGTTCCACGCCGTTGCCCGAGATGTCAGAGAAGATGCAGCCCTCGACGATATCATTTTGCGCGCCGTCGCCCAGCGAAAGCCCCGCCGCGCCGAGATGAAGAAACGCGTCGTTCACAAACTGAATGTTGTGCGCAAAGCGCAAATCGAGATTGCCGGGAGCCGGAGTCCACGCGCCGTAAGGGCAGGCACCGTTGGGCACGAGCGTGCACAGCGCCTGGCGCGAATAGCCCTCGGGCCCGGTGACTTGATAGTTGGCCTGAATCTCGGAGAAGCCTTCGTTGCTGCTGGGCCCGAGCCAGGTGGCATAAGAGAATTGCAGGCCGGAGAAGACGATGTGATCGACTGGCGCGGCAGCGCTGCCGTTAGCTTCGATCAGTTTTTCCAGCACCGGCATCTCCACATCCGCCGAGCGCATGTCTTCTCCGTCGCGCGGCACGTAGTAGACCACGTGCGCGGCGCGATCGAAGTAAAACTGACCCGGAGTTCCCAGCAATTCGGAGGCATTCTCTACATACTCCGGCTGCTTGCCTACACTCATGGGGCCGACGAGGTTTGCCGTGCGCTCGCCGCTGGGCAGCATCACGCGCTTGGTGGAGTTGTCCCAGCAGGGCTGCGCCATGGTAATGACATTTCCGGTGATCGCAGCCACCGGGCAGCGCGGCTCGGTCCACGAGCCCAATCCTTCGGATCGTTCCGTCCACAAGCTATTGCCGCCGGTGTAAACAAATTCAATGTCTGCCGGATTCTTCCATGAAGCCATGGCGTCGCTGGCCGCGGTGTAGCCGGATGGAGTTTCGGTGAGCGCGACCGGCAGCCTGCCACGCGTGCGCGTGGCGCGCCAGCCGTTGATGTACAACTGGCGGGTGTTCGTAATCGATGCAGGAACCGGTGCGCTCCATAGATGCCGCGCAGGATCGGCTAACTGCCAATGTTCGATGCGCACGGCGCCGCTCAGAATCGGATGCTCGCCGGGGGCAGCCGTGAAGACCAGGTCATGGCCGGCAGTTCCCGAGTCGGCTGCTGTCAGTTGCAACGGCTGCGTCAGCCGATAGGTTCCTCCGCGCAGCACGATGCGGCGATCCTTCGCGGATCGGCTTAACTCGACGGCGCGCACTAATGTGCGTACGGGGCTGGCCGCGGTTCCTTTATGCGCGTCGTCGCCCTTCGGTGAAACATAAATCTGGCCCAGCGCAATCGGCGCGGCAAGCAGGAAGGAAAGAGCAAGTAGCCGTGAGTCTCTGAGAGCAATTCGCATTTCTTATCCTTTTTCCAGGGGTTGAGCGCGCTGCATCACACAACTGCAATTGCCGGCGCGTAAAACCGGCATCACGTGTCAAAAGAAAGCCTGGCCGGATGTCCGGCCAGGCCTTCGAAGTAGATCGATGGTGCGCTCAGAAGTTGAAGCGCGCCGAGATCTGTAATTGGCGAGGCGTGTTGTGAGAGCTGCAGGCCGAAGTTCCCGCAGACACGCACGTCTCGCCCGTCGTTGAGCTTGGGTTGGCCAAGCCCTGGTTGTTGAAGGTGTTGAAGGCATCCACGTTGATGCGCAAGTTCATCCGTTCTGTGATCGGAAAGACCTTGAACAGCGAAGAATCGACGCCCCAATTCATCGGCCCTGTGAGAATAGTGTGGCCGTACGGGTTAGTGACGTCGATGGTGCTCTCGGAAGCGCCGTTGTCGTTGTTGGAGGGGACATCGCCGTAGCCAATCACGGTGCCATTGGCCTGAGCCTTGGCGCCGGGATAGGCGAGTCCGGTGACGCCACTCATAGCGACATCGTTAAGCCCATAGTACTTGTCTGTGACCGGGGTAGAGCCGCTTGCTGTGCAAGAGACGTCCATGGGCGCCTCATAGGGCTCCCAACTGCCAGGCAGGCCGCTGACGGTCTTGGTCGATGTCCCTGCGCAGCCGGGAACACCGTCGACCGAGGAATTGCTGGTGAGAGTGGTTGGGGCAATGTAGCCGTTGAACCATTCGTACTCTTTCACGCACTGGCCGCTGGAGCAGTCGGTGATGGGCGCCGACTTCTTGTATTTCACAAGTCTGGCGGTCGGACCCCAGTTCGTGGTGAGGACGGCGAAGTCCGTCACGGTGATATTGCCTGCGGCGGCAAGCTGCCATCCGCCTACTAATTCGTTCATCGGCTTGTTGACAGCGCTCAGCCAGCGCTTGCCGCGCCCGAAGGGAAAGTCGATCAGAGCGTTGAACTGCAAGTGCTGCGGCGGGGTGTTGGTGTCGACCATGTAGTTCTGCCAGCGATTCAGGGCTTTGTAGTAGCCCCAGACCGGTGTGCCGGTGGGCGGCGGAGGCGGAAGATTCGGCGGGGCCGGCAGCACCGATGCGGCATCGGCTTGCGCCACGGTTACCGTGTTCGTGCCGGCCAGGCCGTAGTTTTGGCCGTTGCCGACACCGCCGCCGGTGCCAAAGTAAGTGTTGACGTAGTTGGCATACGGATTGATGGCATCGCCACTCTCACCGCCGTAGTCACCGCCCGTGCGCAGGTTCTTCTCCCACACGTACATGACCTGCCAAGCGGAGCCGTTGTGGTAGAGCTTCTGGAATACGGCCTGGAGGGCGTTGTAGTTTGACCAGCCGGACTTCTGGATCTGGTAACTTCCGCTGCCGTACGTCAGATTGTCGTACGGGCCTTGACCCGTGCTGGAGTTATAGGGTGAGACCGCGCTGCCTGGATTGGCAGGTGTAGGTGCGCCCTGCTGGATTTCCCAGCTGTACGCTGACGGATGGTCGTTGTAGTAGAAGGAATTGTTCAGATTCGTGCCGTGCGTGTAGAGGTAGCTGACGCGCAACACAGAGCCGCCTTTGATCGGTTGCTCGATCGTGAAATCCCCCTCGTCAACGTAGGAAGGCGGGTTGTCGGGATTGATGTTGACAATGCTCAGACCAGGCGTAATCGCGGTGGTGCTGGTGGTATTGATTAGGCTCGTGCTGTTCAGGCCTATGATCGGCCAGCCGGGCGAGCCGGGAACATAGGGCGAGCTGGCGGAACTGCCGGGTCCGAACGTGGAAGTCGGAGTGACCGTGCTGTTGGTGAAACTTGGAGAGTAGTTCGGCCCGGAAAGCATCATGTAATTGGTATGCGGTGTGTACGTGGAACTGGTGTAGCTTTCCGAGTAGCCGGCGGTGAAGGGGTTATTGCGGTTGATTAAGCGGGCTTCCTCGCGAACCGGGACAGGATAGATGTAGCGGCCAACCGCGCCGCGCAACACGGTGCCCCATTTGCCGAAGGGTTGCCAGGCCAGACCAACGCGCGGGCTGAAGGTAGCGTCGTAACTATTCACCAGCATGGGCGGCAGGTTCGCCTGCGCCGGGGTTTCGAACTTCACTCCGTCATTCATGTCGTTGGTGATGACGGCCGCGGTGGTCAGGTTTTCCGATTCCAGTTGCGATGGCGGAGCCGAGGTGACGATGGCATCGTTCTTGATATCGAAGCCCATCATCGCTCCCTGTCCTTCGTACATGGCCGGATGCGCTTCCCAGCGCAGACCCAGGTTAAACGTCAGGTTACTGCGCCAACGGTAGTTGTCCTGGATATAACCGTCCAACTCCATATCGTGCAGGTGCTGGTAAGGGGGCTCGATGTTGTTGCTGTATGTGTAGGCCGCGCCGAGGAACCAATCGGCGTTGGCATTTCCCGTGTTCGTAGCGGCGGTAGCAGCCGAAGAGCTGTAGGTGGAGGGATTGAGGATGGCCGTCGCGTAATCGCCGGCCTGGAAGTTGTCCTTGATCTCGTCCGGGATCGAGCCGATGTGCTCAAACCGGTAGCGGGCTCCGAACATCAACTGATGCTTGCCCAGCGTTTTACTCAGGTTCTCGTCCACGTTGTACGTTGTTGTCGTCACGCTGTACTGAAATTGCGTGCCGCCAAATTCGGAGAACGTGCCTTGAATCTCAGGGAAACCGACCTCGCCAAAGTTATTGGGCAGCCCCAGTTCCTTCTCGAAATCCGCGTTTGGCGTCCCTCCGGCGAAGTTGTGTTCGCCGTACCAGCTTTGGCTCAAGACCGTTTCGGAATAGAACGTCGGTGAAAACACGTGCGTGAAACCAAGTGCGGCGGCATACACGTTAGAAGGCGTGACCGAGACACCGCTGGCCAGGGCCGGAATGCTGGCCCCGCCCGGCGCCGTCGCGGCCAGCGTATAGCCTGCCTCATTCGGGTCGTTGCGCGGGGCGATGCTGGTAGTCAGGTTCTGCGTGTACCGCAGGTAGGCCCGGTTGTTCTCGTTAAACACCTGGTCGAGGCGCCATGTAATCTGCGGCTCCACGTTCAGTTCCTTCACCGGCCCGGTAAAGTTATTTGTCGCGTCCGGGCTGATGGCGGGGTAGAGAACGCCGTTGGGGCCCGTGGTATTCGCCTGCATGGCCATCAGCGTCTTGAATTCGGCGGCTTGCTGACTGATCGGCATGCAATTGGTGTCGCCGTTGCAGTTGGAGGGTCCGGAGCCCGGGCCTTCGGTGTACTCCGCTGTGTAGGCCTCTCGGCAAAAAGCATTGGTAGAACCGGAGCAGGCGTTCGTGCCCTGGCCATATGTGCCGGTGGTCGTCGGATCGTAGAGCGTTTGGAGGACCCCCGAGCTGTTGGTCAGCTGGCTGAAGTCGCCATTCACCATCGCCGGGGTGGCTACTTCTTCATTCTGGTTGGGAGCTTGCGCCAGCGAATACCGCTCGTAGGCGAAGAAGAAGAAAGTTCTGTTCTTTCCGGAGTAGAAGTGGGGAATGGTGATGGGGCCACCCACCGAAGCGCCAAACTCGTTGCGGATTAATTGCGGCGCGACATAATTGGAGGGATTGTTGCGCCCGCGGGCGATTCCGATGGCGTTGTTACGCGCGGTTTCAAACAGCGAGCCATGCAGTTGGTTCGTCCCGGACTTGGTGCTGAGGACAACCGTCGTTGGCGATGCATACTGTGCGCCAGCCGTGGCATCCATCACGCGGACTTCCTGGACCGCATCGGGATCGATCATCTGGTTCTGGCCCTGGTGCACGCCGCCAAACTCGCGATTGGTCAGGGTCGCGCCGTCGCTCTCATACTCCGTTGACGGGCCCTCCTGGCCGTTGCCGCATGAACTAGACTCCGGGCAGCTTTCTAATCCGGGCGTGGTTTCATTCACCAGGGAAACGATGTTGCGCCCGTTCATCGGCAACTCATTGATTCTGGCGTTCTCAAGTGTGGACGTGATGGTGCCGTTGTCGGTGGTTTCCAGTTGCACAGTGTTCGCGGAGACGTTCACCTGCTGAGATACGGACCCCGTCGTCAAGGAGACGTTGACCTCCGCGCTCTGTGCGACCAGCAACTCGATGGATTCGGTGGTGGTCTTCATATTCGGCGCGGAGACCGATACCATGTATGTTCCCGTATTCAAACCCGGGACCTGGTAGAAGCCAACAGCGTTGGATTTCGTGTCGATCGCCACGCCTGTGGCTTGGTTAGCAACGTGGACGGAGGCGCCGGGGATCACGGCTCCGGTGGAGTCGGTGACTGTGCCCTGAATGGATCCGGCGCCGCTCTGCGCATGGGCGACGGAGCTCAAAAGCGTCCCTGCCAACAGGACGGCCATTGCAGCGATCATCGGTACCCTTGTGCTCAGTATGCGGGTAACGCAAGCCGCGAACTTGTTCATCAGATTTCCTCCTCTAAAGTGTCAAGCCTGTTTTGCGAATCGGTGATTGTTGTTCTTTCACGTTTGTGATTGACCGGTCTCTCCGCGCCGGCCTCCGAAGTCAATCTTCATTGCAATTGCGGGCAGCGCGTATTGCTGGCTCTGTGCAGGTTCATTTCGCTCGCCCCTTGGGGCATATGCACCCGCGACGAAAAAGGTTGCCTGTCCGGAGTAGAAAGTGAATCGAACGCGGTATGTTAACGCTAACGGTCTCGTTTTCATTCTACTCCCTAAAAACTGGCTCAATTCGGCTGGCAGGCCGAATGGGCCTAACTTGTTGAACTGAACTGCATTCCTGCCGGGGCGCGACGATTGTGATCGACGCTTACCGCTTCCGAGGAACAAGAAGCATCACCGCTCCCAGCCCGACCTCTGAAGTGCTTAACGAGGCTGCTCAACTAAAACACACGAACCGCTGCGTTGTTACGCGCATGCAGGGACCGGGTGTTTCCCTCCGGCCAACCTTCTAACAGAATTGCAGGTAGACTTGGCAAGTGACTCACCGTTTGGCCCCGAATGATTCCATGAAACTGAATGGAATGTTTTTGTTACGGCGTGTCATTTGGTTGTGTCAAACGTCTTGCATGGCGAAGAGAAGTCGCGTATGATTCGTGAAAATTATGAATCGAGCCCATGCAACACGGGAAGCATGGCACCCGCAGACCAAGCAAGACCGTGATGCCATCCTGCGTGAGCTAGAAGCGGTCCTGGCCAGTCCGCATTTTTGCAACAGCAAGCGCTATCCCACGTTGTTGCAATATATTGTGGAAAACACCCTCGCGGGCAAGCTCGATTCACTCAAAGAGCGGACTCTGGGCGTGGAGGTCTTCGACCGCCCGCCGATGTACGACACCAATACGGATACCGTTGTGCGCTACACCGCTGGTGAGGTGCGCAAACGACTCCTCCTCTATTATTCCGAACACGCCAGCATTTCCGGGATCCGGATATCCCTCCCGGCCGGTTCCTATGTTGCCGAGTTTTTGCATGGGCACGATGGCCATGGGGAGATGCCCGACGACGCGGAACTTCGCGCGGCTTATCTTCACGAGCACGAGGCAGAACATTTTCCGCATCCGGGGGCAGAGGCAGACGAATCGGGCCTGGGCGTACCGGCGGCAACCGCGGACGAAGCCGCCCACGCGGGCGCTGGTGAGCACGCGGCCGCGCACGTCGCTCCGGCCACAAAGGCCATTTGGTGGATCGCTGCGGTGTTGGTGCTTCTGGTTGCTGTGACAGCAGGTTTCTTTTGGAAGTACCGCGCAGCGCCTTCGCAAACTGCGATCGATGCCTTCTGGGCTCCCGTTATTCACGATCAACATTCCGTGATTCTTTGCACGGGAAGTTCGGCATTCGCTCCCAATAACTACTCGGGCGTGATTACGGCGGATAAGACCATCGAGTACCCGTTCGTCTCCATCCAGGCTGCCTCGGCAATTTCTCAGATCAGCAGTACCCTGGAGCATTCCGGAGTGTCTACGGAATTGCTGCCCTCAGCTACCACCTCATTGCCGGATTTGCGCGAACACTCGGTCATTCTTCTGGGCGGCTACAACAACGATTGGACGATTCGACTGTTGCAGCCTCTGCGCTTCCATTTCCTGGCCTATGCGCTGAACGGAAGCGAAAGTATCGGGGACCAGACGCAGCCGCAAACGCATTGGGAACGCGATACCTCGCTGCCCTACTCGAGTGCCGACGATTATGCGCTCGTCGCCCGATTCCGCGACCCAACCATCGATGGTTGGGTGGTTGTGCTTGCCGGTGTGGGCCGCAACGGCACCGAAGCCGCCGCGCAATTCGTTGCCAGTCCCCACTACATGGAGTTGCTCAAAGAGAGCATCGGCAGCGGATTTGCCAACCGCAACCTCGAAGCCGTCCTGAAGGTCAGCGTGATTGAAGGCAAGACCGGAGCGCCTTCGATTCTGGCTGTGTACAGCTGGTAGCTCTAAGAAAATCAAACGCGCCGCCCATGAAGTTGTCTGCAATTTCCCACCGCATGAATCCGTATACAGAAATTACGGAAGCGCGGTAGTATTCTCCGTGATGAAAACTCAGATTTTTCCCAACGGGATCTCGCGGCGAGAACTTTTGCGGCGATCGGCGGCCAGCGCGGCAACGCTTGCGGCCGGTATTGCCTTTCCTGGGCTTGCCTCCATCGCAGCGGAGGCGCAAGGCAAAGGCGCCTCAACACCGGAACAACGGCTCTACGCCGAAACCCTGAAGACATGGTGTGACGGATTGCTGGCGCGGCAGGTAACGGAGATGCGCGACCCGGCTTTCTATGGCGGCCTGCTATGTCCCTCCTGCGTATTCATCCACGGCCGTTGCGGCGACGCGGTGTATCCGTTGCTGCGCATGGCGCACGCTACGGGTGAAGGCAAATATCTTCGCGCGGCGATGCTGGTGCACGAGTGGTCGCAGGTCCAGGTGAGCCGCAGCGACGGCAGTTGGATCAACGACGTCACACTGAGCAACTGGCAGGGCATCACCGTGTTTCACACCATCGCGCTGGCTGAGGCGCTCGAACATCACGGCGAAGTGCTCGATGCATCTACGCGTGCCCAATGGAAAGATCGCCTGGCCGCTGCGGCGAAGTTTCTCGACGGATTCATCACGATCGAAACCGGAAATGTAAATTATCCGGTCACGGCGACGCTGACCTTTCAGCTCTGCGGGCGCGTCCTGGGCGATGCCCACTACTTCGATCGCGCGCGCGCCATGGCGCACGAAGTCCTGAGCCAATTCTCGGGCGATGGATTTCTTGCCGGCGAAGGCCATCCTCTCACAGGCGTTTCGCCCAAGGGCTGCCGGCCTGTCGATATGGGCTACAACGTCGAGGAGTCTCTGCCTTCGCTCGCGCTTTATAGTGTGCTGGCCGACGACAAAGCCGTGCAGCAGCAAGTTGTGGCCGCCATGAAAACCCACATGGAGTTCATGCTGCCGGACGGCGCTTGGGACAACAGTTTCGGCTCGCGCAACTACAAGTGGAGTTGGTGGGGAAGTCGCACCAGCGACGGCTGTCATCCTGGGTTTGTGTTGATGGCGAAGTTCGATCCGCGGTTCCGCGAAGTTGCGCGGCGCAACCTGGAGCTGATGGCCGCCTGCACGCATGAAGGGTTGCTTTATGGCGGACCTGACTTCTTCGCGCACGGCGATCTGCCCTGCATTCATCACACGTTCACGCACGCCAAGGCACTGGCGACTGTGTTGGACCGCGGAACCTTTGAAACAGAGACGGCTGAGCGGCCGAAGTTGCCGCGCGATGAAGCTTACACGGTCAAGAGCTTTTCCACGGTCGGCACGAAACTGGCTGCTGTCGGTCCGTGGCGCGCGACGGTAACTGAGTACGACTGGGAATATTCGGAGCACGTGCAACCAGGCGCGGGCAATCTCGGCGGCGGACACGTTTCAGGCGGAGCATTGTCGCTGCTTTACCACATGCAACTCGGTCCCATTCTCACGGCCAGCATGACGGAATACCTGATGGTCGAGATCGCCAACCAGCAGCAGTTCCGCGAAGGCCCGCACATGGCGCTTACGCCGCGCCTGGAGTATGTCAGCGGCGAGACTTATACCAATCTCAACGATCTCAAGGCCGCGCTCACGGGAAATCAGTCGAACGGCAAGGTCGTCTTCGACGCCCAAGGCCGCATGCAGACCGCAGCGCGCAAACCCGTTTCTGCCGGCGAGATTCTTTATCACATGATTTACCGGCTCAGTGAATCGGGCGTAGAAATCGACGGCGGCGCAAGCGGAGCGCTCTCGGATTCTGTTCCAGTCAAGCTGATCGTTCCGGTGATCGCGCGCGAAGGCGAGCGCGTGGAGCAGATCGACGCGCGGACGGTTCGCGTCATCAAGGCGAAGGGCGCATTGACTGTAACTACCGATGCGGCCGCTGGCTTCGACGCGAGCTTCAAAGAGAAAACCTTCAATCTCGTTCCGGGCTTCGAGGCTTTTCCGTTCAGTGTGACGCTAGCCCCTGGAAAGCCAGCGCGCATCCGTTTGCAGACGAGTTAGCGAGTCCGCTCTCAACCTTCAGTCCAAGACGATCGGCGCATTGCGCAGCGATGATGCGGACTTGCGGCCCGGTTTCACAGAAACGCACAGACTGTGAAGCTGTGAGATTTATTTGTGTAAGCGATTGATGCTGCTTGGCTTATAAACTTCACAGTTTCACAACTCGTCTTTCGGGCGACGAATCCGGGTGCCGTGGACCGTGGTTCGTGGACCGTGGTGCGTGGTCGCCCGACCCGGGGAGTGGGGAGGGGGGTGGGGGGGGAGTTAGGGAGTAGTAAACAGCCAATGGGGAATTGAAAGACGGGGTACGCGGACGGATTGCCCTGGGGCTGCTCATGGAACCATTGTGCGCCGGGTGCGATTAATTCTATGCAATTCGCCGGATGAAAATTGCGCTGTGTTTTGAGGGGGTTGCGGGAAGAGATGGGCAACAGGGCTTGACAGGTTCTTGACAGTCGCCTACACGTGTAGTAATTGTTCCTACATCGATAGGAGGAGATGTGGCCGCACCGCGATTGAGCAGACTCGAATATCAGGTGATGGAGGCGTTGTGGGGGAATAAAGACGCGGCGCAGCGTGAACTGTCGATTCGAGAGATTGTGGACTCGTTGCTGGGGAAGCGCAAGCCCGCGTACACGACGATCCAGACCACGATTTATCGGATGGAAACCAAGGGCATCGTGAAGCGCACGCGAAAAGTGGGAAATTTTCATCTCTTCGCAGCCGCGATTTCGCGCGACTCCGCACAGCACCGCATGATCGACGATCTGCTGGCGCTGTTTGGCGGACGATCGCAGCCGGTGATGGTGCATCTGGTCGAGACCGGCAAGTTGACGCTCGAGGACGTGCAGGACGCGGAGAAGCTTTTGCGCGAGCTCTCGGAGAAGCAGGGAGCGAGCCACCCCAGCGAGCAAAGACCGCTCGCCGGGGGCCCCGGCAGTGACCGAGGGAGCGAGGGAGCGAGGGAGCAAGAAGGCGGGGACTAAGGGACTGAGGGACTAAGGGACTAAGAGCAGGGATCAAGGGAACAAGGGACCCAGGAGCGGGCAAATGATTGCGAGTGAATTTGGTTCGGCGTTGATCAACCATCTCTGGCAGTCGACGGTGGTGGTGGGGATTGCGTGGCTGCTGACGCTGGCGCTCCGTAACAATCATGCGCGGGTGCGCTATTGGGTGTGGTTCGCTGCGAGCGTGAAATTTCTGCTGCCGTTTTCGCTGCTGATGTCGGCGGGCGATCGGGTGCGGACGTTCTTCGCGGTCCCCGTTGCCGCGCAGCCCGCTCTTGCGAATGTGGTAGAGCAATGGACGCAGCCGTTCGCGCAGGCGCAGGTTTTCGATGCGACAGCGCCAGTTGCAGCGCAGCACGCGAACTGGCTGCCGGTGGTGCTACTGACGGTTTGGATTTGCGGGGCGCTGGTGGTTGCGATTCGGTTTGGGCGTAGCTGGTTGCGGGTCTACGCGGCGAAGCGTGTCGCATCGCCGTTAGGGAATGTTCAAGGGAGTGGCCCTCTTGAAGCCGGAAATCCCTCAGGGGCTAAAGCCCTTCATTCATTAAACAGCCTTATCGGCACGACTGAAGTCGTGCCCCTTCGCGGTGGGACGGCGCTGAATACCGGTTTCAATGTTGCGGCGGATGTGCCGGTGCTCTTGTCGTCTTCGCTGATTGAGCCGGGGATCTTTGGAATCTTTCGTCCTGTGCTGTTGATGCCGGACGGGATTCTGGAGCGGCTTTCGCCGGAACAGATGCAGGCCATCGTCGCACACGAGATGTGCCATGTGCGGCGGCGCGACAACCTGACTTTCGCAATCCACATGATCGTCGAGACGCTGTTCTGGTTTCATCCGGCGGTGTGGTGGATCGGTGCGCGGCTGATCGAGGAGCGGGAGCGGGCCTGCGACGAGTCGGTTGTGCAGGCGAGCGGTGAGGCCGAGGTTTATGCCGAGGGAATTCTGAACGTATGCAAGTATTACGTCGAGTCGCCGGTGGCGTGCGTGGCGGGAGTGACCGGCGCGGACTTGAAAAAGCGGATTGTGCGAATTATGACGGAGCAGATCGGACAGAAGGTGAGCCTGAGGAGAAGACTGACGCTTGGCGCATTGGGTCTGATGGTTCTGGGGTTGCCAGTCATCGCAGGGTGGGGCCAGGCGCGGGTACAGCTTATTCATCCCGAAGATGGAGTGAGACACGCCTTTGAAGTGGCAACGATCAAGCCGAGCCCGGACACGGCTTCGGGGCTGCCGGTTCGGATCACGCTGAACCCGGCCCACTTTTCCGCAACGCGCGGGAGCGTCTACGACCTGATCAAGTTCGCCTATGGAATCAAATCCGACGGCCAGCTGATCGGTGCACCAAGCTGGTTGAAGACGGAGTACTTCGACGTCCAGGCGAAGGGGAGCGAGGCAGATGATGCGGCCTATAGTAAGCTCGACCTCCACGAAAGAATGGCGATAACAAGCTTGCTGGTGCAATCGCTGCTGGCCGACCGATTTCAGTTGCAGGCCAAAGTCGAAACGCGCGATCTGCCGGTGTATGCGTTGGTGGTTGCGAACGGCGGTATCAAGATGAAGGAAGTAACGCCGGATCCGTTTCCGCCGGCCGGCGTGCGCCCCGCGCCCGGCGCGCATTTGCCGTCGATCCGTCCGTCGGGGACGAATGAATGGACGGCGTCGGCGTGGCCGATGAGCGAAATGACGAATTGGCTTTCGTACAGCTACGAAGTTGGCAACCGTCCGGTGGTGGATGAGACCGGTCTGAAGGGCAACTACGATTTCGTCCTGAGCGACGTGTCGATGAGACCGCCTCCGCCGGGCGACGCAAACGGATCGTCTCAGGAGCCGGTGGTGTCAATTTTCTCTGCGTTGCCCGAGCAACTGGGATTGAAGCTGGTGCCGGCGAAGGCTCCCACGGAGGTGCTGGTGATCGATCATGTGGAGCTGCCGTCGGCGAACTAGCGTTGCTGTACGCCTGATGGAAATCAAGATCGCGGGAACAAAATGTCGATCCTGAGTGTCTAAATGGAATAAGCTCCCGTGGTTTTATCAATTGGCGTTGAGCTGCGCCGCAATGCGAGGTTGTCTGTGATCATGGATCGCTTGAATTGCCGCAGGAGATTCTCGCAGGGCGCGGCGACTCTCGCGACCATGCTGGCGATTGCGACAGGCTCGAACGAGTTGCTGCACGCGCAGGCCGCAGTCCCTGATTGGCAGAAAGCTGCTGGCGGCACGCAGGAGTTCGATGTTGCGTCTGTGCGGGAAGACAAGACGGGCGCGCCGTCGCACAGTAATTTTTCGCTCGACAATGGGAACGCGTGGTTCGCGGTGAGCAAGAAAGATGTGCTGGCTCCGAACGGGACACTGTTTTCCGCAGCCAGCATGCCGCTGCTGCATTACATCACCTTTGCGTACAAGCTGAGCGGCACCGAGGAGCTGGCGCTGCGCATGGATTACTGGGCCGGGTTGGAGCTGCATGTGCCCGATTGGGTGCGCAACACACGGTACGACATTGAAGCGCGCACGCCCGCGCCGGCGACGAAAGATCAGATGCGGCTGATGATGCAGAGCCTGCTGGCCGAGCGCTTCAAGTTGAAAGTGCATTGGGAGACGCGCGAGGTATCGGTGTACGGCCTGGTGCTTGCTGCGCCAGGGATTCCGGGGCCGCAGCTCAAGCCGCATTCGGCGAGCGACGATTGCACGACGACGGCGCTTCCTGAGAGCTCTGACAGCAACGGAAGTGGAGGAGCGCAAGGAACGCATACCGCGACACCGAATGCAGCGCTGCCCATTCCGTGCGGCATGATGGCGCGTTTGCCGGCGAGCGCGCAGGGAACGCATCGTTTCGGCGGGCGCAATGTGACGATGAAGATGCTGGCCGAATCGATGCCCTTTCAGACTGGGCTGGCTACGCTCGAGCGGCCGCTCATCGACGAGACCGGGCTTACAGGCGGATTCGACTTCTCGATCGAATGGACGCCGCCCGAAGACATGGGCCAACCGGGCGATGTGGGCTCATTCGGCGCGCCCTTTCGCGAGGCACTGAAGAAGCAACTCGGACTGAGGCTCGAGCCGCAAAAAGGTCCGGTCGAGGTACTGGTGATCGATCATGTGGAACAGCCTACGGCGAACTGAGTAAGACAGGGAGCAAGGGAGCAAGGGAGCGAGGGAACGAGGGAGCGAGGAGACTACGACGCATAGGCGGCAGAGCGGACCGCGTGGGGGACCGGCGACAAAAAGCACGGAACATTGGCAACAACGAGGACGTACATCCGTCTTACCGCTGTATCCTTCTTGAAACCGGAAAATCAGCAGTTGGCGTGCTCTGGTTTGCCCCTGTGGGAGCAGAAAGGGAATCTTCGCAATGAAAACAGGAGTTATGGACAGGAACACGCGATCGGGTTGGAAAACGTTGTCTTCGCTGGCGGGTCTCGCGGCAGGAGCGATGATTTTGCTGCTTGCGGTGAGTGGGACGCGGGTGAGCGCACAGGACGATGCACGTCCCGCAGGGCAGACGTCGGCGGGAGGAGCACAGATGCGTGGGCTGGGCGGACCGCCGCCGCCGCCGACTTCGACGACGGACATTTCAGGCATCTGGCAAGCGACGGTTGCCGGGCCCAATGGGCAAAAGGGCACGCGCGTCGTGATCAAGGTGACGAAAGATGCGAGCGGCGCCTACGCCGCATCTCTTTTTAACGCCGATCGGGGTGGACCGCCGCTCAAATTTGCCACGGTGACCGTGCAAGGCGCCGATGTGAAGTTCGCAACGCCGATGGTCACCATTGAGGGCAAGCTCAGCGCGGATGGCAAGACGATTGACGGGAGCTTTAATGGCGGCGGCCCCAGCCCAGCGCCGATCTCCTTCGCACTGACCGCACCGGACGCGGCGTGGCCGATTCCGGAGCCGATCAAGCCCATGGCCGCGGATGCCAAGCCGGGCTTCGATGTGGTGACGGTGAAGCCGAGCCCACCAGGCCGGACAGGCAAGGGCATCGGATTCGATGGCCGCCATTTCCGGCTGATGAATGCGAATTTGAACGACATGATCGCTCTCGGCTACGGCTTGCATACCAAGCAAATCGTGGGCGGGCCAGATTGGGCCGGCAAGGATCTGTTCGATATCGATGGCGTTCCTGACGTGCCCGGCATGCCGAGTCAAAAGCAGATTCAGTACTTGCTGCAGAATCTTTTGGCCGATCGCTTTCAGCTCAAGTTTCACAAGGAGCAGCGCGAGCTGGCGGTTTATGCCATTACGGTTGCTCCTGGCGGCCCCAAGCTGACCAAGACCACCGCTGGGCCCACCGATCCTCCGGGATTTGGATTCCGCGGCCCCAATGCCCAGGGAGTCACCGCGATCGTGAGGAACCTGACCCTGGCCGATTTCGCCATGTGGATGCAGGCGTCAGTGACGGACCGGCCTATGGTGGATCTGACCGAGCTCAAGGACCGTTACGATTTTCAGTTGAAGTGGACGCCGGACGATTCGCAGTTCGCGCAATTCCGGGGAGCGGGCATGACCATACCAGCGCCCAGCGACGCTGCCGATGCGCCGCCGAGCCTCTACACCGCAGTGCAGGAGCAACTCGGACTGAAGATCGATGCAACCAAAGCACCCGACGACGTGATGGTGATCGACCATGTGGAGATGCCGTCGCCGAATTAAAGGCTGCGAGCGAGACAGCAAAGAAACGAGGGAACGATTCTCCGCAATGAGAACAGAATGGACAGGGGGACAAGATGAATTTTGACGGAAGGCGATTGCCTGGTGCGATGTGCCTCGCAGCCGTAACCATGATTTCGCTGCTTGCAGCCAACGGGACTCGCGTGAGCGCACAGGCTGCGGGGCAAAGTGCCACGCCGGCACCGGCAACCACGCCCGCCCCGGCCGGGCAGAGCGCTTCCGTGCCGCTAACAGCGGTTTCGCAAATGGACATCATGGGAGTCTGGCAGGGAACGCTGCACGCGGGCCGGGATCTGCGGATTGAGTTGAAGATCACGCAAGCCGCCGCCGGCGAGTACAAGGTGAGCTTTTACAGCATCGATCAGGGCGGCCAGTCCATTCCGGTGACGAAGACCGCCTTTGAGAACGGCACGCTTACTTTCTCGATCGACGCGATTGGCGGCAAGTACGAAGGCAAGATGAGCGCCGATGGCAAAACGATCACGGGAACGTGGACGCAGGGGCCGAACCCGCTGGCGCTGAATCTGGAGCGCACCACGCCCGACGCGGCGTGGCCGATTCCGGAGCCGGTGAAACCGATGGCTCTCGATGCGGACCCGGGTATGGACGTGGCAACGATCAAGCCGAGTCAACCTGGCAGGCAAGGGAAAGGATTCGGATTTAACGGTACGCACTTCAGGACATTTAACACCAACGTGAATGATCTGATTGCCGTTGCATATGGGATGCATGCGAAGCAGATTATTGGCGCGCCTGACTGGCTTGGCACCGATCTTTTTGACATTGACGGCGTACCCGATGTGCCGGGGAGGCCGAACATCAAGCAGATGGGCTTGATTATGCAAAAGCTGCTGGCCGACCGGTTCGCTCTGAAATTTCATCACGAGCAACGAGAGCTTTCGGTATACACAATCGAGGTGGGTAGCGGCGGGCCCAAGATGAAAGCGACGACGGCGGGACCAAACGATCCGCAGGGTTTTGGATTCCGCGGGTTGGGAGACCTGAGTGTTCGCAATCTGAGTATGAAGGACTTTGCCTTTGGGATGCAGTCCAGTGTGATGGATAAGCCGGTGGTGGATCAGACGGGGCTGACCGCCAAGTACGACTTCACCTTGAAGTGGACGCCCGACGATTCGCAATTTGCCCAGTTCCGCGGCGCTGTGACTCCGCCTCCAGCTGCGGGCGACAATCCCAATGCGCCGCCGAGCCTCTACACGGCGATGCGGGAGCAGCTCGGGTTGAAGTTTTCAGCGACCAAAGCGATGGACGACGTGATTGTGATCGACCATGTGGAGAAGCCGGGGGCGAATTGATTACAACTAATTGGATAGGGCGGGCACGCACAAAAAACCGTGAGACGCACCGAACAAAATAGGGGTTCGCTGCGTCTTATTCTTGACATCCCCTGAAGCAAAGCATGTGCGTGCGTGTATTTCGCTCGCATCGTGGCAAATCTCAATACGGAGTGCAAGCGACGATGAGCGAAGCCGCACCGCGCCGAAGACGACCATTCCGCGATCTCGGTTTGGCCTTGGCGGCATGCGGATTGCTGCTGGCTCGTTGCGCCGTGGCGCAGGCTGCACCGGCTGCACCCCCAGCCGCGAATCCCGCTGCTCTGGCTGCGCCTGCTGCTGAAGGTGTCACATTGCCGGCGTGGGATGTATCGACGGTCAAGCCCAGCAGCCCCGATGCGCGCGGTTCCATGTTCCAAATCACGCCGGACGGCATCAAGATTACGAACGTGCAGCTCTGGATGGCCGTGCGCGAAGCATTCGGCCTGGAAAATGACCGCTTGCTGGGCGGCCCGGCTTGGGCAAAGACAACTGCCTTCGACATCGAGGCCAAGGTTGCGCCCGACGACGCGCCCAAATTGAAGGCACTGAAGATGGAGCAACGGCGGCAGATGATGGTGGCGCTGCTCGAGGAGCGCTTCGGGCTGAAGTATCACCACGAAACGCGCGATCTGCCCATGTACGAACTCGTCGTCGCCAAGGGCGGCGCGAAGTTGCAGGCGTCGAAACCCGATCCGGCCGGCCCGGACCAGGGTCCGGGGCCGGCGCCGAGTCCCGGAAGGCACATGTTGATGATGAACGGCCGCGGCCACATTGAATCAACCGGCACGGGCATGGCGGGGTTGGTGCGCCTCTTGTCGGGACAGCTTGGCCGTACGGTGGTCGACAAGACTGGATTGACGGGCGATTTCGATTACAAGTTGGACTGGACGCCGGACGAGATGGCTTCCGCGATGACCAAGGGCGGCAATCCGGCGCCTGGCGATAACGCAGCTTCGCCGGACGCTGCCGGGCCGTCGTTGTTTACGGCGCTCGAAGAGCAATTGGGGTTGAAGCTCGAGTCGACGAAAGGCCCTGTCGACGTGATTGTGATCGATCAACTAGAGCAGCCGACGGCGAACTAGGGACAGGTTTCAGGTGTCAGGGGTCAGGGGTCCGAAAGACGGGCAACAGAAAGTAGAGAAGAGGGAGATCGGTGCATCCTAACCCGCACTGCGATGCGGAGAAGAAAGTAGACGATACGCAATTGATGAGTCGATACCGAAATTTTATTTGTGCTTTGGCATGGCTCGCATTTTCCGCGCTGGCCGCGGCTTCGCCGTTTCGCGGCGTGGTCACGTTTGGCGGATTGCCGTTGCCCGGCGCGACCGTCACGGCTACGCAGGGGACGAAGACAGAAACTGCTGTCTCCGATGGTGACGGTGCGTTTCAGTTTGACGATCTGGCCGACGGCAAATGGGCCATCGACATCCAGATGCAAACCTTTGCGCCGGTTCACGCGGATGTGACGATTGCGCCGAGTGTGCCGGCCGCGGCGTACGATTTGAAGCTCCTGAGCCCGGATCAGATCCAGGCCAGTGCGCAAAAGGCGCAACCCGTCGTAGAATCGCCCGCGCCGAGCGCCGCGCCTGCTTCTGCAACTGCGCAGGGCCAGCAGCCGCAGCCCGCGAATGGAAAAAAGCCTGCGCAGAGTAACGCGCCGGGAGCGCCGACGGAGATTCCCAAGGCGCCCGAAGAGAACGAGCAGAGCGCCGACGGAGTTCTGGTGCAGGGCAGCGTGAACAACGCGGCGACCTCGCAGTACGCCACGAATCCTGCCTTCGGCAACACGCGTTCGGGCAACAAGGGTCTCTACACCGGTGGGTTCAAAGTGACCGAGAGCAATTCTGCGCTGAATGCGCAGAACTATGCGGTCAGCGGCGTGACAGTGCCCAAACCGGCCTTCAACGATTTCACGGGCGCGGCCACGCTACTGGGCCCCATCAAAATTCCCCACATTCTGCCGCGCGGTCCGAATTTCTTTGTCTCTTACCAATGGACGCGCAACACTAACTCTGTCACGATTCCAGGCCTTGTGCCAACGCAGGCTGAACAAACGGGCAACCTGGCAGGCCTGACGAATGCCGCGGGGCAACCGGTCACGGTCTACGAACCGGGAACCAACACGGCGTATCCTGGCAATCAAGTTCCCGTGAGCGCGCAGGCGGCCGCGCTTCTCAAACTGTATCCGCTGCCCAACATCACCAAGACGAACGAGTACAACTACCAGGCTGCGGTGCTTAACAACACGCATCAGGATTCGTTGCAGTCGCGGTTTTACCACAACCTTGGGCGCAAAGATCAATTCAACGGAGGATTCGCTTTTCAAAGCACGCGTTCCGACAACGTAAACTTGTTCGGGTTTGTCGATCAGGCCGGCACGCTGGGCATGAACGGAAATGTTCAGTGGTCGCACCGGCTCAAGCCGCGGGTTTTCCTGTACACCAATTTCAGCTTCGGCCGCACGCGCACCGAGGTGACGCCCAACTTCGAGAACCGCGTAAACGTATCGGGCAATGCGGGCATCACGGGCAACGACCAGACTGCGGCCAATTGGGGTCCGCCTACGCTAAATATCACCGACAGTACCGCCGGGCTGAGCGACGCCAACAGTTCTTTCAACCGCGCCCGCAACGACGATGTTTCCGTTTCGACTCTCGTCTACCGCGGCAAACATAACATTACCGCGGGCGGCGAATTCAACAAGCGGGAATACAACTATTTCTTCCAGTTGATTCCGCGCGGCACGTTCACGTTTACGGGCGCGGCGACGCAGGGGGCATGCACCAATCCGGAGATATGCGGGTCTGCGCTTGCGGATTTTCTCATCGGCATTCCCGATGCCAGCGCCATCGCCTACGGCAATGCGGACAAGTATTTCCGCGAGCCGGTCTACAACGCGTACATTAACGACGACTGGCGCGTGCTGCCGATCCTGACCTTCAGCGTGGGGATGCGTTGGGATTACAGCGCTCCGATCACGGAGCTATTCGGCCGCCTGGTGAATCTCGACATCGCCAACGGTTTTACTGCGGAGAAACCGGTGCTGGGCAACGATCCCGTGGGGCCCCAGACTGGCAACCATTATTCTGCGTCGCTGATCGATCCGGAGCGGCGCATGTTTGAGCCGCAAATCGGCGCTACCTGGCGGCCGATTCCCGCTTCGACCGTGGTGATTAAGGCGGGCTACGGCCTGCGCCCCGACACGTCGGTGTATCAGAACATCATCCTCGGTATGGCGCAGCAGTACCCGCTTTCGACCAGTTTGAGCGTGCAGAACAGCACCGCATGTCCGCTCACGCTGGCCAACGGTTTCGCCCCCTGTGCTTCCGTCACTCCTGACACGTTTGCCATCGATCCCCACTTCCGCATCGGCTATGTGCAAGTGTGGTACTTGTCGGTGCAGCGCGATCTGCCGTTTGCGTTGCAGGCAACGGCCACTTACCGCGGCTACAAGGGCACGCACGGCCCGCAGGAAATATTGCCCAACAGCTATCCGCTGGGCACGACGAACCCGAATCCGAGCTATCCTTCGGGATTTACTTACGAAACTTCCAACGGCAGCTCGATTCGCGAGGAAGGGCAGATGCAGTTGCGGCGCAGGATGCGCAGCGGCTTTGCCTCCACGCTGACGTACACCTTTTCGAAGTCGATCGACGACGATGCGTATCTTGGCGGCGCGGGCCACGCGAGCGCGAGTAGTGGAGGCTCGGCACAGTCGGCGTCGCTGTCGACGCCCTCAGGGGCCATCGCGCAGAACTGGCTCGATCCGAAGGCCGAGCGCTCGCTTTCCAACTTCGATCAGCGCCAGCTTCTTAATCTGACGGCGCAATACACCAGCGGCGAGGGACTCGGAGGCGGCACCTTGCTGGGCGGCTGGCGCGGCCGGGCGCTGAAGGAGTGGACGGTGCTGGGCAACATGACCTTCGGCACGGGATTGCCGGAGACGCCGCTCTATCCTGCGATCGTTCCGGGCACGGGAGACTCCAACATCATCCGGCCCGATTTGACCGGCGCCTCGATTTACAACACCGGTACAGCGGCGCACCTGAACGCTGCGGCGTACTCCGAGCCGAGCGGCGGATGGGGAACGGCGGGCAGGAATTCCATCACCGGTCCCGATCAATTCACCTTCGATACTTCGCTGGCGCGCACTTTCCGGCCGCACGGCAAGTGGTATCTGGACGTGAGTGTGAATTCCATGAACACCTTCAACCACGTGGCCTTTACTGGCTGGAATAGTAATGTCACCAGCGACCAGTTCGGACTTCCTTCGTCGGCCGGCGCCATGCGCAGCCTGCAAACCACGTTGTACCTGAGGTGGCAATAATGCGGGTTCACGCGGGTAAGCCTTGTTTAATTGGGGATGAGAAAAATGCGCGGGCGGGGACGCCCGCACTACATCCGGTCAGGAGACCGGCGCTACAGATGGCAACGATGCGGAAATTGGCAACTTTCGCGCTTCTTCTTGTGGCCGCCGCAGGGTCGCGTCCGCAGCAGGTGGGTCAGAATGAGACTCCGGGCCAACCGCAGAACTTTACGTTGAAGGTGCAGTCGAATCTGGTGGTCGAGGCCGTTGAGGTCAAAGACAAGCAAGGCAAATTCGTCCAGGGGCTGACCGCGAAAGACTTTGTGCTGACCGAGGATGGCGTTCCGCAGACTATTAAATACTGCGAGCACCAGGACCTTTCCCAAACTGCCAAGCCCTTGCCTCCCATGACCTCCGCCACAGAGAACGTGACGATTTACAACAAACTGGCGCGTGAGTCCATCGCTCCCGAATCCATGGACAATGAGCGCTACAAGAATCGGCGGCTGCTGGCTTTGTATTTCGACATGTCGGCGCTGCCGCCGGCCGACCAGATGCGCGCTTTGGATGCTGCGCAAAAGTTCGTGCGCACGCAGATGACCTCGGCGGACATGCTGTCGATCATGCGTTACGACGGCGGAGCGGTGGACATTCTTCAGGACTTTACCGACGACCGCAACCGGCTGCTGAGCATTCTCGAGACCCTGGTCGTCGGGGAAGGCCAGGGGATGGCCGACACCACCGACGACGCAAGCAGCGCCGACACGGGCGCGGCCTTCGGACAGGACGACAGCGAGTTCAATGTTTTCAACACTGACCGGCAACTGGCCGCGCTGCAAACTGCGACGCACATGCTGGGCCAGGTGAACGGGAAAAAGTCGCTGCTGTATTTTGCCAGCGGAATGCATTTGAATGGTATCGACAAC
Organism: uncultured Acidobacteriota bacterium; assembly: GCA_963786565.1. Taxonomy (GTDB): domain Bacteria; phylum Acidobacteriota; class Terriglobia; order Terriglobales; family Acidobacteriaceae; genus Telmatobacter. The sequence goes on along the minus strand of CAWAZR010000024.1, from coordinate 655,342 downwards.
CAGGCGCAGATGCACGCGACGGCCGACGAAGCGATCAGGGATGGCGTTTCCATTTGGACGATCGATGCGCGCGGGCTGGTTGCGAGCGCACCGATGGGCAATGCTTCGCAGGGTTCTTCGGGCGGACAGTCGATGTATACCGGAGCGTCGGCGCAGGCCGTGACGACCAACTTCCAATCGTCGCAGGACACGCTCTACGCGCTGGCCGGCGATACCGGCGGCAAGGCATTCCTCGACAATAACGATCTTTCGCGCGGCATTGTGCAGGCGCAGGAGTCGATTTCGGATTACTACATCATCGGCTACTACACTTCGAACACCGAGCCCAACGGAAAATTCCGGCGCATTCGCATTTCGCTGGCAAACAATCAGGAAGCCAAGCTGGACTATCGCCAGGGCTACTACGCGAACAAAGAGTTCGCCAAGTTTAACGACGTGGATCGCGAGCGCCAGCTTGAAGACGCGCTGATGCTCGAAGATCCCATCACCGAACTGACCATCGCCATGGAGATCGATTACTTCCAGCTCAATCGCGCGGAATATTTCGTGCCCATCATCGTCAAGATTCCGGGCCGCGAACTGGCGCTGGCCAAACGCGGTGGCGCAGAGTATACGCGCATCGACTTCGTGGGCGAAATCAAGGACCTGGTCGGCGGGACGACGGTAGAGAATGTGCGCGACAACGTAAGTATCAAACTGTCGGACAAGACCGCCGCTGAGCTGGCTCGCGTGCCGATGGAATACGACACTGGATATACCCTGCTGCCCGGAAAATACTCCATCAAGGTTCTGGCGCGCGACGACGAGACGGGCCGCATCGGCACCTTCCAGACCACTTTCGTCATTCCCAACCTGAACAAGGAAGTGAAGCGCATCCCCATCAGCGCCGTGGTCATCAGCAGCCAGCGCGTGAATTTGAACGATGCCATCTACAACGCTTCGAAAGCAAAGGATACCGCCAAGAATAACGCCGTCGATCCGCTGGTTCAGGATGGAAAGCGGTTAATTCCCAGCGTGACACGCGTGTTCTCGACCGGCCACGAAATTTATGTGTCTTTCCAGGCGTACAAACCGCCGGTGAGCCCTCCTGCGCCCGCACCGGATACGCAACCGCTCTTCGCGTTCGTCACGCTTTATCAAGGCGGCAAAAAAATGTATGAGACGCCGCCGCAATCCATCGTCCCCAGCGCCGCCAGCCGGCTGGGCACCATGCGTCTGAACTTCGATCTCAGCGTCGATAGTCTGCCGCGCGGCTCCTACGACTGCCAGGTGACGGTCATCGATCCCTCCACGCAGAAGGCGGCCTTCTGGCGCGCATCGATTACGTTGGTGCCGTAACGGCGGCGTAACGAAGGAACGCCGCAACTGCGATAAGATGGGAATCAAGAGGAGATTCCCATCTTGACTCCATCCATCTACGACATCCCCGTATCGAAGATCACCGGCGAAGGCGCGTCTCTCGGCGAGTTCAAAGGCAAAGTGCTGCTGGTCGTCAACGTTGCGTCAAAATGCGGCCTGACGCCGCAGTACGAGGGCCTGGAAAATTTGTACGAGCGGTTTCGCGGCCAGGGACTGGTGGTCGCGGGCTTTCCCGCCAACGATTTCAAGAGCCAGGAGCCGGGCACGAATGACGAAATTCAGAGCTTCTGCACGTTGAATTACGGCGTCAAATTTCCCATGTACGGCAAGATCGCCGTCACTGGCCAAGAAAAGCATCCGCTTTATGCGGCGCTGATCGCGGCGCAGCCCACGGCCAAAGGCGACCCGGCGGGATTTGCCGCCGTTCTGAAAGAGCACAACATCGACGCCAACGCGGCGCCCGAGATTCAGTGGAACTTTGAAAAATTCGTTGTCAATCGTGACGGCCAGGTGGTTGCGCGCTTCGCGCCCAACACCGCACCCGATGCTCCCGAGCTGATTGCGGCCGTTGAGAGCGAGCTCGCGAAGAACTGATCTTGTGCGGCGCTGGCCGCGCGGTGAGCGCGACCTGTATTCTCACAGCATGTCTGAGGCCACTTCCCCCATCACCGGCAATCAACTGGAACACGCATCATCGGCTTATTTGCGTTCGGCGCGCCACCAGCCCGTGCACTGGCATGCGTGGGGCGAGGCTGGATTCGCGCGCGCGCAGGCTGAGGACAAACCCATCCTGCTGGACATCGGCGCGGTGTGGTGCCATTGGTGCCACGTCATGGACGGCGAATCGTACGAGGATCCGGAGATCGCGGCGCTCATCAACCGGCTCTTCATCGCCGTCAAAGTGGATCGCGACGAGCGGCCCGATGTGGATGCACGCTACCAGGCCGCGGTGTCGGCAATCAGCGGCCAGGGCGGATGGCCGCTCACCGCATTTCTCACACCCGACGGAAGACCCTACTTCGGCGGCACGTATATTCCGCGCGACGATCGCTACGGACGGCCGGGTATGGGGCGCGTCCTGATGGCCATGGCGCAGGTTTGGCGCGAGCGCCGCGACGAAGCGCTCGAAACCGCCTCAGGCGTTATGGCCGCCATCGAACAGAACGAAAGCTTTTCCGCGCGCAGTGGTCTTTCTTTGGCCTTGGTTGAGAAGATTGCCGGATCGATCGTCGGGCAATTCGATGCGCGCAACGGAGGCTTTGGTTCGCAACCGAAGTTTCCTCATCCCGCGGCACTCGACCTGCTGCTCGAGATGGCGATGAGCCGCAACAACGAGGCGGCCCGCGAAGCCTTCTTTACAACGATTGAAAAAATGGCGCGCGGCGGCGTCTACGATCAGCTCGCGGGAGGCTTTCATCGCTACAGCGTTGACGAGCGCTGGATTGTTCCGCACTTCGAGAAGATGCTGTACGACAACACGGAGCTTCTGCGGAATTACGTTCACGGCTTCCAAAGCCAAAGTTTTGTGCGCGAGGACTTGCTCGAAACCGCGCGCGAGATTGTGGGCTGGCTCGACGCGACGATGACCGATCGCGAGCGCGGTGGCTTTTTTGCGTCGCAGGATGCCGATGTGGGTCTCGACGACGATGGCGACTACTTTACGTGGACGCTCGAAGAGGCGCGCGCCGTTCTCGATCCCGCGGAACTGGAGTTCGCCGCGAAGTATTGGGATATTGGCGAACTGGGCGAGATGCATCACAACCCAGCCAAGAACGTGCTGCATGTGAAGAAATCGCTGGGCGAGATGGTGAAGGAATCGGGCGCGGCTTTCGACTCGCTGCTCGCGCTGCGCGATGCGACCCGCGCGAAATTGCTCGCCGCGCGCGCCTTGCGGCCCACGCCGTTCATCGACCGCACGCTTTATACCGGCTGGAATGCGATGGCGGTCACGGCTTATCTGGAAACCGCGCGCGTGCTGCGCATAGATTCCGCGAGGGAGTTCGCGCTGCTCACGCTCGACCGGCTACTGAAGGAAGCCTGGGACGGTGATGCCGCGCTCAACCATGTGATTGCTTATGCCGACGGCCCGACACAGCCCACGCCTGCCGAAATAGTTCCCGGTACGCTCGACGATTATGCCTTCACCATCCATGCCTGCATCGACGCGTGGATGGCGAGCGGCGCAATGAGCTATTACGACGCCGCGGTCAAGCTGGCCGACGCAATGATTTTGCGCTTCCACGATTCGGCATTCGGTGGATTCTTTGACGCGGCTGTGTCTGATGAATTGCCGCTGGGCGCATTGTCGGCACGGCGCAAGCCGTTGCAGGATGCGCCTACGGCGGCAGGGAACCCCACCGCCGCAGCGGCCCTGCTGCGCCTTGAGGCGCTGAACGGACGCAAGCAGTACCGTGACATCGCCGAAGATACGCTGGCTAGTTTTGCCGGCATTGTGGAGCACTTCGGCCTTTACGCCGGCAGCTATGGCCTGGCGGCCGAGCGGCTTCTGCTTGATCCCGTGCAAGTGGTGATCGTCGGCTCAGGGCCGGAAGCGGCGCGACTTGAGGCATTGGCTGTGGCGCGCTTCGCCGTCAATAAAACCGTCATGCGCATCGATCCCGCGCGGCTGTTAGCGGGCGAAGTTCCTGAAGTGCTGGCCGAAACATTGCTCCAGGTTCCACCGCCCAGCGGTGCATCCGCGTGGGCTATGGTTTGCCGCGGGCGCACATGCCTGCCGCCGATTACCGACGACGATGCGCTGCTGAAGGCGCTGGAATCGGGATCCTAGCTAGTGCTCACTCGCCGGTGAACGGGTTGCTTTCGTGAGGCTTGATCTTGGTGGGATCGCGTGCCGGAACCGGCGTCTCCTCGCGCTGCCGAAGCGTTCCCGCCGCATCCGCATCGCCCCGGAACTGGAACACCCGGTTCGGGTCGCCCGGCAGCAGATGATTTTCTTCGAGCGCCAGCCGGACGCGTCGCTCGAATTCGCGCAACGCACCATATTGTTGATTGGCGCGCGCCTTGAAGACGACGGGAAAGATCATCTGCGATCCTTTGACGCTGTCGAGGCCCAGAACCTGCGGATCGCCGAGAATCACGGCGCGGAATGATTCACTGTTGCGTACGTCGATCGCGATCTGCTGCAACAGCTTTGTCACTGCATCAGGATTGGCCGAATAATCCGCGCTCACATTCACAGTGGCCATGGCGAAACCCGCGCTCAGATTGGCCGCTGTGGTGATTTGCGAATTTGGAATCATATAGAGCGTGCCGTCGCCGTCGCGCACGGAGGTGGTGCGCAGCGTCAGCGCTTCCACCACGCCGGTGACTCCTGCTACGCGCACGGTATCGCCTACGCTGAACTGGCCCTCGACCAGGATCAGAAATCCGTTCAGCATATCCTTCACGATGGTTTGGGCGGCCAGGCCAATCGCAATGCCTGCGATGCCCGCCGAAGCCAGCAACGGTGCAAGGTTGAAGCCGATGGTATCGAGCGCCATGAAGCCAGCAATCACGCCGACGATGGCCAACCCCGTGGCCCGGATGACTCCGGCCATGGTCTTCATCTCGGCCATGCGTCCGGGGCCGGCCGCGCTGCGCTCGGCCAAGCGCGTCATATGGGCGGTGACCAGGCCCATCAAACGATTGATTACAAGGGCGATAATGAAAATGACAAGCAGTTTGGGCAGCTTGGTGTGGAGGAACTCCTGGCTGTCCGCAATCCATTCGTCCAGCACTTTGCCCAGGAACCGGCCTTCCTGGAACACGCCCCATCGCATTACCAGTAGAAAAGTTACATTTGCGGGACAAAGAAACATGCCAAAGCTCCTCCTTCTAGACTAGACTGTGCGCAGGAATGGCCGGAAGCCCGCATCCGTTCCTCCGGCACTTTTTTGTCCCATGCTGAGGTCAATCGAAAGCGTACGTTGCGCGGGTCGAGAGAGACCCCATCACTGTCTTCGATGCAGCGGCGGGCTACTCGGTCTGCTGGCATTTTGTGCCGTCCTTGCGGTTGCGGCGGGCGCAGGTTTGCTCCGCGCTCATGCGCAATCGGCGCCGGCTTCAGCCACTGCGCCTCCTCAAAAAGTTGTCAGTGCACCAACTCCCGCGACACCAACCCCCGCGGCCGGCAAGCAAGAACCATCACCTACCGGGAATGCAGACGATGCGCGCAAGCAGCAGATTGCGAGCGATTGTGCCGACCTGCTCAAGATGGCCACGGATTTGAAGTCGGAGGTCGACAAGTCCACCAAGGACGTGCTTTCCGTGGGCGTCGTCCGGAAGGCCGGCGAGATTGAGCAGCTGGCTCACAAGGTAAGAACTGGAAGCCCGTAGGGGCGAGGAAAGAACTGCGACATGCTGCCAGGACGGTTCACCATGCATGAATCACGGCGCGCATTTCAGAATGCCGAATGGCACATCGCACGTTTGCGCCTTCGCACCGGCATCGGCGGAGCGATTCTGCTGGCGCTGGCGTGCGTTCTCGTGAGCGGATCGGCGGGGCGCGCGCAGTCGAACGGAGGAGGGGGATCCAGCGGCGGAGGCCAGGGCCATCCCAGCTATTCTTCGAACCAGACTCTCAACCCGCTGTCCGAGGACGACCAGGACCCCATGATGGCCGAGAGGCGGATACGTGCGCTCAATGTCCAACGCCAAAAGCAAATGGTGGCCGACGCCGACAAGTTGTTGAAGCTTGCCAAGGAGCTGAATGAAGAGGTCGCCAAGGCAAATACGGCCACATTGACTGAGGACGAACTACACAAGATTGCAGACATTGAGAAACTGGCACGCAGTGTGCGGCAAAGGATGACCGATGAAACGGGCCAGGTTCCAGCTATCCTGGCGCCGCCTCTGCCCATTCTTTATCCCAATCATTGAATAAAGAGTTCTCGTACGTTGGTACAATCGAAGTGGGCAGTATCTGGAAAAACGTTCCTGGGGGTCGACCGGAATGGAAGTGGCTATTTCCAGGGCTCGCGCAGCGGGATCATCTCCTGCTTCGGATGAGCCCACCGCACCGCAGTTGATCGAAATCTACCGCCTGATGTTTCTCTCTCGCGCGGTGGACGACCGGGAAATTCTCCTCAAGCGCCAGCAAAAAATCTTCTTCCAGATTTCGGCAGCAGGCCATGAAGCCCTGCAAGTGGGCGCGGCGCTGGCTCTGAAGCCCGGCTACGACTGGTTTTTTCCCTACTATCGCGATCGCGCGCTTTGTCTGACGCTGGGCGTCAGCCCCTACGACATGTTGTTGCAGGCCGTGGGCGCGGCAGACGATCCGGCCAGCGGCGGCCGCCAGATGCCCACCCACTGGAGCAGCCGCCCCTTGCACATCGTCAGCACATCTTCCTCGACGGCAACCCAGTTGCTCCATGCCGTGGGCTGCGCCGAGGCCGGCCGCTATTTCAGCCGCCATCCTGAGGCCGCCATCAAAGCTCCCGGCGACTATCGCGAGTTTCACGACGTCGAATTCCACGGCGACGAAGTGGTGCTGGCCACCATAGGTGAAGGTTCAACCTCGCAGGGCGAGTTTTGGGAAGCGTTGAACACGGCGTCAAATCAGAAGCTGCCCGTGATCTTCATGGTGGAAGATAACGGCTACGCCATCAGCGTTCCCGTTGAAGTGAACACGCCGGGCGGAAACATTTCGCGGCTGGTTGCGAATTTTCCGAACTTCTTTTTTGCGGAGATTGATGGCAACGATCCGGTGGCGAGCCTGCGCGCGTTCCGGCAGGCGGCGGCGCATTGCCGCGCGGGCCGCGGCCCGGCGCTGGTGCACGGCCATTGCGTGCGGCTCTACTCCCACTCGCTGTCTGACGATGACAAGAATTACCGCGCTGCTGCCGAGCGCCAGGCCGACGCACTCTGCGATCCCATCGCGAGAATGCGTACGCGGCTGATTGCCGACGGCCTTGTCACTGCCGCCGAGTTGGATGAGCTGGAGCTTGGCCTTGACCGCGAAGCTGCCGAGGCTGCCGAGCGCGCGCTGCAATCGCCATTGCCGGGGCTCGAGAGCATTACCGAGCACGTCTACTCTGAGGATCTCGATCCCACGCGTGCCGCATTTGCCACTGAGCAGCCGGAGCACATCGAGGAAGAGATTGGGCAGAAGGCCGTGGCGCACACCATGGCCGACCTGATCAACAGTTGCTTGCGCGATGAGATGCGCCGCGACGAACGCATCGTGATTTATGGCGAAGATGTGGCCGACGCCAGCCGCAAAGAGGCGCTGAGCGAAGTGAAGGGCAAGGGCGGTGTCTTCAAGCTGACCGCAGGCCTGCAAACCGAGTTTGGCTGCGAGCGCGTCTTCAACTCGCCGCTGGCTGAAGCCAACATTGTGGGCAGAGCCGTGGGCTACGCACTGCGCGGCATGAAGCCCGTGGTAGAAATTCAATTCTTTGATTACATTTGGCCCGCCATGCACCAGATTCGCAACGAGTTATCGCTGTTGCGCTGGCGCTCGAATGGAACCTGGAGCGCGCCCGCGGTGATCCGCGTGCCGATCGGCGGCTACCTCACCGGCGGCGCCATTTATCACTCCCAATCCGGCGAAAGCATCTTCACGCACACTCCGGGGTTGCGCGTGGTTTTTCCCTCCAATGCCCTGGACGCCAATGGCCTTTTGCGCACGGCGATTCGCTGCGACGACCCGGTGCTGTTTCTCGAGCACAAGCGGCTCTACCGCGAAACCTATGGCCGCGCCGCCTATCCGGGACCGGATTTTGCCATTCCCTTCGGCAAGGCGAAAATTGTTCGGCCCGGCTCGCACATCACTCTCGTCACCTACGGCGCTCTGGTGCCGCGCGCTCTCCAGGCTGCGCAACAAGCCGAGCGGCTGCACGGTATCGACGTGGAGATTCTCGATCTGCGCACGCTCAGCCCCTACGACTGGGAGGCGATTGCCACCTCGGTACGCAAGACCAGCCGCGTGATCGTGGCCCACGAGGACATGCTGAGCTGGGGTTACGGCGCTGAGATTGCGGCGCGCATCGCCGACGAACTCTTCGACGATCTCGACGCGCCGGTGCGGCGCATCGGCTCCAAGGACACTTTTGTGGCCTACCAGCCCAAGCTCGAAGACGCGATACTGCCGCAGCCCGAAACCATTCTCAATGCATTTGTGGATTTGAAGAAGTTCTGATTGACTCGGCCGCTCGTGTTGGATTGAGCGCGCGGAGAGCAAATGCAGGTCTTTCGACTCGTCGCCTCGGCGACTCGCGCAGGATGACCAGACTTAGCTTTGGCTTGCTGCCAACAGCGCATCCACAGCCTCAGGCAGGGAAGCAACGCGCAGATCCGCCAGCTTCGCGGCTTCCTCGCCGCCCGGTTTGCTACGTTCCTCATCGCCCTCGACAAAGATCGTCTTCATCCCCAGCCTGCGGCCAAACTCGATATCGGAAGGCGCGTCGCCGATCATCACGCTGGTCGCGGCGGTGATCTGAGGGAACCGCGCAACCGCTTGCCCGAAGAGTCCCGGCAACGGTTTGCGGCAATTGCATTCGTCCGTCTCGTGCGGACAGATGAAGAAGGCATCGATGTGCGCACCCTCAAGTGCGAGCAGGCTCTGAAATCGTGCGTGCATAGCCTCGAGATCCGCTGCTGTATATAAGCCCTTTGCGATGCCGCGCTGATTCGATACCACCACCACGAGCAGCCCCGCCTCATTCAACCGGCGCAACGCATCCGGCACGCCGGGCAGCACACGAAACTCCTCCCAGCGCGTCACGTAGCGGTGCTCCGGCATCTTCTCGTTCAAAATGCCGTCGCGGTCGAGAAACACCGTGCGCAGGGCCGGATTTGCCGTACGGATCACATCGCCATCATAGCAATGCGCGCAGGCGCCGGGAGAGACCGGGTTCCCGGCCATCTTCCAGGTCAGCCCGGATACAATACGGGGATGGACTTTCGCACCCATACTGAGCGCAATCCGGGGCCCCGACCGCGCAGCGCCATGAGCAAAGCAGGGCGCAAGGCGGACCCTCCGGCATGAAGAACTTCCTGCGCCTGTTGCGCTATGGGCTGCCCTATACGCTGGAATGGCTGCCCGGGGTCGTACTGTCGGCGCTGGTGGGCTTGCTTGAAGCGTTTCGCGTTCTTCTGTTGCAACCCATCTTTGACCAGGTATTAAGGCCAGATGCGCCCGAAGGTCCCATCATCATCGGCCTCCGCAATAAGCCCTGGCATTTCGACCTGAGGATTCTGGCGCCGCATTTCATCCACAATGCATGGCACGTCGTGGCCTATGCGCTCATTCTCTCCACCCTGGCCAAGGGCTTGTGCGATTACCTCAGCACCTACCTGGTAAATTACGCCGCATTCGGCACTATCACCGATCTTCGCAATCATCTCTATGAAACCGTGATGCGGCGCTCGACGCGTTTCTTCAATCAGAATCCCACCGGAACCATCCTTTCCACGCTCATCAACGACGTGGATCGCGTGCAGACGTCGTTGAGTTCGGTGCTGGGCGATTTTCTCCAGCAGTTCTTCACATTCCTTATCGGCATCGTCATCGTGATTGGCTTGGGCGGCTATCTGAGTTGGGCGCTCGTGCTGTTCATTCCTGTGGTGATCACGTCTTCGCGCAAGATTGGCAGGGAAGTCCGCACCCGCACGCGCACCGGCCAGGACAAGCTGGCCGAGATTCAGAACATTCTCCACGAGACCGTCACCGGCAACCGCATCGTGAAGGCGTTCAATACCGAGCTGTGGGAGATCCTGCGCTTCAAGAACGCCGCCAAGAGGCTGTTCCGCGCTAACCTCCGCAGCGTGCGCATTCAGTCCATCAGTTCACCGCTCATGGATTTCATCGGTGCCGTGGCGATTGCCATGTTCCTGCTGATCGGCCGCAACGAAATCAAGCACGGCAACATGACGCTGGGCCTGTTTGCCTCGTTCATCCTTCTGCTCTTCAAGCTGTACGATCCGGTGCGCAAGTTTGCGCTCTTCTACAACAGTTTCCAGCAGGCAATGGGCGCATCGGCTTCCATCTTCGGGTATTTTGACGGCAAGGACGATGTCATCGAGCGTCCCCACGCCCCTACCATCACGCGCTTCCGCCAGTCCATCAAGTTTGAGAATGTGGGATTCTCTTACTCGACGGAAGAGGGCGAGCATCAGATTCTTCATAACGTTGATCTTGAGGTGAACGCCGGCGAAGTGCTCGCCGTGGTCGGGCCCAGCGGTGCAGGCAAGTCCACGCTGGTCAACTTGATTCCGCGCTTCTTCGATGTGACCTCGGGGCGCATTCTCATTGACGGCCACGACGTGCGCGACGTGACCCTGTCTTCGCTGCGGCGCCAAGTGGCGCAAGTCACGCAGGAGACCATCCTTTTCAACGACACCGTTCACAACAACATCGCCTACGGCAAGCCGGACACGAAAGCATCTCTGGTGGAGCAGGCGGCACAGAACGCCCTGGCGCATGATTTTATCTTGCGAATGCCGCAGGGCTACGCGACCCTCATCGGCGAAAAGGGATTCCGCCTTTCGGGCGGCGAGAAGCAGCGCATCGCCATCGCTCGCGCCATCCTCAAGGACGCGCCCATTCTCATCCTCGACGAAGCTACCTCGGCGCTGGACTCGGAGAGCGAGTCGCTGGTGCAGGCCGCGCTGGCCAACCTGATGCAGAGCCGCACCGTGGTGGTGATCGCGCACCGGCTCTCCACCATCCGCCGCGCCAACCGCATCGCCGTCCTCGAAGATGGCCGCATTACCGCGGTCGGGTCGCACGATGAACTGCTCACCACGTCGCCGACCTATCAAAGGCTCTATCAACTTCAATTTACTGACATGCCCGACAACCAGCTCGGCAATGGCTGGTCGCACGACAGCGCACCGGCGCTCGTACGGGGGGCGCAGGAGTAATCATGGCAATTTCTTCCATGACCGGATTTGCGCGCGTGCAGGGTCGCGTGCCCACTGGTGGTGAGGATCAGCTCAGTTACTCACTCACCGTCAAGAGCGTCAATCATCGCTTTCTCGATCTGCAATTCCGGCTCCCCTCCGGCCTTGACGCTCTGGAGGTGGAGTTGCGCCGGGTGTTGAAGGAGAACCTCATCCGCGGCCATGTCGATTTGATTCTCTCGGTGGAGCGCAGCGTCCAGGCAAAATCTGGATTTAATCGTGAGCTGATCGCGGGTTATCTCACCGCCTTCGATGCAGCGCGGCGTGAGCACGGCCTGGCGGGCGAGCCGGATCTGAATGTGGCTCTGCGCCTGCCCGGCGCTTTGCAGGGCGAGGAACGCAAGGACGACGATCTGGCCGCGCTTGCCGCGAGCGTTCTGGAGAACGCGGTTCCGCTCATCGCGCAGTTGCAAGCCATGCGCGCCCGCGAAGGCGAAGCCCTGGCGGCGATTCTGCGCGGAACGCTAGACCGGCTTGCCGCGGCCACCAAAAGCGTCGCGGAGTTACGCCCGGAGATCGAAGAGCGCTACCAGGAGCGTCTTGCCCAACGGATTTCCGCGGCGGTGGGAGCGGAGTTCAACCAGCAGCGAGTGCTTGAAGAAGTGGCGGTCCTTGTGGAGCGCAGCGACATCAGCGAAGAACTGGCGCGCATGGCCATGCACATTGAGCATTTTCGCGAGTTGCTAAATGCCGGCGGCGAAGCCGGCAAGAAGCTCGACTTCCTGCTACAGGAGATGAACCGCGAGGCTAACACGTTGCTCTCCAAGACTGGAGGCGTCAGCGGCAAGGGAATGCGCATTACCGAGCTTGGGCTGGCTATGAAAGCAGAAATCGAAAAAGCCCGCGAACAGATTCAGAACGTGGAGTAAGCGGAAGAACTGAAAGAAGTGAAGTAAGTGAAAGCAGTGAAATAAGTGAAGGAATGACTTTAAGCGGCGGCAGGTCCCTGTTCACTCCATTCACTTATTTCACTCTCTTCACTCACTACTGAGCAGAAAGGTACCGAACAACTTTGGCAGGCATTCTCTTTATCATTTCGGCGCCATCGGGCTCCGGCAAGAGCACGCTGGTGAGCGAACTGCGCAAGCAGGTAAGCGGCGTGGACTTTGCGGTATCGTGGACCACGCGCGCGCCGCGTGGATCGGAGGCGGACGGCCGCGAGTACCACTTCACTACGCGCGCGGAGTTTGAGCGCATGGTGGATGCGGGGATGTTTCTGGAGCACGCAGAGGTCTTCGGCAATATGTACGGCACGTCGCGCCAGTCGCTCGAGGAGTCGATAGCCGCCGGCCACGACCTGATGCTTGACATCGACGTGCAGGGCGCTGCCCTGGTCCGCGCCAAAATGCCGGAGGCGGTGGGCATTTTTGTGCTTCCGCCGAATCCCAAGGTTCTGCGCACGCGCCTGCGCAATCGCAGCCGTGCTGAAGGCGTTATGAACGAGGGTGAACTCTACCGCCGCCTGGGCGAGGCCAGCCGCGAGATTGAGAAATATCGCGACTACGGCTATATTCTCATCAATGACATTCTGGACCGGGCGGTTGCGCAACTCGAGGCCATTGTGCAGGCTGAACGTTTCTATCGCAATGGTGAGCCTATCGCGTTTCGCTCCCGCCGTACCTTGGAGGTAGCCGCGGCCTGCCTGCAATCGAACTCGCAGGAACGGCTCAAACCTGTGCTGGAAGCCTTCGGTATCGATGGCTCTTCCGGCCAGCAGGGATTTCTTTTTGGAGATGATTCCGATGACGATTGAGACCAGTTTCGATTCGAATTATCGCAAGGTTCTGGTCGCGGCTCGCCGCGCGCGGCAGTTGCAGAACGGTTCGAAGGCGCTTGTCCCCACGCACTCGAACAAGGCTTGCCGCATTGCGCAGGACGAGATCAACGCCGGGAAGATCGCTTACGTCAAGACCGAGGTTGAGGTCGTCAAGCCGCTCGTGGAAGGCCCCGCCGTCCCCATTCTGCTGAGCTGACTTCGAGGTTTCAGGTGTCAGGTCTCAGGGGTCAGGTTTCACGGACCGGCGGCTTCCATCTCCTGAGAACTGAAATCAAGCGCGCCGGTTTTGACCGGTTGCGCGCCAACCTTTTTTGCGCGATGAGCTGAGTGCAAGTGTTCGACCCCTGACACTTGGCTCCTGAAACCTGCAATCCGTCCCCTGATCTACAATCGACATCATGAGAGTCACCGTGGGCGTCTCCGGAGGTATCGCCGCGTACAAAGCGGCTGAGTTGGTGCGCGCCCTACAGCGCCAGTCGGTTGAAATGCATGTCGTGATGACCGCTTCGGCGCAGAAATTCATCCAACCGCTCACCTTCGCCGCGCTCACCGGGTACAAAGTCATTACCAGCCTCTGGGAGGATTGGGGCGCGGACGATGCTGCCGAGCAGAACGGCATCGATCACATTGCCGAAGCGCAATGGGCCGACGCGCTTGTTGTGGCTCCCGCCACTGCCAATATCCTGGCCAAGTTTGCGCACGGCCTGGCCGACGATTTTCTTTCAACCATGTATCTTGCTACCACCGCGCCGGTGCTGGTGGCGCCGGCCATGAACGTGAACATGTGGAATCATCCCGCAACGCAGGCCAATCTTGAAATCCTGCGCCAGCGCGGCGTCGGCATCGTCGATCCGGGAACCGGCGACCTTGCCTGTGGCATGGTCGGCACAGGGCGCATGGCAGAGCCGGAAGCGATTGCCGAAGCGGTGCTGAAAACTCTCGGCCGCCGTCACGATCTGCGTGGTGAAGTGGTGCTGGTTACCGCGGGCGGCACGCGCGAGGCGCTCGATCCGGTGCGCTTCATCGGCAACCGTTCCAGCGGCAAAATGGGTTATGCGCTGGCGGAAGCGGCGCGCAGCCGCGGCGCCAAAGTGATTCTCATCAGTGGTCCGTCGGCTTTGCACGCGCCGCCGCATTGCGAACTGGTCAGGATCACCACCGCCGACGAGATGCGCAACGCGGTGCTCGAGCGCATGATTGAGGCCACGCTCGTGATCAAGGCTGCGGCCGTGGCCGACTACCGGCCCGTCGCCGTCTCCGCGCAGAAGCTCAAGCGCACCGGACCGATGACCGTGGAGCTTGCACCCACAGAAGACATTCTGGCCGAGGTGGTGCGCCGTCGCCGACCGGGGCAGCTCATCGTGGGTTTTGCCGCCGAAACGGAGAACCGCACGGAAAACGGCCGCGCTAAACTTCTTGCCAAGGGCGCCGACGCCATTGTGGCCAACGATGTAAACGGCGAGGGCGTGGGCATCGATGCCGACACCAACGCGGCCACCTTCCTGACCCGCACCACGTCCCTCGAGTTGCCCCAGATGCCCAAGCGCCAGCTCGCCGACCGCATTCTTGACGAGATTCTCACCCTCCGCCGCCCTCGATCCGTGGTCGTCGAGAACGATGAGCATCAGGATGCACAAATCGACACGCAAACTGCGCAGGACCGCGTCTTGAGCGAAAGCATTCCCGTGGGCTCGGGGCGCCGCCTCCTCGTCATAGAGTAAGAACCGCCGGGTGGGAGTAAGGATTGCCGAGTAAGTCGATGCCGCGCCCTCTCGATCCCGCCACGCACGAAGCGCTCGCCGAGCGCCTGCGCTTCTACCGCGACTTGGGTCTGACGGATTTTTACCGCCGTCCGGTCGATGAAACAGCGTGGGAAGGGAAGTCAGTTCCCGAAGAAGCATCCCGTGCCCCATCCTTTCCGCAAGGCGCGCAAGCGATCGCGGAAACGGCGGGAGACCACGAACCGACGCCGCCAACCCGGACTCAACCCTCAACGTCATCCGTGCCCACCAACTTCTCCGCAGAGGATCCGAATATCAAATCCCGCAAGATATCTAACGCACCGGAAATCGGCGCCGTCGTTCCCGCAGAGGAGCGCGCCGCCGCATTGCAGATGATTCGCGACGAGATCGGCGACTGCACGCGCTGCGCTCTGCACAAGGGCCGCAACAAGATCGTGTTTGCCGACGGCTCGCCCACCGCGCGCCTGATGTTTGTGGGCGAGGGGCCGGGCGCCGACGAGGACGCGCAGGGGCTGCCCTTTGTGGGACGCGCCGGGCAACTGCTCAACAACATGATTGCCGCGATGGGCCTCAAGCGCGAGGAGGTCTACATTGCCAATGTCGTCAAATGCCGTCCGCCGGGCAATCGCACACCCGAGCCGGAGGAAGCGAACACCTGCACGCCGTTTCTTTTTCGGCAAATCGACGTGGTGCACCCGCAGGTGCTGGTGGCGCTGGGGGCTACGGCGGCGACTTATCTACTGGGCCAGCGCCAGCCGCTGGCGGGCCTGCGCGGCCGCGTGCATGCCTTTCGCGGCATGAGCCTCATCGTTACCTATCACCCGGCGTTTTTGTTGCGCGACCCGCGCCAGAAAAAAGAAGCCTGGGCGGATTTGCAGATTGCGATGAAGGAATTGGGGCTGAAGGCGCCGGCGAAGACTCCCGCCCAGTGAAAGCGGCATGATGTTTGCGGCAGTTTTTTGCGGCGAATTTGCATCGAACCGACTTTTTGCCGCTACCATGGTTCATCCCCAGAGGTAATTGCATGAGCGTGCCGAACCCGCCAGTACCGCCTCCGATCCGAAAACACCACGATGCCGACAAGGTCCGCCCCATGTACGCGCGTCAATCGCTGCTGGGGCCGACGCCGCGCCACTCCATCCCCCGCGACGGCATGGCTCCTTCGACCGCCTACAACCTCATCCACGACGAGTTGATTCTCGACGGCAGTTCGCGCTTCAATCTGGCCACCTTCTGCAGCACCTGGATGGAGCCTGAGGCGCACAAGCTGATGGCCGAGACCTTCGACAAGAACATGATCGACAAGGACGAGTATCCGCAGACCGCCGAGCTCGAAATGCGCTGCGTGCACATGCTGGCCGAACTGTGGAACGCGCCCGACGCTGCGGAGACTATCGGGACTTCGACCATTGGGTCGAGCGAGGCCTGCATGCTGGGCGGCCTGGCGCTGAAATGGCGCTGGCGCAGGCGCATGCGCGCCGCGGGCAAGGACCCCGAGCGGAACGGCGTGCGCCCAAACCTCGTGATGGGAACCAACACGCAGGTCTGCTGGCACAAGTTCTGCCGCTATTGGGACGTGGAGGCTCGCGAAGTTCCGCTCGAAGGCGCGGAGGTCATTACCAACCCCGAGCGCGCCGCGGCCGCCTGCGACGAGAACACCATCGGCGTTGTGTCCGTGCTGGGCAGCACTTTTACCGGCGACTACGAGGATGTGGTGGCGCTGACCGCGGCACTCGACGCGCTTGAAGCGCGGACGGGACTCGATATTCCGATCCATGTCGATGGCGCAAGCGGCGGATTTGTGGCGCCGTTCCTCCAGCCCGAACTCGTCTGGGACTTCCGGCTGCCGCGCGTCAAATCCATCAACACTTCAGGGCACAAGTATGGCCTGGTCTATCCCGGCGTGGGCTGGATCGTCTGGCGCGAGCGCGCCGATCTGCACCCGGACCTGATTTTCAAAGTCGATTACCTGGGCGGCACCATGCCCACGCTGGCCATCAACTTTTCGCGTCCGGCGAGCCAGATCGTGGCGCAGTATTACAACCTGATCCGGCTTGGGCATTCGGGATATCGCGCCATGCATGAGGCGTGCCGCGAGGTGGCCATCGAACTGGCCGGACAGATTGCCGAGCTCGGGCCGTTCGAGATGCTCTCGACGGGGCAGGACCTGCCGGTGCTGGCATGGAAGCTGAAGGAGCCGGCGAATTGGTCGCTGTACGATCTTTCCGACCGCCTGCGCGACCGCGGCTGGCAGGTGCCAGCCTATCGCATGCCCGCGAATCGCGATGAAATTGTTCTCCAGCGCATTGTGGTGCGCAACGGGTTCACGCACGACCTTGCCGGGATGTTGCTGCGCGACATGAAGCGGCACCTTGAATGGTTCGCCTCGCAACCGGGCTTTACCCCGACGGACGGGGGCGCCGGCTTCCACCATTGAAGTGCGGGCGCGCTTTCTCAGCCTCGAACGGCTGAAAAAGCAGGGACCCGGGGCTAACCGGGAAATCAGCGGGGAAAGCGGTTTTTGGAATCATCCATGCTTCCGGTCTTTTGTTAGTATTTTCTCGGCTCCCTTGGTTTTCCCCATGCCTGGCGCATTCGAAAGATCGATCCGGCGAATTGCCGTCGCAATCCTGATGCTGGCGATGGCAGCGCCGGCCTTTGCCGAGGTGCCTCCTCCAAGTCCGAACAGCGGTTGGATAGGATTAATCGTCTATTGGATCAAGCTGATCCTGCATGGCGAATGGGGAACGCTATTCAGCAGCGTGTTCTTCCTTGTCGTCCTAGTCGTCGGAATTGCCTGCGCATCCGCCCTGCTCGGGTGGCTCGTCAAGCCCATCGAAAGAATGATTGATCGAGAAAGGGAGAAGGAGAAAGATAGACGGCTGCGGCTGGGCATCGTGACTCCGCCCGGAGGCAAGTCGACCTTTCCGATCAACGCGGTGCTGCTGGTGCGGGGGATCAAGTCGGCGCTCGGCGGGAGCGCAGAAGAACCCCAGCCGACTGCGCCCGCGGCTTCGACTGGAAGCCGAAACCCGTGGGAGGCCGCGCGGAAAGCTGTTGAAACAGATGCGTCACCCAGCCCGGTCAAGAGCGAAATTAAAGCCAACCCGGAGAGGACCGCACCATCGGCTCGACCAACGATAGCGACGCCGAGTGCAAGTTCAGCAGCGGCCACGCCAACTGAGGAGATTAAGACACCGACTCAGGCGACGACTACGGGGCCGGCGACGCCGCCGCCCGCCAAGCCGGCGAAAGTCCCTGCGGCCGCGACGGTGGAGGCGGATCCGAACAAAGATGCGGTCAGGCCGGCCTCGGTCGACCGTCGGACTGTCCGCGAGTCCTTAGAGGTTCCCGCAGATGCAACTTCGAAAAGGTCCGTGTTCATCTCGTACCGGCGGGAGGACAGCCGGCACATCACGGGGCGCATCTACGACCGGCTTGTGCAGGCGTTTGGGGACAAACAGGTTTTTTTTGATGTCGATTCGGAAGCGTTCGGCATTGACTTCCGTGAGCATATTCGGGAGAAGGTTGGGAGCTGCGCGGTGTTTCTTGCCATCATCGGAAGAAACTGGAATCCGCCGAATGCTTCAGGCCAACCGCGGATGAACGATGCGCGAGATCATTTGCGGATTGAAGTGGAGTCGGCGCTGCAACGAGGCATTCCGGTGATTCCGGTTCTGGTGGATGGAGTCGAAGTGCCGGATGAGAAGGACCTGCCGCAATCGCTTGCGAATCTCGCGTATCGAAACGCCATCATGGTCCGGACCGATCCCGATTTTCATCACGACATGGACCGGCTGGTGCGGGGAATTGAACAGTACTTGAATTGATTTGGCCTTAGCCCCGATGCCAAAGGCGGGCAACAGGTGCTTCTACTCCCGCCATAGCGCTACGCCGCCCAGAATGCCCTCTTCATTCGAGACGATGGAGACATTCTTCGGCAGCTTGAAGGTGATCTTCTTGGTATTCCCGCCGCCCAGGTAGAGATGGTCCCAGTTGAAGGTGGCCGCGGTCTGTTCGATGGCCTCCGCGAGCCGCTTGTTCCATACCTTTTTGCCGTATTTGTCCAGGCCGCGGCGGCCGATGTAGTCCTCATAGGTCTTCTCGCGCCAGGGGTGGTGGGCCAACTCCAGTCCGGGGCAGAGTTTGCCGTCGGTAAAGAGCGCCGATCCCATGCCGGTGCCGAGCGTGAGGATCATTTCCACGCCGCGGCCTTTAATGGCCCCGTAACCCTGCACTGCGGCATCATTCGCCACCCTCACCGGTTTTTTCCAGCGCTTTTGGAGTTCGGATTCGAGAGGGAAATTAACCCATTTGGGATGCAGATTGAAGGCGGCGAACACAATGCCGCGCTTGACCACGCCGGGAAAGCCGACCGAAATGCGATCGAATCCGGGCAGCCGCGCACGCAATGTTTCCAGTGCGCGCAGCACGGCGCGGGGCGTGGGCACGGCTGGAGTCACAATGCGCTCGCGTGTGCTCGTGGGCTTGCCGCGCGCGTTCAGCAACATGGCCTTGATGCCCGATCCGCCAATGTCGATCGAGAGCGTGATCAGGGAAGGCACTGCGCGCGAGGCGCGAGGTGCGGCCTTCGGGGCAGGGGCGGCGGCGGGGGCGGTTATTGAACTCATCCGAAAAGCATTGTACTGCGCGAAGTTGAAAATTGCGCGATTTCGTTTTTTCGCCTCAGGAGCTCGGACCTGACCGGCGGCCGATGCAGGGCACGGCTCGGCGCCCCATCCCCTACACTGAATCTTGCCTCCCATGCCCTCGTTCTGCGAAGTCGCGTTGCCCATGCCGCTTGACCACACCTTTACCTACGGGGTGCGTCTGGGCCAGTCGCCGCAGCGCGGGGCGCGTGTCATCGTGCCTTTCCGCAATGAGAAACTCATCGGCGTGGTGACCGCGCTCGCGGCCAAGGCCCCGCCGGACTTTGAGGTGAAATATCTCGAAGCCGTGCTCGACGAGGAGCCGCTGCTCAGTGAACACCTGTTGGAGCTGGCCGAATGGGCGGCGCAATATTACCTGGCGCCGCTCGGCGAGGTGCTGCGCGCCATGCTGCCACTTGCGGCCGAAGTGCGCCGCACCGTCTACTACCGCATCACTGATCTGGGCCGCGACGTGCTGGCGACGGTGATGGATGGGGATATGTCGGCCGGTCGATCCCACCCTTTTCCGGCCGCGGATCGCCGCGACCGGAAAAAGGATGGGGCAACCGGGGGCTCGCGGCGTACCGGCAAGCTTTCGCGCGAAGGGCATGACATGGAGCATCGCGTGCTCGAACGGCTGGCCTCGGGTGAACCGGTCAAAGTCTCCACGTTGCGCACGGCGACGGCGGCATCGCTGCCGCTGCTGGCCGCCATGGCGCGCAAGAAGTGGATCGCACGCGAGACGGCGGCCGCAGAGCGCGATGCGCGGCGGATGGAGCGCTTCGCCGTGCTCATTCCCGACACGCGCCTGCCCTCGCTGACGGAAAAGCAGCAGGCGATTCTGGCGGAGCTTGCGGCCTGCGACGGCGAATTGCCGCTGGCCGAATTGCGCCGACGCGAGCTGCCCTCTTCGACTCTTCAGACACTCGTGCGGCGCGGGCTGGTGCGTATCGAGGAGCGGCCGGAGCTGTTTCGCCTCGGCGGGCTGCCGCCCACGGCCGCGCCCTTCCGCCTGAATGCCGCGCAAACCGATGCGCTGGCCACGCTCACTGTTGCGCTCGGGGCATTCCAGCCTTTTCTGCTCTACGGCATCACGGGTTCGGGAAAGACTGCCGTCTATCTTGCCGCCATGCAGAAGGCTCTCGATCGCGGGCTGACGTCCATCCTGCTGGTGCCGGAGATCGGCCTTACGCCGCAGACCGCCGGCCTGCTTGATGCGGCTTTCGGGCAGAAGGTCGCACTGCTGCACTCCGCGCTCACGCCGGAGGAGCGCAGCGAGCAGTGGCGTCGCATCCGCCGCGGCGACGCGCCCATTGTGGTCGGCACGCGCTCGGCGATTTTCGCTCCCGCACCCAACCTGGGACTGATTCTGGTGGACGAGGAGCACGACCAGAGCTACAAGCAGGAGGAGACGCCGCGCTACAACGCGCGCGACGTGGCCGTGATGCGCGCCAAGCTGGCCGGTGCGGTGGTGGTGATGGGCTCGGCCACGCCCTCGCTTGAAAGCTGGCACAATGCCGAACGCGGCAAGTACACGCGCATCGAACTGCGCGATCGCGTGATGAATCGCCCACTGCCCGAGGTCGAGTTGATCGACATGCGCCGCGAGTACCAGGAGTCGGGCCGTGACGAAATATTTTCGCGGTCGCTCGTCGCGCAGACCAAGGCGGCGCTGGAGCGCGGAGAACAGGCGCTGATTCTGCTCAATCGCCGCGGCTATTCTTTTGCCGTTATGTGCCGCGCCTGCGGCGAAAAGCTCGATTGTGTGAACTGCGCGATCGCGCTTACGCATCACAAGTCGCCGTCAGAAAGTTTGGAAGAGGTGCGCGTGGGGCAGCGCCTCGAGTGCCACTACTGCGGCTACAGGCGCACCGTTCCGGCGCGCTGCCCCAAATGCGACAGCGAACATCTCTTCTATCTTGGCGCGGGTTCGCAGCAGGGCGAAGAGCGCCTGCTGGAGATTTTTCCCGGCGCGCGCATCGGGCGCATGGATCGCGACACGGTGCGTGGGCGCGGTGATCTGGAGCGGCTGCTGGCGCGACTGCACTCCGGCGAAATTAACCTGCTGGTGGGCACGCAGATGATCGCCAAGGGCCACGACATTCACAGCGTGACGCTGGTGGGCGTGGTGGGCTGCGATCACGCGCTGTCGATGCCGGATTTTCGCGCCGCCGAGCGCGTCTTCCAGTTGATGACTCAGGTTTCAGGGCGCGCCGGCCGCGGCGAATTGCCCGGCCGCGTGGTGGTGCAGACTTACTATCCCGATCACTACGCGATTCTGGCGGCCACGACGCACGACTACAAGGCCTTTGCCGAGCGCGAGCTCAAGTACCGTCGCTGGATGCATTACCCGCCTTTCGGCGTGCTCGCCAATGTGCTGGTGCAGTCGCAGAAACTGGAAGAAGCCGCGGGGTGGGCGGCGACCCTTGCCAAATCGCTCGTCCAAGAGCAGGAGCGCGGAGCGCCGGTGAGGGTACTGGGGCCGTGTACGGCGCCCATCGCGCGCATCAAGAATGTCTACCGTTTCCATATGATTTTGAAAAGCGCCTCGCGCAAGGCGCTCAACGCGGCGCTGCGCGACATGCTGGCGAAGGCTGACGAGGCCGGCATTCCGCGGCGCAACCTGATTGTGGATGTGGATGCGCTGCGGCTGATGTGAAGTTGTGGTCATGAGCCAGACGCCTGGACTTAATTGCTTGACAAGTGAGTAGTGAAGCGTCACACTATACGCATGATCAAGAGCTTCCGGCATGGTGGAATCGAGAAGTTTTTCACCACCGGGAGCAAAGCTGGGATTCAGCCTTCGCATGCCGCCAAACTGTCCCTTCAACTATTTCAGTTGAACCGGGCCAGGACCGCGAACGACATGAGTGCTCCAGGATGGGGATTACACGCTTTGCGCGGCGATCTCAAGGGCCATTGGTCGGTGAAGGTGAGTGGCAATTGGCGTTTGACTTTCGCGTTTGAAGGCCAGAATGCAGTCCTTGTCGACTATCAGGATTACCACTAGGAGAATCGATATGCGTATGCACAATCCGCCACACCCAGGCAAAGTGCTCCGTGAGTTTTTAGGCGACGTGGACGTAACGACCGCAGCCAGGCATTTGAAGGTTTCCCGGGCGACGCTCTCCCGCATCCTCAATGGCAAGGCCGGTATCTCGGCGGACATGTCGCTGCGTCTTTCCGCGGCGTTTGGCACCCACGCCGAGATTTGGTATGAGTTGCAGACCGACTACGATATGTGGCGGGCATCCAGGAGGAAGCAGCCAAAGATCGAACCGTTAAACCGGGCTGCTTAGGAGCGAAGACAAACGTGCTGCGGTGATATCCCGCCCTCCGCAAAGTCCGCGAACCCTGGGGTACCCAGCACGCCGACGAGTCAAGACGTCAGCACGACGGCAACGACCATCTATCAAACGGCAGGCGCCATCCGCGCAACGGTCAGCACGGTGATGTCGTCTTCCTGGCCGAAGTTCTGTGCGGCTGTGGCCAACGCGGCGGCGGCAAGGCCTCCACGCAGCATCTGATCAATGCGGTCGAAGCCGAAGAGATGGCCAGCTGCGTCCTGCGCTTCGGCCACGCCGTCGGTCATCAGCATCAGCGAGTCGCCGTGGGCCAGCTTGAAACGCAAAACAGGGAAGTCGATGCCGGGAGCTGCGCCGAGCGGTAGAGCGCCTTCGATGGCCAGCTCCTGCCCGTTGAGGTAAGGCGGCAGATGGCCTGCGTTGGCCAGCGCCGCGTTGCCGTCCTTCTCGATGCGCAGCGCGAGGCAGGTAGCCAGGCCGCGACCGTTCATGCGCTCGTTCAACAGAGAGAGAATCTGCCGGGGATCGTTGGTGAAAGACGCGGCCGTGCGAATTGCGCCCACAATCAGCGTGGCCAGCATTCCGGCGTGCAGGCCCTTTCCTGCAACATCTCCGACCACAACGAGAACGCTGCCGTCGGCTGCCTTCGGAAGCACCTGGAAGAAATCGCCGCCGACTTCGCGCGCGGGCCGGTACTCGCTCTGGATTGCCAGGCCGGGCGTGGCGGGCAAATGTGTGGGGATGAGGTATTGCTGGACATTGCGCGCGGCGGCCATATCCTGCTCGAACGCCGCCTGGTGAAGCTGTTCGTCGCGAAAGCGCAGATAGAGCACGATCAGCGTGACGAAGACGAATAGCGCCTGGCTGATGCCGCGGATGTCCACAGAGAATGGCCCCACGGGCATGAAGCGCAGGTCAGACATACGGAGCATATGGGCGAAATAATTGGTCCACGCACCGGTTAATTGAACGAGCACAAGCGAGATCGCGATGGCGACGGAACCGGCTTTTCGTTCCAGAAGCAGCCCCAACGCCGCCAGCAGGCTGATGACGATCGGCAGATTGGAGCCGAAGGTGAAGAGCGATAAATTCGCAGAGTGGGTTTGAAACGCGAAGCCGAAGACTGCACGGGCCGCGAGAATCGCATCCAAAAGCGCCACCGCCAGAATCCAACGCCGAAAGCGCAGACAGATCTGCGAAAGAAAGAGGTAGGAACTCAGAATGATCAGCATGTATCCCGCAAACACCAGGGTCGGCCCCCAGGAGCGGCGCATCACGGAATCGCTCGCAGCCAGGAATCCGCCTATGTAGGGAACGAGCGCTGAGCCGACGCAATAGATGCCGAGCAAAATGTATTCGACACGATTGCGTTGCGCGCTGAACAGAACGAATGCAATGCAGCCTGCGGCCAGCATGGACAGCAGGCAAAAATTCCAGGGCAAATTCTGAACCACGCCGCGATACTGGTTGAGAGCGGTTCGGGCGCTGACCGTCGACAGCAAGCCAATTTCGGGCGTGTGGCCAAAACGCTCCGCGCCTGAGCTGTAAAAGGGAAACAGGCTCGTCGATGTCTCACCGACCCATCGCCGTAGAGCGATGTGCACCGTGGATCCTTTGATGAGTCCCGGCGGAATGGCAAAGGTCAGATCCCGATCGAAGGGAGACGCGGGCCTTGGCTCCCACCGGCCAAAACGGCCCACCGACACCCCTTCCACATAAACCTCGTAGACCTCGTCGATCCCCCCCATGCCGATGGCAAGCTCGCGCCCCTGAAGCTGCTCGGGCAACTCGACCGTCGCCCTGTACCAGTGAAATCCACGCAGTATGTCCAAAAGGTTCGATCGTGCCGGACTCGTGGTTTGCGTCCACTTCGAGTCGTCAAAGTCCGGCCGCGCCCAGTTCAGGTCATCGCCGTCATGAATACGCCACGAGTCGAGGACAACGACATCGTTCGATGGGGGCGGCTGCGCCAGGGCCGGCAGTCGAACGAGCGCGAACAGCAAAAGGAGCAGCAGTTTCTTCATACGGAGACTGAGGATTCCATGAGGCCGGGGCAAGTTATTGCGAGACGAGTGCGTGGCCATGGGGAACTGGCTGCGCCACGGTTGACATCGCGGCGTCCGACACCGCGGCTGGCGAACCGCATCACGGAGCCGCAGGCGGATGGGATAGACGCCGCCTGACGCGGACCAGAGCGTTTCCGCAGCCGTCGTAGCCGTTGCTAGCGTGGGTGCGGAGTGGATTTTTCTTGATGAAAAATCCACTTGGCGGCCGTGGCTTCGGGACACAGCAACTGCGGAACCGCTGTAGCCGACGAGGCCTCTGCCAGACCTTAGCTACTCGGCGGAGCGCCTGGCTGCAACGCGTGTAGCTCCTTGCCGGGCTTGAAGCGCACCGCTTTGCCGGGAGCAATGTTGACCTCAGTCCCGGTGCGGGGATTGCGGCCGATGCCGGTTTTGCGCGCACGCACGCTGAACACGCCGAATCCGCGCAGTTCGATGCGCTCGCCCGCCGCCAAAGCCTGTTTCAGACCCTCGAAGACCGTGTCCACTGCCGCTTCTGCCTTGGTGCGCGGCAGACCCGTGCGCTCGACTACGTTGTGAACGATGTCCTGTTTGATCAATGGAGTCTCCTAGCTTGCCGTGAACTGGGGATGACCGTCGTAAGGCTTACATCGCTCATAGTACAGATTTTGCGACGATTAGGAAACAAGGGATTGAGGATTTCCAGGATTTTTTCTGGGCCGGGCAGGTTTCGAAGGCGACGGGGGCGGGGATCTCCGAAGGCGTTCCAGCCGAAGTAGCCGCTTCCGCATTTGTCATTTCCCGCGGCCGTTGCGTAAGATGAATTTTCAAGTCTTAGAGCAGTTCCCCAGTTGTTGTAGCCGTTTCTTGCCTCGTTGGAGGGCGGATTTTTCTTAAGGAAAAATCCACTTAGCGATTGTGGCTTCGGGACGCAGTAACTGCGGAACTGCCTTAGCCGGCCCGCTACGGAGCCGGAGGCTAATTTCAGCTCCGCAACAGGAGACCCATGTCGATTAAAAGCGACCGTTGGATCAGAGAACAGGCCGTTCAGCATCGCATGATTGAGCCGTTCAGCGAAAAACAAGTGGCCGGCGGGGTCATTTCCTACGGCCTTTCGTCGTATGGCTATGATCTGAGAGTTTCCGACGAATTCAAGATTTTTACCAACGTGAATAGCGCCATCATCGATCCCAAGGCGTTCGACGAACGGTCGTTCGTCTCGGTACAGGCGGAATCGGTCATCGTTCCGCCCAATTCGTTTGCCCTGGCACGCTCCGTTGAGTATTTTCGAATTCCCCGGGATGTACTGACGATCTGCGTGGGGAAATCAACCTACGCGCGCTGCGGGATCATCGTGAACGTGACGCCCTTCGAACCGGAATGGGAAGGCTTCGTCACCCTCGAGATCTCCAACACCACGCCGCTGCCAGCAAAAATCTACGCCAACGAAGGTCTGTGTCAAATTTTGTTTTTCCAGTCGGACGAGCCTTGCGAAACCAGCTACGCCGATCGGAAGGGCAAATATCAAAAGCAACAAGGAATCGTTCTCCCCAAGCTTTAGGGCTTTTCATCTAATTGCCAGGCTGTGAGAACGTAACGCTTTCGAACCATTGCAAATGTGTTCGAAAGACGGAATCATACATACATCCATCTCCCCAGGATAAGTGTCTTTCGATTCGGGGATTGACCCCTCGAAGAGTAGAAGGGGATGCCATGCCGTACAGATCTGTCAAACCTCGCCCCATTCGCATTGGGATTCTCGCCGCGGAACCCATTCGCGTTGCCGGGCTGGCCAGTATTTTCGATCTGCCTGCGCAGCCGGATCAGGCGCAACTCGTCCCGGTGATCGGCAGCCTCGAGGATCTGCTCGGCTCGTCCAGCATCGAATACGTCGTCGTCGATCTGCACTCTACCCCAGGCAACCTTGAAATCCTGGAGACCGTGCGCAGTACGCGTCCGAATGTCCGCCTCATCGTCATCGGGCCGGAAGGCGACGATGAGATGGTGCTCAAGGCCATCATGGCCGGGGCCAGGGCGTACCTGGGCCTTTCCGCCGGTCCAAATCTCGTGCGCAATGCCGTTGAAGTGGTTACTTCAGGCTCCATCTGGGCGCCGCGCCATTTACTTTCGCGCCTCATCGATCGCCTGCTGCATGTTCCCGGCGCGCTCCTTGCGGTCCCCCATCCTCGACTCACGCCGCGCGAAGAGCAGGTGTTGAAACTGATCATGATGGCGCAATCCACGCGCGAAATAGCCCGCCAGTTGGGTATCGAGCAGCGCACCGTAAAGTCTTATATCGCCAAGCTTATGCGCAAAACGGGCGCAGACAACCGCGTCAAGCTTTCGGTTTCGGCAATGAGCCACTCGCTACTGGCGGAAGGAAGCAGCAGGCGGCACCGTGCCGTTTTAACCGATAAGGTATTATCTGAATAGTTATATACACGCATTACTTTTAGTCATAGCCCCTTAGTACTCTTGTGCATACCTACAGATTTCCACATGATGTTTCCAGAAACAACGCAGATCTGGGGAAAGGAGTTCCCAGGCAGCATGTTTTCATGAAGCCTGAGAACTCCTCTTTTTTTGTGAGCAGCCAGATCGAGTTGCTTTTACAGCCCTCCCTTCCTGTACCACCCGCATCACAATCCAGAGCCTGCGTCGAGTGCCGCGAAAGCGGCGATTCGGCGCCGATCCTGGGCCTGTCTCCAGGATCAGAGCGTCGTGGCACCTTTCGCATGCTGCTGAGTGGCTTTCATATCCGGCCGCCTGGAATCAACTTTGCCATCCGAAGTTTTCAGCAACGGAGAGTGCGAAGTTGGCCGCGGATGCGTTAGGCTGTTCGAGGAGGGTGCGGCGCTGCTCCGCGTTGGCTCCGTTTTGGTTTCTCGCCCGATCCCCCTGGCAGCGCAGAATCTTCCTCCGACTCACTGACCCCGGATCGATTCACACAACCGCGGCGCCACGCCAGCGGAACGGAAAGGACAGGGATATGAAAAAGACCATCGCCAGCGTTTGTCTCAGCTTCCTGCTTACTACCACTGCATTTGCCGCCTCCACGAAGGATGACCTGCAAGGCCGCATTGACGCGGCCAGGGTTGTCCTTGACCAGATCATGGGCGCCAAGGATCAGACCATCCCCACCAACATTCTGCGTCAGGCTACCTGCATTGCGGTGGTTCCCGGCATGGTCAAGGGAGCCTTCCTGGTCGGCGCACAATACGGCCAGGGCGTAGTGACCTGCCGCACCGGCCATGGCTGGAGCGCGCCGGTGTTCATCCGCATGGCCGGCGGTTCCTTCGGCTTCCAAATCGGCGGCCAGGCCACTGACCTGATTCTGGTTGCCGTGAACGACCGCGGCATGCAGGATCTGCTCAAAAACAAATTCAAGATCGGCGGTGACGCCTCCGCAGCCGCAGGGCCGGTGGGCCGGCAGGGAGACGCTGCCACTGACTGGAAGATGAACGCGGAGTTGCTCAGCTACTCCCGCGCCAAGGGCCTGTTTGCCGGCATCGACCTCGACGGCACCAGCGTAAGCCAGAACAATGAGGACACGGAGCTTTACTACGGCGGTCCGGAAGACTTCAACAAGGTCCTCCGCGGCGATGTCGCGGTTCCCGACCCAGCCAAGCCGTTCGTTCTGACGGTTGCGCACTACTTCGTCAAGGCCAAGGCCGCTCACTAGACGCTAGATCGCCTGAAGAGGTTCCGTCCTGTGACCCATCCTTTCGGTCGCCGCGGCGACCGAAAGGGGTTGGACCGCACGCGCCGCCGACCGTCTACACTGGTTCTTGCGTTCATCGATGCTGGAAAATCTGGAGTACGGGCTGGTTCGAGCCGTAGCCGGCTGCCTGGGCCGCATGCCGCGGGTTTTGGCGCGCGGGCTCGCCGGCGGCCTTGCCTTTGCCGTCTACTGGTGTTTCGGCAGGTTGCGGCGCGTAGGCATGCGCAATCTTGAGTTAGCCCTCCCGGAACTTTCCCCCCAAGCCCGAAAAAAGATTCTCCGTCGCGTCTACATTCATCTAGGCTGGCAGCTCGTCGAATTCTGCCGCATGACGCGCTACACCGCCGAGAACACCCGCGACTGGATGCGCACCGAGGACCTGGAGCACTACCTCGCGGCAAAGGCCCGCGGCAAGGGCGTCCTCATCATCACCGGGCACCTGGGCGCATGGGAGCTCTCCAGCTTTTACCATTCGCTCATGGGTCATCCCATGGGCATGATCATTCGCAACCTCGACAACCGCCCTCTCGACGCGTACGTCAACGGTATCCGTTGCCTTCATGGGAACTTCGTCATCTCGAAAGACGAATTCGGCCGCGGACTGTTGAAGGCCATCCATGCGGGCGGCACGGTCGGCATCCTGATGGACACGAACATGACTCCGCCCCAAGGCCAGTTCGTGCCTTTCTTTGGCGTCGATGCCTGCACCGGAACCGGCCTGGCGCACATCGCCCGCCAAACCGGCGCGGCGGTTCTCCCCGGGTTCATGTTCTGGGAGCCGGCAGAGCGCAGATACGTGCTCCGTTTCGGTCCGGAGGTCGAAATGCCGCGCACCGCCAACCGCGCCGCGGATATTCTGGAAGGCACACGGCGTGCGACTGCTGTCATCGAGACGTGGATTCGGCGCTATCCTGACCAGTGGCTGTGGATTCACCGCCGCTGGAAAACCCGGCCGCCCGGCGAGCCGGGGCTGTATTGAATCTGCATTCGGAAACGGGGAGAAGCGCATGACGCTGAAAAAGCTGATTGAAACGCTGGGTGGGAAGCTCGTGCAAGGAGCGCCGGAGCAGGAGATCGATGGAGTGAGTTCCAGCCAGTATGCAAGTCCCTCCGATTTGGCATTCGCCGAAAACGCGGATGCGGCCACGAAGGCTCTCAATAGCTTTGCGGGGGCGATTGTGCTTCCCACTGGCTGCATGGAGACTTACCCTCCCGATCGATGCGTGGTCGAAGCCGATCATCCCCGCCTTTGGTTTGCTCTTGCAGCCAAGTTGCTTAATCCGTTTCCAGCGCCGTCAGGGATCCACGCCAGCGCCATCTTTGGCGACCATGTCGAACTTGGAGAGGGCGTTTCCGTTGGCCCTACAGCGGTCATCGGAGACCACGTGCAGATAGGCACTGGAACCCACATCGAGGCAGGCGCGGTGATTGGAAAGCACGTGCGGATTGGGGAATTCTGCAGGATCTATCCGCGCGTGGTGATCTATCCCGGAACTGTGGTTGGCAATTGGGTTGTGGTGCACGCAGGCGTGGTGCTCGGCGCCGATGGCTTCGGCTACGTGCGCGATCCCGCTACCGGTGCGTACACGCAATTCCCGCAACAGGGGACATTAGTGATCGAGGACGACGTGGAGATCGGCGCCAACTGCACTATCGATCGCGGCGCGCTGGCAGAAACCCGCGTCCGCCGAGGCGCAAAATTTGACAACCTCGTCCACGTCGGCCACAACTGCGACATCGGCGAAGACGCAATCCTGGTCGCGCTCACCGGCATCTCCGGCTCGAGCACGATTGGCAAGGGCGCAGTCCTCGCAGGCCAGGTCGGCATTGGCGATCACGTGCACGTGGGACCGGGCGTCATCCTCGGCGGGCAGGCGGGCGTTTTCAGCGGCAAGACCATCACCAACGACGGCCTCAAGCCCGGCACGGTGCATTGGGGCACGCCTGCGCGCCCCTTACAGCAGGTGCTGCGCGAGCAGGCTACGCTGGCGCGTCTTGCCAAAAGCAGGGAACGAAAAAACAGGGAATCGTGAGTTAGCTTGATTCTGACTCGGAGCTCGAAGCGATACCGTGCTGCAACTTTCGAGACAGCAGGATGCTCGATATGCAGAATCCGATGAACAGGTAATAGCCGGGCAAGATCTTCGAAGCATCGGTCGGGATCAGTACCTGTTGCACGTTCGGCATGGTGCGCAAGCCGTCTAACGCGCTGCTGGCGACGCCGTTGAACGCGACAAACGACATGAAGATCGCCAGGACCATGACGTCGGCCATGGACCACTTGGATAGCTCGAAAGCCAGAAGCTTAATGAAGCGGTTTGTGCGCAACAGCGAAGGCCGGAAAAGACTCGCCGCGAGCGCCAGCATCTTCAGCGTCGGGAAGACCACGCTGAACAGGATTACCAGCACGCCAACAATCGTCATCTCTGGCCGGCCCATGTGGGTCAGTGTCTGGAACACCTCAAACACGGTCTTGCTGCGGTAATAGAGTGACTGGTTCTGAAACTCGATGGGCGTGCCGAGCAGGGTTGCGTCAATCTTTGTGACGCGCACCTCTACCTCCAGCATCGGGCTGAGCACGCCACCCGCCCCCATCGCAATGCAGAACAACATCAATACCACAATGGCGCCGCGCGAGAGCGTCCGCCTGCCGACCATCAACAGGATGAACGCAAGCGCCGCAGACGCTAGCACCGTGAGATAGTAGCGATTCAGCTGTGTGTCCGATTCCGAGATTTTCGTGCCCAGGATCTGTTCGCAAGCCGCGCCACTCGAGCACCCGTAGTGCTTCAGGATGGTGTTATAGGTGGTCATGTCCGTGGTGCCGAAGGTATTCGCGACCGCGGTGGCCAGCACGCCGCGAATTGAATCCTTAAAGCTCTTTTGCGTCCCCGCGTTAACGAGCTGCCCCATCACCACGTCGGTGTATTCAGGCACCTGCGGACGCAGGGTGGCGATCATCTTGGTCACCAACATGCCCTGGAGCCCGCTGGGCTTGCTCGAATCGATTTTGTCCAACAGCGCGTTCAGTGCCCGTTGCACCTGGGGCCGGAGGTTCTTGCTTTCACCCTTGAGATCGAGCTGGTCGATTTGCGCGTTGAGTATCGGACCGATGATGGAGCGCCATTTGTCGGCGCTCAGGATTCCGTATTGCGCGTTTTCGATCTCAGCCAAATCGGTACGCAAGTTGCGGCGCGCGGCCAGCCCGTCTACAGTTTTCCAACTGAACCAGATGGCGGGCAGGAGCAAAATCGCGGCCAGGGCCAAGCGAAAATCAAACTTGAACCGTTTTGCGGGGGTTTGAGCCGGCGGACGAATTCCTGATTGAGTGTCAGCGAGCGGAAGGACCTCAGAAGCCGACGGATTCGTCGTTGTGCTCATGTTTTCCATAGCGTGATAACGAGTATAAATACGTGTTGCTGCGTTCGCTGGTCTTAATTGCTCGCTGCGAGTTGCGAACATCGACACTTAAAATCGCTGATTCAGCAATTCAGGCGCACGCCGATGCCACGGGAACCCAGCGGTCAAAAATGCTTATTCCCCACGCGTATATGCGAGAGATACGGCATCAAGCCGAAGACATTCAGCAGCCAGATGACCACGAAGATCACCACAACGCTATTCAGAATGGATTTGATTGTCCCTTGCATGGGGATCAGATTGACGAGCCACAGAAGGACCCCCACTACGATTAAAGTCAGCAAGATTTGGATCAGAGGCATTTCGCACCTCCTTGGTCTTCACTCTGCTGGTAATAGATGCGGATTCCGCTTTGGATGGTCGCTTCAGACTGATTGCTTCAGCTGTCAGGCCACGCTCTTCTGCCGCAGCTCGCGGTCCATTCGAACGGCAAGCAGTTTGCGAGCCTTCTCCAGGCTGCGCAGCCTTGAAGGGCTTAGCCTCTTGGCCGAATGGCTGATATAAAACGTAAGCAACCTCATTCCCGCAGCGATCCCCTGCGGGCTCACGTCTTTCGATGCGAGAGAATTCGCAAGTGCTTCGGCGGGCATCTTGAATAAACCCGCGTGTGGGCTGGCAGGGGCGATATTCAAGTTCGTGCTCCTTCCGCAAGTTTGATGAGTCATGAAAGAGCCGGCGCGGACCCGCGGCAGCGCGGTCCGCGCCAGTCTGCATTTGGCTTAGCGTTGCATTTCCGCCTCACCGAAATACCGCCGGACGGCGTGCAGAAATCTCTCGGCGTCCGGCGGCGGGGGCACCTCTCCGCGGAGAACGGGGCCGAATCGATCGTGTCCACCATACAGCTCATCGGTGTCTCCGACGTTCTGGCTCACGGTGGCTCCATTCAGGTCGATGCCGGCAAACAGTCCGCGGCTGCGCGACCATGTCAGCAATTCTGCGCGCATGCTGATGTCGGTCGCGGCCTGTGCGTCGCGTCCCACAGGTCCGGCTGCTGCCGACGCATCTGCGCCGATCTTGAACTTGTCATGCAGCAAATCCTGGAATCCCTTGTCATTGGTTGCCACCAGCACCAGGTCGGTACCCTGTCCGCCAACCTGGAAGCCGAACGATCCACCGGCCAGGCGAATGAATACCGGACCGCTCCAGCCGTGATGGGTGCGGCACGTGACCACGCCCTGCCCGTATTCGGCGCCCACAATGAACGCTCCCTTCACCACGCCGGGAATCACGGCAATGCATTTCGCATTCCGCGCGATCCCATCCGGAATGGCTTTGTCCGGCACAGACATGATCGACTCGAGCACGTCTCGAGCAGAGTCCAGGCGGTCATTCAATTTGTCATGGTCGTTTGCGGCACGCGCCGCAACACCGCTACAGGCAATCAACAGCATCGCAAGCAACTTCTTCATGTACAACCTCCTTGATTTTCCATCTCAATTTCCACGCCCGATCGGCGTCCTGACAAACCGCGGCAAGTTTCAAGACAAACGTTGACAAGCTTCAAGTTGCTACCATTGCTTCGATGCAACTTATCGAGAAACGGCGATTCGTTTCCTGAATAAAATGTCGAAATTGCGGCTGTACAAGGAGATCCAGCGGATTCTTTAAGCGCTCTCT
The DNA here is from genome assembly GCA_963786565.1 of uncultured Acidobacteriota bacterium. Taxonomy (GTDB): domain Bacteria; phylum Acidobacteriota; class Terriglobia; order Terriglobales; family Acidobacteriaceae; genus Telmatobacter. The sequence continues at coordinate 621,825 of CAWAZR010000024.1, read as the reverse complement.
ATCGCGAACGGCCGACTTTTTCGGCGGCTTGAGGCAACCTGCCTTCCGCATCGCGCTTCCACTCGCGCCCTGCCCCGCACGCGCATTGGCAGTGGGTCAGTTTGAATCTGTCGCGAAGGGGCATGACTTCAGTCGTGCCGTAGACGCTCCAAATGAGAGCGGGGCTTTAGCCCCTGAGGGATGGTTTCTTTCAAACTGACCCACTACCCGCACATTCGCAGGCACAATCCGCGACTTGCGACCCACGATCCACCGCGCTCTGCGCGCACCTTATTCCTTGAACGCCGGCCCGTACGGCGCCGCAAACCTGCGCTGCCATGCACCGTTTTTCTTCAGCATGCCGTTCCAATAGAACTGGACGAGTGGGATCCTGCAGGCGAGAGACGCAAGCACCACCGCAAACCGCGAAAATCGCTCCGTGCCTGCGACGGCCTTTAGTTCTGCCGCACCGAATCGGCCATCCCGCGCCAGCTGCTCACCCAGCGTCTTGAGCCGCGCCCACAGTTTTCGATTGGCCTGCTCCGGCATGGACTGCAGCGCCTCGCCGCCTCCGCGCACAATTGTGCCCGCATAGCGCGAGCCCAGCCGCAGCGCCAGCTTTTTCAGGTAGCGTTCCAGTGGGCGCGAGTGCGCGGCTTCGGGAAATCCAGACTGCACCAGAAAGGCTAATGTGGGATTGGCATTGCCCGTTTGCGCCGCTTCTACCCGCGGGGCAAGCGCCTCAATGTATTCCTTTACGAGCGCGGGCATCGCATCTGTATAGAGCGGCGTGCCGAGCAGGACCACATCGGCTCCTGCAAACGCCTCCACAGCGCGCTGGAACTGCGCGCGCCGCACCAGGTGCAGCACCTCCGGCTGCGCGCCGCCGCCGCGCACCCAGCCCTCGGCCACGCGCTTGAGCATCTTCATCGAGTTTGAGCGCTCGCCGCGCGGCGAGCCATTAAGCAACACGAGAGAGTTCATCGGCTACCTCCTCTGCATTTCCATTTGCGACCCCGCTCCACGCCAAACGCGACTTCATATTGCGCGCCATGCGTCCCCACATCGCGCGCGTGATCTCTACGTCCTCGGCGTCGCTGTCCGGGCCCGCGCCCAGCAGCAAGGCGAAGACGGGATAGTGCGCGTAGCGGGCGCGATGGTGAACCTCGCCGCCTTCAACGACAAAATATGGATGAATGAGCTGAATCATCTGGTCGGCCCCACGCTTGAGCCGGGCAGTGGTAAAGCCCATGATCATGGGCGACGCGAGCAGCAACAAATCGGCGCCAAGCACCGCGCGGCAAACCGTTGCCGAGTCGTCGTGCCTGGCGCACGCGCCCGGCGTTTTTACCCAGCAGCCAAAGCAGCCGGTGCAGCCTTTCAGGTCGAGCGCGGCGAGGTCGAGCTTCGTCACCGCGTGGCCCAGCGCGGCCAGCCGGTTCGTGAGCGTCTCAAGGTATGCGTGGAACGGCTGGGCTGCATTGGGTTCCCCATTCAGGATGGTGATGCGCATGGCAGAATTCCTTTCGTCCGGCGCGCGAATTCTACAATGTAGAAATGATTGCTTGAATCTAATTCTACGGTGTAGAATCGATTTGTCAAGCCCGGTTGTCCAAGTTTCTTGGCTGCATCGCGGTTCGATGGGTATCTTGTTTGCCGATAGTGGTTTATCTTCGAATGCCTTAAGATGGCACAGTTCTGGAAGGTGCGCATGAACCCCCTAAAGCAGCGAAAACCGGGGCCGCGGGGCCGGAAGACCCGAACTGCTTCGCTCCGCCGGTCCGCTTCTCAGACCGCCAGGCAGCCATCCTCCCGCCGCCGTCGTGATGCTTCCCCAACCCCGCTCCAACGCGAACGAATCGTCGCCGCTGCGCTCAAGATTGTCGACCGCCACGGATTGAAGGCGCTCTCTATGCGCCGCCTTGGCGCAGAACTCGGCGTCGATCCCATGGCAGTCTACTATCATCTGCCGAACAAGCAGGCGCTCCTCGACGCCATCGTCGAAGCCGTCATGGGCGCCATCGACCTTACCGTCGACAACCCGGCCAAGCCTCCGGAAAAACGTGTTCTTGCCGCGGCCTGCGCCTATCGCGACGCGTTGCTGGCCCACGTGAACGCCTTACCTATCCTGCTCGCGCACGGCCCCGTCACTTCAGGCGCTATGCGCCCCGTCGAGTTGCTCATCGGCATTTTGCGCGATGCCGGCCTTCCGCCAGCCGAGGCTCTGATGGGCATGAACGTGATTGCCGCTGCCGTCCGCGGCGCCGTGGGCATGGAGCCCGCACATGAGCCCAGCGAAGAGGAATTCGCGGCCATGGGTCAGGCGCTCTCTGCCGAGGAGTTTCCGCTCCTGGCCGAGGGACTTTCATCTTCCCGCCAGTCCTCCGAAGAGATATTCGAGTTCGGCGTCCGCGCCATCACGCGCGGTCTGTTTGCCGAGGCGGGCGACCGGAAATGCCCCTGAATTCGCGCGATAATGGCGCAAAAAAGTGCACCTAACCCCTGTTTAAGTGCATTTTTGGGTAATTCTTTATCCACCTTTGCTTAAATATGGGTAATTCTATGGTCACAAACACTAATTAAATGGCTAATTTCCGGGTATTTGTCTCAAAAAAGTGCAACCACTTGAGCGAACATTTCGGGGGTAAATGTAACCACTTAAGCGAACATTTGGGGGTCAAATGACCCCACTTAGACGAACATTAAATCTGATTCTAATGGATTTAACCAAACATCTCACCGCATACACAACAATGCATATTTTTCGAATGCAGCAGCACGCGCGATCCCGTGACCCTCACCCTTGACTTCGGCTGCGCCCGGCGGTAACGTGGGCGATCATCCCTTTGATCTGCCTGGGCTTTCTTTTGACGAAAGCCGGAGTGTGCACCTTTTGGACCCTGTAGAGTCTCCCGCACTTGGCGGGCCTGGCGTCGCGATCAGGCCGCAGCATGCGCCAGTCGCGCCCGTGTCACAGCCCACCAGCCCGCCTGCGCCGCAGGCCGCCGCGCTCCGTCTCGACGAGGATCGCCTGGCCTGGCTCGCGATGGCTCTATCGCCCGGCCTCGGTCCCAAGCGCATCCTCGACGCCGTCCAGCAGATTGGCACGGCCAGCCGTATTTTTACTATGCCGCTGACCGCGCTCGAAGGCTTGCGTTTTCCTGCCGCAGCGGCGCAGTTTCTGTTTGATGGCAAGGGGCGCCGCGCGGCAGAAGAGGAGTGGGCGCGCGTGTCTGCGCAGGGCGCAACGCTCGTCAGCTACGCCTGTCGGGATTATCCCGAACGTTTGCGCGAGATCTACGACCCGCCTCCCGTCTTATGGGTGCGCGGCGACGTGAAGCTGCTCAGCCGTCCCGCGATTGCTGTCGTGGGCACGCGGCATCCCACGCCATACGGCTCTGGCGTCGCGGAGATGCTTTCTCGCGATCTGGCCGCTCGGCGCTTGCTCATCGTGAGCGGCATGGCGCGTGGCATCGACTCCTGCGCGCACAGAGGAGCGCTGGTGGCGCGCATGCCGACGGTCGCCGTCTGGGGCACTGGCATCGATATCGTGTACCCCAAAGAAAACCGCAAACTGGCCGAAGAGATTCTCGCCACGGGCGGAGCGATCGTGAGTGAAGTGCCCATGGGCACGTTTCCCGCGCCGCAGAATTTCCCTCGCCGCAATCGTATTCTGAGCGGGCTGAGCGTGGCTGTACTGGTGGTGGAGGCAGGCGAGAACTCGGGCACGCGCGTGACCGCGCGCTGCGCCGCCGAGCAGAACCGCGACCTTTTCGCAGTTCCGGGCAACGTGACCAACAAAGGATCCTGGACGCCCAACACGTTGATCAAACAAGGGGCAAAGCTTGTGGCCACCTGGGAGGACATCTGGGAGGATTTGCCCTCGCCCGTGAGGATGGAACTGGAGGCCGAGGCCCCTGGTGCATCCAAACCCGAGCCCGGAGCATCCTTAATAGCCGATCCCGTGCTGCGGCCCCAGGAAGCCATGGTGCTCGAGGTGCTCCGCGCAGACGAAAGTCTGCAAATCGACGAAATCCTCGACTTGCTGGAGACGCAACTGACGTCTTCTGAGGTGTTTACCGCACTTTTTGAGCTGGAAATGGCGGGCCGCATTCGGCAACTGCCGGGAAAGAACTACGTGCGGACAATATAAAAGCAGGGAGCAAGGGAGCAAGGGAGCGAGAAGGCGGGGGCTACGGTCGCGAGGGAGAGTGAGAGGACGGGATTCGGACCGGCCATAGGGCTTTTCGCGCACCTCAGCGCGAGAAAATCGGAGGTTCCCCCACGCGGAGATAGCTCCTTCGAGGTAAACCCAACAATCTGCAAAGGTTTTCGGGCTGCGAAAACATCTTCCGCTGCTGGAAATGGGACGGCGGATGAAGAAAAATTGCGGTCCGCTGGTGGAAATGCGATGGTGTTCCGTGGTAGGGTGCATCACTTGCGGCCCATTTTTTCTTAAGTCCGGATGTGGGCGCGCATCAATATACGGATTTGCGCTGCGCGGGAGCGAAACCGAAGGGCGCAAAACGAGTCCAAAGCAAAGTTGCGCTGAGTGCGCGGCGACCCCGGAGAAAGATTTTTCCAGGGTATCAGGAAGACAAAGAGGGAATTGGGTCAGGAATGGCAACGATTAAAGCATTAGTGATCGTCGAATCGCCCGCGAAGGCCAAGACGATCGAAAAATACCTGGGCAAGGGATTCGATGTGCGCGCATCGGTGGGGCACATTATGGACCTGCCCAAGAACGACCTCGGCGTGGAACTGAAAAAGCGGACGTTTGAGCCGAACCTGGTGGTGTCGCCGGGCAAGGAAAAAGTTGTCGAGCAGTTGAAGAAAATGGCGGTGAAGGCAGACGAAATCTATCTCGCACCTGACCCGGATCGCGAAGGCGAGGCGATTGCGTACCATTTGGCCTTACAACTCGGAACCAACGCCAAGGAAAGAAAGAAAATTCGCCGCGTCACCTTTAACGAAATCACGAAGAAGGCCGTGCAGGAAGCCTTCAATCATGCACGCGATATCGACCAGAACCTTGTGGATGCGCAGCAGACGCGCCGTGTTCTGGATCGCCTGGTGGGCTATCAGATATCGCCGCTGCTCTGGGACAAAGTGCGCCGCGGGCTTTCCGCCGGCCGCGTGCAAACCGTGGCGCTGCGGCTGATCGTGGAGCGCGAGCGCGAAATTCGCGACTTCCAGCCCGTCGAATATTGGACCCTGGAAGCATTGCTCCATCCGGAAAAGCAGGCCGATCAAAAGTTCAAGGCAAAGTTTATCGGCATCGAAGGCGAGCCGGCCCGCGTGCCGAATGGCACGGACAAGGACGGCAAAGAGCAGTTCATTGCCAACTCCGTGCCCGACAAGAAGGCGATGGACGCGGTGCTGTCGGCGCTCGAGAAAGCAGCATGGACCGTTACCAGCGTGCAAGCTCGCGAGCAGCAGCGCCGGCCGCTGGCGCCGTTCATCACCAGCCAGCTGCAACGCGACGCCGCCAACAAGCTGGGCTTCAACGTACGCCGCACCATGGGTGTGGCGCAGCGGCTCTATGAAGGCGTCGACATCGGCGCTGAAGGCACCACGGGCCTCATCACTTATATGCGTACCGATTCTCCACGCGTGGCGCCTGAAGCGATTGTCTCGGCGCGGGAATGGATCGGCAAGGAACTGGGAACGCAGTACATGCCCGACTCGCCCAATGTGTACAAAGGCAAGAAGGACGCGCAGGACGCGCACGAAGCCATTCGGCCTACCGATGCCGCGCGCACTCCGGAGTCACTGGCGCGCTACCTGAGCGACGAGCAGCTCAAGCTCTACACGCTCATCTGGCGGCGCTTTGTGGCTTCGCAGATGGTTCCGGCGGTGTTCGACGTAACGACAGCCAACATCGCAGCACATTCATCCAAAACCAATAAAAAATACGATTTCCGGGTGAGCGGCTCGGTGATGCGCTTTGACGGATTCCTCAAGCTGTATGAAGTTTCGGAAGACAGCAAAGACGACGATGAGTCCGCGAACCGGCTGCCCAGCCTCGACGGCGTGAAGACGCTGGAGCGCGACGAACTGCTCCCCGACGGGCATTTTACGCAGCCGCCCCCGCGCTACAACGAAGCATCGCTGGTGAAGGAATTGGAAGAACGCGGCATCGGCCGGCCTTCCACCTACGCGTCCATCATCAACACCATTCAGGATCGCGAATACGTGGTGAAGCACGGCGGCTCGCGCGGACGTTTCTATCCCACGGAGATTGGCGTGGTGGTTTGCGAACTGCTGGTCAAGAATTTTCCTTACATCTTCGATACCGCCTACACGGCCAAGCTCGAAACCGAGCTCGACGACATTGAAGAGGGCACGGAGAAGTGGACGGATCTTCTGAACGCCTTCTACGACCACTTTGAAGACGAACTCAAAGACGCCGGCAAGAAGATGGAAAACATCAAGCGGATGGAGGTAAAGACCACGGAGAAGTGTGAGGTCTGCGGATCTCCTCTGGTATTGAAGTGGGGCAAGTTTGGAACCTTCTACGCGTGCTCGGCCTACAACAAGAAGGACCCCACAAGTTGCACCTTCACCAAGGAGAACATTGCCGCCAAGCCGGACTTGAACACGCCGGAGGCGCAGGAAGCGGGCGACACCGAGGAGTACTGCGAAAACTGCGGCAAGGTGATGGTGATGCGCCGCGGACTTTTCGGTCCCTTCATGGCCTGTCCCGACTACAACGCCGATCCGCCCTGCAAGACCTTCCGCAAGCTGAGCTCGAAGCAGCAGCAGAAGCCGCCGGAGCCCACGGGCGAAGCCTGCCCCGAATGCGGCAAGCCACTGGTGTTGCGCCAAGGCGCTTACGGCGAATTTGTTTCCTGCTCGGGATACCCCAAGTGCAAATACGTGAAGCAGAATTTGATCGAGGGCCTCAAGTGCCCCAGGTGCGGCGAGGGGAATGTCGCAGAGCGCCGCGCGCGCCGGGGCAATGTCTTCTGGGGTTGCACAAATTATCCGAAGTGCGATTTCACCTCGAATCTAAAGCCTGTGGCCAAGAAGTGCCCCAAGTGCGACAGCCCTTATCTCGTGGAAAAAACGCTCAAGTCGGGTGTTTATCTGGAATGCCCGAACAAGAAAAAGTCCGCTGAGGAAGAGACTGCGGCGCCCAAGAAGCGCGGCAAAAAAACCGCAGCGGCTTCCGCGGAGCCGGGCAAGGTGGTGTGCACATACTCCAAGCGCATTGGCGATGCGCCGCCTCCGCCCACCGCTGAGACGCACGGGCCGGTGGTGGAAAAGAAGGACGAGAAGCAGGAGCTGCAGCCGGCGTAAATCACTCATGAAGCCGGCTGACGCTCTCAGCCGGCACCGTGCGGCGACACGTCTCCGCTGAATCCTGTACCATGGCAGCGGAGATACCCCCTATGGAACGCATGCTGGCCACACCGGCCGACGCAGAAATTATTCTCAAGCTCTATGAATTGCGCACGGAAGCCGTGATGCGCCAGGCGCGCGCCTGGATCGGCGGCGAATTCTGGCCGCAGACGCTGGAAGAATTTAGTGCCGTGGCAGATAACCCGGCCGACCCGCACAATGCCTGGTTTCGGCAAGTTATCACCTACTGGGAGATGGCGGCGGCCATGGTGCTTCACGGCGCCGTTTCGGCAGAGCTGTTTGTCGACTCCAATGGCGAAGGATTTTTTCTACTGGCCAAGTTCGCTCCCATTCTGGACGCCATCCGCGAGAAAAACCCCTACTTTATGAGCAAGACTTCGGAAGTGATCAATCGTTTTTCGGCAGCGGCGCAACGCTATGAGATCACTCTCAAGCGCGTCAACGCCTCGCGCAGCGCGCGCAGATCGTAATAGGTTTATTGCGGGATCGATTGTCGAGCCCACGTGCGCGGGTCGCGAGACCCGCGCCACCGCCGGTCAGGAGACCGGCGGTACACGGGGGCGCGGAACGATCGACAGTTCACGCTTGTGAAAATCGGGCGGCGGGAGCATGATTAGAGCCAGAAAAGGTTCGTCCCCGGAGGTTCCATGAAACGAAGCATTTTCCTGATGGCGGCGCTGTGCGCCATGGCAGTCGTTGCGGCGCAAGCTGCCGGCTCAACCACAAGCACTGGATGGATTTCCGACTCGATGTGCGGCGCAAAACACACCACAACCGGTGCGGCGTGCGTCAAGAAATGCATTGAAGGCGGGATGAAGCCGGTATTTGTCGACCCCGACAAGCAGGTGTGGGCCATCGACAATCCCGATGCGGTGAAGCCCGACTTCTATGGCGCCCATGTGACCGTCACGGCGACCGAAGATCCGGCGCACAAGAGCATGCATATTGACTCGATTGTCGCGGCAAAATAGAGCCGTCGCCCCATACGTACCTCGTTAGGACTCGCCACGCCGCCCAAAGTCTGGTAGTGTCGTATCGGTTCCCCTTGCCCGGCCGTTTTATGTTCTGGCCAGGGCAGGGGTCGAACGATTGAAAGCGACCGGAAAATCCATGGCGCGAGCAGTTTGGAACGGCCGAGTCATTGCCGAAAGCGAACAGATTATGGAAGTGGACGGGACCGTCTATTTCCCTGAAACCAGCCTCAAGCGCGAGTACTTTCGGCCCAGCTCCACAACTTCAACCGATCCCGCGACCGGCCAGAAGCGGTACCTGACGGTAGTGATCGACGGGCAGGATAACCAGGATGCGGCTTGGTACTATCCGGACCCCAAGCCCGCGGCGCGCAAGCTGAAGAGCTATGTCGCCTTCTGGCGCGGCGTTGAAGTGATGAAATAGCAGACACAAGTGCCAGGTTTGAGGTGTCAGGGATCAGAAATGACATCGTCCGCCTGTCACCCTCCGGTGACACCTGAAACCTTTCAGTACGCTTGCAACTGATCGAGCGGCAGCCGCACGCGGAAGCACGTCGATCCCGGCTCCGACTTCACGCTCATATGTCCGCGGTGCTTGCGTACGATCCGCATGGCATTGTCCAGTCCCAAGCCGAGCCCCTGGCCGGGCGCCTTGGTGGTAAAGAACGGTTCGAAGATGCGTTCCTGCAACTCGGGAGGAATGCCGGGGCCGGAGTCCCAGATCTCCACCAGCAGCATCTCAGCCTCCAGCCGGCAGGCCACGAGCAGCTTGCCATGGTTCCCCAGGGCGTCCAGTGCATTGTCGATGAGTGCCGTCCACACCTGGTTCAGCTCGCCGCCATAGGCGCTGATGCGCGGCAGGTCCGGCTGATAGTCGCGCTCGATCTCCACGTTGCTCATGCGTGAGCGGAACATCTGCAATGTCGCGTCCAGCCCGGCCGGAACATCGACTTCGAGAATTGGCGCGCGGTCCATGTTGGAGTAGTCCTTGACGGCGCCGATCAGGTTGAAGATATGCGCAGTGGAGTTCACGATGGTCTCGGCCGCCCTTGCCGAGCGCACGAAACGGGCGAAGTACTGCAAACAGACGCAAATCGCCTGATCGCCGAGGAATTCGCGCATCTCTTCGAGATCGGCGGTGGTGACGCGCTGCTCAGCCAATTGCGCGGCCACTTCCCACGCGTCGGGGCAGCCAATGGCGGTCAGCCACGCCCGCGCCGATTCTTCGCGGGAGATGAACCCCAGCGCATCCGTTTCCTCGGCCGTCGCCGGCGTTTCGCCGGTGCGCCGCAACATCTTCTCCTCCCACGCTTCGAGCTTTCGTACCTGCTCCTCGGTCATACAAAGCAGAATCAGCTTCAGGCGGTTGCTACGGTTGGAGCGCAGGGCCGTGAGCAAACTGGCAGCGGCGCGCTGCGCGGCAGAAGCGGGATTGTTCAGTTCATGCGCGAGATTTCCAGCCAACTGGCCCAGGGCGCCCAGTTTTTCCGCTTGTTGCTCGATGCGCGTCACCTCGCGGACGCGGTCCAGCAGCGCGGATACCACTCTCTGCGCCATCGAAGGAATGGCTTCCAGCATTTCAGGAAAAACCGAGCGGTGAACCAGCAACGCCCACACTGGCGACACGGCAAATCCCTGGCCGCCATAGGCTTTCATGCGCGAGAAGGGCAGCACGCCGGTCATTTGTCCCATGCGGCCGACGAACAGCGCCATCGGGCCTTCGTGCTGCCGGCGCACGTGAATCTCGCCCTTGAGGATCAGCACCATGTGTTCGGCAGGCGCGCCTTCTTCAAACAGAATGTCGCCGGGATTGGCGACGACTTCCTGGCCATGGCGCGCCAGCCACAAGCGGTCTTCGAGCGGCAGGTCGTGCAAGGCGCCAATATTCACGATGGCCGCCGCGACCTCTTCCACAGAGGTTGGTGTGGCGGGCGGTGCGGCAGTGAGGGAGAGCATGTGCGAACCTCCGGGGGCAGATTCAGGATAGCGTGGAAACCCCGCGCTGTTAAGAATCCAGGCTGAAATGTAGCGCGTTCAGGCGAGATGGGAGGATCAAGAGCTGTACTTGACCGGGTTGTGCCTACCCGCGTTGAATGGAGAAAGCGCCGCAAACAAAAAGCATTTGCCTCAACGACCCGATTCCGCTCAGTGAGGAGAAGCAACTGGCTGGAGAGGGAACCGGCTCAATCAGGAAATGCAACTGGCCAGAGTAATGACCGGGATTGCCAGGAATGAAAATAAGTTCATCGCTCGAAAGCGACGAAGGATCTGCAAAATGAAGTTGAACACCATGCGGGCCGTGGATTATTGGATTGGCGTGCCCCTGTGTTTTTTGTGTACCCAGTTGATGCGATTGCTTGGAAGCCGCAAGGGTCCGGAAAAGCCGGAACGGATCCTCTTTATCGAGCTTTCAGAGATGGGCAGCACGGTGATCGCCAACCCCGCGATGGAAAAGGCCAAGAAGGAGTTGGGTGCGGAGATCTTCTTTTTGATCTTCGAGCGAAACGCAGACAGCCTGCGCCTGCTGGACACGGTTCCCGAATCAAATATCGTACTTATTCGCGACAACGGCCTGACTTCATTGACGCTGGACTCGCTTCGCTTTCTGCGTTGGGTGCGCAAGGCAAAGATCGATACGGTGGTGGACCTGGAGTTGTTCTCGCGATACTCCGCGCTTCTTACCGGCCTGACAGCCGCACGGAGACGCGTGGGCTTTTACCGCTTTCATTCCGAGGGGCTCTACCGCGGCGAGATGATGACCCACCGCGTGAATTTCAACGGCCACATCCACGCGGCCAAGAATTTTATATGCATGGTGAATGCGCTTCTGGCTGCGAAGCCGGAGGTTCCTTACTCCAAGACGCATGTTTCCGACGAAGAAATCCGCGTGCCGGTGCGGCCTGTGGCGGAGAGCGAGAAGGAGTTTGTGCGCGGACTGGTGCGCGAAGTTTATCCCGCGTACGAGCCGGAGCGTTGCCGCATTGTGCTCATCAATCCCAACAGCTCGGAGATGCTGCCGCAACGGCGTTGGCCGAGGGCCAATTTTTCCGCGTTGGCCGCAATGGTAGTGCGTGAGTGGGAGGATGCGCTGGTGTTGATTACCGGTTCGCCCAGCGAGCGCGAAGAAGCCCTCCGCATGCAGGAAGCAATCGGCCACCCGCGCGTTCGCAGCTTCGCCGGAATGCATAAGCTCAACGCCTTGATTCCGCTTTACAACCTCTCCGCAGTTTTGGTCACCAACGACAGCGGTCCGGGGCACTTCTCGGCCATTACGCCGATCCGGTCGATTGTCTTATTTGGCCCGGAGACGCCAAAGCTCTATGGCAGTCTGGGCAATACGGAATCGATTACCGCAGAGTTGGCCTGCTCGCCATGCGTGAGCGTCACGAACCAGAAAAACTCTGCTTGCAATGACGCGGTATGCATGCGCATGATAACGCCGGAGCGCGTGATGGAGTCGGTCCGCGGCGTGCTCCATGGCGAAAGGAACGCGGGGCGAGAGTTCGTACAAATGTCGTCAGGTGGCGACCGAGAGCCACGATGATCGAGCAGCTGAACGAAGTCATTCACGAGATAGAGCATTCGTGGGCCACGAAACGCGTGCTTGCGGTGGGCGACGTCATGCTCGACAGGTACATCTGGGGCGAGGTGGGGCGCATCTCACCGGAGGCGCCTGTGCCCGTGGTTCGAGTCACCTACAGGAGTGCCCGTCCCGGCGGCGTTGCCAATGTGGCCATGAACATGGCACTGCTGGGTGCGCAGACCTGCGTCATGGGCTTTACCGGCGATGACGAGAACGGAAAAGTTCTGGAGGCGAGCCTACGCAACAACGGCGTTGCTTCGGACTTCATCGTCTCCGAAGGCTTTCCGACGATCGTCAAGACGCGCATCCTGGGAGGCCAGCAGCAGATGCTGCGCCTCGACACGGAACGCTCAGAACCCAGACCGCAGGCCGACTACGACAAACTGATTCAGCGAGTACTGGCGCGGCTTCCGGAGTGCGATGCGCTGGTTCTTTCCGATTATGCGAAGGGTTCTTTCTCCGCCGAGGTCTGCCAGGCTTTGATCCAGGCGGCTCGCGAGAAGGGCATTCCGGTTCTAGTGGATCCTAAGAGCGCTGACTTTTCGCGCTATCGCGGTGCAACCACGATTTGTCCCAATCTGGCGGAGATTTCCGCGGCGGCTCGGGAGCCCGAGTGGACGCGCGTGCACGGCATCGAGGAACCGCTCTGCGCGGCGGAGTCGATGGTGCGGGAGTTGAGTCTGGACTTTCTTACCGCGACCCTTAGCGAAAAAGGCATTGCCCTGGTGCGTCCAGGCAAAATCTTTACGGCGCCCGCGGTGGCGCGCAAGGTGTTCGATGTGTCCGGTGCGGGAGATACGGTGATCGCGGTTCTGGCCTTGTGCCTGGCGTCCGCGCTTTCACCGGAGACCGCTGTGCAGCTCGCCAACCTCGCCGCCGGCATTGTTGTGGGCAAGGTCGGCACGGTGCCGGTGGAAAAGCACGAACTATTGGCCGCGTTGGCTCCCGAGATCGCCCGTTCCGCCGCAAACAAGGCCTTGAGCCGCGAGGAACTGGCCGACCGCGTGGTGATGTGGAAGTCCAACAACGAGCGAGTTGTGTTTACCAACGGCTGTTTTGATTTGCTGCATGTGGGCCACATTACGTTGCTGGAGCAGGCCCGCCGTTACGGAGACCGGCTGATTGTCGCCGTCAATAGCGACGCCTCAGTGCGCGGGCTCAAAGGCCCGAACCGGCCCATCGTGGGCGAGCGCGAACGTGTTGCGGTTTTGGCCGCGCTGGCCGCCATTGACGCGGTGGTGGTGTTTGACGAGCCCACGCCTCTGGAACTGATTGTCGCCGTCAAGCCCGATGTGATCGTGAAGGGCGGCGACTACAACCTGAATACGGTGGTCGGCGCCAAAGAGGCGGAATCCTGGGGCGGAGAAGTCCGGATCATTCCTCTTGTCGAAGGCCGCTCCACCACGCACCTTATCCAGAAAGGGGCGGCCCAGTAGGCCCGGCCATTTTTTTGGATCGCGCAGGATATCGCGTTTCATGCCAGCGTAGTTGCGCTTGGCCGGCAGGTGGAATTGTATGACTTTGGTGCGGAATTGCCTCCATATTTATAGATTCTTTATAAAAAGCTCTTTCCCTTGTAATCAGGACGATCAGCACTCACGTCCATACATAAAAGTGCTAAATGCCGACTGAGACAGTTCCAACTTCCCCCGCAGAATGCCGAGCCAAGACTCGGCGCATGCTGGCATTGATCATTTTGATCGCGCTTGTCCTGCGTCTTGCCGTCACGATGGCGCCAAGTTTTGAAGGCCTGATGGATGCCGATCACCGTTATTGCTGGGAGCAGGGCAACGTGGCCGAGGCTCTTCTGGCCGGCCGGGGCTTTGGGAGCCCGTTGATGTCGAACCAATCTTCGGCCATGTTGCCTCCGGTTTTTCCGCTCATCGTTGCCGCCTCTTATTACCTCTTCGGCGTACACACAGTCGCGTCCATCTTCGCGGTTCACGCCTTCGATTGCGTACTGTCGGCGCTGGCATGTATTCCCATCTTCCTGATGGCCCGGCGCAGCTTTGGTGAGCGGGCTGCGTGGTGGGCGGCGTGGGCATGGGCAGTCTTCCCTTACGGCATCTATTTTTCGGCGGCATGGGCCTGGTCCACGCACTTGCTGTTGCTCTGCCTGTGCTGGCTTCTCGTGCTGGCGCAGTACATGGAGCAATCTTCGCGGCTAAGGCTGTGGGCCGGCTTCGGGCTTCTCGCAGGCTTTGCAGGGCTCACGGAGCCCTCGGTGCTGATCGTGATTCCATTTCTACTGGCGCTGGCATGCTGGCGGCTTTTCCGCGACGGCAAACGCTGGTTCCTGCCAGGCTGCGTGGCCAGTATCACCATGGTCGCCGCGCTTTCTCCCTGGATGATTCGCAACGCGCTGGTCTTTCACCGCTTCATTCCCATGCGCGACAACATGGGCCTTGAGCTCTGGATGGGCAATAACGGCTACGATCTGCGCTGGACCAGCGATGATATCCACCCCTTGCATGACGCGCAGGAATTATCCGAATACAACTCGATGGGCGAACTGGCCTATATGAATCTCAAATCGGAGCAGGCCCATGCGTATATCCATGATCATCCTGCTTGGTATGCGTGGATGAGTTGGCGCCGCGCCGTTTATATCTGGACCGGCTTTTGGAGCTTCAACCCCGACTACCTTGCGCTCGAGCCCATGGATCCGGCCAACATTCCCTTTGCGACCAGCCTTACTCTGCTTGGCCTTCTCGGCCTGCTGTTCGCGTGGCGCGACGCGCGCTTCGAGGCCATCCGCTATGCGGGCGTGCTGTTTCTGTTTCCGCTTATGTATTACTTCGCGCACACCGAGCCCTATCAACTGCGCGCGGTCGATTCGATCATGGTAGTTCTCGGCTGTCAGGCCATCCTGGTGCTGCGCGAGCGCGTCAGGGAACGCAGCAAGGCAGGGGAGCTCCTGCCTGCTCCCGCGCCGGCTGAAGCCGCTGGAATGGATTAACGTCGCATTTCTGAGGGACATTTGGCCAGCGGAGGAACAGGCTGCTTTGTCCGACGCCTGCCAGGCGGGGGCCTGGAGACCCCCGCTACAGCCGGTCAGGAGACCGGCGCTACAATTTACGGTTTCTGCGTTGGCGCATTCAGAATCGGCTTGGTTATTCCCGCGAGGGTTCTACCCGGAGCGCCGTCGAGATCGAAGACAATGACTTCGTTCGCTCCCGGATGCAGCCACGGACCCGGCAGGTAAAGCGTCTTCTGTGGCCCGACATTCCACACCCGTCCCAGCGCGTGGCCGTTGACCCACACCATTCCCTTTACGAAGTTGCTGGTGTCGAGAAATGTGTCGCCGAGGTGGTCGATCTGCAAGGCTCCGCGATAGAAGCAAGCGCCAGTGCAATCGCCTGCGCGGAAGGGCAGCTTCTCTGGATCGCTCATGGGCAGCGAGTAAATCTGCCAGCCCGTCAGCGGCTTGCCGTTCAGCGTCACCTGCTTCGTAATGCCAGCTCGCTCGCCGCGCATCTCCAGACCGTAATTTACCCGCCCTGTGTTCTCCACCAGGATGTCGAGCTGCGTCTTCGGCTCCTTCAAATCAATATTCAAACTCTTTTGTTCGAGCCGCCGGTCGAGCGTTCCCAGCAGCTTGCCATTCGCGTAGATTTGCGCGTAGTCGTGGAGTTGGTCAAGAACCAGGTCGCCCGCCACCGGGCCGGGAACTCTGGTCCGGTAAAGAATGTAGCCGTACGCCTGGTTGACATCCTCCATCGATACCACCTGCTCTGAAGCGAAAGGCTGCGGCAGCGTTTGCCATAACGAGGCAGACCCCTTGAATTCCACCGCGAGCGTTGCAATCGGCGGATCGACAACAGGAACCGGCGGTGGCGTCACGCCCGTGGCCTTGGCAATGGCGTCGCGGAAAGGGAAGTACTTTGTGCCCGGCCGCCCGCTCTCGTCGATCGCCGAATCATAGTCGTAGCTGGTCACGTCCGGCTGGTACGGCGTTTGATTTACACTCGCGCCATTCATCCAGCCAAAGCTCGTCCCGCCGTGCACCATGTAAATGCTGATCGAGTAGCCCTGCGTCAGAATCCATTGCAACTCATCGGCCTGGGCCTTGGGGTCGGACGTGTGGTGCTCTCCGCCCCAGTGATCGAACCATCCGTCCCACCACTCCGTTGCCATGAACGGACCTTCGGGACGCAGCGTGTGCAGGGTCGCAAAAGCCTTGGGCGCATTGCCGGGCGCGAAGTTGATGCCGGCCGGCAATCCCGGCAGCGAGCCATTCGGGATTTGCTCGGGTCCATCCGCGGTGTAGATCAGCGACTTGCTGAATCCCGCGTCCACGATGTCCTGATGAATCTGCTCCATGTAGCCGTGGTCGCTGCCGAATGAGCCATACTCGTTCTCGACCTGCACCATGATGATCGGGCCGCCATTGGCAAGTTGCAGGGGCGCAAGTTCCTTGCCCAGGCGCAGCAGCCAGCGCCGCGCCGGCCCGGTGAACTTGGGATCGGCGCTGCGCACTACCGTGCTGTGATCCTTCAGAAGCCACGCCGGAAATCCGCCAAACTCCCACTCCGCGCAGGAGTAGGGGCCTGGCCGCAAATTCACCAAGAGTCCCTCGCTCTGCGCCTCGCGCACAAACTCCGCTACGTCGTGCTGGCCCGTGAAGTCGTACACGCCGGGCTGCGGCTCATGAAAGTTCCAGAACACATAGGTTGTGATCGTGTTCAGTCCCATGGCCTTGGCCATGCGTAGCCGCGCGCGCCAATACGCGCGGGGAATGCGCGCGTAGTGCATCTCGCCCGCGACGATCTGGAACGGCTTGCCGTCGAGCACGAATTTCCCGCCTTCCACACCAAACGTGTGGTGTACAGGGGCCGCGCCGCCCGATCCTGATGGGCCGGCAGCTTGCGCTATGCATGCGTCCGCAAGCGAAACAGTCATAGCGAAGACGACGAGAGCAGAGAGTAATTTGGTTTTACCGATCATAAATGTCTTTCCCGTGGTGCAAGCTTGAGATTTGGGTGCCGCGCCTTATCAACAGCGCACATGCGCGATCCATGCACCGGTCTTCTTGGCGCGCCCACACAATGATATTGCACGCGGGCGTTCGCCTGTGCCCGCCGGCGATGCGCATAGTAGACTGGGCGTTGATTGCGCAACGGGAGATGGCTCGATGCAAATAACGTTTGCCGCCTCAGAAAGCACGCCGCTGGCCAAGACCGGCGGACTGGCCGACGTCGTGGGCGCGTTGCCGCCCGAACTGGTCAAGCTCGGGCACCAGGTCACGGTCTTCCTGCCGTTTTATGCGCGCATCCGAGAACGCATCCAAGGCGAACCGAATTACGCGGTTCGCTCCATCACCATCCCCTTCAGTTCCTACAATCGTTTCGCCGGCGTCGTCAATGGAGGCAAGCGCGACGGCGTGCAGTATTACTTTGTCGATTGTCCAGAACTCTTTGATCGCAAGGAGCTTTACGGCACTGCCGGGGTTGATTATGCCGATAGCGCCGAGCGCTTCGCCCTCTTTTGCCGCGCCGTTATCGAGGCGTCGAAACTTCTTGGCGTGCCCGATGTCTTCCACGTTCACGACTGGCAGGCCGCGCTCATTCCCGTCTATCTGCGCACCACTTACCTCGACGATCCCGTCTTGCGCAGTGCGGCCGCCGTGCTCACCATTCACAATGCCGCCTACCAGGGAAAATTTCCGCCCAACACCACCGAGCAACTGCTCTTTCCCTGGGAACTCTTCACCATGGACAAGGTGGAGCAGTTCGATCGCTTCAACTTTTTGAAGGGTGGCGTGGTTTTTTCCGATCTGCTCACTACAGTGAGCCGCAAATATGCCGAGGAGATCCAGACCGCCGAGTTCGGCGAGCAGCTGGAAGGCGTTCTGCATCAGCGCGCCGCTGATCTGCGCGGCATTCTGAACGGCGTGGACTACGCGCAGTGGAATCCCGCCGTCGACGGCCACCTTGCCGCGCATTTTACGCCTGAGAATCTCGACGGCAAGCGCGCATGCCGCGCCGATCTGCTGCACGCGTTTGGTCTTGAAAAAGTCGCGGAAACCACTCCCGTTATCGGCATCATCTCGCGTCTGGCCACGCAAAAGGGATTCGCCATTGTGGCCAAGATTGTCGAAGAGCTGGCGGATCGCGATCTGGCCGTGGTCGCATTGGGCACCGGCGATCCCTACTATGAAAACCTTTTTCGCGGCTGGGCCTTCCGCCATCCCGACACCGTGGCCGTGCAGATTCGCTATGACGACACCCTGGCGCACAAGATCGAGGCCGGCGCTGACATGTTTCTCATGCCTTCACTCTATGAGCCCAGTGGCTTAAACCAGATGTACTCGCTCAAGTACGGCACCGTGCCCATCGTGCGCGCGACCGGCGGCCTGGACGACACCATCGAAGAATGGGACGCGGTGAAGGGAACGGGCACTGGCTTCAAATTCGAAGGCTATCTTCCCGAGAACCTGCTTGCCGAGATCGATCGCGCCCTCGAGGCCTTCCGCGACAAGAAGGGCTGGGCTCGCCTGATGCGCAACGGCATGGCTCGCGACTACTGCTGGTCCGGTCCGGCCAAGGAATACGTGCGCGTGTACGAAGAGGCCGTGCAAGGCCGGACGTAGCCTCCGGCGTTATCTACCGCGCCGCGCAAGCCAGGCAATGCATTCGACCGCTACGGCGAACTCTGCGTACACTCCGGCGACCACGATACCGATAGCGATGACGGCCTTGAGGAAGGCTGTGATATCGCTCCTGCGCCGCATCTCACGATAGATGAGGAGCGCCGCGCCGCCGCCAATGAGGATCGAGATCGCGATCAAAGAAAGGGCGTGCGGGTTTCCGCCCGCGTAGTCGCAGGGACAAACCAGAAGCGCAGCCGTGGATGCCGTGATGAGGCCGAAGATTAACACGCGGCCGCTCCAGAGCCGCCGCCGAGACGCCATTGTTGTCAGTTCTTCCCCGCGAAAAAGTGGGCTGTCCTGCATCGGATGTGCGACGGCAATCCTGACCCTTCCGGGCGCGGTTTCCGGCTCCTATCTTTCTTGACGTACTGAATCGCGTCCGGCTTTACCTGAGAGAAAGTCCATTTTAGGTCTTGAACGCGATCCGAAGCATTCATCGAACATTACATTGAATCTAAATCCAGCGTTTCAGTCTGTTAACCTGTGGACTCCTGTCGAAGACATTTTACCCGGAGGTTTGCGATGCATATGCGGTGGATGGCAGCGTGTTGTTTATTGGGCCTGGGTTCGCTTACTGCGGCGGCACAGATGGGCGGCATGGCGAAAGGACCTGCGGCGGGAACCATTGCCACGCCAGCCTGAGGCGTTCGATTCGCAGTTGAGTGTGATTGAAGGCGAGATGATGAGCGCGGTGAAAGCGATGCCCGCCGATAAGTACGACTTCGCTCCCAGCCAGGCGATCTTCGTGCCGGGGCAGAAGACCGAGTTCGCCACGGTGAGGACGTTTGCGCAACAGGCGACCCATGTGGCGGAGGCGAATTACTTCTTCTACAGCGCCATCAGCGGGCTGAAGCCGGACGTGGATCCGCAGGCGATCCTGAAGCTGAGCAAAAAGGACGACGTTGTGGCCGCGCTGGCGGGCTCGTTTGCCTTTGCCCACAAAGCCATCGCCACGCTGACGCCGGCCAACGCATTTGAGGTGATCAAATCGCCGGAACCGGGTTTCCAGACGCGCGCCACGCTTGCTGGGTTCGGCATCGCGCATTGCTGGGATCACTACGGCCAGATGGTCGAATACCTGCGGATGAATGGGATTGTGCCGCCGGCGAGCGCGAAGTAAAGGAGAGCGACGGGCGCGACGCGCCTCTTACATCACCTACTAGCTGTGTTTGCCCTTCCACTCCACGTAGGGTCCCTGGAAGTCCTCGATCTCCTTGTCGTGGAAGATCCACATGCGCGTTGCAACTTCATCGACCAGGTCGTGGTCGTGCGTCACCAATAGCACCGTGCCTTCGTAGCGCTGCAAAGCAATGTTCAGCGCGTTGATGGATTCCAGGTCGAGGTGGTTGGTCGGTTCGTCAAAGATCAAAATGTTGGGCTTGGTCAGGATCAGTTTGCAAAACGCGAGCCGTGCCTGTTCGCCGCCGGAGAGCGCCTTCGTCGGCTTGCTGCCTTCTTCGCCGCTGAACAGCATCTGTCCCAAAATCCCGCGAATCTCTTCAACGTGCGCCGCAGGATTCCACTGGTGCAGCCAGTCCGAAACTGTCAGCCCGGGCGCAATGGTCGCTCCAACGTCTTGCGGGAAATAGCCCACCTGCGCTTCGTGGCCCCAGAACACAGTGCCCGAATCGAGCGTGAAATTCTTCTCGGCAAGGCCGGGATAATTCGCCAGCAGGCTCTTGAGCAGCGTGGTCTTGCCCGCGCCGTTGCGTCCCATCAGGCAGATCTTTTCGCCGCGCAACACGTTGGCGGTAAAGCCATCAATGACTGCGACATCCCCGTATTGCTTGATCAGGTGCTTGAACTCCAGAACGTGCTTGCCGCTGGGTCGCACCTGGTCGAGACGGATGTATGGCCGCTGGATGTTCGACCGCGCCAGATCGTTGGTTTGCAGCCGCTCCACTTCCTTGCGCCGGCTCGTCACCTGACTGGAGCGCGTGCCCGCGGCAAATCGCGCGATGAAATCGTTCAACTGCGAAATCTTCTTCTCGCGTTGCGCAATCTGCGCCTCCAGCGTGGAGCGAATCTGCGTCTTCGCCATCACCATGTCGTCGTAGCCGCCGGTGTAGGTAATGATGGTCTCGTAATCGATGTCGGCGGTATGCGTGGTCACCGAATTCAAAAAGTGCCGGTCGTGCGAGATGGCGATCAGCGTGCCGTGGTAGTTCGTCAGAATATCCTGTAGCCAGTGGATCGAGTCGAGATCGAGATAGTTGGTGGGCTCGTCGAGCAGCAGCGCCTCCGGTTTGCCGAAGAGCGCCTGGGCCAGCAGCACACGCACCTTTTGGCCACCCTGCAACTCGCCCATCTTGCGCTCGTGCAAGGCTTCGGAGATGTCGAGGCCATCGAGCAGCACGGCGGCGTCGCTCTCGGCTGTGTAGCCGTCTTCGTCGCCGATGGTGCCTTCGAGCTCGCCCAGCCGCATGCCGTCTTCGTTGGTCATCTCGGGCTTGGCATAGATGCGGTCGCGCTCTTCCAGAGCCGCCCACAACGGCTTGTTGCCCATGATCACGGTGTCGATTACGCGATACGCGTCAAAGGCAAACTGATCCTGGCGCAGCACGCCCAATTTGCGCGGACGCACCACGGTGCCCTTCTGAGGCTCCAGTTCGCCGGTCAGAATCTTCATAAAGGTGGACTTGCCGGAGCCGTTCGGCCCGGTCAGTCCGTAGCGCCGTCCTGGCGTGAAAGCGGTGCTCACGTCCTCGAAGAGAATCTTCGAGCCGTAGCGCATGGATACATTGCTGACGCTGATCATGGTTCCTTATTCCGGAGGAATTTGCCTGCTCTCGCCCGCGAGCCACAACGCTGCACAGGCCGCGTGTGCACCTTTTCAACCTTGGTTGAAGCGGTTTTTGGGCCACATCTGCACGCGGCCCCAGAGAGCTTCTGCTCTTTCAGTTTCTCACAGGACGGCTGTGCACGGCAGCGCGGTAAATGGGCAGAAAATTGCCCAGTTCACGAGGCAACTCAGTCGCGCAGCGCGAACCGGGCCTTGCAATTGTTGAGTCCGGCAGGGCTCACTGTGCCGGCGGAACCGCATACTTGCCGGCCTTGACCCACAAAAGGTCTTGGGATTGGTCGTCTTTCCCGTAGTCCTTGACGACATCGAGCAACACGGTGGTTGGTGCAAAGCACTGCCGATACACCAGTCCAATGCCGCCGCCATGGTGCGGTAGAGGAATGTTGACGCCGAGCATAAAGTGATCCGGCGGAAGCCCGAGCCGCACCACGCCGTTGTGCACTCTGTTGGTGATCTCCATAACGTGGCCTCCGGAGTACGACGTGGTGCCATCGTCGGATACGCCCATGGTGTACGCCGGCGGCGCATTGTCAGGGAAAACCGCGGTGTCGATTACCACCTGAATGTGCGTAATCGGCGTCATCGTCTTGGCACTGACAACCCGCAGTACCACGGAGCAGCTGTTCTTCGTACCCGGTCCGGCATTGCTTACGTAGTTGGCGGGGTCATCGCCGGTCTCATCGGCAATAAGCTGAGCCGCGGTTGGCGGCGGCTTGAGGCCTGCGCAGGCCCCCGGCAATACGAAGCGCGACGCAGGCGGCGCGACGAGCGAAACCTTGGTGATATCCACCATCGTCATGACGGCCGCTCCGGGCGAACTTACTTGAACCCGAATCACGAGGCCATCCTTCGTATCGATCCACGCCTTCACACCTGTGCCCTGTGTTGTGCCGGTGTACACCTGCGTCGCAATTCCGGCGATGGTCTCGTTGCCCGCTAGCTTGAGGTCGCCCTTCGCGATATCGCCTTGCAACTCTGCAATGGTCGCGAAGGGATCGCCCCAGTCGCCGGAGAAAGTACCCACGTTGCACGTGATCGGGGTAGCGTCGGGATTCCATGTGGTATTGGTTCCAGATGTGAGGTCATAGAAGCTGAAGGACCGAGAGGCGGGCGCGCCGTCCTGCGCCGATTGACGGTAGTCGACGAGAACCTTCGAGCCGCTTCGGTAAATGGTGGATGTGCTGCTTCCGGTTGGTCCAACCGACTGGGTGATGACGTAGGCAGTGGGAGGCGTTTGTGCATTCAGAATCGCGGCGCAAGCAAGCAGGCAAAGGCAGACAAGGTTGCGTGGAGTTGACATCGACAAAACTCCTTCAAGCGAGATCGATGAATCCGAAATTGGCCGGGGACTTGAGGAACGGGGATCGTAGCGCGGAAAACTAGCAGATCATATCGGCCCGAAGAGAGCGAGTCAAGGAAGAAAAACGCAGGCTGGAAGTGAGAAGCGAATTTGACCAGGGGCCTTCAAAAGAGGTCAACGAGTTTGGCGAAGGCGTCCAACTCGATCAAGTGCTGGCCTTCAGGCGCAGCGTCCACCTCGGCGTGCTCCAGCACCCACGTGTCTTTGTGAAACAGGAACACCGCATGCAGCCCTGCGGCCAGCGCGGGGTTGATGTCACTTTTGGGGCTGTTGCCGATCATCCAGGCACTGCGCGTGGCAATCTTTTGACGAAAGATTACGTCGCGGTAAGTGGGCGGATCCTTTTCGGCCACAATCTCGACCGCAGAGAATAGCTCGGAGAGCCCCGATCGCACCAGCTTGTCTGCCTGCTCGGCGTGATCGCCCTTGGTCATCAGGATGAGATGATGCCGGCTCGCGAGGTCTGCCAGTGTTTCTGCTACTCCGGGCAGCAGTTCGATTTCCTGTTCGGCGATGGCGCGCGCGAATCCGCGAATGCGCTCGCGCTTTTCCTCCGTTACCGAAGCCTGGCTCAGCCGCTCGAAGCAGTCGACCAGGGAGCGCGTGAAGCTCGACAGCCCATAGCCGTGCGCAAGGATGGTCTCGCGCTCCACGGCATTCAGCGCCTGCCGCACTTCGCGGGGCGAGTGCTGCTTGTGGTCGAGGAATGCGATGAACGCGGCAATCGCGCGCTCAAAGTAAATATTGTTTTCCCAAAGCGTATCGTCTGCGTCGATCAACAGGGTTTGTCCGGCAGGGAAGCGGGGCATAGATCGATGGTAAAGGCTGCCCGTGCGCAAGTTTTCAACCGATCGCCGCTGGCTGTTTGTCCTCAGGCGCCGAGTTCTGCGCAGATGGCCGCGGCAATCGCTTCCGCATGCCTGCGCATGGCCTCTTCGCTCTCGGCTTCGATCATCACCCGCGCCAGCGCCTCGGTTCCGCTGTAGCGAATCACCACGCGGCCCGTGTCTTTCAGCTCTTCTTCCGCAGCGCGGATCGCCGCGGCCACCGCCGGAATCGCATCCAGCGGTTTCTTCTCGCGCACCTTCACGTTCACAATTACCTGCGGGAAGACCTTGAGATCGGCGGTGAGTTCGTCAAGAGATTTGCCGGTGCGCGTCACCAGATCGAGCACCACCAGCGCCGTCAGCAGTCCATCTCCGGTCGTCGCCAGGTGAGGGAAGAGAATGTGGCCGGACTGTTCGCCGCCGAGGGCCGCATTCAGCTTCTGCATCTCCTCGAGCACGTAGCGGTCGCCCACTGCCGCGCGCACCATGCGGATGCCGCTGCGCTTCAACGCCGCTTCCAGTCCCATGTTCGACATGGTGGTCGCCACCACGAGGTCGCCGGTCAGCAAGCTGCGCGCTTGCAAATCGCGTGCAGCCATCAACAGAATGGCGTCGCCGTTAATCACGTTGCCTCGCGGGCCGGCCAGCATGCAGCGGTCGGCGTCGCCGTCGAAGGTTACGCCCAGATCCGCGCCGCGTGCCTTCACTTCGCCGGCCACGTGCTCCGGATGCAGCGCGCCGCAGTTTGCGTTGATGTTGCGGCCGTCGGGAGAGATATTGAGCAGGGCAATGTTGTTGTGTACCTCGCGGTCCAGACGCTGGAAGAGTTCAGGCGCAATGGCCGCCGCCGCGCCATTGGCGCAATCGGCCACAATCTTCAAATGAGAGAGTGACAGGCCGGGAACGCAGTCGATCAAGAATTGAATGTAGTCGGCCTGGAGCGTTGGGTTGTCCTCGACGGCTGGAAAACGCTGCGCATTGGGGATTTCAACTTGCGCGGCGTGGTGAAGAATCTCGCTTTCCATGGCCAGTTCCACTGCGTCGGGAAGTTTGAAGCCGTCCGCGCCAAAAAGCTTAATGCCGTTGTCCTGCCAGGGATTGTGCGAAGCAGAGATGACCACGCCCGCGTGGAAACCATGCGTGCGGGCAAGAAACGCGACGGCCGGCGTGGTCACAATCCCAGCGCTTTCCACTACCGCGCCCGCTTCGCGTAGACCTGCTGCCAGTGTTGCCGCGATCCACGGTCCGGACTCGCGCGTGTCACGGCCCAGAAGCACCCTTGGTTGTTTTACGGTCTTGCGCAGGGTGTGCGCCAGCGCCAGGCCCACGCTGTAAATTGTCGTGGGATCGAGCGGCGCCTGGCCTGCAATGGCGCGAATACCGTCGGTGCCAAAAAGTTTACGTACAGAAGATGTGGTCATGATCTTGGTTTCTTGCCTCGTTTGCTGGAGGAGGGCGATGAGGGTGTGTTTTTCTGAGCCGACTGGGGCGCAGCGTCTGCCGTCGATTCAACGCGGCTCGAAAACGAGCCATTGGCCAGGCGCGTGGTCACACGGTCGCCCGCGGCAATCTGCGTCGTCGAGCGCACGAGGGCGCCCTCGGCAGAAAGCACCAAGGCGTAGCCGCGATCCAGGACTGCGAGCGGCGACAAGGAATGCAGGCGCGCGTCGAGAGCGTTTAATGAAGCTGCGGATGACTGCAACAGGCGCTCCATGCAGCGGTCGATGCGGGCGCGGAAGTCGGCCAGGTGCGAGCGCGCATGGGCCAGGTTCTGCCGCGGGTCGATACGGAGCACCGCAGCGGCCAGCTCCGCAATGCGATTCTGTCGGGAGCGCAGTTGCGCGGTGAGCGCCACATCCAGGCGCTGGGTCGCATCGTCCAGCCGTTGTCCGAGCCGGTGCAAAAGCGTGGTCACGCGTGACTCAGCGCGGCTCACCGGCAACCGCGTCAGACGTTGCCGTGCTTGCAGCAACTGAAAGCGCGCCGCGCGGTCCAGGCGATGCGACTGCGTAGCCAGATGCTCGGCAATTTTGTGCTGCGCCTCTGTAATCAGCTCGGCTGCGGCCGAAGGCGTGGGCGCGCGCAGGTCCGCGACAAAGTCGGCGATGGTGAAGTCGGTCTCATGCCCTACCGCAGACACTACAGGAAGGCTGCTCCATGCAATGGCGCGCGCCACGCGCTCGCTGTTGAAGGCGGCCAGGTCTTCAAGCGAACCGCCACCGCGAGCCAGCACAATCAGATCGACAAGTTCGCCTGCGTTTAGCTCGGCCAGTGCACCTTCGATCTCGCCGGGCGCGGATTCGCCCTGCACGGAAACCGGGCAAAGCAGAACGTTCAATCCCGAGTGACGCCGGCTGACGATATTCAAAAAGTCCCGGATCACCGCGCCCGTGGGCGAAGTCACGATACCCACTGTATGCGGAAACAGGGGCAGCGGCTTTTTGCGATCGGCGTCGAAGAGCCCCTCGGCCTTGAGCCGTTCCTTCAATTGTTCAAAGGCTAGTTGCAGCGATCCCGCGCCAACCGGCTCCATGGTTTCCGCAACCAGCTGCAATTGTCCGCGCTGTTCGTAGACGCTGACACGACCCCGCACCAGCACATGGAGTCCGTCCTCGGGGCGAAAGCGGAGAAGCATGGCCTGACGCCGGAAAAGCACGATGGGCAGTTGGGCGTCAGCATCTTTAAGGGTGAAATACACGTGCCCCGAGGGCGCAGGGCGGAAGTTTGAAATCTCGCCCTCTACCCAAATGTCGCCGTACTCCTCTTCCACCAACTCGCGTACCTGCATTGACCAGATCACGCACAGGCCAGATGCGGCGCGTCGCGGGCGCTGCGTCAAAGTGCAGGCCGAGCTGATCTTCAAAGGGCGCAAATGGATCGCGTGTGGTCACTGCAGATGAGTTTAATTGCTCAGAGCGGTTCCAGAGTTTACGTGGCCTGCGCGCTTCATCGAAGGGTGGCGTTTTCTTAAGGGAAACGCCACTTGGCACCTCGGCTCCTGAGTGCGGCAACTCTGGAACCGCTTTAGGCGTTAGACCGAGGAAGCGCGGCCTTCCACCATGGTGCGCAGTTCCGCGGCGACCTTGGTGAGCTTCACGCTTGCATCGCGGCGGGGCGAGGATTCGCGAGCAAACGTGAGCTCCAGTTCGCGCGCCAGGACCGTGCCTCGCGTGAGGCCGAAGGTGCCCAGCACGCCGGCCAGCTTGTGTGCGGCGGCTTGCGCAGTTTCGCGTTGCTTTCCCGTGAGCGTGCCTTCGCCTGCGGCCCGAGCGGCCGCCTCGAGAATGGTCACGCGCTCCGTGATCTCCGGCAAAAAACGCACCCACAAGCCGTCGATCGCCTGCGAGAAAGCCGCATCGGCGCGGCTGCCGGGTTGGGGGGCAATTTTCATCGCAATCAATGTTCTACTTCCAGCCCAGCGCGGTTGCAATCTGCGCGGACAGCGTCATCGGATCGAAGGGCTTGAAAAGCACCGCCTCCACGCCGAGGTCCGCGAATCTCCGTTGGTCGGTGCCTTGCACCTTGGCCGTCAAAAGCAACACGGGAATTCCCGCGGTGGCCTGGTTCTTGCGCAATTCGCGAAAGGTGCTGGGCCCGTCCATCCCCGGCATCATCACGTCGAGCAGGATCGCGTCGGGTTGATATTCCTCGGCGCGCGCCAATCCCTGCGCTCCGGAGCTGGCTTTAATCACTTCCCACCCCGCCACGCTTTCCAGGCTAAGCGCAGCTACCTCGCGAATATCGTCTTCATCGTCGATGATCAGGATCTTGCGGGCCACGGTGAAAAGCTCCTCCAGCAGGTTGCGAAAATCGAATGCGAGTTCTCAGATGGAATGCCGCAGGGGCTAAAGCCCCGAATCTTTTGCTGCGTTTTCGGCACGACTGAAGTCGTGCCCCTTCGCGCCTCAATTATGCAACCAGACCTATTGTCCGATGCCCGCGCGGCGTTGTCGATGGAGCGGAGCGGAAAATGGGTTATGAATTCGGTACGGATGAGGGCGCCACAGCCGCTTCGCTCGTCTGCCGCAAGGAGCGCAGCATGGTCAGCACCAACGCCTCAAGCTGCTGCGGCTGCACGCGCGTCTTGGCCATGAAATATGTCGGGCCCAGCGTGAGATGCCGCCGTTCTGCCGGTGACAACTCGCGGCCCGAGTACACCACCAGCGGCAGGTGCGCCAGGTTATCGTGCTGGCGCAGCCAATCCACCACGTTGAAGCCATCGCCGTCGGGCAGCCCGATATCGAGCACCAACAGGTGCGGATCGAAGGCCGAGCACAATTCGATCGTCTCCTGGAGCGAATGCGCCGTCTGCACGGTGATACCCTCGCGGGCAAACACCTCGCCGATCACGCCCGCCAGGTCGCGATCGTCCTCGACAATCAGAATCCGGGCCGTGTCGCCCGTCCCGCATAGTACGCGCGCCAACTCGGTGAGCAACGCATCTTCCTCGAGCGGCTTCGGCACCCGCCCTTCCGCGCCCTCAGGCAGCGTCTCAGAGCTCTTGGGATCCTCAACGCTCAACAGCACCACCGGCGTGCGCGCAGCCGAATCCAGGCGCCGCAGCAGGGGAAGAATCGCCCAGCCGTTCATTCCGTCCAGCGAGGTATCCACGAGGATGGCATGTACCCCCTGCCGTGCGGCCGACAGTGTCTGTTCAACAGTTGAAGTCTGCACCACGGAGTAGCCGTGGCGGGCCAGTTGCGCCGCAATTCTCGGCCGTGATTCCGCATTGGCGTCGGCCAGCACTACCGTGCCGTGTCCAATTTCTGTTTCCGGCGTGCCGCCCTGCGCCGCCATGGGCACCGGATGATAGGGCAGGAAGATGCGGAAGGTCGATCCGCGCACCGGATTCCGTTCTGCCCAAATCCTTCCCGAGTGTTGCAGAACAATAGTGCGGCAGATGGCCAGTCCCAATCCTGTACCGCCCTTTTGCCGCGCATCGGACGCGTCCACCTGCTGGAAGCGTCCGAAGACCGTCTCCAGCTTGTCGGCGGGAATACCGCGCCCGTGATCGATGACGGAAAGAATCACCCCCGTCACGCCCGGCCGCAGCATTACGCTCACCGGCGAATTCGGCGGCGAAAACTTGACTGCGTTCGACAGCAGGTTCGTGATCACCTGAAGCAGGCGATCGGGATCGGCGGTAATTTCCACCTTGGTGGTGTCGTGCAGCAGCTTCACGCCCGCGGCATCGGCCATCGGCTGCATGTCGTCCGTGGCCTGCTTCACAATATCCGCCAGCTGCACCGCGCGGAAGGCCAGCGGTTCGCGTCCACTTTGAATGCGCTCCAAATCCAGAATATCGTTGATCAAGCGCACCAAACGGTCGGAGTTGGTGAGCGCAATGCGCAGCAGATTCGACGACTTCTCGCTCACCTCGCCAAGCATCCCCGACGTCAGCAGTCCCAACGCGCCGCGAATCGAAGTCAACGGTGTGCGCAGCTCGTGGCTCACTGTGGAGATGAACTCATCCTTCATCCGGTCCAGAGCGTAACGCTGGCTGATGTCGCGAAAGCTCAACACCCATCCTGAAAAACTGCCTCGCCCATGGATGGGCGTCAGCACATATTCGGCCGGGAAGGAGTTGCCATCGGCGCGGAAGAAGTTTTCCTCGCCTGCTGAGGAGGCCGATTTTGCCGCGGCCTTGCGCAGCGGACATTCCTGGCTGCATGCGCGGTCGGTTGGCGCGAATCCGTGCAGCAATTCATGCAAGGGTCTGCCCGTAAGCGCATCCGGTGGCGAGCCCATCAGCCGTCCCGCCGCCGGGTTGGCAAATCGCACGTGGCCCTCGCGGTCCAGCCCGCAGATCCCGTCAGTCACCGCATCCAGCAGGATCTCCTGCTGCCGTCTCAGGTCGTCGGCGCGGCCGCGCTCCTGAGTTCGCGCCAGCATCTGGCCCAGAGATGCGGCAGCAATTTCCACGGCGGCAATGGCCTCGCGGTCCTCGCGCAAACGGAATCGCGAATAAAACTCCAACACCGCCAGCACCTTGTTGGCGGCGCGCACTGGGACCGCCCATCCTGAAACCATCTCGTGATGCAGCGCCTCGGCTGCGCGTGGGCTGGGTGGTGCTGCTGCAAGGTCGGCGAGCCACACCGGCCGCCCTTCCTTCCACGCACGCTCGGGCAGCTCGGAGCCCTTCGCCAGCGCCAGTCCCATGCTGCGCTGGATGAGCTCTTCCGCCCGCTGCCCGGGAACTCCCCACGCGGTTCCGAACTCAAGGTGCAGCTGCTCGGTGTTCACCAGCCACTCGATGCCCAGCTCCCATCCCTGAGAAATGCAAAGAGCCTCGAGGATGCGCATGCCTGCGGACTCTCCCGGCGCATTCTCGCCTACAATCTGGCTTACCGCCAGTTGCAGAGCCAGTCGGTTTTCGCGCTGCTTCTGCTGCGTCACGTCGCGTAGCAAGCAACGAACCGCCAGCGCATTGCCTGCCTTCTGGCGCCGGCTCAGGCTCATCTCCAGATCAAGTACGCGCCCTTCGGGAATGTGGTGGCGCAGCGGTGCGCGTTCAACCTGCTCGCCGTCCAGCGCGCGGCGGAAGAGCGCGGTCACTTCGGCGCGCTCGCTGTTTGAAAAAAGCTCGTCGAACGAATGCAGGGCCAGCATCGCCGTGCGTTCCAGCCCAAAGCACTGCTGCCACGCGGGGTTCGCATAAAGAAACTGGCCACTCGGGCTCAGCGTCGCAATCATCTCGCTGGAGTGCTCGAAAAGATCGCGGTATCGTTCCTGCGACTCGCGCTGTG
Organism: uncultured Acidobacteriota bacterium; assembly: GCA_963786565.1. Taxonomy (GTDB): domain Bacteria; phylum Acidobacteriota; class Terriglobia; order Terriglobales; family Acidobacteriaceae; genus Telmatobacter. The sequence continues at coordinate 591,539 of CAWAZR010000024.1, read as the reverse complement.
CTTGCTCGCGCTGCGGAATCGCGCCTTGCTCCACGGCTACGGCCACCATGCCTGTCAGCTCGGCCGTGGCATCGCGCAGTGCCGAGATGTGCAAGGTAACCAAAATGATCGAGCTGTCTTTGTGGCGTACCTGCGCCGTAAAACTCGGAACCATGCTGGGCGGCAGCATGCGTATGCAGGCCATGAACGCGGCCATGCGCCCGGTGGGCGTCGGCTCGGGCGGCCGGGTCACGTGGCAGATCTTCTGGATCTCCGCAACCAGCCGCTCGCTCTCTCCCGCCGCCAGAATTTCGGTCCTGCCCCATAAGTGCATCAGCTCCGCGGCGCGGTAGCCCAGCAATCGTTCCGCCGCGGGATTGCAGTAGAACAGCTGTCCTTCGAGATTCATGGCCACAACGGCGGGACCCGCCGAGTCGAGCAGTTCGCGCAAGCCCTTGCCAATGGCCTCTTGCGCCGGCCCTTCATGCGAGGCGCGCACCACCAGCCGGTTTACCGCGTAGGCGAAAACCACCGTGCCTACCGCGGCGGCCAGGATAGCAAGGGATTGCCATTGGAAAGCGGGTAACACGCGGGCCAGCGCGGCGCCGGCGGCGAGCGTCAGAAGGAAAAGAGGAAGAATCAGCCAAAGCTGCGAGATGCCGGTCCGGCCCCCACCCGCTGGGCCTTCGTCGCGCACATCCCCGCGTATTTCCGGGCTCTCCGGCAGCTCGTTCATTGGCTCTTCCTTTTCCCCTTTGCGGCGACTTTGGCCCTGAACTACTTTGCTGCCAACTTCAAGCGTTTTCCTGCCTGGGGCCTTCTTCCCCGTGCACGGCATTGCCTTAATGTGCCGTGCCAAACTCTCTTCGCCCTGCGCTTCGATTTATCGATTGTTCATGCAGGCGCATCGTTGCGAGTTGCACGTAGTATAAGCGTTTGATTCCGTTCGCTCTAGCGAAAACAGCACCGTACCAGAGCCCAAGACGCCATCCGGTCACCAGTCGGGGATCCGCATGCTTCTTTTCGCAGCCCGAATGGGTTGCTCCCTGGCTCCCTCGGTCCCTTGGTCCTGCCGGGGCTCCCGGTGGCTTCGTCGCTGGGGTGGCTTGGTCCCTGTCTTTCGTATACTGGCTGCATGTTTCAATTCATCGTCAAAACCGTCTCACTTCGCGTCGTCCTGCCCGCTGCCGGACTTATTTGTCTTCTTCTTCCTTCACAGCCCGCCCACGCATGGGAGCAGGATGGCCATCGCATGATCAACAAGCTGGCTATCAGCAACCTGCCGGCCGATATGCCGGCCTTCCTGCGCTCGCAGGCAGCTATCGACGAAGTCGAATACCTGGGCCCGGAACCGGATCGCTGGCGCTCAAGGGCGGAGCCCGAGCTGAGCGCCGCGCAGGCTCCCGAACACTTCATTAACTTGGATGCTGCCGATGCGCTGGGACCGCTGCCCCACAAGCGCCTCGACTTCGAAGCCAAGGTATTCGCCGCCGGGCAGCGGCCGGAGATCATCGGGCTTCAGCCGTGGGAAACCGACGAAGTGTGGGAGCGCCTGAAAGCCGCCATGCGCCAGTACCGCTTTCTCCAGGCCGCCGGTCAGGACACGAAGCCGGTCGAAGATGCGGTTCTCTTCTATGCCGGCTGGCTCGGCCATTACGTCGGCGACGGTTCGCAGCCGCTCCACGTTGCCGTAAGCTACAACGGCTGGGTCGGCCCCAATCCCAACGGCTACACGACCAGCCACCAGATTCACCACGTATTCGAAGGTCCGTTCGTCGCGGCCAACATGCACACGCCCGATGTGCAAGCGAAGATGACGCCGGCGAGGCTCATCGATGGCGACATGTTCGACGCATACGTGGCCTATCTGCGCCACACCGGAACCTATACCGAAAAGGTCTACCAGCTTGAAAAGGCCGGAGGCTTCATCGGCGCGGGCACGCCGGAATCGCGTGACTTCACCGCCGCGCGCCTGGCCGACGGCGCCAGCATGTTGCGCGACATGATCTACACCGCGTGGATCGACAGCGCGCAGCCGGTGCCGGAAGGCAGGCCCGCGTTTTAAGGCGCGGTCGCGACAAGGGAGCAAGGGAGCGAGGGAGCGTGGGGCTTCAGCCCCACGAATCCCGACCATCCCTTTCCGAAAATTCAAGCACGCGGCGAAGCCGCGCCGCATTTTCTTGCTCGCTTGCTCCCTCGCTCCCTTGCTCCATCTAACTCCCGCAGAATCATCGCAGATGTTCGTTTAAGTGGTGCGTTCACCCGGCCAAATGTTCGCTTAAGTGGTGTCACTTGCCCCCGAAATGTTCGCTCGAGTGGTTGCGATTCTTTGAGACAAATACCCGGAAATTAGCCATTCCAAGAGTGTTTGTAACCAGAGAATTACCCGAATTCGCGCAAAGGTGGATAGAGAATTACCCATAAATGCACTTAGACAGGGTTAGGTGCACGTTTTTGCGCGATTTTGCGCGTGTTTTGCGTGCTTTTCGCGTGCAAATTGGCCCTTCGACCAGCAGCCAAAGAGCGCGTCTCCCACAATCTGGTGTGATTTGGATCACTGCGCAGAATGCCGACCTAATTTGTCGTATATTGAATGCAGACCAAATTGGTCGTATATCACGGCCCTCTCAGAACGACCCGCCCAACGGCTCCTTCCAGAGGTGCACGACAAACGAAGGAATCTCGCTTGCGACCGTCAATCATCAGTCCTGGACACGTCAATTCTGGAGTTACCGGCCTACTGGCCCTCATCTTGCTGTTTCTCACCTCGACCGCATGGGCGGCCGTTGCCGGAAGCATCTCCGGAACGGTGCGCGACTCTTCCGGCAGCGTCGTGCCCAACGCGGATGTGACCGTGCGGGAGCTCAACACGGGGATTAGCCACGAGACGCACACCGACGCCGGAGGAAATTACACTCTCCCGGTTCTGCCGATAGGCCGTTACGAGTTGGATGTGAAGGCCACTGGCTTTGAAACTTATCAGCGCGAAAACATTGTGCTCGATACCGATGCGGCGCTTGCCCTCGACGCCACGCTTCAAATCGGCCAGCTCACCGAAACCGTGAGCGTGTCTGACTACACATTGCATGTGGAGACGGTCAGCACGCAGATGGGCGAGGTGATCAGCGGCCGCCAGATGACCGCGGTCCCGCTGAACGGGCGCAGCTTCACCGATCTGCTCTCGCTGCAACCTGGAGTGGCTCCGGCAACTTCGATCAGCTTCAGCACGGTGCAGGATGTGGGCGCGACGATTCTCGATCCCTCCGGAACGCTGAATCCCGGCAACCTCTCTGTCAACGGGCAACGGGAGACCTCCAACTACTTCGGCGTGAATGGCAGTGACGCGGAAGAAGACGTGAACGCGGGCACCGCCATTATTCCCAATCTCGACGCCATTGCGGAGTTTCGCATCGTGACCAGCAACTTCGACGCCGAGTATGGAGAGTTCAGCGGCGGCCAGGTGAGCGTGGTGACAAAATCCGGCAGCAACGGATTGCACGGCAGCGCATTTGATTTCTTGCGCAATACCGATGTGGATGCGCGCAACTACTTTTCGCCCACGCGCGGAGCCTACAGACAAAACCAGTTCGGCGGGACGATGGGCGGCCCGATTCGGCATGACAAGATCTTTTATTTTCTCGACTATCAAGGCACGCGCCAGGCGCAGGGCATCGATACGGGCGAGATCAGCGTGCCATCGACGGCGGACCGGACAGGGGACCTTTCGGATTTTGTCGACAGCAACGGCAACAGCCTGCTGACTGGGAGCGTGGGCGGGCCGTATTTTGCCAACCTGCTGACGCAGAAGCTGGGCTATGCCGTCACGCAGGGCGAGCCCTACTACTTCAATGGCTGCACGCAAAGCGATGCGCAGTCGGGACAGTGCGTGTTTGGCAATGCGCACATTCCGCAGAGTGCGTGGTCCGTCCCAGCGCAGCGCATGCTCCAATACATTCCCGCGCCAAACAACGCGAACGGCTTTGCCACCTCCGCCTACAATCAAACGCTCGAGGACGACAAGGCGGGCGGGCGCGTGGATGCAAATACCCGCTGGGGCCTGCTGTCGGCCTACTATTTCTTTGATAATTTCAATCTCGATAATCCCTATCCAGTAGCGCAGAGCGGAGCCAGCGTTCCGGGCTTCGATGCGCTGACCACGGGCCGGGCGCAACTTTTGGCGCTCAGCCTGACCAAGGTCATCAACGCCAGCACGGTGAACGACGCGCACATAAGCTACCTGCGCGACATAACCAACCTCGGCCAGCCCGTGGGCGGGAGCAACGTAAGCCTGGTGTCGCAAGGATTTGAGAACTCGAATGGCACGCCCAGCATTGTGGCCCTCGATCCCAAGGGGCAGAGTGTGGAGAATCTCAACTTCAACGGCTATTCCACCGGCGCAGCGGCCAACCAGTTGATTCAGGCCAATGACACCTATCAAGCAACGGATAATTTCTCTAAAGTGCTGGGCGCCCACAGTGTGAAATTTGGTGTTGAGGGGCACGCCGACCAGGTGAATGCGCACCCCATCGCGCAATTCAACGGAAGCTTCGTCTTTTCCGGTACTGAAACCGGCGTAGATTTTGCGGACTTCCTGATTGGCGTGCCCAGCCAATACAACCAGAGCCAGCTCAACCCGTTCTACGCGCGCAACAAATATGTGGGCCTGTTTGCCCAGGACAGTTGGCACGCGCGGCCGAGCCTGACACTGAATTACGGGCTGCGCTGGGACCGCATCGCGCCGTGGACGGAAAAATACAACCAGATTTCGACATTTGAGGCAGGCGCGCAGTCGGTGGTATTTCCCGGTGCCCCGGCAGGCATTCTCTATCCCGGCGATCCCGGAGTTCCGCGCACGCTGGCGCCGATCGGCAACCTGGGTTTCTCGCCTCGTCTTGGATTAGCCTGGTCGCCGAAGGCGAAGGACGGCAGTGCATTGAGCAAAGTACTTGGCGCTCCTGGAACCACCAGCATTCGCGCCAGCTTTGGCACGTTCTACACCGCGATCGATGCGCTGTCGATCAGCGTGCTGGCGGCCAACGCGCCGTATGGAACCACGTACACCAGCCCCGCATCGCCGCTATTTGCCACGCCCTTTGTGACCGCGGCCGATGGAACAAATTATGGCCAGCCGTTTCCTTATACGTTTGCTCCGCTTAACTCGTCGCCGAACCATCCCGACGCGAACATCGACTGGAGCAGCTACGAGCCGATCAGCGGTATTCCGGGCTACGACATGCACAACCGCGTACCCTACACGGACGAATGGATGTTTTCTATCGAGCGCCAGGCGGGGCCTGAAACGGTCTTCAGCGCGAGCTATGTGGGCACCACGAGCCATCGCCAGCGCGTATTGGTCGAGCCCAACGCGGGCAATCCGGCGCTGTGCCTGAGCCTGAGCCAGCCCAGCGAGGTGCAGCCCGGTACGCTCACTTGCGGACCCGGCGGCGAAGACACGGTCTACTATCCCATTGCAGGTGGTCAAGTGAACGGAACACGCGGACCGCTGGGAGCAAACTTCGGCAGCAACGCGCTGCAATCGAACATCGGCCATGCCAACTATAACGCGCTCGAGCTGAGCGCCCGCCACACCAGCAGCCGTTTGGAAATTTCCGCGGCATACACCTTCAGCAAGTCGCTGGATCAGTCGTCGAACATCGGCGAGGAAGTGAATCCCTTCAACCCCGCGCTGAGTTATGGGCTGTCTTCGTTCGACGTCAAACGAAACTTCGTCCTGAGCTACGAGTACAAATTGCCTATCGAACAGCTCCTGCGTTCCGGAAGAATCGGCCGGCAATTGGCCGAGGGCTGGTCTGTCTCAGGAATTACGCGTTTCGCCAGTGGGTTTCCCGTCACCATGATCAACAACGGAGACAATTCGCTGATCGGCACCAACCCCAACGGGGTGAACAACAGCAGCATCGACGAGCCCAATTACAACGGTGGATCGCTGCACCTGAACCGCAATCCGCGCACCGACGGCAACAACTACTTCGATGCCTCAGATTTCAGCATGAATGCGCTGGGCACTCCGGGCAACGCCAGGCGCCGTTTCTTCTTTGGCCCGGGTGCGGATAACTACGATATGGCGCTCGCCAAGAGCGTGAGTGTCGGCGACTCGAGGACGCTTCTCTTTCGCGTGGAAGGCTTCAATGTTTTCAATCACACGCAGTTCAACGGCCCCGGCGCGATCGATGGCGATATCGGCAGTTCAACATTCGGGAATGCGATCAGCGCTGCCCCTCCGCGCATTTTGCAGGGAGCCGTTAAGTTCAATTTCTGATGGTGAAAAAAGCAGCCAATAGCCGGTAGCCAATAGCCAATAGCCAATAGCCTGAAGCAGGGAGCTGGAAGCTGCTATTTACCTTGTAATGCGTGAATGCGGCGGAGCATCTGAGTGAGCGCAGGAGTCATAAGCGCGACGGCGGGGACGGCAACCAGCAGCCATGCCAGTAAAGCCTGGCCAGCCATGCCTCCCATTGATGTAGCGGCTTGGACGGCCGTGTGGAGCGCCGGCAGATGGAGCAGGACGTGCGGGTCAAAGGCGGCGCCGTTGCGCGTGGGAATAAGCCATCTGCCCAGGCGGACGAACGGAACAATGAGCGCCAGTTGCAGCGGCATGGCGACGTAGTTGGCCATTTGGATGGCGGGGAGATTGAGGCGCAGCGCCATGGCCAGCCCGGTGCAGAGAAGCGTGGGAAAGCCGACCAGGGGAATGCAGCCGACAGCGAATCCGACAGCCAGCGTCAGGGCCAGACGGCGCGGCGAAATCCCCTGGCTGAGCCAGACCTTCGCGTTGCGCTTTGCGGCTACCGGAACCTTCGCCAAAATTCCCCCGAGGGCCATTTGCAGAATTCCCCTTTAAGGTATCGACACTTGGATTCGTGTTTTGTTTTCCTGCGGTGAAACTTTTATCGACGAACCAAACTGGTTAACGGGCAGCGTATTTGTTCGATGCGCCTCGCGTCCAATCGGCTTCTGGCCTGCTAGGTTGCGGTACTGCATTTGTATTCGTCACAGGTCGCTTCAATCCGGGCCTAAAGGCCCCCGCATTTTGGCGGTTTTTCAGGGTCCTAAAGGCCCCTGCTCCTTCCGGATTTGTTCCATGCAACTGTGAGACCCATGCCGCTATTTCCTCAGTCCCCGCCCCTTCATGTTAACTGCGGTAAACTTGGACCGCATGAAGGTATTTGGCATCGATTGCGGTACCGAGGTAACGGGGTTCGGCGTTGTGGAGTCGGACGACGGCGAACGGCAGCCGCGGCTCACGTGCCTGGCCATGGGAGCTATCCGATTGTCCAAGAACCGTTCTTTGCCCGAGCGCCTGGACCAGGTGTTTCGCGAACTGACTGCGGAGCTTGAGCGCTGGCGGCCCGATGCGGTGGCAATCGAAGAGGTCTTTTACTCGGTGAATGCAAAATCGGCTTTGAAGCTGGGGCAGGTGCGCGGCGTGGCGTTGCTGGCTGCGGCGCGGCTGGGATTTCCCGTTGCCGAATACGCGCCTCTGAAGATTAAATCCAGTGTGGTGGGCTACGGGCTGGCCAAAAAAGAGCAGGTGCAGTTCATGGTGGCGCGGCTGCTGAGCCTGGCCGAAATTCCCCAGCCGGCCGACGCTGCCGATGCGCTCGCCATTGCCATCTGCCACATTCATACAGCGCAGACGCTGGCTTTGCAGGGGCTTGCGCGATGAAAGCCGGCTGGCTGGCGGTTGCGCTCCTGGCCGTTGCCGCGCAGGTTGCGGCAAATGGGCAAGCTCCTGCCCCGGTGGACCCCACCTTTCAGTTGGACTTCTCCGATCCAGGTCTCTCACCTTCGCAATGGACGCTGACCCTTCGGCCTGACGGAACCGGCCATTTTCGTTCGGTGGCGGGCAAATCTCCCGATGACGCCATTCCGGGCATTGTGGCCCCGGCCGTGGACCGCGATATCAAGGTGAGCGCGGCCTATGCCGACCGTGTCTTTGCTGCAGCCGCTCGCCACCGGTGGTTCAATGAGGCCTGCGAGAGCCACTTCAAGGTGGCTTTTCAAGGCTGGAAAACTCTCACTTATACCGGACCGCAAGGACAAGGCACCTGCACGTTCAACTATTCGAAGGACAGGGAGATTCAGGATCTGGGCGACTCGCTGGAGGCCGTGGCGGAAACCGTTTTGGAGGGTGCGCGCATGGAATCGCTGCTGCAACACGACCGGCTGGGCCTGGACGCGGAGATGGCGTTTCTTGTGGAGGCGGTGGGCGACGGCCGGGCGCAGCAGGTTTGCGTCATCCGCGAGCTGCTGGAGCGGTTGACGCAGGACGACACCGTGTTGGACAGGGTGAGGAAACGGGCCCGGATGCTCTTGATGCAGAGCGCGACATAGATCTCTTGCGAGGATCGACACTAATCTTTGGTGAAAAGCGACTTTTCCTCTCTATAGGGTGTCAAATGTAGTGTTGGGATGCCGATGAGCGGAGATGGGGGTCGCCGCGAGGCACGGGAAAGGCGGGGCACCGTGAATCTCATGAGGAACAGCAAAGCAAATGCAGGGCTGGCAGCGCTGGCCCTGGGAGTAGCTTCTTTGGCGGCCATGGCAACGGCCCAGGATGCTCAGCAAGGGACAGGACAGCCCGCACGCGCGGTGCGGTTGAGTTTTGTCGAAGGCCAGGTGAAGCTGGCGCAGGGCAATCAGGTGCTGGCTGCGCAGGCTGTGGCCAATACGCCGCTGTTTGAAGGCATGCAGCTGTCGACTGCCGACGACGGCAAGGCCGAGATCCAGTTTGAAGACGGCAGCGTGGTGCGGGTTGCACCCGACAGCTCGCTGACGCTGCAAGTTTTGAATGGCGCGGGCACCACGGCCGATGCCGAATTGACCCTGAACTCCGGGCTGGCGTATTTCGAGTTCCAGGGCGGCGGACAGGCCGGCCAGATGAGCGTCCACTTTGGCTCCAATGTGGCCACTACGAGCGGGTTCACCGTCGTGCGCGTGGCTATGGATACTCCTCCCGGGAGCGTTGCGGTTTTTTCGGGCAACGTACATCTGCAGATCACCTCGGCAACTGGAGCGGCCTCCGTATCCGACCTCCATGGCGGCGAATCGATCACACTGAATGCGGCCGATCCGAGCCAGAACACTCTCTCTGAATCGATCGAGCCGAATTCCTGGGATGCATGGAATTCAGACCGCGACCAGGCATTGACGGCAGAGGCAGCGAATCAGACGGGAGCGCCATCGAACCTGGGTGAGGCCCAGAACCCGGCATGGAACGATCTGGATGCGAACGGCAGTTGGTATGACGTGCCCGGGCAGGGCTATGTGTGGTCGCCCTATGAGGCGTCGGATGCCGATTTCGATCCCTACGGGAATGGCGAGTGGATGTATACGCCCGCTTACGGCTACTTGTGGGCGTCAGGCTACTCGTGGGGCTATATGCCCTACCAGTGCGGCGCGTGGAACTTCTACAACGACTTTGGTTGGGGATGGGCGCCGGGAATGGGCGGCTGCCGGCCGTGGTGGGGAATTGGATTCTATGGCGGCCCGAATATCGGCCATGGGCCTGGAGGGTATCGCCCGGTTCCGAGACCGATGCCGCCGCATGGGCCGGGCGGACCAATTGGGCACCGGCCGATGCCGATGGTCGTGGTGAACCGGCATACGGCGTATGCAAACACGGGTTTTCCGGCGCGCGACAAGAATATGCAAGTGACGATTGCGGGAAGCTCAGTCCAGGCGATGCACCCACTGCCTTCACGCCCTGTGTACTCGCAAGAAGGTTACAGGCCAGGAAACAATCGCACCCCGACCGGTAATACCGGAGCAGGGACGAGCGGCGGGGTGGTTGTAACTCCGCGCTCGAGCTATAGCACCAGCCGTCCTGCGTCAGAATCCGTGACGCCGAGTTACACTCCGCCGCCGCGGCCAATGCCAGAGAGCCACAGTAATCCGGCTCCATCGTATTCGCCTCCGCCGCGGCCAGCGCCGGAGAATCACGGTACTCCTGCTCCTTCGTATTCTCCACCTCCCAGGAGTTCTTCAAGCGGCGGTGGCGGCAGTAGCGGCGGCGGAAGTTATCACCCCAGTGGTGGTGGGGGTAGCGGCGGTAGCGGCGGTAGTGGCGGTGGTGGCGGAGGGGGCGGAAGCTCGCACAGTAGCGGCGGTGGTGGCGGCGGCGGTTCGCATAGCGGCGGCCACCGGTAAAGCGCGCATAGTTTCCGCGACAACTTGCGAAGCCCTCGATCTCGAACCGCACGCATCGCGCCAGTGTGGTTCGTGCTTTCCCACCCATTCACCCAGAAAGCGGGCGAAAGGATGGGGCACGGGAAGTTTCCTTCAAGCGGTCGAAGACCTAGGCAAACATAACGCGGTACTGCGAAGCGGCGCTCAGGTTCAGTTGCGCGGTTTGCGCATCAACGGGCTGCAGAGGGATTTCTTTTTCGAGGCGCGTGACGCGCAGAATGCGTTGCCCTGCCGGCGCTGCCAGCGCAATGCGGCCATCGGTATTCACGCGCAAAGTCGCAATGGTCGCTTTTCCGTTGTGCCACGCGCAATCCACTTCGATGTTGCCGCGCGCGCGCAATCCGCGATAGCTGCCTGAAGGCCACGCCGAGGGCAGTGCGGGCAGAAAACGCAGCACGCCGCCGTAGCTTTGCAGCAGCATTTCAATTATGCCCGCCGTTCCGCCCAGGTTGCCATCGATCTGAAATGGCGAGTTGGCCTTCATACCGCAGATATCAAGAAAATTTGGCCGCGTGCAATTGCGCAGCAGCGCCAGCAAACTGCCGTGCGCAGCTTCGCCGTCTTCCAAACGCGCCCAGCAATTCACAATCCATGCGCGGCTCCAACCGGTACTGCCGCCTCCGTTTGCCAGGCGGCGCTCGAGCACTGCGCGCGCGGCTTTGGCGAGATCGGGGGTTTCACGCGGCGTGATCTGGTGGTCAGGGTAAAGCGCGTAGAGGTGCGAGATGTGGCGATGGCCTGGCTCGGTCTCCGCGTAGTCTTCGTTCCACTCCTGCAACGCGCCGGTCTTGCCAACCTTGAACGGCGGTAGGCGCTTGGCCGCGGCCTCAACCTGAGCGCGAAGAGCGTCGTCGATGCCAAGAATTTTGCTGGACCGGGAGACGCGATCGAAGATCGCGCGAATGATTTCGGTGTCCATGGCGGGCGACATGCACAGGCTGGCCGTGGAACCGTCGGGAAGTTTGTATTTGTTCTCCGGCGATTGGCTGGGCCCGCTGAGGAGGGTTCCATCCGGGCCGGGGACGAGATAGTCGAGGAAGAACTCGGCAATCTCTTTGAGCCGCGGATAAGCGCGGTCGCGCAGGAAGGCCGTGTCGAGCGTGTACGCGTAATGCGAGAAGAGATGCAACGAGATCCACGCCGCGCCCAAAGGCCACACGCCGGCCTGCACGTGATCGACGGGAATGGAATCGCCCCAGATGTCGGTGTTGTGATGCACGACGAATCCTCGGGCGTTGTAATACTTGCGTGCCGTAGCGGAGCCGAAGGTGCGTGTCGAGTCGAGCAGATCGAATAATTGCGCGTGCAACTCGCCAAGATTCGCGGAGTCGGCCATCCAGTAGTTCATTTCGGTATTGATGTTGATGGTGAACTTCGATCCCCACGGTGGGTCGAGGCTCTCGTTCCAGATGCCCTGGAGGTTGGCCGGCAGCGTGCCTGGGCGACTGCTGCTGATGAGCATGTAGCGGCCGAACTGAAAGTACGTGGCGATGAGGCCGGGATCGTCGCTGCCCTTGCGGAGACGCTCCATGCGTTTGTCGGTGGCCAGGTCGCGCAATGGATCGAGGCTGTCGACGAGATGCACGTTGGCGCGGCTTGCATAGCGGCGGTAGTCGGCTACGTGTTCGGCGCGCAGTTCCGAGTAAGAGCGGGCAGCGGCGGAACGCAGGTTGCGCGCGCAGGCTGCGGCCATGCCGGCTGCGTCGTGCTCACGGAAATCGGTGCAAGCCGTAAGGAGAAGCGTGACGGCGCGAGCCTTTTCAATGCGCAGCGTGTTGGCTACGGCGTGCACCGTGCCGGCTTCGGGGATGGCCTTCAATTCCGCGCGGAATGCTACCCCGACCTGCCGCTCTTGTGTCATTGGATCGGTGGTGGGTTTCACGGGCCGCGCTGCGCCGGTCATCACGAGACGATCATTGGCGGCCGCGATGGTTTCGCTGTACGCAGGGCGGTCGAGCCGGAGGGTAAGCGCGAAGGGGCGCGTGGATTCAATGCGCGCGACGATCACATTGCGCGGCGCCGAACTGAATACCTCGCGGGTCCACTGCGCGCCCAGCGGCATTGAAGCGCGTTTTCACTACGGCTTCGTCGAGATCGAGCTCCAACCGGTAGTTGGTTACCATGGTGGGGACGTTATCGAAATCCAGCCAAAGATCGCCGAGCGTCTGGTAGCAGGGAAGGCGGTCCGGAACGCCCATCATGACCTGCGCGGCGAGAGCTTCAGCCTCGTGAACCTTGCCGGCCATGAGCAGCCTGCGCACCTCCGGCGTGCGGCTGGCCTGGGGATTGTTGCGGTCGCGCCACTCGCCCATCCAGACCGTTTCTTCGTTCAGTTGCAGTCGCTCTTTGGCAGGATTGCCGAAGACCATGGCGCCAAGCCGTCCGTTGCCTACAGGCAATGCATCAGGCCAGGTGGCTGCGGGCTGGTCGAAGAAGAGGACGTGCTCGCTGGTGATGGTTTCCGCGGGGATCTTCGCATGCAACGCGGGAAGGGAACCGCGATCTGCAAGTGCAGCGGCGGTGAGAGAAGCGTTGCGCAGAAAGCGGCGGCGGGTGATGCGGTGTTTTGATCGCGGCATGATTCTCCCTGTCTTTCCGAAAGCTGTCGTTAAGAATGTCGCGGGCTTTCCAATTAAGCTTCCCGCAGGTGCTGAAGCCCGCTACCTTACTGTTTCCGTTACGGCACGACTGAAGCCACCCCAGCAACGAAGACCTGTCGCTGGGGCCCCGGCAAGTCGTGCCCCTTCGCGACCGTTTATCTGCCAATGCGATCCGGTCTACTCCCTGCCGATGAGGTTAAGTCTCCAGCAAAACTGCGCTGTACGCCGACACTTGCAATGTGCCTTTGTGAAGTGCAGTTGCGTTACTTTCGGTGAGTGTGACGCCTTGCTTCGCATCGATGGCTGGTCCCGTGAGTAGCCATTGCCGGTGCGCGCGGTGCAGCGTGGCGCGAATGGCCGCGGGCTGATCGGATTTGTTGATGATGATCACGAGTGTGGATTTGGCATTGCGAGCCGCATAGGCGCGCACGCGGCCGTTAGCGCAGTCGAGCTTGCTGCCGATGAGCGTCGCACCTGCGAAATACTTGATGAGTTCCATGCCGAAATACTCGGGACGGCGCTCGAAGCCCGCCGCAAGGCTGCCGGCAACCGGCGTGTAGAAGCCGTTGCCGCCGCCGTGCAGATTCACGCCGGCGGAACCGAGCGATGCAAAGCAGAGCATCATATCCGCGACCCACAATGCGCTGGCCAGTGTATCGCTCACACCGGGCTGACCGCCGTTCCAGCAGGAATTGCCCTCGCTCATGCGATAGGGCAGGCCCGCACTGTGCGCCGCGGCCATGGCGATTCCGAGATCGCGCTCCAGCTTGGGATCGGGAGAGAGCAGTTTGTCGAGGGTGATGCCGGGCGCGCCGGCCGGGCCCATGGCGTAGTAGTGCGAGGTGAGCATGACAACGTCCGGCGCGCTTCGTTTCACGTCTTCGGCAAAGCCGGTGACATAGGCCATCTTGTTCGACACGTCGGGGCCAGCGAACTTGGCTTGCGGCACCCGCGCAACCACCGCGGCGTGCGCCGATGACCACTCCTTCCAGTAGTCGGCGTAGGACCACGTGGCAGGGCGGTAGCGATTTCGCCATGCGTCCGGCTCGTTGCCGAGTTGGAAGGCGATGAGGCGCGGGCCAAGAATGTTTTGGACGTAAGAGGCTTCTTCGGCGGCGCGTGTGATGGGGCCGCGGCCGAGATTGAGCCCGTAAAGGCATCGCCAATTAGCGGCATCGAGGAATGCGCGCAGGTTGCGCAGGCTTTTTGGTGTGATGGGCGTGTCGGATTTGACGTTCTTGCTGGTATCGGGGCCTACGGCATCGAAAGGCGCGGCAGCCGGAGATTCTTCGGTAGTGAAGGCGATGAATTCGCTGGTGCCTCCGCCGAGGCGCAGCACGCCCGACTCGCTGAGCTCGCGAAAGAGTGCGATGAGCGCGGTGTTCTCGGCGGAAAAGAAGTCGGGATTGGCGAGTTGCGCCGATTCGTAGCTTAGACCGATGAAGTCTTCCGGAATAGTGGCTAGAGTCGAGGAATCGTCGATTATGAATGTGCCGGAGATGGGCGCGCCACTTTGCGCGCGGAGCAGATGAGACGCGAGGCATGAGGCCGCGGTCGCGCTCGCGCCATAGAAAAAGTCACGACGTTTCATTTGGATTCGATCTCCACGGCGCGAGGGTTCTCGAGTTCGAGTACGACGGTGTGAGGTTTGTCGAGACTCAGGTCCAGTTGAGAGGAATCAGTAGTCGATTTACCGTCGATGCGGATGTGTGTGCCTGGCTCGAATGGGAAATGCAGAACGAATTCGCGCGACACTCCATGCGGGTCGATGGTGACGCGCCAGAGCGGCGCGGTTACGTGCTCGACGCGCAGGCTGACTTTGCCGCCTGTCGTTACCGGCGCGTCGTTGAGCGCGAGCGTTTTGCCTTCGGGCACCCAGCTTGCGAGCAGGCCGGGGAGCAGGTGCAGCTTGCCGTCGCGCTCGTTCAGGAGCATGTCACGCAGCAGGAGCACAAGATTGGCGTTGCCCCAGGCTTCGGGCATGTCGCCTGTCCCCTGCATGTTCGAACGCTTGCTGTGCGGCGTGTCGCAGGCGCGCGGCGCGTCGACATCGACGAGAATCTCTTCCTTCCACACATTCGTGGTGTAACTGTGATTGAGCGCGGCGGCGAGCATGTCGGCGGCCTTCTGCTTTTCGCCGCGCAACAGATAGGTCTCCGCCATGTTCATGGACTCGCCTGGCCAGACACCCGCGAGCCCGGCCCATGCGACGTTGGTGGGCAGACCCTGCTTTTCCTCATGCTCCATGCGCGTGATCAATCCGGTGACGAGCGGATCGTCGGGCGCATAGAGGCTCGTGGGATAGACGGCGAGGAAAGTCTGCGAGTACGCGCCTTGCGGATACGTGGGCATGGCAGGCAGATATGAAGGCGTGATGGTTTCGAGCGTCACGGCACGGCTGACATCTTCGTGAATAGCAGCCGTGAATGCAGCGCACTCGCGATCGAGCCAGACCGCATCATTCGGGTGGCCGAGGACGGTCGCGGCCTCGCTGGTGATATGAAGCGCGTAGTCCGCGAGAAAGTTGTGGGAGAAGGAGTGGCCCTCCGGCAGGCCCGAGTCGCCGTAGCTCCACGGCAGCAGGCCGTACCAGTAGGTTTTCTCGCCGGGCTTGAGCGGAGGATCGGGCTCGGGGCGGCATTTGGACGGAAGCATGCGATGAATGGGCCGCGCGCCGGCCGGAATGCTATCCACGCCTTCAAGCGTGGACTCCTCGCGGTGATCGCGAATCCAACCCGCGGACTTGAGTAGATCGGGATAGGCCTTTGCCAGCCATTGCTTGTCGCGCGAGAAGAGGTAGTAGTCCCAGACGGCCGCGGCATTGCCGCCGGAGTTGTCCCACGCGGGCCAGCCGCTGGTGGGAGGGAAGTCCCACTCGCCGTCGTCGTTGATAACGTGGAAGGCGTGCTCAACGCTGAGCCGCGCGGGCGTCATGAATCCCGCGACCTCCATGGCGCGCGCCTGGAAGTATTCGCCGCGACCCCAGTACTGCCGGTAGACCGCGGGACCGTCGAGCGCCCAGAGATCGCCGCGCGCGTCGAATTCCGTGAGGATGAGCACGTAGGCGATCGATGAGTAATAGAAGTCGGTGAGCTCTTTTTGCGGGAAGTCGACTTTGGTTGCGTGCGCCCACAAATCATCCCACTGCGCAGTAGCCTTGGCGAGTAACGCTTCGCCGCTTTCGTGCGAGAGTTCGGCATTGCGGGAGACTGGCCACTCGTAGGGGAGTTCGATTGTAATCGACTTTTTGTTTTGCGCGGGAATGGAAAGATGCAGTGCGAGCGTCAGGCCATTGTCTTCGGCGGCGACGGTTGCGCCGGCGGTTTCGGTGACGAGCGCGACGTCTTCACCGGCGCCGTTCTCCAGTATCTGGCCGACAACGTGGCCGGGAAGATTGCGTTCGCGGCCGCTTAGCTTCAGCGTGACCTCCGCTGCGGACGTGCCGCTATTGCTGATGGTGAGGCGAACTACGTCGAAGGCTTTCGCGCCAGAGTGGGCGGTGGGGATTTCGCCGGGCATTGCGTCGGGATCGACGGCGAAGGCTAGCTCCTCGAGCGTGAGGTTGCCCGAGTGCGCCGTCGAGACGGTGAACGGATAGCGTCCGCGATAGAGTTGCTGGCTGCTGACTTTGAGCGGATCGGCTCCCGTGAATGCCTGGATGGCGAGCTCGCCGTCCATCTGGCTGCTGAAGCCGATGGGCGTGTCAAGCGGTTTGCGCTTCAGGCTCCATTGCGACCATTTGAGGTTGCCCTGCTTGTCAACGATGGTTTTGTGGCTGCCCATGGGCAGGCCGATCAGACTCTGCGCATCGGTGTTTGTATAGCGATGGTCGATGACGACCTGAGCGGGAAGAACGGCTGCGGCAATCAGCGATGCAAGAACCGCGAAATGGGCTCGTTGAAGTGACATGATCTGGCTCAATGATACGGCTGAACGTTCGTGTCAAATTGGCTTCGCAAAAATGCGGGTCCTTCGTCTCGGTCGCTGCGGCGACCTCGCTCAGGATGACAACGCGGAATTGGATCGCTCGCGATCATTCCGCCTTGATCGTCGAGAGGACCACGATTTCTCCGGGTTCGACTACCACTTCTGCCGGGACGGTGGAGACGGCATTCTCTTCTTCGAGGCCGGTGCGCTCCATTTCGGCCCAGGGATGAGCGGCGCCTTGCACGGTGAGCTTGCGCGCCGTGGCCGAGCGGTTGATGACCACGAGCGTCTCGTGCTGGCCATCGGCAAATGCGGATGTGAGCAGGTCGGGATCGCTGGATTCCACGCCGATGCGCTGCATGCCCTTCAGGATATGGCGGCTGAATGCGCCCATCACGCGTAATTGAAAGCTGGTCGCAACAGGGATCCAGCCACGCGTGCGGTCGGGGGCGAGCAGCGAGCGCGAACCGGCGAAGGTGGGCTGCTCCACGTCAAGCAGCAGCCAGCAGTACATCAATGCCACGGCGTCCATCTCGGTGAGGTTCTTGTGGTAAAGCTGCGCCACGGCGAAGGCGATGCGGTACGAAGGCTCCTGATAGTGCGGATCGTTGATGCAGATTTCCGTGGCAAGGAAGGGCTTGCCATCCGCGGCCTCGTGCATCTGCTTCATGCGCGCATCGTACAGGTCGGGGTTGGCCAGGAACTCCTGAAAGTCGTACTCGTGCACGGCGGCGTAGTCGATGGCCTTCCATGCTTCGGGATTCTTGCGCAGTTCCGCGGCGCGATCGATGCCGAGGAACATGTAGCTGGCATCGGCCATGTGGATTTTGGTTGTGGTGAATCCGGCCTTATCGAGCTCGCGGCGCAGGGCCAGCGCCATCTGGCTGAAGACTTCGGGCGGTTGGTCGACTTCATTCTCGATGCCGACGATGGCCGGCGCGGAGCCTGTAGCGACCTGCGCTTTCCTGCAATAGATGACGATGAGGCGCGCATATTCGTCGGGATTTGCCACTTGCTTGATGGGCTTGTTCCATGTGTCGGTGGCGTGCGGGCCATTCCAAGGAACTGTGGCCCAGGAAGGCAGCGCCCAGAGCTCGTAGATGACGCTGCCGCCGAGATCGAGCACGTGGCGGCTGTAGTCGAAGCTCGATAACTCGCTGTTGGGGAAGTTGTCGCCGTAATAGTGTGGCGTGGCGTCGGCCGAGTTCTCGAGATTGCTCAGGTCAGGCTTGAGCTGCGTGCCCATTGGATACTCGCGGGAGAGCAGCAGGTTGTAGCGCTTGAGGATCTGCCAGTAAGTGCGCTTGCCTTCGTCGCTCAACTCCGCGTAGGCAGCGATGCTGGGGCTGCCGCCGAAGCCGAGCATGGTCTGGTGAACTTCGGTGGGATTGATGGTGATGGTGGAACTTCTGAGATCTGGCTTGAGCAGCGAGCCGGAGACGACCAAGTGCGCGGTGCGCGAGGCAACCAGCATGAGCTGGTGGCGCGTGAGGTCGAAGAGCAGCCGGGCCTCAAGAATCTGCTGGCCGTTGACCAGCACGCGCACGGCGAGATGCGCATCGGCGATGACGGTGAGCGAGCGCGCATCGCCTGTGAACTGGCGCTCGGCAGTAAAGGTTGGTTTTTCGGGGAAGTTGCCCTGGCCTTCGTAAAGCGCCATGGAATCGTAGTAGCGTTCCGCGATGCGGACCTTGTTCGAAGTAAGCTCGACGGTCAGGCCGGCGCGCGGGCCGGTGAAGATCCAGCGCAAGGTGGTGCGCTGCGGAAGGGGGGCATCGAGCGTGAGCGTGCGCTCAAAGAGGCCGGTCAAATTCTCGTGAAAATATTTGCGCGCAATTTCGTCGGGGCGGCTCCATCCGGGACCGGTTGGGCCGTCGGAAACGAAGGTGAAGGTGTCGGCAACTGGCGCCGAGGCGGCCGGCGGAGGCGGGAGCTGAACCGCTTGTTGCGCGGAAACGCCTGCGGCAATCGCCAGAGACGCGAAGAGCACAATCCATCGCATGGCCTCGATTATCCGAGGCAGCAGGCTTGGGGTGTCAAGCGGGGCGGCAAGTCTGCGGGTCGGCGAGTCAGCGCCGGCTACCCACTACGCGGGAGTTGACCAATCCGTTTCCGTATGCGCATTTCGGCGCGAATCCGAGCTTGCGGATTGGTAGTCTAAAGACTGTGAATGAAGTGCAAGATTCACGGTTGCGCATCGCGGCGATTGATTTCCTGAATCCTGCGCCGCTGATGTGGGATTTCGAGCACCCGCCGCTTTCAGATGAGCTGGCCAAGCGCTACCGCATCGATCGCATGACGCCGGCGGAGTGCGCTGCGAAGCTGGCCGCGGGACAGGCGGACATCGGCTTGATTCCTATTGCCGCGCTGGCCACTTCGCCGGAGCTGCGCATTCTGCCCGGCTGCACCATCGCTTCAAAGGGCCGCGTGCGCTCGTTGCTGCTGGTGCATCGGGCCTGGCAGCCGCTCACCGATTTGCAATCGGTGGCCGCCGACACCGCCAGCCGCACCACCATTGCCTACGCGCACATCCTCTTCCACAAATGGGGCAATCCGGGGATCCAGTTCGTGCCCATGGCTGCCGATCTGGACCTGATGCTGGCGGAGGCCGACGCCGCCATTCTGATTGGCGATCCTGCGCTGCTGGCGCTCGAAGAGCGATTCAACCGCATGGAGCGGACGGGCGAAGAGCTTATGTATCGCGACCTGGCCGCGGAGTGGAACGAGCTGACCGGGTTGACCTTCGTCTCCGCCGTTTGGGGTGCTGCGCACGGCAGCCTTTTGGATGAGAGAGTTGCTGCGGACTTGATCCAGTCACGAGATCATGGGCTGGCCAACATCGACGTCCTGGTGGCTGAGTGGGCGAAACGGACTCCCATTTCCGAGGAGACCATTCGGGCTTACCTGACGACCAACATCCACTACGTGCTCGACGAGGATTGCTTGGAGGGTATGCGGGGGTTCTTCCGCATGGCTGCCGAATGTGGCGTTCTGCCGCCATACACGTTCACGGTGGAAGAGTTGGCGAGCCGGTAGGACGGCTGGCGGCCTGTTTGGAACCTCAACATGAAATCATTGCGCGCGGAATCCACGAAACGCATTTGTACGTGGGAAGAGTTCCGCAGGGGCTAAAGCCCCGGCTCAACGATCGGCGCTTGTGGCACGACTGAAGTCGTGCCCTGACACTTCGTGCCGTTCCGCTGCTTTCGGGGGCTAAAGCTCCTCGTTGTTTCTGCATGTTTCGGCACGTCTCAAGCCGTGCCCTTTCAAAGCCGGATTTATGCAGTCTGTTCTAGTGGGTGGGGCGTTTTTCGGGGTTTGGGTCGGTGGTGACTGCGTGCGGGCGGGATTTGCGGTAGACGTTGGCTACGGCGAGGGACCAGAGGGGGACAAGATCGAAGCCGGGAATGAGCTTGCCGGCGAAGGAGGGCAGGAACTCCCAGTGCCAGCCCAGGAGCCAGGAGAGAATGCCGGCCATGGAGATGTCTACGATGTCGTCGGGGGGAGATTCCACCCCTGTGAAAAAGATCGGGAAGAGAACGATCTGGACGATGTCCGCCACAACCGCGAGTGCGAGGGCGGCCTTCATGCGCGGGCCGGGCGTGATGCGGACGGCGTTCTGGTCTGGCGGAACGGTCTGCGGGGTATCGGCCATAGAGAGAGTATCGGGGAACAGGGAGCAAGGGAGCAAGGGACCAGGGACCAGGGACCAGGGACTAGGGACGAAGGGACTAGGGACTAGGGACATAGGGACTAGGGACTAAGGACTAGGGACTAAGGGGCTCGGGACTGGGGACGTCGGGTCGAAGGTTCTGAGAGGCTTACGATTTCAAGAACCCGGCGCTTGCCAGCGAATGGCGAAGCATGACAACCTTTTAACAGGTGTGCACATTGCGCACATGAAGGAGTACCTCATTCCCCATGCCCATTCAAACCACTGAGAAGATCTGGCATAACGGCGACCTGATTCCGTGGGAGCAAGCCACCATTCACGTGATGAGCCACGTGATCCACTATGGCTCTAGCGTGTTCGAAGGCGTTCGCTGCTACGGGCAACCGCACGGCTCGGCGGTGTTCCGCCTGCCGGAGCACATGCAGCGGCTGCTCGACTCGGCCAAGATTTATCGCATGGAAGTTCCGTTCACGCTCGAGGAACTGTGCGCGGGCGTAGTAGATGTGATTGAAGCCAACGGCGTAGCGCCATGCTATATCCGGCCGATCGTGCTGCGCGGGTACGGCGAGATTGGCGTAAGCCCCAAAGGCTCGCCAATTGAGGTCTATATTGCCAATTTTCCATGGGGCAAGTACATTGCCGGGCACGGAGGCGCCGACGTGTGCATCTCCAGCTGGAACCGGCTGGCCCCGAATACGATGCCGGCGCTGGCCAAGGCGGGCGCGAACTACATGAACTCGCAACTGATCCACATGGAAGCTGAAATCAACGGCTACCAGGAGGGGATCGCGCTGGATGTGAACGGGCTGGTGAGCGAGGGATCGGGCGAGAACGTTTTTGTCGTGCGCAACGGCGTGCTGTTTACGCCGCCACTGGCCAACTCGGCGCTGTCGGGCATTACGCGCGACAGCGTGCTGACCATCGCGCGCCACCTGGGATTGACGGTGACCGAGCAATCGATTCCGCGCGAGCTGCTGTATATCGCCGACGAGGTTTTCTTTACCGGGACCGCGGCGGAGGTTTCGCCGATCCGCTCCATCGACCGTGTGGTGATTGGAGATGGCAAGCCCGGCGAGATTACCAAGAAGATCGCTGACGAGTTCTTCGGCATCGTCAACGGGCTGAAGCCGGACCGGTTTGGCTGGCTGACACCGGTGAAGGTGGACTCGAGCGAGCCGGTGACGGCGTAGAAGCAGGGAATAGGGAATAGGGATCAGGAAAAGCAAGAGTCAAAACGAAGGCCCTCCGGTTTGAGCCGGAGGGCCTTTCTGTATCCGAGTGAAGGTGGCGCACGGCTGTGCTTTACGTGGACGGGTATCATGGATGAGAGCCTGCGAACGTCCGCAATTTCATGAGTGGAGCAGGCAATCAGGGGAAGCAAAGGAAGACAGGCGCCCAGTGAAACCCGACATGCGAGTACGGTTGGCGGGACTGGAGTTGGTGAATCCAGTGATCGCCGCCAGCGGTACCTTTGGCTACGGCATCGAATTCGAAGAGATTGTTTCGCTGGAGCGGCTGGGCGCGATCGTGACCAAGGGCATCTCCATGGAGCCGATGGCGGGGCACCCGTCGCCACGCCTGGTGCAGACGGCTGCCGGCATGCTGAATGCGATCGGGTTGCAGAATGTGGGCGTGCGGGAGTTCATTGAGCGCAAACTGCCACCGATGAAGCGCTACCCCAAGTGCAAGGTCATTGTGAATATCTTCGGTTACACCGTGAACGAGTATGTGGGAGTGATCGAGCGACTGAACGACGCGGAGGGAATTGCGGCGTACGAGCTGAACGTGTCGTGCCCTAACGTGCACGCAGGCGGCATGGCGTTCGGAGCGGATGCGGGGTCGCTGGAATACCTGGCGAGCCGTGCGAAGGCGGCTGCGCGGCGGCCGCTGATTGTGAAGCTGACGCCGAATGTGACTTCGATTGCGCACATGGCGCGCGTGGCTGCGGATAGCGGAGCCGACGCCGTGAGCGTGGCAAACACGTTTCTGGCCATGGCGATCGATGCCGAGGAGCGCAAGCCGCGGTTGAGCAACGTGACCGGAGGGTTGTCAGGGCCGGCCATTAAGCCCATCGCACTGCGCCTGGTTTGGGAAGCGTCGCGGGCCGTGAAGATTCCCGTTCTGGGGATGGGCGGGATTGTGACGCCGACGGACGCGGTCGAATTTTTGCTGGCGGGCGCGACGGCGATCCAGGTGGGGACGGCGAGCTTCGCTGATCCGCGCGCGACGGAGGGGCTGGCAAAAGGACTCGAATCGTGGTGCAGGGGCCACGATGTGACGAAGGTGAGCAGTCTAACCGGGGCGCTGGAGATACAGGGACCAAGGGACCAAGTGACCGAGGGAACAAGGACTCTGGACTGAGGGGCTGCGGGGCTGCGGGACCGGCTCCTGGGGATTCAGGGCTTGTTTGACGTTACTGCGTGCAGCTCTTTGACGACGCGCTCCAGGTCGTCCACGATCTGATTCGACGGGTGCGCGCGAAAAACTTTCAGGAGTTCGTCGAAATACCAGAGCTGTTGATCCTTCCCACGCTTGAAGCGATCAAAGACTGCCGGACCAATCTCCTTGAAATCATCCAGAATTGCTTTTGCGTTGTAGAGCTTGTCGGCAGCGGAGATGAGCAGGACGTCGTCAGGTTCGCGGCGCAGCCGCATGATGTAGGTGGTTTTGCGCTGCCCATAAGGTTCTTTTTTTTCGGGGTCTTCTGCGAATGTGTCGGAAAGGGCTGCGACCATGCGGGCCACGTTGAGACCGTAGATCTGCTCAATTTCGCGCATGCGCGGTGCGCCGCCATGGTCTTCAACGGCGTCGTGCAGCAGGGCGGCGATCACCATGTCTTCTGTCACGGGGACGCGGCCGCCGGCCTCACCCATCACCAGCGCAGCCACGCCGATCAGGTGGGCCATGTACGGAATATCGGTGCCTTTGCGGTACTCCGTGTGCAACTGGCGCGCGTATTCAACGGCTTCGGTGAAGCGCTTGGTCAGTTTGAGGCGGGAACTCTCGGTCATGCGGTGCCCCTCGAGATAGACGTGACAAGAGGCTAGGATATCGCAGGCGGGCGTGTGCCGTTTCGGCAATGGTCAGTTTGAAAGAAGTTGCGCCTCTGGGGCTAAAGTCCCCTTATTCATTCCTGGATCTTCGCGGCACGACTAAAGTCGTGCCCTGACACTTCTTGCGCGCCTGAAGACTTGTTTCCACAGCCCGTAAAGCCGCGCCCTGATACATGACCTGTGAGTCGAGGTTCGTGCGATCCCACGTCCCCAAACGCGAGGGACGTGGGGCACCCCTTTTCGTGCTGGTTTGAATGCGCAAAAACAAATGCAGGTCCTTCGACGTCGATCACTACGCAATTTTCGCTCAGGGCAGGCTTTCGACTCGTCCGCAATGCGGACTCGCTCAGAATGACAGCAGTCTTCTTGCCGCGAATTTTGAGGGCGCAGCCCTGCGGAGAGACCGGCAGACGCGACACTCAGAACGAAAATGTGGATTGCAGGAAGACGCTGCTGTTGCCGGGGACGGGCGAACCGAACTGGCCGTTGGCGAGGGATTGCGTTTTGTTGAAGAGCGGCGACAGCAGGACGCCGTTGGGCGTACCCCAGTTGACGATGTTGAAGAGGTTGTTAACGCCGGCGGCGAGAGTGAGGTTGAAACGGCGCGGGGCGGCAGCGTCAAGACGAATCGCCGGGCCGCCACTGCCGATGCCACGGCCACCTACGCCGCCGCCCTGGTTGGGCGTGAAGGTTTGCCCGTCGCCCGCTGTCTTGATCTTGGGACCGATGCCGAAAACTTTGCTGACGCGGACATGATAGACCCAGTTTGCCGGCCCCATGCCGACGCCGAAGGGAACGGTCGGCTCGTTCTTGCCGGTGGGATCGGTGTCGAGGCAGCCGTATTGTGTGGAGACGACGCCTGTATCGCCGCAGGTTCCATAGGCAGGGCGCGCATTGAATTGATTGCTGCCGGTAAGGTCTTCGCCGATGGTGAGGTTGTAGGGCGTGCCTGATTGCGCGGCGAGAAGAGACGCGAAGACGATGCCGTGCGGCGCCGTGTAGCTCTCAATGAAGACGACGCGATGGCGAATGCCGAAGGTGGCGCGGCCGTAATCAAAGCCGGGATCCTGCGCGACGGAAGGAAACGAACCAATGCCCTGGGTATCGCTTTTTGCTTCGCTGAAAGTGTAGTTGCCGCTCAGCGTGAACTTTTTGAGCTGCAAGGCGGAGGAGAGGATGAGTTGATTCTGGCGGTAAAAGCCGCCGGACTGGAATTGATAGTTGAAAGCCGCAGGCGTGGGGCCGGTGATGGTGTAGTCGGCTTCGTCGAAGTTGGGCGCGGTGACGTTGTTGGTGAGGTATTGATGGACGCCCTGCGTGTAGAGGTAGGTGATATTCGACGTGACGCGCTTGCCGAATTGGTGGTCGACGCCGATGCCGCCCTGCATGTCGAGTGAGGCGTGGAAGTGCGAATCGACAGAGTGGTAGGTGGGAATTGAGGATGCGGTTGAGGTCAAGACGGAGGCGGGCTCGGCGGCGTTGGGGTTATAGAAGGCAGGATTCGTGACGGTGTAGCTCTTCTGATTGATGAGATTGTCGTGAATGGCTTGAATGATATAGGGCGTGCCGCTGGGACCGTTGAAATTGGTGGGCACAGTGAAGCGGTTGAAGAACCAGCCGTAACCAGCTCGAACCACGGTCTTTGGAGGATTCTTTCCGGGACGGCCGGGAGTCCAGGCAAGCGCCAGACGCGGCGCCCAGTCTGCACGGTCGTGGATGTAGTTCTGGCCTTCGTAACGGAGGCCGAGGCCGAGGAGGAGACTTTTGTTGACGCGCCAATCGTCCTGAACAAATACGGAACCGTCAAAGAGCAGCGCGCGCGCCAAGGGATTGCTGATCACAGTGGCCGTGTATTGCGCCGGAGTTTGCGATTGATATGAGTCGGCACACTGGGTGGCGAGAGCGCAATTGAAGAAGTAGCTGCCATTGGCGCCCGCGTTGGAGTAGTTTGCGTCGCGATAAGAGCGCACGCGCGCGCCGAAGCGAATCGTGTGGGCTTCGGCGGTTGCAGTGCCGTAGTCCTGAAGCATGAAGACATCGATATGGTCCTGGGCTGTACCCAGGCCGCTGCCGCCCGTGGTGAACGCTCCCTGCACGGCGATCGTGGGGATGGTGAGATTGGGCACCCAGTTGCTCCTGGTGCGCCGCCACAAAAAGCGAGGCTCCATGAGGAGATGAGGATTGATGACCCAGGTGTCAGCGATCTGGAGTTCGTTGATGTGACTCTGGTAGGCGTTCGCGACCTGTGGCAGATTGAGTGTGCCGACGCCGCTGCCCTGGGAAGAATACTGGGTATACAAGTCGCGGACACTGACGAAGTTGTTTTTGGTGACCTGGAAATCGACGCGCGGATTGAGCTGAACGTACGTCGTCGGATTCGGGTATGCCTCGTTAAGGTTTTGCGTGAGGTTGGCGGGATTGAGGGCAGCGACGATGGTCTGGTTCTTGCGTGTGATGGTAAAGGCATTGAAGAAATACGACGAGGTCTTGGTGATGGGGCCGCTGATGTTTCCGGAATAGGAGTAGAGATAGTAGGTTGGCTGGACGGTGATCAGGGGATTTCCGGAGTCGAGGCCGGAACTGTTGCCGAAGCTGTTGATGCTGCCCTGAAGTTTTTGCGAGCCGGGCTTGGTGATGATCTCGATGCGGCCGTAGCCCATGCGGTCATATTCGGCAGAGAAGGGATTTTGATTGACGCGGATTTCGAGGATCGAAGACTTGGGCGGAATCTGGCCGCCTTCAAAACCGTCAATGTAAATCTGGCCGCCATTGGGGCCGGCTGCGGGACCGGCGAGCGCCTGCAATTCATTTTGCAGTTCGGTGGGATCGTCGGAGAGCGCGTCAAGAGCGCTTCCCTTGATGACCACAGCGTTGGAATTTTGATCGGGATTGATGCTGACGCTCTGACTCTGGGCATCGACCGTGACTTCCTGCTGCTCGACAGCGATGGCAAGCGGGAGATTCAGCTCCTTGGCCTGACCCGCGGTGAGAGTGAGACTCGGGATAGTGAACGGCGCGAATCCCTTGGCGGTCGCAGTGATGGTGTAGGAGCCGGGAGGGATGGAGCGGAAGGAGTATTGGCCGTCGGCGGCGGACTTGGTTTGCATAGGCTGCGCGCCTCCGGTCAGCGAGACGGATGCGCCGGGCACGACGGCGCCACTGGGGTCCTGCACCGTGCCGTGCAACGTGCCGGTTTGCGCTACGGCTGCGGCAGGCCAGGCCAAGGCAACAAAAAACAGACAGAGAGCACCAGGGGAATAAAAAAACTTCATCATCACCTTTTTATGGAGCAAATGGTCTTGGCTTCAGGCGCGCCGCGTGTTACGGGCCATAGTGTTACCGATTGTAACACTCAGCATGGCGAGGAGTCAACGATGTTCTTTCAGAAGAACGATTTGTGGATGCGCTGGCTCATGCGTTTTTGTTAGACCGGTAACACTTGTTGAAGGGAAGTAGACAAAATGCTTCCGATAATAAAACGGAAAACTGCGCGACTGGTTAACGGGGTAGTACGCGGAAAAGACGCAAGAAGTTCCGCGAGCGCTCGCGGTGAACCTGTTTTTTGATTGTTCATTTCCGGTAGCGTCTGATACCCGCGAGCTTTCTTATTCTTGTTTCCGCAGAAACACGCGGATTGGGATGCGGAAACGGGAGAAATTAAAAAACGGCGTACAACCCCCGGTCCCCAAAGGCGAGGGACCGGGGGCACCCTCATCGTGCTGAGTGGAATGCGCGAAAAACAAATGCAAACGCAAAAGCAAATGCAAATGCAGGTCCTTCGACTGCGTGGGCCGCGCGACGCGCGGCCCACTTCGCTCAGGATGACATCCTATTTTGATTGCTCGGAATGATAGAGATTTTGGTCGCCCAGAATGACAGCGACGTTTATGGCTTGAACCGTAGAGGTCAGGATAGGCGCTTGATGAAGGCGAGGGCTTCAGTAAGTTGGGGAAAGCGCGCTTCTTCGGCTTTGAACTCGCGGGAGTGGACGCAGCGGCGCAGGCCGCGCTGGCGGACGGGATGCTTGAGGTGCAGCATCTCGTGGTAGAGCAAGTACTCGATGGCGTAACGCGGGCTGGAGGGGCGATCAAAGACGCGGCTGACAACGATGGTGTTGTGCGCGGCGTCGTAGTGGCCCAGGGAGCGCTTGGCGTGATGCTCGCTCCATGTGAGATCGGGGCGGCCGAGTAGCCCGCCGAAGAAACGCGTATTGAGCGCATCGAAGACTTCATCGAGATGAAAATAGCGACCCTCGGGTCCGAAGAAACGCTTGGTGCCGCGCGCCGTGCGAATGAGGTCTGTTTGACGGGTGACGGCGGCGCTGGACGCGAAACGCTTGTAGCGCAGGTTGTGCGCGCGGTCGATCGGCTTGCGATAGAGCTTGGCGAGAAGGATGTGCGCGATGGCGTGGAGGACGGATTCCGGCGCGCCTTCAAGCAGATCGGAGAGAGAGGCAAAGATCTCGCCTTCGCGCAGACGAATGGTGGTGTTGAGGGAAGTGAAGCGCCGAAAGCGCACATGGATGGGCGGCATGGGCGCGCGCGGGCGAAGGGCGCGATACTCGGCCTGAAAGATGGGAGCGACGTCGGGGGCCACGAAGAGCAGGATAGCAGTGTGAGAGCGAGTGGGAGTGCGAGTGGGAGTGCATCGGCCACATGCACACTCGCACTCGCACTGGCTTCACTTCGGCTCGGCGCGGTCCTGGCCTTTTTCGTCGGGATGGGCTTTGAAATAGGTTTCCTGGTCGGCAGTAATGTCCTTGGCCTGGTCGGAGAGGTCGTTGGCGCTATCGATCGCCTCTTTCAAAGACAACTCAAAGCCCGGCTCGCTGGGCAGATCGTGCAGGATTGTTTGCCAGTGCTCAATGGACTCACGGAGATCCTTGAGCGACTTGCGAAGATCGGCTTTGCGCTGAGAGAACACGTCGAGGTTGTCGCCGAGCTCATCCATCAGGGCAGAGAAGTCCTCCAGCTCGTCGTCGATGCGGTGGCTGCGGGCCGTGGACTTGGCGCGCGGGATCAGCCCTTTGACGGTGTCGGAATATTCATTGAGAAACTTGACGTACAAATCGACGCGGGCCACCGGATCGATGCCGGCTTCCTCAATCTGGTCCTGTTGCTTTTCAGTGAGAGGCTCGCGTTTTTGCTTTTGCGCGGTGAGCGGCGCAGCTAACAGCAGACAAAAGAGACCGGCCAATAATGAACGCATGGCGACATGCCTCCAGGGATTCTATTTCAGCACAAAGAGGGGATAAGTGAAAGAAGTGAAAGGAGTGAAGGGAGTGAAAAGAGTGAAGAGACTGAGGGACGTGAAGAGAGTGAAAGAAGTAAAGGGGTGAGGAGAGGAGCAAACCCTTCACTCTTTCACTTTTTTCACTATTTCACTTTCGCGCTTTCCGGCACATACTGGCCGTCATTTCTGGAAGACATGCATCAACGTGGCATTTTGCGCCTGGGTCACTTCGGCCAAGGTCTGTTCCACGAGGGGACGGTCCTCGACGCTACTGGCATGCAGCATCTCATTGAGGCGGAAGCTCGTGTGGCTCAGCATGATTTCGGCGTTCTTGAGGCGCTTGTCGTTGTCGCCGAGGGAGAAATGGATTTTTTGCGCGATCTGCTGGATGCGTTTGAGCAGATTCGTGGCTTTTTCGGCGTCGCCCGACGCGTATTGGCGGATGCTGAGCTCGGTCATCTGCTGGACCAGTTCCGCATAGAGGAAGCATTGTTCGCGTGGTTGGGCCTGATTGGCGCGCGCTTCAAGCGCGGCGATGGCATCTGGATCCGGCGGCTTGTTGTCGCCCGAGGCGGCGCACAGAGATGCTGCTGACAAGTTCAGCGTGAGGAAGGCGATGATCGGAACTACAGCGCGCATAAGGAACCTCCTCCAATGCGGCCTTGCCCTCGAATGTGCTCATAGTACGCACAATCCGCAACGTGATGCAACAGCTAAGATGCGAGATTTTGATACGGTGGATAACCGAAATACCGAAAAGGGAAGATGTGCGGACTGAAATTGGAGCCGTGGAGGCCGATTTGTGGCGGGCTGAGCCCTATTTTTCTTCGAGGACAAGAAGGCGGTGGCGGGCCTGCCACTCCTGATTGGGGAATTTGCCACCCGCGGCGTCGAGAAAACGGTGATAGTAGGCGGCGGCCTGTTTGTTTTGATGCAGCGAATCGTAGGAAATGGCCCAGAGGAAGAGGGTCGAGGCGTTCTCCGGCAGGTAGCGGGAACGCATGGTGAGCGCGTGCACGGCGAGGTCGGGATGCGCGGTGCGCGAGGCCGCAAAGGCCAGGCCGCTCCAGCCGTCGGCGTTGGAGGGGTCGATCTGTGTGGCCTTGTCGAAGACTTTTACAGCCTCTTCCAACTGCGCCTGGCGGACAAGGTTCTGGCCGTGGGCGACGAGAAGGTTGGCGTCCTGAGGATTGGCGGCGAGCAAATGGAGGTAAAGCTGATCGGAGCCTGCATATTCACCGGCTACGGAGAGCACCTCGGCCAGCATGCGCGTGATGGCCGGATCGGCGGGGTGCGCGGCGTGAAGTTTTTGCAGGAGCGGCACGGCTTCGGCCTTGTTCTCTGCGACGAGCACGGTGGCCAGTTGTGCGTTGAGGGTGGGATCGTCGGGGGCGCTTGCGAGCGCGGCGCGGAGGAGGGTTTCAGCGTCGGGATATTGCTTACGCACGATGAGGAGATGCGCCAGACCGGCGTTGGCAGGGACAGAGTGAGGATCTTTCGCCAATACGACGCGATAAGCCGCTTCGGCGGCGTCATTCTCGCCAGATTGTTCGGCCAACTCGGCGGCAAGCAGCGTGTCCTGAGGAGTTTCCGGCGAAAGCTTCAAGGCTTGGAGCAAGTCATTTGAGGCGGCAGCGGGGTCGGAGGCGCGATCGATGCGCGCCAGAGCACGCCAGGCGCGGGCCTTGAGTTCCGGGCCGGCATCGCCGGGGTCGAGTGTTGTGGCGGCGGCAAGCTCGGGACGGGCTTCGTCGAGCTTGTTCTGGCGAGCGAGAAGCAGACCCAGCGAGAGGTGCGCCTCAAAGGATTTGGGATTGGCCTGGATGGCGCGGCGATAGAGGACGGCCGCGTCGTCCAGACGATTTTGCGCGTCGGCAACGTAGCCGGCATCGAAGAGCGCGCGTGCATCGGTAGGGTGAGCGACCAGATAGGAATCGAGCTTGGTCTCGGCGGTCTTCCAGTCGGAGCTGGCGATGGCCGATTCGGCGGCGGCGAGTTCAGCAGGGATGGACTGAGGCTGCGCAGGCTCCGCTGAGGGCCGAGGCGAGCCGGCGGCGGGCGGCGCTGCGGGATTCTGTGCGGAGAAGAGCTCGGGACCGGAGATGAGCGCAAAAATCAGAGCGAAAAAGGCAATACGGAGCACGAAGTTCCTCAACTATCAGTGTAAATGGCGGGGAAGTGCGAGGCGGGAGAAACCGTGGCGGGGGTTATGGGTCAGTTTGAAAGGAACCATTTCTCAGGGGCTAAAGCCCCACTCATTTTCGAAGCCTGTACGGCACGACTGAAGTCGTGCCCCTTCGCGACAGGTTCAAACTGACCCACTGCCTGGCGGGGCTTGGCGTACAGGAGAGAGCAAAAGATGGACTGACGAGAACCTGCGGCATGGAGGCGGCATCTAAACCGATTACAGCCTTCAGAAAAGAGGGCCACATCCAGAGGAGGGGACCGAACATGAGCGCAGTATTTGGAGAGATGGATTCGCAGTTTGAAAACCCGGAAGAGTCGAAGCTGGAAGATGAAACAGACGCGGATGCCTCGCCGCGGGAGCTAGCGGATCGCCTGGCCGAGAAACTTGCCAAGAAATCCTCACAGGTCGAGCAGAAATCCGACGAGGACAGGCCGATTTTCTCAAAATAGTAAGCACTCACTGAAGTCATTCTCACGCAACGGTCGAGACATGAGTCTCCGGAGGCGATGGTTCAATATGTGGCTGCGCGCGTTCCGGGCTTGAGCGCATGCCTCCGGCGTGAGGGTAGCTGTGTGAGGATTGCGATGAGGCAACCCGCCTGAGGGCGAAGAGGGTTGCTGAGCGACTGTGTCGGCAGGGACAAGAAGCGCTACGGCGAGGAGCGCAAAAAATACAGAACGAGACGAGCAAAACCTCAACAAGTAGTGCGAGTTGGCAGCCTGTTCCTAATTTAAATGGCGCGAGAGCGGCATGGCGATGGCTACCACTTGCGTAATCGACCAAGAGCGGATGGGTAACTGCGATGGGTTAACCAAAAGGGCCCTCGCGCGGACTCAAGTGTGAGTGCAACTTTGGGATAGTGCGTGGCATCCTAGTGGCTGTGCAAGAGCGTGCGGAGGATAAATGATTGCACGCTCGTGCCGAACGCCAGAAACTGAAGGTGAAGCCATGAAACTCATCACCATGCAGCACATCCCCTTGGCGTCTGCCTACCTATGCACGGACTGCAACTGCATTGGCAACTGCGCGGAGTATTGTCCGGCATGCGCATCGCCGGTTCTGCTTGGACTTGCCAATGTTCTCGATCGCGAGGTGGGGAGCAATTCGATCGCTTTCGCATCCGCAGACAGGCGCGCCCTGGCGGCTTGACTGTTCGGAAATAGATCGATACGGAGACGCATCGAATTGCGTTCGCCGTTCGATTGGGGTGTATCGTTCTCGCGAGCGGTCTTGCGGCGCAATTTATAATAGAAAATGGACGGTTGCGCTCCGAGCCTCGCCGAGGCGTCTGTGTCGTCGCCGGACCTTTTCATGCCGGCAGACTTCCTCTTGAACGATTCCATCATTATCCGCAACGCGCGGACTCACAACCTGAAGAACCTCTCGTGCGATATCCCTCACGGCAAGCTGACGGTGATCAGCGGCGTGTCGGGATCGGGCAAGAGTTCGCTGGCCTTCGACACGATCTATGCCGAGGGACAGCGGCGGTATGTGGAGTCGCTATCGGCCTACGCGCGGCAGTTTCTGGAGCGCATTGAGAAGCCGGATGCCGACGTGATCGACGGGTTGGCGCCGGCCATCGCGATCAAGCAGAAGAACACCACGCGCAATCCGCGCTCGACAGTAGCGACAGCGACGGAGATCTACGATTACCTGCGCCTGCTTTATGCGCGATGTGGTGAAGTGCACTGCATTTATTGCGACGGGCTGGTGAAACGCAATTCGGTGGACGAAGCGGCGGAAGGGGTGCTGGCGCTGGGCGAGGGAACGCGGTTGAATGTGCTGTTTCCCGCTATGAGCGCGGCTCCTGCGCCGGATACGGAAGCCAAGCCGGAGAAGACCGCGGGCCGGGCGGCAAAGAAGACGGCTAAAGCCAAGACGGCGACGAAGGCGGACGACGCGGCGCATATCGAGGTAATGAAGGCGCGGCTCAGCGACTTGCGTTCGAGCGGATTCAACCGGCTGTGGCAGAAGGGAAGGATCTTTGAGTTCTCTACACCGGAGTCGCTGATTGATCTGGACCTTGGAGCTCCACTCTTTATTCTTTTGGACCGGATTGTCGTCAGCGCCGAAAATCGGCCGCGCATTGTGGACGCGGTGGAGACGGCATATCGCGAGGCGGGCGAGGT
This sequence comes from uncultured Acidobacteriota bacterium, assembly GCA_963786565.1. Classification (GTDB taxonomy): domain Bacteria; phylum Acidobacteriota; class Terriglobia; order Terriglobales; family Acidobacteriaceae; genus Telmatobacter. The sequence continues at coordinate 558,549 of CAWAZR010000024.1, read as the reverse complement.
GATCTTCGAAGAAACGCCCCGTGACGAGACGGCTGAGCGCAGACGGCTGCGGTTTTCTGGATCGTACGAGTGCACGAGCTGCCATCGGCCGGGGCGCGAACCGGAGCCACGGCTGTTCAGCTTCAACAATCCCTTTGGCGCGTGCCCGCGCTGCCAGGGATTCGGCAATACCGTGGACTTCGATCTGAATCTCGTGATTCCGGACCCGGCATTGACCTTGCAGGGCGGCGCGATCGATCCGTGGAATCGGCCCAAGTACCGGCCGTGGTTCACTGAACTGAAAAAGCGCGCGGCTGAGTTGGGCGTGCCGCTGGACGTGCCGTGGCACGAAATGCCGGAAGCGGCGCGCGAGACTGTGCTGCGCGGCAAAGATGGATTTGCGGGCGTGATGGGCTTTTTCGCGCAGATGGAGCGCAAAAAATACAAGCTCCACGTGCGCGTAATGCTGTCAAAGTATCGCGGCTACGCGGAGTGCCCGGATTGCCGCGGGCAGCGGCTAAGGGCCGAGGCGCGGGCCGTGCGCCTCGGAGATGGAAAGACGGGGGGCAAGAACATTTGCCAGGCGACGGCGCTGACCATTGCGCAGGCCCAGGAGTTTTTCGACGCGCTTAAACTTTCGCCGATGCAGGAGGAGATTGCGGGGCCGATCCTCACGGAAGTGCGGCAGCGGCTTAGTTTTCTGGTCGCGGTGGGGCTGGAATATTTGACGCTTGATCGATTGGCGTCGACGCTCTCGGGCGGCGAAGCGCAGCGCATTCAGCTGGCGACTTCACTAGGATCGCAACTTGTGGGTGCGCTCTACGTGCTCGACGAACCCTCGATTGGATTGCATACGCGCGACACGGCGAGGCTGATTCACATTCTTGAAAGACTGCGCGACCTGGGAAACACGATTCTGGTTGTGGAGCACGACGCCGACATTTTGCGCGCGGCCGATCATTTGCTTGACCTGGGTCCGGGTGCGGGCGAGTTCGGTGGCAAGCTGCTGGCCGAGGGCGTGCTTGCCGAGATTGAGGCCAATCCGGCATCGCTGACGGGACGCTATTTGAGCGGGAAGATTGCGATTCCCGTACCCACGCGACGCCGGGAGCCGGGCCGCGAGAAGTTGGTGCTGAAGGGGGCGCGGGCCAACAATCTGCACGGTCTGGACGTGACCGTTCCATTGAACATGCTGGTTGCGGTGACGGGAGTCTCGGGATCGGGCAAATCGACGCTGGTGCACCAGGTGCTGTATCGCGCGGTGGCGCAGGCGCTGGGGCAGACCGATGGCGGCGACCCCTCCGGGGTTTTTGCTTCTTTGACTGGCGCCGAGCGCTTAAATGACGTGGTGCTGGTGGATCAGACGCCGATTGGTCGCACGCCGCGGTCGAATCCCATCACGTACATCAAGGGCTTCGATCTGGTTCGCGAACTGTTTGCTTCGCAGCCGGAGTCCAAGCGGCTCTCGCTCACGCCGGGGCATTTCTCGTTCAACGTGCCGGGCGGGCGCTGCAACACCTGCGAAGGCGACGGCACGGTGACCGTGGAGATGCAGTTCCTGGCAGACGTGGAGCTGCCCTGCGAGGACTGTAATGGAACCCGCTACCAGCAAAGAATTCTCGAAGTGCAGTACAAGGGCAAGAATATTCACGACGTACTGCAGATGACGGTGAAAGAGGCGCTGCGCTTCTTTGCCGGGCAGACCAAGCTGCTGGAAAAACTGGCGGTGCTGGATGAGATAGGGCTCGGCTACTTGCGCCTGGGACAGTCGGCGACGACGCTTTCGGGCGGTGAGGCGCAGCGCGTGAAGCTGGCCGCGCATCTGGCCTCGGTGCGCGCCGTGAATGCGACGGCCAAGCCTTCGCAGGCCAGCCGCGTGCTTTACATCCTTGACGAGCCGACGACGGGACTGCATTTTGACGATGTGTCGAAGCTGCTGACGGCCTTTCGCAAGCTGATCGACGGCGGAGGTTCGCTGATCGTGATCGAACACAACCTGGACGTGATCAAAAGCGCCGACTGGGTGATCGATCTGGGGCCGGAAGGCGGCGAAGGCGGCGGAAAAATCGTGGCCGAGGGTCCTCCCGAAGAGATTGCAAGTAATTTGCATTCGCATACGGGGAAGTGGCTGGCGCGCGTGTTGTAATGTTCTTGGCGGTCCCCCCGTGCGGTCGGTCACGGCAAACAGAGAATGGGACCGGTTTCCCCTTTTAGGAAAATAGATTCGAAACGCCCAGCGCTGCTGGGAGTCGAGTTGATGAGGGCGAGCGATGCTCGAGCCCGAATTCCGGCTTTATCGGCGTCGGCGCAGCAATCATCCGTCTGTAGCTGATGCTTGAACGGAGGAAGCGATGAAAAGAACCATTGCGGCAGCCATCCTCTCAACCATCGTTTTGTCGTTCTGTCTTCGGGCGGAGGGTCAGGCTCCTTACGCAACCCTGGTCTGGGATAACGAGCTCATCCAGGCCATTAAGTCAGGCGATAGAGACGAGGCCAAAAAGGTCCTTCTGAACGGCGCTCGTGTGAGTGCCTCCGACGAAACCAATGGCTGCAACGCGCTTATGACCGCGACCATGGGAGGCAACGTCGATATGATTCGCCTCTTGCTGGACAATGGAGCCAATGTCAACGAAGCGTCTGGTCCGCAATGCGACTTAGGCATGACCCCGCTCATATGGTCGGCGGGTTTTCAAGGCAATAGCCAAGTGGCGCAGCTGCTCCTGGATAATGGCGCCAAGGTCGATGACACATGTTGTGGCGGCCTGGATGCGCTGCTGGCGGCAGCCAGCTCCGGCAACACCGAAATCGTGAAAATTCTACTGGAGCATAATGCCACCTTAGAAGCAAAGGACAAGGAGGATTCGACGGCGCTGTTCCTTGCGACTCTCCAAGGGAAAGTCGATGTGGTCAGGCTGTTGGTGCAGATGGGCGCCAACGTCGATGCTACGTCCAAGCTTCTTGGAAATCCCGAATCGCCAATGAGCCTGGCGGCCAAGCGCCCAATCGGCGAACCCCAAATTCTGAACATCCTGCAGAAGGTACACGCTGAGCCTTCCATGATAAACGTCTCCCAAGGTCCGGCCAGCCCTGCGATCCAAGCCACAGCAACCACACCGGGGCCAGTTGCTACGGTGGCATGCGATACGCCTGTGAACGGGTTGTCTGTCGGTGGATCGATTCAGTTCAAGAATCTGATCTATCTGACGAACCCTGACGTAGAAAAGAAACGGATCGAGGGTGTTCTCGCCAAATACGATGCGCAGAGTGTGAAATGGACTGGATCTTACTCCACCTTGGTCACGTTCAGTGATGTGGACGCCGCGAGTATTCCCCAGCTATTGGACGATCTGGAGTACACAGACGACAGCAAGACGCCATCTGGAAAGATACTAACGCTGGACCAACTCGACTTCGGCTGCCATCTGGTAGGGACCTATGGTACTGGGGAGATCCACGCGGCTGTTGCTACTACAGTTACGATCAGGGTGGCTCCCGGAGCAAAGGTTTACTACGTTTCCGCACCTGGCGAGCCTGAGCAGCCATTAAAGGTAGGCGATGACGGTACAGGAAACATCTCCATCAAGCCCGGTCACGAGCAAGACGCGGTTTACGCTCGATTTGAGTTTGGGACGCTAGTGGGATATCTCCGCGTGGATCTTGGCACCGGCGAATCCTCGAACCTGACGGAAGCGGAATACGCGGCAAAGACTAAGGCAAAGACTAATTAGTTGGGTTACTTCTTCATGCTGTAAACCAGTCAACCGGCTTCTGCCGTGATCGCGCTGCATCGCGAAAAGCACCAACCGTTGCCGTGCAACCAGCAGGATTCGTCCTTCGCGTGAACATCGCAGCGAAGGGAACGTACGCCAGCGCCTGCATCGCGCTGAAGCGCCAGGGCTAATTCGCTGCTGATGACGGGATCGCGCGCTCCTCCGAAATCGACAAAGAAAACCGAGCCTCGCAGCGTGGCCGCGAAGAGGTCCGCACTGGTGCGGACGAGGTGCACCATGGCACCGGGACCTCGCGTGGAGGTGAGTGGAAAGAGGAGCTTGCCTGAAGGATTGATGGCGGCGAGCCACACAGGCAGGGGATGCGTGGCGCCAGCGCTGACGACAATCATATCGGCGGACTCGAAGGGGCCGCGTGAGCCGTCGGCATGGATCACGGTGACTTGCGGCCATGGCTCGAGTGCGAGGCGCGCGCGGGCTGCGAGGCCCTCCTCGATTTCGATTGCGGTGACTTTGCCGGCCTGGCCGGTGAGCTCGGCGAGGATCGCGGTGTAATAGCCCGTGCCACAGCCGAGGTGGAGAATGCGATCGCCGGGTTGGATACGGAGCGGGTCGAGGTGAATGGCCCACAGACTGGGCTGGCCGTTGTTCAGTCGCTTCGCTTCGTCGAGCACGATGAGAGCGTCGCGGTAGACGTGGGTAGGGTCGGCGTCCGTGGTGAACCCACTGTCGCCGCTGTTTTGAATGACCCATGGGCCGGGCCCTACGAAGCGCTCGCGTGGCACGGTTGCGAAGGCGGCGAAGATGTTTGGCGAGGAGATGCCATTGAGGCGGCACAACTCTTCGGCGTAAAAGCGCCGCGCGGATTCGATGGAGACTGTCATGAGAGGTGCGGGTCTGGAGACCCGCACTACAGCCGGTCAGGAGACCGGCGCCACACGAGCCTTGAGACTGGCGGTACTTACCGCAGATTATAGGCGCGCCAAACGCGATGGCGGCGCAATAGGAGCCGGCAATTCGCAGTGGGGAGGCTTGTGATTGCTTGCGAGAGTAACGTTAACGCGAACGATTACGAGTTTGCCAGTCCAAAGGCGGATTCGATACAAAGGTGAGTGCCTACCGAGAGGGAACAGACAGGTCGCTCTAAATAAAAATAGGGCTGGGAGCCGGCGCCGCTGCGCGGACTGCCGGGCAGAAGGAGAAGTGCACTTTGAGTTTTTCCGTCGGGCCGACAGACACGCGAAATGCAGGGCAGGGAAGTTCGCCGTCGCAGCATGAAGACATTGAAGCGCCGTTGATTCCAGCGGGACGGCTGCTGCCGTTCATTTTGGTGACAGCACTTTTCTTTCTGTGGGGCGTACCCAACAATTTCAATGACATTTTGATTCGCCAGTTTATGAAGTCGTTCGAGATCAACCGGCTTCAGGCGGGTCTGGTGCAGTTTTCTTTCTACCTGGGATATTTTCTGCTGGCAATGCCTGCCGCGCAGTTGATGAAGCGCGCCGGCTATAAGGCCGGGATTTTGGTTGGACTTTGTCTCTATGGCGCGGGCTGCCTGTTGTTTTGGCCTGCGGCGATCGTTGGTCAATACTGGTTCTTTCTGACGGCGCTGTTCGTGATTGCCATGGGACTGGCCTTTCTGGAGACGGCGGCGAGCCCTTTTACTCTGCAAATCGGAGATCCTCGCAGCGCGGCGCGGCGCCTGAATTTCGCGCAGGCGTTCAATCCGCTGGGTAGTATCTCCGCTGTGCTGATTGGGAGCCGGTTCATTTTTTCAGGAATTGAATTGAAGCCAGCTCAGGTTGCGGCCATGCAGGCTGCGGGAACCTATCAAGGCTATCTAAAGTCGGAAACTCTCCGCGTGGTTGCGCCGTACCTTATCCTCGGAGCGGTTGTACTCTTTTGGGCTGTTCTTATTGCGCGAACACCGTTCCCGCATACGGGTCTCGACTACACCCAAGACACGCTCGGCAGCGATCACTCCAAGCCGCTATGGAAGCGAAAGCATTTTGTGTTTGCGGTGATGGCACAGTTTCTTTACGTGGGTGCGCAGGTCGGCATCTGGAGCTACATGATTCCCTATGTGATTTCCGGAACGGGGATTGGGGAGCGGCAGGCGGGATATTGGCTCACTGGCGCGCTGGTGGCGTTCACGGCCGGCCGGTTCTTTTCCGCGTGGTTGTTGAACTTCGTACCTGCACACCACTTGCTGGGGACCTACGCTGCGCTCAATACCGTGATTTGCTGCGTGGTGGTTATGAGGCCGGGGTGGTTGGGCGTCTACTCTTTGGTTGCCGCAACCTTCCTGATGTCCACGATGTTTCCATCGATTTTCGCGCTCGGCACTCGAGGGTTGGGTGCTCGCACAAAGAGCGGCGCAGCCTGCATTGTGATGGCGATTATCGGGGGCGCACTGATCACGCTGCTGATGGGAAGAGTGGCCGATCGTGTGAGCATTTCAGCCGGCTACATAGTGCCCGCGGTTTGCTTTGTTGGTATCGCGCTCTATGCTTGGTTGGGATCGCAGATGGACCCGGAAGAGGTTGCCGCGGAGGACGCTTAGTCGACTTCGCTCGTCGAGGGCGTTCTTCGAAGTTCAGATTACTCTGCAACGACTGGATTGGTGAGGGAACCAAGACCCTCGATCGTGACGGTCACGGTTTCGCCAGGTTGGAGCCAGCGCTGCGGCGTGCGGCCCATGCCTACGCCGGAAGGCGTACCGGTGGAGACGATGTCGCCCGGCAACAGCGGCGTGATGGACGAGATGTATTCGATGAGTTCGGGGATTTTGAAGATCAGCTCGCGCGTGTTGGAGTTTTGCAAAATCTCGCCGTCGACGCTGAGTGAGATGGCGAGATGGTGTGGGTCGGGAATCTCATCCGCGGTGACGATGTCGGGTCCCATCGGGCAATAGGTGGGAAAGCTCTTAGCGAGCGACCATTGCGAAGTGGCCCGCTGCACATCGCGCGCGCTCACATCGTTGATGATGGTGTAGCCGTAGACGTGTTCAAGCCACGCCGTTGCAGGGATGCGATAGCCGCCCTTGCCGATGACGAAGGCCAGTTCTGCCTCGAAGTCGGGCTCGTTGGAGTTTTTGGGCAGCACGATGGCGTCGCCGGGGCCGACGATGGCTGTGGGCATCTTGAAGAAGACGACGGGCGCGGAGGGCAGCGCCATCTTTGCTTCAGCGGCGTGGTCGCGGTAATTCAAACCAATGGCAAAGATGCGCGAGGGATTCGTGAGCGGCGCGAGCAGACGGATTTCGCTGAGCTTGTGGGTAGGGTAGGCGCCCGGCTTGTCGATGGCGGTGATGCCGGCGGCGATTACGGCGAGAGTATCGTCGTAGACTGGGCCGAGGTCGATCACGGTGCCGCTTTGTTGAAGCAGTACGCCGGGGCGCGGCACGTGGCTGTCAGCGGAGGAAAATGAGACGAGATGCATAAAGGGTCTCCTGCAACTGTTCGATGCGCGAGATCAGGCCGCGGTCCAGCCGCCATCGATGGTGAGCAGCGATCCGGTGACAAAGGCGGCTTCGTCACTGGCGAGATAGCGGATGGCGGACGCGACCTCTTCAGGACGGCCCAAGCGGCCGACGGGCTGACGGGCGCGTAGCTCGGCGCGCATCTCTTCCTTGTTGTGCTTGTGGAATTTGTCGAGGTAGCCCTCGACGAAGGGCGTTTGCACGGTGCCGGGGCAAACGGCGTTGACGCGCAATGTTTTGGGATACTCGACGGCGAGTTGGCGCGTCATGGCGACGATAGCGCCTTTACTTGTGCAATAAGCAAAGCGCTGCCTGATGCCGACCAGTCCGGAGACGGAAGCGACGTTGACGATCGCGCCCAGAGCCTCGTGACGCTCGCTTGCCGCGAGCAGCAACGGAAGAAACGCGCGCGTGATGAGATACACCGAGCGGACATTCACGTTCATCAGGCGGTCGAAGTCTTCGGGCTCGGTGGTTTCAATGGAGCCGACGTGGCCGATGCCTGCATTGTTCACGAGAATGTCGAGGAATTCGAGTTGCGCTAGGGCTGCGGCAATGGATTTGGGGTTGGTGACGTCGAGATGCAGCGCGCGGGCAGAGGGAAGTGAGGCGGCGAGGGATTCGGCAGCAGGGAAGTTGATATCGGCGATCCAGACTTCTGCGCCTGCGCGTGCGAGTTCTTTCGCGGTGGCTTCGCCAATGCCGCTTGCCGCCCCGGTGACGAGGGCGATGCGGTGGTCGAGGCGGAATGGATCGGTCTGAGCCGGCATATTCGTGGACAGGTCAGCTTTTGCGCGCGTCGGCAAGCACCTTCAGATAAGCGCGGGCGGTTTCGGTGATGGTTTCTGGATGACCCGCGTCGACGGCGGCGAGATTGACAAGGTCGCTGCCCACGCCGAGGGCGCGCGCGCCGGCCTTGATGAAGCTTTCGGCGGTTTGCAAGGTGACGCCGCCGGTGGGAATGAGCTTGAGGTGCGGGAACGGCGCGAGCAGAGACTTCAAGTAGCTTGCGCCACCGACAGCGGAGCAGGGGAAAATTTTCACGTAGTCGGCGCCGGCGTTCCACGCGGTGATGGCCTCAGTGGGCGTGAGCGAGCCGGGGCAGGAAACTTTGTTGTTCTTTTTCGTGACGGCGATGACTTCGGGATGCAGGCTAGGGCTTACGACGAACTCCGCGCCAGCATCGATGGTGGCCTCGGCCTGGTCGGCGGTGGTGACGGTACCGGAGCCGAGGAGCAGCTTCGAGCCGTACTCTTTCTTGAGCTCCTTCAATAGGTCGACGGCGTTGGGGACAGTCATGGTGACTTCAACAACGGTGACGCCGCCGGCGATCATGGCGTCGACTACGGCGCGGCCCTGGGCAACGCTTTTGGCGCGCAGGACGGGAATGAGGCCAACGCGCTCGATGATTTGCTGGGTAGTTTCTGACATTTGCGGATCCCTCAGGGGCTAAAGCCCCCAAAATTCTTTTTCGGTTGATGTGGCACGGCTAAAGCCGTGCCCTTTCAAAACGTCGAGGCTCAGATCCCTCAGAGTTCGTGCTGGGCCAAGAAGGCTGAATTGAAGTTTGTGCTATCCCACATCTCAAAAGCGAGATGTGGGGCACCCATTGACTGTGCGCAATCGGGCCGTCTTAGCGCGCGATGCGCGCTGAGCCGCCTTTCATGATGCGTTCGACTTCTGGGAGCGTGGCCATGCTGGTGTCGCCGGGGGTGGTCATGGCGAGTGCGCCGTGCGCCACACCGCATTGGATGGCCCATTCGATGCCTTTGCCGGCGAGCATGCCGTAGATGAGGCCGGAGGCGAAGCTGTCGCCGCCGCCCACGCGGTCGAAGATGTCGATTTCGCGCTGCGGGACGTGAACAATTTTGTCTTCGTAAAGCGCGATGGCGCCCCAGGCATTGCGGCTGGCAGTTTGCGCGGTACGCAAGGTGCTGGCCACGAGCTTGAGGTTGGGATATGCCGCTGCGACTTCGCGGAGCATTTCTTCGTATCCGGCGATGGGCAGCTCGTTGAAGTCCTCGCCCACACCCTTGATTTTGATGCCGAGCATCGAGGAGAAATCTTCTTCGTTGCCGAGGAGCACGTCGAGTTTACCCACGAGGGCGCGATTGATCTCCTGGGCTTTTGGTTTGCCTCCGATGCTCTTCCAAAGGCTATCGCGGAAGTTCAGGTCGTAGGAGATGGGCGTGCCGTATTTGCGCGCGGCATCCATGGCTTCGACGGCAACTTCGGCGGTGGACGCGGAGAGCGCGGCGAAGATGCCGCCAGTATGTAACCAGCGCGAGCCATTCGCCGGACCGAAGATCGATTCCCAGTCGAAGTCGCCGGGCTTGATCTGGCTGACGGCAGTGTGGCCGCGATCGGAACAACCGGCGGCAGCGCGCACGCCAAAGCCGCGCTCCGTAAAGTTGAGACCGTTGCGCACGGTGCGGCCGACGCCGTCGTAGGGAATCCAACGGATGAGCGAGGTATCGACGCCGCCCTGGAGGACGAAGTCCTCGACGAGGCGGCCGACGGGGTTGTCGGCGAGCGCGGTGGCGATGGCGGCGCGCAGGCCGAAGCAGCGGCGCAGGCCGCGCGCTACGTTGTATTCGCCGCCACCCTCCCAAACCTGGAATTGGCGCGCGGTGTGGATGCGCATGTCGCCGGGATCGAGGCGAAGCATGACTTCGCCCAGGCTGAGGCAGTCCCAGCGGCGGTTGGAATCAGGAATCGATAGAGAGTTCATGGTCACTCAATACTTTAGCGCAGGAGGGTTGGTGCGGTCAGTGGGGCAATTCACGCGCGACCGCGGAGCGAGCAATCAATTAGGCTATTGGCAAAGGCAAGTTGTGCGGGCGAGGACGCCCGCACAACAGCCGGTCTAGAGACCGGCGCTACATATTTCTGGAGGATGCATTGAAGGGGCTGGAACTGTTTGATTTGAGCGGGCGCGTTGCGGTGGTGATTGGCGGGACAACCGGCCTGGGCCGCGAGATTGCGCTGGCGTATGCGGCTGCCGGCGCGGACGTGGTGTCGAGTTCGCGGCGGCAGGAACAGGTAAACGCGATTGCCGCGGAGATTGAGGCGTTGGGCCGCCGCACGTTGCGCGTCACGAGCGACGTGCTGGACCGCGGTTCCATCCAGCTCTTGCACGATGCGGTGATCGCGGCCTTCGGCAAAGTGGACATCCTGGTGAATGGGGCCGGCATGACAAAAAAGATGCCGACGCTCGAAGCGGACGAGGCGGATTGGTCGAAGATTATTGAGACTAATTTGACGGGAACCATGCGCGCCTGCCAAATCTTCGGTCGCTCGATGGTCGCGGCGCACTATGGGCGAATCATCAACATTGCGTCGATGACGGCGTTTCGCGGCTTCTTTCAGGTAGCGCCGTATGCGGCGAGCAAGAGCGCAGTGGTTTCGATGACCAAGACGCTGGCGATTGAGCTGGCCGAGACGGGCGTGAACGTGAATGCGCTCGCGCCGGGCCTGTTTCCCACGGACATGAGTCTGCCGCTCGTAGAAGGCACGCCGCGCGGCAACGAGATTCTGATGCGGACGCCGATGCACCGATTCGGAAGAGGAGTTGAGATCGTGGGGCCGGCAATTTTTCTGGCATCGGAGGCAGCGTCGTTCGTGACAGGCGAAGTGATTGTGGTGGATGGCGGGTATCTGGCTAGCGGCGTGAACTGTTGAAAGACAGGGAGCGAGTGAGCCAGGGAGCAAGGGAGCGAGGAACTGTGGCGGAGACACGCAAGTTGCGGATGGGCATGGTGGGCGGAGGGCCGGGGGCCTTCATCGGCCCGGTGCATCGCATTGCCGCGGAACTGGATGGAAAAATCGAACTGGTTGCGGGCGCGTTTTCGCAATCGGCGGAGCGGTCGCGGGAGGCGGGGGTACGATTTCGCATCGATCCCGCGCGCGCTTATGCGGACTACCGCGAAATGATCGAGGCCGAGCGTAAGCGCGCAGACGGAATCGACTTTGTAGCGATCGTGACGCCAAATCATGTGCACCTGCCTGTGGCCCTGGCGGCGCTGGAGTCGGGCATTCCCGTGATGAGCGACAAGCCTGCGACGGCGACTTATGAGGAAGCACTCAAGCTGGAGACGGCGGTCGAAAAGAGCGGCTTGCCGTATGGATTGACGCACACCTACGCCGGTTATGCGATGGTGCGCGAGGCGCGGGCGATGTGCGCGGCGGGGAGGCTGGGAGCGATTCGCAAAGTTGCGGTGGAGTATTTTCAAGGCTGGCTGAGCGGGCCGCTCGAGAAGACCGGGCATAAGCAGGCGGCGTGGCGCGCGGATCCCGCGCAAAGCGGCGCAGGCGGCGCTATCGGCGACATCGGCACACACGCGTTTCACCTGCTTGAATACATCAGCGGCCTGAAGGTGACGGCGATGAATGCGACGTTGCGCAGCGTTGTGCCGGGGCGCAGGCTCGACGACGATTGCAACGCATTCCTGCGCTTGAGCAACGGCGCTGCCGGCACGCTGGCCTGCTCGCAAGTGGCCGCCGGAGAGATGAACGAGGTGCATCTGCGCATCTATGGCGAGAAAGGCTCGCTCGCATGGCGGCAACAGGATCCGAACCGGTTGATTGTGAAAGCTCTCGACGGGCCGGAGGAGATTCATCACGCTGCGATGAACTATCTGAGTGCCGATGCGAGGGCAGCGGCACGTGTGCCGGCCGGGCATCCCGAGGGGTATTTAGAAGCCTTCGCCGTGCTCTATCGCGAGTTCGCCGATGCGCTCACGGCGTGGAAAGAGGGACAGGCACATCCGCTGCCGGCCACACTGCCCGGGATTGAAGCGGGCGTGCGCGGCATGCGCTTTATCGAGCGCGCCATCGAGAGCAACCGCAAAGAAGGCTGGGTGGATTTCTAAAGGCAGCTATCGGCTCTCTCCGTTTGAGAGATAGGAGGGGAGATGCAAAATCGCGTCATGATTGCCGGCATTGGCCTCATGTTTGGCTGCGCGACAGCGATCGCGCAGAATGCTGGCGCGCCGCCGGCGACTGTTCAGGAAGTACCGACTGCTCCTGCGCCGTGGAGCTCACCGAACGGAGGCGAACCGGAGTTCGAGGTTGCGACAGTCAAGCCGAGCGATCCGGCGCACTGCTGCGCTCGAGGTTGGTCAATGAATGGCAGGCGTTTCGCCACCTTCAATATGAATCTCAAGTACGTGATCCAGTGGGCATGGGGTTTGCAGGCGAAGCAAGTTGTGGGAAGCCCGCCGTGGATGGACGATGCGCGCTTTGATATCAGCGGCGAGATCGATGGCGATGGAGTCCCGAACCAACACCAGTGGAAGATTGCGGTGCAGAAGCTATTGATCGAGCGGTTCCAGCTTCAGATCCATCACGAAAAGCGGGAGATGCCAGCGTTTGTGCTGGTGATCGCCAATGGCGGGCCCAAGCTCACGCCGGGTGATGGTAATGTCAAAGGCCACCAGAGCATGGGCCTCAGTGGCGCGCCTGGGCAGACGATGTACGGGCGTGGCGTGAACGCTTCCATTGGCGATTTTATTGGCGAACTCCAGCGCATTGTCATGAACCGGCCCATCGTTGACGAGACCGGGTTGACGGGTGTCTACAACATCCAGATTGCATTCACGCGCGAGGAGCCTGATGCGCTGGGCATGACGGAGTTGCCGGATACTTCTGCGCCCAATCTTTTAGAGGCGTTGCCACAACAGCTTGGACTGAAGCTTGAAGGAAAGAAAACGCCCGTCGATGTGATCGTGATCGATCATGCGGAGCTGCCGGAAGCCAACTGAGCCGGGCGCGCGAGACTCGTTGCGGCTGCTATACTTCCCTGCAATCTGAAAGCGCAAATTATTCGGGCGGTGGCGATGCGAGTGCGGCTGGGGATCTTGATTGTGTTGGCAGCATGGTGCGGCGTGGCGCAGGCGCAAGCTATGAAGCATCCCGGCGTGCTGATGAGCCGGCAGCAACTGAATTTCATCAAGCGACAGGTGAAAGAGAAGAAGGAGCCGATTTACGGCGAGTACCTGAAGGCCGTGGCGAGCCCCTTGGCCGCGTTCGACTACAAACTGCTGGGACCACCGGCGACGGGAATCATTGACTGCGGCCCGTATTCGCGTCCCGATCACGGATGCCATGCCGAGGATACGGACGCCAGCGCGGCGTATTTGCAGGCGGTATTGTGGTGGGTCACTGGCGATCATCGCTATGCGGACAACTCCATCCGCATTATGAATACATACGCACGGCAACTGAAGGGCTACACCGGCAGCAATACGCCCTTGCAGGCAGCGTGGAGCTCGGAGACGTTTCCACGCGCGGCGGAGATCATCCGTTACAGTCACGCCGGATGGAAGCGCGAAGATATTCAGGCGTTCAGCACGATGCTTACCCAGGTGATTTTGCCGCACATTCGCAATGGCGGACCACGGACCAATGGTAACTGGGAGCTGAGTATGATCGAGGGCATGATGGGCATTGCGGTCTTCACCGACGACCGTACATTGCTGGATCATGCCGAAGAGATGTGGCAGAAGCGCGTGTCGACCTACTTTTACAATGCCAAGCTGGATGGCGACCACCCGCGTGCGCCCGACCCCTCAGTGCACCAGAGCTGGTACGGGCAGACTACGTTCGACGAGAGCACGAACGGCATTGCGGCGGAGACATGCAGGGACTTGGGCCACACGGGTTACTCCATCGCCGCAACCATGGCGGCCGCGGAGACCGCACATATTCAGGGCGACAAACTGTTTGAGAGCGAAGAGCAACGGCTCATCGGGGTGCTGGAGTTTCATGCGCATCTTCTGCTGAGAAAAGAGCCGGCGCCGAAGACGGTGTGCGGGGGCAACGTCCACTACGCCGAGGGATACACGTTTGGAATCGGGTATAACGAGTATCACAATCGTCTTGGGCAATCGCTGCCGGAGACGCGCGAGTGGCTCGATCATATTTTGAACGTGCCGGAGCCGGTGGACATTCACATGATGACTTTCGAGTTGCTCACCCACGGCGAAGACGCGAAGAGCAAGAGCACCGATCTTGTTGCGATGCCCGGAACCGCGACACATTGAGGAACAAATCATGAAGAAATTTCAAGGGCCTGCAATTTTTCTGGCGCAGTTTGCCGGAGATCAGCCGCCGTACAACACCTTAGACGGCATGGCGGGTTGGGCGGCGAAGCACGGCTACGTGGGCATCCAGATTCCGAGCTGGGATCGCAGGCTGTTCGACCTCGAACGCGCTGCTGAAAGCCAGACGTATTGCGACGAGGTGAAGGGGATTGCGTCGCGAGCTGGGCTCGCGGTGACGGAACTCTCCACGCACCTGCAAGGGCAGTTGGTCGCGAGCCACCCGGCCTTCGACACGTTGCTCGACGGCTTTGCTCCACCGGAGCTTGCGGGCAATGCCAAAGCCAAGTCCGCATGGGCGGTGCAGCAACTGCGTTGGGCAGCCCAAGCAAGTCGTCGGCTAGGCCTGACGGCGCATGCGACGTTCTCGGGCGCATTGGCGTGGCCTTTTTTTTATCCGTGGCCGCAACGACCCGCGGGCCTTATCGACGAGGCTTTCAAGGAACTTGCGGCGCGCTGGCTGCCGATTCTGCGTGCATTCGACGAGGCCGGAGTGGATGCGTGCTTTGAGCTGCATCCCGGCGAAGATTTGCATGACGGCGCGACTTTCGAGCGATTTCTCGCGGCAGTGGGCGATCATCCGCGCGCATGCATTCTCTACGACCCGAGCCACATGGTCTTGCAGCAGATGGATTATCTGGCTTTTCTCGATCTTTATCACGAGCGCGTGCGGGCGTTTCATGTGAAAGACGCGGAGTTCCGGCCGAGCGGACGCGCGGGCGTTTACGGCGGCTATCAGAGTTGGATCGACCGGCCGGGGCGGTTTCGCTCGCTGGGCGATGGGCAGATTGATTTCCGGCAGGTGTTCAGCAAGATGGCGCAGTACGATTATTCGGGCTGGGCCGTCGTGGAGTGGGAGTGCTGCATCAAGCACCCGGAGGTGGGCGCTGCCGAGGGAGCGTCGTTTGTGCGCGAACATATCATTCGCGTGACGGATCGGGCGTTTGATGATTTCGCCGGGGGCGGCGCAGATGCGCAGCGGAATCGGAAGATTCTGGGACTGTAGCGAACCGGGTCAGAGGTTTGCTGAAAAGCAAATGCAGGTCCTTCGACTCGTGGGTCGCGCGAGACGCGGCCACTTCGCTCAGGATGACAGCGAGGTTGTGGCTCAGGATGACAGCATCCAAGGGCGACGCTTCGTGGCCCGGCGGGACGATGCCATATTTGCAATCGAGAAACTCCTGCAATGCTTCCGGAAGCAGTGCGGCCAGCTCCTGCCAGGTGAGTACCTTCAGGCGGGTGCGCAGTTCGGCGCTCTTCACGGCGGCCATCACCTCGAACCACTCTTCGCGCAAGTCGGGACGGCGCTCGTCGTGGAGGACGCAGAAGCTTGCGCCCGCGGCATGCGCTGCCAGCACATTGCGGATGAGCTGATACCCGGCGTAACCCTTTTCGCAGGGCGGGCGAAAGCTGGACTCGATGGGAGAGAAGAGAGCAGGATCGCCGACGAGACTTTCCAGTTCCTGCGACGCGTTCTCAGGGAATTCGCTCGCCCTGATCCAGCGCGTGGTGGGGATTTCGGTGCGCGGCAGACGGTCGCGATCGAAGACTTCATCGAAATTGCGGTAGGATTCGACGATTGCCGCGGAACGCGATTGGAAATCCCCTTCGGTTAATTTCGCCTCCACGAGAAGCGAGCCGAAGCGGAGATCGACTTCGGTGCGGTCGAAACGGCCGTTGGCAAGCGGAACGCGGGCCTTCCAACCGAAGATTGGCTCCGCGGCGTCCTCGACGCCGAGCATGGCCCGGATTGCCGGGGACTCGGCAACGCCGGGCGTGCAGAAAACGTTCATCAGCAGCGCGTCGGAACTCATGCTGGAGTCGAGCTCGCGCCAGCGCCTCGCCGTATCGGATTGTGGTTTGGGAAGCGAGCGGGCCGCCTGGGCGTGGATCTTGTCGAAGCGGCGCATCCATTCGGGCCGCGCCAGGATGGCCGCATAGGCCGCATCGAAAAAATTGCCGTGGCTGCCACCGTCCGGCTCGTACACGACGACCGGGGCGCTCCCATAGCTCTCCACGTGCGCGCGCCCGCGCGCATAGCTGCGATTGCGGGCGGCGAGCTCCAGTCGAAGCTGAGTTACAAAGAGAGCAGTCGAACGGGCCATCTGAAGATCAGACTACTCCCACTTGAAAAGAAAAAGGCCTTCCAGCGAGGGTTCGCCGGAAGGCCTTTGGTCCTGGGTCACGACTGCGTGGCGGACTTGATTAACGCTCGTTACGGGTGAGGCCGATCTGGAAGCTGATCATGAACGCTCGGCCAGCCTGCTTCTCAAGGGAGTCAGCCCAGCTTGGGCTGTAGAGTTGCTGATTCTGCGTGACCTTGAGGGAATTGTTGACGGTGGTCGAAGTCAACGTGGTGCCGTCGTTAGCCGCGCTGTTGGCGACGATGCTGTGGTCGTCGAAGAGGTTGTCGATGCTTAGCTTGATCTTGGAGCCGTCGAAGATCGAGTGGCCACGGACGTTGTAGTTCAGGAAGAGGTTGCTCATCCAGAACGGGTCCAGGGGCACGTTCTGGTGATCGCTGCCGATGTCGTTCCAACGGCTGCCAATGCGCTTGCCGAATACGCCGAAGTCGATGCCACTTCTCTGGCGATAGGTCATGCCCAGCGATTCGGTATCGTGCGGAGCCAAAGCAACCCAGGCCGTGGAGGTTGGGCCGATGGCCGGGGTGATGACATTGCCGCTCCCGTCGAGGACAGCAGGGCTACCGGCGGAAGCCTCGTACTTGGCGACGCCCAGGGTGCCGTTGGCATTGAAGCTCAGGTTGTTGGTGACAGCGTAATTGCCCTCGGCCTCAAAACCAATGGTGTCGGAGTTGGGGTTGGCGTAGTAGTAGGTGAAGCCGTAATTGGGGTCACTAACCGTGGAGTCAGTATAGGTTGAGTAGGTGTTAGTGAAGTGGATGTGATAGACATCCGCATCCCAGGCGAAGCGGTTCAATTTGACCACGGTGCCGCCCTGAAAGGTGGAGGCGATGGTAGGCGGCGGGGTGACGGCAACTTCAGCGCCCGCGGTATCGAAGACGGCGCTGAAAGGAGCGATGCTACCGCGACCGTACTGAAGATAGACCGACGCGTTGGGGGCGAGGCGGTAGTTGGCTTCGATCGAAGGCAGGATGGAATTGTAATTCTGGGCGTGCTGGGTGGTGGCCGTGCAACTGGTCGACAAAGCGAGGGTCACGCCGCAGGCGGCCTGGATATTGGACAAGTTTCCGATCGTATGGCCGTCCGCATACTGAGTGAGGTTCATGCGGAAGAAGGCGTCCTTAACGCCGGCCGTAACGGTCAAATCGGGGATGGAAACCCATTGGAACTCAAAATAAGGTTGGACGGCCGTGGTAATGAAGTGCTCGTGAAATTTGATGTCCTGAACGTAGGGCGAATCCACCCAGGTAACGGGGTCGGTGTAGATCTGATAGCGGAGAGTGTTGGTGAGCTCATACCAGGAACCGGCGCGGAAGACTCCCCACTTGGTTGCATAGCTGAGGTCCGCGATCTCGCCGCCGCGGGCGTACTGGTTCAGCTTATCGACACCGGTCGGCGTCGTCCCTTGAACCCAACCTGGCTGGTCAGTACCGCCGACTTGCTCATTCTTCGCCGTGGTGTTGACCGAGTCGGTAATAAGATCCTGGTCGGTCTTGTTCTGGTAGTGCTGGTGGTTGGAGTAGCCGTAGGCGTAGGTCTTTGTAGTGAGCTTCCATTTCGTGCCGAAGTCGTGGTTGAAGCTAACGATATCGAAGAAGCTCGCCACGTGGTAGACCGAAAAGCGCCAGAACTGCGGGTCGTAATAGAACTTCGAGGTTGACGCGTAAGCCGCGTTGGTCTCGGTGTTGTCGTAGAGGTAGTTGTCGCCGGAGTGGAGGAGTTGGCGACGGGTCGGGTCGTTGTTGTTGAAGGCGTCGACGATGATGTTGGTGCCGATCACGGTGAGGTAGGTACGATCGCTGAACTTGTAGTCGAACTTGGCGGTCGCAGCGACGTCCTGCTTGGGCGAGAAGGTCTGGTAGCCGTCGGAGGCTTGCTGATCGGCATTGAGCCAGAAATGGGCCTTGCCATGCAAAAATGCGCCGGAATTGATGTCGCCCAGGATCTGGTGGGTATTCCAGGAGCCGTAAGTTCCTTCGATGCGCACACGGGGCTCATTGCTCAGTTCGGGCGAGAAGAAGTGAATGGTGCCACCGAAGTTGGAAGTGGCGATATCGGAGGCCGTGCCGGGGCTGCGGTCGAAGTCCACATGGCCGACAGCCGCAGAGGGAATGTAAGCCCAGGAGTGGTGGCTGGGATCGTTCGAGTCGTTGAAGGGCACGCCGTCCCAGGTCATGCTGTAGTCGTCGTCGATGAAGCCGCGGAAGTAGATCTTGGCCTGGCCGTTGCCGATGCCGTCGGTGGTGAAGCTGACGGTGCCGGGGGCAGCCTGGATGATGTCGGCAAAGTCGGTCACCGGGCTGGTGTACTCGGAGATGTAGTTGCTGGTTATCTCGGTGCGCGCCGAGCCGGCGTCAAGCACGGACTTCACCGGCGCAAGCTGCGCGGCGATGGAGGTGTCGCCTTCAGCCTCGACCGTAACTTCTTCAGAGACCGAGGCGACGGAGAGAGCGATCGGCAGGCTGGTGTTCGAGCCTGCGGCAATGGAAACGCTGTGCTGGATGGTAGAGAATCCGGGAGCCGAGATCTCAACGGTGTAAGAGCCCGCGGGAATTCCTGTGATATCAAACTTGCCGTCGGCACCGGTGTGCACTGTGTTCTGAACACGGGCATCCGAAATGACAGCGACGTTTGCGCCCTGAACCGCATGGCCGTCCTGGTCTGCGACGATTCCTTGAATTTCGGCGGTACTGTTCTGTGAGTGCAGCTGGCTCGTGCCGGCGTTAAAAGTCATCAGGCGCATGAGGAAGAGCGTTGCCCACAGACACTTCAGCGCAGATTTCTGGTTCATGAATTGCCTCCAAGAGGGATGTAAGTGGAATCAGGGATGAGGAGTAACCCGCCTTTAATCTAAGGAGGCGAAATGAATGTACGGTTACTCTAGGGTTAAAAAACGCCGATAGCGTCTCTTCCGAAGGGCGCAGTAGTGGGAAAGGCAGCGCATGAAACTATGCGGGGGCAAGGGAGGCTGGCGAACGAAATCTTTCAGTATATCGGGCTGGAAAGACTGGGCATTCGAGAAAGCGCGAATTCAGAATAGGCGGACTTGCGCGAGGGATGGTTAGGGCGCCAACATCGATCCCTGAGGCGAGCGCTACGTCAGGACAGGCACGTCGGCGACGCCCGCCACGCCAAAGACGCGCCGGTAGCGCTCGACTTCTTTCGGATCGCCAAGCGCCTTGGACTCATTGTCAGAGAGTTTCACTGCGGGCCGGCCTTCGACTTCAGTGAGTTTGCAGACCAGGCCGACGGGATTGAAGCCGTCGTTGCCCTGGGGATTGCAGTTGCGGAAGTCGTTGGTGAGGAGCGTGCCCCAGCCGGCACTGAAGCGGATGCGGCGGTTGGGAACCCAGCGGCTGGCGTCGTGAAAATCGCTTGATGAGCGGAAGTCGTCCGGTGTCGCGCCGTTGCGAATGGTTCCGGCGAAGTAGGCGTGCAGGCCGAGAATCTGCTCCACGTCGAGTGCGTCGCTGGCGATCAACCGTTTCTGGCGCGGGTCGCGGCCGTGACGCTCCAGCCATGAAATGTATTCGTCGCCGGCTACGTAGGCATCCTTGCTGTCGATGCGCTGGCCGGTCCAGTTTGCCACCCAATCCGGCGCGTTACGCAGAAATTGCGTGGTGCCGAAGGTGTCAGGCAGAAGAATGAGCAATTCTCCCTGGTAGCTCTGCTGCCATAGCTCCAGCAAGCGGTATTGCGCGTTGCGTAATTCGTCATCGTCGCGGGCCAGCGCTGCCATGGCCATAGGCAGTTCATGGCCATTGGTGCCTATGGCTTCAAGATCGTGCTTGTAAGCGAGGAACGCATTGGAGGTTCCGGCAAAACCTGCGCCGAGAGTGTCGCTCATGGCGTTCACCACGTATTCATGCCACAGAAAGCTGTGCCTGCGGCGCGTGCCGAAGTCGCTGATGCTGAGATTGGGAACGCCGCGCAGGCGCTCCAGCTTTTCCCAGAGCCGGGTTTTGGCGCGTGCGTAAAGAATGTCCAGCTCCAACTCGCTCAAATGCTTGAGTGCGGTCCGCGTCTTCAATTCGCCGATTTGGGCGAGTGCGTAAATCTCCCACATCGATGTTCCCGACCAGAGCCCTTCGAAGCGAATTTGCAGTTGACCGTCGCGCACAGAAAGTTCGTAATCGGAGAGGCGGAAGTCCTTCTCCAGCCAATCGAGGAAGGCGGGCTCGAAGATGCCGCGTCGGCCGAAGAAGCTGTTGCCCGCGAGCCAGACCAGCTCCGACTTGCGGAAACGCAGCTTGCGCGTGATTTCAAGTTGCTCTCGGAGCTGGGCCACGCCGACCATTTCACCCAGGCGCACTGAAGTCGTGCGGTTGATGAGGGTGTACGTGGCGCGTGTTTTAGGAAAATGCTTCCAGATGAACTGGAGCATGAGAAGTTTGTAGAAATCTGTGTCAAGCAGGGAGCGCGTGATGGGATCCATCTCCCAGTTATGATCGTGCGCGCGCCTGGCCAGATCGATAATCACGATACTTTACTTTACTCGAGTTCCGCGCCGGCTGGTAGCAAGTTGCAGCATGTATACTGGCGCGGTGTTGGCGAGGCCGCCACGAAGAGTTGCTCGGCAAGGTGAGATCAGGGAGACGGAAGACCGCAATGAATCCAGTGAACCGGCGTCGATTTCTTCTGGGCACGGCTGCCACGGCCGCACAGGCTGGCGTGGCGGCAGCTATGGCGCACGCCGGTTCGCACGAGGGGCAGGGAAACGAACCGGGAGCGCGGAAACAGCCGAACATTGTCATTTATCACTCCGACCAGTTTCGCTGGGATTTTGTGGGAGCGAATGGGCTGAATAGCTCCACGCATACGCCGAACCTGGACACGCTGGCGGCGAGCGGGACGAACTTTACCTGCGCGGTGACAAATCAGCCGGTATGCGCGCCGTCGCGGTCGGTGCTCATTACGGGCCGCTACGCAACCGAGACGGGCGTATGGCGGAATGGCGAGGGGCTCCGGCAGGATTTGCCGACATTGGCTACCGAGTTGCGCAAAGCAGGATACACGGCGAACTACATTGGCAAGTGGCACATGGCGCCCGGCTCAGAGACTGAGGGCGGTGGCCCCGGACCGGTAAAGCCTGAGCATCGCGGTGGCTTCGCCGATCTGTGGGAAGCAGCGAATGCACTTGAGCATTCCAGCCATCCGTATGAGGGAACGATCTGGGATCGCGACGGCAATCCCATCACGTTTAAGGATGAGTACCGCGTGGATTTTATTACCGACCGCGCGGAGAAGTTTCTGCGGCAGAAACAAGAGAAGCCGTTCCTGCTGATGATCTCGCAATTGGAGCCGCACCAGCAGAACGATCTGGGGCGCATGGTCGGACCAAAGGGTTCGGCGGAGCGATTCATTGATGCTTTTGTTCCCGCGGACCTGCGCAGCTTTCCCGGCGACTGGCATAAACAACTGCCGGACTACTACGGCGCGTGCGAAAGTATTGACGCCTCAGTGGGCCGCGTGCGCAAGGTGCTGGACGAAGAAGGCCTGCGCGAAAACACGATCTTCGTATTTATGAGCGACCATGGCTGCCATTTCATGACGCGCAATCAGGAGTACAAACGCAGCACCCATAACAGCAGCTTGCGCGTGCCGCTGCTGATCGAAGGGCCGGGGTTCGAGAATGCGCGGCGGATTCAGGAGATGGTCGGGATCATTCATCTTGCGCCGACGCTGCTGGATTCGGCAGGCGTGGTGGTGCCTGCGTCGATGAAGGGAAGAAGCATTCTACCGCTGATGCCGGATGCGAAGGCGCGGAGTGAATGGCCGAACCGCGAGCTGATTCAGATCAGCGAATCGATGACGGGGCGCGCCATCCGGACGAAGGATTGGACGTATTGCGTTGCAGACCCGACCGGCGCGGCAGATAAACCCACGAGCGCGAATTATCATGAGTACCAACTCTACGATCAACGCAACGATCCGCACGAGTTGGTGAACCTGGCCGGCAGGAAAGAATACCGCGCGACTGCGGATGCGCTGCGCGAGGAACTGAAAGAGTTGATGGCGCAGGCCGGAGAAGCGGAGCCGGAGATTGTGCCGGCAAAACTGTATCCTTAAATTGTCGGGCAAATGCTGCGGGTCCCGCGGCGGGAAGCACTGAAGGCTTGCCGCCGCCTGAGGATTCCGACGCACTTAATGTGCTGCGGCCGGCTCCGGTGGGACGGCGTGCGTTGACGTGGGTTCGACGGGGTTGAACTGGCGTGCCAGGTCGGGCGTTGACTGCACGTCCGTGGCTGACGGATCGGCCTTTGCAACTTCGACGCCAAACACATAGCTTGGCCCGAACATATTGCTGGTGAAGATGACGAGCTTCTTGTCGGGCGAGAAGCGCACGTTCGGCTCCTCGCGATAGTTGTGGTGCGACATGTTCACCAGGTGCTCGGAGTGGAAGACGCCGGGCTGCCAGAAATCAGGGCCGTTGAGCGTGTCCGCGGTGACCGTCATCATTTGCGGATGGAGAAGTTCGATCCACTCACCATTCTTGGCGCGCGCCACCTGTCCGGGATCGCCGCCATCATCGCAGAAGATGTCGAGATCCTTTGTCAGATTGAAGTGGATACCCCAGTCGTCGCGCTCCATGTGAAACGCAATGCGCTTGCCGGTCTTCAGGTCGTAGCTGGCTAGATAAAAAACTTCGCCCTTGGGGTATTGCCAGTCGTACCAGATGGTTTCGCCATCCAGCCCCCAGAATTCGTGGCCCGCGATTTCATCTGCCATTGTCCGCTTGTGGATGAGCGTGTTGTTGGTGCCGTCGGTGTGGATCATCCAGATGCGATCGACCTTGTGCCATGGGCCTTCGTGGCAGTACATCAGGAGCTCGGGATCGGCGGGCGAGAAGAGCAGGTGATTGACCCAGTCGGTGGAGTGGAGAAGAACTTTGATGTCGCCGGGCTTTTCTCCGTTGGGGCCGGGCTCGAGACGGATGGTGAAAAGCTGTAGCGGCAGGCGCGCGGCAAGACGGCGCTCCATCATCAGGCCCTTGTCGGGCGGCTGGTAGTGCGGTCCCTGCTCCGGGCTGGCTACCCGATTGTCGCCACCGCCCGTGGATGGCTGCGGCCGCACGGGCGTGTTCTGCCCGTATTGCTGGTCGGGCCGGTTGCTTTCATCGAAGGTGCCGGCGGCGAGAGTTTCGTCGGCATTGATGCAGACGATCATGTGCCGTTCCGGCAGATCGATGAGCTTGCGAATGGCGCCGGAGTACACGTCGGCCTTGTAGACGGAAGTGACGCTGGTCTTGGGATCCGTCTGGGTGTAGAAAACGCTGTTGGTTTTGAATCCGGCTACGAGGGCGTGCACGCCGAAACGGAAGAAGCCACCCGGACCCGGAGGAGCGTCGGCGGGACGTGGCGGATTGGGAACCAGCAGGCGCGTCTTCTCGGTCTCCATGTCCATGGCGTGGATGCCGTCGGGCGCGGTGTAGATCATGGTTTTGTGGTCGGGCGTGTAGCCATTCACGTTGAAGTAAAAGCCGCCGGAGTTGGGCTCATCGGT
This sequence comes from uncultured Acidobacteriota bacterium, assembly GCA_963786565.1. Classification (GTDB taxonomy): domain Bacteria; phylum Acidobacteriota; class Terriglobia; order Terriglobales; family Acidobacteriaceae; genus Telmatobacter. Next base: position 534,614 of record CAWAZR010000024.1, on the reverse strand, counting down.
GAGCCGCCAGACGCGATGACCGGTGTCCTTATCGACCCAGGTCTTTGGCGGGGCGGTCTGTGCGGTTTGGGCGGCGATGATTGCGGCTGGCAAAAGGGTGAGGCAGGCGACGACAGGGAGAAGTCTGCGCAGCATGGAGATGAGCTCCTTCGACTGGGAATGGACGCTGCGCGCGGCAGACTTCTGGATGAGACCTTCATCCAGCTGCGGCGCGCCAGAGAGTTATACACCCTTAAGGTTACAGTTGAAAATAGTTTATCCACTGGATTTTGGGTGACTGGCCCGACCTCTCATGGGCGCAATTCTGATTGGGGTTGCCCCATCCTTTCGCCGTTTTTTGGCGAAGGGTGGGAATTCGTGTGACCCCATCCTGTCGTTCGCTTCCGCGTACGACAAGGATGGGGCAACCCCCGGTGGTTCGGAGTCGCTTTAGTAGCTCAGCTCCAGCACATTCACTGAATACGGCGCGAAAGTTTCGGTAAATTTGGGCCCGGCGATTGGAACGGATGTGCTGCCGGTTTCACTGCATCGGGATGCGTGATGCTGTTGGTCGCGTTGGGGGTTTTGCCGCTCATGGTGGTGAGCGTGGCTTGCGGCGCGAGTTTGGCGACGCCGGTGAGAGAGATAGCAAGCGGCTGCGCGGTCGAGGTTGCGTTGACCACCTTTACGAAGAGTTTGTGCTTCTTGTTGTCGCGCGTGACGGATGCGTAGACCCGCGCGGGCGCGTGGTCGAGCGTGCTCGCGACGACCTCGGTTCCGAGATGCGTTGAGAACATGACCTGCGTCCAGTAGCTGGGCGAGCCGTAGCTCGTGAGCGCGTCGTAGCCGATGAGATCGGGAGCCCACTGCATGCCGCCCGGATTCACGTTGACGAAGAGCGGCGCGTAGCTGGACATGATGATGAGATCGCTGTTGCGCTCGAGACCCGTGAGCCAGGCCGCATCGGCAAGCGCGGCTTCGAGGTTGGGCGTGGGGTCGCCTTCGCGCGTGGCCCACTCACCCACAAAAACCTTTGGGCCTTTGCGGTCATAAGCATCGTAGTGGTGCGCCTGCGAGAACGATTCCCCGGCCGACATGTAGAAATGCTCATCGAGCACCTCGGGCGTGACGCTTTTTACTGGCGTGGTGGCGATGATCTGGAGGTGGGGGTAGCGCTGCTTGATGGCGTTGTAGAACTGCGCGAAGCGGCCGTCATACGAATGCGAGCGATCGAACTGGTCCTCGTTGCCCACCTCGATGTAATGCAGGGGGAACGGGGCCGGGTGGCCGTTTTTAATGCGTTCAGCGCCCCACTTGGTGTCGGCACCGCCGCTGACGTACTCAATCTCATCGAGCGCGTCTTGCACGTAAGGCTCGAGCGCGGGGCCGGGATCGACGTGGTCCTGAACGAGAGAGTAGCCGGCGTATACCGCGAGCACCGGCTCCATTTTCAGGTCTTCGCACCATTGCAAGAACTCGAGCAGGCCCATGCCGTCGGACGAGCGATAGCGCCAGGGGCTCTGGTGGGTGGGGCGGTCGGTCCACGGGCCGATGGTTTTCTTCCAGTCGAAGCGATCGGCGATGTGGTCGCCCTCAAGATAATTGCCGCCGGGCAGGCGCAGAAATTTTGGCTGCATGGCAGCCAGCTTCTCCATGATGTCAGTGCGATTGCCGCCGGGCCGCGCATGATACGTCGGCGGAAAGAGCGAGATCAGGTTGAACCAAACCCTGGCAGGTTGCGCGATGGTGAGGATGAGATGGTTATTCGAGGAGACTGGCACGTCGCCGGTTTTGAGGGTGTAGGTGTATTGCTTCCATTCGCCGGTGAGGCCAGTGACTTTGGCTGAGGCCGCGACGACGCCGGTCTGATCGTTTTGCAAACTCACGGTAACGGGAATGCCCGGAGCATCGGACTTGGCGTAAAACGATCCTGTGTACACGGTGCGCGGGCGGACGGGGATGCCCCAATAGCCATCGTTCTCGACTCCGGCGGGCGAGTCCGGAGTGGCCGCGGAGACGGTGACCTTGAGGCTGCGGGTGAGCGTGGCGCTGGGGCCGGTGGTCTCATCGGACGACACATTGACTACCGCGTTGCCGCGCGCCACCATGGGCCAATGGGAGAGAGAGCCGAAGCCTCGGCCGATGGCGCGATCGCGTACCAACTCGCCGTAGATACCGCCGTCGTAGGAGTAGTTGATCTCCTCGGTCATCAGGCCGTAGAGGGTGGGGCTTACCGTCGCGACGGGGTGGTCAGCCTGAATGGTGAACGAGGGCGCCTGTGCGGACAGGCTCAGCGGAAACACGAGTGCGGCGAAGATTGCGACGACTAAGGAGGTCTTGATCATGACCCCGCCATCGTACTGCGGGGGTGGAGCGGTTGACAATCTGGAAAACGCTTACTTGCTCTCAATCTGCCGCGCGCTCGATGGCGAGCGTGATTGCGTCGCGGACGGCGTCGGGCAAGGCGGGCATGGCGCCGGATTGCGAAGCCATCCAGCCGCCCCAGCGGTTTCCGGCTTCGTTGAGCGTGGCCAGACCGGCTCCGCGCAGCATGTAGTGAGTCATGGCCGCCGTGAACGCGTCCCCCGCGCCGATGCCGTCGGCAACCCTTACAGGGAATCCGGGATGCTCGTCCCACTCGTCGCGCGTGACCAGGAGGCTGCCCCGGCTGCCGCGCGTGGCGGCAACCAGTTGCAAGGAAGGGAACTCGGCGAGCAGGCGCTCGGCTGCCGCGCGCAAATACTCCGAGGTCGATAAGGTCTCGCCTGAAGCGGGCGCTTCTGCGGCGACCAAGCCAAGCAAGTCCAGCACCAGCGGCGCTTCCGCGTCATTCATCTTGACTACGGTGGCCAGTTCCAGCGACTCGCGCACAATTTCAGCGGAGTAGAAGGGCTCGCGCAGGTTCACATCGAATACGCGAATGCAGGTGGAAGAGGTCTCCGCGGCGAGCGACTGGATGGTAAGCCGCGCCTGGTCGCTGCGTTGCGCGAGCGATCCGAAGCAGATGGCGTCGGCACGTTCCGCCAGCGCGACCCACTCATCCGAAAGCTCTAAAAAGTCCCACGCTGCCGGCTTGTGAATGGTGTAGTGCGGCTCGCCGCCTTCGAGACTCACGGTGACGCGGCCGGTTTCGTGGGGAGGATCCACTTGAAGGTGGCGGGTGTCCACGGGCATAGGTTCCAGACGTTCGATGGCTTGGCGGCCCAGGTCGTCACGGCCAATGCGGCTCAGGATTACGGCATGATTGCCGAGCCGGCCCGCCATGACGGCGAAGTTGGCCGGCGCGCCGCCCAAGCGCATGCCGTCGGGCACAATGTCCCACAGCAGTTCGCCGATTCCCAGGATCAGATGCGGTTCTGGCATGCAGTCTCCGAAGCCAATAGTCAATAGCCAGTAGCCAATAGAGAGTAGTGTGAAGTGTGAGTGTGAGTGCGCCGGACAGGTACGACCACGCTCACGGGCGCACTCGCGCTGGATCCGGCTTGCTAAGCACTCATCACTCACCGCTGATTTCTATTCACTGCTCCCTGTTCCTTCGCCTTTCCAACGGTAGATCGAGCAGTCTTCCCAACCTGGCGCTGCGTATTCGCCGCCCGGTTGCTGCGTGAGAATGTTGCGATCGGTGACGGCATCGGCATGCGAGCGGCGAATCTGGCCCCGAAAGAGGCGCTCAAATCCAGGTTCACAAGCGAGCACGTTCTTCTGCTCGTCATTGACGTACAGAATATCCACTTGACCGGCGTGCGCGGCAGCTTTTTGTTTCCACGCCTTCAGCAGCCGCTGCAGCACAGGCGCGGCAAAAGGGTTAAAAAGAAAAATCAGGCACGGTCCGGGCGGTAGCGCGAAATCGACTGCGTCGCGGCAGTGCATGCGCATGGGCACGCGGGTACGGCCGGCGGCACGCCACAGTGCGAGATTTCTGCGCGCGATGCGCGCCAGCGTAGGGTGCAACTCGACACCGACTACGGCGCGAAAGGGATATGCAGCGGCCAGCAGCAAAGCGCGGCCCATGCCTGCGCCCAGATCGACAAATGTGTAGGCATCGATAGGCGCAAGAGGCCGGCATCGCCGCCAGCGCACCAGAATCGCTTGAAAGACCGAAGGCGCAACCGCGTAGTAGGCCGTCACGTGCCGATCGTGCCGGTGCCCGGCGTGGAGGTGGCGGCCAGCGATCAGCCCACTCGTGCGCACACCAAATTCCAGGTCGAAGGGGTGGCGGATCAGTCCATCTTTGACCGCCAAACCCGGCAAAAGCCGCGGCTTTGCGCTCTTTCTTTCGGCTTTACCTGGCGCGCCAACGCTCACGCTTGAACCTTAGCACAATGAGAAGGTCGCACGACGCTGCCGTGGATCGTTCGGATAGTGATTGCGATGGAAGAAGAGCGCTGAAAAGCCCGAGTTTTTCACGGACCGGTGCGGACGCAAGGCCAGATTTGTTCTTGACTATGCCGACGCGGTTCTGCAAGACTGCGTTCGCACTTTGGCACACGCATGATGCGGCACAGCGGCACGGCGCGGACGGCGTTGCAGGGTCCGGAATCCCCTAAATCTTTTTTCACATCACCGAGGAGGAAACATGAAGAAATACTTTGCGGAACTTGTGGGCACCTTTATTCTGGTGCTCTTTGGCTGTGGAACCGCGGTCATTGCGGGCGGCACGGTTGGCATTGTGGGCATAGCACTCGCTTTCGGCCTGGCGCTCATCGGCGCGGCCTACGGAATCGGACCCATCTCGGGCTGTCACATTAATCCCGCGGTAAGCGTGGGGGTCTGGCTGGCGCGACGGATGAGCTTCGGCGACATGATCGGTTACTGGGTAGCGCAATGCGTGGGCGCGATTCTTGCGGCGTGGGTGCTGCTGGTGATTGCTGTCGGCACTGCGGGGTATAACCTTGCGGCGAATGGATTGGGACAGAATGGTTGGGGGCCCGGCTACCAGGGCGGATACAACTCGGCGTCGGCCATGCTTTTTGAATTTTTCGCTACGATGATTTTCGTGATTGTGATTCTGGGCTCGACGCAGAAAAGCGCACCTGCGGGCTTCGCCGGATTGGCCATCGGCATTACGCTGGTTGCAATTCATCTTTTCGGCATTCACATCACGGGCGTGAGCGTGAATCCGGCGCGCAGCCTGGGGCCGGCGTTGTTTGCCGGTAGCCACGCGCTTAGCCAATTGTGGCTGTTCCTGTTGTTCCCCCTCGCGGGCGGCGCGGCGGCAGGGCTCTTGTTTCGCACCAAGCTGCTGGCTGCCGACTAGCAACGTGAGCGCGCAAAAATCGGGGAGCAGCCTTGTATGGGCTGCTCCCCGATGTTGTTTGTGAGGTTGGACGACGGGCGATCACTCTGCCCCGGCGGTCTCTAGCTCGGCAATGTAATCAACTACTGCCTCGCTCCAGCCGTCGATATGGTTCCACGCACCGTAGCCAACACCGTTGCGGCTGGAGGCCACGTTGATCACGTAGCCCTTTCCGCGCGGCGCAGGCACGCTGTCGTGGGACTGCTCGTCGGTGATCACGATGAGCCGGTCATAGCCACTTTGGCTCTCCGCCTCAACGTGAGTGAACGCCTTGCCGAGGTTCGTGCCCGAGTGCGGCTGGCTCGCTTCAAGCGCGTCGCGCAAGGCCATGCCGCGCCGCGGCGCCACCAGCTTTGCATGATCCGAGAAGGTGTAGATCGTTGCCTTCTCCGCGATCTCGCGCAGCAAAATGGCCAGTCCGTAGGCAGCATCGGTACGGCGCATCTCCGAACGGCTGGAGAGCGGTGCCTCCATGGAGCCGGAGACGTCGACCAGCAACACGGTGTGTCCGGGCAAGCGCGCCGTGCGGCCTTCGAGGGCGCGAAACATTGCGAACTCAAGCGGCTGCTCCCACTGGGGCGCGTTGCGCGCTGCGGCGAGAAAACGGAAGGGCAGAACCCGATCCGTCTTCATGGCCGCGAGTGCGGCAAGCACCAGGTCCTCGCTGACGCCGGCCTGGCGCAAGTTACGCAGGTTGCGCAAGAGAGCCAGGGCTCCGAGCTTGCGATCGGTGAGCAGGCGCTCCCACACGTCGCGCTTGGCAACTTCGCGGTCGCCTTCGGGAGCGTCGCCGCGTCCGGCAGCCGAGAGAGCAACCTCCCAGGTGTCGGGCGTGGCCAACTGGTTATCGACCAGCCGCTTCCACAGCGCGGCCTGCGCTTCATCAACGGGGCGCGCATGGCAAAGGAACAGCACGTCGCGCAGGCGGACAGCGCCGGCGCGATCGTACTTGGCCAGCGCGTACTCGTCGAACTTGCCGAACGCAGCAGCAAGGCCCTTTTTCACCTGCGCCGAGAGAGGCTGACGGCCCATCGCCCAGTAGATGGCGACGAACTCGCTCAACTCGTCGGCGCGCTGGATCACGCGCTCGAGAGTCTCCGCGACGAGGGCGCGATGCGTCGGATAGCGCGCCATCTCGCGCACCAGCAACAGCGGCGCGTGGCGCAGCTTCATGCGCTCGCGCGCCTCGACGGCCAATGCGGCGACCTTCTCGGCCTCCACCTGCGGCACCAACTCGTGAATGCGGCCGGCAATCTGCACGCCATCCTCGTAGAACTCACTTTCCCACAACATGCAGGAGAGAACCGAGCGGCGCAGAGTCTGCTCCGGCGTGATGACGCGGGCCCGGGCTCCCTCGTGGGTGCGCGGGCGCGGCTTGGGCTTGAAGATGTTCAGGCGCATCGTGCGCCTCCTTTCGTGGGTATTGTCAGGATAACTGCTGCCGGGGAAAAATCGGTCACGGGGATTTGTCACCTGGACAAGCATTGCTGCAACTCCAGGCGGCAGGATTCGAACCTGCATTCGGCCTGAAAGGCCGGCTTCTGCCATTGAAGTATCCGTGTCCTGCGCCACCGGCAGTGTCTCTGGTTTTGGTTTGAGGTCAGCGCGTGATGGCTGCCTCGTCTTCTACATCCTCGGGTTTGCCTTTGGCGACCTCGGGAATGCGCGCGAATCCGCTGTCGCGAAAGCCGGCGATGGCCTTTCTGCGCGTGCCACTGAAATTCAACGCCAGCTTAGTCATCGCCTCATAATCCGGACGGTTGCGATCCCAGAACCCTGTGCATTCATACACGGGGAACGGAACGCGTAGCGCCGGGCTCGAGTTGGTCCAAATCACCAGCACCTCGGATTCACGGTAGCCGACGGTGAACTGGCCATTGCTGCAGTTGCGGCAGAGATGTGCGTCGCCCACCGGCGTACCATTTTTCACTTTCAATTTGCTCATGACGATTCATTTCTAATCCGGGCTTGCCGGAGGTTATGACCGGGGAACAAATGTAACGGTGTTGCTCTCGGTGCTCACCATTGAGCGTCCGGAACCCGAAGGCCCCGGTCGGGAATCGAACCCAATGCCTCCCTGGGGAAGCGTCGAAGTATCCGTTACGACCACCACCGGTCGTTTCTGGTTTTGAACAAACCGATCAGCGAGTACGAAAACCGGGGAACAAGCGGCAACAGCACATAAGCGAATGTCCTACCGTTGAACGACGCGGTTACGTCCGCGGCGGGATTCGAACCCGCATCCTTCGCTCCCGAAGTATCTGCTGCCTACACCACCGGTTTTTCCTGGTTTTGGACGAGAGTCTCGTCAGTTAAGAGTTCAAGCCGGGGAACAAACGGTTGCGGACTTTTTCGGCGTCCTGCCACTAGACGACTGGAGATTGCTCTCCGGGCGGGAATCGAACCCGCGTCTCCGGCTTAACAGGCGAAGTAACCGCCTCCTACGCCACCGGCTTTTTTCCTGACCCTGGACAAATGTTTCGTTGATGCATGCAGCCGGGGAACAACTGGCTGCGGCCTATACGGCGCTCTGCCACGGGGTAATCGGAGCTCGCACCCCGGCGAGATTCGAACCCGTGTTATGGTCGTGGCATGCGAAGTAACCGCCTCCAACACCACCGGCTTCTCTTCCTGGTTATGGACGAAAGTCTCGTCAGTTAAGAATTCAAGCCGGGGAACAAACGGCTGCGGAGTTTTCCGACACTCTGCCATTGAGCTATCTGGATGTGCATCCAGAGCGGGAATCGAACCCGCAACCTTCGGCTTAAGAAGTATCCGCTTCCTACACCACCGGCAAAACAAAGTGTCTAACAACGATCCGCACAAATAGTTGCGCCGGGGAACCATTGAAAAGAGATCGGCAGAATCTCTCGACTCTGCGCTTCTGGCAGGAAGTAGCTCTTTTCATTCACCACCGGAGCATTCAGTTAGTAAGTTCCGAGTTAGAGGCAAGAATCTCCTCATGACGTCAAGTGAGTTATCACGGCGCCAACGGAAAACATTGCGCATGAAGCGTAGTCTGGTTTCTCTGAGGGAACAGACGAAGACAGCGTACGTTTTCGAGACGATGAAACTGGCTTCTACGCCACTCGGGAAAAACCAATGTTCATAAGGGATGCGCAGGATGCTGACTGCAATGGGTTACGAGTGAAAGAGACACGACGCCCGGCGGCCGGATGGTTCCAGCCTACGCACCGAAATTTGCGATTTATTTGTCATCGGGCATTCTCCTACGCAGAAGATACTTTGCCATAAGTGAGAGAAAAATGCAAGTGAATTAGCGAAGTATTGATGCGATTCGAGGGAAGTTAGACGGGAACTTAGTTCGCGAATGAACGATGACTAGCGCGCCGGGATCAGACCGTTGCGATAAATCGCAGGCGCACGTAATCCGCTGTCCAATTTCCGTATTCATCGCACAAGGCCGGCGTGAGCAGGGCAACGGTTTCTGTGACGGCGGTTTCGCGCAGATCCTCGGGCACAGCATCGAGCGCGCCGCGGCAAAACGTGTTCAACCATGCAGTCATGCCGCCGGCGCCGAGCGGAGTGGGGCGCGGAAAAAAAATGATGCGCGCAACCGCGAAGCCATGCGACGTGAGACGCCGGGTGTACGCCTCGGGAGTGGGATAGTAGTTGCCACGTTCGCCCAGAGATGCATGGCCGAGGCGCGCGAGGACAGCGGCGAAGGCGACGCGGATGGTGGCGATATTGCCATGGCCGCCCATCTCGACGACGAAACGTCCGCCGGGGCGCAGGACGCGACGCACTTCGCTCATCATCGCGTCCTGCCCCCGCACCCAATGCAGCACCGCGTTCGAAAAAACCGCGTCGAAGGATTGATCCGGGAAGGGCAACGATTCCGCGGAGCCCTCCTCGGCGGCGATGCCGCGCGCGCGCGCCGCTGCGATCATGTTCGGTGAGGCGTCGATGCCGGTTACGCTCGCTCCTGAAGCAGAGATGCGTTCCGTCAGTTGCCCATCGCCGCAACCGAGGTCCAGGATGCGCTCGCCGGCTTCGGGAGCGAGCCACTCCAGCGCGCCGTTGCCGAGCTGAGGCACGAATGCCGCGTTGCGGCTGTAGGTTTCAGGGTTCCAGGTCTGCGTCATAGACAGACTGCCAGTTTACGGCATTTTGCGGATCAAGCGACCGTGAGTCGCATGCCGGAGGCTCGGGGAACGAGTGCGGTGAACTTCCCGCTCTCGAGTCGGCCGGACTTCTCCGCTGAGGTGATGTGCGCTTCACGGCTCTCGACGGATGGTGCATGGAGCGTCTCGATCTCCACGACTCCCGATTTGGCAGCGCCAAAGTCCAGGCGAAGGGCAAGATCGTTTTCCGTGTCTTTGTTCAAAACGATAAGCGATGTTTGCCCGCCCGCGAGCGTTGCGGCATAGGCGGTTGCATTGATGCCGGCGTCCTGAAGCTGTAAGGAGAGATCGGCACGGATGAATGCGCCGCCACTCATCGAACCGGCGAACTTGAGCCCGTAAGCAACCGGTTCCAGGACGTAGTCCGAGCCGAACGATGCGATTGGCGCGTAGTACGGATGCGGGTGAGTTGCAATCTGCTCCGGCGTGGCGCCCTGGTCTTTGAGCACTTCGTCGCCAAACATGATTCCGCCAAGACCGCTCGCGATCACCTCCGAAGTGCCTCCATGCAGATTGATGCCGGAATAATTGTTGGCGGCGAGGAAGAGCGAATAGTCGGCAGCCCAAAGAGCTGCTGCGAACACGTCGGACACGCCGGGCTTGCCTCCGCGATAGCAGGTGTTGCCTTCGGTCATGCGAACGCGGATGCCCATCTGCTTCGCGGACGCTGTTGCCGTGTCGGCCATGACCTGGACCTTGGGCGTGGGTTTGAGCAGGTTGGGGACGTTGACGTCGGGATTAGATGGCGGACCGCCGAAGTAGTAATGGTGCGTCAACGTCGTGACGTGTGGAGGGTTCTCGACAGAACCCCACGCATCCGCGATCTGCGGCAGCCAGGACATTTTGGAGGCGATGTCTGGTAGGCCAAAGCTGGCCTGGGGCACGCGAGCGGTGATGGCGCGAGCGAGTGTGAGCCACTCGGTGAGGTAAGTCCTGGCGGACCAGGTTTGAGGATCGCGTAAGTGCCGATCAAACAGGTCAACTTCATTCCCGATCTGGAAGTATTGCAGACGCGCCCCAAGGGTCTTTGGCGGCGAATTCGGCTTCGTCGGCGGCGCGGGCGGGTGTGTTCGTTCCCATGTTGATGCCGTAAAGGCAAGTCCAGCCGGTCTCTTCGAGAAAGGCCGCCAGGTTGCGTACCGCCTCAGGTGTCACGGCATAGTACTGAGCCTTGGGCTCGCCCACTACCTCGCGCGTGTGCGGGTGCTCGGGCTCGGGAGAGTTGGGGGTGGGTTTCCACCAGGCGAATTCGCCGGTGTTGCCGCCGATGCGGAGAACGCCGTTGGCGGAAATTGCTTTGAACGCGCGAATCAACGCGGTGTTCTTTGCAGAAAAGAAAGCAGGATCTTCAAGCTGTTTCACTTCGTAGGAGAGGCCGATAAAGTCGGCGGGCATGTGCGCGCCGGTAGCCTCGGCTGGAATGACAAGATTCACCCGGATCTGTTTCCGGTTTTGTGCAGAAAGGCGCGTGGCGGCAAGAGACAAAGCGGTATTAGCAAGGAATTGGCGGCGACTGACTTTGGTTTTCATGATTCGGTGCGGATTTCCTCTCGAACAAGGCCGCTATCCATTCTAGATGGACTGGACGGGCAACAGGGTGAGATATTTCACGAGGCCGACTTCCATTTGCACGCCGTGAACTGACTGCCTTCGCATTGCGGTCCCTCGCTAATTACCTAGCCAGAGGTTTACGGTGCGTGGCTCGTAGTGTATTTCGGAGAATATAGTTGTCACTCCATCGCCCACAGGCGACTGGGATGAAAAACCGATGCGTAGATCTGGCGCTTTTCCCAAACTGAAGGTACGAATGATCTTCCAGTCGCGGCCATCTTGAGACGCGTAGAAGAAGATGGCGGATCCGGCCTTTGCAACTTTCAGGTACGCCGAGGGGCCGGTCATCTCGATCGAAGTGCTGTCGTCGGAGACATCTTTCGTCACGACGGAAACAATGGCCATGCGTTTGTCGATCGTGTTTTCAAAGCATAGCTTGGCCCATCGGGAATCGTTCACATAGAGGACCAGAGCGCCCGCGTCCCATTGCGAACGGAAATCAATGCTCACTCTTGTCCCCAAGACAAAGTCACCAGCCGGTTTGAAGAGAAGGCGGGGTGAGTTATTGCGGAAACTATCTCCCATGGGAGAGACGAACCAGTCTGTCTGTTTGCCGGATGTAATGGTGAGCGAATGCCGGCCGTCGATCTTCCAACTTGCAGGTGAGTTCTGCCAGATCATCGGCTGTGGGACCCCGTCAAGCTGCGATGTTACGTTGCTGGTTTGTCCCGTTTGAGCGCTCGCCAGGCTCAGGGCCAGGAGCACGGGCGCAAACAATATGCCGCCGGCGAATAGAGAATGGCGCATGAATTTCCTTGATTGATTTGGTGAGAAGAATTATAACGCTGCGACGCGCTTTCAGATGGACTGGACGGGCAACAGGGTGAGATCGTCCACCAGGCCGACTTCCTTTTGGACAAAGGGCTCGCCGTAACGCACACCAGCCAACAGGCCGTAGTGACGCGCCTCGGCGAAGGTGCGCTCGCGAATCTCCTCCTCGGGGACGAAGAGGCCGCTGCCGGCGGGTTGATTCGCGTACTGCGATTGATAGGCCATCAACGCCTGATGGCGCTGCTCGACAAACGGCGTGATGTCGACGACGAAGCTGGGGCGCACGTCGGCATAGAGGCTGGCGTAGACAATTTTGAAGGGCCGATGGGGCTCCGCGCCAGTTTCGATACTTTTGAGACCCGCGAGGAAGCAGGCGTCGTAGCCAAGCGTTCCAGTGACGGCGTGATCGGGATGGCGGGCGTGCCAGTAGGGAAGAATCACCACGCGGGGACGAAGAGTTCGGAGAACGCGAGCTACGGCAACGCGATTCTCAAGCGTGTTCTCGATGGCGCCGTCGGGCAGGGTGAGCGCCTGCCGCCAGCCAACGCCCAGAATACCTGCGGCTTCTTCGGCTTCGCGAGCGCGCTCCTGCGCGGTGCCGCGGGTTCCGGCTTCTCCCTGAGTCAAATCGAGGATTGCGGTGCGCAGGCCGCGCGCCGCCATGCGCAGCAACGTGCCGCCACAGGTCTGCTCCACGTCGTCGCGATGTGCGGCGATGGCCAGGACGTCGGCGCGGAAGTCGATGGCCTCAGTGGGCATCGGAATTAGTAGACGGTGTTGTTGGCGTCGGTGATGGCGTCGATGTAGGCCACGTCGTACGCAGTGCCTGTCACGGTTACGAACTCGTTGTTAATCGACGAGCCATCGACGGTGGAATAAATGTACACTTGCCCGCCTTCGGCTGCGTAAAGCTTGTGCAGGCCCGTAACCGCGGCGATGCCGGTGGCGTTACCGATGTACGGCTCAATCAGCATCACCTTGTTGGTCGAGGTGTTGTACATCGTCAGGCAACCGTAGCCGCTGATGGGATTGGTGGCGTAGCGCACGCCAGTCGTACATCCGGTCATCGCGATCCACAGAGTATTGTCGTCGGCCTGCAAGATGCGGTTCATGGCGCCGGGCTGTCCGTCGCTGATTGCAGTACTGCTCGAGATGGTGTTGTTGGCCAGGTTGACCACGGTCAGGTTGCCGCCGAAGAGCGTGTTTCCGTTGATCACCTGCGGCGATTGGCCCACCACGTACATAATGGTGGAATTGACCAGCGCGTTGCTGGCCCCGCCGGGAATGGGAACGGTGGCGCTTGCGAGAGCGGCGACGGTAGGCAGAAGCCCGGACGACTGGCCCTGTAAAAAGATCATGGGCGCAATTGGAACCCGCGTGTAAGCCGCAGTGGTGCCACCGCATTCCGGTCCGCAACTCAGGATGTATGCCGTGCTGCCGTCAGACGAAAAGACAGCTTTGATCGGGTGATCGAAGGTGAGCGGTGCGCCATAATAGTTGCCCGTCGCGTCCAGGGAGGTGGGAGCCTGCATCTGAAACAGGCACCAATAGGGGGCATTTTGCGGCTCGCAGTCGACCGCGGCCTTGGGCCACGTGGACGGGCCGCCGGAAAATGTGACCGTTTGCGCGGCGGTGAGTTCGCGCGGGTAGTAGACGTAAGGGGAGTTCTGCACAAAGGCCAGCGCGACCGATCCGCCGGGATTGACGCTTACGCGATAAACGTTGGAAAGCGCCAGGCCGATAGAACTTCCCTGGGATTGATTCACGATGGTGAACTGATGCGACGAAGGGCTGGTCGCAAAAACGAACGCCTCGTTCCGTGTAATAAAGATGCTGGAAGAAAGGCCCGCGAGGCCGCTTACGTTACCCACGGTTTTTTCGCCCGCGTAACCGGCGAGAGTAAGACTTCCATCGCCCGCGCCGTACACTGCGCCGAACTGCTCTTCGGGCATGTTTTGAATGGTGATGGGCAGCGAACCGCCGTATCCAGCAATGGAAAATGCGCCTGGCGTACCGTTGTAACCGCTGCGCTCGTCGTAGTAGGCGTCGACAATCTGAAGCGCCCCTCTGGACAGGACGCCGGGGTTCTGGATGGCAATGACGACGCGGTTGACCAGCCCGCTGGGCGGTAGTACGCGGCCGTCAAAATAGTAGGTGCTGCCACAACCCGCCAGCGCGACGGCTGCTGCCAAAGCTGCACTGGCACTGATCCAAAGGCTCTTCTTCTTCAAAATCCCAACCCTCGATTGATGGAGCGGCACAATTCGCCGCCGCGACATAGAAATAGCGATGCGTGCACACGGAAATCGTTCAAATTGCAGTGGCCGAAACAGATTTCCACGCAGGTTATGACTCCCGAAGTATAACAAAGCCACCCGGTTCCTCGCGGCCCCGGAGCGGCCCGGGCGAGAGTGCTGCCTCCGCGCCCTGTTCCCGCTGTGGAAGCGGGACCAGGCGCCGCCAGAAGAGGCCAGGCAGGCCGCGCCGAAGACCGGCAGGAACCGCGATGAGATTGCATACAATTCTGCCGGCGATGCGGTAGCATGACAACAGAATGAGCCGTTTTTCCGAGCTTTTTGCCGACCGCCCCGTGCTCGCCGACGGCGCCATGGGTACGGTGCTCTACGCGCGCGGCATCTTCGTCAACCGCTGCTATGACGAGCTGAACCTTTCGGACCCCAACCTGATCCTTGGCGTGCATGAAGAGTATTTGCAGGCTGGTGCGGAGATTCTTGAAACCAATACCTTCGGCGCCAACCGCTTCCGGCTGGCACGGCATGGGTTGGCGGGAAAGACGGCCGAGATCAACGCTGCGGGCGTGCGGCTGGCAAGGCAAGCTGTCGAGCGTCTGAGAGAAAAGTCTGGTGGCGAGCGCGTGGGTTGCCGGTTCGGTCGGGCCGCTGGGCGTGCGCCTGGAGCCGCTGGGAAAAACCGGTTTGGACGAAGCGCGCGCGGCGTTTGCGGAGCAGATCGGCATTCTGGCCCAGAACGGCGTGGACTTCTTGATTATTGAGACCATGCCGGCTTTGAACGAGGCGCATGAGGCGCTGGAAGCCGCGAAGGCGGTTGCGCCGCATCTGCCCGTGCTGGTGATGGTCACGGTAGACGATGAAAGCGAGTGCCTGGATGGCGCTTCGCCCGCGCAGGCAGCGGCTTTGCTCACCGAGTGGGGCGCTGACGCCGTGGGCGTGAACTGCTCCACCGGACCGGCGACGGTGCTGACGGCCGCAGAGGCTATGCGTGCGGCGACAGCGTTGCCGCTGGCGGCCATGCCCAATGCGGGTGTGCCGCGGGCCGTTGAAGGCCGCAATGTCTATCTCTGCTCGCCCGAGTATATGGCCAGCTTTGCGCGCAAGGCCGTTGCCGCTGGAGTGCAGATTGTGGGCGGGTGCTGCGGCACCACCCCGAATCACATTCGCGCTATGCGCTCGGCCATCCGGGCCATGGACGAGCAAACCCACGTGACGGTAACGGGCGCAGCGCCGGAAGTGAGCAAGGAAACGCCCCCCGCAACGCTGGGGCAGCGCTCGCGGCTGGGCGCACTGCTCGCCGAGGGAAAGTTCATCAAGCTGGTGGAGTTCGTGCCGCCGCGGGGTATCGATTGCTCCAAAGAAATCGAGGGCGCGCAACTGCTGGCGCGGCTGGGCGTGGACGCGGTTGACGTGTACGACGCGGCCCAGGCTTCGGCGCGCATGAGCGGGCAAAGCCTCTGCATCCAGATTCAGCAGCACACCGGGATGGAGACGATTCTGCATTACACCTGCCGCGACCGGAATCTGCTTTCGATCCAGTCGGATCTGCTGGGAGCGTCGTCCATCGGTTTGCGCAACATTCTTTGCGTTACCGGCGAGCCGCCCAAGCAGGGGGATTATCCTGATGCATCTCAAGTCTTTGACGTAGATTCCATTGGTTTGGTAAACATCGCCAACCGGCTGAATCACGGGCTCGACATTGGTTCGAACTCCATTAGCGCGAGCACGAACTTTACCATCGGCGTGGCCGCCAATCCCGGAGTGCCCGAGATTGAGAACGAGTTGCGACGGTTCGCCTACAAGGTGGAGGCCGGGGCAGAGTACGCCATCACGCAGGCGGTCTTCGATCTGCGATTGCTGGAAGAGTTTCTGGAACGGGTGAAGGACCATCGCGTTCCGATCATTGCCGGCATCTGGCCGCTCACCAGTTTGCGCAACGCAGAATACATGAAGAACGACCTGCGCATTGCTATGCCAGAAGAGATCATGCTGCGCATGGCACAGGCCGATACGCCTGGGGCCGCGCGCGCCGAGGGCATAAAGATCGCCCAGGAGATGGTGGAAGCGGTGCGACCGTACGTGCAGGGCGTGCAGGTGAGCGCGCCGTACGGCAACTACGACGTAGCAGCCGAGGTGATTGCCGGGGCGCTGCCGCAGGGAAAATAAAAGCAAGAGGTGAACGCCATGCCTTCCTTTGAAGAATCGCTCAAGAAGCTCGAAAGCATCGTCGAACAACTGGAAAAGGGCGATCTGGCGCTCGAGGATTCACTCAAGCTCTTTGAAGAGGGCGTGAACCTTTCGGCTGCCTGCAAGCAGGAGCTGGAAGCGGCCGAGGGCAAAGTGCAAATGCTGGTGAAGCAACGTGACGGGACGATGAAGCCGGAGCCGTTCCTGACGGAAAAGCCGTTCTAATACACTTCTGCGGCCGCTTTGCCGCGCCCAAAAGTGCGATTATTGTCCCTGTTTAACCGAAATGCCTTTCAGGCATTCCGCATTCGCATTATAGGTATCCTGGGACATCATGAGCGTCCATACTTTTTCGTCCGAACTCATGGAGCTCTCCATCGTCGCGACTGGAACGCTGGCCTTTGAATCGATCATGATGGTTACGTTCGCCAGCACCGGCGTATTGCTAGTCGTCATCCCCGCCTTGTCGACGTAATTAAAAGCTATCCTCTGCTCGGGAGTAAAATCCTTTGTCCAAAAGATAAAAGGGCAAGAACGCTCTCCCGACATGAGCGAAGAAGGTTTCGGGAACGGTGTCAGCGTGAACCGCTCCTGGAGCACTACCTGAGGTTCGGCTTGCCCGTGGGCAAGAATCATCGGAAGCGCACCCGCAAGGACCGTGAGAATCAGGGCAAAAGCGAATAACAGTCGGGGCTTCATTTATCCTCCTTCTGCTTTCCACAATCTGGAATTTCCATTTTACCTTCAAGACAACCCACTAATATAGCCTCATTCGCAAGATATTCAGGCTTCTGAAGTGGTTTTTCTTTGCGCGCCGATTTGTGCGGTCAGCGCCAGCAGCGGCTCGTCGCAACCGCGCGCAGCAGCCAGTTGCATGCCGCCGTGGGCGCAGGGGATGGCAACTGCGGGTACGCCAGCCAGGCTGAACGGTGAAGTGTAGCGCAGCAGACGGCTGCGGGTTTGGCTGTGGTCGGCCCCGGCCGCGAGGCGCGCCACCGGAGTCGAGGGCATCAGGATCAGTTGATGCGCGGCGAAGAGCTCATCCGTGCGCGCGCGGTAGTCGGCATGACGCTGCCGCAACGAGGCAACTTCTTCGGGCGTCAGGCTTGCGCCCCACTTCAGGCGGTCGCGAATAGACGGCTCGCAGCGGTCGAAGTTACCCGCATGCAACAGTGCAGCCTCCGATGCTTGCAGTGGCGCGAAGATCTCAACGGAATCCTTCCACCACGCAGGATCGATGGGCTCAGCTTCGAGCCCAAGCGCCTGCAGTTCGCCGATCACGCGGCTAAAGCCTTCTATTACCTCCGGCTCGCAATCGTGGAGGAACTGGTCGCCGAGAAAAGCGAAGCGCCTGAATGAAATGTTCTCAGGGTTATGACCTGCGGCAAACGGCGCAGTGAGCAGCGGGGCATCTTCAAGGTCACGGAAGAGCCAACCCATGGTGTCGAAGGTGACAGACAGGTGCGCGCCGCCGCGCCAGTCGCCGCGGCCGACGGTGGAGCGGTATCCGGCCAGTCCGCCGAGCGCCGCGGGCGCACGCACGGAGCCGCCGGTGTCAGTGCCGATGCCGGCCACGGCTGAACCCTCCTGCACGCTCGCGACTGCGCCGCTCGAAGATCCGCCGGTGAGCGCGCCGGAGTCGCGTGGCTGCACGCAATCGCCAAACTCTGGGTTTTCACCGGTGATTCCGTAGGCCAGAGCATGAAGGTGAGTTTTGCCTACGATTACGGCGCCGGCAGCGCGGAGTTGCTCCACCAGCCAGGAGTCGCGCGTGGCTGTGCCGTTCAGGTCGCGATAAAAATGCACTCCGCATGTGGTCGGTGAGCCGGCTAGGTCGAAACAGTCCTTGACCGAGATGGGCAGTCCCCACAAGGCAGCGCGGCCATCGCCAAATGGGCCGCCGCTGGAGCGCGGCATGGCCTCGACGCGCGCAGCTTCCGCGCGGGTCCATGCTGCGTCCTGCCAGAGGTACGTGTTGCGGTTGGCACTTCCGTTCGAACGCGCGAGCGCCGCTTCAGCCAGTTCCGAAGGGCTCGTGGTTCCGTTGGCGAGGTCGTGACGGAGAGCGCGGAGGGTCCACGGGACGGCGGTCATAGAGAGATTGTAGGGGTTGCACTGCGTGCCAGGTTCGTGCTGGATGGAGAGAGTTGAGTTGGGTTCGTACTTTCCCACATTTCAGAATCGAGATCTCCACCCCACGGACCTGGACCAGTCCGTGGGGGCCCGGTTGTAGGGTACCCGGTGGTCTTGCGGGGGCGAAACGAAAAAGGCGGCTCCGTGGAGAGCCGCCTTTTGGGTTATGACGAGTTGCCCGCATCAGAAGTCCAGATGCAGAGACATCTGAATCTGGCGCGCGCTGCCGATGCTGTGCTTAGTGACGCCCAGAGCCGCAGGGCAGTTATAGAATCCTGTGTTGGCGCCATACGGATTGGTTTGGCAGTTATTGGTTGGCGCCGCCTGTGTGGGAGCCGACGAGCTACTGCCGATGGCATCGGGCACGTTGTTGAACGCCTGGTTTTGATTCACGTTGTTCTGTGGAATGTCAAAGCTCGCGGTATTGGTGAGGTTGTACATGTCGAAGCTATAGCGCAAGGTGTACTTGTCGTGGATAGGCAGTTCCTTGGTCAAAGAAGCATCCGCTCGGCGCTGCCAGGATTGGCGGAAGATGTTGCGCTGGCCGTTGGTGAA
Organism: uncultured Acidobacteriota bacterium; assembly: GCA_963786565.1. Lineage (GTDB taxonomy): Bacteria > Acidobacteriota > Terriglobia > Terriglobales > Acidobacteriaceae > Telmatobacter. The sequence goes on along the minus strand of CAWAZR010000024.1, from coordinate 515,685 downwards.
ATTAGTTTCGAAGGGGTCGCCGGCAGGGACGCCCATGGTGCCCACGGGGATCAGCGGCAGGGTGAAGCAACTAGCTTTCAGCGCCGCGCCCGTCTGGGTGTTCGGATTGTAGAAGGCGCCGTTCGCGCCGGTGAGCGCATTCTTGCGCGTGCAGCCTGCGGCGTAGTTCAGAGGCACGATGGGATTCGTGATGCCGTTGAAGACGCTGTAGAAGATGCTGCCGACAGCGCCCGAATAATCGATGACGCTGTAGGGCTGGCCGCTTTGAATGACGGCGACACCGTGAATGGCCCAGCTATCGAGCGCCTTGCCCGCCAGAGTGTGCTCGTCTACGAACTTGGGCGTCGTGTAGCCGTAAGTGAAGTTCAAAACATGCGTCCGGTCGAAATCGGCGGAGCCGTAGCCCGAGCGCAGATTGGTGGGATTGTTGCCGTTGTAGAAGAGACCCAGGCCGCTTTGTTCGTCGGTGGCGTGCGAGAAGGTGTAGGAGACGCCGGCCACTAGGCCGTGGCTGAGGCGCTTTTCAAGGTGCGATGTGAGCGCGTGATAAGCCGCGATTCCAGCCGCCGTGTAAGACTCAGACTCCGAAGAGTAACCGAGGTAGGGCACGCGCAGGTCTACGTTACCGCCTTCGAAGTTACTCTGCATCGCGCCATACTTGCAGGTTGGATCCTCATTGACGCATATCGGGTAAAACGCGTTGGGATCATACACCGTGTATCCGTAGCTGAAGGATTGCGGATACATTCCGCCTGAAAGCAGGATGTTGGATGGGGTCGCGATCCTGGCTTGGTTGAACGGCACGGGGATGACCTGGTGACGGCCGAGATTGCCCACATAGCCGAATTCAATCATCAGATCGTTGCGCGGCTGGTACTGGATATTCAGCGTGAAATTGATACTGTACGGCAGCTTGTTGGCGCGATTGTAGACCCCGAGAATGAAAGGTTGTTGTGCATTGGAGCCCGTTACCGTGCCGTCAATAATGTCCGCAGCGTTGGGGAGATACTTGGTCACGTCCGAGGCTTTGGGATTGGAAGGACCGGCGCCCAGCGAAGTCCCCCACGGGGTTCCGAGCGTATATCCGTCGTTAGCGCCGGGAGATGGGGGCGTGAAAAAGTCTCCACCGCAAATCGGAATGTAATTCAGATAAAGGAAGGTTGGGTCGGCGGCCTGGAAGGATTCAGAATAAGGGCAGTGCTGCTGGGTCACGAATGGGGGCGTCTGCGCGATGCCGTATGGTCCGCCTTCCACTTCGCCTGCCGCATATCCTGGCGAGAGATAGCTGTACAGTTCTCCGCGGTCGTAGTAGAGGCCGCTGCCGCCGCGGACTACGAATTTTGAGTGGAACGCGGACGGCTGCCAGGCAAAGCCCACGCGCGGAGCTATGCCCCACTGGCGGCCGGTCAACGTGGTCTTGCTCACACCTTTGGTTCCGTTCGCATTGTTACCCGCGATGATGAAGCCGGAGTTGACGATGTTGTCGCTGGCGACGCAATAGGAGTAAGCGTTGGGATCGGAAGTGCTTACACTGCATGAGTCTGGATTGGTTCCGGGATCGAAGTTGAAAAGATCGCCATTCTTTTCTGTCAGGCCGCCGTTCCAGTCGTAGCGAACTCCGGCGGTGATGCTTAGGGTAGGCGTCAACTGGAACTTGTCCTGTGCGAACAAGCCGGTTTCGTTGGCGCGGTAATAACGATTGGCGTTGCCCTGCAGGAAGGTTGAGGCAGTAAAGTTCTGCGTCGAGTAAGGCGTCACCCAGTTATCGAGGAAGGAGACGAAGTCAGGCGAGGCCACATTGCCAGTGCCCGTGCGGCGGTCGCGCAGATTCAATTGCGTATAAGACCAACTGCCGCCGAAGCTGAGCGAATGGCGTCCCTTGCTCCAGATGGCTGTGCCCGAGGGCATAATGCGGTTCTGAAATACGCCTGTGTTGGCGCCCTGGTATTCAGCATTCGGGCCGATGGAAAGCGAGGGAGCCGTGAGGCCATAAAGAGGGCCTGTCGTCGAGTCGAACGCATCGCCGATCGCGTCATTGATGGTGAAGCCTGGAAAATACGACCCGAATGCCGACGGGATCCCGACGGATTGGGCTGAAAAGGCCTGGTCGTTTGTGGCGTACACCTTCTCGTGTAGCACGCCTATCGTCTCAGAGATGCTCAGGTTCGAACCGATGGTCTCCACATTGTTGAGCGAACCCAGCTGTGAACCGGTATCCATGTGGCCAGTGAATCCGGGCACGTTGGAGTAGGCATAGGGCGAGCTCGAGGGATCGTGCTGGTAGTAGTACTTGGCCGCAAGAATGTCCTTGGAACTCACATTCCAATCAAGATCGGCAACGCCCTGATCGGAAATGAAACGGGACGTGCCGGGAAGGAATGCGTTGTAGGGCGAATAGACGTTAGGGCTGGCGGTAGGAAGGGCGCTCGGAACCAAATAGTTTCCCGGCTCGCCCGGTAGCGCAGGTGCGGTGAACAATTTGTAAGCGACAGGATTTGAAGAGGCGCTGAAACCGTTAAAAGTACCACCGGTGGTGGGATCGAATCCCTGGCTCTGTTCAAAACCAATATTGGATGTCCAATTATTAGTAGCCGACGAGATCAGGTTCGCGACGCCGCGGTTGTTGGGGCTTAATCCCGGCGGCACCACTAGTAATTCATCGCCGGTCTCCTGGTCGGAGATATGCAGGTGCTGGTAGCCGACGAAGCCAAAGAGCTTGTCCTTGATGATTGGCCCGCCGATGTCGCCGCCCAAGTTGTAACGGTGCAACTGCGGATTCTTGTCGGCAGCCGGAATATTGTTATCCTTCTTGAAGAAGAAGGGAGCGGCGTTGATCCAGTTGGTGCCGCGATGGGCGTAAACCCCGCCATGGAACTGGTTGGTGCCCGACTTGGTGCTCATGTCGATGTGCGCGCCGCTGTCGGAGCCCTGCTGGGCGTCGTACATCGAAGCGTTAACGCGAACCTCTGCGATGGTCTCGGGCGCCGGAGTGGGGATGGCGTTGCCAATGGACAGATAGACGGATCCAGCACTGGGCACCACTCCGCCGGCGGCGTTGTTGGCCTGGCCTGTGTTGTTGGAGACGCGGAACGAATCCACTTCGCTGGTGCTCTTGCCGTTGAAAAGATTGCTGGCGTCGACGCCGTTCACAAGAAACGCATTCGATGTATCGCGCTGGCCGTTCGCCCAGATGGGCGCGTTGCCCAGACCTGAGTCGGAGCCGGTACCGCCGGGCAACTCCGCATTCACGCCGGGCGAAAGAATCGCCAGGCCGGTGAAGCTGCCGGTGGGCAATGGAACTGCGTCGATTTGCTGCGCTTCCATCACGTAGCCGTTGGTAGTGTCCACGGCATTCATCAGCGGCGCAGCTTCAACTTCCACCGTAGTGCTGGCCTGGCCCACCTTCAAAGAAGCGTTCACGGTGGCCGTGCGGTCGGCCTGCACCGTAATGTGCGGAGTCTTCTGCGCCTGGTAACCGCCGGCCGTATAGGTGAGCGTATAAACGCCGATGGGCAAGTTGACGAAGCTGTAACTGCCAGAGCCGTTGGTCTTGGTGGTGCGCGTGAGCGAGGTCTGCTCCTCAGCCACAGTGACGGCCACATTGGGAATCACACCGCCCGAGGCGTCGGTCACCTCGCCAGTGATTCCGCCGAGAGTTTGTTGTGCGTGGAGTGAGTGGGTCGTGAACAGCGCTGCGGCGGCGATCGCCAGTAGAACAGCGATACACAAGGAGGACGTACGTATGGAGTGCTTCAAAGGACTGACCTCGAAATAGAGATTTCCCGTGCGAAGTTTCGGGATTTCAAAAGTGAAGCATTAGTGAATGTGAGATCCGGCGTTTGTGTGCGTGCAACTTCCAAACTGAAAAAGTTAAGGTTTCGAACGTAGACCGTTCAAAGGCTTGGACCTGCAACCACGCGGGTTACAGGCATGGTAATGTCTGCGGTATAAAGTTCATGTAAAGATTCTTTGTGATTCGCGCCCACTGGGGACGCGTTTTCCACATATCGTCAGCGATTTGCACGCATCGCCCGCTGCACTCCGTACCAGCCTAGCCCCGCCGCGATGTAAGCGAGATAAAGATACGGAATGCGCGCGTGAGCTTTGTCGGCCGCGGAGTTGAGGTCGAAAACAGTAATCAGGATCATCACCGCAACAGTGAAGATGCTGAGGACCGCGACGATGTGCGAGTGCTGGCCCATTGCCCGCCGCGCAAAAGGCAGCGCAAGGGCAACCAGCGCGTAGGCCGTGAGGAATCCAAAGACAGCGAGCGACCCCATCCAGTCATACATGTCGGAGCCCGTCACGCGGCAGAGAGCCAGTGCCGCAGTGGAGAGAAACATGAGCCCGGCGGAGAATGCAATTGCAGCACCAGGAGTTCCGTGACGTTGGTCGGTCCGAGCAAGAGCTTGCGGCAGCAAACCACCCTGCGCCATCTTCAGCAGGACGCGTGCGGCTGCTGTGGTGCAAGCCAGCACGCAGGCAAACATGGCCACGGCCGCGCCGAGGTCGATGCCCACACCGAGTGGAGAGACGCCCATCCTCGCCGCGAGTTGATGAAGAGGGCTCGCAGACTGGCTTAGCATCGCTGATTCGCCGCGGAAGCCGAGCACCTCAGAATACGAGCACAACATGAAGAACACGCCGCCCAGAATGGCGGATTGCAGGACTGCGCGCGGAATTGTTTTGGTCGGATCTTTTGCCTCGCCACCGAGGGTGGTGGCGCTCTCAAATCCGACAAAAGTAAACATTGCCAGCACCAGCGCCGGTCCAAGCCGAGCTCCGGACACGCCCTTCAGGCGGAGCTGGTCAAGATCGATCCGGATGCCGAAGTGAAAAAACATCACCGCCAGCACGATGAGAATCAGACTCACGGAGACGGCTTCAATCCACAGCATCAACTCAGCGGAAAGCTTTACGTCTCGATAAGCAACCCATCCAGCGATGCCGCAAATGACGCCGAGCGTGGGAAGCGCGTGCGGCATCCAATGCGCCCAGGGCAGAAACTGCTGCCAGAGAACGCCAAAGTAATAAAGTCCTCCACCTGCCACTGAGGCGCCGGTGGCGAGATACGCAAGCAGAAGGCCCCACGCGGCGAGAACGCCAAAGACTGGCGGCAGCGTTTCCGCGGTGTAGGTGTAAAGCGATCCCGGGGATGCGGAAAGCTTCGCGAAGCGGCTCACACAGAAACCGACCAGGAAAGTTGCCGCGGTAGCCATCAGGTAGACAAACCAAGTCGCGTTGCCGGCGAGCGCGAAGACCAGCGGAATAGTGAGCGAAGGAGAAGTACTGGGCGCCATGGCCGAGACCGACTGCGCCAGCGTTTCTACCGGGCCCAGCACACCCGCGCGCAGGCCAGAACTTTCGGGCGCGCCGCCTTGCGCATACACCTGGCCTTTTGTGGTCGTTGTGCCGGTCACGTACTTGCCTTTTGATTTTGACTTACCGCTCGACGGTGGCCTCGATCGTACCATGGGGCTCGTCGATGGGCACGAAAATGTGATTCGGATTGTCGAGGCCGAAGGGGCTCAAGTCGGCAAGCAGATGATGCAGATTGGGCATGGAGAGGTGAATGCGCGCGATCTCCGGCGCGGCGGTCAGCGCGGCTTTCCCCATGTCGAAGAGTGTGTGTTGCACGCTCATGCTGTCGTGGCCGGCAAATTCCTTGAGCAGTGCTTCGAGAATTCGCGCGCGCACCTCGGCATAATCCGGCGTTGCTGTCGCATACTCCCATGTGACCGTGGCGCCCGTGCCGAAGATGCGGTCGGTGGCCGGTTTGAGCGTGGTCAGCTTATCCTTGATGTAGCCAGTGAACGCCGATTTGGTCGTCTTGAGAATCGTCAATCCATCTACGCCCGAAGTGACGGCCCACGCCCCGCATTGTTCGCGTTCGGCGTGTGTAGTTTGCAACTCAGGTCCGCCCAGCTTGAAGGTCGTGGCTTCCGGCGCGCCGTCGACGATCATGCGCTGCCAGGATTTTTCCTGGACATCAATGCTGACTTTTGCCACCTGCGGCTGGTTCGAAAGGAAGTAGTCGCCCAGTTCGCAGGCAAAGGCCTCAATAGTTGCGGCATTTGAGTTGCGCGCCACGTAGTACACGGTATTTTTCATCGTGTCGGTGGGGAGGACCTTGCTGTTGTCGGCCTGCGTGTAACTGGCGTCGAAGTCGCCGTAGAGCATCACGTGCACGGTCCACTCGTTGAACTCGTGCCGATCGCTCAGGCGCGTGATGCGCGACAGGCGCACGCGGGATTTTCCGTAGCGGTTTTCACCCAGTCTTGCCATTGGTTAGCTTCCCCTTGTTACGATCCTCGATAGGTGGTGTAGCTGTTGTCGCTGAGCAAGAGCGGCAAATGATAATGCCCCTTGCCGTCGCAGCTGAAGGTTATGACGATCTCCGGATAGATGCTCGCGCGGTCCAGGCGCTTGAAGTAACTGCCAGTCGAGAAGGTGATCCGATAATTGCCGGCCGGCGCATCGGCAGCAAGATCGCGACAGCGGCCATCGGCGTCGGTGGCACTCGCGGCAATTTCAACCCATCCGCTTTCCAGTTTCTCCAGTCGCACGGCAATTCCGGCTGCCGGCTTGCCCAAGACTGTATCCAGTACATGTGTTGTGACTGTGCTCATTCGATCAACCACTTTCCTAAACGGATTTGCATGATTTGCCGCTGCTGCTCGGCGGCTTCGCGTAACTCGCGTTCACGCGTCGATCCCAGTCGCCGCTTCAGAATAGCCAACATCTCTTCCGCGCTCTTGCCTGTTGCGCATACGATGTACGTGAATCCGAACAGCTCTTCATATCTCTGATTTCCGTCGGCGATTTCGGCCAGCACGGCCTCGTTCGCCGAGTCTGGTCTGCGCTTGCTCAGCCCGAGACCATGCTACCGATTGCGCGCCTGCGTGCGCCGACACTTTGCGATTGCCGATGCGGGGATGGCAGGCAAAAGCCTCAAGCCAGTCGGCTTCCTGCATCGTACCCCATGCGCGGTCTGCCTCCTCGCTCAGTGCAAATACATTCGCGATCGGACGGAAGGCCACCATCGCATCGGCCCACCGCCTGGCGCCGCAACAGGCCAGCATGGCATTCCGGGCTTCGGTTTCGCCGGCCGCATTCCAGGCCTCAAGCGTAGCGTTCACGGTCGCAAGCCCTCCCGGCGCAACTCCAGCAAAAACTCTTCGAGCAGATTCACGGCCACACGCCGACGGTACTCGGCCGTGGAGCGAATATCGTCGATCGGTTGCACTTCGGCGAGCAGCGCGCGTCGCGCGGCCAGCACCGTTTCACGCGTGAGTGCCTGGCCCAGCAGCGCCGCCTCAGTTTGTTTGAGCCGCGTGGGATAGGGCGCCAGGCTCGCCGCTCCAAGCCGAACTTCGCGGATGATGCCTTGGTCGAGCAGCGCTGTGGCGCCGAGCGCCACTTTAGCGATGGCCATGGCGCGCCGCGTCCCCACCTTGCGCAGGTATTGGCGGTGGTGCGCGAATCGCCTCGGCAGATGAATCGAGTAGAGCAGTTCATCGGCGGCGAGCACATTGCGCTTGTAACCGGTGTGAAACTCGGAATAGGGAACTTTGCGGCGGCCGCGCACGGAGATGGTTTCAATCTCCGCATCGTACGCAAGCAACGCAGGTGAAGAATCTGCGGCGGGCGAACCGTTCACCAGATTTCCGCCGAGCGTGGCGCGGCTCTGGTTGGCAACCGAGCCGATCCAGCTTGCGGCCTTGGCGAGCAGTGGGAACTCTGCGTTGATGACAGCGTGCTTGCGCAGATCCAGAAACGTGGCCGACGCACCGATGGCAGCGCTTTGCGGTGTTACCTCGATAGCGCGCAGATCGGGAATGCCCCACAGGTTAACCAGTTTGTGTGCGTGCAAACGTCCGGCAGAAAATGCCACCATTAATTCCGTGCCGCCCGCTATCGGCGTCCATTGGCCCGGCTCGGCGGCAAGCAGATCGAGCACCGCAGCCAGGCTGCCGGGCGCGACGAGTTCGTGAATTTCCGCATTACCGCGCATGATGCGTTTGCCCCACGACTGGCTCTTTCGCCAAATCCGCTTCTGTTTCGCCGGCCGCGGCCGCGACCGACGCGAAGATGCGCATGAACCCTGTGCAGCGGCACAAATTGCCAGCCAGGCCTTCGCGAATCTCCGCCTCGCTGGGATGCGGGCTGTGCGAAAGAAGCTGCGCCGCGGCCATCAACATGCCGGGCGTACAAATGCCGCACTGCGCTCCGCCGTTGTGCAAGAAAGATTCCTGCAAAGGATGAAGGATGCCGTCGAGCGCCAGTCCTTCCACAGTTTGAATTTCGGCTCCTTCGGCCTGGAGCACAGGCACAAGGCAACTGTTCACCAACTCGTCATTCATGCGCACCGAGCAGGAGCCGCACTCGCCCTCGCCACAGCCCTCCTTGGTTCCGGTCAGATGTAAATCTTCGCGCAGCACATCAAGCAGCCGCTTCATGGGCGGCACGTTTACTGAACGGCTCTCGCCATTCACCGTGAAGCGGATCGCCTGCCAGTGCGCGTCCGCCGTGGCCTTTCCGTTGGCTTTCATGGCAAGGCCGGCTCCTCTGCCGGTTGAATCGCGACGAGTCCCGCATAAAGATCCTCGGGCAAAAGTGGAATGGCCGTGAAACTTATGCCGGTCGCGTCGCGGATGGCATTCAAAATCGCGGGTGCCGGGCCGTCGTGCGGCAGTTCACCGATCCCTTTCGCACCGTACCCTCCATGCTGGAAGGGAATCTCTTCGAAGAACACGTGAATCGGAGGCACATCCTCCGCGGTGGGCATGATGTAATTCGTCATCTGGTTGTTGGTCATGCGGCCGTCCGCGAGAACAACTTTTTCGTAGAGCGCGTAGCCGATGCCTTGCGCGATGCCGCCCTCAATTTGCCCCGCCGCCATCACCGGATGCAGCACACGGCCCACTTCCTGCACGGCCCAGAAATCCTCTACCTCGGCCGAGTACGTCACGGTGTCCACGGCGACCTGCGCCACGTAAACTGCCCACGCATACGCGCCGTACGCCTCGCCGTGATATTTCTGATCGTCCCAGTAGATTCCCGGCGGAGCTTCATAGCGGCACATGGAAGAGACTTCACCATGAGCGTTGCGATAACGCTCGCACGAGACAAGGAATTCTTCGCGGGTATACGTCGCGCCCAGACCTGCCTGTTCGCGCAACCTGGAAATGAGCTGCAGGCAAGCGCGCTCAACAATATGACCCACTACCATCGAGGTGCGCGAAGCCACCGTAGGCCCGCTGTTCGGCACCATATCGGTGTCTGGTGCAGCCATAGTTATGTCGGTGTATTCGACGCCCAGCGCTTCGGCGGCAATCTGCGTGAGAATCGTATTTGTGCCCTGACCGAATTCGGTGTTCGACACCAGAACGCGCACCTTGCCCTCCGGCGTAACGTCCACGCCGGCCAGCGAATTCAGATACAGCTCGCCCGAGCCGGTGAATCCCGAGCCGTGATAAAACGTCGCGATCCCCATGCCGCGCTTGATGGGACTCCCGGCATTCGCGCGCGCAAATTGTGCACGCTTGGCGTGATAATCGCTCTCCTGCAACGCGCGATCGAGCAACTGCTCGAGGAACATGGGCTCACGCATCACCTGTTCCGTGGCGTTCACCTCGCCCTGATGGAGAAAATTCCTGCGCCGCAATTCGACGGGATCGAGGTCGAGCGCTGCGGCGATTTCGTCCATGTGCCGCTCCATCGCGAAGATGGCTTGCGGAGCTCCGAAGCCGCGAAACGCTCCATAAGGAACGAGATTAGTCGCCCAGGAACGCGCGCGGACGCGAACATTAGGGCAAAGATAGGGGCCGGTGGAGTGCAACGTGGCACGCGAAAGCACCGTAGAAGAAAGCGTGGCGTACGCGCCACCGTCGGTGTCGAGGTGGATCTCCATCGCCAGCAGCTTGCCATCCTTGTCGAGCGCAGTGCGATGGCGTACGCGCGCGGGATGGCGCTTGGTGGTGACCGCCAGATCCTCCATGCGGTCGTAGACCATCTTCACCGGATGACCGCCCTTTTTGGCCAGCAGCGCCGCGTGGCAGGCGAGGACGGAGGGATAATCTTCCTTGCCGCCGAACGCGCCGCCGGTTTCAGTCTGGACTACGCGCACCTTGTCTTCAGGCAGATCGAAGACGCCGCGCAACGCTTTGAAAACGTAGTAGGGGCATTGCAGCGAGCCCCACACCGTGACTCCGTCCTGCGCGCTGTACTCGGCAATGACACCCTGGTTCTCGATATACAAGTGTTCCTGCGCGCCGGTGCGGTATTCGCCTTCGACGATGTGCGCGGCATGAGCCCAAGCGGAGTCCACATCACCTTTTTCCAGCAGGAAGCTCTTGAGCAAATTGTCCGCGCCCCACACAATCTGATCCTGCCGCTCGCTCTCTTCGATGGTGAAGATGTGCGGCAGGGGATCGTATTCGACCTTTACCGCGCCGAGCGCTTCGCGCAATTTGTGCTTATCGGGATGCGCGAGGAGAAGGATCGGCTCCTCGCAGTGATTCACCTTGCCGTCGGCGAGGCAGGGCTGATCCGCGATGATGAGCTGGATAATATTTTCGCCGGGAATGTCGGCAGCGGTGACGACCGTGAATTGACTCCAGTCAATGCGGCGGTCGAAGGCGATGGAACGGATGAGCCCGCGGGGAACGGTGCTGCGCACCGTGGCCCCGTACCACATGCCCTCACGTTCCATGTCATCGATGTAGCACGCGCGTCCCACCAGTTTGTCCACGCCCTCTTTTCGAGGAACGGGGGTGCCGACGATGCGGGTTGTCGCATGCGCGCTCATAGGTGCAGACAATGCCGAACGGGTTGAGGGATAGCATACAAGGCGCAGCGCGTTTTTGAAAGCGCGCGACCTACTCTGCCAAACGCGCGAGGGTGCGCCCCAGCACATGAATGCCGCCGCCGATCCACTCAGGAGAAGCGTATTCATCGGGCCGATGGCTCACGCCGCCGCGGCAGGGAATAAATAACATGGCCACGGGCGCAATGCACGAGACGAACGACGAATCGTGATAGGCGCGCGCCACCATCTTTTTGTATTTCTCTCCGGCCGCAACGGCGGACTCTTCGAGGGCTGCCAAAATCGCTGGATCGCAAGTGGTCGGCGGATCGGCGTTGATCAATTCCGTGGTGATCTTGACGCCGCGGCGCGTTCGTACGCCCTGTATCGAAGCATCGAGTGTGACCAGGACGCGGTCGCGACGCGCGCCATCGATGTCGCGCACGTCGGTGGTGATCTCGACGCGCGAGGGAATGCTGTTCACAGCATCGGGAAACACGTCGCACACGCCCACGGTGCCCACGGTGTCGATAGCGCCCGTTGATTTCGCGGCCGCTTCCAGAGCCAGAATCAATTCCGCCGCGGCGGCAAGCGCATCCTTGCGGCCGGGCATCAATTTGCCGCCGGCATGACCGCCTTCACCTTCAATCACGATGCGCTGGCTGGCAGGTGCAGCAATGTGCGTCACCAGGCCCACATCGAGTCCTTCCTGCTCGAGGTACGGTCCCTGCTCGATGTGCAGCTCGACAAACTTGTGGAAGCGGCCGCTGGGCACTGCGATGGATTCGAGCGGGCCGGTGAATCCGGCTTGCGTGCGCCACTCTTCCAGTCCGCGGCCTTCCTTGTCGCGCAGAGCGAGCGCCTGCTTTGGCGTGAGCACGTTGGCCATCATGCGGCTGCCGAGACAACCGATGCCGAAACGCGTGGGCTCCTCGGCGGTAAAAATCACGAGTTCAATGGAGCGGCGCGGCTTGAAGCGAAGCTTTTTGAGAACGCGAATGGCTTCGAGGCCCCCGAGCACGCCGACGCATCCGTCATAGAGGCCGGCGTTGGGAATGGCATCGATGTGCGAGCCGGTGCCGATGGGCGCGAGCGTAGGATCGCTGCCCTCCCAGCGCGCAAAGGTGTTGCCGATGGCGTCTTCGCGCACGGTCAGCCCCGCTTCCGCGCACAGCCCCTTCACGTAAGCGCGGGCGCGCATGTCTGCCTCACCGAAGACGACGCGCGTCACCACGGGCGGCTCAGCTTCTGAGATCTGCGCCAGGGCCATCAGTTCTGCCATCAGGCCGTCAATCGAAAGATCGGGCTGGTTTGTTGCCATGCGCTCTATTCTCCCAGCGGATGCCGACGCCAATCTTTGTAGATCAGGTACTTCGCCGGCTTCTTGCCCAACGCGCCAAACCACTGCGGACAATAGGCGCGCATCCAAATGAAGTCGCCGGCGTGCACCGGATACCATGAGTCGCCGAGACGGTAGATGCCGCCGCCTTCAAGCATCAGCAGGCCGTGCTCCATCGCGTGAACTTCCACCATGCTGAGCGAAGCGCCGGGATCGTAGGTCATGGTGTTCACGGCAAAGTCGTAGGGCGCGCCGTCGGGCATCAGAGCACGTACGCGCAATGCGCGGTCGCCCATCAGCGCGACGGGAGCCACGTCGTCTTCGTCGCCGACCACAATCTCCGGAGCAGGCGTGCCGGCCAATGGCTCGTAAGGCTTCTCAATGATCGCGACGCGCGCAATGCCCGGTGCGCGCACCGTGTGCGGAGCGCTTTGCGGCAGATACGCATAGCCGCCCGGCTTGAGGACGTGCCGCCTTCCACCGGCTTTGAGCTCGATCTTGCCGTCGAGAACGTAGAGAAACCGCTGCGCGGGCGCCGGGGCGAGCGATCCGCCGGCTACAAACTCTGCCGTCATCTGCGTAAAGCGGGCGCCCATTTGCGGCGCGGCGTGAATGATGAACTCCACGCCTTCCGCGCCAGCGAGTGGCGAGCGAACAAACGTGTCTGGCGCCTGTAGCAAATGGTCAGCCTTCAGGCTGCTGCGAGTGGATCCTAAGTGATGCACGTGCGACCTCTTCAAAGGGAAATCAAAAGAGTGGAATCCAGCAAAGTCCCCAACAAATTCCGCTGCCCGATTCTATCTGACCTCGCTGGCCAGCCGCTCAAGAAATTTGCGGCACACGTCCAGAGCAGCCGTAACGTCTTCTTCGCGCACGGTTTCATCGGGATGGTGGCTGATGCCGCCGGGGCTGCGGAGGAAGAGCATCGCCGTGGGCACGCGCGCGGCCAACACCATGGCGTCGTGACCGGCGCCGCTCGGCATGCGCTTCACTGGCAGTCCTGTCGCCTCGATTGCTTCTGCGAGAAATGCCGTCAGCCGCTCGTCCATGGGTACGGCGGGCTGATCCATCTGGCGTGTGCATTCCACGACGAGCCCGCGTCGTGCGGCGATGGCTTGCGCCTGCGCGAGCAGGGTCTCGACCGCCGTCTTGCGCTCAGTATCATTGGCATGGCGGACGTCGAGGCTCACACGCACTGCGCCTGCGATCACATTGGCCGCATTCGGTTCCACGTCCACATGGCCCACCGTAGCCACGAGCCCTTCGGTGTGTTGCGCGATGGATTCCACCACAATCATCCACTCCGCCGCACCGGCCAGCGCATCGCGGCGCAGGTGCATCGGCGTGGTGCCGGCATGGTTGGCGTGTCCCGTCCACGTGAGGGTGTACCGGGTTTGGCCCACGATGGCAGTCACAGCGGCAACGCGCAAATTCTCTGCCTCCAAGACCGGTCCCTGTTCAATGTGCACTTCCAAGAAGCCCAACACATCTGCTCCGATGGCCGCGTTGTCGATCTCTGCGGGATCGAGCCCGAAGGCGCGGATCGCGGCTTCCAACGTGACGCCGTCTGCGTCCTTCAGCTCGAGGAGTGCGGAATCGAATCGACCGGCGGCCGCGCGGCTGCCGATGAAAGGCACGCCAAAGCGCACGCCTTCCTCTTCGCTGAAGGCAATGATTTCGATGGGCAGCGGGATCTTGAGTTTCTGCGCGATCTCTGCACATTCGAGTGCAAGGGTGACGCCGAGGATGCCGTCGAATGCGCCGGCATTGGGCACGGTGTCAATGTGCGACCCGACGATTAGGCGCTTGCCGCTTGCATTTGGCGGTTGCCAAAGGCCGCGCAGGTTGCCGGCAGCATCGACGCGCACCGTCATGCCCAGAGCTTCCATGCGTTCGCGTAGCAATTGATGCACTCCGCGTGCGGGAGGCGTGAGAAACCTGCGCGTGGTGCGGCCCGGTTCCTCGCTCATTGTTGCGATACGGCGACATTCGACGACGGCGCGCTGGGCGCGCTCGGGCAGTGTGCGACCGCTCATGAACGCACCTGCTCTTCTCCACGTGCCTCGCCGACGAATGAGCTGGCGCGAAAGATGGGTTCACCGCGCAACCAGGTTTCGAGCACGCGGCCCTCGAGTTCAGCGTCGAGATACGGCGAGAGTTTATGTCGGAAATACAGGTCGGAAGGCGCGACGGTCCAGTTGGCTTCGGGATCAAAGACGGCAAAGTCCGCGTCGGCGCCCACTGCAATCACGCCTTTGCGCTCGCTCATGCCCGCCAGCTTGGCAGGCGCAGCCGCCATCCACTCTCCGATGCGCTCGATCGCGATGCCGCGTTGTTTCATGCCGGTCCACAGTACCGGCAGGGCCAGCCCAAGGCTCGCGATGCCGCCCCACGCCTGATCCCAGCGGGCACCTTCACCTTTGGGCCCCTGGCGCTTCATCTCGGGCAGGCAAGGGGAGTGATCGGTGGTCACCATCCCAATCAGTCCTTCGTTGAGCGCATTCCACAGCGCCTCGCGATTCCGGGCATCGCGAATCGGCGGCGCGCATTTGTACTGGGTAGCGCCGTCAGGAATGGTCGCGGCCTCGAACCAGAGATAATGGGCGCAGGTTTCTACGGTGACGGGCACGCCGCGCTCGCGCGCATCCTTGAGCAACGGCAGCGCCCGGGCGCTCGATAGATGCACGATGTGGATGGGGGTCTGGAACTGTTCGGCGAGGCTGATGAGCAAGGCAATGGCCTCAATCTCGGCATCGTCGGGACGAGAGCGCAGATAGGTGGAATATTTGTGCCAATCCGCACTCATTCTGTCCAGCGCCTGCGTTGCTGCACCTACCGGGCCGGCCACTTCAGCGTGTGCCAGCAACGGCAGTCCAGTGCCGCGCAGCTTCTTGAGCGCCGCGCGCAGGTCCTTTTCATCAACCCACGCAAAGCCGTCGATTCCAGAGTGAATGAGAAAGCATTTGAATCCGGGAACGCCTGCACGCACCAGCGAGGGCAGCGACTCGGCGTTGTCCCGCACCACGCCGCCCCACGCCGCCCAGTCCACCCACGCTTTGCCTTTCGCTGCATCACGCTTGGCTTCGAGTGCGGGCACATTGATGGTTTCGGGAATGCAATTCAACGGCATATCGACCAGCGTGGTCACGCCTCCCGCCGCCGCGGCTTGCGTCGCCGTCTCAAAGCCTTCCCACTCCGTGCGGCCAGGCTCATTGATGTGTACGTGCGAGTCGACGAGGCCGGGGAGAAGAAGATGATCGCCGAAGTCGTGCAGGATCGCGTCGGGCGGGAGGTCGTCCCAGCGGAGGATGGCGGAGATGCGCTCCTGCTCGACCATTACGATCGCCGGCGCGAGGCCCTGCGGGGTGAGAACGCGAGTGGAGCGAAGTGCCTTTGCCATCTTGTATTTACTTTCGCCGGTCGGGGATGGCAAGAGCAAGTGAGGGTAGAGAGATAACGATACGGCCGGGACCGCTTCTGTCAACTGCTCGATCCTAATTGCGCGGGCTTTTATTGCGCTTTGATGGGATTCGCGGTATCAAGAGGAATGCCTAGAGCAAGAAGATTCTGTCTTGTGTGCGTCGTGGTGGTGTGTTTGTGGGCGGGGCTATGCGCTGGGGCGGCCGCGCAAAACCGGTTGGTGGTGATTAACGCTCGATTGTTCACCATGGCGCCGGGGCAGAGGGAGCCATTTACCGGTTACTTGGTGGTGGATAACGCGGGCAAGCTGACAGCGGTTGGCGCGGGCGCGCCGGGCGACATCATCACGCAGGAAGTGTGGGACGCGCATGGCGAGTGGATTATTCCCGGACTTCTCTCCGCGCACAGCCATTTGTGGCAAGCCGCGTTTCGCGGCATCGCGCAGGACCAGACGCTTCCTGGCTGGATCGATGGCCTCTACAACCATCATGCGCTCTACGCTAAAGCCGAAGATTTTTACTGGTTCACTCTGTATGGCGCACTGGATCATCTAGAGCACGGCGTCACCGGCGCGTACGATTTTGCTTACGGTGGCACTTCATCGCCATCGTGCGCCGGCAGCCGCTGCGACGAAGAATCCTTTCGCGGCGAGACGGACTCCGGTATTCGCTTCGTTCACGGCTATGACGCCGACCTGATCGGTCCGCAGATGACGGCAGAGATGGCTCGCGCGCGGCTCAAGAGCTTTTTGGACTGGACGGCCGCGCAACCGCAGAGTTCGCGCTTCCTGAGCGTGATGCTGAACGGCTGGACCTCATTCAACAACACCGGACAGCAGGCTGTGGCCGAGAAACAGGAGATGGACGAGTTCCACATCGGCAACCAGACGCACTATCTTGAGCCGCCCGAAACGGTGGCCGCCGAGCAATTGAAGTTTCACTGGATGACTGAAAGCGGCCTGCTCGGTCCCACACTATATTTCGGCCACTTCATCCACACCACCGACGCCATTCTCGATCAGACCGCCGCGGCCGGTGCTGGCATGTCCTGGAACCCACTCTCGAACGGCCGCCTCGCCTCAGGCGTGGCCGATATTCCCAAGTATCTGAAGAAGGGCATTCGCGTGGGGATGGGCGTGGACGGCGAAGCCAGCGCCGACGTCGCCGACCCCTTCGAAAATATGCGCACGGGCTTGTATGCGATCCGCGATCTTTACCAGAGCGCTGCCGTCATGAGCCCGTATGAAGTGCTCTATCTGCACACCATGGGCTCAGCCGACGTGATGGGCGTCAAAGACAAGCTGGGCAGTCTGGAGCCGGGCAAATTTGCCGATTTTGTAGTCATCGATCCCACGCGTTACGGAACCATCTTCGATGCTTACGCGAGCCTCGTCCTGGTGACCGAAGAGCGCGACATCGATCGCGTCTACGTGGGTGGCGAGCTGATGGTGGAGCATGGAAGAGCGGTCCACCAGGACATGGGAAAGATTCTTGGCGAAGTGAACCGGCGGTCGGCGGCGACGCTCGAGCACGCGAATTAGGACGCCCGGGGTTAAAGATTGATGCGCAGACTGCCGGATCTAGAAGTCCGGCTTCCATGCACCGCACTCGGGCGAAGTCTGCGAGGACGAACTGTTGCCGACGATATTGGCGCCTACGCAAACGAAGCCGCGATCGATGACTTGCCGATTGCGCCAGAGCACTTCGGAGTACGACGCGCTCGGGTCGGTTCCGTCATATGGATATCCTGCCGAGCCGCCGGGCCCTGGATTGTAGCCGCCACCAAGGCCCGGTCCATCGGCCTCGGCGGACTTCGCACTGTTCGGATCAGGTGGGCTGTTCGGGTATCCTGCCGAGCCGCCGGGTCCTGGATTGTAACCGCCGCCAAGGCCCGGTCCATCGGCCGGGGCGGTATTCGCACTGTTCGCGCTAGGCGGGTTGCTCGGGTAACCTGCTGAGCCGCCCGGTCCAGGGTTATAGCCACCGCCGGAGCCTGGTCCATCGTTTGCGCTCGCATGCGCGCTGCTGGGATATCCAGAGCCGCCCGGTCCTGGGTCATAGCCGCCGCTGGAGCCTGGTCCACTGTTTGCGCTCGCATGCGCGCTGCTGGGATATCCAGAGCCGCCCGGTCCTGGGTTATAGCCGCCGGAGCCTGGACCATCGTTCGCGCTCGCACTTGCGCCACTGGGATATCCCGAGCCGCCCGGTCCTGGATTTGTTGAGTCTGCCGGCGTATAGGGAGAAAGAAGCTTCTGCGTCCAACCCGGAGCTAATTTGTAGCTCTTCATGACGGCTTCGACCGTAGTTACGGTCTGGGCCGCAATCGAGGCGGGGGCCGCTCCATACATCAAGAAACACTTGAAGAATTTTGCGGAGCTGTCGTCGAGCGAGCAGAATATGCCCATAGCATCGCCCGGATTTGCGACCCCGGTGCTGCTGATAGCAAACATGCCGCATTGGCCCAGGCCCGACGGCATTTGGATGGGCGCCGCATAAAGGTACTGGAGCTGTGGAACTGGCCGTCCGATGAGCGCCTGTTGCTGTTGAAATACCATGACGAGCTTGTCAGAAAGTTTTGCCGAGGAGGGCATTGTCAAACCGGCGCCGCTGGGGCCCTTCTGCCCGAGCTGAAACGGGCCGTCATACGCGACGATTGCTTCGATCTTCACGGTTTCGCCTTGTGGTCCTTCCATAGAGACGTCACCGCCGCCGGCATTTGTGACTAGCCATCCGTAAGGCACGCCGGCAGAGACGCTCTTGTCGGGTGCAGTGTAGGGCCGCAGTGGGACCGCGTCGAGAGCGGACAGCGTCGATTGCGCCTGAGCAGTGACAACGACCGGGGTCCCGATGAAGAGCAGGAGCACCGGCACGGCGGCGATCCGCAGAGATCTCATGGTCTCGCAGATTTGCATGGTTTACATACCTCCGACCCGGGGCTGAGCACGTTACCTTGGACGGGAAGCAAGCTGCTGGGGACTCATCTCAGTTCAAGGCACCGGGGGATACGCGCAGAGTAGCACTCAGGAATTGCCGGTGTCTATTGTCTTCCGAGCTTCAAGACTGGGGGCGAAAAGAGCGAATCGGAAGCCGCGCCTGAGGCCTTTTGATTGCCCCACTTTTGGCTCTGAAACGGCGCGTGCAATGGGCCACGAGAGCCGCGCAGCAGGCGATTTCGCTCTGACCGGAAGCCACCCGGGCGGAGGAAAAGGGAACCGATAAGCCGGATGATTCGAGCTATGCGCGCAGCCGTGCCAGAAGATCCTGGGGATGGACAGGTTTTGCGAGGATGTCGAATTCGTAGCCATCTTTGCGCGCCTTTTCCAGCAGGTCGGCCGTGGCAGCCTGGCCGGAAAACAGCAGAATCTTGATCGACGGCAGCAGTGCGCGAATGCGGATCGCCGCATCGATGCCGTTCAGGTCGGCCATGATCACGTCGGAGATCAGCATGTCAGGCTGAAAAGATTCGGCAAGCTCAAGGGCTTTCTCGCCCGAGTAAACGGCGCGCGCTTCAAAGCCGCTTTGGTTCAGGATCATGGCCAATGTATCGGCGATGACCCGTTCGTCGTCCGCTACCAGAACCCGCGGTTTTTCGATGGTCGTGGGCATACTCTCCTCGGAACTGGGGGATGGAGAATCATGACGGGCCGTTCTTAAACGTCACGGTCTACTGCGCCAACTTACGGGCTTCCCAACTACACATTTTCCTTACAGCACGAATGGTACGCTTAGGTAGTGTAATGCACTTGGGCCTGTCATCAAGTTCTCAGGCCGATAGCGACGGGGCTGATTTTTTGGAGTTCTAGGAGCGAGGAGCGCGCTGTAGCCAGCCCACTGGAGCGACGAGCGACAACGAAATCGGAAAAATCGGCCCCGTCCCTCCGGGTTGCGGCGCAAATCGGGCCATATTTCGTTGTCGTCCTAGCCTTGGAATCACCAAAGTCTTCGTCCTCCGCCTCGTCTGGCCCGATTTGCGCTGGCAACGCTACGGTCTGAGAACTTGATGACAGGCCCTTGCCCTCGTGCATCGAGAGCCACGGAGGGGACCCACAGGGGCGGTCCAACGGCCGTCTTCCCGGCCATTCCGGAAGGCATTCACGACGAATCAATTTTTCATCCTTATACTGGCAGCAGCATATTGGCAGCGGCGGGCCGCAAACCGGCCAGCAGTTCCCCATTGGAGAACCGGAAATGCCGGAATCGGTCAGCCCGAACCAGACCCTCGACGCCCCTGCGACCCCTCAAGCGAGCGATAACGCGATCATTCGCGCTGTGGGGATCGAGAAGTACTACGCGCAGCCGAGCCAGAATCGCATTCAGGTGATCTCGGCAACCGACTTGAGGATTGTTCCCGGCGAGATTCTTGCCTTGCTGGGGCCCTCCGGATCGGGCAAGTCAACGATGTTGAGGATGTTGACCGGGCTCTCCACGCCGTCGGCGGGGCAGGTGTACTGGCACGGCAGGCCCATCGCTCAGGCCGAAATCAACGTCTCAATCGTCTTCCAGAGTTTTGCGCTGTTTCCCTGGCTCACGGTGCTTGAGAATGTTGAGGCGCCGCTTCAGGCACGCGGCGAGACACCCGCGGTGCGCCGCGAACGCAGCATGAAGATGCTCGACATGGTCGGTCTCGACGGTTTTGAAGCGGCCTATCCCAAGGAGCTCTCCGGCGGCATGCGGCAACGGGTGGGTTTTGCCCGCGCCCTGGTCGTGGAACCGGAAGTGCTCTTCATGGACGAGCCTTTTTCCGCACTCGACGTGTTGACCGCCGAGAACCTGCGCAGCGAACTGCTGGAGCTGTGGGCGAAGAAGACCATGCCCACCAAGGCGATCTTCCTGGTCACACACAACATCGAAGAGGCCGTGCTGCTGGCGGACCGCATCATCGTGTTGGGGCGCAATCCCGGCCATATCCGCACCGACTTTCCGGTGCAGATTCCGCAGCCGCGCGACCGCAAGTCGGAGGCTTTCACCCAACTGGTGGACTACATCTACAAGGTCCTCACCCGGCCCGACACAGAACCGGGCGGAGCGCCCGGTCACCAACACGCGCCTGCCGTGCGCGATCAGCGGCAGATGCGTTACCAGATGCTGCCCCACGCGCGGCCCGGCGGCATTGCCGGCTTGCTTGAGCTGTTGCTCGACAAGGGCGGACGCGACGACATGTACCGTCTGGCTGACGATCTGGCCTTCGAGGTCGACGATCTGTTGCCGATCGTCGACGCCGCGCAGCTGCTGGCCTTCCTGAAAGTTGAAGAGGGCGATGCCGTGATCACTCCCAGTGGCGCGAAGTTTGCCAACTCCGAAATTCTTCGGCAGAAAGAGTTGTTCCGCAATGCTGCCATCGAGAATGTGCTGCTGCTGCGGCAGATTCGCCGCGCGCTCGACACGAAAAGCGATCACACCGTGCCCGAAGACTTTTTCCTCGACATGCTCGACGAGCAGTTCAGTGACGAAGAGAGCCAGCGGCAGATCGAAACCGCCGTCACATGGGGCCGCTATGCGGAGCTGTTTGACTTCGATGCCGCGCGCCGCCGGTTTGTGCTGCCCGATGCGCTGGAAGAGGAGATTGTTTCGAGCGAGGACAAAGAGTGAATCTCCAGCGCCCGCTTGCTCGCACTCTCGTCAACGTTCGCAGCACACCCTTCTTTGTCGATCTGGGCGTGGCGGCTTGTGCCCTTGCGGTCTTCTTCGCTGTCGTTAGCACCGGCGTCTACTGGTTCCAGAAACCAATTCCGGTGGTGGCGATTTCGAGTTCCATCGGCGCGCTGCCGCTCTACGCCTTCTTCTCCATCGTGCGCATGGTCATCGCCTATTTCCTCAGCCTGGCCTTCGCCGTCACCTACGGATACGTCGCCGCTTATAACCCTCGCATCGAACCATGGATGGTCGCGGTCCTCGATATTCTGCAGTCGATTCCGGTGCTCAGTTTTCTTCCGCCGGTGGTGCTGGCCATGGTGTCGCTCGTCCCTGGCCATCAACTTGGAATTGAAATGGCAGTGATTCTGCTCATCTTTACGGGCCAGGTGTGGAATCTCGCTTTCAGTTTCTATTCCTCGCTCAAAACCATTCCGCGCGAGATGCTGGAGGCATCGCGCATCTATCGCTATTCCAACTGGCAGCGCTTCTGGCAGCTCGAAATGCCCTTTTCTACCATCGGCCTGGTCTGGAACTCGATCGTCTCTGTGGCGGGCGGCTGGTTCGCGCTCATCTTCTGCGAAACCTTCACCATGGGCGACAGAAACTTTCAGCTTCCAGGGCTGGGCAGCTACATCCAGACAGCGACCTATGAAGGCAATGTGCGCGCCTTACTGGCGGGTATTGCCACCGTGATTTTGATCGTCGTGGCCACCGATCAACTGATCTGGCGTCCGCTGATTGCCTGGAGCGACAAATTCAAATTCGAGCAGGTGGAAGCCGCCGACCAGGTTACCTCGCCCATCCTTGAGCTGATTCGGAGATCGACGATCCTCCAAAACCTTCCCGGCCGCGTTTGGGATCGCGTGGAAGAGCCGGTCTACCGACATCTGGCGCGGAGCAAGGAAAACCGCGTGATCAAGCCGCTGGACGAAACGAGATCGAGAAAAGTCTCTCCAGTTTTATGGGCTGTGGCGTTGGCGGGCACGATGGCGGTTTGCTGGGCGGCCGCACAAGCCGCGCTCATGCTCAAGACCGTTACCCTGGCCGATCTGCGCCTGCTGCTCGAGGGCGCGGCTGCCACCTTTTTGCGCGTGAACGCCGCGCTGCTTATCTCTGCCACGTGGACGATTCCTGTCGGTGTGGCCATCGGCCTCAACCCACGGATCGCCCGCATCGTGCAGCCCGTCGCGCAGATCATGGCGTCGGTGCCGGCGACAGCATTCTTTCCAATACTGCTGATGGGGTTGGTGAGGATCGGCGGCGGGCTGGGCATCGGATCCATTGCATTGATGTTGTTGGGAACGCAGTGGTACATCCTCTTCAACGTGATTGCGGGAGCCATGTCGATTCCCTCGGACCTACGCGAGGTGGCTTCGCTCTTTCACTTCACGCGCTGGCAGCGCTGGACCAAGCTCATCCTTCCCGGGATCTTTCCTTTCCTCATCACGGGGATGGTTACGGCCTCGGGCGGTGCGTGGAACGCCTCGGTCATGGCCGAGTATTCGCATGTGAAAGATCAGACGCTTTCGACCATCGGCCTGGGCGCACAGATTGACGCGGCCACAGACAGCGGCCGTTTTTCCATGCTGCTGCTGGCCACCATCATGATCTCTCTCATGGTGGTCACCATGAATCGGCTTGTGTGGCGGCGGCTTTACCATCTGGCGGAAACCCGGTTTAAACTCGATGGCTAGAAAAGGGCAGCGGAGTTAGCGGTGCTGGCGGGGTTGGCGGAGTTAGACACAAAGGGAGAATTCAATGATTCGCGCAGGTTTGGTGGGTTTCGGCATGGCAGGCCGCGTCTTTCACGGCCCGCTGCTTTCGTCTGTCGAGGGGCTGGAGCTGGCCGCGGTGATGGAGCGCAGCACCAACAATGCCGCTGAGCGCTATCCCGGCATTACTGTGTACCGTTCGCTCGACGCCATGCTGGCCGACAAATCGCTTGGATTATTTGTAGTGGCCACGCCCAACGCGACCCACTACGAGATCGCCAAAGAGATCCTGAGCGCGGGGAAGAATGTTGTCGTTGACAAGCCGATGAGCATGACCTCGGCTGAAGCCGCGGGATTGATTGGTCTTGCGAGAAAGCACAAAGTACTGCTTGCGCCTTTTCATAACCGACGCTGGGACAGCGACTTCCTGACGATACAGAAACTACTGCATGAAGGCTCTCTGGGCCGCGTGGTGGCCCTCGAATCCCGCTTTGACCGCTGGCGTCCGGCACGGCTGACGGAGCGGCTGTGGAAAGAAGACGTCGATTCCGGCGGCATGCTCCAGGACCTGGGGCCACACCTCGCCGATCAGGTTTTGGCCCTCTTCGGCCTGCCCGAGTCGGTAAGCGCCGAAGTGCTCCGGGAAAGAGATGGAGCAGGGCCGAACGATTCGTTCACCATCCGCTTGCGCTATCCGGGTCTAATCGTCACTGTCGCCTCAAATCTGCTTTCGCTGCCATCGATGCCCCGTTATCACTTGCGCGGCACGCGTGGCGGATACGTGAAGTCCGGCGTGGACCCGCAGGAGGCCGCACTTACCAAGATCACGCGCATTGATGACCACGCCTGGGGCCAGGAACTGTCAGCCGCATGGGGCTTGCTTTATGTCGACATTGACGGAGGAAAGGTCAGCCGTCCCGTTCAGCCGGTCACGGGGGACTACCGACTCTATTACGCGGGAATTCGCGATGCGCTGCTAGGCAAGGCACCCGCTCCGGTTGCGGGATTGGACGGCTGGCGTGTGGCGCAGCTGTTGGAGTGGGCGGTAGAGAGCTTCGAGAAACGCCGCGAGATTGTGTGCGATTGGAGTAACGAACCGCAATAACAATCCGTTCGCGAATGCATCACTGCCGGCTCGGCTCTCGCTCAATCAGCGGTACCCAAAAACGAAAGCGCGCGCCGCCGCCAGGAACGTTGGAAGCCTCGATGCCTCCGCCGTGAACGATCATGATGGCGCGGGTGATGGCCAGGCCCATGCCCGATCCTTTGCGCTGACCTGTGCGGTGCTTACCCCGGTAGAACTTCTCAAAGATCAGTGGCAGGTCGAGGGGATCGATGCCGGGACCGTTATCTTCCACGCAAAACTCCAGCCGGTCATCGTTGCGCGCGCTGCTCAACTTCACGCGGCTGCCGGGTGGCGTGTAGCCGGCCGCATTCTCGAGCAGGTGGCGCAAAACCCGGCCCAGCAGGTGCGGATCGATCCATACAGACTCTCCTAAGGTCGAGTCATCGTCGTCAGGGAGGTTTCCGACCTCGACCACGATGCTTACCTTGTGCGCGGCCAGAATTTTGCGCGACTCTTCCACGGCCTGGTCGAGCAGCGCACGGGGATTCTGCGGGCTCATTTTCACCTTCACAACATTAGCGTCGATCTCGGCCATTTCTACGGCCTCGCCAATCAGCAGATCGAGCCTCGCGGCCTCCTCGTCGATAATATGCGCCATATCGGAGCGCGCGGCCTCGTCAAGGCCGTCGCTCTCTACAAGAGTTGTGGAAGCGGCGCGGATTGAGGTCAGCGGCGTGCGCAATTCATGGGTGAGGGAATCGATGAGCGCCGTACGCAGCCGCTCGCCTTCGCGTGCGGCTTCCACGCGGGCCGTAGTTTCTATCGCAATCGAACGCGCCACTGCAATCGAAACCTGGGCCGAGATGGCCGCGGAAACTTCGCGGGAAAGCGACTCGGGCCGCCATGCCAGCGCTCCCACGGATCTCATTCCAAGCGTCAGCGATGTTGAATGGTAGCCGGATAGCGGGACAAGCGTAGGGCTCAGTCCCTCCGTCAATGCGTGCATATGCGCACGGATGCTGGCCGGCGATTCGCCGCCCGAAGAATAAAAGCGGTCGTGATCGCAAACATACAGAATGACGCCGTCGAGCGCGAAGATGCGGTTGATCAGGCCAGGCAGATTGCGGATCAGCCGGTCGGCATCCTCAGAGAGCATCATTTCCTGGCTAAGGGCGTACAGCCGGCTTACGTCCGCCTGCCGTTGTTCTGCCTGCATGGCCTGTTGCCGCGCGCGCTCCGCCAGTCTGCTGACAACGACGCAACCCAGCGCGAAGGAAATCATTTCGACCCACGCCTGTGCTCCGACCAGCCGAAAAGTGTGAACGGGAGGCAGAAAGAAGTAGTCGAAGAAGAGCGCGCACAGGGCCGCCATGTAGAGCGAAAGCGCGATCCCAGCCTGGCTTGCCGACCACACCACCAGCACCAGAAACACCATTCCCGCGGTGGTGGAATTAGCGCCCAGCCAGGCCAGCAGAAATGTGGTGAACATGGCGGCGGCGGTGGCCAGAAACCAACGAAGAATGTGCCCGGAATAGGCGCGTACGTGCATCGGCTTCCCCATCGGGAATCATAATCGCCTTTGGCGCTTTGTGTAATGACAGGCCGCAATGATGTAATCTTCGGTGGAAATCGGGAATCATAATCGCCTTTGGCGCTTTGTGTAATGACAGGCCGCAATGATGTAATCTTCGGTGGAAAGAAGAAAGACCATGCCTGGACGAATTCTGGTGATCGACGACGAACCACAGATTACGCGAGTGCTGCGCGCCGCACTCTCTGCACAGGGTTACGACGTGCGCACAGCCAACGATCCCGAGGAAGGATTGCGGGTTTTTCGTGATTGGGCGCCCGACCTGGTCATTACCGATCTGATGATGCCGGGAATGAGCGGAGTAGATGTCTGCCGCATCATTCGCACGCGGGGCGACACGCCGGTTCTCGTCCTGTCCGTTCGCGATCACGAGCGGTCGAAGGTGGAAGCGCTCGACGCCGGAGCCGACGACTACGTGACCAAGCCCTTTAACATTCAGGAATTGCAGGCGCGCGTGCGGGCGCATCTGCGGCGCGCCCCCGAGCGCACCACGGCTGCCCTCGAGGTAGGGGACTTTGTGGTGGACTCAGTGGCGCACACCATCACCGTCCAGGGCAAGCCCATCCACCTCACGCCCAAAGAGTTCGAGCTGCTGCTTCACCTGGCCCGCAACTCGGGCAAGGTGATGACGCATCGCGCCCTGCTGACCGCCGTCTGGGGAGCGCAGTCGGCCCACCAGCCCGAGTATCTACGCGTCTTTGTCGGACAGTTGCGTAAGAAACTCGAAACCCAATCCGGTCGCCAATACATTCAGACGGAGCCGTGGATAGGTTACCGCTTTGTTCCCGAAGGCTGGGCTGGCAACCAAGAGTAGACGGGCACATCTCGCGCGTATCGCATTGCGGGCTATTGCGCGCCCTGCCTGCGCTGATTTTCCAGAGCTTATCGCCGGTCGATTCCAATCCTTACGAATTATTTAGAAAATCTTTTCGATACTCAAACCTGTCAGAAGACAGAATCAATCTCGGGTCAACCATTTGGTGAGGCCGGAGCCGCATCGTCACGCGAGCTCTTGCGGTCACACCGGTGGAATCGACGCGGAACGATCGGAAACTGCCTTTTAGCAGACCCGCCAGCGCCGTGCCGGCCGGAATTTGGAGTTCTCGAATGCAAGACGTAGTCATGCTGCTGTTTACCGTGGTTTTCTTTGTCTTGGCGTTTCTCTACGTCAAGGCGTGCGAAAAGTTGAGGTAGCCCATGCACATGGATTGGATCTCAGCAACCGGTTTGGTTTTCTCGATTCTTCTCATGGTGTATCTCACCATCGCACTGCTTTTCCCGGAGAAATTCTGATATGTCCGTAAATGGCTGGTTGCAATTCGCCATCTACTCCGTCATTCTGCTTGTCACCGTTCGCCCAGTCGGCATCTATCTGACGCGCGTTCTGGAGGGTGAGCGCACCTGGCTTGACCCGGTGCTTCGACCGTTCGAGCGGATCATCTACAAGCTCTGCGGTGTCCGCGCGGACAAAGAGATGAACTGGCGCGAGTATGCCTTCGCCATGCTGGGCTTCTCCGCCGCGGGCCTGGTGCTTACTTACGCGCTTGAGCGCTTGCAAGGGTTCGTCCAGGGCTGGGCCAATCCGCAGCATCTAGCCGCAGTGGGTCCTGATCTTGCCTGGAACACCGCGGCGAGCTTCACGACCAACACAAACTGGCAGTTCTACACGCCCGAATCGACCATGAGCTACCTGACCGAGATGGTCGGACTGGCGACGCACAACTTCTGGTCGGCTGCCGCAGGCATCGTGGTTGCCGTGGCGCTGATCCGCGGCATCAAGCGTACGCAGTCAGACACCATCGGCAACTTCTGGGTCGATATGACGCGGACTTTGCTCTATATCCTCACGCCGGCTTGCATTCTTTACGCACTGCTGCTGGTATGGCAGGGAGTTCCTCAGAATCTTCATCCCTACACGGTCGTGCACACCATCGAAGGCAGCACGCAGACCATCGGCCAGGGGCCGGTGGCCTCGCAGGAAGCCATCAAGATGTTGGGCACGAACGGAGGCGGCTTCTTCAATGCCAACAGCGCCCATCCGTATGAGAACCCGACACCGCTGTCCAACTTCTTTCAGATCCTTTCGATCTTCGTCATCGGCGCGGGCCTGACGTACACGCTGGGCCAGATGACTGGCTCACGAGGCCACGGCTGGGCCGTCTTCGCCGCCATGTATCTGCTCTTTGCGGCTGGCTTCGCCGTGTGCTACTGGGCTGAGTCGCATCCACATCCAATGATCCACGGGGCGGTGCAAATGCGTACTGCGACCGCACCCGGGGGCAACATGGAAGGCAAGGAAGTGCGCAACGGCATTGCCGAGAGCGCGCTCTTTGCCACCATCACCACTGACGCCAGTTGCGGAGCCGTCAACGGCATGCACGACAGCTTTACGCCATTGGGCGGCATGATTCCGCTCGCCAACATCATGCTCGGCGAAGTGGTGTTTGGCGGCGTCGGCGCCGGCATGTACGGCATGTTGATCTACATTGTGATTGCAGTCTTCATTGCCGGACTGATGGTTGGCCGAACGCCGGAATACCTGGGCAAGAAGATCGAATCCTACGACGTGAAGATGGCCATGCTTTATGCGCTCATCTTCCCGTTCATTATTCTCACCTTTGCGGCGATCTTCGTGCTGATTCCGCAAGGGCTTTCCGTAACCAACAACCCCGGCCCGCACGGCTTCTCCGAAATCCTCTACTCCTTTACCTCCGGCGCGGGCAACAACGGTTCAGCCTTTGCCGGCCTGGGAACGAACTGGTGGTACAACATCGCGATGGCGTTCGACATGCTCATCGGGAGATTCCTCATGATGATTCCGTGTCTGGCTCTGGCCGGCAATCTGGCGCAGAAGAAGAGCGTGCCACCGTCATCCGGCACATTCCCAGTAAACACTCCGTTGTTTACGGTGCTGCTGATCGGCGTGGTGCTCATCATTGGCGCGCTCACGTTTTTCCCGGCGCTGAGCCTGGGACCGATTCTGGAGCACTTACTGCTGCACACAAACCCTGGAACGCTGTTCTAACCCGAAGAGATAACGCATCAGGACAAGGCAAAACGGACTGTCATGGCAGAAAAAATAAGCATTTGGGATACAAAGATCATTGGCCCGGCTATCGTGGACAGCATACGCAAGCTCGATCCGCGTGGCATGGTCAAGAACCCGGTGATGTTCGTGGTGGAAGTGGGCAGCGTGCTTACTTCGGCGCTGCTCGTCGTGAACTTCCAACATCATCGCGAGACCTTTGGCTTCAACCTCCAGATCACGCTCTGGCTGTGGTTCACGGTGCTGTTTGCCAACTTTGCTGAAGCCATGGCCGAAGGCCGCGGTAAGGCACAGGCCGACACGCTGCGCAAGGCCAAGGGCGAGACCATCGCCAAGCGTTACAAGGCTGACGGCAGCTTTGAAGAAGTGGTGAGTGGATCGCTCCGCGCAGGAGACGTAATTTACGTCGCGGCCGGCCACTACATCGCGGGCGACGGCGAAGTGATTGAGGGCGTGGCGTCGGTGGATGAGTCGGCAATTACCGGCGAGTCGGCTCCCGTCATTCGCGAAGCGGGCGGCGACCGCTCGGCCGTTACCGGCGGCACCAAGGTGCTTTCGGATTGGATCAAGGTGAAGATCACTTCCAATCCTGGCGAAACTTTTCTCGACCGCATGATCGCGCTCGTGGAAGGCGCTACGCGCCAGAAGACGCCCAACGAGATCGCGCTCAGCATTCTTCTCTCGGGCCTCACCATCATCTTTTTGCTGGCGGTGGTCACGCTGCAGCCCTTCGCCATTTACTCCCACGCTCCGCAAACCGTCTTCGTACTGGTTTCGCTGCTGGTGTGCCTTATCCCCACAACGATCGGCGGATTGCTTTCGGCCATCGGCATCGCCGGTATGGACCGCCTGGTGCAGTACAACGTGCTGGCCATGAGTGGTCGCGCCGTGGAAGCCGCCGGTGACGTGAACACGCTGCTGCTCGACAAGACCGGAACCATCACACTGGGCAATCGCCAGGCAGTGGAATTCATTCCAGCGCCCGACGTGAGCCAGGAACGGCTGGCCAATGCGGCGCAACTGGCATCGCTCTCCGACGAAACTCCCGAAGGCCGTTCGATTGTGGTGCTGGCCAAGGAAAAGTACAACCTGCGCGGCCGCGATCTGGGCGGCATTCACGCGGAGTTTGTGCCGTTCACCGCGCAAACCCGCATGAGCGGCGTCAATCTGCCGGGCACGCGCATCCGCAAGGGGTCCGTGGACGCAATTGCCCGCTTCCTTGAGGAGCAGGGGCAAGCGCTTCCGCAAAAGGTTCGCGAGAGCGTGGAAGAAATCGCGCGACTGGGCGGTACGCCGCTGGTGGTCGCGGAAAATTCCACGGCCCTCGGCGTCATTTACTTGAAGGACGTGGTGAAGGGCGGCCTGAAGGAGCGGCTTGCGCGCCTCCGCGCCATGGGCATCCGCACAATTATGATCACCGGCGACAATCCGCTGACCGCGGCCGTGATTGCGCGCGAAGCCGGCGTGGACGATTTCCTGGCCGAAGCCAAGCCCAAAGACAAGATGGACCTGATCAAGCGGGAGCAGGCCAAGGGCAAGCTGGTGGCCATGACCGGTGACGGCACCAACGACGCGCCTGCGCTGGCGCAGGCCGACGTGGGCGTGGCTATGAACTCCGGCACTCAGGCGGCAAAAGAGGCCGGCAATATGGTTGATCTCGACTCCAATCCCACCAAGCTCATTGAAATTGTGGAGATCGGAAAGCAGCTCTTGATGACGCGCGGCGCTCTCACTACGTTTTCCATCGCCAACGACGTCGCCAAGTACTTCGCCATCATCCCGGCCATGTTCATGGGAGTCTTCCCGGTGCTGAAGGTGCTCAACATCATGTTTCTGCATTCGCCCGAGTCGGCAATTTTGTCGGCGGTGATTTTTAACGCGATCATTATTGTGGCGCTGATCCCGCTGGCGTTGAAGGGCGTGAAGTACGAGCCCAAGGCGGCCGACGTGCTGCTGCGCAACAATTTGTTGATCTATGGCGTGGGCGGCATTTTGATTCCTTTTGTAGGCATCAAGGCTATCGATCTGTGTCTAATTGCGCTGCATCTGGCATGAGGTTTAACGCGGCGCGAGATTCGTGTCGCGAGCTGGAGGCTGAGAGCTAAAAGCTGAAAGCTGTTTTTAAGGAGTTTTACAGTGCATTCGGTTTGGAAGACATCGATTCTCTTTACGCTCGTCACCGCGGTCCTGTTTGGCCTGGGATATCCGCTGCTAATGACGGGACTCGCAGCAGTCCTCTTTCACCATCAGGCCGATGGCAGTCTGATTCTGAACAACGACCAGGTCATCGGCTCGGAGCTGATCGCACAGAGCTTTACGTCGGACAAGTACTTCCATCCGCGCCCCTCGGCCGCGGGGAACGGCTACGACGCCACGGCCTCTGGCGGCACTAATCTGGCCCAGTCGAACAAAACGCTGGTGACGCGCATTCAGGGCGACATTGACAAGCTGGCCGCGGCCAACCAGGGCAAGCCCGTGCCCATCGATATGGTGACGACTTCAGGCTCGGGTCTCGACCCAGACATCACGCCCGACAATGCCTACTACCAGGTCGCACGTGTTGCGCAGGCGCGCGGTATCGATCCGGATCGGCTGATGAAACTCGTCGCGGACCACACCATCTCACGCCAGCTCGGCTTTCTCGGCGAACCGCGCGTGAATGTGCTGGAGCTGAACCTCGCGCTCGATCAGTTGTCCAAATAGTTTTTTGCGGAGCGGCTCCTGAGGCCACTCGAATGCGGGACGGGCAATCGGCCGTCCCGCTTTTTTTGAGAACGGGAGTGCGAGACCAATCCAAAATCTCTCGAGAACCCGTCAGACCTGCAGTTCAGATAGGTGTGCCTCCAACTGCTTCCACTTGCGCCGCGTCAGCAGGCCACTCTGTTCTGATTCTCGACGCGCGTTTTCGTGGAACGAAGCCAAAACATGCTTCGCGCCGGCTGCGTTGCCTGGGGAATGTTGCGGACTTGCCGCCCAGTGCGCTAAGAGTTCTTTTTGCCGGTCGAACGGGAGCCGTAAGGTAAAGAGCCAAAGAAGATCCACATATTTAGGATCGAGTTGGTTTTGCATGGCATCCAGGGCTTGCGTTTTGAGAAACGCGAATATGCGTTCTTCTTCGATTTTCTCGGTGCGCGCCCCTGCCTGTATGTCGCGCCAGTACGATTCGTCGGCAGATACTCTCTGCCAAACCTCAACACTAAACGAGGGAGGTCCGAAGAGCACGGCAAAGAGATACTCTTTGACGGGCGGAAAAGCGCCTGCCTCGCGCAGCGCACGCAGAAGCATCTCGGCCCGTACCTGATGCGCGATCTCGGGCAACTCAGGCACTTTGAACTTATGAGACTGCTGTTTATGCGAAAACACAAGGTCGCCTTCAGCAATCGCGGGCCGGATTTCGGCCAATGGGAAGCGCAGGCAAACTCTTTTAGCGACCATTTGATCGCTGTCTGAAACCTCCTTGACTATGCTCAACGGAAACATCGGATAGTTGATGAATTTGCCGCGGCCCAGGTGAGTGACGATTAGTTCTCTGTCTGTCACCTGCAGCAAGCCGAACTTCCCGAGATGGTAGGATGGTTCGCCACTGCCACCGCTGCTGCCCCCACCGGCAGCGGCGCCCAATGCGCCTCCGATCATCGCCCCCGCGACGCCGCCCAGCATTCCGCCAACGATCGCGCCTGCATTGAGGCCGCTGTTCGTTTGGCTTCCCTCAGGAAAATGCGCGACGATATCCCAGGTGCACCAAGCGACACGATGCGAAGAATTGCCGCCGCAATCAAGTGCAGCGATCTTCAAGCCAATTGATAAATACTCATTGTCCTTCCGTTGTTTCTCTTCTTTCTCCTCAGCCAGTTTTCGGAATCCGAACTCACGGCACTCGACACAAAACCTGGAGTCCATTTCGTACGAACTCGGAGGAAACACGGAATTCCCGCAGTTCTCGCAATGCGGAAGGTCGGCTTCGGCTTTCTCGTACGCCAGGCATCTGTCCTCAGCGTGAGCAATGTGTCCGAAGAACTTGCAACTTTTCAGGGCTAGCCCTTTTGTGCGGCTCAGTCCGGTGTACCCGGGTTTCTTCAAGTAGCCGCAGCTTCCGCAGCGTACGTCATCGCCGGTTGTGCTTGTCATCTCGTTGTCCTCTATCAAGAATTCGCAGTCCTCGGCCCGTGCCACTATCCGTCCCAATTCGATTGGGCGGCCTGCGAAGGCGCATGCTGCCTCAGCCGCCCCTATTCAAATACATAAAGGGTTGAAATTCGAGCGCTGTCCTCCGGTGTCAGTTTTCCAGAGAGAATCGCCGCCGCGTCAGTCTTCGAGATGCTGACGGAACCGATGCGCTGTCCGCCTGCGTCTTCGATGATGACGCGAAACTCGTTGATAGGGAGCGCGTTGCCAAACGCCTCGCCGTAGGCGTAGCCCCAGACCTGGCCAACAAAATTCACGAACTCCGCGCTGGTTTCCACATCATTCTGTCGACCAGGCGGAAGAGCGTGAGAGGGCCCTCCGTTTTCTCCGCGCTTCATTGACAAGAACGCCGCTTTCGTTGCGCGATAGATGTCGCCGATATCCTGGCGCTTGAAGGAGAGAGCGATCTGAAGGGAGCGGCCTGCCGGCTGGTTCCCATTGACAATGTCGATCTGCGTCACGCCGCAGTGCCACTCAGATGGCCAGGAGGCGACGAGAGCAGGTGTTCTGTTGCGCAGATTGGTGAGCAATTCATTGTCGCTTGTGCGTCGCCCCTCGGACTGTTCACGACTTGGTACAAGGCTGAACACGAACGCATCGAAATCGTGCTGAACCGATGCCCACTCCTCGGGCGGGGCAGTGCATCGAACAACAAAAGCAGTGTGTTCAACGAAAAAATAGGAGTATCGCCTCTCAACACGGGAGCCATCATCGCTCAATGTGTAAGCCGCATTGATCAGCATTCTGCCGTGAACCTGCGGCGGAGGCATGGAGAGAGAAATAGCGTCTGGAAATTGATTGTGAATCATCGCGTCCCACTGGCGCGACATGCCCGATGAATCGGCAGGCGGCGCGCCTGCTTCGGGCGGCATGATCACGTAGTGCAGGAAAATGGTTGCCTGCTTGCCTGCGCCTAACTGTTTCTGGAGGCCTGCGTCGAAGCCCTGCGGGATATTCGTTGTCTTCGCCCAGCCGGCCGGCACGTACGCGCTGTAATTGGCTTCCTGCGTGATCTCCTGACCAAGGAGAGAAGATGCGCCAAGCGCCAGTGACACACAAGTCAAGACTGAACCAGTAAGGATCAGCGCGTTTTTCATTGCAACCGCCCGCTCGAACAGATATCGATAATGCAAATTGAAGAAGAGGATTTGCGAACCCGGAATCGCCACGATTCTATCCCTTATCAGGCCAGTCGCGACATGGGAATTTTTCGAACGGAATCGTAGCGGCGGACGGCCCTGGGCTATCGGCCCAGGCCCGCCAGCCAAGCCCGGATACCTGATGCAGGCGCGCACAGTCCCGTCGACACCCGCGCTACAGCGTGCTCTGGGCGCTCAGGATGCAGAGGTTCCGGATGTGAGTTTGCCACCTGATTCAGGTGGAGGTAAATTAGACGGTCCTGCGTCCTTCGATTGCACGCGCCATTGTCACCTCGTCGGCGTATTCAATGTCGCTGCCGGCGGGAACGCCGGTGGCTATTCTGGTGATCTTCACCGAAAATCCGCGCAACGCAGCTGCGAGCCAACTCGCTGTGGCCTCGCCTTCGAGCGTGGGGCTGGTGGCGAGAATTACTTCATCTACTTCGCCGCGCTCTACGCGGCCAATGAGGGTTTTCGCGCGCAACTGGTCGGGGCCGACGCCGTGCAGTGGCGATAGCGTTCCATGGAGCACGTGGTAGACGCCCTGGTACATTTGCGTCCGCTCCACAGAGGTGATGTTCGTGGGCTCTTCCACCACGCAGACCAAGCGCTGGTTCCGCGATGGACTCGCGCAGTAGGCGCAAGGGTCGACATCCGTGACGTTGTTGCAGATGGAGCAGAGGCGGAGGCTGGCCTTCAATCCGCGCACAGCGTCGGCCAAGGCGGCCGCGTCCTCGTCGCTCGCTCGCAGCAAGTAGAACGCGTAGCGCTGCGCGCTCTTGGTGCCCACGCCGGGGAGTTTCTTCAGTTCCTCTATGAGCCGGGCCATCGGCTCGGCATAGCGTGACAATGTACCCGCCTCCTTAAAACAGTGAACAGTGGTCAGTGATCAGTGGTCAGTAAAGAACTCTGATGGGCCAACAAAACTACCTCAAAAATACTCAGCTCATTCCGGGCAGCTTCAGCCCGCCCAGCAAGCCCTGAACACTCGACTTGATGGCGTCATCGGCCTTGCGGCCAGCTTCATTCACCGCGGCCACAATCAAATCCTCCAGCATCTCCACATCGGGTTGGCTGCCGGTCAGGCTCATCACTGCGGAGGGATCGATGTGGATCTTGAGCAATTCTTTCTTGCCGTTCATGGTCGCGGTCACCGCGCCGCCCCCGCTCGAGGCCTCCACCACGGTCTCTCCCAGCTTGCGCTGAACCTCTTCCTGCATTTCACCGGCCTTGGAAAGCATCTCCGAGATTTTGAGCGGATTAATCATTCTTGTCGTGTTCTCCTCAGAGGCCCGTTACTTCGACCGCAAATCGACCACGCTGCGCACGTCGGCCTTGAAAATCTCCTGCGCCCTCTTCACCATTGGATGCGCCAGTGCGGCCTCCTGCACGCTGCCCACGGGAGCAAGTGGCGCAGCAACCACCGTCGGAGCCGAGCCCTCGCCGGCGGACACAACAAAGCGCGCCGGCGCGCCCAGGCGTTGTAATTCCTGGCGCACGACCTTCTCCGCGGCGGCATTCACCGTCAAGCTGAGCATCTTTTTGCCCATCCCCGGCACGGAGACTTGCACGCTCGTGCTTTCCAGCCGCCACGCGCCATTGCCCAGCATTTGCGACGCAGAACCGTGCCCCGCGGTGGCCAGAGCGCTCACAATGTCCTGGCGGATCGATTCAATGTTCAATTCCCCGCTCGTCGCATTGACGGCTTCAGGTGCCTTAGCCAGCGCGCCCTCGGTGAGCGATTCAGTCGACGCATACCCCGTCGCCTGCGCTCCCACGGCGGGGAAGGGTGAAAGCTCTCGAGCGACCGTGCTCGCCGTTATCGTGGACTCGGCGGTTGGGGCCGATCTGCCCACCATGGCGCCGCTTTCTGGCCCGGCGCTCTGCCGCGGCGCTGGTGTTCGATTCCAGCTGCTTGGTTCTCGCACCGGCGCGCCTGTTTGCGGAGTTGCACTTGCCGGGCGTGCGTTGCTTGCACTCGTGCGCGGCGCGCTGCTTGGGGTTCTCGCGCCCGCTCCTCCAGATACACCGCTCAGCAGTTCCTCGATTGGCAGCAATCGCTGGGCGTGGATTAGCTTCAGCAGTCCCAACTCCAGATGGAAGCGCTGTTCCTGGCGGTAGTTCAAATCGTCGAAGGTGCGCAGCACAATTTGCAGGTTACGCGTCAGCTCTTCTTCAGTGAACAGAAGCGCCGTGTGCGCCGCGCGCTTTCGCTCGTCGGTGGAAATCTGCAGCAACTCCGTTTGCTCGCCGCCCAGCTTGGCCATGAGGGTATTGCGCAGGTAGCGCACCATCTGCCGCGCCAGCGAGAGCGGGCTGTGCCCGGCGTTCAGCAGCGTATTCAATTGCTCCATCAGCGGAGCGCTCTCGGCGGTGGCCACGGCTTCGAGCAGTTTTTCAAAAACCGTGCTCGGCACCGAACCCATCAGCTCGCGAATCTGATCTATCGAAAGCTTTGGCTGGCCCTGTTCGAGCGGCGCAGACGCAATCGCCTGATCCATGATCGAGAGCGCGTCGCGCATCGACCCATCGCCGGCCTCGGCCAGCAGAGCCAGCGCTTCTTCCGAGCCCGCGACCTTCTCCTCGGCAGCAATCATCTTCAACTGCGCCAGGATGTCATCAAACTTGACCGCGTGAAAGCTGAAATGCTGACAACGCGAGCGGATGGTCTGCGGGATATTTTCAGGCTCCGTCGTCGCCATCATAAAGATGACGTGCGACGGCGGTTCTTCCAGCGTCTTGAGCAGCGCGTTAAACGCGGCTTCGGTAATCTGGTGCGCCTCGTCGAGGATGTAAATCTTGTATCGGTCGCGTGCCGGTGAGTAGCGCGCCGCATCGCGCAACTCGCGAATCTCGTCGATGCCGCGGTTGGTGGCGGCGTCGATCTCGATCACATCCACTGCGTTGCCCTGGCGAATCTCTGTGCAAGCCTCGCACACGCCGCAAGGCTCCGGCGTCGGGCGCTGGGCGGAGCCAATCGCGGTCCGGCAGTTCAGCGCCATGGCAAGAATGCGTGCAATGGTCGTTTTCCCAATGCCGCGATGTCCGGAGAAAATATACCCGTGCGCAATGCGGTTCTGCTCGAGCGCATTCAGCAAGGTGTGCGTTACGTGGTCCTGGCCGGCCACGTCGGCAAAGCGCTGCGGCCGGTATTTACGGGCCAGAACCTGGTAACCCATGCGAACACAACTCCTGAACGGCTGTCGGAGAGGAAACAACCTGGAGTGATTCTATCGTTCCAGGGCAGGGCGGCGACGCGTGGAAAATTGCATCCTGAGAGTGTAGTGGAAGTGAGTGCAAAATCGGCTGCTTATGACCATTGGGCGGGTGTTGAGTCCAAAAAGAGAGGCGTCCTGCGCGGGACGCAAAGGTAAAGTGACGGATGAAATTACTTGCGCAACTATGCGATCCTTAAATGGGGAGAGGAATCTCCCGATATGACCTTTGCGCGCGGAACGATGGAGTCCAATTTGCACCGCAGAGGCGAAGGAAGACTGTGATGAAGCCGGGAATGTGGATGGCGCTGTTTCTAGCCTGCTTAGCGGCAGGGCCGCGGCTCTGCGCCCAGGCGGCAAACGGCTCCAATGCAGGCCAAAGCCAGCCCTCTGCCGGTTCGCAAAACCCTCCTGACGCGCAAACTCCCGCTCGCACGCAGACGCAGTCGAGTCAAAATCCATTTCCTGATGACATCACCAATGTTCCCGTGATGCCGACGCGCAACACGCCCGGCACGATCCCCGGGGACAGCGACGAATCCCGGGCCGCGCGTATCCCCATGGCTGTGGACGACGTGGATCCGGTGCGCAGTCCGGATGACTCAGGATCCGCGCCCGAGAATCAACAGAGTTCCAGTTCGAGCCTGGCGGGAATGAGCGGCCTGCTTCCTCCCTCTGATGACGACGACACGCAACCTGGAAAACACAATCGCAAAGGCGAGCGGACCGCGCCCGAGCACCAGGAAACGGCGGCCGAGGACGAGAGTGTCGGCCAGTACTATTTAGACCGTAAGAATTGGAAGGCCGCGCTATCGCGCTTTCAGTCGGCCCTGGTGCTGGATCCCGACAATCCCGAAGTGTATTGGGGGTTGGCCGAGGCCGATCGGCAACTGGGCAACTTTGCCGATGCCCGCGTGAATTACCAGAAAGTGATGGACTACGATCCCGACAGCCGCCACGCCAAAGAGGCGCGCAAGGCACTTCAGGATCCTGACCTCGCCAAGGCGAAGCCGCCGCAACCCGCGCAGCCCTCTGCATCGCAGCAATAAGCCCATCCCAAATTACGTTAGAATCCGGCCCAGCTTAGATAGGTCGCGAGGAGGAACGGACCCCAAAAGGCGCTCACTGCTGCTCCTATGCAAAGGAAGATTCCGAAAGGAAGCTTCGTCAGTCTCCAGGATTGCTTTTTGGCGCGCGCCGACGGCAGGACCAGTATCACAAGCGCGAAGAGTGCACCAAGAAGGACGGCGATCGCAAAGGTTAGCCCCGCGTTGCGAACGCCGAGCCACCCGCCGATCATCGCGACCAGCTTGACGTCACCCATGCCAATCCCCTCCTGGCCGCGGACCATGATGTACACCCAGCGGATGACCAGGATTCCTCCCGCAGAGGCGATGGCACCGATAAACCAATAGAAAAGCGACAATGCGACGCACTGTTTCCATGCGTCGAAGACGCCGGTGAAATTCATCGTCGCGAGAATGCCGCCGCGTGCGAATGCCAGCGCGAATCCCACGGCGATGCCCAAAAATGTGAGGCGATCGGGTAGCCACAGGTTTTCTGCGTCCATCACGGCCAATGCCACCAGAATCCACAGAAAGATGATGCGGGCGATGCCGTTCGTCAGGCAGATCACCGCGTCGTAAGTGAAATTCCCCGTGCTGAGGTCAGGCGATTCAAGGAAGGTGTGCCAGGTGGAAAACGCCCAAAGAGCGCCCACTGCCAGTTCAACGAACGGATACCGCCAGCCAATCCACGCTTTGCAGGTCCGGCAATGCCCGCGTAACGCCAGCCAGCTGAGGAGCGGTAAGTTTTCCCACCACGCCAGG
Source organism: uncultured Acidobacteriota bacterium (assembly GCA_963786565.1). Classification (GTDB taxonomy): domain Bacteria; phylum Acidobacteriota; class Terriglobia; order Terriglobales; family Acidobacteriaceae; genus Telmatobacter. The sequence continues at coordinate 476,703 of CAWAZR010000024.1, read as the reverse complement.
GTGCGGCGGCAACTGCGGCAATGTGAACGGCCTTTGGCGACGCGCTCTTCTTCGGGCCATCGGGTTGCACAAACATTCAGAAAACTCCCGAATGCCAGCCCCATAACCCCCACAAAAACCGTTATATAGATCGGGATCATCTAGACCAAGTATAAATGCCTGGCGTCTCGTCTTATCACGCGGCCCAGGCGACGGCTTTCGTGAGACGGGCTGCTCGTCGCCGCGCGCGCCGCAAGTTAAACTGGAGGTGCATGGATCTTCCGCAAGAGAGCTCCAAGGCAAAGACTCCCACGCCGCAAACTATCTCCGACCCGGCGTGGGCGGCGGCATTGTTTGAGCAATCCGTAGCCATCATGGCCCGGCTGCGCGCTCCCGGCGGCTGCCCCTGGGACCGCGAGCAATCCTTCGACTCCATCCGCAAGTACACGTTGGAAGAGGCATACGAGGTTTTTGACGCCATCGAGCGTCGCGACTTCCCGCATCTCACGGAAGAGCTCGGCGACCTGCTTCTTCAGGTGCTGTTCTATGCGGAGATGGCGGCGAACGAGGGCCACTTCACCATCGCCGATGTGCTCGACTCTCTCAATCGCAAATTGGTGCGCCGCCATCCGCATGTTTTTGGCGACGAGGCCGCGCGCGCTGCCGGCAATCGTGCCGACGTCGATGCCAATGTTGAAGGCTCTGCCGATGCCGTCCTGCGCAACTGGGAGGAGATCAAAGCCGCTGAGAAGGCAGGGAGCGAGGGAGCGAGGGAGCAAGGGAGCAACAAAGCGAAGGAGCTGTCGCGGCTGGATTCGGTACAGCGGGCGATGCCGGCGCTGGCTGAGGCTGCCAAACTCGGCGGCAAGGCGCAGAAATCGGGCTTCGACTGGCCGAGCTGGCGCGATCTGCTGCCCAAGATTGTGGAAGAGACCGCTGAGTTGGAGGCTGAAGCCGATTCGACTGACCCTGCACGCAAGCCGGCTGTTGAAGCGGAGCTGGGCGATCTGCTGTTTACTGTCGTCAACCTCGGCCGCCATCTCGGTGTTGATGCGGAGATGGCGCTCCGCAGTTGCAATCTTCGTTTCCGCCAGCGTTTTCACGAGATGGAGCTGGCCGCGCCGCGACCCCTTGAAGAACTGTCGCCGAACGAATTGGAAGCGCTTTGGGCGCAGGCCAAACGGAAGCTCGCGGCTGACGCCACGGCATCTAAATCGGCAGAGCAGGCAAAGCCATGATCCAGATTCGCTCCTGCGAGGGATTGGATGAGATGGGGGCGTGTGTGGACCTCCAGATAGAAACCTGGGGCTACGACGAGAACGACGTCATTCCACGCAAAACCTTCCTGCTGGCGCAAAAAATCGGCGGGCAGGTGCTGGGCGCATTCGACAGCGATCTCGTGAGCGGTGAAGCGGCCGGAGCCGACGGAACGCTGGTCGGTTTCGCCATGTCTTTGCCGGGGCTGAAATCAACTCCACTTGGACCTACGCCTTACATTCATTCGCACATGCTGGCGGTTCGTCCTACGCACCGCAATCGCGGCCTTGGCGCGCAACTCAAATGGGAGCAACGGCGTGAGGCGCTTCTCCGCGGCATCAGGCATATGGAATGGACCTTTGATCCCCTCGAAATCAAGAACGCCTTTCTCAATATCCACAGGCTGGGGGCCATCGCCCGCGAGTACCGTGTGAATTTCTATGGTGTATCCTCATCTCGACTGCAGGGTGGGCTGCCAACCGACAGACTTTTGGCGGAATGGGAGTTGGATTCCCCGCGAGTAGAGGCTCTCCTTGCTCGGCGCCCGGCAGCCGCACGCATCATCGAAGAACGCATTCTGGTTCCGGCCTCCATCGAGCGGTGGAAGGCCAGTGAAGCAACCCGTGAACGGGCTTTCGATGTTCAGTTAGAGAATCGACAGAAGTTTCAGCAGGCTTTTTCCAGGGGTCTTGCGGTGCTAGGTTTCTCTCTTGATGCCGAAGGAAATGGTGTCTACGAATTGGGCCCTCTTTCATAACCCTGACCGACCATGAGGAACAAATGAGAATTGATGCAATTACCCTGCGTGAACTGCACATGCCGCTGGTGCGTCCGTTTGAAACCAGCTTTGGTGTTACCCGCAACCGAAGAATCGTGCTTGCCGAGGTACAGTCTGAGGGGTTGACCGGTTGGGGCGAATGCACGGCAGGCGAGCGGCCGTTCTTCTCCGGCGAGTCCACGGATTCCGCGTGGCAGGTGATGGTGAATGAACTGGGCCCCATGCTGGCTTCTGAATCGCCGGAACATGGTGGCGAGTGTCCCCGCATCTTTCGCGCCGTGCGCGGAAATCCCATGGCCAAAGCCGCTCTTGAGAACGCCATCTGGGATCTCGAGGCACAACGCGAAGGCCTTTCTCTTTCCCGGCTTATCGGCGGCGTCCGCGACAGCATTTCCTGCGGCGTTTCCCTGGGCATTCAGTCTTCGATTCCCGAACTGCTTTCGATCATTGAACGCGAGTTGGCTGCCGGCTATCAACGGATCAAGCTCAAGTGCAAGCCCGGCTGGGATGTGGAAGTTTTCGATCGCGTACGCAACCGCTGGCCCGGGATTCTACTCAGCTGCGATGCCAACTCTGCTTACCGTTTGCACGATCAGGGGCACATCGAGTCCTTCGATGCCTTCGACCTGCTCATGATCGAGCAGCCGCTCTGGCACGACGATTTCTACTTCCACTCCGTGCTCCAGAAGCGCCTCAATACGCCCATTTGCCTCGACGAATCCATCCGCAACCGCCGCGACACGCTCGCCGCCATTGAGATGGAGTCGTGCAAGATCATCAACATCAAGCTGGGCCGCGTCGGCGGGTTTTCCGAAGCCATCGCCGTGCACAATGCGGCGCTGGAGCGCGGTATTCCCGTTTGGTGCGGCGGAATGCTCGAGACAGGCATCGGGCGCTCGCACAACATCGCGCTGTCTACGTTGGAGGGATTCACGCTGCCCGGTGACGTCTCTGCCTCAGCGCGCTACTTTACGGAAGACATCATCGAGCCCGAAGTTACGGTCTCGGCGGAAGGCGAAATTGCCATTTCCGATACCCCCGGCCGCGGCTATGAGGTGCGAACCGACTTGATCGAAAAGCTTACCGTGCGTAAGGAGACCATCCGGGCCCTGGCGCTGGTGGCATAGACGCCTGGAGCTTGATTGCGGCCCGGCTTCGCCCGGGCCGTGTCGTACCGCGCCGGCATTCCCTGGCTGGCGCCGATTTCTCGCCGGAACCTTTTCCCTCCATCCGCGTATTCTTTTTCTGGCCGGGAACAACCGCAGGCCATTACACTCAAAGACTGAATTTCAGGAGCAACCGAATGAATCGACTTTGTCGCATGGCACTGCTGGGACTGATGGGCGCTGTTGTCCTTGCGCCTCGGGTGGCCGTTCTTCATGCTCAGTCCACGAACTCCACGGCAAGCAGCGCTCCCCAAAAGGTTGAACTAATACCTGGTCTCGACAAGCAGGTGATGGACACCACCGCAGACCCCTGCGTGAACTTTTACCAGTACGCCTGCGGAAACTTCAGCAAGCTCTATCCGATTCCATCGGACAAGCGCGGGTTCGGCTCGTTCGACATCGTCCTCGACTATACCCAGGACATTTTGAAGGGCCTGCTTGATCAGGTGGCGCAAAAGAGCGGGCAGCACACCGCAAACGAGCAGAAAATCGGCGATTACTACGCGAGCTGCATGGATGAGGACGCGATTGACGCCAAGGGCCTCCAGCCGTTGCAGCCTGAGCTTGACCGCATCGCGGCATTGAGCAGCAAGAAGGAATTGACCGATCTGCTCGCGCATTACCAGATGATTAACGTGGGCGCTTTCTTCAGCTACGGCGAGCAGCAGGACTTCAAAGACGCGCGCAAGCAGATTGCCGTCGTCGATCAAGGCGGTCTGGGTCTACCGGAGCGCGATTATTACTTCCGCACGGGCGACGAGGCCGATAAGACGCGCAAGGAATACGTGGAGCACGTGGCGAAGATGCTTGAATTGCTGGGCGAGCCCGCGCCTCAGGCTACATCCGATGCGCAAAAGATCATGACGCTCGAAACCGCGCTGGCCAAGGCATCGATGGACGTCACGTCGCGCCGCCAGCCCGAAAACGTGTATCACCTGTTGCCCGCGACGAAGCTGACCGAGTTGACGCCGGCGATCGACTGGACCAAACTCTTTGCCGATACGGGCGTCCCCGGAATCGCGGAATTGAATGTCAGTGTCCCCGATTTCTTCAAGGGCTTGCAGTCCGTCCTGGAATCGACCGATCTCGACACCATCAAGGCTTACCTGCGCTGGCAGTTGATCAACGCCGTTCCTGAATACACGCTGCCCAAGGCGTTCAGCCAGGAGGACTTCAACTTTAACAACCATGAGCTGGAGGGGCAGCCGGTGCAGCAAGCGCGCTGGAAGCGGTGCGCAGCAGCCACCGACAGCGCTATGGGCGAGGCGGTCGGCCAGGTCTACGTGGCGGAAAACTTTCCTGCCGCAAACAAGGCCTTCACGCTGCAAATGGTCCACGATATCGAAGCCTCGATGGGCACGGAGCTCGAAGCGCAAACGTGGATGAGCGATCCGACCAAGCGCACGGCCGAAGCTAAGCTGAAATTGGTCGCCGACAAGATTGGCTATCCGGATCACTGGCGAGATTATTCGACCCTGACGATTGTGCGCGGCGATGCAATTGGCAACGCTCTGCGGGCAGCGGACTTCGAAAACAAGCGCGAACTCAATAAAATCAACAAGCCGGTAGATCGGGGCGAATGGATTACCACCCCGGCAACCGTGAATGCCTTTTACAATCCGTCGATGAATGACATCAACTTTCCCGCCGCAATTCTGCAGGCGCCGTTTTACGATCCGAACGCAACCGACGCGGAAAAATACGGCCACATTGGTGCCATTGTCGGGCATGAACTGACGCACGGCTTCGACGATCAAGGCAGCCAATTCGATGGTTACGGCAATCTGTCGGGTTGGTGGACTCCGGAAGACCGTAAGAAGTTCGACGCGATGACGGATTGCGAAGTGCAGGAATACAGCAACTTCACGGTATTGGGAGACTTGAAACTCAACGGCAAGCTGGAATTGGGCGAGAACACCGCAGATAACGGCGGTTTGCGACTCGCCTATCTTGCATTCCTCGCCGACGCCCAGCGCAAGGGCATCGATTTGAATACCAAGCAGGACGGCTATACGCCGCTGCAGCAGTTTTTTCTCGCCTTCGGGCAGAACTGGTGCGGCAGCCGCCGGCCGGAGATGGTCCGGCTGCTGGTGCAGACCGACGGCCATGCTCCAGAGCAGTTCCGCGCCAACGGCGTGGTGCAGAATCTTCCTGCATTTGGCGAAGCCTTCGGTTGCAAGGTGGGCCAGCCCATGATGCCGGCGAACGCCTGCCACATCTGGTGACATTGGCCGATTGCGTAGCGTGGCGCCGAGACAGCTTGCTGCTCGGCGCTACTGCTTTTGATTGCCCCAGTCGAAGTGCCGGCCCACGATGCCTTTCACGATCCAGTGGTCGGTGGCGGATGTGAGACCGATGCCCACGCCGAAGTTGATCTCCCACTTCGGCGATACGTTCAAATCGATGGCAGGGAAGAACTGTTGCTGCTGGTCGTGCAGGCTGGCGATGTTCGTGATGCTGCCGTAATCGGCGTAGTACTCGAGACCGCCGGAAATCTGTTTCGTAAAGTCATAGCTGATCTTCATGGCCGGCGAAAAACCGATGCCTTGATTCACATCAGGCCCGTGCCAGGTGCGCTCCAGCGCCGGATTGACTGCAAAGTACCAACGACCGGTAGTCTTGTCGATGATCGGACGAATCTCCCAGGTCCAGGTGTCCGGCGAGAAGAGCGCGCGTTGGTAGCCAACCTCCGTCGACAAGCTCACGCCCACCGGCCAGCGCCAATTTTCCGGCACGCGCACGCGCGGCCGAATGTGGTCGCCCACCCACTGCATGCCCAGGCCGCTCTGCTCGCTGGTAAAGATATAGAAACCGACCTCGGACCAGTCGTTGATCCCCTGCGTGATCTCCACGGTCTCGTGCTCGGCATGGTTGGTAGCTGCCAGGCCGACCATCGCCGGATGGCCCTCGGCGGTGAAATTCGAGTGCAGCTCCACCATCGTGCTCTTCGGAGCTACCGTGTCTGCGCCGTACACCTGGATCTCGTAGTTACCCTGGGCGTGAGCGGTCATAGCAGCGGCTGCAAGCGCAGCGCCGGCGACGACGAAAAAGTGCAAACGAATTAGGCGCGAGGTTTTCATCAGGCCACGAGCGTCAATTTACTCCGTTTGCCCTTCCGCTTCCCGCCACATATACGAAAGCAGAATTGCGGTTGCGGCAATCCATACGGCAATCGTAAAAGAACCAGATAAGAGTTGAGTGAACGCGGCGTGGCGCCCCGTTTTTTGCCACTCGATCAGCAATGCCAATGCAAATGAAGCGCCAAAGAGCCCGACGTATTTCCAGTGAATCTGTTTCTTCTTACCCCTCACGAGATGCGCAATGATTGCCAACGGAAGTGCAGTAATGAGTGCAACGAAAACCCGGTGCTTGATGCTTGACTCGTGGTGGGCCCTGTTGAATTCGTTGAAAAACGCCACGGCGAGCGCGCCCGCGAATTCCTTGATGGGTCTCTTCTTCTCGGATTTGTCGTCCATCATGCCCCACCGTCTTGAAATGACAATTACGCGTAGCGAAACAGCGCCATGAATCCCATGTCCATGTGATCTTGCTGATGGCAATGAAAGAGTGTGTTGCCCGGATTCGACGCCACCAGGTCGGCCTCCACCTTCGTGCCGGCTTCCACGATGACGACGTCCTTGTGCACGCCGCTGGTCGCCGCTCCGCGAATCGACACAAGCTCGAAGTTGTGACGATGCAGATGGACCGGATGGTCATCCATGCTGTGGTTATCGAAAACCAACCGGTGCCTCATGCCCCCGCGCACGACGATTAGCTCAGTTTTGGGCCAGGACTTGCCGTTGATCATCCACTCATCGAGTGCGCCGTGGCCTTTGAAGCGCGAGGTGAAGACCATGGGAATTGTTACGTCCGGTGTGTGCACCGCAGGCGTCGCATCGCCAAATATGCGATAGTCCCACGCGAGTTGTTCCGCGCCGGGTTCCTGCGGTTTTCCTGTGCGTCCCGCGTATTCAACGATCGTTCCCATCCCTGCATCGCGAAAAGCTTTTTGCGTCTCGCCCAGCACCCACACGCCGGGCGCATTCATTGTGACCAGTGCCGTGATGCGCTCTGCCGGCCCCAGGCGCAGCGTTCCCACCGTGGCTTGCGTTGCCACCGGCGCTCCGTCCATGGCCAGCACCTGAAACTTGTGTCCCGGCAATGCGAGCCAGTGCGGTTCCGTTGCGCTGGCATTCAGAATCTGAAAGAGCACCCGCTCACCCTCGCGCACGCGAATCGGTTCATCGTGGCCCAACATGCGCCCGTTCACCGATCCGCACACGTAGCTCACCATCATCGAGCCATCGTTGCTGGCGGCGTAGTAAGGCTCCCAGTCGTGCAGCACGATGAACTGCTCCTGATCGTAGCGGCCAGGATCGCCGCCCGGAGGGTCCACATGCAGCACGCCGAATTGCCCGCTGTATAGCCCGCGCTTCAAATCGTGATGTGCCATGGCGTGGGTATGGTACCAGTGGAGACCTGATGGCTTCGGTGTGAACTGGACCAACGAGCTGCCTCCCGCGGGGATCATGGGAGAGCCTTCTTCCATCGCGCCATCCGCAGACACAGGGATCCATTGCCCGTGCCAATGCACGATCTCTTCGCGATCCAGCCGATTCACAATTTCAATTGAAACCGGCTTGCCTTCGGTCACGCGCAACAGCGGCCCCGGAATCTGTCCGTTGTATGCTGTGGTGCGGACCTTCTTTTTCGGCGAAAGTTCCCACTCGACTTCGGCAATCTCGAGAGCGTAGTCGGACTTGGCAGTCGGCGGTGCCGAGGGCAGGGAAACACCCGGCATCGTCTGCGCCCATGCGAACGGACTCCGCGCCAGCAAAGCGCCGGCAGCCAGTGGCGCCGAGGTCAAAAACGCGCGCCGGCTCGTCGTGCGCTTACGCGCTCTACCCTCCGGGCTCATCTGGATCGTCGGCTCCATCCGTTCTTTGTATTGTCGCTCAACTTTGGCGGCAGAGCAGCAATCCTCACTGCGCATCCACCACGCAGCGGAATCCCACGCCGCCTGAGCGATCGTATCCGGGCGACATCAGCAAGAGTTTTCCGTGCTCGGTATTCCTGAAGGCCGCGGGGAAATACCAGATGGAGCCTTGCGGCCGGTAGTATTCGCCGCCGCGCACGATGGCCGCGCGCGTGTGCTCGTCAGTAAACTCATCAGTCCACTGCCACACGTTGCCGGTCATGTCCATCACACCGTAAGGGCTCGCACCCTGCGGGTGCGCGTCGACCGGATCAGGTCCTCGCATGGTGCGCCCCAGGTCGGGCGTAGGCATGTTTGGCGCCTGCCACGTATCGCCCCAAGGATACGCGCGGCCGTCCGTGCCTTGCGCAGCCAACTGCCACTCCCACTCGTGCGGCAGCCGCTTGCCCGCCCACCCGGCATAGGCGCGCGCATCTTCCAGCGATACCCACGTCACCGGCCGGTTGTCCCAGCCTTGCGGGAATGTTCCGTTCTTCCAATCGCGCAAAAAGTTGATTGCGTCACGGGGCGCGTAATGCGTCGCATCAAGAAACTCCTTGAACTGCGCATTCGTCACCGGATATTTATCGATGTAAAACGGCGCGACCTGGAGGGCGTGCTCATGAAAACGCCGCGGCGAATCCTCCCACGGGTATTGCACGTCAAGTCCCGGATACGCGCCGCCCTCGATCTCCACGCCGTCCACTTTGAAGTTGAATGCGCCGCCGGGAATGCGCACCATTCCAGTCGGGGCCTCGGCCGCGGGCTTTGTCGGCGCAATGTCGACGATGTGCTGCTCCAGAATCGCAGGCTCATGCGCAAAAGCCGTCAGCGGTTTTGCCGTCATCGCCGCCATGCGCTGCATCAGGCTCTTTATCTCCGCGCTCGGCTCGCCCGGCGTCGCCAGAATCGCTCCGTAGCCGCTGGCTTCCATGTCGAAGCTAAGCACCGCGTCCTCACCGTCGATTGCTGGCTTCAACTCCACGCCATGATAGAGGTCGAAGTAGCGCATCCCGGCAACCGCAGGCACCTGCATCTGTTCGCCGCTCGTGTCGTAGGCGGCGCGATTCACAATCGTCCACACCGTCTGCCGACCCAACGGCCAGCGGCTGGCGTACACGCCGTAATTGAGCGTCGGATAGAACGGCTCCCAATCGGGGCTCACCAGGAACTGCGCTACGCCGCGCTCCAGAGTCGCCATGCGCCGCGTGGCCTCGGCATCGCGCGGATTGATTCCGTTCCAGATGCCCCACACGTTCTCCCAGCTTTCCCAGCCCACGCCATTGAAGAACGCAAACTGTAGATCGTCGGTCTTATCCTTCGCCCAGCGGTCGCTGATGTTCACCATGTGGCGCGTCTCCAGCCACTTGTACCGGTCCACCATGGGGATGAAGGGAAAGTTGTACTGGCCCCAGTTCATCACGTCCCAGCTCAGGTCCTCATCGCTGGGGCTTTGCTCAGGCTCAAACGCGAGCGGATGCCCGATGGCCTCCGCAGCCAGCGAAAATCCCAGCGGCACGCCGTCTTGCGTATCCCCGTTGATGCCGTCCGCGCCGATCTCTTTCATCAACGCTGCAATTGCCTGCGGCCACGATTGCGCCAGCGCGTGCGTTCCTTCGTCCCACATCATCATGGGAAACAGCACGCGCACGCCGCGACGATGAAAGTCCGCCACCATCTGCCGCACGCCGTCGATCCCGCCCGGCATCGACTCCACCATCTGCAACTGGTTGCGGTCGTCAATCCCCATGTTCGGATACGTCGCCCACACCAGCACCGCATCGACTCCGCCGTAGCGTTGCTCGAGATCGTCCAGGTAGCGATCGACCGTGTAGCGGCCCGCCGAAGGATCGTAGAAATAGCGATCCTGCACCATCATTTGCGGCTGGATAAAACTTGACTGGGTCCAAGCGAGCGCCAGCGACTCGTAACGCGAGGGATCGAAAGCGACGCGAATGCGCCGCTCGGCGCGCCAATGCTGTACATCTTTGAGCCAGCGGTCGTGCGTGCCTGGATTGCACGTCGGCTGCAACACGTTCTCCCACGCGAAATGCAGATTCATGCAGTCTGGCGGGGGAATCTGCTGTCCGCGGGCCTGGTATTGCGTGTCCTGCGCGGCCGCGGCAGCGGTCAATGCGACGGCGAGAATTCCAGGAAGAATGGCGCGTAACATGCGTATCGAGTTTAAACCGTTCGACGCCGGAGTGGCCGGATTGGCTGCAAATGCACGCGCCTGGGAACCCTCGACGGCAACACAAAGCTCAAACGCGAGCCAATTTGCGGTTGCGATAAAGAATGACCGGCTGTTGTGCCGCCACATTTACAGTGACGCGTCCGTCCTGAACTTTGAAAGCAACCGGATCGCGTTTGCCGATGGAGAGCGCCATCGCAGTGGCCTCCTTTGCATTCCATGCCGCGGGCCACGCGGCGCTTAGTTCCCGGGCCGTGAGCGCATAGAAGCAAATCCGATCCGCATCCATCGGGCAATACACGGCATCTTCGCTCGCCACATCCACACCGTTCACATGCACGCGATAGGTCTTCGCGCCGTTGTCAATTGCAATGCGACAGTTTCCTTCGAGTCCAATCGTCACTTGATCACCGTCGCGCGCGAAGCTCTCAAGTTCCCGCTGATGAAGATGCATCCACGGGATCAAGTTTAGATAGAACACATCCGTGATCTGCTTCCGGTCCGTCGCCGCGCCGAGAATCTCGTGCATCACCGCATTCCAGAAAAGATAGCGCGATCTTGTCTCAAAGTTCGCGCCGCGCGTGCTGCCGCTCAAGCCCCAGATCGCGCTTTTGCCATACACCAGCGGCAGCAGCGGAATGGGCTTGCCGCCGAACGGGCTTGTCTCCGACGTCTGCGCATACCAGTAGCAACTGATCTTGCCGATCATGGGATAGCGCAACCCTTCCGATGTCACGTCGACTCCGCGCTTCGCAAACTCCTCCAGCACGCGGTAGCGACCCTGGCGCAGATTGCGAATTCCACTGGCCGGGTGCTTGGGGTCCCAATCGTTGCGGATGGCGTAGTAGGAGAGCACATCGATATGCGTTGTTTGCGGTAACTTGTAACGTTCGCAGGTGTAGCGCACGCGTTCCACGCCGGGGCCCTCCATGTATTTGGCCAGGCCCTGGATGAAAGAGACTTCGCCGGTCCACGGGCGGCTCTGCCACAGTTGCCCATCCGGCCGCCGTGCAATATAGTCTTCGTTCCACGCTGGGCTGCTCTTGTACGCGTCGTCGTAATTATCGGAGAGCGAAACTGTGGCGTTCAGCGCGCGGCCGCGTTCCATCACCTGCATCATGCCGTCGTACCCGCCGATGTGCTCGTCCACCACGTTCACGGCCGGGTAGCCGGTGTCCTTGCCCTTGAACTGCCAGCCCCACAGATGCACGATCTGCGGCGCGCGATCGGTCAGATCCGCGACTTCCGCAATCATCTGCTCGCATTGCGCGAAGGTGGACATGGGCTGCGGAAAGCGCGGCTCGTCGCAGCGAATGCCGTACATGTACTTGTCGTGATAAAAGTCTTTGGGAATCGCCGGCATGCGATCGCGAATCATCTTGCCGACCTTGATCCACGCGGATTGCGGCTCGCCCGTCACGGGAAGAAAATCCAGCCGACACGACGGCTTATCTTCGACGAGTAAATTAGGCGTTGCCGCGATGCCGCAATTCAGCGGCGCGCCAGTGCCCAGGTTCAGGTTGTAGCAATCGTGACCGTTCACGCGATACACGCGTCCCGACCCGATGGATGCGCGCCGGCTGCCGGCCGTACCGGTGACCGCAACTGCCGTCGTGTCCATAAAAGCCGTTGTCTCCTGCACGCACAGCAGGCGGTCGGTGCCCACCATATTCACGGGCAGGCCGCCGTTGATGTGGCCCCAGAAACTGTTCGGCGCGAGTGTCCCCGCAGTCGCATTCGCCAGCATCACCAGGCTGCCGCCGGAGTCGCCGTGCACCAGCCACGGCGCGTCATCCTCCTCGCGCACCGCGGCCAGCCGAGGCATGGCCACGTCGATCAGCTCATATCCGTTCGTTTCCGCGACATCGTCGAGGGTAATCCGCAGTGTGGCGCCGGTCAGCTCATAATGCAGCGTGAACGACGCACAGGCCGTCGCGTTGTCGCCAGAGTCATCCCGAACCGTGAAGTGAAAACGCGCCGCAGATGCATGGTCGCCTTGCGGCAATTGCGGCCGCCCGGCGGTGGCAGTGAAAGACTGCGGCCGTTCGACAGGGGCAGTGAAAAAGCGCCATGAGTCGCGCTGGCAGATGGTCGCCGTCATCTTGAGACCGAAGTCTTCTCCGCGCAGCTTCGCTCCGGTGGCGATCCAGAGATACTCGTAGGGCAGGCCATCGTCGCCGTCGAGCGTTACCTCGAGTTGCTTCGAGCGCAGGATCTTCGAGTGCGCGGGTGCGGTTCGCGTGCCGGCAGGCTCCGCCAGTTGCGCCTGTGCAAGCGCGCCGGGCAAAAGCGCATCAAGACTCGCAGCCGCAACTCCCGCGCCACTCAATCGCAAGAAATCTCTGCGACGCATTTCGTTCAATTCATCCTGCATGATGATCCTCCGGGGTGAATGTCTACGTATTCATCTCAAGCCACAAACGCATTCTTCCATACCTGCCACGCCGGTATGCTCTAACCGTGTTTTGCCAGAAACTCTTCCACTTCGGCGCGCATTGGCATCGAGGCTTGTGCGCCCTTGCGCGTCACGCTGATGGCCGAAGCGGCATTGGCAAATCGTGCCGCAGCCCATGGGTCCTTGCCCTCTTCCAAAGCCACGGCAAATGCGCCGTTGAAGCAGTCGCCCGCGCCCACAGTGTCGATCGCGTCCACCTTGAAGGGCTTGACCCACTCCGCTTTTCCGCCTGCAACCGAAACAAATGCTCCGTCAGCACCGCGCTTGAGCACCACGCCGCGCAGCCCTTTTGCATGCAGGCGCTGCGCCGTGTCCTCGACGCTCTTCTCGTCGCCCACGTAAAACGCCGCCTCAGTTTCATTGGGAGTAAACCACGCTACCTGGGCGAAGGCCACATCGGGAAGGGCAGCCGCCGGCGCGGGATCGAGCATCACCGGCACTTGCGCCTTGGCGCAAAGGTCCAGAGTGTAGCCGAGCGTGTCCATGGGAATTTCGAGTTGGCAAAGGACCATGCCGGCTGAACGAATCAGATCCGCGTGGCTGTCCACCGTTGCGCGATCCATCTTGCCGTTTGCGCCGGGAACCACAACGATGGCATTCTGCCCGTCGTCGGCGACAAACATGGGCGCCAGTCCCGAAGAACCGGCGGTGTGAGCCATCGCCGCCGTGTCGACGCCCGCGTGCTTCAGGTTTTCGAGCAGTACCGGTCCGAAGGTGTCGTCGCCCACCTTGCCCACCATCGCCACGCGATAACCCAACCGCGCCGCGGCCACTGCCTGGTTCGCGCCCTTGCCTCCGGGCGTAGTCTGAAATCCGGTTCCGATCAGCGTTTGCCCGATCGCAGGAATGCGCGGCGTCCGCGTCACCAGATCCATCGTGATGCTGCCGACAATCACAATCGGTTTGCGTGTGTCGCTCATAGCAGGCACCTCAATACAAAGGAGCTGCGGCCACCAACCCCAGCCCCAGCAAGAAAAACAGGAACATCAACACCAGAAGCAGCGTGACCGCGCGCGGCGCGCCGGCAAATTCGCGCCACACAAATACGCCCCAGCACGCCGAAACCATGGTCGCGCCCTGACCAATGCTATACGAGACCGCGGGGCCCACCAGGTGCGCTCCCGAGGCCAGAAAATTCGCCACGCCGCCGGTGCACCAGATGGCCCCGCCCAGCACTCCCGCCATGTGCCAACCGAAGGGCGCGCGCCCATAGTCCGCGCCATCCACCGGCTCGCGACCATCCAACGGCTTCTTCATCAGCAACCAGTTTGCCGGCACGGTCGAGATCAGCAAACCGATGGTGAAGAACAATGTGACAGCATAGGGCCCCGGCGCATGTTGCCCGGGCTCGCCGTTCAGCGCGTGCGCGACAAACGGATAAAAGCAGCCCATAAGCACGCCGCACGCCAGGCTGAGGACAATGCCGCGCACCGTGGTTGCCTTGGCTGTGGCTTCGCGCTTGCGATAGGCCGCTGCGTCCAGCACAATCGCCACCACCACCAGCGCCACGCCGCCAAAAAGCAGCATAGGATTGCCCACCGGCTTGATCACGTAATTTGAAATTGCGCCGATCACGAGCGCCAGCCCGATGCCAACAGGGAAGGCCACCGCCATTCCGGCCACGTCGATTGCGGCCACCAGCAGCAGGTTGGCCACGTTGAAAATTGCGCCGCCCGCCATCGCATAAAGCATGGGCGTAACCGGCGTCTGCGCCACGTCGTGAAGAAACGGCGTTCCCGCGTGCCCCATGCTTCCCGCCGTCAGTCCCCAAAAGATCGCACCCACCGCCATGCCGATCGCGTAGTCCCAGTAGAAAAGCTGGAAGCGATAGCCAGGACACAGTTTCAGCGTGTTGGCCCATGATCCCCAGCACAGCATGGTCAGGATTGTGAGGCTAAGTGCGGCCAGATACGTTTCGGGCGCGAGCATCGTGAATTCCCTCCGTTCACACGTCACCTTGCGGCAAACAAGGAACCATAACGCATTGGCGTTGCCGCTGTATACAGCGCAAACTGAATGGGATTTCTTGACGCGTGCGCGCACTGGCCGCGCGGATGACGTCTCGCTGTGCGGCTTACAGCTTCGCCTCCTTCACCGCCTCCGTCAGTGCCGGAACCACCTCGAACAGATCGGCAACAATCCCGTAATCGGCGACCTCGAAGATGGGCGCGTCGGGATCCTTGTTGATGGCCACGATGCACTGTGAACCTTTCATGCCGACAAGATGTTGAATAGCTCCCGAAATTCCAACGGCCAGATAGAGTTTGGGCGCAACCGTGTGCCCCGAGCTACCCACCTGCCGCTCCAGGGGCAACCATCCGTTGTCGCAGATGGGGCGCGATGCGGCCAGTTCGGCATCGAGCTCAAGGGCGAGCGCGGCGATCATTGGCATGTTCGACTCTTCCTTGATGCCGCGGCCCACGCTCACAATCCGCTGCGCCGAGCCAAGATCGACGGTCTGCGCCGATTCGCGAAACGGTTCGCTCGGCTTGGTGCGAATCTGCGCGGCATCGAGGGTAGGCGTGAAAACTTCAATCGGCGCCGGTATTGCGCCGGCCTGTGCCGCAACATCATCGGCGCGAAACGCACCCGCCTGCACCGAGACGAAGCACGGCCCATTGCCGATGTGTCGATAGGTTCCAGTCAGTCGCCCCTGCAACAGTTGGCGCGTAAAGGTCGGGCCGTCTTCGATCGCAATCACATCGCCGATCAGTACCTGGCCGAACTTGCACGCCAGCGCCGGCGCGTAGTCGCGCACTTGATATGTATGCGGGAACACCACGCACTTCGTGCCGTTCTGGCTTTGGATGAGATCACGCAAAGCGAGAGAGTACCCATCCGCTGTGTAGTGCGCAAGCAAAGGGTGCTCTACGCGCACGACCTTGCCAATGCCTTTGGTGCCAGCCTCGGCGGCCAGCGTCTCTGTTTGCGCGCCGATGACGACAGCCGTGATCTCTTGCGCGGGGCCGAGCTTCAATGCGGCCGCGAGAGCTTCCCAACTGCCACGCCTAATTTTCCCACCACTCTCTTCCAGAACTAGAAAAATGCTCATAGCACCCGCGCCTCTGTCTTCAGCTTCTCCACTAACGCCACGGCAGCCTCTTTCGCCGATCCGCCTAGAATCTGAGTCGATTTTTGCTTCTTCGGCATCGCAATCTGTTCGAGTGTCACCGTCGGCGCAGCCTCGACGCCCAGTTCCGCAGCGTTTACCGTGCGCTGCTCCTTGGTCTTGGCGCGCTTAATGCCCATCAGCGTGGCATAGCGCAGCTTGTTCCCACCCGACTGCATTGTCAGCACCGCGGGCAGCGGCATCTCGACGGACTGAAACCATCCCTCTTCGAGCTCGCGTTTCACTTTGAGGCCAGCATCGGTTTTTTCCACGTGCAGTATCAGCGTGGCGTGCGGCAGCCCCAGCAGTTCAGCCACAATCACGCCAGTCTGGCCCAGTCCCAGATCTTCCGATTGCAATCCTGTCAGCACCACATCAGGACTCTCCGGCTTAATGGCTTCGGCGAGCAATCGCGCCACGCCCAGCGCATCGCGCGCGCCCACGTCGTCACACACAATATGGATCGCCCGATCTGCGCCCTTGGCGAGGGCCTCGCGGATTGTCGAGCCCACGCGCTCCGGCCCGGCGCTCAATACGATCACTTCGCCGCCATGTTTCTCTTTCAACTGCAATGCCTCTTCGAGCGCGTAGGCATCCGGTTCGTTCATGGTCCATTGGAGCTCACGCTCTTCGATCCACTTCGCATTTGCAGCGATACGAACCGGCGCATCGCGGTCCGGCACTTGTTTGATAGCTACAACGATCTTCATTCTTCAGTGCTCCCGCTTTAATTCACTAATTCTCCGGCAATCCTCTCGCCGCAATCTGTGCAATGTCTAACAACTCCGGCGCACCATCGCCGCGGGCCGCGAGCGCATCTCGAAACATCGTATTGCAGAAGGGGCAGGCCGCGGCAACAATACCTGCGCCTGTCGCGGCCAGCTCTTCGGCGCGCACCTGGCTCACGCGCTCACCTTTTTCCTCGCCGAGAAACGCCAGGCCGCCGCCGGCGCCGCAGCAAAAACTCCGCTCCCGCGAGCGCGCCGCTTCTACCAGTTCGCCGGCCAGTGCCGCCACCTGCCGTGGCTCGTCGTACACCCCGCGATAGCGCCCCAGATAGCAGGGATCATGAAACACGATTTTCTCTTTTTTCTCCTGGCTTTGGACGGGCAATAAGTGCTGATACCGGACCAGGAACTCGCTGTGATGTTCCACCTCGGGCGGCGTTCCAAACTCCTTCCAATCTTCCTGAATGGTGCGCACGCAGTGCGGGCAGATGGTGATGATCTTCTTTACGCGATTCTGCGACAACGCCTCCAGGTTCGCCTCTGCCAGTTGCTGAAAGAGCAGATCGTTGCCCAACCGCCGCACCGGATCGCCCGTGCACTTTTCTTTTCGCATTACACCGAAGCTCGTGCCCAGGTGCCGCATAACGCGCACCAGCGCGACCACAATTTCGCGTCCGCGCGGATCGTACCCGCCCATGCAGCCCAGCCAAAGGCAATATTCCTGCGTTCCATCGAAGACGGGCAGCGCCTGCTTCTCCACAAACTTGTCGCGCTCGGCGGCGCTGAGGCCCAACGCGTTACTACCTTTCTCCAAGGTCAAAAACAGCTTGGAACCGTAGTTGTTCTCCCAAGCACCCGTGTTCACCGCGCCGCGTCGCAGGCCTACGAGGATCGGCACATGCTCAATGCCCACCGGGCACTGGAACTCGCACGCGCCGCAGGTGGTGCACTCGAAGACCGCCTCCTGCGTGTTGTACTTGCCCAGCAGCGGCTCCTCGGACCGTGGCCCGAACTCATTCAGGTAGCTCCGCAAGCCCAGCACAATTTCTTTCGGGTTCAGTTCCTTGCCGGTCGCGTTGGCCGGGCAGTGTTCCATGCAGCGTCCGCACTCCACGCAGGAATACGCCTGCAGGCTTACGAGTTGCGTCAGGTCTTTTCCCGCAACTAAGCCGAAATCCTCGTCGCCGCTCAGTGGAGGAATGTGCGCGAATGCACCGCGCGAGAGGAACACGGTGAACGGGCTCAGCAACAGATGCAGATGCTTGGTGTGCGGAATCAGTGGCAGAAATGCCAGCAGCGTGAGGGTGTGCGCCCACCACAATGCTTGCACTGCGCTGGCAGGCCCAGTCACGAAGAACGCCGCCAGGTATGTGGCCATCAGCATGAAGATCAGCAGCGCAATCAGCCCGGACTCCCAGGAAACCTGACCTAGCCATTTGGGCCGCACCAGGAATCTCCGCACAAACAGCCAGAGAATGCCGACCGCGCAGGCGATGGCAAAAATTGCCGCAAAATCAAAGTAAAGCCGCCCAATGCGACCGGCCGGGTCAAGGAATCCAACGCCCAGAATCGCCGCGCAGTGGTTCAGAGTCACCAGCGCGAACGCGCAGAACGCCCAGAACACCAGCGCATGCGCAATCCCCGCTAGCGGCCGCTCGCGAATCACCTTCGCTTGCAGCATCACCTCCCAGACAAAGTCGCGCAAGCGCTTGGCGACGGGGAAGAGATGAAAGTCGGGATCTTTTTTCGAATGGAGAATCTTTCCGAGAATGGGCCCGAAGCGCCGCCAGAATCCATAGACCGACGCGCCGGCGAGCGCGACGAACAGCCCTCGCTCCCAGAAGGCAAAGTGCCGGGGCTCGGCCAAGGTTGGCAGCAGGTCCATCATGGTTGCACCCAGTCACAATACACGATGAGCTCAGACCATGGATTTTAGTGATTCAGGTTCGGGAAGAGGGCCACAGCGAGATGCATGATGCTGTTGATTGTACGGCCTCTTCGCGCGGCCTCGATTCGCGTTACACTTCGTACGGGCGCCGATCGCCAGTCCGGCGGTGCGGTCACCCTTTATCGAGGTACGAACTTGTCCAGATATCTTGTTACCGGCGTCGCCGGGTTCATTGGCCGTTCCATCGCCGCGGCGCTCCTCGAGCACGGCGAAACAGTACGCGGCATCGATAGTTTCATAACCGGCAAGCGCGCCAACCTTGCGGGTCTTGAGGCCATGGAGTTCCTCGAAGGCGATCTGGCCGATCCCGCCGTTTGCGAGCGCGCCTGCGCCGGCGTTGAGATCGTTTTTCACGAGGCAGCCCTGGCGTCGGTCCCGCGCTCGGTGGCAGATCCTGCGGCAACCAATCGCAATTGCGTGGATGCAACTCTGAACGTGCTGGTAGCCGCGCGTGCCGCTGGCGTGCGCCGCATCGTTTACGCCGGATCCTCCTCGGCCTATGGCGACACGCCCACTTTGCCCAAGCACGAAGGAATGCTCCCCAATCCCATCAGTCCCTACGCCGTGGCCAAGCTGGCAGGCGAGCACTATCTGCGCGCCTTCACTCGCGTCTACGGCATTGAAACCGTCACACTGCGCTACTTCAACGTTTTCGGTCCATACCAGGACCCGACGTCGCACTATTCTGGCGTTCTGGCCATCTTTTGCCGCAAGATGCTTGCTGGCGATCAACCCACCATCCACGGCGATGGCGAACAGAGCCGCGACTTTACCTACATCGACAACGTGGTCGCAGCCAATCTGCTGGCGGCTACCGCGCCCGCCGAAAAAGTCTCCGGCCGCATGATGAACGTCGCCACCGGCACGGCCATCACGCTCAACCAGACCTTCGAGCTTCTGTGCGGACTCACCGGCTATCGCGGCAAACCGGCCTATGCCGAGCCGCGTTCCGGCGATATCCGCAACTCTCTGGCCGATATCCGCCTCGCAGGCGAACTGCTCGGCTACGCGCCCGCCGTCGATTTCCCCGAAGGGCTCCGCCGCACCGTCGAGTGGTATAGGGCCTCGAGCCAGCCTGCTTAGCGCGCTACCTTAAGCCGCCATTGCCTGTTCGGGTGCGGATTGTGACGCGCAGCATTGACGAATCGCGTGTTATGGAAGAAACTGTCTGGGTTTTCCTCAGAATTAGCTTTTCGTTCTGAACGCCAGGGTTATCCCTTTGTCCTTGTTTGGTGGGGGAGAAGGAGAGACCTATGGCGGGCGTCGGCTGCGGTACGCCGCGGCAGGCCATTTCGCTTCAGGCCGTATTTCCGGCGGGAATCGGGCGAAGGTTTTGCTCTGCGCGAGTTCTTTTGAGCGAGGTTTTTGTCCCTTGCCTGATTCTTTGTCTGTTCATTTTGCCTTTCCTGAGGAATCCGCGTCGCAGTCCCCGGTTGGAGCGCCGCCGCCGAGATCGACTTCGTTGCGCGAGCTGGGTCAAGCCGTGTGGCGCCGCCGCCGTTTGATTGCCGTCATCGAAGGGGCTCTGCTCGTCGCCTGCCTACTCTACTGCCTCATCGCACCTAATCAATACGAAGCCAGTGCGCGCGTCGAGTTGCGAACCGCCCCGGCTTCCTCGCTCACGCTCGACGCGCAGGAGACCTTCGCGTCGGCCTCCGCTCTTTCAGCGCCCATGGCGCTTGAAACTCTGGCGAGCGTTTTGCGCAGCGATCAGCTCGCCTGGCGTGTGATTGCGGGGCTCAAGCTCTATCAGCAGCCGGGCTTCCGCGGCCGTTTCTCCCAGCGCTTTCCCGGTTTCAATCCCGAGCAACCCGCACCCGATGCGCAGGCCTGGCTTCTTGAACGCTTTGCATGGCGCCTGCACGTACAGACCATGCCGCGCACACTCCTGGTGGAGATTCGTTTCCGCTCCCGCGACGCCGCATTGTCCGCCGCCGTCGTCAATGCGCTCATCCGCGCTTATCAGGGGCAGGAGACCGAATCGCAGATTCAAGCTACGGCCGAAGCATCCGGCTGGCTCAACGCTCAGCTCGTGGATTTGAAGGTTCGCGTTGATCACGACCAGCAGCGCCTTGCCGATTTTGAGGCGCAGCACGGCATCGTGAGCACGCCCGAGGTGCAGGCCAACGGCCAGCAAGGAGAAACTGAGCACGCAGCGGCTTTGTTGGAAATCGACGAGCTCAGCCGCCAGCTCGTCGCCGCCACCACAGACCGTATCCTCACGGAAGCCGAGTATCGCGCCGCTTCGCAGGGCGACCCCGAGATGGTCATCGCCGCGGATCCGCGCCTGCAAGGCCAAAACGGAAATTTTGCCACGGCGCTTCTCGAGCAAATTCATGCCCGCCGCAGCGATCTGGAGCAGGAGCAGGCACAACTCAGCGCGGAACACGGCCCCAGCTTTCCGCGCGTTGTCGAAATCGGCCGTCAACTTCAGGACCTCGACCGGCAGAAGCAGGCGGAGGACGCGAAACTCGACGAACGTTTCCGCAGTAACTGGCAAACCGCTCTCGACCGCGAACAGTTGGTGCGCAAGAGCCTGGAACAGGCGACCAGCGAAGGCATGAAGCTGAACGAAGCCGCCACAGAGTACGCTGTTATGCGACAGGAAGCGAACGCAAGCCACGATCTTTACGTGCGCGTGCTCGAAAAATCCGAGGAAGCCGGCCTTGCCGCGGGTGTGCACAGCTCCAATATTTCGGTGGTCGACGCCGCGCGCCAGCCGATCAAGCCTGTCGCGCCCGATCTGCCACTGTATCTCACCATCACCTTTTTTGCCGGTCTGTGGATCGCCGTAGGAGCAGCGCTTCTCCGCGAGTCGCTTGCAAATTCCGCAGCCCGCACCGCCGCCATCCTTCTTGCGCTGCTAGCCGCGGGCTCCTGTCTCCACGCACAGCCGCCCACGCCCAACACTTCGGGCCTGCCCAGCGGCGTCGTCAACATTCCGCAATCGCAGGAGACGCGCAGCCTCCCCAATCCCAGGGAAGCCCCGGCAGTTTGGGACAACGCAGGCACCGCCGGTGTCACGCCGCTCGCCGAAGCGCAATCCTCTTCGCCGATGCCCGCGCCTATCGCCGCCGGAGACTTTCTCGACATCAGCGAGTACCATACGCCTGAATTTCATTCCGCGGTGCGCGTCTCCGCAGCCGGCACGGTCACGCTGCCCATGATCGGCGAAATCAACATCAACGGCATGGACGAGCAGGCTGCCGCGCACGCCATTGAAGCCGCCTTGCTGGCCAAAGGTATGCTCCTGCATCCGCTTGTTTCGGTGCTGGTCACGGCCTATGCCGGTGAGGACGTGAGCGTCCTCGGCGAGGTGTCTCGTCCCGGCGTGTATCCCTACACCTACCATCACCGTCTGCTCGACTTGATCTCAGCCGCCCAGGGACTCTCGTCCAATGCCGGCCGCCTCGTGAATATCTTTCATTCCGGCGATCCCAAAACTCCGCATCCGGTTGTGCTCGACCCCAGCGGCACCGACACTGCCTCCGATCACAACCCCGAACTTAACCCCGGCGACACCGTGCAAGTCAGCCGCGCCGGTCTCGTCTATGTGGTCGGCGATGTGATTCGCCCCGGCGGTTTCCCAGTCGATCCCGTGCAGGGCCTCACCGTCGTGCAGGCTCTCTCGCTGGCCTGGGGACCATCGCTCAACGCAGCCGTTTCCCGCGCCGTCTTGATCCGCGAGCAAAAGGGTGGCCGCACCATGATTGTTCTCAACATCAGACGCATGTTGCACGGCCAGGATCCAGACCAGCCTGTGCAGGACCGCGACATCCTCTACGTGCCCGACTCCTTCGCCAAGAACCTGGTGAACCGGACCATGGAATCCGCCGTTCAATCCGCCATCGGCGTCACCATCTACTCCGCGCTCGTCTATTCGCAAAGGTATTAGCCAATGCGAAAGATTGCATGGATTCTGCTGCTGCTCCTGGCCTTCGCCATCCCGTGGGAATACTCCCTCGACCTTGGCGAGCCGCTGGGTAATGTGGCCCGCATCGCCGGCTTGCTGGTACTGCTTGCGGCTGCTCCCGCCATTTTTCAAGCGGGCCGCATCCGCACTCCCAATGCATTCTGCTGGCTTACGCTCGCGCTCTATCTCTGGTTTTGCTGCACGTGTTTCTGGTCCATCGATTCCGTCGTGACCCTCGAAAAACTTCGTGGCTTTTTTCAGGAGATGATGATCGTCTGGCTGGTGTGGGAGTTCGCCGATACGCCCGCCGATCTCCGGAGCCTGTTGCGCGCCACTGTCGCAGGATCGTGGGTTCTGGCCGCGCTCACCCTCCTCGCCTTTCGCTCGCCTGAGGCCATCGCTACCGGTCAGATCCGCTTTGCCGCCTACGGCCAGGACCCCAATGAGGTGGCTCGTTTTCTCGATCTTGGCTTTCCGCTCGCCGCCCTCCTCGTGCATTGCGAGCGGAGTTGGCCGCTGCGCCTCATGGCCGTTGGATTTCTGCCGCTCGGCGTCGTAGCGGTTTTGCTCACTGCTTCCCGCAGCGGATTCCTTGCCGCACTCGTGGCTCTTGCCGGCTGCTTTCTTCTTCTTGCTCACGGTCACGGCCGCCGCGTCGTGGCCGTCCTCTTTGCTCTGCCGCCTTTTCTCGCCGCCCTCTGGTTCACTGTTCCTCGCGGCACCATCGACCGTCTCGCGACCATCCCCGAGCAGTTGCGCAGCGGCGACTTGAATCAGCGCCTCAACATCTGGTCCGCCGGCTGGAACGCTTTTGTGCGCGCGCCGCTCTTCGGTACCGGAGTCGGATCCTTTGTTGTTGCAGCTCACCTCTCGCCTATAGACACTGCGCACAACACCGTGCTGTCCGTTCTGGTCGGCGCAGGGCTCTGCGCGTTGCTTCTGGCATCGCTGCTTCTTGTTCTGGCGGTTCGTGCGACCCTTCAAACCTGCGGTCCTCTGCGCCTGGCGCTCGTCACATGCCTGCTCGTCTGGGCCGTCACCTCACTTATTGCCACCGTCGAGGAGAACCGCACCACCTGGCTACTTTTTGGCCTCATCCTTGTTGCCGCGCGCCTCTCCGAAGAGGACCCTCGCAGCCTCGCCGCCTGTTTCCGGTCCTCGCCTTCGCGCCCAATCGCCGCTCCCGCGCTGCCATTGGCGGCGCAGCCGAGTTCTTGAAAGCCGCGCTGTCATGCCGTCCGCCGCGCCCACCCGATTCTCCACTGTGCATCGCGGCATCCTGCGCGCCGTCATCTCCGTTGGTGCGGCGGGCATCCTCGTCAAGCTCATCGCCACCGCCAAAGAAATCGGCGTCGCCTCTGTTTATGGCCGCTCCGATGCCATGGACGCCTTTCTCGCCGCGGCGCTCATCCCCAGCTTGCTTGTCAACCTCATCTCGGAATCCATGAATCAGGCTCTCGTGCCCACGCTGGTTCGGGTGAGGGAACAGGATGGCCGCGATCATGCCCAGCAGCTGCTCTCCAGTTCCATGCTTTGGATGTGTCTGCTTCTCGGCGTCGTTTCGGTGTTCATGGGGTTTCTGGCCCGTGGCTTTTTTCCTCTCATCGCCTCTAACTTCTCACCCGCCAAACTGGCGCTCTCCATCCGTCTCTTCTACGGTCTCTTGCCCATTGTTCTGCTCACTGGCATCGCCACCAACTGCACCGCGATTCTGAACACGCTCGATCGCTTCGCCCTTCCCGCTCTCGCGCCGGCAGTCATCTCCATCTCCGTGCTCGTCGGCGCGTTATTCCTCGGCAGCCGTTTCGGCATCTGGGCGATGGTCTATGCCACTCTCACGGGTTCGCTGCTGCACGTCGTCATCGTTGCGTGGATGATGGAAGCCCACGGCTATACCTTCCGCCTGCGCTGGCATGGCATGAACGAGGCCACGCGCGAGGTCGCCGGCCAATACGGGCCTGTGTTGCTCAGCAGCGTGGTCGCCTCAGGCGGCCTGCTCGTCGATCAGTCGATGGCCGCCATGCTGCCCGCGGGCAGTGTCTCGGCTCTGGTCTACGCCAATCGCTTCGTCAGCGTCGTGCTCACGCTGTTGGCTGGCGCGGTTTCCACCGCCATCGTGCCCTACTTCTCGCGCATGATCGCGCACCGCGACTGGGCCGGCTGCCGCCACACCGTCCGCACGTGGGTCGGGCTTACCGCGCTGGTCTCGACCCCCATCGCGATCCTTCTCATCGCCGGTGCTCGTCCGCTGGTCCGCATCGCCTACGAGCATGGCCATTTCGGACCGCACGACACGGCCATCGTGGCCTCGGTGCTTGCCATGTATGCCGTTCAGATTCCGTTCTATGTCACCAGCCGCGTCTACTACCGCTTGATCGTCGCCATGCGCCGCACCGATCTTGTTCTCTACTGCGGCCTCCTCAACCTCGGCCTCGATATTGTGCTCAATCTCGTCCTCATGCACTGGCTCGGTGTGGCCGGAATCGCCCTTGCGACTTCGCTCTGGACGGTGAGCACGTTCTTCTATCTCTGGTACTGGAGCCGGAAGCTGCTGGCGCGCGCCTCCGCGCAGGAGGCAGCCGCATGATCGCGTCTCCCGCGCAATACCTGCTCCGCATCGACGATCTATGCCCCACCGTCTGCGCTGCCCGCTGGCGCCAGATGCAATCGCTGATCGAGGAGTTCGGCCTGAAGCCGATCCTGGCCGTCGTTCCCGACAATCAGGACACGGAGCTGCTGGCATCTTCGCCCGACCCAGCTTTCTGGGTCCGCATGCGTGCTCTCGAAGCCGCAGGAGCTGCAATTGGTCTCCACGGCTACCGTCACCTATGCGCAAGCCGCGGCCGCAGCCTGGTCGATCTGCATCGCGTCTCGGAGTTTGCAGGCGTCCCGGCGGCAATACAGCGGGTGTGGATCGGCGAAGGCATGCGCATCCTGCGCGGCCACGGCCTCGATCCCAGTATCTGGGTAGCTCCGCGTCATGGCTTCGACGCGAACACGCTCGCAGTTCTGCGTGAGGAGGGAATCCTCGTATTATCCGACGGATTTACCCGCGCGCCGTTTCTTCGCGTCGGCTTCTCCTGGATTCCGCAACAACTCTGGGCTCCGGTCGAGAAAGACCGCGGCCTCTGGACCATCTGCATTCACCCCAACACCGCCCGTGAATCGGAGATCGCAGCCTTCCATAGCTTTCTCTCCGTTCACGCAGCGCAATTCACCTCCGTCGATCGTGTCCTCTCCGAGATTCAGCCTGCCACCTTGACCTTTAGCGCGCGCATTCAGGCTGAATGTGCGCTGCGGCGCCTCAAAATCTCCCATGCCGGCAAACGATTGTGCCGCGCGGCGTTCTTTCGCTCCAACAACTCCGAATAAAGCCGCTCCCAGCGGTCCAGTACGGCTTCGAGGCTGTAGCGCTCCACGACGCGCTGCCGTGCCCGCATACCCATAGCCCGCCGCAGCCTCGGTGGAGTGTGCATCAACCAGCGCATCGTTGTGGCCAGCCGCTCCGGATCGCCTGCGGGCGTGAGCCAGCCCGTATCCCCATCCACAATCACCTCGCGCGTACCAGGTACATCGGTAGCGACCGCGGGCAGCCCGCACGCTCCCGCCTCCAGCAGGGCCATCGGCAACCCTTCATAGCGCGACGAAAGAACAATTCCGTCGGCGGCTTGCATCCAGCGCGCCACATTTGGCTCGAAGCCCGCAAAGCCCACGCGCTGGCGAAGATCCAGTTCTGCGGCCATGTTCTTGAGCTCGCTCTCCCGCGCTCCTGCGCCCAAAATCGTTAACCGCGCCCTCGCCGGTGTGCGCGCCATCGCCAGCAGCAGGCTGGGAAAATCCTTCACCGTTTCCAGGCGGCCCACTGCCAGCCACAAGAAATCATCTCCGATCCCAAGCGCCTCTCGCGCCTCCGATCGTGTTCGTGCATCCGGCTGCCAGCGTTCCACATCAATACCGTTCCATATGATCGAGAGATTGCTTGCGCTCACCATTCCCGCAGCCAGGTGCGACGCGGCCGTTGCCTCGCTTACTGCCGTTACGTGGTCCGTCAGCCACCGGCTGCACGCATAGCCGAAGTGCCGTCCCGCTGTGCCCGTCGAGGAACTGTGCAAAGTGTCCAACACCAAAGGTACTGGCGCTGTCAGCCGCGACCACCGGCTTAGCCATGCGGCATGTGGCAAGTGCGCGTGCAACACGTCAGGTTGTTCGCGCCAAAGCCAGCGCTGGAAGCGGATCCATCCTCGCGGGTCGGCGAGCCCTTTGCGCATCTCGAGGCTCAGAAACCGAACTCCCGCGTCTTCGAGCTCCGCTGCCGCAGCGCCGCCTGAGCCCGAAAGCGCCACCATGCTCACGCGCCAGCCACGCCGTCGCAACCCTTTGGCCAGCATGATGGCCTGCTGTTCGGCGCCGCCCACGCGGTCAAGGCCGGGAATCGTCATCGCTGCGTGGCTCATGGCTGCCTCCACACATACGCGCCGATCAGATCCTCGTACGCTGTCACAGCCTCTTCAAAACCGAACTCATCGACCGCCCGCAGTTTTTGCAGGGCAATCGCGTCCCCGCGGTTGCGCTTCGGGATTCCCGGAAGAACGGCGACCGCCCCCGCGCACAGGGCAGCGATCAAAAACGAAACCGTAAGCAACGGGATCGACAAGGCAACCAGCAAGAAAGAAAGCGCAAAGCGCAAGACATCACGAAGCATAGGCCCTCCGGCGACCTCGCTTGTGCGTCGCGAACTGGAACCGGCGCAGGCGACGAGGTGGACGGCTTCACGATGATTTTGCCCGGGAGCTACGCCGGCAGATGCGCGCTCGTTTCCGCGAGCGTCGCGTTCCTGGCGCTGAGATGGACGTGCACCGTGAGAGATTTAACTGGAGACCGGTTCGACAACGGGAGGCAATGCTCTATAAGAATGAAGCCGGTATAACAGTGGCCCGGCATGCCCAATCCTTCGCCGTCGAAGCCAACCCCTTGTCAACAACACAGGAGTGACCCTGGTAGCAGGTCCTTCACTTGGGGTGGAAAACTGTACTGTAAGGAAACATCTGTCTCGAAAAAATGTCAAGAGATAAAATACGAATTGGAAAAACGGGTTGTTAATTACTTTGGACCGCACCATCTCATCCCATATGGCGATTCGCCAGCGGAAATTTCCAGACTGTTTGTGATCCTGTTTAGACCGTTGAAGGGAAGAATCCGTGGCGGAAGCGGTCTCCCGGATGGAGACTCGCAAGCGCTAACTCTAAGGCTTCGGTGAGGGCGCTCACAGAAACCTCCGTCGCTAACCACGCGCCCGGCCGGCCATTGAGCAGGTCCACCACCCCGCCTGACGCAGGCATGGACACAAGCGGCAGGCCTGCCGCGGCCGCCTCCAATAACGCATTGGGCATCCCTTCATAGCGCGATGACAGCACGAACAGCGTCGCTCCCCGGAAAAACGCATAAGGAGTCTCCACACGTTCTGCAAAGCGAACCGCAGTCTCTATCTTCAGCGAACGGCAAAGCGCTTTGAGCGCCACTTCCTCGTGGCCCGATCCCACCAGAATCAGGTCGGCCCCAGGAAATCGCCCTCGCAGGGAAGCCAGCGCCTCAATCAGCAGGTCGAAGCCTTTCTCCCGCGACAGCCTTCCGACGGCGAGCAGGTGCGGGCCAGGGCCGCTCCA
Source organism: uncultured Acidobacteriota bacterium (assembly GCA_963786565.1). Taxonomy (GTDB): domain Bacteria; phylum Acidobacteriota; class Terriglobia; order Terriglobales; family Acidobacteriaceae; genus Telmatobacter. Next base: position 448,541 of record CAWAZR010000024.1, on the reverse strand, counting down.
TGCCGACGGAGCATTGCGCGCGGCCAGAATTCCTTCGAGATCGACGGGATTCGGCAGCACTACTATCTGCTCACTCCGAACTCTTGTCTCGCGCGCCAGATCCTCGGCCATGGCGCGTGACTGGCAGATGACGCAATCGGCTCGCCGGTAAAGCAGCCGGTAGAGCAAGCGCGTGTATCGTGGCACGCCGCCATGAGCCAGAGCGGCAGAGACCGTCCCGTTCTGCCGCACCAGCACGCGCGTGCCTGGCGGAAAAAACGGCCGCAGAAAGAGCGCCACAAAATTAATCTCCGCCGCTCCCGACAAAATCACCTTGGGCCGCAGTCGCCACACCAGCAGCAGCAGTGGTAGCGTAGCGGTGCGCGCTCGCCTGGCGCCCAGCGCATGGACTGTCACCCAGGGAGGCACCGTGCCGCCGCCGGTATCCTTAGTCCGCAGCAGCCCAAAATGGACCTCGAATCGCTCCCGTGAAAGCCCGCGCGCCAAGAGCGCCATCACATGCTGCGCGCCGCCACCGCCAATTCGAGGAGTCAGCAGGAGAATTCTTTTGCGTTGCTCCATGGATTTCCTGAGAGGAAAGCAATTGTCCTCCAGTACCCGCGTCAAGCCCTGTGTTCGCAATCACTGAATCTTTCTTAAGTAACTCTTATCAATGTCCCACACCGCTACACTTGCAACTTTTCCTCCCAGAATCTGTGCGCCGGCCTCCATTCCTTGGGGAAATCTTTCCGGCACGGGCCTTTTATGGCAGATGCCGCGCCATTTGATCTCTGCATTTCTGCGCCACGCGGGAACCAGGCGCCTACCATCGTCGTTGGAGTCACGCACGCGCAGACCTGTCTCGTGCTCGGTGCGCGCCTGCGAGCCTTGCGCAACGCCGGTTTCCGTGTCCTGTTGCTTTCCAGTCCCGGGCCCTTGCTTGATATCACTGCCACGCGTGAAGGGATAGAGCGGGTTGCGCTCCCCATGCAGCGCGGCATCGCGCTCTTCGCCGATCTGGTTTCGCTTTACCGGCTCTGGCAGTTCATCGGAAAATGCCGGCCCGACCTAGTCGAGTTCAGCACGCCGAAAGCCGGATTGTTGGGTACTCTGGCCGCCTGGCTGCGTGGCGTTCCTCGGCGCGTGTATATGTTGCGCGGTCTCAAGCTCGAAACCACATCGGGATTCAAGCGCCGCATTCTGCTGGCCACGGAACGCATGGCTGCGCGCTGTGCGCACGTGGTGCTCTGCAACAGCGAAAGCCTGCGTGCCGAAACCCTCGCGTTGCGCGTAGCCCCCTTGAGCAAACTCCATTTGTTGGGTGAGGGCAGCAGCAACGGCGTCGATATCAACCGCTTTTCTCCCGGGCCAAGCCCGATTCGGGAGCATCTGAGAATTCCGCGCAGCGTCCCCGTCATTGGCTTTGCAGGTCGTTTGACACGCGACAAAGGGCTGCCGGAACTCTGTGAAGCCTTCGACCTGATTCTTTGCGCCGAACCCTCCACGCGCCTGCTGCTGGTGGGTTGGTTCGACGTCGCTGAAGATGCGCTCGACCCTGGGCTCAAGGCGCGCATTCTGCATCATCCCAACATTTACTGCACGGGATTTGTCCCCGACACGGCGCCGTACTACCGCGCCATGGATCTGCTGGTTCTCCCCACATGGCGCGAGGGCTTCCCGAATGTTGTGCTGGAAGCGGCAGCTACGGGAATCCCCGTCGTCACCACGGAGAGCACCGGCGCGCGCGACTCCGTTCTTCCTGAAATCACCGGGCTGATCATTCCACCGGGGTATCCAGAGGCGATTTATGAGGCGGTACTCAAACTCATTCGCGATCCAAAACGCCGCCAGAGGATGGGGCGTTCAGCGCGTGCGTGGATTTTGGAGCATTACGTGGAATCGCGCGTCGTGGGCATGACCGTCGACTACTACAAAAGCCTGCTCGACGACCGACTGGTTGCATCATTGCAGAATGCCGGGGCCGATCGCAAAGCATTTGCCGTAGCGGACCATTGACATATCACGGAGACAACGTTTCTGCCGATGCGGCGGGTCCGGCGAACAAGCCCAATAGCTATCTTCTCGGCTCATACTGCATCGCCACCGCCCCCGAGCCGAACTCTAGCCGGTTCACAAGTCTCAAGTCGATTTGCTTAGATAGCCCCGCGAACAACGTCGGTCCGCGGCCCGCTAACCTGGGGTGCACCACGAACTCGTACTCATCGATCAATCCCAACTCCGCCAAAGCGAGCGGGAGCTGGACGCCTCCCACCAACAGTCCCTTACCTGGCTCCCGCTTGAGTTGTTGAACGGCCGTACTCAAATCCCCGCGCACGAGCTCCGCGTTCCAATCGACCCGCTCCAACGTACTTGACACGACGTACTTCTTTGCCGCGTCGATCGTCCGGGCGAAGGGTTCCATCCAGTCAGGCCTCGCTCCTGTCTGCGCCGGCGGCCGCCACCCTGCCTCCATCATTTCGTAAGTCACCCGGCCAAAGAGGAGGGCATCGGCCCGGGCGAGGTTCTCAGCCGCGTGACGATGCAAATCTTCGTCCGGCGTGATTGCACGATGATCGCAGCACCCGTCCAGTGTGACGTTGATGGAATAACGAAGAGGTCGCATTTCGGAAGAGTACCGCTGATGAAGTAGATCAGCAACGTTAGCCCGTTTCGTCTTCGACGCCAAACAGTCCAGGCTGTTCCTCGTCCGGCTTCGGCGCCTCGGCCCGCTTCCGCCCCGCGGCCCCGATCAGACTCACCACTTCGAGCGCCTGTATGGCCTGCCTTGGCACGTAAATCCGTTGGGTATTCGAACGCGTATCGGGCGGCGTCAGCAGGAGCCCGGCGCCTTCCACGAGAGAGCGGTCGTTGGCCGCCAGGCCCTCCAGCTCGTCGCCATCGCTTAGGGTCAGGCGCAACCATAGCCCTGCCGTGCGCGGCCGCAGCGAAAATCGCTTGCGCACAAGCCGCTCAGGGTTTGCCTGGTCCGCCGATCCGGCAGGGAAGTCCCGCACATAACAGACCCACTTCACCTGCTCCCAGCCCATCCGGACCACTTTGCCGGTCAGGTCGAGAAACTCCAGTTCCGTCTTTTGCTGGCCAAATTCCGCGCCCGCGTATCCGGCGCACCAATCGCGCGAGAACTTACGCACAATGACGGATTTGCGCGCCGAAGCCATCGCTCTGGATTGTCGCACGGTCAAGCCCGCCATGGCGGGGGGCTCTATTGCTCTTTCTGGCTCCCTGGAGCCAAACTGCCCCCGGGCAGGCATCTGAGAGTCGCGTCGAAGTCCAATCACATCCAACACTTGCTCTGACCATCGAGCAAAACTGGTCATTCTGCTCAACTTGTGTTAATGTTTTTGTTTGCCAGCTTCCAATATTCTCCCTGTAAGGGCAACAACATCAGATACTTGGCTGAAGTTGAGGATGGCAGATACAGGAGCACGCATGCCCGACTACATCTACCTCCTGGAGAACCGGCTTTCCGCCGACCAACGCAACGCGCTTGCACAGTTGCGCACCGTGGCACGCGATGCCGGCAGCATCCTTTTCCTCACAGGAGACGCCGTCCGCGACCTCACCAGCGGACACGCAGTTCGCGAACTGGAAGTAGCGGTTCATGGAAACGTCCTTAAGCTCAAGAAGCCATTGGAAAAACTCGGCGGCAAGCTCTGGGGCGAAGATGAGGCCTCCCGCAGTCTTTACCTGTGTTTTCCCGGCACCGTGCGGGTCAATGTCGTCAGTACCCACCGTGTGGAGTACCCCAAGCCCGGCAAGCCGGTTTATCAACCTGCCTCTATCCAGGAGGATCTGCGCCGTCGCGACTTTACGGTCAACTCAATGGCCATTTCGCTCAATGAAGGCTCCTACGGTCTCTTGATGGATCCGCTGAACGGGGCTGCCGACATCGAGGCTCGGACGCTTCGCCTGGTTTCCAACTACGGGTTCCTTGAAGAGCCTTCGCTGATGATCCGCGCCACCCGCTACCGCGCCCGTCTCGGCTGGGAGATGGATGCCAGAACCCAGACCCGTTACGAAAACGCCAAAAATGAAGGCGTCATTGAGTTTCTTTCAGCCCATGCGCGCAGCGAGGAACTGGAACAGATTGGCCATGAGGAGGATGGGCTCAAAGTGCTCCGCGCCCTCGAAGCCGAAGGTTGGATGAAGGTCCTCTTTCCGGCTTGGACCTCGGCCAAGGCCGATGAAGCCAAGTTGACGGCGCTCCACGATCTGGCGGTTCAGTTACTGGTTCAGAGTGTTCATCCTGATATGTCCGCGGGACAGATGCAGTTGCTCACCGCCAAGCTGCCGTCGAAGGATCTTTCTGCACTCAAGAAGACGATGCTGCGCCCCGGCTTCGTAGAGGAGTGGAATCATCTCGATTCCCTGGCCAACGGCTTTGCCAAAGTGTTGCTCTCCAAGCAGAACGCCAAGGCCTCGGCAGGGTACAAGCTCTTCATGAGCTATGACCCAGAAGCGGTTCTTTGGCTTGGGTTTATCAGCAAGGACAAGACCGTTCAGGAGCGCTTCAATCTCTTCCTCAAGGTCTGGCCTGAGGCGCGTCAGCGCATCCCCTATCTGCTCATGCAGGAGATGCGCATCACGCCCGAATTGCCCGGCTATGCAGACCTGGTGCAAAACATCTTTTTGGAACTGATTGACGGCCACTTGACCACCCCGGAGGAGATGCGAGCCTACCTTGAGCCGCACTCGCCGCCCGCGCCGCCGCCGCAGGTCACCATCAAGCGGTCCCGCGCCAAGCGTGCCGAGGCGAAGATCAAGGAACAAGCCTTCGACGAAGATGAGGAAGACGAAGATGCCCCGCTAGCAGACGATGATCTGGAGGCGACTGGCGACGACGAGGAACTCGACCTGAGCGTTCTGCCAAAGGGTGCTTTGATAGGAGACGACGGAGACGAGTCCGAGTCCGACGAAGACGAGGAAGATGCCGACGAGAAGCAGGCAGCCCCGTCTGGCAAGAAGAAATCTCAGGCAACCCCGGGCAAAAAAAGACCGGGCAAGGCGGCGGCTCCGGCCGCGTCCGCCAAAGCCGCAGCTACGCAGACTGCGGCAAAAGGAAAGCCCGTCGCCGCTGCACCGGCAAAGGCTGCCCCTGTTCCCGCAAAGGCAGCGCCCGTAAAGGCCCCTCCGGCTCCCGCTGCAAAAGCGAAACCGACAGCGGCCAAAGCGGCAAAGCCCGTCAAACCTGTCGCGAAGAAGCCCGCGCCGGCTAAGGCAAAGGCGCCTGCAAAGGCCGCTCCAAAGAAAGCCTCAAAGCCTGCGCCCAAATCCAAGCCGGCTGCAAAGAAGGCCGCCAAGCCAGTGGCAAAGAAGCCGGCCCCGAAAGGCGCAAAGAAGCGCTAAACGGCTGCATTCAATGCCCGCTTGTGAGAAGTGCGCCCACGAGGAGCCGGGCTCTCTCGCTTCCTTGTTCCCCCGTTCCCTTGCTCCCTGTCTTTCCCAAATTCATCAAACGTTTGCAATCCCTTTGCCTCCGTGCATTACTCTGATCTTGGTTCCAGCGGCCCGCACCTGCTCAACCACTCAACCGGCCGCAGGACGAGGACTGACGGTTTGAGCCAATCCGTATTCGTTTTGGAAGATGAAGCCGACATTGCGCGGCTTGTGCAACATCACCTTGAAGCGGCAGGTTTTGAAGCACGCCTGTTTCATACCCCAACTAATCTCATTCCCGACGCCGAGCGCAAGCCGCCTGCCCTTTTCCTGCTCGATATCATGGTTCCCGGCGGCGATGGCCTCGATGTTTGCCGCCGCCTGCGCAACCACGCCGGCCTTTCCACGATTCCCATCATCTTTCTCACCGCGCGCGCGGGTGAAAACGATCGCGTTCTCGGCCTGGAACTGGGAGCTGACGACTACATCACCAAGCCCTTTTCTACGCGCGAGCTGGTGGCTCGCGTCAAAGCCGTTTTGCGTCGCTTCGAGCGTCCCACTTCGCCTTCCATCATCAGCTTTGAAGAAGTCATCATCGACGCCAGCGCCATGCAGTTGAAGGTCCGCGGCGAGCTCACCACCACCACTGCCACGGAATTCCGACTGCTCGACTATCTTGCGCGCCATCCCGGCCGCGTCTTCAGCCGCGACCACCTTCTCGACGCGGTCTGGGGCGATGCCCGCTTCGTCACGCCTCGCTCCGTGGATGTCTATGTGCGCCGCATCCGTGAGAAAATCGAGATCGACCCGGAGAATCCGCGCTACCTTAAAACCGTGCGCGGCGCCGGTTATCGCTTCGAACTGCCGAAGGGCGAATAGGGCAGCCAGTAGCCAATAGCCAGTAGTAAAACGTGGGCAGTAAATTTCTTTCGGCGTCACGTGGCCGTCGAATCATTGACGTAAACGCCTGATCGTTTCGGGCCCGCGGCGGATATTGGGTACCGAATGGTCAGCTGATGGCTAAATTTTCGGGCCAGCTGAAACTATTGGCTACTGGCTATTGGCTACTGGCTACTGGCTATTGGCTACTGGCTATTGGCTACTGGCTGAATTCTCATGAACTCCAACGTCTTCACCAAGCTGCTCGGAGTATTTCTCCTCCTGCTCGCCGCCCAGATGCTGGTGGTGGAGCTGGCCATTCGCCGCATTTGGGAGCGCTCGCCCGAGGCCGCTCTCAGCGTGCTCGGCGGCGATGCACTCTGGTTCGCGCTCATCGCGCTCGTCATCGCTCTCCCATTGGCTGTCTGGGTCTCCGGCCGCATCTCTACGCGTCTGCGCCACGTTGTCACATTCGCCCGTCGTATCGCTGACGGCGATCTCGACGCCCGCATCGAAACCCAGGGCAAGGACGAAGTCTCCGCCGTTGAAGCTGCTCTGAATCAAACCGCTGAGCGCGTGGGCCGGGACTTTGCCGAGCTTGCAAGCGGTCGCGCTGAGCTGGCCGTCATGCTCGACTCCATGCAGGAGGGCGTGGTTGCCATCACGTCCACCGGTTTTGTGCGCTGGTCCAATGCCATCATGCAGCGCATCGCCGGATCGCAGCTCATTCCCGGCCGGCCCCTCGTCCATTCTGTCCGCGACCCCGAGTTGCTGGCTTGTGTGCGCGGAGCTCTCGAGCGCAACGAGCTATGCGTGGGTCGCGCCAGCCTGCTTTCTCCCGGCCGCGTTTTTGAAGTCAACGCCGCGCCGTTGCCGGCAGGCGGTGCGCTGGTCGTGCTCCACGACGTCACCAGCATTGAAGCTGCGCAAACATCCCGCCGCGAGTTCGTCGCCAACGTCAGCCACGAATTGCGCACGCCTCTTACATCTATTCAGGGCTACGTGGAAACCCTCATTGAAGATCCAAATCCCAGCCCGGAAACAACGCTGGAGTTCCTCGGCGTAATTCTGAAAAATGCCAGCCGCATGAATCGTCTCACCGAGGATCTGCTCGCCCTGGCCAGCGTGGAAAGTCCCGACTACAAAGTCAATCCGCAGCCCGTCCGCGCCAGCGTCCTGTTGCGCGACGCCATCGACTCCATCGGCGGCAAATTCGTGGACTCAGGCGTCAAAATTCAATCCACGACCGCGCCCGACGCGTTGGTCATGGCCGATCCCGACGCCATGCATCAAGTCTTCGGCAACCTGCTCGAGAACGGCCTCAAGTACGCCAAAACCGGCAAGCGCATTCAGGTTTCCGCGCGTCTGCTCGCCTCTGAGGTGCAGTTCACCATTCAGGACTTCGGCCCAGGCATCTCCTCCGAGCACCTGGAGCGCATCTTTGAGCGCTTCTATCGTATCGACAAAGCGCGCTCGCGCGAATCCGGCGGCACTGGACTCGGCCTAGCCATCGTCAAGCACATTGTGCTGGCTCACGGCGGACGCATCTGGGCTGAAAGCGAACTCGGCAACGGCGCAAGCTTCCACTTCACACTGCCATTCGCGCCAGCTCCGCAAACCTCCGCGCAGCCCGCGCAGCAGGCGCCTGCCACAACCGGCGTCTGAACGGCTCTATCTTGCTTCACCAGCGAAATCTGTCGCAACCTTGGCGCGGCCAGCAACTCAAGGCTGACCGCCGGGAGCTGAAACTGTTTTCGGAAACGCCTTGCCCAACGCCGCCAACTGCTCCATGAACGGATCCGGGATGGTGCCATCGATCGTCACTGGCACATCCCAAGTCACCGACCCGCCAAAGTCGCGAATCTTCTTGGTGACCTCAACCACTTGATCCGCCGTGAACCGCGGCGCGCCCATCCCCCACGTCTCGCCCAGAAAACTCAGCATGTGTAGTTGCGTTCCGTCGATGCGCCCATCGCCGCTGCGCTTTATCACCACCTGGTCCGGCTTGTCGATCTCGCCTGCCGTGAAATCTTCGTCCGGACTCACGGAAATCAGCCGGTAGATCACCCCCGGATTAAACGCCACCGCCGAATCGGGATTGCCCGCGCGCGCCGCAGCTGCAAAGCTGCCAAAATTCGGCGCATTCGCCGAGCGATACATGGAGTTCGGATAGTAGCAGCCGTCGAACCACCATCCCACGACCTTCGTGCCCCACGCTTTAGACCATGCCGCGATCACCTGTTCCCATTTGCGTTGGAAGTTCTTGTTCGCGAACGGTCCGTTCACCCATTCCAATGCCTCGCGTGCTAAGCGATCTCCTCCCGGCGCGCCCGAGGGCAGATACACCATCAGCTTGATGTCGCGCTTGTGCAGCGGCTCGTAGAAATCCGCAACCAGGTCGCGCCGCGAACACTTGCTCGGCGCAATGCCCACAATCTTGTCGTACACCGCATTCGGCGAAAGATAGTAGCCCGAATTCTGTCCGATGCTGAGCTGGTAGTGTCCCGCACCCACCTGGTCCAGCCGCTTTGCCATCCCCTCGACGTCGAATCCATCCACCATCTTGTTCCACTGCTCGATGGTCATTTGCAGTTTGTTCACGCGCGCCTGCCAGTCGGCCAGGTAATGTGTCATCACGCCCCACGCATAGCGCGGATTCAGCATCCACGCCGCGCGTCCGGCTCCCACATTAGGCTGCTGGTTGTTTTCCACCGAGCACTGCGGCTGCGCCCACGCCGCGGTCGCCCCGCGCATCGGCAATCCAGCCGTGAGCGCAGCTCCTGCGGCACCCACCATCCAATCCCTACGCGACATTTTTCCCGCGTCCATCGATGCACCCTCCCCGCGAATTCGCTTGAATTCCGGTAACGATTACGTACGCCGCACCAGTGTAGCCCCAAAACCGCGTCCAGTCCGAGATCCCGCTTCCCACGGCCCTGTTCAGGAATCATTTTTCTATTCAACTGCCCTTAACAATCCGCGTAGACAATGATTTACGGCAGGCAAACTGCACGGGAGCAAATTATGAAAAAGACGCTACTTGCCGTTCTATTGTTCGTCGTGGCGCTGAGCATGGCTCAGGCCCAGCAGATCACCGGGGCGGGCGCAACCTTCCCATATCCCATGTACTCCAAGTGGTTCACCCAATACAGCGCCGCACATCCCGGCGTCCAAGTCAACTATCAGTCCATTGGCTCCGGCGGTGGCATCAAGCAGGTGTGCTCCGGGACTGTCGACTTCGGCGCTTCCGACATGCCCATGACCGACGATCTGCTCAAGTCGTGCGGTGTCAAGGTCATTAACCTCCCCACTGTGTTGGGTGCTGATGTGCCGGCCTACAATGTGCCCGGTGTCAACGCTGAACTCAAATTCAGCCAATCGGTAATCGCGGACATCTTCCTGGGGAAGATCACGCAGTGGAATGATCCCCGCATCGTCAAAGACAATCCGGGCGTAAATCTGCCCGGCGACAGGATCATTGTGGTCCATCGCTCCGATGGAAGCGGAACCACCTTCATTTGGACCGACTTCCTGAGCAAGGTGAGCAACGAATGGAAGAGCGGTCCCGGCTCGGGCACCTCGGTCAACTGGCCCACTGGTGTAGGTGGCAAGGGCAACGAGGGCGTTGCTGCACAGATTCGCCAATTCCCGGGCGCAATCGGCTATATCGAGCTCATCTACGCCGTGCAGAATCACATCAACTTTGGCTCGGTGCAGAACGCGTCCGGAAAATTCGTCAAAGCCTCGATCCAAGGCGTGACCATAGCCGGGGGCACAGCCAAGATACCAGCCGACTACCGCGTCTCCATCACTAACGCTCCTGGTCCCGATGCCTATCCCGTTTCCAGCTTTACCTACCTGCTCATTCCCACCCAGCCCAAAGACATGACCAAGGAAAAGGTCATCAAGGACATGCTGAGCTGGATCGTCAATTCCGGTGAAAGCGAAGCTTCGAGTCTCTCGTATGCGCCGCTGCCGCAGGACTTGGCCGCCAAAGTTCTCAAAAGCGTTTACGCCTTGCCGTAAAGCATGGTGAGGGGTCCGGCGCCCGCCGGACTCCTCATTTCAACCGTGCGTCACGACTGCACGATCTCCCCGGCCAGACCTTTCTTGCGGCGTTTTTGCTCGTACATTGCGTCGTCGGCACTCTTCAGCAGGGCATCAAGCGTTTCGTGCGACCCCGCGCTTGAAGTCACGGTTCCGAAACTCAGGCTGAGCTGGATCGGTCGATCGGGTCCCGTGTTTCGTCCAGCGACGATCTCCCCCAGTCGCTCCACCGCCGCAACCATGCCCGGCTCGGTGAACTCTCCCGCCACTGCAAATTCATCCCCGCCGATCCGCCCCAGCACATCCGCTTCGCGAAACACCGTGCGCAGAATCTCCGCGGTTTCCACCAGGCACTGGGAACCCACGAAATGTCCGAACTGATCGTTGACTTGTTTCAGTTCGTCCAGATCGACAAACAGGACCGAGAAAGGATGACTCGATCGATTCGCCCGCCGCAGTCCTTGCTCGGCCAGCAAGCGAAAGCCCCTCAGGTTGTAAAGCCCCGTCAACTCATCGCGCACCGAAAGGGAGTGAATCTCCACTTCCATGGTGTTGATGCGGCGTGCGAGATACAGCAACAGGCCAGTCGACACGATCACCGCCAGCGTGGCCAGAATCGCAGTCGAGTACGGCGGTGGCATTCTCCTGTCGCCAATAAATTGAGCGCGCCCCCATTCCCGCAGATAAGGAAGCATCAGTAAAATCGGCGACATGCCCCGCGCCAGCTTGCTGCCTGTTCCGCGTCCCACAAAAATCGAGAGAATTCCCTTTCGGGCGCGATGGAAAAACGCCACGCTGGTGAGCAGGAACAGACAAACCGTGGTCTGGAACGAATGACCCATGTCTCCCGCGGGGCCGAAGATGTGCGACATGTCGCTGATCTGCTCCGAGGCGCACACCAGTACCACGAACAGCAGGCAGCAGGTCGAAATATCGGCGGCAAGAACCATGGCGCGGCTCTGCGCGCAGAGAAACAGCATCGACAGCCCGAGAAGCGCAAAGCCACTAGCCGCTGAAAGGGAAATGTGGGTGCTCAAAAGCCAATAGGATTGCGAGAGGGAAGAAACCGGTGCGGCTACCCCAGGCGCGGAATGCAGCACGCGGCCGGCAACAATCATTCCGCTCAGCAGCAGCACGGCCGCAGCTAGTGCGGCGCTTGCAAATTGCGTCCGTTGCGAGCGGCGCGGTTCCAGCAACAGCAAGCTCAGCGCGCTCATCAGTGCAAACAGCACTGCTTCGCCACTCATCAATCGCCAGTTTGTGGTCTCCAGCCGCTGCGCCAGCGGCAGAAAGGAGCAGGCGAGATTCAGAATCGCAAGGGCGATCACCGTTTCGAGCGCAAGCTCTCCCGCTACCGCAAGCTTTTTCAGCACGGTGGGGTCCGGCTCGCTTGCAAGAAATGTGGGTTTTAATTCAGCCATCTTGAATGGAGAAAGGGGCTCCGTTCTGAGGGAAGATGAAAACGCCGCTGATTGCAGTCTATAACTTAGAGGACGAAGCTCAAATGGTACACTCGCATGGTCTGCGTGTTAGGATGGTCCATTCCCGAAGACAATGATGCCTGTCCCTCAGATCACGACGCTCAATGACCTTTTCTTTCGCGTAGCCTCGGCCGCTAATCCGCGTGCGGTTCTTTGGCAGGATGAGTTCAATCAGTGGCATCCTCTCTCTTCCGATCAGATCTACCAGCGCGTCCGCGCGCTGGCCACGGCCTTTCTCGAGTTCGGTGCGAAAAAGGGCGACCGCATCGCACTCATCAGCGAAAATCGCTGGGAGTGGTTGATTGCGGATTTTGCCACGCTGGCCATTGGCGCGGCCGACGTGCCTCTCTATCCCACGCTCACCGGCGAGCAAATCGCCGAGCAGATTCGCGACGCCGGCTGCCGCATCGCCGTCGTCTCCACGCGCCAGCAATTCGACAAGCTTCTCTCCGTGCGCGATCAGACTCAACTTGAACGCATCGTCATGATGGATGCTCCGGCTCCCGAAGGGGCCATTGCCATGAGCGCGTTGCTCGGCGATGCCGACGCTCTCGGCCCGCAGCGCGATCCCGTCTTCGACGCTCTAGCGCACTCCGTTGAAGCGCACGATCTGGCCACGCTGATCTACACATCCGGCACCACCGGCGAGCCCAAAGGCGTCACGCTTACTCACGGCAACATCGCCGCTAACCAGAACGTCGCTCCTGCCGACTTCCACTTCGACTCCACCGACGCCTGCATCTCTTTCCTGCCGCTCTCTCACGTCACGGCCCGCGTTCTCGATTACGTGATGTACAACTACGGCGCTCAGGTGGCGTACTGTTCGCAATTCGACAAGCTGCCGCAGGCCATGCGCGATATTCAGCCCACGGTCATTGTCGGCGTGCCGCGCGTCTTCGAGAAGATTCACCAGGAAGTGGAGCGCCGCGCGGCGCAGTCGCCCATCAAAAGGCGCCTTCTCGCATGGGCCGTTCATAACGGCTCGCGCTTTGCTGGTGTCGTCTACGATGGCCGCCAGCCCAACTCCTTTCTTTGGAAGTTGGCTAACAAGCTGGTCTACTCCAAAGTGCGCGAAGCCTTCGGTGGCCGCGTGCGCATCTTCATCTCCGGTGGTGCGCCGCTGGGGATCGACACTGCGCGCTGGTTCGCGTCGGCAGGCATTGCGTTGTGGGAGGGTTACGGCCTCACGGAAACCTCGCCCGTCATTGCCATCAACACGCCCATCCGGCACCGCATGGGCGCGGCCGGCATGCCCATCGCCAACGTCGAACTCAAACTCGCCGAAGATGGCGAACTTCTGGTCCGCGGCCCATCGGTTTTCGGCGGGTATTGGCACAAGCCGGCTGCCACGGCCGAGTGCTTCGACAGCCATGGATGGTTCCATACCGGCGACATCGGCCACTTCGATGCCGACGGTTTTCTCTTTATTACAGATCGCAAGAAGGAACTACTCAAAACCTCCGGCGGCAAAATGGTCGCGCCTCAACCCATCGAAAACAAGTTGAAGAACCATTTGCTAGTTGCCAATGCCGCGCTGGTCGGCGACCGCCACAAGTTCATCTCCGCACTTATCGCGCCGAACTTTGCTGCTCTCGAGGAATGGGCAAAACAACGCGGCGTCTCTGCCAATTCGCGCGCAGCACTCGTCACCGATCCGCGCATTATCGAGGTCTATGCCGAGACGATTCGCGAAGTGAACGGAACACTGGCTAATTTCGAGACCATCAAACGCTTCCGCATTCTGGCTGACGAGTGGGCCCAGGAAACCGGCGAGCTCACCCCGTCGATGAAGATTAAGCGCCGCGTTCTTATTGCGCGATATGCGGCGGTGATCGCCGAACTTTACGCCGACGAGGCAACCGCCCGCGGCGGGGCGGCGAGCTGATCTGGCCGACGCCTTTCCCTGTCGCTCCTGCGCCGCACATTCTCTGGATGGCGCGGAAAAACGGCGCGCCCCACATCCCCGCCGCCAGTGTGGAACCGAAGATGATCACGGCATCGATGCTCAGCCGGCCTTCGCGCGTCCAGTACGCGTCAGGCTCGAGGCTCAGCCAGAGCGCAAACTCGTCCAGTGTCAATGCCGCGCCCACGCCGTAAAACACCGCCATCAGGCGCCCGAAAAATATCGATTCCGGCGAATTCGACCATCCCAGATCGAGCAGCCATCCGTAGCCGACAAAGAGCAGGATCAGAATGCCCCACACCAGGTGGTGAATGTGCATCCCGCGCACTGTCACCCACTGCATGCGGCCCTCGTGGCTCGCAATCCGGTGCACCAGCAGCCGCACGCCCGCGAACGTAATCAGGAACGAAACCGAGGCAATGAACATGCGCTGCCGCGGCCGGTCCGGAATGGTGGCGCGAATCAGATATCCCAGTCGCGTCAGCTGCAACAACACCAGCAGCACAATGACGACCAGGCCGATGAACGCGAGCAGAAACGGAGCGCCGTTTTCAGGCATACCCTATTGAAGCACTTTCAGGTTTCAGGTGCCAGGTTTCAGGTGTCAGGTGTCAGCCATCGCCGCGGGGGCGCCGCCGCCGTCCCCTTCCAGAAACAGGAGTTGATTTTCTGCTGATCTCTCGAGCTCGAATCCTGACACCTGAAACCTGTAACCTGGATCACGATTCCATTGACAGGGCCGCGATACACTATCTAAGGCGTTAAGGCCGTTGATCTCCCCGCCTCCGGCCCCTTTGCACGCCAGCAGATTTCACGCCCGGCTGTAACGGCCGAGGCAGAATTACGAGGAGATTTTACGATGCGAATTGCTCTGTTGACCGGTGGCGGCGATTGCCCCGGATTGAATGCGGTCATTTATGCTGCGGTCCGGAAGGGTATCAACCACTACGGCGACGAATTTATCGGGTTCTTGAATGGCTGGAAGGGCGCTCTCGATAATAATTTCATCCCGCTCACTCTCGAAAACACCGACGGCATTCAGCTCAAGGGCGGCACCATCCTGCACTCCTCGCGCACCAACGTGAAGAAGATTCCCGGCGGCATCGAGAAGGCGCAGGAAGTTCTCAAGGCCAACAAGATCGACGCGCTCATCGCACTCGGCGGCGACGACACGCAATCCGTCACCCTCTTCCTCGCCGAACACGGAGTCAAGGCCGTCGGCGTTCCCAAGACCATCGACAACGACATCAACGGCACCGACGCTACCTTCGGCTACGACACGGCCGTTTCCATCGCCACAGAGGCTGTCGACCGCATCCACACCACCGCCGACTCGCACAATCGCGTCGTCGTCATTGAAGTCATGGGCCGCGACGCCGGCTGGATCGCTTATGCCTCCGGTATCGCTGGCGGCGCGCACGTGATTCTCGTTCCCGAAAAGGACATCGACATCGACCACGTCTGCGCTCTTCTCAAGTACAACTACGACCACGGTAAGCACTACGGCGTCGTTGTGGTTGCCGAGGGTTGCCATCTGCCCGAAGTCGGCCAAGTCATCGGCTCCGCACAGGTTGACTCTTTTGGCCATGCGCGTCTTTCCGGCATCGGCGAAGCCCTTGCCGAACTCATCGAGAAGAAGACCGGCTATGAAACCCGCTCCGTCAATCTCGGCCACACGCAACGCGGCGGCGTTCCCACGGCATACGATCGCGTGCTCGGCCAGCGCTACGGCCTGCACGCCATCGACATGGTGCACGAAGAGAAGTGGGGCCGCATCGCCGTCCTTCGCGGCCTGGACATCACCGACATCCCCATCAAGGATGCCATCATTACCAACCGTCGCCTCGATCAGCGCTTCTTTGACGTGATCGCAGATCTCGAAGCCAAGGTGTAGGCTCGTTGTGCCGTCATCCAGAAACTAGCAGGCCGCCCTCAGGCGGCCTGCGGCGTCTTTCAACTGTTCACTGATACCGTTTTCTCGATCCTTGGGTCCCTCAGTCCCTGTTTTTATGCTCTACCGCCTCTACCAGCCCGGCGACTTTCCCTCGCTCTACGGGGTCGAGGAGCTCTGTTTCGATCCGGCCTTCCGATTCAGCCGCACCTACATGCAACAGTTGATTGAAAGCCCCAATGCGGCAACGTGGATCGCGGAAGAGAATGCCGAGCTGATCGGGTTTTCCATCGTCGAATGGCCGGAGGGGCCAGACGGAGCAGCTGCCTATATTCAGACTCTCGAAGCGCATCCCGCATTTCGCGGCCGCGGCATCGGCGCTGAGTTGCTCGGCCGCGCCGAAAGCTCCGCCCGCGCGGCCGGTGCCCTCAGCATAGCTTTGCATGTGGATGTCGAGAACGCCACGGCGATCCGTCTTTACGAAAGCCGCGGCTATTCTCGCCGGGGCAGGGAAGAGAGCTACTACGCGCGCCACCGCGCTGCCTTTATCTACGCAAAATCGCTCAAATAAGCTCCGAAATCCGCCAAAACTCAGATTCGCGTAAAATAGACATAAGCCCCCATGTCTATAAGTAATCCGAATCTGCCCAAGTCGATTCTGGCGCTTCGTGTCTACACCGCCCAGATGTTCTTTCACGACCTGCTCGCCGGCGTCACGGTTGGCCTGGTCGCGCTGCCCCTCGCCATGGCTTTCGGCATCGCCTCCGGCGTCACGCCGCAGGCTGGCCTTTACACGGCAGTCGTTGCTGGTTTTCTCATCTCCGCTCTCGGCGGCTCACGCACCCAAATCGGCGGACCCACCGGCGCTTTCGTCGTCATTGTCGCCGGCATCGTAGCCCATTTCGGCATGAGCGGGCTTGCCATGGTCACTCTCATGGCCGGGATCATTCTGCTCGTCATGGGTTTCACTGGGCTCGGCGCAGCGGTCAAGTTCATTCCGCGCATGGTGGTCGTCGGCTTTACCAATGGCATCGCCATCCTCATTGCTTCAACGCAGATCAAGGACTTCTTCGGCCTGCGCACGGCCGCCGTCCCCAGCGAGTTTCTGCCTCGCATGATGGTGCTCGCCGCTCACTTCACCACGGTCAATCGCTACGCGCTCTCGCTCGGACTCGGCACGCTCGCCATTCTCATCATTCTGCCGCGTCTCATCCGTCGCGTTCCCGCTTCCATCGTCGCCGTCCTGGCCTGTACGGCAGTTAGCGCCTTGTTTCATCTGCCCGTCGAAACTATCGGCAGCCGATTCGGAGGCATTCCGCGCGGCTTTCCGCCCTTTGCCATTCCCAACTTCCACGCCGAGCACATCCTGCCCCTCATTCCCGCGGCATTCACCGTGGCCATGCTGGCGGCGCTTGAAAGCATGCTCTCTGCCGTCGTGGCCGATGGGATGACCGGCGATCGCCACAACTCCAACGTCGAACTGGTGGCCCAGGGATTCGCCAACATTGTTTCTCCGCTGTTTGGAGGCATTCCCGCCACGGGCGCCATCGCGCGCACGGCCACTAATATTCGTGCCGGCGCGCGTTCGCCCATCTCGGGAATTATTCACGCCCTTACGCTGCTGCTCATTCTTTTGGTTGCTGCGCCGCTGGCCAGCTACATCCCGCTCACCACGCTTGCTGCTGTGCTCTTTGTCGTGGCATACAACATGGGCGAGTGGCACGAGATTGGCGGAATTCTGCGACTGGACTTCACCGCCATCTCGGTTTGGCTGGTCACCTTTGCGCTCACGGTCTTCGCCGATCTCACCGTCGCCGTGGCCGTCGGCCTCGGGCTCGCCGCTCTTCTCTATATCCGTCGCGTTGCCGACACCACAACCGTCTCCCCGGTCACCGAAGAGTACATCCGCGACGGCTTGCCGCACGTCTTGCAGGGCCGCATCGTCCCGCCCTACGTCTCGCTGCTGCGCATTCACGGCCCATTTCTTTGGGGCACCACGGAAAAACTCGTCGAGGCCACCACCAATATCGAAGCATTTGAGCCGGTGGTGATCCTGCGGCTTCGCAACATGACCGCCATCGACGCGACCGGTATCCATGCCATCGAGACCTTTGCCAAGCGTCTGCATGAATCCGGCCGCACGCTGATTCTCTGCGGCGCCATGGAGCAGCCGTCGAAGCTGCTGAGCGGCACGCGCTTCCTTGACCGCCTTGGCCGCGAGAACATTATGCCCAATGTTCAGGCCGCTCTCGATCGCGCCAAAGAAGTCTACGAAGCCGCCCCAACTGCGAAAGCGTCCTAGCACCGCGCCAACAAAAAACCCCGGGCATACGCCCGGGGCTCTACTCTCTAGTCCCTGTCTTTCTCACTGCGTCGCGGCATCTGTGTTCTTGATGAACGCGGCCACACGATCGTGCAATAGTTTCACGCATTCATCGCGCACGTAAACCATGTGCCCCGACTCGTACCAGTCGTATTCGATATTCTTGGCCAGCGGCTGCGGAATCGGCAGGTGCTTGTCTTCGTACTGCGCGGCAAAAAACGGAGTTGCCAAATCGTAGTATCCGCCGTTCACCATCACCTTCAGCCGCGGATTCGTCTTCATTGCCTCCGCCAGGTCCGGAGCCACGTTCACACTCACCGTGTTGCCGTTGTGCTTGAAGTCCCAGTGCTCCTCGCCGTAGACCTCCGGCACATACGTCTGCCCGTCGCCGTATTTCAGGTCGCGGCGCACGTAGTTGTTGAAGAGCGATACGTACGCTGAAGAAATCGCCGAGCTCTGCGGATCGTACTCCGCGTTCTCGCTCAGCGAATCCAGGTTCGGTCCGGAGAAGCGCGTATCAAGGCGCCCCGTCGTCATATCCGAATCGTCCTGAAGAGTTTTTTCAAACTCGGGACCACTCACCCGCAGATTTGCTTTGAGTAGATAGGCCACGGGCAATCCCGTGTATTCATGCAATTTCTCCGCCACTTGCTGCTTTTCGTCAGCTCCCAGATCCGTGCCCAGCGCCAGCGCATGCGCGTAGGGGCCCATGGCAAACTGCTCGACTTCAGTCAAGAAAGGCTCCAGTGCGGCAGGCTGCGTGGGGAGTTTCTTGTGATACCACGCCGTGGCGGCGTAGGTCGGCAGGCCCAGCACATAGGGCTGATCGACGCCGGGATTCGCGCCCGGTCCATCGATGTCAGTCGTGAAGTTGAAAATCTGCGAAAGCAGGATCACGCCATTCAGATCGGTGTCGTATTTATTTTCCAGCAGATCGGACAGCACCGCCGAGCGCGTCGTCCCGTAGCTTTCGCCAAAGATGAACTTGGGCGAATTCCACCGCGAATACTTGGTGATGAAGCGCTCAATAAAGCGGGCAAACGCGGAGGCGTCGCCGTCGATCCCCCAGAATGCCTTGTCGCCTTCTTTGCCGATCAGGCGTCCGAACCCGGTTCCGGGCATGTCGATAAACACCAGGTCGCTTACATCCAGCAAGCTGTTTGGGTTGTCCACCATCGAATAGGGCGCGGCGGGCAGATGCGTGTCGCCGGCCGTCACTACATGCTTCGGCCCCAGCGATCCCATATGCAGCCACACTGTGGAGCTGCCCGGGCCGCCGTTATAGAAAAATGTGACCGGCCGATCTTCGGCCTTTGCGCCCGTCTTGAAGTACGCCACGTAGAACATCCGCGCCACCGGCGGCGCATCCTTCGCCTTGTCCGGTTCTTCCAGCGCCAATTGGCTTCCCGGCTGCGGTTTTCCGTCCGCCCCAAGCTGCGCATCCTGCTCATCGGTCGAGCCCACCGTGATGGTTCCAGCAACGGCCGTGTACGCGATGTGTTGGCCGCCCACGTCGATCGTGCCTTGCGTGGTTGAGTCGGGCGGCGGAGGCGCCGGTTCCGTGGCTTTGTCCGTAGTTGCCGGCTTCGCCGGTGTCGCCGTTGTCTTATCGTCTTGCGCGCAAACTGACCCCACAAGGATGAGCGCTGCCGCTGCCATCAGAATGGCAAACCGCCGCTGCAATAGGTTCATTTTTCATTCTCCGGGAAGGGAATTGAACGATATGCCAGTATAAGGGGCAGAGGCCGGGATGCAAGCCGCAATTTTGAACCATGATTACTGTTTGCTGTTTACGGCTTATCGAAGGGCTGCTTTGCCGTAATCCGCGGCCGGTTCTCCGCCTGCAACTGCTTCGAAACCAACTCCACTTCGCGGAACACGCGCAGCAAATTGCCGCCTAGAATCTTCCGGCAATCCTCGGCTGAGTAGCCACGCGCCATCAGTGCCGCTGTAATCTTCGGCAAATCGGCCGGGGAATCGATGCCCTGCGGCAGCTGCCCTGAAACGCCATCGAAGTCCGAACCCAACCCCACGTGATCTACGCCTGCCACTTTGGCAATGTGGTCAATGTGGTCGATCAGCACCGAAAGCGGCGGGCGCGGAATCCGGTCGCCGTACGAACGTTGCAGCTTGTCAATCGCATCCTGCAACGCGGCCCGGCCCTCTGGGGTCTGATCGCTTCCCTCGGCCTTGGCCTTTGCCTTTAGTTCGGCAACCGCCTTGTCCACCTCAGGCTGCATGGCCTTCTGGGCGTTGAGGTAGTCCTGCGAAATAAACGCTGAGTAGAAGTTCACCTGCACCACGCCGCCCTTTGAATCCGGCCCGCCTGACCGTGCCACGGCGCGCAGCATGTCGTCCGTCATGTTGCGGGGCGCATCGCACAGCGCTCGCGCCGACGAGTGCGAGGCAATCACCGGCGCCCGCGTAATCACCAGCGTCCGGTAAAACGTCTTGTCCGAGACGTGCGAGATATCCACCATCATGCCCAGCCGGTTCATCTCGTACACCACGTCCTTGCCGAACTCGGTCAGGCCCTCTTTGGTATGCGGCACACTCGTGTCGTCGGCGTCGCCAGAGCTGTCGGCCCAGCCATTCGAATTGCTCCACGTCAGCGTCATGTAACGCACGCCCAGCGCGTAGAACTGCCGCAGCAGGGCCAACGAATTCTCGATGGAATGCCCACCCTCGATGCCCATCAATGACGCGAGTTTGTGATCGCGATGCGCCTGCTCAATGCCCGCCACGGACGTCACAAACTCCATCTGATCGGGATGCTTCGCCACCTGCTGCTTGACGGCGTCAATCAGCACCAGTGTGCGCCGCGCCTCGTGGTCTTTGTACACATTCGGGTCGACCCAGATGGAGAAGAACTCCGCGCCCAGGTTTCCTTTGCGCGCGGTCTCCAGATTGAAGTTGCCGCCCTTCAACGGATCGCCGAGGTCGAAGTTCTCGTCTACGAAGCGTTGCGGCGTGTCCGCGTGCGTATCGATCACGATCGCCGAGCGGTGCACCTCTGCGGGAGTGGGTGATTTCGATTTCGTCATTGAAGGATTTGGGTGGCTTGCACTCTGGCTTAGGGCCAGGGCTGAAACGGCTGCCAGAACAACGGATATCGACGCAGTGGCGCGCATAGTCTTGCGATGAGTGTATACCAGCAAGCGGTCGCCGGATCATGGAGCTTGTCGCCACTGCACGGCAATCGGATGGCGTCCTGATCTCCGGCGCGATGAACGGCTTCGTGGTGCCCAATTGACAAAATCTCCCACTCAACCGCATCATGATCGGATCAGTCTGATGATCACCAGTATCCACACCCTGATTTATTCCGACGATGCCCCGGCAACACGCGCATTCCTTCGCGACGTACTCGGCTGGCCCTACGTCGAGGATGCGATGGGTGGGGGCCAGGGCTGGCTAATCTTCAAGACCGGGGAGAGCGAAATGGGCGTACACCCGACCCACAGCGTCTACGAGGGCAAGACGTACGAATCGCCGCGGCATCATTTGATCTCCCTGATGTGCGACAACATCTCACAAACGGTCGTTGAATTAAAAGGCAAAGGTGCAGAGTTCCACGGTGAAGTTCAGGATCGCGGGTTCGGACTCGTGATCATGATGGCCGTACCTGGCGCGGACGACATGATGCTTTACGAGCCCAGGCATCCACTGGCATACAGCCTTTGACCGATTGAAACGGTAACTAACTGACTCTTGCCGTCCACCCTTCGCGAGACATCGTTCAATTTAGGACACTCCCCGATTGCACAGGCCCGCGATCGGCACAGTCGGCAGTTGTTATCCTGACTACGCGAGCGCGTTCTCCAGCGGACGCCGATGCAGCGAGTATGTATTCACCCAAATTCAATCAGATTCACGATCGCGACGTCCTGCTTGAGGCCATACGGACCTATTCGTTCGCGACGCTTTACGGCCCGGCATCGGGCGATCAACCGGGCGCGAGCGCCGCGGCAACTCACCTACCACTCGTCGTTAAGGATGAAGGAGAGCACGGTATTCTCGTGGGCCATTTCGCCAAAGCCAATCCTCACTGGCAGGCGCTCGCAGGCCGTCAAACGCTTGTCGTTTTCTCGGGGCCGCACAGCTATGTTTCTCCGTCGCTTTACATCGAAGATCTCTCCGTGCCCACATGGAATTACATCGCCGTTCACGCCTACGGCACGCTCGCGCTCGTCGAAGACGATGCTGGCAAAGAGTCGCTCCTCGCCGATCTCATCTCGGCGCATGAGCCCGCCTTCCTGGAACACTGGCGCGGACAGCCAGAGGGTTTTCGCCGCACTATGCTTGCCGGCATCGTAGGCTTTCGCATTCCTATCGCACGCATTGAAGGCAAATTCAAGCTGAGCCAGAACCGCACTCCGCAGGAGCGCAAAAACGTGCATGCGGCCCAGTCCGCCGGCTCCCCTGATGAGCGGGCCCTCGCCCTCTGGATGGAGCGCCTGATGGGTTTGAACCTGTAGTCCTGACGGGGTTTACGCATCCATCTTCTTGAATCCTGCATTTGATATACTTGAGAGAATTGCGGAAGTGGCGAAATTGGCAGACGCACCGTCTTGAGGGGGCGGCGCCCAAAAGGCGTACGGGTTCAAGTCCCGTCTTCCGCACCAAAGATTTACGCACCCGGACCGGCGCAGCCTTTACCCTCATTGCCGGATCGAATTGGAAAGCAGCCCAGAATGCAGATTCTCTTCTACGTTGTGATTGTTGTGCACGTGATCGTGTGTTTCTTCCTGATTGGCGTCGTCCTGCTACAGCAGGGCCGTTCGGCCGATCTAGCCGGCGCCTTCGGTGGCCAGGGTTCGCAAACCGCCTTTGGCCCGCGCGCCGCGGCCAACGTGCTTACCCGTCTGACCACAATTTCGGCCATCATCTTCATGTGCACGTCCATCGGCCTTGTGGTTCTCTTCGTGCGCTCCTCTGGTTCGCACTCCGTGACTGAAGGCACGCAGTCTGCCCCAGTCAGCGCTCCCGCAAAGTCTGGAAAGTAACTAGCCAATAGGGAGTAGCCAATAGCCAGTAGGCGGCTACTCCCTATTGGCTACTTTCTATTCGCTGCCTTTACGGCATCGTATCCACTACCGGCACGCCTGGCGGCGGCGTAAAGTGGAACATCTCGGCTGGAATCGTTGCATCGGGTTGCTCGCCAGTGAAGGTGAAGCGCGTGGTCGCGCCATTCACTTCTTGCATTTCCAGGGTCGTGATTGTGCCCGCAGCCGTCACCGTCAACTCCAGCCGCGTCACTTGATTCTCCTGGCCCTTGGGCAAGCCGCTGAGCTTGTAAACACCGTTGGAAGCTCCTTCCAGCTTCAACCCGGTCAATTCCTTCTCCAACTCTGTGTGACCTAACAGAAAGCGCAACGGCGAACGCAGATCGTCCAGCTCTTTGGCCGGGATCCGCTGTATCTGTGCGTCCCCCTTGGTGTAGAGCCAGCCGTATTTGCCGTCGAGCAGGAAGATCTTTCCCGCCGGTGTGCTGTACTGCCACAGCATGCGTCCCGGCTTGCGTAGAAAAAGCGTGCCGCTCTCCGTGCGCGTCATGCCCATGCCGGCATAGTCCTCGCGGAACCCGGCCTTGAGCGAGTGCAACTGGTCGTAATGATGGTCGACGCGTGCAGCAAGTTCGAGCGCCGTCACCTGAGTGGAATCTTGTCCAAAAGTTAAAACCGCGTGAGCGCCACCGCGGGCGCAGAGCGCCAAGGCCGCGCAGGCCAGCGCAATGCGCCAGGAACGGGCGCCAACCCAGCTGCCGAACTTCATTGCAGTGATTGCGTGCAGTTGGTGCCGCCCGTTGGATCGTACTTGGGATTACCGCCAAACTGGTCGGTGCAGAAGCCGCGATTGCCCGTCTTACCCGGAGATGCGGGCACCGCCGTCAACACGTAACCGGTGATGCGATCGGTTCCGTTTACGGTGACCTTCTCGCAATTGGAGATTTTAAAAAGATAGCCTGACTTGTAGCCCGATGACGCCAGATCGTTGTCCAGCAATTGCGCCGAAGTTGGCGTGGGCAATCCCGATCCCGGCACGCCGCCCAGAACCTTCAGATCGCAGGCGTAGCCGTTGGCCCCGTAGGTGGATTCGTACTCCGTCTCGGCCGACGTAATTACGCGGATCGAATTGACCGCCGACAGCTCGTTGGCGCGAATCTTCATGGATCCGATGGTCTTCATGGCCATTAGCATCAGGATCAAAATGACGGCAATCACGATCAGCAATTCCATCAACGTAAAGCCGTTGGGCGCAACGGTGCGCCGCGAGCGATGGCAGAAAGCAGGCAAAGTCTTGCGATTCATTGTGGTTCCAGTCCCTTCGAGCAGGCCCGCAACTCCAGGCCCATCCGAGAAAATGCTACAACGTACAGACGCGAAAGGGAAATGAATCGCTCGAAAGGCCAGTTTCTAACACGCAAGCCGACTTCTGTTCAGCTTCACCCCGTCCAGCCGGCCCAGCAGCGTCACCGCAATGCTCTCGGGGATGAAAAGCCGTTGCGCCATCGCCTGCACGTGTTCTGCTTCCACTTCGTCCACGTGCTTAATAATCTCGTCGGCCGAGTAGAACTTGTGGAAGTACATCTCCTGCCGCGCCAGGTTCGCCATGCGCGAGTTGGAGCTTTCCATCCCCATCAGAATGTTGCCTTTTACCTGGTCTTTGGCGCGCGTCAGCTCTTCGGCGCTGATCGGCTCCTGCTTCAGGCTGCGGAACTCCGCCAGAACCAGGTCCACAACCTCCAGCGCCTTTTTCGCCGAAGTGCCCGCATACACGCAAAGATTTCCCGTGTCGCGATAGGGGCTCAGGTCGGAATAAATCGAGTAGGCCAGCCCGCGCTCCTCGCGGATGGTCTGGAACAGCCGTGAGCTCATGCCGCCGCCCAGTACCGTGTTCAGGATCGTCGTCGCGTAGCGGTTTTCGTCGGTAATCGGCGGCGCCGGCACGCCCAGGCAGATCTGCACCTGCTCCAGCGCCTTCTTGTTGCGCAGAATAATGCGAGCGCTCGGCTCGGGCGCTGAAAGCTCGTGTAATGGATTGCCGACGGCCAGTGCCGAAAACTTTTCCGCTACGGCCGCTACAAATTGGTCGTGATCCAGGTTTCCAGCCGCGGAGAAGACCATGTTCCCGCCATGGAAACGGTCGCCATGGTAGGAAAAGAGCTGTTGCTGATCCAGCCGCGCCACGGTTTCGGTGGTGCCCAGGATGGGCTTGCCCAGCGGATGTCCCTTCCAGAAGCTCTGCGTGAACAGCTCGTGCACCAGCACGTCGGGATTGTCCTCGTCGATCTTGATCTCTTCCAGAATCACCCCGCGCTCGCGCTCGATATCGGGGAGGGCAAAGGTGGGATTCAGAACCATGTCGCTCAGCACGTCCAGCGCAATGGGCACATGGTCCGCCAGCGACTTCACGTTGAAGCAGATGGTTTCCTTGCTGGTAAAGGCGTCCAGGTTGCCGCCAATCGAATCCATCTCGCGCGCAATGCGCTGAGCCGAGCGCGAACGCGTGCCTTTGAAGAGCATGTGCTCCACAAAGTGCGAGATGCCGTTGATTTCCGGGGTTTCGCACCGTGAGCCGGACTTGATCCAGATGCCCATGGCCACGGAATGCAGGTGGTCCATGCGCTCGGTCAGCACGATCAGGCCGTTCGGCAAAACGGTACGGCGAAGGTTTCTCTCAGTGTTCATCGGCACCAGTTCGAAATTCGATTGTAGGCCAATTCCAATAGGCCGGCTGCTTCACTCGGCGACAGGGAGGGCGGATAGTTCGAATCCAGAACCCCTCAGGAAAAGTTAAGATACTGAAAGCTGAGCCCCGTCATGCGCGAAAAACCAGCCCAACTCGTTTCTTTAGACGCGAACCGTGCGTCCAGTGGCCTCAGGGAGCCTCTGTTTGGATTAGATGCGGAATCTCTCAGCAAGCTTCTGGTTGCGGCTGGCGAGCCCGCCTTTCGGGGAAAGCAGATCGCTGAAGCCATGTATCATCAGTGGCTTAGGGAAATTTCTGAAATCACCACTTTGCCCGCGCCTTTGCGCGCAAAACTAACTGCCGAAGGCTGGCAGATCGGCCGTCCCGCCATCGCCCGCGCCTTCCAGTCCACCGATGGCACCGAGCGATACCTGATTGAGTTCGAAGGCTCTACTCCAAGAAGTAAAACGGCGGAAGCCGTGTGGATGCCGGAGGGGGACGATGGCGAAGCGGGCGATGAAACCAGCTCCGAAGGCAAGCCCGAGGTTGCCCCATCCTTTCCAGTGCGTAGCGCTGGAAGGGTGGGACAGCACAACCCCCAATCCGCCCTCAATTCTGAAGGAAAGGATTGGTCCCGCGCCACCATCTGCATCTCCTCGCAAATCGGTTGCGCCGTAAACTGCCAGTTCTGCCTCACCGCCAAACTCGGCCTGCAACGCAACCTAACCGCAGGCGAGATCGCGGGCCAGGTCGTCACGGTTCTCGATCGCCATGCCGTTCGCGTTGGCCGCGATCGCGTGAATCTGGTCTTCATGGGTATGGGCGAGCCGTTCCTTAACTACGACAACTTCATGGCTGCGGTGCGCCTGTTGGTGCGCGAGGTCGGCCTCAGCCCTCGGCGCATGACCGTCTCCACTTCCGGCATCGTTCCCGGGATCGAAAGATTCGCAAAAGAGCCGCTCGATCTGCGCCCCAAGCTCGCCATCAGCCTCAACGCGCCCAACGATGCGATCCGTGCCGAAATCATGCCCATCAACCACAAATGGCCAATCGCCGCAGTGATCAATGCAGTGCGCCAGGTTCCGCTGCGTCCCCGCGAGCGCATCACCTTTGAATATGTGCTGTTGGGTGGCGTGACCGATCAGCCGGAACACGCCCGTGAGGTCGCGCGCCTCGTGCGCCGCTCAGGCCTTCCCGCAAAGGTGAACCTGATCGCATGGAATCCCGGGCCGGATATCCCCTACGCAACTCCGAAACCCGAGACTGCGGAGCAGTTCCAGGGGATCCTCATGAAAGAGGGAATCCCAGCTTATATTCGCCAGCCGCGCGGCCGCGACATCTTCGCGGCCTGCGGCCAGCTCAAGCGGACTGTGGAAGGGTGAGAAGTGAGGCCTTCGGGGATACCGTCGCCCTTGACTCCCAAGTTAGCTCACGACTTGCGATAGCAGGTTTCCAAGGGGCATTTTTCACTCGGATGGTACGGGCGGCGGTAGAATGTGGGCATGTTTCGCATGATTGCTTTCTTGCTTGTCTGTCTTTTCATGGGCTTCGGCTCGAACGCCCTGGCGGCATCGAGAAATGACAACGGTGCGAACAAGCCGGTATGCGCGGCACGAGCAATTTGCTTCTCAGGTGAAATCTCGGCGGGCGGGGAGTTCCGCAAGGCGATCGACGACCAACTTGACTTTGTCCTGGGGCCTGAAGAAATCGGGGGCCAAGGGTGGAGGATACAGGTGCTTACCCGCCACGGCGAAGGGGAATGCGGGGAGTTCGCCCATGTCGTGACGGGACCTCTTCGTGGGCACTCCGATCTCGATATCGACATGAGCTACGGGATTTCAGCAGAAGATGAAGCCTCCTCGTCGCCCCGGAAATTCAGCTTCGTAACAAACTGCCCGGATTACAGAGTGGAGTTGGACCGGCTGCGAATCCTCCTTTGGCCCTACACATTTACGGAGAAGGAAGTCAATAAGGCGCAGGCGGATCTTGGGAGTTCGCCGCTGGGCGAAGGCCGGCTATGGATTACCGATTCAAAAATCAGCCACGCGTCGGATACGTCCGACAACAAACTCGGCACGATTGCATGGATTCGGTTCACCGTTGAAATTCTGTTACCGAAGTCGACATCACACTCCTCAGCAGCCAAAGCAAAGTGAGAACTCTGCTGCCGCATGAGGCGGAAACGGCGTGAAACATTGTTGTGACTCATGATCGTCAGGCCGGGTAATCGAACACAAGCAAAATAGGATTCTGAAAACCTGTGGTCAAGCCGCCGCCCGCTCCACCACTTCCAGTACCGTCCCTTCGGCCTTCTGCAGATACGCGACAATTTCAAATAAATTCTTCGCCTGGGGATTGCCCTTGGCGCTGAACATCCGCATCAGCACCTTCGGCGAACGGTTCAGCGCCTCGCCCAGCTTCACAAACCCGATGGTCCCATTAATGTACTTGCGCAGCACGGATTTTCCCGTGTCCACTTCGCCCGCAATCATGCAGCCGATGGCCTCCTTGAGAAGCGCCCGGCGAAAGCCGGCACTCTTTTGAAGGTTTTCTCTGAGGGTCTCGTTAAAGTCCTTTGTCAGTGGCATCATTCCTCCCGCTTCAGCTCCTTGTACTCGCGCCAGAGAGCACCGGCGGCATTGATATCAATCTGCTGACGTTTCTTTGTCCCGCCACCGAGCAGAATCACAAGCCTTTCACCATCTTTGCCGAAATAAATGCGATAGCCAGGACCGAAATTCAGCCGCAGCTCGAATACGCCTGCGCCGATCCCCTTGGCCGCTGAGAAGTTGCCTTCTTCCAGTCGTTCAAGCGCGATTGCAATTCGGGCTCTGGTGGTGCCATCCAGATTTTCGAACCATCGCTCGAAGCGATTACGGCCCAACCGGTCAACGTACTGCCGGATCTCGATCACTTCTGGATGGTAGCACAAAAGATACCATTAGTGCGAGATCTTACATCTGCTCAAATCGCGAGCGCAGTCAGACCGCAGGCCGCAACGCGGCAATCTGCGAGTGATTGCGCCGGGAGTGTCGCGCAACCGTCGGGTTCCGCTTGAGAATGTCCGCCTACCTGCCCGCAGGCATGGGCAACGGTTGCACGCTGCCGCAATCCGGCCCCTTGTATGTCGCCGTCGACACCATGGTCATGTTCATCGCGTTTTGCCCCATCATCATCGACATCTGAACCGTGGTCTTGGTTGTGCCCGCATCCACAAATGTCATCTGCACGGTTCCAGTCATCGTTCCGCGCCCGGTGCAGCTCAGGTTTGCGGACATGCCTGTCGGAGTCACCGATAAATTCGTCATCTGGCATTGGCTGTTCGGCGGATTGCTGTACGGCCCTCCGTACTTGTCAACCATTGCCTGGGTCACGCAAACCTGGCTCGTGCGCGGCGGCATCTGCGGCATGTTCTGCGGGCCGCCCGACATGCTCATCTGCGACGTTACCTCCCAGAGCCCCGGTTTCCTGCCTTGGCCCTTGGCTTGCGCAGCAAGAGCAATGATGCAACAGCCCAGAATCATCCAAAATCGGGTTTTGTTCATACATCCTCCTCGTCGCGCAGGTGAGGGTAGCGCGCTCTTCGACTCTATCCCGAGCGGTCCACGCCTGAAAAGAGTTTTTTATCGTGAATTTTGTGACGGTCCGGTGCGAGCCTGCGCCAACTCCAGCACCACGTCCGCCAGGCGGCTGGCCGTGTGACGCACCAGGGTTTCTTCACTGGCGAAATCCCCGGTAATGCAGCGGACGCCCAGCGCTTCAATGCGCTTGACGTCGGGCACAATGGGCGTTGCGCCCTGGGCGGCGTAGCGAGCCAGCGTGTCCGGCGAAAATTCCCCCGTGTTGACGACCGCAAAATCGAAGATGGGTCTACGCGTGTGGTCGTAGATACGCTCGATGTGATCAGCGGCGCTCAATCCCAGGCTCTCATTGGCCTGCGTCATCAGGTTGCAGATAAACACGCGCACGCCGTGCGCCTCACCCAGCGTCTCGGGGACGCCGTCCACAAGCAGATTCGTGATCAGCGACGTATACAGTGAGCCCGGGCCCACCGTAATCAGGTCCGCGCGCTCAATTGCTTCCAGCGTCTCCGGCAGGGGGGTGGGATTGGGCGGATCGAGCGTCAGTTCCACGATGCGCCGCTTGCTTGCGGTGATCTGGGTCTCGCCGCGCACGATTGAGCCATCGTCCATGTTTGCTACCAGCGTGGTGTTGGCTGTCGTGGCCGGATAAATGTGCCCCCGCGTGGCCAGGATCTTTGACGCCAGTTGCACCGCCTGCGCAAAATCGCCTGTGATCTCCGTGAGTGCGGCCACAAACAGGTTTCCGAAGCTGTGCCCCTTCAACCCGTTGCCGGCGCGAAAGCGGTGCGCGAAGAGTTGCGTCAGCAGATCCTCTTCTTCGCTGAGGGCAACCATGCAATTGCGCAGGTCGCCGGGTGGGAGCATGTTGAAGTCCTGTCGCAGCCGTCCCGAGGAACCGCCGTCGTCGGTTACGGTCACCACGGCGGCAAGGTCCGCGATAGCGTTTGCCCCCGTCGCACTCGCTCCGCGTGCGGGAACGTGCCGGCGCAATCCGCGCAACAACGTGGAGAGTCCCGTGCCGCCGCCAATGGCGACCACGCGCAGCGCCCGCTGTGCCGTCGCCGTTGCGCGGTCACGCTCCGGCGCCGGTTCATCGTTTCCGGGAATCGTTGGGCTCAATGCAGACCCTAAGGAACCTCAGGGTAAAGCAACTCGGTAAAGCGCGGATCGTCTGCCATGTTCTGGAAGTCGTTGTCGACGCGCGCTTGCACCCGGCTCTTGGGGTTCAGTTCGATGGCCCGTGCCAGGCTGGACAGGCAGTCCTGGGTGCGGCCGGTAATGGATTCCAGCACTGCCAGCCCGTAAAAGACGTAGTCGGCGCCGGGGTGGTCGTTAAGAATCAGGTTCAACTGCTCGCGCGCTTCCTCGTAGTATCCGGTGTTCAGCAGCGAGATCGCGTAGTCGTAGTGTTCCTCCGGTGTGGGGAACGACCGCCCGCGGCCGTGCAGTTGGCGCTGGCAGGTGCTGATGTACATCCGGCAGCGGTCCTTGATCTCCGGCGGCGCTTCCGGCAGCAACTTCTCCAGGGCGGTCAGCGCCTTCTCATACTTCCCCTGCTGCAGCAGCGTTACGGCGGCCTCGTAGTGTTGAAAGACAGGACTCGCCTTGCCACGGGAATGGCCGTCGGATTTCGCGGCCGGGGCCGCATTCTTTTTGCGGCTGGCTGCCGCGGCTCGAGCATCTTGCGTCATGGTTTTTGCTGGAAGCGTGCATTCCTTTCCCCCGTATCCCTATTCCATGCGGGCGGGGAACCTTGGCTGAAACATATCATGACTTAGGCCATGTTTATACGCAGAACCCCGCCTCCCGTCAATGGGGGCCTTTGTCGCGGGGATTAATGGCCCTTTTCTCCTGCTGAATTGCCATAGATTGCCGGATTCAGTGCGGGATCGTTATACATTTTCATCTGCCGGTAGAGTTTGAAGCAACGCGCCCCGCTCACAGTGTCCTGCCACAGCGCATTCAGACAAGCCGCCAGGTCGGTGCGCTGTTCCTTCAGGACCTCAAGCCGCTCCAGATTGCGCACCGCGTGGCCTTCCGGCGCAGCCTTGCGCTCGGTCTCTTCGTGCGTGTGATAGATTTTCAGCGCCAGAATCGACAGCCGGTCGATGATCAGCCCCGGCGACTCTGAGTTCTGCGCCGCTTCACATTTAGGCAATCCCTGCGGCGCAAGCCATTCCAAAAGCTTGCGGTCGAGTTGTTCGGCAAGGTCGTTGCGCAGTTGATTGGTCTGGTCAATGCGGCGTTTCACGGCTGCCAGTTCAGCGTCACTCACCCGCGGCGCGCGCGCTTCATCCTCGATATGCCACAGATCGAAGTTTGCGCGATGCTGCCGCGCCACCAGGTCGAGCCAGGCGTCGGCCGACTTCTCCGGGGCCGATTTCTTCTGCCCGTTTGCCGCTTCGTGCCACAGGCGCGTCAGCCGATCCTGTAGCGCGACAATCTCTTCCGCCAAAACCATGTTTGAACTTTCCTCGGCACCCGAAGCCCGTCCGGGCCGCAGGTCCATCCTAAAACGAATGGGATCGGTGCACCAAAAAGTGGCCGACGCCGCCGGTCGCAAAGATATTAGTGAAAAGGTAACTTTTGGTTCGGCGACCAACCCGATCATTGCCAATCGCCGAGCCGATTGCTCGCTTCGGCCCATTCGCGCCTCGGCTTCATCCAATGCCCACCGATCGCGTGCTCGTGAGAATCGACTGAATTGCTGAGCGCATCGGGATAGAATTCCATTGAACCGGTGGCGAAAAATAAGATATCAGCCAGAGCGATCGATCCGGTGTGGTAATCGATCGTTCGTCCTTCCCCTTTGACTCAACCCTTCAGTCAGTACACGTTTTTCTATTCACAGGCGTTTTTCAAAAGGAGGCACCATGAAGTTCACCGCGCAAATTCTTCTCGCCATAGCAGGAGTCTGCCTGTTCGTAGCCGGAGCGCTATGGGGCGGCCACTCCGTCGTCAGCGCGCAATCGAGCGCTGGAAATCCAGTGAAGGTGCAGGACGGAGCCAACAACACGTACTTCGCCGAAGTAACTTCGTTCAAAGCCCTCAAAGTGGATGGCTCCGCGATCACTCAACCCATATCCGGTCAGGTAACAATCGTCGGCACTCCTGTGTCAGGAAAAAGCGGCACGCTCGTGGTTGGCGCAGGCGCCAGATACGGCGTCAGCCCCGATCTCGGCTATGCAAAGACTCTCACCGTCTGTGCCCCGGCCAGCGGACTCGCCAGCAACTTCCTCCTTGACCAGTCCATTGACGGCAATACGTGGGTGACAATCACCCAGCTTCCGCTCCAGAGCGGACCGAGCTGCATCTCGCTTCCGCCCACAAGATTCGTGCGTCTCTCCGGCGCAGTTGGCACCGGCTTTTACCAGGTGTCGTACTAGAAATGGGCGTGAGCCGACGGATTCAGAGGTTCCGGGCGAGTCACCACCGATGCGGAAATTAGATGGGATCTGGGGCAGGGAATTGGCAGCCTGGGTGGTGAGCTCGCTGGGAATCGAACCCAGGACCCACGCCTTAAAAGGGCGTTGCTCTACCAACTGAGCTACGAGCTCGTATAAGGCCGCTCCTTCAAAACTACCACAGCGAGAGTTCATCCGCTCGCGCCCAATTCGTGCCCGTGTGCGTCCTGAAAATCCCCCATCGCGCCTTCCAGGCCACCCCGATGCGGCAACAATTTTTCCCTGGCCGCCGACGCCCCGAGACGTTGATCTTTGAGGTAACTTTCGGCGCCGGTACCATGGTAATCGCAGGCCCCATTGCATTCGATTACTGATGGGGGATGAATTCCCGCATCACTCAGAAAATGAGGGATTTCGCGCCTTTTTCATGGCAAGAAAGTGTTAGCACGGTGGCCTTGCAAGTGTTATTGTTCTGGCAACAGTAGCGCCGCTAGGATAGCCGGTGAGGATACCCGCTATCCGGGTCTACATTCCCGTTTTTTATAGGCAATTGCTGCGCTACGCGCTGCCATCCATGGGGACTCGGAAGAAGAGCAGCTGTGCAGGGGTAAAGAATGACTGAGCACTCGCTTCCCGACCCGAACGAGACGCCGGAAGATGTGGCGTCGCTGTATTCGTGGGCGAACCTGCATGGTGGCAAATATCGTGACTTTTCCGCCTCGCGCGCGCAGATGCGCGAGAAAGCCCGGCAGCGCATGGAGCAGGCCATCGAAGAGGAACGTCTGCGCACGCATCAGCCAACCGACCCGCAAAGCGCAACCGAAGCCGCTCGCGTCGCGGAAGAAACGCGACGGCTCCAGCTAGCCGCACAACAGGGTGCCCAGCAATTAACTGCTCAGGAAGCGGCGCAACGCGCCGCGCAGGAAGTCGCTCAGGAACGCGCGCGACTGGCCACGGAATTGGCCGCGCAACGGGCAGCCCAGCAGGCTCAGGCCGCACAGCAAGCCGCGCAGCAATCCCCGCAACAAGCTGCATGGCAACCGCCGCCGCAGGATCGTTATCCTGAACCACCCGCTTCTCGCCAAACTGCGCCACAGCATGTGCCCGCGCCCGCACAGGAAGATGAATTCTCTCAGCCGCGAGCGCCCTGGCTGTCGACCGATCCGCGCGAAAACGCCGGCCGCCCCGCCTGGCTAATGCCGGAGCGTCCGGAGACCTTCGCTCAGCCGGCAATTCCGCCTTCTCCTGACGACACCTTACAGGGTTCCCGCGATCGCCTCGTCTCGCGCTGGTTTGCCTTGCGCAGCATCTTTGAAGACAATGAGCCCACGCAGTTGGCGCCGGCCCCTACCGCCGCGCGCGCTCCTGTTCTGGCCGTCTTTTCGCTGGCCGGTGGCGTGGGTAAAACCAGCCTGGTGGCAACCCTGGGCCGCGTGCTTTCTGGGCGTGGCGAGCGGGTTCTGCTGGTCGATACCGCCGCCTACGGATTGTTGCCCTTCTTCTTCGGCGCCCGCGATCAGCGTCCCGGCCTGATCCGTACTTTTAGTCCGCCGGTCGCCAGTGGCGATGCGCCCATCCAGATGATCACGCTCGATCCCGAGACGCTCGGCTCTGAGGCTGCCACATCCGAAGCGTTCACGGCAGAAGTTCTCAAACACTCCCGCGGAGTCAGCCGCGTTATCGTCGATCTGGCCACAGCTTCGGGCGCCACCACGCGCCGCGTCATGCGTTTATCGCCCCAGATTCTCGTGCCCCTCGTTCCTGACATGTGCTCCGTAGTCAGCGTCAGCTCCATCGACGCGTTCTTCGAGCACAATCACAACGGCAACCCCGGCAAGCCGGCGCTTCCGTACTACGTGCTCAATCAGTTCGATCCCTCGCAGCCGCTGCACCTTGACGTGCGCGAAGTGCTCCGTGAGCAGTTGGGCGATCGGCTGCTGCCTTTTGCAGTGCGTCACACCCCGGCCGTCAGCGAAGCCCTCGCAGAAGGCATGACCGTAATGGATTACGCGCCCAACTCGGCTGTGACCGAGGATTACGCCAGCCTTGCGGGATGGGTCAAGAGCCTTTCCGCACCCGCGAGCACCACCTTCCGTGGTGTGCGGTGGAGCGAGCGATGACGGTATCGGACGTTTGGCAGGATATCGGGGCGGGCGAAAATCTCTTTACAAAGATTCTCCGGCTGCTCTTCCTGCTTGTGGCAGGGGCCATATTAATCTTCATGGCGGTGTTGCCGCTCAACTGGCCGCAACAGGCAGTTCTCGGTCTGCTGTGCCTCCTCATGGCCCTGGCCATGGCGCGCGGTTCTGATTCTTATCTCGTCACCCTCGCCCTCATGATGCTGTCGATGTACTGTACTTTCCGCTACGGATATTGGCGCATCAACCAGGTCATTCGCTTCTTCCAGGATCCAGCAAGCCACCCCGGCGCCCTCGACGCCTTTTTCATCTTTTGCCTTCTAGGTGCTGAAATCTACGCATTTATCATCCTGTTCCTTGGATACTTCCAGACCATCTGGCCGCTGCGCCGCGCTCCTGTCGCTCTGCCCGACAATCCCGAGGAATGGCCGCACATCGACGTGCTCATTCCCACCTACAACGAGCCTCTTGATGTGGTGCGTTACACCGCTTTGGGCGCGCTCAACATGGATTGGCCCGCAGACAAGCTCCACGTCTACATCCTCGACGACGGCCGCCGCCCGGAGTTTGAGCAGTTCGCCTTCGACGCCGGCATCGGCTACCGGACCCGCCCAGACAACAAGCACGCCAAGGCGGGCAACATCAACGCCGCCCTCGCAACCACACATTCTCCGCTGATCGCGATCTTCGACTCGGATCACGTGCCCACGCGCAGCTTCCTGCAAATGACCGTGGGCTGGTTTATGCGCGACCCCAGGCTTGCGGTGATGCAGACGCCGCACCACTTTTATTCACCCGATCCATTCGAGCGCAACCTCGGACAGTTCCGCGTCATTCCCAACGAGGGCGAGCTCTTTTACGGGATCGTGCAGGACGGTAACGACTTTTGGAATTCGGCCTTCTTTTGCGGTTCCTGCGCCGTCCTGAGCCGCGAAGCGCTGGACCAAATCGGCGGCATCGCTGTCGAGACTGTCACGGAAGATGCGCACACTGCTCTGCGCATGCAGATGAATCACTGGAACACGGCGTACATCAACATTCCCCAGGCTGCGGGACTCGCGACCGAGCGCCTCTCCGCGCACATCGGCCAACGCATTCGCTGGGCGCGCGGCATGATCCAGGTTCTGCGCACCGACAATCCGCTCTTCGCTCCCGGACTCACTTTCGCGC
This sequence comes from uncultured Acidobacteriota bacterium, assembly GCA_963786565.1. Classification (GTDB taxonomy): domain Bacteria; phylum Acidobacteriota; class Terriglobia; order Terriglobales; family Acidobacteriaceae; genus Telmatobacter. The sequence continues at coordinate 412,653 of CAWAZR010000024.1, read as the reverse complement.
AGCGGCTCTGCTACTTCAACGCCATGGGACATTTCCTCTACGCGGTGCCGCGCCTCATATTCCTCACTGCGCCATTGATCTATCTGCTCCTGAACCACACCAACATTCCCGGTTACTGGGCCGCCATTCTCGCCTACGCATTACCTCACCTTATTCTTTCCAACCTCACCAATTCCCGCATTCAGGGTGAGCACCGCCATTCGTTCTGGAATGAGATTTACGAGACCGTGCTTTCGCCATACATATTGTTGCCCACCATGCTGGCGCTCATCAACCCCAGGCTGGGCAAGTTCAACGTCACCGCCAAAGGCGGTGTGGTCAAGCGCACCTTTTTCGATTCCAGGATCGCCCAGCCCTTCCTCGTTATGCTCGTCTTCAACATCGCCGGCCTCATCGTCGCCATTCCGCGCTTCTTCATCTGGGATCGTGACCGTCCCGGCACGGTGCTGATGAATGTCATGTGGTGTTTGTTTAACGTCATCATTCTGGGTGTCTGCACGGCTGTCGCGCGCGAACTCCAACAATTGCGCACTACGGTGCGCATCAATGTCGTGAGCCCGCTTGTCGTCAAATTTCCCGATGGCCGATCGGTCGCCGCCGAAACCGTCGACATCTCCAGCGGCGGTACCGGCATTCGTCTCGAACAGGCCCTCGACGTGATGCCTCAGTCGCAGGTGCTTCTGGCTTTTCCCGTTCCGTCGGTGGCCATCGACCTGCCTGCTACGGTTGTTTCATCGGAGGGATCGGTGTTGCGCGTTGCTTTTGAAAACTTGACGATTGAAGAACAGGAAGTATTGACCATTGCCCTTTATTCACGCGCCGATTCTTGGCTCGGCTGGGGCGAGTCGCGCGAGAGCGACAACGTGCTGGGCAGTCTGGGACGCATTATCCAGATCTCCATGCACGGCATGTGGGTCACCTTCCGCAGCATTTTCAGCGACCGCCGCTCGGCCGCGCACAAGGCCGAGTCGCTTTCCATCGCCCGTCCTTTGATTCTTCTTTCTCTGGCCGCGGCGCTGGCGTGGGGCAGTCAAACGACGCATGCTCAGGCTCCGGGTAATGCCGGCGCATCGCAGACCCCTGCCACCGACGTCAATGCTCCCGTTCCTCCCGGCCAGTATCACGATCACTTCACGCTGGAAGACGCAGGGGAATCACAGATCGAGCAGATCGAGTTGCACAGCATCGACACCCAGCACAGCATTTACTTCACACTGCCTGAAACCCATGTCGTCGGTGCCGCGAAGATTCACGTTCATTATGCGTTCTCGCCCAGCCTCATCCCGCAGTTAAGCCATCTCAAGCTCATCATGAACGGAACTCTCTTCGCTACCATCGAGCCCACGCCGGGCCAGAATGGCGGCTCCGACAGCCGCGATGCCGAGGCCGAGTTCACCATTCCTTCTGAACTGTTGGTGCACAATAACACCTTCACCATCGAATTCATCGGCCACTACACGATGGTCTGCGAAGACCCGGCCAGCACTGCACTGTGGGCGAGAGTGTTTCCCAGCACCTACATTGACATCCGCGGCACACTGCTGCATCTGGCCGACGATCTCAAGCAAATGCCCGAGCCTTTCGTCGATCCCGCCGTCATCCAGCCGGTCAGCATTCCCGTGGTCTTTCTCAGCGCGCCCTCATTGAAGGCCGTTCAGGCCGCCGGCATCGTCACCAGCTACTTCGGCATGGTTTCTGAGAATCGTCCGGTTCGTTTCCCGGTGCACATCGGCCCCATCCCGGCCGGTAACGCCATCCTCATTGCGGAGAATCCATCCAGTCTTCCCGCAGCCCTGAATCTATCGGGCGTCACTTCGCCCACTGTGGCCATGCGCGACAATCCCAGCGATCCTTTGAGCAAGCTCCTGATCATTACTGGCGGCAGTGCCGACGATCTCATCAAGGCGGCGCAGGCCGTGGCTCTCCACAGTGAGATGCTCGACGGTCCACAGACCGTAGTCCAGGGCGTCAGTCTGCCCGGCAAGCAAAAGCCCGATGGCGCTCCGCGCTGGGCGCGCACCGATCAGACCATAGCGCTCTGGGATTACGCCAGCGCCGAGCAGATGCAGGGTGACGGCACCGCGCCGCTCAACGTTTACTTCCGCATCCCGCCCGACATTTATTACGCCACGGAAGGGCCTAACACCAAACTTCACGTGGTCTACCGCTACAACTCCGTTCCCATCGGGCCCATCTCCAGCATGCAGGTGCGCGTCAACGGCGCGTTCATGGGTTCGATTCCGCTCATCCCGGGACAGGAAACCTCGCGCCGCATGCAGACCGATGTGCCCGTTCCTGTCGTGAATCTGCGTCCGTTTTCTAACTCGCTGTCTTTTGATTTCACATTCCAGCTGCTCAAGAAGCAGGGCTGCGAAGACACCACGCCCATCAATATGCAGGGCGCCATCCTGCGGGATTCTTTCATTGATCTGAGGGATTATCCGCACTGGGCACCCATGCCCAATCTCGAACTCTTCTCGAACGCCGGCTTCCCGTTCACGCGGGTTGCCGACCTGAGCGAAACCACGGTCGTGCTGCCTCCCACGCCCACGGAGCAGGAGATCGAGACCTTCGTCACACTCATGGGCCATTTCAGCCGCCAGACCGGTTTCCCGGCCTTGCGCGTTACGGTAGCCGGACCAGATGCGCTCCACGAGGGCGCCAACACAGACTTCCTCATCATCGGCTCCGGCAACGATCAGCCCGGCTTTGACAAGCTCGGCACGCATCTTCCTGTCTCCCTGGGCAGCGGGCAGGTCCAGGTGCGCGATACGCAGGGCTTCTTCGTAAACCTGCTGCATCACGCCTGGTGGAAACTCGAAAACAACGAACACGCCGAATCGGGCTCGCTGGCCTTGGGAGGCACTCCCGACGCCATCATTGAAGGCATCGAATCTCCGTACGACATCGCCGGCAGTCGCAGCATTGTCGCCATTCATCTCAAGGACGGCACCACCTTCCTGCCTTTCATGGACACCTTCATGCAGGTGCAGCAGGCCAGCGACATCTCAGGTTCCGTTGCGGTTTTCCACGGATCGCAGTTTCAGTCTTTCCGCGTCGGCGCCGAGGTCTATCATGTGGGTGTGCTGCCGTGGTGGACGTACTTGATGTTGTGGTTCACCGTGCGACCTTGGCTGGCGGCGTTGATTGTGATTATTCTGGCCTTCCTGCTTGCATTCTGGGTCCGGAATTGGTTGCGCGCCAGGGCTAGAAGACGTCTAACGATGGTGGAAGACTAATCTACCTCCGCCTGCACAGGCAGCGCATCTTCGCTTGAGCCGTGCTTGTTTCTCTCGTGGTCGCGGTACGAACTCCGGCGGTTTCGAGACCTCTGGGTGGAGACACGAACGATGGGCTTTTCGACATCTCGGGCGGCGCAAAACCAGAGCCTGTGTGTCTCGAAGCCACTGCACCCAAGTCGACGCGACCAACAGGGAGCGGCGACCTTGCACCGGAGCTGGACACGGCCCAGTAACTCTGGTTTTGCCAGGAACCGCGTCCTGCTGATCGTGGCTTTATCCATGTTTTCCATGACAGGCGGCTGTAAGGACGGTCCCTGGCAGCTCTGGGGCGCGTATTCGTCCCGCTTCATCGACGCGCAAAGCGGCCGCGTCTCCGATCCCAACGGAGATCAGCACACCACCTCAGAAGGCCAGGCCTACGCTCTCTTCTTTTCCCTGGCCGACAACGATCGCCTCACCTTCAATCGCATTCTCACCTGGACTCAGAACAATCTGGCCGGCGGCGATCTCAACACCCACCTTCCGGCCTGGCTTTGGGGCAAGGACAAGGACGGCCAGTGGAAGGTTCTCGATCCCAACTCCGCCTCCGACGCCGATGTCTGGATGGCGTACTCCCTTCTTGAAGCAGGACGCCTCTGGAACTCCAGGGTCGACACCGATCTCGGTCGCGGCATGCTCACGCTTATCGCCAGCAAAGAAGTCGTGAATCTCCCCGGTTTCGGCCCCATGCTCTTGCCCGGCCCCGCAGGTTTCCAGCAAGACAAAAACTGGATCCTGAATCCCAGCTATCTGCCTGTCTTCCTCTTTGAGCGTTTCGCGGCACTTGATCCTGCCGGACCCTGGCAGCAGATCGCGCTGGGCATCCCGCGCCTTCTCGCGCAGAGTTCACCACACGGGTATGCCATGGATTGGGTCGAATACGTGCCCGGCGACGGCTTCTATCCCGAGCCCAAACCCTCCGACGCCAGCCAGAACGGTCCCAACGCCGAGGGTCCAGGTGGCAGCTACGACGCCATCCGCGTCTATCTTTGGGCCGGCATGATCGATTCCCACGATCCCTCTCGCGAGACGATCCTTCAAGCCGTTCCTGCAATGAGTGGCTACCTTGCCAACCATGATGCTCCCCCGGAAAAGGTGAGTGATCAGGGCATCCCGGTGGAGCAAGATGGACCTGTAGGCTTTTCCGCAGCCGTATTGCCCTATTTGCGTGCCTATCCTGATTTGTCCCGGGTTGTCGCCCGGCAGATGATTCGCCTAAGCGCACAGAAAGACGCAACGTCGGGATTGTACGGAAAGGACATAGCGTATTACGATCAGAATCTCGCACTGTTTGCAACTGGTTTTCTCGACGCCAGATTTAGGTTTGGCCCCGGGGGCGAACTGAACGTAGAATGGAAGCGCCGATGAGGTTGGGCTGGGGAGCTTGGAAAGCAAGTTTGTTCATGGCGGTCTGTCTGATCTGGACAGTCCCGGAAATTCATGCCCAAAAGTCCTCCGGATCCGCCTCAGCTGACGCCACGCGCGCCGGCCTGGTGGTCAAAGCTCGAGACCTTGAAGCGCGCGGCCGCGCCGACCTCGCAGTCCAGATCTGGCAGCAGATTCTTCTCTCCACGCCCGACAGTGCCGAAGCTCTTGCCGGCGTCGCCCGGGACTACAAGCTCACCGGCAACGTAGAAAAGGCCGATGCGGCTCTGGCGCGCTTGCGCCGCGTCAATCCCAACGATCCCAACATCGCCAAAATCGAATCCATGCACGTCACCGGTGGCTCGGACGAGCCGTTGCGCCAGGCCGGCGAGCTCGCCAAACAAGGCCGCAACGACGATGCCATGCGCATCTATCGCCAGCTTTACGGCGACCATCCGCCCGACGGCGACATCGGCCTGGCTTACTATCAGACTCTCTACGGCACCTCCAGCGGCAAGCAGGAAGCCATCGCCGGCATGCGCGGCCTGGCCGAGCGCAATCCCGGCGATCCGCGTTATGCCGTGCAGTTGGGCATCATGCTCACATTTGACACGCGTACGCGCGCTGAAGGTATCCGCATTCTGCGTGCGCACACGAACGACCCCGATGCAGCCGCCGCCTATCGCCAGGCGCTGATCTGGGACGCAGCCAATCCTACCTCGGCCGCAGAATTGCGCGACTATCTCAAGACACATCCCCAGGATCAGGAAATTCAAAAGAGCCTCAAGCTGAGCGAATCCCGGCTGGCCCAAATGAACAACGGCATCGCGCGCACGCCCGCGGAGCGCGCCGCCTTTGCAGCGCTCAACGCGCACCGCCTCGACGAAGCCGAACAGCGCTTCACCGTGCTTCTTGCAGCCGATCCCAGAAATGGACGCCTCGCTGCCGGGATGGGTTTCCTGCGTATGCAGCAAAAGAACTTCGGCGGCGCTATCAGCTATCTCGTACAGGCCGAGCAGAACGGCTACAAGGTCGATACTGTCGAGACCGCACTGTCTACCTCGCGCTTCTGGTTAACGATGGGCGAGGGCACGCATGCTCTCGACGAGAATCAGCTCGATCTTGCCGCCATCAGGTTCCGCGCCGCGCTGGACATGAACCCGCGCAGTGCCGATGCTCTCAACGGACTTGCTGGTGTCTACACCAGGCAACAGCGATATTCGGCCGCGGCCAATGTCTACGAGCAGCTTCTCCACGTTCAGCCGGCTTCGCTCCAGGGCTGGCGCGGTCTCTTCCTCGCCTACGCGCACGACAATCAGAACGCCAAAGCGCTGGCCCTCTCCGCGCGTTTCCCCGCGCAGGTAAAGGTTGCGCTCAATAAGGATCCCGAGTATTTGCACGCGCTCGCGGGCATCTACCAGGCGCAGAACCGCCCCGCCGATGCCCAGCGCGCCCTCGCCCTTGCGCTTTCGCTGCCATTCCCGGATAACGGTGGCACGCTTCTGGCGGGCACCAAGCTGCAATACGCCGGCATCCTGATGGACGCCAAGCATTACGATCAAGCCCTCGCGCTGTATTCGCAGATTCTCCAGGCCGATCCCTCCAATGTCTCCGCATGGGAAGGCCTCATCAGTGCCCAGCATGAGATCGGTCAAGACCCTGAGGCCATCGCCGACGTTGAGAAGATGCCCTCGGCAGCCTACGAAACCGCGCTGGCCGATCCCGGTTTCCTGGCTATGCTCGGCGCCATTTATCAGCAGGCCAATCAATTTGAAGTCGCGCAGGGGTTTCTCGAGCGCTCCATGAAACTCCAGATCGCAGCCGGCGGCCAGCCCAGCGTCGCCCTGCAACTCCAGTTGGCGGCGATCTATCTTCTCCGCAACAACAACGATCAGGCATACGCTCTCTATCGCCAATTGCTCACGGACCATCCTGACCGTGCGGACGCGTGGAAAGGCCTTATCGCCGCGCTCACCGCCACGCATCGCGACCAGGAGGCATTGCAAGAGATCGCGCAGATTCCGCCCGCCATTCGCAAGCAGCTTGATGGCGACATTGACTTCCTCGAAACCGAAGCCAGCCTCTACGCCACCACCGGCGACACGACCCATGCCGTGCAGTACATGAACCGCGTGATGGTCTTCTACGCCAAGAGCAAAGAACAGCCGCCTCCCAACATCGCGATTCAGAACGTCTGGTTGCTTTACAACATGGGCAACGACCGCGCGCTCTATGCAGCCCTGATGCGCATCGGCAGCCGCGGCGATCTGACCGTCGCACAGCGCGAAACTGTTCAGGACATCTGGGCCAACTGGAGCGTGCGTCGCGCCGGCATCGCCATGGACAACGGAAACGCGCAACGCGCTGTCGACATTCTTGAAGCCGCCTCGCAGGCCTTTCCGAATAACCTCACCGTGCGCAAGGCCGTGGCCGGTGGGTTTGCGCGCGTAGGCCGCGCCAGGGAAGCCTTGGCCCTCTTCAAGACAGTCCCCATGCAGGACGCTTCTGCGGGCGACTTTGAAGGCGCCATCGGCGCCGCTCTAGGCGCCAATGACAAGACCCAGGCCGAGCTCTGGTTGCGTCAGGCCCTCGACCGCTTCGGAACCGATCCTGCCATCCTCACTCTGGCCGCGCGTTACGAACAGGCCCGTGGCGACAACCAACGCGCCGCCGACTATTATCGAGCCTCGTTGGCGGCCATGCCCAAAGTCTCGCCCGTCGATCGCCTCGCCCATGTCCTCGTCTACCCTGAGACGGACACAAAGGTCCATCGCGCCGTTACCGCGGCCGATCTGCAACGTCTGCTCGATCCCGACTACGAGCCCTTCGCTAAAACCACCAAGCTCCCCGCGCTGCCCGCTTACGGCCCCGATCCTTATAATCCCCCGCCGGTTGTGCTACCCAGAACGCAACCCGCCCAGACGAATCCTGCCGTGCCTCCCGCCGGCACGTCCGGCCCCGGCGCACGGAATGAAACGAGCGCGAAGGGGCACGACTTCAGTCGTGCCGAAGTCACCCCAAAAACAATGTGGGCTTTAGCCCCTGCGCGGCGCGTCCCTCGCGAAGATACTTTTTTCCGCTCCCGCAATTCGAATAACGCGCATCTGGTTCTCGCTTCCTGGACGCGAATGTCGACGCCCGCGCGCCGGCCATTCACCGCCGATCGCATTTCAATGTCCATACGCGCCGGTTTTGGCCGTCCTGCCGTCATCCAGTCGTCCGCTGAAGGCTTAGGCGAGGTCGACATCGTTCCCAATCCGCCGCATTCGCTCGCATCCGATAACTGGAAAGGCCTCGTCTTCTCGCTCATGGCCGGCAATCGCAATGCGGAGGCCCTCGCCGAACTAGGCCAGATTCCCAACGACGTGCGCCGCCAGCTTGAAGCCGACATCGAATGGGTGCAGGGCATAGCAAGCCTCTACTTCGCCGTGGGCGACACCCCGCACGCCACGCACTATCTCAATCGCGTCGAAAATTACTACCTTGTGCATCGCACTTCCGTGCCGGTAAATCTTGAAGTGCAACACGCCTGGCTGCTCTACAACCTCAGAGACGACGTCGCGCTTTATTCGCTACTCCAGCGCCTTGATGCCCGTCCCGATTTGGGCCCCGATCAGCACCAGCAGGTAGAAAATATTTGGGCCGATTGGGCCGTTCGCCGCGCCAGCGATGCCATCGAACATGGTCATTTCCTGCGTGGCGTTGAACTCCTTCAGGCTGCATCGCAGGATTATCCCGACAACATGACTGTTCGTCTCGCTGTCGCGGGAGCCTACGCGCGCGTCGGCCGTTCGCAGGAGGCTGTGGTCCTCTTCAAGTCCCTCAACATGAACGACGCCAGTGCCGGCGACTTCCAGGGCGCCGTCTCGGCTGCCATTTCTTCCTCTGATATGGCCCAGGCGGAAACCTGGCTGCGCACCGCGTTGGCTAAATATCCCAACGACCCCATCGTCCTTGGCCTCTCCGCCCGCTTTGAGCAGGCTCGCGGCAACAACGAGCGCGCTGCCGCTTTCTGGCGCGCCGCCATCGCCGCCATGCCTCCCGGCTCCGGCGTCAAAAGCCTCGATTACGGCCTCGTCATGCCGCCTGGCACCACGTACCACACGCCCAACCTCGGCGACACCAAGCATCTTCTTGACCCGCGCCTGGACCCGAGTATCGCCCATTGACCACGCTGACCGCTCGCGCCACTGCCTTCCTACAAGTCGCAGAATCCAATGCAGGCGCCCATTTCCGCGCCGAGCCGGCCCGTGCCGCATCCGCAGATCACCACGCCTTCCAGTGATCCGCTACCCCTTCCACCCAGCGCCAACTACATCCCAAACGGGCAGGGAACTTCGCCTTCGAATCAGTCCATCTACGTTCCCCAGGCCGTCAATCGCAATCCGTCAACATCCGGCCCGGTTCTTATTGAGCAGAGCAATTCCGAAAAGCAGCCGCTAACCGGCAGAATGAATCTTCCGCCCAGCGAAGAAACCGTCAACACCACCGACTCGGCCGGAAACTCGCGCCTGCCTCCGCTGGCGTCGAATAACGCGCCGCAAACCCCGCCATCCACCAATCTCCGCATTACATCGCAGCCAATGGCGCCGGAGGCTGCGCAAACGCAAGTCCTCTTCGCCGACCAGACGGATAATCAACTCACCCAGGGCTCGGCAAACCGGATTCACAACGTGCCCAACGCGCCCGTCGCGCCGATGCCTACGGTGCAGGCGCCGCCTTCGAATAGCGCCGGGCAGGGCACCTATGACATGGCGCAATACACGCCCTCCGCCCAGGAAGCGGCCACGGGCGCTTACTCTGCGCCCCAGTCGCAAAGCCAGCAGCAACAGCCGCAGGCCGCGCAGCAACCCCCGGCCAAGCCGCAAGCTGGCTGTAATACTGGCTGCACCACGAGCCAAAAGCGCAGGAAGACTAAGCGGGCGCAGACCCCTGGCAAAGCACCCATCACCAGCAATCCGCCACCCGAGGCCACGGCACCTCCCGCTGAATCCAGTACATCAGCTGAGAGCCAGCAGCCCGTTCCTGCGCCGCAGGACAATTCGACGGAAAGCACTACCACCACTGGTCTCAGCGACGAAGAGCTCGAGCAGCGCAATTTGCCGCCGCTGCGCGGGCCCTGGATCCGCATCCAGCGTCAGGACAGTCAACTAAGTCCCCGCGACCTGGCTGAACAGCAGTTGCAGGCCATCGAGAGCGGCTATAGCGGCTGGCTCGGCGGCAGCACCGTGCTCAACTACCGCACCGGCGATCCGGGCTTCAGCGAACTGGCGGCCATCGAAGCGCCCTTCGAGGCCTCAGCCCCGCTGGGCTATGGCGCGCGTATTACCGTGGTCGCCCGGCCCGTTTTTCTCGACTCCAGCCAAGCCACGGGAACTGCTGTGATCAACGTGACGCAGTCCACCATCTCCGGGACGACGCTCACCTCCATTCCCGAGCCCATCGGCACCCTCGTCGCCACCAACGTCACCCCGCCCGCGCAGCAAAACGCCGTAGGCATCGGCGGCGAATTGCAACTGGCCTTTCCCCACTTCGCCATCGCCGGCGGCTACACGCCTTATAACTTTCTGGTCTCAACGTTCACAGGACGCGTCATGTGGAAGCCGGGCAACGGACCCTTCACCTTCTCGCTCACCCGCGACTCCGTGAAGGATTCGCAGCTCTCCTATGCCGGTCTACGCGATCCCGGACAGGCCACTCTCGGCACGGAAGGTCAAATCTGGGGCGGCGTGGTTTACAACCAGGGCCAGGTGCAGGTCACACACGGCGACGCGCAGTCCGGCTACTACTTCTCAGCCAGCGGCCAGTACATCACCGGCTACCACGTCCTCAGCAACAATCGCATCGACGGCGACGGCGGCGCCTACTGGCGCGTCTTCACCGGTCCCGAGTATGGCAGTCTGAGCTTCGGCGCCAACTTCTTCGCCATGCATTACCAGAACAACCAGAACGCCTTCACGCACGGCATGGGAGGCTACTTCAGCCCACAGGGCTACTTCCTTGCCAATGTGCCCTTTACCTGGCAAGGCCACTACATCAATCGCTGGCACTACAACGTCATGGGCGCGGTAGGCGTGCAGGCATTCCAGGAAAATTCCGCACCGCTCTGGCCTCTGGCCGGCGACAAACCGCTTGAGGTTGCGCAGAACAATCCCTTGCTGCCCAACGTTACCACCGTCAGCGGCAACTACGATTTGCGCAGCCAGGTGGCTTATCAGTTCAGCCCGCACTGGTTCATGGGCGGCTATCTCTCGGCCAACAACTCCCGCGACTACACCTACACTTCGGTCGGCTTCTTCGTGCGCTACATGTTCCGCGAACAGCCTTCAACGGCCACCACTCCCACAGGCCTCTTCCCGTGGGATGGCTTCCGCCCCTTCAGCGTGCCGTAGCTGCACGCCGCTGGCTAACCGCCTCCAGCCAATCGGGCTTCGGAAGGGCACGACCGGGGAACCCACACACTGTGTGGGTCGCGTGCCGGGCCATCGATTCACCGCCACGTCTGTCATCCTGAGCGACAAAATCGCATGTCATCCTGAGCGAAGTAGGCCGCGCTTCGCGCGGCCTGCGAGTCGAAGGATCTGCGGTTGCTTTTCGGAGATTCGACCGGCGTATGTCCGAAATACAACGAACTCAATCCACTCGCTCTGACCCCAATGGGTCGATTGCGCTCTTGAAGTATTCGAATGTGGATTACGCAGAATCTTAAATTATCAGCCGTAATAACTTAAGAAATTTAACTATCTAGCTTGACAATATAAATAAACATGATTACTCTGGGAATCGAGTTCAAGATCCTTGTTCCCGCGCATGCCCACCGACCCCAAACCCGCCACCGACTGGCAAGACCTGCTCCGCATCGCCCAGGGATCGTCTTTCGTCGTCGAGCGCGTCCGCCTTCCCGAGAAGCAGATCACTGTCGAAGGCCAATTCACCCTGCCCGAACTCGCCCAGCTCAGCCTGGAAGACCAGGTCTTCGTCATCGCCTTTCTCCGCTCCCACGGCACCATCAAGGTGATGGAGCAGACCTTCGGCGTCAGCTATCCCACCATCAAAGCGCGCCTCAACCGCATCTCCAGCCAATTGGAGTTTGTCGAGACCAATCCTTCACCCAGGAGCACGGACGTCCTGGATCGGCTCAACAATGGCGAAATCACACCGGCCGAGGCCATCCGCGCATTGGAGGCCCTCAAATGATTCCAAGTCTCGCAGTTCTCCAGGTCGAAGCGCCGCACTTTCACATGCCACGGCTCTGGCTGCCGATCTTTCTGCTCTGGATTCCGATCATCCTGATCTCGCCGTTCATTCTGATCGTCATCTTTGCCGTTTGCACGGCCGGTCGCATCAGTCCCTGGCGCGCCCTCGCGGTTTTCTGGTCGATCCTTTGCGGGCTCTCTGGAACCCACGTCCACGTCAGCACGCGCGGCAGCAAAGTCCTGGTGCGCATCCTCTAGGCAGATTCACTTCAGGATGTAGCCCCCAATTCACTCACTTCACTTTTTTCACTTCATTCACTCCGTTCACTTTCTTCACTCGTCACTTCGTCACTCTCGAATAAGGAGAACATCCATGAACGAAAATCGCCGTCAAATTTTGGAAATGCTGGCCACAGGCAAGATCACCGCCGATGAGGCCGAGCAGTTGCTGGCTGCTCTCGAGCCCGACGCCACCGCAACCGCAGATGCATTCGCGGGCAGATTCTCGGATTCCCATCCCTCCGCCGAACCCACCGTAAAGACGCATGCAAAGTATCTACGCGTGCTCGTCGAGGCCAATGAGAAAGGTGAACCGACCACCGTGAACGTGCGTGTTCCCATGCAGTTGCTCCGTGCCGGCGTGCGTCTGGCGAGCCTCATTCCCCTTCAGGCCCACGATGAGTTGGACGCGACCCTCAGGAAGCACGGTATCCCGCTGACCCTGTCGCAAATCAAGCCGGAAAACCTCGAAGAGCTAATCGACCATCTGGAAGATCTAACCGTCGACGTAGACGCCAAAGAAGAAAGGGCCAAAGTCCGCGTCTTCTGCGAGTAGCAGGGAACCAGGGACCAAGGGACCGAGGGACCAAGCAAGGATTTCCTTGCTCCTTATGCCTTTCGCGCCACCTTTGCCATCGGCACCACCTGCACCGTCACGTCGCGTACTTCCGACAGGAAGCGGTTCAGCACCGAGCCGCGCCACAGGATGTCCCAGCGCGAGCGTGCCGATTGGCCGAAAACCACGTGGCTGATGTTCTCCTGCTGCGCAAACCGGATCAACGCGTCAGAAACATTGCGATCGGTGAGTGAAACCACCTGCGCGCCCAGATCGCGCGCCATGCGTTGATACTCCTCCAGCCGGTGGAAGGCATCCGGGTCGCCGTGGCCCTTGTCGTCGGGTCGCGTCACGTACACCGCGTACCAGTTCGTCGCCAACCGTCCGGCAATCCGCGCGCCAATGCGGAGCAGACGCTCCGTCCCCGGCCGCGTGCTCAGGCACACCATCACCTTCTCGGGAATCGGCGCCTGTTCCAGGCCCTGCGTGCGTCGATACTCCGAGGCCCGGCTGCTCACCTGTTCCGCGGTCGTGCGCAGCGATAACTCGCGCAGCATGTTCAGGTTGCCCTTGCGGAAGAAGTTGGCCAGTGACTGTTCCACCTTCTCCGGCGCGTAAATCTTTCCCTGCCGCAGGCGGTCGCGCAGCTGGTCCACGGTGACGTCCACGTTCACCACTTCGTCGGCGCGCTTGAAAAAGCTATCGGGAACGGTCTCGCGGATGGTCGTATTGGCCGAGCGGTTTACCGCGTCGTTCAGCGTTTCCAGGTGCTGGATGTTCACCGCCGTCATCACGTTGATGCCCGCATCCAGCAGTTCCAGCACGTCCTCATATCGCTTGCGATTCTTGCTGCCGGGCACGTTGGTGTGGGCCAGCTCGTCCACCACCACGGTATGCGGGTGGCGCGCGATGATCGCGTCCACGTCCATTTCCTTGAGATTTACGCCGCGGTAGGGAATCTCCTTCTGCGGAATCACCTCGAGATCGCGGATGCGCGCCTCGGTATCCTTGCGCCCGTGCGTCTCCACCAGCCCGATCACCACGTCCACGTTCTGCTGATGCCGCATGTTGTAGGCGTCATTCAGCATGTCGTAGGTCTTGCCTACGCCGGGCGCCGCGCCAATGTAGATGCGCAGCTTTGCGGGTTCCTGGGTTTTCTCGAGTTGAATCTCGGCCATCTAGCCAACCTCGACGGGATGATGGACTTCCGCAGCCACAGCCACCGGAAGCGTGAATCGGAATGTCGTTCCGTGGCCCAGACGGCTCTCCACGGCAATCTGCCCGCCCAACGACTCCACCAGCCGCCGCACCAACGCCAACCCAAGCCCCGAGCCTTTCTCTGAAAAAGGATTGAAGCGATCGAAGATGGCGCTCAATCGCTCGGCCTCGATACCGCGTCCGGTGTCGCGCACGCTGAACTGCACAAAATTCTTGATCTCCTCCGCCGCCAGGAGGATTTCACCATCTTCCGGTGTGTAGCGCAGGGCATTGGACAGCAGGTTGTCCAGGATCGAACGCAGTGCACGCCGGTCGGCGAGCACCATGGTCAGATCGGCGTACGCCTTTACGTCAACCCGAATATGCTTCCTCTGAGCCTCATCGCAATAGCGGTCGCGCGCCTCGTTCAAAGCCGGCAGCGGGCGGATCCGCTCCAGTTTCATTTCGCGTTTGCCCGTATCGATCTCCGCCACGTCGATCAGATCGCTCATCAAGTCGTTCAGGTTCTCGGCGTCCTTGCTGGCAGAAGCCACCAGTTCGGTCTGTAGCGGCGTCAACTCGCCACTGAAGCCCTGGGCCAGTGCGTAGAGCCCGCGCCGCAGTTGCATCAGCGGATCGCGCAGTTTGCGGCTGGCCACGGTAATAAATTGCGTTTTGAAGCGGTCGGTGTCCTGAAGACTGGTCACGTCTTCCAGCGTCGTCACCGCGCCCAGCAAGCGGCCGTCGGAGTCCCGCATGGGCGTGGTCCGCAGCCGGTAGCTTCGTTCCTCCTGGCCGATGCGCATGGGCAGCATCGACGCCTCGTCCTCGGCAGCCACAGCCTTCTGCATGGAAACGGCATCGCGGATGGCGCTCAGGATTTTTTCGCCGCCGGGCGTATTTGCCAGGGCCATGCGGTCGCCCGCCGCCTCACCCAGCAATTCTGAAGCTGCCTGATTCACCTTCAGCACGTGGCCTTTGCCGTCGGTCACGATAATGGGCTCAAAAATCGATTGCAGCACCGCGTCGGAAAGCTGAAACTCCATCTGCCTTCGGCCGGCCTCGGTGTCGCGCAGTTCACGCAATCGCACCGCAATCCGGTTCAGCTCGCCGGCGATCACGCCGAAGCTGTCGCGGCTGCTCCAATCCACGCGGTGTTCAAGATTTCCCTGGGCAATGCGATGCGCATCGCGCGCCAGGCTCTGGATCGGCCGCAGTACAAAGAAAATCGTGGCCGCCGCAACTGCCACAGCTGCCACGCAAATGGCGTTCGCCAAATGCAATTGCCCGGCGGCAGCCAGCGCACGGTGCGTGGCAATCACCAGGCCCAGGGTCAGGCAGCCGAGGAGCACACAACCGAGAATCAGTCGCTGAGCAAGATTGAGCATGTTCGGTTTCCGTGCCAATGAAAGGTTGACTTACCCATTCTCAGCGATGCAGCCGCTACCTGCAAATTTCTCTGCATGAGGATTTCTCGACCGTCATGGAATCTGGCACACGGCGAGCACATCGTTGTGCCACCGGCAGGCGAGACCGCTTGGCTGTGGAGTTGCCACCAGCACCCAATCCACGCCGAACTCCGTCTTGAGCCGCTCAAAGTCAGCGAGCTTGAAGTTGCGCCAGCCTTCTTCAGCAGCGACCTGGCTTGCCCACACCGGCCCCAGTTCAGGCACCTGGGTCACCACGGCAGCATCTTTCACCGCATCTGCCAACTGGCTGCGCTCGGCCAACGCGCGAAACCCGTGAAAATCCTCGCCGGGCACCTCCAGGTAATGCGGATCCAAAGCAAAATACGCATTCTCCGGAGTATTCGTCCGGACCCACGCAAACGCCTGGAGCCAGGGATTCGCCGGCGCAAGTCCCGGCAGTTCCAGATGCGCGACGTCGCCAAACTCCGCTCGCTGCCACGCAAACATGCTGCCGTTGACCACCAGCAAAAACACCGCCCAGCGCCACACGCGCTTCTGCAACACAAATCGTCCCAGCATCGCGCCCGCCACCATCATGAACAGAAAATACTCAAGGTGCAGGTAGCGCATCGGCTGCAAGGGCGTCAGCCGCACCAGCGAAGAGGGCCACAGCACAGCCATGGCCAGAGCCTGTTGGAACACCGCATAGAAAAATACCGCCGCCGCAAATCGCGCCAGCAAAGTTTCTCCACGTTTGCGCGCGACACGCCACAGCAAACCGAAGAGAATCAGCGGCGCCAGTGCGCCCAGCCATTCATACCAGGTCCACTGGTACAGGTAGTAATACGTCCGGGTGTCCAGAGCCTCGCGCCATGTCGGATTGGCCGGTGCGAATGCCCATCCCAGCGGCACCACCGCTGCCGTTGCGCTCCGTAACGCGCCCAGTCGCCGGACCACAGACTCCAGCAACGCCATTGTCAGAACGAGGCAGAACGAAATCCCCATAGCAGCCATCAGTGGATGCATCAAGAACGCCACCAGCAGCAGCGGCACTGCCTGCCAGCGCTTTCCATCGAGAATGCGCCACACCGCCAACAGAATCATGGCCGTGGCCAGATTGCGCGGATGCAAGTGCTGGTCGGCCATGTTCAGCGCCGTCCCTGCAACCGGCAGCGTGAATAGTGCGGCCACCAGCGCGACCGCTCCCCATCGCGCGCTTGCTTCAAGAAACAGCAGGTCCGCGATTTTCTTGACTGCCCACAGGATCAGAAATAGCGCCGCCAGTTGCCAAACCAGCTCTGCCCATGCCAGCGGAATCCTGGTCCACCGCACAAAATCCGCCATCCAGCTATCGAAGAAAGTGGCTTGGCATTGCAGGCGAAAAAAATTGGAGTTGTAGGGGAAAAGCGCCGGATTCAGGTGCGCTTTTACGGCGGGCAGATAAACACCATCGTCTTCAAGGCCGGGGTGATAGCCCATCACCAGGAATCCCAGCACTGTGAAAAGCAGAACACCTGGAAATTCGAAAGAAAGGCGCTTGCGCCTCGATCGCGATTCGCCCACCGCTTCCAGAACAGGTGCTACGCAATGCGCCACAGAAAATAGAATATAGCCTGAAACCAGGGCTGCGCGGAGCAGCGAACTTCTTAGAGTTGCGGCAGCAAAGTGCGCAGCAGAAGGAATCCGGCCACGCCGGCAAAGAACACCAGTGCCATGCGAATCCCCGGCTCGCGGTTCACCTCGGGCACCAGGTCCGTCGCGGCCACATAAAGCGCCACGCCTGCGGAGACCGGCAATCCATACGGCACCCATTGCGGCACCAGTTGGATCACAAGCACTCCAATCAATGTCGCCGCCGCCAGCAGGACTGCGGAAAAAAATGCCGCCGTCCGGCTCTGCCCGCTCGCCAGCATCACACTCGCCATGGTGAATCCTTCCGGCGCCTTATGCAGAAGAATGGCAAGAAAAATCAACCACCCGAGCCAATTGGAAAGCGCAAAGCCAGATCCGATAGCCACGCCGTCGAAGAGGGCATGCACGCTCAGCCCGCCCAGCACGGAATAGCCCGTGCGCTGCGAGACGAACTCGTGGGCATGGGTCTCTTCGCCAAAGTGAAAATGCGCGTTCATCGTGTGTTCCAGCAGATGGACCGCGCAATATCCCGCCATGATCAGCGCCGGAGCCAGCCGTGCATTGAGCCGGATGCTTTCCGGCGTCATCTCGAGCAGGGCAGTGGCCATTAAAAATCCAGCGCCCAGTGCCACAAAGTAGCGCAGATAGCGCTCTACGCCGCGCGCCCGCACCAGTACCAACCCGCCAGCCACGTCGGCCAGCGCGGCTATCGTTCCGAGAATGAGCGAGATTTTCAGCATGCTGACACTTGAAACCTCAAACTTGAATCCTGTTTCTTACCCGGAATGCCGGATGTGCACCACATCCCCGTCCTGCACAATGTATTCCTTGCCTTCCAAACGCAGTGTACCCTTCGCCCGCGCTGCTGCCTCGGAGCCGGCTTCGAGCAGATTGTCCCAGCGAATGGTCTCGGCGCGAATGAAATGGTGCTCCAGATCGGAGTGAATCGCACCCGCGGCCTGCGGCGCTTTCGACCCCGTCGGCACCGTCCACGCACGGCATTCGTCCTCGCCCGCCGTGAAGAAGCTGATCAATCCCTGCAACTCGTAGCTCTTGCGAATCAACCGCACCAGGCCGCTCTCATGCAGCCCGTAGCTGTCCAGAAAATCCGCAGCTTCAGCGTCATCCATCTCCGCCAACTCCGCCTCCACTTTGCCGCAGATCGCGGTCGCTCCGGCATTAGGCCGATGCGCCAGATCATCGAGTTTGTAGAGGCTTACCGCAGCCTCCAGATCGACGCCAAGCGTGGTGCTTTCATTCACATTAAGTACATACAAGATGGGCTTTTGCGACAAAAACATGAAGCCGCGAATGAGCTTCTTTTCGTCCGCCGTCATCTCCAGCTCGCGCAGCGGAATCTCTTTCTCCAGCGATTCCTTTGACCGCAGCAGCAGCGCCTGCTCGCGCTCCAACTCGCTGGTGCGCCCCTTCTTCATATCTTTCTCAACGCGCTCCAGCCGCTTTTCTACCTGCGTCAGATCGCTAACCATCAGGTCGAATTCGACACTCTTGACGTCGCGCAGCGGATCGATCGGACCCTCCTGCGGAACAGCATCGTTGTCGAAGGCGCGCAGCACATGAATCAGCGCATCCACGTTGCGCAGATTGGTCAGGAACGCGGTTTCCTTCAGCGCTTCCTGCCCGACGGCCGCCACGTCAACGAATTCCACGGATGCGTAGGTGGTTTTCTTCGGTGAGTACATCGCCGAAAGTTTGTCCAGGCGCGCATCGGGAACGCGCGCCACGCCAATGTGCGCTTCGCGCGAGAATCCGTGATCCTCAATCTTGGCTTTGGTCAGAATCTTGAACAGAGAAGTCTTGCCCACCTGCGGCAGGCCGATAATTCCGGTTTTCATCGTCGTTCCATCGTGGCCCTTGCAAAATAATCAACAATCATTTGGGCCTCTTCGATGATACAGGAGGGGCGCTACATAGTATTTGCCATTTGAACTGTCGCATTCAGAGCTACGTCTCCACGCAGCCGTGCTCGAATAGAATCCACTTGACTTCGAAGACAAATGGACGTGTATAGTTCGGTATGCTGAAAACTCAAGGCAGGCTCAGTACGGGAATACTGCGAGCGGCATCGCTTTTGGCTGGCTCTCTTTTCCTCCTTCACCAACTTTGCGCCCAGCAGCCGACAACTACCCCAGCTCAGAATGCGCAAGAGCAGGGTCCGGCCGCGTCCGACAAGACCGCTCCCGCACCCGATAAAGCTCTGGTCTATGTCTATAGGGAGTCGTCCATGGTTGGGGCCGCCAACTACGACATAATCTTCCTCAACGATGAGCAACTTGGACCGCTTCACAACGCAAACTATTACAAGCGCGAAGTTCCAGCCGGAACGGTCGAGTTCTACAGCCTCCCGCGCCAGTATCTGATCCCCGGAAATCTCTTAATAGGGGCGATGATCGACGCAAAGAAGAAGAAATACGAGAAGCTAAAGCTCGATGTCACTGCGGGCAAGGTTTACTACGTTAAGTGGCATATTGGAAAAATGTTCGTCGTAAGCGAGGATAAAGGCGCGAAAGAATTAGAGAAGGATCACCCCGGCAAAGGCCCTTCGTCGGACTAGCGCGCGACAGAATCGCCGCATGGCGCGGGCATATTTCATCGATCAAAGGAGGCCACGGGGTCAGGCTTTTCCTTCCGCCCACGCCACCAGCGTCACCGTCCCCAGCCCCAGTAGCAGAATCGTTTCCTCCACAAACACACTCCGGTTGTGCAGCTTGTTGAAGTGCGCCGTGGTGGGATTCGTGATGTCCGTGGTGTCAATCGCGCCGCCCGCGGCTTTCCGGTCGCGTTCCATGGCGGGGATGATGCCGTACTGGGAGTAAACCGTTCCGCCGATCATCAGGACCAGCAGCACCATGGGCGCCAAAACCGTGCGCGGCTTGTAGATGCGCCACGCCGGCGCCAGTGCCAGTACTGCGAGAGCCACAATTCCCGACACCAGCCCCATGCCATGCAGGATGCGCAGCAACTGGCCCACAACAGTGCCTGCCAGATGCGTGTCGGGCTGAAGGGTATTAAACGTGATGGCGGCAACGACCGGAAAAAAGATCTCCGCCCCGATCCAGACAATGAGGGATAAATAAAGCAGAGTGCGCAGCAGCGTCTTCATTGAGCAAGGATACTAGTTGGCCGCGGCAAATTCTTCAAGGAAGGCACGAAGTGTCAGGGCACGACTTTAGTCGTGCCGAAAAAGACAAGAGAATTGAGGGGTTTTAACCCCAGAGGATGCTGCTTCGCCACTCAAGCAATTGATGCAGTCGCTTCTGGAGACGAGAGTGAGTGTGCCCGACAAATTCGGCCACACTCGCACTCGCAACTAACTCTTCTTCAACGCCCGTTTCAGCACCGTCTCCAGCGCCGCCTTCTGCTCGGCATATTCGTCCGGCGGCAGCGTACCCGCGATCCGTTCGGTCTCCAGTGCGAACAGTTCTTCCTTGAGCGCGTTCAGCAATGCAGAATGTTTTGCTGCGGGCGTAGTGGGCGTGATGTGAGCCGCAGGAATCCCCGCCGCTGCTCCAACTGGTGCTCCCGCTCCCGCCCCGGCAGGCTTGCGCAGCAGGAAGGCCGCAATCGCGGCCAGCAATAACGCCAGCCCGGCAAGAATCCACCACTTGTACTTCGACAGCGGATCGGGCGTGTTGATGGGCTCGCCGATTCCGCCTCCCGGCTGGCCGGCTTGCGGTGCGCCTGCGGGGCCGTTATCGCCCTGCGCATTCTGATCCTCGCGCGGGAACGATCCTGTGCCCGAAATCGAGAACGAGACATCCTTGCCCGGCGTGACATTTCGCATCATGAGCGTCTGCACGCTCGGGTCCTGCGGCGAGGGTTCAAAACCCGATCCGCTGAACGTCATGGACTTGGGCAGCACCACCCACATCGTGTCCGCGGGCAACGTCACCAGCGAATGAAAGGTGTATTTGCCGCTGCTGTACGGCAGGTTGTACTGGATCTGGAAGAGCGTGCCTTTGCCGCCCTCGTCGGGCTGGATAGGAAAGTTGAAGGAGTAGTGGCCCTTGGCTCCGTCGGGGTCGAGCGTGACGCTGGTCGGCAGGCTCTGTGCGCCCGGCCGCTGCGCTGAAACTCCGCCCAACACCGCGTCTTCCGGCAAAATCACTTCAAACGAGCGCTTGCTCCACTGCGTGCGCGGCGGCGTGCTCTCGTTGTGCACATCGTAGCGCTCCACTACGCGCAGCTGGCCGTTATCGCTTTCGATTCCGACTACGCGCTCCGAAATCGTCACGCCGTCCACCTTGGCCGCCACATCGTACACCGAGACGTCGCCCGTCCCGCCGCCCTGCGGTGCAGCAACGAAATACTCGGCTCCCTGGTGCATCACGCGGATCAGGTAAGGATTGCTGCCCGGCAGATCGAATGAGTAGTGTCCTTTTGCATCCGTAGTCGCATGACCCACTTCGCTCATGCCCGACATAGGCTCAACCAGCACCACGGCATCGCCCGCGGCGGGCTTGTCGGTGGTCTTGTCGGTAACAGTTCCGGTCACCGTCGCGGCCTGCGCCAGTGCGCCGGCAAACAAAAAGCTCAATGCAAGACTTGCGAAAAGTCGTGTCAATTTCATGTTCTTACTCATATCCTTGTCTCGTTCCGTCAATGGTTCGTTCGCCACGGCCGCATGTTTCTATTGGCTATTGGCTACTCCCTGTCTTTACCCCTGTAATTCGTCGATCTCCGCCATCAACTGCGCGGTCTCATGTTCAAGGAGCTCCCGCTGCGCGACAAAATCCTCCTCAGGATATTTGCCGGCGCGATACTCGAAGTTCAGGTCGCGCAGGTTTTCGTAAAGCTGTTCCTTGCGCTCCTGCAAATAGTCCAGCCGCGTCTTCTCTCTCTGGCTGGCGAACACATTTTCCGGCCAGAAAGTGTAGATAAAAAGAGCAATCAGAAGCATCGCTCCCGCGATCAATCCGTCGAATTCCGTCATCGCTCAGAAACCCCCTTCGCCCGTCTCGCGGCGAATCCGTTCCATCCGCTCTCGTTCCGCCGCATCCAGCGCCACTAGTTCTCCCGTTTCTACCGCCGGCTTCCTTCCACGCAGCCCGCCCCAGCGGCGGATCAGCAGAATCGTTCCCAGCAGCGCCGCGGCAAACACCGCAAACGGTGCAATCCACGCCACCAAATCAAATCCTTTTGTCGGCGGAGCAGCCAGCACTGTGGCGCCATACTTCGCGGCGAATCCGTCCAGAATCTGTTGATCGCTCAAGCCCGATGCAATGGCCGCGGTTAGTTCCTTCAACTCGTGTCCCGACTCGGGACAGCCCACGTGATTGCACTCGCCCAGCAGTTGCGCGCACCCGCAGGTACACATCAGCCGGTGGCCCAGATTATTGAAGCGCGCGCTTGCGTCCGTAGCGCCCAGCGAAAAACAAATCGCCACGGCCAGCACACACGCTTCCGCAGCTTTCCAGACTCGGACCTGCTTCTGGTTTGTAGTTCCAGGAAGCGTCCGCCTTGTATCGGGGCGCGACTTCAGTCGCGCCGCAAACCGCTGCAAAAAGCTTGAGGGCTTTAGCCCCTGAAGGATCACTTCCACAAATCTCGTCCAAAAAGCAAAGCGCAACGGAGTTGCCATCAGGCGCCTCCCTTAAAGGCCGGCTCGGCTGGCGTCGTCTGCGTCGCCGGGATCCTGAAAGCTGCCGTTGCCGGCGTCAAACTGGGCACAAGCGCGATGAACGTGCCGGCGACAATCACCGCCAGGCCAAACCAGATCCAACCCACCAGCGGATTCAGAAACGCTTTGATGATCGGTTGGCCGGTGTCGGGATTCGCCCCCTCATACACCACATACAAATCCCATTCAGGCGTCGAATGAATCGCCACCATCGTCTGTGGCTGGCCGCTTACCAGGTAGACGCGTTTTTCCGGCGCCAACTGAAACACCTTCTTGCCGCCCTTGTAGACGTCGAGCAATGCGTAATCCGAGTCGTAATTCAGATTCGAGTCCTGCGAGGCCCCAACCTGCTCCAGCGTGTACGGGCCGATGCTGATCTTGCTGTGCAGGCCCATTTCGCTTTCGATGTTCTTGTTGAAAGCGGCGCCTGCCAGTCCCACCACCACAACCACAACCCCAATGTGGACGAGGTAGCCGCCGTAGCGTCGCGTATTGCGCCGCGTCAGCAACCAGAGCGCCGCAAAAAGATTGCGCCCAGTTTGCCGCATAATCACCGCAGCCCCGCGCAGGAACTCCGCCACGATCGCAGTGAACACCGCCGCCGACATCGCGAACGCCACCATCGCATAGAAACGTCCCTGATCGAACGTGCCGCCTTTCCACGGATTCGCGCCTGCGACGAAGCAAACAATCACTGTGACCCACAGCGCAATCGACGGCATCACAAAATTCCGCTTGATGGCCTTCAGCGAAGTCGAGCGCCAAGGCAGCAGCGGTCCTACGCCGGTCAGGAAGAGCAGAAAGAGTCCGATAGGCACGGCCACCGCGTTGTAAAACGGCGCGCCCACTGTCACCTTGCTGCCTTCCACGTACTCCGAGAGAACAGGGAACAGCGTGCCCCACAAAATCACAAAGCAAGCCGTCAGCAGCATCAGGTTATTGAACAGGAAGCTCGATTCCCGGCTCACCAGCGATTCCAGTTGGTGCTCGGTCTTCAAATGATTGCGTTGCAGCACATAGGTGAAGATGCACACCGCCAGCACGATGCACATGAAAACCACAAACCACGTGCCGATAGACGATTGCGCAAAAGCGTGCACCGAACTCACCAGGCCGGCGCGGGTCAGCAGCGTTCCCAGCAGTGTGAGCAGAAACGTGGAAAAGATCAGCCACACATTCCAGCTCTTCATCATGCCTTTGCGCTCCTGCATCATTACCGAGTGCAGGAAGGCAGTTCCGGTCAGCCACGGCATGAAGCTCGCGTTTTCCACCGGATCCCAGCCCCAATAGCCGCCCCAACCTAACACTGCATAAGCCCAGTGCATGCCCAGGAAAATGCCGCACGTGAGGAACAACCACGTCACCATGGTCCACGTGCGCGTAATCTTGATCCACTTTTCACCGGGGTAGCGCATCATCAGCGCGCCCAGCGCAAACGCGAAGGGAACCGAGAAGCCCACGTAGCCCAGGTACAGCATCGGAGGATGAATCACCATCTCCGGGTATTGCAGCAGCGGATTCAGCCCGTTGCCGTCTGCGGGAACCGGGCCCCCGGCAACATATCCCGGGAGAAGCGAAAACGGTGGCGCAGCAAAAACCAGCACCGACAGGAAAAACACCTGCACGCCGGCGAGAATCGTTCCCGCGTAGGCGTAGAGCTTCACATCCGTCTTGTGCCGCAGCCGCAGAACAAAGCCATACGTCCCCAGCAGCCACGCCCAAAGCAGCAGCGAGCCTTCCTGCCCGCTCCAGAGCGCCGCAAATTTGTAGGGGATGGGTAAGGCCCGGTTGGAGTGCTCAAGGATGTAGGTAATCGAGAAATCGTTGGTAAAGACCGACCAGATGAGGGCGAAAGCGGCTCCGGTCACAGCGATAAACCCGGCAATTCCGGCCCGGCGGGCGGTGTCGGCCAGCCGCTCCGGCGAAATCCTCGTCGGTTGCCCGGTAGCGAGCAGCCGCAAGGCCAGCGCACCCGCCACAAGGTTATAGGCGGCCAGTATTAACCCGATATAAAGACAGGCACTTCCGAAGGTTGCCATGATGACCCCACAATGATTCTCGCACGCACATAAGGGGAACCGGAGACCTCCCCGATGGAACTATTCTCTATCCATGATAGGCGGGTGCGGTGTGATTTAGCTCACACTATGGGCCACGTAGAACCTGGGTCTAACAGGGGCAGGCTCTTGAGTTGGTTGCATCAACCTGGTTTTGAAAGGGCACGGCTTTAGCCGTGCCATGAAAGGCGCATAATGAGCGGGGCTTTAGCCCCTGAGGCATGTTTTTCATTGGGCCGCGAGGATTGATGCAACCGGCTCTAGGCTACGGCGGCTTTTTGATCGGCGAGCATCTGCCTGGTAAGGGCCAGCATTCTGTCCGAGGCAAAGGGCTTCGCCATGAAGACAACATGTACCTCGCCATAGTCGGCAGACGTTTCCCCGGCCCCGCCCAGAACCAGCACCGGCAGGTCAGGCATCCGGATGTGCAGCTCGTTCACAAACGCCGGCCCGCCGATCCCCGGTGTTTGGTGGCCGCAGATGACCAGGCGCAGGGTGCTCGTGAACTCAGGCTGCTCAATCAGGCAGAGAGCCTCGGCTGCGTCGGTCACTCGGCGCACATCGCCGAAGCGCTGCCCAAGGATCGAAAGCATCAGAGAAGCCTGAAGTGCGTCGTCGTCGATGAGAAGGATGGTTGTCATGGGGCCCTGGCGGCGCGCTCCAACCTCGAGCAAC
Source organism: uncultured Acidobacteriota bacterium (assembly GCA_963786565.1). GTDB lineage: Bacteria > Acidobacteriota > Terriglobia > Terriglobales > Acidobacteriaceae > Telmatobacter. The sequence continues at coordinate 387,365 of CAWAZR010000024.1, read as the reverse complement.
GCGCCGTTTCTATTAACTAATATCTAACTGGATATTAAGATGTCGCCTTAAGACCTTCAGTTGTCCGAGCCGCGGCTGAATTTCGAGCTAGCCGTACAGAAATTCCTTCGCTTTGTGGCCCAATGGCTGGATTATGAATCCTACCGCCAAAATTGTTTCAGTGTTAATTGCCGGGCTGCTGTGTGCGCCGGCGCTGGAGATCGCAGCGACGCCTTCGCTGGTGGTCTCGGCAGCCTCTAGCGGCCAGTCCGACGGGATCGAAATGGAGCAAACGCTGTACGTACAGGCGCCCGACTTTCCCGGAGGAGACAATAGTATTGTTCTCGTATGGCTGCCCGAGCCTCTCGTGAGCACCTGCATGGGCAAGACGATGAAGGAATGCTCCAAGATCGATTACTGCATCCGCACGACCAACCCGAACGGCCCGCAGTGCAGAGACCTTGGTATACCCCGTGCCCAATTGCCCCATTATCCGGCGGACATGCGCCCGCGCCGCGCCATCAGCGTTGTTCTTCGCGCGATGGGCAACGACCACGGCTTTGATCGGCTGAAAGCGTTTTACCGGAACGCGTCGCCGTCCAGCCTGAGCAGGCTTTCGCCGGACGCGACGATCCAGGCCATGATTCGCTATAACGACAACCCGTCGTTCCAGAGTTTCAATGTGCTGGAAGTGCTCTCGACGCCGTAGGTTTTAAAGTGCGATTCCGTCACTTCCGAAATCACTGGTCGGGCAAAGGGCAGGTCCTGAGATATCAAGTTACCCGAAGAGAAATTCCTTCTCGCGCAGCTCCTTGATCGAGTCGCGCAGCCGGGCGGCCTTCTCAAACTCGAATCTCTTCGCGGCCTCGCGCATGTCGGCTTCGAGCTTTGCGATGTAGGCGTCCAGATCTTCCTGCGTATTGAATTCGGGAACGCCCACCGTCTCCTCCTCGTCAATCTCCCCGTATTCCGCCTTCAGAATGTGCGCCAGGCCCATATCCACTTTGCTCAGGATCGACTGCGGTGTAATGCCGTGCTCTTCGTTATAGGCGCGCTGGATCACGCGACGGCGATCCGTCTCATCCATCGCCCGGCGCATGGAGTCGGTGATTCTATCTGCGTAAAGTATGGCTCTGCCCTCAACGTGCCGCGCCGCCCGGCCCATGGTCTGGATCAGCGACCCGGCCGAGCGCAGAAAACCCTCTTTGTCCGCGTCGAGAATCGCCACCAGCGACACCTCAGGCAGATCGAGCCCTTCGCGCAGCAGGTTAATGCCAATCAGCACATCGAATTCGCCCTTGCGCAATCCGGCCAGCAGCTTCACCCGCTCCAGGGTCTCAATCTCGGAGTGCATGTAACGGCAGCGCACGCCAACCTCGGTGTAGTAGCCGGCCAGGTCCTCGGCCATGCGCTTCGTCAACGTCGTCACCAGCACGCGCTCATTGCGCTGCGCCCGGTCGCGGATCTCCGCCAGCAGATCGTCGATCTGTCCCTTCACCGGCCGAATCTCCACTTCGGGATCCACCAGCCCCGTCGGCCGGATCACCTGCTCAACCACCACGCCGGCCGACTTGGTTAATTCATACGGCCCCGGCGTGGCCGACACATACACCACCTGGTGCACGCGATTCTCAAACTCGTCAAACTTGAGCGGCCGATTATCCATGGCCGACGGCAGCCGGAAACCGTAATCGACGAGCGTCTGTTTGCGGCTGCGGTCGCCGTGCCACATGCCGTGCACCTGCGGAATCGTGGCGTGACTCTCGTCAATAAAAAGCAGAAAGTCGCGCGGAAAGTAGTCGAGCAGAGTCGGTGGCGGCTCGCCCGGCAGGCGTCCGCTAAAGTGCCGCGAGTAGTTCTCAATCCCGTGGCAATACCCCATCGACTTGATCATTTCCAAATCGAAGCGCGTCCGCTGATGTACGCGTTGCGCTTCCACAGCGCGCCCCTCCGATTCCAGATAAGTCACCCATTCGTTCAGCTCGGTCGTGATGGAATCGATCGCTTCGGCCTTGCGCTCCGGCTGCACCACGTAGTGGCTCTTGGGATAAATCGGCAGCCGCGAGTATTTTTGTTTGACTGTGCCGAACAGAGGATCGATCTGCGCCAGCGATTCAATCTCGTCGCCGAACATCTCAATCCGGTACGCGTTCTCGTCGTAGGTGGGGTAGACCTCAATCACGTCGCCACGCACGCGAAACGTCCCGCGCCGGAAGTCCGTGTCGTTGCGCTCGTAAAGAATCTCCACCAGCCGCCGCGTAAGGTCTTTGCGGCTGATGTGCTGGCCCTTCTCGAGCAGCAGCAGCATCCCGTAGTACGCCTCAGGTGACCCCAGGCCGTAGATGCAGCTCACTGAGCTGACGATGATCGCGTCGCGCCGTTCGAAAAGCGACCGCGTAGCCGAAAGCCGCAGCTTGTCCAGCTCCTCGTTGATCGTGGCTTCCTTCTCGATGTAGAGGTCGCCGGCTGGAATATAGGCTTCGGGCTGGTAGTAGTCGTAGTAGCTCACAAAGTACTCGACCGCATTCGAAGGGAAGAACTGTTTGAACTCGTGATAGAGCTGCGCGGCCAGCGTCTTGTTATGCGCCAGGATCAGCGCCGGCCGGTTCGACTGCTCGATGACCTTGGCCATGGTGAAGGTCTTGCCCGAACCGGTCACGCCCAGCAGCACCTGGTGCTGCTCGCCGCCCGCAAGCCCCTCCATAATCTGGTCGATCGCTCGCGGCTGATCGCCCTTCGGCTTGTAGCTGGTCACGAGCTGGAAGTCCATGGCTCGATTCTAGCAGAATGGCGAAAATAAGGCGAAACATGGAGGTCCAAGCCGCCGCTGTCTCACAACGCTCGATGAATCAGTTCTCAATGGGCAGTACGGTATCGACCTTGGTCATCTTGAAAAGCTCCAGAACGCGGGGGGTGCTGCCAATAATCGACATCCGAATCCCCTTGCCGCGCGAGCTCACATAGAGACTGACCAGCATGCCCAGGCCTATCGAGTCCATGTAGGGGACACCGGAGAGATCGAAGATTTGAGCGGAGGGCTGCTTTTTTTCGGGCAGGGTCCCGAAGATCTGGCGGACCTGGTTCGGTGAGAGCGTGCTGTACATGTCCCGCGCGGTGAAGGGGCCAACGAAGCGAAAAATCACCGCGTCGGGCACATCACTCGTATTCGCCGCGATCGAGAAGTTGCGGCTTTTCCAAATCTGGGCTTCGGAGTTGGACAAGGGCGTTCCTCCGGGCTGTCCGGTTCCGACGGGGGAAGTCAGTGAAATCATTTTCCCCGACGCAGGCGAATTTGAAAAGAGAAATCGCACGCCCAGGGAACCCGTAGCGCCGGTCTCCCGCTACACCAGCACTCGCCGCGGCAGAAATTGCTGAGCAACTCGGTGTTGTGCCCTAAAAACTCGCTAATTGGAATAGCACTGGAAGCGTGTGTCACTTTCTCCAGCCTTGAAGTAAAAGCTGTCAGTTCCGATGACGCATAGCCGCCAATTCTTCGATTGAAGCACGCTGAGCGAAGAGCCATCGAAATTTTGCGAACCAAGCAACTCCGCGTTAACGAGCACAACGTCGGGATCATATCGTTCGATGATTGCCCGCATATCGCCGGCGATGTCCAGGCTCTCCGTGCGCCCCAGCGCGCTAATCGGTTCAATCGCCACCACCTTATCGTTCCCCAGGTAGTCTGCGATCCAGGTGGAACCAATTCCCGCCAGCTTCATCCTCTTGTTTGGCCACAACTGATTCAACTCAGAGATCTCAGAAAGTGTGTGACGACCTGAATCTTCTACGGCATAAGGCTTTGGCGAAATCACAACGGAAACCACGACGAGAAGAATCAGAGCAATTAATAGCCGTCTGCCGAAACGCGGAGAATTTGTAGCTTCCAGCGCTTCCTGACAGACGAGGCCTGGCCAAAACAAAAGGAAAGGAACCGTTATAAGAACGTAGCGCGAGATAGGATAGCCCAACTGAACTGGAATCAAGGGCAGCAAGCTCATGACGGTGATATAAAAAATCGCTTTTCTCTTTCGAAAAGCGATCAGCAGGTTTTCAGTGAACTTTCCGCTAACGGATGCCAGCAAAATCACTGTCATGAAGGATCCGACGATGACCCCGCGCATGACGATCAGTAATGAGCCCCCATAGGGCAAAGGGAGGATCCAGAACGCCGCTTTCGCTGTGATGGGAACATTCCTTGCGAGATGCATTGTGAAGGCGCGCGGATTCACCTCGAAAGCTTGGAGCAATGAAGTTGCTCCCGGAAAGTCGACCTTCATCACCAGGTTGTAATCAATATAGGGGTTTAGTTGAAAGCGGCCTGTTTCAACCTCGTGCCACGAATACAATTGACTGAATGTGAACCAGGCATGTTGGCCACCCTCGCCGAAAGCACTCACGTGAAACAACACGTAAACAACTACAAATGCGAGAAGCGAGGCTAAAGTGTACTCCCAGGCCCTCATGCCGGTTGCCTTCGGAACGCTCTCGGCGGATGACCTTCTGCCGACTCCGATCCTCAAGCTTTCCCAAGCCAGGTAACCGGCCAGGGGAATGAATACAAAAATGTAATCCAGTCGCGCCAGACAACAGAGACACAGCAACAACAATGCCAAGATCCGATGTCCCTCAATGCAGGCTAGCGCGAGCAGGAACAGCCCCAAAGCAACAAAGTTGACGAGTATACCTGCATAGACATTGACGCCGCAGACAATCCAAATCGTGGTGAGCAACAAGGCCATCAGGCGCGACTTCAATTGTGCAGACAAGAAACAGAAAAGCGCGAGTGAAACGAATGTCTTCACGAGGTACTGCGCGCAAAAGATGCTGGCTATCCTTCCAGCAGCACTTATGAGGATTGCGTAAATCAGCGCGTATAGGGGGGAGGTGTCGAGGGGCCCCAGATTGCCTCCGTGCAGAAAAATATCGCCCCCACCCAAGTATTGTGCTTCATCCCATATTGGGATATCCATTGTCTTATGGAGTGGATAAAGAACTACGACCTGGAGGAGGCCGACGAATAAGTAGAAGCCAAGTGCAACACAGATCGGCTTCCACTTCGGGGAGATCGCTTTCGGGCATAACTCGGCTAACCGAGGCTTGGGAATTGACAAATCCTGTTTCAATGCCAAGTCCTCCTGATCCAGTTCCCAGCATGCATGCGCTGTCAGATTGTTTTGACTCGCGGCATAGAACCCGTCTTTTCGGCGGTTTGTGCTGCGGCGAGTGTCAGTTTAGCATGGCGGAAAATTGGCGGGGCTCACCGTCAAGTCAGGATATTAAGGCAAATCGTTCGTGAATTGGCAGCGCCGCTTTGCCGGGTGCCGGGTGCCCCATCCTAACGACGTAGTTTGTCGTTAGGGTGGGATAGCACGATCCCCAACCTCTCTCATCTAAACCCACCACGAAATAGAGGCCCCGGCGCGTTACTCGGGTCTACGGTGCTTTCTCAGTTTGCGTGACCGCAGTTTGCGATGAGTCAAACTGAAACTGCAAGAGCCACGTGCTGGCGGCAGGGCTGCCGTCAACCTGTGCGGGCACGAAGTTCCAGTTCTGCGCTGCGTGCAGGGCCTGATTGGCGAAATAGCTGCTTGGGCCTGGCGAGTCGATGGAAGCCTGGGAGACATTGCCGTTAGAGTCGACCTCGACACGGATTCCCACTTCAACGTGGCCATGAATGGTGTCAAGTATCTTGCTTGGGATGTCGGGCAGAGCTTGGTGCACAACCGATCCCTTGACGATACCGCCCTGTGGCGAGCCCGACGCGGATACAGGGATCGGTATTGGTGCTGGTGCCGGCGCCGGCTCGGCAGGGGTCGCTGCGGATGGTGCGGGAGCGGTCGCCTCAGGAGCCACCGATGCCGGCGGCCTCTTGGACCGGAGCCTGATGTTCCGCCGGCGCAGAATACCACGGGGTTAGATCCCAGCCGATTTTGAAAGCGGCAAGCAGCAGGAACAAGAAGATTGCCACGCCAGAGAGAATCATGACGCGGAATCGGTAAGACGGCTTTGCGGCCTGGTGAACGATCGCTTCGGCGGCCTCGACGGCACGCTCGGCAGCCCGAGGAAGTTTGAGGCGCGCTTTGATGCCGGCAAGGGTGCAGCGGCGCTCTGGGTCAACGCGCAGGCATTCCCGGCAGATCGTGAAGAAGGGCTCTGGAACGGCCGCCGGTATCTCCGGTTCGCCGCCTTGCCATCGGTCCAGGACGGGTAACTGCTGTGTCAGGGCTTCGACCAGAAGGACGCCGAGCGACCAGATATCGGACGTAGGGGCCGGGTTTCCGAGGCCGGCTTCCGGTGGATCGTAGATGTTCCGTGTGCGCGAGCGCCAGCCGAAGTCTGGCGAGAGCTTCAACTGGTCGTTGACGACCATGATGTTCGTTGGCCTGAGATGTCCGTGCGTCAGCGAGCGTTCATGAAGATAGGAAAGAGCACCCAATACGGGGACGAGCATCTCCCGGCCTTCCTCGGGCGAGAGGGGACGCTCGGGAAGGATTTGCGAGAGGAGTTCATTGGCATACTCGGTTACGACATAGAACAGGTCTTCGCCCTCAAATTCGCATCGCCCGGCGTGAATGAGCGGCATCAGGTGAGGATGCGAGAGGGTCCTGGCCATCTCCCATCGAGCCATAGTGACGCCGGCATCCACAGAATCGAACGAGAAAATCTTAATGGCAGCTTTTTGCGCTCGGGGCTCACCAAGTTCGGTTAAATAGGCAGCGCTCCACTCCGTCCCGCCCAACTGCTGGAGAAGGGGGAATTTTCCATCGACAAAGCGCCGGATTGAAATGGCCCCAGGGGAACTGGAAATCATGGTGGACCCAATTTAACCGCGTCTTCTGCCTCCGTCGCTATGCAAATGGGCCGCGCTTGTGACCGAAGTACCCAGCCGAGCCCCTCGTGTTCAGCATTCCGAAGCAACCCAGTTCATCGGCCCCTGATTTCTTGGTCCCTTGATCCCTCGGTCCCTCCCTACTCAGTCCCTGGGTTTCTTGGTCCCTGCCTCTGTCAACCCCCTCCGCCTACACTTCGTTGCAACTGCCTGAAACCACAGCCCAAAAACTTGTCTCGCGTTTGCAGAGAATTCTCCCGTCTTGTCGCACAATAAATGCAAGGTCAGGGAGCCAGGAGCAAAGTGTATGCAATGGCAATTCGAGAGCTACGAGCTACTTCGCCGGTCCTCGCGCCGCAATTTCAGGAACGCTCCCGGGTCGCACCCCCCCACCCCCCCTCCCCCCACCGTCTACCGCCTGCCACCACCCCCCACCCCCCACACCCACACTCACACTCACACCCGCACTCACACTCGCCTTCACCCCGGTTCCTCCGCCCCAAAAACGATTTGTGAAACTGTGAAGCTCAAATTGCTCTATGAAATCAATCACGTACGCGACAAACCCTCACAGCCTCACACTCTGTGCGTTTCTGCGAAACTGTGAAGCGTCGCCTTGTAGACTTTCTCAATGACCAAGCGAATCGGCGTTCATCTGGGAACCGCAGGCGGAGCTTCCAACGCTGTTGAACGCGGCCGCGAGATCGGCGCCAACACCTTCCAGATCTTTTCTTCAAGCCCGCGCATGTGGCACGCGCCCAAAGTTGACCCGAAACAGGCCGAGCGCATGCGCGAACTGCGTGCCAAACACGACGTCGGTCCGCTGGTGATTCACACAAGCTATCTGGTCAATGTCTGTAGCCAGACGCACGAGGTGCGCGAGAAGAGCGTGACAGCGTTTCGCGGTGAGATCGAGCGCGCGCTCCACTTAGGCGCTGAGTATCTTGTCCTTCATCCAGGTTCGTGGAAAGGCCTTACGCGCGACGAAGGCCTCAAGCTGGCCGCGGAGTCAATCCAGCGCGCCATCGACGGACTTGCGTGGCAGGAAACTCCATTTCACATCCTCATCGAGAACACCGCGGGAGCGGAGTTCTCGTTAGGAGGTAGCTTTGACCAGGTGGCAGAATTGGTAGCGCGGTTGAAACATCACGCGCCTGTGGCTGTTTGTTTAGATACTTGCCACACGCACGTTTCCGGCTACGATCTCGTAAGCGTAGAAGGCTACGCCGAAACCATGAAGCAGGCCGCAACGACCGTAACTTTCGAAGCCGTCCGCGTGTGGCACTGCAACGACGCCAAAGCCGCGCGTGGCTCGAAGCTCGACAGGCACGAGCACATCGGGCAGGGAACCATGGGCGTTGAACCGTTTCGCCGTCTGCTCAACGATGCGCGCTTCAGTCACTCCGCATTTATCGCAGAAACGCCTGTGGACGAGCCAGGCGACGAGGAACGAAATGTACGCATGCTCAAGAGTCTGGTGAAGGCTTGAAGCGGCCGATCATTCCGCGTGCTGCTGCCCGATTTACTTGTCCAGTTTGACTCGGAATGCCTTGAGCGGTTGCCCGTTGTCGAGCGTGATCGGATTCGGCGAGAAACTGATCTTTCCTTGCGCCTTCCGGAGCAGGTCGGGAGTGAGAGCTTTGTAGGAAGCGGAAGCGGCCGTTGAGGTGAATGGGCTGTTCCGCTCAGACTGGAGCGCCGTTACGCCGTATGCTCGCGTGCCGTCGAAGTAAACGCAGACCGCATTGTCTTTGGCTGCCGAAAACAGGCAGGCCATGCTACGCGCAGCGCCCGCTTCCTGAGCCTGGATGAAGGGTCCGAGATCGCTGTCCGCCGAGGCTGCCTTCCAATCCTCTTCGTCGATATAAATCGCGGTGTATCCGTCGATCGATCCAGTCTGCACATTGTTAGCGACGTCAGCAGCGATCCGCACGAACTTCTGCGCGTCTTTGTCTTGAGCCGCGGAAGATGGAAGTTGGACCACCAGGATTGCAATTGCGAGCAGCAACGGAAACGCGGAGCGAATTCTCATGGGCATGAGTATAGCAATTCGGGGAATAGGCAAATCGGCGCGGTTGGGAGAAGGGAACAAATGAAAAGGGGCCGAATCGGTCTCACCACCATAAACGCCGCTCCCATTTACACTTGAGAGGTATGGCGGACGATAGAGAACTGCGTTACGAGCCGGCAACAATCGAACAGAAGTGGCAGGAGCGTTGGGCCGCGGATCCCAAGCTCTACGCCGCGGAGCCGGCGACCAGCAACAAGCCCAAGTACTACGTGCTGGAGATGCTGCCGTATCCGAGCGGCCAACTGCACATGGGACACGTGCGCAACTACGCGATAGGCGACGCGCTGGCACGGCAGATGTGGATGCGCGGCTACAACGTGCTGCACCCGATGGGCTGGGACGCCTTCGGGCTGCCCGCGGAAAACGCCGCGCTCAAGAACAATACGCCGCCGCGCGAGTGGACGCTGGCGAACATCGCCGCCATGAAGCGCCAGATGCTGCGCCTCGGGTTGGGCTACGACTGGGCCACCGAGGTGACCACGTGCCTGCCGGAGTACTACCGCTGGAACCAATGGTTCTTCCTGCGCATGTATGAGAAGGGGCTTGTCTACCGCAAGAAGAGCAAGGTGAACTGGTGTCCGGAATGCGCTACGGTGCTGGCCAACGAGCAGGTGGTAAACGGCTGCTGCTGGCGCCACGAAGACACACAGGTGGAGCAGCGCGATCTGGAGCAGTGGTTCCTGCGCATCACCGCCTACGCTCAGGAGTTGCTCGACGGTCTGGGCAAGTTGGAAGGCTGGCCGGAGAAAGTGCGCACCATGCAGCGCAACTGGATCGGGCGCAGCGAAGGCACGGAGATAGACTTCGGCCTCGATGGCGGCGCGCAGAAGATTCGCGTATTTACCACGCGCGTCGACACAATCTTTGGCGCGACCAGCGTGCAACTCGCGCCCGAGCATCCTTTGGTTGCGACGTTTTCGGCCGCTGATGCCAAGCTAAAAGCGCAGGTCGCGGAGCTGCTGGACGAGCAAAAGAAGGCCAGGGAAGCCGGCGATGTGGGCGCCATCGAGAAACACGGCGTGGCCACGGGCCGCTTCGCCATCAATCCCTACAGCGGCGAGCGCGTGCCCATCTGGGTCGCTAACTACATCCTGATGGATTACGGCACCGGCGCCATCATGAGCGTGCCCGCGCATGACGAACGCGACTTTGAGTTTGCGACCAAATACGGCATCGAGATCCGACAGGTGATCAAGCCACTCGAAGAGTCTGTGGGCACGGAGAAGCTGCCCTTCATTTCGGAAGACGGCGTGCTGATCAACTCGGGCGAGTACGACGGGTCGACCTGCATCCAGGCCCAGAACCAGCTCCAAGAGTCTGCCACCCGGCAGGGTTTTGGGGAGCGAAAGGTCATCTTCCGTCTTAAGGATTGGGGCGTGAGCCGGCAACGCTACTGGGGCACGCCAATTCCGATGATCAACTGCGAGCGCGATGGACTGGTTCCGGTTCCAGACGACCAGTTGCCGGTGATTTTGCCGGAGAAGATCGATATTACACAGCAGGGCGGCTCGCCGCTGGGGCGCGTGACGTCGTTTGTGAACACGACCTGCCCCAAATGCGGTGGGCCGGCGCGGCGTGAGACCGACACCATGGATACCTTTGTCGACTCGAGTTGGTATTTCTATCGCTACACCGACGCGCGCAACAATAAGGCGCCATTCGACCCGGCGACGGTGCAGTATTGGTTTCCCATCGATCAATACATTGGCGGTGTGGAGCACGCGATTCTGCACCTGATCTACTCGCGCTTCTGGACCAAAGTGATGCGCGACCTGGGGATGGTAAAGAATGATGAGCCCGCGCGGCGGCTGTTCACGCAGGGCATGGTTATTAAAGACGGCGCCAAGATGTCGAAGTCGAAAGGCAACGTGGTCTCGCCTGACGACATGGTGGCCCGTTACGGCGCCGACGCCACGCGCATGTATGCGCTGTTTGCTGCGCCACCCGATCGCGACCTGGATTGGCAGGAAGATGGCGTAGCCGGCGTCAGCCGCTTTCTCGCGCGCGTATGGCGGCTGATCTCGAAGCACGCGGCATTGGCTCGCAGCGGAGAGAATGCAGCGGCCACGTCGCCAAATGGCAGTGCGTTGCAGCAGAAGCTACTACGTAAACTGCATCAGACGATCGCCAAAATCACGCAGGATTTCGAAGGTCGCTGGCATTTCAATACCTGCGTGGCGGCCATCATGGAACTGGTAAACGAGCTGCAGGACGCCGATGCGCAATTGGCAGCAGGTGAAGTTCCTTCGCCGGTGGTGCGCGAACTTTTGCAGACCTTGGTTCTGCTGCTGGCGCCGTTCGCGCCCTTCCTCGCGGCAGAGCTGTGGGAAGAACTTGGCGGCGACGGTTCGGTACTTCGCGCGCCGTGGCCGAAGAGCGATCCGGGGTTGGCGAAAGAAGACGAGCTTGAGATTCCCGTTCAGATTAACGGCAAGCTAACAGCGGTGGTGCGCGTGGCGGTGGGCGCCGATGCGAAGGCCATCGAGTCCGCGGCGTTGGCCGACGAAAAGGTGCGGGCACGCACGGCAGGCAGGAATATTGTGAAGGTGATCGTGGTGCCGGGCAGGGCCGTTAACCTGGTCGTGAAGTGAGAGCCGGCGCCATGGCGGAGCCGAGAGAGACACGGCCGGTGCGGGGAACTCAATTACTCGTGGAGCACATGGGTGGCGTTTTTCGTCGCCCTTCGCTTATCGCCATTGAGGTTGGTTGGCGCTGGCTCTTCGGGATTCCGCTTCTTCTCGTCTCCTGGCAACAAGCGCAGCAGATTCTCGCCGCGAACCCGCTCGAATCCTCTGGCTTCAATTCCATTGATACGCAGAATCCGTGGGTTGCTGCGATACAAATCTCAAATGTGATTTCGTTTTATGAGCCGCATTTGCTGGCCGCGTTGCATTGGCTATTGCCGTCGGCAGCAACGGTTTGGATCCTATTGTCGGGCTTGGGACGCGGGTTTCTGCTGGAGCGGATGGACGCCAACATACGCTTTCGCCCCTTCACTATGATGGTGACGCAAGGTACCTGGCTCGGCCTGTTCGTCCTTGCCATTTGGGGATGGTTGCGTTCGATGCAATGGGTCGCCGCTACGCATATCAACGTCACCGGCGAGCCGGACCTTGTGGGTTACTTTGTCTGGGCGATCTTCCTCTCGCTTGGTTTCTTCACCGCGTTTGCGCTCACCAGTTGGCCGTTCTCAATCGTGCCGCTCCTTGCGCTGCGCGAAAAGCGTTCGCTTGCATCTGCGCTGCGAGAAAGTCTAAGGCTGGGGAAACCATTCACCGGCAAGCTCGTGGAGATCAATCTGGTGCTGGGCATAGTCAAGCTCGCCCTGATCGTCGTGGCCATGGTGTTTTCTGCCGCGCCACTGCCGTTCAGCGACGAGCTGGGCAGTGACGCGCTGCATTTGGTGTCGGCCGCTTCAGTTGTCTTTTATTTTGTCGCCAACGATTTCTTCCAGGTGGTGCGGCTCGAAGCCTTTCTTGCATTCCGGGAGAAGTTTCGGCAGGAGCCGTCGCTCTAGAACACCTTCATTTGGATGACAAGATACTTCTTGGGATCTGCGCGGATAGCCTTGATCAGCTGTTGCGCCTGGTCCATTGTCTGATTCGCGTGGTCGTAGAGTGCTGTGTTCTTCACAAACGCTCCCGCCGAGCCTTCACCGGCATTCACACCCTTCAAGATGCTATCGAGGTTAGTGATCGCGTCGTTCAGCTCTTGCCCAACCGCCGGATCCTTAACGAGTTCGCCCATGGCGCTCTTGCCGGAATTAATTGAGGCCAGCACGTCGTTCAAGTTTTTCACGGCGGAGTTGAAATTGTTGTATGCCGTTTCGTCTTTGAGGAGTTTGCCGGCAGTGCCTTTACCGGCGTTCATATCGGAAACAATCGCATTCAACTGATCCACGGTCGAATCCATTTTTGTGTAGAGAGAGTCGTCGTTGAGGAATTTTCCGAGCGATCCTTTGCCATCGGCCATCGCCTGAGTGATGGTCTGCAGATTCGCCGCAATGGAAACGACGTTCTTCTTCATCCCCGGGTCGTTAATGATCTCGCCGAAGGTACCCTGCGTCGTGTTCAGCGTGTCAATCAGCGTCCCGATCTTCACCATGAGCTGATCGATTTCATCAATTGAGAGTTTGCTGCTGCCGATCACGTCTTCAATGGTCGGCGACCCAGAGATCGTGAGCTCCGAATTGTCGGCGGGCCGCGGCCCGGTCGCGTGCCGTGAATCGATATCCACAAAGCTGTCGCCCAGGACACCTGCCGGAGCAATGCGCACCGTCGAATCCGTGTGCAGGTCGGCCCAGTACTTTTCCCCTACCTGCATGGTGACTTCGACGGGATAAGGATTCCGATCGGGGACGACGCGAGTTGTCTTTACATTGCCGATGGTTACGCCATCGACTGATACCACGGCGCCATCCTTGAGTCCGGCGGCATTCGCGAAATAGGAGCGGAGGACTAGCTTACGTCCGAACAGGCCACCTGTGGTTCCGCTCATGAGGAAAATGAGTCCGATGAGCACTACCATGGCGGCCAGTACCAGCGATCCGACCTTCAGTTGTGACCACTGAATCTCTTTGCGGCTTGGCACGTTATTCCTCTTACAAAAAGAGCCGATTCAAGCCTAGAGAATAGCAGAATCGGCGAGGTTTGGACCCTAGCGGCCGTCCTCCAATACTACGCTGGCGACGGCGAGGAGGCCCGTGTGGGTGAGCGAAAGATTGGAACGCACGACCCCCTGGCGCTGGGCAATTTCGGCGGCGCGACCATAGAAACGAAGGCTTGGCCGGCCGCTCGGCTCCCGCACGACTTCGATCTCAAGCCAGTTGACGCCAAAGCTGATGCCCGTGCCGAGCGCCTTGGCGGCAGCTTCCTTGGCCGCAAATCGAGCTGCAAAGCTCTCCGCGGATTTGCGCTTGCGCAGGCAGTATGCCTTCTCGGCTGCGAGGTACACGCGGTTGAGAAAACGCTCGCCGTAACGATCCAGGGCGTGCTGGATACGGCCGATCTCCACAACATCGATTCCGGAACCGGTAATCACGTTAACTTCCACGCTACAACAAAAGGCTTTTGCTGCGTGCGGCTTGGTAAAGTGCGGTGGCCAGTGCCGCAGGCGCGCGGGCCAAAGCCGCATCCAATTACCTTAACCCGCATTACGGATGCCGGGAACCGTGAGAGTTGTGCCAAAGGCGGTCAAGCGCCGTTCGAGTCCGCGACAGATTTGATGCCGCCTCGTTCGCCACCGATAAGAGCACTGTGAGAAGCCATATGCCAGATCAGAGCCGAGGCCAGATATGCAGCGTCCCCTGGGCGATGCAAATGAAGGCGGTGAGCATCGAGGAGCCGTCGCGTCTAGTGCAGTGCCTCACCGGCGCCATTCTCGGTTGCGGGGGCTGGGTGCTGAGCCGTGGCGCCAACGACAGCGGCATGATCAACATGCTCTTTGAGTTCGAGCGTCAGGCATGTGTGGAAATCTACAGCATTCTCATCGGGGCGGGTCTCGAATTGAGCCCTAACGGACACTTGCGCTTTACCGAGCTTTGCCAGTGCACGCGCAGCCAGCAGCGTGACTGCGGCGCGGAGATCGCAAGCATCGATCTGGAAGTGCAGACGTATCCGCAAGAAATCGTTAGCACCGCGCCCTATACTGGTCCGATGTAGACCGGCATTCTGAAAAGTTCCGAGACGTCCTGCGCGATCAACCCGCCTCAACCAGTCCGTAACGCCGCTGCCAGGTCTGTTTCAATTGGGCTCGCACGCGGGCTCGTTCCTCCACGGTCACCTCAGTGCCAGGGTCGACGGCAAATCGTGCCGCTTCCTGCTTGGCCAGTTCCAGCAACTCGCGGTCGCGCAGCAGATTGGCGACGCGAAAATCGGGAAGGCCCGCCTGGCGGGTGCCAAAGAACTCGCCGGGGCCGCGCTGGGCAAGATCGAGCTCAGCCAGCTCGAACCCATCCTGCGTGCGCACCATGGCATTCAAGCGTTCCTCGCCAACTTCGGAAATGCGATCGCCGGTCATGAGGATGCAGTAGCTTTTGGCCGCGCCGCGGCCCACGCGTCCACGCAACTGATGCAACTGCGCCAGTCCGAAGCGCTCCGCGTGCTCCACCACCATCACCGTTGCGTTGGGTACGTCGACGCCGACCTCAATGACGGTTGTCGATACCAGCACGTCGATTTCGCCGCGCTGGAAACGACGCATGATGACTTCTTTTTCGTCGGCATCAAGCCTCCCGTGGAGCAGGCCTACGCGCAAACCGGCAAGCGGCCCCGTGCGCAACTTCTCGTGCATTTCAACTGCTGAACGCAGACCCGACCGCGCGCTCGGGCTCGCTTCCTGCCCAGCTTTCGGAAACAGCAGCTCCGCTGTTTTGCTTTTTGGAGCAGGTTTTCGGGCAGGCTGGATCCCCGTCTGCGCCTCGTCGTGAGAAAAATCCAACTCGGGCTGGTCGTCTTTGCTGCCCTCTATCACGGGATAGACAATGTAGGCTTGCCGACCCTTCGCCACCTGCTTGCGCACAAAGTCCCAGACTTCCTCAGAGCGCTCGCCAGGGACGCGGCGGGTGGCAATGGGCATGCGGCCCGGCGGCAGCTCGTCGAGAATGCTCAGATCGAGATCGCCGTAGAGCGAGAGCGCAAGTGTGCGAGGGATGGGCGTAGCCGTCATCACCAGCACGTCGGGCTCGGGCTGATTGGGTTTCTTCATCAGCTTGAAGCGTTGTAGCACGCCAAAGCGGTGCTGCTCGTCGACCACGACCAGACCCAGGCGATCGAACTCCACTTTCTCTTCGATGAGCGCGTGCGTTCCGATGATGAGGTTCGCCTCGCCGCGATTGATGAGGCCGCGGTTGTGGCGCTTGCGGTCCTCGTCAAGCGAGCCGGTGAGGAGCACGATGCGCGGCTTGCGCGACGAACGTTCGAGAAGCTTGCGCGCAGCTAAAAAATGTTGCGTGGCAAGAATCTCAGTGGGCGCCATCAAGGCAGCCTGGTAGCCGTTTTCCATGGCGACGAGCATGGCCTGAAACGCGACAATGGTTTTGCCTGAGCCCACATCGCCCTGCAAGAGACGGCGCATGGGACTGGGTTCGCGCATGTCGGTGACAATTTCGCCGAGCGCCCGCTTTTGTGCGGCCGTGGGATGGAAGGGAAGCACCTCGCGGATCGCTTCGCGCACCTTGTCGTTGGCGGCGAAGGCGATGCCCTGGCGTTCTTTCATGCGCCGGCGCTTGAGTTCGAGGCCCAACTCGAGGAAAAAGAGCTCCTCAAAAATGAGCCGGCGATGGGCGGGGGTCGAGAAGCCTTGCAACTGAGGAAACGGCGTGCCTTCAAGCGGAAAATGAACTTCCTTGAGCGCAGTTTCACGCCCTGGAAGGCTGAGACGGTCAAGCATCGATTGCGGCAGGCAATCGGGCACCGCTCCGCGCATGGTTTCGAGCAGGTTGAAGATGGTCTTGCGCTGCCAGCGCGAGGCCAGGCGGCTGCCGCCCAATGATTCATAGACAGGCGTAATGCGGCCCACCTCGAGGAGCCTGGTCTCTGCGTCGTCGCTCGCGTCGGGCAGGATCTCAAACTGCGGCTGGATCATTTTGAAGTTGCTGGTGGAGCGCGACGGCTCAACTTTGCCGTAGACCGCAACGGTTTGCCCGGCCTGGAATTTGCCCTCCAGGTAGGCCGCGTGGAACCAGAGGCACTTCATCGCGAACCGGCCCTGGCCGAGAGTGATCTCGTAGATCGGTCCGCGCCGCGTTCGCAATAACGCTGCGCCACGCACTTCCGCGATCACGCTCGCCACTTCGCCGGGCTTCAATTCGTCCAGGCTGCGGGGGTTTTGCCGATCTTCGTAGCGGAAAGGAAGGTGGTAGAGAAGGTCTTCAGCAGTCAGGATGGATTTCTCGGCGAGCATCTCCGACACTCGCGGGCCGACGCCGCGCACAAATTTCACTGGAGTATCGAGAGCTGGCACGTATCGATGCTACAACTGCGCGCTCGTTTTTCGAACGCCGCACTTCGCAATTTCCAGGGTAGTGGGTTGCGTCTGGCTGCGGAAAAGCGGATGGGGTGTGCGTGTATCGTGAGGAGCTGGAAGTTGCCGGCAATTCCCGGGGAGCGAAGATGAGCGGATACGAGCGAAGGGATTTCTTGAAGATAGCGGGAACGGCCACGGCCGCGACGCTTTTGAGCGGCAGAGTTCGGGCGCTGCCGGCACAGGCCGAACCGGCGCGGGTCGTAACCGCCAACGATCACATCCAGATCGCGCTGATCGGCGCGGGTGGGCAAGGTCAGGGCGATACGCGGATCGCAGTCCAGGTTCCGGGCGTGAAGCTGGTGGCCGTGGCGGATTGTTACAACGGGCGGCTTGAACATGCGAAAGAGATCTGGGGCCAGGAGATCTTCACCACCCGTGATTACCAGGAGATCCTCGCCCGTAAGGACATTGACGCGGTGATTGTGGCCACGCCCGACCACTGGCACAAACAGGCTGCTGTGGACGCGATGAAGGCCGGCAAGGACGTTTATTGCGAAAAGCCGATGATTCACGTCTACGCAGATGGGCCGGAGATGATTCAGACGGCTCAGACGACGGGGCGGATCATGCAAGTCGGCAGCCAGCGCGTGAGCTCGGTCGTCTACGCGAAGGCTAAGGAGTTGTTGAAGGCCGGCGCGATCGGCGAGCTGAATATGGTGACAGCGCGTTGGGACCGCAACTCGTCCATCGGCGCGTGGAATTACACCGTTCCGCCCGATGCCTCGCCGGAAACCTGCGACTGGCCGCGGTTTCTCGGGACGGCGCCCAAAATTTCGTTCAATCCCGAGCACTTTTTCCAGTGGCGCAAGTGGAAGGCGTATGGCAGCGGCGTGGCCGGCGACCTGTTTGTGCATCTCTTCAGCGGCACGCATTTCATCACGGGCTCTCATGGGCCAACGCGCGGCATGGCCACGGGCGGGCTGCGCTTCTGGAAGGATGGGCGCGACGTGCCTGACGTGATGCTGGGACTGTTCGACTACCGCGAAGGGTTCAACCTGAGCCTGCATGTGAATTTCGTGGACGGCGGAGAGGAGAGCGAGGGGCTGATCTTTACCGGCTCTGAGGGCACCATGGAAATCGCCGGGAACTCCGTGAGCGTGAGCCGCGTGCCGCGCGAGAAGGAGCCGGGACTTTCCATCGAGAGCTTTGCAGAAGCGACCCAGAAGGCCATTCTGGCGGAATATGCGAAGAAGTATCCGAAGAAGCATCCCGAAGGTGGCCTGTCAGCAGGGAACGAGAAGTATGTTGCGCCGCCGGGGTACAACGACAGCTACGACCATCTCAAGAACTTCTTCGCGTCAGTGCGCACGCGCAAAGCGCCGGTGGAGGATGCGGTATTTGGTTTCCGTGCGGCGGGCGCGGCGTTGCTTAGCAATCTGAGCATGGAGCGCGGCGCCATTGTGAGCTGGGATCCGGATGCGATGAAGCTGATTTAATCGGGCCCCAACTTGTCTCGGCGAGTCGCGCCGCAGCAGATCTCAGCTGAACCCCAGTACCGGATGCGGCACGTATGGTTCTTCGAGCGCCGTCATCTCCTCCGGCATGAGGTGGACGGAGAGCGCAGCAACCGCGTCTTCGAGGTGGTTCGGCTTGCTAGCGCCCACGATCGGAGAGGTAACGCCCGGTTTCGCTAGCAGCCATGCCAATGCCACCTGTGCGCGGGGAATGCCGCGCTTTTCAGCAATCTCACCCAGCCGGTCGACCACTTTGCGGTCGGCATCTTCGGTGTGTGAGTAGAGAGTCTTGCCGAAGGCGTCGGTTTCGGAGCGGTTGGTGGTTTCCGCCTTCCAGGCGCGCGTAAGCCGCCCGCGTGCCAGAGGGCTCCAGGGAATTACGGCGACGCCCTCGGATTGGCAAAGCCCCATCATCTCGCGTTCTTCTTCGCGATAGAGCAGGTTGTAGTGGTTCTGCATGGAGACAAAGCGGGTCCATCCATGCTGATCGGCGAGATACAAGGCTTTGGAGAACTGCCAGGCGTACATTGACGACGCGCCTACGTAGCGCACCTTGCCGGCCTTGACCGCGTCGTGGAGAGCCTCCAGTGTCTCTTCGATGGGCGTTTCGTAGTCCCAACGATGGATCTGGTAGATGTCCACGTAATCTGTTTCGAGTCGTCGTAGGCTTTGGTCGAGTTCAAAAATAATGGCCTTACGCGATAGTCCGCGGCCGTTGGGCTCGTCGCGCATTAAGCCTTGCACCTTGGTGGCGATGACGACGGCTTCGCGCCGTGTGTTGGCCTTGAGGAACCGGCCGAGGACCACTTCGCTGTCGCCGCTGGAGTAGACGTTGGCGGTATCGAAAAAATTGATGCCGAATTCGAGGGCCTGGCGCAGGAAAGGCTGGCTTTCGGCCTCTTTCAGCGCCCACGCTTGCCGGCCCGGGAGCAGCTTTCCCGTGGCCGGACTGCCATAGGTCATGCAGCCGAGGCAGATGCGTGAAACCTTCAAACCGGTGCGGCCCAGGCGTGTGTATTCCATGGTTCCTCCTGCCTTAAGTGTAGTGCGCGGCATGGTTTCGGCTCCAATCGACAGGAGTATGCCCTATTTGGGATGCGTTTACTCAACGTGAACCAGGCTTGGAAATAGCTCAAACGGCGGATTGGCGAGTGGATCGCCCTCAGCGTATACATGAGAAAGGGGGTAGGGTACTTTGGTGCGTTGCGCCCCATGTGGTTAAAGTGTTTGGATTTGTACTGGAAGGGCTTTGCCGGACAACTTTTCGGGTCAGCGCAGGGTCTAAGCAAGCATTGCGTTGCCGGCGCGATGCCGGTATGTATCTTCCTCAAACCCATTTGTTTACGAGAGCTTGCGAACGAGCGCGAGATGCGTCGTAAACGGGGAAGATGGCCAGATGGGGCGCCTTCCGACTTGAGCCAGAAAACGGATGGAATGATAGAACGCCGAAGACACGTCTCAAAGCCCGTGGGCCAGCGAAGCAGATTTCATTGGTTGCGACAATCGCCCCGGCGCATATTTGCGAGTGCGATGTTGCCCCCGCTGGTCTTTCTGGCGGGTTGCGTCAGCGGCGCGCCGAGCAACGGCTCCTCGAGCGGCACTCTCGCCGTTCTTCCCGGTACGGGAACCATCGACACCAATTGCACGGGGTGCAACGCGACCAACCCGTCAGGGGGGCTGGCTGAGCAATTTGCGGCGACTTTCGACGGCGGCGCACCGAACGTGAATTGGACAGTCTCAGGCGGAGACGCGAGTGCTGGCCCCGGAACTATTAATTCGAACGGACAATACACGCCGCCTAGCTATCTCACGGCAAATAGTGTCTCGGTGACGGTGACCGCAGCACTGACCTCGAGCCCTTCGACAACCGCGAGTGCAACGCTGACAGTGACACCGGGCTTCCTTCAGCCGCTGACACCAGAGAATTTCGCTATGGGCGCAAACGGAACCGTAACGATTACGGGTTATATAGCGGAAGCAGGCGGTACAACCGGCATCAACTACGCTGTAGCCAGTTCCCCCACCGGTTCGAGCGGTGGGCAAGGATCAGTGGGCAGTTCAAGCTGTACGCGCAGCAGCACTGCATTCACCTACTGCACGGTTACGTATACCGCCCCAGCTTCCGTTACGGCCACCGCGTCCACTTACGTGGTGGCGACCGTCGGGACATCGAGCTCGAAAGAGGCGACGGACGTCCTGTTGAACACCGAGGGGATTTCGAGCAATCCGGCAACGCACCAAAAGCAATGGACGGTACCCGTCTTGCTGGGCAGCTCCGGCGGCAACAACAATGACTACGACACCAACAAGAGTAACCAGATTGTAGATTGTTGCGGCGGCACGCTCGGGTCTTTGATCCAGAACAGCACCGGAACGCAGTACTTGCTGAGCTGCAACCACGTGCTCGCGCGCAGCGACCAGGCTGCTCCGGGGGCAATGGAAACGATCATCCAGCCGGGACTGATCGACAACAACTGTACGCCTTATGGCGACGGCGCAGGGACGACTCCTGTGGGGATGTTGACTGCCTGGCTTCCGCTGAGCTCAAGCTCGACGAATGTCGATGCGGCGATCGCCCAAGTGAATCCCGGGATGGTGGACCCGAACGGAAAAATTCTGGAGTTGGGTTTGCCGCAGGGGAACGGCACGCTGGCTGCGGCGGCTCCCGGCATCTCGTCAACCGGCGGGAAAGGCGAGTCGGGATCGCTCAATCTGGTCGTAGCGAAGAGCGGACGCACCACCGGACTTACCTGTGCCAGTATCTCGGCGCTGAATCTCAATGTGGAAGTGGAGTACTACAAGAACTGCGAGGAGACCACTGCCTACCTGACCAAGACATACGCGAACCAGATAGCGATCGAGGGCAATGAGTTCAGCGATGCGGGCGACTCGGGTTCACTGGTTGTTGATGCCGGCAACGCCGAGCCCGTGGGACTGTTCTTTGCCGGCGGCGTGACCAACACAGGCGTGAGCGAGGGAGTGGCCAATCCCGCGCCGACGGTGTTAGCGGAGTTGGGAGCCCAAGAAAATACGTCCTACACGTTTGTGGGCACAACGGACCACCCTGTGAGCTGTTTGAACTACGGCGCCGCGACGGCGAAAGCCGCGCAGGGCGTTACACTTTCCGGCCCGCAATCGGAACTGGCACAACAGGCTTTGGGGCAGGCGCGAATGCTCATCAATCCCACCATGGGCATCCTGGGATCGGCGACAGGCAGGAGTAGCGATCATGCCGGTGAAGCGGCGGTGATCGTCTATGTCGACGAGAGCATGAACGTATCAGTGCCGCAGACTGTCAGCGGCGTGCGGACGGAAGTGATTCCCACCACGGCGCAGGCGGTTGCGGCTGGTACCGCGCCGCAGTCTGTCGAAAAGTCCGGTGCGTCGACGCCTCTGCCGCCCGCGGTATTCAGTCAGGCAGTTGCGGCCAAGGAGCAGGTGGCGCAGAACTTGATGCAGCAGAATCCCGCGTATTTTGGCGTGGGCGTGGGCCAAAGCCTCGACAATCCACGAGAAGCGTCATTGGTCGTCTACGTCGATCGCAGACAGGTTCCGGCGACGCTGCCACCGATCATCAATGGTCTGCGCACACGGTACGTCATCATGGATCGGCTGCACGTAACGCGCTCCTATCTCAAGGGGCCGGTTCGTTCCACGGGGCACTGCATGGCGCATCCAGTTACGCACCCGGGGAATGGTATGGGCATGTCTCTCTTCCGCAAGCAACTGGGTTTGCAGCCGTAATAGCAGAAACCACATAGCTTCGGCGTCGATCCTAGGAGCCCGGCAGTCGCGGCTTATGCTGTGGCCGGAGACGAGGTCCGCGCATCGGCTGCCGTTGAGGCTTCCTTGGCGAAGCTCGGATCGTCGGGGATAAAAATCTCGAAAACGGTCCCAATGGTCGCCGGCATTTTGCTGTTCTCTTGAGTGGCGGCGCGGCTGCGCACGCGCACCGATCCATGATGCTTCAGAATGATCTCGTGGCTCACCCAGAGTCCGAGGCCGGTTCCCGTAACTTCTTTGGTCGTGAAGAAGGCTTCGAAGATGTGCTCGCGGATCTCCGGCTCCATGCCTGCGCCAGTGTCGGCAATGGCAAAGCGGATTCCGGTTTGTGCGGGGTTCTTCCAGTCGCGGGAACGGCGAGCGCGCAAAAGCAAGCGGCCGCCTGCGCTGCTAGCGTCGATGGCGTTGCCCACCAGGTTAGCGAACACCTGGCGGATCTCACCGGCGAAGCAGAAGAGGCTCAACTCCGGCTCGTAATCGCGCTCCACTCGAATGTCGAGCGCGTTGATGCGTCCCTGATAGAGACTCAGTACGGAGTCGAGAAGCTCAGCAAGCGTGGCGCGTGCGGGCTGCGTGGGCTGGCGGTAGAAGCGCAGAGTCTGCTGCGTAATCTCAGCGATGCGGCGCACCTCGTACTCGGCCATGGTCACATATTGCCGTGCTCCTTCGGAGAGGTCACTGAAGTTGCGCAGGAGAAACAGCAGGTTGGTAATGGCCTCGAGCGGGTTGTTGATTTCGTGCGCGATGGAGGCGGCGAGGCGGCCGGTAACGGCGAGCTTCTCGCTCCGGCGCAAAGCCTCTTCACTGCGCTTGCGGTCGCTGGCATCGAGCGCAATCACGCCTACCCAGCGCACTTGCGTCGGAGTGGTCCGCACCGGATAGGCGCTGATGAGCCAGGTCCACGGCCGGCGCGGCTTGCCGCCCACGCCGTTCAGTTCGAGATTGCGTACCGGCTCTTCGCTCGAAAAAACGTGCTGTACGGCGTCTTCGACCCCTTCAGCCACGAGTGTGGGAAGCAAATCGGTAAGGGTGCGGCCGAGATGGCGGCTGACGGTAACTCCGGTGAGGTCCGCGAAGATCTGATTCACCCGGACAAATCTGCAATTTCTGTCGACAAATGCCAGTCCAATTGGCGCGTTCGCGAGCATCGAATCGAGCAGGGAGAGCGTGTCGTTGAGCCCGGCCCGTTGCTCGATCAGCGAAGCAACCATCCGATTAAAAGCCTCAATGAGGTCACCGATCTCGTTATGTACAGCCACGGGAAGGGGAAAGTTCCCTGTGCTTTCAGGCGAATTCATCAGGTCACGAGTTCCGCGATGAAGCGTTGCCAGCGGCTGAGCGATGGAGCGCGCCATCAAAAACACCAGCAGCACGGAGGCAATCACCCAAATGATGCCGAAGACGAGCGTGTCCCGCAGAATGGCGGCCAACTGCGCACGGGCCGAACTCTTGTCGAATTCTACCCACGCGTAGCCGCGCAATTGGTTTTTTGTATAGATGGGCCGAACACCCTCCCAGCGATTTCCGGGGAGCGTAAACTGTCTGGCGCCGTCGCGGCCAATAAGGGGGATTTGCGATCGTTCGTCCGGATCGAGAACAGCCTGGTCCGCATCGCCTCTGCTGATGAACAGTACGTTACCCGCCGGGTCGGTGACTTTGGCAATAGCGATATTCGGAGCTTCCCCGGTTGTCTTTACCGACGAGCTGATCCAGCCGGGACGCTGTTCTTCGAGTGCTTCGCTCACCTGCGATGCGAGCGACTCCGACTCGTAGGATAACCAGAACTGCGCGCGCACCTGCACGCGATACTCCTGCTGCTGGGTGAGCAATGCGGCAAACAGCCCGACCGACAGGATTTCGAGCAGCACAAGGCCGGCCAGCATCTGCGAGCGAATGGATCGGGGCCACCAGCGAATGCGCAATGCTCTACCCTCAGGAAAATTCTAAGGCCCTAGTCTACTGGATCGTTTGCGGCAACTGGCTGACGCGACTCATCAGGCATAGGCAGTTTCTCAAGCAGTGATGCCGCGATCTGACGTCCGTGAAAACGACCGTTCTCGATGAAGATCTCGCTGGTACGCGAGCCTGCCACAATCACGCCTGCTAAGTAGATGCCGGGAACGTTGCTTTCGAGCGTCTCCGGGTTGCAAACCGGCAGCCGGTCAGGGCCCTCAAAACGGATTCCCAAGCGCTCGAGAAAGGTGAAGTCGGGATGATATCCCGTCATGGCAAAAACGAAATCGTTGGGCAGCGTCTCGGGGCCTGAAGGCGTCTCCACCAGGACCGCATCGGGCGTGATCTCCACGACCCGCGTTTGGAAATAGGCCTTGACCTCGCCGTTCTTGATGCGGTTTTCGATGTCCGGCTTGATCCAATACTTTACGTGGGGCTGTATGCCCTCGCCACGATAAATGATCGTGACTCGCGCGCCGTGACGCCACAGTTCGAGCGCGGCAATGGCCGCGGAATTCTTGCCGCCAATCACAGCAACATTCATGCCGTAGTAAGGATGGGGGTCGTGGTAGTAGTGGTGCACCTTGCTCAAGGTTTCGCCTGGAATGTTCATCCAGTTGGGCAGATCGTAGTAGCCGATCGAAAGGGTGAGCTTGCGCGCCGTCAGCTCTGCGTGGCGTCCAAAACGATCCGTGGTCTGCACTGTGAAATCGCCGTCCACGCCGGTCACGCGCTCTACGCGGTGGTATTGCCGAATGTCCAGCTGGTAATAAGCCGCGACCTGGCGATAATATTCGAGCGCTTCGTTGCGGGTCGGTTTGGCATTGGGGCTCGGGAAGGGAACTCCGCCAATCTCCAGCAGCTCCGAGGTCGTGAAGAACGTCATGTGCGCGGGATAGTGAAAGATCGAGTTGCAAACGCAGCCCTTATCGACCAGTGCCACATGATAGCCAGCCTTTTGCGCCTCGATGGCGGTGGCCAGTCCCGTCGGCCCTGCTCCCACCACCAGGAGATCAAGGGCAGCATCCTGCCCCGCATGTTCCGTTACATCGCTCATGTTTCTAGATTAGAGCCTGACCTTGACTTTCGCACGTGCAGGCGTTGCGCCGGCGCCAGAACGAAAAAGCTCCAGCAAATGCTGGAGCTTCGTCGCATGACTAAAGCGGATGGTGGGTCTATACGAACGCGGGCGCCGGTTCCATCAGGGTGATCACAGGGGTTTCAGTCGATGCCGATGCCGGGACCGGTGCCGCGGCGACAGCCTGCGTCTGCGCGTGTGCAGGACGAGTGAGTTTGTGGACGAAATGATAGGGCGGCCAAGGGCCCGAAAGCTGCATCTGGCATTCATGCAGGAGGGCGCTGGTTGTGGCGAATTTGTTCTGGTAGCGCTCCACGCACTTCCGGTCGATCAGATGCGCGATATCCAGAAGCATCTTGCCGTTGTCCATCAGCCGGCAACTGACCTCTTCGTCGAGAGGCTGGAAGAGCCGATGCATCTGGAAACTGACGGCACGCGCACGTGTTTGCCGCTCGCGCGCCCGCGATGCGTTCTCGCGCAGATTGGTGAGATAGGCGCGGCCAACGCTTTCACTGGCAAGGTGCTTCTCAATCTCGCGGCCGCAGCAGTCGTCGACAAAGATCTTGAGATGCATCTCAGTCTTGCCGCGCAGCTTATCAATATTGCCGAGAAATTGGCGCTGATTGGAACGGATGGACTTGCGCAGGATTTCGTCGTCGGTAAATACAGTGCCGAAGCGGAAAGGAAGGACGGTGGAATGACGGAAGCAGTCCGCAATCACTCGGGCATGGTCTACGCCTGACTTCTGGCTGAAGGCCTCCTGAGGATTGTGTTCGCTCACAACCACCGCAAGATCGCTGGCCGGATAAAGAAAAACCTGATTGCCACTGACTCCAAGCACTGATTCCATTGGAACCGGTTTACGATGACGTGCTAAAGCAGGAAAAGCTTGTTTTTCACCGATGCAGTAGGCATACCATGCCATGACGAGACACTCCGTCCGCGTACGCCCCTATGGTCAGGCGCCGCTGGTTGATGAAGCTCTGTGAACTTGGGAACAACTGCATACATAGTGGTACGAAGGCGGGACCGTTGTCGCGGCTCCTTGAAACTAACCGGAATATAGTCTTCTGAAAATACGACTGGCAATACCTCAGTGGAAAAAGTTAGCCAGAGTGAACAAGCTGTGGGAAAGTCGTGTTGACTATATAAAGTTATTGATTGATTTCATGAACTTTGTGCGCCAGCGCACCGAGCGGCGACTCCGTACGGCCAATTTGCTCGAGTCGCGCAGAAGAGGGCGTTGGCCCGATTTGGCATCTCGCCGCAGGCCGCCAGCCCTCAGCCACAGGTTAGGGGCCGGTTGCGAGGCGATTCCTCAGCCGTTCAGAATCAACCCCTCAGACCAAACTCTAGTAGACTCAACGGAAGAATGTCTGGCCCCTCCCGATCCATTTGCCGATTTCTCGCCTCTTTCGCTCTTCCGGTTCTATTTGCCGCAGGGTTGTCATCAGAATCCTCCCTTGCCGCTGCCCAGGGAACGCACCTGTGGACGCAATCGCAGATGGAGGAATTTGAGAAAGGCACACCTGACGGGGTAGTGATTGAGAGCGACGGGCAACTGCGCCAGGGGCCGGGGCTGACCGAGCAACTGACCACGCCGTCGACTTTTGTATGGGCATTGGTTACCGATAAGGCAGGCCAGGTTTTCGCCGGAACGGGCACGCCGGCTTCGGTGCTGCGGTTGGCTGCGCGGAAGGGTGACAAGCCCTTCACGCTCTTTGAGACCAAGGATCTGAGCGTTCAGGCGTTGTGCCTGGGGCCGGATGGCGCGCTCTACGCGGCCACGCTACCCAGCGGCAAGGTCTACAAGCTCAATCCCAGCGCCACAGACAAGCGGGACGAATCCAGCGCCACGGTGGTTTTCGATGCCGCAAAGGTGGGTTCGGCGGCAGGCGGAGAGGACAAACCGGCTTTATCGCAACCGAGCGCTCAATCCCGCTACATCTGGGCACTTACCTTCGACGCTGCTGGAAGGCTTTATATTGCAACCGGCAATCCCGGTGCGATCTACCGCGTCGATCCGGCGAAGCCGGGTGCCGCGCCGGAGCTGTTCTTCAAGAGCGATGAAGCACATATCCGCGCTCTTGCGTGGGATGGGAAGGGAAATTTGATCGCCGGATCCGATGGCTCGGGGCTGGTCTACCGCGTCGATCCGCAGGGCAAAGGATACGTGCTCTTTGAAGCCCCACGGCGTGAGATTACGTCGATCGCGATCGGAGCGAACGGCACCATCTATGCAGCGTGCGTGGGCGACAAGAGCCGCAACTCATTGCCTCCGCTGCCGGTGCAGGGAATCAGCTCGGTGAGCATTACGATCATGCAGCCGGAATCATTTCAGGCGGCAAACATCAGCGCCTCAGTGCCCGAGGGGACGGATATTTATGCTCTGACGGAGGGCCAGGCGCCGCGCAAACTTTGGTCCGGCAAAGACGAAATTGTCTATGCGCTGGCCGCCCGTGCCGATGGCCTTTTGGCGTTGAGTGGGAATCGCGGACGCGTTTTCCGCATTCGTGACGACGGCAGCTACTCCGATGTGGCGCATCTACAGGCGCAACAAGGTCTCAGCCTCGCTGCTGTTCAGGACGCGGAAGGGATGGGTGGGATTCTCATCGGAACAGGCAACACAGGCAAGGTGTTTTTGCTGGGCGCATCCGAGAAGCACGAATATGCTAGCGACGTTCTGGATGCTGGGGCCTTTACGCGCTTTGGCCGCGTGGAGATTGAGCCGGGCTCGACAGGTTATGAAATCCTGACCCGCTCCGGGAATGTGGAGCAACCGGTGCGCGGCTGGAGCGACTGGCAGCCGTTGCAGGACAGTTCGGTGGCTTCGCCGCCGGGCCGTTTTCTGCAATGGAAGGCCGTGCTGCACAAGGACGGTGCGCTGGGAAGTGTAGGCGTTAATTATCTGCCCGTGAATTCCGCTCCCGCGGTCGACGAACTGGTGGTGGTTCCCGGCGCACGCCTGAATCCGCAGAATTCTATTTCTCAGAACCAGACGGTGAGCATCGCGTTCAACTCGCCGAGCCAGGGGTCGACGGTGAACTTCGACAACGGATCGAGTGGCAGCACCTTGCAGGCCAACAAAGACCGGACTGGGGTGACCGTGCGCTGGGCTGCGCACGACGACGACGGCGATGACCTGATCTATTCCCTCTACCTGCGCGGCGATGGCGAAACCGTATGGAGGCTTCTCAAGGACAAGATTACCGACAAAGCCTACAGCTTCGACGCCACCCTGATCCCCGACGGCGGGTATCGCATCAAGGTTGTCGCTTCCGACGCGCCCTCGCACACGCCGGGCGATGCGCTTAGCGGGGAAAAGGTGAGCGACCGCTTCGAGATCGACACTACGCCACCAACGATTACGAACCTGAAGACGGCGGCTCAAGAAGGGAACTGCGCTGGGGCCGGCTGCAAGAAACAGTTACTCGTCAGTTTTGACGCGGAAGACGCCATTTCGCCTATGGCGCACGCGGAGTACTCGCTGGACGCAGGGCCGTGGCAGTATGTCGATCCAGTGGGCAAGCTCTCCGATTCGAAGCATGAACACTATGATTTTCATATCACTCTGGATGCAGGGGCTGGCGGAAAGATCGGCGAGCACCTGATCACTGTCCGCGCCTACGACCGCTACGACAACGTGGGCGTGGCCAAGACGGTAATTCCCGCCCAGGGGCAGTAGGCGTCATGCGATTCGAGCTATACGTGGCGGCGCGGTACTTAAAGGCCAAACGGCGGCAGGCCGTAGTAGGCGTTGTCACCGCGATTTCCGTCGCAGGCGTTACGGCTGGCGTAGCCGCACTGATTATTGCCCTCGCCATCACCAACGGCATGCGGCGCGACCTGCAGGATAAGTTGCTTGGCTCAAGCGCGCATGTGCAGTTAATGCAGACGGAAGGGAACGGCATTCCCAACTGGCGGCCGTTGTTGGAGCGTTTGCGCCTGGTGCCGCACGTGACGGCGGCCTCGCCGGGCTTATACGAGCAAGTGGTTGTGGCGCGCGGCGCGCGCGATGGTTACGCGCTTATCGAAGGAATTCTACCCGATGATGAGCGCACCGTCAGCGATCTGCTCTCGAAGGCAACGCCCGGTGCGGTGAAAGAGTTGGAGCCGCGCCCCGAAGCAGCCGGTGCGCGGAGCAGGGAATTGCCACCGATTGTTCTGGGCAGCGACCTCGCCGAGACCATTGGCGCGGTTGCCGGCGATTCCGTGATGGTGGTGAGCCCGCAAGGCGAGTTGTCGCCCATGGGTGGCCTCATTCCCAAGTACATGACGTTTCGCGTTGCCGGCACTTTTCACTCCGGCTTTTATCAGTACGATGCCCAAATGGGTTTTCTGCGCCTTGCCGACGCGCAACGTCTCTTCGATGAGCCCGATCTGCTCTCCGTGATCAGCTTTAAGGTCGACAACCTGAATCAGGCGCCCGCCATTGCAGGCACCATTGAACAGGCCGCGGGTCCGGGTTACATGACGAGCAACTGGACCGATCAGAATCGCGAGCTATTTCGCGCCCTCAAGCTCGAACAGGTGGTCACGTTCATCGTGATTGCGCTCATCGTGATCGTGGCCGCGCTCAACATTCTCATCGCGCTCACCATGATGGTGATGGAAAAGACACGCGACATTGCGGTGATGATGAGCTTTGGCGTCACTCCCGGCCAGGTGCGGCGCATCTTCCTGTTGCAGGGCCTTCTCATCAGCATGATCGGCACCGTGCTGGGACTCACGCTCGGCTACTTCGCGTCGTGGGCCGGCGGGTACTACCACTTCATTCATCTCTCTGCCGAGGTCTATTCCATCGACACGCTGCCGTTTGCGCCGCGCGCGCTCGATGGCGTGATTGTCTCCGCGGTCTCGATTGGGATCTCGCTGCTGGCGACCTTGTATCCCTCGTCGGCGGCAGCGTCCGTGCTCCCGGCTGCAGCGCTGCGCTACGAGTAAGCCGGCTTACTGCGGCGTAATGATGCCGCCCAGCGCATGACGCCGCGGCAGAACAATACCGCGATGATCCACCTCCACTGCACGGGGCAACCCTTCGGGCAGGCTTTTGCGCTCAGTCAGCGCACCTCCGCATGCAGGGCACCAATCCGCTTGCGTGGCTTCGGCCAGCACCGCATGGCATTGGCTGCAAATGCGTTCCATATGATGAGCTTATCGCAAGGATGCTCTAACATGCCGCCACGGTCCCTTGTTCCCTCGGTCCCTTGGTCCCTGTCTTTCGTACACTGAAGATATGCCCCCTCTGGTTCGCCCCGCGCGTCTCATCGCGATCGATATGGACGGCACTCTGTTACCCGCTCATTCGGAAGCCATGAGTGAGCGCACCGGCCGGTCGCTGCTGGCCGTGCAGGCAGCGGGCATTACGGTGGCGATTGCTACGGGCCGCCGTCTCGCCTACACCCTGCCGTTGATTGAAGGCCTTGGCCTGCGAGCGGATACGCCCCTGATTACGTCGAATGGTGCAGTGACGTGTACATTGGGCGGCGAGACCATCGACATGTGCCACATGAGCGCGCGCGTCGCACGAGGCGTGTGTGGAGTGCTTCGTCCATTTGGGGCTGTCGTTTTTACCTTCAACCGGCCCGGACGAGGCGAACTGGTTCTCGAAGATCTGAGCCAGGCGCATGGGCGCTTTGCGTTGTGGGTAGAGGCCAACCGGAATGCGATTGAAGTGGTGAAACCGCTGGAGCTTGCATTGGTCGATGGCGAGGATCCGATACAGGGCATGGCGGCCGGGAGTGTCGAACGAATGCGAGCGGCAGAGAAAGCGCTGAAGGCGAGTGAGTGGGGCGCGGAGTGCGATAGTGCGTGCACCGAGTATCCGGCACGCGATTTGTCGATTCTCGATCTTCTGCCGCTCGGAGTGTCAAAGGGATACGCGCTGGAGCGGCTTGCGGCGCGGCTCGGAGTGAATCGGCAAGAGACTATGGCAATCGGCGACAACTGGAATGACCAGGGGATGCTGGAGTGGGCGGGGCAGGGGATCGTGATGGCAAATGCGGCCCCTGAATTGCGCGCACTCGCAAAAGTGCGCGGGTGGAAGCAGACGTCGTCGAGCGACGATGATGGAGTGGCCGTAATTCTGGAAGCAGTTCTGACGAAGATGGCGACGGCAAAAGCATGAGCAGCAAGTTCCAACTCGGACGAGGCCTGCGAGCGAGCCGCTTTGTTGCTATAGCAGTCGTCGCGGCACTTTCGATTCTTACCGCGCAAACGCATGCGGCCGAACGTGTAACCCTTAGCAACGGTTTCGTTGAACAGTGCGATCATCATGCGTTGGTGGATGGCCGTGTACGACTCTACCTCAGTGCCGGCGAAGACAGCTATATTGATTTCCCGCCGGATGAGATTGTCGCTTTCGAGCACGTCCCTGATCCGCCGGAAGCCGCAGCGCCCGCCGCTCCGCAGGCTACGAATCGAACGGCAAAGTTGACTCCTGTCGACCTGCGCGAGATGTTGGTGCGCGCGGGAACTGCGCACAATCTGGACGTAGATTTGCTGGCCAGCGTAGTGAAAGCGGAGAGCGACGGCAATGCAGGGGCCGTGAGCCACGCCGGTGCGAAGGGACTGATGCAGCTTATGCCTGATACGGCCGCCGGCCTCGGAGTGCAGGACAGTTTCCAGCCCGAGCAGAATGTGCGCGGCGGCTCGACGTATCTCGATTCGCTACTCACGCGCTATCACGACAACCTGGCTTCAGCGTTGGCCGCTTATAACGCTGGGCCGGAAGCCGTTGACAAATACCATGGAATTCCGCCGTACAGCGAGACGCGTGCTTATGTAGCCCGCGTGATTCACGAATTCAACCGCCGGGTTCTGGCACGCGAGGCCGAGGCGAGGCGCGCTGCGGCTACCGCTCCAGCGGTGCATCCCGCGTCTTCGCATTGACCGGCGTAGAGAACATTTCCTCAATTCCAATTTGAGGCACAGCCCGTAACTGGATAGGGGCCTCCGTCGAATTGCCCGGCGCGTTCTGCGCACGGCCGCGTGAGAACATAGTCAATAGAGATCAACCACTAAGTGCAATATGGAGTTTGCTTGAAGAAGAGTCAATGGATTGTGGGCATTGTGGCGCTGGTTGCTCTGATTGCGCTGGCACTTTGGGCTCGCGCTCACGTCCAATTCAATTTCCACGTTTTTACCTCGCAGGTAGCTGTGGCCGACTGGCGCATGATTGTCTTTGCCGGCCTGTGCATCTACGCCAATTTTGTTTTTCGCGCATTTCGCTGGAGCCAGCTGGTGCGGCACATGCAAAAAGTTCCGCCGCTGTCGCTCGTCGGGTCGCAGGTGATCGGGTTTACCGCCGTCGCGTTGATTGGGCGCGTCGCGGACCCGGTGCGACCTTACCTGGTCGCGAAAAAGACGGGGCTCTCGCTGAGTTCGCAGGTCGCCGTATACATCGTCGAGCGATTAGTGGATGCGGGGTCGGTGGCCTTATTGTTTTCGATCGCCATGGTCTGGATTCCGGGCGATGTAATCCTGAATGCAATGGCGCACACGTTTCTGTTGGCGCACCTCGCCTCCCATCATCGGCTGATTGCCCTGTTTGCTGCGCAATACGGAGGACTGGTTCTCACTGTCCTTGGAACGCTCTTCTTGTTCGCAGTTCGTTTGGCAGGAGGGTCCGTCGCTGCATTCTTCGAACGCAGTTTCGGTATGGTCTCAAAAGGTCTCGGCCAAAGTGTTGGCGACAAGATCCGCATGTTTCATGCCGGCCTCGACACCATGCGTTCATGGCGGGACTTTGCGGTTGTGGTTGGCCTTTCGCTGAGCATGTGGGTGCTGATCTGCTTTGCCTATTTCGAGACGTGCAGGGCCTTCAGCGCCAGCCCGGAACTGGCTGGAATCACTCCCTCGCAGTGCGTTTTGCTCATGGTGGCCAGCGGCGGGGCCAGCATCATCCAGCTTCCGGTGATCGGTTGGTTCTCGCAGATCGGCGCCGTGATGTTGGCGCTCACAGCTATCCTGGGTGCGAATGCCGAAGCCGCGACTGCCTGCGCTGCGACGCTGCTGATTGTCACATTCCTTGGAATTGTGCCCGTAGGGTTAATCTGGGCTCGCTTCGATCACATCAGTCTGCGCAAAGTAGCAATAGAGAGCGAGCAGGCTGAAGAGAAAGCAGAAGAAAGTTTCGAGGCAGGCGAGGCTGAAACCGATCCCAGAGAGCGCGACAAGGATCATGCATCGAGCGAGCGCTGATGCGCTTGATTATGGCGTGAAGAGCGAGGCTGACGAGGTTGCATTGCCGTCCGCTTCGGACAGATAGCGAATAGTTTCCGGTCCCACTGCTCCGCCCGTCATGATCATGCTCATCGCCTGTTCCATGGTCAGGTCTGTCTCGATGACCCGTTCGATAGGCAGAATCTGCAAGAAGGCTGAAGTAGGGTTGATGGCGTTCGGCACCAATACAGCAGCCAATGGCCGGCCGCTGGTCGTGTCGCTAAGCGTTCGCGTAAGAAACCCGATGCTCTTCTGGCCGGCGATGGGAAAGTCGATCAGAACCACGCGCTGACTGTCGCCTTTCTTGGCCATCATGGAATCCAACAGTTGCCGCACGGATGTATAGACCTTGGCAACGAAGGGCAAGCGCTCGAGCACGGACTCAAAAAGGCCGAACAATTGGCGTCCAACAACAAGGGAAGTCACGCGTCCGACCACATAGAGAACGGCCAGCGTGAGCAGGACGGCGAGCGTGGGCTGTAGCCATGGATTGTTGAACCATCCCCGGGGGAAGGAAGTCGCGAGGAACTGGACCGCGGGCAAACCCGCCTTGGCGAGGGACTCCAGGAGGAAGCTGAAGATAAGATATGTGACGAATAGTGGGCCGATGGTGATGACTCCGGCCAGAATACTGCGCTGCAAACTGCGCATCGTGCGGCTGATGGGTCCTTTCACGTGCGTCACCTCTTTACGATCATTGCTACGAGCATATCTCGGCCCGGGCCAGACGCGGAATGCAGTGAAAATCACAAAAACTGTTTCCAATCTGAGCAAAATCAGCTATACATGGGGATTGCCGTCTTTCATAGCGGCAGAAAGAATTCCATGAACGAATTCGAGCGTTTCGAACTCAGCGATCAAGACCAGGCCGCACCGCAAGCGGTTGCGCCGCGCCCTCGCGCCGTGGGATCGCCCTTATCCACGGGTGTCAGCCGGCATGCGCCGTTTCCGTCTGCCGAGGGTGGCGTCAAGCGGCTCACGCCGCCTCCGCCGGGGCGCGCACTGGGCGGCCCACCAGAATCCAATGAAGAATCCTCGAGCCTGCAACGCACCATGTCGATGCTTCGCTCTGCACTTCCGTTTGTACAGCGCCTGCTGCCGTTGCTCGACGGAAATTTTGCTACGGCCGTCGGCAATCTGCTTACGCCTCACCCGCACCCGCAAACGCCTCCGCAGCCGGCCAAACTCGATCTGGTGCCGATCGAAGACGGATTGGCCGAGTTGCAGACCCAGCACCGGAACCTGCGCGATCAGGTGACGGAGCAGAACAACTCGCTCAAGCGGGTTGAAGATCAGTTGGAGATGGTGCGCGAAGCCACCGACCGAAATACGCTGGAACAGCAGGAGCTGCTTGAGGATCTGAAAGCCTTCGGAAACAAGGTTAAGATCGTCGTCATCGTTGCGCTGGCGCTTGTGGCAATTGGTTTCATGATGACCCTGGCGCTCTTCATGCACATTCAGCGCGTACTGCCGTAGATCTTCTCAATCGGCAGAGCAACGACGTTGCCTAAAGCTCCAGAACGTTATCTTCGATGGCGAGCCGGACATTGCCGTCGGATTTGGCCAGGCGGCGCACCGCTTCAGGCTTATCCACTCTGGCTTTCAGCATCACAAGCGCCACGGGAACGCTGCGCCCGGCGCTCTTGATGGTGTCGACGGCGGTCGCGCGGTCGATATTGCAGGCGCGCATCAAGATGCGAATGCCGCGCTCCACGAGCTTCGAATTTTGCATGTGCACGTTGACCATCAGGTTTTCGTACACATAGCCCAGTCGCGTCATGGCGCCCGTAGTGATCATGTTCAGGACCATCTTCTGGGCGCTGCCGGCTTTCAAGCGCGTGGATCCGGAGATGACCTCGGCACCGACTTCCGCGACGATGGTGATATCGGCGGCGCCGGCGAGCGGAGTTCCCTGGTTGCAGGTGACAGCTGCGGTGTGTGCTCCACGGGCGCGTGCGTAAGCCACTGCCGCGACGACATACGGTGTGCGGCCTGAAGCCGATACGCCGACAACGACATCCTTGCGCGTGGGCCGCCGCCGCGCGATGTCACGCTGGCCCAACTCTTCGGAGTCTTCGTTCACTTCGACTGCGGAGGCCAAAGCCTTGGGTCCGCCCGCCATGATGTACTGCACCTGGCCGGGGGCCGTCGAGTAGGTAGGCGGACATTCTGAGGCGTCCAGCGCGGCAATCCGCCCGCTGGAACCAGCGCCGATATAGATCAGCCGGCCGCCGTCGCGCAGGCTTCGCGCCACCTGGTCTATCACTGCGGCGATTTCAGGGATGGCTTTCTTGACCGCCGCTGCGACCTTGGCATCCTCGTGGTTGATGATGCGGGCAATTTCGAGTGCGGATTTCGTGTCGAGGCCTTGGGAGGCTTCGTTCTGGCTTTCTGTCGTCAGTTGTTGAAGCAGTGCGGCCTGGTCGTGGTTGGTATCTTTTATCCGGGTGCCAGCCGTTTCCTGCATCGTGGTGCTGGGTAGCATCGCGTCGGTCCCCAGCTTTTATTGTATCTATAAAAGCACGCAACCTAAAACATTTGTTCTGCTGTACCCCGATTTGTAACCCCGAAGAGGCGTCCTAAAGGGCTTCGCGCACGGCGTCATGAAAAAGCGGCCGGACCTCGCGGATCAGTTGGCTCTGCCGATCGGGCCAGGTGCGATTGGTCAGCAATACCACGGCGACTGCCGCGTCCAGATCGATCCATAGGGAACAGCCACTGTAGGCAAGATGTCCTATGGAATTTAGCGCAAAATACTTGCCGGACGACGAAGGCTGCGATGGTGTGTCCCACCCCAGCGCACGCGAGCTGCCCTCGGGCGGTTGCCTTTGAGCAAATCGTTTCAATACGGCCGATTCGAACAGGGTGGGGCTTTCCATCGAGTCGGCTGATTTTTCGCTACGCAGGATTGCGCTGGCGAGACGCAAAAGGTCAGGAACATTGGAGAAGAGGCCTGCATTTCCTGCAACGCCGCCCAGGATCCATGCGTTTTCGTCCTGGACCTCGCCTTGAATGCGGCGACGACGGAAATCGGAGTCTTCTTCTGTCGGTGGGATGGCGGGCCACGTCTCCGGCGATGGACAGAATCCAGTGGCTGCCATCGCCAGCGGTTGAAAGACTTCGCGGGCCGTCCATGAAGCAAGGACCGTGCCGATCAGGACCTCAAGCGCCTTGCCCAGAAGGATGAAGCCGGGGTCGGAGTATTCGGCGCGTGTGCCCGGGGCGGTCTGGAGTGGCAGTTCGAGGCAAGCGTTGAATAGGGCCGTGGGTGTGGTCGCAGTCCGGAAAAACTCCACGTATCCCGGTAAGCCTGAATTGTGGGCCAGAAGATGGCGCAATGTGACTGTGCGCGCCAAGTCTCCGGGTGAGCGCCCGGCCAAAAAGTGGGGCAAAAGTTCGCCCAGCGGCGTTTCCAAGTCGAGCTGCCCGCGCTGGACCAGCAACATGGCCGCAGCTGTAGTTGCAACGACCTTGGTCAAGCTAGCTACGTCGTACACGGTGTCGGCGGCCACGGTGGCCGCGCTTTCTTCGTAAGTGAATCGCCCCAAAGCCCCCTGAAGCTCGAAGTCATCGCCGTCCAGGACGCCAAAGGCGCATCCCGGGAAGGCCCGTGCCGCAATCGCGTCCTCCAGGATCCGGAGGGCAGCGGCAAACCGGCCAGTCTTTTCGAGGGGCGAGGCAGCAGATGGATGGCTTTTCGAGGTCATCGCTTTCTCGTAGGGTAACGCGTGCAGCTCTGGCGCGGTAAATGCGCTTTACTTTTCACCGCCGAAGGTGGAAATTCGGGCTATCCTTGTGTCCGAGAACGCCGTCTATTCCATAGGGGGTTCATATGGCACCGCTGCGCGAATGGTTACGGGCAGTCTGTTTTGTGAGCCTTATCTCCGTCGGCGCCAGCTACAGCATTGCTCAGACTCCGGGCCAGCCTGAATCAACTTCTGAAGTTCCATCGCCGGCCGTGACACCGTCTCCAACTCCGCCTGCCGCCGACCCCTCCGCCCAACCCGCGGCGCCTGCCGAGGAGCCCGCATCTCCCGCGAAGAAGATTTACGTCGTTCCCGCGGGCACTAAGGTTCTCTTGCAGCTGAAGAGCGCTATCAACACCAGGAGCGCCAAGGCTGGAGACGGTGTGTATCTAATCTCAATTTTTCCCGTTGTGGTGGGGAACCGCGTGATGATCCCCACGGGAGTCTACGTGCAGGGTGTCGTCGATCGGGTTCAGCGCGGCGGCCGTGTAAAGGGCAAGGCGCAGCTCGACATGCACTTTACCTCCATCATTTTCCCCAACGGCTCGGTGGTGGAGATTCCCGGGGTCGTGGATAGTGTGCCGGGGTCAAAGAACCAGACCGTGAAGAACGACGGGGAGGGAACCATCGAGCAGAACGGCGATAAAGGCCGCAATGCAGGTCGCACTGCGGAAATTGCTCTCCCGACAGGGGCGGGGGTGGGCACGATCGGCGGGGCTGAGTCGGGCCATCCCGTTGAGGGCGGATTGGCGGGGCTGGGCGTGGGCCTCGCCACCGTAGGCGTGGTTTCGCTCTTCACGCGCAATGCCGATGTGGATATTCCTACTGGTACCCAGGTCGAGATGGTTCTGCAACGGCCGCTGGAACTGGAGGATGAAAATCTGGCAGGTGTAGGCCAGCCCGGGGCCGCGCCGTCGTTCGTGCCTGCCTCCACACAGCCGAGACCCATGGCTTCCCGTCGTCCGCGCATCATGTGCCCGCCAGGAAGCCTCGGTTGCGAGTAAAACAACTCGTCGACCATCCAGCCGGTAGCCCAGCTGCCTGCAATTCCCGGCGCAAGTTTTCCTAAATCAGCCGCGCATTCGGCGCGACTGCCCCCGCGCGCGACAGCGCGCAGCTTCCAGTCCGGCTGCACCTGTAGTGCAGGTTTGAGCGATACTCGTCCCATGGGGCCGCATTGCTGGCGGCTACCGTGATGCCGACGACGAAAGTTCGGCCGTCGCTTGTCTCAATCGTCCCAGCGGTGGCGTCGTAGTCGACCACATTCAAATCCCCTTCGATGTAGAAATTCGAAGACTTGATCTCATCCTTGAGGTTCAACGGCTCATCGGCCTCAATCAAAAATGGTTGACCGGTATGGAGACGGTTGGTTTCTACGATCAGCACCAGCTTCATGAGGGGACGTGCATTGGCCCGTCTTGCCCGGTGATGCACCCTATAATCGACCGGAGTTGTCGGCGATCTTCCGCCCGCATGCGCTTTGGCGGAATTCAATTGCGAACCGGTTGAGCGTTCCACATCCGCCACGCGAATTGCTTTAGGGATGCCTGTCGCCGCCCCGTTCGCTGCCAAATGGCCTGCATCCGTGGCGCACCTGCCGGCGCGGGCGACGTGAACGAGGGCCGTTAAATGAGCTTGCTGCATCGGGCCGTAGGCCGTGTCGTGCCCAGGGCTGGTTGAATCGGCATTTGCCAAAACCACGGAAATTGCTGTGGCGTCAGTCGGAGTGCCAAGAATAGCGATGGCAAGCCCTGTGAGAGTGCCAAATGTGATCCCCAATCCGGCAAAGAGCGCGGGCGCTGCCCAACGATACTTCCGCACGCCGAGCACTTTGGCCTGCCTGTGATCATGTGCGGCAATCACTTTGAGAGATGGTATGTGCGTCGTCATGGAATCCTTGACCTCCGGGATTGGCCTCATTTTCATTGAGGATGGCTTCATTGAACTACTCCTCTGGACCTGCGACCATCCTCCAAAAGGGACCAGGTCAGCTCCGAAAGAGTAATTAACCTGTTTGGTTCAGAGTTCTTTTCGGTGATTTCGCAAGAATCCGGGAAGGGTCAAGGCCTCGGATCGCGGGTCCAGCGTTTGGAGCCGTCGGGTTCGATTCACTGCGAAGTATCAATTCTTGAAACACCATTGCAAGCAGACAGAGTGCAACCGGCTTCAATACCGGGTAATCTGGAATTGATGCAAATGCAATCCGAACCTGGCGATATCGCCACTTCTCAAGTAGCGGCGGATTCCGGCTCCAGCCAGCCTGTCGTCGGCACTGGGCCCGCGCGCCGAAGCAAATCCATGGGCCTTACGCTCTGGTTGCGCGATCTGCTCATCTCGGCTACCGCCTCCGTTCTAATCATTACTTTTCTCTATCAGCCGGTGCGCGTGGAAGGCACCAGCATGTTGCCGCGCCTCGAGGATCGGGATCGTCTCTTCATTAACAAGTTCGTCTACCACGTCTCTGCCATCGATCGCGGCGACGTAGTGGTCTTCCGGCATCCCGCATCGTATGACCCGCAGAGAAGCTACATTAAGCGCGTCATCGCGCTGCCTGGCGATACGCTCCGCATCGATCATGGTCGTGTTTACGTGAACGGAAAGCTGTTGCACGAGCCCTATGTTCCGCAGGAGTATCGCGACGACCAGTCCGTGGCGGAGATGATCATCCCCGCCGGGAGCTATTACATGATGGGAGACCATCGGTCGATTTCGCAGGATAGCCGGTATTTTGGGCCGGTGGACCGCTCGCTCATCTACGGGAAGGCCGTCTTCGTCTACTGGCCGGCTCGCGATGTGGGCATAGTCCACTAAGGCCGTGGAAAAAGCGGCGAAATCGCGCCGGAATAATTACTAAAATCGATTGATAAATCAATACCGTGCTCACGCGCCATGGTTTATCTGATTCTAAGCAGCTTATAGAATTCATAAAGTTCAAAAAGTGCCCTGAATGACGAGTCGGTTCTGCAAATATTCTGCATAATGAAGGGCGACCCGCGAAGAAGCCGCCCCGGTTGAAGGGAGCGCTGTGGTTGATCAGGCCGCGCGGCGAAGAAAATGCCGCTCGTATACCGTAAAACGTGTGCTGCGGAAGCAACCGGCCCCAGTTCCCGTCGAGGAGCTCAAACAAAGCGCCTGAACCTGGCCAGTTCGGCCTGTAAAAAATGGCTCAGAAAAACCACCCCGTAAGCCCCGCAAAACAATCGGCCGGATCTCACCGATCCGGCCGTGCCAAAAGGTGCAGGTTATGAAACAGGGAAGCTCAGATAATCCATCAGCCGAAAGATTTTCAAAGGATTAGGCGCTGTACCCGATAACCATGCCGGTAAGGCACAACAGCGGCTATTTGCGATGCGCAGCCAGCATCATCAGGACAAAGATAACGACGGGGATCGCTGCTACCGCAACATAAAAGAGAATATTCTTCTTCCAAACGGCAGTTGTTCTATAACTCCTGCGCGATTCGCCGTTTTCATCTACGACCACATCTTGCATATGTGTCAAATCCTGCGCCATAACATGAGCGCTCGAATAGCGATACTTGGGCGTCTGGTCCATTGCGCGGAGGACTATTTGCTGCATTTGCGGGGTGATCGAAGGTTCGAGCTTGCGAGGCGGCGTGGGCTCTTTGAGCTGGCGGTCGTTCATGTGAGTAAGAAGGTAGTTGTTCTCGAACGGCAGCCTGCCGGTAAGCATCTCATACAGGATCACGCCGATGGAGTAGACATCGCTGCGGGCATCGCAATTGTGGCCCCTGATCTCCTCAGGCGACGCGTAGCTCACCGTTTTCAACTCGCGTGCCAGGCTGACAAATGTAATCCGTTTGGCAGCGACCTGTGATGCGAGCCCGAAATTGATAAGCTTGATGTGGTCGTTGGTATCGACGAAGATATGTTCGGGCCGGAGGTCACGATGGACGACACCGTAGGAATTGATATAAGCTACGGCATCGCAAATGCCGATCGTAATATGAGTTGCACGGTTCTGTGGAAGCTTGCCTTTGGTCAGGATCTCCCGAAGCGAAATCCCATCGACCCACTCCATGACGATGTAATCCCGGCTATGATGCTCACTGGGCAGAACCTTCATGACCCTTGGGTGATTTAGTTTCTGGCCGATTTCCTGTTCGCGGCGGAATCGCTCGTAAAACACCGGGTCCAATTCCAGTTCAATATGCGGCACCTTGATGGCCACCACTGCGCCAGTCTTCAGATCGATCCCCCGAAAGATCGAGGCATGGCTGTCCGTAGCGACAAGTGCATCGACCTGGTAGTGATCGAGTTGGTCGCCAGCCGAAATCTCTTTCATACGCCGAGCCATTCTGCGGGAGTTCCGCGATTGCCAGCCTTTATTTCTCGATACTCCGGTGGCACCGGATATTTCGCGCCTTTCATCGGTTTACACTCCTTGGCCGAATTTTCAAAATAAGCTTGACCATGGTGATACCTCATGACGACTGACCCATTCCCGAGGGAGTTGAACGATTGTCGGGCGGGGGGAGCAGCGCTTCATACACTGCAAGCTCCTCAATCTCTTCGTCTTCTATGCACCTGATGTGAAATGCTCCCCGCAAGGCAAGCGGTGTGAGCAGGGTTGTAAAGAGGACGACAGAAACCATGACCGCTACCTCCGGCTCTCGAAACACGCCGGATGCGGCGCCCATCGCGGTTACGATTAAGCCTACCTCGCCACGAGACACCATGCCGCAACCAACGCGGAAGCTCCGGACCAGCCCCATGCCGCGTGCCAAGGCGGCCACGCCGCATCCCAACAATTTGCTGACGACGGCAATCAGGAAGATCGCCCCAAGCAACAGCCAATGTCCACCGAGAGAGCGGAAGTTACTCGAAAGCCCAATAGAAACAAAGAACATCGGAATCAAAAGGCCGTGTCCGATGGCATAAAAGGTCCGCTCGATGTCGGCCTTGTACTCAGACCCTGCGAAGACATATCCGAGCAAGTAGGCTCCGGTAATTCCTGCGACGCTTCCCAGCCATTCCGCAGCGATCGCATAAATCAGAACCAAAGCCAGAACGCAGCTCGATACAGACTCGCTGGCGGAAAGCCGCCGCAATTGCAGGATGAGCGGATCGAGCCAACGCTTTGCCGCGCCATAGGAAACCACAAAGAAGATGGCCACGCAAGCCGCGATGAGCAACATTTGAACTAAAAGGGGATGTTGGGCCGCGGAGTCTGAATGCAGCTTCAACCAATTGCACGCCAATGCGGCGAAGCCGAAGGAATCCGATGTGCCGGTTGTCAGGGACGCCGCAAGGAAGGCAAGGACAAATAGTCCCATCACGTCGTCGATGACCGCAGCACCGAGAATAACGGTGGCCTCTGGCGACGACATTTTTCCAGCATCCATCAGCGTTCTGGCGGAAATGGAAACGCTGGTGGCCGTCAATGCGCCTCCGAGAAAGAGTGCGCTGTTCCATGGCAGGCCGAGAGCGTGCGCTGCACCGGCTCCCAGGAAAAACGGCCAGATGACCCCTGACAGAGCCACCATGAACGCAGTGATACTTGCCTCGCGCATGCGGTCGATGTCGGTTTCCAGCCCGGCGATGAACATCAGAACCAGGCCGCCGACCTGCGCGATCATCAGAAACGCCGTTGTGGCTTGTCCTCCCCGGAAAAGGCTGAGGTGCAGCAGATCGAATGCGCCTGGACCAGCTGCCACACCAACCAGGAGTTCCCCGAGAATCGCAGGAATACCAAAGCGCGTGCAGAGCGAAGCCGCAAGCTTACTGGCTGGCAGGAGTATGGCGATGAGCAGCGCCAGTTGGAGGGTCGAAGACATCCTCTCCTACTTGGAGCCGGCCAGGACGGGCAGTGTCTCCTGCTTC
Source organism: uncultured Acidobacteriota bacterium (assembly GCA_963786565.1). Lineage (GTDB taxonomy): Bacteria > Acidobacteriota > Terriglobia > Terriglobales > Acidobacteriaceae > Telmatobacter. Next base: position 344,381 of record CAWAZR010000024.1, on the reverse strand, counting down.
CTGGATTTGCGGCCTCGTGGAACCCAGCGAGGAAGAATTGCCCCCAGCCCCCCGCGTTCGATGCCCTCACGGCGCATGGTGCGAATCGTAGTGGCCTGGCGGCGCGCCAGATCCGCTTGCACATCATTCACGGCAAGTTCTGCCGCCTTCTGGGTTTGCTCCGCGGCCTGATCGCAGATGCGCAGGCGCATGAGCAATTCACCAAACTTGAGCCGGGCGATGAAGCAATCCGGCGCCTGGCGGGTGGTCTCACGCAATTGCTCGAGCGCTTCCTGAACTTGCAGATCAACGCAAAGAGCCATGCCGTACAGCACGCGAATCTCTGGAACGTGCGGTTCCAGTTCAACGGCGCTGCGAAGCTGCGTGACGATGCTGGCGCGCTCCTCAGGCTCGAGCGCACGGGGATCCCTGAACATGCGCTGCAACAAACGACCTGTCTCAGGGCCGATTGCCGCGGGCAGTGACAACGGGGCAGACGATGCCGGAGCTAGAAACATCTGCCCGGTGGGCTCCATGTCGCGTTGCGTAATATTGTTCATGCGAGAACTCCAAGAGCTTGAGAAAAAATGGGCAGCAAGGCTTGGCAGATGATCCTTGCTGCTTCAGGAAAATGCCACAGGAGAAACGGAACTTGAGCTTGTCCCCGGCCTGTGGTGATATCGGCCAGGGACAAGTCAGCAGGGTGTGAGGCTACGCCACCGCCATTCGTCCAGCGGCCTGCATGTAATCCGGCTCGGGACGGAAAACGAACTCCGGATAGCCGAGCTGGCCCATCTCAGGAAGATCGAGTCCCGCAACTTCGGTTTCGATGGAAACGCGCTGTCCGACAATGATGTCCAGAATCCAGTTGAGGACAAAGCTGAAACTGAAGACGAAGCCTACCAGCGTCGCGCAACCGACGATCTGCGCCACCAACTGGCTCGAGTCCCCGTAGAACAGCCCGGTTACGGAGCCGGTAACTCCATTCCAGGAGCCACCATAGTTACTGGTACCGTCGGCAAAGAAGCCGATGGACAGCACACCCCACAGCCCGTTTGCTCCATGCACCGAGATGGCGCCCACGGGATCATCGACCTTGAGATAGTTCTCGACAAAAGCGCAACTGAAACAGACCAGCAGGCCGGCGACAAACCCAATAATGGCAGCGCCAAAGGTGCTGACGAAGCCGCTGGGGGCGGTGATGGCCACCAAGCCGGCCAGGAGCCCGTTGCCGCTCATCGAGGCGTCGGGCTTGCCTTTCATCGCCCACATATAGAGGATTGCGCCAAAGGTTGCGGTACATCCGGCAAGCATGGTGTTGACGGCGATCGAACCGATGCGCAGGTTGCCGGCAGCTGAGGCTCCCAGGGTGCTGCCGGGATTGAATCCGAACCAACCAAAGGCCAGAATGAAGCAGCCGATGAGCACCGCCGAGATGTCGTGGCCGATGATCGCGTTGCTTGATCCGTCGCGGTTGTACTTGCCGATGCGCGGACCGACGATCATCGCCACCGCAAGCGCTGTTATTCCGCCAACTGCATGCACAACGCCCGATCCGGCAAAGTCGCAATAGCCTTTTCCGAGTCCGAGGTTTGCGCCTAACTGCGAAAGCCAGCCGCCGCCCCAGGCCCAGTTGCCGTAGAGAGGATAGGTAAAGGCACCCATCAGCACAGAAGAAACCGTAAAGGCAAGAAACTTCCAGCGCTCAGCGCAGGCGCCGGTGACGATGGTCAGCGCTGTATCCATGAATACCATTTCGAACAGGAAGATGACCATGACGCCCACGTCATAAGTACTTCCCGCGAGAAACATGCCGCACTCGCCGAAGATACCCCAATGAGTTCCGAACAGAGTGAGCATATGCTCGGTGTTCAGCGACTGCAATCCGCCAAGATTTCCATTCCCGGCCGCACCACCCATCTGGATGGCGAAACCGATAATCCAGTAGGCGAATAGCCCGCATGTGTACACGAAGAAATTCATCATGTACGTGTGATTGGCGTTTTTGACGCGGCACAAGCCCGCCTCGACCATGGCAAATCCGGCTTGCATGAACATGACCAGAAAGCCGGTGACCAGCGTCCACACAAAGTTGACCGCTATTTTGTTCTGGCCAACCTGATTGGCTACGTCGCCGATAGTGATGCCCGCCTTGGGATCGGCCACAGGCACGTCGTTGACGGTGCCCGTGATCGCGCCCCCGGGATCGCCGTTGGCGAGGGCACCAGTGCTGGGCGCGGCTGCAAGCGCGCTCTTCAACTCGGTCGCCGACGCAGAAGGTGCAGCGTCAGCCCAAGTCACAGTCGCTGCGCCTGTCGTCAGCAGGATGGCCAGGGCGCAAGTTCGGGTTACAAGGTGAGCAAGTCTCATCGATTAAGCTCCGTAATTGGGTTGATCATCGATTGCGTTGATACTGCCCGAAGAAAGCTGGAGAAGAGCGATCAGGCTTTCCAGATAGCGTTCTTATTCGCCGCCGGCACAAGCACGAAGAAGATCCCGGCGATCGAAACGGCAAACCCCGCAATCGAGGTCACCATTCGCCCACCGACACTGGCCGTAAGGTGCAATCCAAGGAGCACGAACAGCCAGCCTCCCAGCACCACCGCGACGCCGATCAATTTCATGACGGCGGGCTGCGCGCCCCCTCCCGTCTTGCCTTCGAGGGGCTTGATCTTAAAGAACCCCCAAAGCGACAACGCTAAAACGATGGAGCCGGCTATGAGCGCCACCTTGCCCGCGCCCGACGAGAAGAATGCGATTCCGGCGCAGACTGCCGTCAGTCCCGCCATGAATAGCGTTAGATCCCTGCCCTGTGCTCTTGTTGCCGCCATGAATGTCCTCCTTGGAATAACGTTTGGATGTCGAGTGCAATTGTTTTGCCTGGGGAATACCTGAAACCTCCCACCGAAGTAAAACCTCCGGCGGCTAACTATGAAATGCCGCAATCGTGCCGTAACAACTTCAGAATCAGCTCAACGAAATCGGAACCAAACTCTTGAGGGCCCCTTCGGCCAAAGTGAAATGAAAACCGCACAGCCTGGCCCGCATAGCAACCGAGGCGACACGATAAAGCACTTCGTCCGATCGGTTCGTACTTCCCCTCATTACTAACTCCAGCCGATGGTCTTCACTGGCGCGAAACATACGCAGATCGGCATTCACCACGGCGGGGAACGACCGGAAAACAATCTCGCGGAGGTTCAGTGCATCTCGCAGTGCCTGCAGCGTCTGGTTCTCCCTGGCCAGGTGTGTGGGAATATCTTTGTCCCACGGATCCACTGGACGCATCAGCCAGTCGCACTCCACCGAATCCCTTTTCCACTCCACCCGCAACAGCATCAGCGGTTCCCGCGAATAATCGCCAGCGCGCATCTTGCGACGCGCCCTGCCAAGAAGGCCCGCGGCGTCAAACAGTTCTCTCATCGGCGCGCCATGACCCCAGGTGCCTGCTTAAGCGTCGGCAGCGCGAGAAAAATCAGAAACTGCACCAAAGCGGTGAGCTCAGCCACCATTGGGGTACCCATCTGCTTGCGCATGACAAACAGCAGCAATACCGTGGCAAACCATTGCCAGCGAGAGCGGCTCAGGCGCTCCAACCTGTCGGTGAGCGTAAACAGTTGCCGCGGCGCAAGGCCGTGTATGGTGGGCGCCTCGGCCCGCGCGCGAAAACAGGCGATGGCGAAAAATCCGGAAAGCAGAACCTCAACGAGCAGTGCCTGAATGTTCAAGTTTCATCTCCGGGTTAACTCTTTTCGATATCTGATTGCTCCAGGTAAGGCGAGTACACGCCTCCTGCCGGGTCATTGCAGATACGCAATCATCCTCAGTAAAGCCACTTACATGCGGAATAACTGACACAGATCGAACCTTGCGCTGGACGCAAGTACAACTCGGCCGCGCCTGCGCGAATCAGGCTGCGAACACTTACAAGTTGTATGCGGTGAGACTAGCCTAGAGAAAGATTGATAACAACCTATACCTTGGTATATCGCCTAAGGAAGAAATAAAGATTCTGGCGCAGAAGAGATGGGGGGCCTTCATTCGCTTCGGCGATCACGAAGCTGGGCCCGCGCGCGCAACTCGCTTGACTCGCTCGCACAGCCTGACTAACTCCGCGAGCGAACTGACCTGCATTTTTTCCATCACGTGACGGCGATGCAGCTTCACGGAAATCTCGCTCAGCTTGAGCTCGGCCGCAATCTGCTTATTCAGTAGTCCCGCAGTCACCCTCTCCAAAACTTCCCGTTCCCGCCCTGTTAATGTCTCGATGCGCGCCTTGATCGAATTGACGATTACCAGGTTCTGCCGCCGCTCCCGGTCAAGCGCGAATGCATGCTCAATGGCATGCAGCAGCTCCTCTTTCTCAAAAGGCTTGGTCAGAAACTCCACCGCGCCCGCCTTCATCACTTTGCGCACCATTGGAATGTCGGCATGGGCAGTCATAAGAATCACCGGCATGCCGATGCCAAGCTTCTGCATCTGATCCTGGAACTCCACGCCGCTCATGCCGGGCAACCGCGCGTCCAGCAACATGCACCCTGAATTGGCACCATTCCAACTTTCCAGGATCGCTTCGGCCGACAAGTAGCACTCCGCGCGAATTCCGACCGATTCAAGCAGATTGCTGAGGCCTTCACAAATAGAGACATCATCGTCGACGATGAAGACCGCTTCAGAGGCCCGTAGTTTGCTTTCTGGCATCGCTGTCATTGTTGCGCCCGTATCGTGAACTGAACAACGGCGCCGCCATGCGGAGAGTTTTCTGCCCACAAACGGCCGTCGTGTGCTTCGACAATGCTACGGCAGATAGCTAACCCCATTCCGGTGCCTTCGGGCTTGGTACTGAAGAACGGTTCAAAGATGCGCGGGCCGATTTCACCAGCAAAGCCCGGGCCGTGATCTTCCACCGTCACCTGAATCCTGCCATCATCATGCTTGAACGAGCGGATAATGATCTCCCGTGGCGGAGCCGATTGCACCATGGCCTCCATTGCGTTCATCACCAGGTTCCGCATCACCTGCTGGATCTGGATCTGATCCATCTTCAGCAAGGGAATGTCCCGCGCCAAATCCAATCGAATGGTAATCTCGCGGCGTATCGCCTCATCGCGAAGTAATCGCACCAGATCCCGAATCAGCTGGTTCATGTCGGCCGGTTCTCTCACCAGTGTGTCTTTGCGGAACAGCGCCCGCACGCGGCTCACAACCGAACTGGCGCGAGCGCTTTCCTGCACGATCTTCTCCGCGGTTGCCGCCGCCTTATCCATATTGACCGGTGAGCCGCGCAGCCACTCGCGGCAGGCATAGGCGTGCGTCACCACCGCCGTCAGAGGCTGGTTGAGCTCGTGCGCAATCGACGCCGCCATTTCCGCCATGCTCATGGTCCGCGATAGGCGAGACAGGTCCTCCTGCGCGAGAATCAGGTCCTGCTGGGCACGGTGCTGCTCTTCGATATCGATGTGAATACCGTACCAGCGCGCAATTCTTCCGTCCTCCGATCGCTGCGGGACGCTGCGCGCAAGGAACCATCGATAGACGCCGTCGGAGCCGCGCACGCGGGCCTCTTCTTCAAATCGGCTTCCCATCGCAAGTGCATCTCGCCATCCCTGCAAATACAGCGGTGCATCTTCCGGATGAAAAATTCGAAAGAACGATTCGCCGACAAGATCAACCATCGTCTTGCCCAGGTAATCCTGCAAATGTTGATTGCAGTGCTCGATGCGTCCAATGGCGTCAGCGCGCCAAATTTGTTGCGGAATGGCCTCAGTCAAAAGGCGCAGTTGCCGTTCGCTCTCCAGTATCTCGCGATTCGAACGCATGAGCTCGGCGGTTCGCTCTTGCACTTTCGAATCCAGCTCATCGCGAGCAAGGCGAATCGCATTCTCGGCCCGCTTGCGTGCGGAACTTATCACAGTGATCGCAATGGCGCACAGAATGAAGGCGGCAAAGAAAGTTTGCGAGCCCTTTGCAATGTTGATGGAAAGGAGCGGTGGAATGAAAAAATAGTCAATAAGGAAGGAAGACTGCATCACCGCCGTGAACCCAGCGATCATGCCGCCGAACCAGGCGCTGCCCATGATCGCGCCGAAGAAAAGAAATACAAACGGATAGGCGATTACGTGCTGGAGGAGAAAAGTCCAAAGCAGGGCAACGAGCACAAAACAAGTGGCGATAGCGAGCGGCTTGAGGCCATATTCCATGGTTGCTTGTGAGGCTCGGTTAGATGCAGCATCTACCATGTTGGCATCATAACGCGCGCTCACTCGCGCCACGCTGCTGCCCTCCCAAACCGTCAGAAGATTGCATGACTTGAGAATCTGAAGAGCCGCAAACTGTGTCGACGGAAAAACCGTGATTATCGTCTGCATGGAGTTTTAGCGAGGGATGACCCTGAATCCGAACAAGTCACCCCCACTGTGTTTTGGAATTGAGTGGTCGGAAAACTCTGACATTTAGCAGTGGAGTCGTCTGTCCCAACGTGCCTGGTGCAAGACTTGGCCGGGTGAGTGGCCGGACTAGTGCGGATATGTCGGCAAGTGTTCGCTGATGACGCTGATATTAACTCTCGGCCCGTTGATTTTCCTGTTTCATAACCTGCACCTTTTGGCACGGTCGGATCGGTGAGATCCGGCCGATTGATTTGGGGGGCTTACGGGGTAGTTTGTCTGAGCCATTTTTTACAGGCCGAACTGGCCAGGTTCAGGCTGTTTGTTTGAGTTCCTCGACGGGAGCTTGGGCCGGTTGTTTCCGCAGCACACGTTGTACGGTCGCCGCTGAGATGCGATGGCCTTTAGCGATCTGCCGCAGGCTTCTTTCCTGGCCGCGTTCTTGTCGGATGGCTTCATGGTCCAGGACTAACGGATTGCGTCCGATGTGCGTGCCCTCGAGCTTGGCGCGCCGCATGTCGGCGCGCACCCGCTCGATGATCAGGGAACGCTCCAGCCCGGCGATCGCGGCGATGATCACGATGATGGCGCTGCCGAGTGGTCCACCGTTGTCGATGTTTTCTCTGAGCGAGACGTATTCGATGCCCAACCGGTTCAACTCGTCCAATAATTCGAGGAGGCGCTTCACCGACCGGGCGATCCTGTCGCTGGCCCATACCAAGGCCACATCGAAGCGGCCGTGGCGGGCATCGCGCATCAACTCGTCCAGCCCAGGCCGCCGGGCCTTCACGCCGGAGATCCGGTACGTGTACTCCCTGACAAACTCGTATCCGCGCTGTGCGGCCATCTGGCACCGGTCAGCGGGCCCGCGCTTATTGGGCCAGAACCCGGAATTCGAATTCATTGGAGAAAGTATCGATTGATAAATTCGTAGTGGTTGCAGTCGACCGCCAATAGACCTCGGTGAACCTTCTCCCGGCAGTTCCAGCGGAAGAAGTAACCATTTCCGGTTACCTACGTAAAATCGTCGCGTTGCAATCTTAACTTTTCAAAATCGGATTCACGCGCTACACTACGCCATAATCGTCAGCCTTTTGCTCCCCGGATCGCCGATATTGTAGACACCAAAGTGGCCGAACGAGCCAACAAGCAGTGTGCGAACACCAACGGCAGCAGACAGGGAAAGACTCTAATTCTGATTTAACTCAGTCGTGTCCCGTCCCCGCTTGAGGCGACTGTGCTTTTTTTGCGCGGCTTTGATCTCAAAGTTCCGCCTCGGACCGCTGCCTATTCAACGCAGTTCCGATTCCCCAGGAGTTCTCAAACATGTTGAACCAGCGCGCTGGCTCCGCCAGCAATGTCTGTCTCGCAGTCCCATCCGTCGCATCTAAGAAATCCGCCGACCGGAAATGCGGCTCTCCACTCGGAACTTCGTGGCGGGGTCTTGCGTGGGCACGAGGCGTTGTCACTCTCCTGGGGGCATTGCTCCTGGTCGGCGCAGTTGGCCGGCCGGCGCTGGCGCAGACACTGGTGCCAGGTTGGACTCAGCTATCGCCGGCGGCCAACCCAGGTGGGCGCTTTGAATCCTCCATTGCTTACGACGCAGCGCACAACCGAGTGGTTTTGTTCAGCGGCAACGACGAGCCTAATGACACGTGGCTGTGGGACGGAACCAATTGGACTCAAGCGTCCCCGACGACCAGCCCCACCGCACGTTACAACCCGGCCATGGTCTACGATGCGGCGCATGGCAACGTGGTCATGTTCGGGGGTTCAGACGACAGCGGCAATCGTCTTGGTGATACATGGCTTTGGAACGGGACAACCTGGACCAACGTGACGCCTGCGAGCCCTGCGCCCAGCCCCTCCGCACGTAATGGCTCCGTCATGGCTTACGATCCGGCAACGAGCCAGGTGCTTCTGTTCGGAGGCACCACCGGGATGTATCAGAATGACACCTGGGTGTGGAACGGGACCACATGGACTCAACTGGCACCGGCGCCCAGCCCCTCCGCGCGCACGAATTTCAGCATGGTCTACGACGCGGCGCGGGGCGAGGTGGTCTTATTCGGTGGAGAGGTTGGACCAAATACCTATAGCAACGACACCTGGCTTTGGAATGGAACCAACTGGACTCAGGCGTCCCCGGCAACCCCTCCCACCGCGCGTTACGCCCAAGGTATGGCCTACAACGCTGTACTGGGCCAGGTGGTCATGTTCGGAGGGTACAACGGCGGCTATTTAGGTGATACGTGGGTGTGGGACGGGACCAACTGGAATCAGGAGAGCCCTGCGAGTAGTCCGTCCGCTCGTATCGCACCTAACGCTATGACCTACGATGCGGCGCTAGGCCAGGTGATTTTGTATTCAGGATTGTCAGGCGACAACGACACATGGACATGGGGCACCCCGCAGAATTTCGGCAGCATCAACGTGTGCCCGTCGGGGCAAACCAGTCCGGCACCGTGCACCAACACTCAAACGCTGACCTACAACATTTCGTCGACCACTGATTTCGGCACGCCAGTGGTGGTCACACAAGGCGCACAGGGTCTCGATTTTTCGCTGGTCAGCGGCAGCACATGCTCCGGGACAGTCACAGGGCCGGGCACCTGCTCGGTCAATGTCACATTCACGCCACAAGCGCCCGGATTGCGCGAGGGAGGGGTGGAGCTCTTCAGCAGCGCCAATAGTACGACCCCTTTGACAACGACATTGATCTACGGGATTGGCGAGGCGCCTCTGGGTGCGTTCAGCCCGCTGACAACGTTCGTTCAAGGCAACTTGCCTGTGTCGTCGCCCGAAGGGGTGGCGGTCGATGCCGCGGGCGATATCTTCGTCGCCAACACCGGCGGCGGGAACGTGATGAAGCTGGTGGGCAACACCGCGAGCACGGTGGGATATGGGCTGAACATTCCGGAGAGCGTGGCAGTCGATGGCGCCGGCGATGTCTTTGTCGGTCAGTACGCGCCCTCCGTGACCGAAATTCCTGTCGGCTGCTCGCAGCAGTCTTGCCAGCTATCGGTGGGGAGTCTTTCAGCCGCGACGGCGGTAACGGTAGATGCGACAGGCGACGTATTTATCGGCGATCAGTCCCTGAGGGAGGTCGTAGAGGTCCCCGCTGCCAATCCGGGATCGCAGATCGTTGTTTACAACCCTGGCGGAAGCACATTCGAGCCGGGCGGCCTGGCGGTAGATCTTGCAGGCGATGTGTACATTGCCGACTACGGTGACCCAGAGGTCCTGGAGATCCCGGCGGGCGGCAGCACACAAACCACGGTGGGTAGCGGTTGGATAAGCCCGCGAAGCGTCACAGTGGATGCTGCGGGCGATCTTTACGTCGCCGATAGCGGTCTCCAGGAAGTGGTAGAGTTTCCGGCCGGCTGCGTCGTCACAAGCTGCCAAATCGTTGTGGCAAACGCGCTTGAACTCTCACTAGGCTCCAACTTCGTGCCTTTTGGCGTAGCGGTCGATTCCAGCGGCGACGCCTACATAGCAGATTATGGCCTCAATAGGGTGGACGCGATCCTTCAGCAATTCGCCGGTTTGAACTTTAGCGAATCGTCCGTGGCAAACCCAAGCGGCGAAGGTTCAAAAACTCTCGTATTTCAGAACATTGGGAATCAGTCCTTGAATGCGATTGGCCCGGGACTATCTATCAACAATCCCAGTTTCTATCTGGATTCCGCTCCGACCACCCCAGCCCTTTGTACCTCCGCCTTCTCGCTCATGCCGGCCGCGGACTGCACTCTGAGCATCGACTTCGATCCTCTGACGAGCGGCTTGCAGACGGGCAACTCCCCTTTTACCTTGACCGGCGCGGCCATATTTAGTGACAACTCTCTGAATAACACTTCAGCTCAAGCCGCCAGCCTCACCGGCACGAGTTTGGCATACGGCACCGAGTACTTGCTGACGGTGACAGAAGGAGGGGCGGGCAGCGGTTCGGTGACGGACAATATGAGCGCGATCAGCTGCAGCGAATTAAACAGCAGCGTGACGGGAGCATGTTCGGGAAATTATGCAACCGGGGCGCAGGTCACGCTGACCGCAAATGCGAGTGGCGGATCGACATTCGTGAGCTGGGGCGGCGCGTGCGCGAGCTCGGCATCGAACCCGACCTGTACCGTGACCATGAGCTCGGCGCTGAATGTGAGCGCGAGTTTCGCGCAGGGGAACTTCGCCACGGCCGACGTATGCCCCGGAGGGTCCGGGCCCGCGCCGTGCAACAGCACGTTCTCGGTGAACATCAACGTGGGGTCGGCAACCGTCACCCAGGCTCAGGCTCTCACCGAAGGAGTCATCACCCAGGAATTCCAGCCAAACAGCAGCATCTGCGCAGGCCCTATCTGCATTGTGAGCATAACCTTTAACCCGCAAGCGCCCGGATTGCGCCTGGGTGCAGTGCAACTCCTGAACGGCAACACCGTGGTGGCAACGCAGAATATCTATGGCATTGGCCTGGCGCCTGCGGTCGCCTTTGGTCCCGCGCTGACCGGCACCTACCCGGGAGTCCTCTACAGCAGCCAGGTAACTCCACTGACAAACCTGACCAGTGGCACCGGCATGACAACGGATGAGGCGGGCAACCTGTACCAGGCCGCCGGCTCAACCGTAGTGATTTGGGGGCCACCCTATGGCACTGGTGCGCAAACCACACTGACCGGTTTCGTTAGTGCGCAAGCTGTCGCGATCGATGGCGCCGGCGATCTCTTCGTCGCCGAAACCACCGCATCAACCCCCCCTGGCGGGTTTGGCGAAGTGTTGAAGCTCACGCCAGGTTGCATCAGCAGCAGCGTCGGCAGCAACACCAGCAGCGCTGCTTGCGGGACCGTGGTGTATTCCTCGCCGGCTCCGCTCCCAGGCCCGGTCGGCCTGACGGTGGACGGGCTGGGCGACGTCTTTGTTTCCGACAATCCCCTCGGAGTCTTCGAGGTCCAGCCCAGCGGAAACCAGAGCACGGTGTACAACCCGACCCCGCACTGTACTTCTCCTACCTGCTCTGCGCCTCAAGGCGTAGCGGTGGATGCGGCGGGCGACGTCTTTGTCGCTGATAGTGGTCTAGGAACGGTCGTGGAAATCCCGGCCGGGTGCACAACGGCTGGCTGCCAGATCAATGTCGGCAGTGGATGGAAGAGTCCTTATGACGTGAAGGTAGACGCCGCCGGCGATGTGATCGTAGCTGACATCGCTCTCACCATCGGTAGCCAAATTGACGCGGGCGGCGTGGTGGAGGTTCCCGCCGGCTGCACGAACGCGGGCTGCCAAATCCTGTTGTACACCAGCGGCGGAGCGCCCGACCCTGGCGAACTCGCCCTCGACCAAGCGGGAGATATTTTCTTTACCCAGGATGGCAGCACGTTAGTCAATAATGTCTCTGCCTCAACGTTCGAGATCGTGCAGTCTCAGCCGCTGGCGGTGAGCTTTGGCACAACGAGCGACGGCCTCTCGATTGGTCCGGACCCCGTCACGATTCAAGATATCGGCAACCAGACGCTGGCCGGCTCGGTCGGAACCCTCTCAGCCGGTGTCAACTTCTCCGAGTCCTCGTCTACTTGCACATCGTTTTCCTTGACTCCCGGCGGAATCTGCTATGAGAACTTCGAATTCGAGCCGCAGAGCGGCGTCGTCGGCCAGGTGGGCGACTCAGCCGCGGTCACAGACAACTCTTTAGATGGAAGTCCCGCTACGCAGAGCATTTCACTGAGCGGTTACGGCATCTCATCGCCGCCCACCAACTACACGCTGGCGGTGAGCACTGCCGGCAGCGGCAGTGGCTCGGTGTCGGGCACGAATTGTTCGTCGGCATCCTATGCTTCAGGGACAACAGTCAACTGTACGGAGTCGCCGGCCGTCGGCTCGCAATTTACTGGCTGGAGCGGCGGCACTTGCAGCGGCACCGGCAGCTGCTCGTTTTCGCTGAACGCGAATACAACCATCATCGCGAACTTTTCCGAGGTCTACACGCTGACTGTGACGCTCGCGGGCACGGGCACGGGAGCGGTAACCGACAACATGGGACAGATTAGTTGCAACTCGGGAACGTGTTCGGGGAGTTATTCGAGCGGAACCTTGGTGACTCTGACCGCGAGCGCGGACGGGACTTCGATATTCGAGGGCTGGGGCGGCGCCTGCTCGAGCATAGGAGCGGTTGCGCAGTGCAGTGTGACGATGAATTCGGCGCAGAACGTCAGCGCGGCCTTTATTGTGCCAGGTGTGGCCCAGCCGGGAACGCTCGAACCCATTACGGCGGGCGTGGTGTACGGGCAGAATGGCAGTTTCACCACCGCGAACGGAAACAGCGGCGGGATCAGCGCCAACGGCTTATATCAGCCGGAAAATCTCGCCGTGGACAGCAACGGCAATCTCTACGTGGCCGACTTGCAGAACAGCCGGGTTCTGTTCTATCCCGCCGGCAGCACCACCGCTACGCGGGTCTACGGGCAGGGCGGCAGCTTCACCACCGGGAGCGCGGGCACGGTCAGCGCCAACAGCCTGAACAATCCTTATGGTCTCGCCGTCGATAGCAGCGGCGGTCTCTATGTCGCCGACTGGGGTAACAATCGGGTGCTCTACTATTCCGCAGGAAGCACCACCGCAACCCGGGTCTACGGGCAGAACGGTAGCTTCACCACGATCAACTACCAGACCAACAACGGGGTCAATGCCAACAGCTTAAATGGCCCGCAGTCAGTCGCCTTGGACAGCAGCGGTAATCTTTACGTGGCCGACACTCTGAATAGCAGGGTGCTGTTCTATCCCGCCGGCCTGACCACCGCCACGCAGGTATACGGGCAGGGCGGCATCCTCACCAACAGTGGTTCGAACAACGGCGGGATCAGCGCCAGCAGCTTATCCGCCCCTTTTGCGGTCTCCCTGGACTCGAGCAACGATCTCTACGTGGCCGACTCCGGTAACAATCGCGTGCTGTTCTATCCCTACAACAGCACCACCGCTACGCGAGTCTACGGGCAGGGCGGCAACTTTGCAACGAACACCTCGAACAATGGCGGGGTCAGCGCCAACACCTTAGATAGCCCACAGTCAGTCGCTCTCGATAGCAGCGGCGATCTTTATGTGGCCGACTACTTTAACAACCGGATTCTGTTCTATCTCTTCGGCAGCACCACAGCCACGCGGGTCTACGGGCAGGGCAACAGCTTCACCAGCGCCAGCGCTCACACGGATGCCAACAGCTTGTCTAATCCGGCGGCATCGGTCCTGGATAGCAACGGCAATCTCTACGTGGCCGACAAGTCAAACCAGCGCGTGCTCGAATATGGGCCCTTCGGCAACGTCAGTGTTTGCCCTCCGGCCTCGCCTTCAGGCTGCGGCAATACCTACACGCTGAGTTACAACGTGGCGGCAACCACGACTTTCGGCACGACCCAGGTCCTGACGCAAGGCGTTGGCAGCCTCGATTTCATTGCGGCGAGCGGAGGCACATGCACGGGCACCATTTCATCAGGCAATTCCTGTACGGTGAACGTCATCTTCGCGCCGATCGCGCCCGGACTGCGGATGGGCGAGGTGAGGCTCTTTGACAACCTTAGCAACCCGCTCGCGAGTACCGCGATCTACGGCAATGGCCTAGGTTCGGCGATTGCCTTTGGCGGCGGCACGCAGACCACGATCAACACCGGAACGTACAGTATCGGCATACCGAATGGTGTAACGGTCGATGCGGCAGGCGACGTCTTTATTTCGGATAGCGGCAATCACCAGGTGGTGAAGGTTCCGGCCAACAATGGCACTCCGACTACGGTGGGCGTTGGCCTCATGTACCCGCAGGGTCTGGCAGTGGATGGAGGGGGCGATCTCTTTATCGCCGATAACAGTCTGAACGAGGTGGTTGAAGTCCCTGCCGGCTGCAGCGGCAGCGGCTGCCAAGTCGTCGTCCCAACCCCTCAGTGCGTGGTCGGCTTTAGCGGCCTGTGCGCCCAGTTGGGAGTTGCGGTGGACGGCGCGGGCGATGTCTTCGTCGCCAGCTTCACCGGCGGCGAGGTGGTAAAGGTTCCGGCGAACGGCGGCGCACAGACCGTGGTGTACAACCCGGTTGGCGCCAATCCGACTGGTTTGGCGGTCGATGCGCTGGGCGATTTATTCGTCGCCGATTATGGCCTGCATGATGTTGTGGAGATTCCTGCCGGCTGCGGCAGCAGTAACTGCTGGGTTCAGGTAGGCACAGGATGGGATCTTCCCGATGCGGTAGCGGTGGATGCGGCGGGCGATGTTTTTGTAGCGGATGAACTGCCCCAGGAGGTGGAAGTTCCCGCCGGCTGCATCCGGAACAGCGCCTGCCAGATCACGATCAGTAATCTTCTTGCGTTCGGCATCGCAGTCGATGCCAAGGGCAACGTGTACATCCCGGAGGAACACGGCACCCAGGTCCTCGAGATCAACAGTTCGCAGCCGCCTACGTTGAACTTCGGCACTGTAAGTGAGGGTTACCGAAGCTCGGATATGGCTTTCTCGATCGCAAACATCGGAAACCAAGTTCTGGTAGGTTCGGTGAGCGGGTCGGTGTCAGGCACGAACTTCGATGAAGATCTGGTCAACTCGACTTGCGCCTCATTCACGCTGGCTCCAGGATCATCCTGCGTTGAGACCTTCTATGCCCAGCCGGAGTCTACCGGCCCCATCAGCGGCACGGCTCAAGTCACCGACAACTCCGGAAATGCTCTGCCCGGCAGTCCCGCAACGCAGACAGTCAATCTCAGCGGCCTGTCTCTTGGACCCACCGCCGCGCTAACTGTGGCCGGCGCGGGGAACGGGAACGGATCGGTGAGCTCCAACCCCGCGGGAATCAGCTGCAATGTGCAGGGCGGACTTGCGGCTGGGGCCTGCTCAGCAAACTACTCGACAGGATTGACGATATCGCTCCAGGAAATTGCGTCTCCGGGATCGACGTTTGCCGGCTGGGGTGGCGCTTGCGCAAACGCGGGGACGAGCCAGTACTGCAACGTGCTCCTGAGTACGGCCTCAACCGCGACTGCGAATTTCAATGGACCTCAGCAAGTGGCTACACCCAACGTGGTCGGACTGACGCAAACGGCGGCTGGGACGGTCATCACCGGCGTCGGACTGACATCGGGAACGGTGACAAACCAATACAGCGACACCGTGACTTCGGGCAATGTGATCAGCCAGAATCCCACCTCCGGGACATTGGTCAACGCTGGAGCGCCTGTCAGTGTCGTGCTCTCAAATGGTGTACCGCCCGCGGCTGACCAACTTGTGCTCGAGAATAACTTCTTTGTCACCGGTGACTATGCCACCGGCAGTGTCAACTTATTTGGGAAGGGAGCAAATGGCGTAGCCACTGGAAACATTATGGTTTCCGATAGCAGCACCACCCCCGGCACCCAGGGCGTTCCCGATGGCGCCGACATTGTCGCTGCGTATCTGTACTGGGAAGCGATAGAGAATACGCCGACGGCTTCGTCAGCGAATGTGACCTTCCTCAACTATCAGGTCACTGGGCAACAGATCGGCACCGACCAGGCCAACTTTACCGACGGCACGAATACGGGAACTCTGCGCGCGTATCGAGCCAACGTGAACCCGTATATGCCTCTTCTGCCGAATTCGACCAGTGGAGTGCGGGTTGGCTCGGGCAAATTCAGCGTCTCTCTACCCGACGGGGGACCCGCGCAGCAGGTCCCCGAGGGTGCAAGCCTCGTTGTCATTTACCGCGTCATATCCCCGAATTTCCCCCTCAAGTCCGTAGTCCTTTACAACGGCGCCGTAGCTCCAACGTCGGGCACCGGAAACATTCCTCAGGCACTCGTGGGATTCTACGACGCGGTTGGCGGGGCGAGCGGCACGGGAGAACTTACCAGCCTCTACACCACGAGCGGAGGCTGGAACAGCAACTCGAGTTCCCCAACGCTCGGCAATTCGAGTCAATACATTGACACGCTGAGTACAGGCAACGCCTATGCTGCAATGATTCTGAGCACGCCGGTCAACAACAGCGATTCCGATGGAATTCTGGATGCCTGGAAGGCGGGGCCGCCGTCAGGAGATTCAAATTACGGGAACCCTGGCTATTACGACGTAATGAGCGGAGCATGGGTTGGATTGCCTGGCGCAGTGCACGGGCATCAGGATCTCTTCGTTCAATTCGACTACATGTGTTCCGCTTTCATCCCAGGCACCAACACGTGCGATTTCACTCAGCAGAACACCTATCCGTCCCCAGACGCCCAGGGCAAGGATCCACTGGCGATGGTCACGCAGGCATTCCTCAATACCATTAACCCTGTTACCGGACACGGAATTTACCTCCATCTGAAACCCGGGAACGCGATTCTGGAAAGCACGTACACGTGCGCCGACAGTGGATCGGTGCTCTGCGAGTTCCCCAGTACCAATACGGCGCCTCAACCGGGCGTGGTCGCATGGAAAGGCGGCGTGGAACTGTCTAAGATATGGCCGGCGAATTTCAGTGCCTGCACAGCGAACCCGTCGCTCGCCAATTGCGCAACTCGTTTCCCGCTGGGCCAGAAGGATAGCTATCACTACGTTTTGTTTGGTTACTCTCTTGCGATACCGGCGTGGAACAGCTGGTTTGGATCGTTGACGTCGATCACGGAAAGCGGCAACACAACGAGCCTCGTTACCACCGGCCTGAATGGTGTTTGTCCAACCCGCATCACAATTTCCGGAGTGATTTCAAACCCGAACCTCAACGGGGTGTACGTCCCCACTGGCTGTGATAGCGGGCTCACAACGATCTACATCACAACTCCTTCGACCGCACTTCCCAACTGGAGTTATAGCTACGCCACCAACACTCCGCCTGAACCGACGATTGGCGTGACGTCGGGCACCGTGACAAGCATCTCAGGTTATTCCGATGTGGGCGGCTCCGACTCAGTCATCAGCCTCGGCCTGTGGGCGCAGAATGCAAACCAGGACATGAGCAAACCGGCCACTGTAATCGCCGGCACACTCTTCCATGAGCTTGGCCACCCGCTGGGGTTGACACATGGTGGAACCTACCGCGACAGCCTTTCGACAACCGGAAGCTACGTCCCGACCTTTGAAGCCAACTGCAAGCCGAACTACGAGAGCACGATGAACTATCTGTTCCAGCTCGATGGGGTGGGATCGAATGGAGCCATCACTTACTCGAGCCAGAGCCTGGAAGCGCCGGGCCAAACGCCCTTGAACTTCCAGACGCTGGGGAATGTGACATCGCTTACGGACGCCTCTGGGAATCCTGCGGCGTATTCGTCGTCCTGGTATGAGCCATACAATTCCGCGACGACTACAGCCAGCCCCGCCACATCGCATTGCGACGGCACTCCGCTCGACAGCCCGAGCGATTTGTCGGTTCGGGTGAATGGCGGTCTGGACCCCATCTCGCCGAGTTGGTCGGATAGCCAGAACATAGCCTTCGATGGCCCGGCGTACACGACGTTGCGGGGATACAACGACGTGATCAACCTCGACCTGCGTCAGGTGGGAGCCAGCAGCGATCAGTTCGCATCCTTGCAGAACTCGACTTTGTATAGCAGCGCCGGCGTCACCATCGGTGGTGGCGGCGGCGTCACCATTGGCGGCGGCGGTGGCGTCACCATTGGCGGTGGCGGCGGAGTCACCATCGGCGGTGGTGGCGGAGTGACCATCGGTGGCGGCGGCGGTGTGACCATCGGCGGCGGCGGCGGTGTCACCATCGGCGGTGGTGGCGGTGTCACCATCGGCGGTGGTGGCGGGGTCACCATCGGCGGTGGTGGCGGGGTCACCATCGGCGGCGGCGGCGGTGTCACCATCGGTGGTGGCGGCGGCGCAACCACCGAATTGGATTACGTGATCGCGAACTCAGTCGTCCGTCCACCGACTTCGCCTGGCATGACGCCATCTCCGACGGGAGTCTCCCCGCCGTACGTCACCATTACTTGGAACCCGCCGGCCTTCGGTGTGGTTCAGACCTACACGGTCTATCGCGGCCTCGTGGGTGGGCCCGCGCCGGTCGAGGTCGGCAGCGTAAGCGGAGTTGGCGGAAATCCGCCGGGCACGACCTGGACCGACTTCAGTCCCATCTCCGGAAACGTAGCCTACACAATAACCACCACTCTTCTTGGGGTACCGATCGACGAATCGGTACGCCAGAGTCAACCTTCTCCCCCGGCGATTCTGAAGAGCATGCAGACGATCACGCTTTCGTTGCCGGGATCGGTCTCGACGTCGAGTTCGCCGGTCACGATCACCGCGACTGCTTTGACGAATGGCAGCGCAAACGGGTTGCAGGTGAACTTTGTCGGAACGGGATCCTGCTCCGTCGCCAGTCAGACGGTTACGCCGCTTATGAGCGGCGGCAGCGGCGGCGTTTCCTCGGCCATCGTGAACCTCAACAGCACGGGAACCTGCAACATCACCGCATCGCAATCGGGTTCGAGCACCTACGACGCGGCAAGTCCAGTGTCAGGATCTTTCCAGGTCCAGTCTTCCGGCTCCAGTGGACAAACGCAGACGATCACCTTTGCGCCGTTATCGGGTGTGCAGTATGGCAGTGGGTTCACGGTAAGCGCGAGCTCTACTTCCGGACTCGGGTTTACATTCGCTACCGGTGTCGGTCAGCCATGCTCTGTGACTCAAACAAGCGCAACCACAGCCACCGGAACCACGAGCGGGGCGGGCAAGTGCACGATTACAGCAACAGCGCTGGGGAACAACACGTACAGCGCCGCTACGGCAGTTGAATCGTTCACGATTTACCAGGCCGTACTCGATGTGACGGCAGCCAGCCCCACGATTATGTATGAGCAGGCGATTCCATCCCTAAGTCCAGCAGTGCTTGGCACCAACTACACTCTGAGCGGCTTCGTCGGCCACGATAGCCCCACCACGTCGGTCTCTGGATCACCGGCGCTGTCCACGGCCGCTGTGCAAGGGGACGCTCCCGGCAGCTATCCAATCACGGTATCGACCGGCTCGCTCGTCTCGGCAAATTACTCCTTCCTGTATGTGAACGGCAACGTGATCATTCAACAGGCCAGCCAGACCATCACGTTCACCAAGGTCGCTCCATCTTTGGCAGCCTACAATAGCAGCTTCACGGTTACGGCCACAGGCGGCGCCAGCGGAAACCTCGTGACCTTCTCCGCTTCCGGACCCTGCACCATCACTGCAGCAGGGTCGAACTCGGCAACCTACACGATCAACAACAGCACTGGAACCTGTTCCGTAGTTGCGAACCAGCTTGGCAATACAGATTACCTTGCAGCGCAGACGGTCACTGAACTCGTAAACGCGAACGGCCCGGCGCTCACCGTGAACCCGACCATGATCAGCTTTGGAAGTGTGAACCTGGGAAGCATTACAACCAAGACCATCACATTAACGAGCACCGGAACTTCGCCGGTGACGATCAACGACCCCATCCTTTCGATTGTGCAGGGCGGGAACTCCAGCGAATTTGTTGCCGTCAATCTTTGCCCGTCGTCATTGGCGGTGGGGAACAGCTGCACGATAACCATCGCCTTTGTTGCGGGCCCGTTCTACAACCAGCAAACCGCGCTCCTTGAAATCATGGACAATGCGCCGGGCAGCCCGCAGAAGGTGACTCTGAGCGCAACCGTTCTGCAACCCCAGACGATTTCGTTCACCATCAATCCGCCACCGACGGCCGCGTACGGAAGTAACTTCACGGTGGCCGCTTCGGCCTCCAGCGGGGTCGGGGTCACTTACTCGAATTCCGGAGTGTGCAGCAATTTGGGCGGAACTTACACGATGACCAGCAGCACGGGAACGTGCACGGTGATCGTCAACCAGGCAGGTAACACGAGCTACGCGCCGGCGCCGCAGGTCACCAAGACCGTATCCGCGACCCTGGCTCCGCAGGCGATCACATACACCAAAAGCCCGCCGGCGAATGCCGCCTACAATACCAGCTTCAGCGTGACTGCAGTGGGCGGCGCCAGCGGAAACGCTGTGACCTTCAAGAGCGCAGGTCCTTGCAGCATCACGGCCACCTCGCTCGATTCGGCCACTTACACGATGAGCAGCGGCACGGGCTCGTGCTCAGTAATTGCCAACCAGGCGGGCAACTCGAACTACGCAGCCGCGCCGCAGAGTACAACGTCCGTATCCGCGACTCTGGCTCCGCAGACGATCACGTATACCACCAGCCCGCCGGCGAGTGCTGCCTACAAGACCAGCTTCACGGTGACGGCTACGGGAGGCTCCAGCGGGAATTCGGTGACATTCACCAGTTCCGGGGTGTGCAGCAATTCCAGCGGGATCTACACGATGACCAGCGGAACAGGAACCTGCTCGGTGATCGCCAACCAGGCGGGCAACTCCAACTACGCAGCTGCGCCGCAGAGTGCAACGCCCGTATCCGCGACTTTGGCTCCGCAGACGATCACGTATACCACCAGCCCGCCGGCGAGTGCCGCCTACAAGACCAGCTTTACGGTGGCGGCCACCGGCGGCGCCAGCGGGAACGCGGTGACATTCAAGAGTTCCGGAGCGTGCACCAATTCAGGCGCGACTTTCACGATGACCAGCGGTACAGCAACTTGCTCGGTGATCGTCAATCAGGCGGGCAACTCGAACTACGCAGCTGCACCGCAGAGCACGACGCCGGTGGCCGCAACCTACTCTGTGGCCACCCTGAGTCCTAACCTGAATTTTCAGACGGTAAGTCCAGGCAGGAGCAGCACGTTAAATGTGACCCTCAGCGACACGGGAACAACGCCATTGATCATCAGCAGCATTGCCATCACGGGGAGCACAACCATCTTCTCCGAAACCAACAATTGCCCGGCCTCGTCGAGTTCGCTGGCGCCAACCAAAACTTGCACTATCTCAGTCACGTTCAAGCCCAGCAGCGCCACAACTTACAACGCCAACCTGACAGTCACTGACAACACGTTGGCAGGGACGCAATCTGTCACGCTCACGGGAAACTAGCCGGACGAACGGCCGCAAGCAAGACGCGAGGATATAGGAAACGGTCAGAGGCCGAGAAAAAGGAGTGCCGGCGGACGCTGGCGCTCCTTTTTGTTGTCAAGTTTTAGATGCTTGGCAGATTCTTATTGGCCCAGGCGATGACGGATATCGGCAACCAGCGGATCTTCCGTCGACTGCCCACGGATCGCGAGGTAGCTCTTATAAAAGTCGGCGAACCCTTCGCTCTTCATTCCTTCGCGCACCCGCCCTTCGTAGTAGTAGACAGGCGGAAAATACGCGTATGTCGGCACGTTGTCCAAAAACAATTCGATCGCTTCGCCATGTCGCCTTGCGCATTCATCAAATTCTGAGTCAGCCTCAGTAAACGCTCCCGCTTCCAGGTAAACCTGTCCCAGGTAGAGGTGGCCGATCCAGGTGTCCAGCAGATTGTTCGCGCCTTTGATTTGCCTGATCGCTTCATTCGTATCTTTCCGTTTCAGAGCGATCATGCCAGTAACAATCTTGCCGTAGGCCTGGGACTCGCTTGTCAGCGCTGACGAGAGGCTGGCCGCTAGCTTTTGCGCCTTCGCCATCTCTCCGGCATCGACGTAGGTGATTGCCGCCAGGAACTCAATCTGCGTAGTCTGACTGTTCGCCAATGCCTTGTCGGTATCAGAGACCGCGGCCGCATGCTTGCCCTGGATCTCTTCGATATTGCCCAGGGCCACATATTTCCGCGCGGCATCATCGCGGTTCTTGGCCGCAACATCGGCAGCGGCTCCGCTTCTAAGGAGGTTTGCTGCCTCGTCATACTTCCCTTGAAAAGCGTCGAGATCGGCCAGTCCAACCGTTGCTGTAGAAACGCCCGAGGCGCCAAACTTTTCCAGTTGATGGTACGAATCGGCTGCCTTGTCGAGTTGCCCTTCTCCGAGCTGCGCTTCAGCCAGCACCAGCAATCCCTGCGTGGCCGAGGGATTGATGGCCAGCCCGGCGAGCGCCTCTTTTTCACCCGCGGCAAAATCTCCGTCAAAAGAACTGATGAATGCCAGGTTTAGCCGCTGCGCAACCCCCTTGGGAACAATCGTAACCGCTTGTCGCGCTGCGTCCAACGCTTTCGGCGCGTCGCGCAACTGCGCATAACAACTTCCAAGATTCCACTGGCCGACGCGATCCGCGGGGAAGTCAGTAACGAGCTGCGTGTTGTCTCGAACGCAGTTCTGCCAGTCGCCAATAATGAAGTCATACATGCCGCGGTTGCGATAGCGTTCCCGCTCGGTCATGCTGTCTTCATGCTGCATCGCAATCTTCATGTACTTTACGGCGTCTTCGGGTCTGCCCAGGTTCTGGGCCATGGCCGCCATGCCGGTGTAGGGCCGCGCAAACTTCGGATCCAGTTCCGAAGCCTTTCCGAACGAATCAAACGCCTCCTGAAATTGGCCTGCGAACTGTTCGTCAACAGCGATACCTTCCTGGTGAACAGCTTCAAGAGACGCGGCTTGGAAACCTCCGCTGACCTCCTCGAACTGCTTTGAGGGGGTCGTGGTGTCGCCCAGAGCTTTGCGGATCGGCGCCACCAGTTTCGGAATGCTGTTCAGAATATCCTCTTTTTTCGCGACAGTGACCTCGGCTCTTCCCAGCACCTTGCCGCTTTCTGCGTCCAGCGCGATCGCCGAAATATCGTATTCGTCGCCGCGCAGACTGATCTCGCCCGTAATCACTGCATTGACGTCCTCGTTCACGGCGACCAGCCTCGCTGTCTGCTCGTCGAGTTTATTCGAGGGATTCGAAAGTTTCATGGCCAGCTTGCGCGCGTCGCCGCGGCTGAAGACGTTGATAAAGCTCGCGCCTTCCAGGGCCACTCCGACCATCGGCTCCAGGGTGTCGTCCAAAACCGGGTCACCAGTATGGTTCTCAAAATCACCAACGAGTACCGAAACTGGGCCGTGCGGCACGGCTTGCGCGTGCTGCTGGGTCCTGATCACATACCAGGAAGCTCCAGCAGTCAGGAGCAAAATCGCGGCACTCGCCATTCCAATCCGCGGCCAGGGTAATTCGCGCAGCCGGTTCATGCGCAGCTGCGCGGACGAGGCGGAGATACGCGATTTGCCGCCCGATTTGCCGCCCGAGTCTTGCCACGCGCGGAGATCCTTCAGCAGTTCATCCGCGTTCTGGTAGCGATTCGCAGGCTCTCTTTCAAGGCACTTGCTGACGATGTTGCTCAGTGAGCCCGGAATCTTCTTGTCAACCTCGATCAGCGGTATTGCGCGCTCTTTGGTGCGCATGACGAGGCTGGCAATGGCGCTTTCTGAATGAAACGGCGTGACGCCGATAAGCAACTCATACAGAATGAGGCCAACGGTGAACATATCGGAGCTTGCTTTCAGATCAAGGCCTTGCGCCTGCTCCGGTGACATATATTCAATCGTGCCCAGCATCGCGCCGGTTCGCGTCATTCCCTCGCTACCAACCGTGCGCGCCAGCCCAAAGTCCATCACCACTACTCGGCCGCCCTTGTCGAGCATGATGTTGCCCGGCTTCAGATCGCGGTGGATGATGCCTTCACGATGGGCGGCTGCGAGCCCATTGGCCACCTGCGCCATGATGTCGACAGCTTCGGCGACCTCCAGCTTGCCGCGTTTCTTCATCAACTCATGGAGGTTTTCGCCCTCCAGGTACTCCATCGTGATGAACTTCGTTTTCCCGGTTTCGCCAATATCGAAAATGCGGATTACGTTGCGGTCCGTCACCTGGCGCGCGAGGATCAGTTCCTGCTTAAAACGCTGCAGGATCTCAGGGTTATTGGCCAGTTCCGGCTTGATTACTTTGAGCGCAACTTCTCGTCCCAGTTCGATGTCTCGAGCCTTGTATACGGCGCCCATGCCGCCTTCGCCGAGCATTTTCAGAAGCTCATAACGCTCGACAAGCAGATCGCCTATCTGGAATTGACCTGCGTTTGCTCGGGCATCAAGGGTCCGGCGCGCCGAAGGTGGCAGAGGTCTCCGTCGGGATGGAACTCCAGGTGCAACCGTGGCGTCTGGATCCGCCGCCTCCGCATGGAGGTCAATAAGCGTCGCGTCGGGGTCCACCAGCGTTGCGTCGGGATCAAATCGTGGTCCAGCATCCGCAATCGTTGCATCCGGATCGTAGATCGTTGCGTCGGCATCAAATTGCGGTCCCGCGTCTGCGGTCGTCGCATCCGGATCGTAGTGAGGAGGCTGTTCTGGAGGATTCGAGATGCCGCCCGAGGAACTCTCGCCGGCAAACGGAGTTCCGACGCCCGGGGAGCCGGGCGCTTTAGGCACAGACTTCTTATCAGACTGCTCGAAATCAGCCATTTTGAATTTTCAGAGCCCGAAGCTTGAGGAAGCGTAACCCCGACGGACCAGCTCCAGAATGTCCACGTGAGCGAAATTATATACCTCGCGCATCGGCGCTGCACGCGATCCGTGCGGCCGGAGTATCCACATACGAAAGGCACTTCATGGGCTCGCCGGCCTCATCCTTGAAGGAAAGATAGTCAGCCGGACGATCAACTTTCCGCAGCCATTTATTTACGTTGATCTCTTCAGCGCAAGTCCTCGACCAGAAGATACAGTCGGGACGCTCCTCTGTAAGCAGGGGCAGGGAATTGAGAGCCTCTACCACGCGGTCGGGCGAGACGCACTCGATGCGGGCGTGGTCCACTAAGACCGTGGAAAACGCGGCAAAGTCCAGCGTCAAAACCTGCTAGAATCGATTGAATCCACTCCTCGGAGAGGCGATGCAGGCGATCTTAGCGCTCGAAGACGGGCGCATCTTCCGCGGCCACGGCCATGGGCACCCGGGCGAATGCCAGGGCGAAGTGGTTTTTAATACTTCCCTTACCGGCTACCAGGAAATTGCCACCGATCCCTCCTATGCGGGACAGATCGTAGTCCTCACCAACCCTCAAATCGGCAATTACGGCACCAATCGCGCCGATAATGAGGCCTCCAGGCCCTATATCGAGGGCTTGATCGTCCGCGAATTCTCCACCGTTAGCTCAAATTGGCGCTCCGAACAGGTCACCGACGAATACATGGAGCGCTATTCTGTGCCGGTTCTGGCGGAGATCGACACGCGGGCCCTGGTGCGCCACCTGCGCAACCACGGCGTCATGCGCGGCGTGATCTCGACCACTGAGAGCAATCCCGAAACTCTCATCCAAAGGGCCAAAAAGATTCGCAAGATGGATGGCACCGATCTGGCGCGCGTGGTTTCAACGAAGGAGAACTACGAGTTTGACGCGTCCGATCCGCGCAGTGAGATGGGGGATCCGCTCCTTGCCGAGGGTTTCCTCCAAGACTCTAGGGCGCGCGAGCGCCAACTTCACGTAGTGGCTTATGATTTTGGGATTAAACAAAACATTTTACGCATGTTAGTGCGAGAGGGATGCCGAGTGACCGTGGTCCCGGCGGAGACCACTGCGGACGATGCGCTGGCGCTCAAGCCTGACGGCGTCTTTCTGTCGAACGGCCCCGGCGACCCGGAACCGGTCGATTACGCGGTACGCTCCATCCGGCAGATGCTGGGCCGTGTGCCGGTGTTCGGCATCTGCCTGGGCCACCAGCTTTGCGGGCTCGCCCTCGGCGGCCGCACCTACAAGCTCAAGTTTGGCCATCACGGCGGCAACCACCCGGTGCGAAACAATGCCACCGGCAAAGTGGAGATCACGGCACACAATCACAACTTTGCCGTCGATCCCGACTCGATCAACGCGAACGAAGTCGAACTGACGCACGTAGACCTGAACGACCAGACGCTCGAAGGCCTGCGCCACAAGACGCTGCCGCTCTTCAGCGTGCAATACCACCCTGAAGCGGCTCCCGGCCCGCACGATTCGCACTATCTGTTCCGCGACTTCCGGCAGATGATGGAGGAGTGGAAGGGATGAAACTGGCGACGCACGAAATATTCGGAATTGCAAAGCGGCGGGGCTTTTGGCTCCGCTGTTTTTTGGGCTTCGGCCTAATATCCGTGTGCACATTCCCGTTCGCTGCGCAGCCCGCGCAACCCCAATTCAAGTACTCGAAGCCGCTCCACCTCGCGCACGCGTACGGCTACGTTTTGGACGAGGCAGGGAAGCCGCTTGCGGGCATTCAGGTGGCGCTCGTAAGCGGCGGGCCCCCTTCGCTCGCATCGAATACTGATGACAAGGGATACTTCGCTTTTCCCGAAGCTAAAGGCGAGTACTTGCTTCATGTGAAGATAGCCGGTTTCGTGTTCATGGATCGAATGATCACCGTCGGAGTGGGTCAACGCGACACGCTTTATCGTGGGCCGGTTTACGTGATGATGAAGTCCAATGAATGCAAAGATTGCAACTCGGAAGTCTTTACGAGCAAGGATCAGTTTGATCGAGCCGTACGGGAAATCGCAGGGAATCACGACTAGGAAATCGCCGAAAATATGCCACGCAGAAATGACATTCAGAAGATTCTGGTGATCGGCTCAGGGCCAATCATCATCGGCCAGTCGGCGGAGTTCGACTACTCCGGCACGCAGGCGTGCAAGGCCCTCCGGCAGGAGGGCTACGAGGTGGTGCTGGTGAACTCAAACCCGGCCACCATCATGACCGATCCCGAGCTTGCCGACCGAACCTATATTGAGCCGCTGACCCACGAGTATGTGGAAGAGATCATTCGCATTGAAGCGGAGATGCTGGCTGTCCTACCCAACCCCGGCAAGTTCGCTCTGCTTCCCACCGTAGGCGGACAAACTGCGCTCAATCTCGCCGTCGATCTTGCCGACTCCGGCGTTCTGGAGCGGTATAACGTCGAGCTGATTGGCGCCAAGCTGGAGGCCATCAAGAAGGCCGAGGATCGCCTGCTCTTTAAAGACGCGATGATCCGCATCGGGCTCGATGTGCCGCGCTCCGCGCTCGTGAACAACCTGCGCGACGGGCTCGACTTCTCCGGCAAGCTTGGCTTCCCGGTCCTCATCCGGCCCAGCTTCACGCTCGGCGGCACCGGCGGCGGCATCGCCTACAACCGCGAAGAGCTGATGGAGATTCTCTCCCGCGGCCTCGACCTCTCACCGGTACATGAGTGCCTGCTCGAGGAGAGCGTGCTCGGCTGGAAGGAATACGAGCTCGAGGTAATGCGCGACCTCGCCGACAATGTCATCATTATTTGTTCCATCGAAAATTTTGATCCTATGGGCGTGCACACCGGCGACTCCATTACCGTGGCCCCGGCGCAGACGCTCACCGATCGCGAGTACCAGAAGATGCGCGACGCCGCCATCGCATGCATTCGCGAAATTGGAGTGGAGACCGGCGGATCCAATGTGCAGTTCGCCATCAATCCGCAAGATGGCCGCATGATCGTCATCGAGATGAACCCGCGCGTGTCGCGTTCGTCGGCGCTGGCGTCGAAGGCCACCGGATTTCCGATCGCAAAAATAGCGGCCAAGCTCGCAGTTGGTTACACGCTCGACGAGATTCCCAACGACATCACGCGCAAAACGCCGGCCTGCTTTGAACCCACCATCGACTACGTCGTGGTCAAGATTCCCAAGTGGCAATTCGAAAAGTTTCCCGGCGCCGACGACACGCTCGGCCCGCAGATGAAGTCGGTAGGCGAGGTGATGGCCATCGGCCGCACCTTCAAGGAAGCGCTGATGAAGGCGTGGCGCTCGCTGGAAACCGGCAAAAAGACCGGCGCAGAAGTGCTCGAGCCGCGCCGCCTGACGCAGATGCTCGTGACGCCGAAGCCGGAGCGGTTGGGCTACATTCGCTACGCCTTCGAACGCGCCATGAGTGTGCGCGAGGTGGCTCGCCTCACCAGGATGGATCCCTGGTTCCTGCACCAGATCCGCGAGATTACGCAGGCGCAAGTCGCGATCGCACGCACTCCTCCAAAAGATACAGGCGCGGAAGCGATGAGAAGGCTCAAGCGATTAGGCCTCAGCGACGAGCGCATCGCAAAAGAGTGGAAGCTCGAAGGCCATGCGGGTATCCAGCAGGTGAGGGAACTGCGCGAGGCGCATGGAATCCGCCCTGTGTTCAAGCTGGTGGATACTTGCGCCGCCGAGTTTGAGTCGATGACGCCTTACCTCTACTCGACCTACGAGGAAGAAGACGAAGCGCCGCCGACCAAAACGCCGAAGGTCATCATTCTTGGCTCGGGCCCCAATCGCATCGGTCAGGGCATTGAGTTCGACTACTGCTGCTGCCACGCCGCCTTCGCGCTGAAGGAAGACGGCTACGAGACAATCATGGTCAACTGCAACCCTGAGACCGTCTCCACCGATTACGACACCAGCGACCGGCTCTACTTTGAGCCGCTTGTTCTCGAAGATGTGCTGGCGATTTACAACCACGAGGCGCAATCGGGAGCCAAGATTGGCATGATCGTGCAGTTCGGCGGGCAGACGCCGCTGAATCTCGCCCAGCGTTTGCTCGAAGCCGGCGTGCCCATCATCGGCACCTCGCCGGAATCGATCGACTTGGCCGAAGACCGTAAGCAATTCGGCAAACTGCTTGAGGATTTGAAGATTCCGCAGCCGCGCGGCGGCACGGCCACTAGCGTGGAACAGGCGTTGGCCGTAGGCGAGCAAATCGGCTACCCCGTGCTGGTGCGGCCAAGCTACGTGCTGGGCGGCAGGGCGATGGTCATCGCGTACGACGCGGATGCCGTGACGCGCTACATGCGCCAGGCCGTCGAATACTCGCAGGAACGTCCGGTTCTCATCGACCACTTCCTGGAGAACGCCGTCGAAGTCGACGTCGACGCACTTTGCGATTCGGAAGACGTGCAGATCGCGGGCATCATGCAGCACATTGAAGAGGCCGGCATTCACTCCGGCGACTCGTCGTGCGTGCTGCCGGCGGTAGACATCAAAGAGCAGACGCTCGAAACCCTGCGCGCCTACACGCGGAAACTGGCGCTGGCACTCAAAGTCGTCGGCCTTGTCAATTTGCAATTCGCCATCCAGCGCGACGAACAGGGCAACGATCACGTTTACGTCATCGAAGTGAACCCCCGCGCCTCGCGGACGGTGCCGTACGTGTCCAAGGCGACGGGCGTGCCGCTTGCCAAGATCGCGGCGCGGCTCATGACGGGCCGCAAGCTGCGCGAACTGCTGCCTGACGAGTTGGCGTCAGGAAAGGATCTTGGAACCGGCTCGCATTACTACGTGAAATCGCCGGTCTTTCCATGGTCGAAGTTCGCAGGTGTCGATACGGTACTCGGGCCGGAGATGAAATCGACGGGCGAAGTGATGGGTGTGGCAAGCACCTTTGGCGAAGCCTTCGCGAAGGCGCAGCTCTCGGCCGGTCATATTCTGCCCACGGGCGGCACGGTCTTCTTCACGGTGAACGATCACGACAAACAGGCAGCCATCACGCTGGCTCGGCGGTACGTGCATCTTGGCTTCAAGATCGTGGCGACGGAAGGCACGGCTAACGCGCTCGAAGGCGCGGGGCTGATCGTGGAGCGCGTGTTCAAGGTGGAGGAGGGCCGGCCAAATGCCGTTGACCTTATCAAGGGCGACCGTATCCAGCTGATCATCAATACGCCACGTGGGCAGGACGCGATCTTCGACGAGAAGGCCATTCGGCGCGCAGCCGTACTTGCGCGCATTCCCACCATCACCACGCTTGCTGCCGCTCAGGCCGCAGCCGAGGGAATTGCCGCAATGCAGCGTCATCGTGTGACGGTCTTTGCCTTGCAGGCGCTGCACTCGGCGAACGGACGCTGAGGCGCAGGGAGTAGCGCCGGACGTCGGACCAACGGTCATACAGGCCTTGACCTGCGCGACGAAAAAGTCACATTCCCTTGTGTTAACCTGTGATGCATCCCACGCGTC
The DNA here is from genome assembly GCA_963786565.1 of uncultured Acidobacteriota bacterium. Lineage (GTDB taxonomy): Bacteria > Acidobacteriota > Terriglobia > Terriglobales > Acidobacteriaceae > Telmatobacter. The sequence goes on along the minus strand of CAWAZR010000024.1, from coordinate 314,283 downwards.
GCGCCCCAGGATCGGATAGGTGGGCGCTTATCGTCGTGCTTCGATTTCAGGAACGAGGATCAGGGAAACATGCCGGACCCCTTTACTCCAATCATCTCGCGACGTACTTTCACAATTGCTGCCAGCGCGCTCGTGGCTCAGTCGGGAGGTCTAAGGCTGTGGTCGCAGCAAACCGGGTCGCCCGCCGCGCCCCGCACTCTCACGGGGCACAAAGACCGAGTCGATTCTGTCGTCTTCAGCCCCGATGGACGCACGGTCGCCTCGGGGAGCCAGGACAAGACGATCAAGCTCTGGAATGCGGTCTCGGGCAGTCTCATCCGAACATTCCAAGGGCACACGGCGGTTGTTACGTCCGTTGCCATCAGCCCCGATGGACTCACGCTCGCCTCCGGAAGCGATGACAACACCGTTAAGCTCTGGACTCTATCCTCGGGGGCTCTTGTCCGAACACTCACCGGTCACGCAAACTCAGTCGACTCGGTCGCTTTTAGTCCCGATGGCCGGATGGTCGTCTCCGGAAGCGATGATGGCTCCATCAAAGTCTGGGAAGTGTCCTCAGGTGCCCTCATTTGCACACTTACGCCACAAACTGACGACGTCCTTCCCATATCCCGGACCGGCATTCTGTGCGTCACGTTCAGCCCCGATGGCCGCATGCTCGCTTGCGGAACCGCGAACTACACTGTCGCCCTCTGGGATGTATCTTCCTGGTCCCAGCTCCGAACGCTGTCGGGACACACCGCCACGGTTTGGTCAACCGCATTCAGTCCCGACGGCCGCACGCTCGCCTCGGGCGGTTGGGACGGCTCCATCAAGCTCTGGGAAATGACCTCTGGAGTCCTCATCGGCTCGCTCACCGGAGACACGAACTGGGTCGAATCCGTGGCCTTCGCCCCTGACGGCCGCACGCTCGCTTCCGGAGGCTCCGACACGACCATTAAGCTTTGGGACGTTGCCTCAAAAACGATGGTGCGGACCTTGTCAGGACACAATGATCTTGTCTCTTCGGTCGCATTCGCTCCAGACGGCCGCACACTCGCATCGGGAAGCTTCGACAAGACCGTGAAACTTTGGGACGTTTCCGATCGAGCAAAATAGCCGGTCGTGTGGAAGCCACGGTAACCGTAGGATGGCCGCTTACCGTCGGGTGGCCGGCTAGACAAGGTCTTCTCTCTTGGTGGCCAGCGCATTGTGCGCTGTTGTCTTCCGGCCCTACCCCCGCCGAAAGCCGAGCTTCGCGCCGATGGAGTAGCCGAAGAGCGCGACGGCAGGCCAGGTGGCAATGAACGGGCCGTCGTTGTCGATGAGTCCGCTGGGGCGAGGCAGGCTGAAGAAGGTGCGCGTCAATTTCTCCGTGGCCTCGCATTGGAAGCATTGATTCGGCCCGGTCGGCATGTCCAGAACCCACAGACAGACAATCAGGAACCAAACGAGGCCGAGCAGCCAGACCAGCGTCGCCATTTCCCTAGGGTGGACACGGGCGATGAGAAGCCCGACAACGAGCGGCACGGCGGCCGACAGGAGAAGAATGGCGAGTTGCGGCACGCCCACGGGATTGATCAAGTAGCCGAGCAGCATGAGCGCCATCCAGGAGCCAAGGGCCAGGAGCGCGTGCAGAAAAAAGGACAGCGCCTGCCCGGAAAGTTTGGATGAGCTCTGTTCCTCGAGTTCCGTTTGCACCGACGAGTGCATCTTCGCTGCTCCTGATGAGAAGAATCCTGCTGGCTCTTCGCCGTATCTAACCACCTACCATACACCGCCGTTGCCAAGCCAAACAATTGCAGCCCCAAGGAGCACGGAAGAGGCAGCGTGGCCAGGCCGGGCTCTACAATAAAAAGATGCTGCTGGAAGGTGTCTTTGCCGCGACCACCACGCCGTTTTATTCGGACGAACGCATCTATTTCCGCAAGATTGAAGCCAACATCGCGCGTTACTCGCGCAGTTTGCTGGCAGGGATTGTGGTTTTAGGCTCGACGGGCGAGGCGCCCTTGGTCGACGATGCTGAATCGCGCGAGGTTCTGCGCGTGGCCGCGGAAGCCGCTGATCCAGAGAAGGTTTTGATTGCGGGCGTAGGCCGGGAGAGCGTGAAGGCAACGCTGGAAATGGCGGATGCGGCGGCAGAGTTCCGCTACGACGCGGTCCTGGTGCGACCGCCCAGCTACTACGCAGGGCAAATGTCTTCCGCGGCTGTGCTTCATTATTTCCGCACCATTGCGGACCGCTCTGCGCTTCCCGTCGTGCTCTACAACATTCCAAAGTGCGTCCCGTATCAGATTCCCGTGGAGCTGGTGGGGAAATTGGCCGATCACCCCAACATCATCGGGATCAAGGATTCGTCAGGCAAGGTGGATCGCATCGGGACGCAGGTTGTGGCCGCACAGAATGCACCCCGGCGGACGGTACCGGTGAACCAGGTGTTTGAGGCGGCCACGGCACGGATGCTGGAGCCCCGCGCCGAGACGACAGGCAGCTTTGTGTCTGCTGGAGACCTGGCCGGCGGCGCGGCAATTGCCACAGCTCCCCCTGCCGTTCCCATCAAGACGCGCAGCAGGGAGATCGGGTTCCAGGTGCTATGCGGCTCCGGGAGCACGGTGCTGGAATCGCTGGAGGCAGGAGCAACGGGCGCGATTCTTGCTTTTGGCGCGTTCGCGCCGCAGGCATGCCAGGAGATTTACTTGGCCTGGAAGGATCACGACTTGGCGCTGGCGGCGGAAAAACAGAAGCGTATTGCAAAGGCGAATCAACGGATCGTCGGCGATCTCGGCATTGCCGGCGTGAAGTACGCCTGCGACTTCAACGGCTACTTCGGGGGCCATACAAGAGCGCCATTGTTGGGCTTGACGGCCGGAGAGAAGGCCGAGATTGAGGAGTTATTGGCAGAGGTCAGGAACTAAGCGGGTTATATAGAATGTCCGATTCCAGGTCCTTATGAGGACTGTTGCGAAACACAAGATATTTATTTGAAACGGTTTGTGAGAGCGAATCCAATTAGAGCGTTGCAATGCCTCAATTGGCCTTTTGTTGCGTCGACACCCTCTCCGAAAAGTAAAAGTTTGCGTGTCGAGTGACGTCTGGTTGGGCTGTTACTCGGCCGGGCTCTTGAATTTGCCTCCGTGGTAGTGACTTCGCACCTCGGCGATTCAGCGGCAAGCGAGAATCATTCCCTGCGACATGGGGTTTGGAGACTGATTTGAATTTCAGACGGCGGGGTGTACCATCGGGACGAGAATCGCGCGAGGCACCGAGTGAACAAGCTTGCCGCTGACTGGATTCCCTTTCTTTCCACCACAGAAATCTTCCGCGACATTAGCAAGGCGGCGCTTCCTGACTTAGCTGCCCAGGTCGAAGAAATTGAATTGGCCGCAGGAGAGACCCTGTTCCATCAGGGCGACCCAAGCGACGCCATGTACCTCGTCCTTGCGGGGCAGGTGGGTATTTGGACTCCGGTCACGACCACACGGAAAAGTTACTGGCAGAACTAGGGCCAAGTCACACCGTGGGGGAGTTTGCTCTCTGGAACGGCGGTGACCGCTGGTCAACTGTTCGCGCAGTCTCGACCGTCCGTGCGGCAAAGTTGACTCGTGAAGGATTCGAGCGTTTCTCGAAAGATCATCCGGAGGCGGTCGAGGCTTTCGACCACTTTGTCGGACGCCAGCAACGCAAGAACCGCCTCTCCGTGGCGCTGGAAGTTTCGAAAATGTTCAGTGGTCTCCCAGAGGTCGCCTTGGGTGACCTCGAAACGCAGCTGGAGTCGGTATGGGTCGAAGCGGGAACCCCACTCTTTCGCGAGGGCGACGTCGGTGACGCTCTTTACCTGGTGGTGAGTGGCGCACTGCGGGTTTCCCTGAATTTGCCCGGCGAAGAGTCTCGCGTCTTGGCGGAGCTTGGCTGCGGAGATACGGCAGGGGAGATGGCGCTGCTCGATGGAGAACCCCGCAGCGCAACAGTGACCGCAACACGCGACTCGCACCTCGCCAGACTTTCCAAAGACGCGTTTGATCGCATGTTTTCCCGGCACCCGGATTTGCTCGCCGTCATCGCGCGGAAACTGGTGACGCGGTTGAGAGCGGAACAGGGAGCGCGTGGGCGCCCTGTACCGCTCGAGCACGATCATTGCGGTGGTTCCAGCGTCCCAGGGCATCCCGATCGAGGACTTCTGCGCGCGGCTGGCGAGCACCCTTTCGACTCCACGGGCCCACTCAGCTAGTTGGAAGCGCGCTCATAGACACCTAGCTGGGGAAACCGGGTGCAGCGCAGGTCACCGAGTTCCAAGCTCGGTCATGGCCGGATCATCGAGTTGCTGAGCAAGCTGGAGACGGATCACCGCTATCTGATTTATCAGGCGGATCCTTCGGATTCTCCCTGGTCCCGCCTTTGCCTGCGGCAATGCGATCACATTCTGATTGTTGCCGATGCGGCTCGTGACCCGCGCGAAGGCGCCGAGGCCTATGTCACCAGCGCGTTGAACGACCGGCGTGGCCGACCAGCGAGTTTGGCGTTGCTTCATCCGGCCTCAGTCATCGTTCCCTCTGGGACCAGTGCATGGCTCGCCGCCTGGAAAGTGGACCAGCATTACCATCTCCGCCCGGATTCGAATTCGGACTTCGGCAGAATGGCGCGGTCACTAACCGGGCGCGCGGTGGGCTTGGCGCTGAGTGGAGGCGGGATACGCGGCGCCGGTCACGCTGGAGTTTTCCGTGCGCTGCGCGAAGCCGGCGTGCCCATCGACATCGTCGGCGGCACCAGTGCAGGCGCCGCAATGGCGGCGGCGGCCGCCTTGGAACACGACTACGATGCGATGGTGCAAGCCATCGAGACGGCCTGCGGCACAATGTCGAAGCGACTGGACCATTCCCCTGGTTTCTCTTCTGTCCGGCCAGAGGTTCGACGATTGTTTTTACGGCCTGTTGTGGAGAGACGCAGATCGAAGACCTCTGGCTGCCGTTCTTCGCTGTCTCCGCGAACCTCACGCGCGCCAGCATCCAGGTCCACCGGCGCGGTCCGCTGCTCAAGAGTCTGCTCGCCAGCATGCGGGTGCCCGCGGTCTATCCGCCCATCCTCTGGGACGGCGATCTGCTGGTGGACGGCGGCATCATCGACAACGTTCCGGTGGATATCATGCGCGGATATGCGAAGTTGCGGTACGGTGATCGCCTCGGACGTCTCCTCCGAGTTGCACCTCTCCGTGTATGCCGATTATGGAGATCGGATTTCGGGCTGGCGAGCCCTGGCACAGCGCTTCAAACCGGCTTCGAAGAGGGTCCACTTTCCAGGTATCTTGAGCCTTCTGATGCGAATCATCGAACTCAGCAGCACGTCTCGCAAAAGCGAAACAAGCAAGATGGCCGATCTCTACCTTAGTCCGCCAGTAGGGTACTTCGGAATTACTGACTTCCACCGCGCCAATGAGATGGCGGAAGCCAGCTATCGGTATTCCTCCGAGAAAATCGCGGATTGGCTGGCGTCCTCGCCTGTACCCGACGCCGTTGGAACAGCTCGGCGTGAATCCATCCCAACCTGACCGGCCTGTCGCTCGGCGCCTTGACAAGTAATTGTTCGGTCCATATCATCCGGCTTACCCCCCGACTTCGCGACCCAAAAAATGCACCTGAATAATCTTCCTTCCAGGAGCGATCTAGCATGCAATCAGAATCAGAAGATGGCGTGGCACGGGATCTTGATCGGGATATTGCGATTGTTGGGATCGGATGCCGTTTTCCCGGAGGAGCGAACGACCCTCGGGCTTTCTGGGGCCTGCTGGAAGAGGGGTTCAATGCCATTACGGAAGCCCCTGCGAACCGCCCGGGATTCAAGGATCTTTTCGATCCGGATCCGAAAAAGCCCGGTCGGAGCTACTCGCGCTGGGGCGGATTTCTTGACCGGGTAGATCTTTTCGACGCCCAGTTCTTTGGTGTCTCGCCGCGCGAGGCAGTCCATATCGACCCGCAGCATCGCCTGCTTCTCGAATTAGTGTGGGAAGCCTGCGAAGACGCCGGCATCCCGCCACCCTCACTGGCGGCATCGCGGACGGGTGTCTTCGTCGGTATCTCATCGCATGATTATGGCGATCAGATGATGTACCCGCAGAATCGGGCGGGCATCACCATGCACACCAACAGCGGCGGGGCCGGCAGCATCGCCGCTAACCGCATCTCTTATCTCTACGACTTTCGCGGTCCCAGCGTGACGATCGATACGGCATGCTCATCCGCGCTCAGCGCCGCTCACTTTGCCTGCCAGAGTCTTCGCTCAGGCGAATGCACCACCGCCTTCGTCGGAGGCGTACAGATGCTTCTGTCGCCTGAGGTAACCATCGGTTTTTGCAAAGCAACGATGCTATCGCCGGATGGCCAGTGCCGAGCATTCGACGCTTCCGCAAACGGATACGTGCGCGGCGAGGGCGGCGGAGTTGTCATGCTCAAGCCCTTGCGCGCGGCGCTCGATGCGGGCGATCCGATCTATGCCGTCATCCGCGCAACGGCGATCAATCAAGATGGACACACCGTTGGCATGAGCGTGCCGAGTGCGGCCGCGCAACAAGCCATGATTGAAGAAGCGCTGGCCAAGGCCGGTATCGCCCCCCGCGATGTGCAATATGTTGAGGCGCATGGCACCGGGACGCCGATTGGAGATCCCATCGAAGCGAAGGCCATCGGTTCGGCCTTGAGCCCGGGCCGGAGCGAAAACCAATTCTGCGCCATTGGATCCGTAAAGACCAACCTCGGCCATATGGAGGCTGCCGCCGGCGTGGCTGGCCTGATCAAGGTGGCGTTGTCGCTGCATCACCGGCAGATTCCGGCGTCCCTCCACTTCCGCCAGGCCAACCCCGCCATCGACCTGAACGGCCACCGGCTCCGCGTGGTAACTGCGCTCGAGCCTTGGCCGGCGCCGGACCGTCCTTCAATCGCCGGAGTCAACTCCTTCGGATTCGGCGGCGCGAATGCGCACGCGGTTCTCCAGGCGGCGCCGAAAGAGCCCCGCGACGAAGCGGTCGAAGCGGCGATTCCGCGATTGCTGACCATCTCCGCCAAGAGTCCGGAAGGGCTCAAGGAACTTGCCTCCGCGTATGCGGACCGCCTGCGGGACGCGGGCGCCGAAGCGATTCGGCTTCGCGATCTCTGCTACACGGCCAGCGAACGGCGCGCCCACCACGATTGCCGTCTAGCCGTAGTGGCGACAAGCAGGGAAGACTTCGCGGCTTACTTAACCGAATTCGGTTCCGGCGTCACCAACGCCAACGTATCGTCGGGCCGGACTGCGAGGGCTGGTGCGCCCAAACTCGCATTTGTCTTCTCGGGGATGGGACCGCAATGGTGGGGTATGGGCAAGCAACTGCTCGCCACCGAGCCTGTCTTCCGGCACGCTATGGAGCAATGCGATGCCGCTCTGCGCCCCCAATCCGGCTGGTCGTTGCTGGAGAAGTTCGCGGCGGACGAAGCCACTTCGCGCATCGCCTCGCCGGAGCTGGCGCATCTGTCGAACTTTGCTATCCAGTTTTCGCTGCTGGATCTGTGGGCGTCCTGGGGCATCGCGCCAGACGCGGTGATTGGTCACAGCGGAGGCGCCATGGCCGCCGCATATGCGGCAGGCATTTACGACCTCGAAGATGCGATCCAGTTAGCCTTTCACCGCAGCAGATTAACCGGCCGTCCCGAATGTGCCGGCCGCATGCTCGCCGTCGGCGCCCCATTTGACGAAATTGAGGGCTTTCTAACGGGAACGGAGGATTTGGTTTCGCTGTCGGCTGTGAATTCGCCCGCGTCCATTACCCTCACAGGCGACGGCGATGCTCTGGAGAAAATCCGCGTCAGGCTGGAAGAAAAACAGATCTTCGCGCGGATGCTTCCGGTCACAATTGCCTATCACAGCCCCTCGATGGACAAGATCAAGGTGGAATTTCTTGCATCGATGGCCGGGCTCCATGGGCGGAAAGCGCGCATCCCGTTCCTCTCGGATCTCACGGGAACCTGGGCGAGTGGCGAAGAGTGCGATGCGCAGTATTGGTGGCGCGCGATTCGCCAGCCGGTGCTGTTCCGGAATTGCATCGATGAGCTGGTCGGAGCAGAAATCACGAACTTCGTCGAAGTTGGCCCGCATCCGGTGCTTGCAGCGTCAATTCAGGAATGCATGAAAGAGCGCGGCACGAAGGGATTGGTGGTGCCGTCAATTCGCCGTCGTGAAGACGAGTTCGCAGTCATGAAGCGGTCCCTGGGCGGGCTCCACGTGATCGGATGCATGGTGAATTGGCCCGCTTTTCGGGAGGAAGGAGCCAGGGTCGCCGCATTGCCGCTTTATCCATGGCAGCGCGAAAGACACTGGTTGGAGCCGAGCGCCAAAGCTTCCGAATGGAGTGCGACTGCCGAGCGCAAAGAGGGCGACCATCCGCTCCTCGGTACGCGTTTGCGGTCCGCGCGGCCCTTATGGGAGGGCTTCATTGGCACGGGCGACACGGAGTATTTGCAGGAGCACGTTGTGCAAGGGTCGCCCGTCTATCCCGGCGCCGCGTATGTCGAGATGGCGCTTGCTTCGCGTATGCCCGTCGGCGAAGATTCGGGGATTCTGGTCCGCGATGTCGAGTTTCTGAAGCCGCTACTTCTTTCTCGCGACAACCCGACTCCCATTCAGTTCACGCTGGATCCGGAGGAGGGCCGCTTCGAAGCGTTTTCTTCCGCCGGTGACTCGGCAACATGGATCTGTCATTCACGGGGCATTGTGATGCCGGTGAAGGGCGGCCGGCCAGCGCGAGTCAATATCGATCTGGCGCGCGAGCGTATCAGCAAATCTGTGCCTCCTGAGGATTTTTACGCGCGAATGGAGGAGCGCAATATTGACTATGGCCCCAGGTTTCGCAGGATACAGAGTCTTTGGGCGGCAAACCGGGAGTCCCTCGCCTTTATTACGACCGAGGGTCTTGAAGACATTTCCGGTTACTCGGCCCATCCAGCACTGCTCGATGCCTGTTTTCACGCATTAGCCGCCGCTCTCGACTCAGATCCAGTGACAGCCTTCTCAGGCCAACTCCTTCTTCCCACGAATATCGGCGAGTTCCGTTTCTATTCGCCGCTGGGCCACCGGTTCTGGGCCACTTGCAAAGTAACAGGAGTACGCGAGTCCGGGGTTACAGGTGATTTGCAGATCATCGATGAAGACGGAAACCTCTGCGTGGAGGTCCGCGATTTCAAAGCGCGGATGGTAGACCCAACCGAGCACGGGACAGCGGATTCAATCGACCAGTGGATCTACGACTATTGCTGGGAACCAATGGCGCTCGATGCCGTTGCATCTTCTTCGATGGCCCAGGTATCGGGGCATCTGCCCATCGCAGCCGATCTCGACGAGTTCCGCAGGAAGGCGGACGCTTTGTCAGCGGAGACGGGCTGGTATCTCTACTACGAAAAGGTCCAGAGCAGACTGAACGAACTTGCCGCAGCTTATATCGCGGAAGCTTCGCTCTCGCAGGAAGCCACAACGGGCGAAGGCTGGCGCCCCTTGCTGGCGAAGCAATGCCTGAAGATTCTCGAGCGGCTCGGGCCGCCGCGCGCGGATTCCGCCACGCTGGCCGCGGAGTTGCTGCGCGATTTCCCTGAACACCGGTTGGATATCGAAATGCTGCGCCGCTGTGGTCCGCGCCTGGCTGACGTTGTATCCGGGCGCGCGGGCGGCCGCGACGTTCTGTTCACCGGCGAGGGGTACGCCCTTCTCCAGGAGTTTTACAGGGAAGGGCCGGCGTCGGCCTATTACAACGCCATAATGGCGAACCTGGTGGCAGATTTTGCTTCGACATTCGACCGCGTGCGGCCTATGCGTGTGCTCGAAGTTGGCGCGGGAACCGGTGGCACGACTGCGCACGTTCTGCCCCGCCTAAACCCGCGTAATACTAGCTTCGTCTACAGCGATGTCTCGAACCTGTTTTTGGACCGTGCCAGTGCGAAATTCTCTCGTGAATATCCCTTTCTCTCAACCCGTCTGTTCGACATAACCAGGGATTCCGCCGCGCAGGGTCTGGAGGCCGGATCATTCGACCTGATCTTCGCGACCAACGTTGTGCACGCGACACCGGCGGTCAAGCCATGCGTAGAGAGCTTGCGTGACCTGCTGGCGCCTGGTGGGGCGTTGGTGCTGACAGAGATCACCAATCACCCGTATTGGTTCGATATTATCTTCGGCTTGATGGACGGCTGGTGGGTCTTCGAAGACCGGGAGCGGCGTCCGAACCATCCGTTGATGACGGGGCGGCAATGGCAAAGTCTTCTGGAAGAATGTGGATTTGAATCGTCGACGGTTGCCGCCGATACTGCTCCTGGCGAGCCTGCTCAATCGATAATCTTTGGCAGGCGCGGGGTTGAGCAAGTGTCGCGCGCGGCAAAACGCTGGCTGTTGCTCGCCGATGAAGGCGGAGTAGGCAAGCGGTTAGCCTCGGCGCTTGCAGAACACAAGATCGAATCTACGCTGGTCTATGAGAGCAACGCGGATATCTCCGAATGGTCCGAAGATGTGCGTTCCGGCAACTTCGAGGGCATCATCCATCTCCGGAGCCTGGATTCGCCGCATCTCGACGAAACGCTGACGGGAGATGCCGATAAATTCACAACTGCACAGACCCTCGGATGTACGAGCGTACTCTGCATTCTGCAACGCGTCATCCAAAACTCGCCGCTGGCTGAGCGCGGACTGGTCCTGGTGACCGCCGGAGCTCAGTGGCCCACCAAGCAGGAGGAGCCCGCCCTGCTGCAGGCTCCCCTATGGGGATTGGGCCGGGTGGTCCGGAAGGAATGGCCACGTCTTCGCTGCCGGCTGATCGATCTGAGCAGGGCGTGCTCCGACGAGGAGATCGCCGCGCTCGCACAGGAGATTCTGAGCGATAACGGGGAAGGCGACGTTTTTGAAGAGGAAGTTGCTCTCCATAATGGAGATCGCTTTATCCGGCGCCTGCGCCGAATGACGCTCGAGCAGGTCGAGGACGCTGCGCCGGCGGCTCAGGCTGCGCCCGAAGACAAATGGCATGCGGAGATGTCCGCCGGCTCCATTGACAGCATCGTCCTGAAGCGTAGCCAGGATAAAGCTCCCGCAGCGCACGAAGTTGAAATAGCAATTCGCGCCGCGAGTTTGAATTTTCGCGATGTCGTTTTAGCAATGGGCGTGGTTCCAGGGCTCGAACCCGATAATACCCTGCTCGGCAGCGACGTCGCCGGCACCATCACGCGTTGTGGCGATGACGTGAAGCACTTGCGCCCCGGCGACGAAGTGTTCGGAGTCGCGAACGGAGCCTTTGGCTCTGTCGTGTTGACACCGGCGGCAGCCGTGACGGTACGTCCTGCGCGAATCACCGCCGAGGAAGCTTGCACAATACCCACCGCGTTTCTTACCGTGCATTACGCAATTCATAACTTGGCGCGGCTTAAGAAGGGAGAAAGCATACTGATACACGCTGCATCGGGGGGAGTTGGTCATGCGGCGATTCAGATTGCCCGGGCCTGCGGTGCGCGGATCTTTGCCACGGCCGGCAGTCCGGCTAAGCGGAGCTATTTGGAGTCGCTCGGCATCACGGACGTGATGGACTCCCGAAGCCTCAACTTCGCTGACGAAATCGCCGAGCGGACCGGAGGTCGTGGAGTCGACGTGGTTCTCAATTCTCTGGCCGGCGAGGCGTTAGAGCGGGGTATCGCAGCGCTGGCGCCGTATGGCAGGTTTGTGGAGCTGGGGAAAGCCGATATTTATCGGAACACCCGTCTGCATCTTTTGCCGTTCAAGAGGAACCTCACATTCTTCGCCCTCGATCTCCAGCAGATGGGCGTGGAACGTCCTGAACTGGTTAGAGAAGTGTTGAACGATCTCACGCAGAAGTTTGCCTCCGGCGCGCTCACCCCGATTCCTTACACTGAATTCCCCATGACGGAAGTAGCGGGGGCCATGCGCTTCATGGCTCAGGCGAAGCATATCGGCAAGGTGGTGGTAACAAACAAGACTCCCGTGGAGGTGCGTGTAACTCTGCCAGATAAGCCGCCGGTCCGCGAGGATGCGACCTACCTGATCACGGGAGGTCTCGGCGGCGTAGGTTTGCTCACCGCGCGGTGGCTGGCGGAACACGGCGCCCGCAGCCTGGTACTGGTGGGGCGAAATTCTCCGTCGCTCGAGGCGGAGAGCCGGCTTGCAGAAATTCGCAGTACTGGCGCGCGCGTAGAAGTGTTGGCGGCGGACGTATCGAGAGCTGCGGATATCGAGCGCGTTCTCGAGTTTATCCGCGCGAATCTGCCGCCATTACGCGGGATTCTGCATACGGCAATGGTGCTCGCGGATACCCCGCTCGCGGATCTGGATGAAGGTGGAATGGCCCGGGTGATGACGCCGAAGGTGCTGGGCGCATGGAATCTGCACCGGCAAACGCTGGGCGAGAACCTGGACTTCTTCCTTTCGTTTTCCTCCGCTGTCGCACTCCTTGGTAATCCATTGCAGGCCAACTATGCGGCGGCGAATGCCTTTCTGGATGCCTTGGCGGTTTACCGCCGCGCACGGCATCTGCCGGCCACGACGATCGACTTCGGAGTCCTTGGCGGCTCCGGATGGGTGGCGCGGCAGCAGGAAGAGTTCATGGAACATTTGAATCGTCAGGGCTTGCTGAGCTTTACGGAGGACCAGACTCTTGAAGTAATATCCGAGATGTTGCGACGCGACGTCGTGCAGATCATGGCTGCTCGAATGGATTGGAAACTAGCTGCCGCGTCCAACCCGCGCGCTGCCGCGTCCCCGCGCGTCCGTCATCTGATCCCCACTGCAGAGCGAGGAGCTGTTCAAAGCGGAACGGGCTCTGTAAAGGCACTGCTCGTGGAAGCTGATCCGCCAGCGCGTCCGGCATTAGTCGAGCAGTACGTGCGCGAACAAGTCGCGCGACTCCTTGGCGCGCTGCCGTCCGCGATCGAGCCGGATCGGCCCATCACCGAATTCGGGCTTGACTCGCTGATCGCCGCCGAGTTGACCGGAGTGATGGAGCGGGATCTGGATGTCCAGATCGCAGGGACAAAGCTTTTGAGCGGCATCAGCGTGCACGCGCTGGCGCAGGAAGTTTACGATCTGCTGGGATTCGACGCTGTGCCGCAGCCGAGAGTGTCGGTGGAGTCGGCCGCTGATCACCCCGAGCCGGTGCCCGAGGCCACGAAGCCAATACCGATACCGATATCGACGCCGGCGCGCGAAGTCGTTAAGCCAATACCGACGCCCATACCAGTGAAGGCAGAAGTCGAGGAGGCTTACTTGGCGCCGTCGAAGAATGGCGCGCACTCCAGCGCTCAGGATTATGCCAATTGGACAACGGGGCAAAAAGCGGTCCGTGGGCTCTTTGCGGCGGGCATCCGATTTCTGGGCCGGGTCGAAACCGAGGGCCTCGAAAACATTCCGGCAACGGGTCCATGCGTGCTCGCGGTAAATCATCTCAGCATGGCTGAGGCCCCGTTGTATACGACGGTGTTGAAGCGTCGCGCCATACCATTGGTGAACAGCCGTTTGCAGAAGAACAGGGTGCTCCATTGGTTCGTGTCCGACATGGGTCAGGCTATCTACGTGACCCGCGACCAGCTGAACGAGGAGTCCTTGCAGCGCGCGCTCGCAGTCCTCAATGCGGGCGGCATGTTGGCGATAGCACCGGAAGGCACACGCAGCAGAACCGGCGGATTGCTCCAGGGAAAACCCGGCGTGGCGTGGCTGGCGACACAGATTGACGTGCCGGTGATTCCAGTGGTCGCATGGGGGCAGGAGAAATGGCGTCAGCGCGGAAAGCGTCTGGGACGTATCCCGATTCACGTGCGCGCTGGAGCCCCGCTTCGCTTTCCGCAGGGACTTCCATCGCCTGGAACGTTGCACCGCTATACGGATCAGATCATGGCCCAGCTGGCGGCATTATTGCCACCTGAGTACCGTGGAGTCTACGCGACCCAGAGTGAGTACAGCGACGATTTGGAGCCCGCTCTTGAAGGATCGAGGCGGTAAAGTTGCCTGGTTCTCCGAGGTCCGCTTTGATGGCAGCAAGGAGAAGGGAAGTCAGACGGCGACGGGAGCACAGGACCGCGGCAACACGTCTGACGGTTCAATGCAGTCCCGGGTGCGGCTTCGCGTGCTTCGGCGGTTTTTTGAACAGCCACGCGGCGCAAGCGCAGATCACGGCCAGCACGGCGGTCCAGCGAAAGACATCGATATAGGCGAGCATGGCGGATTGCTGCTGCATGAGGCTGTAGATGAAGCCGAAGGAACCGGGGCTCGCGCTCGCCGGGCCCAGGTGGTGGCCGAGATATTGTGCGATTAGGGCGGACTTCTGCTGTAGTGCGGCGCTCGATTGCGGCAGGTTGGCGCCGAGATCATTCTGGTAGAGATCGGCGCGGCGGATGATGGCGGTAGAGGCCATGGCAATTCCAACGGACCCGCCGACATTGCGCAGCATGTTGGCGAGGCCGGTCGCCGCTCCCATGTTCTTGTTCGTGATGGTGGCCATCATCATCGTCGATAAGGGAACAAAGATGCAGCTGAGCGCGAATCCCGTGAGCATGATGGGAATCAGCAGCGTGTAAGGGCTGATGGAAAGATTGACCGTGCCGAAGATAAACGAGCAGGCGGCAAAGCCGAGAAAGCCGGCGCAGAGCAGTATGCGGTTGTCGACTCGCGAGCCGAGGTAGCCGAAAACGGGCGAGCCAGTGAGTGATCCGATGCCGCGCGGGCCCACCACCAGTCCGGCGGAGAATGCGGTGTAGCCGAGGATCTCCTGAAAGTAGAGCGGCAGGATGGCGATGGTGATGTACATGCACATGCCCAGCATCAGAATCAGGAAGCAGCCGGTGCGGAAGTTGCGGTCCTTGAGCACTTGCAGGTCGACGAGACTTCTGGAATTGGTCCAGGAGTGCCAGATCCACACGAGGAGCGAGACCACCAGCGCCGCCACGGCCCAGCGCACCCAGATTGCGCCGAACCAGTCGTCCTCCTGGCCCTTGTCGAGAACGATCTGCAGGCAGCCGGTCCACACCACGAGCAAGCCGAAGCCGATGTTGTCGAAGGCGCCCACCTTGGCGTTCTTGATGTAGGGCGGATCCTTGACGAAACGGCTGATCATGATGACCGCCACGATGCCGATGGGGATATTGATGTAAAAGGCGTAGCGCCAGCTCCATGTATCGGTGAGCCATCCGCCGAGGGTAGGGCCGATGACAGGCGCGAGCACGATGCTGAGGGCGTAGGCGGCCATGGCCATGGAGCGCTTCTCGAGGGGAAAGCTCTCCAGCAGAATGGATTGCGACAGGGGCTGCATTGCGCCGCCGCCCATGCCCTGCAAAATGCGTGCCACAAGAATGACAGCCAGCGACGGCGCCGCTCCGCAGAAGAACGATGCGATGGTGAACAGAACTACGCATATCAAGAGGAAGCGCTTGCGGCCAAATCGCAGCGCGAACCAGTTCGACGCGGGAAGAATGATGGCGTTCGCGACCAGGTAGCTGGTGAGTACCCAGGTGGCTTCGGAGTTGGAGGCCGAGAGTGAGCCGGCGATGTAGGGCAGCGCCACGGAGGCAATGGCGGTGTCGAGCACCTCCATAAAGCACGGCAGCATCACCGAGACTGTCACCAGCCATGGGTTGACGCCCTGGGTGAGCGGGTAGCGGGCTTGCGCGGCGGCCATCGTCATCCGAGAAGTTTCACGAGAGGGTACACGACAGGCAGCCTTGCCTCGGATGAGTAAGGGGGAATCCTCATTTTGGCGGCCCAATAGCAGCCAGTGTACACCGCGTAGCCTCCGACAGAGCAATGCGATTCCTGAAGACCGCCAGAGTGCTGTCAGCCGCCGTTAAACCGACTGGAAGGGAAATGCATTGCGGCCGCAAATTGCGCCCATGCGAGTAACGCACAGTCAAACGACGAGAAATAGAAAGAGGTGAGATGGTGCTCTAAATATCCGGTCCTCGAATCAAGACCAGTGCTGGTGCCTACAAAGGAGCCCTCATTGAGGCTTCTAAGCGGCAGCAATAATAGTGACAGCATGTCCGATAACAGATATTCTGTATAGTCCATACTTGCACTAAAGCCTCGAAACCTTTGACCTGTCTAATATTAAAGCCTGCCGCTTTCCCGACTCCCTTTCAAAGAGCCGGACCTCTCGGACCCAGGCTCGATCAGCAACGTACTTGTAGCTGGAGAGGGCTCGAAGCGAATTGTGGGGGCTAGTGCAGGAATCACATCTTGTAACGGCCGAGGTCTTCGTCGTTCAGTCCCTCGAGCCACCCGCGCAATTGCTCGGCCGTGGGCCCTTCGGGTGGTCCGGTGGTGTTCAGCTTGGCGCTCTCCATCACCTTCTCCGCAACGAAGATCGGGCAATCGGCGCGCAAAGCAAGCGCGATCGCATCGGAAGGCCTCGCGTCAATTACTACGGGCTCGTCCCCTTGCCGCAGCCAGAGAACCGCGAAAAAGGTGTCATCTTTAAGCTCCGTAATCACAACTCGTTCTAGTTGGCCATTGAGGTGACGGATGACATTCCGTGTAAGGTCGTGCGTCATGGGGCGCGCCGCGGCCATCTTCTCGATCTCCAGCGCAATGGCGTTGGCCTCGAAGATGCCCACCCAGATGGGCATGACAGCGTCGGAGCCCACATCTTTGAGCACCACGATCGGCATATTGGTTGCCGGGTCCATCATCAGGCCGCGAATCCGCACTTCGATGTCCATGAGTTCCCTCTTCAAGAACCATTGCAATCTTAGACGGCTTGGCCCATGAGGCTGTTGGGAAAAGCTCCTGTTATTTTGACACGAAGATAACTGCCTGGTGCTGGTGCGATGGGCTGCGACCACTCGATATTCACCGGCTTGTTCTGGCTGCTGCGGCCTGCGATCTGACCTCGGGCCGGATGTGTACCTTCCACCATCACCTCAACAACCTCTCCGATGTGCTTGGAATAATTAACTCTTTGTATCTCGCGCTGCCGTTCAAGCAGGACTTGAAGCCGATTGGCTTTTTCAACTTCAGGAATGGAGTCGATCATCACGAGGGACGGCGTGTTAGGCCGTGCGGAGTACTTAAAGGCGAAGACGCAATCGTATTCCACTTCGGCAAGCAGGTCCATAGTCTGGATAAAATCGTCGGCCGTCTCACCCGGAAAGCCAACAATAATGTCGGTAGAAAGCGAAATTGGCCGCTTGGCCGCTTTAATCCACGCGATGCGCTCGAGATACCACTCCGGCGTGTACTCGCGGGCCATGCTGGCCAGAATCTTTCTCGAGCCCGACTGCACCGGCAGATGCACATGATCGCAGAGGGTGGGTACGCTGTCGATGGCCTCGACAATGTCGCGGGTAAAGTCCCGGGGATGGCTGGTAGTGAAGCGGACTCGCCGGATGCCTGCCACCTGGCCTACGTCTGCCAGCAATTCTGCAAAGCTGCGCTTCCCTTCCGGGTCGCGGTAGCTGTTCACATTCTGGCCCAGAAGCTGGATCTCCGTGTAGCCAAGATCGGCGATGCGCCGCGCCTCCACCAGCACCGAAGATGAGGTTCGGCTGCGCTCTTTGCCACGCGTGTACGGTACAACGCAGTAGGAACAGAACTTATCGCAGCCCTCGATGATGGTGATATAAGCCCTGTAAGGGTTCTGGCGCGCCGTGAATTCGGTCTCGAAGGTCTCGTCGGTCTGGCGGTCGTCGAGACCGGTAATACGGCTTTCGCCCGCCTCCAGGCGAGTGAGCATCTCCGGCAATTTGCGGTACGAGGCCGATCCCGAGACCAGCGAGACATACGGCGCGCGGTCGAAGATCTTTTCGCCTTCCTGCTGGGCAACGCAGCCCAGGACGGCGAAACGCTTGCCTTCCTTGTAAAGCTTCTTGTAATCGTTCAGGCGATTAAAGACCTTCTGCTCCGCTTTATCGCGTATGGAACAGGTGTTGTAAAGAATCAGGCCTGCATCTTCCTCGGCTTCAACCTGCCGGTAACCTTGTTGACGCAGGGTGCCGATAACCTTTTCGGAGTCATGGGCATTCATCTGGCAGCCGAAGGTCTCCAAATAGAATGTTTTGTCGGTCGCCATAGAACTCCAAGTATAACGTGATGCGGCTCACGTTTGCTGCGCCGTGTTCCCTGCGGAAATGAGGCCCAGGCGGGGTCAGTAGGTGTGCAAATAGGCCAGAACCGCGTCCATTTGTTCCTTCGTCATCTGGTACGTGAACGAGGGCATCATTCCCTTGCCCGATATCAGAATCTGTTCGATTTCCGCGTCGGTCGCCGGGGCCCCGTCCGGCAATGCCGTGTGGTTGAAGAGCCCGTGCAGATTCGGTGGAACCTTCTTCAGATGCAGATCGTTCTCTTCGTGGCAGTGCGCGCAACCCGTGTCGTAAAGCCGCTTCCCCTCCGCCTGCCGCGGCGTGAGCGCGGACTGGACGTGACAACCAGCAGGGATCATAAGTGCGCAAGCTGCGAGCGCCAGACCCGAAGCCACCGTCGCAACCAACTTAAGCAGTCGCATCTTAAATATGGTAGCCCGGCACGAGTTCGAACTACCGCATCGATACTTATTGGGCTTGCTGGGCCTACTGAACAATCACGCCGCACGCGATGCGATCACCAGAGTTGCCGGACGGGTCGTTGGTGAGGTCGTCCGGTTTGGCGTGAATGACCAGGGCCGTACCACCCTCGTGGAAAAGAGAATTCGGGCCTTCGCTTATCGTGGCGCCCACTGCAATGAATGTGAGTTTGCCGGTTCCCTTCTCTGATACAACAAGGTTCGGCAAGTCGCCGAGGTGCGGATGCGGCTCCATTGCGTTGTGTATTCCGTGGTGGGCGCCAGTGGGATTGAAATGGCCTCCCGCCGTCGTGAAAGCCGGGCCGTCGCATTTGCCAACATTGTGAATGTGGATGCCATGCTCGCCGGGAGAAAGTTGGGAGACCGTTACGGACACCTTGACCCCGTTGGAGACAGTGGAGAATTTGGCGTGGCCAACGGTGGCTCCCTGGGCATTGACGATGTCGGCATGTGCTGTTTGAGCCGCGGCGGAAACGGGATGGGTGGCTAGAGCCACGAGCGCGGCACCTGCCAACACGCTCATGTGCATGAGTGCAGTTCTGCGATTGACGTTTGACATGGAAATGTCCTCCGGGGATGAACGGATTGTTCCAGCGAACTCCGCCACTTCAGTCTGCGCGGACGACGCCGGGCAGGTCAAGGGAGCGGATGCAAATTGCCAAACCCGCGCGCCGCCGACGCCGTGGATGCGATGCGAAGCAAGTATGCTGAATCCATGCAGCTTCACTCCCACGAACCTCTCACACCACTCGCCCACTCCGCTCACAACCGTTGCTTTGGCTGCGGACCGGCCAATGCGGCCGGGCTGCGCCTGGAGTTCCTGCTCGCATCGGACGGCGTCGTCGTCAGCCTTCCTGTTGTGCCAGATACCTTCGAGGGTCACCCCGGCTATCTGCACGGTGGAATCATTGCCACGCTTCTCGATGAGGCGATGAGCAAGGCGGTCCGTGTCCAGGGCCAGCCATCGATGACGCGGAAAATGGAAGTGGACTATCTTCTCCCGGTGCCGAGCGGCGCGCCGCTTCGCATTGAGGGGCGTGTGGTGCGCAGCGAGGGGCGAAAGCACTGGGCCGAAGCCGTCATCGTCAACGTAGAGGAAATTGCGTTGGCTCGAAGCAATGGACTGTTCATCGAAGTCCAGCCGCGGGCGAAAAAATAGGGCGGCGCGTGAAGGCCGCCCTCAATTACCTGCAAATCAGTGGAGGCGTATCAATGCACCATGTTGATGGTGTCCTGCTCAACGGTGTCGAAGGTAGTCACCGATTTCGCGTTGGCCTCAAAGGCGCGCTGCGCAACGATCAAATCGGAAAATTCGGTGGAGATATTGACGTTCGAGGCCTCCAGCGCACCGCCCTCCATGGTGCCAAGCCCGCCCGAGCCTGAGGTACCAATGGTCGCTGCGCCGCTGGCTTGCGTGGTCTGATAATCGCCATTGCCGAGCATGGTCAGCCCCTGGTCGTTGGCAACGTTGGCCAGCGCCAGCTTGCCCACCACCACGTTATCGTTGCCGTTATTGTAGGAGACGCTGACGGTTCCGTCGGAGCCTACGGCAAAGCCCTCATACTCACCGGTAGTGTAACCGTTCTGGACGGTGGTTCCCGAGATCGCGGAAGTCGCGTCGACCTGACTGATATTGGGAGTTCCGGCAGAACTCATCAGGTTCCAGCCAATAGTCAAACTTGCCGCTCCATCGGCCAGTGCGGACGCAGGAGGGCCGGCGGGAGTGAAGTCAAGCGGTATCGAGGAGACTTCGCCCACACCGGTTCCCACGTTTGTGCCGTTCACGGTGGCAAGATTGCCGTTGGCATCGAATGTCATAGTTCCCGTGATCGCCGCCGGAACTACGTCGCCGCCCGCCGCGGAGTAGTCCGCGTTCGGCAGCTGGGCTGAATAAGTCCATGCGCCCGGCGCCGTCATTTCGTAAGTCACCGTGGCGATGTGAGCCTGGCCGAGGGAGTCGAATACCGTGACCTCGGCGGGGAATTGCGAACTCACCCCTGGGGTCGAAGCAGAATCGAGCGTGATGGGGATGCTCATGGTCGTCGTGGCCTGAGGCGCCTGTACTTGGCCGATCGGGATGTTGATCGCCGCCAAGGGGGAATTCGTATCCACCGCGCCGCCAACCGCCGGATAGCCCATCACATTCATGCCGTTCGTAGTGATCAGGTTTCCGGTCGAATCTGTTTGAAAATTGCCCGCCCTCGTCAGATATTGCATGCTCCCGTCGTCAACAACAAAAAAGCCGCTGCCTTGCAGAGCAACGTCTGAAGCCACGCCGGTCGAATTGGGTGTGCCGGCCGTAAAGTCAGTCTCATTCGAAGCCACGCGCACACCCGCTCCCACCTGGATCGGATCGCCAGCGCCCGTAGAGCCGACCTGCTGGTAGAACAAATCGGAGAAGTTGGTTGACTGCGCCTTGAAGGCCGTAGTGCTCATGTTCGAAAGATCGTTCGCAATGGTGTTCAGAGCTGTGGAATCGGCTTCGAGGCCGGTCAGCGGAATCGAGAAACTTGCCATGGTTCGTCTCCTCGTAAGGTGCGATGGGGTTGCGCCAGGTCATCTGCCGGGCGGGTGAACAAGCTCATTGAGTGGCCGGCGAATTTCCCACCACCGGGGTCGCATGCGTTCGTCCAGCCAGCGCGTGCCCAACGCGTCGCGCTGCGGGACTGGCGTTGGGGGCGCTCAAATTGCCCGAAAAGTGCTGCGCGGAGGTCGCTGGCGATGTGGATGCGTTAGCAGCCGTGGTGCCGGGCGTGGCCGAAAGCGGCGATCCGGCCTGGCGCGCGGCAACAGTAGTGTGCGGCGAAGCTGCGGCTGATGCCGGCGTAGCGGAATTCGTTGGGTTCGCAGTTGCCCCCACCGCTTGCGCCGATGCGCCAGTGCCGGAGGAACTCGGTGTGCTGTCCGTGGTCAACGTCTGGTTGATGTCGATCAGTTGCTCCAGGCTGTTCACCTGCACAAGCTGGTTGATGTATTCGTTGGGATCGGTGTCCGAGGTCGGATCTTGATTCTGCATCTCCGTCACCAGCAGCGTGAGGAAGTCGTTCGCCGAAATAGTCGCCGAGCTATCGCTTGAATCGCCCGAGCCGCTGCTGCTGCTCGTGCTAGGTGTAGAGCTGGCCATGGGCGTCGCCGCGTTGCGCGTCAGCGCCTGCCCCGCCGTCATTTGGTGATTAAAGAGTCCCGCTGCTGTTCCCATGTTTCCTCCCTGCATTGCCGCTATTACGCGCCGTGCTCACGCCATCACGGAAATGTGTGTGCCGCGCAGTTCTCCGATGTGTGTGAACGAGTCCCGCAGGCCAGCCTGTGCCGAGGCATCCTGAACAACTGTGTGCGCAGCCGGTGGCGCGTTAAGCTGCGAACCTGCTGCCGATTCGTCGGGTGCGCTCCCTTGGGGATTTCCCCCCGCGCCCTGCTGCATAGGCTGGTCTATGCCGTTTTCGATCCCGCTTTCTCTCGGCGATGCCATCGTCAACGAGGCCACAGGTGATTGCTGTTCCACCAGGTGCGTACTGAGTCCGGCCAGGTGCCCGTTCAGTGCCTGCGCGGCCTCCGCGGAACTCGGCACAAGGGTCGCATGAATGCCGTCGCCGTTGAGGTCCGCGCGAACACCCACCCATCCGAGCGCAGGATCACGAAAGCCTGCTTCTACATGTTGGCTTCCCGCGCGCGTCCATGCGGGTGTGCCCGGCGAATTCCCCGAATCTAGTACGGAGAACGCGTCGCGCACGCTTGCTGCGTCCGGATGCACAGTCGCAACCTGTTGATGGTCCGGCGTTAACGCGGTGGAGATATGGGCCGCTCCGGGATTGCGCAGTTCTGAAGATGCGGCGGCTTCGACGACGGCCAACTGAGCCGCGGCAAATGGGGTTGTGTTCGGCGCCGGCTCTCCGGTCGCATTGCGATTGGCCGCGCGCAGCATGGTGCGATCGGTCATTTGCGCTGAATTGTTCTGCACGGCATCGGCGCTGGCTTGGGCCACGTCGGAGACGGCCGCGAGAGTTGTCGCGGGAAGCGCAGAGCTCTCGACGGATGCAAAATGAGCGACACTGTTTGCCGTTGACGTTGGCACGGATTGCGCGGAGAGATTCTCGATGGCTACGGAGGTTCGAGCCGCTAACTGCTCATGCAGTGTCTCTGCAGAATGCTCTTCTAGAGGAACTTGCGCGGTTGTCTGCCGACTCGCATCCGCTTCATCGGTCTCGTGCGTAGAAGGCGCCGCGGTCTCGTGCATTGCTACGCCTTGCGTACCGTTGCGCAGAGTGTATGCCGGGCCCGCGTGCATTGATTGCTTCTGGAGGCCCGCTGCGATGCCGCTGCCGACGGCATCGCTCACGACCATATCTGCGGTGGCGCCTGCGATCTCCGGTGCGCCGTACATTTGCGCCGATCCTGAAGTCTGCGCGGAGGGCCGTCTCAGAAACTCGACCCGTGCTCCAGATACAGGAGTCATCTCGGCAGTTAGCGCCGGCTTAAGAATCTGCGATCGATCTGGAGAGATTGGAATCTGGATGGGCGTTTCGATGGTGGGAGCGATGGTTTGTGTGCCCGGAGTCGTGGCCTGTGCAGGTTTTTCCTCATCGGTCTTCTGAGTCGCAAAGTCAACGCGATTGCGGTTCGCTGCACCCGAACGCTCGATTGCAGTTGCATCGATGTTTTCGGCTGACGTTGTCTGGGCCCCGGAGTTCCGCTTGATCTCCCATGCGGAGCGGCTTGTTTGAGGCCAGGTCACCCTTTGACCGGTCAAAGCAGCAGGTACGCTTTGCTGAGTTGCGGCCTGAGCAGATGCAGAGGTTTGCTCATGGTTCGCGGCACGGCTCCTGGGAGCCGCACTTGTCGAATCGACCGCGCTGGCTTCATCCGCATCCTCGCTCTCAATGCCGTTGGTTCCGCGCGAAACTCCCCGCCATGCATTGATTTGTGACTGCCAGCTGGAGCGAAAACTTGGCGTTACGGAGGATAAACCGGTTGCGAGATCGCCGCTCGCAGGCCTGAACCGGTTAGCGCTCAATTCTTTGCCGGGTCGAGCCGCCGCCATTGGGCTTTGCTCGAGCCTAGTCCGCCCTCCTGATTCCACCTTCGCGCCAGGGTCCATTCCAACGGCTGCTGTCATGCGGATGTCAGGTGCAGATGGCGTACCAAAAGAAGGTTGGGAGGGGTTAGAAGAATGTCAGAGATGGGACTGTTTTTCCCGATTCAGGATGCGCTCCTGAACTGCTGCACATCTTCTCTCAAGATTTGCCGGTTGGCTGCGACACGCAATCCGCTGGCCGATGAGCCTTTTCCAGAATTTCATTACTCCGTGCCTCTCCGGACGCCGGGCGCCGGCTCAAAAACCAGTCGTCCAGATTGCGTTGCGCCCGCCGCCCCGCCTTCATGCTCTCCAAAGCCTCCCCCTCTTCGATGAGCGTCTCCGTCTGCCGGCGTTCGATGCGCTTGCCGAGGAATTCGCGCTGCCGCGCATTCACGGCGACCTCGGACTCCGCAATGCGCGGCGCCAGTGCCGCCGCAATGCGTTTGGCGACATGCGTCTCCTCTACTCCGGCGATCCGGTCGGTGATGTCGCCGGTGGCAGCGCTGGCCGCCACCAGCCGCAGGCCGCCGCGCCCGCGCTCCACGCTTCGGGCGAGCGCCTGATTCAGCACTCTCAGTTCAACTCGCGCCGATTCCATGGATGCGCGGCATGCTTCTTCCTGAATCTCGAGAACCTGCAACAAGCGCCGCATGGCGCGCGAAACAGCCATAGCTCAAACCTCCGCGGCAAGAACTGCAAGTCGGTGCACGCACTCGGGGAAGCGCACTCGTTCGCCGGCCGCCTGCGCAAAAAATGCGCGCATCGCGGCGCGCGCGCGCAGGGCGCGGTCGAGGTCAGGGTCCGCGCCCGACTTGTACGCGCCGATGCGCACCAGATCTTCCGAGCGAGCATATACTGCGAGCAGCTTGCGTATCAGTGCGGCCTGCTGGCGGTGGGCCTCTCCAGCCACCGCGGGCATCAGGCGACTGATCGAGTCCAGCACCTCGATGGGTGGGTACCAGCCCTCGGCCGCCAATTCGCGCGAAAGAACAATGTGCCCGTCGAGCAGCGAACGTACCGCATCCACAAGCGGATCCTGCTGGTCGTCGCCCTCCATCAACACGGTGTAGAACGCCGTGATCGAGCCGGTGCGAAAACAGCCGGCGCGTTCGACGAGGCGCGCCAGACGCGTAAAGACCGAAGGTGTATATCCCTTGGCAGTGGGCGGCTCACCTGCTGCGAGACCGATTTCACGCGCTGCCATCGCGAAGCGCGTGAGCGAGTCAAGCACCAGCAGCACGTGTTTTCCCTGGGCGGCAAAGTACTCAGCTAATGTAGTGGCCGCGAGCGCCGCGCGCATGCGCAGCAGCGGGGACTGGTCGGACGTGGACACCATAACCACCGCTCGAGCCAGCCCCTCCTTGCCCAGAGAATCGCGTAGAAACTCGCCTACCTCGCGGCCGCGTTCGCCCACCAGACCTACGACTGTAACTTCGGCTTCAGTATTTCGGGTCATCATGCCGATCAATGTGCTTTTGCCCACGCCTGATCCACCGAAGATGCCTACGCGCTGCCCGCGGCCCACCGTTAGCATGGCGTCAATTGCGCGGATGCCCGTGCCCAGCGCCTCGCTGATGGCTGCGCGGTCGAGCGGCTGGCGTACCGCGCCGTCCAAAGGCAACCTGGTTGCGGTGGCCGGGGGGCGGCCCTCGTCAATAGGCTCTCCCATGGCATTCAAGACACGCCCCAACAGCGCCGGGCCGACCTCAATTTCGGGCCTTGCGCCCTCCGCCCAAACCAAATCCCCAAAACGGATTCCCTCGGTGCTTTCGATCGGCATCGACAATACATTGGATCCGCGAAAGCCAATGACCTCGGCACGATGTGCACGCCCCATGTGGTCTTCGATCTCGCAGCACTCACCCACCGAAACCGAAGGCCCCGCCGACTCGATGGTTTGTCCAACAGACTCGAGGACATGCCCGCGCCAGCGCCACGGCTGCCTGCATTCCAACCGGGAGAAGTAGCGTTCGAGCAGCGCCGTCATGCGTGCGCCTCGCTCGGCAAGGCTTCGCGCGCAGTATTCGTCCGGGCCGGGTGCGCTACCGCATCCGGCGCGCCGGTACGGTCAAAGAATCCGCGCTCAATCTCGCCCAGCTGCGCGCGCATTCCAAGGTCGACCGTTCCCACCTTGCTTTCTATTACGCAATCGCCGAGCAGCATGTTCTCGTCTGCCACCACAAGCGGCTTCACGGTCAGATTGGGCAAGAGCGCCATGGTTTCCTTCCACAAATGGGCTTCCTTGGCGGGGATTCGGAGACGGACCTCCGACGAGGCTGCCAATTGCCCCAGCGCCACACGCACCGCACCCGTGAGCAGAAGCGGATCCATCTGTGCTTCGCGGCGCAGGATGCGCGCGGCCACAGCCAGCGCCAGGCGCACTACTTCCTCTTCGATGGCATGCAGATAACTGTCGCGCTCGCGGGCAAAGTTTTCGACAAACCCGGCAGTCTGCCGGCGGTGACGCTCGGCTTCCGTCGCTACGGCTGGAGCGAGGGCCTCGCGTTCAGCGCGACGACCCTCTTCGCGGCCGCGTTCCCGGCCGGATTCAAACGACCGGCGCGTCTCTTCGGAAACCCGCTCTTCGAAGTTGGCGCTGGTGACGTGCCCACCAGCTCGGATTGCGTCATTTGGTTGCGGCTCCTCGGCAGAGCCCTCCGCAGCTTCGACCCAGCCGTCCCAGGCAGGCACCGGCGGCGCGTTGGGGCAGGCGGGATATTCGAAGCTCTCCACCGCTCTGTCGCCTCCACCACTGCCACGCGACACTATCTCCTGCTGCAAGCTTCCCTCTTCCTTCACAGCTCCGTTGATCGCGCTGCAAACTTTCTTTCCGGCCGGCTTTCCTGTCTCCCTGCCCGTTCGCTACGCCATCATTTCGTCGCCGGTTTCCAGCTTCAGAATGACCTTGCCTTCGGCCTCGAGCCGGCGCGCCAGATTCAGGATCTCCTGCTGCGCCTGCGCCACCTCGCGCGAACGTACCGGGCCCAATACCTCCATGTCCTCCTTGAGCATCTCGACCGCACGCGAGCTCATGGCCTTGAAGATCTGCGCGCGCAAGTCCTCGTTGGCCCCACGCAGGGCCAGCGCCAGTTGTCGTTTGTCGACGCCTGAGACAATTTCGCGTATTGTCGCCGGGGGCACGGTGATCAGATCCTCGAAGGTGAACATCAAATTCCGTATCCCCAGAGCGAGCTCCGGCTGGTCTTCTTCGATGGCCTCCAGAATCTTCTTCGCTTCCTCGGCATTGAGCCGATTCATCAAATCCGCAACGGCCTTAAAGCCGGAGTAGCTGCGGCGTGCCGTGTCGCCCACGCTCTCCAGCCGGCGGTGCAGAATCATCGCCACCTTCTGCGCCATCTCAGGAGAAAACTGCCGCATCTCCGCCAGCCGCTGCACAGCGACAACTTTGTGGTCCTCGCTCAGGCTTTCAAGCACGGTAGAAGCGCGGCGCGGGTCAAGGTGAGCCAACACCAAGGCGATGGTCTGAGGGTGCTCGGAGTCGAGCAGCTTGCCCAACTGCTGCGGGTCAGTGCGTTGCAGTTTGGCCAGATTGCCTTGCGCCGCCTCCTGCGACTGGCGCATCAAAGCCATCAAATCGTCGGCGCGCTCCTTGCCAAAGGTGCCGACCAGCAATTGCCGTGCATAGTCCAACCCGCCGTGCACGATGAAATGGTGCGTGTCGAGAAGCTCCCAGAACTCCTCGAGCACATCATCGGAAAGTTCCGGCGTAATTCCGCGCAGGTCGGCCAGCTCTTCGGTGATGCGCTGCACGTCCGGTTCCGGGAGTGCGCGCAGCACTTCCTTGGCCAGCTCCTCGCCTACGGCAATCAGCAGGATCGCCGCCTTGCGTACCCCGGAAACATTGGCCGTCTGGCGCCGCCGCGTTGCCCCGCTCTCGATTCCCTGCTCCGGCAATGTCCGTTCCTCTCCCTCTCTCCCAGGCTTGTCCCATCTGTCTTACGTTGGACCTCGCGTCCATTCAGGGGCCCGGTCAGCGGCATCACTCCGAGTGAATCCAACTCTGCAACAGCCGCGAACTTTGTGTAGGCTCGTGTTTCAGGTGCGTGGTCACCTGTTCGAAGATCTCCTGCGACCGCATTCGCTCGGGGTCGATCTCCACCGGTTCTGGCGGGCTGAGCGGGATCTGCCCCTGGGCAGCACCCGAACCCGTAGGCAGTTCCCGGCGCGTACTCTTCACAGTGCTCTGGGTTGCCAATGCCTTGCCCAGGTGGCGGATCGCAGGCCGCAGACCGAAGGCCACCACGGCGAGCAGGCCTATCAGGAGCGCGGCATATTTCACCAGATTCGGCGAGTCTTCGGCAGTGCGCAGCGACTGGTCAACGAGCGTGGCCGGGGGCTGCGGGCGATTGCCGTCGAAAGCCATATCCTGCACGGTCACCACGTCGCCGCGAGCGGTGTCGAACCCCACCGCCGCCTGGGCCAAAGCCGTCAGGTTACGCAGCTCATCCGGCGAACGCGGCTGCCAGATTGCCGCATGGTTCTTGCTCTCCGCCTGCATCAGCCGGTCGTTCACAACAACGGCCGCGGTGAGCCGGCGTATGCGTCCCGGATTATCCACCACATGGCGCACAGTCTTCGAGACTCCGTAGGTTCCGGACTCCGTCTTGGCTGACTGGGGCACAGAAGTTTCATGCGGATAAACGGGGACCGCCTGCGTGTTGGGTGCATTGGAGGCGACGCCCGGAACCCCGGCGGCGACGGGCTGCGCGCCCGAAGTCTGCTCGCTGCGTTCGAGCGAAAGTGTAACGGTCTTCGCGGGATCGTAATTCTCGTCGGTCTCTTCGGCAGCCTGCGCATCGTAATCGAGCGTCACCGAGGCGCGAACATTGCCCACGCCTGTCACCGGCTCGAGGGTCGCGATTAGTTTGTCCTCTAACGTCTGCTCGGCGCTGAGCTGCATGGCTTCGGCAGTCTTGGGCCCCAGCGGTAAATTTCCCGCGGCATCCACGAGCACAACATGCTCCGGCGCAAGCCCGTCAACCGCGGAAGCGACCAGGTTGCGGATGGCGTCGGGCTCGCCGTCGGCCAGTGAACGGCGGCGCAGTCTGATCACCACGGCAGCCTTGGCCGGGCGCTCCTGGTCGCGAAAAAGCGAGTCGTGCGGCATCACCAGATGCACCCGCGCCGAGCTCACATCAGAGAGCGTGCCGATGGTGTGCTCCAGTTCGCCCTCCAGAGCCCGCTGATAGTTCACTTGCTCGTCGAACTCCGAGCCGACCCAGTTGGGCTTGTCAAAAATTTCAAATCCCAGCCGGCCACTCTTGACGCCGCCCTTGGCTGCAGCGGCCAGCCGCGCCTTGTCCAGCTGCGCAGCCGGAACTTCAATTCCTGAGCCGTCGGGGGTGGGCTCAAAGGTAATTTGTGCCTGTGCGAGGGTCTGTTCCATCTGCCGTGCATCGTCCGGGTCGAGACCGGCGTAGAGCGTGCGCCAGTCAGGGCGCATCCCGTACCATGCCAGCGCGCCCAGCAGCGCTGCCAGCAACACCGCCGCCACCATCGCCCAGCCGCGTTGCGCCGGGTCCATCTGCGCCCAGCGCACGTGCAGCAGGCCCCATAGTCCGGACCACCTTCCGCCTTTTTGCACCTGCCCCAGTGTCGGCGGAGTCTTCTCCAACTGTGTTCCCGTGGCCATAGTTTCAGCTATTAGCTGCTGGCTCCTGGCATCTAGCTTTCTCTTTGCCGCGACGCGATTCTGCGGCGCTCCGTGATGAGGCTAGGAGCTAGAGGCTAGAAGCTGTCTTTAAAACTGCATGCCCATCACGCTCTGGTAGGCCTGAACGGCTTTGTTGTGCACTGCCAGCGCGAGTTCAAAGGCCATATCCACCTTCTCGGTGGCAATCATCGCCTGGTGTACATCCACTCCAGAGCCTGTCATCAGGCCGGTTACTGCCGTCTGCGCCTGCTGTTCCAACTGATTTACCTGTCCGACAGCGTCTGTGATCAGATCGGCGAAGGGAGAAGACGCCGCACTTTGATCAGTCTGCGCCGCAAGCGAATTCGTGATGCCCGCGCTGGCTGCACTTGATGCCGCCGTTATCGGAATTGCTGTCGCCAACATCGTGTACCCCCCGTCCCAGCCCGCGCGCCCACGTCAAGACTTGGCAATCTCCAGCGCTGACGTGATCATGCCCTTCTCCGCCTGCACGGCAGCGCCGTTCAGACCATATGCACGCGTCGCCCCCATCAGGTCCACCATCTCTGTGAGGGGATTAATGTCGGGATAGGAGACGTAACCGTCCGGTCCGGCGTCGGGATGCCCTGGATCGTAGCGCTTGAGCGGCGGTGACGGATCTTCAACCACCGCGGAGATATGTACGCCAGGAGCGACAGCCGAAGCGCCGGGCAGCGAAGGCTTGACGAGTGCTACAGAGTTCGGCGCTGTGCCATCTGTCGATGCTGCATTCATGGAATCAAGAAAGCCGGGGTCGCCTTTGTTGGCCGAGAAGACCACCTCCTGGCGTCGGTAAGGCCCGCCCTGCGCGGTGCGCGTGGTTTCTGCATTGGCCATGTTGGCGGCCACCACTTCGGCGCGCATGCGCTCCGCCTCCATGGCGCTGCCTGAGGTTTCCATCATGCCGAATAAATTCATTGCTTACCCTCCCATGTTGCGCCGTGAATCGTGGACCGTGCATCGTGAGCGGCAGCCGCAAATCGCGAGCCACGAATCATGATTTACTTGTCCGCGTGGATCGCGTCCATCACGCGTTGGTACTCCTGCCTGAGCATTGCCACTCCAGTGCGAAATCTGAGTTGCGCCTCGGCCAGGTTGAGGCTTTCGCGGTCGATGGAGACGTTGTTTCCGTCGGGTCGCGCTACCAGTCCATCCACCTCCGTAACTCTTACCTTGCGCGGCGCCCGGCCCTGCTCCACATCGTTGATGGCCCCGCGCATTTCGGCCTCGAAGTCCATCCCAACCGTACGGTAGCCCGGGGTGTCCACATTGGCCATGTTGGCGGCCGTCAGTTTGGCCTCCGCCGTGGCCAGGTCGAGATAGCGCACGACCTGGTCACTTAATTCGGTCGCAATCTGCATGCTCCCCCTCCCAAAACTCATCATCCGCTGCTATATCTTCCGGAGCCGTGCTCCACGCCAACAGTCCAGCAGCGGTCAGTTCATCGCCAGGCCAAAATCGATGTCCCGCGCGGTCAGCACTGGATTCTCTCCGGCCAGAATGATGCCACGCTCCAACACGTGCTCAAGTTCGCGAACATTTCCCGGCCAATCGTGCGCGACCAGTTTGGCGAGAGCGCTCTCGTCCAGCCGCTTCACCGGCGTGTCCCGGCCCATGCGCTGCAAAAAGTGCTCGATGAGCGGAAGCAGATCCTGAGCGTGCTCGGCCAGTGACGGTGTGCGGATCAGAAAGACCGCGAGCCGATAGTAAAGATCGGAGCGGAACGCGCCCTTCTGCGTCTGCGGCGCCAACGGCCGGTGGGTGGCGGCAAGAATACGCACATCTACCTTGACAGTCTCGTTGTCGCCGACCCGCTGCAACTCCCCGCATTCGACAAAGCGCAGGAGCTTCGCTTGCAAACTCAGCGGCATTTCGCCGATTTCGTCCAGAAACAACGTGCCCCCATCCGCGGCTTCGATACGCCCGGTACGGCCCTGCACCGCGCCGGTAAACGCGCCGCGTGTGTGGCCAAAGAGCTCAGCTTCGAGCAGTGCTTCAGGGATGGCTGCGCAGTTGATGGCGACGAAGGCCTTGCGGCTGCGCGCCGACAGGCGATGCAGCGCCTCGGCCACCAACTCCTTACCCGATCCCGTAGGCCCCTCAATCAATACCGGGGTCATGCGTGGCGCCACCAGGCGTACGCGGCGGCTGACCTCGAGCATGCACGCCGCATTGCCCACCAACTCTGGCAATCGGTCGCATGGGTTTGGTTCGATTCCCTGCGCCGTTCGTCCGGACTCGATGGAGATCGTCTTCTCAGCCGCCGTCGACAAGTGCAGGAGAGGCAAGGGAAAACTGCGGGGCGCAGCTGTGGCCACAACCATCGACGCATCCATTGGATTCGTAAATTCCGGCCGTGCCGTCTCACATTCGGATTTCTCAAGCGCCGGGGCTGCATTCCACGCAGCCGTGTCCACCTCCTGGCAATGACGCAGCGCATAAAGCAGCTCCTGCCGATAGGGCCCGCGGGGGCTTTCGGCAGCAACATTGCCCGCTGCCGTCACCAAGTCAGCCTCAGGAAATCGCGCCTTGAACTCACTCAGAAACTCGCCCAGGTCCAGGTCCGGCAGCCAGGAATCGACAATAACGGCTTCCGGCGGCGCCGCTTCGGCCTCCGACCATGCTTGCGCGCCGCCCTCGGCTTCGCGAACCTGCCAGCGCAAGCCGGCAAGCACGTGCGCGAGGCGTTGACGAAAACTGCGATCGGCACTGGCCACCAAAGCAGTCCGTGGCCGCATGCGAGGGCTTACAGGGGGAACCGGAAAGAGTTGCATTGGCAGTCTCCTCAAAGGTGAAACAAAGGTTTAGAGCCGACGGATGAGCGCGCTACAAAGCGGAAACTGCTGGCGGAAGAGGGGCAACTACTGCGGCAGCCGACAAGGCCACAGGCGCGGCAAGCACCAGTTCCGCCTCTGACGGAACCATGTAGCCCTGCCCGCGCACGGTGCGGAGCAGACGTCCCGGAGGAGGATCCTCGAGCTTGCGGCGCAGATAATTGATATAGACATCGACGATATTGGTGGTTTGAGCCGGCTCCAGATTCCACACGGAATCGAGCAACTCGACCCGCGAAACACACTGGCCGCGATTCAGGAGCAAGTGCTCGAGCAAGGAGAATTCTTTGTTGGTGAGAACGATCAAACGGCTTCCGCGGCGCGCCGTGTGGTCCAGCCGGTCCAGTTCAAGATCGCCGGCGCGCAGCTGCAGCCGGGTTTCACGTTTGCGGCGCAGCAAGGCACGGCACCGCGCGCGCAGCTCATGCAGGCTGAACGGTTTGGTCATCAGGTCGTCGGCCCCGTGGTCGAGGCAGCGAACCCGGGTGTCGACTTCCTGCCGTCCGGTCAGCACCAGCACCGGCAGATCGGCATCGAGCGCACGGACCTCTTGAAGCACCTGCTCACCGTCCTTCACGGGCATGTTCAGGTCAAGAATGGTCAGTTCGGGCATCTCGGCGCGAAATGCCTCCACGGCGGCAGCGCCATCGTAGGCCACGCTGACACGGTGACCATCGGCTTCGAGTCCGCGGCTCAAAAACAGCGCCAACGCCTTGTCATCTTCGGCAACTAGTAGTCTCATGCGAGTCTTTCCCCTGTGCTCTTCCGCGCAGCGCCCAACAATGATCGAATTCGGCATACCGGATTAGGTTCGGCATGGTGCGCGTGCATCACTCCTCCACCTTCTCTCTGGAGGAAGGAGAACTCAAGGATTGCATGAGGAGAAATGAAGGAATAAAGGCG
Source organism: uncultured Acidobacteriota bacterium (assembly GCA_963786565.1). GTDB lineage: Bacteria > Acidobacteriota > Terriglobia > Terriglobales > Acidobacteriaceae > Telmatobacter. The sequence goes on along the minus strand of CAWAZR010000024.1, from coordinate 281,248 downwards.
GGAGTTATACCAGAAGTGGAAGTGTCCCAAAACGGGCCAGCCGGTTCCGCTTGCGAAGCGGAGCTGTCGACCCACTGCGGTTTCTGCCTCGAACGCCGGTCATGCGACTTTGGTTCGGGCGGCAGCTTTCTGCTCGTACATCGCCGCGTCAGCCCGTCCCACGAGCTCGTTCATCCCCTCGCCTGCGGCATGTGCGGCCAGCCCGATGGAGGCATCGACGCGTAGTTTGAGAGCGCTGGTTTTCCCCGGCACCGAGTAGTTTCCGCAGACCCATTTGCGCAGACGCTCCGTCTGTGCCTCGGCCTCTTCAAGACCGGAATCGAAGATCAGGATGAACTCGTCTCCGCCCCAGCGCCCAATCGCGTCCGTGGAGCGGCAGGCAGACCTCAGCTCGCCGGCAAACTGCTTGAGCAACTCATCGCCGGTCAGATGACCATGCGCGTCGTTCACCTTCTTGAAGTCGTCAATATCGACAAGCGCCACGCAAAAAGCAGCGCAGGATTCAATGCGCCTCTCGATTTGCCCCTCAACGTACACGCGGCTGCTCATACCGGTCAACGCATCGCGCGAAGCAATCTTCTCGGCCTCCTCCAGCTTGACCCGATAGTCTTCCACCTGTTTCTTCAGGTGGTCGAGCACTTCTTTCCCTTCCTCGGTCATGCGATCGATCGACGTCTTCAGCTCCGCCGCACTTTGATCGATCGACGCTCGAATCTGGGTCAGGTCTTCAAGGGTCGCGATCGCCCTCAGACGTTCGGTCACGGCGCTCATCTGACCCGCGGAGCGCTGGTCGCGCGCGCTCACCGATTCCGCAGTGCGCGCCATGGTCAGAAGCATCTCCTTCACTTCGCGCGCCTTTCCCTGATAATGACGCGCCGCGTCGCGGCCCCAGTTGCGCAAGTGTCCCCGCGCCTCTTCGCCATGGGCTGCGAGTTTTTCGGAGCTCATCGCTGGAGAAAGCTCCCCTCTCATTCGCCCGAGAGATTGCTTCAACTTATCTCCAAGACCCGGGCAGGCATCCAGACTGCAATTGCCCATTTCAAGCAATGAGCAACCGTAGGCGTCCAGGGCCGCGGCGAATGGATCCTGTTGAATGGCCTCTGCCTCGCGGCCAATCTTTGGCGAATCGGCATCGAGATACCGTTTGATTGAAATCATCGGCTCCTCGGGAAAATCATCATGCGGGTGCACTCACGCGACACCGCCCGTCTGGTTTATCGGCGGAAACGATCAGCTCATGAGAGGCATAAGTGAACCCATCAACCTGCTTAAAAGTTCTGAGACGTGGAGAAGAAACCTATCCCTGCGCCGGGGATTGGAGAGTCGCTGGAATCTGATTCGCAGGTCTGCTCAAGCCATGTTGTTGACAATGTGGGAATATGTCCCGTCTTTTCATGAGAAAGGCGGTGAGAGATTACCAAAGTGTGCACTAAAGTTAACTCAAAAACCAACAAAAGCGTTATCGTCATTTCTTGACCAATCGCCGATTCTATAAGTTGGCGAAGTGTCTATTGCTGGACTGATTGCCGAGGTGGGCTTAGTGGACTTGAGCAAAATCCCCGATGTTTTGGCTGTTGCCTTGCTCACGCTGGCCTTTTTCTCCGTAGCGCGGCTCGGGCGATCATCGTTTTCCGGCGTATGGCTCACTGGCTGGTTGATGATCGTTCTTCATTTTGCCGCCTTCATGTTTCTTCCGGCGCCGGGCAACTTCGGCGTCGCAGCTGCGATTCTCGGTTCCGTAGCACTCGCTTGGGCGGGCGCCCTCTTCATGTGGGCAGCCGTTCCCTATCGCAACCGCACGTCGAGCCAGTGGATGCTCATTGTGATCTTGACGACGAACACGCTCTACATCGTCGCCGCTTCCATTGCCCCAGCTGGCCATTGGCTCTTGACGCCGGCTGCCATTCTGTTTGGCGCTCTGCCGCTCCTGATTTTGCTCCTGAACATACGCAAGTTCAACCATCCGCTTCGCTGGGGATTGGTGCTCACCTACGTATCCCTTTCGGTTTTTCTTCTGATGGTGCAGAATCGCCCCGGCAACGGCCTTGACCTGGCTTTGAACGCGGTTTTCTTCACGGTCTACCTCGGATGCTGCATTCATTTCTGGTATGCCTATCGGCGCGCAACAGCGGGGGCTTTCATCACCGTTCTGGGATTCATGGCTTGGGCGAACGTCTTTACGGTTGCCCCGTTCCTGGGCACGTTCTTCCCCGGCTTTCATCTTGAGAGTGAGGTTTGGAACCTGCCCAAGTACGTAGTTGCCGTGGGCATGATTCTGATCCTGCTCGAGGATCAGATCGAGCACAACAAATATCTCGCCCTGCATGACGAGCTCACAGGCCTGCCCAACCGGAGACTCTTTCAGGATCGACTGGCGAATACCCTCGAGCGCGCGCGACGCACGGGCTCGCAAGCAGCTCTCCTGCTGATCGATCTGGATCGCTTTAAGCAGGTCAACGACACCGTGGGACATCATATCGGCGACGAGTTGCTCAAGCATGTGGGCCGGCTTTTCGTGGGTAGAGTCCGGCGCACCGATACCGTTGCCCGCACCGGCGGCGATGAGTTTTCGGTGGTGCTGGAAGAGCCGATGAATCGCGCCGACGCGATGAGCGTCGCCCGGACGCTGACGCAACTTCTCGAACACCCCATTCGCCTCGAAGGAAATACGGTGCATATTGGTGCCAGCGTGGGTATCGCGATCTTTCCCGATGATGCCGGCGATGCCGAATCCCTGTGCATCTCCGCCGATCTGCGCATGTACGCCAGCAAACGCAGTGCCAGGAACCGCGAAGATCGCATTGCTCCAGCGCCGCTTCTGCCTGACGCCTTTCAGTCGCCCGACTCGGATCCTGATTTGCAGCTCGCTGATTAGAGACAAGGCATCGCTGGTAAACACAAAAGAGGCCCGAACGAATTGTTCGGGCCTCTTTCGATTTACGACCGAGTTAGCTCATCCCTATCTGGCGCCAGGCCCGCGTCCACCGCGACGACGGCGACGGCGGCTTGCGCCACCAGGCCCTGCTGGCCGTCCGGCTCCGCCAGGCTGCTGGCCGACAGGAACGGGCGCACCTTCCACGCGATTGAAGTTCGGCTCGTTCTCCTCGTCAAACTCCACTGCGGCGCCATCTCCGTCGAAGTCGTCACCGCCCTCGATCAGAATGGTGCTCTGATTCGAGCTCGGCTGGCGATCGTCGAATTCGTGGCGCGGACGGGCTGGAGCCACTGGCGCAGGCGCCATAGCCGGAGCTGCATCCGAGTCCTCGCTTTCGACCGGGGCCGACTGCGCGAGCTTTGCCTTCTGTTCCTTGATCAGCGCCTTGCGGCTGAGCTTGATGCGGTTGCCTTCGATGGCGAGAACCTTCACCATCACCTGATCGCCTTCGCGCAGTTCGTCCTTGACCTCTTTAACGCGATGTTCCGCAATCTCGGAGATGTGCAGCAGGCCGTCGGTGCCGGGGAAGAGCTCGACAAACGCACCGAACTCGGCGAGGCGAACCACCTTGCCCAGGTACGTCTTGCCGATCTCAGGAACCGCGGTCAGGTTACTGATGATCGCCAGTGCCTTCCTCAGGCCCTCGGCATCGCTCGACGCCACGCTCACCTTACCGGTGTCGTCCACATCGATCTTGGCGCCCGTCTGCTCGACAATGCCGCGAATGGTTGCGCCGCCCTTGCCGATCAGATCGCGGATCTTGTCCGTGGGAATCATCACGGTCTCGATGCGCGGTGCATACTTCGAACGCTCCACGCGCGGGCCGTCAAGTGCCGCATCCATTTTGTCCAGGAGGAAGAGCCGCCCACGGCGCGCCTGCTCCATCGCTTGTTGGAGGATCTCGCGGGTCAGGCCGCCGATCTTGATGTCCATTTGCAGCGCTGTGATTCCCTTGCGCGTTCCGGCCACCTTGAAGTCCATATCGCCGTAGTGATCTTCCGCGCCGGCAATATCGGTGAGAATGGCGTAATCGTCGCCCTCCTTCACCAGGCCCATCGCCACTCCGGCAACCGCGCCTTTCAGCGCAATGCCTGAATCGAAGAGCGCCAGGCTGGCTCCGCATACCGAAGCCATCGAAGACGATCCGTTCGATTCCAGAATGTCGCTCACGATGCGGATCGAATACGGTGATTCATCGGCGCTAGGCAGCACGGCGCTGATCGCGCGCTCCGCCAAAGCTCCGTGGCCCACTTCGCGCCGGCCCACGCCCGTCATGCGGCCAGTTTCGCCCACGCTGAACGGTGGAAAGTTGTAGTGCAGCATAAAGTTCTTGCGCTGCTCGCCCTCATAGCTCTCCAGCCTTTGCCCGTCGTCCGCGGTGCCCAATGTGGCTGTTACCAGCGCTTGCGTTTCACCGCGCGTAAACAGCGCCGATCCGTGCGTCCGTGGCAGCACGCCGGTCTCGATGCTGATCGGCCGAATCTCGTCGAATGCGCGCCGGTCGGGCCGGATGCGCTCCTTTGTTACCTGCTCGCGGAAGATCCGCTCGCGCATCAGTTCGTAATAATGCGACAGCCTTTTCTTGGCTGCGGGGTCATCCGCCGGCAATTCAGCGGCCAGCTCATCCTTGATCTGCTTGACCAGCGCGTAGCTCTCGGTTTTGTCGTGCACCTTGGTGTCTAGTGCATCTTTCAGCCGGTCACCGACCTTGGCCATGAGCTCTCCGTAGTACGCTTCGTCGAACTCCGGCGCCGTAAACTTTCTCTTGGCTTTGCCGGCCTTGGCCACCAGCTCATCGATCGCGGCAACGATCTTCTTGATCTCTCCGTGGGCAAACTCGATCGCCGCGAGGATCACCTCTTCGGTCTCCTCTTTCGCGCCCGACTCGATCATCACGATGCCGTCTTTGTGGCCAACCACCATGATGTTCATCGTGGTCTCCTTGCGCTCGGCGTAGGTGGGGTTCACCACAAACTCGCCATTCACACGGCCTACGCGCACCGCACCGACCGTGGCGCCAAACGGAATGTCAGACAGCGCCACAGCAGCGGCTGCGCCGTTGATTCCAACCACGTCTGGATCGTTCTCCTTATCCGCGGAGAGCACTAGCACAATCAGCTGCGTTTCATTGCGAAACCCGTCCGGGAACAACGGGCGCAGAGGCCGATCAATCTGGCGGCAGGTCAAAATCTCTTTTTCGCTGGGACGGCCTTCGCGCTTGATAAAGCCGCCCGGAATGCGTCCGCCAGCGTAGGTGTACTCACGATAATCCACCGTGAGGGGGAAGAAATCAATTCCCTCCCGGGGATCGGGAGAGGCCACAGCGGTAGCCAGTACCACGGTTTCGCCCGTGGTCACCACTGCTGCACCGGAGGCTTGCTTAGCCATGCGGCCGGTCTCAAAGACCAGACGCTTGCCGCCTGCAAGCTCGACGGCTACTTCATGCTTCGTAGACATAGAGTCCTCGTTTCATTTTTTCGCTTGGGAAACTTGTGTGGGGATCGCGCGATGCGCGCGCACGGGACACCGATCCGCAAGGCCGGCGGCACTGCATGCAGTGCCGCCGGCCGCGATTTGGTCCGGTGTTCCGTATCGGATGGGGGCCGGGACCATTGTCCGGTCTGGTTGCTTCCGGTTCAAAGTGAGCTTTCTGATTACTTGCGGATCCCGAGTTTGCCGATAACGTCGCGATAGCGATCGGAATCGTGCGTCTTCAGGTAGTCCAGCAGGCGACGGCGCTTGCTGACCAGCATCAATAACCCACGCCGGGAAGCGTGATCCTTTTTGTGGGTCTTGAAATGCTCGGTCAGTTCGCCAATCCGCTCGCTCAGAATCGCGATTTGAACTTCCGGCGATCCGGTGTCCGTCTCGTGGGTGCGGAAGCGCTTGATTAGGTCGGTCTTTTTTTGAGTCGCCAGCACGGCGTGAATTACTCCTCTGTTTTCTCTCGTGTCCACTCTTCAGTGTCTACTGAAAGATTAACATGAACGCTCGCCTTGGGGGAACACGCGCCATGCTGGGAACCAAAGCGCGAACAGGGGTCTGCGAATCTTCTATCCTCGTGAAAATGCACGTGCTAGACTGTCCCCGCCTTTCTTCCCGGCTGGCGCCCTGCGAATTGTGACTTTGGGCTCCGGCAGTTGATTGGGTTCTTCTGGAGAAAACCATGACCGATACGGCATTTGGATCGTCCCGGGCCTCTTCCCTCACGCGCCGCCATTTTCTCGCTTCGGCTGGAGCTTCTATCGCCGTCGCGTCCAGTCCGCACCTTCGCGCCGCACGCGTTCCCGCTTCCAATCGCGTCACCGTTGGCGTAATCGGCTGGGGCATGCAGGGCCCAAACAACACCAAAGCCTTTCTCAAGCTTCCCAACTGTCAGGTCGTCGCCGCTTGCGACATCGAAGCCAATCATCTCCAGGCCGCACTCGACACGATCAACGGCCAATACGGCAATAAGGACTGCGCGTCATATCACGATTTTCGCGAGCTTCTCGCGCGTTCCGATATCGATGCGGTGATGATTGCGGTTCCCGACCACTGGCACTCCATCATCGCGGTTGAGGCCGCAGCGCAAGAAAAAGACATTTGGGGCGAAAAGCCCCTCGCGCACACCATAGCCGAGCAACAGGCTATCGTCCGCGCCGTCGAAAAGAACAACCTCATTTGGCAAACCGGCTCCTGGCAGCGTTCTCTTCCGAACTTCCGCAAAGCCGCCGAGATCGTCCATAGCGGCCTCATCGGCAACGTCACGCACGTTGAAGTCGGTCTGCCTGGCGGTCATCACGATTTCCCGCACACGATTCCTGCTTTTCAAGCGCGATTGGCATCGATTTCCGACAAGCCGATCGATCCCGCCACCGTTCTTCCCGGCTCACCTGCATGGAAACTTGCCGTCACCGATCCTCCCGCCTCCCTCGATTACGAGCGTTGGATTGGTCCTGCAAAGATGGAACCCTACATCGATATACGCGTTTACCAGAACTGGCGTTGGAATTACAACACAGGTGGGGGCCAGCTTCTCGACTGGATCGGCCATCATGGCGACATCGCCCATTGGGGCCTCGGCTTCGACCTCTCCGGCCCCTCAGAGGTCGAAGGATTCGGCGAATTCCCCGATAAGACCGCCATTTGGAACACCGCCAAGAAATACACCATCAACTGTCTCTACAAAAAAGAAGTCACCGGCTACGCCAACGACGTCCAGCTCGCCATTGCCGGCGGCTCCCCCGCCATCAACATGGGCACCAAGTGGATCGGCTCCGATGGCTGGGTCTGGGTCGATCGCGGCGGCTTCGATTCCTCGAATCCCGAATGGAACAAATGGGATTCCGTCCCCGAAGCGCAGCGCAAGAATCCGCTTTATCTCTCGAACGACCACTGGGCCAACTTCATTGATTGCGTTCAGTCCCGTAAGCCGACAATAGCGCCGGCTCAGGTCGCGCATCACTCGGCTATTCCTGGCCACCTCGGCCTTATTTCCATGCTTGTCGGCCGCAAGATTCACTGGGATGTGAACAGCGAAAAGATCATTGACGATGCCGGCGCAAGTGAACTGCTCTCCCGGCCCTATCGCGCGCCGTGGGGGGGACGGATTTACGGTGCCGCCAGCCAGTAATTTGCGCGTGCCACAATCCGCGCTCCGTAATCCTGAGTCGTGCGCACGCGGATCGTGTGCAGCCCGGGAGTCAGATCGGTGGGTCTGAAGGTAATCAGATAGCGGTTGCGCGCGTCCTTCGCAGCAGTCATCACGCGTGCTTCAAAGCGCTTGTCACCAATAAAGGTTGTGTACTCGCCACCGCTCTCTTCGGCCACTTCCTTGGCGACATTCTTCTTGAACGCCTTGATCGCCATCACCAGAGCCGAAACCATATTCATCGTGGCTTGGTCGGGCGAGGAGTCCTTCACGTCGTGGCCCAACTCGGCCAGCGCCGGCGAAAACGAAACGCTCAACACCAGCACGTCAGACTCGCCAATTCTTTGAATTAGTTGCGCCGGCTTGGTGTGTTTGCTGCCGTGATCACGCTCTTCGCTGATCAGCAAAAGCACGCGGCGAAAATCCTTGGGCTGCGTCTCCAGCAGCGCCACCGCGTAGTTCACGGTGTCCAGAATTGCCGCCCCACCATCGCCGGGGCGCAGTCGCTCGAGATCAGAATTGATCCGATCGCCGTCGTGCGTGTAGTCCTCAAGCAACTCCGGCTCGGAATCGAAGCCCACCAGCGCTGCCCGGCTCCTCGGATCGGTGAGAAATACGTCGAGCAAAGGGCCCATCTTGGCGAGCTTGTCGAACTCGAGCACACTGGCGCCCCCCTCCTCCACAGCAACAACCAGCGCCACGGGCGCAGTATCCATCTCCTCCTGCACGCGGATCTTTTGCGGCACACCGTTATCTTCAAGAACAAAATCGCCCGCCTTCAGACCGTAGAGAATACCGCCGCCCTTCTTCTCAACCAGCGTCGGCACCAGCACTTCGGTGGTGGTCACGCGCAAATTCGCGGACCCGCCTTGAGGCACCGGCATGGGCTGCGGAGGCTCGGCAGGAGGAAGTTGCTGCGCACAAACCGCGCCGCCCAAAACAGCGATCAATGTGACTGCGAGAAGGGTTTCTTTGAAATGGGGGGCTCTCACGCGGAAAAACGACTCCAGCTATCGAGGATTGGGGACACTTCCCTTTATACCCGCTTGCGCGCTTCGCGTTGCAACTCGCCCGTCCAAACCAGAAAGCGCAGGAGTTCTCCGCGCGTAGCCCAAACAAAACCAAGAATGCTCTTGGCCGTCAACGATTCTGCACGCCGGCCGGAATAGGTCTCGACGCGCCAGCGCAAATAGGGGCTGCGCCATGGCGCAAAGCGATGCCCGCGCGTCGCATTCCACAGAAATCGCACTGCTGCGAACAAGAGATGCCCTCTTGCATTCAGTATAGAGAACGCGCCGCAGGGCGCGATTCAGGGCTGCAGCTTGGAGAAGAGATCGTTGGAAGTGGATTCGAGCTGCGCGATGACATCTTCCAGCGCCGTCTGCTGCGTCTCGGCCAGGGAAAGTTGCGTAGATACCGTAGGAATATCGGCCTGCATCAGGTCGGTCTGCGCCGTCATCAGTTGTGTCTTTTCATTCGTCACCGCGCTAGACGCCGCGCTGAGCTGGGTAATCGAACTATCGACGGTCACGCGTTGCTGCGAAACGTAATTCAAAGCCGTTCCCAAGGCTTCCGTATCGCTCACGGCTTGCGAAGTGTTTACCGTGCCGGAGGAATAGTCGGTAACCAATGCGTTGAGCGCACCAAAAACGCTGTTCGCGCCGCCACCCAGAAACACCTGATCTCCGGGAACATTGAGCTGAATCTTCTGCCCATTGGGCAGCTCAAGATAATTCACGTCTTCATCGCCGCCGTACGATGTGACCCCGGGCGAAGAGGCTGCCGACGTCGAGAACGGCGCCGTGCCTGTTTGTCCGCCGGCAAAAATATACTGCCCTTGATAACTGGTATTCGCCAGCGACTGCACCTCGTCGAGAATGCCGGAAATCTGACTGCCAATCGATTTCACGTCGCTCGCGCTCATGGTTCCATTATTGGCGCTCGTGGCCAGTGAGATCGCCTGCGTCAACTCGCTTACCACGCTGCCCAGCGCCGAATCAGCCACCTGCAACTGCCCCGTAACCAGATTCGAGCTCTCGGTGAAAGAGTCGTCCTGCTGAATCTGATTCAAGAAAAGAACATTCTGGCCCGCGCCCACCGGATCCTGGCTTAACGAAGTGATGCTTACGCCGCTCGACAGCTCCGAGCTCAATTGCTGCTCGTTGGATTGCGCCTGATCGAGCGAACCCACGAGGTTCGTGATGTATGAAGGATCGACCCGCATCTCAAAAGCTCCTGGCCTTTACGACACCGTCGTTTCCAGGCCCAGGTTCAGCGCCGAGGCCATGATGGTGTTCAGCAGCGTGAAGACTTGAGATGCCGCCTGGTAGCTGCTCTCCAGTGTCGACATCGCCGCCGCTTCATCGTTGAGATTCACGCTTGAGAGCGCATTGTTCTGCGTCTGCAACTGCGTCACGGAAGCGTTCTGTGCCGTGTTTTCGGTCTGTACCTCGGAAACGGTTGCGCCGAGCGTGGAAACAAAATTCGAGTAGTAGTTGATCGGAGTCTCTCCGTTCACAATGGCCTGGCTGCCGAGGTTGTACATTGCCACGGCATTGGAATCATCTCCTGTTCCGGCTCCCAGACCCGCCGCCGCGATCTGATTGGGATCGGTCATGATGACGCTCATATTCATTGCGCTGCCGGCCTCTGTGGCGGGCTCATTGAAGACGTAAAGGGGATTAGCGACCGTCCCCGTCACGCCATCGAGATCCGTGCCCGTGTTGTTTTTTGCGTTCACTGAGGTCGAGACGCTGAATGCTAGTTGATCGAGCGAGCTGAGCGCGCCGGGAATATCCACATCGCGCGCCGTCACGTAGCCGCCCAACTGCCCGCCGCCGGTGGCAAGCTGTGAGGTGATATCGGCGCCGCCCAGAAAAAAGTCCGTGACGCCATTCACGGTTCCTGTGGACAACTGGAAGTTCTGTCCTTCAGAGACCAATAACTGGCCCGAGGTCGTCGTGATGGAAAGACCGTTGTTCTCCGTCGATACCTGGTTGATGCCAATCAACTGCGAGAGCTGGCTCAGGTCCTGCTGCCGCTGGTCTTCGAGAGTGCCCGCATCGGCGTCCGGTGAAGTGGATTGGATCTGGAGATTTAGCTGCGCGATGGCGCCAGTCAGCGAGTTCACCTGGTTAACGACTCCCGATGCCTCCTGATCGAGCGCGGCGCTTTGCGCATTCAGGCTGTTTGCGGCACTTGAGATATCACCAGCCAGCGTCGATGCCGAGGAAAGCACTTGCTCGCGAAGTGCATTGTCGGTAGGGTCGCTCTCCAGCGAGGAAAAGGAGTCGAAAAAACTCGTGATGTCACTCCCGATGTCGCCAGCAGTGGAGCTTGAAGAACCGGAGTCCGGCGTAAACAGCGCCTGCATGTTGTTCAGCGCGGTAAGACGGGTGCTCGAAGCAGAGGCCAGTTGCTGTTGCTGGTCGAGCCGCTCCTCCAGAACGCGGTCGCGTTGTGATGTGGCGCCAGTTTCGGTGACGCCGTCGCCCACCTCAATTCCACCCACATTGATCGGCTGATTTTCCTGCCAGTCGGGCGTTTCCACGGTGTACCCCGTGGTGTTGGCGTTGGCCACATTGTTGGCCACGACGCTCAGCGCTGCCTGGTCGGCATCGAGAGCCCCCGTGGTCAGGCTCAGTGCGGAGTTAATCGTCCCCATGCCCGTCCTCCGCGCCGCCGCGCGCCTGCCGTTCCGTGTACTCCAACTGTCCGGCGCGCAGCTCGCGCAGCCGGTTCATCACGTTCAGATTGGCCCGCGTCGCCTCCAGAACCCGGGCGAAGACCGCCATGTCGGCCGCGGCTTCCCGCGCCTGCCTCATCAGGAACTTCCGTTCTTCCGCGGTTTCCGGATTCAGTGTCCCAGTCAGAGCCTGGCACGAGAGCGCAAGTTCCTCGAGCCGTACCGTGTCCAGACGCGCCAGCGCACGCGACGCCTCCACCACGAGTTCTTTGAGCTCCGGATTCGCCGGACGCGCCTCAAGCTCCTGCATCGGCAGCTTCCCTATCCTTCTACGACAGGCCCGCACTGAGCCCGGAAGTCAACATCGAATCGATCACTCGCGAAGCCACCGCCGATGCTGGAACACTATAGGTCCCGTCAGCCAGTGCCGCTTGTACGGCAGCCACTTTGTCGGCGCGAACACTCTCGCCGGAAGCCGTCTGCGAAACCTCGCTTGCCGCGCTGCTGAAGGTCGCCTGGTCGCTGTCGAAGCTGCTCCGCGCCGCGGATGCGTTGCCTTTGCCCTGGGACGCCGAGGGCGCCGTGGGGTTCAGTCCCAAAAGCGAACCCAATCCGTCCAGGCTATTCCGAATGTCCATATGCGTGACTCCTTGCTGGGTCTATCGTCAGAATCTCTTAATCACTCTAGTCATTTAGAAGTTCTCATCCCGTGATCTTGGTGCTGATTTCTGGTTACCTTCCCGTTTTCATCATGGTTACCTGGATGGGAAAGTTCTTGGATAATCCGATTGGCAATGCCGAGGCCGCCGCGTTCGCTCAGCGACTGGCCCAGCGCTTCGGAGGCAAACTCGCCGAGCGCTCCACCCGATCCCGCGCTGGAATCCTCATCCTCGTCGGTGCCGGTCAGCGCATCGCCGTGTGTCATCGGCTTCAACAACTGTTGCATCATCTGCCCTTCAAACTCGTGCGCCGCACGCGTCAGCCGCGGCGAGAGCGCGGTATCGCTCTTTTCGCCCTGTCCGGTAATCGCGTTCACGCCGCTCAATGGTGCCAGCATCCCCTGCTCCCGTTTGCCTTGCTCCCTCGTTCCCTCGGTCCCTTGTTCCCGTCCTCTATAGCACCTCGAGATCCGCTTCCAGCGCGCCGGCTTCCTTCATAGCCTGCAGAATCGAAATCACGTCGCGCGCTCCTGCGCCGGTACGTTGCAATTGCTGGACCAAATCTTCGACGGTTGCGCCTTCCTTGAGATTGATCTCGTTCACCGGCTTATCCTGCGCCTGCACGGTGGTCTGCTCGACCACCTGCGTGGTTCCCGAAGAGAGTGCGCTGGGCTGCGAGACCTCGATATGGGAGATCACGTTCACAATGAGTCCGCCGTGCAGGATTGAAACCGGCTGTAGACGCACCGTACCGCCAATCACCACGGTGCCCGTGCGTTCATTCACCACCACGCGCGCCCGCGGATAGACGCTGATCTCCACTTGCTCGACTTTGTCGAGCAGCGCCGCGGCGTCCTCTTTCGGCTCAAGGGCGATCTCCACGCGCCGGCTGTCGACGGCGCGCGCGCGCGCCGTGCCCAACTCGTGATCGATGGCCGCCGCCATGCCCTCGGCAGTATGAAAATCGGCGTCATTCAGCACAATGCTCACCGTGCGCATCTCGGCAAGATCGAAGGGCACGGTCCGCTCCACCGACGCACCCCCGGGAATGCGCGCCGTAGTGGGATGATTCACCTGCTTGGAGTTGCCGCCGCCCGTCGCCGTGTATCCGCCCAGCACCAGAGCCCCTTGCGCCTGGGCATAGATCTGCCCATCGACCCCGTACAGCGGCGTCATCAGCAGAATACCGCCCTCGAGCGAACGTGCATCGCCGGCCGACGAGACGGTAAGGTCCACCTTGTAGCCGGGACGGCTGAAGGGTGGTAGCGTAGCCACGACGAAGACCGCCGCCATATTCTTAACCTGCATATTACTGGCGCTCTGCGAGCCGCTCTGCGGCACGGTAACGCCCATGCGCTGCAAGGCGGACACCAGAGTCTGCGCGGGAAAGACGGTTTGCGAACTGTCTCCCGTGCCCTTCAATCCCACCACCAGGCCGTAACCCACCAGTTGGTTGTCGCGAATCCCTTCGATGGTTGCGACATCCTTGATGCGCGAGCGGCGCTCCGCTTCCTGCGGCTGCACCAAAGCGATAGAGATAAGCCAGACCGCGGCCAGTGCCATCCACCACCAGAAGGCACGCTCTACACTTGCTCTCGCCTTCGCCTGGGCGACGCGCCGCGCGACCGTTCTCTCCTCTCTGAGTGAACCATTGTCGATCGGTTCTTCGCCTTCGTATTCCCGCATCTTTCTGCCCTCGTCCACTACGCCCTGCCCTCGTCCACTACGCCCTGCCCTCGTCCACTACGCCCTGCCCTCGTCCACTACGCCCTGCCCTCATCTGCTACGCGCTGCCCTCGTCTGCTACGCCAGATCCGGGGTGCTATGCCGGCTTTAGAACACCAACAGTTTTTCGAGAAAACGCACCAGCGGATTCTGGCGGTACGTGGAATCGTTCACGATTCCCTTGCCCGTCACTTCCAATTCCAGATCAGTCATGGCCGTCGATAACACCTGGTTCTGGTTGCTCACATCCTCCGGGCGCACCAGGCCGCGCAGAGTAATCAATTGCGTCTGCTGCGAGAAGGTCAACTGCCGTGTCGCCTGCACCACCAGCATCCCGTTGGGCAGCACATCCACCACTTCGGCGCCAAAGGTGGTGCTCAGGCTGGAGTCAGTTGTGCTCTGTCCCTGCGCCGTCAGCCCGGAAGCAGCGCTGGCGTTGAGCAGGTTCTGCAAATTGTTCGAGGCCTTGAGCCTGCCAAAGAGCGAGGTGATGCTCGAGCTTGCGTTTGAAGCGCGTGAGTTCTTTACCTGTCCGTCGGTCGAGGCCGTCAGGCTTTCGGAGACCACAATCATCACCACGTCGTGGACGCGGAAAGCTTTGACGTCCGTGCCTAGCCGCACCAACTGCCCCTGAGCGCTCCAGATCGATCCTGGGGTCCGCACTTCGGCGGCTTGCTGCGCGCGCACTTTGCCGATGTAGATGCGTAAGGCTTCTTCAGGCGGCGTCGCCTTGCCGGTCGCGGCGGCGGCATTTTGCTTCTTGTCGGCCGCGCCCGCGGCAGACACCCACAAGGCGCAGAGCACGACCCCGGCGATCAATATCGATCGAGAACAAAACCCCAAGCCTGCTCTCATGGTGCCACCTCGCTCTCCGGCGCGAAGCCGGCGCGCCCGGACGAGATCGCTACCACGCGCACCACCTTGCCACCAATCTTCAATCGCGCCTTGAGGCGGGCGCCCTTTGCTGCCGACTCCAATGCCACCGCCTCCAACCGCGTATCGACCACCGCCGTGTGCTCCTCCACCAGCAGCGAATCCCCGGTGCGGATTACGGGCCGCTCCCCGGCAGACGAAGGTTGCGCGAGTCCGCCGAAAGCCGCCCTCTCGGCGTTGCTCCGTTGCCGTATAAGCACCAGCCGTCCCGGTCCGCCGGGGCGGTTCGCGTCGCGCAGCAGCAGCCAGAGGTCGCCAGTTGATGGATCCTCAATCTGCCGCAGCACTTCGCTATTGGGATTGAGCGAGGCCTGTGGTACATCAGCCACAACGCGCACGGTATTCGGCACGGCCAGCGCGACGCCCGGCGTCTGCGCGCACCCGCCGGCGACCAGCATCCCCGCCAGCCATCCCCACCCGGCCATCGCTGTACACCAACTTTCTCTGCCCATCTTCCCCGCCTTGCTCTGTCGTCCCACTTCAGATGCTCACTTCAAGCAGCACGCCAAGATCAGTGCGTCATGTTATTGACCTGCGAATACATATCGTCGGCGGCCTTGATCACCTTTGAATTCGACTCGTAGGCCCGCTGCGCCAAAACCATCTGCACAAACTCGGTCACGACGTCGACATTCGAGTTCTCGAGATAGCCTTGATTCAGTGTGCCCAGGCCTTCGGTGCCGCCGGGATTTCCCAGGACAGGATCGCCGGAACTCAGCGTGGCCGTGAGCAGGTTGTTGCCCATGCTTTCAAGGCCTCCCGGGTTGGGAAAGGTGGCCAGCTGAATCTGTCCCAGCTGCGAAGGATTCTGCTGGCCGGCGAGGGTCGCATTCACCACTCCGTATTGCGTGATCGTGACCGCCGTGGCATTCGAAGGAATGGTGATCGTGGGAATGAGTGGATCGCCATCCGTGGTCACGATCGTGCCCTGATTGTTCAGGTGAAATTGGCCGGCGCGCGTGTAGGCGATGGTGCCGTCCGGCCGTTGCACCTGGAAGAAACCCGCGCCCTGAATGGCGACATCGAGCGGATTGTCGGTTTCATTCAGTTCGCCCTGGGTATTGATGACCTCGGTCGCCGCCGGCCGGGTGCCCAACCCGATCTGCAATCCCGCGGACACCGTGTTTTGGCTCTGGGCTGCGCCCGGAGTCACCATGTTCTGGTACACCATGTCCTGAAACTGCAAGCGCAACTGGCGAAAACCTGTAGTCGACGAGTTGGCCAGGTTGTTAGCAATGGTGTCGAGATTCATTTGCTGTGCGCTCATGCCGCTGGCGGCGGTGTACAAAGCTCGAATCATTATTGTTTCCTCGCTCTGGACTAAATCCTTGGAAGATCTTCAGTAGCAAATTTATTGAACTCTGTGTGAAACACCGTCAATGCGCGCTGCATCATCTCCGCCTGGCGCTGCATCATGACTAGATCGAGCGAACCCTCCACCACATCCTGATTGGCGGCCTCAAGGGCGCCCTCATGAATGGATGCATCCTTCGCAGCGGTGGCCGTGACTCCCTGGGGTGCCACGTAACGGTTGGCACCCTCCGGCGTGAGCTCTGTCCCCGCAGGAAACGCAAAAACGCCTACCTGCGCGACGACACCGCCAGCCACCGAAACCGCCCCGTCCGCGCCGACCGTGACCTCGCCCGGCGGAATGAGAATCGGCTGGCCCACTGCGGAGAGCGCCGGTTCGCCAGCCTGCGTGACCAGTCGGCCGTTCTGCGCGCGGTGGAAGCTGCCATCGCGCGTGTAGCGCGGCCCGTTCGGCGTCTGCACCATGAAGAATCCCTGACCTTCAATCGCGAGATCCAGAGGATTGCCTGT
This sequence comes from uncultured Acidobacteriota bacterium, assembly GCA_963786565.1. Lineage (GTDB taxonomy): Bacteria > Acidobacteriota > Terriglobia > Terriglobales > Acidobacteriaceae > Telmatobacter. The sequence goes on along the minus strand of CAWAZR010000024.1, from coordinate 264,857 downwards.
TGGCTCGAGCGCGCCCTGAGCCATGCTCAATCGGTCGCCGCCCAGCAGGCCGTAGTTGTTCACGGTCGCTCCCAGTTGCGAGTCGGCAGCATCGGGCCCCAGCAGCGCGGAACGGAAGAACTCGCGCTCCGCACGGTAACCCGGCGTTTGGGCATTGGCCAAGTTGGCTGCCGCCGTATCCAGAGCCTGCGTGCGCGCCACCAGCCCGGTCATTGCCGCGTAGAAGCCACTGTCCATCGGGAGTTCTCCTCGTGGAAGTACACGGAAAACCCCTGCAGAAGGAGAACCAAAAAGAGGATGGAGAGATTAGCAAATTCAAGGCAATCGGGAGTGGGAAGGAAACTAGGGAGCGAGTGAATGAAGTGAAGGGAGTGAATGTTGCGCGGCCAGTGCTTCACTCGTTTACTGGTTTCACTCCTTTACTCGGCTGGCTACTCCCTGCTCCCTGTCTTATTGCAGGCCGTCGCAGACGATCGTGACCTCAAAGATCTCTTCGCCAAAGCGATAGCCGTGGTGCAGCTGAAACTCCGGGGCCTGCACGTGCAGGTTGTAGTCCCGGCCCGTAATGACCGCGGGAACCGACAGGCCGCAGTTGGCAGCCAGTTCGGGCACCTTGCCCTTCCATGCCCCCGCCAGCATGTTGCAGATCTCGCCGATGCCGTCCTTCACCGTATTGTCGATGGCATCGAACTCCATGCCCGTCATCTGAGCGGCAATCTTCATGGCCGTCCAGGCGCCCGCACGAAAGACGCATGCGCCGCTCAACAAGCCGCCAAAGCCGACCACGGCGGTAACGGATTCCTTGTCCACGACCACCAGGCCGGACTCGCGCTGGCACGCGATACCGAGCATCAGCCGGAAAACCTCCTCCACGCTGGCATCCAAGTTGCGCGGGTCGGAGACCCGCTCGACGGATTCACGCAACGACACCGCCATCGTCTGCTCCCTTTCGTCTGCGCCACAATGAACCGCAGCTCCCGCACGCCCCGCTATGGCCGCCGCACGCACTCCATTCAACAACACGGGTACCTCCTCGTCAGGCCGCCCGCACCAGCGGCAACACTCGCTCCTTCACCTGCTCGGCCGTAAAGGGCTTGCGGATGTATCCCCGCGCCCCGGCCTGAATCGCCTGCTTGACGTGTTCCTCACTCGATTCGGTCGTGATCATCACCACGGGAACGTCCTGAGCCAGATTCTGGGCGCGGATCTGGCGCAGAAACTCCAGGCCGTCCATCGTCGGCATATTGATGTCGGAAAGGATCAGGTCCACAGACTTGCACTTCAATACTTCCAGCCCCTCGGCGCCCGAGCCAGCCTCATGCACCACCAGCGTATCCAGGCCGGCCTGGCGCAGCGCCCGTTCTACAATCTTGCGCATCACCGACGAGTCGTCAACAATCAGAGCTCGAATCTCGCTCATGCCCACGCCCCCTTCTTTGCCTATCGGCGCGCGGCTCCTAACCATGAGCCCCAGTTTCCCTCGACCCAAACCCGTGCCTCGCGATGCCTCGCGCATTCACCGCGGGCCCTGAGCAGCAACGCTCTTAGTGCGTGGCGGTGGAAGCAATCACGTCGCGAATGGAGCCGGAGTCCGGCAGCGGCCCGGTCTGGCGCCGGCGCCAGATGCGTAGCCAGAAGCAATCGTGGATGCGCGCCAGGCGCGCGTCCACGGGGTGCGTTTCTTCGAGAATCTTGGTCAGCGCCAAGGCCAATGCCCGCTCCGTGGCCGCCTCGATGAGCTCGACAGGCGGAAACCTGGACTCGAGGACATGCGCGAGCGCGGGCCGAAAGAATGAGCCCCGCACCAGGCTGGCTTCAACATGCAACCCGGTCATGCGCTCGGTAGCCAATGCCAGCGCGGGATCGATGCGATCCTCAAAGCCAAGGTAGAGAATCCTGCCTGCCGCCACGCGCAGCGGCAACGCGCCGAAGGCGTCGATAAAAAGCCTCGGCAAGAGCGCGGTAAGGTCTTCGGGGGTATGGAATTCCATGTTCAACACCGGGCAACCCCACTGCAAGCCGAGTGCCCGTGTCACCAGTTCCTCGCTCGAACTCCTCTGCCGCACCAACCATTCGCCCAGCCTCCCACTCCCCGCGGTGCGCTGCGCGGCAAGCGCTGTACGCAGCGCGATGGGCGTGATCCAACCCTGCTCCAGCATGGCCAGACCCAGAGGAATGCGATGGCGGTAATTCTCCTGTACCGCGCCCCGCGCGTCCATCTCGCGGCCGAGCGCTGCTTCCACCTGCGCCAACGTGCATGCGGGAGAGCAGCACCAGCCGCCCTCAAAAATCGGGGTCTCGCGGCTGCGCCACAGACGAAGCCATCCCGAACCGCATCTTGGATTGGCGCAAGTACGCAATAACCCTGGCCTCTCCCCCGCCGGAAGTTGACCTGGCCACGCCTGCCCAACGGAAGGCGTCGCCGCATCGTGCGCGGTCACGAGCCCGTTTTCCGCACCGGCATTGCGCTCGCTCCGCGCCCCACGGCGCTTCAGAAGAGACATCGCACGCTCTCCAGGCGCTTCCTGGGCGCCGCTACCTCCGTCACGCGCAGCCCGAAGTTGCCGTTGACCAGCACCACCTCGCCGCGCGCCACAATCTTGTCGCCCACAATCAGGTCCACGGGATCGGCCACGTGACGATCGAGCTCCACTACATCTCCGGGCCCCAGATCGAGAATCTCGCCGAGCGGCATCTCGCGCGCGCCAAAGCGCAACGAGGCTTCCAGTTCGACATCGAGCAGCAGTTCGAGGCCGGGAGTCAACCCTGCGCTCGGGGACTCTGGACCAACGCCCGGAGTTTCCTTAACGCCTGCTTCCGGCGTGGTACTTGTGGCGGCCTCGGCGCGCGCCCCGGCATCGATTGCGCGCAGTTCGTCCCGGACCAGAACCGTCCACGTTCGGTCACCGCAGCGGAGTTGAAAGGCATGCGAAACCTGGCTCTCCTCCGCGACCTCATCGAAGCTCGTCACCTGGCACTTCTTGCCCGTGCGCGCCAGCAGCTCTCCCGCCGCGGCGTCGGCGGCCTCGCGCACCAGTTCTTTCCAGCCGGCCTTCTGGTCCACGCCCTCGCCCACCAGCGGAGTCTCGAGCACCGCTCCGTCGAGCAGCACCGAAAACCGGCCCTCCACGTCTCCGGCCAGCGTGGCCGCCCATCCGAATGAGCCCACGCCCAGCGGTTTGGGCAGCGACTCCGCCAGTTCCGGCTCGCCGGCCAGGGCCTGCGAGAAGAGTGCTGCGGCCACCTCGGCCCAGCATTCGAAGTAGGTCTTCATTGCTCACCTCCGGCGATCGCGCGTTCGACCCGCGCCGCGCGGTGAACGCCGAGACGCATGGCCCGCGCTTCGAGAAGCGGCAAACCGCCTACGCGCCACTCGGAGAGGGTGTTCGCGGCCGCATTGAGGCGCAGCACATCGCCGGGCTGGAGAGCTTCGAGCACGTTCGCTGCCAGGCGCACCGTGGGCAGCTGCAACGTGCAGCCAAAACGGATACGCCGCGCCACCGCCGCAATCTGCGCGCGCGTATCGTCCGTGTGACGGCAGCGCCGTCCCCAGTCGGTCGTCAGCCGGCGCAGGATGGTGTTGGCCACCACCGCAGGAAAGGCAAGATTCAACAGTCCCGAACTATGCGGCATGCGGATTTCAAAGCTCAGGCAGAGCGCCTTTTCGGTGACGGCGATAATGCGCCCAACCTGGGTCTGCATCTGGCGGCGCTCGAAGCTGAAGCCGAGGCCTACTGGTTGCCAGGCAATGGCCAGTTCCCGGCAGATGATCTCCACCACGCTCCCCAGGATTGATTCTTCGATGTCCGTCAGTTCGCGCAGCGGCCCGTCTTTGCCGTCGCCACCCAGCAGCAGATCGATGATGGGCGGTGCCAGCCCCAAATCCAGCTGCATCACCGAGAGCGCGCCAAGTGGCTCGAGGCGCACCGATGCCACGTAGCTGATCTCGGGAATCCTGAGCAGAAACTCATTGAACTGGATCTGTTCGGCTGAAACCAGGTTGACCTGAAAACGGGTACGGAGCCACGCCGAGAGGTTGTGGGTGAGATTGCGCGCAAAGAGGTCGTTCAGCATACTGATGGCGCGCAACTGATCGTTCGAGATCTGTCCCGCGGACGAGAAGTTATACGCCACCACGCGGGCCCGCACTTCGGGGCGCGACGACTCGGGCGAGACGCTGCGCGCGGCCTCGAAGAGCGCATCGATCTCATCCTGCTTTAGTGTTTTTTCCGTCAATCTCGCGCCCCTTTCGAGCGTTCATTCAATGATCTAAATCCGCCCCGATCAGGCCTTGTGCGGCGGCTTGCGCGGAGGCAGCCGGTCATGAGCACCGTGCGTCGCCAGGTCGCGCAAGGCGTTGCGCAGATGCACCACCGCCGAAGCGTGCACTTGCGAGACCCGCGACTCCACCACGCCCAGCGCCAGGCCAATCTCGCGCATCGTCATCTCTTCGTAGTAGTAGAGAGTCATCACCAGCCGCTCGCGGTCGGGGAGATTGGCAATCGCCTCCCCCAGCCGCTCCTCGAGCTCGCCGCGCAGGCAGCGGAAGAGCGGATCTTCCTCAGGGCGACCCGGCACATAGGCCAACTCCTCTTCGCCGGAGTTCTCGTTGCGTTCGACATGCAGCGTGCCGATCTCGAGCCCCTTGAGATCGCCCAGCAACTGCTGGTAGTCCTCCAGACCGAGCCCCATTTCGGCGGCGACTTCGGCCTCGCCGGGGGCACGACCCAGCCGCGCCGTCAGCACGCGGATGGCCTCTTCGACGGCGCGGCCCTTGCGACGCAGTTCGCGCGGGCTCCAGTCGAGCGTGCGCAAGCTGTCGAGAATCGCGCCCCGGATGCGAAACTGCGCGTAGCTGCGGAACTGCACCTTCTTTTCGGGATCGAATTTGGCGAAGGCGTCCATCAACCCGACCACGCCCGCCGAAACCAGGTCCTCAATGTCCACGTGCTGCGGCAGCCGCTCGTGGATGCGGCGCGCGAGAAAGCGCACGATCGGCAGATGCTCCAGCAGCACCCGTTCCTGTTCGCCGGTCAATGCCGGCGGCAAGCCGGCCGGAGGATAGCCGCCCGTTGCCGCGGCGCGGCGCGCGGGTTTGGGTTCTCTCATTACAGCCGTCCCGTCGACTCCCATTGCCTTCTCCCTTACTCCGACTCATTCGTTACAAGCGATCTGTCTCAACCCATTGCGCCGAGTCAGCGCACGGCGCCCACGGGCCGCAGCCGGATCTCCGGCGGAATCTCACTGGCGGCCACTACGGCCAGTCGCGGCAGCACCGGTTCCAGCCAGCGCTTGACGTGAAAACGCGCCGGACTCGGACAAAGGAGCACGGGCGGTGCCGCAGAAGAGGCTGAGCCGATAAGGGATCTCACAGAATCGGTGAGGCGGCGAACGATTGGGGTTCCTTGGGGTGCGGCCGCCGCAAGCAGGCGCTGGCCCGACTCCGGGGCGACGGCCGAGAGAATCTCCTCTTCGAGCGCGGGATCGAGCAAAAGAACCGGCAACTGGCCCTCACTATCGAGGAGCGGCCGCACCAGCCTTCGCCCCAGCGCCTGGCGTGATGCCTCGACCAAGGCAACGAGGCTCTTGTTCACGGGCACGGTCTCGAGCAATGCCTCCAAGATCGTTCCCATATCGCGGATCGAAACCCGCTCCCGCAGCAACTGCTCCAGCACCCGCGCCACCTCGCCCAGAGTCAGCAGCTTGGGCACCAGTTCTTCGAGCAGCTTGGGATGCGAGTCGTTGAGAGCATCGAGCAGGCGTTTGATTTCGGCGCGGCCCAGCAGCTCTCCAGCATGCTGGCGGATCAGTTCCCCGAGGTGGGTGGTGATCACGGTGACCGCATCCACCACCGAATAGCCGGCTGCAATCGCCTGCTCTTCGAGCGCGGGAGCGATCCAGACCGCGGGCACGCCAAAGGCTGGCTCCCGCGTCTCTTTGCCGGTAAGCGGCCTGCGGCCCGGCTCTCCCGAGACGGCCAACAGGTGCGGGCCCTCCGTCTGCCAGCGGCCCATCTCAATGCCGCGCAGCGAGATCACATACTCGCGGGGCTTGAGGCGCAGGTTGTCGGAGATGTGCACTGGAGGAACCAGGAAACCCATCTCAGAAGACAGGTGGCGGCGCAGGGCGCGCACCCGCGTCAGCAACTGCCCTCCCTGCTTCTCGTCGACCAGCGGAATCAGCTGGAAACCGATCTCAAGCGTCAGATCTTCGAGGCGCAGCAGCGAAGAGAGCTCCGAAATCTGCGCGCCTTCGAGCTTCTTTTTCTCAACTGCTGCCGGCTCTGCCACAACTGGCGGGCCTTGCGCGGCCAGCCGCCTGCCACCCACAAAGAGGCCTCCTGCTACAGCCAGAAAGGCGATCTTCGGCAAACCCGGTATCAGGCACATGCAGGCCGATACCGCGCTCGCCATATAGAGCGTTGCAGGGCGGCCCAGAAGCTGTTGCCGGATCTCAGTGCCCAGCATGCCGGCCGAGTTGGCGCGCGTCAGCGTGATGCCGCCGGCCACGGAGACGAGCAATGAGGGAATGATCGTCACCAGTCCATCGCCTACGGTGAGCACGGTGTAGGTGCGCGCGGCCTCGCTCAACTCGACGCCCTGTTGCAGGGTCCCGATCAGCAGTCCAGCGACGATGTTGATGGACGTGATCAGGATCGTGGCCAGAGAATCGCGCTGGTTGAAGCGCGCCGCGCCGTCCATGGCGCCGTAGAACTCGGCCTCGCGCGCAATCGCCTGGCGCCGCCGACGCGCTTCGGCCTCGTCGATCAGTCCCGCGTTCATGTCGGCGTCGATGGCCATCTGTTTGCCGGGCAAGGCATCCAGCGTGAACCGCGCTGTCACCTCGGCGGTGCGCACGGCGCCATGCGACACCACGAGGAACTGGATCGCGATCAACGCCAGAAACAGCACGAAGCCGACCACGTAGTTGCCGCCCACCACGAATTGCCCGAAGGCCTCGATCACCTTGCCTGCAGCTCCGGTTCCCTCCTGGCCGTGCAGAAGAATGCGCCGGCTGGAAGCGATGTTGAGGGAGAGGCGGAAGAGGGTGAGCAGCAAAAGCAGAGTCGGAAAGACCGAAAGCTCGACGGCGCGGCGAATCTGTACGGCCGAGAGGAAGACGATGACCGACGCCGCCATCGAGAGCGCCAGCAAAAGGTCCAGGCCCGCGGCCGGCACCGGCACCAGCATGACAAACACCACGCTGATCGCCGCCATGGGCAGCAGGTAATCGCGCAGCCGGTGCCAGACCGGAGTCCGGGCCGGAAGCGTTCCGGCAGGCAAAACTGCTGTACTCATTGATCGTCTCCTCCAAAACCCGAAAGTGCGGAGCACCTCATCAAGACATTCCTCCAAAGCCCGAAGGCGCGGAGCGCCGCGTCTTCCGCTCCCGCAATTCGGCCTCCACGCGCTGGCGGTAGAGATAGGCCAGAATCGCGGCCACGGCGGCATACAGATCCACCGGTATCGATTGGCCCACTTCGACTGAGCGATAGAGTGACCGCGCAAGCGGCGGATTCTCCACAATGGGCACGCCCGCCCAGCGCGCCTCGGCCTTAATCTCCTCGGCCAGAAGATTGCGCCCCTTGGCCAGAACCTTGGGGGCATCCATGGCCACGAAATCAAAGCCGAGAGCCACTGCATAATGCGTGGGATTGGTCAGGACCACGGCAGCTTTTCCTACGTCGGCCTTTACGCGGCGGCGGCGCATCTGGCGCTGCAGGCTGCGGATGCGGCCGCGGATCTGCGGGCTGCCCTCCGTCTCCTTGTACTCATCGCGCAGGTCCTGGCGGCTCATCTTGAGGCGCGACTCGCGACTCTGCCACTCCACCATGTAGTCGATGGCCGACCAGCCGAAGAGCAGCCACGCCGCAGCCAGCAGCAATCCGTAAACGTCCTGACCCAGAAGCTCAAGCCGCTCCGTCGAAAAGGGTGGAATGGTGAGTTGCCGGGCGATGCGCTGCACGGCAAACACTGCCAGAAAGCCGGCCGGGATGAGCGACTTGGCAAGCCGGGCCGCAGCGCGCAGCGAGAACAAATTCTTAATATTCGCGACGGGATTGATGCGCTCTGGCTTCCATGCGAGAGCGCTCATGTGTACGGAGACGCCACCGGTCTGGGCGATGCCCGCTCCCAGAGAGGCCACAACCACCAGAGTCATGACGACCGCGGCCGGTCCCAGCACTTCGAGCATCAGGCGACGCGTGGCGATCAGCGTCGGTTCCAGGGTGGCCGGCTCCCAACGCGCGCTCGCGCCCAGCGCCAGAAATCCTGCAAAGGCGACCCGCCAAGCCTCCATCGTCCGCGGGCCCAGCGCGCCGAGGGCAAGCGCCCCGGCCAGGGTTCCCGCGGCAGCCGACAATTCGCGGCTGTGCAGGATGTCGCCTTCCCTGCGCGCCTTTTCGCGGCGGTGCTGCGTGGCTTGTTCGGTGCGCTCTCCGGGCATCCGTCAGGCTCCCCATCCGGACGCGGCGGCCGAAGCAGTGATCAGGCGCTCAGCCATGTCGAGCAGCCCGCTGAAACGCGCCTCGATAAAGCGCGGCCAGAGCGCCAGCGAGCCCGCAAGAATCACAAAGCCCGTCAGCGTCTTCAGCGGCACGGTCAGCATCATCACCGGCAGTTGCGGGCTCAATTTGCCCAGTAGCGCCACGGCAATCTCAACCAGCATGGTCGCGGCCAGCACCGGCGCAGCCAATTCCACCGCGGCCAGAAAGACGCCGCTTGCCGCGCGCACGATCACCAACGCTGTCAGTGGCGCGAGCGCGAAGGTTCCCAGCGGCACCGCGCGGAAGCTACGCACCATCGATGCCAGCAGGATGCGGTCCAGTCCGGCGGTGATCAGAACCAGGGTGCCCATCAGCTGGAAGAGGTCGCCCAGAAGCGGCGTCTGGATGGCAGAAGCCGGGTCCATCAAGTTCACCAGCGAGAAGCTGAACTGCAGGCCCACAATCTGGCCGGCAAAAAGCATCATCTCGTTCAGCAGCGCCAGCGAGAGGCCGTAAACCAGGCCGATCGCGAGTTCGCCCAGAATAGCCGCGAAGCTGATCGATGTCTGCGCATAGGGAAGTGCTGCCACCAGCGGCGCCAGCAGAAATGCAACCGCACCGCAGAAGACCGCTTTCGTGCGCATGGGGAGGGCGGTCGATGAAAAGAAAGGCGCGAAGGCTACCATCCCGCTGACCCGCACCAGGGTCAAGGCCATCGCACTCAAAAATGTTGTCCAGTCCGGCATTTGATCTAGCCCAGATAGCGGCGAAAGTCGCCCAGCAGCAGTTGCGTGTAGTTGCCCAGCCTCTCCAGAAACCACGGCATGCCGACCAGCAGGATGAGCGCGATGGCGGTGAGGCGCGGCACCGAGGTCAGCGACTGCTCCTGAAGGCTGGTCAGGGTCTGGATGAGGCTGAGCACAAAACTCAGAGCCGCGGCGGCGATCAGCAGCGGCGCGGCCACAATCATGGCTTCGCGCATCAGTTGGCGCATCAGTTCGGCTACCAGGTCCGGTGTCATCTAAAAACTCCTCAACAGCGAGTTCGCCAGCAGATTCCAGCCGTCCACCATTACGAAGAGCAGAATCTTGAGCGGTGTCGAGACCACGACCGGCGGTAACTGGAACATGCCGATCGAAGTCGTGATCGCTGCCGTCACCATGTCGACCAGCAGAAAGGGCAGAAACAGCACCGCGCCGATGGCAAATCCAGCCTTGAGTTCGGAGAGGATGTAGGCGGGAATCACCACGCGCATGGGCAAATCGTCAGGCGTGTCGGGCCGCGGAATCTGGCCTGCGGCCGTGAACAGAGCGAGATCCTTCTCGCGCGCGTACTTGAGCAGAAAGTGCTTGACGGGTTCGGCGCCGCGGTCGATGGCCTCGATACCGGTAATCTGGCCGCTGCGATAGGGCTCGACGGCCTGTTGATCCACCTGGTTCAGCACCGGCGTCATCAGGAACCACGACATCATCAGTGCCAGCGCCATCAACGTGGGATTCGAAGGCGCTGTCTGCGTGCCCAGTGCCTGGCGCAGGAAGTGAAAGACGATCATTAGACGCACCATCGGCGTCATCGCCATAAGGATCGCGGGCAGCACGGTGATCAGCGTCAGAACCAGGAGAATCGTCCACGGCGTCGCGTCCGAGGGCCGTAGCTTCGCGTTGAGGTCGGGCAAGAGTGGCACTGCCATCGGAGCCGCTGCGATGCGCAAGAGCCACGCGCCTACCATGAGACCCCCCAAGACGCCCGAGACCGGCCACGCACTGCGCAGTTCGCACCCGCATAGGCCCTGGATTGCGTATTTTCGTCCAGCGGATAGAACGCCGGACCGCCCTCGGGCGAGGTTGCGACCAGAATTCTGCGCCCTTCCGCTTCAATCAGCGCCAGAGACTGGCGCGGCGCCAGCGTGATGCGCTCGACAAGCGCAAGACGCGGTTCCGCTCGCTCGCGGCCATGCCACTTCGCCAGCAGCCATCCCGCCCATCCATGTGGACCACCCACGTTCTTGTGTGTTCCGCCTGCCATTCGATTCCTTCTCCCGCTTGCTCCCCTACGCCAGCCGCGTCACGCGCACCGCTAACCGGGTTTCCACCACTTCAAACTCGCTCCACGCCAACTGCACATCGCCCGCGGCCAGAGGAAGATCGTCGCCGTGGTTCCATTGCGTCTCGATCACCTGCCCCGGCGCCAGCGCCAGCAAGTTGCGTATGCGAAACTCGCGCACCGGGATCGTCACGCCGAGTTCCACCGGCAATTGCGGAATCGGTGTGCTGAAAACGGGCAAGGCCTCGCTTTGCGGCGGATGCGGCGCCGGAACCAGAGCCTGCGTAGCCTCTGCGGCAGCAGCGCGCTCCGCCGGCGCCACTCCCGGATGGGTTACTCCCGTAGGTGCCGGCTGTGGATGTGCTGTCGCCATTCCGGTAGAAACAGCAGCAGTAAGAGGACCAGTGGAGGATGGAATGGATTGGATTGGTTTAAGAATTGCGCCTCCGCATGGTCCGGTTCCTAACCAAGCGGCATCCAAACCGCATCGCTGCTACACTGGACAGTGAAAGATTGATCGGCTTTTCCATTCCCAGCGGATGCGAACTTGCCGCCTTGCGAGGTCAAAGAGTATGCCGGAACCAACTGAAAACAAGAGTCTGACGGGAACCACCCTGCGCCTGAAAGTGGGCCTGGCGGAGATGCTCAAGGGCGGCGTCATCATGGACGTCATGAGCGTCGAACAGGCGCGCATCGCTGAAGAGGCCGGCGCTGTCGCCGTCATGGCTCTCGAGCGCGTTCCGGCCATGATCCGCGCCGAGGGCGGCGTGGCCCGCATGGCCCGGCCTGCCCTCATCAAGCAGATCATTCAGGCCGTCTCAATTCCCGTCATGGCCAAGGCCCGCATCGGCCACTTTGCCGAAGCGCAGATCCTCCAGCAACTGGGCGTGGATTTCATCGACGAAAGCGAAGTGCTGACCCCCGCGGACGAAGCCCACCACATCGACAAGCATGCTTTCACCACTCCCTTCGTGTGTGGTGCACGAAACCTCGGAGAGGCCCTCCGGCGCATCGCCGAAGGCGCAGCCATGATCCGGACAAAAGGCGAGGCAGGCACCGGAGACGTGGTCCACGCTGTCCAGCATATGCGTCAGATCACTCGCGAAATGCGCGTGCTCACGGTACTCACCGACCAGGAGCTCTACGCGGCAGCCAAGGAACACCAGGCCCCGTACGAACTGGTCCGAATGGTTGCGCAGACCGGCAAGCTGCCTGTGCCCAACTTCTCCGCCGGTGGCATCGCCACACCCGCGGACGCCGCGCTGATGATGCAACTCGGCGCCGAAGCTATCTTTGTCGGCTCGGGCATCTTTATGAAGGAACGCGCTACACCGCTCGACGTGGAGAACGACCCCAAGGAACGCGAAGAAGCCACCTCGCGCGCCAAGGCCATCGTGATGGCCACCACACATGCCAACGATCCCAAGATTCTGGCCGAGGTGAGCGAACAAGTAACCGGAACCATGAAGGGTCTGGCAGCGGCGGGTCTCGAAGAATCACAGCTGTTGCAGACGCGCGGCTGGTAAGCATCGCCGTCCGGTACGGCTGAACGAAACCAGGGAACTCTGTGTCATTGCACACTGTGCTCGACTTCCCTTTTTGCACGTATTGCAACCTGCACGTGTAATTGCAATCGAAATCAGAAGAGATGATCGCACCCGTTTCGGATGCGATGGCGTGTCATTTTCCACAACGCGAACATCCTCTTCCGTTCTTAGGTGCGTCCAAGAAAGAGTCAGGGTAACCTCATCCTCACGGAGGGCTCGATGCCGTCCATTTTTTCGCCCATCCCGGCCGAAATCGAGCGGAAAGCGCCCGGAACCGGGGGCAAGCCACCCGTTGACCGCCGGCCTACCGGTGGTGGGGGTGGTGGGGGCGATGACGACTGGAGAAAACCGCGCCGCGGCCCACGGGAGGCACTATACCGCACCCGCGCCTTTGTCTTCTGCGCCCTCGCCGGCGACATGATGTTCTTCGTCGTGCTGGTGGTGCTGTTTTATGCGCGCCAGGCCGGCACCCACATGGATCCCCGGACCCTGCGCCAGATCGGCGACTGGCACCCGGTCCTGCTTCCGCCCATCCTCTTTCTGAACACAGCAGTCCTGCTGCTGAGCAGCCTCACCATGGAGCGGGCGCGCCGGCACATCTTCCACGAATTTGACGTATTGGAAGAGTGGCTCGGGCTAGGCCGCCCGGCGCTGCGCCGCGCCCTGCCCTGGATCGCGCTCACTCTCGTCCTGGGGCTGCTGTTTCTTTTCGGCCAGGCTCTGGCGTGGAAACAATTAACCATGCAGGGGTTCGCGTTCGATCGCTGGTCTACACCGGCAAGTTATTTCTTTTACATCATCACCGGGCTGCACGCCGCGCACCTCATCCTCGGCGTATTCGCTTTGCTCTTCTGCCTCTGCGCTCTCACGCGCCTCAAACGTGTGGAGTCCCGCCAGATCGCTGTGGACTCAACAGCGTGGTTCTGGCACACCATGGGCTTTGCCTGGCTGGTGTTATTTGGGGTTTTGGTGCTGGGGCAATAACGGCTTCTAGCTCTTAGCCTCTAGCTTCTGGCTTACGCTGTGCGCAGATGCACCAGCGCGCGGAACCGATCGGCGAAGCTCGGCACTTCAGGACAATCGAAATAAATCTCGCGATTCAGTCCCATAAGCAGCTGCACGGCTTCCACCTGCCCGTCGTGCGCGGAGAAGGTTCCGCCCGCGTAGATAAACTCGTCCGTCAGGTACTCAATGGCGTGGCCCAGAATCTCCAGAGCGCGGCCTGCCTGAGGCGAGATCCTGCGACGACGCACTACACCACGGCCCGATACCGCCGCCGGTACTGTTGTCCGGATCGGGACCCCACACACTACTGAAGTCGTCGCCATGTTTTTCATCCTCACCTGAATCATCGACGCAACGTAACCTGTCAAACAGATCACCGAAGTACTATCTCAATTCGGTACACGTTACTTTATGCACCATCTCAAATGGGAACTCCAGTGACGAAGCTCACATCTCTTGGGTCAAGAATCACGGTGCCCACCCTTTTCCACCGAAACGCAATATCTCCCGCACGATAAAGCACTTTGTCCTTGCTCATCGACACCTTGCCTTGACGGGATCAGCCTGAAAACCTAATCTCAAATTAGAATCCTGCGTGTCCGGAGCTCTTTCTCTGGCACAAGGGGCGCAATCTTATCGATTTTCTTCGGACTGGGCGGCAATGGTTCCGTATGACTGGCAATATCTCCCGCTTTTGATGCAGATTCTTGCCGCGTTCTTTCTTGGCGTGGGGATGGTTGTAGCCTCATGGTTCGTAGGCCGCCATCGCAACACCGCGGTCAAGCTCGCTGCCTATGAATGCGGCATTCAGGCCACCGGTGACGCACGCGGCCGTTTCAGCGTGCGCTTTTATCTGGTCGCAGTTCTCTTCATCCTCTTCGACGTTGAAGTCGTCTTCATGATGCCCTGGGCGGTCGTTTACCGGCGTCTCCCGGCGCTCACTGGCTGCTCGCAGTTCTTCGGCTTCTGGGAGATGCTCGTCTACCTCGGCTTTGTCGGCGTCGGTCTCTACTACATCGTGCGCAAAGGCGTCCTGAACTGGAGCCATGACAAGGCGGATCTCTAGGATGGCGACTCAACCACCCACTTTATCGGGAAAGCAAGCTGTCCTCGCGGAGATGTCTGACCATCCCGCCATCAAGGCGCTTCTCGCATGGAAGCCTGACGCCCTTACCGATGCCAAATTCGATTTCGGCGAGTTGACTCTCACCATCGCGCCCACAGAGATTCGCGCCGCTTGCGCCACCGTGCAAGCCGCCGGATACAACTTCTTTGAAGACATGACCGCGGTGGACTGGTACCCCCTCGCACCTCGCTTTCAGTTGAGCTACCACATCCTGTCGTTTGGAATGAAGGAACGCATTCGGCTGCGCGTCCTGCTCGATGAAGCCGATCCCAGCGTCGATTCCATCACGCCCGTCTGGGCGGGCGCCAACTATTATGAGCGCGAAGTCTTCGATCTCTTCGGCATCCACTTTGCCGATCATCCCGACCTGCGCCGCATCATGCTGCCGGACGATTGGAAAGGTCATCCCCTGCGCAAGGATTACCCCGTGGAGGGATATCGCTGATGATCGAGATTCCTGGCGCGCCCGTCCTCGAATTGCCCACTTCCGAAAGCACCGGCGAACGGCGCATGATCCTCAATATGGGCCCGCAACACCCTGCAACCCATGGCGTGCTGCGCCTGGTGGTCGAGCTCGACGGCGAAGTCATCGTCAGCGTCCGCCCTGAGATCGGCTATCTGCATACGGGCATCGAGAAAACCTGCGAGGCCAAGTTCTATCAGCAAGTGGTTCCTCTCACCGATCGCGTCAATTACCTCGATCCGCTCTCCAATAACCTCTGCTATTGCCTGGCCGTCGAAAAACTCCTCAACCTCGAAATCCCCGAGCGCGCGCAATGGATTCGCGTCCTGCTGACCGAGCTGAGCCGGCTGAACTCGCATCTCATCTGGCTCGGCACGCACGCCATGGATATTGGCGCCCTCACGGTATTCCTCTACACCTTCCGCGAACGCGAGGAGATCCTCAGGCTCTTTGAAGCGGTGGCCGGCCAGCGCATGATGACCAGCTACTTCCGCATAGGCGGCCTTGCGATGGAGCCACCGATCGACTGGCTCGATCGGGTTGCGGCATTTGTTCACGGTTTCCCGGAAAAGATTGACGAGTATTCAAACCTGCTCACGGGCAATCCAATCTTCATGAATCGCTTGAAGGGTGTGGGCTATCTCTCCGCAGCCGATGCCATTGCGCTCGGCGTAACCGGCCCACCGTTGCGCGCCTCCGGGGTCGATATCGACCTCCGCCGCGACATGCCTTATTCGAGCTACGAGAAGTTCCAATTCAAGGTACCGATTTCCACGGTGGGCGACACCTGGGCGCGTTATGAAATTCGGCTGATCGAAATGCGCGAGAGCACAAAAATTATCCAGCAGGCACTCGACGGCATGCCCGGCGGCCCAGTCAAAGCCGACGCGCCAAAGATCGTTCTGCCTGACCGCGAAAAAATGAAGACGCAGATGGAGGCGCTGATCCATCACTTCAAGATCGTGACCGAGGGATTCGATGTTCCCGCCGGCGAGGTCTACCAGGGCATCGAATGCGGCCACGGGCAGATGGGCTATTACGTCGTCTCCGACGGCACCGCCAAGCCCTACCGCGTGCACATGCGCTATCCCTCGTTCGCCACGCTCCAGGCCGTCGAAACCATGTGCAAGGGCGGCCTGATCGCCGACCTGGTCGCCGTAGTCGGCTCCATCGACATCGTGCTGGGAGAAATCGACCGGTGACAGCCAGCTCAATCTCTTCCTCCGATGCGCTCTGGAGCGAGCTTTGGATATCGCTCGCTTCCCTGCTCCGCAGCTACACTGCCGCACATGGATTGCACGACAATCGCCAAGCCAGAGTCGCGGCGGGCGTGGAAGTCATTACGGTTCGCCACAAAGAAAAATGGCTTCGCCTCGAGCGAGAAGGCGCAATCGTCAACTGGACGCGAGAAAATAGAAGCAGCGGAAGTATGGAATTCTCAAACTCCGGGCGATTGCGGAGCGGGACAAGCGAAGAAGAGATGGATCTGGCAGCAGAAACATGGGCACGGGAGTTGATGCGATGAGCGCGAAAAAGAAAGATCCCGAAAGCATGTCTGTCTTCTCGCCTGCGCTGGTCGAGCGCTTTGACGCACTGGTTCAGAAGTATCCCGTTAAGCGTTCCGCGCTCATCCCCATGCTGCTCTACGCACAGGACGAAGTCGGCTATCTTTCCGACGCGATCGTTGCGGAGATCGCGCAACGCATCGGCATTACGGAGCTCGAAGTGCGCAACGTCGCCACCTATTATTCGATGCTCCGCTTCAAGCCCGCCGGCAAATTCAACATTCAGGTCTGCACTAACATCAGTTGCATGTTGCGCGGCGCTTACGAAGTCTACGAGCGTTTTCAGGAGGAACTCGGCGTCGGCCCCAAAGGCGTAACGTCCGACGGCCTCTTTTCCGTCGAAGAAGTGGAGTGCATCGGCGCGTGTTGCTGGGCGCCGGCGATTCAAGTGAATTACGACTTTCACGACGAGATCAAGCCCGATCTCGTCCCCGGCATCCTCAGCGGTTATCGCGGGCAGGCGAAGGCGAAAGGCAAGGCCAACGATGCCTAGGCTCGTCTCGCACCCTGATGAAGTGAAGTTGGTCTCCCAGCGCTTCGGCATGGGCGCGGCAAAGATCGATCGCTATCTCGAGTTGGGCGGTTATCAGGCCGTGAAAAAATGCCTCGCCCAGGGCCCCGAATGGATCGTCGATGAGATGAAGGCCAGCGGACTGCGCGGCCGTGGCGGCGCGGGTTTCTCGACCGGCATGAAGTGGTCTTTCGTCCCCAAACAATCCGCCAAGCCCAAGTACATTCTCGTCAACGGCGACGAAAGCGAGCCGGGAACCTGCAAGGATCATCTGATCTTCCTGCACGATCCGCATTCGGTAATCGAAGGAACCATCATCGCCGGCCTGGCGGTGGGCGCGCGCACGGGCTTTATCTACCTGCGCGGCGAGTACCGTTATCTTCTCGAAATCACGGAGCGCGCCGTCGCCGAAGCTTACGATCGCGGCTTTCTCGGCAAAGATATCTTCGGCTCCGGTATGGAGTTCCAAATCATCACGCAAACCGGCGCTGGCGCGTACGAAGTGGGCGAAGAGTCAGCGCTGATGGAGTCGCTCGAAGGCAAACGCGGCATACCGCGCATCAAGCCGCCCTTCCCCGCCGTTGTCGGCCTCTACGGCGGCCCCACGGTCATTAATAATGCCGAGACCATCGCCACCGTGCCCCATGTCATCGCGATGGGCGCAGCGGCGTATGCAGGTTTAGGCACTCCGCGCAACGGCGGTACGCGCCTGTTTTGCATCAGCGGCCACGTGGAGCGCCCCGGCGTCTACGAATTGCCGATGGGCTACAATCTCAAAAAAATGATTTACGAAGTGGCCGGCGGCATACGCGGTGGCCACAAATTGAAAGCTGTAGTCCCCGGCGGCTCGTCCACTCCCGTCCTGCTGCCCGAAGAGATCGATATCGGTATGGACTTCGATCAGGTAGGCAAAGCCGGCTCCATGCTTGGCTCGGGCGGCGTCGTCGTCATCGACGACCAGACCTGCATGGTCGAGTTCGCGCTTCGTACGATCGGCTTTTACGCGCACGAAAGCTGTGGATGGTGCATCCCCTGCCGCGAAGGCACCGACTGGCTCAAGAAATCGCTCACGCGCTTCCACGCCGGGTTCGGGACCGAGGCTGATATCGGAAACATGCAGTACCTGGCGGAAAACATGCTGGGCCGCACCTTCTGCCCGCTTGGGGATGCCGCGGCCATGCCCACCATCGCGTTCTTGAAGAAGTTTCGCAAGGAGTTTGAAGATCACCTGAACGGAAAGCCGTGCCCGTTCGCCCGGGAAGGCGTGCCGCAGTTAACGGTGGTGTAGACATACCTAGGTCGTGAAAGGGCACGACTTCAGTCGTGCCGAATGGAAGAAACGAATGTCGGGGCTTTAGCCCCTGAGGGACCGCAAACAGAGAATGCCTGATGTCACATTCACAGTCGATGGCAAAAAGCTAACCGCTCCGGCGGGAACGCTGCTCATTGACGCGTGCCGCAAAGCCGGCATCGAAATCCCCGCCTTTTGCTACTATCCCGGCCTCTCTTTGCAGGCCGCCTGTCGCATGTGCGTCGTGCGCCAGGAGAAAGTGCCCAAGCTGCAAACCGCCTGCACCACCACCGTCGCAGAGGGCCAGGTCTTCATCACCGAGTCACCCGAAATCGCACAGGCACGCAAGGCCACCATCGAATTGCTCCTCGGCAATCACCCGCTCGATTGTCCCGTCTGCGACGCGGGCGGCGAGTGCGAACTCCAGGACATGACCTTCAAGTACGGCGCAGGCGAAAGCCAGTACGTCGAGGTCAAGCATCATCGCGACGAGCAGCAGTGGTCGCCCGCCGTCTTCTACGATCGCCCGCGCTGCATCCTCTGTTACCGCTGCATCCGCATGTGCGGCGAAGGCATGGATGTGTGGGCGCTCGGCATCCAGAATCGCGCCGCAAACTCCGTCATCGCGCCCAACGATCATCAGCAACTCGACTGCGAACAATGCGGCATGTGCATCGACGTGTGCCCCGTGGGCGCGCTCACCAGCGGAAGTTATCGCTACAAGACTCGCCCCTGGGAAATGAGCCACGTTTCCACCGTGTGCACGCATTGCGCCGACGGCTGCAAGGTGACTCTCGGTGTGCGTTCCACCAACGACGGTTCCGAAATCGTTCGCGCCGACAATCGCGACAAGAGCGGCATCAATAACGATTTTCTGTGCGCCAAGGGCCGCTTCGGTTTCGACTTTGTGGAGAGCCCCGACCGCCTGACGCAACCACTGGTCCGCAACGCGGCCGGCAAACTCGAGCCCGCCACGTGGGAGCATGCGCTTCGCATTGCCGGCGGCAAGCTCAAGGAGATTCGCGATGCGCGCGGCGGCGCGGCCATCGGCGTCATCGGTTCCAACCGCACCACCAACGAAGAGAATTACCTGCTCCAGAAATTCGCGCGCACGGTGCTCGGGACCAACAACATCGACCACCAGCGCAGCACCGATTACGCAGCCTTTGCCCGCGCTCTCGCCGGCAGCCGCGGAAAGACCGCGAGCCTGCGCGACATCGCTTCCGCCTGCGCCATCCTTCTTGTTGGCGGCAATCCCAACGAGGAGCATCCGCTCCTCGCCTGGCTGCTGCGTACCAATGTGCGCTTGAACCGCGCGCGTCTCTATATTGCCAACTCCAAGCCCATTAAGCTTGACCGCCAGGCCAAGGCCACGCAGGAGCTTCCACCCGGCGGCTTCAAGGACCTCGCCGCATCCCTCGATCACGGAACATCCGACTTCAGCAAGGCTCTCCTTGCCGAGGAATCGCTCGTGGTCTTATTCGGCGAGGAGTTTCGTGGCGAAGACGCCGAGAATCTAGTTGCCTGGGGCCTCAAGCGCGACAATGTTCGCTTTGCCTATCTCGGCGACCACGCCAACTCGCGCGGCGCAGCCGACATGGGCCTGTTCCCCGACCTCTTGCCTGGCTATGTCCCGGTGAACGCCCCCGGCGCATTTGCCGAGCATCCCAACCTCGCCACAGCGCCGGGCAAAACGCTGCCACAAATGCTCGACGCAGCCGCAAACGGCGAACTCGGCGCGCTCCTGGTCGTCGGCGCCAACCCCGCTTCCGGCGCCAACCTCGATCCCGCGGCCCTCAAAAACACGTTTGTCATCGTGCAGGATCTTTTCCTCACGGAAACAGCGGCCCTGGCCGATGTCGTTCTGCCCGCCGCCAGCCTTTACGAGAAGTCCGGCACAGTGACCAACACCTACGGCGACATCCAGATGGTGCGCAAGGCCGCCGACCGCGCCGGAGTCAAGCCGGATTTCGAAATCCTCGTCCGCCTCGCCGGAGCCATGGGAGTTGACGTCAAGACTCTGGTTCCCTTCGGCAAACGCGGCATCACTGGTGATCTCGGCCAATCACGCGGCGCACAAGCTGGTGAAGCCGATCGCCACGCCATCTGGCTCGAAGCCAACGGCCTCGAACCCAAACTCAGTCCCTTCGATCCGCTCGCGCTGCTGGATGAAATTGAACGGCTCGTTCCGGGTTACACCCTCGATCGGATTAATCTGTTCGCAGGCAACGATGTGCACACGGAACTCGAAGCCACGCCCGGATTTGTGCCGGTGAAGACACTCTCAAGCCCGGACCTCATCGTTCCCGCGCACGACACGCTTTTCACTTCCGGAACGCTGGGCCATTACAGCGCCACGCTCAAGCAACTCACGCAACATCAAACGAAGGAACTGGCCGAAACCGCCGCCGACTGACGCAGAACTGGGTGCCCCATCCATTTCGCGCTCTTTGCGAAATGGGTGGGATAGCACAAATGAAAACCTCGGAGTAGCGATCTACTTACAAAGGCCGAACGCACGTGACGATCCTCGCATTCTTTCTCTGGAGCCTGCTCAAAGTCGCCGTAGTCACGGTGGTGATGCTCATGGGCATCGCCTACACCGTGCTACTCGAGCGCAAGCTGGTGGGCCGCATCCAGAACCGCTGGGGACCCAGCCGTGTCGGTCCCTTCGGGCTTTTGCAGCCACTCGTGGATGGCGCCAAATCGTTCCTCAAAGAGGATCTGATTCCCACCGCCGTCTACCGCCCGCTCTATCTGCTGGCGCCCATCATCTCTCTCGGTTGCGCGCTCATCTCCATCTCCGTGGTTCCTTTCGGCGCGCCGGGCATGGGTCCGCACGGCCTCGATCTCTTTGAGATTTCAGATATCAACGTCGGCCTGCTCGTCATCCTCGGCATCACTTCCATGGGCGTGTACGGTATCGCCCTTGCCGGCTGGTCGTCGAACAACAAGTACTCGCTGCTAGGCGCGCTGCGCTCTTCGGCACAGCTCATCAGCTACGAACTGGCTCTCGGCCTCTCGCTGGTCGGCGTAGTGCTTCGCGCAGGCTCGCTCAATCTCCGCGTCATCGTCGAACAACAAGCCCGGCTCGGCATCGCAACCTGGAATATTTTTGGCGGACTCCAATTTGTAGCCTTCTTCATCTACCTGATGGCCGCCTTCGCCGAAACCAACCGCTCGCCCTTCGATCTGCCCGAAGCCGAAAGCGAGCTCACCGGCGGCTATCACACCGAATACAGCTCAATGAAGTTCGCCATGTTTTTCATGGCCGAGTACGGCAACATGATCAACGTGGGCTGCGTGGCCACGCTTCTGTTTCTGGGCGGCTGGACCAGCCCCCTCGGCGACCTGATGGGGCCATTCCAGAGCACCTTGATCAATGCGGTTCTTCCGCTCTTCTGGTTCGTGATCAAGGTTTTCGCTTTCTTGTGCCTTTACGTCTGGGTGCGGGGCACTTTACCGCGATTCCGCTATGACCAGCTGATGAACTTTGGCTGGAAGTTCTTGCTTCCGCTGGCCATGCTGAACATTGTGGGAACAAGCCTCTGGCTTGCGTATCGCTGAGGACTCGCGAAGTTACCGCCGTTCCATCACGGCTGGTTGGGGTGCCCCCGGTCCCACGCTTTTAGGGACCGGGGACGATCGCAGTTCAAACCTATTTTGGAATCGCTCTAAGAAGTCGCTCCGAATGCCTTTGGCGCGGCACCCGCCTTGGCTCCAAGGAAATCCTTAACGCCCATGGCCGCAAAATAGAGGCACGCAAGCACCGAAAGATATACCCCAAAACCGACTGAGATTGCCTGAGACACCTGTTGGGTCATTTCCTTCACCATGGGATCGTTGGGGTCGACGCCCGGAGCGCCCATCCCCATTGCGGAATTGAACTTGCTGTGGGCAATCATCCCGACAATCAGCATGAAGAGCAGCGGCAACACTCCGCCGAGCACCGCGCGCTTGTCCTTCCATACGAAGCGAACAAACGGCCCAAGCAGACACACAAATGCCAGAAATCCGTAAATCCCCGCGCTGGACGAACCCGTGCCTGCCTGAATTGCAAGGTCGAGCGCGTTGCTGGCATTTACGAAACCAAGCAACTGCCAGAAGGTGAAGCTCATCGCACCTACGGGACTCTGAATGGAAACCGCGCTCAAGAAAAGCCAGCCAATAATGAGAACCAGCAGCGCAATCAGGTTGAGCGCGCCAACGCGGGCCACAATGCCCGAAAAGATCTCCGCTCCCTTTCCTTTCGCCTCCATCAATGCGGCCTGCGTATGCTCCTTGGTTAGCTGCGAATCCTGCACCACAAGCAGCGACACAATTTGCCCCGCATCGTTGAATTCCGCATCAACCGTCATTCCCACGGCCGGTGGAACGTCCGATCTCCATGTGCCTTCTAACATGAAGGGATACTGTTGACCATCGACGACGATCAGACCGTTGCCGGCACTCGTGTCACGAAGAATCTTGCCCCGCTTTGTCATACATACCTCCAGGAATTTTGGTCCGACGAACCGACCTGGCATGGTTCAGCCTGGCCGAGCAGATTCTGGGGTTGGCCGTTGGGGCTGAGGGGGAAGTGCCATCCGGGGGCACATTGACTTGAAGGCGAAGCTAGAACACTTGCAGACACTTTGTCTAGTAAAAATTGCTCGACGTTTTGCGCATGAGCACCTGCCGGAGAATTCGGTAGGTGGCAAAACGGAAGTGCCCGAGGCCGGCCGTTGATCCGGAAAACGGCCACATGGGTGCATCCGCCCCCTGCATATTCTGACGGTCAACGCGCCCCGCAAAGCCGCCGTGAGTGGCCCTGAAGTCAGGCGGACAAACGTCCGCCATGGGGAAGCGCAGCAGTTGGAATCACGGCCCTGATCGCATCCCGCGAGGCCCCTCCTCGCCCCCTCTCGCGCCTCTTCGACCGTGATATTCTTGAACTTCCGTGTGCTCTCGATTGAAGACGAACTTGTGCGTTGGATCTCCCAAACTGTGCCGGCTCGTGGAACTGTAAGCGCTTGATTTTGCTGGATCATTGACGATGCACCTGATTCTGTTTTTCCTCTTTGCCGGTTTTTGCCTCGCGGGAGCCATCAATCTCCTGTGGCAGACCCATCCCATCAACAGCTCCCTTTCGCTGATCGTGGTCATGACCTCGCTTGCCGTGCTCTATCTGTTGCTCGGCGCTGAATTTCTTGCCATCGCGCAGATTATTGTCTATGCGGGCGCGGTGATGGTGCTTTTCACCTTCGTAGTCATGCTGCTCAATGCCGGACGCGAAGAACGCACACTAGGCAGTCGCGCCGCAGCACGCGTCGGCTTTCCCGCTGTTGTCGTTCTTTTGGCCGTGCTGGCCACCATCGTCCTTCGCGCTCAGGGTCTCGCCTCGGCGCATCTCGGAACGGGGCTCACCAATGCAAAAGACAGCTCCAATCTTGTCGTCCTCAGCCAGGTGCTCTTCCACGAACTGCTTCTGCCCTTCGAACTGACTTCGGTGCTCATCCTCATCGCCATCCTCGGCGCAGTGGCCATCGCCCGCCGCGAAGGCTCGGAAAGGACGGTCGAAAAATGAGCTTTCTGCAAAATGATGTGCCCCTCAACTGGTATCTGCTTCTGAGCGCCGTACTCTTCTCGCTCGGCGTCGTCGGTTTCCTCATCAAGCGCAATCTCATCACCGTTTTCATGTCAATTGAGCTTATGCTCAACGCCGTCAATCTCTCCTTCGTCGCCTTTGCCTATCAATGGCACGAGGTGAAGGGGCAGATCTTTGTCTTTTTCGTCATGATGGTCGCCGCCGCCGAAGCCGCCGTCGGTTTGGCCATCATCATCGCTGTCTTCCGCGTACGCGCCACGTTGGCCGTCGACCGAATCGATCTGATGAAACTATGAACCAATCTCTCCATCTCTGGCTGATTCCGTTGCTGCCCTTCGCCGGCTTCCTTGTGAACGGAATTCTGGGCTCGCGGCTGCCCAGGTGGCTGGTCTCCACCGTTGGATTGCTCGCGCCGTTTCTCTCTTTCCTGCTGGTGCTCAACGCATACGCGCTCACTTCAATCTCCGCCGCCACTTGCTCCGGGTGCAGCCCTGTGGGCGCTGCGGCCTTGCCTTACGTTGAGGTTTTTCCCCACCCCTGGATCGCCATCGGCGGCCTGCGTGCGGATTTCAGCTTCTTCCTCGATCCTCTCTCGCTGGTCATGCTTCTGGTCGTCACCGGCGTGGGTTTTCTCATCCACATTTATTCTGTCGGCTACATGGCTCATGAAGAGGGCTACGCGCGTTATTTCAGTTTTCTCAACCTGTTCCTCTTCTTCATGACCGTCCTGGTCCTGGCTGGAAATGTATTACTCATGTTCGTGGGCTGGGAAGGCGTGGGTCTCGCCTCCTACCTGCTCATCGGTTTCTATTTCACGCGGGACTCCGCCGCCGCCGCCGGTAAAAAAGCATTCATCGTCAACCGCATCGGCGATTTTGGTTTTCTCATCGGGATTTTTCTCATCCTTGCGAATTTCGGCACGCTTAACTTTAGCCAAATCGCTCAAGTGCTCGCCCTCAGAGCGGCCTGGCATGGCGGTCTGTTGACTGTCATCTGCCTATGTCTGCTCGTTGGCGCAGCAGGCAAGAGCGCGCAACTGCCGCTCTATGTCTGGCTGCCCGATGCCATGGAAGGACCCACGCCGGTCTCCGCGCTCATTCACGCGGCCACCATGGTCACCGCAGGCGTCTACTTGATCGCGCGCACCCATTTCCTCTTCGACCGCGCGCCCATTGCCCTTGCGATAGTCGCCATCGTCGGTGCCGCCACGGCCCTCTTTGCGGCGACCATCGGCCTCGTCCAGAACGACATCAAACGCGTCCTCGCCTACTCCACCATCTCGCAATTGGGCTACATGTTTTTGGCCTGCGGAGTTGCCGCTTATTCGGCAGCCATCTTTCACCTGGTCACGCACGCATTCTTCAAAGCGCTGCTATTCCTCGCTGCCGGCTCTGTCATTCACGCCATGGGCGGCGAGCAGGACATGCGCAAGATGGGCGGCCTGCGCAAGAAACTCCCCGTCACCTTCTGGACCATGACGGTGGCAGTCTTCACCATCGCCGGATTCCCACCCCTGGCCGCGTTCTTCTCAAAAGACGCAATCCTTTACGCCGCGTTCGTCAGTGGAACCGAAGGTAAACTTCTGTGGTTCGTCGGCCTCCTGACAGCCATGCTCACCGCGATCTACATGTTCCGCCTCTGGTACATGACCTTCTTCGGCGAGTTGCGATCTCCAGACGTCCATCCGCACGAGAGCCCGTTGTCGATGCGTGCGCCGCTCGTGATCCTGGCGTTACTCTCCATTTGCGGCGGCTGGATCGGAATCGAGAGTTTCAGTGCGTACTTGGCGCCTTCCGTCGGTCACCATCCGGTGGTCTCCAACCCGTCGCTCGAGTTCATCCTCACCTTAGTCGCCGTTCTGGCAGCGCTCGAAGGCTGGCTGATTGCGGATAAATATTACCGCCGCAAGACCGAGCGGCCGGCGCAACTCGCCGCCGCGCTACCCGTCGGGTACAAGCTGCTCGCCAACAAGTATTACGTTGACGAGATCTACGGCGCCGTCCTGGTCAAACCGCTCTTCGCGTTTTCGCAATATGTGCTGGGTTGGGTCATTGACACAGGAATCCTGGGCGGCATCGCCTGGCTCCTTGCCGGGACCGCAAACCTTTTGGGAATGATTCTTCAGCGCTGGCAATCGGGCAATCTGCGCTCCTATGCTGCCTGGCTCACTACCGGAGCCGCGGTGATTCTCCTCTTCGTCTTCCACGTTCCAATCGGAACGTACCTCGGCGCCCATGGCATTGATCTTCAATTGAATCTGCATTGGATGGGACACTGACAATGAAAGCATTCGATCCCATCATTCTCACTCTTATCCTGCTGGTGCCTCTGGCAGGCGCGGTTCTTGTCGCGTTTGTACCCGATCGCGCCAAACTGCCCAACTGGATCGCCCTCCTCACCACGCTCGTCACGTTCCTCCTCACGCTCCATCTTCCCGCGCACTTTGTCGCCGGCCAGCCCGGCTTCCAATTTGAAATCAACATTCCCTGGATCGAGAGCCCCGCCATCTGCTATCACGTCGGCGTCGACGGCCTCAGCCTATGGCTCATCGTGCTGGTCGGCATTCTCGCTCCCATCGGCGTCGTCGCCAGTTGGAACGCGATCCAGACCCGCCGCAAAATCTTCTATTCTCTCTTTCTCGTCCAGCAGACCGCCATGTTTGGCGTCTTCGTCGCGCTCGACCTCATGCTCTACTACGGTTTCTGGGAACTCTCCCTCGTGCCCATGGCCATCCTCATCGCCATGTACGGCCGCAAAGACGGTCCAAAAGCCGCGATGAAGTTCTTCCTCTTCACCTTCATTCCATCCGCGCCGCTGCTCGTCGCCATCCTTTGGCTCTACTCACGCACGCATACTTTCAATTTCACCGACTTGCAGTATCAAACCGCCAGCGGTGTGCTGCCCGCCGGAGCGCTTTTCTGGGTCGCACTCGCGTTCTTATTCGCGTTCGCGGTCAAGGTTCCCGTCTTTCCGCTGCACGGCTGGCTCGCGGACACCTACAACGAAGCTCCCGTCGCGCTCGCCATGGTGGTCGCCGGCAAGCTAGGCCTCTACTCGATGCTGCGTTTCCACGTCGGGCTCTTCCCTGTCCAGGCGCGCACCATGGCTCCGCTGCTCATCGTTCTTGCCGTTATCGGTGTTCTCTACGGCGCATGTCTTGCCTTGGTGCAACGCGACTATTGGCGCTTGATGGCCTTTGCCGCACTCAGTCACCTCAGCCTGATCGTGCTTGCCATCTACGGCCTCACGCTCACCGGATGGTCCGGCGCCGTCTATCAGATCCTTTCCCATGGCGTCGTCGATGGCGCACTCTTCCTGCTGCTCGGCGCTCTCGAAATCCGTTACGCCACAAGC
Organism: uncultured Acidobacteriota bacterium; assembly: GCA_963786565.1. Taxonomy (GTDB): domain Bacteria; phylum Acidobacteriota; class Terriglobia; order Terriglobales; family Acidobacteriaceae; genus Telmatobacter. The sequence continues at coordinate 237,880 of CAWAZR010000024.1, read as the reverse complement.
ACAATTGCATCCTACGGCGGCCTCGCCGCAAAACTGCCCCGTACAGCCACAATCTTCGTGATCGCCACGCTGGCCATGATTGGCCTGCCCATGCTGAGTGGTTTCATCGGTGAGTTTGTCATCCTCTCGAGCACGTTCGCTTTCGTGAGCCGCGGTGCGGCAGTAGCGGCCGCCCTCGGAGTGATCCTCGGCGCGGTCTACATGCTTTCGCTGGTGCAGCGCATCTTCTACGGCCCTGAGAGCGCGCTCGCAACCTCCAAACCCGCCAACGATCTCGGCATCGGCGAACTCGCGATTCTCGCGCCGCTTGTCGTCCTCATGCTCGTCATGGGCCTTGCGCCGTCGCTCTGGCTCAACACCATCCAGTCCGGTGTGCATCCTCCGCCAGCGCCAAGGCGGCTTGCTCCGATCCCAGCCGGCCCGATGGGACAAGTCCTTTTCGTCTCGCCCGGTGGATCGCCGCCTCCGGTTCAAATCTCAACTCACGTGGAGGCACAGCGGTGAATTCCGTTCCTGACATCTACCGCATCCTCCCCGAAGTGATCCTAACGATCACCGGCGCCGCCATTATGGTGATTGACGCCTCGCTTCCACCCTCATGGCCACGCCGCCCACTGGGCTGGGTGGCCGCCATCGGCGCTACCATCGCGATCTGGGCCAGCCTCTGGCAGCTTTCGCTGCCTGAAGGAACCGGTTTTTTCAATACCGTTGAAACCAGCGCCTTTACTGTCTTCTTCCACGTCCTCATCTGCGGCATCGTTCTCGTGGCCCTTCTGCTCTCGCTCGACACGCTGCCGGAACATAGCCATCACCAGGGCGAGTATTACGCGCTCATCGTCTTCGGCGCTGTCGGCATGTGCCTGCTCACCGGCGCCATTGAGTTGCTCGTAGTCTTCATCGCCCTCGAAATCTCGTCCATCTCCACGTACGTCCTCACTGCCTACCGGAAACAAACCGACCGCGGCCCTGAAGCCGCAATCAAATACTTCCTCCTCGGCTCTTTTGCCACCGCGTTTCTGCTTTACGGCATCGCCCTCGTCTTCGGCGCAACCGGCACTACGCAGATCTATCAAATCGCGCAGCTCGCCCCCGTCGCGCAGAACCAGACGCTCGTTCTCGCCGCCCTGGCACTCATGTTGGTCGGCATTCTCTTCAAGGTTTCCGCGGCGCCTTTCCACGTCTGGACGCCCGACGTCTACGAAGGCGCGCCTTCGCCCGTCGTCGCACTGCTCTCAACCGCGCCCAAAGCCGCTGCTTTCGCTCTGCTCCTCCGCGTGGTCTACGAGATGTTCCCCAATCTCCGCTCCGTCTGGGCGCCGCTGCTCTGGATCGTCGCCGTTCTCTCCATGACCGTCGGCAATCTCGCCGCGCTCCGCCAGCAGAACGTCAAGCGCATGCTGGCTTATTCCGCCATCGCCCACGCCGGCTATCTGCTCGCCGCCTTCGCCGGCATCGGCTCAATCGGCATCGCCGCCGCCAGTTTTTATATCGCGGCCTACGCCGCCATGAACGTCGGCATCTTCGCCGTCATCACGCTGGTCGGCGGATACGACGAACACCTTTCGCTCATCGACGACTTCCGCGGACTCATGTACCGCTCGCCCTTCCTCTCGAGCCTGCTCATCTTCTTCCTCATCTCGCTCATCGGCATTCCCTTCACCGGCGGCTTCTTCGGCAAGTTTTATTCCTTCACGGCCGCAGTCGATGGCGGCGCCATCGCTCTCGCCATTATCGGCCTGCTCAATTCCGGATTAGCCGCGGCATATTACTTGCGTTTGGCCCTCGTCTGCGCGCAGCGTCCATCGCCCGACCAAGCCACACCGCCCAAGCCGGTTGTCGGCGTCGCGGTCGGAGCCGCTTTGCTGCTGGCCGTTGCCGCAACGCTTGTTCTCGGCATCATTCCAGGCGCAATTCTCCATGCCGCCCAGTCGGCCGCACACACACTGCAAGCGCCTCCACAACCGGGCGAAGCCCCCACTATTCCGCTACAATCTCCTCAATGAAGCTCAGTGAATTAGCAAGCCGTCTGGGCGCCGAGTTACGCGGCGATCCGAACCTGGAAATCACAGGCGTGAAGGGCATTGAAGAAGCCGGGCCCTCCGAGATCACCTTCGTCGCGAATCCCCGCTACACTGCCCTCGCTCGCACCACCCGAGCCGCAGCCATCATCGTCGAGCCCGAGTTCCAGGAGATTACGGCGGCCACGATTCGCATCAAGAATCCTTACCACGCCTTTTCGCGCGCACTGGGCCTCTTTTATCAGCCCCCGTCTTACGCGCCCGGCATTCACCCCACCGCCGTCATCGACCCCACGGCCGTGATCGGCTCTGAAGCCCACATCGGCGCCTACGCCGTCGTCGGCCCCAACGTCCACATTGGAGCCCACGCCACGCTCCTGCCCCACGTCGTGCTTTATCGCGGCGTCCATGTAGGCGACTACTTTTTCGCGCATGCACATGCGGTAGTCCGCGAGAACTGCGTTCTCGGCGATCACGTCACTCTCGAAAACGGCGCCATCATCGGCGCGGATGGTTTCGGCTTCTCGAAAAGCGACGCAGGCCAATGGGAGAAGATCCCGCAATCCGGCCCCGTTCGCATTGGCAGCCGTGTGGACGTGCAGGCGAACGCGACCATCGACCGCGCTACAGTAGGCGCGACCGTGATCGGCGACGGCACCAAAGTCGATAATCTCGTCCAGGTGGGCCACGGATCGCGCGTCGGCAACGATTCGCTGATCTGCGCGCAATCCGGCCTGGCGGGCTCATCAATCGTCGGCAACAACGTGATTCTTGCCGGCCAGGTGGGCATTGCCGGCCATTGCACCGTTGGCGACGGCGTCATCCTCACGGCGCAATCGGCAGTTTCACACGATGTGCCGCCCGGAAAGATGATCTCCGGATCACCCGGTTTCGACAACCGCATCTGGCTTCGCGCCGTCACCATCTTTCAGCGCTTGCCGGAGCTGCTCAAGCGCCTCGACCGCGTGGAAAAGGCCGTAGCAAAACATCTCGGCCCATCTGAAGCTGCACCGTCCGACGAGGCCTCTAAGTGAGCCGCCGCGCCGGATTGCGTTCCGGGCTCTACGCCGCGATTGCGCTCACCGCTATCCTTATCTCCGCCTGCCACTCCTACCACATCGACGCCACCGTCGAAAATCGTACTGGCGCGTCCATCCAGCTCCTCGAGGTGGACTATCCCAGCGCCAGCTTCGGCGCCGATTCGTTGGCATCGGATGCAAATTTTCAATATCGGTTTCAAGTCCGGGGCAGTGGCCAGCTCAAGGTGCAGTACACCGCGGCAAACGGCCAAACGATCCAGATCTCCGGCCCCTCACTCGCAGAGCGGCAGCAAGGAACACTCGAGATCGTTCTCGAGCCGGGCGGCAAAGCCGAATTCCATCCTCAACTGATCCCACCCGCCTGATCGAACGCGCTCAAATCATTACTAGGGCCCCGGAAATTAACAGCAAATCCTTCCCGCCTGCCTGATCTTGTCAAAGAACCCTCCGATAAGAGAGAGGGAGGGTGAGTTGCACACGATCTTTGCAACTCGTTACAGGCGCCAGTCGGTCCGATGGTTACGGCCACATTCCCTTGCGCTCCGGCTCGCGGCTTGCATGCTATGCGTGTCGCTGGCAACAGGCCTGGCCGGCGCCATGGCCGAGGGCAACCTGATTTGGGTCGCCAATGGCGTCCTCCTCGCTTACCTGCTCCTGGCGCCGCGCCGTCTATGGCCTGCCTACCTTTGTGCGGGCCTGTTGGGCCATGCAGTCGGCACCATCGTGATTCATGCTGCCTGGCAAGTCAATCTTGTGGATACGCCGCTCGACGTACTTGAGGCCTTCCTCAGCGCTCTGTTTCTGCGTCGTCGTTCTGCGCAGCTTCCGCGTTTCACGCAGGGTAAATATCTGCTCCGCTTCCTCGCCTACGCAGTTCTGGCCGCTCCCCTGATCACCGGGTTGCTCCATGGGGCGATTACGGTGCTGTTGCAACATGCGGCCTTTTCGGCTCCCCTCCTGCAATGGGTCGCGACCGACAGTCTGGGCGCATGCGTTGTCACTCCAGCTTGCGTCGCCATATTCCGCACCCGAACCCACCGTTCCTTTTACCCCGGAAGGAATTGGGCCTACTTCATTCCCATTGCGGTGGTCGTAATCGCAGTTCTTTCCCAGGCAATAGTGCCTCTGCCGTTTGTTCTCTATCCCTTTCTGGTTCTGATCCTGCTCCGTCTTGGCCTCGGATGGGCAGCAACGGCCACACTCTTTGTGGCCGCCGTAGGAAGCTGGTTTACCGTACACGGAGAAGGGCCCTTCGCTTCCTCCCTGTCACTCTCGCGGCTCGAGCCGGCTGTCATTCTGCAACTCTTTGTCGCGTCTGCCATGTTCATGCTCTATAGCGTGTCCGTCGTCATCGAAAATCTGCGCTCCACCGAACGCAGCTTGCAGCAAATCGCTTCCCTGCACAAACTCGTGACGGAAAACTCGCGCGACGTCATCATCATTTCAGATTTTGAGGGGCGTAGCAGTTTCGTCTCGGCAGCCGGCGCCCATTGGGGCGGATGGAGCGGTAAAGAGATGCTGGACCTGCACAGCCTCGCGCTAGTTCATCCTGACGACCAACCGGCGTTGGCAGAGACGGTCCGTGGGTTGCGATCCGGCAAGGATGATGCTTTGGCCGAGTGCCGCGTCAGAACGCGTGACGGCCATTACGTCTGGGTTGAAGCCAGCTTGCGCACGATCCGCGATCCCGTCACCCGAGTTCCCACGGGAATCCTGAACAATGTGCGTGAAATCACGCAGCGCAAGCTCGCCGAGCAGCAGCTCGCCGAGGCTTACCACGCTGTTGAGACGATGGCCATCACCGACGCGCTCACAGGACTCGCCAATCGCCGCCGCTTCGACCAGTGCCTCACGATCGAATGGCGGCGCGGCATGCGTGAGCGCAAACCGCTTTCGATTCTGCTCATCGATGCTGACCTTTTCAAGGCATACAACGACGCCAACGGTCATTTGCGCGGCGACAATTGTCTCAAGCAGATTGCCGAGGCGATCCAGGACGTGGTCTCAAGACCTGGCGATCTGGTGGCTCGCTTTGGGGGCGAGGAGTTCGCCGTCATCCTCCCGAATACTCCCGCGCCCGGCGCTTTTCAGCTGGCGCAGGACATCTGCGCCGTCATGTGCAGCCGCCAGCTTCCCCATTCGACAAGCCCTATCGGCGTGGTCACCATATCGGCCGGTTCCGCGACCCTCGTACCGCAATTGGGACAACACGCCGTGATGCTCATTGACTGCGCCGACCAGGCGCTCTATCAGGCCAAACGCAGCGGGCGCAACCGCGCCTGCGCGTTTCGATCCGGCGCCATCGGTGAAAGCGTCGATAAGAGTACTCGCTCTCTGATTGGGATAAAGTCCGCTTGAGAGGCTCGGCAGTTTCCATCAAAAAATTGAATCGCGCAAAGTAAAAAGCCCGCGCAACGAGGAGCCGGAACTCCCCGCTACACGGGCTCAAAGATGATTTCAGCCTCAGTGCACCATGCTCTTGAAGAGCGGCGATTGCAGCAGGTTGTCGAAATCTCCGTTTGAGGTTGCAAAATGGATGGTCAGGTTTCCCGCACTGGAGCCGATATCGGTATTGTTAAGCGCCTGTTTTTCGGCATCCGATGCGCTCATCTTGCGCACCATCACCGCCGCTGACAGCAGCGACGAAATGGTGGCAGCCGCGAAGGTGTCGCCCGTCGCGATCGTCAAGTCGAACCGCACCCCGTGCTGAAAGTCCATGGAATACCAGGAAGCATCCAGCCGTTCGCGGACGGTGTCGAAGTCAGTCACCGATCCGGCCTGGCCCAAAAGCTGCTTCATCATCGTCTGGGTGCCCTTGTTGTCCAGGATGCTCCACAGCGGATAGGTATCGACGCTCTGCATCGCATTCATCAGCGAATTGTTAGTGAGCAGGCTTGCAGCCATTCCGTCGCGCGCATCCAGAGCTTTGGTGACGGCGTCCCGGTCGCCAAAAATCATGGTCGACGGATCGACAAAGCAAAGCACCATGCCCGTACGCGCCATAGGGTACACACTGTTGCCCCGCACCATGGTCACCTTCACCTTTTGGCGGCGGAAATTGGCCAGAATCGTCTGCGTATCGAACTGCCCCTCGGCGATACCCACGGTTTGCAGCGCATCGCTGCCCGGTGACGGCCGAAAGAGCGCAAACGCGAGCTCATCCACGTCGTGATTCTCGTTCAGCCCGGAGTGGCTCAACGCTTCGTCGAACTGCTTGAGTTCCGGCGGCATCACGCGATTGCGCAAATCCATGGCCGCGGGCGAGTTCTGCATGGCGTGATAGTCGATCACCACCAACTGCTGTACATCGTGCGGAATCGCTCCGCGCGCATCCGTGGTCAACTGTGCCGCAAAGGCCAGGCTACCTGTCGCCACCAGCAAGGATGCCATCGAACACTTCATTAGACACTTGAACAAGTTCTTCCTCCAACCACAAAACATATCGGTTAATAACTACCAACCAACCGGGCCGCTCCAAGTCGTGCGCCTCATTCAGATCTTGAGGACTCCCAGTGCCCTACCACCATTTTACCGGCGAAATCGTCGTCGCAACCGCTCAAACGGCGCGAGCAACACCAAAGTTTCCCGGCCATGCCAGTGGGCGTTTCAGCCGGCGTTCGAGAATCTTCGTCTCTTCATCAAACCCAATTAATTGACGCATCCACTCGCTTTCCCGCTCACAAGCCGCTTCGGGAATCAAGCCGATCACCTCTCCTTCGGCAGCGCCAACCTTGTGCCGGGCAGCCAGGCTCAACACCCTCTGGTGCACCTTCGAAATCGGCGTCGCCTCAAAGTCGGTGATATTCATGGAGAGCTGGGCTCGCCCGTGGGCCATGACGCCCATTGCCTTCACGCCCTTCAAGCCCCCGCCAGCAGCCCGGATCTCTCGCGCAATGGCACGCGCAATCGCAACGTTCGCTGAATCGAAGTAAATGTTGTATGCCACCAGAAACTTCCGAGCCCCCACCGCGCAAGCGCCCGCTGTGGGATGCAAACCGGGCCCTCCCTGATCGGGGCGCCGCGAGTTATCCTTCTCCACGGCATTTCTGAGTTCCTCGAACTGTCCCCGACGCACGTCTTCCAGGTTCACCCGGTCTGGCCGCACTGCGGCAGCTTCGTAGAAGTAAACGGGAACCCCGAATCGCCGCCAGATCTCCAACCCGGCCTGCCGCGCCAACAGCACGCATTGCTCCAGCTTGATCCCTTTTACGGGCACGAATGGAATCACGTCTGCCGCACCGATGCGCGGGTGGACGCCCTGCTGACGGGTCAAATCGATGGTCTCCGCTGCTTTGCCGGCGCCGCGCACCGCTGCTTCCACAACCGCCGCCGGTTCTCCGGCAATGGTCACGACGGAGCGATTATGATCCGCATCCATTGACCAATCGAGCAGATGCACGCCATCCACCTGCATGGCAGCTACAATCGCTTCCACGCACGCAGCGTTGGTCCCTTCTGAAAAGTTGGGAACACACTCGATGAGCTGTCCACTCATGATCTCTCTATCCCGGAGGCAGTTCCGAAACGGCCAACTGCAAGGCCGCCATCATCTCCAGAACGTATAGCCAACCTGTATCTGGATGCTGGCATTCACGCCCGGGTTGCGATCGCCCAGTGAGGCCGAGGAAATGTGCACTCCGTTCACACCCAAATCAATCGACCGCTCGGGGCGAAAGAAATAGTGAATCCCCCCGCCGCCCTGCGGCGAAAAGTTCCACACTGAAGTTCCGCCGTTGATTCCAAGCGCCTTGTTCGTCAGGATATTTGGCGGAAACTTGTGCGTGGTGTAAATCAACCCTCCCGCCGCCTGAAACCAGGGCTGAATCCGGTGCGAACTGGTCGCGAAGTTCCAACGAAAGATCACCGGAGTAAGGCTGACTCCATAGAATGTTCCGCCGCCGGTTGGCAACTGGCAGCTATACGGTTGCCCAAGAGTGTTGATGCAGGTGTACGTCTCCAGCTGCGGTGGCGGCGTATACGCCTGCCACAAAGGCATAATGTTGCCGGCATATTGGAATTGTCCGCTGAAGATTCCTGCATGCACCACGGGCGTCAGAACCTTACCCAATTCGAACCCGCCCGAGAGAAACTTGTAGTCGGAGCGATTCCCCAGACCCATGCCCCAATTGACGAAGGGGCCGTACTCCCAGCTCTGCTGATTCCGCACCTCAGCCACAGGATTCGGCGCGGTAGGCATGCTCTTCACCTGCGCGGCTGTGAGCAAAGGGGCTGGATAAACGCCCTTGGGCGGAGCGGCTCCGTCATTTGTCTGCGCCGCCATGGCCGCAGCCCCCGTCAGCAACAGCATCGGCAAAACCACCCAACCGATTCGATTAAGAGTTCTCAAACCTTCCCCCAAAACTGTCTTCTTGTTCCCTCGGTCCCTTGTTCCCTGCCTCAAAAAAAGACCGCCACAACCGGGCGGCCTCGTCTCTTGCTTCCAGACACTCGGTCAACCCGCCGCGTGTTCCATCTGCTCAGCGTCCATGTCGAAGTTCGAGTGGACACTTTGCACATCGTCGAGATCTTCCAAAGTCTCCAGCAGCCGTACCATCTGGCCCACAGCATTTCCTTCCAGCCTGGTATAGGTCGAAGCCAGCATCGTCACTTCGCTCATCACGGTGGGAATGCCAGCAGCCTTCACTGCGTTGGCAACCGTCTCGTATGCTCCCGGATCGGTAACCATCTCCCAGGTATCGCCCTCATCCTTCAAGTCCTCGCCGCCGTGCTCCAGCACGATGTCCATCAGCTTCTCTTCCGTGGCTGCGGACTTCTCGACGGCAATCAGGCCTTTTTTCGCAAACATGAACCGGACCGAGCCCGACTCACCAAGGTTCCCGCCATTCTTTGAGAAAGCATGACGAATTTCGCTCACTGCCCGGTTGCGATTGTCCGTGAGCACATCCACGATGATCGCAACCCCGCCGGGGCCGTAGCCCTCAAACGAGATTTCGTCATAGCTCACCCCTTCCAGTTCGCCGGTGCCGCGCTGAATAGCCCGCTTGATATTGTCCTGGGGCATGTTTTCGGCCTTGGCAGCGGCTACGGCGGTGCGAAGCCGAGCATTCGTGTCAGGATTACCGCCGCCCTTTGCAGCGACAGCAATTTCCTTCAGGAGGCGAGTGAATATCTTGCCGCGCTTGGCATCCAGCGCGCCCTTCTTGTGCTTGATGGTGGCCCATTTCGAATGGCCAGACATAGGAACCTCAAAGCGATGAAAATAACGGTGTTCTTTAGACACCCGACAAGTGAGTATACCATTCGCGACATTGGGAGAGACATGCCTTCTAAAGGCTCTTCGGCCAGGAGTAGCGCCGGTCTCCTGACCGGCTGTACTGGCGGCGTCCACGCAGCCAGAAGCGATGTGCGGGTCAGGAGTTTCGCATAACAGCCGACAGCCTTTGCCTTACTCAAAAACTTCGGCATTCCGAAGTCTTGCACCTTTTCGATCCTTATCGGAGACGATTGGGCCGCCCTCCGCGACCGGCCAGGGTATGGCAAGATCAGGGTCGTTCCAAAGAATCGTCCGGTCACCCTTTGGGGCGTAATAATCCGTAACCTTGTAGGCGAACCCGGCCACTTCGCTCAACACCATAAATGCGTGCCCGAAGCCTTCGGGAATCCAGAGCATTCTGCCGTTTTCCCCGCTCAGTTCCACCGCCGTATGGCGGCTGAACTCCGGCGAACTGCGACGCAGGTCCACGGCCACGTCCAGCACCGCCCCATGCGTCACGCGCACCAGTTTCCCCTGCGGCTGCACAATCTGGTAATGAATGCCGCGTAGGACATTCTTTTGGGAAATGGAAAAATTATCTTGCACCCAATGGGTGGGCAAGCCGGCCTCGGCCATTTGCCGCAGATTAAAGGTCTCAGAAAACGCGCCGCGCTCGTCCCGGTAGATAACCGGAGTCAGCAGCATTACGCCGGGCAAGGTAGTGGCTTCGATCTTCATGCTGATTCGATTCCCGCCCCGAAATACGGCTCGCGCAGCAGTTTCATCAGATATTGCCCGTAGCCGCTCTTCGCGATCGGTGCGGCCAAGGCCTCAAGCTGCGCCGCGTCGATGAATCCCTGCCGATAGGCGATCTCTTCCGGGCAGGCAATGTTCAGCCCCTGCCGCCGCTCGATGGTGTGTACAAACAACGCGGCTTCGAGCAGTGAATCGTGCGTGCCGGTGTCGAGCCAGGCCATGCCACGGCTCATGATCTCCACCTTTAACTTCCCTGCCTCCAGGTAGCGCCGGTTCAGGTCGGTGATCTCAAGTTCGCCGCGCGCCGAGGGCTTGAGCGATTCAGCGATGCGCACCACATCGCGGTCGTAAAAATACAAACCCGTCACGGCATAGCGCGATTTCGGCGTCTTTGGTTTCTCCTCCAGGCTCACCGCCCGGCCCGCTCTGTCGAACTCCACCACCCCGTAGCGCTCTGGGTCTTCCACCGGATAGGCAAACACTGTCGCGCCATCTTTCAGCCGCGCCGCCGTCTGCAACTGCTTCGAAAATCCCTGCCCGTAAAAAATGTTGTCGCCCAACACTAACGAGCTGGTATCGCCTGCAATAAAATCCCGCCCTATAAGGAATGCCTGGGCCAGACCATCGGGGCTCGGCTGCACGGCGTAGCTAATTTCGATGCCCCATCGCCGTCCGTTGCCGAGCAGGTCCCTGAAGCGCTCTGTATCCTGCGGCGTGGAAATGATGAGAATCTCCCTCAGCCCCGCGAGCATCAGCGTGCTCAGCGGGTAATAGATCATCGGCTTGTTGTAGACGGGCAGAAGCTGCTTCGACACCACATGCGTCACGGGATAGAGCCGCGTGCCCGATCCGCCCGCCAGAATAATGCCTTTCATAAACGAACCCTCTGAACCCGATTATTTGATACTCGCTTTTTGCTTCAGCCCCGGAACCAGCCATTCAGGCTTTCCGGTTTGTCCTTGTGTCCGCCCCAATGCTTCTGTGACAGTGCAAACACCTGAGATGTCGGAATGGAAATATGCCGACACGAGCCGGGTAATGACAATAGGGGCAGGGCATCTTCTGCAACCTCCGAATTGGAGACCATAAAAGCGCAATGCCGCAAACAAGCACGCCGGCCACTAAAATGAAACCGGGAAACGGATGAACGAGCTGCTGTACTGCTACTCCCGCAAAAAAACCGAGAAACCATATGAGATATCGCTTGAATATCTTTTTGCGCGCGAGTTGCACATTAGGGAAGAATTCGTTGGCCACACTCGTCATGCCCTGTGCCCTCTAGAAGTAAATGTACTGATCCTTCCTGCCGGCCAAATTATTCAACGACAACCAGTCCAAGATCGATCCAAGACTAGGACCGGCAAGAGTTTTCGCGCCCGAAGTCCCTAGTCCCTTAGTCCCTGTATTTTCCCCCGCGCCGCATAGTTCTTTGTGAGCCACTCGCGATACGCGCCGGTCCGCACCCCGTTGATCCACTCGTCATTCTCCAAATACCAGCGCACCGTTTTGCGTAGCCCCGACTCAAATTGTTCCGCTGGCTTCCAGCCCAGTTCGCGGGTGATTTTGCCTGCGTCAATGGCGTAGCGCCGATCGTGTCCTGGCCGGTCCTGGACATAGGTAATCAGCCCCCGCCGTCGCGCAGCCCCAGCCTGCGGCCGCATCTCGTCCACCAGGTCGCAGATCGCTGTCACTACATCGATATTCGCGCGCTCGCTGTTTCCGCCCACGTTATAGGTTTCCCCTGGGATCCCGTTGCGCAAAACCGTGCGAACGGCCGCGCAATGATCCTCGACAAACAACCAATCGCGCACATTTTTTCCGTCGCCGTAAACCGGCAATGGCTTGCCCTCAAGCGCGTTCAGAATCATCAGTGGAATCAATTTCTCAGGAAACTGAAACGGCCCGTAATTATTTGAGCAATTCGTAGTGAGCACGGGAAGCCCGAAAGTATGAAAATACGCTCTGGCCAGATGATCCGACCCGGCCTTCGACGCCGCATAGGGACTGTTCGGCGCGTACAGGGTGCTTTCACTGAAGGCCGGATCACTCGGGCCCAGCGTCCCATACACTTCATCCGTAGACACGTGCAAAAAGCGAAACGCCGCGCGGTAGCCCTCATCCAACTCCGCGCGATACGCGCGCGCCTGCTCCAGCAGCGTAAATGTCCCCGTCACATTGGTCCGGATAAATGCTTCCGGCGACACAATCGAGCGGTCCACATGGCTCTCCGCGGCAAAATGCACGATCGCCCGCGGTCGATGCTTGCGCAAAAGCGATCCCACCAACTCCGCGTTGCAGATGTCTCCGCGCACGAAGGTGTAGCGCGGATCGGCTTCGATGGACGCGAGGTTAGCTGCATTCCCTGCGTAGGTCAGCAGGTCGAGATTCACCAGCGCCGCACCACTCGCCCTCATCCAGGAGAGAACGAAATTCGAACCGATAAATCCCGCCCCGCCCGTCACAAGGATTGTGTCGTTCATAGCGCTCATCCGAACCTACAGCGGAACCAGAGTGGATGCATCCCGAACGCACCTCAGCCAGGTGGCTTCTTCCTTAAGAAAAAGCCGCATTTCGCCAGTCAATGATAGGTCACGCCTACTCTGATTCCGCTCAAGTATACGGCACAAAACACACCACATGCGCCGCATAATCAATCTCAGCCATCCACGCCTGTTTCCCATACTGAAATGAAGTTCTGCGTTTTCGGCAATTTTTCGTTATATTTAAATCAGCGCAGTTCCCGGATGCGGCCGGAGCTGTTCAAGCAAAGCTCTCGATCCAGCGCCAGGGCGATTTTCACAGATGAAATCGCAGTGCGGCTGTGTATTCGGAACTTGAAAGCACTCCGCAACGAAAATTCTGCAAGCAAAGGCTGCCATGGAACCCTCAGACTATCGTCTCCGCGCTCCGCAACCGCAAGGCCTCTATCATCCACGGGATGAACACGATGCCTGTGGCATGGGCCTTGTCGCAAATATCCGCGGCGAAAAGAGCCACGAGATCATCCGCAAGGGTTTGGAGGTTCTCATCAACCTCACCCATCGTGGCGCGGCGGGTTGCGACCCGGAGACTGGCGACGGCGCAGGCATCCTGATTCAGATTCCCCACGATTTCTTTGTGCGCGAGTGCGCCGAGCTGGGCATGAAGCTGCCGGAATCGGGCGCCTACGGCGTCGCCATGTGCTTTTTGCCGGTCGAAAAACATAACCGTCTGCAATGCGAGGGTGTCTTTGAGCGCATCGCTCAGGAAGAGGGCTGCCAGGTTCTCGGCTGGCGCGACACACCGGTCAACGGCGATGCCATCGGCCGCGAAGCCCGTAGTTCCCAGCCTTACATCGAGCAGCTCTTCCTCGGCCGCCCGCAGGGCCTCGACGAAGATGCCTTCGAGCGCCTGCTCTATCGCATACGCCGCCGTACGGAGAACGAGATTGCGGCCTCGGACATCGAAGACAAGGAGACCTTCTACGTTCCCTCCTCTTCCTGTCGCACCATCATCTACAAGGGCCTGATGCTTGCCCCGCAGATCGAAAAGTTTTACTTTGAGCTGGCCAATCCTCTCGTCACCAGCGCGATGGCCCTCATTCACCAGCGCTTTTCCACGAATACGTTCCCGAGCTGGCGGCTGGCTCATCCCTATCGCTACGTCGCGCACAACGGAGAGATCAACACTATCCGCGGCAACGTCAGCTGGATGAGCGCGCGCCAGTCCATTCTCGCGAGCCCGCTCTACGGCGATAAGATCGGCGATCTGTATCCGCTCATCGGGCCCGGCGGCAGCGACTCCTCTTCGCTCGACAACGCGGTCGAGTTCCTCTATCAGTCCGGCCGTTCCCTGCCCCACGTCATGGCCATGCTCATTCCCGAGGCCTGGGCGGGCAATCCTGACATGGACGAGGACAAGCGCGCCTTTTACGAGTACCATGCCTCGCTCATGGAGCCATGGGACGGTCCCGCCGCGATCGCCTTCACCGACGGCAAGGTCATCGGCGCCACGCTCGATCGCAACGGCCTTCGTCCCGGCCGTTACATCGTGACCAAGGACGATCTGGTCGTTCTCGCCTCCGAAGCCGGCGTGATCGAAGTCCCCGCCGAGGACATCATCAAGAAGGGCCGTCTACAGCCGGGACGCATGTTCCTCGTCGATACGGTGCAGAAGCGCATCGTCTCCGACGCCGAAATCAAGAAGGACCTCGCGGGCCGCAAGCCTTACGGCGAGTGGCTGAAACAGCAGCAAGTGACCATCGAGGCGCTGCCCGAACCAGCTCGCACCATTGCCTCGAATCCCGAGACGCTGCTGCGCCGCCAGCGCGCCTGCGGTTACAGCGAAGAGGACCTGCGCATCCTGCTTACACCCATGGCCGCCAATGGCGAAGAGCCGATCGGTTCCATGGGCACCGATGTGCCGCTGGCCTGTCTCTCCGACCGTCCGCAGCCGCTCTTCAATTACTTCAAGCAGCTCTTCGCCCAGGTCACGAATCCGCCCATCGACCCCATCCGCGAAGAACTGGTGATGTCGCTCATCAGCTACATCGGCACCGAACGCAACATTCTGGATGAGGCGCCGGAGAACTGCCACACCCTCAAGCTGCCGCATCCCATCCTCACCAACCGCGATCTGGAAAAGCTGCGCCGCGTCGCTTCAGGCGACCTGCTCGCAACCACACTACCCGCGCTCTTCCGTGCCGAAGATGGCGAAAAGGGCCTGAAGCACGCGCTCGACGATCTTGGCAACCGCGCTTCTCATGCGGTGAACCTGGGCGGCTACACGCTGCTCATCATCTCCGATCGCGGCGTCGATGCCACCTACGCGCCTATTCCCAGCCTGCTGGCCATGGCCGCCGTGCACAACCGGCTGGTTCAGGAGAAGACCCGCACCCAGGTCGCGCTGATTATCGAAAGCGGCGAGCCACGCGAGGTAATGCACTTTGCCCTGCTCATCGGATACGGTGCCAGCGCCATCAACCCGTATCTCGCCATTGAATCCATTCGCGATCTCAAGCGCCGCGGGCTGCTGCCGGAAAAAGTAACGGCGGAGTATGCCGAAAAGAACTTCATCAAGGCCATCAACAAGGGATTGCTGAAGACGTTCTCGAAGATGGGCATCAGCACCCTGCAAAGTTACCGTGGTGCGCAGGTCTTTGAAGCCGTGGGCCTGAACAAGTCGCTCATCGAGTCCTACTTCCCCGGCACCGCATCGCGCATCGAGGGCGTCGGCCTCGGTGTGCTTGCCCGCGAAGCGCAGATGAAGCATGCCTATGCCTTCCAGCCGCTCACGGATTCTGAAACCGAGTTGGTGGTCGGCGGCCAGTACCAATACCGCGAAGGCGGCGAGTATCACCTGCTCAATCCGCTCACCATCAGCAAAATCCAACATGCGGTTCGCACCAACAACCCAACCACGTTCCAGGAGTACACAGATCTCATCGACGATCAGAACCGCAATTTGTGCACGCTGCGCGGCCTTCTGAAGCTCAAGTACGCTGAGAATCCGATTCCGATCGAAGAGGTCGAGCCGGCCAAGGAAATCGTCAAGCGCTTCACCACCGGCGCCATGAGCTTCGGATCCATCAGCAAAGAGGCCCACGAGACCCTCGCCATCGCCATGAACCGCCTCGGCGGCATGTCGAATACCGGTGAGGGCGGCGAAGACGAAGCCCGCTTCAAGCCAGACGCCAACGGCGATTCGCGCCGCAGCGCCGTCAAGCAGGTCGCCAGTGGACGCTTCGGCGTCACCACAAACTATCTCGTCAATGCCACCGAGCTGCAAATCAAGATGGCGCAGGGTGCAAAGCCCGGCGAGGGCGGCCAGCTGCCCGGCCACAAAGTCGACAGTGAAATCGCCCGCATCCGGCACTCCATCGCCGGTGTCGGTCTCATCTCGCCTCCGCCGCATCACGACATCTACTCGATCGAGGATCTTGCGCAGCTGATCTACGACCTCAAGAATGTCAATCCGCAGGCGCGCATTGCGGTCAAGCTGGTTTCTGAAGTCGGTGTCGGCACCGTCGCCGCGGGCGTCTCCAAGGCGCACGCAGATGTCGTGCTCATCTCGGGCGACACCGGCGGCACCGGCGCTTCGCCGCTCAGTTCCATCAAGCACGCCGGCCTGCCGTGGGAACTCGGCCTGGCAGAGGCGCAACAAGTCCTGCTCCTCAACGACCTGCGCTCGCGCATTCGCGTGCAGACCGACGGCAAGCTACAGACGGGCCGCGACGTAGTCATTGCCGCCCTGCTCGGCGCTGAGGAATTTGGCTTTGCCACAATGCCCCTGATTTCAATGGGCTGCATCATGATGCGCAAGTGTCACCTGAACACCTGTGCGGTCGGCATCGCCACCCAGGATCCCGTGCTCCGCGCGCGCTTCACCGGCACGCCCGAGCACGTCATCAACTTCTTCTTCTTCATCGCGGAGCAGATGCGCCAGCACATGGCCAAGCTCGGCTTCAAGACCGTCGACGAAATGGTGGGCCACGTAGAAAAAATCGACACGCACATTGACGAAGCGCACTGGAAGGCCAAGGGCATCGATCTCTCGTCGATCCTCTATGTGCCTACGCTGCCCTCGCGTGTGGCGCGCCGCCGCACCACCTGCCAGGATCACGGTCTCGGACCGGCGCTCGATCACGCTCTCATCGCCAAGGCCAAGCCGGCACTCGAATCGCAGACTCCGGTCACGGCCAGCTTCGCCATTCGCAATGTGCACCGCACCGTCGGCGCCATGCTCGGTGGAGAAATCGCCCGCCGCTACGGATCGGCTGGTTTGCCCGACGGGACCATCCACTACAAGTTCCGCGGCTCGGCCGGCCAGAGCTTCGGAGCCTTTGTGCCCAGCGGCGTCACGCTCGAACTCGAAGGCGACGCCAACGACTATCTCGGCAAGGGTCTTTCCGGTGGGCGCATCATCTCTTATCCCGCCAAGACCTCCAGCTTCCTGCCCGAGGAAAGCATTCTCGCCGGCAACGTAGTTCTTTACGGTGCTACCGCTGGCGAAGTCTTCCTCAACGGCATCGCCGGCGAGCGATTTGCCGTCCGCAACTCCGGCGCAACTGCCGTGGTTGAAGGTGTGGGGGACCACGGCTGCGAATACATGACCAACGGCCTCGTCATTGTTCTCGGTTCCACCGGCCGCAACTTCGCCGCCGGCATGAGTGGCGGCATCGCCTACGTCTACGACGATCAGGGTGACTTTTCCATTCGCCGCTGCAACAGGGCCAGCGTTGATTTAGAGCCACTGGTCAACTCCGAAGACATTGAAACCATCCGCACCATGCTGGCGCGTCATCGCGACATTACGGGCAGCCCCCGCGCCGCGTGGATCCTCGAACACTGGGCCGACGCGCAGCCCAAGTTCATCAAAGTCTTCCCGCACGAATACAAGCGCGTGCTCGGCGTTGATCGCGTCGACGCCGTTTATGCACCACCCACTAGTTCGTCGCCTCTCGTCGAGGCCGTGGCAAAGCCGGCTTAGGAAGGAGCAGGGGTCTTTAGACCCCTGAATCCTCGCGCAGGATCAGCGGGCCTTCAGGCCCGGAGTTGTTTTGAAAGGGCACGACCGGGGAACCCACACGGTGTGTGGGTCGCGTGCCGAAAAAGCAGGAATCTCAACAATTGGGGCTTTAGCCCCGGCGGGGTGCCATGGGTAAGGTCACGGGCTTTCTGGAAATCGGACGCGAGCAGGCCACGCGCCGCAAGGCCGACGAGCGCATCAAAGACTGGTTCGAGATCTACGAGCCGTTCCCCGAGGAGAAACAGCGCGAGCAGGGCGCTCGCTGCATGGATTGCGGCGTGCCCTTCTGCCACACCGGCTGTCCGGTCAACAATCTGATTCCCGACTGGAACGATCTCGTCTACGGCAATCGCTGGGAGGCCGCCATTCGCCGCCTCCACTCCACGAACAATTTTCCGGAGTTCACTGGTCGCATTTGCCCCGCTCCCTGTGAAGCCGCGTGCGTGCTCGGCATCAACCAGCCGCCGGTTTCCATCAAGCTCATAGAGCGCTCAATCGTCGAGCGCGCCTGGGACGAAGGCTGGATTCATCCCGAGCCACCTGAACAAGCCACAGGCAAGCGCGTGGCTGTCGTCGGCAGCGGTCCCGCGGGTCTGGCTGCCGCGCAACAACTGCGCCGTGCCGGTCACTCGGTCACGGTTTTTGAAAAGAACGACCGCATCGGCGGCCTGCTCCGCTACGGCATTCCGAACTTCAAACTCGAGAAACATATCGTCGATCGCCGCATCAAGCAGATGAAGGCCGAAGGCGTTGTCTTCCAAACTAACGCGCACGTCGGCGTGAATGTTTCCGTCGAATCGCTGACAGAAGGCTTCGACGCCATCCTCCTTTGTGGCGGCGCAGAGCAGCCCCGCGATTTGCCCCTCCCTGGCCGCGAGCTCAAGGGCATTCACTTCGCCATGGAATTTCTGCCCCAGCAGAATCGCCGCAACGAAGGCGATTCGGAAGAGGCCCTCCTGGCATCCATGAATGCCGCCGCGCCAATTCTCGCTACCGGAAAGCGCGTCATCATCATCGGTGGTGGTGACACCGGCGCAGACTGCCTCGGCACCAGCCATCGTCAGGGCGCAAAGAGCGTGCATCAATTCGAAATCATGCCCAAGCCGCCGTCGGACCGCGCCGCCACCACGCCGTGGCCGCTCTGGCCGCTGCAACTCCGCACCGAAAGCTCGCATGAAGAAGGCGGCAATCGTGACTGGAGCATTGGCACCGTGAAATTCACCGGCGACGCCGACGGAAACGTCAAGCAGCTTCACGCCATTCGCGTGGCGCCTCCGCCCAAGTTCGAGCCCATTGCTGGCAGCGAGTTCACGCTCGACGCCGATCTGGTCTTGCTCGCCATGGGCTTTCTCGGTCCCGTCCGCAACGGCATGATCGACCAGCTTGGTCTGGCGCTTGACCCGCGCGGCAACATCGCAACCACCAATTACATGAGTTCCGTCGACGGCATCTTTGCTGCGGGCGACATGCGCCGCGGCCAATCGCTCGTGGTCTGGGCCATTGCCGAGGGCCGCAAAGCCGCCGCCGCCGTCAATGAATACCTGGCCCCCAAAGACGAACCGCTAGGGCGCGTCCGTTATTCCGCAGCCGTCAGCTCGCGCTAGAGTCCTGCCACCAGAGACCGCACCACTGGATGCTCAGTGGACCTCTTCGCGCGTGGTTTACGCAATGTGGTCAAAATTGACCATTATTCCCGCCTGAAACGCTATATAAGCCGAAAATGGTTGAAGTCTTCCCACGGTCGGATAATCCCGAATTGAGCAGCAAAAGGTCTACCTCTCAAACCACCACCCAGCGGCATCTCACGGCCCCTCGAGGGCCGTTCGCCTTTGCGCTACTTATGTTGGTCGCCTCAGTTTCTCTCTGCGCGGTGGCACAGTCTGTCCGGCCGTATCGGTCGCAAGGCCCTGCCAGCGCCGCCACGCGGGAACTGTCCCCTCTCGCCTTGCGCGGTGCAGGCGAAACGTCCCCACTCAACAACCACGCCGTCGCCCAGAGTAGCGCCAATGCTCGAAAGGTAATCGTCATTGGATTTGTGGGTGGATTTGCCCGAGAGGATGACCAGGGCCATCCTGAAGTGCAGTTTGCTGAATATCTTCAAGATCGCTATCGCCCCGGCATGCATGCTGAGGTGTTTGCAAATCATGATGGGAGAAAGGCTCTTCATGAAGTCCTGCGCCTCCTCGATGGCAATGGCAACGGCAATCCATCGTCCGCCGAGAAAGAGCACGCAAGAATCATTCTCTATGGACACAGTTGGGGTGCCGCAGAAACAGTGGTATTTGCTCGAGAGTTGGCAAGACAGGGCATTCCGGTTCTACTCACAATCCAGTTGGACAGCATCGCAAAACCCGGCCGCGACGATTCGAGGATTCCTTCCAATGTGGCAAATGCCATTAATCTCTATCAATCGCGGGGACCGCTTCATGGACGCACAGAGATCGTCGCAACCGATCCGGCTCAAACCACGATCATCGGAAATCTCCAAATGAACTATGATGGCCGCCGAATTAATTGCGACAACTATCCCTGGTACGCACGAACGTTGAACAAGCCCCATCATGAAATTGAGAATGACCCACGCGTTTGGGATCTCGCTGCCTCGCTGATCGATTCCGAAGTCGAAGGCAGAACGCTAACAACGCAGATCTCATCGTCCTGGAAACCGTTCGTCAAATAGTCCCGGTGCACACGCAGGCCGGCGCCCCACCCACGGGTCTTTGTCCGTGAAGTAGAGCGTGAATCCCTCGGACCGCTCCGCATTTTTCCCGAAAAACAAACCACGCATCGAAACCCGTTCAGGCCGAGTCCCGCTCAACTGCGGATTCGCTCTATGGTGGGTCTGCCCGCAGAGAGTAATCTGGTTTTCCTGGGGGACCGATGAGCACCGATCGATTCGCTTTCTTGTTGTCCATAAAGCCCGCGTGGGTTCAGGGTCGCACTTGCAAAAAAAGCATTGTGCGAGGCAGGACCACCCGAGCCGCTTTTCTTGTCCTCTCTGCGATCATCCTATGGTCTGAAGCGGGCAACGCCCTTGGAGGGCCAAAGTACGTCAGCACGTCGCCGTCGCCTACGGCTTTTGTGCTGGCGGCAAATGGCGAGGCAGCTCCGCTAGTGGTGAGCGACGAGGATTGGCCTGGAGTGGTGCGCGCGGCCGGCGATCTGAGCCTGGATATCGGCAGGGTAACAGGTCACGATGCGCCGCTGGTAAAGGGCAGGCCAGCGGCCGGAATCGATGTCGTCCTGATCGGAACCATCGGGAGGAGTCCGCTGATCGACGCACTGGTGCGCAGGCACAAGCTGGATGTGAGCGGGATTGTGGGCCAGTGGGAATCGGCGGTAACGACAGTAGTGGAGCACCCGATGCCGGGAGTGCGGCAAGCGCTCGTGATTGCAGGCGCGGACAAACGCGGAACCATCTACGGGATTTACGATCTGTCGGAGCAGATTGGGGTCTCGCCCTGGTACTGGTGGGCTGATGTCAGGGTGCCTCATGCCAGTGCGCTTTATGTGCAGCCGGGGCGCTATGTGCAGCCGGTGCCGGCAGTGAAATACCGCGGGATCTTCTTCAACGATGAGGCTCCGGCTCTTTCAGGATGGACGAAAGAGAAGTTCGGAGGCATGAATCACGAGTTTTATACCAAGGTATTTGAACTGCTGTTGCGGCTGAAAGCAAACTTTCTTTGGCCAGCCATGTGGAACAACGCATTCGCCACGGACGATCCGCAGAATGCAAAGCTGGCCGATGAATACGGAATTGTGATGGGCACTTCGCACGAAGAGCCGATGATGCGCGCGGAGAAGGAATGGGTATGGGGGCATCATGGGGCGTGGGACTACGCGACCAACCAACAAGAAATCGACAAGTTCTGGCGCGAGGGGATGGAGCGGGACAAGAACTACGAAGAGGTAGTGACGCTGGGGATGCGCGGTGAGGGCGACACGCCCATGTCTGCCAACGCGAATACGCAACTACTGGAGCGGATTGTCGCCGATCAAAGAGAGATTTTGCAGCAGACAGTGAATCCCGACCTGACCAAGGTTCCCCAGGTGTGGGCGCTTTACAAGGAAGTGCAGGGCTACTACGAAAACGGTATGCGCGTGCCCGGCGATGTGACGCTGCTGTGGTCCGACGATAACTGGGGCAATTTGCGGCGGCTGCCCACCGCGGAAGAACGCAAGCGCGCAGGCGGAGCCGGCATCTACTACCACTTCGATTATGTGGGCGGACCGCGCTCGTACAAATGGCTGAATACGAACCCAATTCCAAAGATCCAGGAACAGATGAATCTGGCGCTCAAGTTCGGAGCGGACCGGCTGTGGGTGGTGAATGTCGGCGATGGAAAGCCGATGGAGTTTCCCACGGAGTTCTTCCTGAATTACGCGCGGACCCCAGAGCGCTCGAACCCCGACCGCTCAGGCATCGACCATCTCGATGAGTTCACAAAGCTATGGGCTGCGCGTGAATTCGGGCCGGAACATGCGAGCGAGATTGCGGCAGCGATGGAAGACTACACGCGATACAACGGACGCAGAAAACCAGAGCTCATCGATCCCTCGACATTCAGCCTGACGAACTATCGTGAAGCGGACCGCGTAGAGGCGGAATGGCAGGCGCTCCAGGACCGCGTAGACAAGCTGGCCACGGAATTGCCCGAAGACGAGCGCGCTTCGTACTTTGAACTGATCCAATATCCCGTGGACGCGTGCGCGAATTTGACGGAGATGTATATTGCGGCGGCGCGCAATGCGGCGGATGCACGTGTGGGGAATCCGCGTGCGAATATCGAGGCCGATGCGGTACGCGTGATGTTTGCGCGGGATGCGGCCCTGAGCGATGAGTACAACCATCCGCTAGAGAACGGCAAGTGGGACCACATGATGGACCAGACGCACATCGGCTATATGGCTTGGAACGATCCACCGGCGAATGTGATGCCCGCGGTGAGCTGGATTCAGGTTCCGGAGACGGGATCACTGGGTGTGGACGCGGGAGGCGCAACTCTGGAGCGGGCGGGAGGACGGTTCAGTTTCTCGCTGGGCACGATTGATTCTGTCTCCGCTGAAACGCGCACCCTGAAGCTGTTCGATCGCGGTGCGACGCCTGTGAAGTTCACGGTGCAGGCGACGGTGCCGTGGATCGTGCCGTCAGTGACGGCAGGAACCGTCGGCGCGGCAGAAGAGACGATCGTGTTTCGCGTGGATTGGAGCAAGGTGCCTGCGGGCAGCGACGGTGCGCTGGGAACGGTCGCGGTAAGCTCTGGCGAAGGGCGCCCGATGAATTACTCTCTGCGAGCGCTGCGGCTGCCGATTGCGCGCGCCGACGCGCATGGATTTGTTGAGAGCGACGGCTACGTGGCGATCGAAGCGGCGGACACATCAGAGCGCGTGGCGGATGGCGAGACGCATTGGGAAGAACTGCCCGGCTATGGCGCAACACGCTCGGCCATGACCGTATATCCGGTTACAGCCGAGAGCAATACAGAGTCGAAGGCAGCGCTGGCCTACAAAATGTATTTGCACGATTCAGGAGATTTTGAGATGCAGGCGATCCTGGCGCCGACTCTGAATTTCGTTCCGGGACGTGGCCTGCGGTTTGCCGTCTCAGTAGACGATGGACCGCGCACGATCGTCGACGAACTCGAGCACAACACGCAGAAGGACTGGGAGCAGGCGGTGAGCGATGGCGTACGCCGCGTAACGGTTCCGCTGACGATTGCAAAGCCGGGATATCACACGCTGAAGATTTGGGCGGTCGATCCCGGTGTGGTCATCGAACGCGTAATCGTGAGTCACGGCCCGCTGCGGCCGAGCTATCTGGGCCCGCCGGAAAGCCTTCATTTTCTCGAATAGCAAATCGTCCACTGGGTCCGGTACTTAACTGTTCGCACTTACAAGGCGCTTCTTTGACTGAATCATCTGCGCGCTCAATGCGCTCAGCAGGGCCATCCCGACAGAGATCCAGATCACGTCGCGGTATCCGGAAACGAACGCTTCATCGAAGGCGCGCCTTACGCGCAAGTCGCCGATTTGAGCGCCTGCCAGTTTCGATCGCTGATTTTCGACGTTCTCGCGCACAGCGGGAGACAGTTGCACCTGCGCCAGGCTGGTATCCAGCGCACGATTAAACGCTGCCGATAGAACAAGGCCGAACACTGCAACCGCAAGCAGCCCCGCGACCCGCGATACAGCGTTGTTGACGCCGGATGCGACGCCAGCCTCTCTGGAGGGAACGGACTCCATCACCGCCGTCGTAAGCGGTGCCACGCTGATCGCCATGCCCAGGCCCAGAACGAACACGGCTGGGAAGAACGTGCTCCAATACGAGCCTCCGATCCCCGGCCTCAGGAAAAGTGCGAAGCCTGACGTTGCGACCAGCGATCCAATCGTCAGTGGGAGTCTCGCGCCATATCGAGCCACCAGTCCGCCGGACCAGCGCGAGAGTACGAAGATCAGCAGGATCAACGGAAGCAGGGCCGCTCCGGCCTGTGTTGCGGAGTAATGCCTCACTTGAATCAGATCGAGGGGAAGGAAAAACAACATGCCTCCCATCGGCGCGTAGAGCAGGAACGTGAGCAGATTGGCCCCGGAAAAGTCTCTGGACCGGAAGAGATTCAAAGAGACCATCGGAGACGGCGAGCGGGCTTCGACGATTAGAAAGCAAAGCAGCGCGCCCACGCCCGCCACGCCTAGGCCCCAAACAACTGCTCCGTAACCTGGCTTCGTGGCCGGACCGTTGATGAGAGCGTACGTAATTGATCCCAGGCCAAAAGTAGCGAGTGAGGCTCCCAGCCAATCGAGACTCTTGCTCGCCGTTTCGTTCCGGCTTTCCGAGACGCGCCAATACGAGAGCAAGATGACGATGGCCGCGAGTGGAAGATTGATAAAGAAAACCCAGCGCCACGACGCATGTTCCACGAGCCATCCGCCCATGACCGGCCCGATGGCGGCAGTAATCGCCGTGAAGGCAGACCAGGTGCCGATGGCCCGCCCGCGTCCGTCTTCTGAATAAGAGGCGCTGATAATGGCTAGACTTCCCGGAATCAGGAACGCCGCTCCTATTCCTTCCAGTCCGCGTGCAACGATGAGGGAGGCGATGGACGACGCGAGGCCACACCAGGCCGACGCAATCGCGAAGAGCACTACGCCGAAGACGAAGATCCTACGACGGCCATACAAATCGCCAAGAGAGCCCCCCAACAGCAACAGCGAGGCAAGTAGAAGAGCGTAGGACTCGATCACCCACTGAATGTCCGTCACTGAGGCATGAAGGCCAGCTTGCAGAGCCGGCAGCGCTATGTTGACGACGGTCCCGTCGATGAAGGCCATGCTCGAAGCAAGAATCGTCGCGATAAGAACCCACGGCCCTCTGCTTGGCTCTATCTCGCCTGGAGCGATGCGGGTTGCCACTACCCCACCCGGAGACTTGATGAGCATCATCATGCACTGACCACTCCTGGCCTCCCTGGCTGGCGCAGCACGCTATCACCCCCAGCTCCGCCGCCCTATCTACTGCACGCGCACTCCTTGAACGCGTCGGCCGCGTCATTCGTCAGGGAGCACACATACGGCTGCCAGAACAGCGCCAGCGCCCGCATATCGACCCCGGTCATGTAATTGTGCAGGTAGCTCTGGCTCGCAGGCGTTTGCGCCATCGGATCTGCCTTGAAGCCGGCGATTAAGCTCCCCAGCGTGGCTGCCGTGAATGCCGGCTCGTGGTAGGTCTGCGAAAAATCGTATTCCTCGGTCCAAATCGTGTCGATGCCCGTCTGATTCGAAGCCGCAATCACGCGGTAATCCGCGAGTATTGCATGCGTGGGATCGATCGTCGCTAGCGTGAAGGAAGGATTATTGCCGTCAATGGGCGAAATCGACGCGACCATCTTTACCGCGACGGGCCGATGCGCGGCATCACCATTCGCCGGAATCAGCAATCGCACCTCATCCATGTGGGTATGCGCGAAGATTGCCAATCGAATCACGTCCCCATAGCCGGCCAGCAAATCCGGCAGCGCTTCCGACGAGAGAAACATCGTCGGCTTGCCCTTGGCGCAAATGTCCTTTCCCTTTGTCGCCGTGGAGTACGCATTCACTCCCCCCGGAATGTGCGTCATCACCCAGACTTTCTCGTGTTTGTCGCGCGCCTCATCCAACTGCTGTTTAAGCCACGCAATCTGCGCGGCCGCAGGCGCTCCATCCTCCTTGCCGCCGCAGGTCTGGTAGCGCTCCGACATGAATAAATCGTCCAGCACCAGCAGTCGCGTGTGTTCCACGGGAGCAGGCAGGCTCACGCTGTAATAGCCTCCGGCCGCAAATGTCTCCACCGCTCGCGAACGCTCCGCTCCGTGAAGGTCGACGGCAAAAAGCTCTCCGCTCTCTGTAAGGAATGCGCCATGAGCATCAAGTTGATAATCGCCGCAGTCGGAGTCGTTATTTCCCAGCGCCGCGTACACAGGAACACCAGGAAGCGCCGCGCGAAGCCCGCTCATCACATAGGCAATCGTCTTCTCCACAAAGGCCCGGTAATCATCCGGCGCACCCTTGGGAAACACTGTGGCGAACTTGCACGAGAACGAGTGGGCAATCAGGTCGCCGCTCACAATCACAAATTTTGAATCACCCGCTTGAGCATGAATAGCGTGCAAACTCGACTGAAACAGGGCGTACGTCGTGTCCTCGCCGCGCGCGTGGCAGGTTTGCTGGAGTTTCGTGAACTGCGCCTCCGCATCGGCAGTCGCCGGAGCCGCAAGAAGGGCGTTCCACTCACTCACCGGAGCCGCCGCCAGTTGCAAGGCCTTCCCCGGATCACGGAACGGTTCAAAGTGAATGTCGCTTACGAAGAGAGCCTCGATCGAATGTGCGCTTCCCTGCTCGGCCGATTGTGCGGGAATCCGCGCGGCAAATCCCGACAAACCCAAAACACAGGCCGAGACATACGCGCACCACTTTCCCGCCTTCCAAACGCTTTCCATCACATCTCCCCTGCTTGATCGAACCTTTATGGTTCTGGTTTTCGTAGGATAACCCGGACACCCAGTCCGATCTGTTTCTTCAGCGTGAATCCCGCTCCCGGCCCGGAATATGCTATACGTTTCCACATGACCAAGCTGGGAATTCTTCCTGTCGCTGCTCTCGCGGCTGCATGTCTCATTTCGCAATTCACCCCTGCGCAAACACTCGCACCCACTCCTCCGCTTGGGTGGAACAGTTGGGACGCCTACGGGCTCACCATCGACGAGGAGCAATTCCGAGACAACGCAACCGTTCTTGTCTCGCTCCAGCAGTTTGGGTGGAAATACGCCGTCATCGACGAGGGCTGGTACATGGCCAACCCAGCAGGCAAGACCCTCGAGCAGAAACAATACCTCTGGAACAGTAATGGTCTGCTAATTCCGGCGCCCGACCGATTCCCTTCGGCTGCAAATAGCGCCGGTTTCAAGCCGCTCGCTGACTGGCTGCACGCGCAGGGGCTCAAGTTTGGCATCCACATCGTGCGCGGCATTCCCCGGCAGGTGGTCGCAGCCAATTTGCCTATCGCAGGCACGCAATTCCTTGCCACCGATGCCGCCGACACCACATCCCCCTGCCCTTGGGACGATGGCAACTGGGGCGTCAAGGACAATGCCGCCGGGCAAGCTTATTACGACTCCATGCTGAAGCTTTATGCATACTGGGGCGTGGATTTCCTCAAGGTCGACTGCATCTCCAACAACCCCTACCGGCCTACGGAGATTCGCCAGATCGCCGCGGCCATCCACAAAACCGGCCGCCCCATCATTCTCAGCCTTTCGCCCGGTCCCACCGCACTCGAGCACGCCGCCGAGGTCGCTAAATATGCGCAGATGTGGCGCATCTCCAACGACCACTGGGACGGATGGACCTTCCCCAACAAACCGAACGATGAGTTCCCTTTTGGATTGCAAGGCGCCTTCGATCGCCTGGCGAAATGGTTCCCATACACTGGCCCCGGCAATTGGCCCGATGCCGACATGCTCCCTGAAGGTTGGCTTGGTCCACATCCCGGATGGGGCGAAGCGCGGCAATCGCGCGAAACCCAGGACGAGCAGCGCACTGAATTCACTCTCTGGGCCGTGACCCGTTCGCCCCTGATCCTTGGCGGAAACCTGACTCGCCTCGATGACTTCACGCGCTCGCTCATCACCAACCAGAACGTTCTTTTCGTGGATCAGAACGCCAGCTACAGCCGCCCTGTCGATGCCTCCACGCTGGGCGCAGGCTTTGAGAACATTCGCGTCTGGCGCGCCACCATCAACGAACCAGGTGACCGGGGCTACGCCGAATTCTTTGCCTTCTTCAATCTCAGCGCCAGCGCCACCACAGTGCGCACCACATGGAAAGACCTCGGTCTGGATAATGCAAAACATTCCGCGCAGAATGCCTGGGACGATTCGACGACCAAGGAGTCCAAGGACTTAAGCGTCACCTTGCCGCCGCACGGCAGTGCCTTGTTCGAGGTGCACTAACGGCGAAACGCATTCTGCGAAGGACGTTCTGACCGGGAGCTCTCCGAATCGCACAACAGGTGTCTTTCGTACCGCTGCCTATCCCAGCCGAGTGTGCGAAACTAATGTGTTTGTGGAGTGAGCCCTTGCCGGCGCGCTCTCTTGCAGGGGCAAGTCATGCCAATTCTTCGTTCCGCTTTCATCGCTCTCTCTCATAACCGCCCATTGCGTCATTTCTGCGAACACTCCCGGCTGGGGTCTCGCCTCAACTCGCGCTTCATTGCGGGTATGGCGCCCGACAACGCGTTGCGGGTAGCCGAAGAGGTAAACGGACAGGGCATCGCCATCACTCTCGACTCTCTGGGTGAGAGCGTCACATCAGAGAGCGCGGCACATCTCGCTGCCGATGTTTA
This sequence comes from uncultured Acidobacteriota bacterium, assembly GCA_963786565.1. Classification (GTDB taxonomy): domain Bacteria; phylum Acidobacteriota; class Terriglobia; order Terriglobales; family Acidobacteriaceae; genus Telmatobacter. The sequence continues at coordinate 209,470 of CAWAZR010000024.1, read as the reverse complement.
CCACGAATTACTCGACTCCATTGCTGCCCGCGGCATTCAGGGAAACATCAGCGTCAAGCTCACGCAGATGGGCCTTGAGCAATCGGCGGACCTGGCCGAGTCCATCGCCGGAAATCTCGTCGAACACGCCCGCGCCACGGGAAATTTCGTGCGCATCGACATGGAAGATTCGCGCCTGACGCAAGTTACGCTCGACATCGTGCGCCGCATTCATGCGCGCCCGGCAACGCGCGGCGCTGTCGGCGTCGTAATTCAGGCCTACCTCTATCGTTCCCAGGCCGACGTGGAGCAGTTGCTCGCCGATGGCATCCGTATCCGGCTTTGCAAAGGCGCGTACAAAGAACCGCCGGAAGTCGCGTATCCGCGCAAGTCGGACGTCGACGCCAACTTTCTAAAGCTGAGTCGGATGCTCCTCGACAGTCCGATCTACCATGGGCTGGCGACACATGACGAGAAGATCGTGGATGCGGCGAAAGCCTATGCGACATCGCGTGGAATCGGCCACGATCATTTCGAGTTTCAGATGCTGTACGGAGTGCGCCGCGATCTACAGCGCAATTTGGTGCGCGACGGATACAAGGTGCGCGTTTATGTTCCGTTTGGAACGGAGTGGTATCCCTACTTTATGCGCCGCCTGGCAGAGCGCCCAGCCAACGTGCTCTTCCTGGCTCGAAACTTCTTCCGCTCCTGAGTTTCTGCCAGTCTTAACTTATTCCATGGAATCCGGTTTCCTGGCCCGTTTGCGCTTGCGCAGCACCACATGCACGCCACATCGCATGCACCGCCAGGGATAGTAACCGAACAGCGGGTAAATCTTCTCCTGAAGATAGCCCTCGCGGCTGACGCGATGGACCTTATCGCTGCCACATTTCTGGCAGTGAACTCGCTCCTTCGCAGAACTCATCTCGACAATGTTTCCAGCCATGGCTCCCCGCGCCATTCCTACCGTCATGCGTCAACTCCTGGAAATCCGCTCGACTTGTCAGCAACGCAAACGTCAATCCGCCCACTGCTGAACTTGCAGCGAAGGCATTCTGCTTGCCATTACAACGAAGATCACCGCGGACTTGCCCCGCCCCAAAGAATCGTTTCGATCTTAATCCCAGAGGTGACTGTGGAAAACTAGAATGCGTCGGATTGTGGTACTGAGGTAACTACTCAATCAATAACCCCAGTAACCTGCCGGGGCCCCGTTGTCCTCACGTTCGGCTCGCTACGACGCGCCCAGCCGACTCAACCCAACGCGAGCCAGATCGGCAACTGCCTTCGCTAGACCGTCCGAGGCGTTAAGCGATTCCGGACGCTCCAATCGAATGCCAATCTTTGCGGCGTAGCCGCGGAAAAGGATGTCGACGTCGAACAAAATCTCCACGTGATCGCAGAGAAACCCGATGGGCTCCAGAATAATCGCCTTCACGCCCGCGGCCGCAATCTGATCGAGTGTCTCCTCCACGCTCGGCCCTAGCCACGGTCCACCGCTTGCGCCCTGGCTCTGGAAAGCAAACCACCAGCGGGGAATCTCCGGCACTCGCTCGGCCACGAGTTCAGCGGTATGGCGCGCTTCTTCAGCGTAAGGATCGGCTCCCTGCCCGGGCCAGAGGCGTTTGCCGCCTTCCGCGTCAGCCGCAGGCGCTTCCACAGTGCGCGTGGGTACGCTATGCGCCGTAAACAGCACCGGCACTGGGCCGCCTGTCTCCTCTGTCAGTTTGGCCAGGGCCGGCTGCAACCGCTCAGCAAATGCTTCGGCCAGAAGTGGGTGCCGAGCCCACCCGGATGTAAAGTCGATCCGCAAGTCCCCCGCTTCTGCTTCCACAGCTCGCCGGTACAGGCCCACGCTGGTGCGCGAGTTTTGCGGCGCCATGCAAATCACCGCAGCCTCATCGATACCGTCCGCGCGCATCTTCCGCACCACCTCGGGAATATAGGGCCGCCAGTTTCTCATCCCCACATACACGGGGACCGGCTGCCCCGCAGCGGCGAGTTCGCCCTCGACCAGCTGCGCCTGGGCAAACGTAATCTCGGTCAGCGGGCTATGACCGATCTGCGCATAGCGATGCTGGATCTCTTCCACAACCGTCTGCGGCAACGGCCGCCCGCTCACCACGTTGCGCAGATACTCGGGAATCTGTTCCACCGTCTCCGGCGTCCCATGCGCCAGCAGCAACACTGCCTGTTTAGCCACGGGCACTCTCCATGCGGAACTCGCGCACCATCCGCACCACGGCCTGCACATTCTCCACTGGCGTCTGCGGCACAATCCCGTGACCCAGGTTGAAGATGTGTCCTGGGCGGCCGTTGGCCGAACGCAAAATCTCCTTCACGCGTTGCTCCAGCACATCGGGCGGCGCAAACAGCGTAATCGGGTCCAGGTTGCCCTGCACCGCGTGTCCTCGACCCACGGCCTGCCAGCCTTCGTCCAGCGGCTGCCGCCAGTCCAGGCCGATCACGTCAGCTCCCGTTTCCGCCATCTGCCCGAGCAGTCCTGCGGTTTCCACGCCAAAGTAAATCACCGGCACGCCCATTGCTTGCACCGCGCGCACCAGCCGTTTTGAGGCTTCAAAGGCGTACGTGCGATAGTCACTCAGCGAAAGTGAGCCGACCCAGCTGTCGAAAATTTGAATCACGTCCGCACCCGCCTGCACCTGCATACGGCAGTACTCCGTTAACACAATTACCAACTTATCCAAGAGGCTGCCCCACGCAGTGGCAGTGGTGCCGTACATCATCTTTTTCGTCTCTATGTAGTTTCGCGAGCCGCCGCCCTCAATCATGTAGCTGGCTAGCGTATAGGGCGCTCCGCAGAACCCGATCACGCCCATCCGATCGCGGAAATGCGCCGCGACCTTCTCAATGGCTTGCGCCACATAGCCCAGTTCACTCGCGCGATCGGTGCGCAAGGCGCGCACGTCGTCAGCCGTCCGCAAAGGGCGATGCACCACCGGGCCCTCACCTGCCTGAAACTCAAAATCCAGCCCCATCGGCTCCAGAGGCAGCAGCAAATCGGCAAAAATAATCGCCGCGTCCACACCCAGCTTTTCCGCGGCAGTAATGGTCACCTCGGCAGCCAGTTCGGGCTTCTTGCAAATCTCCACCAGCGTGTGGTGCTTGCGAACGTCGCGGTATTCCTGCATGTAGCGTCCGGCTTGACGCAAAAACCAAACCGGCGTGCGATCCACCGGCTTGCGCAAACACGCGCGGACAAATCGGCTGCCGTCGAGGATCGGACTTACCGCGCTAGGGCCTATGTTCATCGTATCCATATGAGTTCTTATTCTACCGGGCGGCCGCGGTAGCAAAACAGAGCCCCTCCCCGCTCGGTTTCTGGTTCCGCAGCTTCCCTCGGCGCATAATGGTAGCCGCAGTTCAATCATCCGTTCCGGCTGCGGCAACCCTGGTGCAGTCCATTCTCCTGCGCCGATCGTCCCGGAACAGAATGGGTTTCTATGAGATTTGCCTGGCAATCTTATTTCCTACTCGGGACTTTTCTTGCGATGGTGAGCTTCGGGCCGGCTCAACAACCCCCTGTCGCGCAGCCCACCCAGCAGAGTATTCATCTGAACGTCACGGTCACGGCCAAATCAGGAGCACCCGTCTCCGATCTGGCGCAACAGGATTTCACCGTTCTCGATAACAAGGCTGCGCAGCCCATCACCTCATTCAAATTGGTCACCCCCTCGCAGGAACCCGTTGAGCTGATCATTTACCTCGACGAAATGAATGCGGATTTCGGCACTGCGGTGATGCAACGCCAGGGCGTGGTTAAGTTTCTGCGTTCCAACGACGGCAAACTGCCTTATCCCACGGCCATTGCCATCCTTACGGATCGCGGAGCGCAGGCCGTCCAGGACTTCTCCACCGACGGCACCACCGCCGCCAACGCGCTGGAGCGATCCACTATCGATCGACGCGAAATCACCCGTGGAACTTCATTCGGCGATATCGACCGAGTGCGCATGTCACTGTCCGCTTTGCACCATATTGCGCATCTGGCATTCGATTTGCCGGGGCGGAAAATCGTATTGTGGATTTCGCCGGGTTGGCCTCTCCTTTCCGGCCGCAATTTCCGGATCGATTCGAAAATGCAGCAGGAACTCTTCCAGGAGATTCTCTACTTCTCGACGCAATTACGGTTAGCCGATGTGACGCTCTACGACATCAACGCGATTGCGGTTCAGGAAATGCGCGAGACCGCTTACTACGAAGGCTTCGTCAAAGGCGTAGCCAAGCCCGGTGACACTTTGGTAGGCGATGTTGCGCTACAGGTGCTTGCGGCGCAGAGCGGTGGCCAGGTTGTCGAATCCAGCAGCGATGCGGCAGCCATGATGCAGCAATGCCTTGCCGACCTCAATGCCTGGTACGAGATCACGATTCAGCCGGCGCCCCCAGACCGACCCAGCGAGTACCACCAAATCCAGGTCAAGGTCGAAAAGAAGGGGCTCAACGTCCGAGCTCGCGACGGGTACTACTCCAATCCCGTCTTCGACCCGCAACGCTGAAGACGAGATGTCAGGGCGAGTCGGACCCGATTATTCATAGGCCCCGCGCCGCCGGCGCCGCTCTGTTGGTTCGCTGTTTGCAGCCCGCCTCGCTCGTGCAATCCGTCTCTGTTGGTGCCGCTGTCTATGTCAGTAGGTCAGTTTGGGCTTGCTTTGAACGGGCACGGCTTCAGCCGTGCCGAAAATTGCCATCACTCAGCGCGGGCTCTACCTGTGAAGTTTCAAGACGTTGTTTACATTCGGGTGAAGCGTTGAAAGGGCACGGATTTATCCGTGCCACAAGCTCCACAGAACAACCTGGGCTTCAGCCCCTGAGGGACGGTCCGTAAACTTTTTGAGAAACACGCCCGCAGCAGCAGTAGAGGCTGTGGGAAAGATGGAAAGCGTCCTATGCTTTTCATCTTTTCCATAGCCTGCTCTTCGGCGGAGGACCGCGTTTGATGTGAATAATGTCTTGAGATACGACATTTAGTCCCTGAGGGACGATTTCTCAAACTGGTCCACTACCCCCTTTCTCACCTGCGTGACAACCGCTTCATACCCCTCTATCATCAATCAGCAGCAGAGCTGGAAAGCCTTCCCGAAGAAACAGCCCTGTCTCAATTGGCGCGATCAACAACGGGCGCTTAGCAGGTATTCCATGACCGTCCATCGGTTCGTCTGCGCGTTCTTTACCGCGTCCCTCTGCGGCCTCTCCGCAGCATCCGCCCAGCGGCCCGAACCAGCCGCCCCTCCCGCCTCCCAAGCTCTCCGGCTCGATGTTGCCGTCGACACCAAATCCGGTCAGCCCGTTCCCAATCTTCTTCAGCAGGACTTTACGGTCCTCGACAACAAGATCCCGCGCCCCGTCACGTACTTCAAGATCAAGAGCGCCGCGGACGAGCCCGTGCACGTCGTTATCCTCGTCGACGCCGTGAATATCCCGTATCAGATTGTCGCGTGGTCGCGCCAGGAGGTCGAGAAGTTCTTGAAGTCGAACGAAGGGCAATTGACGTATCCCACTTCAATCGCCGTGCTCACCGACCAGGGAGTGCAAATCAACAACGACTTCTCTACCAATGGAAATACCTTGAGCGACGACCTCGAGCATCACGAGATCGGTCTGCGCGAAATCACGCGCAACTCCGAGTGGGGCGACTCTGAGCGCCTGGAGATCTGCATCAAGGCATTCCAGCAGTTCCTGGGATACGCCTCGAATCTTCCAGGCCGCAAAATTGTTCTCTGGGTGTCGCCAGGCTGGCCCCTCATCTCGGGCTCTCGCAATTACCTGACCTCCAGCCAGGAGCAGCAAGTCTTCAATGAAATCGTCGGCATCTCAACACAGCTCAGGCAAATCGATCTCACCGTCTACGACATCAATCCCATCGGAGTGGCCGAATCGCTCGAGCGAGCCGATGACTACGAGGCCTTCCTCAAGGGTATTGCCAAGCCGAGCCAGGTCGAATTCGGCAATCTTGGCCTTCAAGTGATCGCCGTCCAAAGTGGCGGGCTGGCGATCGAGGGAAACAGCGACATCGCCGGCATGATCCAAAGATGCCTTGCGGATGCGAAATCATGGTATGAGATCGGGTTCACTCCCCTTCCCGCCGACAAACCCAACGAGTACCACCACATCGAGATCAAACTCGATCAGCATGACCTGAATGCGCGCACCCGCGACGGATACTACGCAAATCCCACCGCAATCCTCTCGCACTAATTTGACACCGGCGTGAACCCACAATCACAAATCAGCTTAGAGAACATCGCGGCTGATCAAACTCGTCGTCAGTCGTGAGCCTGCCATATTAAGATTTCCACTTCTATGAAAACTCCATTGAAACTCGTCGCGGTTATTGGCCTGGCTCTTGGCGGCATCTTGGGCATGGCCGGAACTTTTGTCGCCAGCCAGAATGTTCGCGCCGTCTCATGGGCCATTGACGGCACTTCGCTTATCGTCGCCACTTCCCTGCTGGCTTTGATGTACTTCAGGAAAGGCAACGACTGCGTCGCCGCCGGATTTCTTGTCTATGCCATCGGTGAGGCCGTCATGCTCGGCGGAACTGCCGGCTCGCTTGAGGCCAGCGTTCCGACGTTCGCCGCAGGAACGGCTCTTTGGTCCGCAGCCTTGGTGCTCACCTGCGTTCCAAGCGTTTTCGTAATTTGGACGCGCATTGCAGGCCTCATCGGCGCTGTGCTTTTCGCCATCACCTCATTGAGAATCTTCGCGGGCGAGCAGCTTCTGCCCATCTCCAAGCCACTGCCTACGATGGCGTATCCGTTTCTCGTTCTCACATTTATTGGCTGGATCTGGACCTTGCTCAAAACGGACTAAAGCGCTTTCTCCCGCGAGGAACTGCGCCAGGGTCCTCTGTTTTCCTATCGCCAGCGGAAAATCCTGAGAGACACCGCAAATGGCAACGCGAACCACGCCAGCAGAATCGCCAAAGGCGTCATCATGTGGCTCAGAGGCGTTCCCTGCAGCATATTGCCGCGCATGGCATCGATCGCCGCCGTCAGCGGCAGCGCCTTCACCAGCGGCTCGATCACTGCGGGAAAGCGCGACGACGAGAAAAACACGCCGGACAGAATCCACATCGGCATCATCACCAGGTTCATCAGGCCGCTGACAGCCTCCATGGTCCGGGCGCGCGAGGCAACCAAAAGGCCCAACGCCGAAAAGGTAAGCGAGGAGATGACGCAGATAAGAGCCAGTTCGACGAGTGGTCCGCGAAAAGGCACGCGAAACACGACCCACGCAAAGCCCAGCAGCACCACAACCTCGATGCCGAGCATGATGAGGCGCGAGAGCAGATAGGCCGCCAGGTATTGCCAGCGCGGCATGGGCGAGGCCACCATTCGCTTCAGCAGCTTTTTCGCGCGCGCGTCCACAATTGCGAATCCCAGCCCCCACATCGCTGAACCCATTAGGTTCATCCCCAGCAACCCCGGCACAACAAAGTCGATGTAGCGCGATCCGGTTTCGTGCACCAACTGGTTCTCGGACTCGACCGGATTCTTCCGCCCCGCTGCAACCTGGATCGCGCGGTCCGCGATCATGCGCGCGATCCGCGCATCGGGATTCGTATCGTCGTACCGGTACATCACGCCGTTACCGCTCTCGATGGCGAGCAACACAATGTTTCCAGCCGTCAGGGCCCGCGTGCCCGCAGCCTCATCCATCTCCGTCGCTTTAAGTCCCTTGTCGGCCGCGAGCGCCTGGACCAACTGCGGCGTGGTTGCCCCCACCGGCAGCACGTCCGCCGGACGGTTACGGAATGCGATTCCCAGCCCAAGCGCAAGCAAAATGGGAAACACGAAGATCCAGAAGATCGCCTCCGGCTCGCGCAGCGTCAGCTTGAAGCGCGTTACGGTGAGTTGATACAGGCTGCTTAATTCGAGCCTATTCATCGCGCAGGGTCCTCCCCGTCAGCCGCACAAAGACATCCTCGAGCGTGGCCGAATGCGTGCGGAATTCGCTCAAATGCAGCCCCTGCTCCTCGAGAGCAGCAAAGATGCGCGGTACGGATGTGTGCAGTTCGCTCACCGAAAGCTGGTGCAGCGATTCATGCACGCGATGCGATTGCACGCCGGGAATGGCCTTTAGCGTTCCAGCTACTGCGTCGGTGGGCTTCGGGACGAGGGGATCTGATGCGCTCACGGCAAACTCCACAATGTCGTCGCCGCCCACCGTCGCGATCAATTCCTTGGGCGTGCCCAGCGCAATCACGCGTCCATGGTCCATAATCGCCACGCGATCGCACAGCCGCTCCGCCTCTTCCATGTAGTGCGTGGTAAGGATAATGGTGCGCCCCGCCTGCTTCAGGCTCTCCACCAGTTCCCACAGATGACGCCGTGCCTGCGGATCGAGCCCCGTCGTCGGCTCGTCAAGAAAGAGCAATTCCGGATCGCCGACCAGTGCCGTAGCCATGGCCAGGCGTTGCTTCTGTCCGCCGCTCAAGCCGCCCACACGCGCTCGCCGCTTCTCCTCAAGCTGCGCCTGCGCGATGGCCTCATCCAACGTCATGCCGCGTCGGTAGAAACTCCGGAACAGGCGCAGCACTTCTTCCACCGTCAGCTTGTCAGGGAACTGCGTCTCCTGCAGTTGCATCCCGATGCGCTGCCTCAACTCGTCGGCATCCTGTTGCCAGTTCCGTCCCAGCAGCTCAACGGTGCCCGCATCCGGCGTCGTCAACCCTTCGCAAATCTCGATGGTCGTGGTCTTTCCCGCCCCGTTCGGCCCCAGCAACCCGAAGCACTCGCCCTGTTTGACTTCCAGGTCAATGCCGTCGACCGCGCGCACATCGCCGAAGGCCTTCTTAAGTCCGCGAAGCCGCAGCGTCGCGCCGTTGCGCGCCTGTTCGACTCCAACCGATCCGGCTGTTCCGCCCCGCATTGGGCTAGGGTATCCCATTCAACTTCACCCAAAAGTGAATTACCGATCCTCTCCTTCCCCATTTCTTGGGTCACGCCCCCCTGTTGACTGCCGAGCCTGCGCGAACCCAAATTTCTTAGAGAAAAGTCAGCCCACTCTGCGGTATACTCGCCCCACCCGGGAGGTCTCTATGGGATCCCTGTCCATTTTTCACCACTCCAGCCTGTTGAACCGCACCTTCACTTCGCCCACGCATCGTCGCCACAGTCGCGCCCTCATCGCGGCACCGAGTGCACTCCTGCTCGTGGTTGTTACGACGCTCTTCGTCTCTGCGCCCCGAGCGTACGCACAGAGCCCCATCATTCGCACGCCGCTCGGCGTCTACGCTCACATCAACATTGAAGACGCTCTCAATCGCTACAAAGGCCAAACTCCCGCTACATCCGCTGACCTCCACAACTACCTTAAGATGATCTACCAAAACCTCCTCGCCGACCCTGCCATCTCAGGTCTCACTGTCGGCCAACATTGGGACCATATCCAGCTCGACGACCCGGCTTGCGTTTTCTCCCGCTCTTGCGCGGATGGACCCGACGGCTACGACTGGAGTTATCTGGATGATGCCTTCGCTGCCGCCAATGCCGCTCACAAATCCATCCAGCTGCTCATAAACTCCGGCGTCGAATCGCCCACGTGGCTGATGGACAAGCTTCCTTCCTGTGACGGCCTCTTCACCGGCAATGGCACCGCCCCTTTCGATTGCGGCAAGGTCACTTTCAACAACTTTCCTGAGCAGGCGCACGCCGACAGCACCGACCCTCCGCTTCCCCTGCCTTGGAGCCCCGTCTACATCGGGTACTGGGATGATTTCCTCCTCCATCTCAGCGCGCGCTACTCATCCAATCCTGCGTTCACCTACATCGCGATAGCCGGCCCCGTTTGCGCCTCAACCGAGATGATCCTCCCGACCACTGCCGACGGATCCACACAAATCTCAGGTATGCCATCCGATCAAGCCTGGCAAAAGCTCATCCACCACTCCTTCCCTTTTCTTCCGGGTTTCGAGAATTCCGATCAGGTCTTCATCGACGCGTGGAAGCAGAGCATTGACGCCTACGAGGTCATCTTCCACGGCGTCACGCTCGTGATCAGCGCCGACGACGGTGATGCCCTTCCAGAGCTGTCCGATTCAGTCACCGTGAATCCAGACAACTTTCTGTACGACGTTGACTGTTCCAAATCCGACTATCCCGTGTCATGCGAGGCCAAGACGGAGATTCTCTCCTACTTTGCCCGGGCGCGAGGGGATAACGAAAAATCCACGCAGGTCGGCGGAATGACCGCAGGAAGCAACGTCAAGACCGGCAACATCGGTATTCCTGGCGTGAAGGTGCTCACGTCGTACACGCCTCCACTGCGTCCCCCATTTCTAGGCGGAGCGGAATTCGACTTTCAGGTTTCGTTTGCCGACCAGCTCCAACAGCAGGGCTGTCCCGACTACTCGAAAAGCGATCCCAACCCGACCGATTGCGTGAACCTGACGCCCGAACAGGGCGCCTACAACACCTTCACCGTCTTCTTTGACGCCACACCTGACGCTTCCGACTTCGGCGGCTCTTCCAGCATCCCGCCCATCCAGAACGCGCCCATCCAATATGTTGAAGTGGATTACGTCGACGTTCAGTACGCGCAGGATCCATCGCACATCTGCCAGATTCTTCTTCCGGGCATGACCCCGGCTCCGCCATCCTTGCAGGACATTTACAACCAGGCCAGCTACGATCTCTTCACCATGGCTGGCAAGCCCGCCACTCTGCCGCCGTCCACCTGCCCACCATAACCGACTCTTCCTTTTTCTCGCACGGGGCTGGAGTAACGTACGTGGCGCCTGCCCCAGGTCAAGCCGATCGCGGAGCAGAGAGCACAAGCTCTCTCTCTCCTCGTTCCCTTGATCCCTTGTTCCCTGCCTACTTGATCCCCACCACCATCGAATCCGGTCCCACCAGGTGCTCCACGCGCGTCTCCTTGAATCCCGCCTCGCGCATCCATCCCTGGCAGTCCGCTCCGGTGTAGTCGAACCCGCCGTAGGTTTCGATCATCATGTGCATGCTCATCATCAGGCCGAAGGCGTTCTTCGAGCGGTCGTCGTCAATGATCGCGTCGTACGCCAACAGCGCACCGCCTTTCGGAAGAGCGTCATACGCCTTTCCGATCAGCATCCGTTTTTGCTCAAGATCCCAGTCGTGCAGAATGTGTCCCATCATGACCACATCTGCCTTCGGCAGCGCATCGTTGAAGAAACTGCCCGCCCGGAACCGCAGCCGCGCGGTCAATCCGTGAGCCTCAACGTACTCCTCGAATATCGGGCCCACCTCCGGCAAATCGAACCCGACGCCATGAAGGTGCTGGTTCTTCAGCAGAACTTGCGTCAGCAGATCGCCTTGCGCCGGCCCCGCATCGACAACGGTCTTGTACTGAGCCCAGGGAAACTTCGCCGCGATCGTCAGGTTCGCGCCATGGCTCACGCCGGTCATCGCCTTTAGAAACTCCTTGAGCCGCGCCGGATCGGCGTAGAGGGTCTCGAACGCGGGCGCGCCCCCGCCTCTCAGCTCGCTCTGCGGCAACCCCGTGCGCAGTCCCTCCGTCAGATGGTCCCAATGCCCGTAGGAGCGGTGGTTACACATCTCCAAAATTCCACCGATATACGAGGCCTTGCGCTTGTCCAGGAACACGTCCGTGTCCCGGGTGTTGGAGTACACCCCGTCGCGCCGCTCCAGAAATCCCAGCGCCACCAGCGCATCCAGAAAGTCGCGTGCCGACCGCGGATGCAGTCCCAACCGCCCTGTCAACTCCTCCAGGCCTTCGGGACGCTTAGCTAACTCGGTAAACACTCCCATTTCCACTGCGCTCAACAGCGTCTTTGAAGCCCAGAATCCAAAGCCAATTTGCATAATGTGTTCCGGTGTCGGGTGCTCGCCCACAGTTGACCTCCTCTTTCGCTTGAATTTGCATTTCAGATTTCGGGGAAACCGTTGAATCCGGATTTGGGGAACTGCGCAGCTTCCGGATTCGGGGAATGCCAACAATATATCGAACGTCTCGATCCAGTGTCCTTAACAAATTTTGCGTGGACGGCTATTCGGGAACTCGGCCATCTCTCCGACGTTCCGGGCGCAGGAACAACGCCGAATCAACGCGCCTTCCATGAGATCAACAAGGCTTAACCATTGCCTTCTTGTGCATTTGCGGCCAATCTCTGCATCCTACGGGTGATGGTATGCCCCTTTGGATTCGGCTAGAATTCGAAACCAAGGTAACTTCTGTCCAGGATTGGGAAAAGGCTAACGAATGCCGAATAAACCACGCGCCGGCATCACACTGGTCATCGCGATCGTAGCCTTTCTTGCGCCCGTTGTGGGCTCCGCTTATCTCGCCTGGTGGGAGAGTTACGCGACGGAAAAGACGCTCAGTCTCAGCAACGCGCAGGACGTCATGCGCCGCATCGAAGAGACCTCAAGCCAGTTCAAAGACGACGCACAGAGACTGGCGCAAGCCGATCTGCCGCCTTGCTCGCCGCAGGACATCAAGCTCTTGCGCCAGGTTGATCTCGGATCCAGTTATATGAAGGCGGTCGGCCGCGTCACCCACGACACTCTGCTCTGCACCTCGCAGGGAGTTACAAGTCCCATCTCTCTGGGCACACCGAATCTCGTCACCGACCAAAACGTCTCGGAATACTTCAACAGGAATCTGGCAGGCCAACCTTCGTACCCGCTGAACGTCTTTGCGGTCGACGGATTCGCGATGATCGTTGACCCAAAGCTGGCCGTCGACATCTCTACAGAAGGTCCGGACGTCGAGCTAGCCGTATTCGTTCCATCTGCCGAGCATCGCGATCTTATCGCCGCCTACGGCCAGGACTTCCCTTCAGACTGGTTCGAACCCATCAATCGAGGCGCCCAGTCAACCATTCTCAACAATAGCTACCTGGTCTCTCGCGTCCGCTCCGCGCAATGGGACCTCGCCGTTGTGGCAGCAACGCCCGACAGGTACATCTTTCAGCGCATTACGCACTTTGCCTTGCTCTTTCTCCCCATCGGCGTACTTTGTGGCGCCGTCCTTTCGCTCTCGGTCAGCCTTCTTACGCGCATACACTCCTCGTTCCCCACCATGCTCCGCCGCGCCCTCAAAGACGGGAGTTTGTATGTTCTGTATCAGCCGGTTGTGGATCTTGAATCACGCCGCGTCGTAGGCGCCGAAGCCTTGGTCCGCTGGAAAAGCCGAGCTGCTGACATGCGGCCCGATTACTTCATCCCCCAGGCAGAACAATGCGGCATGATCCAACTCATTACCAAAGAGGTCCTCGGCATAATCGCGCGCGATATGCTGCATTTCCTCAAGTTGGATCCCAGTTTCTGCGTGGCCGTAAACTTTTCCGCGGCAGACCTCTGCGATAACCGCATGATCGAAGTCATGGATGATTTTCTGCGCATCTCTGGAGCACGCCCGCAAAACATCGAGATCGAAGCCACGGAGCGCGCCTTCCTGCAAGGCCCCGAGACCGCGGAACTCATCGACGCTCTGCGCGCCAAGGGCTTCACCGTGGCCATTGACGATTTCGGCACCGGCTATTCGAGCCTTTCGTGCTTGCAGTCTCTCTCGCTCGACACGCTCAAAATCGATCGCACCTTCGTTGAAACCATCGATACCGACGGCGCCACCAGCCAGGTGGTTCTGCACATCATCGAAATGGCTCACTCGCTGCATCTTGAGATGGTTGCCGAGGGCGTCGAGACGGAACCGCAGGCGCAGTATCTTGTGAAGCGCGGAGTTCGTTATGCCCAGGGATGGCACTTCGGCAGACCCACGGAAATCAACCGCCTCTGCGAGCAGATCCGCACCAACTCGGTCTTCGAAGTACTGACCCACGCCTGATTCATGCCGCCGATGGCCTGACAAGCTTCGCGGTAAATGCTCTTTGTTTTCAAAATCTTGCCCGTTTCGCCCCCTGAATAGGCCCTCCCGCGCAACCTTTTGCGCATCTCGGTCGGCACTGCGGCCTTTGTTTCAAGCGGCTCGGTTGCGGGTACACTAGAACCATGGCGGAGATTCAACGCAGAAAAACCCCCACCGTAAAAATTGGACACGTGCGCGCAGGCTGGGAGGTTCCGGTTGTCGTGCAGTCGATGACCAACACCGACACGGCCGATGTGCAATCCACCATTGAGCAGGTCGCAGCTCTCGCACTCGCCGGCTCTGAAATCGTGCGCGTCACAGTCAACAACGAGGACGCGGCAGCCGCCGTGCCGCACATCGTTGAAGGTCTCGAAAAGCGCGGCCTCCGCGTGCCCATCGTCGGAGACTTCCACTACAACGGCCACATCCTGCTCAAGAAATATCCCGCCACGGCCCGTGCTCTCGCCAAGTACCGCATCAACCCCGGCAATGCATCCATCGGCCGCAAGGACGACAACAACTTCCGCACCATGGTCGAGTGCGCCGTTGAGAATCACAAGCCCGTACGCATCGGCGTCAACTGGGGCTCACTCGATCAGTCGCTGCTGACGCGCATGATGGACGAAAACAGCAAAAAGGCCGAGCCATCGCCCGCACGCGAGGTGATGATCGAGGCTATGATCGCGAGCGCCCTCGAATCCGCCGCCGCCGCCGAGCATTACGGCCTGGGCCACGACATGATCATCCTCTCGGCCAAGGTGAGCGGTGTTCGCGACCTGCTCGATGTCTACACCAAGCTGGCCGCGCGCTGCGACTACGCGCTTCACCTCGGCCTTACCGAAGCTGGCATGGGCTCGAAAGGGCTCATCGCCTCCACCGCGGGCCTCGCGCCGCTGCTGCTTGCGGGCATTGGCGACACGATTCGTGTGAGCCTCACGCCCAAGCCCAACGGCGACCGCACGGAAGAAGTCCTCGCAGCGCAGCAGATTTTGCAATCGCTCTCCATCCGCAGCTTCATGCCGCAGGTCACAAGCTGCCCCGGCTGCGGCCGCACCACAAGCACCTATTTCCAGGAGCTCGCCGAGCAGATTCAGAGCTACCTGCGCACATCCATGCCCGAGTGGCGCAAGAAGTACCCCGGCGTCGAGGAACTGAAGCTCGCCGTCATGGGCTGCGTCGTCAACGGCCCCGGCGAATCCAAACACGCCAACCTCGGCATCAGCCTGCCCGGCACCTTCGAAGACCCGGTCGCCCCCGTCTACGTCGACGGCAAGCTCGCCACCACCCTCCGCGGCGACACCATCGTCGCCGAGTTCAAGCAGATCCTCGACAACTACGTAGAGAGCCACTACGGAAAAGCCGCAAAGAGCGGCGAGCTAGTCGGCACCCACTAGGTCTCATACCACCTGAAGAAGAACCTTCCCGTGCCCCATCCATTCGCCTTTTTCTGGCGAATGGGCGGGAACCACCAAAGCCAAAAATACGACTTCATCTGGTCAGAGAACTTGTGCAGAATTTCTTAAATCACCATGCAAGAGGTTGTCATCCTGAGCGGAGTTTACCGCGTTTATTGCGGCAAACGGAGTCGAAGGATCTGCGGTTGCCTTTCGCGCCTTCCACTCAACACGATGAGGGTGCCCCCGGTCCCTTGCCGTTGGGGACCGGGGAAAGCACAACCCTCAGCGAACAGGCCTTGTATCAGGACGCGGCTTTCAGCCGCGTCGCAAAGGCCTCCAACCAAAATGTGGCGGGCTTTAGCCCCCGACAGTCGCTTCTCCAGGCGATGCTTCTCCGACGTACAATTCTTTGGCATGAAAGCAAGTGCGACCCTTTTTGCCCTTACGCTCCTTCTCCCGCCGACATCATCCCCGCAAACGCCCGCGAACCCCAGCTCCAACCAACTCCACCAGATTCAAATCTCTGCGGACGTTGCGCAGAAACTTCTCATCCACAAGGCCGAGCTGCAGTGTCCTAAGATAGAAATGCCCCCGCGCATTACAGGCACGGTCGTCGTGGCGTTCACGCTCGACAAAGGTGGCGTCGTTCGCCATCCCACGGTGATCTCCGGTCCTGCCCTGCTAAGGAAACCGGTCCTCGATGCGGTTCGGAACTACAAATACAAGCCGTATCTTCAGAGTGGCAAGGCATTCGATGTGGAGACTACAGCGTCGATCTTTGTTGATACAGCTCGCGACTGTCCTAACTGGTAGACAAACACAGCTTCGCGATGAGTACTTCCCTTTGCCTCGGAATCGCGCTACGCTGTCTGTAATTCTCAACGGAGTTCTGCGATGCGTTTCAATCTCCCCCGTTTGGCGGCGGCGATTGCCCTCTGCGCGCCAGCGCTTGCCTTTGCCGCCAAACCCAGGCCATGTGTCCCTGCCGAGCAGGCCGCGCAAATGCTCAACAAAGACGTTTGTATTTCTGCGCATATCTATGACGTGGTGCAACTTCCTGATGGTACACGCTTCCTCGATGTGTGCTCCCCGACCACCAGCGACGAGCAATGCCGCTTCACCGTCGTCAGCTACCGGGAGGACTCCAACGAAGTGGGCGAGCTGAAGAAGTACCGCGACATGGATGTGCAGATTCGCGGCATCGTGCAACCCATGCATGGCCGAGCGGGCATGGTCCTCAGCCATTCGAGGCAGTTCTACGGCGGGCCTCCAAAGTTCAAGCCGAACCCGCTACTGGCGCGGGGCTTCAACGCAGAGCAGGAAAGGCCGCCGGTGAGCGATCCCAACTTGCGGCCGCCGGGCGGCCATCGCGCATTCATGAATACCAGGGATCAGGAGACGCGGCCGGGCAAATAGAATCACCGGCGACGGTCTGCTTTCCCAAATCCCCGTCAACTCCAGACATCTCGCTTCTTCCCGCAACTCTCTCAAAACACGCCCGTAAATCCCACCGTGCGAATCATTGAAAGGGCACGGATTTATCCGTGCCACTAGCTCCACAGAACACGGTGGGCTTCAGCCCCTGAGGGAAGGTCCGTATTCCTTTGAGAAACACACTCGTAGCAGCAGTAGAGGCTGTGGGAAAGATGGAAAGCGTCTTATGCTTTTCATCTTTTCCATAGCCTGCTCTTCACACGGTGGGCTTCAGCCCCTGAGGGAAGGTCCGTATTCCTTTGAGAAACACACTCGTAGCAGCAGTAGAGGCTGTGGGAAAGATGGAAAGCGTCTTATGCTTTTCATCTTTTCCATAGCCTGCTCTTCACACGGTGGGCTTCAGCCCCTGAGGGAAGGTCCGCATTCCTTTGAGAAACACACTCGTAGCAGCAGTAGAGGCTGTGGGAAAGATGGAAAGCGTCTTATGCTTTTCATCTTTTCCATAGCCTGCTCTTCACACGGTGGGCTTCAGCCCCTGAGGGAAGGTCCGTATTCCTTTGAGAAACATACTCGTAGCAGCAGTAGAGGCTGTGGGAAAGATGGAAAGCGTCTTATGCTTTTCATCTTTTCCATAGCCTGCTCTTCGGCGGAGGACCGCGTTCGAAGCAAATAATGTCTTGAGACACGACATTTAGCCCCTGAGAGACGGCGCTCCTCACTCCCTTGCTCTCTGCCTTCTTCCGTCAAGCCCCCGCCACTCGCATCTCCCCGCAACTCTCTCAAAACACGCACAAAATTCCATCCTGCGAATTGCATAGAATTACGATCATCCGGCGCACAATCATTTCATGGGCATAACCTGCCAGCTCGAATCTTCCATGCTCCCCGTCAGCTGTGCCCGTGAGATCAAAATGCCGGGTATGTCCCCGGTCGGTACCCCCACCCCCCTCCCCCCCCTACCGTCTGCCGCTACCCCACCCCCACCCCCACCCCACACTCGCACTCACACTCACACGCGCATCGACCCCGGATTCCTCGCCGAAAAAACGACTTGTGAAACTGTGAAGCTAGTAAGCAATGCGCAATCAATCACTTACACGAAGATCCCTCACAGTCGCACAGTTTGTGCGTTTCTGTGAACCTGCGCTGCAAATCGGATGGGAATTAGGGCAATTGCGCTTCAAAGTAAGGCGGAGCGAACCGCGCGCCGTACCAGAGAATCCCGCAGGCGATGAACAGCGAGACCAGAGTCGCGCCCAAACCGATGCTCAATGTCGAGCGATCGCTGATGGCGCCGATGATCTGCGGTGAGAAGGTGTCGCCGAAGAAGTGAATGCAGAAAAGATTGATGGAAATGGCCGTTGCGCGCACAGCTCCTGGGACGGAGTTCACAATAGCGGCGTTGATGGGGCCATTATTCAGGAAGATGAAGAACTCTGCCAGAACAAGCGCAGGAATAGTAGTGGAGTGCGGTCCGAAAAAGACCAGGAAGCCGAACGGAATAGTGAGAACGACGCTCCAGAAAGAGATGAGGTAAAGGGCGCGATGGTCAGTGCGCTGCCAGCGATGCGCGATCCAACCGCCCACAATCGTCCCGCCGATTCCGTCAACAACAGTGATGGCGCCAACGACAAGACTGGCATTGGCCACGGATAAGCCGTTGGCGCGATGCAGGAACGTGGGAACCCAGGCGGAGATTCCGCCTAGCGCAAACGTGATGGTGGCCAGACCAAAGGTCGAGGTGAGGAAGGCCGGATTTTTGAAGATGCGCAGGCGGGGCCGCGCGAAACGCACGCTGCCGAACGTGAAGGTGATAAGCGCCAAACCGATCGCCGTGAGGAACGCGCCCATCGTGAAGAGGCGCAGCCGCCGCTTGACGATCCGTTCCAGCGCATCCCAGGAGTCGGCGCGCTTTGGCGCAGGCCGGACACGATCCTTGGCGCCACGCTCCGGCTCGCGTCCCCAGACGCCGTAGAGCGCGGCAATGATGAGGCCGGGAACCGCGCAGACGAGATACGGTGCGCGCCAACTCCACAAACTTCCCAGTTCCCCGCCCGCAAGATACCCAAGCGCCGCGCCCACGGGAATAGCGAGATAAAAAATCGAGAGGATGCGGTTGCGGTCGCGATCCGGGTAGAAATCGGCGAGAATGGCCGGGGCGTAAATGCCGAAGGTGGCCTCGCCAATGCCGACCAGTGCGCGGCTGACATAGAAGGTAGCGTAGGTATGGACGAAGGCGGTGCCGAGCGTGGCCAGGCTCCAGATGATAGCGCCGATGATGATGAGCGGCTTGCGGCGATACCAATCGCCCAGCCAGCCGCTGAGCGGCGCGAAGATCATGTAGGTCAGAAAGAACGCCGTGGTCAGCGCGCCCATCTGCTGATCGGTGGCGTGGAACTCACCTTGGACAAGAGGCTGCGCGCCGTTCAGGATGTAGCGATCGAGATAATTGAGCAGGTTGAGCGCGAGGAGCAGCAAAACCGTACCCAGTGCGGGGTTGATGCGGGGACGCAGCTTTCTGAGAGAAGTTGGCAAGCGGCTACGGTCCAGTGGAAAGCGTCGCGAAGACCAAGGAATATCACAGCCGGGCTCTATGCGCCCACCGCATCGTGAACCTGCATCCGTTCACGGACGCGGCCAACGCGCTTCGACGGCGGTGCCAATGCCTCCGCGTGGGCGGAATTCGCCTTTCACCACAGCCCACACCGGATCGCAGGCTTTCACAATGTCTTCAAGAACCTGATTGACGATGTTTTCCTGGAAGATGCCCAGATTGCGGTAGCTGAACAGATACTCCTTGAGCGACTTCAGCTCAAGACAGCGCTCTTTCGGCATGTAGCGAATGGTGAGTATCCCAAAGTCTGGCAACCCGGTTTTGGGGCAGACGGAAGTGAGCTCGGGATCGTCGATCTGAATCTCGTAGCCGGGAAACTGGTTTTGCCAGGTCTCGATCGGGGGAAAGTTGAAGTCGAGGCCAGCTTTTGCATGCTCGTCTGTGTATCGGGGAGCGGTGGTCATGGGATTATTTTAACGGGCTTCGCGGGGCTGGCGGAGTAACCAAAGCCAGCGATGGGGGCGCGATTTGTCTGAATCGTAACCTCAACTAATCGAGTCTTATATACTGACTTTGGTTAAAAGCATGGCTGAAGCAAGAACGCAAACTAGCCGCAAATGGCTTTGGATCGGTGCGGCAGTCGTCCTGATTGTCGTGTTTCTCGCGGTGCGGTACTTTCTACGCGACCGTTTGCCGGTGCGCGTTGCGCGCGTGGAACACCAGATGCTGCAAAATACCGTGAGCGACAACGGACGCGTGGAGCCGGTTGCGCCTTATCAGTTTTACAGTCCGCTTGCCACCACGGTGAAGGCCGTATATGCGCAGGAGGGCGACCTGGTGCACAGCGGCAAGCTGATTCTGACGTTGGATGATGTGGCGGCACGCGCCCAGGTGGCGAGCGCCGAGAGCGCGGTGAGGACAGCGCAAGCCTCGCTGGATGCTGCGACCCACAACGGCACCCAAGCCGAGCAGCAGACATCCGCCGCGGAGATGGAGCAGGATCGCCTGGCGCGCGATCAGGCGCAACACGATTTGGACGCGCTGACCAAGCTGGCCGTGACGGGAGCCGCAGCGCCCGGTGAAGTAGCGGCTGCGCGGGAACGTCTGGATAGCGCACAGGCCAGCCTGCATGCCGCGGAACAAAACGCCCAACATCGCTACTCGCCCCAGGAGATTGCCCGTGCACAGGCGGCGCTGAACGACGCCGAGGCCGCACTCGAGGCGGCGCGGCACGTCGAGGCGCAGACTGCACTCTACGCGCCTTTTACGGGAACCATCTACACGCTGGACGCGGCGCCCTCGCAGTACGCAGAAACCGGCAAGCTGCTGGTGGAGATGGCCGATTTACATAACGAGCGTGTGCGCGCCTATTTTGACGAGCCCGACCTCGGCAGGCTGGCAACGGGACAGCAGGTGTCGATCCGCTGGGATGCAAAGCCCGGCCGCGAATGGCACGGCCACATCTCGCGGCTCCCGGTCACCGTGGTGGCGTACAACACGCGCAACGTGGGCGAAGTACTGGTGGATCTTGACGGCTCGGAAGACGACTTGCTGCCCGACACCAACGTGACCGTGACCGTGACTATTTCAAGCGAGCCAAATGCATTGAGCATGCCACGCGAGGCGCTACACGAGCAGAACGGAAAATACTTTGTCTACAAGGTCGTGGACAATGCATTGCAGCGCGTCGCGGTCACCATCGGATCTCCGAACACAACCCAGGTGCCGATTCTTTCCGGCCTTCAGGAGGGCGACATCGTCGCCACCGGTACCACCAACGGGCAGCCCTTGCAGGAGGGCGCACCGATCAAGGAAGTCCGGTGAGGCGCATCTTCCAAGCGCTCGCGTTGGCGTGCCTGGCAATTGCCGGGGGCGCTTTTGCTTCCGCGCAGATTCCCGCAGCCACGCTGACACAGGCAAACACTGATTTGCAAAATGGGCAGGTCGATCAGGCACTAGCCCTGCTTACGCCGTTGCCCGCAACCGGTGCCGGAGCGGACGAGGCTCAGAATCTCCTGTGCCGCGTGCGGTTCGAGTTGCAACAGTGGAATCAGGCAGTGGCCGAGTGCCAGCAGGCGGTCAATCTGAACAACAAGAACTCCGACTATTTCATGTGGCTGGGGCGGGCCTTAGGGCAGCAAGCCAGTCACGCCTCGTTTCTCTCGGCCTACGGCGATGCCAAAAAATCTCTCGCGGCGATGCAGACCGCGGTGCAATTGAATCCGCAGAACGGGCCGGCGCTCTCTGATTTGGGCGATTACTATGCGCAGGCGCCGGGCATTGCGGGCGGCGGGACGAGCAAGGCGCAACAGATTGCCTCGCAGCTCGACAAGGTGGACGCAAGCAGAGCAGCGCAATTGCGAGGCGACATCGCGATGGCGGCAAAGGATTACACGACCGCAGAAAACCAATACAAACTGGCGGCAACGACGAGCCCCCATCCGGCTGATATGTGGACGGTTCTGGCGAATTTCTATCTTGGCCGCCAGCGCTGGTCCGATCTGGATACGGCGATCAACAACTGCGTGAGCGCCGCGGCGCGCGACAAGCAGCCTGGCATCGGATTGTACGATGGGGCCGGCGTGCTGATTGCGGCCAACCGCAATCCGCAACTAGCCGAGACGATGCTGGAAGATTATCTTGCGGGCTCGTCGATGAGCGAAGACGGCCCCGCTTTTATCGCGTATGCGCGACTTGGGCAGCTGAAGCAGAAACTCGGCGATGCCGCCGGAGCGCAACAGGCGTTTGCGGCCGCTACCGCGATGGCGCGCGAATATAATCCGGCACAGGAATCAAAACATTGATACCGGCATCGACTGTCAAAACCGCACACAAATCGCGCCGCGCGCGGCTGCCGGTCATCGCCGTTGCGGTTTTCGCTGTTACTGCGATCGCGGCGTCGGCACAAGTGTCCCTGACGACCGTGGTGGAGCTGGCCCAGAAGAACAGCGTGACGGTGCGGTTGGCGCAGGCCGATGTGCAAAGGGCAACCGCGCAACTGGCGCAAACCCACGACGCCTTCTTACCGTCCGTCTCCTTCGGCTCGGGATTGCCAGCATTTCCTGAGGTTGGTTTCACCGGTTCTTTGCCTTCCATCTGGGATAGCACGATCCATTCGCTGGTCTTCAGCATGCCGCAGATCCAGAACATTCACGCGGCAAGGTTCGGCGTACAGGCGGCGCAACTGGCATTGAAGGATGCGCAAGAACAAGCGGCCCTTGATGCATCGACGGACTATATCGAGTTCGACACGGTGAACCGCGAACTGGAAGCCGCGCGCCAACAGGAGCAGGATGCGGCGCGGCTGGTTGAGATCGAGCAGCAGCGCGCTGAGGCGGGCGTGGATCCCCTCAGCACTCTCTTGCAGGCGCAACTAACAGCGGCGCAACTCAAGCTGAGCCGTCTGCATCTGGAAACCCGCGCCGCAACCTTAGCCAAGCAACTCGCGACGCTTACCGGACTACCCGTGGGTTCCATCACTCCCGACCATACAAGCATCCCCGAGATTCCAGCAGTCACAGGCGATCGCTTGCCAGTGCCGACGCCTGCCCTCCAATCCGCGCAGGCACTGGCGCTCTCAAGAGAACATCTGGCACGGGGCGATAAGGAGCACCTGTGGCTGCTTCCAGAGATTGGCTTCGGCGCTCAATATAACCGCAATACGACGCTGTTAAATAACATCAGGAATTACTTTGCGCAGCCTCTTCCAGCCGACAACTTCAGCACCGGCTTCTCGATCACCGCGACTTTGCTCGATCCGGGCCTTCACGCCAAGCTTCGCCAGTCGAACGCCGAGGCGCTGCGCGCGCGGATTGAGGCCGAGCAGGCACAGCAGCAGAACGATGTGCAGATCGCGCAGTTGAGCGCGAGCCTGCGCGAATTGGATGCGCAGGCCGAGGTTGCCAGCCTCAAGCAGCAAATCGCCGGCGAGACGTTGAAGACCGTGGTGGCGCAAATGGAGTTGGGCAATGGCGCGGGCAGCGGGCCGGGTGCACCGCCGCAGCTTTCGCCCACCGCCGAACAGCAGGCGCGCATCGACGAACGGCAAAAGTCAATCGATGCGCTCGACGCCAGTTGGGAATTGAGCAAAGCGCGTCTAACCCTGTTGCGAGCCCTCGGCCACATGCAGGACTGGCTGGATGAGATGCACCCCAAACCGTGACCGGTATCAGGATTCATGGGTCAGGGTGCCACAAATGCAAACCTGGCGAAAAGTACATTGATTCTGTGAGGGTTACGCCTCGCAATAGGCCGCGCCTTCGCTGCGAAGATAGTCGCCGTACGAGCTACGAATACGTCTAAAGAATCATCGCGAATGGTAGAATTGAGTTGATGCCCATGCCATTGAAAACAATCTTCCTCAACCCTCCCTCCTTCAAGAACTTCGACGGCGGCGCTAGCTCTCGTTGGCCGGCGACACGCGAGATCGAGTCCTACTGGTACCCCGTCTGGCTCACCTATCCGGCCGGCCTGCTTGAGGGTTCGCGGGTTCTCGACGCACCGCCCCACCACGTCTCCGCCGAGGAGACCATCGAGATCTGCAAGGCCTACGAATTCCTTGTGCTCTTCACTTCCACCGTCGGATGGGAGGGCGACCAGCGGCTAGCTGAGACGATCAAGGCGGCAAATCCCTCGATCCGCATCGCGTTCGTGGGACCGCCGGTGACCACCGATCCTGACCGCGCACTGAACGAATGTTCGGCGCTGGACTTCATCTGCCGGCGCGAATTTGATTATTCCGTTGTGGAGTATGCCAACGGTAAACCGCTCAGCGAGATTCTCGGCATCAGCTACAAGAAGGACGGCAAGGTGTTGCACAACCCCGACCGCCCGCAGATTGAAGACCTGGATGCCATGCCCTGGGCGACGAAGATCTACAAGCGCGACATGGATGTGACGCGCTACAACGTGCCGTTCCTGCTGCACCCTTACATTGCGCTCTATTCCACGCGCGGCTGCCCGGCGCAGTGCACGTTCTGCCTGTGGCCACAAACGCTCAGCGGTCACGCATGGCGCAAGCGTTCCAGCGACGACGTGGCGGCGGAGATGAAGTGGGCCAAAGAGAACTTCCCCGAGGTGAAGGAATTCTTCTTCGACGACGACACGTTCAACATCCAGAAAGTGCGCACCATCGAACTTTGCGAGAAGCTGAAGCCGCTGGGCATCACCTGGAGCTGCACGTCGCGCGTAACCACGGATTACGACACGCTGAAGGCCATGCGCGAGGCCGGTTGCCGTCTGCTGATTGTCGGCTTCGAGTCGGGTGATCCGCAGATTCTCAAGAACGTCAAGAAGGGCGCGACCGTAGAGCGGGCGAGGGACTTCGCACGCGACTGCCACGCTCTCGGTTTGACGATTCACGCCGACTTCATTCTCGGGCTACCCGGCGAGACCAAACAGTCGATCCGCAACACCATCAACTTCGCCAAGACGCTCGATTGCGAGACCATCCAGGTGTCGGTTGCCCATGCGTACCCCGGAACCGAGTTCTACGAGTACGCCGCGAAGAACGGCTTCATCACTAACGAGAAGATGCAGGACGGCGGCGGCCACCAGATGGCGCACATCGAGTATCCTGGCCTTCCCACCGACTACGTGATGGAGATGGTGCACCGCTTCTACGACGAGTATTACTTCCGTCCCAAGGCGGCATTCCGCGTGATCTGGAAGGCGATCGTGAATCGCGATGTGCCGCGGCTCTACGTTGAGGCCAAGTCGTTCCTGAAGCTGCGCGCACAACGCAACCGGCAGGTTAAGGAATCGCGCAAGCAGCAGGCGCAACCTCCCGCAGCAGCAGGCGCCGGCGCCTAAACCGGCAAGGAATCTATCAATAGAGGGCGGCGCATCGCGCACGCCCTCATTTCTTTCTCCGCGCAACGGATGAATTAAACGCTCATGGTGCATCACTCACTATCGCCGCGCCAATACATGATTCTGGGACTGGTCGCCATCTCTGCACCACTGGGTGACAGTTGTCTTTCGCGCGGTATGGCTGCGATGCCCGCGATTACGCTGGCGCACCCGGGATCGCTGATCGCCGCAGTTTTCACGCCCTGGATTGCCGTGGGGATTTTGCTTCTCATCGGCTTCTTCGCCAGTTATCTCACGGCTCTTTCCTGGGCCGATCTCACCTTCGTTCTGCCGGCAACAGCCTTTGGTTATGTGATCATTGCGCTACTGGCGCACTTTTGGCTGCACGAGACGATCTCGCTGGAGCGTTGGGCAGGCATTCTGCTCGTCACGCTCGGCGTGGGATTCGTCGCGCAAGGGCCTTCTCTCACCCAACACCCTGCCCCTGAGGCAGGAGAATCCGCCAACCGGGAGGCTGAGGAAACAAAGGTGGAGACCCGATGACGTTCTCCTTGCCCTCTGTGCCTCTACCGGCAACGATCAATCCATGGGTTGCAGCGGCGATGATTGCCGCAGTCGTTCTGACCTCGACGACCGGCGAAGTGCTAACGGCGGCGGCCATGAAATCGATCGGTGACCTGGACGTGATTCGCGCGCATTCGGGACTGAAAGGCGCGATCCGCGCCGTGCTCACAAGTCCCCTGTTTTTCGCGGGAGTTTTCTTCCTGGCTTTGGCGTTCTTTTCGCTGCTCTTTGCGCTCAATCATCTGAACCTGAGCCTTGTAGGCCCCGCTTCGGCTTCGCTCACGCTCGTCACCAATGCCGTCGCCGGCAAAATATTTCTCAAGGAGAATGTCGACCGGCGCAGATGGGCCGCCGCAGTGCTCGTCTGCGTGGGCGTCTACTTGCTCGCCCACTGAGAACGGCTCGCAGCTTTCATCTCATCCGAACAATCGCACCAATCCCCGCGGCTTCAGGTCCGGATTCAGTATCCTCCGTTGGTCGCCGAGCGCCATGCACACCGCTTCTGCCGCCAGATGGCCACTGCGCGCCGCGCTTTCCATGGTGGATGGCCATCCGGTCGCGATCCAGTCGCCGGCCAGCACACAATTGGGCCACGGCGAGGGCTGGGTGTCTGGCCTGAACGCATCGATGCCCGGTGGTACTCCGAACGTAGCGCGAACTTCCTTCACGAGCACGGCCTTTTCGAGCTTGGCTTCAGCAACAGCAGGAAAGAAGTCCTTAAGCTCGCCCACCGCTAGATTGATTGCTTCTTCACGGCTGAGCGCGGCAAATTTGTGCGACGCACTCACGACCAGCTCCAGGTAACTGCCCTTTCCGTTGCGGACCGGCTGCAAGCGGCTTTTGTTGTACATCCAATGAATCTCGCGGTCGAGCAAAACGGCGTGTTCGAGATCCGTAATTTCGCGGTCAAACCAAAGATGCACGCTGCAGATAGGACCGTGCTCCTGGTGATCGATCTGCTTGGCGAGAGTTTCGACGCCTTCGGCGGGAGGCATATGCGGCAGCAGCTTCGCTGTGGCTTCAAATGGGAGCGCCAGCACCAGGTAATTGGCAAACAACGTACCGGCGCGAGTGTTCATCGACCACCCGGAGGTCTCTTCGTCCCACTTCGCGCTGTCCACGCCGGAGTTGAATACCACGTCTCCGCCGCGTTCGCGCAGGAATTGCTCCGCACCGGCATAGAGTTCGCTCAACGGAACGGAACTCATGCCCATCGCGCCCGCCTCGGCCGAATTCAAGAACAATTCGCGAATTACCTTGGCCGCGTAGGGCAGCGCAATTTCGTCCAGGTCCGCATTGAGGGCGCTTGCGATCACCAGCCGCCAGAAGCGATCGATAGCGCCCTGCGTCTGCCCGTTCTCTCTCAGCCACGATCCCAACGACTGCATCGAGCAGGCTTTTGGATTGAGTCTGAGAATGGCGGAGAAGGCGCGCATCAGAGCCATCTTGTCTTCACGCGTGAGGGCCTTGGCGGTGAGCAGGCTGGGCAACCCGTGAAGCGGAGCCGGCAACCAGCTGGGCCCGAGCACGGAGCGCTGTCCGCCTGGCTCGATCATGGTCATGGTGCGCGTCCAGTGAATTTTCTTCTCGACCCCGATGCGCGTATAGAACCCAATGAGATTGGTGCAACAGCCGAAGAGCACGTGCTGGCAGTTGTCGATGACCTCATCTACGCCGGGATGGCGATAGGAGCTGGCCCGTCCGCCGAGATATCCGCGTCGCTCGACAAGCTGGACGCGAAGCCCAGCCTCGGCCAGCGAGCAGGCCGCACTCATGCCGGCCACACCTCCGCCGACTACGATGACCGATTTTTCCGTGCCTAGCGGCAAATGAATCCCTTTCCTGCTCATTCCTGGCGCGCGTCTCTCCTATCATCGCCGAAAACTGCGGGCCAGCGCAGCCGAACCGGCGCGGAGTTGGTTGACGTTTTCGGTGCGCGTCCCTATGATCCTCGCTACAACTTGACAGCTTTTTGCTTCGAGGAGTACGGATGCAAGACTGCACAAAATGCGGCCAGCCACTCAAAGAGGGCGCAAGTTTTTGCGCGGAGTGCGGAGCCCCTGTCAGGCGCTGTCCCGGGTGCGGCGAACTTGTTAAAGAGGGCGCGGCGTATTGTGGGCAATGCGGCACCACCGTGATCCAGGTTGCTCCCGATAATGGAGCAGGTGCTTCCCGCTCAGCGCCAGTCTCCTATCCCGTTGCGGCTCAGGCGCCGGCAACTTTGGGCTATGTGAGGATCACACTCGGCGAAATAGGCTTCTTTTTCGGCCAAATAACCATCACGATCCTCATTGACGGCAATGCCGTGCGAACCATTCAAATGAACGAAACGGTCGATTTGGTGGTCCCGGCTGGGAGGCACGCGCTCGAGCTCGTGCAGGTGTACCGCAGCGCGGCAACTCTCAACAGGTCAATCACGCGCAAGTCAGATCTGGAGCTGAACGTCGTAGCCGGAGCTCTAACCCAGGTGACCGGCACCTACAGCACCTTTTTTGGGAAATTCAATATGGAATTGGGTTAAGAGCTGCGGCGCGACAGCCTTCGTCTTTCAAATGGCTTGTCGAGCCGAAGCCTGCAAAGCGGGCGAAGGCTGGTGGCAGTGAGGGACTCACATCTTCACCTAAGTCTATTAATCGCATATAGATAATTTTCCAGTCGAGGAAAATACCCCACAATATACCCCCGGTAGAACAGAGGTTGGAGTCATTGGTCCCGGATTTTCTCCACCATAGCACCAATGGATTCCCGGGGCATTTCCTAGCGCCGGTGCAACGCGAGGCTGGGAGCGGAGCTTGGGGAGATTGCTTGCTAGACAGGTTGCTCCGGCCTTTGGCGGCTGCCAGTGCGGCTCCTCCTATCATATTTGGCTCTCGGGTAGGACTCGAATCAACACTCAAACGTATTTTCAACAACATGCAGGTCAGCGGATGACACCTAAGACCATGAAAAGCAGCCGTAATCCGATAAACAGAGCGCAGATGGAGCGCATTTTCGCGCCCTCTGTGCTGTAGATTTCCCGCCTGAGACTCTCCGTCCGTCAGAGGTCATCCTTAGAGCGACTTCTGCCGTGACAGAGTGCAATGCCCATAGGAATCATAGAGTTACGGGATAATTTAGGGTCCGGAAAGGAGTGTTTGATCCTTTATAGAACATAAAGGACAAATTACTGGACCTAGATTTGGACCTTCGTTTTCAAGGAAGGTCAAACCCAAACTCTGTATGGCCGCTATTGCTGGGTTGGCACTCGTCAATAGATTCGCTGGCAGAGACGCAACCGCCAAATGGTTCTTCAATCGATGCGCATCAACACAGGCTCTATAGCTCGGTCAGGAAGACCATGGTTTGAAGCCGCCAAATAGGCCCGCCCTGGCAAGTCCATCTATCTTCTTCTTTGACGAGCCGATCGGACGGAAGGGAGGGAGGGAGGCCACATTTCCCTTCATCGCACGCACTTCAGTAATCTGATAGAGCTATAGAACAGATATAATATATGTATTGAGACCCATGCCTATGACTCTGGAACAAATCGTTCGCCGGCACTTTCCCCAGGCGGATCGCGCCTTCGTACAAGAGTCCGTCGCTCGACAGGTTGAGCGCAATCCCGAGTTGTACTTCGCTCTGTACTGCAAAGACCCGCGTTCGATGGGAGGACGCTATGTCAATTCCGATCTCTTCAAAGAGACCTTCACCGAATATAATGCGTCCAAGGAATCACGCGGACGATACAACGCTCCTGTACACAACGCAGCAGCCGTGCTAGCCTCCGAGCAGTTTCGCCGCGTCGTTTCTGACAACTCCGAACCATACCGCGATAGTGCGCTCTTCCTATCGGGAGTTCCAGGCGCAGGTAAGTCCTCCTATGTGCTTCGTGCAAACAGCCCCTTCCCGAACAACCTCCGCGACTTGTATGAAGGGCAGCTCTCCAACGCGGGCCAAGCTATATCCAAAATCAACCAGGCAATTGAGGCGGGTTTAGCTGCGGAAATTACCATCGTTCACATCTCATCGGAACAGGCGCTTCACAATACAATTCATCGCTTTCATGTCCAAGGACGCGGGGCGAGCATCGAAGCTATGGCCAGCATCCAGGGCGGACTTCCCGATGCTTTGCGTGCCGTTCATGAATGCTTTGGCAATGCAGTAAAACTGCACATCATTGACAGAAGAGGTACACTGGATGCAGTTTTATTGCACGGCTGGCACCATCTTCCAATACTCGAATCGGAGGGAACCTATGAAGACATTAAACGCAAACTCGCCGAAATCCTTGAGCGAGACTACCGAATCGGTCATATCAAGGAAGACGCCTACGAACAAGCCGTTGGAAAAGCCCCAAGGGATTTCACTCGACGAGTGGCAAGAGAACGCTCTCGCGGGTTTGAACGATAAGACAAAGCCCTTTCCGCCAGTGTGGTAAATCGAGCGAATTTGCATTAGCAGACCCGAAAAAGATCGCGCGCATCAAGAGAAGCCATTGTATCGAAACTCGTGCATTCTCATAGAATAGCTGGGATTCGGCCACGGAGCGCCAAAGCAGCGCAAGGGATCAAAGATCATGACATCACATTCGTTTGACGGACGCCGATCCGAGTTCATACATATAAGCTGTAAAACTCGAATCAACACTCAAACGTATTTCCAACAACATGCCGGTCGGCGGATGACACCTAAGACCGTGGATAACAACCTGAATCGGATAAACAGAGCGCAGATAGAGCGCAGAATCCAGACAGACGCAGACGAAGCGCAGCTCGTTCACGGTGAATCGGGCAACAACGGGGCTCGATCCCTCGAGCTCTGCCGTGTTCGTGAGTCGACCCGTTAGAAACGCCCCGCGCTCTGGATGCGCATTACTCACTCCGCGCATTCCTGCCGTTCATCAACGGACGCCTCAGAGGTTAATCGAAAGGCATCTGCCGAGTAGGCGGTTGCCGAGTAGCCGGTTTTACGGCCAAGTGGACTGGATTTGTAAACACTGGCCGGTCGGGTCGAGTACTGGCGCGGTAGCCGGTGATACTTGCGGAGTTGAAACTCCGGCGAGGCCTTCACATGTCGTGTTTCAAAAGGGGTGTCGAAGATCGAACCGCCGCGGCGGCCTTTTGAAACGGTCAAAACCCTGCAAAAGCTGCCATTTTCGTTCGCAAAGCCCTCGCGAATCGTGCCTTCTATCTCACTGAAAACGAAAGGTGACTTTGGACGAAAAAAGCCGTTTCAATACCTGTAGGTTATGAAACAGAGCAATCCAGAGAAATCAACAAATCTTACCCGAGTGAATCGTTCGCTTCACGGTTTGAACCGTATCTATCAGAAGATTCCGCGACGCGGCCTATCTCAATCGTTTCCCCTAGCGGAGATTCCGCCACGGTGTCGGCCAACTGGCTCGCGGTCCTAAGGTGCCTTTCCATCAGGAATTTTGCTTGCGATGGATTCCGGGAGCGAATGGCCTTATAAATCTCGCTATGGATCGCCGCCGATTCTCTGCGGTCCTCGACGGACTCCATGGTTGGCGACCGGCCGTCAAAGAGGCTGGCGGTAATGGTCTCAAGCAATGCATATAAAACTGCATTCCCGGCAGCGCGCGCAATGATGCGATGAAAATACAGATAGTGCTTTGCAAATTCCCTAGGATCATCGAGGGCAGCAAACATTTCGACGGTCTGCTCAGCCAATCTACCCATCTCGCTCGTGGTGAGCCGCTGTGCAGCCAATTCTGTGACGATGGCTTCAATCCGGAGCCGCGCCTCAAAAAGCTGCGAGGAAACAAAACCTCCATTACTTTGCGGCGAATCCGATTCGCGGCCAAGTATCTCGGGCGATACGAAGGTTCCCAGGCGATGGCGGCTCTTGAGGACGCCGATCACTTCGAGGGACACAATGCCAGTGCGCAGGCTGGCGCGACTCATGTTCAAGGTCTTAGCGAGCTCGCGCTCAGGCGGGAGTTGTTCGCCCGGACGCAGGTCGCCGCGATCGATGAGCGCAAGCAACCGAGAAACGAGGCGTGCTGTTACCGGGCTATCATCATTGGATTCGTTCCTCGACGGGTTCTTGAATCTGGCAGGCATCGAATCCTCTCGACAGCCGCTTGTTCAGCAACCGGCGACGGAAGTTGCGGTCCGTCATTCTGTATTTGGTCGAGCGGGGCTAGAGGGTGAGTGATGAGACGAGAAGGGCTGGTTTCCCAGCCCCTCCGGCTGTATCAAAAGTGGGTGTGCCTTGAATACCGCTCAAGGCGTGGGTTGATGTTTACCAGTTGATGCGCAGGGAACCCTGGACATCGCGCGGGTAGTTGGCAATCTTGGAGACTACGGCGAAGTTACCGGCGGTTTGATCGGTGCTGGAAACCGACAGGCTTCCGGGCCCTGCGAGTACGACATGATTGGTCACGTTCGTCATGTCGACTCCAAGCGCAAGCTTCCATTCGCGATAGATCGGGAAGGTCCGCTTGATTCCCATATCCACGTTGTAGGTGGGCTGGGTATAGAGGCCGCCGATGGGCGCTACGCGACCGGCCGTGCCCGGCACATAATCCTCAGGACCATTGCAAACGTAATAGGCCTGTTCGGTTGTGGAATGGTAAGGCGTTGCAGTTCCGGTGGCGCATGTGCCGCCGTTCAGCACCTGGAATGCGGCCGGGTTGACGTAGGAGACATGCCCGATATAGTTGGCGTTGTTCGGATCCCAGCTTACCGCGGCTCCGCTTGCGGTCTTGCCCCAGGCATTCTGGCGTCCGGGCTGCCCGGAAACGACGCTGGGCATGCACTGGTTGAGAATGCTGCTGCCCGCACAACCGCTGCCTACGATCAGCATGGGAAGGCCGGAGTGAACGGTACCGATACCGGAGACGCTCCAATCGCTGACGATGGAACGATACAGGAAGTTGTCTCCCCACATGTGACCGCGACCGATAGGCAACTGATAGACCACGGTGGCTACCAGATTCTGAGGCTGCGACGCCGCGGAAAGAGAACGATCGAGGTGAGTGTTGTCTCCGACGCGGAAGGTTCCCAGGTCGTCGATCGACTTCGACCAGGTGTAGTTGACCATGAAGTCCAGACCGTTCGCCGGACGTTCGCGGACGGAAACTTCGAGGGCATTCCAGTTTTCGTTGCCCACAAAGCTGGTTGAGTCGCTGAGGCCGCTGTATTGCGGAAAGGGCTGGTAGTACTGGGCCACCGTGTTGCTGGTGTAGTAGCCGCCTGAGCCAGTGGATTCGGGGTTGGTGTAAGGATTGGGCGGCGTGAAACCAAATCCCTGTGCCTGCGCAAGCATGTTTGCGCCGTTTGTGGTCGCTTTCTGGCTCAGCAGCGAATACTGGCAACCGGCGCCCGTGCACGCCGATGCCGTTGTCCCGGTGCCGGGAGGCGGCAGAGCGTATCCGGAGAGAGCGGCCATGGACTCGGGGAGTTCGTTGTTCCTTGCGCCGATGGCTTTAGAGACCGAGATAAAGTGGCCTTCGCTGCCGACATAGGAAACCGTGAGAGACATATTCCTGGTGAGTTGACGCTGCAGCCCGAAGGTCCAGTTAATGTATTCGGGAGAGCGCGATCCCAGAGTCGGATCCCAGTAAATGGGCGACCCGTTGTTGGAATTCTTTTCCGTTGCCGTTTCGGCGGTGCCGAACTCTGCCAAGGTAGTTCCGGCGGGATAATTGCCCGCCGCAACCTGCTGCGCGATTACCGTTGCGGGGGTACTTGTCGATCCTGTCCAACCGCAAGGTGTGAAGCCATCGTTGGCAAATCCATTCGCGTGACCTGCGCAGGCGCTGCCATCCCAATAGAAGGAGGGAGCATTGCTAAGACCAGCAGGAGCTGATGCCGAAGGAATAAGTCCCATCTGCGAAGGCAGTTTCTGGCCGCCGCCGCCGGCGGTCCAGTTGCCGCGCGCGAACGTGACGCCGTAGCTGGCGCGAATGACGGTCTTGGAATCGAGAGCGTAGGCCGCTCCCAGACGCGGACCGATGTTTTTGTACCACATTTGAGAAGGCGAATGCAGGCCCGTATAGGCGCCATTGCCTTGGGTTCCGCCTGCAAATGCGAGCGTGCCATAGTTCCCCGTAACCGGGTTGACCGCTCCCGGGTTCAGCCATGTCCACTGGTCATGAGCTTCATGAATGGAGCCGAAGAGGTCCCAGCGGACTCCAAGATTCAGGGTCAGTTTGGGCGTTACTTTATAGTCGTCTTGCGCCCAGAGGGAGGGACTCGTCCAGCGCGCTCCCCATTCCGGACTGATGGTAATGCTGCTGCTGCTCACGGCGCCCAGCATATAGCTGGCGAAGGAGTTGCCCGTAGTAAGCCCTGAGCCCGCGGCGTTGTACCCTTCTGTTTGGCTGGCCGAGAAAGTGTAGGTCAGCGGCGTGGAATTACCGGTGGTCCAGAGATTGAACTGCACATAAACATCCTGGCCGCCGAAGGTGAAGCTGTGCTTGCCGTGTTGCCACTGCAGACTATCCGATACGGTATAGGTATTCTGCAACTGCCCATGCCAGTTATAGCCGCCCTCGTTGGTGGGAGAAGCTGCGCCGCCGGTGAAGGAAATGCCGGGGAAGCCTACGGTAGGCTGCCCTGGAGGTGTGTTGAGCAAGCCGGTCGACGCGGCGTCGTAAATAGACTTATCGTCCTGGTTGGAATCCAGGCTCTTGTAGCGGCCAAACGCAAGCGCCGCCTGATTCACAAGGTGCGCGTTGATGGTGTAGGTGTCCTTGAGAATATCGACGGTGGTGGTCGGCGCATAGAACTGGTTGGTATTGAACGGCGGTGCAAGTGAGTTGGACGCGCCACCGGAAAGATCGTACCCGCCGGCAACGGACTGACGGCCGAAAGCAATGATCAGGCTAACTTGATTTTTATCGCTTTGGTCGTAATCCAGACGGCCCGTTTGGTACCAGTTGGACAATCCGGCGGGATAACCCAGAGTAATGTTGTTG
The DNA here is from genome assembly GCA_963786565.1 of uncultured Acidobacteriota bacterium. Lineage (GTDB taxonomy): Bacteria > Acidobacteriota > Terriglobia > Terriglobales > Acidobacteriaceae > Telmatobacter. Next base: position 174,981 of record CAWAZR010000024.1, on the reverse strand, counting down.
CTATATGTACTCTGGCTGGCGGTCGCCGATGAAGGCTCCATGAACTTATTGATATAGTTCGCCGCGTTGGAGTAGCGGCTGGCCGGAATTTGATTGTTGGTAAACCAGGTGCGCTGACAGGCAGCTGCCGTGCAGTTATAGACAGTCTGCGATCCGGGATCGTAGACGTCGTAGCAGGGATTGGTCGTCGAGCCGGGCACGCATCCCGATTTGCCCTCCGCCAAAGCATATCCACTGAAGTCAGCATAGCCGAGCGCCGATCCCGATGACGAATAGCCCAACATGGCGAGCGTGGGAATGGTCTGGACCTTGGGGGAACCTCCCGTTGAGTAGCGATATTCGCCCCAGTTGTAAAACAGGAAGAGTTTGTTCTTGACGATGGGACCGCCGATCGAGATGCCGGTCTCATTCATGTGCTCGGCGGACTTAACGCCGCCCAGCTGGCACCAGGGGGTGGATGCCGACAATGCAGCGCTGCTGCAGACTCCGCCCGGAGGCACGGTCGCGCCGGTTTCGGTGGGAATCTTGCTGCTGCCTAGCCAGGCATCCAGCGCGGTGTTGCGGATGTACTCATAGACAGAACCGTGGATCTGGTTTGTGCCTGACTTGATGGAGTAGTTTTGTACGCCCTGTCCCGTATATTGGGCCGAGTAACCGGCGCTCTCTACCTGGAACTGGTCGATCGAGTCGACGCCGATTGCCGTCCAGGTGTAACGCGGATCGCCGACGCCGTCTCCCTCAGGCAGATTGACGCCGTCGATGTAGATTTCAGAGGTGCCGCCCGCCGGGTTGCTGCCGTTGACGCCACCCGTGGCATCGGTTGGGTTGCCGCCAGCTGAGGCTGCATAGGTGTTCTGCTCACCAGGCATCAGGAAACTAAAGTCTGTGGCACGGCGTTGATCTGGCTGCCCGCTTGCGCCCATGAGAAGCGGAAGGCTCGTGTACATTTCGTTGTCCATCACTCCGCCGATCTGGGCTTCGGTTGTTTCCAGAACAGGCGGTGCGGTGGTGACGGTGATGGTTTGTTCCGCGGTGCCAATGGTGAGCTTCACATTGACTGCGACCGTGGCCAGAGCGTCGACCGTTACATGTTCCTGAACGAATTTCCTAAAGCCCTTGGCGGTTACGGTCAATGTGTATTCACCGGGGATGAGCGGCGTGATGCTGTAATCGCCGGCCCCGGTGGTGCTGCGGGTAGTGGTGGTATTTTGGTCGACCGAGGTTGCGATGACGGTGGCGCCCCCGATAACAGCACCAGTGGAATCGGTGACCGTGCCGGAAATGGCTCCGGTGCCGGACATCTGCGCGAACGCCCCGAACGGCGTCAGCAGGGCGGCTACGGTTAAAATGGTTAGCCAACCGAACGTCGCATTGCCCAGGAGCCTGCGTTTCGGCTCGATGGCTGGCGCGTTGGTCTTGGCTCTATCTCTTGCTGCAAGACTCCTCATCATCATTGCCTCCAGAAGTTAAATGTTTCGTTTGAGTTCAGATCTCTGCCGTGACCAGCCAAAGGACCCGCACAAACCACGCTTTTCTGTCCTTGCAATTCGGTGAGCAGATTCCTTTGAAGCAGGCCGCGTGTCGAGCGAGGTTGTTCAACTGCTGTGAAAGGGTTTTTAAAAAACATCCAAACTTTCACACGACAGCGGCAGGTTCGCTACGAATTCCGCCTTTCCAAATAGGACACACATTTTTATTGCTTCTCGAGAGGCCTTGTCAAGGAAAAAATGGCAACGCTGCCAAAATATCGGCAACGCTGCCAAATTAGCATAGGCATCGTTGCCAACATAACGACACGAGGAGACTCGCTAGAGGGTTAACGACAAAGGGGTTGCGTCTCGGCCGGAGCTTTTTCCCGGGCCCCGCGGAATGGCTTGCCGCGTCCGTAGTCATCTTCATCGGCCGACGGTAACGCGCGGTGTTCCAGGTACGCGCAGGGGGGCTTTCTGAAATCTCTCCCATGGCGCGCTTCTACAGGAGATACGTGGATTTCACCGCGCCACTTAACAAGCAAATTGGCGAACCGCAGCGATTTGTCCGCTGCGTATTTGAAGGTTTACGGAGCTGGAATGCGCGGAGCGCGATCGACTAACAACATCCACAGGATCGGCGAATCACCAACACGCCTGGCAGCGAGATGGTTCTAGCCTTGTTTGGCGCGGTGCCGTCAATGCGGCTGAACAGGAGGCTTATTGCGCTGCGCACCATCTCCGCAATCGGCTGCCGAATGACTGTCAGTGGAGGATCGACCAGCGCCGCAAAATCCGGATCGTCGAAACCCAGAAGCGCCGGGCAGTCCGCGGCTTTGCGGCCAAGCTCCCGATAGAGCGTCAGAACGCTGCGCGTGGCAAAGTCGCTCAATGACAGCAATGCTGCCGGGCGTTTCTCGCACTCAAGCGCATCTCTCAGGACAGAACGCAGTTGCTCATAATTCGGAGCCGTGATTAACCAGGGAGTCCGCCCCTGGACCAACATTGCTTCCGAGTATCCCGCCATACGCTCCGCAAAACTGTAAATCTCAGGCTTTCCGGTCACGCAAGCCACGCTTGCATAGCCGTGCCCGAGAAGGTGCTCCGCTGCCGTGCGCGAGGCCGCGCGATTGTCGAGCAACACCGCATCGAGCGATGAAGAAATGAAGTGATCGAATGCCACCACAGGCACATCGGGAAATGCGGTGCGAATGCCTCTCACCGTTGTCCCATGCGTGCCTGTGAGAATCACGCCGTCCGCTCGATAACGCCGCAATGTCGCCAGGTGCGCCAACTGCTCTTCCAGCCGGTCTTCATGCGTCAGCAAAACCATCGTGCATCCGCGCTGCCGGGCTTCTTCCTCGATCAATTGCACCGCCTGACTGAAAAAGAGATTCGAAACCTTGGGTAGAATCACACCGATGGTGCGCGATCTTCCGCTGCGCAGCGCACGGGCTGATTCGTCCGGTTCATATCCGAGCTCCTTTACCGCACGCGCCACGCGCTCGGCGACCTTGGGCCGCACCGGAACGCCGCGCAGGAAGCGGGATACCGTGGATGCGCCTACCCGCGCTATTCGGGCCACATCCGTTACGGTTGCTCTTTTCTTCCGTTTCTTTATCATTGTGCGTACGCTTGCGCTGTTACAACAATCCTTACGAAGACAAACCTAAACCACGCATCTGAGCCAAGGAAGCTGGCTTGTTTCAGCAAGACTCCATCGTTCAGGCTTTGCCATTCGGCCACGAGGCATTCTAGCACGACCTTCGGGAGAAGCTGATTCGCCCCGCTTATCGCCGCAGACCTGTTGTCGATCGTGTCTTGCTCATCCTTTAGTCACCTGCTTCCGGAGGGCAATATCTTTTTCGATTCTTGCCATCAGGGCATCGTCGAGGGGATAAAACGCCATCGCGGCGGCAGCTGACTGGACCATCACGCACGGTATCCAACTCATGGAAAGAACGATTCCGTGCAGCGAACGAGCAGTCTGGCCCACATTCGCAACGTAGCCATAATGAGCCAGAATAAGTCCAACCAACCATCCACCAATAGCCATTCCGATCTTCGTTGAGAAAATAGCCGAGCCGAGCACTAGTCCCGTAATGCGTTCGTTCCTTAGCCACTCCGTGTGATCGGCCACATCCGCGAACATGGCGAAGGCTAGTGGAGACTTGAAGCCAAACATGAAACTGGAAACAATCTGCAACGCGAACACAAATCCTATATTTGGCGGGCGTGCCAACGAGAAGAACCCTACCACCAGACCACCGAGCACCAGCGACAGGATAAACAATGATTTTTTGCCGAACAGTTTCGCCAGTTGCGAAGTGATGAGGACGGCAGCCACATAAGCCAAACCATTCGACGCAAGAAACAATCCCAGAAGATCTTCGCGCTTTAAAAAGTACTTGAAATAGTAAGTCGAAGCCGATCCTTCTATCGCGAAGGCCGAAACGGTAAGGATCTGCGTGCCGACCAGGATCGTCCATGGCCAACTGCAGAGCAGCTTCGCCAACCCCCATGTGCTTCTGGCGTTGGTGTGCGTGAGGGCGGACGGGATCACCCGCTCATGGGTGCTGATGAAGCAGAGCAGCAGAAGGACAATGGCAAGCACGCCATACAGCACCATGGTCAACTGCCAGCCGCGCGCGTCGCTTCCACGGCCAAAGAAATTGACAAAGCGAAGCGTGAAGTACTGCACGAATAGCCCGGTTGTGAAAGCGCCCACGAAGCGGATCGAGGCGATGGAAGTGCGTTCCACAGAATTTGGCGTCATTACGCCCATCAGTGCTGTGTAGGGAGTGTTCACAGCGGTGTAAATCAGCATCAAAGAGCCGTATGTAATATAGGCGTAAAGAAGCTTGGGCCCGCTCCCCATGCGGGGCGTTGTGAAAGTCAGTACCCCCACCACAGCCAATGGCAGCGCACTCCACAAAAGATAGGGCCGAAAATGTCCCCATCGTGTTTGGGTGCGGTCGGCAATCGAACCCATCAAGAGATCCGCGCCGGCATCGCCGAGGCGCGTAACCAGCAGCATGACGCCGACAGAAGCAGCCGGGATGCCGAATACATCCGTGTAAAAAATGGCGAGGAAAAACTCGAAGGTCTTCCAATAGAGATTCGCCGCCGAATCTCCCAGGGAATATCCGACTTTCTCCTTGAACGGAATGCGATCTGCGGGCGGAACCGTCACCCTCGCTTGACCCACACTGGCCTCATCTTCGGACGATGGAGCGGCGTTCCGGCCTCCGCCTTCCAGCCTTCCTGCTCACAAGCACTGAATTCCCATTGACCAAACCGGATGCCTGAATGAATGATTGCCCTGAGTTCCGGATTTTCGCATTTCGAGAGCAAGGAGCGCAATTGCGAGGCGCGATGCGAAGCTTTGCATCCACGCTGAAAATCGAGGACCGCTGCTTTCAATGCCCTCCCGAGGGGGTTTCAAGGGAATCAATGGTATCGTTGCCGATATACTGGCATCGATGCCATAATGGATGACGCCCAACGCGCCATGAAATTCGCACACTAGGATCGCTCATGAATCGACGCCTGTTTCTCAAGCAATGTTCCGCCGCCGGCGCGCTTGCCACGGCCGCCAACCGGATCCGTCAGCCGCAGGACGTTTTCGCCGCGGTTAATGGTTTCGATGAGGCTCCTGTCAATGGCGCGATTCTGCCAGACGACGGCTGGAACCTCTGGATCGACGAGCATGCGCATTGGGAGACCGACGAGATCTATCTGCCGGACAGCTTCGATTTGTCGAAGTTACCCGTGAATTCGCCGACCGGGGGGTGGGGCGCGCTGGACGCGAATCTCGGCACAGCCGATGCCGCCCTCGTTACTCTGCCGTGCACCGTCGAACAGATGTTTTGGGGACGCTTTGGATCGCGCTCCTACACCCCGGACGAATACCGCTATGCCGCCGACGATCCGATTCCGCAGAATGGCGCGTACCGCGGGGTGTCGTGGTGGTGGCGTGAAATTCAAATTCCCGCATCAATGAACGGTCAGCGCATTCTGCTGCATATTCGCGGGGCGCGTTTGCGCGCGGAAGTATATTTGAACGAACGCCTGGTAGGGTACTCGATCATGGAGGAGCTACCCTTCGTATGCGATCTCACAGCGGCTGCCCGGCCCGGAGGCAAGAACCGGCTGGCCATCCGCATCACCAATCCTGGCGGCCGCTATGACTGGGTCGATGGCGACATTATCCGCTGGGGCCAGGTCAACATCTACCGCTCCCACGGCTTTGGCGGCCTGGACCGCGAAATGACACTGCGGGCGGTTCCTTTGACTGGGCACATCGATGATGTGTGGGTGCTGAATACTCCCGAACCAAAGACGATCAGCGCATTTCTCGGCGTGAACGGCGCGATGCGCGAAGCACCTCTCTTTGAGGTGATTGACTTGGCCTCGGGACAGATTCTGGCCAGCCGCCGCGGCGAAGCCCAAGTCACCGGCGGAAACGCGCGAACGGTGCGAGCGACACTGAACTGCCCGGAGGCGAGCCTTTGGGATCTCGCTTCTCCGGTCCTTTATCAGCTCCGCGCCACGATGACGACTCCCGAAGGCCAGAAAGACTCGCGCACCATCCCTTTCGGATTTCGCTGGTTTGCGCCTGAGGGCCTTGGCACGAACGCGATGTTTCGACTGAACGGCCGCCGCATCAAGCTTTACTCGGCAATCTCCTGGGGCTACTGGGGAATCAACGGTATGTGGCCAACACCGAAGCTGGCCGAGCGCGAGGTGCGGCAGGCGCGCAAGCTCGGATTGAATTGCTTGAACTTTCATCGCAACCTGGGCAAAGAAGATGTGCTCCGTGCCCATGACCGGCTCGGATTGCTGCGCTACATGGAGCCGGGCGGAGGCAAGTTATCCATTGGAAAAGCGCCCTCAAGGGCTGCCGTCAATGCACCAGGCTTGGTGATGGAACCGGCTACCGATGCCGCGAATCGTTTTTCGCGACAGTTTATGGTGGCTAAGTGCACTGGCCATGGTGCGGGCTTTTCGCAGCCATCCATCGCTCATCCAGTACACGCTGCAGAATGAGATTGGCGCCGACCTCAAGAATCCTGACACGCTGAGTATCTTGCGCCTTATGCATGAACAAGACCCCTCCCGCTCGGTAGTTCTCAACGACGGCTTTGTAGCGCGCAACGCTGCCCAGGCATGGTTCGAACCCTACAACGACAAGATGCACCGCAGCGATGAGGAGCCGTGGGGCGATTGGTGGATTAACCACCAGGGTGCCGGCGACCAATGGTACGACGAGTTCTACCAGGACAGCGAGCACTTTACCTATCGCCAGCCGCTCAAGACGGCGTTGGTCGAGTTCGGCGAAATGGAGGGTTGCGCGGTTGCGGACAACCATCCGCTGATGATTCACCAGATTGAAAACGGAGAGTTCGGTGGCAATGGAAAAAGCTACGACCTCGACGACCATCGGCAGATCGCCGCCGGCTGCGATAAGTTCCTGGATCGCTGGGGATTTCGCAAAGCATTCCCAACCGCGGCGCATTTTTACAGCGCGCTGGGCGATAAGTGCTACGAAAGCTGGCAGCAATACCTGGAAAACGTGCGCATCTGCGATGAAGTTGATTTCGCCGCTATCAGCGGCTGGGAGTCTACGGCTATCGAGAACCACTCCGGCATTGTGGACAATCTGCGTAACTTCAAGGGCAATCCAGAACTGATCGCCTCCAGTCTGCAGCTCATTCGCCCTGTCGCCAAGCAACACAAGCTGAGTTATGCGGTCGGCGAGAGCCCTGTCTTCGATCTTTACTTACTGAACGATACTTCTCAGCCTATCTCAGGCAGTTTGCACTTATACCTAATCGAGCCGGGAGGTAAGTCTACGGAACTTGGCTCCTGGCCGGTGCCGCCTAACATCGCCGACCAGTTCAGTTACACGATCCAGACAGCATTCGCCGCCCCGGTTTTCTCTCGCGAGGGCATTTATCGCTTCCGGTTTACTTGCGATGCTGCCCCGCAAGCTGACTTTACTCGCGAGATTTGGGTTGTAAATACTCAGCCAGGATTCGCACGCAAACTTTCTATCGGCGTAAGCCGCGTACTGCCGGCAGTCCGGCGGCAGCTCGCTCTCCTTACAGGTGTCGAGATTGCGGAGTTTTCATCGCAGGGGCACTACGACCTCATCGTTTCGTCGGGCGTTATCGCAGGATCGATCCTGGATCGCGCTGTTGGAGAGGAGACGGGGTTGGAGGAAATACCAACCAGGAGTGCTCCATCTACACCCCAGGTTCCCGGCCAGATCGCGGACGAAGTTCTCTCCGCTTTGCGTGCTGGAACTCCTCTGTTAGCTATCATTCCAGACGACTCTCTGGCAGACGGAGTTGCCAAACAACTTGCTTCACTGGGAGCCTTTGCATACAACGGCCAAGTGGGCGATCTGCGCGCTCCATGGATGGGGAACTGGCTCTTTGTCCGAGATCACGCGACCTTCTCTTCCCTGCCCGTCAATCGCGTTCTCGGCGTGCACTATCAGGCGCACGGCAAATCTTCCAACGGATTGATCATCGAACGAGCAGCCGGAGCCGAAGATCCAGAGGTCATCATGGGCTACAGCCGCGATCACGACCGCCAAATCGGTGCGGCGAGCTTTGCGTGCAAGCTCGGTTCCACACCTCTGTTAGTGCATCGCGCTCCGCAGTTCAACGCTCCTCTGCAACAGAGATGGCTGGCGAACAGCATCGCTTTTCTTACCCGGACAAACGAGGCCGCACTTTAACCCGGGTGGGCTCTGCATTTGAGATCGTCTTAAGTTTGCGATGCAGAAGAGAATGGTTGGGGAGAAAGGATTTGAACCTCCGATCCCCAGGTCCCGATTCTGAGATTTGGGATCGTGCGAAAACCGTCCCAGACACGGACTACTCCTGAAAAACGCCGCAGGATTGAGAAACATTTCGAATAGTTATCTGCTGTCGATTTTTCTAGATTGCTCTGTTTCATAACCCACAGGTTTTGAAACGGCTTTTTTCATCCAAAATCACCTTTCGTTTTCAGTGAGATAGAAGGCACGATTTGCGAGGGCTTTGCGAACGAAAATGGCAGCTATTGCAGGGTGTTGGCCGTTTCAAAAGGCCGCCGCGGCGGTTCGATTTTTGACACCCCTTTTTAAACACGACATGTGAAGACCCCGCCGGAGTTTCAACTCCGCAAGTATCACCGGCCGATCGGCCGACTGAAAGCTAATACGTCGGCAACAGTTGGAGCGGGCCACGCGTGATTGGAGAATTTGGTACTGAGACAACGATGCAGGTTCTTGAGAAACCATTGAGCGCGCTTTGCTGCCCGGTCATCCACTTGGCCGCGTAGTCGGCATTTCGGACAAGTGAACCAGAAGCCGGTTGCAGCCTGCCGACCCAATTAGTGAACGATAAAGGAGGTGCATTCAAACGGTTAGTAGGGAACAAGAATGGCCCCGGGACGTTGTCAGGATTGCTTCTGGGTCGGCCGCGCTGCCGAAGCTGGCCGGATCTCTTTTCTCGATCCCCTCACGGTTCGATTTGTTGAGATTCATTCGGCTTGAATCCCTCGCCTCCTCATGCAATAAACCCACTACTGTCCCCGGCGCGCCCTCCACGGGAACCCGTTTGGTCATAACCACTTAGTGCACGGTCTTTGGGCGTAGCATACAAATGCTGTAAGATATATCATGACGAGGATACTTCATGCCCGCTACAAAGAAGACCATCACACGACCGAAGCGCAGAGTCGTTTCTCCCGTCGAGAAGCGCACTCAACTTCGGCTAACCGTCGATTCCAGATTCACCGTGAGGCATTTCAATCAACTCTTTGCCGTGCTCAAAATCCGGAGAAAGAACGCCCTTGCAGAGCACATCATCATGAGTTTCAAAACCAAGACGGCGCAGGCGCAGCTTCTTGCGTTCTACAACAACCAGTGGTTGAACATTCCATTTCAGAGTATTGATACCGCTTTTGTTTTCCCTCTGACCTACCAGATAGCCGATGAACTGGAGAGAGTTGGCGGGGAGGTTCTCTGCGGAGTGAACCGCTCCAAGGCATTTCGCGTGATGGTGGCCTATTTTGCCTTCGTCCATAAGCTCAAAAGTCCGACACAAGCCACAGCGGCATAGCCTTTTGGAACAGAGCCAGGCAGCAGGCGAGCGCACATGGAATGACTGTGAAGAGTCTGCTGCAGACCTGCAGCAGCGAATGGTTTGCTCTTCCGTGGCGGATGATAAGGGTGTTGTTCGGTCATCGCCTACCTTCCCTCCCTTTCATTGCTGTGCGTTCTGAGATTGCCGGCCATCAGCCGATGTGCAGTCTGGCGGGCTTGGACGAGCAGATCGATGATTTCTTGCCGCTTCCCATCGTGAATCGACACTTTGAAAGCCTGTTGGCCCGTGGAAGACCTGACAAGAGCGATTGTAAGGCTGCCGCCGACATTCACCTTCGGCTCTGGTTGTTGCGATGCTTTCAAGATCTCTATAAGTTGTCGGGACTGAGCGGCAGGCTGGAGACTTGAGAGGAGCAGGCGCGCATCCGTTTCGTCTGCGAAGATCAAATCCTCGGTTTCCTCAGTTCTGAGCCTCGTTTCGATGGAATGAAGTCGCACAGCTCGAAGTTGGAGAGGATTCGCCAGGAGTTGTTCCTGGTGGAAGGTGCCTTGCATCTCCGGGTCCGTGAACTGGGCGAAGATGCCGTGCTTGATCGCACACATGGTAACCATCCGCTTCCACTCTTCGCTTCCAGTACATGCGATCCGCGATCCGTATTTCTGAACGGCCATCTCCAACCCGAAGACAATGGCCGCTTCATCCTGGTTGAGTACCGTCACAAGGCGCCCGCGGTCAATAACAGAGACCTTGCCGTTCAGCATGTACGACACATCGCCGGTCTTCCGATTGATCGTCCAGATTTGTGTCGTGGCGATCTGTTTGGCAAGATTCTGTTCCTTTTGTTGAGCCGATAGCCTTTGCTGCACGAAGTCTGCCCGGTCGGATTTTTGATGGTCCTCGGGCGGCGCTCCGATATGCAGCGCGTTTGGTTCCAGAGTCGCGTTGAGACGCCGCTGATTGCGTTGGTCGGCATAACGCCATCCGCGGAGTTGTGCGGCCGCTCGCGCGTCTCCTTCGTCGGCTCTGTCCGCGACCCATGAGCGGAGATCCTTCGGAGATGCCTCTTGCCGCCTCTGTTGAATGGCCAGCTTCAGGGCGCGCACTTCAACGACGGATTGGGCCGTTGCCTGGGAGAGCAGAACCTTTTTGTCCGGCCACGGCAGAGCGGATGCGCGAATCTCCCTCTCTTGTTGCCGCAAGACATCAAGATGACATTGTCTGCCTTCCCTGCCGTCTGTTGTGAGGGCTTTGCACACTTCCCGCCGCCGACTACGATACTGGTTATAATCCGCCATCAGGGCACTACGTTCGGCGTGTCGTTGCGCCTTGCGTTCTTCCCTCAATGAACTATTACGAGCATCAGGTTGAACGCTATGTTGATCAGCGTCATATCCGGATGTTGAGGCGGGTGTCCAGGTCCCAAGAGCCGCCTCAGTGTTCTGACGGTTGATCTTTCCCGCAAAGTTGTGCCGGAATACGTCGGATGCTTTTACCCGGATGTTGGAGTCGATGGCAAGGGTTGTATATCCGCCCAATTCGCCTTTCTCAAGCCTGAGACGAACCTTCGAGAGAAGACGATGAAGGTCATCCCATTCGATGTTCCGCCTTGTAAGGAGAGAACGTACGCTCGGAGCCACTTCCCGCCGCACGTAGGATTGGAACGATTCCTGATCCTGATAATGCTCAAATTGTGCAGCGGCACCGGATGGTTGTTGCCGGGCGCAGCGAAGCGCATTGCGTTCGGATCGCGACAGAGGTACAGCCTCTTTCGATTCCTCGTCCCATCGAGTCATTCCCGGTGTATGTGCCCAACCATATTTCGCTTCGAGGCGACGTGCTGCGGCATCGAGAGCAAGCCAATTGTTATATCGCGTAGGGGCTCTGAGCGTTTGAGGATGGACTTTGTTCACCATGACGTGAATATGGAAGTGCTTCTTGTCGTTGTGCGCGACGACCATATATTGATGATGTTCATAGCCGAGTGCCTTCAATGTTTGAACGGCTGAGTCTGTCCACTGTGGTCGAGTCGGACGCTCTCCTGGAGGCCAAGCCAGTTCGTAATGGCAGACTGCATCCTTGCAACGATCGTTCAGAGAGGCAACTCCCTGCATCTCTCCTGCCGCGGTGTCGAAGCTTAAGAGATTCCACGACAGGACCACATCGCCTCGCAAAACAAGTTCTCCAGTGTCGGCGTCACGCTCGCGTGTAAGGTATTCATGAAGCCGCTTGAAGCTGCTGGCGTGCTTCCGAGATGGTTGCACCTTGACGATCATCTTCACTTTTCTGCGACGGTGTTGAGCATCTTCACTGCGCTGAGAACAGCGGCCAACGTCGCATTCAGTTCCCTGCGAAGACCTTCTTCGTCCGGAAGACCCTTGATCTTCATGAGCAGATACTTCTGAAGTCCACCGAGTCGTGCAAGTTCTCCTAAAGCCTTCTGGTCCACCTTCGAAACAATTCGCTTGTTGAGTGCGGTCCTTCGCATGTACTCGGTCATAGTCAGGCCGGCTCTTTTGGCCTGGGCGTTGATGATGGCTTTCTCTCGATCCGTTGTTCTGATGAAGAGCCGTAGTGTGGCGCCTTCTGTTCGTCTAGGTCTTGCCATTGTTCTCTCCTGTTCTGTGGGGTCTCGGGGCGAAGCCCTGAGCAAGATGCGCAACCATTTCTCCGAGTAGCCGCAGGCGGATTGGAGAAATGGTGGTGGGTGCGCGGAACCCCGAAGGGGTTTCGTGCGCACAGCGCATTTCTTGCCGTGCCTCTTAACGATTCCGATTTCTCCAGCAACAGTTTCGAGTTTACTGTATTATATATGTGATGTAAAGAATGTGTTATTCTGTTTTAGGCTCGTCGTTGGCAAGGAATGCAGGAAGGCAGATGGAAAAACAGCGCCGCAACCCGCAATCGCTCACCGCAGAGCAATTTGAGGCCTTTCGCACTCGCCTGGATGAGAGAGGGAATGTACCTCCGCCGCAACCCGAGTCCTACATGATGGGGGAGATCGTACGAGGCGTGTACCCGCAGTTGAAAAAGTTGCGGGAGAACGGCTACACGCTGAAGATGTTGGTCCGTGTTTTTGAAGAGAACGGCGTCGTAATCACAATCCACGCCCTTTCGACCTACCTGAAGAACCTGGGGCTACCAAGGGAACAAGCTCCAGTAAAAGCAGGCAGTAAGGGCACGGTGGGATCGCCAACCGTTGAAATAAGGCCTGGGCATTTTCAAATGAAACCGGACGTGCCTCCGTAAGAAAGGACCACAATGATGATCGTGCGCGCAATGACATGCGAGCGTTTTTGGGGAGAATTGACCATGATGTCAATTAAGGCAGAAGGACTTAACCGTGCTGTGCATTTCGGAGAAAAGCCAGAAGGTGAGAACTACAAATGCAACTTTGGAGAACGCAAGTTCGCAGGCTAATCTGACTGACGCTCTGCTCAACAGGCTTGGTAAAGCCGCTCACAATTCAAACGCTATTCGACCAATGAGGTAATGAGATGCCGAGCAAGATTCTGAGACTGCCAATTGTATTGGACCGCACAGGCCTTTCACGCAGTACCGTCTATCAGCGTGTTACAGAAGGGAGATTCCCAAGGCCGGTGTCGCTCGGAGCCAGGGCTGTCGGCTGGATCGAAACGGAGGTCGAGGAGTGGATTGCCTGCCAGATAGAGGCCAGCCGGGAACTCTGCGGCCAGAGATCGGGCGTGAATCGTTCGTCGTCGAGATAATGCCGGAGCAAGATTCATGTGGGCACCCATCTGAGATTGGATTGCAGGGCAAGGCCAGAATATCTGTAGGGCGAATTGAGCGAATGCCTATGCCGCAGTTCCACGAATGGGCAGCACCTTGCCGCCGCGCTGCGTCCGTTCCAGAAAGTCTGCCCAGTCCTGCATCATCTTGGCCCGTGGCTCCAGGTAAAGGGCATGATTGTACGCCGCGCTAACCGCATTCCGGGGAGCGTGAGCAAGCTGCAATTCGATATGCTCGTGCGCGTAACCCTGCTCATGCAGAACAGTGGAGGCCAGCCCGCGAAAGCCGTGCCCGGTCATTCGGCCCTTGTAGCCCATGCGCTTCAATGCTCCCAAGATCGTGTTATTGCTCATGGGTTTTGATTCACTACGATCACCCGGAAAGAGCCATTCACTCGTCCCAGACAGAGACCGCAGCATCTCCAGCACTTCGATAGCCTGTGCAGCTAGCGGGACAATGTGTGGATCTTTCATCTTCATCCGGGTCGCGGGAATGTCCCAACGAGCAGCCTCGAAATCAAATTCCGGCCACTTGGCTCCGATCAGTTCGCTGGTTCTCACAAAGGTAAGTGCCATGAGCTTTAACGCCAAACGGGTGACTTGCATTCCCTGGTAGACCTCGATTGCTCTCAACAAAGCGGGCAGTTCTTTTGCGTCAATGCGGGCAAGGTTTGTCTTGTGCGTAGGCTTCAATACGTCGGCAGGGCGAATGTCGCTGGCGGGATTTCTTTTTGCGTAACCGTGGGCAATGGCGAAGCGGAAAATCTGTCCAACGTTTTGCATGGCACGCTTGGCCAGATCTCCAGCTCCACGCTCCTCAACCGCTTTAACCACCGCGACCAGTTCCGGCGCTTCAATTTCTGTAATTCGACGTGCGCCGAGCAGAGGGAAAATGTTGGCCTCCATGCGCCTGCGCGTCGCGTCCACATGCTGAGCGCTTTTCTGGGCCTTCCAGTGGTCAAACCATAGCCCTGCTATAGTGCGAAAAGAATTTTCAACCGCAAGTTTCTCCGCTGTCTTCGCGGCTTTCCGCTGAGCCATTGGGTCAACGCCAGTCGCCAACAATCTGCGGGCCTCGGCGTGGCGGTCTCTGGCCAGGGCCAATGGTACATCCGGGTATGACCCCAGCACCATAAGCTTCTCCGTGCCCTCGAACCGGTATTTCCACCGCCAGCTCTTCCCGCCCGCTGGTGTCACAAATAGAAAGAGCCCACGGCCATCACTTAGGCGGTAGGGCTTTTCCCCGGCCTTGGATCTGCGAATTTCCGTGTCTGTTAGCAAGATACCCTCCTTCAGTCGAGAAATACCCCCAAACGGTGAGAGAAATACCCCCAGGCAGTTCCCCAAGTCACCCCATGCGGACAGTCTGCAGTGCTCAAAAGTCGTGATCCAACTTCACGCAAGGCGTGCAGTTAGCTGTAGTCGGGGGTTCGAGTCCCGCACCACATTCGAATCGTAAAAAGGAATAAATTTTCAGGAGAAAAATACAGGAACCCGCATGGATACTAGCGATGAGCGCATTTTTATTGAAATACCCCCAAATGAAAATTGAAATACCCCCGCATATTCCCCAAAGATCCCCGGTTTCCATCGTACCGCTGAAGACGGTATCGGAGCAAGAGTAATTGATTTTATTGGTTTTATTAGCCTCTATCGAATTTCTCTGGACGGCTTCGGAAGGGGTCTTGGTGGGCAGTGAGGGACTCGAACCCCCGACTTCCTGCTTGTAAGGCAGGCGCTCTAACCAACTGAGCTAACCGCCCACTCCGCAGCGCGGATTGCGCCTCTATTCATGATAGCAGCGTGTTCATCATGCGAAAGGCGGCCCGGCACAAGTTGATAAACTCACCGGGTGAGCCGTCTTATCGTCAACGCCGACGATTTTGGACTGACCCCGGGCGTGAACCGAGCCATCATCGAGCTGCACACCGCGGGCCTGGTCACAAGCACCTCCCTCATGGCGCGCGCCGGCGCGACAGTCGAGGCCATCGAACTGGCCTCTGCGACGCCGTCATTAGGCGTGGGCTGCCATGTAGTACTTGTCGATGGCGAGCCGATTCTGCCGCCGGAGAAGATTCCCAGCCTCGTGGATGCGAGGACCGGCCGTTTCCCGGACTCACTCACCGCGTTTTTGCTGCGCCTTTTTACGGGCCGCATCCGCACCGAGGAAATCGAAGCTGAGGCCGCGGCGCAAATCGCGCATTTGCAGCAGCGCGGAGTGCGTCTGACGCATATCGACACGCACAAGCATGCGCATATTTTCTCTGCCGTGCTTCGTCCCTTGCTGCGTGCTGCCCGAGCCGCGGGAATTCGCGCGGTGCGTCACCCCTTTGAGCCGGAGTGGGCGGTCCGCGCCGCGATTGGCGCTCCGCTGGCGCGTGTGGTGCAAATTGCGGCGCTGAGCCCCTTAGGACCGCGCTCCCGCCAACTCCTTACACAGGAGGGATTTACAACGACTGATGGAACCATTGCTGTAGCCGGCACGGGCACCCTCGATGCCGCAGCCCTGCGTGCCCTGCTGCGACGGATTCCTGCCGGGACATGGGAGTTGGTGACGCATCCCGGCTACAACGACGAGGATCTCGCGCACGTGCGTACGCGTCTGCGAGCATCGCGCGACATCGAGCGCCTGGCCTTGGCTGCAATCCCTGAGGTGCCCGGTATTAAGCTGATTTCGTTTTCGGATATTGCGTCCACGGCACGGCCGGCTGCTGACTTGCTGGCTCGCTAACCAGCTGACTTGCTGATTCCTTGCATCTTGCGCTCCCCGGCGCGCGTCCATAACGTAGTAAAAGATCGATTTTCAAGAAGGCATCATGCGCATCGGGATCACCTGTTATCCCACCTACGGAGGCTCCGGCGTTGTTGCCACGGAGCTGGGCATTGAGTTGGCCGCTCTCGGTCACGAGATCCACTTCATTTCGTACTCGCAGCCTTTCCGCCTGAGCGGACGCGACGACGGAATTTTCTATCACGAGGTTCCCGTCTCCAGTTACCCCCTCTTCGAGTTTCCGCCATACGATCTGGCTCTGGCCTCGCGCATGTCCGAAGTGGCTGAGTATTACTCACTCGATCTGCTGCACGTGCACTACGCGATTCCTCACTCTGTCTCGGCGTTGCTGGCGCGGCAGATGCTGGCCGCGCGTGGCCGCCATCTGCCATTTGTGACCACTCTGCACGGAACTGATATCACACTGGTCGGACTCGACCGCAGCTATTTGCCGATCGTGCGCTATGCCATTCAGGAAAGCGACGGTGTGACCAGCATCTCCAACTATCTGCGCGAAAGAACTATCGAGGACTTCGACATCACGCGCCCCATTGAGACCATCACGAATTTCGTGAATTGCGATGTGTACACACCGATCACGGATTCAGCCCAAAAGGTAAATGCGTGTGAACGCCGCCATCACTTTGCGGCGCCCGGCGAACCGATCCTGATGCACCTTTCGAACTTCCGCCCCGTAAAGCGTGTGGGCGATGTGGTGAAGGTTTTTGCGCGCGTGGCGCAAGAGCGACCGGCACAGCTGGTGCTGGTGGGCGACGGGCCAGACCGTTCTTCTGCGGAATGGCTCGCGCACGACCTCGGCATTCAGAGCCGCGTGCATTTCCTGGGCAAGCAGGAGCGCGTAAGCGAATTGCTGGCGCTTGCCGACTTGTTTCTAATGCCGAGCGAACTGGAGTCGTTTGGTCTGGCCGCGCTCGAAGCCATGGCCTGCAAGGTTCCCACCATCGCCACACGCGTCGGCGGCGTTCCTGAACTCATTGACGATGGCGTGACCGGCCTGCTCTACCCCGTCGGCGACGTGGAGGGTATGGCCGCAGGCGCCTTGAGCCTGCTGAACGATCCGCCGCGGCTGAAGGCCATGCGCGAAGCCGCACGCCAGTCCGCGCAAAAACGTTTCTGCTCCAGTCTCGTGGTTCCGCGTTACGTTCGCTATTACGAACAGGTCCTCGCGGGGCAAGGCAGGGAGAACTCTGCCTAAACCCAGCCTGCCTCGGAGATTTCACGAAAAAACCTCTTGTCAACCACGGCACGGCGTAGCATATCCTGCTTTCACTAAGTTGAAGGAGGCCGATGCAATGAACCCGTCTCGCCGAGTCTTCCCCATGCTCGCCGCCGTAGCCGTCATGGCTGCATCCAACATTGTTTTCGCACAGCAGGAGTTTCCGCCGCCGCAGGGCAAAGGCCCCGTGGTGGTGGTAGCCAGCGGCCTCTCCGGCATGTCGCATTACGTCAAAGTGTCACGCGATATTTCCGCTCTCGGCTATGATGTGGTGCTGTTTGACGGCGAGGCCATGGAGCACACGCAGGGCCAGGCGGTCCATGCGGCGATACTCCAGGCGCAGCAGATGCCGCACGCACTGCCCGGCAAGGTGGTGCTCGTGGGCTTCTCAGCCGGAGGGGGCGAAGGGATGTACTACGCCTCGCAATGGCCGGATCTAGTGGCGGGCATCGTGGTGTGGTTCCCTGCCAACTCGTTCATCAAGAATGTGCCAGGTTTTGCCGCTCGGCTCCAGGTGCCGGTGCTCATGTTCGCCGGGGAAAAGGACCACTACCGCGACAACTGCTGCACCGCGAACGGCGCGCGCGGCCTTCGCGACGCTGCCGTGGCTGCGGGCAAGCCCTTCGAACTGTTTACCTACGACAAGGCCGAACACGACTTTGTAAGGGACGGCGCGCACTACAACGCCGAAGCCGACACAGACGCGTTCCAGAAAACCGCCGACAAGCTGAAGCAGTGGTTGCCGCCCGCCCAGTGACGGTTCGCAAGCACGATCGGTCGAGGAGCACGAAGCCGTGGCCAAGCGTCCACAGAACGCTCAAACGCAAGTCGGCCGGGCCGCAGTGCAGATCTTCGCTGTGAACGACCGCTTGAATCAGTTTCTGATCGAGCAACTTGACCCCGCGGCATGGAGAGCAAAATCGCCCGGCAGGGTCCGCTCCATTGCGGCCATCTTCGCGCACGTGCACAATGTCCGCTGCAAGTGGATCAGGCTTACAGCTCCGCACTTGAAAGTTCCGTTGTCACTCAAACGCGCGCACTGCACACAGCGCCAGATGAGTAAGGCATTAGCCCAGAGCGGCGCACGCTGCGCGGAGATGCTCGCCGAAGCACTTGACGGAGATGGGAGCCGCGTAAAGAAGTTCATAAGGGACGGCTGGGCTCGGCCCTGGCCGGTTGGTCCGGAAATGCTGTGCTACATGATTTCTCACGAAGCCCACCATCGGGGCCAGGTGTGCATGCTTGCGCATCAGCTTGGATTTCCGCTGGCGAGCAAGGTGACTTCTGAAATGTGGAATTGGGAAAAGCTATGGAAAGAGCGCGGGGCACGCCGCGCCTCCGACCACGATTCTTGAGCAGTTGCTACAGCGTTCGTTTGAAAAGCGGCGTGGCGATCAGCAGCGTGCCGATGCCAAAGACAGTGAGAAACAGGAGGTCGTACCAAATGGAGACCCAGCCGCCATCTTTGAGCAGCACGGCCTTGAAGCCGTGAATCACGTAGGTAAACGGATCGATCACGCCTATAGCCTGCATCCATTTGGGGAACGACGAGGTGGGATACATGGCGCCCGAGGGATAGAGCAGGAGGACATTGAGAATGCCGAACATAGCGCGCGGCACCAGCGGATCATCGACGCGCACCATGAGCAGGAACATCATGCCGTTGAACGCGATTGAGCCGGCGATAATCAGGCACAGCACTTGTAGCATGATCACGGGATGAAAAACGACGCCCAAGCCGGACATCAGCGACCCGATGATCGCTATCGAAATCCCGGAAAGCATCGCCTTGATGGCACCAGCGATATTCAGCCCGAAGACCAGCTCAAATTTTGTAATAGGAGTTACCAGGTAGCCTTCGTGCACGCCGCGCGCCTTGTCGTCGATGTAGAGCATGCCACCGCCGATCATCACCGAGATATACATCGCCAGCGCCACCGTCATGGGCAGAAGATACTTCAGATAATTCACGTATGGATAAAGCTCGACGACTTCGAGCGCGATGCTTTTTGCTAGCCTGTCCGGAATCTGCGGCGCGTTCATAGCGTCCACGAGCGACTGCATCTCGCCTTCGAGCGCCGATGACGTAAACAGATCGGAATTGTCCACGACGAAGCCGAGCTTGGGCGCATCCTGCTCGTAGACACGACGCGAATACTGCGCGGGAATAATGACGGCCGCGTCGATTTTGCCGGTGCGCACGTCCTCGCGCGCCTGCACTTCGCTCTGATACTCGATGGTGGAGAAGGTCTTGATGTTAGCGGCGACGGCGTCAAAGGCTTCGCGCACCTTTACGGCCTGCGGACCGTGATCGTAGTCCACCACGGCCACGTGCGTGCCCACGATCTTGCCCCCGAACGCGTTTCCGATGATGATCAATTGCAGAATCGGCATCATGAGCGACATGATCATGAGCATGGGCGAGCGAAAGAACTTGCGCATTTCGCGCTCGACGATGGCGAACATCCGATTCATGGGCGCGCTCCCGGCCGCGGTGGCATGGTAAATACAGGCTTCACCTGCTCATCGCGCAATTGCCGCCCGGTGTAGTGAATAAACACGTCGTCGAGCGTGGTGTTTTGCACGCTTAGCGAGGTGAGCGTCTCACCCAGGCTCGCCGCGAGTTCCACTATTTCCATGGTGGTCTTCGATCCTGACTTGGTGATGACGCGGTAAAACCCGGAGCCCTCGGGCTGCACGTTGGCCACGCCCTCCATCTTCTCCAGGCGCGCCTTCCACTCCTCGTCCTCGCGGTCGAAATGCACTTCAACCACATTCGCCCCGGCCACACTGTTCTTGAGTTCCACCGGCGTGCCGAGCGCAACCAGCTTGCCGTGATCCACAATGGCGATGCGGTCGCATAGCTTGTCGGCCTCATCCATGTAGTGCGTGGTGAGCAACATGGTGAGATTGCGCGTGGCCTTGAGCTTGTTCAGCATCTCCCACACCGCGATGCGCGACACAGGATCGAGGCCGGTCGTAGGCTCGTCGAGAAAGAAGATGCGCGGATTGTGTACCAGGCCACGCGCGATCTCAAGCCGCCGCCGCATGCCGCCGGAAAGCGTTTTGGTCTGCGCATCGCGCCATTCGGTCAGGTCCACCGCTTCGAGAACCTCGGCAATATTTTTCTCGCGAATTCCGCGCGGCACGCTGTAAAGCTTTGCGTAGATCGACAGGTTCTCTTCGACGGTCAGATCCTGGTCGCTGGTAAGCGCCTGGGGAATGACGCCGATGGTGCGCCGCACGGCGTCCGGGTCCTTGCTCACGTCGTGTCCGCCTACAATGGCTTTGCCCGCCGTAACGGGAATGAGCGTTGTCATCATGCGGATGAGCGTGCTTTTGCCGGCGCCGTTCGGCCCCAGCAAACCGAAGATCTCGCCCTCGGTCACGCTGAAGTTCACATCTTTGACTGCTTCAAAGTCGCCGTAGCGTTTCCAGATGTGCTCCACGGCAATGGCGACCGGGCGCGGCGCGCCGTTGCCGTTTGTCGGGAGGCTATTATTTGGGGCCGTGCTCACTGCTTCACCAACTTGGCCTTGGGAATGTAGACCTCGGCCGTCATGCCAGGCACAAACTTCTCGCCGGGATTGGGGATGAGCAGCTTCAACTCCACGGTCTTGATATCGCGCTTCATGCTGTTCACGTCGCGCTGCGTGGCAAAATCGCCTTCGGCGGATTTGGCAATCACATAGCCCCAAACCGTGTCGCCACTCGGCATCACGACGCGCAAACTGTCGTGCAGTTGCACAGCGTCGGCCTGCGTCTCGGGGAGAGGCGCGTACACCCAGGTCTGCGTCAGGTCCATGATGGTAACAATGGGCTCTCCCTCGGTCACCACTTCGCCCTGCCGCGCCGCCCATACATCCACCTTGCCGTTGATGGGCGAGACAATATGCGAATATCCTTCCTCGACTCTTGCCTGCTCTGCCAGCGCGCGGGCATTGGCTTCGTCGGCGCGGGTTTGGTCCACGGTGCGCGCCGAAGCGTCGGTTAACAACTCATGGGCGCGCGCCTGGCGAAGATTGGCCTGGGCTGCCGTAAGATTGTCGCGCGCCGCATCCACCGCGGCTTTCGCCGCCTGGAGCGCCGTCACCATCTCATCCCGCGTCTGTGTGCTGTCAATTCCCTGCTGCGCCAAGGCCACGGCGCGGCTGGTATCGGCCTGTTGATGCTCATACTGCGCCTGAGCCTGTGCCAAAGCGGCCTCGGCCGACTTCACCTGCGCCTCGGCACTCACCACTGCGCTGGAGGTTTCGCCGCGGTTCTGCTGCTCTGTGTCCTCGGTGCTGCTGAGCTTCGAACGCTGGCTATCCGCAGTTGCCTCGGCGGCCTTTAGTGACGCCTGCAGATCCTGGCTCTCAATCACCGCGATCAGCTCGCCCTGGGTCACATCCTGGCCTTCTTCCACGGTCAGCGTCTGGATGCGCCCGGGAATTTTGGAGCTGACGATGACTTCGTTCGCATCCACGGTTCCGATCAGTTGCAAATCAGTCGAGCGCCGCGTGGTCGTGAGATACCAGATCAACGACCCCACCAGCAGCACTCCCAGAATCATGAAAACTCGATTTCGCGCACTCACTAGCCCACCACCTCAAATTATCGATTTCTGCTTGAATTCGGCGGTCTCAGGCATGGGCGAGTCCGCCAGCACCTTGGCCGCCAGTTCCGCGCCATGCTTCCGATCCTGAAAGAGCGCCTGACCAAGAAACTCCACGGTTGATGCCCTTCTTGCCCGCAGCACCTCGGTGTCGAACGGCTCAAAAGGCATGATCAGCCGCCATACCGGTGCACTAAGGAAATAGAAGACGTTGCCACCCAAGGCCGAAAGCACAATTTGCAACCATTCAACCTCGATCAGTTCACCTGACGCGATGCCTTCGCGCACCATCGACTGGAACATGGCATGCAACGGCGCAAAGATTCGTTTGGCCAGAATGGGCAGCGCGCCCTCTTCGCCCTTATGCAGCCGAATCATTTCCTGCTGCATCAAGCTTTGAAACTCGCGCTGAGTCAGGATCCGGTCAAAGTGGTTCAACGCCGCTCGAAGAACGCGTTCTCCGGGGCTGGCCTCGCGCAGGAACACGGCCATGGAGCTGTCGCGCACACGAGCCGAGACCATCTCGAGGGTGGCGGCGTAGAGCTTTTCCTTGCTCTCGAAGTAGTAATAAAGCAGTGCCTTGTTAACGCCAGCCGCGGCGGCTATCGGTTCCGTGCGCGCCCCGGCCAGGCCGTGGGCGGCAAACTCGGTCAGCGCAGCATCAAGGATCCGGCTGCGCGTCTCGGCGGAACGGTCGGCCTGTGTCTCGGTATTGGGATGCGGAGTCATAATTAACTAACTGGTTAGTAAGTTAACCCAAACGCGATCCCCTTGGCAAGCAGTTTCCTCTTACTTAATTCAGAATCTCCGCTAATGCGCTGATATACCGAGCCTTATCTAAATCACTGCGAGCGCCACTTCCCTGACCTAATCGAACACAACCGTCTTGTTCCCGTAGCAGAGGATGCGCCGGTCCAGGTGCCAGCGCACCGCCCGGGAGAGTACCATCCGCTCCAGATCGCGTCCCCGCGCCACCAGATCCTCCACTTGATCGCGGTGAGAGATGCGCGCCACATCCTGCTCAATGATCGGGCCGTCATCCAGAACCTCAGTGACATAGTGACTGGTCGCCCCGATCAGCTTGACGCCGCGGGCATGGGCCGCGTGGTATGGCCGCGCGCCCGTAAACGCCGGCAAGAACGAGTGGTGCACGTTGATAATCGCGGCCGGATAGCGCGTCACAAAGGCGGGAGAAAGAATCTGCATGTAGCGCGCCAGGATGACCAGCTCGATTCTGTTTTGTGCAAGCAGATCGAGTTGCCGCGCTTCGCTCGCGGCGCGGGTTTCTGTAGTGACCGGCACGTGCTCAAACGGCACGCCGTAAAAGGCCGCCAGATTCGCGACCTCGCGATGGTTTGAAATGATGAGCGGAATCTCGCAGACGAGCTCGCCAGTGCGCCACCGGTGCAGCAGATCGGCCATGCAGTGCAGATACTGCGAGCAGAAAAGCGTAACCCGCGGCTTGCGCGCACTTGAGGTGAGCTTCCATCTCATGTTGAGTTCGGCGGCCATCGGAGTAAATGCGGTCCGAAAGGACTCCACGTCGAAGCCGTCCAACTCCCACTCGACGCGCATGAAGAAAAGGCCGGCATCGTGGTCGATGTGCTGATCGGCATGCAGGATGTTGGCGCCCCGCTCGAAGAGCAAACCCGAAACGCGCGCCACAAGGCCCTTGCGATCAGGACAATCGATCAACAGGACGGCTGAATCTTTCATGGTTCTTCCAGATTACGACATCGGCTGCGCAAAACGCCGCAGGGCCGCGCGAGCGGCCCTGCAAGTGTTTCATCGCTCGCAAACCTCAGTCGTAGTAATCAAGTCCAAGGTGCGTCACAAGGTCCGCGCCCATAATGTGACGCAGCGTGTTTTTGAGCTTCATCGACTGGATGAACAGGTCGTGCTCGGGATAAAGCCCCGGCGCGCTCTGCGGTGACTT
Source organism: uncultured Acidobacteriota bacterium (assembly GCA_963786565.1). Classification (GTDB taxonomy): domain Bacteria; phylum Acidobacteriota; class Terriglobia; order Terriglobales; family Acidobacteriaceae; genus Telmatobacter. The sequence continues at coordinate 151,124 of CAWAZR010000024.1, read as the reverse complement.
GAGGTAGAAGCTGAGCCATTCCTGAATGCCGATGGAGCGTAGCTCCGGCGTGCGCTTGGCGAGATCGAGGAAAAGCACCAGGTCCAGCGCGATGGGCGCGGCCAGGATCGAATCGCGGCACAGGAAATTTACCTTCAGCTGCATGGGATAGCCCAGCCAGCCAAAAATGTCGATGTTGTCCCACGCTTCTTTTTCGTCGCCCCGCGGCGGGTAGTAGTTGATGCGAATCTTGTGATAGATGTCGCTGTAAAGATCGGGGTACAGTTCGGGCTGAAAGATGTACTCAAGCGACCCGAGCTTCGACTCTTCCTTGGTCTTGAACGATTGCGGCTCGTCGAGCACTTCGCCGTCGCGGTTGCCGAGGATGTTGGTAGAGAACCATCCGTTGACGCCGATCATGCGCGCCTTGAAGGCCGGCGCCAGCACCGTCTTCATGAACGTCTGGCCGGTCTTGAAGTCCTTGCCGCAAATGGGCGCGGCGTTCTTCTTCGACAGCTCGATCATGACGGGAAGATCGACCGTGAGATTCGGCGCGCCATTGGCGAAGGGCACGCCTTCCTTGAGTGCCGCGTAGGCGTAGATTTGCGAGGGCGCGATAGCGCGATCGTTGTTCACCAATCCGGCTTCGAACGACTCAATCGTGCGATGCACGGGCTTCGGCTCGAGGAATATTTCGGTCGAAGCGGCCCAGATCATGACCACGCGGTCGACCTTCTTCCTGAAAGCGCGAATGTCGGCGCGCACCTGCTCTGCGAGATCGCGCTTGTTTTTGCCCTTCTTCACATGCTTGCCGTCGAGCCGCTTCACATAATACTGGTCAAAGACGGCGGGCATGGGCTTGATCTTTTGCAGATATGGCTTGAGCTTCTTCAGCATCTCGGGCTTCAGCACAGCTGCGTGCGCTGCCGCCTCGTACACGTTGTCTTCAAAAATGTCCCAGCCGGTGAAGACGATGTCTTTCAGGTCGGCCAGCGGAACGAAATCCTTGATCAGCGGCGATTTGTTGTCGGTGCGCTTGCCCAGCCGGATGGTGCCCATCTGCGTGAGCGAGCCGACCGGCTTGGCCAATCCGCGGCGAACGGCTTCTACGCCGGCGATCATGGTGGTGGCGACGGCGCCCAGGCCGACCACCATCACACCCAATTTGCCCTTGGCGGGCTCAACGTTTCTTGCGGCGGTCTTCTTGCTCGCACGAACTACGGCCTTCTTGCCGCCTTTCCCCTTCGTTGCCATTGCTTCTCCTGTTCTTCTGTTTTGAAAATGAATTCAAACGCTTCGTACATGGGGGAACTGGTCTTCCGTTCCCCGTTCTCTACTGGCTATTCTCTACTGGCTATTGCCTGCTTTCCTGCGGTTGATGCGCGCCCACAGGAACCATATAAACAGCGCGACGACTGCCAACTCCACGGCCAGATGAAAGTGATGAAACGCTTCTTGCAGGCGCGGATCGGTATTCCAGCTCTGGCCCAACTTCATGCCCATCCAGGCCAGGCAGAAGTACCAGATCAGGGAACCCAAAGTGGTGTAGATGTGAAAACGCAGCCGCGGCATTTTGCCAATGCCCGCAGGAAAGGCAACGTAGGTCTGTACCATCGGCAACATACGTCCCACGAGTATCGCGATCGATCCGTACTTCTCAAAAAACCCGGTCATCAGATCGAGGTCGTGCGAGTTCATCAGCACCCATTTGCCGTAACGCGCCACCAGCGGCCGCCCGCCTCTAGCGCCGATCCAATATGCCATTGCCGAGCCGATGTTGCAGCCTATCGCCCCCGCTATGGCCACAAAAAACAGATTGAAGCGGCCCAGGTAAGCAAGGTATCCGGAGAACGGCATGATGGCTTCGGAGGGAATGGGAATGCCGCACGAGTTCAATGTAATGAGCCCGACGATGCCAGCGTAGCCGCCGACGTTGATGACATGAATGACAAATTGAAATACGAGCGCGACGATCTTTTCGGTCATGAGCGTACCCAGTATATAAGCCACTTGCGCGCTCAAGCGGCGTGCGCGCGACGGTGTGTCGAGAAAAGAATCATGCACACGTCTGCATTTCTCATTTGTTAGGATGAGGTGTACTCGGTTCGCAATTTCAGGAGGATCCGTTGCCAGATATCCCGCCCGTACCGTTGACTTTGGAAGGCTCAAGTGCGCTCCACCAGTTCTTCCGTTTCGACTGGAAAGCGTGGCGGTCTGTCGCGGACGGCGAACGTAAGAAGATTGTCAATCAGGCGATCGCTGCGCTGCGCACGATGGAGCGCGCCAGCCCCAACGCACCCGTGCGCACAGCGCTTTTCTCGCAACTCGGGCACAAAGCTGACTTGATCTTCGTGCACTTCCGCGATTCGTTTGAAGCGCTGAATCAGGTGGAGCTGGACCTGGCGCAGACCGCGCTCTCGGACTTTCTCACTCCGGTCCACTCGTATGTTTCCGTGGTAGAGCTGGGCCTCTACGAGTCGAGCCGTAAGACCTATGAGGCCGCGACAGCGAAGGGACTTGAGGCGCACACGCCAGAGTGGAATGCGGAGATCGCGAATTCGCTGGCGCGCGGAGCCGATGCGATGAAGCCGCGGCTGTTCCCATCTGTACCCGACGCAAAGTACCTTTGCTTCTATCCAATGGACCGCAAGCGCGGCGAGCAGGTGAACTGGTACACCGTCCCGTTTGCCGAGCGCCAGCGCATGATGCACGAGCACGGCATGATCGGGCGACGCTACGCCGAGCAGGTGAAGCAAATCATCTCCGGTTCAATTGGGATGGACGATTGGGAGTGGGGCGTCGATCTATTCGCCGACGATCCCGTGATCTTCAAGAAACTGATTTACGAGATGCGATTCGACGAAGTCAGCGCAGTCTATGCGCTATTCGGGCAGTTCTATCTTGGGGTGAGGCTGCCGGTGGAGAAGCTGGACGCGTGGGTAAACGGGAAGCTTTAGCCCGCACCATGGGGCTGCGGAACTCCCGAGGATGACAATGGCCGAAACCAAGACCAGGAAAAAGCGTGTCGCGAAGAAACGCGAGGTCGCCCGAAACACCAGACCCAAGACGCCGCGGGACCCATCGACTAAGACGCCTGCTCGACGCGGTGCGCTCGCACCGGAGCGCGTCGCCGCCATTCTCAAGAATCTCGACGAGTCGTATCCCAACGCGCAGTGCGCGCTCAACCATCGTTCGCCGTGGGAACTGCTCGTCGCGACCATCCTCTCCGCGCAGTGCACCGATGTGCGCGTGAACATGGTGACGCCGGAGTTGTTCCGGCGCTTCCCTACTCCCGAAGCGATGGCCAAGGCGAGTCGGCCCGAGCTTGAGGAACTGATCAAGTCCACTGGATTCTTCCGCAACAAGGCCAAATCGATCCAGGGAGCAGCACGCAAAATCATTGCCGAATTCAACGGCCAGGTTCCACAAACGCTCGCTGAGTTGATCACCATCCCCGGCGCGGCGCGCAAGACGGCCAACGTGGTGCTAGGTGTCTGCTTCGGCAAGGCCGAGGGCATCGTCGTCGACACGCACGTCTTCCGGATTGCGCGACGCCTCGGCCTGGCCAAGAGCGACACGCCGGAGAAAGTGGAGCAGGAACTGATGGAAGTGATTCCGCGCGACCGCTGGATCAGCTTTTCGCATCAGATCATCCATCACGGCCGCCAGGTGTGCCCGGCGCGCAGTCCGAAGTGCAGCGCGTGCAACCTGGAGCCGCTCTGCCGGTCGAAGGACAAGACGTGGGAAAGCTGAACTAGCGGCGTAAGCGGAGTTGGCGGCGCTGGCGGGATTAACGGTGGCAGCGGCAATGGCCAAAGCCCGCAAAAGGTGCCAAATTGGAGTCGATAAAGCCAAAATCGCGAATAAAACGCGACTTTTCGCGCCAGTTCAAGCCGATTGTTACGATCAGCCTGCTTTCAAACCAGTTACGTTAGTTTACCTCTAGTTACATCTTAGGTAATGGCAAAGCTATCGCACCGAACGGTAAATAGCCGATCCTATAAGGGGCTTCCAGAAGCAGAGGTAACCGTCTTGATTTGGACCCGCATTCCGGATCTGGTCTGCGCAGTGCTGATGATATGGGCGTTTGGCTCCGTGCCGCGAGACAAGCAGAAATACGTCTCGGGGATTTGGATGCTGGGCTGGGTGATGATTCTCGTTCACTCCGTCGCAGCTCTCTTCACCCAGCTTCATGGAATTTGGGGAGGGCTGACGTATGTTGTCTATTCGGCTGCGTTGGCCTCAGCCGGGCTTCTGTTTTCCTACGCGTTGATTCCCTCCCGCGATAAACGCTCCAGACTCTGGTTACTTTTTTCGCTCGAGGCAACGGGATTCGTTTATTTGACGATTCTCATTCTCAGCCCGGGCCGGCACTGGGCCATGAATCTCGCCGCGGCGCTGTTAACCCTCTGCCCGTTGGCCGTTATCCTCACGTCGATCCGCACTGCTAACGAACGATATCGCTGGATTGTCCTGGCCTTTTGCGCGTCGCTCTCGACCTTCCTCCTCATTTTCCAGAACCGGCGTCCATACGGTCAGCAATTTGCATGGAGTGGATTTCTCTTCACGGTGTTTATTGCAAGTTGCTTCTTTACTTTCCTGGCCTATCGCCGCGCGACCGCGGGCGTATCTGTGACCGTTGTCGGATTTCTCGGATGGGCGCTGGTCTTTATCCTGGAGCCACTGCAAAGAACGCTTTGGCCGCAGGTTTATATCGAAAGCGAGATTTGGCACCTTCCCGCGTTTGTGGTGGCCATGGGCATGTTGCTGCTGCTGTTGGAAAATGAGCTTCAACACAGCAAGCATCTTGCGCTGCACGACGAATTGACCGGGCTGGCCAATCGCCGCCTCTTTCAGGACCGGTTGGAAAACGCTTTGGCCCGCGCCCGGCGCACCGGAGTATCGCTGGGGTTGTTGTCCATCGATCTGAACCAATTCAAACTCGTGAACGACAACCTGGGGCACCAAGCGGGAGACACGGTTCTGCAGCAGGTGAGCGCTTTGCTAAATGGAAGGGCTCGCAGCTCCGACACCGTAGCCAGAACCGGCGGCGATGAGTTTTGCGTGATTCTGGAGAATCCGACCAGTCGCGCCGATGCCGAATATGTCGGACACACCCTCCGGGACCTGCTCAAAGAGCCCCTCCAGCTAGGCGACCGTTCGGTTTCGATCGGCGCCAGCGTAGGGATTGCGATCTTTCCCAATGACGCGCCCGACGCCGACTCACTTTGCCGTGTAGCCGACCTCCGCATGTACGAGGAAAAGCGTGGCTCCGGCAGACGTGAAAAACATGTCGGCCCCTCCGTTCCCGGCACCTCCTCAACAGCAGACTCGCTGAGAGCATGAGGATACGGCGCTTCGCATTGGCTCAGGATGACAATTAGGGAAACCTTACCGGTCCCGAAGACCTGTCACCGGCGTGATTTCGCGAAGAATTCCCGCACAGCGGCGACGAGGCCGGGAATATCTGATTGGCTAGCTTCCGCTGCGGGGCGCCAGCCAAGTTCGCGCAGAGTTTGTGAAGTAATCGGGCCGATGGAAATAGCGGAAACTCCGGCAAAGGGAAACCTGATCCCGGCCGCCCGGGCGGCATCGGCAAGGTGCGTCACGCTTGAAGAACTCGTAAAGATTGCCGCATCCATTCCCTTTCCCAACGCCGCGTGCAACAATTTCGGCGCGGCTGCGGGCATGACGTTCCGGTAGGCATCGACCACATCGACCGTCGCTCCCGTGGCGCGAAGTGCGTCGGGAATCACGTTGCGGGCATTCTTGGCGCGGACGAGCAGAATTTTTTTGCCGGCGGATTGACCGACCAGGCTCTCGACCAGGGCTTCAGCGACGTAAGTCTCCGGAACCAGAGCCACCGGCAGGCCCGCTTGGCGTGCGGCCGCGGCTGTGGCTTCGCCGACTGCGGCTACCTTCAGGTTTGCAATCTTGTTCAAGAAGTTGCTCCATGCAATGGAACGCACTGCGTTGGCGCTGGTGAGAATGAGCCAGTCATAGGAATCGAGCGCGCGCAACGCGCGGTCAAGCGGCGCGGGGTCGGCGGGTGGCCGAATCTCCAACACGGGAACTTCCACCGGCTCGGCACCGAGTGCACATAGAGCATCGCTGAGTTTGCTCGCCTGGTGAAGGGCGCGCGTGACGAGGATTCGCTTCCCTTCGAGCACGCGACGGCCTCGAAGCGGCAGCGCCGTCATCAGGCAGCTCCGCCTGGTGCATCGTTGCTTGCCGCAAGCAGCGGGCCCGCGCCTGCTTCCATCAACATAGCGGCAATCTGCCGGCCAAGCGCCACGGGATTGTCGTTTTCGCGCACGCTTCGATGATAGACGCGCACGGTCGCGCCCGTGTCTGGGCTGGCGACAACGGCAAAAACCTCGTCACACTGTCTGGTCTCGCCAGCGGCTTGCGCCATTTCAGACGAAACCTGCCGGCAATAAATTCCGATGGGCACTTGGCAACCACCGCCCAGCGCAGCCAATGCCGCGCGTTCCACGGCGACGGCAAAGCGCGTATCGGCGTGGTCGAGAAAACTTACTGCCGCAATGGTTGCGGCATCGTCCTTGCGCGTTTCAATGCCGAGCGCGCCTTGCCCGGCAGCAGGACAAAATTCTTCCGGCGAGAGCCGCTCGCGCACCCAATCGGTGCGGCCCAGGCGGTCGAGCCCGGCGGCGGCCAGCAGAATTGCCTCCACCTGCCCCTCAGCCAGCTTGCGCAGCCGCGTGTCTACGTTCCCTCTAAACTCCACCAAATCTAGGTCAGGGCGAAGCCCCTTTAACTGCGCGCGGCGGCGCTGGCTGCTGGTGCCTACACGCCCGCCCAGCGGCAGTGCAGCGAGGTTGGCGTGCTTGATGGAAACAAATACGTCCCGCGGGTCGACGCGCACCGGCGTAGCCGCGAGCGCAAAGGGCTCCGGCAATTCCGTGGGCAGGTCCTTGAGCGAATGCACGGCAAGATCCACGCGCCCCTCGGCCAGCGCTTCCTCAATCTCCTTGGTGAACATGCCCTTGGAACCGACCTGCGCAAACGTGACTTCCTGCAAACGGTCGCCGGTGGTTTTGATGATCTCGATTTCGACGTCGTGCCCCTGCATGCGCAGCAAGCCGGCAATGTGATTGGCCTGCCAAAGTGCGAGCTGCGATCCCCGGCTTCCGATGCGCAGCTTCATTTGCGCGCTCCCATGCCACGTTCAAAAACTCTTATGTTGACGACGCGCTTGATGTCGGAACTCCCAGCTTCCGGGCTCTCCGGTTCGGCCTTGGCCGCAGGCTCGTCCGCAGGTTGCGTCTCAGCGGACGCGGCAGGCGACACCGACCACTCGTCGCAGAGCGCCTCAAGACGCGACTCGTCACCATCACGCGCCGCCTGTTTGAGCGCCTGCATAGGCGAATGCAGAAACTTGTTCACCAGTCCGCGCGTCAGCGCTTCGACCGCGGCCAACTGCTCGGGTGTAAGCGGGCCAAGGCGGTTGTGCATGCGCTCGATCTCCGCCACGCGCATCTCCTCCGCCTTCTTTTGCAATGCCACAATCGCCGGCGCAATATTCACTGTGCGCTGGCGCAGGTGGAAGCGCTCCACCTCCGAGGCAATCAGCGTCTCCGCATCAACGGCCTGGCGGCTGCGCTCTTCCATGTGCGCCACGGCCACCTGCTGTAGGTCATCGATGTCGTAGACGAAGATGCCGTCAAGATTGTTCATCTCCGGATCGACGTCGCGCGGAACCGCAATATCGATGAAGAACATGGGCCGGTTGCGCCGCTTGTGCAGAAACGCCTGCCCGTGCTCGCGGCGGAAGATGGGATGCGGCGCGCCGGTGGAACTAATGACGATGTCGGCGCGGCTGGCCGCTTCGTAGAGCTGCCCAAACTCGATGACCTCGGGCACAACCGCGCCGGAAAACTCTTCAGCCATGCGGCGTGCGCGCTCGGCGGTGCGATTGCTCACCAGGATGGCGCCCGCGCCCTGTTGCACCAGGTGCCGCGCGGCGATCTCGCTCATTTTTCCCGCGCCCACCAGGAATACCGTGCGCCCCTCCAGCGAGCCAAAGATTTTTCTCGCCAGATCGACGGCCACGGACGCGATGGAAACTGAATTCGAGCCGATTCCGGTCTCGCTGCGCGCCTTTTTCGCCGCCGCGAACGCGCCTTGCAGAAGTTGTTCCAATTGGCCGGAGATGGTTCCCGCAGCGCGCGCCACTGCGAAGGCTTCCTTCACCTGGCCCAGAATCTGCGGCTCGCCGACCACCATCGAGTCAAGACTCGCGGCCATGCGGAACAGGTGACTCACCGCTTCTTTGTCGTGGTACTCGTACAAGTGCGGCGCAAGCACTGAGGCATCAATGCCGAAGTAGCTCGACAAAAAGCCAGCAACCGGCACTTCAGGGCCCTCCACCGCAGCCAGCAACTCCACGCGGTTGCAAGTGGAGACGATCATGCACTCGGTGACTCCCGGCGTCGATGCCAGCGCGCGGGTGGTCTCGGCCAGGTCATCGCGGCCGATGGCGATCCTCTCCCGCAGCGCGATGGGCGCCGTTTTGTGGTTCACGCCAATGAGTGCGAGTGTCATTGGGGACCGAACCTGTGCACCTGGCTGAAGAAGTTGACTGCCCAAACCGCCATCATCACGACCAACGCCCCGCCAGAGACGTAGGCAGCCTTGCGCCCGCGCATTCCCATGCCACGGCGGAGCAGGAGGAGCGTTGCATAAACGATCCACATGACGAACGACGCGAGAATATTGGGATCGAGAAAATAGGACGCGCCCAGCGAAGTTTCCTGCACCAGGACGGAGCCGATCAGCAAGCCTACGGTCATGCAGGGAAATCCAAATTCGAGTGTGGCCAGAGCCAAACGCTCCAGCGTGTCGAGCGGAGGCAGCCAGTCGAGCGGAGCCCAGCGGGATTTCTCTCCCAGCTTGTGCTTGCCCTTGATGCGCCGCTCCTGGACCAGGTACATCACGGAAGACAGCAGGCTGAAGCTAAGAGCCGCATAGGCCAGCAACAGGGCGATAATGTGCGCCACCAGCCAGCTGACCCAAACGCGCTGCGAAGGAAAGCGGTATCGATCGGGCCCCAGCGAAGGGATAAATACCAGGAAGAATGTCGCCGGCAGGGCGAAGATTCCAAGGGAAATGGCGTCATAAAGCCACCAGGCCAGAAAGAATAGCCCGGCCACGGCAAAGCCCAGCAGCGACTCGATCTCCCGCACGCCCACCGGCATCAGGCGGTGTGCCTGAACCAGCATCTCAACCACCGAGACAAAATGAAAGAAAAAGGCCATTCCGCCCACGTGGACGCAGGTCTTGCGCCAGGGCAGGGATTTCGATAGCACGGCGGGGAAGATGGATACGCATCCACCGGCGTACAAAATGGCCGCAACTCGTAGCCAAAGCAGGTACATGGCAGTTCTTACCTTAAAGGCGTTACCGATCAGTATACTGTGATGCAAATCACCTTACGGAATCGAACGACGGCGAGGCGAAGCAATCGCACCAACATCGCGGGCGGGCAATGAGCTACGTTCGCGCTGCCACTCCGGGCCCATTCTTGTTGTGGTTGGGAATCCTCCGGGCCGGGTCCGGCCGGTTGAAGGTGCGCAAGGAAGCAACTTCATCCGTTGAGCGCGTCGCCGCGCACCCTCGGAGGCCAGGCGCGGGACGCTTGGCGAGCCTCAGAGCACTGCCCCGGAAGCTTCAGAAGCTAAGTCCGGACAATCCGTCTTCGGCAACTTCGCGCAAGAGCTGAAAGCGCTGCTTTGCCTCGCCCGCCGGTCGGGCCGCCAGCGCTTCTACTTCTTCCCTCTGCATTTGGAGAAGATAGCCTTCTGCGTCGTAAACCAGGTCGCGGAGGGTGTTGTTGCTGGCCATGCCTATCGCACGTTCTATAGCAATGAGTTTCTGTAACAAGATGGTTTGATTCATCACAGCAGGGGCCCCTTTGAATCATTCTAGGAGGGCTCCAGTGTGCCCTTTGCTGCACTCCTTGGATGTGATCTAGATCACCAGATGTGCTTTGATCCGGCAGGCCGGGTGTCTGCGGCCAAGGCAACCGCTGCCGGTAGCTGCGGGCTTTGGCAAGGCCGCATCGACCTTTCATTTCGCTTTGGTTTGAAGATCTTGCGCGGAAAATTCAGACCGCGAATTCCACCGCCTGTTCAGCTACCCTTGCCGCTCGCCGCCGCGATAGTCTTAGATCCAGCGTGATCCGAGACCAAGCTCAACGCCGTTCCGAAGAATCCGTGCACCCGGACGCACTGCCGCCGTCGCACGCAGGCGATGTGCACGTCGCGCCCTCCGGCGAAGATGCGACTCCCACACTTGTGGACGATGTTGCTGTTGCTTTGCAAGAAGAGCTTGTGCTCACTTCCCTGCCCGCGGAAAAGCGGGCGGCCGACAAAAACTCCACCGAATTGACGCCGTTCATGCGGCAGTGGACCGCGGCGAAGAAGCAGAACCCCGATGCCCTGCTGTTCTTTCGCATGGGCGACTTTTACGAGCTCTTTTATGACGACGCGGCGGTAGCCAGCCGCGAGTTGCAACTGACCCTGACGGCGCGCGACCGAGAGCGCAGCATTCCCATGTGCGGCGTTCCTTATCACGCTGTGGAGCAATACCTCATGCGCCTGCTGCGCAAGGGCTATCGCATCGCCCTCTGCGACCAGATGGAAGACCCCAAGCTGACCAAGAAAATTGTGCGGCGCGAAGTCACGCGGGTGCTGACGCCGGGAACAGCGCTGGACGCGGGACTGGGGCAGGAGCAGAACAACTTTCTTGCGGCGCTTTACGAGGCAACGCCCAAGGGTGCCCGCCCGAGCGAATCGGTTTGCGCGCTGGCGCTGCTGGATGTCTCGACGGGCGAGTTTCGCACCGCAGAGTTTTGTGGCGCGGAGGCCCGGGCGCAAGCCATCGATGCGCTGTTGCTGGCTGCTCCCAGCGAGGTGCTCACGCCCGCAGGCGCGGAGATTCCGGCGCAACTGGAGAGGATTCCGGCGCGGACGCGAGTTGAGGACTGGGTGTGGACGCCCGAGTTTGCCGTCCCGCTTGTCGAGCGGCAACTGAACGTGCATTCGCTCGAAGGATTCGGGCTGAACGGCCACCAGCCCGCGGCGGTTGCGGCCGGAGCCGTGCTGCACTACGTGCGCACTACGCAAAAGAATGAAGCCCTGCACATCGACTCGTTGAAGTTCGAGGAGCACTCGACGGCCCTCGAGTTGGACCAAGTGACAGTGCGCAACCTGGAACTCGTGGAACCACTATTCTCCGGCCAGGATGATCGCGTCACTTTATTTCGCACTTTGGATGCCTGTCTAACGCCAATGGGCAAGCGGTTGCTGCGCGCGACGATTCTGCGGCCACTCAATCAAATTACGGAAATCGCCGCGCGGTACGAAGCGGTCGCCGAGGCGCACGGCGATTTGCTGAAACGTGAGGAGATGCGGCGCGCATTCGGCGGCATCTTGGACCTCGAGCGGCTGCTGGCACGGATTTCACTCGATTCCGCGGGCCCGCGCGATGTGCGCGCGCTCGCTGGCAGCCTGGCGCGGCTGCCAGGACTAAAAGTCGCGCTCGAAGCCATGGCAGCACCCCGATGGCGCGCAATCGCTGCGCATCTCGACACACTCGACGATGTAACAACACGCATTGTGCGCACGCTGGTGGCCGAGCCGCCGCTGACTCTCGTCGATGGCGGCGCCATCGCTCCCAGCATCGATGCGGAACTCGATGAGTTACGCAGTGTTTCGTCCTCCGGCAGGCAGGCCATTGCGGCCATCGAGGATCGCGAGCGGCGACGCACCGGCATCGGCTCGCTGAAAGTGCGTTATAACTCGGTCTTCGGCTATTACATTGAAATCACCAAGGCAAATCTGGCGCTGGCACCCGACGACTACGAACGCAAACAAACGCTGGTGAACGCCGAACGATTCACCACGCCTGAATTGAAGGACTACGAGCGCAAGATTCTCACCGCGCACGACCGCTGCATTGAGATTGAAAAGCGAATCTTCGCCGAGCTGAGACAATTCGTTCTCGAAAGTGCAGGCCGCATCCGCCGCAGCTCCGCAGCCGTGGCCGAGGCAGACTTGCTGGCATGTTTTGCGCATCTCGCCGCGGCGCGACGCTACGTGCGCCCGCAATTAACCGACGAGCCGGTGCTGGAAGCCGTGGCCGCGCGACATCCCGTGATCGAGCAGTGGATGGAAGAGACGCGCGAGGGCCGTTTTATCGCAAATGATCTTTATTTGTGCGCTCACCACGAACCGCCTCCAAAAGGAGAAGGTGCGGGAGCACCGCCGCCCAGCCTGCTGCTGGTGACCGGGCCCAACATGGGCGGCAAGAGCACCTATCTGCGCCAAGCCGCGATGCTGGTGCTGATGGCGCAGATGGGCAGCTTTGTTCCGGCCGACTCGATGCGCTTCGGTCTGGTCGACCGTATTTACACGCGCATCGGCGCTTCGGACAATGTCGCTCGCGGCCGGTCGACTTTTATGGTCGAAATGACGGAGACGGCGACCATCCTGAACACGGCGACCAAGCGCTCGCTGATTCTGCTCGATGAGATGGGCCGCGGAACTGCCACCTTCGACGGGCTCTCGCTGGCGTGGGCGACCGTGGAGTTTCTGCACGCCGAGGTGGGTGCGCGCACGCTGTTTGCTACGCACTATCACGAACTGACTATGCTGGCAGAGAAGCTGCCGCGGGTGCGCAATTTGCGTGTGGGCGTGAAGGAGTCGGCAAGCGGCATCGTGTTTCTGCACAACATTGAGCCCGGCGCGGCCAGCAAGAGCTACGGCATTGAAGTGGCGCGGCTGGCCGGACTGCCCTCAGCAGTAATCGAGCGCGCCAAACACGTCCTGCGCCAGCACGAGAAGCAGGAGCGCCAGAGCGTACAGGTGGAGACAGAGCCGGACCCGATGCAAATGACGATCTTTACGCCACTGTCGCAAAGGATCGTGGACCGCATTGAAGCCACGGATCTGAACGCGCTGACACCGCTGCAAGCTCTGAACCTGCTGGAAGAATTGCAGCAGGAATTGAAGAAGAGCAAAGACTGAGGGGCTATGAAAGATAGTTTGCGACAAGCTGCCGGAAGTTTGCTGGTTGTGGGATTGGGCGACAACGAGCTCACCGCGATGGAGCGGGCGTGGCTCAAGCTGATCCGGCCAGCCGGCATCATTCTGTTCAAGCGAAATATTATCGATCGCGAGCAAACGCGCGCTTTACTCACCGAGGCAACGAGTTTCTGCACGCCGCACTGTGGCGCTTTCGTCGACGTGGAAGGTGGGACAGTGGACCGGCTACGAGACGTACTGGCGCCGATTCCCTCAGTGCAGGCCGTGGCGCAAGCCGCGCGTGCAACCGGCCGCGCCGCATTGCAGCGCGAGCATGGAGAGCTGGTGGCACGGGCAGTGAAGGCCTTCGGCTTCAACTCCTCCTTTGCGCCGGTGCTCGATTTGGCGCTGCCGGAGTCGCGCAAGGTGATGGGGACGCGCTGCGCTGCCGAAACCGGCGCCGGCGTTGCAGCTTACGCACGCGAGTTTTTCGCGGGGTTGGCGGCGCAGGGCGTCGCAGGGTGCGGCAAACATTTTCCCGGTCTCGGCGGAGGCACGCTCGATTCGCACCTGGAGACTCCAAAGATCGAGCGCACATGGCAGCAGTTGTGGCAGGAGGATCTGGAACCCTACCGCGCATTGCGCGACCAGATGCCGATGGTAATGGTGAACCACGCGGCATATCCGCTCACCGCGGACCCCGCGCGCCCGGCCACGGTGTCGAAGTTCTGGATGCAAACCGTGTTGCGCAAGCGCATCGGCTACCGCGGCATCGTTGTCTCCGACGATCTGGAGATGGGCGGCGTGACAAAATTCATGCCGATTGCCGAGGCCGCAGTTGTCACTGTACGCATGGGCGCCGACCTGGCGTTAATCTGCCATCACCCCGAGCCAATTTTGCAGACGTTCGAAGCTATCATACGCGAAGGCGAGCGTTCGGCGGCATTCGGCAAGATCCTGCTCGGACGCGCGAGAGAGTCTGCGCGGAAACGAGCGAAGACATTCCCGGCAAAGATGCCGGCCGCCATCAACCCGAAACAATTTGAAGCGCTGCGCGTAAGGATCGTGCGGTTCGGGGAGACGGTGGCGAAGGCCGCCGCTCAGGAGACTGCATGAAGGCGCATGCCATGACGGTGGCCGGCGTGATGAGCGGGACGTCAGCCGATGGAATAGATGTGGCAGTGGCCCGCATTGCTCCTGGCAAGCTGCACCCCACGCTTACGCTGTTGGCCCATGAACACTTCGCTTATCCCGCGGCACTGCGGACGGCTGTGCTGGCGGCGATGGATGCGCAAACCACTTCAACGGCCGAACTAGCGCGGCTCAACTGGCGCCTCGGCCTCGCGTATGCCGATGCGGTAAAGCAAACCGCCAAAAAGCACAAACTTCGGCTCGATTTAGTCGGCTGCCACGGACAGACCCTCTACCACCAGGCGCGCGCGGAAAACTTTGCGGGCCGGAAGTTTGCGTGCACGTGGCAGGCGGGCGAGGCGCAGGCGATCGCGGCAGAACTGGGCGTCCCGGTGGTATCGAACTTTCGCCCTGCCGACATGCTGGCGGGCGGCCAGGGAGCACCGCTGGTCCCGCTGTTGGACAATGTGCTCTTCGCCGATGCAAAGCGTGGGCGCGTTTTGCAAAACATTGGCGGCATCGCAAACCTGACTGCACTCCCGGCCAAAAGTCCGCCGCACGCAGTGCTTGCATTCGATACCGGACCGGGAAACATGGTCATCGACTGGCTGGCGCAAAAGCTTTTCGACAAGCCTTTCGATCGCAACGGGTCGCTGGCGGCGCGTGGAACTGTGATCGAGCCTGTGCTCAAAGAAGCGTTGCGGCATCCTTACTTCAAGCTGCGCCCGCCAAAAACCGCAGGGCGCGAGCAGTTTGGTCGCGCTTACGCGGCGGAGTTTTTGGGCAAGTGCCTTGCCAAGTCCAAATACCCCAACGACGCTCTGGCAACTGCCACGGCCCTCACTGCGGAAAGCATTGCCCGCAGCTACTCACGTTACGTCCAATCACGCATGAAAAGCCACGCCGTAGATTTCATCATCTCCGGCGGCGGCGCGCGCAATCGGACGCTGATGAAGATGCTGGCCGCAAGACTCGAGCCGCTGGGATGCACTTTGTGCGACAGCGACGCCTTCGGATTGCCCGCCGAAGCCAAAGAAGCGGCGGCCTTTGCGCTGCTGGCGTGGCGCACATGGCATCGGCTGCCGGGCAATGTGCCCAGCGCGACGGGAGCGAAGCGCGCGGCAATTCTCGGGCAGGTCACGTATGCGTGATCAGGCTTCAGGAAGAAGCTTGCGGATACTTATCCCTTTCTGGAAACGGCGGAGTTAACTGAGCCCTGAATCGGGCGGCCTAAAGCAGCGTTGGTTCCGGTTCGAGCTTTTTCCTTGCGCATCTCTGCTACCATAAACATGATTGCGGTTCCCGGCGCCAGGCTGAATTTTCGACTTGAGAGTTGAGCGCAAAGGTAGCGAGAGCCGCCCAAAGGAGAATTTTTATGCCTCTAGTTTCCATGCGGCAGCTCCTCGACGAAGCTGCCAAGGGCGGATACGGCGTCGGCGCGTTCAACGTGAACGATATGGAGCAGATTCAAGCCATCATGATGGCCGCCCGGCAGACCAACTCGCCGGTCATTGTTCAGGCCAGCCGCGGCGCGCGCGCGTTTGCCGAGGATCTTTACCTTTTTAAGCTGATCCAGGCCGCGGCGGAACTGAATCCCGGTATTCCCATTGCCATGCACCAGGATCACGGCAACAGTTTTGAGACCTGCAAGAGCGCCATCGCCCTGGGTTACACCTCAGTGATGATGGACGGCTCGCTGAAGGAAGATGGCAAGACGCCGTCGACGTTCGACGAAAACGTGGACGTCACGCGGCGCGTGGTGGACTACGCGCACGAGCGCGGCGTGACTGTAGAAGGCGAGATTGGCGTCTTGGGCGGCGTGGAAGACGGTCATGGCGCTGGTGGCACGGGCCTGGAGCACATCACCGATCCCGATCAGGCAGTCGAATTTGCCGAGCGCACCGGCGTGGACGCGCTGGCGATTGCCATCGGCACCAGCCACGGCGCCTACAAGTTCAACAAGAAGCCGGATGGCAGCGTGCTCAAAATGGACGTGCTCATCGCGATTCACAAACGGTTACCGTACACGCACCTGGTCATGCACGGCAGCTCGTCCGTGCCCAAAGAACTGCAGGACATCGTGAACAAATACGGTGGCAGTCTGAAGCCCACGTGGGGCGTGCCCGTCGAAGAGATTCAACTGGGCATCCGCAACGGCGTGCGCAAAATCAACGTGGACACCGACAATCGCCTGGCGATTACCGGCGCCATCCGTAAGGTCTTCGCGGAGTCACCGGAGAAGTTCGACCCGCGCGACTACATGAAGCCGGCGCGCGAGGCGATGGCCAAGGTTGTAGCGGAGCGCATGACGGAGTTCGGTCAGGCCGGCCATGCTGGCGACTACGCGCCGATTCCGATCAGCGTGATGGCGGATGGATACAGGAGCGGCAAGCTCGACACGCGCCCCTCCGTTGCTGCTAAGTAGCTCCCGCAACACGCTTAAAAAATGAATGCGCCACACCGCGGTTGCGGGTGGCGCATTTTTCGTGCGGGTAAAACTTTTCCTGCTCTTGCCAGCGGCTCAATCAGAGGCCGTAGCCGAATTCACTGCTCTCTTCGCTACTCAACTCTTCATCGCGGCGGATGGGCATCGGCTTCATGTCGCGCGGCACCACGACGGTCCGCTCGATGTTGTCTTTCGCCTTCATCGCCGCGTCCACGCCAAAAGTCATGGCAAGCTCATCGATCTTGTCGCCGTAGTGGCGGCGCAGCAGCGAAAGGTCGGCGCGCAATTCAGCGCGTTGCTGGGGGTCCTGCTCCTCAGAGGCCTCCCATCTTGCCGTGAGAATGATGGAGAAGCGCAGGGCAGCCAACTCTTCGGTTTCGTAAGTCAGCAATGCCTCGCGGGTCTCTTTCATATAGCGCGAAGCGGGTCCCATCAGCGATGAATGAAGCGGAGCATAAAGCAATTCCGTGGACACAGCAGTCCTCCCTCCGCGGTTTTCCGCGGGGTCGATCTGAGCGATCGGCCGGAAAGCTTCAGCCTCGAGAGCACCGGCCCGTTGCCCCATACTTCGGCTGGAATGGACCTAGTGTGGAGAGAGTTTCAGGAGTGCGCTGTGAGCTAAATCACTCAACGCGCAGTCGAGGTTCGAAACAAAGTTGCCCTCTTTGCGCTAAAGCGCTTCAATCCAACACCGAGCGTGCTGGTGGGAGCGAATGATCGAGGTGGTAACCTTCGTAACGAGCTAGACCACTTCAGTGGAGATCGGCGCGGGCGTAACACCGCGCGTCTCGCTCGACTCGCCCGGCTGCAACAGGAGCCAGTAGTGGAATCCGTCCACAATGGCCATCAGCGCGGCCTGGTTCAAGTCGCTGCTCACGCCCGCCGTGGTCCACGGCTTGTGTCCGTCGGCGTTGAAGCTTACGGTGACACGCACATGCGCTGCGGAATCGTGCGCCGAAACGTCTAGCGCTGCCACTGTGAATGTGCCCAGGCGCATGTGCTTGAGCGCGGGATACGTCTTCTCGAGCTCGCGGCGCATGGCCTTGGTAAGCGCGTCCACAGGGCCGGCGCCTTCAGCGCGCGTAGTGGCAAGCGTGGAGTCGCCGACGGTAAGCGTCATGAAAGCCTGCACAAAACGGCCGCCGATTTCGTCGGACTCGTCAAGAACGCGCCAGCTTTTCACGGCGAACCAGTTGCGTAGGGATCCCTGGATTCTCATGCAGGCCAGGCGGAAGGAAACCTCGCTGGCGGTAAAGCCTCCGCCCTCGATCATGGCCGCACTCGTCTCCATGAGCGCCTGCGCGTGCATGGAGTCCAGCGGCACGCCAAGCGACTCCGCCAGCAGCATGATGTTGGCCTTGCCCGATTGAGCGTTGACGCCGATGATCGGACTGGCGCCTACGCGCGCGGGATCGCACCACAGGTACGCGCCGGGATTCTTGCGCTCGCTGGAGCCGTGCATGCCGGCCCATGTGCCGAACGCGCCGGCGCCGACGATAGGCGCGCCATGCGGCGGATCGAGAGCGAAGGCCGCGTAGGCCGAATGCGCCAGGCTGGTCAATCCGGTAAGCGCCTGCGGCGAAACAAATTCGGCTTCCCCGCGCAACTGCATAGCGCCAACCATTGTGGTCAGATTCACGTTGCCGCAGCGCTCGCCGGTGCCGATGAGTGTTCCCTGCACCTGGACAGCGCCCGCCAGGATGGCCGCGCGCGTGTTCGCCACGCCCAGGCCGCGATCGGTGTGGCCGTGAAATCCAAAGCCCGCGCCCGGGAAATTACGCTGGAGTTGCTCGAAGACGCGCACCACTTCTTCAGGACTGGCGCCGCCGTTGGTGTCGCACACGACGATGCGGCTCACGTTCTGGCGAACGCACTGTTCGGTGAGCTGCTGAAAGTGGTCGAAGGTGCGCTTGGCATACTCGTCGCCGCAGGAATTGCCGTTTTCACAGCGGCCGCATTGCGCGTCCATGGCGTGCTCGAGATCGACGATCACCTCGAGACCGTGCGATTGCAGGTGGTCGATGGTCTCCCACGTCATACGCAGATTTTCTTCCGGGCTGACGCCGAGTGAGCGCTCCACATCGAGGAGCCGCGACTTGACCACGATGACTGCAACAGGAACGCGCCGTTTGTGGCGCAGAATAAACTGCACATCGGGCCAATCTTCAACCTTGGCGCCCCGTCCGCGCGTGCGCCCGAAGAGGGCCAGTTTTAGGTCGCCGGTATCGACATTCGCGAGCGCGCTGGTGAGATCGCTGACAAAGTGGTTGGCGCCGGCGAATCCGATCTCGGCGTAGTGCACCCCGAAAGCCGCCATGCGTTCCAGCAGGAGCACGGCATTGGGCACAGAGATCTCCAGATTCGGCTGCTGCATGCCGTCGCGGAGACTGGTGTCGAAGATCTCGACTTTTTTGGTGGTCTTTTCCGTCATCTGTTCCTGCAACCGTTCGCTTGCCACTGGTTTTTCTGCGGTTGGGCGGGGAAACCCTCACTCTACCATCATATCGTGGCTGAATATTTCGGGCACTACAACGTCCTATGCAAGCACATGGCGGAGGGGAACCATGGGAAGCAATGGCCTGAAAAAGGCGTTGCCCCGGTCCCCTGCACTTCTCACACGGCGGGTGCGGCCGAGGGCTCGTGCGAAGGCGGCACGAGAGCGCTATTCTCCTGGTCTTTGTACTGCAACTGGTAGAGCTTCCAGTAAAGGCCGCGCTGCGCAAGCAATTCCTGGTGCGTGCCCATCTCGCGCAACTGGCCCTTGTGCATTACCAGGATGGTTTCGGCCCTTTGCACCGTTGACAGCCGGTGCGCGATCAATACACTGGTGCGCCCTTCGACCATGCGTTCGAGCGCACCTCGAATACGCAACTCGGTGTCAGTGTCGACGCTCGACGTGGCCTCATCGAGGATGAGAATGTGCGGGTTGTAGGCCAGCGCGCGGGCGAAATTGATGAGCTGCTTCTGGCCCGTGGAAAGCGAGTTGCCACGCTCGCGTACCGCCTCATCAAAACCGTTGGGAAGCGACTCGATGAAGTCGAGCACGTTGACGTCCCTTGCCGCGCGGCGCATGGTGGCATCGGTGATTTCTTCATTGCCGAGACGGATGTTTTCGCCGATCGTGCCCGAAAAAAGAAACGGATCCTGCAACACCACCGCGAAGTGCTTGCGCAACGCCGTCAAATCGTGTTCGCGCAGGTCGACGCCGTCAATGAGAATGCGGCCGGCAGTCACCTCGTAGAAGCGCATCATCAGGCTGGTGAGCGTAGTCTTGCCCGCGCCGGTGTGACCGACAATCGCAATCGTCTGCCCCGGCTCAATCGTGAAGGAGACGTCTTTGAGAATCCACTCGATGCCCTCGAGGCCCGCTAGTTCTGCGCCGCTCGCCGACCCTTGCGCAGCCTTTGCCACAGTAGCTCTTTGCTCGTCCGTCAGTTTTTGATAGGTGAACCATACGTGTTCAAATACGATCCGATTCGATCCGTCGCCGGCCAGGGGGTGCTCGGGGTTCACAATCTCCGGCTCCGAATCCATGAGCTTGAAGATGCGCTCACAGGCGGCCATAGCGGCTTGCAGGATGTTGTACTTGTCGCTCAGATCCTGGATGGGGCGCCAGAAACGCAACGAAAACTGCGTGAACATGATGAGCACGCCGATGGTGACCGTAGGCGGCAGGTGCAACGCGCCAAACCCGCCGCGCCAGACGACAAGGGCAATAGCGACGGAAGAGAGAAAATCGACGGCCGGATAGTAAAGCGCGTAGGCAAAGATCGTGTCCTTGAACGCGATCATGTGCTGCATGTTTACGGCTTCGAAGTCCTTGTAGGCTCGATCTTCGCGGTTGAAGAGCTGGACCACGCTCATGCCCGAGACGTTTTCCTGCGTGAAGCTATTGATGCGCGCGATGGCGGTCCTCACGCGGCGGTAGCTTTCGCGCACGTGGAGACGGAAGATGCGAGTGACGATCCAGATCAGTGGCAACACCGCGAAGGCCAGCAGCGCCAGCCACCAGCTGATGGCAAGCATGACGGCGGCCATGATCGTGAGCATGAAGAAGTCGTTGATAATCGCCAGCACGCCGTCAGTGAACATGTCGTTGACCGCATCGACATCCGACGTCAGGCGTGTGACCAGTCGGCCCACAGGATTCACGTCGAAAAAGCCGATGTGCATACGCTGCATGTGCCGAAAAATGTCGCGGCGCAGATCGAACATGATCTTCTGGCCGATCCACTGCATCAGGTAAACCTGGACGAACTGGAGGAGGTACGCCGAAACCAGCATCACAAAGTAAATGGCGGCAAGGCGCGTAATGCCTTGCACGGAGCCGGCAGGAAGCAGGCGGGCGAGGGGGCTCGCATTCGCTACCCAATGCGCTACGGCGTTCGAGGGATCCTGTGCGGCCACATCTGGCGCGAGATAGCGGTCGACGGCCACCATCACAAGGATGGGTCCGGCCACGTCGCACAGCGATTTGAGCGAAACCGCGACGGAAGCAATGCCGGCCTGTAGCCAATACGGGCGCACAAAGCGGCTCAGCCGCCGCATCAGGTAGGCGTCATACACTTTCCCGACCGGATCCTCGTCATGCTTGCGGCGGGGTCCGCTGGAGCCGGGCTTTGCCCCAGCTTTCGTTCCGGGTTTAGATTTCTTGTCTTCTGTTTCCGCCATCGGCTGGGTGGAATGAACTTCCTCTTCCATTGTACGAGGAGTGCGGCGGACGTAGCGCGGGCGTCCACGCCCGCACATTTTGATGGCCGATTATGAAGTCACGCGCTCAATGCACTACTCGCCGGATTCGGCCTTGGGCGCTGGTTTGGTCACAGGTTTAGGCTTGGGCGCAGGTCGCGAAACGCCCATACTCAGCAAAACAAACCCAAAGCCTTTCTTCAGCAACTCGAGAATGCGCATCGTTCTACTTCCCTTTCACACTTGAGCGGCATTTCAGAACCCATGGTCGCTTGCATCAGTTCTTCGCCGCAGGCGGAGCAGCGGCAACCGGCGCTGCCGGCTGTTCGCCGTGCACGATGGCAAGCGCCGCCGGAGGCAAGGGCTTATTGGCGTTGGCCAGAAGCACGCTTACCTGCCAGGCCTGCATCTCTGTGAGCGTTTCTTTGAAGGACGGCATCCCGGTAAGCCGAATCCCGTTTGCGACCTTCCAATAAGTCTCGCCCGGCGGGTCGTCGCTTACCCCCACCACGTCGCTGTTCTTGTGCTGCTGCCACAGCGCCGGGGCGCTGGGATACATATGTGAGCCAAAGCTCGAGGGCTTGCCAAAAAACCCGTGGCAGGCCGCGCACTGATCGCGATAAATCTCAGCTCCGGCCGTGAGGTTCATTTCGTCGGCTTGAATGGGCGGGTTCGCCGGCATCTCGCGGGCAACGCGCGCATTCAGCGCCACATGCGTAATCTGCTTCTCCATGGGCAGCGGCGGATCCGACACTGCCACTGGCACGTTCCCCCAGTGAAACCAAGCCAACAGCGCCAAAGGCGCCAGAATCAACGCCAAAATCATTCCGAAAACGATGCGAACCATGTTTTCTCTCCCTTTCCGTGTCCAATTTTATTTTGCGGTATTTTGCATATCATTTCGGCAGTTTACGCAACAATAACACTAGGGAACATTAAGGCATCCGAAATGACGCTAGACTGAGGGCGTATCGCTTTCGCATCTCCCTCCTTCCCTCAGGTCTCCGGCATTTTCATGCGCAGGAAAGGACCTCTCCCATGGCAGATTTCTCGAAATTCAAACTCGGCCGCAAGGCCATCAAAACCGACAGCCGTACGTTGATGCTGGGCGACTACCTTACGCCCAGCCTGCCGCCACCACCGCCCTCGGCCGACTGGACCAAGGGCATTACCGCCTGGGGCATGATGCTGAACGATACCCTGGGTGACTGCACCATCGCCGGTTGCGGGCACGCGGTACAAGTATGGACCGCGAACGTGGGCAAAGAAGTGACCCTCCCCGATGCGACCATCGAAAAGTACTACGAAAAATGGGACGGCTATAAGCCCGGCGACCCCAGCACTGACACCGGCGGCATCGAGCTCGACGTTCTGAACGACTGGAAGAAGCAGGGCTTCGCCGGCCACGCGCTTACGGCCTTTGTCGACCCCAAGCCCTCCAGCCTCACCCAGGTACGCCAGTCGATTGCCCTCTTTGGCGGCGTCTACATCGGCCTGTCGCTGCCGCTGACGGCACAAAATCAAAACGTATGGGATGTAGTGCCGAACGGCGGCGCCAATGCCGCGCCCGGCAGCTGGGGCGGACACTGTGTCTACGTGCCCAAATACGATCAGAGCGGCTTTACCTGCATCACTTGGGGTCAGCCGAAGACCATGACCCTGGCCTTTTGGAATGAGTACTGCGACGAGACACACACCCTGCTCAGCAAGGACTGGCTGGCGGCCAAAGGCTCGCCCAGTGGATTCAATCAGGCCCAGTTGCTGGCCGACCTGAAAGCAATCGTTTAGCCGCTTCCTTGGGTGCCCCCGGTCCCTCGCTCTTGGGGACCGGGGAACACGTCCAGTGCTGCTTCGCTCCTCCGCGCGTCAAAACAGAGCAAGCCAACGGACATACCCCGGCACAAGCATCCCCCCAGGATGTTTTAATACCAATTGGGGGGAGTGTGCTGGATGTTTGGGCGCACTCTCGTACTCCCGTGGAGGAATCCCGATACCGATGCAATCTTTTCGCCGTCTCGCCTTTTTGCTGGCGTTCGCATTGCCGGCCATGCCAGCCGTATTCGCACAAAGCTCAGGCAGTTCTTCATCGAGCTCCACACCGCAGCAAACCCCATCCGGAGAGCTTCAGACAAGCTCCAGCCAGCAATCCGCCGGGGAAACCCAGGGGCAATTGACCGTCCAGGCACGCATCCGCCAGCGCCGCGAACAGCGCCGCGCCACGGCCATTCATGACGCCTACGACCACAAGTGGGAGTCCTATGCCGACATGGGCTATCTGCGCTTCACGCCCGGCCCATCCCTCCAGCGCGTGACCCTTTACGCATGGGAGACGGGCCTGACCCGCTTCTCCACCGAGCGGTTGGGTTACACGCTCGATGGCCGCGGCTACATCGGTACTACTTATTGCGGCATCACGACCTATTGCACGGGCGCTTTCACCAAGCCCCAGATCAGCACGTACAACGTGCTCTTTGGCCCCGTCTACCGCTTCTACTTGCAGCCCAAGTACTCCGTTTCGGGTCGCGTGTTGGGCGGCTGGGCGTACGGCAATTTCTCCGGCGACCTCAACGGCTACACGACCTCTGAGGTTGGCTTCTATCCCACCGGAAGCACCTTCGCCGCCAGCGCGGCCGTAATTGGCGAATACAATCTGACACCGAACGTCGGCTTCAAACTGGCACCAGAGTATTTCGCCACTGGCTTTGGCTCAACCGTGCAGGGCAGCTTCGGCTTTACCACCGGAATTGTCTATCGCTGGGGAAAGCAGTAATACCAAAGATCAGGTTTTAGGGATCAGAGATGCGGGTTGCCCCATCCTTAAGGCTCGGCGCGACGCGGCGAGCTTTAGGATGGGAAAGCACGAACTGATCACTTTCCGAATCGCTGCCTTGCTGACTCGCTGCACCGCGAACCCCTATAATGGCTCCCGCCATGAAAAATACTTTTTCGCGCCGCAGTTTTTTGCAATCGTCCACCCTTGCCGCAGCCTCCGCCGCATTCGTCAGCGCCAAACCCGCAATCGCTGAAGCCATTCCCGCCTCGGGAAAGCCCTCGCCCGTCCGTCTCGGACTCGCCAGCTATACCTTCCGCAATTTCACGCGCGCGCAACTCATTGGCTTCATGAAGCAGCTCAATGTGTCCGACCTGAACTGCAAGGACGTGAAGGACCATCTGCCCATGGATCCCGCGCTCGAAGCGCAGGCGCTGGCCGACTACGCCGCCGCGGGCATCAAGCTCCACGCCGCTGGCGCGATTTATTTTCCCAAAGACGACGAAGCCGACATCCGGTCAAAGTTCGACTACTGCAAGCGGGCAGGCATCGGCGTCATCGTGGCCGGCGATCCGACCCCGGAATCTTTGAAATGGATCGAGCGATTTGTGAAGGAGTACGACATCCGCATCGCCATCCACAACCACGGGCCTGAGGACAAGTTCTTCCCGTCTCCATTCGATGTGCTCAAGGTTGTGAAGGATATGGATCCGCGCATCGGCCTCTGCATCGACATCGGTCACGCCGCGCGCGCCAACACCAACCTCGTCGAAGCCATTCACGCCACCGGCCCCCGCCTCTACGACATGCACGTGAAAGATCTAGCCGACCTCACTGCCAAGGAGAGCCAGGTAGCCGTCGGCCGCGGCCGTCTGCCCTTCCGCGAAATCTTTGAGGCGCTCATCAAGATCGACTATAAGGGTTTCGTCGATCTCGAGTACGAGATTCACGCCGACGATCCCATGCCCGGCGTCATCGAGAGCTTCGCGTTCATGCGCGGCGTGCTCGACGGAATGGGATATCTGACGAAGACAGCAAGCTAAGACGTACCGACAAATAAGCGGCGAAGACACCCGATAAAAAAGGAACTGTCATCCTGAGCAATAAATATCGGCTGTCATCCTGAGCGATGTTGGCCGCGCTTCGCGCGGCCAACGAGTCGAAGGACCTGCGGTTGTTCTTGCTTTTGCATTCCGCGGCGATCGAAGTCGAATGGGGACCTGCATTTGTCTTTTGTTTTGTATCAGGGCATGAGTTTACTCACGCCGCAACCCGCCCACCCATCCTTCAAAGAACCAAGCACGCGGCGAAGCCGCGCCCCAGCCCTGGCTCGCCAAAACCTGCGGGTGCCCCACATCTCGATTTCGAGATGCGGGAAAGCACGAAGGCCAACTAAACTCGGTCATCCTGAGCAAGTCCCGGTACGCCGGGACGAGTCGAAGGACCTGCATTTCTCTTTCGTTTTGTATCAGGGCATGAGTTTACTCACGCCGCAACCCGCCCACCCGTCCTTCAAGGAATCAAGTACGCGGCGGAGCCGCGCCCAAACACAGGCGCCGATCCCAGTCGTCACGCCCACTCCCGGGCACCGATCGGCCCTGCTGCCAGAAATGGACGCTCCCCAAGACCGAATTGCTTCCTTTCCGCCAAATCGAGAGTGCTAGAATCTCTGCAACCAGCGGGATACGGCGCGTCTGAGGTCTCCGACATGGTCTATCGACCAAATGTGAATCCAGAACTCTGTTTTGTTCTGATGCCATTTGATGATCGCCGTAACTCCTACTTCAAGGGGATCATAGCTCCGGCCTGCGAATCGGCTGGAGCTCACGCAATCAAGGCCGACCAGATTTACGGTACGGGCGCAATAATCCAAGACATTTGGCGTTCGATTTGGTCGGCGCAGATCGTAATCGCAGATGTAACTGGACGAAACCCAAACGTCAACTATGAATTGGGCCTATGTCATGCCCTAGGCGTTCCAACGATCCTCATCTCCGAAAACATTGACGACGTACCCTTTGACTATAGGCACAGACGATGCATTCTTTACGACGTTCGCTCGGTCGATTGGCAGAGGAAACTTGAGAATGACATTAAGGAAACCATAAAGGCCGTCCTCGCGGGCAGCGGCGGCGAGGAGGAACTCGAGTGGCCATACGAAACCCAAGATCTCAAACATTCCGCCGATTCGGGGCCCCTCATTCCCTCCGAGATAGCGCGTGAACCAGTGCTCCGAGGGATAAACCAGGTCGAAGAGGCCATCGCAATGGCGCTCGGGCCGCATGGATCCACTGTTCTCACCTCCTCTCGGACCTTCGGCGCGCGGCAGTCGCGGAACGGCACAGCCATCGCAGCGGCATATAGCTCAGCGAATTCACTTGTCCAGCTAGGGGTCGACCAGGTTCGCGAGCTAACCAGGGAAATCTCCGGACAACTCGGCGACGGTTCGAAGTCTGGCGCGCTTCTTTTCTGCGAAATGGTGAAAGGCGGGTACGAGGCATTGAAGAGCGGGGCGCTTTTACGCGACCTAACGAGCGAGATGGACCTCGCAGTAGAATCCGCTGTATCTCACCTAACCCAAATCTCCCTGCCCGCAGACGAGCACAACATAGAAGCAGTTGCGCTTTCCGCTGCCCTAGGCGAACGGCTGGACGCTCACGCCGCCATCTCCGCGATAAGAAATGCGGGGCCCGACGGAGTCGTCTACATAGAGGACTCTCCTAACGCAAACACCGACCTCCGCGTGGAAGGAGGAATGCATTTCAATCGTGGATTCATTTCGGATCGCTTCATGACCGACGAGCCTCGCCAACTGGCGGCCATGTCAGACGCCTATATCCTGCTCTGTGACTTCAGATTGAACTCAATGCAATATCTTCTTCCGATCCTCGAACAGGTAGCCCGAGCAGGTCGCTCGCTATTGGTGGTAGCAGAGGACGTTGAAGGAGAGGCGCTTGCGACGCTTGAAATCAATCTCAAGCGAGGCGCCATCTCATGTGTCCCTGTTAAGTCTCCTGGATCTGGACCCACTCGTACTGTGATCCTCGAAGATATCGCCGTCGCATGCGGCGGAGCCGTCATCTCGCACCCACAAGCTCTCTCAACTACCAGACTTTCGCAGCTTGGCTCTGCGGAGGGCGTCGAAGTAACCAGAAGCAACACATGGCTCGCGAATCCGCGTGGAGACCCGGCCTCGATCGAGCGCCGTGCCTCGGGGATACGACAGCAGATTTCGACCGCGGCGGCCGAGTTCGACTCAGAGAGGCTCCGCGAAAGATTAGCTAGCTTGGTGGGGGCCACGGTCGCAATTCGAGTGGGAGGGGTAAGCGAAAGTGATCGAGCGGAGCGGAAATCTCGGATAACTGCAGCCCTCCACTCTGCTCGCGCGGCATCCTCTAAGGGACTAGTCTTCGGCGGAGGACACTGTCTGTGGGAAGCAAGTAAGACTATCAAGCGGGATCCGAAAATGATCAGCACTGGATCAAGGATTGTCGCCGACGCGCTCGTTGCTCCGCTAATCGCACAAATAAACAACGCCAGAGTGTCCGTCCCCGAAGTCCTCCGTCAACTCGAAGGAATGGATGACAGCGAGGCCGGGTTCGACGCCGCGAAGAGGGAAATCGTAAACCTAAAAGACGCAAAACTCTTCGATGCGGCAAGAATCGTCATCCGCGCTCTCCAGATCGCATTTGTTCATGCGAGGAACGTTCTCCAGACGGGCGCGTGGGAGATCCCGGGAACACCCAGCAACGGATAGGACCCGAAAACGCCCATTCCCCACCCAACTCGCCCCAAAAATTTTCCCCCGCCATTTTGCATATAATTTCCCCCTCTCGGCGCACACTGTTTCCATAACCCTTCAATGAGGCAGGGAGCGCGGTTCCACGGACCCCGGTTCACGGTCCACGGTCCCCCGCACCTGCCTCTAACCCTTTTGTTGTCTTATGACTGCAAGCAACGATATGCGTTTTCAGATACTTGCGCGGCAACGCATCGCGTAAAGCCATGAAAACAGAGTATTTGCTTACAGAAATAGTGGGGGGAGAGGGGGGTGGGAGCCAGAATGCACTCTGAATGTCGTCACATCATGCCCAGCGGAAAAAAGTGCCACGCCGTTGCGCTCCGCGGTATGCCCTACTGCTACTTCCATACCCGCGTGCACCACGTCGCCAAACCCGAACCCGAGCCCAAATACGCGCCGCTCAAGCTCCCCCTCCTTGAAGATCGCTCCGCGATCCAGTTGGCTCTCGCCCAGATCCTCGACGCCCTCGCCAGCGCGCGCATCGATGCGAAGCAGGCCGGTCTTCTCCTCTACGGCCTCCAGATCGCCTCGACCAATATCTCCGGCGACGCTTCCGTCCCCAGCGGCACCGTGATGAATATCACCCGCACCCGCAACGGCGGCGAGTTGGCGCCCGAGGAATTTGACTGCGACCGTCCCGAAGATTGTAAGCAATGCATAGGCCGCGAGAGGTGTATCCACTACCGGGTCGTCCGCGGCCTCAGCGGAGGCATCCACCCCAACGAAGATCCCGACTTGAATGCCGATGACGACGAGGAAGCAGGCGAAGAAGATCAAGACGAAAACGGCGAGCGCCGCGAGACCGGCGACGAAAAAGACAATTTCGTCGACACCGACGAATCAAACGCCGCCTGACAGCCGTCAGCCGTTCGCCGTTCGTCGATTGTCGTCCGCCGTCTCGCTGACTTGCTGACTCGCTCCCTTGCTCCCTTGCTCCCTGTTCCCTGGTTACCGCTTCACAACCACGGCGAGTTGATGCGCAGGAATCGTGAGCCGGACGGGCAGGGTTGCGGTTTGATCGGCATGGAACGGCGTTGCGACCTGCACGTCTCCAGAGACTCCGTCGAGGCTGACGGTCACGGTTTCCGGCGCGCTATCGAAATTGACCACCACGCACGCCTCTCCGCTCTCGCCTGCTTTTAACGGCTTGAAGACGGAGTAGCGAATATTCCCGCCGCCCTCAACGGTCGCGCCCATGGTGTCGTTAAAGCGTCCCAGGAACAGCAGGTCCGCATACTGCTTGCGAATCCTGATCAACTCGCTCACGTACCTCGCCAGCGGACGCGTTAGCGGCTCGTCAACCGATGCGTTGTAGTGCCGCGGCGCCAGGTCCCACACAAATCCGTAGCGCATCCCATTGTTCATTTGATTGAAGTCGCCCGGCGATTCGCCGAAGATCGTCGCCGTCCACTCCGGGAAGGTGTACTTCAACACCGGCGATCCAATATCGATGGCGCCCATGCGCATATACGAGACATCGATATACGGCATGGCTCGGTCCGACCATACTTCGCCGGCCAGGGAAAAATCGGGATCGATCGCACGAGCCTTGGAAAGCAGCTCGCTGAATGTTTCCAGGATGCCCGGCACCAGCGATTTGTCAGGAGAAACAGAAAGCTGCTTGTTGAAGTCGAGCGCGCTTGAGCCGGCCGACTTGTCGATCTGGAAACCCTCGGCCCCGTCGCGCACCAGCTGCATGTACTGGTCCATCTCCATCTTCCTGAATTCCGGGTGCGACGGGCTCACCAGCGTCATGTGCGACGGCGTCAGGCCAGCGCGCGCACTCATCGTTCCGTAGCCCCATCCAAACGTTTGCCAATCCGGCGCCCAGCGACCCTCCGCTACGTAGTCCTTCAGCTTGTCCTTGAAGAGCGGTGTCGCCGTATCCGCCACGTCCACATTGGTAAAAATCAACGGGTGAACACCCATGGCGCGGATCTCGGCAAGTGCGTTGCGAAATTCCTCTTCCGTTCCCAGCCGCGGATCGGGCGTGTACTGCGGGTATCCGCGATCGATCCCGCCAATGTCCCATCCCAGAATCTCGAAGGTCGTGATCCCGTATTTCTTGGCGTCGGCGGCCAGTTTGGGCAGTTCGTTGAAACGATGCACAAGCACATCTTCAGGGTTCGAAATGATGATGGATTGCCATGCATTCTCCTTGCGCAGCCAATCCGGCGCACGGCGCACCGTGAAGTGCTGGTCGAACCAGGCGCGATAAATCCCGCTCGCTTCGTGCCAATCCCCCTTGTGCACCTCCAGCGCTACCGGCCCCGATGTAAACGTTCCGTTGCTGAGATAGGGCAGGTTGACCCAGCCCATGGTGAGACCGATAGGCTCGCCTGCGGGAAGTTCGGTGGGCGCGGGCCAGTTGTCATTCAGGTCGGCGCCCTTTGAATACGGCCGCAGCTCCACCTGTAGAAGCATCAGGCGGGTATCGGGATCCTCGTTCGCGTAGTAATAACCGATGCCCGCCTTCGAGTTGTAAATGTCCATCCAACCCATCGGCATCGCGCCCGGGTAGGTGAAAGACACCGCGTCGTAGGGTATGCCGAAATTGCCGCCGCCGAAGCCGGGACGAAATCGCGTGAACAGCACCGGAGAAAGATTATTGTTCGCGCCGGGAATCATCGACTGAGTATCGAGCCGGTCGCCGATGCCCTTTTGGCCGCCGATGATTCCGTACATCACCTCGGCCAGTTTGCGATCCGTCGGGTTACTGACCGCGATCGAGAAATGCAGTTGACCGTCAGCAGCCTCGATCCGGTAGCTCACCTTGACCGGCAGAGTCTCTCGCTCGTTGTGCAGCGCGTCGTATGTGCACTGGACTCCGCGAGGGATCGCGTCGATTTGATTGACTTTCTGATCGCGGCTGTTGAAGTAGTTGGCCTCGTAGTTTTTCTGCGGGATCAGAATGCGAAAGTTCTCGCCGAGACGGGCTTCGCCGATGACCTCAAGTTCGGGGCTCTTCCAGCGCAGCCCGATCAGGTCGCAATTCTCTTCCGAGAGCCGGAGGGTCGCTACAGCCGTATCAATGGTGCGAATCTGCGCTGAGGCGGAAAGCGCGCAGGCAGAAATCGCAACCGCTGCAAGAAAATAGTTCGAAGGTTTCAACGTGCGCTCACTCAGTCTTCCCACAGCCGTCTGTTCTCCGCCCTAGTCACTGCAGTATCGGAATGCCCGCGATGCGTTGCTGCCACTCTGCCGGGCCGGTCTCGTGCACGCTGGTTCCCTTTGAATCGACGGCCACGGTGACGGGCATGTCACGAACCTCGAACTCGTAGATCGCCTCCATGCCAAGGTCCTCGAAGGCCACGAGGCGCGAGCTGCGAATCGCCTTCGAGACCAGATACGCAGCGCCGCCCACGGCCATCAGATATACCGCACGGTACTCACGGATCGCGTCGATGGCTTCCGGCCCGCGTTCGGCCTTGCCCACCATGCCCAGCAGGCCGGTTTCCTTGAGCATCTGTCGCGTGAACTTGTCCATGCGCGTGGCCGTGGTGGGGCCGGCTGGGCCCACAACTTCGCCACGCACCGGATCGACCGGGCCCACGTAGTAAATAAAACGGCCGCGCAGGTCGACGGGGAGTTTTTCGCCGCGGTTGAGCATGTCGGTAAGGCGTTTGTGCGCGGCATCGCGGCCGGTCAGCAGCTTGCCGCTGAGTAGCAGCACTTCACCCGGCTTCCACGTCGCAACCTCTTCTCGCGTCACCGTGTCGAGGTTCACGCGCCGCGCTCCGCTCACGTCGTAGGTCAGCTTCGGCCAGGCATCAAGCGAAGGAGGATCGAGAAACACGGGGCCGGAGCCGTCGAGAACGATGTGCGCGTGGCGCGTGGCTGCGCAGTTGGGGATCATGGCCACGGGCAGATTAGCCGCGTGCGCGGGCGTATCCACCACCTTCACGTCGAGCACCGTCGTCAGCCCGCCCAACCCCTGCGCGCCGATGCCCAGGCGATTCACTTTGTCGTAGATCTCGAGGCGGAGTTTTTCGGCAGTGGTCGTTGCTCCGCGGGCGATGAGGTCTTGAATGTCGATGGGATCCATCAGCGATTGCTTGGCCAGCAGCATGGCTTTCTCCGCCGTGCCTCCGATGCCGATGCCGAGAATACCCGGTGGGCACCAGCCCGCGCCCATGGTAGGCACCGTCTTGAGCACCCAGTCGACAACCGAATCGTTGGGATTGAGCATGACGAACTTCGACTTCGCCTCGGAGCCTCCGCCCTTGGCCGCGACAGTGACCTCGACTGTCGCGCCGCGCACGACTTCGACAAAGACAGCGGCCGGCGTGTTGTCTTTCGTATTGATGCGCTTCCCCGCGGGGTCGGTCTGGAGGCTGGCGCGCAGCTTGTTGTCGGGATCGAGAAAGGCGCGTCGCACACCCTCGTCCACCATTTGCTGCAAGTCTTTCAGTTCTTCGCCGGGGCCGGGCTCGAAGCGCACGTCCATGCCGAGCTTGACGAAGGCATTCACGATGCCCGTGTCCTGGCAGATGGGCCGGTGCCCCTCGGCGCACATGCGGCTGTTGATGAGGATCTGCGCCATGGCGTCGCGCGCCGCCGGCGACTGTTCGCGTTCGTACGCCTGAGCAAGCGAACGGATGTAATCCACCGGGTGGTAGTAGCTGATGTACTGCAACGCGCCTGCAACGCTGGCGATGAAATCTTCCTGCCGTATGACGGTCATGGTGAGGAGGGCCCTCGCGCCCAACCTCATAGGTTAATGGACAGACGGATTCCCTGTCTTGCCGCCGCAAGCAGGATGCATCTTGATGCGGTACCTTACTCGTCCAGCAGAGGCATGGCCAAGTGCGCCGATGAGTACTCGCCGCGCGCCACGACAGGCCGGGCGCGAAAGCTTGACCGGGCGCAGAGAAAGGCCGCACGTTCAGGCGTGCGTCTCATGCCGCGTCGCGACGGGCACGCTCAACTGCTGACGCAGGCTGCCCGCCAGGTCCGCCACCGTACGCAGACGGTCGGCCACGGCGGGGGACATTCCGCCGCCGTTCAGAGCCAGTTGCGAGTGCAGCAGCAGGCCGGCGACCGTGGTCTTCAACTCGGTCTCGATGGCTACCGCGGCGGCCCGGCGGGCCAGCATCTGCTCGCGCTCACGGCGGCTGAGCGCGGCGCGGATCTCGCGAATCAGCCGCGCCGTTCCTGCGATGGCGAAGTTGATCTGCATGGGAATGGCCAGGCCTGCATTCTCGCAGATCTTTTCCGCGGCCGCCGGATCGCACTCGGCAAGGGATTCATCGATCACCAGTGCCAAAAACTCGCGGCACCGCAACGCGGCCAGCGCGGCCCTTCGCCCTTCCGCCACCTCGACCTCCATGCCCAGCTGCGCACCCACCACGGCGGCGCAGTTGCGGGCGCCTTCGATTCCAGTCACCATCAGAATGCTCATATCCGTTCCCCGATCTCAGATGTTAGTTGTCAGTGATTAGTGATTAGTGTTTAGTGGTCCGTGAATCGTGCACAGTGATCCCTGAACAGTCGACAGGAAACAGCGCGCAGCTCGCCAACTACAACCCCGGCCGCGGGCTAAGGCAGGGTTTTCTGTTCCCTGTTCCCTGCTTAATTACTCTTCGTGCAGCGGGTCGGCGATGCCGTACTCTTTCAGCTTGCGATAGAGCGTGGTCTTGCCGATGCCCAGCAGCTTGGCGGCCTGCAGCTTGTCACCGTTCAGAGTGCGGATCGCGCCGAGAATGGCCTCGCGCTCCAGCTCCGCCAGCGTCTTCAGCTCCGGCGCACCGGCTGCCGCCGGGCCGTCGCCTGCGGCCACGGCGGCGTGCCGCGCTTCCAGGCCCTTCTGCTGTAGCTGCGTGGGAAGGTCGCCCAGTTGCAGCACCGGACCTGACGACATCGCACAGGCCCGCTCGATGGCGTTCTCAAGCTCGCGCACGTTGCCCGGCCAATCGTGGCGCATCATGGTGCGCAGGGCTTCATCACTCAGGGTGAACTTGCGCCCGTGCTCCTTGCTGATGTGGTCGAGAAAGTGCGCGGCCAGGAGCGGTATGTCCTCGCGGCGGTCGCGCAGCGACGGCAGTCGTAAGTTGACCACATTCAGGCGGTAGAAGAGATCCTTGCGGAAGCTGCCGTTCTCGACCATGGTGGCCAGATCGCGATTGGTGGCGGCCACGATGCGCGCCTTGATGGGAATGGAATGCGTGGCGCCGACCGGGCGCACTTCTTTTTCCTGGAGCGCGCGCAGCAGCTTGGCTTGCAGGTCCAGCGAGAGCTCGCCGATCTCGTCGAGAAAGACGGTCCCTCCCTCGGCAGAGACCAGCAATCCGTCCTTGGAGTGATTGGCTCCGGTAAAGGCGCCCTTGACGTAGCCGAAGAGCTCGCTCTCGATGAGCGTCGGCACCAGGGAGCCGCAGTCGACGGGCAGGAAAGGCTTCTGCGCGTTGGGGCCGTAGGCGTGAATGGTCCGCGCCACCAGTTCCTTGCCGGTTCCGCTTTCGCCCAGGATGAGAACCGGGTGCGTGCTCTGGGCAACCTTCGAAAGAATGCGGTAGACCTTCTCCATCTCCGGCGAGCGCCCGATCATCGAGCCCAGCCCCTCAGAGAGGCGCAGCCGCTCGCGCAACTGGCGGGCCACGGTGTCGGTGGTGTGGTTCTGCGCGGCGCGATCGAGCACCGTTGACAGCTCGTCCATGGCGAAGGGCTTGGTCAGGTAGTCCGATGCGCCACAGCGCATGGCCTCGACGGCTGCGTTCACCGAGCCCGTTGCGGTCATGGCAATGACCGACGTATCGGGATAAAGCAGCTTGACCTCGGAGACCAGCTCCAGCCCCTCGTTCGTCCCCGCGGGCAGATTCACCAGCAGGATGTCGGCAGTGTGGCCGCGCAAGAGGCTCCGCGCCTGAGCGAGATCGCCGGTGCTTTCGACAGCGTAGCCGAGGCTGGCCGCGATCTCGGCGCAGGCCGAGCGCACCGCCGCGTCGGCATCCACCACCAGCAGGTGCAACCGAACCGCCGGCTCGGCGAGTTGTGGGATGAGCTCCATGGCCCGTGTGTTGAAGACTGTATTCAGCATTGTAGTCGCCTCGCGTGTGTTGTGGAACTGCGTTCAATTGCAGGTTTCAGGTGTCCGCGGTCAGTGCGAGTGCGAGTGTGAGTGTGTCTGTCCGGCGCACTCACACTGACACTCACACCCCACACTCCTCCCGAATCCCTGCCTTGCGCACCGGGAACTCGAGGGTGAAGCAGGCCCCGCCCTGGGTCCGGTTCGAGGCCGTGATGCGGCCACCGGCGACTTCCACAATGGAGCGCACAATGGCCAGCCCCAACCCCCGACGGCTTTGCGGCCAGCTGCTGCCCGGCGTTGCTTCCCCGTCGGTCTTCGTTTCCTTGCCCCGCGAGGTATACCCGGAATTGAAAATCCTGTCGAGAGCCGCCTCGGAGATGCCGGGCCCGTTGTCCTCGATGGTAAGCGCCAGGCATGGCGCAATGCCCTGCGCAGGCTGGCGCTCGCGCAAGCCAATGCGCACGCGCCCACCCCTCGGCATGGCTTCGGCTGCGTTCTTCACCAGATTGACCAGCAGCCGGGTCAGGTCCTCGCCGGTGAGGCGCACGGCTTGCGCTCCGCCATCGGCCTCCATGGTCAAGGCAATGGAGGGGCCGGCCAGCGCAGAGAGCAGATTGCGGTTGGACAGCAGTTCGGCGGCAAGGTTGGAGATGGGCAGAGCCGGCAGCAGATCCCAGCGCCGGTTGCGGTCGGCCAGGACGGTGGCGTTCACAGCTGAGCGGCGGCCGGAATTTTCGGGGGAGCTGCCTTCAGCAACGGAGATCCTGGGGCTTATAAAGCCGGAACAGGTGAGCGCCGTTCCGCGTCCGGCGTTGGCCCGCGGGACAGCTTGTACGGCGCCGTCCGGAGCCGCGTGGACATCGAGCGCCACCAATTTCTCGACCAGGCGGCGGCTGGCCGCAGCTACCAGCCGCAACTCATGCGCGTAATGCGTGAAAGGGGCCGCGAGCACACCCGGCTCCTCCAGCAGATCGCAATAGAGTCCCAGCGCCGTGACCATGTTGCGCGCATCGTGGGCTACTTCGGAAACGCTCTCGGACTGGCTGCGCAGCGTGGCCAGAGCCTCCACGACTTTTTCCACACGCCTGCGTTCGACGCCGTTCCATGGGGTCCTGGTCCTGGCCGTTGTCATGACTTGTTCTGTTTGTGGCATGCGCTGGTTCCTTTCAAAGGCAGTCTGAATGTGATTGCGAGTGTGAGTGCGGATGTGCCTGTCACACTCGCACTCGCACTCCGCACTTTTCCCTGTCTCTTTTCATTTCCCGTTTCAGTTAAACTGCCGGAGGTTTTGTCCTGTTTCTATACACGTCGCGTGCCAAACCAGAACGCGGAGGTTAAGTTCCTGATAAGGGAGGGGATCACGCCCCAAACGTGGAGCCGCGACCGCCGCGCCGTCGGCCCTAAACGTCCCAAAATGGAACGACCAGGGAACTCGGGGTCTAGGTAAGTAACGACATTTCAAGGGTTTGGATTGCTTTTCCTGTTATGGCACTTGAACGGCCGTGATTCCCAACCCGGAACCGTTGCACATCGCGCCGCCGGCACCGGGCCTTGCTCCCTTACAATCCCTCTATGCACGCGACTCCTCCTTCTCTGCGACCCGGCGGCAGAAGCCCCGGCCAGCTTCGCCCGCTCACTCTTTCTCCCGGCTTTGTGCAAACCGCCGAAGGCTCGGTCCTGGTCTCGCTGGGCAATACCCGGGTACTCACCAACGCGACGATCGAACAAGGCGTGCCCGGATGGTTGCGTAACTCCGGCCGCGGCTGGGTGACAGCCGAGTACTCGATGCTGCCCCGCTCCACCGTGACCCGCACTCCCAGAGAAAGCGAGCGCGGCAAGATCGGCGGGCGCACGCACGAAATTCAAAGGCTGATCGGCAGGAGCCTGCGCTCGGTGGTGGACATGCAGGCCCTGGGCGAGCGCACCGTCATTCTCGACTGCGACGTGATCCAGGCCGACGGCGGCACGCGCACCGCGGCCATCACCGGCGCGGCTGTAGCGCTGGCTCTCGCGCTCGACGCGCTGGTCAAAGCCGGAACCCTAAAGATCTCGCCGCTCAAGCAACTCGTAGCCGCCACGTCGGTGGGCATCGTGGACGGCGCCGCGCTGCTCGATCTCTGCTACGAAGAGGACGCGCAGGCCGAAGTGGACATGAATGTGGTGATGACCGCCGATGGGGGCCTTGTGGAGACGCAAGCCACGGCAGAGAAGGGGTCTTATTCTCGCGCGGATCTCAATGGCTTGATCGATCTCGCGGAAGCTGGACTTAAGGAGATCTTCGCCACGCAAAGGGCAGTCCTCAAGAGCAGCCAATAACCAGTAGCCAATAGTGAGTAGAAAAAACAGCCCTGCTTGGAGTTTCAGCTTCGCATGCGGCACGGCCAGGATTTGCTGCGTCCCGCCGCGCAGCCAGTGAATCTACTCCAACAGAGCGCATTGACCCGCGCATTCAGCTCTGGAGAAAATGATTCTCATGCCGAAGAAAGAAACCACTGCAAATCGCGACGCATCCCTGCGTGAACACCTTGTCGAACTCCTCACCGGCGGCCACGCGCACGCCACCTTCGACAAATCTGTCAAGAACCTTCCCGTTGCCCTGCGCGGCAAACGGCCCAAAGGCGCGGAACATTCTCCGTGGGAGGTGCTGGAGCATTTGCGCATCGCGCAGTGGGATATTCTCGACTTTTCGCGCAATCCCAACTACCAGCACTTGCCGTGGCCTCAGGGCTACTGGCCGGCCACGCCTGTGCCGCCCGGCGCCAAGGCATGGGACAAAAGCGTGCGGGCCTTCCGCCGCGATCTCAAAGCCATGTGCGATCTGGTTGCGGATCCCTCCACCGATCTTTACGCGAAGATTCCCCACGGCAACGGGCAAACCATCCTCAGAGAGGCGCTGCTGGTCGCCGATCACAACGCCTATCATCTCGGCGAACTGGTGCTCCTGCGCCGTTTGCTCAGCGCGTGGTGAGAAGACAGTGCGAGTGTGAGTGTGGGTGTGTTCAGAGCTTCTCTTCACACTCACACTCACACTCGCACTGGTACTGCCTGCTACTTCAGCACCACGGCCAGCAGCAACGTCCCGGCCAGCCCGGCGAGGGACAGAATCGTCTCGAGCACGGACCAGGTGGCCAGGGTCGCCTTCACGTCGATTTTGAAAAGAGATCCGATCAGCCAGAAGCCCGAGTCGTTCACATGCGAGAGCAGGATGGAGCCCGCGCCCGTGGCCAGCACCAAGAGTTCCGGCCGCACGCCCATGGTCCCAGCCATGGGCGCCAGAATGCCCGAGGTCACAGCCAGGGCCACGGTGGCCGATCCCATCGACACGCGTACCGCGGCGGCTAACGCCCACGCCAGCAACAACGGTGGCATGTGCGCGTTCATGGCAAAGGTAACCGCGGCCTGCGCAGCGCCCGACGCACGCAGCACACCGCTCAATCCTCCTGCCGCGGCCAGAATCACCAGCGGGCTGGCGATGGGCGCGAAGGAGTCGATGGTCAGCCGTCGCAAACCGCCAGGGACGCGGTAGGCGGGCTCCTGCACCCTGGGGCCCAGCGTGGCCAGAGCGACCAGCGCCGCCACCACCATTGCCACATCGGGAAACCCGACGAGATGCAGGAGACGGTTCAGTAGCGTTCCCGGCGCGGCGACAGCGTCGGCCCAGCCTCCGGCCAAAATCAACATCACCGGCAACAGGATGACGAGCAGAGCCAGAAACGCTCCGGCAGAAGCCGGTCCGGTCTGACCCTCCAATTGGGCCTGCTCCGTATTGGCGCATTCTGCGCTGGCGGTTTCAGCGATCGCCATGGGGCCGAAGACCGCGTCCTGGGGAAGCGCGCTCCGCAGATAGCTTCCCGGCCGCTGCCACAGGCGAAGCATCACCGAGTAGAGCACGGGGCCACCCAGAATCGCGGCGATGATCCCCACGACCAGCCCCCACAACATTACGGGAGCCAATGCGGCATGGTACTCGGCGGCTGCCAGCAGCGCCGCGGGATGGGGCGGCAACAAACAGTGCATAGCAGAGAGCCCTGCCAGCACTGGCAGACCCACCAGCATGGGAGGCCGTCCGCTGCGCCGCGCTGCATCCACCACGATCGGCATCAACAGAACCAGTCCCACTTCAAAGAAAACCGGAATGCCAACCAGAATGCCGAGCGCCAGCAAGGCCCAGGGCAGTCCCCTTGTTCCACAGCCCTCCACCAAAATTCTGCCCAACGCAGTTGCCGCGCCGGAACTGCTCAGGAGCTGCCCGAGAATGGCGCCCATGCCGAGAATGATGGCGATACGGCCCATCATCTCGCCGGCTCCGGAGGTAAAGGCGAGGGGAACCTTTTCCAGAGGCAGTCCCGCAGCCGCGCCCAGTGCCAGGGCAGCCACGGAAAGGCCCAGCGCAGCGTGCAGGCGCAAGCGCCCCACGAGGAGCAGCAGCAGCGCCACGGCGCCGGCCACACATGCCAGCAGGTAGACGTCATGGGCGGTCGTAAAGGCAGGGTTCACGGGCAAATTATAGCGGTTGCTCCCTGCTCCCAAACGCTTGACTCCCAAAAACTTAGGATCGAATTCAGATGGTGAGATCGAGTTTCAACCTTTTGCGGGTGTGGTTCGTCTAGGAAATAAGGGGCGGTGCATGCATCGCTAAACGCCCGAAGACCGTGGAGTATGACAGCTTATGAGGATTGAACGTAAATCGCGTGGCAGGTCAGTAGCTGGAGTTGTGGCCCTGGCCGCATTGCTGCTGGCAGCAGCGCCCCTCGCAAGTGCGCAACTGATGCGCTATCTCGGCAGCATTACCACCATCGATGGCAACACGCTGACGGTAAAGACCGACGCTGGCGATCTGCACCAGGTCCAGGTTCCCACCACTGCCATTCTCAAGCGCGTCGCGCCGGGGCAGACGGATCTGACCAAGGCCGACCCTCTCGATTTCGGCAGCCTGGCCGTGGGCGATCGCGTGCTGGTCACGCTCGATCCCAATATCACCAGCGGCACGCCGCAGGCGGCGCGCATCATCGCTATCAAACAGGCCGATGTGACCAAGAAGCAGGAGGCGGAAAATGCCGAATGGAGCCAGGGCGTCCACGGTCTGGTAAAGAGCGTCGATACCGCGACAGGCGTCATCGTCGTGGCCACGCGCATCGGCCCCATCACCAAAGACGTCGCCGTGAATACCACCACGGCTACGGTGCTCAAGCGCTACGCGCCCGGTTCGGTCGCATTCGATCAGGCGCAACCCGCTCCCATCAGCGCCATCCATCCCGGCGATCAATTGTCTGCGCGCGGAACCAAAAGCGCGGATGGAACCGCAATCGCGGCGGATGGCGTGATTACGGGAACGTTCCGCAGCATTCCCGGGACCGTGATCTCCGTGGATACGGCAGCCTCCACGGTGACGGTGAAGGACCTGTCGGCCAAGAAGACCGCGCCGCCCGTCACTGTCCGCATCAGCGCAGATGCGCAAATGCGGCGGCTCGATGACAACGTGGCGACGATGCTTGCCACACGACTCAAGGGCAATGCGGCGGGTGCTGGCGGCCGCGGAGCAAGCGGCGGCGGAGGCGGTCAGGGCAGCCGCCGCACCTTTAGCCAAGGCGGTCCGGGTGGCGGAGCCATGAATCTTGAGACCGTCCTGGAACGCGCCCCACAGATTCAACTGGGCACGCTCAAGAAGGGCGACGCGGTGATGATCGTGGCCACGGAAGATGCTTCGGGCCTCAGCGCGGTCAAGCTGCTGGCCGGAGTCGAGCCCCTGCTTGAAGCTCCGGAGGCGGCGGACCTGCTCTCCAGCTGGAGCCTGAGTTCGGGCGAAGGCGAAGCAGCCCAATAGCAGGATTTGTACTTTTCATTCATACATAAGCGAGGAAATTGTGTATTCAAAGTCGCACCACTTGATTGCTTTTCTGGTTTCCACGGCCCTGGCCTTCTCTTTCGTCGCGGCCAACGCGCAGACGGCGCCGGCTGCTCCTCCGCAGACGCCTCCTGTTGCAGCACCGCAAACGGCTCCCGCTGCGGCCCCGCAAACCGCGCCTGCGCTTACGACACCCGCGACTCCGGCCCCCGCGCAAACAAGTCCGGCAACCATGGGCGTTTTGCGCGGCCACATTCTCGACCAAACCGGCGCGCTCATTCCCGGTGCACAGATCACCGTGACCACCACCAAGGGTGTGACCGTGGGAACGGCAACGGCGAGCGCGTCCGGAGGCTATGCGGTGCGCGGCCTGCCGGCAGGAAGTTACATCGTGCAGGTCACGTACAACGGATTTGCGCCGTTTGTCTCCGCACCCATCGATCTGACCGCCGGACAGTCGAAGAGCGTAGACGTCAAGATGGCGGTCGAGGATACGCAGCAGCAGGTGATCGTGACTGACGACAGCGGACCCAGCGTGAGTACCGACGCCGGCTCCAACACCAACGCCATCGTGCTAAAGGGTTCCGATCTCGATGCCCTGTCCGACGATCCCGACGAACTCTCCAACGAACTTCAGGCATTAGCCGGTCCTTCGGCAGGCCCCAACGGCGGACAGATTTACATCGACGGCTTCACCGGTGGCCAGTTGCCGCCCAAGTCGGCGATCCGCGAAATTCGCATCAATCAGAATCCGTTTTCGGCCGAGTTCGACCACATCGGGTACGGTCGCATCGAAATCCTCACCAAGCCCGGGACCGACTCCTTCCATGGACGTGCTTATGCACAAGGCAACGACAACGTTTTCAATACCGGTAACCCATTTACCGCGAATCTGCCCTCGTACTACAGCTACCAATACAACGGCACCGTGAGCGGCCCGATTTCGAAGAAGGCCTCGTACTTCATGAGCGTGGAAGATCGCGAGTTGCAGACCGACAACGTGTTTTCGATCGTCAATGGGCCGGTGTACAACGCGACCGCCAATACCTGGTCGATCAGCCCCGGATCGGTATCCGGCAGTCTCTTTAACCCCGCCAACCATCTTGAGGTCTCACCGCGCATTGATCTGCAGTTGGGCCAAAAAAACACGCTCACTTTGCGCTACCAGTACGAGCGCAACAATTCCTCGAACGATCTGGGCGGTTCCACCACGCTTCCCAGCATTGCTAACTCATCCAATTCCGTTGAGCATTCAATTCAGTTCGACGATACGCAGGTCATCACCGACCGCATCGTCAACGAGACGAGGTTTCAATACCGCCGCGCCAACTCCACTTCGTCGCCCATCGGCGCAGTTCCCGCGTATGGCGTAACCACCGCCACCGCGCCGGGGTTTGGAGTGCCGGGAGTTTTCTCGGGCGGCGGCAGCGGAACCCTGCCCTCGAGTTCGCACAGCGATCACTTCGAGCTACAGAATTTCACCACCATGACCCAAGGCAGCCAGGCCATCAAGTTCGGCCTCTGGCTTCGTGACGACCGGGATGCCAACTCGAGTGTCGGCAACATTTACGGCGGATTTACCTTCCCCACGGTCGCTGCCTTCGTTGACACGTGGAACGGCATAGAGAGCGGC
The DNA here is from genome assembly GCA_963786565.1 of uncultured Acidobacteriota bacterium. Classification (GTDB taxonomy): domain Bacteria; phylum Acidobacteriota; class Terriglobia; order Terriglobales; family Acidobacteriaceae; genus Telmatobacter. Next base: position 108,756 of record CAWAZR010000024.1, on the reverse strand, counting down.
GAGACGATCGCGCAAATCGCCGCGGCATGCCCTGCCACGCAGGCCGGCGGATGCGTACCCACCAAGCTCGGCTACACCACCGGCCCCTACGCGTTCAAGGGCAACGTCTTCAACGGCGCCCTCTTCGTCCAGGATGACTGGAAGGTGAACAAGAACCTGACGCTCTCTGGCGGATTGCGCTGGGAATCGCAGAATCATGTCGCCGATCACGACGACTGGGCTCCGCGCGTGGCCTTCGCGTACGCGCTCGACGGCCACAAAAAAGGCACAGTATCCAAAACGGTTCTGCGCGGCGGTTTCGGCTTCTTCTACGACCGCTTTGCGGTAGGCAACCTGATGGATCTCGAAACCTTGAACGGCACTGCCAACAGCCAGGTGCAGATCGAAATCACCAACCCCACATGCTTCAGTGGAACCAGCCTGAGCTCCATCAGCGGCGGCGTGGCCTCTTGCGGCACTACCTCCACCCGCACATCGGAGATCGACTCCATCACTTCCGGCTACCACTCTCCCTACATGGAGCAGCTCGGCACCAGCCTGGAACGCCAACTGACCAAGGTCTCCACGCTCACGCTCACCTACATGCATTCATCGGGGTTCCATCAGATGGTGGTCCGCGACTCCAACGCTTATCTGCCCGGATCCTTTCTCTACGGCAGCAGCACACTCACCGGAACGCGCCCCAATTCCTCGCTCGGAATTGTCGATCAGTATTTCCCCGAAGCGGTATTCAACGAGAACCAGTTGAGCGTGAACTTGAACGCGCGATTCTCTCCCAACCTCGGGATCAACGGCTTCTACACCATAAGCCGGGCCAACTCCGACGGCGGTGGCGGCAGCAATCCTTCGAACTCCTACAACCTCCGGCAGGATTACGGACGCGCAGGATTCATCCGGCCGCAGTTTCTCTTTCTCATGGGAAATTACACCGGCCCATGGGCCATCACCTTCAATCCCTTCCTGATCTTTCAGTCGGGCCGCCCGTATAACGTCACCTCGCCTTACGATCTGACCGGTGACAACTTCTTCAACGACCGGCCTTCTGTGGCAGCCACATCCGATCCCGCCAATGACGTCGTTCAAACGAACTTTGGCGCCCTGAACGTGGTCCCGCAGAACGGCGAAAACCCCATTCCGATTTCCATTGGAAGCGGGCCCTCGTCCTTTGCCTTGAACCTGCGCCTGGGCCGCTCCTTCGGCGTCGGGCCCAAAGTTCAACAATCCGGCGGTCCGCCTCCCGGCGGCGGTCGTGGCGGCGGAGGCGGTGGTGGCTTCGGTGGTGGCGGCTTCGGCGGCGGCATGGGCGGTGGTGGTGGCGGCGGCCGCGGCGGTGGTGGCGGCGGCGGTTTCGGTGGCCCCGGCGGCGGTCGCGGCGGCATGGGAAACACCGGCCACAAGTACTCGCTGAACTTCAATGTGCAGGCGCTGAACCTCTTCAACGACGTCGATCTGGGCACACCGCACGGTGGCATTCAGCCCACGTTTAATACAGGCACCGGACTGTACGGCCCGGGGACCGAATTCGGCAAGTCCACAAACTTGGCAGGCGGGCAATTCAGTTCGCAGGGTGGTACTGCCGTGCGGCGCATTTTTGTTCAAATGGCCTTCCAGTTCTGATCGCGATTGACAGACGCAGCATCGAGGGCCGGGGCAACTTGCTCCGGCCTTTTTTCTTGCGCGGGTCAAAAGAGGACGGCGTCGGCCCTTAATCGAGCAACTCCCGGTACAGCTCCTCCCACCGATCGGCCGCGGCATCCATGCTGAACTGGTGCACGATTCGTTCCCGCGCCGCGCGTCCCATTCGTGCCCGGTCTTCACTGCTCCGCCGCATCGTTGCCAGCATGGCCTCCGTCAGCGCTTCCGGGTCTTGTGCCGGAACCAGCGTGCCGGCATCGCCCACCAATTCGCGTACGCCGCCCACGTCCGTCGCGACCACGGAATTTTCCATGGCCATGGCCTCGCCAACAACCAGCGGCATTCCCTCCCACGCCGACGCCAGCACAAACCCATCGGCGGCATCAAGCAGCGCCGGCATGTCGCGACGCAAGCCCAGCCAGCGCACGTGCTCGTGGAAGCCCTTTTCCCCGGCCATTGCAAAGTAGTGGCGCACGACACCATTGGCAGAAACGACCTCCTTTGCGTCCGCCGGAGCACCGGCAATCCAAAGCTCCGCATCCGGCGCCTCTTTTCTCGCCTGTTGGAAGGCTCTGATTAGGTTCGGAAAGTCCTTGGCAGGAACCATGCGCCCTGCGCTCAGCCACACGAAGCCGGAACCAGCACCTCTCGCCTCTCGTGTCGATGCACGGCGCTCGGCATCGGGAGCAAACTCGGCAGTGTCGATTCCGTTAGGCCGCACGAGGCATTTGTGCCTGGGGATTGCCTTCAGCCGAATGAACCGCTTTGCGGCGGCCTCACTCACTGTCACGGTGCGTCGGCTCAATCCATCCGTCAGCCGGTACGCCATCATGCGCATCCAGCCGCCTTCGTATACGTTGTGCACGGTGGAAACGACCTCCGCGCGCGGTACACCGATTGCAAGCAACCGCGCCAACACGTTGGCGTGAAAACTGTGACTGTGGACCACGTCCGGCAGAAACGCGCGCAGGAATTTCCGCCCGCGCTGAAATCCCGCCGCAGCGCTTGCCGGATTTTTGTGGATGTCGAGATGAACGAGCGGCAGCCCGGTAGGCCATTCATCCGGCAAATGCGGTCTGAGCACCACGAGCGATACCGCGTGGCCGCGTTCGGCCATGCGCTCCGCCACGGCAAGTGCTTGCTTCTCCGCTCCGCCCACACCGAGCGAAGTGAGAACGGTTACGATGCGCATCGAGCCCACACCTTGCTGAAAAGTAAAGTGCAACGATCATACCGCGGCCGCGGTGGTCCGTCTTTTCGATCAGCCGCCCATTTGCGGCGGCCACCGAATCATCATCCACGCGATTTCGGAGCCTCCATTCTTTTGCGCGAAATCGCCACCCCGCTCACTCCGACGCGGCGGGCAGCGGCGCGGGAAGACCGGTTTTCTTATTAACCTGATTTATTTCAAAAGAATCCTTGCGAAATTTTGCGAATTGGGCTGTACAATTCCCCCCAAGGAGACCTATGGCCGGAGACATGCAAATTACGTGCAGCGACTGCGGGCAGGACTTTACCTTCACCGCTGCTGATCAGACGTTCTTTCAGGAACGTGGTTACTCGACCCCAAAGCGTTGCAAGCCTTGCCGCATGGCAAAGAAAAACGATCAGGGGGGATCCGGCTACCGTTCGGCTCCTTCACAGGGAACTCCTGTGATTTGTTCGGGTTGCGGTCAGCCCACTACCGTTCCTTTTGAGCCGAGAGGCGATCGTCCGGTCTACTGCCGCGATTGCTATACGGCGCGCAAAGGAAGTGGCGGCGGTTCGAGAGGACGCGACCGCTAATAGAGCAATTGCCCGGCTCTGGAAATCTTTTCTTGAGCCGGGCCGCAACAGTTTAGGTTTCGTAGGGCAAGGCTTCGCGGCGGTCGTGGTTTGGCCGCGTATTCCGCAAGGGCTCTGTCAACAGGGTGCCTTTGCGCATATCTCACCGCAGTCACGTTTGCGCCGCACCTTCCGCGAATTTTGATTACACTCCCACTCCCACTGGTACGGACGCAGGACTCCGCATCCAAATATTCCCTAGATAGACAGAAGCGGTCCCACACCGATACACTGTCGCCACGGACCCCTCCCGGAAAAGGAAGTTTCCCAACCGAATGGCCTCCCAACTCTCGTTCACGGGGTTCGCGTGGAAGAATCTCTGGCGTAGGCGACTCAGAACATTCTTGACGCTGGTCGGAATCACCATGGGCATCGGCGCTTTCGTAGCCCTGGTGGGTTTTTCTCGCGCCTTCGAGCACGAGTGGCTGCGCATGTATACGAGCTCCGGCATCGACATCGCTGTCGTCCAGAGTAATCTCCTCTCCAGCTCGATCGACGAGTCCCTTTCCGCCAAAATTAGCGCCGTTCCTCAAGTCGCTCAGGTGGCGCCCATGATCTTCAATCTCATGGACCTGACACCAGAAGTGAATGCCCTGGTTTATGGTTGGCGCGCTAACTCCTTCGAATTCGATTCCCTCACCCTGCTCTCTGGCCGGCGTTTTCACGATGGAGCGCCAGAGATTCTTCTGGGCGATTTACTCGCCAGCAATCTTGGGAAGAAGTCTGGAGATACGATTTCCATTCTGGGCACAAACTTCACGGTGGTGGGCACCTACCGCGGAGGTTCTGCGCTCGAGTCCGGCGCCGTCATCATGCCGCTCGACCAACTGCAGAACGTCGCAGGCATGGAGGGAAAGGTCACCGCGTTTCACGTCAAGCTGCGGCCCCCGCCCACCGGTGAAACGCAGGATGCATACGTCAAGCAGGCTTCGGCGGCCATTGAAGCCGTGTTGCCCGACATTAAGGCCGTTCCCGCGGCCGAACGCGCCGCCAACAATCAGCTCGTCGATCTGGCTCACGCGGTGGCATGGGGCACGTCGGCGATCGCTCTCCTCATCGGCGTTCTTGGCATCGCCAACACCATGGCCATGTCGGTCTTCGAGCGCACCCGCGAGATCGGCATCCTCCGCGCGCTGGGCTGGAAGGGCCGGCACGTCATTTTGCTCATCCTTTCGGAGGCCGCCGCACTGGGGTTTGCCGGCGGCTTGCTCGGCATCGGTATTGGGTGGGGTGCGTTGCGCCTGCTCTCCTCATTGCCGCAAACCGCCAGCGTGGTCTCGGCGTCGGTTTCGCCGATGCATCTCTTCGAATCGCTCATCATCGCCATCGCTTCCGGCCTTCTTGCCGGAGCCTATCCCGCCTGGCGCGGCGCGCGGCTTTCGCCAGTAGAAGCGTTGCGCTATGAGTAGTCCGATTCTCGAAACGCGCGGGCTCATGAAGAGCTACGACGAAGGGCGTGTGGAAGCCCTGCGCGGCGTCGACGTGCAGATTGACGCCGGAGAATACGTCGCCATCAGCGGCCCCAGCGGCAGCGGCAAATCCACGCTTCTTCACCTGCTGGGCGGCCTCGATGTGGCTACGCAAGGCCAGGTTTTCTTCAAGGGATCCGAGTTGGGCAAGGCCGTCGATCTCGACTCTTACCGTTCGCGCCGCGTGGGATTCATATTCCAGGCCTTTTACCTGCTGCCTACTTTGCGCGCCATCGAAAATGTGCAGGTGGCCATGATGGCGCTGCATGACAAAGCCAATCATCGCGCCGAGCGCGCCGCAGCTCTGCTTGAAGAGATGGGCCTAAGCCATCGCATGCGCCATTTTCCCAACCAGCTCTCTGCCGGCGAGCGGCAACGCGTGGCCATCGCACGTGCGTTGGCCAACGATCCTACCATTCTGCTGGCCGACGAACCTACCGGAAACCTCGACAGCGTGAACTCGGCGCACACCATGGAGATATTGAGCGGCATTCGCGAACAGCGCGGCATGACCATGATCATCGTGACCCATGAGAACGACATCGCGCACGCCGCGCCACGCCACATTCGCATTCGCGATGGCAGGATCGAATCATGACGCGCATCGTGAAAGTGCTGCAGACCGCGTGCATCGCCGCACTGGCGCCACTGCTGTGCGCGCAGACGCTGAATTTGAACGATCTGCTTTCATCGATGCGCAAGCAGATCGAAACTGCCGACTTTCGCGCCACCGGGCACCTGATCTTGGTGCAACCGAGCGGCGCGCGCTTTAGCTATCCCATCACGATCAAGGCGCATTGGTTTCCCGGTGTATTGCGCGAGTTTGTGGAGATGGGCGCGGCGCCCAGGACACCGGGGATCGCGCCTCCCGGTGGCGGCATGGTGACGCATGCACTTCTCGAAATGCGCTCCAACGGCCAAAGCTCCATTTCGATCGCGCATCCCGGAGACAAATCTCCGACCCCCTTGCCCGTTGAAAAATGGAGCGAGGGCCCGCTCGGCCCGGGCTTTGGTTACGAAGATCTTCTCGAGCAGCAATACTTTTGGCCGGGGCAAGCGTACGAAGGCAAAGCGAAATTCGGCGCGCGCGATTGTGAAATCGTCAAGAGTACGCCTGGCGCTTCCGATCGCACGCACTACGCGCAGGTGAAAGCCTGGCTCGATCCCAGCATTGAGTTCCCTGTTTACGTCGAAAAAACTGTGAAAGAATCCGGCGCGGTGAAGGAGTTCACCTATTACGGCATTCGTCATGAGGAAGGCGTTTGGTCGGCGCACCAGGTCGAAGTGAAAGTCCGCGGCCAATCCGGCTCCACGCTGCTCATTATCGACCGCGGCAGCGCCAAGGCAAATCTCACCTCCGGGGATTTCAGCCCCGCACAACTCACGCACTTCTAGGACTTCGATGCACGTAGTATTTTGGATTCTCGCGTCCGTTGCGCTTCTGGTTCTCGCCGGAACCGTGTACCAGCATCTCGGCAGCCTTCGCGACCGCCGCATTCACACCGGTCAAGGCCGCTGGGTAAGCATCGGCCGCAAATGCAGCGTTTACTTTTTCGAGCAGGGTGAAGGCGAACCAACGGTTCTATTCGAATCCGGAATCGGTGCCACGCACCTCAACTGGCGCGGCATTCAGGATCCGATTTCGCCACTAACCCACACCATCGCCTACGACCGTGCGGGCCTGGGCTGGAGCAGCCCCTGCCGCACGCCGCGCACACCCGGGAACATTGCCACCGAGCTCCACCAAATGCTCGCAATCGCAGGCTTCCAACCGCCATACGTTCTGGTGGGGCACTCTTTCGGCGGCCTGGTCATGCGCCGCTTCGCACTACTCTATCCCGAAGAAGTCACGGGCGTGGTCCTCGTCGATCCCATGCGCTGCGAGGAATGGCCTCCTCTCAACACCACCCGGCAATCGCAACTCGATCTTGGCAATCACCTCATCCGTTATGCGCTTCCAGTGGTGCGCTGCGGGCTGGCCCGCCTGCTGGTCACCTGCCTCTTCGGCCGCCCGGGCAAGCTCTCCGAGCAGATTGCCGGCGCCGCAGGCGCGCATCCGCGCCATGTACTGTGCCGCATCAAAACCGAGGTGCGCAAGATGCCGCGCAAGGTGTGGCCCGCCGTCGCCGCGCACTGGTCGCGACCCGGCTTTTACGCCGGGCTGCGCAGCCACATTGGCTCCATCCCCGATACCGTGCGAGAAATGCATGGGTCCGCGCCCATTTTCGGCATTCCCATCACCGTCCTCACGCCAGGAAACTCCGCTCCCCTCTCACAAAATCAACTTGACCAAATCGGCGATTCTGTCCAGCAGGCCATTGCTGCGAAGAGCGAACACTGGATTCATCTCGATGAGCCTGATCTTGTGATTAACGCCATTCGAGCCATGATCGGTGCGCCGCCGGCGCCCCCCATCGAGCGGGACGAACGCGAAACAACTCTCGTGCCCGAACCGGTGCTCACCGAAAGTGCTGCCTTCCTCACCATTCCGCGACCCGCACGCTGAAGCGATCTTCGCTATCCTATAAGCAGGCTTCCCCGCCAGTTTGAGAGGTCTAAGGCGACGACTCCTATGGAAGTGAAAGTTTCGCACGTCGACGGCGTCAGGTTTGCCATTCAGGCACGGTCGCACGTCGTAGCCTGCGATCAACCGCTGGAAAGCGGCGGAGAAGACACTGGCATGACACCGCCAGAGTTTCTGCTGGCATCGCTTGGCTCCTGTGCGGCTTTTTATGCCGCAGAGTATCTACGGACCCGCAAACTCGCGCAAACCGGCGTGGAAGTTTCCGTAACCGCCGAAAAACTTCTGAAGCCCGCGCGCCTTGGCAATTTTCGCGTCCATGTACTCAGCCCCGTACAGCTGACACCCGAACACAGCAATGGAATGGTTCGAGCCATCGAGCGTTGTCTTGTGCACAATACGCTGCTCTCGCCACCCGAGATCAAAATCGATCTGACAAGTGTGGGCCCGCAGTAGCCTTCGCTGCCGCAGGCGCTGGCGTTGGTGCGCTATGAATCAGGAACTGTGAACTGGTTTTACGAGATTCTCACGCTCTTGCCGCGCGAAAGCACAGAGGCCTTGCGGCGGTCCTTTGACGCGTGGTCGATCTTTCTCCAGAAGCCGATGAAGTAATCGACGGCCGAAATCACGGCAATCAGCGCCGCGAAGTAGATGGCGGCAATCGCGTACCACTTCACCGGAATCGCGATGAGACCGACCTGCCAGTGATCCCAGCGGTGCGCAAGAATAGCTGAGACCACGGCGACAATCTGCACCACCGTCTTCAACTTGCCCAATTCGCTAGCCGTGATCGTGAATCCTTCAGACGCTGCAATCGACCGCAATCCGGAGATGAGAAATTCGCGGCCGATGATGACGACCACGATCCAAACCTTCACCACTTCGGGGTTGTAGGCTACCAGCGCGACAAACGCGGCCGTCACCATGATCTTGTCGGCCAGCGGATCGAGCAGCATGCCCATGGTCGTGATCTGGCCGCGCTTGCGTGCCAGATAGCCGTCCAGGCCGTCGGTAATCGAGGCCAGCACGAAGAGCAGTGACGCAGCAATCTCCTGCTCGCCGTGCGCCCCCTGCCATGGAAAATGCGGCGACAGTACCCACAGGAAGAGCGGGATCATGATGATCCGCGTCATGGTGATGGAGTTAGGCAGGTTCATGCGCACGCGCCACGCTGTCTGATCTCTGGTGGCGTGACTCCATTATTGCACCGGCGGCGGTTCGCCGGCCCGCGACACCGCTCCCAGCACGTAATCGCTCATTTCCGGGAGTGAGCCGTCGCCAACGGATCGCTCGCAATCAAGTAAGCAGCCTGATCGCTGTCAACCGCCAGGAAGCCCAGGTAATCCAGCCCGTCCCTCGACGCGATGATGCGCGTGCGGTAGAAGTACACCTTTCCCGCCTCGGCTGTGAAGTGCGCCAGTTCGATATTATTCCGCACAATAGAGGACTGAATGGCCACGCACAGATGATGCTCACCCGGAGCCACAAATACGGCGAAATAGGAGTCCTTCTTGTTTGCGCCCACCCATGTTCCATCGATCCCAATCTTGGTAGTCGGATAGGCGATTGTCGTCGACAACCCCGTGTCCTGAATGAAGTAGACCAACGCTTCTTTCGACTCCGGTTGCGCGATGGCGTGCTGTGCGTCGTCCAGCTTGACCGCCATGCTGACGTCGAGATTGCCGCAGGCTGCCGTCACGGATGCCGGCGGGACAGTCGGCTGCCCAAATCGAGTCTTCTCCTGCGCAAACGCACAGACGGAAATGCAGATGATAACCAATGCAACTCTCATGCACATTCTCCCCGATGTAAAGCTTGTTTGCTGGGTGGGATGCAGCCTCTGCGTTACGAGTTGCGCATGCACAAACAAATGGCGGAAGAAGCTTGCGCTTCCCCCGCCACGTTTGCCTCCGTTGCTGGTTGAGCTACGCGTAAATTCCGCGTTGCTTGATGGTGAACGCCACTCGGTCGATGGCCAGCATGTACGCCGCGATGCGATTGTTCACGCCATGGGCCTCGGCATAGCGCACCACGTCGTCGAAACTGTTGCGCAGAATCTCCTCCAACTGCTCATTGACCATGGATTCTTTCCAGAAGTACCCCTGGCGGTCCTGCACCCATTCAAAATAGCTGGCTGTCACGCCGCCTGAGTTGGCCAGAATGTCGGGCACGATGAAGATCCGCTTCTCCGCCAGAATTTCGTCGGCCACGGCAGTGGTCGGCCCATTGGCGCCCTCCACCACGATGCGCGCCTTGATCTTGTCGGCGTTGCGGCTGGTGATCACGTTCTCCGTCGCCGCCGGAATCAGGATCTCGCAGTCGGAAACCAGCAACTCCTCGCTGGGCGTGGCTTCGGCTCCGCGGAAGCCGAGAATGGTGTTGTTGCGGTACCTGTACTCAAGCAACTGATGGATATCGATGCCGGCAGGGTTGTAAAGGCCGCCATCGCGCTCGGCAATACCCACGATGGAATAGCCGCGTTCCTGTAACAGCCGCGCCGCGTTCGATCCCACGTTGCCAAATCCCTGGATGATGACGCGACATCCCTCAACCGGCATGTTCAGATAGCGCAGGCTCTCGTCACACACCACTTTCACGCCGCGGCCTGTGGCTTCAATCCGCCCCTGCGAGCCTCCCATGTTCACCGGCTTGCCCGTCACCACGGCGGTCACAGTCTGCCGCATGTGCATGGAGTAGGTATCCATGATCCACGCCATGGTTTGCTCGTTGGTATTCACGTCAGGCGCGGGCACATCCTTTTCCGGCCCTATGAACTCGATGATTTCGGAAGTGTAGCGGCGCGTCATGCGCTCCAGCTCGCCGCGGCTCATCGCCTTGGGATCGCAGATGACGCCGCCCTTGGCCCCGCCGAAGGGAATATTCACCACTGCGCACTTCCAGGTCATCCAACTGGCCAGGGCGCGTACTTCGTCCAGCGTCACATCCGGCGCGTAGCGGATGCCGCCCTTGCACGGTCCGCGCGCCATCGAGTGCTGCACGCGAAACCCCGTGAACATATCGATCATGCCGTTATCGAGCGTCACCGGAAAGTGCACAATGACTTCGCGCTGCGGCGAGCGCAGCACCTTCCATAGCCCTTCGTCCAGGTTCAATTTGCGCGCGGCAAAATCAAAGCGCGTGTTTTGTGCTTCCCAGGGATTGATCTCCTGGTCAAGCGTCACATTGGGGGATCCAGTTCCCATAAGTTTCTCCATCTCCTGCCGCGCTTCCGATTTCTTTCGGAGCCGGAATGCTATCCAGTCCATCCAGCTTATCGGTGATGCGGCCAATCTGTCAGAATTTCTGCGTTCGAGGCCGCTTCCCGCGCCATTCCGCCATTCAGTGCGGCGGCGCGTTGGGACAGGCCAAAACCGCCCGGAAACCCAAACCTCAGTGAGTCTAGGCTTGGCAATCGCCCTCGTCAAGCCGCGCCGAACCTCGGTAACTAACGCGTCGCAGTCCAGTTCCCGCTGCGCCGGGCGAAGTCCGAATTGGGGCCTGAATCCGGAACGCCCCCGCAGCAACGGAAACCTGCGAGCAGTTACACTGGAGCTGTGAAAGCCTCTTCCCGCTCAGCCCACCCCTCACGCAAGGAGTTCCTGGCTCTGGCCCGGACGCACACGCTCGTCCCCGTTTGCCGCACGCTCATTGCCGACCTCGAAACCCCGGTTTCGGCCTTCCTGCGGGCAGCGTGGCCGGAGCGCGAGTGCTTTCTCCTGGAATCCGTCGAGGGCGGCGAGCAGGTGGGCCGTTACACCTTCATCGGCTTTACACCCTTTAAGCGCATTGTGGCGCGCGGCCGCGAAATCGCCATCACCGAGGGCCGCAAAACCGCCCACCTGCAAGGCGACGTCTTCGCGGTATTGCGCGACGCGCTGGGCGGCCACAAACCCGCGCGGCTGCCGGGCCTGCCTCCATTTACCGCCGGCGCCGTCGGCTTCTTTGCCTATGATGCCGTGCGCCAGATCGAGCGCCTGCCCGAGCGCGCGACGGACGAGCTCGGCATTCCCGACGCCTGCCTGCTCTTCTTCGATGAGGTGCTGGCCTTCGACCATGTGCGCAAGGAAATCTGGCTCATTGTGACCGCCGATGTCTCGCGCGGCAACGCCTCGGCCGCCTACGATCGCGCCGTTAAGCGCCTCAACAAACTGGAAAACGCTCTTGCGTCGCCTCTGCCTCGTCAGAAACCAGTGAAAAAAACCGGCAAGCTCAACGTCAAATTTCGTACGAAGAAGATCGATTTCCTGGCCGGGGTCGCGCGCACCAAGGAATACATCCGCGCCGGCGACGCATTCCAGGTCGTACTTTCGCAGCGCTTCGACGTCGAACCCGGCGTCGACAGCTTCCAGGTCTATCGCGCCCTGCGCACCGTCAATCCCAGCCCCTATATGTTTTTTCTGCGCTTCGATCCGGAGGGACCGCTGGGCGCGAGTGCACGCCCCTCATCAAAAAGGTCAAGGAAAGTGGAGCTTTCAGGATCTTCGCCCGAGTTGCTGGTACGCGTGCACCAGGGCAAGGTGGAGTACCGGCCCATCGCAGGCACTCGGCCGCGCGGCGCCAGCGAGACTGAGGACGACGCGCTCGCCGAAGAGATGCTGCACGACGAGAAGGAGCGCGCCGAGCACGTGATGCTCGTCGACCTGGGCCGCAACGATGTCGGCCGCGTCTGCCGTTTTGGCAGCGTCAAGGTTGACAAGCTCATGTTCGTCGAGCGCTACTCGCACGTGATGCACATCGTGAGTTCCATCGAAGGAAAACTGCGGCCGGATCTCACAGCCGTCGACGCGCTCCGCGCCTGCTTCCCTGCCGGCACGCTTTCCGGCGCGCCCAAGGTTCGCGCCATGGAAATCATTGAGGAGATCGAGCCCGCGCGCCGCGGCACCTACGGCGGCGCAGTCCTCTACGCCGACTTCTCCGGCAACCTCGACTCCTGCATTGCCATCCGCTCCATGCTCTCGATCGGCGGCAAAGGCTATGTGCAAGCCGGCGCCGGCATCGTAGCCGACTCCGTGCCCGAGCTCGAGCACAAGGAATCCATCAATAAAGCCCAGGCCGTCATCCGCGCCATCGAGCGCGCGCGGGAGATGTAACCTACCTCACTCCGTGGCGAAATCCAAATCCCGTCGAGCGACAGCCAAACCCTCCACGTCTATTGGAAAAATCGGCACTGCCGGAGGGAGAAATGAAAGCTGTTTGGGAATGGACAAGAAACGGATTGGCCTTGGTGGGAGTGTTGGCCCTGGGCTTTTGGCTTGGCGCGGGTCGCACGGTGAAAGCATCAAGCGCCGAATCGAATACGGGCGATGTGGAATTTCAACTGACCAATGTGGGCCCGGCGAGTTCCCTGCTGGTGTACCAGCCAAGAACGAACACCGTGTACGTGTATCAAGGAGCTACGACAGGCAATTCGGCATTGCAATGCAGCTTCATGTATCAGTTGCAACGGCCGGGAGATGTGGTTCGGCGCATTCCCTGCGACGTGCAAAGGCTAATCCCTTAGGACCGGCGCGGACTTACTCCGCTCCAAACATCTTCCGGAAAAACTGCCCGACCTTGCCAAAAAATCCCGGCTTCTTCTGTTTTGCGGGAGCTTGCGGCGTGGGCGACGCGCTCGCGGACGGTGCCGCCGGTGCAACGGTACCGGGAGCCGCCGTTGGCGATCCATGATCCGTGCCGCTATAGCTGAGCGTGGTGGTCGCGCTTGCGGCCTGCGGCGGTGGAGCAGTCACTACAGGCGCCTGCGTGGTTGGCGGCGTAAGACCTTCGCTCTGCGCCAGCGGAAACTCGTTGCCCTCGGATTTTGGCGGGGGCGGGCATCCGCAGGGTTCCTTTTCCTGGTCTACGACCGTTTGCAGGCTGCCGTGCTCGAACATCACCCGCTGCCCGGGCTGCACGCGATAAAGGCCGCCCTCGAACACGCTGGTCACCACTACGTAGGGTGCATTCACACCAACGTTATCCACGCAGGTGTCGCCGTGTTCGCCCAGCCGCACCTTCACATCGGCCGCGTTGGGCCCGCCGATGAGAATGCGGAAAAACGGCGTCAGAAGCGTGTCGGCATTTTTCTCGCGCGCCGTGCTCGCGGCAAAACTCATCTCCACCGCGCCGTGATCGAGCGCGATGAGCAACCCCGGAACCTCGCCGGCCGGCGCGCTCGCATCGGCCGCAAGCTTCACGTTGCTCGATGCGCACACGTGCAGCGTTCCCCGGTACGGCAGCGTGACCTCAGCGGTCGACGTGCCGGCAGTAATGTCGCCGCTTCCCGTCAGGTATGCACGGCCGTTCCACGCCTGCATGGCTCCTTCCACCGTGAGCGCTGCGCCGGGAATCGACTTGTCCAGTGGCACGATGGCGACGGGAGGCGTACTGAATCTGGGCGCTTCGTCAGGCGGCGCGGCTTGCTGCGTCGGGTTTTGCGCAGCCGGCGCGTTCTCTGGAGCGCTCCCGGGATTTGCCGCCGGCGGAGTCTGCGCCCATGCGTCGTGGCCCGTTACAAAAACCGCGCACAGGCCGAGAACGCAGATCGACTTCCATGCAAACACGAGAGCCTGCGCGCGCAATAGACCAACGAAACGGGTTGTCGCCTTTAGCGGATCGTGCATGGCTTACATGTCCAGAAAATTGCGGATCATCTGGTGGCCGCCTTCGGTGAGCACGCTCTCGGGATGGAACTGCACGCCCTCCACGGGCAACGTGCGATGCCGTAAGCCCATAATGACCGAGCCTGACTCGTTTGCTTCCGCGGTTCGCGCCGTTACCGTCAGCTCGCCAGGCAGCGATTTCTGCTCCACGATGAGCGAGTGATAGCGCGTGCAGGTGAGCGGCGTGGGCAAACCGCTGAAGATGCCCGTTCCATCGTGATCCACCGCGCTGGTCTTGCCGTGCATAAGAGTTTTAGCGCGGACGACTTTGCCGCCGAAGGCTTCGCCGATGGCCTGGTGTCCGAGGCAGACGCCAAGAATCGGCACTTTGCCCGCCATGTGACGGATGAGCGGCACCAGGATGCCGGCTTCGCCCGGCGTGCACGGTCCCGGCGAGAGCAGAATCCGCTCTGGCTTCATGGCCTCCACTTCCTCGGGCGTCACCTCATCGTTGCGGCGCACCACCACCTCCGCGCCCAGCTCGCCTAAGTACTGGACCAGGTTGTAGGTGAAGGAATCGTAGTTGTCGAGAACGAAGACCATTCTGATTCCCAGTGTAGCGCGGCACGCATTGGAACCATGGCTGCCTCGGCCGCGTAATATCCTGTAAGCCATCCGTCAGGAGGAATTCATCTTGTTCCATTGGTTCATTGTTGCCGGATTCGGCCTCGCCTGGGGAGTGCTGGTCATTGTCTGGATCACGGGCGCATTCTCAACCAAAGCCACCGCGCGTCAAGCCTCCTTTGCCTCCCGCCTCGTCCTTTTGACTCCCCTTGTCGGCGTGTGGCTGCTCGTGAACGCACATGTCCTTCGTCCCGATTGGCTCGTCATACGCCCTTTGCCTGACAACCCGGCCATTCAACTGCTTGGGCTTGCGTTGACCGTTCTGGGTTGTCTATTCGCCGTCTGGGCCCGTCTCACGCTGGGCTCCAATTGGAGCGGTCTGCCCACAGTTAGGCGCGGACACGAACTCATCACCAAGGGACCCTATGCCCTGGCCCGCCACCCCATCTACACCGGCATCCTGCTGGCCCTGGCAGGCAGTGCGATCGCCAACGGCGCGAGTGGCTGGATGATGGCCTGGTTCCTGGTCTTTGTCTCCTATGCGGTGAAGATCCGGCAGGAAGAAAAACTGATGATGGAGACCTTCCCGCAGGATTATCCGGCCTACCGCCGCCGCGTGAAGGCGCTCATCCCGGGCGTGTTTTAGGTCCGCTGCTCAGAGCGCCAGCTCATGGCCGTTGTCCCGTGCAGCTCAATGCGGCAGACTCCCTGACTTGCCGTCCCGCTGACTTGCTAAACTGCTCATTGACCATGGTTCTTCACTTCCTCATTCAAGGCCGCGTGCAGGGTGTTGGCTTCCGCTGGTTCGTGCACCGGGAGGCCAGCGAACTCGACCTGCGCGGCTGGGTGCGCAACACCGAAGAGGGTGACGTGGAAGTTGTCGCCGCCGGCGAAGCAGCCGATCTCGACGAGCTTCGATCCAGTTTGAAGCGCGGTCCGCGCGGCAGCCGCGTCGATCGCTTCGTCGAGCACACACTCAACGACAGCGAAGCCCAGAACCTCGATTCGTTCCGCATCGACGGCGCGTGGTGAATGC
The DNA here is from genome assembly GCA_963786565.1 of uncultured Acidobacteriota bacterium. Classification (GTDB taxonomy): domain Bacteria; phylum Acidobacteriota; class Terriglobia; order Terriglobales; family Acidobacteriaceae; genus Telmatobacter. The sequence continues at coordinate 93,066 of CAWAZR010000024.1, read as the reverse complement.
AGCCAGTAGCCAATAGCCAGTAGAAAAACTGGCCGCCCCTTGATGCGTTCCGTTTCCAATTTCCAGTTTCCAACTGCCTTTTGGCTACTGGCTATTGGCTACTGGCTATGTCCCGTTTCCTGCCCTCAAGCGATAGACTAAAAGCTGACAACTGATCACTGACAACTGCCAACTGAAACTGGAGCCAAGCACTGCCATGCCGGAAGAAAGAAAGCCCGTTGACGTAGAGAATCTGAAGAAACTGGTCCGCACTGTCCCTGATTTCCCCAAGCCGGGAATTCTTTTTTACGACATCACCACGCTCTTGAAAGACAAGACGGGCTTCGCGCAGCTCATCGACGCGCTGGCCGCGCATTACATCGAGCGCAAGGTCGACCTGGTGCTGGGCATCGAGGCCCGTGGCTTCATCTTCGGCCCCGCGCTCGCCTATCGTCTGAACGCCGGTTTTGTTCCCGTGCGGAAGCCCAGAAAACTGCCCGCCCCGGTCGCCCGTGTCACCTACGACCTGGAATACGGCACGGATACGCTGGAAATTCACATGGACGCGATCGCACCCGGCCAGAACATCGTGCTGGTTGACGATCTGCTGGCTACCGGCGGCACCATGGAAGCTACTGTCAAGCTCGTGAAGCAGTTGGGCGGCGTAATTTCCGGGCTGGGCTTTGCTGTCGAGCTCGATTTCTTGAAAGGCCGCGAGCGGTTCACGGAATACGACGTCTTCAGCTTGCTGCATTACGACGAATAGCAACTCAGATCGCCGCAATCGCCGCCTGCTCTGTCCCCGCTCGGCTAGACCTCTTCTTCCTTCAGTTCTTCCGGATGCTCCAACGAGAGAGCACCGGCCGCGGATTCCTGCTGAATCAGCAACGCGTCGGCAAAGCGGTAGCCGACGTAGACATCGGTCAGCAGATACAGCGGTTGCGAAGGGTCGTCCTCGATCTTCTTGCGCAGTTGCCGCACGAAGGTGCGCAGATACTCCACTTCCTCGCGGCACTCCGCGCCCCACACGGCTGTGAGCAGCTTGGCATAGGTCACGACGCGCCCCGCCCGGCTCATCAGGCAATACAGAATGTCGAACTCCTTGCGCGTTAGCTTCACCGGTGCCCCGCGCTTGGTTACGCGCCGCTTTGCCGGCTCGAGGCGAATTTCCCCAATCTCAATCGGCGCGTCCTCAGGCCGTGCCGGCGCTCTCACGCGCCGAACAGCGCTGCGAATGCGCGCGATCAGTTCCCGTGTGCTGAACGGCTTGGTCACATAATCGTCGGCCCCCAGGTCAAGCGCCTCCACCTTGTCCTCTTCCTCGTCGCGCACCGTCAGCATCAGTACCGGCAGACGTGGCGCGAAAGTGCGAATGCGCCGCAGCGTCTCGATGCCGCCGATGCCCGGCATGTTGATATCCAGCAGCACGGCATCGTAGGTGGCGTTGCGCAGCACTTGGAGCGCCTCCTCGCCACGCGAGGCTTCCGCCACCTGGAAGCCCAGCTCCATGAGCGGAGGCCGCAACGCCCGGCGGATCGCCGACTCGTCGTCTACCACCAGAATGCGGATCGCTGGCTGCATCATCCCGAACTCTCCTTCTCCATCGTCAGAGGAATTGCTGCAAAGAACGTAGTGCCTTCCTGCTCTTCGCTGGTCACCCAAACGTAGCCACCGTGGATCTGCGCGGCGCGCCTGGCCACCGAAAGTCCAATGCCCGTTCCCGCCGCACGATTGGCATAGCCTGAGGAACGGTAGTACCTGTCAAAGATGCGTTCGCGGTCGGCCATGGGAATTACCGGCCCGAAACTGTGTACAGAAAAGATCGCCTCAGCCCCGGCGGCAAGCACCCGGATCGTGATGACGGTGCCGAAATTTGAGTATTTGCACGCGTTGTCAATGTACTGGGTCAGCAGCATCACCATCAACTGCCGGTCGCAGCTCAGCATCAGGTCTTCATCCTCGATCTCCATGGCAACCTTCATGCTGGCCAGCCGCTCTTTGAGGCTTGTCACTACCTCCTCCACCAGCGTGCCGGCATTTACGCGCTCCACGTGAATCGAAACTTCGCCCGCATCCAGCCGCGCCGTGGTCAGCAGACGCGTCGTCAAGTCGCCCAACAGGCTCGTCTGCTCGTCGATCAGCGATACCAGCTCCGCCTGCCCCGGCGAAAGATGGCCCATCTCATTCAAGCCCGTTGACGCAGCACGAATGGCTGTCAGCGGAGTCTTGTAGGCGTGTGCCAGGCTGTCGAGCACCGTGGAGCGCAGCTGTTCGGTGCGCCGCTCGGTCTCAATCCGGCTCTCGTTGGCAAAGGCGCGATAGCGGTCGAAGGTGATGGCAATCAGTGAAGCAATAGCGTTGTTGATCAACGGGCTGGTGTCGCCGCGCACCACCAGGCTGCCGATGGGCACCGCTCCCAGGCGCACCACGCGCCGTCCGATCCCGCTCTCCGGATCGTCGTCCGAGGTTTCGAAATAGTAGACGTTCTGCGCCATCTCCTGGGGATCGATGCTCCAATAGCCAGCCTGGTATACATCGTGCAAATCGGCGTCGAAGACCGCGACCGCTTCGAGGTCGAAGATGTCGTGCACCAGCTCGGCCAATTGCGGTCCGGGCTCCATGTAGAGATTCATCTGCAAAGTGCGCCGCGTGAACTCGTAGAGATCCTCCATCTGCCCGCCCCGCGACTCCGCCTCGCGCGCATGCGCAGTGATGCGCGACGAAAGACGGCTCACGGTGAGCGCCACCAGCACGAACACCACCAGCGTGATGGAGCTCGCCGGATTGGCGGCCAGGGACAGCTCCGGCAGCCGCGCCGAAAAATAGCTTTGCGCCACCACTGCCGCCAGCGAAACAATCGCCGCCTGCCAGAATCCGCACAGCAGCGCCGTGGGAACCACGATGAGCAGATACAGCAGCGCGGCCACGGGAAGCAGCCAGCTGGACCAATGCGCCAGCGCAGCCATCAGGACCACGCTCAGCCCGCCCAGGGCGGATTCAAGCGTGAACAGAAGGACGCGTGTGCCCGAGCCGCGCGAGCGCCATGGCCCGAAAACCGAACGCATCTGGTAACTCTGACTCAAAGGGACACTCACCTTCTGCTCTCGCTTGTGCCGCATACACCCGCGGTGCCGATCTGGAAGGTCAGGCAGCCTGCACACCATCCAATCTGTGGAAATCGCTGCGGCTGCAACGCGGAATTCTTCTCTGGTTCGAGCGCTTGAGCAGGAGAAATAAAAGTTTAGCAGGTTCTTTAGGCCTTTTTCACGCCGCGCGCCAGCCCATCGCCATGTTTCGGAACAAGCCGCAAAGCGTCACACGAGAAAGGAGATAGCGTCGCCTTCGCTCGATTCCGGAGAAATCTTTTTTGGTTCTTCATAATTTCTTTATGCTTTGTTTGCATTACTGGTCCTAGACAGTTTCGACCTTATCACCACCTCAACGAACACCAGCAGACTGCCGGCACAGTGCCAGCCGTCTCAACCGCAAGTGTGTGTGAACTTCCCTGCAACTTCAAAAGGCCCTTGCACAGGGCTTGGGCGGGCGTGTCCTGATGCGCCTGAACGATCTCACTGTGCCTTGTGAACTTCACAAATTTTTTCTGGAGGAATTCTGTCGATGCATTCAAACGCCAAAATCATATTTCAATCGATCGCCCTTCGATCCGTTGCCGGAGCCGCGATAACATTCGCGATTGTGGCTGGCGCGCAAGCACCCGCACCCACCCCTGCTCCCACACCGGCGCCCGCCGATACTTCGTCGTCCGCACAAGCCCCTGCGGCCGCGCCCGCGGCAGCTCCCGCGGCTCCCGCTGCCGCTCCCACGTGGAGCGTCGGCCCCATGGATCTGAGCGGGTTTATCGACGGCTACTACAGCGGCAACTTTAACGACCCGAGCGCCAACTCCCTGGGCGACCAGGTTAACCAGCTCTACAACTTCAATGACAAGACGGATCAGTTTGAGCTCAGCGCAGCCAAGCTGACGCTGAACCACGATCCCGACCCGATCGGCGCGCATGTTGACTTCATCTACGGCCGCACGAACAGCCTGATTAACGCCGCCCCAACCAACAGCACCTCCGCCGACCAGCTCAATTACATCGAGCAGGCGTTTCTGAGCATCAAGCCGCCCAAGGCCAAGGGCTTCGAGATGGACTTCGGAAAGTTTGTCACCTCGGCCGGAGCGGAAGTCATCGAGGCCAAGGACAACTGGAATTACTCGCGTTCGTTGCTCTTCGTCAACGCCATTCCCTACTGGCACTTCGGCGTGCGCACTTCGTTGCCAGTGTCGAAGACAGACACCATCGGTTTCCAACTGGTCAACGGCTGGAACAACGTCTCCAAAAGCAACGGTGGCTTGACTGGCGTGTTTACCAATTCCTATACCAAGCCCAAGGCCGCCTGGGCCCTCAACTATATCGTCGGTCCTGAAAACCCCAACACCACCAGCGGACTGCGCAACCTCATCGACACCACTGTGACGTTGACGCCTCCCGGGAAATACAACGCGTACTTCAACTACGACTACGGCCAGAACCACGATGCCGTTGCTGCACAGGGCGACACCCTGACGCATGACTGGTGGGGCGCGGCAGGCGCGCTTCATGCGCAGGCCAACAGCAAGAGCGCGATCGCTCTCCGCGCTGAATACTTCAACGATCCTGACGGCTTCCAAACCGGCGCTGCTCAGCACCTTTATGAAGGCACCTTCACCTATGAATACAAATGGGTCGAAGGCGCGCTCATGCGGGTCGAGTACCGCATTGACGAGTCCAACATCAAATACTTCGCCAAACAAACTCATCCCAGCCTTTCATCGGGAGCCGTGGACCAGCAGCAAACGCTGACCATCGCATTCATCGCCTTCTTCGGTCCAAAGCGTTAAGAAGACACGTCCTTAGTTCTTTATTTCGTCCTCATGAGCTGAAAGTTAGACTCAGCTCACCGCAGATCAACCGGATCCGGCCAGTGCATCTGGCCGGGCCCGCCTTAATCAAAGCCGCATCTCGATCCGACGTACGCGGTGGAGGACGAGCCGCAAGCAGATGTTTTCGAAATCTCCCGGGGGCCATCCGCCGGGAGCCGCCAGACGAATTTCAAACCTCAGGAGAATGTTCATGGCAGATCAGAAAGCACCTCAGATGCAGGCCACGCTGGGCCTCACTGGTTTAACCAGTAACGCGATGGCGCTCATCGCTCCCGGCGCCTTCCTGTGGCTCACCTTCTTCATCCAGGCCACCACCGGCGTTGCCGGCCAGCCCTCAACGGCTCCCTCCATGTGGATCGGCATCTTCGCCGCTCTGCTGCTCTGCCTCGCAACCGCTGTTTCCTACGCCGAAATTTCCAAGCTTTATCCCGGCACAGGTTCCAGCTACTACTACGCCGAGCAGGCCATGCTCTCCAAGGATGCTGGCTTCAAGTACGCTCGCATCGCCAAGTTCATCGTCGGCTGGGGCTCGCACCTCTACTACTGGGTCTATCCCGGCGTGATGGTGGCAGTCACCGGCATCTTCGTGGGCTATGTAGTTGGCTTCCTCTATCCCAACTTCCTCAGCGGCTCCAACCCCGGACCTGTCTTCATGGGCCTGGTTGCCGTCGTGTTCTCTTTCTTCGTCGCATGGATCGCAGCGAAGGGCGCCGGCGCATCCACGGCCGTCAACATCGCCATTAACATTATTCAGATCTCCGCTCTGATCGTCTTCAGCGTTCTGGCGTTGGGCTATCGCGCCAATCACCCGACCGGCGCGCCCGCCTACCAGTACGACGGCCAGTCCATGGCGACGTACACCTATCAGTTCGCCACCAACCCCAAAGACAGCTCCATCATGCGCGACTCGACCGGCAATCCGCTTCCGCTGCTGGATAAGTCAGGAAAGCCGGTCCCGTTCACAATCGATTACACCCCCACCGACTCGACCGGCAATTTTCTTGCCCACCCCAACGCCGCTTCCGTCGTCAGCATCCACAAATTCAGTTGGATGTTCATTCAGGCAACCGTCGCGATTCTCATTCTGGTCGGCTTCGAATCGGTCACCTCGATGGGAGGCGAGGCTAAAAATCCAACTAAACACATACCGATCGCCGTCATCGCTTCGCTGCTCATCCAGGGATTGTTCTGTTACCTGTTTGAGTATTTCTGCGCCAACTACTTCCTCAATTCGGGGTACACCATGCAAAGTGCGGCCGCTTCGGCTGCGCCCATCGGCGACATGATGATCATCGTGGGCGATCAGTTGCTCGGCCAGGGCCACGGCAAGTACTTCATGCTGATCGAGGCCTTCACGGTATTCCTCGCGCTCATCGGCACCACGTTGAGCTGCATGAACACCGGCGCACGCGTCACCTACGCCATGGGCAAGGACGAGGAAGTTCCTGAGCACTTCGGCATGCTCCACGCCGAGTCGCTCTCGCCGCGGCGCGCCATCTGGACGCTGGCTGTCATCTCCGCGGTCATCGGCGTGGTCGCCGTCTCGCTGGCCTTCGGCGATGCCGGAGCTCCAACCGACGCATCCATCGCAGCCCTCCCGCACGGCATCTTTTCCAGCTTCGGCTATACCACGCACGACAAGATGGCCGCGCTTCCGAACTCCCTGCTGGCTTTGACGCTAACCTCAAACTTCGGCACCTTTATCCTCTACGCCCTCAGTTGTTTCCTGTGCATCGTAGCCTACACCGGACGTGCGGACTTCAGCATGCTCAAGCACTGGCTGATTCCTGGCTTCGGTTTGCTTGCGAACCTCGTCTGCATGGCCTTTTACCTGGCGGGACCGTTCTTTAACCTCGGCACCAAGATGGAACCATTAACCGCTCTGGGCATCTCCGGTCTCTGGGGCCTCTACGGAGCGATCTACTTCATCAAATCGTCTAAAGCGAAAGGCAAGGGGGCACTGTTGACCTCGAGACAGCAAGCTTCGTAGTCGGAACGTAAACTCAGATTCAGGTCCTGGGTGGATCTCCTCTCCGGCTGCAATCTGCGCCGCCGGAGAGGGGCGCCACCCAATTGACGTTTTCAAGCCAGGCTCTTCACTCCCCTGAACGGAAGCATCCCGTCAAGCTGGATCGCGGGATGCCGCACACGGCGGCGCACATGTTAGATGTACAGTTCGGCCAGGCAAGCGACTTTGGCAAAGTCCGCACCAATAATGAGGACGCCATGGGGTCGTTTATCCCTGCATCGCGCCAGCAGGCGCGTTCTCACGGTTATCTTTTTGTGGTTGCCGACGGGGTCGGCGGCATGGATCTTGGCGAAGTGGCCTCGGCAACAGCCGTCTCCGTGGTCGCCGACGAGTTCGGCAAGGCGCCAGCAGGCTCCATGCTCATCAGTCTTCTGCCGCGGCTCATCCAGCGCGCCAACGTGGCGGTGCACGATTGCACGCACAAGCCGGAGCACAACGGCCACAAGATGGCCACCACGATCGTGGCCTGCGCCCTGCGCTATGACCAGGCCGTGGTGTCGCACGTCGGCGATTCCCGGTGCTACCTCGTGCGCAACGGCCAGGCGCGGCAGATCACCCAGGACCATACGCTGGTCAACGAGCAGCGCAAGATGGGGTTGATCTCCGCCGATGAGATCGCGTCGTCCGATTCGCGTCATGTGCTCATTCGCTCCGTGGGGCCGGAGATGTTCGTCTCGCCCGACACCACGGCCGTCACCTTGCAGCCAGGCGATGTGCTCATTCTCTCGACCGACGGACTGCACGACGAACTGCGCGAACCAGAAATTGTATCCATCGCTTCGCAGAAGAAGGATGCCGCGCAGATCGCGCGCGAGCTCGTGGCCCGTGCGGTCGAAATCGACGGCGGCGACAACACCACCGTACAAGTCATTCGCGTCCGCTCGGTGGAGCAGGTGGGCATGTATCGCGGCCGTCCTTACCGGCTGCCGATTTGAGCCGGTACTAAGGAAGCTCGACCAACTTGCCGGCTTACGAAATCCTTATTTTCCCCTAACTCTTTCCCGGTACAGTAGAGAAAGCTACCCCGATGGAGCCCGAAGCGCGATGAGTTTTTACGATGCCCTGGAGCCCGGCGCACAACTCGATTCCTACCGCATCGATGCGGTGGTTGCGCGCAGCGGCATGGCCACTATTTACCGCGCTACGGACCTGCGCGACAATCGCACCCTCGCCCTGAAGATTCCCCATCCCGACATGGAGGCAGATCCATTATTTTCCGATCGCTTCAAACGCGAGGCTGGCATCGGCGAACGTCTGGACCACCCCAACGTCATGCGCGTTTTCGGCGGCGAAAAACGCTCCCGCATCTACATGGTTATGGAGTGGTGCGAAGGCCGCTCGCTGCGTCACATTCTTGACGAAGGCCGCATCTCCTTCGACCGCGCCGTCCACATTGCCGAGGGCGTGCTCAAGGCTCTTGCCTACATTCACGCCAACGGCGTGGTGCATCGCGATCTCAAACCGGAAAACATCCTTGTCGACGACAAAGACAACATCAAGCTCATCGACTTCGGCATCGCCGGCGATACGTCCGCGCGCCGGCTTACCTACGCCAACTTCACCACCGCGCTCGGCACGCCGGACTACATCTCTCCCGAGCAGGTAAAGGGCAAACGCGGCGACGGACGCAGCGACATCTACTCCATGGGCGTAATTCTCTACGAGATGCTCACCGGCAAACTGCCCTTCCATGGCCTCACGCCGCTGGCCGCCATGAACGACCGTCTGCTGAACCATCCCACGCCGCCAAGTGTTGCTGACCCGTCCGTCTCTCCGCAAATGCAGGAGATTCTCTATCGCGCTCTCGAGCGAGATCCTAAAAACCGTTACCCACGGGCGGATGAATTTCTTCACGATCTGGAGCACCCAGAGGCGGTCGGCGTCGAAGATCGCGACGAAATTCGCGACTGGCAAAATCGCAAATCCCCGCTCGTCCGCAAGATTCTCTACTACAGCGGTTTGGCTCTCATTCCCGTGGTTATTTTGTTGATTATGGTGCTGATCGCACGCCACCACTAAAGTGCTACGTTAGGACTTCGCATCCTGATGGAATTGTCATCCTGAGCGTAGTTTGACGCATTTCATGCGTCAAACGGAATCGAAAGCCTGCCCTGAGCGAAGATCGCAATGCGATCAAAGTCGAACGGGGACCTGCGGTTGTCCTCGGGATTCTGCGCGAGCATTTCGAAGCGGCTGGTTTACTTCAAGTCTGCCGCTTCAACCTGCGCCTCAATTTCCTCGGTCAGCGCCTCGGCTGCATCGATGCAGTCTTTGCGGCTTACATCGCGATGTGTCACCACACGAATGGCATCCGGCCCAAACGCCCCGGCCAGCACGCCGCGAGCTTTGAGCCGTGCCGTCAGATCGGCGGCGCCCTTCCCCGCCTGCAACCGGAAGACGACGATATTCGTTTCTACCGATGCGAGATCAATCGACACTCCCTCGGTCGATGCCAGTGCCTCCGCCAGCAACCGGGCATTGGCGTGATCTTCGGCCAGATGCTTGGGCCCGTCCTCAAGCGCAATTAGCCCCGCCGCAGCCAACACGCCCGCCTGCCGCATGCCACCGCCCAGCGCCTTGCGCAGACTCCGCGCCCTCGCAATCCGTTCCGCCGAACTCACCAGCATCGATCCGACCGGCGCGCCCAGCCCCTTCGACAGACAAAACATCACGGTGTCGAAGCCGCGGGATAGCGTCTTCACATCGACGCCCAGCGCTACGGCGGCATTGAAGATGCGCGCCCCGTCCAGATGCAGCGGGAGTTTGCGATCTCTCGCCCCAGCAACAATCTCGTCCAAAACATCAAGCCGCGAGCAGCGGCCACCGGCGAGGTTGGCGGTGTTCTCAATTTCAATCAGCCCGGTCTGCGCGCGGGACGGCCCGACAGGAGCGATAACGGCCTCAATGTGCTTCCAGGTGAGGATTCCGCTTTCCGCGGGCACGGCGCGGATCAAGCAGCCGGAAAAGACCGCTGTCGTCGCCATCTCAAAGTCGAGAATGTGCGCGCGCGACTCGGCAATCACCTCTTGTCCCGGCTGCGTCAGCAAGCGAATGGCAATCTGGTTGCCCATGGTGCCTGAGGGCACAAACAACGCCGCCTCGCGTCCAAACACCTCAGCCGCGCGCCGCTCCAGCAAGTTGACGGTAGGGTCCTCGCCGTACACATCGTCGCCGACTTCCGCAGCCGCCATGGCCACGCGCATCTCCGGCGTAGGCCGCGTTACCGTATCCGAACGTAGATCAATTAGTCGCGTCATTGCCTTCTACTTTCCTTCATACTAAGCATAAAAAATGGCCCCCCAAGAAAGAGGCAAACTGCCGCAACAACTAACCCAGCCGACAGTATCTTTCCCAGGCTTCCAGAGACTGCGCCTTCGATGAGCCCGGTTCCATTAGCTAACGGAATCAACAATGCGCCAAAGATCCCGAAGGAGAGCGCCAACCTGCGCTCTTCCTTTTCATAGCGACCCAACAACAGGCGGATTAGCCATCGTGCCTGGAAGAAAAACAGCAGACCGAGGGGAACAGAGAACAAGAGCACAATCAAATTGAGCATGTATTCTGCCCCCCTCACAGCACTACAAATGACAGATACAGGAGACCGTAAGGCTCCCGTTACTTAGTCCCTCAGTCCCTCGTCCCTGTCTTTACGGTATCTGCGCCATCGGCAGTTCCATCACCGCCGTGCGCTTGCCATCCTTTTCGGCGTACGCCCACAGCCCGTGGAAGTTGGCGCGAATGCCCGGCTGCGTCTTCAAAAATGCGCTCAGCACCGCCGTTGCCTCGGTGCGCAGCGCGGCCGGGTCGGTGACGCCGGTCGACTGATACACCACGCCCAGATCGGCCTCGCGTAGCGAGGGGTCGAAGCCCACACCCTCGATCTTCCAGGTGCGATCGCCGTCAGGCAGCGACAACGGAAACGCATTCAGCGGCGAAGGCATGATGAGCGCCTGCTCCTGGCGCAGCTTTTCAAGATTGGGCGAAGTAAGAAAATCAACCGGAAGCAAAAGAAAACGGGCCGCATCGTAGCTGTACCACGCGCTCCACGGATCGGCCTTGGCCAGAGATCGCCCGCGCACCCAGTACCACACGCCGTCATGTCCGTCGAAAACACCGTTCCGAATCGTCAATCCTGCCAGCTTCCACTCTTTCGCCGCCCCGTCCCATGCCAGGATCAGTCCTATCTGCCCCGCCAGCGGCGCACCCGTCGCATCGGCCAGCACCACGGCGTAACGCCCCGGCGGCAACGCGCTCATGTTGATGGTCACGGTCAGAGATCCTGCGGCACTCGAGCAGAAAAACTGCGTATCCATGGGTGCTGTCTGCTCGCTCGCATCCAGCAAGTAGAGATTTCGCAACTCGAAGTGGCCGCCCTTCAGCAGTGGCACCCCTTGCTCCACGGTTGCGCGGATCCCGTCCCACTGCGATGCTTCCTGCGGCAGCAGCACGGCCTGCAATGTGGACTCATCCTGCCCCATCACGGCGTTTGCCACCTTGGTGACGATCGCCGACAACGCATCCCGATCCAGCGAACCCAATTCGGGCTCGGGAGTGCAACTTGCCGCCCGGCTCGTCCATGGCGCCAACAGCATCGCCAACGCCATCAAAACCGTCCACCGCAAGCGCATCTCCGTCTTCATCCTTTTTGCCCCGAAAATCTCTTTTCTTGACGGCCTATGAGCGTCCACCAGCCACTGCTAGTCTAGTACAGTGAGCGGCAATCGATCGCGGCGGCTCTATGCGCCGCGCTCCGCATTGCGCTTGAATTCAATGCGAGCCCTGGTTCTCCCACCGCCGGAATCTTCACGCCACGCCGCCGCAGGCCTGTGCGCCGGCGTCACGACGCTCCTGGCCGCCTCAGCCATCATCTTCGCAGCGCAATTTCTCTTGGACGTCCCACTGGCCGCGCAGTCAACGCCCGCGCAGTCGCCATCAACTCCGGCTCACGCGCATGCGACCGCGCGCTCGCGCAAGAAGCCCGCGTCCGCAAAACCCGCAGCCCCGCCTGCTCCGGCCCCTGTGCCCGCTGCACCGCAAATTCCTAACTGGCCCGCCAACAACAAACCTGCTGCGGCGTCTGTGGTCTGGGACAGCCACGGCCTGTTCATTCAGGCCTCCAACTCCAGCCTGGACCAGATTCTGAGGGACATTTCTCTCAAGACCGGCGCCAAGATCGAGGGAATGGGTGCGGACGAGCGCATCTTTGGGAACTACGGACCCGGCCCTGCCCGCGACGTGCTCGCAGAGCTTCTCGACGGTTCCGGCTACAACATTCTTTTGCTTGGCGATCTGGGCCAGGGTACGCCGCGAAAGATCGTGTTGAGCGGCCGTCCCACAGGCCCAGCACAGCCCTCGGGCACTGCCGGCCCCGGCGCAACCAACGACAACGATGCGGAAAACGATCAGGAAGTCGAGCAGCCCGATGCGAATCCGCCGGCGCCGCCGCCCATGCCGCAGCCCGTTGTAAATAACGCCCCAGGCGTGCCGGTGCGCACGCCGCAGCAAATGCTCGAGCAGCGCCAGTTGCAGGTGCTGCAACAGCAGCAGAACAGCCCGCAGAATCCACAAAACTGAAATGAGAGCGACACCGCCAGGTGCTGACGGCTGAAAGCTGATAAATGCTTTTAAGAGATCCGCGCCGCCTGGGGCTGGGTCTTCAGGGGTGCCGGCCGGCGAGGTGCGCGCATCAGCGCGAACCCTACGCGCAGAATCGCATAAGCGGCCAGAATGCCAAATGCCAACGCGCCCAATGTCGCCAATATCAACATGAACAAATCCAACAAGTTTGCCATGGCTAGCCGCTTCTCCCGTAATGTGCGCTTAAGGCCGCAACGTGCGCGTCCCGCCGCCTGTCTTCGAACTCCGGTTCACCGCGTGTGCCGGCAAGCCTGGTAGGCGTCCATCCGATTGTCGCAGATTATCCACTGCGTTGCCGTCTCTACTGTTGCCAAATAGAATACCTCTAGTGCCTTTAGTACTTTGCGTCGCAAATCACTCGGAACCCGCCATTAACGTTTAGCCCAAACATGTCCATTACGCACATTTCGGTGCGGGGAGCGCGCCAGCACAACCTGCGCGACATCAACGTGCGCATTCCCCGCAACGCACTCACCGTGGTCACCGGTCTATCCGGCTCCGGCAAGAGCTCGCTCGCCTTCGACACCATCTACGCCGAAGGCCAGCGCCGCTATGTTGAGACGCTTTCCGCCTACGCGCGCCAGTTCCTCGACCAGATCGAGCGGCCCGACGTGGACTCAATCGAGGGCTTAAGCCCCGCCATCTCCATCGAGCAGAAAACCACGAGCCGCAGCCCTCGTTCCACGGTCGGCACCATCACGGAGATCTACGACTATCTGCGCCTGCTTTACGCTTCTGTCGGTACGCCCCACTGCCCCGGCTGCGGCCGGCCCATCGCGCGCCAAGCCGCCGAGCAGATCGTTCAAAGGATCCTGGAATTGGGCAAAGGCGAGCGCGTCACCGTGATGGCGCCCATTGTGCGAGGCCGCAAGGGAGAGTTTAAGGATTTGCTGGATCAGCTTGATCAGCAAGGGTTTCGCGCCAGGGTAGATGGCGAGGTGCACGATCTTTCCGAGCCCCTCGCGCTCGATCGCCGCAAAAACCACACCATCGAAGCTATCGTCGACCGGGTGCTGTTGAAAGCCCCGACGGATGCTGTGATCGTGGGAAAGCCGGCCGTCGAAAAGCGCCCCGTCGAAGCCCGATTAGGTCAGGCCGTCAGCAAAGCCTTGCAACTTGCCAATGGCCTCGCCCTCATCACGTTCAACGACGGCAACGAGCAGTTGTTTTCATCCTCGATGGCCTGTCCCGATTGCGGCCTCGACGTGCCCAAACTCGAGCCTCGCAGCTTCTCCTTCAACTCCACCTTCGGCGCCTGCCCCAACTGCCACGGTCTCGGCTCGCTTTACGACTTCGACCCCGCCAAAGTCATCACAGACTGGTCCAAGCCATTGTTCGACGGCGGTCTCGGCCCCGGCTCCTCGTCGCAATACCTCATCAAGCTCGTCCAGCTTGCCGCGGATCGCTACAAGATTGACCTCAAGACGCCGTTTGAAGACCTGCCGCCGCGCCAGCAGCACCTGCTGGTCTACGGACCGCCCAAAGGCGAGGCTCCGCGCACCGGCTTCCACGGCATTCTGGCCTACCTGCGCGACAATGCGGAGGATGCGCGCAGCGACAGCTATCGCGAGTACATGATGAGCTTCATGTCGGCCGTTCCCTGCCCGGTGTGCCGCGGCAAGCGTCTGCGCCCGGAGTCGCTCGCCGTCAAGGTCGGCGGCCTTTCCATCGCCGACTTCACCGCCCTTCCGCTCAATCGCGCGCTCTCGGCCATCATCAACCTGCAATTCACTGAGCGCGAGGCCCTCGTGGCCGAGCGCCTCCGCCGCGAGATCGCGGAGCGCCTTGAATTTCTTTGCGCCGTCGGCCTCAACTATCTTTCGCTCGACCGCAATGCCACCACGCTCTCCGGCGGCGAGGGCCAGCGCATTCGCCTCGCCACGCAGATCGGCTCGCGCCTGCGCGGCGTTTTGTACGTGCTCGACGAGCCTTCCATCGGCCTGCACCAGCGCGACAACAATCGCCTCATCGAAGCCCTGGAAAAGCTCCGCGACTTGGGCAACACGGTTCTCGTCGTCGAACACGACGAAGAGACCATCCGCCATGCGGACTTTGTTCTCGATCTTGGTCCAGGAGCGGGAGGCTTGGGAGGCTTTGTCGTCGCGGAAGGCACACCGGAGCAAATCATGGCGTCGCCGGCGTCGCTTACCGGCCGGTATCTCAGCGGCGCCACCTCCATGCTGCAACGCACTCAGCCACGTAAGCTCACCGGCAAGTGGCTCACCATCACCGGGGCGCGCGAGCACAACCTCCAGGACGTGAACCTGCGCATTCCCCTCGGCGTGATGACGGTCGTCACCGGCGTGAGCGGCAGCGGCAAAAGCACCCTCGTCAACGACATCCTCTATCGCTCGCTCGCGAAATCGATCTACGGTTCGCGCGAGGAGCCCGGCGCGCATGAAGCCCTCACCGGAACCGAGCAGATCGACAAGGTCGTGCGTATCGATCAGTCGCCGATCGGCCGCACGCCGCGCTCCAATCCAGCCACGTACACCGGCGTCTTCTCGCCTATCCGTGATTTATTTGCGATGTTGCCCGAGGCGCGCGAGCGCGGCTACAAGCCCGGCCGCTTCAGCTTCAACGTGACCGGCGGTCGCTGCGAGGCCTGCACGGGCGACGGCCAGCGCCGCATTGAAATGAACTTCATGCCCGACGTCTACGTGCAGTGCGAGGTGTGCAACGGCCGCCGCTACAACCAGGAGACGCTGGCCGTAAAATTCCACGGCCACTCCATCGCCGACGTGCTCGACCTCACCATTGAAGACGCACTACCGCTGCTCACCGACGTGCCCCAGGTTCGCCAGAAATTGCAAACCCTCGTCGACGTCGGCCTCGGCTACATTCACCTCGGCCAGAGCGCTACGACATTGTCGGGAGGTGAGGCGCAGCGCATGAAGCTGGCGCGTGAGCTCTCCAAGCGCCAGACCGGCAAAACCCTCTATCTGCTCGACGAGCCCACCACTGGCCTGCACTTCGACGATGTGCGCAAGCTCCTCGAAGTGCTGCACCGGCTCACCGATCTTGGCAACTCGGTGATCATCATCGAGCACAATCTCGACGTCATCCGCAACGCCGACTGGGTCATTGATCTCGGCCCCGAGGGCGGCGAAGACGGCGGACGCATCGTCGGCGAAGGCCGTCCCGCGAAGATTGCCGCCACGCCCGGCTCTTACACTGGGCAGTTCCTCAAGCGCTATTACAAGCTCAGCAACGGCCGTCTCACGCCCGCCGATGCGGAAGAGGATCTGCTTTCATCCTCCGCGGCCGGCGATAGCCCCGATGGCGTCTCATCGAATAACGCCGATCCTGATCCGGCCGCGGCGAAATCCAACGGCAAACGCACGCGACAAAAAACTTCAGCCGGGCCAAGCAAACGCAGATAGACTGGCATCCAGCGCCCATGACCAACTTCCCCGAAGACGATACACGCGAACCCGTGACGAAGCCGGCAGACGACGCAGAGACTTTCATTCCGCGCCAGGCGGCGGAGATGCGCGTGGGAAACGTCATGGCCGAAGACCGGGCTGACGATGAACGCCGTCTGGCCGAGACCGACGCGCCGATCGCAACAAATGCGCCTTCCCACGTTGAGCATCCGCTCTTCCATTCCTACGCGCAGCCGCCGGTTCGCCGCCCCATGCGCATCCCGAACTTCGGCCATCTTCTGCTTTTGACGCTGCTGCTTACTGTCGCCTTCTGCATTTTGGTCATCGCCCTGGCGCTCGTCTCGCATTTTCATCTCTTCGGTATGCAGATTTCGGCAAAGTCCGCCACCGACGTCGGCTTCAACCTCGTCAGCGAGGCCATTCTCTACCTCGTCACCTTCGGCTTCAGCCTCTTCGTCTTTCCGATGGTGTGGAACGAGAGCCTCTTCGTGGGATTGCAATGGCGCGGCAAACTCGCAATCATCTGGTTCTGGCCGCTCTTCGGCGTCGCGGTTGTGTGCTTTGCTCTGGCAATCCTCGACCAGTTTCTGATGCCAGGTCCCGCTAACGCGCCCATCGAGAAAATGATCAGCACCCCCGGCGCCGCCTGGCTGATGTTCGCGTTCGGCGTCACCATGGCGCCCTTCTTTGAGGAGATGTTCTTCCGCGGCTTCTTATTGCCGGCCCTCTGCACCGCCTGCGACTGGTCCGCCGAAAAGAAAACCCACAGGCCTCCGCGTCCGCTCGACCTCGACGGTCATCCGCAGTGGTCGCTTCCCGCCATGATCATCGGCTCTGTGCTCACCAGCATTCCTTTCGCCCTCTTGCATGTCGAACAGCAGGGCCACTCGCTGGGGCCGTTTCTTCTGCTCATCATTGTCAGCCTGATTCTGTGTGCCGTTCGTCTTATCACGCGATCCCTGGCCGCGAGCACACTCGTCCACGCGTCCTACAATTTCATCATTTTTTCGGTGGCAATGATCGGCAGCGGTGGCTTCCGCCACTTCGACAAAATGTGACCAGACCGATGAAATGAGTGAAGCAAGTGAAGTGAGTGAAAAAAGCGAAACGGCTGGTTGACCCAGTTCTTCACTCCCTTCACTTACTTCACTCTCATCACTTCTTCACTCTTTTCACTCCTTCACTCGCTTACAATCGCATTGATGCCCGACACCACCTACGCCCAGCAGCTCCTCGCCCTTCTGGCTCGCACCAGCTTCAAGCTCGGCGAGTTCAAGCTCTCTTCCGGGGCAACCAGCGACTACTACATCGACTGCCGCACCACCACGCTCCACGCCGAGGGCGGGCGGCTCACCGGGCACTCCATTCTCGAGCTGCTCGAAGCCAGCAAGATCGACGCCGAGGCCGTCGGCGGCCTCACCATGGGCGCAGATCCCATCGTCTCCAACGTGGCCACAGCCAGCGCCTGGCGCTCCACTTTGCGCCCCAATATGCCGCTACTCCACGGCTTTCTGGTGCGCAAAGCTGAAAAGGCGCACGGAACCGGCCGCCGCATCGAGGGCTTCTATCGTCCCGGCGCGCGCGTGGTCATTGTCGATGACGTTTGCACCACCGGCGCCTCCACCATCGCCGCCATCGAGGCCGCGCAGGAGGCCGGCATGGTCGTCGCCGCCGTGGTCTGTATTGTGGAGCGTGAAGAGGCCCAAGGCCGCCCCGCCGTCGAAGCCGCTGCGCAAGACGCTCCGTTCCTGCGTCTCTTTACTGCCAACGAAGTCCGCGCAGAGCACGTGAAACAGCTCGCGGCAGAAAAATCTTAGCCACAGAAACGCAAAAGGCAGACCCGTTTAGGTCTGCCCCTGCTTCCTACCCCAGCTATCTGAGAAGTGTTTCCGGCGATGCTATTCCTCAACCGTCGGCGGCTGGCTAGGCGGATTCGCCTGGCCCGTCTGCGCGGGAAGTTGTCCGTTTGTCGCGCTGTTGCTGCTCATATTCGAGAGCAACCGCACTTGGACGCGCCGATTCTCCTTGCGTCCTTCCGGCGTATTGTTCTCCGCCACATACTGGTCCTTGCCAATGCCGATCAGATAAAACCGATGGGCCTGGATGTTGTACTTCGCCGCCAGATACTGCACCACCGCATCGGCGCGGCGCTGGCTCAGCTCGTAGTTGTACTGCGCCGGTCCCACCGAATCGGTCCCGCCGGTCACTTCAAGAATGTAGCTCTTCGCGGAACCCAACTGGCCTGCGAACTCATCCAGCTGCGCTTTGTCGTCGTTGGTCAGCAGGGCCTTGTCGAAGCCAAAGGTCACTGACACCTTCGTGACTTCCTTGTAGTTGTCGAGCCCCTTCACTACGCTCTCCAACGTATCGGCGCGGTGCGCCACGTCGTTAGCCGCAGTGTCGGCCGAGTTCGCCTCCTGGCTCGCGTTCGTCGCATTCACGTTGGCCGCGTCGGCCGTGGTCTGCGCCTTGCTGATGCCCGCCTGCGCGCGATCGTCTACATCGTGAATCGCACGGTTGTTCTCTGCCGACTTCTGATCGAGTTGATCCGTGTGCTCGATCAGCGGTCCCGTTTGCGTGCGCACGTAGTTCTTGGTAGAGCACCCCGTCATGCCCAGTGCAACCAGCGCCGCGGCTGCCATTGCAAATCCAATTCGATTGCTTGTCATTGCCTCCACCTTCCCGTCCACTCCTGGAATCACTTACTGAATTCCCGGCAGTGAAAGTCTGCTGCTTCACCCGTGAAAGTGCACGCCGACCTCCAATCCAGAGAGCCTTTGCAAATGCCTGAAAATGAACCCATTACCCATCCTCCCGGCATCGCCAACAATAGCAAAAACCATGTAATTTTTACCAAACCGGGTAAGGATTGCCCTATTCCGGCCTTCCCGCACAGCCCCGCCTCGCAACTCAGGGGTGCCCCATCCTAAACGCGCCTTTGCGTTTAGGGTGGGAAAGCACAGTCACTCCCCTATGGGTCGGAGCGCCAATCCCGCTATCCTAAGAACTGGCCTCAAGCGCAGCGAACCCATCCTCATCCATGGACCTCTACGAAAAAATCCGCAGCCTGCCCACGCAACCCGGCGTGTACCTCTACAGAAACGCCGAGGGCGAGGTCATCTACGTGGGCAAAGCCAACAACCTGCGCGCGCGCGTGCGCTCCTATCTGCTTGAAGCCTCCCAGGCCAACGCCAAGACCGGCTCGCTCATGCGCGAGGCCGTCGACCTTGACTACATCCTCGTCGCCAACGAGCATGAAGCCCTCGCCCTCGAGAACAATCTCATCAAGCAGCGCAAGCCGCGCTTCAATATCCTGCTGCGCGACGACAAGACCTATCCCTACGTCAAGCTCACTCTCGGCGACCGTTTCCCCAAGGTCTTCGTCACGCGCCGCCTGCGCAAGGATGGCGCCGCCTATTACGGCCCTTACTTTCCCGGCAACCTCGCCTACCGCGTGGTCGAGCTCATCCACCGCAGTTTTCTCTTGCCCAGTTGCAAGGTCGATCTCTCGCGCTACCATCCCCGCGCCTGTTTGCAGTACTACATTCATCGCTGTCTCGGCCCTTGCGTTGAAGGCCTCACCACGCCCGATGCCTACAAGGACGCCGTCCGCGACGCGCAACTGTTTCTCGAAGGTCGCCACGCGGAGTTGGAGCGCACCCTCACCGCGCGCATGATGGCCGCCGCCGAAGCCGAGCAGTTCGAAGCCGCCGCGCGCCTCCGCGACCAGCTCTCCACCGTGCATCAGCTCCAGGAGAAACAGCGCATCGCCACGGTCGAGCTTAACGACGATGCAGACGTCTTCGGCTACCACTTTGAAGACGGCTCGCTCGCCGTCAATCTCTTCCACATGCGCAACGGCAAAATCGTCGACCGCCGCGAGTTCTTCTGGGAAGATCTGCCGAGTCTCATGGAAGCTATCGACGAGGAGCCTCATACCCGACCTGTCATCCTGAGCGACCGGAGCGAAGCGCAGGGAGTCGAAGGGCCTGTGGTTGCTCTTGCTTTCGGCACCTCCAACAAAAACGCCGTAGATCACAAAGGGTCGACCGCTTTGTATCAGGGCGCGACTTCAGTCGCGCCGAAACCGTCCAAACAAAAGGATGGGGCTTTAGCCCCTGAGGGCGAAGCCCCCTTCCACGCGGGCGCAGTCTTCAGCGCCCTCCTCAAGCAGCTCTATATCGACCAGCAATACGTCCCGCGCACCATTCTCGCCCCTGTAGACTTCGACGACCGCGAGTCTCTCTCTGCATTACTCACCGAGCGCATCGGGCACAAAATCGAAATCGCCGTGCCGCAACGTGGCGAAAAGCGCTCTCTCGTCGATCTAGCGGGGCAAAACGCGAAGCAGTCCTACACGCAACGTTTCCGCGTCCTCGAGCCTTCGCGCAAAGCCATTCAGGAAGCGCTCGCCGACGTGCTCATGCTTCCCGAGCTTCCCTGCCGCATCGAGTGCTTCGATATCTCCCACATCCAGGGCGCGGAGACGGTCGCTTCCATGGTCGTCTGGGAAGACGGCAAGATGAACAAATCCGCCTATCGCAAGTTCAAGATAAAGACCATCGCCGGGGTTGACGATTTCGCCGCCATGCGCGAGGTCGTCGAGCGCCGCTACCGCCGAGTCAAAGATGAAGACCAGCCCATGCCCTCACTCGTCCTCGTCGATGGCGGCCTGGGCCAGCTCCACGCCGCGGCTGAGGCCCTTGAGTCCCTCGGCTTCACTTCGCAGCCGCTCGCCTCCATCGCCAAGAAGGAAGAGATCATCTACCTCTACGGCAACGAAGACGAGCCCATCGTCCTCGACCGCCGCAGTCCCGTGCTCCATCTTGTCCAGCTCATTCGCGATGAAAGCCATCGCTTCGCCGTCGGCTATCACAGGCAGCGCCGGGCCATGCGGGATAAACAATCCGAGTTGCTGAACATTCCCGGCGTCGGCGCGCAAACCCGCCAGCGTCTGCTCACCCACTTCGGCAGCCTGCGCGACGTGCAGCAAGCCACCGCCGAGTCCCTCGCCGCCGTAGTCTCTCGCAAAACCGCCGAAACCATTTGGCGGCGTTTCCACGAGAGTTCAGCTTCGGATGAATTGCGGTCAGCCGGCGCGACCACGACAGTGCCTGGCAGCTAAACCGCGGCGCTGCTCACCTACGTCGGACTCTCGGGGCTCCCTGCCAGAAGCTCTCTTCATGTCGAGCAACAAAGTGTGGGCATCCTTCATTTTCGCTTCTTCTCGTCATTGAGCACTGTGCCGCTCACCGGGCAAACAAGGAAGGTGAGGAACTTATAACCTACCGCAATCAATTCGTCGGGAAGCTGCCTCGTGATCAGCCGTACGTCATGAACCCCGCAGACAGGCGGGTTCGAATCTTTTTTCCTGAAGCACTTTTCTGCCATATGCAGTCCCCAATTGAACGACTGTTGCGGCTATTTTCTCGAGCGCAGCCATTTCGCCTGGAAACCACGTGAAGTCGGCCAGCCCCAATCCATCACGGGTTCCACTTCGGATGAATTGCCCTCAACTGCTGCGACCGCGACAGTGCCTGGCAGCTAATTCGCGGCGCTACTCACAGGCCTCAGGCTCTCGGAGACTCTTGCCAGAAGCTCTTTCGGATGCACAGGCTTCGACAGCAGCGCAAAGGTGTGACCGGCGCGCTGTGCAACCGCCAGCAGTCCGGCTGTGGCCACATGGCCTGAGAACAATAGGACCCTGCAGTCGGGAAATACCCGTCGGATTGTAATCGCAAGTTCGATGCCGCTCATGCCCGGCATCGATACATCAGTGATGAGCAACTCCGGTGGCGTAAGCAACGCGATCTCCATTGCTTCTTGCCCGTCGTACGCGGTCATTGCGGCGTATCCGCTTCGCGATAGAATCGCCGCCACAGTTTCGGCAATCGCTGACTCGTCATCGACCACGAGCACGGTGGGGCGATAGGGACTTGTGTCGGCTGGCGGAACTTCACTGATGGGGACGACAGGGGAATTTCGTCTTCCAGTCATGATGGAATATCACCTCTGGAGGCACCCTAGCAGCTTTTTTCTGATACGGGCTGAGTCTTCCTGCTACGGGATAAATCTTTTAATCTGAACATCTTTACGCGCCCACAAGACCATTCCTACGGATGATCGAAACATAGCTACATCGTGATTGCGAGATTCCTGCGTAAAATAAGCATAGGTTTTCGATTGATTTGCGTCACTATAGCTCGATATGATTTTTAGCTTAGGTTATTGTTAGTCTTTAAACGGCGCTTTCCCGGCTCGAGGAGGTCAACTATGAAGAGTGGAAATGGGCACGCAAAGCTAGAGACAAGCTTTGAGTCGATCTTCCAGGTCGATGTCCCCAAAGGTCGTGATGGCAAGCATAAGCAAATTGTCAGTAGGCTTCTGACAGACCTCAATGAGCTCAAACCTGGAAGTGCGCTGAAGATTCCCCTCGAGGCTCTGCCGGATTCCAAGGAGAACATCCGAGCCGCTCTCAACCGCGCCACACGTTTGCGCGGCATTGAGGTCGCCACTTCAAGCGACGCCGAGCACCTGTACGTCTGGAAGACGGAGAGCCAACCCTAGAACCTGCCCGGCATTCTCTTGCGTGGCTCTCATCATCCGCCCACAATTCCGTTTCTGCCGAGAAGAACTACCGGCCTGCTCCTAAAGTGGGCAACGGAAATGCCGCAGCCTAATCCCATCGCCTACTATTGATTCGCCGCCAGGATCGCATCCGTCCACTGTTCGCTCACCGCGCGCACCTGCGCGGGCGTCTGATCATCCTTGTAGACCTCGTAAAAATACGCAAAAAGAACCCGGTTCCTGGCGCGCAGCAGGACTGTGCCCACCACCATTTTTATGGTCGCTCCGTTCACCGTCACCGGCGCCAGCATGCCAAATGAGTAGGCATCGGTCTTGTAGAAAAAGGTGCCAAGCATCACCGGCTGACCCAGGGTCTCCTGTGTATTTTGGTTCAGCGCTTTCATCCGCCGGTTGAACTCCGCCTCGGTCTCCTTGTACGTGGAATCGATCATCGCCCCGATCTGATTGCTGGCAGAACCGACCAGATCCTTGAAGTCGCTCGCGCTTATATCGCTAAACTCGGCGGCGCGCAGCACCTCCACCAGCGCGTAGGGGTTGATGCCCCCCGTCCCGCCGCTGCGCAACTTCGCTAAATCGCCCTCGGAGACGAACGCCGCCACGAGCCGGTTGCTGTCCGGAGTCACCACTTCGTACTTCACGCGGTAGTCTCCCACCTCCGCCATGCCCATGCCCGGAGGAACAGGAACCGCAACGGAAACTCCGCCCACTGGATACGACGGCACGCCGCTTGGCGCCGCCTGCGCCTTTGCATAGCTGGAAAGCATCCATGAGGCCAACAGGGTGAGCGCGGTGACCGTCAGGAAACTGCGGGCAACTGAAAACGAGGGGGAACTACCACGACGTGCGTTCATAGTGGCTCCGATCTTGTGAAATGCGGAAACGGGAATTGGCCCAAATCGCTTGTGCAACCTGGTTCGGTGTTTTTGGTTCGCGTACAGTGTACTCGGCCCGCACCAGTTTCCGCTTCACAATCACAATCCGCTTCCTTCAGGCGTGGCAGTAAACCTGGACCCAATCGCCAGGAATGCGTGCGCTCTCTGGTCTATGATGTTCCCTTGACCGCGCGTGGACTCTTTGCTTGTGCGTCCAATCTCACCACGCACCACCGGAAGGTTCGTGCTTCATGAGCTCTGTCGCAGTTCGCATCCCTCGTGCCTCAGCCCACTTTGTCTCCGGTTTTGCCGCCGCTCTTTTCTGTGCGGCCAGCCTGTCCGCGCAGATGGTCTCCCCGTCCATCGACCAGCCTGGCCAGCCTTTTTCCTATTTCTCCAAGCCCACCGACGAAATCGGCGTCATGGGCACCGAAGCCGCAACGGAGATCACGCCCGAAGGCTACCTGCGCACCGGTTTCGGCGAGCTGATGTTCTTCGCCGGCCCCGAGCTCGAGCCGATCAGCGTCCGCATCCGCACCCTCGAGCAGGGCCATTTGCCCATCGTCCACTATGAGTTCGCTCGCAACGGCATCGTCTACCGCTTCACCCTCTTCGCGGCCACGCTCAACGGCAAAGACAACGGCCCCCTCGTCAACTTCATTCGCGTCGAAATGAAGAACACTTCGCACCGGCCCACGCGTGCCATCTTCGCCACCGGCATCCGCTACGACGCACTCTCCACAGCCGGCGTGGCCCACGGCGACAACCGCTTCCTGCGCCCCGTCGATGGAAAATTCCCCGGAGCGTACCGCCAGATCGGCGAGCCCTTCAGCAGCCAATGGGCCAACTCCTTTGACGCTGCGCACTTTTTCCGCGACGGCCGCCTGCTTTACAGTTTTCCGTTGGATTACGCCTCGCGCGGCTTCACTCTTCGCGACAGTTACCGCGACATGCACCCGCCCAACCTCACCAAGCCCATTCATCTCAACGTCGAGCCGGAAACCCCCGTCGGCATCGTCATTTACTCAAACTTGCTCGCGCCCGGCGCCCAACGCACGTTGGACTTCAAGATGCCGGTCGTTCCCACTGCTGATCCGCAGATCCTGTCAGATCTCGATCAGACCAGCTTCGATGCTGCCAAGGCGCAAATCACCGCGTATTGGGACAGCATTCTCTCCGCCGGCATGCAAATTGAACTGCCCGAGCCGAAAGCCGTCGACACCTTCTACACCAACCTCATCTACGACCTCATCGCCATCGATCACATCGGCCCTGACTATATCCAAACTGTGAATAAGCTCCACTACCACGCATTCTGGTTGCGCGATGGCGCCGACATCGTGCACAGCTACGACATCACCGGTTATCCGCAGATCGCGCGCGAGTGCCTCGACTTCTTCGCCAAATCGCAAAAGCCCGACGGCAATTTCCTTTCGCAAGCGCAGCAATACGACGGCTGGGGCGAAGCCGTCTGGGCGTATGGGCAGCACTTCCGCATCACGCACGACAAAGACTTCGCCGCATGGTCTCTCCCGCAAATCGATCGCGCCGTCGATTGGCTCCATCAGGCGCGCGCCGCCGACCCACTCAACATCGTCCCCGCAAGCGATGTGCGCGACAACGAGTACATCCCCGGCCATCTCACCGGCTACAACTTTCTCGCGCTCGACGGCCTTCGCCTCGCCATCCCGATGGCAACTGAAACCGGCCACGCCGACCTCGCGCAAAAATGGCAGGCCGAATACGACGCTCTTCATGCGGCATTTTTCAAGGTTCTCGACGCCCAGGCCGCCGCGCACAATGGCTACATACCACCGGTCCTCGATGGCCAGCCCGGTGGCTACGACTGGGGCAATCTGCTTTCCGTGGTCCCCGAGCCCACGCTCGACCCGCACGATCCCCGCGTGACCGCAACCCTCCGCGCCACTCAGGCCAAGTATGCCGAAGGCATCATGACCTACGCCGACGGCGAGTTCCTGCACCACTACCTGACCATCAAAAACACGATGACCGAGACCATCCGCGGCGATCAGCAGCAGGCGCTCAACGAGCTTTACGCTATCCTGCTGCACACCAGTTCCACGAATGCCGGCTTCGAGTACAAAATCCGTCCCTGGGGCGACCGCAACTTCGGCGACAACCTCGCGCCCCACGGCTGGTTCGCGGCAGAGTACCGTACCCTGCTGCGCACCATGCTGGTGCGCGAAGAGGGCGACCGGCTTCATCTGCTTTCTGTGATCTCACCAGATTGGATCGGCAAAGGCAAAACTATTGCGGTACGCCAGGCGCCCACCTGCTTCGGCCCTGTCGCCTTCACGCTCACCCAGCCGCAGGACGGCGTGGCCACGTTGCATCTCCACACCGCGTTCACTACTCCGCCCGCGGCCATCGTCGTGCATCTCCCGTGGTTTGTCGAACTCAAATCCGCTACGGCCGACGGCAAGCCAGTGCACCTCACGGACGGAGCGCTCACCGTCCCTGCCGGCACGCGCAATCTCGAGCTCCACTGGACCATGAGGCCCGGCACGCCACCACTCAGCTACGACCGCGCCGTTGCCGCGTACAAAGCCGAGTACGCCCGTCGCTATAACGCACTCATGCATGGAGAGTCGCCGGCAAAACACTGACGAGCCTACGATGATCCTTAGCTTGGAACTGGAACTAGGCCATTGCTGCGGAAGTCTCGCCGCCGCTCGCGTTAAGACCTTGCGCCACTATGGCCACAAGGGTCTCGGGCGCCACCGGCTTTTTGAGCAATGTGAAGAAGTGTCCCGCCCGGCGTGCTGTCGCCAGCAAGTCAGACGTCGCCGCCAGCCCTGAGAACAACAGAATCTTGCACTCCGGGAAGACGCGCTGGATCGTAATGGCCAGTTCGACGCCGTTCATTCCGGGCAACATCACGTCTGTGATGAGCATTTCGGGCGGCTTCAGCAACGCAGTATCAAGGGCACCGTTGCCGTCGTACGCCGCGACCGCCGGAAAGCCGCTCAAAGAAAGAATTTTCGCAAGGGTGTCCGCAATCGCAGTTTCGTCGTCCACCACCAGAACTCTCGGGTGATGTTCACTCGTCTGAACTGGCGGCGCTTTCCGGGGCGACACGATGGGGGCGTTTCGTGTTTCTTTCATAGTTTTACCTCGGCACCTCTCTTAAGTCGATGCACGTCACATTCCATTTCGATCGGCATGTCCACATCTCGAAGACGTTTCAGGGATTTAGGCTGTGGACAACCGTTTTGCCCCAGCGCTCGCCACCCACCAATGAGCTGAGAACTTTTTACACGAACGGGATATTTTTACGCGCCAGATACTCTTGCGTTACGGTACGCATACGCCTCGCGCACGCCCGCATCGCACTACGCTGGGCATACGCCGCTCATTCTCCTGCATCACACTGCAAAAGAGGCCTGAGACTTTGGCGCGCGATCCCATTCCGCATTCCGCTCCGCTCAAATTTATGGCGATTCGCCAGGCCGATATTCCCAAAGGCCGTGAAGGAAAACACACGAAGATCGTCGCGCAAATCCTTCAACATCTTGATCAATTAGCTCCCGGTACCGCCCTCAAGCTATCTCTGGCCTCTCTGCCTGCGTCGAAGGCAATTATCCGCGCTGCTCTCAACCGCGTCACGCGCAAAGAGGGGCTCTCCATAGCCACATCGAGCGACGCCAAGCATCTCTATCTCTGGAAAGTAACCAGGAAATCCTGATACGATTCAGTTCGCTTGACGGTGATCGACTGTGGACTCTGTTCGTATCGACAAATGGCTCTGGGCCGCGCGTTTTTTCAAGACCCGCGCCACAGCCTCGCGCGCTTGCGATATGGGCCGTATCGATTCGAATGGCGTCCGTGCCAAACCCGCGCGCGACGTTCATCCCGGCGATCGGCTGATCATCGAAAACGACGGCGGCCGCTTTGAGATCGACGTCCTCGCAATCAACCACATCCGTGGCCCCGCAGCGGTGGCGCAAAATCTTTACCGCGAAACGGAAGCCAGCCGCGAGGCGCGTCTCCGCGTTGCGGAGGAGCGCAAAGCCATGCAGCAGTATGCGCCCCTGCCCACGCACCGGCCCACAAAGCGCGACCGGCGACGCATCATTCAATTCCGCGGCCGCGCGTAGGTCTGAGACCGTCTGATCTTGCACGATTCAGGGGTGCCCCGGGTCTCGCCTTTGAGACCCGGGATTCCGAGATACCAACATACGCTCTGAAGCGGCGAGGGTTTCGACGCAAATGCAAAAGGCCCGGGCATTTCGCCCGAGCCTTTGTTTCTTCCGAACCTAAGCGTTCGGCGTACTCGTTACGCCAGCAGGTTCTTCACCTTCTCTTCAATCACGTCCTGCGCCACGTAGCCCACAATCTGGTCGGCCACCTTGCCGCCCTTGAAAAACAAGAGCGCCGGAATGCCCCGGATCCCGTAACGCGATGGCGTCGCGCCATTCTGGTCCACGTTCACTTTGGCCACCTTCAGCTTGCCCGCGTAGGTCGCAGCCACGTTATCCACGATCGGCGCAATTGCCTTGCACGGACCGCACCAGACGGCCCAGAAATCCACTAAAACTGGCTGCTCGCTGCGCAGCACTTCCTGATCGAAATTCGCGTCGTTCACTTCCAAAACACCTTGCCCTGCCATGATCCTCCTCGCGTGCCCCAACGGTCATTGTACAGGAAACCGTATACACATCCGATGCGCGAGGAGCCTTCAAAGTCGCAAGCCCTGGCAAGCTTCGTGCGCTTGGGCCAAACGTCCTGCCTCCGCGTAAGTTCCATGGTCCGAGGGAGCTACAAAATGATTTCGTGTACAAAGAGAAGCGCCCGGATCCATAAAGGATCACGGGCGCTAGAGCAGCCCTCCCCCAGAACTGCTCACGCAGCGAATGTAGTTGCTAGATAGATAAATGGCAAGCAAACTTAGGTAATGGGTGGGGTAATCAAAAATAGGTGATTATCTACCTCGGTAGTAACCTTAACTCATTGATAACGCACAGCCTAGCCACCAAAGTCTTCGAGAAATGTTATGGAACCTATTTAATTTCAGCGGTTTGGCTGGCACCAACCCTTGAAAACCGGCTGATTACCTGCTCTGCACCAACCCGATTTTTCGTCACTTTTTCAATTGCGGAACTAGCTGCCGGCAGGCTCTTTTCGCCCTCGACAACCACCAAAACCGCCGGGCCCGCACCACTTAAGGCAACACCCAGGATCCCATCTTTCCCAACCAGCGGGAGCAAAAGCGGCAGCAGCGGGCAGAAAGGCGCTCGATAAGGCTGGTGAATGCGATCCTGCATCGCCAACCGCAGCAGATCGCCGCGCGCCTGGGCGAAGGCCAGCCCGAGCACTGCCACCGATTGCAGATTCGCCACCACATCTTCCATCGCGTAAGTGCTTGGCAGCACCGCGCGCGCTTTGCTGGTGGCCAGCGGTTCTGCCGGCAGCGCCACGATCGCGCGCCACGCCTCTGGCGGATCGACACGCGCCACGTACACGCGAGTTCCCTCGCACACCGCGCTCACAAAACCGCCCAGCCAGCAAGCCGCCACATTGTCCGGATGCCCCTCCAGCGCATACGCCTCTTCGAGCACCCGATCCGTGTCCCAATCGAGTTGCCCAAAGTGCATCGCCAGCGCGATGGCCGCAAGCCGCGCGGCCGCCGACGACCCGCACCCCATTCCCAGCGGAATTCCGTTCGTTATCTGCAACGCCAGCGGCACAATCGGCCGCCCATTGGTTTCGAGCAGATCTTTGTAGATTTCGAGAATCAGGTTATCGTGCAGCCGCCCGCAACGCTCCGCATCGCGTCCCGTCGCGGAAATCGCAAACTCCTGCGCGACCTCGGCCTCAATCTCCAGGGCAAAATCCAAGGCCACGGCCACGGCGTCAAATCCGGGGCCAAGATTCGCTGAAGTCGCAGGCAAGCGGAGCCGGAACCGATCCATCGTTCGCGCGTCCTTCATCCCAATTTGCCCTTCAACGCGGCCAGCACCGCGGCCGGTGTCGCATCCAGGGTGATGGCGTCCCTTCGCAACGCGTCAATCTCCGCCTCATGACCCTTCTTCTCATCATCGGTCAGCAGTGTTCCGCGATGGAATTCGATGGTGTAATCAGCGTCCTTGAGCGTGTGCCCCGTCAGCACCAGAACCACGGTCTCGGTCGGTTGGATCGCGCCCTGCGCGCGCAGCTTCTTCAGCCCCGCCAGCGTCACCGCGGAAGCCGGTTCGCAACCCAACCCCTCCGCGCCGATCTCTGCCTTGGCAATCGCGATCTCCGCCTCGGTCACGTCCAGGCACCATCCGCCAGTCTCCTCGATCACCTTCGCAGCCTTGCGCCACGAAGCCGGATTCCCGATGCGAATGGCCGTGGCCCGCGTATGCGCTTCCACCGGCTCCAGCGAGGTGCCATGATTCGCAGCCATACTCCGCACCAGCGGATTCGCCCCCGCGGCCTGAATCACCGAGATCTTCGGCATGCGCGCCACCAGTCCCAGCTCGCGCATTTCGCGGAAGCCCTTGCCCAGTGCCGAGCTGTTGCCCAGGTTGCCGCCGGGCACAATCAAGTGATCGGGCACATTCCAGTCCATGGCCTCGGCAATCTCAAAGGCCGGTGTCTTCTGGCCCTCCAGCCGGTATGGATTCACCGAATTCAGCAGGTAAATTGGCGCCTGTTTCACAATCTCGGTCAACACATTCAGGCAGCCGTCGAAATCCGTCTTCAACTGATAGGTCACGGCACCGTAATCCATCGCCTGCGACAGCTTGCCCCATGCAATCTTGCCATCGGGAATCAGCACCAGAGCGCGTAGCCCGGCGCGCGCCGCGTATGCCGCCATTGCCGCCGACGTGTTCCCCGTTGACGCGCACGCGACCCACTCGAATCCGCGTTCTTTCGCCACGCTCAGCGCCGCGGTCATGCCCGTGTCCTTGAACGAGCCCGTCGGATTCATGCCCTGATGCTTGGCGAAGATGCGATCGATGCCCAGCGCCTTTGCCGCGCGCGGCAAGTGATACAGCGGCGTATTGCCCTCGCGCAACGAAACCGCGTTGCCAAAGCTATCCAGAATCGGCAGCAGCTCGCGGAAACGCCACACGCCCGACGCATCCAGCGCCTCTCCCGAGCAGCGCCGCTCCCGCCACAGCCACTTCAAGGCTCCGGGATTTGGTCGGTCGTGTCCCCCGCGCTGGCTCCAGCCGGGATACTCCACCTCAAACAGGTCTCCGCATTGGGCGCAGCGAAAATCTGGCCGCGCTTCCCCGCCCGCAATCCGGCTTCCGCACCCGAAACAGCGCAATTGATGCAAGTTATCGTTCATAATTCCCTGGTGTTAGCCTACCAGTGTGTGGCGATTCTTGCTGTGGATGGAGCGCTTGTGCCAATGCTGAAGAGACTTTTCCCCGCAATCTTCGCGTGCGTGCTTGCTGCGCCGTTGGCCGCGCAAGCCCCGCTGCGCGTCGCCGCCGCCGCCGACCTCGAACCCGTTCTTCCGCCTATTCTCGAACAATTCCAGCAAGCCACAGGCATCCATGCCGAAGCCACCTACCAGGCCTCCGCGATGCTCACCACCGAGATCGAAAACGGCGCACCCTTCGACCTGTTTCTCTCCGCCGACCTCAGCTATCCCAAGCACCTCATCGATGACGGCCTGGCCGACGCTGCCGGATCGGCCGATTCCTCCACGCCCATCACCTACGCCAAAGGCACGCTCGTCCTTTGGGAGCGCAAAGACTCGCATCTTCCCCCTCCGTCGCTCGATCTGCTGCGCTCGCCAGCTCTCAAGCGCCTCGCCATCGCCAATCCCGATCGCGCGCCCTACGGCCGAGCCGCCGTCGCCGCCCTCAAAAGCCTCCGACTCTACGACACCCTCAAGCCGCGCATTGTCACCGCGGAAAACATCGCCCAGGCCGCGCAGTTCGCCGACTCCGCCAACGCCGATGCCGGCCTCATCTCGCTCACCTCCGCGCTCACCCCGCGCCTCAGCGTAGACGGCGAGTATTTCGTCATCCCGCGGACTCTCTATCCACCCATCGAGCAGGGCGCGGTCATCGTCAGCAACACAAAGCAACGCGCCGCCGTGCACAAACTCCTCGACTTCCTCCTCTCGCCCGCGGTGCAGGCCCAACTAGCAAAAAGCGGCCTCACGCCGGTGAAATAATTTTCTTCGGCGCCCCAAGCGAAACGAGATCCCGTGCCCCATCCATTTCGCGTTTTTTGCGAAATGGGTGGGATAGCACGAGATTCAACCCACCTTTTTGAACCCAGCACGAAAAAGGGTGCCCCACATCTCGATTTTGAGATGTGGGATAGCACAGATAATCGCTTAGCGGCTTTGCATCAGGGCATAGGTTCACTCATACCGCAAAACGCGCATGAAGCGCCCACAGCTGGCCCTGTTTCACTCCTTCACTCTCTTCACTCCTTTCACTCACCCTTTTTGCAAAATGGGTGGGAATCCCCGCGCCCGAACGATAGTCTGTTGAGTGAACCCAATGGACTGGCAAGCCTTCGCACTTTCGCTCCGTTTGGCCACGGTCACCACGGCGATTCTTATTGCTATCGCCGTACCGCTCGCGGCGCTCCTCGTGCTGGGCCGCAGTCGCTGGCTCGCCGCGCTGGAAGCTCTAGCCACGCTGCCCATGGTTCTACCGCCCACCGTACTCGGATTCTTTCTCCTGGTCCTGCTCGGCCCCCGCACAGCCGTGGGCCGCGGTATCACGGCCCTCCTCGGTCATCCCCTCGCCTTCTCTTTCAACGGCCTCGTAGTTGGATCGGTAATCTACAGCCTTCCCTTTGCTGTGCAGCCGCTGGTCGCCGGTTTCGCATCGGTCGACACCGCGCTTGTCGACGCCGCGCGGCTCCTCGGTGCCGGCCCGGTGCGCATCGTCTCCAGCATTCTCGTTCCCCTTGCGCGCCGCTCGCTGCTCGCCGCCATCGTGCTCAGTTTTCTGCACACCATCGGCGAGTTCGGCGTCGTCCTCATGCTCGGAGGCGACATTCCCGGCGCCACGCGCACACTTTCCATCGTGCTCTATGACCAGGTGGAAAATTTCGACTACGCTTCCGCCAACCGCACCGCCGCCATTCTGCTCGGCATGAGCGTCCTCGCTCTTGCACTGATCTATTCCAAAGCCCAAAAGCACGGAGTGCATAGTGCTTGAGTTCTCTCTCAACGCGCGTCGCGGCAGCTTCCACCTCGAAGTGCAATGCGTTTTCGCGTCCAATTGGACGGTGGTCTTCGGCCCCTCCGGCTCCGGCAAAAGCACGTTGCTCCGTCTGCTCGCCGGCCTCGACCGTCCCACGCGCGGCCGCATCGCCCTCGACACTCATTCGCTCACGGACACCACCATCGGCCTGCATCTACCGCCCGGCCATCGTCATACTGCGCTGGTCGCGCAGCAGCCCGCGCTCTTCCCTCACCTCACTGTCGCCGCCAACGTGGCCTATGGTCTGCGCAGTCTCGACCACGCAGCCCGTGCGGCGCGCGTCGAAGAAATGCTCTCCTTGGTTGCCGCAACCCATCTTGCGCCTCGCCGTGCGCAGCACCTTTCAGGTGGCGAGACCCAACGCGTAGCTCTGGCCCGCGCTCTCGCGCCCGCGCCCCGGCTTCTGTTACTCGACGAACCTTTTTCCGCGCTCGACGGAGTAGCCAGCGATGCATTGCTCGAGCGATTGCAATTGTGGTTGCGAGAAAATCAGGTTCAGGCCGTCATGGCCACGCACGACGTAACCGATGCATTGGCCATGGGCGCGGAAGTTCTGTTCTTGCGCGAAGGCCGGCTCACCTCACTCGGCCCCGCCGCCCAAGTCCTCGCCGCCGAGCGCGAACGGCTGATGAATCGCCTTCGAGGCCGCAGCGACTGAATTGTCCTCACTTTGCCGCGATCACCAGAAGCGTCGCATCGTCATGGAAGCGCGACCCGCAATATTTCGACACCTCTTCTAGAAGCAGCTTGCTCATCTCTGCCGCCGTGCGCTTGCTCGCTGCCAGCGCCGCCAGTGCGAGCCGACCTTCGCCAAATTCCACTTCGTCCGCATCGTATGCTTCGGGTATGCCATCGGTCACCAGCAACAGCCGGTCGCCCGATTCGAGCGCAAGGTGCGCATTCTCATATTTCCATTCAGGAAACACGCCTAGTACAGCGCCTCCCTGTTCCGCTGTACGCACCATCCCTTGCGAAACCAGAATCGGATGGCCGTGCCCCGCGTTGCAATAATCAAACGCCCGCGTCTCGTTGTTCAGCACGCCATAAAGGAACGTCACAAACTTTCCCGTCGCCAGATTTTCGCAGAGCAACCGGTTGACCTTCGTGCACAACTGCGCGGCGTTCTCCGCGCTGCTCGCATACGCGCGCACGGCTGCCTGCACATTGGCCATCAGCAACGCCGCCGCTACGCCCTTCCCCACAACGTCCGCAATGCAAACGCCCAGCCGGTGTTCGTCCAGCTTGAAGACATCGTAGTAATCGCCGCTCACCTCGCGCGCCGGCCGCCACGCTGCCGCCACTTCAAACCCCGCAAGCTGCGGAATCTCTTTCGGCAGCAGCGACTGCTGAATCTCCCGGGCGCGCTGCATCTCCTGCGCCTGTAGCTGAAGCTGCTGTGTACCTTTCTCCACCGACTGTTGCAATTCCCGGTTGCGCTGCTCCAGCCGATCCTTCGTCGTCTGGTGCTTAAACGAGGCGCCACCGAAGACCATCGTTGCGACAAATGGGAACTTCCATTGAGTTTCAAGCAGGTCAAGAAGCGTCAGTGTGGCTGGCCGAACGGTCAACCACACCGCTGCGGTCGAAATGAGGTAGACAGGGACCGACAGCGCCATGAGAAGAACCAGAAAAATTACCCAATTGTACGGAAACGGTTTTCCCGTAAAGAGGAACCCCAGCCGCCCCATTGCAACGGAGAGAAGATTGCCGGTGCAAAGCGTGTACACCAAAACCGGCGCAAAAGGGACCGACTCTCCGATCGCCCAGAAAATGGCGACAAGGGCCGCAGAAAGGCCAAGGTAAAGAATTTGCCGCCGAAGAAACGGCCACACAGACGAGAACTTCACGTGCATACCGCCTCAGTGCTTGACCCGCGTTAACATGACCCGCGTTGAGTTGATCCGATGAGTCTTACTATAGTCGCAAACTAGAATCCCACCTGCTCTGGTTCCATCTCCAGCCGGATCCCGAACCGCGCCTCAACCGCCGCCTGAATCTTTGCGGCTAGCGCTGCAATCTCCGCGGCCGTCGCGCCCCCGCGATTCACCAGTGCCAACGTGTGCTTCGAAGAAATCCCCACCGCGCCCAGCGCGTATCCCTTGTGGAAACCCGCCCGCTCGATCAGCCACGCCGCGGGAATCTTCACCATCCCGCCATCCGCGGGAAACATCCGCACCGCAACGCCGGCGTTCGCGGCATTCTCCTTCACCCGCTCGGCAACCTCCGGCGCAACCGACGGATTCTTGAAGAAGCTGCCCACGCTGCGGCAATCCGGATCGCCGTCAACCAGCAGCATGCCCTTGCTCTTGCGGATTCCGCGCACCGCCTCCGCAACTTCAGCCAGCGAAGGCGTCTTTTTCCAGCCGCTGAATTGCGCCTTCAGATCCGCATAAACCAACGCCGGCGCGCCATTCCGCCGCAACCGGTAATCCACGCGCGTCACGACGTACCGCCCCCGGTCTGTCGAGTTGAACCGGCTCTTGCGGTAAGAAAATCCGCACTCGGCATTTGTAAACTCCACGAACTCCGTTGCCGCACGGTCAAACGCCCGCACACGCTCGATCACCGAAGAAACTTCCTGCCCGTACGCGCCCACATTCTGCACCGGCGTGCCGCCCACAGTGCCGGGAATCCCGGCGAGGCACTCTATCCCGGCGAATCCAACCTCTGCGGCCTGCTCAACGCAGTTGTCCCACACCTCACCGACGCTGGCGCGCAGCACTTCCCCCTCGAGTTCCATGCCCTTAAGCCCAACATGCAGGGCCAATCCGGCGAAACCGGCGTCCGCCACCAGCACATTGCTGCCGCCGCCCAGCACAAACAGCGGCACGCCCCGCTCGCGCGCCCACGCACATGCCTCCGCAATCTCCGCTTCACTGGTGGCCTCGACAAACCACCGCGCCGGGCCCCCAATCCAGAGGG
The DNA here is from genome assembly GCA_963786565.1 of uncultured Acidobacteriota bacterium. Lineage (GTDB taxonomy): Bacteria > Acidobacteriota > Terriglobia > Terriglobales > Acidobacteriaceae > Telmatobacter. Next base: position 57,536 of record CAWAZR010000024.1, on the reverse strand, counting down.
TCGTTAGCGGAGCCAGCGCAATGTTCTCCAGAATCTTCAAAAATCAAGACTACAGCACTGCTTGAAATTCGTAACCGCTCGTCTAATCATTCTGTATACTGCTATCGAATTCCTGGGAGTCTCATCATGCGTACCGAAGTTGTGCGCGTCTTCCTGCTTGCCTTTTGCCTTGTTTCCACTTCTCTCTTGGTCGGCCAGGCGACGAACTCCTCAACGGCGACCACCAGCACCAATGACACTACGCACGCCCCAGACCCCAACACCGGCCCCGGCAACTACGCCGAAGGCCTTTTCATCCCCATGGTGGCAGGTCATCCCTTTCGCGCCCGCATCGAAGCCAACATAATGCGCCAATACGCCGACGGAACCACCGCGGCGCTGAAATACTTTGCTTTGGAGGCGCGCGACGCCGATGGTCGCGTCTATCGCGAGGTGCGTGACATGCTGCCGGCAAGCTCCGAGATGGAACCGGCGCTGATACGCACCTACATCTACGACCCAAAATCATCGCTGATCTCGGTCTGCACACCGGAACGCCAAAGCTGCCAGCAAATCTCCCTCCTGCCACCCCCGGAAGACGAGCCCACCGGCCCATCGAAGGATGGTAAGTCCGTCCTCACCCGCGAGAGTCTGGGGACTAAAACCATCGACGGCCTGGAATGCACCGGCACGCGTGAAATCCGCACCTTTAATCCCGGCGCCTTCGGCAACGACAAGCCCGTCGCGGTCACAAAAGAGATCTGGTATTCACCCCAGTTGCAGTTCAATCTCTCCGTCACCCGCATCGATCCTCGCAGCGGCACGCAGCACCTCGAAGTCACAAATCTCAAGCTTGGCGATCCCGGCGCCGAGTGGTTCAGCATTCCCGACGGATACCGCTTCTTGTCGGGTCGCGCCATCCAGCCTCGCCCCATGTACCCGGCAGAACTTGAGCCACTCATCGAAAAAATCGTCCCCGGCATGTCGGCCGACCAGCTCACTACCGCCCTTCAGCCCGTCGAAGCCGCCATTGGTGTGTACACCAAGGCCCACGCCCAGGCCTCGCCCAACGACAAGAGCGATGCCTTCGCCGGCCAGTTGCGCATGCGCCTCTCTAACGATCTGCGCATGCAGCAGCAGAACCAGGCTCCGCCCAAAGCCCAGCTTGAAGAAGTCGACCTGCGCATGAACGAGACCCTTCGCGAAGTCGCGTCTTCGCCCTGCATCGACAAGCCCCAACCCGGCGACTCACCCAGCATTCCTTCCAACGCCGAAGGCCTTCGCGCCGAGCAGACCGCGTGGCTGGCGCTGCGCGATGCCTGGGTCGCCTTCCTCGCCAAGCTTTTCCCCAACAGTGATCCCGCCAGCTTCGCCTGGATGATCACCAACGAGCGTGAGTCCGAACTGCGCCGCTTGCAGAATGCCGAGCGCAACCGCGGATGCGTGCCTGAGGAGTCCATAGAACCCCTGCTCGAACGCGACGTCACTGGCCTCACCGCCGACCAGCTCGATGCCGCGCTCAAACCTGTCGACGCCGCCATTCGCACCTACGCTAAGGCCCGCGCAGACGCCGAGCCCGGCGAGCAAAACGACAACTTTACTCGCATGATCCAGCAACAGCTGGCAGCCCAGTTCCGCATGCAGCAGCGCAACCCCATCCCCTCGCAGCACGACTTCGAGGATGCCGATCTGCACCTCAACCAGGTCTACCGCGTCGTCATCTCATCGCCGTGTCTTAGCAAGTCCATCCCGGGCGATCCGCCCAATGCCCCCGTGAACGAGGAGAAACTCCGCTCCGAAGAGCGTGCCTGGATCGCCATGCGCGACGCCTGGACCGCATTTATGGCGGTCGTCTTTCCCAATGCCAATCACAACTCCTTTGGCACCATGCTCACCGAAATGCGCACCGGCGAGTTGCAGCAGATCCAGAACATCGAGCGCAATCGCGGCTGCGCGCCACCCGAGTAACTCCGGCCACGCAGTTACCCCGGAAGGAGCAGGGGCCTTCAGGCCCCTGAATCAGAGTCGAGATAATGAATTGGGCTTTAGCCCCGGCCGTCCAGCCGCCCGCGACAGTAGCTTCGCGCACCCTAAACCCGTAGAATGAAAGCTGGCAGCTTCTCCTGCCGGAGGCAAACATGTACCCAGAACTGATGGTGATCCCTATGCGCGAGGAACTCGTTCGTGCCGGGATCAAGGAAACCCGGACAGCCGAAGAGGTCGACGCCGCACTGGCCGAGCCGGGAACGACCCTCGTCGTCGTCAACTCCATTTGCGGTTGCGCGGCGGGCAAAGCTCGCCCCGGCATCCGCCTCGCGCTCGCCAACACCCCCAACCCGCCCGATCGCAAGATCACGGTCTTTGCCGGCCAGGACCGCGAAGCCACGGATCGCGCGCGCGGCTACTTTGAAGGCCATCCGCCCAGCTCGCCCGCGGTCGCCATCCTGCGCGACGGCAAGCTGGTCTACCTCATGCAACGCGCCGTCATTGAGCAATCCACCGCGCAGGACATCGCCGGCGAGCTCATGCGCGCCTTCGACGCTTTCTGCGCCAAGACCACGGCGTAACGCGGCGACAACCTCTCCACGCAAAACGGCCTCCCGCAAGGGAGGCCGTTGTTTTTGCTCTTCAACTTCCGCTTCTTAATCCGCTGCTTCCGCATTCTTCATCCGCTGCTTCCGCATTCTTCATCCGCTGCACCTTGCTGTGCTTGATCGAGTAAGTAAAGTAGATGATCAATCCAAAGATCAACCAGCCGATCATCACTTCCCACGTGATCGCCGCCAGCCGCGACATCAGATAGAGGGCCGACACAATGCCCAGGATGGGCACCAGCGGTACCAGCGGCGTTTTAAACGGCCGATGCAGCTCCGGATTTCGCACCCGCAGCACCCAGACTCCGGCGCACACAATCGCGAACGCCAGCAATGTGCCGATATTCACCAGGTCCGCGAGCCTTGAGATCGGCAGCAGCGCGGGAAACAGCGCCGCGAAAAATCCGAACACGATGGTGGTGATCCACGGCGTGCGAAACCTGGGATGTATCGCCGAGGCCCACTTCCACAAGAGGCCGTCCTTCGACATCGAGTAGAAGACGCGCGTCTGTCCCAGCAGCATCACCAGCATCACCGTTGCCAGCCCGAACACCGCCCCGATCTTCACCAGCATCGAGCCCCAACTCACGCCCGTGGCGTCGATGCCCAGCGCCACCGGCGCCGGCACATTCAAAGTTTGGTAAGGCACCAGCCCCGTAAGCACCAGCGAAACCAGAATGTAGAGAGCCGTGCAAATGAGGAGCGATCCCAGAATCCCAATGGGCATGTCACGCTGCGGCTTCTTCGCCTCCTGCGCGGCCGTCGACACCGCATCGAATCCGATATACGCGAAAAAGATCCGCGACGCGCCTTTTGAAATGCCGCCCCAGCCAAAGTTCCCGTTTGCGTCCTTCGGCGGAATAAAGGGATGCCAGTTCAACTTCGCCACATCAGGATGACGGAACAGAAAATAGCCGCCCACCACCAGGAAAATCGCCACCACGCTCAGCTTGATGAACACGATCACGGAGTTGAAGTTCGCCGACTCCTTGATGCCGATCACCAGAATGGTCGTAATCGCCATCACTCCCAGGATGGCAATCAAGTTGAAGAATCCCGTGGCATGCGGCAACCCGGCATCACTCACGCCCGGCGGCAGCGATGCCACCGGCCCCCACATCCCGTGGTATTTCACCAGCGCGGTTCCGGGGATCGCCGTCAGTTGCGGCGGAATCACGATGCCCCACTGCTGCAACAGGCTATTTAAATAGCCCGCCCACCCCGACGCCACGGTCGATGCGCCAAACGCATACTCCAGCACCAGGTCCCAGCCGATAATCCACGCCACCAGTTCGCCCAGCGTGGCATATCCATAGGTGTAAGCCGATCCGGCAATGGGAATAATCGATGCGAACTCGGAATAGCACAAGCCGGCAAAGGCGCACGTGAGTCCCGCCAGCACGAAACTCAACGCCACGGCCGGACCTGCGTAAAGCGCCGCAGCCTGGCCCGTCAGCACGAAGATGCCCGCGCCGATCACCGCGCCGATTCCCAGCGTGATCAGGTTCACGGCCCCGAGCGAACGCTTCAGCGTGTGCTCTCCCTGCTCGCCCGCTTCCGCAGTGAGCATCGACATCGGTTTAATGCGCAGCAATCGGGAATTCAAAGGGCAGCTTCCTCCCTGGTGCATGGATTAAATGGGGCAAACTGTGTCTGTTCAAATCTGCGTGCAGGAACCGTACCGCAATCATACGATACGAAACCAAAGACTTTCACAAAGCAGGAACCTGGGGTGCCCCACATCTCGAATGCGGCCAGCGGCATTCTGTTTAGTGCGAAGTAACTGCCGGGTAGCCCAAGACCCTCCCGGCCTTAGCGTGTCCGCAGAGGTCTGTTTGAAGCCAGTGCCTGTACGATGCGCCAAGCGCATGTGTATTCCGAATCTTTCGTCCCTGGGTAGACAAAGAAGGTTCGGGTGTCGTTCGCGCCAAGATGGAGTTTCACGGTGGGTGACCTGCACGCCTTCTCATTCGGAGAATCTTGCTCTGTAGGAAGGGTCGAGGTCACCACAAGTTCGATATCTCGGGAGTCCACAAAGACGCAAGCTGCCTCGTCACCGATCAACGGTAAGCGATAATTCTCGACTTCGATATAGCTTATCAACCCGTTTATCATTCCGCTATTTTCCGGTCTGACGAAACAGAGCTTTGCACGATCAGCACGCCACGACTGAGCGGTTAGAGAAGCGGCATACGCAACCACTAGTGTTAACAAGAGCGAAGGCTGTTTCATGACGATCATGTTAAACCCATGTGTAGTGCGGGTGCCCCACATCTCGCTTTTGAGATGTGGGATCGCGCAAACCTCCGCTAAAAGGTTTTTCGCGGCCTGCATCCCTGCGTCCACTGAGAATGTATCGTTTCCAATCAGCGTTTGATCCGCGGCAATACAGAAATGCCTCGTTTCCCGACGCATGTTGCCTCAAACCCGGACGGCTTTGTACCGTTTCCGGCCACTGCCCGGCTCTCTTCTAATCAAGCGCCGTCTTCCACCGCCGAAACTCCGCCGCCGGATCGGCGCTGCGGAAGATGGCCGCGGCCACGGCAATCAAGCTGGCTCCCGCCGCCAGAACCGCGGGCGCGCGCTCGAGCGTCACCCCTCCCACCGCAACCAGCACAGCATTGGGGCCAGCTTCCGCTCGCAGCTTGCGCACGCCTTCCACGCCAATCGGAGCCTTCGTGGTTTGCTTGGTCGTGGTCGCAAACACTGGGCCGATCGACAGGTAATCTACCGGCTCTTGCAGGATTCCCGGCAACAACGCCTCGCTGCCGCCGAAGGTGCCCACAATGCGTCCCGGTCCCACCAGCCGCCGCGCCTCGGCCGATGTAGCGTCTCCTGCATCCACGTGCACACCGTCAAACCCAACTCGCTCTACCAGATCGGCGCGATCATCGAGAATCAGCTTCACATTCCCCGCAGGCAGCACCGCGCGAAGAATCGCCGCGTCGGCCAGCACCTCTGCCTCGGGCCCGGTTTTATTGCGGTATTCGAGCAGCGTCACCCCAGCCTCGACCAGCTCATTGCCCACCCTGTACAGAAACTCTGCGCGCCCCACCTGCGGAATCACGGTGCTATCAAGAATCGGATAGATTTTCGGAAAGGAAAAAGACATGCATCCAGAGTAGATCAGGAACGAGGGCTCAGTACGAGTACGAGTGTGAGAGTGTCCGTCCGGCGCGCCCACACTCACACTTCACACTCACAATCTTTCCTAGCCCTTGCTCCCTTGCGCCCTCGCTCCCTTGCTCCCTGTTTCTTACATTTCGTCCCCGCTCGGTCCGTACGTGCCCGGGACCTTCGCATTCAGCAGCCGCAGATACACGGTCAACTGTCCGCGGTGATGAATCATGTGGTTCAGCACAGAGTCGCGAAACACCTGGTGCTTCGGTGCGTCGATCCAAGCCTGGCCCTGCCAAACAAGCTGCCAGTTCCGGTCCCACGTGTCTCCGGTCGTCGCCACCAGTGCCGCGCGCGTTCCCGCAAGTTCCTTATCAAATTTCTCCAGCGCTTCCGCCTTGCTCGTGGGTACAAAGGGCTTCCAACTGCTGTCCGGGCTGAACTCAATCTTGTCTTTGGTCAGCGTCGAAAGCGCCCACTCGCCGGAAAAATCCGTCAGGTGCCCGACCAGGCGGCCCAGACTCATGGATTTGGGATGGGGCTTGAAGTTGAAATCGGCGTCGGCCGGAAAGGCATCGATCATTTTCCGGGTGTTCGCGGCCTCGCGGTCGAACTCCGCAATCAGTTCTTTCTGAGCGTCCATGAAGGCAACCTCCAAGTTGCCCACACAGCATAGCCCATTTCCACGCGAAAAGGCGAAGAAAATACGAATAAACTTTGCAACAAGCCCAACGTCCTCAAAAATCGGACATTAGCCAATTCTCGGCCCGGTTTACGCTGGCTGTTTCTCCGCTTCGGCCCGAGCCGCCAGGAACCGCTCCATGAACCCGGTGTCGAAATCCCCGGTGCGAAACGCCTCACTCTGAAAGATTTCCTGGTGCAGCGAAATCGAGGTATCAACGCCCCGCACGATGAACTGGCTCAGCGCACGCTCCATCTTCGCGATGGCCTCGGCGCGGTCCACGCCGTGCGTAATCAGCTTGGCAATCAGCGAATCGTAGTACGGCGGAATCACGCCCTCGGCATACTGCGCCGTCTCCACGCGCACTCCGTTTCCGCCCGGCACATTGAACGCCGTAATCTGTCCCGCCGACGGCGTAAACTTCTGCGGATGTTCGGCGTTGATGCGGCACTCAATGGCGTGGCCGCGCATCTCCAGATGCGGCGGCAGAATCGCGTCCAGCCGCTCGCCGGAGGCAATCCGCAACTGCGCTTTCACAAGGTCGATACCCGTAATCGCCTCCGTCACCGGGTGCTCCACTTGGATGCGCGTATTCATTTCGATGAAATAAAGCTGGTGACTCGCATCCATCAGAAACTCAACCGTGCCCGCGTTCTGGTAGCCGATGTCACCCAGGCACCGGCACAGCGTCCTGCCCACTTCCTCACGCATCTTCGGCGTCACTTGCAGGCTCGGCGCTTCTTCGATCAACTTCTGATGCCGCCGCTGGATCGAGCACTCGCGCTCGAAGAGCGAAACCACGTTGCCGTGCTCGTCGGCCAGCATCTGGAATTCAATGTGGCGCGGATTCTCAATAAACTTCTCCATGTAGAGTTCGCCGTTGCCGAAAGCGTTGGCCGCCTCAGTAAACGCCGCGTGGAACAGGTTCGGCAGATCCTCGGAGTCGCGCACAATGCGCATGCCGCGTCCGCCGCCGCCGGCCTTGGCTTTCAGAATGACCGGATAGCCCACCTTCTCGGCCCACTTCTGCGCCTCTTCGACCGTGGTCAAGATACCATCCGATCCCGGCAAAATCGGCACCTTCGCCCTCTTCATGGCCTGGCGCGCCTTCTCTTTTTCGCCCATCAGCCGCGTCACTTCCGGCGGCGGCCCAATGAACTTGATATTCGACGCGCGGCACACTTCGGCAAAGTTTGCATTCTCGCTCAGCAGCCCGTAGCCGGGGTGAATCGCCTCAACGTCGGCAATCTCCGCCGCCGAAATCACCGCGGGCACATTCAGATAGCTGTCTGCCGCGCGCGGCGGCCCGATGCAGATCGCCTCATCGGCAAAGCGCACGTGTAGCGAGTTGCGGTCCGCCTCACTGTACACGGCAACTGTGCGAATGCCCAGTTCCCGGCATGCGTTCAGCACGCGCAATGCGATTTCGCCACGATTGGCAACCAGAACTTTACGAAGCATGCATGACCTTTAAGATGAGATTAGCTGAGCAGCTAGTGAGCGGAAGACCGGCCGAATTTGGCCTCGAAACTGTTCCACATTGAAATCCCAAACCCATACCCGCCAGCTAACCAAAAAACAAAACTGATAGGGAGCCACCAATAGTCAATCCGGTGGTGAATGAACAAATCCATCGCATTCATGAAGACGAACATGAAGCTTCCCCAACCGAGCACGCCACGAAGCAAAATATATCTTTGCCTCCCCCGAGACCTGGTTTTTGTCCACGCTTCACGCTGCCTCTCGAAGGCCTCACCATAATCTCGTCTGGAGAACTTGAACATCGCTCCACCTGCGCGAATTCCATGCTGCGATCGCGCTAACCTCACTGTCTCCAATTCGCTCACAGTTGCCGTATCGCGAAGAGCGGCTGACCGAATTCGATCGCCTGTCCGTTCGAAACCAGGCACCTGACCACCTCGCCCGAAACGTCCGCCTCGATCTCGTTCATCAGTTTCATGGCCTCCACGATGCAGATCACCTGGCCTTTTTCCACGCGATCTCCTGGAGAAACAAAGGCTCCGGCGCCCGGGGAAGGCGAGCCGAAGAACGTGCCCACGATCGGCGACTTCACCAGGTGCAGCCCGGCCTCGGGATCGGCCGCCGGCTCCGCCGCGATTGCAGCAGATCCGGATGCCGTACCCGCCGCATGCGTCGCGGCCGGCGGCGCTGTCCGCAACAGCCGCGCCAGATCGCTCAGTGAGGCTGGTCCGCTCTCCTGGGGATTGAATTTGAGCCGAATCTTCAGGTCGCCGCGGTCAATGTCGAACTCGGCCACCTGATGCTGCTTCAAAAACTCAATCAGTTGTCGCAAATCTTCAATATCTTGTTGTTTCATTCGTCCTTTTGACTCTCCACGCACCGGTGTCAACTTTCTCAAACTACGAAACCCAGAACTCCGCCATTAAAGTTCAATCAGCGCCTTCGGCGCCGCAGCAGTCATTACTTTGCTTCCACTGCGCGTAACTTCCACCATATCCTCAATGCGGATGCCGAACTGCCCCGCAAGGTAAACGCCAGGCTCGATCGTCACCACCATGCCCGGCACAAGGCGCGTGGCCTGTCCCACGCCAACTCGCGGCGGTTCATGAATCTCCAAACCGACCCCGTGGCCGGTGGAGTGCGTAAACGCCTCGCCTAAACCTTCCCTGCGCAGGATGCTGCGCGCGGCTTCGTCCACTTCCGCGCAACTTACGCCCGGAGCAACCGCATTCACCGCGGCCTCCTGGGCCTCCAGCACAGCCTCATATGCCTTCCGGTCTCCGGGCCTTGGACTGCCCAGATAAACGGTCCGCGTCATGTCAGAACAGTAACCCTTGTGGATTATACCGAAGTCCAGCGTCACAAACCCTCGCTTCGGCAGCCGTGCGGCCGTCGCGCGCCCGTGCGGCATGGCCGAACGCGCACCGGACGCCACAATCGTCTCAAACGACATGCCTTCTGCGCCCAGCAGTCTCGCCTGGTGCTCCAGTTCCGCCGCCACGGCCATCTCCGCCACGCCCGGCCGCAAGAACCCGAGGATGCCTTCAAATAACCTGCATCCGGTGAGCGCCGCCTCGGCCATCACTGCGAGCTCGTCCTCGTCTTTAACCACCCGAAGCTGTTCGACAAACGGCGCCGGAATAGCCTCCAAGAAAACCGCGCCGCAGACTGCTGGGCAGCTCACCCTTCCATCGCGCCAGATCGGCCACCGTGGTGCGCGCGGGATCGAATCCCGCCATCGTCATGCCCGGCTGCGCGGCCAGCCATTGCACCGCCGCCACCGAAGGTGAACTTGCCACAATCTGAACCTGTGCAGCCTGTACCTCTTCTGCGGCTTGCGTCGTGTAGCGGCTATCGGTAAACAGCCGCGCCGTTCGCCGCGTCACCGCCAGCGCGGCGCTGGAGCCGGTGAACCCGCAGAGATAGCGAACATCGGGAAGAAAGTTAACGAGAAGTCCGGGGAGTCCGGCACGAGACAGCTTGCGGCGCAGCGCGCCCATGCGGCGGAAGTGGTCCACGGGCTTAGTTTTATCACAGGAATGTTCGCTGTATTTCAGCACTCTGACCGCATCAAGCGCCGAAGGCGCTCATCTGATCACTGACAACTGAACACTGGCAACCGCTCTTACAACGCCGACTGCACCGGCTTTTTCTTGCTCGCATCCACTTCGCCACCCGCGTGCAGATCGCTTTGCCGATCCATCCACTCGTCCAGCCGCGAACGCTTGAAGCGCCAGCGATTGCCCAGCTTGAACGCCGGAACAAATCCCTCCGAGGCGTACTTGTACAGAGTATCGGGCGAGATGCCAAGGTAATTCGAGGCCTGGCGGATATCCATCACCTCGCGGACTTCAGGAACCAGCAGGTTCGAGCGGGCTGCGGCGTTGCGCATAATGTCTCCCGGAAATGGTCAATAGCTCAAGGGCGAATTCCGGCAAACCTACCGGTAATTCTGTATTGAACACGACTTCATCAGGATATTCAAGGAATTTCCGGAAGTTATAGGGATTCATAGGTTTTCGCCCCGAGCGACCTTCCGGCAGCCCTGTGGAAAAACCCCATCCGGTTGTGCGGCAGCCCTCAACCCACCCCAAGATTTAGCGCTCGTAGCGCGGATGGTCCGCAGGGAACAGGCAGCAAGGGAGCAAGGGAGCGAGGAAGCAAGAAGGCCAGGACCCGGAGCCAGCAGTCGGCATTGGGATGGATTGAGGCTTGAGCTGTCCTACCTTTTCAACTTTGAGGCTGCTGAGTGAACGGGGGCGCGGCGGGTCCAAACGTCAAACACGATGCCCGAAATCGGATACGCGAGAACCGATGGGCCCGCTTGCTCCCTCGCTCCCTTGCTCCCTCGCTCCCTGTCTTTTACATCGCCTTCCGCCACCAAGCCGTCGGCTCATCGCGCAAATAGTGGGTCTTCTCCCCGCGCGAAAGATAAAAGTCCAGCACGTCGTCTTTTTTAAACTTGGAACACGGCGGCCAACTCGTTTCGTCTTTTTCCAGGTGGGTTTCGGTCTGGTGATTGTCCACCAGAGTGATCTCTGTCTCAGAGCAGCCCACCACATGCTGGGCGTAGAGCCAAAAATCGTAGCCGGGCGGCGGCGGCGGCGGAATCTGGTTCGCAATCTCCGCCAGCAACAGGATGAAGACAAAAACCGCCGCGACAATCATGATCTTCTTCATGGCAAGCAGGAGTCCCGCCGGCGCTGATCACAATCCAGGCCGGCCGTCGCGGCAAAACAGACATCGCGTCCGTGGGATTCAGTATAGCGAAGGCAAGCGGAAGCAGCGGAGTTCGGGTAGTGGATCAGCTTGAAGTTGTTTTGGAAGGGCACGGCTTCAGCCGTGCCGCTAACAGCCGAAAATTAGAGTGGGCTTTAGCCCCTGAAGGATGGTTTTTCTCAAACTGACCCACCAGCGGCGTGCGCGGCGCAGCGCAAAAGACACTAGCGGTTTCATTTGCGCAAGAACACAGACATCAGCAGGGGTCTGAATCCTGACCACCGATCACTGACCACTGATTACTGTCTTTCAGTTCTGGTTGCTGTCGTCGCGGCGATGCAGCGTTGGTGGTCCGTCACCCGAGTCGGTGGTGCTGCCGCCCGCCTGCGTAGTCGACCCGGAACCTGAGCCTGACCCCGAACCCGATCCATCCGTGCTCGCCCTGCGCAGCGACGGCCTGGTCACGCCTTTGGTGTCGGTCAGCCTGCGCTTGTTCTCAATGCGCGCCAGCCGCGCCTTCACATCTTCGAACTCCGAGGTCGTCACCAGGTAATCCTGCTTTGCCGGCAGGATGCGCGCAATCTCTTCCTGCGAGTGCAGGATGCGATCCGGCGTCTGCGGGTGGTCGCTAAACGCCTTGGCCACCAGTCCCGGTTTGCGCTTTTCCAGCGCCTGAATCTTCTCAAAGAAAGTAATGAACGCCTGCGGATCGTATCCGGCGCGGTACATATATTGAACGCCCAGGTAATCGGCCTGCGCCTCAAAGTCGCGCGAGAATTGCAGGAAAGTAATCGGAATCGCCAGCTGCGCGGCCTCGTAGATGCCGTACCCCGTCAAGTCGTAGGGCAGCAGGATCATCAGCGGCACCATCCCAATTTGCGCGTAATTCAGCCGCGTCATCTCGCGTGCGGCGTGGTGCGCGCAAACGTGAGCCGTCTCATGCGCCATCACTCCAGCCAGTTCCGCTTCCTCGTCCGCAGCCAGAATCAACCCCGAGTTCACGTAGAAAAACCCGCCCGGCAGCGCCATGGCGTTGATCTCGTCGGAATCGATCACTTTGATTGTGAACGGCACCTTGCAATCGGAGTTCTTCACGATGTTCTGGCCGATGCGGTTCACATACTCCACGACCACAGGGTCGGTAATAAACTTTGTACTCTTCTCAATCTCGTCGGCGTACTGCTTGCCCATCTTGATCTCGCCATCGGTCGAGTACCAGTTGCCCATGCCGCGGGCGCCGATGTTGCGATTCCCTACTGCGCTCACATCCTCAATGCTGCCCGGCTTCACCTTCTGCATCTCGCTGCCGGGATCGACCACTTTGTCGACATCGACTTTCACCGTGCAGTCGCCGCCGACTGGCGTGCTTCCCGGCGCTGGCGCGGGTGCCTTGCCCTTCTTGCTCTTGTCAGTAGGGTTGTCTTCGGTCGTCGGGCAAGGTGCGGTCTCGCTGCTGTCGGTCGATGCCGTGCCGGTATCGGCCGGTTTCGGCGTGCTCGTGCCAGCTGGTTTTGCTGGCAGCGGCGCATCGCCGCCTACCGACGTACTACCTGGAGCTGGCTGTGCGGCGGGTGTGGTTTGCTGAGTGCCGCTGCCCGGATTTGTGCTTGAAGGAGTTTGCGCGGCAGGTGTGTTTGCTGGGGTAGGGTTTGATGCCGTCCCACTCGATTGTGCCCAGGTTCCCGCAGCCAGTGCCAACGCCAACCCTGACAGAACCGCCAACCGCAATTCGATGCGATCCGTTGCCCTCATAACCTAACCTCCGCCGCGGTGGGTATCCCGCGCACACGGCCCCGCTTCGCTCGATCTCTTAGACGCAAGTATCTGCTCTTTTGGCACCAATGGGAAGCGGGTTTTCTTTAAGTGGGTCCGTTTGAAGGCGACCGGAAAGGCCGCGGCTTCAAAGCCTGCCTCAGCGAATTTGAAAGGCGCCGACGAACGTTGGGTGCCCCACATCTCGCCTTTGAGATGTGGGAAAGCATAGACCTCAAACCACAAGCCTTGTATCAGGGCGCGGCTTTCAGCCGCGCCAAAACGCCTCCAAACAGAACGTGGGCTTTAGCCCCTGAGGGAAGGACTTGTTCTGCTTTCCCTCTTCATAATCAACTCCTTGCAGTATTCTTTGAGCTTGCAGCCTCTTGCTTGTAAAGTGAAGAGCGCAGGATCGGGAGGCGCTTTGCGGTTCAGAGTCCTAGCGGCTGTGGGTTTTGCCGTCTGCGGAGCGCTGCCGCTGCTTGCCCAGGCGCCGCCGCCGACTCCTCCCGCTGCCCCCACCGAACCGCATACCCGAGCCAAAGCGACCCCACCCGCACCGGGTGCTCCTCAAGCCATCTTCGACGCTACCGGCCTCGGCTCCCCGCTCCAACTCAGAAGCGACTGGCGCGTCGGCATCACCTCCGATCCCACCGCCTCTTCGCCCACCTTCGACGATTCCAACTGGGCCGTCCGCAATGCCCAAGCCGAAATCAACGATGTTCCAGACGTGGAGGACGAGACTTCCGCTTCTCCGGCAAAGACCAGCTCAGGCGCGACCGAGAACCCCGCGACAAATCCCGATGCGCAGCGTTACGCCTGGTTCCGACTCCACATCAAGCTCGCGCCCAACCACGGGCCTCTTGCGCTTCTCATTGAGCTGCCTGTCTCCACCAACGCATCCTTCGGCCTCGGCGCCACGGGCCCCAGCCCCGATATCTACGCCAACGGTGCCCACATTCAGCCTGAAGGCCCGCACGGCGACGCTCCGCAGCACTATCAACTCATCTCACGCATCTATAACCTGAACGTGCCGGCCAACGAAACCTCGCTCACGCTCGTCGTGCGTGTCTACTACAAAGCCTTCGGCTACGGCGCGTACACCACCTTCTTCTCGAATCGCACTCTTTACCTCGGCAACCCAGGCGATCTGGCGCGCGAACTCAACCTCTGGTCGAATCGCTCGCTTTTCGAGCGCTTGCCTCGCCTCATCTACTCCGTCCTGCTCGCCATCCTCGCCACCTTCCTGTTCGCGCTCTTTCTCACGCAGAGAGACCGCACCGAATATCTTTGGCTGGCCCTGCATGAGCTCGCCCAGGCGCCCCTCGGCTTCATCGAGCTGGCCGGCAGCTCCGCCCGTATCGATTCACTCTGGTATGCAGCGCTCGTATTCCAGCTCGTACTCATCTCCGCCTATCTCTTCTTCGAGTTTCTCGTCGTCTTTCTTTCTTTGCCGCGTCCCTGGTACACACGTTGGCTTCGTTACACCGCGCCGGTCCTGGCCACGGTCGGACCCGCCCTGCTGGGCGTCGGCCATAGCGTCACCCTCGCCATCCTTATGGCTTGCGCCTTCCTCTTCAGCGCCATTTGGATGTTGAGTTGGTCCATCTTCGTCTTTGTCACTCTTTTCGCCGCCGCCGTCCGCCGCAACCTTGAAGCGGGCCTCTGGCTCATTCCCCTCATCCTCAGCGTCATCGGATTCATCGAGCCCATCGTCACCTCCGTCATGAGCGAAGAATCCGGCGTCGTCTACCGTTCGCCGCTCACTCTCAATGCCGGCCCCATTCCCATTCACATGTCTTCCCTCGGCGATTTCGCCGGAATCTTCGTCATTCTCCTCATCCTCTATCTGCGTTTCATGCACATTTATCGCGACCAGGAACACGCCGCCAGCGAGCTGGCCGCCGCACGCAGTGTGCAGGAGCTCCTGATTCCCAGGGAAAAGATCGCTACACCTGGCTTCGAAGTTGACTCCGTCTACAGTCCAGCCAACGAGGTGGGCGGCGACTTCTTTCACGTGCAGGCCGTGGGGGATGACGGCCTGCTGGTCGTGATCGGCGACGTCGCCGGCAAGGGTCTGAAAGCCGCCATGAACGTCTCTCTCCTTATGGGCGCACTGCGACGCACCGACGAGCGCAGCCCCGCCAAAATTCTTGAGTCCCTGAACGGCGTTCTCACCGGAGCCGAAAGCTTTACCACCTGTCAGGCCATCTGGTTTGACGCCAATGGCGAAGTGGTCATCGCCAACGCCGGCCATCTTCCGCCCTATTTGAATAGTCAGGAGATAAATCTGCCCGGAGGCTTGCCGCTCGGCGTGCTTCCGCAGGTCAGTTACGAAGAGGAGCGCTTCTACCTGCACCCCGGCGATCGCGTTCTCCTGCTTTCCGACGGAGTGGTGGAAGCTCGAAATCCCGCCGGCGAACTCTTTGGCTTCGAGCGCGTGCGCTACCTCAGCAACCAGTCGGCGTTTTATCTAGCCGACGCCGCCAAGTCCTTCGGCCAGGAGGACGACATTACCGTTCTCACCGTCCGCCGCCAGGCACCGCAGGTCCTCGCCGCGTAAAGCTCAGCCGCTGTGCTATCTTCTCCTTTATCTCGAACTCATTGACGATGAACATCAACCAGACTTCCGTCACCGGAACGAGTTAACACGGAAGGGGTTTCATGAACCGAAGGCAGTTCCTCGTTGCGCTGGGCGGCGCCGCCGCTACGCAAAGCGCGCCTGGCAAAAAGCTGAACACTCAACAAGACATACCAGCCCGAGTCGGCGCGGTGTCGCTTACAAATGGCAGCAACAAGCTGGAACTCCTCCCCGGCCCGGACGGATATGGGATCGCGCTTTCCGCCTCAATCGAAGGCACAATGGAACGGGTCGCGCATACTCCATTCCCCGTGAGAACTTTTTACGGACTCCGAACCCTCGAGAGCATCGTGAATGTCGCGTTTCGCCGCGCTGAAAAGACCGCCGATGGGATTCAAGCCAGCGCCACATTTACCGACAAGAAATCCAATCAGTGGGAAGTGACCTTTCGCGCTGCGCGCGCAGCCAATGGCGGATTCAGATGCCGTTTCGACTATCGCCTCTCACAGGGCACGGCAGAAGACATATTCTTCGAGCACTCACTGACACCCGATATGCCCGCCGACGGCGAGAAGACTTACGTCCTGATGCCGGGCCTGCTCTATGACGGCAACCGGCTCACGAAAGCGCCACTCGAGATCCCGCAACTGGCCGCGGCGCAAAACTTCCAGGTCGATACGCCAGTCTTCACGCTTTCGATTCCAATCGCGGCGTTTCTCGAACGAACTTCAGGGAAGACGCTCATGATCCTCACCGAGCCGGCCACCCCGCTGGGTATTTCGGGCTTTAGTTGTGTGAGCCGGGAAGACGACCACCGAATCTCGGTGATGGCGCCGTGTTATCGCGAGAAGCATTTTCACCACAACCACTACACGCCGGAGGCGCCCAAGGGAGCAATGGCCGTCGAGGGAACAACCGTCAGTATCGCGGTGACCTTGTTTGCGACGCAGTGCAAAGACGTCCTCGGTCTGTTCGACGCGTTGCAACCGGTGCGCAAAATGGTGCGCGGGGAGTTCAAGCGCACGAACAAGCTGCCGCTCTCAGAAGCCTCCGCATTAGTCGAAGATAACTTCAACTCCCGGATGTGGGCCGATGGCCCCGAGAACCAGTTCTACATCAATGCCATGTTGCCTGATTACGAAATAGCCAAGTCAGGTGTTGGTGGCCTCACTCCAGGCTGGCAGCTTCAAACTGGCTGGTGCGCAGGGGCGATCACGGGTTATGGGCTCTTAAAAACTCGAGATGAACTTAGCTCCAATCGCTCTCGCAAGATGCTGGACCGCATCGCAGGCGGCCTATCGCCCTCTGGGCTTTTCTGGTCAATCTATGCCAACGGCGCGTGGGATCCGGTGAAAAACAACATCGGAGGTTGGCAGCACATGCGCATGCCGGCCGACGCCACTTTCTACTTTCTGAAGACCATTGCGCTTGAGCGGAGTCGTGGCTTCGAGCACCCGGAGTGGGAAAAGGCCGCGATCAGCAATCTTGATGCATTCATCCGCCTATGGAAGGAACACCAGGATTTTGGTCACAAGGTCGATCGCAACACCCTGAAAATCGTGGATCCGGGCACAGCAGCAGGCGCGCTTTGTATTGGAGGCCTTGCGCTTGGCGCGCATTTACCCCGCGGCACAGAGTATCTCGCTGTTGCGCGCGAATCCAGCAACGCATTCTACGAGCGCTTTGTGCGCACCGGCTGGATTATCGGCGGCCCGCTGGACATTCCCAATGCGCCCGATTCCGAGTCGGTCACTGCTTTACTCGAAAGCTACGTGACGATGTATGAAGTCACCATGGATCGTCTGTATTTGAAATACGCGCAGGAGACCGCGCGCCATTTATCTACCTGGGTTGTCGCTTACAACGCAACCTTTCCTCCGGGAACCTTCTGCGAAAAGGCTGGGATTCAATCGGTCGGCGGGGTGCTGGCAAACTCACAGAACCATCACATCGGACCCTCGTTCTGCACCAATTCCGGCAGCGCTCTTCTCCGCCTGTACCAGTACACCGGAGACACTTTGTCTTTGCGCCTGCTGGAGGATGTGGTCAGCGGCCTTCCGCAATATGTGAGCACCGGCAAGGAGCCGTTCGACCTCGGCCCCGGCATGGTGAGCGAACAGTTCAACATGACGGACGAACTGGGCACGCGCGGAGAAATGGGGTGGGTCTGCGCAAGCTGGCCGGTGACGTGTGTGGTACTTAGCTATGGCGAAGTACCATCGGTATACGTCGATCTGAATCGAGGCTTGTGCGCAGTGTTCGACCAGGTTGAGGCAAGCTTCGATGCCAAAAGCCGTTCGCTGCATCTTCTGAACCCTACTGCCTGTGAGGCTAAGGTTCGGGTGCAGAGAAGTGTCGGGTATGATTTAAACCTTGTTCTTGCTTCGGGCGAAAAAAAGACCATTTCTCTCGCGAAGGCATAGGTTGGCGTAGCTCAGACCGCAGTGCTTCCAGAAAAAAGAGAATCCGGGGTTACATGACTTCCAATTCACCCAGATCCGCACCCGCCGCGAACTCCTTCAACCCTGCAACCCTCACCCTTGAAGCCGCAAGCCTCCTC
Source organism: uncultured Acidobacteriota bacterium (assembly GCA_963786565.1). Taxonomy (GTDB): domain Bacteria; phylum Acidobacteriota; class Terriglobia; order Terriglobales; family Acidobacteriaceae; genus Telmatobacter. The sequence goes on along the minus strand of CAWAZR010000024.1, from coordinate 39,570 downwards.
GCGCTGCTTCTCGGCCTGGTTTACCTCTTCGCCACGAACTCCACAGTCGCGCATTGGTCGCAGGGTTACAACCCCGCCGGCATCTGGCAACTCTCCACGCTCATCGCTGCCCTGCCCGTCGTTGTCCTCCTCGGCGCCATGGCCATCCTGCGTCTCAAGGCCCACATCGCCGCCATCGCCGGACTCGTCACCGCACTGCTCGCTGCGATTGCCATTTTCCACATGCCCGCGCGTCTCGCCTTTTCCGCCGCCGCGTTTGGCGCGGGCTACGGCATACTCCCCGTCTGCTGGATCATTCTTCCTGTCATCTTTCTCTACGACCTCACCGTCCAGACCGGGCGCTTTGTCACTCTTCAGCAAAGCCTCACCGGCATCACCGCCGACAGCCGCCTACAGCTTCTCCTCATCGCCTTCGCTCTCGGCTCATTCTTTGAGGGCACTTCCGGCTTCGGCACGCCCGTCGCTGTCTGCTGCGCTATTCTCATCAGTCTTGGCTTCCGTCCTTTGCAAGCCGCTGGACTTTCTTTGCTCGCAAACACTGCTCCGGTCGCCTTTGGAGCCATGGGCATTCCCATCGTCGCGCTTCACGGCGTCACCGGCCTGGACCTCCTTGCGCTCACCCACACCACCGCCGTTATTCTTTTTCCTTTCGATATCCTCGTCCCCTTCTGGCTCATCTGGGCCTTCGCCGGCTTTGCCGCCATGATCGAAATCTGGCCCGCCATCCTCGTCGCGGGCGTGACCTTTGCCACCACTCAACTTCTCATGGCCATCTGGAGCGGCCCCTGGCTCGTGGCCATCGTCGCCGCCGCGGCCACCATCATCGTTCTGGTCGTCTTTCTCCGTTTCTGGCAGCCCAAACGCACGCTCAACGTCAACCTCGAAGACATCACCGGCCACGCGCGTCAGGCCCACGGACACACCGCAGCCACCATCTTCAAAGCCTGGCTTCCCTGGTTGGTATTGAGTGTCGTTGTCTTTGCCTGGGGCCTGCCCCGCATCTCCACCTGGATGGACGCGAAGACCACCATCAAGATCCCCATCACCGGCCTGCACAACGTCGTACTCCGCGTCCCGCCAGTCGTCGCCGCGCCCACTCCCGAGCCCGCCGTCTTCAATCTCAACTGGCTCTCCGCCACCGGCACCGGAATCCTGTTCGCCGCTCTCCTCGCCGGCCTGATCATGGGACTCAGCCCCGCGCAACTCGCCCGCGCCCTCTTTCGCACCATCTATAAGATCCGCTACACCCTCGTCACTATCTCCGCCATGATGGCCATCGGCTACCTCACGCGTTACTGCGGACTCGACGCGACCATTGGTCTGGCGTTCGCGCGCACCGGCCCGCTCTATCCATTCTTTGGCACGCTCATCGGATGGCTCGGCACTGCCAGCACCGGCTCCGACACCTCCTCGAACGTCCTTTTCGGCAGCCTTCAGCAGATGACCGCCCGCCAAATCGGCGTCGCTCCCGTCCTCATGGCCTCTGCCAACGCCGCAGGCGGAGTCATGGGCAAAATGATCGCCGCGCCCAGTGTCGTTGTCGCCAGCACCGCCGCGCAAACCTACGGTCAAGAGGGCTCCATCCTTCGTTTTGTCTTCTTGCACAGCCTCGCTCTCGCCGCCCTCGCCGGAATTTGCGTCTCTCTCCTGGCCTATGTCCCCCTCCTGGCCAGCCTGATCGCGCACTAATCCCCGCGAAATCCCGCCGCACCTTCGCACCCCGAAAACCCATTCTTCATCCACACTTCCGCGGCGCCGTGCCCCATCCATTCGCCCGATTCTTGGGGGAATGGGTGGGATAGCACGACCCCCCAATTCCCACACCCGCACCTGCACTTCCGATGCCCTCAAACATCCCCGCCTACCCCAAAGTTCCCTCCGTAAATTTTTTTCTTGCAACGCCTCTCCTCACCAGTGCTACGATGGGTGTTCGCAAGAATTGAAATTGTTTCTTATGTGAAAAGGTAGACATGCGCGCTTGTTTCCTCCTCAGAGTCCGCCCGGAAAAGATGGACGCCTACAAAGCGCGCCACGCGCAGGTGTGGCCTGAAATGCTCCAAGCCCTCCGCGAAAGCGGCTGGCGCAATTACTCTCTCTTTCTTCAGCCCGACGGCCTGGTCGTCGGTTACGTCGAAGCCGAAGACTTTGAAAAGTGCCGCGCCGCCATGAAAGACCATCCCATCAACGCGCGCTGGCAGGCAGAGATGGTGCCCTTTTTCGAATCCTCCAATGGCCACAGCGCCGACGATCTCATGTTCCCGCTCGAAGAGGTCTTTCACCTCGACTAACTCGCACTTGCTGCCTCTGCCCTCCAAATCGGATAATGCCCTGTCTCGCCAATCTGCGATTTCTCGTGCGCAAACCATCCCGTGCCTCAAAAACCAGCTAGCAGCCGCAAGCCAATAGCCAGGAGCTAAAAATGAATCCGTTCAATTCCGCGCGCCGCGATCTTCTCCGTGTCGGTAGTTTTGGCATGGCCGGAGCCGCCCTTCCCGCCCTCGCCTCCGCAGCCGGTAAAGAAAAGTCTCCCGCCGCCGCGCCCATCGTCTTCAACATCCGCCAGTACGGCGCAGTCGGTGACGGCAAAACTCTCGACACCGACGCCGTCAATCGCGCCATCGCAGCCGCAGCGGCAGCAGGAGGCGGCACCGTCCTCTTTCCCGCCGGAGTCTATCTCTGTTTCTCCATTCATCTCCAGAGCTACGTCCATCTCTATCTCGATGCCGGCGCAACCATCCTCGCCGCCGAATCGCCCAAACCCGGCGAGACCACCGGCTACAACGGCGGCACCTACGACGCGGCCGAGCCCAACACCGCATGGGACGCCTACCAGGACTACGGCCACAATCACTGGCACAACTCCCTCATCTGGGCCGAGGACATGCACGACTTCTCCATCACCGGTCCCGGCCTCATCTATGGAAAGGGTTTGAGCTTCGGCGCAGGTCCCGGCCGCGGACAACAAGCCGGCCTTCGCGGCTTCGGCATGGAACGCCCTGCCGGCTCACCGCCAGCAGCCGCGCCCGCGCAACCAGCCGGAGCCGCCGCGCCAGCCCGCCCGCGCATGAGCCGCGGCGACTACACCATGTATCAAGCCGAGCAGCCCGGCGTCGGCAACAAGTCCATCGCGCTCAAGAACTGCCGCAACGTTCTCTTGCGCGATTTCTCCGTCCTCAAGGGCGGCCACTTCGCCCTGCTCCTCACCGGCGTCGACAATCTCACCATCGACAACCTCGTCCTCGACACCGATCGCGACGGCATGGACATTGACTGCTGCCAGAACGTGCGCGTCTCCAACTGCACCGTCAACTCGCCCTGGGACGACGGCATCTGTCCCAAGTCCAGCTACGCGCTCGGCTACAACCGGCCCACGCGCAACGTCACCATTGCGAATTGTTTTGTCACCGGCTGCTATCAGCTCGGGACTGTTTTGGATGGTACGTGGAAGAAGTTCCCTGCCGGCGCGCGCGCCTACGGCACCGGCCGCATCAAGTGCGGCACCGAGTCCAACGGCGGCTTCATCAACATCACCATCACCGGCTGCGTCTTCGAGGGCTGCCAGGGCTACGCGCTTGAGACCGTCGACGGTGCTCTGCTTGAGGACATCGCCATCACCAACACCACCATGCGCGATCTCATCTCACCGCCGCTCTTCATGCGTCTCGGCTCGCGCCTGCGCGGTCCCAAAGACACAACGAAAGTCGGCACCCTCAAGCGCGTCGTCATCAGCAATCTCGTCTGCCACAACGCGCCCATGCGCGTCACCAGCATCCTCAGCGGCATCCCCAACTATCCCATTGAAGACGTCAAGCTCTCGAACATCTACATTGAAAATTTAGGAGGAGCCACAGCCGACGCGGCCGCAATCAAGGTCCCCGAGAAAGAGGACAGCTATCCCGAGCCCGCCATGTTCGGCGAGATGCCGTCGCTCGGCTTCTTCCTGCGCCACATGCGCAACGTGGAAATGAGCCACGTCGAGCTGGCAACCCTCTCACCCGACGCGCGCCCCGCCTTCTATTTAGAAGACGTAGCCCGCGCCGACTTCTTCGCCGTCACCGCGCCACGCGCCGCCAACGGCAACTTCGCCCTCAACAACGTCAAGGATCTCCGCATAGGCTGGAGCCGCGCCGCAGCAGACACAATGCTCGACACCGCCGACAACAAAACGGTGTGAGAGGCAGCGGTCAGTTGTCAGTGGTCAGTGATCAGCAATCCTCCCGGAGGGAGGGCCGGAAATAGCCCAGGGCTGTCAGCCCTGGGAAAGTGGCACCCCTCCCCAAGAAATCAAGTACGCGGCGAAGCCGCGCCGTCAACCTGAGCGATCAAAAAAACGAATGTCATTCTGAGCGAGGTCGCCGCGGCGACCGAGTCGAAGAACCTGCATTTTTCTTTTTCTCATGGCTCAGACGCGTAACTCCAGCAGCATCAATGCAAATGTTGGTTTATCTGGTGCGTTCACCCGGCCAAATGTTCGCTTAAGCGGTTCGCTTTGCCTCCGAAATGTTCGCTCAAGTGGTTGCACTTCTTTGAGACAAATACCCGGAAATTAGCCATCTCAAGGGTGTTTGTAACCAAAGAATTACCCATATTCGCGCAAAGGTGGACAGAGAATTACCCAAAAATGCACTTAGACAGGGATTAGGAGCACGTTTTCGCGCAATTTTGCGCGTGTTTTGCGTGCTTTTTGCGGCAAATGCGCACCTTTTCCCGCGTAAAATCCAGGACTGCGCGGCCGCTTGCTTTTGCAAAATGCAAAGTTTTTCTTGACATCTTTGCATTTTGCAAAGTATCTTAAAGATGCGCGGCGTTGTCGGGCAACACTACGGCAAGGCGCCTTTGCGAAAGAACTCCATGCACGTTGTCACACGCAAGCACCTGGCGCTGGCCAAAGAACAATATCCTGACGCCGCCAAAGAAATCGGCGCCTGGTTCAGGATCGCAACCGAGGCTCGATGGCGGAATTTCCTGGATGTGCGACAGAACTTCAAGGATGCCGATGATGTGGATGGCTACGTGATCTTCAATATCCGTCAGAACCGCTACCGGCTGGTCACTATCATTCACTATGCGCGAGAGAAAGACGGGCGTGTCACGATGGGGCACATCTATATCCGGTCGTTCCTGACGCACCGTCAATATGACAACCGGGCGAACTGGGACAAGGGGGTGAAACCATGAGCACTACGTTAGCGAATCCCACGGAGATGATTCGGCAGGGCGCGCCTCGCTTGATCCACAGCGACGAAGAGCTCGAGGAATACACGCAGGCACTCTTTGCCCTCACCGCCAATCCCGACCCCACGCCGGAAGAAGAACAGGCCATTGAGTTGATGACCCTGCTGGTCGAGCGCTACGAGCAGGAGCACTACCCCATTCCGGCCGCCGATCCCGCCGACGTGCTGCGTTTTCTGCTGGAACACAACGGACTCTCGCAACGCGACATCGCCCCTGAGCTTGGCAGCGAAAGCACCGTCTCGCTGGTCCTCTCCGGCAGGCGACACCTGAACCGCGACCACATCGCCCGTCTCAGCCGTCGCTTCAAAGTCTCGCCCGCGGTGTTCTTTGGCGCAGCTTCGGCATAAATCCTCGTCGAAGCCAAACGCTCGTCGTTTCGTCGGGTGCCCCATCCTGCACCGCCGGGATGGGGTATACCTGATCACCGATCACGGTTCAGGCCTCGACGCTGTCGGCCTTTCGTATTGAGCAACGCATTTTCAGCACCGTCCCTTGAAAGTGGTAGCGTCACACACCCGTTGTGGGCTGGACGCGCGCTGACCCTTGGTCGATATTGGAGTCAATTGATAGATCTAAATGGACCCGCCAGCACTCATCCGAAAAAGGAGCGTGCCGGCGGGTCCTTATATTTTGGTGCCGGGTGCCCCATCCTGGCTTCGCCAGGGTGCGGCATCTCTGATCACCGACCACTGATCACTGACCACTGTCTTTTTCCCCGCCCGCCCATTTTCCGAGAAATCAAGTCAGCGGCGAATCCGCGCTCAAACCCGCCGCAAAACCTACCTGTTGCGTATCGCAGTCGATTAAACCAACCCATTTCCGTTTCAAGCGGCGATTTTCCCGTTTGGCACGTGACCCGAAGCTCCTCGCCAATTTGTGGTATTGAATCCCCTCTTGACTATGTTAGCCTTACCCCGAAGCTCGAGGCAGGAGGGGGGAACGTGTCACCAGAGAAAATGTATCCGTTTAATGGGCAGAATTTTTCGGGGAAGTCTATCGATTTTTCGCCCACTTCCGAGCCATTTTCACAGTACACCCTGGACGATGGCACCACCCTTAAAGTGAAAACAGTTCTTCTCAACGCGGTCCGGCTGGATACATACACCGATCAAGGCGAGCCGGTCTACCAGTTCCAATTTCAGCAGGTCTTAGCAGTCGTCGCTCCCGAGTCACTAAAGCGGAAGGCGCAGTAGGACGATATGGTTGTTGACGTGATAATTCTATCCGCCGTGCTCGCTGCGTCGTCCCAACGATGCGGCGCTGGGAAACACGTGTTTTCGATAATTGGCTCCGGAAGCGGGATATGCGTTGTTGTCGGCGGGGAGAAAGAACCCAAATTGCTATACAGCGCGACTTTGGAAGATGCAATCGCAAAAGACTTGGGCCTGATACCCGATGTGCGACTTGTCTGCGTTGATCGGGCTGACAATAATCTCCTTGTTTGGGTCGCCCTTGATAATCCGAGGGCGGAAAATAGGGAGAAGGTTTTTCGCAAACAGTTCGAACTGATAGATGGGTTCCCCGAGATTTCGTTTGATTTCAACATTGTTTCGAGTGATGCCAAGAATCCCCGCGAATTCGCTTCCGATGCGAAGGTAGTGTATTCGCGTCCGTAGCGGATTGGTTCTCATGCCGACAAAAGATCAGCATATTCAAAAGGCGAGTGACAACGAGGCTTTCGCTGGAAAGTTAGATACTGCATCTCAAGTCTCGGTTAATTGGAAGCTGATCATCCTGTTCTATGTCGCCGTGCACTATGTTGAGGCATATCTGGCAAAGAGTTTGGGAATGCACGTCCGCAGCCATACGACCCGCGACAGCTACATTGCACGAGAGGCGAATCTCCGCAAGATTGGGACTTCGTATATGCACCTGAAATATTACGGATACAACGCTAGATACGAGCCAGACGAATTTACAGCCGCAGATGTGAACGATGCTCTCGGTTACCTAGCCACAGTAAAGGCCGCAATCTCTCCTCTCCTCTAAGCCCGTATAATTGCGGCCATCATCAGGAGGAGACAGTGCCAACAACGATCTACAAGGGGCAATCAATCCAGAAACGGAGCTTCGACTTAGATGAGTGTTTCTTTATCAACTGCGTGGTGAAGGACTGCGATATCTTCTACTCCGGCGGCGACGCCCAGTGGCAAGAATCGAAGTTCGAGAATTGCCGCTGGCATTTTCGCGGACCCGCTTTACGAACCGTAGGCCTTGCGCAGCTTCTGGGCTTGATGAAACCACCGACCGCACAGATACAACCGCCGGAAAGCAATTTGAAAGTGAATTGAGCTTCGCCTGCTTGGCCTTCATAGACGCACCCCATGGTATGACCTCGGTGCACGCCAAGGACCAAAGGACCCGGACTCACGATCCGGGTTTTCACATCTGCGTTCAAAATAGCAAAGTTCGTCAGCTATATTATTGCCGAGCATTTCGCTTGATTCTGCGGGAGCTAACGAAGTATGCCGGCCCGGAGGCAAAAATGCCGGGTGCCCCATCCTGGCTCCGCCAGGGTGGGATACCGCAATCGCCACACGGAGGGAGCGTGGGGCTTCAGCCCCACGAAAAACCGCCCGCTCATCTTTCAAGAAATCAAGCACGCGGCGAAGCCGCGATTAGACCCCACCCCTCGCACATTGTCATCCTGAGCGACCAGAGCGCAGCGGGAGGGAGTCGAAGGACCCGTGGTTGCTCTTGCCTTTGCCCCTCGAAGCGATCGAAGACGAATGGGGACCCGCGTTTCTATTCCCTATCCCCTACTGCCTATTCCCCGCCTTTTTGTATCAGGGCGTGAGCGGGGAACCCACCCAGTGGGTGGGTCGCACGCCGCCAACCGCCCGCCCATTTTTCGAGAGATCAGGCACGCGGCGAAGCCGCGCCCAAGCCCCACCCCTCCAGGAGGAAGGACCGAAAATAGCCCAGCGCATCAGCCCTGGGAAAGCGGCGCGCCCCGCAAGGGCTCGCTACGTCGGTTGCGATTCTTCGAGACAAATACCCGGAAATTAGCCATTTCAAGTGTGTTTGTAACCAAAGAATTACCCGTATTCGCGCAAAGGGGTACACAGAATTACCCAAAAATGCACTTGGAGGGCGTTAAGTGCACGTTTTTGCGCCATTTTGCGCGTGTTTTGCGTGCTTTCTGCCGGCTAATTCGTGCCGGCGAGTGAGCTTTTAGCCGTCAGCCGAACGCCGCATTCTTTGCTTTTTTCTGGCGAAAGGTAGGACACCGCGAGCCTCAGTTCCGCGCGAAGCGGCTTGTCAAAGTTCAGCCCTTCCATCATCCGTGGCCGCGCCGGACGAGAATTGAACTACAATGATCATCCATTAGCCCCCAAGAAGCATGGGCACACCCAACCTAGCTGAATCTGATCCTGGAAGGATGGCAGCCGCCCTCATGTCCCGCATCGCCAAGCTTGGGATATTCATGACAGGAGCCATCGGGTCTCTCTTCGTCAAAATTTGGAAGCTCAGAACGCGTCGCTATTGGGCATTGGCGGCCGCATCCATCGCCCTAGGCGTTGTGCTCGGCCACTACGCAAGCTCGCATAACGCGTGGCTTGAAGCCCGATACTCTCTCTATAGCTTGATGCAGAAAACCAATTGGCGGAAACCGTACGTTCAGCACACTTTTGTCGTGACGGTCGATGACGACGACTACTGGAAGGGCGACTTCAACCGTCGAACCCCGATTCGGCGCGACCTGCTCGCGCAGCTAATTTCGCACCTGGCCGATGCCCAGGCAAAGGTTGTCGCCGTCGACTTCGATTTGCGATCCCCCGTTCCGGACGGCAATCCTCGTGAGACACCTGCTTACCAGCAAGAAACCGACGAACTCATTGCGGCGATCAACAAGGCGTGTTCCGAGCATCATGCAGTCGTTCTGCCCGCTACGATAGGGTTTGGTGCCGCGAATTCCTACGTCCCTCAGTCCGATATATACTCGGACGCGAAACTCCCTCCCAGTTTCTTCTTCACCGGCTACATCGCGCTTCCTACGGACGCTCGCTCGGTGCCCCTCGATATCACGCTGGCTGGATCAAGAAATCTTGACTCGTTTGCCCTGGCAGCCGTTCGCGCCTATAAGCCCGACGTGGTTCTAAGGATAAAGAACCTGAAAATATTCCCATTTGGCGGATATCTTGAACCTGGCGAATTCCCTCATTTGACAGCCAAAGATGTCCTGAGCCTCGACAGGATGTCTCTGCAGGATCAAGTCTCGGGAAAACTCGTATTTATAGGATCAAACTGGCACAGGCTGGGCTGGAAAACGGGTCCGCTGAACGATTCACACACCTCTCCAATCGGTCCAATTTCCGGCGTCTTCGTGCACGCGAATTACGCGGAGGCCCTTTTGGGAGACAACTACTACTGGCCGGCGCATGAGTTATTTGCATACGCCTTCGAGATTGTAGTGTTGTTATCGATGGCCATCTTGTTTGCAGTCGACATGAATGCATGGTACAAACTGGCGATTGTCGTGTTAGCTTCGGTGCTTTTCATTTCCGTGGGCTACGTGCTCCTGCAGAACCTCGGAATCTACTTCGATTTCTTAATCCCACTTATCTTCCTATTGGCTCATGCCTCCTTAGACCAAATATGGGAGTGGCGAAGGAAAGCGCTGGACTACGAAAAGTGGCGGCGGGATGAGCCGGCCCGCGGGGAGCTGCGACAGATTGGACAGCCCGCGCTGGCTAGCGAAGGAAGGGATGGTTGATATGCGCTCCATGCCCTTTGTCATAATCCTGTATTTATGTTGTTGCACAATGAGGAGCGGCTTGGCGGCTCAGCTCGACCCAAACGACCCGGGCGGCTCCCAGGAGAAACCCAGCCCAAATGCCGGAAAACCGAACACGAGCGGCCACCCTCCAATTCACGCCGGCGGGGCCACCACGCATGGACCAACCACCGGCGGGACCACGCACGGGCCAACCACCGGCGGGACCACGCACGGGCCAACCACCGTCGGCGGGAACCACCCCGGCGGTCCGGGAGGTCCAGGTTCGCACGGTCCTGCCGGCGGCCACTCGCCGATCGGGGGCGGACCCGGACCCAGAGGAAGCAACGATCACGTCGCCCGCAACGGCAGCGAGGTTCGCACCCGTCCCAACGGCAAGATGAGCGACGTGCATGACGCCGAGACGCGGCATGGACGTTCATCATGGGCTGAATGGGAACCGCAGGGTCTCAGTCGAGCGCCCAGATCACAGCCGCCTGGTTGCCGAGCGGGGCCGCCCGGGATATGTGCAGCGTGGGTATAGTTACCACGGACACGATTTTGGCCGGCGCACTTACTACTACCATGGCCGCGAATACAACCGCTATTACCGCGGCTACGGGTACCGCGGGCTGTATCTGAATGTCTACGCTCCGGGCTTTTACTATGGCCCAGGCTTTTATGGATGGGCCTATAATCCCTGGGCCACGCCCATCGCCTTCGGGTGGGGATGGGGAGGCAGTCCCTGGTACGGCTACTACGGCGGCTTCTTTCCGCCATATCCGGTGTACCCCTCGGCCGCGTTCTGGCTGACGGACTACATCATCTCCCAGGATCTGCAGGCGGCCTATGCGGCGCATCAGGAGGCCGGCGAAGTGGACGGCGCTCCGTCCGCCGCAGGCGGCCCTCCGGAGCTGACGCCCGAGGTGAAGCAGCAGATTGCCGACGAGGTGAGGGACCAGTTGGCGCTGGAGAACCAGGAAGCGGCGCAGAACGCGCAGCAACAGGATGTGGACCCCGGTTCCAGCGGCATTGCGCGCATGCTGGGCGACGGCCATCCGCATGTGTTTGTGGCGGGAGACGCGCTGGACGTGGTGGATGCCAACGGACAGGAATGCGCGCTGAGCGACGGCGATGCGCTGCAACTGCAGCCCGCGTCCGACCCTAACGCAACGGCGGCGAATCTGGTGGTGCTGGCCAGCAAGGGCGGGCAAGAGTGCCAGAAATCCAGCACGGTTACGGTGCAATTGACCGACCTGCAGGAGATGCAGAACCACATGCGGGAGAACATCGACCAGGGGCTCCAGGAATTGCAGGCAAAGCAGGGTAAGGGTGGAATCCCGCAAGCGCCGCCCTCGGCCCAGGGTACGCCTACTGAGGCTGCGTATGCCTCCGTTGCGCCCCCTCCCGATCCGACGGACACAGCCGATCTTCAGCAGCAGGGTCAGCAGGCCGACCAGGCTGAGAAGGAAGCGACCGCCGATGCGCCGCCGAGTGGTAGTGCCCCGGCCGGCGCCGCACCGCCTGCTCCCGCCGCACCCGTATCGGTCGAAATGGGCCAGACGCCCGATCAGGTGCAGGCGGCTTTGGGTGCTCCCAAAAAGATGGCGAACCTGGGCCCCAAGGTTATCTATTACTACGACGGCATGAAGGTTACCTTCACGAATGGAAAGGTAACTGACGTGCAATAGCCAGAGCGGGCGGCTGCGAGCGATCAGCTCGAAGCCGTCCGCGTCAATGAAATGAAGTGCTGCACTCATTGAGAAGACTAGCCCCGCATGAGTCGATCTGAGCAAGAATTGGTATGACGTGGAGCCTGCCGATTTCAAGCGTGTGGCCGATCCCCTGAGCGGCTGAGCGTTGTCGGCGGAAAAACAAAAGCAACCGCAGGTCCTTCGACTCCGCTCGCCTGCGGCGACCTCCGCTCTGGATGACAGGCTAGTTTTTGATGGTCAAGATGACATCCGTTGAGCGCGAGGGTTTGATCACTGCTTCGCCGCGCACCCATGCCGTCTGCCTGCATGGCTCGCCCTTTCCGAAAACCCAACCGCAAGTGGCTCGATATTCGGGGCTTGCTCGCGCGGATCATCGCGGGCGTCCATGCGGGCATCTAAGCACGTAGGAGGTAGATATGAAAACCACAAAAGTACGTGCTTTAGGTCTAGTCCTCCTGGCGGCGCTCACTTTCAGTGGCGCCTCAGCGCTCGCTTCCAACGTGGGCAACGTCTCAAACAACGCCTCAGTCAACGCCTCGGTCAAGGACGCGGCCTCGGTTGCGACCGTGGCTTACCGGCGTCATCGCGAACGCCGCATGGAGCGGTACTGGGGTTCTGACGGCCGTTGGCACCGGCACTACATCTATGTGTACGTGTGGGGATAAGCCCGGCGGCGCCTAAATCACGATGATTGATTCCGGGGGAGCTGCCCAACGGCGCTCCCCCATTTCTTCGCGATTCAAGGTGTCTTCGTTAGCAACAGCAGCCAGTAGCCCCGTAGTCCCGCCACCCCGCAAGCCCTCCAAACCCACTTTTCCCGCAACCCGCTGAAAACACTCCGCAAATTCCGTTCGCCGATTTGCAGATAATTTCCCCCTCCCGGCGCAGAATGGAAACATCAGCCAATAGAAGGTAGCCAATAGCCAGTAGAAAGCGGCCAATAGTCGGGAGCCGGAAGCGGACGGGACTGCTCCCACTCCCCGCTGGACACTCTCTATTGGCTACTGACTTTCGGGTGTTTGCTGTTTGCCGTTGGCTGTTGGCTATTGGCTACTGGCTATTAGCTGTTGGCTATTGGCTGCTGGCTATTGGCTACCGGCTGCCCCCACCCCCCCACCCCCCTCCCCCGGGGCCAGGGCTGGAAGCCGGCGCCCGGCCACGGCTCTCTGACCACTGATCACTGACCACTGACCACTGACCACTGACCACTGACCACTGATCACTGACCACTGACCACTGATCACTGACCACTGCCGGGATTCTTCTCCGAAAAAACGATTTGTGAAACTGTGAAGCTCGCAAGCGAAGCAGAATCAACCACAACCGCGAAGAAACCGCGCAGCCTCACACTTTGTGCGTTTCTGTGAAACTGTGAAGCGGTTCCGCTTCGCGCGGAGACAAGATTTCGTCGCGGCTTCGGGTTCTCGAAAAATGGCCGAGCGATTTGCGGCAAATATGAGAAGTTAAGGAAATGGCGTTCTGCGCAAGTTGTGGAAACCAGTTAGCGAACGGCGAGCGCTTTTGCGCAAAGTGCGGAGCCGACCAGACCGCGGCAGCAGGCGCATCGTCAGCGACGCCGGCAACTTCGGCAGCAATATCGACGGGGGCAGCGACACCAGATCCGGCAGCGGCAGCTCCGGCGACGCCTCCGTACTACTCTCCGCAATATCCTCCAGCAGCGGGGTTTGTTCCCATGGCGGCGATGCCGCCAGCGGCGGGAATGCAAAACCATAACAAGGTCTGGTACGCGGTGATTGGCGCGGCCGTGTTGTTTGTGCTCTATCGCGTTTTGACGCCGGGGCCTGCGCTGCCGCCGATGCATCAAGATCAGAGCGGGCCGATCAATCTGATCTTCGTGGTCAGCGAGGATCTGGCTTACCAATCTCCGGGCGATGTGAATCCCGACACGGCAAACCTCACCAGCCAGGGTTTGCAGCGGTCGCTGCTGACCGCCAAGTACCTGCACCAGCTCGTAGGGTCGACCCAAGTGAACGGAATTTACGTGCTGATGCCGATGAGCCATTTGCAGACCGCGAACAGCTTCCCCGATATGGCGTCGATTGAGACCGTGCAGCAGTTCGCGCTGCTCACGCCGGTCACCATGTCCACGATCTACCCTGGATACGGCAGTCCGTATACAACCGGCGGATTCCCGCTGAATGCTTCTCCGCCATCGAATTCCTGCGCGAATTGCCAGGGCCTGGATTTCCAGGACCAGGGCGGCGACAACGAAGCCCTGGTAGGCAGCATCCTTGCGGCAAGCATCTCAGGCTCGTATGTCTTCTCAGCGCCGTGGGAGACGACCAGCAGCCTGTTGGCGCGGATCAATCAAGCCAAGGGTTATAACCTGGCGCTGCCCACGAGTTATCAGGGCGCCGATGCGATTTATATGCTTTCGATCGCGCCGTCGGGAAGCGCCAGCCTGACCGCGTATAACAGCAATGCGAATCCGTCTGCAACTTACCCGGCGCTGCCGCAGCAGATTCCGACCAGCGCATGCAATCAGCAAACGCCCTTCAACATCACGGTGACTGGCGGCGTGGGCGGAGCGCAGATTCCGGCGGCCACCAACACCAACGAAACTGTGTATATCGTTCGGCACGCGGAGGCGCATCCGCAAGGTTCTTTCGACGACGGCAACTATGTGGGCGCGGGGCAATGGCGTGCGTTGGCTCTGCCGAGCGCGCTGCAAGGAAAAATTCAGCCCACGCAGGTTTATTCGATCGATCCCGCTACGCCTGCACAGGGATCAGAGAGCTCCTTGGGACTTTCCGTTTGGTCGTATGTCAGGCCTTCGCTGACCGTTGAACCGTACGCAATCGCCTATAACTTGCCGTATCGACTGGCCGAGGGATTCGATTGGGACTCGGGCCCATCCACCAGCAACTTTTTCTTCAACGGCGGCAGACTCTCCAATGCGAGCGTGTTGCTGGCGTGGGAGCACGCGCGGATTCCGCTGACGGTGAATGCGCTGCTCTCAAGTTATTTTCCGCAGGGCGGCGCACCGACAGCGCCCGACTGGCCCGACAACGACTACGACACCGTGTGGACGGTGACGCTCGACGGCCAGGGGAATCTGGCCATCAACAACTCCGTGTGCGAAGGCATTCCATCCGCGGCGTTGCCGGTCGCGGCGCCGCAATTCTGATTGACCACAGTGGTCAGTGATCAGTGGACATTGGGCAGCGGTCGGAAGAGCGGCTCTATCAGCTCTTGCTATCTTCTGATCTCTAACTGTTCAGCCAGTCCTTGACCTTTTGCACCATCACATCGCGGCCGACATCGCTGATGGCGTTGGTGAGCGGGATTTGCTTGGGGCAGGCGTGAACGCAGTTCTGCGCGTAACCGCATTCCTGTATGCCGCCGTCGCCGGCTAGCGCGCGAAGACGGTCTTCCTTGAAGACCTTTCCCGTTGGATGGTTGTTGAAGAGCTTAACCTGGGCGATGGTGGCCGCGCCGACGAAGCCAGTCGTTACATCGAACTGCGGGCAGACTTCCATGCAGCAAGTGCAGGAGATGCAATTCGACAGCGGATAATTCGCTTCCTGCTGCTGCGGGTAAACGCGCGGGCCTGAACCTAAATCATAAGTTCCGTCGACGGGAACCCAGGCCTTGACGCGCATGAGGTTCTCGAAAAGGACGGAGCGGTCGACCTGGAGATCGCGGACCAGCGGGAACTTGGTGAGCGGCGCGATGCGGATGGGCTGCTCGAAATTGTCGACGAGCGCGGAGCAGGCCATGCGGGCTTTGCCGTTGATGAGCATGGCGCAGGAGCCGCAGATTTCTTCGAGACAATTGGAATCGTAGGCGATGGGGGTGGTCGGGCGGCCGTCGGCAGTGACGGGGTTGGTGGCGATTTCCATCATGGAGGAGATGACGTTCATGCCGGGACGCCAGGGGAGCTCGAAGCGCTCCCACACTGCGGGCGCGTCGGGGCTGGCCTGGCGCTTGATTTCAAAAGTGACGGTGCGTTCTGCCATGGTTTCCTTCGTTGGGTCTGACCCTACTGCTCTCGTCCAAAAGGCTGCTGCATGCAATGCTCACTTTGCCGCGTCATAACGGCGCGGGCGCGGCTTGATGAACTGCGTGTCGACTTCCTCGTATTCAAAACGCGGGCCCTCGATGTTGCCGGTGAAGCTGGCCTTCGTGGTCTTGAGGAACTTCTCGTCGTTGCGATCGGGAAAGTCGGGTTTGTAGTGCGCGCCGCGCGACTCGTCGCGCAGAATTCCGCCGAGCGTAATGGTGCGCGAAAGTTCGAGCATGTTTTTAAGCTGGCGGGCGAAGGCGAAGCTGGTGTTGGCCCACTGGCTTTTGTCGCTCAGGTTGACGCGCTTGTAGCGGTCGAGCAGCTCGACGACTTTTTCGTCGGTCTCCTTGAGATCCTTGTTGTAGCGAATGACGGTGGCGTGTTCGGTCATGGTGCTGCCCAGCTCGCGCCACAGCTTGAAGGGATTTTCGCCGCCTTCATTATTGATGAGTTTCTTGTTGATTTCGGATTGGCGCGCGACTTCGGCCGCTGCGCCGCCGTCGCCTTCCGCCGCCGGCAGGTTCTTGGCGTACGCAATGGCGTTGGGACCGGCCTGGAATCCGCCGAAGATGCAACTGACGAGCGAGTTTGCGCCGAGGCGGTTTGCGCCGTGGTACTGGTACTCGCACTCGCCGGCGGCAAAAATGCCAGGGACGTTGGTCATCTGCTTGAAGTCGACCCAGAGGCCGCCCATGGTGTAGTGCATGCCGGGAAAAATCTTCATCGGCTCCACGCAGGGATCGACGCCAACAAACTTTTCGTAGATTTCGAGAATGCCGCCGAGCTTGCGGTGCAGCGTCTCACGATCGATGTGCGTGAGATCGAGGTAGACCATGGGCTGGCCATCGATGCCGAGACCCTGCTCGAAGACCACCTTGTGAATGGCGCGCGTGGCTACGTCGCGGGGCACAAGGTTGCCGTATTTTGGATACCACTCCTCGAGGAAATAGAAGCGCTCCGCTTCGGGAATGGCTTTGATGGCGCGCTTGTCGCCGGGAGTGCGTGGAACCCAGACGCGGCCGCCCTCGCCACGCGCTGACTCCGACATGAGCCGCAACTTGTCTTCGCCGGGAATGCAGGTGGGATGCACCTGAATGAATTCGCCGTTGGCGTAATAGACGCCCTGCTGGAAGACTGCGGCCTGCGCCGAGCCGGTGCAGACGACGGAGTTGGTGCTCTTGCCAAAAATGGCTCCGTTGCCGCCGGTGGCGAGAATGATGGCGTCAGCCGCGAAGGCTTTGAGCTCCATCGAGCGCAGGTTCATGGCCACGATGCCACGCGCCACGCCTTTGCCGTCGATTATGGCAGAGAGAAACTCCCAGCCTTCGAATTTCTTGACCTTGCCTTCGGATTCGTAGCGGCGCACCTGCTCGTCGAGCGCGTAGAGCAGTTGCTGGCCGGTGGTGGCTCCGGCAAAGGCGGTGCGCTGATAGAGTGTGCCGCCGAAGCGGCGGAAGTCGAGCAAACCTTCGGGCGTGCGATTGAAGGGCACGCCCATGCGGTCGAGAAGATCGATGATGGCGGGTGCGGCCTCGCACATTGCCTTGACGGGAGTTTGGTTGGCCAAAAAGTCGCCGCCGTAGATGGTGTCGTCGAAGTGCTGCGCGGTGGAGTCGCCTTCGCCCTTGAGATCTTTTGCGGCGTTGATGCCGCCCTGCGCGCACACCGAGTGCGATCGCTTGACCGGGACGATGGAAAACAGGTCGACTGTGCCGCCCGCTTCGGCGATTTTGATGACCGCTGCGAGTCCGGCGAGCCCTCCGCCCACCACGATGATTTTGGGTGCTGCCATTTAGTACCTTTCAGAAAAGCCGTGGATGGTGATTCGTGAACCGTGATTCGTGACCGGTGCCGCACCTCAGCGAAAGTCTAGACAGGAGGGACGGGGGCGTTGGCGTACCAAGGTCCGACAAATGCCCAGATGCTGGCGATTCCCGCGCCGGCGAGGAGGATTCCGAACGCGAGGCAAATCCAGGCGAAGCGACGGCGCGCGGTGACTCCTGAGGTGATGCCCCACTTGGCGGCGAAGAGCCAGATGCCGTAGGCAAAATGCCAGCAGACGGCGATCATGGCGATGACATAGACGGCGGCGATCCACGGATTGGCGAGCTCGACCTGCACCTTGTGGAACGCGTAGTACGGATTCTCCGGCAGGCTGACGCCCATGAAGCGCTGCGTGGCCACGTGATAGGCGATGTAGGCAAAAGCGATGAGGCCGGTGTAGCGCTGGGCCAGGTACATCCAGTTCCCTGCCCACGGATAGTAGACAATGTTCGATTTTCCGCGCAGCCAGATGTAGACGCCGTAGAGGGCGTGATAGAGGATGGGCAGAAAGATGAAGACCCACTCCAGCACGCGCACCAGAGGCAGACTATTGAGGAACTTGACCTGCTACCCGTAGGCGAGAGGGCCTTTGAGGGCCTCGAAGTTGGAAAGCAGGTGCTCGAGCAGAAATGCCCCGATGGGGACGATGCCGAGCAGCGAGTGCAACTTGCGCCAGATGTAGCTGGTTCCCTCACCCGCGCGCAATGGCTGCACGCCGCGGCTAAGCTTGGGCGCGGCAGAGGATTCAACGGTTGCCATGAAGAGTTTGGCTCCTAAAAGTGCAGGACGAAGCGTCTTAGATTGAGGGACTTTGAGCGGTGTTCTGTATCACTTTCATTATTCGAGGCTGAGGGTGCGAGCGTCAAGGCACTTCGTGCTTTTGGGTTTTGGAGGAGAGTGGTGGAAGGCGACTCGCATGCAAATCCGCAATGATGTGGCTAGCGGACGCGCTTCTTGCCTGCGACGAGCATCTCCACCGCTTTCGCGGCGCGGCTTGCCCTGGTTTCAGCCTGCTTTGCAGAGGATATCCAGGTTGAGTACTCAGCCTTGCACGACGGCGAGAGAGCGGCGAAAAACTTTGCTGCCGGCTTGTTCTTTTTGAACGCGGCTACCAGTTCCTCTGGCACGTCAACAGTCCGCTTTTCGTCGTCGCGCTTCAAGACCACAGATACAAGATCACCGGCTCGCGCTTTGGCGCCAGCTTGGAGTTCTTTGCCCACCATCATGCGGTGACTGCCGTTGCCCTCGGGCATTAGCGAGTTACGAAAGGCGAATCCGTTCATGGTTCCAGCCACGGGAACGCGCGCTTTGGTTCCGAAAACGTCGGCCACATTGAAAGGAACGGGCAGGATGGTCCACGCTCCTCCCGGGCCAATCGCAGTGAGCTTTGCCTTGAACTTCTGCTGCATGCGGAGTCTCCTCGAAAAAATAATATCAAGTGAGCTTTGGCAGCAGAGCGGCAATGGCGCGTCCGCGATGGCTGATGCTGAGCTTGGTTTCGAGATCGATTTCGGCCATGGTTTTGCCCAGTTTAGGTAGATAGAACAAGGGATCGTAGCCGAAACCGCCGGTGCCGCGCGGCGCTTCAAGAATCACCCCTTCGATAGAGCCGTCGGCGATTTGCACCACCTCGCCATCGCGCGCGGCCACCAGGGTGCAATGGTAGCGGGCGGTTCGCAGCAGACTCGGGAATCCCAGCGAGCTTCTGAATCAGGAGCATGTTGTTCCAGACGTCCGTGTTGTCGTTGGCATCGGGCGAGTCGACGAGGCCCGCGTCGGCAGCAAAACGCGCCGAGCGCACGCCGGGAGCTGCACCGAGCGCGTCGACTTCGAGGCCCGAATCATCGGCGACGACCAGATCGCCGGGGGCAAAACGCGAATAGTAGACAGCTTTGGTCGCCGCATTGGCGAGGAACGTGTCTCCATCCTCCTCGGGCGCGGGAAATGCCGCGATTCCGGGGAGTGGATCGAGCTCGATGGAAAATGCCTGTGCGGCGGTGCGGAAATCGCGAAGTTTGCCGGCGCTGGTGGTGGCGGCGTAGAGGCGAAGGGCCATATTCCGAGTGTAACGGTGCGGCCAGTGTGGAGCGGAGGGGAGCAAGTCGGTGAGTCAGCAAGTCAGCGTGTCATGGCTCGTGCTTCCCACCCTTTCCCGGGCTTCGCTACGCGAATCCGGGAAAAGGATGGGGCAACCCGAGCTCTCAGGCGCACGCAATTGACAAGGCGCGCGGGGGTTGCATAAGGTGATTGCGCCCGCAAAGTTTTTAAATGGAAGAAGCGGTTTTGCCGCTGCGACCGTGGCCGGACTCTCTTCGAAGTTTCTCATTTGGAATCGAGACAGATTATGCGTTGCAAATGGATGCACACATGGACGTGGGGACTGGTTTTGAGCGCGGCTGCCGCGCCGGCTTTTGCGCAGCATGCCGCGACCACAACAGGGCCCGTGGAACTGCGCGTCGACAACCTGAAAAATCCCCTGGGCATCGACGATGCGACGCCGAAGTTCTCCTGGCAACTGCGCGATGCGGAGCGCGGCGCGAAGCAGACGGCGTATCAGGTGCTGGTGGCGTCGTCGCCTGAGTTGCTCGCCCAGGGCAAAGCGGACTTATGGGACAGCGGCCGCGTGGCATCGGGGCAATCGCTGAATGTGCGCTACGGCGGACCGGCTCTCAAGCCGAGCACCCGCTACTTGTGGTGCGTGAAGGTGTGGGGCGCGGACGGAGAGCTATATGGGGCGGGCGCGTTGGCCTGGTTTGAAACCGGCCTCCTGAACCAGGACGCATGGACGGCGCAGTGGATCGGCTACGAGACGCCGGAAGAGGCCACGGTGCGTCACGCGCCGGCGATTTGGATTGCGAATCCCGACGCGAAATCGCCGGCAATCGCGAAAGACGCCGAACAGCGCTTCGCGTATCGCACGACGATCACACTTCCGCAAGCGGTGAAGTTTGCCGTGCTCTACGCTACGGGGCAGGATACGGTTGCCGCGTGGGTGAATGGGGCGCATGCGCTCACCGAGAATCCGCTGCCGCCGTACAAACAGATGCCGTGGAAAAAGTTTGTGCGCGCCGAAGTGACGAAGCACATGGGCGCGGGCAAGAACACGCTCGCGGTTGAAGTACTCCACTACGTGGTGAATCCCAACGGCATGGCGACGGACGACGCGCCGCCGATGATCGCAACGCTGGTGGTTGAATACGCGGACGGCACGTGGGCCAGCTTTGGGAGCAACGCGCAGTGGAAGACGGCGATCAATTCCGGCAACGGGGCGAACGGCGGATGGGAGGAAAACGATTTCAACGACTCGGCGTGGAAAGCAGCTGAAGAATGGCATCCGCTCAGCCCGCGGCGATCGGAATCGCTGGGAAATCCGTGGATTCCGGATTCGGTGAAGGAGCTGCGCAAAAATTTCGCAATCAGCGCTCCGATCAAGTCGGCGCGGCTGTATGCGACGGCGCTCGGCGTGTACGAGATGTTCCTGAACGGAAAGCGCGTGGGCGACCAGGTGCTGGCGCCGGGATGGACGGACTATCGCGAGCGGGTGATCTACCAGACGTACGATGTGACGGACCAGCTTGTGCAGGGGAAAAACGCCATCGGCGCTTTGCTGGCGCCGGGGTGGTACGAGACGCCGCTCGAATGGTTCCAACAGCCGAATAACTACGGCGTGACGCCGCCGGCAATGCGGGCACAGTTACGCATCGAGTACGCCGATGGCAGCGTGGAGTGGGTGGTCACCGACGCGAGCTGGCAGGCTGCGGGATCGAGTCTCTTCGCGGAGCTATACGACGGGACGACGATGGACATGGGTCACGGTTGGGTGGGCGTGTCCAGCCCGGACTTTAAGGACGATTGGTTTCGGGAGCGAGCAGCGGTAATCGATCCTGCTCCGGTCGAAATCGTGGCGCAGGACTTTCCGCCGATCCGTGTGGAGCGCACGCTGGAAGCGAAGTCGCTGACGGAACCGAAGCCGGGAGTGTGGGTTTACGACTTCGGGCAGAATTTCTCGGGCATCGAGAGACTGCGGGTGCATGGACCGCAGACGGCCGACGTGCGCATGCGGTTTGCCGAGGTTTTGAATCCCGACGGGACGATTTACACCGACAATCTGCGCACAGCGAAAGCGACCGATCACTTTCTGAATTTGACGGGCGATGGGAACTACGACATTTCACCGCCGTTCACATTTCACGGGTTCCGCTATGCGGAGTTGACGGGACTGCTTTCAGCGCCGGACAAGAATGCGGTGACGGGTCTGGTCTTCCATACAGACGCGCCGTGGACGGCGAAGCTTGAGACGGGCAGCGCGATGGTCAACCAGTTGTGGAGCAATATTCTTTGGGGGCAGCGGTCGAATTTTGTGGGCGTGCCCACGGATTGCCCGCAACGCGACGAGCGGCTGGGATGGATGGGCGATGCGCAGGTTTTCTGGCGGACGGCCAGCTACAACATGGACCTGGCGGCCTTCAGCCGCAAGTTTGCCGCGGACATGCGCGGTACGCAGGACGGGCAGCCGTTCTACGGAATCTTTTCGCCGGGCACGGTGACGCCGTTTGCCGGCGCTGCCGCGGCATGGAGCGACGCGGGCGTGATTGTCCCCTGGACGAGCTGGTTGCAGACCGGCGACACCAGCATCATCGAGCAGAATTGGGATGCGATGACGAAGTATCTCGACGCGATTGCAGCGGCGAATCCCACTTATTTGTGGGAGAAGGAATACGGGCAGCCGTTCGGCGACTGGCTGTCGCCCGAGGGCAAGACCGATGAGCGACTGCTGGCCACGGCCTACTGGGCGTGGGATGCGACGCTGATGCGCCAGATGGCGCTGGCCACGGGGCGAAAGGCGGATGCGGAAAAATATGCTGCATTGTTCGAGAAGATTCGCGCGGCATTCCAGAAACAGTTTGTGCGCAGCGATGGGTTTGTGGCGGGCGCGGATAACAGCCCGTCGCAGTTTGGCGTGATCAACAATCCCAATGCGAAGAGCGAGGGCGGCGACACGCAGACCGGCTACGTGCTGGCGCTGCACATGAATCTGCTTCCTGATGCATTGCATGCAGCAGCCGCGAAGAGACTCGTGGACAAAATAGAAGCCAATCACGATTTACTGGCCACGGGATTTCTGGGCACGCCGTACGTGTTGGAGGAGTTGACGAAGGCCGGCTACGCGAAGCTCGCATACACACTGTTGCTGAACACGCAGTACCCTTCGTGGGGCTACATGGTGACGCACGGCGCAACGACGATGTGGGAGCGGTGGAACGGCGACCAGATGATGAACGATCCGGCGATGAATTCGTTTAACCATTATGCGTACGGCGCGGTCGCCGACTGGATGTATCGCTACGCGGCGGGAATCGATGCGACGCCGACCGATGCGGGCTTCCACACGGTGGTGCTGCATCCGGTGTTTGATGAGCGGCTCGGGCACATCGCGTTCGATTACGACTCGGTGTATGGGGCGATTCACTCCGACTGGACGGTGACGGGCGAGATAGCCGTTTGGCACGTGACGATTCCCGCGAACACCAAAGGGTGGTGGCCGCTGAGCCTGAAAGCAGCCGCAAGGTACCAGCGGAATCCGAATGTGCAGTACGGTTCGCACGACGGCCAGAACGGCCTCGAGCTGGCGCCGGGCAGCTACACGTTCGATGTTGCGCTGCAGGAGCAATGCGGACTGATCCGACGGCGCTGTACAAAGCACACACGCAACCGATAGGCTTTGAGTTTGCTTGCGGGCATGGTGCGAGCACTCGCTGAAAAACGGAAATGGAGAAGGAATGCCGATCGCAATTCTGGCGGGAATTGGGTGGCACTCGTTGGGAGCGGCGTTGCGCCGCGTCGTTTTACGCGCCGATTGAGAAGGTGAAGAAATGGTCGTGGGAAACCACCTGGGCCCTCATGGGTCTGTTCTCTTGGATTCTGCTGCCCCTTTCGCTCGACCTACTATCCTGCTTGCCTCATTTCCACGCCTTCTATGCCTCGTTCGATCCGGCACCTGTTGTTCGAAGGTGGCTCTCTTCGGCGCCATGTGGGGCGTGGGCAATGTGAGTTACGGGCTCACTATGCGGCATCTCGGCATCTCGCTTGGCGTCGGCGTGGCGATTGGCGTGACGCTGGTTGTGGGCACGCTGGTGCCGCCCATGCTGCACGGGCAATTCGCCGCGCTTTTCAGCCGCGCAGCGGCCTTTGGAGCATGGCGGGCATTCTGGTGGCGCTCGTCGGGATCGCGATCGTTTCTTATGCCGGCCACCAGAAAGAAAAGCAGATGGGCACAGAGGTGAAAGAGTTCAATGTCATGCTTGGCCTGGCGCTCGCGGTGCTGTGCGGAATTTTTTCGGCGGGCTTTTCGTTCGGGCTCGATGCGGCAACGCCGTGTTTGGACCGCAGCGCAGGACCTGGGCGTCGATCCGCTCTTCGCGCGTATGCCCAGTTACGTGCTGATCATGGGCGGCGGGCGCGATTGTGAACTTTGTCTACTGCCTGACGCGCCTGGCGTTTAAGAAGGATATTTCGCTGCAGCGCCGATTTGGCGCAGCCGAGGCGCACGTGATCGCAAAAACGGCGGCGCTGGCGGCCGCGGGGGCATCATGTGGTTCCTGCAGTTCTTCTTCTACTCCTGGGGTGAGGCGCAATATCCCGTCGAGGCTGGATTATGTGAATTGGATGCTGCACATGAGCCTGTACGTGCTCTGCGGCGGGCTGTGGGCTTGGCGCTCGGCGAGTGGAAGGGCGTGGGTTCACGCCCGCTTCGGCTGCTGTGGGCCGGAATTCTGGTGATCATTGCCGCGGCGAACCTGGTGGGGCTGGGGATGGCGTCGTAAAGACAAGGAACAAGGGAACTAGGAACCAAGCGAACGACGGAACGAGAAGACCGGGTCAGGCGGTTGCGGGTAGAGGGACTTCTTTGTCCAGGGACTTCGCGACTAAGTCGGCGCGGAGTTGATCGACAGTGGTGAAGAGCAGCGCTTTCATGCCCAGCGCCTTGGCGGTTTCGATGTTCTCCTGGCGATCGTCGATAAAGAGCGTCTCCTCGGGATGGGTGCCAAGTTTCTCGAGAGCGTAGCGATAAATTGCCGGATCGGGCTTGGCCATGCGCAACTGATAGCTCCACACAAGCACGTCAAAGCGCGTGAGCCATTTGATCTCGCGCTCCATGGCCTGCTGCACGCTGTCTCCAATGTTGGAAAGGATAGCGGTGAGAAATCCGCTGGCTTTGAGGGCACCCTGCCACGCCAGCATGGCTGGATTCAGGGTCATCCACATGCGAGCGTCCCACTGCATGAGCTCAGCGACGGCGGAGGGGGACAGCGTGAGTCCTGCTTGACGGAGAATATCGCGCCAGTAAGCCTCGCCGGTGAGCTTGCCTTCGTCAAAGGCGTGGCGATCGGCCCAATAAAGCGGATCGAGCCTCTTGGCGGGAAGTCCCGTGATGCGCATGAGTGCGGCGTGCGCTTTTGGGTCGGGAGGACCGGATAAAACCATTCCATAGTCAAAGATCACCGCGCGCAGAGCCAAGCCGATCCGCCTTTTGCGCCCGTGTATTGTGGAGGTGGGCGCTGATTCCATTGTGCACGATGGTTTTCGTGCCGGGTTGGAGACGGTGGGATGGGGTTTGTGGTTTCCCACATCTCAAAATCGAGATGTGGGGCACCCATTTTTGTCCGAGATTCGAGCGGCAAAGAGACAACCGCGGGTTCTTCGACTTCGTCGGCCGCGGCGAACTCCGCTCGGGATGACAATTTCATTGTGATGCGATTTTCTGAGAGAACCGGCTGGAACACCGAGGAAAGCGAGCTGGCGCGGGCGCACCGGCTGCGGCGCGAAGCGGGGTTGCAGATTGCCGACCTGACGGCGTCGAATCCTACGCGCTGCGGCTTCAGGTATCCCGATTCCCTGCTGGCGGCGCTCGCCGATCCGCGGGCGCTCGACTACGATCCGCAGCCGCGCGGATTGCTTCCGGCGCGAGAGGCGGTCTGCCGGTACTATGCCGACCACGGCGTGGCGCTCGACCCCGGCCAGATCGTGCTGACCACGAGCACCAGCGAGGCGTACAGCTTTCTGTTTCGCCTGCTTTGCGATCCGGGCGGCGAAATTCTGGTGCCGCAACCGGGCTATCCACTCTTCGACTTCCTGGCCACGCTCGATGATGTGCGCATCAAGGCGGCGCCGCTAGTGTACGACGAAGGCTGGCAGATCGACTTCGAAGGCATGCGGCGCGCGCTTTCGGCGCAGACCCGGGCCATCGTCATCGTGCACCCCAATAACCCGACAGGGCACTTTACCAAAGCGTGGGAGGCGGAAGAGCTGGGCACGATCTGCCGGGAACATGGGCTTTCACTGATCGTGGACGAAGTTTTTCTGGACTACGGCTTCGGCGCAACGCCACTGAGTTTTGCGGCGGGGCTGGAGGGAGTTCCGGTGTTTGTGGTGAGCGGATTGAGCAAGATTGCCGGACTGCCGCAGATGAAGGCCGCATGGATCGCCGTAACCGGGCCAGAAAAGACGCAGGCACTCGACCGGCTGGAAGTGATTGCCGATACCTTTCTCTCAATGAGCGCGCCGGTGCAGCGGGCGCTGCCAGCGTGGCTTGCCGGCCG
The DNA here is from genome assembly GCA_963786565.1 of uncultured Acidobacteriota bacterium. Lineage (GTDB taxonomy): Bacteria > Acidobacteriota > Terriglobia > Terriglobales > Acidobacteriaceae > Telmatobacter. The sequence goes on along the minus strand of CAWAZR010000024.1, from coordinate 13,452 downwards.
GGCGGAGATTCAGGAACAGATTCGGAGGCGCGTGAGCAGGAACCTGGCCGAGCTCGACCGCCAACTTGCCACGGCGCCCACGCTGCAACGGCTCGCGGTCGAGGGCGGGTGGTACGCGGTGCTGCGCGTTCCCGCACTGGGGCCGGACGAGCAGACGGTTTTAGCGCTCCTCGAGCGCGGCGTTTGGGTTCATCCTGGCTATTTTTTTGGGCTTCAGGAGTCCGGCTGGCTGGTGGTGAGCCTGCTCGGCGAGGAGGCTGAATTTAATGGCGGAGTGGTTACTGTTACTAACTACTTTCGCACGAATCATGGCGGTAATATTACGCGGTAACCACCACAACCTTTAGATGAAGTAATTCTTCTATCTATTTGATTTATAACGATTGACTAAAATGAGATTTCCACATTATTGCCTTTGCAGAAAAGGGTTGCCTCGCCGTTCCGCGCCAATTGTCGTCACTGGACCGTGCCCCGGGAGAACCCTGGTTTCATCGGGCAGCGCCAGCAGGCGGGAGTGGAGCGAGTCCATGATCTGGTCGAAGTTGCCGCCAGGCAAATCGGTGCGGCCGATGCTGCCCGCAAAGAGCGTGTCACCGGCAACCAGCAGCTTGAGCGGGGCAAAGTGGAGGCAGATCGATCCCTGGGTGTGACCGGGGGTGTGCAGAACCTGGGCGGGATAGTGCTCGAGCCCCACGATCTGGCCGTCGATTAGGCCTGCGTCGGGCGGGGCGACCTCGGGAGGGCGAACACCGAGCCACGCGGCCTGGGTGTCTATCATTGCGAGCAGCGGCAGGTCGTTTTCGTTTAAAAGGATGGGCGCGCCGGTGAGCTTCTTCAGCTTGAGCGCGCCGCCCACGTGGTCGATGTGGGCGTGGGTCACGACGATCTGCTTGAGCTTGAGACCAGATTTGGTGAGCCGCTCATGAATGCGCGCTACATCGTCGCCAGGGTCGATGACGATGGCCTCATGGGTCTCCTCATCGCCAAGGATGGTGCAGTTGCAGGCAAGCGGACCTACGGGAAAGGACTCCAGGAGCATGGCTCCATTGTAGCTACGAGCTGTCAGCTCTCAGCGATCAGCTGTCAGCTCCCGGATGTACCGAAAAAGTAACGAAAAGGCGAAAACAGCTGTTGCGATTCGCTTTTTATTCGCTATAATGCGCCCATGGCCGTCACTCGCAGACAAAAAGAAGTTCTGGATTTTCTTGAGACGTTCGTCAACCGCAACGGGTATTCCCCTTCGTTTGAGGAGATTGCGCGCGGCATGAGCCTGAAAAGTCTGGCTACCGTGCACAAGCACATCACCAATCTCGAAAAGAAGGGGATGCTGGACCGCGTGCACAACCGCAGCCGGTCGATCGACGTCCTGCCGCCGGGCTCGCGGACACGATCGAGCCTGAAGCTGCCCCTGGCTGGGCGCATTGCGGCCGGTCTGCCGGTGGAGGCTATGGAGACCCCGGAGACCATCTCGCTGCACGATGTGGTGGGAAACCGCGACGTGTTTGCGCTGGAGGTGCGCGGCGACTCCATGCGCGACGAGCACATTATCAACGGCGACTACGTGCTGGTGGAGCGGACGCGTACCGCGCGCAACGGCGAGATTGTGGTGGCGCTGGTGCACGGCTCGGAGACGACGCTGAAGCGCTTCTATCCCGAAGGCAACGTGGTGCGCCTGCAACCGGCAAACATCGAGATGGACCCCATCTATGTGCCTGCTGCGCAATGCGCCATCCAGGGGCGCGTGCTGGGCGTGCTGCGGAAGTACCGGTGAAGCAGTGATCAGAGGTCAGTGGTCAGCTTCTACCCTTGAACCGCGGGCCGTAATGAGTGAACGAGTGAAGAAGTGAAATGAGTGAATGGCCGGGCCGCGCTTAGCGCGCGGCCTTCACCATTCGCCTAGCTTGCTGATTTTGCCATGCGCTCGGCGCGCCAGATTGCGCCATGCAGCGCGACTACTTCTTCGGTTCCTACCGGCATATCCGGTGCAGCTGCGTGCAGTCCGGCAAAGAACTGTTCGCGTACCAGACCCATTTTGGCGATGACACTGCCGGTCCAGGCAGCGGGAATCTCACCTGTGATGCCGTGCTTGCGGCGCAACTTGGAGCGGACGAGAAGCACGAATCCGACCAGGTCGAGCGCGGCTTGTTGCAAAGTGCCGACGGCAACCGCGTCGCCCGCGTCGGCCAGCTCGTGGATAGCCGGCGCCAGTGCGGCAAAATCCGGAGCAGGCGTGCCGTCGCCCATATTGATGAACTCGTCCATGCCATTCGTGTGCCAGATCTGCATCACTTTGGGGATCACCAGGCAGGCCTCTTCGCGATCGAGCGCGTGGAGCGCACGGCGAATGGAGTTGACGCCGATCCAGTAGCCCGAACCTTCGTCGCCGAGGCGCGAGCTCCAGCCGCCGGCGGTTTCGAGAGTGCCATCGGGCGCGCGGCCCACGCAGTTGGTTCCGGTTCCGGCGATCTGCAGGATGCCCGGGCCTCCTTGAAAAGCTGCGTCGAGAGCGATGATATGGTCGCCCACTACTTCGGAGCGCGTAATACCGAAGTCGTCGAAGACCGCGGTGATCCACTCCGTAATGCCTGGCATGCTGGCGCTGGCCACGCCGCAGCATGCGGCATCGATGTCTTTGGCACCTGACTGCGCAAAGGCTTCCTTCAGCACGGCGCGCAGATTGGCTTCGGCCACCTCAGCGCCCACGCGCAATCTCTTGATGGATCCGCTTTGGCCGCCGCCCACAATTTTGCCATCGGCGACAATGGCGGCCCGCGTGTTGGTACCGCCGCCGTCAATTCCCAGAACTACGCTCATAATGTTTCGATTCCCTTTCTATTTTTGCTGCGCGGCGCCGTCATCGCGCAATGTTCCCGACAGAATGTTGAGACTGCCATCGGTTTTCGGTGGCGTGAGGCCCAGCAGGTGCGCCATCCATGGATACAGGTTTACGTTATCAAACGGAGCAACCGTTCTCCCGACGCGGAGATCCGGACCGGCGGCGAAGAAGCTGGCTTTCATCTCCGGCAGAAGGCGCGGATCGAAGCCGTGCATGCCGAGGTTCGGCGGGTGACTGCTTTCTCCGGCAGCGGGAGCATGGGCGCGAATCGCAAACGGCCCCGTGGCTACTACAACCGGGTCGCCTTCGCGCGGATTCTGGTTGAAGTTCAGGCCGGCGGGCACATCCTTGCGGCGATAAACGACGAACTGCGAAGAAACATGCTTGAGTTGGTTGTAGACGCGGTCGCGATCCTCTTCGTTCTTGCCGTAGAGCAGTTCGCCTACGGTGTCGAATGCGGAAAGATCGGCGAACTGGTCGAGGTTGATCCACGGGCCTTGCGATTTCACCATGCCGTGATCGCTCACTACGACGAGATCGATGGGCAGACCGGTGGTGGCGAGCGCGTCGCGCAGTTTACCCACCAGAACGTCCATGCGAAGCGCGGCGGCGCGGGTCTCAGGCGCGTCGGGCCCGTACTCGTGACTGGTGTGGTCGGGCTCGGAAAAGTAGATGGCGATGAAATGCGGACGGTCGGCAGCGGGGAGATGGAGCAGCGCCAGCGCGTCGTCGATGCGCGCCTGCTGGGCTTCGGGCGAGGCCTGGGTTTTGCCATCGTAGATGGCGTAGTAGGACGGCAGGAAGCCGGCAATTTTGGCCTCGCACGCGACCCAGAGGAGGCACGCCGTGCGCATGCCCTGGCTCTCAGCCAAGCTCCACAAGGGCACGCCACCATACCAGGAACCGTCGTTGGTGGCCTTCTTGTCGTACATGGAGTAGCGAGCGCCGCTTGCGGGATCGAGAAAGTTGTTGGCCACAATGCCGTGGTGCTCGGGATAGAGGCCGGTCACGAGGGTGTAGTGATTGGGAAAAGTGAGCGATGGATAGCTGGGCAACATGCCCTGCGGCGCCCATACGCCTGCCTTACCAATGGCGAGAAGATGGGTCGCGTTGTCGCGTTTTGCGTAATCCCAGCGGAAGCCGTCGAGGGAAACGAGCACCAGATAGTGTTGGCCCTGCGCCCACGTGGAGTTGGGCCCATTGTCGGCATGGGTAATTGGAAGCGCCGGGTTGTAGCCGGTTCCCTGCCCTGTGGCCGCGAGAGGCGCTCCAGCGAGGATGAAGACAAAAAGCAATGCACACAAATACGAGCGGCGTAGGCGGGAAAATTGCATCGAGTACTCCCATGGAACAGGTTACCGCATTGTAGGGAGGGGTTCGTGCTTTCCCACATCTCAGAATCGAGATGTGGGGCACCCATGTTCGTGCTTGGTTAACGGTGCGAAGAGCAACCGCAGGTCCTTCGACTCGTCCACCTTCGGTGGACTCGCTCAGAATGACAAATCGTCTTTGGATGCGAAGGTTTGAGCCAGCACATCGGGGGGAACGGCGAGTCAGGAATCTACCCGGAAATACGGGCCCATGTCATGCGGGCCAGGCCCACTAGAAGAATGGCGATTTTTTGCACGGTGGGCACGCTGGCGCGGCGAGTGAAGACGTCGTAATCCGCGCGCTCGATGCGCTTGAGCAAGGCGTGGTAGATGGAAACCAGCACCCAAAGTGCGGGACGGCTTTCGCGATTGATCAGCGGCAGCAACTCGTCGGCCGAGCGGTAGTAGTCTTCGGCGCGGCGGGCAATGGAGGCGAGCAGGGCGCGCTCGGCCGGTGTAGGAGGCGCGGAGGGCGCGCGGTGCAACAGCGCATCGAGCGAAACTCCATGGGCTGCGAGGTCTTCAAGCGGCAGATAGACGCGGTTGCGCGCCGCGTCCTCGCTCACGTCGCGCAAAATATTGGTGAGCTGGAAGGCGATGCCGGTTTCCTCGGCCAGTTTCTCGGCACGGTCGCCGCTGTAACCGAAGATACGAATGCAGACCAGGCCTACGACCGACGCGACCAGGTAACAGTAGCGATAGAGATCGGCGAAGGTTGCGTAGGTGTCGGGCGCGCCGGTAGACGCGTGATCGAGATCCATGGCAACGCCGTCGACCAGTTCGTCAAGGAGCTGAAGCGGAATAGCGAAACGCGTGGTGGCGTCGCGCACGGCCAGGAACACGGGGTCGGAAGTAGCGCCACCGGCGGCGGCCTGGCGCCATGCGGCGAGCCACGCATTCAGCTCGCGGCGGCGCTCCTCGCGGGGCCGGCTCTCGTCGTCGGCCAGATCGTCGGCCTGGCGCATGAATGCGTAGATGGCGCAGATGGCGTTGCGGCGCTCAAGGGGCAGCGCGACGAAGGCGTAATAGAAATTCTTGGCTTCGCGCTTGGCGATCTTCCGGCACACCGCGTAGGCGCGCGCCAATTCGTTCGATGGAGCCGTCGGGGTCAAGCAGCCTTTCCTGTTCCGAGACGCATGAACGGCAGCGCTTTGCCGCCCAGCGCGCGCAGAGCCAGCGCGAGCTTGGTGCGCCGGGAGATCGACGGACGCGCGCTCAACACGTCATAGTCGCAGCGCTCAATGGCGCGCAGAATTTCCAGGCCGCCGCGACTGAAGAGATCGAGATCGAGTGCGAGGTCGCGGTTGACGCGCCCGATGAGCGGCAGGCCGCGTGCGAAGAGAGAGCGCGCGTAGTCTACTTCGTGGCGCATCAGAGCGCGGAAATCCGGCGTGGCCAGGCCGCCTGCAATGGTCGCGTCGCTGACGCCAAAGCGGCGCATGTCGTCCTGCGGGATATAGACGCGGTCTTTCGTGAAGTCGACGCGCACATCCTGCCAGAAATTGGCGAGTTGCAGGGCCGAGCAGGTGGCGTCGGAGAGCCGAAAATTCTCTCCACTCACTTCGCCGCAGGCATAGAGCACCAGACGGCCAACGGGATTGGCCGAGTAGCGGCAGTAGCCCAGCACGTCGTCCATGGTGGCGTAGCGCGTGACCGTCTGATCCTGGCGGAAGGCAACGAGTAGATCGGCAAACGGCTCTTTGGGAATGTTGCAGGCGCGGATGGTTTCAGCCAGCGCCACGAAAACTGGATGACGCGCCCGGCCCTCGTAGCAGGCGTCGAGCTCGCGGCCCCACAGATCGAGGAGCGCCAGAGCTACGGCGCGGTCGCCCACCTCGTCGCCCAGATCGTCGGAGATGCGGCAATAGGCGTAGATGGATTGAAAGTGCGGGCGCAGCGCTTTGGGTAGAAACCAGGTCGCTACGTGGAAGTTTTCATAGTGCGACTCGGCGAGTTGACGGCAGTAGGCGCGCGCCTCGTCGAGCGTGGGCGCTACCTCGGGAATGCGATAGCCGACGGGGAGCGCAGCCCATCCGCGGGCAAGCAGTTCGTCGGTCGTCGGTTGGACGGTGGTGGTCATCGGCGCGGGTTGGCTTCCCTCGGGGTTCAAGCCCCTCTTTTGATTTTAAGGCGCGTTGCGGCGCGGCTGAAGCTGCAACCTGATATAAGACCTGTGGATTCGGGGTCTGTGCTATCCCGCATCTCAAAAGCGAGATGTGGGGCACCCGAGCGTGGTGGGTCATCAACGGGTGAACGATCTACGGCACGATTGCGGTTTTGATCTCGCTCGACCGGTTCATCAGCTTCTCAAAGACGCGGTTGAGCTCGTAAAGGTGCGCGCGGCCGGTGATAAAGGCGCCGGCCTGGAATCGTCCGCTGGCAATGAGCGCGAGAGCCTGGCGGCAGATGGCTGGGGTGTGGTGGAAGGTGGCGCGGAGCGTGATGTCGCTGTAGTGGATGCGGTTGGTGTCAAGCGTGACGTGGGTGCCCTTGGCGCAGCCACCGAAAAAGTTGACCGTGCCGCCCTTGCGCACCAGCTCCACCGCTTCCTGCCACGCGTCCGGCACGCCAACAGCTTCAATGGCGATATCGACGCCGCGGTCATTGGGCGTGAGGGCGCGGGTTTCCTGGATTGCTTTGCGAATGGACGAGCTCTGCACTACGTGGGTCGCGCCGAGCTGCCGCGCCGCTTCCACCTGGCCGTCGCGCTTCACCAGGGCAATGGTCTCGTATCCCGCCAATGCGGCCACATGCAGAATCATGAGGCCGAGCGGGCCGCCGCCAATCACGGCGATGATGTCGCCCTTGCGGGGACGCGAATCTTCAAATCCATGCACGGCACAGGCCAGAGGCTCGGTCAGCGCCGCGTGCTCCAACGGCACATTCTTCGGCAGAATGAATGTGTTCTTGGCTACGATGCGCTCGGGAATGCGGATGAACTCAGCATAGGCGCCATTGTTGAAGAGCAGGTCGTCGCAAAGATTTTCCTGGTCGCGCAAGCAGAAATAACATTTGCCGCACGGCGCGGAGTTGAGCGCCACGACGCGATCGCCGGGCGCGAAGTCCGTGACGCCTTCACCGGCTTCGACTACAGTTCCTGCCATTTCGTGCCCGAAGAGTGCGGGAGGCACGATCATGCGCGCGTGATAGCCGCGGCGGAAAACTTTCAGATCCGTTCCGCAAGTAAGCGCCGCGCCGACCTGGACTACCAGTTCGCCCACGGCTGCCTTGGGTATGGGAACCTGCTCGATGCGAACATCTTCGCGGCCGTGAAGAACGGCGGCCTGCATGGTGCTGCGCCCGTGAATCAGCGCGTGCTCGACAGTTCTGCGGCCCAGGCTGACGGCGGATTCGACCGTTCTGCGACCTTTAACGACCACCGTCTCGACGGTATTCAGGCCGACTTCGACGACCGTCTCGACGGTGTCCAAGCCCCCCTCCACCACATTCTCGACGGTGTTCAGGCCTCCTTCGACGACGGTTTCGACCGTTTTGCGGCCACGGCGAATCGCGTCTTTCACGGTATTGGCCATCGAGCCCTCTAGTCTGCGCCGGCCCCGGGCACAGGCTCCATCATAATCTTCATGGAACCCGGGCGGGGATTGGATGCGATTTCAATAGCCTCTACCGCCTCATCAAACGGGAAACGGTGCGAAATCAGCTGCGTGAGGTCAAAGCCGTTGCGGTAGCCATCGAAGATCAGGCTCGTCACTTCGTCCAGGATCGGGAACGAGGAAGAGTATGAGCCGAGCAAGGTCTTTTCGTCCACACAAACCGCGCCGGGGTCGAATGTAGCCTCGCCGTGCTGGGTCTGGGCAAAGAGCATGACCTTGCCACCGGGACGCACCGCATCCATAGCGGTGCGGATCAGCCCGTTGCCGCCTACTGCCAGGATCACGGCATCGGCGCCGCGGCCTTCCGTCTCAGTCAACACGCGCTCGACCACATTCTCAGTGCCGGCGTGGATGGGATTGGTGAGGCCGAAGCGCGCGGCCATGGCGTGGCGCTCGGCAAAAAGGTCGGAGGTGAGCACGCGTGCGCCGGTGCGCGCGGCGAGTACGGCGTGCATCAGGCCGATGGGGCCCTGACCGATGACCAGCACGGTATCGTCGGCGGCGAGATTGAGCAACTTTGTGCCCTTCAGCACGGTCATCAGGGGCTCGACAAATGCCGCCTGCTCAAACGGCACACCATCGGGGATGTGCACCACGCCGCGGTTGGCGACGACGAAGTCCATCACGCGAATGTATTCGGCAAAGCCGCCGCCCGAGGGCTCAAAGCCGGCGGTGGCGCCGGTTTTTTTGTAGAGCGGACATTGCGCTGGCGTGTTCTTGCGGCAGTAGTAGCACCTGCCGCAGGGAACATGATGGAAGCTCATCACTCGGTCGCCAACGGCGAAGTTGGTAACGCCAGCGCCCACCGCAGCGACCACCCCGGCCATTTCGTGGCCGAAGATGCGCGGCGCCGAATGCGAGCCCATGTGAATCTTCTTGAGATCGGTGCCGCAAACGCCGCAGGTGGCGATCTTGATGAGCAGTTCGCCCGGTCCAATGCTCGGCACCGGCACGGTTTCAAGGCGCATGTCGTTGATGCCGCGATAGACCACGGCGCGCATGTCAGAGGGGATGTTTTCGTCGAGTCGCAGTTTAGGGTTGGAAATTTGGGTAGCCATTCTGTTTTTCGGTGTGACCTCGTTCATCAAGAAAATCAAGCAGCAATTCCACGATGCTTTGGGAAGCCCTTCTACTATTTTCGCCCATCCGGAGGAGTGCGGGCCAGTACCAGGGTCGGATCAGGCTCAAAAGTGCAAAGGGGATGAGCCGGAAGCGGCCGTCGGAAGTGAGAAACGGGTTGAAATCGGGCAGGCGATCGTTGAGGCCGTCGCTCACGCCCTTGATGCAGTAAAACGGAATTTCGCGCATGGCGGCAAGGCGGGCGATGGCCGCCGCTTCCATGTCTACGAGGGCGGCCTGGTATGTGGACGTGAGGCGGCGCTTTTCAGAATGAGGGGCCACCTTAGGGCTGGTGGCGAGCCAAAGATCGCCCGCGCCCGCATCGCAGCGAAAGCGTTCGCCGGTGCGTACGTCAATGACACCGGCCATGTTGTGCGCGGAGCCTGTGGCGATTTCGGCGCGCAAGGCTCCGGCCCAGCCGATGGAAAACACCAGGTCGATGGGTCCACCGTCTTCAATGGCAGCAAACGCTCGCGTCGCAGCTGTTTGACCGACTCCGGCGCAGGCGGCAATCCATTCATCTTCTTCGGTGCGCTGCGCCCAGAAGTGGATGCCGTTGCGGGAGCTGTGCGGCCAGCCGCCGACGAGCGGCTTGAGTTCGCCGGGCATGGCAGCAATGATGGCGGTGCGGGTCATGAGCGCACCTGCGCAGTTTCTGCGGGTGCGTAGCCGTTGGCGCGGAACCAGTCGATGGCTTCGCGCATGGCGGGGTAGACGGGAAGAATGCGGAAGTCGAGCTCCTGCTGAGCGCGGGCACTGGATGCGTACATTTTCTTGCGGCCCATGCGGACTTCTTCGAGCGTAGCGCGCGGCTCTTTGCCGCAGATGCGGCCCGTGATCAATTCTTCAAAGAACGCGTAGGTGGCGGCGACGACGAAGGGAATCTTGACCGTGGGCGAAGGTATGCCCGTGATGGCGGACATCTTGTCAAGGATCTGCTTGAGGGTAAGGTTCTCGCCGCCGAGGATGTAGCGGCGGCCGGGCGTGCCTTTGGAGAGGGCGAGAACGTGAGCGCGCGCGACTTCGGTGACATCGACGAGATTGAGGCCGGTGTCGACGTAGGCGGGAAATTTGCGATTCAGAAAATCGACGAAGATGCGGCCGGTGGGCGTGGGCTTGCGATCGTTGGGGCCGATGGGGGTAGTCGGGTTTAAGATCAGCACCTCCTGCCCCTGGGCTGCTGCATGCAATGCTTCCTGTTCGGCGAGAAATTTGGAGCGCTTGTAGTGACCGACCATATCGCTGAGCGAAACCGGCGTGTCTTCGTTGATGACGATGCCGTCAGTCCGGAAGTGCATCGTGGCGACGCTTGAAGTGTAGACGAAGCGCTTGATGCCGGCTTCGCGGGCCATACGCAGCAGCTCGCGCGTGCCATCGACGTTGGCGCGATACATGGCAGCGGGATCGGGAATCCAAAGGCGATAGTCGGCAGCAACGTGCACTACCGTATCGCAGCCGGCCAATGAGGCTTTGAGCGAGGCTGGGTCGGAAAGATCGCCGACAACGAGTTCACCCTGGATGCCTTCAAGATTCGCGAGGTTGCTGGATTTGCGGGTGAGGAGGCGCAGGTTGGCGCCCTCGGCGGCCAAGGCTTTGGCTACGTGATGACCGACAAAACCGGTGGCGCCTGTGACGAAGACGTTCATTTTTCGAGTAAAGCTGGCAGCAGTTTACTCCAGCGCTTCGGGATGGAGGGCGATGTTCTTTTCGCCGGCGGCTTTCTTTTCGTTCCAGGCTTTCACCCAGTCTTCCCAATGCTTGCCGGCGGCGCGGTCTTTGCCAGTGAATTCGAGGCGGGCGATTTCGGCGTAAGAAACTTTGCGCTTGTCAGTCGCCTTGGGCGTGAAGTACTGCACCCAGGAGTCGGCCAGCGTGGCGCCGGTGGAGCGATTGAAGATGTAGGCTTCAATCTTCTCGCCGGACTTGAGCGTGAGCGTGACGTCGCCGCGATAATCGAAGGCTTTTTCGAGAGCGTTCTTCAGGTCCTCATCGCTGGCGAGCGCGGGAACCTAGCCTTCCAGCTCTTCGTGCTCAAAGCCGGGAGCGAGCTCGAGGGATTCGATTTGTTCGCGCGTGTATTTCTGAACTTCAGCGGTCATATTTTCCTTAGCGAATCAGCGCTTGGCCAGTTCGCGCTCCGGCTCCGTGATCTGCACCAGCGATGACGGGCCGGTGGGCATTTTCTCATTCAGCAAGTCGAGAGCGTGCTTGTCAGGGTAGAGCGAGAAGCTGCCCTTGACCATGGCCAGGAACCCCTTGAGCGAGCCAAAGCCTTCGAGAACGGCGGAAGGCTCGTAGCCGCAACTGACCATGCAGTTGGCGCACTTGGGATTGCCCGAGCCGACTCCGTACTCTTCCCATTTGGTGGTTTCCATCAGCTCCTGGAACGTGTCGGTGTATCCATCCTGGAGCAGATAGCAGGGACGCTGCCAGCCGAAGATGTTAAAGGCAGGCGAGCCCCAGGGCGTGCAATCGTAGTTGCGGTCGCCCATCAGGAACTCAAGAAACAGCGGCGACATGTTGAACTTCCATTCCTTTTTCCGATTGGAAAGGATGGCGCGGAAGAGGCGGCGCACGCGGGCGCGGCCCATGAACTTGGTCTGGTCGGGCGCCTTGTCGTAGCTGTAGCCGGGCGAAAGAACCACTCCTTCCACGCCCATCGCCATCACTTCGTCGAAGAAATTGCGCACGCTGTTGGGATCGGTGCCGTCGAAGAAGGTGGCGTTCGTGGTGACGCGGAAGCCGCGCTTGACCGCCTCCTTGATGCCTTCAACCGCGATGTCCCAGCCACCTTCACGGCAGACGGAGAAGTCGTGGTGGTCGCGCTCGCCATCGAGGTGAACGGAGAAGGTGAGGTACTTGGAGGGCGTGAACTCCGGCAGGCGGCGCTTGAGTTCGAGCGCGTTGGTGCACAGGTAGACGTACTTTTTGCGCGCCACGAGGCCGTTGACGATCTCAACGATCTGCGGATGCAGCAGCGGCTCGCCGCCGGGGAGGGAGACCATGGGCGCACCGCACTCTTCGATGGCGCGGAAGCACTCTTCGGGCGAGAGCTGCTTTTTGAGGATGTGCGGCGGATACTGCACCTTGCCGCAGCCGGCGCAGGCCAGGTTGCAGCGGAACAGCGGCTCCAGCATGAGCACGAGCGGATAGCGCTTGCGGCCCGTGAGCTTCTTCTTGAGGACGTATGTTGCCACCGTCCACATCTGGGAGATTGGAACTGCCATCAGCGTTTTCCCTCAGGGGCGGAAGCCCCAACTCCAAATTCTTCCGGGGCTAAAGCCCCGCATTTTTTGCGGCAAGGTCAGGGGCCTGAAGGCCTCTGCTCCATCCGCTTCTCAGCCGCCGATTGCGGCGCGTTCCATGGCCCGCTTATAGGTTGTGAGCGCCATCAGCGGGAAGTACTCGCGATACATGGTGTAAGCCAAATAGAAGACCTTGGGGAACCCTGTGCCGGTGATGATGGACTGGCGCGTGGGCCCTTCGCCCATGGTCTCGTCCCAGCTTCCGTCTTCGCGCTGGCGCTCGAGCAACCAGCGCACGCCCTTCGCGACGGAATCGGAGCGGTCGTCGCCGGCAGCCAGCAACGCCATCATGGCCCATGCCGTCTGCGATGGAGTGCTGACGCCAATGCCGCGCGTGTCGGGCTCATCGTAGGTGCCGACACTCTCGCCCCAACCGCCATCGGAATTCTGCACCATGCGAATCCACTCCGCGGCCTGCTGCACCTGCGGCTCCAGATGATCGACGCCAATGGCGTCAAGCCCGCGCAAAACCAGGAAGGTGCCGTAGATGTAGTTCACGCCCCAGCGGCCGAACCAACTTCCATCCGGCTCCTGCTCTTTGAATATGAAGTCGATGGCGCGCTGCACGCGCCTGTCTTCGCGGGTGTAGCCGTAGACTGCCAGCATCTCCAGCATGCGCCCCGTGATGTCGACCGACGGCGGATCGAGCATGGCGTTGTGATCGGCGAAAGGGATGTACTGGAAGATCATCTTGGTGTTGTCTTTGTCGAAGCTGCCCCAGCCGCCGTTCTTGCACTGCATGGCGAACTCCCACCCGATGGCGCGCTGCGCCACCTGGTGCTGATAGCGCTCGCGGGGATTGTCGACCTTGCTGAGCGCCAGCAAAACCTGCGCCGTATCATCGGTATCCGGGTAAAACTCATTGTTGAACTCGAAGTACCAGCCGCCCGGTTCAGTGTTGGGCACCTTCACGGCCCAGTCACCCTTGTGACGAACTTCTTTGGCCAGCATCCAGTCCACAGCCTTCAACATGCGCGGATGATTGCGCGGCACGCCCGCTTCGCCGAGCGCGTAGACGGCCTGCGCCGTATCCCACACCGGACTCATGCACGGGGTCATACGGAAGGTCGGTTCAGGCATCTCCGGCGTCGCAGGCTGCTCAATGCCAAGCTTCTCGAACTCATCGCGCGCACGAATCACCTGCGGATCGTCTTCGGAGTAACCCAGGCAGCGCAGGGCGACAATGGCGTTGAGCATGGCCGGATAAA
>CAWAZR010000023.1:0-18883 GCA_963786565.1 uncultured Acidobacteriota bacterium | reverse complement strand
CAGCTAGCCAGCGCCTCCACCACGGCCTCCGGATGCCGGGCAATCACCGTCAGATAAGCTCGCGCTGCGCGATCCGGACGCCTCCGCCCTTGCTCCCAATCTTGCAAGGCGCGCGGGTCGAGGGCGAAGCGGCGCGCAAACTCCGCGCGGCTGAGGCCGGTGGCTGCCCGCACCGCACGCACGTCGACTTCAAGAGGGAGCGGAAACTGGTGAACGGCGGCGGGCTCGGCCTCGCCCTTGGCGATGGCGGCCGCCTCGCCCATGGCCGCGACAAGTTCGTCTGCAACATTCTTCCGCTTCATGGTTTGATCCTTTTCATGGTTTGATCCTGCGCACCTTTGCTGCCGCCTTCAGCGTCGCAGCAAACGCTGATACCTCTCGCTTTTGTTTCGGCGTAAGGTTTGCCTGCTCATTCTTGCCGTAGAGAAAGATTGCGTAGAGCGGATTCTCCCCGTCGAAGAAGTAGTAAATCACCCGTACTCCACCGGATTTCCCTTTGCCCCGCGCCGCGAACCGAACCTTGCGCACCCCTCCGGTGCCCGGAATCTCATCTCCCGATTGCGGATGGAGAGCAAGGTAGAAGATCAGATCCTCATGCTCCTCGGCCGAAAGCAGCTTCCCTGCCCTGCGGGCAAAGGCGCTGGTCTCAACGATCGTCAGCATGGGACTGCTCACCTGAGCATTATGCGGCATTGCCGCACACGCGTCAAGCACCCGCGCGGCCGGCCACGCGCCCCAAAATTTTCCCCCGCCGTTTTGCACATAATTTCCCCCTCCCGGCGCATACTTTTCTTAAATGGCTCACGGTCCAAACTCGAAGGGAGGGGCTGGCGGAGCACCCCCCACCCCCCACCCCCCACACACTCACACCCCACACTCAGACTCGCAACCACCCCCCACCCCCCACCCCCCACCCCCCACCCCCCCCCCACCCCCGGGCTGCGAGTTGGAAGCCAGGTGCGAGACGCTGGAACGCCGCCGGTTTTATCGCCCGAAAGACGAGTTGTGAAACTGTGAAGCTCGGAACTATATCCAAATCAACCACTTACAGAGAAAATCCGCGCAGCCTCACAGTCTGCGTGTTTCTGTGATCCTGTGGAGCGCGATCACTTCCGTTTTTGGGGCAGAGGTTTTGCCACGAACCACGAACCACGAACCACGAATCACGAACCACGAATCATGATTCACGATCCGAGGGCCTCCGCCACCGAAGTCGTTTGCGATGACGACTCAGGTGGCGCAAGCCTCTCTTTTAGAATCACGAAGATACGGAGAGCCCCCACCACGTAAACCCTTTTCCGTGAAGACTTTAGGCAAAAAATAGGGGGAGGGGTGGGGGGCGGGAGTACTAAACGATAAACCCCCGCCGCAGTCAGGCCCGGGGTCACCGGCACTCTGACCACTGACCACTGACCACTGACCACTGTTCTACTTGATCCACATCTCCGGATGGCTGGTGGAGACGGCGCTCAGTCCCTGCTCGAGCAGCGCTTCGACTTCCTTCATGTTCGAAATCAGGCCGCCGCCCACGATCGGCAGTTCGGAGTTGATGGCCCGCACCCGCTCCAGCATCTTGGGCGCGACCAGCGCAGGCAGAATCTCCAGCGCGTGCACCGGCGTATTGCGCAGCTGATTCGAAATGGTATCCATGGCGCCGCTATCGAGCAGGAATGTGCGTTGGATGCCGTAGAGCCCGATGGCCAGCGCATGGCGCAGCGGGTCGAGGTGCGTGGAGATGATGCCGCCCGCGCCTACGCGCTTGAGGTAATTGACCGCGTACTTGTCGCGCGAGAAGCCGTTGAGCAGGTCGAGATTGACAATGGGCACCTTGCCCGCGGCCGTAATCTTCTGGATCATCTGCTCTACATTTTCCGGATCGCCGGTGAGCAGATAGATCAGCCGGCTGCGCGACGCAATGGCAAGCTCCACAAGATCCGGCTTGCGAATGGCGGGGATGATCGGCGTCTCCGCGCAGAAGACGCGCAGCGGAGTTAGCGGCGCCGGCGTTCCGTTTCTCGGGCCTCCATCAGCCATGGTGCCCGTCCCGCTTCGATGCTTTTCCCGTTGATCCTCTTACGATCAATTCCGCCTCCACTTTCACCTGCACCACCGACTCCTGGCCCGACATCAGCTTGAACAAATTCTCCATCGCTAACTGCCCCATGCGCCGCATGGGCTGCCGCACCGTGGTCAGCGTGGGCGTTAGATACGCGGCAAAAAACAAATCGTCGAATCCGGTGACCGACACATCCTCGGGCACGCGGAGCCCGCGCGCGCGGATCGTCCGCATCGCGCCCAGCGCCGTCATGTCGTTGTAGCAGACGATCGCGGTGGGCGGATGCTTCAAGTGCAGCAGCGCATCCGTCGCCTTGCCCGCTGCTTCCGGCCGACTGTCGCCCTCTACGGCAAGCTCTGGCGCAAAGCCGATTCCTGCTTTTGCCAGCGCCTCCCTGTATCCCGCGAGCCGTTCGGCGTCTGATTGATAACCGCCGCGGTCGCCGAGATACGCGATCCGCCGATGTCCCAGCGCGATCAGGTGCTCGGTTGCCGCGCGCGTTCCTTCCTGGTTCGCGATCATCACCGAGTGCACAAACTCGCCGGAAGCCTGGTCGTTCACCAGCACAATGGGAACCTGCAGCTCCTTGAGCAGCGGCATATACAACGCGCCCACGCGCGACGACGTGACAACGATCCCGTCCACGCGCCGCTCGGCGAACTCCTGCACCACCTTGCGCTCGCGCTCCGGATCGGCGTGCGAGTTGGCCAGGAAGACCGCGTAGTTGTGATCGTTGGCGATCTCCTCAATGCCGCACGCCACCTCGCTGGCAAAGGGATCGTCGACTGTGGTCACCACGAGGCCGATGGTCCGCGTCCGCCGCGTGACCAGGCCGCGCGCTACCGCGCTGGCGCGATAGCCGGCGTCTTCGGCGATCTTGCGGATCTTCGCCGCCGTCGCCGCGTTCACCAGGGGACTGTTTTGCAGGGCGCGCGAAACCGTGGGGTGCGAAACCCGCGCCAGCCGCGCAATGTCCTTGATGGAGGGCTGCCGCGAAGGTTGCCGTGGCACGCGCTTCATGCCCGCATGCGGAACTCCTGCTGACTTGCCTCCGTCCTTCTCCACCATGGCCCGAAACTCCTAATGCACACGTGTACGGCAGCCCCCAGTCTCCTAGAACGCGGGCGTCCTCGTCAATACATATCAATGGGCTTTTCGCCGTGCCCTTCGCTTTGCCCTAGTAAGCTGGATACCGGCCGCCTCATGCTCCCATCCACCTCAACTTCCGCCGACCAACCCATCGGACACGCGTCGCGGGCCGGCGATTCCGGCGGGTTGCAGCGTCGCATCGGCCTCCGCTCCGCAGTGCTCTTCAACATGCTGGAGATGATCGGCGTCGGTCCCTTCATCACGCTGCCGCTGGTGATTGCGGCTGCGGGATTTCGGATGTCGGTGTGGGCGTGGGTGCTCGGCGCAGCGATCGCTGTTGCCGACGGCCTGGTGTGGGCCGAGCTGGGCGCAGCCTTCCCGCGCGCGGGCGGTTCGTACGCGTTTCTCCGCGAGATCTACGGTCCCGAGCGGGCAGGGAACTGGCTCAGCTTTCTCTATGTATGGCAGGTTGGATTCACTGCGCCGCTGTCGATCGCATCGGGGTGCATCGGTCTCTCGGGATTTCTCGCGGTCTTCTGGACGGGCCTCGAAGCCGCGCCCGTCACATACCATTCTTTTGCGCTGCCCGCGCTGCACTACGCCAACTTCGCCGCCGCCGCCGCGTGCCTCCTTGTCACCGTGCTTCTCTATCGCAACATCAGCTCCGTCGCGCGCATGGCGTGGGTGCTCTTTGCTGGCGTCATGGCCGCGCTCGCCGGCGTCATCGTATCCGGCTTCGCGCATGCCGCGGCTACCGGCGGCTGGCACATGCCCGCCGCGCCTACGCTCTCCACTGCTCTCGGGAGTGTTGGCGCTTTGGGCGGTCTCGCTCAGGCCACGCTTCTGGCCACCTACTGCTACTGGGGCTACTACAACATCTGCTTTCTCGCCGGCGAAGTCCGTCGTCCCGAGCGCACCATTCCCCGCGCCATCCTGCTTTCGGTGCTCTTTGTCTCCGCCTTGTATGTCTTGATGAACCTGGCCGTGCTGCCATCGCTCGGCAACGCCGCATCGCATGCGGGCCAGTCCGCAGTGCTGCGCTTCCAACTCGTCGCGGACATTGCCCGCTCCGCTTTCGGTCCCTGGGCCGGCTACACCATCGCCGCGCTCATCGTGTGGACCGCCTTCGCCAGCATCTTCTCGCTGCAACTCGGCTACTCGCGCGTGCCCTACGCTGCCGCCCGCGACGGCAACTACTTCCGCTTTCTCGGCGCGCTGCATCCGAAGCACGGCATTCCGCACCGGTCGCTTGTGGCGCTAGGCGTCGTGGGAGCCTTCTTCTGCTTCTTCTCGCTGACCCAGGTCATCACCCTGCTGGTCATCACGCGCATTTTGCTGCAATTCTTTCTGCAACAATTCGGAGTCATCTACCTGCGCGTGCGCAAGCCTGATCTCCCGCGGCCCTTCCGCATGCCGCTCTACCCGCTGCCGCCACTCTTCGCCATGGCTGGCTTTGGATTTCTCCTCGTCTATCGCGTGCACGCCGTCAAAGAGCTCGCCGTCGCCGCGGGAATCGCCGCTTCGGGAACGTTGCTTTATCTATTCCGCGCTCATCGCCTGCGGCAGTGGCCATTCGCGGGCGCAGCGCAGAAATCCGGCATTGTGGGCTAGAACGTCTTTCCACAGCTCTGGCAGGTCCACACCACATTGCTGCTTCCGACATATCCGGCGTACCACTTCCAGCCGCGCTTTCCCGCTTGCACTTGAGTTGAATGGCAGAACGGACACCGCACGGCCGGCGCCTGGGGAGCCGAGCCAGGCATCGGTTGAGGATTCTGGGGTTGAGCATATTGTGGTTGTGCCGCGGGCGCAGGCGGGGTTGCATTCTGCAGTGGTTGCCCGCAAGCGCCGCAAAAGCCGGACGGGAGGGTTACCGCTGCTCCACAATGCGCGCAGTAGACAATCGAAGGTTCAGTCACGACGTTCTCCTCAGTGCAAACCCGATTTCGAATGACCCCATGTTTCACCGTTGTGTGCGCAATTATATCCCCGCACCGGCGGTTTTGCCCCAATCCAAATCCGCTCCATGGCGCGTACCTGAGGTGTTCACCTCTGAGACCCGCTTCGCAGAAATTCTGTAACGTCCGCCGCGGTACGGTGTCTAATAGATGAAACGGGCCTTCCCCAGGCGAGGTCATCCATGCTCATCGGCAAGCCATCCGGTATTCCTTCGTCGGAAATCACCTCCCGCGAGGATTATTTCCGCTACCTCTCGCGCCGCCGCTTTCTGAAAGGCGCGGCCGCAGCCGCGGGCGCAGCAGCCCTCGGTGCCAATCAATTGTTAGCGCCGCGCACGGTCCAGGCGGGAACCAAGCTGCAGACTGTGGCGAGTCCGCTCACCACCACCGGCGAGCAGCTCACCACCTACGACGACATCACGCACTACAACAATTTTTACGAGTTCGGCGTGGACAAGGGCGACCCCGCAAAGAACGCCGGCGGCCTGCCCACGCGTCCCTGGACCGTCAAAGTCGAGGGCAAAGTTGCCAAGCCGCTCACTTTCGATATCGACGATCTCCTCAAGCTCCATCCTCTTGAAGACCGCGTTTACCGCCATCGCTGCGTCGAGGCCTGGAGCATGGTCATTCCCTGGGTCGGCTACTCGCTTTCTGAATTCATCAAGCAGTGCAACCCGTTGCCCAGCGCCAAGTACGTTCAGTTCCTCTCGTACTACAACACCAAGGTGGAGAAATGGACCTACGAAGACGCCACCATTAACTGGCCCTACTCCGAGGGCCTGCGCATGGACGAGGCCATGAATCCGCTTACTCTGCTTACCTTCGGCCTCTATGGTGAAACCCTGCCCAACCAGGACGGCGCGCCGGTGCGCGTAGTTCTGCCGTGGAAGTACGGGTACAAATCCGCCAAGTCCATTGTGACGGTGCGCTTCGTTGACAGGCAGCCGCCCACCACCTGGAACGATCAGGCGCCCAACGAATACGGCTTCTACTCCAACGTGAACCCCAACGTCGACCACCCGCGCTGGAGCCAGAAGACCGAGCGCCGCATTGGCCTGCCTTTCTACGCGCAGCGCCGCACCACGCTTATGTTCAACGGCTATACAGACCAGGTGGCTTCTCTGTATAACGGAATGGACCTGCGCAGGAATTTTTGAAGCTCCACTGCCTTGATCGCCATGAATCGTAAAACACTCATCATCCTCAAAACGCTCACCTGGATCGCGTGCCTCGCGCCCTTCTGTTGGCTCGTCTGGGGGGCCAAGACCAACAACCTTGGCCCTGACTCCGGGGCACGGATCGCCTTTTTCACCGGCAAGGCCACATTGCGCCTGCTCGTCATCACCCTCGCCATCACGCCCCTGCGTCGTCTGTCGCCGCGCCTCAATTGGCTCATCAAGTTCCGCCGACTCTTGGGACTCTTCGCATTTTTCTACGCCACTCTGCACATGCTCACGTACGTGGCGCTCTATTCAGGCTTTGATCTGGCCGCTATGGAGTCCGACATCACCAAGCGCCGCTTCATCACTATGGGCGTCGCTGCCTATTTGCTGCTGCTGCCGCTCGCGCTCACGTCCACCACGTGGGCCATCCGCAAGCTCGGCGGCAAGAATTGGAATCGCCTGCACAAGCTCGTCTACGCCGCGGCAATTTGTGGAGTGATTCATTACTGGTGGCAGGTAAAGACCGGCGTGATCACGCCGCTCACCATCACCGTCGTTCTCGCCGTGCTTTTCCTCGCGCGGCCTGTGACCAGTTGGCTACAGCGCCGCAAAGCTCGCGCGGCGGTCGCGCGTAGCGCCGCGTCCAAGGTTTAACGCTGCGATTCGTCCCCGCAAGAAAAATGTCCCTGCGCCGTCCCTAAGGGACTCCTACGCGCGGTTGCGAGGTCCGCTTTCCCCACGCTGAAGCGCGGGGCTAATAAACACTGCGCCTACGGCGCGGTTCCCAGCCTAATACTGACCCGGTTCTCAATAGCTCAGCTAAGGCCGCTAGCTCCGCTAACCCCGCTAGTTCACTCGAAGAGCGCGAGCTGCGCCACCGGGCTGAAGCTCTTGCGATGCAGCGGCGTCGGCCCCAACCGCCTCAGCGCTTCCAGGTGTTCCGTCACGCAATAGCCCTTGTGCCGCGCCAGTCCATAGCCGGGATACACCGCGTCGAGCGCGACCAGCATCTGGTCGCGATGCACCTTGGCCAGCACGCTCGCCGCTGCAATCGAAATACTGCGTGCATCGCCCTGAATCACCGCCTGCTGCGGGCATGGCCAGTCAATGGTGTCGCGCCCGTCAATCAGCAGATAGTCGGGCAGCAAAAAGTCTGGCGCAACGGCCAGTCGCTCCACGGCGATCCGCATGGCCAGCAGCGACGCCCGACGAATATTGATGCGGTCGATCGTCTCCACATCCACCACCGCAATCGCCCACGCTACGGCGCAGTCGCGAATCGATGAGTCGAATGCATTTCTCTGCTTTTCCGTCAGTTGTTTTGAATCCGTGAGCCCTTGCAGGCGGCAGCCTTTCGGAAGAATCACAGCGGCTGCGACAACCGGCCCGAACATCGGCCCGCGCCCCACCTCATCCAGTCCGGCAATGCGCGCGGCACCGCACCGCCGCGCGGCGTTCTCCAGCTTCCATCCGCAGATTGGAGCCGAGGCCATGCTGAAAGTATAAGAATGAGCAGGGAACCACCTGGTGGAAAAGCCGGACGCAATCGCCGGCGTCCCGGCTGCTCTACTCCCATTCGCTCGGCGTTTGCGGCAGTGGGCCGTGGATTTCAATTCCGAATCGGGCCGCGGTTTCAACCAGCTTTTGCATATCGGGCGGCGAGGGCGGAGCCGACGCGGGCTGAATCAGCGCCAGCACAAAATTCTCAAAGCCTGGCGGCGTGTTCAAAATCAGCATCCGCGCCGGGACGTTGCCGATGACCTTGAACCCGTGTGCAATCTCACGCGGCCCGAACACAAACGCCCCCGCTGTACCCTTCAACCACTTTCCGGCGCAGACGAAGGCTACCTCGCCTTCGAGCACGTAAAACGCCTCGTCCTCGCGGTGATGCGTGTGATAAGGAGTCTCCCATCCCGGGGGCATATCCCAATGCTCGATCAAGCCCATCCCGCCATTGGTGGTTTCACCGGTTGACCGAACTAATGTGGGCAGCCCAAGGAACCGGGAGGCTTCGTCATTGCGCGTATTCAGAAAGGGTTCTGCTGCGGGCGTGCTCATGGACTCTCCTTTTGGGGTGGGAAGCGGGTCGATTTCGGGGGAAGTGGTTCGCTAGTGTTCTTCGGAAGTGTAACCGGCCGCGCCAGTGCTTCCCGAGAAATATGTGTGAGGCCTAAGCGAATCCCGCAAAGGCAAACGAGTGCGACGCAATGGCTCACTCGCGCGCAAATGCGTAGTCGCGTTCCACCCGGCAAATGCGCACCTTGAACTCCTCGTACCAGGTGTCGCGTCCGTGCCGCTGTGCCACCAGGTGCGCCGCGTTCGCTTTCCATGCCGCAATCGCTTCCAGGCTGTCCCAATAGGAAACCGTAATTCCCAACCCGTCGCGCGCAGACTCAATCCCGAGAAACCCGGGCTGCGTCGCGGCCAGCGTTTCCATCGCCTCCGCCATCTTCCCGTATCCGTTCTCGCCCGGAGTGCGCAGGGAAGTGAAGATCACCGCGTAATAAGGCGGCGCGGGAGTCGTTGCAATCGTCATTGGGGACCTCCAGCAGGCGGCTGCGCGGCAGGCGCCCACGCGTTCCCTGGCCGAGCCACGGCATACATCTCCGTCGCGATTACGTCCAGCAGTCCTCCACGGTCTTCCTTACCGTTGACCTGCATCACGTAAAGATCGAAGTGCGTGCGGTCGGGAATGTAAGTGAAATGCGCGCCGGCATGGAGCCCCTTCAACACCGCATCCATCTTGTGCGCTGCTCCGTCCAGATAAAACGTGTCCGCGGTACCCACAGTCACGTGAATCTTGCCACGCAGCAGTGGTCCGCGCTCGGCCCACGTCGTGGTCACAATATTCGCCAGATCGTAGTGGTCGCGCCAGTAAGCCACCACATTCGCGTCCACGTCTCCTGTCGCGCGGTTGAACATGGGCAACGGCCGCCCATCGCTGCCGCGCGGCGAAAACACCCATTCAAACGACGTAAATTGCCCGCCGTATGCGCCGAGCACCGTCTCGTCATGGGCAAACTGCTCCGTCGTGCTCAAGACTTTGTCGTGGTCGCGGACAAGCGGATACGCCGTGCCGTCGGCGCGGTGATACATGTTTGCATGCGGCGCATACAGATCGATGCCGGTGAAGTCGTGGAAATCGCTCGGGTCGGGCGACGTCGACCACGTGCCGCCGAATACCTCCGGGTAATTGATCTGCAACTGGAGCGTGGCCCAGCCGCCCGAGGAGTGGCCCTGCAAAAATCGTCCGCTCGGTCGTGCGTCCATCCGGTATTTCTTTTCGAGAGAGGGAATGAATTCCGCAGTCAGCGCCTTGCCCCACGGTCCGTTGTTTGCTGAGTCGGCAAATTCGTGCGTGCCAGTTGCCGACGATTCGTCCAGCATCACCCAGATCATGGGCGGCATCAGGCCCTTCACCATTCGCAGGTAGATCGAGGAGCCGTACTGTTTCGCGTAGTCAAGATTGCCGCCGAATCCGTGCGTCCAGTACACGGTGGGGTAGTGAGCCTCGGCGTGCTCGTCGTAGTCGGGCGGTAGAACCACCCACGCACGCACGTGCACGGGCCGAGCGAAGAATGCTGTGAGCGCGGGGCTGGTCAAGTCCTCAAGGTGCGCGTGGGCCACGAACTCGGGCGCGAGGTGCGGCGCCGGGCCTTCGGTCACGATGGTGTTCAGCACTAGCACCGGCTCGGGGTCGGTTCCGGGATGGAAGGCCGCCAGCGGAAGCACTTCGCTGACCAGGTCGCCAACCGCGCGCCCCGCGTAAGCGTACGTGTGGCCGACGTCGAGTACCGCCTGTGCCTGGTAGTCGCCGGGCTTGAGCGACGAGAAGCCTTCAGGAAACGCGATGTCGTCGGTATCTACGTCAACCGACGCGCCGGGCGCCAGGTTCGGCACCTCCTTGGCTGCGACATAAACCGATGTCGGACTGAAGGGATTTTCGTCGACCTTCTCAGCCCCGCTGCCGGCCGTGACGAAGATGAGCATGCGGCCGGAGGTTGGCGCAGTGAACTGCGGCCCCAGCGTCACGCGGAAGAAGAGATGCTGCGGCTGCTGCGCAATGCCACTGGCTGCGCACAACACCACCGCAAGAACTGTGAGAAACCATCGGGGAATTCGCATGGAGAGAGTGTATAAGGTGTGTCGGCGGGGATCAAAGGGACCGAAAA
Source organism: uncultured Acidobacteriota bacterium (assembly GCA_963786565.1). Taxonomy (GTDB): domain Bacteria; phylum Acidobacteriota; class Terriglobia; order Terriglobales; family Acidobacteriaceae; genus Telmatobacter. The sequence goes on along the minus strand of CAWAZR010000023.1, from coordinate 8,445 downwards.
TCAACTGCGGAGCGCACTTCTAAGGGCTTCTACGATTGGATAATTTTCCGGCGCCTATTCGGCCACATCATCGATGAGATGGACTTTGACGCCCATTTTGCTCAGTCCCTGCAAGATCGGTTTGGCATGAGAAGCATCGATGAATTCAAACACCTTCCAGCGTTTACCGCAAACATCGACGATGATTCCAAAAGTCTCTCCGCTCTTTCCCTTCGAAACCACACCATAGCGGGCCAGAGTGACCTTTGATGGCGGGACGGATTGCGTCTTCCAGCGCTTTCCAAAACTCCAGAATGCAACCTTCGAATTCGTAAATGTTGAGCGGTCGCAATGCAGGCGGTCGCCGAAAGGAAAAATGAGGCGGAGCCCATAAATAAAAATTAACGCAAAGATAGTGGAGCATAGGGCGATGCCAATCACCTTCACATAGAACGCTGCAACGTCATCATGGTACAAGGTGGGATTGGCGAGAACGAACGTCACGAGGCCCGGATCCTCTCCGCCTCGGAATAAGAAGTAATACGACAAGGCCATGGCCAATCCAGTTAACAGTACTGCCGCGACAATGCTTTGTGTCGTAGAAGAGTCGTCGTCCCAGGCCGCGTCCACAACATCATCCGTCACTTCGATCTTGAAGGAGTCCTGTTTCATTCAGATGCCAGGATTATAGAGTGATTCTCTCTATAAAAATCTGGGAGTTGCAGCGGTTATCTCAACAAGCAACAGCCCCGGCCGAAGCCGGGGCTTTTGTCTTTTATTCAATGATCTTTGCTCGTCACTGCGAACCAGGAACTGCGTCTACGCCCTGACTTTGCCGGTCGCGCGATCCACTTCCTTCAGGCGCGCAGCCTTGCCGCGCAATCCGCGCAGGTAGAACAGCTTGGCGCGCCGCACTTTGTAGCTGCGCACCAGGTCCACTTTATCGACGACACCGGAGTTGAAGGGGAAGATGCGTTCCACCCCTTGCCCAAAGCTCATCTTGCGAACGGTGAACGTGCCCTGGGGGCCCTTGTTGATGGCGATCACCAGGCCCTCAAAGGCCTGCAACCTCTCTTTATCGCCTTCTTTGATCTTCACTTGCACGCGAATCTGGTCGCCGGGCACAAACTCCGGCAAATCGGTGCGCTTCAGCTTGTCAGCCAGGCGCTGCATTACGGGATGGATTGACATGATTCTTCCTACGATGGACTTTCTGGAGTGATTCCTGCGAAGCAACGCAGAATATTCAGTTTATCAAAGATTCCCGGCCGTGCCTAATCCCTCTGCTCTCAATCAGCAGCACCCCCAACCGGACGGATTTGGCCTGCAAATTCAGCCCCTTCCTGGCAACGACCTGCGCTATATTTTCCGCATGGACGAAAAACGCGACCTGCTCCGCCATACCCTCGCCACTCTCGCCTATCGCACCGCGCGAGCCCTCGAAAACGCGCCCGCGTCCTTCGCTGACTTCGACGGCGCTGGCCGCCGGCCCGTCCAGATCCTTGCCCACATGGGCGATCTGTTCGATTGGGCGCTCTCGATGGTGAAGGGAAGCCCGGCCTGGCACAATTCCGAGCCGCTTTCGTGGCCCGAGGAGCAGCAGCGATTCTTCGCCGCACTCGGCGTCTTCGATGCCTATCTCGCGTCGAATTCCGCACTAAACGCCCCGATCGAGCGCCTCTTCCAGGGCCCCGTCGCCGACGCTCTCACCCACACCGGCCAGCTCGCCATGCTCCGCCGCCTTGCCGGCGCGCCCATCCGCGGCGAAAACTACTACGTTGCTGCCATCGCCGCGGGCCAGGTTGACTCCACGCAACCCGCTTCGGTTCAGCCCTTCAAATAAATAAACAGGCCTTCGCGCCGCCCCGTCCCGCCCATTCTGCGCCCGATTCACGTGCCCATTTCTCTGTGGGCCGCGCCCCTGCACGCCCCATCACTTTTCTGCGCAAGAATTCTTCAGAGATTCATAATCCAATGAAAAATGGGCACTTTAGAAAGTGCAACCATTTAAGAATCAATGAATTCTATTTTGTTCTTGACAATCGTATATTTCTTGGATAAGAATGGTGACGGTGACTATCGTCGCCATGGAGGTTTCATATGCGCCGGATACTTGCAGCCAGTCTTCTGCTCCCCTCACTGTTCCTTCCCGCAGTGGCAAAAGCCAGCACGCCCGTGGACGACGCTACTGCCCCAACCCCGGTGCGCATCAGCACCGGCGTCATTGCACCCGTTCTTATCGGTTCCCCCGTACTCTCTCTCCCCATGGGCTTCTCCTTCGACCTCGTACCCGCGGACGCCCAGGTCCAACTCTCCCTCACCGTCAACGCCAAAGGCGACCCCGAGAACATCCAGGTCGTCAAGTCATTCAGCCCGTTTGTCGACGCACGCGTGGTCGAAACCGTCAGCCAGTTCCACTTCCGTCCCGGCACCGTCGACAGCCAGCCCACGGCCGTCGATCTCAACCTGACCGTGAACGTCACCCGCTAACATGGGCGATTACCCTCGCTCGTTTCCCTGCCTCGGAACAAAGAAATGCCAGGGCCAGTTATAGAACAGGCCCTGGCATCTCAACATCCTCAGCCGCCGGCGGCGCGGGTCCTGCGGGCAATCCATCTTGCCCGCGCTCTTCTACTTGGCTTCAGTCTCCTTGCCGTTATCGTGCTCGTCGACAGGCCCTGCAATCATGTTGACCGGCGTAGTCGCAGCCTTCGCCAGGACCGATGCCGTGTGTTTCATGTCGGCCGGCGCAGTCGCAGGTTTTGCTGGCGTCGCCGGAGCCCCCGTCGCGTGCTTTAGATCCGCCAGCGCCCCGCCGTACTCAACGTAGTCCTTGATGCAGCTGCTTTGCACGGCGTGGAAGCGCGTGAGCGCCGTGGTGCGCTTCTGATGCGCCAGCGCATTCTCGCCGACGTAGAAATTTACCTCGCAAGCACGGCCCACGTGGGTTTCCGGATCGGGATCGGCGGCCGCGGCCATCAGATCGTCTTCCGTTATCTGCCCCAGGTAGTACTTCAGCACCGGCCCAGGCCAGTACGTCAGGTTTGCCTTCTGCGCTACCTCTTGCAGTTCCTCGCTACCCGGCGCATGCATACGCGACTTGGCCATATGCAGCCACAACGCCGCGTAAACCGCCGTGGAAGTGGTGGCATCGGCGCCGATGGCGAGTTCGAAATCCGCCGTAGCCTGGCTGTACTGCCCGGCCAGAAAATGCGCGGATCCCCGCTCCAGAAAGGCATATTGCCGGTTGGGCTGAAGTTCCAGGGCCTTGTCGAAGTCCGTGATCGCCAGCGGGTACTGGCCCTTCTCGTAATACTCCAGGCCACGCACCGCGAATCCGTCCGAATCCTTCGGTTCCATTGCGATGTACTTGCCCATGGTGGTGATCGCGGTATCGTACTGGCCCTCGAGACCGTCGGTGAGGCCGAGATAGTAATAGGCCAGCGGATAGTCCGCCTTCACTTTTAACGCATGGTTGTATTCGCCGATCGCTTCATCGAACTGGCTCTGGTGCCGATAGGCGTTACCGCGGCTTTCATACCCATCCGGATCATTGGGCTGGAGCGCGATGTAGCGCGTAAACCAGGTCACCGCCTCCGCGTACTCCTTCTTGTCGCTATTCACTACGCCGGTGTTGTAGGTCGCCAATGCGTGATTGGGATCGACGCGCAGGGCGGCCTGGTAATCCGCGAGAGCGTGGTCGTAGTCGCCCTGCATCATGTAGGCATGGCCACGGTTGTTAAAGCCATCAGGATCGGTGGGCGCCTTCTGCACGTACACGTTGTAGTCGGCGATGGCTTTGTCCCACTCTTTCTTGTCGCCCCAGCCGTTGCCGCGGTTATAGTAGGCCAGCGCGTAGTTCGGATCGATGCGGATCGCATCGTCGTAGTCGGCCATGCCGCGATCGACCTGGCCCTTGTCGCTGTAAACATTGCCCCGCGTGTTCAGCGCGCCGGCAAAGTCCGGCTTCAGTTTCAGCGCTTGATCCAGATCCTGCAAAGCCAGGTCGTATTCCTTTTTGTCACGGTAGGCGATGCCGCGGTCGAAGTAAGCGCTGGCCAAGTCGACCGGTGTTTCCTGACCGGCCTGGATAAGCGCGGTGCAGCCGGCGATGCTGGTATCGGGATCTTCGGCCTTGCACTTTTCCCAGTTCTGGTCGCGGGTTTGCCCCACTGCGGCCACCGCGGCGCCGAGCAGTAGACATGCGAAGAAACTACCTCTACGAATCATGTTTGCCGCCTCTCCGGTTTCGCAAATTGATGGCGAGAACAGGATACACCAGACCTTATTCGCGACATCCGGCCGCGCACTTCCGGGTCCGTACGCGCGATTCGAAGGCCGTGCTTCCTCAGTCCTTCGTGTTCCGCAGCGCTTCCAGCGTCCGCCGGTCTTCGGCGCTCAACGCCGCCCGCTCCAGCAGCTCCGGCCGGTTTCTCAGCGTCTTCTTCAGCTGCTGTTCGCGCCGCCAGCGCCTGATCTGGGCGTGGTCCCCATTCATCAGCACTTGCGGGGTCTCAAGTCCCCCAAACTCCGGCGGCCGCGTGTAATGGGGATAGTCCAGCAACCCTCCCGCTCCATGCTGCGACCGCGGAACCCCCTTCACATCCACGTCGATCTCCACGTCCGCAGCGCCAAAGCTTTCAAACTCGCTCGATGCCTCGTTGCCCAGCACGCCCGGAATCAGCCGCATGGTCGCGTCCACTACCACCGCGGCCGCCGGCTCGCCCCCGCTCAGGACATAATCCCCGATCGAAAGCTCCACGTCGCAGTAGAGCTCGTTGATCCGCTCGTCCACGCCCTCGTACCGCCCGCAAATCAGTATTACGCGCTCCAGTCCGGCCAGCTCCCGCGCCACCGCCTGCGTAAACACTTGCCCCTGCGCCGACAGTAGGACCACCTGCGGTGGGGCTGACTGCGCTTGCGCGCCCGAAGCTTTTGGCTTGACACCGAGGGAAGCGAGCGCCTCCGCCAGTGGCTCCGGCTTCAGCACCATCCCTTCGCCGCCGCCAAACGGGCGGTCGTCCACCGTGCGGTGCCGGTCGTGCGTAAATTCGCGCAGATCGTGCAGCCGGATCTCGACCAGTCCCTCGGTCTGCGCGCGGCGCACGATCCCCTGCGCAAACACGCTCTCAAAGAATCCGGGAAAGATAGTCACGATATCGAAACGCATACCACTCATGATAGAAGGCCGCACGTCGTCCGGCGAGAAAGCACGCTCGCGTGCTCCATATTCCCGAGTTAAGACAGTAAGGGAGGATTTGGGCGACTCTAGTTGCCCTCTGGCCCTGGGCGATCATTCTCGATTGCCCTGAGCACGGTCTTCATCGCGCCGGCCCATGTCGGGCCGAAATAGGACACGCGATAGTCGTGCCACCACCCGACTGGTTTCGGAACCTCGATCACGGGGAACATCTCCGTGGCAACAGCCGGGGGATTGCCGGCGTCAGTAAGAACGATGATTTTGCCGTCACCGAGTGCGGCTCTTAAGGTCGCCAACTCCCACTCCACATGCGGTGTGTTCTCAGGCACGGAGATGACGGCCGCATCCACCACGGGAGCAAGGATCTGGATCACTTCGCGCCAGCGGTCGGTGTCGACCGGGCAGTTCAACACCGTGCCGCTTAATCCCGACGCAATCAAAGAGCGGGACTTTTTCACGAGGTCCAGCTTCTTCGTCCAGTCGTCGGATTTCAATCCAACTTTCCCTTGGCGCATCCAGCTCCAGAGCATGAAGCCTGCGTAGCCAAGAGTTGGGTAAAGAACGAACGGAGGAACAAGCCCCAGCGCCGCAGCCAAACCTATCCCACCGACCATGATGACCGTAATCCAAAGGGCGGCGCGAGAAGCAGAGGCAGAATGAATGTTGGAATCAGCCAGGGTGATCAGCTTTCCCCAGGGATTTACCGCGCCTTCGAGAAACTGCTGCTCCATGCGCGATTGCTCCCCGCGATGGAAGCGGCGAACCCAAATCACCACCGAACGTCTGCGCTTGAGCGAGATCAGCGAGGGGATGCTGCCGGCAAAGATTGCCAGGAAGAAAAAGATCAATATGTACGGCTTTGAGTCGTCATCGGCGAACGGGAGAGCGATGAGCAAAACGAGCCACACTGCTGAAAACGCCATGGAATAGTGGCGCAGCCTGAGGGAATTTGCTAACCGTTTCTGAACGCGCTCTTCGAAGTTTGGCGTCGGCATCGGAGCAGAACACCCGCCTTTCACGATTGTTTGACGGGACTACCTGCCTGCGAGACCCACGCCGCGGCCGATAGCTGACGGCTAATAGCTGACCGTTGCCTTCCGCCTCCACAGCCGCGCGGTCACCACTCCAAACAAAAATCCGCCCACATGCGCCAGATACGCTACGCCGCCCGTTTGCACACCGGCCACCGCGCCTGCGTTCCACAGTTGAATCAGGAACCACACCCCGATGAGCCACACTGCGGGAATGTAGGTGACGCGAATAAAAATAAGGATCCAGACGAACGAGCGGATGCGGTCGCGCGGAAACATGACGATAAACGCGCCCATCACCGCCGCGATGGCGCCGCTCGCGCCCAGGCAGGGCACGTGCGAACTGGGGCTTCCGGCCACCTGCGCCAGCATGGCGACTACGCCGCCAATCAAATAAAACACCAGATAGCGCATGCGCCCCATGGCGTCTTCAATCCTGGGCCCAAACGCCCACAGGAACACCATGTTGCCCGCGATGTGCAGCCATCCCGCGTGCAGAAACGTGCCGGTCACGAGCGTGACCAGGTTGCGGCCGTGCTCAATGTTTGCGGGGATCAGCGCCCAGCGCGCGACGAACGCATCGCCCTCGACCAACTCGCGCAGAAAAACGTACACGTTGGTCAGGATGATCAACAGCGTCACGATGGCAAAGCGGCGCGACTGTCGCGACGCGTCTCCAAGCGGGATCAAAGTTGCCACGTTTACATTCCTTAGACGATTTTCGGCGCAGGGGCAGGGAACACTTATGACGCCGGCTGCGCCGATTTGTTGCGCCGGCGCCTCATCGTGCGCTTGCCCGCGCTCTGGATTTCAGGCCGGCTGGGAATGAAGGCGTTTCGCTGCCGCCAGCACTCCGAGGCGCGACACGCCGCTGAAGATCATGCTGACTCCAACCACTGTTCCGATGATCCATTCGCTATTCGCGGGCCAGGTTCTCCAGATCAGAACGGAGAAAATCAGCGTGACCACGCCATCGAAGAACAGCCACCCCGATCCCCCCACCGGCCGCAGCTTCCACGCCAGTGCAAATTCAAAAATTGCTTCCGCAAAGAGATAGGCTCCCAGCGCAAGCGTCAACACGGCCAATCCGGCCACGGGATGGATCAGTATGTAGATCCCCGCGATCAGATAGGCAAGCCCCAGAAGAATTCCCCAAACTAACCCGCCCACTTCGCGGGTATGCCACCCGAACGCAAAGTGCGCCACAGCGGCGAACACCAGCAACCAGCCGATCAGAATCGTTGCCGCGATTCCCGCTGCCGGGGGCACAGCGATGGCCAAAGCTCCTGCCAAAATGATCAGAGCGCTCATTGCCTTCGACCAGGTTATCGAATGTTTACCCATGGTCACGATGGACTTGTCAGTCATATTCGATCTCCTTTAATGGGATACCGTATCGGGTCTTGCGACATTGCCCCGCCGCAAGTTGCGGCGTCGATCACAATCCGTTGGGTAACGGAATAGGGGCCCGAATCGGCGTACGGGTAGTCTAACCGTTCCACGCGCAAATCAACCACCGTATTGTTCGTCGCTCACGTGTTCCAGCCAGTCAACGGTCTTGCCATCGAGTTTTTCCTGGATGGCGATGTGCGTCATGGCGGTGGTCGGCGCGGCGCCGTGCCAGTGTTTCTCGCCGGGAGCAAACCACACCACGTCGCCCGGCCTGATCTCCTCCACCGGCCCGCCCCAGCGCCGCGCTCGGCCATATCCCGCCGTCACAATCAGCGTCTGCCCCAGTGGATGGGTATGCCACGCGGTGCGCGCGCCCGGCTCGAAGGTCACGCTTGCGCCCTGCACCCGCGCGGGTTCCGGCGCTGCCAGCAGCGGATCGATGCGCACTGTGCCGGTGAACCAATCCGCCGGCCCCTTGCCCGAAGGTGTTGTACCGGCTCGCTTGATCTCCATGATGTTTCTCTCCTGTATGTCTCAGATGCAGCCGCTTACCGCCCGGTCATCTGCTCCAGCTTTTCAGGATAGCGCGCGCCCTCCACCGTAATCCTCGCGGCAGCCTCGTTGATCTCGCTGAGGTCGTCCGCCGTCAACTCCACGGCTACCGATCCAATGTTTTCTTCAAGACGCGACAGCTTCGTCGTACCCGGGATGGGCACGATCCACGGCTTCTGCTTGAGTAGCCACGCCAGCGCAATCTGCGCCGGTGTCGCGTTCTTCTTTTTCGCTATCGCATGCAGCAGGTCGACGACAGCCTGATTAGCCTTCATTGCTTCCGGCTGGAAG
>CAWAZR010000022.1:0-16376 GCA_963786565.1 uncultured Acidobacteriota bacterium | reverse complement strand
GGTGGACAATCACGGGTTCGCCTCGATCGGCAGCCTGAGCCGGTCGCTGGGACAGGGCGGGTTTGGAACGCGGTATCGCGCGCGCGGCGAAGCTAGTAAACAGCTGGACGGCGATGTGCTGAAGGTGGACTTTGCCGCCAACGCGCGCAGCCTGGGCGCACATGCTTTGAAAGCTGATACGCTGGATGATCTGAAGCGAGCCCTGAAGGAAGCGAAGACTCTGGACCGCACCACGGTGATCGTGGTGGAAACGGATGTGTCGACCGGCGTGCCGGGTTATGATCCTGGTGGGATGTTGCGGTAGCGGAAGTTTCGGAGTTGGAAAGCGTGCGCGAGGCGAGAGCACGCTACGAAGAAGCGCGCAAGCGCGAACGACATCATTTGTAAGACAGGGAGCGAGGGAGCAAGGAAGCAACGCCCGCCCAAGCAAAGCTTGGACGGGGCACCCCGCACTTACACCCAGTGGAAGAGCAGGAGAGGAGACACGATGGAGCGGTTGCAGAATTTTGTTGATGGAGGATGGCGCGCGTCGAGCGCAAAGGATGCGCTGAACGTGATCGATCCCGCGTCGGCCAAGGTGCTGGCGGAGGTTCCGCTTTCGCCGGCGACGGACGTGAATGCGGCTGTGGAAGTGGCGGAGCGCGCGTTTATCGAGTGGCGGCGGACGCCGGTAGTGGACCGCATTCAGCCGCTGTTCCGGCTGAAGACGCTGCTGGAGCAGCATCGCGAAGAACTGGCGCTCTCCATTACCAAGGAATGCGGCAAGACGCTGGTGGAGAGCCGGGCCGAGATCCTGCGCGCGGTGGAGAACGTGGAGACGGCGTGCGCCATGCCGATCATGATGCAGGGAACGAATTGCGAAGACATTGCGCGGGGCATCGACGAGCACATGATCCGGCAGCCGCTGGGCGTGGTGGCGGCGATTGTGCCGTTCAATTTCCCGGGCATGATCGCGTTCTGGTTTTTCCCCTACGCGGTAGCGGCGGGCAACTGCTTTTTGCTCAAGCCGTCGGAGCGCGTGCCGATTACGTCGCAGAAACTGTTCGAGCTGATTCAGGCGGCGGGATTCCCGCCGGGCGTGATGCAACTGGTGAACGGCGGACGCGACGCGGTGAATGCGATTCTGGATCATCCGGGCATCAAGGCGGTGAGTTTTGTGGGATCGACGCCGACGGCGAAGTACGTTTACAGCCGTGCGGCGGCCAACGGCAAACGCGCGCAGTGCCAGGGCGGCGCGAAGAATCCGGTGGTGGTGATGCCGGATGCGGACATGGAGATGACGACGCGGATTCTCGCCGACTCCGCGTTTGGCTGCGCGGGACAGCGCTGCCTGGCGGCATCGGTGGCGATTACCGTAGGCGATTCGCGCACATTCACGGATCGGATTGTGGCGGCGGCCCAGAGCCGCAAGACCGGTTACGGCGCACTGCCGGATGTGGAGATGGGCCCGGTGATTTCCGCCGAGAGCAAGACGCGGATCGAAGGGCTGATCGCGAAGGGCGAGCAGGCCGGAGCGCGCGTGGTGGTGGATGGACGCGGCAAAAAAGTGGACGGCTACGAGGATGGTTATTTCGTGCTGCCCACGGTGCTGGACGATGTGCCGCCTGATTCCGAGACGGCGCGGACGGAGATCTTTGGGCCGGTGCTGAGCCTGATCCACGCGCAGACCATTGAAGAGGCGATTGCGCTGGTGAACGGACGCAGTTACGGCAACATGGCCTGCATCTTCACCACCGACGGCGCCAATGCACGGCGCTTCCGCTACGAGGTGCAAGCGGGCAACGTGGGCATCAACGTGGGCGTGGCCGCGCCGATGTCGACCTTCCCGTTCAGCGGGTGGGGCGAAAGCTTTTTCGGCGATCTGCATGCGCAGGCGCACCACGCAGTGGAGTTCTTTACGCAAACCAAGGTCGTTGTGGAACGGTGGCCGAAGGAGTGGAGCCGGAAGTTCTAAAAGACAGCTACTAGCCACTAGCTTCTAGCTGCTAGCTTTTCGTCTGTGATGCACACGTGTAAATCGTCAACCGTGAAGTAAAGCACCGAGACTGAAAAACCGCGGGAAGCAAGGAGACGATATGAAAGAGCTGCTGGTTGGCAATGCACCCTGTTCGTGGGGCACGCTGGAGCACCAGGACCAGAGCCAGGCGATTCCATCGACGCAAATGCTGGACGAGTTGGTGGAGACGGGCTACACCGGAACGGAATTGGGCGACTGGGGCTACATGCCCACCGACCCGGTGCTGCTGAGCGAGGAACTGACGAAGCGGAACAACGTGGCGATGCTGGGCGCGTTTGTGCCGGTGGAGCTGAAAAATCCGCTGGCGCACGCGGAGGGCACGGCAAGGGCCGTGAGGACGGCGCGGCTGATTGCGGCGGTGGCCACAACGCCAGCGCCGTTCCTGGTGCTGGCCGACGACAACGGGACCGATGCGCGACGCACCAAGCTCGCCGGGCGCGTGCCCGCGAGCGCGGGACTGAACAAGGACGAGTGGAAGACCTTTGCCGGCGGCGCCGACCGGATTGCGCACGCGGTGTTTGACGAGACCGGGCTGCGCACGGTGTTTCATCATCACTGCGCGGGCTACGTGGAGACGCCGGATGAGATTGCGACGCTGCTCGATGGAACCAATCCGGAGCGACTGGGACTGGTGTTCGACGCCGGCCACTATGTTCACGGAACCGGCCGCGAGGACATCGACCTGGTGGCGGCTCTCGAGCGCTTCAAGGAGCGCATCTGGTACATCCATTTGAAAGATATTGAGCCCAACGTGGCGCGCCGCAGCGCGCGAGGAGGAGTGGGACTACTTCACGGGCATGCGGCACGGAGTGTACTGTGAACTGGGCAAAGGATGCGTGGACTTCCCTGCCCTGTTACGCTGGCTCGCACGCCGCGACTACAAGGGATACGTGCTGGTGGAGCAGGATATTCTTCCGGGGATGGGCACGCCGAAGGAAAGTGCGGGGCGGAACCGGGAGTATATTCGTTCGATTGAGGCGAATTTTGTGCAGGAACAGCTGCTGGCTTCCAGCTCCTAGCTTCCAGCTTTTTCGTACGGCGGGGAGCGACGGTTTATTAGGTACGGTGCAAAAATGGGTTAATCGGCTTTGGTTAGTTCCCTCAGGGCTAAAGCCCACCACTCATTTTGCGAGAATTACGGCACGCTGAAGTCGTGCCCCTTCACATGCTGAAGCTGAGAGCTGGAAGCTGTTTTTGGGGAGAGATCATGAGCGGGAAGAAACTTCATTTCGGAATTATTGGAGCGGGACGGATCGGGCGAGTTCATGCGGAGTCGCTCGCCTTTCAAATTCCGGAGGCAGAGATTGTCTCCGTTTTCGATGTCAATCGCGAGGCGGCTGAAAACTCGCGGCGGATTTTGGAACATTCCTAAAGTGGCGGCCTCGGCGGATGAGATTATTGGCGACAAGCGCATCGAGGCAGTGCGATCTGCTCGCCGACCGACACGCACGCGGACCTGATCATTCGCGCGGCAGAGGCGGGCAAGCACATTTTTTGCGAAAAGCCGATCGCCTACACTCTCAAGCAGATTGATGCGGCGCTCGCGGCGGTGAAGAAGGCCGGCGTGAAACTGCAGATCGGATTCAACCGGCGCTTCGATTCGAATTTCGCGCGGGTGCGCAAGGCCGTGATCAACGGCGAGATCGGCAAGCCGTGCCTGGTGCACATCACCAGCCGCGATCCTCGCCTCCGCCCATTGAGTTTGTGCGCTTGTCGGGCGGAATGTTCCTGGACATGATGATTCACGATTTCGACATGGCGCGCTTTTTGATCGGCGATGAGGTGGAAGAGGTGTACGCTGCGGCCGGCGTGATGGCCGATCCGGCGATCGGCGAACTGGGCGACGTGGATACGGCCGTGGTGACGCTGCGCTACCGCAGCGGCGCGATCGGCACCATCGACAACAGCCGCAAGGCGGTGTTCGGCTACGACCAGCGCGTGGAGATCCTGGGCAGCGAAGGCAAGATCGCTTCGGAAAACCGCTTCCCCAACCAGGCTGTGGTCAGCACCGGAAAATCCGTTTACAATGATCTGCCGCTGAACTTCTTCATGGACCGTTACACGGACAGTTTTGCGGAGGAGCTGAGGCAGTTTACGCATGCGGTGCTGGAAGGCAAGCCCGCGCCGGTGACGGGCGCCGACAGCCGCGTTCCCGTGGTGATGGCGATGGCGGCGCGCAAGTCGTTCGACGAGAACCGGCCGGTGAAATTGACGGAGGTGGAAGCTTGAAGCGATCGAAGTTGGTTTGCATCCTGACCGACGTGCATCTGTGGGTGCCCGTGGTCGTGCTGATTCTGGGAACCGCACTGCTGATGACGCTGAGGTGACAGGATGAGCCAGGGCGCGATTGCGGCGCGGTCGACGATTTCGTTGCACAAGCTGGGCGTGTTTTGCGGACTGTCGGCCGCGGTGTGGCTGGGCAGCGCGGAAGCGCCGACCAAGCTGGTGAACGCGGGATTCTCGCCGTTCATCATCTCCATGGGGATGGTGATGGGCGCGTTTGTGGCGCGCTGGACGGTGCCCACGCTGCTGAAGGGCACGGGATTCCTGTTCGACGATCTGCGCGCAAAGCCGCACCTGATTGTGTGGGCGCTGCTGGCCGGAATGCTATGGGCGGTGGGCAACACGCTGACCATCTTCGGCGTGCGCAACGTGGGCCTGGCGATTGCGTTTCCGCTGTGGAACATGAACAGCCTGGTGGGGCTGGCGTGGGGCTGCCTGCTCTTCAAAGAACTGCACGGATCGAGGGCCAAGAACTGGGCCAAGGTGGTGGGCGGCGCAGGGGCGATTGTGTTTGGCGCCGCGGTGCTGGCCGTGGCCACGGCGCAACAGAATGCGGGCACGCCGGGCAAAGCGGCCACCGGCATCATTGCCGCGCTGGGCGCGGGCTGCATGTTCGGCACCATGTACATTCCCTACCGCAAGGCCTACATCAGCGGCATGAATCCGCTTTCGTTCGTGACCATTTTCACGTTCGGCGAATTGGGAACCGTCAGTCTGCTCACGGCCATCAACTGCGGCGGCGTGGCGCCGGTGCTGGTGCAGCTGCAGCAGGCGCGGACCATGTTGTTCTGGCCGTTTGTGGGCGGCTTCTGCTGGGTGATCGGCGACCTGTTCCAGCAGTATGCGGCCAAGTACATCGGCATCGGGCGCGGCATTCCGCTCTCGAACACCAACCAGCTTTGGGGACTGGCGTGGGGCGCGCTGGTCTTCGGCGAATTTGTGGGATTGGCCAGGGGCGGACGGATGCTGATTCTTGCCGGGTCGGCCGTGATGATCGCGGGCGCGGTATCGATCAGCATGGCCGAGCCGCCGCCTTCCGAGATGGAGAACTGGGACGCCGCCATGCATCGCGAGTGCGACCGCTATGAACTCGACAGAGAGAATGTGGCCGCCGTGGTGGCCGGCAACGATCCGCTGGCCGACGACAAGCACCCGAGGCGCTGGTGGGAGATTTTCATCATGCTGGTCGCCACGGGGATCTTTGTGTGGCTGGCGGTGGGCACGCGCGCGCAACACATCAGCGTCAACTTCCCGTGGATGATGGTGCTGATTGTGGGCACGATGGTTCCGCTGGGGTTGTGCGGAACGTTGCTGTGGAGAAGGACGCGGTTTTCTTAGAGCAGAACTACAGATGCTGTAACCAGTGATCATGGTCTCCCACCTTTCGCGAGATGCGGCGAAAGGATGGGGCACAGTAAGTTCTTGCGAAGGGCGCGAGCGGCTTTTACAGAGCCGTGTCGCGCCCTTTCTGTATGCAATTGAAAAAGCGCAGGTTCTGAGACGAACTCGAGCCGGCCGATGCGGCCGCGCGCAGCCGTGCGCCCGTCGCCGCCGTTTGACGGACTTTTGCGGCCGGCGAAAAGGCCTGCCGGCAGGCCTTGCATTGGCCGGTAACCCGCCTGCTTCCTTGGGTTTGTGGAGAGTGAACTTGGTCACATCCCAGCCTTCATGCCGGGGCATAGAATGACGGCGGTCGAAAAGGATGGAATGCGCCATGAAGGCGCAGAAAGTGGGAGTTTGCGCAATTTTCCCCAGGTGAAGAAATGCTGACTCAGGAAGAAATTACGCATAAGAAAAGCATGGACGACAAGGTTGCGGAGCTGGAGGCGAAACGCGCGGAGCTGGAGCTGGGCGGCGGGCAGGAGCGCATCGACCGGCAGCACAAATCGGGCAAGCTCACCGCGCGCGAGCGTGTGGACCGGCTTGTGGACAAGGGCAGCTTTGAGGAGATCGGGCTGTTTTGCCGGCACCGGGCCACGTACTTCGGCATGGCGGAGAAGGAGCTGCCCGCCGACGGCGTGGTGACGGGATGCGCGACCGTCGACGGACGGCTGGTGCACCTGGCGAGCCAGGATTTCACGGTGGCAGGCGGCGCGGCCGGCGAAACGCATTGCAAAAAAGTGGCCGACATGATGGCCATGAGCCTGAAGACGGGCAGCCCGTTTGTCTTCATCAACGACTCGGGCGGAGCGCGCGTGCAGGAGGGGATCGACAGCCTGGCCGGATACGCGCGCGTGTTCTACAACAACGTGATGCTTTCAGGAACGGTGCCGCAGATTGCGCTGATTTGCGGGCCGTGCGCGGGCGGCGCGGCCTACAGCCCGGCGCTGACGGACTTCGTGATCCAGACCGAGCAGGCGCGCATGTTCATCACCGGGCCGCAGGTAATCAAGCAGGTGACGGGCGAAGAGGTGAGCGCCGAGGAACTGGGCGGGCCGCATTCGCAGATGAACAACTCGGGCGTGGTGCACCTGATTGCGCGCGACGATCAGCAGGCCGTCGAACTTTGCAAGCGGCTGTTGAGTTTTCTGCCTTCGAACAATCTGGAAGATCCGCCGCATCGGGCTTTTAGCGGGCGTCTGAAGTCCGACGCCGAGATGAACAAGATTGTGCCGGTTGATCCGAAGGTGGCCTACGATGTGCGCGACGTGATTCTGCGCGTGGTGGACAACGAGGATTTTCTGGAGATTCAGCCGGGATTCGCCGCGAATATTGTCATTGGCTTTGGACGATTGCAAGGGCGGTCCGTAGGGATTGTGGCCAACCAACCGTGCGTGATGGCAGGCGCACTGGACATCGATGCTTCGGACAAATCGGCGCGGTTTGTGCGCTTTTGCAATGCCTTCAACATTCCCCTGCTCACGTTTGTGGACGTGCCGGGATTTTTGCCGGGCGTGGAGCAGGAGCGCGGAGGCATTATCCGCCACGGGGCCAAGCTGCTGTTTGCGTATTCGGCGGCGACGGTGCCGAAGATTACGGTGGTGCTGCGCAAGGCTTACGGCGGCGCGTACATTGCCATGTGCTCGCGCGGGCTGGGCGCGGATCGCGTGCTGGCGTGGCCCACGGCAGAGATCGCCGTGATGGGAGCCGAGGGCGCTGCCGAGATTGTATTTCGCAGAGAGATTGACGGGGCCGAGGACGAGGCGATGCGGCGCAAGGAACTTGTGGACGAGTATCGCGAGACTTTCTCGAATCCGTATGTGGCGGCGGGACGACGGCTGGTGGACGACATTATTGAGCCGGCGGATACGCGCAGAGTGGTGGCGCGGGCCCTCGAATCGCTGCACGGGAAGCGCGAGCTCGGCCGCAAAAGAAACATGGATTGATTCCGCTTTAAGATAGGCCGGCGGCGGGATTTGCGCCGCGAGATGAAAGGAAGCGCATGAAGCTGCATGGGGCGGATTGGGCGGTGATGGCGGTGATTGCCAGCGCGGGCTGTGTGGCGATCTATATCGGATTGGAGCGCGTCCTGCGGCGTGCCGTGCGGGAACGGCAGCGCGATATGGAGCGGCAGTTGAACGCCATGGCGACCACGGTGAAGGCTTTGCAGGCGCGCGTGGCGGAACTGAGCAGGCAGCAGGCAGCGCGAGTTACGGGCGAAGTGCCGATGATCGCGGCGCCGGCGGAAACCGCGAGAGAGCCCGAAGCCGGCACAGACCAAGCCGGAGATTGTGGCCGCGCTGACGGCTGCGGCAACGGTATTCCTGGGCAAGAAGGCGCGCGTGCGCTCGGCACAGCCGCTGGCCGATCCGCAAGATAGCGCGGGCGCGTGGGCACAGCAGGGACGGGTGATTGTGCAGACCTCGCACAACCTCGCGGTAATGAAGATGAGTGCAGCAAGCGATTTTGCGAGAAAGGAAGCAGGAGGTTGAAGCTTCAGATCACGATTGATGGCAAAGCGTACGCGGTGGACGTAGAGCTTCTCGAAGATGAGGACAGCCAGCAGACGCAGGAGAACTCGCCCCACCACGCGGCGCATAACGTAGCCAGTGGACACGCACCGAACCCGGGCGGCACGTGGGATGCGGACGAGAAGCTGTGCACGAGCCCGGTGATGGGGCTGGTAATCACGGTCAACATAGAGCCGGGACAGGTTGTGGATGCGGGCGCGTTGTTGCTCGTTCTGGAAGCGATGAAGATGGAGACCAAAGTGACGGCGCCGCGCGCGGCAACGGTGAAGAGGGTGCATGTGAAGCCGAGCGATCCCGTGAAAGTGAATCAGTTGCTGGTGGAATTTGAGTAAGTCGGGCTGAACCTCGGCCCAGGAGTTGAAAGGATCGGCGTGCAGGAAGAGTTGAAAAATATTCCCGGGATTCAATTTGTGGATCACGTAGCGATCGCGGTCAAGCAGGGCGAGCTTGAGGGCCAGGTGAAGGCGTACGAGGCTTTGGGATTCAGGGAGATTCATCGCGAAGAGGTGCACGGTACGGATCAGGTGCGCGAGGCGTTGTTGCAGATCGGCGAGGGGCCGAACCTGATCCAACTACTCGAACCGCTGACCGAGGATTCGCCGGTGCAGAAGCTGATCGACAAGAACGGCGGGCGCGGCGGATTGGCGCACGTGGCGTTCCGAGTGAACAATGCGCAGCACGCGTTCACGGCGATGCGCGCCGAGGGATTTCAGCTGATTGACGAGGCTCCGCGCCAAGGCTCGCGGGGAACGACGGTGTTTTTTGTGCATCCCAAGTCGAAGCCGGAAAGCGCATTCGGAGTTTTGATCGAGATGGTGGAAGACACCGCGAACAAATGACAACGATAGCCACTGAACGTCTGCTTGAAGAGTTCCCGCCGGTGAGCACAACGGAGTGGCAGGCGGCGATTGCGCGCGACCTGAAGGGCGTCGATCCCGAGAAACGACTGACTTGGCGCACGGACGTGGGAATGGGAGTGAAGCCCTTCTATCGTGCCGAGGATTTGGCGGAGTTGGCATGCGCGGACACCGCGCCGGGGGATTTTCCGTATCGGCGCGGCACGCGCGCCTCCGGCGACTGGCGAATTCGCGAGGAGATTGAGGCCGCGGATGCGGAAGATGCCAATTGCATGGCGTGCGCGGCGGTGGCGGCGGGGGCCGAGGGAATTACATTCAGCAGACTCTTGGTTGAGAGTACGCGTGAACTTGAAACTGTTCTCAGACATCTCGACCAGATTCCAGTGCATTTTGAGCGTGCCGGCGAACCGCTGCTTTGGATGCTGATCGAGCGGCAGAATGGAACGGCGTATGCCGCACAGATTTCAACCGGATGCGATGCACTGTCCAGCGTGGACATTGCGGCGGAGACGATCATGGCCGCACCGGTTGGGCTGGTGCCGTTCACCATTCACGGAGCAGCGTTTGCCGAGGCGGGAGCGACAGCCGTTGAAGAGGCCGGCTTCGGGCTGGCTGTAGGGGTTAATTTTCTTACCGCGCTCACGGAGCGCGGAGTGGATGTGAACCGCGCCGCGGCTGCGCTCGAATTCAGCTTCGCCGTAGGCTCCAATTATTTCTTCGAGATCGCCAAGTTCCGCGCATTCCGCATGCTTTGGGCGCGTACGGTAGAGAGCTTTGGCGGCACGCATGAGGCAGCGAGAGTGCGCATTGTGGCGCGCACGGCGAAGTGGGATAAGGCTGTCTACGATCCCCACGTCAACATTTTGCGCACGACCACCGAAGCGATGGCTGCTGTACTGGGCGGAGCAGATGCAGTGACCGTGACGCCGTTCGATGCGTGCTACAAAGAGCCGGATGAGGCGAGCCGGCGGTTGGCGCGGAACACGCAACTGCTGCTGAAGCATGAGGCGTGGCTGAGCCGCGTGGCCGACGCCGGCGGAGGCTCGTACGCTCTCGAAGTGATTACCAACTTTCTGGCGCGTGAGAGCTGGAGCGTGATGCAGGAGATCGAGGCTCGCGGCGGATTTCGCAAAGCACAAGCCGAGGGAATGATCGCGCAGGCGCTGGAACGGAGCCTGGCGGCGCGCGAGGAGGCAGTTGCTTCGCGAAGACACGTTTTTGTGGGCACGAATCAATACGCAAATCCGACGGAGCGGGTGCTGGGTCGCATCGACGAGCAGCGCGCGAATGCCGATTTGCGCGGAGCGCACGCGTACGAGGAGCTGCGGATGCGCACGGAGCGACATGCGGCTGCCGGAGGCAAGACGCCGCGGGTACTGCTGGCGGAGATCGGCGATGTGAAGATGCGTGCGGCGCGCGCGAATTTTGCGGCGAATCTCTTTGCCTGCGCGGGATTCGAGATTCAGAGTCGGCGCTTCAAGAAGGCCGAGGAGATTGCCGCGGTGGACGCGGATTTGATTGTGCTGTGCAGCGCGGATGCAGAGTACGCGGCGGTGGCGTCGGCATTGGTGCCGAAGCTCAAGGCATTGGGCCGCGAGACGCCGGTCATCGTCGCGGGGAATCCCGAGAACGCGGAGGAATTACGCGTGATGGGGATTGCGGATTTTGTACACGTGCGCAGTCATCCGGTGGAGTTTTTGGCGGGTTGGCAGGAAAGGCTGTTGATTTGAGAGCGGCAGGTTGAGGTCGGTGGTATCCCACATCTCAGAAGCGAGATGTGGGGCACCCCAGAGTTTCGGTGAGTTGAGAACACAACATGCGTCCGGATTTTACAAAGATCGATTGGAAGACTGCGGCTGTGGGAACGGCTGCGCACAAAGCCGATGCGTGGCTTTCGCCCGAGCACGTCGCGCTGAAGAGTTTTTATGAGCGTGCCGATCTGGAAGGGCTCGAACACCTGGATTATGCGGCGGGAATTCCGCCGTATCTGCGCGGGCCGCACACGACAATGTATGCCACGCGGCCGTGGACGATCCGGCAGTATGCGGGATTTTCGACGGCGGAAGAGTCGAACGCGTTCTACCGGCGCAACCTGGCGGCGGGGCAGCGCGGGCTCTCGGTGGCGTTCGATCTGGCGACGCACCGTGGCTACGACTCCGACCACGAGCGCGTGACCGGCGACGTGGGCAAAGCAGGCGTGGCCATCGACTCGATTCTCGACATGAAGATTCTCTTCCACCGCATTCCGCTGGAGCAGATGTCGGTGTCGATGACGATGAACGGCGCGGTGCTGCCGATCATGGCGTTCTATATCGTGGCTGCCGAGGAGCAGGGCGTACCGCCTGAGCAGTTGAGCGGAACCATCCAGAACGATATTTTGAAAGAGTTCATGGTCCGCAACACATACATCTATCCTCCCGAGGGGTCGATACGCATCGTAGGCGACATTTTTCGCTACTGCGCGGAGAAGATGCCGAGGTTCAACTGCATCAGCGTGAGCGGCTACCACATGCAGGAGGCGGGCGCGACGGCGGATTTGGAATTGGCCTACACGCTGGCCGATGGGCTGGAGTATTTGCGCACGGGCGTGAAGGCGGGGCTTGATGTGGACGAGTTTGCGCCTCGGATTTCGTTCTTCTGGGGCGTGGGCATGAACCATTTTATGGAGATTGCCAAGATGCGCGCGGCGCGCATGCTGTGGGCGAAGATTGTGAAGAGCTTTGGCGCGAAGAATCCCAAGTCGCTCGCGCTGCGGGCGCATTCGCAGACTTCGGGATGGAGCCTGACGGCGCAGGACCCGTACAACAACGTGGTGCGCACGTGCGTGGAGGCTTTGGCCGCGGCCTTCGGCGGCACGCAGTCGCTGCACACGAACGCACTGGACGAGGCGCTGGCGCTGCCGACGGATTTTTCGGCACGCATCGCGCGCAATACGCAAATCTACCTTCAAGAGGAAACGGGTATTACACGCATGGTCGATCCGTGGGCGGGATCGTATTACGTGGAGCGGCTGACACACGAACTGATGCACGCGGCGTGGGAACTGATCGAGGAGATTGAAAAACTGGGCGGCATGGCGAAGGCGATCGAAACCGGCTTGCCCAAGATGCGCATTGAAGAGGCGGCGGCGCGGAGGCAGGCGGGGATCGATGCGGGGAGCGACATGATTGTGGGCGTGAATGCCTATGCCGCGCCGGAAGAGCCGGAGATTCCCGTGCTCGATATCGACAACGACGCGGTGCGCGGGGCGCAGGTGAGCCGACTGGAGGAGTTGAAGCGCGATCGCGATGCCGGTGCCGTACGCGCGGCGCTCACTCAGTTGGAGAAATGCGCGGCAGGGGGCGATGGCAACCTGCTGGAGTGCGCTGTGGAAGCTGCGAGGAAGCGCGCCACGCTGGGCGAGATTTCGCAGGCGCTGGAAAATGTGTGGGGGCGGTACGAAGCCACGACGCGGACCATCGCCGGCGTGTATTCAGCGGCCAGCGCGGGAGGTGTGGAGTTCCGCAAGGCGCGGCGGATGGTGGAGGAGTTTGAGCGCGAGGAAGGGCGGCGGCCGCGCATTCTGGTAGCGAAGATGGGACAGGACGGACATGACCGCGGCGCCAAGGTGATTGCGACGGCATTCGCCGACATCGGATTCGACGTGGACATCGGGCCGCTGTTCCAGACGCCTCACGAAGTGGCGCGCTTCGCTCTCGACAGCGACGTGCACGTGGTGGGCGTTTCGAGCCTGGCCGCGGGACACAAGACGCTGGTGCCGCAACTCATCGCGGAACTGCGCGGGATGGGTCGCGAAGACATTCTGGTGGTGGTAGGCGGCGTGATTCCGCCGCAGGACTATGACTTTTTGTACAAGGCCGGAGTGGCAGGGATTTATGGGCCCGGAACGGTGATTCCCGTGGCGGCGCAGAAGATTGTGGAGATGCTGAGCGCCAGCGTCACCATTTAGCGAAACGGATCGGCAAATGCTATGAAGAGCTCAATGCGCGAAATTACCGGATGTGAGACGCCGCAGTCTCCGCGTGTCACGCAAAAGCGCAAGCCGCTCTCTCGCGAGGAGTATGTTGCGGGAATTCTGCGCGGCGATCGGACGGTGCTGGCGCGTGCGGTCACACTGGTTGAGAGCGCACGCGAGGTGGATCGCGGGCTGGCCGAGCAGATTGTGGAGGATTGCCTGCCGCACAGCGGCAACTCGATCCGCGTGGGCATTACCGGCGTGCCGGGCGCGGGCAAGAGCAGCTTGATTGAAGCGCTGGGCGGGTACTTGATCGCGGATCAGAAGCAGAAGGTCGCGGTGCTGGCGATCGACCCGAGTAGCCAAATCTCCGGCGGCAGCATTCTGGGCGACAAGACGCGCATGACGACGCTGGCCGCGAGCGAGATGGCCTTCGTGCGGCCGTCGCCCTCGCGCGGCATGGCGGGTGGCGTAGCGCAGCGGACGCGCGAGGCGATGCTGCTGTGCGAAGCCGCGGGATACCGAAACATTCTGGTGGAAACCGTGGGCGTGGGGCAATCGGAAACTGCCGTGCACGAGATGGTGGATTTTTTTCTTTTGATCACGCTGGCTGGAGCAGGCGATGAGTTGCAGGGGATCAAGCGCGGCGTGATGGAGCTGGCGGACCTTGTGGCCGTGAACAAGGCCGATGGCGCGAATGTGCCGGCGGCAGAGCGGGCGCGGGCCGAGGCGCAAAACGCACTGCACTTTTTTCCGGCGGCGGAATCGGGATGGACGCCGCGCGCGGTGACGTGCTCGGCACAGACAGGCGCGGGAATTCGCGAACTGTGGGAATGCGCTCTGGAGTATGCGGCACTAACGCGGGCGAATGGATGGTTCGGCAATGCGCGGCGCGAACAGCAGCGGCGATGGATGCACGAGATGATCGATCAGGCGCTGCGGCAGCAGTTCGACGCGCATCCCGCAGTGCGCAGCCGTGTGACGGCGCTGGAGCGCGATGTGGCGGAGGGACGCACGACGTCGTTTCGCGCGGCGCGGATGCTGCTGGATGCGTACACGCACGGGTCGTGATGCAACGACGCGAAAAGATCAGAGCACAAATTATGGAATGCGGCCGGCCAGTGCTGCGGCTTGCGTTGCGGCCTGTTGCGGCGTGGGCAGATTGGCGTAGCCGGCCAACACGCGGCCCTTGCGAAAGATGCAGATGCCGCCAAGATATGGCGCGTTGACGATCCACGCTTCGTCGCCCACCAGCGCCGGGACTGCGCCGGGAAAGTGCAGGTGAAGAGATTTGAGCACGAGAGACGCGGATTCGGGAGTGGCTTCGAGAACAATGAAGGCCTGACCGGCCTGGTATTTGGCCACGTAGCCGCGCTCGAGCTCGTGCAGACCTAACACGCTCTCCGGAACCATGCGGACAGGCGCAACATTGCCTGGCGGGAACCAGCGTAACTGCGCGGGCGGCGTCACGCGGCCGGGAAGTCGCACTTCAAGCGTGGAGGCCATGCTGCGCAACGTGGAGGAGTCGTCGGCGTTGGCATCGGAGGAGACTTCGACGATCTCAACGTAGAAGTTGCCCTTGGCGAAGGTCGCGCTTTGCGGCTGAACCTGGCCGCCCATACCGATTTGCGAGATGGGCGAGTTGAGATCGAGGTTGGCGGCGAAAAGCCCGTAGGCCGCGTCGGCATCGGTCATCTCAGAGAGATCGATGGTGAGCGTGTTGGCCCCAGATTTACAGTCGATGGTGCTCATGCGCACGAAGCCGAAGATGAGGTAGCCTTCCGCCCCGCCGTCTTTGTATTCAAAGAGATTGCCAGAGTCGTACTGGCGGAAAGCGCCGGACTGCTCCCAGCCAGTGGCGATGTGACAGTCGAGAACGCTTTGCGCAGCGGCGGAGCCGGATAAAAGCAGGGCCGAGAGCAGCAACGCGGGAACCTTCATGAGAAAAGCTCCTGTGCGCGGGCCATGCGACGGGCGACGCGCACGCCATGCGGGCAATTTACCGTGCAGGAAGCACAATCGGCGCAACGAATTGAGGACGGTTGGGCGAGTTCGAGATAACGCTCGCGGCCCAACGCGAACTGGCCGTAGCCGTCAGCGTAAGTGAGGCAGCGCAGCACGTCGGCCACAGGCAGGCCTTCGCGGCACGCGCCCTCGCATGCGCCGCACATGCGGCAGTACAGCGGGCTAATCCGCTCCAGATGCGCGGTGAGAATGCCGGCGTCGGTGGAGCTGAAGGCGTACTGCATGGCCTTGAGGTTTTCGTCGAGCTGGTCCATGTCGGTGATGCTGGGAACGGTGGTAGCGACATTGGGATTTTTGACCACCCATTTGAGCGCGGAGAGCATCGCGCCGGGTTGCGCAAGCCTGCCGCCGATGGGATCGCCGGGCTTGTGGCTGCGCGCTCCACCGGCCATGACCTTCATGGCGACGACGCCGAGACCGGCTCTGGATGCGGTTTCCACGGCCTGATCCATGGCGGGATCCATGGTGAAGTTGTAGGCCGCAAGCACCACGTCGAAGGCTTTCTTCTGGATCATCCAGGGAATGAGTTGCGGCTGACCGCTGTGGGTGCTGACGCCGATGAAGCGGACCTTGCCTTGCTGTTTGGCAAGTTGTTGGGCTTCGATGTGGTCGTCGGAAATTTCGGCAGGATCGCTGCGGCCGTGAAGATACCAGATGTCGATGTAGTCAGTATTGAGCTCACGCAGGCTCTGATCGAGATGCTGCATCATGCCGGCTTTGTCGGTCGCGTGAGTTTTGGTGGAGAGAACGATCTGCTTGCGCTTTACACCGAGCGCCGCGCCGACCATGCGTTCGTTGTTGCCGCGCTGATAGCTGCGAGCGGTGTCGAAGTAGTTGATGCCGAGATCGGCCGCGCGCTCAATCACGCTCGGGTCGGAAGTGATCATGCAGCCGAAGCCGACAGAAGTGACGCGGAGGTCGGTGCGGCCGAGCGTCTTGAAGTTGAGCTTGACGGCGGAGCCTGAAGGCGCATCGCTCGATTGCGGCTTGAGTACGCCGAAGGCGGGGATTGCACCGGCAAGCGGAGCGAGCAAGCCGGCGGAAACACCGGCGGCTAGGAAATCACGGCGTGAGGTCCTGGAAGGCATGAAGACACTTGACTCTGAAGAGCGCTGCCAGTGTAGAAAGCGCCTCGAGCGGGTGCATAGGACGGGCGTCACAAGGCAGTGGTCAGTGATCAGTGGTCAGTGGTCAGTTGAAAACTCGCCCGGCGGATCAGCTGGCGTTGCGGAGGGCCTGTAGGGTTTCTTGTAAGGCGGATTCCCAGGGCCTTAGCTCGACGGCGAAGCGGGCGGGCAATTTGGCGTTGGAGAGCACGGAATTGCGGG
>CAWAZR010000021.1:0-15028 GCA_963786565.1 uncultured Acidobacteriota bacterium | reverse complement strand
CTTTCCTCATGTCCTTCTGGGCCATCTCCCACGGAATTCCCAAAATGTGCCCCCGTGCTACCGGGCCAGTAGCGCCGGTCTCCAGACCCGCACATGCTGCACAATTCCCAATCCACTCTTCCCCAACCCAGCAAGAAAGACGGGTGCCCCACATCTCGATTTTGAGATGTGGGAAAGCACAAACCTCAACCCACAAGTCTTGTATCAGGGCGCGAGTTTACTCGCGCCGCAAATTGCCCAAAATGAGTGTTGGGCTTTAGCCCCTGGGGGATGGTTTCTTTCAGACTGACCCAACACCGAAATCCTGTATACATTGACCTTTGCCTGGGGTGGTGAATCACTTTTATAACTAAGCCGGGAGGATAGTGCCCGATGAAAGCCTTGGTTTTGTCAGTCTGCCTGCTCGGTTTCTCCGCAATCGCATTTGCCGCAAAGCACCCTGAATTTCAGACCGCGAAGGTCATCTCGCAGGACATAGAAGCGCACCAAGTTGACAGGGGCGCGATGACGGGGACTCCGCTTATCCGTTACTCAAACACTGTGGTGGTAGAAACGGCGCAGGAGCGAATGACGTGGTCTGAAGTTGCGAGCTATCTCACGGGGACGAGGGCTCAAGAAGTGGTGAACGCGATCCCTCTGCCGGTCAATGGAACCGTCCAGTTCTACCAGGATGGTAACTGGTTCATCCTTCTCGACCCCAGCAAAAAGAAGCACAAATTCTTGGCCGTGCACATCGAAGCCATTTCGAACCAAACCCATAAGTGACGGCCTTCCAGAACGCTTGCCGGAAATCTCCTGCCGTTCACGCCCGCCCGGCAAACTCCCTGGTTTCGGTGTAAACCCGCACCTTTTCGCCCTCCTGAATGTAGAGGGGAACCTTGATCTCGAGGCCGGTCTCCAGCCGCGCCAGCTTGGTCACGTCGCCAGACGTGTTACCGCGCGCTCCGGGCTCGGAGTACGCAACCTTCAACTCCACCTGGGCCGGCATTTGCAGTCCGATGGGGTTGCCGTTGAATTTGTGCAACTGAATCAGCGCTCCCTCCACCAGGAAGTCCAGTGCGTCGCCCATCATGCTCGGCGAGAGCGTGTGCGTGTCGAAGCTCTCCTGGTCGAGAAAATAGGAGCCGTCTCCATCGCTGTAAAGGTAGGACGATTCGACAAGCTCCAGGTCCGGCTCCTTGAACTTCTCGCCGGCCTTGAAGGTCTTGTCGAACACCGCGCGCGTCAGCAGGTTGCGCATCTTCAGCCGCACCAGCGTCTGCCCGCCGCGGGCCGTCGGCGTAGAAATCTCCGCCTCCAGGCAGTAATACGGCACGCCTTCAAACTCAAAAACCATCTTGCGCTTTACTTCGATTGCCTCAAGCAGTGCAGCCATGCGTTCCCCAAAGAATAAAGTCGATACGGCCTTGAGTGCGCGGAGCACTCCGCCTATCCCTATCCATTATAGGGAGACGCACAGCGTCGCTCTGCAAACTAGCGCGTCCTCACACCACTGTTGACGTTGCCGCACAACTAGTCGGCAGGCGGTGATGGCGGAGGATCGGCGGTTGGCGGCGACGAAGCAGGATCGCCGGCTGCCGGCGACGTGGGCGCATCAGCAGTCGGCAACGTGGCAGGCTTTGACATGGAGCGTTTGAAGCTGCCGAAGATCCCAAAAAGCGCGCCGATGCCCGCGCCGATCAGGGCGTTGTGAACCCAGCCCGGAGCCGTTTCCCACACTTCGGATATGGATCGGGTCGGCTCCTGGTCGATTTGGAAGGTCGCCATCGCGCTTGCGAAGATGGGCCCTGTCACCGCGGAAGAACCCGCCTCCGCGGTACAAGTCACGATGAAAGTGTGGCTCCCGCCAGGAATGACGAACTGCTCTTGCCACATGCGGCCCATGGAAGGAGCGTCGGCGGTCCAGGTGGCGATGATGGCATCGTAGCTCCCAACCTTGCCGAGCTTGACGTCGAGGCCGTCGGGACTGAGACCGGCGCCCGAGAGCTGCTGCGTGAGGCCGTTCCGGTAATCGTCGAGAGTTGTCTGGTTGACTGAAACTACATCCGGAGAAACCACGACGTTCAGATTGCGAGCGGGGTCGGTCGTGGGGTCGTAGATCATGACGTCGATCTTGGAGAAGTCGATGTTGGCGAGGAGTTTGGTCGCTGCTTCGCCGGCAGCAGTGCGAACCTCGGCCGTAGCCACTTGCCAGCCGGAGGGATAGGTTATCTGGTAGCCCTTTTCGCTGTGGTAGACGTTGGACTGGGTTGTTGAGGAGGGCGCCGCCTGGGGGCGGGCGGTCGGGGCGGTGGCAGCAAACAGCGCAACTGTGAAGGGAAGAGCCCAGGCGCTGTTGCGCCAAATGGAGGCGCAGAGTAGCTTTCGCATGGTGCCGGAATTCTACACCCCGGCCATGAGCGTAAGAAACTGAAGAATTATCCCTCTTCCGCTTCCCTCAGCTTGGCGATCACGGTGAAATCCTCAAGCGTAGTAACGTCGCCCCTCACTTCGCCATGCGTGGCCAGGTCGCGCAGCAATCGCCGCATGATCTTGCCGCTGCGTGTCTTCGGCAGCGCCTCGGTAAAGCGAATATCGTCGGGCCGCGCCAGCGCGCCAATCTCCTTCGTCACCCATTTGCGCAGCTCGTCCTTCAGAGCGTCGTTGGGTGTGTTGCCGCTCTCCAGCGTGACGAACGCCGCAATCGCCTGCCCCTTCAGATCGTCCGGCCGTCCCACCACCGCGGCCTCGGCCACCTTCGGGTGCGCCACCAGCGCCGACTCCACTTCCATCGTCCCCAGCCGGTGCCCGCTCACGTTGATCACGTCGTCCACGCGGCCCATCAGCCAGAAATAGCCGTCGGCATCCTGGCGCGCGCCGTCTCCGGTAAAGTAGCAGCCCGGCACATCCGACCAATAAGTCTTTTGGTAGCGCTCGGGATCGCCGTAAATCGTGCGCGCCATCGCCGGCCACGGCCTGCGCACCACAAGCAGCCCGCCGTGGCCCGCCGGAACCGTTTCAAAATGGCCGTTCGCATCCGGCTTCGTCACCACCTCCGGCTGAATGCCGAAGAAAGGCCGCGTCGCCGAACCCGGCTTCGTCGGCACCGCGCCCGGAATCGGTGCAATCATGATCGCGCCCGTTTCGGTCTGCCACCACGTGTCCACAATCGGGCACCGGTTGTGGCCGATCTTCTCGCGGTACCACATCCACGCCTCGGGATTGATGGGTTCGCCGACCGTCCCCAGCAACCGCAACGAGTCGAGCTTATATTTCTCCACGAATTCCGCGCCCCACTTGATAAACGCGCGGATCGCCGTGGGCGCGGTGTAGAAGATAGTCACCTTGTGATCGTCCACAATCTTCCAGAATCTCGAAAAATCGGGAAAGTTCGGTGCGCCCTCGTACATCAGCACCGTGGTGCCATTTTGCAGCGGCCCGTACACCACGTATGAATGCCCCGTCACCCATCCGATATCCGCCGTGCACCAGTAAATATCCTCGTCACGCAGATCGAACACATATCTCGAAGTCAGGTAGGTCTGCACCGCATAGCCGCCCGTGGTGTGCAGCAACCCCTTCGGTTTTCCAGTGGATCCCGACGTGTACAAAATGTAGAGCGGATCTTCCGAATCCATCGGCTCCGCCGCGCATTCCGCCGCGGCCTTCGCCACCAGCTCGTGCCACCAGTGATCGCGCCCGGCCACCATGTTCACCGGCGTGCCGGTGCGCTTGTACACCACCACGTGCTTCACCGTGCGGCACGCGGGCATCGCCTCGTCAACGGTTGCTTTGAGTTTCACTTCGTTGCCGCGCCGGTAGCTCGTGTCCTGCGTCAGGATGGCCACGCATCCCGAGTCCGCCACACGGTCGGCGATTGCGTTGGCGGCAAATCCGCCAAAGATCACTGAGTGCACCGCGCCGATGCGTGCGCAGGCCAGCAGCGCAATCGCCAGCTCCGGCGTCATACCCATGTACACCGCCACGCGGTCGCC
This sequence comes from uncultured Acidobacteriota bacterium, assembly GCA_963786565.1. GTDB lineage: Bacteria > Acidobacteriota > Terriglobia > Terriglobales > Acidobacteriaceae > Telmatobacter. The sequence continues at coordinate 11,054 of CAWAZR010000021.1, read as the reverse complement.
TTTCTGTATGCCCAGCGACTTCAGCGCGTTGGCGAATTTCTGCACCTCGGCATGCAACTCCGCGTAAGTCAGCCGGCGAATCTCTCCCGGCTCGCCCTCCCAGATGATTGCAGTCTTGTTGGCGCGCTCGCCCAGCGCATGGCGGTCGACACAGTTGTAGCTCAGGTTCAGCTTGCCGCCCACAAACCACTTGGCCCACGGCAGATTCCACTCCAGAACCCTGTCCCACGGCTTGAACCAGTGCAGCTCCCGCGCCGCCTCCGCCCAAAATCCCTCGGGGTCCTCGATGGACTGCTTATAGAGCGCCTCATATTCTTCCAGGCTCTTGATATGAGCCTTGGCGCTGAACTCCGCCGGCGGCGGAAAAATGCGATTCTCGCGCAATGTGGAGTCAATATCCTGGTTGGCGACCGAAACAGGTAAGGAAGACATGCATGATCCTCTTGGGAAATGAACAGACCGGGGTCTTCAGAGCGCTGAGATGCGACGCGCAGGCAGGAGAAGCCCCGGATCAGACTCTAGCGGGCCGGAGGCATAACGAGCAAGTGCATACGTTTGTGCTGCCGGCCTCCTGACCGGCTGTAGCCGGTGTCTATACAGGCTGCGGAAATGCTCGCTTGTTGCGGGGTTGTGTATCAGGGCGCGAGTTCACTCGCGCCGTATGCAATGCAAATCGAGCGCGGGGCTTTAGCCCCTGCGGGATACCATTCACGGTTTAACCGCATTTTCCCTCCTTTTCTGCTAGCGTCTAAATCCCAGCGAGGCATGCGCCCAATCGAAAACGCAGTAAGCGTACATCATGTACGTATCTTTATGTACATCATGCTATAATCGCCAGATCATGGAAGTCCCCATCACGCAATTCCGGCAGAAACTCTTCGACCTCGTCAATCAAGCCCTCGACGGCAAGGAGGTCTGGGTCTCGCACAAAGGCCGCCGGCTGCGGCTTGTGCCCGAGCACGCCCCCTCTAAACTGAGCCGCATCACACCAATGCAGATCATCGTTCCGGGCGCAGATCTCGACGACGATTCCTGGAAGGCCGATATGATGCACGACTGGGAGCGGAAATGGGACCGCAAACTCGGGCCTCGGGCAAAGCCCGCATCGGCGTCCGGCCGAACCGGCGCGCGTAAAGCTCGGCGCACGGCATGATTGCGTATCTCGACACCCACGCCGCGATTCGACTTTCTCATGGCCAAGCGCGCATCGGGCGCGACGCCGCACAGCTCATCCAAAGGGCCGAGTTACTGGTTTCGCCCGTGGTGCTGGTCGAGCTCGAGTACTTGTACGAGATTGGCAGGCTGACCTTGCCCGCCAAAGACATTCTGCGAAAACTGGAGCACGAGCTAGGACTTCGCCTGTGCGATCTGCCCTTTGCAGAAGTGGCAAGAGCAGCGCTCGATGAAAAATGGACCCGCGATGCATTCGACCGCATCATCGTGGCCCAGGCGAAGGTGAACGGGTTGGCGCCGCTGATCTCCGCCGACGAAGAAATCGCCAGGCATTATCCGCGCACGATCTGGTAAGCTCCGCTGCAGAAAAAAGCCCCGCTCAAGTGAGCGGGGCTTTTCGTTCCAGCCTGTCGAGCAATTCCGGTTTAGTGTGTTTTCGTCGTCTCGCTTGCCGACGCGATCTTGGCTTCGGCTTCGGAGATCACGCCGAGGGCTTCGTCGTAAGCCTCTTCGCTTTCGCCGGCTTCCTTCCACATCTTCTCGCCGCGCTCGAGTTGCTGCTCGGCACGCGGCACGTCGATTTCCTCGGGTTTCAGAGCGTCGCTGGCAAGGATGGTGACGCGATCGCCCAGCACTTCAACAAAACCCCAACTGACGTTATAGCGCAGAACGCCCGCGGGCTCTCCTGCTTCGCCTCCCGGACCTTCGTGAATCGTCACGTCGCCCGCGCCCAGCTCAGCCATCAGCGGCGCGTGCCCGTACAGCACTTCCATATAGCCATTCTTCGCGGGCAGTTCCACCGCCGAAGCATCCGCCTCGAACAGTGTGCGCTCCGGCGTCACCAGCCGCACGCGAATTTGATTGCTTTCGTCAGCCATAAATCAGTTCTCGGTCCTCAGTTTTCAGCCGATACAGCGGGCAGGGGCACGAAAAAACTGACCACTGATCACTGAACACTGACCACTGCTTCTACACCGTCGCCTTCAGTTTCTCCGCGGCTTCCAGCACTTCCTCGATGCCGCCCTTCATGTAGAACGCCTGCTCCGGCACATCGTCGTGCTTGCCCTCGATGATCTCCTTGAACCCGCGCACCGTGTCGGCGATCTTGACGTACTTGCCGGGGATTCCGGTAAACGTCTCGGCCACGTGGAACGGCTGCGACAGGAACTTCTGCACCTTGCGCGCGCGCGCCACGGTCAGCTTGTCGTCTTCTGAAAGCTCGTCGATACCCAGAATCGCGATGATGTCCTGAAGATCCTTGTAGCGCTGCAAGATTCTCTTCACGCCCTGCGCCACATCGTAATGTTCGTCGCCGACCACGCGCGCCGTCAGAATGCGCGAAGTCGAAGCCAGCGGGTCGACGGCCGGATAAATGCCGAGCTCCGACAACGGGCGGCTCAACACCGTGGTCGCGTCCAAGTGAGCGAAGGTCGTCGCTGGCGCGGGATCGGTCAAGTCGTCGGCCGGCACGTAGACCGCCTGCACCGAAGTCACCGAGCCCTTGCTCGTCGAGGTGATCCTCTCCTGCAGCTCGCCCATCTCTGTCGCCAGGTTGGGCTGGTAGCCCACGGCCGAAGGCATGCGGCCCAGCAGCGTCGACACTTCGGAACCCGCCTGCGTGAAGCGGAAAATGTTGTCGATGAACAGCAGTGTGTCGGAGCCTTCCACGTCGCGGAAGTATTCGGCGACCGTGAGCGCGCTCAGAGCCACGCGCAGGCGGGCTCCAGGTGGCTCGGTCATCTGGCCGTACACCAGGGCGCACTTCGATTCCTGCCACTTGCCGGGCTTGATCACGCCCGACTCCGTCATCTCCAGCCACAGATCGTTGCCCTCGCGGGTACGTTCGCCCACGCCTGCAAAAACGGAGTAGCCGCCGTGTTTCGTGGCCACGTTCGTGATCAATTCCTGAATCACAACCGTCTTGCCTACGCCGGCGCCGCCGAACAGGCCGATCTTGCCGCCCTTCAAAAACGGTTGGATCAGGTCGATCACCTTGATGCCGGTCTCGAACATCTCCTCGTGCGTCGTCTGTTCGTCGAACAGCGGCGCCGGGCGATGGATGGGCATGCGCTGGGTTTCGCCGATCGGCCCCAGTTCGTCCACTGGCTCGCCAATCACGTTGATCACGCGGCCCAGCGTCTGCTTGCCCACTGGCACGCGAATGGGTCCGCCCAGGTCGATGGCTTTCATGCCGCGCACCATGCCGTCGGTCGCCTCCATGGCCACCGTGCGCACGCGTCCCTCGCCCAGATGCTGCTGGACTTCGAGGATGACGTTGATGGGCGTGGGGACGGTGAAGCCGTCGCTCGTGACGCGCAGTGCCTGGTAAATCGGCGGCATCGTCGCCTCTTCAAATTGCACGTCCACGGCCGGGCCGGAGACCTTAATCACTTTGCCGATGTTTTCTGCCATTGTTCTGCCTTTTCGTTCCAAACTTGCGAGGGCGCTTTCCCTCAGGGGCTAAAGCCCCGTAATCTTTGATTGCCTTTTCGGCACGACTAAAGTCGCGCCCTTTCAAACTTCGTTCTCAGGAGCGGCGTTTTCTTGCTCCCTCGCTCCCTCGCTCCCTTGCTCCCTGCTTACAAAGCCGCAGCCCCCGAAACAATTTCAATAATCTCCGTAGTGATCTTGGCCTGGCGCACGCGGTTCATCACCAGCGTGAGCGAGTCGATCATGTCGGAGGCGTTGTTCGATGCCGAATCCATCGCCGTCATGCGCGCCGCGTGCTCCGCGGCCACACTCTCCGTCATGGCGTGGAACAGCACGGAAAAAATGTACTGCGGCAGCAGGCCCTTGAAGAGCTCGTGCGCCGGCTGCTCGTAAATGTAGTCCACGTCGGCGGTGCCGAACTTCTTGGCTTCCTCTTCGGCTTCGTTGCTGTCGGCAGCCTCGATTTCGATGCCAGCCGAACGCGCCGCTTCGGCCGCGCGTTCCTTCTCTTCCGCGGATTGTTCCACCGCGCCCGCAATCTGCTGCTTGCCTACCTCGATCAGCGGCAGCACCTTCTCCACCACCAGCCGCTGCGAGATCACCGACTTGAATTCGTTGTAAACAATGTAGGCGGCGTCAATCTCTTCGTGCACGTAGCGCGCGATGATGTTGTGCGCCATTTTTTCCACGCGCGAAATCTCGAGTTTCGCCAGCAGGCCAAGATGGTCGCCCGTCAGTTCCACCTTGCCCTTGCGCGTGCTCCTCACTTGGCGCTTCTGGCCGTCCTCGCCGGTCTGCTCCGTGTACTCAGCCACCGGGTAGCGCCGCCGCATCTGGTCGCGCCCCTTGCGCCCGATCGCCTCGATGTCGATTTCCTTGTCGGGATTGCCCGCGATGAACTGGTACGCCACCTTCAGGATGTTGGCGTTGAAGGCGCCCGCAAAACCCTTGTCGCCCGAGACCACGATCAGCAGCACACGCTTTTCGGGTCTCGTCAAAAACAACGGGCTGCACAGGTTGCCGGTCTTCTCGTCGTAGAGATCGACGCGGCGCGTGAGCGACTCAAGCACGCTCGCGATCATGCGCGCGTAAGGCCGCGCCGCCATCGCACGCTCCTGCGCGCGGCGCAGCTTGGCCGCCGAGACCATCTTCATGGCCTTGGTGATCTGCCGCGTGTTCTTCACGCTGCGAATACGCCGTCGGAGATCGAGTACGTTTGCCATTTTCTTCCCAGTGTTCGGTGCTCAGTGATCAGTGATCAGTTCCTTTGCGCCCACTTACGGCTGATTGAGCCACCCCAATCAGCTTTTCGCTGGCCAGGAATCTCTGTGGTCGGGGCCTTTTCTGACCACTGACCACTGATCACCGACCACTGACGGCTACGCCGTCGTCGCCGCCAACTCCGCCTTGAAGTTCGCCGCGTATTCCTTCATCGCCGCGTGCAGCTTGTTGCGCATATCGTCGTCGAGTGCCTGTTTCTTGGTGAGCTCTTCCATCAGTCCGCTCTGCGCTGCGGAGAAGTACTTGTACAGCCCGTCCTCGAAGGCGCGAATATCCGCCACCTGGAATTCGTCGAGGTAGCCCTGTGTTCCCGCGAACAGCACCACCACCTGCTGTTGCCAGGTCAGCGGATGGAACTGCGGCTGCTTCAGCAGTTCCGTCAGCCGCTGGCCGCGCGCCAGCTGTTTCTGCGTCAGTGGATCAAGGTCCGAGCCAAACTGCGCAAAGGCCGCCAGTTCGCGGTACTGCGCCAGGTCCAGCTTCAGTGTCGACCCCACCTGCTTCACTGCCTTGATCGCCGCCGAGAAGCCCACGCGCGAAACCGAGAGACCCACGTTCACGGCCGGCCGCACGCCGGAGTTGAACAAATCGGTTTCGAGAAATATCTGGCCGTCGGTAATCGAAATCACGTTGGTCGGAATGTATGCCGAAACGTCGCCGGCCTGCGTCTCGATCACGGGCAGCGCGGTCAGCGAGCCGCCGCCCCGCTCCTTCGAGAGCTTGGCTGCGCGCTCCAGCAAACGCGAGTGCAGATAGAACACGTCGCCCGGATACGCTTCGCGGCCCGGCGGGCGGCGCAGCAGCAGCGAGATCTCGCGATAAGCCACGGCATGCTTTGAAAGATCGTCGTACATCACCAGCGCGTGCTTGCCGTTGTCGCGGAAGTACTCGCCCAGGGCGCAGGCCGCGTAAGGCGCCAGGTACAGCATCGGCGCCGGCTCTGAGGCCGAGGCGGCCACCACAATGGTGTGACCCATGGCGCCGGCTTCAGTCAGCGTCTGCACCACCTGCGCAATTGACGAGCGCTTCTGCCCGATGGCGCAGTAGATGCAAATCAGGTCGTTCTTGGCGTTGTTGATGATGGTGTCGAGCAGCACCGCCGTCTTGCCGGTCTGCCGATCGCCGATGATCAACTCGCGCTGGCCGCGGCCGATCGGAATCATGGCGTCGATGGCCTTCAAACCGGTGGCCATGGGCTCGCGCACAGGCTGGCGGTCGATGATGCCGGGAGCCAGGCGCTCCACGGGCAGCGTTTCCGTGGTGGCAATCGGGCCTTTATCGTCGATGGGCTGGCCCAGCGCATTCACCACGCGGCCGATCATCGCCTCGCCCACGGGCACGGAGAGAATCTTGCCGGTGCGTTTGACCTCCTGGCCTTCCTTGAGCTCGGTGTAATCGCCGAGCACCACGCAGCCTACCTGGTCCTCTTCGAGCGAGAGCGCGAGGCCCGCAATGTCGTGCGGAAAGCTCAACAGCTCGCCGGCCATCACCTTGTCGAGGCCGTACAGGTGGGCAATACCGTCGCCGAGCGAAGTGATGGTCCCCACTTCGTCCACCTGGACCTTCGCGTCGTAGTTCGCGATCTGTTCGCGAAGAATTTGTGTAATCTCGTCTGCTTTGATCTGAGCCATTTTCCAGTGAACAGTGATCAGTGATCAGTGGTCAGATATCCGCCCACATGCTCTTGCTGATCTCCTGCCTCCCTCATTTCATCCCTAAATTCGTTCAGAAACCCGTTCAAGTGATCCGTGGTCAGTGACTAGCTACTGTAGTGCGATTACTGGTCTTTTCCAAGATCGCGTGAATCATCTTACCAACCTCGTGCGAAAGACCTTCTGCCTCGTCGGCCAGTTTGGAATCTCCCATTTTCAGTGCCCGCGCGATTTCCAGCTGAGTCTGCAATTCGAAATTCGATCCACGGGCAAAACCAAGAAACTGCCGAAATTCACCTGTGCCTAATCTTCCCTGCCCTTCAGCAATGTTGCTGGAGACCGAGACGGCCGAACGTCGGATTTGGCTGGTCAAACCATAAATCTCGTCCCTCGGGAACCCGCGGGTCAGCCGGTATATCGCGGTCGCTAATTCGATCGACCTCTGCCAAACAACCAACTCCCGAAAGGATCGCGCAGCCACTTTACCTTCCATCTTGCACTTCACTTCCCTTGCCACGATCTGATCACTGACCACTGACCACTGATCACTGATCACTCGTCAACGTCTCGCGCAGTCTTTCCAGCCGGCCTTTAACCGAGCCGTCATACACCGTCGACCCGATGCGCACCACGGTGCCACCGAGAATTCCCTTATCGAGTTTGAAGCTGGCGTCGATCTTCGCGCCGGCCAGTTTGGCCACTTCGGCGGCAAGCGCGTCGCGTTCTTCCTTGCTCAACTCCCGCGCCGTCACAATCTCGGCCGGTCGAATGCCTTGCTGCTCCTGCAAAATCCGGCGCCACTCCGCGGCCACTTCGGCCACATGCGCAATGCGATTGTTGTCGATCAGCACGGCCAGCAGGTTGCGCAGTTCCTTTTGCAGGCCCATCTGAACGTTCAGCTTGTCCAGGATCGCCACCTTATCGGCGGCCGGAAAAGCCGGATTCACGAACAGCGTGCGCAGTTCGGCGCTGCCTTCCCATGTTGCGAGAAAATCCGCGAACTGGCTGTTCAATGCCGCCGAGTCGAGCTTCAAGTCCTTCACCACATCGGCAAAGGCCTGGGCGTAGCGAGCCACAAATGCGGGCATCTAGTTCTTGCCTCCCTTGCCTGCGGCGTCGCCGGCAACTCCGGCCACAAACTCGGCGATCAAAGCGCGGTCGGTCTCCGGCGTCAGCTTGATCTGCTTCTCCGCCTGTCCGATCGCCAGATCGGCGGCAAAGTTCCGCAGGCCGCGCTTGGCCTGGGTCATTGCCACGTCAATCTCCTGCTCGGCTGCGGTCACAATGCGCGCACTCTCTTCCACCAGCGCTGCCTTGATGCGCTTTTCCTCTTCCACGCTTTCCTGCTCCACCTGCGCGGAAAGTTTTTTGATTTCCTCGCCCAGCCCTGCCAGCTTAGCCTCAACGGCGCTCAGTCGCGCCTGCGCGTCCGCCGTGGCCTGGCGCGCGGTAGTCAGGTCCTGGCTCAGCGTTTGCGACCGCTTGTGCAAAATCTTCGGCATGGTGCGCTTCAGCGGAATGGCAACGGCAAAGAAGATGATCGCGAAGTTGATCCCCAACAGAATCGCAACCGTGGTATCGAGCTTCAGATGCAACATGCGCGCCACGGACTGCACCACGGGCGAATGCAGAAACGCTGCGTCGCCGTCGTCATCGGATTTTGCCGGAGCCGGCTGTGCGGTTCCAGACCCAATCGCCGGCGCGCTCGCCGTTGTTGTCGGCGCACCCGCCGCATTTTGCTGTGCGCTCGCGCCACGCGGCGCAACCATCAGCGCTGTAATCGCCAGCAGCAGCCCAAGCCAGAATGCGCGCACGCAAAAACTCAGTTTTGAATCAGAAAATCTCAACGGGACCCCCCGGCAGCGACTGGCAGAACGGCGCGGACGGCCTGCCCGGCAAGATCGGCCGATGCGGCCTGAAGTGCAGCCCTCGCGGATGCGGCTTCCGCATCCAGCTCGGCCTGGGCCTGGCGCACCTTCTGGCCGGCTGCCTGGCGCGCGGCATCGAGAGCCGCATCGCGCTCCATATTCCACTGCTTGGTGCGCTGCTCGCGCAGTTTGTAGGCATCGGCGCGCGCCTGCCGCAAACGCTCCGCGTACTCCTCGGCTTTCGCCTCAGCCTGGACCACGGCCTTGCGCGCATCTTCCATGGCGCCTTCAGTTAAGGCGCGGCGCTCGGCCAGCACTTCCGTCAACGGGCCCTGGATCAGAAACTGGTACGCAATTACCAGCACGATGAAGAGCGCCGCCGTTGGGATCGCGCCCACCAGAAGCTCTCCGAGTTGTTGAAAGATATCCTGCATGGATGTACCGGACTACTGCGGCTTCTCAGATGAGATTTTTTAGCAAGTGGAACCCTCTGTTTTACCAAGGGAGAACCCCCAAGTCAACGCATCGGAGTCCACAATATGACTTAATGTGACTCCGGTCACGAAGTGGGAATTTTCATGCAAAATAAGGCTTGCTTTTGCCTGAAACGGTCCTACACTTAACTTACCACCTAGACCCGGTCCAGGGTCCTGCGGGCAGCCGGTTTCGGGATTACCTTCCACTCCCGATTCCAGCTGCCCGCTTCTAATTTTTGGGGCATTCTTGGTAGGCTGGGGTTTTAGTCCCGGCTTACTTTCCCCCCACCGCCGTCTTATCCACAGTCAGCAATCCCTGCGCGCGCAACCAGGTCTCCAGCAGCCCCGGCCACTGGTCCAACGCGACATCGCCCTTGCCCAGGCCGCTGCCATGCTTCCCGTCAGCAAAAATATGCATCTCCGACGCCACGCCGGCCTTCAACAGAGCCTGGTAGTACTCGATACTCGCCTCCGCGGCGGCGGTCTTGTCGTTAAACGTGTGATAGATAAACGTGGGCGGCGTGTCTTTACTGACAAAGAGGACCGGATCGTATTTCGCGCGCAGCGCGTCGCACTGATCCATAAGGTTGAACATCTTGCAGTAACTCAGAAACGTTGTATCCCGCGTGATGGCGTCGAGCCACGGGTAGCCCAGAACCACGAAGTCCGGCCGGCTCGACGCGCGTTCAATAGGGTCGTCGGCATCGGGATTGCCCGCCACAAACTGCGTTCCCGACAGCGCCGCCAGGTGTCCGCCGGCGGAAAATCCAATCATCACAATGCGGTTGGGATTGATGTGATAATCCGTCGCCCGCGCGCGCACCGTCTGGATCGCGCGCCGCGCGTCGACGAGCGGCACCGGCAGGCCGTATCCGTTCGAGGTGAGCCGGTAGCTCAGGATGAATGCGCGAAAGCCGCGTGCGGTAAACCAGTCGGCCACCTCGCGCCCCTCCAGGTCCCCTGCCAGGTGCGAATACGCGCCGCCGGGAAGGATGATCACCGCCGAGCCGTTGGCCGAACCCGGCCGCGCCTCGAACACCGTGAGCGCGGGAATATCGTTGCATGTTGCGCCCTTGGCCTCGGGCGCGGCGCCCGGCCAAAGCCGGATGGTCTGGATGCCGAGAAAGCTATTGTCCGTCCCCGGCGCGGCACAGGAAACGGTTTGCGCGGCGGCGGGCAGGGCCAACGACGCCGCAACGAGAAACGCCCCAATAAGACGCATATAGACCAGCTTCATGGAAGCCTCAACTAGTTTCGCGAGGATTATAGATGCGGGGAACAGGGACAGTCTCTACGCCCAAGTCTTCCGCTTGTTGGAAGAACAGCGGAAAGCATTGCGAGCAGAGACCAATGGCGATATATTGGTCCGCAACAGGGAGGCAAAATGGGATCCGGGCTGCCTTTTCCTTGCATCTGCCCGCGATCGAAACAGGTCCAAAAACCCCGATGCCCAGCCCGTCTTGATTTGGGATGGTCCTGATCCCGATGACAATCTTCGTCGGCGTTCGATCGATGGCAGCAGCGCCGATCGGAAGAACTACCGATGCGTCGGCAGCGGCAATTGCAAGCGGAAGTTTTGATAGGTCGGAATCCGGAGGGGTCGAACTCTCAATGACAACACAGCAAGAGCCCGGAGCTGAAAAAGACGATTGCGAGATCTTTACTCTCCTCGGCCGCGAAATACTCGGCTGGGGAAAAGTCGATCCCGACATCTCGCAATTCGCCATCTTCTACCGGCCGCAGGGAGACGGCTTCGTCGAACAGTGCCCGTGGGCCGCTTTAGGCGTCGAACCCCTCAAGGCGACCAGGCCCGACCCCGACAACATGCGTTTTTTCACGCAGCCCAGGTACAGCGCCGATGGCAAAACCGCATCCGTAAGTTTCGTCACCAAGCTCGTCGGGCGCAATCCGGACGGGAGCGCGCGCCCGCCCTTCATATCTCAAGAGGATTTGTCGCTGGCAAAAACGGAGGGCCATTGGCGTCTAGTCAGCCGAAAGCAAGGCCCGATCACCTAAACCCTAATCCTTAACCCCTGGCCTCAACGCTCCTCGGCCTTCTTGCTCCCTCGCTCCCTTGCTCCCTTCGCTCCCTGTCTTCTACAGCCACAGCGCGGTGTGTCCAGTGCAGCAGCCGGCCTGCTCGGAAAGAGTTTCGGCGAGCGAAAACCCGTAGC
>CAWAZR010000020.1:0-71939 GCA_963786565.1 uncultured Acidobacteriota bacterium | reverse complement strand
ATAATACGCGGCCCCGTGCACCCGTTCCTGCAACACGCCGCCGGGATAAAGCGCATTGAAGATGCTGTTGGCGTGGCGCGTCAGCGTAGCCTCGCGTTGCAGTTGGAAGTTCGCGGCCAGCGTCCGCAGGCGATTCATCTGGTAGCGCATCTTGCCCGCCGCCGTCTCGGCCGACTGCCCCAGCCCCTTGTCCTGCGATTGCAGCCACTCCACCAGCGTCGTCAGTTCGGCGTCGAACGCATTGCCCGCCGCTGCCAACTTTATCTTGGTTTCAGGAGGCATGGCGCGCGCCGCCAGCCGTAGCGCCAGCGTGGCCGCGCTCTCCTCGCCAAATACCTGTTCGAGCGTCAGCTCGTGCCTCCGCATCAACTCCGCAATCGCAGGCTCGATCAGCGTGGCGGAGAAACGCGCAATCGGCGGCGTCTGCCGGCCCAAAATCTTCTCGAACAGCACCGTCGACTGCGCCAGGTAAGCAATCTCCGCCGGCCCTCCCACCTGCGCCGTGGTCCCGAACAGAAAATCCTGGAACACCGGCCGCAGCAGCGCCGCCGGCGAAATGCGCTCCGGCTCGGCATCGAGAATGCCCAGCAAATCGCCCGTCGTAAAGCTCCGATTCCCGTCCTCGCCCGCCGTCTGCCACACACCGTTGGGCTCATCGGCCGTCGGCGCTATGCGCTTGAGCGCCAGCCGTGCGCCCGACTTCTCATCAATCAAAAACAGCAAACTCGACTGCGGCGCAACCAAAACCTGGGAATGGTAGCCCGCGGCTTCCAGAGTCTGGCTGCGCTCAACCAGCGCCGCATGGAATTCGTCGGCACGCTCAATAGCGGCGCGCAGCACCGGCGCGCCTAGCCGGTGGAACTCGCGGCTGTCGGCGTCCACAATCAGCAATCCTTGCGCCGCAAATATCCGCGCATAATAATCCCGGAACGCCTCCGCAAAAGTCCGCCCCGGCTTGTAGCTCTCGACTAACGCGCGGGTCCCGTCCGAAAGTCCAAATGAATCCGCCGCGCGCTCCGCAAGCGCCGTAATCGAATCGTCGAAAACAATCTTGCCTGCCGGAACGGCTGTCGCCGGCGTCGAAGCGTAAGCCAGCGTCGCCAGTTCGCGGCCCGCGGGAAATGTCACATGATCGATCTCGGCAAAATCGTGGTCTTCGCTCGCCAGCCAAAAAATCGCCACATGGGGCTTGCCCAACGCAGTGCTCTTTCGAGCGCGTGCGATGGCGGTTGCGGCTTTAAACGGCGTATACAGCGGCCCGCCGAACAATCCCACCTGCTGCCCGGTAAGGATCGTCCCCGCGCCCCGCTCCAGCGCCGCAATCGCCCCCGCCGTGGTGTCCGACGGATTCTGCGCCGCCATCAGCCGCATCAGCTCTGGCCAGTGCGCCGGGAGCGGCGGCCTATTCCCACCAATCTCATCCAAAGGCAAAAAGGCGCGGAGCGCCCCCGCGCAAAAATCCAGAAACAGCCGGCTCTGCCCCGGCATCACGATTACGGGATAACACTCTGCAGTCGTTGCTTCGTTCACTCGGCGCGGCTCGTTGTTTGAAATCGCCGGATGCTTTGGCTTGAAATGCTGAACTAATGCTCAACTAAGGATGCCACGGCGGCCCGGATCGATGCAGAACTCACACGGAGCTGCACACCCAATGCGTATACTCGTCTTGAATCGTGCGCGTGAATGAGCGCCGCAACCGGAAAAGGATTGACCATGCCCACTAAGACCTCGAAAAAAACGTCGAAGACCACTGCCGCAATGCGGAAAAAGACAAAAAAGGCGATCGTCGTCGAGCGCGCCACAGTGCTCAGCTCCGAAGTGGTCTACCGCGGGCCGCTCTTCAACGTGCTGCATGACAAAATCGTCGAGCCCAGCGGCAGCCACAACGAACGCGACGTCATCCGCCACAACGGCAGCGTCGTGATTCTGGCTGTCGACGCCTCAAAGAGCAAGCGCGATCCCTGGATCGTCCTGGAGCGCCAGTACCGGCACGCGGCCAACCAGTATCTGTGGGAGCTTCCGGCCGGAAAGCTCGAACCCGGCGAAGAGCCGCTGGCCGGCGCGCAGCGCGAACTGGCCGAAGAAACCGGCTACCGGGCGAAGAAATGGCGTCCCTTGGTGGAGTATTACGCCAGCCCCGGTTTTCTTGGGGAATCGATGAAAGTCTTCCTCGCCAAAGGTCTCAAGGCCGGCGAAACCCACCTTGAAGCCGATGAGGAGATCGAGCTGCGCCTCGTCAAGTTGTCTGAACTGTTGAAGATGATCGAGAAAGGCGCCATTCTCGACGGCAAGACACTCACCAGCGTGCTCCTCTACGCGCGCCTCCAGGACCGCCGCAAAAAGTAGCCCGGCGTCAACGCGCTCCCTGCCGGGCTCCGGCGAGCAGTCTGTGCTCGTTAAGGTGGCTTGCTCTCTGCCGGGACCCCCGGCGAGCGATCTGTGCCCGCTGGGGTGTCTTGCTCCCTCGCTCCCTCGCTCCCTTGCTCCCCCGCTCCCTGCTCCTCGCCCTCGCCGGCCGTATCACTTCGTGGAACCGCCAACTTCAGTCAACCTTTCGTCTCTTTCGCGCGTCTTATCAAGTACGGTGTGGTGTTCCCCGCAAGACCCACCGTATCCCCGCATAAGAGAAGAGGAAGGCGGAACCTGTGGCTCAGTACAAGGGTAAGGTCAAGTGGTTTAACAACGCCAAGGGCTACGGATTCATCGGACGCGAAGACGGGCCGGATGTATTCGTTCATTACTCGGCAATCCAGTTGGACGGATACAAAACGCTCAAAGAAGGCGACGAGGTCGAGTTCGACATAGTCGAAGGGCAAAAAGGTCCCCAGGCAGATGCTGTTATTCGCCTTCGGGCTGAGGCCGCTCACAACGCTGCTTAAGCGTCGATAGGTCCCGGGCGTATCGCAAGGGCAAGACCGCCGCCCGGCGGTAAGGGTGGAGTGCGCCCTGTCTTTTACCCCTTCTCACACCTTCATCCATCGCTTTCCGGGTTTCCCCCACGCGAAATCGCGAATTTTTGCGCTCATACTGCGGGCCTCCATATTTTGTACCGCCGGTCTCCCGACCCGCACGTGCAGCACAAATCTCAATCCGCCCCTTCCCAACTCAGCACAAGAAGCGGGTGCCCCACATCTCGATTTTGAGATGTGGGAAAGCACGATCCTCAACCCAAAAGTCTTATATCAGGGCGCGGCTTTCAGCCGCGCCGAAATGATTCGAATAGAAGAAGGAGGGCTTTAGCCCCTGCACGATTTTTCCCTTGCGAAGCCGCCTTCTCCGTAGGCCATCCTGACCCACACATGACTGGAAATCACGAAATCAAACGCGCAAATTCACGCACTCCAAACCCCCTACTGGCCCTCCATCCCTTAAATGCCCGATACTGCTAAGCGGAGAGTCGCAACATGGACAACAAAACCATGGCTCGCCTGCTGGCGGAGACCGCCGACCTGCTCGAAATCGACGGGGCCGACAGCTTTCGCATCCGCAGCTACCGCCGCGCCGCCGAGGCCGCTGAGCAAACCACCGTCGATCTGACTGAAGCTGCCGCCGATGCCGCGCGCCTCATGGAGATCCCCGGCATCGGCAAAAGCATGGCCGCCCACCTCCAGTCCATCGCCTCCACTGGATCTCTCGCCCAGCGCGATCAGCTCTTGAAGAAGTACGGTGCCGGCATCCTCGAACTGCTCAAACTCCCCGGCATGGGCCCGAAAACCGTCGCGCTCCTCTGGGACGCAGCCAAAATCGGCTCCATCGACCAGCTCGCCCAGGCCATTGAAGCGGGCAAACTCACCGGCCTGCCGCGTATGGGCGCCAAACAGATTGAAAAACTCCGCAAGGGCATCGAGGACTACCGCCGCAGCGCCGGCCGCTTCCGCATCGACGTCGCCACGGAAGAAGCCGCGCGCATCTCCGCGTATCTCCTCAAAATGAAAGGCATTAAAAAGGTCACGCCGGCCGGCTCCCTGCGCCGTGGGCGCGGCACCGAGGGCGACCTCGACCTCCTTGCCACCGGCCCGGCCTGCGAACCGGGACACACTCAAGCTGCCGTCGAGCACGTCGCCGCCTATCCCGGCATCCAAAACATGATCGCCAAAGGCGAAAACAAGGTCAGCTTCAACCTCGACACGGGCCTGCAAGTCGACGTGCGCCTCCTGCCCACCGCCTCCTATGGCGCGGCTCTGCAATACTTTACCGGCAACAAGGGCCATAACGTCGTGCTTCGCCAAAGGGCCCTCAAAATGGGCTACACCCTCAGCGAGTGGGCCCTGGCGCGCCTCAAAGATGGTTCCACCGTGGCCGCTGCTACCGAGGAGGAGATCTACGCCGCTCTCGGCATGGACTGGATGCCCCCGGAGATGCGCGAAAATCTCGGCGAAATTGACCTGGCCGCCGAACACGCGCTGCCGCACATCGTCTCGCTCGACGACATACGTGGCGACGTGCACATGCACACCACTGCCAGTGACGGCCACAACTCCATCCGCGAAATGGCCGACGCCGCCCTCGCCTGCGGCTACAAATACATCGCCATCACCGATCACTCCAAAAACCTGGCGATGACCAACGGCCTCGACGAAAAGCGCGCCCTCGCGCAGATCAAGCAGGTGCACGCCGTTGACCGCGCGATGGAAGGCCGCATCCGCGTCTTCACCGGCATCGAAGTAGACATCCTCGCCGACGGCGCCATCGACATGGACGATGAAGTGCTCGCTCATCTCGACATAGTCATCGCCAGCGTCCATACGCGCTTCGAGCAGTCACGCGAAGAGATGACAGCGCGTGTCATTCGCGCCATCGAAAATCCATACGTCCGCATCCTCGGCCATCCCACCGGCCGCCTGCTGCTGCGCCGCGAGCCCTTCGCCATCGACCTCGTCGCCGTCTTCAAGCGCGCCGCCGAGCTCAGCGTGGCCATGGAGCATAATGCCGCGCCCGAGCGGCTAGACCTGAACGACCACGACCTGCGCCTGGCCAAAGAGATGGGCTGCCGCATCGTCATGAATTCCGACTCGCACGATAGCGGCAATCTGGGCAAGATGGTCTACGGCATAAAGCAGTTGCGCCGCGCCTGGCTCACCGCGGAAGACGTTCTCAACACGCGCCCCGCCAAGGGTTTTCTCGCCGGCCTCCGGCCGCGAGGATAGCCGAAACCAAGTGTGGCCTTCTGAGATGGTAGATGAGGTAAGTAATTTAATCTAAATAGCGTATCTGCAAATTTGTCAACTCATTACCTGCCAATTTGTCAACTTATTAGTTGACATGCAGAGTACATTACAGCAAACTATGAATAACCCACCTACGGCGTGCCGTAGGCCCAGAAGCCGTCGCATGAAAGTGCGGCGGCTTTTTGCATATAGAATTCTCGTCATGCGTACGGTCGTCTACGTCGACGGATTCAACCTATACTATCGGGCCCTTCGGAAAACCAAGCACAAATGGCTTAATTTGCAAGCACTGTGCGAGGCAGCGCTTCCCAAAAGCTGCAATATAACATCCATCAACTATTACACGGCTCGCGTTTCAGGAGGCCGAAATCCAAACTCTCCAAGGGACCAGAACGCCTATCTGAAAGCACTCGAAACATTGCCCAATTTGCATATTCACTTCGGCAATTTCCAAGTCACAAATACTTGGATGCCACTGGTCAGGCCGTGCCAGTTCTGGCCCCCCGGCTTGGCCCCCTTTCCCGCTCCCGACTCTATTTGCGTGGTCAAGACTGAAGAGAAGGGATCGGACGTCAATCTGGGTGCTCATTTGGTGCGGGACGCGTTTGTGGGGGCATTTGAGCACGCCGTCATCGTCACAAACGATACCGACCTGAAAGAGCCGCTTCGATTGGTCGTGCAGGAGGTCGGATTGCCCGCAACACTTTTGACTCCGACCGACAACCCCGCGGTGACATTGAGGAATCTCGCGACGAGCGTTCGTCACCTGCGACCCTATCTCGGCGTCAGCCAATTCCCAGACCCAGTAATTGGGCGAGACGGAAAGCCAATTGCAAGACCGATGGACTGGTGACGCCTAGTCAAGCAATCTCGGAGTTGAGGCTTAATGCGCCGGCCTCCGGCCAAGACCGTAAGCACTCACTAACTCTCCTGCCGGCTTCCTCGCTCCCTGCTCCCACCTAAGTAATCCAATTCCGCGCCCCCGTAATGGAGGGCAAAAAGTCTTCGTAGCCGGTTGTATCGCGTTCGGGATAAGATGAGTTCGCAAGGTGGATGGAGTCCCTATGAGCCTGCTTCATCAGGAAGAGCTGGACGACGCCGCACTCGGCGAGGAACTGACCAAGGGCACCAGCCACGTGCTGATTGCCGCCATCATTGCCGGCCTCGTGATGTGCATCGGCATTGGAATTTACGCGTTTGTTGGCCGAACGCCGCCCTTCGCCTCCGGTGAAATCGAGGCGGTCTGGGCCCACCCCCAGCACACGGATACCTCGGGCCTCGACGCCAACGGCATGCCCATGCCAAAACAAAGCGTCGACCAGATGATGGTATTTACCACCATCAAGCTGCAAAACCTGACCAACCACCCGCTGTTTCTCGGCAACATCACCGCCAATGTCACCCTCGACGACGGCATCCACTCCAGCTATGCCGGCAACAAGGGCGACTACGATCGCATCTTTGTGGCGTATCCCGACATTCCCGTGCCGCATCTGACGCCCATCTCGCCGCTCGACACCACCATCCAGCCCGGCCAGACGGTCGAGGGAACCTTTGTTTCAGCTTTCAAGATGACGCAGCAGCAGTGGGACGCGCGCAAGAAACTGGACTATACCTTCGCCTTCAAGTACCAGCCCTTCCTCACGCTCACGCCCACCGTGGCGATTACTGAACGGTAGGCGGACTGGGCGCGGTCTTGGGCGTCGAGAGATACCCTGAGATCTGGCTCTTCGAGTTGATCGTGTTCACCACCACCTCGAAGAGCGCCGGATCCTTGCCGCTATAGAACTGCAGCGGCTCGTCGAGTCCGCGATTCGGCTTCTGCACAGCCTTGTCGTCGGCGTAGACCACCAGCGTGTACATATTTTTCTTCGGGTCCACCTTCTTCAACTCCAGGCTGATGGTGCCCACCGGCTTCCTCTGTCCCTTGGTCAGCGTGAACTCGTAGAAGTTCCGGTCGGTTCTGTGTTCCAGCGTCACCAGCTCGTCGTGGTTGCGGGCAATCACGCTGTTGGTGTTGCTCAAGTCGCCGCGCACGCTCTGCAACTGGCTCATGGTCGTGGCCAGGTCGCTCTTGGTCTTGGTCAGGTCCGTCTTCACCCCGCCCACATCGGACTGCACAGTGGTCACCTGGTTTGAAACCGTGTTCACCTGCTGCGCGGTCTGCTTCTGCTCGTTTTCCAGCTTCTCGTCGTCGGCCTCTTCCCGCTGGATAATCGCCTGCGCGCGCTCGTCAAGCTGCTTCTGCGTCAGGCCCAGCGACTTGCCCAGCTCATCCGTGGCCACCCGCAGCCGGGCTGCGGTTTCCCGCTGATCCGCAGCCAGTTTGGCATTCTGCTGTTGCGCTTCCGTCAATTCGGCCTGCTGGGTGGCGAGCTTGCTGCCCAGCGTATAGCTCCAGATCAGTCCGCCCACACCAGCCAGCAGTGCAACGGCGATCGCAGCTAACAGCGGGCCGGAGTAGGTTCGGGGGGCTTCGTCAATCTCACTCATTCTTTTGCCTTTCGTGCTCCGGGGGCTTCTCTGCACCAGCCGCTCCGGGCATTAAGACGGCATCTTGTCCGGTTAGACGCCGTACTGGGGGTAAATTGCCTCAATCCTTCCGGAAATCCTTACAATTCGCCTTCTCGCCCGGGAGCGCCAACCCCGCCATCGAGGCCAGCCAAAACCCTCCAACGCATACGGCGAAACTACAGGATAAATGGTACCGGCGCCCCTCGCGCGCCGGAAGCCACTTTCGCCCCATGCCATCTCGGTCCCTTGGTCCCTGCCTTCTGATCCCTGTTCCCGTCTTTCCGTCCCACCTTCCGTGACAAGGACAGAACCGCTAAGCTATAAACATCTTTACTGCACTTTTTGGCGCCGCACCTCCAAACCGGAGGCCGGGCTCTATCGCAACGGGCAAATCGCATCCTACAGAAGAGGAGATGCAAAAGATTATGGGCACTGCTGTCGCAGGGAAGGGTCTTGAAGGAATTGTTGCCGCGAACTCCGGTATCTGCTGGATCGATGGAGACGCGGGGATTCTCTCCTATCGCGGCATCGACATCCATGAGCTCGCCGAGCACTCGACCTTCGAGGAAACCACCTTCCTGCTGTGGAACGGCCTGCTGCCCAATGCCTTCGCCCTGCGCGAATTCTCCACGCAGCTGGCCCTGGCGCGTTCCCTCGACCAGCGCGTCATCGACATGCTGAAAACCTTTCCCACCGCCGCCACGCCCATGGAAGTGCTGCGAACTGCGGTGTCGGCATTGAGCTTTTACGATGCCGACGAGAAAGACAACTCGCACGACGCCAACGTGCGCAAGGCCTACAACCTCACCGCGCAAATCGCCATGCTGGTGGCCATCTACGATCGCATTCGCAAGGGCAAGGAAATCGTTCCTCCCGACCGTTCGCTCTCCCACGCCGGCAACTTCCTCTGGATGCTCAATGGTGAGAAGCCCTCTGAAACCGCTACTCGAACGCTTGATATCGCCCTCATCCTTCACGCCGACCACGAGCTAAACGCCTCCACCTTCGCCGCCCGCGTCATCGCCGCTACTCTCTCTGACATTCACTCCGCCATCACCGGCGCCATCGGAGCGCTCAAAGGCCCGCTCCACGGCGGCGCCAACGAAGGCGTCATGCGCCTCCTGCTCCTCATCGACAAGGAAGGCGCTGACCCCGTCGAATACGTGAAAGGCATGCTCGCCGCCCGGCAAAAAATCTCCGGCTTCGGTCACCGCGTCTACAAAACTGAAGACCCCCGCGCCACCCACCTGCGCAAGATGAGCGAGCAACTCGGCAAGGACTCCGGCAATCCCAAGTGGTACGACATGTCGCGCGCCATTGAGCTTTACATCAACCGCGAAAAGAAGCTCAACGCCAACGTCGATTTCTATTCCGCCTCCACCTACGCCACGCTCGGCATCGACATCGATCTCTACACCCCCATCTTCGCCGTCAGCCGCATCGCAGGCTGGGCCGCTCACGTAATCGAGCAGCTCGACGACAACCGCCTCATCCGCCCAAGAGCCGAATACATCGGCCCCGCGTATCCCTCGCCATGGATTCCGGTGGATCAGCGACTGTAAGCGCACTCAAGTATCTGCACGCGCGCCAGGGCCCCTTATTACGTCTTCTTATTTCATCGACCTTTGCACGCACTCGACTCCTGCCATTTTGTCTGTATCTGTTCGACGTCCAAGGAGCATCATCATGATTCTCGGCATGAGCACGCAGGTGTTTACACTTGTGCACGTGATTCTGAGCCTTGCAGGGATTGCCGCGGGGCTTGTCGCCATCCTGGCACTGGCTTCCAACAAACTCTCCGGCCTGATCGGATTCTTCCTGAGCACAACTGCACTCACCAGCATCACCGGATTCCTCTTTCCGTTTCACGGCATCGACCCCGCGATCATTCTCGGGATCCTGTCGATGATTGTCCTGCTGCTGGCAGTGATCGCGTTGTACGTGGGCAAGCTGCGCGGTGGCTGGCGCGGCGTCTACGTCATCAGCGCCGCTGTCGCCTTGTGGTTCAACGTCTTTGTGCTCTTTGCGCAGCTCTTCGCCAAAGTGCCCGCGCTCAAAGCCATCGCCCCCACGCAGTCGTCGCCGGCGTTCGGAGCCACGCAGCTCGTCGTCCTGGTGGCGTTCATCGTGCTCGCGATCCGGGCATTCCGGGGCTTTCGTGGCCCGGTGCTCGCATAAGCGGTGTTACCTCTGACGGTCGGCTGGGATTGTGAATTAGCATGCCTCTCGGCCAGGATGCCGGGTGCCCCACATCTCGATTCTGAGATGTGGGAAAGCACGAACCCCAACCCACAGGTCTTGTATCAGGGCCGGGTGCCCCATCCTAAACGCGCTGTCTGCGTTTAGGGTGGGAAGGCTCGCTCAACTCAAAACCGCCAGCCTCTATCCCTACTTCTTCACCACTTCAACGCGCCGGTTCTGCGAGCGCCCCAACTCGGTGTCGTTGCTGCTCACCGGATGGCTCGCGCCGAATCCCTGCGTCGTCAGCCTGCTCGCATCCACGCCCGCCGCCACCAGGTACGCCTTCACTGAGAGTGCGCGCTTCTCTGAGAGGGCCTGGTTATGCGCGTCTCCGCCCACATTGTCCGTATATCCTTCGATCCCGAAGCTCCACGTCGGCTGCGTGCGAGCCGCGGCGATCAGCGCATCCAAAGTTGGCTTGGATTCGGCTTTCAGATGGTCGGAGTCGGTGTCGAACAGAATCCCATAAAGCCGCGCACGCCCTTCGGTCTGCAACTGCTCCACCACGCCGTTCCCACTCCCAGGCTTCCAATACGGGCACGAGCCAACAACCTTTCCAACGCGCTTGCCGAGCCACCCGCCTGAGGGCGCGCCATTGTTGCCTTCAGCCCACCAGTACCCGGTAAAGGATTGCCCATCGTCGGAGAAGATCAGCATCGCGGGCCCGCCATGTCGAGGCCCCGGAATATCACCTTCAGTCCACGTGAACCGCAGCACCCTGCCTTCAAATCCGCCGTTCTCGATCAGGCCGTTGTTGTATTCATAACAACCGTTCACAGCCGCGCCGGTTTGCTGCATGTGGAAGTTTCCATACGAGGAAGAGAACGTACCGGAGTTATCGGGCAGCGGCCGTTTCTCCAGGGGCTTGCCGTAAGCATAGACGTCCATGATCTCCATGTACCGTGCATCGCCCCAGTTGTTCAGAACGGTCAGCCGCAGGTACCGCCCGGTCGCAGGCGCCTTCAGCACGAACTTCTGGTGGTCCCTGGTCTGCGCCAAAGACGGCGTGGCGATCACGGTGAACCCTCCGTCCGCGCGATCGGAGATCTCCACCTTCACATCTTTGGCCCCGCGCCCGGGATTCTCCACCTGGGCCGTGTCGAAGCCCAAACTGGTGATCGCGCTCTTTTCCGCCATCTCGAAGACAAAGACCTTGGGCGTCAGGTCGCCTGATTGGGTGGCCCAGCCTGTGCTGGGCAACTCATCCAGCAGTGATTCCGGCGACCAGTTGCCGCTATCGGAATAGGAGGGCGGCGCTTGCACAACCAGCGCGCCCGCGCCCCATGAAAGCAGGTTCGACTCAGCCGGCCCGCCGCCGGACTGGGCGGAAACCTTGGTCAACGGCAGAAGGATCGCGCACAGCAACGCAATCCAGGTGGAAGTCTTTGCTATTCTCATCGCATCCTCGCGAGGCACCGAGTTTATTGCACAGGATCGCTCTGGTCAAGACGCATTCTGTGCCATTCGCCTGCACGAATTTCAAGTGGGGCGCAGGTCAAATTGCAGAGCCAAAACTTCAATTGCCTGCGCCCGCATCAAGAAATCCAGAATCGACTCTAGTAGTTCCTCGGCAAATAACCGCATTCAGCCGCTTGATGGTAGCTCGAAGGGCCGACCATGCCCGCGTCTACGCATTGGGCGCCGGTATCGATTGCGTGCTGATTCTCATTGATGATCTGTGTGTACGAATCGACAATGTCCTGTGTGCTGGGTCCCGCCCCTGGCCCTCCCGCGGGGGCCGACACGGGGGCAAGGATCTTTTGCGACCAACTAGGAGTAACCGTGTAGCTCTTGAGGACTGCCACTACGATAGGCGCAGTCTGGGAGGCCACAGCCGTGGGCGCCGTACCAAACATCAGTATGTTCTTGGAAATTTGGCTGGAGTCGCCCGGGAGCGAACAGAGAATGCCTAATGCATCGCCTAGAACGGCGCCTCCTCTGCTATTGCTCACAATAAACACGCCGCATTGGCCGAGAGCCGCCGGAACCTGGAGAAGGGCTCCATAAATGAATTTAATCTGAGGAGCCGGCGTTCCGCTGACCGCCGCAGTCTGCTCGAAAATCATGGTGAGCTTGTCACTCAGCTTCGCCGAACTGGGCATTGTCAGCGCAATGCCGCTGGGCTCCGTTTGTCCCGCCCGAAACGGACCGTTTTGCGCGACAATCAGCTGTCCGAGAGTGATAGTTTCGCCCTGCGTTCCCGCCATGACAATCTCCCCGGCGCCACCGCCTTTGACTGTCCATCCGGCAGGCACACCGGCAGAGGCGCTCTTGTCCGGCAGAGTATAGGTCTGCAACTTGACTGGCGGAGGGGCTGGGGCCGCAGCCGGCTTCGCCTGCGCTCCAGCGGAGACAAAGGCTGGAACACCGATGATGGTCAGGATCGCCGGCACGGCGGCGATCCGCAGAAATTTCATGGCATCGCATATTTGCATGGTTAAAATCCCTCGTCCTTGATTTTTTGGGGCCGTTTGCCTTGCGCGGGGCTCGAGCCACGGTGATTCTTTGCCTGTTCTGGGCCCGAGTATGCGAAGGGTAGCATTCATCCATTGTTGATGGCAATCATCTTTGCACGCCAAAACGCAGAACATAAACAACCCATGAAAATCGGGCAGTATCGATTCGCCCCGGCTGCGACGGCCAGCCAGCCGCGCCCGCTCCGTGTCCCGCAAGGCTGATTCACCGGCCACCAGTGGCAATGTTCTCCCTCTCCGCTTGCATCGTCCGCCGAGCGCGCGCCATGCGGCCCTTGGCGGCGGCGCTATTCTCCTCGATTCGCCAGCCCCGTTGATAGTTAGCTTCTGCTGCCGCGTAATTGCCCTCGTGCATCTGTTGCTTGGCCAAATCGAAATATCGCTGCGCGGAACGTGCCATGGCTCCACGGTACGCAGGCGCCAGGTCCGTTCGGCGAGTCGATGTCGATGTCGGAACCTTCGAGAACTTCGCAGCATGCGACCCTCCGCCTGACCTCGGCGCAACATGTGCAGTGCCTCCGCGCAATGCATGTTCCGGTGTCGCCTTATGCGTCGTTGTAATCGCCGGTGCGACCTTCGCCGGTGCCGGCTCGACCCCAGCGTCCGGGCCATCGCCGGCCTCGGGAGCCGCTTCAGGCTCCGGGGCGGGATTTTCAGCAACGGGAGTTGGTTCGGGTGCAGAAGGAGGATCCGGCGCGTTGAGCTGCGGGGACGAATTGTGCGCTGGGGATCCAGGTACGGCCCCGACTCGATGAAATGCGAAGATGAAAAAAGCGCACAGCGACAGCGCGCCGATCGCGGCTGCAAACCTGAAAATCGCAATTCTCGACACGTGAGACGGAGACTCTTCCGGCCCGGACGCTTCAGGATTTGACGCCGCACGATTCGACCGTGCAAATTTCAACCAGGAGGCTTTCGGCGCAAATAAACGGTCCAGAGTACTCCTGGGCGCAATTTCCGCACAATCGATTTCAGTGCCTTCCTCTTCCGCATCTTCCCACCTCACGGCTGGCGGCACATCGCCCTCTATGGCGGGCGCAGCTGTCATCGAAATCACCGGTGGCGCGACATATGGTTCGGCCGTTTGCTCAAGCAGTTCCTCTTTCACCGCCGGCGGAGCGTCAGTTCTCGTGGCCAGCGCAGCCCCGATCTCGCTCTCCGGAGCCACAAAATTTTCAACTAAGCCGATCTCGAGCGTTGGCTCGAAGTCATCCGAAACCACCGCCCCATGCTGGCGAAAAAGATCGTTGATCAGCGCAATCTGGCGCGGGTTCAACAAAGGAAGCGAGAGCTGGCGAAAGTTGCGGAAGGTCCAAAGCAGATAAACGCGTTGCCAGAAGGAGGGTTCAACGGCAACTAATCCTTGCTGTGTTTGGAACAGCAGGAAGCCAGATTCAAGCTTATTCAGAAGCACAGATCGCCCCCGTGACACAGGATGCGGCCTGCGTGACTCAGGGATCCAATCGCAACCTATGGAGTTGAGACCCACTGATCACGATGGCCCAACAGCCTTCGCAAGCGAGCTGCAAAGAGTTCTCACGGCTGTGCCCTGCCGCATCCCACCGCCAGATCGCAAGAAAACGGCCAAGGGGGAATTGGCATCGCTTTCCAACGCCCAAATCGGCTTCCCCACTTAGACCCCGCACCCAGACCAAAGTTGCGCCACCTGTTTCTATGCCAGGTTTCGCCGTCGTTGCAACCCATGCAAAAAAGGTCGCGGGCCCTGGAAACTGGTGTATATTGACCGCGGTCCGGGAAAAATCGGAAGGTCCCGCCGACAGGAGCCAGTTCATGAAGTTAGTTCGCCGCGTAGTTAAAGCTTTCGCGCTCATCGCTCTGGTCGCCTTCACGAGGGCCGATTTGGCCGCACAAAGCGCCCCAGTGCCCACCATGACGCTCCTCGTCGATGAGACACAGGCCTCACGGCGGATTGCCTTTGTGCATGAGGAAATTCGCGTGCAGCCAGGGCCCCTTGCACTCGCGTATCCGCGCTGGATTCCAGGCGAGCACGGACCGACCGGCCCCATCGAAAATCTTGCCGCGCTCCGGGTGCGTTCCGGCGCGGTGACGCTCCCATGGACGCGCGACCCTGAAGACATCAACACCATCAAAATCGAAGTGCCGCCCGACACAAATACAATCACGGTCGATTTCGACACCTTGCTGGAGAACACAATCTCCGATCGTCAACTTCTGCTTGCCTGGAATACCGCCATTCTTTACCCGCGGGGAATCGATAAACGCGAGTTGATGATTGCGCCTTCCATTCTTCTCCCGCCCAACTGGAAACAAGGCAGCTCCCTGCCTGTCGCCAATCAGGCCGGCGGGCGAGTGACGTTCGCCGCCACGTCGCTCGAACGTTTGATTGACTCCTCGGTGCTGGCGGGCGAGTTCTTTCGAGCGGTGCCACTGGCGTCGAAATGGCCGGCTGAACTCGACATCACCGCGGATAGTCAGTCTGCCCTCGATAAGTCGGACAACGCCCACGCCTTCGCTCTCTTCGGCAAGCTGATCGATCAGGACCAGGCCATGTTCGGCTTCCGTCATTGGCAAACCATGCACTTGCTGGTCTCGCAGAGTGATGCGCGCTCCTTCGACGGATTGGAGCATGAGGATTCTCCCTACGACGCCATCGGGGACGCCGGCCTTTCGAAGGCAGACGTATTGAAGCTCTTTGGATGGCCGCTGCTCGCGCACGAGCAATCGCACTCATGGGACGGCAAGTACCGGCGTCCCGCGGAGTTGTATTCCAAGCCCGACTATCAGGGCCCTGAACGGACGACCTTGCTGTGGGTGTATGAGGGTCTCAACGAATACATTGGCATGCTCCTCGCCACGCGCTCCGGCTTCAACGACCCCGCCTACATGCGCGATTATCTTGGGATGTCCGCTTCAAGCTTTGCTCTTGAGCCGGGGCGCGCCACCACCCCGCTTGTTGATACTGCAACGGAAAATTGGGTGCTGCGGAGCGTTTCCGGAGGATGGGATTCGTTGCGTCGCAGTCAGGATTACTACGACGAAGGTGCGCTCATGTGGCTTCGCGCCGATACCTTGATGCGCGAACAATCTCACGACCGCGTAACCCTCGACGACTTTCTGCGCAGCTTCTTTGGTCAGCAGGACACCGGGCCGATTGTCGTCCCTTATACCCGCGCCGACGTGGAAGCTGCGCTTAACAAAGTATGGCCGTATGATTGGCACGCGTTCATCGAGAAGTATGTTTACCAGGTGAATAGCCTGCCGCCAACCGAAGGCCTTGAAGCCGCGGGTTGGCGGCTCGTGTATAACTCCACGCCAAATGAAAAAACCTTCTGGTCCGACATGCCCGGAGCCCCCACGTACCTTCCATGGGCGTCAATCGGCATCTTCCTGCAAAAAGATGGCAAGATCTCGGACGTTTTGCCGGGATCGCCTGCCTACGATGCCGGATTGGGACCGAACATGACGATCGTGGCAGTGGATGGAACTGTGTTCTCTCCCGACGTGATGGACGAATCCATCGCGCACCCGCGAAATGGCAAGATAACGTTGATCGTTCGCAACTTTGCCACGGTAGAAACCCGCGAAATTCAGTACGCCGGCGGCGTGCGCTACCCGCACCTGGAACGAATCCCCGGAACTCACGATTACCTGACCGAGATCCTGACGCCTCGCTGAATTCTGCGCGACGCAACCTGCGCGGAGTCCTTCGTCATCGAACCGGTGGGGTACACGTTTGAAGAGCGGCGTAATCTTTGCAAGGAAAAGGACAAGGCATGTGTTTTTCAGCTACGGCAAATTTTGTCGGCAGCGGAGTTCTTGGCGCAGTCGGCGTGGTCACGTTGACGAAGGTCAAACACCGGCGTGAATTGCTCTTCGCGTCGTTGCCCACGCTTTTTGCCATCCACCAGTTCACCGAGGGATTCGTTTGGCTCGGTTTGGATGGGATTCTCTCGCCTACTGTAGCGCACGACATGGGTGCGGCATTCATGTTGTATGCGCAGGGGCTTCTCCCATTTCTGGTGCCGCTCAGCGTGGTGCTCTTTGAACCAACCACAAAGAGTCGAAGACGCATGTTGCCCTTCGTCGTCATCGGCGGCGCAACCACGCTCTATGTATTGTGGGGTTTGGCGGCCTACCCAACCGACATCTACGTCCGGGCCAACAGCATTGTCTACACCAATCCCGCTACGGGCAACCTGGTCGTTGGCGTCCTGTACATCATTGCGACCTGCGGTTCGCTTTTCTTCTCGAAGATCAGGATCCTGGTAATCTTTGGGGCGGTAAACCTCGTGATCCTTTTGATCGTTGATGCCGTCAAGGCGTACGCGTTCACCTCTGTCTGGTGCGCCTATGCGGCAGTCGCAAGCATCATCGTTCTCGTCTATTTCTGGAGAAGCAGCAAACAGCGGCCGTTCCTCTACGCACATTCCGGATGAGGGCCCGTTTCAAGTGCCATAGCGCGCACGAACCTGCATTTGCCCCCGTCCTGTATCAGGGCTTGGCTTAAGCCGAGCCGCAAACAACCCACAGTTATTCGAGAAATAAAGTAAGCGGCGCAGCCGCGCCCACCCCGCGCCCCAAAAACGGTTCGCTAACAAAAAAGCCAAATTCTCAAGGCTGATCTTTCCAGACAGAATTCCCCCGTTCCGAGTTGTTATCCAGGGGGTAGCTTCCGCTTAGCCGGTAATCCGGGCGTTACCGCCCGCTTGCGTCAGCCCGGATCACGCTGGCACGGGCTCAGTCACGAGAGTTCGGGTGACCGCGATAACGCTGATGTCGTCCTCCTGGCCAAAGCTTTGCGCTTCAGATGCCATCTCTGCGGCGCTCTTGTTCGAGAGCACCAGATCGCGTACGCGCTCAAAGCCAAAAAGATTGCCATCGGCGTCCGTTGCTTCGGCGATGCCGTCCGACATCAGCATCAGCGTGTCGCCGTGTTTGAACTGGAAGTGCAGGATGGAGGGTTCGGCGGCTTCAATCATGCCAAGCGGAAGCGCTCCTTCCATGGGCAGGGGTTCGCCATTGAGGTAGGGCGCGATGTGACCTGCGTTTGCCAGCGCAACCGTTCCGTCTCTTGCGATACGCAAGGCGAGGCAAGTCGCCTGGGAGTCGCCGCGACCGAGCAGGCGGCGGTTGAGCGCCTGCATCAGGAATCCGGGATTCGGATTCAACTCGACGGTGCTGCGAATGGCTCCGACGAGCAGCGCCACAAGCATTCCAGCCTTGAGGCCTTTGCCCACCACGTCACCGGCAACGATCAGAACACTTCCATCCGTGGGATGCTCGACGATCTGAAAAAAATCGCCTCCCACCTCGCGGGCAGGGCGGTACTCCGTTTCAATGGTCAATCCGGGCAGTGCGACGCGCGCCTGTGGCACCATGACATGCTGCACCTCTTGCGCCTGCCTCATGTCGTCTGCCAGCCGAACATTTTCGCGTTGCTGTTGTGTGAAACGGATCAGGAACACAATCAAAACAGAAACTGGAACAGATCCAGCGATCATCGCGGCGAAGACAAAGAAGCGTCTGGGATAAAGTCCGTATTCAAATAACGAGTAGAGAATGATGTAAAGGGCGATGAGCACGCCCGGCGTCATGGGCAACCACGCCTTTTTCCCGATGGATCGCACGCCGTCGATTGCAATCGCCAATAGCAGACCGGCGAGACCGAAGATGGCCAGAAGGTCTGAAATCTTGCTTAGATAGGTCCAACCCGAAGTCGGAGGCAACAGGCCAACCAAAACTCCTGCATCTGCCAAACACCAAACCAGAGCAAATACAAATATTGAGTAATTGGCGCGTCGCCATATTGTTCTGGGAACGTTCAACAAATACATTGCGGCCAGCGGCATCGCAAAAGCAGCAGCAAGATACGCTAGCTCCTCCGCAATAAAAGCCCCTTGAAGCGAAATTATGGTTTGGGGGCTATTCAAAATCGCAATGCATCCGACCATTACGGAAAAGCCGGCCAGGCTGACCCCCGCCCAAAGGTACTCTCGCTGGCCGCGGCTCAAAAGGAACAAGAACAACGAGGTCAGACCCACTGAGCCATAAAGGCTCAAATCAATCAACAAATTCCATGGCACTCGCCAGGTCTGTTGCCGCACACTCCGCTCAAAGATCTGAAGCAGTGCATGCTGGCCGATCAACGGCACTCCGCGAAGACCGCCATCCAGATTGTGCTCGCTCGGCGATGCTTCAGTTCGGAGGCTCCAGAAGCGGAGTGCGAGGACGATGGGCTGGTCTTTATCGAGTAGAGCATCCGGAATGGGAAAAAGCTCAGTTTGCGAAGTATAGACGCGTCGCCACCCGCTCAACTCGCCAAAGTTGCCAATCTTCGTGCCGTTGACATACACCTCGTACGCGTCATCGACATGCGGCGGCATTAGGAGTGCGATTGAGCCGGAATTCTGCGGCACACCGATTCGGATGCGGTACCAGGCGTAGCCGGTATAACCGGGATACCCGTGCTGCTGCCAACCGGGAACTGGATCGGTTTGTAGTGCCTGTTCGAGAGTGAGCGCGGGATGTTCGGAGCTCACAACGTACTGCTGCCAGTTTGCGTCATCGAAATTTGGATCAGCCCACTGCGGGTTGTCCCCAACGTGGAACTTCCACGGACCATTCAGTGGCAGGTCCGGTTGGCCGAGGGTGATGGGCGTGGGTTGCGGAACTGCGACTGGCTGTGCGGACAAGAGGACGCCCATTCCGCACAGTGTCAGAAAGGCGAGTAAGACGCCTGGTCGTCGTGCCATTCAATGACCCCTTGAAACGAGGAAAGCCGCTGCTCGCACTATACCCACCGGATGCCGTCAGGTGGAAATCCTCAATCCTCGTGTCCCGATTGGTCCAGCGGCTCCAGGCGAATCATTCATGAGCAATAAAACTCGACCGTCATCCTGAGCGAGTCCCCGCGCGCCGGGACGAGTCGAAAGCCTGCCCTGAGCGGAGATTGCGAAGCAATCGGAGTCGAATGGGGACCTGCATTTGCATTTGCCTTTCGCGGCCTCACCCAGCCACGACGCGGGGCCCCCGGTCCGGGGCCCCCGGGGCGACAGGTCCTCGTCGCTGGGGTGGGGATCCCTCGCACTTGGGGACCCGGGATCGCACGAACCTACCCCCGCCCCTCGCTTTGTATCAGGGCTTGGCTTAAGC
Source organism: uncultured Acidobacteriota bacterium (assembly GCA_963786565.1). Lineage (GTDB taxonomy): Bacteria > Acidobacteriota > Terriglobia > Terriglobales > Acidobacteriaceae > Telmatobacter. Next base: position 52,408 of record CAWAZR010000020.1, on the reverse strand, counting down.
CAAGCCGCAAACCGCCCGCCAATTTTCGAGAAATCAAGTACGCGGCGAAGCCGCGCTCAAACGTCGCCCCGCAAATCCGCGCATCAGCGGTGCACCCCGTCCCATGCAGCAACGCTCGGGAGCGAAAATCATCGGGTAGGCCACCCGGCAAACTACCTCCACCCTGTCAATCCCTCTCAACCCTCCAATTCCCTGCAACCCTCTCTGTTCCAACAAGATAAAAACCCGCCAAACATTGCAGGTTAATTCCCCAAAGTCGCTACACTTCTTTCAGATAGTGAGAACAACTCGGCGGCCCTGGCTGGAACAGTCCGGGCCGCCCGCTTTTGCGGGCAAGAGTCCGCCAGGGCGCGCGGCTAACTCCGCTAACCGCTCATTTTCGACGACTTTACCAGCTAACTACCTTGCTTTCAATCGTTTACGGAAACCTCCTCAAAGAGCTAACCCATTCAGAATCACGACTTTACCCCAAAAGGGTAGGGGGGGAGGGGGGAGAGGATACTGCCATGTACATGGAATGCCGGCACATTATGACCAACGGGCTCCGCTGCGAGACCCCCGCCCTCAAGGACGGCCAGTTTTGCTATTACCACTCCAAGATTCACACCGTCGGAGCCGAACCCCACCTGAGATACGGCCCCTTGCAGTTGCCCGCGCCCGAAGATCCCGCTGCCATCCAGCTCGCCGTGGCCCGCATCAACGATGCCATCATCAATGACCGCATCGAGCTCAAGAAGGCGACCGCCATTCTCTACGGGCTCCAGATTGCTGCGCAGTTCATCAATCGCAAGCTGGAATTCGATCCAAACGAAACGGTCCAGTCTGCGGAGCAGACCGCCACAGGCGACGAGCTCGCCCCCGGCAACTACATCTGCAAGAAAGCGGACTGCAATATATGTCCCTTCTCCAACCCCGGCCAATGCACCAGGTGGCGCTACGAATCCACGAACACCCAGGTCCCTGACGCCAGCGACGTCGAGGACGAAGAGGGCGACGACGAAGACCCTGACGATGGTGAAGACGACGGCGACAAAGATGGCGGCGCGCAACTGCCGGAACAGACACCTTGCGGAAATGCTCTTCAAGGACCGCAAGAAGTATCCGGGCACGACTTAACAACTTCCGGAAGAATTTTTCAGGACAAGCAAGAAGTGTCAGGGCACGACTTTAGTCGTGCCGTAAGCGCCTCAAAAACACCGTGGGCTTTAGCCCCTGCGCGATCCTTCCTTCGCGAAGATTCCCTTTCCGGCAGCTCGTCGAGAAAGCTCCCGCCCGCCACAACCAGCATCACGCAGAGTCTCCCATCGTGCGGATCAACCAGTCGATCGCGGCTTGCTCACTCTCGATCTCGATGCGCAGCGGAACGGTCAGAATCGGGAGCGATGCCGTCATCGCGCCCAAACGCACGCGATCCTTTTCCGTCGTCAGCAACGCCGTCGCCCCGGCTTTTTTCGCCTCGCTCTTCACCCGCTCAAGATCGCCAGCCGTGTAGCAATGGTGGTCAGGGAAGACGAACCGTGCCGCCAGACGCAAGCCGGCCGCTTCCAATCCGCGGAAAAACTGATCCGGCCGCGCGATCCCGCAGAAAGCGACAACGGGCCCATCAACTTGCGGTACGTCCATGCGCCGCCGCACACGCCACACCGTTCCCTTCCAGCCCCGGGACTTCACCCAATCCGCAACTTCGGGTTCGTCCGCGGGAATCGCAATTACGTATGCCCGCTCCGCCGCACGCAATGCCTCGCGCAAATTCCCAGCCGGCAAAAGATGATCGTTGAGGTCCGCGGAACTCAGAAGCAAAATATCCACGTCGCGTGCAAGCTGCCGATGTTGAAACCCATCATCGAGCAAATGCAAACCAGAACCTGAAAGCGCGGAGCGCCGCTCGGCCAGCAGCCCCGCCTCGTACCGCTCAGCAGCCACATAAACCGGCACCTGCGCTTCGCGCGCAATCACCAGCGGCTCATCGCCGAATTCCTCCGCTGTCCCACCAATCTCAACCAAAAGAGGAAGCGCGGAGCGCCGGCCATAGCCGCGCGAAAGCACATCCACTTGCACATCGCGCGCCGTGAGCGCCTTCGCCAGTGCAATCGTCAGCGGCGTCTTTCCCGCGCCGCCCGCTGAAAGATTGCCCACGCTCACCACCGGCCAGCGCAGCCGCCGCACCGGTTTCAGCCCCATGCGCAACTGCCCTTCGCGCAGCGCAAGAGCCAACCGGTAACCCGGCACCAGCGGCCAAAGCCACGGACGTGCGGCCCGCGTCATGCCTTGTGCTCCTTCAGAAGTTCTCTCAGCGCCGCCACGCACCGATCCGTCGCGCCCGCCTGCTGCTCAAAAACCTCTCTGGCCCGCGCCCCCATCGCTTCCGCCGCCGTCCGGTCGCTCAGCAAAGCAATCAGCGCTGCGGCCAGACCTTCCTTCGCGGCGATGCGCAACGCATCGTGCGCGCGCAGGCTGTCGGTGATCGCGACGAAATTCGCGTAGTGCGGCCCCATCACAATCGGTACGCCGAACTGCGCCGGCTCCAGCGGATTATGCCCGCCCGCCGCAACCAGGCTGCCGCCCACAAACGCCGCGCTGGCCAGCGAGTACACTGACGCCAGTTCGCCAATCGTATCCAGCAGCACGATCTCGCCGGGCCGCAACAGCTCTGCGAATTTTGACCGCCGCGTCCAAGCGTTCCCCGATTTTTCCAGCAGCGCCGCAACCGCCGCAAACCGCTCCGGATGTCGCGGCGCAAGAACCATCGCCAACTTTGAGTCAACCGCCAGCAACCGCGCCCACGCCTCCACGAGCGCCGCTTCTTCGCCTTCGAGCGTGCTACCCGCAACCACAAACCGCAACCCCGCGGAATTCGCCTTCAGCAGCCGCGTAGCCTCAGCCTCTTCCGCCGCGCGCACATCGAACTTCAGATTTCCGGCCACTCGAACCCGCTCTGCCGCGCAGCCCAGCGCGATCAGCCGCGCAGCGTCGATCTCGCTCTGCGCCAGCACCGCACTCAGCCGTCCCAGCAGCGGCTTCCACAACCGCCGCAGCATGTTGTAGCGCGGCCACGAGCGATCGGAGATCCGCGCGTTCACCACCGCAACAGGAATCCCGCGGCGAAAGCATCGGTTCAGCAGATTCGGCCAGAACTCCGTCTCCGCCAACACCAGCATGCGCGGCTTCAGCGCATTCAAGTACGCGCGCACCGCCCAAGGCAAGTCGAGCGGGCAGTAAAACACCCGATTCGCTCCGAACCGCTCCCGCGCCAGCGCCTGTCCCGTTCGCGTAGTGGTAGAGATCGCCACGAAATACTCGGGCAGCCCAGCATCCAGCGCCTTCACCAGCCGCGTCACAGCCAGCACCTCGCCCACGCTCACCGCATGCACCCAGATCAGCGGCCGTCCGCCCGCTCCCGAGCCTGCAACCATCCGCTTCGGAACGCGTCCCAGCCGTTCCCGCAGTCCTTCCCGGTATTTCTGGGTCGTCGCCATGCGCCAAAGCCACCACGGCGCACCGGCTACAAGCGCCGCGAGCAAGGCCACGTTATAGAAAAGGAGGGTCATGCGGTACCGATTCGCTCTTCCGCCGGTCTAATCCAGAAGAGCCTAATCCAATTCGTGGGGTGGTTCACCCTAGAATGATACAGTCGAGCACGATGAGAACTTCTGCCGCAATTCTTCCCTTAACCCTTGGGCTGGCGGCAATCTGTCTCGCCGCTGAGCACAACCCGCCCCCGGTGCAGCCCGCCACTTCCTATCCGGCGGTAGAAGTCCACTCCGACGAGCACGTGGCCATCGCCGTGGAGCCCTACGATACCCGGGAAAAAGAGTCCATCTTCCGCGTCGACTACATCGACCACGATGTCATGCCGGTGCGGCTCATCGTCACCAACCTGGGCGACAAGCCCATCTCGCTGCGCGATGCGCGCATTCTCTTTGAAACTGCCGACGGCGACCGCATCCAGGCCGCCGAACCCGAAGATGTAGAGCGATTGATGACGCGCAAGGAACGACAGGGCGGCAAAATCCCCCTGCCCGCGCCCCTGCCTCCCATCCATACCAAGCCCAAAGCCAGCAACTCCGAGATCGAGCAGGACTTCAACACCTTCGAGTATTCAGCCCTTGCCATTGAGCCGCACACCACGCGCGCCGGATTCCTCTTTTACGATGTCTCCGGTCTCAGCCATCCCCTCGTCGGCGCCAGGCTCTACGTGCGCTCCATCCGCGATTCCGAGGGCAATGAGCTCTTCTACTTCGAAGTGCCTTTCGACAAGTACCTACAGTCGAAATCCGGCCAAATGAATTAATTCCTGATGTTGTCTCCGCAGCCCTCGTGCTAGGATTTTCTTACCGCCAGTTCCATAAGCAGAATCACACCTGACACCGCGGAGGCGCCGCATGGCAAATGAGCCGGATTACGGAGTTGACGCGCCCCACGTGATCCTCAATCTGTTCGCGGCCGGCATGGCCTGCGGGTTCCTCGCGCTTCTGTATCCCCGCTTCACCGTCAAGCAGGTCACACTCACTCTCTATCCTGGGTTCTTGTATTCAGCGGCTTTGTTCTTGCTTCCCGTCATTCTCATGCTGGTCTATTCCAAGGCGGGCAAGTTCCGGCATCGCGACCGAATTCTTGCCAAAGTACCGTGGCGGGGAGACGAATCGGTACTGGACGTGGGCGCCGGACGCGGGCTCCTGCTGATCGGGGCGGCCAAACGCCTCACCACGGGCGAGGCCACGGGCATCGACATCTGGAACTCCGAAGATCTGTCGGGAAACTCGCCACAAGCGCTGATTCAGAACATTGTGATCGAGGGTGTGGGGAGAAAGGCTGACGTCAAAAGCGAGGATGCCCGCAAGATGAGTTTCCAGGATGGATCCTTCGACGTCGTTCTCTCCAATCTCTGCCTGCACAACATTTACCAGCCGGAGGGCCGCGCTCAGGCCTGCCGCGAGATCGCCCGCGTGCTCAAGCCCGGCGGCGTCGCCGTCATCTCCGACTTCAAACACTTGCAGGAATATGCCACAGCGTTTGCGGCAAACGGCTTGACGGTGGAACTCTGTCCTCCCGACTGGGCAGGAACCTTTCCTCCGCTGCGTATCCTGGTGGCGCGGAAGGCCACGTGAGAACCGCTACTCGAAGTAAGTAGCCGTCGTCGTGTCCGTCTCCCAGATCGTGCAGTCCTTCACGCGCACGCGGCCCGCGGTCACATCGGTGAGATGCCGGTTGGTCTCGTCGTAGAAATATTTAGCCAGGTTCTCGGCCGAGGGGTTCAGCACCGTGAACGGCTCCAGGTCGTTCAGCATCTGGTGGTCGAGGCGGTCGATCACCGGCCGAAGCACCTGCTTCAGCAGCTTGAAGTCGAGCAGCAGCCCGGCTCCGTCCAGCTCGCCTCCCGCCAGCGTCACGCGGACCTTGTAGTTGTGGCCGTGCGGGTTCTCGCACTTGCCCTTGTAGTTGCGCAAATAGTGGCCGGAGGAGAAATCTGCCTCCACGGTAACTTCAAACATTGCTGTCAGCTCAATCCTGCGCGGACCGCAGCCCGCACTCTTCTATTTTAATGAGCGAGGCGAGTCGATGCCGGCTGACTTGCCAATCCGAGGTTGCCCCATTCTAAGATTCGCTGCACCGCGGCGAATTTTAGGGTGGGATACCGCGAACCCGCGTTCAAGCCGGCTCGCGACCCTTATTTTTCGCGCCGCTTCTCCCGCCCCGAGCGGCGCGCCTCTTCGCTGCGCCGATCTACCTGCTCAAAAAGATTGCTCATTACCCCGATCAGCGCCGACCCAAGCGCCGCCAGCGCCAGAATCAGCGCCACCGTGCGCCATAACGTGCCATTGGCCGGCAAACCCGGCTGAAAGCTCGACGGCACCAGCGCCATGCCTCCTGAGACAAGCGCGAAAAAACCAAGCGTGGCAGCGAGAATGTAGAAGTTGCGGGACATATGCGTGAAGGGTGGGCGCTTCGTGGGCCTGTAGCGATTCTACGCGTGAGCGGCTCTAGCTCGTAAGCTCTGCCGTATCGATCACGGCCACTCCCGCCTCGGCAAACCGTGTCTCCACCGCAGCCACCGAGCCATCGAGATCGATGGCCCGGCACGCGTCACGCAACACCACAGCCGGAAAACCCAGCCGCCGCGCGTCGAGCGCCGAATGGCCCACGCAATAGTCGTACGCAAGCCCCGCCAGAAACACGCGCGTCAACCCACGCTCGCGCAGGTAGCCGGCAAGGCCAGTTGGCGCGGTGCGATCGTTCTCAAAAAATGCCGAATACGAATCGACTTGCGGCCTGAACCCTTTACGCAGAATCAACTCGGCTTGTGGCAAGAAGAGTCCAGGATGAAAGTCCGCGCCCGGCGTCCCCTGCACGCAGTGCGCCGGCCACAAAGTTTGTGCGCCGCAGGCAAGTTCGATCGATTCATAGGGCTTTTTGCCCACATGCGACGCCGCGAAAGACGTGTGATTGGTCGGATGCCAGTCCTGCGTGAGAACGATGTGCGCGAAGCGCGATGCTACTCGAGTGATCGGCGCAATTACCTCGTCGCCGCCGGGCACAGCCAGCGCCCCGCCGGGACAGAAGTCATTCTGGACATCAATGACGATCAGAACGTCGTTGGATTCGATCTGCATAGAGCCACCTGGCAGCAATCCGATTATGCCAGAAGCACTTCAATCCCATGGTCGCGGAGCAACGTGACGTACTCCGGGCTCAGTTCCGCATCGGAGACCACGGTGTGCGCGGCAGTCAGCGGTGCCACGGGAATCATGCCGCCGCGCCCGAACTTGGTGTGGTCCGCCACAATGATCACGCGGCTCGCCACTTCGATCATCTTCTGCTCCGAGCCCACCACAAGTGTGTTGTTATTGCTCAGCCCGGCCTCGGTCATGCCGCCGACACCCATGATCACCGCGTCGGCGCGAATGGCGCCCAGCATCTGCTCGCAGAAGGGCCCCAGCATCACGCGCAGCCGCGGATCCAGATACCCGCCGGTCAGCGTCAGCTCGATGTTGCGCAGCGACTCCAGGCTCTCGGCAATGGGCAGCGAGTTGGTGACGATGTGCAGCGACTTCGCAGCCAGTTCGCGCGCCACAGCGGCCACCGTCGAGCCGCCATCGAGAATCACGGTCTGCCCGTTTTCGATCAAGCCCGCGGTGAGCCTGGCAATCCGGCTCTTCTCGTCGCTCAGGCGCACGCTTTCCACTGCATAGTCGAAAGCGCGACTCGCCGGCGCCTGCACGCTCACCGCGCCGCCGTACACGCGCTTCAGCACGCCTTCCGCTTCCAGCATGTCCAGATCGCGACGCACGCTTGATTCAGACGCGTCGAGTTCGCGGCCGAGAGTCTCCGAGTCGATGAAGTCCCGCGACTCGATCATCTGGCGGATTCTCAGTTGCCGTTCAGCAGCCTTCATCGTCGGTCCGTCTTGCGCCCCGCTTTAGTTCCCTCGCGCGCCGCGTCGTCCCTGGTCCCTGCTTTTTCACTTCCCCATCGCATCCATCACGGCGTCCGTCACCGACTTCACCAGCGATTCCAGATCGCCGTCAGTCGCTGTAGCGCTCCTGCCCGTGGGACCATCGCAGGGCGTCGGCGCGAGCGCAATCGAGCCCGGCACTTCCAGATCGGACAACTGGCACTCCTTCATGCGCGACGCGTCGAAGCGAATATCCGGAAGGCCCAGCTTCTTCTTGATGGCCAGCAGATCGTTGCCTTGCTTCTCGGTGATTTGCGAAATGGGAACGCCCAGTTGCGAGGCGATCATCAGCGTCCAGCAATATGTCTCGAGCACCTCGGCGTACCATTCGGCGTGCGTCACCGTGTCGGCCCAGCACACGATGCCGTGATTCGACAGCAGCACCGTGTTGTGCGTCTTCACATAGGGCAGAACGGTTTCGGCAAACGCCTTCGTGCCCGGCGTTTCATAGGGCGACACCGCAACTTTGCCCACGAAGACTTCGAACTCCGGAATGATGAGATTCGGCGGCACGCTTCCTGTGATCGCATAGGCCGTCGCGTGCGGCGGATGGCAGTGCACCACCGCCTTCGCTTCCGGAACCGCCTTGTAAATCTCCAGGTGCAACAGCAGTTCGCTTGTCCGCGCCTTTGAGCCCGCGATCTGCACGCCTTCCAGATCCGTCAGCCCAATATCGTCAGGCGTCAAATCGTACTTGCTCACCAGAGTCGGCGTGCAAAGCACTTCATTCGGCCCAATGCGGTACGAAATATTGCCGCCGTTGCCATCGACAAACTGGCGCATCCACAACTTGCGGCCCACCGCGCAGATTTCTTTCTTGATGGTCTCGGCCTCGGGCGATGAAAACAAACGGCGATTGACCGCAGCCGGACCCGATGCTGTTACCGGCGCCGCGGGCTGCGCGGCCTGTTGCGATCCGCCCGCCGCCTTCCCGGTCACCAACTCGATGCCGTGCTGCTGCAAAAAATCGCGCGCCGAAGGCGTGACGACGCTGTTCGCGGCAACGACGATGCTCGTGGCTCCCGCTGTCAATGCGTCCTGCACATCGCGCATCGCAATCAGTTTGCGCTCGCCAAGATCGATGCTCTTTGTTCCGCTCTTCACTTTCGCACCCCTGAAAACTCTCTAGAAAAATCTCTACGGCTGCACGTCTGCCGTGTCCACAATCAGCGCCACGTATGCATCCACCGGCACTGGCGTGGGCCAAAAAGGATTGGACGCCTCGCGCCCCTCGGTAAATGCGACTAGCTGGCCCGTGGCCGCGCCCAGTTCGTCGACGGCGATCAGCGCCTTGCCTCCGCCCTGCCCGTTACCAGCGCGCAGGTTCTCCATCGTTACCGGTTCCACAATCTTGAGCGTCCGCCCGTGATACGACTCCACGGCCGGCGCCAGTGTCAGGTGTCCGCGAACGATACCCAGTCTCATGCCGCGCTCCCCGTGGTCGCCGGCTGTTGCATCGCATCCACCAGACCCACCACCACCATGCGTGCCGGCGTGTTGTTGCCCAGCTTCAAGCGCGCAATGTCGCCGTCGGTTGAAACCAGCACGGTCTCTCCGCGCGCCGCACCCATCCAATCCACCACCACGTTCGGTTCTACTGCCGCGGTTCCATCGGCCTCCAGCCGGCGTGCAACCAGAAACCGGCATCCATCCAATGTCGGATGCTTCGCCGTTGCCACCACCGTGCCTTCAATCCGCGCCAAGAACATCCGTCGTCCCTCAGTCCCTTAGTCCCTAAATAATTCGCAACGCATCGCCGACCACCATCTGCCGTTCTCGCGTAAACGTGAGCGGCGTGGTGATTCCCTCGCCCGTCGGCGTAGCAATCGTGTGGCTAAAGTAGCCCGGTCCGCCCACGCCCAACGAAGCTGGTGAGGCCGCGTTGTGAATGAACAAAGTGGTATTCATGGCGCGCGCCATACGCGTGGCCGTCTCCAGGTTGTTGGTGTGAATGATGGCCGTGTGCCGGTAGCCGTGCTCGGCCCTGACCGAGGCGGCAATGCCCGCGTCCGCATCCTTCACGCGCACAATGGGAACGAACGGCATCATCTGTTCTTCCTGAACAAACGCGTGGTCCTCGCCGGTCTCGCCAAACAGCAGATCCGTTCCCGCCGGTGCCTGGACGCCCGCGGCCTTCGCCAGCACAGCCACGTCCTTGCCGACCAGATCCTTCTTCACATGCGCTCGTGCGCAACCGCCTCCGCCGCCTTCAAACGTAAATGCGGCTTTGGTCAGCCGGTCGATTGCGGCCGCATCCAGCTGATACGCGCCCGCGCGCTTCATCGCCGCGATGAACGCATCGGCCACCGATGCCACCACGAACACTTCCTTTTCGCCGATGCACAGCAGGTTGTTGTCGAACGCCGCGCCGTCGATGATGCACCGCGCCGCGCGATCCAGATCCGCCGTCTCGTCCACCACCACTGGCGGATTTCCCGGCCCACCCGCAATCACGCGCTTGCCAGAAAGCGCCGCGGCCTTGGCCACCGCCGCTCCGCCCGTGCAGCATAGCAATGCCACTTTGGGATGATGGAAAATCTGTTCGGCAGCTTCGATCGTCGGCTCCACGGTCGTCGTAAACACGTTCGCCACGCCAAGCTCGCGCTCAATCTCGCGGTTCCACAACTGTAGTGCGTACTTCGCCACATTCGCGCCCGAGGGATGCGGCCCAAACACCGCCGTGTTTCCCGCGGCCACAATGTTGATGGCGTTCGAAGCCATGGTCGGCACCGAGTGCGTCACCGGAAGCATCATTCCGATCACGCCCCACGGCGCGTGCTCGATAATGCACAGCCCTGTGGTATTGCTGCGCGCTTCGGTGTGCAGCGCGTCCACGCCCAGCACAAACTTCATATTGGTCAGCTTCAGAATCTTGTGGTCGAGCCGCCCAACCTTCGTCTCCGCAAGTTCCATCGGTCCCAGCTCTTCGCGCCGGTCGTTGCAGATGCGGCAAATAATGTCGATGATGCGCTTGCGATCTTCGAGCGGCATCGCCGCCACTTTTTTCTGCGCCTCGTAAGCCGCGTTCACCGCTTCGTCCACGGTGGCAAAAACGCCATCGCGCGCCGCCGCCATTTTTGGTGCCTGCGCCGCGGGCGCCGTCTGCATCTGCATGCGCAGCCGCGCCACCACTTCCTTCGCGATCTCCGCAATCACCTGGGGCGAAACTTGCTGTTGGGTCTGCATTGAAACTCTCCAAATTTCCAGCTACGGTTTTGCAACCGTCGCGCCGCCCACTTCAATCGTGTCCACAATGCCCACGATCACGGCATCCACGGGCGCATCCTTGGTCGTGGGCGTCAGGCGCGCGGAGCTGCCCTGCGTAAACAGCACGCACTCGCCCACGCCGGCTCCCACGCCGTCCACCGCCACCACGGAACTGCCCGATATCTGCAGCTTGCCTTCTTTGTTGATGTACGGCTGGACCAGCAGCAGTTTCATGCCGCGGAACTTCGCGATCTTCTGCGTTGAAACCACGTTGCCGATGACTTTCGCTATGAACATTGCGAACCTCTTTGGTAGCCGCACATCTTCTGGGGCTTTAGCCCCATGCATGATGGGCCAACCCTTGCGGCACGGCGAATGCCGTGCCCTTTCAAAAACCCAAGACCCTTACTTCTGCAGTACGATGCTCAGCGAATCGTGCGGACGCGCGATCACATGCACGCTCTGCACCTCGCCGGCCGCGCGCGCCGCTGCCGCGCCCGCGTCTACTGCCGCGCGCACGCTGCCCACGTCGCCTGTCACGTACACCGAGCACAGGCCGCTGCCAACTTTGTTCCAGCCCACAAATTTCACGCTGGCCGCTTTCAGCATCGCGTCCGTCGCCTGCACCAGGGCCACCAGGCCCTTGGTTTCGATCATTCCAAGTGCTTCACTCGCCATTGCGATCTCCCTTTTCTGTGCCTACTTCAACATGCTCTCGACCAGCGAATCGTGCGGCCGCGCAATCACGTGCGACGACACCAGCTCGCCCACAACTTTGGCCGCGGTCGCGCCGGCATCTACCGCAGCGCGCACGCTGCCCACGTCGCCGCGAACAATGGCTGTCACGTAGCCGCCGCCGATCTGCACTGTCTTCACCAGCTCCACGCTTGCTGCCTTCACCATGGCGTCGCTGGCTTCCACCAGTCCCACCATGCCTCTGGTTTCAATTAATCCAATTGCCTGACTCATCTCGTCTCCTCGAAGTGCAGCCTTTACTTCTTCGCTGCGGTTTTGTTGCCCTGCACGAAAGACGGCAACTCGTCGTGAGGCCGTGAGATCACTTGCACGCTCACCACCTCGCCGATTCTCGATGCCGCTTCCGCGCCCGCGTCCGTAGCCGCCTTCACCGCCGCCACGTCCCCTTCCACAAAGGCGGTCACCAGACCCGAACCTACGGTCTGCCATCCGGCGAACGTCACGTTTGCTGACTTGAGCATGGCGTCGGTCGCCTCAAACAGCGCAACCAGGCCTTTTGTTTCCACCATTCCCAGCGCTTGTTTCATCGCTTCCTCTTTTCTTCTGTAGCGTTACTTCCCTTTTGCGTTTTACTTGAAAATCTCCACGTCCTTGGTCAAATGCAAACCACAGGCGTTGGCTTCGTCCGTATCCATGTGCACGTTCAGCTTCGACGTCGGATCGATGCGCACATGCACGTTGTTGAACGTCACTCCCGAAGGCCCGCCCACGCGCAGCTTCATCATGTCGCCCTTCTTCACGCCGAAGTACGCGGCCTCTCTGGGGCACATGTGCGCGTGGATAGCGGCGCGGATCACGCCCTCTTTCAACTCCACCACGCCCTTGGGCCCGACGATCACCGCGCCCGGCGTGCCCTTGATGTCGCCCGAAAGCCGCACCGGTAGATCGTTGAAGCCCAGCATGATCGCGTCGGTAAACGCCAGCTCCACCTGCGACTGCTTGCGCATGGGCCCCAGAATGCGCAGGTTCGAGATGATGCGGCTGCGCGGTCCCACAATCGTCACCATCTCCTTGGCCGCAAAGTTGCCTTCCTGAAACAGCGGCCGGTCGAATGTCAGCTCCGTGCCGGGTCCAAACAGCACATCCATATCCTCGCGGCTCACGTGCATGTGGCGCGACGATGCCTGCACCACCAGCTCCGGCGCCATGCCGCCGCTGTCGCGTCCCAGGTACTCGAGCGCCACCTGGCGCACGATCCGCTCCACCGTTGCCCTGTCGATTACCGAATTCCCTGCGCTTGCCATAACTGTTCCTGTGTTGTCTTGTGTTCTGGTTGCCCCATCCTTCTCGTCCGCACGGCGGACGAAAGGGTGGGAACCCGCAAAGTTCAACTCACCGCCGCAACCTGTTCCCTGCCGGGGCCCCCGGCGAGCGATTTGTGCTCGCTGGGGTGGCTGTTCCCTGATCCCTGTTCCCTGCTCTTCATCACCACGGCCACCGTTTCCCGCGCCAAAATCGATTCCTCGTTGGCCGGAATCACCAGAACTTTCACCATCGAGCGCATCGTCGAAATCTCGCCCTCGCCCTTAATCTCCGCGTTCTTCTCTTCGTCGAGTTCGACCCCGAACGGCACCAGCCCCTTGAGCACTGCCGCGCGAATCGCCACGCTGTTTTCGCCAATCCCGCCGGAGAATGTGATCACGTCCAGCCCGCCCATCTCCAGCAGAAACGCGCCCACGTAATGCCGGATGGCGCGCACAAACACATCCAGCGCCAGCCGCGCCCGCGCGTTGCCCTTGGCCGCAGCCTCTTCCAGGTCGCGCAAGTCCCCGCTCGTGCCGCTGATCCCCGCCAGCCCCGATTGCGAGCCCAGCAGCGTCGCCATCTCGTCCGGCCCCAGCCCAAGCTTCTTCATCATGTGCAGCACGGCAAACACATCGATGTCGCCCACACGATTGTTCTGCGGTAGGCCCGACTGCGGCGAAGCGCCCATGCTCATATCCACGGCCACACCCTTCTTGAATGCGGCCACACTCGAGCTCCCGCCCAGATGGCAGGAAATGTGCCGAATATCCTTGCGCGGGCGATCCGGAAGACCCAGCAGCGCCTGCGCCCGCTCGTTGGCCGATCGATGACTGGCGCCGTGAAAACCGTAGCGCCGGATCCCGTGCTCCGTTCGCCACTCATAAGGCACGGCGTAGGTCGTCGAAGCCTCGTCCATGAACCGGTACGGAAAGGGCTCCATCACTGCCACCAGCGGCACGCCCGGCAGCTCCTTCTCAAAGGCTTTCATCGCGGCGATATATGGCGGGTTGTGCGCCGGAGCCATGAACGAGAACTCCTCCATGGCCGCAAGCAGCGCATCGTCAACGATTTGTGGCGTATTCAGCGGCCCCGTATGCACCGCTTTAAATCCCACTGCTCCAATTTCGCCAAGGCTCACGAGAGCCTTGCCCGGCCCGGCAATCTCGCTCAGGCACTTGTGAATGGCCGCCTGACAATCGCCGCATTCCCCGCCCGGTTGGCCAATCCGTTCCACCCGGCCCTGCGCCAGCACCGTCTCGCCTGCAACCCCGTCCTCCGGCATTTCCACCAGCCGGTACTTGAACGAGGTGCTGCCGATATTTGGGATTAGAACCTTCATTTTTGACTGTTCTTGAATGAAAATGAATGATACGATACATTATTCATCAGAGTCAATCGTAATTATGGCGGATTTTGAGAGATAATCCAAACGATGACGCCACAAACGGGCACTTCCGGGCGAAACTTCGCCGGCCTCACCTCCTCGCATGATCGCCCCTCGCTCGACCGTATCGACGAGTTGGGCATTGTCGGCGCCGGCGGCGGCGGCTTTCCCACCGCGGTCAAGTTCAAAACCCAAGCCTCCCTCCTGATCGCGAACGCGGCCGAGTGCGAACCGCTCCTCCACAAAGACAAAGAACTCCTCCACCACCACGCCGAGCCTTTCCTGCTCGGCATGCAAATGGCCATGGAGCTGGTCGGCGCGCGAGAGGGCGTGGTCGGCATTAAGGAGAAATATCTCGACATCATCGCGGCGCTTGAGGCCGTCGCCCCCGCGGGTATCCGTGTCGTGTCTCTGCCCGACTGTTACCCCGCCGGCGACGAATTCATCCTCGTGCACATGGTCACGGGCCGCGTCATTCCGCCGGGCGGCCTGCCCAAGGATGTCGATTGCGCCGTCGCCAACGTGGAAACGCTGATGAACATCGGACTCGACCGTCCGGTGACGCACAAATACCTCACCGTCGCCGGAGCCGTCGCCACTCCCGTCACCCTCCGCGTTCCCGTCGGCATCACCATCGGCGAAGTCATTGACGCGGCCGGTGGCCCCACGGTTCCCGAATTCGGCATTCTTCTCGGCGGCGTCATGATGGCCAAGCCCGCCCCCGATCTCAACGTGCCCGTCACCAAAACCACTGGCGGCATTATCGTGTTGCCCGCCGAGCACGCGCTCATCCGCCGCCACAATGCGCCGTGGATGCACATCGCCAAAATCGGCCGCTCGGCCTGCGATCAATGCCGCTTCTGCACCGAGTTCTGCCCGCGCTATCTGCTCGGCCATCCGATCGAACCCCATGCGGCCATGCGGTCATTGGGGTTTTCGCAGCCGGGCGACCTGACGGTGGCCACGCTCTACTGCTGCGAATGCAACCTGTGCACTATGTTCGCCTGCCCCGAAGATCTCGATCCCAAGAATGTTTGCGTGCAGGGCAAGCCCATCGCCCGTGAGCGCGGCCTCACCTGGAAAGGCACGCCCGATTCAATCCAGCCGCATCCCATGGCCGAATATCGCCGCGTGCCCATGCGCCGCCTCATGGCCAAGCTCGGCCTCGGTGAATTTGTGAACGAAGGTCCCCTCACCGAGCACAACTTTGCCCCGCGCAAGGTCGCGCTGCCGCTCAAGCAACATGCAGGCGCTCCCTCGGTTGCA
Organism: uncultured Acidobacteriota bacterium; assembly: GCA_963786565.1. Taxonomy (GTDB): domain Bacteria; phylum Acidobacteriota; class Terriglobia; order Terriglobales; family Acidobacteriaceae; genus Telmatobacter. Next base: position 37,097 of record CAWAZR010000020.1, on the reverse strand, counting down.
ACGGTCAAGTGCGGCAGCACCGTACGCGCAGGTGAGTTGATCGCCGCGCCGGAAGCAGGCAAGCTCGGCGCGCGCATTCATGCCAGCATCGACGGCCGCGTCACCGTGGGTGCGGATGCAATCGTGATTGAGCAATGAAGAAGGTGAAGTCAGTGAATGAAGTGAAGTGAGAATCGGTGTAGGGCCGGCGGCTTCACTTATTCACTCCTTTCACTCTTTCACTTCTTCACTCTTAAAGGAGCCAAACGTGGCGACAGAAATCAATTCCATCGGACTCATCGAGCTCTCCAGCATTGCGACCGGGTTCATGGTCGAAGATCTGATGCTGAAGGCGGGCACGGTCGAACTTCTGCTCGCGCGCAGCATCTGCTCTGGCAAATTCCTCATCGTCGTCTCCGGCGACGTCACCAGCGTCCAGGCCGCGCTCCTCGCTGGAGCCGCCGCAGCCGGAGCCTCGCTCATCGAGCGCCGCCAGATCGCCCGCGTACATCCCACCGTGCTCCAGGCCATCTCGCAGACCGTCGACATTCCGCCCAGCCAGTTGCAGTCCCTCGGCGTCATTGAAACCTTTTCCGCGGCCAGCATCATTGAAGTGGCCGACGCCGCCGTCAAAACCGCCAACGTCACTCTCCTCAAAGTCCACCTCGCCATGGCCCTCGGCGGCAAAGGCTTCGTCGTGATGGCTGGCGACGTCTCCAGCGTCCAGGCCGCCGTCGCCGCCGGATGCAAGGCCGCCGCGGAAGACGGCATGCTCGTCGGCAAAGGCGTCATCGCCAACCCCTCGCCCGAGCTCTTCAAGGAATATATCTAGTTCTCATCTGTGTAGCGCCGGCCTCCTGACCGGCTGTAGCGGGGGTCTCCTGCCCCCCCCGCCGGGCACCGCAACTTCTTGCTTGACGCGCGGCGTGGGGCTCTGGGATTGTAGGTGCGAGGCTCCCCATTGGAGGTCAAACAACCATGCGGAGAGTGATCGCGGCAGTTGGTAAGGCCAGTGCGGCCGCGTGTGCCGGTATGCTCCTTGCGGTGCTGAACGCACCTCCGGCGGCGGCGCAGGGCAATTCTTGGGCGGCCGTCGCCTTTTCGGAGTCAACGCTGAACGTTGGCGAATCGCACATGCAAGATTCACAGGCCGACGCCCTGCACGCAGCCATCGACAACTGCCAGGCGAACGGTCCCAAAGACTGCAAGATTGTCTACTCGCATCAGGGGGACTGTGAAGCGCTGGCAACCACGATGAAGGCGGTACCGAACAAATATGGCGGTGGCTGGGGCTCGACGCGCGAATTAGCCGCTGGGCAAGCGCTGGCGAGCTGCGCGAAGGCAGGCGGTATTGGCTGCGTTGTGCGCATGACGCCCTGCTCCAGCGACGACCCCCGTTGGGCATCACCGCTGCCCCTGCCGTCGGGCGGCAAGCCGGGTTCCGTCGATCCTGGCCTCGTGGGCCTTTGGAAGCTCAACGTCGGCTCCGGCATCTGGGTCTGGCAGATCTCGGCCAACGGCACCTACACATTTCATAGCGACGCCCCGGATCACACACCATCACACAACGGCACGTTTACAGCGGGCAACGGAAAGTACACGCTGCACGCCATCTCGATGCAGTGGGACGATCAGGGAACCTACTCGCTGCAAGGCTCGGCAGCCGTTTCAATGACGGGCAATCTCGGCACAGGCACGTGGTATCGCATCACATCAGACCCGAATCCATAATTGAATGGTTACTTGAATTGCATTCGCCGCACCACCCAATCAAGGAACCACAATTTATTTCTTGACGCGCGGTAAGAGTGCTTGGGAACGTGTAGGCAAGGATTCCCTCGAAGCTCCCCCAATCAAGAATTCCCCAGGAGGACAAAATCATGCAGAGGTCGACGACAATTCGCTGGGCGAGCAGGTCGGTGTGGGCAGCGGTGATTCTGCTCTCCGCGGTGCTCGCCGCGTGGCCAGCGGCAGCGCAGGGGTTCGGGTATGCGGCCATCGCCAAATCTCCCTCGACAAATTGGGCTGGCGCAGAGAAAGGCACGACCACGGAGGCCAGCGTCGACGCCGGGGCTCTTCAGTACTGCCAGAGCAAGGGCGCCAGGGACTGCAAGATCTATTCGGTGGTGAATAGCTGCGTGGCGCTTGCAGCGCCTGCGGTCTTTGTCCCGAATATTTATGGCGTCGGATCGGGTGCGACGCGTGAAGGTGCCGCGGCACAAGCGCTGGCGGAATGCACGAAGGCAGGCGGCATCAGCTGCGTCGTGACCCTCGCGCCCTGCGGCAGTGACGACGTGCGCTTTCAGTCGCCGCTGCCGCTGCCCCCGGGCGGCAAGCCGGGTTCGGTCGATCCCGCCGTGGTGGGCCTTTGGGGGCTCAACGTCGACGGCGGTATCTGGGTGTGGCAGATCTCGGTGAACGGCACCTACACGATTCACAGCGAGGCTCCCGATAACGTGCCGCCGCAGACCGGAACGCTTACCGCGAGCAGCGGAAAGTACACCGATCACGCCATCAACGCGCAGTGGGACGACCAGGGAACCTACGCGATGCAGGGCGCGACGGCGATGGTGATGACAGGGAAGCTCGGCACCGGCACGTGGGTTCGCATTACGAAGGACCCGGTATACGCAGCGCCAGGTTCGGCGCCAGCTTCAGGGATAACCATCAGGCGCTAGCTCGTCGTCTTGTGCCCCACGCGGTAAGATGGTTGCGCGATGAATACCATGCTTATTCCCCAGCTTCCACTCCGCCCTCGCCTCGCTTTTCTTGCTGCCCTCACCTTCGCGCTCCTCGCCGCCACCCTCCCCGCGCAAAGCCACTGGGCCTATCCCGGTCCGCGCGGCAAGTTAGTGTATACGTACACAACCAAGGGCGATCGCGTCCCCGACTTCTCCTACGCCGGCTACGATGGCGGCGGCGTGGCTCTGCCCACCGTCCCGGCCAAACGCACCGTCGCGCCCTCCGGCTCCGACGACACCACGGCCATTCAAGCCGACATCGATGCCGTCTCCACCCTCCCGCTCGTCAACGGCTTTCGCGGCGCGGTCGAACTTGCTCCGGGAGACTTTCACTGCGCGCATCCACTCGTCATCATGGCATCCGGCGTGGTCTTGCGCGGCGCGGGCAACGGCAAAGATGGCACCACAATTGAAATGACCGGCTCGCCCCACCAGGCGCTGCGCATCATGGGCCAGCTCCAGCAAACTCCCACGGGCGTTAGCACCATCGTCACCGACGCCTATGTTCCCGCCGGCGCCGTCACCTTCCACGTTGCCGACGCTTCCAAGCTCCATCCAGGCGACACTGTGCTTCTCAGCAAACCCGTCACTGCTGCGTGGGTTCACTTTATGGGCATGGACGATATGCACCGCGATGGCAAGGACGAGCATTGGGTCACCGCGCCGCGCCTTGAAGTCCGCCGCCATATCGCCGCCGTCAATATGAAAGCGGCCGGGGGCAACACCCTCACCCTCGACGTTCCCCTCATGGATTCCTACGACGCCGCATTCTTCGACGGCGGTCACGCTGAAGTCGAAATCATCAGCGTGACCGGCCAGATCACACAAGTCGGTGTCGAGAACCTCCACTTCATCGCGCCGCAGCAGACCATCGCTCTCGGCCAACCTGAGTTCAGCGCCATGAACATTCGCGACGTTGCCGACAGTTGGTTCCGCTCCATCACCTTTGATGACACCACCAACGGCGTCAGCGTGAATAACGGCAGCGAGCGCATCACCTTCGAGCAATGCGAAATCGATCAGCACACCCACGTCACCAGTTCCGCCAAGCCTGCCGACTTCGCTGTCGCCGGTTCGCAAATTCTTTTCGATCGCTGCACCGGCTCGGGCGACAGCACCTTCTACTTCGCCACACAGGATCGCGGCCAGGGCCCGATCGTCCTCCTCCACTGCCGCTTCACAGGCAACGGCCACATACAGCCGCATCAGCGCTGGTTCACCGGTCTGCTTGTCGACAACTGCGAAGTCCCCGGCGGCGGCATCGACATGATGAACCGCGGCGAGATGGGCACCGGCCACGGCTGGGCCATCGGCTGGGGCGTCGCCTGGAACAACTCCGCGCAGTCCTTCGCCATGAACACCCCTCCCGGCTCCATGATCTGGTCCATCGGCAATCAGGGCGAGGAGACCGATCCTGCCTTTCCCCTCTACGACGGCGGTCCGCCCCGCCCCGCGCTTCAGCCCGCCACCATCGAATCGCCGGGCAAACCTGTCCTGCCCCAAAGCCTCTACCTCGAGCAGCTCAAAGAACGCCTCGGCCCCGCGGCTCTCCACAACATCGGCTACTAACCGGCCGACGCAGCGACTCGCTGACCTGCTGACTCGCCGACTTGCTAGCCCTGCTCTGCACTCCGCTATCCTGTCTGCACATGATCTCCACGCTCCGCCGCGCTTCTAGCCTCGCCCTTCTCACGTGCGCCGTCGCCGTATCCGCGCTTCTCGCCCAGGAGACTGCACCCGCTGCATTGCCCTATCGCGGCGAGCAGCCGGTGCGCGCGCGGCACGGCATGGTCGTGAGCGTGCATCATCTGGCTGCCGATGCGGGTCTTGGCATTCTTCAGGAGGGCGGCAACGCCATTGACGCCGCGGTGGCCACGGGTTTTGCTCTCGCCGTGGTGCATCCCTCCGCAGGCAACCTCGGCGGCGGCGGCTTCATGCTCATCCGCGACCACACCGGCAAAACCATCTTTCTCGACTACCGCGAAAAAGCTCCGCTGGCCGCCACCGAAAACATGTATCTCGACGCGAACGGCAACGTGATTCCCGACGCGAGTGTTCTCGGCTACCGCTCCATCGCCACGCCGGGCTCCGTCGCCGGCCTGGTGTATGCGGAGAGAAAATACGGCCGCCTCGGACTGAAGCGCGTGATGGCGCCCGCCATCCAACTGGCGCGCGAGGGCTTTGCGCTCACCGCGCAGGAGGCCGACGAGCTTTCCGATCCCGACCTCGCCCGCTTTCCCGCGTCGCACCACATTTTTCAGCGCGACGGCCGCTTGTACAAAGCCGGCGAAATCTTCCGCCAGCCGCTGCTCGCCGCCACGCTTGAACGCATCGCCGCCGATCCCGACGATTTTTATCACGGCGCGATGGCCCGTCAACTTGTTGCCGATTTGAGCAAAGGCGGCGCGCTTCTCACACTTGACGATCTGGCGCAGTACAACGTGGTGGAGCGCGAGCCCGTCGTGGGCACGTTTCACAACTTCACGGTCATCAGCGCGCCGCCGCCGTCTTCCGGCGGAATCGTGCTCATCAGCGCGCTCAATATCCTGGAAAGCTATCCGCTGGCGAAGCTCGGCGATCGCAGTGCCGCATGGGTTCATCTCGCCACGGAAGCGTGGCGTCGCGCCTACATGGATCGCGCCGACTATCTCGGCGATCCCGACTACAACACGATTCCCGTTGCCGCGCTCACCGCGAAAAATTACGCCGCTGCCTGGCGCGAGAGCATTCTGCCCGATCGCGCGTCGCCGAGCGCCACACTCACGCGCCCTGCTGGGCTTTGTGCCGGCAGCGCCTGCGACTGCCGGGCAGCGCCGCCGCCCGAATCACCCGACACCACGCACTATTCCGTTGTGGACAGCGAGGGCAATGCCGTCGCCGTGACCACCACGCTCAACGACGACTTCGGTTCGCACGTGGCCTCCGCCTCGCTCGGCCTCCTGCTCAACGACGAGATGGATGACTTCGCCTCCAAGCCCGGCGTCGCCAACATGTTTGGCCTGGTGCAGGGACCGGCCAACGCCATCGCGCCTGGCAAGCGCCCGTTGAGCTCCATGACGCCCACCATCATTCTTGAAGACGGCAAGCTGCGCTACGTGCTCGGCTCGCCCGGCGGCGGCCGCATCATCTCGACCGTAGGCAACATTTTTCTGTCGGCGGCCGAGGGCGGCCTGAACATTCAGGAAGCCGTGGACGCGCCCCGCTTCCATCATCAGTACCTGCCCGACATCCTCTACCTCGAGCCGGGATTCAGCGCCGACACCATCGCCGCGCTACGCGCCATGGGCTACACGATCACGCTCAGCCGCGGCCACTGGTCCGACGGCGAGTGCATCGCCGTCGATCCCACTACCGGCGAGTTGCTCGGCGGCCAAGACCATCGCAAACCCATCGGCAAAGCCGCGGGCTATTAACCTGAGATCACGCAGTCCGACTAGCCCAATAATAAAAGTATCCCGCCCAGATTCGTCTGGACGGTTGTACGCCAGACGAGTCGCAGGACCTGCATTTGCCCTTGAAAATCTGACCGAGCACGAAAAGTGGTGCCCCATCTCGATTTGAGACTGGGAAAGTTCGATCCGCACCGCAGCGAAATTTAGGGTGCCGGACCCTCGGCGCCTTTGAATCCGTGTTCTCAGGCGTAAATTAGCCAGGTCGAAGCGATCCAGGTTCATCACCTTCGTCCACGCCGCCGCAAAGTCCTTCACGAATTTCTTCTCGGCATCGCGACTCGCGTACACCTCTGCAAGCGCGCGCAGTTGCGAGTTCGAGCCGAAGACGAGATCGACCACCGTGCCCGTCCACTTCAGCTCGCCCGTCTTGCGGTCGCGCCCTTCAAGCACGCCTTCGGTCGCCGACTTTTGCCACTTCGTGCCCATATCCAGCAGGTTCGCGAAGAAGTCATTGGTCAGCGTCTCCGGACGCTTGGTGAAGACGCCGTGCTGGGTGTGCCCGAAGTTCGCGCCCAGAACGCGCAGGCCGCCGACGAGCGCCGTCATTTCGGGCGCGGTCAGCGTGAGCAGTTGCGCCTTGTCCAGCAGCAACTCGGCTTGGCAGCCCTCCAGGCCCTTGCCGACGTAGTTGCGGAACCCGTCCGCCTTCGGCTCCAGCACCGCGAACGACGCCGCGTCGGTCTGCTTCTGCGAGGCGTCCATGCGGCCCGGCGCGAGGGCGAGCTTGACGTTGTAGCCGGCCTTTTTCGCCGCTTCCTCAATGGCCACGTCGCCGGCGAGCACAATCAGGTCGGCAAGCGAGATCTTCTTGCCGCCTTTTTGCGCTGCGTTGAATTGCTTCTGAATGGCTTCCAGCTTGGCCAGAACTTTTTTCAGTTCCGCCGGCTGGTTCACCTCCCAGTCCTTTTGCGGAGCGAGGCGAATGCGCGCGCCGTTGGCGCCGCCGCGCTTGTCGCTGCCGCGGAAGCTCGCTGCCGACGCCCACGCCGTCGACACCAACTGGCCGATCGACAATCCCGACGCCAGCACCTTCGCCTTCAGCGCGGCAACGTCCTTGTCGCTCACCAGCTTGTGGTTCACGGCGGGAACCGGATCCTGCCAGATCAGCTCTTCCTTCGGCACCAGCGGTCCCAGGTACCGCGCCCGCGGACCCATGTCGCGATGCGTCAGCTTGAACCACGCCCGCGCAAAGGCCTTCGCGAACTCCTTCGGATTCTTCAAGAAGCGCCGCGAAATTTTCTCGTAGGCCGGGTCGAAGCGCAAGCGAAAGATCAGTGGTCAGCATCGTCGGCGTGTGGCTCTTCTTCGGATCGTGCGCATCCGGAATCAATCCCGCGCCCGCATTGCCCTTGGGCTTCCACTGGTGCGCGCCCGCCGGGCTCTTGGTCAGCTCCCATTCAAATCCAAATAGATTTTCGAAAAAGTTGTTGCTCCACTTTGTCGGAGTCTTGCGTCCAGGTCACTTCGAGGCCCGAGCCGATCTGCGTCGCCGGCCTTGCCCGCTGCCGAAGCTGCTCTTCCAGCCCAGTCCCTGCTCCTCAATGGATGCGGCCTCGGGCTCCGCGCCCACGTGGCTCGCCGGGCCCGCGCCGTGCGTCTTGCCAAAGCTGTGGCCGCCGGCAATCAGCGCCACCGTCTCTTCGTCGTTCATCGCCATGCGCGCAAAAGTCTCGCGAATGTCGCGCGCCGCGGCCACCGGATCGGGGTTGCCGTTGGGGCCTTCCGGGTTCACGTAGATCAGGCCCATCTGCACCGCGGCCAGCGGATTCGCCAGCTCGCGATCGCCGCTGTAGCGCTGGTCGCCCAGCCACGTGGCCTCCGGACCCCAATCCACGTCGAGCTCCGGCTCCCAGATGTCCGCGCGCCCGCCGCCGAAGCCGAACGTCTTGAAGCCCATCGACTCCAGCGCCACGTTCCCGGTCAGGACCATCAAATCCGCCCACGAAATCTTGCGTCCGTACTTCTGCTTGATCGGCCACAGCAGCCGCCGCGCCTTATCCAGGTTCACGTTGTCCGGCCAGCTGTTGAGCGGCGCAAAACGCTGCGCCCCGCGGCCCGCGCCGCCGCGTCCATCGTGGATGCGGTACGTGCCCGCGGCGTGCCACGCCATGCGGATGAACAGGCCTCCGTAGTGTCCGAAGTCGGCGGGCCACCACTCCTGGGAATCGGTCATCAGGGCGCGCAGGTCCTTGATCACCGCATCGAGATCGAGGCTCTTGAATTCCTTGGCGTAGTCAAACCGACTCGCCCATGGGATTGGATAAAGATGATTGCTGATGCAGGATGGCCAGGTTCAACTGGTTGGGCCACCAGTCCGCATTGCCCTTGGCTCCTGCCGTCGTGTGCTGCAACATGCCGCCCGTAAACGGGCACTTCGATTCGCTCGACATAGCGTTCTCCTGTGGCCGTGTGCAAGCGGCCAACCCCTCCAGTATAGGAGCGTGACGCCACATCGATCGACCCTATCCGCTTTCCCACCCCGAAGGTCATCCTGAGCGAGTCCCGGCGCGCCGGGACGAGCCGAAGAACCTGCATTTTTTCGTCTGTATTCGGGCTGCGTTTCCAACTTCGCTCAACGCGATGATTCGCGAACCCCGCTGCCATCCTTGAGGAAAAACCGCTCCACGTCCGTGATCGTCTGCGTAACGCGATACGGCGGCAGCGATTGCAGAAAAATCTGCCCATAGCGCTGCGTGCGCACGCGCGGATCGAGCAGCACCAACACGCCGCGATCTTCCAGCGAGCGGATCAGCCGGCCGAATCCCTGCTTGAGCGTGAGCACGGCCTCGGGAACCTGGTAGTCGAAGAAAGGCTTCCCGCCCGCTTCCTCAATAGCCTTCATGCGCGCCTGCACCACGGGATCGGAGGGCACGGCGAAGGGCAGCCGGTCGATGATGACGCAGCTTAACGCCTCGCCCTGCACGTCAACCCCCTGCCAGAAACTGGACGTGCCGAAGAGCACGGCATTCGGCGTGACTCGAAATTCCTCCAAAAGCGCTTTGCGCGGAGCCGTGCCGTGCAAAAGAATCGGATAGTCGAGCACCGGCAGCAGCCGTTCGTAGAGCGCGCGCATTTGCGCGTAACTGGTGAAGAGGCAGAAAGCCCGTGCCGCGCGTGATGCGCAGAACGCGCTCGATGGTTGTGGCCGCGGCTTCTTGGAACTCCGCCGCGCGCGGATCGGGCATCTGCGGCGGCAGGTAAAGCAGCGCCTGCTTTTCGTAGCGGAAGTGCGAGGGCACCACGAGTTCGCGCGCCCCCTGGCTGCGATCGCCCAGGCCGAGCCGCTTGCGCAAATGCTCGAAGCCGCCCTGCACCGTGAGCGTGGCCGACGTGAGCACGGCCGTGGGGATCTCGTCCCACACCAGGTCGCGCAGAATCTCGGAGACGTCGATCGGCGTGGCCTGCATGAATGTGGTCCGCGCCCCCGCCACCGCGTGGGGCAGCCCTTTGGTCGGGATTCGTTGGAGCACCCCGCCGCTCCAGCCAGAACACCATGTTGGCGGCCTTCGCTTCTAGCATGTATTGCAGGTCGGCGCGCAACGTCGCGGCGCGCGACTCGAGCCCCGGAGCTTCGTCGGTTTCGCTGAGCCGCTCGAACTCCGCTTCGAGCAGTTTGAGCGAAGTGCTGACCGCCTCATAAAGATCGCCGGAGGATTCGAGGAACTCCTCGCGATTGCTGAAGGGATGGCGGCCATCGCCTTCGTGCGGCAGCGCCGCAAAAAAGAGCCGCGCCCGCTCGCGCAGTTGCTGCGTGAGCAAGTGAACCTGCGTAGAGCCTTCCTTGCCGCGCAGTAGCACATCGGCATCGCGCGCAAAATCCTCGAAGCGCACATTTGAAAGCGAGCGCCCGAAGTACTGCGATGCCACCTCTTCGAGTTCGTGCGCCTCGTCGAAGATCACGGCTGCGGCCTCCGGCAGAATGCCCGCGTCCGGCGCGGCAGCCGCCATCTGGCGCACCGCGGCGTCCGCGAAAAAGAGGTGATGGTTCACGATGATCAGATCCGACTCCATGGCGCGGCGTCGCATCTCGGTAATGAAGCAGCGGCGATAATCCGGACACGTTGATCCGAGGCATGCCTCTGACCGCGCGTCGAGTTTGTGCCACAGCGCGCTCGACTCCGGCAGCCCGGACAGTTCGGCGCGGTCGCCGGTTTCGGTCGTGCGCTCCCATTCGGCAATCTGATGGTACTCATCGACCTCGGCCAGTCCCGTGAGTACCGGCTGATCGCGCAGGGCGTAGAGCTTGCGGCGGCAAAGGTAGTTGCCGCGGCCCTTCATGTAGCAGACGCGCAGTTCGCCTAGCAGCGTCTCAAGAAACGGCACGTCGCGAAAGAAGAGCTGATCCTGCAGCGCCTTGGTTCCCGTGGAGACAATCACGCGTTGCCCGGTGCGCAGCGCCGGCAGCAGGTAGGCCAGGGTTTTGCCAGTGCCCGTCCCCGCCTCCACAATAAGATGCCTGCGCTCCCCGAGGGCGCGCTCCACAGCCTTGGCCATCTCGTACTGCCCTGATCGGTACTCGTAAGGCAGCGGCGAGTTAGCCAGGATGCCGCCGGGCGCAAAGAATTCATGGAGCGTGGGCAAAGCGCGGGTTGTGGTGTCGGAGGAGGGCATTTGGACCGGGTGCTCTCTCCATCATAGTGACAGGGAGCAAGACACACCTTCGCCTGCACTGTGGAAGCACAGCGATCCGTGCTGCCGCTTACGCTCCGATCATGAGGCGGATTCGGCGGTCGTAGGGTCGATGATGTGCCGCACTTGCGCGACGCTGTTCGCGGGGAAGCCCCCCTGGCGCGCGTGCTCGCGCACCATCGCTTCGTTGGGCGCAATGTAGACGCAGTAAATCTTGTTGTCGGTGACGTAGCTGTGCAGCCACTGAATCTGGGGCCCAAGGTTGCGCAGCACAGAGCAGGACTTTTGCGAGACGGCCTCTAACTGCTCGGCAGACATGGAGCCGACACCGGGAATCTCGCGCTCAATAACGAACTTTGGCACGGGGACGACCTCCCTTGCCCAGATGGGCGATGCTCAAGTGTACACAACGGTCGCGTCGTTGCGGCAGGGGCGAGTGACAGGTGGATTGACGACCGGTGGCCGGCGGATAAGAGCGGGGCGATCGAGCCGGCTAGCCCAGATCGGGGTCCTTGCCTTGGGCCGCGACGTGATATTCGTCTCCGGCCATTACCTGGCTGTGGCGAGAGTCGAGCCATTGGCCGATGAGCAGGTTCGCATCGGGATCGGTAGTGGCCTCATCCTCGCCGGATTGCGCGGATTTGAATAGACGCTTGCGGATTTCCGCTGCCCGTTCCGCCGCAGCGGCGCGCTCATTTCCGGCGGCGTAGCTGCTGATGGGCTGCAACCCGATTGCGGCAGGGTGAATGTGCATGGCACCCTCCGGGGACTGAAAAAGCAATTCACGTGCCGGAATCTGAGCAAGAAGATGGGAAGAGGCTCATCCTTTCGCCGGCACCAAGTGCGCCCGCCGCAACTAGACCCGTCAGGCTCCAACGGCCCCCTTGCAGAGCCGGAACGTACACTGAGAGAGGGAGCTCGTTTCGCCCCTTGCCCGAACCGGACACTGGCTCCGGAAATTGCGCGGCAACTGGCGCGCCCGGGCGCGGAAAGCCCCGCAGGAGAATATTTTGCCCACGTATCGCAGATCGGTTGTGCCCGCGCGCGCGGGAGCCGCGCAGTTGCCGCTGGTGGCCATTGTCGGGCGGCCCAACGTGGGCAAGAGCACGCTCTTCAATCGGCTCACCGGCAGCCGGCGCTCCATTGTGGGCGACGAGCCCGGCATCACGCGCGACCGCATCTATGGCGAGTACGAGTGGGCGGGGCGGCGCTACCGCGTAGTGGATATGGGCGGCATTGTGCCCGACGATCCCGAACTTATCGCAGCGGAGATTTTCACGCAGGCAAAGGTCGCGCTCGAAGAAGCTGACGCTCTGGTGATGGTGGTGGACGTGCGCACCGAACTGGCGCGGCCCGACTACGACCTGGTGCGGTTGCTCCAGCGCGGCGGAAAGCCCCTGTTTCTCGCGGTCAATAAAGTGGAAACCGATGCCCTCGCCAGCGAAGCCGAGAATTTTCGGCAGCTCGGCATCAAGAATGTTTTCCCGATCAGTTCGGAACACGGCCAAAGCATCGGCGAACTGCTCGACGCGATTGCGGAAGCGATTCCGCAGCCGGAAGTAAAAGAAGGCGCGGCGCAGGAAGCGGAAGAAATCGAAGAGGCGATCGAGGCCGAGATGGAAGAAGGCGGACCTCTCGTTCCTGGCGCAGAGCCGGCCGAAAATCAGAAAAAAATTCGTACCCACGGCGAATTTGAGCAGCACGAAACATCGGTGGCCATCATCGGGCGCCCGAACGTCGGCAAATCGACACTCCTCAACGCGCTCACCGGAACCTCGCGTGCAATCGTGTCGCCAATCGCGGGCACAACGCGCGACGCGGTCGACGAAGTAGTGGAGTTCGAAGGCAACACCCTGCGCTTTGTCGATACGGCGGGAATCCGGCGCAAAGGCAAGACAAAGTTGATGGCGGAAAAGCTGAGCGTGGTGATGGCGCGGCGGCATCTTGAGGCCGCGGACGTGGCCCTGCTGATTATCGACGCGACCGAAGGCGTGACCGGGGCCGACGCCACCATCGGAGGCTATGCGCACGAAAGCGGGCGCAGCGTGATCATTATCGTGAACAAGTGGGATTTGGTCACAACGAACCGCACGGATGGCAAGCCGCAGGCCGATCGCGACATCTTCGAGCAGCAGGTGCGCAAGGCCCTCAAGTATCTCGATTACGCGCCGGTCATTTTTCTTTCCGCGCTCCAAGCCATCGGTCCGGAGCGCAAAGGCATGGCGCGCGTGCTGCACGAGGTAGTGGCTGTGGCCAAGGAGCGGCGTAAGCGCGTGTCGACAGGACAGATGAATCGGTTCTTGGAGAAGATCGATTTTCAGCGTGCGCCGGTTCCCATGGCGAAGCGCATTCGCATCTTTTATATGACCCAGGCGGCCGTGGCTCCGCCCACCTTTGTGCTCTTCACCGATCGCGACATCAAACTGCACTTCGCCTTCGAGCGCTTCCTCGAAAATCAAGTTCGCGAAGCATTTGGATTCAAGGGCACGCCCATCTGGTTCAAGGTCAGAGCGCGCGGCGCAGAGAAACGCGGCTGACGTCCTGAGTCAGAGGTTCGCGTCGAAATGATCGGTCATCCTGAGCGAGGTTTACCGCGCCTTGTGCGGCAAACAGAGTCGAAGGACCTGCATTTGTTCTTCATCGGACTTCAGACTCACCGCATCGCTCCGATGCCGACTCATTGCTGCACAGGTCCCGGCGAGCCCGACGATGAATTGCCGTTTGCAATCACGAGATCGCGCACGTGCACGCTGGCCTCGGTCTCCGGAACGGTGCCGTCGTTGGCCTGCACCTCCGTGGGCCGTCCCTGGATAAGAATGCGTTGCGTGGCTTTGCCGCGCGCCGGAACCAGAACGCGCTGCGTCACGGACGTGTCGGGATTGCGCACGGTGACGGGAACTTCCGCGGCAGCGTAGCCGGAATTCGCAAGGTCGACGGTGACGATCCAGCCGTTCGCCTCAGGCTCCGCATTGGAGTCGGACGAACTCGGCGTATGCGATGCATTCTCCACCGACGTGAAGAAGACGTTGTCGATCGTGATGTCCGGCAGTCCCTTGTCGGCATCGACCCAGTCCGCAAAGAACCATGCCAGGTCGCGGCGCAGCCCCGCCTGCTCCAGCAGTTTTTTAAACGAGCCTGATCCCGAATCTGGGCCCAGTCCACGCGCCGCATCCTGCGCGGGGTCGTATGCGCGCAATGCCGCGGAGAGCGCGGGATCGCCGACCAGGTCGCGCAGCATCCAGAACACGTAAGTCGCCTTGGTGCGGTAGTAGACCGGCGAGATGGCCTGGGCCAGCGGCTGGCCCGAACTTTCCCCGGGACTCGGCGGCTCAATCAACGACAGCGCGCTGCGGCCGGACTCAAGGGCTTCGAGCGCCTTTTCGCGGCCCAACTTTTTTTCCAGCCACAAAGTTCCCATAAAGTGCGCCGCGCCCTCGCTGAGCCATGCTCGCGGCGACGACATCCACGCGTGCGTGAGCGCGTGAGCCATTACCCCGGTGAGTTGATCGGGCGAGCCAGGCTGAACGACGGTCACGAGCAGCGGCCCGGTTTCAAACGGCGCGTCTTGAGGATCGGGAAGATCGAGAATCGTCAACTGCGAACGCGGCGCCTGGCCCAGCCAGCTTTGCAGGAAAGGCGTGACGGTGGAAGCCGCGGAGGACCACTCGTCCACAGCCTCATCGGCATTGGGCTGCGTCCAAAGCGTGGTGTTCGTAGCGTGGTGCTCGGCGCGGACGGCCGCGAAAAGGCTGGGAGATTCAAAGCCGAGTGTCGCGCTCGAGAGCGTGGCCGTTGCCACGCCGGAGATTTCGTCGCCTCCGTTCTGCGGCTCCGTCACCGTCAGCGGCACGGGATGGCCGTTGATGAGAGCCACCGTAGGCACGTGGCCGTGAGGAAACTCGAGCGTGAGGTGCAGGAAGAAATGCGCGCCGGCCATGCGCAGCTTGTGCTCGCCCATCTCGTCAAAGACCCGCGCGCCGTCGCCCAGAATCACGGGCGCAGCGGAGGCGGGGTACCAGACAACGTTGCCAAAGCCGCGCAGGCCGGTGAAATCGGTGTCGATCGCGTCCCAATCAGTGTGCAGCGCCACGTCCTCCGGAGTCCCGATGGCAAGAAGGCGCTGCGCCGATTGCGGAATGGTGCCGGAGTAGGTGACGTCGAGTTGCAGGCTCGCGCCGGGTGCGAGCGGGGTCGCGAGTTTCACGGTAGCCTCATGAAGCTGGCCGGTGTGGTCGATGTCGGAGTTGAGCGTGGCCATGGTGTACAGGGCGTCGCCCGCGGCCACGCGGATGCGCTCCCAATGCAGCGAAGAAGAAATTTCGAGCGGGACGTGGGCAAGCGGGACTTTGCCGTCGTTGCGCACCGTGATGAGGGCGCGCACGGCGATCTCATGTTCCGCGGTGCGCAGATGCACGTCCATGTTGAATTCGGTGAAGGTGAGAGCCTCACGCTCGGCGTCGGTAGCGGTTGGTGCGTCGACAGATTGTCTGCTGGGCGTCGGCAGTTGCGCGCCCGGCCCGACCGTGGTCGTGGTCTGGCCGTTTTCGTCGGTAGAGCGCGAAAAAATAACCTGGCCGTGATGCGGCTCTTCTTGTTGCGGCGGATTCTGCGGAGCCGCCGGCGTGGTTTGCGGCGCGGCCGGAAATGCGGCGACAAAAATGATGCCCGCGAAAAAGCAGCGCATCGCGCCAATGAATTTGACCTTCATGAACCGAGACCTTTCTGCCTACTGCGCGCAGCACCACTGCGTGGGGCAGCCTTTTGGACGGATGCAGCGGGAGTTCTGGCAGCACGCCGCTGCCGCGCAGCTTCGTAGAGCACAACCGCTCCCGCAGCGGAAACATTAAGCGAGCTGACGCCGCCCGCCATGGGAATGCGCAGCAGGTGATCGCAGGTGCGACGCACCAGATCGTGCAGCCCCGCGCCCTCGCGGCCCAGCACAATCACCAGATTGCCAGTAAGATCGAAGCGGTCGTAGTCACTTTCGCCGCGCTCGTCTAAACCAACGACCCAAAGGTTCTGGAGTTTCAATTCTTCCAGCGCGCGGACCAGGTTCACGACGCGTGCAATGCGCAGATGTTCGGTCGCGCCGGCGCTGGCCTTCACGGCAACGGGGCTCAACGGTGCGGAGCGGCGCTCGGTAAGCACCACCCCGTCCACTCCGGCACCATCCGCCACGCGTAGCAACGCACCCAGGTTCTGCGGATCTTCCACGCCATCGAGAGCCAGAATAAGACGAGATGCGGCGGCCTTGCCCGCAGCCGGCGCGAACAGATCCTCGAGCGCAAGAAACTCCTGCGGGTGAACCAGCGCCACCACGCCCTGATGCGCCGGTGTCTTGGCGGCAATCGTAAGCTGCTCGCGCGGCTGCTCCAGAACGCGGACGCGGGACTCGCGGCACTGGACCACCAGCCGTTCCAGGCGCGCGTCATGCCGCTCGCGCGCCACGAGCACGTGGTCAAAGCGCCGCTTTCCGGCTTTCAGAGCCTCCTCCACCGGGTGCAGGCCGTAAAGAACATCCATGAATTTAGTTTACGGTGCGGACGAGGAATTCCGATTCAACGATCGGGCAGTCAATTTGCGGAGGGTGCGGGCGTGAACGCCCGCACGACAGCCGGGCACGAGACCGGCGCTACACGAATTGCGGGGCGCGACCCTTGGCGAAGAGACCCTCAAAGTCCTTATTGAACTCCACTGCGCCGCGGTGCTTGGAATCCACTTGAAGCGTAATTGTCTGCTGTTTCTTGTCGCGCAGAATCGTCACCTGCACAGGCTTGCCCTGATTGGAGCGCAGCGCGCGGTCCCAGTCGGCCAACGTATTGATGGAGTCGGGACCGACCTTGAGAATCACGTCGAAAGCCTTGAAGCCCGCCGTCGCAGCTTCGGATTTCTTGCTCACCTGCTTGATCATCAGGCCGCCCGGGACGCCGAAGTACTCGGCCATCTGCGAAGTAAGCGGCTCAACCATGGCGCCCACGTTGAGCGAACTCGTGAAGATCGACATGTGGAAGCCGCTCGGCGGCGGCGCGGGCGCATCACCGCTCACGATGCCTGATGCCGGCACAGGCCCGGCAGTCGAAACGCCGTCGACATCCATGCCGATGCGCGACCAGATGCTCTGCTCCATGGCCTTGCGGTCGACCAGTTGCACGGCCAGCGTTTGAATGTTGCCGTCGCGGCTGACCTCGAGACTGATCTTGCGACCCGGCGGAATCTCGTGCAGCATGCGAACGAACTGCTTGCCGCCGTCCACGTTCTGACCGTTGATGGCCAACACTACGTCGTTCACCTTCAAGCCGATCTGGCCGGCAGGTGCATCGTGATCGATGAGCATAATCACAGCGCCGCGAACTTCCTTGAGCTTCAGTGCCTGTGCCTTGTCGGCATCCACGTCGCTCACTTCCACGCCCAGGTAGCCTGACGGGCTGGCATGAGCCACCAGTGGAGCAGGATCTTCAAAAATCGGTGTGAGTGTCTGAGCCTGGGCATGCGCCCTCTGCGGTGCAAGGAGTAAGCATGCAGCCGCGAACAGCGCGGCGCAACCAAGGATCTCATGCGATGTACGGTACGGCCTCAAAAGGTGTTTCATGGCTGTTTCTCTCCATCAAGTTCTTCGTCCGGTCTGCGCTCTTAATGACGGAGCAGTGGCCGGAAGGGTAAGCACGTTTACTGCGTTTCGGAAACCCGGCGTAACACCTGCCGGGAAACATTCCGAATCTGGGGGTTGTCGTCCGTGTTGGAGACCGAATAAAGCACCTGGCGAACGCTGGTATCGGCATCGACAGGCTCCAGCAAACCAATGGCTGCCGAGCGGATAGCCGGGTCATTGTCATTCAGCACGGCTTCCAGCACGGCGTCGCGCACGCGCACGTCGTCGGCCACATAGGGCTCCAGGCCCTCCAGCGCCTTCTCGCGCACCTTGGGGCTGCGATCGTAGCGCAGCGCTACCATCAGCGCCTCGCGAATGCCTGCGGGCTGGCAACTGTGGCCGGCGCGGCACTCTGCCGCCAGCAATGCCACGGAGTCGTCGCGCACGCCCGGCGAAGATTTATCCACCGTGGCCAGCATCAGCAACTGGCGGATCTGAGGATCGTCGAGCGAGCCCTCGATCTTGCGCGGAACCACCTGGTTGTAGCTCACATCCACAATCTCACTGTTCGGCTGGCGCACGATGCCCGAGATGTTGGCCACATTGGCCAGTGCGGGGACGTCTGCCTCAGATTGCACTTTGATGCCGGCGGGCGCGGCCGCTTGCGTATCCGCCGCGTGAGCTGCGTGGTTTTGCGCGTACTCGTAGCCGCCCAGAACTCCGGCTCCGGCGCCGGCCACCAGCAGCAGCAGCGCCGCCACTGGCGCGGCTTGCAGGCTGGCAAAATTGTTCAGAATACGTTCGCCAAGGCGCTCGTACCAGCGTTTGGGTGGCAATGCGTCCAGAGCTTCGTCAAGGCGCAGGCGCGCGCGCGCCACCAGATTCGGCCCAGGCTCCGCAACCGGATGCGCGTCAGCGAGAATTTTGATCGCCAGTACCTGCTCGCGCTCTTCCCGGCACTCCGTGCAGCCGGCCACATGCCGATCCAGCTCGTGCGCCAATTCGTCGGGCAGCTCGCCGTAGGCCGCCGTCACGATCCGTTCATGTGCTAATTCGCAATTCATAATCCACGTCCTTTTGGCCCCAAAAGGCAGTTCTTAGTTCATGGTTCATCGTTCACAGTCAGCAGTTCACCGTGAATCGTTATCTCAACTCCGCCAGTTGCGTCCGCAACTTTTTGGTCGCGCGGAAGAGCGTATTCTTGGCGGTCTCTTCCGTGGTGTTCAACATCTCGCCGATGGTGCGCAGCCTCAGCCCCTGGTAGTGCTTCAGCTCGAACACCATCCGCTCGCGCGGCGTCAACTTGCCCAGCGCCGCCTGAATCTTTTCGCCCAGCACTTTGCGATCCAGCTCGCGGGCCGGGTTTGAAAACGACCGATCGTCAGAAACCGCGGCCAGCAGATCAATCTCGTCGCCGCTGCGGTCCACCACCACGGCGTGATCCTCGCGGCGGGTCTTGCGCCGCCGCAATTGGTCCAGGCACAAGTTGGTGACGATCCTGTAAATCCACGTATAAAACGAGCACTCGAAGCGGAAGTTGCCGATGTACCGATAAGCCTTCAGGAAGGCCTCCTGGTAAATGTCCTCGGCATCGTGCTCCGATCCGGTCAAGTGCAGCGCCAGCCGCAGCACCTGGTGCTCGTACTGCCGCACCAGCACATCGAACGCCACGCGCGAACCCGCCTGCGCCTCGCGGATCAGGTCCATTTCGAGCGCACGGCTATGCGCGCGCTCCTGATCCCGGCTCGCGTCGGTCCTGACTCCCGTCCTTCGGGCTCGAGCTCCCCCGGTTCGCCCCGTCCATTGCTCTCGTCGCAGCCATACCTGCTGTGGATTGTATCCCCAGCCCGGCTGGTCGAGCTAAAGTGGCTACTGCCTGAACCAAGGCGAGTGGCATACCGGCCGCGTCTGCTTCCATTGGCTCCGCTCCCGGAAAGTAAAGCCTGTTCGCAAGGTAATAGACGCGGAAGCAACGCTTTAGTCAACGGGAAAATGCAGGGGCCACGGACCACGGGTCTAAGGGACTAAGTCCCACATTTCCGTTCCGGCCGCCGTTTTCTTGCTCCCTCGCTCCCTTGCTCACTTGCTCCCTCTGCTGGCAATTACACTGAGAAGCAATGACGAGAAATCTCTTTGAAAACACGGCGGATGCCGGCGCGGCAGGCGCTGGCGGGTGGTTTACGGCGCACTGCGACGGCGGATCGCGGGGAAACCCGGGCCCGTCAGGCTACGGCGCGGTAATCGAGGACGCGCAGGGTCAGGTGGTGGCGCGGCTCAGCGAGTTTCTCGGCCACCAGACCAATAACTACGCCGAATATAAGGGCTTGCTGGCCGTGCTCGCCTGGGCGCTTGCGAACAGCGTCCGCCGCCTGCGGGTCTACTCCGATTCCGAGCTGATGGTGCGGCAGATGAAGGGCATCTACAAGGTGAAAAACCCCGGCTTGCGGACGCTGTGGGATGAGGCGCAGCGCCTGTCGCGCGCAACTCGACGCCTTCGAGATGCGGCACACCCTCCGCGGCGGGAATAAAGAGGCCGACAAGTTGGCGAACGCGGCGATGGATAAAAGACAGGGGACGGGCGGTTAGCCGGACGAACGGGGTTGGCCGCGTATTCGCGCACAAAACCGAATTTCCAGTGAGCATAGAATGAAATCCAGGCACCTGAACCTGAACTCTCGGAGGGGTTCCAATGTTCGGATTCTTGCGCGATGCATCGCGAGTTCTTAGTTCCCGAACGGGCCTGGCACTAGCCGCTTGCGCCGCAGTTCTGGTGCCTGATTCCCTTCCTCGTTTGGCCTCAGAACTCCGTACAGTCGGAGCTCGTCCGGCTTCAGCGCGAGCGCGGCTACCGACTGGTTTCTAGTACATGCGTTTGACGACAGGGTCTACACGATTTCGTTCGCGGACCGCACAATGAAAGCGTCGATGCCGTTTCTCAATCAAGGATCGGTTGAAAATGGCGCAGTTTCGCCCGATGGAACCATGATCGCATTTTCCCACTGTCTACCGCCCGGATTCACGCATCCCAGCCCGAATTCTCAAGAGTGTCCCGGCGGCTTTGCTCTGGCAACGGTGCGGACAGACGGAAGCGACCTGAAGGACTATGAGGGTTTGGTGAATCAGGGGTCGACTATCTGCTGGTCCCACGATATGTCGAACCTGGTAACGTCTATGGACGACCGTCGGCAAAAGCACGGTTGGTCCAATGACAAACTGCTGATTTTCGATCTCAACACCGGGCAGACCGAGGTCGTGGATAGCGAACTTGACGCTTTTGCCCTTCCACAGTGCTGGTCGCCCGACGACAAGCAGATTGTCTATACAGTCAACAAGGTCGGGGGAATTCGCAGCTTGCGTCTCTACGACACACGGACAAAGACATCGAAAGAGATTGCTAACGGTGGTTTTGGAACCTGGTCTCCCGATGGTAAGTGGATTACCTATCTGTTTTGCCCGCCATCTTTGCGTGGCTGCGCCTATTACGGCATTCTTAATTCTACCGGCGAAAAGAAGCTATTCTTCGCGGCCGATGCTGCCGAGTCCGGCCTCTCCTGGTCTCCCGATTCTCGCTTCGTGGCCTACGTCAGCGGCGCCGGCGTCTTAGAGAGAACACCGTTGGAGATGGCACGGGAGAAGGTGCGCCTTCGCGTCAGGCGTCTGAAAGACAATGCTGAATACCCATTTGCTGACTTCTTTGACGGCGACGTCATGTGGTTTGACTGGGTAAGCTGAGCGCTGCTCGAATTCGGCTCTAGGTCGGCCGGGTCACTGAACGCACGCGCCCGCGGCCGCTCGAATGATTCGTATTCCCACTCTACTGGCAGGTGGCCTCGGTCTCGACGCCCAAAAACCACACCGAGGGTGCCCGTCCTGAGCGAAGTCGAAGGATCCCTTGCTCTTGGGGACCGGGGAAACTCCGGACCTCAATTGGCAGGAAGAAGCCCACGGTCTAAAGGACCGGTCCCGGAAAATGCCCAAGAGTCTTGGAATTGGGCCGCCCCAGTTCTGCCGGAATCACGATGTCAAGACCCAACCAGGCCCGCACCACCCTAACCCCCACAAAGCACTCGCAATAAACCTTCCCCAACTTTGCAGATAGTTTCGCCCTTTTCCCGCATAATCGCTACATAGGTCCAAATCGCAGGCGTTCGTTCCTGGCGCCGCCCCACAGCGATTCCAGAGTTGCTGTACCCAGAAACCGGGTCGCCCAGTGACGTTTTCCTTAAAAAAACGCCACCTTTCGCCGAGGCGCATAGGGCACGTAAACTCTGGAATTGCTCTAACTGGCCGCTTCGAACTCCCCTCGGAGCGCAGAGATCTCGAATGGAATGATGACTTTACAAAAATACTCTCCTTTAGAATCAACGACTTACAAAAGTCGGTTTCCTGCAACCCCTTTGTTTTGACGACATTAGTAAAAAAGGGGGGAGGGAGGGGAGGGGGTAGCAATCGAAAGATGAACAGCGACCCTCTACCCGAAGTGTCGGCATAACGTGAAGCCGGGGCAGCCGGGTATCTGCTTTTGCTTTTGCTTTTGCTTTTGCTTTTGCTTTTGCTTTTTTTTTGCTTTTGCTTTTGCTTTTGCTTTTGCTTTTGCTTTTGCTTTTGCTTTTGCTTTTGCTTTTCCTGATCCCTGATCCCTGATCCCTGCCGGGGCCCCCATCGAGCGATTTCTGCTCGATGGGTGGCTTGGTCCCTTGTCCCTGTCTTTACGCCTTCCGCCCCAGATCGTTCCGCCACGCGTAGCCGCCATCCTTCTCCAGCAAATGGTCGGCGCACTCGGGGCCCCACGACCCGGCAAAGTAATTGGGAAACACCTCGGGCTTTTTCGCCGCCCAGGCTTCGAGCACGGGCGTGTACAGCGCCCAATTGGTCTCCACGCCTTCGCGGTCCGAGAAGAGCGTCTGGTCGCCCAGCATGGCGTCGAGCAGCAGGCGCTCGTAACCATTTGCACTGGACTTGCCAAAAGCAGCCTCGTAGTCGAAGTCCATGTTCACGGGGCACACCGCCATCTGCGCGCTCGAAGGAACCTTGGCGCCGAAGCGCAACGCAATGCCCTCGTCGGGCTGGATGCGGATCGTCAACAGGTTGGGCTGGATCTCGGGGCAGGGGCCGGCAGTTGCCATGCGATTGAAGATCAAAAGCGGCGGCTGCTTGAACTGGATGGAGATTTCCGTGGCGCGCTTCTTCATCCGCTTGCCGGCGCGCAGAAAGAACGGAACTCCCGCCCAGCGCCAATTCTCGATGGTGAGGCGAAGCGCCGCGTAAGTCTCGGTGCCGGACTCGGGATTCACGCGTTCTTCGTCGCGGTAGCCGATCACGTGCTCGCCGTTGACGATGCCGGGGCCGTATTGGCCGCGCACCGTTTGCAGGATGGGGATAGAAGGAATCGCCTGCCACACTTTGAGCTTTTCGCGGCGCACGCTGTCGGCCTCGAAGCTCGACGGCGGTTCCAGAGCGACCAGGGCGAGCAGCTCCATCATGTGGTTCTGGACCACATCGCGAAGGGCTCCGGCCTTCTCATAGAAAGGCCCGCGGCCCTCCACGCCCAAAGTTTCCGCCACGGTAATCTGCACGTGGTCGATGTAATTGCGTTTCCAGATGGGCTCGAAGATGCCGTTGGCAAAGCGAAAGACCAGCAGATTCTGCACCGTCTCCTTGCCCAGGTAGTGGTCGATGCGGAAGACCTGCCTCTCCGGGAATACGGCGTTCACCTGGTGATTGAGCTCGCGGGCAGAATCGAGATCGTGGCCGAAGGGCTTTTCGATGACCACGATAGCGCGGCCCTTCTCGGGCTGCGCCATGCCCTGCGCACCCAGGTTCTCCACGATGCCGGCAAAAAACTCCGGCGCGGTGGCCAGGTAATAGAGCCGGTCGGGACCGATTCCCTTCTCCGCCGCGATGCGGTCGAGTTCGGTCTTCAGTTTCGCGTAGTGCGATGGATCGTCGAAGTTGAGCGGGAAATAGCTGACGTGGCTGACGAAGGCGTCGAGTTTGGCATCCGTCGCATCCACACCGCCGGATTCCACGATGCCCGCGCGCATGTCGGCCGCGAACTCGTCGCCCAACGGACGGCGCGCCACGCCGACAATCGCAAACTGCTTCGGCAAAAGGTTCGCCTGGAAAAGATGAAACAGCGCCGGAAACAGCTTGCGCTTGGTCAGGTCGCCCGAGGCGCCAAAGATCACGAGAATTCCCGGCTCGGGAATCCGCTCGGAGCCCTTCGAAAACTGCGAAAGGTCCTCGGGGCGCACGCTCATCTGCATTGTGGCCATGATGTCTCCGACAGATATCAGGTTTCAGGTGTCAGGTGTCAGATTTGGCTACGGAGCCGGGTCAGCGAATGAATGTTCCACGAACCGTGTGCTATGCACCGGTCCCTGAAACCTGATCCCTGACACCTGAAACCTGGATTCAGCCCTTCGCTTTGGCGAAACGCTTGTTGACCTCAGCCCAGTTCACCACGTTCCACCACGCGGCCAGGTAATCGGGGCGCTTGTTCTGGTACTTGAGGTAGTAAGCGTGCTCCCAAACATCGTTGCCGAGAATGGGATAGAGACCCTGCGAAAGCGGCGAGTCCTGATTGGCCGTAGTGATGATCTTGAGCTTGCCGCCCGTGAACACCAGCCAACCCCAGCCGGAGCCGAATTGCTTGGCCGTGGTCTCGTTGAAGCTCTTCTTGAAGGCGTCGAAGTCGCCGAAGTCGGCCGTAATCTGCTTGGCGATCTCGCCTGTTGGGTGGCCGCCTGACGCGTTCGCCGGGCCCATGATGGTCCAGAACATCGAGTGGTTGGAATGGCCGCCTCCGTTGTTGCGCACCACGCCGCGAATGTCTTCAGGCACCGCATTGAGGTCGCTGATCAGGTCGTCGACGCTCTTGGCAGCGAGCGCCGGATGGTTGGCCAGGGCTGCATTCACGTTGGTGATGTAGGTCTGGTGGTGCTTGTCGTGATGCAGATGCATGGTTTCCGTGTCGATGAACGGTTCAAGCGCGTTGTAGTCGTAGGGAAGCGCCGGTAATTCGTATGCCATAGGGGAAAATCTCCTTCGTTCGGATTGTACTGGGTGGAGGGGCCTGTCCTCAGGCCCAAGTTCGGCTCTGCGTATAAAAAGATGGATGCGAAAACCCGCGATCAGGGTGCGGGAAAGTTCACAGGTTGAGATGAACGCGGCGTGAATGGCCGGGCGGACCCCGTCTGCATACTTTCCCAGGCCTCTCCGCCGCGGCGGACGAGACACCCGGTCACTCGCATCAGTGCTGGATCAAGACCATGCCGGAGAGCCCCACGCCAGGCGCGATGGGGGCTCGAGCGGCGGACGAACCTCAAAGATTTCCAAAGCAATTTCCGGTTCTGGGGCGGCAGCGGCTTCCACGGCCAGCGCAATGCGGTGTCCGGCGTGGTCGAACCGGCAGAACCGCCAGCGGCCGGGATCGTCGTCGACCCCCGGGGCAACTTCAAAACGAATGGCCTCAGGGCCGTCGAAGAGGAACGAAATCTCCTGCAATGGAAGCGAGAGGCCCATGCCGCGCGCCTTGACGTAGGCCTCCTTGAGGGTCCAGAGCAGCAGGGCACGATCGGGGCGCTCGGCAGCGGGCAAGGCGTCGAGTCGCGCGCGCTCGGCCGCGGAGAAGACCCGCGCAGCGAGCGGAACAATCTCATCGGCGCGCGCAAAGGACTCGACATCGACACCGACCTCTGGACCCTCCAACGCGGCGGCAGCGCCTGCATGCACGGAGGCGCGCGCGCCTGGTCGCGCAATCAGGCACACCGTCAATTCCAAACTGTTCGACTGGCTGAAGCGCAGGCCGCACTCCGGAATGGGGGACGGCTTGCCGTACGGGTTGAACGAGAAGCTCCAGGCATCCGGCGGCAAGGGGTGGGCGTGCGAGAGCGCAACACGGGCCAGAGCGTGTGTGGTCAGGAATTCGCGGCGATGCCGATCAAAACGGAAGCGCACAGCGCGGGCACGCTCGGCGTCATCCAGCAGCGCGGTGCACGCCTCCTCAGTCGCGGGCTCGACAAGGTCGCCGGGGTAGGCGAGCCAAAGCTCAAGCACGAGATTTGCCCGTCGAGATTTTGGCCGGCCGCTGGTTCCATTTCGATCGCTTGCCCTCAAGCATAAAGCCCTTCGACGAAAGACGGCCAAAATAGCCAATAGCCAGTAGGACAATGCTCGCGCTAGCCCCTATTGGCTACTGGCTACTGGCTGCTTGTCACTCCGGCGGCGGATAGAACGGCAGCTTCTCGTTCTTCGCGTTAGCGCGCCGCACCGTGGCGTCGTCAAAAAGCAGTGCCGGAGCCATCACCGTAGTCGGCAAATCTCCGTAGAAATTCGCAACGAAAAGATCTTTGCCAGCGGCCTCGATGCTTGAGCGCAGGGCGCGATCGTCAATATCGTCGAGGACGGCGCCTCGCACCAACTCGCGCTTGCCGTCGGGGCTCATGCGATAAAGCAGGCGCGGCGTGCGCGGCCCGCCCATGGTCTGGACATAATACACGCTCGCCAACCCGCGATCCTTCGCTATTCCCAGCAATCTCTGGTTCAGGTCGCCGTCCGTCAGGCCGTTGTCTGAACTAATCTTGAGCACTCCGATCGCAGGACGCGGAGGGCCGGTGGCCCCGGCACGCCCATGGCCGTTCGACTGAGAAAAATCGCGCACCGGCTGGCGCCCGATGACGTAACTGACAAGCCGCCCAGCATCGACCAGCGTCACAGCTTGCGCGGGCACACCTTCGTCGTCCACATCGTAGGCCCCGATGAGTCCTTTGCCCTCAAACGTTTTCAATCCCGGGTCGTCGACCACGCTCATGAAATCGGGCAGAACGCGCGCGTGGAAACTCGATGCAAAAGGCCCGTTGGTGCGGGCTTCAGTGCCCAGCGGCGGCCGCGTGGCTGTCACCGCAGTACTCAGCAGCGAGCGCAGGGTGTCGGTCGCGGCGTCGGCGCTCATCAACAGCGGGCCGTGATACTCCTCTTCGACCAGCGGCGCCTTGCGCAGCTCGGCCAGCGACGCAATTTCATCCACGACGTGCTTGCTGAAGACGGCTTCCGCGTCGAGATCGGCTGGCGAGGTT
The DNA here is from genome assembly GCA_963786565.1 of uncultured Acidobacteriota bacterium. Lineage (GTDB taxonomy): Bacteria > Acidobacteriota > Terriglobia > Terriglobales > Acidobacteriaceae > Telmatobacter. Next base: position 10,630 of record CAWAZR010000020.1, on the reverse strand, counting down.
CCCGTCGAAGAGTACGAGCGGTCGATACTCATGCCATCCGTGGCTTGCGTGCCCGCGGCAAACGACTCCTCATATTGCGCCTCCGACTTGCGGACGATTGTTCCTTCGCTGGTCGCGATCCAGGTGGTGGTGGCGCGGGCCCGAAAGCTCGCTTCTGCGTATTCCACGTCGTGCTGCGTTGCGCTCACCGCGGGGTCGCTGCCGTAGAGACCGCTGAACCGCGCCACGCGCGCAGTCCATGCATCGTCGTCGAGCTGCAACGCGACCGGATCGGCGAGAGAGACGATGGGTTTCTCCTGGCTGAAATCGTCGGCCTGCGGCGGCGTCTGCACCTGCTTCAGTTCGGCCTGCTTTTGCGCGTAGGCCGAAAGCGCATTCTTGTAAGCCTGGTCCGTCGCCTGCCACAACGCGGAGCGCAACGCGATGGGATCGACGTCGAGACCCGCTAATTCAATCGAGCCGTCACCGCGGCCACCGGAGCTGTCGGTCTTGTAGTCGCCTACGCGCACCGTCACGCGCGCCACGCGCTGTCGCATGCGTCCAGCGCCTTCGCTCGCGCCAAACTCCGCTTTGGTCTCGAATTGGTCCACTTCCTCGATGCGGTATTGAATGAAGAACGGCTTGGCAAAACCCGGCAACTGGAGTTGGCTCATGCTGCGGTCGAGCTCGGTCAGCATGGCCTTCAGCACGGGATCTTTTTCGGCGTCGGCGCGCGTGGGCTGCGCCTGTGCAACAAGCGGCGCGCACAAGCACGCGGCAATGCATCCTAAAACGGCTGGCAGCATGATCGGACGAAGTCGGTTCATTTCGCCTCCTTCGTTGCATCCGCACCGGGAATGGGCAGAATCGGCGGCCGCGCCGTGCCCTGCGCCTGGCGCTGGGTCTCGATCTCGCTCAGCAGCATGGCGGGAGCCACGGCGCTCACGGGAATCGATCCCGACTCCGCGCCGCACACGCCGTCAAACACTTCGCTCTTGTCGCCGGTCACGAGAATCTTTTTCATCGCCGCCAGCGGAGTGCCCACAATGCTTACGCCGCGCACCAGTTCGTCGGGCCGGCCATCGACATACACGCGCCACACCACGAGCGGGATAACTTGAAACGCCTGCGGCGAGCTGCGTTGCGTGACCGCGAAGCCTGAAGAGATGTCTTCAAAGTAGAGGCCGTAGGGCTTGTCCTGCCTCTTTGCCTCTTCGATCAACTGCTTCCGCAGCTCCGCGTCGGGGACGGTTTTCGTCGAAGTCACAATCAGGTTGCCCTGGCGGCCGGTGGGCACATATCCCTCTTGCGCGCGACCGTGGCCGTTGGACGCGCCAAAACTCGCGATCGGCAGGCGCGACATGAGGAAGTTTTTGAGCACGCCGTCCTGGATCAGCTCCACCCGCTCCGCCTTATCGCCCTCGCTGTCATATTCGTAGTGGCCCGCGAGAGAGATACCATCGAAATTCGCCAGCGTAGGATCGTCGGCCACGGAAAGGAACGGAGGCAGAATCTCCTTGCCAAGATCTTTGGTAAAAGTCTGGCCTTCCTCGTCGCCGCGCTGGCGCTGGCCCTCAAGCCGGTGGCCCAGCACCTCGTGAAAGAACACGGCAGCGGCGCGGCCCGAAAGAATCGCCGGCCCATCGAACGGCTCGGTCACTGGCGCCTTGCGCAGAGCTTCAAGCTGCGCGCCGATTTCGCGCACAGCCTTTTCCAGCTCGGCTTGCGCGGGCAGCCCTTCGGGCGAATCGGCCTCGAAGGTCCGGGCAAGGAACAGATCCATTCCGTCGTCGGCGCGCGTTACAGCCACGATCACCAATCCCGACGACACGTAAGGCGTCACCAGTTCCGCGCCCTCCGACGAAACAAAGTAGCGTGTTGAGCTTTGCGCCGCGAATCCCACCTCGTTCTGGTACACGTCGGGAAATTCGCGAAAGATGCGTGAGAGCTCCCGCACGCGCTGCTCCCACTCCGCCTTGCGCACCACGAGCGCCGGCGCAGGCTTCTCTACGTGCACCTGCGGCGCCTCCTGACTGAAATCCGGCGAGGTGTCTTCTTCCTTGGCGCGCACCTGGGCCTCGGTTTTCACGCGCAGGTAGTTGTCGAGCGCGTTCCCATAACCCGTGTTGGTCCCGAGCCACAGCGTGCGCGCGATTGCCTCGCGGTCGTCGCCCAGCGGCAGAGCCATGCTGTTCACTGCCGAGCCGCGGTGCTCGCCGTGCGTGTTATCGAGCTTGGGACTGCCCACGCGCACCTGCACGTCGGCCATGCGCTCCCGCGAACCGCCGCTCACGGTCAGCGCGCCGAACTGTGCACTGATGCTCAGCGCGCTGGTGTCGTGCACCGAGTAGCTGATGAAATACGGCGGCGGCTGTTTATCATCACCCGGCGTTGCGGACTTGCTGAGCGACGTGAAGGCGCGATGCAGCTCGGCATTCATGGCATCCAGGAGCACCGGCGTGTCTGCCGCCGGGTGAGTCGCAGCCGCTTGCTGGGCACGGGCCGCGCACGGCAACGCCATCAGGATCATCACGGCAACTGTGGGTGCGAAGATGGAGAGAGTGACCGGCCGGCGCTGCGCGCAGCCTGAAGGATTGTGTGGGTTGGTACTAAGGTTTTCGGGTAGAAGCATCTCTACTCTTGATTGTCGCAGAGCGGGCTCGTTTGTCGCGGAGACCCCGCAGGGAGGGCGATTTTTATGGCTTTTTGCCGTGGTTTGGCCTGGATGTTTTGCCCGGCAGTTTTGCTTGCCGCCATGGTTTCCGTTCCCCTTGCCGCCCAGAATCCCGCATCCCCACCTGCACCCGCCGCAACCGCGTCCGCCGCTCCCGCGCCGGCGTACACGTTGCCGCCCGATAAGCTGGCCAAGGCCGTCACGCTCGACCGCATCCGCAACATCCTCGATCTTTCCGATTCCATCTGGGGCATTGCGTTTGTGTGGTTACTGCTTGCCTCTGGCGCTTGGGCCGGCATCGAGCGCTGGGCGCAGCGGCTCTCCGGCCGCAGATGGCTCCAGGGAGCCGCATTTTTCGCTGCTTACTTCGTCATCAATAGAGTTGCCGGCCTTCCCCTCGCTTGGATCGGCGAGCACTATGAGCGAAGCTACGGCATCAGCGTGCAGGGGTGGGGCAGTTGGCTGGGCGACCTGGGCAAAGGCCTGGCACTAACGCTCCTGTTCGGCGTGCCAGTTCTGCTGCTTTTCAACTGGATTTTGCGACGCTGGCCGCGGCGCTACTGGCTGGGCATCTGGGCAGTCACCCTGCCGATCCTGGTTTTTTCTCTGTTGATCTTGCCGCTGTTTGTTCCTCTCTTCTATCAACAGGAGCCGCTCCAAAAGAATCATGCCGCTCTGGTGGCGAAGATCGAGACCCTGGTAGCGCGCACCGGAATCGATATCCCGCCCAATCGCATGTACCTGATGAAGGCCAGCGCGAAATCCACCGGGATCAATGCGTTTGTTGCCGGCCTCGGACCGACCAAGCGGTACGTGATGTGGGATACGACTACGGATCAGATGCCCGATGATCAGGTGTTATTCGTCTTCGGCCATGAAAGCGGACATTACGTACTGCACCACATTCCCAAGGAACTTGCCGGCAACGCTGTCGGGCTGTTCGTTTTGTTTTGGGTATGCGCCGCGTTTGCCGCACGGATGGTCAAACGCTATGGAGCCAGATGGGGCGCTCCGGATCTCGCGTCGCGCACGGGCTTCGTAGTGCTGCTATTCGCCATTTCGATTGCCGGCTTCCTCACCGAACCCGTGGACAGCGCCTTCAGCCGCTACTTCGAGCATCAGGCAGATGTCTATGGGCAGGAGGCGATTCACGGCATTGTGGCCGATCCGCAAAAAACCGCAGTTGCCGCATTCAATAAACTGGGCGAGTCCTGGCTCGAGGATCCCAATCCGAACCCGCTGATCGAGTTCTGGCTCTACGACCACCCCAGCACGCAGCATCGCGCCGAATTCGCCGAGCACTACAATCCCTGGGCGAATGGGGGACACGGAGAGTTCTTCAAGAACTAGGGATCAGGCTTCAGGGGTCAAGCTGCCAGTCAGAGCCGCTCGAAGATGCCCGCTGCGCCCATGCCGCCGCCCACGCACATGGTCACCATGCCGTACCGGGCGCCCCGTACTTTCATCTCCTGGAGCAGGGTCGCGGTCAATTTTGCGCCGGTGCAACCGAGAGGATGCCCGAGCGCGATGGCGCCGCCGTTGACGTTGACGCGCGCCGGGTCCAGGTCGAGCGTGCGGATGATAGCCAAAACCTGTGCCGCGAACGCCTCATTCAATTCGATGAGCTCGATGTCGTTCAGCGAGAGGCCGGCGAAGCGCAGGGCTTTGGGAATCGCCGTGATGGGGCCGACGCCCATCTCCTCCGGCAGGCAGCCAGTAACGGCGTAGGAAACCAGCCGCGCCACAGGTTGAAGACCGAGTTCGCGCGCGCGGTTCAATTCTATGAGGACCGCTGCCGCTCCGCCATCGGAGGTTTGCGAGGAGTTGCCCGCGGTGACCGTGCCCTGCGCGTGAAACACCGGCTTCAACTGCGCCAATGCGGCGGCGGAGGTGTCGGCGCGGGGGCCTTCGTCGGCGGAAAATTCCTTTTCCTTGATCTCCGGCTTTCCCGGCTTCGGTCCGGGCGCGGACGTTATCACGCGCACTGCAACCATCTCTTCTTTGAATCGCCCCGCGGCCTGCGCGGCCACTGCCTTCTGATGGCTCGCCAAGGCGTACGCATCCTGATCGTCGCGAGAGATCTCGTAATGGCGGGCGACGCGCTCGGCCGTCAGGCCCATAGTCAGCAGCGACGCCGGATAGTTGGCCGCGAGCCATGGATTGGGGCTGGGCTTGTTGCCGCCCATGGGAATCAAGCTCATCGACTCGGCTCCGCCGGCAACAATCACCTGCGCGGCGCCGAATTGGATGCGCTGATCGGCGATCGCAATGGCTTCAAGTCCCGAAGCGCACAGCCGGTTCACAGTAACGCCCGGAATCTCCACCGGCAACCCCGCGCGCAGTGCAGCCATGCGCGCCAGGTTCCAGCCTTGCTCACCCTCGGGCTGCGCACAGCCCATGATCACGTCGTCAATTTCGGCCTTGTCGACCCCCGGAACCCGGTCCAAAGCCCCGCTCAATGCAATTGCGGCCAAGTCGTCGGGGCGGGTGGTCGAAAGTGCGCCTTTCGGCGCGCGGCCCACGGGCGTACGAACAGCGGCGACAAGAACGGCTTCCGGCATGGATGTCTCCAAAAACAGCCGACTGCGAACAACACGCGGCGGCACTGCTGGCTCATTGTTAGATGGCTGGACGCGTTGAGGTCAAGCTGCTCAGCCTTCAATTCTGCGTATCGACGACCGTCCAGGCGCCTTTTGCGAACACGCGATAAATCGTCCGCCCGTCGACAACCGAGTCGGCCAGGGCGTCGTGGTCAAGGCGCGGCGGGGGAGGTCTCATGCCGAACTGCGCCTCATGAATCACATCCGGCGATGCGGCATCGATGCCCCAGTTAAAGCCGAGCAATTCGGTCGCACCGTGCGCCTGCAGGCGATCGGTTTCCAGCACCGAGGCCAGCACCATAGGGTCACCCCCACCCGCAAAGAAGACGAGCAGCGATACGCGGCCGTCGACCGAGCAAAGGACCGCCCAGTCCGACGAGCCATGGTGCTCAAGGCTCGCGCGGACCACGTTTTCCGGTTGGTGTGCCTCGTAGGTTTGCGGAATCAGGCACCCGCGCCGCGTGAGCGCATCCTGCACGGCAGCCGGAAGCTGGGGAAATGCGTTGACCGGTAAATGGCGGATGAGATAAGTCGTGCGTTGGCCGTCCACCGTCACCTGGCCGGAGGAGTTCAGAGGCGGCGTGGCCTCGTCCTGTGGCCGGATCCATGAGGGGCAACAGCAAAGGAGCAGCGCAGTGAGCGCAAGCCCCGATCTACAGCGGTTCTCCAGTTGCCGTAAGACGAAGCTGCAACCGCTGAGTGGCTTTTTCCTCAAGAAAAAGCCACCTTGCAGGGTCCGCGAAATGATGCAGATAAATTGGAGAACCGCTCTGTAACGGGCGCGTACCATCGAAAACTCTCACCAGAACTTTATGCCGAGTATCGCAGAACCGCAACTGGGCAGAAATTAATTTCGCAGCGGTTTGCCGGTTTTCAGGGTGTGCGCGATGCGCTCCTGCGTCTTGCGCTCGCCGCAGAGCGACAGGAAAGCCTCGCGCTCGAGGTCGAGCACATACTGTTCGCTCACGAGCGTTCCGGGCGTAACGCGTCCGCCGGCAAGGATGTATGCCGCCCAACGGGCGACCTTCTGGTCGTGCTCAGATGCGTAACCGGCTTCGCCCATCAGATAAATACCGGCCTCGAGCGTCGCCAGCACAGCCGTGCCCGGCGCGGGAATTTGCGTGCGCGGTTGCGGAGGCACGTATCCGGTTTCGGCCAGCACCGCGGCCTGCGCTTTCGCGTCGAGCAACAGGCGCTCGCGGTTCATGGTCACGCGATCGGCTTGCGCAAGCAGGCCGAGCGAGCGGGCCTCCGCAGCCGAAGTGGAAACCTTGGCCATGGCGATGGTTTCGAGCGCGCGCCGAAGAGCGGTGACGAATTCAGCGGATTGCGCGAAGCGCGAGGGAGGATCCTTTGGATCCGGCGGGGCCAGCGCAACGGCCACATCGAATGCGCGCAGCAACATCTCTTTCGTCCCGCCACCCGCCGGAATCAATCCCACACCGGCTTCAACCAATCCCATATAGGTCTCCGCGTGCGGTTGGCGGCGCGCGGCGTGCAGACAAATCTCGGCGCCGCCGCCGAGAGTAAGGCCGAACGGCGCGGCAACCACCGGCCGCGGACAAAATTTGATGGCCGCAGTCATCTGCTGGAAGTGATGAATGACCCCGGCCAGTTCGTCCCACTCACCCTCCTGCGCCGCCAGCAAAAGTTGCATCAGGTTCGCGCCGACGGAGAAATTGTCGCGGTCGCCCGTGATCACAAAGCCCGCAAAGTCGCGCACCATATCTGAAGCGGGATTGAGAACCGCGGCAATCAACGAGAGCACGTCACCGCCAATAGCGTTCTTGAGCGAATGCAGTTCGATGCAGCCGATGCCGTCGCCAAGATCGACCAGCGACGCGCCAGAATTGCTGCGCACCACCGCGTGCGCACGGCGAAAATCGGCCACGCGTGCGTGACCTGGAATCGCGGGAATTGCGACAGTCTGCCCTGTTGACGGCTGGAAGCAGGCATCCTTGCCGGGCGCGTACCAACTTCTGCGCGAAGCGGCCAGCAGCGATTGTGCGGCCGCGCTCACAGGAAGTCCCAGCGCCCTCATGCGGCTCACGGTCTCGGCCACGCCCGTCGCATCCCACATTTCAAAGGGCCCCATCTCCCAGTTGAAGCCGGCGCGCATCGCGGCATCGATCGCGGGCGCGTCGTCGGCAACCTCGCCGATCCGCTCGGCCGCGAAGTTCCAGAGCGATGCCAGAAATGGCCACAGAAACGCCGCCGCCTTGTCCTTGGCGGGATCGTTTTTGAGCAATAATTGCAACCGCTCCGGCAGCGTCGCGGCATTCTTCGCCATGTCGAGTGCGGGCAGCGCCGCTTTCACCAGGGGGCGGTACTCGAAGGACGCAAGGTCCAGAACCATGCGCTCGTCTTTGCCGCCCGTGCCGCGAACTTTCTTGTAGAATCCCTGCCCCGACTTATCGCCGAGCCAGCCGCGTTTCAGTAATTCAGCGAGAATAGCCGCGAACTTTCCTCCGCTTACGCCCTGCGGAAAGTTGGCAGCGACGTGCGCCAGAATGTCGATGCCGACGAGGTCGGCAAGGCGAAAAGTTCCGGTACGCGGCCAGCCGACGGCGGGGCCGGTCAGCGCGTCGACCTCTTCAATAGTGAGGCCTTTCTCGAGCATCAGGTTCGCAGCGTTGAACATCACTGCAATGCCGATGCGGTTGGCAATAAAATTCGGCGTGTCGTTCGCAAAGACGACCTGCTTGCCAAGCATGCGGTCGGCAAACGCGGAAAAAGCTGCGACCAGTTCGGGATCGCTTTTCGGCGCGGGGATCACTTCCACTAGGCGCATGTAGCGAGGCGGATTGAAGAAGTGCGTTCCGAAAAATCTCTTGCCAAGACCGGGAACAGCGGCAGCGATGCGCGCGATAGGCAGGCCGGAGGTGTTGGTCGTCAGGATGGCGTGAGCGCTTAGGTGCGGCAGCACGCGCGCGAGCAGCGCGGTCTTGATGTCGAGGTTCTCGGCCACGGCTTCGACAACCCAATCGCACTCGCTGATCCTGGGCAGGTCGTCGTCGAAGCTGCCGGGCGTGATGAGGCGGCTGAGTGATGCCTCGAAGAAAGCGGCGGGCTTGGATTTCCCAAGTGCTTCGAGAGCGGCGACGGAAGGCACGCGCTCCGAGGTTTGATCGTTGGGAGGAAGATCCAGCAGGAGCGTAGGGATTCCGGCGTTGGCCAGATGCGCGGCGATGCGCGAGCCCATGGTTCCTGCGCCCAGCACGGCGGCGCGGCGCACCAGCAGCGGCTTCGCGCTCAACGTCGGAACGGGAGTTGCAGCCGTGCTTGCAGTGCTCATGCGGACTCTCCCTTCACGGCGTGAAATTCGATGCGCCCCCCGAGGTTAAACGCTCGCAGCATACGCAAGCTGACGGCGCACGGTCAAGAATCCAACCCCTCTTATATAGAGGACGGCGCAGGTTAGTACTCAACTTTATTCGGTGACGCAATCCACGCGGCAAAGCTGGCCCATGCCTCGCCGCCAAGCAGTTGCGCGGAGCGGAGCTTGCGGTCGGCCGCGTCTTTGCGTAGCTCCACGTAGAGAAACTCGTCGTCAAATCCCGCACGGGCTGCATCGGCGGCGCTGGCGCCGTAGTACACGGCGTCGACCCGCGCCCAATACGCGGCCGCCAGGCACATGGGGCACGGCTCGCAACTGGTATAGAGTTCACAACCGTCAAGTTTGAAGGTTCCCAGTGCATTGGCGGCGGCGCGGATGGCGTTCACCTCGCCATGCGCCGTCGGGTCGTTGGTCGTCGTCACGGAGTTCGCGCCCTCGCCCACGATCTTGCCATCACGCACGATCACCGCCGCAAACGGACCTCCGTTGCCAGTGGCCACGTTCTCGATAGCCAGCGCAATGGCGCGGCGCAAAAACTCCGGGTTGGGTGGTCCGGACACTTTCTTCGTTCCCCGCTCCGCGTGAAAAATGCAAAGACAAATTCAGTATTTCACAAGCTCGCACTTGTTTCGCGATTGACCACGCGCGCTGATGTCGACTGCAAGAAGTCGCGCCTGTGGAGCCCGCGTTTGCCGCGCAGAAGTAAAATGCCCTCATGGCCGCGCCTACGACTCTTAACGCATTGAACGCGCGCATTGTCGCGTGCAATCTGTGTCCGCGTCTGCGCGCGCATTGCACTCAGGTGGCGCAGAAACGCCGTCGTGCCTATGCCGATTGGGAATACTGGGGTCGTCCCGTGCCCTCCTTCGGCGACCCGAGGGCGCGCGTGTTGGCACTGGGGCTGGCGCCGGGAGCGCACGGCTCGAATCGCACCGGAAGGCCGTTCACCGGCGACGGATCGGGCGACTTTCTGTTTCCGGTTCTGCACGCGGCCGGATTTGCCTCGCAGCCCGTCGCATCCTCGCGTGACGACGGCATGAAGCTCAGCGGCCTTTGGATCACCTCAGTGGCGCGTTGCGCTCCGCCGGGCAACAAACCCACGCCCGAAGAGATGCGCAATTGCGCGCCGTGGCTCGACCTTGAAATGAAGCTGCTCACGGAATTACGAGTGGTGGTGTGCCTGGGCCGCATCGCGTTCGACGGCCAGCTGGCGCACGAGTCGCGGCTGGGCCGTTTGCCAAAGCGTACGGGCTTCGTCTTCGCGCACGGCGCCGAATACAAACTGCCGAGCGGACTCATCGTTATTGCCAGCTATCACCCCTCGCTGCAAAACACAAACACTGGCAAGCTCACGCAGCCCATGCTCCTCAACGTCTTCAAGCGGGCGCGCAAGCTGGCGGGGCTCTAATAGAAAAGCGGGAGCGTATCTGCACGAAAAGAAAGGAATCGCAATGGAGAGAATAGCAAAAGAGATTCTGAAGGACATGAACCTGGATGAAGTGTCTCCAAGGCCGCTGGCACCAAAGAACCCCGTCGATCATTGGACGCCTCCTCTGTTGTTGGAGCGGGCCGCGTATCTCCGCAAAATGGCGAAGCACGGCGACGGCTCGGCGTCGGAGACGCTCAAGGAGTATCCCCAGCACTTTGCCATGCTCTCCTTCCGCAGCCGCAGCGGCGAGGTCGAGGTGCACGAACGCTTTGCGGATCTCTTCGTCGTGCTTTCCGGAGCGGCCACGCTCATGACCGGCGGCACGGTAACCGGGGCACGCATCGTCGCGCCCGGAGAAATACGTGGCAATTCCATTGAAGACGGCACGCCGCAAAATCTGCGGCCGGGCGACGTGGCGCACATTCCCGCAGGCACGCCGCATCAGATGCTGCTCAAGGGCGATGACACCATTACTTGCCTGGTGATTAAGGTGCAGGAAACAATTTAGGAGCGGCGCAATGCACCACGGTGAGATTTGGAGCGGGAGACCGGGATCGAACCGGCGACATTCAGCTTGGGAAGCTGACGTTCTGCCACTGAACTACTCCCGC
>CAWAZR010000019.1:0-32626 GCA_963786565.1 uncultured Acidobacteriota bacterium | reverse complement strand
GCACTGCGCATGCATCCGCAATCGATAAGAGCGCCGAGCCCGCACGCCGCATCTCCTGTTTCAGCAGCCACGGCGCCGTGTTGGGCGACTCGCTTTTGAGGGAATTCGAACAAACCAGTTCGCCGAAATCTGTGGTCTGGTGCGCAGGCGTCAGGCGCGGCTTTCCATCCACCACCGCGCGCATTTCGTAGAGATCCACCTCGCAGCCAAGCCGCGCAGCTGTCAGCGCCGCCTCCGGCCCGGCCAGCCCGCCGCCGATCACGCGAATCCTCACGACGCAGACCCCGCCTGTTTCTTCTCTGACGGGAAATTGATAATCTCCCGTGCCCCATCCATTTCCGCGCTTTTTGCGGAAATGGGTGGGAGAGCACTGTCGTCCGTTTTCCCGGCAAGCCGCTTGATCGCATCGCCGCTCAGCCGCACATTGCGCCAATCATCCAGAAACTCGGCGCCCATGGCGGAATAAAAATCGATGGCAGGCGTATTCCAGTCCAGAACCTCCCATTGCAGGCGTTCGCAGCCTTTTTCTACGGCGACAGCAGCCACGCGTTGCAACAGCGCCTTGCCGATCCCCAGGCCGCGAAACTCCGGCAGCACAAACAGGTCCTCAAGGTAAATGCCGGGCCGCCCCTCCCAGGTGGAGTAGTTATAGAAAAACAGGGCGAAGCCCGCAGGCTGGCCGTCGCGATCGGCAATCAGGCAGGAATAGAAGGGATTGGGGCCAAATCCGTCGCGTAGAAGGCCTTCCTCGGTCGCAACCACTGCGTCCGGCGCCCGCTCAAAGGTGGCAAGAGCGCGAATAAATGTGAGAATCTGCGCGACATCTGCCGCGGTTGCACTCCGAATCGACGTTCCCATGCCCTAATTTTAGGGCCTGTGCCCAGCCGCATGTCTCGCGCACTGCGCGGTCATGTAGCGCCGGTCTCCTGACCGGCTGTCGCGGGGGTCTCCCGACCCCCGCAGCCCCTACCCAACCCCGCTAGCTCCTCCCATCCCGCTTTTACACTGTGATACAGGCCACACGCGCACCCGCGCCCACCCACTACCATGGGAAGCGGTATCGGCGCGGCGCGTGAAGACTGCGCGACGCAAGGGGCAACTTGCGGGCAGGCCTTCTCGTCAAGAAGACGGGGCCGGCGCCGCGACACCCGGCGTACCGGAGCCCAGTTGGCTGAATCCCACTTGTGCAGGGGGCTGCATTAGATTTAACGTGGGTCTTGCTCTGCAATGCGCTCTGCCGGATGAGTTTCCTCCGCTGCGCCTGAGACTTTGAATTTTTTGAGCTTGCGGGCAATATACTTCCCGCCGCTCTCAAGGAGAAAACATGAAACGCGCTCTTTCACTTTGGCTGGGCCTGGCCGCTGCGGCACTTTTGACCGTGGTTCTCGCGCCCGCACAAGCGCCGCAAGCGCCCGCTGGAACTACGGGCAAAATTCACGGCAGAGTTATCAATCCCACGGGACAACCGCAGGGCGGCGGCACGGTCAGCCTCTCTACCGATGGCGGCGTCTCCCTCAAGTTCACTTTCCCGGTCGATGACTCCGGCAATTACACCGGCGAAGCGCCCGCGGGAACCTACATGGTGGTTTACCGCGCCGCCGATACGCCGGCCGGCAAGATGGTCGATTCCATCCGCGGCGTCAAAATCGTTGTCGGAGAAGATACGGCCCAGGACGTCGATATGTCGCGTCAGGAATACATCGACAAGATGTCGCCGGACGAGAAAAAGCAGTTGGAAGATTTGAAGAAGGCCAATGCCCAGGCCTTGCAGGCCAACGTCCTCATCAATCAGCTCAATGCCGATCTGAAGGTTGTTAACCAGGACAAGAAAGACATTGACAACGCAACCGCACTTGCCACGCAGGCCCTGGGCGCCAACGCTGCCAAGGCCGATCTCGCCAACAAGATCGCCGAGATCAGGACCGCCAAGTACACCGATATCGTGAGCCTTGCGACTAAGGATACAGGCCTCAAGCCCGACGAAGCTCTGCTGTGGAACCAGTTGGGCTACGGACAGGCCGGGCTCAAGCAGTACGACGACGCCATCACGTCGTACAAGAAGGCCGTCGATCTTGAGACCGCTTCCAAAAAGCCGCGCATGCCCGTCATCGGTCAGGCCCAGGCCGGCTTGGGCGAGTGCTACGCGCGCACCGGCAAAGTCCCTGAGGCCAACGCCGCTTTTGATGCCGCCGCCAAGGCTGATCCCAACAACGCGCAGCTGTACCTCAAGAACCAGGCGATCATCTTCTTCCAGGAAGGCAATTCCGCTGCCCAGTCTGCTGCGGCGGATGAAGCCATCAAGGCGGATCCGAACCCGAACGATCCCAACCTTGCCATCCTCTACTACGTCAAGGCGCAGGGATTGATTATGAGCGCGACCGTCGACGCCAAGGGCCACTACGTTCTGCCCCCGGATTGCACCGCCGCCTATAAGAAATATCTGGAATTGGCGCCGCATGGCCAGTTCGCAGCGGACGTAACGGGCATCCTTGCGCAGGCCGCGAAGTAAAGTCGAAAGACCTCGGCTTTCGCTTAAGAAACGGCTTGGCGATCATTTGAATCGATCGAAGGGCGTCCGCGGCAGCGGACGCCCTTTTTCCTTGAACGCCTCACCTGCTCAGAATGGACCGCGAAACAAACCCAAAAGAGACGCAAGAAGTGTCAGGGCACGACTTTAGTCGTGCCGATGAGACCAATAAAATGAATGCGGGCTTTAGCCCCTGCATACGCTCTTCTTGAAAACTTCCCTCAGTCCGCCCTTTTCCCGCAGGCTCTCCAATCGCCGTACAATGCAATCCATGGGTTTCGCCTCACCTCTGCGTCTACGTGGCGCGCGCAGCCTCCCCATAATCGGCCTCGTTGTTTTGGCGCTTGCCCGCGCGACTGCACAACAGGATGCTGGCGCCCCTGTCCAACAAGACCAGGACAATGACCGGGACATCGGCTGGATTCAAGGTCTCGTCATCGGTCCCACAGGCGCGCCACAGAGCGGCGGCACCGTGAGCCTGTCCACCGACGGCGGCGTCACTTTGCGGTATAGCTTTACGGTCTCCCCAAAGGGCGATTACACCGGCAGAGTGCCCCTCGGCGAGTACACGCTGGTTTACCGTTTGCCCAATACTCCGGAAGGCAAAGTCGTTGACTTCATCCATAGCGTCGTCATTCTGGCCGGAAAGGGCACGACGCAGAATGTCGATATGACGCGCCAGGAGTACCTCGACCGGTTGTCGCCCGAGCAACAAGAGCATCTGCGGCAGATGAAAGAGTCGAACGAAAAGGCGGCGGCCACCAACAACATTATTGCCTCCATCAATGCCGATCTGCACACGGCCAACCAGGACTTCGAGGATGCAGCCAATGCGCGGGCTACGGCAATCCAAACCCTGGGCTCGACAGCCTCCGCATCAGACGTAGATTCCACGGCCGGCGAAATCAGAGTCTCGAAGTATACCGAGATCGAATCGCTCATGAGCAACGCATCAACTGAAATGCCCGACGAGGCCGCTGTCTGGGTCTATCTGGGGCGCGCCCAGGTGGGGCTCAAAAATTACCTTGACGCGGAGACCAGCTTTAAAAAAGCAGTCGATCTCACATCGCAGGCCCAAATCACTGGCCCCCAGGCTGCTAATGTTGACCCGCAGCTACGCGGAGCGGCCAACGCCGGCCTCGGAGAGGTCTACGCCCGGACTCGTATGGTCGACGAAGCCGATGCGTCTGTAGCCGCGGCCATCAAAGCCGATCCCGCCCATGCTGCCGCGTACCTTCGCAATCTAGCCGTGATCTACTTTCAGGCGGGTAACATCTCCGCGCAAATCGATGCGGCCGACGAGGCCATTAAGGCTAACCCCCAGGACGCTGTCCTCTATTTCATCAAGGCCCAGGGACTCGCAGTGAATGCGCCCTTCGATCCCGATACCAACAAATTCAAACTGTCTCCTGAGTGCGTGGCGGCATTCAGGGAGTACCTGGTGTTGGCTCCCACCGGGGAGTACGCTCCGCAAGTCACCGCCGCCCTCCAGAACGCGGACTCACAGACCACGCAAAACGACGCCGGCGCCGCCATCCCGCCAGCGCAAAAATAATTCGCCCCGCCCGCACACTGCAACCTCTCTGCAACGCCGGGTGCCCCACATCTCGATTTTGAGATGTGGGAGACCACGAACTCTAACCAGTCTTCTCCAACTCAGCACACACCGCCCGCGCCCATCCACTCCGTCCCTCCATCTACAATCCATCTCATGGGTGGCGACTTGCTCAGTTACGCGCAGGCAGCGGCTTTCGTGGCCAAACGCGCGGTGCGTCTTGCTCGCAGCAAGCCCGCAACGGAGCGCGTAACACTGGCCGCCGCGGCCGGACGCGTGCTCGCCGAAACCCTCCGCGCCGACGGCGACCAGCCGCCGTTTGCCCGCTCCACGCGAGACGGTTTTGCCTGCCGCGCCGCGGAAGCCTCCGCGCACCGGCCCCTCGCCATCGCCGGTACAAGCCGCGCTGGCGATCCTCCTTCGGGACCGCTACCGCGCGGAGCAGTTTGGGAAATTATGACCGGCGCGCCGATTCCTCGCGGCGCCGATGCGGTCATCATGCTTGAGCATGTTGAGTCTGCCGGATCGTCCGCCGCTTCCTCCGTCCGTCTTTTGCCGCCACGCACCATCAAGAAAGGCGAGAACATCGTGCTTCGTGGCGCGCAGGCGCGCAAGGGCGACGCCTTGCTACCCGCCGGAACCGTGATCGACGCCGCGCAGGTCGCTCTTGCCGCGTCCTGCGGCAGCGCATATCTCAAGGTCTACGCCAGGCCGCGCGTGGCCATCCTCTCGACGGGCGACGAACTCGTGCCCATTGCCGCCAAACCGAAGCCCGGCCAGATTCGCAACTCCAGCAGCGCCATGCTGGCCGCGATGGTGGCCGCAGCCGGCGGCGAGCCGTGGATCCTGCCCATCGCGCGCGATACCGCCAGGTCTCTCGACGCCGCGATTGCCCGCGCCGCCAAGGCCGACCTTCTGCTGATCACAGGCGGCGTCTCCGCGGGCAAGTTCGACCTCGTCGAGCCCGCTCTCGCCCGCGCAGGTGCCCGCTTCCACTTCACCGGCGTGCGCATGCAGCCGGGCAAGCCGGTATTGTTTGGAGAATTGCCCCGCGGCGACACAAATCCAAACCAAAAACCCCGCTCGATGCAAGGGCGCGGCACGCAGTGCTTTCTGGGACTTCCAGGAAATCCCGTCTCTTCCGCCGTCACGTTTCTGCTCTTCGCCGCGCCGATTCTGGCCGCGCTTGCCGGTCGCATCGATCATGGCCCGCGCTTTGCTCTCGCGCGCCTCGCCGCGGATGTGAAAACTAAACCCGGCCTGACAAGGTTCCTGCCTGCCGCGTGCACCTTTTCCGGCCCCATGCCAGAAGTGAAACTCGTTGCGTGGCAAGGTTCCGGCGATCTCGCCGCCATGGCGCTCGCGAACTGCTATCTGGTCGTGCCTGATGCGTCCGAGTCTGTCGACTGCGACCATCTCGACGCGGGCGCAACAGTCAATATTCTTCTCGCATGAGCTTTGACGGCGCACGAATGAATAGAAAAGCCATACGGAGGAGCAAGAAGTGTCAGGGCACGACTTTAGTCGTGCCGACAAGAGCAATAAAATGATCGGGGCTTCAGCCCCTGCGGAAAAATTTTCGAAAGAGGACTCTCATGCCCAAGCCCGCAAGACTTTCGCATTTCGACGAATCCGGCAAGGCGGCCATGGTCGACGTTGGCGCCAAGCAGCCCACGCGCCGCACCGCAACCGCTTCGGCCTTCGTTGCGCTTTCCGCTGCGGTCATCTCCGCGCTGCCCACGAACCCCAAAGGCAACCCGCTTGAAGTCGCGCGCATTGCCGGCATCCAGGCCGCCAAGCGCACTGCGGAGCTGATTCCCATGTGCCATTCGCTCGCGCTCACGCACATCGATGTGCAAACGGAACTCGTCGCGGACGGCGTGCGCATTACGGCGACCGCGGCCACGGTCGGCCCAACCGGCGTCGAAATGGAAGCGCTCACCGCGGCAGCCGTCGCCGCGCTTACCGTCTACGACATGACCAAGGCGCTCGACAAAGCCATCGTCATTCGCGAAATTCGCCTCGAAGCAAAATCCGGTGGCAAGAGCGGCGATTTCCGGAGGGAAGCGGAGTAAAGGCGGCGCCGGATCGGACGCCTTTGGCCGGAAACATGGCTCATTCAGGTCAGAACTTGCGACACCGTCCGAATACAGAATCGCGCAGGCTCAGTACTCGTTGTCTTCTGGTCACGAGCCAGCGACGCCCCGAAAATGTCTACCCCGAAGGACTTGAAATAAACTGAATTCGGTTCCCCTGCCGTGCTTCGTTTCGGCTCTCACAGCAACCAATGAACCGATTCTGTGTTCAAACAAAACATGTGATCCGTTGCGGCGATCGGCTCAATCATTTGCAGGCTCTGTCGCACGCGTTTCCACGACACAAGGAGACTCTCATGAATGGTTCCTTCAGAATTCGCGCTTTAGCCATCGCCACCCTCTTCGCGATGCCGCTGCTTATCCTGCCGGCCGCGCAGGCGCAGATTGGCATCGGCGTCGGTATCTCAGTCAATGTTGCTCCCCCCGTATTGCCCGTCTACGAGCAACCTCCATTGCCTGCTCCGGGCTATCTCTGGACTCCGGGTTATTGGGGCTATGGAGGAGCCGGCTATTACTGGGTTCCCGGCGTTTGGGTGCAACCGCCCAGAGTCGGTTTTCTGTGGACTCCGGGCTATTGGGGATTCGCGGGCGGCGCATACGGATGGCACGCTGGCTACTGGGGCCCGCACGTCGGCTTCTACGGTGGCGTGAACTACGGCTTTGGTTACGGCGGCATCGGCTTCTTCGGCGGCGAATGGCGCGGCGGAGCATTCGCATACAACAGCGCCGTGGCCAACTTCGGCGGTGTCCATGTCACCAATGTCTACGAGAACCGCACCGTCATTTCCCAGAACACCATCGTCAACAACAACCACACCAGCTTCAACGGCCCGGGCGGCATCGATCGCCAGCCCAGTCCCGAGGAAGGACGCTATTCTGGCGAGCAGCATATGCAGCCCACTGCCAACCAGACGCAGCATCAGAACTTTGCCTCCCAGGACCGTTCTCAGTTGGCTTCAGTCAACCACGGCAATCCCGGAACCACGGCGATGTCGAACGAGAACTCCTATCGCCAGGTCGCTCAGCAGCACGCGCAGTCGCAGCCCATCTCGGCCGCGGATCGCACGGCTGGCCGCAACTACAGCCCCAATAATCGTGAAGCCAATCAGGACCAGCGCATCTCCAACGGCCTGCGCGACGGTCAGATGACCTCCGGCGAAGCGTCCGGTGCTGAACGCACGCAGTCGAACATCGACAAGCAAGTCCATAACGATCGTGAGGCGAACGGCGGCCATCTGACCAACCAGGAACGCCAGCAAATCAATCGCGAGCAGAACCGCGCTAGCCGCCAAATCTACAACGACAATCACAACGGAAACACGGTGAAGCCGAACGAAGTCGATAACCGCGAGGCCAACCAGCAGCAGCGAACCGCCAACGGCCTGCGCACAGGTCAAATGACCTCCGGCGAAGCGGGTCGCTCCAATTCCAATCAGTCCAATGTCGCTGGGCAGGTCCACAACGAGCGCACCGCGAACGGCGGCGCGCTGACCCCAAAGCAGAAGCAGCAGGCAAACCGCGAAGAGAACCGCAACAGCAAACAGATCTACAACGAGAAGCACAACAACAAGACAGCCAATCCCCGGCGTTGAAGCAAAGGCAGTGTGAGTGTGAGTGCGCAGTGTGCATTCACACTCGCAATTGCCGGGTGCCCCGCATCTCGATTAGGAGATGTGGAAAAGCACGAACCTCGCCCCCGCCATTCCAGGTCCTCACAACGGGCGTCAACGTCCGTCCCTCCCGTTTCCCCGCCGTCCCAAAAGACTCGACTGGAACTCCGGTCCGAGGCCCGGCAAGCCGGAAGTGATCATGCGATGAACCGCTCTGCGCGCCCTCATTTCGCGTCCCAGCTTTGTGGAACATTCACATACGATCGATCAAGCTCGCCCACCGACGCGCAACCGAGCAGCCGCAACGTGCGGTCGAGGTCGGTGCGTAGAATTTCGATGGCGCGATCGATTCCGGCTTCTCCGGCAGCAGCCAGGCCATAGGCGTAGGCGCGTCCGCAGAGCACGGCGCGCGCGCCGAGGCAGAGCGCCTTGACGATGTCGGTGCCGCGGCGAATGCCTCCGTCCATAAGGACTTCGGTCTGCCCGCCAACGGCCTTCACAACTTCGGGCAACGCGCGCAACGAAGAAGAAACGCAATCGAGTTGACGGCCGCCATGATTGGAGACGGAAATGGCCGCGGCGCCTTCATCCACGGCGCGGCGCGCATCGTCTCCGGTCAGGACGCCCTTCACCACGATAGGACCGCGCCACTGTTCGCGAATCCAGCTCAGGTCGCTCCATGTCACGGCGGATTCGGCGAGGGCCACGGCAATATCGACGAGCTGCATCGGGCCTTTGCCCGGGACCACGACGTTGTAGAGCGGCGGGATGCCTCCATCGCGCAGAAAACCCGCGAGCCAACCCGGCCGCGAAAGAATTTGCGGAAGATAGGGAATCTTTTCCAACGGACCGCCGCTGACGAGTTCCTTCATCCCGTTGCGGAAGTCGCGCTCGCGTATTCCGGAAACGGGGGTATCGATGGTGACGACGAGCGCGGAAAACCCGGCGGCGCGGGCGCGTTCAATCGCGGCCTCGGCGGCGCCGCGGCCGCCCATCAGATACAACTGATAAAAAACGGGACCGCTCGAGGCGGCCTTTACGTTTTCGAGCGGGTGCCCGGAGATGGTGGAGAGAATGTAGGCGGTGCCTGCTTTGCCGGCGGCGCGCGCTGCGCCCACTTCGCCCACAGGGTGCATGAGCCGGCTGTAGCCAACGGGAGCCAGCAGAAACGGCAGCGCGAGATCGAAGCCAAGAACCCGCGTGCGCAAGCCGCACTTGTCGAAAGCGACCGCGTGCCGGGGACGGAAGGTGACGTCCTCATAGACGCGGCAATTCTCGCGCAGGGTCACTTCGCCTTCGGCGCCGCCATCAAGGTAGTCGAAGACGGAGCTGGGCAAGCGGCGCTGGGCGATGGCCCGGAAATCTCCAACACTAACCACACGCGGAGAGGCGACGGAACGAGCAGATCGAGTCATTTCTGATTGTTATACCAAGGTGGGGAGTTCGTTGACCGGGATTTCCTTGTTAACCCTCAAAACAACCGCCATTGTCTCCCCCAATCTCATTGGCAGTAAGGGGGTAGATCCTCCTCCGGCTCCCTTTCGGCATTGGGATCACGCCTTCGTCCATGCAGTCACTGCTTTCTTGAGCCATTATCTCCGAGTTCGCATTGCCGGAATTTCACCCGCGTAACCGCCCGGGACAACCCATCCCATCGGGGGCAGCGGTGGTGTCGCGGGCTTGAGAATGGCCTCAAGCGAAGCCAGGGACGGCCTGTAACTGGAGAGTACGGCCTCGGCTGTGGCGCGCTCCTGAGCGGCAAGAGAGGTCCGGAATCGTAGCGTTCATCCAAAAAAGCTTGTAGACGCCGCTGCTGTCCATCGGCAATGAACAGAATCGCGTCTCGCAGTTCTGTCGGCCCTTGTGCGTTCGTCAAGCTTCCGAGGATCAGATGCCGCTCTGCGCAATTTTGCCGGCTCATTCTCGAGTGCGAGGACAAAGCGGACAATTCCTACAGCGTCACGGGTTTGGCGCGCTGAGGACACGCTGACGCGTTCGCACCTGGAAAACCGACTGGCAGCGCAGCCAGGCCGGTAAACCGCATTCCTGCCAGCCTTAGCCTCGTCACCTTTTGCGTAACGGCACGGCCTGGTTCGGCATCATCATCGGAGTCTTGACCAGCCCTGTATGGAACGTTTCGGATCAAGAGCGTGTTTGAAACACAATTGACGCAGGTGAGTCGCCATCGCGGCCGATTTCTGACCGGACATCTGGATTTCGCCATACACGGTCTTTGGTCATCCTCTTCACCCGGGCAGGCCGACGTAGCCCGATCGGATCCCGCGCTACTGAAGTGGCGAAGATGCTCAAGGGCGACCCGTGGCTCAAGGTTTATGTCGCCGGGCATACTGATAACGTGGACGGACCAGCTGTCAACATCGACTTGTCGAAGCGGCGCGCGGCGGCCGAAGTGCTGGCGATGACGACAAATATGGCCTGCCGCGAGTCAACTCCAGTCCTACGGCGATGGGCCGTATGCGCCCGTCGCCTCCAACGACTCCGAAGACGGTCGCGCCCTTAACCGTCGTGTGAACTGTCAGGCAATTGCAACGATGTCTGACCCCTTCATCTGGGAATCCTCATTCTCTGTCGCTCCCAGCGGTTACTAGAATCTGGGATTACGCATGCGCAACTGGATCATGCCGATCTCGCCCGGAAAGATCTGTCGAACAGGTCGCTTGTTAATGATAATTGACCCGCGTGGATCGCTGACGACAGCGCTTCGCGGCGATCGCGGTATCCGTCACCCTTCGCCAGGAAAATGCGAAGGGATGGGGCGCACCTTCGACCGAAAAAAACTTCCCGCGATTTGCATATAATTTCCCCCTTCCGGCGCACAATGTAACCAGGAATACAGGGATCAGGGATCAGCGCGATCAGCTGCTCCGGTCCTGTCCCTCGTTCCCGCTCCTCGCCTCCCTGCCCCCCACCCCCCCACCCCCGGTCGGGTGACCACGGTCCACGGTCCACGAACCCGCACCCGGGATTCCCGCCGAAAATCCGACTTGTGAAACTGTGAAGTCCGTAAGTCGCATAACAATCAACCACTTACACGAAAAAACCTCGCAGTCTCACAGTCCGTGCGTTTCTGTGAGCCTGCGGCGCAAATTCGCGCCGCTTCTTCGCAGAGCGTTGATCGTTTTTAGCTAGGGGCTAGAAGCTAGAGGCTAGAAGCTGCCTTTTCACTCCGCGTGGAAGATGGTGTCGAAGAGCAGCAGGCTTGCGGTCGTGAAGATGATGTCGTAGCCGAGAAGCATCTTGATCCAAATCGTAGGATCGCTGTCGCCGGTGAAGATCGCTGTAGTGGATTGCACCATGGCCAGAAGCGCGGGAATGAAGATGGGAAAGAGAATGAGCGAGAGCAGCAGCTCGCGATTGCGGCTGCTCATGGAGAGCGCGGCGAAGAAGACGCCGTTGCAGACCAAAGCCCATGTTCCCAGCGGCAACACCAGCGCCAACAGCCACGCGTTGCCTGAGATGTGCAGGTTGTAAAAGATAAAAAAGAACGGCGCCAGAACGACCTGCACGATGGTCACGAAGAGAAAGTTCGCGATGGCTTTGGCGAGGAAGAGTTCGGCTGAAGGCGCAGGAACCATGCGCTGCGCGTCCATCACTTGATGCCGGATTTCGCGCGCCCACGCCTGATTGAGCGCGCTGACCGAAGCGAACATGGTGGCAACGCAGAGCACTCCGCCGGAAATCTGCTGCGAGAATTCGCCACGCGGATCGAAGGCGATGGAGAAGAGTACGACCACGAGGCCTGAGAAGAAGAGCATGGAGATCATGGCGTCGAGTGTCCGCCACTCGATGCGGAGATCCTTGGCGAGATGCGTCCAGAGAGCGCGGGTCATGAGCGGCTCTCCGTGGTGAGAGGCTTGGTGTCTTTGGTGAGATCGACAGTCTGAACGGGTTCCCCGATTGCTGAGGCAGCGCGCAGATAGTCGTCGGGAGCGAGGATCAGTTGCGTGCCGCGAGTTCCCGCGGAAACGCTGATGGCATCGAAGAGGATGGCTGTTTCATCGACGAAAACCGGATAGGGCTTTTTCGCGCCGAAGACGGTGACGCCGCCGCGAATGTAGCCGGTGAGCGGCTGCACGTCTTTGAGCGGGGACATCTCCGCTTTGCGCCAGCCTGCGGCGCGAGCGAGTTTCTTGAAGTCGAGCTCAGCGTCGCCGGGAATCACCGCGAAAACATAATCGCCAGCGCCAGTCGTCGTCAGCAAAGTTTTGAAAACCTGTTCGGCGGGCATGCCGATCTTTTTCGCAACCGTGATCGCAGTGAGATCGTCGGGATCTACTTCGTATTCGCGCAGCTCAAAGGCGATGCCGAGGGATTCGAGATAGCGTGCGCCGTTCGTCTTCATAGCGTCGGACTCCCAGGCTCAAAGGATGCGACACGGCCAGCATGGAGAGTGAGCACCCAATCGGCGATGGGCGCGGCGAGGTCGCGCTGATGCGTGGTGAGGACGATGGTGCGATCGCTCTGCCGGAATCGGGCGAGCAGTTCAACCATCTGTCGCGCGCTCTCTACATCCATGTTGGAAAAGGGCTCGTCGAGCAGCAGAAGCTCCGGCGAGGGAACCAGCACGCGGGCGAGCGAGGTGCGCTGGCGCATGCCCTGCGAGTAATGGCCAAAAGGCCGGTTCAGCTCGGGATCGAGACCCACCTGGCGCAGGGCGTCGGCAGGCGCGAGGCAGTTGCGGCCTGGATAGAGACTGGCGAAGTAGCGCAGATTCTCCTGGGCGGTGAGCTCGTCATAAAGCATCGGTGCATGGCTCATGTAGCCGATGCGTGCGCGTTCCTGCTGTGGCTCTGAGTCGCCGAATACGCGCACCGTGCCATAGCTGGGGCGAAGAAGTCCCGCCAGAATGCGCAGCAGAGTGGATTTGCCTGCGCCGTTTTCGCCGAGCAGTACATAGCAGCGACCGGGTTCCAGGTCGACCGTGACCTGGCGCAGCGCGGCAAAGCTGCCGAAGAGCTTGGACACCTGCTGAAGCCGAGCGCGCAGTGCGTTGTCGGTCCGGCGTCGGATGCGTTCGCTGTCATGATGCGTTCGCGGTCATGCCGTCAGTTTGAGGCGGTTTGGGTTGAGGAGGTAGGAGGAGGCGCAGGGTTGGATGCGCTGGCCGGCTTGGTCGGGGTGGCAGCAGGCGGCTGCGCGCCGGGCTGCGCTGGTGCGTACTTGCTGGCGCACTTGGCCTGAAGCACAGTGGCATGAAAAACGCCGTCGCGGCCGTAAGTCCCCATGGCCAGTGCCTGCGCATCGTCCTTGAAGGTGTCAGGCGGCGGTTCGGCTCCCTTGTAGCTGACCTTCAAAAGGCGTCCGGAAGGAGCATTGGGCGAGTGGCTCTCGAATTCATTGAGGACGAAGTTGACGTGCGGCCCATTGCGCTCGATGGAGCCAGGCTCGACGAAACCCTCGACGCGCAGATTGCTGTGGTACGCCTTATCGCCCATTCCGCCCAACTGGGCGATGGTGACGTAATAGCTCTTGCTGGACCCGTAGCCAGTGAAAGCCAGCCAGGCGATGGTGCCGAGGATGACGGCGACGGCAATACTTACCTGCAAAGTCTTTGGGGATTTTTTCATGGTCTCTACCTTTTTAACGATACGAGCCTGCAGGACCATGGTCAACCGGAGACGGGGAATGGGGATGTGATTTGGCTCACATGATGGCGGGAAGGGGGAAACACGGACCCAGGGGCGTAGGACTGCCGGCGCTTGCGGGAGGGGATTCGACGAGAGTGTGCTAGCGGGTGCGGCGCGGTCCCGAGGCCAGGCGATTGGTGACGCGGCAGGGTTTGCGTGAGTCGGCAACCAGCGGGACGACGATCATTGCGATCAGAATCAGTTCGATCACAAGGTCTTTCATGAAAGGCCCCCAAGGCGTACACAGTTTTGCGTGCGTCGGACTTCTTAGAGAGCCCGATGCTGCACCATAGCTCCGCGAAAGGACGATAGGGAATCACTCCAGAGTGGGAGTGGGTGTGGCCATTTGGGGCCACCTGCAGTGCGGCAGACTTTTGGTTGGGAGCTGTGCTGGGGATTTTGGTCGGCGGGCAGCGACGAGCGGTATGAGCCGAAAGGGACGGCGTTAGCGGCTGGCGGGAAGAAAGCCGACGCCCTTGGCATTGTTCTCAGGCCGTTCCTGACGCTTGCTGAGCGGTATGACCGCGAAAAGGGCCGGGGAAGCCACAAACGTGAGGAAAACGATAGCGATGAGCAGATCGTGCATTGCAAGAACCATCCAATCCATTGATCTATCGGCTGAGTAATCGAGAGAAACAACCGAAGCCGCGTGAAGTAACCATCGTTATCGACCCTTGGGTAACTCTATCTAGTTACCGATATTACGGTCATTTCGGCAGAAACTGCAAGAAAAATTGTTGGATTGAAAGTGGTTTTTCGCGGGACGAAGCGGCTAAACAACCTACAGAGAAAGAGTTAATTGGATCAAGAACCCTGGAAGCCCTAAGGGATTGGTCGGATTGCCGTGGTAACACAATCCGGCCGATGTTGCCTTTAGTGAACGGTTTCGAGGACGCTGGCGGCACGGTTGAGTGCCTGCGTGAGGACCTGCAATTGCTGCGCGGCCCGGTTTGCATCCTGAGCATCGATGGCCTCGTTGACGCCGGGAATAACGACAGCGGCGTAGCCCGTAACCTCGCCGGGGGCGAAGATCGTGTGCCGGTACCAAGGCCGATTGGGAAGTCCCGCATCTGAGAGCAGCGCTGTCTCAGTTTGCCGCAAGGCGAGATTCAGCCGGCCCAGATCTCCGGAAGGTGCTGACTGGAGCGCATAGGCGCGCTGGGCCGCCGCAGAAAAGCGCACGGCTGCCGCCTGGGCTGGAGCAAAGTCGAGCGAGCCGAGGCCGGCATCGGGAGCTCTGTGTTTGGCGGCTTCGAGATAGAAGGTGACGGCACGCGCGTAGGCAACGTAGTCGTAGGGCAGCAGGTCGGCATCGGCCATGCGCATGGCTTCAAGGCCGAGGACGCGCGCCATCTGCTGCAAATAGACAAAATGCGGATCGGCATTCTGCGTGAACCAAGCGAAGTCGTCGAAGGCCGAGTGATAAACGCCATACGGGCCGCTGGATTCAACGTCGGTGGCGGGCACGCCTGCGTGTTGCAGGAAGGGCGAATAATCCGATCCGGAGCCGAGATCGCCCAGGTGCACGTCTTCATCCGGAATGAGCGGCGCATTTGAGTGGTGTTCACTGTCGACAGAGGGTTTGAGGCGCCAGAGCCGATATACGGTACCGCCCATCGGGCTGGGAACGGAACGCGTGATGTTGCGAACGAACTCCTTGAGCGAGGGCACGGCGGAGGCGGTAAAGTCCGGACCCGAGACGCCGACGTCGATATTGAAGTAGGCCACGGCATGGTCGAGGGCGCGGCCCTGCTGCTCGACCCATTCAGTGGAGCCGATGAGGCCTTCTTCTTCGGCGTCCCAACTACAGAAGACGATGGTGCGCCTGGGACGCCAGCCCTGGCGAAGCAGCGTGCCGATGCCATGTGCCGCTTCAAGCATGGCGGCCGTGCCGCTGTTGGGGTCGACCGCGCCGTACACCCACGCGTCGCGATGGTTGCCCACGATGACCCATGCACCCGGTTCCTGAGAGCCCTCGACTTTGCCAATCACGTCCCAAATGATGCGGCGCTGGTAGTCCTGTTGCGAAACCAGGTGGACTTTTTCTCCGCCGGGGCCGATGTGATAGCGGAACGGCAATGCGCCCTGCCAGCTTTGCGGCACACTGGGGCCTTTGAGCGCCCGCAGAATGGGCGCGGCATCGTGATAGCTGAGAGGAATCGAGACGATATAAGGCTCGCTGCCGTTGGGTCCGGAGGGATTGGGAATGCGGGCGGAGTCGGGCAGGTCGATTGTGGAGGCGACGCCGGGAGTTTCAGGATCGCCGGGATACTTGAAGAGGAATTGCACCGAGCCGCGCTGCACACCGGTCTCAGGCCGCCACGGACCGTTCGGCCAGGGGTCGCCTTTGGCATAGCCGTCGTCTTGCGGGTCAGAGTAAAGGAGAACGCCCACCGCGCCACGCTGCTGGGCCAGGTAGACTTTGACTCCGCGAAAGTTGGAGCCGTAACGGCAGATGACGATTTTGCCGTGCAGATCGATGTTCCGGGCCGCAAGCTCGTTGAAGTCTTCCGCGCGGCCGTAGTTCGCGTAGACCACTTCGCCGGTAACGTCGCCTGAACCGGAGGAACCGTTGAAGGGCATCACCACGCGGGGATTGTCGGCGGCGGGGTCGCCCTCCACATGTTCGGGCGTGGGGCCGCTCATCAACAGATGGCCGGTATCATCCCACGCCTCGACGCGGACGACCTTGGGCTGATTGAGCAGAACCCGATAGGGAACGATCTCTGTTTCGAGCCCCGCGGCGCGAAACTTGCCGGCCACATATTCGGCGGTCTTGCGATCCTCAGGCGTTGCGGCAAGATGCGGTTCGAGCGTGAGGGTCTTGAGTTCTTCGCCGGCAAGTTGGGGATCGGGCACAGCCATGAATTTTTCTTCGAGCCGGGCTTCCGCGCTGAAGTCGGAGTAGCCGAGCGAGGTAGGCGGCGGCGTAGCCTGCGCCGCCAGCCGGCTTGATGGGAGCAGGGTGGAAAGAATGGCCGGCAAAGCAAGAAGTGCAAGCCTGGTGCGGAGTTTCATGCAATCGATCCTTCAAACCTGGTTCATCCGCGGTCAGGCAACGGGCTGAGCGCAGTGCGCGCAGCGCCGCGCGGCCAGCGGAATGTCACTGAGGCACTCGGGGCATGGCTTTGTGGCGGGGGCGGCCGATGCATCGGGCTTCTTCATCCGCGACTGCAAGGAATTCATGGGCAGCACGATGGCGAAATAGACAACGCAGGCCACGATCAGGAACGAAACTGCCGCGTTGAGAAAGTTGCCGATCTTGATCTGCCCACCGCCCACATGCAGAATGACGCTGCTGAAATCAGGCTTGCCGATCGTGGCAGCGATCAACGGGTTCAATACGTCGCTGACCAGCGACGTCACAATGGCATTGAACGCGGCGCCCAGAATCACGGCGACCGCGAGGTCCATCACGTTTCCGCGCAGAATGAAATCTCGAAATCCCTTCAGCATCGCTTCCTCCGGTGCATGGTGATTTCAGCCGCTGTGGCGAGAGCACAGGATTCGGCGGCTGAGTTTGCACTCTGCCCATGCTACACGCCGAAAGGGCGGACGCGCAGCGTGGATTGTGGGCTGAGGCGAGACGGATGCGTAGCGCTACGGCACCGCAATCAGAACCACGATGCCGGCGAGAATCATAAGGTCGGTATAGAGCAGGATCAGTATGCCGGCGTGGTAGAGACTCCATTCGCGGCGCAGGCAACGGGCGGTCTCAGCCATGCCCCAGGTGGCCACCAGGAGGGCGAGAAACTGCCAATGCGAGCCATGCAGATCGTTAATGTTCGGGAAGCCTGCGAGGCGCAGGCTGGCGGCAAATGCGCCCAGGGAAAGGAGCACGGCGCGCAGCAGCGATTTTTGCCGCAGACGAAAGATGTTCGAAGAAAGGCGCACCACCTTTCACTGTACCGTGGCGGCATGAAGTGGGAGATGTGCCAGATTCAGGCCGTTGGAGAATCTTGCAGAAGGTCCCTTGGCCGCGCTTCCGAGACCTGGGAAAGCGCAGGTCGCCGCCTGATCCCTGAATAAGATCGTTTTGCTCAAGGGATCGGAAATCGGCATACGGTAGCCCCGCAAAAAATAATGGTTGCCGCGCGGGAATTGCGTTAGACTGCCTCCGAAGACCTTGGGGTTTCGAAAAAATGAGAGGTACTTCCACATCGCTGGTAGTCTGTGCGGCGCTCTTCCTCTGTTGGCCCGCTTTCGCATGCGCCCAATTAGTCCCGGATCCGAACGCCCCGCCGCATTCAGACGCTCCGCCGGCTGCGCAGGTCCCTGAGGAGGCGCAAGAGCCGGCCCCGGAGACCGCGCCCACCGCGACGCCTGATTCTCAGCCCGCTCTGCCGCCTCCTGGACCCCCACCTTCAGCTAACTTTCAGAAACTTATTCCGGCGGATCAACTCGCTTTCCTTAACGATTACGCCAACCAGCCGGCGAAGACTCTGCTCAAGGACAAGCGCTTCCACGGCCTGATGAAACAGGCCATCTCCAGCACCGAATATCACTATGGCCGCGACATGTCACTCTCCGATGCGGTGCAAACCGTTCTCGACGGCTCCATGCTGCCAGTTCAGGTTCGCGATGGCCGTTTCGTGACCGTCTCCGGCAGCAACGGACCTTACCTTGGCGGCCGCGGTTTTCTCTGGTTCGACATGCAAACCGGCGTCGCGCTCGGCGGATTTTATTTTCATCCCACCAACGGCGAACCCACGCCGACAGTCACTGTCTTTTCGCGGCAATTGACCGATCGCGATCTATCCATGGGCCAGCTTCCTGAGCCTTTTGTCGAAGACCTGGAACAATGGGCAGCCAATTCACGCATTCCCGAGATAACGGCCCGCTACTTCATACCCGAGAACGGCAAAAAGTATGTGCTGGAGCACGACGAAGATTATTGTTGGAGCCCGTCTGGCGAGCCTGCGCCTGATCGCGACGAATGCCAGCAGATGATGGCCGACGCGGCAGATAATGACATGAACGCAGCCTACTTTATGCAGGAAACGGGAAACGTAGCCAACGCCACCGCGTGGATGCTAGGCCCCGATCAGATCGCCTGGCTTCAGGTTCGCGATAGGACCTGCGGCCCGAGGGCATTTTCCTGCCGGGTTCGCATCACCCGCGAACGCACGGCAGTGTTGACGGGCCATCCCGTTCCGCGGCCGCGGCCGCATCCGGCGCGCCGGTAGAGGCACACAAATTTTGTCAGAGCTGCGCGACACCGCAAGGTTGGTGATACACTCGCTGAGCCCAGACCTGGGTTCCCCAAAAATCCCAACTTCCCACTGGGCGTACGAGGAGGCAAGACAATGCAACCAGGCAATTCTGCCGCAGCTCCGCTCAATCCAGGAATCGTGTTCGACATGGTTCAGGCCCATCAGCGCACAGCGGCACTCAATGCGGCTATTCAACTCGACGTGTTTCGAGCGGTCGGCCAGGGGCCCGGCGATGCAGCATCGATCGCGCGGCACTGCGCGGCATCGGAGCGCGGAATCCGCATCCTTTGCGATTTTCTGGTGATCAACGGAGTGCTGGCCAAGGAAGACGGGCACTACAAGCACACGCCGTCGAGCGCGGCTTTTCTTGACCCCACGTCGCCCGCCTGTATGGCTTCGGTGGCACAGTTCCTCACCGAGTCGGCAATCATGCAGGCCGACGGGCAACTGGCCGATATTGTGCGCGCGGGCCGCACGAATCTTCCCGGTCAGGGCACGGTTGAGCCCGACAACCCCATTTGGGTGGTGTTCGCGGAAAAGATGGCGCCGATGATGGGGCCCATGGCAGGTCCGCTGGGCGCTGTGGTGCTGGAAGGACGCGAGGGGCCGATGCACGTGCTCGATATTGCAGCGGGGCATGGGCTGTTCGGAATCGAAATCGCCAAGCAGAACCCGCAGGCGCGTGTGACGGGGCTCGATTGGGCGCCCGTGCTCCGCGTGGCGCTGAAGAATGCAGAGAAGGCAGGCGTGAAGGACCGCTACGACATGCTGCCGGGCAGTGCGTTTGAAGTGGAGTTTGGTGGGCCGTACGATGCGGTGCTGCTGACGAATTTTCTGCACCATTTTGACAAGATCACGAACGTGGGGCTGTTGAAGAAAGTGCGTGCGGCGCTCAAGCCAGGCGGATGCGCGGCAACACTCGAGTTTGTGCCGAATGAAGATCGCGTGTCGCCGCC
Organism: uncultured Acidobacteriota bacterium; assembly: GCA_963786565.1. Lineage (GTDB taxonomy): Bacteria > Acidobacteriota > Terriglobia > Terriglobales > Acidobacteriaceae > Telmatobacter. The sequence continues at coordinate 13,021 of CAWAZR010000019.1, read as the reverse complement.
CATGCCCGCGGCCTTTGCGATGACAATGCTGACGACGACTGCGGAAGGCGACGCCTATACGTTCCCAGAGCTTCTGGCGATGTACGCCGAGGCAGGTTTCAAGGGGGTGATCGCGCATCCGATTCCGATGAGCCCGCACACGGTGGTGATGGGGACGGCGTAGACGCAATGAATGAATGAAGAAGTGAATCAGTGAAGGGCCGGCGTCAATCAAGCGCCGGCCTTTCTGCGAAAGTTATTTCGCGTTCCGTCTGGCGCGGACGGCGGCGGCCAGGTCGGCGAGCAGCGCGCGCGTTTCCTTCCAGTCAATGCAGCCGTCGGTGATGCTCTGGCCATAAACAAGACTGCTGAGCGGCTGGCCGGCGACTAGCTTTTGCGCGCCGGCGACCAGGTTGCTCTCAATCATCGCGCCAATGATGTTGCGATTTCCGGCAGCAATTTGCGCCGCGACATCGCGGCCAACAACACCCTGGCGCCGATAATCCTTGCCGCTGTTGGCGTGGCTGAAGTCGATCATGATGCGCGGAGCAATGCCGGCACGTTCCATGAGCGCGGTGGTTTCTGCCACACTCGCGGCGGTGTAGTTCACAGAATTGCGGCCGCCGCGCAGGATGATGTGGCAATCGGGATTGCCTGACGTCACGAAGATGGCCGACTGGCCGTGATGCGTGTGGCCGAGGAAAGTGTGCGACCAGGATGCCGAGAGCACGGCGTCGACGGCCACTTGCACGTCGCCGGAGGTTGCGTTCTTAAAACCTACGGGACATGACACGCCGGAGACGAGCTGCCGGTGCACCTGGCTCTCGGTAGTGCGCGCGCCGATGGCGCCCCAGCACACCAGGCCCGCGATGTACTGCGGCGAGATCATGTCGAGAAACTCGGTTCCCGTGGGCACTCCCATTGCGGCTAGGTCGAGCAGCAGATGGCGCGCCAGGCGCAGGCCGTCGTTGATCTTGAAGGTCCCGTCCAAGTACGGATCATTGATGAGGCCCTTCCAGCCGATGGTGGTGCGCGGCTTCTCGAAATAGACGCGCATGACGATGCGCAGGTCGGCGGCAAATTCGTCGATGGCGCCCTTGAGCAGCCCGGCGTATTCGCGCGCGGCCTTCACATCGTGGATGGAGCAGGGGCCGGCAAGCACCACGAGGCGGTCGTCCTGGCCGTTGAGAATGGCCGTGATCTCGCTGCGGGCGTTGAAGATGGTGGTCGAAGCGTCCTCAGAAAGGGGGAGCTCTTCCTCGAGAAAGACCGGGGGAAGGACGACTTTCGTCCATTGAATGCGAATATCTTCAGTGGGATGGAACATTTGACGATCTTTTCCGGGGTAACGCGACCCAACAAGGCTCTCTTACGAATCTATCAGCCGGAAACGGACGGACTAGGGACTGAGGGACTTGACAGGAGGGAGAAGTGGGTGAAGCATGTTCGCAGACTAGTTTGTAATGCAGACTAGTCGGCAAGGAGAACTGCGATGACGAATTCGATTCTGCATTCGATGGGCGGGAGCCCGGCGACGGAAGATCCCGACCGGCTAGCGCGGCGGTTGATACAGAAGGCGCACAACCGGGACGGAGTGCCGGAGATTGCCGTGGGAATATGCCTCCTGCTTTTGGCCGGCATCACGGCGCTGCAACTGAAGCTCGCGCATGGCTTGCTCCTTCATGGCTCGCTCCTTCGAGGGGTCGTCTCGATGGCGTTAGTTCTACTGGGCTTTCCCGCGATCGGTTTTGCATGGGGGCCGGCAATTAAGTGGGTGCGTAATCGGTGGCTTATTGAGCGGACGGGCTACGTGGAGATGAAGCCGCCGAGTACGACGCGGCGCGTGCTGGGGCTATCCATCGCGATGTTCGTCGCAATGATTGTGGCAGCCGCCGTCGCTGCCGAGATTCGGGCACACATTGCATCGCCAAGGCAGTGGATACTGCCCGGCACGGGAGTTCTCTACGGTGCACTTTTCCCCGTTTGCGGGCGGTCTTTGCGGTTTGTATTCAATGGCGCAGTGGTTGCTGTGACCGGGATTCTTCTAGGGGTATATAACGTCAGATACGGCACGGGGTGGATGGTCCTTTATGGAGTCGCCGGAGCGATCACGGTGATCTCAGGGCTGGTTGTGTTGATTCGCTACCTGAGACAGACGCCGGATGCCGGGGATTGATATGAGCACGAAGATTCAACGCCTGTCCGAAGTTGACCGCGTGATTCACGAGCCGGCGCGGCTGATGATTGTTGCGCTGCTCGCCGCGGTAAAAGAGGCGGACTTCCAATATCTGCACACCACCACGGGACTGACGAAGGGAAACCTCTCTGTGCATCTCTCCAAGCTGGAAGAGGCCGGCTACGTTGCCATTGAGAAGACATTCAAAGGGAAATACACGCTTACCCTCTGCCGATTGACCGAGAAGGGACGTGAAGCTCTGGCCAGCTACAAGCGGGCGATGAAAGCAGCGCTTTCCTAGGGTCTGAACGCGGCGCCAATTAGCGTGTGGCCTCATAGGCGGCAACTCCGCCGCCTGCGGCTGCGGCGACGATCAGGACCGGGATCCAATGGTGGAAGTGGATTCCGGACTCGGAACCAGCGCCGATGTATTCTTTCCCCCTCGTCACCCGGGCCACATCGGCGTAGTTAAAGGTCTGCACCTTATTGCTGTCAGAGCTGGTGATCTGGAAGGTGGCATCGGAGACGTCGCCCAGCGAGCCCATGGCTTGGCTGCGATCTTGAAGATCGACCTGCACAAAGGTGCCGGCGCGGTATTTGGCGAGGCGCTTTTCAATCTTCCGCGCGTGCTTTTCGATCTTTGCGGACGCCTGAGCCTGAATTGTGGGTGCCAAAGCGATGGATGCGAAGGCGACGGCGACGAGTAAACACGAGCTCCGGCGAAGTAAACGGAGAATTCTGTTCATGGGGCCCCCAAAAAGAAGAAAACAATCGACTCTGATGCAATCGCGCACACTGCAATCGCCTGCAGAGGGTTTCACAATAGCACTTTATTGAGTTGGACGGTGAAGAGGCGGCTGAGAAGCGTTACGAACGTCATGAAAGACACGTGAAGACGCCACGATGGGTACTTTAGGCGGGACGCCGCGCCTTGACATCGACAGAAGAGCGTCACTAAACTTAAAAAGGAGTATTCCCTGAATTTTAATTCCTAAGTCCAAGTAATAACGGGACTTAATTGACGGGCATTCCTGCCTCGAAGGCACCAAAGCGGGTTTGTCTCTGGCTGCGATCGGGGTGGGAGGGAGAGGCTCAAGAGATGTCCGATGTGCGCCTCAGTCCGCGCGAGCGGCTGGTTTTGACCGCCATCATCGACCAATACATCGCGACCGGCGAGCCGGTAGCGTCGCAGGCAGTTGCGCGCCTGTTTGCCGATCGGGAAGGCTTGAGCTCGGCCACGTTGCGCAACGTGATGGCCACCCTGGGCGACGCAGGACTCCTGGAGCAGCCGCATACCTCGGCTGGCCGCGTTCCTACCGCGGCGGCTTTCCGTTATTACGTGGGACAGATCACGCAGCCCGGCCGTGCAACGGCAGGCGGAGGGATCTCCGCGACGGGAAGTGCGGAATCTCCGCTGAGCGTGGCGCGTCGCGGGCAGATTGAGGAGAGTTTTTCCGGGGTGTCGAGCTCGCATGACTATCTGGAGCGCACCTCGCACGTGCTGGCGCAGCTTTCGCGCGGCCTGGGCGTGGCGCTGGCCAGCACCGCGACAGAGCAGGTGCTGGAGCACATTCATTTTTCGCGGCTTTCCACGGGACGCGTGCTGGCCGTACTGGTGACCCAGGCAGGTGCCGTGCAGGACCGCGTGCTCGCACTCGATCACGAAGTGACGCCGCTGGAACTGGAAACCGCGAGCCGCTACCTGAACGAAAACTTCCACGGCTGGCCGATCGATCGCATTCGCGTGGAGGTGGAGCGCCGAGTTGAGCTGGAGCGTGAGGCCTATCGCCAGTTGCTGACCTCGGTGGAGGAACTATGCCGCAAGGGCGCGCTGGCCGGCGATGAAAGCGGGCCGGCGCTGTTTGTAGATGGCATTGCGAATTTGATCGGTGCGGAGCAGGATCGCGAACAATTACGCCAGATGCTATTGACCCTGGATGCCAAGCAGAGGCTGGTGGAACTGCTGAACGCTTATGTGGACGGCCGCCAGCAGGAGGTACGCGTGGTGGTGGGCCTGGATGAAGCTTCGCCCGCAATGCAGGATCTGGTGCTAATTGGCGCGCCGGCCCGGCTGGGCGGAGCCAATGTGGGGACGGTTGCCGTGATCGCGCCCACGCGCATCCAATACCAGGAAATGATCGAAGCGGTCAGCTACATTGCGCGTCTATCCGAGCGCCTCCTCGATGTGCCCAGTGCATAGGCGCAAATAGCCTGCAGCCGCGCCAAGGAATTTTCATCTAAGTAAGAGTATTGATTTGTTCGGAGAACGTGCTGAATCATGGTGAATCAGGAGACAGAAGAGTTGAAGGTGAGAGGATTCAAGGACGCCGCCAGCAGCGCAAAGGGAGCGAAGATCGATCCCGCGACCGAGTTGCCTCCGCCCGATGAGTTTGTGCCAGGGGCAGAGACGGAAAAGCAGGCAGAGGCCGCCTGCCAAACCGAGATCGATCAACTGAAGGGCGAACGCGATCAGCTTCTCGATCGGCTCGCTCGCATGCAGGCGGAATTCGATAATGCGCGCAAACGCGCCGAGCGCGAGAAGGCAGATTTCCGCGACCATGCGACTGGCAGCGTCGCGGAGCAGTTCCTGCCGGTGCTCGATAACTTCGAGCTGGCGCTCAAGTCCACAGGCTCGGTGGAGCAATTGCGCTCGGGCGTGAGCCTGATCATGAAGCAGATGGAAGAGGTTCTGCAAAAGATGCAGGTGAACGCGATTCCCTCAGTGGGCGAGCCCTTCGACCCTCGCGTGCACGAGGCGTTGGGTAGCGTGGAGCGCGACGACGTGCCCGACCAGCATGTGGCCGAGGAGATCCGCCGCGGCTACAAGATCCGAGAGCGGCTGCTGCGGCCGGCGCTGGTGCGCGTGGCGCATAACGCAAAGCAAAAGAGTGAATAAGTGAAGTGAGTGAAGCAGGGGAAATTAGCTGGGTTGCGATCTGAAGAAGACTGACCTATTTAACGATAAGGAACAGTGCGGCTGATTGCTGAAGGCTGACAGCTAGATCAAGGGAGCAATGGGTTCTAATACAAGAGTGAGCAAAGCAGATTATTACGAGTTGCTGGGCGTCTCGCGTGACGCCACCGATCAGGAATTGAAGAGCGCGTACCGCAAACAGGCTCTCAAGTTCCATCCTGACCGCAACCCCGGAGACCACGCGGCCGAGGAGAAATTCAGGCAGGCTAGCGAAGCCTACCAGGTGCTGAGCGACGGCGATAAGCGCGCGGCGTACGACCGCTATGGCCACGCCGGCTTGGGCTCGCAGGGATTTGGAGCCGGACCCTTTGCCGGCGGCGTGGACCTGGGTGACATATTCGGCGATCTATTTGGCGAAATGTTTTCGATGGGCGGGGTTCCGCGCGGGGGATCGCGCGCCTCGCGCCAGCAACGCGGCGACGACCTGCGTTTTGACCTGACCATTGACTTTGAAGACGCGATTTTTGGCAAGGAGACCGAGGTAAAGATTCGCCGCCTGGAGACGTGTACCAAGTGCCACGGTCAAGGAAGCTCATCCGGCCGGGGTCCAAGCGTTTGCAGCCATTGCCAGGGTCATGGACAGCTCCGCTATCAGCAGGGATTCTTCTCGGTGGCGCGCACCTGCGCGGCCTGTGGCGGCACCGGCTCGGTGATCGGTGATCCGTGTGCGGCCTGCCGCGGGGAGGGCCGCGCGGCCACGGAGATCAAGCTGAATGTGAAGGTTCCACCAGGTGTCGAAGAGGGAACGCGCATTCGCTACGCGGGCGAAGGCGATTCCGGTCGCCGCGGCGGGCCCAAGGGCGATCTTTATATCGTTCTTGCCATCCGTCCGCATGATTTCTTCGAGCGTCACGGACACGATCTTTATTGCGTCCTTCCCATCAGCTTTCCGCAGGCGGCGCTGGGCGCAGAGTTTGAGATTCCCGGCATCGACGCTCCGGTGAACATCAAGATTCCCGAAGGCACGCAAAGCGGCAAAGAACTGCGCATAAGGGGACGCGGCGTTCCCTTCCTGAATGAGAAGGGCAACGGCGACCTGATCGTGAAAGTGATGGTGCAAATACCGCGGAAACTGAATCGCGCGCAGCGCGAACTGGTGACCAAGCTCTCCGAGACCATGAGCGTGGACAACAGTCCCACGTCGCCGGGGCTGATGGAGAAGATGAAGGACTTGTTCAGCTAGATTCAGATCGCCAGCAGAGCGATGACGGCGATTGCAATTCCAATCGCGAGGCTCATGCGGTCAGTCAATGCGAAGACGAGAGGATCCTCGTCCAGCTCGCCGCGCGAAGCCAGCAACCAAATGCGGCAAAGCCATAGAATCATCAGCGGCACAATCAGCCACAGAAATTGCGGGCGGCGATAGAGCACGACAATGTCGCTGCTGCTGATGTAGAGGGCGAAGACCATGACCGCCGCAAAGGCGCTGGCCGTGCCGAAACTCCGCAATTGATCAGTATCGGACACGAGATAGCCGCGCCCGTTGTGCGGCGGCGATCCGCTGCTGCGCAAATTCTGCAGCTCGGCAAAACGCTTGACGATGGCCAGAGAGAAAAACAGAAAAACAGAAAAGCCGGCCAGCCAATGCGAGATGTGCGTTTCGGTGGCGGCGCTGCCGGCGAAAAGGCGCAAGGTGTAAAGGCCGGAGAGAACCAGCACATCCACCAGCGCGATCCGCTTCAGAACCCAGGAATAGGCGAGCGTCGATCCCAAATAAAGCAGCAGCCATCCGGAGAAGGCCATGGGCAGCAGGCGCGCGCCCAAGAACGCCAACAACAGAAAACCGGCCACCATGCAAAAACCGGCAACGGCCGGGAGATCGCCCGCGGCAAAGGGGCGCTGGAGTTTTTTCGGATGACGGCGGTCGACCTCGATGTCGAACAAGTCGTTGATGATGTAGGCCGACGAAGCCGTGAGGCTGAAACAGAAAAATGCCAGCAGCGCGCTCGGCAGACGTCTGGCAACGGCCGTGTGCGCCAGCAGCAGAGGCAGAAAGATAAGTAGATTCTTTGCCCACTGATGGATGCGCATGGCGCGGAGCCCAAACCAGAGCATCGACCAGAGGGAATCGGCGCCCTCATCGAAGGTGCGCGCGGGACGCATGCGGCGGAGGCGCATCCTGAGCCGCAGGCGAAGGCTGGGATTGGCCACCATGATTTCAGCCGCGTGGGCCAGCATGGGCAGATCGGGAGTGTCGTTTCCGATATAGCCGTACTCGCCGCCGACCTCGCTGCGCACGCGATCGAGCTTGCGAGTTCCCGTCAGGTTGACTTCGCCGTCGCTGCCTAAAACACCGGTAAAGATGCCTAGATGCGTGGCGACCCGCTGCGCCAGCCGCTCGTCCGCTCCTGTGACCAGGTAGAGAGCACGCCCGCGGGCGCGTTCCTCGTGAAGAAACTCCAGCAGGGTGCGGTTGTAAGGCAGATGCGCTACGTCGAGCGAAACGTGGGAAGTGACGAATGTCTTGAAGGCGGCCTTGCCGTGGAGAAGGCTTCCGGGCAGAGCGAACAGCCATGCCGGATGCGTGCGCGCCAGCACGAGCAGCGAGTCCACGAGAGTGTCGGACTTGACCAGGGTCCCGTCGAGATCGACGCACAGTGGACGGAGCGCTGTTGCGGAAGCTTCCGGCAGAGAGACAACCTGGGACAAACGTTCACCTCAGGGAAAAAGTGCAACTCTAAATTGTATCGATGATAAGACGAGAAATTGGGTGGGGGGATGGAATGGAATGATTTTGGTGGACCTGGTCGGGATCGAACCGACGACCTCTTCCATGCCATGGAAGCGCGCTCCCAGCTGCGCCACAGGCCCACAAAGGAAGGGACAACTCTCTTATTGTCGTAGCTTTGGGTTGGTTCGTCAAACCGGGCAGAAATGCGTGAAAACCCCGGCCCTACGCGTGGCAACCGGCTTCGAGCGAGGGCACGTCCTGGTGCTTGTACATGAGGAAGAACTCACGGTGGCCGAGGCGCTCGGGTTTGCTGGGCTGGCCTGAGGCCACGTCGCCGATCAGGTCCATCAGCTCGGCGGCGGCTTCGTCCATTGTCAACTCGCCGGAGAGCACGCGACCGGCGTTGAAATCCATGTCTTCCGTCATGTTGCGAAAAGTGCGCTGGTTGCCCGTGACCTTGATGAGCGGAGCAACGGCGCTGCCGATCACGCTGCCGCGGCCGGTGATAAAGAGCACGATCTGCGCACCGGCGGCGATCAGATCCATGATGCCTTCCGTGTCGTTGGGGTTGGTGTAACCGAACTGCATGAAGTGCTCGTCGGGCACAGAGTCGAGGATCCAGAGGCCTGCGTGCGGCGGGCGTTCGGAGACGCGGATGACGCCCTGGATGGGCTGGCTGCCCCCTTTGGCGAAGGCTCCCATACTTTTTTCTTCGATGGTGGTGAGGCCGCCGGCAAAGTTTCCGGGGGCGACGGAATACTGGCGCACGGCTTTGCAGTAGTTGAGCATTTTGTCGTACGTTGCGCCGAGTTGTTGTGCTGCCTGCGGCGAGGCCGCGCGCGAAACCATCAGATCGCGCAGGCCGATCATTTCCACAACTTCTTCGAAAATCGCAGATCCGCCGAGATCGACCAGACGATCAAAAGCCCGGCCAACAACGGGATTTCCCGCGAGGCCCGACGTTCCGTCCGACCCGCCGCACTCCGCGCCGATGGTCAGGTCGGCCCAGGTCATGGGCACTTTGACGGCGTTTTCCTGGGCGCGGGTACGCAGCGAGGCGAGATGCTCTTTGCCGTAAGCGACGCTCAAGCGCGTGCCGCCGTGCTCCTGAATGAAGAAGGATTCAGCGGGGCGGCCCGAAGCGCGCACGGTCTCGGCGATGCGGTGCGGCTGCGTGTACTCGCAGCCGAGCCCCACCGCGAGCACGCCGCCGACATTGGGGTGCGTGGCCAGCGCGAGCATGAGGCGGATGGCGTAGTCGTTGTCGTAGCAGCCGGGGAAGCCGATGACATGCGTGTCAGGCTCGTCTTTGGCGATCTCCTGCGCGACAAAGCTGGCGCACTCCACGGTGTAGACCACGAGCAGATGATTGCGAATGCCCTTGCGGCCGTCAGGGCGCAGGTAGCCGGTCCAACTACGATTTGGAATCGGTTCACGCATAGGCGTTGTCTCCCGGCTCGCCGGTGTGGACGTCGAAGTGGCCAGAGCGTTCGTCAAGCTGGCTGCGGCAGTTGTGGAGATGCACCCACTCGCCGGGCTCGATCGTGCGCATGGCGATGCCGATGACCACGCCGAATTTAGTGACGGGCGCGCCCTCGGGGATGGCGGCGAGGGCGACCTTGTGACCGAGTTCGATCTTCTCCCGCGCGGTCAGGTCCCTTCCTCCGACCGGGCCGACGATTTCGAGCAACGCGCCTGCCGCGGCCTCGCCAAGCAACGTAGCGACGTTGTCGGAGGCGTGCACTTGAAAAGCCGAAGCTGCGGTTTCGACACTCATCGCGCGGAGAACTCCGTGGAGGCTGGCTGCTCTCGAAGCAGCGGGGCCGGAGGAGCCTGCGTGCAGCCTTCGGCTGACACCTATTCTATGGCGAAGACCGCGTAGACGGTGGCTTCGCGGCTGACTTTGCGCGGCTCGATGGCGAGAGGAGGCGGAGTTGTCGCTCCGCCAGAGAGTCGGTTCATCTCATACATGACCGGGCGCGGCGTCGGAGACGAGACCTGATTTGAGACGTAGATCAGCGTGCCCAGGCGCACGTCCATGCCTTTGGCCAGCGCTTCAGCATTTTGGCGAGCGCGAGACGCGGCCTGATCGAGTGCCTGTGCTTCGAGCGCCTTTTCGTCTTTAACGGTCCAATCGATCTGGCCGCTGCTTGTGGCGCCCGCTGTAACGGCGATATCGAGAATCTCGGCGGCGCGCTCGGGCGGCACTTTTACCGTCCATTGCTGGCTGAGCTTGAATTTATGCGGCTTGGACCAGTCGCGATCGAGGTACTGCGATTGGCTCTGGATGGAATCTTCAGGAATTCCCGCCTGCTTGATAGCGCTAATGATGGCGTTCGAGGCGCGGGCTCCGTCGGCGTAGGCGGATTTTGCGTCCTCGGGTAGCGTGTCGAAGCCGATGTGCAGAATGGCGAGATCGGGTTCGACCAGAACGCTCCCGGTTGCACTGACGGTCAATGTGCGATTGGTCGAGTCGACTTTCAGTTCAGGTTGTGCAATTTGTTGGGCAGCAGCAAAGGTACATCCGGCGAGTAGCGCGATGGAAGCGATGGTGTATTTTGCAGACATGGAATCGTCTCCTTATCCTTCGAACGCGAAGCAGAGGAGAACTTGCGGAGAAATTCCTCACTTCATCGGCTACGGTTCAATGGGGAGCGCTCAATTGGACTTTGGGGAGTGCTTTGCGCCGAACTGGCGCAGCTTTTCGAGCGTGACGGCAGCCTGCCCAGAGTCGATGGCTTCAGCACCCATGGCCACGCCCTGCTTCAGGTCGCCGGCCAGGCCCGCAGCCACCAGCACTGCGGCGGCATTAAGCAGGACCACGTCGCGGCGCGCGCCGGCTATGCCAGTGAGCACGTCGTAGAGCAGCGCCTTGTTGGTTTCGACATCGCCGCCGGTGAATTGGTCGATGGTGGTGCGCTCGAGGCCGGCCATCTCCGGCGTGATGCGCGCGGCTTTCAGCTCGGGCTTGCCTTCTGCGCTCTCTACGATGCGCGCCACGACGGATTCGCCCGTGGTGGTGAGCTCATCGATGCCATCGGTTCCGTTGACGACGAAAGCGCGGTGCGCGCCCAGCGCCAAAAGCGTGCGGCCGACAAGGAGCACTCGGCTGGGAGCGAGCACGCCAATAACCTGCGTGTGCGCGTGGGCCGGATTGGTGAGCGGGCCCGCCAGGTTGAATATCGTGCGGAAGCCGAGAGCGCGGCGCAAAGGGCCGAGAGCCTTCATGGCCGGGTGATAGAGCGGCGCGAAGAGGAAGACGAAGCCGGTTTCGCGCAGGCATTTGACGGCTAACTCCGGGCCGAGCTCGATGGGCACGCCCAGAGCTTCCAAAACATCTGCGGCCCCGCAGCGCGAGGTGACGGCCCTGTTGCCGTGCTTGGCCACTTTGGCGCCTGCGGCCGATGCGACCAGCGCCGCACCGCAGGAAATGTTGAAGGTTTGCGGGCCGCCACCGCCGGTGCCGACGCAATCGACGAGCTCCGCTCTTTCCTCTTCAGTAAAGGGCATCGGCACGGAGTGCTTTCGCATGACATCAACAAAGCCGGCGAGTTCCGGCGCCTGCTCGCCGCGCGTGGCAAACACGGCCAGCATCGCGGCGGTTTCCACCTCCGGCACGTTGCCCGCGAGGATCTCTTCCAGCACCTGGGCTGCCTGCTCGCGCGTGAGCTGAGTGCCATCTTCGGCGAGCGGGCGCAGCAGTTCCTTCACCAGCGACATGGGTAAAGTATGGCAGAGCCGGGCCTGGGCCTGAAAAGGCCTACCGACGAAATTTTAGGGCACCCCCGGCTGAACGTCAGGGAGTCCCTCATTTGTGGGAGATGCGCGGGCACGGATTTCGTGAATCATGGTGAGAGAAGGGCGACGACGAGCAATGTTCTACCCCAAAAATGTTCCCAACCGGCAACGGACCCTGCGCGTGGTGTTGGGAGCCATGTTGATCGCGGGCGGATTCTACTGGTTCCATCTGTCGATGCAGACCGTCACCTTCGTGATTGCCGGAACCCTGATGGCGCTGACCGGATTCATCGGTTACTGCCCCATGTGCTCAATTGCCAACCGCATCAGCCCGCAAAAGTAAGCGCGGCAGCAGGACTCCGTCACAGCCTCAGGAGCTGAGAAACCCCCGCAAATCTGCGTGGTAATCTGAAAATTGCCTGAGGTCCCTACCCGTTGAAAATCCACGAATATCAAGCTAAAGCAATCCTGGCAAAGTATGGCGTGCCCGTGCCCAAAGGCGAGATGGCAAGCACGCTGGAAGAAGCCAACGACGTCACCCGCAGGCTGTTTGCCGAAGGCGCATCGGGCGTGGTGGTGAAGGCGCAGATTCACGCTGGAGGCCGCGGCAAGGGCGGCGGCGTGAAAGTGGCCCGGACGCGTGAAGACGCCGAACGGCATGCGCAGAACATCCTCGGCATGACGCTGGTGACGCACCAGACCGGTCCGCAGGGTCAAAAAGTCCAGCGGCTGCTCAACGAGGAGACCGCCAGCATTGACCGCGAGCTATATCTCGGCATCGTGCTCGACCGCGCGACGGGCAGGCTGGTTTTCATGGCTTCGCAGGCCGGCGGCATGGAGATTGAAGAGGTCGCGGCCAAGGATCCCAAGGCCATTTACAAGGAGACGATCGACCCGACTGTGGGCTTTTGGCCATGGCAGGCGCGCAAGCTGGCCTTCGCGCTCGGACTCAAAGCCACGCAGATCAACCAGGCAGTCAAGTTCTTCCAGAGCCTGTACACGGCCTTCCTGGAGACGGACGCCTCGCTGATCGAGATCAATCCTTTTATCACCACCACCGACGACAAGCTCTACGCGCTCGACGCCAAGATCACCTTCGACGACAACGCGCTCTTCCGGCACGCCGACATCAAGGCGCTGCGCGACGTTGCTGAAGAGGATCCGCTGGAAGTGGAGGCGAGCAAGTACGCGCTCAACTACATCAAGCTTGACGGATCGATTGCCTGCATGGTGAACGGCGCGGGCCTGGCCATGGCAACGATGGACATCATTCAATATGCCGGTGGCAGCCCCGCGAATTTTCTCGACGTGGGCGGCGGCGCAACGCAGGAACAGATCGAGCACGCCTTCGAGATTCTGCTCTCGGACGCAAATGTGAAAGCGATCTTCATCAATATCTTCGGCGGCATTCTGCGCGTCGATCGCCTGGCGACGGGCGTGGTTGCGGCGGCGAAGAAGCTGAATGTCAAAGTCCCCATTGTTC
>CAWAZR010000018.1:0-35450 GCA_963786565.1 uncultured Acidobacteriota bacterium | reverse complement strand
GAATATGCAGGCCGACGTAGCTCAGTTGGTAGAGCAGCTGATTCGTAATCAGCAGGTCGTCAGTTCAAGTCTGACCGTCGGCTCCAGAATCCGGATGACAGCATGGCCTCTTGACCGCGAGAGGTCATTTTTATTGCGCTTGAGCCTGTACGTACAGGGCGACGGTGGCGCTCACAAAATCCTGCGGCGGAAACACCGGCGTTTTGCCTTTCGGCGTGGGCGGCAGCTTGATACCCGGTTTGAGCTCAATAGCGACGAGATTATGCTTTCCAGCTGCGACCATGGGCATGGTGAAATTTGCTTGGAAGTTGCCCATTGGCCCAACCTGCCCGGCGCCCGCTTTCTTTCCCTGCACACCATCCACCCAGATCCATGCCGAGCCGCCGGGAGCAAACTTTGAGCCGCGCACAACCACCGGCAGCCCGACCTCGACCACCGAGCCCGGCGGATAGAGGGTGTTGTTCGATGTGTTGACGACTCCGACCGTCGGCCCGCAGCCGCCCACCTGGCAGACCGTAATGGAAGCGGTTGCAGGCTGGCCGCCGGGAGTTCCGGCATGCAGCAAGTGCGCGCCCGGCGTAGTGGCAGCCGGGATGAGCACGTTGGTCATGAACTGTCCGCCTGCTGCGCCGACGGTGTTGTGGCCAATGATCTGGCCGGTGTTGTTATCGAGCCAGAAGTAGACGTCGTTGCTGCCCGTGGCTTCAGTGCCCGTGGTGAGCACGTCGCTCAGCGGAGCGCAGCTCAAGCCGTCGCACTCGTGTACCTGGAACTTGTATTGCGTCGCGGGCTTGAGATCGATGGCATTGAAAGTAAGCGCCGGCGTGGTGATGGTCACCGGCGGAGGGCCCCACGCGAGCGACGATTTCGTGTCGCCGAGCACCGTCTTGTTCCAGGCAATGTTGAGTGCATTGACATAGGCGCCGCGGAAAAACGATGCCGTGACGGGAAGCATCTGTCCGGCCACAACCTCCGGCTGCGAGACCGCGATGGTTTGCGAAAAGAGACTGCCCTTGTTATTTGCCGCGGTGGTGTTCTGGATTTGCGGCTTGGCCGGGGCGGGATAGACGAGGCCGAAATCGAAATCGAGCTTGGGACTGATGGCCACGACGAATGGCCGCAAACCACCTAAGTAGGCCTGGTAAAGATTCTGAAAGAGGGCATTGAAATCGTTGCTCACGCTGGTGGAATTGGAATCGAGCGTGGGCGAATTCACGAATCCTACGATATAGAACGATACCTGGTCGCGCAGATGCTGATCGGTGTCGGCCGCGATGAGAGTGCCGATGCCCTGAACCGCGAGATTGAGGGCCGAAGTAATGGCGCCGATTGCCGCCTCGGGCGCGACAGTGCCCCCGCTGGCCGCCGCAGCCGCGCCTTCAGCCGCGAGCTGCGTTACAAATTTCGTGGTTGAAGCGACAAGCTGGCCGGTTACATCGCCGCCGTACACGCCATCTACGGAGACGTCGACTGCGGGCGTGCAGGAAACCGGCAGATCGAAACTGGTGGCGTTAGGCGTGGACGTGCAGGTGACCGTGAGATAGACGGTGAACACGACGGTGAAGGCCGGATCCGTCGGTTCAGTGGGACAGTTGCTGCCCACATGGCACGTGTGCGGCGACGTCATCCAGAACGTGACGCCGTTCAACGGCGCCTGAAAGGTGAAGCGGACGCGGCGTCCGTTGACCATATTCATCGAATCGTCTTCCCACGACTCCTGAAAGTTGGCGGTGAGATAACCCTTGGGATTCATGATGCAGGGCTGAATGTTGTAGGGCGAGTTGGGGCTGTGGTTCTCAAGCGTACTGATGGCCTGCTGCACGTCGCTGCAAATGCCGCCTTTCATCGCGGTCCACAGCGTATCGAAGTGCCCCGCCGTAAAAAGGACAGACCCTTTTGCCTGCAACAGGCCTGGGGGCAGGCCGGCGAGTTGCTGCGCTGAAAGTGAGGAGACTTCCGCGGCGGTGGGCTTGCCGTTCTGGTCGGTGTATCCGATGTTCAGGCGTATGGGATTGGCGATCCAGTAAACCGATCCCGAGGGCTTCCATGGGTTGATCTCCGCTTGCGGGAGAACGGTTCGCGCGGCCATAGCGACAAACAGGAGAGAGAACGCAACTCTCAATGTGTGGGCAGAGAACGGCCTGGTGGCGTGGACAGGAATTGACTTGAAACGAGGAAGGGGGGAATGCATGGGCTCAATCTCCTTGAAAAAGATGGCTGGAAAGAGGGCCTGGGGAAGTGGAGCGCCTAAGTATAACGCAGGAAAACAACGGTTGGCGCTAGGATTTTTGTCAAAAGTCACTCCACGTTGCGGAAGGAAAATCCATAAATATTTTCAACGATTTAGCTGATTCCCGAAGCGGGGCGTGGCGGCGATAGTAACTATTCGACGGTTACCGATACACGGCGAATCAGCACTTATCGGGCGGGGGGTGGTGCAGCCAAAGCCGCATTGTGCAATTTGATTCCTGGTCGCAGAATCGGTTTCAAGTTTGAGACAAGGAGGCGAAATGAACCTGCACGAGAGACTTATCACAATGTACGTGAAGTTCCAGAACCTCATGGGCAGCGAACAGGGCCAGGACCTGGTCGAGTACGGGCTGCTTTGCGCGCTGATCGCTCTGGCCATGATCTCAAGTATCAATCCAATTGCGACGGCAGTGACGCTGGTCTTCAACAATGTCAGTTCCTCGCTCGCATAACCGCCTGATCGCGAGGCCTTCCCCCAACTAACACCAGAATCGGCCACGTTGCAACCGCAGCAACAAAGATCTTCTTGAACGTCAGCACTTCCCTCGCCTAGCCAGCCAAGGCCGCACGACAGCGCATTCTCCCTTCACAAGATCGCCCACCCAGGGATATTCATGGGTGGGCGAATTTTTTTGCGCTATTCTCAAATACGCTCGTGCACAATCGAAGCATCTAAGCTCCCAGCAGCGTCTGCTGGTCCAAGTTACAAATGAGGGGGAGAGATGAAAGCCATTGTTGTCCACCAATATGGCGGTCCTGACGTGCTCAAGTGGGAGGATTACCCCGACCCGGTAGCAGGCCCGGGCGAAGTGCTGGTGCGGGTGGCTGCCGCGAGCGTGAATCCGATTGACTACAAGCGGCGCGCCGGGTTCACGAAATCCTTTTATCCCATCAACTTTCCGGGACTGATGGGAGTGGACGTTTCGGGAACTGTGGCCAAGCTGGGGCCGGGAGTGGAAGGCTTTTCTGTCGGCGACCAAGTGTTCGCCATGACGGACAACACCTACGCCGAACTCTGCGTGGTGAAAGCGGCGATCCTGGCGAAGGTTCCGAAGGGACTGGATTTGATTGACGCGGCGGCGCTGCCCCTGGCGACGACAACCGGCAATCAACTGGCTGCTGCTATCGGAATCAAGGCGGGGCAAACTGTGCTGGTTGCGGGCGCAGCGGGAAATGTCGGGCGTTCGGCGGTCTTCACTGCGAAGCAGCTGGGGGCGACCGTGATTGCAGGAGTCCTGGCGAAGCAAATGGGAGATGCGAAAAGCGTCGGCGCCGATCAGCTGGTGGCCACCGACGACGACAACGCGATTGCGAATCTTCCTCCGGTTGATGCCGTTGCTGACACGGTGAACGGCAAGACTGCTGAAACGTTGATCGCCAAGGTGAAGCCGGGAGGCGTGTACGCATCGGTTGTCGGGCCGCCCCGGAATGCCGAACAGTTCCCAGCCGTAAAGGTGGTGAAGGTGTTCTCGTCCGCCGACAGGAAAACTCTGGAGTTCATGGCCGAGGCCGTCCGCGATGGCAAACTGGTGATCCCGCTCGGCCCCAGGATGCCGCTGAGCCAGGCGGCCGAAGGTCAAGCCGCCGCGGAAAAGGGTGGTATCGGGAAGGTTTTGCTGGTGGCTTGATATTCTTTTGCGATCAGAGTACGCGAAAGGAAAAACTGAAAATGAAAAAGAGCGTGCGTGGAATCAACCCGGCCTCAAAGCCGAGCGGCAATGGATGTGTGGAATGCCTGACGTCGCAAGGCTGGTGGCTTCATCTGCGCCGATGTGCGGAGTGCGGGCACATCGGCTGCTGCGACAGTTCTCCGAGTCAGCATGCGTCCAAACATGCGGCAGAGACAGGACATCCGATCATCGCCAGCTTCGAGCCGGGTGAGGATTGGTTCTACGACTACGAGACGCGGGGAGAGATTCAAGGGGCGGAGTTGCTTCCGCCGCATGCGCATCCCAGAAATCAGCCCGTTCCCGGCCCGGCAGGAAGAGTGCCAGTCGATTGGGAATCGCTGCTGAATTAGGGCCTGCCTACAGGACTTAGCTGGCGCCGATCGATTTTTGATGAACGGGAGCGGGAGTCGGAACACCGTATTCGCAATGATCACAGTATCAAAAGGAGCGATCAATGAGCGCGATACAAGTCGAACAGAAGAGCTATGAGATGCCCCCGCGCGAGGGGTTCAGCGTTGCACATTTTCTTACCGTCGCCGACCTCGAACGATCGGCTCACTACTACGAGAAGGTCTTCGGCGCTCGCATTTTGAGCATGGGTGACGGCAACGCGCCACCCTACCTTCAGCTTGCGAATATCTGGATGATTCTGAACCTTGGGGGCGGTCCGACCCCCGACAAACCGACGGTAACGCTCAGCGTCCCCGACCCGAATCACATCAACAGCTTTATGAATTTTCGCGTTGCGGATATCCAGGCTTGCTATGAGTTGTGGAAGAGCCGGGGAGCCGAGTTCATCACGCCGCCAATACCCAAGTACGGCGAAATTCGCTGCTACATTCGCGATCCTGACGGCTACATCATCGAAGTCGGACAGAGCACCGACCTCACGTACGGATAACGCTCGGCCCGGGACGGGATGCGGATTGATGCGCTGACGAGCCGACTGGGAATCGCCCGTGAACCGGTTGATCGTCATAGGATCGCCAGCAGATCAAGAACTGAATTTCGACCGTCGGCGTTTCCGGCCGCATGCTCATTCTTCCGCGTCGGGAGGCACCGCATGAATCTGCCTGATGCGCCGGTTGCACGCGAAGGATTCTTCGCTTGTCACTTCTTCACCGTGAAGGACCAGGCGAAGGCGGCGGACTTCTATGTCCGAATTCCTGGCGGAAAATTGATCAGGCCGGAAGATCCCTGCTACATCAAGCTCGAGAATACGTGGATCATTCTGAACTGCGGCGGCGGTCCCACGCCCGACAAGCCCGAGGTCACCCTTGAAACGCCGCCGGATCTAAATCGAGTGAATAGCTTCCTGAATTTGCGTGTCGCCAGACATCTGGGCCTGCTACAGGGAATGGGACGCCAAGGGAGCGCACTTTCTCACCGAGCCATGGGTCAATCCTGACGGCTGCGCGTGGCGCTGCTACAGGCGCGATCCCGACGGTTACATCATCGAGGTCGGCCAGTACACCCAATTAGCCATCGACTGGTTCAATAGCCACAGGTAATTTGATAAGCGATCGGCAAGAGGGTGTTCGAAGCTTGCGGGAAGCCGTACGCGGAGAAGAAGCTCCTGTCCGCAAAATCGAGAAGACCACGTCAACTTGCAGGCGAAAAGAGCGCCTCGAAAAGCGTGCTCCTGAGGTGGTCCGGGCAAAAGCAGGGGTTCAGCTAAGCGATTGACTCGTTTGGCGTCCCGCACAGTCATCGCGCCTGGCTGAGTCAACCGTGCGTGGGATAGTTAATAGCACTTTCGTAATGGCTGCTTACGGTTATCTGGTATTCCATATCGACCTCAAGAATGGTTACCATCATTATCACCGTAACTTACTTGGCCGGCAGTCATACATTGACGCTCGCTTTGATGTAATTCCCCCAGAATTGCACGACCTTGGTTCGGTATAGGCGGAAGAACTGTGAGTTCCGCCCAGGGACAATATGTCGATATTCGGGCTTGAGGAGAAGAGGGGAATGGTACCACGAGGAGCAACTTTCACCGTGAGTTCAGAAGATGTGTCACCAAAACTCGGCAGCAAACAAGCCGGCGCCATTGGCGCTGAGTTCTTGTCGGTTGCCTTGATCGGCCCAGACGAGGGGAGACGCCTGGCAATGGCCAAGGCTCTCGATGAAACTCGTCGCGTCGTTATCCGGGAGTTCGATTCCTATCCTCCGGGATTTGATCGCCTGCAAAGATTGCAGGCGTCGTTCGACGTGATCATTCTCGATCTGGACAGTGAACCAGATACCGCTCTGGAACTGGTGGCAAAGACAAGTCGCAACAACGCTGGGACGATCATGGTTTATTCGGAGAAGGCCGACGCTGAACTTGCGCTGCGCTCGAAGCGTGCAGGCGCCCGTGAGTGCCTCGTTCTGCCTCTTGAGCAAGGCGCTATGGCCAAGGCTCTGGATCGGACCACTACAGCCCTTCGCGAGAAAGGTCATTCAGGAAAGAAGGCCGAGGGAAAGTTGCTCGTCTTGACCGGCTCCAAGGGAGGATCGGGTGTTACGACGGTCGCGTGCAACATGGCGATCGCTCTGGCCCAGTCTCAAGACCAGCGCGTTCTGCTGATTGATCTCGCTCTTCCCATTGGAGACGCAGCGCTATGCCTGGGGATTGCCGCGGGCTATTCGACGGACTACGCCCTGCAAAATATCGACCGGCTGGACGCGACTCTTCTTGAGAATATCGTCGCCAAGCATCGGTCGGGAGTCTACGTGCTGGCGGCTCCCACCCAAATTTCCGAAATCGAGGCTTCCAAAAGCGACATCGAGAAGCTCATGGCAATCGCGCGGAGCGAATTCGACCTTGTGGTCGTAGATGCGGGATCGAGGATTGACCCGGCGGCCAAAGCCCTGTTCGAACATGCGTCGATCGTTTATCTGGTCACCCAGACCGGGATCTCCGAACTGCGCAACTCAAATCGCGTCATTTCACAGTTCTTCGCCGAATGTAATTCAGAGCTGGAAATCGTGATCAACCGGTTTGATTCACGCTTCCACGAAACGGCGAACGAAGATGTCATCGTCAAGGCTCTTGGCAGGCCGGTGCGGTGGAAGATTCCAAACGATCAGGGCGCAGCGCGCGGACTACAGTCCGGCGACGCCGCGCAAGCAGACACATGCATTTCGCGCATAAGCCTGGAGATGGCCTGCTCGATTACCGGG
This sequence comes from uncultured Acidobacteriota bacterium, assembly GCA_963786565.1. GTDB lineage: Bacteria > Acidobacteriota > Terriglobia > Terriglobales > Acidobacteriaceae > Telmatobacter. The sequence goes on along the minus strand of CAWAZR010000018.1, from coordinate 28,362 downwards.
CGCCCTCTTCCTCCGGAGAAAAAGAAAGATTCCGGGCATAGGGAGCCCGAAGAGAGTCCGATAGAGAACGTGCGCGAGCGGAATTTGACAATGCTGAGTCGCCTTGTCCTGCGGTCTTGCATGGGGCCGATACGGGCCCGGCTCCGACCATCACGTGGCCGGAACCCAATCCGATTGCCTACGGAGAAGGCTCACCTCCGCCCAACTCAATGCCGAGGCATCGGTCGACGGAACATTTGTTTACACACCCGGTCCGGGCTATGTGCTGCCGGTGGGAACGCACACGATATTAGTCACATTTACCCCGGCAGGCGGCAGCAATCGCGCTCCGGTGCAGGCTGCAATTTCAATCGTTGTGACTAAGGCGGCGCCGGCCCTGACCTGGCCGACGCCAGCCGCGATTATCTACGGCACCGCATCGGGCCATGCGCAACTGAACGCCTCAGCGCCGGCACCTGGAAGCTTCGACTATTCTCCAGCGCCGGGCGACGTTCGTCCTCAGCCCATACACTCGGGTTACGTTCACCGCAGCGGACACCGCGAACTACGTCACAGCACATGCCACCGTGCAACTCACCGTGGCCAGGGGACAGTCCGCCATCCAATGGCCGAGGACCCGATCCGATCACGTACGGAACCCAGCTCAGCGCCACGCAACTCTGTGCCGAGTTGTCGGTTCCGGGAGAGTTCGAATACATCCCTGGCGTAGGGTGGTGCTCGCGGCCGGAGAGCATAGGCTGTCGGCAGTTTTCACGCCGACGGATACTCTGGGCTACTCCGCCTCGCAGACTTCCGCATCGCTGACTGTCGCCAAGGCAACTCCTGCCATCACGTGGCCGACACCGGAGCCGATCACCTACGGCGCCGCCCTCAGCGCGACTCAACTCAATGCCACGGAAACCGTGCCGGGATCCTTAACCTTCTCACCTGCCGCGGGCGAGATACTGCCGCCGGGAGAGGCATCAGCTTTCAGTAGTTTCCACTCCGACCGACACTTTGAATTACACAACGGTAAGGGCAGTGGTGCGTCTGACGGTTTCCGTGAAGAGTTTCCAAGCATCATTAGACTTGGTGGTGAGCCCTTTTTGGGTATTCCGACGGCACCGCGCTGAGTGATGTTCCAGTCCAATGCGACGGCATCGTTGAAGGAACATTCTACTGCATCTTCCGCGGGCGCAAACGCCCGCGCCGGAAGGTATACCCGTCCGGACGTTCACTCCGTCTGTACACCGAGAGCTATGCGACGGCGAGAGCCACGGTCGTGGTCTTGCTGGTGCAAGGATCGCCTGACCTTGCTTCATCGCCAACCGCAGAAACTGAGCCGCAGTTCGCGTGGACCTTCACCTCAAGCAACCTTGCCCCCGCGGATTCGCAGCCGGCGGAAGTAACGGGCGAAAGCACTGCAACCAAGACAAACGCGCGCGAAACACGAAAGTACAAAGGCGCGGTCTATGAGAAAGGACGGGACGGTCAATGGCATCTTCAGAAAAATTAGCTCCGTCGCTACCCGAAACACTACCCGAGGACTTCTTCGAATGGGATGGCGAAGCTTCTTCCGCGCCTTCGCCTGATCACGCTGGTGAACGCGAAGCATGGGAAGCCGCTCTCTCCCTCGACGAGATTGCAAAGCCGCATAAGCAATCCGCCAACCGCGATACATTCCCGGAATCCCCGGTGGACAGGCCGCGTGTTTCAGGCTCAGGTCCGTCCGCGCCTGTGTTTGTTAAGCAGCAAAAGGATTTCGTCAATCGGAATGGCGAAGCAGTTCCTGCGGCTACGCCGCGTAACCCCTGGGAACGGGAAGCATGGGAAGCCGCTCTTTCCTTCGGTAAGACTGCAACATCGCCAGGGCAAGCGGCTGAACGCGAAGTAATCTTGCCGCCGGTGACGAAGAAGTCCCGTGTGTCGGATTCGGCCTCGTCCGCATCAGGCATTGCCAGGAAGCAGGAGTTGTCGAGTGCGCCAGTGGATGAATCGCCCAGCCGCGCTCCGCACAAAGCAGACGCCAGCCAAACGGCGAACGGGGTTGCCGCGACGCCGCGTGGGAAAAACGCCGCTAAGGCGGATGGAATTACTAGCTCACCCGAATTCAAAGCGGCGCTCAGGGCCGATGCTGACGAGGTAATCTTCCAGTTGTTTTCTCCGAAGAATACCGAAGTCCTGGAAGAGCCGAAGACGGCGAAAAAGAAGTGGATGATCGTTGCCCCGGTTAGCGCCGGGTCGGTTCTACTTCTGATCATTTGCATGATCCCGCTGTTCCATCATGGAGCGAAGGCCGCGTCGAAACAATCGATTCAGCCGCCTCCCGCAACAACCGAAACTCAGCCGGAGACGAACGCGCCAAAGCCGTCGGCCAAGGGGCAGTCCACTGAGAACAAGCCACAGGCAACGACCGGAAGTCAACAGACGACGAATGACCAGCCGACCAACAATGAGAACGCCGTGAAGCCGGGAGAGGCGCAGACGCAAATGATGAACGGCCAACTCGCTGCGCCAACAACGATTCCGAAGCAAGTCGCGGTAAATGAGCCTGCCCCCGCGAGCTTTAGCACGGCCGGTGCGGATGGCCTGGGCGGTAACAGCACGAATCCCAGCCTCTTCAAAGGACGCACACAGACGGTCATGAATGCTTCCAAACCGCTCGTCATTTCATCCGGCGTCGCGACTGGAATGCTGACTCGAAAGACGGAGCCCCTCTATCCGACCATCGCTAAAGCAGCCCGCGTCTCCGGCACGGTGGTGTTGCATGCCATCATTTCCAAGACGGGAGCGATTACGGATTTGCAGGTTGTGAGTGGACCACCCATGTTGCGGACCGCGGCCCTCGATGCCGTTCGGTCCTGGCACTACAAACCGTACCAACTCAACAACCAGCCGACAGAAGTTGAAACTACGGTCAACGTAATCTTCACTCTTGGCGGATAAGGTAGCGAAGCGCGACCGTTGCGCGGACCCGGCATGGTTCCATGCGGGATCCTCTCGAGAGGTGTTCTTTAATTGACTCCCGAGGGCACATTGGATGCTCTTGTGCGAGGGAGCATGACTGCATTTTCTTGCGATGATCTTGGGACGGCGGGAGAGCTAGTTTCTATTCTGATTGGCTGCCAGGAGCCGGCTTCACAATTTTTGGATGCGGCTCCCACCAATAAGCGGAAATCCCGCCTTTAGCCGCGCATTCATTACCGGAAGCGAACCGGCCGACAGAAAAAATCCTCTAACTGATTTGGAATCCTGCGATCCCCCGCGGGATTTGAACTCGAGTTATCGCCGTGCGTGAGCGCTGACAGACTGGATCTCATTGTGATTACAAGGCGCCGGTCGCACCGTAATGCCCTGTAAATATCCATAGAGAATTCGAAGATTACCGCAACTCGCGGGATACTGTACGTGGGTTGAGCACGGTATCGAGAGGAGCGGTCCATGAGCGCCGTACAAGTTGAGCAAAAAAGCTATGAGATGCCCCCGCGGGAGGGGCTCAGCGTCGCGCATTTTCTTACCGTCACGGACATCGCGAGATCGGCTCACTATTACGAAAAGGTCTTCGGCGGTCACATTCTGAGCATGGGTGACGGCAACGCGCCCGCGTATCTTCAGCTGGCGAATATCTGGATGATTCTGAACGTCGGTGGCGGGCCGACCCCGGATCAAACCGACGGTAACGCTCAGCGTACCCGGCGACCCGAATCACATCAACAGCTTTCTGAATTTTCGCGTTGCGGATATTCAAGCGTGCTATGAATTGTGGAAGAGCCGGGGCGCCGAATTCATCACGCCGCCGATACCCAAATACGGCGAGATCCGCTGCTACATCCGCGATCCCGACGGTTATATTATCGAGGTCGGGCAGAGCACGAACCTTACGTATGGTTGAGTTGCTCTTCTCTCAGCGGGGCACCCAGAAGGGAAGCGGGTAATGCGGCTGGTACGGACTCTCATTGATGGTGACAAAGTTGGGGAACATTTTTCAACCCTACTGCCGCAGGAATTGAGAGATTTGTACGACGGGGATCTGCGGTTTCGCGCATCGCCCGCTGCGCGGCCCCTGGTGATTGCGAATTTCGTATCGACTCTTGACGGCGTGGCAAGCTACCAGACTGCAGAGCAAGCCCGGCGGTTCAGACCATCCGGGGTTCCAACTCTGCAGATCGCTTCATCATGGGCTTGTTACGGTCTTCTGCCGATGCTGTAATCGTCGGCGCTCGAACCGTGCACGACGTCGGCCCAAATAGTCTCTGGACTCCTGAATACGTCTACCCCGATGCGAAGCATTTCTATGCGGGATACCGGTCAACGCTGTGCAAAAGCCGGCATATCCCCTGCTTGTTGTCGTCAGCGGCAGCGGCCGGCTGGAGTTGGAGAGAGCGATTTTCCGAACGCCGGCTAACCGCACCGTGGTGATCACAACCCCAACTGGCAGAGATGAGCTCACGCGCCGAGGCGCTGCGAAGCTAGGCTCCGTTGAGGTCCATGCTTTGAAGTCGAGCGGCGGCAGCATTGCTCCGCGAGCGATCCTCGAATTGCTCCGGTCGCAGTTTGCGGTAAGGACACTTCTCCACGAGGGCGGGCCTACACTGTTCGGACAATTTCTGGCGGCGAAAGCTGTAGACGAACTGTTTCTGACGTTGGCACCGCAAATCGCCGGCCGCAAGGGCGATGCAACTCGACCGGGAGTCGTCGAAGGAGTGGCGTTTGTGCCGAATTCTGCTCCGTGGCTGCAAATGGTCAGCGTGAAGGAAAAGGCTGCGTATCTCTATCTGCGGTATCGGAGTCGGCGGGGCTGAAAACGAGCGGCCTTCCGCTGCGCGCGGGAATTGTCCCGTTGCACGAACCGCAGTGAGACCCCGCGGAGTCGCCCGCGGATGACTATGGAGCGATCGACCCTTTAAGCTATTGATTTTATTGGCGTCCCCGACGGGATTTGAACCCGTGTTATCGCCGTGAAAGGGCGGTGTCCTAGGCCGGGCTAGACGACGGGGACGTTTGGGCGAGCAGAGATCGGCGGGAACAGCGGCCCTTGCGCCTTTCAAATTGCGTCCATTCAGAGGCTATCAACTCGCGGAAGGGGTGTCAAAGAACGCCGCGCCGCATCGAAAGCGGAATGGAGTGGATTTACCGCGTCGCGGTGGGGCCGGGAACGGCTCGGGGGACCGTTCCAGGATGGATTCGGCGATTCGACGGAGATGCGCTTTCCCACCCTTTTCCGCAAAAGGCGCGGAAAAGGATGGGGCACGGGGACAGCACTCCGCAGGCAAGTCAATAAAGCCGGCACAAGCGGCCTGGCCGGAACCAGAAGCGTCACGGCGGCGTAACCGTGCTGTGCGCTATCCTCGATGAAGGCTGCGGCGTGGCCGCGGGCCTTCGTGGCTGGACCTGCCGCGCAGATTTTGCATCATTTACCCAGTTCCGCGTATCGCATCTACTAGGTAAAGAATTGGGCAGGCGATGACCGTAACCCACTCTCGCGGAAGGGCGCCGGGCCCGCCGGCATGAACTGGAGATGGCGCACGGCGCGGCCGCTCAGAATGATGCGGTTCGGCACCCCGGCATCACACGCACTTCGGGTGAAATCCATCGCCTCCGGGCATTCGCACGACCCTTTTTGCGCCCTGAAAGGGCGGGAATCACCAGGCGGCGCGGGCGATAGACGCAGGTGAGAAGCGTGGGCGCGCAGACGCTGGCAGGATTTGAACGAGAACGCACACGGCCCACGCAGATTGAAATTGAGTGGCCAAAGGAAAAATCGAGTGACGCAGAGCAAATTGATTCGCACTTTTTTAATGGGTTGTTTCACCCTGGGCGCGCTGGCGGCAACCGGCTGCCAGAAGAAGCCTGCGGCCGCCGCGGGTGCCGGGCCGCAGGGTCTTCCCGTGCAAACGGTGACCGTTGCCATGGAACCGGTGGCGCAGAGCAGCGAATACGTGGCCACGATCAAATCGCGGAATTCAGCCATGATGCAACCCCAGGTGAGCGGATCGCTTACGGCGATTCGCGTCCGGTCGGGCGACCATGTGACGAAGGGTGAGCCTCTCGTCGACATCGATTCGCGGCAGCAGCAGGCCACAGTGGCGTCACTGCGCGCCACCGAGCAACAGAAGAAGGCGCTTTCTGACTTCGACAAGATCGAGTTGGGTCGCCAGCAGAAGCTGTTCGATGCCGGCGTGACCAGCCGCGACGCCCTCGATCAAGCGAAGCAGGCCTCTGACAACGCGACTGCGGATTACCAGGCGGCCGTGGAATCGCGCAAGTCGCAGGAACAACTGCTGGCTTACTACACGGTTCGTGCGCCTTTCAACGGCGTGGTGGGCGACATCCCGGTGCATGTGGGAGACTACGTGACCACAACGACGATGTTAACCACGGTGGACGAAAGCGGCGATCTTGAAGCGTACGTCTACATTCCCACGGAGCGCGCCAGCGAGGTGAAAATAGGACTCGCCATCGACTTGACGGACAACGACGGCAAGCTGCTGGAGAAGACAGCGGTCGATTTCGTCTCGCCCGAAGTGGACAGCACACTGCAGGGAATTCTGGTGAAAGCCCCGGTGCGTTCGGGGCCCGAGATCCTGCGAACTGCACAGATCGTGAAGGCCAAAGTCATCTGGAGCACGAAGACTATGGCGGTGGTTCCGGTGCTGGCGGTGATCCGTCAGGGCGAGCAGAGCTTTGTGTTCGTGATGCAAAAGCAAAACGGCATGGCCGTGGCGCACCGCACGCCGGTGGTTCTGGGCGATACCGTGGACAACAACTATTCGATCGTCTCCGGTCTGAGCGCGGGCGACCACGTGATTGTGACCGGCATCCAGTTTCTGGTTGATGGCATGCCGGTGGTTCCGCTGCCGGGCTGAAAGAGGCAGCTTCTAGCTGTTAGCTCGAGTGTGCTGGTGCGCGTCGCCGCGATAGAACAAACAGGAAATCCGATTGCTGAAGCTGATGGCTGACAGCGAACGGCCCAAAGGAAAGAGAGCTTAACTTGTTTGTCGATTTCTTTATTCACCGGCCGGTTTTCGCTACGGTCTGCGCCCTGATGATCATTCTCGGGGGCGCTGTCTGCATTCCCACTCTGCCTGTGGCCATGTACCCGACGCTGGCGCCGCCGGTGGTAACAGTGACGGCCAATTACGTGGGCGCCGATTCTGAAACCGTGGAAAAGGCCGTGACCATTCCGCTGGAAGAGGCCATCAACGGCGTGGAGGGAATGCGCTACATCAGCTCCTCCAGCACCAACAGCGGCAGCAGCGAAATCGACATCACCTTCCAGACCGGCTACAACCTCGACATCGCAGCCGTGGACGTGCAGAACCGCGTGGCCAGCGTGGAAGGCCGCCTGCCCGGCGAAGTGGTTTCCAGCGGCATCAACATCGTGAAGGCCACCAACAACTTTGTCTTCGGCGCGGGATTTTATACGCTCGATGGCCGCTACTCCAGCGAGTACATTTCCAACTACCTGGATGTTTACGTGAAAGACGCGCTCAAGCGCGTTCCCGGCGTGGGCGATGTGTTGATCTTCGGCGAGCGCAAGTACGCCATGCGCGTATGGCTCGATCCGGTGCGCCTGGCTGCGCGCAATCTCACGGCAACCGACGTGGTGAGTGCACTCGAAGAGCAAAATGTCGAAGTCCCCGCCGGCCAACTCGGCCAGCCGCCTTCCGATTCAAAGCAGGCGTTTCAGATTCCCGTGCGCGTGGTGGGCCGTCTCTCCAGTCCCGAGGAATTCGACAATGTCATCGTCAAGAACTCACCGAATGGCCTGGTTCAACTGAAGGACGTGGGCCATGCGGAAGTGGGCGCGGAAGATTACAGCACTGTGCTCGAGTACGGAGGCCGTTCTGCGATGGGCGTGGGCGTGGAGCAGCTCTCCAATGCCAATGCAGTCGACGTGGACCGCAAAGCCCTGGCTGCGCTGGAACAGCTCGCGAAGAATTTCCCGCCTGGACTCCAATACGCCATTGCCTTCGATTTCACCACCGCGGTGAGTGAATCAATTCGCGATGTGCTGGTGACACTGGCTGAGGCTATCGTTATTGTCATTGCGGTCATCTTTCTTTTTCTGCTCGATTGGCGCGCCACCATCATTCCCGCGGTTACTATTCCGGTGTCGCTCATCGGCACTTTTGCGTTTATTCGCATCTTCGATTTCTCCATCAACTCGCTTACACTCTTTGGCATCACGCTGGCCACGGGACTGGTGGTGGATGACGCCATTGTGGTGATCGAGAATGTGCAGCGCCACCTTCACATGGAACACTCGAACGCGCGCGAGGCCACTTCGCGCGCCATGCGTGAAGTGACCAGCGCGGTGATTGCAACCTCGCTGGTGCTGATCGCCGTGTTTGTGCCGGTCAGCTTCTTTCCCGGCACCACGGGCATTCTCTATCGCCAGTTTTCACTGACGATTGCGTTTTCCATCGCCATTTCGGCGTTCAACGCGCTCACGCTTTCGCCGGCGCTTTCCGCGCTCTTCCTGCGCGGTGAGGAGGCCCGTCCGCAGCAGATGGATTTTCTTCACATTGCCGTGGTCTCGCGCGCCTTTGCAGCGTTTATTCACGGCGCCGACAACTTTGTCGGCTGGATGGGACGTACCTACGCGCGCGTGATTCATGTGGCGTTGCAACTACGCTACGTGCTGCTGTTGGTGTTTTTCGCCGGACTGGCCGCGACGGTGTGGGTGTACCAATCAGTTCCCACCGGCTTTATTCCGCAGGAAGACCAAGGCTATTTCATGGTGCTGGTGCAGGCACCCCCAGGCTCCTCGCTTGCCTACACCACTGCGCTTGAGGAGCGCGCAGGGGGGATCATTGCGCAAAATCCCGCAGTGGGCGGCCGCATGTTCACGCTTGTTGGCTTCAGCTTTGCCGGCTCCGCCGCCAACTCGGGCATGATGTTTGTGATGACAAGCCCGACGAGCGACCACCATGGCAAATGGCCAACGACAGCCGAGGTCCTGAAGGACGTCGCGCCGAAACTGCAAATGTTGATGTTTGTGCCCAATGGCGGATTGGTTGAGGCCTTCGAACCGCCGGCCGTCCAGGGCGTGGGCAGCTTTGGTGGATTTCAATTCATGCTGCAAGACCAGGGCGGAAACACCCTCAGCGATCTGGACCGCGTGGCGCACCAGTTGGTGGCTGCCAGCGCTTCGCACAAGGAACTGACCCAGCTGTTCACAACTTTTTCCGCCAACGACCCGCAGGAGCTGGTCACCATCGACCGCGAGAAAGCCAAGACGATGGGAGTTTCGCTCACGCAGATCTCCACCACCCTCAACGTTTTTATGGGCTCGGAGTACATCAACGATTTCGACTACAACAACCGTACTTACCGCGTCTTCGTGCAAGCCGACAAGCTGTTCCGCATGAATGCCGGCGACCTGCACAGTTATTACGTGCGCTCCGATTCCGGCCAGATGATTCCGCTCGACAATCTGGTGACGGTGACAGAGAGCGCTGGCCCGCCGGTGATTTCGCACTACAATCTCTTCCGCTCGGTTGAGATCGACGGCTCTCCGGCCCCCGGCTACAGTTCCGGCCAGGCGCTCGCGGGCATGGACAAGCTGGCCACGGACAACATGATGCAGGGGATGACGTATCAATGGACGGGCCTGACGCTCGACGAACTCGAATCGAGCGGCAAGGCGTTGCTCATCTTCGGACTCGGCATTCTCGTGGTGTATCTCACGCTCTCGGCGCAGTATGAAAGCTTTGCGTTACCGTTCATCATTCTGCTGGCGGTGCCCATGGCGGTGCTGGGCGCTCTGGGCCTGGTTTCGCTGCGCGGATATGCGAATGACGTTTATTGCCAGATCGGCCTGGTGATGCTGATCGGCCTCTCTGCGAAGAACTCGATTCTGATTGTCGAATTTGCCGAGCAACTGCGCAGAAAAGGCCGGTCCATTGCGGAAGCTGCGATCGAGGCCGGTGAACTAAGGCTGCGGCCCATCCTGATGACCTCGTTCGCGTTTATTCTCGGCGTTCTGCCGCTCGTGTTCGCCACGGGAGCGGGGTCGCTCGGCCGCCGCTCCGTGGGAACCACGATCGTCGGCGGCATGTTGCTCTCGACCGTGCTGAATCTGGTGTTTATCCCGGTGCTGTACGTGATCCTGAGCCGCTTGCTCAGGCGCGACGGGGCGCACGTCGAAGAGTAAGCGCGGATGCGCACTCTAGTTTCTGGCTCCGCGGAACTTGCAAAAGAGTGATGGTGTGCACAACGAGTTTCTGAGCGGAAGGCTAGTGGAAGAAGCTTGCGGATGGCAATGCGGAGAGGGTTCAGGAAATGTGTCGGTTTGAATCCGCGGTGTTCAATCGGTAGTTTCCGGATTGCCGGTGACTCGTCCGGAAAGAAAACTATTGGACTCAATGGGCCGGGCGACGAGCAACCGATCCTTTGGCGCGCACTTCTCGTCCCTGAATTTCTTAAGCCCTTGCGGGCAGGTCGCACTGTTTTGTGAGTTTTGCTTTCAAGCCTAGCTCTGTTCCGGGAATTTTGCCTGAAAGTTTCAGCGTGCCTCCGTCCAGGGTTCCGGACAAATCCAAATCGAATTCTTTGCGTCCCATTACATTCATCAATTCAGGCGCAATCTGCTTGACGTGCATGTGCATGGTCACGGCATCACCCTGTAGATCGTAAGTGCCCGTAAACATGACGGCGCTGTCGCCGCCGAATACGTGCCCCCCGATATAGACAACAACGCCGGAACCCCAGCCTTGCACTCCGACGAACTGAACCGTCCAGAAACCTTCCATGGGGAGTTTCACCTCACTGTCGCGAAATTGCGAGTGGCCTCTTACCAGACTTGGCCTTGGATATGAATCGAGAGGGAATGGGGAGCGCTCACCTCATCGTTACCGAATCATAAGCGCCCTTGCAATCCACTATACCGCTTCATGGATTTGGATGGAGCGAAGTGGCGGACTTTTTTTGTTGGCGATTGGGCGCCAGGCGCGCGCGCCGAGGTGTCGTTGGTCACGCCCCTCGAGGATAGCTCCGCCTCCGGTTGGATCGTCGCATGTTCCGAAATTGATACGTTTCCTCAGCGCCGGTGGGACTTTGGATGCAATCAGTAGTTTTCGGATTGTCGGTTAATCGAGCGGAACTTTGAAATGCGCCTCGATCAACCCGTTCACGACGTTCGCTCATCTTGAAGCTCCCGATGGGTCGGCAGTGACTCCGATCGTTCGTAACCACACTTCCACAAGTTGCGTCCATGCAGTCACGGGGTATTTGGTTCTGCGAAGGCCAAAGGCATGACCGCCTTCTGCATAGGTGTGGAACTCTACCGAAACTCCAGCCTTCTTTAGGGCTGCGTAATATGTCAGCGAGTCCCAAATGCTATCGACGTTGTCGTCTTCGTTCTGAAGCAGAAACGTCGGCGGGGTCTTAGCTGTAATGTGAGCCGCAATATCGGGATTCAATTCGAGGGTGCCCGCGCTCATGGAAAGGTGACCGGGGTAGATGGCTATGGCGAAATCCGGACGGCAACTCTGCTGGTCCGCAGCATCAATCTCGGGATAGATGCGCTGACCAAAATGGACACTCGTCGCGGCAACGAGATGGCCGCCCGCCGAGAATCCAAGCGCTCCGATTTTATGTGGATCGATGTGCCATTCCGCAGCATGAAAGCGAACCAGGCTGATCGTCCTCTGGGCGTCCTCCAGGGCTATCGGAGATTGCGGATATGCACCGAAATATGGAGCGGATCGCGGCGCCGGAACCCTGTATTTCAGGAGCACGCATGCAATGCCCCGGGATACAAGCCAATCGCAAGCCTCGCTGCCTTCGAGATCGATAGCGAGGATTTCGTATCCGCCGCCGGGGAACACGATCACCGCAGCGCCCGTGTTCCTCCCCGTTGGCGAGTAGACCGTCATCGTCGGCTGCGAGACGTTGCTGATGTAGGTCCACGGCTTTCCTGCGACCAACTCCTTCGTCTCCGTCGCTACGGTCTCCGGCTTTGTCGAAGGCCGCGAATCAGGCGGTGTCCCCGGCCAAATCGGCAGTTGCGCATGCCCCGCTGACGGCTGCCACACGGCCCGCTGCGCACTCACTCCGCTGCACCAAACCACCACACAAAGCGCAAAGACCCAACTTCTCATCACGATTTCAACCACCTTTGATTTCGGAATCCCTGAGCGGAAGGCTAGAGGAAAGAGCTGGCGGATGGCAATGAGTGGGGATGCTGACCGTGAGTACGGAAAAAACGAATTTCATCACAAAGAGGAAACATTCTCTCGAGTCCCTGCGTACCAACATTGCACAACCGCTCCTGAGGGGCGGGTAAGAACTTCCCTTTCGCGCGACAACCAGGCCAGCGCCGTTGCCGAGAACGCCTTCGGCATCGACTGGGGAGAGCTGTCTTCAATTTGGTTCGGGTAAGTCAACGGATTGTATTTCAGCATGTTTTCGAGAAAGTGCACGTGAGCTTAGTGAGATCTGAACGAAACAAATCGCATAAGGAGATTCACATGAATCGCATCGCCGCAATCGCGCTCTTCGTCGGAGCAGCCTTGATGACAACCAACAGTGCTACGGCACAGAGCAGTGTCGTCAAGGTAAATGTTCCATTCGCCTTCACCGTCAACAACACGTTTCTACCAGCAGGGAGTTACTTCGTCGGTTTTGATTCCGCAAATCCCGAATTGCTCGTGATTCGAGACCAGAAGAACGCAGTAAAAGCATGGAAATTCTCGGCGAGCGGGGTTCCATCGGCCAGGGAAATCCTCGGGCGCTGGTTTTTCACCGTTATGGCGATCAGTATTTCCTGAGCGAGGTTCGCCTCGAATCCGCCTCCGGCGGGATTCAGTTATCCGCTGCGAAATCTGAGCAGCGGGCCAGAAAAGTGAACCGGAACCCGGAGTTGGCTTCCATCGCCGTTGATTGATCGTGCTCTCCTCGATCTTTTCTTAACGAGGTCATAGGGCGTGGGAGAAATGCCAGTTAGATATCTCGCCACTGCATCCGGAAATGTGGGAAGCGCTTTTTCCGCTTTCCACATTTCCGTCGCTGATGATGCAGACTCAATGTGGATTGACCTACAGTCAGCACCTCAACATGCGCTCATCCTGAGGTAACTCGGGGCGACGGTTCAACGGTCGCTTTCTGAAGGACTCTGCGATTCGGCTGCGCTGCTTTGTGGATTTGCCGGATCCATCCAACACCGACCTCATAACTTCGCGCTTTTTGGTCGGAGCCCGCGGTTATCGTCAGAATCATTTCGTTTTTCTTGATCTTGAACTCGCCTTCTTTTCCAATCGGCAGAAGCGTGGCGTGCTTCAAGTCGAGCGGCCGGATCTCGTAGTCCATTTCGTCGGTTCGCAGCAGGTATTGCGGGCAAAGCTTTTCGTTCGAGTTGATGTGCGTAACGCCGGCGGACGCCCACAGAGCGCCCAGGCCCGACAATCCTGTCTCTTTCGCGCCGCACGGCACGGCGTCCATCTTTTCCAGGATGCCTCTCTGGCTGTCGCTCTTCTTTTTGTTGCTGTGCGCACTCAGCGGCAGGAATCAAGATGAGAGCAAGCAAGAGGACGAATTTACTTTTGATGTTCATGAGGTCTCCGTTTCTGAAGTAGCTCGCAGCCGAGCGGGCGCTGTCATTCTTGCCGACCCGCGGGCTACGCCAAACCACGATCTCGGGCATTCAAAACTCGCGCCGTCAAGGCCGCGAATGGGAAGGCCGTTCGACCGGCCTTCCCCGATGGCGCGCTCGGTGATTGATTACCGGTTCGGCTTCGTCGGCTTTGGAGTCGTCGTCGCCGGATTCGAAGTTCCTGTCATCGATCCTGTTGAAGTTCCCGTGGTGCCCATGCCACGGCCGCTCACGCCAGTGATGCTGCTGGCGCCGCCGTTGTTGAACCGCTGTGCTCCGTGCATGAAGTTTTGCGGATCAGCCATTAAATCGGACCGCACATCTGGATTAGCGTTCAGATAGGCATCCCAGCTCGGCATGGTTTTGTACATAGTCGTGGTCCTTGACTTTGGAGGGATCACTCGCCAGGTCTTTCTGAATGTCCGGGTGGCTACGAAGAAATACTTCGAACTTCGCCAAGCGATCATGGTTTGGATCACGATCGCCCCTGTTCGAATCGCGGTCGAAGGCATCTTCCTGCCGCATGAAGGCATTCGGGTCCTGCCTTATCTGGTCGCGAACTCCCGGGTTGTCCTGAAGGTACGATTCGAGGGCCGGATGGTCCCGCAAGAAATCTCGATTGTCCAGCAGGGACGGATCTTTGCGAACCTGTTCGGCAATTTCACGATGACCATCGAGGAACCGGTCGAAACTCGCCACGTCTCTGCGGTCGCGATCTCCGCCAGCGTCACGATCGCGCATGTTCGTATCGCGGTCGTATGCATCTTCCTGCCGCATGAAGGCGTTCGGGTCCTGCCTTATCTGGTCGCGAACTCCCGGGTTGTCCTGGAGGTAAGTCTCAGGGCCGGATGGTCCCGCAAAAAATCTCGATTGTCTAGAAGGGATGGATCTTTGCGCACTTGTTCGGCAATTTCACGGTGTTCATCCAGGAATCGGTCAAAGCTCGCTACGTCTCTGCGGTCGTTGTCTGTGCGATTGTCGTTGCCTTGGACAGCCTGCCGATCTTGCGGGTTCGGCGATTGCTCTTGCGTGGCTGAAGGTTGCGTTTGTGGAGTTGAAGGTTGCTCTTGTGTGGTTGAAGGTTGCGTTTGCGGAGTTGCAGGTTGCGCCTGCGTCGTTGAAGGTTGCGTTTGCGAAGTTGAAGGTTGGGCTTGCAGGGTTGAAGATTGCGCGTGCGCGGAACACGGGAGATACATCAGTGTCACCGTCGCCGCACCTAGACCTAACATGAGTTTTCGGAATCTTGATTGCTTGTGGTTCATCTCGCCTACCTCCTCTCTTCGGGACTCTGATGCGATGCTCAGACCGTCCTGTTGCCCGGTTTTGCGGAAGGACATTTGAGCATACACAATGACGTTGCGATTCATAGCTTTGCGAAGAGAAGACAGTTGGCATGCTGCGTGCTTGGTGCGTGTAATTTGTACGCATCGGAGAATACGGCCCTACGGAAAGAGAATTGCTATGCGGGATCAGTCGAGAGGCAGATTTCGAATTGGCGGAGAATCAGAAAATGGAACTAATGCGGCTTGACCACTTGCGGCGTCCCCACTTGCGTCGCAGTCGCCAAGTACAGATGGCAATTGTCCGTGACCTCTTTGAAGTGGATGTAGGGATGGAGAAAGAGCGCCTCGCGCATGTCGCCTGAACCTTCGGCAAGATCGCTGAGCCAGACGCCGTCGGATTCAGGATGGTTGTGGATGTGCAGCCAAAGGCCCTTGTGCACATTCGCGAGCAGACCCCAGCCGACTTTCCAGTCGGCGACGGATTTCACGTTGATATCGACGGGTTCGCCGGTTTGCTCGTCGATGGAGAATTTGCCCTGCATCACCTGCGCCAGGCGCTGGTTGATGTTCTTCGCGTCGAATTGCGGATTGGGAAGAATGTCGTAAAAGAGAACGCTGCGGCCGTTGATTTGCTCGCGCCGGCCGTTGGCCAGCATCATGGCCGCCATAAAATCGCCAAGCTCCTTGTCCTGTTGGTTCTCTTCCTTCTGCGCCGTGGCCTGGTTCGAGTATTTAAGCGTTTCTTTCATCACGCGCTCGTCTTCCTTCTTCGTTTCGTCCGGCGTCAGGTCTTTCCCGTTTTTTTGAAAGGTGCGCTCAATAGCGATGCCGTTCACAAAGAACTGATCCTTCACTTCCGTGGTGTTCTTTTTGGTGTTGCCGCGGCTGTCGGTTTCGATGGCAGTGGTCGTCACGCGGCACTCGTAGCGCTCACGCTCGGAGGCGAGTTTGCGCTCGTTGGCGAGCGCGCGTTGCAGGATCTCAGTGGCATTCGGCAACGGGGCAAGGGGAGCGGAGTTGGAGGATTGCGCGACGCCGGAGCGAGGACCGCAAATGAGCAAGGCGACGAGAATGGGGGAAGCGAGAAAGAAGCGCATGGGGAAGCGAATCAATTTGCGTCTGTTCGCGCGATCCTGGCGCGCAATGGTCGCACTGCTTGGACGTTCTTTACGCCCCCACGGGGAGCGAAGGCATTGCGCCTTGGTCCTTGGCTTCGATGACCACGGCGTCGAGGAGCGCCAGCACCTCTGGCACGGTCATGGTGTAGATCTCGCGCAGTGAGTCGTAGCCTTCTTCGATGAGCTGCTTGAGATGGCGCCCTGCGATCTGCACGGCGAGCTGATCGGTAATCACTTTGCCGGTGAGCTTCTTCTGCTCGACCCAGGCAGTGCATGGCAGGGCGATCCACATGGGGCGGCCGTTCACGTCGAAGCGAATGTCGACGGCGTCGGCGTGGCGCGTGGCGATGGCCACGATCGTCCCTTTCCAGCAGCAGTGCAGGTCTTCGCCGCTCCAGCGGTCGGTGACGTGAAAATCCTCGTACATGCTGTTAGCCTATCGTTCCGGGCGCGGCGCGGCAAGCGGGAGGAATGCGTTCCCGTGCGCAATCACGTGTTAAGTTGGCGTCCGATCTCCCAATGATGGCCGTAGGGATCTTCAACGCGGCCGAGCCGCCAACCGTGACCCTCCGCGACAGGATGAACCACTCGCGCTCCGGCCTCGCAGGCACGCGCAAAGACCGCATCGGGATCGGCGACCGTCAGGATCATGCGCGCGCTGATCCCCTTCAGTGTCTCCGGACTGAAGTTGCCATGTTCGGGCGACTCATCGCTCACCCAGAACTCCGAGTTGCCCACGGCGAGGCGCGACACCACGCCGCCGCGGCCCTCGAGCCGGAATCTCTCCTCGGCACCGAAAGCGCGCTTATAGAACTCGACGGCTTGCGTGCTGTTGCGCACCAGAAGCCACGGAGCGAGTGTTGAAGTGACGGGCGAATCCTGCGGCATGGGCACAGCTTACAATTCGCGCCCCGCCCGTGCAACGACCGGAAACACCCGCAGCGTCTGCTCAACATTTTGCGATTTCCGCTCAGGGGCTGGTCAGCGCTGCTCCGGCGCGCCGTTTGCCCCTGCGTAAACGGCGCTGATAAACTAATTGGGTTGCAGTAGCGCTGCCCTCACTGTTCGGACCCGCCTGCAAGTCAATCAACGAAGGACAAAGAAACCGTGGATACACAAACCCGTCACGCCCTGAAAAAAGACAAGTTTGCCCAGGCCGCCGCATCGAGCGCCAGCTGGATCGGCGAGCACAAGACCAATGTGGTGCGCTGGGTGATCACGGCAGGAGTGATTCTTGCCCTGGGCGTTGGCGCGTTGACTTATTGGTACTTACGCTCGTCTGCCGCCAACACCGCCCTGGGCGGGGCCTTGGATGTTTACACTTCGCCGCTGGCCATTCCGGGAGCTCCTCCGGAGCCGGGCGTCTACTCGGCCGCAGCCGACCGCGCCAAAGAAGCCAATCGCGAGTTTGTGGCGATCGCCCAGACTTACGGCTGGCTGCCCGAGGGCACCAAAGCCCACTACTTTGCCGGCGTGACCTTTGAGGAGCTTGGCCAAAATGGATCGGCCGAGGCCCAGTTGACGGCCGCATCGAAATCCTGGGACCGCAATCTTTCGAACCTGGCCAAGCTGGCGCTTGCCGGCCTTTACCATCAGACCGCCCGCGATAACGAAGCCATCGATCTCTATAACCAGATCATCGCCAAGCCTTCGGCTACGGTTTCAACCAGCGTGGCCGAGCTGGATCTTGCCGATCTCTACGCCTCGGAAGGCAAGCAGGACCAGGCGCGCGCGCTTTGGGCCAAAGTCCGCGATGCGGATAAGGACGGCGCAGCAGGCGAGATCGCAGGACAAAAGCTGGGAGCAAAGTAAGACCGCGTTGCCCGGGAAGCCCGGCCTGCAAAATTGGACGTGACCCTCCGGCTGGAGCTTGAGCACTTTCTTCGCCGCCTGCGTCTGGTACGTGATGAGCACCAGCCAGGCCATAACCGCAGGTTGGATGGAGATTCCCACGAGCGCGGTGAATGAGGAAGCGCGCCAGCGCGCGGAGGACACCGCGATCTCGGCGTTGGTGGACCAATACGCCGGCGCCCTCTACCGCGTAGCCTACTCCGTTCTGCGCAATCCCTCCGATGCTGAAGATGCTGTGCAGGAAGCCTTCCTGCGCGTGCTGCGCCATCGGCACGGGCTCGGCGAAGTGCGCGACCATCGCGTCTGGCTCATCCGCATCGTCTGGAACATCGTGCTCGACCGCAAGCGCCGGTCCAAAACGCGCCCTGAGACTGACGACGTGGCTGAGCTGGTGCGCGTGCTGCCTTCCAAGGGCCTTTCCGCTGAGGAGTTGGCGTCTGCGGCGCAACACCATGCCCGCGTACTGGGCTGCGTAGAACAATTGCCCGCCAAGGAGCGCGAAGTGCTGCTGCTATCGGCCTTCGAAGAGCTCACCAGCGTGGAGATCGCTGCGGTCCTGGACATTTCCGAATCGAGCGTGCGCTCGCGGCTGTTCCGGGCCAGGAACCTGATGGCCGGGCTGCTCGATCATGAGAGGAGTTTGCGATGAGTTCGAACCCTCACAATCCGATGAACGCTGATTCCGCGGAAGAGACGCTGCGGCTGATCGCCAACCTCCCCGCGCCTGCCGGACTGGAAGAGCGTGTAAACAAGGCGCTCCGCGCTGCTCCGCGCAGCGGGCGTGTTCTGGCGTGGCCCGCGGGATTCCGTGCCAGAACCGTGATGGAGAACCACTGGATGCGTGCCGCGGCGGCGGCGGCGATTGTGTTTGTGGTGGTGGGCGGAGGTTGGGGCGTGTACAGCCGCGTGCAGCCTGGACCAGCCGGCAAAGTCATCGTGATGCCGCAACGCGCGCCGAGTTCGGGCGGGTTTGGGGGAGCGGGAGCGATCCGCACGCCGCAGACGCTGCCGGGACCGAGTGTCCGGGAGCAAGGGAGCGAGGGAGCAAGCCACCCCAGCGGGCAAAAATCGCCCGCCGGGGACCCCGGCAGGGAGCAAGGAACCCAGCCCGCGAAGAAGACTGCGGCGGCGAAGAAGGTCGGCAGCGCACAGCCCGCGGCAAGTCAGGCCGCGCCGCAACCGGCGGTTTCGCGCTAGGCTTCTACTCGTCCTTCACAATCGCTCGAATCAACATTCCCAGCAGCGCCAGAATCACTGCGCCCCAGAAGGCCGGACCTAATCCGGTTACGTGAAATCCGGGCACAAAAGCGGAGGCGATCAGGATCATCACGCCATTGATGACCAACAGAAAGATTCCCAGCGTGAGGATGCTGATGGGAAACGTGATGATTTTGAGGAAGAGGCCGACCGTGGCGTTGAGCAGGCCGATCACCAGCGCGGCGATCAGCGCGGGCACGAATCCCGCCACGTGAAATCCGGGAACAAGATGGGCTACGAGGAGCAGCGCAAGCGCGCTCAAAACCCAATGGAGAAGAAGCCTCATGCAGTTGGTCTCCTTGGAACCGGCGCTATAAAGATGAATCCATTTGGTGGTGCAGCTGGATCGAACGCGCCTTCCGCTCTACCCTAATTCGCTTCGATGCGAAGCGCAAGAAGGCCGTTGGTTGCGGGCTGACAAGGATTGGGCGCCGGAGCTTCGTTTAAAGTGGAACCATGTTTGCGCGTCGCATTTCCATCAATCGTATAGATGCCTCGGGCGCGCGCCACCTTTGCCCTATCCGCCAGATCGACAACTTTGCCATGCGCAACTTCACCAACGATGCGGTCTTCGACGATACGTTTCCCGCAGGCGACGGCGTGCTCGAGGCGGGCCATCGCGTTCCGCTCGACCGGCTGCAAACCGCGATGGAAGACTGGTTCCGGCGCAAGGGGTATTTGCAGGCAGACGAGCGGTTGGAAGTGGCGGAACAGAGGCCAGTGTGAGTGTGAGTGTGAGTGCGAGTGACCAGAGCACACTATCCGCTCGCGCTCACACTGTTCCACTACGGAATCCGATATTCAGGCGGCGGCTTGCTTCGCTTGCGCAGCCGATTTCCAAAGGCGCAGCTCGGCTTCGCGGCGGGCCTTCAATCCCAGATTCACTTCTCCTCCGGCGAGATCCCAAAGCAGCAACTGCTCCGCTGCGGCATCGTAGCGGCCGGCATTCAGGCAGCGCAGCAACGTGGATTTCGCCAGCCGTCCCGCGCCCAGGTTGAAGGTGAAATCCACCAGCGCGTCGAACTGGCACTGGGTCAGCGCCACCTTGACCAGGCAACCGATGGCGCGTTCGGCCGCTGAGACATCGGCGGCCAGGAGGTTCGCGGCCTGTTGCTCGCTGACGCCCCGGGGAAAAGCCTCGGACGGGAACGACTCAGGAGGGACAATTCGATGGCCGTAGCCGATGGTGGGAAAACCTGCCACATCGTTGTATTGCTGGCTGCGAAACCCCTCGAAACGCTTGATCAGTTCCAGTCCTTCTGCACTGAGTTGCATAGAAATCCCTTCCTCGGCCGGAATTCCACGGCCGGAAACACGAAGGGCCTGCCAGGAACCCTCCCGTTGATGGGAGAGCTCTCGACAGACCCTAATGCGACGCTAGCAGAAGCTCGGAATTAATCTGCAAATGCCGGGCAGCTTTTTTTTAATGTGCCGCGGCTGGCGGTTTGCCCGCGATCTTTAGGAATTGGTCGAGGACTTCAGTCAGCGCCATGTCGAAGTTCTTGTCGTGGGTCTTTTGTAGGTAAGCGACTTCGATGGAATCGGTTACAGCCCAAAGGATGTAGTGGGTTTTGCCGTCGTAGATCACCAAATGGAACATGGGCAGGGGATCGGAGGCGCCCTTCTGCTTGTTGGCTTCGCTGGGGCCGTAAGGGGCCACGAGCCGGAGTTCGAGAACAAGGTCGGCCTGGGCTGGATCGCCGACCAACGCGTAGTCGCCGGTGGTTTTGAGCGCGGAATAGAACTCTGTGTAGGGGCGATCGGGATCGCCGCTGAACGGCTCGGGAAACAGGCCGCTATCCGAGCCGGCGTTCGAAACGAAGATGGTCTTTGCCGACGTGATCGCCGACGGTATCGGGCCAGCCTGATCGTAGCCGGGCATCTGCGCGACGGCGGTGGTGGCAAGGCTAATTGCGGCAATCGCGCTCAGAGCAAAACAAGCACTCGCAGTACGCATGGTTCACCTCATTTTCCTGTACAAACTGCTCCGAAAAACGCCTTCAGACACACCCATTTCCAGGGCGCCGACAGAGCGCCTTCTACGGAGGCAAGATATTTATTCTCAATGCTATATCCCATCGATGCTTTCCCGCTATCTGGGGTTGTCCCGGGGCACAAATTTTCGCCGGAGGAGATTTGTCCCAAAATGGGAAAGATGCCCATCGGCGAGCCGGACCTGTAAGCCAAACAAGCAAAGTACCTTAGCAAAAATGGCCTCGGGGACCGGCCGTTTTCAACAGGAATCCCATTATCTATCTTGACAATGGCGGAGCTCGCCCAGTGTCAGTTTAGTAAAATAGCCAAATGGTTATAACCAGGAAAACACGCAACTTAAAACGACGGGCTCCGCTATGGATTTATCTCGTAGCGGGAGTATCTGCCGTTACGCTCGTGGCGCTGGTGGTGCTTTTCACCACGCGCACCGTGCATGCAGATGCGAGCCTTCCTCAAGCAACCATCACTACACCCGCGAATATAGCGGCAGTCAGCGTGACACCTCCCTCGCTGGCTAACTCGGAGCCACCGGTTCCCAAGCATGGTCCCACACCTGCGGCTCAGCAATGGAAAGACAGGATTCATGGCCTTGCTTCCTGGTATGGGGGCGTCTTTAACGGACGCAAAACCGCCAGCGGCGAGAATTTCGACATGAACGCCATGACCGCTTGCCATCCCAGCCTTCCCTTCGGTTCAATTGTTCGCGTGGTCAACCGGAGCAATCACCACTCCGTAGTGGTGCGCATTACCGACCGCGGCGACCTGGTAGAAGAGGGACGAGTCATCGACCTCTCGTACGGAGCGGCAGAAAAGCTCCGGATGACCCGGAATGGGATCGCGAAGGTCGATCTTCAGGTACTGTCCCTGGGACGACCCAAAAACAGTGATTAGGGATTAGTGGTTAGAGCCACGGCGGCCAGCTCAAATGAGCTGGCCGATCTTGTTGAACCCCAGGAAAAGTACGGCCTAGTTGTCTTCAGGGCGCTTGTAGGGCTTTTGCAGATACTGGCGGGCTTCGTTGACCGCGCCTTGTGTGTTGTCGTTGGTCTGGACGGCCAGGCGGTACTCGTTGACGGCACGGTCGCGCTGGCCGGTCAGGTCAAAGATCTTGCCAATGGCGATGTGGCTCCAGACTTCGGTCCAGGGCGGCTCGTCGTCGCCGCGCAGCGAGTCGCGGAATGAGTTGACCGCGGCCTGATAGTTACGCTGGGTGAACAGCACCTCGCCGACGCGATAACTGGCCAGAGAGCTGATGGGGTTCGCGTCGAGTGCCTTCTTGTATTCGGCGAGCGCGTTGATCAGATCGCCTTGCGCCACCAACTGCTGGCCCTTGAGGATGGAGATGCGCACCTGGAGGTCGGGGGTGGTCTTGAGCACCCAGTCGCCGGGATCGACGCTGATGCGGCGGGGACGGCCGAAAGTGTCCACCACGTACTGGGTATCGGTGCCCACCACGTCGATCTTCTGGTTTTCGGTTTTGCCGTCGGTTTCAACTCGGAGTTCGACCGGCATGCGGAAGAGGTCGAGGTCCTGATTGATCTCGCCGATGGTGCGGAAGCCTTTGTTATTGCCGAGCCGGTAAACCGAATACTTGTTGGTGAAGGCGGGAGCGCCGGTGCCGTCGACCCATTGCGAAAAGAACGGGAGCAATTGCTGCTGGCTCAGCTCCTCCGAGACCTTTTCAAAGTCCTCGGTGCGGATGGAGCTGTCGGTAAATTGGCTGAGCACGCCCTTGAGGATGGTCAGAAAAGCCTTGTCGCCCACCTGGCCGCGGAGCATGTGGAAGATCATGGCGCCTTTTTCAAGGGTCATGGACTGGAACTGCGGCGAGAAGGGATCGAGACGATTGTCGCCCGAAAGCGGAATGGTGTCGTAAGCCAGGGCGCCGGCGGCCACGTCTTCAAGGGCGGCGCGCAGGGCGCTTTTGCCGCTCTCGTCCTCGACATACATCAACTCGCCGTAGCGCGACATGCCGTTGGTGATCCATGCGTCGTTGAGGCTGTGGGGGCTGATTTCGCATCCCCACCACTGGTGGGCGATGGTGTTGGCCAGCAGCCGAATGCCGGATTTGTCGCCCACGCGCGAGCCCTGAATGGCGGCCAATTCAGGCGCGTAGACGGCAGGCAGAGTGTCGTCTGGCAGCTCGACCACGTTGAGGTGGGTGGTTTCGGGTTCGCCGAAGCTGTCAGTAAAGAAATCGAATTCTTTGTTGGCGGTTTGGGCCAACTGGTTACCCGAAGCCTGGTGGTTGATGGTGAGGTAAACCTTGACGTTGCCAGGGCCGGCTGAGAAGGCATCGGCAAAACGGCCGGCGATCACGGTGCCGGGAAAGCCCGGCTTGGTCCATTTGAAGTCATACTCGGAACCCGGCTTGCCGCTGGAGAGCGTAACGGACTTGGGCGTGCCAGTTGCGCCTGATGCAAAGACTCGCATGCCCTGGGGCACGCGGATGTGCATCTCAGCGGTGAAGCGGTCGGTCATGTAGCCGGTGGTGGGGAACCAGCGCGCCGCATAGAGCAGGTAGCTGATGGGTTCCTGGATGGCCGCAAGCTTCAGGCCTTCAATGGGGCCGTCTTCGTTGCCTGTGATGGTGCCGTCGTAAACGAATGTCCAATGAGCTGTCTGGTTGGCGACAAAGGGCGTAGCGGTGGTGACGCGAATGGAGCCGTCGGCTGTGCGCTCGCCCTCGAGCAGCTTGCCGCTTTCATCGCTGATCTTGGTGACCTTGAGCGCGGGATGAAAGCCGAAGTTGACTACGTCCAGATTGGCGGGCGCAGTAAAGCTGACCACGGTGGTGGCTGTCAGGTGGTGCGCCGTCGTATCCAGTTCGGCGTCAATCACATAGCCTGTGATGTTCAGTGCAGGACGATCCCGTTGCGCGAGAACGGGAGCCACCGTCATGCCGGCACAGGCGAACGCCAGAACACCGAGCGTAAACCGGCGGAGCAGCCTGGCCTTCGTTGCTTTGAGACCTGAAGCGTTTCGAGTCATTGCATTGATCATCTTGATTGTCGCATTGGTTATGGGATTGTTCTTGGGATCGGTCATGGCCTCGCCGTCATTCGTGCGCCGGGAGTGTGCCCTTGGGGAAGTCCCGGTTTGGTTCAAGGTTGGGCGGCTTCCTGGGCCGCCGGGTACGCCGCTTCAATCTCCCGGGCAACGATGGTCGCTACAGTTTCGATTGCGCCCAGGTCTTTGTCCCGTCCCTTAGCCGGGTGCAACGCTGCGCGGATGGCCGCCAGCTCTATTTTCATGGACTCTCGAGCGGGGCCGTCGGGTAGCAACTGTCTGAGGTGTTTGACGATATTTGGCGCCGTGAAGTCATCCTGAATGAGTTCGGGAACCACGCGCTTGCCGGCTATGAGGTTGGCCATGGCCACATGGGGCACCTTCACCAGACGTCTGGCGATAGCATACGTCAGCCGCGAGACGCGGTAGACCACAACAAAAGGATTGCCAATGAGCGCGGCTTCGACGGTCGCGGTTCCGCTGGCTACCACCGAGGCGCGAGCATGGAAAAGCGCGGCCCGGGCGTCTTCGACGAGACGAACAGGGAGCCCGCCGCCGAAGTTCTCGGCCATGTTCAGGACGACTTTGCGCTGGGCCGCGTCGAGCGTGGGCGCAAGAGGAATCAGGAACTCGTAGGTTTCCACGGGATAAGCGCAACCCGGCTCGCGCGCAAGCAGGCTCCAAACCACCTCCAGCATCTCCGGCAGATTGGTTTCGATCTCTTTAAGGCGGCTGCCGGGCAGGAGGCCGATCCAAATCTTGCCGGGGTCGAGCCCGTTTTCGGCTGCGAATTGTTCGCGGCTGATGGCAGGCGGTGGCAGATCGGCGAGAGGATGGCCGACAAACTCGGCCTGCACGCCGCGCTCGCGGTAGAACGGCTCCTCAAACGGAAAGATGACCAGCATGCGCCGGATGAATTTGCGCACCTTGCGGATGCGGCCCTGTTTCCAGGCCCAAAGCTGTGGGCTCACGAAGTAGATGACAGGAATGCCGAGGCGGTGCAACTCCCTGGCGAGTCGGAAATGGATTTCAGGGAAGTCGATGAGCACGGCCACGGTGGGCCGGCGCGCGCGGATGGCGCGCTTGAGCTTGCGGAACTCGCGATAGATGCGCGGCAGATGGCGCACGATCTCCGTGAATCCCATGACCGCCATATCTTCAGAGCGAACGACGATCTCGACGCCGGCGGCGGCCATGCGTGGCCCTCCCATCCCCCAGAGCTCCGCTCTTTCTCCTTTTGGAGTGAGATGGTGCTGAAGGGACGCGGCGAGCTCGGCCCCATAGAACTCGCCGCTGGCTTCGCCCGCCGAAATAAAAATCGACGGGGTCATGGGTGGACCTCTGCCGCTTGCATATGGACCCCATCATATCGGCTGGGAGCGCGGCCGGTGCGGGGGCGCCGGGGGATTGTGCGGGGACGGAGATTGGCCGCGGCAGGACGGAGTGGGACGCGGCAAGGACTCCCACTTTGGCTGCATGGCGATGTTCCAGCGGGGCATAGGCTCTGCCGAATTTCCATGACACCCTTTGCATTGAGGGGTAAATTGGCTCCATGATCTTCCCCAAGGCCGACATCAGGCGGGCCTTCGACGAAGACGAATTCTTCCCCGTCTTCCAGCCCCAGGTAGAGTTGCGGACAGGCCAGGTGGTGGGGTTCGAGGTGCTGGCGCGTTGGAAGCATAAGAAGCTGGGCGTCGTCGGGCCGGATGACTTTATCCCCGCGGTGGAGAAGTGTGGATTCATCGACCAGCTGACACACGTGATGCTGGAAAAAGCCTTCCTTTGTCCGGTACTGCGCGAAGGAACCTACCACCTGGCGGTGAATATTTCGCCGCGCCAGCTTCTGGGATTGAATCTCGCCGAGCGCCTGATGGCAGTGGCCGCAGAAGGCTGCTTTCCGCTAAGCCGGCTGACCATCGAGATCACCGAAAGCGCGCTTGTGGACGACCTGGAGCGTGCGCAGGCGGCGGCCCGCGCGTTGAGCGACCTCCAGTGCAAGCTCGCGCTTGACGACTTCGGGACAGGCTACTCCAGCCTGAGGCACCTGCATGCGCTGCCGTTGGATGAATTGAAGGTGGACCGGAATTTCGTCACTTCCATGGCGGAAAACCGCGAGAGCCGGAAGATTGTGGCAGCGGTGGTGGGGTTGGGACAGAGCCTGGGGCTGACAACCGTGGCCGAAGGCGTGGAAACGCAGGAGCAGGCCAACATGCTGCTCTGGCTCGGATGCGACCTGGGGCAGGGATGGCTATTCGGCAAGCCATGCGTTGCCGACGCGCTCCCTGACTTGGTCGCAAACATGCGGCGTCCCAGCACCACCGTCGTCATGCCGGTACACCCCGACGGGGATACGATCATGAGCCTGGGCGCCCTACCGTCGCAGCGGCTGGCGCAGTTGCAGGCGATTTATGACGGTGCGCCGGTGGGGTTGTGCTTCCTGGATCGCAAGTTGCGCTACGTGAGCCTGAACAAGCGGCTCTCGGAGATGAACGGCGTTCCCGCTGCGGAGCACCTGGGCAAAACGGTAGCTGAGGTGATTCCCAAGCTCTTTCCGATTGTCGAGCCGTATATTCGCAGGGCCATGCAGGGCGATCCCGTCAGTGGCGTTGAGCTGAAGAAGCCGCCGGGCGAGGGCGAGACGGAAGGGCGGACAATTTTGCTTTCGTACCAGCCGGCGCGCGACGAGGCGGGAGAAATCCTGGGCGTCTGCGTCGCGGTGATGGACATTACGGAGAGCCGGCGCACTGAAGAGGCGCTGCGCGAAACCGAAGATCACTATCGCCACATGATGCAGCTTGGCCCGCATGTGCCGTGGGTTCTGGATGCGAGGGGCGAGGTGATCGACGCCAGTCCGCGCTGGGAGAGCATCACGGGACAGAGCATGGACGATGCGATGGGCAGGGGATGGCTGAAGGTGCTGCACCCCGACGACGTGGAACCTACGCGCGAGGCAATCCGGACTTTGCTGCGCACGGGACTGCCGATCGACATCGAGTACCGGGTGCGGAAACCTGGCGGGGATTGGATCAGAATGCGTTCGCGGGGAGCGCCGCGTTTTGGGCCGAACGGAAACATCATTTACGTCTACGGCGTGGTGGAACAGGAGCATGGCGGAGTCCCGCTGACGGACGAGTTGCGGGCGCACGAGATCGCGCTGCATGCCGCGCTGGACACCGCCCCTTTCGGCATCATTCTGGCCGATGCCAGCGACGGCAGCATTTTCATGATCAATGCGGCCGCCGAAATCATGTTGGGCGGCGACGTGCGGCCCGGCCAGACGGTCGCCGATTATGCCAAGCTGCGTGTGAGCACGCCGGACGGACGGCGCTTGCAGTTCGATGAGTTTCCGATTGTGCGGGCGACCCTCCATGGAGAGGCGGTTCCAGCCATGCAAATCCTGTACGAACGGTCCGACGGAAAACGCATTCCCCTGTGCGCGGCGAGCAAGCCGATTTACTCAGACCAGGGCCACCTGATCGGCGGCCTGCTGATTCTGAGGGATGCCGAGACTGAGCCTTCCTGCGCATTTGAATGGGACCTTCACGCAGCGCGATAGCGCCGGATTCTGCACATGCATCGCAAGTGATAGGCTTGCCCTTGGAATTGCGACAGGGGGAAGCCGTGCGGATTTTTTCGGGGTTTTGGATGATGGGCGTGTTGGCAACAGCGGGGTTAGCGGCGCAGACGGCGTCAAAGCCTGCACAGACTGCGGCTTCCGCGCATCCAACAAGTGTGCAGCCTGTGGCCGGAAAAGTTCAGCCGTCAGACAATCCGGTGGCCGACCCCAAAGCCGTTGTAACCATCGGCAATGCGCGTTTTACCATTCTGACGCCGCAGTTGATTCGCATGGAGTGGTCGGTTGACGGCAAGTTTGAAGATCACGCTTCGCTGGTGTTCATCAATCGGCGGCTGCCGGTGCCGAAGTTCCATGAATCAGTCGAGCACAGTATGGGAAACCGCACACTGGCGACCATAAGCACTGATGCGCTGACGCTGACTTACACGCCCACAGGCGATGGCCACCTCACGAGTGACAATCTTTCCATCACGATGACCGTCGATGGCAAGCAGGTCGTCTGGCATCCCGGCGACACCGATCCAGAAAACCTGCAAGGCACCACACGCACCTTGGACGGCGCGCGCGGCAGCAAAACCAGAGAACCCATCGAGCCGGGGCTTGTCTCACGCGCAGGATGGACGCTGGTGGACGATTCCACGCGGCCACTTTTCGATGCCACCAACTTCCGCTTCTCCGACGGCGAAAAAAGTTCAT
>CAWAZR010000017.1:0-195245 GCA_963786565.1 uncultured Acidobacteriota bacterium | reverse complement strand
GCGCAACGAACCCGCTTTCGTGGCCCAGACCGCCCGGGCCCTGGCTGGGCTGCTCAGCATTTCCGAGGCTGAGATCGCCACGGTCACCACGAAAAACTTCAATCGGCTTTTTCAGCTTCGCCCAGACGTGGGACACTGATAAAGGCATCGCCGGCAACGGCGCTTGCCGGGTTCGAGGATAGAAACATGGCTCAAGACAACTCATTCGACATCGTCAGCAAAGTGGACATTCAAGAGGCCCGCAACGCCATCGACCAGGCGATCAAGGAGATTCGCCAGCGCTTCGACCTCAAAGACTGCCACTCCGAGGTCACCCTCGAGGGCAACGACACCATTCAGCTCGCCTCGGTCAACGAATACAAGCTGGAAGCGGTGAAGGACATCCTTAGCCAGAAGCTGGTCAAGCGCGGCGTCTCGCTCAAGAACCTCACCTACGGCAAAGTTGAGCCGGCCGCCGGGCAGAGCGTGCGCCAGAAGATCAGCCTGCAACAGGGCATTCCCATCGAGAAGGCCAAGGAGATCGTGCGCCTGGTAAAGGATTCGAAGAAGAAGGCGCAAGCCAGCATCCAGGGCGATTCGGTGCGAATCTCAAGTAAGGATCGCGATGAATTGCAGGCCATTATAGCCTTGCTGCGGGGCAAGGATATGGGCCTGGAGTTGCAGTTCACCAACTACCGGACGAATTGACGTCGCGGGCTTCCCACCCTTCGCAAACCATGCGAAAGCATGGGTCAAGAAGTGCCGGACGCGGTATGAGTCGCACTTTCCTATTGAAATGTTCTAGAATCGGAGAACTTTGAGCACACTGACCATAGCCGCGGCGAGAGAAGTCTTTGAACTTCTGCGGGAAGACCTGGTTGCGGTAGAGCAGGAGCTGGGCCGCGACGCGGCCTCCAGCGTCAGCACTATCACGGAAATTGCCGAATACCTGCGCGAGGGCGGCGGCAAGCGCATCCGGCCTTC
Organism: uncultured Acidobacteriota bacterium; assembly: GCA_963786565.1. Lineage (GTDB taxonomy): Bacteria > Acidobacteriota > Terriglobia > Terriglobales > Acidobacteriaceae > Telmatobacter. The sequence goes on along the minus strand of CAWAZR010000017.1, from coordinate 194,282 downwards.
ACTGCTGCTGCTGGCTGCGCACCTGCTCGGCTACTCAGGCCACGGCGCCATCCGGCTGGGCGCGGTGGTGGAGATGCTGCACACGGCCACGCTGGTCCACGACGACATCATCGACGGCGCCGACAAGCGCCGCGGCCGTCCCTCTGCCAACACCACCTGGGGCAACGAAAAATGTGTGCTGGCCGGCGACTGGCTCTACATGCAGGCGTTCAAGGTGGCACTGGAAGAGCGCAATCTTCGAGTTTTAGATCTGCTCATCGGCCTCACGCAGCAGATGGTCGAAGGCGAGCTTCTTCAGATTCAAAAACTCGGCAAAGCAGTCTCCGAGGCCGAATATTACGACCTCATCTTTCGCAAGACCGCTTGCCTGTTCTCGGTCTCCATGCGCCTGGGCGCGGTGCTGGCCGGCGCTCCTGAGGCGGAGGAGGCGCGCCTGGCTACATTCGGCCGCGCTGTCGGCCTCGCCTTCCAGATTGTCGACGACGTCCTGGACCTGACGGCCACCGAAGAAGTGCTGGGCAAGCCAGTGGCCAGCGATTTGCGCGAAGGCAAGGCCACGCTCGCGGTGATTCATGCCGCCGACCACGGGACTGCATCTGACAGGAAGGCCATCCGTCGCGTACTCGATGATCGCAGCTTTGAAAATGTCAGCCGCCAGCAGATTAAGGAAATCCTGGTCCGCAACGGGTCTGTTGAATATGCGATGGCCGCCGCCGATCGCTACGCCGAGCAATCGCGCCAGGCGCTGGCGCCGCTCGCCGAGTCCGAATACAAGCGCGCCCTGCTCTGGGTACCGGATTTTGTGGTGGCGCGGGAAAAATAAGTGATCAGTGGTCAGTGATCAGTGTTCAGTGAGACTGAAGACAGCAAACAGTTAGCTTTGGACAGCCAACGGCTAAAAACCGAATTCTCCAATGAAAAAAGACTCTCAACGACTCTGGTCTGCGGTCGATCGTTACTTCATCGATCTGCTTGCACCCTCTGACGAGCATCTCGATGCCGCGCTCAAGGCCAATCGCGCGGCCCGCCTTCCCGCCATTGATGTCTCCCCGCTGCAAGGCAAGTTTCTCCACGTGCTGGTGCAGATGACGCAGGCCAAACGCGTGCTTGAGATCGGTTTGCTCGGCGGCTACTCCACCATCTGGATGGCGCGCGCGTTGCCGAAAGGCGGACGCATCGTTTCGCTGGAATTCAGCCCGAAGCATGCAGAGGTCGCTCGCGCCAATCTGCGCCGCGCCGGACTGCTTCGCCGTGTTGAAATCCGCGTTGGTCCGGCGCTCGCGAGCCTGCCTGTTCTGAAAGCCGAAGGCGCTGGTCCGTTCGACCTGATTTTTATCGACGCCGACAAGGAAAACAATCCGCAGTATCTCGAATGGGCGCTGAAGCTCTCGCGGCCCGGCACCGTGATTGTGGTGGACAACGTGGCGCGTCACGGCACGGTGATTGAAGCCAAAAGCGCCGCGCCCGACATTCGCGGCACGCGCCGCTGCCTTGAGATGATGGCCGCGCATCCGCGCCTGAGCGCCGTCGCTCTCCAAACCGTCGGCGTCAAGGGTCTCGACGGCTTTGCCATGGCGGTTGTGCTGCGCTAGAGCAGCGATTCCCGCTTCGCAATTCCTTACACAGTTTCACAGAAACGCACAGAGTGTGAGGCTGCGAGATTTTTTCTTGTAAGCGTTGATTCTGCTTTGATTTCCAGGCTTCACAGTTTCACAACTCGATTTTGGGGCGAGGATGCCGGCAGTGGTCAGTGATCAGTGATCAGTGGTCAGAGGGCCGTGGCCGGGCGCCGGCTTTCTGCTCGTACCGGGGGAAGGGGGGAGGGGGTGGGGGGTACGGACCGGGCACTCACCGGACAGGGAGCGAGAGAGCGGATTGGAGAGTTGGGCCATTTAAGAGAAGTATGCGCCCAAGGGGCGTAATTATATGCAAATTCACGGCGACAAAAATTGGCCGGAGAAAGGCTGATTCCAAAAGAGTTTTCAAGGCGTAGAATTCTCTGCAACATGAATCAGCGGATTGACAAGATACGCCAGCTCCTGAACGAGCTTGAAGCGGAACCCAACGCGCTGGCATCCAGCGAGCGCGACCTCTCCGCGGTTGAACTTTGCGCCGTTATCCAGGAGATCGTCGACGATCTCCAGCCGCTTCTCACGCCCTACGATGCCGCGTTCTACTGGTTCCTTTTCCGTCACACGATTGCCAAGGACGGCGACCCGCATTTGCGCGTCAGCACGCGCCACTTGCGCACGGCCGTTGTGAAGTCTTCCTACTCCCAGGCTGAAGAGAACCCGGTTTCGCTGAGCAAGGTGCAGGACACGTTGCGCGCCCTGGAGGCGATCGGCGCGATTCGCAAAGAGGACGAGCCCAACCGCGACGGCACACTCTACCGGGTTCTGATTCCCGACGAGATTGAAGCCTGCCGGAGATACCGCGCGGAGCGCCAGGCAAGCGAGCAGCAGCTCAAATTTCCGTCTTCTGGAATCGAGATCGGATAGCAGCCGGAGAGTCAGCGGTGCGGCGAGAGAAGGACGGGGCGTGGTTTACCGCAAGCTAAACCTAAACCTTTCCATCCTGAGCAACATAAATGGGATGACAGTCGAGCTCTATTGCTCAAGATGGCCGAGGATTATTTGGGCTCGTGCTCTCCCACCCTAAACGCGGAGAGCGCGTTTAGGATGGGGCACCCGGCGATTGCCGCCGTTTGTGCTGCCGCAAGCGAGCAGCAACTCAAGTTTCCGTCTTCGGGGATTGAGATCGGATAGGGCAAATCTACGATGCTCTGGACGGAAACAGACCGTGTCCGAGGCGGGTATCCCACTCATCGCGATAAAGCTGCGATGAATGGGGCACAGATTGTGGGTTAGTCGGCAGCCATCAGCTGGCGCAGGGCTTCGGCGTAGTGTGCGGGCAGCGGTTTGCGCTGCAACTGATCGTCGCAGACGACGTGCACGGTTTCGCCTTCGGCGAGGAGCGTATTTTCGCCGCCCTCGTGCCCCTTGCGGAGAATGCGATAGGCGAACTTGATCACCGTGCCGCGCAGCATCGCGGGCCGCGTCTCGATGAGAATCTCATCGTCGTAGCGCGCCGGAGAGCGATAGCGGCAGCGCGCCTCGATCACCGGCAGAATGCAGCCGTGATCGGTTTCCAGCCTGCTGTACGCGAGCCCCAGCGAGCGCAGTAGTTCCACGCGGCCCAGCTCAAACCAGACCAGGTAGTTGGCATAGTAGACGATGCCCATCTGATCGGTCTCGGCGTAGCGCACGCGGGCTTGAGTGGTGACGGGCATGAGGCTCCAGTGGTCAGTGATCAGTGGTCAGTGATCAGTCGCTGACGTGCGAGATCTGGAGCCTGCCTTCGCTGGAGCACTGAACACTGATCACTGACCACTGTCTTACGGCTTGATGTGCGCGAACAGTCCCAGCCGGCTCACGTCGTTGAAGAGGACGAAGGCAAAGAAGGCCATCAACACCACAAAGGCCGCGGTGTAGATGCGCTCCTTGATGACCAGGCTGATGTCGTGGCGCAGCAGGCTCTCAATGATCAGGAGCAGAATCATGCCGCCGTCGAGAATCGGGAAGGGCATGAGATTGAGAATGCCCAGCTGGAGGCTGATCTCGCTAGCCAGTCCGAATTTCGGCAACCAGCCGCTCGTCTCCGCCGCTTCGCCTGCCACCTTCGCGATGCCCACCGGACCCATAAGCTGGCTGACAGAAAGCCGGTGCGTAAATAGCCGTTCCAGCACTTCGCCCACAACCAGCGAGTTGTTCTTAAAGAAGACGAAGGACTTCTCCCACGCCGCCAGAAACGGCAGAGGCTCGTCGCGCATGGGAGGCGGCACATAGGTGAATCCCAATTTCCATGAGCCATCCGTGTTTGCGGGCGTCGCCGCCAATTGCAACGTGGCGCCGCCGCGCAGCACGTCCAGCGTCAAGGGCTTGCCCTTTTCCCATTGCATATAGGCAAGCAACGTATTGACCGAATGGAACGCGTGCCCGTCGACGGCTGCAATCTGGTCGCCGTCGTGCAGGCCTGCCTGCCCCGCCGGCATACCCTGCTGCACCTGCGCTACCTGGATGGGGCCCGGCAGGTATTGCGGCTGCATGCCGGTGTCGCCGATGTCGAAGTCCTCCGCCTTGGCCGCCAGGGGCACATGGAGCGACAGCGTGAGGCTTTGGCCGCCGCGGTCCACGACCACGGGAACATACTGGCCGGGGCTCAGCTTGATCTGCTCGTAAACCTGTGGCTCCCAGGTCGGATTGCTGATGCCGCCGAAGCTGCGAACGATATCGCCGGTCTGGATCCCTGCGTCGGCCGCGGCCGAGCCGGGAGTCACCCACTCCACGACGGTGCTCTTCACGGTGACGGAGGGCACCTCGTTGAAGAGGGCGTAATAGACAAACATCAGCACCAGGGCCAGAATGAAGTTCACCACCGGTCCGGCCAGCCCGATGAGCATTCGCTGCCAGCGGGGTTTCGCGGTGAAGGCCCCGGGATCTCCAGCGATTTCGTCGGCCGACTCTTCGGTGGGGTTTTCGCCCGCCATCTTCACAAATCCGCCGAGCGGGAGCAGGCAGACCTTGTAGTCGGTATCGCCGTATTTGAAGCCGAACAGGCGCGGTCCAAAGCCGAAGGAGAAGGCCTCGACGCGCACTCCGAACAGCTTGGCCATCACAAAATGACCCAGCTCGTGCAGGATCACGATCAAGCCGACAAGGACGATGAAGGCTGCGGCAGAAATCAGGAACTCATGCATAGATGGTCGGCAATTCCTTCGGCAAAGCGCGGCCTACCGGCCTGCGTTCATTTCGGTTACGCGAGCAACGCCCGGGCCCGTTCCCGCGCTTCCCGGTCCGCGGCAAGCACCTCCGCAATCGTCGTGGGGTGAGCCTCCGGGGTAGCTGCGAGGACTTTTTCAATTGTACGCGGGATGCCTGTAAAGGGAATACGACGTTCGAGGAACGCGGCAACCGCTATTTCGTCAGCCGCATTCAGGGCAATACAGTGCGTCCCTCCCTTTTCCGCGGCCTCAAAGGCCAGGCGCAGGCAAGGGAAGCGGCCAAAGTCGGGCTGCTCGAATTCCAGGTGCTTGAGGGCGGCCATGTCGAAGGTCAGCGTGGATGCGGGCCGCTCCGGCCACGCCAGCGCGTAAAGGATAGGCAGCCGCATATCGGTCACCGAAATCTGCGCCAGAATCGAGCCGTCGACAAACTCTACCAGGGAGTGCACGGTCGATTGTGGATGAATCGTCACTCGCACCTGGCTGGGCGCGACGTCAAAGAGCCGGCAAGCCTCGATCACTTCCAGACCTTTGTTGAGCATGGTGGCCGAATCGATAGTGATGCGGCGGCCCATTACCCACGTGGGGTGCTTGAGCGCCTGCTCCGGCGTGATGCCGGCAAACTGTTCCAGCGGAAGCTCGCGGAAAGGCCCTCCGGAAGCCGTCAGCCAGATGAATTTGACCTCGTTGTGCGCGCCGACTCGAAGACATTGATGGACCGCGTTGTGCTCGCTGTCGATGGGCAGGATGGGCACCCTGCGCTCTCGCGCCGCAGCGGTCAGAATTTCGCCCGCGGCCACCATGCACTCCTTGTTGGCCAGGCCCACCGGCTTGCCCGCCAGGATGGCCGCATGGGTGGCTTCGAGTCCGGCAACGCCTACGATGGCCGACACCACAAAGTCCGCGTCATTAAGGGTTGCGCAGGCAATCGTGCCTTCGGTGCCGTGCACGACTTCGATTCCCGAGACTCCGGCCTCACGCAGCCGCGTGACCAACTGCGCGGCGAGCGCTTCCGTAGCCAGCGAAATCACGCGCGGCCGCCAGCGTACGGCTTGGGCAAAGGCCTCGTCAACATTGCGGCCCGCGGCGAGCGCGGCGACGGAATAGCGATCAGGGAATTGCTCAACAATGGAGAGGGTGCTCTGTCCGATGGAACCCGTGGAACCGAGAATTGCGAGTCGTTTCAAGAAAAACAGCTCCTAGCCTCTAGCTTCTAGCTTTCAGCAATCCCGCCCGTAACGACCGCACTCTGCATTGAAATCGAGAAATTGAACGGGTTGAAGGGCAGCACGTAAATCCCAACAGCCGTCCACGATTCCTGGAATGAGCTAGAGGCTAGGAGCTAGCAGCTAGAAGCTATTTTAGAACCTCTGGTGCAGCACCTGCGCGTACCACAGCACCGGAGCTGCGATCAGCAGAGCGTCGATGCGGTCCAGCACGCCACCATGGCCCGGTAGCAGGTTGCCGGAGTCCTTCACTCCCGCCGAGCGCTTGAGCGCCGACTCGGCCAGATCGCCTATTTGCCCGGCCACATTGACCACTGCGGCCAGCACCAGCCAATACCAGAGTTCTTCAGGAAAGGTAAGAATGGCCGACGGGCAGACCCGTTGCAGCCAGCTGAACACGACCGCGTCCGATGGTCTCTGTAGCAGGGTTGCCAGTCCCACCAGCGCCGCCGCGATCAGCATGCTCCCGGCCACGGAAGCGATGGCGCCTTCCCAGCTTTTGCCGGGGCTAAGCTTGGGCGCCAGCTTGTGCCGGCCCCAGGCGCGGCCCACGTAGTAAGCCGAGGTGTCGCCGGCCCACACCACGAAGAGCAGAAACAGCAGCAGCGAAGCTCCACTAGGCTCGGCGCGCAGCGCGGGCAGCGCAAGCAGCGTCAACCCGGTATAGAGCAGGCAGAAGATGGATGCGGAAGCGTCGGCGATGACCTCATCCACCGGCTTGAAGAAGGTGCAATAGACCAGCAGGCCGAGGCCCAGGATGCCGAAGATACCCAGGAGATGATCGGAGTCGGGCCACTGGAAGTTGGAGGCAAACAGCGCCAGGAGCGCGACCAGCGTGGCAATCCGCGGTGGATTGGCTCCGTAGCGTCTGGTCAGGCCCAGATACTCCCACCCGGCCAGCACCGCCACCCCGGCCACGGCGAGCGTAAACAGCCATTGCCACTGGACCGGAAGAAAAATCAGAACCAGAACGAGCGGAATCAGAATGAGTGCTGTGATGACCCTTTTCATCCAGCGTTGAGAATACACCGCCGGGGCTGGGGGGCCGGCCGTTGCTGATGCGCAGGAGGCGAGTCAGTCTAGACGTTCAGACTGTCTATTTAATGGTTGACAATTAAGATAAGATATTCTAGCCTTTTAGTGAGACAAGAAGGGGGGGCGATGAGTGCAGGATCAAGTGATTTGGTGAGGTCGATTGCGTCGGAAAGGTACGTAAAGCCCGCCATCGAAGGAGGGAAAGTTCGATTTTCGATTGCTGTGAAGGATGTTCTCCAGGATCTGGTCGCTGAGGGATTTCCGCCCGGAAATACACCGCAGGTCTGCAGCGCCCTTCGCAAGAGGGCGTTTCTTCGCAGCCATGGAATTGAAATAGAGGCGATCGATGGCCCTCCCTCGAAGACCAGTACGACCGTTGTGTATCGCTATCGAGTAGCAAATGCAGAAGCGCAGTCCGTTTCGAAAGAAGAAATGACCAAAGTTGTCCCCCAGAACCCTGCTGCCGAGACTCCCGAGCAGTGGGCGCATCGCATGACGGGAAAACTCTGCGGGCTCATGAAGGACGAGATCGCAGCCATGGGAGGTGGCGAGGCGTTTTTGCGTTGGGCGCGGGGCTACGACGAAGAGGACGCGCCATGAGCCGCGTTTTCTGGGACACGATGCTTTTGATCTACTTGCTTGAAGGCGACCCTCAATTTCGGCCGCGAGCCGACGCCCTCCTGGCACGCTCCCGGAGACGAGGAGATGTCCTGTTCACAAGTTGCCTTGCGGTAGGCGAAGTGCTGGCGGGAGTGGAACGCTTCAACGAGCCGCTCAAGGCTGCGGCAGTGCGAGATACCTTGGCGGAGATTGGCTTTCGCTTTCTACCGTTCGATGCCGACGCGATACGCCCCTTCAGCATTCTGCGCGCGAAACAAAAACTGAAAACTGCCGATGCCGCTCATCTGGCGTGCGCGGCCTCTGCTGGAATCGATCTCTATCTGACGGGCGATACGCAGTTGTTCAAACTGGATGTGCCGGGAATCCAGTTTATTGCCGATTTCAATTCGTCGATTCTTTGACCGGGTCTTGACGCCTGGTCAGCTCACCGCGATTTTCATTTGCTCGGGATCTTCTTCCACTTCGCCGCAGGATTCGCCGATGCCGCCGTAGCGGCGCTCGCGGCGCTGGAAGTCGGCGATGGCTTCCAGCAGGTGGATGCCGCGGAAGTCGGGCCAGTAGCGCTCGGTGACGAAGATTTCGGTGTAGGCAATCTGCCACAGCAGGAAGTTGGAGACGCGCAGCTCGCCGGAGGTGCGGATGAGCAAATCGGGATCGGGCATGTGCGCCGTGTAGAGATGGCGGTGGATGTCCTCTTCAGTGATGTGCTCCGGGTTGAGATGCTTTTGCTTCACCTCAGCCGCGAGACGGCGGAATGCGTCCACCATCTCCGAGCGGGCGCCGTAGTTCAGCGCCAGGGTGAGCGTGGTGCCGGTATTGCGCGACGTTGCCTGTTCCGCGGCGCGCATGCGCTCCTGGACGTCGTCGGGCAGATCGTGCGTGCGCCCGATGTAGTTGAGGCGGATGTTGTTTTTCACCATGCGCTCGACGTTGTCGTCAAGGTAGGTCTTGAGCAGGCGCATGAGGAAGCTGACTTCAGCGCGCGGCCGGCGCAGGCTGTTTTCCAGCGAGAAGGCGTAGAGCGTTAACCAGGGCAAGCCGATGCGGGCTGCCGTTTCGGTGACGAATTGTACGGTCTTCGCGCCCTGCTGGTGGCCCAGGAAGCGCTTGAGCGAGCGGCGGCCGGCCCAGCGGCCGTTGCCGTCCATGATGATGGCAACATGCTGGGGCAGGCCCTCTGGTTTCAGCGTCGCATAGACGGCGCGCTCTTCCGGGGTAAGCTCGTCGATACGGGTCGAGGGTGGTGTCGCGCGGCGCGTCGTGGGGCTGCTTATTGCGGGAGATGGATCCAAGGACTCGCCTCTGGGTTCAAGACCGGTTCCAGAATTCACGTGCCCTCTAGAGGGCGCGCAAGGTGGCATTTTCTTGAGGAAAATGCCACTCAGCTGCAGCGGTTCCTAAGTAGAGCAATTCTGGAACCGGTGTAACGCGGACGCCGAAGTGCGTCCCGAAGTGGCGCCGACGGAGTTCACGCCCGATGTGAAGATGGGGTCGGCCATCGCATGAACAAATTTCCAGCCGGGTCCGAGGCGTCGCAATCTTGACCGTAGCACAAGCGCGGGCCCGCTGCAAAGAATGACGGCCGCAGCCACGCGCGCTAAGGCGGAAGGCATCGCGGCCTCCCACCCATTTCCGCAAAAGGCGCGGAAATGGATGGGGCACGGGAGTTTCTGCGGTCCTACCCCTGACGCGTCTACGCGGTGCGCCGCCGTCCTGACGCCGTGTCGCGTACTGCGCTGAAAAAGAGCGTCCGGTGCAGGGAGTCCAGATGCGGCAGCAATGGAGCAATCTCGGCCAGGAAAGGATCGCTCAGGATCGCCTCGACCTCTTCATCGCGGCGGCTGCGGGCATCGCGCACCAGTTGGCGCACTTCCACGCCCAGGGCCAGAGCGAGCCGTTCCAGCGATCCCAGGGTCGGAATCGCCTTCCCGTTCTCGATCTTTGAAATGTAGGTGCGCGGCACCTGCATTCGTCCCGCCAGTTGGCGCTGGCTCAGATGGCGTGCGCGGCGCAAATCCCGCACCTGTCCTGCCACCTGCGACCCCGCGTCAGTACAGTCGGGCACAGGATGGCTGGTCACCAGCTGTGGAGCTAATGGTAGGGGTTCCTCGAAATCAAGGGGTTTATGGCATTTCCTGCAAAGGGAGTTGTTGGTTCGATACTGCATTAACCTGCAGTACTCACACCGCACCACTTCGCGTGTTTCCACGCAGATTAGAGAAGTAGCCATTGGCCTTGTACGGAGCGCCAGAGCAAGCGTCCCGGGCAGCCTTGTTGCACTGCGATTGGTGCTACTTTCAACGAAGTGAACCATAATTGTCAAGTAGAAAGTTAGGGACAAACCGAAGAAACTCCGGGCAGACCCAAGGAAACCCGACGATACGCGAACCATAATGATCAACAGGGAGCAAGGGAGCAAGGGAGCAAGGGAGCAAGGGAGCAAGGGAGCGAGGCCGACGCATATCTTCTGAGATTTCCTGTGCACAAGGCGCAGAATTGCAATGGATGAGTGTTCAATGACGAATTCCGCGTACGGACGGGAGCAAGCGTGGGCCCTGCTGACTGAGTGGACCCAGAGCGAAAGCCTGCGCAAGCACGCGCTGGCCGTAGAGGCCTGCGTGGTGGCCTGCGGCGAGCGTGAAGCTGACCGGCTGGGGCTCACGGGCGACGATCGCGCCGCTCTCATCGAGCTATATTCCACCACGGCCCTGCTCCACGACTTCGACTACGAGCGCCATCCCACGGCCGAAGAGCATCCCTTTGTGGGCGAGCGCGAACTGGAGCGGCTGGGCTGGCCGGAGGAAATGCGCACGGCGATTCTGGGTCACGCGCAATACTCCGGAGTCCCGCGTACCTCGCATTTGGCCAAAGCGCTGTTTGCCTGCGACGAGCTGGCCGGCTTTCTCACCGCCTGCGCCCTCGTCAAGCCAACCAAAGCCATCGCCGATGTGGAGATTGCGAGCGTGAAAAAGAAGATGAAAGACAAGGCCTTCGCGCGCGGCGTGCATCGCGAAGACATTGTGCAGGGAGCCGCGGAGCTTGGCGTCGACCTCGACGCGCACATTGGCTTCTGCATTGAGGCCATGAGAAAACGCGCGGGAGAGCTGGGGCTGTGAGGGCTATGGTTTCCGGTGGTAGTCCATCCAGAGGAAGCCGACGATAAAGGCGGCGAAGACGATCAGGAATATGGAGACGGTAGCGCCGACCTGGAACCGATTACACGTGAGGTCGCGGTTATAGAAGTGGTCGGGGTGGGCGGGATCGTACCGGATGGGAAGGGATTCACCGTCGATGTACTGGTAGAGCGGGCTTTGCTCGTCGACAGTGAAGGTGGAGTGCTGCTTGTTGCCCCGGGCGTCGATCCAGGTGAGCCTGTCGCCCGCGTATCGGTGGGTGTTCGCCACCTTGCCGTTCTCGGTGACGACATTCACTTTGCTGATGTCGGAGGATTCGATCTTCGCTTGAGTCTGAATCCACTTGTCGTAGCCGCGCAGGCGTTCCCAGATTTCGATGAGCATGGTGTTTTTCATTCTGTCACAGGAATCGACCGCACCCTATGCATATTCGTCCAGCTGGCTCGGGACGCGTGTGCCCTCGTCAAACCCACTTCGTCTGCGGCGTGCATCGCGAAGACATTGTGCAGGGAGCCGAAGAGCTTGGCGTCGACCTCGACGCGTACATTGGCTTCTGCATTGAGGCCATGAGAAAACGCGCGGAGGCATTGGGGCTGTAGTTACGATCTGGTGATCAACTACCCGGAAGTTGTATGTGGGCGCGGCTCTCGCGCGCGGACTCTAAGACTATCAAAACAAATAGTTATTATTTTTCACGGGAACTCGCTTGCTCTTCCGGCACAAAGGCCGGAACCGTGCCAGGTAACATCAACCGTCCCGAGTAACTCAAATCCGTACCGCAATCTGCGTGCAAAAATGTGCAGTCTTTGTTGCGAAACGATGCACTTGGCGTGAAGACTACATCCATCGCCAATTGAAAGAGTAGGGCTTTAAGTCATGCTTGAAAACACACAGTTCGCAGCCGGATATGCGGGATACTCATCGATCCCAGTGTTGCAATGCTATGCCGCCATAGAGCACGAGCGGCAGCAGGTGTCGCTTCGCATTAAGGCCTTCCATCAGCGCCTCCGGAATGAACGGCAAATCCGGAGCATGCGGAGTTTGGCTAGCCTTTGGCCGGTCGCGCTGGGCATCCTGCTGGGTGTTTACGCGCCAACACTGCGCGATCTCACAACCAACTCCGCGCCATGGGCATTGACCCTCCTCTTTCCGTTCTCCGCTCTGGTGGGCGAGCGCGGACTCCATTTCAATCGGGACACCGCGCAAGCGCTTGCGCAGTTCCTGCTCTACGTGCAGTTTCCTTTGGAAGGCCTGATGGCCCGCATCGTTCTCAAGCACCGCGTGAGCCTGTTTAAGGTATTCGGGCGGGTTACTTTCCTGCATGCTTTCGCTGTGCTTTATCTCGTCCTGGCCTCGGGGTCGCTGAGCCAGTTCCTGACGAACTAGAAAATCTCAGACAAGCTGATCGGGAGGGAAGCACTCCCTCAGGGGCTAAAGCCCAGATACTTTTGGCGCGCTTGCGGCACCCTTCGGCTTCGCTCAAGGCAAGCTTTGAAGTCGTGCCCTGACACTTCGTGCCCCGGGAAAGCATTTGGAGCGAGGTCAGATCCAGCCTAGGTTTTCGGCTCCCGGTTGTAGCGATAGATCCAGCATGCCAGAGTGCCGCCCCCGCTCAACTCCACGGCGTGCTGCACGCGGACGAATTCACTGGTCTCCGGATCCTCAGGATCGTAGCCCTCGAACTCGTCGAGCTGGCTCAGGACGCCTGTATCCTCCGGCAGCTCCAAAACCGTGCCCCTGATCCTGTTCTTCGATCGCGGATCGGGAACGACGCCGGGGTAGCCGTGCAACTCATAGAGCTCGCCATAGACGAATCCCTGACCCACAGGCCGCAGCTTTGCCGCCGCCTCTGCGACTTCCTCAGGCGCAAAGCCGGGCTGCAACGATCCGTAGGCAAAAAGATATTCGCTCATAGGGGAAGTTCACAGTTCGTAGTTCACGGTTCAAAGTCGTTAGTGGCTAGTGAAGAAGTGAAGCGGTGAATGAATGGCGGCCGGTTGGCGCGATCACTAATCTTTGATTCCTGTCTTTCGCAGTTCCGCCACAATCTCCGCAGCCGCCACGCGCGCCTTCGCCTCCTGATCGGGCGGGAAGCTGATGGCGCCCACACGCGCATGCCCGCCTCCGCCGTAGCGCTCGCAGACTTGCGCCAGGTTCACCATCCTTGCCGGGTCAACTTTGGTCCACGGGTTCGATCCCACAGCGACCTTGGTGCGAAAACTCGACTTGGACAGGCCGATTGAATAGATGGCGTTGGGATAGAGGTAGTACGGGATGAATTTATTGAAACCCTCCAGCGGATGATCGGTGATGTCGAAGAAGATGGTCCCGTCGCGTTCCTCGGCGCGGCTGCGAATCAACTCCAGGGCTTGCTTGTGGCGTTCGAGCAGCGGCGGCAGCAGCGGTGCGACGAAGGGCTGTTCGAGAACTTGCGCGAGCGGCATCTCGGTGAGCAGCGGAATCAGCCGGGGAATGAACTGCGGGTCTGATGCGGATTCGATGATGAGGGTCAGCTTCATTGCCGGCGCCGCCATCTCCACCGCCGATTCAGGGCTCTCATATTTCGCGCCATCTACGATGTCGGCCCAGTGAATCAGGTCAGCGACGGGAGCGGTATTGAAGCCGAAGCGCGTAGAAGCAATGTGCGCAATAAAACTCGTGCAGGATACGTAAGTGGGATCGAAGAACTTGTGCGCCGCACAAATCGGGTCGCGCTTGCAGGCCAGGAATTGCTCGTGATCCTGCGGCGTCAGGAATGCCGACTGGTGGTGATCGAACCACCATGTGATGCGCGGCGAGGGCGAGTACTTGAAATCGACGATGGCGTTTTCGTCGCCCGTGAATTCGCTTTCATCGAACAGCGCCCCGGCGCGGTGCACCAGCCCGTGGTACTCGTAGCTGGCATCGGGATCGATGCACTCGCGATGAAAGCGCGTGAACAACGAGGCTGAACAAGCTCCGTCAAAACATTTGTCGTGGTAGAAGACGCGAACTTGCAAAGCCTGAGGCCCTCCTGGGCGGGATGCTGAGAAACAAGCGGAACTGTTAAGAATCAAGGGGGCGGGTCGTTGTGTCAAGTAAGCAGTGAGCGAGGGAGCAAGGGAGCGAGGGAGCGAGAAAACTTCAGACCTCCAACTTGTTCATTAAGGCGATCAGCAGCCGGCTGACGTCGGCGCACAAATGTTCTGTACGCTCATATGAGCTCTCAGCGCCGAAGCCAAGTGACTTTGCTATGACGATTTGCGTCTGCAACTCGCATTTTGAACCCCTCGCGTGACCGAGAGACTGCAAGTACTCGCCCCTCGTTCGCTTGTCATACCCTTCGGGAATGTTGCTCGCGATCGACACCGAAGCACGCCGCATCTGGTTGACCAACCCGAATTGTTCAGATTTGGGATATGCAGCAGTCAGACGATAAATGTCTGTGCTCAACTCGACGGCTCGCTGCCAGACGACGAGATCCATAAAGGAATCCCCCATGCTTCACCTTCCCTATCTGCGCGTGTGACTTCGGCAAAGGATAGAGCGAATTTCACGCTGGCAATGTGACCCTCAGCACGAGGGCGGAGCAGCGGCCACTTGTTCCCTCGCTCTCTTGCTCCCTGTATTTCAAGTCACACGGGCCGCCGCGGCCCATCGGTTACCCTCAAGTGATCCTTCTCGCATGACGACGGCCGCCTCAAACGCCCGCTATCCGCTCACCCAGGGTGTCAACCCATGGCTGGTCACGGTCTCGGTCATGCTGCCTACCTTTATGGAGGTGCTCGACACCGCCATCGCCTCGGTGGCGTTGCCCTACATTGCCGGTTCGCTCTCGGCGTCGAACTCTGAGGCCACCTGGGTTCTTACCAGCTACCTCGTCGCCAATGCCGTCATCCTGCCCGCGTCGAATTGGTTCGCGCGACGTTTTGGCCGCAAGCGTTTTCTGTTGACCTGCGTCATTCTCTTCACCATCGCATCATTCTTCTGCGGCGCGGCGCCGTCGCTGGCCGTCATTCTTGTGGCGCGCATCTTGCAGGGCGCGGGCGGCGGCGCATTGCAGCCGCTCTCGCAATCGATTCTGCTCGAGAGTTTCCCCATCGAGAAGCGCTCCATGTCGATGGCCGCTTACGGCCTCGGCATCGTGGTGGCGCCGGTTCTCGGTCCCACGCTCGGCGGCTGGCTCACCGATACATGGAGTTGGCGCTACGCGTTCTACATCAACATTCCCGTCGGCATTCTTGCGGTCATCATGATCAGCCGCTTCGTCCACGATCCGCCGTACATCAAGAACGCCAAGGTGGGCGCCTTCGACAACATCGGCTTCGGCCTGCTCGTGGTGTGGACCGGCTGCCTCCAGATCGTTCTCGACAAGGGTCAGGAGGACGACTGGTTC
Organism: uncultured Acidobacteriota bacterium; assembly: GCA_963786565.1. Classification (GTDB taxonomy): domain Bacteria; phylum Acidobacteriota; class Terriglobia; order Terriglobales; family Acidobacteriaceae; genus Telmatobacter. The sequence continues at coordinate 179,111 of CAWAZR010000017.1, read as the reverse complement.
GGCGCCATCTGGGTGCGCTGGGCGGTGGCGGCGCTGGTGATTGGGTTCCTTGGGTGGGTCTGGCACTCCTGGGCCCATCCCAAAGGCCTGGTGGATCTGCACATCCTCAAGGACCGCAACTTCCGCACTGGCTGCATCATGATCGCGCTGTTGGGCATGTGCATTTACATCACTATCGCCATCCTGCCGCTCTACTATCAGGAGATTCTCGGCTACACGGCATTTACCGCCGGCCTGGTGGTGGGCCCGCGCGGCATCGGCTCGTTTATCGGCTCGCCTGTGGTCGGATTTCTCGGTTCGCGCATCGACAATCGCAAGCTGCTCTGCGCCGGATTTCTGGGTTTTGCCGCCTGCTCGTTCATCTTCGGCACAGTCAATCTGTCGATCGGCCCCTACACGCTTCTGCTTCCGATTATGATCACCGGCTTCGCGCTGAGCTTCGTTTTCGTTCCGCTGGCCACTATGGCCACGCGCACCATTCCCCCTCATGAAATGGGAAACGCCACCGGCCTCTTCAACATGCTGCGCAACATCGGCGGGTCCATTGGAATTGCCATGGCCACCACCGCCATCATTCGCCGCGCCGATCTCCACCAGAACGAACTCAGCGCCAGCCTGCCGCAATCAAGCGCCGTGCTGCAAGAGAAATCCGCGATGATCGCCCAGTATCTTGGCCATCGCATGAGCCCCGGCGCCGCGCGCCCCGGCTCCTTCGGCCTCATCTACCGGCTCATGGAACAGCAAGGCGCCCTGCTCGCCTACGTCGACGTCTTCCGCTGGACCGCAGTCCTGGCGCTGATTTGCGCTTGCGCCGCGTGGCTGTTCAAAAAGCCGGAGAAGCATGTGACGCCGCCGCCGGGCGTGCACTGAGCCGCCCGCTACCCCCCAAAAATCATGTGTTTCAACGCGCGTCCCGCGCGGTATATTGGCGGCATGCCTGCGCGAGCTTCCCACTTTCCCGGCTTGAGTCTTTTTGTCCTTGCCTTCGCTGCCTGCGTTCTGGCCGTTGCCGGACAGGCGCAAACTCCCAGCGCTCCCGGCGCGCATACGCTGGTCATTGACGGCCTCGGAAAAGGTACGGCTGCGCTCAACGGCCCATGGCAGTTCCACCTGGGCGACGACCCCGCGTGGGCCGCGCCCGGCTTCGACGATTCCCACTGGGAGCAGCTCACCGCCGACAAATCCTGGGGCGCGCAGGGCCATCCCAGCTATACGGGCTTTGCGTGGTATCGCCGGACGATCCAGATTACGCCCGCGCCCGGCGCCGATCCGAATGTTGCCCTGCTCATATCCTACGATCGACGACGCCTACGAGCTTTACTGGAATGGCGTCAAGGTGGGTCAACACGGCACGTTGCCGCCGCACCCGGTTTTCTATCGAGGGCATTCCCAACCAAACCTACGGCCTGGGACCGATCCGCTCGGGCGTGCTTGCGGTGCGCGTATGGAAGTTCGCGTTGGCCTCGAACGATCCTGACAACCTGGGCGGCTTTGAACGAATGCCGCTTCTCGGTAGCCCCAGCGCCATCGCCGCGGAGAGGGGGAATCGCGACTACAAATGGCTCCAGAGCCAGCAGTTTCGCTTCGGGCTCACTTCGCTCTACGCGCTGGTGGCTCTGCTCAGCTTTGTGGCGTGGCTGCGCGACCGTAAGCAGTGGCTTCTGTTTTGGATGAGCCTTTACGCCCTGATGCTCACCATGGACGTGGTGCTGATCGGCATGCGACTCTTCCCTATCCCTTTGCGATCGCTCTGTTCATGACCCAGTTTGCGATTGCAATTCGCGAAGCTTCGGGGTGGTTCCTGCTCATCTGGCTATTGCAGCTGCACGAGCATCCGAAGCTGGTGCGTTACACACGGCTCGCCGCGATCGTCGGGATTGCCTCGGCCGCCATCGACGGATGTTTGGGTTTTCTCTATCCGGATTTCATCTCTGTAGTGCAGATGCAGATTGCCGATGCCGTCACTACGTTTCCTGCGGTGACATTCGAGTGCATCCCGGTGGCTCTGGTTGCCTACGCTATTTTCAAACGGAGGCGTCTGGACTCAACCCGCTGGCTGGTCGCAATCCTTGCCTTTCTGAATTCCACGGTGTACGCGGTCGAGAACATCGCCGTGCAGGGTGTTCGCTACACCCACTGGGCGCTGGGCGACAAGATCGAAGCGCCGCTCTTCACAGTGGCAGGCGATAACTTCAGCCTGCCGACGATTCTGCGCACGCTGCTGTTTCTCTCCATCGTGTACGCGGTGATTCGTTACACGATCGACAATCGCCGCCGACAGCACGCCATGGAGCAGCGAGTTCCAGAATGCGCGCGAGTTGCAACAAGTGCTGGTGCCGGAGATCGCTGCCCGCACTGGCCGGCTTCAGCCTTGACCAGCGCCTATCGTCCCGCGCAGGAAGTGGGCGGCGACTTCTTCCAGATCATTCCGCTGGAAGAAGGCGGCACGCTGATAGTTCTGGGCGATGTGAGCGGCAAGGGGCTGAAAGCCGCCATGGCGGTTTCGATGATCGTGGGCGCGGTGCGCACCTTGGTCGAGACCACCTCGCGGCCCGCGGAGATTCTCGCCGGCCTCAATCGCCGCCTCTTTGGCCGCATGCAGGGAGGATTTGCTACCGCGGTGGCGCTGCGTCTGGACGGCGACGGTACCTGCACCATCGCCTGCGCCGGGCATCCTGCGCCTTACGTGAACGACGAGGAGCTTGATCTTCCCGGGCACGCTGCCGCTGGGCGTCTTGCCCAAGGCCGTGTTTGAAGAGAGCCGGATTCACGTTGATCGAGCGCGATCAGCTTGCGCTTTATACCGATGGGCTGCTTGAAGCGCGCAGCCAGAACGGCGATCTCTACAGCTTCGGCCGGCTCAAGACGCTCTTCGCCAGCCGTCCCACCGCCGAACAAGCCGCTGAGGCCGCCGTCAACTTCGGCCAGGACGACGACATCACGGTGCTCACGCTGACGCGAATGGCCGTCGGTGCATAGAAGAGTTGCAGCGACAGACGATTGCGGCGGGTCTTACGGCCGATCCCCGAACACTCGCCCACCGGCCTTGCGGATCGCTTTGGCCAATTGCTGATCGAAAGTTGCCAGCGGAGCGCCTCGGCGCAGAGCAAGCTCCAGGTACATCGCGTCGTAGGCGGTCAATCCATGGCTCCGCGCCAGAGCCATAACAACCGATTGGCGGAGCCTCGGCGAATCGGTTTCGGTCTCAATATCCGCCAGGTCTAGCTCGGCGAGGAATGCTGTGGTTTGAGAAAGCGTAACCAGACCCTTTCGTTCGCCACGGAGGAGTGCATTCGCGACTTCGACGTACCAAATTGACGGCACAGCGAATTCCTCGTGGTCCAACTCATCCAAGGACTGCTCAGCCAGCGTGGCTTCGGCCGGATCTTGTCGAGGAAATATCCAAGCCAGCGCCATCGAGGCGTCCAGCACTTTCATTCGCGGCCCTCCTCAATCCAGGAACGCAATTCCTCGTGAGAGACGCCTTGAATCTTCGGCATCGTACGCAAGCGCCGGACGGCTTCGGCAATGCGCCTGGAGTCGCGGCGGACCTTTTGGCGAATGGGCGTTAATTCTGCCGCGGGTTCGCCTCTTTGCGTAATGATGAAGGATTCGCCCGCCCTTACCTGGCGCACGAGTTCCGAGAGGCGGGTTTTTGCCTGAAAAAGGCCAATTTCTATCATGGTGCACCTCGGGTAGCGCAGTACAATCTAGTTTATCAACTAGTTGATTGCTTGTCTAACCTGCCACCATGGCAAACTTCTTCGTCGTCTCGTCGTACTCCTCGATGCGCCCGGTGAGGATGTCGTAGTACCAGCCGTGCACGGTGAGCCTGCCCTCTGCCACGGCCCGCGCCACTGGCGGTTGTGCGTGCAGGTTCTTGAGCTGCGCCACCACGTTGCCGCGGATCAGCGACGCCAGTTCCGCGCTCTCGCCGTCGGCTGGATTGAGCGGCTGCTTGTAGTCAAACGCCGCCTCCACGTGATCGAGCCAGCGCCGCGCCTTGGGCAGATTGGCCAGGCTCTTCCGGTCCAGTGCCGCTTTCAGCGCCCCGCAATCGGAGTGGCCGCACACGATGGCGTGCCGCACCTTGAGCACTTCGACGGAATATTCAATGGTCGCCGTCACGCCATCCACATCCAGGTCGGTGATCGGCACCACGTTTCCAATGCTGCGCGCAATAAACAGGTCGCCCGGCTCGGTCCCGAGAATCAGGTCCGGCACCACGCGCGAGTCGGCGCACGTGATGAACAGCCACGCCGGTGTCTGACCCTCCGACAGCAGGTGAAAATGGCTCTTCTTCGCCGGAAAGTCCTCGGCGAGAAACCGCCTGTGTCCTTCAATCAGCTTCTGCATCTACGCCCTTGCGCTCCATTCGGAGGATGTAGCGCCGGCCTCCCGGCCGGCCCTCGTGCGGGCGTCCACGCCCGCACAACTCTGCGAACGATTATCCGATCGCGTGCTCAGAGTACTAACCCAGCCTATCGCACCGCGGCTGCGATATAGTTGCTCAATGCTTCCCAGTGGACGCCTCATTTAGGCCTCTACGCCCCTGACTGCTGCCAGGACCCCACTTGCAATCGCTCTCACGCTCGAAAGGATGGTTCCCGCATGACGGCCGTTCTTCTTCTGGGCGAGGGACTGCCCCTGCTGAACCGGCTCTTTCCTCCCATGCCGCTCACTGAGCAGGTGCAAAACACACCGTTGCTGATCACCGCCGTACTGATGTTCTGCCTGGCGGCTGCTTTCCTGGCGCTCTGGCGAGCCGCACCGGATTTTCGAGCGTTTCGCACCCTGGGCATCTTTTTCGCAATGGTTGCCGTGAGTCAGTCGTTCGATTACTTCGGGGGTCAGATCGCTTACTGGTCCCTGCGAGCCATAGCGTCCGGCATGCTCGTCGAAGCTGCGGGTGAGGCAATGCAGGTTCCGCGCCGCCGCTGGACCTTGTTGTTCTGGCCGATATATCTCTTCGTTTCTGTCGCGGTGTGGTTTCCGAATTTGTCGTTTACCGCTGATTGGCCAATGCTTGTATCCGCGGCACTGCTCGCGATTCTGATTTTCCAGGGTCTCAGACGCAGAAGCGCACGCGACAGAATGATTGCCGCCGCATTCCTGTTTTATTGGTGCGTGCGTCTCACGCTTACCGGCTCCTTCCAGCGCCTCACCGGCCTGAAGGCCTACGCTTCCGTCGGCGGATGGCACTGGCGATACACCATCTCGACCGAGACTCTGCTGGGAACGGTGACGCTTGCCATCCTGGCTCGCGACCTTATCCGGGACCGCAGCGAGAAGCAGCGCATGGCCGCTGAACTCGAGGCCGGCCGCGCCGTGCAGCAAGTTCTCATTCCCGAAGAGATTCCTGCAATCCCGGGATTCAACATTCAATCCGTCTACAAGCCCTATGGAGAAGTTGGCGGCGACTTTTTCCAGGTGCTGCCGGTGAAGAGCGGTGGAAGCGCTGGTGGAGTGCTCGCGATCATCGGCGACGTCAGCGGCAAAGGCATGCCCGCTGCCATGACCGTCTCGCTCCTCGTCGGCACCGTCCGCACTTTGGCGCACTACACGCAGAGTCCCGGCGAAATTTTGGCCGCCATGAACCAGCGCATGCTGGCCCGCAGCCACGGCGGCTTCACCACATGCCTGGTGTTGCGCGCCGACCCCGACGGCACGCTCACCATCGCCAACGCCGGCCACATCGCTCCTTATCTCGGCGGCAAAGAGCTGCCGCTCGAAAACGGTCTGCCCCTCGGCCTCGCCGCGGATACTGCATATGCAGACGCCACTTTCCAACTCGCCCAAGGCCAGCGACTCACCCTCGTTACCGACGGCGTGGTCGAAGCCCGCGACAAGACCGGCGCGCTCTACGGGTTTGAACGTACCGCGGCGATTTCCACTGAGACCGCCGAAAGCATTGCCCGCGCGGCGCAGTACTTTGGCCAGGACGACGACATCACCGTGCTGACTCTCGCGCGCACCACGTAAAGCCAATCAATTACCATGCGGCTAGGAGTTTCACTGCAATCATGCCGCGCAACCCATTCCGCCTTGCTCTCATCGCCTTCATCGGCCTCGTCCCGCTCGTCCTCCGCGCTCAAACTCGTTGACACGATCGATCCCGCGCTACGCAGCCAGGTGGATCGCATCGCAGCGCAGGTGCTCGAAGCCACCGGCGTGCCTTCAGCCTCGGTCGCCGTGGTGCAACACGGCAAGCTCGTTTACACCCATGCCTATGGCAGTGCGCGCGTGGCCACGGCAACGTCTCCCGCGGTGCCCGCCACGCCGGAGATGCGCTATTCCATTGGATCGATCTCCAAGCAGTTCACGGCCACGGCGATTCTGCTCTTGCAGGAACAGGGCAAGCTGAACCTCGACGATCCCGTCGGCAAATACATACCCGGCCTCACGCGTGGCAATGACGTGACCATTCGCGAAATCCTCTCCCACACCTCCGGCTATCAGGATTACTGGCCCGAGGACTACGTGATGACGACGATGAAAGGCCCTGAAACCGCGCAGCAGATCATCGATGTGTGGGGCAAAAAGCCGCTCGACTTCGAGCCCGGCACGCAGTGGCAGTACTCCAACACCAACTTCGTCATCGCCGGCCGCATTGTAGAAGTCGTTTCCGGCGAGAACTACTGGGACTTCCTCAGCGAGCACATCTTTCGTCCGCTGGGCATGAAGTCAGTATGGAACTCCGATCAGAAAAAACTCAGCGAAGTGGACGCCACGCCGTACGTCCGCAACGCGCTCGGCCCAGTGCGCGTGGCGCCCAAGGAAGGCATCGGCTGGATGTTCGCGGCCGGCGAGCTGGCCATGACCCCGCACGATCTGGCCCTCTGGGATGAAAGCCTCCTGTCTCGTTCGATTCTGAAGCCTGAGAGCTACCAACAAATGTTTACAGAAGTGAAGCTGAAGAACGGCCACGGCACGCAATACGGTCTCGGAGTCGAAGTGCGCCAGCGCAGCGGCCATCGTTCCATCGAGCACTCCGGCGAGGTCTCCGGTTTCGTTTCGGACAACGAAGTGCTGATCGACGATGGCACCGCCGTGGTCGTGCTCACCAATCAGATGGCAGTGAACGCCGCGGGCACCATCGCGCAACTCACCGCGCCGCTCGTGGCCGGCTATCCGCTCACCGCTCCCGAGCAGCAGGCGCTCGACATCTATCACGGCTTGCAGCAGGGCCGTATCGACCGTTCGCTCCTCGCGCCTAACTTGAGCGACTACTTCACTCCCGAAGCTGTCGCCGATTTCCAATCGAGTTTGGCTCCGCTCGGCGAGCCGCTCAGCCTGCGCCAAACCAGCAGCGAACTCCGCGGCGGCATGACCTTCCGCGCCTTTGACATTGTCTACCCCGGCCGCCGTCTCGAGCTCACCACCTACACGTATCCCGACGGCAAGCTCGAACAATATCTCATCGCTCCCACGGAGTAACAAGGGAGACGCGGAGACAAATGCGCACCGACGAAACGCCGAATGCAGGAGAGCGCTCGCCGGGCGATTCGCCGAACCGGGCGCACCGCCTCTCCTTTTCGTTTGCCATTTCGTGCATCAGCCGGTTCATGATTCTCCGCGACCGCGCTCTCGGATGGACGAAACGTGGCCGCGTCCCCACGGGCATCCACGAACGTGCATCCCGCCATGCCATTCCCAGCGCGACCCATGTGCTCGATGCGGTCTTTGTCGAACCGGTTCGCGTTCCGGCCCACGCCGCAATTCTGCTTTGTCATGGAATTGGCGAAACCGTGGAGCAATGGTTTGGCGTGCAGCAGCTTCTCGCCGCCAATGGCGTCGCCTCGCTGGTTTTTGATTATTCCGGCTACGGCAAGAGCACCGGCAAGCCGCATTGGGAGCAGTTCGAACTCGACGCGATCGCCGCCTTCGCCGCGCTTGAAAAGCTGGCGCCGGAGCTTCCCGTGTCGGTGCTCGGCTTCTCTCTGGGCACTGGTGTGGCCGCGGCATCCATCGATCGGCTTGCCGCCCATCGCCTCATTCTCTGCCAGGCCTTCACTTCCTTTCGCGGCGCTACCGTCTCCATTGGGATCCCTCGCGCGCTTACCCGTCTCGTCCCACCAATCTGGCACGCGCAAGCGCTGCTCGCGCAGTGCAAGCGGCCGGTCCTCATCGTTCATGGAGAGAAGGACCGGCTCTTTCCCGTCGCGATGGCGCGCGAACTGGCCGGCTGGTGCGAGCCGCGCGCGGAGGTCGTCCTCGTCCCCAATACCACCCACAATCAGCCCTTCCGCAAGCCGCACCTTTCCTATTGGGGACCGATCATCGAATGGCTTAGCAGATAGCTGCCCGGCAGGCGGTTTATGATCCGCCCCGCTCCGGTTCCGCGTCGTCGCGGCGTCCCCGGTCCAACCGGTCGTCCTGGTTTTTGCGGTCTTCCTCTTCCCGCCGCTTTTTTTCTTCTTCGCGCTCCTCGCGTCCGTCCGCCATCGCCCACTCCTCGACTTCAGTCTAACTACGCTGATCCGACCGGAGAACTTGTCCGAAGGGGGTGCTGGATCAGTTTGAAAAAGGATCACCCCTCAGGGGCTAAAGCCCCACTCATTTTTGAAGCCTTTACGGCACGACTGAAGTCGTGCCCTTTCACGACGGATTCAAACTGACCCGCCCCTCCAAAGGGCTGCCGTCCGCAGGACCTGCCGCACCGCAGGTGCCTGCCGCCCGCAGGTGGTCCGATAAACTAGAAACTGACCATGTTTGAGAATCTATCTGACAAACTCCAGCGCGTCTTCAAAAGCCTTCGCGGCCAGGGCACGCTCACTGAAGAAAACATTGCCGAAGCTCTGCGCGAAATCCGCGTGGCTCTGCTCGAGGCCGACGTCAACCTCAACGTTGTCGGCGACCTGATTGAACACATCCGCCAGAAGGCCATCGGCGCAGAAGTGCTCACCGCGCTCTCGCCCTCCGAGCAGGTAGTCAAGATCGTGCGCGACGAGCTGGTCGCGCTGCTCGGCAAAGACACCGCGCGTTTCAACTTCGCGTCCAAGCCGCCCACCGTCATTTTGATGGCCGGGTTGCAGGGCTCCGGCAAAACCACCACATCCGGCAAGCTGGCCGCATGGCTCAAGAAGGGTGGCCACCGTCCCATGCTGGTTTCGGTCGACGTCTACCGCCCCGCCGCGCGCGAACAGCTCAAAGTCGTCGCCAAGTCCGTTGAGGCCAAGCTGTACGAAGGCGATCAGAAAGGTGAGCCCGCCGGGTCGGCGCTGGTCGAGCGGCTCGCGAAGGAAGCGCGCCGCGAGGCCGTCATCATGGGCTGCGACACGCTCATCGTCGACACCGCCGGCCGCCTGCACGTTGACCAGGAACTGATGGCCGAGATGGAGAGCCTGAAAAAACTCCTCGCTCCGCAGGAGATTCTCTTCGTCGCCGACGCCATGACCGGCCAGGACGCCGTCAACTCCGCGCAGGATTTTCACGCGCGCCTTGGGCTGACGGGCGTGGTGCTGACAAAAATGGACGGCGACGCCCGCGGCGGCGCGGCGCTCTCGATTCGCCACGTCACCGGCCAGCCCATCAAGTTCATCGGCGTGGGCGAAAAGCCGGATGCCTTCGAGCCGTTTCATCCCGATCGCATTGTGGGCCGCATTCTGGGCATGGGAGACATGCTCTCGCTCATCGAAAAGGCCGAGTCCTCACTCGACCGCAAAAAATCCGAAGAGCTGGCCAAGAAGGCCTTGCTGGGCGATGGCTTCTCGCTCGAAGACTTCCGCGATCAGTTGCGCCAGATCAAGAAGATGGGGTCGATGGAATCGATTTTGAAGATGCTGCCGTCAGTTGGGCCGTTCGCGGGCATGCAGCAGGCCGCGGGCCAGGTCGACGAAAAGCAATTCGTCCGCCTCGAAGCCATCATCAACTCCATGACGCCCCGCGAGCGCCGCAACCACGAGATCATCTCCGGTACGCGCCGCAAGCGCATCGCCGCCGGCAGCGGCACCAGCGTGCAGGAAGTGAACCAGCTCCTGCGCCAGTACGCGCAGATGGCCAAGATGTTCAAGCAAGTGGGCAGAATGGGCATGGCGAAGAGCATGATGCGCGGCGGCATGGCAGGCTTGGGTGGCAAGCAACGGTTCGGAAGGTAAGCGACATGACCGCGCTCCAGGACCAACTCGACGAGATCACGGCTAATACGCGGAAGCTTGTGCAAGCCGAGCGCATGGCCATCAACGAGCGCGCGGTCCGCGAACTCTTTGAGTCCGGCATCGAGGAAGAAATCCTGCCCGTCGGCGCTGCGGCGCCCGAGTTCACGCTCAACGACGCCTCCGGCCGGCCTGTCCGCTCGGCCGACCTGCTGGCCCTCGGGCCGCTCGTCCTCGACTTCTTCCGCGGCCGCTGGTGCCCCTACTGCATCACGGAAATCGAGGCCTGGCGCGACCTCTACCCACGGCTGCGCGAGGCCGGCGTGCTGTTGGCCGCTATCAGTCCAGAGACCGAGCGCCAGAGCGACTTCATGGTGGGCCAGCACGGGCTGCCGTTCCCCGTGCTCTCGGACCCCGGCTGCGCCGTCGCGGAGCAATTCCGGTTGGCCTACACCATCCCCGACTACCATCGCGACTACTACCGTTCGATTCTCGTCAACATCCCCTTCGTCAACGGCGACAACTCCTGGCGTCTGATCCTTCCCGCGACGTACGTCATCAGTCAGGCCGGACGCGTCGTCCACGCCCAGGCCCACGCCGACTTCCGCGTCCGCCCCGAGCCGGAAGAGGTTCTGGCCGCCGCGCTGGCTGCGGTGGGCAAGTAGGTCTGCTGGAGTGTCCGAGAAGTTTGTAGCGTAAGTCCAAGCCCCGAAATGCAGGTCCTTCGACTCGTCCCGGTGTGCCGGGGCTCGCTCAGGATGACCGATCATTATGGCGCGACCTACGGAGACAGGACGTTAGCATCCCACCCTAAGCGCAAACTGCGCGCTTAGGATGGGGCACCTGGCGTTCATGCCGAACTACATGGGACTGGTGGCGCGCGACATCAGCAGCATGTATTGGTCCTCTCGCTCGTCGGCCGAGGCATCGCAGTGGTGCTGGGCGCAGAATTTCTCCCCGGTGAGGTAGTCGTAGATGAGCGAGGGAACCTGGTAGTGGTGGATGGTCTCGTGTCGGACCACGTTGCCGTTTTCAACGACGAGGATTCGGTTCATGTGGATGCTGTCGTCGACGTTATCAAGATAGCGAAAGTCCTTATAACTGTCGGTTCCCTTGTCCAGCGGCGGCACATGATCGGACACCAGGATGATCAGGCTATTGGGATCGAGCTTGATCAGGCCGCGCACATAGGCGGCGATCGCCTGGGTGCGGTACCAATACTGGTTGGCGGCCCGCAATAACTGGAGGTCGTCATGCGGCGCATTCATCGTGAGGACCAGGGGCCGTCGATCGGTGTCGATATCGTTTGGCTCATGGCCGTAAATTGTCAGCACGTAGTTGAGGATCGGCTGCTCCGGATGCTCCTTGAGCGTGCGCGCGACAAAGGCAAGATTCTGGTCGAATAGATCGCCGTCAAACATGAAATCCTCGTCCTCTGATATGTTCCGCGCCGTCATGTAGGTCTCGCGATTGGGGGCGAATTCACGATTGAAGTAGATCTTGTCGAACCCGATTCCGGTATAGGCCTTGATGGTGTTGAAATAGTCGGGATAAAAAGAGTTGCTGACGTAAGTTGTGTAGCCGGCCTGGTGCAGAATGGCAGGCATGCAGCCTGCCGGATGCCCGGTAAAACTGTTGAATTCAATAAAGGAGATTTGCGACAGCGCAGGCACGCCGCATAGCGCCTCAAACTCCGCCTGGGCAGTGTCGCCGCCGAATACGGGGGAGATGGAAAATCCTTGCCGATCTCCGACCAACTGCGCGTAATCGGGATGCCGCGGATCCTTGGAGAAGGTGACGCCGCGAAAGAGGGTGGGATCCAGCCAGCTCTCGAGCACAACCAGGTATACGTTGTGGCGATTCCCGTTTGTGCGGATGAAATCGGCAGTGGCGGGAATCCGCTGGTCATCCAGGGCGCGCTTGCGGTACGTGATCATCTGCTCGCTTGCTACCCTCCGCGCCGCCTCGAAATAGACCAGAGCCGTGATACGGCCGTTACCGTCGAGGCACGCCGCGTCGGAGAAGTCCATCTCTTGCACTCCCGCGCGCACAAGCCCCGAGACGACCGCATGCGGAAAAATCTCCACCGCCGCAGCCCCCTGGATCAGCAGTCCTGCCAGGGTCAGGGCGCGCCAGTATCTGCGATAGTCAACGAAAGCGAGCAGCAGGACAGCCGGCAAAGCGAGGATGAACAGCAACTCCGCTGCCCCCTCGAAATGCAGCACTTTAAAAAGCTCAGGCAGGTTTCTGAGGTCGATGAGGCGCAGGACGTCTCCGTAGGCAATGAAATAAACATCGCAGGAGACATAGGCCAGCACCATCGGCAGCGCAGCAACAATGGTCGACAGTTTTCCCCGCCGGAGCACGAAACCGAAGGCCCAGTAAAGCGCGAGCAGGACCGGCACCTCAGTTCGGAGGTGGTCATGAAGCGGCGATAGACCGCTCCAGCGGCCCAGAACTACAGAGAGCCCTTCCATGAAGAGCAGAAAAACCAGATAGCGAAGCCACAGGCGGAGGCGAATCTTGTCCGCGGCCTGGCAAATCCTTTGACCCCATCGAGTTCGACGGACTGAGCCTTTTTCGGGCGCGGCTACAGGGCCATCCGGACTGCCCATGAACTGTCTCCTAACAATCCGTCCATATTAAAGGAGTGTTAACAGAATGTGAAAGGGCGGGGTGAGGCGAGCGGGCGCAGTCCGCGCCTTCGAGGATGCATTGTGGCCTACCGCTCCTGCTGTATGCGGTAGTTGAACCGCTTTCCGTCGCAACTTCCCGGACTCAGTGATAAGCCGGCCCTTCCCGGCTCGGGGCAAAGCAACAAGGGCTGAAAAATGTGCAGAAAGCCGAATCCCAGATGAGGAAATCAGCATCATATTAGTTGACAGTAAGACACTCAATCTGAGATTCTGTTCAGTCAGGATCTCATCCAAAGGCAGGAAAAAATGGCTAAAATCATCGGAATCGACCTCGGAACCACCAATTCGTGCGTCGCCGTCATGGAAGGCGGCGAGCCAAAAGTCATTGCAAATGAAGAGGGTGCGCGCACTACTCCCTCGGTTGTTGCGTTCACCAAGAGCGGCGAGCGCCTGGTAGGCCAGGTGGCCAAGCGCCAGGCCATCACCAATCCCGAAAACACCATTTTCTCCATCAAGCGCTTCATGGGCCGTCGCTACGACGAAGTAACGGATGAGATGAAGATGGTGCCCTTCAAGGTAGTCAAGCAGGGCGACCACGTGGGCGTTCTGGCCCAGGGCAAGGAGTACACCCCGCCCGAAGTCTCTGCCATGATCCTGCAAAAGCTCAAAAAGAGCGCCGAAGCTTACCTGGGCGAGACCATTACGGAGGCCGTGATTACGGTTCCGGCTTACTTTAACGACGCGCAGCGCCAGGCCACCAAGGACGCGGGCAAAATTGCCGGCCTCGACGTGAAGCGCATCGTCAACGAGCCCACGGCGGCCGCGTTGGCCTACGGGCTCGACAAAAAGAAGGATGAAACCATCGCCGTCTATGACTTTGGCGGCGGCACGTTCGACATTTCGATTCTTGAAGTGGGCGAAGGCGTGATCGAAGTCAAATCGACCAACGGCGACACCCACCTGGGCGGCGACAACCTGGACCAGCGGATCGTGGACTGGCTCGTTGCCGAATTCAAGCAGGAGCACGGCCTCGACCTGACCTCGAAGGGCAACGAAATGGCCCTCCAGCGCCTGAAAGACGCCGCCGAAAAAGCCAAGATCGAGCTCTCGACCACGGTCGAAACCGAGATCAATTTGCCGTTTATCACCGCCGACGCTTCGGGCCCCAAGCACCTTGTGCGCAAGTTGACCCGCGCCAAGCTCGAGCAGTTGGTTGAAGACCTGATCGATCGCTCGATTGAGCCTTGCAAAAAAGCGATGGCCGACGCCAACGTCAAGCCGGGCGATATCGACGAAGTGGTCCTGGTGGGCGGACAGACGCGCATGCCCAAGATTCAGGAACTGGTGAAGAAGCTGTTCGGCAAGGAGCCGAATCACAGCGTGAATCCCGATGAAGTGGTTGCCATTGGCGCGGCCGTGCAGGCCGGCGTTCTTTCCGGCGACGTGAAGGATCTGCTGTTGCTCGATGTCACGCCTCTCACTTTGTCGATCGAGACTTTGGGCGGCGTAGCCACAACCATGATCCCGCGCAACACGACGATTCCGACCAAGAAGTCGGAGACGTTTTCTACTGCGGCCGACAGCCAGACCGAAGTCGAAGTCCACGTCCTTCAAGGCGAGCGGCCCATGGCGGCGCAGAACCGCACCCTGGGCAAGTTCAAGCTGGGCGGCATCATGCCGGCTCCGCGCGGCGTGCCGCAGATCGAGGTGACATTCGACATCGACGCCAACGGAATCCTGAACGTGACGGCCAAGGACAACGCCACCGGCAAGGACACGCGCATCACCATCACCTCGAGCTCCGGCCTGAGCAAGGAAGAAGTCGAGAAGATGGCCAAGGAAGCTGATGCCCATGCCTCCGAGGATAAGGAGCAGCGCGAGCAGATCGAAGCCCGCAACGCTCTCGACTCGATGGTCTACAACATCGAAAAGATGTTGAAGGAGAGCGGAGAGAAGGTCCAGGCCGCCGATAAGACCGACGTGGAAGCAGCGCTGGCCGATGCCAAGAAGACCCTGGAAGGCTCGCCGTCGACCTCGGATCTGAAGTCGGCGAACGATCGCCTCACGCAAGCCAGCCACAAACTGGCCGAGGCGATGTACAAGGCGACTGCGGCTGCGCCGGGCGCGCCTGCGGGTCCTGCGGACGGCAGCTCTTCGGACCAGAGCGGTGCAGGCGCCAAGAAGGACGAAGGTGTCATCGACGCCGAGTACGTGGACGTCGACGACAAGAAATAAGCACCTGCGGTGCGGCGGCCCCGCCTTCGGCGGAAAACAGGGGTGGGCGACGTCAAGTCGTCCACCCCAACTCGTAAGGTCGAACGGCAGCAAACCGGATCGGCATGAACGCATGAGGCAAAGCCGATGAATGCTTAGGTTCATTGGCAAAACTCATGCACGCACTTGAGTTCGGCACCGTGTACGCTGAATGAGATAAGAAAACACCCATGGCCACTAAGACCGACAAAGATTATTACGGCATTCTCGGCGTCAAGAAAACGGCCACGGCGGATGATATCCGCAAGGCCTTCAGGAAAGCTGCGCGCAAATACCATCCCGACGTGAACCCCGGCGACAAGAAGGCCGAGGAGAAGTTCAAGGAGATCTCGGAAGCCAACGACATCCTGAGCGACGAGAAGAAGCGCAAGATTTACGACCAGGTGGGTTTCTACTCCGACCAGATCGATCCCGCGACGGCTGAAGCTTATGCGCGCCAGCAGCGCGAGGGCAGCAGCCGGCCGCCCGTCGACTTTGGCGGCTTCGACTTCAACGGTTTCTCGGGCGGCTACCCTGGTCAGCAGGGCGGCCAGGGCGAGGCCGGCGGGGGCTTTGGCAGCTTCAAAGACATTTTTTCCGGCATCTTTTCGGGCGCGCAGCATCCGCAGGCGCCGCGCGGTCCGCAGCCCGGCACCGATCTCGAATACCAGGCCACGGTCGACTTCTGGACCGCAATTCGCGGCGGCCAGGCGCGCATCCAGATCAATCGCCAGGAAGTGTGCCCCGCCTGCCATGGGCAGGCGCACACCGGCGGCTCCAAAACGTGCACCGAGTGCCACGGCAGCGGCCAGGTGACGCAGATGGGCGGCCGCATGAAGTTCAACATCACCTGCCCGAGTTGCAACGGGACGGGAAAATCATCCAACGATTGCGCGAACTGCCATGGCGAAGGCACCGTGACGCGCACCGAGACGGTCGAATTCCGCATCAAGCCGGGCACGCGCGACGGCCAGCGCATTCGTCTGCAAGGCAAGGGCAATGCCGGCATCAACGGCGGCCCTCCCGGCGATCTGTTTTTGATCGTGCGCACCGGTACGAACCCGGTCTTCACGCGCCAGGGCGACGACATTCACATTACCGTGCCCATTACCGTTGCCGAAGCCTCGCTGGGCGCCAAGGTCGAGGTGCCCACCATCGACGGCCGCGCGCAGTTGAAGATTCCGCCCGGCACGCAGAGCGGGCAAAAGCTGCGCATGCGGGAGCGCGGCGTGGAGAGCGCGCAGCAGCCCGGCCAGCGCGGCGACGAGATCGTGACCGTGACCGTCGTGGTGCCGCACCTTCAGGACGAGCGCAGCCGCGAGATCATGCGCGAACTGGGCAAACTCAATCCCAACGACCCGCGCAAGGAGCTGTTCGACAAGCTGTAAGAAGCAGGGAGCGAGGGAGCGAGGGAGCAAGGGAGCGAGGGAGCAAGCGGCGAGGATGGGCCCGCACCAAGTTCGGCTAAGCTGGATCGGGAAAGAGCTATGGCGACGAAACGCAAATCCAAAGGCGCGTACATGATCTCGGCGGTGGCCGAGATGTATGAGATTCACCCGCAGACCCTCCGCCTCTACGAGCGCGAAGGGCTGCTGAAGCCCTCGCGCACCGAGGGCAACACGCGCCTCTACACCGACGAGGATCTGGAGCGCCTCGAGTTCATCCTCAACCTGGCCCGCGACCTTGGCGTGAACATCGCCGGCATCGGCATCATCCTGCAAATGCGCGAGCGCATGGAAGAGATGAACCGCCAGATGCAGAGCTTCGTCGAATACGTGCGCAGCGAGATGCTCTCCCGTTTTCAAGCTGCCGCGCCCGGATCGGCAGGCGCCATCGTGCCCATCCGCAAGCCCGTGGGCGTACCTCGTCCCACGCCGAACCGCAAACCGTAGGATTGAGATGAGCGGTTTCCCACCCTTGCGCCGATGAGACTGGCGCAAGGATGGGGCACCCAGCATCTGCGCGTGAACTCGCAGACACGCTGATTTGCCGGGTATCCTTAGTACCAGCATGCCCTACGTCCTTCTCGGCCTCGCCGTCTTCGGCCTCATCACTTCCGCGGTCTTTGCCGGCATTGTGCTGTGGGCCGTTCCCGGCTACCTTCGCGAGCGCCGTCTCGCGTTGGCCCAACTCGCAGCGGGACCGGGCTTCACGCCGCCGCTCACCCTTCTCAAGCCATTGCATGGAGCGGACCCCGGCCTCGAATCCTACCTTGAGACATTTTTTACGCAGGATTACCCCGCATACGAAATCCTCTTCTGCGCGCGCGCCGCCAACGACGAGGGCCTCGAAACCGCGCGCTGCGTGGCCGCCAGGCATCCTCACATCCCGGTCCAGTTTTTCTCTACCGGTGGCCAGCCGGACTACATCAATGCTAAAGTCGCCTCCCTGGAGCTGATGGAAGCTCACGCCGCGCACGACATCCTCGTCATCAGCGACAGCGACGTGCGCGTGACGCCGGATTATCTGCGGTCTGTGGCCCTGCCTTTCGCCGATCCCAACGTCGGAGGCATGTGCTGCCTCTATCGCGGTGTCGCTGCCGAAGGCGGCATCTGGGCGCGGCTTGAAGCCGTCGGCATGTCGGTCGAAATGTCGGCCGGTGTCCTTGCCGCGCGCCAGATGGAAGGCATGCAATTCACCCTCGGCCCGACGATGGCTTTTCGGCGCGAGGCGATCCGTCGCATGGGTGGCTTCAAGGTCACGGCCGACTACTGCGCCGACGATTTCATCCTCGGCAACGAGACCCACAAGCTGGGCCAGAGCGTCGTCCTCAGTCATCACGCCATCGATCACATGGTTCTGCATTCGGGGCTGATCGGCTCCCTCAAGCACCAGGTCCGCTGGATGAAGTCCACGCGCTTCTCGCGGCCCAAAGGCCACTTCGGCACCGCGCTCACCTTCAGCCTGCCCTTCGGCCTGCTGGCGCTCGCCGTCTGCGCCTGGATCGGGCATCCGCTGTGGGGCCTCGCGCTCCTCGCTTTTTCCGTGGCCACGCGCCTCGCGGTTGCCATCTCCGTTGGGCGTCTCGTGGTGCGCGACTCCAGTTGGTTCGGTCTGCTGATCCTGTATCCCATCCGCGATTTCATGGGCTTCTGCTTTTGGGCTGCAAGCTATGCGGGCCGCCGCATCCTGTGGCGCGGCCGCGTCTTTGAACTTCTGCCCGGCGGCAAGATGCGCGCCGCCGGCTGATAAGCTGGCAGCATGATTCGCCCCCATCCGGAAAAACGGCGCTTGGCTCGCAGGTGCACATGCCACGGGAACTGAGCGCCCACACCAGGGCTCGCCACGACGGCCTGCAGATGCTCGTCATCGGCTGCCTGCTTTTTATCGGCCTCGGCGTACTTCAGGAGATCACCAATCCCCTCGCCATGACCGACTTCCAGGAGACATGGAACGGCGCGCGTTGCCTGGTGCTCGGTCTCGATCCCTATCAGCCCGATCAAATGTGGTCCGTGTACATGCAGCAGGCGCCGCATCTTCCCGCCGACCCCGCCGTCGCCCACACGCTGCGCCTGATCGTCTCGCTCAGCACCAATCTGCCCACAACGCTGCTCCTGGTGGCCCCGCTCGCACTTCTGCCGTGGAAACTCGCCATGGTGCTCTGGATGGCGATTCTTTCTGTCTGCTTTGTCCTCGCCTGTTGCTGCATCTGGAGCGTGAACGCGGGCATTGCCCCGCGCTTCAGTGGCGCGCTGATTTTTCTGCTCGCGATCAATAGTGGATTGTTGCTCGCCACCGGCAACATGGCAGGGCTTTCAGTGGGGCTTGCGGCTATCGCGGTCTGCTGTTTTATTCGCGATCGCTTCGTGCCGTTGGGCATCGTCCTGCTCGCCGTAAGCCTTTTTATCAAGCCCCACGACGCCGGCCCCATCTGGTTCTACTTTCTGCTCGCCGGCGGCGTGCAGCGCAAGCGCGCCCTGCAAACGCTGGTGCTCACCGCAGTGATGGCCGCTCCCGCGATCTTGTGGCTCTACCATGTCGCGCCGCACTGGCCGCAGGAGTACCACGCAAACATTTTTACCGCCATGTCGCCTGGCGGCCGCGACTACCCAGGGCCCAACACTGCCGGTGGCCGCGGCATGGGCATGATCGTCAGTCTGCAAGCCGGCTTGAGCCTCCTGCGCGACGATCCCAGCTTCTACAATCCGCCCGCCTACATGATTTGCGGCGTTCTGATCCTGATCTGGTGTGTCAAAACGTGGCGGGTGGGCTATACGCCGCGGCTGGCCTGGTTCGCTCTCGCTTCCATCTCGGCTCTCGCCCTGTTGCCCGTCTATCACCGCACCTACGACGCGCGGCTTCTTCTGCTCACCATTCCCGCCGCTGCCATGCTCTGGAGACAGCGCGGCTGGCGTGGCTGGACGGCGCTTTGGCTCACCGTCGCCGCCTTCGTGCTCACGGGCGATCTTTTCTGGATTATCCTCTTCCAGGTCACGCACTACTCCGGGCTGTCCGTCACATTGGCGATGATCCCAGCGCCGCTGATCCTGCTGGCGTTGGGCGTTTTCTATTTGTATGTGTATGTCCGGCAACCCCAGGAAGCCGCGGGCAGTGGATAGGGATCAGGGGTGTGTGGAGTGTGAGTGTGCCAAACAGACGCAACCATGCTCACACTCACACCTAGCCGATACCACTAACCACTGCATCACGGCAGCGGCCGGTCCGTCCACAGCGTTTTGTCGGCAATGGTCTGGACGGGAATCAATCTTCCGGCCAGTGTCTTCTCCACGTTTTCGCGGTCCGGATCCTCGGCGAAGATCCATTTGCGCTGTCCCGCGCCCCAAATCCCCTGGAGCCTGGCGTTGCTCAAATAAATATCTGGTGCATCCGGGTAGCACGAGCCCCATAGCAGCGTCGAGCCCTCGCCGTGCTGGCCGCAGCGCGGTATCACCAGCATTGCCGGCCGTCCGCTAAAGAAGGAGTTGGTGTAGAAGATGACGGAAGATCCCGACGACTGGTCGCCGTAGATGATGAAGGTGTCGTTGGGTGAACCCTTGGTCACGATCGTGTCCGCCATCTGCTTGGAACTCAACATGGGCTCAAAGCGTGCGAACGCGATGTGCGCGGCGACGAAGAAGACCGTCATGGTGAGGGCCATGCTCACCGTAGCCGCAAGATGTTTTCCCTTCAGCCGCAGCAGCCAGCCCGTCATCGGCCCAATGAGCAGCGTGACGGCAGCCAGCGCCGCCGGCAGCCGCAGCGCCGCAAACGACTCGCCGGTCAAATCGAACAGGTGTGACATCGACAGCGTGTAGTCGCCCACCGCGCGATGCGCCAGCAGGGTGCCGATATCGGGAACGTACGGCAAATTGCGTGCAGTCCACAATCCCCAGCCCAGCGCCGCCGCGGACACTACGCCAATCGCCGCAAACACCGCCTGCGCGCCCGTCAGCCACGCCGTTGAAAGCGCGGGTGCGTCCTTGGCGCCGCGCCGCATCTCGAGATCCGCGACCACGCCGGCGATCAGCATCACCAGCGGCGGCCACACCGGAAACGTGTAGTACTCCTGGTTCGTCGAGAAGGAGAAGAACAGCAATGTCCATGCCGTGAACAGGGTCAACAGCCAGATGGTGCGTGCGCGGAACTTCACGCGCAGCACATGGCTGGCCACGTCTTCACGCATGGCGTGATCCAGGTAGAAGTCCACCGTGTCGCCGGCATCGTGACGCAGGTGCTTGAGCCAACGGCGTCGCGTCTTCCATGCCACAGCCACCGCGGCCGGCAGAAACAGGCTCCACGGGAAGATCCACACCATGTGCCCCAGCCAGTACCAAACCCCCGGCATCTTGTTGTAGTCGTGCGGATAGCGCAGGTTGAAGAAGCGCAGCACATGTTCGTTGATGAAGTAGAAGTAGAAGAACCCGTGCACGTTTCCCACGGTGGGGTGATTGCCCACCGGGTGTCCATAGTCGTGATTGATGATGCCGCACAGAATGTGCCAGGGCGCAGCGATTGCCAGAAACACGAGCAATCCCGTCACCGGTTTCAGGTCCTTCCAGCGCCGCCACTGCCCGGTGAGCAGCAGATAGGGAATGGCCGCGCCCAGAAAGAACACCGGCGCAATCAAGCCCTTGGTCAGCAGCGCCAGCGCCACGCCCGCATAAGCCCAGTAAATGAGCGCAGGCCTGCCGCCTTCCAGGCTTGCAATCAGCGCGTAGAGCGCCAGCAGCAGGAAAAACGCCAGGATCGCCTCGGGAATAATGAAGCGCGTAAACAGAAAGCAGCCCACTGAGGTGAGCACGCTCAGCCCGGCATAGAAGCCCGCGCGATCGCCCCAGGTTCGCCGCGCCCACGACCATGCCAGCCAGGTCAGTCCCAGCATGGCCAGCGCGTTGGGCAGGTGCGTGGCAAAGGTGTTCTGCCCGAAGATCTTGTACATCCCGGCCACCAGCCAGTAGGGCAGCGGCGGCTTTTCAATGTAGCGGATGCCGTTGATCTTCGAAGTGATCAGGTCGCCGCTCAAGGCCATGTGCTGCGCCGCTTGAGCATGCGCCGCGTCCACGTCGTCCAGCAGCGGCGGCGAAAACAGCGAGGCAAAATAAACCGTGACAAAAATGACGGTAAAAAGCAGCCAGACGGTGCGCACAGAAGGCGCCTGCCGCGGCCGATCGATCGTGTGGACGTTTGCGTTCATGGCGTTTTTGGCTAGGGCCTGTTCACACTACTGGGGTGGATGGCGTTGCGAGCGAAAATTGGGCCAGACGAAGCCGAGCCCGAAGGCTGTGGCGGGCCCACCGTCGAGGGCGAGAATGAAGTATGGCCCAATTTTCGACGCAACCCTTTGGGCCGGGTCCAGTTTTCTCGATTTCTGCGTCGATCGTCGCTAGCAGACACCCGGTATGCGTCACTCCTCACTCCTTGAACTCGAAAAAACTGGATCCCGGCGCCACCACCTCAGTAGTGTGAGCAGGCCCTAGCAGAACCAGAATATCAGCCGGATTACTGCGGCGTTTCACAGTGCAAGGCGCTGGCCGGGCATGCCCTGGCGCGAAAGTCCCTGGTCTCACGGGCTCGGTGAGGCTTTAAGATGCACCAAGGGAGAACTCTCTTGCCGTTTTGGAAGGTCTTTCTTATCGCGTTCAGCGTGCTCCTGCCGCTGATCAACCCGCTCGGGTCCGCACTGGTATTTCTGGGGCTGGTCGGCAACGCGCCGTCCAAGGTCCTGCACTCGCTGGCGCGCCGCATTGCGCTGAGCAACATTGTTTTCCTCGGCGTTTTCGAGGTACTGGGCGCAACCATCCTCAAGTTCTTCGGCATCTCTTTGCCCATCGTCCAACTCTCCGGCGGCATGGTGGTCGCGGCCATGGGATGGACCGTCTTGAACGAGAGGAGCGCCGGCGCCAATTTTCGCAACAAGGAGGAAGAGACCGGCCAGAGCGGCGAACCCGATACGCGGCATCTCGAAGAGGGCATCTTCTACCCGTATACCTTTCCCATTACCTCAGGGCCGGGAACGCTGGTTGGATTGCTGACCATTACCGCGCACATCTCCGATAAGAATCTCACCCACAACATCCTGTCGCACCTTAGCGTGTTTCTTGCTGTCGTTGCTCTCAGCGTACTTTGTTATTTCTGTTATGCCTACGCCCCCAAGATCACCAAGATCATCCCGCCCTCCACGGCACATGGAATCCTGCGCGTGATCGCCTTCATTCTGCTTTGCATCGGCATCCAGATCGCATGGAACGGCCTGTCCGCGCTGCTTGTGACCATCATCAAGCCGTAACCATGCGGCGCGTTGCTGCCGTGCAGTCCGGTGGGCACGGGCCTTGGGGCAAGCGCCGCGAAATTCTGCTCGGATTCCGCATGCTTCGTGATAGAGTGGGGATCGAGCCCGCAACGCGCAGAAAACCCTATCACTTGGAGCCACTCGGAGATTGACGATTAGAGGCTGCTTTCTCTGACCGAAGGGTCGTTATCCAGGTGTTTTCTCTTTCGCGCACAGGCGAACTCTCGAGCATGAGGGATGGTCATGAGTTCATCGCTCCCTGTCCAACCCACCGCATCTGGATCCATTGAGATGACGGAACGGGAATGGAACAAACTGATCAACCTGATTCTGGAAGGCTCGGTCATTCCGGTGTTGGGGCCGGAACTGCTGGTGGTGCCGGAAAACGGCGAGCTGAAGCGCCTTTACGATATGTGGGGCAGCGAGCTGGCGGCACAGACGCACATCGATCGCCCTGAAGACGCGCGCCGCTGGACGATCTACGACGTCGCCAACCAGCTTAGTCAGCTCGAGTTTGCGAACGACGTGGCATTCGACATTGACGAAGTGGTGCGCTTGCGCTCCTGGCCCGTCCCCGACGCCCTCAAAAATCTCGCCCGGATTCAGGACTTCTCGCTTTACATCACGACCACTGTTGACCACTTGATGTTCCAGGCCATGACCGAGGCGCGGCAGGGCACCAAGGTGGAGCAGATCAAGTTCGCGCCGCGAGGGGTCAAGAACGTAATCGACCGGGCCAGCAGCTTTTATCAAGAGAGGTCCCCCAGCGTTTACTGCCTTTTCGGGGCAAGCAGCCCTACGGATGGAACCTTCGCCAAGACGGAAGACGACCTGATTGAATACAGTTGGTCGCTGCTCGACCCCCAGGAAGCGCCCCAGAACCTGTACGACTACCTTCAGAAGAAAACCGTTCTTCTTCTCGGCTGCAGCATGCCCGACTGGCTGGGCCGGTTCTTCATTCACGCCATCAATGGCCGCCGCAATCAGGAAAACCTGAACATGTACTACGTCAGCCCAAACTGCGAACCCGGGCTGGCCGAGTACCTGAAACGGCGAAAGGCCAAAGTCGTAACCTCCATCTCTCCGGTGGAATTCGCCGAACAGCTCTACAAGCGGTGGCAGGCGCGCCGCCAGAGCAATGGCTCCGACGCAAATGACAGCCCCGCACCCACCACCGATTTCAAGACCGGCGCAGTATTCCTGAGCTATGCCAGCGAGGACCGCATCAAGGTGCGCGCCATCCGCGACCAGCTCGAAGCCAGCAATATCGATACCTGGATGGACGAGCGGGAGCTTCCTGCCGACCCCGGAAACGTATACCAGGAGACCATCCGCGAAAACATTTATAAAGCTGCGTTTTTTGTGCCTGTCATCTCGCGGACGCTCGAACAAGCAGGTGCGAGTCCGCGGTTTGTGTGGAGGGAATGGCGGATGGCCGAGGACGCGTCGATGAACCGGCGCAAGGAAGACCTCTACCTTCAGCCGCTGGTCATCGACGACACGCCTTCGGGCGCGAAATTTGTGGGGTCTCCTTACCGCGACCTGCAATGGACGCGTGTGAGCGACGGGCGCATCCCGCAGGAGTTCATCGAGACATTGAGCCAGGGAATCCGCAATTTCCGGAGGGCTCTGCGATGAGCACGCCGGTGTCTCCTCTCACACGAGCACAGAACCCCTGGCCGGGACTCTTCTGGTACACGGAAGAGCAGGCGCATCTCTTCTTCGGACGCGGGCAAGAGATAGAAGAGTTGCTGCGTCTAATCCAGCGCGACACGCTGACCATTCTGTTCGGGCGCTCGGGCCTGGGAAAGACATCGCTGCTGCGAGCCGGCGTGTTTCCCCGGCTGCGCCAGGCGGGATGCTTTCCCGTGGTTCTGCGGCTCGACTACGGCCCGCAGGCCGGGAGTCCCGTGGAGCAGGTCAAGGCGCTCACTGAGGCGGCCGCGCGCGCCAGCGGCATCGATATTGAAAGCGCACAGAATGCTCCGCAACCAGAGACGCTGTGGGAGTATTTCCACCGCGTGCGTTTCTGGGGTCCGCGCAACGACAGGCTGGCTCCAGTGCTGGTCTTCGATCAGTTTGAAGAGATCTTCACTGTTGGCAGCCGGCGCCAGGAGGAAGCGGACATCCTCGAGCAGTTGGCGGACCTGGCGGAGAATCGCATTCCCCCGGTCGTGCAGCAAAGGGCGGAGGCATCCGGCGCACGGCAATCCGTCGAGGGTGGAACGCCCAACTATAAGGTCGTGCTCTCGCTGCGCGAGGATTTTGTGTGGCGGCTGGATACCTTGCGGCCCATCCTTCCCGCCATTATGCGCAACCGTTTTGCACTGGGCCCGCTCGACGCCGCGCGCGGTCTTGAAATCATCCGCAATGCTGGAAAAGAGTGGGTCACGGATGAAGTTGCAAGCGACATCATCGAGGCCGTGATCAGCAGCCGCCGCGGCGAGGGCCTGAGCAGCACCGATGAAGAGGTCGAGCCGGCTTATCTGAACGTCATGTGCAACGAGTTGTTCGAGCGCATGGTGGCCACGGGGCAAACCCAAATCACGCGCGAACTGGTGGCCGCGGAGAAGGGCGGCATCCTGGAGTCGCTGTACGAGCGCAGCCTGGTCGGACTCGATGATTCCGTGCGTATGTTCGTGGAGGAACATCTGGTCACGCCGGCCGGATTCCGCGCCACATTGCCCGTCGAGGAAGCGCGGCGCGAACACATCTCCGATGCCGACCTCCAGACGCTGGTGGACCGCCGGCTGTTGCGCTTTGAAGACCGCCTGGGCACGCGGCATGTGGAACTGGCCCACGATCTGCTCACCGGCCTGGTCGAGAAAAGCCGGAAGCTGCGCGAACAGGCGCAGCTGCAGCAAAAACTCAGGCAACTAAGGTTGAGGGCGGGCCTTTGGGCAACGGTAGCGGTCGCCGGGATTGCCTGCGCGGTGCTCTACTGGCTTGCCTACATGCATCCCAGTACTTCCTACTATGCGTCATTCGTGCGGCGAAATGGCGCCTATGCAATGATCGGGCGCTTATCCACGGCTGAGATCGTTCATCGCTCGGAGTCGCTGAGGGTCACGCGCAAGGGATTTCGGGGAGAACTGCTGGCCGTTGAAGCCATCAACGGCTACGGGCAGCTCATCCTGGATTCGCAGCTCGACAGCTCGCTCTTCTTTCCCACCAACGGCATGAACGGGCAATTCTGCCGGCTGGAATTCACGTACGACGAAAAGGGGCAGGTTGTGAATGAGACTGCGCTCGATAAGCAGGGCCACACAGTCTTTATGCTCACCTATGCCGCCGCTCAGGCTGAAGCCTTCAAGAAGGTCGGCAGTGTCCGGAACACGCGGTTGGCCTTTGTGGTCGCGGCCGACGGCTCGGCCATTTCGAGCTCGGATATTCGCTACGATCCGCAGGGATACGTCAGCGAAATCACGTATCTGTCCGGCGGCGGGACGCGGATGACATTTCGAGCGTCTGTCATCGAGCAGACGAATACGAGTATGGGGACTGCCCAGCAGCAGTTTCTGGGGCCGACAGGTGGCCCCATCCCGGCAAACAACGGTTTCGTCAGCAAGAACTATGTGCGGGATGCGCGAGGCCAGCCGACTCAGACGACATTCGAAGACGCAAACGGCAAGCCAGTGCCTTCACCCGATGGAGTTCCCCCGATTGTTCATTGGCAATATGACCAGTGGGGGAATCAAATCGAAGAAAGTTATTTTGACGCATCAAACCACCCCGCCTTCTGGGAAACGGGAGGTTTCTGGAAAGACGCATTCACCCTGGACGATCACGGCGCTCTGATGGAGGAGCGCTTCTCCGACGTGAATGACAAGCCAGTCGCCCAGAAAGATACGGGCTGCTACGGTTATGCCTACGAGCGCGATCAGAACGGCAACGGCACGATGAAGGGCTGTCTGGATGCGCAGGGATCGCCATCGGATTATGCCGACGCCGGGTATCAAAAGATTGCGTTTCAATACGATTCCGCCGGACGCACTGTCGGAAACCTGTATTACGGTCCCGACGGCAAACCGGTCGCCGACAAGCGCACCATCAGTA
This sequence comes from uncultured Acidobacteriota bacterium, assembly GCA_963786565.1. Classification (GTDB taxonomy): domain Bacteria; phylum Acidobacteriota; class Terriglobia; order Terriglobales; family Acidobacteriaceae; genus Telmatobacter. The sequence goes on along the minus strand of CAWAZR010000017.1, from coordinate 152,343 downwards.
CTCAGTATTCGGGCGGCTGCTTCGGCTGGCTCTGGGGTTACGATCAGAACTTCAATCGCACCGATTCGGTCTGCCTCGATGCGAACGGCAAAGCATACGATCCCGCGCAGCTTCACGATCTCGCGCACGTTTCTCACGAGATTGCCTTCGATTTCCCGCGGGCGTTCCAACTCGATCAGCAACTGGTCGCACAGGACTCGACGCCTTCCTATCGCCTGGACCTGATTGAGGCCTCACTGTCCGCGGAGCAGTTCACCGTGTGCATATCGCAGGCCGCAGCTCTTCAGGATTCCGATCTGAACCCATCCCAGATGATCGTTCGCGACACGATCCTTCTCGCGTGCCAGTATGCGAGCGGCAATAAATCGGCGGCGCAGGCAACCGCTGCATCGCTCGCCAACCGAGCGAATCAGATGACTCCGGGGACGTGGGACTTCGACGGCACGCGCTACTACATCCAGACGTCAAACCATTTCCAGGCCGGAAGCGACGCCTGGGACAAGCTCTTCCTGAGTCTGCAAAATGGCGACGGACCGGGCGCTGTCAGCGCGCTGAACCAATTGCGGCCGATATTGCAAAACTGACGCGGCGGTGTCAAAACATCGCGCCAGCGGACTGTCATCCTGAGCGACCCCAAAACGGACTGTCATCCCGAGCGAAGTGGGCCGCGCTTCGCGCGGCCCGCGAGTCGAAGGACGCGCATTTGCTTTTCGCATCCTCAACCCAGCACAACCCTGCGGTGCCCCATCCTGGACGCGTCGCCGTGACCACTGATCACTGACCACTGACCCCTGATCACTGTTCTCGCACCCCGCTATCGTGTATCTTGGCGATGGGTCGAATCTTTTTTCCGGAGCGCGCCAGAAATAATGCCGACATTTGCCGCCATCGATATCGGTTCCAACTCCTGCCGGTTGAAGATTGCCAAGGTGCAGGCGCACCGGCTCAAGACGGTCGCCGAAGATCGCGAAGTAACGAGGCTGGGCGGCAGCGTTTTCGACACCGGCCTCATCTCTCCTGAAGCCATGGCGGCCACACTGCGCGCGCTCAAGCGTTTTCAGCGCGCGGTGCAGGCGCACGGCGTCGACCGCATTCGCGTGGTGGCTACCTCCGCCATGCGCGACGCGCGCAATGCCGCTGCCTTTCAGGCGTGGGTGAAAGCTGAAACCGGCTGGAATATGGAAATCATCTCCGGCCTCGAAGAGGGGCGGCTCATTCATCTCGGCGTCATTGGCTCGGAGCCGGGCGCAGGTGGTCGCGTGTTGCTGCTCGACCTCGGCGGCGGAAGCTGCGAGATCACGCTCTCCGAGCACAAGCGCATCAAGGAAACCGTCAGTTTGCCGCTGGGCGCGGTGCGCTTGACGGAGCAGTTCCTCAGCGACGATCCCGTGGCGCCCGACGGAATGGCGCGCATGAGGCGGCTGATCGCGCGCGAACTGCGCCGCGCCCATCGCCGCATTGAGCCGGGCCGCGCGCCGCTCGTCATCGCCACTTCCGGCACGGCGGCAGCGCTCTCCGATGCCTGGTCAGCCGCGGCCAGAAATGGCAAATCCGGTGGCAAGAAAACCGGCAAGACCGTTGCCAAGGCTCGGCTGGCATCCGATCACACCAGGCATCGTTCCGCGATTCTCGCCGGCATGGTGCCGGCGCGCGCGGTGCGCAAGCTGGCCTCCAAGCTCGCGAAAATGTCGCTTCCCCAGCGCGAAGCCGTACCCGGCATCGGGCCGCGTCGCTCGGAGATCATCGTCGCCGGCGCGCAGGTGTATGCCGAAGTCCTTGAAACATTCGGTCTCTCCGGCTTCCGCTATTCACCGCTGGGTTTACGCGACGGCATTCTGGCGCAGATGCTCGCCGAGCAGGATGCCCGCGCCAAGGCGCATCGCGAATTCGAGCACGAGCGCTGGGAGAGCGTGCTGGCTACGGCGCGGCGCTACGGTGTCGATCGCCGCCAGGCCGATCCGGTCCGCACGCACGCCGTGCAGATCTTCCGTGAGTTGAAAGCGGTGCACGAACTCCCGCCCGAGTACGAAAGCTGGCTCGCCACCGCGGCCATGCTGCGCGACTCCGGCAAGTTCATCAATCACCAGGGGCATCATCGCCACACGCAATACATCATCTCCAGCTCGGAGATTTACGGGTATACGCAGTTGCAGCGCACGCTGGTGTCGGCCATCGCGCGCTACCTGGGCAAGAGCCGCCCGCAGCCCGGCGACCGCGCACTGCGCAACATACCCGCCGACGAGCACAAGAACGTGCAGCGTGCGGTGGTGCTTTTGCGCCTGGCGGTCGCGCTCAATCAGGACCGGGCGAGCGACGTTGTACGTGTCGGAGTGAGAGCTTACCCCAAGCGCATCCACCTGGAGTTGCGTGCGGGGCGCACCGGCGCGGAGCTCGAGCTCTGGTCGTTGCGCAAGGAAGCAGGCTATTTTCGCGAGGTCTTCGGCCGCGAGCTCTTCGTTACGCTCGCGTAAATAGTGCGGGCTGAGCGCGGATCCATCAGCAACTGCAGTCGCGGCGGATGGTGGTTCATGTCCACGCGCGCGATCGACGCCTTTCTCATGCGCACCGCGGCCCCGCCGTTGCCGGTGATCAGGCGCCCCAGAAACTGAAAGAGGCTGGGATTGTGCCCCACCACGAGAAGGCCCTCGCGGTCGGCATATTTAGCCAAAAGCTTTTGGAAATCCGCGTAACTTCCGTTCAATCCCAGCGCCGGACTGATCTCAACCTTGGCTTCGTACCCCAATTCCGTGCCCACCAGTTGCGCGGTTTGCATGGCACGCTTCAGCGGGCTGGAGACGATCACGTCAACGGGAGCCTTCATGGCGCCAAGCACGCGCGCCATCAGCATGCACTGCTCTTTGCCCTCCTTGATCAGCCCTCGTTTGGCGTCAAGAACGGGATTGTCGCGAATGGCTCCGGCATTCGCATGGCGCATCAGGAAGAGAATCATGGGGATCGATCCGGCGGGGGCCTGAGGACGTGCCGTGCTCCTTGGAGGCCAATTTTAACAGATTTGTAACATTGGCTGCGCGTCGCTCGTCGGCGCTGTGAGCGCACGACCGCAGACGAAGTCTCTACGCCGCCGCCCAGAGCTCGGCGACGAGCAGCCCGCGCAGAAAGCTGCGGCGCTGGCGCAAAGTAAAGCCCGCGGCGCGCAAGGCGGCGGAGTGATTGGGCAGATTGCGAACGGCGAGTCCGGTGAGCAGCGCGAAAGCGCGATAGAGCAGCCAGACTAAAGGCCGCGCCACCCATCGGCCGAATGCTCCTTCAGGGATTGCGAATTCCGACACGACCCAAAGGCCCGAAGGCGATAGCGCCTCGCGCAATCGGTCGGCAAGACTGCGCACTTCGTCCGCGCTCAGGCAATCGAGAAAGAAGTGCGTCGCGACCAAGTCATAGGGCGGGTTCGCCGGCTGCCATGTGCGCGCATCGGCATAATGAGTGTGAACGCGCGCAGCATTCGTCCCTGCGCAGTGGAGGAGCGTGTGCAACATGGCGACGCTCGCATCCACTGCATCAATTTCGATCGTGGGATTCGCGCGGAGCAATCGCGCAGTGAAGCGGCCGTCGCCATCCCCAAGGACGGCGGCGCGCCGGCACCCGGCAAGTTCGCCAAGAAATATGCAACGGCAGCGCTCGAGCCACGGGCCGAAAGTGACAAGTTCCATCCACCGATAGAGACGCGCCACGCCGTCGAATTTCGGCACTCCGTGCTTTTGGGTTTTGGACGAGAGCATTGCAGAGGAAGGGGCGCTCATTGAAGAGCCCAGGCGAAAGGAATGAGCGCGAGCGGCGTGAGCAGGACAAGATCCGCCGCGGCGCGCAACGCGAGCGCCGAAAAACGGGCACGGTTGCGGTCGAGCAGCGCCAGCAGCAGCGCACTTGTGGCCCCGGCAGCAAGCAGGGCGGCCGGACGCGGATGCGTCGATGCGGCGGTAAGAACGCAGAGCAGGATGTCGATTGTGAAGAGGGCGAGTGCGATGGACCGCATCGATTGCGGCGAACGATTGTCGCAATTTGCAGACCCTTCCAGTCCCTCCCACCGCGCAATGCAACTGCAATTGAGCCAGGCCACGGCGGCGAAGGCTACGGCAGGAATCCAGAAGACCCATATCGCCGAACCCGGCGCGGCGAGAGCGTGAGGCCGATGCCACACAGGCAGCACGCACCCCGCGGTAAACAGTACGCCCACCAGGAATTCCTTGCCGGGAAATGAGCGCGGCCACCGGAGCGGGAATTGCCACGGTGTGCGGCCTGAGTGCACGCCGGAGAAATAAGCCAGAGCCGCGGCAGCCAATACCGAGTCGCGTGCGCGGGCAACGGGCGGCATGAAGGCAAAGATGATTCCCGCAGCGGCGCAGGCCGCGGCAATGGCCATGGGCAGAAGCGCGCGCCGGAAACGCCAATGAAACCTGTGGCGCTCGCGCAAGGTATGTTGCGCAGGCTTGCGCAGCCCGGCAAGAGCGTCAAGCAGGCGATCGCCCACATACACGGCCCACGTAGCCAGCGTCAGCAGCACCGGAACCCACACCGGCAGTTGCACGCCACCCGCCCACGCAAAAGCCAGCGACCAGACTACGGCCACCGTGGGCGCATCGAGACTGGCCAGGTGCCAAAAGGCAAGCGGTCGCGGAGCGCTGAAGATGCGGTGTGCGTTCTCGTTACGGTCCCGAGCGCAGTCGTGCGCCGATAATGAAGCGAAGGGAAGCGGCACTCCTTTAATTTTAGGAGATGAGGCGCCGGTTTACCTGCCGAACAATCCTTTCGCTGATTTGATCGGGTTCTGGGTAGCGGGGTTTTTCATGAGCCCGCCCGCTGCTTGCTTGATCATCTTGCCCAACTGGGCGTGGATGGACGGATTCGACGCGGTTCCGGTGATGGTGAGCGGTATGCCGCCGCTGTTGGACTGAGATTGGGAGCCTTTGCCTAACAATCCGCCAACGGCGCTGTTGACGACTCCGCCCACCGCGGACAAGGCGGCAATCTTCGCATTCAGTTGAAAGTTCAGATCCTCTGAAGGAGAAACCGTGCCTTCTCCGGTCGCGGATCCAATCTTCGGCACCTCGGCATCAATATTGGTGAACCGCGTTCCTTGCGGCGAATTATTCACGTCCGCGCTCAGCTTCTGAATCTCCGTGCCGTTTGAGGTCCCGCCGATCGGATTGATGCCCTGAATCTTCGAGCCCAGGTCGAAACCGGTGAGCTGGCTGTTGTCGAGCTCGATCGGTCCGGCGATGGTGGTGGTATTCACCGGACCGGTAATGGTGAGATTGGCAGTGAGTGTACCTCCCTCCAGACGCGAACCGCTGGGAAGGGTCACGCCCGCGGCAGGCAGCAGTTGCTCCACCTGATCGACAGGAAGATTGGGCGCGGAAAGATGCAGATTCAGGACGGCCTCGTCGCCGTCATGGCGAAAACTGCCGGTGATATGGGCGCCAACGGCGCCGGTCTGGATCGCGAGATCGTTGACCAGGCCGGTGCGAGAAGAGAGATTGTCAGAAATGTTGAAAGTGATGTTCACCGGCTTGGGAGCCGGCGTTCCGTTGCGCGCCAACTTCAGCTGCGAGGCCGCGGCTGTTCCCGTACTGGTGAGGTTGCCGTCCTTTGACGTGACCTGGGCGCTGAAGTCGGCCACCATGGAAATGCCATCACTGGGCTGAACCGCGCCGGCGGCCAGCGGATCGAAGTGCTTGATCTCGAGTGTCGCTTGGAAGGGAGTCAGGGACGTATCGTTTTGCACCACCGGTCCCGCCGTGCCGCTCACACTGAGCGATCCGTCGCCCGCAACTTTGAGCGAAAGCTCGAAAGGAAACGACTGGGTAAACGACAAATTCTTCACCGTCAGGTTCACGTCAGTGCACTTGAAAGGATTGCCGGCCACGGGCGTTGAAGAAAGAGCGGCGCTGCCATTCTCAATCTTCAGTTCGTTCACAGTGAGCGAGGGTGGGGCGCTCGTCTGCTGGGATGCGGGCAGAGAAGCGTTGTTGCCCAGCGAAGAAAAGTTCCACGTGCCGTTGGCCGAGTGGATGAGTTGAATTGATGGAGAATCGACGGTGAAAGTCGTGATCTGGATCGAGCGGTGGAAGATGAGCGGCCCGAGCTCAACGCCGATGCGAAGCTCCTTGGCCTCGAGAAACGGAGAGGAGGAAAAAGCGGGATCATCGGCGATGGAGATATTTTCAGCCACCAGGCTGCCCGTGAAGAGCGAAAGGCTGATGTGGCCGAGCGTGACTTTGCGTCCCAGCGCACTGGTGAGCTCATCCTGAATCCTGGGGCGGAACGTATCGGCGTTGACGAAGAACGGAAGCAGGACCATCAGGATGACGACCAGAGCCGCAGCCGCGATGACCGCTTTCACCCAGGGCTTTTTCATGATGAAAGGCGCAGCCGCCTTGATCGCTTGTACCAACGGTTTCTCCATCGAATGTTCCTCCTCACACAAGGATTGGCTCGAATTGTAACCCGCCCCGCGCTTGCGTGGCGCCAAAATCGATGCTCATTCCCTTGAAATTGCCGCGATTTTTCCGGCGAGCCGGCGCGGACGTCCTTTGAAGCCCTTGGCCAGCCGCCGGCGATGCGAAAGTGAATCGCAGGCTCTATACTGGGCGCGTCCGCGGCTCCTCCCGGTTTTCCTTCCCGCCGCGAGTGCGTCTCTGAGGAGGCAAACATCATGGCGTCAAAGCAGTCAATTCAGGTCGGCGCGTTGCGCGCAGACGAGCTTGAGGAAGCGGACCGCATCGTGCGCCTGGCCTTCGGCACGTTTCTCGGGCTCCCCAACCCGCTGGAATTCATGGGCGACCGGGATTTTGTTACGCCGCGCTGGCGCGCGCGCAACACCAAACTGCTGGCAGCGCGCGACAACGGAAAACTCATCGGTTCGAACATGGCAACGCGTTGGGGATCGTTTGCCTTCTTTGGGCCGCTCACCGTTTTGCCTGAATACTGGAACCGTGGCGTAGCGCAGCAACTGCTGGCGGCCACCATGAAGATCTTTGACCGCTGGGGCGTGCGGCACAGCGCCTTGTTCACATTTCCGCATAGCCCCCGCCACGTAGGCCTCTACCAGAAATTCGGCTATTGGCCCGGCTCGCTCACCGCGCTCATGAAGCGCACGCCCGCGCCGCCCGAGTGGGCGCTCGTTGAGGGCGTCAAAGTGCCCGTGCTGCTCTCGTCGCTCACAAAAAAGGAGCAGGAACAAGCCATCGCGGCATGCGCAAAGCTGACCAATACGCTTGAGCGCGGTCTGGATCTGGGCGACGAGATGCGCGCAGTGGTGGCGCAGCGCATCGGCGAGGTGGTCCTGATCGAAGGCCGTCGCGCGCTGGATGCGTTTGCCGTGTGCATGCACGGCGCGGGATCGGAAGGCGGCCAGAAAACTTGTTACGTAAAGTTCGCAGCGGCACGCAGCGGCGAGCGCTTCAAGCGCCTGCTGGATGCCATCGATGCGCTCGCACTGGCGGAGGGCAGTGAAGTGGAGGCCGGCGTAAGCCTGGCCTGCAAGGACGCCTTTGAGCGCTTGCGCGCCCACGGCTTTCGCGTGGTGACCAACGGCGTTGCCATGCAAAAGCCGCACGGTGACGGATTCAACCGCGCCGCGGCCTACTTAATGAACGATTGGCGCTGAAGCTTAATCCGCGGCAGTCGCCGCTTTCTCGGTGGGCTTTGCGTGCGGTTCTCCAGCGATGCCGGGAATCGCTTCAAGATCCGTCTTTCCTTCAGCCAGGCGCATGAGAAAATCCTGGGATGAAAAGGGCGGCGCGTCTTTGTTCAATTTGCTCGCGCGCACAAAGTTGCCATCCGGTTGCTGGATGCGGGCCTTGACCGTATCGGCCATGTAGGCGGGCAGAATTTCGTTATGGATGCGCGCAATTGCCGCCGGGTCGCGCACCGGGAAGACCACCTCGCAACGCTCGAACAGGTTGCGCGGCATCCAGTCGGCCGAGCCCAGATAAATTTCGGCGTCTCCGCCGTTGGCGAAGTGAAAGATGCGCGAGTGTTCCAGGAAGCGGCCCACGATGGAGCGCACGCGGATGCGTTCCGACAGGCCTTTCACGCCGGGCCGTAGAATCGACAGACCGCGAATGATGAGGTCGATCTCGACCCCGGCCTGCGAAGCCTGGTAGAGCGCCTGGATGATTGAGGGCTCAAGCAGGGCATTCATTTTGGCCACAATGTGCGCGGGGCGTCCGGCCTGCGCGTGTTCTTGCTCGCGGCGGATGAGGCGCAGAAAACTTTCCGCCATGGTCAGCGGCGCCACCAGGAGCGGCGAGTAATCGTCCAGCTCGGCATGCGCGGTCAGGTAGTTGAACACCATGTGCACGCGCTCGCCGATCTGCGGATCGCTCGTAAGCAGGCTCAGGTCGGTATAGAAACGCGCGGTCTCGGGGTTGTAGTTGCCGGTGCCGAGATGACAGTAACGGCGGGTGACGCCGTCTTCGTCGTGGCGCACCAGCATGGCCAGCTTGCAGTGCGTCTTCAGGCCCACTACGCCGTGAAAAATCTGCACCCCCGCGTCCTCCATGCTGCGCGCCCAGCGAATGTTCGAGGCCTCATCGAAGCGCGCCATCAGCTCCACAACCACCGTGGCTTCCTTGCTGGCTCCGGCTTCGGTCAGCGCCTGGAACATCGGCGAGTCGTGGCTGGTGCGGTAGAGCGTCTGCTTCATGGTCACGACGGCGGGATCCTGCGCGCCCTGCTGAATGAACTCGACCACTGGATCGTAGGAGTCGTAGGGGTGGTGGAGCAAAATGTCGCGGTGGCGCAATTCGTCGAAGATGCCCGTCGATTTGCGGCTGAGCACAAGCGGTTTGGGCGTGAACGGCTGGAACTTGAGGTCGGGCCGCTGGATGTCGCCGTAGAGAAACATGAGGCGCGAGAGATTCAGGAGACCCTCGCCGTGGAAGACCTGGTTCTCGTCGAGCTCGAAGTTCACCCGCAGCCGCTCCTCAATCTCGGGATCGGCGTTGCTTTCGATCTCCAGGCGCACCGCATCGCCTTTGCGGCGGTTATGCAACTCCACGCGGATGGTTTCCAGCAGCGACCTCGCTTCTTCCTCCTCGAAGTAGAGGTTGGAGTTGCGCGTCACGCGGAACGACGTGGAGGCAAGCACTTCGTAGCCGCGATACATGCCACCGAGGTGCTGTTCGATCAGGTCCTGGAGCAACAGGTAGTCGTGGTGCCCGTGGTTGGCGGGCAGGCGGACAAAGCGAGGCAGGGCGCGCGGCACCGTCACCACGCCCAACACCTGCGGCCCTGAACTGCGGCGCTTGGCACGCAGCAACAAAGCCAGGCAGAGCGCCTTATTGAGCACGCGCGGAAACGGATGTGCGGGGTCGATGGAGATGGGCGTCAGCAGCGGATCGACCTCGCGCTGGAAGTAGCCGCGGGCAAAGTCGGTAGCGTCGTGGCTCAGCTCGTCCCAGGTGAGCAGCCGGATGCCCTGCTTGCGCAGTTCCGGCGCCAGTTGCTTGTTCCAGCAGTGGTATTGCGAGGCCACAAAGCTGTGAATCTCGGCGGTGAGGGTAGCCAGGGACTCGTCGGGGCGCAGGCCGTCGTAGCCGGGCTCGCGGTAGCCGTCCTCAATGCGCTGCAACAGCCCGGCCTGGCGGATTTCAACGTATTCGTCGAGGTTGGAGCCGGTAATGGCCAGGAATTTAACGCGTTCCAGCAGGGGGTTGGTCGGGTCTTCGGCCTCTTCGAGCACACGCCGGTTGAACTGCATCCAGGAGTAGTCCCGGCCGTTAAATAGCTCTTTTTTCTTTGCGCTTCTGGCCATACGCCCGTTTCATGAGCCGTGTTGGAAAGTCTATCGCGTTTCCTCGCCCTCTTGCATCTGCGCCGAATCCCGGGTCAAGTCCCACTTCCGCAATTGTTACGCCGTCGGGGTCCGGGTCCCTCCATGCCCGCGGCCAGGGGGATGGGCACCGGAACCGAGGGAGGGGAAGTCCCCGCGGAACCATGGTGACAGGCGCCGGGCGGCCGCGATGTTAAACGGAGGAAAAAACTCAATTTTGGACGAAATTTGATAGTCTTGCGACCGTGAGGAATCTATGAACTCTGTCGATCGCCGCGCTGTTTTGCGTTCCACCGGAGCCGCCGCCGCTGCTTTTGCGCTCCGCCGCAGCCTTTTTGCCTTTCCCGGCAGTCTCGCCGCGGCTGGCCAAGCGCCCGCATCGGCCCCTCAGGCCAAAACGCGCTATGGATCGATCAGCGGCACGCTCGAAGACGGCATCAACGTCTTCCGCGGCATTCCCTATGGCGCGGATACCGCGCCAGTGCGTTTTCAGGCCCCGCTGACCCCCACTCCCTGGGCCGGCGTCAAGGTGTGCGACGCGTTTACCACCCGTGCGCCGCAACTCACGATGCTGCGCGGGCCGCAAGGCGCGAATTCCGCGCCCAGCCTCGGATCCGTTGGCATGCCGCCAGCGGGAACCGCTCCGCGCGTGGCGCCGGAGGCCGGCGTCGAGAGCGAGGATTGCCTGCATCTCAACGTCTATACCCCCGCCCTACACGACCATCGCAAGCGCCCGGTGCTGGTCTATTTCCACGGCGGCGCGTACAACAACGGCTCGGTCAACAGCCCGCTCTACGACGGCACGCGTCTCTGTCATCGCGGCGACGTGGTGGTGGTCACGGTCAATCACCGGCTCAACGCCTTCGGGTTTCTCTATCTCGGCGCTATTGATCCGAAACAGTATCCCGATTCCGGCAACGTCGGCATGCTCGACCTGGTGCTCGCCCTCAAGTGGGTGCGCGAAAACATTGCCGAGTTCGGCGGCGACGCTTCTCGCGTTTTAATTTTCGGACAATCGGGCGGCGGGGCCAAGTGCGCCACGCTGATGGCCACGCCAGCCGGTCACGGTCTGTTTCACCGCGTGATGTCTATGAGCGGGCAACAGGTGAAAGGCGCTTCGATTGAGATCGCGTCCAAGCGGACCGAAGTGATGCTGGGCAAACTCGGCGTCACGCCAGCCAATCTCGCGGACCTGAAGACCATGCCGTGGCAGAGGATTCAGGCCGCGGCCATCGCCACCAGCTCCGACTGGCTGCCGGTGGTCGACAATGTTGTACTTTCCCGCGATCCCTTCACGCCCGATGCGCCGCCGCTTTCACAAAACGTGCCCATGATCCTCGGCAACGTGCACGACGAAACCGCAGTGCCCGCACGCGGCACGCTCACCTGGGACGATGCGCCCGCGGCGCTCAAGAATGCCGTCGCCATCTATCTCGGCCCGTACACGGCCGAAGAAGTGGTCGCCAAGTACCGCACGATCTATCCCGACAAATCGCCGATCGAAATTGTGATTGCGGCGGCCACGGCTTTTCGCGCCTGGCCGGGGCAGGTGCTGGAAGCCGAGCATCGCGCGAGCAATCCCAAGAGCCAGCCGCACACCTGGGTCTATCAAATGAACTGGCACCGCAACGCTCCCGGCGCGCGCGCCATGCACACCATCGATATTCCTTTTATGTTCGACAATCTTTCCGCCTCGCCCGGCCAGATCGGATCCACGCCGGAAGAACTGGCCGCCGCCCAGCCGCTCGCCGACGCCATGTCGGGCATGCTGATTCACTACGCCGCAACCGGCAATCCCAACCATCCCGATCTGCCCAACTGGCCCGCGTACGACCTGAAAGAGCGCAACACCATGATCTGGGAGAGCACGCCGCACGTTGAGAAAGATCCACGCGGCGACGAGCGCCGTTATGCCGCAGGTTCGCCGTACAGGCAGCCGGGCACGTATTGAGGGGACCCGATCTCCGGCCCGCGGCAGTTGTCCTCCAGTGCGCAAGCCAAACGAAGCACCGATTGGATACACTACATTTAAGAAACGCGCCGGGACCGTGATGCATCTATTAGGGGAAGCGCTATTCTCAGGCGACCGCAGCCGTTGTTCTTGAGTAAGGTTCAAATTGCCAAAGCATTCCATCCAATGCAGAATCCGTCCCTGGGCCGCCGGCTTTTTGCTGAGCATTGTGGCCACGGCGTACTCTGCCTTGACCGCGCAAACCGCGCCCATTCCGCCCTCGCCCGCGCCCGGGCCGCCTTCCGCCGCGAGTTTTCAGGGCAGCGTTCCCAAGGGCACGGCAACGGCGCAGCCCATCGATCTTTCGCTCGATGACGCCATGCAGCGCGGGTTGCAGGCGAACCTCGGCATCATTTTGAGCGGCACGCAAACCGCAGGCGCGCGCGCCCAGCGTTTGAGCCAGTTGCAAACTCTTCTGCCCTCGGTGGATTTTAACGCCCGGGAAGCGGAGGCGGAGACCGATCTGCCCGCCGAGGGCCTGCGCATTCCTGGCTTTCCCAAAATCATCGGGCCTTTCGCGTATACCGATCTGCGTGCCTCGATGACCTGGTCGCTCGTGAATGTGCAATCGCTGCGCAACTATCTGGCTGCGCGCCACAACTTTGCCGCCGCCCAGCTGTCCGCGGAAGACGCGCGCGATCTGGTGGTGCTCACCGTGGGCAACGCCTATCTGCTGGTGCTGGCCGATGAGACCCAAGTGAGCAGTGTCGAGGCACAGGTGGCAACCGCGAAGGTTTCGCTCGATCAAGCCGTGGCCAATCACCAGGCCGGCACCGCCCCGCTGCTCGATGAACTGCGTGCCCGCGTGGATTATCAGTCGCTCGATCAGCAGTTGATCGCGGCCCAGAACGCCCTCGAAAAAGATAAGCTGGCGCTGGCACGCACCATTGGTTTACCTCTTGACCAGAGTTTTAATTTGACGGACAAAGCGCCCTACGCGCCCTTCGACGGGCTCGACGCGGATGCGCTGATCAAGCAGGCCAAAGAGAATCGCAAGGACCTTGCGGCGCTGGTAGAAGTCGCAGCAGCCGCATCCGAGCAGCGCAAAGCGGCAACGGCGGCGCGCCTGCCCACGGTTGAGACGGACGCCGACTATGGCGACATCGGCGCCACACTGGGCCACTCGCACGGCACTGTCGACGCCACGGCAACCTTGAGCGTGCCGGTCTTTGAGGAATTTGCGCTGCGCGGTCAGGCCGAGCAGGCGCAGGCCGAGCTCGATACCGCGCAGGCGCGGCTCAGCGATGAAAGGGCGCAGGTTGACGCCGATGTGCGCGACGCCCTGCTCGATATCACCTCGGCGCAACAACAAGTTCAGGTAGCGCAGTCGAGCATGGCCCTGGCCAACGAAGCTCTCAAAGAAGCGCAGGAACGTTACGCCAACGGCGTAAGTGACAATCTGGCCGTGAGCCAGGCACAACAGTCCGTGGCCCAGGCCGACAGCGAATATGTGGCCAGCCTTTACCGGCACAACGTGGCCAAGCTGAACCTGGCGCGTGCGCTGGGCGCCGGACAGGACTACAAGAAATACGTAGGAGGGAAGTGAAGTGGCGGACCCAACCCCAAACCCGGAACCAAGAGAATCGGCGGCAGAGACGGAAATCGAAGCGCCGCCGTCCCGACGCAGGGGCATACTCATCATCGCGGCCATCGTGGTGGTGCTCATCGCTCTCGGCGTGTGGTGGCACTCCACCTACAGCGAGGACACTGACGACGCGCAGGTGGAAGGCCATCTGATCCAGGTCAGCACGCGCGTCAATGGCCATGTGCTCAAGGTGGATGTGGATGAGAACCAGTTCGTGCATGCGGGCGACACCATCGCCGAGCTGGATCCGAGCGACTACGATGTTGCGGTGGAGAATGCTCAGGCTGCGCTTGACAGCGCTCAGGCCAACGCCGCGGCGGCCAATGTGAACGTGCCGATTATCGAAATCAACACCGGCAGTAACCTGACCTCGGCAAACGCTGATGTATCGGGCGCGCATGCCGGCGTGGAACAGGCGGAAAGGCAACGGGAGGCTGCGCAGGCACGCGTGGCCCAGGCCCAGGCCAACTACATCAAGGCGCAGGCTGATTTGGAGCGTTACAGGCCGCTGGTTGAAAAAGACGTGATCAGCAAACAGCAGTTTGACGCGGCCGTGGCCGCGGCGGACGCCTCCAAAGCCGCGCTCGCCGATGCGCAGGCCAGTGAGAAGGCAGCCGAGGACGCTGTGCGTGTGGCCCACGACAAGGAGCAACAGGCGGTGGCGTTGCAGACGTATGCGCAGACTGCTCCAAGACAGGTGGAAGCCCAGAACGCCCGCGCCAAACAGGCTGAGGCGCAGGTGAAGCAGGCGCAGGCCCAGCTCGATCAGGCTCAGCTCAATCGGAGCTACTGCAAGATCGTGGCGCCGGCCGACGGCATCATCACCCGCAAGAGCGTCGAGATCGACCAGAACGTCGCTCCGGGGCAGAATCTGCTCACGCTGGTTTCCTTGCAGGATCTTTGGGTGATCGCGAACTTCAAGGAGACCCAGCTCGAGCACATGATGAAAGATCAGATCGTCGAGATTCACGTCGATGCGACGGGCAAGAACTACAAAGGCAAAGTAACGCAGATTGGCGGCGCAACCGGTTCGGTGCTGTCGCTGTTCCCGCCGGAGAACGCTACCGGCAATTATGTGAAAGTGGTGCAGCGCGTCCCCGTGCGCATCGACTTTACCGAGTTGGCCAACGAGGACCCGCATCAACAGCTGCGCCCCGGCCTATCTGTCGAGCCCACGGTGCGCGTGAAGTAACTCGATCTTCGTATTTCTGTACCGCCGGTCTCCTGACCGGGGTCCCCACGGACAGGTCTTCGTCCGTGGGGGTTGGCTGATCGGCGGTACTGAGGGTCTTCCGGCCCTCAGACACTTCTTCCGTGCCCCATCCTGAACGCGATTTTTGCGACTACGGTGGGATACCGCTCCGCCATCCACCATGTAGAGTGAATGCAGAACCGCCATGAAAGATTCCATTCACGTTTCCAAAGAAAACTACCTGAAGGCCATCCTTGAGGCGGAGGCCGAAGGTCGCCAGGTGATTCCCGCTACGCTGGCGCATTGGCTTGAGGTTTCGGCGCCGGCCGTGACCATGGCGTTGAAACGCCTGAAGCGCGACGGCCTCGTAGAGGTGGGCAATGACGGCATCGTGCGCCTCACCACTGCGGGGCGCGAAACCGCCTATCGCACGGCCCTGCGCCACCACCTCATCGAGCGCATGCTGAGTGAGGTATTCGGCATGGGTTGGCACGAGATTCACGAGGAGGCCGAGCGGCTGGAGCACGCGGTTTCCCCGGCCTTCGAGGCCAAGCTGAAAGAAAAACTGGGCGAAGGCGGGGCGTGCCCGCATGGGAACGCGGTACTGCCCGTGAATCCCGCCGAGCGCAAGCGGAAAGGCGAGATTCAACTCTCGCAGGCGGCCGAAGGCAAGCGTTATGCCGTCATCAGCCTTCAGGAGCGCGATCCCCGGCTGCTTGAATTCCTCCATGCCTCCGGAATAGGACCCGGAAAAACCCTGAAAGTCGTCCGCCAGAACTACGATCAAACCGTTTTGATTGAGCTGCCTACGGGAGCTTCTATCCTCGGCCGGCCAGCCGCGGAAGCGGTGTGGCTAAAGGCAGAAAAACAGGGAGCGAGGGAGCATGGGAGCAAGGGAACAACGGAACAAGAAAGTGCGGCCATAAAGGTGAGTCAAGAATTGAAGAAGTGAACGGCGCTACCTCGAGGTCACGGAGTTCTTCTATTCTCTGTTTGCTGCTGCGTATTGTCTCCGTTTCTTGCTCCCTTGCTGCCTCGCTCCCTGTTTCTCAATACGCCCACCAGGGCGCTGCCGGCGTTCCGGAAGGCACGCTTTGTCCGTCGATGGCGTTGTACACATTCACTCCATAGAAAAGCGGAAGTCCCCAGTCAAAGCCGTAGCCGGTCGGATTCGTACCGCCCAGGGCGGGTTGAACCGCGTCGGATGCGGTCGCTTCATTCGTGAAAAGAGCCTCGGTGTTCGCCACGCTGAAGCTGGTCGACTTCGATGTGCCGTCCTCTCCTTTGTTCGTCGCGGAGAAGCTCTCAGTAGTGGTTGGGCAATAAAACCCTGAGAGGTTGCCGGCCTGGGTGTTCGACGGGCACTCCGGAATATTCGGCACATTGGGGAAGAAGAGAGCATTGGAGCCGCTGTCGATAAAGCTGTAGGGACCGGCGCAGGTCGTTGCATTGGTAACGCCGAAAGTTTGGCTATCGAAGACCGTCGTGAAGGCATCGCAAGTCAGCGTAAAGACGGTGGCGCTGGAAGAAAGCTGGTTGTTGGATTCCGTGCCGATGCCAAAAATCAAAGACCCGCTCATAGTTGCCGTCGGGCTTGATGCAGAGGGCAACTCCACAATGACGCCGTTATTATCCGCGGCAAAATACACCACGGGATTTGCAACCTGACTCCCTTTGGCCACGAAGGCAGGGCTGCAGCTGTTGCCGCTGCACGTGTAATAAGCAGGATAAGGCGGGCTGCTGAGCCCGGACGTAGGGGCGCAGGCGCTGGTGCCGGCATAGAAACAATCGGTCGGCTCAACGCCGATACCCAGAATGCCATTCGCTCCGAGCAGAATGGCCGCGTTGTCGTTTTCACTGCCGCCGTTGGAACAGCTGGATGGAACGCCCGTCGTTGAGCTGCTGATCACGTGAATCGGTACATTCGAGGCAGTTTCACCGCCCAGGGTCACGTCGGCTTGTTGCACCGGTCCCCACAGATAGGCTCCATCCACAAAGGAAATGCAGTCATAAGCGGCCGAACCGTTCGAGGCGTTGGCGGCGGGCAGATTCAGAGAAGAGACCTCGGAAGCGAATACACGCAGGCCGGTCGAGCCGGTATCGACAAGCAGGTTGGGGATGGTGACGCAATTCGAAGTGCTGCCAGGAGCGCAGATCGTCGCCGCAGCGAATGCGGCATTCTCATAGACGTAGCCATTCGGCACATTCACCTCCGGCCCGCCATTGACGGTAATCGCCAGGACATTGGAGCCGTTTCCTGAGCCGCCCGAACCGGTGGTGGTACCGCCGCTGCTGCCGCTGCTTGAGACCGAGCCGCCGCATCCCGTTGCGAATCCCAAACCCATCAGCAAAATCGATATGAAAACTGTGCGCACAGCAAAACTCCTGCTCATCGATCACTGAATCTGACTGACGGCGATTCCCTGCGGAAGCAGGCCGGGGATATAGGCTCGACCGGCGTGAGCCCGCATGTGACCGCTGGTTTCAACCACCAGCCCCGGTTGCTGAATGTTGAGCGGACGATGCCCGTACATCCTCGGCTGCACGCTCGACTGCGTTTGCAGAGCGGCGGAATACTTCTGGAAATATGTCCCCAGGATCTGCTGCATCGGGGGCGGAAACTGGCCGTGCCAACTAACGGCGAACACCGTGCCGCCCGCCGAAACATACTCATCCACGACGGTGCCGCCGGGCATCGCGATTTCGTGAACTTCGTAACTGTCGTGCTGTGTCACCTGGACATGGGCATTCATTTGCGCGCGATCGGTTTCCACGGTGCTGACGTTGCCGCCGAGAGAAGCCGACGCAGGCAGCGAGAAACCGAGCAGCGCAGCCCCTGCGAATCCCACTCGAAGCCATTGCAAGCGCGCTTGCTTCCATCGCGCCAGGATGAAGGCGCAATTCCAGCGGTGCCGCTTTGCAGTCTTGGGATTTTGGGCAGATGGATCGAGCTGTTCTTGAGGAAGAGGAGAGAAGCGGCATTCTAGCTGCCGCCGGTGGGGAGCCGACAGCGTCATGGCGGGTTAGACGCGCCCCGGCGCATTTTGGCTATCTGCGCCCATGCACCCTCCCTTCGCTGAGTAGCTCGGAACCAGCCGGAACCGCATTTTCCCCGGAAATTTACCGTAATGCAATATAAGAATATTTATTAACCATGATTAATATTTTGTGGCATACTGGAGTTGATAGATCCGTGCAGTCCCAACCCTAAGCCTCATGTCCACAGACGTCGTAGCCAGAACCGTACACACCGAGCCCTCGCTCCCCGAAGTGCATGCGAGCGTGAGCATCTCCCGCTCGCCCATCTTCTGGCGTCGCCTGCTTGGCTTTCTCGGCCCGGGCTTTCTCATCTCCGTGGGCTACATGGATCCCGGCAATTGGGCCACCGACATCGCAGGCGGCGCGCAATTCGGCTACACGCTGTTGTTCGTCATCATGCTGTCGAACCTGATTGCGGTCCTGCTGCAGAGCCTCTCGCTCAAGTTGGGCGTAGCCACTGAACGCGATCTGGCACAGCTTTGCCGCGAGAACTATGGCCCCAAAACGAGCTTTGCGCTCTGGTTGATGGCCGAGATCGCCATTGCGGCCTGCGATTTGGCCGAGGTCATCGGGTCGGCCATCGCGCTCGAATTGCTCTTCCACATTCCGCTCTTTTACGGCACGCTCATCACCGGCCTCGACGTGCTGCTGATCCTGCTCCTCCAGCGCTGGGGATTCCGTTACGTTGAAGCGCTGGTGATTGCGCTCATCGGCACCATCATTGTGCTCTTCAGCGTGCAGATGTTCCTCTCGCGGCCGGACTACTGGCTGGCCCTGCACGGCCTGCTGATTCCCTCGCCGTCCATCGTGACCAATCCTGCCATGCTTTACATCGCCATCGGCATCCTGGGCGCGACGGTGATGCCGCACAATCTCTATCTGCACTCGTCGATCGTGCAGAGCCGGCAATATGAGCGCACGCCCAAAGGCAAACGCGAGGCTATTCATCTGGCCAACATCGACTCGGCGGCGGCGCTCACCATCGCCCTGTTCGTGAACGCGGCCATTCTCATCGTCGCCGCGGCGGTGTTTTTCCGCAGCGGGCATTTCGAGATCGCGGCCATCCAGGACGCGTACAAGATGCTGAGCCCTCTGGTCGGCGCGGGCGCGGCCAGCACCCTCTTCGCCATCGCGCTACTGGCCAGCGGCCAGAACTCGTCAATTACCGGCACATTGGCGGGCCAGGTCGTGATGGAAGGATTCATTCATATCCGTCTGTCGCCGTGGCTGCGCCGCCTGATTACCCGTTCGCTGGCCATTATTCCCACGATCCTCGTCGTGGCCTTCATGGGCGAGCGGGGAACTGAGAAGCTGCTCATCCTGAGCCAGGTGATTCTCTCTTTCCAACTGAGCTTCGCCGTGGTGCCGCTGGTCATGTTCACCGGTGACCGCAAGCGCATGGGGGAATTCGTCAACGCCCGCTGGCTGCAAGTGCTGGCCTGGACCACGGCCGTAGTAATCGCCGGCCTCAACGTTTGGCTGCTGGTGGAGACGGCGCTCGGGCGCTGACCCTACTTTCTCTTCCCCAATTTCCCCGGAGGGCGCAATGCGGCAACGCAAGGCAAATTCGTATTTCTCCCTCATTTTTCTGCTGTTAATCATGGTTAACTCGCGCGGAATTGGCGCGCAAAGCGGCACATCCAGCGCGATCTCAGGGACGATGACCGATGCCAGCGGCGCGGTCATCGCCAACGCCTCAGTGGCGGCGACGGAGGTCGACACCAAAGCCACGCGCGTCGGCCAGACCGACGCCGGCGGACACTATCTTTTTTCCCAGGTGAATCCCGGCACGTACCGGGTCACGGTGCGGGTTGCGGGCTTTGCCGACGCGGAGTCGCAGCCGACGCCGGTTGGCGTGGGACGTACCGTGGCGCTGAATTTCACGCTGCAAGTGAGTTCCACTTCGCAAACCGTGGAGGTGACCGCGCAGCAAGGTCTGCTGGCTCTCGATAATTCCAACACCACCACCACCCTCGAATCGAAGACCATCGAAAATCTGCCCAACCCCGGCCAGGATCTCACGTATGTCACACAATTTTCGCAGGGCGCTTTGATGAATACGGCTGGCTCGTCGAGCGACGCCAAGGCTCCCGGCGGTTACGGCAATGTGGAGTTCAATGGCCTTCCTGCGACCTCGAATGGTTACATCCTCGATGGCTTCGACTCGAACGATCCCTGGCTGGGGTTGAATATCGGCCTCTCCACCAACCTCGTCATCGGGCTCGACGCAGTTGATCAGTCGACGGTGAACACCAACTCATTTTCCGTGGATCAGGGCCGCTACGCCGTGGCCCAGGTGAATTACTTCACCAAGTCCGGAGCCAATCAGTTTCACGGCGATTTTTACGAAATATGGAATGGCTCGCTCGTCAACGCGGAGGATTATTTTCTCCATGCCAACGACTCGCCGGGCAACATCGCGAAGAAGCCGCGTTCCGTGGTGAATGAATTCGGTGTCAGTGTCGGCGGCCCGATCCGCAGAAACAAACTTTTCTTTTTCGCCCACTATGAAGGCATTCGCATCGCTTTGCCCATCATTTCGTCGATCACCTTGCCCACACCCGCTTATCAGCAATATGTGCTGGGACAGCTTGCCACGGGCGGAAATGACCCCGTCACAGGAACCAACCTTCCCGCGCAACCCGCGGAGATTCCCTTCTACAAAAATATGTTCTCGTTGCTGCCTCCGCCCGCCGGGTCGCCGGTGGTGATTACAGCCTGCCCGCTGGACGCGTCTGGAAGTCTGTTACCCGCGCCTCCGGCCGGCACGCTGCTCGACGGCAGCGGCTGCGCATCGCAGCAGCAGAGGTCTCTGAACAACAGCGACAGCGAAAACCTGATCGTGCTGAAGTTCGATCACGCCATCGACGCCCGCAATTCCATTTGGTATCGCTTTCAGCAGGACACGGGCTTGCAGGCGGAATGGACTGACCCCATCAACTCCATCTTCAACTCCTACTCGCCGCAGCCGCAGCGCACGCTGGTTGCGGGCTACACGCACATCTTCAGCCCGCGGCTGGTCAACCAGTTCAACCCCGGCGCGAGCTGGTACTCGAGTATCTTTGAGCCGAACAAATACTCCCAGGCGATCCAGACATTTCCCATCGTGCTTGCCTCAGGCAGCGACAGCGTGCCTTTCACGACCATCGGTGGCCTGAACGATACCTTTCCGCAGGGGCGCAAGGTTACGCAATGGCAGATCAACGACAACCTGACCTGGACACGCGGCCCGCACACGTTGCATTTCGGCGTCAATACGCGCCGCGTCGACACCAGCGACTACGATCTCGGCGAAGGCACGGTGCCGACAGTCGCCTACAACGATCTGGCGGAGTTCACGTACGGAGCCGCGTTTACTGCCCAGCAGAACTTCCCTGTCTCTCTGAAGGAAAGAGTGGCCGTCGGCAATCTCGAATACTACGGGATGGACACCTGGAAGCCTTCGGCGAAAGCGACCATCACCTACGGTATGCGCGTCACGTGGAATACCAACGTCACCAGCCCGCAGGCACTCTTTTCCCGCATGGCCGGTTCCTTCCTGAATGCTTCGCATGCAACCAATCAGCCGCTGAACCAGGTTGTTCTCGGCAATGTTCGCAACCTGTTTCCGGCAACACCGCTATTTGCATATCAGCCGCGCGCCTCGATCGCTTATAAGCTCTTTCCGCGCACGGCGGTTCATGCGGGATTCGGCGTCTTCAGCGACATCATCCCCCAGCAGATCGCCGATAGCGGCCTGGTGAACGCTCCCAACGATCCTTCGTTCACCGGCGGAATCGGCGGACAGGTCGGCGGACTTGGGATCGCTCCCGGCGTTCCCGCAAGCGCCGTTGATGCAGCCGCCAGCGCCGACAAATCATTTCAAGCAACCTTCAACTCCGGTGGCGCGTCATGCGCCGGCATCCAGCCGGGCGCACCAACCTGTCCTCTGGCCGTCAGCCTGAACACCTTCCCCACGGGAACGCTCAAGACTCCGCATTACTACCAGTACAATTTCGGCGTCGAGCAGCAGATCGGCGAGCGCGGCAACCTGCGCGCCGACTTCGTGGGCACGCGCGGATTGCACGAGCCCTACCAGGAGCAGCTCAACGGCTACCAGAACGTCTGCAACGGATGCTTCGCGCCGTTTCCCTACGAGCAGCCGCTCGATCAGCGATTTGGAAACGTCACCGAGTTCCAGACCGGCGCGAACAGCGGTTACAGCGGGTTGCAGACCGTCTACACGCAGCAATGGGGCGGCTTGACCCTGCGCGGCAACTACTCCTTCAGCCATTGCCTCGACGAAGTGTCGAATGGCGGCTTGCTCGCCTTCTCCACGCAGGGGCTGGAATCGCCGTTACCGGGAGAGTTAAGCCGGCAGCATGCCAGTTGCGACTACGATGTGCGGCAGAACATCTCAGCCTTCGGCGTGTATCAAGTGCCGTTCCACTCCGGCAATCCGATCTTGCGCCAGGTCTTTGCAGGTTGGTCTTTTTCGGAGACCGCGTTCCTTCACTCTGGACTGCCCTTCAGCGTGCTGAGCCAGCAATATAGCGCCAACGGCAATGGCGTCCTTCAGGCGTCGAACCCATCGCAGACCATCCAGTTTGCCGTGCCGAACTATGCCAACCGGGTCCCCGGCGTTCCGCTCTATCGCAAGACCGCCTATCCCGGCGTCACCGTCAACGGAACCCGGCAGTGGCTCAACCCCGATGCATTCGTCTCGGTGGTCGATCCCACTACCGGCGCATGTTATACGGGCTTTCTCGGCGCGCAGAACGATAACTCAGCGATCTGCCAGTTCGGTAACTCCGGCCGCAACGCGGTACGCGGGCCGCACTTTACTTATTCCGACATGTACATCACGAAGACTTTTCCAATGCGGGAGGGGATCAAACTGCGCATTGACGGCCAGTTGTTCAATGCGTTCAATCATCCCAACTTTGCGCTGCCCAGCACGGTTGAGGCAGGCGTGCCCGGCTCGGTTCCGGCCAGATTCGGAACGCTTCAGAGCTTGACCACGACGCCCACCGGACTGCTCGGTGTCGGCCTGGGCGGTGACAGCTCGCCGCGCATGATCGCCTTTCAGGGAAGAATCGAATTCTAGGCTCTGTCCACACGACTGGGGTGCGGTGCGGCTGCCTAATTCCCATTCCCGGAAGCTAACTGAAGTTGCACCTTCTCTCGTTCCCTGTGCACAACTTTTGTTGCGGCTCTGCCCATCTCGTGTTCCAATGGCTGTGATCTCCGCGCACGATCCCCCTACCCAATGAAATGATCGCGTGCCCAACACTATGAGTGATGCGGATCAAAACGAACCTAATCAAGCATCAGTTGCCGGTGGTCAGTCAGCAGGCTCCAGCGAAGAAATCCCCGTCTCCAAATTTGAATATGTGCCGGTTGCCGAAAAGGGAGACCAGAAGGAGCTGTACTCGTTCCGCGAAACGATGGAGCCTCCACCCGCGGAACCGGACCCCAGGCAGCAGAAGAAAAAGAGCCCATCGATTCCCATCGTCAAAATTCTCCTTGGGGTCGTGGTCCTGGCGTGCATCGTACTTGTTGTTCTTACTGTTCCTTCTGTGCTCCGGCCCAAGCCGCCCGTTCCCTACATCGATCTGGGAAGCCAGAGGTACGATCCCGCGGGCCTCAGCGGCCGCCTCATCGCGAGTTGGGAGGGCGGCAGCACTTACCAACTCTTCCTCGATCCCATTGATCCGCAACAGGTGGAGAGCTTCGCGGCCGTGGCTCAGGATCCGTCGCGCCAGCTCTCCGTAACGCTTCGAATTCTGGATGCCGCCGGCCTCGTAGCCTGCCAAAAACAGATTCTCTTTCCCGCTACCGTGGCACACACCCCAGGCACGAAATTCGTCGCGCCACGCGAACCGAGACAGACCCGGACCGACGACGTCGTGCAGAATATGACCGGCGCGGACGGACTGATTGCAGAGATCGATTTGACAGGCCCGCTTCCCTGTCCGGAGAAGGCCTACTCATCGTTTAAGAGTTGGGAATTCTTCACCAATTTCCCCACCCTTGCCGAGCAGGACGAATGGTTGCAGCACGAGAAGGGGTTGAACCCGAAAGCCCACGCAGGCAATGGCGAAAATTCGCCGCAGAGCCAGCACCTGCCCGTCGCGATTGAGGGCGACGATGTAATCGTCGCCGACAATCCCTCGCGCGGCACGGTCCAAACCAGCGGCGGACGGGTTTTCTTTCTGGGAGTAGTCAACATGCGCAACCGCACGGCCGATTGGCAAGTCTTTCCCGCCCCCATTCATTTCCGCTGCGACAAGAACGGCTCCTGCGTCCTCACCCGCACCAACTCTCATTCCTCCCTCCAGGCTCGTCTATTGAAGTAGGCGCGAAGTCGCTCCCTTGCTCCCTCGCTCCCTTGCTCCCCGTCTTTAGTACCATGAATGCGATGCACGTTCTTTCCGCAGACGAGATGAAGGCTTGCGACCGCGCCACCACGGAGCAGTATCGAATTCCGTCGCTTGATCTGATGCGGAATGCGGCGGCGGCCGTGGCCGGTTTTGCGCGGGAGCAATTCCCGCTGGCGCGGCGCGTCACAGTGCTCTGCGGAACCGGCAACAATGGTGGCGACGGCATGATGGCCGCGCGGCTGCTCTCCGATGCCGGCCTCGAAGTGACAACGCTACTGCTGGGCGAACCCGAAACCTTGAAGGGTGATGCCGCAATAGCGTGGAGCGAACTGAACAATCCAATCTATCGGAAAGTGCGCGTGGTTGCCCATGCGCCCGACGCGGCCAAGCAGGACGATGCGTTCTCGACCGATCTGATCGTGGACGCGCTGTTCGGAACCGGGTTCAGACCGCCGCTGCCAACCCTGGCGCTGGCGGTGCTCGAGCGCGTGCAGTGCGGCACGTGTCCAGTTCTTGCTATCGACTTGCCCTCCGGCTGGCTCGCCGACGCGACCAGTGCGACGCCCTCCAGCCCGGTCTTTCCCGCCGATGCTGTCATCACCTTTACCGCGCCTAAGCCGGCACACGTCTTTGCGCAGTTCACCCGCCGCTGGGATCAACCTGTGGTCGTCGCGTCCATTGGCTCGCCGGATGAAGTGATTCGTTCAGAGCACAAGCTCGAGTGGGCGGGCTCCTCGCTGACAATCGTGCAGGCCGTGCGCGCGGCCGCGGCCAACAAGGGCAACTTCGGCCACGTGCTCGTTGTGGGCGGAAGCTCTGGCACGGCCGGTGGCAAGGCCGGAGCGCCGTCTATGTCGTCTTTGGCCGCGCTCCGCGCCGGCGCAGGCCTTGTGACTGCGGCCGTTCCCGAGCCAGCATTGCCAATTGTGTCGTCATTTGCGCCGGAGTTGATGACCTGGCCGCTCAAGACAACAGCCGCCGGCCAGATCGCTGCGAAAAATCTAGACCCCGACCTCGTTGCCGCGCTGCTCGCCGGAAAAACTGTCCTCGCCATCGGTCCGGGATTGGGGCAGAGTGCCCAGACAGCGAAATTCACCATAGGCCTTTTGTCGGCCACCAGGATTCCCGCAGTGATTGACGCCGACGCGCTGAATATTCTGGCCTCTGACACGTCCCAACTGCCCAAGCTCGCGAAGAGACGCACGCTGGTGCTCACGCCCCATCCCGGCGAGATGGCCCGCCTCATTGGAAGCAGTGTCGCCGAAGTGCAGGCCAACCGGCTTGAAGTGGCATCGAGCTTCGCGCAGCGCATGGGCGTCACGCTGGTGCTCAAAGGCGCGCGCACCCTCATCGCGCATCCCGATGGCCGCGTGGCCGTGAACACCAGCGGCAATCCCGGCATGGCCAAGGGCGGCAGCGGCGACGTGCTCACGGGGCTCATCGCCGGCCTTCTGGCGCAATATTCTGATGACCCCGTGCACGCCGTGGAAGCGGCGGTCTATCTGCACGGGCTGGCCGCGGATCTCGCGGTGCGCGAGGCCGATGAGCACACTGTGCTCGCCACCGATTCCCTGGCGTATCTGGCCCAGGCGTACAAATCGCGCTTGCATCGTTTTGAAGTAGACGGCAAAAACGGGTATGTTTGGTTGCAGGGCATTGCATGCAGCAGCCCGTCGCCGCATAAGGTAGGGTGAGAGTGCATGCAAGGGACTAAAGGCGCATGCAACAATTGGAGAGCGAATCCAGCAGCTGAATACCCAGGTGAAAGTTCCCGGCGAGGTTAAAGCATGAGCAATGCCGCAGTGGCCGCGGAAGGCAGAATGTACGAGTTCACCACGCACAGTGGCGCGGACACCATCGCCGTGGGCCGCAAACTGGCCGAATTGCTCAAGCCGCCGCAGTTGCTGCTGCTGCGCGGCGACCTGGGCACCGGCAAGACCACGTTGGTCAAAGGCATCGCCCAGGCCCTAGACGCCGCCGATCCCGACGAAGTCACCAGTCCCACCTTCACGTTGATGCATGAGTTCGACGGCACGCGAAAAGGCAAGCCGGTCAAGCTCTATCATCTCGACGTCTATCGCCTGGAAGGCGAGCGCCAGTTGGAGACCCTCGGCCTCGACGATCTGCTTTCGCCCGATGCGCTGGTGGTGGTGGAGTGGGGTGAGAAGTTCAAGAGCATTCGCAAGCGCGCCACCGGCGAAATCGTGATTGCCTCCGAGGGCGGCGACGCGCGCAAGATCACGGTGACGCTGAAGGAATAGCTCCGCTGCCCGACAAACGATGAACCGCATCCCTTTCGCCGAAGTGCAACAAACCCTTGCCGCTGTCCTCGCCCAGCTTGGCTTCACCGCCGATCGCGCCCAAACCTGCGCGCGCCTTTTTGCTGAAGCCACGTGCGACGGCGTCTATACCCACGGCATCAATCGCTTCTCGCGTTTTGTGGCCACCATTCGCAACGGTTGCGTCGATCCTGGCGGCGAGGCCGCGGTCACGGCGCAGTGCGGCGCGCTGGAGCGCTGGGACGGGCACAGAGGCCCCGGCAATCTGAATGCGCTGGCCGCCATGAACCGCGCCATTGCGCTCGCCCGCGAACACGGCATTGGCTGTGTCACCATGGGCAACACCAATCACTGGATGCGCGCGGGCACATACGGCTGGCAGGCGGCGGAGGCTGGCATGATCGGCATCTGCTGGACCAATACCATGCCCAATCTGCCGCCCTGGGGCGGAGCGGAACGCGCCATCGGCAACAATCCCCTTGTGATTGCCGTGCCGCGCTCAAGCGGGCCTGTGGTGCTCGATATGGCGATGTCGCAGTTTTCCTACGGCACCCTCGAAAGCTACAGGAAGCGAGGCGAACAGTTGCCGGTCGACGGAGGCTTCGACACGGAGGGCAAACTGACTCGCGATCCGGCGGCGATCGAGAAGTCGTGGCGGCCGCTGCCGGTTGGCTACTGGAAAGGCTCAGGTCTCTCGGTGCTGCTCGACATGGTGGCGGCCATGATGGCTCTGGGTCGAGCCACGCATGAGATCGCACCCGACGCCGAGCGCGAAGCCGGCATCTCGCAGATGTTTTTGGCTCTTAATCCCGCGGCTTTTGGCCCGGCAGATCAGGCGGAGCAAATTGCCAACGGGGTCGTCGCGTCCCTGCACAACTCCCAGCCCGCCGCGCCAAACGGCAAGGTACGCTATCCCGGCGAGCAAACCCTGCGCATCCGCGAGGAAAACCTGCGCCTGGGGCTGCCCGTCGAGCCCGCCGTGTGGGCTCAGATTCTGGCAATCCAACAGTAACCGTCCCCCCCGGAAAGTGCTATCCAGTACCGCAACGATAACGGTAGACTTGATAGGTTCCTCAGGTGCAATCGATGCCGTCTTTGAAACGGCCGGAAACGGGTGGGTGATGACCCCGATCAAAATGGATTTCCTGTCGATATATAGGACCAGAGGGAACGGGAACTGACGGAGAGTTGTGCCGCAGTATGGACTACGGGACGTTCTTTTTTACGAACATTGCCTCGGTCACCGTCTTCACGGTGTGCATTGGCGTTCTCGCGGGGTATAACCGCCGCGCCACGGGAATGCTGTGGTTCGCCGGCTCGCAAATCGTTGGATTAATTAAGCTCATCCTGCAAGGTCTGGAAGGCAAGGCTCCGGCAATCTGGACCAGCATGACCGCCAACGAGCTTTATCTGATTTCGATGGCCATGCAATGGATGGGCCTGTATTGGTTTGTCGTGCGCAAGCCCTTCCGGTATCGCCGGCTCTGGATTCCCATCGGCCTGGTCTTGGCGGCGTACACCTTTACCTACCTGTTCAGAATTTCCTACACCGGCAATGTCATCAATCTTCCGTTCGTGGCGTTGTGCGGCTTTTCGGCATGGACCTTGTGGAAACACCGCAACGGTTCGTTCGCCGTGGTAGCGCGCGTGAGCACTGCGGTAGTCAGCGGGCAAATGTGCGTGGCCGCGTACCGCGCCATTCTGACCAACCTGAGCTACGCGCAACCCTGGAAGACCGTTGACGCCCATAGCGATCCGCGCTGGCTCTATTCGCTGGCCGCGGCTGCGTTTCTCGCCGCCTGCGTGGCCATGTGCGAAATGTGGTTCCTGGTGACCGAATTGCAGGGAGAACTTGCCACGCGGGCGCGCACTGACCCTCTCACGGGCGCATTGAATCGCCGCTCCATGGAAGAAAACGCGCTGCGCGAGACCGCGCGCAGCCAGCGCTACGGTAATGCGCTCAGCATGATCATGGTCGACATCGACAACTTCAAGCACCTGAACGATACCCGGGGGCACGCCGCGGGCGATTGCGCTCTGCAACTCCTGGTGCACCGCCTGCACTGCCTGCTACGTCAACAGGACTCGCTGGCACGCATGGGCGGCGAAGAGTTCGCCATCCTGTTGCCGGATACGACGGGCGAGGCGGCGCTCATCACCGCCGAGCGCGTGCGGCGCATGGTGGAAGAGCTCGAAGTGCCCTTTGAAACCGGTCCGGTCAGAATGACGGTCTGCGCCGGAGTGGCGCAACTCGATCTCGCTTGCGGCTGGGAAGAAATGATGCGGCGTGCGGATGCCGCAATGTACGAGGCCAAGCGGCGCGGTCGCAACCTCGTCTCCACTCGTACTGAGCTCGTTCTATACTCCGATAGCAATCCAGGCGGCTCTCAGGTCGACAACCTCGGCTTTCAGCCCATCGCCTGAAGCATCTTCTTGCCGATCCAGCTCCGCTAACCCCGCTAACGCCGCTAGCCCCGCTGGTCTCTGATCAAAATCCCATGATGTTGTAGCCGCAATCGACGTAAATGACTTCGCCGGTCACCGCGCTGGCTAGATCGCTGGCCAGGTAAAGCGCCGTCCCGCCCACTTCGCCCTGGTCCACGTTGCGGTGCAGCGGTGCTCGCTCAGCGTGTGACTTGAGCATATCGCCCAGAGCGCCCACGCCGCGCGCGGCCAGGGTCTTAATGGGTCCGGCCGAAATGGCGTTGGCGCGGATGTTCTTCGGACCCAGCTCATATGCCAGGTAGCGCACGGCACTCTCCAACGACGCCTTGGCCAGCGCCATCACGTTGTAGTGCGGCACCACTTTTTCGGCGGCGTAATAGGTGAGCGTAATAATGCTGCCGCCTTCCGTCATCAGCGGCACAGCGCCGCGGCTCACGGCAATCAGCGAATAGACGCTCACGTCGTGCGCGATGCGGAAGCCTTCGCGGCTGGTGTTGATGAACTCGCCCTTCAGGTCCTCAGCGGGAGCGTAGGCAACTGCGTGCACAAGGATGTCGATCTTCGCGTACTTTTCCTTGAGCGTCGCGAACAGGGTCGCGATCTCCTGGTCGTTTGACACGTCGCACTGGAAGCCGCTCGCGTCCCCGAGCTCGTTGATCAGGTCCTCGGCCTCGGCCTTCATGCGCTCGTTCTGGTAACAGATGGCCAGGGTAGCGCCGGCCTCGTGGAGTTTCAGGGCGATGCCCCAGGCAATCGAGCGCTTGTTGGCCAGCCCGAACACCACGGCAGTCTTGCCCGCCAGGTTAATCATGCGTAGGTAGTTCCTCCAAGAATCTAGTCCAAAAGGGGAAGACAACGGAGTTGCCAATTGTCAGAATACCAGAGCGATTTTCGTGGGTTGCCCCATTCTTTTCCGCGTTCGCGGCGCCCTCACCCGCCCAGATCGATCAATTCCACATGCCCCACGGGCCGCTCCAGGAATCGCGAACCGAGGCGCTCGAATTTTTCCACGGAATCGGTGGCAAAACAATGAATCTCAGTCGCCGCCGGCGGATTTGAGGCCGTTCCCACCCAATCGAAGCCCGCTGTCGCGGACTCCGATTGGATGGGGCACTCCGGCCTTGTGCGCCCGTTGAAGAGTTCGACCGCGGCCTGCGCCGCCGATTCGGCGGAATCGATTACCTTCACTCCCGGGCGCACCGCGCGTTCGATCAGCGGCCGCAACAGGGGATAGTGCGTGCAGCCGAGAACCAGCGTGTCGGGCTTCAGCCCGTGGGCCGCGGCCTCGGATCGCAATTCGTTCAAATAAACGTCAATCACCTCGGCGGTCACGGGATGGTCCGTCCATCCCTCCTCGACCAGCGGCACCAGCAACGGGCACGCCTTTTCCAGCGCGCGCAATCCCCGCGCCTGGCACGCCGCCGCGTAGGCATGGCTGTGCACCGTGGCTTCTGTGCCGATCACCAGCACGTCGCCCGTGGTGGAAGCCTGGCGCGCGGCAATGGCGCCCGGCTCGATCACGCCCAGCACGGGAACCGGCACCGCATCCTGAATGGCGTCGAGTGCCAGGGCGCTGGCCGTGTTGCAGGCGATCACCAGGAACTCCGCGCCCTGCTCGCGCACCAGAAACTGCGCGCTTTGCGCCGCGTAACGCGCAATCGTGCGCCGCGATTTCGAGCCGTAGGGTAGCCGCGCCGTGTCGCCCAGAAACGCGTAGCGCGCGCGAGGCATCCGCTCCATGAGCGCGCGCAGCACCGTCAATCCGCCGAAGCCGGAATCGAAAACGCCGATGGTGGGAGTCGCAGTTGAGCTTGGAATCGTGGTCACTAGTGTGCTCCCTCGGCTGGAACAGTATCGGCGGTCAGGTAGGTGCGTGTCAGGTCGGCGTGTCCGGCCAGTGTAGCGCGCGTCTGGCCACCAACCAGAAATCGCACTTCGGTCACGCGCGGCAGGTTGGCGCTCAGCGTAGTGCAGATGGAAAGAATGGTCAGCGTTTCGGTCTCCAGCCCGGAGGGATGCCCCGCCGCAAACGCGCTGGTCAAATTCACCACGGCAAGCTCGGACCCATTGGGCGCGGCTTTTCCATTGTCCGCCGTCACCGGCATCAGGAACACTTGCGCGATGGAATTGGCTCCGCCGGGTACGGGATGCGCGGCATCGGGTGCGGCGTACAGGTCGAATAACTTGCCCAGCACCGCCCGCGCGCGGGCTTCAGGATTCTGCGGCAAGGGCAACGTCAGAATCCGCGGTTGCACGGTATTGTCCGCATCGTTCGCCACCATCAGCGTCGCCTGTTCCGCCGGAGCAATCAGCGGCGCCTGCGTAGGCGCCGCATCCTCGCTGCGCAGCAGGCGCTCGTGCGCGCGCCGCAATTGGTTCCACAGCAAGGCGCCCATAGTGACCGAGGCCAGCAGCAGGATGATGAACAACACGGTCTGGTGGCGGGGGATCACGGCTGCGGTCCTCCGGATTGCCCGCCATTCGCGCGCCACTCAACCAATGCCGCCGCCAGCGCATTGGCTACCCGGGCCTCGAACCCGGCATCGTCCGAACCTGCCTGATCTGTTTGTCGCTGCGGCGAAATTTCAACCGCGACGGCAGGGCAGGCCATGCTGTCGATCGCCGGCAGCGCGGTGCGGCCGAGAGTTACCGTGATGCCCGCATGGGTGAGCGCCGAATTCAACACCCCGGCCAGCGCCATGCTGCGCGGGATCCATGCAGACTGCGCAGTTCTCCACGGGACGAATCTTGCATCCGCGGCGGAGGGCAGGGAAGAGAGGAACAGGTGCACGGCGGGGCCGCCCTTGGAGTAGACCAGCGCAGCGTGCAGATTCAAGCAGGCCGAGGCATTGGCGCGGTTAGCGATCTCGGCGCGGCGCTCTGCGTCCACGTCTGCACCCGACTCGCGTGTCGTCACCACGGCAATGCCGCGCGCCATCAGCAGTGAGCGCAGTTTCACGCTGAGCGCCAGGGTGTAGTCCTTTTCCGCCTGGTTGCCGAGCTGTGCGCCAGGGTCGACGCCGCCATGGGCCGCGTCCAGCACCACCAGAAAGCGGGGGGCGGTAGCGGGAGGGGCTTGTGCCAGGGCGGGGTGAAAAGTGAAGAGAGTGAA
Organism: uncultured Acidobacteriota bacterium; assembly: GCA_963786565.1. Taxonomy (GTDB): domain Bacteria; phylum Acidobacteriota; class Terriglobia; order Terriglobales; family Acidobacteriaceae; genus Telmatobacter. Next base: position 120,525 of record CAWAZR010000017.1, on the reverse strand, counting down.
AAAAGTAAAAAAAGTGAAATAAGTGAAAATGAGAAAGAGTCGATCCAGATAAACTGCCGTGATTGCGTATTCCCAACCCGCTTGCGCACGCCGCATGCGCGTTGCGTAGTGTATGTTGCTTCAATCTCCCGCTGTCGATTTCACTTTCTTCACTCATTGCACTCTTTTCACTTCTTTCAATCCAGCGCGTAAATCGTCAAGCCGCTCAGCAGCTTGGGAAAGAAGTCAGTCGATTTCTGGGGCATTACTTCGCCCGCAAACGCCACTTCGCGCAGTTGCTCCATGGTCACGGGATTGGTCAGGAACGCCACGTCCGCCTCGCCCTTGCGCACCTGCTCCACGGCTTCGCCCGCGTCGCGCAGGTAGCGCAGATTCGTCTGCTCGCGCACCTTTTCTGCGTCCAGTCCCAGCAGCCGGTCCAGAACAATGGAATGCAACTGCGTGAGGTCGAGCTGCCGCTGCCGCTCGGGCACATCGGCGAGCGCCTTTGCCATCTGCTTCAGGTTTCGCCCGCAGCAAAAAGTCGCCGCCGCGCGTAACGGCCACAAAAGCCGTGCCACTTTGGCCGGTCAGCGTCGCCATGTAAATCTGCGCATCGCCCGGCGCCAGCGTCTCCACGGTAAAAAACTCTTCGGCCCTGGCGCGAAATGTCGCCGGATCGAAACCTTCAAGACTGTGCACCACGCGATGCGTGGGCAGAATCACCAGCCCGTCCGAATCCATATTCACGAAGGTCATCATCACTGCCGACTCCGGATATGGCGGCTGCGGCAGGCCGTTGCCGGTCGATTCCGCTTGCGCTGCCCCGTGCCCGTGCTCCTTCGCGTAATTGAGTGCGGTTTCGTAGCGATGATGCCCATCGGCGATGATCAGCTTCTTGTCGTCCATGGCCGTGGTCAGCAGCCGGATGGCCGCGGGATTGTTCACGCGCCACACCCGGTGCAGCACCCCGTACTCATCGGTCACCTCGGCGTCGGTGGCGCCATTGCCGTCGTATAGGTTCTTCTCCACGCTGCCCGACGGGTCGGAGTAGAGCATGAAAATCTGCCCGAAGTGCGCCTGCGTGGCCTTGAGCAGGTTCAACCGGTCGCTTTTCGGCTTTGAAAGCGTCTGCTCGTGCCGGAAGACCACCTTTTCCGAGTATTCGTGCAGCTTGCCCAGCGCGATAAACCCGCGCCGTTCCTTCACGATATCGGTTCCCGGAACCTGGAAACGCTGCGAATAGGCAAACACGCAAGGGTCGTGTTCCTGCGTCAGCACGCCCTGCTCGCGCCAGGCGCGAAAATCCCGCGCCGCGCGGCTATAGACGTTTTCGCCCTTCTCGGCGTCAAATAGCTCAGGCAGTCCGAGAATGATGCGGACCAGGTTATAGGGACTGCGCTGGTAATAGGCCTGCTGCATGGCCGGCGAGATCTTGTCGTAGGGTTGCGTGACTACGTCGGTCAAACGGACCGAAGAAGGATTGTAGCGCCAGGCGCGAAAAGGATAGATGCGAGCCATGAGGAAGGTCGAGCTCCGCCGTTGAAAAAGTTGAATTTGTGCCCCTGCCAAGCCGTTCCCGGCAGTGGGTTCGCGGGGCGTTCAGGCTTGATTGTATCGCGGCAACGTGCACGGCAAGTATTCGCGCATCTTGAAATGCAGGATGTGGAAATGACAATCCGCTGACAGCAGAGGCCTGCCGGTAGTGGTAATATCGCGTTCATTCACTCATGGTGCCCCATGATGACGCTTCCCCGAGAGCGTGTTAGCCATAACGGGAACGGCAACCTTTCCCAGGTGTGCCGCCGCATGGGTTTCTGCGTGCTGGCCGCGGTATTGTGCCTGGCCCGGGCCCATGCCCAGGAAGATCCGCTCAGCAAAGTCCACGTCGAGCCGCCAGCCAGCACCACTGCGCCCGCCACCGAGCCCAAAGGCGCTGAAGCTGGCCCCGAATCCGGGCCTGCATCGCTCCGCATTCATCCCGGATCGTTCATCCGCATGAACGTGGATATGGTGCTGGTTCCCATCACCGTTACCGATCCGTTGAATCGCCTGGTCACGGGCCTCGAAAAAGAGGACTTCCAGATCTACGAGAACAACGGCGAGCAGCATATCGCGAGCTTTGCCTCTGAAGACGCGCCGGTTTCCATCGGCATCATCTTCGACCTCTCGGGCTCCATGACCTCCAAGCTGATCCGCGCTCGGGAGTCCATCCTCCAGTTCATCAAAACCGCCAACCCGCAGGATGAATTCTTCGTTATCGGTTTTAACGACCGCCCGGAGCTGATTGAGGACTTCACCAGCTCCGTCGAAGAGATTCAGGCGCGGCTGGCCACCGTGCACGCCGCCCATCGCACCGCGCTGCTCGACGCCATCTACTACGGCCTGGCCAAGATGAAGGACGCCCACCACGAGCGCAAGGCGCTGCTGGTGGTCTCCGACGGCGGCGACAACCGCTCGCGCTACACCGAAGGCGAAGTGCGGGCAGAGGTGCGCGAAGCCGACGTGGAAATCTACTCCATCGGCATCTTCGATCCTTACGCGCCCACTCCCGAGGAGCGCACCGGCCCGCAATTGCTCGACGACATCAGCTCCGCTACCGGTGGGCGCATGTTCCGCGTGGACGATGTGGACGAGATGAGCGACATTGCCGAGAAGATCTCTACCGAGCTGCGCAACCAGTACGTAATCGGCTACAAGCCCAAGGATCTGGCCCGCGACGGCAAGTGGCGTAAAGTGAAGGTGAAAGTAAATCCTCCACCAGGATTGCCTCCGCTCACCGTGTATGCTCGAACCGGGTACTATGCGCCATTGCAGTAAAGCGGTTTTCGCCGCGATCTTCATCGCATCGGGGCTTCTGCTCCCCGCGTTTCTCGTCCAGCAGGCTCATGCTCAGGCCAGCGCGCCCCCGGCCGCGCAGTCGCCGGCGCTCACGCAGGAAACCGATCCGGTCCGCTCGCCCGACACCACGCCTCCCGTAGCGCCTTCCGGCACTATCAGCAAGCAAGGCGGCGGGGGCTACCTGCTGCATACCGACGTCGAAGAAGTGGTGCTCAACGCCACCGTGCTCAACGGCACGCAGTTGGTCGAAAATCTGACTAAAGACGATTTCCAGGTCTTCGAGGACGGGGTCAAGCAGAACATCGTCAGCTTCCAGCACACCGATCTGCCCGTCTCCATGGGCCTGGTGGTCGACAATTCCGGGTCGATGTACCTCAAGCGGCCTTCGGTCAACAAGAGCGCGCTCGATTTGATCGAGGCCTCGAATCCGCACGACGAGGCGTTCGTCGTGAACTTCTCTGACGAAGCCTTCATCGACTGCGAATTCACCTCCGACATTAAAAAGCTGCGCGACGGGCTCTCGCACATCGATTCCCGCGGCGGCACGGCGCTCTACGACGCCGTGGCGGCATCGGCCGACAAGCTGGCAGCCGATGCCAAGCAGCCCAAGCAGGTTCTCATCCTCATCACCGACGGCGAAGACAATGCTTCAAGCCTGGACCTGGAGCAGACCATCCACCGCGTGCAGCAACTCTCCGGCCCCGTCATCTATTCGATTGGGCTGCTCTTCGGTCCTGAGATGACCCGCGCCGAGGTGCGCCACGCTCGCCGCGCGCTGGAAATGCTCTCCCAGGAAACCGGAGGTCTGGCGTTTTTCCCCAAGTCCATCGACCAGGTCGATCAGATCGCCGCCGAAGTAGCGCGCGACATTCGCAGCCAGTACACGATCGGCTACCACTCCACCAAGCCCACCTCGGTTCCAGGATTTCGCAAGGTCGAATTATCGGCCGAATCCCAAAGCGGCGGCAAGCTTACGGTGCGCACCCGCACCGGCTACTTCCCCACGCCGCGGCCAGTCGGCCAGTCCGCGCCAGCGCCGAAATAGAGGACAAAATGACCGATACGACGGAACGTGCCGCGCAACTGGAGCAACTGGCGCACCTGAAGGCAATGGGCGAGAAGGCCTACGACGACATGTACGAGGCCTATTCGCCGAGCGGTGCAACGGGCCGCTACAGCGATGCCAAAGAGTGCTTTTACGACGCCATCGGCCTGGCCCGGCGGTTAGGACTCGAAGAAGAGACCAAAGCGCTCGAAGAGCGGCTGGCGCACATCAAAGCAGTGTTCCGCAGCCAGTTCACGTAGTCGGCACTCTTCCAGCAACACGTTCTCCTAGATCGGTCATCCTGAGCGCGAAACTGGTTCGCATCGCAACCTAACGGTCTTAACTGCATTTGACGCCGCGCAAATCGCCGCTCGCAGAAAACCGCTGGGATGCATCAAGGTTCGCCACGATATTCTAAATGCAGGAGATCGCAGCAAAACCTCATCATGGCTCAGTACAAGTACTCGACCCTTGCCGTCCATGCCGGGCAGCACCCTGACCCGCTGACGGGCGCGGTGAACGTGCCCGTTTACCTTTCCTCGACCTTTGAACTCACCGGCATCGGCTCGGACCGCGGCTGGGACTATTCGCGTGCCGGCAATCCCACCCGCGACCGGCTGGAGACGGCTCTGGCCGCGCTCGAAGGCGGAACGAGCGGTCATGCGTTTACCACCGGCATGGCGGCCATCTCCGCGCTCGTGGCCATGCTGCGCTCGGGCGACCACATCGTCTGCTCGCGCGACGTCTACGCCGGCACCGTTCGCCTGTTCGACCAGATCGTCTCGGGCTACGGCATCGAGATCGAGTACGTCGACTCGAGCGACCTCGCCGCCGTTGAGGCAGCCATGAAGCCGAACACCAAGCTCGTGCACATCGAGACTCCGAGCAATCCGCTCATGGTGCTTACCGACATTGCGGGCGTCGCCAAGATTGCCCACGCACATGGCGCAGAAGTGAGCGTCGACAATACGTTCCTGTCGCCTGCGCTGCAAAGCCCGATTGCCCTCGGCGCAGACATCGTGATGCACTCGACGACAAAATATCTCAACGGCCACTCCGACGGCCTGGGCGGCGCGCTCATCGGCACCAAGCCCGAGCACAAGGATCGTTTTCTGCTCGTCCAGAAAGCCGCTGGCGGCGTGATGTCGCCCTTCGAGTGCTTCCTGGTGCTGCGCGGCATCAAGACTCTGCCGCTGCGCATCAAGCAGCACGAGGAAAACGGCCGCGCGGTGGCGGAGTTCCTCTCCACGCATCCCAAGGTGAGCAAGCTTGCTTATCCCGGCCTCAAGAGCCATCCGCAGTACGATTTGGCCGTAAAACAGCAAAAGGGCTTCGGTTCCATGATGAGCTTCGAGCTCAAGTCCCGCGAGGAAGCGGCACGGTTCCTCACGGCGATCAAGATCTTCCTCAACGCCGAGTCGCTGGGCGGTGTGGAATCGCTGGCGTCGCACTCGGCAACTACCACGCATGGCTCGGTGAGCGAAGAAGTGCGCCGGAAGATGGGTATCAACGAGGGCCGCATCCGCCTCTCCATCGGCATCGAGGACAAAGAAGACCTGATCGCCGACCTCGACCAGGCGCTGGCGGCCGTGTGACGAGGCATCATGCCTGATTTTCCGCTCCTGCTTGCGATCGACACCTGCGGGCCTTCGGGCTCAGTAGCGTTGGGGCGGATTCCCGGCCGCGATCTGGAGATTCTTGGGCAGACTGAGCTCGCCGGACGCACCTACTCGGCGACGTTGATCTCCGCGATCGCAGAGTTACTGCATGCCGCAGGCTTCGAACTCAGCAACCTCGATGGCATCGTGGTCGTGAACGGCCCCGGAAGCTTTACTGGCGCGCGCGTGGGCGTCAGCGCCGCCAAGGGCCTGGCCCAGGGAGCAGGAATCCCCGTGGTGGCAATTTCGCGGCTCGAAATCCTCTCCCGCAAATCCGGTGTTCCCTCGGCAGCTCTCGACGCGCATCGTGGCGAAGTGTTTCTGCGTCTGGAGCGCACAGGCGCGCCGCCGGTGGAGCTTTTGGCCGGTCCTGAGGAACTCGCCACCATTCATCCCACCCCCGCCCGTGTCGCCGTATGCGACGAAAGCGCCGCGGCCCTGCTGGCCCGTGTCTGGCCGCAAACGCAGCTGGTCGCCACGCCTCCGCCGCTCGCCTCTGATGCGCTCCGTCCTGGCGAGGCGCGCCTCATTGCCGGCGCCGCCGTCGACCTGGCGCTGCTCGACGGCCATTACCTGCGCCGCTCCGATGCCGAGATCTTCGGCGCCGATGTCGCAGCCCAGGCAGTAGCCGCAGACCCCGTTGTCCCAGAATCGAAGGGCGTGTGAGTCCCGCCAGAGGCGTGCAGGTCCGGCCGATGGGCGCCAGCGACCTCGATCGCGTGCTGGCCATCGCCGAGCACCTTCCACAAGCGCCGCATTGGCCGCACTCGGCCTACTTGAACGCCATCAACCCCGAATCCACGCCGCGCCGCATCGCATTGGTCGCCGCAGATTCTCAATCCGGCTCCGTCCTCGGCTTCGCCGTCGCCAGCCTCCTGCCTCCGCAGGCTGAGCTGGAATTGATCGCCGTCGCCCCGGAGAGCCAACGGCTCGGCCTCGGCCAAAGTCTTTTTCAGGCGCTGGCCGCCGAACTCAAAGCTGCGGGCGTGGGCGAACTTGCGCTTGAAGTGCGCGCATCGAACCAGCCAGCGCTGGCTTTTTACCACTCCCTCGGCTTCGCAAGAACTGGCCTCCGGCCGGGCTATTATGCAGATCCGATTGAAGATGCGGTCCTCATGAGCCTCGCGCTCGCCTAAGAATCATTCATGGTCTCGGAACCTTTGCCCTAGCTCCGTTAACGCCGCTGACGCCGCTAGCTCCGCTATCTTCCAACCTGAAATCCACAGGCCTCCGTTACTACCGGTGCTTTTGGCGCTTGCGGATTCCACCATTTCGGCGATATATGTAAATGTTCTAACAAAATGGCGTTTTCAGCAGATCGTCCAAACTGAGTCGCCATTGGGGGTGCTGGATGGACGAAATACAGGTTTCCACGCTGGGCGATGAGCTCGATCGTCTGCACGCCGAACATCGCCGCTACGCTCAGCGTTTGGAAGAGTTGCTTCAAAAGCCCTACCTCACCGAAGACGAACAGCTCGAGGAAGTGCGACTCAAGAAACTCAAGCTGCACGCCAAGGATCTGATCTTCGCGCTCGAACGGCGTCAGCCGGCCGTGGCCTAGACCGCAAGGTCGATTCCAGGGTAGATCGCAGGGTAAAGGGTTCTTTGACGGTCAATTGCTCATCGCAACGCCCCGCTGGCGTTACGTTGTGCAGTGTGTGCTCGCTCCAATGTATTGCCCGCAACCGTTGCCCGGAAGCACCGTATAATCGTTGGGGACAATGGTTCGTGACGGTTACATTTACGCTCTTAGCTTATTGGCAGTTGCCGCGGCGCTTGCGTGGCTTACAGGCGTTTGGGCCTGGGGCGTTCCCCCGGTCCTCCTGGCGGCGTTTTTCCTCTGGTTTTTCCGCGATCCTCAACGCACCATCCCCACCGGCAAAGGCTTGATTGTTTCTCCAGGCGACGGCCTGGTCACTGAAACTGCGTCCATCACCACCACGGAAGGCGCGCGGCAGCGCGTTAGCATTTTCTTGAGCGTTTTCGATGTGCACGTCAACCGCGCCCCCATCGGCGGCACGGTGAGTCGCGTTCACTACCAGAAGGGCCAGTATCTCAACGCCATGAACCCGGCTTCGGCCGAGCGCAATGAGCAAAGCGCCATCACGTTGCGCGGCCAGGGTGCGGACGCGGGACTGGAAATCACCTTCAAGCAGATTGCGGGCCTGTTAGCGAGGCGCATCGTCTGTCGTTGCGTTGAAGGCCAGACCGTAGAGCGTGGGCAGCGCGTAGGCCTCATCAAATTCGGCTCCAGGGTCGATGTTTTGCTGCCGGCAAACGCCGAGTTGCGAGTCAAGGTAGGAAATCGAGTCAAGGGCGGCGCGAGCGTGCTCGCCGCTGTCTCTCACCCCACCGGCGAAGACCTGCCGGCGGGGACCCCGAGCATCCCTCCGGGAGACCGCGCATGAATCACTTCGATCTTGCCGGGATCAAGCGGAAACCGCATCCCCGCCTGCGCCGCGGTATGTTCCTGTTGCCGTCGCTGTTCACCGCCGGCAACATTGCCGCCGGCTTCTTTTCCATCACGCAAACCATCGATGCCGTCAGCGGCGACGCGCAGCGGCACCTGGACTGGGCGGCGATCGCGATCCTTTTCGCCATTCCCTTCGACGCGCTCGACGGGCGCATCGCCCGCATGACGAACACCACCAGCGCCTTCGGCGGGGAGCTGGACTCGTTGGCCGACATTGTCGCCTTCGGCATGGCCCCCAGCCTGCTGGCCCTGGTCTGGGGATTTCACTTCCTGCCCGACTCGCTGAATGCGCAGTTGCACATGCATCTGCTCCAGGCCGGTGCTTTCATTTGTTTCCTGTTTCTGCTTGGCGGGGCATCGCGTCTGGCTCGCTTCAACATCAGCCACGACCCGCAGCCGCGCAACCCAGGCCGGCCCGATCGCAAGTATTTTGTCGGCATGCCCATTCCCGCAGCCGCCGGCCTGCTCGCCGCCAGCGTGCACCTTTGCTACGGAATCCCCAATGTCTACTGGTACATTGCCATTCCATGGCTCGTCATGGTCGGGCTTTGCGCCTATCTCATGGTCAGCACCTGGCGCTTCTGGTCGGCCAAGGAGATTAATCTTACCCGGAGCCATCCCTTCCGGCTGATCTTGTGGCTGGCGCTGATTACGTACGTCCTGGTCCGTTTTTCAAATGTGACTCTGTTTGCGATCGCGCTGGTCTACATGTTTTCGGGAATCTGGGCGCGTGCGGCGTATGGATGGCAGCGCCGTCGCCGCCGGCGTCCCGTTGCTGTGCCGGCGACCGGCGCTCCGGCTGAGCCGAAGCCACTCGGGCCCAAATTTTCCGAATAAAATTTGTCTTGCGGTCGGCCATCGGTGCCGATAACGCCACGCTGATTTGTTGACTCGCTAACTCGCTGCTTTAAAGGATGCCTGTGTACAAGATTGCCATCGTCGGCGCATCGAGCCTGCTCAGCCGGGAGTTGAAGGACGTTCTCTCCGAGTCGCCGCTTGCCGCCTCGAACTTCGTTCTTCTCGACGATGAAGGAACCCAGGGCCAGCTCGAGCAGGTGGGTGATGAGGTCACTTTCATCCAGTCCATCAATGCCGAATCCTTCAGCCGCGCCGATTTCACTTTTTTCTGCGGCTCTGAGAGCATGACGCGCCGTTACTGGCAGCAGGCGCTTCGCGCCGGCTCCACGGTCCTCGATCTCTCCGGCGCACTCGATCAGGAGACCGGCGTCTTGATCCGCGCCCCCTGGCTGGGAACGGAATCCGCCGCCGTCGACCTGTTCACTCCTGCCATCGTGCCGGCGCATCCCGCTGTCATCGCCATCGCCCTGCTGCTCGATCGGCTGCAACAGTCGGCTCCAATCCGCTTTGCCGCGGCCACGGTTCTTGAACCTGCCAGCGAGTTCGGCCGCACCGCCATGGATGAGCTGCATCAACAGACGGTGAACCTGCTCAACTTCCAGCCCGTACCGCGCGGCATTTACGACGCGCAGATCGCGTTTAACCTGCTCGGCGGCATGGGTGAAGACGCCACCGTAAGTCTGCCTAACGTGGAAGCGCGCATTCGCCGCCATTATGAGGCGCTCACCGGCGGCCGCGGCCCGTCCCTGGCCGTCCAGGTCATCCACGCGCCGGTCTTTCACGGCCACACGTTTTCTATCGTCATCGAGCTTGAGCGCCCCGTGGAAATTGTTGCCCTCGAAGAGGCGCTGAATGGCGAGCATATCGAGTTGGTGCTCGAAGACACCGACTCGCCCTCGAACCTGGCAGCCACGGGGCAGAACGATGTCCTGGTGCGCCTGCGTCCGGAAGTGCTGGGCCGCAACTCCAATCAGACATCGCGGTTGTGGCTCTGGGCCGCGTCCGACAATCTGCGCCTCCACGCGCAGAATGCCGTGCAATGCGCGCTCGACCTGCGCCGGCTGCGGCCGCAGGGGACGGTTCAGTAAGACGGGGTATCGAAAGTAAGCTAAAAATTTATAGTCTTACTCCTTCGTTGCGTCTTACTTTGCGAATAAATCTTACTCGTGCTAAAATGTAAGCCATGGAGCAGGTTTACGTAACGGTTAGCACGAAGGGACAATTCGTCATTCCCGCCAGCATTCGCGAGGAGCTAGGCATTGAGCCGGGTACCCGCGTCGCACTGCGTGTGGACGGGGGTCAGTTGATTCTCGATCCCCAGAGCATCGAGGCAAAGCTTCGCCGGGTCAGATCGATGCGAGGCTATACCGCGGGGGGGGCATCGGGAACTGACATTTTGCTCGAAGATCGCCGCAAGGAGCGCGAACGCGAGCTGCGCAATGACGGATTTTAGGAATTGGCCTGATGATCACTTACGTGCTCGACGCCTCGGCGTTAATTCGCTTCGTGGACGATGAGGCTGGAGCTGAGCGAGTCGAGGTGATTCTCAGCGCTTGCGCGGCTTTACAGGCGAGGATATGCATCTCGGCTGTGCAATGGGGCGAGGTTGCTGCCAATTATCGCAAACGCTTCGGCCCGGCACAGGAAATCTACATTATGAGCACCATCCTGCCAAGCGAAGCCACAGTAGTTCCCGCTACCGCGGAGCGCGCAGTTCATGCGGCAGAGTTCAGGGTGGACAGAAAGGTTTCCTACGCGGACGCCTTCGCTCTCGATCTCGCGATGGATTCGCCCGAACACATTCTGGTGACCGCCGATTACGAATTCAAGAACGTGGACGATCTGGCGCGGATCGAATTCCTTCCAGCAAAATAAGCACGCAATACGCAACAGCTACCTACCCCCGCAGCGCTCCCACAATTGCACAATGTAGCTGTCGGTCATGCCGGCAATGTAGTCGGCCACGGTGCGCGCCAAACCCTCCGTGGGAATTTGCGCCTGGTGGTCTTCCGGCATCAATCCCGGCTCCGCCATCAGGAAAGCGAAGAGTTCGGCAATCACTTTTTCTGCCTGCGCGTGCACCTGCTCCTGGCCGGGTGAGTTGTAAAGACTGGCGTAGAGAAAATCCTTCGTCGCCAGGCGCGCGGCTTCCATCCGCGGACTGAGCGTGGCCAGCCGCGCGGGTGCGCGCCGGATCTCCTCGAGCGTGGTTGCGCCCAGCGCCGTCACGCGCGCGCGCACTTCTTCAATCAAATCCGTAACAAAAACGTTCAACACGCGCCGCAGGGCTTCATACACCACGACCTTGGGCGGGGCATGGGGAAAACTGGCCAGCGCGGCGTCGTGGAAGCTCCGGAAGAGTGGCACGGATGCGCGCACCTGTTCAATTGCGACGATGCCCGAGTCCAGTCCGTCGTCAAGATCCGCGGTCAGGTAAGCAATCTCATCGGCCAGGTCGATCAACTGCGCCTCCAGCGGCGGAAGCTCATCGAGGAAATACTCTGCCAGCTCAGGATGTTCCGCGGCAGAGTAGTCGTGCGAGTGTTTCACGATGCCCTCGCGGACGGCGAGGGTGAGGTTGAGCCCGCGAAAGGCCGGATAGCGCTCCTCAAACCAGGTGACGATGCGCAGCGCGTGCAGGTTGTGATCGAAGCTCAACCCGTGCCCGCGGAGTGCGCGGTCCAGCGCCTTCTCCCCTGCGTGGCCGAAGGGCGGATGTCCGATGTCGTGCACCAGCGCCAGGGCTTCGGCCAGTTCCGCATTCAGTCCCAGCGCCGCGGCAACAGTGCGCGAAATCTGCGTCACTTCAAGAGTATGTGTGAGGCGGCTGCGAAAGTGATCGGAAAGTCCCTCCGCGGGCAGGCGGGTAAACACCTGCGTCTTCCCGGCCAGGCGGCGAAAGGCGCGCGCGTGCAGAACCCGCGCGGCATCGCGCGCAAAAGGTGTGCGATAGGCGTGCGGGGGCTCCGCGTGGACGCGGCGTATGAGTTCGCTGTCCGGCCGGCCACTGGCGGCAACTCCCGCCGGCAGCGGGGCTGGAGATTCGTTCTTGAACGCAGTCATCAACTCTGGTCTGGTTATACCGCAAAAGGGGCCGCTGTCGCGCGATGACGGCATCTCTGTGCTCTGTATCACCAGCCCGTGCAAGCCGCGGCTGTTACAAAAAAGCCTGAACATTGCAGGATGGACAATCGCAGGTTCACGGGAGTACCATCCAGCCGGATTTTTGATGGGCCGGCGCGTGCTCGCAACGGGCAATGCCGATCCGGGCAAAACGTCTCGTCTTAAGGGGAGGAAACTATGAAACCAATCAAGGGAATCGCGCTTGCGCTCGCGGCGCTGGTAGCAGTATTGACCCCAGGCTGCGAAGGAAGACATTCGCTCAAAGAGGTGTTTTACCTGGTCGGCTCGAACATGTCATCCAACTATTGGCAGACGGCTGTCGCGGGATTCAAGAAGGCGGCGGCGCAATACCGGGTAACAGCGACGGTGGCCGGACCCGACAATTACGACCCACAGGCTGAGCTGACGGCACTCAAGAGCGCGGTCGCGGCCAAGCCCGCCGGCATTCTCGTCTCCGTCTCCGACGCTGCTGTGCTGGCGCCTGAAATCGACGCAGCGATCAATGCCGGAATCCCCGTCATCACATTCGACTCAGATGCCGCGGGCAGTCGCAGGCTCTACTTCATCGGCACCAACAATCTGGATGCAGGCCGCCTGGGCGGTCGCCGGATTGTCGACAAGCTGAGCGGAAAAGGCAACGTGGTCTTCTTTACGATCGCCGGCCAACCCAACACAGAAGAGCGCCTGAAGGGCTTCAAAGATGTTTTTGCAGCGCGGCCCGGCATCAACATCGTGGACGTCGTCGACATTAAGGGCGACACCACCATGGCTTTCGATCGCACCCAGCAGTTGCTGGCTCTCACCGGCCCCAAGAAAATCGATGCCTTTGTCTGTCTCGATTCCGCTTCTGGCAAGCTGGTGGCCGATGCCGTCAAGCGTACCGGCGACAGCAGCCGCATCGTGGTGGCGTGGGACGTCAATCCCGACACGCTCAATGGAATCAAAGACGGAGTGATCGACTCCACGATCGTGCAAAAGCCCTTCACGATGGGATTTATCGGGCTCAAGGCGCTGGACGAGATCTATCACGATCCGCCCGTGCAGTTCAGCAAGGACTATAGCACCGACGCGTTCGCACCCTACCCGGTCTTCATCGACACCGGTACGTCGCTCGTGGATAAGAGCAACGTGGATGGGTTCCTGGCCGACGCCACGGCGCACGCGCAGTAAAATCGCAACTTTCCGCCCTTGACCCTCCGCGAACTCCGGTTGACTCCGGCTGCCCCACGTCCCTCGTCCGCTGCGGCGGAGGGACGTGGGGTTGCATAAATGCCCAACCCAGCACCCAAACGAAAAGATCTCGGGTGCGAAAATTCGGGGGAGTCAACGTAGAAACCGCTATGCTGGGTGCGATTCCAATTGGAGACGGCGATGTCTGATAGACCTGCAAAGCCGCAAATATTCCTGCCCGCAATCGTTGCAATCACCTTAATTGCATTCACATATTGCACCCATGCACAGCAATGTCACATGGCGCACGACAACAAAGCCCTCAAGTCACTTCAGGAGAGAGCAGCCGCCGGAGATGCGGACGCACAGTGTGGATTGGGCAAACAATACGAATTCGCACTCGGAGTTCCCGAGGACAACAAGCAGGCTGCGCTTTGGTTGCAGAAGTCGGCAGAGCAGGGCGACATCATTGCCCAGGTTGAGCTGGGCGTCGTTCTTGACAAGTTGCAGGATTACACGCAGGCACTGATCTGGTACCGCAAAGCTGCGGAGCAGGGCAACGCAAGAGCGGAGTACAACACGGCTCTCGCCTATCAGAATGGCGAAGCCGTGCCGAAGGATATGACGCAAGCCATTGCCTGGTTTAACAAGGCAGTCAACCAGGGCGACACTTGGGCTGAGGTGAATCTTGGAGTCATATACGAAAATGGCATAGGCGTTCCCCATGACTATGCCAGGGCCGCAGATTTATATCGCGAGGCTGCTGAACAGGGATTGGCTGAAGCACAGTACGGCCTGGGATTCCTCTATCTCAATGGCAAGGGCGTGCCGAAGGATGACTATCTGGCCGCCGCGTGGATGCTCAAAGCTGCTGAGCAGGGCGAGACAAAGGCGCAATACAATCTCGGTGTCTGCTATGTCGATGGAGTGGGAGTAAATCGGGATCTGAATGAAGGATACTTCTGGATTCTTCTGGTTGACGCCCGCGCGACGGATAGCGCTTTGAAAGGCGAAGCGGAGAATACACTTGAGTCGCTCGCCAATGTGATGAAGAAAAACGACATCAAAAGCGCACAGAAGCGCGCGCAAGCATGGCTAAACGAGCATCATGCCTTGATGGAGCAGCCATAAAAGCGGGCCGTTTTCCGCGATCAAATCCGCCCGCGCCTACTCCGGTTTGCCCTGGTTCAGAGCGCCTTCTTCTTTTGCCAGCTTCTCCCGCGCGCTCTCCAGCTTCTTCTGCACCTTGGCCACGTCGGCCGGCTCAAAGTCGGCCGGCGACGATTTGGCAAACTCGTCAACTGAAAGCTGCCACTGCGCCGCCGCCAAGCGGATCCGTCCCGTCTTTTCGTACAAATCGCCCAGGTGCATATGCACTGTGGGATCGGTCTGGTCGCGACTTACCGCCTGGCGCAGATTGTCCTCAGCCAGCTCGTACTCGCCCATCTTAAAGTAGACCCAGCCCAGCGAATCGAGATACGCGCCGTTCATCGGCTCGATGTCCACGGCCTTGCGAATCATCTTCAGCGCATCAGGCAGTTTTTCTCCCTTGTCGGCCCACATATATCCGAGATAGTTGAGCGTCATGGCGTTTTCGGGATCGAGCGCGAGCGCCTGGTTGAAATATTGCTCGGCCTGGTCGTAATGCTTTTGCCGCTCCGCCAGCTCGCCGCGCAGGAAGAACAAATACGTGCGGTCTTCCTTCTTGGTCGCCAACGGCTCGCCCTTGTCGAACGCGTCTTCGGCGTCCTTCCAGCGGTGCAGGCGCACATCCATCTGCCCGATCGCGAACCAGATGCCGCGCTGCTCGTCGGGCGTGGCGCCATCAAGCAGGCTCTTCGCCATCGCCAGCCCATCATCGGGATGGCCCTGGTCGGCGATTTCTCCTGCCAACATCAGTTTCAGGTCGCTGTCCTTGGGATCGGCGGCCACAGCCTTTTTCGCTACGTCGAGCGACTTATCGAATTCATGCGCTCCGCGATAGGCATCGATTTCACCCTGGTAGCCGCGCACCGCAATGCTGCCGCCCAGGTCGATCATCTTCTGGTACGCGGCAATCGCCAGGTCCAGCTTGTTCTCTTCCAGGCACACGGTTCCCAGCCGTTCCAGGAAGATGCTGCGGTTGTTCTTCTCTTCTTCGGTGTACGCGCCGTTGGCGTGCGAAATCTGAGGGGAATCCACCATATCCTGGTAAACCTGGATGGCTTCATCAAGCCGGCCCAGAATGTCGAGCAGCAGGCCTTCGTTGAATCCCGCTTCCAGCGAGTTGGGGTCAATCTTGCGCGCCTTGCGAACCACGGTCAGTGCATCTTCATACTTGCCCTGCCTGCGCTCGATCTCGGCAATGTGAATCAGTGGCTCGGCGTCGTCGGGATTGGCCTCGGCCAGATCCTTGTACTGCTTCAGCGCGTCATCGAGCTGGTCGTTATTGAGCAGCGCCTGCGCCAGTGCATCGACGGTCTGCAAATCGCCGGGCTCCATATCTTCCGCGCGCTTGTACGCCGCAATCGCGTCCTTGGGCTGTTTCATCTGGTCGTACAGCGCGCCCAGGGTGAATTCCATCTTCGGCGTGCGCCCATCCACGGGAACCGCCTCGATTGACTTCGCCGCATGTTGCAGGTCGCCGCTTTCGGCATAGAGCCGCGCCAGGTTCAGCACCACATCTTCTGACTCGGGTTCAATCGCCTGCGCGGTCTTGAATTCCGCTTCCGCTTTTTCAGGCTGGTGCTTCACGGTGTAAAGCTGTCCCAGCACCATGTGATCTTCCACGCTCTTCGGTTGCAGGGCCACGATCTTCTGGAACTCCGCAATTGCCTGGTCCAACACCACATTTTGAGAGCTGCCCGGCGCTGCGGCTCCCGCGCTCGAGTTTTCGCCCTCACCCAGCTCACGAAGGTAAATCCGGCCCAGCAGTTTGTGCGCTTCAATGTCGTCAGGCGCAGTCTTCAGTAGTCCCCGCGCCGTCACCTCAGCGTCGTGCACGCGGCCCACGCGGAAATACAGATCGGCGAGATCGTCGGCCAACTCCCCTGAATTGGGATCGGCGTTCAGCGCCAGCTTGTACTCCTCGATGGCCTTGTTCACCTCGTCGGTGCGGCCGTCGGAGATGGCGTCATCCTCATACACGCCGGCCAGCGCCAAGTGGTAGTACGCCTGAGCGCGATTGGGCTCGGTGGCAGCCGAAGCCGTCACGGCTCCGTTCGTCGGCGTTGTCGCTGCCGGTGCAGCGGCGGGTGTGGTCGCCGGCGCCTCCGTCTCTGGCGTGCTCTGGCCGCGGGCGTTCTTTGGCTTTACCTGCGGGCTCGCCGTTGTGCCGCTGGCCGCTGGCGCCGTCTGCGCGCAAACTACGACTGCCGGCAACAAGAGCAGGAGGGCGGGGGCAATCGTGCGCCCAAGGGTCGAAAACACAGTCGTTTTTGTCATCATGCAGGGAATTCCACAATTTCTCTAGCCGGCGAAGCGTATTGAACGCTGACGAAAAGCCAAAACGCGGCTCGGGCAGCCGGGTAATTCCGGTAGCCGAGAAACTCCGCCTACCGTTAAAGACGATTTTACGCGCCAATAGTCGCGCGCGCTCGGCGGAATCCGCGATTTTCCCGCAAATAGCCGCCATTCATGCCGTTGCGCCCGTGCTTAGACTTTCGACCCCAGCTCGAGCCAACTCCGCCAACCCCGCTAGCTCCGCCAACCCCGCTAGCTCCGCCAACCCCGCTTCGTCCCCCTCAGTGCTTGAAGTGCCGTATCCCCGTGAAAACCATAGCCAGGCCGAGCTTATCGGCTGCTGCGATCACGTCCGGGTCTTTTACGGAGCCGCCCGGCTGGATCACTGCCGTCGCGCCGTTCTGCGCAACGACCTCCAGACCATCAGGGAAGGGAAAGAACGCATCTGACGCCGCCACAGAGCCCTTGAGCGGCAGCACGGCTTTCATGGCGCCGAACCTGGCCGCGTCCACCCGGCTCATCTGTCCCGCGCCCACGCCCAGCGTCTGCCCGTCCCGCGCATACACAATTGCATTCGATTTCACGTGCTTGCATACCCGCCACGCGAAGAGGAGGCTGCGCAGCTCCTCGGTCGTCGGCGGCCGCCACGTCACCACCTTCAGCTCCGACTCCGTCACTCGGCCCGTGTCGGCATCCTGCAAGAGCAACCCTCCCGACACCTGCTTGACCACCGGCTTTACCGGCGCCGTCTTCACTTCCACCACGCGCAGATTCTTCTTTTGCGCAAAGCGCTCCCGCGCGTCTTCAGAAAACGCCGGCGCGGCAATGGCTTCCACAAACAGCTTCGCAATCTCTTCCGCCGCCGCGCCATCCACCTCGCGATTGATGCCGATCACTCCGCCGAAGGCCGACACCGGATCGGCGGCAAGCGCCTTCCGATACGCCTCGAGGATGTTCGCTCCGGTTGCCGCGCCGCAGGGGTTGGTGTGCTTCACGATGATGCAGGTGGGTTCCTCAAACTCCTGCACCAGCTCCCAGCAGGCATCCAGGTCCACGAGATTGTTGAAGCTCAGTTCTTTGCCTTGCAACTGCCGCGCCCCGGCAATGCCCTTGCCTGAGCCGTCGGCATAGAGCGCCGCGCGTTGATGAGGATTTTCGCCGTAGCGAAGGGCCTGCGCCTGCGGCATGTTGATGCGCAGCGTCGCCGGCAACGATGCGTCGTCGAACGACGCGGGAGCTTCCGGAACGGGCGCGTCGGCAATCTGTTCGAGCATGCTCGCAATCGCCGAGTCGTATGCGGAAGTCAGCGCGAAGGCCTGCTTCGCCAGCCGCCAACGCGTAGCGCGCGTCAGCGCTGCGGCGCCGCGGGCGCTTTTCATTTCTTGGATGAGATCGGGGTAATCCGAAACCCGCGTCACAATGGCCACATCTTCAAAGTTCTTCGCCGCCGAGCGCACCATCGACGGCCCGCCAATATCGATGTTTTCGATCAGGTGTCCGAACGCGACGCCGGGCTGCGATGCAGTCTTCTCAAAGGCGTAGAGATTCACCACCACCATGTCGATGGGCTCAATGCCGTGCGCCTTCACTGCCGCTTCGTGTTCGGCGTTGCCGCGGATATAGAGCAGGCCGCCATGCACGCGCGGATGCAGCGTCTTCACGCGCCCGTCGAGCATCTCGGGAAAGTCCGTCAGTTCGCTGATGTCCTTGACCGAGAGCCCCGCTGCACGCAATGCCTTTGCGGTTCCGCCCGTTGAAATCAGTTCCACGCCCAACCCTGCCAGCGCCTGCGCAAACTCCACCAGGCCCGTTTTGTCAGTCACGCTGAGCAACGCGCGGCGAATCGTCTTTGCGCCGCTCCCGCTTGCCTTTGCCTCCACACTCACGATCGCTCTCCTAATTCCTTCTCTGACCGCCAGTTCCCGCACAACTCTGGGGTGCCCCGGGTCCCGATTTTGAGACCCGGGATACCGGGATGCCGACGCGCGAATTCAAGCGGTCAGAGATCCTGAGGATTCGCCCCGCCTCGCCCTGCGACCCGCGAGGTCCATCCGGCGCAAACCAAACTCCAGACTACATCGACGCTCCACGCCCGGTTGTGAATCGGAAGGCCTGTTTAAGCCAGGTGCGGCGGAGCAGGGGAAACTCATAAGCAATCGTTGCGAAAGGGCGCGGCTTTGCCGCCATTGCTAGCCCGCGCAGCGGGCGATATACGGTAGCCCCATTCGTCAGACTGGGGTTGATGGAACCACCGAACTCAACCAGCCCGCTTTAGCGGGCGAAAGAGCCCTCCCTGACGCACGCGGCGCAACCGCCGATGCTTTAGAGTGTTGATATGGGAAGTTATTCCTCGAGCCCCCAACCGGAGATTCTTCCTCCGCAAGCCGAAAATCCGCCGCCGCGTCGGCCTCGTTCCCGGCGCGGGTGGGCCTCTGCGCCGGCCACTTATCTGCTCGTGGGTATCAATTGCGCGGTGTTTCTGCTCATGTCGGCGCGTGGCGTCAGCATGTGGAGCCCAACCGTCGACCAGTTGATGCACTGGGGCGCCGATAACGCCGGCAGCGTACTCATCGACGGGCAGTGGATTCGCATCGTCACCGCCATGTTTGTGCACGTGGGAATTCTTCATCTCGCCACCAACATGTGGTGCCTGTGGAACCTGGGGCTTTTGGCCGAGCCGCTGATGGGCTGGTTTGGTCTGATCTCGGTCTACATCCTGACCGGAGCTGCTGGCAATCTGCTTTCCACCTGCTACAACTGGGTGAGGCCCATGCACGACGCTTCAGGCGTGCCCGTTTTCGCTGCCGGAGCCGGAGCCTCAGGCGCCGTATTCGGCATTGCCGGTGCGCTGATCATCCTGCTCAAATCCAAGCGCCTGCCCATTCCCGAGTACGAGCTCAAGCGTCTACGCAAGTCCGTCATTTATTTTGCCGCCATCAATCTCGTCATCGGTCTTTCCGTCAACTTTGGCAGCGGATTCACTGGCGTGGAAATTGACAATTCCGCCCACATCGGCGGCTTCTTGTGCGGACTGCTTTTTGCCGTGCCGCTGGTGCCGCGCATCGGCTCGCCGCGCACCATGTTTCAGACGCGCATGCGCCTTGCCGTCGCGGCGATTGTCATCCTGCTTGTGCTTTTTGGTTTCTACGTGGCTCACATTCCGCCGCCGCAAGGCCTGACGTTCTGAGCAGCTGACGTCGGGACGTCCTCGCCCGCACCCATCATCGTGTGAGCGAACCTGCGCTCTCGGTGACGCAGAGGCTGACCCCGGACCCCTGACACCTGACACCTGAAACCTGATCTCTACCTAGTCGCCGTAGCAGCAAACTTCTTCACCATAGCCATCAGCAGCTTGCGGTCGCTCTCGTTCAAATTCGAGGAGTAGCGCCGGATCTGCGTCAGAAAACGCAGTTCATCGTCGGAGAGATTCTGCGTATTCATCTGGCGGGCCAGTGTGTCGCTGGCGAAGAACTGCGCGATGGGCAGGTCGAGGGAGTTCGCGATCTTGGCGAGCGTGTCCAGCGAGGGCACGGTGTGGCCGTTTTCCACCCGCGAAAGATAGCAGCGCAGCAGGCCGGTTCTCTTTTCGATGTCCCCTTGTGAAAGTCCCTTTTGTAGCCTGTAAGCGCGAATCGTGGTGCCGATCTGCATGCCCATCCCATCCTGTCCGATGCGACCAAGGGTTACTCGCTTGGTAGCAATCAGGAGATTATTGTCTTAATAGTTAACATGTGCCGCCGTGGATTGCAAGTCCGAATCTTGCGTGCCGCATCAATTCGTACAAATTACACACAACTTCTCGCAGCGCGAGACCGCAGCCGCGCAGGATGGCGGCTTCGTAAACCTTAACGGTGAATGACTCGTCAGACTGAATACAGGCACGAGAGGCCGGACAACAAAAATTATGATGCGTGCGGGAGTGGTGGGGATTATTGTGGCCAGCTCGATTGCGGCCTGGGCGCAAGCCCCGGTCCCTGCCGGCGCACCCACATCAGCGCCCGTCGCTGCACCACAAGTTGTCGCGCCCCCTGCCAGCCCATCTGTCGCCGGCGGCAAGTTGCATGGCACGGTAAAGAGCGGCAACATTCCTCTGCCCGGTGTCACCCTTACTGCGCAAAATTCCCTTACCGGCAAGCGCTATTCCACCACCACCGACATCACCGGCGCGTGGCAAATGAATATTCCCCAGAACGGCCGCTACGTCATCCGCACCCAGTTCGCGGCCTTCGCACAAGGATCGCAGGAAGCGGTCCTCAACGCTTCCGGTCACGACCAACTCGTTAACTTCGAGCTCATTCTGGCTTCGCGACAGGCCGAACAAGATCAGCAACAGGCGCAGCAGGGAACGCGCGAAGGGGCCCGCACCGGCGCGCCCGGTCAGGGCGTGCGGCAAATGGCCGGCAACGCTCCTGAAAACATGAGCCTCGAAAGCGCGCTGAGTTCTGATACAGACACCGGGGCCGGCACCGAAGGTCAGAGCGGAGCGGCGCTGCCCTCGATTGCCGCCAACTCCGACTTCAGCGACGAATCGGTGGCGATCACAGGCCAGGCCGGTCAAGTGAGTGCCTACGCCGGCATGAATCCTGACGACCGGCTCAATGCGGGCATGGGACCGGGTGGTCCCGGCGGGCAAGGCGGTCCCGGCGGCGACCAGGCCGGGCAGGGCGGCTTGTTTGGCGGATATGGCGGCGGCGGAGGGTTCGGCGGAGCCTTCGGCGGCGGTGGCTTTGGTGGCGGAGGAGGCGGCTTCGGCGGTGGTGGTGGAGGTGGCGGCTTCGGAGGACGCGGCGGCGGTGGTGGTGGCGGTGGTGGCGGAAGAAATTTCCGCGGCTTCAATCCCGCGCAGCCCCACGGCGCCATCGCGTGGAACAACACCACTTCTTACTTCAATGCGCAGCCGTTCGATCTCACCGGCCTGCCAGAACATCAGCCGGTGAACGGATCGAATCGCTTCACGCTTTCATTCATGAGCGCGCCGTACATTCCGCACTTCACCAAGCCCAGCGGGAAAGATACGGTCTTCCTCACGCTTTCCGGCACGCGCCAATCCACTCCCGGTGTATTCAATGAAACGGTGCCCACGCTGGCGGAACGGAGCGGTGATTTTTCCGCCACAGGGTTGCCGCCAATCTACGACCCGGTTACCGGCGTGCAGTTCCCGTCCAACAAGATTCCCAACCCGCCGACTTACGTCCCATACCAGTCCATCTCCCCGCAAGCCGCGGCGCTGCTCGCCTTATACCCTCAGCCATTGCCCAACGGCGAAACCGCTAACGGCTACAACTACCAGGCGATCACTACCGGGCAATCAAACGCGACCAATGCCGGCGTCCGTTACAACCGCAGCCTTGGCGCAAACGCCACGCAACCCGGCGGCCGCGGAGGCTTCGGCGGTGGCGGCGGGCGTCGCGGCGGATCGCAGAATCAGGGCCTGCGCCAGAGCATGAATTTCAATTACAACGAGGGCCACTCGGCTTCCGATATCGTCAGTTTCATTCCCGAGCTCGGCGGCAAGAGCGCTTCGAACTCTTACTCGATGCAGGCCGGCTACACTGTCGGCTACCACCGCTTCACGAACATCTTCAACGCCAACTGGAACCGCAGCAGCAGCCACACCATCAACTTCTTCACCAACACCACCGACAATCCCGCCGCGGCCGACGGCATCAATGTGCCCAACAACGTCGGCCTCAACTATGGCGTGCCCACCATCTCGCTCAGCAATGGCATTACGGGACTCAGCGATACCCAGCCCAGTTTCTCCATCTCGCAGACCATCTCGTTCTCTGAGGTCTTGAGCTGGATTCACGGCAAGCACAACATGCGCTATGGCGCCGATTACCGCCGCGTGCACCGCGACTTTCTCGCCGGCTCCAACGGCACAGGGAATTTCGCGTTTACCGGCCTCTTCACCGAGGAATTTGTGAGTAACGCGGCCGTTGCAGGCACCGGCAATTCGATCGCTGATTTTCTCCTCGGCCTGCCGCAATCCACCACGCTCAACTCCTCGCTAGCCAAGAGCTACCTGCGCGACAACGTCTACGACGCCTTCGCCACCGATGATTGGCGCGCGCTGCCTTCGCTCACGCTCAACTACGGCGTGCGCTGGGAGTTTTTTGCGCCCTACACCGAGAAATACAACCGTCTCGCCGACGTCGCTACCAACCCCGGCGCAGCTTTTGCCAGCGAGACCGAGCAGACCGCCGGCAAAAACGGCCTTCCCTCATCACTCGTGTTTCCCTGGCACAAGGCCTTCCAGCCGCGCGTAGGTCTTGCATGGCGTGTGCCGAAAATCAAGAGCACGGTGCTCCGCGCCGGTTTCGGCACGAATTACACCGTGGGCGAGTACGCCGGCTTCGCCACCAAAATGGCGCACTTGCCGCCCTTCACGAACGAGCAGACCAACCAGGAAGCGGTCGGCAACTCGCCGTCCATTGCCTGCGCGCAGACGGGCACTTGCTTCACTCTCGCCAATGGTTTTCCCGCGCCCGCCACCGTTGGCAACTACGCTTTGAATCCTCACTACGGCCTTCCCTACGTAATGGTGTGGGACCTCGACCTCCAGAAGACGCTGCCGCTGGGCATAGTGATGAATCTCGGCTACAACGGGTCGCGCTCCAATCACCTCGACGTGCAGCTTGCGCCGCGCGCGCTGCCCGCCAGCGCGGGCACCGATCCCAGCGACCTGCTCTTCACCTACGACGAAGCCGAAGCCTACTACAAGAACAATCAGGCCACGGTGCGCTTGAACAAGCGGCTCCAGAAAGGCGTTTCCCTGGGCGCCAATTATCAATACGGTCACGCCATAGACGACGCCAGCTCGGTGAACGGCAGCGGCGGCTCCGTGGTGCAGGACTGGCAGAACCTTGCCGCGCAGGAAGGCCACTCGGTTCTCGACGTTCGCCACCAGGTGAGCGGCAACTATCTCTTCGAGCTGCCCTTTGGCGAAGGCAGACTGTGGGCCACTTCCGGCGTGCCGTCGCACATCCTCGACGGCTTCTCCGTCTCCGGCAGCTTCACCTTCGCCACGGGCGGCTGGATTTCGCCAGGCTTTGAGCCCACTGCGCAGGGCGTGGAATGCGGCAACGCCGGCGCGCTCCGGCCGAATCTCGTTCCCGGACAATCGCCCTCCATTGTCGGCGGCCTGCGCCAGTGGTTCAACACCGCGGCCTACTCTCCGCCCTCCGCCACCACCGGGTTCTGCAATTACTTCGGCAACGCGCCGCGCGACTCCATCGCGGGGCCGGGAACGGTGCAGAACAATATGGCGCTCTCCAAAACCATGGATATGGGCGAAAACCGCAGCATGGAAATTCGTGCGCAGATCAACAACGTCTTCAATACCGTGCAGTACTCGGGCATCGACACCACGTATGGAGATCCGCATTTCGGCCAGGTCACTTCCGTCGGCCAGATGCGGCAATTTCAATTTTTGGCCAGATTCAGGTTCTGAAAAACATTGGAGTCGCGTAAATCGATGAGCGGAGGCAGCACAATGGCGAGTTCGGCGCAACGCTTCGGCGCAACACTTGCGCTGCTGGCGCTGGCCGCGACCGGTGTCCCACCCCTGCCCGCGCAATCGTCCAACCAGGTTAGTTCCACACCGCAGGGTGGATTCGTGATCAAGGCCAACTCCGATCTCGTTCTCACCAACGTGGTGGCGCGCGACGCAAGAACCGGCGAGCTCGTGAAAGACCTGAAGCAGAGCGACTTCAAAATCTACGAAAACGGCCGCGAGCAGCAGATCTCCACCTTCGATTTCGAAAGCGTCGACATGGCCACGCCGATCAAGGAGGCTACCGTCAGCGGCCTCGCTGCTGGTCCCACCGGCAGCAAGGCAGTGGTTGTAGCCAGACCCGAAGAGCTGCGCAACCATCGGCTCATCGTCATGTTCTTCGACCTGACCTCGATGCAGCCTGAGGATCTTGAGCGCAGCGTGGAAGCGGCGCAATTATTCCTCAAAACCAAGATGCAGGCCGCCGACCTCATCGCACTGGTTTCTCTCGGCGACACGCTCGCCGTCGATCAGGACTTTACCGCCGACAAGGACGCGCTCATTCGCGAGGTGGGTGCGTACAACGGTACTGAAGGCCAGGGCTTCGCCGAGGGCGCAAACTCCAGCACCAACCAGGTGGAAGACACCACTGCCTACACGCCCGACGAAAGCGAGTACAACGACCTCAACACCGACCGCGAGCTCTTTGCCTTGCGCTCCATCTCGCAGTCGCTGGCCAAGATCAACGAGAAAAAATCGCTGCTCTATTTCTCCGGCGGCATTTCGCGCGACGGCATCGAGAACGAGGCATCGCTTCGTTCGGCCATCAACTCGGCGGTGCGCGCCGATATTTCCATTTATAGTGTCGACACGCGTGGCCTCCAGGCCATCGGCCCATTAGGCGACGCGTCCACAGGCAGTCTCCGGGGGCAGGGCGCCTTCAATGGCGCATCGCTCACGAACAACATGCAAAGCAACTTCAACAGTCAGGAAGTGATGGGCACGCTCTCTTCCGACACCGGCGGCAAAGCCTTCTTCGACTCCAACGATTTCGCGCCTGCCTTCGCGCAGGTGCAGAAAGACACCTCGGCCTACTACGCCATCGGTTTCCACTCATCCGATCCGGCGCGCGACGGCAAATATCGCAAGCTCACCGTCAAAATCACCCGGCCGGGCATTAAGCTCGATTACCGGCCAGGCTACTATGCGCCCGCCGACTTCAAACACTCCGGCAAGGAAGATCGCGAGCAGGAATTGCAGGATGAGCTCTCGAGTGATCTGCCCGCCACCGACATTGCGGTTTACATGGACGCCATGTACTTCCGCCTCGATGCCAACCGCTATTACATGCCGGTTTCGCTGGTCGTGCCCGGCTCGCAAATCCCGTTTGTCAAAGGCGGCGACAAGGACAAAGCCACGCTCGACATCATCGGTGCCGTCATCGACGACACCAAGCGCCCCGTGGGCCGCGTGCGCGACACCGTCAAGCTCAATCTCGATGCCACGCTCGCGGCGCGGCAGAAAAACATTCAGTACACCACCAGCTTCAACCTGCCGCCCGGCAAGTATCAGGTCAAATTCGTCGTGCGCGAAAACGAAACCGGCCAGATGGGCTCGTTCATCGCCGACGTCACGTTACCCGATCTCAAGAAAGCCCCGCTCAAAATGAGTTCGATCCTGCTGGCCTCGCAGCGCGAGCCAAGCAAGAAAACGGACCCGCTGGTGCGCAACGGCCAGGAGTACGTGCCCAACATCAGCCACGTCTTCCGCCAGGACCAGCACCTCTATTTGCTCTACGAAATCTACGATCCCGCGCACGAAAAGGAAGCAGCCGCAGGCGATCCCAAGGGATCGAAGCCCGGCATCAATCTGCTCAGCAGTCTGGAACTGATGCAGGGATCCACGAAGATCTATGAAACGCCGATCGTGCAGGCCCGAGCCATCAACGTGGAAGGCCGCGACGCCGTCAGTTTCGAACTCGACGTCCCGCTCAGCGGACTCAAGCCCGGCCAGTATCTCTGCCAGTTGAATGTGATCGACGATGCCGCCGGCAGTTTCGCGTTTCCGCGTTTTGCGGTGTTGGTACGCGAGCCGCCCGCTGCGCCCGCTGCCGCACCTGTCACCCCGCCCGTCGTAACGCAGGCTCCAGCGCCCGGCGCCTCCGAATAAACAAACTGCGGGTGCCCCACCTTCGGCGATTCGCGCATTTTGCGAATCGGCTAAGGTGGGACAGCACCAACCCAGCACATATGCAGTCATCCTGAGCGAGTCCGCCGCAGGCAGACGAGTCGAAAGCCTGCCCTGAGTGGAGATCGCGCGGCGATCGAAGTCGAACGGGGACCTGCATTTGTTTTTCGTCCAACTCAGCACGAAATGGGGTGCCCCGGGTCCCGCTTTTGGGACCCGGGATAGCAGGATCGTCGACTTCCTGGCTAACGCCGCTAACTCCGCCGTTCTTCAGTGCTTGATTAATCGCACGATCGCCACCAAAACGACTGCGCCGCCTATTGCAATCAGAGTGCTGTAAATAAATCCGCCTGCCGGGTCAAGACCGACATGGCGCGCGATCCAGCCGCCAACGAATCCTCCCGCGATACCCAGCAAAATATCCACAAAGAACCCGTAGCCCGAGCCCTTCATGATCTTGCCCGTGAGCCAGCCCGCAATCAGACCAGCCAGAATCCAGTAAAGTATTCCCATTCTTTCCTCCTTGATTTGTGTTGCCCATGTGTGCGGCGTCGGTCGCCAGGGAGCTTCCTTAGAGTGGAAGCCGGGAGCCTTTGCGCGCAGCGTTGGATTTATAGCATGTCTTCCGTAAAAGGGGCCACAGTAAATCGCGCGCCGCTATTCGGGCGCGGTCGGCACCTTCTCCTGGGCAGGACCATCGCCATACGGGCAGTGCCGGCAGCCCGAGCCGCAACAACTCCCGCGCTTCAGGTGGTACGCGGCGGTAAACACCATCAGCGGCCCCTCGAAGTAGTAATTTTCAGGTTCGAGTTTCCGGGGCTCTGGGTCGGGCGGTTCCTGGTCCATGCCTCTATTCTCCAGCAATACCCTTGATCCAGACGCCGTCGCAACCTAACTCCGTTAACGCCGCCAGCTCCGCTAACACCGCTACAATCGAATCATGGCACTCACCGCGCAAGACCGAGCCCGCAAGATCAAAATCATCCTCTTCGACGTCGACGGCGTATGGACCGACGGCACCATCTGGCTCGTGCCAGGTACCGCGCACGCGGGAGTCTTGGACGAGGTTCGTGGGAAAGGCAGCAGTGACATCAGCATGGGCGTGCAATCGGACACCATGGTTGAGGTGAAGGGCTACAGCGCCCACGACGGTCTGGGCATTGCGCTGGGCCGCATGGGCGGACTGAAATACGGCGTGATTACCAAACGCATTAGCGAGACGGTAGCTACGCGGGCGCGCGACTTGAAAATCGAGTATGTCTATCAGGGACAGGCATTCAAGATGGAGCCAGTGCGCCATATTTGCGCGCAGGAAGGCCTCGCGCTCGATGAGATTTGCTATGTCGGCGACGATATTATCGATTTACCGGTGATGCGCGAAGTGGGGTTCGCGGTCGCGGTGGCCAACGCGCGCGAGCGCGTCAAGAAAGAGGCTCACTACATCACGCCCAACCGCGGCGGCAACGGCGCAGCGCGCGACACGATCGAGTTCGTTCTTGAGGCGCAAGGCAAGCTCGAGCAGTGCATCCAGTCCTATGTGGATAAAAGCACATCGATCGCCGCGTCGATCGACATAGGCCGCGGCGGGGATTTCAAGTAGCTCACAGAAAGCGAGAACTCATGACGGGTTTTGAGCGGCTCCAAGCATGGTACGCCGACCGCTGCAATGGTCTTTGGGAGCACTCCTACGGGATAAAGATCGATACGCTCGACAATCCGGGCTGGACGGTGGACGTTGACCTGAATGAAACTGACCTCGAAGGGCGCGAATTTGAGAAAATTTTCACCGAAAGGTCGGAAAACGATTGGTTTTTTGCCAAGCGCGAAGAGATGAAATTCAAAATTTCATGCGGACCAAGAAATCTTGATGAGGCCATGGCAATATTCTGCGATTGGGCCGAGCGTTCACGTAAAGGTGATTGAAGAAATTTGGAGAACCGACCCAAACGCGCCGTCGTTCTCGTGAGCGGCGGCCTCGACTCCGCCACCGTGCTTGCCATCGCGAAAACCGAGGGCTACGCGCTCTACGCGCTCTCGTTCGCCTACGGCCAGCGCCACGTTTGGGAACTCGAAGCCGCCAAGCGCGTCGCCGCGTCCGTCGGCGTCGCGCAGCATCGCATCGCCACCATCGATCTCCGCGCCTTCGGCGGGTCGGCACTAACGGACGAAATCGCCGTGCCCAAGGGCCGCGATGCCGAAGAGATGTCGCACGGCATTCCCATCACCTATGTGCCCGCGCGCAACACCATCTTTCTTTCGTTTGCACTGGCCTGGGCTGAGGTGCTGGGCGCAAGCGACATTTTTCTCGGCGTCAACGCGCTCGACTACTCCGGCTATCCCGATTGCCGGCCGGAATTCATTGAGGCATTTGAGAAGATGGCCAACCTCGCAACAAAGGCGGGCGTCGAAGGCCGCCAGCATCTCAAGATTCACACGCCGCTGATCGCGATGACAAAGGCGCAGATCGTCGCAACGGGAACGGAGCTGGGCGTGGACTATGGGCTCACCAGCAGTTGCTATGATCCAGGGCCAACGGGCGCGCCCTGCGGCCAGTGCGACTCGTGCTTGCTGCGCCAAAAAGGCTTCCGAGAGAACGGAATCGCCGACCCGATCCTGAAAAGATAGCTTCCAGCTTCTAGCTCCAAGCCTGTAGCCTTGTCTCGTTGGAGCCAAGGCCGTTGCGTTCCGCACGAAAGAGCTAGAAGCTAGTAGCCAGCAGCTAGAGGCTGCTTATATGTACGCTGTGAAGGAAATCTTCTACACCCTGCAAGGCGAGGGCGCGCACACTGGGCGCGCCGCGGTCTTTCTGCGCTTTGCGGGCTGCAACCTCTGGTCGGGCCGCGAAGCTGACCGTGCCTCCGCGACCTGCCAGTTTTGCGACACCGATTTTGCCGACACCGATGGACCCGGCGGCGGAAAGTTCGCGACCTCTGAGGAGTTGTCCGCGGCCGTTGAAGAAAAATGGCCGGGCGGCGACGTCCCCGGCACTCGATTCGTCGTCTGCACTGGCGGCGAGCCTCTGCTTCAGCTCGATCCTCCGCTCATCGATGCTCTCCATGCGCGCGGCTTTGAGATCGCCGTTGAAACCAACGGAACCGTTGCGGCTCCGTGGGGCCTCGACTGGATCTGCGTCAGCCCCAAGGCTGGCGCAGAGCTCAAGCAGCACTCCGGTGACGAGCTTAAGCTGGTGTATCCGCAACCCGGCGCCGAACCGGAGGCGTTCGAGTCGCTCCAGTTCCGCCATTTCTTTCTGCAGCCAATGGACGGTACCCTCCGCGACGCCAACACGCAAGCCGCGCTCAAGTATTGCCTCGAACACCCCCGCTGGCGCCTGAGCCTGCAGACGCACAAGCTGCTGGGAATACCGTAGAAGCAGGGACCAAGCAAACGCGAACAGTCAGTGATTTTCTTTGCAAGCCGCAAGGGCGCGAGTTTTCTATTCCCTGTTCCCTAATCCCTGTTCCCTCGTTTTTCCGCCTCCGTCAGCCATCCCCGCATCAGCTTCTCCGCCGGAACGCTGGAGAGATACGGCTTGATATCCAAGACCGGCGTGCCATCGAGCATATCCACGCCGCGCACGCGCAGTGATGTGCCCTCGCGCCCCAGCAACTCCACCACCGTCAGCCCAATCGGGTTCGGCCGCCTTGGCGACCGCGTGGCGAAAACCCCATGTGGCCGGCGCTCGTCGGTGGGCGGATGCGCGATCAAATCGAATCCATCGGCGCGGTCGAATTCCCAGAGCACATAGAGATGCGAAAAGCCCTCGATATCAGTCAGCCCCGGCTCATACTCGCGCAGCAATTCGATCGCGCCCTCGGCGTCATGCTTGGCGCCCAGGCCTTTGGGAATAGCGGAAGTTTCGAGGAAGGGACTATGAATAAATCCGATAGGCTGGGCAGTGAACATGGCGATGCCTCCGCATTTCATCCTAAGCGCGCGCGCCGAGAACTCGAAACGCCAACGATGAAATCATTGGAGTGCAAAGGCCGTACTTTAAGATGCGGAATAAGGTGAGCAACTTCCCCCGGAGGCACATCGCATGAATGCGGCCGTTGTCGAATCTCCCGGCCAGGCGCCAAAATACCAATCGTTTCCCGATCCCGTGGTCGAAGACGGCGAAGTCCTCGTCCGCGTTCGCGCCGCGGGATTGCATCCCATCGTGAAAGCCCTCGCCAGCGGCTCGCACTACGCCAGCGCGAAAGACAACCAGGGCCCATCCGTCCCCGGCATCGATGGCGTCGGCGTCCTCGACGACGGCAGCCGCGTGTATTTTCTCTTCGTCCGCAAGCCCTGGGGAACGATGGCGGAATGCGCCGCCGCTCCGCGCAAGATGTGCATTCCCGTGCCCGAAAAACTCGACGA
Organism: uncultured Acidobacteriota bacterium; assembly: GCA_963786565.1. Taxonomy (GTDB): domain Bacteria; phylum Acidobacteriota; class Terriglobia; order Terriglobales; family Acidobacteriaceae; genus Telmatobacter. The sequence continues at coordinate 89,893 of CAWAZR010000017.1, read as the reverse complement.
CATGCAGGCCGCAGCAATCGCCAATCCCGGCATGGCGGCCTGGCTCACGCTGAAGGACCGCGCCGCCCTGGCTCCAGGAGAAACCGTGCTGATCATGGGCGCCACCGGAGTGGCCGGCCATCTCGCCATTCAGTCGGCGCGTCTGCTGGGAGCCAAACGCGTGATTGCCGCGGGCCGCAACCTCGACGCTCTGGCCGGGACCGATGTCGACGCGGTCATCGCGCTCGACCAGCCCGAAGACGCAATCCGCGACGCCCTCGCCGCCGAGGCTGCTTCCGGCATCAACGTCGTTGTCGACTATCTGTGGGGTCGGCCCACGGAGCTGCTCCTCGAGGCCCTCGCTCGCGGCTTCAAGGCGGAGGCCACGCACTCGACCCGTCTCGTCGAAGTCGGCGAAAGCGCGGGCAAAACCATCACCCTCCCCGGCGCAACCCTGCGCAGCATCGATCTCACCCTCCTCGGCAGCGGCTTCGGCGCCGCCTCGCTCGAAAGCATCTTCGCCACCATCCCCACCCTTTTCGAAATGGCCGCCGTCGGAACCCTGCAAATTGCTGTCGATCCGGTTCCGCTGGCCCAGGTGGAAGCGGCCTGGAGCCGGGTAGAAAAGGGCCGCCGAATCGTCTTCTCAATCTAACCCCTTTATTTTCAACTTCAAGTCATCAACAATGTTTTCGTGAGACCAAACCCCCGACTCCAATTGACTGGGAACACTTTAAGGGCCGCCGGTGTCTAATGAAGCAGGTGCAGAGGCCGAGTGGATGAACGCCAACACCCTCGCATCGGGGTCAGCTGTATGCTTCCGGCGTCAAACAGCGCTGGAAGCAGCTCAAGAAAACCATCGGCTCTCTCACGTCACATTCGTAATCGGCTGTGACGCAGGAGGGTGCACGCGGTGGATGAAGTGCGATAACGTGGGAGGAAACTGACTTGCAGGCGGACCTCACCATGGGCAATGTTGCCGGCGCACTCGCGCTCCATCCCGACGAAGCGGCTCTGGTGGCAGAGTTGCGGACGGGCTCGGAGCAGGCGTTTGCTTGGTTGATCGCACACTACCACCAGCCGATTTATTCTCTGCTCGCGCGCACCGTGCGCAACCAAGCTGATGCTGCCGATCTCGCCCAGGAAGTTTTCATCAAAGTTTACCGCGGCATTCACAGTTTTCACGGCGAGTCGTCGTTGCGCACCTGGATATACCGCATAGCCTTGCGCGAGGCGTCGAATCAGCGTCGCTGGTGGATGCGGCATCAGCAGCAGGAAGTCCCCATCGAGCAGGAGATGGGAGCAGGCGACAATGCAAGTCCGGTATTGCTGAAGGACACGCTGGTCGATCCGTCCGAGTCGCCGTTTGACGCGGCCCTGCACGAGGAGAACCGGGCGCACGTGGAGCAGGCGTTACGGAAGGTGCCGGAGCCGTTCCGCAGCACGCTCATCCTGCGCGATATTGAAGGATTTTCATACGAAGAAGTGGCGGCAATGCAAGGTGTCAATCTGGGAACGGTGAAGTCGCGGCTGGTGCGTGGACGCGCGTTTTTGGGTACGCTGCTGGTCGCGTTCAAGCCGGGCTCGCGAACCAAAGCGCTGGCAGGGATGGAACTGTCCCTGCGAGAGGAGGCGCGATGAACAATTGCACTCAGGTGCAGACAGGCCTGACGGATTATTTGGACGGCCGGTTGACGGGACGGGAAATGCAGGGGATGGACGCACACCTCCAGGCGTGCCATGCGTGCGCGCGAGAGTGGAAGTCGCTGCGCGATCTGCAAACCGCATTGGCCGGGCTGGGCCCGGTGGAAGAGCCGGCAGACCTGCCGTTGCGCATTCGCGTCGCGGTAAGCCAGGAACGCGCGCGCAGCCGCCGCAGCATCTTCACCATGTTCGATCTGGCCTGGAGAAACACCATGGGGCCCTTCCTGCTGCAAGCCGGCGCGGGCTTTGCCAGTGCCGTGCTGTTGCTGGGCACCATCGTTTTTCTGATTTCAATGCTCGCCCAGCCTGAAACCGCCGCGGCTACGCCCGATGAGCCTCTGGGCAACGCCACCGCGCCGCATCTGCTCTATTACTCCAGTGCGCCCGGCGGCAATGAAACCGGCGCCATCAACGGCCCAGTCGTGGTCGAGGCCTACATCAACGGTTCGGGCGAAGTGTACGACTACCGCATCGTCTCCGGCCCGACCGATGCCACCACGCGCTCCCAAGTGGAGAGTTTGCTGCTGTTCAGCCGCTTTGCGCCGGCCCGCTTCTTTGGCCAGCCGGTTCGCGGATTGGCCGTGCTGGAGTTCTCCGGCGTTTCCGTGCGAGGGTAAAGGCAGGGAGCAAGGGAGCGAGGGAACGAGGGAGCGAGAGAACAGGGGCCAAGGGAACAAGGGAACAAGCCAACAGGGACCAAAGGACCAAGGGAAGAGAGAACAAGGAACAGAAAAGGCCCTTTCGCGAACGGCGATTCAAGAGGACGCAATGAAGATTCTTCGTTCCGTGCTTCGCAGGGGTTACACCGTCGGGACTGCCGGATTTTTTACCGTCACGAGTCCCAACCGGTGGTTTGCTGCCACGCGGTTGGTTGAAGACTTCCCATCTGTTACTGACCACACGAAGAGAACAGCCGCGCCTTCTGAGGCTGAACTGAAGGCTTCAGCCTATGTTGAGGGCCGGCCAGCAGAAGTGCCAGCGGATTTCCTGCAAGAGAGCAAGCCGGATCGCCACACGATGCGGCTGGCGTTGGTCTTTCTGGGAGCAGCTGCGGTCGCATTGGCTCTGCTGTGGTGGTTTTTCAAGATCGCAATCCTGCACGGCGGTTATTGGGTCCCAGGTTCCATCTTTCAGCTCTGAGCCGTCAGCTCTTAGATCGTGAATCGTGGTTCGTGAACCGTGAACCGTGAGCCGTGAATCGTGGTTCGTGAATCGTGGCTAGCAGCAAATCCCCTCGCCGAAAAACCGATGCCAATCCGCAGCGCAGTTTCGCAGAAACGCACGGACTGTGAGACTGTGCGGGTTTGCGCTGTAAGTTGCTGATTTGGAGTCGGTTCCGAGCTTCACAGTTTCACAAGTCGTTTTTTGGGAGAGGAAACCGGGTGCCGTGGTGCGCCAGTGGTCAGTGAACAGTGGTCAGTGGTCAGTAAACCGTGGCCGAGGGGTCGCCTTTCAGCTCCTTGCCTCCGCCTCGAACCCGGGGGAGGGGGGGAGGGGGGGAGTTGGCAAGTAGTTAACAGCCACCAGGGAGTGGAGGGAGCGGGGGCGCGGACGAATTGCGTTTCCCTGGGAGCAGCTCATAGAACGATTGTGCGCCGGATGGGCTTAATTATCTGCAATTCGGCGGACGGATTTTGCTGAGTGTTTTGAGTGGCTTACGGGGAATATGGGGCGGGAGGGGGTTGCGGGGCGGCGGTTAATCGTTGGGGAGCAGGGGAAGCGTGAGGTTTTCGGCGGGAGCGGGGCGGCTACGTGGGGCCTTTTTGAATGTTGCGTCGCGGCGGTGGGCAGGGTAGTCGGGCTGCTTGCCTTCGAGGATTTGCTGGATGGTCAGAATTTGCAGACGCGGGTAGGTGCTGCCGTCGGAGGATTTGTAGAGGCCGGCTTCGGCGGCTTCGTGCTTCATGGGCTTGGTCGGTTCCTCGAAGGTGAGAAAGACGCCGATCTCGGCTTTCTCGCGCTCGATCACGCCGCGCAAATCGCGCACCTGCGGAGCGGAGACGCCGCCGGTTTTGACGGAGAAAATGATCTGCTTCGATTTGCCGGAGTCGTCGTCGTGGAAGTAGAGGTGGCCGTCGATGCCGCGGTCTGCGCCCTTCTTCTGGTCTGTCGGCCGGGCGCCCACCTGGCCGAGCGCCCACCATTGGAACTGGTACTTGTCTTCTTCGGCTAGCTGCGCTGCGCCTGCGTAATCGGTAGGCTCGCCGATGACCTCGTATTTGGATTTGATCTCGGGGCCGAATGCGTCCGACAGGCGCTTCTTGATGAGGCCGATCGCGAGGTGGGTGATGTCAATGCCGATCCAGCGGCGGTTGAGACGCTGCGCGACCTGAACGGTGGTTCCGCAGCCGCAGAAGGGGTCGAGAACGACGTCGCCTTCGTTGGAGCTGGCCTTGATGATGCGTTCGAGGAGAGCTTCGGGTTTTGGGGTGGGGTAGCCGAGGCGCTCCTGGGCTTGGGAGTTGATGGGCGGGATGTCTGTGGCGATGTCTTGAATATGGGAGCCGCCGCTTAAATACCTCTTGAATCGTGGGAATCCTTTGCCCGCTCGCGGCCAATGAATGCAGCCGTTGGCGTCCAGCAGGTCAAGCTTCTGAGTCGTACTCATCTGCTTGGCTGTTTCTGGACCCACGAGGCTTTCGACTGTTTTGCATTAACTTTCCAATGCGATGCTTTCGCGGTAACGTCGAATCCACGCCAAATGGAGCCCGAATCCCCGTGCCTGATGCCCGGCGCGGTCAGGTTGTCGTCGGCCCATGCTCGGCCGGAGGCATCTACATTTTTGTACCTCGACGAATACTCCTCACTATGTGCGATTAGCACCTCGTTCCATGTCCATGCGGGACCTTTGCTGTAGAACAGCAGGATGTCGTGTATATCTCCCCACCTTTTCGCCGCAGAATGAGAGCTCGTTCGTTTCCAAATGACTTCGTTCTTGAAGAACTGGGGTCCGAACACCGCGTCCATCAGGATTTTGAGGTAATGGCTGGCGGTGGGGTCGCAGTGGAGGTAGATAGAGCCGGTTTGTTTGAGGACGCGGCGGAGCTCGACGAGGCGCGGGGCCATCATGGCGAGGTAGGCCATCATGTCGGTGTTGAAGAGGAAGGTTTTGAAGGCGCGCATGGTGTCGGCGACGCGTCCGCCCTGTTCGACGATCTGCTCGTAGGCGCGCATGGCGTCGGTGTTCCATTCCCATGTGTCCTCGAAGGCGTGAATTTGGGAGCTGGACTGGGAGCCGTCTTTTTCGGCGAAGAGGACGTTGTAGTCCTGGCGGGAGTTGAAGGGCGGGTCGAGGTAGACGAGATCGACCGACTCGTCTTTGACGTAGCGCTGGAGGACTTCGAGATTGTCGCCGTAGTAGAGCTTGTTTTTCTCAGTGCTCACGGTTTGGGTTGAGGGTAGCACAGCGGGGACGGCGCTGAGAGCGCGCGAACCTTGGGGAGCAATGGTTGTCTTAGCATCACGAAGCTGGAACCTTAAAGCCGATATAGCGGAGACCTTTGGCTATGCTCCCGTTCATTGGGGGACACATATCAGGTCGAGCTGTACCGCTCAGCTCTAAAGCGCAGCTTTCGCCAAAGTTACGGATCTTCCAATCTGGAAAATTGAGAACGTCGTAGAGTCGACTTATGAACTCTTCCTTGCCGAACAGGAGGTGAGCCAAACTCCGTTTTACGCGTTCAACATCTTCTTGGTTCTCGTTCCAGAAAAAGTCGATAATCGCGGAATATCCCCCTTTAATAAAGCGAATCTGTTCCTCAAAGGCGTGAATGCCCATCAAGGCAGACGACAAATTCTCGCGTGTTGCCGACTGGAGCGATTCCTCGCTTGCGAAAACGGCCCGAAGCTGTGCCATATTTGCAAAATAGTCGTTCGTGATGCGGGGCTTGTCGGTGGACGTCCACTCATGCCCTAGTCTGATCAGTTCAAGACGCCGATCCGCCTGCGAACGAAATGGGCTTTTCCCCCAGTCGTCGCCTGCGCCATGCGTCAGCCGAACCCAATTCAAGAACCTGTTCGTTTCGCTTCCGCTGTCGCTCTCGCTCCACTCGGGCCGATGAAGGCCATTTTCGCTTAATACCGCTGAGACCTCGTCGAACGCCGGTCTGAACTGCTCATAAACGCGACTCCTCAGCGCTTCTAGAAAGATATATTCCGAAGACTTTTTGTGTGAACCGACAGAAATGTTCGGGGGTTCGGCGCGGCCTACTGCGGCTTCAACCTTTGTGTCGGGATCAAAGTACTGCCCAAAGCCTGGCACGGAATCTTCGAATCTTTTTAATACTTCGGGCGTCAATACGGGCGCGCCCGACCAAAGTTCTTGGCAAAGCGCTCTGACTTCTTCCACCTGTTCTAAGCTATCTACCAAAATGGTGGCTTCGCGATTGCTTTTCATTCCTCCATCGGTCAGATTGGATGAGCCTATAAGGGCGCAAGTGTCGAAGAGGTAAACCTTGGCGTGGAATCGATGCGTGTAGTAACGAATCGCAAGACTTGAAATGCCGAAGACAGCGCGAAGGGCTGCGGGGTTGGTCGCGATGTTGAGCCCAACGAGCAGACAAATTGACTTCCCTTGATTCGCGGCTATCGCAAGGTCCGTTGTCAGAGTGACGAATGGTGACGCGATGAAGAGTGAGTTGGTTTCTGCAATCAGCTTTTGATACGGCCGGATTACAAAGTCTTTATTCGGTCCATTGGAATACAAGCTTGACATGGCTAGCCCTGTCCTTTTGAGTACGGCGGGTCCCGTTTGGTCGGCTTGTAATGAATCTTATCCGAGCGAGAGCTCAGGGCGATGGGCGCGTGCAATTGCGCTTTCGGTTTTGAGCGCGGCTTCGCCGCGGACTTTGTTTTTCTGGAAATGGGTGAGTGAATTGCGGCGCGAGTGAACTCACGCCCTGATACAAGGCCTCGAGACGACGGGAGAGCACGAAGGGGCGGGCGCGGGGTTTGAGCGCGGCTTCGCCGCGTACTTTGTTTTTCGATAAAAACGGCGCGGTTCCCAGGGCTCGCGCCCTGGGCTATTTTCGGCTCTCCCTACGGGAGAAGAGGGCAGATTGAATCGCTGCTCCGCCGCGTACCTGATTTCTCGAAAAATGGGTGGGCGGATGGCGGCGTGAGTGAACTCGCGCCCTGATACAAGGCTTCGAGACGACAGGGGAGCACGAAGTGGCGGGCGCGGGGTTTGAGCGCGGCTTCGCCGCGTACTTTGTTTTTCTGGAAATGGGTGGGCGGGTTCGGCTTGGCTGAAGCCAAGCCCTGATACAAGGCCGAAAAGCAGCCGCAGGTCCTTCGACTCCGCTGAAGAACGCTTCGCTCAGGATGACAGCGTGAGGATGGGTGGGGTTTGAGCGCGGCTTCGCCGCGTACTTTGTTTTTCTGGAAATGGGCGGGCGGTTTGCGGTCCGGCTAAAGCCGTGCCCTTGTTACAAGGCTTGTGGGTTGAGGTTCGTGCTTTCCCACATCTCAAGATCGAGATGTGGGGCACCCCTTGTCGTGGGGAGTTTGCGAAATACAAAGGCAAGAGCAACCGCAGGTCCTTCGACTCGTGGGCCGCGAAAAGCGCGGCCCACTTCGCTCAGGATGACAGCCAAAAATTGGGTTCGTGCGATCCCGGGTCTCAGAGGCGAGATCCTCCACCCCATCGACGAAGACCTAACCTCACCCCAGCGAGCAAAGGTCGCTCGCCGGGGGCCCCGGTGTCCATGGGGCCCCCGGGCCCGAGGCATCCCGGATCGTGTTGGGTGACACCGATAAATAGCGGGGAATGGTAGGCACGATTGGATTCGAACCAACGACCTCTTCCGTGTCAAGGAAGCGCTCTAACCAACTGAGCTACGCGCCTATACGCGACATCTACAAGTTTATCAGGGCTACAGCAGCGGGGAAAGTGTGACCCTGCCGATCAGCCTGTTTCAGTCATGGATTCAAGGAAGCGCTCCTCTCTACTAGGATCGATCCGGCCATTGCACATTTACAGGCTTTCTTTCGCGCTACATCCGAAATGCCGAAGCGTGAACTGAGCGTCCTCAACGGCTCAGACCAAACAAGATCGTACCGCGATTTTCTTGAAAGCCATTCGCTCATAACCTCTTTTGGTAAGAGTGTCGAACTCTCGAATGCGATGCTCTCGTCGCCACTTGACCAACATTTAAGTCCGGCAGAGGGGGCTGCACTTTTCCCGGCCCCATCTTCGATCCCCTCCTCCCGTTTGACCCCACCCGTGCGTCTAACTAGACTTGCAGGCAGGGCAACTTCATGACGTCGCGTTCTATGCAATCCTGGTTTTTTCATTCCGCCGCAATTCTGGGTTTGTTGGCCGGCTTGGCCCCCATCTCCTCGGCGCAGTCCTCCTCAAGCTCTTCCAACGGCGCTAATGCGCAGGTTTTTGCGCATGAAAAGGCGCCTTCGCTCATCGACCCCGCCGGCCCTGACGTCTCGCTCGATAGCGACGCGGAAGCGGTCTTCGTGATGGCAGCCGGACTGAATGCCTGCGGCTACGACGAGGGACTTGAAGACAGCGCCCCGGTCCGCAAGCGCGTTCGCGATGAGATGAACAAGGCCTTTGCGCAGAGCGAGAACGCCCGCCAAAAGCGCGATGCGCTCTGCCTTTTCATTTCGCAGCACCGCATGACCGGCACGGAGCGCGACATTTCGCAGTACATTTCTCTTTCGCTCTATCTGACGCCGCCGCCCGAACTCGAAGTCACGGCCGACGTGACCGAGATGCCGCCCGATTCCACGCAAGTGGTGGAAGTGGTGCCCATCCTCCGCGACTTTGCCGCTGCCGTGGACCTGCACGGCATCTGGCTCACTACGCATCGCGCCTACGACGACGAGGCCGAAAAGTTACACGGTCCGCTTTCGCAGATGATCAACGACGCCAATCTTTACCTGAAGATGCCCGCCGCCACATACAGCGGCAGCCGTTTCATCGTCGTCATCGAGCCGCAGCTCTCGCCCGCGACGGTGAATGCCCGCATTTATGGGACGGATTATGTGGTGGTGGTTTCTCCGGTCAACGGCAAGATTCCCATGGCCGACGTGCGCCACACCTATCTGCACTACGTCATCGATCCCATGCTCTACGCGCGCACCAACGCTCTGGAACGCGATCAGCCGATTCTGAAGGAGATTCGCGACGCCCCTCTCGATTTCCATTTCCGCTCCGATACCACGGCGCTGACCATCGAGTGCCTGATCAAGGCCATTGAAGCGCGCACCATGGACACGGGCGTTCCCGAGTACAAGATTCCCGCCGGCATCGACCGCTCGCAACTGCCACGCTACGAGCACGAGCGCGAGCTCTACAAGCAGCGAGTGGATGCCGTGAAGTGGGCCACCGTGCAGCACGATATGCGCCAGGGCTTTGTGCTGACGCAATACTTCTACGAGCAGATGATCCAATTTGAAAAACAACCCACCAGCATGAAAGAGACCATGGGCGAAATGGTCTACAGCATGGACGTGGACCAGCAGGTGCACCGCGCGCGCCAGGTCGAATTCGACAAGGAAGCCGACCAGGACGTGTTGCAGCGCAGCCGGCCGCGCCAGCTCACCGGCCTCGATCTCGCGGAGGCGCGGCTGTCAGCAGGCGATATCGCAACGGCCAGCGCCATCGCGCAAAAGGTGCTGGCGTCGCAAGACGACACCATTGCCTCCGTGGCCGACGCGGCACGCGCTCATTTCATTCTGGCGCGCGCCGATCTGCTGAGCGTGCATCCCGGCGAATCGGAAGACGATGCCGAGAGAACCATCGGCGAGGCGATCGCGCAGTTTCAAAAGACGCTTGAGACCAGCAAAGACCAGCGCCTGCTCGCCTGGTCGCACATTTACCTGGGCCGGGTGCTCGATTTGGAATGCAAGCGCGACCAGGCCGCGGCCGAGTACAAGGCGGCCCTGGAGGTGCGCGACGGACAGCTCGATACGCGTCTTGCCGCCGAACGCGGAATCAAGACGGCTTACGCTGTAAAGGGTCATAGCTGCGACGAGGACGCGGACGACGAAGCCCCGGACACCGGAGCTCCCAAGCCCGCGCCGCCAATGCAGCAAGGCGCGCCAAAGCCGCAATAATTCCCCAGCCCGTTGCTCTGCGAGGACAGCATGTGCCGCATCCCAGCAAGTTTCGGGTTGGCCGTGAGACATAGCAGCCGAGCAGTGCGTCAATATGCATAGTGAAGGATGGAACGTGGGCGAAGTGCGCTTAGAATCCGGTCTCGATGAGCTTGAAGCGGCGCTCGGACATAGCTTCTCGCATCCTGAGCTGCTGGTGTGCGCGCTCACGCATCGATCCCTGGCGCACGAGCTGGCGCAGAGCGAAGCCAGTAGCCATACCGTCGGCAGCATCGAAGCTGCGGGAAATACTCAGGCAGTGGGCAACGCTCGGCCTGCCGGCAGGGAAGACAACGAGCGCCTGGAATACCTTGGCGACGCGGTGCTGGGCCTGGTGGTGGCCGAGGTGCTCTATATCGCGCATCCCGAGTGGCGCGAGGGCGAGCTCACCCGCATTCGTTCCGGTCTCGTGAGTCGCGAGCGCATGGCGCAGGTGGCGGAGACCATCGGGCTGGGCAAGCATCTGCGCCTGAGCCGCGGCGAAGAGCGCAGCGGCCTGCGCCGCAAGAGCACGGTGCTCTCCAATACCATGGAAGCTGTGATGGGCGCACTCTATCTCGATAGCGGACTGGATCCTGTGCGCGCTTTCGTGCGCAGCCAGGTGATGGGCGAAGCCGCCGATCGCCTTGTCCTCGAGCTGCGCTCCGGAGCCGCACTGGGCAACTACAAATCGGCTTTGCAGGAGCGACTGCAAGCGGCGCGCGCCGGCGCTCCCGTCTACCGCGTCAAAAGCGAGAGCGGTCCTGACCATCACAAGCGTTTTCTCATCGAGGTGCGCGTCAAAGGCGAGACCGGAGAGCGCGGCAAGCCGTTGGCTCGCGGCATGGGACGCACCAAGAAACTCGCCGAACAGGATGCCGCCCGCCGCGCGCTGGAGCAGTTGGAATCTGCCGGCGGCGCGCCGCTGCCCGACGCCGAGATCGAAACGGAAAACGAGGAACCGTTGGAACCATGAGCGATTCTTCTCCAGCGGCAACTCCGACGTCCACGCCAGCGTCCCATCCGGCGCACAGCCCGTTCGCGCACTTGCGCGCGCATTTGCCCACCTTGCCGCATGTCCTGGCTTCGCTCATGCAGACCGTGGTGGTGGCGCTGTTTGTGCTCACCTTCATCGTGCAGCCGCTGCTTATTCCCTCTGAAAGCATGGAGCGCACCTTGCTGGTGGGCGATTTCGTGCTCTTCAACAAGCAGACCTACGCACCCGACGGCTGGCTTGGCCGCTGGCTCCTGCCCTATCGCAGTCCGGCCCGCGGTGACATCGTCGTCTTCCGCCATCCCTATCCGCCCATGATGATCAAGCGCGTGGTCGGCCTTCCCGGTGACCGGCTGCGCATCGCCGGCGGCAAGGTATTCATCAACGGCGTCGCCCTCAGCGAACCCTACGCGGCCTTCGATCCCGCGCCGCCCAACCCCGCGCGCGACAACTTTCCCGGTGCAATCTACACCAGTCCCCAGTTCGATCCCGAGTGGTGGCGTCAGATGCAGAGCCTCACGCACGACGGCGAGCTCACTGTGCCGCCCGACGAGTACTTCGTTCTGGGCGACAATCGTAATCACAGTTGGGATTCGCGCTACTGGGGTCTTGTGCCGCGCGATGCCGTCGTTGGCCGCCCGCTGGTCATTTATTTCTCGCTCGATCGCCCCTCTTCCACCGATTCAGAGCAGCCGCCGCAGGCGTCTGCGCAGCCTGGCCCGGATGATAGACTCGGACACGAACGGGAACTTGCCGCCAAGGTGGCGGCATTCGCGCGCTGGCGGCGCATCTTCCACGTAGTGCATTGAAAAGACAGTGATCAGTGATCAGTGGTCAGAAAGATAGCGATCAGTGGTCAGTTTTGGTCAGCGGCCAGGGTTCAGCCGGGGATGTTCGGCGTTCATCGGTCCGCGATTCATGGCCAGCCCGTTCCCAGTAGCCAGCGGCGCGAACTGATCACTGAACACTGACAACTGACCACTGACAAGAGCGAGAGCATGGCAAAGAAAAAGGCAAGAACAGAGAAAGGAACTTCCGGCCAGATCTCGGAAGCCGCTCCCGTTCCCGCGAAACCCGAAGAAACTCCATTCGAGGCCGCGGCCAGTATCTGTTCGGTGTTGGTGGTTGGCCTCTACATTCTCACTTTTCTCGCGCAAAACTACGTCATCCCCTCGGGCTCAATGGAAAAAACCCTGCTGGTGGGCGATCACCTGGTCGTGGATCGCGTCACACTTTCTCCGCCCGCGAAATGGATGCCCCTGGTGCGCTATCGCGAACCGCAGCGCGGCGACATCGTGGTCTTCATCAAGCCGGCTGCCGAGCCGCAGCTCGACGCCGACGGCAAGCCGCAATACTTTTTTCTGGTCAAGCGCCTTATCGGCGTGCCCGGTGACCACATCCGCCTGCACCGCGGCATTGTCATTCTCAACGGCGTTGCGCAGCCTCCGCCGCAGGACGGTTCTGACGATCCCGGGTCGGGTGTCGATCAGGATTTTCTCGACGAGTTTCCTTCCACTCCGCCAGCCCAGGCTCCGAGTGGCGCCGCAACCGAAGCCTGGGCGGAGGACGCGCCCAGTCACATCGTCGACGGCGAACTTGTGGTCCCTCCCGGTATGTACTTCATGATGGGCGACAACCGCCACGACAGCCTCGACTCGCGCTACTGGGGCTTCGTTCCCCGGCAAAACATCGTAGGCCGGCCTCTGTTCAATTACTGGTCGTTCAAGTCCACTGAAGAGGACTACACTCAAACCGAGGTTGGCCCGCGTGTCGCCTGGATGTTTCACGTGGTCACGCATTTCTTCACTGAGACGCGATGGAACCGGACGTTCCACCGGACGCGTTGAGCGGCCGGCTCCAAATCTGTTCCAATGGAAGAGTCCCGATTTGCAATGAAGATGAAAAACTCGCCGACGGAACAGCCCACCAAAAAACCCGCGAAGGCCGAAGAAACGGAGACCCCGTTTGAAGCGGTCGCCGGCATCTGCTCGGTGCTGGTCGTCGGCCTGTTCATTCTTACCTTTCTCGCGCAGAATTTCGTCATCCCATCGGGATCGATGGAATATACCCTCCTCGTCGGCGACCATCTGATCGTCGACCGCATTGCGCTGGCTCCCGCGGCTCATTGGATGCCTTTGGTTCACTATCGCGAGCCGCGCCGCAACGACGTCGTGGTCTTCTACAAGCCGGTCACCGATCCTGATCCGGTAACCGGAGTGCCGACTTATTTGATCCTGGTCAAGCGGCTCATCGGCGTGCCCGGCGATCATATCCGTTTGCATAACGGCATCGTCAGCATCAACGGCGTGGCGCAGAGCCAGCCTTTCGCCCAACCCACCACGCCGGATAATTATCAGCCGTTCCTCGACGAATTTCCCTCCATGCCGCCTGATCCCGAGCCCGGCAATCTGATCCCCGAGTCGTGGGCAGTCGATTTTCCCAACCACGTGGTCGATGGGGAGCTCGTCGTCCCTCCCGGCATGTACTTCATGATGGGCGACAATCGTCACGACAGCGCCGATTCGCGCTTCTGGGGTTTTGTGCCCCAGGAGAACATCATGGGGCGGCCGGTGTTGAACTACTGGTCATTCAACGCCACGGAACCGCAGCTCTCACAGACTGGATTCGCGAATCAGGTAGCCTGGTTGGGCCACGTGATGACGCATTTCATCTCTGACACGCGCTGGAGCCGGACGTTCCACGTGATCCGGTAAGGGGCAGCTCTTAGCTCCCAGCCTCTCGCGGGATTCGGTGTCGAAAGGTGCGATGACAATCGAAATCTTGACATTGGCCCTCACTGGGAGGAAAATTCGCCCTAGTTGTTGGTCTCTCCGCACCTGAATTCGTCCCCCTGCTTACGGAAACAGATTCAAGGCTTTGCAAATTCATCGCAGTTCCCGCACCCGGAACTGCCAGGGGGATTCTGAGCATGAGTTGGTTATTCATCACCCCGCTTATTCTTTTGGTCGGCTGGAGAGCTTACGCCGGCGCCAAGGCCACTGGAACCTGGTCGAACAAAGTGTTTTTCGGGGTGCTTCTTGGCGCAGCGGTGCTCGTTGCCCTCATTTCGATCCCCATCTACCTCGTCCCTCCGGCCACTATGCAGGCGCACTTTGGCATCGCCATGACCGCCTTTCTCGTGGTGATTACCGCTGGCGTCGTCGTCATCACCATTTATACGAACCGATGGTGGAAGAGCGTGCTCGCCAAGCGCTCCGGTCAAAGTCCATCGAACCCTTCCGGCTCGGCATAATCCTTCCCCGTGCACCTCACGCGTTAGACCGCAATTTCATTTGGAGACTGAAAAATGGACGTTCCTGCCGGTTCGCGGTCCACCATGGAGCGTTGGATCGCGCTGCTCGTGCGCTACTGGTCCGTCAATATGACGATGGCTTTCAGGTCGGGAGGCTACTGGCCCGGCTTCGGCTACAGTGCGGAAGAGAAGGCTGAGATGGCCTACCTCGGTCAGAATTGTTCCTTCGGGCAGTTTCTTGCCTGGGCTTTTATCGTGGCTCTCATCGTCATGCCGGTCGTCGCCGTCGTCATGATACCGGGGATCTACCTCCTGAGCTCCCATTCTGCGGCGACACTCCCTGGCGCCGTTTTTTTCCTGTCGGAGGGGGCGGCCATCGTGGTCTGTTTCACCATTGGGATGCCTGTGGCCATGCTGCTCGGCTCCGCACTTGTGGGCAGGCTGTATAAGATTCCGGACGCGGAGCTGCCCGATCGCGCGACCACCGCGCGATTCTTTCACAAGCTGTGGTTCCAGCTTACGAGGATGGCAATCGTGATGATGGCAATCCTCGTTCCGGCTTGGATCCTGGTCCCGGGAGATTCCAAAGTCTGGGTCACCCTGCAACTGGTGATCCCCTACTTGGGGCCCGTGGCGCTGGCCATTACCGGCGCCTATCAACTTTCCAATTGGTTGAAAAAAGGCGTAGACAGCTAGTCATCTAAATCAAGGACGGCATTTCCGAGGCGAACCTACGGACTATTGGCTACTGGCTACTGGCTATGGGCTGCCGGCCAATGTCTACTGGCTCTTCTTGAGCGGCTAAAATGATCCCTGGAACGTAATGACAAACGGCGATGCCAGTAAGAAGAAATTGCACGGCCGGCTGTGGATGGCCCTGGCCGTCGTCGTGCTCCTCGTGCTCGCGCTGGTGGTGCCACCGCTCATCAGCGTCAATCATTACAAAGGTCAGATCACGCACCTCATGGCGCAATCGCTGGGCAGGCCGGTGCGGCTTTCCTCGGTGGAAGTCCGCCTTTTGCCCTGGCCCGGCTTCGTGCTCTACGACCTGAGCGTTGCCGAGGATCCCGCCTACGGCGCAGAACCCGTGCTGCATGCCAGCAAGGTCACGGCCTCGCTCCGCCTGCTTGCGTTGTGGCGCGGGCGGCTTGAAATCGACAAGATCAGCGTGGACGACGCCAGTCTCAACCTGGTGCGAGCCGGAGCCGGGCAATGGAACCTCGATCCCATCTTCAGGACCGCCGCCGCGCAAACCGGCGTTGCCATTGGCGGAACCGGCGCGTCCGGCGACGCCGCCCGGCGCCTGCCTTCGCTTGAAGCCACCAATTCGCGCATCAATTTCAAGAACGGCGCGGAGAAATTGCCCTTCTCGCTGATCAACGCCGACCTCTCATTCTGGCAGGCGAACCCCGGCGAGTGGCGCATCCGGCTGCGCGGCCAGCCCGCGCGCACCGACATAAGCCTCTACCAGGAAGAGACCGGCGTGGTGCGCATGGAGGCCAGTGTCCGCTCCGCTCCCGCCCTGCGCGAGATGCCGGTGCATCTCGACCTCGACTGGCGCGACGCGCGCCTGGGCCAGCTCTCCCGCCTCGTTGCCGGCTCCGATCCCGGCTGGCGCGGCGACCTTGCGGGCGACTTGCACATCGACGGCACCGCCGACGCCGCACAGATCTCCATGCGCTTGCGCGCCACAGGCGTGCACCGCGCCGAGTTCGCTCCCGCCGCGCCGCTGGACTTCGACGCCAACTGCAACCTCTTGTATCACTACACGCGGCGCAGCATCGAAAACCTCGCCTGCGATTCGCCCCTGGGCGACGGCCGCATGCACCTGAGCGGCGAAAAACTCGGCCTCAACACGCCGGCGCAGTTCACTGTCGAGCTCGATCGCATTCCCGTCGCGGCGGGGCTGGACGTGCTACGCACTTTACGCAGCGGCCTCGATCCCGATCTCGAAGCCAGCGGCACCGTCAGCGGAAAGATTGCGTACGACGCCAACTCGAGCAGCGCCGCGCCGCCCGCCAAACCCGCAAACAAGCCCACAAGCGGATCCGCAAAAGTGAAACACGGCCTCAAAGCCGCCGCGGAGCCAGCTGGCCCTGTGAGCGGCAGTCTCACGATCGCGGATTTTGCGCTCAAGGGAGGCGGCCTTAGCCGTCCCGTGCAGGCGCCCAAAATCACGCTCCAGCCGTCTGCCGCTCCGCGCGCCTCCGCCACAGCGCTTACCGGGACCGTAACCATTCCCGCAGGCGGCGACACGCCCCTTGTCTTCAATCTGCGTATCTCGCTCGCAGGCTATCAGGTGGGTGTGCGCGGCGAGGCGGCCATCGCGCGCGTTCGCGAGCTGGCCCACGCCGCCGGCATTCCGAGATCTGAGGCGCTGGCCTCGTTGGCTGGCGACCCTCTTACCGTGGACCTTACGGCCGCAGGGCCCTGGATGGCTCCTGAAGCAAATTTCCTCGCCGTTCCCCCGGGCGTCGAGCCCGCTGCGGGCGTTGCGCCAGAATCGCCCGCGCCGGATGCGACCGCCGCGAGCCCAGCCGTTCCCACGGCCATTCCCACGACTGACTCGCTCACGGGAACGGTGACTCTGCGCAATGCCAACTGGAAGGCCGATTATCTCGCCAACCATGTCGAGATTTCCGAGGCCACGCTGTATCTGGACGGCTCAAGCATGCGCTGGGATCCGGTCGCTTTCTCCTACGGTCCGGTGAAGGGAACTGTCAGCCTGAGCGTGCCCTTGTATTGCCCGTCCGAACTTCCGGTGCCGCAGCCCTGTCCCACCGAGTTCCAGATGCAGTTCGATGATCTCGATGCGGCCACGCTCGAATCCGCTTTGCTGGGCGCGCAGGAAAAAACCACGCTGCTGTCTGATTTGATTAACCGCCTGCATCCCTCGGCATCGCCGCCATGGCCCGCGCTCGAGGGCACGGTCAAAGCGGATTCGCTTGTCCTCGGTCCCTTCACGCTCGAAAACGTGTCGGCTGCCCTGCGCGTGCTGCCAACGGGCGTGGAGATTTCCTCGCTCGATGCCGGCCTCTTCGACGGCAGCATTCACGTCGCCGGATCGCTCGACAAGCCCGCCAACGATGAGGACAAGCCCTCGTACACCTTCGAGGGCGGCTTTGAGAAGCTCGATGTCACGTCCATCGGCGCTCTCATCGGCGTGCGCTGGGCCGGAGCTCCCCTGGACGGTACCGGCAAGATCGAGCTCTCCGGCTACACCGGCAAGGAACTCGCTGCCTCGGCCCACGGCGCACTGCACTTCGAGTGCCGGCGCGGAGCCATCGGCAACCAGCCTTCGGAATCCTCGAAGGCCGGCCCCGTTCCCGCCTCGCTGGGCCGCTTCAATGCGTGGACGGCCGACGCAACCGTTGCGAACGGTAGCCTCACGCTCGATCAGAACAGCGTCTCCACGGGCGCGCGCAAGCAATCTGTCCAGGCCACCGTCACCTTCGGCGATCCGCCCGCCGTCAGCTTTGCCGCGCCGAAGCAAATCGCCGCGAAACAGCGGTAATTACCTTCAAACTACAATGAAGCTATGGCTTCATCTTCCGTTTCCTCTCCCGTTCTGATCCATTGCCAAGGCGTCCTCTTCGATATGGACGGCATTCTCATCTCGTCCATCGAATCGGTGGAGCGCAGTTGGACCAAATGGGCGCATCTGCGCGGCGTCGATGCCGCTCTGACCCGAGAGACCGCGCATGGCCGCCGCGCGGTTGAAACCATTGGCATGCTGCGCCCCGATCTCGACCCCGAGGCCGAGCTCAAAGTGATTGAAGAAATCGAAGTGGCCGACAACGACGGCCTCACCGTGCTGCCCGGCGTGCTGGCACTGCTGGCCGCGCTGCCTGCCGACCGCTGGACGGTGGTCACCAGCGCCACGGAGCGGCTGGCGCGCATCCGCATGGCCGCCGGAGGCATTCCCGTGCCCGCGCGCCTCGTCACCGCGGACCGCGTCACGCGCGGCAAGCCGCATCCCGAGCCGTTTCTTGCGGGAGCCGCCCTGCTCGATGTCGCGCCCAGCGATTGTGTCGTCTTTGAAGATTCAGCTTCCGGTGCGCAGGCCGGACGCGATGCGGGATGCACCGTGGTCGCAACCACCTTCTCGCATCCCGTCGAATCCCTCGACGCCGCTCACTACCTGGTGCGCGACTTGACGGGAGTAAAAGCAGCGACAGCCAACGGCGAGATTGCACTGCAGCTAACGCCGCTTCTCTAGTTCCTTAGCCCCTGCCTTACTCGTTCGACTCAATCTTGCGGCCGTGCGCGTCCTGCATAGGCCGCGTGTTCAGCTTGTAGAGATTGGCAAAGGCGCGGAACTGGTCGCGGCTGATGCTCAGGTCTTGCGCAAAGACGAACCAGCGCACCCCCTCGGTGCAGGGCGGCGTGAGCATGGAGCCGGCGTAGGTCCAGTAGCCTCGGTCTTCCGGCAACAGGCCGCCCGCGTTCACCATCTCGGTCACTTTGGCGCTGGTGCCGGGCGTCTTGGGCAGATGCGCCCACAGGCTCGACAGCAGGGCATTGGGAAATCCCCGGTCCTGGTTCAGGCGCACGGCCACAATCGCCACTTTGCCGTCGTCGCTGCGGTGCACAAGGTCGATCTCCATGTCGGAGAGCTTGCCCTTGATCGGGTGCTCGCTGGGGTGGTGGAAGTCGAGCTCGACCAGCTGATAGCGCACGCCGTTGGCCACCATCGTGCTGCCGGGATCCACGTGCGCCACGATGCCGCGGCCGGTGTTCTCGAGCGTCATGGGTCCGGCAATGTAGTGGAACTCGAGCGGTTGCAGGCTCTTGTCGAGGTGGGTGCTGCGAATGTCGAGCGGCGACTGTTCGTGGCCTTTCGAGCAGGCTTGGTACGCGGGATCGAGCCGGCCCCAGGCCAGCGGTCCGGTTTTGCCTTCGTAGGTCCAGTTGGCTCCGCCTTGCGCGCCGCAGAGGGCAGTCGAGCCAAACAGCAGTACAACGATCGCAGTCAGACGCATGGTTTTCTCCGCTGAATAAAGACGGTTCAGCATCCCGGAGAATTCTACGGCATGGGAGCGGTGTGGGGCATCCGCAGAAGGATGCTCATGTCCTGCAATCGAGGCCGTTATCTTCGCTATGGGATGAGCGTGAAAGTCTCGGAGGCCATTTTTTGGCTGCCGCACCAGAGCTCGATGGTCCAGTTTCCGGGCACGAGACCCCAATCGCGATTCAGGCCCGCGCCTGTGTAATCCACCTGTCCGATCTTTCCGGTCATAAAGCTTTCACCGCGGAAGATTGGGTTGGGCAGATCAGGGTTGTGCAGCCCCTGGGAAGGGTAAATGGCGACCTCTCGGAGTTCCACGGTCGCACCGTCCGGTGTGCCAACAATTGAGAAGTGAAACCCGAAGTGCAGCCCCATCTTGATATGAATCGTTTGTGTCTGCTCCACGAGTCGGATATTGCTCCATACCGAATGGCTAATCCCCCGCTCATCCACGCTCGACGATGCGACATCCATAGTGTAGATTCCGACGTCCGTCACATCGATGCGGGTGATTTGCGGCGCCTGGGCGAATGCAAACGGCGTGGCCGCCGCAAACACAAGAACCAATGCAAGCTGTCGCATGGAAGCTCCTCGAGCCGCGGCACACGGCGCCGCAGAGAGTGATGCGATGGAATGCAGAGGATCCTACCACTTTTCCCAGGCAAATAAAAGAGGCGGCTGTCTGAGCAGCCGCCCCGCTTGCACTGAATGGTGGGTTACTTTGCGGCAGCGCTCACGCCAGCCTGCTCGGCCAGCTTGGCAGCCTTGTCGGTCAACTCCCACGTGAACTCCGGCTCGGTGCGGCCAAAGTGCCCGTACGCCGCGGTCTTCTGGAAGATCGGCCGGCGCAGATTCAGGCTCTCGATAATGGCCTTGGGCGTCAGCGAGAAGTTCTTGCGCACCAGTTCGGTCAGCTTGGCTTCGCTCAGCTTGCCCGTGCCGAAGGTCTCCACAAGAACGGAAACCGGCTCGGCCACGCCGATAGCGTAGGCCAGCTGGACCTCAGCCTTATCCGCCAGTCCCGCTGCCACAATGTTCTTGGCGATGTAACGCGCCATATACGCCGCACTGCGATCCACCTTGGTCGGATCTTTGCCCGAAAAGGCGCCGCCGCCGTGACGGCCCATGCCGCCGTAAGTGTCCACAATGATCTTGCGGCCGGTAAGCCCGGTGTCGCCCATGGGCCCGCCGATCACAAATCTTCCCGTTGGATTGATGTGGTACTTGGTGTGCTCGTCGAGCCACTTGGCGGGCAGCACGGCTTGAATCACGTGCTTCAGGATGTCGGCGTGCAACTCTTCGTTGCTCACAGAATCGGAGTGCTGGCTCGACACGACAACGGCATCGATGCGCGCGGGCTTGCCATCCTCGCCGTACTCCACTGTTACCTGGCTCTTGCCGTCGGGACGCAGGTAGGGCAGTTTGCCGTTCTTGCGCACGAGGGTCAACTGGCGGCAGAGCTTGTGCGCCAGCGAAATGGGCGCAGGCATCAGCTCCGGCGTGTCGTTTGAGGCGTAGCCGAACATCATGCCCTGGTCGCCGGCCCCGCCCGTGTCAACGCCCTGGGCGATGTCGCCCGACTGCTTGTTGATGGTTGAGATCACGGCGCAGGTGTTGGAGTCGAAGCCGTAGAGCGCGTTGTCGTAGCCGATGGAGGCCACCACGCCGCGCACCAGCGACTGGAAATCCACGTAAGCCTTGGTAGTGATTTCGCCCGCGATCACCACCAGGCCGGTGGCGGTCAGGGTTTCCGCGGCGACGCGGCTGTAAGGGTCCTGCTCCAGGCAGGCGTCGAGAATGGCGTCGGAGACCTGGTCGGCAATTTTGTCCGGGTGGCCTTCGGTAACGGATTCAGAGGTAAACAGAAAACGATCGCTCAACTTAGAAAAACTCCTTCCCATTTGCAGACACTGTTCCGCCCATAGGGCAGGACCAGACGCGATAAAGCATCCTTTCTATGGTAATTGCGGCGGGGCAGCGGGAGCAAAGGCCCGCAGTGTATGGCAAACTTTGGCGGGTAAACGGCGGAATTTGAGGGGCAGAATGGGGGTGGAATCGAGGGGGCGAACCAGGCAATGGCGTTTCTTTAGTGCCCGATCGAAGCGAGGAGGTGGGCGAAGTGATGCGCGCTCCAGTTCCACACGCCATCGAACACGGCGGAAACTTCGCGCATGGGCAGCAGATTAGACCACCAGCCTTCACGCAGGCCGTAGTAGCGGAAGGCTAGGAAGCTGCCCGCGGCCACCGCCAGCAGCAGCAGAATCGCGCCGAACCAGCGCAACCGCATTTCAACGGCTTCGCGATGCAGGATCCGTGCCTTGCCTACGTTCGAGGCAAAGGTCGTCCAGCCGCGCTCATCATCGGACGTCTGGCCTGAAGCGTCGCAGGCGCTAAGAAATCGCTGTGTCCAGTCCTGGGGATCGAGGCCGAGCGCCCCGGCGTAGCCGCGCACAATGCCCTTGCTCAGAATGCCGCCCGGAAGCAGGCGAAACCTCTCCTGCTCCAGCGCGATCAGGTGCCGCTGGGTGATTTTGGTGACCGCCGAGATGTCCTCCAGGGCAACGCCGCGCGTCAGGCGTTCCTTCCGCAGGTCTTCTCCAAAACTCCCCATCAGCGACCCGAAAAAACCCTTCAAAACCCCGAATAGAAATTATCTCCAAGATAAACCCCGTTTTTCCTCAGGTCAAAAGCGGAAAGGCAGGATCACGCACCAAGGTACCAAGGGACCAACCCTCCAGCTTTCGGCCGTCGGGCCGCCTCAGTTCATAGCTGAGAGCTGAAAACTGATAGCTGGCTTGGGCTGTTACCCTGAAAGCGGACTTTGCCGCGCTTTTTCCGCCTCCGAAGTCCGGCACAAACATGAATAAGCTGATTTTTGCCAATCTTTTGCGTCGTCCCTTGCGCTCGATCATCAGCGTCTTCGCCGTGGCGATAGAAGTGCTGATGATCCTTTCGATCGTAGCCGTGTTCATGGGCATGTTGCACAGCACCAATCAGCGCACCAACGGCATCGGCGCGGATATCATGCTGCTGCCTTCGAACGCCAGTCTGTTCAACGGCGTCGGCGGCGCATCGATGCCGATGAACGACTCCCTTGCGCTAAGCCGCTTACCGCATGTCGTGGTCGTGGCGCCGGTCATTCAAAAGCTCTCGACCAGCCACAACATTGAGGTCGTATACGGGATTGACTACGACACATTCAACGCCTTGAAGCCCTTCATTTTTCTTGCCGGCGGCAAATTCCAGGGAGCGAACGATGCGATCGTCGACAATGTCTTCGCCGGAGACCGTAATCCGGCCACAGGAAGACCCTATGCAGTCGGCGACACGGTGCAGGTTCTCGACCAGCCCTTCCGCATCTCTGGGATCGTAGAAGAGGGCAAGGGAGGCCGCAAGCTCATTCCCATCGAAACCATGGGAGATCTGGTGGGCGCCGCGGGCAAGGCTTCCATCTTTTACATCAAGTGCGACGACCCGGCGAACGACGACCTGGTGATGAACGAGATTCGCTCCACGCGCGGTTTTGGCAACAATACGCTGACCACGGTCGACAGCTGGCTCCATCAGATGACGCCGGATAAGCTGCCGGGATTCAATCTGGCGCTCTCGGTAGTTACCAGCATTGCGGTGATCATCGGCTTTCTAGTGATCCTGCAGTCCATGTACACGGCCGTGCTCGAGCGTACGCGCGAAATCGGCATTCTAAAATCCATGGGCGCGTCGAAAACCGCGATTGTCGGTATGCTGCTGCGCGAGACGGGAATGCTTGCCGCGGCGGGCGTGTTCCTCGGCATCGCTGGCGCGTTTGGGGTCAAAGCGCTTTTGGCGGTTAAATTCCCAACGTTTGCCTTCGAAATCACGCCGATATGGATCGGCTACGGTGTGCTCATCGCCTTCGGAGGAGCGATCTGCGGCGCGCTCTATCCAGCGTGGATGGCGGCGCGCAAGGACCCAATTGATGCGCTGGCGTACGAGTGAGACAAAATTGAGACAAGATTGAGACCGGATTGAGACAAAAGCGCTCGCCATGTGACTGGAAACACTGGCGATTCTTCAATTCTTTACGCGATCTTGATAGGACTTGACGCTGGCTGCGTGCTAGAATTTGGCCATTCACTGCCATTTCGGCAATTACTGCGCCTTTTGGGCCCCCGCAGAATTGACCGGTCGCTATCCTGTCCAGTAAAAAAATCAGATTGTCCAGGTTTTTTGCTTTTCTGCGCGCATCGCTCCTCGATGCAATAGCGTCTTCCACTTCTTTCCAAGACGCAAAAAACATTTCAATTTCCTTAAGGAGAGCCAGATGATGAAGCTTTCGAATTTGTGTCCCCAGCGAAGCCTGGCCGCGGTCGTATTGACCGGGCTGCTCGTATGTACCGGCGTTGCCGCAATGGCGCAGACGACGGGCGCAGGCGCGATCAACGGAACCGTAATGGATCCCAACGGGGCAGTTGTCCCCAGCGCGACGGTTACGGTTCTCGATGTTGACACCGGCGTGTCGCACTCTTCCATGACCGACTCCGCCGGCATCTACTCGGCTCCATTCCTCCTCCCCGGGCACTATGAAATCGACGCCACGGCCGCCAACTTCGGCAAAGTGCAGGAGAAGGGCATTACCCTCTTCGTCGGCCAGACGCTGACCATCAATCTGACGCTCAAGGTGAGCGGCACCGCGACCACGGTAGAAGTTTCGGCCATGAGCGAAATCCTGGATACCGAAAAGACCGAAGTTTCGCAGGTGATGGACTCGAATCTTGTGGAGAATCTTCCACTGAATGCTCGCAACTGGTCGGGCTTCGTGCTGCTGACGCCGAACGTAACGCAGGATGGCTACAGCGGGCTGATCAGCTTCCATGGCATCAGCGGCCTTTACAACCAGAACTACGTGGACGGCGCAAATAACAACGAGATGTTATTCAGCGAGGTCCGCGGCCGCGCCACCGGCGCGCCCTATGTTTACTCGGCGGACTCGATCAAGGAGTTCCAGGCTGAGACCTCAAACTACTCCGTTGAATTCGGGCAGGCCGCCGGCGGACAGGTGAACGCCATCACCAAGAGCGGCACCGACAACATGCATGGCGACCTGTTCTACAACCTGCGCTATCCCACGCTGAATGCGCTTGACCCATATTCCAAGTGGAATGCCCTCTACGGCTCGGCTTCGGCCTTCCCGGCAGAAGCGGCGGCGCTGCTCACGCAGCCGACCCACCAGCAAAACCAGTTTGGCGGTTCGGTGGGCGGGCCGTTGATCAAGGACCGCCTGTTCTATTTCCTCACTCTCGACGGCTACCGCCGCGTGGGCCGCGCCCTTTACTACAACACCAACACCATCACCCTGACGAACACGGCCGAGAACAGCGCCGGCACCATCATCTCGCCCACGCAGTGCCCCACGACGGTCACCAGCACGATGTGCACTGCTGCCATCCAGTTCCTCATCAACGAAGGCGAAACGGCGCCGTCGCGCTATGCCAGGCAGAATCTGTTCTTCCCGCGCCTCGACTACCACATCAACGCGAAGAACGATGCGTTCATCGACTTCAACTGGGCGGATTTCAGCTCCACAAACGGCTATAACTCCTCAGCCGCAATCTCCAACAGCTCGCCGACCACCAACGGCCCGACGTTTTATCACGAGCGCTTCCTGGTTGGCGGTTTGACCACAGTCATCAGCAACCACATAGTGAACCAGGTGCACGGCCAATGGGGCCGCGACCTGGAAACCGCAGGCGCTAACGACGCCGGCCCTTCGGTTGCCATCGGCGCCATGACCTTCGGCATGCCCAACGCACTGCCCCGCATTGCCGAGCCGGACGAGCATCGCATTCAGGGCTCGGATGTGCTGAGCTGGGTCAGGGGACGTCACACGCTTAAGTTCGGCGGCGATATCAATAATGTCCACGAAGTGATGGTGAACCTCTTCCAGGGCGGCGGCATTTATAGCTACAGCGATACCAGCAATGCCACGCAATTCGCCGATTGGGTTGCCGATGTCTTCCAGGGCCAGGCGGGCGACACCGATCCCTTCGCGGGCTACCACTACAACACCTTCGTTGAGACCGTCGACCAGGTGAATACCAAGGCTGGCACCCAGGGCAAAGACGACTTCTACATGAACATGTTCGATTTCTTTGCGCAGGACACCTGGGCGGTGAATCGCAAGCTCAATGTGACTGCCGGCCTGCGCTACGACGTGCAGCTTACGCCTTCACCAGGACTGGTGAACAACAACTATGATCCCATTTCGGCGGAATATACCAGCAGCATCAAGAACGTGGCGGACCGCGTGACGCCGCGTTTCGGCTTCTCCTATCAGCTGCATCCTGGCACGGTGGTGCGCGGCGGCTATGGCATCTACACCGCTCTTAACCAGGGGTCGACCTACTACGCCATGCGCGTTGAAAACGGCGTGGTCCAGGTGAACTACAACTACTCGGGCTGCAAATCGAGTTGCTCGGGCTTCAACACCGCGGCCACTGAGCAGTACCCTAACGTTCCCTTCCTGCCGCCGGGCCCGGCACTGAGTACGGCTCTCGTACCTACTGGCGGCGCCGTTCCCGCCATCAAGGGGCCCAGCAATCTGGGCACGCAGAGCTTCCACGGCCTCGATCCCAGCTTTGTGCCGCCCTATTCGCACGAGATGGATCTTTCGGTGGAGCAATTGCTGCCGGCAGGCATCTCGCTCCAAGTCGGCTATGTGGGCACGCGCGGCATGCGCCTGCCGGTGTTCCTTGATGCGCAGCTCATCGGCCAGACGCCGCACGGCATCAAGACCTATAACGTCGTCGACTCCAACGCCAATCAGGTGGAGCAGTTGACGGTTCCGGTTTATCTGCCCACCGACCGCCGCTACCTGGTTTCGGGTGCTCAGAATTCGCCCTCCCAGCTGTCCAGCTTCAACACCGGCTTCAGCGTGGCCAATACCTGGTACAACGCCATGGCCGTTACCGTGAAGCGGCCGTTCCAGAACGGTCTGGAAGTGCTGATGAACTATACCTGGGCTAAAGCCACCGACACTTCCCAGGTGGCGGGCACCTTCGGCACCTTCTACGGCGGCGACACGCCACTCGATCCCAACCACGTCCGTCTCGAAAATGGTCCTTCGGATATCGACGTTCGCAACCGCTTTACTGTCAGCTTCGTTTACCAGCCGACCTTCCACACCGGGAACACATTCGCCCGCAACCTGATCAATGGCTGGGGTTTCTCAGGAAGCGACATCGCTACTTCCGGCGAGCCCGTCTCCCTGGGCTTATCCGGCAGCAGCATCTTCTCCGGATCCACGAGCGCTACGAGCTACGCTGACGAAGGCGGTCTCTTCGGCGGCGCCATGAGCTCGAGCTCAGGCTCGGCGACCAACGGACGGCCGCCGTATGTTGGCCGCAACAGCGTTCCCATGCCGGGCTTCAACGACGCGGATTTGCGCCTGTCGCGCAAGTTCATCATCCACGAAGGCATGTCGCTGGATTTAGACCTCGACGCTTTCAACGCGGTGAACCGGGAGATCATTCAGGGTGTGAACTCCAGCTTTGGCACCGTCACGTTGAATGGCAGTACCACCAAGTTGCTTTCTGGCACCACGCTGACCTGCTCGGCAACCGCCGCGCCGCCATCGGGGTCCACACTGCAGGCCTGCTTCAGCCCCTACGCTGGAACAGGTGCAACCGCCTTCAACGTCAAGACGAATACCTCAGGCTTCCTCTATGGCCCTCGCCAGCTTCAGGTGGCGGCCAAGTTCACTTTCTAGTGGAAGGCTAACCATCGAAGGGCGGCGGCTTCGGCTGCCGCCCTTTTTTGTGTCCTCTTCCCTGGAACGCGATCCATCGCCATCGGCGATACTGGAGGAAAAGGGGGCTCGACACTCAGCCATGCCAGCCGCAACCGAAAACCTGGTTTCAATCGACGTCATTCGCGCGGCGGCGGCGCGCATTGCATCCATCGCCATGAAAACGCCGCTGGTGCGTGCCGCTTTTCCCGGCGCCTCCGGCTACGGAACGGACCGGGAGATCTGGCTGAAGGCGGAGAGCCTGCAGCCCATTGGCGCGTTCAAGATTCGCGGCGCTGCAAACAAGATTTTGCAACTTTCCGCCGCGGAGATCGCGCGCGGCGTCATCACTTATTCGAGCGGCAACCACGCGCAGGCCGTAGCCTACGTAGCGCGTGAGTTGGGTGCGAAGGCAGTGATCGTAATGCCGTCGAATGCCCCGGCGATCAAGAGGGCCGCGACGTTGGCGCTGGGCGCGGAAGTTGTGGACGTGGGCGTGTCCTCGAACGATCGGCTGGCCAAGGCCGAAGAACTTGTGCGCGAGCACGGCTACCTCATGATTCCGCCGTACGACGACGAACAGATCATCGCGGGGCAGGCCACGTGCGGCCTCGAGATTGCGGAAGCGCTGCCCGATGTGGACCTGGTGCTTTCGCCGGTCTCGGGCGGAGGCTTGTTGAGCGGGGTGGCCGCGGCGGTCAAGCAGTTGAGCCCGAAGACCAAGGTGTTTGGCGTCGAGCCGGAACTTGCCGCCGACGTCGCGGAGAGCTATCGCACGGGAGAGATCGTGACGTGGCCCGGCGAAATGACCAGCCGGACCCTGGCCGACGGCCTGCGCACGCAAAGCGTCGGTGTGCGCAACTTCGCGCACATTCAGGCATTTGTCGATGGCATCGTCACCGTGAGCGAAGCTGAGATTCGTGCCGCCATGCGCGCCATTGTGGCCGCCACGCGCCTCGTCCCCGAGCCCAGCGGCGCTGTGGCAACGGCGGCGCTGCTCTTCCACGCGCACCAGTTGCCGCCTTTCCGCAAGGCCGTGGCCGTGGTCAGCGGCGGCAACGTGGATCCGGCGTTACTGGCCGAAGTGCTCACGGAAAGCAACTCGTAGCGTCGTTGGAATATGATTTTGCTTGTGATTAAGCGCCGCATCTTCGCAGTTAGCATTCTCGCTCTGGCCTTGGCCCCATGCATGGCCCCGCTCTACGCCGCATTTCCCGCTCACGCCGACAAAAAGCCCCAGCAGCAGGTAAAACCCATGGCCGGTCCTCGCGCCACGGCCCTGCGCGTCACCTGGCTCTACATCACGGCCTCCACCGGCTCGGAGAAAGTGTCGAAATTGCAGATCGGCCGCGAGATCGTGGTGGCGGAAAAAAGCGGCGCGTGGATGCGCGTCTACATCAACACCGATATCGAAGAGCAGCACAGTGACAGGGATGAACCCATGGTCGGGAGCGATGAAACTACGCCTCCGATCTCCGGCTGGGTCGAGGCCAAGGGCATTGTCGAGGAGACTTCGCCCAACGGCGACCAGATTCTGATGGGCGCGGCGGCCAACGAGGAAGCGGAGGCCACGAATCCACGCGGCGCCGCCAACGCGGCACAAAGCGCGCGGCTGCTCTACAAACGGCTCGTGGAGATGTTCCCCAATTCGCCCTTGGTGCCTGATGCCATGTGGCGAGCTGCCGATATCCAGTGGCAAATTGAGCGTGCTGACGCCGCGTCCCTGCCCTCGGCGCACGAAAAAGATCCCGATTTCCGCCAGCCCATGGAAGAAGACGACCTGCACAAGGTGATCAAGTATTATCCGCACACCAAGTGGGCGGCCTTGGCGGCCTTCGACCTGATCGACAACAAGCTTTGCGGCGACTGGCAGGGTTCGGAGCAATGCCCGGTGAAGGAATCGGAGCTGTACCTCAAGTACATCGACGAGTATCCCGACGGTCCGCGCACGGCGCGGGCGCTCTACGAAGTGGTTTACCGGCAGGCCGTGCTCACTGACATGTATTCCGCCGATGGCGACGACCACAAAAGCGGCGAGGCCCACAACCAGGCGCGCAGCGTGGCTGCCCAACTGAAAGTGCATTTTCCCGATTCCGACTATGCCTACCGGGCCGGGGCGCTGGTGTACAAATTGGATGAGGGCGTTCCTGTCTATGGCATCGACCGGGACTGAGCAGAGAACAGTTTCCCGGTTGCCCGGCGGAGGCGCCGTCTGACTACAGCGTTTTCGATTCTGCTCTGAATAGGATGTCTGATGCTAAGTGGCTTTTTCCTCAAGAAAAAGCCACCTCGAAGGATGCTAGCGACGCCAAGAATTGAATCGCAAGCGCTCGCGTATTGAAAGCACGATGGAGTTGGCTTGAGCCCGTACATTCTGTCCATCATTTTGGGAATTGTGGAAGGCCTGACCGAATTTTTGCCGGTCAGCTCAACGGCGCACCTGCGCATCACTGAAGCATTGATGAAACTCCCGCTCGACGATCCCTATTGGAAGATGTACACGATCGTCATCCAGGTGGGCGCCATCTTCGCGCTGTGCCTACTGTTTCTTGAGCGCATCGTCAACTTCCTGCGCACCTTTCCCAGGGGCGAGAGCGGCGATCGCAGCTGGCTCACGCATCCCATCTCGCTGACGCTGGTCGCCTTTGCCTGCACCTCGGTGCCCGCGCTGCTCCTGCACAAATGGAGTGAGAAGAACCTGGGCAGCCTGAAAACCATGGCCATCGCCCTGCTCGTGGGCGGCATTGTAATGTGGGCCATCGATGCGTGGAGCAATCGCGTTGAGCCCAACACCACGCATGTAGAAGAAATCACGTTTCCTCAGGCCGTCTGGATCGGCATCTGCCAGACGCTCTCTGCCGTATTTCCCGGCACGTCGCGCTCCATGTCGACCATCGCTGCCGGCCAGGTGGTCGGGCTCGATCGCCCCACGGCGCTAGAGTTCAGCTTTCTGCTTTCCATTCCCACCATGATCGCCGCTACGGGATGGGATTTGCTGAAGGAAATTCACTCGAGCAAAGCCGCCGGTGCCGCCGGCGTTGCCACCGCGCATGTGGTCATGACTTCGGAACGTTGGATCGTGCTCCTCATCGGCGTCGTGGTTTCGTTCTTCGTCGCCCTCGGCGTGGTGGAGTGGTTCCTGATGTGGGTGCGTAAACACGGCTTCACAGTGTTCGCCATCTACCGCATCATCCTCGGCATCGCGCTTCTGATCTGGGGCGCAAAATACCTCGGGAGCTAAAAACCTTTCCTCCTCGTAAACCAATGACGGACAATCGTGTCGTCGGATAGAACACGATGAGGTACCCGATGGATTCGTTTGGAGTGGTTGTAACTCTGGTCGCGCTTATTCCTATGCCCTTTACGGCGAGAGCGTGGTGGATTCTATGTCATGACTTGGCGCATGGCTCTGGCCGTCTGGCGCGAACTGTGTTGTGCCTCAATTCCGCCAGCGCTTTGCTGATTGTTTTCACGACTCTTTTGGCTGCATCAGGCAATATTACCCAAGCCGCCGTCTGGAGGATCAGTGTGCCGAACTTTTGCCTTTGCGCTTGCATCACGCTGTTATCGGGCCTAAAGATTCGGCACCGCTTTTATAGGGCGGTGCTTATATCGAGTGGCATTCTGAGCATTGGGTGGCTGATCTCAGGTTCTTTGCACTAGAGCCTGTTATTAACTTTTGAGAAACAGCACGTGTGGCTCGAATCATTCCTAGTCCTATTCTCATATTCGGGAAAATGATCCTAGAAGACCGGGCGAAAAAGCGTCGGGAGGCCGCGGCCGATGCATGCGCCGGTGTCGTCTCTGGACAAAAGTAGGCGGCCCTCGAACGGCGTTTGTGTTTTGCAGTTGAGATGTGGGTTCATCGGGAGGCCAGAGTCCTCGATCCGTCCCTCATCGTAAAGCACGCGCCGCATGCGGCGTCAACAGTAGCAGGGACGCGCTACCCCAGAAGGGGAGCTGAATCGCAACCTAAGGGGCACGATGGCGATGACGTACGATGTTATTCTTACACATCGCAATGTGTGATAATCTACACATTGCGGAGGTGCGACCGTGGCGACCAATCTGGCAATTGACGACAAGCTCATCGACGAGGCGCGGCGCGTAGGCAACTTCAGGACGAAGAAAGAAGCAGTCACTGCGGCGCTGGACGAATTCATCCGGCGGCGCAAGCAGTTGGAAATCCTAGAACTTTCCGGCACCATCGACTACGATCCCGACTACGACTATAAGAAGATGCGCCAACTCGATCGCATCGAGATCGAACCTTGAAAATCCTGGCCGATTCCTGTGCCTGGTCGCTCTTAATGCGGCGCAGGAAGGGGACTGTAATGAGCGGCGACGAGCAATCGGTGCTCGCATCGCTTACAGAGGCGATCAAGGATGGCCGCGTCGCCATCATTGGCCCGATCCGCCAGGAAGTTCTCTCCGGCATTAAGTACCCGGTTCAATTTGAGAAATTGCGATTCGCGCTTGAGGCGTTTCCCGATGAACCACTCGCATCTCCGCATTACGAAGAGGCCGCGCGCCTCTACAATCTCTGCCGCAGCCGCGGTGTGGAGTGCGGATCGACGGACATATTGATTTGTGCAGTCGCAGCTCAGATGCAGTGGACCATTTTGACCAGCGACGCAGGCCTGACCCGCTGCATTGGAGTCTTGCGGGCAGAGGGCCTCATTCGATAAGAATCCGATCTTTCGCGCGAGAGCCGCCGCAACGCCACTACGCGATTGATCGCTTTAAGCCGCCACCTGCGACAAAGTGAGCACCGTAATGTCGTCCTGCTGCCCGAATTCCCTGGCCGCTTCCGCAATCGTGTTTGCGGGCTTGTTGCTGATCGCTTGCGTGCGCTCAAATCCGTAAAGCTCGCCCTTGGGACTTGTTGCTTCAATCACGCCGTCCGTCACCAGGGTGCAAAGCTGTTCGGGGTCAAGCCGGAGCGCAACCTCGCAGTAATGGACACTCGCATCGAGGCCGAGCGGCAAATTCGGCTCGGTTTCAATCTCGACTCCGTTGATGTAGGGATTCGGATGCCCAGCGTTTGCCACCGTGAGTTTCCCCGCAGGCTGGGCCATCAGCACAAGGCAAGTGGCGAAGCCCTCGCTCCGGCCAAGCAGCGCGCGATTGACCTCGCTGAGTAGTTGCGCAGGCCCGGTACATCGCATGGCGCTTGCGCGCAGCGCCCCAACGATCAAGGAAACGGTGAGCGCAGCTTTCAGGCCCTTTCCGCTTACATCGCCCAGCACGATAAAAGCCGAGTGCCCTTCGGGCGCGTTTGCTATGGGGAGGATCTGAAAGAAGTCGCCGCCAACTTCCTGCGCGGGCAGGTAGGCGCTTTCGATGCGCAGGCCGGGGATCGACGGCAACCGGTCGGGAATCAGAATCTGCTGCACACTCCGCGCCGCCGCCATCTCCTGCTCCACCGCGCGATTGCGGTCCTGAATCCGACGCAGCCGAAATGTCATCGCGATGAGCATGATGACGGCGAACAGCAGCCACGCCACCGGTCGCATATCGAATTCAAGTCCACCCCAACGAAGGTACCCAGAGAAGTCGCCGGTAAGAACCCATGCAGACTGCCAGCGTATTTCGACGGCGGTCAGGAACAGCACAGCTCCGCCGATCCAGCGCATTTCAGTCTGCTTGCTTTTGAAGCACATGGGAAGCAGAAGCAGTTGGGCCAGAGTAGCAAGCGTATCCGCGGCGCCGTAGCTATGGACAATGAACCCTTCAATCGAAGGCACTTGATGAGCCATTGCCCGGAAGATGAATGGAACAAGAAAGAAAAGATTCAATATCGACAACGCGCCCAGGATTTGAATCAGGCGAGGGAATTTCGGTACGGGCCGCCCCAGAAATGAGTAGACAAACTCAATGATGATGAAGGGCTGTATGCCGTCCCCGACGTCGTAATTGACAGTTCCCAGCCAAGCGGGCAATCCCAGGTTGATAACCGCCGCGAACTCTCCGAATCGAAAAATGACAAGCAGGATCAGCAATGCTCCTAGCCAGAAATACTCATGCAGCCGGGTGTTGACGGAAAACAACAGGAAAAACACCAGTCCGCAGCAGCCGAGGAGCGCGAAAGAGACGTAGTGTTGCCAGCTTGCGCGTAAGTGAGCCAGAGTATCTTCGTCCATCACATTCTGCGTCTCGCTCAACAGCGCAATCGTGGGATCAAACCCCGAAGCGGGCAGGTACGAATGGATGAGCATCACCCGAATTGCGATCGCAAGCCGTCCGTCCGCCGGTAGATTGGCTGGCAATTTCAATAAGGTGCGTGAATCCTGCGGGCCCAGCGCAGTTTCAAAGCTGCCCATGCCGCCGACAAACTGGCCATTGACGAAGACCTGATACACGGGCTCTTCGCCCTGCACCACCAGCCCGAGCGGTTGCTGCGCCTTCCGTAGATCGGGCGGTAGCGTGACCTCAATCCGCCGCCACTCGATTCCATACCTTGAAACGTCCTGTATAAACGGTCGCAACGTGCATCCCGTGGCGTCCACCATTGCGCAACGCGGGTCGTCTCCCACGTGCAACTGCCATTGATCGAGAGGCAGGCGCAGAACGCCGGCCTGCTGAGCCTGTCCCAGCGCGGCTGCGGCAAGTACGACAAGACCCTGAAGGCAATAGGAATACGTACATCGGGGAAGCATGCGTCGAGCATACCCCGGCTGACCTGCAAGGGAATAGCTGAAAAATTTGGTAAGCCGTTTGATCACGAGGGGGTGGTTATCATGGTTCCCCCTGCCGCTTTTGGAAAAAATCCACTTTCTGCCCACAGATAATAAAGATTGCTCTGGGACGTTATGCCTGTTCCACCGGCCAGTCTTTCCGCGTTTGCGGCAACCGGAGAACGGAACCGCCCTCATCATGAAGCCCATCCGCATTGTTCTCGCGCCCACGCGCAGCCGCCCCGTGAATATCTTCCTCGGGATGGTGCTCCTGCTGGTCTCCTTGCTTCTCTTCCTCGCGCTGGCCACGTATCACGCCACCGACCCCTCGCTCAACACGGCCACCGCCACGGCTACGCCCCACAACTGGATCGGCCTCTTCGGCGCCTACCTGAGCGATCTGCTGCTGCAAGCGCTGGGAATCACGGCGTTTCTAATGCCCATGTGGCTGGGCGGAGTGGGTTGGACGTGGATGCGCTCGCGGCCCGGCGGCTCGCCCGTTCTGCGCTGGATGGGCACGCTGCTCGCGCTCACCTTTGTGCCCGCGGTCTTCGGCCTGCTGCCCTGGCATTGGCGCTGGCTGCATGTGGTTCCCATCGAGGGCGTCGTGGGACGCCTCATGTCCGGCGTGCTCGTGGTTTACCTCAACACGCAGGGCGCATGGGTGGTGGCTGCTGCGCTGGCCGCAACCGGCCTCTACTTTGCCTCGGACATCAGCTTCGGCGTGATTCGCGAAACCGTTGCCGAGCGCTGGGCACAGTTCCAGGAGTGGCGTGACCGCCGTCGCGATCTGCGTGAAGAGGAGGAGGCGGACCTCGGAGCGCGGTCTGGCGCCGTGCGCGTCGATGGTAACGGGGCAATCCCGTTCTCGCAGTTCGATGCCGCAGCCAATCCGGAAATGGAAACGGAAGTACCTGCGCAGAAGTCGAACCGTTTCCTGGCCTTCTTCATGCGCCGTCGCGCGCCCAAACAGGATCCCATCGACGAGATTCCCGCATATCAACGCGCCGAAAAACACCCGCAAACGGAAGAACCCATCGTTGCGCCGCGCAGGCCAAATATTTGGGGGCGCAGCGCATCAGAAATCGCACGCGAAACGGAAGCCGGGATCGCAGCGGAAGACCAAACCGCAGCAATGGGTACGGTAGCGGTCGTGGCAGCAGCGGCGACAGTTGCGCCCATCCGGCTGCAAGCCGCGCCCCCGGCTCCCGTCGATCCATGGGCACATGAGCGCGCCAATGAGCACCCTGTAGCCGCAGTTCCGTCCGGGCGTGCCGGAGAAATCGCCATTCACAGCCGCGCCGATGCGGAAACGCACGCCGTCACCGTCGCGCCCAAGCATGTGAGCGGTTACAAGCTGCCGCCGAGTACGCTGCTGATGGCGGGCGAAGCTCCGCAATCGGTGCGCGAAGACGAGTTGCGCGAAGAAGCCAAGGTGCTCGTGGAAAAATGCGCCGAGTTCGATGTGCGCGGCCAGGTGGTGCAAATCAATCCCGGCCCCATGGTCACCACCTTCGAATTCAAGCCCGAAGCCGGCGTGAAATATTCGCGCGTCACCGGTCTCGCAGACGACCTGTGCCTCGCCATGCGCGCGGAAAGCATTTTGATCGAGCGCATGCCCGGCAAAAGCACTGTGGGCATCCAGGTGCCGAACCACGAGAAAGAAACCATTCATCTGCGCGATGTGATCGAGAGCGAGACATTCGCCCGTGCGCGTTCGCGCCTCACGCTCGCCATGGGCAAAGACATCAACGGCCGCATCGTGACCGCCGATCTGGCGTCGATGCCGCACGTGCTCATCGCCGGTTCTACAGGCTCGGGCAAATCCGTGGCCATCAACGCCATGATTATGAGTTTGTTGTATCGCACCACGCCGCAGCAGGTACGGCTCATCCTCGTCGATCCCAAGCGCGTAGAACTGGGCATGTACGAGGGCATTCCGCATCTCTTCACGCCCATCATCACCGAGCCCAAGCTGGCCGCCAACGCGCTGCGCAATGCCGTGCGCGAAATGGAACGGCGTCTGAAGCTGCTGGCCTCGCGCAGCGTGCGCAACATCGATCAGTACAACAAACTATTTGAAGGCTCCACGCCGTCGCTCTTCGCAGAAGAGTCCGGTCAGCCTGAGGAGCCGCTCCCCTACATCATCATCATCATCGACGAGCTGGCCGATCTGATGATGCTCGACCGCGCCAATGTTGAAGAGTCCGTGACGCGGCTGGCTCAGATGGCGCGCGCCGTGGGCATTCATCTCATCCTGGCCACGCAGCGGCCCAGCGTCGACGTCATCACCGGCCTCATCAAAGCCAACGTGCCAACGCGCATCAGCTTCCGCCTCGCCACCAAGGTGGACTCGCGCACTATCCTCGACACCAACGGCGCCGAGGCTCTCTTAGGCCGTGGCGATTTGCTCTTCCTGCCGCCGGGCACCAGCCGCTTGATGCGCCTGCATGCGCCGTATGTCAGCGAAAAAGAGACGGCGGCCGTGGTCGAATTCTGGAAGAACCAGGGAACCGCCGAGTACGTCGAAGGCTTCCTCGATTCGCCCAAGGACGAGCGCGGCGCGATGGAAGGCGAAAGCGGCGATGCAAGCGACGAAGATCCCATGTACGACGACGCGGTGCGCCTGGTCTTCGAATTCGGCAAGGCCTCCACGTCGCTGCTGCAGCGGCGTCTGAGGGTCGGCTACGGCCGCGCCGCGCATCTCATCGACATCATGGAGCGCGACGGCCTGGTCGGCGCCGCCGATGGCCCGCGTCCCCGCGAGCTGCTCAAAGCTCCCGGCTGGCTGCACGAAGTAGCCGCGAACCAATAGCTCAGGCGAGGACCGCACACGTTTCGCTCGATTGCGCTATGCTTCTTCCCGAAGAGCCTATTCGCGGAGGGCGCGATGTTACCCCGTAGCACGTCAACCAATCCTGTGGTTCTGTCGTACTACACGATGCGGCGGATGGTGGGTTTCATCGCGCTCGCGTTGCCTTTCGCGCTGGCCGCCGGTTACCTTCTCGCGGTTCTTCTCGAATTCGGTCACCTGCCGCATCCGCTCCTCGAACGCTCCATCAGCGACTACTACTACACGCCCATGCGCAACATTTACGTGGGCAGCCTTTGCGCCATCGCGGCATTTCTCGCCTGTTCGCGCGGCTACGATGTGCACGATGAAATCACCGGCTACCTGGCCGGGGCGATCACTTTAGGCGTGGCGTGTTGTCCCTCATTCAATCCCCGCAGCGGTTCCTACACGCGGCTGGAGTTCCAACTCGGCCTCATCCACACGGCGCTCGCCGCGCTCATGTATCTCATTCTTGCTTACATCTGCATTTTTCTTTTTCGCAAGTCCTCTGGAGCAAAGCCCTTCACGCGCCGCAAGCGCGACAGAAATCGCATTTACGTGGCCTGCGGCCTCATCATGGTTGCCTGCATGATGACCATGGTTGGCCTCACCATGAGATCGGTTGTCGAACAGCGTCATCCCAGCCCTTGGCTTTTCTGGTGCGAAGCGTTGGCGAACTGCGCCTTCGGCATAGCCTGGCTCACCAAGGGCGAAGGCTTCATGCGCGACAAGCGGCACCAACCCGACCATGTCGTGGGCAATCACCGGACGGTTCAACAATCTTGAATGTCGTCACGAAAGACATAATGCAGAGCCCGCAAAGCGGGCGAAAGACGATAGCCCCTGGCGTGAGCCTTGGGAAGAGGCATGGAACCGCAATCTCAGCCCCTGCAAGGGGCGTAAGAACAGGAACCAGAGCCACCCACCGACCCACAATTCCGCGAGATTCTTAATTAAGTTAATCGCGCGAAGCGGCGCGTAACCTCAGGGAAATCGACGCCGCTCACAAACCAGCACGTGATCGCGCAGATGATTGCCATCAGCACGGAACTCGTGCCGATCGGAGTGAATGCATTCTTCGCCGGGCTTGGGATCGTGGTGAACACGGCTCCCAGCAGAAATGTGAACGCCGCAATCCACTGATACATGTGCAGCCCGCACCACACCGCTGTCTGCGGTTCGCCACGGTAGGCTTCCTCGGCAAAGCGGCCCGCGCCGGAGAGCAGAAAATAGATTCCGCAAATCATTGTGCACGACGCATGCACCGCAAGCAGGCGCAGAAGCGCCGCGCCAACGACGAAGTTCCAGAGGATTGAATACACCGGCGTGGCGTGAATCGAAATTCCGGCGAGTTTCGCGAGACGGCAGACGCGCGAACGCGGATGCGTGTAGCGGATTCCCAAAACATCCGCAGTCGCCCGGCCGTGGCAGCAACCCTGCACCAGGCAACGGAGCCGTCCGGACGCCTGAATCCATGGCCCGGCCACGGCGAACGCGGCCAGCGCGGCGAAAAAGTTGATGCCGAGAAACACCGCGGGAACGGCGCCGATCATGGCGCCAATCAC
Organism: uncultured Acidobacteriota bacterium; assembly: GCA_963786565.1. Classification (GTDB taxonomy): domain Bacteria; phylum Acidobacteriota; class Terriglobia; order Terriglobales; family Acidobacteriaceae; genus Telmatobacter. The sequence goes on along the minus strand of CAWAZR010000017.1, from coordinate 52,024 downwards.
TCCTCCGTAGAATCCCATAGGCCGCAGCAGTGAAGGCGAACCCTCCACCCATTGCGCCCAAAGCACTGCGCCAATCACTGCCCCGAAGAACATGCTGGCTGCGACGACGGCCCCGTCGCGTCCCACCAGGGACTCAATGATCAGTACGCCAACCAGCGTCGCCAGGCCCGCGTAAGCGCCATGGATGATGATGCGCACCTGGCCGATGCGCCACTCCCGCCATGAGTTCGCAAGGTGCTCGGCGCATCTCAGGATGAGCGCCCAGATGCGGTCGATGCGCACGATCACGATGAAGGCAATCGCCCCGGCAACCACGTCGAGCACAGAGTGCATGCCGGTAGTGATGCAGCTCAAACTCACGAGCACCGCCCAGGTCCACCACAGAATTCGCTTGGCCCTGCTGCCCTCCGCTAGCGCCGACGCCGCGATCAGAGCCCACACCACGTGAAACGAGGGAAACGCGCCGATTCCCGAAATCGGCGTTCTCTCCATTTGCAATAGGTCTCCGATAGGGTCAACCGGCAGAAACGGGCGCGGTGGCACAAAGATCGGAAGCAGCAGATACAACGGAAAGATGACGGCCATCGCCGTAAGGCCGCGCAGCACAAACCGCCGCAGCGCAAAGCCCGACGTTGCAAGCAGCGGCGTCAGCAGCACAACAAGATAAGTGCTGGAGTAGACAATTTCTGTCTGCTCGATCACCGGCCATCGCATCTCGAACGGCAGGTAAGTGCTCACCGCGCCCAGTGGCCTTCCCAGCACGCCGAACAACTCAAAGATGGTGAGCCATGGCAACAGAACCACCAGATAGACGCGGACGCGCTCCACAAACGATGGCTTGCCGGCCGCGCCCTGCGGCAGCCAGCATGAAGCAGCAGGAGCTCCGAATCGTTTCCTCAGATCCGGCAATTCGTAGCCAAGCACCAGCGCAGAGCAGCCCAGCGCTACGGCGGGCGTCACCAGCCAGAGCCCGCTCGCCGATCCGCAAAGAATGGCGACGCCCGCACAGGCGATCACGAATCCCACATAAATCGGATGTGGAACCACGCCATAAATGTTGCGGTCAACGAATCGCGGAGGAGGGAACGCATTCATCGGCAGCCCGCCGCCATCGCGCCAAAGCGAGATCATTCCAGCGAGCGTCATGGCAATGCCGATTGCCGCGAGGCATGCGCCGAAACCAGGAGAATGCAATGCGGCAAGTTGCACCGCAGTTCGCGATACATGCGCCCACGCCGCAAGCGCCGCAGGCACCGCAACGACAAACGTGAATCCGTAAGACACTTTTACCAACTGCAAGCGCATTAAAGTTTCCAATCGACCGTCTCGTGAATGACCCAACCGCGGCTGTGACGGTCTCGAGTCTCCAGGATTCCCCGGCTCCTCCACTTCTTTTCTTCAACATTGAAAAGGGAACGGGGAAAGATTCTGCTCAATGCGGGTGCGGCCGGAAGAATCGTCGATTCCAGCCGGCCGGCGCGCAGCGCCAAGGGCTCTTCCATGCGCAGTACGCCGCCGTCCCATGCGACCTCGTTGGGTGAGATGGATCCGCCCTCGTGGCTTGTGCCGTCGTGGACCACCAGGCTCATCGCATAAGCACCCTCCCAGTCGATCCATGTCACGGTGTCAGGGGTTACGGCGTCGGGAGTTAGCGCACCGAGATCCGAAACAAACCGGCCCCACTGCAAATGCCGCAAGGGCAATTGCCAGGGAGGCAAAGTCAGCGTGAGGCATTCGGCATATCCTGCGCCCGTCAGCTTTTTCTCGCCGACGCTCAAGCAAACCGACGCCGCCGGTTGCAGGCAATTCCAAACGACGGAACCGGATTCGCTCGCGTACACGGTGCGCTCAACTGGCGCAGCACACGCCGTCCATTGCCCTTCAAGCCCAAGTCGCGGCGCCGCGACAAGAATCTGTTTCTCCTTGCGATGGATCTTTGAGCCATGCATCGACGACGTTGACTTGCCGGTGACGCCATCCGTCGAGATCAAGTTGCTGTATGCCAGACCGGCGCCGCGCCAACGCACGCGCGCGCTGTAAAGAATCGCCACCTCTCCCGCATCGCTTACGCAGTCCATGTACCACTTGACGAGAGAGAAGTGTGCCGAGGCAGCCAAACTCAGCCTCCGTGCTTCGCGGGACGTGAAAATTTGGACCGCCTGATTATAGAACCATGCTGACTCTCGGAATTGTTTGAGGCAGCACAATGTCCAACCGGAATTGGCAGATCGATCCCGAGGCGACGGCCGGCAATGGACCGCAAGCAGGTGTCAGGCGGCGTGGTACACTTCTCCAAGTAAACGCTTTCTCGGGCCTTATTCATCGCATTTGGCTGCCCTCACTGCCCCGGCGCACAGGCCGCGACAGACGCGGCATTTCTCCCCCGAGGGCAGCGCTTTGCTGCTTGACAAGTGCTGGAGTAAAGCAATTTACTTAGGGGCGAACGTCCGCAGCCTCCGCGGGCGCATTCTCGTCCTTTCAGGTGACGCTGATGTTCGGTTTGCTCTCTGCTGCCACTGCCGCCGGTTTCTCTGGCTCGCTGCCGGCTATGCTCCTTTTCAGCGTCGGCCCGTTGGCGCGCCTGGGCACGCTCGACCTGGTGGTGATCGCTCTCTACTTCGTCATGGTGCTCTGGATCGGCTTCTATCTCAAGGGCCGCTCTAACACCAGCGAAGAGTTCTTCATGGCCGGCCGCGAAATGACCGCGTGGATCGCCGGCTTGAGCTTTGTCAGCGCCAATCTGGGATCGCTCGAACTGATGGGCTGGGCCGGATCGGCCTATCAGTACGGCATTCTGGCTGCGCACTGGTATTGGGTCGGCGCCATCCCCGCCATGCTGTTTCTCGGCATGGTCATGATGCCGTTCTATTACGTCTGCAAGACCCACTCCGTACCCGGTTATCTGAAGCTTCGCTACGGTGAAGGCGCGCGCATCGTCTCAGCGGTTTCGTTTGCCTTCATGACCGTGCTCATGAGCGGTGTGAACATGTTCGCCATGGCTGAAGTGATGAAGGTGGTGCTGGGTTGGGACCTGAACTTTTCCATCATCGTCTCCTCGCTGGCGGTGGCCGCCTACGTCGCCCTCGGCGGTCTTCGTTCCGCAATTTTCAATGAGGTTCTGCAGTTCATCCTCATCTGGGGCGGTGCGCTGCTGGTTCCCATTCTCGGCCTCGTTGAAACCCATGGCTGGACCGGATTCAAAGCGCGTCTCGCGGCCAACATCTCCTCCGGCGCGACCCCCGCGGGAGATTACACGCACCTCTGGCGCAGCATGGGCCACTTTGCCGACAACCCCATGGGCATTCACTGGACCGGCATTGTCTTCGGACTCGGCTTTGCCATCAGTTGCGGCTACTGGACCACAGACTTTCTTGTTGTCCAGCGCGTTCTCGCTGCCAACTCGCTGCGCTCTGCGCGGCTCGCGCCCGTCATCGGTTCGTTCTTCAAGATGGGCGTGCCTTTCATCGTGATCCTGCCCGGCCTCCTGGGTCTCGTCGTGCTTCAGAATGGCGACGGCAGTCTGATGCACCTTGTCGGACAGAACCTCGCCACTCCGGGCTCTGGATTGCACAGCTACAACGAAGTGCTGCCATTGATGATGGTCCGCTATCTCGCCCCCGGCCTGCTCGGCCTCGGCATCACGGCGCTGATTGCGGGCTTTATGAGCGGCATGGCAGGCAATGTCAGCGCCTTCTCGGCAGTGTGGACCTACGACATTTATCAACCGCTGATCAACAAGAAGGCGAAAGACGAGCACTACGTAAGCGTCGGCCGCTGGGCCACGATCCTCGGCGTCATCATCTCCATCGGCACCGCATACCTGGTGATGAGTGCGCAGGGCATCATGGATTACGTCCAGGCCCTCTTCAGCTTCTTCATCTCGCCTCTGCTCGGCGTGGTGCTCATGGGCATGTTCTGGAAGCGCGCCACCAAAGCTGGCGGCTTCTGGGGTTTGCTCATCGGCACCTTAACCTCGATCGGACTTTGGGCGTGGGTATACATCAATCCCGCGGCGCTGCGTTACGTGGCTCTCTCGCCCGATGCCAAGGCCATGGCAGAAAATATGTATCGGGCTCTGTGGTCGGTCATTGTTTCCATCCTGGTCACCTTCATCGTGAGCCTTTTTGGCAAGGCGCGGCCGCTGGCAGAACTCAACGGCCTGGTCTACGGCGCGACAACCTTGCCCGTCGAAGAGCCGGTGCCGTTCTACAAGAATGAGTGGTTCTGGACCGTGGTCGCCATCGTCCTCTTCCTCGCGCTCAACATCTACTTCTGGTAAGGAGAAAGCGGATGCATTCATCGAGCATCTCCATCTGGTTTTTCATCGGCGTTCTTCTGGTCGTGTATGGGGCGCTCATCACGGGCTATGGGGTTTTCGAACTGGTAACCGGACAGTTGGCACACGTGGTGCTGGCTAATCTGCGCGCGCCTCTTTGGTGGGGTTGTTTGCTTGAGGCGCTGGGCCTGTTCTATACCATCAGGTTCCGTCCCGGCCGCAGCAAGTAGGCGCTTGGGCAGGACATTGAGTTCTACGCAGAAATAACGATTCAAGGAGCAACATCATGGCAGCGCAACGCAAGATGACATTCGGAATTATCGTAGGCAATCGCGGCTTTTTTCCGCATCACCTCGCCAAAACCGGGCGGGAAGAAATCATCGCAGCACTTGAGGCCGCGGGCGCGCAGGCCATCGTCCTCAGCCCTGAAGAGTCGCACTACGGCGCAGTCGAAACCTACGATGAGGCCCAGAAATGCGCGGAGCTCTTCAAGAAACACGCCGACGAAATCGACGGCATCATCGTTACCCTGCCCAACTTTGGAGAAGAGCGCGGCATCGTCGACGCCATCCGCCTGTCGGGTTTGAAAGTACCGGTGCTGGTGCAGGCCACGCCCGACCGCTCGGACGCCATGACCATCGCGACACGTCGAGATAGTTTTTGCGGCAAAATGAGCTGCTGCAACAACATGATGCAGTACGGCATTTCCTACTCGCTCACCACGCTGCACACAGAGTCGGTGGCATCACCCGAATTCAAGGCCGATCTCGAATGGTTTTCGCAGGTCTGCCGCATCGTCAAGGGCTTGAAGAATCTCCGCATTGGCGCCATCGGCGCGCGGCCCACGGCCTTCAACACCGTGCGCTATTCCGAGCGCATCTTTGAAACCAGCGGCATCACCATCGAGACCATTGATTTATCGGAAATTTTCGGCCGCATCAACAAGATGAAAGACACCGACGATGCCGCGCAGGCCAAACTCGCTGCCATCAAAAAGTACGTCACCACCACCGGCATCCCCGACGCCGCGCTGCTGAAGATGGCCAAGCTGGGAGCGGTGATCGATGGCTGGATGAAGAATTCGCACATCACCATCAGCGCCGTGCAGTGCTGGACCTCGATGGAAGAGTTCTTCGGCGTGGTGCCGTGCACCATCATGAGCATGATGTCGAACGATCTCATTCCCTCGGCCTGCGAAGTCGATGTACCCGGCACGCTCAGCATGTATATGATGGCGCTGGCCTCGGGTACCCCATCGGCGCTGCTCGATTGGAATAACAACTACGGCGCCGATCCCAACAAGTGCGTCTGCTTCCACTGCTCCAACCTGCCCAAGCACTTCTTCAAGGACGTGCGCATGGATTACCAGGAGATCATCGCGGGCACCGTCGGCAAAGAAAACACCTTCGGCACTTGCGTGGGCCGCGTGAAATCCGGTGTCATGAGTTTCGCGCGCTTCTCCACCGACGACCGGCGCGGCGTGGTGCGCGGATACACCGGTGCAGGAAAATTCACCGACGATCCGCTAGAGACCTTCGGCGGCGCGGGCGTCGCCGAGATTCCGCAACTCCAAAAGCTGCTCAGGTATATTTGCCGCGAGGGGTTCGAGCACCACGTGGCCGCGAACTTCAGCGACGTGTCGAAAGCCGTGCATGAATCCGCGCGCTACCTGAAATGGGAGAGCCACTACCATCCCGCGCCGGAAGATTAAGCAGTAGCTCGAAAGCAGTTCGCACAGATCAGGCAAACAGAAAAGGCCCCGCAAGGGGCCTTTTCTCTAGCTCCGCTAACTCCGCCAACTCCGCTAGCTCCGCTTCTCCTCGACCGGCTCGATCGTCAACCGCGCCGCCAGCACCACGATCGCGGCCCAGAGAACGTCGGCTCCCAGCAGGTGCAGAATCTGCAACCAGACCGGCGCGAGAAACGCCACGTCGAGAATGCCCAGCACATATTGCAGCGCGAGCAGGATCAGCACCAGCGCGGAGAGCGCGCGGTTATCCCAGTGCGACCGGCGCTGCGCTGCGCGCACCAGCAGCCAGATGAGGAAGACGCTGGACAGAAACGCGACGGCGGGATGCGTCCAGCGCCAGCGCACCAGCCACTCGCTGGCGGAAGAAAGGTCTTGCGCGAACGCGGTGCCCAGCGAGCTCGCCGGGAACAGGGTGTCGCCCAGTGCGGCCAGAGATCCCGTGACGCCGACCACGAGCACGATCACGAGCGACGCGATTCCCACAAACGGCGCGGTCATGCGCACCTTATTGCGCATAGTTCCTGAGTGGCGGCCGAGAAAGTGTGCCGCTAGCGTGATCGCGGCCAGCAGCAACAGCGTATTGGTAAGGTGCAGCGCAAGATAGGGCGCGCGCAACGGCGAACGGCTCTGCGCGGTCAGTCCCAGCTTGACCAGGAAAGCCCCGAGCGCGGCTTCAATCACGGTGAAGGTCACCGCTGCGGCAGCAGCGGCACGCGCCAGGTGCCCGTGGACGATTCCTGGCCAGATGCATATCACCAGACCAACCAGGAACGCGATCACAACAATGGAGGAGATGACCCCTAGCGCCGGCGTGAATACAGGACTCGCCCCGACCAGCCCAACCCAGACGAATAGCACCGCCAGCAATCCGCCAAGGGTTAGCGCGCGTGCCCTCGACATCCGAATTGGGGTCCCAATCCACGTCCAAACCGCCAGAACAAGGACGGCAATAAACGACAGTCCGCTGGTAATGCGATGTGTGAACTCGATCATGGTGTCGACGCGCGGTGAGTGCTGCATAACGGTGCCGTTGCAGAGCGGCCAATGGTCTCCGCAGCCTGCGCCGGAGCCGGTCGCGCGCACCAGGCCGCCCCACAGTATGACGGCAATGAAATACACCAGCACGCCCCACGCAAAACGCTGCAATGCAGGCGAGGGAAGGCGCTGAGTGGAAACAGGTGCGGCGGTTGTAGACATAAAAATCACTCCGCAATGAACCCACCAGTGTAGAACAAGAGGCCAACCCGCATGTACTAGAGGCCTTTCAGTGTAAGGCGTATAATATGTCTTACGTGGAGGTAAGACCTATGGCGCACATGGTGACGGTAAGCTCAAAAGGACAACTCGTGATTCCCGCCGAGTTGCGGAAGAAATTCCGCCTGAAGTCCGGGAGCAGAGTCGCGGTGCACGAAAAGGACGGCGAAATCAGGATCAAGCCGAATGCTTATGACGCCCTTCTTGCTCTCCGCGGCAAATACGCCAAGCTTCCTCTCGAACAAGACCTTCTCAAAGACCGCCGAAAGTTGGATCGGCGGATGGAAGAGTAGCGATTGATATGAAAGAGTATGTCCTGGATGCAAACGCAGTATTTCGCTATTTCGTTAAAGGGCCGGGAATCGAAATTCTCGATCGGATTTTCGCCCAGGCACAAAGAGGCGAGGCCGCGGTAACGATGTCGGTAATCAATCGCGGCGAAGCACTTTACGTTCTGGCAAAGCGAGTGGGAATGCTTGCATCCATCGAGACCTTGCGCACGCTTGCGCATTTTGTAGAATCGATTGATGTCAACGAGCAGTTTGCGACCGAGGCCGCTACGTTGAAGTTTATGTACAAACTGGGCTACGCCGACTGCTTTGCTGCGGCTCTTGCCATTCGAAGGCGCGCGACCATAGTGACGGCGGATCCGGATTTCGCAAAGCTCGCGCGATTGGTGAAAGTTCTCCGACTGCCGCCGCACAAAGCCTGACGGTGAAAGGCTTGGCTGCTCGGTTATTCAAGCGCCCAGCAGCCGCACCACGTGGTTCACGATGATCAGGTCTTCCAGCGGCGGAAGCACACGCACCGTCACTGGCGAATTTTCTCGGGAGATGACGGCGGCGCCGCGTACATTATTGCGTTCGGCGTCGAGCGAGATGCCCAGCGCACCCAGTCCCGCGCAGATTTCGGCGCGCGAGGCGATATCGTTCTCGCCGATGCCACCGGTGAATACCAGCATGTCCAGGCCGTTCAGCTCCGCGACATAGCTGCCGATCCAGCGCGCGATGGTCCAGCAGAATTTGTCCACTGCCAGCCGCGCCTTGGCGTTGCCGGCAGCGATCGCTTCGCGCAAATCGCGCATGTCGTTGGAAAGCTCGCTGACGCCCAGCAAGCCCGACTTCTTGCTTACCACGGCCTCCAGTTTGTCGGCGGCTTCAACGGTATTGGGCGTAGTTTTCGCAATCTGCTTGAGAATAAAAAGAAGCACGCCAGGATCGATGTCGCCGGTGCGTGAGCCGCTGATAATGCCGCCCGTCGGCGTCAGGCCCATCGATGTATCCAGGCTCTGGCCTTGCAGAATTGCCGTGATCGACGCGCCATTGCCGAGGTGCGCAACAACCAGCTTCTCCGGCACGTTGGGCTGCAGTTGATACACAATCGACTCGTAGGAGATGCCGTGGTACCCATAGCGCCGCACGCCCATGTTGACATACTCCGTCGGAATCGGCATGCGCTTGGCCACTTCAGGCATGGTGCGATGAAAATAGGTATCGAGAATCGCGAAGTTGGGAATGCCGGGAAATAGGCGTAGCGCCTCGCGCATGATGTAAACGGCGATGGGCGTGTGCAGTGGAGCCAGTTCCGCGTAGCTCTCGATTTCGTCGATCAGTTTCGGCGTGATGAGCTGGTTCTCGAGGATTCCCGGCCCGCCGCATACCGTGCGATGGCCGATCGCCGCCGGGGCAGGGAAATCACCGGAGCGCAACGCATCCGCAACGAGCTTGAATGCCTCCGAACGGCTGGGCACGGACGGCGTTTGATCCACCAGCTTTTTGCCGTCGGCGTCTTTGATCCAGAACTGGCCCAGGTCGGTGCCGATGCCGTCGACCGCACCCTCGTGCAACTTCAGCCGCTGGCCGTCGCCCGCTTCGTACATGGAAAACTTGATGGAAGAAGAACCACTGTTAAGAACTAAGACCGGCAATGAAGACATGGATAAATGAACCTTTCGTAATATTGAGCAAAGTTAGCAGAGGTTAGCGGAGTAAGAAAACCCGCGATGCACGGACTAAGTCTCTGATAACTCAATGTTGCACCGCTCCAGGGGTGCCCCAGGTCTCGATTTTGAGACCTGGGATACCGAGATGCTAACTTGCGATTTCATCTTGTCAGAGACCTAACGCCGCTAGCCCCGCTATCTCTCCTGCCACCGCCAATTCTTGATTTCAGGCAGATCGTCGCCATTTTCTGCGACGTACAGCTTGTGCCGTTGAATCTGTTCGGAGTACCACTGCTCCGCCGCACCTACTTTGTCGGCGAGCCGTGGCACACGGCGAACGGCGTCCAGCGACAATTGGAAGCGATCGATATTGTTCAGCACGCACATGTCAAAAGGAGTCGTGGTGGTGCCTTCCTCCTTGTAGCCGCGCACGTGCAGGTTGTCATGATTGTGCCGCCGGTAGGTGAGCCGATGGATGCACAACGGATAGCCGTGGAAATTAAAGATCGTAGGCACGCCTGGCGGAAAAATCTGGTCGTACTCTTCGTCCGGCAGCCCATGCGGATGCTCTGATTGCGGCTGCAGCGACATGAGATCGACCACATTCACCACGCGAATGCGAAGATCGGGAATCCATGCGCGCAGCAGCATCACTGCCGCCAGAGTCTCCATTGTCGGCACGTCGCCGCAGCAAGCCATCACCACTTCGGGGTTGCCGCCGTCATTGGACGCCCATTCCCAAACGCCCATGCCCACCGTGCAGTGCGCAATCGCCTCATCCATTCTGAGCCACTGCGGCGCGGGCTGCTTGCCGGCCACAATTAAATTGATGTAATTCCGGCTGCGCAAACAGTGATCCGCTACGGAGAGCAAGGTGTTGGCGTCGGGTGGCAAATAAATGCGCACCACGTCGGCCTTCTTGTTCACCAGGTGGTCGATGAAGCCCGGGTCCTGGTGCGAAAACCCATTGTGATCCTGACGCCACACCAGCGAACTCAGCAGGTAGTTGAGCGAAGAGATGGGTTTGCGCCAGGGAAGCTCGCGCGTAGTCTTGAGCCACTTGGCGTGCTGGTTCGCCATCGAGTCGATGATGTGGATGAAGGCCTCGTAGCAATTGAAGAGCCCATGTCGGCCCGTCAGCAGATAGCCTTCGAGCCATCCCTCGCAGAGGTGCTCGCTCAACACTTCCATCACGCGGCCGGTGAGCGACAACTCCTCATCCACGGGCAGCGTCTCCGCCACCCACCGTTTGCCGGTTCCGCAGATCACGTCGTCAAGGCGGTTCGATGCGGTTTCATCGGGACCGAAGACGCGGAAGTTTTTCTGCTCCTTGTTGGCTTGCACCACCGCGTGCAGCAGATGGCCGAGAATGCGCGTCGTTTCCACGTCCTCGCTGCCGCGTTTCTCAATCTTCACGGCAAAGTCGCGGAAGTTGGGAACGATCAGCGGCTGCATCAGCAATCCACCGTTGGCGTGCGGGTTCATGCCCATGCGCTCGCGGCCCTTGGGCGCGATCTCGGCCAGATCGTCGCGGAACCGTCCCTTGTCGTCGAACAATTCCTCCGGTTTGTAACTGCGCATCCACTCTTCCAATTGGCGCAGGTGCTCGGGCTTCTCGCGCAGTTCGGCCAGCGGAACCTGGTGCGCGCGCCACGTGCCTTCCACCGGCTTGCCGTCGACAAACTTCGGTCCCGTCCAGCCTTTGGGCGTGCGCATGATGAGCATGGGCCACGCCGGCCGTTCCGTCGATTTATCCACGCGCCAGGCCTTCTGGATGGCCGCGATGCGATCGAGCATGCGATCGAAGGTAGCCGCGGCTTGCTGGTGCATCACCATCGGATCGTCGCCTTCGATGGTGAACGGCTCATACCCGTAGCCGCGCATCAGGCTTTCCAGCTCTTCATGCGGGATGCGCGCCAGCACCGTGGGATTGGCAATCTTGTAGCCGTTCAGATGCAAAATGGGCAGCACCGCGCCGTCAGTCGCGGGATTCAAAAACTTGTTGGAGTGCCAGCTCGTCGCCAGCGGCCCGGTCTCCGATTCGCCATCGCCCACCACGCACGCCACAATCAGGTTGGGATTATCGAAGGCCGCGCCGTATGCGTGCACCAGCGAGTAGCCCAGCTCGCCGCCCTCGTGGATGGAGCCCGGCGTCTCCGGCGCCACGTGGCTGGGAATGCCGTAGGGCCAACTGAACTGCCGGAACAGACGCTTGATGCCGTCCTTGTCCTGCCCGATGTAGGGATAAATCTCCGAGTACGATCCTTCGAGATAGGTATTCGCGACAATCCCCGGGCCGCCGTGCCCCGGACCGATGACGAAGATCATGTCCAGCCCGCGCTCGCGGATCAGCCGGTTCCATTGCACGTACAGAAAATTCAGGCCCGGCGTCGTGCCCCAGTGCCCCAGTAGCCGCGGCTTCACGTCGTCGATCGTGAGCGGCCGTTCCAGCAGAGCATTGTCCTGGAGATAGATCTGGCCAACGGACAAATAATTTGCCGCCCGCCAGTAGGCGTCCATTTTGGCAAGCAACTCCGGGCTTAGCGGGCCCAGATTCGCAGTCTCGTACTTGGCAGTCTCGAGCATGGCGCACCTCGCAACAGGGGAATTTGCGTGCTGCCTCCAGCGTAGCAGTCATGGTGAGAATCGTCGGGTGATTCAAGTCACATACAGATGAATTCACGGCTGTTATCTGATAAACATGGGCGCGGGTCTTGTGCTTCTTGCGAGTGGTCCAACGTTCTGAATGCGTCGCCGCGCCGATTAGCACTCCAGATTCGAGCGTTTGCTAATGGGATGCCGGAACGGGTTATCCTGCGCTTAACAGGTGACGATTTCATGGTTTCTTTATAGAATCTTTATCGAACCGAGGCTACTCTGACCGCGCCAATGGCTGCGAGACAGGGCTTCGGGACGGCATCGTTAGCGGGTAGGAAACTGTCGGGAGGCGATGACGAATGAACGGAATGATCTGGATCGGACAGGTGGCTCTGGCGACCGTATTCCTCATCTCTGGAACCTTCAAGCTTTTTTCGTTAACACCGCTGATGCAAGCCCTTGCGAATCGAACCCACATTCGCACCACGATGGCGCCGATCGGGACCAGGATCCTCGGCCTCATTGAGGTGTTGCTGGCGTTTGGCGTGCTTATGCCCGACCTTTATGCGCGAGAAGGCACGGCCCCCGAATACCTGATTGCCCGAACCTGTGCCGCGGGCTTGGCGCTTCTCATGGTTGGCGTCGGAATTTACCACGCCCGCCGGCATGAGCATGCGGTGCTCGATGCCACATGCTTCCTCATGGCGCTTTTCGTAATCGTCGGCCGCTGGCCCTACTAGCTGATTATTTCGGCGCCGTCGCCGCAGGTGCAGGCATCGCCACAGGTGGCAGCTTGGCCACCGCGGCCACAGGCAGTTCCACTGCGCCCACATGGTCGCTGGCAGTGTCCCGGATGCCGATGCGCAGGTAGTATTCACCCTTCGCGGGAACGCTGATCTGCTGCATATACTTCAGTGCGCCGCTTTGAATCGAAGCAAATTTGGCATCGGGGATTGCCGCGCGGATGCCGTTGAATTGAGCGTTGATCTGCGTTCCGTCGGCGTCGTAGACAACGGTGATGAATTCCAGCGTGCAGCGATGCGAGCCGTCAGGAGCGGTGGTCCAGGTGACCTCATTCGGATTTGCGGCGAATGTGACCGCATAGCGGCGATACGGTCCGGAAATTTTCTTGCCGGCTTGGTTGCCCGGCACCAGCGCCTCTTCGTTGTCCGTTGAGGCGGCCCGCACGCCGGCCTCAAAGATCAGCTCGGTGGGATCGGGTCCGCCGTGCAGCATCGCGGCGCGCAGAGCGTTGTACTGGTCGGGATCGGACTTGGCGTTCTGCGCCTGGTTGTTGTGCCCGGGCGCGTTGGGATCGTCGGCAAAATAGCCGTGCCGGTAGGCAAGCGTTACTCCCGGATGGTCGAGCTTCACCTGAATCTTGCGGAAGTCGCCGTTCCATTTCCGGTTGGTGGGCGTATACGCGATGGTGTAGTAATTCGAGCCCGCTTCCACGGCCTTTTGCACAGCTTCTTTCAGGCCGTTGGTGTTCACAAATGCCTTTCCGCCCGTTGCGTCGGCCATCTGCTGCATGGTGCTGTGCTCGTCGCTGGTTTGCTGAAAGAATTTTGTGTTCGCGCTGGCAAAGCCATTGGGGTTTCTATTCATGGTTGAGCCGCTCTGCGTGACGCTCAACATCGGGCTGGTCATCAGGCCGCGCGCGTCAATGGGATACACAGCCACCTGGCTGCGCGCCAACAGGTCCACGGTCTCCCGGAACTCGTCCTCCGCCGATGCCACTACGGCAAAGGGATTCTGCAAGTCCACATCGGGCAGAATATTAATGGGAAACGAGCCGGAAAACCAGATCAGGTTTTTGCGGCCCGGCAAATTGCTCATGTAGCGCGCCAGCTGATTCAGCGCGTCCAGAGTATAACGAGCACGGAGCTGCAACTGAAACGACTGCTGCTCCGCCTCGAACTGTTCCAGGTTAGCCAGCAACGTCGCGGCGTCGGGATCGTTGCCTAGTCCTTCTGCCATCGTGTCGTACATTGGGTCGTCCTGGCCCGGCGCGTCGCCTTCCATCGCGTTATTCATCAGCGGCGATGCGCCCTGGCTCCCCTTTTTCCCTTCGACAAGCGCGCGCAACTCCTCGGGGTTGGTAGTGAATCCCTGGAGCAGACGGAGATTCGTGGTGAGCGAGAAGATGGCAATACGCGTGCCCGGCGGCACCTCTTTGAGATACTTCAGCACCTGGTCTCGCACCACGGATTGCGCATCCATGGGCGTGTTCAACTTGTCGAGGAGCAGGATATTGAGCGCGCCGTTTGCCGGCGCTACCGAATAATTCGTGAAGATGCCGGGATCGAGTTTGGGAAGCGGCGGCAGGGGCGCGGGCGTGCTGGTCGCATGCTCCTCGAAGGACTTTACCGTCTGCGGCTTGCCGTCTTCCAGCACCGTAAAGTCCGCGGCGGTGAGCTGATGCACGGGGTTCTGCTGCGAGTCGCTCGCCACCACATCCACCACGACGAGGTCGGAGCTGGTGCGAATGGTCGTCACGGGCGCAGCCGCGGCAGGTGTGGTTTGCCCGCTCGTGCAAGCCGGGACGAAGGCGAAGACACAAAGGCAAATAAGCGCAGGATTACGGATCATGGCGGACTCTCCTTGATCAGGAAAGAAAAGGATAACTCACCCTGGTTTACTGCACTATCCGGGAATTGGGTCAGTCTGAACCCGTCGTGAAAGGGCACGACTTAAGTCGTGCCATAAATGCCGACCAACGAGCCGGGGCTTTAGCCCCTGAGGGACGTTTTTCAATCGGCGAAATTCCGGAGCTTGCATGGACCTTAACCTCCCCTGCTCACCGCAACACGAAGACTGGGTGCCCCACATCTCGATTCTGAGATGTGGGAAAGCACGAACTTCAGCCCACAGGCCTTGTATCAGGGCGCGGCTTTCAGCCGCGCCGAAATCCATCATGAAACGAACCGGGGCTTTAGCCCCTGAAGGTTTCAGGAAGGCACGAAGCGAAGGGGCACGAGTTCACTCGTGCCGGAGGGCCGCAAAATGAGCCCGGGCTTTAGCCCCTGAGGGATGGTTTCCTTGAAATCGACCCACTAGCCAAATCCCGGCGAAGCTTCGCGGTTCACTTCGCGGCAACCGCAACCGGAACTTCCAGCGATCCGGCGCGACCTGCATTCAAATCCTGCACAGCGATACGCAGAAAACCGGGCCCAGCCGGCAGATCGAGGAACATGCGTGCGTGCAAGCCATTCGCTATCACGCTCTCAAATTGCTTTGCTTTCAGCGCAATACTCAGGGTCTGATCCTGGTAATTCACGCGGTTGCCTTGGGCGTCATAACCCACTAGCAGGAACTCGATCCGGGCGTCGCGTCCGCCGTCGGCTGCATCGCTAAAGGCGATGCCGCGCGGATCGATGCCGAGATCGACCACGTAGAGTTGCGGTATGCCTTTGAGGTTCGCAGCCATCTTTCCCGCCGGATCAGTGGGCAGATTGGCGTTCTTCAGCAGCGGGTCGGTCGCCGGCAACACCCGCGCCGTCATCAGAATCTGCGTCGCGGGTGGCGCTCCGTGCAGGATGGCCGCAGTGACCAGTCGCGCGCCTTCCGGATTCTGCGCGCCGCTACCAGGTCCATAACCCGGATCGGCGTAGTAGCCGTCGCGGTAGGCCAGCTTGTCTCCGCCTCGATCCATGGTCACTTTGATTCTGCGAAAGCTGCCGTCCAGTTTCGCTGAAGGGGGAACGTATGCGATCGTGTAATAGCTCGAGCCGTCTTCGATGACGCTTTCCACCGCCGCCTTCAGATCGTTCGTATTGAAAAACGCCTTGCCGCCGGTTTCCTGGGCGATGGTCGCGATCGATTGGTCTTCTTCCCCGGTCTGCGTCAGAAAGTTCGTGTAATCGTGACTGACATTTTGTTGTTTGTGCGCCGCCGTAAGCTGCCCCGTTGCGTTTACGCTCATTCCGTTCGGCGATGGGTTATAGCGCACATCCACGGTGCTCGGCGTCATTATGCCTCGCGCATCAATCGGATAGACCGCTACGCGCGCTGCCGTCAGCAGATCGCTCGCCCTCCGGATCTCGTCGCCGAAATCCTGCACGTTCCTCCCCGGATTCCTGTAGCCGTCGTTCTCCGGGTCGATGGTGATGGGAAAAGATCCGGAAAACCAGATGAGATTCTTGCGGCCGGGAATGGCGGCAAGATAGCGCGCCAATTGCTGCAGCGCATCCAGGGTGACCTGCACGCGGAGATTGGTTTGTGTAGCCGTCAAGTCCTGTTCGAATTGCTCGATCTCGCCCACGACTTCGGCGCTGGGCAGTGTTGAACTCTGCTCCATCATAGCCAGCATCTCCTCGTCGGCCGACTGCGCCGAGTTGGCCTGATCTTCGAGCACCACCGAATGCGAGGATGAAGCCGCCTTGCTCTTCATCACCTTGGCCAGGGCTGCGGCGTCGGTAGTAAAGCCGGTCAGCATTTGCAGCCGCGAGGCCAGGGTGAAGATCGCGATGGGCGTGCCTGAAGGAATCTTGCCCAGGTAATCGATCATCTCCTTGCGCGCTTCCGCCTGATCGCCCATGGGAGTGTTTAACGCATCGAGCAATAAAACGTTCACCACGCCCGTGGCGGGATACGGGGAGACGTTGGTGTACGTATGCGGCGGCAGCGCCGCAATCCTCTCCTCTGCGGCGGCTGCGTGGGGCGAAGCGGGCTGCGGCTGGTGCTCTTCAAATGTGACGATTGCCTGCTCGTGCCCATCCTCAAAGACATGAAAACGGCTGCGATCGATGCCGTGCGCCGGCTTGCCATGATCGGTCGCCACCACATCCACCAGCACCAGGCTGGTGGTTGCGTGCAGCACTGTAGTAGAGGTTGCAGGGGAAGGGGATTGCGCAGTCTGGGCTGTCACCGCGCAAGCAAAGATCAGGAGCCCAACACAGCAAGGAACATTAAAAGGACGGTAGGTATGCATCGGGCCCTCATTTGCCGGACAGCAATTCCGCAGTTTTCAGGTCGTATCCATTGTGCATCCGGGCGCGCTATGCGGACTCAAAAATGCTTCTTCAATTTAAGAATCTGCGATTCGAATCCGTACCAGAGCACCGCAGCCACCGCCGTGCTCACAAGCAAACGCATGCCAACAACGGCGAGATTGCCCGCGATCCCGTAGCCGTGACGGTCCATCGCTGCGTCGAAGGAACCGATGAAGATGAAGACCGAGATGTGCATCATATAGAGGCCGTAGCTGATGCGGCCGTAAAAAGCCAGCGGCCCGGAGTGCAGCACCGCGTTCACGGGGTTGCGCGCGCCGGTGGATGCGATGAGCGCCAGCACCATTCCGGCAAAACCAATGGCCAGCGCGGAATCAAGATACGCCGTGCCGCCGGCGACAGTGCCCGCCGCCAGAAATCCCAGCACCAACCCGCCCAGGCCCAGCCCCAGCCAGGCGCGCCGGCTCAGCGGCAAAGTGTGCAACCCGATGGCCAGCAGACTGCCCCACGCAATTCCGTCCAAGTGGATTAGCGTGTTGGTCGACGTCATCCAATGAAGATTGGCGTGGCGCACGAGTGGCGAAGCCACCAGCGTGGTAACCATTGTGGCCGCCAGCATCCACGGCTGGCGCAGCACGCGCACCACCGGCGCCCACAGAAAGTAGTACTGCTCCTCAATGGCCAGAGCCCAGGTGGGACCGATGGCCGGCGGCAGCGTCAGATGAAACAGGTTCTGCACGCAAAAGAGGTAAGCCAGCCACGGCGCGGTCTTGATCGCCTCCCACACGCCGGGGCCGATGAACCACGGCGCGTTCAAATAAACCACGATCAGCAGCAGGATGTACACGGGCCAGATCCGCAGCGCCCGGCGCGCATGAAAGTTGTGAAAGTAGCGCGGCTTGTCGCGCGTAGTGAGCAGGATGGATGTGATGAGGAAACCGCTGAGAGTGAAAAATAGAATCACGCCCGCCCAGCCCCACAGCGAGGCGTAGTAGATCCACGTGCCCTGGAGCCGCGGATTGCAGTGATAAAGGACCACCGCAAGAATCGCGAGCCCGCGCAGCCCGTCAAGTTCGGGCAGGTATTTAGGAAGCCAGGTTGGGCGTTCGATCGGCAAAGCGCTCAAATCATGACCTCAATCGGGCTCCTTGGCGAACCCCTCCACTATCCATCCGGCGATCCAGAGAAGCACGCCGGGTGCTGCCGCCATGATGATTTTTCCGATCCCCGCGACACCCACAAACACAACGCCGCGCGCAATTGCCATACTACCGGGAGGGAAAAATGAGATCATCTGCGTGCAAAGAACCAGCGCACTCCAACCAGCCCCGATGACAGCTAACCAGACTCCCGCCCGCTTCATCCTGCTCGTACCTTGTTCAATGTTCATCGCTCCTCCTTGCTAAGCGACACGCTTTCTATTCCCTACTGGCTACTCCCTACTCCCTGTCTTTATCCCGCCGCCAACTGCCGCGCCCGCTCCGTCGCCCGCATCACGGCTTTAATCAGCGTCACGCGCAACCCACCCTCTTCCAGTTCCAGAATGCCGTCGATCGTGCATCCCGCGGGGGTAGTCACAGCATCCTTCAGCAGCGCCGGATGGTAGCCGGTTTCCAGCACCATCTTCGCCGCGCCGTAGGCGGTTTGCGCGGCCAGTTGCGTCGCAGTGTCGCGCGGCAGGCCCACCTTCACGCCCGCTTCGGCCAGCGCTTCAATAATGATGTAGATGTACGCCGGCCCCGAGCCGGAAAGCCCGGTCACCGCGTCCATGTGCTTTTCATCTACGAGAACAGTCCGGCCCACGGTCGCGAACAGCCGCTCGGCCAGCGCCATCTGGTCGTCTTTCACAAAGTGCCCGCGGCACAGCGCCGCCACTCCCGCGCCCAGCGCGGAAGGCGTATTCGGCATGGCGCGCACCACGGCAATCTCCATGCCGGCCGCTTCTTCAATGGCGCTGGTTTTTACCGATGCGGCAAACGACACCAGCAACTTGGCCGGCGTCAGCGCGGGCTTGATCTCCTTAATCAGATCCGGCACCTGGAAGGGTTTTACGCCGATCAGGATCAGGTCGGCCTTGCGTGCGGCCTCCAAGTTGTTCGTGCTCACGTCCACGCCCCACTGCGTGCTCAGCGCCAGCGCCCGCTCGGCGTGGCCCACGGTGGCGTGAATTTTATCGGTCGCAAACAGGTTCTCTTTCAAGAATGCCTGTAGCAGAATGCCGCCCATCTTGCCGGCGCCCAGCACAGCAATGCGCACTTTCGGCAACTGCGCCGGAATCTCCGGCGCCTCCACGGCGATCTCAGCCATTTTTTCTCTTTTCCCCCGCGTAGGGTCTCGACATAAATTGTGGTGCAGATTCAAGAATACGCGCCCTTGGGCTCTTCGCGCGGGCTTCTTGCGGTCCGCCGCAGGCAGAAAGGCGCCGGCCATCACCAGGCCAGCGCCTATCTCCAATCCGATGCCGCGCAGAGCTTAGTGGCTCAGCAGTGCCTCGTTGGCCAGGAATTCCTTCAGCGCCGCTTCCATCTTGTCCTCGCGCTGATCCATCGGCCACGCGGCGTTGTAGAACAGGTATCCGCCGGGCAACGTCAGGTATTTTTGGCCCGATACGATCGCTGCCACCGAAGTGATCACCCAGGCGTTGTTCTCGTCAATCAGAAACGGAGAATCCTGGTCTGCGGCCTTCGGGCTGCGCATATCCGAAATGTGGTGGCCGATATGGAACAGCGCATACACGATCGCGTTTCCCTGCAAGTGGTCCCGGTTGAAGACGCAGTTGTACAAAACGCCGTCTGGAGAATCCTTTGTGCCCTGCCCGTCGGGCGTTACCTCGTTGCCCACTCCGAACACAACGTTCACGCCATTCTGCTCCTTCGGCTTGGGATACAGCCCAACGTCCGCCTTGGCCTGATCGCCGGCCGGACCCGCTCCCATGTGCCCCGCCAGCCGCACTGCCGCGGCAAAGGGATCGTCGAATTCGCCTCCACCGCCCGAGCCTGGCGGCGCACTTATCCCCGCATCGCCCTTCGTGATCGCGTCGGTCTTCGAATAGTCGATCTCCTTCGGCGTCACGTCCGACACCGATGCCAGCACCAGCCGCGCGGGATAGGCGTTCATGTTGCCGAACCCGCCCAGGCCAACGATCTTGCCCGAAGCATCGCGCTTCATCGTCGCGTCGGCCACGGTATCCAGGCGTCCAATGAGCGTCGCCGTCACCTCGTAGCGCGCGCACCCCAGGCACATGTCCATGCCCTTCTGGTGCGTCTGCGAAAGCAGCGAGTCGAACTGTTTGAAGTCCTTGCTCTTGTCCAGTGTCACCGGCGTGCGCGCAGGAGTCTTCAAGGTCCCGGCAAAGTTGTGCGCCGGCTGCGCGGTCACAATCGCCGCCGGGCCGGACTTGGCCTTCGAACCTTGTGGATACGAGAGCCAGATCGCGTTCACCTGGAATCCGCAATTGGGGTCGGTCGCATCCTTGATCACGAATTCGTCGAACCCGGCCACCACCGTGCCCTTGATGCGAACCATCTTGCCATCGAACGACGCCGGGCTCTTCACCACGTCGCACACGTTCACATCCACAGGCGCCGCGGCCTGCGCATGCAACCCGCATCCAAATCCAAAAAGTACACCAATCAAAACAACAAAACGCTTCATAAAAACCCTCTCCAGCCTCTGCTTCAGCCGCATTGGCAACAATAGATAGGCGGCATCACCCGCCCTGAATGGGAACTCGAAAGAATATCACGCTGGGACGCGTCTTTTCTTCAGTGGGCGCAGCGGGTAGTGCTCTGATTTGCTGTGTCTCGTATCGGGGCGCGGCTTTCAGCAGCGCCGAAATTACGGCAAAAACTGAGCGGGCTTTAGCCCCTGCGCGACCGTTTTATTAAATCCGACCCGCCACCGAAATTCCCAGCCAACAGCCCGCAACTGGATATAATGACGGCGAGCCGGAGAACCAAAACCGAAATCCAGAGTTCAGCCGCCACGGCTTCTTCCCAAAGCGAACGGGCAGGCAGATGCGAGGGTGTATGACCATGTTTCGACAGGCAGCTTTTGCGGGTCTTCTGCTGGCGGGGGCGGCCACTGCGGCGGCGCAAACCATGACCCCGACCGACGATCTGATAACGAACTGCGTCGTGGGAACGGCGGCACAGAAGATTGCCGCCTGCACGACGCTTCTGAACACGCCAAACCAGACGCCGAGCCAATTGGGATCGAACTACCAGTCCAGAGGCGATGGATACCGGGAATCCGGGCAGTACGCTCTCGCCATGCAGGATTATGCTCGGGCGTTGCAACTGATTCCCGGAGATATCTTCACGATTTATTCGCGCGGCAAGACCTACGACCTGATGGGGCAATACGACATGGCCATTGCCGACTTTACTACCGTGCTTGCCGCGCCGCCCGAGGTCATAGCCGGGGTGCAACTGAAGCCCGAGACGGAGAAGGTGCTGGTGAGCCGCGCGGGATCCTATATGTCGGAGGCGAAGTACGACCTGGCCCTCGCCGACTGCGCGCAGGCACTGGTTGCGAAGCCAGGGGATGAAAGCGCCTATGCCACGCAGGGCTCGGCAAACTTCGCGATGCAGAACTGGTTTCTGGCGCGGGGCAGTTTCGCCACGATCGTAGGGGCCGATCCCAAGTCTCTGTCAGGACAGTTTGGGCTGGGATACACCGATTACATGCTGGGCAATTATGCGGCGGCGGAACAGGAGCTGCAGACCGCATCTGACCTGAGCCCGGCGTATGCGTATTCGCTGTTATGGCTGCACCTGGCGCGCATGCGGCAGGGAAAAAACGATCGTGCCGATTTTGCCCAGCGCGCGGCCAAGGTTTCGATGACCGCGTGGCCGGCGCCGGTGCTGCAGTATTTTCTGGGGCAAATCTACGAGGCGGGCGTCATTACGGCGTCGCTTGACCCCGACCCGTTGAAGGACAGCGATCAGGAATGCGAGACCAAGTTTTATATCGGCGAGGATCAGTTGATCCATAACAATCCCGCGCGGGCGCTGTTGAACTTCAAATATGCCGCTGGCATCTGTCCCAAGCGGTACGTGGAGTATGGGGCAACCGTGGGAGAACTCGCACACATGGCGACAGCGCATGGAAACGCGACCAAGTAAGAGATGCGATGGGCGGCGCTGCCGCAGCCATCACTCGTCCGTTGTGTGCAAATGCGTCCAAAACCCTGCAAACAGCGTGTCTTGAACGCCATTTTAATGGCAGTTTTTCATTTCTTCGCGGGCTTGTAAGCGGACGTTTTCGGTAAAACTGAATGTTCCGATCAGAATGTCGGTTATAGGCAGTCAAAATTCATAGAATGGGTCGAGCTGCAGGCGGATATTTTGCAAAAATAATGTCCGCTTTTAAGCGGACATTATCTTCACAGCTATAAGCTTCAAGAGCGAGAACCGCGTGATCAGATCGATTGGGCGAAGCCCAGGGCTTCTTCGATCTTGATTCCTTCCAGCAGTTGCGCCGTCCTGGACAGCATGTCGGCGTAGCATTTCGCCGCGCTGGCCGCATTCCCAATCGTATGTGCGCTCACCTGGCTGCACGTGTATTTGGTAATTTGCATCAGCGAGCAGGTGCGAATGTGCATGGCGTCGTTTCGTAAGGCCTCAAGAACTTGTGGATCGATCCCCGTGCAATTTTGATCGACAAAATTTGCGATCTCAAGCATGACACCGGCGTTCACATACATCGACCACAGGCCGGCGCTCTGCATGCTCCGCCATCTCTCCCATGTAGCCGTCTGCCCTCCATCCAGGCAAAGTTGATGCCATTGCTCTCGGTCGCGACCCACGGGCATGAACTTGGACGCAAGCAACTCCCAGGCGAACTTCCGCCGCTGGTGAATGGTGACCAACAGATAGAAAAAGTAGAGTGCGGCGGTGGCAACAATGGTGGCTTGGAGCAGGCTGGTAAACATGGCTCACTTTCGGCACGAACAGGTCTGCACCCTCAGGCCAGCCCGCGGCGGTAACGTTTCCAGCTCGGTTTCAGGTGGAGCAACAAACGCCGTCTGACATGAATCATGGCAGTTATTTGGGACACTAGTGTCCACATTCGGGCCAGACAATACCACTATTGGGGCATGAGCGGCCAACATTCGGCAGCCGTTTTCTTATCAAACCGACAACACTTTCGCCGTTGCCCTAACCAGCCGCGCGTATCGACTTGAATATATTGGCGTAATTGCCCGCAGTGCCGCAGTCCCGCAGCCCGGCAGTCCCTCAAACCCGAAGCCCCTGCGCTCTAATCTTTAGTTTTCGCAATCCACGCGTCGATGCGCCGCTCCAGTATGTCCAGCGGCAGTGCGCCCGCGTCGAGCACCTGGTCGTGGAAGGCGCGAATGTCGAACTTCGGCCCCAGCGCCTTTTGCGCCTTGTCGCGCAGCTCCAGAATCTTTAACTGCCCGATTTTGTAGGCCAGCGCCTGGCTGGGCCACGCAATGTAGCGGTCCGTTTCGGCCTGCACGCTGGTCTCATCCACATTGGAGTGGTCGTGAAAATACTGCACCATCTGCTCGCGCGTCCAGCCCTCGCTGTGGACGCCGGTATCGACCACCAGCCGAATGGCGCGCCAGATGTCAGCCTCCAGGCGGCCGTAATCGGAGTAGGGGTCCTGGTAAAAGCCCACATCTTTGCCCAGCCGCTCGGCATAAAGTCCCCACCCCTCGGTATAAGCCGTGTACCTCTCGTATTTGCGGAACTCCGGAATCCCCGTCAGCTCATGCGCGATGGAGATCTGAAGGTGATGGCCGGGAATGCCCTCGTGATACGCAATCGATTCCACGCCATAGAGATTGCGCCCGGTGGCGTTGTAGGTGTCGATGAACAAGCGTCCCGGCCGGCTGCCGTCTGCCGTGCCCGGCTGGTAATACGCGGGCGCCGAAGTCTTCTCGGCATATTCGGGTACCGTGACCACTTCAAAAGGCGCCTTCGGCAGCGTGCCGAAAAGCTCAGGCAGCTTGGCCTGCATCGGCTTCAGGTAGCCGCGATAGGCGTCGAGCAGGGCTGCGCCCGAAGCCGGGTGCAGCTTGGGATTGCTCTTCAGACTTTCGCGAAAGCTCTTCAGGTCCTGAAAGCCGAGCTTCTGCACGATGGCCAACATTTCGGCTTCGTCTTTCTTCACCTCGTCCAGGCCGATCTGGTGAATCTGATCTGCCGTCAGGTCGGTGGTCGTGGTCTGCTTGATCAGAAACTGGTAGTACCTTTTTCCGTCGGGCAGGGAATCGATGCCGGGCTTGGCACGTCCGGCTGGAACGTAGGTCACCTCAAGGAAACGCGCGAAGCGGGTGTAGGCGGGCAGATCCTCTTTTGTGATCACATCCAGCATTGCGGCCTTGATGCGCGGCTGCTCGGCGGCGGGAACGGTTGTCGGAAACGCTTTGAGGGGCAGCGCCAGCGGCGAGTCTTCGGGCTTCTGGTTGGCCAGCTCCTTTACCTGGTCGAGGGCTTTTTCCAACAGGTACTTCGGCGGCACGCGCCCATCCTCGATGCCGATCGACATGTTCTCGGTGACCTGCGCGAAGGCCGCGGGCAACGCGTGCAGGCGCGCGATCCAGTCGTCGTAATCTTTCACCGTGGAGAAGTCCAACTCGGCTGCCAGTTGCGGATAGTCGCTGTAGATGCCGCCCATCTGGTTCACAGGCATCTCCCAGTCCTTGAACTCCGCGCCCTCCTGGTCCATTTCGAATTCGTGGATGAGCAGGTCCTGGCTGATCTTTTCCTGGTCGCTGAGCCCGGTCGGATCGATCGCCACCAGGCGCATCAGGAACTTCTGCTCCCGAGCCAGCCCATCATTCACTGCCTGCACGGAGTAGTCGCTGGTCTGGTCGTTGTAGCGCTTATCGCCGAGCGACGAGGCAAACTCAGGATCGTGCTTGAGCTGGTCCTCCCAGTACTCGTGGAAGAGATCGCTGAGGGCTTTTTTGCGGTCCTCAAGCGAAATGGGCGCCGGCGCTTTGGTCTGCGGTGTCAGTTGCAGCTTCTGGGCGTGGAGAGCGGGGAGCAGAGCAAGCAGCGCGGCAGCGGCAGCCGAGGTGAAATAAGTGATTTTCTTCAAAGGAGTAGCTTCCTTCGCGGAGAAGTAGTCGTAGAGATGAGTGTATTGCAAGGGAGCAAGGGAGCAAGGAAGCAAGGAAGCAAGGGAGCGAGGGAGCAAGGGAGCAAGGAAGCGAGGGAGCGAGGGAGCGAGGGAGCGAGGGATCGGGGTCGTGGAGCTGAGATCAGAAAACCGTTCCGCGAACTCGCGCCAAATGTCCGCCTGTAACCGGACACAATTTTTGCGGGATGTAAGCCTGCAGCCCGACCAATTGAACAATTTTTGTCCGCCTGTAGCACTACATTCTGAGCGAAGGTGCGCCGTTGCGGTGAAATGTCCGGTTCCAGGCTGACATATCTCGGGGAAAAGTCCTATCTCATGCAATCAAATCGCGACGCGATGTCCGACTCCAGGCATACAAAAAAGTGAAAAACAGCATCGAAATGCAGCTTCCAGGACCGCTTTTTGCAGCGAATTACACACTTTTCGCTAGGTTGTTGGTGACCCTGGCAGAGCCGGGATGGGGCACCCGGCAGGGAAAACACGAAGGCAATCCCGGGTGTCGCCGTCCTACTTATGGGCCGACTTGAAGATCTCCCATTCCTCATTGGCCTTCGCCGCCGATATGGGCTCCAGAGACTGCGGAGTCGGCATCGTGGCGGGAGTCTTGCCGTTAAACCCGCTGGCGGCAGACTGCTCGCCGGTGGGAGTGCTACTCGGGGCGCCGGGGAATCGGCGTTGGAGATGTTCAATGGCTGCGATATCGAGGTGGTAGTTCTCTTCCGCCCGACGATAGTTCTCTTCCGCGCGGCGGTATTCATCTTCCACTTTGCGGTAGTCCATTTCCACTCGATCCCGTAATGATTCTAATTGACCTTTATCTGCTTCTGGCATCGCCATGTTCTCCCCTCGTACGTTGCGTCGATTTGACCTGGCGCCAAGCTTCAGTGTGTCACGTCCGTCAAGGATTTGGACTAGCACAAAGGGTGTAAGTGGGCGGAAGGTGGCGCAGGTGAAAGCCGGGGCAGGGGACCAGGGACTGCGGGACCGTGCTCTGAGTTTCTGGCGGACGTGGCACGACCGCGCTCCCGGACACAGCTGCGTATTCCGGGACCGATCCAACGCTCCTTGTCGAAGAGACCTCAATGCCGATTATTTTCCGACCATTCTCGTCATGACTAAGGTCATGCCCTGAGGCCAATGGAACGCTTGAAGTGCGCTCCGCGAAGAGAGAGTGTTGCTAGGATGATGTCATCAATCACCACAAACGGAGAACGCGTGGACTCAGCTGGCTCATTTTGCGGAAGTGGACTCGACAATCGAGGGCTTCGAGCTGCTGGGCTGCTCCCTTGCGCGTTGGCGCTGATTGTATTTGTCTGTGTTGGGCTCGCGGGTTGCAATTCGGCGATACAGTCGAACTCGTCCTCTGGACCAGACTCAGCACCGGCAATTACTTCTTTTACGGCGGCTCCAACGAGCATAGGCTCCGGTACAAGCAGCACGCTGAGTTGGGCGGCAACTGACGCGACCAGTGTCGCCATCACACCCGGAACGTTCACGTCCACATCAGCGAGCGGTTCAACGAGCGTGAGCCCAACGGCGACGACCACCTACATGTTGACTGCCACAAATGAGGCCGGCTCAGCCACGTCTACGCTTACCGTTACAGTGACGACAGCAGGCAAACCAACCATCAGCTCGTTCACAGCGAGCCCCACAAGTATTACTTCGGGCTCCAGCAGCACGCTGAGTTGGGCGACGGCAGGCGCGACCAGTATCGCCATCACGCCCGGAACATTCACGTCCACACTAGCGGGTGGCTCAACGAGCGTGAGCCCGACTGCGACGACGACCTACACGCTGACGGCTTCCAATGCAGCCGGCTCAACTACATCGACGGCACAGGTCACTGTCACGGCCTCTGGTGGCGCGTTGAAGATCACCACTACTTCATGCCCAGGCGGAACACAAGACGCGGCGTATGCCGGCTGCACCATAATCGCAAGCGGCGGCACTCCGCCCTATGCGTATTCGCTCAGCACGGATGAAATCGACTATCCTCCATTGCCGGAGGGGATGTCGCTCAATGCAAATACGGGGAATATCACCAGCTCACTGATCGGCGGTCAAGGCACATACATTCCCGAATTTGTCGTCAAGGACTCGGCAGGTGCACAAGCGACGCAGCAGATCAGCTTCGCCATTAACGGTAGCAACGCGTTCCTCGCCAAAATCTTTCCATCGACTTCCATTTTTCATCATCGTGTGGATGCGGCCACGACAGGGCTGCCTGTGGACACTTCTCCCGCAGCGCCTATGTATAGCGGTTATCTGACGGAGACGGTCAAGCCATTTTTCGGTGACGAGTACGCTAACTTTCCCAATGGAATACCGGCCATCGAAGTTCCATACAATCAGCCGGACGTGTCGGTTTCAACCACTTTGTATCAGTCCTATTTCACTTCCGGACCGATTCCAGCGTATGCTCCGGTCGAAGGCACCGCCAACGCAGGGAACACGGGTGGCGACAGGCACGTTCTGGTTTATCTCGAGGCCGGTGGTGGAAACAACCCTGCACTTTATGAAATGTGGCAGGGAATCTACGAGGACGGTCCCTGGACCGATTCCTCGAATGCACTTTGGCCTAACGTAGGTTCAAATAACCTGACGACCCAAGGGAATGGAACATCCGATGCCGCCGGGCTGCCGGTAGGCCCATTGCTGGCCAACGCGGATGAGGTCATTGGAACGGGCACACCCAGCGCGCCGAACGGCACGATTCAGCACCCAATTCGATTCACGCTCAACCATATGTTGAATTACTGGGTGTGGCCCGCTACGCAAACCGCGGGCGTTGGGTCTTGCACGGCTACCGGCGGGGCGAACATTCCCACGGAATCGGAGATTTCGCAATCTTCTCCTCCATTGAGCTGCAGCATGTCCGGAGCGGCAGGAGAGATCTACCGACTGAAGTCTTCTGTGGGTACTCCCACTTGTGCCGCCACAAGTCCGCAAGCGGCCATTATCATCACCGCATTTCGGAACTATGGAATTATCCTGGCCGACAATGGAGACAGCGGAGGACTGATCGGCACTCCCGATGCTCGCTGGAACAATGATGATCTCTCGTGCATAAAAAGTCTTACGCTCTCGGACTTCGAGCCAGTGAACGTCTCGAGCCTTATGGTCAGTAACGACAGCGGAGCCACCAGCCATTAACCAGATTAAGAATAGTGCGGGAGAGGCGTTCTCTGTTGTGCTGGGTCTGCATATTGAAGGCCCGCGTCGCGCGCTCCGCAATCGCTAATGGGCAAGCAGCGCGCGTAGCTGGCTCCAATCGATAGCGAGAATCGCCTTGGCTGCCAGATCGTGGTCGCAGTTGAGATAGACGGCGATGTTTTGAATGGAGAGGCGCGGTGCGGTGGGATTGAGCTGCGCTTTGGTGATGACTTTGGTGGTTTCTCCGTCGAGGTGCGTGGCCGTGGGCTGGCTCCAGGCGCCAAGCAGAACCCAGGTGCCGGGATCGCCGCCAGATCCGCCGCCTAATCCCTGCATGGCGGGCAGATAGAGCACCGTGCCTCCGCCGGGAAGTGCGGAAGCGCTGAAGGCTCCGTGGAAGTTGATCAGCTCCCGGGCAGAAGAGTTGAAGCTGACCTGGACGGTCAACCTGGTGCTGGGCGGCGGCGGGGTGTTCTTGGCCTTTGCATCAAGCTGTTTCTGTAATTCCTGGGCCTCGGCATATTTGCCCTCTTTCATCAGCTCCATCATCTTGACCATCATGGGATCGGGTGTGTTGGCCGCGTCCATGGCTTGCCGGCCCTGTGTCGAATTTGGATCCACCGACATGGTGAGCTTGAATCCCTGGCCGTGAAATGGGTCATGCTCCGATCCGCGCGGCGCAGAATCAAACAGCACGCTGGGGTCAGGCTTGTTGACGATCTGCCACTCGGAAGCTGTGAAGGCCGACTCCATGGGCGAGAAGGCGGCATCGAGAGCGACCTCGAGACGGTGATCGAACTTGACCTCGCAATCGGACGAGGCACGATTCTGAGCCTGGTTAAGCCAGTCGTGGACGATGGGATCGCAGGCGGTCCAGTTGCCGGCGTTGATGGGCGAAGGCGCGCTTGTCCGGTGCAGGCTGATGACGCCGCTGACCGTTACGCGATGCGTTTCGTGGCCGTCGCGCTCCATCATGCCCACTTCCGTTATCGTTCCTGAAAAAGTGGCTTCAAAGTTGAGCATGTCCATTTTGGTCACGAGGACGGTGACGGCGTCGCCCGGATCGGTGGTGGAGAACGTCTTGTTGCTGTGGCCATCGCCGACCCTGACGCCGAACGCGAGGTCGGTTTTATGGCCGGTCGCCAGGTCGTTGGCGCTGGTGATGTCGAAGGTCTTCTGCGCTCCGTTGAGCAGAATGTCGACGCTGCACTGCGAATAAGGCGACTTGTCGGCGACAAAGAATGCGGCGTGCGCGTCGTCCGGCAGGACGTACCAGTCGCCTTTGTTGGCGAAGTTGTTCATGAAGGGCAGGGAACAGGTTTTGGTGGCCCCGCCAATGCCAGGGCCGGAGATGGTGACTGTGCTGTTGCTCACTACAGGCGGAGGCGCGGGAGCGGCATTTGCGCATGCGGCCGTGCATGCGAGAACGGCCCCGGAGACAAACAGAGCATGGAATTTGACCATGGTATGTCCAGTTGAATCGGAATCTGGTTTTGAGCCCCGGTTGCAG
The DNA here is from genome assembly GCA_963786565.1 of uncultured Acidobacteriota bacterium. Classification (GTDB taxonomy): domain Bacteria; phylum Acidobacteriota; class Terriglobia; order Terriglobales; family Acidobacteriaceae; genus Telmatobacter. The sequence goes on along the minus strand of CAWAZR010000017.1, from coordinate 22,471 downwards.
GAGATTGTATCGCCCCGGATGCAACTTGCGAGACCAAAGAAATGCTTGTGCCGAAAAAGCTGGTGGATTTGGCTGGTTTGCGATCGTGGAGGCGCCGGCCCGCTTGCCCGATAAAAAATCATTCGATTCCGGGCCGCAGCGGGGGTACAATCGCGGGCAAAAGCATCACAGGCATTTTTGAAAGGCAGATTATGGACACCATCATTGGCATCGTAACGGGAGTGGTCTTCGCGATATTGGCCGCTACGCTGTCGCACCCAAACAGTGCCGGCGAGGCGGGACAATTCGGCGGCGTCGGGATGTTTGTGGGATTCACCGTCGGATACTTCGTCTCCATGCTGGTGAGAAAAATCGCGCAGAAGGGCAAAGCCACCAGCGAGATGGGAGTTCCGCCGGCAGTGGGAGCCGCGCCGGTTGCCGCCGGCCTTACGCAGTTGCAGCGCGTGGCCTACACATTTACGACGCCGTCGAAGACGTTTGAAGACATCAAGCGCGGCAACCGGAGCTGGTGGTTGCCGTTGATTGTGATGGCGTTGGCTGGGTACATCCTGTTTGGAGCCGTGGTGCAGAAGGTCGGGATTCGGCAGACCGTGGAAAACCAGATCCGGATGGACCCCAAGGCGCAGGAACGGATGGCTCAGGCCACTCCGGAGCAAAGAGAACAAGGCTACAAGATCTCGGATGGAATTACCGAGGCGGTCTTCGTTGCAGGTCCTTTGATGGGGATGCTGGGCGCGCTGGTGGCTACGGCGGTGCTGCTGGGCACAATCAATTTTGGATTCGGGGGCAGGGCGAAGTTCGGAGACTTGTTTGCCGTGGTGTACTACGCGTGGCTCCCGCAGATCGTAAAGGTGCTGCTGGGAACCGCGGTGATTTGTGCGGGCATGGCGCCGGAGTCGTTCAACATCAAAAACTTTGCGCCCACCAATCTCGGCGCATTCCTGGATCCCATGGACACGAACAAGGCGCTGTACGCGCTGGCGACGGCGTTCGATGCGACGACGATCTGGGTAGTGGTGTTGATGAGTATCGGCGTGGCCACGGTGGCCGGCGTGAAACGCAGCGCCGGTTATATTGTTGTGTTCGGATGGTGGTTGGTTATTGTGTTTTTCGGCGTGGCGGCAGCGGCGGCGATGGGATAAGCCGGGTTCGGCCGCGCTTGTTAAAATCGAATAGACCGCGACGTGGAGGATCATATCCGCCACGCGTGAGCCGTACTATTTGGACGCGATGACCCTCCGCCTTTTCAATACCCTCACGGGACAACTGGATGCGCTCGAGCCAGCCGACGGCAAGGCGCTGCGCATGTACGCGTGCGGGCCTACGGTCTACGACTACGGTCACATTGGCAACTTCCGCACGTTCCTGCAAATTGACATTCTGCGGCGCTTCCTCCGCCTGATCGGCGTGCCCGTGCGCCACGTAATGAACATTACCGACGTGGACGACAAGATCATCCGCAACTCGGTGGAGGCGGGGATCCCGATCGGCGAATACACCAGGCAGTACATCGGCGCGTTTTTCGAGGATTTGGAATCGCTGCGCGTGGAGCGGCCAGAGCAGATTGCGCGCGCTACCGAGCACATTCCGCAGATGGTGGAGTTGATTGAGAAGCTGGCCGCGGCGGGAGCGGCCTACAAAGTGGAAGACGGCTCGTGGTACTTCAAGCTGGCGGCGTTTCCTGAGTACGGCAAGCTCAGTAAAAAAGATCTGTCCGGCATGGAAGATGGCGCCAGAGTCGACGTGGACGAGTACGAAAAGGATTCGGCGCGCGACTTTGCGCTGTGGAAGGCGCCCAAGCCCGGCGAAACCTCTTGGGACACGGCGATCGGGCCGGGCCGGCCGGGATGGCATATCGAGTGCTCGGCCATGGCGATGGAGTACCTGGGTGATAGCTTCGACCTGCACTGCGGCGGCGAAGATCTGATGTTCCCGCACCACGAAAATGAGATTGCGCAGAGCGAGACTGCGACCCACAAGCAATTCGCGCGGCATTGGATGCACGTGCGCTTTTTGCTCGTGGACGGCAGGAAAATGTCGAAGAGCGAGGGGAATTTTTACACCCTGCGCGATCTGCTGCTGAAGGGATTCAAAGCGTCGGCCATCCGCCTGGCGCTCATCTCAGTGCCGTATCGCCATCCGCTCAACTTCACCTTCGACAGCTTGACCGATGCGACCAAAGCTATCGACCGGCTGCGCACATTTCAGGCGCGGCTGCATGCGGGGAAGTTTTTGGCCGGTGAGAATCCCGTGTTGCAGGAGGCCGCGAATAAGGCGCGCGCAGATTACTTTGCAGCGCTGGCCAACGATTTGAATACCGCCGACGCGATGGCGCCGATTTTTGAATTGGTGCGCGCGGCCAATACGGCCATGGATGACGAACAACTGTTCACGGCCGACCGCGACGCGATGCTGCCCGTGCTCAAGGATTTCGATGCTGTCTTCGACGTGTTGGAAGACCGCGACGCCGAGCCCACGCGACAGGCGCTGGCATGGGCCGAGCGGGAAGGCCGCATGAGCGAAGTCGCTCCCGAACTGATTGCCGCGCAATCGCTGACCGATGCGGCGATCGAAGCGCTCGTGGCCGAGCGCACCGCGGCCAAAAAGGCGCGCAACTTTGCCCGCGCCGACCAGATTCGCAACGAGCTGGCGGAAAAGGGCGTTATCCTTGAGGACTCCAAGGATGGCGTCAGGTGGAAGCGGAAATAAGCTTCCAGCCTCTAGCTTCCAGGCCCGGACGAATCGTACGATAGGGTCTGGTAGCGGTAGTCAATTCCCCAGCCCCACAGAATTCAAATGAGAAGAAGACATTTGCCCATGGAAGCTAACGAAGCCCAGGAATTGCAGGAACACGCGGAACACAGCGCTCACGAATCGTCGCTGCGGCCGGTCGCTTTCACCATGAGCGTGCTGGCCGTGCTGGTGGCCGTGATCACGGTGTTGGGTCATCGCGCGCAAACCGAGGCGGTTCTCGACCAGAACCAGGCGACCGATCAGTGGAACTATTATCAGGCGCACAAAATTCGGGCCAATGATACGGAACTGGCCGCAGATCTGCTCGGCGTGGTGAGTGTCGCCGATAAGGACGCAGCTGGCAAACTCGCCAAAGTTTATGCCGATCATGAGAAGAAGTGGGCTGACGATCTGAAAGAAGAACAAGAGCAGGCTGAGGCGACGGAAAAGAAGGTGGAGGAAGCCGAAGCCCACGCTGACCGCTTCGACCTGAGCGAGGCGCTGCTGGAGATTGGCCTGGTCATCACGTCGGTCACGCTGCTCACACGTAGCCGCATCTACTGGTACCTCGGACTGGTCTTCTCCGTGCTGGGAATAGCGTCGGCGGCGTCGGCCTTCCTGCTCAAATAGCGATTGCCGCTTTGCGAAAAATGTTGTCGCCTTCGCAAAACCGCTATAGACTTAGCCCCAAGTAAAGGTGAACCCATGAGAGTTGCCCTCGCCGCTGCTCTTTTCCTGCTTGGTTCGGTGCCGCTGGCTGCGCAGACGCCCGACCCTGCGGCGGGGCAGACCGCAGCACCTGGGCAGTCCGCAACGCCCGCACAGGCCGCAACGCCCGTCGCCGCCCCAGCCGCAGCGCAGCTGGCCCAGGTTGATGACAGCGATGTCGGTTTCAACTACACCCTGCCTTCCGACTGGGAATTTGTCGCTCCGCCGCCAGCGCTCAAGATCACGGTGCCCTTTCCCGACGCCATGGGGACCAAGAAGGGCGACGCCTGCGTGGAAGTTGTGTTCACCGCCAAGCACGGCGCGCCGGCCTCGGTCGTCGTGGTAATGGCTCTGCCATTTACCTGCTATGGGCAATCGATGAATCCGAGCGATCTGGCAAACTTTGGCGCCGGCGCAGCGGAGGGTCTAAAGCAGACGTTTGAAGTCACCGATCCCGTGCAAGGCAACTACATGCTGGGCAGCCATGCCGTCTGGATCGAACGCGCCAAGGGAGCACCCAAAGGTCATCCCGAGAACGCTTTCACCTTCGAGATCGCCTGCACCTTGCTGGCAAAGGGTGCGGCCTGCTGGATGACCATGGCCACCGATTGGCCGAGCCTGCGCGAGTTCCAGAGGTCTCCGGTAACGCTCGATGGCGATGCTTTCGACGAGCTGGTTCCACGGCATTCCTTCGTTCCCGAACCCAAGTAAGCCTGGCTACGCGGCGGAGCGATACCCGGCGCGGAGTTCATTCCACAGTGGTACACTTGCGCCGATGAAAAATCCAATCCTTGCCGCGCTCCTGATTCTTTGCGCTGCTTCTTTGGCCGGGCAGACGCCTGCTTCCAGCGCTTTAAAAACTCACACAGATCCGCTCGGCTTCAGCTACAGTTTGCCGGCAGACTGGAATCTGATCGATGTGCAGCCGAGCCTTCCCGCCATACGCCAGCAAGTCGGGAGTGAGGTGACGAGTACGGAGGAAAAGAAGGGAGCGGAGTGCGCTCAGGTGCCATTTTTGGCGCGCCGCGGCGACCCGCCCTCGGTCGTCGAAATTGTCACCATGAATTTCGATTGCTTTGGCCAGAAGATGACCCAAAACGATCTTCCCGGGGTCGGCATGGGCATGGCGGAAGGCGTGAAGAAGAGCTTTAATATTGTCGATCCTGTGTACGGCGCCTACACACTGGGCAGTCACCCCATCTGGATTGAGCGCGCGTCGGGCAACTTCCTTAACAGCCCTGACAGGAAAGTAGAGTTCGAGGCAGTGTGCGCCGTGCTCAAGAGCGGCGTCGCGTGCTGGATGGCTTTCATCGCGGATGACGCATCGCTCAAGGCCTTCGAGCAAGGGCAGGTAGTGCTCGAGGACGACGCCCCGGTGGCGCTGGTTCCCCCTGACGCCCTGACGAAGAAGCCGCAGTAAATCCAGCAGGTTGAAGTATCTAAGGCGTTTGGGTGCGTTTCCTGCAACCTCGAGACGGCCTGTCTGAAGAGTGAACGCAGGCCTCCGCCTGCGTAGAATTCCTCTGTCTTTGCATGCTATGCTCGAAAAAGAGCGGAAATCTGATGAAAGCGCGAGACCTATTGCGATCGCTACACCCGCCAGCCACCAAGAGCTGGTCGCGTTCGCGCGCGCGTGGCATTTGCCCGCGACGCCACTTGCGCGTGCTTCCCACCCGCACACGACCTAGCCTCTTCGGCGGCGATTAGCACTACCCTCCGCCGAAGATCCTCGCCCGCATTGGGTCCTAAGGGGCCCGCGGAATTAGATGATCCCACGAGCCGGGATCCCGCGCCATGCCGCATCAATATCCAGGGTGCGCCGGCCGCGACAACCGAATCTGCCGAGGAGAATGCTCTATGACCAATGAAGAATTGCATGCACACTACGGACCCAAACTTGTTTGTTCTCTGCCAGGACCCAAGGCCCGCGCGGCCGTTGAGGCCGACCATCGCCTGATCTCGCCCAGCTACACACGGTCTTACCCATTAGTCGCCAAGCGCGGGCGCGGCGTTCGCATTGAGGACTCCGACGGCAACGAATTTCTCGACTTCGCTGCCGGCATCGCCGTGGTTTCTACCGGCCATTGTCATCCCGAAGTTGTGGCTGCGATTCAGAAGCAGGCCGCGGAACTGATCCACATTTCGGGCACCGATTTTTACAACGAGCTCCTCACCGATCTGGCTACGCGGCTCTCGGCTGTAGCGCCCATGCCCGGTCCGCACCGCTTCTTCTACGGCAACTCCGGCGCCGAGGCCATCGAGTGCGCGCTCAAGATTGCGCGTTATCACACTGGCCGACAGCAGGTGATCTCGTTCTTCGGCGCGTTTCACGGCCGCACCATGGGCGCGCTCTCGCTCACCGGCTCCAAGCCGCAGCAGAAGCGCCGCTTTTCGCCGCTGGTTCCGGGCGTGACGCACGTGCGTTATCCCTACGTCTATCGCGGCTGCACGGGCGGCGCGAAAGAGCAGGAGGCATTCAGCCTGGACTGTGCGCGCTATATCGAGGAGAAGCTCTTCAAGACCACTGTGGCTCCGGAAGAAGTGGCCGCGATCTTCGTCGAGCCCATCCAGGGCGAAAGCGGATTTGTTCCCGCGCCCGCGAACTTCCTGCGCGAGCTGCGCACCATTTGCGATCGTCACGGCATTTTGTTGGTCGCGGACGAAGTGCAGAGCGGATGCGGAAGAACCGGCCAGTGGTGGGCCATTGAGGACTCCGGCGTCGAGCCCGACATCGTCTGCATCGCCAAGGGCATCGCTAGCGGCATGCCGCTGGGCATCTGCATGACGCGCGCCGAAATCATGGACTGGGCGCCCGGTTCGCACGCGTCGACTTTCGGCGGCAATCCGGTGTCGATCGCTGCCGCGCTGGCCACCATGGACATTCTGGAGCGCGAGGCCATCGCCAATGCCGCCAGCGTGGGCGAATTCATGCTGGAGCGTTTGCGCGGCTGGAAGCACAGCCATGCTTCCGTGGGCGACGTGCGCGGGCGGGGCCTGATGATCGGCATTGAGATCGTCAAGGACAAGGCGACGCGTGAGCCCTCCGTGGAACTGCGCAACCGCGTTGAAACGCTGGCCTTCGAGCGCGGCCTCATCATGCTGGGCTGCGGAGAAACCTCGCTGCGGCTTTCGCCTCCGCTAATCGTCAGCAAGGAAGAGGCTACTGTCGCGCTCGACATTCTGGAAGAGGCGCTGACACAGGCCGAAAAAGAATACGAGCTGAGCGCAGTCGCGGCGGCAACGGTCTGATCGACGGCGCAGATTTGCTGCTCTCTAACAACATGGGCTGCGGAGATCGTACGATCCCCGCGGCCCAATTCTTTTTGTCTCGCGGCCGGGTTACTCGGCATGACGCATGGGTCAATTTCGGAGACGATTTGCGTCCCGGCCGATTTGCGCGCCTCGCCCGGCCGGGCCACAATGGTTGGCGATGGAATGGACGTCGGAATTGGGTGCTGAATTGCTGCAACGGTCTCTGGCCGGTTTGGATGCCTTCGCTGCGCGCCGCGGCCGGGCGGCCAGCCTGCCCGCCCACTTGCTCACCGGGATTGAGGGCGAGGAAGCTGCCTGCTTTTATCTGTTGCGCAAGGGCTACACGGTGGTGGCGCGGCGATGGTCTGGGGGCAACCAGCCGGGTGACCTCGACCTCGTGGCTTGGCAGGGGCCGATGCTCTGCTTTTTCGAAGTCAAGACCCGCACCGCCCGCGATCTGAATCCCGCCGAAGCCGCAATCGACCTCCATAAGCGCAACGTGCTGCGCCGATTGGCCCGTCAATACATCCGGCAAATGCCGGGCAATGCCGCTCCGCAGGTGCGTTTCGACGTGGTCAGCGTCTACCTGGAGCCGGGCAAACCTGCTGATTTTGTGCATTTTGAGAACGCCTTTGGATGGCGCGAGCCCCGCCGGCAGGGAATGGCCTGAAAGTGGTCTTTCCTTGACAATCGATTTTGATAGATTCTATGGTGATCACTAAATTCGACTGAGTTGTGTACCGGGGCGAAAAACCGCACCGAAGTTCCATGAGCGGAGGATTTGTTCGTTATGGTCATGCAAGCGCCTGTTGGCCGGCACCAGGTTCGGGAAGAAATCCAGCGCCGTATCCTTTCGGGCGAAAGCCAGCCGGGCGAGCGGCTTACCCAGCAAAGCCTGGCCAAGGAATTGGGAGTTGCGCAGGGCACGGTAAGGGAGTCGCTGCTGGAGTTGCAGTGGCTGGGGCTGGTCGAATCCATCGACAGGCTCGGAGTTTTCGTGCAAAAGCTCGACGCAGCGCGCCTCTGCGAGGCCTACCAGGTGCGCGAGTTTCTTGAGGGCCTGGCTGCGCGCCTGGCCTGCGAGCACACCTCCCGCTCCGATGTGGCTTCGCTGCGCAAGAAGGCGGATCACATCTGGGAGCTGGCGCAAGGGAACCGGGAAGAGGAGATGGGCGCGGCCGACCGGGCCTTTCACCTGCAAATCATGACGCTCTCGCACAACAAGGTTCTGCTGCGCCTGGCTGAGGGATACCGCGTGCTGGGCATGGCCGTACGAGCTTCGCGCGATCCGAAGAACGTTTATGAAGAGCACCTCCAAATCGTGGACGCCATTGGCAATAACCTGCCCGAGGAGGCGGAGCGGCTGATGCGCCTGCACGTTGCCGAGGCGCGAAAGATGATCGAACAGCAGGCGGCGCGCAGCGACTTTTCTCCCAAGTGGGTGGAAGACGCGAACGAGTAGTAACGGATCGTGTACGAGGATTTGGCTCGGTTTCCTTCGAAATGTATATCATGAGTCTCTAAGGCTTCCCGCGGGGTGGGAAACCATATCGGAAAACAGGTTGGACGCATTGCGGCGGGTTCCTGCGTAAACCAGCGCGAACAAGGCCTGCCCATGCGAAAGAGGTTGGTTGAAATGTCCGCACCGTTCTGCTCTCTTCGCTCCCGTTCAGCGGCCATTCACAACCGTTCGAGGAATTGCCGTGGTGCAATCGCCCTGCTCTGGCTGCTTGTGCTTGCCTGCGGCGTTGCCGCCGCGCAGACCACCACCCCGACCACGACCATCAGTGGCACGGTTTACGATCCCCGGCTGGCGGCCGGGATGCCTAATCCCCTTCCTCTACCCAACGTGCTGGTGTATGCGTCGACGACTCCGGTGACCCCGCCGACCTCGGGCGCGCAGTGCGTGACCTACGCGAACTCGATACCCACGGGCGCCAATGTCATCAATTACACCTACACCGCGGTCGACGGCACCTTTACTCTTCAGGACATTCCCGAAAACGCGATCGTCACTGTCGTCATTCAGGCAGGTAAATGGGAGCGCCAGTTTAGCGAGACAGTGGGAACGACGGCGATGACTGGACTGCAACTGGGCATGCCGGCCAACCACACTCAGGGAAACATGCCCTATATTGCCATTGCAACGGGCTCAGCCGATGGCGCCGAGTGCGTGCTGCGCGATATGGGCATCGCCGACTCGGAGTTTACTGATGACGTCCAGGCTGCGAGCCCCAGCGGAACTAATCCCGGCGGATTCGTCCACCTTTACAAAGGTACTGAGTCGGCCGGAGCGGATATTACCGGGACGACTCCCTCGCAGACGGTGTTGATGACGACCGACCAGAGTGGAACTGCGACGCCACTTCTAAACGAATACGACATGGTAATGTTTCCGTGCCAGGGGAACTACCCTAACCAGGAGACCGCCAAGGGTGCGGCCAATTTGCAGACTTTCGCAGCGGCGGGCGGACGAGTCTTTGGCACACATTTCAGTTATGTGTGGTTTGAGCCCTCCTACGGCGCGCAGTTTGGTAATGTCGCCAATTGGATTACCGAAGTTTCACTTGGCACGGAAACAGCGACGGTGCAGGAGAACTTCAGCGACGGAATCTTCCTGGCTGACTGGCTTCATAACGCAGGCTCGACGATTTCGGGCACGACGAACCAGATCGACGTCAGCAACGTGAGGGTAGACGTGAGCAGTGTGAATGCGCCCGCGCAGTCCTGGTTGACGCTGAACGCAAACCAATATTCGGGGCAAGGGAGCACAACCCCGGTGTTGCAAATGACCTTCAATGTGCCATTTGGCGCGCCTGCAGCCAGCCAGTGCGGACGCGTGATGTACAACGACTATCACGTTATTACTCCAGTTGGCGGGACCGGCACCGTTTATCCGAAGGAGTGCCCGAGCTATAGCGCTACTGCTCCGAACAATTTCAATTCCTCTTATACGATGAGCGCACAGGAAGAGATGCTGGAATACGCGCTCTTCGATCTTTCGGGATTTGTGCAACCGACGGTTGTGCCAACGGTCAGTGTCACTTTCAGTCCCAGTCCGCTGACCGTGAAGTCGGGCGATATGGCCGATCAATTGACGGTCAACGTGAACAGCGGGACGAACGAGACCGACGCCTCGGCGGTGCTGAGCTTTACGCTGCCTGCGCAACTCACCGTTACGGCAATGAACGACCCCACTGGCGGGTGGATCTGCACCGTCGCGACCTTGTCGTGCTCGCGCAACTCCGGGATCCCGGGAGTACGACCGATTCTGTGATTCTCAGCATCAGCGTGACCCCATACCCCCCGATCTCAAGTTATTCGGGTACGATTACCGCGACGGCTTCGAGCGCGATCTTTTCTACGAACCCGTCGTTCAACGAGAATGTGATCTTCCAGCAGGTGCCTCCCATTACGTGGGCTACGCCTGCAAACATTGTCTACGGCACGCCGCTGAGCGGTGCACAGCTAGACGCCAGTTCCACCGTGGCCGGCACATTTATATACGCGCCCGTGGCAGGAATCGTCCTCGCCACCGGGCCGCAGACTTTGACCGCGACTTTCACGCCCACCGATATGGTGACTTACACCACCGGGAAGGCAAGCGTGACGCTGACCGTGTCCGAGCGCTTCTGACGCCGACTATCTGTCCGGGGCCATCACCTTGATCGCGGTGCTGTTCGCGCACGCCATAGTCTCCCATTTCCGTCACTATTCGACTGTGGCGCGTCTCGTCGACCAAAGCCCAGAAGACTCCGTTGCCAACGGAAAAATATTGGAGGACGGCCTTCGGCGATCGGGGTTATCCCGAGCGGATGTAGAGAGCTTACTGCGCCAACGTGGAGTGCATAAAGTCAGCCGAAGTCGAATATCTGATCCTTGAGGAGGGAGGAAAGGTTTCGGTTGTCGCCGATGTCGCGAGATCTCTGCACTCCGAGGCTGATTTGTTTTCAGATGTAACCCTGGTTCTGGAGCCATGGAGCGGCTAGCACCATCACAGCGCTGACTTGAGCTTATAGACGGCTCGGCGCACTTACGTGGACCGCTGGGTTCCCGGACCGAAAGAAGGAGCCCCAACATGGTCTCTGCGGCATTTTGCGTCAGCGCTCGCCCTTGAGTCGGTGGCGATGAGCCGCCTGCTTGGCGCGATTGCCGCACGTCGCCATGCTGCACCAGCGCCTGGCGCGCCCCTTGTGTGGTCGGCGAAGATCAGGGTGCAGCGGTGGCCCTCGCACGCTCTGATGTTGGCGAAGTCCTCGTCGCACACGATCGCGCCACGCTTCGGCGATCGGCAGCAGGAGAGACTCGGGCGATCGCCAGCGCCGCATCGTTTCAAGTCCAGACGAGCGCCGCCGCTGTCCGACGCTCCCGATTTGGCTGAATCTTTCGTCACGCTCGAGGAGCCTGTTCAGAGGCCTGAGGTCATCGATCGCCTCCGGCCGCCAGCGGCCGCCCCATATGCTTGCGCACGAAATCCTGAACCATTCGCGAAGGCGCGCGCCTGTTCGGCGACATTGTCCAGTTCGCCTGGCGACGCCTGTGCGGTAGCGCTCGCAGCGTAGAAGCCGGAACGAGCTCTTCCTGAGCGAGCCACGCGAGGAGACCGTCGCCACTGTCGAGCCAATCAACCGGCGGTCGACTGGCGTCGCGACCGAATTCAGGAAATCGAGGCCGAGGGAGTCGGCGACGAAAAAGGCGGGCTGTCTGTCTGGCGTCACGGATTTTCGAATCCGGTGAAATGCTCACTATAACCGCTTATATCGCCATTGACAGGTTATCTCAGCTTAGTGTAACCTGCCTAATCGTTAATAGGTTACTTCGCATGGGCTTCGGAGGAGAGCATGGCGATGAAAGAGGCGGCGGTCGTGCTTGCCCATGGCGCCTGGGCCGACGGATCGAGCTGGGCGAAGGTCATCGCGCCGTTGGCGGCCGAGCGGCGTCAAGACGGTCGCCGCGCCATTGCCGTTGACGTCTTTCCAGGACGATGTCGCGGCGCTCGATCGGACGCTTGAGCGAGTGAACGGGCCGGTCGTCCTCGCCGGCCACGCCTATGCGGGCGCGGTCATCGGGGCGACCCGCAGCGACAAGGTGAAGGCGCTCGTCTATGTGGCTGCGCTCGCGCCGGACGAAGGCGAGACGGTCGCGGACGTTTTCTATCGCGGCACGCCGCATCCGCAGGCGCCGAAGCTTGCGCCGGACGCGCATGGGCTGATCTATCTGCCCGAAGCAGCCTTCGCCGCCGCCTTCGCGCAGAATGCCTCGACGGAGGAGCTGGCGGTGCTGGCGGCGGTTCAGCGGCCGATCTCGCCGGCCTGCATCACCGTCAACGTCGAGCGGCCGCTGTGGAAAGACCGGCCGGCCTGGTTCCTTGTCGCCGAGCAGGACCGCATGATCATCGAGGATAATCAGCGATTCATGGCCGAGCGGATGAAGGCTCGAGTCGCGTCGCATCCCGTCGATCACGCGCCGCTGGTGACCGCGCCTTCTATCGTCCTCGACATCATCCGCGAAGCGATCGATGCGGTCGTCAAGGCTGACAGTGACCGCGACAACTGTGGTAGCGTAAGAAGTGAAGCGGTAATGAACTCTCTTATCCTTTATCTCTCGAAGGCCACTCCGTTCCGGGGGGATCTTGACTATCACTTGATCCGTGCCTGATGGTTTTCACTTTCTACATATTTAGCTACCAGAAGTGGTTTAGTTTCGAAGCCCATCAGATCGCGCCGTTTATCAGCCACAGCCCGCTGGTTTTCTGGCTGATCCCCGCCTTTGGGATTCGCGGCGCAGCTTTCTTCCTCGGCACGACGGAAGCGCTGTTCGGCACGCTGATTTTGCTGGGCTTCTGGTCCCGAAGGCTGGGCATCGTTGGGCGCGCTTGGCTCGATCGTCACTTTTCTTGGCACCGTCACGATCATCCCATTTTTCCCCAACGCATGGGCGCCGGAGGCAGGCGGATTTCCGGCCATGTATTTGCCGGTCGCCTTCCTAACGAAGGACTTCCTCTTCCTGGCGGCCTCGTTCTACCTCCTCAAGCAGGATCTGACGCGTGCGGCGCGGGAGATAGCCATGCGTTGAGGTCCGGCTGCTGACACAAGAAGCAAGACAAAATCCGCGCAAGGTCGGTGGTCCTGGTTGGCCACGCCTATGCTGGCGCCGTCATCGAGGCGACGCGCAGCGACAAGGTTATTGCTGAAGCGAAAGGAGAAAGCTTCATGACCGCCATCCACTATCGCACCGCCGACGTCGACGGCTTCAACATCTTCTATCGCGAGGCCGGCGCGCCGGGCGCCCCGAAGCTGCTGCTTGCTGCATGGCTTCCCGAGCGCCAGCCACATGTTCCGCGACCTCATCCCGCTGCTCGCCGATCGCTTCCATATCGTCGCGCCGGATCTGCCGGGCTTCGGCAACTCCGACATGCCGGGCACAAGGCGCACACCTTCGACCAGATCGCCGACGACGATCGACCGCTTCACCGAGATCGTCGGCTTCGATCGCTACGCGGTCTATGTCTTCGACTATGGCGCGCCGACCGGGCTTCCGCCTCGCGGTGAAGCATCCCGAGCGGATCACCGCGATCATCTCGCAGAACGGCAACGCCTATGAGGAGGGCCTGAGCGACGGCTGGAATCCGATCCGCGCCTATTGGCAGGACGCTTCGCCGGCCAACCGCGAGGCGCTGCGCGCCTTCCTCAAGCCGGAGACGACGGTCTGGCAATACACGCATGGCGTGTCCGACCCGACGACGGTTTCGCCGGACGGCTATTCGCTCGACAATTTCTATCTCGCCCGGCCCGGCGCGGACGACGTGCAGCTCGACCTGTTCGGCGACTACAAGAGCAACGTCGCGCTCTATCCGACCTTCCAGCACTATTTCCGCACCCACAAGCCGCCGCTCCTCGCGGTGTGGGGCAAGAACGATCCGTTCTTCCTGCCGCCGGGCGCCGAGGCGTTCAAGCGCGACATCCCGAACGCGATCGTGCGCTTCTTCGACACCGGCCATTTCGCGCTGGAGACCCATGCGGCGGAGATCGCGGCGGCCATCCGCGACTTCCTTCCCCGCTGAACCTCGCTTCGACGAGGAGACGTCGGAATGGAGACAGTCAGTCGCCATCGTCACCGGCGCGAGCCAAGGCATCGGCCGGGCCACGGCCATCCGCCTTGCGCGCGATTTCTCCGCGCTCGTTCTCGTCGCGCGGAACCGCGCCAACCTGGAGAGACGGCGGAGGCGGTGAAGGCCGCCGGCGCCGAAGCGCTGGTCATCGATCTCGATCTTGCCGAGCCCGACGGCCGCGCAAGGCGTGGTCGATCAGGCGCTGGCCGCCTTCGGCCGGATCGACGCGCTGCTCAACATCGCCGGCGCCGTGCCGCAGATCGACCTCTTCGAGATGACCGACGCGCAGTGGGAGGCGGGCCTGGCGCTCAAGCTGCACGGCGCGCGGCGGCTGACGATCGCCGCATGGCCGGCGCTGAAGGCGGCGAAGGGCGCCGTGGTGCTGATGTCGGGCAATTCGGCCCTGTTCCCGAAAGCGCCTTACGCGGCGGTCGGCACGATCAACGCCGCGATCGTCGCGCTGGCGAAGGCGTTCTCCGATCGCGGCATCGCCGACGGCGTGCAGGTCAACAGCGTCCTGCCCGGCCCGGTGATGACGGGCCGCCGCCGGTCCTATCTCGAGCATTGGGCGCCGCTGCACGACATGACGGTCGAGGAGGCGACGGCCAACTTCCCGAAGGAAGCCGGCATCGCGCGCTATGGCGAGCCGGAGGAGATCGCCGAGCTGATGGCGTTCCTCGTGTCGCCCGGCGCGCGCTGGATGACGGGCTCGACGCTGCGCATGGACGGCGGCGAAGTGAAGTCGATCTGAAAGACCCGACTGGTTCCCTTACTCCGATTCGCCTGGCTTCGCCTCAGGGGCCGGCAACGACAGAGGCGGCTTTGCCGCCTGCGCGGCGAGCGGCCGGATCTTCACTCGCTTGATGCGGCGCGGGTCGGCGTCGAGCACCTCATATTCGAAATCCCCGGGTCCCTGCAGAATTTCTCCGCGCGTGGGAACGCGGCCCGCCGCCGCAGTGATGAGCCCGCCGATCGTGTCGACCTCCTCGGCTTCCGGAAGCGAAGCGAAATCGAAGCCCGTCGCTTCGGAGACGGCGTCGAGCGGCGCGCGCGCTTCGGCGATCCATCCGCCGTCCGTCGACGCGTGCAGCTCGGGCGCCTCGTCCTCGTCATGCTCGTCTTCGATGTCGCCGACGATCGACTCCATCACGTCCTCGATCGACACCAGCCCGTCGGTCCCGCCGTACTCGTCGATGACCAGCGCCATATGCGTGCGGGACGCCTGCATCTTGAGCAACAGGTCGAGCGCCGGCATCGACGGAGGCGCATAGAGAACGGGCCTCAGGATTTTTGCCGCCGAGAGCGGCATGTCGAGCCCCGGCTGGCCGTCGCCGTTGGAAGGCTCCTCATGCCGCGCCTTCATGAGCCCGAAGCGCGGATCGGAGGCGAGGAAGACGACGAAGTCGCGGATGTGGATCATGCCGCGCGGATCGTCGAGCGTCTCGTCATAGACCGGCAGGCGCGAGTGGCCGGCGGTGCGGAAGCAATCGAGCACCTCCCTCAGCGGCGTATCGAGCGAGAGCGCGATGACGTCGGCGCGCGGCACCATCACGTCCTCGACCCGCACGTCGTGCAGCGCGAGCACGTTTTTGAGGATGGCGCGCTCTTGGGGAGTGAACTCCTCGCTCGCGCTCTCCTCGATCGCGTCCTCAATGTCGTCGCGCGCCGACGCGGGCGCCAATCCGAACAGCGCCCGCACCCGCTCAAACAGGCCCGAAGGCTGCTCCCGCGAAACGCTTACAGACGGCGTTTCCGACGCCGGTCCGACCTCGTTTGTCACGGTCATCCGCCAATAAACTCGCGTGCGTAAGGGTCGGCTGCCCCGAGCCGCGCCAGAATTCTTGTCTCGAGCGCCTCCATGCGCTCAGCCTCCGCGTCCGTCTCGTGATCGTACCCGATCAGGTGCAGAAATCCATGGGCGATGAGGTGGCGATAATGGTCCGCGAGCGGGACGCCAAGGTTCTCGGCCTCGCGCGCAAGCGTCTCATAGGCGAGCGCGATATCGCCGAGAACATCGTTGCGATCTCCGAGACGACCCCCCGACGACGAAGGAAAGGAGAGCACGTTTGTCGGCTTGTCGATCCCCCGCCAGCGCGAATTGAGCGCGCGCAAGGCGGCGTCGTCAGCGAGGCAGAGGCTCACCTCCACCCCGCTCTCAGGCGGCAAGGTCGCGCCCCGCTTTCCAAAGCCGCGGCGGCGATTGTCTCCCGTGCGATCGCGCGCGCCCGGGGCAAGCCGCGCCACAGCGACGAGGGAACGCTGATATCGAGCGAAACCTTCATCTGGCCGCGTTTGGCTGTCCCTCTCCGCCCGCGCGTCCATAAGCCTCGACGATCTGGCGCACAAGATCATGGCGGACCACGTCGACATGGGTGAAGCGGACGTGACCGATGCGCGGGATCGACTTGAGGAGCCCGATCGCGTCGCCGAGCCCCGATTTCTGTCCGGGCGCGAGGTCGATCTGGCTCGGATCGCCGTTGACCATCATTCGCGAACCTTCGCCGAGGCGGGTCAGGAACATCTTCATCTGCATGGCGGTCGCGTTCTGCGCTTCGTCCAACAGGATCGCGGCCTTGGACAAAGTTCGCCCGCGCATGAAGGCGAGCGGCGCGATCTCGATCATGCCGGTCTGGATGCCCCGTTCGACCATGCGCCCGTCCATGAAGTCGTAAAGCGCATCATAGATCGGACGCAGATAGGGATCGACCTTGTCGCGCATGTCGCCGGGCAGGAAGCCGAGGCGCTCGCCGGCCTCGACCGCGGGACGCGACAGCACCAGCCGTTCAACGAGACCCTGCTCGAGCAGCGACACCGCGTGTCCGACCGCAAGCCACGTCTTGCCGGTGCCGGCCGGGCCTTCGGCGAACACCAGCTCATGCTTGCGGAGCGCCGCCAAATATTGGTCCTGCGCCGCGCTGCGGGCCCGCACGACGCCGCGTTTGCGCGTCTTGATGACGCCGAAAGTGTCCTTGGAGCCCTCCTCGCCGGGGAACAGAAGGCCCTGATAGGCGCTTTCCGCGATCACGCCCTCAACGTCGCCTTCGCTTGCGGGCTGGCCCTGCTTCACGCGTTCGTACAGCATCTCGAACACGCGGCGCGCCTGTTCGCTCGCCTCGCGCGGGCCCTTGATGACGACCTGATTTCCGTTGGCGTAAGCCGAGACGCCGAGAGAGCGCTCGATGCGCGCAATGTTCTGATCGTAATGGCCGAAGACGACAGAGGCGGCGGCGTTGTCGGGGAAAGCGATGGCGATTTCCGCAGGTTTGGATTCGCGAAGCGTCGGATTGATGACCGGGGGAGCGGCGGCGATGCGCGACGGCGAAGTGTCCTGTGGCTTCAAATTGGCTCTCTCCGTTGGTTCCTGTCCAGGTTCAGAATCATCCCTCACACTACTAAAGTCCCAATTTACGACGCTGGCGAGACAACGCGCCCGCGCAACGAATGTGGCTCGGCGGCGATAATTTCGACCTCGGCGAGCGACCCGATCAGCGACTCCGGCCCTTCGGCGAACACGGACTGCATGTGGGGCGACCGTCCGATGACTTGGCCCTCCCGCCGGCCCCGCTTCTCGAACAGAACCTCGAGGCGCCGTCCGACGGCTTGCCGGTTGAACGCCTGCCGCTGATCTTCGATGAGCTCCTGAAGCGCCGCGAGCCGTCGGGCTTTGGTTGGCTCGTCAATCTGGCCCGGCATTTCGGCGGCGGGAGTGCCGGGGCGGGGCGAATATTTGAAGGCATAAGCCGAGGCGAATCCCACCGCTCGAACGAGAGCGAGCGTTTGATCGAAGTCGGCGTCGGTTTCGCCGGGGTAGCCTACGATGAAGTCCGAGGAGAAGGCGATGTCCGGGCGCGCGGCGCGCACGCGCGTCACGACGTCGAGATAGTCGGCGGCGCGATGGCGGCGGTTCATCGACTTCAGCACAGCGTCCGAGCCGGACTGGACCGGCAGATGGAGATAAGGCGCGAGGGCCGGAAGGTCGCGATGAGCTTCGATGAGATCATCGCTCATGTCGTCCGGGTGCGAGGTCGTATAGCGCACGCGGGCAATCCCCGGCGTGAGCGCAGCGGCGCGGATCAATCCGGCGAGCCCGATCGCTTGGCCCTGGCGGTCGACCCCATGATAGGCGTTGACGTTCTGGCCGAGCAGAGTGACCTCTCGCACCCCCGCGCTGGCGAGGCGCGCGATCTCATCGAGAACGGCGGCGGCGGGCCGCGAGGCCTCGGCGCCGCGGGTGTAAGGCACGACGCAAAACGAGCAGAACTTGTCGCAGCCCTCCTGCACGGTCACGAAGGCGGAGACGCCGCGCCGACGAATCGCATCCGCCGGCGTGGCCGGAAGCCGCGAGAATTTGTCCTCCGCCGGAAATTCAGTGTCCACGACGCCGGGGCGGACGCGGGCCTCGCTGAGAAGCTCAGGCAGGCGATGATAGCTCTGCGGGCCGACGACAATATCGACCGCGGGCTGGCGGCGCAGGATCTCCCCTCCCTCGGCCTGAGCGACGCAGCCGGCGACGACCAGCATCGTCCGGCGGCCGGCGCGCTCGCGTTCCTCCTTGAGCTCGCGCAGCTTGCCGAGCTCGGAATAGATCTTCTCCGAGGCGCGTTCGCGGATGTGGCAGGTGTTGAGGACGATAAGGTCGGCGTCTTCGACGCGCATGGCCTCGTGGTACCCCGCCTCGGCGGCGAGATCCCCCATTCGCTCGGAATCATAGACGTTCATCTGGCATCCGAACGACTTGATGAACGCCCGTGGGTGCGATTCCCATGTGGGACTTGCAATCCCATCCGCGTCTTCAAGCACAATCGATTCGGACAATTAGGGCTCCAGAGGGATCCAAGCCCTAATGTAGGGGCTTTCGGGCCGCAGGGAAATAGCCAGCAGGCAAGATCCGCCCGGTTCTGCGCGACGGAATTCAGCGTGCGCATCACGATTCTGCGATCAAGCCCGAGCGGCATTGCAGCCGCGCCCCCCTTTCGGAAGCGGCTCTACGACGCCCGCAAGCGCTCGCGCCACGGCGCGGCCACAGTTGCGCAGACCCGCTCCACCGTCCCCGCCAGAGCGCTGAACTCGACCGGCTTGACGAGAAACGCGTCAAATCCGGCCGCCGAAGGGGAGCCTCTCCGCTCATCAAACGCGTTGGCGGTCAGGGCGACGATCGGCGTCGGCGACCAGCCGCACGCCGCCTCGAGCCGCCGCAATCGGCGCGTCGCCTCGTAGCCGTCGAGGCGCGGCATCTTGAGATCCATCAGGATGACGTCAAACGGTCGCGACTCAAGCGGCGCGATCGGCGAGGCGAGATGCAGCGCCTCCTCCCCATCGCGCGCGCGAACGACCTCGAAGCCCAAGCGGCGCAAGGCTTTTTCAGTGATGAGGGCGTTGATGTCGTTGTCCTCGGCGACGAGGGCGCGGCGGATCGACGGGGACGGAGAGAGGCGGGACAGAGGGCTGGGAGCGGGTTCAACATCCCACGCCGCGCGCTCGAAGAGCGAGCGCGCACGGACCGGCTTGACCAGCCAGCCGTCGAAATCTTTGAGCGCCATCTGCCCAAAGGCCCGCCGTTCGAACGGCGAAAACAGCACAAGGCTGCGCCGGACGCCCGCTTCGCGCGCGGCCTGGGCCAGCTGGTTGGTCGCCTCGGGACCAAGCGCGCAATCGACAATGACGACGTCGGGTGTCTCGGGGCCGCTCAGCGCTTCGAGGCCGGAGTTGAGGCCGCAGGCGCGCTCGACGCTGACGCCAACTTCGGCGAGTTGCGCCTCCATGGCCGGCGCCTCGAACGGCGAATTGGCGATGATGAGGGCGCGCGTCCCCTCGGGGGCGCGCCGCCTCGTCTCCCGGGCGGCGGCGAGCGTCTCGACCGCGGCGCATTCAGGCAACCGGACGGCGAAGGCGAAGATCGACCCCCCGCCGGGGTTGTCGGCAAGCGTCAGATCGCCGCCCATCAAGCGGACAAGCTCGCGTGAGATCGCCAATCCCAGCCCCGCGCCCTCGAAGCGCTCGGCCCGCGAGCCATCGCCGTGCTCGAAAGCTTCGAAAATGGCCGCGCGGCGAACCTCTGGCACGCCGGGCCCGGTGTCGATGACCGAGAACCGCACCGCGCCCGTCTCGCTGCGCTCGACCGTCACGCAGACGCCGCCCTGATCGGTGAATTTGACAGCGTTTCCGCCGAGGTTGGTGAGGACCTGGCGCAGGCGGCGGCCGTCTGCGCGGACGAAGCGCGGGGCGGCGGCGCTGAACGAGCAGGCGATCTCGATGCCTTTGCTCTGCGCGCGGGGGGCAAGAAGCTCGACGACGCTCTCGGTGAGCCGACGGAGATCGACCGTTTCGACGACGAGATCGAAACGTCCCGCCTCGATCTTGGCCAGATCGAGGATTTCGTCGACCAGCGCGACGAGGGCGCTCCCCGAGCTGCGGATCGCTTCGACGTAGCTTGCGTTTTCGGGATCGAGCGAGGCGTCCCGCAAGAAGTCGGCCATGCCGAGGATTCCGCTGATCGGGGTGCGGATCTCGTGGCTCACCGTCGTCAGAAAACGCGATTTGGCCTCGCTTGCGGCCTCGGCCCGGTCAAGCGCGCTCGCCGCTTGCTTGAGCCGCCTGACTTCGTCACGCAACCCATCGTTCTCGGCGGCGATCTCAGCCTCACGCGCCTCCATCTGACGCGCAGAGCGGGCAGCGGCTGCGACGCTCGCGACGGCCAGCGCGATGATCGCGCCGGCCTGAAGCCACAACACGTGGGCCGCAACGTCCGTCAACCCTGCGCCGAAATCCATTCGCAATCCCGCGTCGTCCGGCCCTGCGCCGTCCCGCTCTGCGGTCCATGGTTTCAGGCGGCTGTTGCGAATCCTTTCTCCAATTCCGCCGAATTGTACGCGTTCCCCAAGTTCTCCAGTCACGCCGCCGCAACGGCGCGGTCCGGCGCGCCGCGATAGGAGAGGGCTTCTGCGAGATGCGCGCGACGGGTCGGGCCGCCGCCGTCGAGGTCGGCGAGCGTGCGGGCGAGCTTCAGCACCCGATGATAGCCTCGCGCCGACAGACGCAGCCGCTCGGCGGCGTCGCGCAGGAGCGCCATGCCCGCTGCGTCCGCATTCGCGATCTCCTCGACGAGGCTGGCGGGCGCGCCGGCGTTGCACACGACCCCGTCGAGCCCGAGCTCGGCGTATCGCTTGAGCTGGATCTTGCGCGCCGCCGCCACCCGAGCGGCCGACCTCCGCCGACCCCTCTTGCGCCGCCGGCGCCATCAGATCCGCGGCCGAAACCGCGGGCACGTCGACCACCAGGTCGAAACGGTCCAGCAGCGGACCGGAAAGGCGGCCAAGATATTGCGCCACGCACCGATCGTTTGGCGCGCGCTTGCAGGCGTAGCCGGGCTCGTTCGCCATGCCGCAGCGGCACGGGTTCATCGCCGCGATCAACTGAAACCGCGCCGGATAGACGACGCGATGATTGGCGCGCGCGATCGCCACCTCGCCCGTCTCGAGCGGCTGGCGCAAGCTATCCAGCACCTGGGGCTGAAACTCCGGCAATTCGTCGAGGAACAGCACGCCATTGTGGGCGAGCGAGATCTCGCCGGGCTTGGCGTGGGCGCCGCCGCCGACCAGGGCCGGCATCGAGGCCGAATGATGGGGGCTTCGGAACGGCCGCCGGTCGGTCAGCGCCCCGCCCGCGAGCGCGCCGGCGACCGAATGGATCATCGACACTTCGAGCAGCTCGCGCGGCGTCAGCGGCGGCAGGATCGACGGCAGGCGCTGGGCCAGCATCGACTTGCCCGCGCCCGGCGCGCCGCTCATCAGAAGGTTGTGGCCGCCGGCGGCGGCGACTTCGAGCGCCCGCTTGGCGCTCTCCTGGCCCTTGATGTCGCGCAGGTCCGGCTGCGGTCCGGCCGACGGCGCGCAACGGCGGGCTCAGGGCGCGACAGCACCTGCGAGCCCTTGAAGTGGTTGGCGAGCTGGATCAGCGAGCGCGGCGCGAGGATGTCGAGATCGGCCGAGGCCCAGGCCGCCTCCGGGCCGCAGGACGCCGGGCAGATCAGGCCCTTGCCGGCGCGCGTTGGCGGCGATCGCCGCCGGCAGCACGCCGGCGACCGCGCTGATCGCGCCGTCGAGCGCGAGTTCGCCGATCACCGCGAAGCCGTCGAGCGCGTCGGCCGGAATGGCGCCGATCGCCGCCATCACCGCGAGCGCGATCGGCAGGTCGTAATGGCTGCCCTCCTTCGGCATGTCGGCCGGCGCGAGATTGACGGTGATGCGCTTGGCGGGAAGCGCGAGGCCCGAGGCGATCGAGCGCCGAGCGCACCCGCTCGCGCGATTCGGCCACCGCCTTGTCGCCGAGGCCGACGATGGTGAAGGCGACGGTGCCCGAGGCGATCTGCACCTGGACGTCGACCGGCCGCGCCTCGACGCCTTCGAAGGCCACCGTCGATACGCGCGCCACCATATCCGCCCCCCGCCCGGGCTTGCCGATGGTCAGAACGTTTGCAGAACAATGACCTGAGCGCAAGGGGCAAATGAGGGGTATGCGCCACGGCGTCGCGAACGGCGCGCAAGCGGGCCTTGGCTGCGCTCATCCGTCTCGCGGCGGCGCGGCGTCAGACGTTAGACCCGATTTGGGTTTTCTTGGCGCGCGGTCGTTTGGCCGCGAAAACCCCGTTAAGCCTATTGGATTTCCTTG
>CAWAZR010000016.1:0-90948 GCA_963786565.1 uncultured Acidobacteriota bacterium | reverse complement strand
ATATTAACGCTTTGTAGAGCGAGCGGTTGCGCGTCAGCGCGAAGGCCACTCTTCCACGACCACGCCGAGATCGTTGAGCTGCTTGATGGCGGCTTCGACGTTGCGGCGGACCTTGGGACGGTCCTTGGGCGAGGCGGAAGGCGACTCCGCAATCGCGATCACGCGGCCGTAGTGCCAGGCGCCCGCCGGGATGGCGGCGACTGCTTCGTCGAGATCGGAAGGCCGCAACTGAAGTTCCTGGCGGCGGGCGGCCACGGGGCGAAGCATGCTTCCCTGCCCTGCCGGGCTGGGATTGGCATCCGGCAAGAGGATGCGGAGCGAGATGTCTTCGGGGCCGACTGAGAGAAACGGATTGTCCCACGCGGCCGGGTCGTGAATATCGATGTAAAGGCTCTTGGTGGGCAGAGGAATCTGCTCCAACTGGGCGCGCTCCTGGTCGAGCTCGGTCTGATTGGCCTGCACCTTTTTCTCGGCCGTTTCGGCTTTGTGGACCACGCCTTCCACGCGCTGCGCTTCCTTGTGGCAGGCAGCGAGCACAAAGGCCAGCAGCGCGGCCATGACGAAGATTCCCCTGAAACGCGAACGCACAATCACGAGATCAAGAATATCAGGACGGATGCGAGCGCTGCGAGGGTCGGCCGATCTGCAGTGTGGGACGGCGTGCGCGCGCGTCACGGCGCGGCGCATAGGAAATCCGCTAATCTGCGCGCAAAGAGAGACGGAGGGCGAAATGGGCAAGCGCGTTGTGGCCGTGGTGGGCAGCTACCGCTTAGGCGGAGCAACGGAGAGAGCGGTGGAAGCAGTCTTAGAGGGCGCGCGGGTGATGGGCGCTGAGACACAGATCTTTCATTTGAGCGATCAGCACATTGAGTTCTGCAAGAACTGCCGCGCATGCACGCAGACGCCGGGCGCGGAGCGGGCCCGATGCGCGCAGGAAGACGATCTGGAGCCGATGCTCAGAGAGATTGAAGCGGCGGATGCGGTGGTGCTGGCTTCGCCGGTGAATTACTACAACGTGACGGCGATCTTCCGCAGATTCCTGGAACGGCTGCTGGGGTTTACCTATTGGCCGTGGGGACAGAATGGCCCTGCGCTGCGCAGCAAGGTGCAGCCGCGCAAAGCGGTGTTGGTGGCCGCGGCGGGGATGCCGGGATTTCTGATTCCAGTGGCCACCGGAGCGCCGCGTGCGCTGCGAGTTAGCGGCAGGGATGATGGGCGCAAAACCGGTGGGCAAGTTGTGGATCGGGCTGACGGCGGGAAGGCCGGACTACAGACTGAGCAATCGGACGCGCGAACGCGCACGGCGCATGGGGATGAGGCTCGCGTAGGGTCTGCGGCTGGATCTCTTAGGACAACAACTGGAAGGTTGAGGGCTGTGCTATCCCACATCTCAAAATCGAGATGTGGGGCACCCCTTTTCGTGCGGGGGTTGAGAGGGGCCGGTCGAGGTTCGTGCGTTTCCAACCAAGCAATGCGTGGGTGCGGCACTGGCCGTGCTTACTTTGGGATGAGGTCGCGGGCGATGGAGTCGAGGACGCCGTTGAGGAAGTTGCTGGACTCGGGCGCGCAATAGCGACGGCCGATCTCGAGCGCCTCGTTGATGACCACGGGAAAAGGCGTGGATTTGAAGCCGACCAGCTCGGCGACGGCCATGCGCAGCAGGTTGCGGTCGACGGCGGGCATGCGATCGAGCCGCCAGTGCGTGGAGTGGCTGGCAATGAGCGCGTCGATCTCCTCCTGGCGCTCCTGGGCCACACGGAAAAGATCCTCAGCGAAACCGCTCACTTCAAGCTCGACGGGGTCGCCGGCCTTCCAGAACGTGGCGCGCACCTGGTCGCCGGTCTGGTGGCCAACATCGGCCTGAAAAAGCATCTGCATGGCGAGTTCGCGGGACTTGCGGCGATGGCGACTGGTCAAGCGGGACCGCCTTGCTGCACCTTGCGGCGCAGGCTCACCATTTCAATCGCGGCCGTGGCGGCCTCAAAGCCCTTGTTCCCGGCCTTGATGCCGGCGCGGTTCAGCGCCTGCTCCAGAGTTTCGCAGGTGAGCACGCCAAAGCTGTGGGGAATGCCCGTTTCCTGTTGCGACTGGCCGATGCCGCGGGCCACTTCGTTGTAGATGGCCTCGTAGTGGGCGGTTTCGCCGCGCAGCAGGCAGCCCAGCGTCACAATGGCGTCCACGCGACCGGTGTTGGCTGCGGTGCGTGCCGCGGCGGGAATCTCCCACGCGCCGGGAACGCGAATGACCTCAATGTCGCTGCGGTCGGCGCCGCTGCGCAGGAGCGCGTCGAGCGCAGCCTCCAGCAGCCGATCGGTGACCACGGCGTTCCAACGCGAGACGATGATGGCAAACTTCATTCCCGCGGCAGAAAGATCGCCTTCAAGCGCGAGGGGCTTGCCTTTTACCGGGTCCGTCCACGCCCAGAAACTGAAGCGGAAACCGGGTTCGGGCTCGACGGTGAAGATGCGGGATTTCCAGTGAGATTCAGAGATGGGCGAGAGATGGCTGACCGCCGCGTCGCCACCCTGCGTGCGAAGCCAAGACTCAGCCACCTGATGGAGGGAGTCGAGCGAAGTGACTTCAATGAGCAGATCGGCCAGCAACGAATCGGCCACCTGGGGAAAGCGGCCATCGACAAATTCGAGATTGGCGAGCGGGGCCAGGAACGAAGTGCCGCGCGATCCCTCTTCCTGCCATCCTTTGCCGGGGGCAAAGCCGAGCGCACGGAAAAAGCCGCTCAGCCGTTCGTAGGCTGCCGCGCTGCCGGCCGGACGCAGAATCGAGATGCCCTTGATCATGAGTTGATTTTAGCGTGCGGGAACGGGCTAGCCGACGCGCGCACCCCGTCCGAGTGAAGCTGGTACGGGGCGCACGAAGACGCAGGGACTATGTGACCGAGCGCGGCTTGACGGTGATGACGGTTGCGGGAACCACGGTGGTGGGGCTGGGCGCGACCGGATAGAGACAGCCGGCGTCGTTGCCCCCCGCCGAAACTGGCGTACAGGCCGGCAGAGCGGGACTGTACTGCTGCGAATCGGTGGGCGGCGTGGCGATGCTGACGCTGGGGGGAACGCTGATGAAGTGGATCTCATTGTCGCCCGCAGTGGAGACAAAGAAGATGGAGTTATCGGTCGAAAATGCGCCGGCGAGCGGAGCGGTCGGCGGCGTGGACGAGGAAGCGTCGGCAAATTTCACGTAGCCTACGGGGCCGGCGCCGCTGGCCTGCGGCAGGTAGAACGGGAGCTGGGCTGCCGTGGTGGCCGTGCTAGGCGTGGAGTAGGTGACGAAGGCGATGGGCGCGGCCGTGGTGGTGGAATTGGTGGTGGGTGCCGTGCCGGTGACGATCTGGTTGACGGCGGTCGCGTTGGTGACGCCGGTGAGATTGACCGTGCCATTGAGCGTGGGGCCGGTGGAGAGAGGCGTCATGGTCTCCACCTGATTGGGCGGCGCGCCGGTGGTGGCTTCAGGGCACAGGGGGGTGGTCGAAATATCAAGTCCGATGTCGTCGAGCGTGATGCTGCTGCCGCTGAGCGAAGCGCCGAGCATGTGTTGCCCATTGCTTGTGGCGCCCAGAACGCTAGTCGTCACATTAACGGAGTCGCTTTGCGGGAAGAACTGAAGGCTGGCGTTGTTGCCGACCGTGCCGGAGGGGCACCAGGTGTGGGCGACGGTCGGAAAGCCGGCAAGATACGCGCCAACGCCGGGAACCGTAACAGCCACGTTCTGAGAACCGCCAGTGGCGGTGAGTGGGTAGGTGCTCCAGCCGAGGTTGATGTTATAGACGTAGAGTGTGTTGGTGTGACCGGCCCCCGCCGCGGCGCTATCAACGATGTAGACGGTATTGGAATCGGGCGTCCATTGAGCAGCGACTCCCAAGCCCCCGTAGGAGGATCCTGAGCCAGAGGATGTGTTGTAGATGTAAAACACTCCGCGGATTTGATCGTTGACGACCAGCTCCCCGTTGTTGGGCGAGATGGCGAGCACGACGCCGGGCACTGAGGTGTTCTGGTTGGTGAGAGCGTTGCTTGCCGTGGAGTAGACCATCAACTCGCGGGCCGAACCGAAGTAGAGGTTGTTGCCGTCCTGATCCATGACCAAGGAGTTGGGCACGAAGGGCAGACGCGCGAGGGAGCCAGGGTTTCCGGTGAGCAACTCCATGGAAGCGAAATACTGCGATTGACCGGGCGCGGCGTACCAGACGTATTCGCTGGTGGTGCCGGGGACGGTGATGCTGACGGGATTGGAAGAGAGCGGCAGGCCGGTGCCATTGAGACCGAACTCATTGATGGGGGCAGGATTGCAGGCGAACGGCTCGCATACCGCATAGACCGAACCGACGCCAGGGAAGGCAGCGGTGATGGTGCCGGCGCCTGTGGCCCCGATGTCAACGGGATTGGTGGACTCGTATTGGAGGTTCAAGCCGGCGATGGGGTTGCCCAGCGTATCGAGGACGGTGGTGGTGAGGTTCTGCGAGACACCCTGCGTGACGACGCCACTGGTAGCTCCGCTGGCCAGCGAGACTTTGACGGACGCGGGCGGGCAGGTGGAAAAGTAGCCAGCCGACGATGCCGATTGCGCGATGGTGGCGGTGATGGAAGTGGTGCCGGGCTGTTGGGCGGTCAGGACCTCGGTGGTGGAGTTAAACGTAGCGACGGATGAATTGCTGACCGAGAAATTGAGGGTGCCGATGGAGGATCCGCAACTGGGGACCGAAGTGACGCCGGGAGCCAGACCGCCGGTGCAAACATAGTTTGCCGGGGATACTGTAGGCGGGGCGCAGAATTCGTATTGCGCGCCGTTGCTGACGTAGCAGGCCTGAGCGTCGAGCTGAGCCTGCTGATTCTGGGAGAAGCATTGCTGCGGCGAAGAGCTGGAAAGTGACGTGGTGACCAGACTAATGGCAGTAACCGGCGCGTGAATGTACACAGCGACAGGGTTGGAGGTGACAGAATCGGCTGTGACGGTTACATAAGCAACGGCGTAGGGCAGGCCATTGGAGGACGGCAAGGGATTGGGAGCATAGCAGTTTGTGTAATCGGCAATGCCGCCGCCGGTATTGCGGTTCCAGGTGCCGGCGCAGAGCTGGCCGCCGGGCGAGATGTCGGCCAACTGATTGTTGGAGGTGCCGTAGTTAAGTTGGTTGGCGCCAATCGAGGCGGAATTGCCCTTGCAGGTGTAAGCAGCGGGGCTTTGAACCTGGAGGGTCTGCCCGTAGGCCAGCGAAATGCCGGCGATCTGCGGCTGCAGGATGATGGAAGCGATGTCGGTGTCTTTCGGGCCGTAGCCGAGGCCGTTGCAGTAGTTTCCTGCCGGGTTGCGCACGCAACCGGATATGGAAATCCCGGCCGGAAGGGCCAGGCCAAGCAAACAAAGAAGCGTAAAGAACCGCCGCATGAATCCTCCCCGCTCCGCGCCGTCGAACCGCGGAACGGTCGCTAAGAACACGTAAAGAAAATTGAGTTATTGCCTTCCCTTTTTATGCTTAGGGTCGGCCCGCAACAGGTGGATCGCACCCAAGCTCGAGATCCCCGGCGGCACACTGCCGCACGCGGCCGAAGAGGCAAGACGCACACTGAATACTCCAAGAAAAAAGTGTATCAGGACGAGCCTACCTCTGGCACAGAACCAGCCGGCAACGCAGCTCTGCTGAATAGACTGTGACGGAGCCGGATGGGGAGCAGAAAAGACAGGGAGCGAGGGAGCAAGGGAGCAAGGGAGTGAGGGAGTGAGGGAGTGAGGGAGTGAGGGAGTGAGGGAGTGAGGGAGTGAGGGAGTGAGGGAGCGAGGGAGCGAGGGAGTGAGGGAGCGAGCCACCTCGGCGCGTCAGGGGGTGGGAGGCATATACCGGGCAAACCACTCCATGGCGCGTTGCTGGACATCCCGGCGGTGGGCGGGATCGGAGAAACCGTGGCCCTCATTGGGGTAAACGACCAACTGCGCCGGGACGTGCAGGTCGCGCAGGGCGTGCCAGAACTCGAAGGATTGGGGCGCGGGGCACTCGCCATCGCGGTCGCCTACTACCGCGAGAGTGGGGGTGGTGACGTTCTTAATGAAGGAGATGGCGGAGCTTTTGGCGTACACCTGAGGGTCGTCGTAGACCGATGCGCCGAAGTAGGGAATCATCCACTGGTCAATGGAGTTTTCGCCGTAATACGAAAGCCAATCGGAGATGCCGGCCCCGGCGACGGCGGCGCGGAAGCGATGGGTCTGGGTGACGGCGAACATGGTCATGAAACCGCCATAGCTCCAGCCGGTGATGCCAACGCGGTTGGGGTCGACGGGATACTTCGCCAGAACCGCGTCGACACCGGCCAGGATGTCGCGGAGGTCGCCGTAGCCGAAGTCCTTGCGATTGGCCTGGGTAAAGGCCTCGCCCTGGCCGTAGCTGCCGCGGGGATTGGGCATGAGGACGAAGTATCCGCGAGCGGAATAGGCGGTGGCGCTGAAGCCGCCTCCACCTCCATTCCAGCGAGAGGCGATATCCGAGGCAGGACCGCCGTGGACCTCGACAATGAGCGGGTATTTCTTGCTGGGATCGTAGTTTGTGGGCAGAAGGAGCCAGCCCTGGATGTGGAAATTGTCGTTGGTCCATGTGAGCGAGGCGGCGCTTCCCCATGTGGGCTTGAGGCCGTCGTTTAAATAAGAGAGCTGGGTGAGGCCGGAGGGGGCAGGGGATGCGACCGGAGCATCCCCGGTCCCCAAATGCGAGGGACCGGGGGCACCCACGGTTTGCGTAGAGAGCGCGGCTGCGGAGGGGCCGGCGGCGTAGATCTCGGGGGGCTGGCTGAAGGAGCTCGCCTGAAAAACGAAGAGAGAGCGATCGGCGGTGACGGCGAGCCTGTGATCGAAGGCGCCCATGCCGACCGTGCCGGGGTAGGTGAAGACCGGCGCAGCAAAGCTGGTGGCCACGCTGTCACTGGTGCGGTCACCCTGCAAGCGGAAACGCACAAGGCGGTTGACGCCGTTCGCGACTTCGCTGGTGAAGATGTGCTCGTCATCGCCCCAGACGATCCATTGCGAAGAGGCGGGGCGACCGGGAGTGAGATTGCGCGGTTGACTGCCCGTCGCCGCGATGATCCACACGTCGCCGCCGGTGACGCCCTGATCGCTCATGAGGCCGCCGATGAAGGCGATGGCCTTGCCGTCGGGCGACCAGCGTGGAAGGGCGATTTGCAGGCCGTGGAGGGGTCCGGAGATATCTGTGGGAGCGAGGATCGCAGTGGGTTTGGAGTCCCCAGCAGCGGATTGCGTGTAGAGCCTGGCGACCCACCAGTTGTTTTCACCGGGAGGGTCGGCGGCGACATAGACGAGGGTCGCGGAATCGGGAGACCAGTCGAATTCGTAGACGTGAAGGTTCGCGGGGGTGAGGAAGACAGGCGCGGCGGGCTGGGCCGCGGCGATGGGAACTGAGGCGGCAACCGCAGCGACGCGCTGGACCTCAACGTGGTCTTCGCCGATGACGCCGGAGGGCGCGTCCATGGCGGCGAGGGCTCCAGCAGGACGGGTGGCGCCTTCAACATACAGGAAGGCGATGTGCTTGCCGTCGGGCGAGAACGCGGGCGCATCGACATCGCCGTGGAGAGCGGAGAGACGCAGTGGCGGATTGCTGTCGAGATGCGAGAGATAGAGATCGGATTGGCCGCCGAGGTCCGCGCAATCTGAGATAAAGGCGAGGGAGGTGGAGTCGGGCGACCAGACGGGGTCGGACTCGGTACAGGAGCCCTCGGGCGAAGGGGCGGCTGTAATGCGCTGGCTATGGCCAAGATTGTCGAGGGAAGTAACGAGAATGACCCCGCTGTCGAGCCAAGCGATGCGCTTGCCGTCGGGCGAAACGGAGATCTGGCCAATCATGATGGCGCGCCGCTGGCTGTATGGCGTTGGTCCGGGGTTCGGAGAGCCGGTCGCGGAGGTTTGGGCGCAAACGGGCAGGAAGGAGGTTGCGCCGAGGAAGAGCGCCAAGGCGGCGCAGCGGAGGCTGCGAAGCATGAAATGCATAGCAGGAATGTTAGCAGGGGCTACGGGACTTTCGGGACTTGGCGGGGAGTTAGCCGGGCAAACGCTTCACCGGATGGTGACAGTAGCGTTGCCACCTTCTTTGGCGAAGTCGAGGGTGAGATCGACTACGGCGGCGGCTCTGTCGGGTTTGGGCGAATAACCGAAGCTGTAGCCATGCAACAGGGGTTCATTCGAAATCGCGTGGTATAGGTCCGTGATGGCTGGTTCGCGATAGAGATCCCCCGGCTTCATGGCGAAGATTTCCCGGACGCGTTTTTCCTGCTCCGCATCGAGTTTCTCGATGGTCAAACTCCGCAAGTGGTAAATGGGGCCGGGGTCCACGCGGAGCGCGTAGGAAACGGTGGCATGGTCGCGGTCGAGAACCGGGTCGGATGAGATATGCACGTCCGCATAGCCATGCTGCTGGTAGAAAGCGCGAATTTGCGGGCCTAACTGACCGAATGGAATCGGCACTGCCGAATCGCCAGGGTGCACGGTAAAAAAGCTCGATAAGTCTTTCCCGGACAATAAAGGGCCGCCGTCGGCGGTGATGGTGGAGATGCGGTATTTCGGGCCGGCGTCGATGAGAAGGGTCTCGTCTACGAGATAACGCTCGCCCTGCTTATAGGGTCGACCGTGACGAAGATCGACCTTCTCACTGAAATAACCCAGCCGCTTGAGCGACTTTTCAATTTCGTATGTAGAGAAGCGCGAAAAACTCTCTGTGAATCCTCGCCCCTCATCTCCCTGGAACTCGTTCTCCACCGCTGCCAGAGCGTCGGCGGCGTTTGCCTGCACTTTGATAACGCCAACGGCCAGCTGCGGCTCGACAAGCGTGAAGACGATGGAAGGTTTCGAGATGGGCGGAGAATCATCCACGTCCACGCCAAGGAAGTTAGGGAGCGGCTGCCGCATTGCCGAGGGAGATGGCTCCTCGCTCATCACGCGGGCGCTGATCCCCTTTTCCTTAAGCAGCGCGGTGAGGGCGTCGCGCATGCGGCCCTCGGCTTCGGTGGTGGTTGCGATTTCATCACCTAGATGCGGGATGCGGTTCTTCAACAGATCTCGAAGCTCGGCGTCGCTCCACCACGCGAAATTGCTGAAGGTATATGGGA
Organism: uncultured Acidobacteriota bacterium; assembly: GCA_963786565.1. Classification (GTDB taxonomy): domain Bacteria; phylum Acidobacteriota; class Terriglobia; order Terriglobales; family Acidobacteriaceae; genus Telmatobacter. The sequence continues at coordinate 81,838 of CAWAZR010000016.1, read as the reverse complement.
GATGGGCGGGGTATGGCTGGATCTCCGCCTGTGCATGCACCGTGGAGGCGATAGCGAAAACACAGCAAGATAGAGCAACAGCAAAGATCGCAGTTGTGCGCCGGAATTTCATGATTGCGGCCAGCGGTAGAAGGAGCAATGTCGGACTCGTGCCGAAGCATAAGAGACGAGGGCGCGCTTTTTCAAGTGGCACCCGCCTTCCACGACGCGTCCCCGGCTTGCGTTTCGGGGATGGTGTTCGGGGCGGTGAGACGAGGGCTGGCGCGGTTTGTCAAAGGTTGGCGAGGGCCGATTTGAGCGTAAGTTATTGAATTCATAGATAACTACAAGAATTAAATCTTTTGCATATCATTCTTACGAAATTGGGTAAGCTAAGGGCATTCGTACAGTAATCGAAGTTATGGGCGGGAGAGCGGAAGGAGCTTTCTGGGTTTTGCTGCGTCTGTGGCGGCCGGGTGGGGACACACCCTGAGCAACGGATTCTCATCATTTTCGCAATGAGCGCGAATAGGATGGGACGCGGATTGCTGGTTTGGAAGGAGCAGCAGCGAGCTTAAGGACGGGAAGGAACCGCAGGGGCAACTCGGAAAGAGTTGCCTTTTTTCTTTTCCGCGGAAAGCGCGGGGGCGCAGATGGGGAACCGGAGAGGTGGGCAGATGAGCAACAGCAAAACGGGCGGGAGAATCGCTCCGAAGGAAAAGAGCGAGTGCGCGACGCCGAGGGGACGCGGGAAGCGCGGCAAGGCAAAGAATACCAGGGCTGCGGGCGAACCGAAAAACGATGAGAACGTTTCCGAGGATGTTCCCGTGGATCTTGAGGACTACAAGGGGGCGCGGAAAAAGCTGCGCCACGCGGTGAAAGCGGTGGTGAAAAACAAGAGCGGCGCAATCGCCGAGACGCTGGTGGGCAAAGCAGAAAAGGGCGACCTGCGCGGTACGGAAATGATGCTTTCGCTGATTGAGAAGAAGAAGCAAGGCAAGGACGCGAAGAAGAAGAAACGCAGCGGGCCGAGCTGGGCGGAGCTGCTGGCGTCGGAGCCGGAGTGGGACGAAAGCATGGAGGACGACGGGGAGAAGCCAGCAGAGGATGACGGGGCGAAACCAGGGATTTAGGAATTGAGGGGCGCATTTGTAAGTACGCTAGTTATCTGCTTTCGCGATGTTATCGAAGTTAGCTAACCCGTACGTTTACGAGTTATCTGGTATTGAATGAGGGACTGAGTGGCTAAGGTCCAGGGACCGGAGATGGCGAATTTGGGAGCCTCGCGCGGTGCGAGGAGATGCGGCAGGAAGAAGGGCGCGATGGGAATGATGCTCATGAAGGACGAAGATTTGCAGACGCCGAGTTGGCGAGTCAGTACGTCAGCTGGCAAGCAGGGTAGCCATGATTCCACTCTTTTCGCAAAGGGTGCGAAAAGGATGGGGCACGGATCGCTGATGCGGATGGGGATGCGGATTGCCGTGGGACTGCTGGTGATATGGCTGGCGGCGATGGCGTGGGCGCAGGGCGTGACGACGACGACTGTGCAGGGCACGGTGTATCTGGCAAACGGACAGCCTGGCGCGGGGACACTGGTGATCAGCTGGCCGGGATTTACGACTGCGGCGGGGCAGGCAGTGGCTGCGGACTCAATGACGGCGACGATTGCGCCGGACGGCTTTGTGAGCGTGAACCTCGCGCCGAACCAGGGCGCGACGCCCGCGGGAGAGTACTACACGGCCATTTACTACATGAGCGACGGGACGGTGAATACGCAGTACTGGGTGATTCCGGCTGCGGCACAGGCGACGCTGGCACAGGTGCAGGTGCAGATTATGCCCGCGACGGAGGCAGTGCAGGCAGTGAGCAAGGCATACGTGGATGAGGCGATCACGGAGTTGAGCGAGAGCCTGCTGACGGCGTCGGGCGGAACGCTAAGCGGGCCTCTCTATCTGAACGCGGATCCGACACAGCCGATGCAGGCGTCGACCAAGCACTACGTGGATACGCAAGTGGCGACGGCGGTCCCACTTGCGGGCGGCAATATGACAGGCGCACTAACGACGCCGGCGGTGAACGGCGTGGCAGCGCCCACGGCGGCGAGCGAACAGACGACACTGCAGGCAGCAATGAATGCGGCAGGAACAAATGGAGCGATGGAGATTCCGCCGAACTACGCGGGGGCGGACAGATTTACGAACGCGAATGGCGTGAAAGTAGTGGATTGGCGGACGAGCGGATCGCAGCAGACGGAGCGCAGCGTGAAGGAGTTCGGCGCAGTGTGCGACGGCGTGACGGACGATACGAGCGCACTGCAAGCGGCGCTGAGTTATGCCAACGCGCACGGCGTGGCGCTGGTGCTTCCCGAAGGCACGTGCAAGACGCGGACACTGAGTTGGCGCGGGGAGTCGATTGGCGGGTTGGGAAAGCAGGTTTCCGCGCTGATGGGATTTCCGGGCGAGGACGTGCTGGTGAGCGGACCGGACGCGCTGAACATTTTGAACTCCACGCGGCTGCACGACCTGACGATTTATGTGGACCAGAGCTTGGACGTATCGTGCTCTCCGACGGAAGGGCGCGGGGCGGCAGGCGCCTGCCAACTGAGCAGGGCGATCGAGGCGAATTCGATTTTTTCGCCGGGCGGCGATGGGTTGACGGGAACGGCGGGCACGGGCGCTGCGTGGTGGGTGGGCAATTGCGCGATTGCGATGCAGGCAACGACGGGCGCGGGCGGAAACGGGTTGCGCGTGGCGGAGATGGAGAACGTGGAGATTGCGACCACGGGCGTGGATCCGATGGCGGCGCAGTATCCGGGAGCGCATTCGACGCATACGTGCGGACTGTACCTGGCGCAGTGGCCGCAGTGGAGCGATTTCCGGAACATTGACATTCGCGGAGTGAATACGGGCGTGGTGATTCCTGCGCTGCCGGTGATGGCGCCGGCAGGATTGAATGCGGACTCGAATCGCTGGCAGAACGTGACGATCCAAGCGACGCACGCGTTCACGGCGGCAGCGGGATCGAACAACGTGCTGGATAACGTGGTGGCGATGGCAGGAAATTCCGCGGCCACGGGCGAACCACCGACGGGGCTGGTGCTGGACCTGGGCGGCAACGCGCAGGGATGGACGGTGCGGAACGTGGTGGTGATGCCGACATGGAATGCGGTGCAACCGGCGCTGGCGGTGACGGCGGCGGGCGGCGCGGTTACCGCGGTGACTGTGGGCGGCGACCGCGGACTGGGATGGGATCCATATGGAACGAGTATCCCTGTGGCGTTCAGCGGGAGTTGCACGGCGCAGGCGACGGCGACAGTGAACGCGACCGGATCGATTGCCGGCGTGACGGTAACGCAGGGCGGAGTGGGCTGCTCGTCGACGACGACGGCGAGCGTCAACGAGCCGGGAACGTGGGATACCGCGGCGGCGGTGAACCTGGTTGGCGGACATGACATGACGTTCTTTGCTGGAAATCTGCTGAAGGGCAACGGCGGATATACGGTGTGGAACGCGACGAGTTCGGCAAGTTACGGGACGCAGGTGGATGGTGGAGGCGGCGCGCTGCCGGGCGGAGGCACTTATGCCGCGTTGGCCGGAAGCGGCCGAATTGGATCAGCTTTTCAGGTGGATCAGTTTCCGGGCGCGGATATTGGGGCGAAGATTCAGGCGTGCGTGAACGCGTTGAATGCGAGTTATGGCGGCACGTGCGACGCGCGGAATTTTGCAGGAAATTTGTCGATGGCCTCGAGCCTGACGATTGCCACGCCGAATACCGCGGTGCTGCTGCCGTGCGCGACCATTGCGACCGCGAACCAGATTGTGGTGACGGCGGGAACGCGGAACGTAGCCTTGCGGGGATGTGCGCTGCGCGGCGGAACAGCAGCGAGCGGAAGCCAGGGCGGGACGGTGTTTGCCTACTCAGGCGCGGGCGCGATGGTGGTGGTGGGCGATCCGACGTATGCCGTGGACACGCCGGGCTTCCACATGGACGACGTGGCGATCAATACCACAGCGGCGACGAGCGCAACGGCGCAGGGATTGGCGGCTTACCGGACGCAGGAGATGGACATTGAGAGCCTGTATTTTCTGGGCAATCACAACCAGACGGGCATGACGCTGGATGGTACCGGGAATTACACGGGCGGCACATTTTTCGATGACCAGTTTGGCGGGTTCGGGACCGCGATGAATGCGATCGGGCATCAGGTGGCAAATCCGGCGACGACGGACTGGATGAATGCGAGCACCTTTGTGCGGCTGCACATCGATTGCCCGACGGCGAGCGGAAATCCGATCAGCGGGACGTACGGAATCAACTTGCAACAGGGTGATGGCAACACATTTACTGGCGGAGACGTAGAGGGATGCGCGACGGCATTGCACCTGGGAGCGAATGCGCAGAACAACACGATCGTGGGACTGCGCAACGAGAACTCGACGAACCAGATCGTGGCGGACGCAGGCAGCCAGTACAACAATTGGATGACCGGCGGCACGATGTTCACGGGAAAACTAACGGACAACGGTACGCGCAACAGCTTCCTCGATACCTTTCACCGGAGCTTCAACGCATTGAACGGTGACTGGTACGGAAGCCAGCAGGATGCAACGCTGACCAACCATTTCCGGCTGGGCATCGGCGCGGGAAACGAGCGCGGACTGCTGAACGAGATTCAGACGGATTATGGATACCGGTGGATTTACGGCTTCAGTGACGGCGCGAGCGGGCAACAGCTTTACCAGGTGCAGGATCTGCTGAACAACGTGAACCGGCTGCAGATCGCGCAGTGGAATCACGGACAGAGCAGCAACAGCAACCAGACGGCGTTGAACGGAGCGGGCACGGGAAATGTGTGCTTCAACTGCTCGACCAACGCCGGAACGGGCGGCGTGAGTTTCTCAAGCGGCGGGGCGACGCCGGCGACGGTGGCAACCGTGGACAATGCTGGAAACGCGCAGTTCAACGGAACCGTGCAGGTGGGCGGGACGACGCAATCGACGGGAACCATGACAGTGCGCAACAACGCCGACGCAGAAGTGGATTACTACCTGTGGCCGGGACTTACGGCGAGCCAGAAGGGCTCATACACCTACAAAGACTGGAACGGCAACAGCCAGTGGTACATGGTGAAGGACGCGAGCAATAACTGGGCGCTTAACTCCGCGGTGGGCGGACTAGACAGTTTCAAGGCTTACCAGAGCACGAACAGCGGCGACACTTATATCGACGCCAGCAACGGGACCGGACACATCCGGCTGAATTATGAAAGCGGGTCGGGTGCGGAGACGGATATCTATTCGGGATCGAGCGCTAACTTAGTCGCGGCATTTCTGGGGCCGACGAGTATTAAGTTCCCGGGCATGGCCGCTTCTTCAGGACATTTCTGCCTGCAAGTGGATACATCTGGATATCTCACCAACACGGGCGCGGCGTGCGGATCTGGATCGGGTGGAACGAGCGGGACCATTAACTCTGGAAACACGGGGCAGATTGCCTATTACACCGCCAGCGGCACAACGATCGGCGGCATGAATGCAATTCCACTGGCATCGGGCGGTACGGGAGCTACGAGCGCCAGCGGAGCCATTGCCAATCTGCTGCCGGGAGTAGCGTCAGATGGGAGCAACGGAATTGCACTGACGGGCAACATGAAGGCGGCAGAAGCGATCCCCGCTCTCTCGCCGGTGTGCGACATTCGCTCCCAGGGAGCGGTGATTGACGACACGACAGACATCGGCCCGGCAGTACAGGCGTGCGTGAACCTCGTGAACTCGACCTATGGGGCAACTGGGACCGTACTTCTTCCTTGCGTGGCGCATGGTGGTGGTCCTGGCTGCTATTGGGCTAATCCCTCTGCGCTCACAGTGCCAAACCTAGGCGGAGAGTCTAAGTTTGTCCTGCAAGGCGGGATTCAACTCGGTTCGGCGCTTGTAGCACCCTATTGGGAACAGTGGAAAGGCGATTGGGGAAACGAAGGTAATGCGTTCGCAGTCGGCGGCGGTCAGGGGCAGTTTTTTGCTCCCGCCGTGTATGGAACCATCGGGACCGCTGTCAGTACTGCTCCTTCGACGGCTGTTACTATCGCTCCCACCTTTACGCAGGGGGACATTGCAAATCTACCTCCTGGATCAGCTATTACGATTGCCGGAACTACGTCGTCTACGGCTACGGCGGCGAGGACTGCTCACTTCGGCTATGGTCAGGTGGTACTGGGCCTGTCAAGCGCGATCCGCATTCCGCCAGGTGAACTCATTACTGTCACCGGCTGCTCGGATTCGTCGCTCGACTCGACAAACAATGTTGTGAGCGCTGCCGATTATTCCGCCAAGACGATCACCTATTTCCAGACCGACGCCACACCGACAACGGCCACCGGCTGCACGGTGACAGGGTTCAACGACGATGCGTTCGAGTCGGCGCGTGTCATTTGCTCGAACGGCGTCCCTTTGACTGGCTTCACGTGCCTCACTGGGAACACGCCGGGCTCGCACAAGATCGACATTCCAGTGAACCATATCCACAGTTCCAGCGATCAGTGGGGCGAAGTTGCCGTCTCTCCCGCCTTCAATACCTATAATCCTCAGACCTGGGAGAATATTGGTGTCATAGGGTGTTACGGCGCTTGTTTTTGGGCAGAAGGCAGCACAAATCTCGTCATGGATAAAACAAGTGCTCAAGCGGGGCCGCACATCACATCGATTGCGGTTGAATTTACTGGAAGTTATCTATCGCAAATCCATGAGTCCAACTTCTCGGCAAGTAGTGTGGGTCAACTGGCCCCTCCATGTCCTAACGGTGGTTGCCCGCAAGTAAGCTATCCCGCATCACTCCGTTGCGACACCGACGTGAGCGGCCTCTATCAAACCTCGACCAACAGCGGTTGTAACGCCATGGACATTGACCAGGGCACATTTCTTATCGGTGGTATCAAGATCGATGGGCAAGGCACATCGTCAATCGCGTCGCTCCCGCGTATCTCCAGCACAACTTACGAGGAAGTGTGGGGGAACGCGATCACTATCGATAACCGCAATGGCGGCGTCAATGCTACAAGTTGCCTGACGCTCAAGGACCAATACCTGCAAGACAACATTTCCTGGGCATCTCAATGGTTGCTCGGGTATACCGACAACGAAGCCCCTTCTGGCTGCGTGGAAATCGACAATAACAACACTGTCGATACTGGTGCGCTGACAAATCCGTACTTCAACGGGAATCTTTCCGTCAACGGAACCGCTCCCGGCACGGGGCTGGGCAGCCCGGTAAATCAATCAGCGTCGAGCGGCGTTTACAACCAAGGCAACCTGCTCAAGGGTGAGATTGAAAATGAGGGCGCGAACTTCGGGCCGCAGATATTGCCATTCGGCTCGCTGCCAATCACAAAATCCCCGGCGACCTGGGCAAGTTACTGCACCACATATTCCGATTGCACAGTTACGAATGTGGTTGGCCCGGACGGCCCTGGCGGAGAAATGCAGGCCGCGCAACTAACCAGCCTCACGACGACAGGGGGCGGACCGACCATCGGAACATGGACCGGAGCCACCTATCCCGGCGACCATTTTATCTTTGGCTCGTGGGTAAAGCCGATGCCTGGGCAGATGTTTACCCAAGGAACGCTAGGCGGAACGGATAACAGCTTTAATCTTTACACCACAGGCACGGATGCCTTTCAACCTACAGCATGGTCCACGAGTTACGCTTTTCCTACCGCATTCGGAACCCAACTCAGCTACAACGGATGGAGTCCGCAGGTTGCAATTGCGACCATCGTTACGGGCAACTCTACCCCACACAACATTCTCTTTAATATCTCGCCTGGGCCGGCAGCAACCGGCTCCCAAACTTACGGAAACCAGTTTGCACAGCCGTTTTGGACCTTCATTCCTGGGCCGAACAATCCCGCCTGTACGGCGGCGGGCACCTGCAATGTGACCCCCGATCAGATCATGGAGGCACGGCAGGATCAGTACCACGGATGCGTGCCGCCAGGTGAGAGTGCTGGAGCGGTAGCTACGTGCGAGACGGTGAGCGCAACTTCTGCGCAGGTTCAGGCCGACATCGGCGCCGGCGTGTACGATGCTTATGGCGCGGCGACCACCGCACAAAACACCGCTGAGACCTTTGCAAGCTCCGCAGTGGGAACAGAGACCTCACGTGCGGAAACTGCGGAAGTAGCCGCGCTGCAAAAATCGAACAACCTGAGCGATCTTACGAGTGCGGCGACAGCGCGAACGAATCTCGGTCTCGGCTCGGCAGCGACTCAGCCCAGCACGGCCTTTGATACATCCGGTGCGGCGTCTACTGCGCAGTCGAACGCGGAGACATTTGCGACAAACAGCGGCGGTAGTAACACAATCAACGCGACAAAAGTAAATGGCGCTTCGGTTCCAACTAATGCGGCAGGCATGGGGGCGAACAGTAACGGGCAACTTGTCGCAGTTCCGCGCGCTATCAGTTTCCAATTCGGACAGCCTGGCGGTACCACGATTACGACGGGCATCCTGGGGTATGTCACCGTCCCGTTCGGTTGCACGATCACCGGCTGGTCGATTCAGGCTGACGCGGGCACGGACACGGTGAAGTTTCTGAAAGTTGCCGCCGGGACCGCAATCCCCACGTTGGGATCGAATTCAATCTCCACGTCTGGCGTTTCGCTGTCCACTGGCACCGTGATTCAAAGCACCACGCTTAGCGATTTCACGACCACCACCGTCACGGCGAATGACATTGTGGCGGTAGACCTGATCACGACCTCTGGAACGGGATACATCAACGCCCAGCTGGTGTGCCAATGAGAAACCGCATCGCTCTTTTCGCTTTCCTGATTCCTTCTTTGGCGTGGGCGGGAAACACCTGCACCACGACCGCGACCGGATCGAACTGGTCCAGCTCGTCGCACTGGTCCTGCACGCCCAGCGGGACGGTGCCAGGGAATGGAGATATTGCGGTCATCAACAATGCCACGACGGTGGATGTGAACACGACCGTAGGCCAGAGCGGTCCGTCGATGCGGAGCATGAATAAGGACTATCAGGCTCCCAGCCTTTCGCAGACCAGCGGTGGTGGCTCACTTCCGGCTGGCGCGTACTACGTTGCATTTACGAATGTCGATTCCAGCGGTCTTGAATCGGCACCGGCTGAAACTAACTCTACCCAAACTCTCACCAGCGGCTACACTCTGGTGGTCACGCTGCCCGCGCTACCCGCTGGAGTTTCAAGCAGGAACATCTACATCACGAACACGGCCGGAGGGAGCCTGACGGAGCACCTGTACGCCACGGGCGTCACCGGCACAACTTACAATGCGACCTCCGCCTCGTGGACGAACGGAACAACCACCTACGCGGCAGCGACGGCGATCCCAAAGAACTGGGCAATCTACCTCAACGCGAACCTTACGCTTGCCACGAACGTCTCCTTGATGATGCGCGGCGACATGATGCAGCTTACCGCCGCGATTACCCTCGACTGCGGCAGCACTTTCACGTTCGACGCTTCGGCATCCGCTGGAACAACAAATAATCAGTATGCGGTCTTTCTCGGCAATGCTTATGGGAGCACCCCGGAGTGGGAAAGCTCTGGCTCGTGCTCCAGCAACCCGTGGACAATTACATCGAACACGGGCGGTGGGAACGGCGGAATCATTCAAGGCATCTATGCGGGAGGAGCAGATGGCAGACCACTCATACTGGCCTTGGCGAATGGGACGATTTCCAATCTCGGCACGGCCTCTTTTCAGGGTATAGAAAACGCCGGCGGAAACACATCCCTCGTGAATGTGGTTTTCAACGGAAACGGACAGATCATGCTGGGCACGGCTGGCATCGCAATGGCGCTGACCAACAATTTAGTCATTCAAAATTGCACCTGGCTGAACAGTCTTGGAACCTACAACCTTTACCTTCACACCTCCAGCGGAACGGCCACCGGAACGAGGACGTTCACCGGAAATGTCTTCGACATTGCGCCATATTTGAACATCAGCGATACCTGGTCCACGGCAGCCACCGGCAACTACTTCGATCAAGGCTGGAGCACCATCGCAACTCCAGCGGTCGCCATGACCGGCAACTTTGTGCGCGAAACCGGCCCGGCCCTGGCCGACAACGGCATGACCAACAATCAGACGATGGCGAATAATTACTTCCTGGTGGACTACTGGCCGACAGCGACGGTGACTTCCACTGCAACATCGGCAACCGCCTCAACGCTTGTCGATACAACCCGGTCATGGACAACGAACGCTTACGAATCGACCTCCTCGAATGGCTGGGTGGTGCTGATTACCGGGGGAACGGGTGTCAACCAACTGCGCTCCATTTTGGGCAACACTGCCACAGCCCTTACGGTGAGCCGCAACTGGGCAACGAATCCAGACAGCACGAGCACCTACGTAATTTATGACGGGATCGGGAACATTCATGTGCTCAACGCGTCCGGCGCGGCTGGAGGAATAACAGACTCGGGGAACGTCTTTGAGTTCACGGGCACAATGGCCGATGGGCTGGGGCACTGTTTTACCACGAGCAATATGGGCTCGAATCTCCTCACGGTTCAAAACAACATCTCGCTTCCAGATGGGAGCGGGCTGAATCTTGTCGGGACGATGACCATCACCGGGCAAACCGGATCGGGCGGCGGCGAAACAATCCTGCACAACACCGGCTACGTGGGCAATTACGGCGGAATGCAGGTTGGCGATTACACCAGCGCGGCGGGAATGGTGGCGGCGCTCAAGAACAATCTGTTCTGGGTACAATCGAGCGTGCCGGGCGGAACCTTCGGCGGATCGAAAGCGATCGACACGGGCCACCCCACGAGCGGTGGGATTCAAAACATTGTCGCCCCGGCAAACGCTAATTACAACGCCTGCTGGAATTGCCAGACGATGGGTTATGACGACAACGGATACGGTATCAATCTTTCCTCTGCTGCCGGCGGAAACGATGTAAATCTCAGCGGATCGACCACTACCAGCGGCCCCAACTTCGTTGACTCCACGCGCAACTTCATCAAGTGGTGCCAGTCGCTCGGCACGACGGGAACGCTGCGCACAACGGTCATTGCCAACTGCCGCGCCAGCATGATGAGCGTGAACAACTTCAGTGGGGCGCAAACGGCGTACACGCCTGCTGCTCTCGTGACTTATGTGACTGCGGGATTCGCGCCGCAAAACGTGGCGCTGCACAACGCGGCGAGCGATGGAACGGACATTGGCGCGGTGGCATACCAGGCGCTTCCGAGGCGGCACGCCTCCAGTACATTCGGCGGCGATCTTTTGAGGTGAGGGCAAGCACCAGCAGCGGCAGGAGATTGCAATTTGGGGCCGCAAAAGGATCAACAGGTGGTTCCCGGTACGGGGCGCAAGATGAGGCGCAAACCGGCGCGGCAGATCGAAGAGCTTCAGTGGCGGAGCGACAGCGAGCAACGAGGTGAGCGTAGTTAACGGAGTAGGCGTTGGGGGTTCTGTGGAAGCGATAGGGGATTGTGAGCCGAAGGTTGATGCTTGGGGATTACGCCTGGAAGCATTGCGGAACGAGGAAATGGAGCGGAGCGACCTGGAGTTCCTGGGGAAGGTTCTGGACCGCCATCCGGCAAGCCTGCGCGGGCCAACCGCGATCTTTTCTCTGGCAGAACAATTGCTGGTGGTGAGGACACGCGAGGGACGGCCGGGAAAACTGATAGCAAATAAGGTGCAGGAGGCTTTCGAGAAAAAGCGCGGGCAACGGAATATTGTGCTGAAGGCGCGGCAGATGGGGCTGACGACATGGGTGGCGGCGCGATTCTTTCTGAAGACGATTACGCAACCGGGTACGTTGACGCTGGAAGTGGCGCACACGCAGGAAGCGGCGGAGGAGATCTTCCGCATTGTGCACCGATTTCTGGATTGGCTGCCGAATGGGCTGCGCGAGGGTCCGCTGAAAACGGGACGGGCAAACGTGCGACAGATTGTGTTTCCGGAGATGGACACGGAGTACCGCGTGGTGAGCGCGGCGGATCGGAACGCTGGGCGGGGGTTGACGGTGCAGAACCTGCACTGTAGCGAGCTGGCGCGATGGCCCGGCGACGCTGCGGATATCCTGGCGGGATTGCGCGCGGCCATGGCGCCGGGTGGAGAGCTGATTCTGGAGTCGACGCCGCAGGGCGTGGGCGGATGCTTCTACGAGGAGTGGCGCAAGGCCGATGAGACGGGAGCGGTGCGGCATTTTTTCCCGTGGTGGATGGAGGAGCGGTACCGGTCAAAAGCGATAGATTCGGCGAGCCTGACGGACGAAGAACGCTTGCTGAGGAAGCGGCACGGACTGAAGCTTTCGCAGATCGCGTACCGGCGGCGGATCCGGGCGGATTTTCGCGGGCTGACGGCGCAGGAGTATGCCGAAGACGAAGAGAGCTGCTTCTTGGCGAGCGGCGAGAGCGTGTTTGAGCTCGCGGCGGTGGAAGCACGGCTGAAGAGCGCGCCGGAGCCGGTGGAGCGGCGGAAGAACGGTGAGCTGGAAGTCTGGCTTCCGCCTGTGAAGGGCAAGGAATACGTGGTGGCGGTGGATCCGGCGGGAGGCGGAAGCAACGGCGACTACTCTGCTGCGCAGGTGCTGGAGATGGAGACGGGCCTGCAATGCGCGGAGTTCGCCGGGCACGTGGGCGGACTGGAACTGGCGCGATTTGTGACCGGACTGGCCGCGGAGTACAACGGCGCGTGGCTGGTGGTGGAGCGAAACAACCACGGCAGCGGCGTGCTGGCGCTGGCGGAGACGGCGTGCAAGTACGAACAAATTTACCGGAAGGGCGGGCAGGCGGGTTGGCTGACCAACAGCGTGAGCCGGCCGACGATGATCAGTGGGCTGGGTGCGGCGCTGGTGGAGGAGCCGGCGTGTTTCCAAAGCCGGCGGCTGTTGGGCGAGTGCCGGAGCTTTGTGCGGCAGCCGAATGGAAGTTCGGGTGCGCAGGCCGGCACGCACGACGACTGCGTGATGGCCATGGCGATCGGGCTGGCGGCGCGGGCGGAGCTGGCGGGGAAAAGGCACAGTCTCTAGCTACTAGCTTCTAGCTTCCAGATCCATCCCGCCGGGTAGGAACCTGTTGTTTATCAGGAAGTTGGCAGAATGTGAAAGGGCAGGAGCTAGAAGCCGGCGCCTGGTGACTGCTTCGCCGGCTTCCATTCCGAACGATTGCGCAAGCGGGCGAATCCCCCTACAATATTGATAGCGAAGAATAAGAGGAAAGGTCTGTCTGTCGATGCCGAAGGAAAAGATTCATCCCAATTACGCCGCGGTGCGCGTGATGTGCGCCTGCGGAAACAATTTTGAGACACAGTCGACCCACAAGGGCGACATTCACGTGGAAATTTGCTCGGCTTGCCACCCGTTCTTTACGGGCAAGCAGCGGTTGGTGGACACGGCGGGACGCGTGGAGCGGTTCCGGCGGAAGTATGCCAAGAGCGACAAGGCGATCGCTGCGGCCAAGTAGCCGAGGCGCGAGTTGGACGAGTGGGCCTCCGCCGCGGCGGAGGCTCACGTTTGTTTGGGCGACAATGTTTCTCGCACCTGTGACCTGGAGCTGAACGCATGGCAGGTAAAGGTTTCACCGTAAAGAAGGACTGGGACAATCCGGTGGAGCATGCCATGCCCGCGGAGGCGCGGGTACCGGCGGAGGTACGGCTGGGCGCGGTCGTGGTGCGGCCGGCGACAGTGCTGGCGCCGATGGCCGGAGTTACGGACACGGTGTTCCGGAGATTTATCCGGCACGCGAGTCTATTCACCCACGCTGAGGCTGGAATCAATGCCGGCCTCGCTTCCCACATCTCAGAATCGAGATATGGGGCACCCACCTCTGTGGGTGAATCGCAGAGTCCTGTAAGTGAACCGCAGATCGATGCGGCAATTTCGAATGCGCAGTCGGGTTGCGGGCTGATCATGACGGAGTTCACGTCGGCGGATGGGCTCTCGCGGATGCGCGAGACCAAGCGGCGGCGCTACCTTACCTTTTACGACGACGAGCATCCCATTGGAGCTCAACTGTTCGGATCGAATCCTGCGACTCTCGCCGACGCGGCGCGGATTGTGGAGGAGACGGGCTTCGACACTGTCGACTTGAACCTGGGCTGCCCGGCGAAGCGCGTGGTGGGATCGAACGGAGGGTCGGGGCTGTTGCGCGATCTGCCGAAGATCGGCGAAATCTTTCACGCCATTCGCAAGGCAGTGACGATTCCCTTCACCGTAAAATTCCGCATGGGCTGGAACGAGAGCCAGATTGTGTGTGTGGAACTGGCGCGGATGGCCGAGGCCGAAGGATTGAACGGGCTGGCGCTGCACGCGCGCACGCGCGAACAGGGTTACAGCGGTCAAGCACAATGGAACTGGATTGCCGCGGTGAAAGATGCGGTGCGGCTGCCGGTGATCGGCAACGGCGATGTGCGCACGCCGGAGGACGCGGCGGCCATGGTGGCGGAGACGGGCTGCGATGCGGTGATGATCGGGCGCGCGGCACCGGCGAATCCCTGGATCTTCCGGCAGATTGCGCAATACACGGCGACGGGCAGCTACGAGAAGCCGACCACGGAAGATCGCTTCAGGATGATTCGCGCCTACTTTGAGATGCTGATGGCCGAGACCGAGGCGACCAAGGACTTACCGCGCGACGCGAAACTGGGCGATCCGGTAGGAAAGATGAAGCAGTTCGCCACGTGGTTCACGCACGGCGTGCAGGGCGGCGCGAAGCTTCGCGCTGCGATTTACCACGCGCGCAACGGCGCCGATGTGCTGAGCGAGGTCGAGCGGTTTTTTGTGGCGCGCATGGAAGCGGGCGAGAGCGCCGAGCCCGCGAGCGAAGACGCGGAAGAGGCGTTTCCTGACGCGGCGCTGGTCTGCGACTGATTTATAGCTTGTGCGCGCCGGACTCCGGCCAGGATGCGGGGCGGACGCCATCTTTCCATTGCGTTTCCGACTGACGTAGCGGCACTACGAGCAGCGCATAGTAGTTGTCCGTCAAAAGTCCCTCATATCCCATCGCGGTCCCGTCCCACCGCCGCCAATCGGGCGAGTGTCCTGCTGCATCGCGTCCTTCGAAGCCGGATTTGCCATACTCTTCGAGCATCGGAAAGAGAATCGCGTCGGCCTCAGCGGCGCGGCCCAGATCGTACAAAGCGGCCAGCGTGAAGAAGGCGAAAGCGCCGGTGGCGCCGCCATTCTCATAATTTTGGAATCCATCGGAGTTATCGGGGCGAGTGCCGCAGCCAAAGCGGCCGTTTCCGCGCTTATCCACGCAGTCTTTCAAGGCGACCGATACCAGGTTGCCCGGCAGCCCGAGAGAGAAGTTGTCGTAGCCCACTTCCTTCATCTTGGCCATCAGCTTATCCATGATGGCGTTGGCCTGCGGCTTGGCGACAAGGCCATAGTGAATGGCGATGCCGTTGACGAAGAGGAAATAGTAGTCGTGCAGCTCGCCGTCGGCACTGCGCCAGCCGGCGAGAACGCCGGTGGCGGGATCGATGAAGCGCTCGTAGTAATGGGCGCGCAGCTTGTCCGCCGCAGCCTGATAGCGCGCGGCATCGGCAGGCTTTCCGGCTTTGCGGGCCAGCATGACCATATCGCCCAGCGCGCGATAGGCGAGCGCGTTGGCGTAAGCATCTTCGTAGCCGAACCCGATGGTATCCCACCAGTTCGAAGGCCTCACTTTCGGAGCGCCCTCGGACCATGTGTTGGAGTTGCCGCTGACGGAGTATTTGATGAGGCCGTCGCCGCTGGAATCGCTGGCAAGCATGGACTCGGCCCAGCCGCGAATGCCGGCGTAGTTTTGGGCTAGCCAGGCGTCGCTGTGCCCGGCGCGCACGCAGTTGGCCGCGGCGATGACCATCGCAGGCCAGGTGTCCGAATCCGTGGTTGGACGGTCCGGCACGGCGGGCAAACCGTAGGCAAAGCCGCCGGCCAGCATGCGATCGAGAGTTTGGCGCATAACATCGAGGGCGGCGAGGCCTGGCGCCAACGGCGGAGTGAGCGCGGCGATGTCGGCAAATTCGTAATAACAAAATGCGCAGGAATCGCTGGCGGTGTTGTTGGCCAGCGCTTGAAGTTCGGGATTGAGCTGCAAGGCGTTGAGCCAGTTGCGGCGGAAGGCGTCGAAGCGCGCATCGCCGGCGATACCCGGCACGTCGGGATGGACGGCTGTCACATCAAATGTGTAAATGATGCGCTGGTGGACGAAATCCGCGCCGGGCAGTGAGAGCGCGGCCGCGGATTGCGGGCGGTTGGAGGTATAGGTCAAGCCGATGCCGGGGGCGCTGCTGGTGAGCCGCATCGAGCCCTGGCCGGGAAAGTGCAACAGCGCGGGTGTGGACAGAAGACCATCGCGCGTGAAGAGGCCGAGCGCAGTGGAGTGAACCTGATTCAGATTGAAATGAAGAACCATGGGCGCGGGATTGAAATCCGCGGACCATTCGCTGGTGAGAACGATTTTGTTGCCGGAAAATTCGAAGGTCCATCCAGCGGGCGTTTCTTTGGGTGCGGTTGCGGGGCGGTATGCGACGCGGAGCGTTTGACCTTCCGCGGCAACCGACGTTTGATAACCGCCTGCGTTGCGATCGGCACTGAGGATGTTGGCGCCGCGCAGGGTTTTGCCCAAGCCGTCGATGTTGAGGCTGAGGATCTCCGGCGCGGTCCGGGAGAGTCCGACTTCCATGTGATCCGAGGCAAAGTGAAACGGCGAATTCTGAGCGCCTGCATCTTGCCCGCGCAGCAAGGGACGAGCAAGCAAAAGGGCTGTGGTTTGTCCGGCTACTTTCAAGAACTCTCTGCGCTTAACCATTACTTGCTTTCTCCTGGGGTTCGACGCGCTCTGGGCGCACGTTGATTGTGATTTGTGAACCTCATCAAGAGTATCGGACGGGGGTGGGCAGAGGAAGCGGTGGCGGCTCGGGGGTGTGGACCTATAGAGAGAATCAAAAGTGGCGGGTGAGGCGGGAATCGCCTCTTCTCCGTACACTGAGAACATGCCGCCGATTCTGATTGCGCAGAACATCACTAAACGCTTCGGCGCTCATCCGCTGCTCGACAATATTTCATTTGCCGTCCACGACGGCGACCGCATCGGCCTTATCGGCCCCAACGGCTCGGGCAAATCCACCTTCCTCGTGATCCTCAGCGGCGAACAGCAGCCTGACTCGGGCGAAGTTTCGTTCCGCAAAAATGTGCGCATCGGCTATGTGCATCAGATCTCCGGCTTCGCGCCAGGAATCACAGTCCGTCAGGCCGTTGAAGCCGCGCTCGAACGCGGCGCCGTGCCGGCCGAGGCGCGCGAACAGCGGCTCCGCGAGACTCTCGGCCGCACAGGCTTTACAGAAGACGATACCCCCGGCGCTCCCGGCATGGGCAGAGAGGCCGCCAGCCTGAGTGGCGGCTGGCTCAAGCGCCTGGCTATTGCAGAAGCTCTCGTCACCGAGCCCGACGTTTTGCTCCTCGATGAACCCACGAATCATCTCGATCTGGAAGGCATCGCATGGCTTGAAGGCTTGCTGCGCACCGCGAAATTTGCCTTCGTCGTGGTGACTCACGATCGCTATTTTCTCGAGAACATCGCTTCGGAGGTCGTCGAGCTCAACCGCATCTACTCTGCGGGCTTGCTGCGCGTTAAGGGCAGCTATTCCAGATTCCTCAAAGAGCGGGACGCTTACGTCGAATGGCAACAGCGCGCCCAGGAAAGCCTGCGCAATCGCGTGAAGATCGAAATGGAATGGCTCCGCCGCGGCCCCAAGGCCCGCGCCACCAAGGCCAAAGCCCGCATCGACAATGCCAATTCACTCATCGCGGAACTGCGGGACTCAGAATCTCGCAGCCGCACCTCCACGGCCGGCATCGAATTTGACGCCACCGGCCGCCAGACCAAACGGCTCATCGAGGTGATGAACGCCGCTGTCACTATCGACGATCGCGAAATTCTGCGCGGCGTCAGCGTCAACCTTACCAACGGTCTCAAGCTCGGCCTTGCCGGTTCTAACGGCTCTGGAAAAACCACGCTCATCCGCGCCATCACCGGCGAAATTCCGGTGAGCGCAGGCGAAATCCGCCGTGCCCCCGGGCTCCGCATTATTTACTTTTCGCAAAGGCGCGAGCTGGATACTTCACTCACTCTGCGCCGCACGCTCGCGCCCGACTCTGACTCCGTCGTCTACCAGGACCGGCTCGTCCACGTGGCCAGCTACGCTGCGCGCTTCCTCTTCACCAGCGAACAGCTCAATCAGCCGGTCGAGCGCCTTAGCGGCGGCGAGCGCGCCCGCGTCCTGATCGCCCGCCTGATGCTTCAGCCCGCCGATGTCCTCATCCTCGACGAGCCTACGAACGACCTCGATATTCCCACCCTTGAGATCCTTGAGGAATCGCTGCTCGAATTTCCTGGTGCGCTGGTGCTCGTGACGCACGATCGCTATCTGCTCGATCGCGTGACCAACGCCGTTCTCGGTCTCGACGGACTAGGCAACGCGGCTCTCTTCGCCGACTATCTGCAATGGGAGATTTGGCGCGAGAGCCAAATCCGCGATGCATCGGGAGCATCCACGGCAGAAGCGCGACAACCTACCCCTGTTGCTGCCTCCGCGCCACCGGTCCGCAGAAAGCTCTCCTACATAGAGCAACGCGAGTACGACGCCATTGAAGCTCGCATCGATGAAGCCGACACTCGCCTGCGCGCCGCCGAGCAGCGCATCCAAACTCCCGAAGTCGCCACCAATTCCCAGGCACTCACCACCGCCCTCGCCGAACTGGAAGAGGCAAGAGCCGATCACCACGCCGTGTACGAACGCTGGGTCGAGCTAACCGAGAAGATCAGTGGTTGAAGCGTTCAGGGCGTCGGCATACCCGTCGCGTTGGTGCGGACGTAGGTCGTTGATGCACCGTTCGTGGTGGCGACGAACTGGGTAGAGCTCAGGAAGCGGATGCTGTTGGTGGTCACCACACCCATCGGCGCCGGCGGCTGGGCCGGTGTGCAGGCGCCCCCCACGCAGGTTTGTTTCGGCAAGTAATCCTGCCATGTGTAGCTCAGCGTGCCCTGCGCGGCGTTGAACTGGTAGACGCCCATCAGCGTGAAGCTCATGCCCTGGTTATTCTGGACCGTCGACTGGATGCGACCGTTTGCCATGAAGCTGGTGGTGATCATCAGTCCGCCCGGCAGGTTCCAGTTCACGGTCGCAGACCAGGTGCCGACCAGGGTTTGAGGAGACTGCGCCTGGAGCGGCTGTGCCTGCAATGGCAGCGGGGCCGGCGGCCCCGATGGCGGCGCCGCGGCCGCGTTCGGCGCGGACGGTCCGCAGAATGCCAGCGCCAGCGCGCCCAGAAGAGGAAGAAGGTTACGGGCCATATCACCTCCGAAACAGCTAAATTTCAGTGCCCATCTTATCAAATTCCGGAAGCCTTCTTGGGAGGATATTGCCGCCCGTTGGTTAAGGGGCGAAATTCTTCTTCCTGAGAACGCCCTGCAATCGCATAGGCTCGCCCGAATGCGAGTCGCTGAAAGTCTGGTGCTCTGGTCGAATTACGGGCCACCCGGAAATAACCAATTGAGCGACATCCGCGTCACTTGCAACCGAAATCCGCGGTCGCTCAACTGTTAGCGGAATCGCCCCAATAGCCGCATCCACTGCGAAACGTGTTCCCGTTTCCGCTTGTTTCGTCGCATAACTTGCGCTCATCGCCTTTAGTTACTTAACTCGCACCTGCTTGACCTTCATTACTGAAGTACCGGAGATTCCGTATTTTGATTTTGCTTTTGCTGGCTGGCCTCGATAGTCTCTGGAAACCCCGGCAAAAGTTGGAGTCGAATCGTAGATAACTGTAGTGCACGGGGCGCATTGTTCTGGTGCATTTGCTTTCCTTGGTTTCCCCATCCAGGAGCGAACATGCACGTGGTGCGCTTACGTCGTGCCTTGCCGGGCGCCAGTCTATTCTTCATGCCCTTGTTGCTTTCGGGCTCACTCATGGTGGGCTGCGGTGGGTCTGTTCAAGTAAATCTGAACACCATCGCGCTGATCACGGCGCCTGCCAATACGTTGCGCGTGAACCAGACCCTGCAGCTGAGCTCACTGTACATGGCTACAGGGCAATCGATGACTTTCTATGTCAACGGAATTGAAGGCGGCAACGCAGACGTTGGCACCGTCAGCAGCACCGGCCTTTACACGGCTCCCGCAGTTGTACCCACTCCGTATACGGTTCAAATCACCAGCCAAATAGCAAAGTTTCCCAACGCAGTGCCGGGATCAGTATCGGTGCAGGTGTGGAATCCGATTCCTGTGTTGAGCGCAGTGAATCCGGGGGGATTTTCCGAGGGTGAAACAACCGTCACAGTGAGCGGATCGCAGTTCGTTTATGGCGCTCAAATAAGTTGGAATGGCGCAGTTGTTCCGACAACCTATATCTCGGGGACGGAACTGGTAGCGCAAATTGCTGCGCCCACGCCTGGCACTTATCCCCTGCTGGTCACAAATCCCAATCCTGGATCGGCAAACTCGTCTCAGGCATCGATCAAGGTTGGCCCCGGCCAGGTGGTGCTGAAACTGGAGCCGAACTCGGGCACCGACGTGCGGGTATCGAACAAGCTGAATTTGGGGTTGACGGTGAATGGAACCGATAATCCCTCGGTGATGCTGGAGGTGAACGGCGTTGCCGGCGGCAACGCGACTGTCGGCACCGCGGTGTCAAACGCGGACGGCTCCATCACCTATACCGCGCCGGCGGTTGTTCCCACGCCGAGCAATATCGTTCAACTGATCGTCATCAGCGTCGATAATCCGGCGGTATCGATTGCGCAGAATATCTCGGTGATGAATCCCATCCCGATTCTTACTGCCGCCTCGCCCATGACGTTCGCTCCGGGTCCGGCAACAATCGTACTCACCGGGCAGAAGTTCATCAACGGCGCGCGGGTGCTGGTGAACGGATCGCCGGAGGCCGCCACGTTTAACAGCGGAACGCAGCTGACGGTGAACGTCGATCTGACCGAACCGGGCAATCTGGACCTTCAGGTGTTGAATCCTGCCCCCGGCCCCGCGGCTTCGACCGATCTGATCGCAACGGTCAGCGGCACACCGCCGGTTCCTGTCGTGAGCGCGACGGATGCGGCGCGCTTTCTCGATCAGGCCACATTTGGCGCAACCGATGCGGAGATCCACGATGTTTCAATGAACGGCTA
Source organism: uncultured Acidobacteriota bacterium (assembly GCA_963786565.1). Taxonomy (GTDB): domain Bacteria; phylum Acidobacteriota; class Terriglobia; order Terriglobales; family Acidobacteriaceae; genus Telmatobacter. The sequence goes on along the minus strand of CAWAZR010000016.1, from coordinate 60,685 downwards.
CCAGTCGTGGCTCACGGCACAGTTCGCGTTGCCGGCAAAGCCGGTGGAACCCGCGGTTGAACAGGCGCTGATTGTAAACAACCCGCCCTGTGCCGCAGGGAATGTGATCTGCAATGCGGCGCTGTTTGAGCAGAACAGCAACAACGAGAATCTCGTGCAGGCGCAATTCTGGCGGCAATCGCTGACCTCGCCGGATGCGTTGCGGCAGCGCGTCAAGTACGCGCTCTCGGAAATGTTTGTCATCTCGAGCGACAATACGACAGCCATTCAAAGCATGCCGCGCGGCGAGGCCAGTTACTACGACACGCTGGGCAACGACGCCTTTGGAAACTTTCGCCAGCTGCTCAACGATGTGACCCTTAGTCCGATGATGGGGCAGTTTCTTTCCGCTCTGGGCAACGATAAGGGCAACGCCACCACCGATCCCGATGAGAACTACGCGCGCGAAGTCATGCAACTGTTCACGATCGGACTGTGGCAGTTGAACGACGACGGCTCGCAACAGCTTAGCCCGACCGGCAACCCCATCCCCACTTACTCGAATACTGACGTGATGGGGTTGGCTGCTGTGTTCACGGGATTCAGTTGGCAAATCCCCGGCGACACCAGCGATGACGGTTGGTCAAACTGCTGTTTGTACGTGGGTACCGGCTTCGGCGAAGAGCTATTGCCTATGACGAGCTACGCCGATCACCACTCGACAGTTCAAAAGCAATTCCTTGGTGTTACCATCCCTGCCTCAAACAGCCCGAATCCGGCAGGCGATCTCAAAATCGCGCTGGACACGCTGTTCAACCATCCCAATCTGCCTCCGTTCTTCTCGAAGCAGATGATCCAGCACCTGGTCACGAGCAATCCGAGCCCGGCTTACATCAGCCGGGTTGCGCAGGTATTCGAGAACGATGGCACGGGAGTGCGCGGCAACTTGCAGGCGGTGATCACGGCCATTCTCCTGGACCCGGAGGCGCGCGACACAGCCACGGCAACTGCCAATCCGCAATACGGGAAGGTGCGTGAGGCTCTGCTGCGATATACGGAGTGGGCGCGAGCCTTCACTGCGCAATCGCGCACTGGATCGTTCGATCTGGGTTCCACCGAAGACCCCATTTATGGGCTGGGCGAAATGTGGCTGCGTTCGCCGACGGTCTTCAACTGGTTCAGTCCAGGCTACACGCCTCCAGGCACGCCCATTCAAACGGCCGGGCTTTTGGCGCCGGAGATGCAGATGACCAACGTTTCTTCGGTGGTGGGTTACATCAACTATCTGCAAGGCGCGATTGGCGCCAATGCCACATCGGGCCCCGACGTCTTCTCGTATTACAGCACCGAAATGGGCCTGGCCTCCACGCCCAATCAGTTGGTGGATCGCATCAACCTGCTGCTGATGGCCGGACAAATGAGCAGCGCGCTCTACAGCCAGATCGTCACCGCAGTCACTTCAATCACAATCCCCACCGGAGATCAGAACGCGATCAATGCCGCGCTTCTGAGCCGTGTCCAAACCGCAATTTATCTCACCGTGGCGTCGCCCGACTTCGCCGCGCAGCAATAGGAGCCCGCAATGTGCAACCACCACCAAACCCGCCGCCAGTTCCTGCGCGCGGCGTCCATGGCCTCCATGGCCGGCTTCTACGTGAGCCCGTTCCTTCTCGAACTCAACTCGCTTGCCGCCATGGCGCAAGGGAGCGGCAGTTCAGACTATCGCGCCCTGGTCTGCATTTATCTTCAGGGTGGCAATGACGGTCACGGCACTGTGATTGCTACCGATCCCGACTCGTTTTCCGCCTTTACGCAGGCGCGATCGGGTGCTCCCGGTCTCGCGTATCCCATGAGCGAGTTGCTGCCCATCAATCTCACCACACCTCAACCCGGCCGCACATTCGCGCTGAATCCATCTCTCACAGGCGTGCAAAACCTCTTCAACGCGGGCCGTGCCGCAATCGTTGCCAACACCGGTACCCTGGTGACCCCGGCCACCAAAACGCAAATCAATGCCAACTCGGTGGCGCTGCCTGACAGCCTGTATTCACATTTCGATCAAACCGCGGCGTGGCAGGCCATCGCCTCCAATCTCGGCAGCGGAGAGCGTGTGGGTTGGGGCGGTGCGGTTGCCGATGCCATCGAGGCCATGAACATGAATTCCAATTCCATGTTCACTTGCATCTCGACCGCCGGCAACGCGCTGTTTCTCGCCGGACAAACGTCGTTTCAGCTCAACGTGACGCCCGCCGGCCCCATTCCCATCAACGGGCTAACCCAGCCTCCATTCGGATCATCCTCGAATCCACTCAGCGCCATTCTCAGCGGCGACGAAACCAATCTCTTCGCCCAGGAATACGAAGTCGTCATTCAGCGTTCCATCCAGGCGCAGGCCATGCTGGCCAGCGCCATGGCTCCGGCAGGTGTGGGCGGAGTACCCAATGCGCCGCAGTATCTCGACCCGGTTTCGATGAAGCTCATGGACAATCCCCTCGCCGATTCACTGCAGACCGTGGCACGCATCATCTCCGGCCGCGCCAGCCTCGGCGTCACGCGTCAGATCTTCTATGTCCAACTCGGCAGCTTCGACACGCACAATAACCAGGCACAGATTCATTCGCAACTTCTCACCCAGCTTGGCGCGGCGCTCGAGTACTTCGACGGCCTGATGGTCAACATGGGCCTCAGCGACAACGTGACCGCCTTCACCATCTCCGACTTCGGACGCACCCTTACCTGCAACTCAAACGGCACCGACCACGGTTGGGGGAGCCATCATTTTGTTTTGGGCGGTGCAGTGAAAGGGCAGAATATGTACGGCCAATATCCAGTTGTCGGCGTCAATCAGGCCAACGATGTCGGCGCAGGCAGGCTGATTCCCACTACTTCGGTCGAGCAATATGCCGGTACCCTTGCCAGTTGGTTTGGGCTCTCCGATAGTGAGATCCGAACGGTTTTCCCCAACTTTGGAAACTTTGGCTCCGATCCATATCTAGGTTTTATGGGCTAGGCTTTTCTACATCGGATATCACTCTGACGATTCGCTAAGTTACGATTTCTCGTTGAAGTCACTGCTCACTCGCACATACAGAATGACTCGCAGCGCCGCGCGGTGGACTCGATTAACTACGGCGAGCCCGAAGGAGACCGCCGCAAACAGTTTCGTCACAGGATTGTCCAAAGAGGAAAACGCAGGAAGAGGCATGCATACAGTAAGTTATTGATTATAAGGTGGTAGGCGAGGCGGGAATCGAACCCACAACCCCCGGCTTAGAAGGCCGGTGCTCTATCCGATTGAGCTACTCGCCCACGTTGTTTATTGTAGCTGCGAAGTGATCGCAGTGCGCAGCGCGGCGGGCGCCAGCGTATCTGAGGCGACAGCCTGAAGGTAGCGGACCACGGTGGCCTCGGCCCAGTGAACGCCGGCGGCACGGCGCGCCAGGAATGCGCAGTGACCACCATGGCGAGTCTCGACAAATTGGATGTGGGGGTTGGCCAGGACGTGCGCGCGAGTTTCAGGCGAGAGGCGGATGAAAGGATCGTCCTTCGCAGTGAGGATAAGCGTGGGCACGGCGACGCGGTCGATGACGCGGGCGCTGGCGGCGCGGTAGTAGTAGTCGTCGGCGTCACGAAAGTCACAATAACGTGCCACGAATTTCTGGTCGAATTCGCGAATAGAGCGCACCGGGCCGACGCCGTCGATTTGATAAATGGCGGGAAAGAGCTCGGCTTTGCGACGCATCCGGCGCATCAGGTTGCGCAGAAAATGCCATTCGTAGGCGCGGTTGAGGGGCTCGTGCAGAGCATCGGAGCCGGCGGCGAGGTCGATGGCCGGGCAGACGGTGGCGACAGCAACAAGCGGCGGCCGCGCGCCCCACTCACCGGCGAGCTTGAGCACGAGATTACCGCCCATGGAGTAGCCAACCAGCGCGACGCGTTCGAGGCCGAAGCGAGCGGTGAAGGTTCGGACCACGGCGCCCACATCCGCCGAGCGTCCGGAGTGATAGAGCGTGGGAGTGAGCGCATCGCTGCCGCCGCAGTTGCGCATGTTCATGCGGATGACATTCATGCCCGCGGCGAATGCACGCGTGGCGATGCCGAGAATGTAGCGCGAATCGGACGAGCCCTCGAGGCCGTGGACCAGTACCGCGGTGAGTCGCGAAGCGCGCTCCGGCTCGGGCTGCCAGTTGCAGTGGCAGAGAACCCGACTGCCATCGGCGGGATCAACTTCAACCGTTTCGGCGACGGAGTGCAAGCGAAACGCGGGCCGGGGAAGAAAGTTGCCGACGATGGTTTGCAGATGGCCGTTGGGGAGCCAGGGATGGGGTTCGAAGGGGGTGAACCAGACGGGGTTTTCCGCAGGCTCGTGCGTAGAGGAGCTTTCTGGCTGCCCGCAGGATGGCACGGCGGATGAAATGGCTAAATCCTCGCGTTCCATCGACTTAGGAAGGCAAATTGGGGCGGCTAGTGGGGATCGAAGCAAAGCCACACATTGACGCCTCGTAAGTTAAAGAATACACGTTGCCGCAAATGCCATCAATGCCCGGAGTGCCAGGGCACGTTGGCCCATATTGGCCCACGGCTGATCGATGAACGTGTGCCGAATATAATGTCTCCGACCCCTTAGGACTCGAACCATCAAGCAAACGAACTTTCAACGACATGCAGGTCAGCGGATGACACCTAAGACCATGCAAAGCAGCCTAAAATCGATAAACAGAGCGCGGATCGAGCGCATTTTCGCGGCCACTGTGCTGTAGGTTTTCCGCCTAATCTGACGCAGGTATCCGCCCGTCTTGCGCGTCCATAGCAGTGCAAAAGGATGCTCCAATTGCCGATACAGATGGCGACAAAAATGGATGCCGAAACTCGACGGCCAACGCATCGGATTTTAAGTCCTATTTAACGGCTTTTGCAGGGCACCGCACAGCGTCGCAATGTCATGCATAACCCGTTTACAATGAATACATTAAAGGATACGGTGCTTTTGCACAATGTTGCAGAGAATAGCAGGAAGATCTGGTACGAAGTATCCCCATGGGTATCACCAAGGTCGCCCTGAGAATGGCGCAATTCGACATTCGTTCGGAGATTTAAATTCCACGGTTGAGCAGAATCGGACCGGAGACGGAGTTCGTTTGCTAGCACCGTGCTCATCCCAGCGCAATTCTGCCACATTTCTTCGCTGAGATGTGACTTTTGCCCGTGATGGCGTATTCGAGAGAAACGCAAAATCTGGAACTCGGGATCGAGGGAAGGTTTGCGGGTCGGACCGCCCACTAAGGAGGAGCCGTTCTAGCTTCGAATCGTAGGTCCCTCAATTCATCGTAAAGAGTATTCGGGCCCTTTTTGACCTCAAATGGAAATCATTCCGCCAACAGCCCAGCGCGAACATTTCAGCTCCCACTCGTTGATGCAAGGATGTCTGACGGTCGTTCCCGCCGCGTACGGGCAAATTGCCTATTTTGACTGCGAAAAGGAAATCGAAGCTGCGTATAAAGCACAAGGATTAATTGGCCTGCTCGACGAATCATATCCAGGCTCGACTCTTTTTCTTGATGCACCCAGGCATCAATTCTCCAGCGCGAAACCTCCTTAAGGTTCCCTTAACTTTAGGTGGCATAGAATCCTGAGAAGCTTATTCAATCTGGTTATCGTGGTTCTTAAGTGTTGCACGCGCGCGTCTGTGCCTCCATGAGGCATATTTCGCAGCAAACGCCGAACCACAGGAGGACCGTTCGCGCGCTGAGAGCAGGTGGGCGTGTCAAATACTCGAGGATGTAGAACTCAACTCTCCACCTGAAGTCAGTTTCCAGATACATTGCGAAGAATCCACCTACACAACTTCTGCCTGGAATGCCTTGAGGGCAGAACAAGTTTGCAGGGATTGCATCTGGCAAGAAGGCGCATAAGCAAAGCCTGCTCTTGAAAAGGAACGTTGGACCTTCGATGTTACTGCACTCGGCAGGTATTCATGCCAGTAGTGGTTTGGAGTGGATCGACTTTTCCGTCGGAGACAGGTCTCGCCAAATATTGACGCCAAGACTCTGATCGCGCAATATGCCCGCGACAATCGTGCGGATTTCTCATTATGAATGCTACGTTCAAACCCGAATTGGCAGAAGCGCCCGACCGGAAATCGGCTCTGCGGCGGATGCTGAGTTTCTTTGCGACCGGAGAGAACCAGCCTCTGTTGGCAGATAAGAGCAAAATCGATCGTTTATATAAACGTCATCGGGCACTGATCATGACGACGATCACGCTCGGCTATGGCATTGCATATATGTGCCGGCTCGGCCTGTCGGTAGTAAAGAAGCCGCTGATTGACAATGGAATGTTCACAGCCGATCAACTGGGAACCATTGGCGCGTCGATCTTTTACGCATACGCATTCGGGAAGTTAGCCAATGGCTTTCTGGCAGATCACGCAAACATCAAGAGATTCCTGGCCTTCGGCGTGCTTATGTCGGCTTTGGCGAATATCCTCATGGGCTGGTCGTCTGTTCTGTGGGTGTGGGTGGTTCTGTGGGCGCTGAATGGCTGGTTCCAGGGGTTCGGTGCCCCGGCTGGCGTTGTCTCGATGTCCCAGTGGTTCAGCAACAAGGAGCGCGGCACTTATTACGGCATCTGGAGTACAGCACACCCCATCGGCGAAGGGCTGACGTTTGCCCTGCTTTCCGTGCTGGTAAGTTGGTACGGCTGGCGCGCTGGATTTCTGGGGCCGGGGATCATATGTGTGGGCCTTGCCATTGCGATGTATTGTTCCCTGGAAGACCGGCCTCAGACCTTGGGATTGCCCCCCGTTTCGGATTGGAAAAACGACCATCCGGCACAGGTGGCAGGCATCGTCCAGAAGCCACAAACCACTTGGCAGATGCAGATTTCGATTCTTGCCTATCCCTCGATCTGGATCCTTGCCATTTCATGCGCTGCCATGACCATGACGCGGTACGCCATGAACGATTGGGGAATGCTTTATCTGCAGGAAGCTAAGGGTTACTCAGGCGTTGAGGCGGGCGGTCTGCTGGCCCTGAAATCTCTGGCAGGGATGGCTGGGTCCGCATCCTACGGCTTTGTCTCAGATAAGTTGTTCGGTGCGCGACGCCCACCAATGAATCTCGTCTGCGGTGTGCTTGAAATCCTCGCACTTGTCGTCATGTTCGCGATTCCTCCAGGCCATCCCCTGGTGATCACCGCAATGCTTCTCATCTTCGGATACGCCATCACCGGACTGATTACTTCGCTAGGCGGCCTGTTCGCCGTGGATATCGCGCCCAAGAAAGCGGCGGGAGCGGCCATGGGCTTCATCGGTGTGTTCAGCTATGTCGGTGCCGCCATACAGGAGCGCATTAGCGGCGTTCTTATCGGCAACGGAACTACTTTTATCCATGGCGTCCGGACATACGATTTTCACAGGGTCATCCTGTTTTGGCTGGGAACTTCGGTCTTTTCCCTGCTGCTCGCAACGTCCCTGTGGAGAGTTCGAGCAAACGATTGACACTTAGGAGAGGCATCATGTCAGGTAACTCACGATATGACGTAGTTATTATCGGTAACTACACGAAGGACACGATCATCTCGCCCGCTGGCACCCGCTATGTAGACGGCGGCGGCTTTAACTATGGCGCTCATGTGGCCGCCATGATGGGATTGAAAACAGCGGCGGTTACGCGGCTCGCGCACGACGATCAGCGCGTTGTTGAAGCGTTGCTCGACCTGAGCATCGATGTATATCCCACTTATACCGATCACTCGACAATCATGGAGCTTTTTTATCCGACCACAGATGTCGATATACGCACTTTGACGGTTACGCATACGGCCGGGGCGTTCACTCCGGACCAGGTCCGACCGTTGCAAGCCAGGGCCTTCCTCATTAACTCTTCAATTCGCGGAGAAGTGGACCTGGATGTAATCAAGATTCTGCGCGCAAAGGACACCTTGCTCGTGGCCGATGTGCAGGGTTTCACCCGCATCGTCACAGCCAATGGAACTCTTAAGTACGATGAATGGACAGAGAAAAGAGAAGTGCTCTCGTATATCGATATTCTCAAAACCGACGCCGTAGAAGCAGAGATGCTTACTGGTAAGAAAGATATTCATTTGGCTGCGGCAGAACTTGCCGGATGGGGTCCGAAGGAAGTGGTTCTCACCCATCGCGACGGGGTTCTGGTTCTCGCTGGCGGAGAATTCTTCGACGCACCTTTCCTGCCTGAAAAGCTGATCGGTCGCTCGGGACGAGGCGACACGTGCATCGCTTCGTATGCCTGCAGCAGATTGAACACGGATGCCCAGCACGCAACCCTGTGGGCCGCGGCCGCCACTAGTCTCAAAATGGAAGCTGAAGGCCCCTTGAAGAGAACTGTCGAAGACGTGCAGGGACTGATTGCGAGGGCCTATACGCTGATGCGCTAGGCGCATCGATCTATACACTTCGCGACCGAGTTGATAGTGGGGCACGATATGAGTGACGCGACAGCCTTCGGTCTGTTCCGGACAGAACTCGGAGGCAAAGGCATGCGTTCAAGATTGCAAGAAATCCTTTGCTGCCTTTTCTTTGTGTCGCTGGCGATTTTATGGGCAGAGTCTTTGCCGGCACAGGTTGCGACGCCCGCAGACAGCGCAGGCACGCCGGGAGGCGCCCCGATGACGCCAGCGATGATTCATGGGCAGGTGGTTGACCCCTCGGGCGCACGGATACCGGGGGCGAAGATTACCGCTACTGATGTGGCGGGTGGCAACACGACATCCGCGACTTCCGATGCATTGGGCAACTTTCAAATTAAGAATCTGACACCGGGCGACTACCTCATTGAAGCTCTCGCCGCGGGGTTTGCGCCATTTGAGTCCACAACCATCACTGTCGCCGCAGGCCAGGCGAAGCGCGTCGATATTGTGATGGCTGTTGCCGTTGCGCAGCAGAATATCGTGGTGAGCGACGAAGCTCCCGAAGTGAATGTCGAAGCCGGGGGCAATGTGAGCGCGGTGGTGCTGAAGGGTAGCGATCTTGGTGCGCTCTCCGACGACCCTGATGAGCTGGCAAATGAGTTGGCGGCGCTGGCCGGCCCTTCGGCCGGGCCCAATGGGGGAGAGATTTATATTGATGGGTTCAGCGGCGGCGAGTTGCCACCGAAGACGGCGATACTGGAAATTCGCATCAATCAGAACCCGTTCTCGGCTGAGTACGACCGTCTCGGATATGGACGGACGGAGATCCTGACAAAGCCGGGAACTGATAAAACGCACGGTCAGTTCTATCTACAGGGCAACGACAAGTCGTTCAATACCGGCAATCCGTTCACAACGAACATTCCTCCGTATCACAGCTACCAATTCAACGGGACGCTGAGCGGAGCGCTATCGAAATCTGCGTCATACTTTCTGAGCGTAGATAGTCGCGATCAGCAAAACGTGAATACGTGGCTGATTCCCGATGCAGTGCTGCCCAACAGCGCGGGTCAGTTTGTCGACAACCTGAATTATGGCGTGAGCCTGTTGAGCCCGCATATTCGCGACAATGCGTCTGCGCGGTTCGATTGGCAGATGGGGAAGAGAACCACCATGACTGCGCGCTACGGATTCTGGTATCAGAATGAAAAGGGCAATCTGTCCTCGGGACAGCTGGCGAGTGCATCGACGCACGAGTCGAACTCCGAGCATACGGTGCAGATCAGCAGCTCAACCATCTTTAGTGATCACCTCATCAATGAGAGCCGGGCGCAGTTTGAGAGGCACAATGAGAACCACTACCCCGACTCGACCGCTCGTTCGATCAGCGTTGCCGGCGATTTTGTGGGCGGCGGTTTTGTTGGACAGGAAAGCCAGGACCATACCATTCAACTTGAGTTTCAGAACATCACCACTCTGACCCGTGGCAATCACGCCATCAGGTTTGGAACGCGGTTGCGAGATACGCGCGATGCGAACCTGACCAACGCCAGCTTCAACGGGAAGTTTGTTTTTTCCCCGGTCACCGTGGGAATAGCTAACTATGCAGCGAGCCAGGTCTACGAATTGATGGCCAACGGCCTGGCGTCGGGACATACTTTCAATAGTCTGGTCAGTCAGGGAATTGGGCCATCGTCGGCAGGCTATGCCACCGGCAACGAATCAGCACTCGCCAATGTTTTTGATGTTGCCCTCTTCGCGCAGGATGATGTGAAGATCAATCCGCGGCTGACGATTTCAGGCGGATTGCGCTGGGAAGCGCAAAATCATATAGCCGATCACGACGATTGGGCGCCTCGCGCGGAACTTGCTTTTGCGTTGGATGGCGGAAAGGGCAGGAAGACCAAGACCGTTCTTCGCGCCGGCTACGGATTTTTCTATGACCGCTTTGCAGCGCAAAATTTCCTGACGCTCAAGCATACAAATGAGCAGACACAGATCGTCCTTAACAATCCCACTTGCACTTCAACGGCTACCTCGCTCAACACTATTGACATGACAACCTGCTCGAGTGGTGCCGGGTCGGCTACCAGCAGCGCCGCGCCGGTGCAATATGAAATCGCGCCACATTTCCACGCTGATTATACAGAGCAGTTAGGCGTCAGTTTGGAGAGACAGTTGCTGGCCGGCACCAGCGTCACCTTCACATATCTACGCTCATTTGGAGTTCACCAGCCCGTGATCCGCAATGCCAACCAGGCCAACGGAGGAACGCCGCAAAATGGCTCGCAGAATTACCTGTACGAGTTTTTCCCTGAGGCTATCTTCAAACAGGACCAACTGGTCGCCAATTTCAATACCCAGGCCAGTGCCAATCTTCAATTCAGCGGCTTCTACACGTTCTCTTCAGCGAACAGCAACGGGGCGGGCAGCAATGGCGTTTCCAATGCCTACAACCTCAACCAGGACTACGGTCGAGCTGGTTTCGTCTTGCGTCACGTAGCGTTCTTCATGGCCACATATAACGGACCTTGGGGCATCAGTTTTAATCCGTTCATTCTGGCTCAATCCGGGCGCCCTTTCAACATCACACTGGCCACCGATCCCTTGAACAACCTCTTCAACCAGCGGCCCACGTACGCCACTTCGTCCACCCCGGCGGCCGACCAGGTAGAGACGCGATATGGTCTTCTGGACTCTGCCTCGCTCACGGGAGAGAAACTTATTCCGATCAACTTGGGCAATAGTCCATCATCTATTGCAGTGAACCTTCGAATCAGCCGCGCATTCGGGATCGGCCCTAAACGGGCAGCTGCAAATCCATCGGATGGCGACGTGAACCCCCTTATGAATCTTCCCAGCAGCAACGCCGGGCATCACCCCGAGCGGAGCCCCGGGGGCGGCGGCCTCGGTCCCGGGGGGTTCTCCGGGAGCGGCGGCGGAGCTCCTGGCGGGTCTGGTCGTTCGGGAGGTGCTCAGCGCGAGTATTCGTTGCGGTTCAGCATCCAGGCACTCAACGTATTCAATAACATCAACTACGGAACGCCCGTCGGCACCCTCAATTCCCCGTATTTCAATCGTGCTACAAGCCTGATTGGCGGCGCCTTCAGCGCAGGTTCTGCAGCGCGACGCATCTTTGCTCAATGCGCGTTCTCATTTTGAGCCTTTGTGAGCATTACAAGCAGGGCACGCCGAAAATGCGGCTCGATCTGTTTACAATCGTAGCCTCAAACAGGATTTTGTATGCGAATGCCGATTATCTCGAACGCCGAGAGGGCTCTGATGTTATATCTGCGGCTTCAGCGCCACTGAAACCTTGCCCAGAGACTTTATAACCTCAGCTTACACTGTGTTCCTGACGAATTCGATAAGTTATAGCGCTTTTAACGGTCGAATTTCGCACAATCAGCTTGGGCTCAAGCAGCAGATGTTTTGCCCTGCGCTTTTGCTTTTGCGCGATGAGGGACAGCGCCAGGTTGGCCGCCTCTTCTCCCTGTTCCTGAGCCGATTGATCGATAGTGCTGAGAGGAACCTCAAGATACGACGATAAGCGCAGGTTTCCGCATCCGATTACGGCCACATCTTCGGGGACCCGCAGCTTATTTGCCAACAGGCAGCGAATCGCCCCAACTGCAGTGAGGTCGTTGTAACAGAAAACCGCGTCAGGACGCTTCTTCAGGCCGAGCAGGTCGCTCATCGCGCTGTTTCCAATCTCGATGCCAGCCTCTTCAAGCCTGGAGCGAGTGGCCACAAGCTCCTCGCGAAAAGGAATATGATTCGCCGCCAACGCCTGTTGATAGCCGTTGAAGCGGCCCACCGAGGTGCTGATTAGCTCGCCGCCAATGTGCGCGATGCGCTTCCGGCCCAAGTGGATGAGGTGCTCGGTCGCCATGCGCCCTGCCGCGATGTCGTCGGTGCCCACAAAGTACGCGTCGAGTTCAGGCAGAAGCCGATCGAGTAGAACGTAGGGGATCCTTGATTTCACTATGGACCTGAAGCTTTTTGCGTCGTTCTGACAGGATGCAATCAGCAGCGCATCGACACCTCTTGCCAACAGGTGCTCAATCTGCTGATATTCCAGTCCAGGTTCTTCCTCTGCCGAAGCGAGAATCAACTGATATGACTGTCTCCGCAATGCGGCGCTCACTCCCCTGGCGATCTCGGCAAAGAATGTGTGAACCAGGTCAGGGACGATCAGGCCGATTGAATAACTCTTTCCGGAAGCCAGGCCACGCGCCAGCATGTTGGGCTGGTAATTCAGCTCCTTGACCCTTTGCAGAACGCGCTTGCGAGTGGCTTCTCCCACGTCCGGCTTGTTGCGAATAGCCTTCGAGACCGTAACCAGGGACACGCCCAAATCCCTGGCAATGTCCTTCAGTCGAACTGCCATGGAGAGGGTCCTTTCGCGCGCAAGTGGGAATACGTAAGCGCTAATGTAGCACAATCATCAGGCTTCACAATCAAATTTGGAGCGTCGCTTCTAACTCGCCCCCGAATTTCTCGACAGCATCCAATGCGCAATCAACTGCTTGTGCCGCAAAAGCGCGCCGAGGTAGATACAGGTCTAACTGGCGATGCGAATGAAGTAACGTTGAAACGCCCACGTTGCCCACCTCAGTCAGCCGCGCCGCGGACGTTAGTGCAATTTGTTGGGATCGTGGGGACCGGGTCTGCGTACATGGCTGGCTTCGAAGCTCACAATCTTCCAAACCCCCTGTGCATCGCGCACGTAGACGTGAGTGTAGCGGTAGTCGCCAGTCACCGGGCCATCGGCGTTGGTGGCTTCAATGGTGACCAGCGAGGTGACGACGGCCGTGCTTCCGTAGAATCGCACTTTGCGGTCGGTGATGGTAAGCGTAGTGAAACGCAGACGGCCGGAGCGCAGGTTGGCTAGGGTTTCATCGCGCGATTGCAATGTTCCTGCGGCGGTGATGGCCATGTAGTCATCGGCCAGAAGCGAATCCATGGTTTTGACGTCACCGCCGAGGATGGCGGTGCGCCATTCGTCCTCGAGCTGATCGATTTCGTGGCGGCTATCGCGCTTCTGCACAAGAGACAAGCCGCCGGCAAATAGAGGAATGGCTCCGACCGCCAATGCCAGAGTTGCGGCCAAGGTCCACCGGGGGTGTAACCGGCGCGAGCTGAGAGGGCTCAGTAGGTCGATCGACGCACCCGGCATACGGGTACGCGGTAGTACCGGAACGGGGTAATGATCGAATGGATTTGTCATAAACGTGCATCGGCCTTTCCAGGAAGGTATTGCCGGTCACTTTCCGAATCCGGAAGTTGGAGTGAAGTGAAGTGGAAAAGGCGATCGTCGGCTGTGGAGCAGAGGTCGGCGGTCAGCATCTCTCTCAGCTGCCGACAGCACACCGGTGCAACCGGGAGGCGACCGCCACCGGACCGTTGCCATCTCAATTACTCGACTTTATACACTTACAATCACCCCGGAGAACGTCTACCCGCGCGTCATGGTTCCGTCCCAGGTGCTGGCCTTGGCGGGAATCTCCTTATCTGTAAACCATGTCGACGTCACATTCTTGGTCTCGGTATAGAAGATGAAGCCGTCGCGTCCCATGCAGTGGAGGTCGCCGAAGAACGACTGCTTGTGCCCGGTGAAGCCGAACACGCCAAGGGGAACCGGAATGCCCACATTGATGCCCACCATGCCGCCGTCGGTGCGGCGGGCGAACTCGCGCGCAAAGTGGCCGCTCTCCGTGTAGATCACTGATCCGTTGGCAAAGCGATTATTATTCATGAGCCGCAGCCCCTCTTCAAAACTGTCCACGCGCTTGATGCAGAGCACCGGGCCAAATATCTCCTCGCGTCCGCATGTCATCTCTTCGGTTACATGGTCGAAGATCGTGGGACCTACAAAGAACCCGTCTTCGCACCCCTCAGGCACCTTCGGATTGCGCCCGTCAAGTACCAGTTTGGCGCCTTCCTTGACTGCGGTCTCTATCCAGCCCAGAACAAACTCCTTGTGCCCGCGATTGATGACCGGGCCCAGGCCGGTGCGCTTGTCGTATGCAGGGCCCAGATTGACCGCCTTGGCCATGCGCGTAACGGCTTCCACCAATTGGTCCGCGATGGCGTTATCGGCCACGATCACGGGCAACGCCATGCAGCGCTCCCCGGCGCACCCGCAGAATGAATTGATGATGCCCTGGGCCGCACGCTCGATCACTGCATCCTTCAGCACCAGAGCGTGGTTCTTGGCCTCAGTCAGCGCCTGGACGCGCTTGCCGTTGCTGGCGGCGGTGGCGTAGATGTGCTTGCCGACGCTGGTTGAGCCAACAAATGTCACTCCCTTGATGTCAGGATGGCGGAGTAGAATTTCGGCTTCATTACGGCTGGTGGTGATCACATTCAGAACACCGTCCGGCAGGCCGGCTTCTTTCCAGAGCTCAGTGATGCGCATCGCGGATTGGGGCGCGTAACTGGCCGCCTTCAGCACCATGCAGTTTCCAGTGACAATACAGATGGGAGCCATCCAGCCCTGCGGGATCATGGCCGGAAAATTCCACGGGGCAATCCCAGCAAACACACCCAATGGCTCGCGAAACTGAACAGTATCGTAGCCTGTGGACACATTCATCAACGATTCGCCCTTCATCATCTGTGGCGCGCCGCAGGCAAACTCCATCACCTCGATCGCCTTGAGCACATCGCCCATGGCCTCGTCCCATTTCTTGCCGTTCTCCTGGGCGCAAAGATGTGTTAGTTCGTCCAGATGCTCGTCCAGCAGTTGCTTCATCTTGAAGAGCACCTGTGTGCGTTTGGTTACCGGGGTGTCGCGCCAGGCCGGGAACGCCTTCACAGCAGCGCAAATGGCATCTTCTACTTCTTCTGCCGTGCACTGCGGCGCATAGGCGATCACCGCCCCGGTCGAGGGGTCGTAGCAGGGCATGTATTTATCCGTCTTGGATACCTGCCAGGCGCCTCCTATGCCGCAACTGAGCCTCTTGGCGGGCACTCCGCTGATAGCCTCAGCTTTTGCGTCTCTGGGAATAGAGAAATAGCGATCGGTGGTTACTGCGTCCATAACTGCGGATAAAGTTGTCATGACGATTCCTTTCCTTAAAAATTCGGTTCACTTGCTCCATCTTTGAGTTATTGAACAATCTTCCTTCTGAAACATCGGTGTCGCTCTTTTCTTGATGCTCCGTTCAATGTCTATCCATACCGCGCCGCGCACGCGGCCGATCAGTCACTCCTTGTCTGGGTTGGGCAGCATGACATCGCGGATGATCGCGTTCATCTCCGCGCAAGCCGCGATAAACCCTCGCAAGGTCCTCCGTGTTGACCCGAAGGTGTCGAACTCCTCGGGCGTGAGACCATTCTCGCTGTAGGCACGCGCAAAGTCGGGGAACTTGCTCAGCAGCGCGTCCACGATCTTCGCTTCCACGGGCTTGTCAATCCTCGGAATCACTTCAATGTCGCTGGCATTGTAACGGCGCTGCCAGGTACATGGCGGAGAGATCACCACATCGCCGCCGATGAATTCGCTCCAGTGCATGTGATTGCGAAAAGCCGCGCTGAGCAGGCGCAGGCGATAGCCACGTTCGCGATAAATCTTGTAGGCCTTCTTGAAGACGGCAACGCCGGCCCACTCCAGATAGCCGGGATCGACAGAGAGTTTGTGCTTATCGTGGAGAACCTTAAGCCAGTCGTCGAGGCGTCCGACCATGAGCGTGCAGACAGGGCCCATCGTAGAAATATCGGCGCCTTCGGCCTCGCGGCGCTTGAGGCCGCGCTCCACAGCCTCGGCAACGGCGATGGCCTGAGGCAACGTAAAACTTACCGTCGCGTTGATGCTGATGCCTCTGTAAGTGGCTTCCTCGATGGCTACAATTCCCGCGCGCGTGGCTGCGATTTTCACGATCATATTCGGGGCCAGGTTGCTGAACCTGACGGCCTGCTTCAGCATGGCATCCGAGTTGCGATAGTTCCTCGGATCCGTCTGGATGGAAAGCCGGCCGTTGTGCCCGTGCTCCCGCTCGAAGATGGGCAGCAGCAGCTTGGCTGCATTTGCCGACATTTCTTCCACGATCATCCACGCGATATCATCTTCCGTTGCCCACGGAGAGGTTTCCGCCAGCGCCAGAATGCGGCCCTTCCAATACGCCATCTCCTGCTTGAGCACCGCCACCGCTATCGAGGGGTTGCAGGTGGCCCCAACTGCACCATTATCGATCGAATAAGTAAGCTCCTCGATGGCCGCCGAATCATTCCACAGGCATGTCGGCGTGGTCTGCGTCATTTGGTGCAGTGGGCTCTTGTATTGAACTTGCGATTCTATCTGGGCCATGTCCTTCTCCATTCATGCCGTGCGTCATCTGATCTCATCGCTAGGGGACAACCAATACTTTCGCTGAATCCGCGAGGGCACACTAACTTCGTATCAATCCAACCAGGGCGGCCGATGCAGCTTTTTTCGCTAACGATGCGCATCCCTTACCTCAAATCCAAAAGACGGGCCGAAGTCATCCCTAGTGAACGCCAATGGGATCCAAGCATGTAGTTCAGGTAAAAGTAAACGATCGGGAAGGTGACGATCAGCCCGAACACAAACCCGATCAATCTTGCCTGCAACCTTCTTATTCCATAGCATCGCCGCATGCCTTACTTTTCACTCACTTTCTTCCGTTGGCCTTGTTCGACGTCGGTACTGTAGATTCGAGTCCTTGAATAATTCCCTTTACTTCGCTCGCATAAGGTCCATTAGGGGCGAGTTGCAGGTATTTTTTGTACGCCTCAATGCAGCCTGGGGGGGCGATCATCTTGCCCGTTTTCGGGTCGGCGGTTACCTGCATGACAAGCGCTTGTCCTTTGATGTAGTAGACATTGGCCACGTTCGGGTCGACGGCGATGGCCTTGTCAGCGGCTGCGGCCGCGGCGGCAAGATCGGCTGCCTGATTGACGGAATCGTTTTCACTTGCCGTGTAGAAGATGATGGCTTCGTTGACGTAATACCTCGCGGCATGAGTTGGATTCAATTTCGCCGCAGTCTCATATGCCGTTGCTGCATCTGATATCTTCCCGGCGTTGGCCAGTGCGTGCCCCAAGTTGTTGTAGGTGGCGGCTTCCGTTTCCAGGTCCGGCTTGGCCGACGCACTATCTGTCTCAACAGATTTCTTGTACGCCACTATCGCATCGTCGTACTTCTTGAGGCCAAAGTCGGCTTCTCCCAGCATGAACCAGAAGATGGATTCGGTGGGCCGCGCCGTTGTGGCCTGCGTCATATCGTCGGCGGCCTTTGCATAATCGGGCGGTGTGGCACTCATTGCGGCGCGAGCATCTGCCGTCAAACCATTCAAGTTCCTGATCACAGCGTTCTCGGCCAGGATGGCGGCGTTCTTTTTCCGGGACTCCTCGAGCAGCCTCTTATCGTCGTCGCTCAGCTTGTCGATGTATTCCTGCCGGCTCATATCGAAGTTGACAACGGCGTCCTGCCCTGCAACCAGTGTCACCGGCTTAGAGAAATCGGCGGTTAATCCCTTGCGGAACAGCACCAGCGTATAAGTTCCCGGCGTAATGCCGTCGCCCTTATAATTGCCATCCTTATCCAGTTCGAAACTGTAGACATAGTTGCTGTTTTTGTCGATCTTCCCTTTGTCCTGAGTTAATTTGACCGAGCCATTGGTCACAAGTATGCCCAACGGGTCGTTGGCGTTGCCGTGGACGGAGGCGGTTGTACTCTGCGCACGTAAGGCGCCTGCCGCAAGAAGAAGAATGAGCGGTACGCGGAATGAGGATTGCAGGAACTTCATCGGGTTACTCCAGTCTCATGGCCAATAGTGAAAGCCGCTACGCTCCCACGTTATCGAAGTGAATGGCCGTGTTGGCGTGACCGCAGTCACTTCGCCGCGGTTGCGGTGTCGGCAACCTTTCGAAACTCGTCCCATTCACACACACCCGTAGTACCGCCGCATGCCGGCGGTGTCACCACCTGCCGCACGGGAGGATTGGCTGGTGTCAAAGCTTGCGCTTCGTGCATCTGGCGGAGTGTCTGCACGGTCACAGCAACCTTGACCCGATAGGCGCCCTGAGGCGTCTGCCAAAGCTCAAAGGCAAGCTCCGTGCCTGGCGCAATATCGTCAGCGCGCCCATCCAGGTCCCAGTGCAGGCCAAGCAGTGCCGAGATCGGTCCGATGTTTGTATCGTGCCCCACCAACAACACCAGTTTGTTCCCGGGCGATCCGATGGCCCCCGCAACTGCTTTGCCTTCAACTCCCTGTTGCAGCGTCCGGGTAATTGTATTCAGCATGTTGGACGCTTCCATTCTGGCCAGCGAAGGTGTGCGGTGCATGAGGTCGAAGTAGATGGTGTGCAAATTAATGAACTTGATCACCTGGGCTTCGTTCACTTTCCCCCATCCAACCGACTCCGAGGGCATGCCTTCGGTATATTCCAGCTGAAAATCTTCTGCGAAGCTCGACGCCTGGGCGAGGGGGCCCTGAAGCGTCACAAGATGGTCGCCCTTTCCCCGCACTGCTCCGTTCTTGCCTTCCATCAAAGGAGTTTCAGGCGGCCGGGTCGGCGTGCAATCCGCATCCGGCTCGCACCCCAGCAGCACGCGATTCATCTGCGCCAGAAGGCCGTTATACTGTGAGGCCTGCACGGCCGCTACTCGCATTGAGAATTCCGCAAACACGCGGTCCATTTCAGCAGAATCGATTGCCGCCGCAGGGGGATGAAAAAGAGGATCGTTCTCTCCCTCGCCAAGAGAATGCACCGGAACGGCACAGCCTGGAAACAGTCCCGCAGCCAAAGCCTTGCCGCTTTCGAGCGTGCGCTGGTCGGTGTCGGCCCAGATGTAAGTATCGGAAGCTGCGGAGCAGCCCTGGGCGGAAAAGAGGCCCGCACTTGCCAGCGCTGAACGATTATACGCACCAAAAAGTTTCATCAGCTCGAATCCGTGCGCTGTCAGATATCCTGGCGGGACGCTCCAGGCGGGCCACGGCATTGAAGAATAGGTGTTCAGGCGATCCACGGTCCATGTCGGCGACCGCACCCCGTGCCGGCTGACCACCACAACCAGCTTCAGTTTGTCCTGATTAGAACCGCCAGATCCTTCCCTGGCAGCGGCCTGGGCATTGAGCGCCGTGCAGACAAACACGCACGAGAAAGCCAGCAACAGTGTCTTATAAAGTCTGATCACAAGAGTCCCTCAAGTAGGTTATTGATGTTGAGCCGTCCCGCATTGTCTACCGCAAATGCGGTCTCACATTGGGAGCCGTTCACCGCCCTATGCAGCACACACGCTGCGCTGACCCATTCGCCTATAAGAAGGGGCACATGCCATCGCAATGGTATGTACCCCAGCCAGCTTGACTAGTTGACGTACGCAATACTGTGTTATTCGTGCCCTAAGACGTACCGGATACCAGCGTCATAACTGGGCTTATAGAACTCCCGCTGATTCACAAACTGCGGGCTGCCCTCGTAGTAGCCGAATACCTCATTGTTGAAATTGAGCACGGACGCCTGGACGCTCAATCCATGGAAGAAGCGATAACTTGCCTGTACGTCTAACTGGTAGTGGGGCAAGGTCCAAATGTCGCCAGAGGGTCCCTTTGGGCCAAGGCCGCTTGGATCGGCGCCTGAGCCCGGAGCGCTGACCGGCGAAATCCAGTTGTACGAGAAGACACTCGAGCCGTTGTATGTCATACCCGCGCGCGCCGAGAAGCGCTTGGTGTCATAGGTCGGACTAAAGTTCCAGGTATTGTTGGCCTGGTCGATCAGGCGCGGATGGTCGTTGCGAAGCGGAATGGACTTGATCCGCGACTGTTGATAGCCATAGTTAGCCGTGATACCTATCCCTGCAAGCACCCCCGGAAGGAATGTCAGATGCTGTTGGTAGCTGAATTCCGCGCCGTACAGCTCGGAGTTCGTGCCACTGATGTACTGCGTAACCGAGGCGTTGTAATTCGTAATGCCGGCGCTGGCTTCAACCTGTTCGATGTTAGTCAGGACTGAAGCGGGAATTGAGCCCGCCGGAAGCGTGGTGAGATTCGTGCCTTGCGGAATGGTGAACAAGAGCTCAGGAGCGGTCAGCTGCTTGTAGAAGACGCCCGCCTGCAGCATGCCAATCGGCTTGAGATAGTGCTCATAAAGCAAATCGTAGTTATTGGCGAGCTCGGCTTTCAGATTGGGATCGCCGACAGTAAACGATGGTGGGTTTGAACTGTCGTCAAACGTAATGTAAGGAATCAACTGGTACGGATCGGGACGCGCGACGCCGCGGCCGTACACCATACGAATTCCCTGGTCGTCAGTAATCTTGTAGCGCATGTTGATGTCCGGAAAAGCATCAAGATACGAGGGATTGTTTGTCACCACCGATGGCACGCCGCAGCCGGTGTTCGTTGGCCCTCCGCACTGCGTGGAACCAGCCGCATACAAATTGACGTTGTAACCATGGGTGCGCATTGTCGTTTGCTCAAAGCGCACTCCAGCCTGAATATGGAGCTTTCGCACGTCGATCGTGTTCATGACATAGCCGGCCGACACGCGCTCGATGATGCCGAAGAGGTTCGGCCAGTTATCCAGAGCAGTCTTATATCCGTCCTCATCCGCCGAGAAGTTTGCGAACAGAAAAGCCGTTGTCTTGTCGAAGTCGGAGACCGGTCCGAACTTTCCTCCAAGGAACTGGCCTTTGAAGTAGTCGGTGTTATGGAAGTAACCCTGCAACGCAGCCATGGAGTACGCCGAAACGCCCGGCGTCGTGGCTTTTGTTCCCCAACCGTCGTATACGGTTTCAGTTGCGTCCTGGAGTTTATGAGCATTGCTGATTTTGTAGCCGGCCTCGATGGTTCCAAAATGACCGTGGGTCGTGTAGTTGTGCGCATAGGATATCTCGCCAGTGAGGTTGAGCTGTGTGCTCAGGCCCTTGGGGTCGGGATAGGTAATGTCTTTGAAGACGAAGTCGCTGGCATTCTCAAGCGGCGAGGCAGCTCCGGAGCAAGTACCGAACTGCGGGAACATGGTCGCGCCCTGGGGCGCGTAGTTACATTGGAGCGAGGGACCGATCCAGGCGAAGTCGGCTTTGGGGTTGCCGGCCGAATCTTGCTCGAACGAACGCGAAACCGCCCCTTCCCAGATCAACCAGCTGCTGGAGTGAATCTCTCTCCCGCCCAGCATCAACGTACCAATCGACGCATTGGGGCGCTTGGAAGAGGTGTAGAACTTTGGGCTCGGCGAGTTGGCTGCCGTGCTCGGATAGACTCCAGTCGTAGTCAGTGCGGTCGATACCGGCTCGTAGTACCACTTGTCGCCCCAGTCCTTGAGTTGGCTATAAAAGCCGCGGATAAAGATACTGGAAACGTCATTGAATTTGTAGTCCGCGCTGCCCGAGTAACCATACCGGTAGCGGTAATAGCGGTATTCTCGCATGGTGTTGTTATCGTAGAAGGGCTGGGCAAACGTGGAAAGGAAATCGATCGACGGCTGGTAGTTGTCAATGCCGCGACCGTTGAAATCAAAGGCCACATTTCCTAAAACGCCCAGCTGTTTGTTTTTCATGAGTCGCTCGCCAAAGGTTCCGCCCGAGGACGCATTGTAGCGGCCGTTCTCAATGTTGGTGCGGCCGCCGTTCACAAAAACATTGATGGTGGGCTTCTCTTGCGCTTCCTTAACTGTAAGTTCGACGGAGCTACCAATCCCTTCCGCGTCCATATTGGACGAAAGTGTCTTATTGATATCGACGTGCTCGACCATATCGGATGGAATGATATCGAGACGGACCTGGCGAACCAACGGCTCGGGAGAAGGCACTGTAATGCCATCGATGGTGATGTTGGTCAAGCGGGGTTCGGTACCGCGCACTTCGATGTATTCACCCTCGCCCTCATCGCGAAAGAGCGCAACGGAGGGGAGACGGCCGATGGCGTCGGCGACGTTGGCATTGGGCAAGCTGACGATAACCTCAGCCGGCAGGATCTGCTGGATGTTGTCTGCCGCGCGTGTCTCGTCGAGCGCCTCCATCTCTCCGTGCGGGCGCTCCGCGGTTACCAGGATCTGCTCGATATTGCTTCCTACCGCAAGCTTGAGGTCGAGTTCGGCGGTTTTCCCGGCGACCAGTTCGACCTTGGTCTCCTGCGTTGCGAATCCGGCAGCGGAGAGCTTCACGGTATAGGAACCAGCCGGAACCATCGGGAAGGAGAACGCGCCCTGGTCGTCGGTGGACACGGTCACGCCAAGCGGCGCCAGCTCAAGCTGGGCGCCTTTCACAACCGATCCGCCGGAATCCACGACCGTACCGGTAATCAGGCCTTTTTCGCCAGCTTGGCCTGAAGCCGCTGCCGATAGCAGCGACAGGTTCACAAATAGTAGCAGCACGGCGAGGCCCAGCTTGTTCCAGCCTCTCCCTCTCACTGACGAATGCGTGGCGTCTCTCCGCGTAGAGAGGAATCGCCCTGACGATTGAGTCGCGAATTGAAACTTGCGAAGAATATTCATTCTCTGGCCTCGATGGTCGTGGAATTAACGCGTTCGCCGGCTCGTGCGACGGTCTGCAAATGCGTTAGCGCTTAAGTGAAACGAACGTTAAAACACCCATAACTGAGCTGTCAAGCACTTTCTACAGAAAATATTGAAGTGTGCAATTTTGCTCACTTATGGCTTTCGCCAAGTTATGACACCTTGGCTGCTATGGCTAACTTATCCTAGCCTCATCAGGTCAGGATAGGTCAGACGGCATAAGAACTTCGCCGGAAACGATTACTTACTTCCACCATCCAGCGCGCTCCGGGTTGAAGAACCAGCCCGTCTTACAAAGCGTTTACGCTACTATGCGCAAGCCGCCTACTTACAGCGCTGCTGGCAATTACACGCCACTTGCCGTGATGATTGGTTATTGGCCCACAAGCGCATCCAATCAATTCCACTTTGCGCGGAGCGATCGAAGTGCGCTAACTGGACCAGCATCATAAAGTGCGCCTCGCTATCCACCATCCTTGTAATGCGACTTATGCATTCCTATCGTACTTACAGATAGCTAAACAGGTCGGCTGGAAGCGTTCCAAGGCGAACTCTACAATGAGCTGTATTCCCTCCCTCTCTTCCGCCATGTGATCAGATCTCTTGATCGACATGGCTGCAATTGTCAGGCGCCCATGCGCCCGGGTCATTTGCGCCCCACCACCAGTATGGTGAAGCTGTCAGGCACCATTGCCCCTTGCGGATGACGCGACTTCGTGGCCGACTCCGGAGATGGCCCATATTCCGCCATGGACAGGAACATCCGGTCTGTCTGCTCGTCGTAAGCCATTGAAGCCGCGCCTTTCGGCGTAGGCAAATTCTCAATCACCTTGTATCCGTTTGCCGCGTCCACTACCGTCAGCGTGCCGCCGCCGTTGGAGCTGAAGGCGAGTTGATGAGTGGCGCTGAAACGTGCGGCATCAGGACTATCCCCGATTGCGGGCGATGAAAGCTCTTTACCAGTGTCCGCGTCTACAACATCCATTTTGTTGTTGTCGCAGACCGCAAAGAGGCGGCGGTTCTCAACGTCCAGGGCGAGCCCCGTGGGAGCTTCACAGTTGGCCAGCTTCCAGGTTGCCACTACCGCTTTTGTGTGCACGTCAAGGCGGACGATGGTGCTTGTGCTTTCGAGATTGTCGTATACCGAACCCTTACCGTCAGCCACTGGGAATTCGGGTTTTCCAGGAAGCACGATAGTCGCGACCACGCGATTGGTGGCGCAATCAATTACGGTTGCAGTGCTGGCCTTGCCGTTGAATGTCCAAACCGTCTTGGTCAGTGGGTCGAATGTAATTCCGTCCGGATTCTCGCCTGTGGCCACGGTCATAACCGGCTTGAATGTGTGCCGATCGAAGACCATCACATCATTGCTGAGTCCGTCGCTGATGTATCCGAACTTCCCTTCTGTGTCGAGCGCGACTCCGTGCGCGTTCTTCAGGCCCGTGATCGCGCCAACCTCCTTGCCTGTCGCGGTGTCCACGATTTCAACACGCGTGCGATGCGTAACATAGAGCAAGTGCGTGCTGGGATCGTTGACCAAATAGTCCCATGACCCATTTCCGCCGATCTTCCAGTGGTCCACCACTTGATAGGGCCCCTGGCTGAATGCCAGACCACATGTAAGAACACAGAAGGCTGCCGGAACCAGAAAAACCATGGCGCAAGCAACACGACGATAGGAAGAGAAAAACATGATTGCTCCTGAATAAGCCGATGAAGAATTCGACCACCGAGCGATTATCAGGAGCCAACCTTAAGCGGTAATGAAGGTTTGATTAATTCATTGCGGGAACGTCGCCTTAACCTCAGTCCCCTGCTCTAACTGGCTTTGAATCTTTATATTTCCGTGAGCCCGCTCCACGATCGCTTTGCAAATCGCAAGGCCAAGTCCGGCGCCTCCGCTCTGCCGGCTGCGCGAAGCATCAGCGCGGTAGAATCGTTCAAACACATGAGGTAGGGCGGACTCCGGTATGCCCTCGCCTTGGTCGGCGACTCGCAACTCCGTGCCTCCGGCGCAGGCGCGCACGGAAATCTCCACCTGACCCTCAGCCGAACTGTGTTGCAGAGCGTTGAGGAGAAGGTTTGAAACCAGCACCCCGGCGTCGCCGCTCTCCACGGCGACCGGGCATGCCGCCTCAGCATGCACGCAAATCGTAATTTTCTTTACTTCCGCAAGCGGCTGCAACCGGCTTGCGACTGATTTTACGACCGAAGATAGATCCATTGCTGCAGCCGGCGCTTGCGGCGCCTCTTCAACGCGAGCCAGCGTCAGCATCTGATCAATCAGCCCTTGAATTCGCTGAATATCGACGAGAAGATCCTGAATTCCCTCTTCGTATTGCTGCGTCGTTCTCTTCTTCATGGTCAGAAGTTGCAGGCCTGATTTGAGCAGAGCAACTGCAGTTTTAAGTTCGTGGGCGGCATCGCCGGTAAACTGGCGCTGGCGCTCGAAGGCGCGCTGCAGACCGAAGAGAAGCCCTTTGATCGAATTGGCAATCGGTGCGAGTTCACGCGCGCGGAGAACAGCCTCCGGAGGCGAAAAGTCCCACGAATCGGCAGAGACTCGTCTGGCGCTCCTGGCCAGATCGTGCAGTGGCGTCATCAGCGAGCGCAGAGACCCAATCAGCACAAATCCCGTGACGACCAGCAGAAATCCACCAGCTGCGGCATAGTAGCGGAATGCCTGCGTAGCTTCGTACTCGAGATCCTTCGTCGGCACGGCGTAGAGGAGCGCAATCGGTTGCGCCGCGATCCCCGGGCTTTCCCGGTCCATGGAACGCGTAGCTTCCGTGTGAAAGCCGCGGTAGTCCTTGCCTTCCCACTTGAAGTTGAAGAAACCCGAAGAGGGTGAGGAGCGAACCGCGGCCAATGCGTCTGGCGGCACTTGCTGCGAGCTGCCGACAATGCCGCTGGCCGATTCGGCCACATAGATATCTTCAGCTGAAGGCGCCAATTCACTTGCATCCAGAAAGAGATTGCCGTATGGATCGGCGCCATGCACGGCTCCCAACAGCGAATCCACTCGTCCGCGCAACATGACATCAAATCCCCGGCGCCGGCCATGCATCTCATGTGCAGTCGCCACGATGGCAAAGGATGCGATGCATAGAAACTCCGCTGCAAGGATTCCGCCGATTAGCCTGCGCGTAAGCGAATGTGTCTTCATATCGAGTCGTCCGGCTTGGCGAGCCTGTATCCGGCTCCGCGTATCGTTTGCACGGTAGCTTCCACACCTGCTGCGCGCAGTTTCTTGCGCAGATTGGACATATGCGCCTCAATCACGTTGGAATGGTGCTCCCATGTAAAGTCGTAAAGATGCTCTAGTATCTGTCTTTTCGAAACGATCACCCGCGGCCGGAACATTAAGTATTCAAGGATGCGGTACTCTGTGGGCGACAGCTCAATGATCCTGCCGTCGCATCGTATGGTCTGTTCGACGGAATTTACGCTCAACCGGCCCACCTCAATGATGGGTGTTGGAACCCCTTTTCCGCGACGAATCAAAGCCTTGCCTCGGGCAATCAACTCGCCCAGGTCGAACGGTTTTGTCAGGTAATCGTCAGCGCCCGCGTTCAAAAGCCCAATCACATACTTTCGTTCGTCACGTGCCGTAAGCACCAGAATCGGAGTTTTATCTCCGCGAGCCCGCAAGTTTTTCGTAATCGTGAGCCCGTCGATGCCGGGAAGCATCAGGTCTAGCGAAATCAGATCGTAATTGCCGCTTTCCGCCATAGCCATGCCGTCGTGACCATTATGCGCACAGTCCACGGCAAATCCCGGCCCCTCGCGTAACGCGGCCGCAATGCTCTCTGCGAGTCGAACTTCGTCTTCAACAATAAGCACTCGCATGGAATCTGTTCTCTTCGCTCATTCCCGATCAAGACTGCGTTCGGTCCGGAGGACAGCGGAAGTCTAGCATAATGCGACACGCCATCGTCGTTCCGGCCACGAGGGCCCATTTTCACTCTGTGCATGAGAATCTCTATTTACAACGCAATCTACTTGTTCATCCCATTCCTTTTCGATGGACTTCCGCGCATCGAGATCTTGGGCGGTCCGCTGATGTCGCCATTCCTGGCGGCGGACTGCACACGATCGTGCGTAATCAATTTTTAGTCTGCACGCGATTTGCTTAAGGAAGCCTTAAGGATGTGCAGATAGAGTCGATTCTTTAGCTAGTTAATGGATAGGAGTGACTCAGCCCTGCTTTGTTCAGTCATTGACAACTCGGCTGCGGAATGCGAGTCTTCTCGCAGTGCACACGTGTGCATATTTTGAACTTCGCGTGGGTGCGGGGCGGCCCGAAGGACAAGGATCTTCGGCTGCCGATGGTGAAGAGATGAGAGGCAGCCACTAGCTCGGCGGCGCTTTCATCAACGGCTGGACCAATCAGGGACGAGCTGGCGGCTAGAAGTTGCTTTTTGGGGAGCACGTATGAAGACGCGGCGCATGACGATGGCCCAGGCACTGATTCAGTTCCTGAAGCAGCAATATGTGGAGCGGGATGGGCGCGAGCATGCATTCTTCGCGGGCATGCTGGGGATTTTTGGGCACGGCAACGTGGCAGGAATCGGGCAGGCGTTGCAGCAGAATCCCGATTTCCCGTACATCCTTGTGCGCAATGAACAGGCGGGCGTGCACATGGCCGCGGGATTTGCCAAGGCGAGCAATCGGCTGCGAACCTTTGCCTGCACCTCTTCGATCGGGCCGGGCGCGACGAACATGATTACGGGCGCGGCGCTGGCGACCATCAACCGGCTGCCGGTGCTGCTGCTGCCGGGCGATATTTTTGCGCGGCGCAATGTGGCGCCGGTACTGCAACAGATTGAGTCGCCGACCACGCAAGACACGGGCGTAAACGACTGCTTCAAGCCGGTGTCGCGCTACTGGGACCGCATTTACAGACCGGAACAACTGATTACGGCGCTGCCTGAGGCGATGCGCGTGCTGACATCGCCATCGGATTGCGGCGCGGTGACGCTGGCGCTGCCGCAGGATGTGCAGACCGAAGCTTACGACTATCCCGAAGAGCTTTTTGAGAAACGCGTGTGGCTGATCCGGCGCGGACAGCCGGACCGCGTTTCGCTGGAGCGTGCGGTTGCAGCCATCCGCGGCGCGGAGCGTCCGCTGATTATTGCGGGCGGCGGCGTGCTGATGAGCGAGGCATCGCAGGCGCTGAGTGAATTCGCAACCAAGACCGAAATCCCTGTGGCAGAGACACAGGCAGGCAAGGGGTCGCTTGCGTGGGATCATGCGCAGGAGGTGGGCGCCATCGGAGCCACGGGCACGCTGGCTGCGAACCGCTTGGCGAACTCCGCCGATCTCGTGATCGGCATCGGCACGCGCTACTCCGATTTCACTTCGGCCTCGATGACGGCGTTTCAGAATCCGGCAGTAAAGTTTGTGAACATCAACACTGCGGAATTCGATGCGTACAAGGTGGGCGCGATTCCGGTGGTCGCTGATGCGCGCGTGGCGCTGGAGCAACTGAGCGCGGCGCTCGCGGGCCACGCGGTGAGCGCGAAGTACGCGGCGGAGATTGCGGAGCTGCGCACTGAGTGGGATGCGGAAGTGGACCGGCTCTTCCATTTGAAAAATCCCGGAAAGCCTGCGCAGAGCGAAGTGATTGGTGCGATGTGGGAGGCGGCGGGCGAGCGCGATGTGCTGTTGTCGGCCGCGGGCAGCCACCCCGGCGACCTGCACAAGCTGTGGCGCACGCGCACGCCCAACGGCTATCACATGGAATACGGCTACTCGTGCATGGGCTACGAGATTCCCGGCGCCATGGGCGCCAAGTTGGCCGACCCCAGCCGCGAGGTCTACGTTTTTCTGGGCGACGGCACGTACCTGATGGCGCCAACAGAGATCGTGACGTCGGTGCAGGAGGGGATCAAGATCATCATCGTGCTGGTGGACAATCACGGGTTCGCCTCGATCGGCAGCCTAAGCCGGTCGCTGGGACAGGGCGGGTTTGGAACTCGGTATCGCGCGCGCGGCGAGGCTAGTAAACAGCTGGACGGCGATGTGCTGAAGGTGGACTTTGCCGCCAATGCGCGCAGCCTGGGCGCACACGCGCTGGCGGCCGGCACGCTGGAAGAGATGAAGCAAGCACTGAAGGAAGCGAAGACGCTGGACCGCACCACGGTGATCGTGGTGGAAACGGATGTGTCGACCGGCGTGCCTGGATACGAGTCCTGGTGGGATGTTGCGGTAGCAGAAGTTTCCGAGTTGGAAAGCGTGCGCGAGGCGAGAGCACGCTATGAAGAAGCGCGCAAGCGCGAACGTTACTTCCTCTGAGGTGTTTCAGGAGGATGAACAAATCGTGATCACTTTCGCGTGTCGGTCTGCCAACCGACTGCGGAAGTCCTGAAAGAGGGACTTATGAAAAAGCTATTGGTTGGCAACGCACCTTGTTCCTGGGGCACGTTGGAATTCGAGGCTGTCAAGGGCGAACAGATCTTTTTTGACCGCATGCTCGACGAACTCGCGGATACAGGCTACACAGGAACCGAGTTAGGCGACTGGGGCTACATGCCTACCGATCCTGCCGCATTGAAAGCGGAGCTTGCTCGGCGCGGCCTAGTGATGCTGGGCGCATTTGTGCCGGTGGCCATGAAGTATCCCGCTGCACATGCCGCAGGCATCGCCAATGCCGTGAAGACGGCTCGCTTGCTGGCCGCGGTAGCCACAACGCCCGCTCCGTACCTGGTGCTGGCGGATAACAACGGCACTGAGGCAGATCGGACTCGGCTGGCCGGACACGTTACTCCGGAATCGGGGTTAAGCGCGGAGGAGTGGAAGATCTTCGCCGGGGGCGCGGACCAGGTCGCGCGCGAAGTGTTCGAGGAGACAGGACTGCGGACGGTCTTCCATCATCATTGCGCTGGCTACGTGGAAACTCCGCAAGAGATCGCGACCTTGCTTGAGCTGACCGATCCAGAATATCTCGGGCTTGTCTTCGACGCCGGGCACTATTGTTATGGGGCAGGGCAGGAGAATTGCGATGTCGTTGCTGCACTCAATCGTTTTGCAGACCGGGTGTGGTACATCCACTTGAAGGATTGCCACCCTCAAATCGCCCGCGACGCTCGCGACGGCGAGTGGGATTACTTCACGGCCCTGAAACGCGGCATCTTTTGCGAACTAGGCAAAGGCTGCGTCGATTTTCCTGCTATGTTGCGCTGGCTGGCCGCGCGCCAATACGAGGGCTATACTCTGGTCGAGCAAGATATCCTGCCAGGTAT
The DNA here is from genome assembly GCA_963786565.1 of uncultured Acidobacteriota bacterium. Classification (GTDB taxonomy): domain Bacteria; phylum Acidobacteriota; class Terriglobia; order Terriglobales; family Acidobacteriaceae; genus Telmatobacter. The sequence continues at coordinate 30,590 of CAWAZR010000016.1, read as the reverse complement.
GGGTTCGCCTAAAGAAAGCGCACGCCGCAACCGCGAATACCTGCGCTCTATTGAGAGCAATTTGCTTGGACAACCTGAGCAGTTATTCAGTTTTTATTCATGAGGGTATATGAGCACGCAAAAGCTTCATATCGGAATCATCGGCGCCGGCCGCATCGGCCGGGTGCATGCCGAAACGCTGGCATTTCGTCTACCGGAAACCCAGATCGCTGCCATCACCGACGTCAACCGCGAGGCCGCGCAAGCCGTGGCTGACCGCTGCAATATCTCCAGGGTCGTCGATTCAAGCGCGGAGATACTAGCCGATCCTCAAGTCCAGGCAGTCCTCATCTGCTCGCCTACCAGTACCCATGCCGATCTGATCGTCGAGGCTGCCAAGGCTGGCAAACACATCTTCTGCGAGAAGCCGATCGCATTCAGCCTGGACAGGATCGACCGCGCGCTGGAAGCAGTGAAGACTGCGGGAGTGCAGTTACAGATCGGGTTCAACCGCCGTTTCGATGCCAACTTTGCACGCGTCCGCCAAGCTGTCAAGAGCGGAGAAATCGGCAAGCCTAGCCTGATGCACATCATCAGCCGCGATCCCTCGCCTCCACCGCTTAGCTACGTCCGCACCTCCGGCGGAATTTTCCTTGATATGACGATCCACGACTTCGACATGGCGCGCTTCCTCATCGGCGATGAGGTTGAGGAGATCTACACGGCGGCCGGCGTCATGGTCGATCCGCAGATCGGCGAGGCGGGTGATCTCGACACGGCGCTGATCGTGCTGCGTTTCGGCAATGGAGTCATCGCCACAATCGACAACAGCCGCAAGGCCGTTTACGGCTACGATCAACGGGTCGACATTCTGGGTACTGACGGCTCGATCGCCACGGGTAACTGCTATCCCAATCAGGCCGTGGTTAGCAGCGCCACAACGGTGTACAAAGATCTGCCGCTCAACTTCTTTATGGAGCGCTATACCGAAAGCTTCGTTTCTGAATTGCGTTCCTTCGTGGCCGCCGTGCTTCAAGAGCGCGCCACTGAGGTCACCGGCATCGATGGCCGTATTCCGGTAGTCATGGCGCTGGCCGCGAGAAAGTCATACGATGAGGGCCGCCCCGTGCGTTTGGATGAGATACGCGCATAACTTAGTAACTCATTGGCAACTTAGTGATCTAACAGGACCATTTTATAAGTCAGCGATCGTCAACCGCGCGTGCTTCCTGGCTCCACAATACACGAGACAGAGATTACGCGAAGATATACCTGCGCGCTGACGATCGCTATGCTTTCCGAGAGACATCCAGATAGTCAACCTTGGCCATGTCTTCCTTGCGGATGGACGCACTCATCGCTCCCGCAACAATCTCTTGCGCGCGTAAACCGTCAAGATGAGTGATCGGAAATGGCTTGCCTTCGCAGCAGCAGTTCAGGAAAATTCTGAGCTCTTCTTTATATGCCGCGCCAAAGCGATCAATGAATTCTGGAAGTGGCAGGCCATATCTCCGCATCTCACAATTCCTGAATGCAAGCGGCTCCTTTACTTCCCGAGTTGCATACGCCTCCACCATAACCTCAAGGAGCTTCTGCTTAAAGCATCCTATGCGGATCAACCCCTTCTCGCCATAAATCACGGTTTCGCCGCGATAACCCGATACATGATTGCGCGTAACCTGGATTTGAGCGATAAGCTCGTCGCCAAAGTCGAGAATCATCAAGGCATCGTCAAAATCTTCCTGGCATGTCGTCAGCTTGTGGCTATAGATTCGCGAGCCGATCGCCAGGGCCAGTCTCGGCTTCCGGCCGGAGAGCCAAACAACTTCGTCTACATTATGGACCGCCATGTCGGGCAGAATGCCGGGGCTCGCAAATCCGTCAGGCGCAGGCCCGGAATCTTCGAGCGATGAATAGATCTTGAAGATCCGCCCTATTGCCCCGTCATCGATGAGTTGCTTTGCAAAGCAGATGGGCGCGTCGAAGCGCCGTTGGAATCCCAACATCAGTGCCTGTGGGTACTCACGCTCAAGAAGCTCTGCGTATTCGCGGTCGCCCTGCAACGTCCCGGTAAGAGGCTTCTCGAGAAACACCCGCTGCCCGGCCTGAATCATCATCAGCGAGTGTTCGCGATGCAGTGGCGTATTTGTCGCGATCACGGTGACGTCGCATAAATCCGATTTCGCCAGCCCTTCAATGTCATCGAACACAGGTGTCGAACCGCCGGTCAGCGAAAGAAACGTGTCCGCGGCTTTCCGGTCCGTGGTCGACACACATGTAAGCCGGCATAAATCGGACTCTTGCGCCAATTCGTGAATATGCAGGGCATGAATCATCCCCATGCGGCCGAGGCCCACAACCCCCACGCGAATCGGTTGAGTCATAGTTTTGGATGAAAGCGTAGAACTTTGCATTGACATGCAGCAGCACTCCTAATAAGTCCATTAACTCTACACGGAGGTTATCATAAGTCGCGACAAGTTATGCGGCAATCACCTGTATCCCATAGTGAATTCCTGCGAGCTGATCTCGCTTCGTCTTAAGGAAAGATTAAGGTTAGATTTGTACTCTTGTTTTGCATGAGAGTTCATCTTTTGAGGGCAAAGGTATTGCTCGGCGTATTCCCTTCTTGCTTCAACGTCCGGATCGTAATTCGTGGTCTCGCATTTATTCTTCCGGCGGTTCTGGCCGCTGCCACGCACGCGCAGGGAGGGCCCCCGTTCATCACCGACGATCCCGCACCGCCCGGGAACCATCACTGGGAGATCAACTTCGGCTGGATCGCCAACCATAATCCCGGCCAGTCCTACTACCAGATTCCCGACGTAGACATGAATTATGGCTGGGGCAACCGCATCCAGCTCAAATGGGAGCAGCCCCTGGCCGCTGGCACTGATGACCGCAACTCTACCGGCGTGGGCCTGGGCGAGACGCTGCTCGGCGTCAAATTTCGCGCTTATCAGCACTACATTCCCGGCAAAGAAAAGACGGACGACAACATCAACTTCTCCATCGGAACCTATCCGCAGGTCTCGCTCAACACGCCCGCCGGCTCCGCGCAACGCGGCATCGTCGATCCGGGTCCGCAATATTATCTGCCCATGGAAGTCACGGCTCAGCTGGGCTGGTTGGCGCTCGACGGCGAGATAGGCCGCTGGATTGGCAATGCGAACGCGCCCGACCAGTGGGGACGAGGCTTGATCGCAGGCCACGCATTTAGCGACCGCTTTGAGGCGTACACAGAAATCTACGACCTGCAAGCCATCAACCGCATTGGCGATGAACCCAAGCAGCGTTCGCTCACGCTCGATCTCGGCGGTCGCCAGTCTCTCGACCGCGCCAACCATGTCCGCCTGCTCTTCATGGGCGGCCGCGGCATTCAGACCGTCACCCGCACCAACGGCGAGCCCAGTTGGATCGCCTATATCGGCGTGCAACTCCTGCTTGGACACAAAGGCGACGACTAGCCGCACGCGAAGCCTTGATCTAGCGCACCCGGTCCCTGTTCGACTGCGCAACACCTTAGGGGAATCGGGGTGTTGCGCAGGTTGTTTTGTTCCGTTGCGCAACGAAATCAAACTCGTTCCCCAAATCCTGGAAGGATCTTCTTAATTCTGCTGTTAATGTTTCTTGTGTCGCGATGATGCGAAGCGCTGTAGGTGAGAATCGCGTCGGCGAGCTCATTGAATCTGACTCCGGCATTCCTCAGATTTGCAGGAAGCTTCTTGCCCGCTCGAGTTTGCGATTTGCGCAGTTGATAGAGAGCAATAGCGTCACCCTTGCGCCCGACCTTCTCCCGCTTGAGTCTTCCGTCTACGTGATGACGAATCCACCAGACACCACTTTCGCGGACCTTCTCCCAAACTCCGGTGACTCTCGTCTGATCTTTTCCAGGCATCTTCCGCACATTCACAAAATCAGAAGCACACCTTGTTAGAAACAAGACGCGTGAGACAATTGCTCTGGCCCGCTACGCGGCTTCTGGCCAGTTTCCTTTTCCCGTCACAGCTCACGGTTCGATTTGTCGAGATTCATTCGGACCCCCTCTTCATGCAATGAATCCACTGCGCTTCCGGTATTTCTTTCACGAGAACTCTTTTGATTTCCGCCGGTTAGCGCATTTCTAATTTGCAACATACAGTTGTGATGTATACTACGTCACTAGAGGAAAGCGACATGACCCCGCAAACGAAGCCCCGAACCAGGGCGAAGCGCAGAGTCGTTTCTCCCGCAGAGAAGCGCACTCAACTCCGGCTCACCGTTGATTCCAGATTTACCAAGAGCTACTTCAATCAGCTCTTTGCTACGCTCAAAATCCGAAAGAAGAACGCACTGGCTGAACACATCATCATGCATTTCAAAACCAAGGCTGCGCAAGCGCAACTCCTTGCGTTCTACAACAACCAGTGGCTGAACATTCCATTTCAAAGTATCGACACTGCATTCGTATTTCCATTGACCTTCGACATAGCCGATGAGCTGGAAAGGGTTGGAGGAGAGGTTCTCTGCGGAGTGAATCGGTCAAAGGCATTTCGCGTGATGGTGGCCTATTTTGCCTTCGTGCATAAGCTCAAAAATCCAACACAGGTTGCGGGGGCCTAGCCTTTCAGATCAGTGCCAAGCAGCAGGCGAGCGCACACAAGATGATTGTGAAGAGTCTGCTGCAGACCTGTAGCAGCGCGTGGTTTGCTCTTCCGTAGTGGATGATAACGGTTCTCGATCATCGCCTACCTGCCCTCTCTCTCATTGCTGTGCGTTCTGAGATTACTGTGCATCAGCCGACGTGCAGTCTGGCGGGCTTGCACAAACAGATCGATGACCTCTTGCCGCTTCCCTTCGTGAATCGTTACTTTGAAAGCCTGTTGGCCCGTGGCAGACCTGACAAGGGCTATTGTCAGGTCGTCGCCGACATTCGCCTTTGGTTCTGGTTGTTGCGATGCTTTCAGTAATTCGAGAAGTTGTCGGGACTGGGCGGCAGGCTGGAGACTTGAAAGAAGCAGGTGCGCATCCTTTTCGTCGGTGAAGGTCAAATCCTCGGTCTCCTCAGTTCTGAGCCTGGTTTCGATGGAATGCAGTCGCGCAGCTCGGAGTTGGAGAGGATTCGCCAGGAGTTGTTCCTGGTGGAAGGCGCCTTGCATCTCCGGGTCCGTGAATTGGGCGAAGATGCCGTGCTTGATCGCACACATGGTAACCATCCGCTTCCACTCTTCGCTCCCGGTACATGCGATCCGCGAGCCGTATTTCTGGACGGCCATCTCCAACCCAAAGACAATTGCCGCCTCGTCCCGGTTGAGTACGGTCACAAGGCGCCCCCGGTCGATGACTGAGACCCTGCCGTTCAGAATGTATGACACGTCACCCGTCTTCCGGTTGATCGTCCAGATGCGCGTCGCGGCGATCTGGTTTGCAAGGACCTGCTGTTTCTGTTGGGCTGCAATCCGTTGTTGCGCGAGGTCCGACCAATCGGTGTTGTTGTCATTGTCGGGTGATGGACCGATATGCAGCGCGTCTGGTTCCAGCCTTGCGTTGAGCCGCCGTTGATTGCGCTGGTCGGCATAGCGCCATCCGCGAAGTTGTGCCGCTGCTCGCGCGTCTCCTTCGTCGGCTCTGTCCGCGACCCATGAGCGGAGATCCTTCGGAAATGCTTCCTGCCGCCTCTGTTGAATAGACAGCTTCAGCGATCGTACTTCGAGGACGGACTGAGCCACAGCCTGAGAGAGCAGGACCTTTTTGTCCGGCCACGGCAGAGCGGATGCGCGAATCTCCCGCTTTTGTTCGCGCAAGACGTCAAGAATATATTGTCGGCCTTCCCTACCGTCTGTTGTAAAGGCTTTGCACAGTTCCCGGCGCCGATTGCCATACTGGTTATACTCTGCCATCAGGGCACTACGTTCGGCGTGTCGCTGCGCCTTGCGTTCCTCCCTCAGTGCGCTATTACGAGCGTTATGTTGTGCGCCATGTTGATCGGCTTCATAACCGGATGTTGAGGCGGGTGTCCAGGGCCCAAGAGCAGTCTCCGTGGCCTGGCGGTTGATCTTTCCAGTGAAATTGTTGCGAAATACGTCGGACGCCTTGACTCGGATATTGCGGTCGACGGCGAGAACTGTGTATCCACCCGACCCTGCCTTCTCAAGCCTGAGATGGGCCTTCGAGAGAAGGCGATGGAGGTCCTCCCACGTGACATTCTGTCGCGTCAGAAGTTTCCGGATACTGGGGGCCACTTCCCGCCATACGTAGCCTTGAAGAGACTCTGCATCGTGGTAATGTTCAAATTGTGCAGCGGCTCCGGTCGGCTGTTCTCTGGCAGACCGGAGCGCAATCCGTTCGGATCTCGAAATGGGTACAGCCTGTTGCGATTCTTCATCCCATCGAGTCATGCCTGGTGTATGTGCCCAGCCATACTTCGCTTCGAGGCAACGTGCGGCGGCATCGAGAGCGAGCCAGTTGTTATATCGTGTAGGGGCTCTGAGCGTTACAGGATGAACTTTGTTCACCATGATGTGAATATGGAAGTGCTTCTTGTCGTTGTGCGCGACGACCATATATTGATGATGTTCATAGCCGAGTGCCTTCAATGTTTGAACGGCTGAGTCTGTCCACTGTGGTCGAGTCGGACGCTCTCCTGGAGGCCAAGCCAGTTCGTAATGGCAGACTGCGTCCTTGCAACGATCGTTCAGAGAGGCAACTCCCTGCATCTCTCCTGCCGCGGTGTCGAAGCTTAAGAGATTCCACGACAGGACCACATCGCCTCGCAAAACAAGTTCTCCAGTGTCGGCGTCACGCTCTTGTGTAAGGTATTCACGAAGGCGCTTGAAGCTGCTGGTGTGCTTTCGAGATGGTTGTACCTTGACGATCATGTCTACTTTATTGCGACGGTGTTGAGCGTTTTCACTGCGCTAAGAACAGCGGACAATATCGAATTCAGTTCCCTGCGAAGACCTTCTTCGTCCGGAAGACCCTTGATCTTCATGAGCAGATACTTCTGAAGTCCACCGAGTCGTGCAAGTTCTCCTAAAGCCTTCTGGTCCATCTTCGAGACGATTCGCTTATTGAGTGATGTCCTTCGCATGTACTCGGTCATAGTCAGGCCGGCTCTTTTGGCCTGGGCGTTGATGATGGCTTTCTCTCGATCCGTTGTTCTGATGAAGAGCCGTAGTGTGGCGCCTTCTGTTCGTCTAGGTCTTGCCATTGTTCTCTCCTGTTCTGTGGGGTCTCGGGGCGAAGCCCTGAGCAAGATGCGCAACCATTTCTCCGAGTAGCCGCAGGCGGATTGGAGAAAGGGTGGTGGGTGCGCGGAACCCCGAAGGGGTTTCGTGCGCACAGCGCATTTCTTGCCGTGCCTCTTAACAGTTTGACTTTATTATAATACATATCTGATGTCAATAGTATGTTATGATGTATTGGGCTCGTTGTTGACAAGGAAAGGAGAAAGGCGGATGGAAAAACGGCGCCGCAACCCGCAAACGTTCACCGCAGAGCAGCTCGAGGTCTTTCGCACTCGCCTGGATGAGAGAGGCAATGTACCTCCCCCGCAATCCGAGTCCTACATGATGGGGGAGATCGTTCGGGGCGTCTGCCCGCAGTTGAGAAAGTTGCGGGAGAACGGCTACACGCTGAAGATGTTGGTCCGTGTTTTTGAAGAGAACGGCGTCGTTATCACAATCCATGCCCTTTCGACCTACCTGAAGAAACTGGCGCTACCAAAGGAACAAGCTCCAGCAAAAGCGGCCAGTAAGGGCACGGTGGGGTCACCAACCGTTGAAGTAAGGCATCGGCAATTCCAAATGAAACCGGACGTAACGCTGTAAGAAAAGAGCAAGGTATGGCAAGAGCTTTCTTTGTAACTGGCAGCAAAGGTGGCGTGGGGAAGTCGGTCGGCGCGCTCGCACTCCTCGACTACTTCCAGATGGGAAACCGGAAGGTCTCGTTGGTGGAAGGTTCGACATCGCCAGCGGAACTTGAGGACTGAAGAATGAGCACACAAACCACAACTTTCGAACGCCATTACCGGATCGCGGAGTTGTGCGACCTCTGGGGGATAGGTCGCGAAACTTTGAGAAAGATTCTGGTAGACGAACCAGGGGTGGTGAAAATCAGAATGGGCCGGCGTAAGTATCACACCACATACAGCGTCCCAGCCTCGGTGGCCGAAAGGATACATAGACGCTTGGCGTCTGAAAACGACTCTTGGCTTCCTCATACATAGAGATATACTTCATCACCGAAGAAAAACTCCCCATCTTCCGGCATGGCCTGTCCCCGAATGTGCCTTGCAGTATTCTGCCCAACGTTACCGGATCGATACCAATTTGCCTTTCGATCGATCTGCGAAAGCTTCCTGCAGAATTCGGGAAAGGCGATCTTGTCGGCCTGGTATCCAGGCAGCGTAATGCGTGCGAAGAATCTGTTCGCTATCGCCAATCAGTTCGGCAACGTCGGGAGCGGGCACGCCTTTCTCGAGCAGGATGCGGACGAATGTATGCCTGAATTTGTGGGGATGCGGGGACGTGTCCCATGGCCCGGCAAGCGCGAAGACTTTCTTCAGGCGCTTGTTCCGCCATATATCACAAAGCTGTTTAGCGTTACGAGTAACGCCGGCGGCGAAGATCATCGGGCCATGTTTTCTCTGCCGTGCACGCAGGCGCTCAACAAGCCAGTCCGGTATCCATGTAAACAGCGGTCGTCTTGTTTTATGCATCCGAAGGAAGACATCATTGCCCTTCAGGCGTTTCGTTACATCAAAGGTCGCCACGTCGGAGATGCGCAAGCCGGTGTAGATGGAAAGGTAAATGAAGTCCTTCACGTCCTCGCCGCCCCACGTGCGGTAACCGGGTCCCTGTTTCAGTTGAGGTCCGATCTTGTCGCAGGCAGCATATAGCCGTTCGAGTTCCTCATCAGTGAAGGGCGACTTGGGGACCGTGATCGATGAGCCTTCAGGAGCCTGCAGGTCGTCGGCGATGTCCTTGGCGAGCCATTCGCGCTTAACGCAAAACTTGATGAAGGCTTTGAGGCGTTCTAGCTTCTTGGCCTTTGCGCGAATGCCGTCCTTCCACGAGGCATAGAACCGATCCATATCCGTGACCGCAAGTTGGTCGATATAGAAGCAGCCGCGCTGCTGGCAATAAGCGTTGAGCTGGTTATCAAAAGTGCGGTATTTCGCTAAGGTGTTTGTGGCGATGTTCCTGTTCTTGCATTTGGCGAGGAAAGCTTCGCAGGCATCCTGAACGGTAACCCGAGTGGCCCGTGGTTCTTCGGACTCGGGCGGCCGTGGTGGTTGCGTGGTCCAGGTTCTCGCGCGCTCGAGGGTTGCGGCTACAGCTCTGGCCGCCTCGAATTCCCACTGCCCTGTGTTGACTCTCTTGAAGTGTTTGTCGAGTGTACCTGACGCAAAGATCGGGCACTCGCACCGCCTCCATCCCTTCTTGCGCTCGTCGTATTCGGATGTGCGTAGATTATGCGGATGTCGGCCCTTGCATTCACGTCGATGGCGACGATAGAGGGCTAGCGGCATGGCAGGTATTATATCCTGATTGGCCCATATTGGCCCACCAGTAAACCTCAAATCTGGCAAATCTAACTAATATAATGAGATATAATTTGGGGCGGCTAGTGGGGATCGAACCCACGACATCCTGAGCCACAGTCAGGCGTTCTGCCGCTGAACTATAGCCGCCGTCTACGCTATCGATTGTAGCATCGAAGCGATTCGGACGCGGTCTGGTAGATCGGGGCGAATCTGCCGCGGAATGATACCGATGCGGCGGGTCGGGTGGCTCGAGCGGAGCGCGTCGAGCGAAATCGATCCGGGTTACAATCGATAGAGGAAATCGGGGCGTAGCGCAGTCTGGTAGCGCATCTGCTTTGGGAGCAGAGGGTCGGGGGTTCGAATCCCTCCGCCCCGACCATTGCATGGAGCAGCCGCGGCCTTCGGCCGCAAGTCGGCTTGCGTGTGTTTGCGTCGGCCGCAGGTTCTTTCCCTTTCTGGTCGGAATATTATCTGCGCGCTTGGACGCCCACAATGCCGCTCAGGTTTGCATCCCTCCGCCGCGACCATTTCAAACCTTAGATATTTCAAGCGATATCGCCGGCTCCGGCCACGTGCATGTTTTTTACCGCTAAAGCACTGTAGTCGATTCTGTAACTGTAGGTTGTGGCTCGCCAAATCTCCATCCGCGCCCTCAAGAAAGAGGGGGCGGTTGCCAAACGGCGCCCGCCCCTCTATTGGATTATGCAAGGGGGGTTAGAAGGTGATCTTCGTGTAGAACTGCATTTGGCGCGGATCGCCGTACGACGTTGCTGTTGCAAACGTGGTGGAACCTGGCGCCCAGGAGGCGTTCAGGCCTAATACGTTGGGGTGGTTGAAGACGTTGAATGCCTGAGCGCCGAGTTTAACCGTCGCCCATTCGCGGATGGCGAATCCCTTCTCTGTGGCCATGTGGAACGCAACTTCCTTCGGCGCTCGCAAGCTACCCACCTGGGCACTACCGAAGTAGCCCCATGAGGGAACAGAGAAGAGGCTGGCATTGTAGACGGGTTGCTGATGTTCGCTGACTTTCCCGCTGGTGCCGTGATTGCGATAAAGTGGCCCGCTTACGTTGGGCCGTGTCGCCAAGCCTGAGCTATAGGTGGGCGTTTGCGCGAATCCGCTTTCGACCACCCCATAGGACGTGAAATTCCATCCGCCCAGGAGCGCTTTCTCAAGGTAGTTCGACGTTTTGTTGAAGAACGGCACATCGTAGACCAGCGAATACACGAAGACATCGGGCCGATCGTAATCCGGTTTTCCGTAGTCCCCCAAAGGATTATTGGAGTTCTGGAAGGCGCCGCTGGAGCTGTACGCCACCTGGATGCCGCTGGCGTTAATATCGCCCAGCGCCTTGCTGAATGTGTAGGAGACGTGTGCAGTCAGGTCGTGCATTTTCTGCACATAACCGATGAGCAGGCCGTTGTAGTTGGCGACGCCAAAACTGGCGCCGGTGCCTATGCTGCTGTATCCCTGATAGGGGCGATAGTAGTAGCTGTTCACTTTGCCCTGGTTGATGCAGGGATCGTAGGCGAAGCCGGACGTTTGTTGGTTCGGAGCCGTAGACGCTGCGACGCAGGCCGCGGTTCCGGATGGATTGGCGTAGGTTCCTGTCACCGGATTTGCATTCAATGGAAAGTTCGAGTCCCAGCCGGTAGTGAAGATATGCTGCGTGGTCATGCCGGCGTATCCAATGGCGACGACGCCGCCCGGAGCGACTTCTTTTTCTATCGTCAAGCTGTAGTCGCGGATGGTTGCCGGACGATAGCTGTTCGAGGTTGAGTTAACCGCCAAAAGCCCGGGAGGATTGGGTACGGCGCCGCCGCCCGAAACGCCGGCCGGATTGGTGAACTCGGTGTTGAAATAAACGGGCGTCTGCGCGAAGGGAATGTTGGCGAGCAGGTTGGAAGTCTGTAGGAGGCCCACCTGCGTGTAGCCGAAGCCAACTCCGCCATGCAGCGACATTTTGCCGTCGTTGGTCAAGCGGTAAGCAAATCCCAGGCGAGGCGCAAACAGCCCCTTATGCGGTGTGGTGAATCCATTGGGGACGCCGTTGCCGGCGGTAACCATGCCATTGCTGGTCACATTGGCCGCCGTGACGCCGTCCTTCTCTAACGGCGAGTTGGTGGCGTTCAGATACTGCCACGTGTTGGAGGTGAATCCGTAGGACGAAACGGCACAGGCGGGCAGGCTCCCCAGCGCAGCGCCGCTTGGAGACGCGCATATAGCCGGTTCACCTGCGGCTGAGAATCCGCTCGGAACAAAGTTGGACACCTGATTGCCGTTCATGGTGGGCGCGGTGTAATAGGACCAGCGCATGCCAAGGTTGACCGTCAGCCTGGGGTTCAGTTTCCAGTCATCCTCGAAATAGGTCTCTGTCCAGACGTTACGGAAAAGTCCGTCGCGCTGCGAGTTGGTTTGCTCGTATCCATAACTGCTGCAAGCGTGACTACCGCTGGCCAGGAAACCCAACAAGTAGTCGCCGGCAGTGTCGTTGGAGTAGCTGCCGTCAAAGCAGAAGTTGCCCATCGGGAATGCGCTGGCGTTGACATGAAGACGATCCCACATGACCGTGACTCCGGCCTGGAAAGCATGGTTACCCTTGATCCAGGTGAAGTCGTCGAGGAACTCGGCGCTTGAGCTATTGGAGTGCGTCGGCAGCGCTCCTTCACCGAGCCAGAACCAGCCGTTGGTCATTTGCGAATCGTTGTTCATGCTGATATCGGGAATGCGGTTCAGCGGATCCGCGCCCGGGAATTTCTGATTGATGGTGACGCCGCTGGGCACGGTGTATTGTCCGATCAGCGCGGCAATGTACCGGGAATAGATCAAGGCAAAACCGACTGCATTGATCACATTTGGCTTAATCGTCGACTGCCAGCGCAGCAAAGCGTCCGTTGATGGCGTGTAGGCCGCGGAGTTTGGATTTGGCGCGTAATCGTTGTAGCCGCGTGTGGCATTGATGGAAGCGACTTCTTCGTGCAGCACGCGGAAGGTGACGAGGTTGTTGGAGTTGATGTTGTAGTCCCCGCGATACAACTCATCGTTGACGCTGAACTTTGTGGGATTGTCGTTCAAGTAGTTTTGACTGGTGGCTGCGAGGGTGGTGTTGTAATTGGGAAGCGGCCAGTAAGCGTTCATCAGGGCCACGGTATTGGTGTCCATGCACTTGGGCAGAATCTGATTGTAAGGCCCGGTGCCGCCTTTCTGGTAGATGCAGGCCGCTCCTGAGCCGGCGCCGCCGCCTTCGCGCGTGTCGAGGATCGCCTGATACGCCGCGGGTAGCGATGCATAGGGCGTCAGGTTGGCGCTGGCTCCGGCTGGATCCACGACCTCCGTACTGAGGTCACCGCCACGATTGGCCATCGAGAACACATCGCGAGCGCCGGAAGTGTAGGACTGATGCACTGCTTTCCAATCGGCACCCACAAAGAAGAAGAGCTTTTTGTTCACATTGGTGAATAGCTTGGGAATCTCGACCGGCCCGCCCAGCGTGATGCCCCAGTCGGACTGATGCAGTGAGGTCAATGGAACCGATCCGTTCTGGAGAAAGCCGTGTGCCGTGCCGTATTCGTTGGTGCGGTCGAAGAAATAACTGCTGCCGTGGAACTGGTCGCCGCCGCTCTTGGTGGTAACCAGCACCTGGCGGCCGGCCAATCCATACTTGGCGCTGAAGTTGTCGCTCAGCACGCGCATTTCGGCCACGTGATCGACGACCGGCGTGATAGGCAGAGTGATGTCCGACGCACTAACGTCGTTGTACACACCGTCGATGGTGTACATACTCTCTTCATCGGAGGAGCCGTTGATGACGACAGCCGATGTGATAGCGCCTTGCCCGGCCTGATACGTGCCGTTGGCGCCGTTCACGCTGCTGACGCCCGGAACAACCGTCAACAAAGACTCAAAGTTGCGGCCGTTGAGCATGATGTTCTGGACTTCTTTGGCGGTGATGGTGCCGCCGGCTTCAGCGCTTTCGGTCTGCACCACCTCGGCGTCGGCTACCACGCTGACCGAGACAGATTCACTGCCGACGGCGAGTTTCACATTCAGTCCGCGGCGCTGGCCGGGATCGACGTGGATGTTCTTGATTTGCTCACTCTTGAATCCGGTCTTTGCCGTGGCGACCGAATAATCGCCCGGCGCCAGCGACTCCGCGTCGTAGAACCCGGAGCCATTGCTGGTCTCGGTTTGCGACAGGCCGGTGGCTTGATTGGTGATTGTCACCTGGACTGCGGGCACGACTGCCCCGGTGGCGTCAGTAATTGTGCCGGTAATTGAACAACTTGTTCCGCTCTGCGAGTGCAGCCATGCGGCGACGCAGAACAGACCGAACGCTACAACCAGTCGCGATGTATTCCGCACCTGATTCAGTGTCATTGAGGCCTCCCCCCAGTTGATTCGCTCTCACTCCTTGCCGCGAAGAGAGCACAGCTTTGCAGTTGCGGAGAGAACAGTAAGGAACCCTCAAAATGGGTGTCAACGTGAAAACCAGTTTTTCGACGCATGGAAAACAAGGAAAGATAACCGGGCGGAACCGCGAGTCCGATCGCTCGCAAGTTTTCAGCCGAATAATCCGCAATGCGGAACATTTTTCTGTGAGTCGGAGCCGCGATTTTCGCAGGTTTGGCGCCCCTCAGCGCGAGGTGATTGCACGCGAATTTGAGTGCGCAAAGAATCGCGGAGTGGGCATGAATACTTGGCGAAAATCGATTCGTGAAAGAAATGCCCGCTTGCTTTCCGCCTTGGAATCACCCTGACTTTTGTGCGTTATCGATGGGCAATCGGAGCGCGGGGAGGGGCGATACGGCGCCTGGGGAGCGCGATCACATCGAGCAGCAATGGGCATCTAGTTTCCGCAGCCGTGCATAGCACCTTCTGGTTCCATAATCCGGAACGTCCACGCGGGCTCATTCGGGCGCCGCCTGGGCAATTCGATGGGCAATCCGGCGGCTTCCTGATGTCATGAGAGTGACGCATCGGAGCCCAGCAACTTGGCTCCGCAAACGGTTCCCTTGAGACAGGGCAGGCGCGCGATCAATCACCACGGTTTGGAGCGTGCCACGGAAATGCCGCGAACATCATGCGGCCATTTACCTGAAACCGCACAGTAGAAGTGGTAGAGCGCGCCATCGTGGAATAGAACGCAGGGCTTGTGAGCGTAGTCTTCATCCACCGTGCCCGGCGCTCCACGGTCGATCATGATTTCATTTACCTTTTCGAAGTGATAGGGATCGCGGCCAAGGGCGAGCAGCTCGCGGGCAGCGCCGCGGCGGTCGAGACCGAAATAGTACATTCCCCAGAGATTTTTGTGTCGCACAACGAAAGGATTGCTGGCGAAGCGCGCGTCCCACGAGTCGGCGCCGCCATTGCGCAGGATGGGGTTGCCTTCATAGCGCGTCCATTGCTTCAGGTCGCGCGAAGTTACCACCCCGCTCTGCTCGTGCCAGCCTCCGCCCTCGCTCTTCGGCGACGCATCGGTCTTGGCGTTGTAATAAAGGTAAAAGACGCCGTCCTGCTCGATGAGGTTGGGCCTGTAGAGACCGCCGTGTTCCCAAGGTGCGCCGTCAGTCGGAAACAGAATTGGGTCGGTGAGCTCCCAATGCAACAGATCGCTGCTCCACGCGAGACCGATGACCGCCGCACCCGCCTCATAGCCCGCACCGGGATAGGCATTCCATGCGCCCAGGTACCGGCCATGCACTTTCTTCGCCTGTCCCTTTGAAGTCAGACCGTCGTCCCGCACGATGCAACTGAGCGCGATGTTGAAGCGCGTGTATTTCGAGTTGGGATCGCGGCGCGCCACGCAAGCAACGCGTTCCCAATGCAGCAGGTCGGCAGATTTCGCCAGGCCGGTTTGGTAGCCGGTCCCATCAAAGCCGATGTAGAGCATGTAAAACGCGCCATCATGCAGAAAGACGAAGGGGTCGTCGACGGATTTGCAATCGAATGCGTTGGGGTCGTCGGAAGCGGAGAGCACCAGCTTGCCATATTTGTACGGCGTGCGGAAGGGAGCGATCTCGGATGCGCTGAATTCCTCGGCGGAGAGGCGCGCGTTGTGAATCAACGGCAGGGCGGCAAGCGACATGGCCAACGAAGAGGAAAACTTGCGGCGGCTGAGGCTTCGAGTCATGGGATGGTTGCTCGCATTTCTGTTCGCAGTCAACGTACATCGGTTGTCAGCACGGCCACGCCCTGCGGCTCGAGATCGACTCTGGTCACGCGGCGGCCGTCATGGAGGACATCGCTCATTGCAGACGGCAGCGCAATGTGTGTTTGGACGGAGCCATGATTGATAAGGACAATAACCTTGTGGTCGGCATCAACGCGACGGCAGACTTCAACGCCTTCAGGCACAGCAGCGAACTCGGCTTTAAGCTGCGCATCGTTCGTAGCCCACGCAACGGCCTTGCGCATGAGATCGGGGTCTAGGACCGCGCCCAGATAAGTGATGCGGCCCTTACCAACGCGGCGCGTGATCATAGCCGGTTGATCGTCGAGCCAGCCGTTCGACTTTCCGTATCGCAGAAGAACGTCAACGTCCGGCGCGTTTGCCGAGAGTTGCTCAGCCCAAAGCGATGCCGTCCCGGAGCCGAAGGTTCCAGCAACCGGCACGGCGGCATCGAGCGCGTAATACTGCTCCACACGCCCACCAAGCGGCGCCGCGAGCGGACCGGGCTGCCGCTGAACGTTAAGAGCGTTGTGCTCATCCTTCATGCCGGAGCGCGGTCCCAGCACGAGGTGACCGCCCTGTTGCACATAGGCGAGCAGGTGCGCGGCAAGATCCTGTGAAATGACATTCAGGCTCGGCGCGAAGACCAATTTGTAGCTATCCAGCGAGGCATCCGCGTTCAAGATGTCGACAGTGAGCTGTTCGTCGCGCAGGGGACGATAAGTGCCGAGCAAGACCTCGAGTTGATCGTAGTTCCTGTTGTGCGGCTGGAAATCGATGGCCCAACGGCTGTCGTAACTCACCAGCAGCGCAACCTGCGCCACAGGTTTGGTTCCTTTGAGAGCGGGAGCCGCAAGCTCGAATTCGCTGCCGATGCGGCCGACCTCTGCATAAATCGGCAATGGCGCGCCGTCGGGACCCACGAGAGCGCCGTGATACTGCTCCTGGCCGTTCAAAGCATCGCGCCACTGCCAGTAGAGAACGGCATCTGCGCCGTGGCCGATGGCCTGCCAGGCCATGGCCCGCGTCTCACCGGCATCGAGCGTCGTGTTCACCGGTGCCCAGTTCACTGAGCCGGGCTGCGTCTCCATCACCCAGAAATTTTCACGCTTCCAGCCGCGCACAAAGTCATGCATGGCGGCATTGCGCGCAACATTCAAATGTCCTTCGCCCACGTAGTCGTCCCAGGCGGCCAGATCGAGCGGTTGCGTGATCTCGTAGTGGTCCCAGTTGTCACTCCAGCCCAGGCCGCCGATGTTCGTGGTGATGAATTGGCGTCGATCGGCGTACCTTCGAATGACGTCGAACTGCACCTGCTGGAAGTCGCGCCAGGTATCGCTGACGAAAC
This sequence comes from uncultured Acidobacteriota bacterium, assembly GCA_963786565.1. Classification (GTDB taxonomy): domain Bacteria; phylum Acidobacteriota; class Terriglobia; order Terriglobales; family Acidobacteriaceae; genus Telmatobacter. Next base: position 13,568 of record CAWAZR010000016.1, on the reverse strand, counting down.
GGCGGTGATCCAGCAGGAGCCCGGGATTGCCACCGCCAGTGGGCAGAGGAATCTCCTCCCAGCGGTCGTAGGTCTCGCTCCAGTAAGAGGTGACCCAGGCGCGATTCAGCGCGTCGAGCGTTCCGTATTTGCGCTCGAGCCACTCCTCGAACTGGCGGCGCGTGCCGGGGTCGAAGGACTCGTCGGTGTATTCGTTGCCGATCTGCCAGCCAATCACGTCGGGATCGTGCCCGAATCGGCGCGCCAGCTGCTCCGCAATAGCCGCGCAGAATTTGCGGTACTCGGGGCTGGCATAGTTGAACTGGCGGCGGCTGCCATGTTCCGCGGGGCGGCCTTCGGCGTCGACACGCAAGGTTTCAGGATGCGCCGCGGTGAGCCATGCCGGCGGCGCGTCTGTGGGCGTGCCGATGACGACCGCGATGTGGTGTTTTTCCGCGAGCCGGACCGCACGCGCGAGCCAGTCCAGATCGTAGCGGCCTTCTTCAGGCTCAATGGTGCTCCAGGCGAACTCGCCCACGCGCACTACGTGCAGATGGGCGTCCTCCATCAGTTGCAGATCGGCATCCCAACGCGATTCGGGCCACTGCTCGGGGTACCACGCCGCTCCCAGCAGCAGCGGCGGAGGAGCATCATTGCCGCTTTGCGCAGTGGCGAGACCGGGTGTGCAGCAGAGCGCCGCAACGAGCAATGTGGACGTAAAGGCCAGCGTCAAGGCCAAACCTGCGCCGCACGACACACGCGCCCGAGCTCGGCTTCCCATCGCGATTCGATTTCCCATGCGAGGCTGTTGTATCACACAGCGCAAATGTTTTGTGTCTCGCGGGCGCTGGTTTTCATTCCGCTTACCGGAATTGCAGTGCAGCATGGTTGTCATGGTTCGCAACAGGCGATGCAAATGCGGTAATTTGAATAGCAATCGAAAACCGGCTCGATGTTCAGGCCACAGTCTCCGTATCAGTACCCGGGCTTGCGCTGAATCGTTGCACGTGACAAGCGCACGGAAAGGCAAAATGTTGTTGACTCAGACCGCACCGACCCTTGCCCTCATTCATACCAGTCCCACGCTAGCGCCTGGTTTTACCAAGCTGTGTCGTCTGCACATCCCCGAAGCCAAGGTATTTCACATGGTGGATGAGAGCCTGATTCAGGACACGGTGAAGGCCGGATGCCTGAGCAAGGCCACCATCCGCCGTCTGATCGACCAGATCGCGTCGGCGGAAGAGGCCGGAGCGGATGCAGTGCTGGTGACGTGCTCATCGATCGGTCCCGGCGCGACACTGGCGCAGCAGGTTTTTGAGATTCCCGTCCTGCGCATCGATGATGCCATGGCCGAGAAGGCAGTGCGACAGGCGCACACCATCGGCGTGCTAGCCACCTTGCGCACCACGCTCGATCCCACCACGGCGCTGCTGCATGAAAAAGCCTCGAAAGCAGGGCGCAAGGTGGAACTGGTAGAGTGCTTGTGCGAGGATGCTTTTCCCGCCATCCTCGCCGGCGACACCGCGACTCATGACCGCTTGCTGGCGAAGGCGCTGGTGGAAGATTTGAAGGGAGTCGATCTCATCGTGCTGGCACAAGCTTCAATGGCGCGCGTGTTGACAACACTTGCGGCCGATGTAGAGCACGCGCCGGTACTCTCCAGCCCCGAGCTCGCGGTGCAGAGCGCGCGCAATTCGCTCAAACTACCGCAACTGGCGAAGGTCGGCGCTTGAGACAGCGCTACAAGGTTCTCACGTTTCTCGGCCTTCTCTCAGCTCTCACATTTCTCGATCGCCTTGCTATTGCCGTCGCAGGTCCCGCCATCCAGGCCGATCTGCACATCCAACCGCAACAATGGGGATGGATCCTGAGCGCCTACGTTCTGGCCAACGGGATCTTCGAAGTGCCGTCGGGCGCGATGGGCGATCGCCGTGGGCAGCGCGGCGAGATGACCCGCATCGTCACATGGTGGTCCTGCTTCAATGCTCTGAGTTCGTGGTCGCGAGGATTCTGGCAACTGTGCGCGTCGCGATTTTTCTTCGGACTGGGCGCGGCCGGCGCGTATCCCAACATTGCCGGAGTGATTGCGCGCTGGTTCCCGGCGCGGGAGCGCGCGCGTTGCCAGGGCCTGGTGTGGGCCGCGAGCCGTCTGGGCGGAGCGCTGGCGCCGGTGCTGATCATTCCTATAGTGCATTTCTTCGGATGGCGCGCGGCCTTTCGCGTGCTGGCGCTGGCGGGCTTCACGTGGGCAACGGTCTGGTGGTTGCGCTTTCGCAACAGGCCTGAGGACGATCCTTCGGTGACCCCGACTGAGTTAGCGGAGATCGGTGAGACCCACGCAGCACATCACGAAGCCGCCATACCCTGGCGGCGGCTCTTCCAATCGCGTGCGTTGTGGCTCATCGTTTTCGCCTACGGCTGCTATGGGTGCGGAAGCTGGTTCTATTTCTCCTGGTTTCCAACATGGATGATGCACACCGCCGGTTTCTCGTTGAATGGCGTGCTGTTCGCTTCACTTCCGTTTCTTGTGGGCCTGGTTGCGAATCTCGTCGGAGGGCAACTGGGCGACCGCTTGACTGGCCGCTGGGGCGCACAACGCGCCCTGCGATGGATTCCGGCGGTGTGTCTCACGGTGACCGCCCTGTTGCTCGTTGCCATGGCGGTTTTTCATGGAAAGATCGCGGTGGTCGCGCTATCCAGCCTGGGTTTCGGCGTGATGGATTTGATGCTACCCTCCGCGTGGGCCTTGTGCGTAGCCATCGGCGGCCGCCTGAGCGGAACGGCAACCGGCATGATGAACACCGCAGGCCAGGCTGGCGGCTTTTTGTGTACCGTCCTGTTTGGCTACATTGTGCATGCCACTGGGAGCTACAACCTTCCGCTCTACTTCATCGCTGCCATGGTGCTCGCGAGCGCCGCCATCTTTACGCGCATCGATTGCACGCAATGCGTGGACGCAGACTAAGCACGATCAGGTGCGGCCATCGCGCACGTTGGCAAAGAAGTCTTCGGGGCCGATCTGGCCGCCCTTGAGCGCAAGTTCGATCCCGTCGAGTTGCGACGCGGCACTGCCTCGGCAGAGCGGTACGCCGGCCACAAGCGGCGCGGCAAACGTCAGCGCGTCGAGTCCCAGTTGCTTCACGGAATGCGTCGCCGTATCGCCGCCGGCGATCAGAACCCGGCGCACGCCGCTCGAGAGAATGAGTTCGCGAAGCAGGACGCCTAGCGCCGAACCAAATTTTTCGCCGTAGTTCTTGTCCAGGGTCTTCGGGCCGAGCGCGGTGTAAAGCACGACACTTTGGCCGCTGCCGAGCGCTGCCTTAGCCTTCGCTGCCATGGCGCCCCACGAGGCAACGCCGTCAAGACGCCAGGCGGCAAACCCCATCTGTTTCGCGCGACGGACTTGGCGCGCAGTTACCGGCGAACAACTTCCGCTCAGGACTAGCAGCCGATCGACGGGCGGCGCGGGCGCAAGCGACTGCGCCGCGCCAATCAGTCCGGCAGAGCGCCAATAATGCGACAGTCCATGAGTGAGGCCGGAACTGCCCACGGCGAAGACCGCCCGCTGAGCAGCGCGCTCCCAGAGGATGCGTGCAGTCTCTTCCAGCATGGCGTCGGAGAAACCATCGAAAACTACCGCTCCGGCGCGCGCGTCGACCGCGGTCTGCCAATGCTTTTGCGCAGTCCGCGACTGGAACTCAGTGAGGTCGACGAGTTCCATCGCGAGCTTCGTCTGCCGGGCGAGGTGCAGGCACAAGTCAGCCTCCGTCATCGGCGTCACCGGATGATGCCGCATGGTTGGATGGCGGTCGATACGGTACCAGGCGCGGTCGACCTCGGCGAATAAATTTCCGAAGACGACGGCGCGGCCCAGGTGCGGCGCTCCGACCACAATCGGCACGGTGCCGGAGCGAAACGCGTCGCGACCCAGCTCCATGGCGCGGCCGATGCTGCCCACGCGGGGCGAACTATCAAATGTCGAGCAGACTTTGTAGTGATTGACGGGAGCGCCCAGCCGCCGCATGGCGCGAAAGATTGCAGGCAGATTGCGGCTCATCCAATGGGGACTGCGGCTGCGGCTTTCACCGGCGATTCCCACGGCGCGGCAATCAGAAAAAGCTGCGATCTCGCGCGGGCCAGGCGTATGCGTAAACAGGACGGCCTTGACGCCGTGAAGCGCCAGCGCTTCGAGCACGTCGGTCGAGCCGGTAAAGTCGTCACCATACCAGGCGTACAGCGGGCGCGCTGAAGGTTCGATGCTCACGCGGCAAACGCCTCTAGAGCCGAACGCAATTCCTCGTGGCTCTTCGCATATTCGGCCAATGGGATGCCCGCGGCCGCTGCTTTCCAGGCCTGATGCAGGCTGCGCACGCCCGCGGCAGGGCCTGCGGGATGAGCGAGAATTCCCCCGCCACAAGCGTAGATCAGATCCGTCGAGCCCAGCGCTTTGTACGTGTCCGGCGCCTGGCGTGCGGACTGGCCTGAAGAAAAGACCGGCATGATTTCGCAGCCCTTGTGCGGGGCGGGAAACATGGGCGTGAGGCACTCCCGCGCGGACGCGATCACGCTCGCGTCCGCTTCGCAGAATTTGTTGCGCAGGCCATTCACGTGGATGTGATCGATGCCGGCAAGCCGCCAGAATTTCTGGAAGGCAATGAAGCTCATGCCCATGGCATGCGAGCGGGTGAACATGCCCCAGCCGTTGCGATGGCCGTGGATAGCTACCTGCGCATGGCGGCGGAGCGCGGTCATCGAAGGCAGTCCCACGCTGTTGACGCTGACCATGACGCACGTGCCGCCGGATTCGACCACCAGGTCGTGGCGGCGCAGCATCTGGTCGATTTCGCCGGTGATGTTCGCCGCATACATCGGCCGTTTGCCGGTTCGCTCGGCGTAATCGCTCAGCACGCGAAGCACAGCGGGAATGCGCTGCTCAAACGGGCAGTGCGGACCGTCCGATTGCAGCTCGTCGTCCTTGATAAAGTCCACGCCGGCTTCGACAAGCATCTTGACTTGCGCCGCCGTTTGCTGCGGCGTCAGGCCAACGCTCGGCTTGATGATGGTGCCGATAATGGGCCTGCCGTAAACGCCCGTGAGCCGGCGCGTTCCCTCCACACCGAATTGCGGCCCTTGATACGCGGACAGAAAAGCCGGCGGCAATGTGACGTCGAGCAGCTTGAGGCCGGAGAACGGCTTGAGCTCGAAAAGATTGCCTGCGACAGTTGCGAGCAGGTTGGGCAATGATGGCCCCAAGTTTTCGATCGGCCAGGAAAGCGTGACTTCCGCCGTGCGGCGCACCGCGGGGCCGGCGTGCTTTTTCGGCAGGCCGGAACCGGCGAGCGAGGGCGCGTCGACGGTACCCAATTCGACAATCTGCTCCACGCGCGCGGCGTAGCGTTCGCGCAACTCGTCGGTTTCGCCGGGAACCCGCACGAAGGTTCCCGTAGACTGCTCGCCTGCCATGATGGCGGCCGCGTCGTCGAGCGGAAACGCCGTCTCGATCCAGTACCGCGCGTAAATGCGATCCGAATTTGCGCTCGTCTTATCCATGCTGGGCGTACATCGTGTAGGCCTCATCGCGCACCAGGTAGAACGGCGCATAGGTACGGATGTGGTTGCTGGTTTGGGAAGAACAAACTCCGGACGATCCGGCCTCGGGCCGCAAAGCTTCAGGGTTCGCGTGCACAGCTTCGCCGTCTGCCGGGCTCTTTTCGACATACACCAGCGGACCGCGTAACACGGCCACAGTTTCAGGATGCAGATCGTCGATGGCTTCGGTGCGAAAGTGCAGTGGAAATTCGCAAGTGAGCGCGTCACCGCTGCTCCAGCGCCGCCGCACCGCGGCAAATCCCTGCTGTAGATCCGCATGCACCGGTTTTCCGTTCACGCGAAGCTGCGGCGCTTCGTTTTGCCAGGAAGGGACTCGCATGCGCAGCGCAAATTCGATCGGCGTGGCGCAAGTCACGCGCAGAGCAACCGCCCCGCCGAGCGGGTAATCCGTCTCTTGCGCGAGCGTCACCGCGACGCCGCGTTCCGTCCACTGCACGCGAGAAGGTGCGTACAGATTCACGGCCACGCCGTCGTGCGCGCGGAAATAAATGTTCTTCACGTAGTCCGCGACGCCCTCCACCAACGTTCCCGAGCAGCATGGCCATTTCTTCTGATAGAAAACCTTGTGCGCCGCCGCTCCATAGGTGGAGTAGTACGGATAATCGCCATCGGCGTCGGGCTCTTTGACGGCAAGGATGCCGTTGAAGACGACGCGCTCCAAGCTGTCGCCATAGCGCGCATTGCCGGTGGCGCAGAGCAGATAACGCGCCAGCTTGATGGCCGCGTAACTGCCGCAGGGCGTTTCGAAATGGTCGTTGGTCGTATGCAGGCTCGCGCAGAGTTGACCTTTGTGCGGCTCGATAAAAGTCTCGTTCGGTCCCCAGCCCCCGGTCGCGAACTGCTGCGTGGATTGCAGCAGATGCGAGGCGTTCTGCATGGCGCGAAGATATTTTTCATCACCCAGAACCAGGCGCGCTTTGCCTGCCGAACTGAGCGCGATAACGTGGCTGTAGGCGTGCCGGCCCGGCAAAACATCCTGTCCGGCGGCGAGCGGATCGAAGTAATCGCGATCCAGCAGATACGCCATCGCGCGGTCATACAAAGCGCGATCTCCGGTCAGCTCGTACGCGAGGAAGAGAGATTCGGGCAGAACGTAGGTTTCGTCAAACGGAGGATCCTTCTTGCCGATCCGATCGTGTCCGCGCTCGGGAATGTAAGTGAGAGCCCCGCGAAATACGCGGGGAACAAGATCGCGAGCTTGCGCGACTCCGCTCAATTGGTGCGCGTCCATCAAGCCGGCAAGGTGCTTGTCGAGGATGTAGCAGGGCCAGACGTTTTCGGCATTCGGCCCAGCAAAGCACTGATCTTTTGGACCCAGAGTGGCGGCGAAACCTTCGACTAGATCCGCAACCTTTTTTGTGCAAGCCGCGTCCCCGGTGGTGCGCCCGATCCGCGCCAGTCCGGAGATGTATTGGCCCAGCGAATGGCCGGGCACGAAGCCATCGCGGCCGTACCATCCACCCATTGGTTCGCCGGGGGCGGGCAAACCTGCGCGTTCGCGGTAGACCCTGAGCAGCCGGTCGTTGTCGAGGGCGAGATATGCGGCGTGGATGCGGTCGTACTGCCGCTTGAGCGGGCCGCCCGTCAGTTCGACCGCAGCGTAATCAAATTCTGCCAGTGGGTCAGGAACAGCGGGAACGGCAGATGCGCGCTCGCCGCCGGCTAGCGCGATTGCCGCTGCGCCGGCCAGGAAATCCCTTCTTGTGATTGCGTTGTCCATCCCGACGAGATTGTTCTCCCTTGCACACTATGATGGGTATCGGCACGCGCCGAAGGTCAAACTTCGGCGGACTTTTGGTTCCGCATTGCGGAATTTTCGGGACCACTCGCAAGCTTACGCGCGGCGCCTGCTCCCACCTCATCGAGCGGATAGACCAGATCCACGTTGCGAGGGGTCAGGAGTTGATGTTTGACGAAAAGTGCCGCCGGCGCGGGCTTCTGCTGAAGAATATTGAGCGCCAGCGGAATCAGCTCATCGCCGTAGCGTTCGGGGAAATATGCCACTGATCCGACCAGGCGCGTGCCCGGCCGGCGCAGTTCGGCGCGCGCTTCGCGCAGGGCGTTCTGGCCCATCACAGCACACTGCTGCGACGCACCGGCTTCTTCAAAGGCACGCAGCGCGGCCAATGCGCAGATGTCGTTGACGGTGCCTACCAGCGTGCGGCGCGGACCGCGGCGACGCAGGTATTTGCGCAGCACGTCCAGCACCTGTTCAAAATTCCCGCGGCCGTTGAGGCGAACCAATGGCGCTTCGACAATTTTCGGAAGCTCGGCGCGCAGCCCGTCGACCAGGCCGGCGAGACGCAACTCAAGGAGCGATCCGGCGATAGGAAGCTCAATGAGAACCAGCTGGTCCACCTTGCCCTCCCAGTTTTCGCGCGCCCAGCGGCCCAGGGCGCGGCCGCCCATGAGTCCGGCCTTGTAGTTGTCCGCGCCGAAGTAGGTGGCGCCTGGATGCGGCACCTCGATAGCGATGACCGGCACGTTCGCGGCCAGAAATTTTGAAGCAATGACGGGGGCGACGCGCTCGTAAGTCTGGAATTCGAGGACCAGGTCCACGCGCTCGCGAATCAACAGGTCGGCGTTGCGCAGCGCCTCGCGTGCGCTGTAGCGATTGTTGAAGGTGATGAGTTGCACGTGCTCCCGCGCCGCGGCGGTGACCATGCTGCGTGTCACTTCGCGGGCAAACTCCGTGTCGCCTTGCGTCGCGAAGCCGATACGGAACGGCCGCGCCGTGACTGGTCCGAAGCTGTTGCGATAGACGCCCGCGCTCACCCGCTCCACTAGCCCGCCGTGAATGAGCGTACGCAGCAGACGAAAGGTGGTGGTTTTGGGCAAGCTGGTACGCTCCATCACGGTGGTGAGCGGCAGCTCTTCGCCAAGATGGCGAAAAGCCTTCAGCACCTCGCACGCGCGCAGCACGGTCTGCGATTCGTTGCGGTCGCCGCTGCGGCCGGATGCGCCCGCGCCGTTCACATCCTTTGCCAATTCGTCGCTGAACTCGTTAATTTCCCGCCGCGCCACTTTTGCCCCCTGGTTTTGGGTCTTCAGGCGGTACAGTATATTCCGAAAATCGGAATTGGCAAGTCCGATCTTCGTGCCACCGGTCCTGGCTGCCGAGGCCACCAATTTCAGCCGAGATCGGGCAGATCGAATTCGCCGAGCTGAAGCGGGTAAACACCGTGCTCGCGCACGAGCTTCACCACGTAGTCGTAGCTCGCGCCGGGCACGTTCGTTGGCACGGAGTGATCTGACTGGAAGATGAAGCCGCCGCCTTTGGCGGCATTCAGCTTGGTGAGGACGGCCGCGCGCAGCTCGTCCCTGCTGCCTGCGGCCCAAAGTTGCACATCCATGTTGCCGCAGAAACCCAGCCGGTGGCCAAGCCGGCGGCGCAAATCGACTGCATCTAGACCGGCTTTGTACTCCAGGGGATTGTAGGCGTCCACGCCAATCTCGATGAAGTCCTCGAAGATACGATTGACGTTACCGCATCCGTGATAAATCACCGGCAGGCCGTGGCTGTGACACTCGTCGATCATGGCCTTGACGCCGGGTTTGAAGTGCTGGCGCCAGAAGGCGGGCGAAAAAAGCATGCCTTTCTTGTAGGCCACGTCGCCCCAGATGATGATTCCGGCCAGACGCCCTTGCGCGGCCTGGATCTGGGCGCGGAGGATGCCCAGGTTGAATTCGTGCAGGCGCGTAACGAAGCGGGCGATGGCGTCGGGAAATTCACCCATCCACAGCATCACATTTTCCGTTCCGACAATGCGCCAGATCATTTCGTGGGCTTCGCAAATGCCGCCGTAGACAGGAAAGTCCGGGTACTCGGCGGCCACGCGATCGACAAACGGCGCCATGTTCCTCTCGAAGCCATCGCCCACGCCATTGATCTGGTCATCGCCGGCGCGGAGGTAGCGGCGCTTGTCGAAGGGGTCGTCGAACTGGAAGGCTTCCATTTTTTCCACGCTGTCGGTGTCGAAGCCCACGAAGGCCGGCATGGGCAGGTCGAATTTCTTGCGAATCGTGGCGCCGAAGCCGGTGTGCACGGTGACTTCCGTCGCGTCGTCGCGGAGGATGTCGAACTGCCGGATATGCGGGTCCATGTTGGGCGCTATCACGCGCCAGTCGAGGTCGTAGTACCGGTATATGTCGGTATTCGCCGCCAGGCCCAGCTCATTGCGCCAACGGCTCAGGAAGCCGCCCCAGAAGAAGTCGCTGATGGGCACGCGATCCGGCTCTTCGTGGCGCAGTGCCTTGTTCATCCGCTCAAGCTTGGCGAGGCAATTTGCGGTTCGTTCCATGTTCCGTCCACCTTAACTTTCCGACGGGCCGGGTTCCGGCGCACACGGCCTGTTGTGCCCTCACTTCGAACGCGGCCTATTGGATTGGGTCCAAAATTTTAGTCGCGTTGAAGCTATCGCTCCCGTGCGAAATTTGCAAGCGCAACATTCTGGTGCGGGAGCGGCTGACTGGCAGATGCATGTGGCCCCTTTCACGCGCATCGCCGTATCGTCGCTCATTGGCGGAATCGAAGTTCCGCCTGTACATTGGATGATGCGCGCCGCAAGCTCGCGCGGTGGATGCCTGGCCGCAAAGCTAATACTGATGGGTGCTGCGATAGCGATCTTCGAACATGAATAGAAAGAATATGAAAACGATGTTGAAGCACGCGACCTCCGGCTGGAGCCTAAGGCTGCTGACCGTCGCCGCCGTCATTTCGCCCGTTCTCGCTTCCGCGCAGCAGCGCCCCCCCGCGGTTCCGCTCATCGCGCACGATCCGTATTTCAGCGTGTGGTCGATGGCCGATCACCTTACCGACGAAGACACCAAACACTGGACGGGCGCCCCGCAGCCGATCGCGGGCCTGGCGCGGATTGACGGGCAGACCTACCGGTTTATGGGCGCGATGCCGCGCAACGTTCCGGCGATGCAACAGACTGCGCTTGAAGTGACGCCGATGCGCACCATCTACACGTTCCAGGCCGCGCAGGTGACGCTGACGGTGACCTTCTTCACGCCGGCGTTTCCCAAGGATCTCGATCTGCTTTCGCGCCCGGTCACGTATCTCACGTTTGCGGTGACCGGCGACGGTGCGCACGACATTTCGCTCCTGGTCGACGTGGATCCGGTGATCGCCGTGAACACGCGCGATGAAGAAGTGACGTGGGGACGGAGCCGAATTCCGGGGCTCACCGTGCTGAACGCGGGCTCGCGCGAGCAGCGCGTTCTGAACCGCCCCGGCGACGATCTGCGCATCGACTGGGGATATTTCCATCTTGCCGTGCCGGACTTGGCAGATGCGCAGGTTGCCGCGTCCTCCGATGCAATGCGCAGCTTTGCCGCCACCGGCGCGCTGCCGGCGAGCGACGATCTCGACATGCCGCGGATGCCGCGCGATCACGCCGCGCATCTTGCCGTCGCGTTCACGCTGGGCAGAGTCACAGCCGCACCGGTCGTGCGGCACGTGTTGCTTGCTTACACCGAGGAGTATGCGGTCGAGTACATGGGCCGCAAACTGCGCCCGTACTGGCAACGCAACAACACCTCCGTAGCAAAGATGATTGTCGCCGCGGAATCGCAATACCCGGCTCTCCTTGCTCGCGGGGAAACCTTCGATCGCGAACTCACTGCCGATCTGACAAAGGCCGGTGGCCCCGCGTACGCACAGCTTGCGATTCTCGCCTATCGCCAGACGCTTGCGGCGCATGGCTTTGCGGCCGACGTGGACGGCACGCCCATGCTCTTCCCCAAGGAGAACTTCTCCAACGGCTGCATCTCCACCGTCGACGTGATTTATCCTTCCGCTCCGTTTTTCCTCTTCTTCAATCCCGCGCTGGTGCAGGCCATGCTCAAGCCCGTGATGGAATACGCCGCCCTGCCGCGATGGAAGTGGCCGTTTGCGCCGCACGACCTGGGGACCTATCCGCTGGCCGATGGACAGGTTTATGGCGGCGGAGAAATTTCAGAGGACAACCAGATGCCCGTGGAGGAGAGCGGAAATCTGCTCATCCTTGCCGACGCGATGAGCCAGGAGCAGGGCAACTGGGATTTTGTGCGCGCCTACTGGCCGCAGTTCACCCAGTGGGCCGAGTATCTTCGCGACAAGGGGCTCGATCCCGAGAATCAGCTTTCGACGGATGATTTCGCCGGACATCTCGCGCACAACGCAAATCTTTCCATCAAGGCCATTGAGGCGCTGGCAGCTTATGCGCAGATGGCAAAGGCGCTCGGAAAAACGGATGTCGCCGAGGAGTACGCGCGCCGCGCCGCGGAGATGGCAACGAAATGGCAGTCGATGGCGATCGACGGCGACCACTACAAGCTTGCCTTCGACAAACCCGGCACATGGAGCCAGAAGTACAACCTGGTGTGGGATCAGATCCTCGGATTGCATCTCTTCCCTGCCCAGGTTCGCGAGACCGAGGTCGCTTTCTATCTCCAGCATCTGAATGCGTTCGGACTGCCTCTCGACAATCGCCGCGACTACACGAAGCTGGATTGGGAAATCTGGACGGCGACGCTGGCCGATGCGCCGCAGCCAGGAGGAGTCGACGCGTTTGCCGCGCTCATCGCTCCCATCGGCCGCTGGATCAATGAAGGTCCCACGCGCGTTCCGCTCACCGACTGGTACGACACGAAGACCGGAAAACAGATGAGCTTCCAAGCCCGTTCCGTGGTCGGCGGGGTGTATATCAAGGCGCTCGCCGATCGTGCGCTGGCGGAAAAATGGCGCAACAGCAGCGCGCCATAGGCCTGATCTGAAAACTCTCAGCCAAGACTGCGCGGCGTGAAAATGCCGCGCTCCGCGGCCATCCTTATTCCACGGTGAGCCCCGGCGTCAGCGAGTGCGAAAGCGCTCCCGAAGCCGCAGTCACTGAGAATGAGAACTTCTGCGAGGCCGTTTTAGTGCCGCATCCCGTGAATCCCACAACCAGAGCCCCGCCGATCGCCAGCAACGCGGCCAACAGAACCAGGCGTGCGCGCGCTTTGCGCATCCTGCGCACAAACGGCAACAGCATCAGTCCCAGAGCCACCGGCACTGCGCCGCCGCCGAACGGGCTGAGCGGCTTCTCATTCGCCGCTTTGCCTGGAAGCGTAATGGTCACGGTGACCGCTGTGGACGGGGCGCCGGCCGAAATCGTAGCCGGAGAGAAAATCGCCGTCATGCCCGGCGGAAGATTGCTCGCGCTCAAAGTCACGCCTGCCGGCAGGTGTGTTCCATTCGTCGGAGTGACCACCAGAGAATAGGTTGCCTGCCCTCCCGGCTGCGCAGTCACTGAGCCATTGCCGCTGGCGAAGGTCAGCGTAAAATCCTGCACCGTTTCGGAGACCGGATTGCTGGTGCCCGGCCCATAGTCGGCGTCGCCCGAGTAGACCGCGGTGATCGGCTGCGTGCCGGCCGTGAGCGCAGTGGTGGTGAGCGTGGCCGAGCCGCCCGACACCGGAGCCGTGCCGATGGCAGTCGATCCGGAGTAAAAGGTCATGGTGCCCGTCTCGGTGGACGCGTAGGAGGGAAGGCTGGCGGTGAACGAGACCGCGTTGCTCATGAAGACTGGATTGGCCGATGAAGTGAGCGTGATGACCGGCGTGCCCGGAATCACGGTCAGTGTCACGCTTGCCTTCCCGGTGGTGTAAGTCACCATATCGGTGGGCGTGAAAGTCGCGGTCAAAGTCTGCGGCCCGGTGGCGAGGACGATTCCTGCCACGGGCGCGTATATAAATGTGCCGGCCACGGTGGAACTGGCGTCTAGCTGTGCACCGCTCAGCGGCGTGCCGTAGACAATGTTTGCAGGCGTAGCCCACGTAATGGGAGGCACCTGCTGGAAGATCACATTCTCGTTGAACGACGGGTTCGTAGAAAAAATCGCGCTCGAAGCCGTCGCGGTAATCGTACCCGAATAACTTGAGATCGGGGGGTATGGGGTCACGCTGATGCTGAGAATCACAGAATCGGTCGTACTCGCCGGGATCCCGGAGTT
>CAWAZR010000015.1:0-112823 GCA_963786565.1 uncultured Acidobacteriota bacterium | reverse complement strand
GCCGGCCTCCTGGCTTTGGCGGGCAGCCTCGCCGGCTTGGGTTGGATGCTCCACCAGACGCTTGTCGGACGCGTCAAGCTGGGCGATCTGCTCCTCTGCCTCCAGGCCTTCCAGCAGGGCCAGGCCCAGCTCCGGGCATTGCTGGAAGGCGCGGGCAGGATTTACAAGAGCCTGCTCTACGTGCAAAACGTGGACGATTTCTTGAAGATTGAACCAACCATCCGCTCCGGCCGATCCGGAGAACCCGGGCTCCCCTTGCAACACTCCATTCGCTTCGAGCGCGTGAGCTTCACGTACCCCTGCGGGGAACATCGTGCTCTCGACGAATTCGAACTGGAGATTCCAAAAGAAAAGGTCGTGGCGCTGGTGGGACACAACGGGGCGGGCAAGAGCACGCTCGTCAAGCTGCTCTGCCGCTTCTATGACCCGGATGAGGGCCGCATTCTTCTGGATGGGGTGGACCTTCGAGAGATGGATCCGGAGGCCTTACGGCGCAATATTGCCGTCCTTTTCCAAGACCCCGTTCATTATCACGCGACAGTGCGCGAGAATATTGGCTTTGGAGACATCGGCAATCTCTCCGACGAGATGCGCATCCGGGAAGCGGCGCGTGACGCGGGAGCACTGGAGCCCATCGACCGGCTCCAGGATGGCTTTGAGGCGAAATTGGGCAAGTTGTTTGGCAACGCGGAGCTGAGCGGGGGCGAGTGGCAGCGAATCGCACTGGCGCGAGCATTTTTCCGTAACGCGCCGCTGGTGATTTTGGACGAGCCGACCAGCGCCATGGATTCATGGGCGGAGCAGGACTGGCTCGGCCGTTTCCACAACCTTGTAAAAGGCAGAACTGCGCTGATGATCACCCACCGTTTCACTACGGCCATGCACGCTGACATCATCCACGTGATGGACAAAGGACGCATCATCGAATCCGGATCTCATGCGCAGCTTGTGGCCATGGGTGGGGCTTATGCCGCTTCCTGGGCTGCCCAAATGCGCGAGATCGACGCGGGAGATCGGCTATGAGCAGCGATAGTTGGCTCGAGCTAACTCGACCCGCATTCCGCCTTATGATGGCTACCTCCTGGCTAGCCCCGGACTCGTGGCGGCAAAATCAGGACGAGGCCATACGGGAAGCCTTCGCCGCCGGGCCGGACTGGACAGAATATCTCGCGCTGGTCGATCGCCACCGCACGCCGGCTCTCAGTTGGTCCGCCCTCAACCGCCTGCCCGGAGTCACATTGCCGGAATCTGCCAGGCAGGGATTACAGAAGCGCAGCGATGCTTGCCGCATGAAGGCGATGCAGCATTGTCTGCTTTTGGCAGACGTGCTGAAGCGGTTCAACCGCGCAGGCATCCCCGTGATGCCGCTGAAGGGCCAGATCCTATCCTTTGCGCTTTATGGGGACGTGGGTATGCGCGAAACGCTGGATATGGACCTGGAAGTGTCGCGCGAAGATCTTGGCCGAGCGCAAGGCTGCCTGGTGGGCAAGGATTGGCATCTGGAAGAGACATATTTCCCCATGAGTTCCCGGCAATGGGGCAGCTTCCTGCGCAATGAGCAGCACATCAGCTTCATCCATGTCCAGACAGGCCGCATGTTGGAGCTTCATTGGCGCCACCAGTGGGAAACTCCAGATACTACTCGCGCCCGATGGGCCCGGAGCGTGCCTTCTACCTGGCAAGGGTGTTCGATCCAGGTCATGCATCCCAGCGATATGACTCTCTACCTCTGCTGCCATGGTGGGCTGCACGAGTGGTTCCGCGCCAAATGGCTGGGAGATTTGGCGCGCGCCCATGCGCTGGGGCTTCTCGATTGGGAGGCGGCATGGGAGAACGCGCGGAAATTGCGTCAGACCAGAGTTCTGCTTGCGGGGATCTATCTTCTCGAGCAAATGTATGGTCTTTCCCGGCCGGATCTTCCTGCGGAAGCGTGGCGGGAGCCTTCTCCCAGGCTCGTTGCAGTGCCGCTTCAGGCTCTCTATTGCTCCGGCGAACCCACAGGCCGCGTGAGTCCGTCCAAACTCCGCAACCGAATTCGCAAGAGTCGCTACGAGCGGCTCTTGTGGCCGGCAAAATCCTGGCGCGATAGCCTGTCTGAGCTCTTCTACGGCCGCGAGGATTTCAGGACTCTTACTCTGCCGGATGGCTTCTTCTGGGCCTATAAACCCTTGCGCCCTGTGCTGTGGCTGTGGCGTTGGGTACAACAATTGGGGCAGCATACACTTCATAACGGGAGCTGATCGCTCCCACATTGCGCAACGCCCCCGGCGAGCCAGGACCAGATGAAAGCGGAGTCGATGGGCGTGCGTCGGGGCGGGCCTGTTCCGCGCCATTTGAGTAATAAAATGTTCTAATTAAATGGCTTAAGAAGATCTGAAGCCGATTGGACGCCAATAAGACACTACGTAAAGTGCGGCTGATGCCTGAGTTTCTCAAAAGGCTGGGAATCCCGCCGGCAACCCTCAGCCATAATGTTTCATCTGCTTGAAAGTACGGGATCGTAAGGGATTATCCACTTGATTTAAGGGTAAACATCCCTTATAGTCCAAGTATTGAGTACATTCCCCCTAAAGGAGAGCGCGGATGACTGGTAACACTGTCAAGAAGGTCGAAATCAGGAAGAATTGGGTCGCCCCTGAACTGAAGAAGATTGACATCGGGCAAATTACCGCCTCGTCGACCGTCGGCTCCCACCCCGAAAACGGTAACAGTACCATGCACTATAGCTAAGATTACTCTGTTGGACCGACGAGCAGTCTGTTCGCGGATCTTCTCCTGTTCGGCCGAGAAGAGCTGAGCGTTGGGCTTAGAGGCTCAAATCTTTGCAGTGGGTCAATCTGCAATTGTCTTGAAGAAGCGCGGCTTCAGCCGTGCCAGAGCTTTGCTTGAAAATTCAGGAGTGACGTCAGCAGGAGTGGGGCTGTAGCCTTTTTACGCCTTTCTGCATGCTGGTCCATGTCATTTCCTCTCTGAAGTAAGCAGTTCAATGCCCAGACATGCGCCGAACCGGTTTTGCTCACGGTGTTGGCGCTGTGCCGCGGAACCACATGTGGCGCTGGGATGACAATTCCTGCACCATCGCGCTGAAGATTGACACTTGCATGCCAGTCATCTATTGCTGACTGGCATTGCGGTGAATTGCCATGCGATGCGCTAAACGGAATGCCTCTGCGCAGAGGCTTCGTATAGAACTTTAATTGGCATTCCGCATTTGCCGCGTTGCCAGATGAGCGGGGCATTTTGTGTGAATTTGGCTTCGGCGCATTTCCGCGCGATCCGGCCACCCCAAGGATAAACTGGAATTCAGCCACGACGGGACGGCCCAGTGGCTCGGATGATTGCGATCATTCACCGAGAAGATCGAAAAGGATCCAGGTTTGCAATTGAAAAGGTGGATCAAAAGAGCATTCGACCGAATCCGACAGCGGTATCCCTTGTTCGGGTTCGTCGCATTTGAAAGCTGCAGATATGCCTTGCATTCACTCAAGAACCCCTTCAAACGTCTTCTGGGCCGAAAGCCTTTCAGCGATGAGGGCTTGGTATTCCTGCCGCAATATATTCTGCATCTTGCGCGCCTTAGGCGGATACGGGCAATTACCTGTGCCATTGATAGCCCGACAGAAGGGGCCGGAGCCCAGGCCTTTCACATAATGACCGCGATAGGTTTTGCTCGAGCCACCGGACTTACCTATCTACATTCGCCGTTCACCGAGATCGCCCACGCCGATCGCCCCATGCAGGAGTGGGTAGCGGCCTGGGAGTCGATGTTTAATCTGGGCGCGGGCGAACTGCTCTGCGACGGCAGGACTCGCGGGGTCATGCACCATGACCTCCGTCCCTGTAACTACGATATGTGGGTGTTTTTCGATCAGTGTTTTGGATGGGGGGGCAGGGACCGGGAGTTGTGGCAGCGATTGTTGACCCTCATGCCGGAATTCAGGCGCAAGTATTACCTCAACAAGTCGCCGCGCACGACGGATGAGGTCACCGTGGCAGTGCACATCCGCCGCGGGGATGTATCCACTGACAATGCCATGGAGAAATACACGGCTACGGAAAGTGTTCTGCACATCGCCAGCGCAGCGAAGGCCATCCTCGACTCTCACGCGGTTTCGAGCAGCATCCGCATCTATTCGCAAGGCGCCCCCAAGGACTTTGCGGAACTCTCGCCGCTTGGCGCTGAACTCGTTCTCGACGCCGACCCCATCTGGACGTTCCAGGAACTTGTGGAGGCCGACATTCTGGTCGCGGCCAAGAGCTGCTACAGCCATTACGCCGGCTTCATTTCCGACGGAATCAAGTTCTTTGAAAAGTCCTGGACGTGGAGGATTGTTCCCACCACGGACGACTGGGTCCCCTGCGAGCAGGATGGCTCGTTTGATCGTTCTGCCTTTGAACGCCAGCTCTTCTTGTTATTAGAAGAGAAGGAAAAAGCCAAATCGGCCAGTAAGGTTCACGTGAGCAAGTGAAGTTGGTTTTATAGAGACGACGAACTGCAATCAGGTTGTTGCCCACTCTGAAGACCGAATTGGTTTTGGGATTTGAAAGCGCCCCAAAGGAGCTGCTTTAGGATTTCGATGCATGAAACGAGAATTTCCTTTGCTCCATTACATAGTGTCGGAAGGCTACAACTACACGAAGCAATTGCTAAAGAACTGCGTCAAATTTTTGCTGGACCGCAAGCTTCACCATGAAGCGCGGTTTATTTTTTTCCGGAAGTACATTTTGCATCGAATCGGCGTGCAGCGTATATGGGCGGTTACTTGTGCGATGAGCTCAGACAAGGAAGGGGCCGCGAGTTTGGCTTCTCTCACGACGTGCACCATCAATTTTGCCCGGGTATCGGGTCTTGCCTATTTGCACACACCGCTTTCAATTGTTTGCCACGCCGATCGGCCCATGCAGCAATGGGCCGCGGCATGGGAGTCGCTTTTCAATCTGGGCGCGGGCGAGGAACCTCGCCATGGCAGGAGACGCGGAGTGGTTGACGTGGGCTCTTATGCCTTGTCGAATCTCAATCTGTGCTTTGGATTGCGGGGCCGGGAGCAGGAGCTGCTGGACGGTTTTCGAGCCCTGATCCCGGAATTCAGGCGCAAATATTACTTGAACAAGGCCCCGCGAACGACAGATGAGATCACGGTAGCTGTGCATATCCGCCGCGGAGACGTCACCGCCAATGCAATCCCCCAGATGTACACAAGCACTGACAGGGTTCTCCGCATCACCAGCGAAGTGAAATCCATCCTGGATTCCCGAGGCGGCCCTTTCAGCATGCGCGTTTATAGTCAGGGAAACATCGCGGATTTCTCGGAACTGTCCCCGCTTGGCGCTGAGTTCTTCCTGGACGCCGACGCCGTTTGGACCATGCAGGAGCTTATAGAGGCAGATGTTTTGATTGTGGCCAAGGGAAACTTCAGCTATTACGCCGGAGTGATCTCTGACGGAATCAAAATCTATGAACCGCACATCCTTGGACCGGCCGACGAGATTCGGCAATTGCCAAACGTCGGAACTCCTGCGGTCCCGCTTGCATGGTCGTGGTCGATTTTCTCGGAGTTGAACGACTGGCTTCCCTGTCAGACGGATGGTTCGTTCGACCGTGCCTCCTTTGAACGGCAACTTGATTTACTGTTGCAAGAAAAAGAGGCAGTCAGAGCGAGCAGGTCAGGTCAGCCGGGCTCGTAAATCCGGTTTGGGAAAATCCGTCCGATACACTAAATACACTAGATTACAAGTTAGAGAGTGGCGACTTCCGTCGCCGGAAACGACTTGTATGCGTGCGTTCATCATCCGATGGAAGCCTTTCCTGCGCAAAGTGCCGGGGCATCGGGCCGCGCTGTTCCTCTACAAGTTGGTGCATGGCCAGGAGTCGCGCAATGCTGCGCTACTGCTGCTGCGGCCGCCGAAAGGTCTCTACCAGCCGTACGGAACAACTTCCGCCGACCGCTATCCGGACATTTTCCTCGCAGTGCACAAGTTGCTCGAGGGCGTTGTGAGTGCGCGCATTCTATCGTTTGGTTGTGCGACGGGAGAGGAAGTTTTCTCCCTACGCCGATATTTCCCTGACGCATACATCGCCGGGCTCGACATCAATCCATGGAATATTGCCGTCTGCCGTTTTCGGCACCTCAGGGCTGGTGACAAGAAGATTACTTTCGCTGTAGCCGGATCGATGAAGGGGGAGGCGAGCGCCAGCTACGATGCCATTTTTGCCATGGCAATCTTCCGTCATGGGGATCTGAACATTTCGCCGCCACCGCCGGAGAGTGGCCATCGCATCCGCTTTGCCGAGTTTGAGCAGTCTGTGGCCGATTTGGCGCGCACACTCAAGCCCGGCGGCCTTCTGGTCATCCAACATGCCATGTTTCGCTTTGGCGATACGCGCACAGCCAAAGAATTCGAGACGTTATATAGCGCAAAACTCGACCAGCGGGAACCGCTCTACGGCCGCGACGATTGCCTCTTGCCCGATGCGGAATATCCCGACGTCGTGTTTCGGAAACTCAAGTGAGTTTGCGATGCAGGACGGGCCGCAGGTAGTGATGAGGCCGAGACTTCTGCCAGCGCCATCAAGAGCTTTGTAGCGCGCCTTGGCCGGATTGAGAATGCCGATGCACGATGCCTGCGCCTGTCTCCGCCAGAGCGCCCGCGCCGAACACGATCCAGTAGACGTCGAGGTACACGCGCTGATTGGTTTGGCCAAAGTAGACGGCAGTTACAAGTAAGAACTGCAAGAACATTAGATAAATTAAAGAGTCGTCCCGCCATTGCGAGCGCCTTCGCCACATTCCCCACAGCCCGAGAACCATCACAGGACCGAACGAGAAAGCATGCAGCAAGGTTCTCGCAAGAGATCTTCGCGGAGTCGGCAGCCAGTCGAAGGTCGCGGCGATTTTGCGGAATCCGTTGAAAAGCGTCAGCCAGGGATGCGCGCGAATATAAGCCAGGGCTCTTTGCCGGAACCATTGATCCGTGAGCGCCTCGTTATCGCTGAGTTGCTGCAACTCCCAATTGTCTTGAGGAGTTAAAGCCGCCATATGAGCGTTGATGCTCACGTCGACGCTCTGCTCGGGATAGTAGCGGAAGAGAAAATCGTTATTGCCATTCCAAAGTTCGATACCTTGCTCAGTCGTAAGCAAAACATGGCCGGTTAACTTGTAACATCGCCAAATCCAGGGGAAAACAGTCAAAGCAAGGAACAACGCGCACACCAAAGCCGGAACCAGGCGCTGGCGCTTTCTCCAAACCAGCCATGCCGGGACGAGCAATGCGATGAGCGCAATCGGCGCACGTGTCAGCACATCCAAGCCAAGCAGGAATCCACAGAGAGCGGCAATTAAAAATGTTCCGGTGCGCACGATGCGAT
Source organism: uncultured Acidobacteriota bacterium (assembly GCA_963786565.1). Lineage (GTDB taxonomy): Bacteria > Acidobacteriota > Terriglobia > Terriglobales > Acidobacteriaceae > Telmatobacter. The sequence goes on along the minus strand of CAWAZR010000015.1, from coordinate 105,457 downwards.
GAGCGAGGATCACCGCCATGAGAGTCAGCAGCGTGAAAAGGGCGGTCTCCTGGAGGGCTGTGTCGTGGACGACATAGTAGGGATACACCGCGGTGATTGCAGCTGCCAATGTCGCTGCCTTGGCCGCCCATGGTCCATGAAACATTTGGCGCGCCAGCAGCGCCGCACAAAATGCAGTTCCAGCCCCGATCATGGATTCGGCAATCACGATGGGCCAAAAGGCTTCGTGACCCAAGGTCACTGCGGCGAGAAAAATGGGGTAGAAGGGAACGCGAGACGCGGTATGAATACCTTCTATAACAATCCCTTTTCCCGCAGCGATGCTTTGGGCCATATCAAAAAAGAACGTATAGCCATTGACCCAAAAGTCGGCAGCGCCCGTATGCAGCCGTGTCACAATGCGCAGCACAAAAGCCAGCAACGTGAACCAATAAACTGCCTGGGGAAGATTCGGCTTCTGAAGCCTCAGGGGCATCGGTTACGCTGCTCCTTGGTTGAATCCGGAAAGGTGAAGGCCTTCGGCTTCGAGTCTAGCAGCATCATGGCCTGCGCAAATGGAGTCTGCGCTCAATGAGCGACATCCTGCGCAGACGCGCACTTTCGCGGTGCGTAAGTTTTGATCATCAGTAATTTGGCAGGCTGGGACGAGCCGACTCTAAAGCGAACCGTTCTCTCTGGATTTGCAACCAAGCCAGTGCGAGCGATCAGCGAGCGGCTGCTGCATGCAATGCATGGCGGAGAGAGGGGGATTCGAACCCCCGGTACAGCTTTTGACCGTACAACGGTTTAGCAAACCGCCGCCTTCAGCCACTCGGCCATCTCTCCGGGTCTCAGTCAGGATTATACCGGAACTTGCGCTGCCGCGGCCCGACCCGCCTGACACCACCTCTCCCTCTACGCATCGGTCCTCTCAGACCGCCGAGCCGCGGCTGCCCCGCACGCCCTTCCACTTCCCGCTATTCGCACCGCCCTTGCCCATGTACATTCAATACATTCACAATCATGCGGTTAGTTCTCCATCCCGCCTTGCGCAAGATCCGCTTCCTGCCCCTGGTGGCCGCCACCTACTTCATGGTCTCCGGCGGACCTTACGGCATTGAAGACATTTTGGGCGGCGCAGGATACGGCCGCGCCATCCTCATCCTGCTCACGCTGCCGCTGATCTGGAGCTTGCCCACCGCCCTGATGATCGGCGAACTCGCCGCAGCCATCCCCGCGGAAGGCGGATTTTACGTCTGGGTGCGCCGCGGTCTCGGACCCTTCTGGGGTTACCAGGAAAGCTGGCTCTCGCTCACCGCCAGCGTCTTCGACATGGCGCTTTACCCCTCCATTTTTGTGCTTTATCTGGGCAAGTTCAGCTCGGCTATGAGCGGCATCCAAAGCTCCCACTGGCAAGTAGAGTTCCCCTTAATGTTGATTCGCACGGTTGGCTCGCACCCTTACCTCTGGTCGCTGGGTGTCGTCGTGCTGTGCTGCGCTTGGAACTTGCGGGGCGCGCCCGAAGTTGGCAGAGACTCGGTGTGGCTGTTCGCGTTACTGCTCGCGCCTTTCGTGATCTTCATCGCGCTCGGCTTCTGGCACGGTCTCACTGCGCATCCCGCCATCAACTGGGGACGCACTGCTGTTGAGCCTGGCGCGCAACTCAGCCTCTCCACTGCCATCCTGGTCGCGCTGTGGAACTACATGGGCTGGGACAACGCTTCCACCATCGCGCGCGAGGTCGACAACCCGCAACGCAACTACCCGCGCGCCATGATCGCCGCCGCGCTCCTTACCGCACTCACTTACGTGCTGCCGCTGGCAGCCATGGCCTTCGCCGGACTCTCGGCTGACGGCTTCTCGACTGGCTCGTGGGCCATCGCCGGCAGCGCGCTCGGCGGTCCGCTGCTTGGGCTAGCTGTCGTTGCAGGCGGCGTCATCTGCGGCGTGGGCATGTTCAACGCGCTCATGATGAGCTACACGCGTCTGCCCATCGCCATGGCTGCGGACGGCCTGTTGCCGCGCGCCTTCCTGCACCGCAACCGTCGCGGCGTGCCATGGGTCAGCGTGCTGGTGTGTGGATTGGGTTGGGCGCTGGCGCTCAGTCTCCCTTTCGAGCGCCTCATCTCGATTGACCTGATTCTCTACGGCTCCAGCCTGATCCTGGAGTTCGTGGCGCTCATCTTCCTGCGCCTGCGCGAGCCGGAGCTGCCGCGGCCCTTCCGCGCCGGCAGCTTCAGCTTTGCCTGCCTGCTCGCCGTCGGTCCCACCGCGCTCATCGCCTACGCGCTCTACGCCTCGCGCTCTGAAACGCTCGGCGATCCGGGAACGCCATTCGCCCACGTCTCGTCGCTGGCGTTCGCAGCCGCAGTGGCTCTGCTCGGGCCACCGCTCTATGCGCTCACCGTTGCAGTCGTTCGCCGGAAGCCAGTGCCGATAGCCAATAGCCAGTAGCCAATACTGAGCGCCGCCCACGGCCCCTTTGGCTATTGGCTATTGGCTACTGGCTGTCTTACTACGCCTTCGCTCCCGCTTCCTTCTTCGCCTTCGTATCGTTAAACTGGCTCATCGCGTAGGCCACGCGGTCGCGCGCGTAGCCAGCATCGTGCCAGCCCTTCATCTCCACGCGCTTGCCCTCAAGGTCTTTGTAGATGGAGAAGAAGTGAGTGATCTCCTTGAGCAGGTGCGGATACATGTCGGTGTAATTCCACACATTGGTGTAGCGCGGATTGTTCTTGCCTACCGCAAGCACCTTCTCGTCGAGCGTGCCCTGGTCGAGCATCTCGAGCAGTCCGATTGGGCGCACTTCCTGCACGCATCCGGGAAAGCTGCCATCGGGAACCAGCACCAGCACGTCGAGCGGATCGCCGTCGTCGCTTAGCGTGGAAGGGATAAAGCCGTAGTCGCCTGGATAGTGCACCGGCGAGTGCAGGTTCCTGTCCAACTTGAACACGTGCAGCTGTTTGTCGTACTCAAACTTTTGCGTACCGCCTTTGGGGATCTCGATCACCACGCGGAAGACCTCCGGCGCGCGGTCGCCCACCGGCAATTCCAGATAATTCGCCATTGCGTTGAATCTCTCCTTGGGGAATGCGGCCAGTGGTCAGTGATCAGTGATCAGTGCTCAGTCCGTGCGCTTCCGACCCCTGATCCCCGCTCTCCAGGCCCCAGCTCTGACCACTGATCACTGACCACTGACCACTGTCTTCTTTATAATCAGGGATTATGAAGGCGCATGTCTATGTCACGTTGAAGGCATCGGTCCTCGATCCGCAGGGCCAGACCATCCACAACGCACTCCGCAAGATCGGTTTTGCCGAGGTCACGGCAGTGCGCCAGGGCAAGTATTTCGCGCTTTCGCTCGACGACGAGCTGACTGCGGAGCAGGTGCGCGCGCAAGTGGAGCGCATCGCCCGCGAAGTCCTGACCAATCCTGTTATCGAAGAATTCACTTACAAGATCGAAGAGTAAGCGGTTTCGCCGCTGGCTTTCAGCTCGTGAACCGTGAACCGTGGTTTCGAGCGAGACCTCTATCCGAAAAATCGATGCGATTGCGCATCGCAGTTTCACAGAAACACACAGACTGTGAGACTGCGCGGACTGGCGCCGTAAGTGGCTGATTTGGCGCTTGTTCTGGACTTCACAGTTTCACAACTCGTTTTTCTGGCCAGGAAACCGGGTGCCTTTCAGTCGTCAGTGATCAGTGGTCAGTGAACCATGGCCGGGGGTGGGGGCAGGCAATAGCCAATACCCAGAAGCCAGCAGCCAGCAGCCAGCAGCCAATAGCCAACAGCCGATAGCCAGTTGCCGACAGCAAACGGCCAACAGCCCCTGTCCGGTAGGGGGGAGGGGGGAGGGGGGGTGGGGGGTGATGCGGGGAGCAAGGGAGCGAGCCACCCCATCGGGCTCAAATCGCCCGCCTGGGACCCCGGCAGGGAGCGAGGGAGCAAAGAAACTTGAAGGCAGTTCATTGCAAACGGGTACTGGGTTTGGGCCTTTCGCCTCTGGGGAATTGGACGGCGGCGCGTTTGGTTTCAGGGAGGGTGTGGAGGAGATAGGCGACTACGGCGGAGACGGAGGTCTGGTGTTCGGCGGCCCAGACACGCGCCCTGATGTAGGTGGATTCGGGAACGGCGACGGTGATGTTTTTCATGAGATTTTGCTCCGCGGGGACAGGAGTTTTCTGGCACAGGCGGTTCCGGCTTCGGTGAGATCGGCATAAACCGCGTAGCCGGCAAGTTCGCGCGATCTTTCTTCGGCGCAGCAAACGGCGAGAGCGACCTGGGCGGCGTAGAGGAGCTTGCCGGAATATTTCTCGCCGATGGCGCCAAGCAACATGCCGTGGGCGACACAGGCGATAAAGTCGCGGCAGTTGTCGCGGCTGGTGAGCGGGGGCAGAAGGGCGCGGTAGGCCTCCGCGGCTTTGTCCGTGGCGTCGATTTCGAACCCGCGCTATCGCGAGTTCCTCGCGATAGGCATCCTGAAAGGCCCGTGCGCAGCGGGCGATGGCGTGGTTTGCGAGGGCGGGGCTGGGATTGCCGACGGCCTCAAGGATTTGTCGGTTGGTCTGCCATGCGTGGTTTCTCCCGTATTCTTCTTGATTGTGCGCCGGGAGGGGGAAATTATATGCAATGAAGACAGGGGTCAGTGATCAGTGGTCAGTGATCAGAAAAAGAACGACTTAGGGCTGGGTGGCGGGTTCGATTTGAGGGATTGGGGGGTTGACAGAGAGACATGGGCGGGGAAAACAGGCGGCGGACGGATTTTGCGTTTTGTTTTCAAGGGGTTGCGGGGGGCGGCACGGGTAGTAGCTTGACGACGGCTGGGGTGGACGCCTCGGGTGAGACAGATTGCGGTGGGGGTGCCTAACGCCAGTGTCCTCGGCGGTATTGGCATCAGTCGTACATTCTAGCCGTCACCTTGCTTCGCTAGCATGTCCTTGAGTTCTTTGACTAATTCGGTGGCGGAGGCATGCGAAAAGGAGACTTCCCGCAGTCTTCTGAGCAGGTAGGCGCCTTGAATACAAGCGTCGATTGTCCTTTTTGAAAAGACTTCAGGACACCGACTTAGCTTCTCCAATTCGACGCTGATATCGCCAGTTTCAAGTGGCTTCACAAAGACTTTTGCTTTTGCGAATCTTGCGTTCGGCATCTCACTCCTCTGTCGCCCCTGCGACCCGGGGCGCTTCAAGTTGAACTTCTCGCGCTGCGAACATTGTCGACATGATTGCGATGCGACACCGCTCTTCGCGCTCTTTGATTTCGTCTGCTTCGGAATCGGCTTGGCCGCGCTCAATCTCGCCGTCGGCCCCTTGCTGGTTTGAGCGGGAACCCGCGGCAAGTTGGTCGTCTTGATATTTGAGAAGTGAATGGACCGTGAGCCAGATTTCATATCGGCTTGTAAACGATACTCCGAGGTCCGGGCTTCGATTTTCGAAAGTTGAGAGCTGGCGCGCGTACTTCGGAAAAACTGCGGAATAGTACACGACCAACGTGCCGTCCTCCATCTGGGCCTGCGACGCTATGACATTCGCGTTGTCTGGCCAGCTAAGTTGAGTCCAAGTTTGATCGTCCGGGCCCTCAACTCGGACAACCCTGAACAGCGGCACTGAGACTCGACGTCCGGCCGGCCTCGCTGGTGGAGCTTCCACCACCCGGTAGGTCCGTTCATCCACAAGCACTGTTAGGCCGGGTCGCTTCAGCTCAACTCGGACGGTTCCAGTCTGTCCGGGCTGTGCGGTATTCAAGCACTCGACGATCGCCCGCATTCTCCCATCTTTGAGTGCAGTTGAGCCGCGCAGTGCGAGATCATCTCCAACGATGATGTTTATGTTCGACCGATTCGGATCGTTTGGGTCGTGGTATGTACTGTTGGCGTCGGTTTCAATTCGCACATACCGCCGTTGTTCGCTGTAGAAAGTGAATTCGTGCTCCTCGTCTTGGATGAATCGAATGTATGTTGGAGGCTCGTGGAGATCTATGGGCTGTGGCGCAGGGCGAGGGCGTGGTGAGGGCACAGGTCTCCCGTCGGGGCCGCCAGCGCCATTCGGGTCGCCACCAACTGGGCTCCCTAACTCAACGCCTTGTAGGCGCAGGAGTCGAGCTACTTCATTCCGCATGTGCTGCATCGCACTCTCGTCCTGTTGCCGCATTCCTTGTTGGCGAGCCTCGTCATTGAGCCGCTTGAGAATGTCGTCGGATCGAAAGGCCTTCACGAGTTCCTGCTGAATCATCTCGCGCACTTTGACATCCCGCTGTCCCTCGCGATTCGAAACGAACAAGTGCCGTTTCGATGTTGCGCTTAGGCTGTTGCAGTCAACGTGCGCGATCAGCCGGGTAGCTAGGAATGGGAGTTCTGATTCTCTTCGAACCAGAAGATGAGAGAATTCCCCCTGGTTCTGCCCGTTCAGCGTAAGGACAATTGGTTTAGAGGGGTTTACAAATGCCGCGCTTGGACGCTTATTCTCCTTCGTTGGCTGCTGCAACACCCAGTATTCGATGCCAATCCGGCCGAAGTCACCGAGCGAGACACTGTATGCCGGAATCGAATGGGAAAGACGAGGCCCGATGCGCTCGTCTCCGTCGTCAATAGCACCGCAAAGTGCGTTCCGCGATCCTTTGATAACACGTCGGTAATCGTGGACACGGTTGTCGAACCAAATGGGCATCACGGGGTCAAACAGATTCGTATTCATGCTGCCGTAGAGGCTATTTGGTCCGAGGGGCGATCCATAGGCGTTCAAGTCATACCCGAAATGCCGGACCTCGGTGCCACGCGGAAACTCATTGATGTCCATATCGGAATCCGGAATCGCGCCGCTGTCCATCACCATGTACACATAGTGCCCGACCTTGAAACGTTCGGCGGGAAGGTCGAGGAACTTCACAATGGTGAATCCAATCGGGGCGTCGCCATAGCGGCATGCAATCAATGTCCAACGGCTGAATGCGAAAGTACTGGAGCCGCCTTGACCATAAGCTCCGACCAAATAGTGCTTTGAAATCTTGTTGCTCTCATTGAGGCTCAAGATCGTGGACGGCATATTTTGAGGCACGATCCCGATCCCATTGTCGCGAACTGTTAGGACGCGACTTTCTTTGCCTTCGCCCCGTTCTAACGTGATCGAAATGCGACGTGCTAACGTGCGCCGTTCAGCTGGGGACATTCCGCTTAGTCCATTGTCGGGGACATCCAGCCACGCAACTGCCGCTTCCTTGGGCGACCTGCAATCCGGCAGGCCGTTGTGACGCTCGTGCTCTAACTCGAGCACCGCGTCTACACCGTTTGTGATCCGCTCGATGCACGATCGTGTCGGGTCGGCAGAGACCTCTATGGTTCCACGGTTGTTCTCGCGGCCGAAGGGGACCCATCTGATCTGTTGGCTCTGTTGGAACTCAGCGAGACTGCGCTCAACGTCGCCTACCCCTTCGGCCTTCCGGAGGGCGCGTAGCATTTCGTTTGGTGTCATCTGATTGAGCCTTTCGTCGCAAGAATCGTGATCGGGAGCTATCGACGTACTCTTGTTTGGCTTCTACCGAAAGCCACTTCCGCTTCAGTTTCTGCGCGACAGCTCCAGTCGTATTACTCCCGGCGAAGGGGTCCATCACAAGGTCGTTTTCCTTCGTCAAAAGTTTAATGAAGAACTCTGGTAGTGCGAGGGGCATTCTGGCTGGATGCGGCTTAATGCCGTGATCTCGACAGTACTTCTGGTAAACGTCGCCATTTCCGGTGTTTGAGATCGTCAAAACGTTTGCCGGGATCGCGCCGGCGTTTTTCTTTAGGAAGGATTTCTTCCCGATGTGATGCTCGGACGGCCTTTTGCCGGAATTGTAGCGGCCTGTCTCGAGCAGGTGCAGCATCGACTTACTGTATGGTTTCAAGACCTGCCGGTTGTCTGCATAGGGTCGATCCGTTGCGGCCATCCACCACACGTGTGTGTAGGCATCCTTCAATCGGATCCGGTCGACATTGACCCATTGTGCGGGGCTCGGGAGTCTCGCCGGGTTGTAGCAAATAAACTGCTGCGCAAGCTGCAGTTCGCCTTTTCTGAGGAACTGAAGCAGCGATTCGAGTGCTAGGACCGACATCACCGGGCGCCCGGGTTCCCAGGCATTGCCCATTTCCATCACTATTGAGCCGGTCGGCGTGAGCAGTTTCTTGAAGTCTGGGGCCAAATCCGCGAGCCATTTGATGAATTCTTCACCGAGCTTGTTCCCGTATGCCTTCTTCCGATTCAGTGGAAAAGGTGGCGAAGTGAAAATCAGCTGCACCTTGCCAAGATAGGCATTGGATCGAGGCGATTGAAGGAATGACTCGATTGTTGCCCGGAAAGTCGTGCCTCGGGTCGTCTTGTACCCGACAACGACAGACTTCCGCTTCCGTTCCGGAGCTTTGCGCGCAGCAACTGCGCGGGTGCCCGCAATTTTAGCCATCAATCATCGGCCTCAGACTCTAGTTTCAGGAAGACTAACAGAAACTTAGTCTTCGCGCAGCCAACAACCCTCGTCCCGAAAAGTGACAATCCTCTCAAACGAAAGGAGGTAGGGGATCGTTGGGCAGGTGGAGCGGGCGTCGCGGCTTCGCCGCGGACTTGATTTCTTGAAAAATCGCGGGCGGGTTCGTGGGGCTTAAGCCCCACGCTCCCGCCGTGTGGTGGGGCGGGGTCGGCGTGGCTGAAAGCCGCGCCCTGATACAAAGCGAAAAGCAAATGCAGGTCCTTCGACTCGTCCCGGCGCGCCGGGACTCGATTTCTCGAAAAATGGGCGGGCGGATTGCGGCTTGGCTTAAGCCAAGCCCTGATACAAAGCGGGGACTTTAGATTGGCCGCGACCTATCGGCGGCGGGTGAAGAGGCGGGCTACTGCGCCCATGCTGGCGATTCCCATAGCTTGCGTGATGCCGAGATACACGGCGGCATACGGAATCAAAACGCAGGGGCCGACGATGAGTGGGTGATGGAATGGCAACACTACTTTGAGACCGTAGCCAAGCAGCGCGGCAACGAGCGCGACCGCCCAAAGTCGCAGGATGCGCGAGCGGCCGGATGGTACGGCGCCGACGACTCTCTGCAGGCCGCGCCGCAACAACATGAATTCGACCCAGCCGGCAATGCCGGCAGAGACCGTTAGGCCAGCTGCGCCCCAGCGCTGATCGATCCCGAGCAGACGGGGCAGAGGCAACGCGCAGATGTAGCCCAGGCCCAACGTGAGCGTTACGCGAATGACCGCGAAGCGCAGCGGTGTGCGCGTGTCGCGCAAGGCATAGAAGGCGGATGAATACAGCCGACCCATGGTGGAGGCGAGCAGGCCGACGGCCGAGCCGGCGAGCACTCCCCAGACGAAGAGCACGTCCTTATGTTGAAAAGCGCCGGAGCGGTAGATGGTGGCTACGATGACGTCGCCGAGGACTACGAAGCCGACCGCTGATGGAATTACGAAAAACGCAATTTGCTGAATGCCCTGGGTCAGGCGCTGGCGAATCGCCGAGGCAATTTCAGCGTCGGTGCCCATGGCGCTCGACATGGCGGGCAACTCGGCTGCCGACACCGCCATACCAAACAGGCTGACCGGGAGCGTGTAGAGGGTTTGCGCATAGCCCAGCGCGGAGACCGCGCCGGTGCCGAGGAAACTGCCGAGCCAGGCGTCGATGTAGGCGCTGATCTGCACTACTCCGCGGCTTAAAAAGACCGGGAAGAAATTCATGCTCACGGTGCGGACGTGCTGGCCTGCGCCGTGCAGTTGCAAGCGAAGCGGCCACAGATAGCGCATGACGGTGGGAAGCTGCACGGCAAATTGCAGTCCGCTGCCGATGACCGAACCGATGGCCACCCACACTGCGAGCTGCGGCTGCGTGTGCCCGCGGCCGCCCCACAGCAGCGTCGCAATCATGGCGATGTTCCAGACCACGGGGGCGGTGTAGGAAAGCAGGAACTTGCGATGGCTATTGAGAATTCCCAGGCACCACGCCGATAACACCAACATGGCCGCGCCGGGAAAAAGAATCTGCACGAGGCGGATGGTGAGCAGGCGCTTGTCGCCATGAAAGCCCGGCGCAATGAGATCGATGAGCCAGGGCGTGGCGAAGATGCCCACAAGCGCCAGCACCGTGGTGATGAAAAACAAAAGCGCGAAGACGGCCTCGGCGAGTCCCGAAGCCTCCTCGCGGCGCTCCTCCGCATGGAGCCGCGCATAGACCGGGATGAAGGACGCTGAAAGCACGCCCTCGCCGAAAAGATTTTGCAGAAAATTGGGAATACGAAACGCGGCGCGAAATGCATCCGCGGCATCCGAGTTGCCGAAGTAGTGGGCAAAGATGCGATCGCGCACGAGCCCGACCAATCGGCTGAGGAGGATGCCGACGGCGACGAGAAGCGCATGCGCTTTGGTGGATGCGCGGCTGGATGAAGTGGTCAAAACATAATTATAGGGTGGAGAACGAGTGTGAGTGTGAGTGCGAGTGTGGGTGTAAGTGGACAGTGTGCACGGCTCACACTCACACTTCACACTCGCACTTTCTACTGTCCGCTGAAAGTTGCTCCGTTAGGCGGAGACGGGGATGCCGTTTAGGAAGGATGCGGCTAAGTGGCCGTCGGGGGTGACGGCGACGAGGTTGGCGGGGCTGCCGGGGGCGAGCGAGCCGGCTTCACTCTCAAAGCCGGTGAGCGCGGCGGGATTGCCGGTGAGGAGGCGGAGTCCCTGCTCGAGAGTTGCGCCGGTGAAGGCGAGGAAGTTTGCGAGGGCGCGGTCGAGGGTGAGGACGCTGCCGGCGAGGACGCCATCGGACATGGCGCGGCCGTTGGCGACCTGCACGGTGAGCCCGCCAAGGCGGTATTCGCCATCGGGCATGCCGGTGGCGCTCATGGCGTCGGTGACGAGGATGGCGCGGTTGGGGCCTTTTGCGCGCCACCAGAGCTTCGTCATCTCGGGCGCGGAGTGGATGCCGTCGCAGATTAGCTCGGCGAAGAGGGAATCGCAAGTGAGGACGGTGCCGAGGATGCCGGGCTCGCGGTGATCGAGCGGGCGCATGGCGTTGAAGGTGTGCGTGGCGCTGGTGGCGCCGGCGGCGATGGCGGCTCGGGTTTCAGCGGCGGTGGCGTTGGAGTGGCCGAGGGAGACGCGGACACCGCGCGCGGTGGCGTGGGCGGCGAGCTCGGGCGCGCCGGGCAGCTCGGGCGCGAGAGTCATGAGGCGGACGTAGCCCTCAGCAGCGTCGTAGATGCGGTCGAAGAGATCAATGTCGGGCTCGAGGAGGAATTCAGTCGGATGCACGCCGCGCTTGGCGTGCGAGAGGAACGGCCCTTCAAGATGAATGCCGAGGGGGATGGCGGAACCTGAAGTAGGCGGCGCAGCGATGAGCTTTGCCAATCCGGCGACGGCGCGGAGGGTTGCGTCAACTGGCGCGGTGACGGTGGTGGCGAGGAAGTGGGCGGTGCCGCGCGAGGCGAGAAATGCGCCGATGGCGGCCAGGGCTGCGGGCGTGGCCTCCATGGCATCGTGGCCCGCTGCGCCGTGAATGTGGACGTCAAAGAAAGAGGGCGCGAGCGTGGCTGAGGGGAAGTCGAGGATGGGCGCGCCGGCGGGTATGGCGCTGGTGGCGCGCGTGGAGATGGAGGCAATGCGGCCGCCGTCGAGAACGACGATGGGGTGTTCGTGGAGATGGGAGCCGTCGTAGAGACGGCGTGCGGTGAGGACGGTGGGCCCTTGCACCATAGCGAGCGATTCCTTTCGACTTATCTATTATCCGCCGCGGGGGGGTGTGCGATCCCACCCTAAACGCACAAAACGCGTTTAGGATGGGGCACCCATTCTTCGTGCTGAGTTGAAAGAGGTGGGTTGGCATTCGTGCTTTCCCACATCTCAAAATCGAGATGTGGGGCACCCCTTTCCGTGCTGAGTTGAGGGAGGTTGGTTGAGGTTCGTGCTTTCCCACCCTTTCCACTTCTTCACTTTGCGAAGCCAGGAAAGGATGGGGCACGGGCGGTGTGGAGTGTGAGTGCGAGGAGACAGTGTGAGTGTGAATGGACCGTGTGCACCAACCACACTCGTACTCACACTGACCACTCGCCTCTGAAGCTCAGACCAGGTGCTCGATCTTCACGTTTTCTTCAGCGTAGGCTGTTCCGATGGCGCTCAAATGCGGGATGGCATCGACGGCGTCGATATCCTTGAGGCGCGGGTTATCCTCGAGGATTTTCAACATCTCTTTTTTTCTGAAGGTGCGGTTATAGCGCACGTAGCTGAACCAGCTTCGAGCCGAGGGCAGAGTGCTTTCGAGACTTCCGGCGAGCAGATTGCCAACCTCAATATCGAGCGGTTGTCCTTCCAGTTTTTCCGCGAAGATGCATTCGCCGAGACAGCGGCAGAGATAATCCTGTTGCCAGCCGGTGGACTGTAGCAAGGCGGTGAGAGTCTGCATGATGGCGTTGGGAATCTGCTTGACCAGGAGACCCAACCGCAGCCTGGCGTCGCCGAGAGGGACCTCCGAGGAAAAAGAAATGGTGCCCACGGAAACGACGCGAATGTTTTCAGGTCCGGCGGGCCAGTTGATGCGATAACCGGGCAGGATGGCGGTGAGGGCGGCGATCAATGCCGGGTTGGCATAGGGCGTGATCGAGCCGTCGACAAACACATACTCTGTCTCCCCGAGCTTGATGGTCTCTGGCGGGAAAAACACGGGCGCGGCGGTGCTGGCCCGCACCAACTGCCAAAGAGGAATTTGCGTGTTGCAGTCGGGAAGGTCGGGATCGTTGAACATGGCGTGGCGATTGTTGGTCAACGGCCATGCCGATCCCGTGGTGAGGTTACGGACGACCACCATCAGCAGATTGTCCTTTTCCCCATTGCGCAGCTTATAGCTGGAGAGCATGGCATCGCTGCCGTCTTCCTCCTTGAACACCTCCTTGAGAAACCTGGAGATCGGCCCCGGATCGTATTTCGCGTTGAGTTTATCTTTTATCTTTAGCCACTTGGCAAACATCTTCTTGCCTTCGCGGAGGTAAAGCTCTCTGACTTCTTTCACAGGCATTCCCCAGCAGAGGCACGAGGCGATGATGGCGCCGGTGCTGGTGCCGGCGAGGAAGTCAAAGTGGTCGCGGAGAACAAAGGTTTTGGCTTTCTCGGGGTCTTGTTTTGCGTAGTACTCGCGCAACAAATCCTCGATTTTGACCAGGACCTCGAGGGTGAAGACGCCGCGTATGCCGCCGCCATCCAAAGCGAGAATTCTTTTCATGGTTTTATCCCTTATGCGATGCCGCGCCCAGCACCAGCGAGCGCCATTCGAAGAGCTCGACGATCAGGGCTCTTTCGATGCGCTCCACGACGCGGAGCACGGAGTTCCAGGTGTTGAGTGCTTCCAGTTGAGTGTCCCAACGGCGCAAGGCGTCACTCAGCTCGCGATAGCGACGGCGACGCCGCGCACAATCCTTCATGGAGGCAAAAGCGCCGGCCATGGTGGCGACTTCAAACAAAGACGACATGAGGAAGGCCAGCCATTGCCTGCCGGAGATGCCGTGATTGGCAAGCCATTGCAATCCGCCGGAGAGACAAGCGACGGCGAGGAACGTAGCCAGTATGCCGCAGATCCATCCGACCGCTCCGTAACGCCGCTCCTGTCGCTCGGCTTTGCGCGCCTGGCGGGAAAAATACTCGATCTGGTGAGCCACGCGATCGCGGCGATACTCCTGCTTGAAGTCGGAAAGCGGAATCTCGATGCGGTGACAGTCTTCCATCTTGAGGAAGTTGAGCGAGCGCAAAATGCCGGCGAGCCAGGGCGCGACTTCCGCGCCAATGACCTGATAGGTCCGGGGAGTGCGCCAGGTAACGAGAACGGAGCGGGCGATTTCAGCCGCAGTGCGGGTGCGCGCCCAGAGCGACTGGCGGACGTGCACGCGCAGGATGGCGGGCAGCGCCAGAGCGACCACGCCCAGAGCGGCGCTGATGGCCAGCCACGGCGCAGCGCTCGGAATCTCGGGGGCGACGCCGCTCATGACGGCGGCGGCGGCGGTGTAGACGATGGGGATGGAGGCGACGCGACGCGCCTGGGGCGCAAAACGGTTGGCGTTTTCATCGGTTTTATCGAGCCATGCCTGGGCTAGATCGCGAGACGTGGCGGATGGTAGAGCAACTCCCACGTCGGGAAGCTGATTGAGAAACTCGAGCTCGTCGCTCGTGTCGATGTGCCCGAGTGCGTCTTTGTTGAGCCACTGGAGCTCACCGGTTTCGCTGTGAATCCAAGCGATGGGATGGCCGGTTTTGCGGGCGTAGGAGACCATCTCCTGGGTGCCACCAGCGCCGCGGGCGGGCAAGCCGTCCCACAGCGCCATCAGAAGCTGGCTCTCAGCCACGGTTTGGATGCCGCAGTCGTAATATTGGTCGCTCTGGCTTTCGGGCTCGCCTGTGAGTTCAACGGAGATGGCTTTCTCGACGATGCGCACGGTGCGCTGCCACGAGGCCTCGTCGAAGTCGGCGCGGAACTGCTCGGCGGGGCGGGGGAGAAGAATGCGCAGGGGGATGTCGAGTTCGAGACAGCTCTCCGCGAAGAGCTGATCGCCGCCCGATGCGGCCGAGGAGATGCCGTAGAGGATGCCGGGGTGCGACTCCTTTTGGCGCGCAAGGAAGTCGCGGATCACCTGACGGCTTTTGGCCTCGTAGGGAACCTTGCGATGGCCAGTAAAGCCCACGGCCAGCACCTCGGGAAGCCGGACGACCGGATTGATTCCCTTCGGGTATGAGGACATACGGACCTGATGATACCTGTTTACTCCGTGCGCAGCTGAAGGATATCCGGCAGCGGGAACTTGGAGATGTCGACGGTGACCTGCGAAGAGAGCTGGTTAATGAGGCGGAACATGTCGCGGTTCCAGGTTTCGTTCTCCCTGGCAAAGGTAGCGGGATTCACGCTGTCGGTATCGACGTCGGCAACGACATAGTCATGGCCCCTGTAACTCAGGCTAAGGCCATAGTCTTTGGCATAGACAGCATAGTGAGACACGGGCGGCTTTACTTCGGCGGGCCAGGTGAGGCGGAGTACAGGGAGCCGTTCGATGGGGGGGACCAGCTGATTAAAGGTAAATGTCATGCCTTGCAATTTCTGCTCGAGCGCCAGGTAGTTAGCATTGTCCTGCTTGTGATTGGTTGGATCCAATCCCTGTGCGGTCATCAGACCATCATGGATTCTTTGAACCAGGTTGTCTTTAGTCATGGGGACTTCAGGGTCAGTCCCGGACTTTGCCAAAATGTCGTAGAAGGCCTGTTCCTGAGCCGCTGCCGCCATCAAACCGATGAGTGAGCGCAGGACCAGATGCGAGGTGACAACCGGCTTTCCCGCCACAGTACACGGTCCCGTGCCGGTGTCCTGATCGGTGGCCGATCCGCCGATGGCAAAACCGCTGAAAAGAATCTCCAGAGTATCGGTGAGCTCGGGGGCATTGGTTAATGCGGCAACGCTGGGATCGTTCGGAAGCAAGTCGCCGCGGAGGATATTTTCGACGGTTGCTACATTTTGTCCGTAGGTTGTTTCCGCTGAATCGGTGGCGTCAGGAACCATCGTATTCAGTTGAAACTTGGGTTCGAGAGTTTTCTGGCCGAGAACCCATACGCCGCCCTTGTTATTGGCGTCTGCTCCCTGCAATTCCCATTCCTGGCCTTTGGCCGCGGCATCGTTGAGGTCCTTGGCGGCCGGGAGTTGCGTGTTCTTTCCGGCTGCGCCGCCGGCGCCACCACCGCCCGGGCTCGCGACGGTGATGTTAATGTCCACCGGTGTCTTGCCGCCGGTATCCGTGCTGCCGGTTCCAGGCTTCGGGCTGGTGGCCTTTTCCTCGTCATTCTTTGTGTCATTGGGGATGAAGGACTGCTTGTCGACAGCCTGAAAGGTATTGGTTCCGCGCAACAGGAGCAGGCCGTGCTTTTGCAGAGCGTATACGACGGCGCTGACGCGCAGGAAAGTGACGTATCTGTCGATGTCGCTGGCGGATTGGGAGAAGTCAGTACCGTAAATGGACGGCGGAGGCACATTGCGAATGACCTCGACACGGCATCCTTTGTCAGCGGGGCTATTCGGATTGGGGGGAAGTGTGACCTCGATGCGGTCGACCATCAGCCGGAAAAGCTGGTCGACGCGCCAGCCCTGCTGGAAAAGGCTATAAAACACATTTTCGGGGACCGGCTGGAGGAGGAGTTGCGCGTTGGTCTGGTCGTTGACGGGAATGAAGCTGAAGGAGGGATCGTTCTCGTAAATGAGGCCGGGCGTGCCGCCGCCGGTGGGGATTACGCTGGCTGGCGGATTCGTGATCGTCGAAACCTGGCCGGCTCCGGTAAGCGAGGCTTCCATGCGGTAGCTCGAGTTGATCTGGCCCAGCTTGAAGAAATAGGTAGGATCGTGTTGTTCGAGCCGCGCCAGGTTCAGCAGCAATTCCTGGTTGGAGGTGACGGCATAGCTGTTCTCATAGTGCGTGAAATCGGCGCGGACCCGCTTTGGCCCGCAGCCAATGAGCGGTAGAACAGCGCCGACAACCAGCAAAATCATCAGGACCCGAATCAACGGAGATGAGAAAAGGCCGGCGAGGCGAGAACGCTCGCGGTCAGAACCATGCGATTGCATATCGATGCCCCTCGGGGAAATTGTCAGTGCTCTACTTGGGTGGGGTCATCATAGGGCATTTGTAATGGGGATGCAACGAAATGTTGAGGGCGCAGACGAAGGATGGGCCATCCGGGCATATGGGATGGTGCTCGTTTGCGCGTAAATGATTGGAAACTATTTGAGTTATATGCGAATTCAGGGCTGTTTGGACGCGTTTTGCGAGGCGCAGGACCGTTGGCGCCGGGGCCTGCTTCGCTCAGGATGGCAGCAGATTTCTTTCGCGAACTTTATCTATGCCGCGAACCTGGGAACAAAGCGCTAGTGCTGCTTGCCAGGGAGGACGAAGTGGTCGGCGCAGCGAGGCTCGTAGGAGTCGCCGGGCATCTTGATGGGGCTGTCGTAAGCCGCGGGCTTGCCGTCGATGAGGCGCTGCGAGTAGAGAGCGCGTGCGCCGCAGTTGCAGTAGGCCATGCACTCGGTGATGCTGCCGCCGTAGGCGTTGACGAGCCAGGTGAGGTTGAGCATCTCGCCGAAGGGCATGGCGCGAAAGTCGAGATCGAGGCCCGCGACTAGGACATCGTGACCCGCGTCGAGCAAGTACTTGGTGAAGAGGAAGAGCTGGTCGACGAACTGGCCCTCGTCGATGGCGATGCACTCAACGCGCTTGCCGATCTCCTGCTCCTTGTCGCGGATGGCCTGCAACACCTCCCACGGATTGGTGGAGCTGAAGGCGAAGGCGCTCATTTTGCCGCCGCCGTTGGGATTTCGGCTTTCGACCACGCCGGGCCCGCCCTTGGTGTCGTCGCTGGGCTTGAGAACGAGAACAAATTGTTTCGCGTACTGGCGGCGCATGTCGGCGCGGCGCAAGAGCTCCGCGGTCTTGTTGCTGCGCATGGGTCCCATCATGAGTTCTAGCTTGCCTTGCACGTGCGTCTCCCTGGTGTCTCCGGTCTCTCATGATAGCGGCGCAGGGAGGTGCGATCGGGGCGGGTTTTCCACTTGTTCTGGAAAAAGGGATTCTGTGCTGGGTGAGAGACATACGTTTGGGTTCGTGCTGTCCCACATCTCAGAATCGAGATGTGGGGCACCCATTTTCGTGCTGAGTTCGGGTTCGTGATACTACGCTCTACGGCGCTAGTGATTTCCGCAGCGTCGATCGTTCGGCGTCGACTACGGACTTCATTACGCCAGCTTCGGCGAAGAAGTGGACTAGATCGGAGGTAAGGGCTTCGTGGGGCGTGTCGGGCGCGGTTGAGGTCATGGCATGGAGGGAAGGCGAGTCGAACACCGGCTGGGCATTTGCCATGTGCATGGGACCTGCGCCCTGGGCGTCGAGGAAGAGCGTGGTGAGCTGGCGCGCCATCGGCAGGGGGAAGCTTTCGGAGATGAAGAGCATTTTGCCACGGGTGGTGATGAGCACCGGGCCTTCGTTGGTAGTGAAGAGCTGCTCCGTCGCGCCTTCGCCGGCGGGAGACGTGCTGGAGGAGACTTGGCTGACGTGGGAATACTTGCGGCCGAGACTGTTGGCGTAAATTCTGGCGAAGACCTGCGCGGAGTCGTCGCTTTTCCAAACCGACAAATAAAAGAGACCGATGGAGGCGGTGTCGGCCTGTGCGGCGGGGGTGGTGGCGCTGCGCAACTGTCCGGCCCAGTAGAGGCCGCCATTCCAGGCAGGAGTGAGGTCGCGGGCAGCGTTGTCGCCGCCGAGAAGCTCGGAGAGAATGTGCACGTCGAGCTGGCCCACCTGGCCGATGTCATACGGTTTGTACGCGGGATCGGTGAGCGGATGAATGTTGGGCATGAGCGGGATGGCGGGAATGTGTTTCTTCTCGTACTCGCGGGGATTGATGATTTCCCAACTGGAAGTGGGCGGGCGGTCGAGCGCACCGGCGAAGGCAGCCGTCTGCCCCTGGTCCATCCACACATCCTGCTCGAAGCTGAGGCCTTCGCGGTAGGGAAAGAGCATGGACTCAGAAAGCAGCAAAGGCGCGCGCGCCATCACGGGCGAATCTTCCGCGCTGCTCATTTGTTGCTTGACCAGATCGAGGACTTCAGGATCCTTAATGAGACTCTTGCCCATCGGCTTCAGGACGCAATCCCACATGACCGCGGTTGCCTGACCCTCGGCCACGGCATCGCGCGCAGTGTCCATTTCGTCTTTGGCGAGATGATCCGAATCGCCGGCAGCGTCGGTGGAGACATCGTCGGGAGTCTGGTCATTCCACTTTTCGAGGTCGGAGTGCTGATCCTGGAGTGCGTGGGTGAGCTCGTGGGCGAGGACCGGCTGCTCATCATCGGGGCCGACCCAGTCGAGCATATTTACGGTTTTGGTTTTGGAATCGTAATAGGCTTCGATCTGCTCCTTGAGGAGTATGAGCAGAAAAGGCTTGAGCTGGAAGTCGTGATCGAGGAGGCCGAATTTCTTAAGGATGATTTCGTCGCGTTGCAGGCGCTTGGTGCCTTCATCCTCATTGAACTTTTCTTCGAGGTACTTTTCAACGGCGTCGCGGGAAGTGAGCTGGCGCTTGACTGTGCTCTTGATGGGCAGACCGGTTTCGTCGGAGGAGAACTTGATGAGCACATCGACCAAGGCGAAGAGCTGGCGGGCCTGATCGGGCGTGATCTTGGACGGGGCCTTGTTGTCGGGGTGGGACGGCTCCGCGGAAAGGGTGCAACCGGATTGTGCGGGCGCGGCAGCGGGTGCGGTGGATTGCTGGGCTGGGGCGGCAGTGGCCACGGCGAGACCGAAAAAAAAGGCGAAAAGGAGCCCGCACCGGATGGGCAGAACTTTGTTGGACTGCACTTTCATCAATTTCCCTCAGGGGCTAAAGCCCCCACTGACTTATTGTGACGTTTACGGCACGACTGAAGTCGTGCCCTGACACTTCGCGCCTTCCCGATGTTCTCCGGGTTTGAAGCCCCCGCTGTCTTTCCGCTCGATTCAGGGGCCTTAAGAGCCCCGTTTCCTCCTGGCCTGAGGGGTTAAAAGTTGTGCCCATTCACTAAGTAACTTCCGCGTATAAAACTGCCCCGTCCGGGGCATTTCAGCGTTGCACATCAAGGCTATAATCATGGAGCGGTTCTGCGCCATGAATTCGCTAAAAACGGCGCGGGAACGCTGGAAACGCTTCTATGCTCAAGTCCGATCTCGCCCAAAACCTGCGGGCCACTGCCCTGGCCTCCCTGCTTGAATCCGCACACACACCGCATGAACCGACCGTTTACCACGGCGCGTTGACCCCACGAGAGTTGGACGCACCTGAGGTGGAAATAGCGGCATTAGCGACGGGAGCCGCGCTCCACGACCTGGGCTGGATGCGGCGCGTGGAGGTACGGGGGACCGACCGTTTCCGCTGGCTGAGCGGGATGGTGAGCAATACAGTGAACGACCTGTTCCCGAATACGGGTGCCTGGAACCTGGTGCTGAATGCGCAGGGGCAGCTTCAGGGCGACCTGACCGTGTGGCGTGGGGGCGAGGAGCAATCGCCGCAGCGGCGCATCCCTGTGAACGGGGCGAAGAATGGCAATGGCGGCGGAAATCATGAAGAAGATCCGCTGCTGGGCACTCCGTTTGCCGGCGAATCGGAATTAGAACTGGAGATTGCGGCTGACCAGGCGGATAAGCTGCTGGCGCATCTGAATAAGTTCATCATCATGGACGATGTGGAGCTGATTCCGCTGGGCGACGAACAGGTGGGCGAAGCGGGTTCGGAGACGGCGATTGGAGTGAGCGGCCCGTTGGCACCCGAAGTGCTGGAACGCGTGGGGCTGCCGGTGATCACGAGCGCAATGGCGGGAACCAGTGTGGAATGGAACGGCTGGGAGTTGCGCATCCTGCGCGGCTACGGTGTGCTGGCGCCGCACTACGAGTTCTGGCTGCCGACGGCGGGACTGGCCAAGTTGTGGTCGTGCCTGCGCACGGGCGGAGCGATGCCGGTGGGTGTGGCTTCACTTGAGGCATTTCGCATTGCCGAGGGGATTCCGGCGTACGGGATCGACATGATGGAGCGCGACCTGCCGCAGGAGACTGCGCAGATGCGGGCGCTGCACTTCAGCAAGGGCTGCTACCTGGGCCAGGAGATCGTGGAGCGCATCCGGACGCGGGGCAACGTGCACCGTCATCTGCGGCCGCTGGAGCTCACGGGGCCTGTGCCGGCAAACGGCACGGAGCTGACGCTGGACGACGGGACGGTAGGCGGAACGATCACCAGCGCGGCAGAGCTGCCGCTGAAGAGTGGCGCGAGAGTGTTTGCGCTGGGCATGATCCGCGCGGAGGCAGAGGCGAAGAGCCAGAGCTTCCGGTACAAGGCCGGGGCGATTGAGGGAACGGCGAGCATTCTGGCGGCACCCCCCAGGCTGGGCAAAAGACAGGGATAACACGTACCCGGCTTTGTTGGTTTCCCACCCTTTCGCAAAAAACCGCGAAAGGATGGGGCACGGAATGTTTGTGCTGGTTTGAAGGTGAGTTTAGGTTCATGCTTTCCCACATCTCAAAATCGAGATGTGGGGCACCCGCTTTTCGTGCTGGATGGAAAGAGGTTTGTTGGGGTACCGGTGGCGGACTCAGGGACCGAGTGGAGCAAAAGACCCCACAAATGAGAAACTCGTAGACATGAGCGATACGCCAAAATTCGAAGTGATCGACCGCCGCAAGATGAAGGCGGAGGAAGAAAAGGGAAGCGGAGAAGCCGCGGTGCAGACGGCTGCTCCGGAGAAGCCGGCGTCCACTTCCAGTGAGCCCTCGCCGGGACCGCGCCTGGTGGTGAACGAGGCGAAACAAGAGGCGACAGCGCAGGAGTCCAAAGAGACAGCGGAACAGCAGTTGACGGACGAACTGCCCGCAGCGCCGACGGCCGAGGAAAGCAGCCAGCAGAAGGCCGCCTACGATGCTTCAGCGCAGCGGCTCGAGGATCTGATTCGCGCGCAGAATCCCACGGTGGGCCCACAGCCGCCGGTTGGGTTCGAACACCTGGTGCAACAGTTCTACCTGAGCGCGATGCTACAGATGGGTGCGGGCGCACAGGAGGGCCAGCGGCCGCGGGTGGACATCATGGGCGCGCGGGCCACCATCGATCTGCTGGGAGTTCTGGCGGAGAAGACCAAGGGCAACCTGACGGAGGCTGAGGTTCGCATGCTGGATTCGGTGCTGTTTGAATTGCGCATGGCTTTCCTGGAGCTGACCAGCATGGTGACTGTGTCCAGCGTGCCGCCGCCACCGCCGGCAAAAAGCTAGGGAACAGTGTGAGTGCGAGTGCGAGTGGGCGGCGCGCGCAGTCAACGCATCCGCACTCGCACTCACACTGATCATTCTCGAATACCGCTCACATTCCGCAGAAAGACAATGGACGCTACCCTCACATTTCTGGGCACGGGAACCTCAATGGGGGTTCCAACGCTGGCGTGTGCGTGCGCGGTGTGTACATCGACGGATGCGCACGATCGCAGACTGCGGCCCTCGGTGCTGTTGCGCTGGCGCGAGCCGGAGGCGGATGAGGACCGTGTTGTGGTGATCGACACCGGTCCGGACTTCCGCGCGCAGGCGCTCGGCGCGAAACTGACGCATGTGGACGCGGTGTTCTACACGCACCCGCATGCCGACCACATTCTGGGCATGGACGACCTGCGCCCGCTGAGCTTTATTGCGCAGCGGAGGGGTGGACCGATTCCGCTCTACGCCGATGCGCAGACGACGGCGGTTTTGGAGCAGGTTTATTCGTACACATTTTCGCCGCAAGCCACGTATCCCACGCGTGCGCGCCTGGAGCTGAGGCCGCTGGCCGATCACAACATGGTGCACGGCGTGGATTTTGTGCGCATTCCTCTGCTGCATGGAGAGATGCCCATCAACGGATATCGCTTTGGTAATGCGGCGTATATGACGGACGTGAGCGCCATTCCGGAATCGAGCTTTGCGCTCTTAGATGGCGTCGAAGTGCTGGGGCTTTCGGCGTTGCGCCATCAGCCGCATCCCAGCCATGCGACTTTGGAACAAGCGCTCGAGTGGACGCGGCGCATCGGCGCCAGGCAAACCTGGTTCACGCATATCGCGCACGAACTGGGCCACGAAGAGACCAATCGCACCTTGCCGGAGAACGCGAAGCTGGCTTACGACGGGTTGAGTGTGCCTGTGAGGCTATGACTGATCCCTCCCGATTGCACGAGACCGAGCCTTCCCACCCTTTCCGCAAAGAGCGCGGAAAGGATGGGGCACCCGACGCGAACGGCGCGATGCAGGTGTTTGGTTCGCTCGCGGAAGTTCCCGCGGGATTTGGTCCCACGGTGGCGGCAGTGGGAAATTTCGACGGCGTGCATTGCGGGCATCGGGAGATTCTTGCCGCGGTGACCAGCGAAGCGCGCGGCACGGGAGCGAAGGCCGTCGCCATTACATTCGATCCGCACCCGGAGCAGTTTTTGCGGCCGGACAAAGCGCCGCACCTGATTACGCCGAACGCTGAACGGCTGCGCCTGCTGGCGGAGACGGGAATCGACGCGGCACTGGTATTGAAATTCGACGAGGCGTTGGCTTGCCTCGCGCCGCGGGCATTTGTGGAGCGGATTCTGGTGGGTGCGCTGGCTACGCGGAGTGTGCACGAGGGGCAGAACTTCCGCTTCGGGCACGGCGCGGCTGCCGGCATCGAAGAACTGGCGGCGATGGGAGCGGAGTGGGGGTTCACTGTGTGCGTGCACGAAGCGGTGTGCGTGCGCGGGATGGAAGTTTCAAGCTCGGCGATTCGCGCGCTGGTGGCGGCGGGCGACGTGCGGCGGGCGCGATGGATGCTGGGGCGGCCGTTCTCGGTGCTTTCCACACAGGCACGCGGGCGCGGCATTGGCACGCGGCTGCTGGTGCCCACGGTGAACCTAGAGGCATATGACGGATTGCTGCCGGGCTTCGGCGTATACGTGACGCGGCTGAAGATCGCGGGCCGCGCGTTCCGGGGGGTGACGAA
This sequence comes from uncultured Acidobacteriota bacterium, assembly GCA_963786565.1. Classification (GTDB taxonomy): domain Bacteria; phylum Acidobacteriota; class Terriglobia; order Terriglobales; family Acidobacteriaceae; genus Telmatobacter. Next base: position 81,954 of record CAWAZR010000015.1, on the reverse strand, counting down.
TGTGGGCAACCGGCCGACGTTCGGCGAGGCATCGTTCGCGGTGGAAACGCACATTTTGAATTTTGAGCCAGTGGAAATTGACGAAAAGACGCCGATCGAACTGGAGTTTCTACTGCGGCTGCGGGGCGAGCGGGAGTGGCCGTCGCCGGAAGCGCTGAAAATCCAGATTCTGAAAGACATCGGCCGGGCGGAGGACTACTTTCGTCTTTATGAGCTTTTGGTTGACGGCCCAAGAAGTCAGGTGTGAACTTTTCGGCAGATTGCCCGGACCTCCCCAAGCATTTCTTTAGCTTTCATCCTGAAGGCGATCCGCTCTCATTCAGGCTGTTTTTGCCGCACTTCCCGATTCAACAAGTTAGCGGTAAGTCGTTACCAAACCGATGATCAAAGTTACCAGGAAGCGTTACTGACATGGCAGCGGCTTGCCCCATAAGTTGCAGGCTAAAGTATTGACTTTGTTATATTTAGATCATACGATACTTAAAATTACGGCGGCTTTACCGGGCTTGCGGTTTTATCGGAATTATCACATTTTCCCTTTTTGAGACATAGAGATCCGCAAGTTCCCGAAGCAAAATCGCAGGGGCGTCAGGCCCCACGAAAGGATGCACCCATGACTTCCCTAGAAACCGGAGATAGCGGCAACAGTTTTGGACCGAATTCCTACCCCAACCGCGCCCGCGGCATGTCGGTTGTGGTGGTCGATCCAGAGTTCGAACGCGGCAACACGGTGTCGGGGATTGTTTGCTCCCTTCGGCCCGGTGGAGTGATGCCGCGCGTAACAATGCTGGCGAATGTGGAGAGCCCGCAGGTGCTTAAGAGCCAGGGCATTGATGCGGTTCTTTTCGCGGTGGATCGCAACACGGAACCAGCGCTGCGAGAGATTGAGATGTTTTGCCAAGACGGCGACATGCCTCCCATCGTCTACTCGGAACACACCGATGACGAATTGCTAATTCGGTGCATGAGAGCGGGCGTGCGCGAGTTTCTTCGCTATCCGTTTTTGCAAGGTGTCCTCGAAGAGGCATTCAACCGCCGGGCGAATTGCGACCAGTCGGCGGCGGAGACAAAAGAGGCGAACGGCAAGTCGTTCGTGTTTCTCGGAGCCAAGGGCGGCTCCGGCGTGACAACGGTGGCGGCCAACTTTGCCGTTTCGCTGGCGAGGGAATCGAAACGGAACACGCTCCTGATCGACCTCGATCTGCCCCTGGGCGATGCAGCTTTGGGCCTGGGGATCAAGAACGAATATTCGACGATCGATGCGTTACGGGAAGCGAACCGGCTGGATCCCACATATCTGGCACAGCTGTTGACGAAGCATGAATCGGGATTGCAGGTTCTTGGAGCGCCGGGCAGCTATATTCGCGTGCCCCCAATGGACGAATCCGTGGACCAACTGATCAGTGTTGCCTGCAAGTCGTTCGATTACGTTGTGGTGGATGCGGGATCCAGGCTGGAGCTGGCGGATACGCGGCTTTTCGAAACGGCTTCGAAGCTCTTCGTAGTTTCACAGGTGGGCGTTGTGGAACTGCGCAACTCCAACCGGCTGATTGCCGAATACCTGCAGAATTACAGCGCGAAGGTCGAGGTCGTATTGAACCGCTATACGTCTGATCTGTTCGGCATCGACGACGAAACGGTGGAAGGCGCCCTGACCCGGCCCGTGCAATGGAGAATTCCCAACGACTTCCTGACTGTTCGCCGGATGCAGAATACCGCCGAGCCGATGCAGAGGTCGGGCATTCAGCGCGAGATCAAGAAAATGGCGGCCGCGGTCTACGGGGTGCGAGGAGCGAAGCAGGAGGAGAATAAGAAAATGGGCGGCCTGCGCGGGTTCCTGGGGGTGTGGGGCAATGGCCAGGTGAATCGCGCGCCTAGCGCGATACGCTGACCGCGAAGATGTTCAAGGACGGGTCGCACGCGCACGTCGGTGTTTTCGGATTAGGCAGCTTCTAGCATTCGGCCCTTGGTTCGAATAAGCGAGTTTTCCCACATCTCGAAATCGAGATCTCCACCTCATGGACGTGGACCCGTCCGCGGGGTCCCGGTCGTGGGGCACCCGCTTTTTTGTGCGGAGTTGAAGAGCACGCTTTAGATCGTGCTGCGATGCGTCAGGGTCTTGGGGGCAATGCCGGTTTGACGGTGGTGTTATTTGCTGGACTCGTCGCCGGCTTTTGCATGGGAGCTAACGCGGGCTTGACGATAAGGTTGCGTTGCTGGGCAGGCAAAGCTGCTTTTGGTGCGGCCGCGGGAAGGGGCAGCTTTGCGGGCGGGACGATGTCGGTTCTGCCTGGGCTGGTTCTGCTTAGGCTGGCGCTGTTTGGCGGAGGATTCTCATCGTCGCCGGGGAATTGTTCGTCGTCTTTGCCGACGATGGCGGCGCGCATGAAGTTGATCCAGATGGGCAGCGCGGTGACTGCGCCGGTTTCCTTGTTGCCGAGCGACTCACGGCTGTCGTAACCCACCCACACACCACAAGTCACCGAGGGCGAGAAGCCCATGAACCAGGCGTCGGTAAAGTCCGAGGTGGTTCCGGTTTTGCCGCCGAGAGGATGTTTCAACTGCGCAGCCGCTGCGCCGGTGCCGTGGGCGGTGACGCCTTGCAATAGCGTCATCATGGTGCGCGCGGTTTCCTGGGTAATGACTTGGTTGATAGCCGGCGTCTCCTGCCAGAGGGTGATGCCGTCGGCATTGGAGACTTTGCGAATGAGGCGCGGAGTTACACGAATGCCGTCATTGGGGAAGACCGCGTAGGAGGCCACCTGCTCTTCGAGCGTGATCTCGACTGCGCCCAGCGCGACCGGCAGATACGCGGGAATGTTCGAAGTGACGCCGAAGCGGTGCGCCACCTCAATGACATTGTGAATGCCTACGCGCGCGGCCAGTTTGAGCGCGGGAATGTTGCGCGATTCGGCGAAGGCATTGGCGACGGTCATTGCGCCCTTGTAGTCGTTCTCATAGTTGTGAGGAACGTAATCGCCGAAACGCACGGGACCGTCGACGATGATGTCGGTGGGCTTGACGCCGTCTTCGACCGCGGCGGTGTAAACGTAGGGCTTGAAGCTGGAGCCGGTCTGCCGTTCAGCTTGCGTGGCGCGATTGAAGACGGAGAGCGCGTAGTCGCGTCCGCCAACCATGGCAAGAATGTCGCCGCTGGTGTTGTCGATGGCCAGCAGCGCGCCCTCGGCGCCGGAGTCCTGCTCGAGCGAAGCGTGGCGCACGCCGCCTTCAGTGACCGGGGTGAGACGGACATAAATGATGTCGCCGGGTTTGGCGATGGCGTCGCCGTAACGCAGGCCGGTCCACTGCCAGTCGGCGGGGAGAATAACGATATCTGAGCCGGGCTGATCGGAGGGGCCAGTGCGCGCCTGAATCCCAAGCGGGAGCGCGCGGGTGACCAGGGCATGGATGTAGTCGCCGGGGCCGGCGGTGATGGCCCAGTCGGGATGACGGTAGGAGTCGAGCGTCTCGCCTTTGGTGAGAACGTTCTCCAGCTTGCCGCGCCATCCGTGGCGGCGCTCGTAAGCGGCCACGCCGTCGGCTACGGCGCGATTGGCGACTTGCTGCAAGTCGAGATCGAGCGTGGTGTCGACACGCAGGCCGGCCTCATGCACCTCTTCGGAGCCGAAGTGCTGCTCCAGCTCGCGCCGCACTTCTTCCTGGAACCACGGAGCCACCGCGCCCACGGGCTGCGCGATGTTGAGGCCGAGCGGAGCCTTGCGCGCCTCTTCTGCTTGCGCGTGGGTGATGACGCCGTCGGACTCCATTTCACTGAGCACCAGGTTGCGGCGATGCAGGGCGCGCTCGGGATTGAGGATGGGCGAAAAGGCAGCCGGGCCCTTGGGCAGTCCAGCGAGAAGTGCGGCTTCAGTCAGCGTGAGATCTTTGGCGTGCTTCGAGAAGAAGTACTCCGATGCGGCCTCGAAACCGTACATGCCACTGCCGAGATAGATCTGATTGGCGTAGAGGGTGAAGATCTGCTGCTTGGTGAAGGCGCGCTCGATCTGGATGGCGAGATAGGCCTCCTGAATTTTGCGCCCGGCGGTGCGATCGGAGGAGAGAAAGAGATTGCGCGCCAACTGCATTGTGAGTGTCGACGCGCCCTGAGCGCGGCCATGCGAGCGGATGTCGTGCCAGGCTGCGCCGGCCACGCGAAAGACGTTGATGCCCCAATGCGACTCGAAGTTTTTGTCTTCGATGGAGATGACGGCCTGACGCAGAACGGGCGCGAAGCCGTCGTAGCCGACCACCTCGCGGCGCTCGAGCGCGAAGGAGCCGATGATGCGGCCCTTGCGATCGTAGAGATCGGTGGTGGTGGAGGGGCGGTACTGCTCGAGCTCCTGAATCTGCGGGAGGTCGACGGAGTAGACGAGGGTGAGGCCGGCGAGCGAACCCGTGGCAGCAGCGAGAATGAGCAGCGCGGCCAGTGCCGAGCGGCCGGCCAACTTGCGGCGGCGATGCTCGGGGAGGGGTGGAGCGAGAGCGCGGCGCTCACGCTCCACGGCGCGGGCTTCAGCGCGCGATGCGGTGGCGCGAGATTCGAGCCGCGGTTTAGGCGGCGGCTGATAGGGGGTAACAGCCAAGGCAGGTCGGGCCTCAAAGTCGCTGCGTCGCAGAGTGTCGCGGAACAGCGTTCACTCTAAGGCTAGCACCGGAGCGAAGTGGATAAACGGTGCGCGGTGCTGGATGCACCACGGCGTGCAAGAGCGGGAAAAGGGCCGGATGTGGGAGTTCGTGCGGAGGTGTATGGAGTGAGTTGAGGTTCGTGCTATCCCGGGTCTCAAAAGCGAGACCCGGGGCAGCCCTTTTCGTGATGGGTTGAAGGAGGTGGGATGAGATTTGTGGTTCCCCAACCCTTTTCGTGCTGGGTTGAAGGGTGGGTTAGGGTTCGTGCTGTCCCACCTTAGCGACAAAAACAAAAACGTCGCGAAGGTGGGGCACCCAATTTTCGTGCTTGGTCAGCTTTTGGAAACTTAGCTGGTCTTGGCTTTCAGCAGCGATAGTGCCTGATTCAACTGATCGTCGGCTGTGGACGAAGGCATGGGCTCGTCGGTGTCTTCGGGGCCGGCGACCACGACGGTGGGGGTGACCGCTTCGTCCTCAATCTTCTTGCCGCCGGGGTCCTCATACTTGGCAATGGTGAGCATGAGCGCGCCACCGTCGGGCAGGTCGATGGTTTTTTGCACCGCACCCTCTCCGAAGGTACGCTCGCCGACGACATCGCCGCGCTTGAGACCTTCGATGGCGGCAGCCGTAAGCTCGGGCGCGCCGTAGGTGCCGCGGTTGACCAGGACGATGACCGGGGCGTCCGTCAGGCACTGCGCGGGATCGGCAGTGAAAGTCTGTTGGGGAAACTTCTGACCCTGGAGAGTGGCCAGGGTGCCCTGCTTGATGAAGAAGTTGGCCAGACGCAATCCCTGTTGCGGATCGCTGCCGGTGGTGTCGCGCAGGTCGAGGAGAATCTTGTGGCCTTTGCCTGCGCCCTTGATGCGGGCGGCGAGGTCGTCGACACGCGCGGAAGTGAGGACGCCGGGCTTGAGGTAAAGGATGGTTGCATTCTCGTAGAGCTGCTCCCCGAGCGCGGGCGTGGCCACGACGCTGCGGGTGAGCACGATCTTGTCCGGATCGGGCTTGAAGGGACGCACAACGGAGATCGTCACTGTGGTTCCGGGCTTGCCTTCAAGCATGAAGCGCACCAGAGCCAAGGGAAGATCGTGCGTGGACTGGCCTTCAATGAGATCGATCACATCGCCGTCGCGGAGATGGTTCTGATCGGCGGGCGAACCGGGCAGCACGTTGACGATGGTGGCGTAACCGAAACGCTTGGAGACGGTAAGGCCGACCTGCGCGTTGTCGGTGGCGGGACGGTCTTTGTAGACCTTGTACTCGGCCGCCGAGAGATAGCTGGAATCGGGATCAAGCGAGTCGAGCAGGCCGTGGAGCGCGCCGTTGGTGACTTCGGGGATGTTGGGCTCGACAACGTAATAGTTCTGAATTTTGCGCAGGACTTCAGCGTAGACGCGCATCTGGCTGTATGCGGCATTCTGTTCGTCGCCGGCGTGCACGCCGATATAACCGAACTCGCCAAGGATGTAGCCCATGCCGAGAGCGGCGAAGATCACCACGGAAGTTCCAAAGACAATACGCTGAAAGAGTCGAGACAAGAACACCACCCAGACGGCCGCAAAGGGGAAGCCAGCCGCGCATACCTTATAGACGCAATGATAACGCAGGTGTCAGGGGTCAGGGGTCAGGTTTCAGGGGTCGGAGACCAAGGGACTGGGGACTAAGGGACTTAGGGACTAGAGGTTGGCGAGGGGCGGGATGGCGAAGGTCAGGGTGAGACGATTGCCGCCAGGGAGTTGCTGGTAGTCGTGCCGGCTGGCGAATTTTTGCATGAGGCGGATGCCCTGACCGCCCGGCTCGAGTTCCTGGATAGAGGCGGGAGCGGCGGGCGGGACGGCGGCGAAGGGGTTGAAGGGCGGAGCGTTATCTTCAACGGTGAAGACGAGTTCCGCGGCAGCCGGGGCGCACTCGACGGTGATGGACTGGTTCGGCTGGCCCAGGTAGCCGTGGCGCACGATGTTGGAGAGCGCTTCTTCAAGGCAGAGCTGGATAGCGAACTGGGTATCAGCGGGGACGGAGTAGCGGGCGGCCAGAGCCTCGACCCAAGGCCAGACCCGGGCAAGGTCCTCGAGCTGACTTTTGAGGGTCAGCTGCGGCTCGGGCCCAGACGAATTCAGTGATGGATTGGTCGCAGGCATGGTCGCTGCCGGTACTGCTGCCAGCTTAGCTGAGCACGGCAATGGCGGCATCCAGATCGTGGCAGACCGGGATCAAGGTATCAATACCGGCGGTCTTGAGAACCGATTCCACCATCTCGTTGGGCGCAAACAGGACGACCTTGCCGCCGCGGCTGTTGACGGCGCGCGCGGGAATGACGATGGAGCGCAAGCCCATCGAACCAAGGAATTCGACCTTCTGCAGGTCGATGAGGAGTTTTTTGGCGGTTCCGGCGATGAGGTTCATCTTCATGTCAACAGCCGCGGCGCCGGCGATATCCATGCGCCCATCGAGCGCAACGCGGGTGATGCCGCCGGGCATTTCTTCAGAGGACATTTGCATTACGCTCTTCCTTCGAAGCGGGGAATCTTCAGTTTCGGTACCGGGCGGCTCCAAGTCGCACGTCCGGCGTGGGATAGAGCGATGGTATTGGACGATTGTGAATGCTCAGTTAAAAAGCGGGGTGGACAGCGAGATGAAGATCTCCGCGCCCGAGGTGAGCGGAGCCGCGGCACCGGCGGGCACCGTGCCCTGGTTGCGAAGCTCGATCTTCATGTTCTTTTTCTTTTTGGCCTTGAAGTCGTTGGAGACGATATTCGAGACCACCTCTTTGTTGCCGTTCTGAGCGGTGACGTGGAAGGTTTGAACGCCGGGCGGAACGTAGAGATTGTTGAGATCGGTTTTGTCACCGCTGATAAAGCGCAGATAGACCGTCTTATTCATCTCCACCGTCAAGGCCACGCCGTTGGGGAAATTGCTCAACTGGATTTTGAACTTGGCATTGGTATTGGGGTCGAGCTTGTGGGGGTCAGTGGACGCGGCAGCGGGTTGCGAGGCTGCGGATTTCGGCGGATTTGCGGGCGCCGGAGCGGCGGGCTTCGACTGCGATGCCGGAACGGTAGCGGGATTGGCCTGCTGCTGCTGCGGGGTGGTGTTGGCAGCCACCGGCTGTGGCTTGGTGTTTGAGGGCGACGGTTTGGAGGGGGCGACAGGCGTTGGAGCCGGAGTCTTGGCTTCCGGTGAAGGGGGAGCGGTAGCCGGGGCCAGACCGGGGGTGCCGAACTGCGGTGTGGGTTGCGGGGTCGGGGTTGAAGGGTTGACGACCTGAGGTCCTGGAGGAGGGGGCGGCTGGCGATGGAGGAAATACCAGGCGGTGCCGCCAATTGCTCCAGCAACAAGCAGAGCCGCGGCAACGATGAGTCCAGTTTTTTGCGGTTTGGAGGGCTTTTTTGCCTGAGAGGCAGCGGGATTTTGCGTAGTCGCGGCGGGCTCGACGGCCGGCGGATGCGAGATGCTGCTGGGCGCCGCGACGAGCGTGGCGTTGGGATCGGCAGCGGACGCCATGGCGGTTCGCATCACAGAGGCGTTGGGATTGGCGCGCAAGGTGGCAAGATCCTGCGCGAGCTCTTCGCCAGTCTGATAACGATTGCCGGGATTCTTGGCGAGGCATTTCAGGATCACACCTTCCAGGCCCGCTGGGATTGCAAGGTTGAGCTTCGAGGGCGGGATGGGCTCGGTGTAGACGACCTTGTAGGACACCGCGGTCATGGTTTCGCCGGGGAAGGGCTGCTCGCCCGTGGCCAGCGAATAGAGGATCACGCCGAGAGAGAAGAGGTCGGCGCGGCCGTCGATGGGAGCGCCGGTGAACTGCTCGGGGGGCATGAAGGAAGGCGTGCCCAGCAACTGGCCGGTGGTGGTGATTTCACTGGCCGCGAGTTTGGCGATGCCGAAATCGGTGATGCGGGGACGTTCGCTGCCGTACACCTCGCGCGAGGTCATGAGGATGTTGGCGGGCTTGATATCGCGATGGATGACGCCCTGGCGGTGCGCGTAGCCGAGGGCATCGGCGATTTGCTGGCCGATTTCGCAGACGCGGTCGAGGGTGAAGCGCTCACCCTTCTTGATGGCGTCGGCGAGAGTGCGTCCCTCAACAAACTCCATGACAAGGAAGGGCGCGCCGTCACACTCGCCTACGTCGAAGACGGGCACGATGCCGGGATGAGCCAGCACACCGGAGGCGCGGGCCTCGCGGTAAAAACGCGCGCGGTATTCTTCGCTCTGGTCGCCGCTGAGGGCCGCGGAATGGATGGTCTTGAGGGCCACGGTGCGGCCGACCGCGGGGTCGGTGGCTTTAAAGACGCTGCCCATTGCGCCGCGTCCGAGCTCGGCGATGATTTCGTATCTTCCTATGTAGGTCTGCGCGGCCATGGTGTGGATTGTATCAATCCTCTATGAATGTGTGGCGCGTAATTTCACGGTTGCGGCTCAGGGCGCCGGGCGGTAGCGCACTACGAGCAGGGTAATGTCGTCAGACTGGCTGGCGCCGCGCGAAAAGACGCTGACCGCCTCAAGGACCGACTGCTGGAGGGTCTCGACGGGAACATCCACCTTGCCCTCGAGGGCCTTGGTAAGACCTGAAACCTCAAAAAGATCGTGATTGGGGTTTTCGGCTTCGGTGACGCCGTCGCTGAACAGGAACAGGGTGTCTTCGGGCTCGAGTTGCATGCGGGCGGATTCGTAATCGGCTTCGGGGATCAGGCCAACGGGGAACGAGCCCTCGCTGTAGAGTTCGGTGACCTTACCCTTGCGCAGCAGGACCGGGGAAGGATGGCCTGCCTTGATGTATTCGAGCATGCCATCGCGGCCCACGATGCCGATGAACATGGTGGCGTAGCGGCCGACTTCGTTGTGGCGGCATAGGAATTTGTTGACGTGGTTGAAGACCTTCACGGGGTCAGCGCCCATGGAGAGGCCCGACAAGGCGCCTTGCAGCATGGTGGTGAGCAGAGCCGCGCCCAGGCCTTTGCCGCTGACGTCGGCGATGAGGAAGGCGGTGCGGTCTTCGTCGACCGGGACCACGTCGAAGTAGTCGCCGCCGACTTCAGTGCAAGGATGATGTACGCCGGTAACGGCGAGATGGGGAAAATCGTGCAGGCCGTGGGGAACCAGCGCCTGCTGGATGGTACGCGCGATGGAAAGTTCCTGCTCGAGGCGTTGGCGCTCGCGCTCCTTCTCGACCAGGCGCGCGTTATCGAGGATGCTGGCGGCCTGGCCGCCGAGGGCGTCGAGAATCTGGCGGTCGATGGCGGAGAAGCCCGCAATGCGGCGCGAATCGAGATAAATGACGCCGAGCAGCGCGCCGTGCTTGAGGTCGCCGCCGGTATCGGCAACGGCGCGCGAGGAAGCATAAAGCGGAATGGCGACCACAGCGCGCAAGCCCTGCACCACCACGCTCTCGGCGGACTTTAGATCGAGGCCGGCGAGGTTGAGGTCTTCAGTGATGACGCTGGATTGTTTGGTGAGGGCCTGATTTACGGCGGTCTGGCTGGGATTGATGGCCCCGAGGGGGAGATTGTCTCCCTTGTTGCTGCGGGCGAGATGAACGCGCATGACGCCGGCTTCGTCGGGCTCGATGAGCAGGCCGCGATCGGCGTGGGTGATGGAGATGGCGTGGTCGAGCATGGAGCCGAGCACGGAATCGAGCGGGAGCTGGGAGTGCAGCAGCGAAGAGGCTTCAAGAAGCAGATTGAGCTTGCTCAATCCGCCGGAGGTTCCAGAGCTGGCCAGGTCAGAAAGCGTGCCGATGCGGGTGAGCAGGTTGGCGACTTCGGGCTGCGCAGGCACATCGGGAGCAGAGCCCACATGAAAGATGACATGGTAACTGTCATCGATGCCGAAGCCGATCCGATCGCCGTCGCGGAGGGGCTGTTGCTGGACCTTGGTGCCATTCACAAACACGCCGTAGCGATTGCCGAGGTCGTCGAGGTGATAGCCCGAGTCGTCCATGACAATGGCGGCGCAACGGCGCGAGATGCGGCCATCGGTGAGCGCAACGGTGTTGTCGGTTTCGCCGCGCCCGATGAGAAACGGGGAATGCGTAACGGTGATGGTCTGACTGGTCTGGTCAGGAGCAATCACTTCAACGAACGTATGGGCTAGAGAGGAAGGTTCCGTCATGGGGTACGATGTGGGCAAATTGTAGCACGTGAAGAAGTCTATGGGCGAAGGGAGTGAAGGAGTGAAATGAGTGAAGGAAGTGAAGGGAGGCGCGGGGGCATGCCTCGTTGGGCCGGGCGATCTACCAGGGGTTGGGAGCCAGCGGCTGGTAGTGGACCCAGTCGAAATCGACGGCGCCGGGATCGGAGCTGAGCGCGGTCCAGGCAAATATAGCGGGCCGCGAGCCTTTCCACCAACTGAAACGGATGGGCGTGGCCGCGCCGAGCGAATGGAAGGTCTTGCCGTCGTCGAGCGAATAGAAATAGAGGGCCTGATCGCCGCTGACGCGCACGCGGAGCTGGATCAGTTTTTGAGTGAGCGCGGGTCCTGCGACGTGCTCCGACTGATGAAAGAAACCGAGGCGCCGCGCGCTGCCCGACTGGACAATCTCGAGGCCGCTGGCGGATTGCTCAAACATGGTGAGGCCAGCGTGCACGCCGGGTTTCATTCCACTCAAGTCCACGCGGACGGTGAACTCGAAGGAGTTGTCCTGCATGCTCTGGGTGAGGGTGTCGCGCGCGGAAAGCAGACCATCCGCCGGCATGGGGATGAGGCGAAGATAGCCAGGGCGCGCGCCGAGAGACCAGTGGGCGTCGTCGGGATTATGGTTCCATTCCCACTGCGGGCCGAGGACGGTCTCACTGAAATCGTCGGAGGTTTGCGGACGCTGTACCGAGGGCGCGGTGGAATGGTCGGGGATGGGGCCGGAAGGAGTGGGCTGCCCGGTTGAGGCCCCGTCGGGATCGGCGCCGATGATGGGCCAGTCGTCCCGCCAGCGCACCGGCTCGAGATGCACGATGCGGCCGTGGGCTCCGTCGGATTGAAAGTGCACGAACCAGCCTTCGCCATCGGCAGTCTCGACATAACCGCCCTGGTGCGGGCCGTTGATGGTGGTGGAACCCTGCGCCAGCACCACGCGATAGTCGTAGGGGCCGTAGATCTGGCGCGAGCGCAACACTACCTGTGCTCCCACGCCAACGCCTCCGAAGGGGGCAAAGATGTAGTAATAGCCGTTGCGCTTATAGAGCTTGGGGCCTTCGAGGACGGGCAGATGCTCGGCATCCTGCACGATAATTTTTCCGGCATCGAGCACGTGTTTGCCGTCGGGCGACATGCGATGCAGGATGAGCGGACCAGCGCCGGTGACGGAGTGGATGAGGTAGGCTTTTCCGTCGTCGTCCCAGAAGGGACAGGGATCCTCCAGGTCGGGCTTGGCGATGACGACGGCGGGATCGCTCCACGGGCCGATGATCTGGGTTGCGGTGCTGACGAAGATGCCTTCATTGGGAGTGGGAAAGTAGACGTAGTAGAGGCCGTCGTGTTTTCGGATGGAGGGCGCCCACACGCCTTTGCCGTAACGATTACCGCCCACCATGCTGTAGCGCGGGTCCATGGTGAGGCGATCGACGACGTGACCGACGATGGTCCAATGGACGAGATCCGTGGATTGCAGAATGGGAATTCCGGGAACGAAATGGAAAGTAGACGCGACGAGATAGTAGTTGGCGCCGTCGCGGATGACGTCGGGGTCGGAGTAATCGGCGAAGAGGATGGGGTTGTGGTAAACGCCGTCGGCTACGGGCCGCGATGCCTGCGCCAGCGCAGAGATGGTGAACGCCGAAAGGCAGATCGCCAGCAACTTTCCAGCCAAATCTCTAACCGCATGAGTTCGCGTCAGTGGAGTTCGTGCTATCCCACCCTTTCGCCCAGAAAGCGGTCGAAAGGATGGGGCACGGGACGGTTCCTCTTCAAACGGTCGGGGAACTGGCCAGTGGTGTCTTTTCCGTCCTGCCGTCGCAATCATCGAGTGGCCTTCACGTTCTGCTCAGGTTGCATTCAGAGATAAAGCGGCCTCTCGGGCCGCTCAAAATTCGGCACTCGGTCAGTGATAATCTGCTGCGACAAACTGCTGCAATGAGCGAAAGGTTTACCGAAGTCAAAGCGTGCAATGCACTGGGGAGTGCGGCGCTAAGCGTTTTCGATTCACTTGTCAACGTTTCTGGCACCTTGCAAGGTGGCAATTTCTTGAGGAAATTGCCACTCGGCATCTTTCGTTCTGTTAGGTCCAGAATCGAAAACGCTGTGGCCGCACTCCCCGGTGAGTTAGAAGAGCAACTTGAACGAGAACTGAGCGATGCGCGGATCGTTGACGATAGTGGCGGGACTCACGTTCTGAGGAGCGGTGCTGGTGACTCTGCCAAACGACCCTCCCAGGCCGGTGGCGGGGTCGCCCTCGTTGGTGTGGTTCAACAGGTTGAAGTATTCGGCGCGGAACTGTAGTGACGTCCGCTCCGTGAATGGAAACACGCGCGCGATGCTGGCATCCCAATCGGTGTAGGCCGGGCCCCTGAAAGCACCCTTCTTCACGTTCCCGAATGTACCGACGGGGTTGACGGAAAAGGCTGCCGGATTCAGGAAGTTTCTGCAATTCACCGGGCTCGCGCATGCCGAGCCGCCATAAGCGTTGCTGCCGCTATACACGGCGCGATCGCGATTCTGGTGTGCACCGGAATTGTTGCTTGAGCTCGACGTAATGGTCAGCGGGTCGCCCGAGCGGTACTGGACGAGGCCCGTGGTCTCAAAGCCGTTGACCAGATAACGGAGAGCGGCAGGAGCGTCGTTCATGATCTTCGGCTCCTTGTACACATAAGAAGACGCGACGACGCTGCGATGATCGAATTCCGTCGGCCCGTAGTCCAGAGCCTTGAAATTCGACATGGTAAACGGATAGACGAACGAGTTGCCACCGCCGATGGAGGTCGCTGCCTGGTTGTAAGGCATGTTGTCGAGCGCCTTTGACCAGGTGTAGTTGAAGAGCAGGGTCAAGCCGTAGCGCACGCGCTGTTCGGCCGAAACCTGGAGTGAGTTGTAATTGGTGTTGCCGCCGGTGTTGGCCGCTGTGATGAAGTTTGAAGCCGGATAGCAACTGTTGGTAGCCGAGCAGCCCGGCTGATTGTAAAGAGCAGTCCCGCTGACGACGGGATTCAGTTCGAGATTCTGCCACTCGTGCCGACTTTGCTCGGCCACATACGCGGCACGGAGAGAGAAACTGCTGCTAAGCTGTTGCTCCACGGCCAGGTTGTAGTCGACGGTGCGCGGATCCTGGAAGCCTTTGAACGGGTCGAAGGTCAGCCAGTTATTGGAAGCGCTGATGGGCGCGGTTGGCGGAGGCACTGCCGGGGCCGGGAAGGGATTGGTGACGCCCGCGGAGCCGTATGGATTGACGAAGGTCATATTGATGTTGCTTGCCGGAGTGGTGGCTGAGAATGTGGAGGACAGCGCCACGGAAGTGAGGAATGGCGCGCCGTTTGAGTAGATATTGAAAAGGGTGCTGTTGATGCGGCTGTCAAAGAACAGGCCGATGCCCCCACGCACGCTGGTTTTTCCGTTGCCGAAGACATCCCAGGCAAAACCCAGCCTGGGCATAAAGTGGCCGTAAGCCGATGCAGCGCCATTGCGGTTGAAACCCGGATCGCCAGCGAACTGCATGCCCGCAGGCGCCAGGGGATAGACGGTCGAGTGAGTGTCCGACGCCCAGAGCTTCGGGTTGAAGCCTCCCATGCGTCCATCTCTCTCGTGCCATGGCACGAAAGGCTCCCAGCGCAAACCGTAGTCCAGCGTCACGCGTGGAGTCGCTTTCCAGCTATCCTGCACATAGGCTCCCTGAAACTTGCCGCGGGGTTTGAAAAGCTGGCCGTTTGCCTGGTTCATTTGAAAGAGATACCCAAACTCGAAGCTGGCGGCGGAATCGCCGGTGCCGGTGGGGCTGAAGTTGAACTGACCCGGCAGTGAGTTGAGGTTATCGACATCGACCTTCGACACCTCGCCGTGGTAGCCGGCGTCGATGTTGTGCCTGCCCATCAAGAAGTGGATATCGTCGGTCAGGGTATAGTTCCCTCTGCGGAATGTCGCCTGCCCGAGCGTGGAGACTGTGAAGTAGTTCGCCACCTGAATCTGGGAGATCTGCTTAAGCGGCGGCTGGTACACACCGGTGACGCCAAAGTCATCCACGTCGACGGCGCTCGCAACCGGCCCGCGGCCGTCGTTCTGGATTTGATCGCTGATGATGAAGTTGTTGACGATGTGTGCGTTGAAGGTGTGTGTTTCAGAGATCAGCGCGTTGTAATAGTGGTTCGACGCTCCGTTGGCCAGGGTGAGGATGTTAGCGGTGTTTTCCAAGCCCGCCAGGATGAACGCGTCGGAGAAGTAACGCTCAAATATCTTGTCTTTCGACGTAAGCTCCTGATCGGCGCGCGCCGTGATCTCCGCCTCAGTGAAATTGTTCGGGAGTGAGAACGGAGCAACGGAGCCGGTGGCGGATAACGCCGGGAGATAGCCGAACATAGTCTTGGTAACCGAGCTCATGGCCGCCGGCTTCCAGGTGTGCGAGCTGGCATATACCGCAGCGGGCTGTTGCGGACAAGACAGATCAGCAACCATATAAGTGGTTCCGTTGGGATCAAAAGGATCCATGACGCACGAGGCAAATACCAGATTGTTGGTTCCCGGCGCTCCGCCCGACGAGTTCGCGCCGGTCTGGGCGATTGTGGGCAGAAGGATCGTGGAGGAACCGGCAGTGGAGGCCGCGTGATTGATCGTCCGCTGATAACCGAAGAAGCCGAACGATTTGTCGCTATGGAAGAGATGGGGAATCTCGAGCGGGCCACCGACCGTGCCGCCAAATTGGTTGCGATGGAGCGGGTCGACGACCTTGGCGTTGAGTGCGGTGCTGTAGGTGAAGGGATTTGCTGCGTTGAAGGCCCGGTTGCGGACAAATTCAAACGCGTCACCGTGATATTGGTTGGTTCCGCTCTTGGTGATGATATTGACCACGCCGCCGGCATTCTGGCCGTATTGCGCGTTGTAGTTGCTGGTCTCTACGCTGAATTCCTGTAGCGCATCAGGCATCGGGAACGGCTCATTGACATTGGTGTACTCGTCCACGTTGTTGCCGCCGTCGAGCATGTAGTTGGTTTGCCCGACGAAGGTGCCGTTGGCCGAGATGGTGACCGCTGACGGGAAGGTCTTGGTGTTGCCCTGGTCAGCCTGCCCCCCCGGCGCGATTGTGACGCCTGCGACTTCTTCCGTGAGGGCGGAAGCATTGCGGCCATTCAGCGGCAGATCGCTTACTTGCGAGGTGCCGATGACTTGCGACAAAGTGCCAGTCGTCACGTCGATCTGGGCGCTGTCGGCGCTCACCGTTACCGTCTCGGTGGCCTTGCCGGGCTTGAGCGCGATGTTGACCGTGACTGCGGCGTCGGCGCGAAGCTGCACATCCTTCTCCGTGTACAGCTCAAAACCAGCATGGCTGACGGAGATGTTGTAAGAAGAAGGGGCCAAATCCGGAAATACGTAGTTGCCTTGACCGCCCGAAGTGGTCTTCTGGGAAATCCCTGTCGAGACCTGGGTAGCCGTGACATCAGCGCCCCCGACGACTGCGCCTGTGGTGTCAGTCACGGTGCCGTTGATGCTCCCTAATCCCTGCGCGCGCAGCCCGCACGGTGCGCAGATGCACACAGTGGCGATGACTGCCAAACTGCCCAACAGTTTGACAAGAGCTCTCATGTCAGCCTCCTGAATCTTTTCAATGCTCAGTTCGGCCGAAACGGAGTTGCCGCGCCGTAGACAGACGCGTACGGACGAACTGATATGTGAATCCCGGCGTTTTTAGTAAATCGAATTAACCCTTGCATAGACAGATACCGTCCCTGACTGTCAGGAATCACTGTATCTTGCTTATTTTATGTTTGTTATGGATGCGGTGTTCAGAGAGTGGCGGGTGTCCGATCGGGGCTACTCTGCGGAGACGACAAGCACCCTGGGCGGTCCCGGAGTGCCGTCAGTGACCGTAGTTCCCAGGATAATCTGTAGGTTTTGACTGCCCCCGCTGGGCCGCGCCTGGGTGGAGATGGCCTGCATGAGATCGGGATTGGTGAGAAACTCTCCGGCAGCCTCAGTGCCGTAGGTATAGAGCCCGCCGACGACGACCACGACGTGTCCCGTCTCCGAATCGCGGATACGGGAGATCAGGGCGAAGTCCTGCAACTTGGGGCTGTTGGCGCCGGTGACCGGCTCGCGCGGCTGATTGGTGCCCCAACTCCAGGTGCGCGATGACGGGTCTTTTGCGTCTCGAATGTAAATAAGGTGCTGGTCCGGATCCATGGCCAGGCTGTAACGGAGCTGGCGAGTGAGGCGCAGGCTCCATTCATTATTGAAGGCGCCAATGAGCACTACTGCGCCCTCGCGGAGATCGGAGAAGGAGCTGGCACTGCCCCGGCGGATGAGGACTTGTTTATTGCGGGCCTCGAGCGCGCCAACTACCCGCGCGATGGTGACAGTGTCTGCAAAAGGCACGGTCTGCGACGAGTCCGAGCTGGGAACCGGGGTGACCGTGCTGCTGGTTCCATCGGCGGTAGGCAGAGTGGGCGGACCGTTGGGGTGATCGCCCACGGCCACAAGAACCGGGCCCGGCGTGTCGAGCACAGGCTTCCAGAAGAGATCTTCCGGATTGGATCGATGAACCCAGCTATATCCCAGCGCAACCGCAAGCGATGCAGCGGCAACGAATGGGAGGACCCAATAGCGACGCCACCGATGAGTAGCCACTTTTGCGGTTGTCTTGCTGCCAGCCAGGGGAACAGGCCCGAATTGAATGTGGGCGCTATGGGTTTCAAACGCGCCTTCGGCCGCTTCGGCTTCCGATTCGGGATCGATGAGGGTGTGCCGGCCCTGGCCGGGAAGCGCGAAGCGCGGGATGTAAGAGCCCGGAACCAGGCCCATGCGCAGCTCGCCACGATGTTTTTCGTCGACGTAGTAAGTGGCGAGGCGCTTGCGCAGTTCCGTGGCCGCGGTGCGCACGATGTGATCGACGTTGGTGTCGTAAGAGGGATGTCTGTCGAAAACCTCGACCCCGATGGTGCGTTCCTTAATGAGGTCGGCCGATCCGTTCAGCGTTTGCTCGACGACATATTTGAGAAACGCCACGGAGCGTTTGCTGGTACGGAAGACCTCGTCGCGTACAACCAGGTCAAGCTGCGCACGAATCATGTCCGCGGTCAGGTCGGGCGTAGTTCCGTACTCGACTACAGCATCGATCATGGTCTTTCCAGTGACAGCGTACGCCAGTGACAGCGATTTTAGCACGCGTGCAGTACGATTCGGGGGTTCTCTTGATGGGCTGGGAGGGCGCGCGCGGGACTGAGTTTAAATTTGCTAAGTGGAAGCGTTTTCACGCGGTTGTGAGGTAGATCGCCCAAGTTTGCGCTCGGTTGGAGTGGTGGGTTGAGGTTCGTGCTTTCCCGGGTCTCAAAGACGAGACCCGGGACACCCCTTTCGGCGCTGAGTTTAGAGTGAGGTCGCGTCTCTATAGATGAACGAGGCCGCGCTGGAGGGCAGTCACTGCTGCCTGGGTGCGATCGTCTACGTTCAGGCGCATCAGAATCACGCTGACGTGGCACTTGACGGTGGACTCGGTGATGCCGAGATCGGAGGCAATCTCCTTGTTGCTCTTGCCGCGCACGATGAGATCGAGCACCTCGCGCTCGCGGGCGCTGAGATCGGAGTTAGGAATGCGCGCGTTGAGGGCGCGAGAGACCGGCTGGGGCAGAAAACGGCCGCCGGCATGGACGCGCCGCAGAGCGCCGATCAGAGCTTCATGCGGCATGCCCTTGATGATGTAGCTGCGCGCGCCGGCCTCGAGCGCCTGGTGAATGTCCTCGTCGCCCTCGTAAGTGGTGAGGACCACAAATTTGGCGTTGCGATGGCGCGACATGACGATGCGGATGGCCTCGACGCCGCTGATTCCCGGCAGGCGCAGGTCCATGAGGGTTATGTCGGGCAGATGCTTTTCGAAAAGCTCGACGGCATCTTCGCCGCTACCGGCCTGAGCAACGACGGTCATATCGGGTGTGGCGTCGATGATGGCCGCGATGCCGACACGCATGATGGGGTGATCGTCGACAATCAGGACCTTGATCTTCGCGGTTTCCTTCATGACGGCCATTTCATCTCCGCGTCGTTCGTCCACGCGCTCTTCGATCCCGCGCTGTTCGTTCATTGCCTGTCTCCAGTCTAGCTCCACTAATACTGCTTACTCCGCTGGTTACGGCGAGTCGAAGGCCGTAATCACTGGGAGGACGTTGCCGTTGTTGTCGAAAAAACTGCGGCCGCGCAAGCCGCCCTCCGCGGCAGGCTCCCACCAGAAGACGCCCTGGCCGAGGCCATCGGGGACTGCGCGGACTGCGGCATCCACAGCACGCAAGAAATCCAACTGCCCTTGCGGTGTTTCAGGAAAATCGCGACTCTTGCCAGCGGCGCGGCCCGGCGTCCAGTTATAGGCCGTCTCGACCACGATGATGGGACGGTGATAGCGCAAGGCAAGGTTGCGCAAATTGTTTTGCATGGTGGGCAAATCGCCGTGCCAGTACGGATAGTAGGAGAGGCCGATGACGTCGAACTTCAGGTTGCGGGCGAGGAGTTGGTCGAAGAAGGCGACGGCGGCGTTGTAGTCGCCGCTGCGTTCGATGTGGATCATGATGCGGGGCCGGAGTCCGGATCGGCTGCCGGCTTTGACGCCGCGGATTCCGGCCTGAAGCAGATCGGCGAACTGATTCCAGCGACCGGGGAGCTTGCCGTCGGGCCAAAGCATGCCGCCGGTGACTTCGTTGCCCACCTGCACCACGTCGGGTGTGAGGCCCTGCATGGAAAACGCGGCGATGGTGTCACGGGTGTAGGCGAAGACCTGCTTGACGAGCTGCTTGTGATTGAGTTTGGCCCATGCTGCCGGCGTGGGCTGCTTGGCGGGATCGGCCCAACTGTCGGAGTAGTGCAGGTCGAGCAGAATGTGGAAGCCCATGGCCTTGGCGCGGCGGGCGAGCGCCAGCGTGTAAGGGAGATCGTTGGGCAGCTTGTCCGGTGCGGCCGCGGGATCGTGGAAGAGGCGCAGGCGGATCCAGTTGTAGTGGTGTTCGCGGAGAATTGCGAGGACGTCTTTGGGCTGGCCGTTTTCCTTGAAGACCACGCCATCCTGCTCGCACTTGGCGAGGAAGGAGAGGTCGGTGCCAATGGCATACTCCTGCGCGCGCGCGGGCCGAGGGGCGAGAACGATCAGAGAAAGAATGCACACTAGCATCGGGAGCGAGCGCATCGCGATGGCTCTTGCGCGGAGGCCTGTCAATTGGAAGTGCGGACGCTCGCGGAAGTCTTCACGATAAGCGGGCATGGAAGTGATCTCCGCATCCATCGCTACTCGTGGCCCGTCGTGATCACAAGTTGGTACTCGGGAACCAGGCGAATGCTGTCGAGCTTGTCGATCTGGCCATTCTTCTCAAACTGCACGGGCGCGGGAAGCTCGAAGTAGACCGGAGCGTCTTTGCGCAGGGGAAGGATACTGAGATCAAAGTTGCCGGAGCCATTACGGGCGAGGAAACGCGAGAGGCCCACCATCCACGGTTCACCGTTGTAGAAATCGTCGTCGAGGAGTTTGTGGTTTGCCGAGAGCCGCGCCAAGTCGCCCTCGTACTTCACTTCAAGGAAGAGCTCGCTGAGGCCGTTGAGAGCGCTGGCGGGAACGTCGATCGACCATTTTGCAGCTTGCGGAAGTTCACCGGCGGCGGGTGCCTGCGCCACGCCATGCGGACGCCAGTCCTGTGGCGGGCCGGTCTTGACCGGAGGTGCTTCGGCGTCAGGGTCGATCTCGGTCGATCGCAATGCGGCATGCCACTGCGGCACTTCGGCGGTGAACGCGGCGGTGCGATCCGTCGTGGTGGCGGGAGCGAGCGGCACGTTGGCCTGAAGCGGAACGGTCGCGGGCGGCGTGATGGCGAATTGGAATTGCGGGGTGGCAAGAGAACGCAGACCGATGCGCGCGGGATGGGAATCGGGGTCGGCCACGAAGTCATGCGCAGTGATGAGCAGATGATCGCTGCCGGCGATGCGCACCTTCCAGGCGTATTCGGCTTCGCTGGCAGTGAGCACGACGAGGCGTAGCGATTTGCCCTCGGAAGAGACCACGTCAATCGAGGAGTCGATGCCGGGTTCGATACCGTTGACGTAGAGGACACCGGAATCGGTGACAGTTGTTCCACTCGACGGCTTCACGGTGCGGACGGTTGCCGCGTCGAAGGCGAATTCCGGCGCGATGCCGGGCAGAGCTTCGAAGTAGATGGTCTCGATACCCGAGTCTTCGAGGCGGGTGAAGAGCTGCACCGTGGCGTAGCGCAGCGTGATGCTGCCGAGATCCAGGTTGAAGGGCCAGATGAAATATGCGCCCGAGGGCAGATCGATGGGATGACGCGGGACTACAAGCGTGACGCCGGGCTTGCCGCCGGTTGCGGGACCGGGCAAGCGAATCTGAAATTGCGCGGCATGGCGCGCCGGCATTGCGGCTCCGCGTAGGTAGTTATTGAAGAAGATGAAGCCGGCGTCGCCACGCGAGCGGACGGCAACACGCGGAACCGAGAGATCGGCGGAGTTGCGGGGCTGCGCATCAGGAGCGTGAACGGTCATGGGCGCGAGATCGGCGCCAAAATCGTTGAGAAAGTAATCGAAGACTTTCAGCTTGCGAAGCGATGCGCGCTCCTGGCCGAACTCGCCGAGGGGTCCCTGAAAATCGTAGGACTTGATGGGAAGATCGTTGGGATAGCCGGTGGCCTGCGATTCCTGCAACGTGGTGAGCCGGCCGTCGGGGTTTTCTCCGCCCTGGAACATGTAGGTGCCGTAGAGATTGACGCCGGAGCCGAGCATGACGGGAACGACGGCGGCGATGTCATCGGCCGCGATGACGGGACGGCGGTGATACGTGTCCTCAATGCCGCCGCCAATTTCCGCGGTGAGGTAGGGCAGAGAATCGGCGGCAGGAGGCAGAGCGCTGGGCTCGCCGCGACCGCGATCGGCGTTGACGTTGGCGGCCACGCGACTTTGAAAGCGAAAGGCATAGACTTCGGCGGGCGGGAGCTTGGTGATGGAACCGTCCCAGGGCGCGTCAGGATAGCCTCCGTAGACGGGAATGACGGCGCGCAGAGGCACTACGGCGTCGTCCCAGCCGGTGACGAGATAGAGCGGCACGTCGAGGCCGCTCGAGAGGGCAATCTTTTTGAGCTCGAGGATATGCGCTTCGCCGGCACGCGGGCCGCGCTTCGAATACTCGTTCTCAATCTGAATGGCGATGACGGGACCGCCGTCTTTCCAGAGCAGGCCATTGAGCTGATCGCCGATTTGGCCGTACCAGGCGTGGACTGAGGCGAGATACTTTGGATCGTTTTCGCGGATCGGGCCCTGCTGGAGCACCCAGTCGGGCAAGCCGCCGTTGCGCACCTCGGCGTGGTCCCAGGGACCGATGCGCGCGATCACAAACATTCCATGTTTGGCGCAAAGCTGGGTGAAGGCGCGCAGGTCGCGCTGGCCTGTCCAGTCGAACTGGCCGCGGATCTCCTCGTGATGAATCCAGATCACGTAGGTGGAGACGACATTGACGCCGGCAGCCTTCATTTTGAGGATTTCGTCTTCCCACTGGGCGCGCGGGTAACGCGAAAAGTGAAATTCTCCGGAAACGGGGAGCCAGGGCTTTCCATCGAGAGTGAGGAAGCGGCTGTTCAGCCCGAGCTTAAGACCCGCGGGAGTGGAAGCGGCTCCTTCGTCATAGCGTGCTGGGCCGGGTTCGCGCCAGGGCTGGCTGGCATCGATGCGAATCGGCGTGGCGGCGGCTTGTGCATGTGCCCAGACGGGCGCGGCGAGCAAAAGCGCGCTCGCTATCAGTAGCTTTTGAACCCCGCAGATAGAGAAGCCCATCGGGATAAAACGTATATAGGAAGACATTGCAATAGGCTCCGTGCCAGTGCCTTCTCGAGGGTGAGTTGCAGCTTCGCCTTCGAGAAAGACCACTGTATTCCCCCGGCGCATTGTTTTGATCCGCCGAAAGTCGGATCGGCGGGCGATTTCTGGCATTTCGGGAGGCGGCGGCCCAGGCGTCGATGGTTTCCCACGCTTTCGCCAAAGTTTCACGAAGCAGGTTCTTCGACTCGCTCCGCTCGCTCAGAAGGATGGAGCGCGGGACGTTCGTGCTGAGTTGAAGGGTGGGTTGGGGTTCGTGGTATCCCGGGTCTCAAAGACGAGCCCCGGGGCACCCCTTTTCGTGCTGAGTGGGAAGAGGGCTGCCGAGGTCCTTGCTGTCCCAGCCTTTCGCCAGGAACGCGAAAGGATGGGACATGGGACGTTCGTGCTGAGTTGAAAAGCGCGTATGGGTTCGTGCTATCCCACATCTCAAAATCGAGATGTGGGGCACCCACTTTTCGTGCTGAGTGGGAAGAGGGCTGCCGAGGTCCTTGCTGTCCTAGCCTTTCGCCAGGAACGCAAAAGGATGGGGCACGGGACGTTCGTGATGAGTTGAAAAGTGCGTTTGGGTTCGTGCTATCCCGGGTCTCAAAGACGAGACCCGGGGCACCCACTTTTCGTGCTCAGTGGAAAGAGGGTTGTTGAGGTTCTTGCTGTCCCACCCTTTCGCAAAAATGCGCGAAAGGATGGGGCACGGCTGACTTCCCTTAAGCCCGGCATATTTGCTTCGCGGTATACTGAGCGCCGCCATGCATAGAGTACGTACGATTGCCGCCTGGGCCGCGACCGTGGTCTGGATGATGACGCTTGCGGGCGCCTGCGCGGTGGCGCAAAGCGACGCTTTTGCGGGCTATACACGGCATATTTGGCAGGCTTCCGATGGGCTGCCGGAGCAGACGGTGCAGGCTTTCGCCCAGACTCGGGATGGGTACCTTTGGATCGGCACCAGCGGCGGATTGGTGCGCTTCGATGGCGTCCACTTTACGGTCTTCGACCGGCAAAACACGCCGGCTCTGCATGAGAACAGCATCTTTTGCCTGATGGTGTCGCGCGACGGCGCCCTTTGGATCGGGACCGAAGGCGGAGGCATCGTGCGCATGGTCGACGGCCGCTTTCAGTCGTGGACAACAACGGAGGGGCTCAGCAACGACTTTGTGCGCACCGTGTTTGAGGATGCCTCAGGAACGGTGTGGGCGGGGACAGACAACGGGCTGATGCAGTACCGCCAGGGCCGCTTTGTTCGGGTGGATGGCACCGCTGCCATTCCGGAGCTATCGGTGCATGCGATCTACCAGGATCGTGCAGGACGGTTGTGGGCCGGGGGATACAGGCTGACGTGTATCGAACACATGACAGCGCGCATCTATTCGCTCGGCAACGGATTCGGCCAGAACATGGTGAAATCCATCACGCAGACGCAGGATGGAACCTTGTGGGTGGGCACGGTGGCAGGCCTGGAGTCGATGCCGCCTGGACAGGATCGTTTCCAGCCGGTCAAGGGCATTACGAGCACAGTGCGGACCCTGCGGCAGACCAGCGACGGGGTGCTGTGGGTGGGGACGATCGGGCAAGGCGTGTTTCAGATACGCAACGGCGTGTTCACGCACATTCTTGCGCCCGCCTATCTGCCCAGCAATACGGTGCTGAACTTTTTTGCCGACGGCGAAGACAACTTCTGGATCGCGACCCAGGCGGGCATGCTTCGCCTGACACGGTCGCCGGTGAGTATTGTTGCCTTTCCGGTGCCCAGCGATTCCGATTTCGGAACCATCTACCAGGGGCGCGACGGAAGTTTCTGGGTGGCATCGGCACAGCTCTTTCAATTGAAGGATGGCGCATTCATTCCGCAAACGGTGCCGGGAGCCAAGGGCATCCATGTGCGCAACGTCTTTCAGGATCGCTCCGGAGTGTTGTGGGTGGGAACAGACGGTAATGGCCTGTTTCGGATCGCGGGCGGGCAGGCCACGCATTTCACGACACTGAACACTTTTATCCGCGCCATCGCACAGGCTCATGATGGCAGCATGTGGGTGGGAACTGACGGCGGTCTCAATCACATTGTGATGGAGGGCGGGAAGCAGACGATGCGTCAGTATTCCGTCGGCAGTGGGTTGATTTACCCAAGCATCCGCGTGCTCGCGATCGACCACACAGGCGATCTTTGGGTGGGAACGGATCGCGGCATCAATCACGTGCGCGGCGATTTATTTCTAAACGACCCCGCCATCGCGCCGCTGGCGCAGATGAAGGTGTGGGCGATCCACGAGGATGCGGACGGCGGCCTGTGGTTTGGCACCCGCGACAACGGACTGTACCGGTTGCGCGCGGGCAAACTGGCGCACTTTACAGCCGCGGACGGCCTGGCCAGCAATGCCATCTACCAGATTCTCGAGGATGCGGCGGGGCGCCTTTGGTTGAGCGGCCCCAATGGTGTGGCGCTGGTGAACCGCCATGAGCTGGACGCGCAGGCCGATTCGTTTCCGCGCCATTTCGCGCTGACGTTTTACTCGACTGCCGACATGGCGGCCAATACCGAGATTTACGGAGGGACGCAGTCCTCAGGCTGCATCACGCCGCAGGGAGATGTGTGGCTGCCCAGCAACCTGGGGCCGCTGCACATTCCTGCGCTTGGCCGCGCGGCGCTGACGCCGCCGCCATTGTTCATCCAGAGCGTGCTGGCGGACGGGCGGCCGGCGGCGGCGAATGGCGAAGTGGTGCTGCGGCCCGGCAACGGACGTCTGGAGTTCGACTTCACGCCCATCGAACTGCGATCGCAGGACGGATTGCGCTTTCGCTACATGCTGGAGGGTTTTGAAAAGAATTGGAGCGCGCCCACCGCGGCGCGCACTGCCGACTACACCAACTTGCCGGCGGGGCGCTATCGCTTTCGCGTGGAGACCTTCGACGTGAGCAATCCGGATGCGGCAAGCGAGGCGTCGATCGCGATTGTGCAGCGGCCGTTTTTCTATCGCACGTGGTGGTTTATGGCGGGATGCGCGGGGTTGGTCGCGCTGCTGGTGTTTGGCCTGTATCAATACCGGGTGCGGCAGGTGCGGGTGCGGTTTGAAGCGGTTCTGGAAGAGCGCAGCCGCCTGGCGCGTGAGATGCACGATACGGTGATCCAGGGCTGCACGGGAGTTTCAGCGCTACTGGAAGCGCTGGCGATGGAAGGCGGAAAGGACAGTCGCGGCGAGGGGTTGATGGACGTCGCGCGGCAGCATTTGCGGGGCACGATCAATGAGGCACGCGAGGCGATTTGGGACCTGCGCAAGCCGGACGATGCCGGCAGCCTGGGCGAAAAACTGGAAAGCATGACGCGCCAGGTGAGCAGCGAATTCCAGGTACCGGTGGCGTGGCAAATGAGCGGAACGCCCTTCACAGTGACCGAGCCGGTGGCGCACGATCTGCTGATGGTGGCGCGCGAGGCGGTGCACAACGCGATGCTGCACGGGCATCCGGAACGCGTGCTGGTGGCGCTCAGGTACAAGAGCAGCGAACTGGTTCTGGATCTGGACGATGATGGATGTGGATTCGATCCGCAGCAGACGGACCGCGGGAACGGCCATCACTTCGGACTCAAAGGCATGAAGGAGCGGGTGGAACGGTCAGGCGGGAAGTTCCAATTGGCGAGCGCGCCGGGCAAAGGGGTGCGCATCGAGGTGCGCGTGCCGCGGAGAGCGTGAGAAGGTCGATTTCTGTGCTGCAGGGGAGAGGTGGATTGGGGTTCGTGCTGCACGTGAAGATTGCGGTGAGTTAAATGGTGGGAGTTGGGGTTCGTGCTATCCCGGGTCTCAAAAGCGAGACCCGGGGCACCTCTTTTCGTGCTGGTTTGAGGGAGGTCGGATGAGATTTGTGATTTCCCACCCTTTCGCAAAAGGCGCGAAAGGATGGGGCACGGGATGTTTGTGCTGGGCTGAAGGAGATGGGTTGAGGTTCGTGCTACTCGCGCAAGCGGCTGTCCTTCAGTTCAGAAGGCGTTGATCGCGGTGGTAAATTGCAGGACATCTCCTGAACTCACATTCACAGCGCCCATTGTGTAATCGCTCGTTGCGGCATCGTCAGGAGCTTCCGGCTCCCAGTAGATCGCTCCCAGCCCCATATTGTTGGGCAAGGCATTCATCGCCTGGATCGCACCCTGCACATCGGTGTAGGCGTCTGTTGGATCACTATGCAAGTAGCCGATTTCGCAGATCAATACCGGCTTGCCATAGCGCGCGGCCAGCGCATTCAGATTGGCGGCAACCGTGTTGATGTTTGACGGGCCGTCGTAATAGGAGCCTCCAATGATGTCGAAATTTCCTCCGGCGGCCGTCAGCCCGTCAAAGAACCACTCAAAGTCGCTGAGATTGCTGATGGTCGACAGGTGAATGACGACCTGCGTGCTGCTGCTGACCGCCTTTACCGCGCGATAGCCGCTGTTGATCAGGCCGGCTATCTGGGTGAAGTTGTTGCCGTTTGTGGTTGTGGCGCCAACCGAGCCAATCGGCCAGAGCATTCCGGAGTCGATTTCATTGCCGACCTGGACATATTGCGGATAGATTCCATCCGCCGCCAGCGCCGTCATGAAACCAAAAGTGTAGTTATAGACGTCGGTTTGCAACTGGGCATAGCTATCATTTGCCCACACGGCCGGAGTGGTTTGATGGCCAGGGTCTGCCCAGGTATCGCTCAAATGGAAGTCGATCTCGATTTTGAAGCCCATGGAATTGGCGAGCACGGCCAGGGCGATGCTGCCTGTCTGATTGTCATTGCCTACACCCAGAACGCCGGAGGTGATGGTGGGATTCACAAAAGTCCGGATGCGGATGGTGTTCACGCCATGATTCTTGAGAATCTGCAGCGCGCTTTCCGATGCGCCGGTGGTGTCGGTCCAGGTATACCCCATGCTCTCCAGTTGGGTCAGCCATCCGACATCGGCACCAACGACGGTGGCCGTCGCCGGGGGTGAAGTCATCGTATACACGGCGGATGCGACCGCGGAGTTTGCGTAGCCCGTGGCCACGGCGATGGCCTGGATGGTTTCCGTAGCCGGAGTCGCCGCAATGGTGATCGCGCTGGAATAGACACTTGATGAAGTGGTAGGCGTCGCACCGTTGGTGGTGTAGTAAATGGTCGCGCCGGCGATGGCATCAGAGATGGTGACAGTTTGCGCCGTCGAGTAGATTCCTACTTCAAGCGAGAAGGTGGGCGCGGGCGCCGTTGACGGGGGCGTCGTGGTTGTGGATGATCCCCCTCCGCCTCCCCCGCAACCCATGAGGACGACCGTGGCGGCTGCCAGGACAAAACCAAGGAAGGTGTGGATTATTTTATGCTTCATCGCTATTTCGATGTCTCCCACTTGCGCTCCCATCATAGGCACGCCGATCTGGTGCTGCCATCAGACGAAGGTAGGGGTCGCCGCAACTTGCGGCAGAAAGAGGAGGCGGTGGCGATGTTGCTGAAGGGTTACAGCCGATGCAAAAAAAAGCAGTCCGGATCGTGCGATCCGGACTGCCAGAGTGAAGGTAAGAAATCAGAAGGTGAGGCGAAGTGCGCCCTGGAAGACGCGAGGATGACCGTTCATGCCGCTGATCACGCCAAAGACGCCTGGGGCCTGATTCACGGTGGACGACGGGTTAGAGAAGTTCGGGTGGTTGGTGGCATTGAAGGCATCCCAGCGGAACTGGAGGACCTTTCCTTCCAGCAGTGTCCAGTTCTTCATGATGGATGAATCGATGCCAAAGACTCCCGGTCCCCAGTAGGCGTTTCTGCTCGTGTCGCCGAAGCCGCACCATCCCGGAGTTTTGTCGTTACATGAGACGGGAAGGGTGAAGGCTGCCTCATTGAAGTAGCCCTTGTTCGGGTTCGTCCAATCGGAGCGGCTGCCCTTGCCCATGTTGGGGGCTACGCCGGAAACGAAGTCGGCGCGGTTGTTCCACATGCCGACTCCGGGGTCCGTGTTCCACTGGCCAATCGAGAACGCGTTGCCTTTTTGTGCAGTGATGATACTGCTCAACTGCCAGCCGCCGACCATGTCTGCCATCAGCCAGCCTTTATCTCTGAACGAGGGGGCTTCGTAGATAAAGTTGCTGATCCAATTCCAAGGGATGTCCTGGTTAGCGTTGCCGCGGTTCCAAGCGGCGCTGATGGGATTGCCCAGCGACGGATTGCCGAAGGAGATGTTGCTGCTGCTGGCGATGTCGAGGGTATGCGACCACGTGAAGGCGGACTGCACCTGTAGGCCGTGCCATAGGTGTTGATCGAGACTCATCTGGAGCGAGTTGTAGCTCGCCGTTGCCCAGCTCTGGTCCTCGAAAATGTCGCCTATGGCCGAGTTGACGGCCAATTTTGAAGCGTACGGCGGGTTCATGTCGATGGCCACCGACAGGTGATCGGTTTCACTGCCTACATAAGCCAGGCGGAAGCCCGTCGACCGAGTGAATTGCTGCTCGATCGAGACGTTCCAGGCATACGTTGTAGGCAGCTTGAAGTTGCGCGAGAATTCCTGGCCGACCTGGCCCTTGGGAATGGCAACGTTTTTCGCAGGCTTGTAGCCGGTTGTCGCCCAGGGGAATGTTCCCGGGAAAGGACTTGATGCGTAGGGAGAACCAGCGCCGCTGGCGGACCAGGGATTATCGAAGGGGATAATCCCGCCCGACAAAGCAGTATCAGCGCTGCACGGCCAGCACCATCCCGAGAAGTTAAAGGTGGGGCTGAACGGGGCGACATCCGCGGCGTGGTTGTACTCCGAGTATTGGAGTGGGCCGGTAAAGATGCCCATGCCCGCGTGGAAGACGGTGTGCGGCAGGACCTTGGGCTGGTAGGCCAGGCCGATGCGAGGCTCCCAGTAACCATAGTCGCTGTTCATCAGGGTATTGGGCACGCCGGGGTCACCGGGGAACAGAAGTCCCGCGGGAGCATTGGTAAATACGGTGCTTTGCTTGCCGGGTGCACTATTCGCAAAACCGGCGACGGTATTGGTGCCCGGAACCCAGGCTGCGCCACGGCTGCCCTGTGAGACGGGAGGCGTGTTCGGATCCCAGCGCAAACCGAGATTGATGGTCAGGTTGGGACGAATCTTCCAGTCGTCCTGGACGAAGGGACCAACCTGCCAGCCGGCCACGTCGGCGATCTCGCCGGCACCTTGCATGTATCCCGATGCGGCGCCCAGCATGTAGTCAGCCAGGTATCCGCCCCATGGAGAGCAGCCGATTTGAGAGCTACCGGAACAACCGATGCCGGTATAGGAACTCGTGCCGCCGCCTGTTCCATTTCTTCCAAATCCGATCAGCGGCTGCGTGGGATATGCCGTATTCTCGACCGCGTGCTGATGCAGCACGTCGATGCCGGCGGTAAGCGAATGCTTGCCAAGGATTCTGTTGAGCGTATCGGTCAGGCCCAACGTGTTGCGGACTTCCGCGGAGGGCTCATCCCAGCCGCTCTCAAAGCCGTAGTTGGAGTTGATGCGGAGAGCGCCCATGTAGCAACTGCCCGAGGGCTCGTTGACGCCAATGTTGACCCCATTCGAATCCGCGCTGTTATTGGAGAAGCACAACGCCTTTCCGTCGCTGCCCAGCTCCTGGGCTCCGCTATGCGCGCTCATCTGGTTCATGAAGACCGAGATGGTGTTGACGGTACTGGGATTGATCGTCCAGGTGTGCTGAAGCAGGTTGTTGAAGTAATACATCTGCTGCCAGAATGTGGCCGTCCACGAGCCGTGGTTGTAGGCGCTCTCCATGTTGCCGGCCACGTCGGATGACGGAGTCCCGAAAGAGTTGGTAAAGGAACGCAGGGTGAGGATCTGCGACGGCGAGACGTTGTAGTCCAGCTTGAGTGTGCCTTCGTTGTAGGTGTTGTGGACGGTGGGATAGGTGTACATCATATCGCCGTCGGCCAATTGCAATCCGGGCTTCAGAGTGGTGCCGTTCGCCGATGTCGTGGCGCCTTTGATCATGCCGTATTTAGCAAAATAGAGCGCGGCCGGAGATAAATGGGCAATGCTGGTGTCGAGTTGGTTGGGCTTACCGGCAATGGTCTTGAAGGGGCCAGCCAAGTCAGTCGTGCCCGAAGTCAGATCGGGCGCCGAGGCCAGGCCGCTGAAGTCGCCTGTCTCCATGGCGGCGGTCGGCGTGGTGGTCAGCGTGTCGGTTGAGTTCCAGATGATCTTGGTGCCCTGGAAGTTGCCGAAGAAGAAAAGCTTATCTTTCTTGATGGGGCCGCCGGCATAAAAGCCGTACTGGTTGCGCCGCAGCGTATCGGCCGCGTGACTGAACCAGTCAGTGGCGTTCATGGCGTTGTTGCGGACATACCAGAAAGCGCCGCCGTGGAAGCTATTGCTGCCACCTTTGGTCGCGATCGAGACCACAGCGCCGGGCGCAAAGCCGTACTGCGCGCCATAGTTGCTGGTGATGACCTTGAATTCCTGGGTGGCGTCGGCATTCGGGAATTGCGAGGCCAACAGGTTGTAGTTGTCCATGTTGGTGACGCCGTCGAGCATATAGAAGGTGCTGCCCTGGCGGCCGCCGCTGGAACTGGCGCCAGTCTCGGTCGGGAAGGAAAAGCCGGTCTGGATGCCTTCGCCGCCGTGATTCAAAACGTTGACGGTGCCGGGAGCCAGAAGAACGAGGCTCGAAGGATCGCGCCCGTCGAGCGGTAACTCGGAGATGGCGGCTTGATTGACTGTCGATCCCAGTTCGGCCGATGTGGTATTTACCAGCTCGGTGTCGGCAGTAACGGTGACAACTTCACTGGTGGCCGAGCCCACTCTAAGGTGCACGTCCTGGGTCGCGTAGAGATCGACCGTGATGACGATGCCTTTCTGCACGTACTCGGCAAAGCCTTTTGCTGTGATGGTGAGCGAATAATTGCCCGGCATCACCGGCTTAAGCAGGTAAACTCCTGTTTTATCGGCGGTTGTGGTTTGAATGGAATCGGTGTCGACGTTTTTGAGCATGACCGTCGCGTTGGCAACGGCAGCGCCCGTAGGATCGGAAACTTGCCCGGTGAGACTTCCGCTGGTGCCCTGTCCGTAGACAAGCAGGCCAGAGCCGACGAGGGCTACCAGGATAACAAGCATCAGAGCTCGAAGGCTCTTTGCGTTCATCAATTGCATAACTACCTCCTGAAATGAGTACAAAGGGGCGGGAAAAGAGCTTCCAGCGACTTCCAAGCCGTCGAATGCGCTTTGAAACCGCTTTCAATTCGATATCCCCAGGACCCTTTGGCGCCGGGCGCCAGTTCTGTTCCCGACTCATCGCGTCGATTCCATAGCGTCAGAAGCGACGTTTCCGAGCCGAGTCGAACTGTACGCCGACTGGAACTGCCCATGTATCCGCCAAAAGTACGATCACGGCAAGTTTTGCGCGTGGGCGTACACCTGGCGCCAGCCGTCATTGTAAGCAGCGAATTGTGCTGCGGTCGGTGACGTGTGAACACGTCCGGAGTGGGGGACGCAGCTGAGGGATGGGGTGCGCATCCGTGCGGGGAGGCGGAGGCGACCGCGAGGCGCCGAGGGAATTTCACGCGCAAGCGCAGAAAATGCCGTAGGATAGGTGCGGCTTCCTATTGATTTGATGTGAGCGCGCACGGCAGAGTCTTGGTCGGCAACCCGGCGGCAAGTACCCGTCACAGGGGAGCACTGCTTACGCTTGGCGCGGTGATCGCGATGGTGGCGGTTCTGGGCCTGGCGGGACGAGTTGGCCCAGCCGCCTTGCGATTGCTGCATCGGATGCTGCCGGTTCACGTGGAGGCGGCTCAGGGTAGGGTGCGGCCGGCGGCGCTCGACTGGAGCGACCGCTTCGGCGACGGAACGCCTGACTTTGTGCGCTTGGCCGATCCTGCTGACCAGGCTGCCTTTCGCCGCTGGTTTACGCTGATTGCCGAGTACCAGGCCGAGCGGCCACCGACGGAGACGCCTGGGGAGATTACCGATTGCGCCAGCCTGCTGCGTTATAGCTACCGCGAGGCGCTCAGGCGCCACGACGAAATCTGGTTCCAGACCACCGGCATTGAAGTTGCTGCGCCGCCGGGCGAGATTCGCGCGTGGAGCTACCCTCATTCGCCGCTGGGCACGGCGCTGTTTCGCGTGAAGCCGGGCGCATTTGCCCCCGCTGACCTGACCGATGGCGCATTCGCGCAATTTGCCGACGCCCGAACGCTTGTCGAGCGCAACGCGTACTTCGTCGGCCGCGATGTGCGCGCGGCGCTGCCGGGCGACCTGCTTTTCTATCGGCAGTTCGGCCAGTCGTCGCCATGGCACTCGATGATTGTGACGCGGGGTGGCGCGGCTGCTGAAGTTATCTACGACACGGGGACGGATCACGGTAAGCCGGGCGAGATCCGCCGCGTTCTTCTTTCCGAGCTTCTCGACCATCCCCAGCCGCAATGGCGGCCTACGCCCGGGAACCCCAATTTTCTCGGCGTTTACCGCTGGAATATTCTGCGAGGCACACCATGAAATCGCTCTTTGGGAAATCGATAACAGGGGCTAAAGCCCCAACTCATTTTGCGACATTTTCGGCACGACTGAAGTCGTGCCCTGACACTTCGTGCCCTACGACGCATTTCTCTGAGCGACCGACGAAGAGGCCGGACGCTTCGTGTCTTACGCCGCATTTCTCTGAGCGACGGACGATGAGGCCCGACACTTCGTGCTCTACGCCGCATTTCTCTGAGCGACGGACGAAGAGGCCGGACGCTTCCTGTCTTACGCCGCATTTTTCTGAAGGATATAAAGCTGTGTCCCTGCGCGGGGCCATCCGTGCAACTGGGTCGATGCTCTTCGTTGCTCTGCTGGTGCTGTTTTCGGCTGCCATCACCGCGCACGCCGCCTCCGGCGATGCGCCGCGCTCGTTTTCGCTTTCGACCACGCGCACGTTTGCGCCGGGCGATAGCGTCAAGATCCAGCTCTTCGCGCGCAACGTGCCGGAGCTGGAGTTTCGCGTCTACAAGGTGCGCGATGCGGAGAAGTTTTTCTCCGGGCTCCAGGATCCGCACAGCTTCGGCGTAAAGCCCTACTCGCCCAGCGAGCAGATCGATCAGGAGACGTGGCTCGAGCGGATTCACGACTTCAAAGCGCACCTCTGGTGGCTGATTCGAAGCTTTTTCCGCGGCCAGTTTACCGTCGAGGCGAGGGACAGCATTCTCGAGCGGCAGAGCCAACTGGGCAAACGCAGCCAGGTGGTGGGGGCGGCGCAGTTTGCGCGGGTTCCGTTGCTGAACGAAAGCCAACTGGTGGCGCGATGGAAGCTGGTGGTGCCGCCGGCGCTGGTGAGCGAGAACGAGGTGTTGCCGATCGATAATGCGAACGGCGGGGGACTGGACGCCGGCGTCTACCTGATCGAGGCCACGGATGGAACGTACAAGGCGTACACAGTCGCCATTGTGACGAAGATCGCGGTGGTGGAACAGACGGTGGATGGAAAAGCCTTCCTCTTTGTGGCCGATCGCAAGACGGGCGAGCCGGTGGACCAGGCCGACGTGGTGATGTGGGGCGATGGAAAGCAGCAGTCGTCGGGTAAGACCGGCATCGACGGCCTGGCATCGCTCACCTATACGGTGCGCGGCGGTGCGCAGGGAGCGGACCCGGACAATGTGTGGATCCTGGCGCGCCATGGAACGGACGCCGCCGTGGTGACGCCGTTCGGTTACGGATTCGGCGCGCAGAATCAGCAGCAGGAGCGCGACTACATTTATACCGACCGGCCCGTTTACCGGCCCAGCCACACCGTGCACATCAAAGCAATCGTGCGCAAGGAACAGAACGACAACCTGGTGCTGCCCGATGAACGCACGCTCACACTGCGCGTGACGGGACCCGACGACAAAGTGGTGTTCAATAAAGAGCTGCCGGTTTCGGCGCACGGAACCGTCGCGGCGGACTTCGATCTTGCCTCCGATGCGGCGCTGGGTTATTACAGCATCGATTTCAAGAAAGCCAGCTCTAACGGCGAAGCGTACGAGGGCGGCAGCGGCAGTTTTTATGTCGAGGAGTACAAGAAGCCCGAGTACCAGGTGACGGTGAAGGTGCCGGTGGCACATTTGATCCAAGGAAGTTCGATTCAAGCAAACATTGAAGCGAAGTACTTTTTCGGCGAGCCGGTTGCGGGAGCCAAGGTGACCTACGTCGTTCACACCTCGCAGCATTACTGGTGGGATGAGGACGAAGAAGACGACAACGGCACGGGCGATGCATCCGCCGATACGAACGATGACGAAGACACCGATTCCGGATATGGCGAGACTGAGCAACAGGAGCACCAGGGCGTGCTGGACGCGAACGGCCAACTGACGGTGACGCTGCCTACGGCGGTTGATGGCAAGCACAACGATCAGGACTATCGCATTGAGGCGCGCGTCACCGATGCGGCGAACCGCGAGGTGAGTGGCCACTCGACGGTGCTGGCCACGTATGGATCGTTCCGCGTGAGCGTGGAGCCTACCAGTTACGTAGTTGAAAACGGAAAGCCGGCGCGCGTGAAGGTGACAGCGCAGGATTACGATTCGAAGCCGGTGCAGACGCAGGTGCACATTGCCGCGGTGCAGACGTGGGATGCAACGAATCACCAAAGGGCGAAGACGGAAGTGGCCAGCAAGGATGCCACGACCGGCGCCGACGGAACCGTGCTGGTGGATCTGCCGCTGGGCGGCAGCGGTGACTTTGAGATCACCGCCAGTGCGCAGACGCCGGAAAACCGCACGGTGCAGGGACAGACCTGGGTGTGGATCTGGAATGGCGCGGGCGCGTACTACCAGGAAAACGCGCAGGCGCAAATCGTAGCGGACAAAAAGAGCTACCAGGTGGGCGACACCGCGCATTTGCTGCTCGTGACCGGCCTCGACGAGTCGTGGGCAGTGGTGACTGCCGAGGGCGACAGCGTGCAATCGCAGCGCGTGTTGCACGCGACGGGCACCAGCGTGGCTTTCGATGTGCCGATCACACAGCAGGCGCAGCCGAACCTGGTGGTGACCGCGATCCTGGTGCACAACGACCAGTTGATGACGGCGCAAAAGAGCCTGAAGGTTCCGCTGACGGAGCGCACGCTGACGATCACTGCGACGCCCCAGAAAACGCAATATGAGCCCGGTGATAAAGCCAGCTTCGACGTGAAGGCGGTGGATTCTGCGGGCAAACCGGTCGAAGCAGATCTGAGTTTCGGTGTGGTGGACGAGGCGCTCTACTCGGTGCGGCCCGATACGACGGGTGACATCGTAGCTTCGTTTTATCCCAAGCGCGAGGTGTATCTCGATCCGCAAACCTCATTTGAGTTTTATTTCGAGGGAGACGCGGGAACGAAAAGCCCGATGCTGGCGGGACTAAACGGTCTGTACCATCCGCGCATGGCGCAGGTGAAACCGGGATCTGACCTGGTAGTGCCGAAGGTGCGAAAGGCGTTTCCCGACACGGCCTATTGGAACGCTGATGTGCATACCGGCGCGGACGGGCACGCGCGCGTGGAATTCAACTTCCCCGATGCCTTGACCACGTGGCGGACCACGATCCGCGCCATGACGGACGACGGCAAAGCCGGCGGAGCAGTGACGCGCGTGCTGGTGCGCAAGAACCTGATTGTGCGCCTGGCCGCGCCGCGTTTCTTCCGCCAGGGCGATGAGACAGTGATGCGCGTGATCGCACACAACTACCTGGCGACTTCGAAGGATGTGACCTTCGCGCTCGACGTGAGCGGAGTCGATGTCGAGAGCGGGCAAACGCAAAAGGTAACGATTCCCGCCGGAGGCGAAAGCTATGTGGATTGGCGGGTGAAGGCCCGCGTGACGGGAAATGCAACGTTCACGGCGAAGGCGCTGACCAACGAGGAGTCGGACGCGCTGCAAGAGACGCTGCCGGTTCTGCCCTACGGCGTGAAGCAAAGAGCTGCGGGCGCAGGCGAAGTCTTCTCGGGCGTGGGGCAGAACCAGTGGTCGTACAGTTACCCAGCGGGAGCGGATGTGAACTCGCGGGGATTGACGATCACGGTTGCGCCGTCGGTGGCGGGCACGGTGTTTGACGCGCTCGATTACCTGACCAGCTATCCGTGGGGTTGTACCGAACAGACGATGTCGAGCTTCCTGCCCGACCTGATTGTGGCGCAGGCTGTGGACAAGCTGCATTTGAAGTCGCCCATCGATCGCAAGACGCTGGACGACGAAGTGCAGGCAGGGCTGGAGCGGCTCTACAGCTATCAGCATGACGATGGCGGCTGGGGCTGGTGGCCTGACGACCAGAGCATGGTGTTTATGACGGCGTATGTAGTGAGCGGATTGGGTCAGGCCAAAGCTGCGGGCTACGCGGTCGACGATCAGCGGCTGGGCAAAGCGCAGACGTGGCTGATCAAAATGCTCAACGCGCATCCCGACATGATTCCCGATCTGCGCGCGTATACCCTTTACGCGCTAGCCACAACCACTGGCGCGCCGAAGGACGCGCTCGACAAGGTGTGGGACAGTCGCGACAAGCTGAGCGACGAGGGTCTGGCGTTAACGGGGCTGGCGCTGGCGGCGGCAAATGACGGCCGCGCGAAGCAAGCTGCAGACCTGCTCGAAAAGAAGGCGCACGCGACTGATGTGGATGCGTACTGGGTGGGCTCCTACGACGGCCTGCTCGATTTCTGGGACGATACTTCGCCGGAGACGACGGCCTTCGCGCTGAAATTGCTCATCGTCGAAGATCGCTCGAGCGGGCTGATGCCGAAGGCGGCACGCTGGCTCGCCGAGCATCGCGACGGAGACTACTGGTACTCGACCAAACAGACGTCGATGGTGATCCAGGGACTTACCGATTACCTGGCGTTGAGCGGCGAGCTTGCCAACACCTCGGACGTGGAGGTTCTGATAAACGGCACGAGCGTGGGCAAGCGGCATTTTGGTCCTGCGGACGCATTTGCCTCGCCTTGGCAGATCAAGGTTCCCGCGACGCAAGCGGGGAACGGCGGGCAGGTGACGATCCGCAAGAGCGGCAACGGGATCACCTATTGGTCAACGGAAAACAGTTGGTACTCTGCCGACCGCAAGAACTTCCAGCAAGGGCAGCTCGCGCTCAACATCACGCGTGACTACTACCTGTTGCAGAAGCGGCAGGACAAGCCGACCGATCCCATCACTTATGACCTGGTTCCACTGAAGAGCCCGGTGCACGTGGGCGACATTGTGGCGGTGAAGCTGTCGCTGAGCGGAACGAGCTGGAAATATCTGCTGGCCGAGGACCCGATTCCTGCGGGCACGGAGTTCCTGCCGGAGAGCGGGCTTTACAGCATCAACCACAAGCCGGATTGGTGGGCAGACTTCTTCACACGCAAGGAATTCCACGACGACCGCGCGGCGTTTTTCAACGACGACTTTTCCGTCCATCGCGAGTACGTTTACCTGCTGAAGGTGGACAATCCCGGCAAATTTGAGATCAGCCCGGCCGATGCGGGACCTATGTATCAGCCAAACATTGAGACTACGACCGATCCCGCGACTTTGGAGGTGCAGCCATGAGCACATTGAACGATTTGTTACGCCGCCTGCGCACAAGCTTGGGCTGGGCCGCAGCGCAATTCTGGGCGACGCTGCTGATCGTGCTGGTGGGAGTGGCGTGGACGCGCGTACCGGAAAGGCACCTGTGGCAAGTGGGGCTGACGCTGCTGTTGCCGCTTGTGATGCTGGCCGCTGTGCTCGTGCTCGAAGCCGGAACCATGCGGCGTTTCCTCGATCAAGAGGATCGCCGCGTGCGGTTTGCATGGGGCGCACTCACGTTGCTGGTCTGGATTGCGGTGGTTTGGCTTGCATGGTTCATCCTGGACTGGTGCGACGATCAGATTCCGCAGTGGGCTGGGTATCTGAACTCGCGCGCCTCGGCGAACGCGCGGGCGCGAATCTTTACCTACGAGCACATTTCAACCTGGCTCAGCGTACTGGAGTGGATCTTCCGCTGGATTGTGGTTCCGGCGAAGGTGATTCCGCATGCGCTGGCTTCTGCGCAGTGGGGATGGCGACTGCCGTGGCGAAAACTGCTGCGCATGATGCTGAACTGGCGGTGGTGGAGCGGCGCGTTGATTGCGGCCCTTGTGGGCGTGCTGCTGCCCAGCTATTTCTTCAATGGCGAGCCGCATGGAACGGTGGCGCACCAGGTGTGGGCCGCGATTCTGAAACCGGTTGGAGCCTGCCTGCTGGCCATGGCGAGCTGGGTTCTGCTGCTGGCGTGGTGCGGCGGTACTGCTCGCGCGTGAGGAGCACAAACCCGAGACACCGGGAGACGATGCGCTGGTTGCAGCGCCTGTCGGTTCAGGGCCGCTCGGAGAAGACTCGGTCAAGCTACCGCTTCCCGAGCGCGACAACGATGCCAGCGGGAACATCTGAGCGCAACCAATTGAGCACCTGCGCGCGGTCGTAACGGCTGAGGAGTTGCGTTGCGTACCACGCGGCGCCCCGATGTGCGGCTTCGGACTCGTCTTCGCTTGCGGGATGCGAGAGAGCGGCGCTGATTTCGTCGATGGTGAGCTTGGGCTTGATGGAAGGCGGCATTGCCGAAGCGGAGTCGCCCCACGCTTCGACGAGCCCTTCGCGCAACCAGAGCGGAGCCTTCGGTCCCGCCTCGCGCTCCACCAGCGCATGCAGGAACTCATGGCGCATGGTATCGGCCAGAAGTTGCCGCGCGGCCAACGTGCGCAGGGGCTGCGTGCCGATCCAGTTGCCTTCAGTGAAGGCCGCCACCCAGCCCGGCGCCAGCGTGGCTTGGCGAAAGTCCGGCGTGGAGGCGAAGGTGCGGACAGTAAAAGGAGTGGCGGCGTGGAGGCCGGATCGCTCGGACGCTTCAGCCCGGGCGCGATTGAGAGCGGGCAGGAATGCGGCGTCGCCAGCGTCGAGCGATTCCAAAACAAATCCATCGCCGGCGAAGCTTTGCCAGTCGCGCCCCGTGGATTCGTCTAGGGCTTCCGCGCCGGGAAAGTACTGGTTAAGAATTTCGCGCGTGGCGCGGCCCTGCGCGGCCATCGCCGCCGCGCCCTTTTGGCAAAGGCCCACGCCGTGCCCCCAACCGCGCCCATGAAAGGAGAATGTATCTCCCTGGCGGCTCATCTCAAACCAGGTGCTGGGAACTTTGTTCCAGCCGAGCGACTCGCCGACGGCGAGCTGAAAGTCTTCGGCGGAGATCTCGGTGCGGTCGAGCTGCAAAGTGACGGCGCGCCCCGAAGGTCCGCGCCGCGCAACGGTTAAGTTCTGCCAGCCGGGCTGTGCGAGGCCATGTGCGGCGAGGGCTGCGGTCAAATCAGAACGCGTAATCTGCGAAGCCCACTCGCGCGCGCCCTGCCGCGTGCAGAATGGATCGGGTTGCGAAGGTAGATAGGGCAGTGGTTTTGCGCGTGGCCAAATCTCGTCGGGAGAAGCGGTTCGCCCACCGCAATCCTTGCCGAAGTAAGCGAGGGCGCGCTGCCCACGGAACCACAGCGTTTCGCCTGCCGTGGCCAGCGTGGCCGCGTGCGCGGCGGCGCGGCGATCGCCGTTGCCGCTCCAATGCAAGAGCTGGCAGTGGGTGGAATCGCACAGATCGTAGTCGGCGTGGCCGTGCGACTCGTGCAGCGCGAAAGTGCGCACGACAATGGCGAGGGACTTCAGCGACTCAGGGTTGTCGCCGGGACCGCTCTCGCTCGCGACAACGCGCTCCACGTAGTTCTCGACGGGCAATGTGACAACGATAACCAGCACGCCGGCATGCGCGGTGATGGCTACGGGATAGTGCAAAGTTACCGTTTCGCCATGTGCAGTGAGTATGGTCGGTCCGCTCAACCGGATTTCGCTCGAGGAGAGAGTCTTGCCCACCGTGGAGAAGTTCAAGCGGTCCTCGTCCGTGTGAACCTTCGCCGGCGCGTGCAGTACTTCCGAGGGGCACTTCTCACACGTTTGGAGCAACGTGAATTCCTTTGGCCCCGTGGGCGTGAGCGTCACGTCGTGATCGTGCCAGAGCGTCCACATGCCGATGCGCAGCGTGGTGCGCGGAGCGGGTGGTGCAGCGGCGGCGACAATCGGAATGGGCGCTGGCTTGAAGAAAGCAATTAACGATAACGCGGCGAGGACGCACGTCAAGACACGATGGAGTTTCGCGTTTTCCCGCCCTTGGCGCAAGAGACGCGCCGAGGATGGGGCACGGAGTATTTTCCGAGCCCCGATGATGTTCATGGCCGCTTCCGATCTGCGTTGATGGGCGCATTGGTCAACAACTCGCCGGCCACGTGCGCGGCATCGGCGCCACGGCCTGCGGGCAGGAATACGACAATGACTACTTGAGGATTTTTTGCGGGCGCGAGGCCCACAAACCAGCCATGGGTGCGGCTCGATGTCGCGCCCTCGGCAGTTCCGGTTTTGCCGAGCACGGCAACACCGCCCAGGCTGGCCTGACCCGCCATGCCGAAGCTGGCCGAGTCTTCTAATCCCGCGCGCACCTCTTGCGCCGCATCGGAATCGGCATGCGCCGCGAGTTCGAGTGCGAGCCAGCGATAGGCCGCGGCCAGTTCGAGTGGCGTGACGCGCACGCCGTCGACGCCTAGCAGAGCCAACTGGCGCGAATCGGGTGAATCGGGCTCGCGAAATTCGGCGACGGCTTCCTGAGGCGAAAGGCCGGTAAGGCCGAGCAATCCAGTGGGGCGCAGAAGACGGCCTAACTCACCGGGCTGCAAGCTGCGGGCTACTGCGGCGAAATAACTATTGCACGACCAGGTGAGCGCTTCGCGCGCGTCAAAAGGCGGCGCGAGTGGGTGCGTGCATGCGAGGCGATGGCCGGCCACAACGAGTTGCCGGTTGCAGGCCACGCGGCTTGCGGGATTCCAGCGGCCTTCGCGAATCAGGGAATATAAAACCAGAGGCTTCAATGTGGAGCCGGGTGCGGCGACAGTGCGCGCCGCGTCGTCGAGCCGATGCGATGCCAGCAGGCGGCCGGTCGCAATATCAAGCACAATGATGCGCGCGTCGATATTGGTCGCGTTTTGCGACTGGCGCGCTGCGCGGTCGACTGCGCTTTGCCAGGCGGGCGCAGGGGTTTGGCACGAGGCGCTGAGAGCGCCGGTGACCGCGATAATGGCAAGCGAACGCAGGATTCCGTGCACACCAGAAGTATGACCGATTTGCGCGGGAAATCTTCAGTCCGGTGAACCCGGTATAATCGGCGGCGACGTACGATCGCTCTCGACTTTCATCGAAAAGGACCCGCAATGCCCATTTTGCCGACTCGCAATCTTCGGTTTTATCTGCTTCCGGTTTTGGCCTTGGTTCTGACTCCCGCGCTTTTCCGCGCGCAGGACGCCGCGCCGCAGCGGCCGCAAATCACAGGCGTCTCGCATGTGGGCTATTTTGTGTCGGACTTGCCGAAGGCGATTGCTTTCTGGCACGACCTGCTGGGCTTTGACGAGTACACGACGCTGAACAAGCCGGGATCGGACCAGACTCGCATCGCCTTCATCAAGATCAACGACCAACAGCACATCGAGCTGTTTACCGACGCGCCGCCTGCGCCGCCCAGCATGATGAGCCACTATTGTTTCAGCGTGAGCAATGTGGAGCAGATGCGGACCTACCTGCGATCGAAGGGCCTCGATGTGAAGCCGGGCAACGGCGGCAAGACCCGCACCGGCGACTACGCCTTCGAGATCAAGGATCCCGACGGCACGCTGGTGGAGTTTGTCCAGAGCCTGCCCACGGGCATCGAGATGCAGGCAGCGGGCAAGTTTATGCCGCCTGCGCGCATTGCTGACGCGATTTACCACGTGGGTTTTCTGGTCGGCAACCTCGACAAGTCATTGGCATTTTACGAAGGCGTATTGGGCTTTACGGAGACCTGGCGCGGCAGCAGCAATGGACAACAGTTGAGCTGGGTGAATCTGCGCGTTCCTGATGGCAAGGATTACATCGAGCTGATGCTCTACGACAAAACGCCGTCGAGCTTCGGGACGAAGAACCATGTGTCGCTGCTGGTTCCTGATGTTCAGAAGGCGGTTGCGGAGATCGAATCCCGGCCCACGTACAAGGACTACCTGGCTCATGCGAAGCCGCTTGTGGTGCAGGTGGGGAAGAACGGCAAGCGGCAGGTGAATCTCTACGATCCCGATGGAACGCGCGTGGAACTGATGGAAGGGCAGACTGCTGACGGCAAACCGGTGCCACCCTCGACTGCGCCACCTCCGGCTCCGGCGCACGAGTGACGCGAAATCCCAGGTTCGTGCTGGGTTGAAAGAGGCGTGTTGAAGTTCGTGCTATCCCACATCTCAAAAGCGAGATGTGGGGCACCCCAAGTCTGTGCTGGATTGAGGAGGCGGCCCGGACCTATATATAGATAAAGATCAAGAGCTCGAGGCAAGGATTCGCTCAGGCAATCGCGCTGGCTGCTCCAGCTTCCTGTTATTCTCGCAATCACGCATGGAGAAATCTCTGCACGCATCGAAGGCTGGTTCTCCGCTCGGTTTGCCGCGCGTTCTTGGCGCGGGCGAAGCTATCGCGATCGTAATCGGGACGGTAATCGGCAGCGGAATTTTCCTGATTCCGAGCGAGATGATGCGCGATACCGGCTCCTCGTCGCTGGTGTACCTGGCGTGGATCGCGGGCGGATTGCTGTCGCTCTTCGGAGCCATGACGTATGCGGAACTGGGCACCATGATGCCGTATGCGGGCGGCGAATACGTCTACCTGCGTGGCGCTTACGGCGACACGGCGGGCTTCCTTTACATGTGGACGTGGTTCACGGTGGCCAAGCCGGGCTCGATCGCCACGGTGGCCGTGGGGCTGGCGCGCACGCTCGAGTTCTTCCCGGCATTCTCGCACCTCGCGGATCCGATTCCGGGAATGCCGTTTTCCATGAAATGGTCGCAGCTCTTCGCCATCTTTATTACATGGCTGATGACGGGCCTGAATTACCTTGGCATCAAGAAGGCCGGGAATTTTCAGCTGGTTTCGACTGCGTTGAAGGCGGTTCTGATTGTGGTGGTGGCGACGCTCTGCTTTCTTGCTCCGGAGGGAACGTGGAGCCACTTTCTGACCTCATTGCCGCACGCGGTGGGAGGCTGGAACGGGTTCATGCTGGCGCTGATCGCGACGTTGTGGGCCTACGATGGCTGGAGCGATCTGACCATGGTGGCCGGAGAAGTGCGTCGGCCGGAGCGCAACATTCCCATTGCATTGATTGGCGGCCTGCTGGCGGTTGCCGCTCTCTATATGGCGACCAACGCGGCCATTCAATATGTGCTACCGGCGCAGGCCATTGCAGCTTCGCCGCTGCCGGCAGTGACGGCGCTGCGCGTGGTGGCCGGGGCGCGCGGCGCCGGAATCGTCGCTGCGGCCATGGCGGTCAGCATCCTGGTGGCGCTGAATGGAACCGTGATGTCGGGCGCGCGGGTGCCTTATGCCGCGAGTCTCGACGGACTGTTTTTCCGGCGGTTCGCGCAGGTGCATCCGCATTTTCGGTCGCCTTCCAC
The DNA here is from genome assembly GCA_963786565.1 of uncultured Acidobacteriota bacterium. GTDB lineage: Bacteria > Acidobacteriota > Terriglobia > Terriglobales > Acidobacteriaceae > Telmatobacter. Next base: position 37,933 of record CAWAZR010000015.1, on the reverse strand, counting down.
TTCGCTGGTGGCGCAGGGGCTGGTGTCGACGGTCCTGCTCCTGTTTTTGAGCCAGTTTCAGCAGCTGTTTAATCTGACGGTGTTTGCCGAATGGCTGTTTTACGCACTGGCGGCCAGTACGGTCTTTGTCTACCGGCGCAGATTACCGGATGCGCCCCGGCCTTACCGGGTGTGGGGCTACCCGGTACTGCCGGCCATCTTCGTGGGGTCGGCCGTGGTGGTGCTGGTCGCGAGTTACGCCGGGAATCTGCGGGGTTCCTTGATTGGTACTGCACTGATTCTAAGTGGCTTGCCTGCCATGTGGCTGATTCGAAAGCAGCGCGCCACTAGCTGATCCGGGAGTCCCACGCGGCTTGCAAAATGGCGCCTGATCGAGACCCTCCTGCGCCTAGCTTTTACGCCCGGAGACCGGTTTTTCGCGGAAATCCACCGAAATGTGAATTCCTTATGCGATTTTCATTGACATTTATTTTGACCACAGCTAGTTTTGCATACATCCAGTCATCTATATGACTTGGCCGGTTTTTGGATTTTCAGACGCGGTTGGCACGTAATGAACGCTTTGTTGCCGTTTCCGCTGAACCAGGTTCTCCTTCCAAACCGCGGTTTCGGGAATCATCTTCGATTTCAGGATATGCGGCCCGGAAGGCAAGGACATTCCATGCAGACTCCGGTCTGGTGGCTGAAGACAGCGAGTCTTCGCGTCGCCGATTCCGAATTACACAGGAAGACCTCTCGCATCGCCAGAAGAGGTAATTCCTTCTCACAGAAAAAGGCTCCCGGGTATTGCTCAATCAAAGCCTCGCCGGCACGGTTTTCGATCATCTGTCGGACCGGCGTCTCCAATCTGTACTTCTCAACCGGTGAGGCTGATGCAGAGCAAAGGCACGGGGAACGCTCTTCATCGGCAGAACGAAAAACATTCAGGAGGCAATCAACTGCTATGTCGCACAAAATTGCAAAGAGCTTATTTGCCCTGTTGGCCGCAATAGGGTTGGCGTTGACCGTGAGTTACGCAAGCGCGCAGAGCAACGTTTCCGGTAGCATCAGCGGAACCGTGATGGACGCGACAGGCGCCGTGGTATCGGGCGCCGCGGTGACCATCACCAACACGGATCGCGGCGAAGACATTCGCGTTAGCAAGACCAATGCGACCGGCTTCTTCACGGAGGAAGCGCTGCCGCTGGGCAACTACAAGGTGACAATTGTCGCATCTCACTTCAAGACGGAGGTCGTTACCGGCCTTGTGCTGCACGCGGCTGACGAGCTTACCGTGGACCGTAAGCTGACGCCGGGCGGCGCAAACGAAATCGTCACGGTGACCACGACCGACAACCTGGTGAATGTGAATCTGGAAGACGCGACCTCGGCCGGCCTGATCAACAGCGAGCAGATGAACGAGATGCCGCTGGTCACGCGCAACTACGAAACGCTGATGAACCTGCAGCCGGGCGTTGTCTTCGGCGGCGCGACGGACGATCTGACGCGCGGTCCTGCCGGCCTGAGCGGTTCTTCGAGCACGGTGTCGTTCTCAGTGAACGGCGGCCGCAACACATCGAACGGCTGGACGATTGACGGCGCCGATAACCTGGACCGCGGCGCGAACCTGACGCTCTACACGTATCCCAGCCCGGATGCGATTGCTGAATTCAAGAACCTGCGCGGGCAGTACAGCGCGCAGTTCGGACGCAACGCATCAGGGCAGATCGACGTGGTGACCAAGTCGGGTACGAACGGGTTGCACGGCAGCGCATATGAGTATCTGCGCAATAACTATTTCGACGCCAATACGTATTTGAACGATTTTCACGGCGGTCCTGCGTCGTCAGCGACCTTTGCGACTCCGGTTTATCGTTACAACGTGTTCGGATTCTCGGCCGGTGGGCCGGTCTGGATCCCCAAGATTTACAACGGCAAGGACAAGACCTTCTTCTTCGTGTCTGAAGAGTTCCAAAAGATTGTTCAGGTGCTTGCGGCCGCGACGGCCACGGTGCCTCAGGCCTCGGAGCGGGCGGGCGACTTTACCCAGTCCGGACAGTTGATCGGTGGCGTGTGGACGACAGCGCCGGTGACGGTATGTACTGCGTTCACGAACAACTCCACTACACAAGTGAATACCTGCACGGCGACGGGTACATCCGTTACGTCGGGTCTTTCGCCGACGGCGCAGGCCTACATGAAGGACGTGTTTGCCAATGTGCCGGTGCCGAATGTGGCCTTCAACATTGCGCACAACGCAGACCCGCACACCATTTACACGAACTTCAAAGACATTTTCAACAACACCGATTCCGTGGTGCGTATCGACCAGCAGTTCGGCCAGAAGCTCAATGTCTTCTACCGCTATCTGCACGATACGTTCCCTGAGACTCTACCGCAGGGCCAGTTCACCACGGTGTATATCGCCGGCGCGAACACGACCACGGTGGTGAATCCCGGCACGCAGCACCTTGCACACGGAACCTATGTCTTCAGCCCCACGATGCTGCTGAATGTGGGTTACTCGTTCTCGAACGGCAACATCGTGAGCACTCCGTCCGGCTTCCTCTCTTCGGCGCAGTCGCCTGACGTCAAACCGACGCTCGTCTATCCGAACACTGTGGGACTGATCCCGAACCTTTCGATCGCCGGCATGACGGCGCTGAGCGGCAGCGTGGCCTATACCGACCACGGCACCAACCACCAGCTCTATGGCGATTTGACAAAGGTTCTGCATAACCACACGTTCATCTTCGGCATGAGCTACAACCACTATCAGAAGCTCGAGAACAACACGACCGGCACGCAGGGAGGATTCACATTCGCAAGCGATTCAGGCTTCTCGAATGTGCCGACAAATAACAATGGCGGCGCGAACGAGGCGCAGGGATTTGCGAACTTCCTGACGGGCAATGCCAACGGCGGCTTCAGCCAGCTGTCGAGGGATCCGGTGACGGACCAGAAGTTCTCACTGTACGAGGGCTTTGCGCAGGACAACTTCAAGGTGAATCCGCGGCTGACGCTGAACCTGGGCGTGCGCTATGGCTACTACGGCCAGCCGTGGGATGCGAACGGACTGATGAGCAACTTCGATCCTGCCACGTACACCACAGCGGGAGCGCCAACCATCGCTGCCAGCGGCTTGATTTGTAACACCGGCGCCGCCGGCAGTTGCAGCCAGACAGGCAGCAACGTTGGCCTGTCTACGTCCCCCAATCCGACGCAGGACATCGTGGGGATCAACTATATCGACGGCATCATCTACAACGGTCCGAATGCGGCCAACAACAACCAGGCTTCGCCCTGGGGGAACAAGGTGGGCGCCGCGCAGAAAGCCAACTTTGCGCCGCGTTTCGGCTTTGCTTACGACGTGTTCGGCAACGGAAAGACCTCGCTGCGCGGCGGCTACGGCTGGTCGTATGACAACGCCGAAGTGAGTTACTACGAAACCACGGTGTTCGACAATCCTCCGGCGGTTTCTACGTACTCGGTGAGCCAGTCAACGCTCGATACGCCGGCAGGCGGCGCGACGACGGCATTTTCGACTACGCCTGCGCGCATTCAGGGCGTTCCGCTCAATTTCCAAACCCCGTATGTGCAGCAGTTCTCGCTCGACCTGCAGCAGGAATTGGCTGAGAAGTTCATGTTGGACGTAGGCTACTTTGGCGATCATGGAACGCACCTTCTGGGCGCGATGGACATCGATCAACCGCAGCCGGGCGCCTGGCTGGGCACCGCCAACAGCGGGGGTAGTTACCTGGTGAATCCGGAGACGGCCAGCTCCAGCTGCTTCATCGCCGTCAATGGCAAGAACGTTCCCGCCAATATCAGCTCCACCTGCACGCGCGTGGTGAACCAGATTGAACCGTATCTGGGATACGGTGCGATCGATGCGCTGCGTACCATCTTCAATTCGAACTACAACTCGTTGCAGGCCAAGGTGACCAAGCGCTTCAGTGGCAGTACATACGTGGACGCCAACATTACCTGGTCGCGCGATTTGACCAACGCTCCGGCAGATTACTCCGGGTTCATCCAGAACGAGTACAACATCAACGGCGATTACGGCCGCGCTTCGCTTGACCGCAACAAGGTGTTCAATTTCGACGGCGTCTTTGAAGAGCCGTGGTTCCGCGAGCAAAAGGACCTGGTGGGACGCGCGCTGGGCGGATGGGAGATGAGCTTCATCTACACCATCGATTCGGGACTGCCTTCCACGGTTGCAGCAAGCGCGGGAAGCACGATTTTCTATAACCTTGGCGGCGCAGCGAGCATCTACAACAACCTGACGGGCGGCGGCGAAGAAAGTGACAACGCGGGCCTGCACGATTCCGGACCGACTTCGGACGGCTTGCGAGCGAACCAGATCGGCGACCCGAACTCTCCGGGGAACCTGACGAGGATTCACAACAAGAACTACGAGGTGCCGAGTGCACCGTGGTTCTACTCCGGCGCATTTGCCGCTCCGTTGCCGAACAACCCGATTCCGGCGACTGCGAAGCGCGGCACGATTCAGGGCCCTGGATTCAACCGGCTCGATCTTGGCGTTCACCGCAACTTCAAGATCACGGAGCGGATGAGCTTCCAGTTCCGCGCCGAGGCCTTCAACGCAATCAACCACGTGAACGTCAACTCCATCGGAACGACTGCTACGTCATCGACGTTCGGCGAAGTTACGGGATATCGTGACATGCGCATTATGCAGTTTGCCGGCAGATTTACTTTCTAACTTGAACGATAAAACTGGCTCGGCCCGCCTGGTTCCTTTAACAAGGGAAACAGGCGGGCCCGGCCCTGCTCTCATGCAAAATTGATGGTTGTGGCCGTACCGCCGGAGCAGGAATGCCGCCATGGGATTGAACACGCTGGATCTGGTGGTGATCGGTTGCTATCTGGCCGGCGTGACGCTCTTCGGCTTACGCTTCCGCGGCGGGCAGCAGACGCTGAAAGGATACTTCCTCGCAGACAACGCAATTCCCTGGTGGGCGATTTCGCTTTCGATTGTGGCAGCAGAAACCAGTACGCTGACGGTCATCAGCGTGCCCGGCCTGGCGTACGACAAGGACTTCAGCTTTCTGCAATTGGTGATCGGCTACCTGATCGGCCGCGTCGTGGTGAGTTTTGTGCTCATCCCGCAATACTTTCGCGGGGAGCTGGTCACGGCGTATCAACTGATCGAACGCCGCTTCGGGCAACGGCTGCGCACCATGACCGCGGGAGTGTTTCTGGTGACGCGGGCTGCGGCTGAAGGGGTACGCGTATTTGCGGTGGCCATCGTGGTGAGCGTGGCGCTGGGCGGCCTGCTGACGGGCGTGAGCGATTTCGAGCGCGACCTGGTGGCAATCGCCATCGTGACCGTGCTGACGCTTCTCTACACGTTGAAGGGCGGCTTGAAGGCGGCGATTTGGACGGATGTGATGCAGCAAACGGTGTATGTTGCGGGAACCATCGTCGGTCTTGTGACCATCCTGCATCTTGTGCCCGGCGGGTGGGCGACGGTGCGCGAGGTTGCGGGGCAGGCGGGCAAATTCCGGGTGCTGGATTTGACATTGGATTGGACCACTAAATACACGCTGTGGTCGGGAGTGATTGGCGGGGCGTTTCTGACCACTGCCAGTCATGGGACCGATCAATTAATTGTGCAGAGACTGCTGGCGGCGCGCAGTGAGGGTCAAGCGAAGATCGCGCTGCTGTCGAGCGGCGTGGTGGTTTTGTTTCAGTTCTCGCTCTTCCTGATGATTGGAGCGATGCTGTACGTGTTCTATCGTATTTTTCCGCCGCAGATTGCGTTTACGCGAACCGACAGGGTCTTTCCCGTTTTCATCGTGAACCACATGCCGCACGGTGTGAGCGGGTTACTGATTGCCGCGATATTGGCGGCGGCGATGTCGAACCTGAGCGCGGCGCTCAATTCGCTTTCTTCCACTTCGATTGTCGATTTCTACGTGCGCCTTCGTCCGCTCTCGTCGGAGATTCGCCGCATCTGGTTGTCGCGGGCGGCGATGGTGGTTTGGGCGCTGGTGCTGTTTGGGTTGGCGCTCGTGGCGCGGCACGGCGGCAGGGTGATCGAAGTTGGGTTGACGATTGCTTCGGTCGCGTATGGAGGAATGCTGGGCGTGTTTCTGTTAGGCGTGCTCACGCGCCGGGCCTCGGAGAACGGAGCCATGCTGGGCATGATCTGTGGATTGGCGTTAAACCTCTACCTCTGGCTCTTCACCGGCGTGGCGTTTACGTGGTACGTGGTGCTGGGCAGCGTGGTGACGTTCGCCGTGGGTTATGCCGCGAGCTTCGCCATGCGTGGAAAACAGGGAACGAGTTCGAGTCAAGGGATGCGAAATGCAAGTGCGTAAGTTGATGACGGAGCGCCGCAATCCGGCCACAGAGAATCTGGACCGGATGAGCGCTCTTGAAATGGTTACCGCGATGAATCGGGAAGACGCGAAGGTTCCACGCGCCATTCATAAGGTGTTGCCGGAGATCGCCAAAGCGGTGGACCTGGTGGCGCAGCACCTGGCCGTGGGCGGGCGGCTGATTTATGTCGGTAGCGGCACCAGCGGCCGCATCGGGGCGCTGGATGCATCGGAGAGCCCTCCGACTTTCGGCGTGAGCGCAAAGAAAGTGCAGTTTGTGATTGCGGGCGGCGAGAGCGCGCTAATGAAGGCCGCGGAGGCCAGCGAGGACTCCGCGGAGTTGGGGCGCAGGGACATTGCGGCGCGAAGGCCCGGCGTGCACGACGTGGTGGTGGGCATTGCGGCCAGCGGATATACGCCGTACACCATCAGCGCGCTGGAACATGCGCGGGCCAAAGGCGCGGCGACGGTTGCCATCGCATGCAATCGCAACACCCCGTTGGGGAAGGTGGCGGATCTGCGCATTGAAGTCGAGGTTGGGCCGGAGGTGCTTGCGGGCTCGTCGCGGCTGAAGGCCGGGACCGCGGAGAAGCTGATTTGCAACATGCTGACAACCGGGGCCATGGCGCGGTTGGGGTACGTTTATAGCAATCTGATGGTGAATCTGCACCTGACCAATAAAAAGCTGGTGCAGCGCGGCATCATGATCCTGCAGGAATTGGCAAAGGTGGATCGGGCGCGGGCTGCGGCCACGCTGGAAAAGGCCGGCAGGAGCGTTCCGCTGGCGCTAGTGATGTTGAAGACGGGCACCGGCAAGGTGGAGTCCGCGCGACGCCTGCGCCGGGCAAAGGGGAATGTTCGTCAAGCAATTGAAGGTTGAGATGGGGAGTGGTCTGAAAACGTTTCGGTTCCGGCGCGGGTTGGTCTTCCTGCTGGCGATGGCGTTGATTGTGTGCGGACATGGGACGCTTGCCGCGCAGGCGACGGCGACGGGCGAAAACAGCGCGCATGATTTTGATGCTATTGATGCGCTGATGCAGGCGGCCGTGGCCCGAGGCAACATGCCGGGCGGCGTGGTGATCATCGGCCACAATGGCGAGGTGGTGTATCGCAAGGCCTTCGGTTCGCGATCGCTGGAGCCGACGCGCGAGGCGATGACCACCGACACGATCTTCGACCTAGCATCGCTGACCAAGGTGATTGCCACCACCACCGCGGTGATGCAACTCGTCGACGAGGGCCGCGTGCACATTGACGATCCCGTCGCCGTATATCTGCCGGATTTTGCGCAGAACGGGAAGGCGCAGATTACTGTGCGCGACTTGATGACGCACTTTTCCGGCCTGCCGCCCGATCTGGATTTGAAGGAAGCTTGGCACGGGCGCGACACGGCCTTCAAAATGGCCATGCAGGTTCAGCCCGCGAACCCGCCCGGCACGCGGTTTGTTTACAGCGATATCAATTTTGAAGTACTCGGCTTCATCGTGCAGAAAGTCACCGGCATGCCGCTGAATGAATACGCGGCGATGCACGTGTTTGCCCCGCTGGACATGACGGAGACGGCCTTTCTTCCGCCTGCGAGCTGGGTGCCGCGCATCGCTCCCACGCAATACGACGATGATGGAATCATGCTGCGCGGCGTGGTGCACGATCCCACAGCGCGAAGGATGGGCGGAGTGGCTGGGCACGCGGGACTGTTTTCGACGGCGGATGATCTGGCCAAGTTTGCGCAGAATCTGCTGAACGACCATCCGAAGGTTCTGACCCGCGCAGCGATTGAGGAGATGACTACGCCGCAGCAGCCGGGATCGACTTCGATCTTGCGCGGATTGGGATGGGATATCGACTCGCCCTACTCCAGCCCTCGCGGCAAGCTGATTCCCGTCGGCTCCTTTGGGCACACTGGATTCACAGGTACCTCGGTCTGGATGGATCTTCCCAGCGACACGTACATCATCCTGCTCACGAACGCGGTGCATCCGAACGGCAAAGGAAACGTGATCGCGCTGCGCAGGCAGCTAGCGGATGCCGCCGTTGGTGCGCTGCATCTCTCCTTCACCGAAAACCCCGAGAAGCGGATTGGGCCCGTCCCCCGCCCCAGTGAGCCGATGACTGCCGAGCGGCGCGTTGCCGCGCGAACGGGCGAAGTGCAGGTTGGGATCGATGTTCTGGAAGTGGACGGATTTCGCGAGTTGCATCCGGACGCAAGACATCCGGTAGTAGTTGGACTCGTGACCAATCAGACTGCAGTGGATGCGCACGGGCAGCGTACGGCCGATGTTCTGGCGCACGCGCCGGGAATCAAGCTGACGGCAATTTTTAGCCCGGAGCACGGGATTGCCGGGGTTCTCGACACCACGGCGATCGGCAACTCGCGCGACGCCGCGACGGGCGTGCCGGTGTACAGCGTCTACGGCGAAGGGGACGCGAAGCGGCGGCCCACGGACGAAGAGATGGCCGGCGTGGATGTGATTGTTTACGACATTCAGGATATGGGCGTGCGGTTTTACACCTACGAAAGCACGCTCGGCTACTTCCTTGAAGCGGCCGCGAAGACAGGCAAGGAAATTGTTGTGCTTGATCGGCCAAATCCGATCGGCGGCGCGTACGTGCAGGGCCCCATGCTCGATGCGGGGCGCGAATCATTCGTCGGCTACTGGCGGACCCCGGTGCGCCATGGCATGACGGTAGGCGAACTGGCGGGACTGTTCAACGGCGAGCGGACGATCGGCGCGAAGCTCTCGGTGGTGCGCATGGAAGGTTGGTTGCGCGGCGACTGGTTCGATTCCACCGGCAGAGTGTGGATCAATCCCTCGCCCAATATGCGCAGCCTGACCGAAGCTGAGCTTTATCCCGGTTTGGGGATGATTGAATGGACGAACATTTCCGTAGGCCGCGGCACGGATACGCCTTTCGAGCTTGTGGGCGCGCCGTGGATCGATGCGGCGGCGCTCGCCAGCTACTTGAACGCGCGCACGATCGACGGCGTTCGCTTTGTGCCGGTCAACTTCACGCCCAATGCCTCCAACTATGCAAACCAATCCTGCGGCGGCGTGAACATTCTTGTGACTGACCGCGAAGCGCTGGACGCGCCCGAGCTTGGGCTGGAGATTGCGGCGGCGCTTGAGCACTTGTATCCGAATGATTTCAAGATCGCGAGGCTGGACGGCTTGATGCGCAACAAAGCCACACTCGATGCGCTCGCAGCCGGCGAAGATCCGCGCCGCATTGCCGAGGATTGGCAGGATGCGCTGAAGAATTTTGAAGCTGTACGTGCGAAGTATCTGCTTTATTAATTGTGCGCGCGGCGGTGGGGCCGCAGAAGTCAGAGAGCGCGGGTCAGGAGACCCACGCTACAGCCGGCTGGGAAGCCGGCGCTACAAGGCGATTGGCTAGGAAGCTGGCGCTACAAGGCGATTGCGCGTCGCTGAATGCGAAGGAGCGGAACTTGAAGTTCAGAGCGAGCGGAATGCGATGGGGTTGGATGACGGTGATGGGCGCGCTGGCGGCGATGTTCGCACAGTGCGCCGTGGCCGCGCCGCCGGTTCATCTTGATCGCAAGGGCGAGCGGTGGGCCCAGTCGACATTGCGCAAGATGACGATCGAGGAAAAAATCGGGCAGATGATCGTGGTCTGGGCGAAGGTGAAGTTTCTGAACCCGGAGAGCCCGGAGTATCTGGAACTGCGCGACGAGATGGCGAAGTACCACGTGGGCGGCTTCGGCGTCACAGATCCCATGGAGGGCTCGCAACTTTTCATGAGCGAGCCGCTGGAGGCCGCGGCGCTGACCAACCGGCTGCAAAAAGATTCTAAGTACCCGCTGTTGATCGCCGCTGACTTCGAGCGCGGCTTGTCCATGCGTCTTGAGGGCGCGACGGCGTTTCCGGCAGCGATGGCGTTTGGCGCGGCGGGCGACAAAGAGCTGGCGCGCCAATTCGGCCGCATCAGCGCTGAGGAGTCGCGCGCCATCGGCGTGCATTGGAATTGGTTTCCCATTGCGGATGTTAATTCGAATCCTGCCAATCCCATCATCGATACGCGGTCGTTCGGCGAAGATCCCGCGCTGGTAAGCGAAATGGTTACCGCGTACATTGAGGGCGCGCGCCGCGAGGGATTGCTGACGACGGCGAAGCATTTTCCCGGCCACGGCGACACGGATACGGATTCTCATCTCACGCTGGCGCGCGTGCCGGCAAGCATGGATCGGCTGAACGCGGTGGAGCTGGTTCCGTTCCGCGGAGCGATTGCCGCTGGAGTGGATTCGGTGATGGTGGGCCATTTGATCGTGCCTGCCGTCGAATCAGATCCCAATCGCCCCGCCAGCGTCTCTGCGCATGTGATCAAGGATCTGTTGCAGAGGCAGCTGGGTTTCAAGGGGCTCGTGGTCACCGATGGATTGGATATGGCGGGACTGACGCACGTCTTCACTGGGACGGAGACGGAGATTTCGAGCGAAGCAGCCGTCGCGGCTGTGGAGGCCGGCGAGGACATGATTATCATTCCCGGCGACCTCGGTGGCGCTTATAACGGACTTTTGACTGCGGTGAAGAAGGGCGAGATCTCAGAGGCGCGTATCGATGAGAGCGTGCTGAAGATTCTGCGCATGAAAGCGTCGGTGGGCCTCGACCGCAACCGCTTTGTGGATCTTTCCAAAGTGCAGGACGAGATTGCGAAACCGGAAAACGTGGCGCTTGCTGAAAGCGTTGCCGATCGGGCTGTGACATTAGTGACGGATGGCGGTACGCTCATTCCGCTGCGAGCGCAGGCAACAGCTGCTCAGCCGGCTTCGCGGATTGTAGCGGTGATTTTTGCTGATCGGCCACGCGGCAGTGACGGAGGCCGCGCCTTTGTGAGCGAACTGCGCAAGCGCGCGCCCGGCACGGCGGTTTTTTTTGTCGATCCCAGCAATTCGAGTTACGTTTTCGACAACGTGATGGCCGCGGTGCGCAAGGCAGACAGCGTGATCGCCATCGCCGAGTCGGTTCCCAATCCCAGACGCACCACTGAGGGCCACGCCGGCGGTTCGGTGGGTCTTGACACTGGGCCGATGCAGTTGCTCACCGGGATCGTGAAGACGGCGGGAGCGAAAACCGTTGTCGTCGCCTTTGGCGATCCCTACACGGGAGGATCGATCCCGGGCATCAAGACGTACATTTGCACGTATTCGAACACAGTGGTTTCCGCATCGAGCCTGGTGCGGGCGCTGTTTGGCGAGATTTCGATCCACGGGCGGCTGCCGGTTTCGATTCCCAACCTTGCGCCGCGCGGAACCGGCCTCGACCGCGATGCGATTACGGTACGAGCCAGTGCGCCATAAAAGAGGCCGGTGATTTTGAGAGGAGCAATAGAGTGAGTGTCGCAGAATCGAATTCGAGAAAAGCTCAACCGTGGCGCGGCGGAATCGGCGGCGTAGGCCGCGTGATCGTGGCCGGCCTGGCGCTGGGCGCGCTGCTTGCCGCGATGCCGGCTCAAGCGCAGCAGTCTGTTGACCATCCGGACGCGGTGGTGGCCAGGCCCGTGGTGAATATGTACAGGAACGCAACGGATGCGAGCGACGTGGTTTCGCAGGCGCTCTACGGGACCGGTGTGTCGACGCTCCAGAGCAGCCAGGGCTGGTTTAACATTCGCACCGCGGATGGATATACGGGCTGGGTGGAAGCAGCGGACCTGAAGACGCTGAACGGCGGATCGTACGCGCCCAAGGACGTTGTGGTGCGCGTGACGGCGTTGAGCGCAAACGTTTATCGCGAACCCGACGTGACGGCGCATGCACCTGTTTTGCAACTGCCGTGGGAAGCGCGGCTGGAGCCGGCGCCGGCGCCAGCGAAGAATACCGAGCGCTGGCTCGAGGTGCGCCTTGTGGATGGGCAGATGGGCTGGGTGCAGCGCGGCGACATCAGCAACGATTTCACGCCGGTGAGCATTGGTGACATGCTCCAGCTTTCACACCGGTTCATCGGCACCACATATACCTGGGGCGGCGTGAGCAGCTTTGGCTTCGACTGCTCAGGATTTACGCAGATGCTGGAACGGCAACGCGGCATCGGGATGCCGCGCGATGCGGATATCCAAGCTGCATGGAGTGGCGTGATTGCGGTGGAGCGCAAGGACCTTCAGCCTGGCGACCTCCTCTATTTCGGCTCGAGTCCATCGAAGATCACGCATACCGGCATGTACCTGGGCAACGGCGAGTTTATTCACGACACTACGCACGACCATCCCGGCGTGCAGATCAGCCGGCTGGACGACATGCCATGGACGCAGATCCTGGTAGCCGTACGGAGAGTGAAGCCATGAATGGAGGAGACATGAATTGGGGCGCGATAAATCGGCGCGATTGTTTGAAACTTGCCGGAGCTGCCGCGGTGATTCCGTTTGCTACCCCGGCAGCGCGGTCGCAATCCGCGCAGGGGCCGTGCACGGTCGACGTTGGATTGAAGCGCTTGATGCTGCGCCACACCTGGACGACGACCATGTCGTCCAGCGAGTATCGCGACACCGTGCAGGTGGAATACCGGCGCGACGGGATTTCCGGCCACGGCGAAGGCGCGCCGATCGTGCGCTACCAGGAATTTCCGGAATCCGCCATGAAGGCCGTTCAAGCCATTGCAAACAACATTACCGCGGGCGATCCCTGGCAGTATCAGAAGTTTCTTCTTGAGATCCGCAAGGCGCTGGGCGAGCAGCAGCATGCCGCAATGGCGGCGGTCGATATCGCCATTTTCGATTGGCTGGGCAAGAAACTCAATGTGCCGCTCTACAAGTTCCTCGGGCTGGATCCGGCGGATGCGCCGATCACGGATTTTTCCATCGGCATCGATACGCCGGAGATTACCCGCCAGAAGACGAGCGAGGCGGAGGATTTTCCGGTGCTGAAGGTGAAGGTGGGTTTGAAGACCGACGAGGCGACCATCGAAGCTGTGCGCAGCGTGACAAAAAAGCCGATTCGCGTGGATGCCAACGAGGGATGGACCGATAAAGAAGAGGCCATCCGCAAGATCAACTGGCTGGAATCGCAGGGCGTGGTGTACGTGGAACAGCCCATGCCGGCTCACATGGTGGAAGAGACCCGCTACGTGCGCAGCAAGGTGCACCTGCCGATCATTGCCGACGAAGCGTGCACAGACGTCACAATGATTCCGAAGCTTGTGGACGCCTACGACGGAATTAACGTCAAACTCGACAAGTCCGGAGGCATTCTGGAAGCGTTGCGGTGGATCGAGGTAACGCGCGCCATGAAGATGAAGGTGATGCTGGGCTGCATGGTGTCGAGTTCCTGCTCCGTAACCGCCGCGGCGCACTTGTCGCCGCTGGTGGATTACGCCGATCTCGACGGCAACCTGCTGGTGGCCAACGATCCGTGGAGCGGCGTGCGCGTGGAAAAAGGAAAGCTGATACTCCCCGAAGGCCCGGGTTTGGGCTTGAAACCGGCGTGAAACGCGACGCAAGATTTGTTGAAGCTTTCGCAATAAGTGTGGACGGTGTTTTCAGGCAATCGGTAAGCTGGTTGAGCAAAGTGCGTGGATGCAGTCTGCCAGGGCCCGCCGGCAGTGCTTAGAGCGGTTCCAGAGTTTAGGTGCCGTATGCGCTTCATCGAAAGGTGGCGTTTTCTTAAGGAAAACGCCACTCGGCAACCCGGTTCCTGAGTGCAGCAACTCTGGAACCGCTGTAACCCGGAGGTTCACTTCAAAGTGGATACATCGGAATTGATGACAAACCGAAGCCGGAAGCCGCGTCCATCGCCCCTGGACCGCAGAAGCGGCATTCCGCTTTATCACCAGATTCAGCAGCGCCTTCTGGATCAGATCCAATCGGGCGAGCTGAAGCCGGGCGAGCCCTTGCCGTCGATTCAGCAGATTGCTACGCGGATGGGCGTGAGCCAGATGACGGTGCGGCAGGCGGTGGGCGCGCTGTGTGAGCGCGGAGTAATTTACAGCCGGCAGGGCAAAGGCACGTTCATTTCCGGCATCAAGCTGGAGAGGGATTTTCGTCAGGTTCTTTCCTTCTCAGAAGAGACGCAGGCGCGCGGAGCCATGCCCAGCTCCAAGGTGCTGTCGTTCCGCATCCAGACGCCGACCCAGGAAGTGAAAGAGGCTCTGGGACTGAACGATGGAGAGAACGTCTTCAATCTGCGCCGGGTGCGCTGTGGCAACTCCATCCCCATGGGCATTGAGTCCAGCTGTCTGCCGGTGCAGCTGTGCCCCGGACTCATGGAGACATTCGATGCCACGACCTCGCTCTACGATGAGCTGGCGCATCAATACGGAATCCAGTTGATGGTGACCGACGAAGTGGTGGAAGTGGGCAAAGCCAGCGCGGAAGATGCGCGGCTGCTGCAAATCGCTGCGCAGAGCCCGATCTTTCTGTTTACGCGCGTCTCCTATCTCGAAAACGGCACGCCGGTGGAGCATGTGAAGTCTGTCTATCGCGGGGACCAATACAAGATCGTGAACCGGCTGATGCGCTTGAAGCGCGAACGACTGGCAGCCACGACAAAGCCGGCGACCGACTCGATCAACTGAGCGCGAGATGTCCTGACTTGCGGCGTTTCTTCAGGAGCGAAACCAGATGACCACGGCGGTGAGGCTGCTTACAGCCAGTGGAAACCACACCTGTGCGAGCCATGGCGTGGGAATGAGGAAGAGAATGTCGGAGCTGACGAGCGAGCCGGGCCAGCCGATGGTGAGACGAAGCCAGACGTAATAAAAGAAATCCCAGGACGCAAAGGTCCAGAGAAACGCGGCCACTCTAGCCTTGAAGTTTTGTCCTGCCAGCCATCCGATCCCGCCCAGCATCACTATGGTTGCCGCTTCGCGGAAGCACTCAATTCTTACAAGGCTTTCCGGCAGGGCAGTGGGGCCGTACGCTTGCGGAACTGGCCATAATCCGGTGGCGGCTCGCAGATACACGACCACGGACGCTTCAACAAAGCCGAAAGCAATGCCGAAGACTGCAATCCCCAGAAGCCGCTTCCTGCCCAGGGTAAACTTTGCATTCCGCGCCAGAAGATAAGGGGCCACGGGAACGAGGATGAGAAGGTTCACCCACCACGGCGAAGCGAAGAGTGCAAAGCCTGACATAGAGTGAGTCTACGACGGTGCGCGGTTCGCGTCGTGGAGGGAAGCACGCGCGATGGAAACGGGCCATTCGGGCCTTACTCAGCTCTGAGCGATGCCCTCAGGCAGATCGCCAAGTGGTATTTGCTTTTTTCACGTTGGCATGCCGCGAGTGGGCGGGAGTAGTTCAGTGGCAGAACGTCAGCTTCCATTTGAGTCACTCGGAAGTTTCTTCATCTGAGTCCATTCCGTTGCTGTAAATCCATAAAAACAAAATGTTTAATGTTCATTGTGCGACAGTCGCGCGGGTGTGCTTCCTTGGCCGATTTTGGTGGTTTTGTACCCTTTTGACGGCCAGATGACAGTAAATAAGACGCTGCGGATTCAGAGCTAGAACCATGGTTCCGCCCACTTGGAAATCAGCTCAAATTAACTTATCGGGGAATAGCTGAAGCCAAAGCGCGCCGGTGTTCCGATCGACATAGAGTTTGGTTGCCACCAATTGGAGTTGCTCCAGGTCCGGCTCTTACCGCAGCCGGCTGATTTATGAAATGGCCGAGCAACCAATTTGTGCGATTGTGCAGTCAAATGGACTGGCGATCCCAAATCGGCCGGCACGAACATGCGTTGCATTAGCCGAAGGGGTCAAGACTCTGGTTTGTATCCAGGTGAAAGTGCATCGTTGGAGTGCAACTCGGTCACTCAATCTCTTAGGGATGCTCGCGTCCCTGGGGTTGGCAGTCTGCGTCTTCGCATGGGGCCTGCAATATAAGCTTTCACTTTACGATTCGTCTCAGGGTGCTTCTCAGCGAATTCAGCAGGCCAAGCTCCTATCCAGAAATGAGCAATTTGGAATCGCTGAAAGCCCACTGGAAGTGCGAGCGAAAACCTCTACCGCGGTTAGCTGCTCGCTTCCTAGCGCCGTCTTCTTTGCTGTGTTCCTGAGCTTCGGGATCTTGAATCCGCAAGCGTCAGGCCAGAGGGAAGAGCGCGCGAGCCGTTCGTGGCATCTTCGCCGCGGCCTATTCAATATCTTCTTCGTTCGCCCGCCGCCCATTCTCGCCTAGTTGTTCCTGTCCGCATACGTTTGACGCATCTCGACCGAGCTATTCGGTCGCGTGTGTCGTGTCATTTTCTCCGACAACAAACGTGTCACGCCATTTTGGCCCCAGCAGTTACAGGAATTCACTTACGAGGTGCAATCGAAATATGCGAAAGCAGACCTCCTTGATTCTCGCCTTGGGATTGGCGTTTCCGCTGGTAGCCAGTCTAGTTGCCTGTCACACGGCGGATAGCAAATCAGCCGCAGCGGTTCCTTCCGCAAAGGTTGCCACCGCGCAACGCGGCGATATCTCCCATGTGCTGACGCTGGCCGGTCAGTTCCAGCCCTACCAAGTAGTGGATGTGCACCCAAAAGTTAGCGGCTACATGTCGCGCATCAACGTGGATATCGGCGACGTCGTTCATCAGGGCCAGACGCTGGCGGTCCTGGAAGTGCCGGAGTTGAAGGCGGAGTTGCAGCAAACAGTGTTTCAACTCCAGCAGACCAAAGAAGAGATCGCGCAGGCGCAGAACGAGATCAATCGCGCCGAGGCGGAACACGCGACTCTGCATGCTGCGTCGGAACGGTTGAAGCAGGCGGCCGCGGGGAGGCCGGGATTGATTGCGCAACAGGAACTGGACGATGCACAAGCCAAGGATTTGTCGTCGGAAGCACAAGTAGACGCAGCCAAATCGGCGATGGCGGCGGCGCAGCAACACGCGAACGCTGCACGGTCGGACAATCAGCGCATCGCGGCGATGGAAAACTACACCAACGTGACGGCGCCTCTGGACGGAGTTGTGATTTGGCGCTACGCGGACACCGGCGCACTGATCCAGGGCGGCACCAACTCTAATGACCAGGCGCTTCCCATCGTGCGGCTTTCGCAGAGCAATCTTCTCCGGCTGCGGATCCCGGTGCCCGAGGACGATGTGAAATACGTGCAGGTCGGCGATCAGTTGCAGGTGCGTGTTGATGCGATCGGCCGGTCTTTTACGGGAAAAATTGTGCGCTTTACGCGCGAAGTGAATTTCGAAACCCGGACCATGGAAACGGAAGTGGATGTGGAGAACAAGGATCTGTCCATTGCGCCTGGGATGTATGCCAACACGATGTTGCAACTGGCGGATGTAACCAACGCCGTGACGATTCCCGTTGAGGCGCTGGTGCTCAACAGGCAGCAGGAGACCGTCTACGTGCTCGACGACAGCAATCACATTCATATTCGCAACGTCACGGTGGGACTACAGGGATCGAAACTTGCCGAGATCACGAACGGACTCAATCCCGGAGACCGGGTGGTAGTAGGGGGTCAGGATAAGTACCAGGAGGGCGAAGTTGTGAGCCCGCTGCTAACCGCTTCGCCGGCCTCGGAGACCGTGCAGGAATCGGGAGGGATGATCGATATGAAGGCCGAGGCAAGCGACGGAGGCGCGCATTAATGCCGAGGTTTGCTCTCAAGTTTCCCTTCTTCATCATCATGCTCTGCCTGGTGGTGGCGTTGGTCGGCACCTTCAAAGTGGTTCGCATGCCGGTGGACCTATTTCCCAAAATCGACATGCCAGTAGTTGTGGTAGCGACGTTCTATAACGGAATGCCACCGCAGCAGATTGAAGCTGACATCACCAATACCTTCGAGCGCTTCTTCACTTTAGGCGCCAACATCGATCACAGCGAGTCGAGGTCACTGACCGGTGTGAGTTTGATCAAGATTTACTTCAAGCCCGGCACCAACCCGAATGCGGCGTTGAGCAACATCGCCAACCTTGCCATGGCGGATCTGCGACGCCTGCCGCCCGGAACGCTGCCTCCGGTGGTGCTGGGCATGGATGCTTCGACCCAGCCAGTATGCCTGGTGACGCTGAAGGGCCAGGGGTTGAACGAGACCAACTTGAAGGATCTGGCACAGTTCCAGGTGCGCAACCAGATTTCGAACGTGCAGGGAGCCTCGGTGCCGCAACCTTTCGGAGGCACTTATCGGCAGATTCAGATCTACGTGGATCCATTGAAGCTTGAAGCACGCAACCTGAGTCCGAACGACGTAGTAACGTCGGTGGACAGCTCCAACCTGATTCTGCCAGCAGGCGATGTGCGCATCGGCGACAAAGACTTCAACATCTACGCCAACAGCCAGTTTCCCGACGCCAGTTCAATGAACTCAATGCCGCTGAAGTCGGTGGGCAACTCGTCGGTGCTGGTGGGCGACATTGGCAAGGCGCTCGATTCCGGAGCATTGCAGTACAACATCGTGCGCATCGATGGACAGCGCTCAGTCTATGTGCCGATCTTCAAGCAGGGCGGAGACAGCAATACCATCACGATCGTGAACGGGATCAAGACCGCCATCGCGAAGCTGGTCGATATTCCCGGATCGCTCCAGACCGCTGTGGTGTTCGACCAGTCAGTTTTTGTAAAGCTGGCGCTTTGGAACCTGGTCAAAGAGGCGAGCATCGGCCTGGTACTGACCGGCGTTATGATCCTGGTGTTTCTGGGCAGCCCGCGCGCAACATTTGCTGTACTGCTGTCAATTCCGCTGTCGGCGCTGGTATGCCTGCTGCTTACGAATGCCATGGGCGGTTCCATCAACACCATGATTCTCGGTGGCCTGGCGCTGGCCTTCTCGCGCCTGATCGACGACTCAGTCGTGGTGCTTGAAAACATCTTCCGCTACATGGAGATGGGTCACCCGCCACGGGAAGCCGCGGAAAAGGGCGGCATGGAAGTGTCGCTTGCGGTGCTGGCGGCAACCTCGACAACCTCAATCGTCTTCTTCCCCGTAAGCTTCCTGTCCGGCATCAGCAAATACATCTTCACTCCGCTGGCGCTGGGCGTGGTGCTTTCGATTTTCGCTTCGTATTTCTTTGCAATGACAGTGGTGCCGCTTTACTGTGCCAACTTTATCCAGCTGCGAGACGACGAGAATCATCCCGAAGGCCGAAGGGAGCCTTTCCTTGCTCGCTTCGACAAAAAGTTTAACCAGAAGTTCCAGCGTATGTTGACCTGGTATGAGGGCCTTGCGAAACGCTCCATGCGGCGTCCAGAGCTAACTGCGGCAGCCATCCTTGGCGGCGTTGCGCTCACTCTGGTGGTGCTGCTTCCGTTTCTGGGACGGGCCTACTTTCCACGCACCGACCCCGGCCAATTTGTTATTGATGTCAGAATGCCGAGCGGTACGCGGCTGGAGACGAGCAATGATTACATCGCCAGAGTTGAGTCGATCATTCGCAGTGTTGTAAAGCCGTCCGATCTGGGCATGATTGTTTCTAACATCGGCGTTTATCCCGACCTTTCCGCGATCTACACCACCAACGCCTCGATGAACACGGCCTTTGTCGAGACCAGCCTCAAAGAAGACCACAGCGTCGGAAGCTACGAATATATGAGCCGCGTGCGCGAGAAGCTTTCCCTCGAGATGCCCGAGCTGACGACTTACTTCCAAGCTGGCGGCCTTGTGGATGGCGTTGTGAATCAGGGCCTGCCGGCGCCGATCGATATCCAGGTGAGCTCGATGGATTTGGACGGAGCCTATGCGTTGGCCCGCAGCCTGTCCCAGAAGATCGCGACCATCCCGAATGTGAGCGGAGTTTACATCCCGCAGGACGTGAATTATCCAGGAATCGAGCTGAACATCGACCGCGAGAGAGCCAGCCTGATCGGACTCACCGCGAAAGATGTTGTGGACGACGTGATTACCGCCATGACCTCGGACGGCATGGTTGCTCCTAGCTACTGGATCGACCCCAAGAGCGGCAACAACTATATGGTGACGGTCCAGTACGAAAACAGCCTGATTAACAACATGACAATGGAGGATCTCGAAAACATTCCTCTGCACGGCGTTCATCTCGCCGGGTACAGCCCATCGCAGGACGCTCGCGAAGCAGGCCAGAACCAGGAGAACGAGAAAGTCGATCAACAAGCCGGATACACGCCCCTGAATTCGGTTGCGGAGATCAACCAGATCAACACCCCCACGGAAGTGGACCACTATCAGATTCGGCGCGTGATCGACATCTATGTGGCGACCAGGACCGAAGCGCTGCAGAATGTGGACGCCGGGATCGAAAAGCTGCTCAAGAACACCAACACCGACAGGAACACGGTGCTGAAGGTTCGGGGCGCGGTGGTGAGCATGAACCAATCGTTCAGGGAGTTTGGGCTTGGCCTCATCGTCGCAGTGCTGATGGTGTACCTGATCCTGATGTCGCAATTCAAATCGTTCGTCGATCCATTCATCATTCTCATGGCGGTACCGCCGGGGCTTGCCGGAGTTGTAATGACTCTTCTGATCACAGGCAGTTCGTTGAACATCATGTCCCTGATGGGCGTGATCATGATGACCGGCATTGTGGTATCGAACAGCATTCTTATCGTGGAATTCGCGGGCACTTTGCATAAGCAGGGGCATTCGTTAATGGAGGCGGTGGTGCAGTCGTGCAAGATCCGGCTGCGGCCCATTCTGATGACGTCACTGGCGACGCTGCTGGGGATGATTCCGATGGCGATCGGTACGGAAACGGGTAGCGAGCAATATGCGCCGCTAGCGCGCGCTGTGATTGGCGGCCTGGGAGTTTCGGTGGTGGCAACGGTGTTTCTGGTTCCGGCAGTCTATCTGATGATTCACGGCAGGCGAGGCCAGCAGAATGCAGTCGAGGGAGAGGTGTAGAGAATGGCGAATCGCACGAGAGGTCGGCTCTTCGGCTCCAAAACCATTCCCCCGATTGAGATGAGTGGCTTGGCGACCGGCCACGGACAGATGGCGATAGGCGGAGGTGCAAATTAATGCCAAAGTTTGCTCTCAACTTCCCCTACTTCATCATCATGATTTGTCTGCTGGTGTCGCTTGTGGGGATGGTCAACATCGCGCAAATGCCGGTCGATCTGTTTCCCCGGATCGACATGCCGGTTGTGGTTGTGGCGACGTTCTACAACGGCATGCCGCCGGAGCAGATTGAAGCCGACATAACGAATACGTTTGAACGATTCTTTACTCTGGGCGCCAACATCGATCACAGCGAGTCACGTTCGCTGACTGGCGTGAGCCTGATCAAGATCTACTTCAAGCCTGGCACGGATCCGAATGCGGCGTTGAGCAACATCGCCAACCTGGCCATGGCCGACCTGCGCCGATTGCCACCGGGGACTCTGCCTCCAGTAGTACTGGGCATGGACGCATCGACGCAGCCTGTATGCCTGGTGACGCTGAAGGGGCAGGGACTGAACGAAACCAGTCTGAAGGATCTGGCACAGTTCCAGGTGCGCAACCAGATTTCCAATGTCCCGGGTGCATCGGTGCCGCAGCCTTATGGGGGGACCTACCGGCAGATTCAGATTTACGTGGATCCGCTGAAGATGGAGGCGCGCAATCTAAGCCTTAACGACGTGGTAAAGGCCGTCAACGACTCCAACCTTATTCTGCCGGCTGGCGACGTGCGCATCGGCTCGAAGGATTTCAACATCTATGCGAACAGCCAGTTCCCTGACGCCAATGCGATGAACTCGATGCCGCTGAAGTCGGTTGGCAACTCGTCGGTGCTGGTGGCTGACATCGGCAGAGCGGAGGACTCGGGAGCGATACAGTACAACATTGTGCGTATCGATGGGCAGCGCTCGGTATACGTTCCGATCTTCAAGCAGGGTGGCGGCAGCAACACCATCACCATCGTCAACGGAATGAAAGACGCGATCAAGCATCTGGTCGATATTCCGCAATCGCTGAAGACAGCGGTAGTATTCGATCAATCCCTCTTCGTTAAGCTGGCTATCAAGAATGTTTCGAAAGAAGCACTGATCGGCCTGGTGCTAACCGGAGTGATGATTCTTGTCTTCCTGGGCAGCCCGCGCGCCATGATCGCCGTGGTCCTTTCCGTTCCGCTTTCGATGGTGGTCTGCCTGCTGCTTACCGATACCATGGGCGGCTCCATCAACACCATGATCCTGGGTGGGCTGGCCCTCGTCTTCTCCCGGCTAATCGATAACGGCGTCATTGTGCTCGAAAACATCTTCCGGCACATGGAGCTGGGTGAATCGCCTCAAGTTGCGGCGGAGAAGGGAGGAACAGAAGTCTCGATGGCGGTGCTGGCCGCCACTTTCACTACCTCCATCGTGTTTTTTCCGGTTACGTTTTTCAACGGCGTCAGCAAGTACATCTTTACTCCGATGGCGATGGGCGTGGTGCTCTCGATCTTTGCCTCTTACTTTTTTGCGATGACCGTCGTGCCACTCTACTGCTCCAAGTTCATTCGCTTGCACCAGGAGGGCGATAAAACTGGGGCAGAAAAGCTCAGCTTCTTCAAACGATTCGAGACCAAGTTCAACGAAAAGTTTCAGGCCATGCTGAACTGGTACGAAGGTCTCGCGATGCGAGCGATGGAGCGGCCCGGCTTTACCGCTGCAGCAATATTGGGCGGCGTGGTGCTGCTGCTGTTGGTTACGGTTCCCTTCATTGGCCGCGCATACTTTCCTCGCACCGACCCAGGCCAATTCATCATCGACGTGCGCATGCCCAGCGGCACGCGTCTTGAGGTGAGTAACGACTACATCGCGAAAGTCGAAGACATCATCCGCAGCGTCGTGCCTTCAAAGGATCTGGATATGATCGTCTCCAACATCGGCGTCTATCCCGATCTTTCGGCCATCTACACCACCAACGCCTCCATGGACACGGCATTTGTGCAGACCAGCTTAAAGGAGGACCACAGCGTCGGTAGCTATGAGTACATGCACCGTGTGCAGGAAAAGCTTGCGCGCGAGATGCCGGAGCTCTCGACCTATTTCCAGGCCGGCGGTCTGGTCGATTCGGTTATCAATCAGGGGCTGCCGGCTCCCATCGACATTCAGATCAAGTCACAGGATATGGATGGCTCCTATGCCCTGGCCACGCAACTGGCGGCGAAGATCAAAGCGATGCCCAACGTGAGCAGCGTGTATATCCCGCAAAGCATCGATTATCCCGGCCTGGCGTTGAACATCGATCGCGAGCGCGCCAGCCTGATCGGGCTTTCGGCCAAAGACGTGGTCGACGATGTGATTACGGCGCTCACTTCAGACGGCATGGTGGCTCCCAGCTATTGGATCGATCCCAAGAGCGGCAACAACTACATGGTCACGGTGCAATACGCAAACAGCTGGATCGACAACATGTCGATGGAGGATATGAAGAACATTCCGCTGCGTGGCGTGCGCCCTGCCGGCTACAGCCCGATGCAGGAGGGCGGACAGTCGGATCCAGCCTCATCGCAGGCGTCCGGCAACGAGAACTCTGCGGGTTACGTGCCCTTGGGGGCGGTGGCCGATATCCAACAGATCAACACGCCCACTGAGGTGGACCACAATCAGATTCGCCGCGTGATCGACATTTATGTAGCCACCAAGAGCGAGGCGCTTCAGGGTGTTGGCGGACAAATCAACCGTCTGCTGGCTGACACAAAGCACGACAAGAATACGGTGATCGATGTGAGGGGGGCTGTGGTGAGCATGAACCAGGCGTTCCACGACTTCGGTGTTGGCCTCATCATTGCTATCCTGCTCGTCTATCTGATTTTGATGGCCCAGTTCGCCTCGTTCATTGACCCGTTCATCATCCTGATGGCAATTCCGCCGGGGCTGGCCGGCGTGGCGCTCATCCTCCTGGTCACCGGTAGTTCACTGAACATCATGTCGCTGATGGGAGTGATCATGATGGCCGGCATCGTGGTGTCGAACAGCATTCTTATCGTCGAGTTCGCCGGGATTCTTCACCAGCAGGGTATGGGGCTGAAAGCAGCGGTGGTGGAGTCGTGCAAGGTTCGTCTGCGCCCCATCTTGATGACCTCGCTGGCAACGCTGCTCGGCATGATTCCGATGGCACTGGGACTGGAGGCGGGTAGCGAACAGTATGCACCGTTGGCGCGGGCCATCATCGGTGGACTGGCGCTATCTGTTGTTGTCACCATGTTCCTGGTTCCAGCGGTGTACCTGGTAATCCATGGACGGGGCGAACCCAAGTCCGCAGTAGCGGAGGAATAGACATGACTGAATCCATAAAGAGGAGATTGATCCCCGCCGCGTGCGCGTCATTGGTGATTCTCATTTTGCCGTGCGCAATGCGCCCGCAAGAGACACAGGCACCGGCGGCGCCAATGCCCTCGCTGCAACTGCCGGATGCTCAGACACCCGCTGGGCCTGTTGTGTCCCTGGGACCGAGACTGACGCTGGCGGATGCAGAGCGCATGGCGATCGAGCACAACCCGAATATCAGCGTGGCGCGGCTCATTGCGCTGGCGCAGGCGCAGGTAACGCGGGAAGTGCGTTCTGCCGAGCTGCCTACGGCGCAAGGTAACTTGACCGCTGTGGGTGCGCACGAAAACAGCCGCATCACCGCAGGCCTGCTGAATAATCCATCAGTTTACGACCGCGCAGCTGGCGGCTTGACGGTGAGCCAATTGATAACCGACTTCGGGCGCACGCACAACCTTGTGCGGAGTGCGCAATCGAACGAGAAGGCGCAACTTGAAAACGAGCGCGCCACGGAGCTCGACATCACGCTGACCGTGGATCAGGCGTTCTATCAAGCGTTGACGAGCCAGGCGGTGTTGAAGGTGGCGGAAGCAACCGTAAAACAGCGTCAGGCAACGGTTGACCAGGTTGGATCCCTCGCCAAGGCAAAGCTGCGGTCGGATCTCGATCTAAGCTTTGCGGATGTGCAACTCTCGCAGGCCAAACTGCTTTTGCTTGACGCCCAGAATGACGCCGCCAACGCCATGGCGAGCCTCAACACCGTGTTGGGCTCCGAGCGGGATGAGCAATACACGCTCGTGGATGAGACTACGGTTAGCCCTGACCCTGCACCCCAGGACGCCGAGGCTCTGCTGCAGACGGCCTTTGCCGCGCGTCCTGATCTTGCCGCGCTCAACTCGAGCTACATCGCTGCCAGGCAGTTCAGCACTGCCGAACGTGACTTGTGGATGCCGACCGTTTCGGCGCTGGCTGCTGTGGGTGGTACGCCGGTGCGCGCGGATCAGATTCAATCCTCGTGGTACGGCGCCGCTGGCGCAAACATTGGCATTCCGGTCTTCAATGGATTTCTGTACAACGCCCGCGCAAAGGAGGCAAAGCTGCGGGCCAATGCTGCCGGGGAACAAGTGAGGAACTTGCGCGATGTGATTGCGCGCGATTTGCGCACCGCGGTCCTGAATGCGCAGAACGCGTTTCAGCGCATTGGCGTTACACAGGAAATGCTAAACGAGTCGAACATGGCTCTAGATCTTTCAGAGGAACGGTACAAGATCGGCTTGAGCGGCATCGTGGAGCTGACCCAGGCGCAACTTGCACAAACGCAGGCAGAGATCGACTATGCCAATGCCCGCTACGCCTATCAAACCGCGCTGGCCGTAGTGCGGTTCCAGACGGGTCAGTAGCCTTATGGGACTTGCCACGTCATCTGCGGCGTAATTAGATTCCCCCCTCTACCGGATCGTGTCCATACTCCCGTGAGGGGTGATCGTTCTTGGAATTCTGACGTAAGCTTTTTTCGAGGAGATTGCCACTATGCCAGTGATTGGCGACAGGCCCGAATTGAACCTGAAAGCAGTTATCTATGCAACAGATTTTTCTCCTGGCTCCAGAAACGCCGGCCTCTACGCCGCGCGCATAGCTGCCTATTTCTCAGCAAAGCTGCTGGTAACTCATGCCTTCACTTTGGAACAAGCTGCGTTGGAAGTTGAAGTCGGTGACAGACAGTCAAGTCAGCAGAGACAGAACTTGGCGCATCTTCTGTCGAGAGAGGCTGATTCCCTGAGAGCAAATTCGATCGAGATTATTCCCACACTTTTGGATGGAAATCCAGAAGATGTAATTCCGGATCTGGCCAATAAGCACGCGCCGTCCATGATCGTTCTGGGAACGCATGGCGGGGGTCGTCTCGAGCGAGGAATCATTGGTTCAGTCGCGGAGAAAATCCTGCGGTCTACCTGCTGGCCAGCGCTTACCGTCGGCCCCCATGTTCGACCCTTATCATCACAGACATTCCCTTTCGAGAGAATTCTCTTTGCGACCGACTTTACTGTGGCGTCCGCCAATGCTGCGACCTATGCGCTTGCATTCGCGGAAACTTTTGCTGCGAAGATTGATGTGCTCAACGTGATTCAGGGGGCGGCAATCGAGCATCCAGATCATCTCGCCGATCTTCAGACTCACTTCTTTAATGCCCTTGACGCACTCGTTCCGCAATGTGCCAAAGAATTCTGCGATCCAAGAACCTATGTGGCTGTCGGCGGGGCGCACGACAAGATCCTAGAGCACATCAGAGAGCAATCTATCGAACTCCTGGTACTCGGTATCCGGAAGACTTCGCATATCAGCATGGAGATGAGAACATCCGGGGCCTTTCGGCTCATAGTAGACGCTCCTTGCCCAGTCCTGACGATTAGAAGCTGAGTGGCGGATCGCTTTGCCGGAGATTCAGATGGGGCGACGGAAGAACCGTTCAATTTGCGAATACAATCACACCCCTACAACGCTGCTATTAGCATTGCTCGGAGGTTCGTGTGCCTTCATTGCTGTTGAGACAACACTTCCAGACGTAATGGATGTGTGGGGAAGGCAGATGAGCAAAGTCCCGGGGTGGCAAATCCATATGGGATCAGCGTGTGGTGGAATCATGACGTTCTTCACATTCTTGTTCCTTCTGGAATTACACGAAACCAGGTCACGCATAACGGCGTGGCGATCAAGTGAACCTTGGTTGCTTCTCGTTGCGCTCACCTTGTTGGCAACGGTCATCCATGTCCCCTACTACATTGTGATCCTTGTAGGGACCACCTGCGGCGTATGGGCCTACCGGCAAACCTGCAGGGTGCGTCGTTCGCCCCGCCTTCCGTGAACCGAAAGCGTGCGCGTAATTATCGCGTTGCCGATCGCAAGGTACTAAGGGCTTCTTCAAGAAGCTATCAATCCTTTAACATTTCGAGTAACCCCTCAGTCTAAGTTGTCGGTAAATCGCCAAAGTACTCACTGAAACGGATTAGTCCTCGAAAGTTGGCTCGTGGGCGTTAACTACCCCTTTCGGTTACATCCTAATCGAGCACTGCAACACTAAGACCACTGGAACAATGTAGAAGCCATAACATCTCTTAGCTGAGAGGGTGTTGAGTCGAGGACCTTCGTTTTGCCGCAACCTCTGCGAGGTATACAGCCGCGTCAGCACGCGTCTTGAGCGATTCTACCCGGGCGATGATTCTGGACGGATCCCCCGGTTTAGAGAGCTCGATATCTTGCCGCATTGCGGCCTGAATGATCACGGGAAGATTGCCGTCATTAACAGAGTCGCGGGGGCGGCTTGGCACCGTGCTTGAGGAATAGCCTAGCGCGGGTACGATCGCCGTCTTGAGAATCGATGATACCGGCGAAGTAGCGGGCGATGGCAAGGTCGATGGCGCGCCATCTCGAGCGGCCGCCAACGAAAGCAGAGGAAGCACGTTGTTGGCAGCGGCGTCGCGCTTCGTCATCGGGGCCATGCCGAAGAGTCGTTCAATCGTCGCCGGGATAGAAGAGTGATCGTATAGACGATGGTCAACCGTGTTTTTCGGAATCCAGGGGGAGATGATCACGCAGGGCACGCGCGGGCCGTATTGCTCAAACGTAAATCCAAACTGGTTGTGACCTGCTGAGGGCTGGCTGTCTCCTGGTGCAACCGCGGGCGGTGGAATGGCGTGATCGAAAAAGCCTCCATGCTCATCCCAGGTAATCACCAGCAGGCTGCTCGCCCAGAGAGGCGAATTGCGAATGGCCTCATAAGTCGATTTAATCAGCCCTTCTCCCAATGTGATGTCGTCAAGTGGGTGCTCAGATGTACTACCTTTGTAATCATTGAGCAGGCAATAGCTAGGCTCGATGAAGACGTAGTTAAATGGGAACGCGCCCTGCAGATCCGCGGCGAAGTTCTCATACTGGCGGATGTCGTCGAGTCCCACCCCCTTCAAGGCTGCCATCATTGGAAAGAGATCGCCGGCGTAGAGTCGGCGTTGAAGTCCTTCCTTTGCTTTAATCCTGTCGAAGATATCTCCGTTAGGAAACGAAAAACCTGCCCCAGCCTCCCAAAGAGCAATTTCAGCCGTCGTAGGGCTGTGGTCGAGACCTGCTGACGACGCGGCGTGAACAAACATCCTGTTCGGCCACGTGGGGCCGGGCATGGAAGCATGCCAGTTATCGCAAACCGCAAACTCTTTTGCCAGGGCCATAAGCACCGGGAGTTGATCGGGAGAGTAGCACTTCATGATTTCGCCAGGAGAGTTTTGTATGTTCGCTTTTGAGCAGGCCTCTATGTATGACGCGACGAAGCCTGAATTGTCGATCGGAGGATAATTACCTCCCGGGGGATATACCGCCGCGGACCCCGCCAATTGACAGAGCACGTCTGGAAACTCGTGACCTGGATCGACCGACATCGAGTAGTCGGCTGGATTTGCGACTGGGTAGGATGCCCCATCGTAGACGTTCTTCTCCGTTCCGGACAATCCGTTGACGGCGGTTGGGAGACCGGAGGCGGCATCGGTTCCCGAGATCCCAGAGAAGCCCAGCAAATGGTCAAAGGCGCGGTTCTCAAGCACAAGAACAAAGATGTGTTGGATCTGATCGGACGGCATCGCTTACCTCATAGAGCTCGAGAATCCCCGCAAAAGAGCAAGAAAATTCTCGATGACCAACCCTTGCAGCATAGCGCAACGCTACTACGTGCTTGGTGTGAGTGATGCATAGGCACTCTTTTCCTTTTTTCCAATCTTATTAGGATGCAGTGAAGCTGCGAAGACGCGCATGAGTGGTTCTTTTCCCGCGAACCCGTCAAGCCTCGTTTAGGGGTAGCCATCCACGGATGAAATTTCTAACATTTTCGAGGACAAAGGGCACTCCTGGGGGTGGCCAGGTGGCTGGAAAATGAAGGACACTGCGATGTTCCTCGAACTGATTACTGGACGGTTACGTTAACCGTCCCAACAGTGGCAGTGACCGAGCCCGAAGTTCCAGTAACTGTGATCGTATAAGCTCCCGCGGTAGTTCCTGGATTTCCGCCTCCTCCGCCGCCACCCCCGCCACCACCAACGCTGCCACCTCCGCAACCAACCGCGCCAATTACGATGTACAGAAGAATCATCACGGGCATCGAGAACCAGCTACGCCTTCTTCTCGGAACCATAAAGAGCACAACCAGAGCCAGTGTGGTTCCGCTAGCCGGCCAAATGAGCTTTTTGATGTTGTTCTCCGCGATTGAGGCCGCAGTGGTGGTTACGGTCAGTACCGAAGTCTGGGCTGGTGTTCCGTTGATGTTTACGCTAACCGGATTCAGGCTGCATGATGGCATGTCGCTGACATTTGTCATCGACGTGGTGACATTGCAACTCAGGTTCACCGTTCCGGAAAACCCGTTTGTCCCGGCGATGCTGATGGTTCCAGTATTCCCCGTGGTTGCTCCGGGAACGATCGACATGGAAGTGGTCCCACCGCTGCCGGCGGTAAAGCTGGGCTGCGGCGTGATGGAGAGGGATACACTGGTCATTGCGCTCAGCGCCCCCGACGTCCCAGTCACGGTTACTGTCACGGGCGTGGAGGTCACCTGAGCTGAAGTGCTGGCCATCAATGAGAGCACCTGAGTTCCCGGTGCGGAACCGGAAGCAAAAGATGACGTAACGCCGCTCGGCAAGCCGGTGGCGGCAAGCGCGACGGTGCCGGAGAATCCTCCTATGTCGGTCACAGTGATCGTGGTGGTGCCGCTACCGCCCTGCGCTACCGAAACGGACATGGGCGATGGTGACAGCGTAAAGCCCGGCGCCGCGTTCACTGTCACTGTAACTGAGCCGATTACCGTGTTGTAGTCCGTCGTATCCGTAGGTGTAAAAGTCGCACTTCCGGAGTAACTCCCAACTCCGGGTGCTGTCGTCGGTGTGGTCCAGCTGAACGCGCCGCCCACTGAAGCCGTACCTCCGCTTAGGGTCGAAGAGGCCAATGTTTGCCCAACTGTGATCGCACTCGCCGTCGGCCATGCCGTTACTGTCGGCGTCGCTTTGTTCACGGTCACCATCACCGTGCCGGTTACCGTGTTGTAGTCTGTTGTGTCCGTGGGCGTGAAGGTTACGCTTTCTGAAGTGGTCCCTGCTCCTGGCGCAGTCGTGGGCGTAGTCCAGGTGAACGAACCTCCTACCAAGGCAGAGCCGCCGTTCAAAGTCGAGTTGGCAAGCGTCTGCCCGTACGTGATGGCGCCAGGCGCCGGCCACGCTGACACGGTTGGCGTCGCCTTGGCAACCGTGAGTGAGACGGTATTGGAATTGCCGGGTGGATAGTAGTTTTGTGTGCTCGAGAAAGTCGCCGAGAAAGTATGCTGGCCCGCGTGAGGCGTAGTAGTCATCGTGTACGAGCCACTGCCGTTGGACAGAGCTCCGGTAACCAATGCACTGCCATCTTCGAAGATGGTCCACGAATAACCTTGGGCTACGCCCTCGACCGGCGTCTCAGTTCCAGTCAAAGTGACCAGCTGTCCGTAAGTGACACCAGTATTCGGTTGCGCTGTAAGCGTCACCTGAGGCGTCTGGCTCATTACGACGATGGTGAAAGAAGTTGTGACGGCCGCTGCCGGTGTCTCAGCATCTTTGACCGTGATAGAGAAGGTGTAAGACCCAACCGCAGTCGGCGGCCCCGATGAGAACGTTCCATTCGAATT
The DNA here is from genome assembly GCA_963786565.1 of uncultured Acidobacteriota bacterium. Classification (GTDB taxonomy): domain Bacteria; phylum Acidobacteriota; class Terriglobia; order Terriglobales; family Acidobacteriaceae; genus Telmatobacter. The sequence goes on along the minus strand of CAWAZR010000015.1, from coordinate 6,817 downwards.
CAACGTGAGGCCTGGCGGCAGGCTGCTGCCAGAGGCCAGTGTGAACGTGTAGGGCGCCACTCCTCCGCTGGCTTGGGCTGCTACCGACCCGGTATAAGTCTGATTGGTTACGCCGGTCGGCAATGCGATAGTGGGGAATTGCAATGGAGGAACAATAACCTGGAGAGTTGCAGATCCTGAAACTGTTCCGCCACACGTAAGGGCGTACGTGTAGCTGCCGGGTGCGGTCGGAGTGATTGATATCGAATTGCCATACACATTACTTGTGACCGAACCTTTCTGGAGTCCGCTCCAGCTGCCTGCGGTTGACGCGTTCGTGCCCTCCACGAATGCGATACACTGCTGCGCGGTCAGTGAAAAGGCATAGGGAACGGTCCAAGTAAGCGTCGCCGAATTTCCCAGCGTAATTTGAGAGGCGTTTAAACTGAGCCCCACGGGAGGTATCAGGGACGTCGCTGGCGCGACTTCGAAGACGGAACCATATTGGTCCGTACTACCCGAAAAGTATGTCGAGGAAGTGCCGTAGAAGTTTCCGTTGCTTCCCTGAATCATCCAGTTCGGGCTGTAGCTCGGACCAAGACTTACGTAGTTCGGGAGGCTGCCGCTTTGCACCGGTAACTTGAACAGCTCGCTGGACAAATCGGAGGTGCCGCTGAGGCCGTAAAAAGATGACGCTCCGTCGCCGCTGAGTCCATAGAAGTTGCCATCGGAGGCGAGCGTGAGCCCTGCCATCGCCCCTCCGCCGTCGGCCGGCGGCGTTGCTGCCGAGGAACCGTTCCCGCTAAAGGTATAAAGGAAGGTCACCTTGCCCGCGGAATTCGAGGTCTCTGACGGCGGAGTCATTTCAAAAATGGTGCTCTGAACAGAAACGGCTGAGGGCGAGCCGTCTGGGTGGTCAGCGACACAGTTTGGATCAGGCTGGTACGGGGTCGAGTAGGAAGAGTCGACACAACCGGAGGGAGTTGTTCCGTAGATGTTGCCGCTGCTATCCATAGCTAATGCAATTGGCACAGGTGTGAAACCCCATGGACTGCCCCCCGTTGGGAACCTTGAGCCAGATTGCGTGATGATCAATTGTGGCGACAGCTTTTCGTAAGACTTGACGGGATCGGGCAGGCTCGCGGGCTGCGGCATAACAGCGGAGTTGCAGGTTGGTACGGCAGGAGGGACGACCCCGATGATGTCTCCAAAACTGCAAAGATCCAACAGTGTCGATGAAGAAAGCTCGAGCCGGAAGACACCGCCGCAGCCAAACTCCGTAGTACAGACTGGATTCGGCCCCGTACTCGATGCGCCGCCCATTTGGGCGATCCCGTAGAGCGTATTCAGGTCCCATTGAATAAGGGAATTTGGAAGCGCCAAATCGGAATTGAGGCTAGTGGGGAAGGTCACCAGGGTACTTGGCGTGACTTTGGTGCTTCCAGATGGCGTGAGGCTGAATACGGTCCCGCCTGATTCGGCATTGAAATAGGACCCCGAGAAACTGGCGTGGCAGTTACTGCATGATAGCGTTGTGCCGTAAATAACGGGAGTCTCGGAGTTGGTCGTGCCTGTCGCGCCCAGGATCAGGTTCCCCGGTGCGCCACCATCCGTGGTGCCGGAGAATGTATACAGGATATTTGGCGTGAGGGATGCCGCTTGCGTCGGGCTGAACTCGAAGATCGTTCCGCAGCCGACAGCGTTGTCATTCGAGTCGACGCAACAGGGGACAACCGTTTCTGAGCCATCCACACATGAAAGCGTCGGGGTCTGAGCCAGCCCTCCAACGATTGTCGTGCCATAGATGTTTCCGTCAGGCCCCTGAACCAAGCTCGAAGGAATCCCGCCATATTGATTTGGCGACGTCCCCCCCACCGCTCCCGGAAACTTGTAGAGTACGGTCTCGGTTCCAGTTGGACTAATCCTGAAAATTGTTCCACATCCGGTAGGATTGCCCTGGTCGTTCGTGCATCCGGAAGAATTGCCACCATACGAGGTGATGCCGTAGAAGTTCCCATCCTGGGCTTGGATCAGAACGGTGGGTTCATCCCCGTCTCCGGCGCTTCCTCCGCTGAATTTGTGGAAAGTTGAAGCGGTCTGCGCTCCGGCAGACACCGCTCCCACCAAGGACACGGCAAGTCCAAAGCACAGGCAGAGTGCAAGGCGTTTCATGAGACACCAATCGGCTGAAGATATAAAGCCTATTGATATGGGACCGGGGAATTTGGCTCGACGGGGCCTCGAGTTGGGTGCAGCATAGCAGAGGGCACCGGGCCGTGCAACAGAATTTCTGCGATTTCCCAGCTACGTCCAGATCAGTGTCCGGAGGAATTGCAATGCAGCGGTCACTGCCAGTTGCCGGTCAGCACGAAGGGGGCCCAGAAGTACGGGTCGGCGAAACTCGTCGGCGCGTTCGGATCTGAAAGAACTTCCGCAGGTTTGACTCTTTCGTGAATCAGATCCAACTCGGCTTCCCGTAGCGCCTCGCTCTTGGTCACCTTGCCGCCGGAGCTGATCCACCGTCGATAGAAGTCCACCATGAGGGCGCCCGTACTAAGATCGTTGACCTTCCATAAAGATGAGAGGACTGCTTCTGCGCCTTTTCCCAGCACCGCTTCGCTCATGCCTTCCATCACCACACCGTCTTCACGCTGATTGGCTTCTCCCGCCCCGCATGTGGTGGTCTTGACGCCAGACTTGCCGGCTTCGAAGCAAACTTGCCGTTCATTGGCCGCTCCAGTCTGGCATGCCGACAGCGTAAAGAGCTTCGTGCCCTCAAGATTCAGATTGTGGTCGTTTTCAAAATCGGCCATCGAAAAGTGATAACCGTTGTGATCGTCATCCTTGCCGCCGAGCAGGAGAAACGAGAGATCGTCATTGCCAGGCGTCAGTACGAAATGGCTTGCAATATGAACAACAGCTTGCGCTTTGACCTGCTCCTCCATTGCCTTCTCAGTGAATTGGCCATTCAGAAGGATGGTTCCGGGCATTACGCCATGTGAGTTCGGAATCTCTGGATCGGAGACGATAGAGTCCAGTTCCACCTCGGAGTTCGTCAGCGCTTCCAGGTCCTGATCGTACTTTCGGCTTGTCCCCATACCGATGGCTTTGGCGCCGCCTATCTGCGGCGCGTCTTCAAGTGAATGGTTGAGCGGAGTAAAGTTAACGACGTTGTAATCCTCGACCAGATAGTGGTGCGTATCAGGATTCATCAATGCTCCCACGGGGATATAGCGCAGCGACCCGTCGAGATCCCAAACGATCGTCTCGGCGCCCATTGCCTCAAGATCCTTTTGCACCGGACCGAACACAACTCTGAATAGATCCTGCGCCGCGGCGATGGCGCCCTCCTGGTGATTGCTCAGAACATCAAGGAACCGTTGGCATTTCTTATCCAGATCTTTTTGGGTGATGGCATACGATCGCGAGAACCGTCCCTTATTCGTAATGGCTATTATGCGATAACGATCGACGCCTTCCAGCGTGTACAGGGCAATAGTATGGGGACCTGCGGAAATGAGCCGTTCGAGCGGCAACTCCGCACCCGTAACGCTTTGCACAGCGGCCGCGGGTCCATCCTGGTCTTCCAGTTGCCGATAAAGATTCTTAAGAAACGCATCGAAACTGGCCTCTCCTGCGTGCAGCGCCCCACGATCCTGAACAATGACTGACGTCTGCTGAGGCTTGGCGTTCTCCGCCAACTGCAACGCCTTGTCCAGGTCTACCAAACGCTTGAGCTGATTTTCGTATTCCGCATCAAGTTGCGCTTCCCGCTGGGTACGGGCAAGTGGCTGGCTTAATTCGCTCGGTCGTTCTCCTACGTAATCGGAATACTGCTGAATCTTGAGCAGATCGAGAACCTGCTGCGCCTCGATCAGCCGTCCCTGGTCGATGAGGATCTCGGCCAACGTCCGGTAGGTCGCGGATTTCTTTTGAAGAAACGAGCTCGTCAGATCGTTGCTCAGGTCACCCATGCTGCTGCGCAGCGCTTGAAAGCGCTCTACGGCTCTCTCGCCGAAGAAAATTGCAGCGTTCGGTTGGTGGTGAGCGCGAAAATGGTCCATCAGCGAAGAGTCGACTTCACCCTCCAGGTCACCTTGTTCATACTCTCGTGCAAGACGGATGGATTGAAAATAGCTAGGGAGTGCGTCTGCCTGGTCGAGCTCCCCGATTCCCCAAAAAGTGAAGGCGGGAGTGGTTGGATCGCCTGCCATCGGCGCCAACCGCATCGCATGGTTGTAATAATTTCGCGCCTCGGCGTAATGATGCAGATCCGCTTCAACTGTGCCCAGGTTATTTAGAGTTATTACCTGCCACGGAACGTTCTTTGTGCGCTCGTACATCGGCAATACTTGCAGGTACGTGCGAAGAGCCACAGATGGCCAATGCGTATCGCGGTATACACCTGCGATTGCTCCAAGAGTTTCCGCTTCAGAGTCGATATCGCCCGCCTGCTTTTTCAGTTGCAACGCCTGATTGAAAAGCGAGAGTGCCTGTCCGAGATTTCCGATCTGCGATTGGAAATATCCCAACTGGTGCAACGTCTGTGCTTCTGAAGTGTGGTCGCCCACCTGGTGCTCGAGTGCCACCGCGTCATCAAAATGTCCGAATCCAACTCGGATCCGGCCTCGATCAAATTCGAGCGTCGCAAGATTCGTCAGGGCAGCCATCTTGTCTCGGCAATCGTGGATCTGGTCTTCGATCGAAAGGGCCTGATGAAAGATGTCGAATGGACTGCCGGATTGCTGTAACACAGCGCCCTCATCGTTCAGAATCATCGCCTGAGCTTTGAGATCTCCCGCCCGTTGGCTCAACGTTAATGCTTTTTGAAAGTATGGCATCGCTTTCTCAAATGAGCTGGAATAAACCGCCTCTCCCTGTGCGCGCGACGCTGAAGCTTCATCCGCCGCATCGCCGAGCTTGGTACTGATGGACAGCGCCTCCGTTGCATCGCGCAGCGCCGCGTCGAACTGGCCCACCTGCGACAAAGCGTCGGCTGTCATCGTGAGCACCTGCGCTTTCACGCGACTATCCTCCGCAAGTTGCAGAGCGCTTTGCAAGTAAGGAAGGGCCTGCTTATACTCGCCTAACTGTTCGTACAGTGTGCCGAGAAGGATCAGTCCGCGGACCTCATCCTGCTGGTCGTGTTTGTTTCGGAAGGCAGTCAGCGCTGATTTCACTTCGGCCAATGCACTGTCGGTGGGAGCGTGGCAATCATCGGGAATGATGCGGCTGAACAGCGAAGCCGGATTGCTTCCGGAGGAGGATTGAGCATGCGAAGCAGCTTGTGGATGAATCAGTGGGCCCAGGCAGGCGCAGGTAATCACCAGGCTCGCACGCAGGCCATACCTTATGACGTGAGCGGGCGAAAGCATGGGGCAAGTGGTATGCACTGCGGTTGGTCCATGCACGGGAATCCCTTGCAAACGGATCGAAAAGCTCAATGCGTGAATGCTGCACTTCGGGGGAAGGAGCGAAGGCCTGAACCGGATTCTATCTCAAACTCTGTGGAAGGGTCGATCAGCATCAGAACGGATCGGGATTGCGAAAGAATCATTTATTGCCTGGCGAAGAACGTGGTATAAGATTCTCATTCCCCCGGGCCCGAAACCTTTAGGCGTGAACATCCGTCTCATTCGAAATGAAGGCCCTCTCGGATTCTCAAAGGAGACGTAACCCTATGACACTGTCTCGGCGCTCCTTCCTCGGAAAGTCGGCAGCCTTTAGCGCATTGTCGCCCTTGCTGGCGCGACCTGAAATCGCGGCCGCAATTGACCCGGCGGGCGCTAAGCCGTCATTGGCACCGACGGCGGGCGAGACATACTGGAAGAATCTCTATGCGAGTGAGGCCGAGCGAAGTCGGAGTAGTTCTACGCCAGATCCAACTCGCGATCCGCGCATCGCGCAATACAACGATAAGGCCGGCCTGCGCTGGGCAGAAGACATCAAGGATTCTGAGCTGCCGGTATTCCTGGATGACGCGGTTATCACGATGGAGATTACCGGCTTCCGTCCAGGAAGCCAGGACAAATCGCAACTTTCCAAGGTCCGATTCGCACAATTGCATCTTTCATGTCAAAGAGTGAGCGGCAGTGAATTCCTCGGACCAATCGTTTGGGCGGCGCTTGCCACACTCTTTACCAGCAAAGCCAGCCTGCTGCCTACTGAGCAAAGTTTGACCTGGAGCGCGCTGGCGGGTGGAATGGCTCCGCCGAATCGGCCGCCGATGAACAATGGGCCGCAGTTGACCCACGTTGTGCTGAACGACGGCGCCGGTCATATGAGTATCAATGTCACCTCAACACCGACGACATCCCTCCTTGACAAGGTTCTCGGTGGATTGATTGAAGGTACGAAGATCCTTTCTCCATTGCTTGGCTTCCCCGGGATTGCGCTGTCAGCACTCCAGAACTTCTATTCTTTCTACGGTCAACTTGAGCAGTCCCGCCCCGAGAATTTCCTGCTTAACAGCGAGCAACAGGATGTGGTTGTGACGCAAAAGGGAACAGATAACACCCTGATCTCGGCTTCCGCTCTGAAGTTGGTCACCGGCACCTATTTTCTGGTTCCCAAGTCTCAAGAAGCCGACTTGGAGAAAGAGATGGATAAGCTGGTCGTCAGCAACAATAGCTATCTCGTGGAACGTGATGTGAAGGGTACCCCCGATGAGTTAATTAAGCAGGCTGTGCAGACCGTCAGCTATGTCGCACTGAATGTTCGAGTACAGCCGGCCAGCGATTTCCCAGCGACATCGACAGTCACAGATCCACTCCTCGACTCGCCGCCTTCCGGGACAACCCCATCAGTCAGCAAGGCTCCTGTAACAAAGAAGCCTCAA
>CAWAZR010000014.1:0-153261 GCA_963786565.1 uncultured Acidobacteriota bacterium | reverse complement strand
CTCCCGCGTCACGAGCCGCTTCCCGGATGCGCATCTCGTCGGAGAGATTGCCGATGTCTCCAAAGCCAATATTCTCGCGCACTGTCGCGTGATAATGAACGGGGTCTTGGAAAAGGACGGCAATATTGCGCCGTAAGGCCTCCGGATCCATTTCTCGAAGGTCCACCCCATCCAGAAGAATGCGGCCCTCATCCGGGTCATAGAAGCGGCAGAGCAGCTTGACGAGCGTGCTCTTGCCCGCCCCGTTGTGTCCCACCAGCGCCACGACCTTTTCTTTTGGAATCTCCAGTTCGAATTCGTCGAGAGCACGATGTTCCCCGCAGGGGTACGTGAAGCTCACGCGCTCGAAGCGAATGGAGTGTTGCAAGGGGAGCCCGGGTTCTCCGGATCGGCCGGAGCGGATGGTTGGTTCAATCTTCAAGAAATCGTCCACGTTTTGCACGTAGAGCAGGCTCTTGTAAATCCTGCCCGCGCCTTCCAGCAATGCCCGGAGCTGGGCCTGGCCCTGCTGGAAGGCCTGGAGGCAGAGGAGCAGATCGCCCAGCTTGACGCGTCCGACAAGCGTCTGGTGGAGCATCCAACCCAAGCCGGCGAGGCTGCCCGCCAAAGCCAGGAGGCCGGCTCCCAGTTCGGTCATGGCTCCCTGCCGCACGAGTTGTAACTGTCCCTTCTTCAGTCTGTCGCGAATATGCTCGAAGGCCTCGCGGTGATAGGTTCCAAGATCGAAGAGGCGCAACTCAGCGGCCGGCCCGGCGTCGGTCATCAAGGAGTGCAGATACAGCAAACGGCGCAGATGGGCGGAACTCTCGTGCTGCCACGCATGTTCCTTAAAAACATGCTGCGCCACGAAAACCAGGCCGGGAACGGCCGCGGAAACCAGAAGCAGGGGAAGCCAACCTGCATATGTCCACAAGATGGCAGCCAGCACCAGGAATCCCAATCCGTTCTGCACCAGCGAACCAAGGTTCTCCAGCAGCACCAGTGGCTGGGAACTGGCCTCGGCCTGCGCCCGGTGCAACAGGTCGAAGGATTCAGGGTGATCAAAGAACGCCACGTCCATGCGGAGAGCCTGCAAGTGGATCAACCGATCGACCTCGTCCAGCACCAGTTCAGCTTGTACCGCCCTGACCCATGTGAGGGCGCTGGACAAAATCTGCCCGGCAGCCCATAGTCCGGCGATCCCGAGAGCGGGGGGCAGGATGGAAGCCCATTGGGGCGAAGAGACGAGCCGGTTCACAAGGGTTCTGAGCAGCAACGCCAATCCGGCGGGAATCAGGCCCTGGCACACCAGCAACGCACCCCAAACCACGGTCCACCACCCCGCAGCCTTCCAAATGATGGCGAGCGCGCGACGGCCTGCCGGCAGATGGTGGAAGAAATTTACGATCCGGTTTGTCAGCATACCAGGCAAAAACCTCAGGCAGGTGAATTCGCCAAACGCTGAAGAAACAACCCCACGCTCAGCCCCCTGTACAGGATTGCGTCCGCTCGCAAAGTGGTCTCTGGAGTGACTTTCGCGACAAGATCTTCCAGGCAGCGGTGGAGGAGCGGCAGGTCCAGGATTTCCTGCGCCTCTGGCATTGCGTCAAGAGAACGGAGACACTCCCGAACTTGCTCGATCTCTTGAAGAACACGGTGCCCAGAATCCGCGGCCTGTATCACATTCTTCCGCGAATTCAGCACCGGCTGCGGCAACCGGCCCTGGAATGCGCGCTTGAACAGGAAGCTGCGTTCGCCCTTGCGATAGAACTGATCGTCGGGAACCCGCAGAAGGAACTCCAACAGGGAAAGATTCACCGTCGGATCCAGACACGCAAAAGAATGAAAAGCGCAAGCTTCCGACCTAAGGCTAGGAGCTGTGCCGAGATCATATTGGAAAAAACAGCGGCGATGATCGGTCAGCGGGGAAAATGCAAAGGTTGGATCGTACCCTGCCGCATGCATCCGGCCGGGCAAATCCAGCTTCTCTGCCATTTGAACACGGAGCGCGGAGTGAGTGCTCCACGACGGCAAACCGGTCCGGCCTGTCATGCGCTGCACGGCCAATACTCCTGGCAGGAGCGAAGGTTTTAACACCTGCCGTTTCACCGTCTGCCAGAGATTCGGGTCGGCGTGCAGCAGCAGGCGGCCGGCTGTGGCCGGGTTTCCTTGCAGCAGCGCCAGAATCGCCGAACCATTTCCCTCCCAGGAGACCGAAGCGTTTCCCCATCCACCATTCAGCAGAACTCCTGACCCGTTTTGTGAGGCGGCTTCAAACGTGGCGCGGAACAAGTAGCCGTTGTACGCCCCGGCAGATGGGCCGCTATGGACATCGAGGAGATATTCGACGCTTTCGAGAATTTTGTAGCCCTGGCCATCGATGGGGAGATGCCTGATGTTGGCGCCGGCCATTACCGCCGTTGCGGCCGCCCGCTCCCATTCATTGCTTAGATAACGCTCCCAGCCGGCTCCGTCGAGAAGACACTGGGGCACCCAGGTATAAGCAGTCAGATCGCGGCCCTGCCGGGCAAGCATGGGTGCTGCCAACGCTACGATCGAGCCTGAGTCACGCCCGCCGGAGAGTTCTGCCGCCACCGGCTTTTCAGTGCGCAGGCAGCTCCGAATGGCTCGCGCGTAATGCTCCAGAAAGGCTTCAATGTACTCTTCATCCCGCTGGTACCGGAGCGGTTCGCGTTCGCCCAGCGACCAAAAGCGCTTGTCGTGCGTCTGGCCGTCGGCAGAGATTGTCATCACGTGGGCGCCGAGCAATGAACGGAAGCCCTCATATGCAGTCAACTCCGCGTCGTGCTCCCAAAGCGTCAGTATCTCGGCCAGGCGCAGCATATCCGGTTCTTTCACCGCTCCGGGAAGCACGAGCAAGGCTTTAAGGTTCGACGCGAAGGCGATGAAGCCCTTGCCTTCGTAGTAATAAAGGGCGGCAGCGCCGAAGACATCCCGGCCCAAATAGAGCCGGCGCTCTCTCGGATCCCATGCAGCCAGCGCCCAATCGCCCTCAAGGTGCGTGCAAATGTCTTCGCCCCAGCGATCAAAGGCCAAACTTACCAGGTGCCCATCGGAAATCCGCGGCGCTTCCGCAGATGCCACGTTGAAAATTTCCAGCAGCGCATCGCGGTTATCCAGCCGTGCGGTAGACACCACCAGACCGCGTTCTCCGCGCGCCGGCTGGCGATCGAAGGCATCTTCAGGGTTGATCTTCAGCAGCAGATGACCCATACCTACCGCCCCGTTAATCTGGCAAGCGCCGCCATCGGGGCCGTAGTAGGCCATCGCTTCCTTCATCCGCTCCAACCAGCGCGGATCTACGGGCGCGCCATCATGGCGATAGATACCATAAATGCCGCTCATGATTGCACCCGCGAAAATGTCGTAAAGGCCTTGAAGCGTTCATAGCCATCCCCGCCCGTGACCATGCGCGTGCCGACGCGCAGCCATGCGTGCGCTTCAAATCCAGCGGACGCCCCTTCGCACACTCCGAAGCTCACGGTTCCGTCCACACCGCGGCGCCGTAACATGGCCGAGGCAGCCAGGGCCTGGGCAAAGCATCGTCCATCCCAAGGCACACGTCTCGCCAGCGCGGATACCGCCCAGCCCACCGCTTCTGCCGCTTGAGCTTGCTCGGGAGTCACCGTAGCCGGGCTCTCGGCGCCCGCAGTCCCCAGCCACGCCGCGATACGCGAGAAAGGAACACAAGCCAAGGCAACCCTTGCGATTGCCAGAGCGGCAATGGCTTCCCAAAGAAGGCCCCGTTGTGCCCGAGAAACGCGTCCGATGCGCTTAAGATCATTCCACACGCAAGAGACCTTCGCGTTCCATTTCGGCCAGGAATCCCTGGAGATCTTCGGCACAAGCCTCGGGCGGGACCTCGTATTCCTGCACAAGTTCGTCTACTAGAGCTGAAAATGTGATGGGGGTTGCGAGTTTCTCCCAAATGCTCCGCGCGGTGTCCCCCATGCCGTAATAAGCTCCCGCATCGATGCTCATCAGCACAGTTTCCTGATCGAGTTCAGTAGAAAGAATCTCCTGAGCGCGAACTAATTTGTCTTCGGGATTGAAACGGCGCATCTACTTTTTCTCTTCCTTGGAATTTGAACCGAAATGTTCCGCCCAAGCCGATTCGAGGAAATCAATCATTCCGTCAATCGTTTCCGGATCGCGCTTGCGTGAAACCGTGGCCATGGGCGTTTTTTGCGCAATCTTCCCGGCCAGCCGCATCAGATCGCTTTGCGTCTCCTGGCCTTTCAGGAATTGCGGGCGATACAGATTCTCAAATAGACGTTGCACACGGTCAAAACCACGAATGACCTCGAATTGCGGATCGCCGTCCTCTTGATTGGCAAGAACGTGAATTGCCTTCAGCGGCACCGGGTCAGGACAGTAACCTTCGTTCATCGGAACCACGAATTTGTCGACATTGAAGCGCACATCCTGCGCTGGGGCCAGGCGCTCGTAAGCATCGGCACAAAGCCGGAAATGCGCCAGCGCGGGAAGTACCAGCAGCTTTCCATCGATTGTGGTGACAGCGCAAACATCGTCCGACAGCAGGCGATATCCCCGGCGATAAAACTGGGCCGCCAGCGTGGATTTGCCGATGCCCTGCGCTCCCACAAAGATCATTGCACCCCATCGCGTCTCGACCGCGCTTCCATGCAGGGGAAACAGCCCTCGCTGATAGAGAAGCGCACCGATGACCGACCCCAGCAGGAAGAGTCGAACTTCGTCCGTAGAGGACCCGGCCAGAGGCTCGATGGAGATACGGCTCCCTTCCTCCACCAGGTACCGGCCAACGCCCTTCACCACCAAACGGAAGACTCCGGGCCGAACGTCATAACAGCCGCTCTCAACAGACTCCGATGTGATCGGCAGGGTTGGCAGCAAACGGATCGTGACATCTGGATTTCCATCGGGTTGGGGATGGAAGGGAAGTTCAGGACACGCGATCTCCGTATGAACGCGGAGACCGTAAACAGAATATGCATTGTTGGACATCGTCAACTCTGCAATAGGCTTTTTATTCACTACTTTCCGGGATTCATCCCACAGTACAAGCAGCCACGAACCAGGGTTGCATTAAGGATACTGCACATGGGTTCCAGTTGTTTTGTGAATCGATCCGGCGAACTCAAACTTTCGTCCTGTCATTTCCGGACGTGGCACGCGGGAAAATCTGCCGGGCATTCATTTTGCGAATTGAATTGGGGTAGCGTGCGGAAACTTGATTTCTTTCGAAAAATCTGCGCGCACATCGATGCATGCAGTGCCGATCTTGAATGGATAGGCGCGTGATCGATCGAGCTTAAAAAGATGAGGCCGGCCTTGGAGTGCTGGCCGGCCCCGGATTTCTGCTGGAGGACATGCGATCAGTTCAGTCCCGCGAACTCTTCCCCAAAGCGGGAAGAGTTCGCAGAACCACTGAGCGGCATATGCCCGCGCAAATTACATCGCCGCGGGCTTCTTCTTCATCGGGTGCTTCTCCGCCAGCGGCTTGCGCTCCTGCGGTTTCACCGCAGTCTCGTCCACCGGCGTAGTTCCCGTCACGTCTGTCGTGAAGGTCGCGCCCGAAGGCACCAGATAGTTCTCTTCCGTCTGGCCGTCGGTCGATCCAGTGGCCACGCTGATGCGCGAAGCGTCGATGCCTTGCTCCGTCACCAGGTAGTCCTTGGCGTTCACTGCACGTTGCGCCGCAAACAAGTCCACCTTGGCATGCTTGTTCTTGAGCGCTTTCTTCTGCTCCTTGGCTGTGATGGCTGCCTCGTCCGAGGATTGCTCGCCGACCACAACCGCCTTAGCGTCAGCCTGCTGCTTCAGGTCCAGAGCCACCTGATCCAGGCAGGCCTTGGCTTCGTTGTCCACGCGGGTTGGCCGCTTCTTGTCGGTCGAGAAGCTGATGGTGCAGAGCGCCTGCGTCTTCGGTGCCGGCGGAATGATCGGAGCTACGATGGTCAGGCTCGTCGAAGAGTTCGCCGAGTGGCCCTTGTTATCCGACACGTTGCAGGTGATGCCTACGGCTCCGGTTGCTGCGCCCGCCGACGAGTACTCCGCCGTCGTTCCGCTTCCCGATACCGTGCCCGCCGTGGCCGTGTAACTGTAGGTCAGCGGCAGGTTCTGCGGGCTTACTCCCACTGAAGTCACCGTTGCCGTGCCTCCCGGCGCAATCGTGTTGGGGCTAACCGAGCAGCTAATTGTCGGCGGCTCGAATGCCTTCACGGTGATGCCCGCGGTACAGGTCGCCGTCTCCCAGGGCTTCATGCCTTCCTTGCCCGGCTTGCCTTCCTTGACCGTGCCCGTCACGGTGTACTCGCCCGGCGCCAGCGCGCTGGTGTCAATCTTCGTCATTGCATCGGCGCCCATGGCGCCAGAGCCTGACCAGCTGTAAATTACGTGATCCTTCGGATCCAGACCGCCTGCCGTCGCCGTTACGGTGACGGGGTCGCCCGGGAACACCGATTCAGGACTCGCCGAGCAAGCCAACGTGATCGGCGCGGGAGGTGCGATCGAGCCCGCATGAATCACGATGCCCGCGCTCAGACGCGCCGCGTTGATGTTGGCGCGGCCGCCGTAGGGCTCCAGGCCCCAATCGGCGTGCATGTACTCGTAATCTGCCTGAAACAGGCGGATGGCCAGATGATGATTGAACCACGGCGTTTCATAGTCCATGCCGCCGCCAACGGTCAGGCCAGGACCCCACTTGTTAGGCTCAAAAAATGGCCCGCCGATTTGGTCTGCATTGATCAGCGCATGAGCGAAGGCGGTGAAGTTTTCTGCAGGATAGCGGAAGATCACGCCGCCACCGAGAGTCGTGAATCCATCGTCGTTGCCATTGCTGCCGACGTTCATGTTGGGGGTGGTGCTCTGTGAGCCCCACTGATGAATGCCGAACTCGACTTGCACGCCCGCGTATCTGTTGAAGTAATACGCACCGCTCACCAATCCGCCCACATTGACCGAATCGTACGAGGCCGTTACTGGCTGATTGTTCGGATTGGTAGTTGACACTGTCCCTCTGGGCGCCAGATAGCTGTAGCCCATGAAAATATCCCACCGGGATGGAGAGGTACTGTCTGAACCACCTTTCCCTGATGGTGCAGACTGAGCCGTCATGGCTACCGGCAAGGCAGCCATGGTAACCAAAGCAAGAATCCGGCCCACAGATTTCAAAACACGAGTTTGCATGCGTTTATCCTCCGCAGATTGGCTAATGTAACCACATGAAAAGACTATTTGTGAGCACCTTCTCGGTGCTCAAGCGCTGCCGGACTGGCATCAGAGACGATGCGTCACGGCATTCCTACAGCACCAATAAACGTACCACAGGACCATTGCCTAGAGCACATTTTTCTCAACGAGTTGCCTGATTAGAAACCGGTCCACCAACTCATTACTATCTGTGATTACTTTGGTAATGAAATCAGAACGCCTCGTCGTCCCTGCCTTCCGGCGAACTCACGATACTTGGGTATTCATACATGATCGCGCGTTTCACGGTTGTACTATTTGGGACACTCTGCAACGAGCGGCGATCAACGGACCGCGCAAAAGAGTCTCGTTCCCGTTTGCTTTTCTTCAGGTAATCAGACCTGGGCGTCCTTCCCTGCGCTCCTCATACTCCCATGATGCCAAAGCAGCATTTGCGTACCCGGAAAGTTTAGTGGTTGCTTCATTTATCGGCCCCTATAATGTGCATTAGACAGAGTGAAATCAACTCTTGGTGTCTTAGGAAGAGATAAGTTCGCGCCCGGAGCACATATTCAATCAAAAAATCGCTTCGAAAGTGTGGGTGTTTAGCTCTTTACTGTCTCACCTCGGTTCGTGCAGTGCGTCGTATGGATTACGCAGGTGGATCCCGCGCAGAAACCCCTGCTTCTTGTCTTGTTATCTTGGTTCCCCGCTCTTTATTCTCTCGGCAGAAATTTCTCCGTCGGGTAAGAGCATGCGCATATGAAGGAGATACGGAATGCGTTTCAAGTTGGTAGGATTCCCCGTTTTGGCGTTGAGCATTTTGTCTGTCGCGATTCCCGCATTTTCCCAAGTCGCTCCTCAATACGAGCGGAAAGGCGGTTTGCCCATCGAGGTTGGCGCTGGAGGGGTCAGCTACGACGTCGATTGGGGCCATGGCCGCATGTACGGAGGCGCGGCCTGGGTCGACTATTACCCCAGTTTTATGCCTTCGTTTCTGCGCGGCCTGGGAATCGAAGCAGAGGCGCGCGACATCTCACTGGACGAGCATGTTACCCAGGAGAATATGCGCCAGGATACCGGGGAGGGTGGGCCTATTTACGCCTGGCGTCATTTCCGCAACTTCCATCCCTATGCCAAGTACCTGATTGGCGATGGCAGCGTCGACTTCTGGACGGGTCCCACCTCTAACTACAGGCACGATTCGCGGATCCTTCGGGCTCCAGGCGGCGGCGTTGAAGTCCGGGTCTTCCGGGCATGGTGGATGCGCGCCGATTACGAGTACCAGACATGGCCAAATCTTTTCACAAAAACGCTCGATCCCCAGGGCTTTACCGTGGGCTTTGCCTACGATTTCGCGCATTCCGGTTCCCGCAAGCGGGATTGATGGCGCTTGCGGCTCAAAGGGTTTCGGAGTCGGCTCCGAAAGGTGCGCAGGCGAATGCAGCGCTCGACGGCATCGCGCCCAGGGCGCTGCACGCAAGGTGTTAGTCTAGCCAGTGTATGGATCGTCAGAGGCTCTTGAACCTTGCTTTCGTCATCGCGGCAACGGCAACTTTTGCCTCTCTTTGTGCCGCCCAAACGACCCCGGTTCCGCCCGCTCCACCCTATCCGGTAAAGCCCGTTCCGTCAGAACCCTCGACCATGCCGTATCCTGCGAAGCCAGTCCCGCAGGCAATGCCCGTTTCGCAGTTTTCCAACAACGCCTCGCCCTCCGCGATTGGGCATTTCATTGTTTACCTTTCTCAAGAGCAGATGAGCGATAGCGATCGCAATTTGGCCTTGAAGACGCAGCCTGCAATCCGTGATGCTGCCGCGTTTGCCGGGATCGAATTCGACAAGGAAAAATGGAGCTACCGGCAGCTGGACTGCCAGGCCTTTCCGGGCCACTTGTTCCTGCTCTTCACCGGAGATGGCAGCGCGAGCGATGCCAGTCTTTTTTCCGCCGCAATTCCTCGCGCCGGTAAGGGCCGCGTCCGTACCATTCCCGTCGAGCGCCGTGGCTTTTCTCTTTTTTCTCCCGCGCCCGTCAACGCACTTGCCATGTCGGCGTTCAACCGCATTCGCGCAGAAGAGCCGGCAAGCCAGCCCGCCGATTGGCTCGCGACCGGCCTGTGCTATGCGGCTCTGACCGAGCCGCGTCTCGAGGTTTCCACCGCGCCGAATCCAACGCCCAAGGCAAATCTCGCTCTGTCGTTCCCGCCGACGTTAGAAGTCGGGGTAGACGGCGAGTCAACGGTGCGATTCGTCAACGTTGCGCAACCACGCCAACCGATGCAATGGGCGTTGACGTTCGATGCCAAGGGCCAGCTCGTTAAGGTCCTGCACTTCCCTGCGCCCGCCTACGCGACAACCATCGTTCCCTCGCATCAGTAGCGTGAGCAGACCCTGGTGTCGCAATCATCCTTCACGGGAAAGAGATTCGGGTCGCACATCCACCGATCCATCAGGCATTGGTAATAGGCAAGACTGCTAAGGAGCGATGCCGCAAATGTTCAGGGACTTCAAGGCCCACGTATCGAACTGGAAAAAGAATCCTCACCGGGTGCAATCGAAATTCATCCTTTCGCGCCTGAGAAGATACGTCCTTGTCGAACTTCGTCCTGTTCTCCGCTTCTTTGGTTACCCCAGGCCACTCAACCCTCCAATCGACACCGGAAGAGTTGCGATCCTTCACAACCCCGCCTTCCTGAGATCAGTGGCGCAAGTCAAACAATACTCATGTCTCGATGAGGCCCGCCTTGCCAACATCTGGAACCTGGTCAAACTCGTAGGGGATGGAATCTTCGTTGAGGTGGGTAGCTTTCTTGGCGGAACAGCGCTGCATATTTGCAATGCAATGGACGACTCGCACCATGAAGGCGCCAGGTTTTATTGCTTCGATCCTTTTGAGCAAGGCGGCTTTGAAAGCATCGGGCCCGACGAAACTGCATTTCGCGCCGATTCGTTTACCGAAACCAACTACGCCGCAGTGGTCAGAAGGCTATCGGCAAAGCCCAATGCTCAGGTCGTTCAGGGTTTTTTCCCCCAGGCCGCGGAGCCCTTCGATTTGCGCAACATCGCGTTCTGCCATCTCGATGTCGATTTGTATGAGGCCAATCTGAAGTGCCTCAACTATCTGGCGCCGCGACTGGCGCCGCGCAGCCTGATCCTCGTCGACGATTTGGGCCAGGTCGAGACCCCGGGGGTTCGCAATGCGATCCATGATTTCCTGGCGCAGAACCCGTCGTTCTTGTTAATAGAACTATTTCCCTGCCAGGGTCTGCTCCTGCCCCTACATCTGTGGTGACAGCGCATGCGAAAAAGCAATCCAATAGAAATCCGTGGCAACCTCAGGTTTCGACTGCCGTTGGCCGGGAATCTCATTCAGACTTTCAAGACCCGGTTCCCGTCGCCATTCCAACTCGTGTGAGCAAAGCCTTAGAAGCTGACCTTGCGTTGCGGATACCACGTGAGTTGAATGTCGGTGGTAGTCACAGTCTGTTCGCCTGTCACATAAATCGGCACTTTGTAGTGCTCCACGGCAAAGTTTCCGTTGATCTCGAAGTCCTTGCCGAACCGCTTCACTGCCTGAAACGCGAAGTCGTTCACCGTGGTGCCGCCGGGGATAAAGTTCGTGACCGCTTTCTGATTACGCGCGCTCACCTGCAGCCACTCGTTGCCGGTCAGGTGATACGTGATCCAGGCCTGGCCGCCTTTGTCCTCGCGCCCGATCCAGTCGCCGAATAGTTGACCTTGATTGGTGTAGCCCTGCTTCTCAATCCCTTCGTAATACATGAATTGCCCGTCCACGCTTCTTGAGGTGGGCGGATCGGTAGACGCTCCTTCTATGCGCAGGTCGAGTTTGGGGATGCCGGGAACATGCGAGAGAACAATTCCCGGACGCACGGCGGCACGGCGTGGCGCATCGATCGGAGAAATGTCGTCGTGCGCCTCAGAGTCGGTATAGAGCGTAAGCCAGTTGCGCACGTAAGGCAGCCGCCAGGAAAAGTCGAAAGCTCCAAAGCGCGCGCCGGGGTCCGAGGTTCCGTTCTTTTGCGCGGCGGTTCCCGCGGTCAAACTGAAGAAACTGCGCAGAAAGGAGTGCAGATTGACTGGCTGGTGGCCCTCGCCGCCGAACATGGCGGTGCGTTCAAATCCGAATTCCAGATCCTTGTACGGTTTAAAGCTAACCTTCTCCACATGCACCCAGGGGTCGCCGGGGTTGGTGACGTTGGCGCCGCCGGTTGAATGATTAAGTTCGTACGCAGGATTCGGCATTTCTGTGTGGCCGCGCAGTGCGCCCACCAGAAACTCATAGCGGAACGGTCCGGTGAGCCGCGAGAGCCCGGGAACATGCAGAGGCTCGACGCGATTGATCTCGAACGCGTAGAAGTTTTGCGCGTTATTGGAGAACGCCATGCTGGCGCCCTGGGCTGGTCCCAGCCACTGGTCCTGTTTCCCAAAGGAAATCACGTGATCAAGGATTTGATACGAGAGATAAGCCTCCAGCAAGCGTCCCTGAGTCGCGGTTGCGATGGGCCCCCGGGGGATGGTGGTCTGGTTGTACACCGCGGTGGTGGGGCCGTAAGGAGCCGTACTCGACGGAATGAAATACAGCGTATTGTCGACATTGGACAGGGTCTGTGCCAGCGCCGAAGAGTAACCCGTAGCCGACGGCGCGCCCTGGAACTCTCCACGCAGATAGAGCGTGAATCGTCCCGCAGTCGCGTAGCCGCTGATGCCGGAATAGTTGTTGAAGCCACTCTCATAAGGGCGGCCGTAGTCGTTCACGATGGTTTGCCCGAGATGGTAGCTGTCGTCGAGCGGCGTGCCGCTGATGCCGCGCATCACGCTGTAAACCGACTCGAGATGCGTTCCGCCCTCGTGCGGCCCGCAGGGGCCTTCCATGTCGCTTTGCAGTTCGTGGTTCAGCGCCTCGTAGATCGCCCGCGCCTCGCCGGCCGCCGGATCGCCTTGTCCTTCGGCATCCTCGATCAGGTTCCCGGCATTTTCCAGCATGTGCATCACGCTGGCGCGGGTCCACGGCCGCAGTCCGATATACACGGTATCGACGTATCCCAGTGAGTACAGCCGAAGCATGGCCGGGTACACCCAGCTATCGACAGGAATATACGGCGAGCCCATCCGGGAAGGCTCGCAGGGACTGGCCAGACCACCACCTGCGGCGACTACCTGCGCCGCGCCATCGGGTGCACCGGGCTGCTCTGCTCCCAGCTGAAAGGTTCCGGCACACGTCAAGAGCGCCATTCCGAACACGCATGGCATCAAGGCTTTCGCTAAATATGGCTTCTTCTTCATCATTTCCCTCACTTGATTGCCCTGTTGATTCCCTTGGATGCGCTCGATGCAACCAGCGGCCTGAATTACGTCAGCCTCTTCTATTGTCCTCGTGATGCTCCATTTCAGTGTTAACCGCGCGGATACTGTCCTTTGTGGAGTCCGTGCCCGTCTTCATCTTCTCTTCTTGTTCGGGCCACCCAAGTTTTCCTCCTTTGAAATTTCCGAGATTTCGCGCAACTTTGCCAGATTCAGGCAGCTATTTACAGCTGTTCGCAATCTAACGAGGAATCCGGACTGCACGGAAACCGGTGAACGGTATAGCCGTTCTGTTCTGTCCAGTTTTTCCTGAAGTACCAACGCTTCCGTTGCAGCGGGCGCGCACGCGCGGAAGCCGGCGTTGGTCTGGGCCCCCTCACCTCTCATCGCGAACGGAGGAACTCAGAGTGAAATGCTTTTTTTGCCGTTCCACTAATATGCGGCTTTCCCACTTTCGTTTGTTCGATCTTCCACGCCTGCTAACCCGGCAAATACCCGTGCGTTGCCGCTCCTGTCGCGAGCGGGATTATGTGAAGCTGTCCTCAGCATGGCGTCTGATCTTTGGCGAAAAGCCGCCTCGTAATCGGCAGAATAACGGGAGAACCAGCGTCGAATCTGCCAGATAGCACCGCGAAGCTTACACGTTTTCGCGCCTTCAATCTGTGCGGCTGCGCCCGGGAGATCACGCTCGTAACTAACCGGTACGCACGCTTCTTACGCGTGCCTTCACGCCGACCGCAGGCACTCCGATGTATACCGTCCATGGCTCCAGGTCGCGGTTGGCCACCGATCCCAGCCCCAGAACCGCTCCCTCCCCCACGTTCACGCCCGGCGACACCGATGCCCGCGCGCAGATCCATGAATATGCGCCTAGTCGCATGCTGTACGAGACCATGGGAAAGTCGGGATGGTTGTAATCGTGGGTCGCCCCGCAGATATACGCATCCTGCGAGACGATGCAGTGGGACTCTAAATAGATCGGGGAAGGATTGTAAATTTCAGCATGATCGGCAAGCGTGCAGCAGTCTGCGCAGATCAGGTTCCAGGGCGCCCATACTTTTCCACTAGGATAAAAATGGCAACCCGGGCCCATCTTCGCGCCGAATAGCCGCAAAAGCATCGACCGCCAGGCATGCATCGGAGGCAGCGAGGTACGGTAGAAGAGCGCATACACCATCCGCCACACTTGACGCTTCAGCCGGTACTTCAAACTGAACGAGGGGCGGTGATAGGGATTCTCCCCAACGCCGTCAGCGATGTGGTGCACCGTTCGCTCGCGTTCCGGGGTGGTTGCGCTCATACGTCTTTCACATTATTTCGCAAAGCTCCGGCCTCGACAAATCCCGGCGCCATCTTCACGTTGCGGGTCCAAGTGGTCATGCGTTCAAGCTGCGCGATCCGCGACGTTGGCCACATACCAGTGGTAGGCCTGCTTGATGCCTTCGTCGAATGGAGTTTGCGCGCTCCAGCCCAAAGCCTGCAAGCGGCTTACATCCATCACTTTGCGAGGCATGCCGTCAGGCTTCGATCGGTCAAACGTAAATGTGCCCCTCCAGCCAGCGACCCGCGCAATGCTTTCCGCCAGTTCCTGGATGGTCATGTCCCGGCCCGTGCCGACATTAAGGAAAAGCTCGTCAGAATAATTCTTCATCACGAAGACGCAGGCGTCGGCCAGGTCCTCGGTAAACAGGAACTCGCGTTTCGGAGTTCCGCTTCCCCACAACTCGACCGTGGCGCTGTTCGCCATTTTCGCGGCGTGGATCTTCATGATCAGCGCGGCGACAACATGGCCGTTCTGCGCATCGTAGCGGTCGCCGGGACCGAACAGGTTCGTCGGCATCACGGAAACGAAATCGCATCCATATTGCCGGCGGAATGCCGCGCACAGTTTAATTCCGGCAATCTTGGCGATGGCATACCACTCGTTGGTGGGCTCGAGAGCGCCGGTCAGCAACGCCTCTTCCCGCATTGGCTGCTCTGCCATGCGCGGATAAATGCACGACGATCCCAGAAACAAGAGCTTCTTCACGCCGGCGCTGTTTGCCGCGTGAATTACATTCGTCTCGATAACCAGGTTCTCGTAGAGAAACTCCGCGGGGCGCGTCGAATTGGCCATGATGCCGCCCACGGTGGCCGCAGCCAGAAAGACGGCGTCGATCTTCTTGTCCGCCATCCAGCCATGAACGTCAGCCTGGCGCAGAAGATCGAGTTCGCTGCGGTCCGCGGTAACGATTTCGCAGTCCTCGCGCTTCAGCCGCCGCGCGATCGCCGCGCCCGCCATGCCGCGATGACCGGCCACCCAGACGCGCTTTCCGCTCAAGTCGAAACTACTCATTGCCATGCTCTCTGTGCGACTCCTGGGCAATCACTTTCAGATCCGACTCCACCATCTCAGAGACGAGCTCCGGAAAGCTGACTTTGTGCTCCCAGCCCAGAACGCGGCGCGCCTTGGAGGGATCGCCCAAAAGCAGATCCACTTCTGTTGGCCTGAAGTACCGGCTGTCGATCTTCACCAGCGTCTCGCCCTTGGCGCTGTTGACTCCAATCTCGTCAACGCCTTTGCCGCGCCATTCGATTTTGCGCCCGACCTTGGAGAATGCCAGCTCCACGAACTCTCGCACGCTGTGCGCTTCGCCAGTGGCCAGAACGTAATCGTCCGCCTCCGGCTGCTGCATGATCCTCCACATGCCTTCCACGTAGTCCCGCGCATGGCCCCAGTCGCGCTTGGCATCGAGATTGCCAATGAAGAGCGTCTTCTGCACGCCCAGGTGAATAGCGGCCACCGCGCGCGTGATCTTGCGCGTTACAAACGTTTCGCCGCGGATCGGGCTCTCGTGGTTGAACAGGATTCCGTTCGATGCGTGGATACCATACGCCTCGCGATAGTTCACTGTGATCCAGTATGCGTACAGCTTCGCAACTCCATAGGGGCTCCGCGGATAAAAGGGCGTGGTCTCCTTTTGCGGGACCTCCTGCACCTTTCCGTACAGCTCCGAGGTCGACGCCTGGTAGAACCGCGTCTTTTTCGCGAGGTCAAGAATCCGGATTGCCTCCAGAATGCGCAACGCGCCAGTGGCATCGGCATTGGCCGTGTATTCGGGCGTATCGAAGCTCACCTGCACGTGACTTTGTGCGGCGAGGTTATAAATCTCATCCGGCTGCACCGACTGAATGATGCGGATCAGATTCGTGGAGTCCGTCATATCTCCGTAATGAATCTGAAAACGCGCACCGGACACGTGCGGATCCTGGTACATATGGTCGATGCGCGCCGAGTTAAACGAAGACGAGCGGCGCTTGATGCCGTGCACAATGTAGCCCTTGCTCAACAGGAGCTCCGACAGATAGGCGCCGTCCTGTCCGGTAACACCTGTCACTAACGCAACTTTCGACATAAGTCTTTCCTTCATCAAGTAGGGATTGCCCGCCTGGGTGGGTGGCGGCAAGTGTTAGTTTATCGCGACAGACAATATCTTTACGACATTACTAATGTTTGCCAAATGTGACGTTTGACTGGCAGGAATTGCAATATTCTGTGGCAGAACCCGTAGCAATTGCGCCTTACTCCTCTATCTGCGCGGTGGAACGTTGGGTTTGCTAAGGTGTGGGGTTCACTCATCCGGCAAAGGGGGCCTCTGTCAAGGTCTTATAAAGTGGATGACCGGGTCCCTCTGACAGACTTCGACATCCGGCTCGACAATCTCAAAGCCCGCGCGCTCCATGGCCTGGCATGCTCGTTCAACACCCCAGTGATACCAACCGAAATTGCCCTCAACGGTCCACAGGTTCTTCTCTCTTGATTTCGAAACCGGCTCAATGTCCATCTTCGACCTGAAGAAGCGCCACGCGAGTGAGTAACCAAGCTTGGCCGGGAGCCAGATCTTTCTTCTTTGCTCGACGAGGAACCGCCCCACGGAAAAACGATCCGCGCCAGCGCGACACTGCTCGTACTTGTCGAAGTCGGCGATCATGAGAAAACCGCGGCTGCCGTGCTTCATCTTTCGAAAAATCGCAAGCAGATACTCCTCGCACATCTCCGGCTTGAGGTGACAAAATACGCCGAAAGAAAAGAAGAAGTCGATAGAATCGTCCGGAACTCCCGCGAGAAGCAAGTCGTCGACAACAAGGTATTCCGCTCTTGGATCTCTACCGACGTAATCCCAGAAATGTGAGTGCGCCGGATCGGCCACATCGACTGCGTAGAGTTTTCGGCAATCGCGATGAAGGAATGTCTTCGACCAGGCGCCTCGGCCAGGCCCGACCTCAAGCACAACAGTGCTGGAAGTGATGTAAGGGCGAATGCAGGCCGAATACACCGTATAGAGGATGCTGTTGTAGCCGTAGACTCCGTATGTGGATGAAGACATAGGATCCAGAGGAGAGCCCTCAAATATCCACCCTGAAATGCGCGCTTGAATCCCTGAAGAAATTCCATCTCGAATCCCCGTCTCTAAAACCTTCGGTAAAATCGCCCAATGAGCGCTGCAATGGAACACGCCGTGCGCTTGGCCCGCAACTGCAAGGGCGAATAAGCACGAATCGGCGCATCGACCACGGTGAAGAAAAACTTCATTGCTCCGGTAGGCGGCATGCCGCTCAGTGCTCGCAGCAGAAACGATCCTCTCCATGGCTTCTGGGCTACGGTGTGGTACATCACCACGGATGCGCCGTAGATGAAGCCCATCCCTTGAGGCCCGAGAGTCGTGAGCGGATACTTCGAGTACATCGCGGCAATGTTCAGCGCGTCCTGGTCGCTGGCATGGAAAGGCATCTCCCGGTTTCCCGGCATGATGCATTTAAGGTCTACGCCCTCGGCTCCAGCCAGCGCGATCAGGGCCTTCCAGGTTTCCAGAAAACCCGCGTATGCCGACGGAACGCCGACCATGCCTCCGTTGTAATAGTGATTGATCGGGCGCGGGTCCGACAGACCGATACCGGCGGCCAGCTTGATCCACTGCTGGCGCAGCGGAGCGTCCGCGGGAAAAATGTTATCGACAACCTCCTGGCACAGCGCAATTCCATAGCTCTGCCAGTCAGCGAAGAAAGCCCATGAGGCGTTGACGAAGATATCCGGATCGAAATACCAAAGATATTTGCAATCGCGGGCTTCATTTGCCAGCAGGTTCAGCATGAATTCCGGCTTGTAATTTGTGAGATGTATGCCGGTGTTAAGCTTCATGAACACAACACGAATTTGATCCGCGATCCAATACTCGTCCGCATCAGCATTTGCGCGCTTGAGTTGACCCAACCAGGGTGGCAACGCCCCTCGATATCCCGCCCAAACCGTTCCTGCATAGCCCGCGCGCACAAGAGAATTGAGAAACGCCGCCAAGCCCAGGTGGTAATCCCCTTCAAAAAGCGTGCAGATTGCCGTCTCGCCCGCAGAGGGCAGCATCGATTTACCGTATTCGGGCGTTCTTTCAATTTCCATCATTGAATGTTTTTCCTTTACGGTGCGACCGCGCTCCACTGCACGATGGGACTGTCCAGGGCATCGTGCGCCGTGCAACGGTAACCCACTGATTCAAGATATTCCTGCGCTGCATTCTCCCGGATGCCCAGCATCTCCATGCGAGGCTTGTTCTGCTCAAACCAGATTTCCCCTACTAACTTGGCGCGGAGCAGGTGATCGCATCCCATCAACGCCCAGGCGTCGGCGCCCTCAACATCCACCTTGAGCAGCGCGACGGGTTCGTCGCTCGCCACCTCTTGATCGACGCGAACCGCCTCAACCTCGATCTGTCTTTCACCCTGCACCGAAGCGATGCCTCCCCATCCGCGTTGATCCTCGGGCCCGAGGTCGAAGAGCAATCTTCCCGATTGTGCCGCCGCAGCCTTGGGAACCATGCGAATTCTCTTGCCCAAGCCATTTTGTTTGACATTATTACGGAGTATGTCGAAGTTGCGTGGAGCGGCTTCGAAAGCTACACACTCGTTGGCAGGGTGAGAAGCTGCCCACAACAAACTGAAGTACCCAAGATTCGCCCCGACGTCGATCATCTTTCCGCCCTTGCGAGCGAGTCTGCGCACGCGTTGCGTCAATTCGGCTTCGTGCACGCCCGTAAATGCGATTAGATCGGAGACGCGGTCTCCGGGAACCAGCTCCATCGAGACGGTAGGGGCGGCCCGCAAGCTCGCATTACGGTAGAGTTGCAACCAGCGGTCCCGTCGCGCACTGTAAAAACGGTCGAAAAGCGATATTGCGAATCTCGATGGCAATATGCGCATCGCAATCTGGACGGCTCTGGTTCATGCTGGGATCCTGCGATTCGCGAGTTCACAAGAGGGATTCGATGGGGATTTTGGTGATGGATGGGTGCTGGCCGCGGGGAGTGAGATCGCCTTTGAGGCTGGCAAGGAGGTATCGCATGAGGTTGATGGAGTGGGTGATTGAGTCGTGGCGGACGGGGCGTTTTTTTTTGGCTTTAGCGGGCGGCTCGATTGCAGCGGGCTTTGCGGTTTCGGGTTTCTCGTCGGCCCAGTGGGCGAGATAATCGGATTGCTGAATGTTCTCTTGTGATGCGTTTGCGCCCTTGACGGTTCTGCACATGACGTAGAGGCGGGCCCAGGTGTCGAGCTCGATTCTTTCGCCATGCATTGGCGGGGAGACGCGGTACCAGAATTTTTCCTGCGAGAGGTCGGCAAGGAAGATCTGGGTATCGCGGTAACCATTTTCCGAGCTGTAGAGAGAGAAGAATAACTCAGGAGAAAATTGCCAGAAACCGTGGCCACTGAAATTATTGGCGGGGAGAATGTGAAGGATTTGTCCACCTTCGGCGCAGAGCTCGGAGACGTTCTTGAAGGCCTGCGAGGCGATGTAGATATGCTCAAGAGTGCCGAAGTCAAGGATGGTGTCGTATTGGGGAAATTGAGTTGGCAAGGGCTGGTTCATATCAACGATATGGTTGGCGCCCTCGAAGGAGGAGTTGTCGAATGATTCAACACTCTTGGCTGCAAATTGATTGCGCAGGAAGTTGTCGGCGCATTGCTCGTGCTTGTAATTTCCCGGGAGGGGCAATAGTTTTCTGAGGCGGCCTTCGGGAATGTCGAGGCTGAGTCTGCCGAGGGTTGCAACATTACCCAAAGGCGCTTTTTTTGCTGCATAACGCAAGAATTGCACTGCGTTGAAATCGATACCCAATGTATGAGCCTCCGGAATATGAAACTATTATCGCTTTCTTGCAGAGACTAACAACAGGCCAAACGCAGAAAGAGCTGTCACCTGGGAGAAGGCTAGGATCCCAACAATTTGGAGCGCAATCACGCCTTTCGGCAATAGATGGTCGTCTCGCCCTTTTGCGACATGGAGAAGCCTTGCATCACTGAGCTGACCGCGGCGGTGCATCCCGGCTTGGAACGATCGTGCAGCTCAATCATCACGCAGCCAACTGCATCGATCCAATCGCAGGATTCGAAGACTTCTTTTTCCGCGCCTTCAATGTCGACTTTGAGCACATCGATCGAGGTGATCTTCATTTCCTTCATGACGGATCGCATGGAAATGGTGCGAACTGGAACCCCGGACCCCTCATGAACGAAGAATGCCCATTTTTCAAACGAGCCGGTCGTTGCTTCCGGCAAGGTGAGGCTCATCTCTCCATCCTGGCTCCATAGAGCGGCATGGATGGGAGTGATCCTTGCGTATGGTTGAACGTTCTTGGAGAGCAGAGCGAAGTTTGCGGCTTCGGCCTCGATCGCGATAATCCTCGCTTCGGGGTAGCGGTGCGCAAAGTAGATGGATGCGGTACCTATGTTGGCTCCGGCATCCACAATGACGCGCGGAGAGAAAGGCAAGTCGACAGCATATTGGTGCTCCAGCAATACCTGCTGGTATGCGCCTTCATCCGTCGTTCCGATCCGGATATGAACGCGGCATGGAATGCCCGGGGGCCGGAGGACAATCTCCGTTGGCCGCCCCAACAAGCGATGCGCCGCCGCGATGAGGACACCGAGAATTCCGGCAACGCGGTAGTACCATTTGGCGCGGCTGGGAATCTTCACCTTTGGCTGCCTCCTTTGAAATTCCCGGGAGATCCCGGAACGCTGTTCGGACTCTTCATCTGGATTTCCATGTGGTCCCACAGAAAGAACCACTCAGATCGGAAGAATCAATTCGATGGCAAGTTTCCTCAAGAGTGTTCGCCGCTCATTGGAGAATGAACTCAGAAATCTCCGTCTTAACTGCGCACGCGCTTTCTTCCGCAGGTCCCGATCGAGCCGCTTGTCCCTGCATAGGCCGCGAAGCATCGCATACAACTCCAGGCCGCTGCGTACGTTGTACGTCGTGCTCTTCGCATTCTCGTGTTGCCGATAGTAGCCAATCATCGGCGGAATCATCCAATAGCGGAACCCTTCGAGGGATAGGCGCCAGAAAAACTCCTGGTCCATCACGAAATGGAGATCGTCTTTGAGGTATACGCCCTGCTCGAAGATTCTTCGCCGGAAAAACATGCTCTGATTCATCAAGCAAATTGTATTGAGCAAGTGTTCCTGCGAAAATTCATTGCAAATCTCAAACAGCCAAGGCGGCTGGCTATTCTGTCCTTGAAACCCGCGGACCATGCCGTTGAAGATATCGCGATCAGGATTCTGCGCGGCGGCCAGTGCCGCCTGTCGAAAATTGTCTGGCCCATAGAAGTCGTCGGAATTCTGCCATCCAATCAGGTCCCCGGCGGCCTCCTTGAAACCAAAATTCACAGCTGCGGATTGACCCTCTCCCTTTCGCACGACACATTTCACCCAGGATGAATATCTCTCCACCACTGCGAGGCTGCCGTCGGTCGAGCCCCCGTCGACGATGATATGTTCGATGTCCGGGTAGCCCTGCAACAGAATGGAGCGGATCGTCTCTTCAATGAATGGTTTCTGATTGAGCAGAGGAGTAACGATACTTATTTTTGGCCATGGCCTGCCGTCTGGCATCGCACCTGGGAGATGTTGGGACTCTTCGGTCCACGGCCATCCCGTCTTGTCTGCCAGCGGCTTTGGCAGTTCTGCTAATGTTGGGCATCTCATAATCTGACTTTCCCGATGGTGCGCGGCCAACACGAATCGAATCCCGCGCCGGGCACCGCTCGACGCTCGGCTTATTTCCCTTCAAGTGAATAGTCAATCCCCGCCACTCTCCGCCCGCCTCGCGCAAAACCATAGAATGCGGCCAGAATGCCGATGATGAAAGTCGGCGTGACGGTAGCGATATTGAACCAGAGGACGGCCCTCACCGTGCTCAAATCCATCTTCCAGATGAGAATGGCCTGCACAATCAGGGTGACTATGTTGTCCGCGAGGACAAAAGAGTAGTACGTAAACCGGCGCGAGCCATTGATGCAAGCGATGATGCCGCCCACAAGGGAAATGGCTCCGGCCACGATAACCAACACAACTTCCGTGCGCAAGCCCGCATATTTTGGACCGAGTACCCAGAGAAAGAGCCCTGGGAAGACGCGCGCCAGCGCAATCGCGCCCACCCCGCAGGCTCCCGCGGCGGCAACCGCGACCAGGTACTGGGATTTGAGGCGCTCCCTGGGCAGCCTTGCAAAGTAGGGTTCCACGAGGACTGCGTTCATCGGCGACAGAAGCGTGAAAATCTGCCCCAGCCGGCTGAGTGCGCCGACCGACGCCACCGCGGCGGTGCGGCCGAAGATGGTGATAAGGAGAACCGAGATCTGCCCGCCCAGCGCGTAATACACAACGCTCGGAACAACCGGCAGAGTGAGTTGTACGATGGCCGTGCGCTTCTCTTTTGAGGGTGTCCCTTTGACGCCGAGCAGTTGATGCGCGCGCCGGTAATAAACAAAGGCAACCCCAATGATTTTGGCCACGCCGATGAGGATGGCGGTGAACGCGCCAAACCTGTGAAACGCGTAAAAGACGCCGAGCAACGCCAAAGCGCCGAGGCTGGAAATAATCTGCGCCTGGTACCAGCGAGAACGATCGCGCCGCAGGATCAGCACAGAGCCATAAGAGGCTCCGACGCGCGCAAACCACGCTGAGACGAGCACAATCACAACCATCGCCGTGACGACCTGCCAGCCCCAATGGCGGTTGCGGACCAGGAGCGGGAAGGCAACGATGGTGATGGGAGCAGCAATGGCAAAGAGCCAATGCGCAATTTGCCTCAATGAGGCAAGGTAGTCGGCAATCAACTGCCGGTCTTCAATCCGTTCCCCGACCAGCGGGATGAAGGATCCCGAGATGCCCACATCCAGAAGAACCATGAGAGATCCCTGGATGGCAAAAACCACGACGAACTTCGCGTATTCTCCGATGGGCAGCAAACGGATGCAAAGCAAACCATAGAGAAGATTGGACGCAATCGTGATTCCCTGGGAAAACAGGAATTCCGCGACGCGATGCAATTTGGGAAGAAAAAATGTCTTTGCGGCCAGCATGTGACCCGTGAGCCGAATAACTCTTCCTCCCCGACTCGGCCCCGTCACTTCGAGCCGTCCTTGAGCCGCTTGATTTTGTGCTTCACACGGCGAATTTGACGTTCGATCGCACGGAGTCCCGATGCCTGCCACAACAGCGCCCGCAACAACTTGCTGTTGCGTTCCTTCGCCGGCAAACTGGTCGAAAGCAATTCGTCAATCGGCTCCGTCCCGGTGGCGATTCCGCCCGAGTAGTGCAGATGGCTGATGGGCCGCCGCTCCACCTGAATGGTGCGGATCAAATCCAGAACGTTCTTGTAATCGCCTGCCCAGGAGGAGGCCCAGCGGTGCGGTTCCCTGCACAGGTTCAGCACACGCCATTGCGCCAGCACCAGCGTCACGTGCATGAGCGCCTGGTCGTGCCAGATCGGTACTTCCGGGTGCGCTTCCATCCAGGAGATCCCCGCCAGCAAATCGGCCGCGTGCCGCGGCGACCTGCGGCACAGAAAATGCCCCGCTGTCATTGCCGCCTGTAAGCTCTCCGCGCCCATCAGCTCTTCGAAGCGATCCGGCTGTCTCATGTTGAATTTGCCGCCGGTCGTGAACTCTTGATCGGCGTGCACGATGTCATAGTTTTCCAGATAAGGGAATAACTCCTCCCAGTTCATCAACGCGACGATGTCGTTATCGGAATAGAGAAATTCGTCAAACCCCCCGAACCAGCAGAGAAATCTGCGCAGATGGCCGGGATTGCACTGCCGGATGCGCCCCTCGAGCTCTTTCAAAAATGCTCGGCCCTCCGCGGGGAAATCCTCCAGCGTGAGGAGCTTGACTCCATCCCAACGCGGATCGAGATCCATCGGGCTTCCGCCATAGGGAATCACGCGAATGGGCAGATGACAACCGCAGCGGCGAATGGATGCAATCAAATTGCTGCACTCCGCGCCACTTCGCTGGTTCGCAACCAGATAGATTCCCCGCTTGCGGCCTTGATCTTGCATCTCTTCCATAGTGGTCACATGAGGCGTTGCTTGTGATTCTAGCTCGCCGGCAGGGAGCGCTCAGGCGCGCCTCAGGTCCGATTTCAAGTGTGATCTCATACTCCCCAAAAAAGCCCTAGCAACAGCGCATCCCTTACCGATTCATCTGATACGGATTTTTGAGGCGAAGCGCTTTTAGCGTTTTCAGCACCAATGCCCGCAACGCGAGCGCGGGCGTTTCGCTTCCATTCAAAGCGGCGAATCATGGCCGCCTGCCGTTTGCGGAAATGCTCTTCCGGCGGGGACGCATGCCGCAACGATCGCGCAACTAACTCGACGATGCGGTCAAACTCGCATTCGACGGAAAAGTATTCCGTCGAAAGTCTTGCGAGCCAAGCCGCCCGCGTTCGGCGGCGCTTTCGAGATACGGCTCCAGGATCTCAGGAAGTCTGGCGATATCCCGTTCGCGCACCTGGATGAGAAACGTATCCCATGCCGGACCGGGCATCAAGGCATAGTTGTCCGACAAGAGCACCGGCGCAACGCCTGCCGCCATGACTTCAAAAAAACGGCTGCTACCCACGCCGGCTCCGCGCGGGCAAAGCACAAAGTGCGATGCCGCCAGCGTCTCCGCATAACGGCGCTGCCGTTCTCACGGTCGGATTGCGAATTGTCCCAATGCCAACATGCCGAAGTATTCTCGATCAGCACATCGGCGCGGTTGAACTTCAGATTATAGAGGCGCTTCCGCAGGATCGAGGTCGATCCGCCCTGAAACGTGAAGAAGTAGCGCTTTTCCGTCTTCATTCCGATGGGAACAGGAGACATGGTCTCTCCCACAAACCGATTCTGATATTGTCTGTTGCGGGCGATATGCCGTAGTTGAAGATGCGCGCGATCCGGGTGTGTTCGCTGATCAGAGCATTGGTATGCACGCCCGGAAGCGGAGGTAGGCTATCGTGGTCTTCGGTATAAACAGCACAGTGCTCCGGAAAAGCACTTGTACAGTTCGCACTCGAGAAGCCGGTGCGGTTCAGGCGCTGAAGTCCCACAAATCAGGATGAAGTCGGCTGCGGAGGAGTCCGTCACGATTTCGTGACTCTTGGAGAACCCGGCATGGGACTGCAGGATACCGAGCCTGATCGGTCTCAACAGCCGCTCTGAGATACACCTTCATGACCTAAAAACTCCTTCGTACTGGGGGCATGGCGACCTGAGCCCGTTGGTCAATCGACGCCTGCACCTCTTGCATCGCTCCGCTCAAAGAGCCAAAACCATGTTGGATTCAACGCGCAGTTTCTGGACTTCCGGGTCGGAGTATTTTGGCTCCATGGCCACAAGCCGGTAACCGCTCTGTTCGATCAAGGGCCGCATGTCGTCGCCGGCGTTGTTGCGCAAACATTGTCCGTCATGGCCGCAGGCGTTGGGAACGATCATAAAATGTTTCACCGAATGCGCCGCCAGGCGGTCCAGCCACCATTGCACAGCCATGAGCGAACACTCGGAAAAGCTGTGAATATTGATCGCGAGGTCAGTATGCGCCAAGTCCAAGCGCCGCGTCGATCTCGGTCGCCGGGACGATGCTGAATCTGCCTTCAAGGCCGCGAAAGCGCAGGTAGTAGTCGCAGACAAAGCTGGACTCGGGGATCGCATCCGCGCACAAGTAATTTCCAAGAGATGGAACTGTCGTGAGCATGCGGTGCGCGAGCCGCCCGTAGCCCGCTCCGATGTCGAAGACGGACAGCGGGGGACTCGAAACGATGTTCAGGTGCCGGTCAAGAAAGTCGATCTCCAGGATCGAATCCAGAAGATCTCTTGAAATCTGGCGTCCTGCAATTTCGTAGGCAATCGCGCCAAACGCTCCATCTTCGGTGAGCTTCTCCGAGCAATCCCAGGCGATTGTGAGCCAAGACGTAATAGGTCGCGAGAAGATACGCCCGCTCGTGGAGGCTCGGGTTGCCTTGTTGCCAGACCCAGGCGCTATGGCCGCGAAATTTCGTCAGGTCCGTCAGCGATGCGTATTCTTGGGTCCACAGCAGCGGCGTCTTCAGAGCCGGATCAAGGCCCGCATAGAGTTCACGAAGTTCCAGCAGGCACGGATTGTCGCGCCGCAAATACGCCGCACACTCTGCGGTGGGCTCGGCCTTGAGTCCTGCTGGGGCGGCGTTGCACCGTCGTCGACCCGGTAAAGATCAAGAAGGGACTGGGGGACTAAACGATAGCCAAAGCACCTGGCGCCGCGATCGATCAGCCTTCGCGCTGACGACATTAGTCCCATTCGGATTAATCCTCACTTTGTAGGCTGAGCAGGAATTCGTGTGCCTGGCTTTTTGTCAGCGTGCAAGCTTTTTCACTGCGCTGCCCGGCCACGTAATGCGGTATTGGCTAAAGCCTGATGAATCGCAAAAGGACGATTTCATCAGCTTTGACATACTAGCTCCCGGTAGAGCGAAACGTATTCGCCGATCATGCGCGAAGTTTGAAATCTCGTACGGACATTCTCGAATCCGCTCTGCCGCATTTGTTCGCGGTATTCCGGGTCGGAGGCAAGTCTTCGGATGGCTTCGGCCATGCCGGCTTCATCATCGAGAGGCCTGAGCACCGCCGTCTGTCCGAGTACTTCAACGAGCGGAGGAATGTCGCTTGCGACGACCGGACAACCGCAGGCCTGCGCCTCGATCGTCGGCCACCCAAATCCTTCATAGCGCGACGGAAACAGAAGCGATGTGCACGGTTGTATAGCGCCTCTAACGGCTACATCCGGCCTGATCACCTGAACGATTCGGTCCTCAATTGTAACTTGCCTGCCAGCCGGGTCAGTTCCTGGCTCAACGCGTCTCCTGCAAACACCAACTTCAAATCTGTTCTCCGCGACCGCTTGCGCAAATATCCTCAGCAAGCCTTCGCAGTTCTTGTGCGGCGATGGAACCCAGGTGCAGAACAAACGGCCCCTGGATCGATGGCACGCCCGCAAGCCGCCGGTCCACTTCGTCCGAAGGAAGAAGTTGATATGGGTAGTTCAAGCCATTCAGAACGACGCAGAGATTCTTATCCTCTTTCAGAATTCGCCGCGCATCATCGAACGTGACCTGGGAAACGCACGCAACCCGCGTGGCACGCTTCAGCCCTGCAAATCCAGTGCTGCAAATCGCCCGAAAGGACGCAGACAGCACTCGGCACCTCGCCACGCGCCGCGCACGGCGAGCATGTCGTGACAAGTGACGATAACGGTTTCCTCTTGACCACAAAAACATACATAGCGGCGCCGTGATCGCAGAGATGCACGACATCGCCTTCGGCCGCCGCTGCGCGCAACGAGAATGGAAACAACACAAAACGGTCGATATAACCCAGCCACTTACCCACCCCTTGCGCGGATGGCTTGATCTTTCCGAATCTCGGCCGTGGGAAAATCAATTCGGCCTGAATTTCGAGTTGAAGAAGCTCGCGAAGCAACGCGTTCGACCAAATGTGCATGCTTGTCGATCCGTCAAAGGCATAATTCCCTACCAATAGAACCTTCATTGGGCTCCGCGTGCATCTCCAGACCTCGAACTGGTTCTGATCCCGGTTGCGATTGGTCGAAGTTCCTGGCGCGCTCTTGCGCTACCATCGTTGTCATGCGGCCCGCCGTTATCCTATTATCCTTCAACTCCGAAGCAACCCTTGCCGCGACGCTCACAAGCGCCAAGCGGGTTTCCGACGAAATCTTCGTCGTCGACTCCTTCAGCAAGGACGGGACCGCAGAACTGGCGCGTAGGCTCGGCGCCACCGTAGTCGAGCATGCCTTCGAACACTACGGCGCTCAGCGAAATTGGGCCATCGACTTTCTGCCCATCTCAAAGACCTGGCAACTGCATCTGGATGCCGATGAATGGATGGATGATGAACTGGTGGCGGCCATTCTGGCGCTTCCTGAAGAGCCCGAATACGCGGGATATTTTCTGCCTCGCTATCTGCGCTTTCTCGGCCGCGTACTCCGTCACGGAGGCATGAGCCCAACCTGGCATCTGCGTCTGTTTCGGAGCGGTGTCGGGCGCTGCGAAGACCGGAAATACGACCAGCACTTCCTGCTCACCAGCGGCGCCAGCGGCGAATTGCGCGGCACGATGATCGACGACATCCGCATGCCCTTGACGGAGTGGATCGCGAGGCACAATCGCTGGGCAGACGGCGAGGTGGCTGAATTGGACAGCAAAGAGACTTCAGGGCGTCTTCAACCAGACTCCCGCGGCAATCCTGCGCAGCGCAAGCGGTACCTTCGCCAGAAATACAATCGTCATGCCGCTCTTCGTGCGTCCGTTTGCACTTTTTGTGTATCGTTACTTCTTCCGGCTTGGCTTTCTCGACGGAACGGAGGGCTTCATCTTCTGGGTCCTGCAAACCTTCTGGTTCCGTTTTCTCGTGGATTCCAAGATCTGGGAAAAGCGCCACGCTTCAAGCTCGTCATAGAGAATCCTGCTCCAACCCACGCGCGATGGCCGCGCAACGGGGCCTCCACCTCACTGCTGTGAATAGACCCAACGCGGTCGCGTCCGCAATGCATTTACTATTTGCCGTCCGTTGTCGAAGAGCTTGGCGTCTTCGCGGGCGGGCTTGAAGAACCCGCACTGAATCCTTGGCTCGGGCCGACGTGGCTCTGCGAGCCGGCATAGCCACGTGCACTCGGTACGGCCGACTTGCTATCCAGGCCTTTTTGAACGGGCGTATGAGTACCGCTCGATGCCCCGAAGCGTCCACCGGAAACAGGATGCGCGCCAGGTCGTACCCCGCCGTGATTGCCTACGGTCGCCGGACCTTCGGCAGGATAACCCGGTAGTGCCACAGGAACCAAATCCTGAACCGCAGAACTTTGCGTGTGAGCGGCACCCGGGGTTCCCAACGATCCGCCGCCACTCTCGCGCCAGCTTGTGCCCGACTGCAGCTTGATCCCGAAACTGCTGCTCCCTGCCGCCCAACTTCCGCTTGTCGCGCCTCCACCAAACCCCGTGGGCACCTCGGCGGTAGATCTGAAACTCGTTTTCCCTGCCGTCCAACTCGTCGCTTCGCCGCTTCCCCCGGCCGGGCTCGTCGCCGAAGAGGTGGATGTTGTGTCCGTGCTTGATGAAGCCGTGCTGGTAGTTTCCTGGGTTCCGCTCTGCTGCATTTGCGCCGTCCCCGCGCAGGGCAAAACCGTCGCGGCAAGAATTGCGATCAGGAACGCACTTCCAGTTTTGGTGTCGCTCATGGTTTAGACCCCTTCCAAGCCAGGGAACTCATTGGAGTCCCCGCCGCTGTCGTGAGGCTGCGCTCCAGTTGTCCCAGAACGCGCTCGGAAGACCAACGGATGCATGCATACGCGCGCGCGTTCTCGCCCGCCTTGCGTAAGTCGGCGTTTCTCAATAATTGAATCGCGTCCAAAAGCTCTTGCGGATTCTCCGCCTCGACCACCGCGCCCGCTCCCGACTCCCGCGTGATACGGGCAACCTCGCACTCGGGATTGACCGATGCAATCATAGGACGTCC
Source organism: uncultured Acidobacteriota bacterium (assembly GCA_963786565.1). Taxonomy (GTDB): domain Bacteria; phylum Acidobacteriota; class Terriglobia; order Terriglobales; family Acidobacteriaceae; genus Telmatobacter. Next base: position 123,911 of record CAWAZR010000014.1, on the reverse strand, counting down.
AGCCGCGAGATAGGTCACGATCTTCGACGGAAAAGCAACCTCAGAAACCGACTGCTGCTGCGTCACCAAACAAACATTGCTGGCCGCCATCAAGCCGCGGAAATCCTTCTCATCGAGCAGCGGCAAGAACCGCACATTATCCGAATCCATCTCCGCGGCGCGGCGCTTGATTCTTTCGCAATCAGAGCCGTTGCCCACGCACAGGAACAGCATGGAGCCGTCGGCGCGGTTCATTGCCGCGGCATCGAGAATGACGTCCAGGCCTTGCTTCACGCCCATGTTCCCGCTGTGCGTCACCAGGAACTTCTCTCCCAGATCATACCGCCGCCGAAACTCGTCCCCCTCTTCCGGCCGCAGATCGATGAACGAGTCGTCCATCCGCGGCTCAAGAAGCTCCACTTTGCTTTCTGCAAGCCCTTTGTCGACGATCTTCTGCCTCATGCTCGGCGTGAGCGTGGTGACCAATCGCGCATGGCGGTAGGCCGCGTTTTCGACTTTATATAAAACTCTCACCGCCCACTTGGGAAGCATGCCCAGGTCCGATGCTGAATCGGGTTGCAAATCCTCCACGTCGAAAACATAGGGAACGCTCCACAACCGGCTCAACAGAATTGCCGTCGCCGTCAGCCCCAGCGGCGGCGAAACTACCAGCAGCACGTCCGGCCGCTTGCGCATCAGCGCGCGGAGCGTCACGCCGATAATGAAACTCGCCTCGAACAGAATGCGCTTGAGTGACTTGACCGGGTTGGGAATATAGGCGTAGCTGCGAAAGATGCGAACTCCGTTGCGCTTCTCTTTCAGCCCCAGTTTTCCTGAGTATTCCCGCGGTACCTTCCAGTCCGGATAGTACGGAAATGTGGTGCACACCTCGACCTCGTGCCCCGCGGCGGCAAGGTGCTCCGCACGATAGGTGGTCACGGCGCCGATGCCCGTAACTTCCGGCCAGTAATTAACGCTTAAAATCAGTACTTTCATTTGCAGATCTTTCGGGCGACTCATCCGTCACCCGGACATCGACCCCGAGCCGCCATGCGGTCGGTTGCAAATCCGACAGGATGCCGCCTTATCAATTTTCAGGCTGCCCGTTGGCTCATCACATACGGTCGAATCCAGCGGCGCACACGATCCGTATTTTTTTCGAACGCTTCGTAGACCAACTGTGCATACAAGAGGATGGCCGTCAGCACTCCCGCGGCGACAAGATAAACATGCCAGCCTGGATAGGCGCGCGGCAAGTGCAGCGTCGCCTTGAGAAAAATCAACAAGGGCAAATGCACCAGATACAAAGTGTAGGAAGAGTGGGCTGCGCGGCGGGCGGCATGTACGTAAAACGCAGGCAAGGGCGCCGTGGCGCACTTCAGCGTCACCCAGATCATTGCGGTCACCGCCAGACCCAATACAAGATCGGCTGAAAGCGAGTCCAACAGCTTACTTAGCACTAACCCCGCGCCAAGAACCGCCAGAGCCAGGACGATGGCGAGTCGACGAGTCCACGGCCGGCGCGCCGGAAAGGCCGGCAGGAAAGTGATCAACGCTCCCATCAGCCAGGTAAGGCCTAGCAAAGCGATACTCCATCCGACAAACCATCCCCAGGCCAAGAGACTGAGGCACGAGATCGCGCGCATTTGCCAGGACCGGCTGGTGCCCAAAAGGAGAACCAGGACCGGAAAAGCCAGATAGTACCAGAACTCGTAACTTAAACTCCACAGCGCCCCATTGGACCCGAACGTTGGCTCCGGATGGTGGCCAAGCCCGGGCAGCTTGATGGTCTGCAAGAACAGGCCGTTCGCTGCCAGGGTCGGCCATGTCAACGTGCTGTGAACGTTGATAGTCAGCGCGTGCATCCCCGAATTCCCGCTATAGACCGCTTCGGTACCCGCCGTGTGCATTCCCAGCCAGTCCAGCGCCCCTCCCAGCAGCAATGCAGGCAGGAGCACAACGTAGAGCCGGCTCATTCGGGCCAATAGGTAAGCCCTCCAGGACCAACTCCCTGTTCGCACAGAACGCAAAACGCTGCCGCCAACCAGGTAACCGCTCAACACAAAAAAAACGATGACCGCTTGGTGGCCCAGGCTGGCAACCAGATAGGCTGCAGCCGTCAATGGATTGTGCCGCGCGATCGCCTCATAGTCCACGAAAAGGGCATCCCGCATGTGGTTCAGCAGTACCGCGAATGCCGCAAATCCACGCAGAGCGTCAAGGTGAACCGACGGGCTTTCCCCGGGCGGTCCAGTCACCTGGATGACTGCGGCTTTACTTTCACGAGGCATAAGCTACCGTCAGGAGAGGAAGATGCTCTCCGTCATTCTTTCCAGGCGATGTCCCAAACTACCGTGGTCTGACGTTTCCCCATCCGGGGCGCGCTTGGATGCGTCTCCCGGGCCCCATGGGTCCCTGCCGGGCCACAACTGCATTGCGCTGGTTCTGCCCATCGGCGCCGACGCCGCCTCGCCGGATGGCTGCGATGGCGAATGCCATGCACATCACCATGAATCCCTGATCCGTTGGCTGCTCAAGCGTGCCGAAACACAAGGTGGCGAAGAGCGGAGTTACAAGCAGGAGGGCAAGTGGTTCCTTGCGTTGTGCGCATTGGACCGCAGAGAACGTGAGGCTCAGCGCCAGTAGAAATCGAAAGAGCGTGAAGGCAATGCCCGGAAAAGGGCCGAGCTCGGCCATTTCCCGTATGAATTCGTATTCCCCTGCGATGAATTGCGCCCTGCCTGTCGCGAGCGCCGTAACTGCCGCGGCGCCACGTCCCATGCCAATCCCAATGGGATTACGCGAAAAATCTGTTTTGATGACCGCAGCGGCAATGGATCCGGAAGTCCGCTGCTCCATGGCACGCCGCACTCCTCCTTCATTGGAGTACGCGTCAACTGACCGCGATTGAAGGGTCTGCGAGGCCGCAGAGAAAACCGGCAGGAGTGAGATTAGGAAATAGACGGCCAGGAGCGGGAGGGCTATCTTGACCGCCTTGATGAATTGCGATATCCCGAACATTGCGGCAATTCCCGCGCAAACCGCAACACCGGCCAATTCGGCCACCAGAGTGCGGGACCCAACTACCGGAACAGACAGAACCAGCGCGAACAATGCGGCCCATAGCAACCACTTCTTTGCGAACTTCTCTTGCATCAGGCCATAAAAAAGAAACGCCGCCACAATGGCGTTATAAAAGGTCGGCCCGGCAACAAAGCTGAATGTGCCCGAGGCTCTGACGTGTTCTTCGGCGTATTGGATTTGCTGTGCGCCTTTATAAGCGCCCGCGTTCAAGAGCGAACCCTGCGGCGCTAGATACTGTGCCGCCTCCAGAGCCACAAGCGGCAGCATAATCCACAACGTGGCGACGCCAAACTTGCGCAGATCCTCCGCGTCCAGGTTCTCCCCCATGATGAAGGCCACGGGAAAGGGGAGCAGATAGGAACGCAATCCATAAACTGCGGCAATCCACGAGTTATCTCCCAGGGTCAACTGCAATACGCAAAGGCCCACGAGCGCGCACGTCAGCCCTCCTAAAACCACGGACCAACGTTCCGGCCATTTGTTCTTGCGATACGCTTCAACGATGATCGCCATCGCCACCGGATCGCGCACCAGCAGCAAAGGTGCGGAAAGCCCCGGCAGCACCCATTTGCGCAGTGCGCCCTCGAAGATCAGCAGCAGAAAATACAGCCAGAAGAGCTTCTTCAGCAGCGGCATTTTGCCGCTCGATCTTCCCGGAATTTGCCTTCTCACGAGCACGCGATGATGGTCTCCACAGCCTCTGCAAAATTGCTACGATAACTCTCCCACGACTTTTCTGCCGCGGTTGCCTGCGCGTTGCGCGACATGGCAGCCAGCAGTTCCCGATCGCAGTGGAGAGTGTGCAACCGCTCGGCAATCAGGTCCGCCGAACCCGCAGGCACCACAAAGCCCTCTTGTCCGTCGTGAACCAAATCGCTGGCGCCCACGTTTGGCGTAACCACCACCGGGAGCCCGCAGGCCAATGCCTCGGTCACCACAAGGCCGAATCCTTCGCCGAGCGAGGGCAGCACCAGCACGTCCGATTCCATCATCACGTCCATCACCCGGCTGTGCGGCAGCGTTTCGAACCAGCGCCATCGCCGGCAGGCTTCATCCACGCGAGCATTGGCGCGGAATCGTCTTCCCACAAGCGTGAGCTCAACCTGCGAGCCGAGTCGATCGATGGCGTCGAGCAGGTACCCGATTCCCTTGTGCTGGACCAAGACACCGACAAACAAAACCCGCAGTGGCCGCGTGGGATCAGTTATCATTTGTTCCCGTCGCCGGATGGCCGGGGCTCCGTAGTGCACTACGCGTATCTTTTCTTCAGGGACTACGCCTGCCAAAGTCCGCCGCACGTGTTCGCTGGCTACAAAAACATAGTCCGCCAGGGCCAGCTCTTCGTCTTTCCACTTCAAATGACTTGCGGAATCGACAAGATTGGGAAGAAGCCCGGCAAACTCTGGGCTGCGCTCGGCTTCCTGGGTAAGTAGGTCGCGCACCCAGTACCAATAGCTGCTTGTGAGTTCGTAAATGGTCTTGATGCCCAGCCGTCTCGCTTCGCGGAAGGTCTCGCGCGCGCCCCCTTCATAGGCGTACACCACATCGGGGCGCAGGCTATGAATGCGCCGCGCGACCTTGCCGTCAAAGTGCCGGTAGACGCCAATGATCGAAAAAGGCCGCTCTCCGGAAGTCAGAAGGCCGTTCAGAAACGCCGGCTTGGCGCCCAAACGAACGATCTCTCTCGAAGGAACGCATTGGATGCGATCTCCGGGCGCCTCCACATAGGCGCGCCGCTCCAGCAGCGTCCGCATCCCCGCAGGCAACAACCGGTTCCAGTGAGATTGCGCATCCCAGGCGACGGTCGTCCAGAATTCCGACAGCATTCCCCGTTCCGCAAGGCTTGCCACGGCATTACGGACGTTCTGGTTGCCCGTCGGGTGAGAGATCAGAACGCGAGGCTCATTCATTTTTTTCGGTTCGCGCTCTCGGGCGCCGCTTCCATCTCATCCGTCGATTCATCCATCCAGCGCGCGTAAAGGGCTGCGTGATCGTGCAACCGATGCCCTTCATACCAGTTCCAGGCAGCGATGGAGCATCCTTCCAAACCAGACGCCTGCGCCGCTGTCGCGGTGTGCGGGCTTAACACATGAACTCCGTCCTCTAATCCGTCGACTTGTCCGGAAAAATGCCGTGCAATAACGGGGATGACGCCATGGGCACAGTAGCCGGCAAACACTCCGGATTTGGCCAGGCGCGTGCGAGGATACGAGAGAAAACCGAAGGTCGATCGGGAGAGCTGTCTGGAGATTTCCGTAGCGGCTAATACCCCCTTGCGCCGCACGGGAATCCCGTCAACTTCGCCCGGCGGCTCGAATTCAGGGCCGATGTCTAGAATCTCCTGAATACCGAGTTGGCGCAGCATAGTGCCAAGCGCGGATAGTTCAAGATAAGCGTTCCGCCTGGTTCCACCGAGGCCAAACACCGCCATCGCCGGATCGCGGTCAGCCAGGGAAATATGCTCTCGCGCCTCTCCCACCTGGGAGAACATCGGCATATATTGAATGGGCGATGCAGTTGGCCGCACGGTTTCCCGATTCAGCCAGTCCTCATAGATGCGGTTACTGGTCACAAGGAGATCGCACGCCTCGGCAATCGTGCGCACCGCTCTCTTTTGCCGCCGCGAATACCAGAAGGCAGACTTCCATGGCATTCCCGCCGCAAACAGTTCATGAAAGAAAACGGCAACGTGAAAGCGTCCGTCCGCCCTCACGCTGCGCAGCGCTTCAGCAAGAAGGGTGGGCGCCCCGTCGGCCGAATACCCGTAGCCGCTTACGTGTACGAGAATCGCCGCCGATTCATTCGTGCGGAATGAAATGCAGGCATTCAATAGTCGATCGGGCGAGCAGTGAACGACGGGATACGGTACGCCGCTTGGCTCATCCGAGTTCAGGACAACAAATGCAGTGTCGATTCCAAATCCTGTTTTCAGCTCCGAGGCAAGGGCGATGGCGTGATCGCTGACCCCGCACCGCGCGGGCTTAAGCTGCGGAACAACCTGAATGATCCGGCGATTTCCGGGCATCTTCATAGGGAACTCTGCCGGCGCGCACCCAGAGAACTTGTGGCCCGCCGACCCGGCCTTGAGGCTCGTTCATCCCCGCAGCGAGCCTCCGTCGGAACACGATCGATCGCCGGCGGCTCACACTTTTTTTCCATTACTGATTTGAAGTCCTGTAAACGACGACGCCGGTACCGACGCCGACCGCATCATTAATGGCCTGCTCGGTGATGAGCTTGGCGTTGCTCGTAGGTACAAACAAGATATCGCCGTCAATTAAGGCCACATCAGGAGCCTGGCCTTTGAAAATCAAATTCACAGGAATCGTAATCTGTTCTTTCCTGCCATCGTCCATGATTCGTACCAGTTGCACGCGCTTCATTGCGGATCCTTTCCCGCCGCCGCCGGCAAGCGCCATCACTTCCTCGACCGTCAGAGCGCGCCGGCCATCCAGCACATAAGCTCCAGGTTTCATCACATTGCCTGCGACATACACAACGCCTGCCCTCGGGACCAGAATCGAATCACCCGGGAGGATCTGGACATCCGGGATGATTGGCTTGAGCGCCGAGGGGTTATATTCCACTGTCGTGGGGTTTCCGGGATCGTCCTTGTGCGTAATGACGACATGCGATGCCGCGAGCGGCGTAATGCCGCCGGCCGCGGCGATCAGATCGTTCAGCTTGTGAACACCCAGGGCGGGATACACTCCGGCATTCTTGATTTCTCCGTTGATGGTGATGCCTTGCGTTGCATACTCGGCGATGAAAACCGTGGCGTGAGAATTGGCGGGCAATAGAATCTGCCCCTTCACATAGAGTTCTTCGATCGTCGCCGCCGCCTCATTGGCAGTCATGCCTGCCACGTACACGTGTCCGACCAGGGGAACTGTGATGTCACCCATCTCATCGACGCGATAGCGGCCCGATAGGTCCGGATTTTGGAACATGTTAACTTCAATCAGATCTCCGGAACCAATCCTCAGGGGCGGCACGGGATTTGGCCCCGCAGCGCTCGATTGCTGAGCCATCCCCGCCAGGGTTTGTGCGCACAAGAGAAGCCCCAACGTCATCGCCCGAGCCAATGTCTTTGCCATCTTATTCTCCCTTCTCTTCATCTTCATATCCGTAGGCTCGACTCGAAGACGTTACGCTTTGTCGATATCCGTACCAATAATCCTTGGCATACATGCCGTAACGGTAGGTGTAGAAGTTTTCCAGCCGCAGGTCGACATCGTTCACCACTACGCCGACAACGGGGGCGTTTACGCGCCACAGCAGATCGCGCGCCCGAACCAGGGCGCGTTTGCGCGTCACGCCGGCACGCGCTACCAGCACCACCGCATCGGCGCGCACAGCCAGGGCCTGCGTATCGGAAACCGCAAGCAAAGGCGCCGTGTCGATCACGATCCTGTCGAACTGCTGTGTCCATTGCCGCATTTGCTCCTCCATGCGATTGGAGGAAAGCATTTCTGCCGGGTTCGGCGGCCGCGGGCCAGTGGGCAGAACAAACAGAGTCGGCAATTCCGGCAGCGGAGCTGGCAGGTCCATGTGCGTGCCCGGCCGCGTGAGCACGGTCGACAGTCCGAGGCCCTGACCTGGAATCCCGAATACGCGATACAGACTTCCTCTGCGCAGATCGGCGTCCACCAGCAGAACGCGCTCGCCTCTTTGCGCAAGAACAACCGCAAGATTCAGCGCCGTGGTGGTCTTGCCCTCCGCCGGAAAGGAACTGGTGACAACAATCACGCGCGGCGGGTTGTCAATCGAGGAGAGCAACAAGGAGCTGCGCATGCTCCGGTAGGCTTCCGCGCCGTTCGACTTCGGGTCCCACAAGGCAATCAAATTATGCTGCTGATCTCGCGACGATCCGGAAACCGCCTCTTGAGTGCCCTCGCCCTTCTTCCATGCCGGCCCCGACGATATGTGCGGTATCGCCGCCAGGGACGGAAGCTGCGACGCGTTCTCGACTTCTTCTGATGTGCGCAGCCTGTCGTCGATCGATTCGATCACAAACGCCAGCACACATCCAATCATGAGGCCGCCCACCAATCCCATCAGCATGATCGTGTTCTTCTTCGGCGCCACCGGAGAAGTGGGAACGTCGGCGCGGTCAACAACTGTGATGTTGGCCGCGGACATGCCCGCGCTGATTGTCGCTTCCTTCAAGTTGGTCTGCAAAGTGTCGTAGAGGTTGCGGGTCAGTTCGGCTTGGTGGCGCAGCATTGAGTATTGCGCCACATCTTCGTTGAGTTTGTAGGCCGCGTCTTCCTGCGCACCAAGGCGACCGCGCAGCGCATCTTCCAGTTGCACTGCAGCCTGGTATTCGGCCTCTACCTGCTTTCGCGCCAGCTCTGCTTCTTTGGCGATCTGCGCCTGGACCTTACCGATCTCAAGGTCCATCTGCTGCATCGCGGGGTGCTTGGGCCCAAATTTTGTCGCCAATTGCGCGCGTTGCGTCTGCAGAGTGGTGAGTTGTGTGTACAGCGCTGCGATCGTCGGATCGTCGCCCATCAGGGCTTCCATGTCCGGATTCATGGCATTGAAGTCGCGCATCCGCGATTCCTTCATGATCCGATCCGCTTCTGCTTCATCCAGTGAGCCGCTGATGTGATTCAGCGTCTCGAGGGTCAGATTCGAGTTCTCGTCCGTACCCACAATGTTGTGCGCCCTCTGGTAATCGGCCAGCTGTTGCTGCGATTGTGCCGCGTCCTCCTTCAGAGAATCCAACTGCTTCGCCAGCCAGTCGGACACGTGCGCGGTGCGTTCGAAGTTTACCCTCAGACCTTCATCGGAATAGGTATCGACCAGCCCGTTCACGATTTCCGCGGCAAGCTTCGGGTCGTTTCCGCTATAGCTGATCTCGAGAATCCGCGTATCGGGGATGATCGTGACCGACAATCCTCCCTTCATGATTCCGACCATCGCGCCGCGCTCATCCGACGTGATGGGCGCAGAAGACGCCGCTTCCCCAGCCGGATTCTGGCGAACCATGCGGATCAGATTGATGCTCTGCGCCGCTTGGAACAGCACGGTGTCGCTCTTAATTACCTCCACCTCAGTCTGCAACTCGGTGGTTGGATCTTCCGCTGCCCAAAAACTCTCTGGCCCATTACCCCCGGAATTCGACTTGATCTCGATGCGCGAAGAGGTTTGATAGACCGGCAGCGTGCGAAACGCATGCCAGGCGGCCGCGGCAACGGAGAGCAGCGTCACCGCCACAACGATCAGGCGCTGCTTCATCAGCACACGCCATACATCCATGAGGGAGCGCTCGCCTATCGAGATGATGCTTGTCGGATTTTCAACTGGCAGGCCATTTTGGGCTCCCGCCTGAGGTTCAAGGGACATGGAAACTCCTAAACAATCAGCAACTTAAAATAGCAGATCACGTGGCGTTGGGATGCCGCCGGATTGCCGCTCAAGCCGTCTGAAGCCAGGTGGACATCAGGCCGGCTCTCCACTATGCGTTTTCATCCTTCACACAACTAAATACTTCATTGATCGTCGCCGCGGTGCTCTCCATGGAGAACCGCGCCGCAAAACATGGTTGCGCACGGGCTGCCATCTCGGCTTGCTCCGCTGCGGGCAAGCTGAACCAGCGCTGCAACAGCCGCACTGTGCCCTCCATCGTGTCTTCATCGGCCAAACCCACTCCGTCGGGCTCAATCTCCGGCCAGATATTTACAGGGTAGCTGAGTAACACGGGCCGGCCGGCCAAAAGCGCCTCGGCCACGGAAACGCCAAAATTCTCCTGGTGCGACGGCAGGATCAAAGCATCGCACGCCCGCAGCGCGCCCCATTTGACCTCGCCACCAATCATGCCGGGCCAGTGTACCCGATCAGCAATGCCAAGTTGCTCCGCCCTGCTCTCCAGCTTCGCCTGCATTCCCATCTGGTCGGGACCAGCCATGACGAGGCGCACGTCGGGAGCCATCTCTGCCACCCGCGCAAACGCTTCAATCAACAGGTCGCAGCCCTTCTTCTCGTGAATGCGCGCCAGAAACAGTAAAAAGCGCCGCCCGCGCAACTCCGGCAACGCGCCATAGAACGCCTCGACTTCTTTGCCAGCATTCTGCCCGGCATGTTCATCCTCCACGATTCCCAATGGCGCGACCACACTCTTCCAATGGTTCGGCCGGAAACTCGTCTTTGCCAGATCGCGCTCGGTTTTGGTCGTGAAAAAGACCGCCGCGGCGTCGCGAAGAACTGCATACTGCAAGGGCCAGTAGAGCAGCTTTTTCAAGTGCTTCAGCGGGTACTTGCGGTTGAACCAGGGATCGAGCGCGCCGTGAACAAAGATTCCATAGGGCCGGCGAGCGCGACGTGCCGCGCCACGCAGGGCAAAGCCCGGAAAGGTCCATACCCCATTCATAATGATGCCGTCAAAGCGTCCGGCGTTTGCCTTGAGCCAACGCCACAGGCGCGGTGAAAATGCATATCTACCCAGAAAAGACTGACCGAGAGCATGCACCGGGCAGTCAAGACCGCCGAGAAATTCCGCATGCGGTGAATCGAGGCAAACCACCTCAACTTCCGTGCCGGTAGCGCGAGTGGCCTTGATCAGTTGCCGCACCGCCTCCGGCGGCCCGCCAGTCGCAGGAGAAAAACTGTCGATCACGTGCAATATGTGCATGAGCGGCCATGGAGAAAAAAGGATTGCCTATTCGGACGCCGAAAGCTCCGCGTAAGCCTTGAAGAGAGCCTCGGGGCTCGACCCGTCGCCAGCGAAAAGCCGATGCAGGGAACGGTGGCTGAGAATGATGGCGATCAGCGAAAGCACGAGCGTCTTGGCGCTGGTGCAGCGCAATTCGCCCTTGCTGACCCAGGGTTCCAGGTAACGCGCAATCACCTCCACCAGTTCGCCCAGATGCCGGCGCAGCAGGGGATCGACATCGTCGCCCATTTCGAGAGAGCAGTATTGCATCAGGCGCAACAAGTCCTGCCTGTTCTTGAGCGTCGCGGCAATCAACTCAAAAGTGCGCGTCACCGCCATCCTCGCGTCCTGCGCTTCGGCAATGCGGGCCAGCAAGTCGCCGCGCAGCTTCACTTGTTGCAGCTCTGCATCCAGCACAGCAACATAAAGGTCGCGTTTGCGCGGATAGTGCCGGTAGATCGTCACTTCATTCACTCCCGCACCACTGGCAATGTCACGCGTACTCACGCCGTTATAGCCAAAATTCGCAAACATTCCCGCTGCGCTGGACAGAATGCGCGCTTCGGCTTCGCCTTTTCCGGGGTTTGGAGTTTTTGACATGAGAGTCTCAGTTGCACGGCCGCAGACAATTGGGCTACAGCCAGTGAGGATTGACGTTGCGGAATGAGGTCAGGGAAGTTGGGCCCGTCAAGAGCAGGCCAGGCGATGGGTTGTTCGAGCTATGCTGGCGAATTTCGCTGGAGCATTTCTCCTTCTGCCGCATCCCGGAGCCCGAGCGACCAAATGTCGATTCCATCAAGGAATCGACACCTTCTAAGACGCCGACAAGGGCTATATCGGAAGGAGAAATGCCTTACTGCAAGTTGCCGGCGCAAAGCAGTTCACCGGGCGAAAGCGGGACCAGATCTTCAACGGCCACTTCCACGGCGTAGCTTTGCATGATGTGTTCCACGGTAAGCACCACGCGGAATATGTTCTTGTTGCGCGCCACGATGCCTTCGAAACCCGCCAATGCGCCGGAGCGGATGCGCACCCGCTGGCCGGCTGTCAGAAGAGGATGGGGCCGCGCCGGCCGCGCTTCCAGCCCCGACCGCAGCGCATGAATCGTGGTGTCGGGCAAGCAGGCGGGCTCGCCGCCCGTTCCGCCCACCACTGCGAGTGCGCCGGGCACACCCAGCACACGGCTACGCTCATTGCGTTGAATATGGATGAACAGGTAACCGGGGAAGAGCGGTAGATCCAGCGTCACCCGCGATCCGTCGCTCCATTTACGTTCCGACTTGTAAAGCGGAAGGTAGAACTCGATCTCTCGCTGGATCAGATGCTGGGCTACGCGCTTTTCATGCCTCGACGCCGTGTAAAGGGCAAACCACCGGGGCGCCTGCGGGCCATCGGGCATGAGTCCGGGAATCGAGCGGGGCTCGATCGGAACCGGCTGATGTCCGAATTCTTGCATGGCTTCGCCATCCTCACTTGGATGAGCTTTTTCCACAGTGTTGTTTGCTAGGACTAAAATCGCGCGGCGTTCGAGCTGCGGAGTCCGAAGTTGAAAGCAAGTGAACCGGCCTGTGAGGATCTACTACTACCAGGCATGAAAGGAAGTGCTTTCACCGACCATTAATAAATTCTTTGGACGTAATTCGAGCCAAACCAGTGAATCAACTATATCAGCCCGCCTCTCGCCGTCAAAGTGGAATTCCCGTTTTCCCATGGTCGGATGCCTCGCCAATGACAGTGGTTGCATGCTTACTTACATGCCTCACTTTCCGAGTTGGAAAACCAGCCTTACGGCCGTGCGGTCCTACTCCTGCCGAGCCCGTTCGGCCACCAGCTTCACGCTGCCTAAAAGCCCGGATTCCGCAGGCTCCCTGGGCCCGAAGAACGCGCCACCCCCACGCGGGGCAGGTCCCGCCTGGGGCAAAATGCGTTTTTCCGGCGGCACCAGCCGGTCTCCCACGATCCGATTGGTCCACTCATTGGTGACCTTAATCTCGATCTTGTTCAGCCCCGGCTTCAGAGCCGAAGTCACGTCCACCCGGTAGGGCAGCGCCCACACCATTCCCACCGGTTTGCCGTTCACACTGATTTCTGCAAGATCTCGAACTTCCTCCAAAACCAGAAAAACATGCTGCCCTGGATGAAACCACGTCGCGGGCGCGCGCACGTCTTTTACATAATCGGCCGTACCCGAGAAATACTTGACCCCCGGATCGGAACTCGCAGTCCACGAGATCAGATCGGGCATTTGCACGCTGGCCGGAGCGCCCCAGTTCGGTGGAAAGGTTACCGTCCACGGTCCGGGGATTGTGGCCAGTGCGGTTTCGCTCTTTGGCGCTGTCGAGGGCGCGTGCGCCGGCGCCGCGTTGCGCAGAACGATAAATACCGACTCCCGTTCGGCCAGGTCCAGTGAAACCTTGGTGAAGCCGGACTGCTCCACGTAGGCCGCCGGCTCAATGCCCGGCTGCCGGTTGCCGCTCCGGTCCGGCAAGCGCGTGGTCGCTCCCGCTGCGCTTCCCGCGACCTCGTCAATCGTCCCGTCCATCGGCCGCCAAATCTGTACGTTCTTGCCCGTGGCGCGCAGCCGTACATCGATATGCTCCGGCGCATCGGCCTGGTTCACCACAAAATAGATGTCGGCGTCCGCCGTATGCCGATGCACCCACGCCGGCGGACTATCCAGACTGCCGCTCGAGGTAAAGTCCGGCGCATCCTTCAGGCGGCCGAGCACCTCACCCAGCGTCAGCCCCCAATACGTCATGCCCTTGCCCAATGTGTGCTGGATGTTGGTCACGCCATCCATGTCGCCCCAAAGGCGCGCGGCCATGTTCTGAACTTTCGTATCGCCGCCGGGACCATCCATGAGGCTCGGCGAAGCCTTGGGCCGCGGGCCCACGATGGTCGCGCCCGCCTCGACCAGTTCATTCAACTTCCCCAAAACCTCCGGCGTCATCTGCGTGGTTGGCGGCAGAACCAGCACCCGGTAGCTCATTCCTTCCGGAAGGTCGCCGCTCCCATCAATATGAATGCGGCCATCCGCGGTCACGCTGGTGTGGTGCAGCAGTATATCGGTATTCAAATAGTCGTAATCGTATCCCGCGGGCGGTGCGGGAACCAGGCCCGCGCCCCAGAACGGCATCGTCGATGGTGCCCCCTCCGGCAGCAGATACGCCAGATCGGCCACCGGACTTCCCTGCTGCAGCATGTAGCTCACGCGCGCAAAGTATGTCATCACCGGCTTGGCCTGCTCAGCCCACGTGATGTTGCGATTGATGTGCGTGCCCACCATCGTATTGCCGGGTTTGGTGTCGAGCGGCTGTTCTGCCGAGGTGTGAAACACCAGCCGGTTCACGCCCTGCGTAAACCAGAAATCGGCGATTTTTTTGAGAGTGTACGGCGCCTCGTATCCGCCGCCCGTAAACGACTCCGTCGCCACAATCGGCTTGCCGTACACGTGCGCCGCTGAGGCCGCGCCGCGCACATCCACCAGGTACATCGATTCCGGATGCAGCGCTCGCACCCAGAACTCACCCATGGGAATCGTGATGTGGCTCTTGTTAAGCAGCGTGTCTTCGGGAATCTCCAGCGCCACGCCGGACGCCTCGGAATAAATCCCCATGTTCAGCTTCTTCAGTTGGCTTTCCAAGGTTCCGTAAAACTCGCCAGCGTATAAGTCAGCCAGCATGCGCCGGAAGTCCCACAGAAACCTGTCGCTCACGTCCGCGCTTTCCACCACCCGTCCGGCCAGCACCGGCAGATAGGGCGTTGGGTCGTAGCCGCGCCGCTGCCGGAACTCGGCAATCATGTCGTCGGTCCAGTTCTGCATCCCCGCTTCCCAGCTGTCCGCCGTCATGTAGCGCAGCGCCTTTCCCGTCGAATCGCCCAGCGCCTGCTGGATTGGGTCCATGTACCCGTGAAAGTATTGGGCGACGTACGTCGCGTTCAGCTTATCCACTTCAAGGCCGCTTCCCGCCGGCGTCGATGGCCGGTTCATCGCACCCGTGAGTGAGTAACCCATGCGCAGAATCGTCCAATTCCCCGCGGGAACATCCCAATGCAGCGCGCCGTCCTTGTCCAGCTTGCTGGTCAGATCGATCACATCACCGCGTGCAATCTCGGCTGAGGCCGGCGCGTCGGGCGTCGGCACCACATCGTAGCGATCCATCAAACTGCCAAAAGCTCCCTTATCCTCCCAGCGATTGACGCGCGCATCGGAATAGAAGATCGCCTCGGTCAACGTGTATTGCGGCGCGGGAATCGCCGTCCCGCCATGAATCACTGCCGCGGGCAGCAACCCGGCGCCATCCATCTCGATGCGAAAGAACTTCGCCGTCACCGCAGGAAAGGCAAACGTGCGGATTGCAGCTCCGTGGTAGCCCTGCGGGCCGGGCATCACTGCGATGGTGCGAAAGTGAACGCCGTCGTCGCTCGCCAGAATGCGGCCCACCGGAATCCTGCTCCGGCAACCCAGCGACAGCGCGCGCGCAGTGAACGGCTGATCGAACCCATATTCGAGCCACGCCGTCCCGCCATCCTTGGGCGCGGCGATATTCACGGCCGTGTTCAGGCTGTCGTCGAGAAGCGGCGTCGCGTCAATCGGCCCATCGTTTGTCGTAGCTTTGGGATGCAACGCGGCCATGTCGTGCGCCTCGGCAGGCGTGCGATAAGCAACCACCGCGCTGTCGCGGTAAAACTTTGGCGCATCCGGCCGTGCGCCCGCGCTCAGGTCGCGCACCGGCCCTTGATTCGAAGGCGGCTCCGGCAGTTTCGCACTGAACGCCTGCGGTCCCTCCACGCGCGTCTCGCTCCACACCAGCTTTTTCATCGCCTGCTCGGGCTTCACCCAGGGCCCTCCGGCCTCGCTCCATCCCGGCGAGCTGAAGATCGACATTTCCAGGTCCAGCCGTTTCGCCTCTTCGGCCGCATGGCGCACTGCGTGGTACCACTCCGGCGTGCCAAAGTTGATCTTCTTGTCCACCACCTGGCCACTGCCCGCCGCCACATCTGCAATCTGGAATCCCGCGATGCCCACGCGCTTCATCCACTCCAGATCTTTAGTGATTCCCTCTTCCGTCACGTTCCCGTTCGTCCAGTGCATCCATGTGCGCGGCTTGGCGCTGTCGGGCGGAGTCTGGAATCCCTGTTCGAGCGCATCTGAAACGAATTGCGCGGGCGCGCTTTGCGCAAGAATCGCGCCCAAGCATCCCAGCGTGAGCACCGCAGTCAGTGCGCATGCCGCCCTTCTCATCTTGCGCATCGCTTCCCTCCCGATTTGTCAGGTGTAGCGCCGGTCTCCTGACCGGCTGTAGCGGGGCTCTCCTGACCCCCGCAGTCCGTTACTGCTTCTGTCGCCGCAGTGATCACTGCTCCGGATGCAAATGCATCCTCATAAACTGGATGTAGATGTCCCAGTCAGTGGGCACCATCCCGTGCCCGCCGTCGTGCATGTAATAGCCGAGGTCGTGCAGAATCGGCGTTTTTGCCGCAGGCCAAACATCGGTATCGAGCGGGTCCTTACCCAGCAGTTTGTACACCGGCCCCGCCGCAACCGCGGCCAGGAACTCGCCCTTGGGATCGGACCAGAAATCCGTATTGCCGGTTTGCAGCAACAGCGGGCGCGGCGCAATCAGCGCAACCAGCATGTGTGCATCCATCGGCGCCTTGTCAGGAAAGCCACCCCACTTCGCGTAGTTCGCCGCGAATTGATAGGGATAGCGCGTCGGCGCAGTCAAATGCGCAATCGTCTCTCCGTAGTTGCGGTGGCTCAGCGCCGCTCCGCCCTCGCCCGAGCAACTGGCGATCACCAACGCAAAGCGCTGGTCGTGCGCCCCGGCCCACATCACCGTCTTGCCCAGCCGCGATACCCCGTGAATGGCCACGCGCTTCGAATCGATCGCCGTGTCCGTCTCGAAATAATCCTGTACGCGGCTCATGCCCCACGCCCAAGCGGCAATTGAGCCCCAATCGTCGGGCGCGCGCTCGGTCTGCCCCGGCTTCAGATATTTCGCGCGAATCCCGTTCGGGAATCCCGTGAGAGAATCCGGATCCACTTCGCCGTAATAATAAGTAGCAACCCCGAATCCTGCATCGAGCAGCGGCTCAATATTGATGCGCCCAAATCCGCGCCCCGGCGGCGGCAGCATTTTCTTGCCGGTCCGCGGATCCCATACCTCGATCGGCGTGATCCCGGGATCGTCCACCGCGCTCTGGATCGCGCCAAAGTTGATGGTGAAGAACATCGGTACCGGCTCCTTCGCCGCTGCGGGCAGATAAATCAGCAGGTGTATCTTCGGCCATGTTGGATCTTTCGAAAACGAAATCGTCACCTGTTTGCGAATCGCTTTGCCGTTCAGCGTAGGCGTGCCCTTGTCGGTCACATCGAAGCTTTCATCCGCCGGCCGTCCCGGATCGCGCCCGTACTGCTCGGCCTCAAAGATCGCCTCAATCTCCGGCCGACGCTTCGTCCACCACGTCTTCGCGTCCTTCACACGCTTGCCATTGTTCAGCACCAGCGGGTCGATCAACGTGTACTCGCCCACCTTCGCCTCGTCGTAGTTCACGGGAATCCCTGCGACCACTGAAGGCGGAGCCTGCGGTGCGCGCGGCGTGGCGGGCGCTCCGGGAGTCAGAGGCGCTGTCGGCGTGGCCAGAGTCGGCGTGGCTGGGGCCGTGGGCGCTTGTGCGGGTGTCGTGCCTGGCGCCTGGGCATGCAGACCCAAAGCCGAAAGCAAGCAGCTAACGAGCAGAATTCTCTTCACTTGCATGGGATCGCCTCCTGAACGCGCGATTCGAGCAGCGATTTGCTAATGAAATAAATTGCAGTCTGGAAAGGTAGAAGTGCGGCGCTGCCCCTGTCAAGCGTGGATCGCGCGCCCGTTCGGCAATAAGAAGTCAGCTAGCGCCGTCAGCGATCCGTGTCGTTGGCCTTGGTTACATGCGCAAACCGGATCGCGCCTGATTTCACCGTTGCGCCTCTCTCAAAGACGCCGGTCGCAATCGGGGTCGCATCGCTCGCGCCGGAGATTGTGAGGTTCTGCAGTTCCGCGGAAACCGGGCAGGACGCTTCCTGGAAGCTCCGAATGTCGACCGCATGAAGGAAAGCGCCGGAGATAGTCACCCCGCTAATCTCGATTCCCTTTGCTTCTGCTGCGGATTCTGAGCCGCGCACCGGCAAGTAAACCACATCGCCCATCGCATAGTTGTTGCCCGCGTAGCCCGAAGACACTCCAAGAGACGAAATGCCGCCGTGCGCGTCGACGCTCAGCACATCCAGCTTGAGCCCCGTCCCCGATCCGCCCGTCGCGGCAACTCCCGTTGTCCGACCGAATCCGCCCCCAACCGGCGCATTCTTGCCCGGATACTGCACAATCGCCACCGAACTAACCGCGCCTTTCGCTCCGCCGCCGGCAATCCCTGTCACTCGAAGCGGTATGCGGTACTCGTTGCACGCAACTGCAATGCCATCGTTCTGCGGCCTGGCACCGCCCGAGTTATCGGCAGTAATGCTGCCGCCACTTATTGAGATATCATCGGCATTGCTCTCCGGATAAATCCGGATCGCGTCTCCATGCGCACTCGTACCAACGAAAGCATTGTTAGATAATTGAACATTCGTACTATAGATAATGATGTCGTTATACGTTTGCGCGCCAGGGTCACTCCCTGCGCGAAAGGTATTGTTTGAGATTGCCGCGTCCGCCGTACCCATCTCGACCAGCGAATTCTGCACATACCGCCCCACGGCATTCATCGTGTTGTTAGTAAAGGTGAGACCGTCGCCGCTGACCAGCGAGTAGCAGCCAAATGGCGCGACGGTCGCGCTCGCCGCTACGATGTTGCACGTATTTCCCGTGATCACAATTTGGGCGATCGGGCTCGCGGGCCCGTAGCCGTTGCTGAAGTCCCCAGTTGTCAGAATCGTCTTGCCCTTCACCGGCTGCAGAACATTTCCCGTAAACACAACCCCATGACTGGCGCCATTTGCGTTTCTGCCAGAATCCACGTCGATCGATCCCACACCACGGTTGTTGGTGATCCGGATGTTAGTCGTTGGCCCATAGGCAAACACGGCGTCGCCGGTCCCATCTGTCGCGAAACGATTCCTGTCGATTACCGCATTCGACGTCTGATTTAGTTGCAATCCGGATTGCTCGCCAATGTGGATGATCGCGCCATTTTGCATTGCAAATCCCGACGCTCTCGTAACCATCACGCCAGGACCAGATTTGATGTTCTCGAGATCGATCGTGCATCCATCGAAAACAATGTTGTTGCCTGTAATGCGAATGCCGTTGGACGAACCTGTGGGTTGAAGGATCGCGCCGGACTCGCAATCGAGCGTCACATTCGGTGTAGCGATGGCGAGTGAACCTAAGCGGTACGTGCCTGCCGGAACCACCAGTTTTGCGCCTGTCTTTCCGGCTACAGCCGTAAGTGCATTGCGAAGGCAGCTTTCATCGAGTGAGCCTGGATTCTGACAATAGGCCGTGACCTTCGGGACGGCATTCGAAGTGCCGACGTTCTGCGCACTTGCACAGTTGGACAGGGTCACGCTCAACACGCCCACAACCACCAAAAGGGCGCCTCTCGAAATGCGCTCAATCGTCGCCACCATGACTTTTCTCCTTCTTTGAAGTTTGAGGGCGTCCCCACCGCTCAAGATGCCCGGTTCGACGGAACTGCACGCCCGCGCAACCGAGCTTCTGACGGCGCGTGCGTCGCAACTCACTATCACGAGCCCGGATGAAGGCAACAATAACTGAGCTCATCGCCTGGCCGGTCTCGCTGTTTGTCCGTACAGAAGCGCGCTTAGTTAGTTAAGTGAGTACGTACTTACTTAATTCCTACAACCACAGTTACGTTCCCTGCTGAGCACAAGTAACCGGTTTGGTAAGTAATCACCCGGAGTAAGTAATTGCGCGCAAAATTCCGATTACTTCTGCCCTGAAAAACGGTTACAGGTGTTCGCTGCTAAGTCTAATAGTGCCATTCACTTACGTGCACTATAACCGTACTCTTGTCCTAGATCACCTGTGTCCCAAAGCGAAGCATTTCCAAACGCTGAGCCGATAGATACAAGGCGGTCAATAGATCGATCGCCCGAGGATGCAATGTTGAAACTTACTCTTTCGCCGAAGCAAGTAGTTCTGGTTTCCGCAATTTTGCCGGTTCTGGTTCTGCTCCAGGGTTGCTCTGGGTCAATGTCCACGGCTGCCGTTCAGTCCAGCCAGTCCACTTCGACCACCACAACGGCCTTGAGCCCGTCGACGGCCAGCATTCAGGCGTGGCAGGAACTGCAGTTCTCCGTCTCCGGTGATGGCGCCGGCGAGCAGTGCACGTGGCAGTCATCGCAACCGTCAGTGCTCACCAGCCTGGGCAGCGGTCAATTCCAGGGAGGTACAGCCGGTACTGCGCAGGTTTCCGTTAGCTGCGGATCATCCACGGCGACCGCATCGGTCACCGTCACCGCGCAAAAGGCGTCCGGCCCCATTCAGATCACCAGCGGCGGCACCTACTCGGGCAATTGGACCAGCACCGACCCCAACACGGCTGCAGTCACCATCAAAACCGACCAGCCGGTTGTGCTTCAGGATTCTACGATTTCCAGCCGCGGCGCGCTCATCACTGTGAGCGGCGTTAGTACGGGCGCAAACGTGACCATCCAGAACGTTACCGGAACCGCTCTCGATCCTGAAGTCTCTGGAGACCAGCGGGGAGTCTTTCTGAGCGCAACCAAGGTGACATCTCTTGTAGTGAAGAATTGTTCGATGATCGGCGTCAGCTTTGGAATCAAGCTTGGCGCTACGTCGCCGTCCACTCTCGAAATTACCAATAACTATGCCAGCAATCTTGAAGACCGCGCGAGCGACGGACAAGGCGGCTTTTTAGCAAGCCGGCCGAGCCTGGGGCACTTCATCATCTTGAATGGAGTATCTGCACCGGAGGGCGCCGAAATCGCATGGAATCAGATCGCGCAGACAATTGGTCAGAGCTCTATGGAAGACGTTATCAATATCTATAACAGCCAGGGATCAGTAGGCCATCCCATCTCGGTGCATGATAACTATATGGAGGGCGCTTCATCGCCCGTCGTAACCGGCCATTACACCGGCACCGCAATGATTACTGACGGTCCCGGAACGAATGGCTCCTCGCCTTCCGCTTATGTGCAATTTGAAAACAACCAGGTGGTTGCTACTGCGGGAACTGGCGTGGGTATTGCCGCCGGCCACGACGTCACTGCCACGGGGAATCGCATTGTCTCCTGCGGAATGACCAGTTCTGGATCCTGGTACGCGTGGGGAGCGAATGCAGTTGTCATTTGGAATTACTATGCGAGCACGCAATTCTATAACAATACAATTACCACCACCGCCGGTGGAATGGTCGGGCCTAACTCGAACAATGCACCAACGGCATACGATCAATGGGTTAACCCACCGGATAGCGCCGATGCCGGTGTTTCTGCGGCCGGCAATGACTTTACTAACCCCTGCCTCACGTCGTCAGGTGTAAATCTGCAAGCCGAAAACACGGAGCGGACCTTCTGGTCATCCAAAATAACCGCGGCGGGCGTGCTGGTCGGCGATCAGCATATGAACTAATCGATTCAGCAACACCGGCAAAAAAATACGGCGGACCGATGCAAGGATGGGAGAGATCCGTGCACTCGAGTCCGCCGTTGCTTATTAGCGAGTTGGAAAGCCCGTTTCCAGCGAGGAGCGCATCACTGATGCCACTTCCTGCCAGGTCAGCAGTTGCGAAAGATCAGGCGGCAATACTCCGCCCTCGAACATCTTCATCAGGGCCGCGTCGAAGCTTTCAGGAGACATCGGATCGAAGATATTCGCTTCGCTGACGATTTCCGGCGCGCACCCCGCGTATCGGGAGCACAGCACGGGCGTTCCCGCCCATAGTGCTTCGTTTACTACCAGGCCCCAAACATCTTGCAGTGTAGGAAACACAAATACATCTGCGCTTCTGAGGATTTCGTTCAAAGCTTGCTGCGACTGATTGGGCAGAATCTCAAAGTGCTCGATGTCGTTGGCCTTGGCCAGATCGAGCAATTTGTCCTTCTCCGGTCCCTGGCCGACAATTGCCAGCGTAAACTTCTTCCCGCGCGCCGCCAGGCGTCCGCAGGCTTCAATAAGCTTATCCAGGCCCTTTCT
Organism: uncultured Acidobacteriota bacterium; assembly: GCA_963786565.1. Lineage (GTDB taxonomy): Bacteria > Acidobacteriota > Terriglobia > Terriglobales > Acidobacteriaceae > Telmatobacter. The sequence continues at coordinate 102,026 of CAWAZR010000014.1, read as the reverse complement.
CTGAATCAGCTGGCTCACAGTAAGAATCACGGGACGCGGACCGTTTGCGAACCAGGCCGACTGCCCCTGAGGAACAGTTTGAAACGTCTCATGCGGTACGCAGTTCTGAATCTGTAGAATCTGCTCGCGCGGAATCCCCAGCGATTCCAGGTACTCCGTGGTAGTCATGCCATAACTCATCCATCGGCTGACGTGTCGCACAAGAAAGCGCCGTAAGCGCGCTCGCAGCCCATCGAGATTGCGTTCCGACTGCATGGTGCCACCCCACCACACCCACACTGGAACACGCGCCAGTTTTCCGTAGAGGATTGCGATGATGGTGCGCACCCCCATCTCGTTGGAGATGATCACGTCCGGCCGGAACCGGAGTAGCCAATAAATCAGTCCGAGATTCAGATGAACGTAAGAAGTATCTACAACACCGTCGATACCGCATTTCTTGCGCAGCGGGATCTGTAGGGTAAAGGCCTTGCGCACCTTTAGGCTTGGAGGCAGATTAACCGCCCACTCCCGGTTCGCCTCGTTGCCTCCATGCAGCACTAGCGTGTCAAAGTGATCCGCGAGAGAAGACAAGATCGGAACCCGGTAAGGAGCGACGATGTTCAGCAGAATGGCGAGTTTCTTTATCTTTGTCACTTCGCCTCGCTCTTCTTTGCGCGGTTTTCTGCGCGCGCCGACTCGTACACTTCCATGAGCTGGCCGTAATTGGCGTCAGCAGTATATTTGCTTTCAAACTCCAGGCGGGCATTGCGTCGCATCGCTCTCAGTTCATCCGGATGTGCAATGGCCCACTCGACTGTGGCCGCCAGCGCCTCACTGGATCCGGCGGTGAAGAGCTTTCCCGTCTCTTCGTCTTTCACCAGTTCCGCCAAGGCTCCCAGGCGGGATGCAAACACGGGCAGCCCCACGGCAAACGCTTCCATCGCCACTAAGCCAAAAGTCTCATACGAGTTATTCGGGATCACCTGGAATGCCGCATCCGCCATAAGTTGCAACACCTCCTCATGACAGCGCGGTCCGAGCCATTCCACATCTGGAAGCGTGGCAACTGCCTGCTGCACCATCGGCGCCAGAGGGCCATCGCCCACAATTTTCAGCGGTACTCTTACCTTTAACTGCCGCCACGCTGCAAGAAGCGTATCCAAGCCCTTTTCCTGCGAGAATCTTCCCGCAAAAAGAGCGTAATTTCCATTGCCATTTCCCATTCCAGGGTCTTGGCTCAGGAAATTGGGTTTCACCGCAATTCTTTCTGCGGGCAGGCCCCCTTCGATGAACTTATTGCGCGCAAACTTTGTGGGAGTAATAAATCGGGATACTGTGCGCGTCCAGGTTCCCGCCGCCCGATGGATGGCAAGCATATTGGCCACGGAAGCGCTCGCCGTTCGGCTGTCGCGATAACATGCGTGCGCAACCGCTGGCCACGGAACCATAGCTCTCGTGCAGTCCTCGCAGACCTTTCCTTCCCGAAATAATGTTGCTCCCGGGCATAGTAGACGGTAGTTATGGAGCGTCTGCACGACAGGCACCCCCGCCTTGCGGCACGCATAGTGCACGGATGGTGACAACTGAGGGAAAAAGTTGTGAATGTGGGCTACATCCGGACGAAACTCATCGATCAGCTTGCCCATGCTGCGCGCGGATGAAAAAGAATACACGCAATCAAAGGCCGCTTTGGCTGCTGCCGTCCATCGCACGATCGCATCGTTATTCGCCTCAACTGTTTCCACTTCATCGCCTCGCGCCCGCAGCAGTGCCGTCTCGGCGTGAAGCACATGGTCTTCGCCGCCCGACTGTTGATATCGGTTATGAATGATCACAATGCGCATGAGGTCTGAATGTCTGGGAGGAAGTTATGTTGCGGACTTTATAGTTGGCGCGAATTCGAGGATGCGCCGTTTAAGCCTTGAGAGCAGCTTCCGGCAAATATCCGTAGTCCAGCAAGTTTGTCCGTGGATCGTTGAGAAGAAGTTTCTGATCGAGAATCTGCAGCAGGCTCTCGGGCAACGGATCGCCGACTCTCATAGCCGTCCCCGGAAACAGCGCAGAACCATTGACGTTCGCATCATGAGCGGCGCTCGAGTCACTTATCTCGCACGTCCACGGAGCATGCTGCGGTCCAATGTGCCCCCACAGTGAATAGTTTCCGCGATCGAGCGAGAGTTGAGGTTCGTACCAAAGGTAGGGGCCGCCGGAAAGGAAGCTTGCAGCCAAACTGTAGGAAGAGACTGAACACACCCGAAGATCGGCTTGAGTCATCAGCAGCAGATCGCTGCATTCGGTAAGTCCCTGTTGCTGCATCTGGCCGGGGTTGAAGCGGCGCACGGCTTCATCGAATTCGGGGCCGCGGCGATCTGTGAAAAACCAGAACTGTATTCGATCCCCAAATTGCTTCCTCAGCTCTTCGCATGCCCATAAATACCATTCGCCCGGAATGAAGATATTGAACCTTCCCCGAACGTCCTCGCCAGATACTGTCGAGCTGAAGCCATCCCTGGCGAATCGCATGTGAACGGCGACGAAAAGCTTGCGGCGATCGAGCGTCGATGCAACTTGATACGCATTCCGCAGCGCATCGCGGCTGCTCAACAGCTTCGAAAGCAGAAATCCGCGCGCGTTGCGGATCGACGGATACCCTCCCCACATGCCCTCGACGCTGACAAGATAGGAAGACTTTATTCCCAGCCCTCGCGCCGTCGCCCATTTTTGAATCGCGGCTCCGAAATCGATCTCCCCGGTCGCGCGAAACTCACTTTCCGTGAAAGTGTGATGGGGAAGATGCGTGAGCGTTTCCTCGGCCAGAAAATCCAGCCGCGAAGTGCCGAAATTCCGATGGTATTTGCGTTGGTTCAAGCCCCACGATGGGCCGATCAAGCGCGCGTCCAGAACCTGGCTGGCAATCCATCCCTTGGCCCACGGAAATATCTCGTTTCCTAGCCCGCTGCCTCGCCGCCCGTGTCTTTTTGCTACGACAAATCGCATCCTTGAATATCCTGGCTTTCACATTCGTTTGCTCGGCCATGCATTTCCGCACTCGCTTCGCCGGCACAGCACGACTTGGCTCTCAAGAGTTTTCCTGCAATGTTGGCACAATCGGTGCCTGACCCACTCCCACCTGGCGGTTTAACTGCTTGACATAGGCACTCGGTAAGTGCGCCGCGTAGTTGCACAAAAAGCGCACAGCCTGATGGCCGAAGATCAGGTTCCCTGCATACCACACCGACCACGCGAGAGCAATTCCACAGAAGACAAACACAGTGGCGAGGCGTTGAGCAGTTCCGAGGTGTGCCATGCGCAGCAAGTGATCCGCGCACCATGCCAAGCCGCCGAAACACGCGGAGAATGCAACCCTCCTGGCCACAAGGAGCAACGCGCTCGGCCACGATATCTTCAGGAGACGGAATAGGAACCCTGCAATCATCGTTAACCTGATCAACACCACTCCAAAGAGGGCCCAGGCAAGAGCGAGAAGCGAATAATGAGTCGCCGCGAAGAACGCACACGCAGCAATGGTGCAACTCGCGGCCTGCGGCCAAAATTCAAGATCAGGCCGCCCCAGCCCGCATAGAATCGGACCAAAAAGACAGTGGACGCCATAAAACGGCATCGCCAGCGCGAGGGGAACCATGAGGGGTATTAATGCGACCCACTTGCCACCGTACAGACCCAACATCACCGTGTCGGGAGTGAGCGCGAATGTCGCATAGGCTGCTCCCAGAACTCCGAAAACGATTCCCATAACCGCGAGGCTTAGATTGCGCATCAATTCGCGTTTCTCCTGCACCCGCGCGGTGGAGGACAGCAGTACAGATTGCAGTCCGTTTACGACGGTGTTCACCGGCTGGTACGCAAAGTTAGAGCCGCGCCCGTAGAGTCCCAGCGCTACAGGTCCAAGCCTCGAAGCCGCGATGTTATCAAGATTCGAGTGTCCCCAGTTGACAACGTTATTGGCAATCATCGTGCCGCCAAACAAAGAAATGGAGCGCTCGGGTAGCGCGAAGATGGGTATGAGTGAGTGCTTTGCCCCCCTATGAAGCAGGAGAGTATTGACCACGCATTGCGCAATGCACGCACATACAAGACTCCACACCCCAGCTCCGTGAAACGCCATCGGAATTCCGATGACTATATATCCAAAGAGGTAACTCGTAAGATAAGCGAATTGGACCGCCTTGAAGCGCATCTCCCGGCGCAAGAGCGCTGCTGAAACCAGCCCCATCGATTGGATCGCAATCAGGAACGACATCACTTGAATCACGTGGACTGCCGATGCATCGTGAAACAGGCGTGCGAACCACGGCGCACAGACGTACACAAGGCCGGTTGTACATGCGCCAATTCCAACCTGCCAGGTGAATGTGATGCGAATATCGCGCTCGCTCAGGGCCGGTCGCTGGATCAATGCCTGGCTGAAACCGCCGTCAACAAACAGATTGAGGAAGCCGTAAATGGTCATGGCTATGATGATCTGACCAAACGGTTTGGGACCGAGAATGCGGGCCAGAACCACACTGATCGCAAGCGAGCAGAGGCTTGCGCCAATGCCGCCAACATAGTTCCACCGTATTCCCGCTAGTGCGGACGATGCGATCGTACGGGGTTTCGCAGTCAACTTATACCTCGTAATGCATGGTACGTTTCACTCAATTGCGGTCAGGAATCTGCGCCAGTTGCGCGCGATCAAGATGCAGGACGCGACTCGCGGCGAGTAGCGCCAGCTCCGTCGTGCGACAGCATGCTCGATACGAAGGTCTGCACAAAGGGCGAGAATGCATAGTACATTGCACGCCAGCCATAGTGGCGGCTTGTAAAGAGGAACCACTCCTTCACCGGAATCCCCTTGGGCGATAACAAGTGCTTCCACCGCTTCCTCAAGGGCAGTGAAGAGTCGCGCCAGGTTCCTGCCTTGGAATTTGACGCGCACTCGCCAAGATAGCCTGGGGCCACCATCACCTGAAAGCCGGCACGTTTGGCGCGCAAGTGCGTAGTCAAGATCTCCGAACTGGTGGCGGAATCGCTTATCGAGATTTCCAACAACGTTTGCAATCTCTCGAGGAATCAGCACAACGTTTCCGTTCATCGCGTCGCAGGAGATGGGCAGGCATTCGTGAGGCGGAATCTTCTCGAACCGAATAACAGCCCCATGCACGTGCTTCATGATGCCGCCATAAGTGTGTTCGCCTGTTTGCGGCGAGACAGTGCTTCCCACGGCGATAATGGGCCTCTCGGTTTCGACCCTCATTTGTGCACACGCTACGAGCCGCGCAATAGCACCGTTATAGAGCACGGTATCGTCGTTCAGAAGAACATACGCGTCAAACGATTCCTGAAGCGCGGCCGCAAATGCCATTCGCATGCCGCCGTTCCAAAACAACGTGCCGTCCCCTTGCAGAACCCGAATCTCCGGAAATGCTGACTGCACCGCATCAGCGGTACCGTCCGTAGAACCATCGTCAACCAGAAACACCTGCAATGCAAAGTCGGCGGCGCGCTGCTGACGAGTGAGTGCGGCGAGCGACCTCAACGTTGATTCGCACCGGTTAAACGATGTCATGAGCACGGCAATCTGGTGAATTGGCATCCTGTTTCCGCGTTTATTCAGCCATTATGGGCACGGTCGTCATTTCCCAGTCGTTCGTGCCCAATATGTGCGCTTCTTCAGGCGCAGGCTGCCTCAGAGCGATGGCATTTGCAATACCGACAAGAGCATACGCATGAGGCCCAATTCCGTAGGCCACACCATAGACGAGCACAGCCAGTACGATGACCGCCCACGCTGATGTGGATGGGTAAACCGCCATTGGGTTTGTCTTCGTGAGTCTCCAAAGTTTCAGAAACGGTCTCAATCCGAAAAGCAGAATGAGAACCGCTCCGACTACGCCTACTCGCAAATACTCCTGGATGAACTCGTTATGCGGAGCCACGGTGACGGCCTGATATGAAACCGGGTCAACGCGCCAGTTGCTGCTTCCCATGCTTTTCCCAATTGTCACTGTCATAGCGTCCTGCTCTTCATCAAGAAGAAGCTCTTTCCAGCCATTCAAACGCCACTCCAATGTCTGAGCGTTTGTCGCCGACTCCGCAAACTGATCTTCGCTGACCAGTCCCTGAGCATTGCTCCCGTAGATCGCAAGTACCGCGACCGCTGCTGTTGCAATCAGAGCAGCAGGCAACAGCCGACGAAAGAGTCTAGCGTCGAGCGGCAAAAGAGCCGCCATCCCGACAAGCAACATCATCCACACCGTGCGGTGACGGAGGTAGATTGCCATAGAAAAGAAGATCACCGGGATAATCTGGACTAGAACGCCCTTTTCCCGGTAGCGAAATAGCCCCAACGAAAAGAAGCCGCAGACCGCAATAGCTGCCGCACCGCTAGAGGGGAGATAACGGCCATTGAGCCCGGTAATGTCCGACGATGACAACGCGTTAATTCCCAACGGAAGACCTGCCGCAGCCAGAACTGCGACCGCACAAAGCGCGGCGCCGAAATAGAGATATGCTAAGGTGTACCTTCGAATCGACTTGTCGTCTACGGGAGAGGTTAGAAAATACAGCATGGCGACGAGAGGCCCTATGAAACCCCTCGACTCGTTCGCAGCGACCAGTAAGCCATTCGCATATAATCCGCGCCCAAGACTGATCGCAAACAGAGCTAAGTACCCAATCGCAATAGCGCGAGTAGCATTGATCGTCTTCAACGCCTTCCCCATTCGAATTATGCCGGCAAACAAAAGACATATCGACACAACGTCAAACGGTCCCAGATGAATACCGCCGAATACCTGACTCTTGTCACCGACTGCATTCGTTATAAGCTCAGCCGCAAGTAGACTAATCAGTCCCAGGTCCACGCGTAGCGAGAGCAGATAGATGTAGCTGAGGACGAGCGCGAACGCTATAAGTGCCAGCAAGGTTATCATCAGTGAATGTCCTAATGGTGAGTCAACGCGGCGTGCACACTTGATTGTCGTTCAACACGCGCGTGCGTGGCGATTCCAATTCCTGCCCAATCGGCATGAGCGATGAGTCAATCGGATCGCCACAGCACAGGAAGATAAGAAGCGGGATGAAGACGAGTAGGGAAATATAATACCTACCCTCAAAATGGGGAAAGACAGCATATGCAATGGCAAAGGAAGCCACGGATGCTGTGGCAATCATCACAGACATCGGATTCCTCCCCTTGCGTGTCGTGAAAATGGCCGCAACAAGCAGTACAGGGATTGAAAAGAAGGGGTCCGTCAGCACGAGTTCTTGAACGCCCTTTGCAAAATAGTGAAGGCGAATTTGCGGGGTGAGAGTAAAGTGCACTTGATTAGGCGCAAAACTCCTGTTAACTATCGAAACGTAAAACAACACGGCGATCGGGTAAGCGAAGCGAGATATGAAAACGTAGCTTGCTGCGGCCATCGCTTCCAGGCAGAACACCCAAATCATCGCCATCATCCGACTCAACAGGATGGCCAAAAACACGAGCGAACAAAATACGACCGTTTCAGGACGCACCCATATGCCTGTCAACAACAACACAGCGGCGCTAAACGGCTTCTTCAACTCCAGAATGCACCACATCGCGACGACAGAAATCAGGGTCGAAACGAGATCGGGAGAGGTCCAGCGTACGATCTGCAACAGCGTTGGATTCAACATTAGGCAGGCCGCATACAGGCTGGCTGTCAGACCTGCATAATGAGCACCCAGCCACCTGTGCACCACCACGCCCAGCAAGAAATAACATATCGCCGAGATGATCGCGCCGGAACGCCACCCTGCCCCGCATATGTGCAGCACCCGCAGCAACAAAACATAAAGAGGCTTCACGGAATAGAACGGCAGTTGCTGGTTGAACTGCCCCGCGTTAATCATCATGTTCTTTTCATAAGAACTCGCGTTCAATTCACTTTGGTCCCTTTGGTGGCTAAGAAAATCAATTCCCGCCCTCTGCAGCACAAGCGGGTCATTCGAACCAGAGGCAAGCGCTGAATAAAAAACACCATCAAAATTGCACTTTGGCATTGCTATGCAAGCTAATGAAATCGCAGTAACCACGAGAAAATAGGAAAGCGAGTACCTCGCCTCGCCTTGGACTGCCCGCTTGAGCCGATTCGATACCCGCGAGAAAATTATGTTCACGATCTGCCTCGTCACTGACTGCATGCTCGGAGTGGGGATTCAAAATAGAAATGTATGATCGCGGGCTTTTTGCGTCGGATCCTGGATCCCACTAAAGATGGGTTGCTCCCGCGCCGATTTCTTGTACCCGTTGGATCCATTTAAGATCCGCCGGTAAATCTCTTCATACTGCCCAAAGACCACATCGCCACTGAACCGCTGAAGTGCAGACTCGAATGCGCGGGCGCCCAATTGTTCGTCGCCGTACGGAATCGTTCGCGAGGTCTCGAAGCGCGTCAGCGATTTTCTCGGGAGAGCGTACATCCACAAGTTCGCCTACGCGCCCGTTTTCAAGCAACGTAGGAACCGCTCCGGAGTATTTGCCTCCCACGACTGGCAAGCCGAGCGCCATGGCTTCTGCCACGGCCATACCGAAAGATTCCTCGAGTGCAGGATGCAATAGGACGTCTGCTTCTTGCGCAAGTCGCCGCAGGAGGCTTCGATTCGGCGTGGGGCCCGCATACTCCACTCCGGTATTCACACGGTTCTGCCGGGCCCACGCCTCAGCGGGTCCCCCCGGAGCATAGTCATGCCCAAACAGAAGAAGGCGCGCATCCGGAAAAGACCGGCGAAGGATTGCAAATGCTTTCAGAGCAGCCGGCCCGTTTTTCCGACCTTTCCATCCTGTCAGGACGGCCGCCACCGTGAAAGGGCCGGAGTGCGGATGCTCCTGGCGGGCGCGTCCGAGTTCAAATTCCTCGGGCGCCAGCGCATTGGGCACGACTGCGATGGGCCGCTTGTAGAGCAGATAGCGGCGAAGATGTTCTGCTGTATCTTGGGAAACCGCAGTGAGATACGGAGCGCGGCGCGCCACGCTCCAAGCCATGCACAGGCGCATAAATCGATAGGGGCTCGGTAAATACCACAGAACTCGAAGAGGCGCGTCATGTGCGGTCACCAGAACGGGCTGTCCGCTATCCAGTGCCGCCAGCGCAAATTCATAGGTCCAGTGCGCATGGATAATGTCGCAGGGGTCGGCCCTCATGAATTCAACTAGGTCGCGGCGTTCCAGCGCGAAGAAGTCCCGCGCCCTGCCGCGAGCGCGCTGCCGGCCAATGTGAATGGTGAGCCGATCGCCGAAAAAGCTCTGCGGTTTCGTGACTCCCGATGCGTGCGTAAACAACACCACCCGATGTCCGCGCGCAAGGAGTTGCAGCGTCCACATGGACATGGGCGGAAATTCGTACCCCGCAGGCAGGGCTTGTCCGTTTTGAACATGGTCAGCGAGTAAATGCAGCGAGGCTGGCCCAGCAAACCCGATTTTCATGATCGCTCCGAGGCTGGCAGGGCAAGTTCCCCGACCAGCTGTTTCACTAAGCGGCAGGGATTGCCCGCTGCAATCGCGCTTGCCGGAATGCTTTGTCATCTTCCAATGGGCCAGGTGTGAATCATCGCTTCCGTGCAGCCTACGGCGCGCGATAAATGGCGGCCGAAGTCGCTGCGCTCAGAACATTGGAGCTGCTAATCAGAACGGCCTTCCACGTGCTTACTGGCACATACAGCGCGTCGTTCGCCTGAAGCTGAACCGGGGCAGCTCCACCGGTTTCCATTGCCGAAAGCGGAACCTTGAACTGCACATATCCATCTCCCTGCCGGCGCACGATCACAGCCCATTTTGCCGAGGCCTGCAACGTGATTCCTCCGGCAAGAGAAACCGCCTGAATGACGCTCAGCGAGCCGCCATTCACCATCAGGTACCCTCCCGGACGAGTTACCGCGCCGAGCACGTAAATGATTCCCGCGCGGTGCACCAGGACCGTATCTCCCGGTTCCACTAAAGTGTTTTGCAACGTCGACGAATCACCGGCCTGCGTATAGACGACGTGCCTGCTTGTAACTTCGCCGCCCTCGCTGGTGTGCTGAATCTCGATGTCATCGTTGGCCGAGATAGTTTCGCCCCCGGCCAATGCAATTACGTCCTCGAGAGATTCCGGGGCCAGCAACGGCAACCGTCCCGGATTAAGCACCTCACCGAGCACGGACACGGACTTGGATGAATATTGCAGGACATTGATCGTTACCTGAGGATCCTTCAGAATCCTCTTGTCGATAAGTACCCTTGCAATCGCGGCCTGCGCCTCCGGTACCGTGTCGCCCTCAAGGTAGACGCTGCCGGCAAGAGGCACTGTTACCGATCCCTTCGCATCGATGCGCAGCTCCGTCGACATTTCTGGAACGTCGTAGACGTCCATCTGGAGAAGATATCCCGGCGACAGGCGGAGCTTTTCGAAACCCTCCGGCACAGGCATCAATCCGGCTTCATTCGAGGTTGCCGACCGCCGAGCCGCGGTGCTGGAGGTCTCTGCAATGTTCGCCGTGATAGCGGAGGGAGACTGCTGACCTTTGACGTCCGCGGAAGCTAACACGCACAGCAGAACGACAAGGAGCATACCTGAGCGAAGCATTGGCCTCGGGACGTTATTCCTAACCTTCAACATGTTTCTCACTCTCTTTCCCGTAATAGCCGTAACCCGAGTACGATGACGAGCTCGAGCTCAGAGCATTCACCACAATTCCCAGAGGTGACGCTCCGGGCGTTCGCATGATCGATAACATTCGCTGTAGAGCGCGCTTCGTGGTCTTTTTCGAGCGCACGACCGCGATAACGCCGTCGGTGCGCAATGCAAGCAGTTGAGCATCCGTCACCAGGAGAATCGGGGGACTGTCGATGAAGATGTAGTCGAAATGCATCTTCAGTTCGTCAAGCAGATCGACGAAGCGCTTTGACCCGACCAACTCCGATGGATTGGGCGGACTTGGCCCTGCTGGCAGCAAAGACAGCGTGTCGATGCCGGGGTATGGGTGCAAAGCCTTCTCAAATGGCATGCCGCTGGTGAGGCAATTGCTCAGGCCGGCATTGTTGGCGCAGTGAAAGTAGTCCTGGGCCCGTGAATGGCGCATATCAGCATCGATATAAAGAACCTTGTCTCCCTGAATGGCAAACGCCGCGGCCGTATTCAGGCAAGTTGTAGATTTACCTTCGCCCGGCGAGCCACTCATCACGAGGATAACCTTGGGGGGCTTTTCCGCCTTGCTCAGCAACAGAGCGGTTCGCAGCGATCGATACGCCTCGGCAATATGAGAACGGGGTGCACGCAGGAGCCAGGATGTTTCTTTGGAGTCGCCAAGATCCTGAGATCGCGAAGCAAGTCCGTACCGGCTCATCGCGCCTTGCTTCTGATTGAAGTCCGGAATGGCTCCGAGCACGGGAAGCGAACTGATCTGTTCGGCCTGCTCAAGACTCACAATGGAATCATCGAAGTAATCCCAAAGAAAAGCGGCAATAAGCCCCAGCACAAGTCCAAGCATGCCGCCCACGCCGAGAAGGAGCCGCCCCCTCGGAGAGGATGGATGCGATGAAACACGCGCCGGGTTCACAAGGGTGACGTTGGATGCCTTGATTCCCGCGGTAACGCTGGCCTCTTCCAGCTTCGTATAGAGATCCTGATAGATCTGGCGGCTCGACAATGCTTCTTCCTGGAGCAAGACCAGCTGGTCGGCCTTTGCCGAGACCGTATTCACGTCCTGTTCCTGCTTGCTCACCTGGTCTTGAATGCCTTGCTCGGCAAGCGTGGATAGCGCCAGATTGTTTTTGACCAGAGTGCGAATTCGCGCCAATTCTTGCGTGATTTGCACATCCAGAGCCTGCTCTTCATTGCGCAGCTGCGTTATGGCGGGGTTCATATCGCCGTACTTCACGCTGGATGCAGCCATCTGCATCTTCAGTTGCGCTTGTTGCTGGCGGAGTTGCTGAAGAAGCGTCAGGTCCGAACTGCCCGGCGCTAGTGGTGAATTTGGTCCAAGGCTGCTCGCCAACGAGGTTGACCCGATTCCCATAACAACATCGGGATCCTGCGTTTCGGTCAATCGGTAGGCGGCCTCATTCGCAATGCGTGTAACCTCCGCATTCGTCAAATCGCGGTTGAGTTCCAATAAGCGCTCGAGCGGAACATTATCCGACGACGGCACCGCCGCCGTTTCGCCCGGCTTTTCGCTGACGGGAGATAACGTCATCCCTGTCAGGCCGGATTCCCGCTGGAACTGATCGACCTTCGCCTGGCTCGCGGCGACTCGATCCTTTAGGTCTGCCAGCTGATTGGTCAACCACGAAGAAGCTCTCGACGACGCCTCGTACCGCGTCTCCGTGTATTCATTGATGTACGCTTCAACCACTGCATTGGCAATGGCGGTGCTTCGTGCCGCGTCGGTGTCTGTGTAAGTAATGTCGATCAGACGGGTGCCTTTGACCAGCGACACGCGCAATCTTGACCGAAACATCTGCAGAATGCGATCACGCCGAAACGGCGCTTTATCCAGCGGTAATCCATGCTCCTGTGCCAAGCCTGCATTCTTTCTATCGTCACCCGCAGGCACCGCATAGGGAGGAATCTGCTCGAGCCCTAGCCGTTCAATCACGCTTAGCGCGGTGTTGTCGCTCTGTATCACTGACTCCTCAGTCAGCAGCTGCATGTTGATCTCATTGTCCCCGGTGATTCCGGAAGCCATTCCCGACAGATCGGCCATCCCCAACTCACTGCTGTTCTCTTTGTTGATCTCGATGGTCGCGGTTGAGCTGTACTGCCTTTGCGAAAGGAAGAGAACCACTGCTGCCAGGAGGATACCCACTACAAACGCGGCGATAATAATGCCCTTTCGCCGTCCGAATATGAGCACCAGATCCCGAAGCTCCAAATCGGAGTTGTGCGGCATGGAGCCCGCAAACGTGCCCGAGGGGGTAAAGCCTAATTGTGATGGTGAAGACGCGTTAGACGACATGAGACTTAGTTCCCTTTCGATCAACTGGCTCGCCGGAGTGACTTAGGTTCGTTATTCTCAGCGGGGCCGCACTGAATAATCTCTGGAAGAATCGTATTGAGGTGATGAACTCAGATTGTTCGGGAGAAGTACTGGCATGGAATGCATCCCGTTGCGCACTCTGTCGCGGGAAGCTTTCGATATCCTGCACACTAACGCTCATCATTTCTCAGGGCATGCTGATCTAGTCCAATCATGCACCGATGCTGAATCGGCGAATGCCGAGAAACTGCAAGCTAATCCCCCAGATAAAGCTGGGTATGCAGATCGAGTAGCGCCTCCACAAGCGGCGCGGTTCCAAAACAAGACGGTGCAGCCACTGCAACCCCATGTTCTTGAGCCACTGGGGTGCTTCCTTTACGGCTCCCGAGTGAATGTCGAATGCGGCGCCAACTCCAACCATGAGCTTGGCGTCCAGCCTGCCGCAGAACTGCGCCATGAACTTCTCCTGCTTTGGAGAACCCAATCCCACCCAAAGGATGTCGGGATGCGCCTCCTCCACCATCTGTTCGAGCTCCTGCTCTTCGTCGCGTGTCAGCGGCCGGAAGGGCGGCGTATAGGTACCCACAATCTCAAGCCCCGGAAAACGCTCCGTAAGTTTTGCGGTCAGGCTTTGTGCTACGCCCGGTTTCCCCCCGAAAAAGAAGTGCCGGTACTTCCGCTGTGCCGATACCTTGCACATTTCGATCAGAAAGTCCGGACCGTAGACGCGGCGAAGCCGGCGATGCCCGAGCATTCTTCCGATCCAGACAAGAGGCACGCCATCCGGAGTCGTAAGGAATGAATGATTCAGAGTGGACCGCAATGCAGCGTCGGATTGCGCCTCGATCACCGTATGAACGTCCGTGACGCATATATAACTCTTATTGCCCGAGCGAATCAGCGCATCGCTCAATTCCACGGCGTCGTTCATGTTGATCGTGCTGATCCCCACGCCGAGAATGTTCATGCGCGACGCCTGCCCGAATGCAGCTTCCATCGGAGATTCAGTTATCGTAGCGGTAGCCATGTGCGATTTTTTCTCCTCTCTATCGTCGGCCAACAAATCCGTCCGGCGCGCGCTCGGTTCATGCCGGGCGCGCTTTCCTCGGAATTAGATTCCGTGCATCGCAAAGATCATGGTGTGCAACAGAATCGCGAAATCCATGAAGAAGCTGCGATGCCGAATGTAATACAGGTCGTATTGAATGTTCTCGTGAATCTGAAATGCGCGATCGGCGCTCAGTTGCCACAAGCCGGTAATTCCTGGTTTCACGCGCAGTCTCTGCGCGTGCGCGGTGCTGTATTGCTGGACGATGAAAGGCATCTCCGGACGGGGCCCGACCAGCGACATGTCACCCCTTATGACATTGATCAACTGCGCCAATTCGTCCAGGCTGGTGCGGCGCAGGAATCGCCCCACCCGTGTGATCCGGGGATCGTTCGACTCCGTGGGCGAGAACTGATACGCGGGTGCGGTCACACGCATGGTGCGAAATTTAAAGAGCGTGAATAACTTGCCATTTTTCCCCACGCGCTGCTGCTTGAACAACATCGGTCCCGGCGAATCCAGCCGGATCATGATCGCCAAAATCAGGCACAGCGGAAAGAACAGGATGAGCAGCGCGATCGCAGCCAGGAAGTCAAAGGCCCTCTTTACCGCTTCGTATTGCCACTGATGCGCCGGTTGCCCAAACACGCTCAGCAGGATGCCATCGATGTCGGCGTATTCCGTCCAGTAATCTGAAGCGATAGCCTGGCCGGGAATATATGCAAGGCGCACGCCCGACGATCGTGCCGCCTGTACCGCACTGGAGAACTTCTCACGCCCCAGGCTGGGAATTGCGATGACCAGCATCCCGCACTGATAGCGGCGCAGTAGGTCCTTGGTTACTGGGCCGGAAATGACTTGAACCGATTGGCCGCGCCGGTACGCATACTCAAACACGTCCTGTCCCTTGAGTTCAGGATCGTCGTCGATAAGCGCCACAGGCGTCAGGCCCAGTTTCGGTGCGCGCAGGATTGCGGATACCACGCGCCGGCCGCTTGTGCCTGCCCCATAAACAAGCACTCGTTGGACGCCGACGTTGCGCGCCCGCAATGCATGCGACACATTGAACAGAAACTGCTTCTCAATGGCCTGAAGCAGCGGCACAATCAACATCGCGATCAGAAACACCCACCGCAGGGACGCGTAGTTGCTGAAGAAGGAAATAGGAAGAATCAACACGAACGCCTGGAATGATACGCGTAGGGATCTTTCCGTCTCCTTGATCCTCAGGAGGCTGTTGCTCGATCGATACGCTCCATCCCTGTCGAGCAACAGAACATAAAACGCCGCGATCGCAGCCGAGATATAGAACTGCGCGGCAAAAGTGTAATGAACGCTCTTTCCAAACCCTAATATGTGATAGGCCACATAACCGCAATTCACCGCGAAAAGCACGGTGAGCCAGTCTGCAAAGATCTCCATGCCCGTAAGAAACCGCTCAAAACGGCTTCCGAACGAAATCTCGCCTTCAGCTTGCGCGCGATTAGCCTGGTTTTCGATATGTTGGATAAGAAGGTGCGATTCGTCAATCCCGACGGTGCTCATAATGCTCTGGCCCTCTCCAGATGATGTGGAATGAATCCGCGAAACCGGCAACAAACTCCAAGGCTAGGTGGCTGAAGGTACCAGCACATTAAGCCAGAACGAGGAGTATTCATCGATCGCCTCGCGGCTCCCGAGGTGCGATAGGCCGTTCCCATTGATGAGTTTCGAAAGTTCCGGCTGTACGATTACCGTGAGTGCAATCGCCGCCGTGACAATCGCCGGATTCAGGTTGCGCACCGTTCCGGTCTCAATGTTCTTCGATAGGTAGGCAGATATTGCCGCAAATAGTGGCGTCAGGTTCTCCCGGCATAGATCCTCCGCCTTACCCCGAAGCTCAAGAAGTGCAACCGCCATAAGGCGAATCATTTCTGGCGAGTAAGTGGCAATGTCGACTAATACGCTAATCAATTGGGGCAGCATGATTTCCGGGTTGTCGCGCTTTGCCGATCGATCCAGCGATTCCAGCCGGGTGCGGATGGAGTCGAAGCATGCGTCAAGGGCTGACCAGAAAATGTCATCCTTGTGCTCGAAGTAACGAAAGATAGTCACTTCGCTTACTTCCGCCAGGCGCGCAATTTCGCGCGTGCTCGTACCGTGGAACCCCTGCCGCGAAAACAACGCGGTAGCGGCCTGGATAATTCGTCCGCGAACATCGGATGCTCTATGTGTCAACATGCTACTTTGGTCCTTTCGAGCAGCTCTCTTTTTCAACTTCATATCCTGAAATAAAAGCCGTTGGCATTATTTGTGAGTTGGCAGTCGCAGGGCCCTGCGTTAGAGCCTTAGCGCACGACATCGATCTAAGGATCAGTGTGTGTTTCCGGAGCACTCTGTTGCGGGCTACGACGAGATCGGCTCAAGTTCGTCGGCAGTGACCTCGAGTGCCGCGCTCTGGTTGATAAGTTCTAGCGTAAGTACAAAACGGAGGCTGCTCTTCTTACGAATCAGTGTTCCTTCCAGCCCCTGCATTGGCCCCTTGCAGATACGAACTCTTTCGCCAATTGCGGGCTCCTTGAAGGTTTCAATCTTGTCGCCCAGCGGGCGCGAACGCAGAAACTCGACCTCAGAACTGGGAAGCGCGATTGGCCCCTTATGGTTGCCTACAATCCTGCGCACTCCGGGAGAGCGCAATACAGAGGACTGCTCGGACTTATGAATGCGTGCGAACACATAAGTTGGAAAGAGAGCCTCCACGACCGTAACGTTCTGCCTGTTCCTCCACCGGCGGACGCTTTCGCAGGTTGGCAGAAATGATTCAATCCGGTTTGCATCAAGATACCTTGCAACTGACTGTTCGTTACGTGGCAAGGTGCTGATCGCATACCAACTGCGTTCCGGTGAGTACGTTTCGCCTCCCGGCGAAGCTATCTCATCGCAAGCGTTAACTTCTCGTAAGGTATGAAAGCAGGCAGTTGCCATAGTGATTCCTGAAAACTGGCGCGACCGTGTTGCCGTGGGCCAGTAGATATGTTCGTGCGGGCTTGCATTGCGGGAACGGCTTAGCGGCTTGGCGCGTTCTCAGCCTGAGCGCTTCTACGTGATCCCGATTCGCATTTTGCTTAGGGCTTCGCCATGTGCAACTTAGCACCCTTACCGGATGCAGTGTTGCAAATCGATCCAATGCTGTCCTTATCCTCTGTCCAGGTGGTGCGAATGTCAACGCTACTAAAGTAACCCCTGGCTTCAGATACGCTGTGCAGAGCGCGCGGAGGCTTTACGCAAAAGCGCGACAGCAGTTGACAATTTATGCGCCACCACGCTGTGTGGGCGCTTAAGTATGGTCCTGCGCGCCACATTGCACCGACATAGTCCGTGATCCCTGTATGTGCGTACTCACTAAGACGCGGCGCGTTTTGGCGTCATTCGTCATTACTAAAGTCTGGCAAGATGCATCAAAACTGCTTCCGTGTGTTTCATTGTCTCCTTATAATCCAACCCAGGTCAGATGAAAGTGTTTCTCCGGGAGGCGGTTGGTGGCTCAGGCAACTACACTTAGATTTAGCCCGCAATCCAGGCTCGACTCCTGGAAGTCAGTGGCGGGTTATCTCGGCTGCAGCCCCCGCACTGCGCAGAGATGGTTTTCAGATTACAGTTTGCCCGTGCGCCGCGTCGGCAGCGGATCCGGAAGAGTCTTCGCTTACGTCGATGAAGTGGATGCCTGGCTGCGCAGTCGCGGCCATTCGCTGGTAGCGGCTCGCCCTGCTTCGGGCGCGTCTGCAGTGCTTGAGATGCCCCCCATTGACCTGGAGATGACCGCGATCAAAGCCTCTGGCGCTCGTTTTCCCTTCGCAGCCGCAAGGTTCGATCGTTCCTGCGAACTGCTGGCTATTGCGGAGAAAATGTGGAATACAGTTTCCGCATTGGACCTTGGGGCGATAACTCGACTTTACCGCGAGGCAATAGATAGTAATCCCGATGACGCCGGCGCATTTGCAGGCATAACCATCGCACTAATAGCAGGCGGATTATTCGACAACGTCACGACCGCTTCGAGCAGCTCTGCCGCTAGATTTGCACTTCGGCAGGCCACGGAACTCGATTCCGCGCGCGCCGAGGTCCAAACCGCAAATGCATGGGTCCGGTTAGTCCTTGATCGCGATTGGAAGGGCGCGCGCTGCGATTTTGATGCCGTATTGGGTCAGCATGGGAGCTTTGCACCGGCCGTTGTAGGCCGGGCGTTATTGCATGTCACGGACGGGAAGCTCGACGAGGCAGCTGCCTTGCTGCATGATTTTACGACGCAATATCCATTGAGCGCGCCTGCCATGATCGTTCGCTGCTGGGTTGAGTATTTGGCTGGCGACGCCGCTGCGGCCCGCCATCTGATTGCACAGGCCCGGCGTGCGGGCATTTCAGGATCTTTGCTTGAGGCTTTGGACGCGCTTGCCATCATCGACCCGAATGACCCCGAGAAGAGTATTCAACCGCTTCAGGCACTGGTAGCTCGTTGGCCTGCCCATTGTCCCCATTACTGTTTGTTGCAAGGCGCGCTTGGCTACTGCTATGCGGTCACTGGGCGCGAGCAGGACGCGCTTCATATTCTTCACAGTCTGACGGGCTCCGCGGCAGGGCGCGACACAGATGTTGCTTATTCCCTCGCCCTCATTGCGCTGGGCCTCAACGATTTCACCTCCGCAGCGCACTGGCTGAAAGAGTCCGATTGCGGTGGATCGCTCTGGAGTTTGGGATTTGCAGTTGACCCCATATTGGCGCCTCTGCGCTCCACTCCGGAATCTCAATTGATGGCGAAGGGGTTTGGGCGCCGGGTATCTGAAGCAACGACTTTGCAGCTCGCCTGCGTTAGTTAGCAGGCTTTCTCCGGCAAATGCGAATGCTATAGGGTGCGGAGCCAAGGGTAAGGAAAGGTTATCGCAGTAAGTAGCAGGAACGGCATGAAGAATAAGTTGTATATGCAAGGTTGTAACCGGGTGACGAAACAGATGTTTGATAAGCAGAAACTGTTTTTCGGCCGTAGGACTGACTTTGATCTACTGGGAGTTTTCTAGAATGCGTATAAGATTGCTAGCGGTCGTATTGATATTTTCGTGCTGCGTGCCGGTTATGGCTCAGGTGAAACCCGAGGCAACCTCGGGCGGCAATTCAAAGCTAAGCTTTGGCGCCGGCGTCGATTATTGGAAGGGCGACTGGGGGAACATTCAGAGATACGGCCCGTCCGCGTGGGCTGTTGATGAGTTATGGCACGGGTTGGGAGTCACCGCGGAAGGCTATTCGATGATGGCCGGTGGCGCGAATCCCGCACCCGCGTATAAGTTCTTCGTCGGTCAAGGCGGCGTAATTTATGTCTATCATTGGCATCGCTTGGCGCCTTATGCGAAGGGCGAGCTAGGATTTGGCGGCTTAAGCTGGCCGCACAAGCCAACGTCGACGTACGTTCATGATACGCGGACCACATGGGCAATGGGCGGCGGCGCGGAGTACAAACTATGGAGCCACTTCTGGTTGCGCGGCGATTATACGTATGAGGGTTTTCCGGATTTTCTCAGCCCTGTCACCTTGCAACACCACACGCTCGACCCTTCCGGTTATGCCGCCGGAATAAGCTATCATTTGCGGAAATAGCTTTCAGCGACTCTCGTCTGGCGAGAGTCGCATTGCGTGCCACACTCGAGTGGCAAGCTTGAGCAGCGCCAGATTTCTCGCGTCCCGCCTCCCGGCCGCTCCGGCCCTTCTGCTCCCCATACATGTAAACTGAGTGCATTCGGTATCTTCTTTCCCATTGGGAATGGGGCGCGCGGAGGCGCTGGAAGCATGGTTGCGCGACTGAAGGATATAGCGCAGGATTTGGGCCTGTCGGTCGTCACCATCTCCAAAGTTTTGCGCAACCATCCCGACATCGGCGAGCAAACGCGCAAGCGCGTACTGAAGCGGATGAAGGAGCTGAATTATCAGCCCAATTTCGCGGCCCGCTCGCTCATCGCTGGGCGCACCTGGACAATCGGCCTGGTAGTCCCCGACCTGCTCCATCCTTTCTTTGCGCAAATCGCGAAAGGCATCTCGGTTGAGGTGCGGCGCAAGGGCTACAGTCTCTTAATCTCCTCATCAGACGAGGACCCGGCTCTGGAACGGGAAGAGATTGCGCAGTTGCTGGCGCGGCGTGTCGATGTGATGCTGGTTGCCTCGTCCCAGTGGACGGTAGAGAGTTTCCGGCAGTTCGAAGAGCAGAAGGTTCCTTACATTCTGTTGGATCGGCAGTTTCCCGGCTTCGAATCGAACTTCGTCGGCGTGGACGATACCGCCGTCGGCGTGCTGGCTACCTCGCACCTGGTCGAACAAGGCTGCCAGCGCATCGCGCACATTCGCGGGCCTGAGATCAGCACAGCAATTGGCCGTCTGAATGGCTACAAGCAGGCATTGGCTTCGCACCAGATTGCCCCCTTGGCGAGCCATGTTGTTTCCATCGGGCCTTCTGGCGACCATGTGGGCGATAAGGCAGGCTATGCGGCCGCGGTTAAACTGCTGGCACTTAAGCAGCGTCCCGATGGCATCTTCTGTTTCAACGATCCGGTCGCGCTGGGCACCATGCGCGCCATCTTCGATGCGGGTTTGCGTGTTCCTGAGGATATTGCAGTCGTGGGATGCGGAAATCTTTCTTACTCTGATTTTCTCCGCGTGCCGCTCACCTCGGTGGATCAAAACAGCAAGATGATTGGCAAGATTGCGGCGACGCAGGCGCTGAAAATCGCCGAGAGCAAAACGCCGGTGCCTCGCAAGAACGCGCTGGTGGCTCCGCAGCTCGTAGTGCGCGCGTCAAGCTTGCGCGCCAAGCGCTAAGTGCCGTTACGCATCCGCGGCGGCCATGATACCCTTCGGCCTGTAAAGACCAAAGTTAAAAGCCCTATGACAAAACCAGCGATCTTACTTGCGGCAATCAGTGTCCTCAGTCCGGCGTGGATTTGTACGCCTGCGCAGCAGCCAACGGCAGGCCAGCAGAGTTCGTGCGGCGTGGAACTCTGCCCATATCTCAACCCTGCGCTTGCGCCCGAGACGCGCGCCAAGGATATCGTCAGTCGCATGACACTTGAGGAGAAGGTGAGCCAGATGCAGGATGTCACGCCGGCCATTCCGCGGCTGGGCGTGCCTGCCTACAACTGGTGGAACGAAGCGCTGCACGGCGTGGCGCGCAACGGCTTTGCGACAAACTTCCCGCAATCCATCGGCCTCGCGGCCACCTGGGACACCGCACTCATGAGCAGGGTCGCGAAGGTCATCGCGGTTGAAGGCCGCGCCAAATACAACGAGGCGATCCGCAACGACGATCACAGCCGCTTCGCAGGGCTCACTTTCTGGTCGCCGAACATCAACATCTTCCGCGATCCGCGCTGGGGCCGTGGCATGGAAACCTTCGGCGAGGATCCATTTCTCACCGCAAGCCTGGGCGTGGAGTTTGTCAAAGGCCTGCAGGGCGATGATCCTCATTATCTGGAACTGGTAGCGACGCCCAAGCACTTCGCGGTGCACAGTGGACCCGAACCCACGCGCCACAGCGTCAACGTCGACGTTTCCGATCACGATCTCGAGGACACGTATCTTCCCGCGTTCCGCGCCGCCATCGTGGACGGTCATGCGGACTCCGTCATGTGCGCTTATAACGCCATCGACGGCGCACCGGCATGCGCAAACCCCATGTTGCTCCAGGAGCATCTGCGCCAGGATTGGGGATTCAATGGCTACGTGGTCTCCGATTGCGATGCAGTCGCTGATATCGAGCGCGGGCATCACTACGCAGCGAGTCCAGCACAGGGAGACGCCGACGCGGTCAAGGCTGGGACTGATCTGGATTGCGGCTCGGCGTACAAAGCGTTGACCAACGCCGTCGCCGACCATTTGGTGAGCGAAGCCGACATTGACACCGCCGTCACGCGGCTGTTTACGGCACGCGTGCGGCTCGGCATGTTCGATCCGCCCGCAGCCGTCCCGTTCAACGCAATTCCATACTCCGAAGTCGATTCCGCAGCGCATCGGGAACTGGCTCTCGAAGCGGCGCGTGAATCGATCGTGCTTCTTAGAAATCGCAACAACACGCTGCCATTCAAGCCCTCCATTCGCAGGCTTGCCGTTGTGGGTCCAACCGCGGATTTGCTCGAGTCCATCGAGGGCAACTACAACGGAACCGCTTCGCATCCTGTTTCACCTCTCGACGGGATGCGCCGGCAATTCGGCGTCGACAACATTCTCTATGCTCCGGGCTCAATCCTCGCCGACGGCACACCCGCGCCCGTTCCTTCAGCGTACCTGCGCACGGATTCCCCAACCAAATCCGCCGGATTGAAGGGCGAGTATTTCGACAATCTGCAATTTGCGGGCGCGCCGAAGATGGTGCGCGTCGACGCGAGGATCAATTTCGATTGGAACCGCGTGGCGCCGGCGGCGGACTTTCCTTCGACGTCGTTTTCCGTGCGATGGAGCGGCGAGCTAGTACCGCCCGCAGCCGGCGATTATGTGTTGGACGTGCGCGGACCGCGGCCGTTCATGGCGGTTGCTGCCGGTGGATCGAATGCTCCGCCATTGGCGCAAGTCGACCGCATCCGGCTCTACATTGACAACAAACTGGTCATGGACAGTCACAGCAATCCTGCCAATGCGCGCCTCAGCTTTGCCGACACGCAGCCGCACGCCATCCGCGTTGAATATGTGCATTCTCCCAACGACCGTATGATCGATCTCGAGTGGATTCCGCCGGCGAATAGTTTGCTCGGTGAGGCCATTCAAGCGGCAAAGGACTCCGACGTCATCGTCGCGTTCGTCGGACTCTCGCCCAATCTTGAGGGCGAAGAGATGAATGTGCACGTCGACGGGTTCGACGGCGGCGACCGCACCAGCATTGAACTTCCTTCGGCGCAGGAGCACCTGCTGGAAGCTTTGGGCGCCACCGGCAAGCCGCTGATCGTGGTGCTCACGACCGGCAGCGCTTTGGCCGTGCCGTGGGTCAACGAGCATGCGGATGCGCTCCTCGCGGCGTGGTATCCCGGCGAAGAGGGCGGCGACGCGATTGCGGAAACCCTTGCTGGCAAGAACAACCCCGCGGGACGCTTGCCCGTTACCTTCTATCGCTCGACCAGCGATTTACCTGCATTTACTGATTACTCGATGAGCAACAGAACTTATCGCTACTTCAAGGGCGACGTGATGTATCCCTTCGGATTCGGCTTGAGTTATTCGCGCTTCAGTTATGGCGTGCCGCACGCAAGCAGCAGCGCAATCCACGCCGGTGATTCCGTCACGGTCACCGCCGAGGTGCGCAACGGGGGCCCGCGCGACGGCGATGAAGTCGTCGAGCTTTACGTCAAGCCCCCTCAAACCGCGCTGTCGCCGCGCGTGGAGTTGGAAGGCTTTGAGAGAATCCATCTTCGCGCAAGCGAAGCGCGTCGTGTGCAATTCACGCTCACGCCGCGGCAGTTGAGCGAGGTAGACGAAAAAGGAAATCGGGCCGTTCTGCCGGGAGTTTATGCGATCTCCGTTGCAGGCGGGCAGCCGTCTTCGAACACACCAGCACTCGTCCTTCACATCGCGGGGACCAAGGCGCTGCCGCAGTAAATCGCCCCACGCAAAGCACCTACCGCTCCATCTTCTGGATCTGCGCGGCCACAAAATCGTGCACAACCATCAGGCTGGTGGGCGCAGTCACCGTGTTGGCGATCTGCTGGCCCGGCACGTGAATCAACAGAAGCGGCCGCGGGTCCCACTTTCCGCCATCGGAGGCGCGCTCGTCCTCCGCGCCCCATCCCGGCACCGGCCGCCACATG
Source organism: uncultured Acidobacteriota bacterium (assembly GCA_963786565.1). Taxonomy (GTDB): domain Bacteria; phylum Acidobacteriota; class Terriglobia; order Terriglobales; family Acidobacteriaceae; genus Telmatobacter. Next base: position 78,203 of record CAWAZR010000014.1, on the reverse strand, counting down.
TCGGTGCGCCACGAGTGGTCTCCCTGCACGATCAATGTGGTCGCACCCCATCGCGGTTGCAATTCGAGAATCGCAAGCATCTGTCCCAGTAGCCGGTCTACGTAATCCAGCCCGTCGAGATACGATCCGCCGGATGCGAATATGCCGGTGCGGCGATCCCAGAAGGCGACCGGATGCGGCGCGGGAATGTGCAGAAAAATCACATCTGCCTGGCTCGTTTCCAGAGTTGCCAGCGCATGACCGCTTACATCCTTCACGGACGCAATGTGTCCCTTCGCGCTCCACTCCGCATTGTCTTTCCACGCGCGGCTCGGCCATACAAGCTGCTCCACCATGATGCGCAGCGGGAACCAGACATTCTCTGCAAAGCTGGCGTCGGCCCACGTGGGTCCGCGATTCTCCGCATCGTCATTGCTCCAGTAGCACTCAGTGGCAACGCCGGCAAAGATCGGGCAATAGGGAACGTACCATCCCACGATCGAAGTCGTGACTTCGTGACGCTTCGCCGATCCAATGATTGAAGCATTCACGTCGAACGCCTGCCAATGCGGCGAGTTCTCGATCTCGACAAGAAAGCGACCGTCATTCGTGTACATCACATCGGTGACCATGCGCCCCAGCATGAGGCTTGGAATCACGTGCATGGTGCGGTAGGCAATCGGTGTGATGTCGGTGTAAATTGTGCTTTCACTGCGCAGACGGTCGAGATTCGGAAGCTGGAGCGACGCATCGCGCGCTTCGAAGGTCGGCTTATAAGCCAGCTCGTCAAAGAGAATCCATATCAGGCGCGGTTTGTCGGCGGATTGCGCGGCGATGGGCGTTGCGTAGGCCTGAGGTCCCGGACGCCAAAGCGCGGCTCGCACCAGTTGACCGGTCATCACCAACGCAAAAACCGCGAACCCCGTGAGCACAGCGCAACCCGTAGCGCGCAACCACGCGGCAATCCTCGGTGCACGCAGGATAAGAACGACCAGCGTGACGAGCCACAGCAAGCTCGCAGCAAGCACTGCGAAGGTAGGTACGCCGAAGGGGAAGACGTCGAGATTGCGCGCCAGCAAATAGATCGGCATCAAGGCCATCAGCACCCAGCGAATCGCAGGCCACGCTTTCAGTTTGCGCAGCATCGCCGTCAGGCCGGCAAAAATCAACGCCACAATTGCCAAGTCCGTCAGGTGGGCCAGTGCAATGCGCGTCAGCGGCGTTGGAAAGCGCATGCGCGCGTCGCCGGCGGATGAAGTGAGGTCAATGTAATTCGGCAACAGCACAATGGAGGCAAAACCCAACGCCTGTGCAATCCGTTTCATCATGCCGCGCTCGCTTCATCCTGCGTCTGGACCTCACAGTGCGGCTCTTCGGCGTCAAAGGTGGCGCCCTTTTGCTCAACTGTGCGCTCCAGCAGTAAAAGAACGCGCCGGTTGCTGAGCTCCAGGCGATCGGCAACCGCAAAAAGCGGGGAGTACGCGCGCTTCAAATCGTCTTCCGTCAAATGGCCGTACAGCTCGTCGCGACCCCTCAGCCACTCCTGGTACATCGGGTCCGAGGGTGGCACCCACTCCATCAGCAGCCAGCGGCGCGTCAGGCTCGCCGAGAGTTCGGCAATGTGCTTGAGCGGCAACTGCTCCCGCAGAATCAGGTGATGAATCACCGCGAGCATCAGTACCAGATCGAATTTCCCCGTCAGCCGGTCGAGCAGCGAAAGGTGTTCGCGATTCCTCCATCCCGCCGCGGGCGTGGGCCGGGCGATGTTGGCTACCAGCGCCGTTACGTCCAGGCTCTCGCGCGTCGCCATCTCCCACAGCGCTTCCAGAGCCGCGGCATCGCTGTCGAGCGCGACCACCTTGGCGCCCGTCTCAGCGGCGATCCTCGAGTAACTTCCCGTGTTGGCGCCGATATCAAGCACCTCCGCCGGGCGGCAACGCTCCAGCGCCTCCCGCACAAATTTCTGTTTCTGATCAATGTCGGCGGGCTGATAGTGATGCGCGAGTTGCGTGTAGTCGCTCCACTGGCTGCGGTTCGGCGAGCCCGCCGCATGACGGATCTGCTTGCCCAGGCGGGCGATGCGCTTCTGCAAAATGTGCTCCGCCAACTCCGGGTCGCTGGCCAAAGCAATCTTCTTCGCTTCGGCCGCTTTTCTGCCGCGCCGCTCCAGGAGCGTGGCCAGCGTAACCACATCGAACAGCGCAGGGTTGATCCGTTGCCTGCGCGGCAGGGCTTTGTAAATATCTCCCGGCTCGTAGCCGTCGCGAGTAAACAGCGTCGCCTGTAGCGGCCAACTCAGATACTTCGCCGCCACCAGCGGTAGCAGAAACGTGCGCACGAATTGTCCGTAGGCGAGCCAGACCGTCGCGCGCGGATCGCGGCGCTCGAACGACAACACATCCACCAGGACGGGGCACGGGCCAGCAAAGACAATGTTCAGCGGGGTCGCATCTTTCAGCGTCCATCCTGCAGCGATGGCCCGGCTGGCCACGCGCAAAGTCAGTTCCGCTGCGGCGCGCCACTGGGCCGCGGTCCACTCCCACGGGTAAGTGATAGGGTCCACACGCGGATGCTCCAGCCACAACTCGCCGGCAGCGATGCACGCGTGGTCATCTGGACTTGCCATCTTGCTCGCAATCAAGTCGCCGCTCTGCTCCAGTGCGTTGCACAACGGCGATGCCAGGAATGCCTGCGTCTCTTCCCATGCCGCGGGGCGGATTTGCCGAAGGGCGCATTCGTCTGTGAGCCGCAACTGACCGGCCGGATCGCGAAAGGTCGCTTCCAGGCCGTCATTTGCGGACGCAGCTTTCCAATGTGTCGATGAAAAATCGACAAGACGATTCACACGCGGGGAGGATCCTCGGTGTCTAAGATGCCGGTCTGCTCTGCGGGGTTGTGCTCAGGCTGCTCTCTATTTTGAAAGAGGGTGTGGAGTTTGCGGCGCAAGTACCACCCGGTGGCGACCAGCGCCGATCCCGCTGCCTGGATGGCCAGCAGGCCGGTGCCCGGGTCGGTGTAGCCATACGCGGGGCGCTCAGACAACATGGCCGCACCCAAAAGAATCAGGACGAGGGGGAAGATTCGCAGCAGCTTCATGGGCCCACCATCAACCTCAGGGGATGTGTGCGCTGGTCTTTTCCAGCCGGGCGCTCACAAAGCAGAAATCCGGAATAAAGCGAAATCCTGCCTTATGGAAACTAGACGTAAATTGGACGTCGAAGGTTTACAGTTTCAGCGGGTTTACGCTACCGGCGTTGCATTTCGCCCCGAAGACAAAGAAAAAAATACAAAGCTCAGATATCCTCAAACTATTTTCTTGCGTCATACAACAATGAGAAGCTGTCGGACATCATCTGCCTTACCATCGATAGATGGGAGCGTGCCGGGACGAGTCGAAGGATCTGCATTTCCCGGCTCCTGCTCTTGTACGGATACGCAGGCATCAAAACGGTCGGCGTCGCTCCTCCGCACCCTTGCTCCTTCCCTTTCGCGTATATTCCTGATCAGGAAGTTTCCAATCCCGAGCAAGGAGCTCTCATCATGCCAGATCCTGTCGTGGCCCAGAAAGGCCCGTACCCTGTCGCCGTAGAAGCCGACAAATCCTATTTCTGGTGCGCCTGCGGACGCAGCGCCAACCAGCCGTTCTGCGACGGTAGCCACAAGGGAACTGAATTCACGCCCATGAAATACGAGGCCACCGAATCCAAGACTGTCTATTTTTGCGGGTGCAAGCACACGGCCAACCCGTGCATGTGCGACGGCAGCCACGGCCAGCTCTGATCCCAGCCAGGTTCGTTCGCGCTTCGGCTCAGTCGCCGAATTCCAGCTCGTCGAATCGCCGCCATTTGTAAATGGCGATGGAGAGGATCCAGCTCAGCGCAAAAATCCCGATGATGAAGTACCCCAGGGCGCCGAAGTTGCCATTGAGCTTCAGCACCGTGCCCCAGAACAGGCCGTTCCAGTGAAACTGCCCGGCCAGCAGCCCCAGCGCCTCAATGCCGCCCACCACCAGCGCCACCACCACCGAAACAAAAGTGATCGTCATGTTGTAGTAGAGCTTGCGCACCGGCTTGATGAACGCCCAGCCGTAAGCGCCCAGCATCAAAATGTTGTCGGTGGTGTCAATCAACGACATGCCCGCGGCGAACAGCGCCGGGAACACCATGATCGACCACAGCGGCAGTCCTTTTGATGCTTCGGCCGCGGAAATGCCCAGCAGCCCGATCTCTGTCGCGGTATCGAAGCCCAGCCCGAACAGCACGCCCAGCGGATACATGTGCCAACTGCGCCGGATCAAGGCGAACATGGGCCGGAACAGGCGCGAGAGAAATCCGCGGCTGGCCAGCAGCATGTCGAAATCCTCGTCTACGTAGCGCGCCCCATTGCGCACGCGCACAAAGGCGCGATAGATGGAAGTCAGCACCACGATGTTCACCGCGGCGATACCGAATAGGAATAGCGCGGAGACAAGTGTGCCGATCACGCCGCCCACCACGCGCGCCCCGTCCATGCGGTGCTGCAGCGCAAGAGCAGTTGCGGCAATGGCCGCCGAGCCCAGCACCACGACCGTGGAGTGCCCCAGCGAAAACATGAAGCCGATTCCCACCGGGCGCTTGCCTTCCTGCATCAGCTTGCGCGTCACGTTGTCGATCGCTGCAATATGATCGGCGTCCACCGCGTGGCGCAGGCCGAAGCTGTAAGCCAGCAACGCCGTGCCCAGCAGCAACGGATAATGGCGAAACGCCACGATCGCCCACAACCACGCGGCCGCATTAAATGTGAACAGAATTCCGTAGACGCCAATGACTTTGCCGCGCAGGTTGACGGGAGCGTCGTCGAACAGATGCCGCAACACCCGCCACGGCTCATCACGGGGAGTTTCCGTGGCACGCGTCAGGCCGGAATTGGCGAGGTCATGAATGGACCAATATTACCATTTCAAAATTCGTGCTAACTATGATCGGCGTCACTCACGCGTACGGGACCTAGTCCGACAGCTATGTGATTGAACACTAATGCCTTAAGTGGTCATTCAGGCAGGCGGGGCGCCTGCCGCGGCTGACCGTTACGCCACCAAATCGCCTTGGACGCGATCAAAATACACGCTGCGGTTTCGTCCGCTGCGCTTGGCCGCGTAAAGAGCGCGATCGACCGCAGCCAGAAACTCCTCTACGCTGCCCGCGCCGCCATGCTCCTCCGTGCCCACTCCGATACTGATGGTCAAAAGCGGAAGCACCGGTGACTGCGGGTTGTTCAACCGCAATCCGAGAATCGCCTGCCGCACGCTCTCGGCAAATTGCATCGCATCGGCCGCGTTGGTGGCGGGTAACACGATGGCAAACTCCTCGCCGCCATAGCGCGCCACTAGATCGGTCTCGCGCTTGGCCATGCGGCGCATTACTTTTCCAATCTCTAGCAGGCAGTGGTCGCCCTGCTGATGGCCTTCAGTATCGTTGAGAATTTTAAAATGATCCACATCCAGCATCAACACTGAGAGCGGCTCTTCGCTGCGCCGCAATCGCGACCATTCGCGCGAAAGGAACTCGTCGAAGGTCCGGCGATTGGCTAGGCCGGTCAGCCCGTCGGTCGAAGAAAGCCGCTTCAGCTCCTCGTTGGCCATCTGCAATTCGACAGTTCGCTGTTCCACGATGTTCGTCAGTTCGCGCTCACGGCTGTGCAGCACCATCTCGCGCAATCGAATCACCGATACCATCAGCAGAAACACGCTAAGACCGCAAAGACTCAAAAACCACCACGTCCGGTACCACGGCGCCAAAATTTCGAAGTTGAATGCGGCCGTGGCCGCGCTCCAGTTGCCCCACTGATCGCGCACCTGAACCTCGAGCCTGTAAGAACCTGGCGGAAGCCCCGGAAACTCCAGCTCTCTTTGCCCGGTAATTCTCCACTCGTTGAACAGCGGCGTCAGCCGGTAGCGGAAGGCCAGTGAATTCCCGTACGTGAAGTTCAAATCGGAATACTGGGCAATCAATGCGTTGGACTCGAACTTCACCGAGGGATGATCCGTGGCCAGCACTTCTTTCTTCCCCAGCGTAAGCCCGGTAAAGACCACCGAAAGTGGATAGGCCGGCAGCGGATGCGGCAGCGGCGTGTAACGGGCCAGACCGCCGCTCGTTCCAACCCACACCGTTCCATCCGGCTGGGCCGCAAAGCCATTCACGTCGCAGTCGTCCCACACCAGGCCGTCGTTGGAGTGCATGTGCGCCCAATTTCCCTTGTCCAGCACAAACACGCCGTCTTCGGTCCCCGCCCACAAACGATTGCCAGCGTCGAATCCCAGGAAATACGTCAGATGCGTGCCGCCCGATCCCGGCGACAGCACATGCGTGATCGCGCTCTTCCCCTTCGTCTGGGTGATCTTGTCGATCTCTCCACCGAAGCGGTAGCCGATCCAAACGTCGCCGTTGCCTGCCGCGCAAAGCGACAGCACTTCATCCTGGCTCAAGCCATCTTTCTTCGTGAAGCGTTCCCACGTGTTCCCCGACAGGTGAAACACTCCGGCGGTCCCTCCCGCCCAGATGTCACCGTTCGGCGTCTCCACCATCGTCCAGAAATGCGTACGCGGTAGTTGCTCTATCAAATGAAAACGGTTGAAAGGTTGGTCCGCAACATAGAGTCCGTTTTCCGTTCCCGCCCAAATCCTGTGCTGATGATCGATCAGCAGCGCAAATGGCGAGGTCGCATCCAGACCCTGGGCGCGGCCCATCCATGCAACGGAACCCGAAGCTGGGTTCAGATGGGCGACGCCCCTCATCTCGGTGCCCAACCAAAGCGTCCCGTCTGCGGCGGCCTGCACGCTGTGCACGGGAATCAATCCCACCTGCTTGACCAGCTCCCACTTGTACCCATCGCCGCGCCGGGTGCCGCGCATCAGCCCCGATTCCGTGCCCACCCACACGGTGCCATCGGGCCGGGGCAGGATCTGGTACGCAAGATCGCTGGCCAGCCCGCTGTCGGCGGTGTACGCCTCCCACACCTTGTATCCTGCCCAGCGCACCAACCCTCTGCCTGCCAATCCGATCCAGACCGATCCCTCCCGGTCCTGCAAGACGGCATAAACCACGCCCTTGAGCCCGGCTTCTCTTCCGATCCTCCACCAGTCATTGCCGCGCCGCACCACCAGCCCTTGGGAAGAAGGCAGAAGGACGAATCCATCGGAATCGATGGCTGGTATGCCGCCGACGTCGTTGTCCATCGATGGTGGGTTTTGTAGCTTGAAGGAATTGCTTCCGATGGCGAGCTCGCTTACGCCCACTGTGCCGCTGCGCACCCACAGGTTGCCGTGCATGTCGCGACCGATCGCTCTCCATGAGCCGACAGGTAGCCCGGACTCGGCGCCATACACGCGGACCTTTTCACCGCTCAGCCGGCACAGTTGTTGGCCGCATCCGTACCAAACGGCATTGTCCTCCGCAAAAATTCCGCGCACCGCCTTGCCCTTCACCGCAGGCGGCATCGGAATCTCGCGACTCAAAAACTGTTTATCTGGAAAGTTCTCGGTCAGTTCCCACAGACCGTCGTTCGTTCCCACATAGATGTGCCCTTTCGCATCCGTCTTCAGGCCGCCGGTCCAGGTCACAATGCGATTGCCCGGCAAGGGCACCCGCGTGAAATGGTCACCCGAGAGGCGGAAGAGTCCGATCTCGCCGCCCACCAGCAGATCCCCGTCCGGCGCCTCGGCGAATGCCACGCCCGAGGAAGTGGGAAGTCCTTCGTCCTGCCCGAACGCGCGGAAACGCCGCCCGTCGTAGCGGAATACGCCCCCCTCCGTGCTCACCCAGAGAAAGCCTTGCTTGTCCTGATAGAGGTTTTTGACGCCGAGATTGGTTAATCCCTGGTCAGCGCCCAGGGTTTGAAAGCTGTATTGCTGTGCGCGCACAGTTCCACAGAGGATCAGGAAAAGCAGCCATCCTGACGCACGTAGGCCCGATCTGGGAAATGCCGCAATCATACAGTTGATACTGCGGCTAGTTTATCCCCGATTTCGGCCCAAAAACCTCACTTTGTCCCCCAAGGTAACCCCGCCTCCGGCCCGCAGCTCCGCCCTTGTGCGCCGCCGAAAGGAGGCGCATTCCGGGCTGCGCCGGATTCAGTGCGTGATCAGGTATGGGATGCAGGCTCGTCGCCTTGCAGCGCCGCCTGGTCGGCTACGCCTGTGTCGTGGGGGCAGCGGGGGCAGGCTTCGGCTTCGCCACTTCCTTGCGCGTCGGCGCAAGAATGGCGTGCAGGATCGTGCCTTCCATGCGCGGCATGAACTCCACCACGCCGGCTTCGCCAATGTCCTGGATCAGACGGTTGATGATTTTGTAGCCGAGCTCGCGGTGCGCCATCTGGCGGCCGCGGAAGCGCAGGCTCGCCTTCACCTTGTCGCCATCGCCCAGGAAGCGAACCGCCTGGTTCTTCTTCGTCTGGTAGTCGTGCTCATCCACCGTGACGGAGAACTTGACTTCCTTGAGCACGATCACCTTCTGGCGTTTGCGCGCGGCGCGCTCGCTCTTTTCCTTCTCGTAAAGGAAGCGCCCGTAATCCTGGATGCGGCAAACCGGCGGTACGGCGGTTGGAGAAACCTCAACCAGGTCCAGGCCGCGCTCCCGCGCAATTTTCAGCGCTTCAAAAGGCGCGAGAATTCCTAATTGTTCACCGTTTTCGTCGATCACACGCACTTCGCGTGCGCGAATCCGGTCGTTGATGCGGATAAAGTTCTTGGCTGCTCGTTTATCGAATGCGATGGTGCTCCTCCGAGAGCTGCGCCGTGCCGGCCGGGACAGGGTGCCCCATGGGCCGCAACGGTACAAGCGCAACCTGAGTATAACATTGGCTTTGCTTGAATTGGACGGAGGACTGAGGCGGGGCGATGGATCGCATGAGCCTGGCGAGCCCATTTCCAGGCCCATTTCCCAAGCCTATTTACCCAGCACATCCTCAATTGCCACACCCGACTGAGGGACCGCCGCGTGATAGTCCTGCCCCAAAAATGCCGCTACTGTCGCGGCAATCTGGCTTTCAGTGACCACTGGCCCGGCCCTGCGCTCTCCCAGGGACGGCGTGTCAGGACCAAGAAACGCCATCCACGTTTGCTCTGACCCTGGGTGCTTCACGCCGTGAGCGTTCCAGTCCGCGCCATCGCCGCGTCCATGATCCGGCAAAACTATCAGTGTTGTCCTGCCCCTGTATTGCGGCATTGACTGCAACAGCCCCCAGAGCTCGCGTACATACTGGTCGGCAAGGTGTGCCGCGTCCAGGTAGGCAGGATAATCCAACTTGTGGGCCCATTCATCGGTTTCACCCAGTCCAATGAAAAGCAGTCGCGGATGTTTGGCCTTCAAATATTCGACCGCCGTGTGAAATGGGATAGGATCGAACGGCTCATCGGGCCATATCCGCACGGTTTCAACTTTGAGGGTATTCAACAGGTTCAGTTCCGGCGTGGGTGGAATGGCAGTGAACGGATCGTAGCCTGCATTCACTGGAAATCCGCAGCGCTCGCGATTGAAGATGCCGTTGAAAACCGCCCATGCGCCGAAGGCCGCGACTCTGCCCGCGAACTCCGGCTTCGCGTTGAGCCACTCAAACACGGTTGCATTCGGGTTGGGCAGGTTCTTATTGGAATCGATGCGCGGATCGGCAAACCCCGTCAGCGTTTCGCTATATCCCGGATAGCTGAAGTCGAGTCCGTTGATCACATGAGAGTCCGAACCCAGGTCGCGATTTCCGAAAATCTGGCCTTGTGACGCCACCACGCTCCATAGGAAAGGCATCAGCGCTTTGCGCCTCGCCTCTGCCGTGGCCTCGCCGTAATGCGCCTCAGCTGCCGCGGTCATGTCCTCCGAATTCCCCACCCAGTTAGGGCCGGGAATCGGCAGCAATGCCGGATCGGCTCCGCGGAAGACCTCCTGCCAACGCATGCCATCGACCATCACCACAATGACGTTCTGCGTCTTATGCCGTCGCGGCGTTTGCGCGGGGGCAAATGCGCCACAAACGATGGTTACCGCCGCCGTCCAAATGCCAAGCCACGCCCACGCGAATCTGGTTCTCTGCATCATTGGTCATTCCTTGTATGTATGCGATTAGGCCGTCGGGAAGAAGGCTGTTTGATTTTACGGGAGGGCCGTGGCTTGGAGAGCGCTCTCTTCAGAAAGACCAGTGATTTGTACACGCACGAGCCGATTGGCAGACAGGCACCCCTTGAGCTCGACAGGAATGAAGTTCTCCGTCAATGCCGTCGTCGATCCGCGCTCAGCAAGCGCCGCCGGCGTGTGCAACGTGATTGCGTCCAGTGCCCGCCCCACAAACCGCCTCCGATGACTTTCGCTCTTTTCGGCGGCAAGCGCTCGCAATGCGGCCATGCGTTCTCCCATGACCGCAGGCGCTAATTTAGTTGCTGCATACAATGCTGTGCCCGGCCGCGCCGAAAACGGAAACAAATGCAGGTAGCCGAAGGGCAGTGCGCGAACAAAAGCCAGAGTCTCCTCGAACTCACTGTCTGTCTCACCCGGAAATCCCACCATCACGTCGGCGCCAAGCGTGAGATCCGGTCCGGCCGCATCCACGAGAGCGTGCACCTTTTCTGCATAATGCCATGGGCGGTAACGGCGATGCATGCGCCGCAAAACCGCATCCGAGCCCGACTGCAATGGCAAATGCGCGTGCCGCGCCAACCGTCCACCGCCAAATTCGCGCATCAGCGCGATCAACGCGTCGTCCCAATCCATCGGCTCAATCGAGCTCAAGCGCAGCCGCGGCAACTCCGTCCCTTCCAGAATCTCTCGTACCAATCCCGCGAGCGTGCGTCGCCCAAATTCCGCACCACCAGTTCCCGGAGTCTGCCGTGCCCCATCCATTCCGCTTTTTTCTGCGGAATGGGTGGGAGACCACGAGACTTCATTCTGGCCAGAAAAATCTCTGCCCCACCGCCCCAGGTTGATGCCGGAAAGCACCAGTTCCTTGCCGCCCGCGGCGACGAAACCTTCCACCTGGCGCATCACCGCCGCGTGTGGCAAGCTCTGGGAAGGACCACGCGTGAACGGGATCACGCAAAACGTGCAGCGGTTGCCGCAGCCTTCCTGAATCTTCAAGTTCGGCCGCGTCTTCGCGCCGGGCGCTAGCTGCGTCTCCCCCCAGTGCAAGTCTTCGATGAAGGAGTGCGCGAAACGATCGTTGGCCCAGATGGGGGCTTGCGGCTCGCTCGCTGCCAGCAGTTGTGCCACCGGAACCAGCCGCGGCGGTACGCTTGTTAGTTGCCCCGTCCCGCGCGTCAATCCCAGAATGATCTCCGGCGTCAGCGCCTTGTGGCTGTTGCCCACCACCGCGGCCACGCCCGCCATCGCGGCGAGTTCCTGGGGTGCGCGTTGCGCATAGCAGCCGGTCACCACAATTTTGGCCGCGGGATTCTTGCGGTGCGCGCGGCGAATAAAAGCGCGTGCGGCACGATCGGCTTCCGCCGTCACGCTGCATGTATTCACGATCACCACATCGGCGGCAAGGGGCTCGCGCGCGTGCAATGCGCGCAGATTTCCCGCCATCGCCTCGCCGTCGGCACGCGCCGCCCGGCAACCGAAATGCTCGATGTGAAATCCCGCCATAGTTCCAGTCTAGTGAATTTCTGCCTACACGGCGACTCGCCGGAAGCAGGGCTGACCGTTTAGGCTTGGAACGGTTTTTGTTGAGGAGAACGAATGCGCCTCTCTCTCCGTTTCTTGAAAATCGCCGGCCTCGTTATTTGCCTCGCAGGGGCATCGTGCCTGCTCTCGTCCCTCGCAGCGCAATCCGCGCCGCGGCCCCGCATTCTGGTCTACACCCGCAACTACACGCCAGACGGCAAGGGCTATGTGCACGACAATATCGCCACCAGCGTGGCAGCCATCCGCAAGATGGGCCAGGAGTCCGGCTTCATCGTGGATGCCTCAGACGACCCAAGCGTTTTCACCGACGCCAACCTGCGCCAATACGCCGCGCTGGTATTTGCCAACAGCAACAACCAGGCCTTCAGCGACGATGCCCAGCGCGACGCCTTCAAGCACTACATCGAAGCCGGCGGCGGATTCGTCGGCCTCCACTCCGCCTCGGGATCGGAGCGGGATTGGCCTTACTTCTGGTCTGTGCTGGGCGGCAAATTCGCGGCTCATCCGCACCAGCAGCTGTTCACCGTTCGCGTCGTCGATCCAGACTTCGCCGCCGCTAAAGGACTCCCCGCTCAATTCACATGGACCGACGAGTGCTATTTCCTCGATCACCTGAACCCCGGTATCCATCCGGTCCTGGTAACAGACCGGACAAAGCTTTCCACCGAGCCGATGACGATCGATGTAACCAAATTCCCCGTCGACTTGCCACTGGCGTGGTATCAGGAATTCGACGGTGGGCGCGAGTTCTACCTGGCGCTTGGCCACAACAAGGAAGACTACGCGAACCCCCTGCTCTACGGGATCATCAGGAACGGGATCCTGTGGGCAATGAAGCCAGGCCAGTAGCAGAGCCTGTATCATCACGGTCTCTGGTTGCCCCATCCTAAACGCGCTTCTTGCGTTTAGGGTGGGATCGCACCACCCTCAACTCGCCTCATTCAACTCAGCACGAACCCTGCCGCCCCGCGTTCGCCAGCAGCAAAATCATGGCTCCTTGATGCGGTGGTTCTACCTCTTCGCTATACTGGAAACATACGGTTTTATCCGTAGTTTCAGCCCACGCGATGACTACTTCTGCACCAGCTCACATCACGGTTCCGTCTCCGGATGCGCTCAAGAGCCACTCGCGGCATATCGCTGGTTACGTTTACTTCACATTCATCTGCTACGTTTCCATCGGATTACCCCTCGCGGTGCTGCCGCCCTTCGTGCATTTGCGCATGGGCTACAGCACGGTGCTGGCCGGGTTGGCCATCAGCATCCAGTACATCGCCACACTCGCCAGCCGTCCCTGGGCGGGTCGCATCTCCGATCACATGGGCGCCAAGATTTCCGTGCTCTGGGGCATGGCCTGCTGCACCGCCAGCGGTGCGCTCCTGGTCGCCGCTGCCCTCTTATCCGACGTGCATTGGCTCAGCTTTACCGTCCTCATCGTCAGCCGCCTCGTGCTGGGCGTAGGCGAAAGTCTGGGCTCCACAGGCGCTACCCTCTGGGGCATCACCGCTGCCGGCCAGGAGCACACGGCCAAAGTCATCGGCATGAACGGCATCAGCACCTACGGCGGCATGGCGCTCGCTGCGCCCCTCGGCGTAGTCCTAGAACAGCAATGGGGTCTGGCCTCCATTGGCGTGCTCACCATCCTCATTTGCGCCATCAGCTTTGTCGTAGCCTGGCATAAAGAACCTGTTCCGGTGGAACCCGGCGAGCATCTGCCCTTTGCGCATGTGTTGGGCCGCGTTGCTCCGCACGGCATGGGACTGGCGCTGGGTGGCGTCAGCTACAGCGTTCTGGCCACCTTCGTTACGTTGTTCTACCATCAACGGCACTGGACCGGAGCTGCACTCTGCCTCACCGCTTTCGGCGTCGGTTTCGTCTTCGTGCGCGTCTTTTTCGTCAGGACCATCAGCCGCTACGGCGGCTATCCCGTGGCCATCGCCTCGCTATTGACTGAAGCCGTGGGCATGGTTCTGCTCTGGCAAGCCGTTGCGCCGTGGATGGCTATGGCGGGCGCGGCCATCGGCGGATTGGGCCTCTCGCTGGTCTTTCCTGCCATCGGTGTGGAAGCAGTCAAGCGCGTTCCCGAATTCAATCGCGGCACCGCGCTCGGCGTTTACACCGCCTTTGCCGATGTCTCCTTTTTCCTCGTCGGTCCCATCGCCGGCGCCATCATCGGCTTCTACGGCTACTCCAGCGTCTTCCTCTTCGCGCTCATCAGCGTCCTCTTCGCGCTGGGCATCGTCATCGTGCTCAAAGAAATGCAAGTGGAATAAGCCCGGCCAAACAGACGGCCGCAAGCGGAAGATCTCTTCACTTTTCACTCGCCCATCGCACCATCTGACTTGATTGAGTGCAACCGCTTCAGCGGAACCTCGGGCCGTGGAGCAGAATTCCTGTCGCGCAAATTTTGCAACGCGATTCAGTGGTCCGCATCTCACTAGCGACAGGAGATATCCGCATCATGCCCAAAGCTATCCGTTTCAACCAGCTCGGTGGTCCCGAAGTCCTTCATATCGAAGATCTGCCCAAGCGCCAGCCCGGTCCTGGTGAAGTTCTGCTCAAGGTCGAAGCAGTGGGCCTTAATCGCGCAGAAAGCGTGTACTACCACGGCTTCTACTTTGAAACACCGAGCCTGCCGTCCGGCCTCGGATACGAGGCGCTCGGAAAGGTCATCGCCGTTGGTCCCGGTGTCGATCCCGCTCTCATCGGCAAGCGCTTCGGCACCATTCCCGGTTTTTCGATGAACCAGTATCCGGTGCTTGCGGAAGAGGCTGTGGTACCCGCCAGCGTTCTCGCAGCCGTTCCGGATTCATTCTCCGCAGTCGAAGGCGCTGCGGTCTGGATGCAATACTGCACTGCTTATGGCGCGCTGGTGACTTTCGGTAAAGTGGCCGCGGGCGACTTCGTCATCATCACTGCTGCTAGTTCATCCGTCGGGCTCGCAGCCATCCAGATCGTCAAGGCGCAGGGAGGCACCTCCATCGCGACCACCCGTACCTCGGCCAAAAAGGATCAGCTCATAGCCCTCGGCGCCGACCACGTCATCGTCACGGAAGAGGAGGACCTGGTGGCCAGGGTGAAGTCGATCACCGGTGGCAAGGGAGCGCGCATCGTCTTCGATCCGGTGGGCGGCGACTACATCAACACGCTTGCGCAGGCCACGGCCAACGGGGGCACCATCTTCCTGTATGGCGCGCTCTCCGGCAAGCCCACGCCCTTCCCCTTCGCCGCCTTCGGCCGACGCATCGCCATGTTCGGCTACACCTTCGGCGAACTGCGTGGCACTCCGGAGTGGGAGACCATGAAGAAGTACATTTACGATCACCTCGCGGATGGATCCTTCAAGCCGGAGATCGCGCGGACCTTCCCGTTCGACCAAACTGTCGAAGCCTACAAATACCTCGAAAGCAACGAGCAGATAGGCAAGATCGTCATCACCCTGTAGTCCTTCGCGCGGAATCGAAGCTCGGGAAAAAATCGGTCAGGTGAGCAATACTCGATTCCGATCGATTTGACATGCGTGAATCGCACAACGGCCACTCTTTCGGGTGGCGGCCGTTCTTCCGATTTCTGATCCCTGTTCCCTGGCCCCGGGTCGCTGTATTCTGATTCCCTTAGTCCCTAGGTCCGTTGGTCCCTTGGTCCCTTAGTCCCTGTATTTAAGAGGTCCGCGCCATGGCTGAAACCGCGCCCTTCCCTTACGAAACTCGCCTCAACATCTTGCACGGCCCACTCCAGCTCATCGATGTCCACGCCGTTCCCGGCGCCAGCGATTACAAATGGTTCAATCAGACTCTCTGCAAGGTCAATGATTCCGTGGTGCGCATGGCCGCCATCGAGGGCGAATACCACTGGCACAAGCACGACGACGATGATGAGTTCTTCTATGTGGTCGACGGTGAGCTGCTGATCGATGTTAGAGATGGGCTCGAAGACCGTACGGTCTCATTGAAGCCCGGCCAGGGATTTGTGGTTCCCAAGACTGTGGTCCACCGCACGCGCGCGCCGCATCGCACCACAATTCTGATGGTCGAAAACGCCGGCATCATCCCTACTGGAAATTGACGCGACATGCCGGAGCCATGGCACGCCTATGCCGTCTTCAGCTCCACACTGATCACCCGCAAGTCGCATATTCCCACGTTCTCAAGAGTGTGCGGAGGCAGCGGGGACGACCAGAATGCAGCGCCTTCGGATGGCTCCGCGATGGTGCGGCTGTCCAGGAGTACTAACCCTGTTGCATCGCGGCGAACGAAGTCACTCCAACTCAGCAGATAGTGCGTGCTCGGCCACCTGTGTGTGTGGAGAGGCACGATCTCGCCGGGATGAACCATGGTATCGAGCACCCTGACAGCGTCATTTTCAAAAAGCAAGGTGTGGTTCTCGGGAGCAGCGGCCAAAGCGTCCAGCTCTGCGCGCCATTCCTGGGGCTTGTTCATGGTGTGGATTATAAGATTCAGACCGAGCAGCCAGGAATCGTGCGCGGCAATGGCTTCGTCCTCCGCAAATGCAGAACGGCCACCCCGAAGGGTGGCCGTTCCGTAACTGACAACTGATCACTGACAACTGACGGCTGTTTTACCGCTCGTTCTTCCGCCAGTTCACCAGATCGCCCAGTGTGGTCGTCGAGCTGGAGACGGGCGCCTTGTGCGCGCTCTCCTTGTAGTGCTCGACCGTAGACCGGCTGGCTTCCTGGCCACTTGCTGCGCGCAGGCTCAGTCCGACCTTCTTCTCTTCCACGTTGATCTTGATGATCTTGAAGTCGTGTTCCAGCCCCTGTTCGAGCTTGGAGTGGTCGCCGCCTTCGCCGGCCTCCGACACATGGCACAGACCCTCCACGCCCTCCGCAATTTCGACGAATGCGCCGAACTGTGCGGTACGCAGAATCTTGCCATGCACGGTGTCGCCCACGCGGTGCGTAGCGAAGAAGCTCTCCCAGACATCCGGCTGCAATTGCTTGATGCCCAGGCTGAGGCGACGGTTCTCCGGCTCTACGCCCAGAACCACGGCCTTCACTTTTTCGCCCTTCTTCACCACTTCCGACGGATGCTTCACGCGCTTGGTCCAGCTCAGGTTTGAAACGTGAACCAGCCCGTCAATGCCGTCTTCAATCTCAACGAACGCGCCGAAGTCGGTCAGGTTGCGCACCCGGCCCTCGACGATCGTCCCCTGGGGATACTTGTCGCTCAGGTTCTCCCACGGGTTCTCGAGCAGTTGCTTCATGCCCAGCGAAATGCGGCGGTCCGCCGGATTCACGCTCAGCACCACGGTGTCCACTTCGTCGCCTGGCTTCACCAGCTTCGACGGATGCTTCAACCGCTTCGACCAGGTCATCTCGGAAAGGTGAACCAGTCCTTCGATGCCCTGCTCCAGCTCCACGAACGCGCCGTAATCGGTCACCGAAAGCACGCGGCCGTGCACCTTGGCCCCCACCGGGTAACGCTCTGAGGCGTCCAGCCACGGGTCAGGCGTCAACTGCTTGAAGCCCAGTGAAACCCGCTGCTTTTCTTTGTCGAACTTCAGCACCTTCACCTGGATCTCGTCGGCCACGTTCACCAGGTCGCGGGGATGCGTCAACCGCCCCCAGCTCATATCGGTGATATGCAGCAGGCCATCGATTCCGCCCAGGTCCACAAACGCACCGTAGTCGGTCAGGTTCTTCACCGTTCCGGTCAGTACGGCGCCTTCGCTCAAGTGCTCCATGGTGGCCGACCGCTTGCTGTTCTGGTCTTCCTCCAGCAGCTCCTTGCGGCTCACCACCACATTGCCGCGCTTCTTGTTGAGCTTGATCACGCGCACTTCAATGGGCTGGCCCAGATAGGCGTCCAGGTTGCGCACTGGCCGGATTTCCAGTTGCGACCCGGGCAAAAATGCCTTCATCCCGATGTCGACGGTCAACCCACCTTTTACGCGGCTCACAACAATGCCCTTCACCGGCGTCTTGTCGTTGGCGGCCTTTTCGATCGTGTCCCACACGCGCAAGCGCTGCGCGCGCTCGTAGCTCACAAGGTACCCGCCTTCGGGCTCCTCGCGCTCGATCACCACTTCAATCTCGTCGCCCGGCTGGAACTTCACCGCACCGGTGTGGTCGACTACCTGCTCCAGAGGCACAAGCCCCTCGGACTTCAGGCCTACGTCCACCACTAGAAACTTTTCTCTTTGCTCCACCACCTTGCCGCTGACGATCTTGTCGCCGTAGGCCTCAATGGCGGCCGCTTCAGCAGCCTGCTCGCGCTCAAATGCGGCGAGGGCGCTCGAAAAATCATCGACCGGCTCGCCAGCGTGTGCTGCCGGCGTATGTATGACGGCGGCTACTGCAGGTGTTTCCTCAGGGGTCGTCGCGGGAGCTGCAGAAAGCTCCTCTTCAACGGCAGGCAGCTCCGCTTCAACAGCGGGCAGCTCCGTTGCAACGGCAGGCTGGGTTAAGGCATCGGCGTCCAGAGGGGTGACTTCGACAGTTGCGGAAGGCTCGGGGTTGGACGTGGATTCGTACGACGGCTGCTCAAGCTCCGTCGCAGGCTCTAAAGTCGGGGTTTCCAGTTCGGTGTTCAGGGTTATACTCTCGGTTTCGGGATTGAGGACGTTTGCCATTACTGCAAGCTCCGGAACTACGTGCTCCAGCGCTGGCGCGAGCCAACTGCTGGGTGGTTCCCGCGCAATTCCGCGTTCCGGTCGCTGTCGGGCTGCATTCAGTTGCCCTCGCGCCACGTGGCGCGCCGGTCCGTCTTCCGCAGGAAACGCCGTCCCCATCCGGTTGCTCTGGAGATCGAAACTCGGCTGATTTCCCTGGGAAACGCCGGCAGGCAACGGCTTGCTGGGAGGGCGGCCGCAACTCACTGCTGGAATCCGCGCAGGAAGCTACGCCTATCAGTGTAGCAATCTCCGCAAACCAGCGTCAATTGAGCGCATCACAAGGTGAACCTCTCATCCGCTCTGCTCCGTCCACTCATCTAGATGTGGTAGCGCCCACAATTGCTTCGCCCCACACCGGCCGCAAGCCACAAGCTGACAACGATCTACGGCCCACGGTCCACGGTTCACTCCATTCACTTCTTTCACTCTTTTCACTTCTTTCACTCTTTTCACTTCATTCACTTCTTCACTTGTTCGCTTCTCCACTGCCCCGCAGTCCCTGGTTCCTTAGTCCCTGCCTTTCCGTCCCTGCCTTCTCTATACTGGAACCGACTGCGAGCCTCGCATGGACCATCTCTGGACTCCCTGGCGTTTTGCCTACATCACTTCGGCGGACAACGCCGTGCGCGCGGGCGTTCCCAAGGCTCTCGACGCCTGGCCCGGCGACCTGGGCTGTGTCTTCTGCAACCTCATCGCCGCCATCGACTACGCCATCGCCCACGGCATGGATCGCGACCAGGCTGAAGCCGCCGGCGGGTTAGTCGTCCGCGGCCAGCATTGCTACATCTGCCTCAACGCCTTCCCCTACACCTCCGGCCACGTCATGGTCGTGCCCTACGCTCATCTCGACCGGCTGGCAGCGCTGCCCCCCGACGCCGCGCATGAGCTCATCGATCTGGCGCAGCGCACCGAACGCGTTCTCCATCGCGTCTACACGCCCCACGGCTTCAATTTTGGTATGAACATCGGCCAGGCCGCGGGCGCGGGCGTTGCCGGCCATCTGCATTTGCACGCTATGCCGCGCTGGGTAGGCGACACCAACTTCATGACCACCGTCGCCGAAACCCGCGTCCTGCCTGAAGACCTGGAAACGACGTGGCGCAGGCTCCGCGAAGCCTTTTCGGAAATACAAGGAATAAGGGACCAAGGGGGCAAGTGAAGAAGTGAAATGAGTGAAGGTGACGCTGCCGATGCTTCACTCATTTCACTCCATTCACTCATTTCACTTCTTCACTCTCCTCACTCGCATCCTCAGTTCATCGGCGTCCCGTTCCCCTGAACCTGCGTCGTCGGCGACCAGTTTCCAGCCAGCACTCCGTTCGGATTGGAATTCGGAATGTCGGTCTGGTACCACTGAGTTCCATTGGTCCAGGTCTCCGAATAGCCAGCCGTAACCTTGGTTGTGCTTCCATCGGGATTCATCACGGTTTCCCGGTCCAGCGAGTAGTCCACCCAGTCCGAAGTAGCCCGGCTCTGGGCATTCATCGACGCATTCGCGTTGTTCATCGCGCTCTCGAACTGTGACTCCTGTTGCTGCATAAACGCCTGGTGCTCGGCCGCGGAGCGCTGCATGATCTGCTGGAACTGCTGATAGATCATCTTGCTCTCCTGTTGTTCCTGAGCCGTAAGCGCAGCCATTGCCTGCTGGCCCTGCCGCTGCTGGCGTTGCAATGCCGCCTGTGTCCACTGCGGCGAATTCACGCCGTGCGGCAGATTGTTGTTGTCCACCAGTTGCACCAGGGCATCCAGTTCGCCCAGGGGAGCCGTAAGCACGTCCACTCGCGCCCAGCACGTGCCGCCGGTTTGGGAGGGGCTGGCGTTGTTGCCAATTGAGCACTCCACCACCGTCCGCAGCCGCTCCTCCACCACGAACGACCCGTTCACTACCTCAATCCGCAACGCCGCCGTGTCCGCCGTGTTGTTGTTCCGCATGGCCGGTGGCGCGTTCCTCATGTTCTGGTTCGCGTTCGCCGCGTACCCCTGCGCCCATTGCGAATACGCCGGCGGCACTTGCATCGGCCCCTCCACGTGCACCCCGCCCTGCATCATTCCCAGGTAATACTGCAGAAAAGCAGCCGCCGAAATCTGTCCGGAGATGTTCGCGCACCCGCTGTTAAACGTCCCCTTCAATGCGGGGTGCCACTGCCAGCCGACCACCGGCTCAATCCGCATCTGCATCAAGGCATCGGGCGAGTAGGCGCGGAAGACCGGCCACGGCGAAAACGTGCATGCGCTGATCATGGTGATGCCTTGCAGTTTCCATCCCGCCGGGATGGTCAGGGTTGCCGAGGGCATGTTGTTCAAGGATGGATCGCTGATGGTGGCCGTCGTAAATTGATTGGGCAGCGCCGAGGCGGTGACGTAGGTCGCACCCCCGGGTTTGCCGCCCGACTGCGGCCCTCCGCCGCTGACGGTGCCCATAGGCGTCGATGTGCTCCCCGGCGATGCACTCCCCGGCGACGACTTGCAGCCCACCATCAGAATCGTCACCGCGCAAATCAATATCGCACCCAGGTTTAACTTCGTCATGCGTCGCACTCTCCTTTTTCAGCTCTGAGTCACCGCATTCTATCGCTCGAAAGGCAGAAAGCGATACATAAATGGAGCGTGCGATCCAAATCTGTAGGAGGCAAATTCTCCGCTGCAAGGGATGTCCCATATCTCGCCTTTGAGATCCGGGAGCCATAGCCGCCAGACCGTACCGCCGGCCTCATGTCCCGCACAGTTCACGAGCCAAGAACCGCGCTTCTCCCCTTCACTTAATTCACTCTCTTCACTCATTTCACTTTTTCACTCTTCCACGGCTCAAGTCTCACCGTCACGGACCCCTGACAGCTGAAACCTGATACCTGTATCATGGCTGCGAGGAACGCAATGAAAACACTGCTCTGTGTTTGCGCTGCATTGGTCATGACGCTCGGCACGGCCTCCGTGCGCGCTGCCGACGTCACTGGAACGTGGTCGACGGAGATGAAGACCCCCGACGGCCAAAGCTTTCCGCTCACCTTCACCTTCAAGCAGGACGGCGTCACGCTCACCGGCACGGTGCAGGGCCCGCAAGGCGACCCCATCGCCATCAACAACGGCAAGATCGACGCCGACAAGTTCACCTTCGACGTCTCCTTCAACGGCATGACCATCCACCACAGTTGCGCGGTCACCGGCGACGACGAGATCAAGATGACCACGAAGTCCGATTCAGGAGACTTCCCAGGCGTCGAGCTAACGCTGAAACGCGTCAAGCCAGCGCCCACAGCACCCGCAGGCCCTGACACACCAGTCAAGCCAACCCCGCCGCCACAATAATTTCGGCTCGAGCGCTCAAATGCTTTTTGTAGCGCCGGTCTCTAGAGCGGCTGTCGTGCTGGCGTCCACGCCCACACCCAACTCAAGACGCGGATTCCTCGCTCGCGCCCGTACGCGCAGTTAGCGCCGACTCCGTTCCCGGCACCCAATCCTCTGCCGTGAGCAGGCGCGGCTCGGCGGGAAGCGCCTCCAGTTGCTCGATTTCATCACTCCCGTGGACAAGACCGCCAAGCTTTCGTGCATGAAAAAAGGCGCCGCCACGGCCTTCCACCGCGCCGACAAACTTGTTGTAGTTTCCTACTGCACTCTCGAGTGCCGCGCCCATTTTGCTGAAGTATTCGTGCGCATTAACAAGCTTGTTATATAAATCGCGACCTGTTTCCTGAATGGACTTGGCATTCCGAGTCACCTGCGACTGCTGCCATCCGTATGCGACTGCTTTCAGCAGGGCAATCAATGTGGTTGGGGTCGCCATGACAACATTGGCCTGCGAGCTAAATTCAATGAGCGACGGGTCCGCCTCAAGCGCGGCACTGAATAGTGCTTCGCTGGGCAGGAAGCAAACAACAAACTCCGGAGTGTTGTCGAACTGCTTCCAATAGGTCTTGCTCGACAGTTGGCGCAAATGCGTCTTGACGCGTTCCGCATGGGCAGCGAAACGCAGGCCCTGCGCATTGGGGTCGGCACTCCCCGTAGCATCGAGGAAAGCGTCGAGCGGCGTCTTCGCGTCCACAACGATCTCGCGCCCGTTGGGTAATTGAACGGTCATATCCGGGCGCAACAAATTGTCATCGCCGTCGCGCGCCGTCACCTGCGAGGAAAACGAACAATACTCCACCATTCCCGCGTATTCAACGCATCGCTTTAGCTGCAGCTCGCCCCAGTTACCGCGCGTCTTAGGTGCGCGCAGTGCAGTAATGAGCTGCGATGTTTCGTTCTTGAGCGCATCAAGCGATGCAGGAATCGTTTTCTGCATTGCCGCAACTAGAGTCTTGACCTCGCCATAGGCACCAGAGCGCTCTTTCTCCATCGCGCGCGTCTGCGCGTCGAGACTCTTCAAGGCCTTGTCCAACGGATCGATCAGATTCTTAATGGCCAGTTCTTTGGCTTCAAGCGTTTGCTTGGCTGCCTGCGTTTGGCCGCCCAGCTGCTGCCCGGCAAGCGTGAGAAACGACTCCGTATTCGCGCGAAGGGCGTCGGCCGCCGCCGATTTGAAGGCAGCGTCCAGATCTGCTTTCATCTGGTTATACTTTTCTTCTTGCGCCTGTTCGCGCGTCCTCGCGAGTTCGCGTTCGCTTGCCAGAGCTTGATCGAGTAGCGCCTGCATCCCCGCACGTCCCTGCCGGTGGCCCATCCACATTCCGCATAAAAAAACGCCCACGGCAACCAACGCCAACACAATCGCAGAGCTTCCCATAGCCTCAACCTCTTCGCCAAATATACGCCGGGAGCCTGTGCAATTCCCGCCTTTCCTCCTGTTCCCACGTCACGGTTTTCTATTCCCTGTTCCCTGTTCCCTAATCCCTGCTTTTCCCCGCCTTTACACCCCCCGGCTCGCCCGGTAGACTTGAAACTTCGGGGCCATGCGCAGATTTCTTCGCGCAAAGGTTGTCATCTCCCGCCGTGGGCCGGTATCGTAGGCACGCGGGGCGCTGGTTCCAGTCCCTGAAGAGTTTTCTTGATTTCCTAATCACATGAGGAGAAGCACGCATGGCCGTTGAAGAAAAAGTGAAGCAGATCATTGTCGAACAGTTACAGGTGGATGAAGCCGAAGTCACCCCCGGCGCCAGCTTTCAGGAAGACCTGGGCGCCGACTCGCTCGACGTGGTCGAACTGGTGATGCAGTTCGAAGAGGCGTTTGACATGGAGATCCCGGACGAAGACGCCGAGAAGATCAAGACCGTCAAGGACGCCATCGATTACATCGAGAAGAACGCGAAAGGCGGCAAGTAGCCATTGAGTCAGGCAGCAGCCCAGGGATACGCCCAAACATCGCCGCGCAGAGTCGTCGTCACCGGCGTGGGACTACTTTGCGGCGTAGGCAATACTGCACCCGAGGTGTGGCGGCAGATCCTGGCAGGCTCGAGCGGCGTCGCGCCCATCCAGGGCTTTGACGCCTCCGGCTTTCCGGTCACCTTTGCCGCCGAAGTCAAGAACTTCGACGCCTTGCAATTTGTGGACAAGAAGGAATCGCGCAAGATGGGGCGATTCACCCACTTTGCCTTTGCCGCCGTGCAGGAGGCGATGGCGCAGTCCAGCCTTGTCATCAACGAAAGCAACGCCGACCGCGTTGGCGTCTTCATCGGCTCCGGCATCGGCGGATTCGAAATCATCGAGCGCGAACACACCAACCTGCTGAACGGCGGACCGCGCAAGATGTCGCCCTTCTTCATTCCCGCAGCCATCGTCAACATGGCCGCCGGCCAAATCAGCATCCGCTACGGCGCGCAGGGCCCCATCTCCGCCACCGCCACGGCCTGCGCCACCAGCGCCAACTCCATCGGCGACTCGGTGCGCATGATTCTGCACGGCGACGCCGACGCCATGATCGCCGGCGGCAGTGAAGCCGCGGTCACCTCCATGGCCGTGGGCGGATTCGCCGCCATGCGCGCGCTTTCCACGCGCAACGACGAGCCCACTCGCGCCAGCCGTCCCTTCGACAAGGATCGCGATGGTTTCGTCATGGGCGAGGGCGCAGGCATCCTCATTCTTGAGGAACTGGAGTTTGCCCGTGCGCGCGGAGCCAAGATTCTCGCCGAGGTCATCGGCTACGGCATGAGCGCCGACGCCTATCATATGACCGGCATCGCCCCTGAAGGCGCGGGCGCGCAGCGCAGCATGCGGGCCGCGCTCAAAGATGCGGGCATCCGGCCGGAAGAAGTTGGCTACATCAACGCCCACGCCACAAGCACTCCGGCCGGTGACGGCAACGAGTCCATGGCCATTGAGAAGGTCTTCGGCGAACACGCCCTCAGCCACAAGCTCAAGATCAGCGGCACCAAATCCATGACCGGCCATCTGCTCGGCGGCGCAGGCGGACTCGAAGCCGGCATCACCGTGCTGGCGCTCGTCAACCAGCAACTTCCGCCCACCATCAATCTCGACAACCCCGACCCCGAGTGCCGCCTGGACTACGTGCCCAACAAGGCCATCGCGCACTCCTTCGACATCGGCCTCTCGAATTCCTTCGGCTTCGGCGGCATTAACGCCACCCTGATCATGCGCCGGTGGGAGTAAGGCAGGGAATAGGAAGTAGCCAGTAGGGAGTAGGAATCGACCTCGGTGTTTCGGCATCGGGGTCTTTTTCATGCGCGGTTGCCCATCTTAACTCCGCCAGCTCCGCTAACCCCGCTATCTCTCTGTCCTTGTGCCGCGAGTCACAGGACGTTCATACTCCGCGTGTGATAGCATCCGGTCTTTGACGAAGCGCCCGGCGGAAATCCCCTCTTTTTTTCGCCCCGCGCCGCCTGAGACCTCCGTATGAATGAGGAAGACGGCAGACCGGGAGCCCGATCCCGGCAACTCGGCCCCTCAGACGCCACACCCGGCGTCCCCGAACAATTTCTGCGCGCCCGCTTCGCTTCACGCACCCCCTCGGCGCGACCCATCGGTTTCGCATTACAAATCACAAAATTCCGCGCTTTTTTCTGGCGCGGACCTGCCGAAGGCGTCTGCCCCACCGCAGGTGGAGGAGAAAAACATGAAAACGTACCAGGGAAGTGAGATCCGCAATGTAGCTGTAGTAGGGCATGCACACTGCGGCAAAACCACCCTAATTGCCGCTCTGCTGCATGCCGCGAAAATGACTCCCACCCAGGGCCGTGTCGAAGACGGCTCCGCCGCCACCGCCTATGACGAAGAGGAAGTGGCCCGCGGCATCACCATGCAAAATGCCGTCGCCTTCGCCGAGTGGCAAGGCGTCAAGATCAACTTCGTCGATACGCCCGGCTTCCATATGTTCACCCACGAAGCCCGCGCCGCGCTCTTCCCCGTCGAATCCGCCATCGTAGTCGTCAACGCCCAGTCCGGCATTGAGCCCGTGACCGAGCGCGTTTGGAAATTTGCTGAAGAAGCCAATGTGCCCCGCGTCGTCCTCGTCAATCAAATGGACCACCCCAAAGCCGGCGGCGGCGGCGGTTTGAGCGCCCTCCTTGACGACATCACCGAGCGCTGGGGGCGCAACTGTGTTCCCGTCCAGTTACCGATCGTCGACGCCCAGGGCTTTCACGGCGTAGTCGATCTCGTCACCATGCAGGCCTACACCTACACTGTTGGCGGCGATGGCCGCGGCAAAGCCTCCGCGGAAATTCCCGCGCCTCTAGTAGCCGACGCGAAGGCCCGTCACGAAGCTCTCGTCGAGCTCGTCGCCGAAGGCAAAGACGAGCTGATGGAAGAGTACTTCGAGAAGGGCACCATCCCCGAAGATCACCTCATCGCCGCGCTTCACGAAGCCATCCGTGAAGACCGCATCTTCCCAGTGCTCTTTTCCAGCGGCCTCGCCAACATGGCCCTCGATCATCTTCTCGATTTCCTGAAGGTCTACACGCCCGCTGCTTCGGAACGCTCGCCCATCATCGGCGTCACGTCCGGACCCGACGCCGACGCGCCCACGCGCAAAATCGACGATGCCGAGCCTGTCACCGCCGTAGTCTTCAAAACCATGGCCGATCCATTTGCGGGAAGAATCACTTTCTTCAAGGTGATTGGCGGCGTGGTCAAGAACGACGCCACACTGGAAAATTACACGCGCCGTTCATCGGAACGCCTGGCGCACCTCAGCATCATGCAAGGCCGTAAGGCCGTCGAAGTCGCTGAGCTCCACGCGGGCGACCTCGGTGCGGTGGCCAAACTGCGTGACACGCTCACCGGCGACACGCTCGGCCAGAAGGGCGCAGACTATCAGGTCGCGCTGCCCGCGCCGCCAGAGCCAGCCATGACCTACGCCATCGAGCCCAAGTCCCGCGCCGACGAGGACAAGCTCGCTCCCGCCATTCACAAACTCATGGAAGAGGATCTGCTCATTCGCTTCTTCCGCGACCCGCAGACCAACGAATTTCTCATTGCCGGCGCCGGCCAGCCGCACATTGAGGCCATCGTCAGCCGCCTCAAAAAGCGTTACCACGCTGAAGTCACGCTCAAAGCACCCAAGGTTCCCTACCGCGAAACCATCCGCGGCAAAGCCGAAGCCCAAGGCCGGCATAAGAAACAGTCCGGCGGCCACGGCCAGTTCGGCGACTGCAAAATTCGCATGGAGCCCATGCCCCGCGGCGGAGGTTTCGTCTTCGAGAATGATGTCTTCGGCGGAGCCATTCCCCGTAACTTCATCCCCGCCGTCGAAAAAGGCATCGTCGAGACGGCCGTGCGCGGTTTCCTCGCTGGCTTCCCTGTCGTCGATTTCAAAGTCACCGTCTACGACGGCTCCTATCACGACGTCGACTCCAACGAGCTTTCCTTCAAGAAGGCCGGCCGTCTCGCCTTCCGCAAGGCCATGGAGCTTTGCAAGCCCTGTCTCCTCGAGCCCGTCATGAAGGTTGCCATCGAAGCCCCCGACGAATTCGCCGGAACGCTCATGGGCGATCTCAACGGCCGCCGCGGCCGCGTACAGGGCATGGAGAGCAAGGGCCGCACCACGGTCATCAATGCTGAAGTCCCCATGGCCGAGATGCTTACTTACGGAACCCTGCTCACCTCCATGACGCAAGGCAAAGGCAGCTACCACATGGAAGTCGATCACTACGACATCGTGCCGCAGTTGGTCGCCGACAAAATCCTCGCCAACGCCAAACGCCCCGACGAGGAAGAGGAAGAGTAGCCACCTGCGCGCAAACAAAAAAATCCTGGGTGCCCCACGTCTCAATTTTGAGACGTGGGATACCGAGGACGTCGACGGCCTTGTATCAGGGCTTGACTTCAGTCATGCCGCAACATACTTCAAAACGATCGGGGCTTTAGCCCCTGCGCGCTCGCTTCGGGAGCTCCATCACGCTTCTGCGGCTTGAATGTCTTGCACGTGAATCACCTTCGCCTGCTCATCCAGCTGGCCCGTCACCTTCACCGTCTTGCCCTCGAACGGCTTGGCTTTATCCGAGTCGTCCAGCCCGAATATCTGGCCCGATGAGTCGCGCAGCATGTATTGATCGCCATTCTTGACGACGGTTCCCGTAAAGGTCGAGGCTTTTGCCTGGCCCTGGTCAGGTTGCTGTTGCTGTTGCGGTTGCGGTTGCGCCTGCTCCTGCGCATGAGCGCGGACGGCGGCAACAAATGGGCTTCCCCACGCCAATGCGAATGCCACTACCATCGCAACAAGTGCAGAGAAGTCGATAAAGGAGCGCTTAATTGAACGCATAACTAGTACCTCCGGGGGTTGAAATCGCTCGGACCCGCTCACTCGTCCGGTCCGGGTGCGGAGATTCGTGCATGCGGCGGGCCAAACCCAATCCGATTGAAAGCGAAGAGCATTCGTCACCGCATGCGTCCTTGCAGGTAAAAACTTCCCGCTTGCAGCTTGGTAAAAACTGCCAGTCCCGGTAAAAACTGCCTGCCGCGCCAGTTGTACTCGCTTCCCGCGTCAGCTCTTTTCGTCTCCCGGAGGGAGCAGGGGCATTCATGCCCCCTGAAACCTGGGAGCAGGAAGACGCGGGGCTTCAGCCCCGGAACGGTTTGTTCCCTCGTTCCCTCGCTCCCTTGCTCCCTGTCTTCCCGATCACTGTCCACTCGCGCAGCAGAGTGTTATTCTGGCGCGTCATCAAAAAGCTCGAGGAGGATGGCGTGAAAAAAGGCACCATTTTAGAAGGCATCGTTATAGTGACTGTGGCGTTGGCATTCCTTGCCGGATGCAGCAAAGGCCCGCAGATTCAGACTCCGCCCAAGTGGCAGGGCGCTCCTTACCATCTTTCCTTTGGCGCGCCGCCGGCCAAGCCCAACCCTGCGGGACTCACCATTCCGCCTATCAAGTGGGTGGCCGATCCTGACCAATTGCAAACCCGCGCCGACCTCGTCGTCGAATTCGACTCTTCCTCGGCGAAGGGTCAGGGAGGTCAGGGACCGGTGACAAACCAGATGGCCTTGGGAGCGGTCGACATCTCTGGTGCGGAAGGCCAGTTGCCCACCGACTACGTGGACAAGGCCAGCACCGATCTCGCCAAAATGATCGGCGCCTACTGCATGAAGGGGAAGATCAAACTCTCCGTTGCCCTCACGCGTTCGTCCATCCCCATGAACCCAACCGACGACCAGATCAACGCCAAGCGCCTGTCAGATTGGACACCGATCGAGCTCGACTTCAAGAACCCGCATCCGAAGTGCTAGACAACGGCGAGAGCTGCTGTCAGTGGCCCTCAGCCCGCATAGCGGGCGTCAGATGGTAGCCCCAGTCGTAAGACTGGGGGGACCATCGCCGAACCGAATCGCCAATAGCCCGCTTTAGCGGGCGAAAGACGTTAGCCCCAGTCGTAAGACTGGGGGCTCGCAAGGAATCTCATGGCGCCCACCTTCACCAGCATCCTCGTGCATGCTGTATTCTCAACCTCCGGCCGCGCGCCATTGCTCAACGACGAACTGCGTCCCGAAATGCATGCCTATCTCGGCGGAATTCTTCGCCAACTTCAGGCCGTTCCTATCGTCGTCGGCGGAACCGCCGATCATGTGCATCTGCTGGCGCGCCTGTCGGCCGACCTTGCCGTGGCCGATTGCTTGCGCGTGCTGAAGACAAATTCTTCGCGATGGGCAAAAGAGCGATGGCCCCAGCGGCGTGCGTTCGCCTGGCAAGGCGGATACGGAGCATTCAGCGTGAGCGAATCGAGGCGCGGCGCAGTGATCCGCTACATTCAGGACCAGGAACAGCATCACCGGCGCATTTCATTTCAGGAGGAATTCCTGAAGCTGCTCAGCAGCCCCGGAGTGGAGTTCGACGAGCGGTATATACGTCAATGGTTCTTACGCCCGCTAAAGCGGGCTGAGGCGAGCCGCCGCTCCGATATCCCCAGTCTGACGACTGGGGCTATTGTATTCCGCCCGCGTTGCGGGCTTGCAGAGGGGTGAGCTTTCCTTCTTCCTGGTGAAGGGTGGGGTACCGCGACCGCCGCGCGTGGAGAGCGTGAGCTCTTAGCTCCTGTAGGGAGCGCGAGAGAATAGCCCAGGGCGTGAGCCCTGGGAACCGGGCCGCCACAATCGAGCAATCAAGTACGCGGCAAAGCCGCACCCAAACCCGGTCCTTAGCTCCCGGAGGGAGCGCCAGAAAATAGCCCAGGGCATCAGCCCTGGGAAAAGCCCCGCCTTTACCGAGAAATCAAGTACGCGGCGAAGCCGCGATGGAACCTCGCCGCGCCCCAACCCAACCCTCGTCGAAAAATCATCGTCCCCGCGCGGAACGCCCGCCTTGGCGAACGTGGGATATCTTTATCTACAGCTTTTAGCATTTCGCCTAACTGGGGCCTAAATCGCTTGGCATCCTTCTACCGGTCAAATGTCTCCGAATTCCTTACCGTCTCCGATGGGGAAATACTCGCGCGCCTTTCTACCGAGTACGCCAAACGTGGTTTCACGAGCCAGTACACCGACCAAACCCTGACTTGGGAACAGGACATTCGCTCCCTGCGACAAACGCTCACTCACTGTTTGCACAAGGACAACAGCACCGCGGATTGGGGAATCCTGCTCGAGTTCTCAATTCCCCGCAAGGAAGTGCGGATCGACGCCGTATTGCTAATAGGCGACCGCATCGTAATCCTCGAAGCCAAATCAGGAAGCGCGTTCCTTCAAGCGAAAAAACAGATCGAAGAATATGCGCTCCTTTTGCACTATTTCCATAAGGCATCCGCCAATCAAATGATCGTGCCAATCATCGTTTCGCCCGAGGCTGGTCGGCCCGACCTTGATCCTCTTCGGCAGGATGAAATGTTTCCTCAGCTGGCGATCTATTGGGTAAGAAGAATCGTCACAACCTCTTGGCAACACCTACCCGATGTTCTCGAACAAATTGGGAGACGAAGGGATTCTGAACAGATTCAGGTGGAATCCTGGGACGAAGGCCCGTACCATCCTGTGCCGAGCATCATCGAAGCTGCAATTGCGCTCAGGAGCGGATTATCAATTCGAGAGATCGCGCACTCTGAGGCTTCGGAGCTTGAAATCAGCGAGGTCCGGCAGAGAATCCAGGGTTTCGTGGACGGTGCTCGCGTTCAGGGTCAGCGCATCATTTGCTTCTTAACTGGAGTTCCGGGGTCGGGAAAAACTTTGGTGGGTCTGAGCTTGGCACATTCCCACGAAAATCAAGCAAACGCAATCCACTTCATGAGCGGGAACGGACCCCTCGTCAAAGTGATCCAACACCTATTCACTCAAGAAGGACGACGAGACGGCGCAAACAGTGTGATGGCGCGAACCAAGGCAAAGACTCTTATCGAGAATGTGCATGTCTTCGCGCGAAATTACATGGAGGACGACCCCAGCCCACCCTCCAACCATGCAATCATCTTCGACGAAGCCCAGCGCGCATGGAATCGAGCACAGAACAAAAAGAAGTTCAACCGAGACTATTCCGAGCCTGAAATGCTTTTGGGAATCATGGAGCGGCACCCAGACTGGGCCGCTGTGATCGCACTTGTCGGCGGCGGACAAGAAATCAATGACGGCGAGGCCGGCTTGGAAGAATGGGGAAGGGCGCTTGCGAAGAGCAAAAAGGACTGGGCAATTCACGCTTCGCCTGAGGTCTTAGAAGGCGGGCCATCTACCGCCGGTCATCGTCTCTTCGACGAAAATGTCAATCAGTTGGCAGTAAACACCGATGCGGCACTCCACCTCCGCACTTCGAACCGAAGCATTCGCGCCGAAAAGCTTGCGACCTGGGTCAACCTGGTTCTAGATGGCGACTCAGAAAGTGCCGCGAGCTTAGGTATTACAGACAAGTTCCCAATATTCCTCTCACGCGACCTCGCGGATACACGCGCGAAACTGAGACAACAAGGAATTGGCACAACGCGATACGGGCTCGTCGGTTCGTCCGGCGCTGCACGCCTGCGCGCAGAAGGGCTTGAACCAAATTCAAGTTTTCATGCGGACTATCCCTGGGAACACTGGTACCTGGCCGAGAAGTCTGACCTGCGTTCCAGTTATCAATGTGAAGTCTTTGCCACAGAATTCGAGATTCAAGGCCTCGAACTCGATTGGATCGGACTTTGCTGGGGCGGCGACTTCATATGGAGCGAATCGCACGGCTGGCAATTGCGATCCCTCCGGCCTGGGCCGACAAACCGCTGGAATTCGATGAAGAACCCAGATAAAAGGACATTTAGAAAGAATGCTTACAGAGTCTTACTCACTCGGTCGCGTCAAGGAATGATCATCTTCGTCCCCAAAGGCGACCCAGCCGATCCTACCAATAGCCCGGATGAATTCGACTCCACGGCGGAGTTTCTGATTCGGTGCGGCGTCATTCCTCTTCCAACCCCTGCAATCACTTCCCCGACCCCGCCATCATGACCTCACGCCGCACGATCCGGCCGACGCCCACCCGCCTCGACGAGCTAGAGGCTAGGAGCTAGCAGCCAGAAGCTGTCGTTTCAAGCCCCTCCCGCCCCATTTTCCCCGCAACCCACTGAAAACACGCATAATATTCAGCCCGCCGATTTGCATATAATTTCCCCCTCCCGGCGCACAATGAAACTAATCACCGCCCCGTTGCAGCGTCAGGTATGTCCCCGGTTCAAAGTGTTAAGTATTAGACCGGTCCGTACCCCCCACCCCCCTCCCCCCCACCCCGGGTACGATCTGCAAGCGAGAAGCAAAAGGTCGCCGGATTACGCCTCGAAAAACCGAGTTGTGAAACTGTGAATCTAGTAACTTACTACAAATCATCAACTTACAGCGAAAATCCACGCAGCCTCACAGTCTGTGCGTTTCTGTGAATCTGCGACGCACGTCGGCATCGCTTCTGCGCAAAAGCATTTCGTTTTGGAGCTGAAGGCTGAGAGCTGAAAGCTAGCTTTTCTCAGGCCGGACGCGCTTGGCCAAAGCCCATTTGAGCTCGTCGATGCCTTCGCCGGTGACTGCGGAGATGGCGTGGAATTCGAGCTTGCGGCGCTTGGCGTAGGCGGCTAGCTTCTTGAGCTTCGCGGGGTTCACGGCGTCGATCTTGGTCGCGACTACGATGGTGGGCTTGTCGGCCAGCGGATGCTGGTCGCCGACGGTGAAGCTGGCTAGCTCGTTCGCGATGACCTTGAAGTCTTCGACGGGATCGGGACGGCCTGAGGCGTCGGACACGTCGACCAGATGCGCGAGGACGCGGGTGCGCTCAATGTGGCGCAGGAACTGGACGCCAAGGCCGGCGCCGAGATGCGCGCCTGCAATGAGTCCGGGCATGTCGGCGATGACGAAGGATTGCTGGTCGGGCTCCTCGCCCACCGTGACGACGCCGAGATTGGGCTCGAGGGTGGTGAAGGGATAGTCGGCGATTTTGGGGCGCGCGGCGGAGATGCGGGAGATGAGCGTAGACTTGCCGGCGTTGGGATAGCCGACGAGGCCGACGTCGGCGAGCAGCTTGAGTTCGAGGCGGTAGGCGCGCTCCTCGCCGGCGCGCCCGAGCTCGTGCTCACGCGGAGCCTGATGGGTGCTGGTGGCGAAGTGCTGGTTGCCGCGGCCGCCGCGGCCGCCCTTGGCGATGGTGATGCGCTCGTCGGGCTCGCGGAAGTCGTGGACGAGCTCGCCGGTTTCCGCGTCGAAGAGCGAGGTGCCGACGGGAACCTGGAGGGTGATGTCGCGGCCGTCGAGGCCGGTGCAGTTGGAGCCCATGCCGTGTTCGCCGCGCTGCGCCTTGTGCTCGGGGTTATACCGAAAATGAATGAGCGTGTTGTGGCGCTGGCTGGACACCATGAAGACGTCGCCGCCGCGGCCGCCGTCGCCGCCCGAGGGCCCGCCGCGGGGCACAAACTTCTCGCGCCGGAAGGCCATGCAGCCGTTGCCGCCGTCGCCGGCTTTGACGCGAATTTTGGCTTCGTCGATGAACATGGGGATCAGGGAACCGTGGAGCAGTGAAGGAAGTGAAGGAAGTGAACGAGTGAACCCTGAGGCCGATGCCTCATGGACTGGCGCTGATGTGATGCGCCCTCTATTCAGTGTATCGAACCGGCTTGGTTGGGGCGGAGTAGTGGGCCGGGGTCGCGCTGGGCGGAGAAAAACATGGATATGTGATGCAGGCTACTTTGCAGCGGGGCGCGCGAAGCATAGAATCGCTGCCAACTTCTATTGAGAGCTGTTTAGGGCGGCGAAGGGCTGTGAGTTCGCGCGTCCTGTTCCGGACCCGTCGCAAGTGCGGGCCGGTGGATTGACTGCTGCTTTCTTCCTTGATTTCTTCCCTGATCTGCCGCGGCAGAGTTCGTAATGGCCGAGGCAATGCGGAACTGGAGAACGTGGTGTGCGATTGCGGCGCTGAGCCTTGGCGCCTGCGGGGTGGTGTGCGCGCAGAGCGCGGCCGCGGATCCCGCTCCCTTGCAGGGCATTCAGATTCAGACGCCGGGGTCGGGCTCGCTGGCCGGGCGGCTTACCGATTTGCATTCGGCTCCGCTGGCGGGGGTTGCAGTGGTGTTGCACAACCAGGCCACGGGCGCCGAGTTGCGCGCGGTGACGGCCAAAAACGGCGGCTTCTGGTTTGCCGAGCTGGAGGTGGGCGAGTACACGCTGGAGGCCGATGAGCCGCTGTTGGGGCACGGACGGCTGGAGGGGATTCTGGTGACCGGCGGCGTGGAGGCGCGGGTGCAAGCCGCTATGCAGTTTGAAGCTGCGGCCCCGGAGTTGGTGGAAGCGGCGGGGCCCGGTGAGATTGCGACGCCGGCGCGCACGGCCGCTGCGATGCCGCTGGAGGCTTTGGCTACGGCGGGAACGCCGAGGCCAACAACAGCAAAGCCTGTTTTGCCACCGGTCGCGGTTTCGCACGCGGCGTTGAGCACGTCGACTCCGCAGATGGCTGCGATGTTTGACGCGGAGCCGGTGCGGACAATGACGACCGCTCCGCGTGCGGCAGAGCCGGTCCGGCCGCCGAGCGAGGCCGTCGCGCCAAGGCCAGTGGCACCGCAGCCAGATGTTCGCGCCGATGCATTGACGGTGCCGGCCATTTTGCCTTCGCCACCATTGCGGGCCGCGCTGGAAACACAATCCATTGTGGTTGAGCCGACGCTTGCGGTCACGTTGCCGCGCGCGCTCCCGATCACGCGCAGCATCGCCCCAGCGCTGACCCCGAACATGGCGATTGCGAGCGGTATGAAGGCGGTTCTGCTGCTGGGGCAGATGGCTTTTGCGCCGGTTGCTGCCGCCACGCAAAGGGCAGATCCCGCCACGGCGGTGGTGGCGACTACCGTGACCGCGACTGAACTGCAATCGCTGCCCGCGGGCGGACGGCGCTGGCAGGAATTTTTGCAGGCTACACAAGCAGCGAGCGCCAGCCCCGACGCGACGCAGGCGTCGTACCGTAGCTCGCAGGAATCGGCGGAGATCACAATCGACGGCGCGAGCACGTTGCTCAAGTTTGGCGCGGCTACGGGCTCTGGTTCGATGGCTCGCGATAAATCCAGCCAGAGTACAGAACAGGCAAGCGCCATGAGCCAGGCATGGACGGGTGGGCGCGGATTCGGCGTGAGCGAAGCCGCGATCCATGAGGTGACTGCGGTCTCGGGAAATGTAGAGGCCGAGGGCATGCGCTCTGCCGGAGGGCGCACCAGCATTGAGACAGAGCGCGGCGGCAACGCGCTGCATGGCCAGGGATTTTTCTACGACCGCCAAAACAACTGGGGCGCGCGCAATCCCTTCACGCAGTGGGTCACGGAGACCGCGCCGGCTACGCTTACTTACAATCCCGCCGGACCTCCGCTCTCTGTCCCCGTCTTCGACAACGGCCCGACGGGGTCGCCGGAGTCGTATACGCCGCCCGACCACGAGATGGTGTGGGGAGTCGGCATGGGAAGTCCGATCCACCGCGACAAGCTCTTCTGGTTTGCGGCTCTCGACAGCTACCACCGCAACGACCCGGGACTGTCGATGGTGAAGCATCCGTATCTTGAGCAGACTCCGAGCGGATGCGGAACTTCGACAGGATGTACGCCCACGACTACCGGTTTTTTTGCTACACCTTCCGACGCGCAGTTGACTTTGCTCAGCGCACAACTCGATCTTCCCAGCAGCAATCCGGAGGTCGAGGGGCTGACGGCTTATTCGCAGATGCTTGAGACGCTGGCCGGCCTGCTTGGCCCGGCGCCCCGCACTGCCGCGCAATGGACCGGCTTTGCCCGCATCGACTGGCAAGCAGCCGAGCGGCACCGCTTCACCCTCGAAGGCATCGGCGCCGATTGGAGCGCGCCGGGCGGCGGGCTGACGCAGGTTTCAGAAACCTACGGGAACCACAGCTTCGGTTCCAGCCAGGCCAGCGAGGAGTGGCTGCTCGCCCGCTGGGAGGCGTACCTGACACCGAATCTGCTGGCCGTGACGCAGGGCTCGGTGGGACGAACGATCCTGAGCGCGCGGCCAGAGACGCCCTCCACCTTCGAGCAAACATTTTTGAATGGAAATTTCCAGGGCCAGTTGCCGCAGATCGTTGTCGACTCGCGTTACGGCTTCACCATCGGCAATCCTTCGCGGTTTGGCCAGGGCAGCTATCCCGACGAAAAGCTTTACCACGTCCAGGAATCGCTGGACTGGGTGCACAATCGTCTGCTGGTCAAGGCAGGATTCGAGATCGATCACAACGCGGACGCCACCAGCCTGCTGCGCAACGGATCAGGGACGTACGCCTACTCCAAGGTGCAGAACTTCGTCTCCGATGCGCTGGTTTTCGAGAAGTACGGGTTTGCCGACGCACTCGACTCGCGGAATCCGCACAACTGTGGCGCCTCGTCTACAAGTCTGGGCAGCCAGCCTTGCTACTCCTCCTATTCGCAGACGATGGGCCCCACTAACTGGCAACTGAGCACGAATGACTGGGCCGGCTACGTGACCGCGGAGTGGCAGGCGAACAAATTCGCGGTGTTCTCCGCCGGTTTGCGCTGGGAGCTTGAGCAACTGCCGCCGCCGATCGCTGTGCTCGCCAATCCGGCACTGACCGCGGTATCGGCAACCAATCCGAAACCTCCGCTCTCCGCGAGTTTGCCCAGCCTCGGCAACAACTGGGGCCCGCGCGTGAGCCTGGCCATTGGAGACGCGCGAGGACACTGGCCGGTGCTGCGGCTGGGCTACGGAATGTATTACGGGCGCGTGGAAAACGCCACCATCGAAACTGCGCTCACACAGACCGGCTCGCTCAACGGCGATCTGAACTTCTTTATGCGCCCTCAGGACGATTGCCAGAAATGCGCGGGCGGCGCGCCTCCGTTTCCTTATGTTTTTGTCGGCGAGCCTTCCAGTGTGGTCAAGCCGGAAGCGGTCGGCTTCGCGCCGAACTTCCGCAATCCCGAAATACATCAGGCCATGGCCGCCATCGAGCAGCCGCTGCCGGGGCATGTGGAGCTGATCGCAAGCGCTGTGCTCAGCCTGGGACGCCGGCTGCCTGTCTACCTCGATACCAACTTTGACCCAGCCGTCAATCCGGGAACAATCACCGCGGCAAATCCGGGGATCACGTACACCGTGTGCGACGAAGCGCCTTCAGGCACAGGCAGCGGCTCGTGCGGCAACCTCGGGCTGGGTCCTATCAAGGCTTCGAAGATCACTGTTCCCTTCTATGCGTCCTGGCCCACAAATCCAGATCCCTCGCCGAGTTGTCCGGCCGACTCGCCACTCAACAATCCGCTCGGTCCGTATGGATGGTGCAACCCGAACTATCAGGAGATTGACCAGATGACGAGCAAAGCGAATTCGACCTACGAGGCAGCCATGGTGAGGCTCACGCGCTATGGACGGCGCGGCCTGAGCCTGCACGCGCATTACACCTACGCACATGCCATGGACTGGAATCCAAATGCCAGCCCGCTGGACCCGGCCAACTTCAACCTCGAGTACGGAACCAGCAACCACGACGTGCGCCATGCGGCTGCCGTGATGTTGATCTACGAAGCGCCATGGAAGCTGCACGATTTCGCCGGCCGCGTTGCGAGCGGCTGGATGCTTTCCGGCATCGGGCAATTCCACAGCGGTCTGCCTTACACCATGCGCGTGAGCGGCTCGCTGCCGGAGGAGTCCGCCTCCACCACAACCATAACGGGATTGCGGCCGGGCTTGACCGGCGCTGGCGGCGACAGCCGCGTCTACGGCTACGAAAACGGGAGCCTCGCCTACAACATCGGCCGCAACACTTTCCGCTATCCGAGTAACTGGAAGGCCGATGTGCGCGTGGGCAAACAATTCGACCTTGGCGAGGAGCGGCAGTTGGAAATTCTGGCGGAGAGTTTCAATCTTTTCAATCACCAGAACGTGACCGAGATTGAAACCACTGGCTACACCATCGATTCCGGCAGTGCCACTTCGCCTCCCACGCTGAACTTTCTTACCGGCCTCAAGAGCAGTTCCACGACCGGCGTGATTCCGGGCTTTGGCCAGCCGCTGAATATTAACGCAACAAACTTTTATCGCGAGCGGCAGATTCAGCTTGGGCTGAGGATGCGGTTCTAGGCCATTCTAGTTTTCTGACGGCACATCGAGATGGTCAATGACAAACACCTGGGCAGGACGTTTCTCTTCCTGCAACTTCAATCCCAGTTGTTCTTGAATGGCGGTAAAAAAGCCGGGGAAGGTGTTGTTGTCGTCCGTCTGGCGGCCCGGCTCAGTCTGCGCATCATCGGGCGTCCATCGCAGCGACAGATCGTATTTCCCGATGATTCCTGTCCCATCGAACACGGGACGATCTGTAACAAAGCGCTGCAGGAATGTTGCGAGATCGGCAATCGTCGCGTTTCCAACGGCCAAACCACCTGGAGAATAGCCGACCGTGGGTGGCCCATCGGGCGGTCGTGTACTCCTGGTGAGTTTTGGGCCGCTCTTCGCAACCACGATTTCGTACACGGACAGGTCTCTGGTTTCGCGGTGAGCAGTGAGGTGGAAACGATCCGCGAGAAGATTTTGCACCATCTTCTTGAACTCGTCGGACGAGGGCCTGGCCTGGGTCTCGGGATCGCCAACAAGGTCAAATTTTTGCGTCTTCAACCACTTGGGCCCGCCGACGATTTCCTGCTCCTGAAGTCCGTAGGCATACTTGAGCAAATCGACCAGAGATGTATCGGTCGTCGCGAACCGGTTGCCTTGAATTTGCATGGTTCGAGATTCTTCCGGGAGGCTTGGCTTGATCGTCGCGACCTGAAACCTGGACGGTGTTGTGGGAGTGCCCGAGGGCACAGATGCGGGAGTCTGACCGGGCAGATGGCAGACAAGGATCACCCCGATTGATCCGACAAGACAAAAAACCGCGACCGTTGACCGGCGCCAGGAAGAGATCATGCCTGCGCCTCCGTTTTGATGATTTGGCTTGGCAGCGTAGCGAAAGTCCACTCCCGCATCCTACAATCTTTCGGGACCAAGTTTCGATCTTTCGGGAGACTTCTATGCAAAGCTGCACCGACCGCGCGCGTCATTCTCGCGCTCATTTTGCTCACGCCCATTTCGCTCGCGCCCATTTCCGCATCGCCCTGGCTTTTATCGCACTGTTTGCTCTGCTCACTTGTTCTGCCGCGGCGAACGCGCAGGAGAAGAAAGCGCCGGTTGCGTCTCCCGGCGACACGCTGACCACACCGGGGCCGCTGGCGCAGAACCTTTCGCCCAAACTCGACAAACGCGACCTGGCCAAGGCCATGAAGCTCGTGGCCGATTGGCAACTGAGCCGCATGCCGGCCACCGCGCAGGTGGACTGGACGTGGGCCGCGCTCTATGCCGGTTTCATGGGCGTCCCCGAGAAAGTGGCCGGCGACAAATACCGGCACGCTATGCTCGGGATTGCCGAGCAGCTCAATTGGCAGCCGGGCCCGCGCACCATGGTTGCAGACGACCAGGCCGTGGGACAGATGTATATGGAGCAGTACTTTCTGCACAAAGATCCGAAAATGATGGATGCAATGCGCGCGCGGCTCGACGAAGAGATAGCTACGCCCGAGTCCCAATACGCCAGCTCGCTGCCGGCGCACTGGGACCATGCCCGCTACCCCAATATGCCCCTGTGGTGGTGGTGCGACGCGCTCTTTATGGCGCCTGCGGTGTATGCGGATATGGCCGCCGCGACCGGCGACAAGAAATATCTCGACTTCATGGATCGCACTTGGGATGCCACGGCGGCCCTGCTCTACGACCGCGACAAGCATCTCTATTTCCGCGACGCTACATTCCTTGACAAGCATGAGAAAAACGGCGAGCCGCTGTTCTGGTCGCGCGGCAACGGCTGGGTAATGGGCGGCATTGTGCGCGTGCTCGAGAAGCTGCCCGCGGATTCTCCGCTGCGGCCAAAGTATGTGGCCTTGCTGAAAGAGATGGCGGCGGAGATGCTTTCGATCCAGGGCAAAGATGGACTGTGGCGGCCCGGCCTGCTCGATGCCGATGCGTATCCGCTGCCGGAGATTTCGGGCAGCGCGTTCGTGACGTACGCGCTTGCATATGGAGTGAATGAGGGAATTCTGGATCGGGCGACATACTGGCCTGCCGTCGAAAAGGCGTGGGCAGGCATGCTGACACATGTGTACGCCGATGGGCGGCTGGGTTCGATTCAGCCGGTGGGCGCTGCGCCGGGAGCTTACGGCGAAACGTCGAGCTACGTGTACGGGGTGGGCGCGTATCTTCTGGCGGGGTCGGAGATTTATCGTACGGCGAAGTGAGTCTCTGAAAACGGCAGGGTGAGAGTTGCGGTTTCCCTGGTCTCAAAAGCGAGACCCGGGGCACCCCGTTTCGTTCTGAGTTGAAAGCGCGAAAAGCAGGGTAATTCTCTGAAAACGATGAAGAAGGTTGAGCATCTCGTGACATGAAGAGCGCCATTGTTTTTGGATCAAGCGGATTCGTAGGCTCGCATCTTCTTAGCGGACTGTTGAACAGCCCTGATTACGGACAGGTAACCGCCGTCATTCGGAAGAGCCTTGATATCACTCACCCAAAGCTAAGAATGTTGATTGGCGACTACGACTCACTGGCGAATGTGAAATCGGAAATCGCCGCAGATGAAATCTTCATTGCTCTTGGCACAACGAAAGCGAAATCGCCTGACGAGGCGGAGTACTACCGAGTGGATCACGATTATCCGGTCCTTGCGGCACGGATAGCAAAAGAACAAGGAGCGAAATCGGTCTTTCTGGTCACAGCAGTTGGCGGCAATGCCAAATCGAAGTTCTTCTATGTACGGACCAAAGGCGAAACCGAGCGCGACGTGATCGCACTGAATTTCGAGTATACGCATATCTTTCGCCCGTCAATGATCATCGGGAACAGGAAAGAGAAACGCTCGCTGCTGGAAGCAGCGCTGATGAGATTTTGGTCTGCTTTGAATCCTCTCTTCATCGGGAAGAGCGATAGATACAGGGGCATAACCGGGGAAGATATCGCAATTGCAATGATTCAGTCGGCGAAGAATCAAACAGAGATGCTAAAGATTTACTACTGGCGAGAAATGCATGAATTACTGCAACGCTAATTTGCAGCGGGACTCGAACGAACTTTTTCGGCGTACGGAACTACTTTGCGACCAACGGCACCACCGGCGATGCGCCGTTCAGAAACGCCGGATCCATCTGGGCGATATCGGCGCGATAGCTCACGGTGTTGGCCGTGGGAAATGTCGCCGGCACTTTCTGCGTGACGCGGCCCGTGGCGGCCCACTCCGTGCCGCGCTGGAACGTGGTGATGAATCCCACGCAGCTGAGCGCAAATACATCGTGGCCAAGCGTAGTGTGAAAGATTCTGCCTTTGCCGTAGCGGAGAACCATGAGCATGGGCTCGTCGTGGCCGGTGCCCTTGTTGTTGGGGTCGGAATGCGCGGTGGCGAGCACGGTCATGTTTTTGCCCGGCCCGCGCAACGTGCCGTAGAGCTCGTCGTTGACGTGCATCCAGATGGGAGGCAGTCCTTTGAGGATGGGGTGCTCCGGCTCTCGCGCCGTGACCTGGAAGGGCAGCCGCGCCCCGTGATGACCGGCCGGTCCCGGCGAGGGATCGGATACCAGCTTGCCGTCCTGGAAATACCAGTACGGTCCGGCCTGCTCATTGCGGTTGCGCCAGCCACCGATGCCGATCATTTCGTTATAGGCGGGCCAGTCGGGAAAGGCATTGTCGGCGGCGTGCACAACGACCAGGCCTCCGCCGCCGGCAACATACTGTTCAAATTGCGAACGGAGTTCTGCCGGCCAGGTGGGGCCGTCGTAGTTCATTACGATGACGCGGTAGCGGCCGAGCTCCGGCTTGAAGTTGCTGAAGTCGCCGCCGGATGGCGGAGCGGTGAGGACCGTGACTTCGAAGAGCCCGGTTTCTTCGAGCTCCTTCTTCAGCACCGGCGTTGTCAGCCACCAGTTGTGGTAAGCTCCGGCGCTTTGCCCGTCGATGATAGCGACGCGGATGGGAGTCGCCGCACGCGGAGGTTGCGCTGCGGCGCGGAACACCGGAACGCAGAACAGGGAGCCTGCCAGAATCATCCAGCCAATTGATTTCATCGTCGAGCCTCTCTTACCGATAAAGGAACCTGAAACAGCAGGATACCGCTCCCACGGGCGTGGGGATGGGCCGGCGGCAAAATGCCCCGAAAAGTACCCGTAACTGCACTGTTCGATGATGGTTACCGACTCTAGCGCTCACCCCCATACGTGGGATTCCAGTCATTGCACTGAGTGCTAGTCTTGGGGTGAGCAGCACTGTGGACGTGCAGGCTTCCGCCTGAGTTGCTGCCCCGGGGCGTGGCCTGGGACGCGTGAATCGACGGATGCCCTCGACCCTCAC
The DNA here is from genome assembly GCA_963786565.1 of uncultured Acidobacteriota bacterium. Classification (GTDB taxonomy): domain Bacteria; phylum Acidobacteriota; class Terriglobia; order Terriglobales; family Acidobacteriaceae; genus Telmatobacter. Next base: position 35,775 of record CAWAZR010000014.1, on the reverse strand, counting down.
CTGACGCGGGATTCAGCCCCAACATGCAGGCAGCCGCGACGCCGTGCGCGTGGCCTGGAACAGAAACTTCCGCGGCGTATCTTTGGCATGGGAGCAAGAATGAAAGTCATCGGAATCAGCGGGCTGGAAAACGCGACGCCCTTTAAGAATGCGCACTGGGCGGCCCTCGACGAGCGCGAGTACCGCATCGCTCAAGGCATGGACGCCGCAGTTGCCCTGGTCATCGACGGCAAACTGGTTGCCGCGGCCGAGCAGGAACGTTTCAGCGGCAAAAAACATACGGGCGATTTCCCGATTGGTGCCATTCGCTCCTGCCTCAACGAGGCCGGCATCGAGTATCTATTTCTGGAGAACTTCCATGTTACCCGTGCAGTTGCTTGAGTGGAATCGGACCGAGGCCGATTACCCTCGCGCCAGCACCATTGCGGATCTTTTTGCCGCGCGTGCCGCGCGCCGCAGAATGGCGCACCAGCGGGAGACCACAACGCCATGAAGTCCTCAGCAATTGCGATCGTCGGCATGGCGGGCCGTTTTCCCGGGGCGCGCAACACTGCCGAGTTCTGGCGGAATCTGCGCGATGGCGTCGAATCCATTCGCGACCTGACGGACGCCGAACTGCAAGCTGCCGGTGCCACGGCCGAGGATCTTGCTAACCCCGATTACGTGCACCGCGCCGCGATTCTTGAGGACGTGCCGCTCTTCGACGCGACGTTCTTTGGATTCAGTCCGCGCGATGCCTCCATCATGGATCCGCAGCACCGGCATTTCCTGGAGTGCGCGTGGGAGGCACTCGAAGACGCCGCGCATCCGCCGCAACAATTCTCTGGTTCCATCGGCGTCTTTGCCGGATCGGGAATGAACAGCTACCTGATCCACAATCTGCTCGCCAACCAACGCCTTCTTGCCTCCGCGGGCCTCTTTCAGCTGAAGCAAACCGGCAACGATAAGGACGTGCTGGCCACACGCGTCAGTTATCAGCTCGATCTGCGCGGGCCCAGCATCAATGTGCAGACCGCGTGCTCCACTTCGCTGGTCGCGACGCACGTGGCCTGCCAGAGCCTGCTCAATTTTGAGTGCGACATGGCACTCGCGGGCGGTGTCACCATCGAGATTCCTCACGGGCTCGGCTACATTTACCGCGAGGGCGAGATTCTTTCGCGCGACGGCCATTGCCGGAGCTTTGATGCCAGCTCCAGCGGCACGGTTTTCGCGAGCGGCCTCGGCATCGTTGTCCTGCGCCGTCTTGAAGACGCGCTCGCCGATCACGATCACATTCGCGCTGTCATTCTCGGTTCCGCAATCAACAACGACGGCGCGCGCAAGGTGGGTTATCTCGCGCCCAGCGTGGAGGGCCAGGCCGAGGTAATCCGCGAAGCGCTGGATTACGCCGGCGTACCCGCCTCCAGCATCTCCTACGTTGAAACACACGGCACCGGAACGCGCGTGGGCGACCCCATCGAAGTGCGCGCTCTGACGCAAGCCTTTGGAGATTCCGCGCCGCGCGGCACGACCGCCATCGGCTCGCTCAAATCCAACGTGGGCCACCTGGATGCCGCGGCAGGCGTCTCCGGACTCATCAAGACCACGCTGGCGCTCGAGCACGCGCAGATTCCCGCCAGCCTGCACTTTGAAAAGATCAATCCGCACATCGAGCTTGAGGGCAGTCCGTTTTACGTAAACAACAAACTCGCCGATTGGCCTTCCGCCAGCACGCCACGCCGCGCCGGAGTTACTTCGCTCGGCATCGGCGGCACCAATGCGCACGTGATCCTCGAAGAAGCGCCTAAGGTCCCGCTCACCCGTCAGCAAAAGCCGTACCAGATCCTCACCGTTTCCGCTAAAACCGAAGCCGCCGCCGATCAAGCTTTTGCGAATCTGACCGCGCATCTTGCGGAGCATCCGGAACTGAACCTCGCCGACGTTGCATTTACTTGCCAACTCGGGCGCACGGCATTTCCGCATCGGCGCGCCGTCATAGTCGAAGACACGCGCGAATCCATTGCCGCGATCGAAAGTCACGACCGCAAGAAACTCATTTCCGGAAATGCGGGACGCGCTGCGCCTGTGTTTCTCTTCTCAGGACAAGGCTCGCAATACATGAACATGGGCAGCGAAATCTATCAGCAGGAAGCGGTTTTACGCGAAGCACTAGACCATTGCGTAAAGCAACTACACGAGCCGCGCGAGAACGCGTCCGCGTTGCGCTGCGCGCTGGAAACGCTGGGCCGGCTTTGGACGCTCGGCGTCAACGTGGATTGGTCGAAGCTTCATGCCGCCGGTTCCGTACAACGCGTTTCGCTGCCTACGTATCCCTTCGAGCGGCAGAAGTTCTGGATTGAGCCGGACAAGGTTGTACAGGACGCTCAACCTGCGCAGACGCAGGAATCGCTATCCGAAATCGCCGGCGGCGCCGAAAGTGCCGACAACGCCGACGAACCCGTTTCGCTCTATCGCCGCACTTGGAAGCCCACGCCTCTGCCCACGACCTCTGCAACCGGGCCGGGCCAGTGGCTGCTTTTCCGTGACGCGTTCGGCGTGGCTGATGAGATTGGCCGCTACCTCAAGGCAGCAAAACAGGCCTTCGTCGTGGTTGAACCCGGCAGCAGCTTCAAGCAACTCCGGCAGAACCGCTATGCGTTGCGCCCCGCGGTACGGGCGGATTACGATGCGCTCGTAGCCGCTCTGCTCCAGTCCGGCGGAGCTCCGCACAAAATCGTTCATCTCTGGTCTCTTGCGGCGGAGGCGAATGAGACGCCGCTTCAGGAAACTCTCGACCGCAGTTTCTTCAGTCCTCTGTATCTGGCGCAGGCGCTCGCTGCACAGGATCTCCAGGGCATGCAGTTAGCGCTCGTCTCGAACCACATGCAGCAGGTGGACGCGGAGCCCGTGCGCGATCCTGCACGCGCCGTGCTTCTCGGTCCCGCGCGCGTCATTCACAAGGAGCTTCCGGGGTTCTACTCAAAAGCCATCGATCTCGCGTTCGACGCGGGCAAAACCGCCGAGAGCGCAGCGCAACTCGTCGCCGAAATGAACGGCGTCTACGAGAACTCCACTATTGCCTGGCGCGGCGTCGAGCGATTTATGGAGACGCTCGAACCGTTGCAGCTTTCCGGCGCGCGCGGTCGCCCGCGTCTGGAGCACGGCGGCGTTTACCTGATCACCGGCGGACTGGGCGGGCTGGGCCTCGCGGTGGCCGAGCATCTCGCGCGCGAATTTCAGGCGCGCCTTGTGCTTGTGAGCCGTTCCTCTCTCCCTCCCGAAAGGCAATGGGAATCTGCGCTGGAGGAAAATGCGCGTCCCGAGCCCGAAAAGGAACGCCTGCGTAAGCTCGTGGCGATTCGCTCCCTGGCGGGAGGGTTGCTCGTCGTGCAGGCTGACGTGACGAACCCAGGCGAAATGAAAGCCGCGGTTGCACAGGCACAGAGGCAATTTGGCAAAATCAACGGCGTTTTCCACGCCGCCGGTGTACTCGACGACGGCCCTTTAATGCTCAAGACAGCGGACAGCGCCGCGCGCGTTCTCGATCCCAAGGTGCGCGGAACGCTGGTGCTTGAAGAAGCTCTGGGCGACGAGACGCTCGCTTGCTTTGTGCTCTTTTCCTCGATCAGTTCTATTCTGCCGCCTGCGGGGCAAGTGGACTACGCCGCCGCCAACGCGTTTCTCGACGCCTTCGCACTCAGCCGCAAAGGGGCCGTCATTGTTATTAACTGGGGCGCGTGGCGCGAAATTGGCATGGCCGCGCGCGCCATCTCGCCGCATCCCTGGCTCGGAGAACGCCTGCTCGATTCACTCAATGACATCGTCTATGCGGATCGGTTTTCGCAGCAGCGCCGCTGGGTTCTCTCCGAGCACCAGTTCAAGAACGGCATCGCACTCATTCCCGGCACCGGCCACCTGGAGATGGTCGCGGGCGCTTTCAGCCACGGATCGCTGCAAGGCGCCGTCGAGTTTCGCGATGTGTTTTTCCTTGCACCGCTGATGTTCTCTCCCGACGAGTCAAAGGAAGTGCGCGTGCAACTGCGCCGCGAGCAGGGCGCCGATGCCACCAAAGGCGCGTTCCATTTTTCCGTTTTTGCACACAACGGCCAATGGGTCGAGCACGCAACAGGAGTCATCGCGCCCAGCCGCTCACATCCCGCGGCCCGGGTGGATCGCGCCGCCATCGCCGCCCGATGCAGCGGACGCGAGATTCTCTTTGACGAGCAGAATCGCACCCGGCAGGAACGCCAATTCGCGTTTGGGCCGCGCTGGCGCTCGCTGCGCCGGCTGCGTCTCGGGAAAGGAGAAGGCCTGGCGGAAATTGAGCTCGACGAAAAATTCTCAGCCGATGTCGCCACGCTCCGCCAGCATCCGGCATTGCTCGACATGGCGACAGGTGCCGCGCTTTATCTGACGGACGACTACGATCATTGCGACGATCTCTTCCTGCCCGTTTCCTATCGCAGGATGAGCGTGTATCGCACTTTTCCCGCACGCCTGTATAGCCACGTCCGCGCTCGGCAGGACAATCAACAACGCAGCGAAGTGGAGACCTTCGATGTCACCATTTTCGATGAGCAGGGACAGGTTCTGGCCGAGATCGAAGGTTTTTCCGTACGCCGCATCGCCGATCCGGCGCGCGCTATGGAGGAATCGGGGCCGGCACATGATGCCGCCCGTTCCGGAGGCGAGCGATCCATTGAAATTGCCATACGGCCCGGCATCGCGCCGCTTGAAGGCGCGCGCGTGCTCGCGCGCATTCTGCTTGCGGATGCGCCGACTGCGGTGGTCGCCCTTCCACAGCCGACCGAAGCGACCGGGAGCAGCGCTGCAGCGCTGCCTCGTCAGCTGGCAACCGCGCCCGCTTCAGAAGGAGCGGCGGAAAGGATTGAGTCAACGCTCGCAGGATGGTGGCAGGAACTGCTCGGCGTCGATCAGGTCCACTACGACGACGATTTTTTTGCGCTCGGCGGCCACTCGCTGTTCGGCGTGCGCCTGTTGACGAAGATCAAGAAAACCTTTCACTTGGATCTCGAGCTGGCCGTACTTTTCGAGGCTCGCACGCTTGGCCAACTCGCTGAGGTGATTCGCAAAGCCGGCGCGCCTGCCGGCAGCGAACAGAGGACATGGTCCGCGCTTGTGCCCATCCAGCCCAACGGCACGCGCACTCCGCTTTTCTGCATTCACGCCGTCGGCGGCGATGTTCTCTTCTACGAGCAACTGGCCAAGGCGCTCGGCCCGAGCCAGCCGTTCTATGCTTTTCAATCTCCGCTGGTTGCCGATCCCGATCGGCGCGACCTGAGCGTCGAAGAGATGGCGGCGCTCTACATCAAGGAGATGCGCGCCTTCTTTCCGCAGGGCCCCTATCTTCTCGGCGCGGCTTCCTACGGTGGCTTCGTGTTGTACGAGATGGCGCGGCAGCTCCAGGAGCAGGGCGTGACTCCCGCTGCAGCCATCATGTTCGACGTGTGGGTTCCCGGCAGCGGAAAGCATTTTGGCACGGACGTCAAGCTGGCCAAGTTCTGGCGCAACATTCGCGACGGCGGGGCGCGTTATCTCAGCAAGAAAATCCGAGAGAAGAGCGAATATTACAGGTCTAAGTTCATGGAGCACGTGGTGCTTCCCGCGGGCGTAAAAGTCTACCGGATGATCGGGCGGCCGCTTTCGCCAGCATTACGCTTCCATTGGGTTTCGCAGGGCCATTGGTACGCGCTTTCGCGCTACACCTTCAAACCTTTTCCAGGGAAGATCACGCTGGTGCGCGCCACGGATCGCGGACCAGAAGTGCTCGGCCGCAGCGAGGATCTCACGCTCGGCTGGGGCGATCTCGCGCAGGGAGGCGTCGAGATCGTCGACGTGCCGACCAAGCACATGTTCATGCTCTTCGATCCTTATGCGACGACTTTCGCCGAGACGCTCAAGACCATCCTGCCCTCGTAGAGCTCGGCTGCTGGGCAATCATCGCCGGTCAGGGCTTGGCTTCCGAGGAAAATCGTTCGCGCACCAGTTGCAGCGCTTCCTCCGCTGTCGCAACGGTTCCCTCCAACTGCGCATCTTCCGTCACGCGCAGCATTTCGCGGAATCGCGCGCCCGGCGGGTATCCCGCGGCAATCAGTTCCCTGCCCGTGATCAGCGGCTGCGGCCGCATTGCTTCCTCCGGCATCGAGGAAAAGCGTTCGCGCACAAACTCCCAGTTTTCCAAATTGCCACTCGCGGCCAGGCAATCCATGCGGTGCAGTGCCAGGTGCTCGTCGAACCGATCCAGCCGGAAGAAGCGCTTCAGTGTCGAAGTCTTCATGCGCTGCGCATCCATGAATCGCATGTGATTTTCGACGAGCGCCAGCACCTGCCGTGTCTCTTCATTGGAAAAGCGGAAGCGCCGGCAGATTTCCGCAGCCATCGCGATGCCGATCTCCACGTGGCCATCGAAGCGGATGCGATCGGGCGCGCGGCGGAATGTCGGCGGCTTGCCCACATCATGCAGTAATGCGCCCCATGCGAGCGTCATCGAGCATCCGGGCGGCAACTGTTCGAGCAGCATCAGCGTGTGAATCCACACGTCACCTTCGGGATGGTATTGCGGCGGCTGCTCCACGCCCTTCATTTGCGCAATCTCCGGCAGCACTTCGGCGAGCAATCCAGTTTCATCGAGCAATTCAAAGGCGCGACGCGCATGGCCCTCGGTGAGCATTTTTGTGAGTTCGTCGCGCACGCGCTCGTGGCTCACGGCGTGAATGCGCGGAGCAAGCGAACGAATGGCGCGTTGGGTTTCAGGCTCCAGCTCGAAACCGAAGCGCGCCGCGAAGCGAACCCCACGCAACATGCGCAGATGGTCTTCTTCAAAGCGCAGTTCCGGACGCCCGATCGCGCGCACCACGCCCGCATCGAGGTCGGCGAGGCCGCCGACAAAATCCAGCACCGCATCGCGAAGAAGTTTCGGATCAGAATCACTCTCATCCAAAAGGCTGCCCCCACGCAATGATTGCTGCGGGTCCAACATAAGTCCGTTGATGGTGAAGTCGCGGCGCTGCACGTCCTCCTGGGCACTCGTGGTGTAACGCACTGCGTCAGGATGACGGCCGTCGGAATAGGCCAGGTCCGAGCGGAAGGTCGCGACTTCGGTCACAAAGCTAGCATCTTCAGTTTCCGGCGCAACCAGGACCACTCCGAAGTGCGCGCCCACGGCAAAGGTCCGTGGAAACATGTCCAGGACGATGTCGGGTGTTGCGCTGGTGGCCACGTCGTAGTCTTCCGGCTCGCGGCCCAGCAGCAGATCGCGCACGCAGCCGCCGGCGAGATGCGCTTCGTACTTGTTGGCGCGAAGTGTCTCGATGATCTGCAATGCTGCTTCGAACTGGAGTTTGCTTTCCATCGTTGCTGATTCTATTGTCACCCCGCATGGCGGCGCAGGCGAAGGGCCAAACTCAGCCCGCGCCACAGAATACACTGAGAATATGCCCGGCTCCGGCCTGATTCTCGGCATTGAAAGCTCCTGCGACGAAACTGCCGCGGCGATCGTGGAGCGTGGCGCGCGCACCGTTTCTTCCGTGGTCGCCTCGCAGATCGCTACGCACGCACGCTACGGCGGCGTTGTGCCGGAGTTGGCCAGCCGCGAGCATCTCCGCGCTATCGTTCCCGTGGTTCGGGCGGCGCTGGCAGAGGCGCACCTTACGCTTGCCGATCTCGATGCCATCGCTGTGACCTCTGGCCCTGGCCTCGCCGGAGCGCTCCTGGTGGGCATCACCTATGCCAAGGCGCTAGCTTTTGCGAACCATCTCCCGTTGATCGCCGTGAATCACCTCGAGGGTCATATTCACGCCGTGCTGCTGAACGACCGAGAGACGGAGAGCGCGCCCGGAGCTGACGCAGAAAGCGTGAGTCGCCCAGACTTGAATGACGATGCGGCTTTGGCGCTCGTCGTTTCGGGCGGCCACACGCACCTTTATCTTGCTCGCCCTGCGGAGAGAACGTGGAATTACACGCTCGTGGGCCGCACGTTGGACGACGCCGCGGGCGAGGCCTTCGACAAAGTCGCAAAATTGCTCGGCCTCGGCTATCCCGGCGGTCCGTGGATTGACGCGCTGGCAAAATTTGGCAATCCCAACGCCGTGCCTTTCTCCTTCGCGCAGATCAAAACCAAGGCGCACCTGGGCGGTAAGGCCCCTCGCACGAAAGCCGCCAAGACCGCGCCCATCGCGCGCCTCGACCCGCATTTTCTGTTCTCGTTTTCAGGAATCAAGACTGCAGTGCTGCGCCACGTGGAGTTGCACGGGATGCGCGCCGAGGCAAGAGCGCGGGTGAGCCGTGTGCTCGCGGATTTTCGCCGGCCTGAAACGCGCGAACAGGCTCTCGCTCTCTGCCCGCAGCCGACGTTGGATCTGATCGCCAGTTTTCAGCATGCGGTGATCGGCGACCTAATGAAGAAGACCTTCGCCGCCGCGGAATCGCTCGGCGTGCGGCGCATCCTGATCACCGGGGGCGTGGCCGCAAATCGCGAACTGCGCGAGCGCTTCACGCGAGAAGCCGCGGCGCGCGGCGTGCGGATTGCCTTCCCGACCCTCGCGCTCTCCACCGACAATGCCGCCATGATCGCAGCCGCCGCGTGGCCGCGATTCCTGGCCGGGGATTTCGCTCCGCCGGAACTGAGCGCCGACCCTTCGCTGGCGCTGCACTGAGCAGTGCCCAAAGCAACACGAATACTTGACACTAGCGTGGTAGACTCGTTGGGTTTAGAGGAGCATGCATGAGGAATTTGTTGCGCATGATCGGGCTGGTTGCTCTCCTGGCGGTGCTGCCGGCGGCGAACGCGGCGGACGCGAGTGGAACCTGGAAGGGAGCTCTCGATTTTCAGGGTTCGAACGTGCCGTTAACGTTCCATTTCACGGTTGCCAACGGCGAAGTGACGGGAACTGTGGAAGGATTACCGACCACGCCCGCTGAACTGCACGACGGCAAATTGGACGGCAGTACGGTCACGTTTTGGGTGAACACCGATTTCCAGGGACAGACCTACAAGCTTGTGTTCAAGGGAACAGTTTCCGCGGTCGGGGATCAGATCGCATTCACCTTCGGGACCGAGGATGGAAGCTGGGGCACGCAGATGACCGCGGCAAGAAGCGCGGAGACGGCGCCCGCGATGGCCGGGCTTGATGTCACCGGAACGTGGAAGGGGAGCTTTGATTTTCAGGGCACGAGCATGCCACTGACGATCCATTTGACGAGCACGGCCGGCGTGGTGACGGGAACGGTGGAAGGATTCCCGACGACGCCCGCGGAGATTCACGAAGGCAAGCTCGACGGCGACACGGTGAGCTTTTGGTTGAACACCGATTACCAGGGACAGACGTACAAGGTGGTCTACAAAGGCAAGGTTACTGCTGGTCAGATCGCGTTCAGCTTCGGGACCGACGATGGAAGCTGGAGCACGCAAATGACGGCGACGAAGACGATGTAAGAGTAGACAATCTGGATCAAACCTCAGAAATCATGGAATATTGGGCCGCCCGCTGTTAGTCTCTAGCCAACGGATTCCCCGCCGTACGGTTCTGGAGGTCGTCCATGCTCGACACCGGCGATGCGAGTGGTGTGTGCGTGTCGAGCGATACGCAGGCGCGCGCTGAGTCGATCGGGCGGAGCGCGCAGCGCAAGGCTGCCCTGCGTCTCACGCCTCTGCTCGCCATTGGCTACGGTCTGGCTTACATGGACCGCATCAACATCAGCTTTGCCTCTTTGCAGATGAATCGCGATCTGCACTTCAGTGCTTCCGTCTACGGATTTGGCGCGGGACTTTTCTTTATCGGGTACGCGCTGTGCGAGGTGCCGTCGAACCTGATGCTGCTGCGCTTTGGAGCGAAGCGGTGGCTGGCGCGGATCATGTTCACATGGGGATTGCTTGCGGCAGCAACGATGTTCGTGCGCACACCGCTCGAATTCAACGTGCTGCGCTTCCTACTGGGTATGGCCGAGGCCGGGTTTTATCCCGGAGTGATCTATTACTTGACACTGTGGTTTCCTGCGCGCATGAGGGCGCGGGCGGTGAGCCGGTTTTACATTTCACTGCCGCTGAGTTCGGTGCTGATGGGTTCAATAGCCGGATGGCTGATGGGACTGGGCGGAAAGCTGGGACTCTCCGGCTGGCAATGGCTGTTTTTGGTAGAGGGTTTACCGACCGCGATTTTCAGCCTAGTGATTCTGAAGATGCTGCCGGACGGACCGGCGAGGGCGACATGGCTGACCGCGGACGAAAAGACTTGGCTTGAGAGCCAGCTCAAGGCCGACGGAGAGAAAGCGCACCTGGGGCACAGTGCCGGAGTGGCACAGGCTCTTCTCGAACCGAAGGTGTGGATGATTGGCGCCTACTTTTTTTTCGCGCTCACCACCAGCTACGCATACAGCTTTTCCGCACCGGCGATTTTGCAGGGAGTGACGGGCTGGAGCGTAAGGAATGTCGGTTTTCTGGTGGCGTGCTTTGGGTTGGCGGGCGCGGTCGGAATGCTCCTGAACGGCGCGCACTCCGACCGCAAAGGTGAGCGGGCGTTCCATTGCATCGTCCCATGCGTGGTGATGGCGGGGGGCTATTTGACGGCGAGTTGCGCAAAAGAGCCGTGGCTGGTAGTCGTCGCGCTGGCCGCGAGTTTCGTTGCGTTCATGTCGATGCTGGGTCCGGCCAACGCGGTCCCCATGCAGTTCCTGGCCGGACGAGCGGCAGCCGCGGGCATTGCGGCCATGAACACGATCACCATGTTCGCCGGATTCGTGGGGCCGTACTGGATGGGCGTGATGAAGGACCACACGGGGAATTATGACGCGGGGTTGAGAGGGCTGGTGCTGCCTTGCCTGATGGCGGCGGCGACGATGTTCGCGTTAACGCGCAGCCTGGCGCGGCGGCCCGTTGCAACCACGGCGAAACTTGCGGAAGAGGCAGTGTGAGGAAGCGGCGTCCAGCAGCAAGCTGGTGTGAGATGCCGCTAAGGCGCAACCGCCGCCGGCAGGATGTCTTCCACGTCGACCCATTGCGTGGGATAGTTGCCGGTGTAGCAGGCTGTGCAGTAACCGACTTTTTTCTCGTCCTGGACTGACTGCAACAACCCATCGAGTGACAGATACGCCAGCGAATCCGCTTCAATGTAGTGACGAATTTCCTCGACGGAGTGATTGGCCGCGATGAGCTCTTTCTTGCTGGGCGTGTCGACCCCGTAGAAACATGGCGAAATTGTGGGTGGACAACTGATGCGCAGATGCACTTCAGTGGCGCCGGCGCCGCGCACCATGCGCACAATTTTACGGCTCGTCGTGCCGCGGATGATGGAGTCATCAATAAGGACGACGCGCTTGCCTTCAAGCAGGTTATGCACGGGGTTGAGCTTGAGTCGGACGCCGAAGTCGCGGACGCGCTGCTCGGGCTCAATAAAGGTGCGCCCGACGTAGTGGTTGCGGATGAGGCCGAATCGAAAAGGAATGCCGGCCTCCTCAGCGTAGCCAAGTGCGGCGGTCACGCCGGAGTCGGGCACGGGCACGACCACATCGGCGGGCACGCCGGATTCGCGCGCGAGTTGGCGACCCATCTGGTCGCGTGACTCCTGCACCCAGCGACCATAGATGCGCGAGTCAGGGCGCGCGAAGTAGACATGTTCGAATACGCAGCTCGATTGCGGCATGCCGCTCGCATATTGGCGGCTGGTGACGCCGTCTTCAGAGACCATCACCAGTTCGCCGGGAAGAATGTCACGGATGAACTCGGCGCGCAGCAGATCGAAAGCGCAGGATTCCGACGCGAAGACGACCGTGTCGGGCCCGCCGGGATTTTTCATGCGACCCATCGAGAGCGGCCGGAAGCCGTGCGGATCGCGCGCGGCAAAGATGCGGTCGCGCGTCATCATGACAATCGAAAATGCGCCTTCAACCTGCGAGAGCGAATCGGCGATGGCGTCGACCAGCGAACCTGCGCTGGAGTGCGCGATGAGTTGCACGATGATTTCGGAGTCCGAGGTGGTTTGGAAATATGCGCCGTCGCGTTCCAGGCGGGAGCGCACGTTGCCCAGATTCACCAGGTTGCCGTTGTGCGCGATGGCGATGAGGCCCTTGGTGGAATCGACGCGAATGGGCTGGGCGTTGAGCAACGCCGAATCGCCAGTGGTGGAATAGCGTGTGTGGCCGATGGCCATGTGGCCGGGAAGCTTGGCCAGCACATCGTCCGTGAAAATCTCCGAAACCAGGCCCATGCCTTTGATGTTGGCTAGACGTTGGCCGTCGGCAGTCGCGATGCCGGCTGATTCCTGGCCGCGATGTTGCAGTGCGTAGAGGCTGAGGTAGGCTTCGCGCGCGGCGTGGGGATGGCCGTAGATGGCGACAACGCCGCATTCTTCGTGGAGCTTGTCAGAGGCAGGGAGCAAGGAACAGGGATCAGGGATCAGGGACGACGCTGCAGAGCCGATGCGGAGTTGATTTGACTCGTCGGCAACGCCGGGGACCCCCTGAAACAGCAACCGGCTCATGCGAGAACCTCGTCATGAAGGGCGGATTCAAGACCATTCGCCCAGAGCGTGCGAAGCTCGGCGAGTGGCGCGGAGATGAACTTCTCACCGTCAACCAGAATCTCGAAGAGATTGCCGCCCGTAGTTCCGATGCGTGCAGAGAAGAAATTGTTCTGGGCCGCCATGGCGTCGATCTCGGAAAGATTCTTGGGGTACGTGGTCACGATGACGGTGGAAGCGGGCTCGGCAAAAAGACCGAAGAGCGGATGCGCGAGAAGCGATGGATCCTGCTCGACAGTAGCGCCGACGCCCTTGGTGAATGCGGCTTGCGCCAAGGCAACGGCGATGCCACCGTCCGAAATATCGCGCGCGGAGTGGATGAGTTTGCGCCACGCTAGCACGGCCAGCAGATTGTGCAAGCTGACCTCGGCAACGAGATCGAGAGCGGGCGGCTTGCCCCAGATTGCGCCCAAAACCACCTTGGCAAACTCCGAGGAACCGAATACGGTGAGATTCTTCTCGGCTTCGGCGTCGCTCGCGTCCGCCTCTTCACGCGCTCTGGGTTCGCGCTCCAGCACTGGAAGCGGGTATTGGCTGATGGGCGGAGGATTGAGGGGAACCTTGAGTTTCGGATCGGGCTCCTGACCGCGCGGAATCGGCCAGAGCAGCACGATGGCGTCCTTCTCCCGCTGGAAGCTCGCGGGCACTGCCTTCGTCGCGTCTTCCAGAATGCCGACGATGCCGAGGACCGGTGTGGGATAAATGCCTTCGCCGCGTGTCTCGTTATATAAGGACACGTTGCCGCCGGTAATCGGCGTGCCCAGCGCCGTGCAGGCTTCGGCAATGCCGTCGATGGCGGCGGAAAGCTGCGCCATAATTTCGGGCTTCTCCGGATTGCCGAAGTTGAGGCAGTTGGTGGCGGCGACGGGCGTTGCACCGGTGCACGCAACTTTGCGCGCGGCTTCCGCCACCGCATGCATCGCGCCGAGTTTGGGATCGAGCCAGGCCCAGCGGCCGTTGCCGTCGAGCGCCATGGCGAGACCACGTTCCTTATTGGGGCTGCCGGCGCCGCCCGGAGTTCCTGTGCCCTTGATGCGCATCACGCCGGCTTCGCCGCCGGGACCCTGCACGGTATTTGTTTGCACCATGCTGTCGTACTGCTCGTGGATCCAGCGCTTGGAGCAAATGTTCGAGGAGGCAAGAAGATTTCTTAGATCCGCCAGATAATCGCGATCTTTGCCCAGCCCGGCGAGCGCCTCAGCGGGAGGGTCGTGCGAAACCGGTGCCTTCCACGTGCCGACGGGCCGATGGTAGAGCGGCGCATCGTCGGTGAGCGATTGATTGGGAATATCAGCGACCAGCTCGCCGTGATGGAAGATGCGCAATCGCGGCTGGGGCTGCACGACGCCGACAATCACGGCATCGAGTCCCCACTTTGCGAAGACGCGCAGCACTTCCAGTTCGCGGCCGTTTTCCGCCACCAGCAGCATGCGCTCCTGGCTTTCAGAAAGCATAATTTCGTACGCGCTCATGCCGGTTTCGCGCTGCGGAACCAGATCGAGCTTGACGTCGAGGCCGACACCGCCGCGCGCGCCCATCTCGCAGGTGGAGCAGGTGAGGCCGGCCGCGCCCATATCCTGAATGCCCACGATGGCGCCAGTCTGCATGGCTTCAAGACACGCTTCGAGCAGCAGTTTCTCCATGAACGGATCGCCGACCTGCACGTTGGGGCGCTTCTGCTCCGAGCCTTCCTTGAACTCTTCGCTGGCCATGGTGGCGCCGTGAATGCCGTCGCGGCCGGTCTTGGCACCGACATAAATGACGGGATTGCCTGTGCCGCTGGCCTTGCCGTAGAAGATCTCGTCCTTGCGCACCAGGCCGAGCGCAAAAGCATTCACCAGCGGATTGCCGCTGTAACAGGACTCGAATTTGGTTTCGCCGCCGAGGTTGGGTACGCCAAAGCAGTTGCCGTAGCCGGCGATGCCGCTCACCACGCCTTCGACGACTGGCGTGATTCCTGTGCACCAATTTGCGATCGTCAGGGTCCGATTCGATCGGCCCGAAGCGCAACGAGTCCATCACGGCCAGTGGCCGCGCGCCCATAGTGAAGATGTCGCGCAGGATGCCGCCCACGCCCGTGGCCGCGCCTTGGAATGGCTCAATATAGCTGGGGTGGTTGTGGCTCTCGATCTTGAACGCGCAGGCCCATCCGTCTCCTACATCGATAATGCCGGCATTTTCGCCCGGCCCCTGCACCACGCGCTCGCTTTTGGTGGGCAGGCGCTTCAGATGCACGCGGCTCGATTTATACGAGCAGTGCTCGCTCCACATCACGCTGTAAATACCCAGTTCGGTGAGCGAAGGCGTGCGGCCGAGAGCCGCGAGAATGCGGCCGTATTCCCCAGCAGTGATGCTGTGCTGGGCCAGCAACTGCGGGGTTACGGTGGTTGGCTCGGGAACGACGGCGGAGGAGGCGCTGGTCATCGTTGATGCCTTCATTGTCGCATGGGAGTCGCAGGCGCGAACCGGAATGCGAATGTGGAAAGCTGGCCGCGATGGAGTAGTTGCCCGCGGCCGGACGAGCCGCTCAGTGGCAGGTAAGGCAAGGCCTATGCGATACTTGGGAAGCGGAACCCCTCCCATGCCGGGATGGCGGAACTGGCAGACGCAGCAGACTCAAAATCTGCCGGCCCTTGTGGTCATGGGGGTTCGACCCCCCCTCCCGGCACCAATAAATAATTTATTATCAGTGGCTTAAGCAGCTTATGTAATTTAGCGCTGGCGAAGGATCAAGCTGATTTAAATAAATCGGATGCGATCGGACATCGTCAGAATTGCCAGCAAGCGACGCCGACTCGCGGCATCTATAGAGCGCAGAGCGAATCGTTGCAGTGGAACCCATCTCCGATTTTTCCTCTCCTACTTCGCCTGCTCCTTTTGCAAATCACGTTCACGCAGCCAAGTGAAGATGACTGGGGTCACGATCAGAACGTGAAGCAAGGAGCTGAGCATTCCGCCCAGTACGGGGGCGGCAAGCGGCCTCATAAACTCAGCGCCGGTGCGTGTGGACCAGAGAAGCGGCAGCAATCCGGCTACCACTGTGGCCACGGTCATTACCTTGGGACGAAGCCGCAGCAGGGCGCCTTCAATTACGGCGGCATGCAGGCCGGCGCGAGTCAGTTGGCCATCGGCTGCTTTGCGCCGTGCAACAGCTTCTTCGAGATAGATGACCATCACCACGGCCGTTTGCACGGCGGTTCCGAACAGCGCGATAAAGCCTACCCAGACCGCAACCGAAAAGTTGAGCCCAAGAATTTTAACGAGGAATATGCCGCCGCTGAGTGCAAAGGGCACGGCCAGCAGAACGTGGGCGGCTTCCCTGGCAGAGTGATAGGTGCGATAGAGCAGGACGAAAATCACAAGCAGCACAATGGGAATCACCAGTTCGAGACGCTTCCGCGCGCTGATCTGGTTTTCATATTGGCCGCTCCACTCGATGTAGTAGCCCGGCGGCATCTTTACCTGTTCGGTGACTGCGCGCTGCGCCTGATCAACAAAGCCTCCCACGTCGCGCCCGCGCACATTCAACAACACCGCTCCGCGTAACAAGCCGTTTTCGCTCGTGATCATCGACGGCCCCATGGTTGTTTTCATGGTGACGACCTTGCTGAGCGGCACTTGTGCGCCGCCGCTTCCCATCACAAGTACTTCGTCCAGTTGCTGCGGGTTCTCGCGGAAATCGCGAGCATAGCGAACCCGGACCGGGAAGCGCTGCCGGCCCTCAATGGTGGTTGTCAGATTCTTTCCGCCAATCGCGGTTTCGATCGCGTCTTCGACGTCAGCGACATTCAATCCGTAGCGGTCCGCGGCAGCACGATCGACGGTCATCTCCAGATACGGCGAGCCCGTGGTGCGCTCGGCGTAGAGATCGACGGCGCCTGGAATCTGAGCTACCACTTCTTTGATCTCTTCTGACTTGGCTTCAATCACACCAAGATCGGGACCGAAGACCTTGATGCCAACCTGAGTGCGAATGCCTGTTGACAGCATGTCGATACGGTTGCGAATTGGCTGTGTCCAAATATTGGTGACGCCGGGAATCTGCAACTTTTCGTCGAGCCGGGCGAGGATTGCATCTTTCGTAAGCCCCTTGGGCCACTGGTCCTTTGGCTTGAACGTAATTGTCGTCTCACTCATGTTCACCGGCGCAGGATCGGTGGATGTTTCCGCCCGGCCGACTTTGCCCACCACCATCGCGACGGCTGGATCCGCGGAAATAATCTCGTCCTGCTGGCGAAGGATGCGTGTGGCTTCGGTAAGCGAGATGCGCGGATCGGTGATGGGCATGAAAAGCGCCGTCTCTTCATCGAGCGGCGGCATGAATTCGGAGCCAATGGTTGTGGCCGTATAGAGAGCGCCGATGAGCAACGCCATGGCCGCGCCCAGTGTGATGATCCTGTGGCCGAGCGCCCAGCGCAGAACAGGCCGATAGACTGCGCGCAGGCTGCGCATGATCGGGTTCTCACCTTCGCTGTGCAGCTTGCCGCGAATCAGGAACGTGCACAAAACCGGAACCAGCGTGACGGCAAGAATAGTGGAGCAGACCATGGCAAACGTCTTGGTGAAAGCCAGCGGGTGAAACATCTTGCCTTCCATGCCAGTGAGCGCGAAGACCGGGACGAAGGCAAGAATGATGATGACCATGGCAAAGGAGATCGGCCTGCCGACAAGCCGGGCGGCTTTGAGCGTGATTTCACCAATGTGATCGCGATAGTTGCCGTGCTCTGCTTCGTATTGCTCGGCCTGACGAATCACGTTTTCTGTCATCACAATGCCAGCGTCGACCAGCACGCCAATAGCGATGGCGATTCCTCCCAGCGACATAATGTTTGACGAGATGCCAGCGCCTTTCATAAACAGGAATGCGCCCAGCACCGCGAGAGGCAGCGGAATGGTGACCACCAGGATGCTGCGGAAGTGCCACAGAAATAGCACGTGCGCCAGCGTGACCAGAATCAGTTCTTCAATCAGCGCGTGGCGCAGCGTGTCCACTGCGTGATCGATCAGGGTACTGCGGTCATAGAAAGGAACGATGCGGACACCCGCAGGCAAGCCCGGCTGGATCTCGGCGATCTTCTGTTTGACGGCATCGATGACCTCGCGCGCATTGGCGCCGTAACGGATGACGACCACGCCGCCCACAGCCTCTTTTCCATCCTTGTCGAGAACACCGCGGCGGAACTCGGGACCAAGCTGAACGCTGCCGACGTTGCCCACGGTCACGGGCGTGCCGTTATAAGCGCCAAGCGAGATGTTCTCAATATCCTTGAGTCCATTGATCAATCCGATGCCGCGAATCATCTCCTCGGTATCACCGGCCTCAATCACTTTTGCGCCCACGTTGTTGTTGCTCCGCTCCACGGCGGAGACCACATCCTTGAGCGCGACGTTGTACGCGCGCAGCTTGATGGGATCGAGATCGATCTGGTACTGCTTCACGAATCCGCCGACGCTGGCCACCTCGGCCACTCCCGGTACGGAGTTCAACTGGTACTTCACATACCAGTCCTGAATGGAATGCAGAGTACCGCTGTCGTAAGGCCCTTCGACGGTGTACCAAAAGACTTGGCCCACTCCGGTTGCATCGGGGCCCATCATGGGCGTTACGCCCACAGGCAGAAAGCTGCCCGCTAGACTGAGCCGCTCCAGCACGCGCGTCCGGGCAAAGTAAATGTCTACGGAATCCTCGAAGATGACGTTCACCATCGAGAACCCGAATGCCGAGGCAGAACGAACCGTGCGCACTTGCGGAAGCCCTTGCAGGTTCACGGTGAGCGGATAGGTGATCTGGTCTTCCACTTCCTGTGGGCTGCGGCCCTGCCATTCGGTAAAAACGATGACCTGGTTTTCGCTCAGATCGGGAATGGCGTCGATGGGCGTGTGCAACAGCGCCCAGTAGCCCCAAATCGCCAGCACGGCATAAACAGCCAGAATCACCCAGCGGTTCTTCATCGAGAATTCGATAATGCGGTTGATCATTGCCGGCTCCTACTTCGTGCTGAGGTGAGTGTGTGTTGAGGCAATGACGCTGCCATTTTTGCGCGCCTCGACAAGCACAGTCCACGATCCCGACATCGGCGGCTGAACCTTGCCCGCGTAAATCTGGCGAGCGGCAACCCACTGTAATTCGAAGGAACTCTTCATCTCCGGCATGCCCATTGAAGGCATTGCGGGCATGATGAGCGTGACTGTAACTTTGGCTCCGGCGATCGGCTTGCCGCCGGCATCGGTCAAATTCACGTGAACGGGATTGTCTTCGCCTGCCTTCATCGGATCGGCGTCTGCGTGAAACTCAATCTGTGCGGAGCCGGCTTCAGCACTTTTCTCCGGTGGATTTGCGGCGGGAGTCTGCCCTTGCGACCCGGCTCCAAATTCTTTTGAACCGCCATAGAGACCGGACATGCCTGAACTCAAATGCGCCTGCGAGTCAATCAGGAAGTTGCCGTTGAGCACCACCTTGTCGCCGAGCGCCAGTCCACTGGAAACCGGAAACAGATCGTCAGAGGGCGCTCCCACCTGGACCTCACGCGCCTCGAAGACGCCATTGGGCCGGGCCAGATAAACGATCTTCCGTGTCCCTGTATCGAGTACTGCCGAGCGCGGAACCACGATAGTCGGCTGCGCTGCGCGACTCACAAAAGTTGCGGTGACAAACATGCCCGGCAAAAGGCGCATCCCCGGATTGGCCACATGCACATGCACCGGAACTGTGCGCGTCTGCGGATTGGCGGCCGGCTCGATAAAGTCCACGCGGCCGTGGATGATCTTGTTGGGCAGCGACTCCGCAGTGATGTCAACTTCCTGCCCCTGCTGAATCTGCGGCAACTGCTCCTCATATACATCGGCCTTGATCCAGACCTGGCTGAGATCGGCCACGGTAAATAGTGTGTCGCCCGCATTCACATACTGCCCCTGCGTCACCTTGCGATCGACAACCGTTCCCGAGGCATAGGCGTAGATGGTCACGTGAGGGATGCCATCTTTCCCAGGCGCGTCAATTTGTTTCTCCGTAATCCCCCAGAGCTCCAGCTTGTGCAGGCTCGCCTTCACCAGCGCATCGGCCTGTGTACGAGCAAAAGGATCATCCGACTGGACAAGACCTTTGCGGTTCTCTTCAGCCAGGCGATATTCCTCGACGGCCGTTGCAACCTCAGGGCTGTAGATTTCGGCCACCGGCTGGCCGCTACGCACCCGCTCTCCTGTGTATTGCACATAGAGTTTGTCCACGCGGCCTCCGATCCGCGCGCTCACTGCCGCAAGCTGCGCCTCTGGCTGTTCCACCCGGCCAAAAGCGTCGATGTCCGTCTTGAGCGATGCGGTGCGAACTTCGGCAATTTGCACTCCGGCTGCGGTAATCTCGGCGGGGCTCAGTTCCAGGGTTGTGCCGGGTTGCGTGCCCTGCGCAGAGTTTGGGGCGGCGACCGGCTGCGGGGATGAGGCAGGTTGTGCTGCGGCGCCGGTCGATTCAGTTGCGAAGAAATGCGTTCCTCGTGCGCCAAGCAGGGCAAGTACCAGCACGGCGATCAGTGTGCCGGCCCCCGCGCCGAGTGCGATCAACTTCTTTTCTCTGGCAGTCATTAGTTTCTCCAATCTGTGCTGGGTCGGTCTGGGCTCAAAGTACCTGTGTAGGAAGAGTCTGTATTGGATTGCGCAGGCACCGCGCCCGCCGTATCAGGAAGCTGAGCACCGATGGTGCGCTCCAACTCTGCTACGCCGGTATCCGTGGCCGACAATGCCTTGTAGTAGGCAACTTGAATGTCAAGAAGTAGGTTCTGGCTATCGATCAGCGTCAGAAACTCGGCGCGATTGTTCTGATAAGCGGCTGTCGAAGCTTTGAATGCCGCCTCCGCCTGCGGCAGCAACGTATCGCGATACAACTTCACGCGCTTCTCCGCGGCGAGCGTCGCAATCTGCGCCTGCCGTACTTCCAGGAACACGGCGGAACTTCGCGTTTCGAGATCGGCTTGCGCGACTTCTGTCGCTGCATCGGCCTGCTTGGTCTCGCCCTCATGGCGATTGCGATTCAACCAGGGCAGGTTCATGGTCATCTCGGCCATGTACGCGTTGCGCGATGCGGAGCCAGCCGGCATCACCATATAACCGAGTGCCGCAGTGAAATCGGGCTTCATGGCTAATCGCGTTGCCTGGCCTTCGCTCTTTGATTTCGCAATCTGCGCGCGCAACCCTGCAAGCTCGGGGCGATTCAGTATCGCCAACCGCTCCAGCTCCTCTATCGGTGGCAGGTCACTGGGAGGCGCATAGTTGCCGGCGATCTCCAACTCCTGATCCGGATGCCGTCCCAGCAAGACGTTCAGCCCGGCGCGCGCGGTGTCCCGCTCTTCGTCCAGTTCAATCAATTGCTCGTCGAGTCGCGTGATCGCCATCTGCGCCCGCAGCACATCAGCCTGCGGAACTTTGCCTGTCGTATATTGAACCAGCGTTACGGACAGCGCCTCTTTTAGCAGCGACGCCTGGCGATCCAGCAGTTTCCTCTCGTCGGCGTTCCGCATTAAGTCGGCGCATGCCTTGCGCACCTCGGCCGCCACCTCCTGCCGCGTCGATTCAAGATCGCTGGCCGCTGCGTCCGCATCATCGCCGGCGACCTTGGCGCGAACATCCCGCTTCTCTTTGCTCAGGAAAGTCTGCTGCACGCTGAACATCATCTGCGCCTGATTCAGATCCCATGGCTTCCGCAGCGGCGTATCCCAATCGCGCACCATGAACATGGGATCATCGAGGCTGCGCGCGGTTGATGTCTTTAGTTGAGCAAGGGACAAGCGCCGCACCGATGCGTGAATCTCAGGATTCGATTGCAGGGCCTCTGCCACCGCTTCGTCCACTGACAACGGCGCGGCAGTTGGACTCTGCGGCAAACTCGGCGTCGGCGCAGCGGGCGGCTCCGACTGCCCGAAACAGATAAGGGACACCGCCAGCATCAGCGGCGCAACAACAAGATTGGATTTCACTCTTCAACTCCGTGAAAGAAGGCAAGGCGAATGATTCAGGGCGCAAAGATGCGCACCCCGGAAAACCACGGCGAAGGTGAAGAGCTAGATGCGAAGGATGGACGCGCCCGTAGGCGGAGACTGCGAAGGGATGACTGCCGAGACCGTAAGCTCACTCGGTGAAGAGAATTCTGTCGCAGAGACAAACTCATGCGCGCCGAAAACTGTCAATGAACTGGTTACGGCGGGCGCAACAACAATGGCCGGCAAAGTTGGCCGCGCGGCGCAGCAGTTGCTTTGGATGATCGCGCCGCACTTGGACATGGAAGAGCAACAAGCGTGTCCGGTCTTGTGCGCGTTTTGCAGGCAAATTTCAGCAGGCGCAACCAGGGTGCCAATCAACAAAATGGCCACTGCCGCGCGTTGGAATATGCCTTGCAACATGGTTTCAGCTTACGCCGCTGGGCGGATTTCGCGGTGATGTAGATCACCTGCGAACCTGAATGGCGGGATCCAGGGCCGATGCACTTGTGGCCCACCCAAGAAACGCGCCTCCTCGGTTTTGGTAGTTTTGAGCGCCTAGTGTTTTCAATAACTTATTTATAATCAGCAACATTAAGCAATCCGAGCCATGATTAAGAACTCCAGGATTTCATCCGGCTTCGCCCAGAAGAAATGCCTGAAACCCATTGCGCATCACGAATGACGACCCATGCGATAGTCGATGTACAAGTTGTGCGCCTTGACCTGATCCTCAAGCTTTTTCTGGATTGCGCGAGTAGCGAATCACTTCGACACGAGACATTGCGATCAAGCCTTCTTCCACCATTGAGTCCAGATGCGGAATCAGCTTTTCGATTTGCTCCTCCCTGTCGATGATGGTCAGCATAATCGGCGCGTCTTTTGAAAACGTCCAATGACTGGCATGGTGGATTCTGGTGCTGGCGCCGTAGCCTTCAATCCCGCGATACACAGTAGCGCCCGCCATTCCGAGTTCCATGCATTTGGCGACAATCGCTTCGTAAAGGGGCTTGCCCTGCCATTTGTCTGCCTCGCCGAAGTGAATGCGTAACATGCGCGCTTGAAATTGGTCTTTCATCGTTGAACCTCCGCTCAAACTGCAGCGCTTCCCGACTGCGGCTCCGAAGGATCAACATCCAGAGCGCGGTAGGAGTACTTAATGATGTCCACATCTGAGAACACGACCAATCCCTCTTCCACCATCTGCTCGACAAGCGGTAGAAAAGACCGCAGCTTCTCTTCCGTATCAACGGCCGAGAGCATGATGGAGCTATCGTGCGACAAGTGCAGGGCTTTGTCCTTGTGAATCCGTCGATGCGCGCCGTAGCCGAGAATGCCGCGATAGACCGTGACGCCGGCGATATCGTTGGCTCGCATGGCTTCGACTAGCGCCTGATACAGAGGCTTGTCTTTCCAGCGATCCGACTCGCCGATGTAGATGCGCATCATCTTTGCTTTGCCTTCCATCTTCACGTGCGCAGGAGGAGTGGCCTTCTTCGGCTTCGAGATTTGTGCCGGCTTGGCCAGCGTGGTCTCCTGAATCTCGATCATTCCGCTTCCAGCCAACTCTTCCAGCTTCCCAAGCAGCTCGTCGACTTTCTCCCGGGATTCAATGAATTCAATCTTGAGCGGAAGGTTGTCCGAGATCTCAACAATGCTGGCGGAGTGCATGTGATGATCCGCGCCGAATCCAGCGATTCCTTTCATCACCGTCGCGCCGGAGACTCCCCGGTAAAAGAGGAAGTCAAGAATACTGGAATACGTCGGGACCCCATGGTGCTTCGATCCCTCGCTCAAATAGATGGAAACTTTCAATGCCTTACCGGCACTCAACATACGTCCTCCACTAGGAATGAAGCCTGCGCTGCGAGACGAGAAACTCTGCGGCGCGCCGATTTCGCCCAACGGTCCTTTCCGGTTCCGGTTCCTGAAGCACCTGAAAATGGACTGATCAACGATGAGCTGTCGATGCGTTCTCATGAAATGAGCTCCGCTATCATGGAGCCGCCCCACACCGCGGCAAGCCCAAGAATGAGGCTGCTGACGGCATAGAGAGCGGCGAGAAAGAATGCGCCAGCTCGAAGCGTGGAGAGAGTTTCCCACTCATACGTCGAGAAAGTGCTGTAGGCGCCAATGAAGCCAACCGGCACAAGGAACCTCCAGGCAGGGCTCAGGTCCACTCGTTTGGCCAGAAAGGTGAGCGAGAAACCGATAATCACACAGGCGGTGATATTGATGACGAAGGTGCCATAGGGAAACCTGGTTCCCATGCGATTAGCAACCGCGGAACCGACCCAGTACCTCGCTATGGAACCGACTGCGCCTCCGACTGCAATGAGTAAGTACTTCTGCAACTCTTATCCCTCCTCGCCCGTTCATTCAGGTTCGCTGAATCGTCGATTCCGATTCAAGCCTAACTCCTCGCGGATGCCGTGCCCACCACAATTTCGGAAAGTGCCGTTGACACTTTGAACCAGATGGCCAGCAACGTCGCGGCCAACGCCAAACCGACCCATAGCGCAGACAGAGCCCAAGTGTTCATCATGAGCACGAACTCCT
The DNA here is from genome assembly GCA_963786565.1 of uncultured Acidobacteriota bacterium. GTDB lineage: Bacteria > Acidobacteriota > Terriglobia > Terriglobales > Acidobacteriaceae > Telmatobacter. The sequence goes on along the minus strand of CAWAZR010000014.1, from coordinate 11,738 downwards.
AAATTGTCGTTCAGGGATCTCGCCGGGACATGACTCCGCAACAGGATTCCCTGTCAGGAGTCATCATCTGTCCGGCCTATTGGAATGGACAGCGGTTAAGGGTGAACTCCTTCACCACAACCAACGCTTCAGTACACACCAGCCGGCGATCCTTGTCAAGATTCGCCATGCTTAGCGAGGCGATCGGCCTGACCGATTTTTTGTTACAGCGTTCTGGTTTGTGCAGTGCAATGCGGCTCCGCGCTCGGCTCGGGTTGTGCCGTCGACAAAGACCGGCTGAAATCTCATGTGTGGCCTATGCGCGTGGAAACCGCAAATCCTGCGTTCTTATAATTTTGCGTGTTGATAAAATTCAATAACTTATTTAGAATCAAAACGTAGCGCTCATACCGTCCCCCACCTGGCGCCGCCTCATTTTCCCGGTCCCCCACCGATTTATACTCGTTATACTCGAATACCAGCGCAACACGTATCCAACGTTCACAGGACACCGGAGGATGATGCCGGATCAGGACGATTTTTGGGATGAGTTGCTGACCTACGTCGAGGCGCATAGCGTCATACCTGTCATTGGCCCGGAACTGGCCATCGTCGAATATCAGGGACGACGCGAGCCCTACTATCGATTGCTGGCGCGCGAGCTCGCGACGCGATTGAAGCTCGACGATCCCAGCCAGGCTGTGTCGCTCGACCAGGTGGTGGGGGCTTATCTCGCCAAGCCCGGCAGCAGACGGCAGTCAGTCTATCGTGAGCTGGGCGATATCGCCGGCAAACTCCAGGTTGATATTCCGCAACCGTTGCTGCAACTCGCGGGGATTCGCGATCTGAATCTTTACGTGAGCTTCTGCACCGATAATCTTCTCGCTCAGGCGATCAACGTGGCGCGTTTTGGCGGACGCGCGGAAACTCGCGAATTGTCGTTCAATCCCAACGAAGCCGGCGACCTGCCCGACGGTTCGCGCGACGCGCCGCTGGTGTACGGACTGTTTGGAAAGATTTCGGTGCTGCCCAAGTACGTGGTCGCGGAAGAGGACGAACTCGAGTGGGTCACCGCCTTGCAGATTCCAGAAAAGCGCCCGGAACGGCTCTTCGATGAACTGGGGCGCAATTCTTTGCTATTTCTCGGCTGCCGGTTTCCTGACTGGCTGGCGCGTTTCATCATTCGCACGGCGAAGAACACGAAGCTATCCACCGAGCGCGGCTTTTCAGAGTATTTGGTCGACGCCGACGTGAAATCCGATTCGCCGCTGGTTGCTTTCCTCACCAGCTTCAGTCGCGAGACACAGGTAGTGGCGCTGGATCCGATCGCCTTCGTAGCCGAACTCGCGCAGCGCTGGCAGCAACGGCAAGGGGGCGACGCCGCAGCCAGGGCGCCGGAACCGAGTCCGATGCCGGAAACCATGCCACCCGGCAGCCTGTTCATCAGCTACGCCAGTGAGGACCGCCCGGCAGCGCTGCGTCTCGCGTCGGAATTGCAGGCCGCCGGACTGCCAGTCTGGCTCGATCGCCAGCAACTCGATTGGGGCAGCGACTACACAGCCCGCATTCGGCTTGCGATCCAGCAATGCGCACTGTTTGTGCCCGTGCTGTCACGCACCGCCGAGCAGCGCACCGGATTCTTTCGCAAAGAATGGTCCTGGGCCAGCGAGCGAAGCCTGGATTTTACGGGCAGCAGCCTCGCCTTCCTGTGCCCGCTGGTGATTGACGATACGCCCGTGGTGACCAGCAACGAAATTCCTCCGTCCTTCAAGGCGGTGCACATTGAACAAGCCCCCGACGGCAACCTGGAGGCGCACCAGGCAGACGTGATCGTCAAAGCCTTCAACGCCATGCGCGCCCGCCTGCAAGGTGCGTCATGACCGAACTTCCCATGATCGACGCCGAACGCCCGTGGCCGGGATTGCTGCCGTTCACTGAAGACGCGCGCATGTTCTTCCACGGCCGCGAAGCCGAAACGGACGAGCTGTTTCGCCTGATCGAGCGCGAACCTCTTACCGTATTGTTCGGTCAATCTGGGTTGGGAAAATCTTCGCTGTTGAATGCCGGCGTATTTCCTAGCCTGCGCCGCGCCGGTTATCTGCCGGTGTACCTGCGCCTGAGTCTCGACGCTACGGCGCCCGAGCTCATCGAGCAGGTGTGGCACGCCCTCATCTTCGAATGCGTCGAAAACGAGGTCAGCGCCACCCAGCCCCTGCCGGGCGACAGCTTTTGGAAATACCTACATCGCCCCGGCACGCAGTTCCTCAATCCCCATGGACGTCCCGTCGTCCCCGTGCTCGCCTTCGATCAATTTGAGGAGATCTTTACGCTTGGCCGGCAAACGCCGCAGCAGCACGCGCGTACGCGAGTGCTCCTGCAACAGTTGGGCGAACTCATCGAAAACCGGATGCCGCCCACGCTGGAGCGCGAAATCACGGAGCACCCGGAGCGCATGGATCAATTCGATCTGCTGCGCCAAAACGTCAAAATCGTGTTCACGTTTCGCGAGGATTATCTGGCCGAATTCGAGGGCCTGAAGACCCTCATTCGCCCCATCATGCAAAACCGCATGCGCCTGACGCCCATGCGGGGCGACCGCGCGGCCGAGGCGATCCGGCAGGCGGGCGGCGGACGCTTGAGCGCAGCCGTGGCGGCGCGCATCGTGCGGTTTGTGGGCGGTGTGGCGATCGACGGCGCCGGCCCGCTCGAGGAAATTTCAGTCGAGCCCGCGTTGCTTTCGCTGGTCTGTCGCGAGCTCAACGAGCAACGCATTGCCCGCGGGCAAACCGAGATCACCGCCGATCTGATCCAGGGCGAAAACACGCAGCAGATCATCGCGCATTTCTACAGCCAGGGTTTTGCCGGGTTGGACATCAGGGTGCGCTATTTCGTTGAGGATCGGCTCCTGACCGCGGCAGGCTACCGCGACAGTTGCGCTTTGGAGAATGCCCTCGCGGAGTCCGGCGTCAGCGAAGAGGCGATTCAGACTCTGGTGGATCGGCGCATCCTGCGTCGCGAAGAGCGCGGCGGATTGGTTCGGCTCGAACTGATCCACGATGTTCTGGCGATCGTGGCCAAGGCCAGCCGCGATGCGCGGCGTGAGGCGGCGGCGCTCCAGGCGGCACAACTATTGCTGGCCAAGCAGCGGCGGCGCCAAAAAATTGCTGCCGCGTGGGCAGCGGTTCTAGTGGCAGTTCTTGCCGGGGTTTCGGTGCTGGCGGTGGTTGCATATCGAGGGAAGAAAGAAGCCGATCTCGAAGAGGCAAAGGCGGTTGCATCGAAGAATGACGCGGTTGCCGCGAGGCAACAAGCCGATCAACAAGCCCAGCGTGCCATTGAGCAGCAGAAGATTGCTCAGAGCGAGAGTGCCCGGGCGCTCAGCGCGGAACAATTGGCCAAGTCAAAACAGTTGGAGTTGGCCGATGCTTTAGAGAAGGCGGACGTGGCGACAAGCAAGGCTACGAGCGAGGCCGCTGAGAAGGAAAAACAGAGATTGGAAGCCGTCGTCTGGGCGGCAGCCGCAGACGAGCAATTGGACACGGGCGGCTCGCAGGATCAATTGCGCGCGTGCGTCGACTCGACAAATCGACTTGGCGACGATCCGGCGAAGGCTACTCCCGATTACATGGTGGGAGTGTGGCATGTTTACCAGGGAACCTCATCAACGGAAAGTACCTGGAACGCCGACGGCACCTGCGCCAGCGGCCATATCTACGAAAACGGCCAAAAGCTCGACACGAAAGATGAAGTCTGTACCTGGAAATACTCGCCAATCGCCGGACACGATGACGAATTCGAAGTGAACTGGAACTCAACGAAACTGGGACCCGAATACCCCAAGCAATTGATCTTCAAGATCGATAGCCGTACGCGCATGCACAACATCAATATCGGATACGACGGGGTTCGAATCATTTGTCCGGTGCAGGAACTTACTATCCGCCGCAGCGAACTCGCGGCCGTTCAGAATCAAGCCGGCGCGGACACAAGCAGCCCGAAGTATCAAGCGGACCTCGCAGGCGCATTCGACAAGCTGGGTGCGGCGCTGGCGGCTCAGGGTGATCCAGCAACTGCTCTTGTGGAGTTTAACAATGAGCTCACGTTATACCAGAATCTCGAATCGCACGACCACGGCAATAAGACCTGGCAGCAAAAAGCTGCGCAGTCGTTCGAGCTGATCGGCGACCAACAATTCGCACTGGCTAAGAAAGCCGACCAGGCCCACAACGCGCCGCAGAGCTTACAACAATCCGCAGCGGCGACTGCGTCTTATCAGAAGGACGTGGCGATTCGCGAGCAACTGGTGCATGCTGCTCCCCAGGACGTCGATGCCCGGTTGGATGCGGCGCACGCGTCTATCCGGCTCGGCGCTGTTCTCTACTGGAGTCGTCACCAGCCGGAGGCGGCCAATGCGATCAGGGAGACGGTCCGGCTGCTCCAGAACATTGTTGATACGCATCATGGCACTCCCGCGATTCGATTGGAGCTCGTCTGGGATCTCTACTATATGAGCCAGATATCGAGCGATGCGACCGAGGTCAGGGAAGATCTCCAGAAATCGATCGTAGTCGCGACGGAACTGGAACAGGCGCCGGATGCTCCCCCGACAATGCCCGGAGTAGTTTCGCTTTTGCAGGACGCGCTCGCCAAGCTGCCCAAGCAGCCCACGCCGCCCAAACCACATTGACCGGCCGCACCAATTCCCTGGTGCTGCCTCGCGCCCGGCCCTCCCTCGTCTAAGCTGCCCCTTCGCGTAGTCCTCGTTTTTCATCGCGGAGGTTGACTCCGCCTTTAAAGAAACCGCCGTCGGCAATCCTCAGCCGGGGTGTATCTAAATCGCCGGTAATGGATCCGCTCTGATAAATCTCCACGCGATGGGATGCGGACACGCTGCCAAACACCTGGCCCATGATCACAACTTCGCGAGCGGTAATTCCAAATTGTCCATCCTTGCGCAACTGGGCGACGAAGACTCCATGCTCGCCAATAGTGACTCGCTCGTTGGGGATATCAATATCGCCCTCAACGCGACCGTCGATGAACAGTGGGCCTGTGCCGCTGATCTTCCCTTTGACAAATTGTCCCTTGCCGATTTTTACCTCTTCCGATGAGTACGTGCGCAGATTGCCATAAACGTTGGCTGGCAACTCGGGTTCCGGAATCGAAGCCGATGATGCCTCCCGCGTGGGCGCAGATGAAAGCGAATGTGTCTGGCTGACTCTACCCATAAATCCCCCGCTTCTATGGGCGCAATTCACAAGGAGCGCAACCTCACCGCCAGTGATCGTTGCGCTTCCCTGCTTCTCTAAGAGTGCTCCCGTTGCGGGTATTTGGAGTCAGTGACGCGCAGGACAGCGATCGAGAAAACGCGAGAGTGGGAACTGCGATGGATGCGCGTGCCGTTTTGGAACGCATTCGGTCAACGCGCTCCTTGGGCCGCAGGCGGCTGGCCGCCGCACGGCCTCAGAAATCGTGGTGATCCGCTTGCGAGGAAATTGCCCCGGAAATGTTTCCCGCTGTAGCTTCACGATCGGAAGACGGTGGGTTGGCCGCGTCAGTTCTGGCTCGCACCTTGGCCACGGTCTGCCAGTTGTCCTTGAAGGGACGATCGGCCAGCCACGGTGGCAGCGGCATGTGAAGAAGGCGGCTCAACGCTTCGGCGTAGCCCTCGTACAGGGCGCGCATTTCGCGGAGCCTCTCGATGGATTGACCGTCGCGGCAAACCTTGACGCCACTTTCGGAAAGTAGTTCGTAGAGTTTCTCATAGCGCTCCGCCGGAAGCCGGTCGGGCGCGTCGTTGATCGGCCGCAGAGAGAGAATCTGCGAAAGATCCACCATGGCGTGGCGGGCGATGGCGAACGTGAGCTGCGCCTGCCGCGCCTCGTAACCCTGAATTCCCGCGATCATGAGCGCCGACATGTCCAGAATGGCGGTGAGCGCCGCAAGCCAGCTCTGGTTGCTGTGTTGCGAACGGAAATAGCAGAGTTGCGGGTATGAAATGTGGCTTTCAAGCAACTCCGCCGACCAGCGCTCCCACTCCGTAAGCAGTGTCGACAGCGCCAGTTCTGCACCCGGATACGAGTGGCGGCGCAAGAGCTCCGCAGCCGTCGGTGGAGATCCCGCACGCGCATCCAGAAGCGAGATGCTGACTTCGCGCCGCGAAAAGGCGGCGTAGAGAACGGGGAAATACCCCATCACCACGGCCAGAAAGCCCAGTCCGGTGCCCGCCTCAAGAATCACGAGCGCGCGCGCCCAGGGATTCTGCGGCGTCACGTCTCCGAGACCCAGCGTGAAGATGGTGGTTCCGCTCACGTAGAGATCCGATTGAAAGCCCGCCCGGTGCGCTGCATCGACAAAGGGACTGCCTAGCGCAAAATAGATAAGCCCAAAACCTACAACCATGGCGCCGGCCCACACTACCAGGAGCAGGATCAGCGACAGCGGCCCGTAAAAACTGAACACCGTCTCCCGTCGGCGCGGATTGCGCAGCCGCCGCGTAAAAAACGCCCAGGGCCTCCACGTTGTGACGTAGAAAATGCGGGTGAGCCGGAGATGGCCGGTTGCGCGCCGCGGCAGAATGATGGTCTGGAAGGCGTCGAGCAGGATGATGAACAGGCAAGCCACGCCTGCAATGAACGCAAATATCTGCATGGTTTTCCTCCAGGGAAATAATCACTCGCTCTGGCGTTCACGCCGTTACCGTATTCTAACGACCCGCGGGACGAACTGATATTTGCCTGTTCCCCATTTGTGTCACAGCAGTTTCGGCGCAAGTCGCTTAAAATCCTGTTATGTGCGGAATCGTCGGATATGTCGGACCCAAGAAAGTCGTGCCCGTCATCATCGAAGGCCTAAGACGCCTGGAATATAGAGGTTACGACTCGGCTGGCATCGCTGTGGGCAAGCCCGGCAATGCAAAACTGGAGGTGTGGCGCGCCCCAGGAAAGCTGTCAAATCTGGAAGAAGTGCTGCGCGAACACCCGCTGGACGGCACCTTCGGCATTGGACACACGCGCTGGGCAACGCACGGGCGGCCTACGGAAGAGAACGCACATCCGCACCGCGACTGCACGGGGCGCATTGTCGTGGTGCACAACGGCATCGTCGAAAACTATCTGGAACTGAAGCGGGAGCTGACCGCGCAGGGCCACAAGTTTGTTACCGAGACCGACACCGAAATTATTGCCCACCTGATTGAGCAGGTGCAAAAAGAAGCGGAGGCCGCGGGTAAACCGATCAAGCTTGAGGACGGGGTGCGACGCGCAGTGAAGCGGCTGACGGGCGCGTTTGCGCTGGGCGTGCTGAGCGCTGCCGAGCCGGACAAGATTGTGGCGGCGCGGCTGGGGCCGCCGGTGGTGATCGGCGTGGGCGAGGGCGAGGCGTTTGTCGCCAGCGATGTGCCGGGAATCCTGCATCACACGCGGAACATTTATTTTCTTGCCGATGGCGATATGGCGATCCTGACGCGTGAAGGCGTGACGCTGACGGATTTTGACGGCCGGCCGGTGCAGCGCGAATTGACGCGCGTGCAGTGGGATCCGATTCAGGCGGAAAAGGGCGGCTACAAGCACTTCATGCTCAAGGAAATCTGGGAGCAGCCGCGGGCCATTACCGACACCACGCTGGGGCGCGTCTCGCTGGATTCCGGCAAAATTTTCCTCACTGAGATGGAGATTTCGGACGAAGAACTCGCCGACGCCTCCAGCATCAATATCGCCGCGTGCGGCACCAGTTGGCACTCCGCGCTCACGGGCAAATACATGATCGAGCGGCTGGCGCGTCTTCCCGTCGACGTGGACTACGCCAGCGAGTACCGCTACCGCAATCCCATCCCCGACCGCAATGCTCTCGGGCTGCTCATTACGCAGTCCGGCGAGACAGCCGACACGCTCGCCGCGCAACGCGAGATGAAGGCGCTCGGATCAAAGACCGTGGCCATTTGCAATGTGGTGGGCGCCATGGTGGCGCGCGAGGCGCACGGCGCCGTTTACACCCACGCCGGCCCGGAGATCGGCGTCGCTTCAACTAAGGCGTTTACTGCGCAGCTAACGGCGCTGTTCCTGCTCGCCATGAAGCTCGGCCAGTTGCGCGGCCGTCTCGACAAAGAACACTCCGTAGCCTACATCGAGGAGCTCGGCCGCATCCCGGCCAAAATCGAAGAAGTTCTGCGGGGCCGCTCGGCGCAGTGCGAGGCGCTGGCCAAAGATTTCTCGACGGCGCGGGATTTTCTCTACCTGGGACGCGGCATTCATTTCCCGATTGCGCTCGAAGGCGCATTGAAGCTGAAGGAAATCTCATATATCCACGCCGAGGGCTATCCGGCAGGCGAAATGAAGCACGGGCCCAACGCGCTCATCGACGAGACGCTCCCGGTGGTGGTGCTGGCCACGCGCGACGCGGCCGATCCGGCGTCGAAGCTGCGCTACGAGAAGACGCTCTCGAATATTCAAGAAGTAACGGCGCGCAGCGGGCGCGTGATCGCAGTGGCGACCGAAGGTGATGAGACCATTAGCGGCCTCGTGGAACACGTGATTTATATTCCGCCAGCGCCGGAGTTGCTCTCGCCATTGATCGAGATTGTCCCGCTGCAACTGCTGGCGTATTACATTGCCGTGCGCCGCGGCTGCGACGTGGACCAGCCGCGCAACCTGGCGAAGAGCGTAACGGTAGAGTAGGGCGCGATTCAGAGGCCGGAGGCGCGTAAGACGGCCGAGGGAGTGTAAGACGCGCGGTTGACGCAAAGATAGAGAGAAAATAAAAAGCCCTGCCTTTCGGCGGGGCCTTCCGTATGAATTATTGGACTGACGAGTGATCCTGAACCTGATCGAGCAATTGTTGAGCCGGCTTAGATCCGCCATATGCAGCCATCTTGAGCCAATACTCCGCGACCGTCCGGTCCTTCGGAACGCCGTCCCTTCCAAGGAGCGCGTCACGCCCCAAAACAAACCGGAAACCGTAGTCCCGTTCATTGCGGACCTTGCGGTAGATGGCGAGCACGGACTGATAGGCGCGCTCATCGAACACTGCTTTGCTCCCGAGATTAAAGGACTCGCGAAGCTGAACGTCGGGATCGTCTTGGTCCATGGCTGCGAGCGCCGCCGGCGAGGGATCGCGCAAAGGATCGTCCTCGACATAATACGCACCGAACTGAGTTCGCTCTTTGAGCAATGCTTGGTAGGCTGCCTCTGCCGCAGAGGCTTGTTCTGGGCTCATCGACGCTGTCATGGCCTTGAGAAGTGAGATTTCGCCGAGGGATTTTCGTGACGCGAGCTGGGTATAAGCGACAGCATCGTAACCGGTGGCATCGCGCACCTCTCCATTGTCGATAGCTTCGACGTAGAAGTGCTGGGCAATGTCAACGTCGTAGGCAACCGCGCGCCTGCAGTAACGCAACCACATCGTTTTGTCTTTGAGCAGGCCATGATTGCCAATGGCGTACTCGACCGCGCTCTGGTACTCCTTTTGCCCAAGCAGTTCCTGAGCGATCATGCGCGCCCATGCAAGGTTTTGTGCGCGTCCCTTCGCGTCGTCGCCAACACTGTAGATCCCGTCGATAACGAAATTCCCCAATTCCAATTCTGCCCGCCGAACTTCTGGCTGGCCGGTATCCTTCAGCAGTGCGAGATAAATAGTTGTCGCCTTCGCGTAGTAGCGCGGCGCCGATGACTTGTCGTCTTGTCCAGCAGCCTTGAAGGCTTCCGCAAGTTCGAAAAAGTCTGCAGGCCTACCAGCCGCGGCATACCAACGCTCGACAGCTTCGAGATTCCTTGGAAAGTATTCGTGGGCATAAAACATGCCGACCATCGCCTTTTTGTCAGCGTCGGTCGCGCCGATCTTGAACATTTGCTCAGCTTTTGCAAAGTCCTCAGGAACGCCAAGGCCTTGCATGTAGGCCAAACCGAGCTCCCAAGCCGCGTCCTTGTCCCCTTTGGCGAAGAGTTCGAGGTTTACTTTCGCGATATCTGCGTCCGTCAGTGGCTCGTGCAGTTGCGCCCACAGCGTCTCCTTCGCAGGCGCCACCCCATATACGGTCTTGACGAACGGAGCCTGCGACACGGCCATGATCGCGAAGGCTTCGAATAGGATCGTGGCGCATACAAACCTGGCGGGCGTGAGAGCTTTGATCATCGGCTTCACTTTATCAGGCTGGCTGGGCCAAATGACAACCATTCAAAAGCAAAAAGCCCTGCCTTCCGGCAGGGCTTCTTTGCTGATTTAATGCCGGCGATCACCTAATCTCCCACACGGTTGCCCGTGCAGTACCATCGGCCCAGCGAGGCTGGCAAAGAGCGCGACACTCGGCAGCGTTCGGTCTCTCATCCTCCCCGGCACTATAAGCGATCAGTGTGCGTTGTTCACTGCGATCGGCGTCGGTTTCGCAGGAATCTCCTTGCCATGCTCGGGATCATACTGGTTCGCGTCCATCCACTGCTTGAACGTGGCGGAAGACTCTTCCTCGATGTGATCATTCTCGCCGGTGTAGGCGATGTTCTCCTTCACAGCTGCGAGGAGAACGCAGGTCTTGTCGGTGGCCGGCTGCATGATCTCCAGCTCGCGACCCGGCGTCTTCCAGCGGGCGGGGTAGGTATCGTAACCGACCGAATCCAGGAGACGCGCCTCACAGCTATAGCTGAAGTCGAAGGCGCGAGGCTGCGAGTTCTCATAGAGATTGGCGCGCCCTTCGCCCTCAACCACCTGAGGCGCCGTCTGTGAGGCTGTGTTGTAGTGCGAAACACCGGTGTGGGTGAAAATGTGCACGCGCAGAGGGAAACTGGCAGGATCGAGGCTGCTGGCAGCCACTTCAACAGGCTTGATGGGCGTGTTTCTGCCGTGCTCGGGATCGTACTGGTACTTGTCCATCCACACCTTGAACCTGTCGGCCGGCTCTTCACCGAAGTTGCCGTTGCTCATGCGGTACGCGATACCGTCCTTCATCGCCACCTGGAATTTGCACGTTTTTCCGGAGACGGGCAGCAGGATCTCGAGTTCGACGTTGGGCTTCTTCCAGCGCGCAGGCAGGGTTTCGTAGCCCATGGTGTTCATCAGGCGTTCCTCGCATTCGTAGTGGAAGTCGAATGCGCGAGGTTGCGAGTTTTCGAAAAGGTTGGCGCGGCCTTCGCCGTCGACGTCCTCGAGCGATCGTATGCCGCCAGGGCCGTAATAGTGCGAGACGCCGTTATGGCTGAAGATGTGCACGCGCAACGGATAGTCGGCCGGATTGTGAGCCGCGAATCCGCTGGAGGGCAGCAGCAGAGAAAGAGCAAGACCTGCGAGAACGAGGGACGTATGACGCTGCATGATTCACTCCTTGAATCAGTTTGCTTGGGACCGGTAGCCATTCCGAGTGGCTCGTCGCCAGCTGCCTTAGGCCTAGGCCCTTCCGGTTCACCAGGAACATGGCTGTCTACATATGTTGTCTACCATTAAAGAGCATGCAGAAGTGAAAACGCTCAGTGGGAAGTGAATATTTCTTGCGGAAACTAACGGCACCTCCAATACAAAGCGGCCTGTGAGCAGAAAATTTGTATTCTGGGTCACAAGACCCCCCCCCCCATCGGTCACGAAGTGCGCTGGACGGGAAAATGGAGGGAAAACAAAAAGCCCCGCCGCAAGGCAGGGCTTTTTGCTGATTTAATGCCGGCGATCACCTAATCTCCCACACGGTTGCCCGTGCAGTACCATCGGCCCAGCGAGGCTTAACTTCCGTGTTCGGGATGGGAACGGGTGATCCCTCGCAGTATGGTCACCGGCAAACTGAG
>CAWAZR010000013.1:0-6463 GCA_963786565.1 uncultured Acidobacteriota bacterium | reverse complement strand
CGAAGCCACGGCCGTCGCGATCGAGCGCATCGACTAAATAGCGCATGTACCACGCATTCGCGGAATCAATTCGGCGACGGCTGCTCGATATGGTCGATCACGATCGTTTCCACCGTGCCTTTCGCCGAATTCAGTTTCAGGCCCATATCCTGAATGGACGTCAAGATCGAAGCAACAAGGTCCTGGTACTCCGCACTCGGATCGTTGCCCAATAAAGCGCTCTTGAAATCGAATGAGCCGCTCAGTCCGGTTTCATCGAGCACAGGCCGCTGTAGAAAACTGCTCAGGCGCACTGCCAGCAAAGACATGGAAGCATTTTGTCCAACCAAACCATCCCTCGCCATCCACACGCCCGGCGAACTGTCTTTGTCCTTGGGATCGTGCAATTTGAGTTCGCCGCTGCCTTTCGTCAGCACGTACACGGAGCCGATTTTGCTTTCACGATGGAACTTTAACTGGAACCGCTCCACCAGCAGCGATTGCAGCATCTCCCTTTGTTCGGTGGTTAGCGCCTGGGTGGGCGATGTCAATTTGAGATTGCGTAATTCAGAAGAATCCGGCGGAAGCGCATCGATGCTGTAGCCCTGGTGATGGCCCCAGTCCGGTTCGCCCACAATCTGGTAAGGCTGCACGTCAAAGGCAAAGATCAAAAGCATATCCAGATTGCAGAACCCGCATTTCATCCTGCCGCCAGGCGAGGTCACGAAGCCCGCGATGCCGCCCGGCGCCGGTTTGATCGTCGCCACCTCAAACGAAGGCAGCTGCGGAGCCGCTGCCGTGTTTGTCGCGGAAGGTCTGGGTGCCGTTCCAGTCTGCCCCAAAGCGCCTGCGGCTCCCGTCGCCAACGCAACCATGCACACAAACCGCGCCATGATCCGCAAATCGGAAAACATCGACGTACCTCTTCTCGGCTTCAAGAAGTCAATTGTATGGGGAGCAGTTGGAGTGTTGGACGATGCAGAAAGAAAAGGTATGCGGAGTCTACGCGCCCGCCAGCACCGCTTGCGCCACGCCGGAATCGGCCTCGGGCAGGGGTTCAGTCGTTTCTGGCGGCGTCACCGGCACATGCGCCAGTTCCCATGCCGAGCGGTCTTTGACCAGCCGCGCCACCAGAGCGGTATGCATGGCGTGGCCGGCGCGCATCGCCACCACGTGACCCTCGAGCCGTCGTCCGGCAAGCGCGAGGTCGCCGATCAGGTCCAGCACTTTGTGCCGCACATACTCGTCGGGAAAGCGCAGCGGGCCATTTTCCGGGCCGTTTTGGCCCAGGATGATCGCGTTATCCGGGCCCGCGCCACGAATCAGCCCCATGTCGCGCAGCTTGCTTTCGTCGGCCTTGTAGCCGAATGTGCGCGCCGGGGCGATGGTCGATCCGTACATATCCGCAGCCAGGTCCACGCAGGTCTTTTGCTGGCCGATGGGCGCAGGAAAATCGATGGTGTAGGAAACGCGGTAGCCGCTGCCGGGATACACGCCGATGAACTTGTCGCCCTCGCGCACTTCCACCGGATGCAGAATGCGCAGCGTCTCTCGCCGGCGGCGCTGCTCGCGAATGCCCACGCGCTGGAACGCTTCCACGTAAGGCTGCGCGCTTCCATCCAGAATGGGCAGTTCCAGGTTGTCGATCTCCACAATCACGTTGTCCACGCCCATGCCGATGAAGGCTGAGAGCAGATGTTCGGTGGTGGAGATGAGCACGCCCTGGCGCATCAAGCTCGTGGCGTAGCTGACCTTGGCCACATTGCGCCCAGTAGCGGGAATCTCGAAGTTGTCGAGATCCGTGCGCCGGAAGACAATGCCCGAACCGGCCGCGGCAGGCAACAGCCGCATGGTCACCGGAGCCCCGGAATGCAGCCCGACTCCCGAAAATTCAAGCGGTGCTGCGATCGTCTGTTCCAGGTGCGCGAGCTGAGCCAAGTACAAACTCCAAAATGCAGGAAAATCCTGTGCAGTGTTTAGATTAGACGGGATGTGTAAATCTTGTCTTGTGGCAAATTTGCCACACTGTGCACATGCATGGCCACTTCTGTTGCCAGTTTTGATCCGCGAATAAACTCATCGTAAGTGGCGTAGAATCAGAGAGCCGCCGGCTGGCCACACTGTGCCATCGGTTGGTCAAGGAGCCTGCTTGCCAAGCCCCGCCGAAACCGATTTTCCCATGCGCGCCTTGTTGGCCGGGGCCCGGCGCAAAGAGCGCTCACTCCTCGATCTCACCCGCAAGCTGATTCAGGCCGAGTCGCCCACTGAGTCGAAATCCGCGGTTGACGCCTGCGTTGCGCTCGTTGCTGCCCACCTGAAACAACTTGGCGGGCGCGTAAAACTCCACCGGCAAAAGGACCACGGCAATATTCTCGAAACGCGCTTCGGACCACGGCCTACGCGATCACGCGAATCCGCCAAGCCCATTCTCCTGCTCGGCCATCTCGATACGGTTTGGCCGCTCGGCACAATCCAATCCATGCCCTGCCGCGTGCGCGGCGGCCGACTCTGGGGGCCAGGGACTCTCGATATGAAGGCCGGCGTGGCCATGGCCTCGACTGCGATCGAACTGCTGATGGAAGCAGATCTGCTGCGCCGCAAAATCATCCTCCTGCTGAATAGCGACGAAGAGATCGGCAGCCCCGTTTCGCGGCCCATCACCGAAAATCTCGCGCGGCAGTGCGCCGCCGTCTACGTCCTCGAGCCCGCGCAGGGGCTGGCGTACAAAACCGCGCGCAAGGGTGTCGGCGACTGGCACATTCAGGTCCAAGGCGTCGCCGCCCATGCCGGCGTCGATTTTGAAAAAGGCGCCAACGCCCTCCGCGAACTGGCGCGCGTGATTGAAACTGTCAGCGGCTGGACCGACCTCAATCGCGGCCTCACGGTGAGCGTGGGCATGGCCACCGGCGGCAGCAAAAGCAACGTAGTTCCCGCCCGAGCCTGGGCGCATTTCGACGTGCGCATTCCGCGCCTCGCCGACACAGCGCGCATCACGCGCAAATTTGCCGCGCTCCGGCCCACCGATCCGCGCTGCACCTTCGAAGTATTTGGTGAAATTAACCGTCCGCCCATGGAGCGCAGCCGCGGAACGGTGCGGCTCTACCGCAAAGCGCACTTGCTGGCCCGCGAACTCGGCTTCGAACTCCAGGAGGCCTCCTCCGGCGGCGGGTCCGACGGCAACTTCACCGCGGCGCTGGGAATTCCCACGCTCGACGGCATGGGCGCGGTGGGCGAAGGCGCGCATGCGCGGCACGAATCGGTTTTCATTGAGCATCTCGCGCCGCGCACCGCGCTGCTCGCTGCCATGCTAATCGGCTGACCCGCTAATCCAGCTTCGGATGCAGGTTTTGGAAGCCCGTCGCTAGCTGGTACGCGTGCGCAAATGCCGCCACCGTCGCGTCCCGATACAAGCCGCCCAGAAACGTAATCGAAACCGGCGTGCCTGGCCCGCCAATGTCGTCGTGGTCGCCGTCGTCGATCGCCGGCGGCTTGGGCGCGTCGTCTCCGCGCAGGCCGTTGGGCACAATCACCGCCGGATTCCCGGTGAGATTGGTCGCGATCAACTGCGCGTCGGTCGAAGGTGTCACCACCACGTCCACTTGCTCGAAGATCTTCGCAAGCCCCCGCACCGCCAGCGTCCGCGCCCGATTGGCCTGGATGTACTCGACCGCCGGATAGAAACGCGCCACGCGAAAATCATTCGGCCAATCTTCTGCTCCCTGCTCCGTCAGCAGCTTGTCGCGGCCCGTCATGGTCAGATCGTCAAACGCCGCAGCCGCCTCCGCTGTAAGCAGCGGAACCATCGCGTCCCACGGCAACTTCGGCAGCTCGACAGGAATCAGGTTCACTCCCATCGCGCGCAGCTTGTCGAGAGCAGCTAATTCGTAGCGCCGGTCGTATTCGCGCCGTGCACGCCCGGCCTGCATCTCCGCGTTGGCTTGTTCGCGTTTCTTCTTTTCCTCGTCCGTCTCGCTCGCGGCAGCTTCTTTCAGCTTCAACGGCTGCAATGGATCAAACTCGCTCTTCAGGTAGCCCACGCGCAGTTCGTCAATGGGAGGAAACCTCCACGAGTGCCGTTCATAGGCGGCTGAGAGATCCTTCCCGTCGGGCCCGGCAATCGATTCGAGAACGAACGTGCAATCCTCCACCGAGCGGCAAATCGGCCCCAGCTTATCCATCGTCCAACTCAGCGCCATCGCGCCCGTGCGCGGCACCAGGCCAAAGCTTGGCCGCAGACCGGAGCAGCCGCACCGCGTCGAGGGCGACGAGATCGATCCCAGCGTCTCCGAGCCGATCGCGAACCCCACGCAGCCCGCGGCCACGGCGCTCGCCGATCCGGCAGAAGAACCACTGGACCCCTGCGCCGGATTCCATGGGTTCCTCGTGCGCCCGCCAAACCACTTGTCGCCCATGGCCAGCGCGCCCAGCGAGAATTTGGCAATCAGGACCGCTCCCGCCGTGTCCAGCCGTTGCACCACTGTTGCGTCTTCATCGAACGATTGATGCTCGAACCCTCCCGCCCCCCACGTCGTCGGGTAGCCCTTCACTGCCAGCAAATCTTTCGCTCCCCAAGGGATTCCATGCAGCGGCCCGCGATAATGCCTGGCGGCAATCTCCTCATCGGCTTTCTTTGCCTGCGCCAGCGCCCGTTCTTCGGTGAGCGTGATGACGAAATGCAGCTTCGCGTCGTAGCGCTTGAGGCGCTCGATGTACATCTGCGTCAGAGCGAGCGAAGTGATCTTGCGGTTTCGTAACAAATCGCCAAGCTCGCCAACTGTCGCAAACGCAATGTCCTCAAGATGAGCAGGAGCATTATGGGCTCTCGGCGGAGTAGAGAGGAAACTTACCGGGCCAGAATCAAGCTCCGGGAACGCAGAAGGATCCGCCGCCGGCCCCGGATGAAACACATACGCCGGCGGCACATCGTTCGCGAGTTTCAGCGCGCGAATCTGCGCGTACGCGTCGCGCTGATCGTTCAGCCCGTCGAGCATCATTTTCTTCTGTTCGGCCGTGAACGGCCCGACGCCCGCCAGCTCCGCGGCTTGGTCCAGCATCTCCTGCGTAACCTTCGGCAGCGCCGCCGCCTTCGCGCCAGGAGCCGCCTCCTGCGCCTGTGCAGCCAGCGTCAACAAAATCCCCGGCAGCAGTGGTGAAGCGATCCCCGCGCAACTACACGCATTCAAGAAAGCTCGACGATCAAGAGTCATACGCCAAAGTCCTTTCGCAACAGAGGAAGCCCTTGCCGAAAACTATAGCCGATAGAGCGGTTCCGCGGTTACAGTGTCTCGAAGCTACGGCCGCGGAGTGGATTTTTCCTCAAGAAAAATCCACCCTTTGCGGAAGCGGAAAACGGCTAGGACAACCGCGGAACCGCTCTAGCCCCACCGGTGCCGGAAAAGCCCCAACCCGTCCAAAAATGCACGAGCAAAGATTTCTCTTGACATATTCCCATATAGGAATATATTGTTCTGATCATGGCACGAGCCGCAACCACCTCCGATCCCTTCAACGCCGTCGCTGAGCCGCGCCGGCGGCAGATTTTGACCTTCCTGGCTGGGGACGAACGCGGGGTAGGCGAGATCGTCGTGGCCATCGGACTCGATCAGCCGTCAGTTTCCAAACACCTCGGCGTCCTCCGCGAGGTCGGGCTGGTGCACGTGCGCCGCAACGGACGTCACCGCCTCTACCGCACCAACGCCGAGGCCATCAAGCCCATGCACGCGTGGGCCGAGACCTTTGAGCGCTTCTGGAGCAACCAACTGAACCGCGTGAAGGAACGTGCTGAAGCCCAGGCACAACGCGAGCAACCACCGAAGGACCAATCCCGTGATTGACCCAACAAACTCAAAACTTCCCTAAGGAGGATTTATGACAACAATGACCGCCCCCGATATCGATGCCCTCACCCTCAAAGTCGAACAGGAGATTCACGTCAAGGCTCCCATTGACGTCACCTTCGCCGCGCTCCTTGAAGAACTGGGGCCATCCAGCAACAGGCCCGACGGAACGCCGATGAATATGAAGATCGAGCCCGTACCCGGCGGCCGCTGGTATCGCGACCTCGGCGATGGCAACGGCCACTACTGGGCCACGGTTCAGGCCATCAAGCGCCCCACGCTGCTCGAGTTCTGCGGGCCGCTCATGATGTCCTACCCCGTCACCAATAACGTGCAATACCGCCTCAGCCAGGAGGGCGACGAAACCATCATCAAGTTCGTCCACTCTGGTTTCGGCCTCATTTCTGAAGATCACCGCAAGGGCGTAGTCACTGGCTGGGCGCATCTCCACGAGAATGTGCGCAAGCACGCCGAGAAGGCGTAGATTAAATCCCTCGCGCCGTAGGCGCAATGTTTGTTAGCCCCGCTCTTTAGAGTGGGGAGCCGGTGCCGGGCTCTCGGATCGGGAGTCCCGCAGGGACGTTGCCCCAATGATCTTCCCCAAGGAGGAAAATCGTCATGCCCGTAGCAGAACAGGTTGTCACCAA
>CAWAZR010000012.1:0-218745 GCA_963786565.1 uncultured Acidobacteriota bacterium | reverse complement strand
CGACGAAGATGCGGCCGGTGGGCGTGGGCTTGCGATCGTTGGGGCCGATGGGGGTAGTGGGGTTTAAGATCAGCACCTCCTGCCCCTGGGCTGCTGCATGCAATGCTTCCTGTTCGGCGAGAAACTTGGAGCGCTTGTAGTGACCGACCATATCGCCGAGCGAGACCGGCGTGTCTTCGTTGATGACGATGCCGTCGGTACGGAAGTGCATCGTGGCGACGCTTGAAGTGTAGACGAAGCGCTTGACGCCGGCTTCGCGGGCCATACGCAGCAGCTCGCGGGTGCCGTCGACGTTGGCGCGGTACATGGCGGCGGGATCGGGAATCCAGAGACGGTAGTCGGCGGCCACATGCACTACCGCATCGCAACCGGCTGAAGCGTGGGGCGCAGCGAGGCGGGGTCGGAGAGATCGCCGACACAGTTTCGCCGGGGATGCCTTCAAGATTGGCGAGGTTGCTGGATTTGCGGGTGAGGAGGCGCAAGTTGGCGCCCTCGGCGGCCAAGGCTTTGGCTACGTGATGACCGACAAAACCGGTGGCGCCTGTGACGAAGACGTTCATTTTTCGAGTAAAGCTGGCAGCAGTTTACTCCAGCGCTTCGGGATGGAGGGCGATGTTCTTTTCGCCGGCGGCTTTCTTTTCGTTCCAGGCCTTCACCCAGTCTTCCCAGTGCTTGCCGGCGGCGCGGTCTTTGCCGGTGAATTCGAGGCGGGCGATGTCGGCGTAGGAAGCCTTGCGCTTGTCAGTCGCCTTGGGCGTGAAGTACTGCACCCAGGAGTCGGCCAGCGTGGCGCCGGTGGAGCGATTGAAGATGTAGGCTTCAATCTTCTCGCCGGACTTGAGGGTGAGCGTGACGTCGCCGCGATAATCGAAGGCTTTTTCGAGAGCGTTCTTCAGATCCTCGTCGCTGGCGAGCGTGGGAACCGAGCCTTCGAGCTCTTCGTGCTCGAAGCCGGGAGCGAGTTCGAGGGATTCGATTTGTTCGCGCGTGTATTTCTGGACTTCGGCGGTCATGTTTTCCTTAGCGAATCAGCGCTTGGCCATTTCGCGCTCGGGCTCCGTGATCTGCACCAGCGACGACGGGCCGGTGGGCATTTGCTCGTTGAGCAGGTCGAGGGCGTGCTTGTCAGGGTAGAGCGAGAAGCTGCCCTTGACCATGGCCAGGAATCCCTTGAGCGAGCCAAAACCTTCGAGGACGGCAGAAGGTTCGTAGCCGCAACTGACCATGCAGTTGGCGCACTTGGGATTGCCCGAGCCGACTCCGTACTCTTCCCATTTGGTGGTTTCCATCAGTTCCTGGAACGTGTCGGTGTATCCATCCTGGAGCAGATAGCAGGGACGCTGCCAGCCGAAGATGTTGAAGGCGGGCGAGCCCCAGGGCGTGCAATCGTAGTTGCGGTCGCCCATCAGGAATTCAAGAAAGAGCGGCGACATGTTGAACTTCCATGCCTTTTTCCGATTGGAAAGGATGGCGCGGAAGAGGCGGCGCACGCGGGCGCGGCCCATGAACTTGGTCTGGTCGGGCGCCTTGTCGTAGCTGTAGCCGGGCGAAAGAACCACTCCTTCCACGCCCATCGCCATCACTTCGTCGAAGAAATTGCGCACGCTGTTGGGATCGGTGCCGTCGAAGAAGGTGGCGTTCGTGGTGACGCGGAAGCCGCGCTTGACGGCCTCCTTGATGCCTTCGACCGCGATGTCCCAGCCGCCTTCACGGCAGACGGAGAAGTCGTGGTGGTCGCGCTCGCCATCGAGGTGAACGGAGAAGGTGAGGTACTTGGAGGGCGTGAACTCCGGCAGACGGCGCTTGAGTTCGAGCGCGTTGGTGCAGAGATAGACGTACTTTTTGCGCGCCACGAGGCCGTTGACGATCTCAACGATCTGCGGATGCAGCAGCGGCTCGCCGCCGGGGAGGGAGACCATGGGCGCACCGCACTCTTCGATGGCGCGGAAGCACTCTTCGGGCGTGAGCTGCTTTTTGAGGATGTGCGGCGGATACTGCACCTTGCCGCAGCCGGCGCAGGCCAGGTTGCAGCGGAACAGCGGCTCCAGCATGAGCACGAGCGGATAGCGCTTGCGGCCCGTGAGCTTCTTCTTGAGGACGTATGTTGCCACCGTCCACATCTGGGAGATTGGAACTGCCATCAGCGTTTTCCCTCAGGGGCGGAAGCCCCAATTCCAAATTCTTCCGGGGCTAAAGCCCCGCATTTTCTTGCGGCAAGGTCAGGGGCCTGAAGGCCTCTGCTCCCTCCGCTTCTTAGCCGCTGATTGCGGCGCGTTCCATGGCCCGCTTGTAGGTTGTGAGCGCCATCAGCGGGAAGTACTCGCGATACATGGTGTAAGCCAAATAGAACACCTTGGGGAATCCTGTGCCGGTGATGATGGACTGGCGCGTGGGCCCTTCGCCCATGGTCTCGTCCCAGCTTCCGTCTTCGCGCTGGCGCTCGAGCAACCAGCGCACGCCCTTGGCGACGGAATCGGAGCGGTCGTCGCCGGCAGCCAGCAGCGCCATCATCGCCCATGCCGTCTGCGATGGAGTGCTGACGCCGATGCCGCGCGTGTCGGGCTCATCGTAGGTGCCGACACTTTCGCCCCAACCGCCGTCGGAATTCTGCACCATGCGAATCCACTCCGCGGCCTGCTGCACCTGCGGCTCCAGATGATCGACGCCGATGGCGTCAAGCCCGCGCAAAACCAGGAAGGTGCCGTAGATGTAGTTCACGCCCCAGCGGCCGAACCAGCTTCCATCGGGCTCCTGCTCTTTGAAGATGAAGTCGATGGCGCGCTGCACGCGCTTGTCTTCGCGGGTGTAGCCGTAGACGGCCAGCATCTCCAGCATGCGCCCCGTGATGTCGACCGACGGCGGATCGAGCATGGCGTTGTGATCGGCGAAGGGGATGTACTGGAAGATCATCTTGGTGTTGTCTTTGTCGAAGCTGCCCCAGCCGCCGTTCTTGCACTGCATGGCGAACTCCCACGCGATGGCGCGCTGCGCCACCTGGTGCTGATAGCGCTCGCGGGGGTTGTCGACCTTGCTGAGCGCAAGCAGAACCTGCGCCGTATCATCGGTATCCGGGTAAAACTCATTGTTGAACTCGAAGTACCAGCCGCCCGGTTCGGTGTTGGGCACCTTCACGGCCCAGTCACCCTTGTGACGAACTTCTTTGGCCAGCATCCAGTCCACAGCCTTCAACATGCGCGGATGATTGCGCGGCACGCCGGCTTCGCCGAGCGCGTAGACGGCCTGCGCCGTATCCCACACCGGACTCATGCACGGGCGTCATGCGGAAGGTCGGTTCAGGCATCTCCGGCGTCGCAGGCTGCTCAATGCCAAGCTTCTCGAACTCATCGCGCGCACGAATCACCTGCGGATCGTCTTCGGAGTAACCCAGGCAGCGCAGGGCGACAATGGCGTTGAGCATGGCCGGATAAATTGCTCCCAGGCCGTCAGTCATCTCCAGCCGCTCCAGCATCCACTTCTCGGCGCGCTTCATGGCCAGTTTGCGCAGCGGGCGAATGTGCACGGCTTCAAACCAGTGCGTCATGCGGTCAAACGCCAGAAAAACATTACGCCAGGAGATGAGGTGCTTGCGATCGACGCGCAAGCGCAGGATGGAGTTGGCGCGTCCGCCTACGAATAGCTCATCGATTCCCTGCTCCGCGGAGATCCTCTTGAAGGGCTTCTTGGCGTACATGATGGCCAGCGGCACGATGATTGACCGCGACCACGACGAGATTTCGTAGATATTGAAGTAGAACCACTTGGGAAAGAGGACAATCTCCGGCGGAATCGCAGGCACGGCATCGTAGTCGTACTCGCCGAGCGCGCAGAGATACATTTTGGTGAAGGTGTTGCACGCGGTAACGCCGCCGTGCGCCAGCACCCACTTGCGGCACTTGGCGAGGCGCGGGTCATCGGCGGAAATTCCCATCAGCTTGGCCGCGGAGTAACACTTGACCGACAGCGAGATGTTGCCGGGACCGCCGGGATAGATGCTCCAGCTGCCGTCGTCGTTCTGGTAGCGCATCATCTCAGTGAGAGCGCGCTGGAGGCGGCCGGGATCGCCACTTTCGAGCAGGATGTGCAGAAAAATGTAATCGGCCTCGAGCATGGAATCGGCTTCGAGTTCGCTGCACCAATAGCCGTCAGGATGTTGCAGTCCAAGCAAGAAATCGCGCGCGTGGCCGATCGCCGAGTCGACATCGGCGATGTCCGCGTCAATACGTCCGAATCTCGGCTGGCCAAGGCTGGACCGTCCGAAAGGTGACGCCGCGGTTCGTGTTTTCTGCTGTTCTGGACTCATGCGGTCTGAAACGCCTCTGGTTTCTTGGAAAGCGTGTCTGCCTTGATAAAACTTCTGCCCGGTGGCGCGTTCAAGTTGCGTGCCAGTTATCGCGATCAAGTTTTAGTTAACGGCGATGGACTCGGATCCGCTGGCGCTGCCAATGGCCTGCACAATCTCGGGGGGCAGGCCGAAGCGCACGTTTTCCGGCATCACCTCAACCTCTTCGACGTTTTCAAAGCCGTTCTGACGCAAGTAATTCACGACGTCCTCGACCAGCACCTCCGGAGCCGAAGCGCCGGCGGTGACAGCTACTGTGTCGACGCCGGCGAGCCAGGCAGGATGGATGGCCTGAGAGTTATCAATGAGGTACCCAATCGTACCCAGGTTGCGGGAGACTTCAACGAGGCGGTTGGAGTTGGAGCTGTTTGTGGATCCCACAACCAGTACTAACCCGGCATTGTGCGCCACGTTACGCACTGCGACCTGACGGTTCTCGGTTGCATAGCAGATGTCCTGCGAGTGGGGACCGACGATGTTGGGAAACTTGACCTTGAGCGCGTGAATGATGTCGCGTGCCTCGTCGAGCGAAAGCGTGGTCTGGGTGAGATAGGCGACGCGGTCGGGATCGGGCACTTTCAGCACCTCGACCTCGGCAACGTTTGAAACCACTTGGGTTACGTCGGGCGCCTCGCCCAGCGTGCCCTCAATCTCGTCGTGGTCGCGGTGGCCGATGAGCACAAGCGAATAACCCTGCTTGGCAAATTTGACGGCCTCGAAGTGCACCTTGGTTACGAGCGGGCAGGTGGCGTCAATGACCCTCAGATTGCGGGCCTTGCTGCGCTCACGCACCGCCGGCGAAACGCCGTGGGCCGAGTAAATGACACGCTGGCCGTCGGGCACGTCGTCGATTTCGTGGACAAAAATCGCGCCTTTTTCCGCTAATTCGTTCACAACATAACGGTTATGCACAATTTCGCGACGAACGTAGATGGGAGCGCCGAAGGTCTCAAGGGCGATCTTCACAATGTCGATGGCGCGCACGACACCCGCGCAGAAACCGCGTGGTTTGAGCAACAACACCCTCTTCTGGCTGGGGGAAGTCCCTGCGGAACCGTGATTGGGAGTGGAATCGAGGACAGTTGTGGTCACATGGATAAGTATACCAATGGGGGAGTTGAAACGATAGGAGAGAAATGGGGATAGAGCGATCCGCGACCTGACTCGCGGACCGCCCCTATTGAAGGCTGCTCAGCCCCTGACCAGTCCCGACGGCGGGCGATCGGCCGCAGCCGAGGCCCATTCTTTGTTCGGCTTAGGCCCCATGTGGAAGTGAAGTTCGCCCCCGGCCACGATCTGGGCATGCGTAATCCAGGAGCGGTTCCAATCCTTGCCGTTCAATTGCGCACTCTGAATGTAGACGTTCTCGTGCGAGTTGTTCTCGGCCACGATGGTGAAAGTCTTGCCGGTTCCGGGATTGCGGATGGCGGCGCGATTCACCAGCGGGCTGCCAATGATGTAAACGCCGGTGGCGGCGTTGACCGGATAAAAGCCCAGCGCCGCAAAGACGAACCAGCTTGCCAACTGCCCGCAGTCGTCGTTGCCGGGAATGCCGGCAGGCGTGTTGTCATAGAGCGCGGCCACTTTGCGCACCCAATACTGCGTCTTCCACGCCGCGCCCGCAAAGGGATAGAGATACGGATGGTGGTTGCTGGGCTCGTTGCCCTGCGCGTCCTGGCCGACCATGCCGCTGATGTCGGGCTGCGGGTACGGCGGACCGGACAAATACGAAGGCGCCGTGAACAAGCCGTCGAGCTTGGCGATGAAGGCCGCGTCGCCGCCGTACAAATCAATGAGCCCCTGCACGTCGTGGGGAACGCTAAAGCTGGCCTGCCACGCGTCCGTCTCCACGTAATCGTTATATTCGATGTCCGACTCAAAGGGACTGCGCCATTTTCCGTCCGAGGTCTTCGGCCGCATGAAGCCGGTTGAAGCATCGTAGATGTTCCTGTAGTTCTGACCGAGCTTCGTAAACAGTGCCGCATCGTCTTTCTTGCCGAGTAGCTCAGCCATGGCGCCCGCGCACCAGTAGTCGTAAGAGATGTCGAGGGTGCACGAGACGGCGCCGCCGTACAGTTCCATTGGTACATAGCCGTACTTTCGAAAGTCCTCCTGCATCTTGCCATTGCTGCGCGCGCGTTCGGTGTCTCGCGACGAAGCGCCTGGCGGCGCTGTGTCGCGCGCGCCTAACGCGGTGTCGCGAATCGCCGCATAGGCCGCTTCGGCATCGAAGTCGCGGAAGCCGCGCACATATGCGCCGACGATCATAGCCGCGGCATGGAATCCCGTCATGCTCCAGGTTTCGTTGCCCCACAGCGGCCACATGGGCAGCGTGTGCAGGCCGAGCTGGTCGTAGTCGGCGAGCAATGTGCGCACGATATCGCTGGTGCGATGCGGCTGCATAAGCATGATGAACGGAACTTCGCCGCGATAGATATCCCAAATGGAGAGCGTGGTGTACTTGGTGAAACCGGGATGAGGATGATTCTGGCGATCCTGTCCGCGATAGGTGCCGTCTACGTCGTTGAATGTGGCCGGAGCCACGAGGCCGCGATAGGCGTCGGTGTAGAACGTCTCGGTAAGCGCCTTGGTGGGCAGCTGCGCGTCGAGAATGCCGAGCGCCTTGGACCACTCCGAGCCGGCTTCGCGCGCCACTGCGTCGAAATCCCAATGCGGCATTTCGGCGGCGAGGTTTTTCGCCGCGCCCTCTGCGCTGGTGCAGGAAATGCCTACGCGGATGACCAGCGGCGCGCCCGGCGCATGCGCCAGCATCGCCTTGATCTCAGTGCCTTTGAATTCGTGAAAAGCGGAAGCAGTGCTGACGGTGCCGTCTACGCTTACATCGATGGAAGTAAGGGGCCGCGAAAATTCCATCACAAAGTACGCCTGCTTGTCCTCGGCCCATCCGTGCGTGGCGCGCATGCCGCTGATGCGCGTCGCACTCTCAATCTTCATCTCGGCGTGATAAACCTTGCTGCCGATGCCATGCACGAGATCGAGAAGCACCCCCTGCTTTGTACCGCCGGGCAATTTGGGATAGCTGTAGCGGTGCATGCCGCAGCGCGTGGTCGCGGTCAACTCCGCCTGCACATCGGGCGTGAGCAAGTGGACGCCGTAGTAGCCGGCGCGGGCGGTCTCGCGCTCATGCGTGAAGAACGAGCGGTATCCCGGCACTGCCTTGTCGAAGACCCAGCCGGAATCGAGGCCGAGTTCCGTGATCTGCTCCTGCGCCAGAGTTTGCGGGACACCTGCATCCCACGCCCAATTGCGCCCTTCGATCACGGGCATCAACAGAACGTCGCCGAGGTCGCCGCCGCCTGTGCCCTGCACGTGGGTGTGGCTGAAACCGATGACGACATTGTCGGGATAGTAGTAGCCGGGGCAGTGATCCCAGCCCGTG
This sequence comes from uncultured Acidobacteriota bacterium, assembly GCA_963786565.1. GTDB lineage: Bacteria > Acidobacteriota > Terriglobia > Terriglobales > Acidobacteriaceae > Telmatobacter. The sequence goes on along the minus strand of CAWAZR010000012.1, from coordinate 211,006 downwards.
TAATCGCCGCGCTCATTCCAGTGCGTCTCCGGAACGCCAGCGGTGTCCGGGCTCAATTGCACCAGGCCGAACGGCGCTATTGCGCCGGGAAACATGTGCCCACGCCACCCGGTACCGATCTCTGGCTTGACGTTGCTAACGGGGCTCGCGCCGGTTTGCTTGCCGGCTGAGGGCGTCTGTGCGGCCAGCGCCTCAGCCGCTCCGGCCAATGCACCGAACGGCGCAACCGCCCCTGCTGTGGCCGCCGCGCACGCCTTCAAAAACTCCCGTCTCCGCCATCCTGCCCCGTGCTGATGCATCGTCAAAGCTCCTGTGTTTCGGTTTGCAAGGACGATTATAGTCTGCGAAAGAGGCACTTACAGAAAGGCTGAGACGTGGACTGCGGGGTTGGAGCGGAGAGATCGTCGGGGCCGGTTACAGCCTGGATCGCGGCAAGCACAGATTGGGTAACGCCCTGCACGAGAGGCAGAACCGCGCAAGGAGTGGCCGGCACTGAGACTTTCTCACTGCTACTTGCTGAAGCGCACTACTGCGCGGTAGCGCCTGCAACGATCCAGGCGCCACGCGGTCAAGTGACCGGTCACTCAAAAGTTACCGTGAAACGGAGGGCCCTAGTGGCGATTGGCTTCTTCGGCAGCAGCCTTCAGCTCGTGGCTCGCCTGATCCAGCAGTTCCTTGGCTTTTTCGGCATGGTGGTGCATGTCCCATTCGTTGGCCTGCTGGGCATCGCTGATCCTTTGGTACGCCTGATCGATCAGCCGCTGGGCTGCGGCCAGGTTAGGATGCCGATCGTGGTTGATATCCCGCTCCGGCTGGGCGAGAGCAAAACCGCCGGCAACGAGTCCGGCGCTGATGATGGAGCCAAGAAGAATCGAACGTACTTTCATCGAGGAAGTCCTCCGGCAGACACCTTACATTGGCTGTCCAATTTGGCGCAAGCAAAAAGGATAGGCATTTTTCCACGCCCGAGTTTGCTTCATGGATGCCAGGCTGGATTTGATCCTAATGGCCGTTTTCGTCTTTGGCTGCCTGCTCGAGCTCATCGTTTGCCTGATTGAGATATCTCCCTACCATGTTGATATCGTTGCGGACCTGGAGATTGTTTGGATAGGCTTCCTGGGTCTTGGTCGCGGCGTTCCATGCCTGGATGATGGCTTTCTGCGCAGCTTGCAGGTTTGGAAAATTCGCACCCAACGTCTCCCTCGGCGGAGCCGTCGCAGTCACCATAGTCTGGCCGACCAGTATGCCTCCCGCAAAGAATACCGAGGCGGCAATGGAGCCCAACACGATTTTGCTTCTTGTCATGGGAAAAACCTCCTGCCGCGACTATTACAGGAGGCGATCAATGTCTGGCAAGAGGAAAATCGGCTGGAGGTTGTGCTCCCCTACCGCGGAACGGGCATAGGATTCGAGCGGTTTTTCCTCAAGGCTGCGCCGTCCGGCTCGGACGCGCGCAAGCTGCCCGCCGACTAGAATTAACTTAGCCATGTCCGAATTCACCCACCTCCATCTGCATACCGAATATTCCCTGCTCGACGGCGCGTGCGACATCACCAAGCTCGTGGACCGCGTGGCGGCGCTGGGCCAGAAGTCTGTGGCCATGACCGACCACGGGAACATCTACGGCGCGGTGCATTTTTTTGAGGCGGCGAAGGCCAAAGGCATCAAGCCCATCCTTGGTTGCGAACTCTACGTGTGCAAGGCGGAGGATCACCGCGCGGATACGCCGAACGACCAGTACAACCACCTGCTGGTGCTGGCGGAAAACGAGGAAGGCTACCGGAACCTGATCCGGCTCACTTCGGAGGCGAGCCTGAACGGGTTCTATCGCAAGCCGCGGGTGAGCAAAAAGTATCTCGCGGAAAACTGCAAGGGATTGATCGCCACTTCAGGCTGCCTGAGCGGTGAACTGTGCGAGGCGCTCGAAGCCAACAACTACGCCGAGGCCGCTCGCGTAGCGCAGCAGTATCAGGACATCTTCGGCAAGGGGAATTTCTTTCTTGAAATTCAGGATCAGGGCCTGGAACAGGAGAAGAACATCCGTGCCGACCTGTTCCGCCTGGAGCGTGAGCTGGGCATCCCGATGGTGGCGACGAACGATTCGCATTACCTGTGCGGCGAGGACTCGCATGCACACGATGTGATGCTATGCGTGCAGACGGGCTCAAAGATCCACGAGACCAATCGCTTCAAATTCGACAGCGACCAATTTTTTGTCAAAGGCGCGGACGAGATGGAGGCGCTCTTCAAGGATTCGCCGGAAGTGGTGAGCCGGACCATGGAGATTGCCGAGCGCTGCAACCTGAAACTGAAGAAGGTGGAGACTCCCTTCCCCGAATTTGCGGTGCCGCCGGGCCACACCATCGACAGCTATTTTGAAGAAGTGTGCCGCGCGGGGTTGAAGAAGCGGCTCGACACGGCCGTGCGGCAGCTCGAACTGCGCGGCATCCGGCGCTCGACGCCGGAGGACTATGAAGCGCGGCTTAATTATGAAATCGATGTAATCAAGCAGATGAGCTATGCGGGCTACTTCCTGATCGTGTGGGACTTCATCAAGTACGCGCGCGACAACGGAATTCCGGTGGGGCCGGGACGCGGATCGGCGACGGGATCGCTCGTGGCGTACGTCATGGAGATCACCAACATCGATCCGCTGCAGAATGTACTGCTCTTCGAACGGTTCCTGAATCCGGAACGCGTGACCATGCCGGATATCGACGTGGACTTCTGCATGAACCGGCGCGGCGAAGTGATCGACTACGTGACGCGCAAGTACGGCCGCGAGCAGGTGGCGCAGATTATCACGTTCAATACGATGGCAGCCAAGGCCTCGATCAAGGACTGCGGCCGCGCGCTCGATATGCCCTATGGCGACGTGGATCGCATCGCCAAGCTGGTGCCGGCCACAGTGGGCATGACGATCGACAGAGCGCTCGAGGATGTGCCCGATCTGCGCAAGATCTACGACAGCGATAAGCAGGTGCGCGAGCTGATCGATACGGCAAAGAAGCTCGAAGGTCTGGTGCGCGGCGCTGGCGTGCATGCGTCAGCAGTAGTGATTGCGCCTCAGCCGCTGATCGACCTCGTGCCGCTGAACCGCACCAAGAACGATGAAATCGTAACGGCCTACGATATGAAGGCCGTGGAGAAGATGGGCCTGCTCAAGATGGACTTTCTTGGCCTGACAACTCTCACGGTCATCAACGATGCGGTCAAGCTGATCGAACAGACGCGAGGGGAAAAGCTCGACATTGAGATGATCCCCATCGACGATCCGGAAACGTTCAAGAAGGTATTTCATACCGCGCTGACTTCGGGCGTGTTCCAGTTTGAATCGCCGGGCATGCGCGACATTTTGCGGCGATACAAACCTGACACCGTGGAGGAGCTGACACAGTTGAATGCGCTGTTCCGGCCCGGACCGATGAACATGATCGACGACTTCATCGAGCGCAAGTGGGGACGGCGCAAGGTGGAGTTCCAGCTGCCGGAGCTTGAGGGGATTCTGAAGGACTCGCTGGGCGTGATCGTTTATCAGGAACAGGTAATGCGGATTGCGCAGGTGCTGGCGAGCTTCAGCCTCGGCGAGGCGGACCTGCTGCGCCGCGCGATGGGAAAGAAAGATCAGAAGGCGATGGCGAAGATGCGCGATCGCTTTATGAGTGGCGCAGGGAAGCTGGGACATCCGAAAGCAGCGCTGGAAGAGTTGTTTGAGCTGATGGCGAAGTTCTCGGAATATGGATTTAACAAGTCCCACTCAGCGGCCTACGCGTGGGTGGCCTACCAGACGGCGTATTTGAAGACGCACTATCCGATGGAGTTCATGGCCGCGCTGCTTACGTCGGAAACCTCGAAGCCCGACAGCGTGGTGAAGTACATCGGCGAGTGCCGCGAGATGGGCATTTCTGTCGAGCCGCCGGACGTGCAGGTTTCCGGCGCGCAATTCACGCCGCACGGCGAAGCCATCCGCTTCGGTCTAGCCGCAGTGAAGAACGTGGGCGGCAACGCCATTGAATCCATTCTTAAAGCGCGCGCGGAGGTGGGCGGACGCTTTACGAACTTCTGGGAGTTCTGCGAAAAAGTTGACCTGCGCGTGATGAACAAGCGCGTGATCGAGTCGCTGATCAAGGCCGGCGCGCTGGATTCGCTGGGCTCGCGCGGGCAGCTTAACAATGCGATCGACAAGGCGATGGAGCGCGCGCAAAAGTCACAGCGCGACGCGGAACAAGGGCAGAGCGGGTTGTTCGGTCTGTTTGACGAAACGCCAGCACACGGCCGCGACGCCGACTCTCTGCCGCCCGCTCCCGATTGGGAAGAGAGCGTGCGCCTCGCGAACGAGAAGGAAGTGCTGGGATTCTTCGTCTCCGGTCATCCCTTGGACAAGTACGCGGAGAAGTTGCGCAATCTGACAGGTGTGATCACAGTCGCCGAGGCTCTCGAGCGCAAACCGGCTGAGCGGCGCTGGGGCAGCCAGCAGGATCCGGCCGACGAGCTCCAGGTGGCCGGTATCCTGCAAGGCTTGCGCGTACAAAAGAGCCGCCGCGATCAGCGGCTCTATGCACAGGCCATCCTCGAAGACGCGACCGGCAAGATTGAGCTGATCTGCTTTGCGCGCGATTACGAGAAGCTCGCCGCACAGTTGAAGATGGAAGTTCCGGTGCTGGTGCGCGGCATGTTGATGGGCGATGAGGACGCCGCACCCAAGATTTCCATCAGCCAGGTGCAGGCGCTTGAAGAAGTGCAGGTGAAGCTGCCGACGGGCATACGCATCCGCATCAGCGTCGACCGCGCTACCGAGGAGATGCTGGCCGCGCTCAAGAGCGCCGCCGACGCCGCACCGGGCCCCGGCAAAGTGATGCTACAGCTTGAGAAAAAAGGCGAGTACGCCGTGGTTCTGGAGCCGGAAGGGATGAACGTCGCCGCTGACCGCGGATGGGTGGAGCGCGTGGAAGAACTGGCCGGCAAAGGCACGGTGCAGGTGATTGGGTAAAGATAGGGATCAGGGTTCGGGGATCAGGGATCAGTAGCTGGCTGATCGGCAAGTGAGATTCTGTGCGCTATAGAAAACTGGGCAACGGCCCGCTTGAAGTTTCGGAACTGAGTTTCGGCACATGGCTCACGGTGGCGGGCGGCGTGGCGCGCGAGCAGGCTATCCGCTGCATTCATGCGGCGCTCGACCACGGCATCACACTCTTCGATACGGCCAATCAATATGGAGCGGGCGAAGCCGAGCGCGTGCTCGGTACGGCGCTCAAAAGTTATCCGCGCGACCACTATTTGATCGCCACCAAACTCTATTTCCCGGTGGGCGACGAACCCGATCGAGGACTCTCCGCCGCGCAGATTGAAAAACAACTGCACCGTTCGCTGGAGCGGCTGGGCGTGGACACGATCGATCTCTACCAGTGCCATCGCTACGACAAGGAGACACCGCTGGAAGAGACCCTGATCGCGCTCGACCGCGCGGTACGTGCGGGCAAGGTGCGCGCCATCGGCTTCAGCGAGTGGACCGCCGAGCAGATTGACGCGGCGGCGGCCATCGCCGGCGCCGATGCGCTGATTCCCTTCTCTGCAAGCCAGCCGCAGTATTCCATGCTGTGGCGCAAGCCGGAGGCCGAAGTTTTTCCCGCGTGCGCACGCCACGGCATCGGCAACCTGGCCTTCTCGCCACTTGCGCATGGTGTGCTTACCGGGAAATACGCGCCGGGCGAACCGCCTCCGCCGGGAACTCGCGCTGCGAGCGAAGAGATGAATCAGTTCATGGAAACGGCCGGGCGGCATTACCGGTCGGATTCTCTGCTGGCCGCGGTCGCGCAGCTAAAACCGATTGCGGCAGAACTGGGAATGACCATGGCGCAGATGGCGCTGGCGTGGGTGCTGCGGCGGAGCGAAGTAGCTTCGGCGATCATTGGCGCGTCACGTCCCGAGCAGATTGCCGATAATGTGCGCGCCGTGGAGGTAACTCTGCCGGCCGAAGTGCTCACACGCATCGACCAGGTCCTCGACGCGGTTGTAGTGCGGTAGAAATGTGATTCTGCGACTCGCGCATTTGCGGGTGTGGACGCCCGCACTACAGCCGGTCAGCAGACCGGTGCTACATTTCGACCGGCACTACACGTTGGCTTTAGCAGTCCGCTTTGGGGTTGGGATAGGCGTCGTGCTTGCCTTCGTGAGTTGAGTCGAGGCAGGCGAAGTCTTTTTCCACAGCGAGATCGAGAGATCCAGAGCCGTTGGGAACGACGCCATAGATGCCGACATCGTCGCCATTGGCCCACGCCTGCGCAACGCTGGTGGGCACGGTCACGGCGACTTTATCGAGCGTGAAGGATGCGGAGAGGCATGCCGCGGCCTCGGAGTGCTCAAGCACGTAGGTAAGGTGGACGCCGGGTGCGAAGTGGACGGTTTCTTCGATGCGGCCGGAGTCCATCAACCGCTGCACTTCCGCAGGGCCGACACGAAGCCGCACCGAATCTCCTTTAATGCGCAATTTCATGACGCTTGCCTCGCGGCGCGGACCGAAGCCACGCCTCTTTAATTCGATGCTACTCAAAAGAGGAAGGCAGCGGCAATCGAATCCGGCACGTATTGACAGCAGATCGCACGGTAAGCGAAGGTCAATGCCAACGAAGGGCCAACGAGGGGGCCAAGGATGGGCGAACGAGGAGCGGTGATGCGTCCACCGGCACGCAGCGTTTTGTTGACGCAGGTGACGGAGTGGGAGGACGGCGTAACGCGCGCCGTCGAAGACATGCTTGCGGTCGAGGAGCCGCTGGAGATTCGCGTGAACGGCGCGCCCGTAACGGTGACCATGCGCACGCCGGGACACGATCTGGAGCTGGCGGCCGGGTTTTTGCTCACCGAGGGCATCATCGAGAGCGCAGATGACATTGCCGCAATCCGCGCGGCTGACGCGGAGACGGGCGCGAAGAGCAATACCGTGGACGTGGAGTTGCACACGGAGAATTTTGAAGCGGCTGATTTGCAGCGCAACTTTTATGCGGCCTCGAGCTGCGGCATTTGCGGCAAGGCGACCATCGAATCCATCCGGCGGCGTGGACTTCGTGCCCCGAACCCGGAGTTTCGCGTGCGGCCCGAGGTGCTGTGCGGGCTGCCGGAGGCCATTCGCGCGCAGCAGGCGGTGTTTGAACGCACGGGGGGGCTTCATGCGGCAGCGCTGTTCGATGCCGGTGGAACGCTGATGGCCCTTCGCGAAGACATCGGGCGGCACAATGCGGTCGATAAAGTTATTGGTTGGGCGATGCATGCAGCCAAACTGCCGCTTGCGGAATCTATCTTGATGGTGAGTGGGCGCGGCGGCTTCGAGATTGCGCAAAAGGCGCTGGCCGGCGGCGTGCCGGTGATGGCGTCGGTCTCCGCGCCTTCCAGCCTCGCGGTAAAGCTGGCACGGGAGCTGGGCCTGACGTTGATCGGCTTTTTGCGCGGACAGCGGTTCGTTGTGTATGCAGGCGAGTCGCGGTGTATGCCGCAAGTTTGATCGGCTGCCTCGGAACCGATTCAGAGAGAATTCATGTAAGCTGCGTCCAGTTGTCGAGAATAAGCTTTACGGGCCCGCAGAAACCCACTAGCATCCTGAAATCGGTCACGGGAGGTCGTGGACGAGCATGTCAGTGACTGTGAACGGTATCCGCTTGGAGTTTGCCCAGGGAGAGCGCCTGGTTGATTTAATCAATCGCACCAATGTGGGGCGCAGCGACATCCAACTTCCCCAGGTTTGTTATCACCCGCAGCTAGGCCCCATCGAGACCTGCGACACCTGCATGGTGGAGGTCGACGGCAGGCTGGTGCGCGCGTGCGCGACCCAGGCCGCCGACGGCATGCTCGTCGAGACAAATTCGCCGCAGGCAGCGGCGGCGCAACGCGAGGCCTTCGACCGGATCCTGAGCAATCACCTGCTCTATTGCACGGTCTGCGACAACAGCAACGGCAATTGCACGGTCCACAACACTACCAAACTCCTGGCCGTCGAACACCAGGAGATCCCTTACAAAACCAAGCCCTACGCAGTGGACATGAGCAATCCCTTCTATCGCTACGACCCGCAGCAGTGCATTTTGTGCGGACGTTGTGTGGAGGCGTGCCAGAACCTACAGGTGAACGAAACGCTCAGCATCAACTGGGAGGACCCGCATCCGCGTGTGTTGTGGGATGGCGGCGCTTCCATCAACGAGTCGAGCTGCGTTTCCTGCGGGCATTGCGTCACAGTGTGCCCGTGCAATGCGTTGATGGAGAAGTCGATGCTGGGTGAGGCGGGCTACTTCACCGCCCTCCCGGTGCAAGCGCTGCAAGGCATGATCGACATTGTGAAGGATGTGGAGCCCGAGATCGGCTACGGCGGGATCATGCAGTTGTCGGAAGTGGAAGCGGAGATGCGCGAGTCGCGCATCAAGCGCACCAAGACGGTGTGCACCTATTGCGGCGTAGGATGCAGCTTCGATATGTGGACGCGGGATCGCCACATTCTGAAAGTGGAGCCCGCGCACGGCGCAGCGAACGGCGTTTCCACTTGCATCAAAGGCAAGTTCGGATGGGACTTTGTGAACAGCCCTGACCGGCTGACCAAGCCGCTGATTCGCGACGGCGACGGTTTCCGCGAAGCGAGTTGGGACGAGGCGCTGGACTTGGTGGCGCGGCGCTTCAGCGAGATCAAGTCGACGCACGGGCCCGACGCGCTGGCGTTCGTCTCTTCGTCAAAGTGCACAAACGAAGAAAGCTACCTGATGCAGAAGCTGTCGCGGGCGATCATCGGCACTAACAACATGGACAACTGCTCGCGGTATTGCCAGGCTCCTGCGACCACCGGCCTCTTCCGAACCGTCGGCTACGGCGGCGATTCCGGCTCGATCTCCGACATTGAACAGGCGGCGCTGGTGATCATCATCGGCAGCAACACCGCTGAGAGCCACCCGGTACTGGCGACGCGCATCAAGCGCTCGCACAAACTGCGGGGGCAAAAGCTCATCGTCTCCGATCTGCGTGAAAACGAGATGGCGCATCGTGCCGATCTTTACCTGCATGCCCGCCCCGGCACCGACCTGATCTGGCTATCCGCAGTGACGAAGTACATCTTCGATCACGGCCTGGCGAAGCAGGAATTTATCGACAAGTGGGTGAAGAGCGCGGAGGAATACCGCAAGAGCCTGGAGCCTTTTACGATGGCGATGGCGAGCGAGCGCACCGGGCTGCCCGTGGAAACGCTGGAAAAAGTGGCGCACATGGTGGCCGAGGCGGAGAGCGTGTGCATTTGCTGGGCGATGGGTGTCACCCAGCATGTGATGGGGTCGGACACTTCGACCGCGATTTCCAACTTATTACTCGCGACCGGCAATTACATGCGGCCGGGAACCGGCGCGTATCCGCTGCGCGGGCACAACAATGTGCAGGGCGCGAGCGATCACGGCGCCATGCCGAATTTCTTCCCCGGCTACCAGAAGGTGGACGACCCCGAGATTCGCGCCAAATTTGAAAAGGCGTGGGGCGTGGCGCTGCCGCCCAAGCCCGGCCTCGACAACCACATGATGATCGACGCCATCCACGACGGCCGCCTGAAATCCATGTACATGTTCGGCGAAGAGATCAGCCTGGTGGACTCCAACGCGAACTACGTTGCGGCCGCGCTGGAAAAGCTCGACTTCTTCGTCATGCAGGAGATCTTCTTCTCGCAGACCTGCCGCTATGCCGACGTAATTCTGCCGGCGAGCCCGAGCCTGGAAAAGGAAGGCACGTTCACCAGCACGGAACGGAGGATCCAGCGCTTATATCGCGTGATGGAACCGCTGGGTGACAGCCGTCCCGATTGGGAGATCATCGTTGACGTGGCGAACCGGCTGGGCGCGCACTGGACGTACAAGCATCCCGCGGAGATTTATGAGGAGATCGCGGCCGTGACGCCGCTGATGGCCGGCGTGACCTATGAGCGGCTGGAGGGCTACAAGACACTGCAATGGCCCGTGGCGCCGGACGGCAGCGATCAGCCGCTGCTGTATACCAGGCAGTTCAAGTCGGCCGACGGCAAGGCGACCTTCTATCCCGTACCGTGGACCGAGCCGAGCGATCAACCTGACACGGAGTACGACCTGCATCTGAATAACGGCCGGTTGCTCGAGCACTTCCACGAAGGCAATATGACCTATCGCTCCGAGGGCATTCGCGAGAAGACGCCGTGCACGTTTGTCGAGTTGTCGCCGGAGCTGGCGAGCGAGCGCGGAATCGACAGCGGCGCCCTCGTGGAGCTGAATTCGCGTTACGGCAAAGTGACCGTGCAAGCGGTGGTTACGTCGCGCGTGCAGGGCAAAGAGTTGTATATGCCCATGAACTCCGTTGAGGAGCCGGTCAATCGTCTGACGAGCAGCTACACCGACAAAGTGACGCACACTCCTGCCTACAAGGAAACCGCGGTGCGCATGACCGTCCTGAAGCCGGATGGCGCCAATCCGCTGCCGCGCAGCAATTGGCGTTTTGGCACGCCCACGCCGCAAAACGGCGTGGAGGTGGAGCGCAAGTGGGCGCGTACCGATTACCGCGAGCCCGGCCAGAATCTTGTCCAGATCAAGAGCGCCGCACCTGCCGCGGCCGGCGAGGAGAGATAACCATGGCGCGCCCGATTGTTTTTGAAGTGCCACCGTACGATCCGCGCGAGGCGCTACGCAAGCGCCTGGAAGCGGCGCCCGTGGAGTACGCCGAAGCGCTGCTCGAGAGCTACGAACTTCTGCAGCAACTGCACGAGACCGGCACGTTGCGCGTGTTGACCGGCGCGCTCAGCGCTGGCAATCAGATTCTGGAAAAAGCTGTAGACGCCGCGCGTTCCGATGAGGCAATCCGGGCCACGCGCAACGCCATTCTGCTGGGCAAGATGCTCGCGAGCATCAACCCGGAGATTCTCGCCGGCATTGCCGCGGCTGTGGACGAAACCCTTGGCAGCCACAAGAAGCCGGTCATTGAGCCGCCCGGATTGTTCGCGCTGCTCAGCCAGTTCCGGCGCAAGGAACTGCGCAGAAGTGTGGCGCTCATCAACCGTTTCCTCGAAAGCCTCGGCAACCAGATCAAGTTGCAAGCAGAATCGAAAAATCGCAATACGCACTAGCTCCCCCAGGGGTGGATCGATGAAGAATCGTTGGGGAATGGCCGTAGCTGGTTTTTTCATACAGGTGGCCGTCGGCGCGACGCCGTACAGCTCACGCTGAAACTTAAACTATTTCGTTGGGAAATGCTACAAGCCGCGGAACTTGCCGGGCTTATGGCGGGGACGACGGGGCTCGAACCCGCGACCTCCGCCGTGATTACCTAATTAAAGTGAATTTGCCCGAGTGGATCAGGCTGGATTGCCCTTTTTGAAGATGTGCCCGCGACCGAACAAGGCCTTCATGAACCCTCCCGATTGGGCCGGTCCCCTGTTTCTTGCTTGTTCGTCATTCTGCGGGATCCTTCTCAGGAATTGATCAAGTTGCCTTCGATCAGGCCTTTCCACCGCAAACGCTGGCATTTACGGCGCCAACGTTCTTTCGGCCTTGCAATCTGTCTTAGGAGCGATACAACTTCTTGGAATCGGCGTACAAAAGGGAGATTCCGGTGCAGATGAGTTCGCAGGGCGGATAACTCATCCCCACCTCATCCGCCGCTCATTGAATTCGGCCGCAGAGCAGCGCACACTCGTCGCTGTGCTGGGCCCGCGGGTGTTGCCCAGCATCGCGGTTCTCACGAAAGTCCGCCGCGAACGCGGGTTGATATGCCCGGCTCCGGCTTGAAAAAGCGCAGAACTCCCCCAACCCAACCCCAGAAGGAGGTCTCCCATGCAAACTCGATCGACGCAGCTCACATATTGCTTGGCTTGCCCGCGCACCCTTCAATTGGTAGCGCTCATGGCATTCCTCGCGGCCACTACGCTCGCCCGCGCTGCTGACACCTTCGACATCTTGACCAAACAGTCCGATACACCGACCAGCACTGTTTGGCGCATCGAAACACCCAACGTGAAGCAGAAGCAGACCGATTATCCGCAGATCACCTTCGTGCCAGGGGATACCGTCAGCATCGATGCCGGGGGCTGCGTGCAGACGGGCGGTTCGGGACTCACCTGGAAGCTATATGTAAACCCCGGGGGACCCAACTCTGATCACCTTTACCACGGGCTGATCAGCATTCCTGGCGTTACCAACGGTCTGGTGCGCATCCAGGACTTTGGCCTCAACACCGTTCACCAGATCCCCAACCCGCTCCCCGCAGGCGTTTCTCCGGCCAGTCTTTTCCTCCAGCTTGGCTACGAAGATGACGGCTACAGCGACAACGGCTACTACAGCCATGACAATGGCACTGGCAATCAGTGCAAGAACAGTGTCGATGCATTTGTCATCGTTTCAATCGGGCATGCCGGTGCGGCGCCTCTATCTGCAAGCTCCTTCGTAGGCATTTCACCAGCTAATTTTCGGTGCCAGGCCGGCTGGGCATTCCAGAACTTCAATACCGCCCGGCTCAGCTTATCGAGTTTCACCGACGCCTTTGACTTTGGTATCCTCGACTACCTCGACCCCGCGACAGGCATCGTTTTTCTTGCCACGAGAGACAATCTCGCTTCCGGCGGCAACTGTGTGGGCATGTCCCTGACCGCTGTCGTCGGCGAAGACCAGTTCGTTATGGACGACGTCCATGAGGACTTCTGGCAAAACTACAAGAACCCGCTGGTTCCTACGCCGAAGATTACCAAAGACATCAACACCGCTCACTGGGAGCAATTGTCCGTTGCATTTCTTCACTCCTATCTCGCCAACGTCGGCAAGAGTCCCGCGGAGAATGCCGCCCTTGTTGAGGCCGACTTAACCAAGCAAGACTACAACTATGGGCTCATCAGCATAGCCCATGGCGGCGAAGGCCATGTTCTTGTACCGCTCAAGGTTTCCCATTCCGGCAGCGAAATCCTCATTGACGTTTATGACTCCAATCGTCCGTGTGGCAGCGTGCCAGACGAGGCCACCTACCCGCAGCTCATCATTAATGGGGACAATTGGAGCTTCTTGATGGCGAACGGCTCCAACTGGAGCGGTTCGACCCTGAATGATGGCCTCGCCTACGTGCCGTATTACAATTCCAGCGGCTGGCGAACCTTCGCGGGCAACTTCACAGGGATAATTGAAGTCATCTTTGGAGCGAATACCAACGTCCAGCAGGTAACGGATGCTCAAGGGCGAAAACTTTACCTCGATGGCACGCAGACTGTAGATTCGTCCGCCACGGGCCTGGGAAGATCTTTGTTCCGCCTGCCTTCTCTGAATCAAAACTCCGGCACGCGGCCTCGCACCGCTGGTTCAAAGTTCACCACAGTCAGCAGCACACAACCGCCAGCCGCATTTGTCCAGCAATCGGCAAACCTTGAGGCGGAGTACGGTGCTGACTATGGCAACTCTCATTCGGTTTTTGTCACCACTGACACCAGTTTGGCAAACCTCTCCTTCCGCATTGGCGCGGCCGATCCGACCAAACCGTTGCGCGCAATGGTCCACGCGGGCAATCAGTTCTTCGAGATCGACGTGGCTCCTTCCCAAGGGTCGGCTGGCGCCGCCGTCGTGTTGCCTCAACCCTCAGACCTCGCCGCTCAAGGAATCACTCTCCAAAGCGTCGACGGAAAGCCGCTGTCGGCCACGCTGGCCCTCGGGTCCAACTTTCAGGGTGTTATTCATGTCCAGCGCACGTCGGCAATATCGGTATCCAGTAGCGTTCACGCCACAGCAGCCCAGTCGAACATCGTGCTCACGAGTGAAGAAGCCCTCCCGTCCACCACAATCACGGAGCAACAACTAAGCGTGACGGGCGAACAGCGCATCCCCGCTCGGGCGCTCTCAATCGCCCACCAGCCTAAAGTACAGCGTTGAAACTCAATTATGCCTTGGTAGGAACTGGCAATAGCCAGCGAGGGATTTCCAAGGCTCCCACGTGAGAATCGAACTCCAACGCAGGAATGGCCACTCGAATTGAGTGGCCTTCCTGCTCCGCGAAGCGGCCAGTACGAAAACCAGATCAGCGCTACCATCCCGAGCAAGCCTCTGACGGCGATTCGAGAAAACTATACAAGACATTCGCGTTAAGGCATTCCGAGGGCAAAACGGTACCGGTCCGATCAGGACTTCCTCTTCCCTTCCGTCGCAAAGAACGGGACCCAGCCGCTGATGCCGGATATGATTCTCAAGCGTCACATTCGGCCGACACCAGCTAGCATCGGGGTCACCAAGCGAATCGGCTGGCGCTCAACCGGGTCGCTGGAATCTTTGCCGTACCCAGCACGAGTTCATAAGCCGCAAACGATGCTGCCTGTGGCGCGATCCAGATGTGGTCGAATACGGCCGCAAGTGTGGAAGGTGGTCACAGAACCCTTGCCGACTTTTCGGTACTGATTCTTGGCGAAGCCCATAAACCGAAGAACCGAAGGCAGTTTCGCCTCAGAGGTGCTGTTCTTAAGAGCTGATCGCCGAGGGGTCACTTTTCCGAGATGCCGACTATACAGACAGGTGGGTGCCCCTCCTTTGTCAGTAAGGGAGTTGGCGATTCGGGATGAATCCGGAACTTTCGAGATGCAATTGGCGTTTGCCGATACCGATTCTAAAGACACTTCTACGCTATGCACGGGGCCGAGTTTCCCCAGTACCTTTTATGGTTTGGCTACTTTGAATTGAGCAACCACCGCCGTTGATTGAAGTCGATACTCCGTGCTCGGATGAGAGCGTCCACCTCACTCACGGGCCGTATCTACTTGCTGATGGTGAGGCCCCGCGCTTATGTCCGCGTGTGGCATGCGCAGAAATCTCACGAACTCTTGAGTGCCGAGGCTTCGCAATTGGCGCGTGATCGACCGATTCCTGCTTCTGAAAGACTCACTTACCGGACCAGTCGTGTTTGAATCTCGAGGAGCTTGCGAATGTTCGGCTTTACGCTCCCCGGGTCAAGGGGAGATAGGAGCGCAAGCCCTTCTTCGGCCGCGGCGCGGCTCTGATCAATCTGACCCGTCGCGCGATAGGCTTCAGCGAGAATGAGTAACTGAGAAGGACTTTGGCGATGGTTCAGAGCCACCGCACGTTCGGCGCAGGCGAGCGCAAATGCCGGATCTCGGAGGGAGGCGGGTTCAGCTGTGAGGAATGCGTCGGCGGCCTGGTTGAGAATCCTCGGTGCAGCGTGGTCCGTTGTGGCCAACTCTCGCAGAGCGGCAATACCCGTTTTCGTGGTCGCCGCGGAATCAACCGGTCCGCGCAGGAGAGATTGGGTGGTGCCGAGGTTTACCTGTGCATCCGCAAGAACCGACTTCCACTCACCGTCGGAAGGCGAACGTCTGAGCATCGACTGTGTCATGGCCACGACCTGGGTGAGCAGGTCCTCTTCGGCAGTGAGATTTCGTCTCCGGTCACTGCCGGGAGCAGCTAAATCGGGATTCGCCGCGTCCTTATAAGCCATTGCTTCGTCGTCGAGGGCGATTCCAAGGTCGGCCTGGGCGCGAAGGTCCTGCGCATCGGCAGCAGCCAGTTTGCTCAGAATCTGAATCGACTGAGTAAAGAGCGAATCAGCGTTGCCATATTCGCCTAGTTGTTCCAGGGCGTCCGCTTGCTTGCGCAGGATCTGAGAACGAATCCTCGTGGTGAATACCGTAGTCTGCTCTGTTGCGGGCAGGGCATCGAGGCGCTGCAAAGCAATCTGGAAATCCTTAAGCGCCTGAGCGGGATCGGTATCCAACTCAATGCCTCCGACTTTCAAGAGCATGATTGCCAGGCCCCGCCTGGCCCGGAGAAAATTGGGGTCGATGCTGAGGGCGCGGTTGTCCAGTGCGATGGTTTTGCGAAACGCGTTAAGGGCGGCAGCCGAATCGGCAAAGCTGGCGGTGCCGCTCTGGCCCAACTCATCACCAAGCGTGCCGTTGGCGGCCGCAGCTTCGCAGATCAGTGCGGGGCTGGTTGTCGGTGCGGCGATCAGCCTGTCATAGGTGGCAACGGCGGCGCGCATGGATGGGATCGCCTCTGGAGTCCGCGCCGTTGTAAACAGGACTTCGCTTCGCGATTGCTGCGTCAATGCAAGAGCACGCAGCGCGTCGAAATCATTTGGATCGGATTCCGCAAGCGGCTCAGCGATAGCCAGAGCTTTGCCAAGGCTGACAAGCGCGCCAGTGGGATCGCCGAGGTTCTGATCGTAGCCGTTACCTTGAATATTCCCCAGCCGGGTATAGGCGTCGATTAGATCAAGCTGTGAGAGGCGGTCCCCATGCGCGTCTGTGGCCATGCGATCAAGGTGCTCGAGGACCCGTGTGACGAGAAGTTTTTGCACCGGCGTTGAACCGGGGAGTTGCTTAATGGCCTCATCCAGTTCAGAGAGCAGGCTGCTGCTGAGCTGGCGCAAATCCGACGAACGAGCTTCGGCTCTGCGACGTTCCTCATTTGCCACTCTCGCCTGCCATAGCACTCCGACAATGCCAGCGGCAAGAATGACTGCTACCAGGGCTGCGGCCGCCATCGCAATGCAATTGCGCCGGACAAACTTGGCGGCTCGGTAGCGAATGGTTCCGCGGCGTGCCGCCACAGGCCTCCCGTCAAGATATGCTTGGAGGTCGCCAGCCAGCTGCTCGGCGGTTCGATACCGCTCCGCCGGCTCCTTGCGCAGAGCTTTCAACAAGATCGCTTCCAGGTCCGAGTCGAGGCGGCGACCGGAATCCTCTACGTGGTCCGGCTTGCGGGGCGGTTGCTCACAGATGACGCGCAGCATCTCGGCCGTTGTGAGCTCTTTCAACTCATATGGCAGCCCTCCGGTGAGCAGGAGGTAAAGCAAAACACCAAGGGAGTACGTGTCGGAGGCGGTCGTGATGGGGTTGCCAAGCACTTGCTCCGGGCTGGCGTACTGCGGAGTAAACGATTGAAATCCTTCGCCCGTGAGATCCCTGCCGGTTTTTGCGGGAGATTGAGCAAGCAACTTGGCGGTTCCAAAGTCGAGCAATCGAGGAGTGCCGTCTTCGGCGACGAAGATGTTGTCCGGCTTGAGGTCGCGATGGACGACGAGGTTTTGATGCGCGAACTGGACAGCTTCGCAGACACGAATGAAAAGCTCGATGCGCTTTGGAACAGAGAGGTGCTCTTGATTGCAGAAGGTGTGGATCGGCAAGCCGTCCACATACTCCATGGCCAAATAGAGATCGCCATTCTGCGTAACGCCGCCATCAAGCAGCCGGGCGATATAGGGATGCTGCAATCCTGCAAGAATTTGCCGCTCCTGGCGAAATCTCGCGCGGAAGACGTCGGTAGCGAGAGGAAGGTCAATCAACTTGATGGCGACCTTTTGCTCGAAATGGCCATCGGCACGATGCGCCAGGTAAACGGCGCCCATTCCGCCGCGGCCCAACAGACTGTCGACCTGGTAGGGGCCGATGCGACGAAGTTCGGAAGCAGGCTCCTGACCTGGGTGCAAGTTCGATCGACGGGAGGCGGACTCGTTTTCCTCGGCTGTACAAGCATCGAGCAGCGAATGCACCTCTGCCGCGAGCTCGGCGTCTCCGTTGGAGAGCTTCGCAACTAGTTCTGCGCGAGCATCGAGTGGAACGGCGATTGCCTCGTGAAAGATGGCCTCGACGCGCGAAAAGTTTTGGGCCGATTTTTCCATTTGGGCGACGACCCCGTCTGTGGCCTACGGCCTACTCTTAAGAATGCGGAAAGTTGAGGCAAATTGAATCAAGGCTCGACAATATCCTCGACCACCCCAGGGCGAATGCGACGAAACAGCCAGCTCCTGGTGAATTTTAGCTCCCGATCGACGGTGGCCTTGGATTGGTCCATCAAGGAAGCAGTTTCCTCAGCGGTGCAGCCGAGAAAATAACGTAATTCGACGAGTTGGACTTTGCGCGGATCCACCGCGCCTAATTCGTCGAGAGCGCGATTCAGGTCCAGTAGTTCAGGGCTGTCGATATTGACCCATGCAAGATCGTCGCTGAGCGGAACGCGCTCTGCATTCCCCCCGCGCATCTGGGCTTGATTCTCTCGTGCATGATCGATCAGGATCAGCCGCATGACCTTGGCGGCGAAAGTGTAGAAATGGCGGCGGTCTTCCCACGCGGCTTTTTTCTGATTCAACAGGCGCAGATAGAGCTCGTGAACCAGGGCAGTTCCCTGCAGCATGTCGGGATTTCGCTCCCGGCGCACGTAGGCCGCTGCGACCTCACGCAGATGGGGGTAGACGAGCGGCATCAACTCTTCGAAGGCCGCAGGCTCGCCGTTGTTCCATCTGGCTAAAAGTAAGGTGATTTCTCCCTTAGGTGGCCCCACCGCCGCCTCCATGAGCCGCACTTTCGAGGTTAACCCAAGGCTAGCACTTTCCGCGCCGGTTCCTGTTCATTCGACAGACGTTTCCGCCTGCGGCATTTGCACCCGAAATCGCGGGTGAGGCATTTTGCGTACCGTTTGCGCTGTCTCGGTATAAAGGCAAATCGACGCCCGATTCCCAAGATGCAGGTCTGGCTCGAGTGGATTCCCAAACGAAGTGAGGTCTCCCCGATGATGAGATTTCGAATCAAGTGTGCAGGCATGGTCCTGACTTTGATGCTGACAGCGGCATCGTATGCGCAGGTTGCGGGTCAAGCACAATCACGGCTGCTTGCAAATTACGGCAAGCTGCCGCTGCGTTTCGAGGCCAACCGCGGCCAGACGGATGCGCAGGTGCAATTTGTTTCCCAGGGATCGGGCTACTCGCTCTTTCTCACCTCGGGCGAGGCCGTGCTCGTTCTGGCCACGCCGGTCCCAAAGCTAAGCTCGCCGCATCCCGTCCCGGGACCGGCTGCGGACGGCGCATCGCCGCAAGCGGTGGTTCGCCTGCAGTTGGCAGGCGCCAACGCTCAGCCGGTCGTCACGCAGGAAGATGAGTTGCCCACCAGGAGCAATTACTTTATCGGCAGCGACCCCAGCAAGTGGCACACCAACGTCCCCAACTATGGCAGAGTGCGCTACCACAACGTCTATCCGGGCGTTGACCTCGTGTACTACGGAAACCAGGGGCAATTGGAGCACGACTTCGTGGTTGCCCCCGGCGTCGATCCCAGCGTGGTTACGCTTGCCGTGCGTGGGGCCGAAAGATTGCAGCTTGAACCGAACGGAGATCTCGCGGTGCATACCGCCGGGGGCGATTTGCGCCTGCTAAAGCCGGAGATCTATCAAGTGGTGGACGGCAGACGCCGCAAAGTTCCCGGGAAGTATTTGCTCGAAGGCGGAAACAAAGTTGGTTTTGAGATCGCCCGGTACGACCGGCGCCAGCAACTCGTGATTGATCCGGTACTGCTGTACTCCACCTACCTGGGCGGCAACGGCCGGGACGCGGCGGCCGGCATCGCCGTGGATTCGAACGGCAACGCCTATGTTACGGGAGATACGGGTTCCACGAATTTCCCCACCACGACGGGCGCCTTCCAGACTGATCTAACCGCCAACTATATTGTGTTCGTGGCCAAGCTGAACGCGGCTGGCACCGCCCTGGTCTACTCCACCTACCTGGGCGGAACCGGCATAGAAGACATTGGGAAAGCCATTGCTGTGGATTCCAGCGGCGATGCCTATGTGACCGGGTTGACCTATTCCACCAATTTCCCCGTCACATCTGGCGCCTTTCAGACTCACTTTGGTGCGAACGCCAATAGTTGGACAGGCTTCGTGACTAAGCTGAACGCGACCGGCTCAGCTCTGGTTTACTCCAGCTTCCTGGGCGGCAGCGGCCCGGATGCCGGGGCCGGCATTTCCGTGGATTCCAGCGGCACCGCCTATATCACCGGAAATACCCAATCCTCCAATTTTCCTACCACGGCTGGCGCCTTCCAGACTGCTTTCGCCGGCACAGAGATGGCATTCGTAACCAAGGTGAACTCCGCCGGCTCGGCCCTGGTCTACTCCACGTATCTAGGCGGCAGCAGTAGCACTATAGCTGGCAACCTGGGGGAAAGCATTGCCGTGGATTCCAGCGGAAATGCCTTTGTCACCGGGGCCACTGGTTCTCCCAATTTTCCCACTACCCCTGGCGCATATCAGACTGCATTGGTCGGCTTCGGGAATGCGTTCGTCACCAAGTTGAACTCCACCGGCACCGCCTTGCTTTATTCCACCTACCTGGGCGCCGGTACCGACTCGGGGCAAGGCATTGCCGAAGATTCAACGGGCAACGCCTATGTTGCCGGGACGACCGCACAAGCCAATTTCCCCACCACTTCTGGCGCCTACCAGACAACATGCACAACCGGCGGCTTTGCGACTACATTCGTGACCAAGCTGAACGCGACCGGCACTTCGTTGCTCTACTCCACCTGCCTCGGAGGCGTTAGCACAGCTACCACGGGCACTCGCCCCACCGGCATTGCGCTGGATCCAAGTGGCAACGCGTATGTCACCGGAAACACATCCACCGCGGATTTCCCCACCACGGCCGGCGCCTACCAGACCGTCCTGGGGGGGCCGCTCGGGAACGCGTTCGTGACGGAACTGAATGCGACTGGCTCCGCCCTGGTCTACTCCACCTTTCTGGGCGGCAGCGGCGGAAATGTGGCGCTCGGAAGCGGCGGGGATTCCGGACTCGGCATCGCCCTCGATCCCAGCGGCAACATCTATATCGCCGGATACACCCCTTCCTCCAATTTCCCCACCACTTGCGGCGCCTTCCAAACTGAGCTGAACGGCAGCTATAACGTGTTCCTGGCAAAATTCGGCAACGCGAGCGGCGGAACTTCGACGCCGACGGTGATGGTGACGCCTTCTTCAACGAGCATCACGACTGCGCAGAGCCTTACGGTGACAATTGGCGTCAGCGGCGGCGGCTGTGACCCTACGGCGACCGGGTCCGTGACGTTGACTAGCGGGAGTTACACTTCTGCGGCGACGACACTTGCGGGTGGCAACGCGACGATTACCGTTCCCGCGGGGTCGCTGGCGGCGAGCACGGACACGCTGACGGCGACTTACACACCCGATTCGAACAGTTCCTCAACCTATAACAGCGCATCAGGAACGAGCACAGTCACAGTGACCTCGACGGGAAGGACCACGCCCACGGTGACAGTGTCGCTTTCTTCAATGAGCATTACGACGGCAGAGAGTCTTACGGTGACGATCGGCGTCAGCGGCGGCGGCAGTAACCCTACGGCGACCGGGTCCGTGACACTCACCAGCGGGATTTACAGTTCGGCAGCGACAACTCTCGCAAGTGGCAGCGCGATGATTACGGTTCCTGCCGGAGCGCTGGCAACGAGCGCGGACACGTTGACGGCGACTTACACACCCGATTCGAACAGTTCCTCAACCTATAACAGCGCAACAGGAACGAGCACAGTCACAGTGACCGCGCCGGCAAAGACCACGCCCACGGTGACGGTGTCGCCCTCTTCAACGAACATTACGACTGCACAGAGTCTTACGGTGACGATCGGCGTCAGCGGCGGCGGTAACCCTACAGCAACTGGGTCCGTGACACTAACAAGCGGGAGTTACACCTCGGCAGCAACAATTCTTGTCAGTGGCAGCGCGACGATTACGGTTCCCGCCGGATCGCTGGCGACCAGCATGGATACGTTGACAGCTAATTACGCACCCGACTCGAATAGTTCCTCAATCTATAACAGCGCAACAGGATCGAATACGGTCACGGTGACCTCGCCTGCAAAGACCACTCCCGCTGTGACAGTGTCGCCCTCTTCAACGAGTATCACGACTGCACAGAGTCTTACGGTGACGATCGGCGTCAACGGCGGCGGCAGTAACCCCACTGCGACTGGGTCCGTGACACTAACAAGCGGCAGCTACACATCTGCTGCAACCACCTTGAGCAGTGGTAGCGCGATGATTACGGTCCCCGCCGGGTCGCTCGCGACCAGCACGGACACTCTGACAGCTACTTACACTCCCGACTCCGCAAGCTCAACGAGCTACAACGGCGCCACGGGAACGAGCACGGTAATGGTGACTGCCGTGGTGGCTCCATCCTTCACCATCAGTTCTGCGACCGCGCCGCAAACTGTCTCACCGGGCGGCACGGCCACGTACTCCATCACCTTGACGCCGCAGAACGGAGCTTTCACCACCGCGGTCTCGCTCACGGTCAGCGGCTTGCCGACAGGCGCAAAAGCAACCTTCACACCGTCGAGCGTCACGCCGGGCAGTGCAGCTGCAAGCTCCACGCTCACCATCCAGACCGCGACAACCACCGCGACGGCAACCAACCCTGGCTGGCCTTTGGCCGCGCCTGCACTCGCTGCGCTTGGTCTGTTCTTCCTGCCCGGCAAGAAACGCAGACGCTGGATCGCGCTCTCAGTTCTGGCGTTCGCTTCGTTGGGCGCGCTCTCAACTCTCACCGCGTGCGGAGGCGGTTTCGGCCTGCGCGCATCTGCAACGCAGTACAACATCACCGTTACCGGAAGCAGCGGCTCGGTGCAGCAATCCACCACTGTGCAGTTGACGGTCGAGTAAAAGGAGACCCCATGCGACTCAGCATCAAAGCCACGCTCGCTCTCATGTTAACCATCGCCGCGGTCTCCTCTGCCCAGGCATTTGCGCAGACGTCGGACCGGCCCACAATCGATAAGCCCCCGCGCGCCGATCTCGCTCTCGGCTACACCTACCTGCACAGCAACGCGCCACCGGGAGGTTGTAGCTGCTTTAACATGAACGGCGGCAACGCCACCTTTGCATGGCCTCTTGGGTCGGGCCAGTTTGCCCTGGCCGGAGACGTTAGCATTGCCCATGCAGGCACGGTCTCCCCGTCCGGTGTCAGCCTCACGCTCAGTACATTCACCGCGGGAGCTCGCTACCTGGCGCCCATGCCACATTCTTCACTGCGGCCATTCGGCCAAGTGTTGCTTGGCCTGGCGCACTCCAGTGGGACGCTGGTTCAAGGGTTGAATCCGGGAGCGGCGAACGCCGGGGCGGCCTTTGCAGGTATCTTCGGCGGAGGGCTGGATCTCCACGTCAAACCGCGTGTCTCCATCCGTCTTATCGAAGCCGACTACTTGCTGACGACATTCGATAACGGAAGCAACAATCACCAGAACAATCTGCGCATCAACGCCGGTGTGGTCATTCGGTTTTAAGAGAGATGACAGGCAAAACAATCAGCTATTGCGCCGTTGAGGATCTATGGTCTAAATCAGGTATTCCACGCAATCAAGGCACGAGATCAGGATGCCGATCATTCTGGAGCCACTCATTTCCGCGTTCGCACGATTTGCCACGGGATTGGTAACGCAAAGTCGGCCAATGTTTACAAATCCAGTCCACTTGGCCGTAAGACCGCCTATTAGGCAGTTGAGAATTGGTAAAGCACACACAGATTTCACAGACGAATTAACCTCATGATCCGCCGCAAAGGAGCGCGGAAATCATGAGGAAAACGACAACGAATAAGACAAAGGGCAAGAAGAGCCGACCAAAGACCAAGCTTGGTATACCGGATCTGGAACACTCGAAAGCCGCAGTCCTCCGGAGCCTCGGTTCTCCCGACTCAGTGCGCGCATATCAACATGCCATCGACGAGTTCGTCGCCTGATACTGTTCTGAACCACGACTGGCCTTCAATAAAACAGTAGTATTGCGCTATCGGTTTCATTTGGAAGAGCGCGGCCTTGCGCCCAGGACGATCAACGTGCGAATGGCGGCCGTGCGAAGGTTGGCTTACGAGGCGGCTGACTGCGGGCTGTTGAGTCCTGATTTGGCAGCCGGCATTCATCGCGTCAAGGGTGTTCACAAGCTGGGCTCTCGTTTGGGCAACTGGCTCACAGCAGGCGAAGCGGCAGCGCTCTGGCAGGTACCCAATGGACAAACTCTGACCGGAAAGCGCAATCGGGCGGCTCTGCCATGATTCCGGAGGCGAACTCGAACAGATCCAGTTTCTTCTCGGGCATGTCTCTGTGCAAACCACCGAACGCTATATTGGCCGCAGGCAGCGTTTGAGAGTGGCTGTAAACGACAAACTTGGAATCGAACCTGGGTGAGCTGGTCACTCAGCACTTGGACGTACAGCCGACTATTCGGCCATGTGGATTGCTGCGGCGAAATACGCGCAATGGCATTCCTAGACCCTGCGGCGTTTTCCAGGATTTAAGTTGTGCATCATCTCAATGTGGGCGCGTCACGGCTATGGCGTCCAAGTTCGCTTTCATCGCATGGGCGGAACAGTTTTGTGGTCTGGCTCCATGACGTATGGTAATGGCGCTTGGCTGCTCCAACCTCATCCCATTTGCTTCCAGACACACATCGCAGCCGCCTCGCCCTTGACATTTCCTTTTCCGTCACCCAAAGTCAGGCGCATTGTGTCTCCGCCCTCCGTGGGGGCAAAGGTCGCCACAGCTTCCCTTTATGCTTCGGCGATTCATTAAAGACGCGATTTTAACAGGGATGGCATTCGGACGAGGGACACTTTCAAGTTCCGCGCATTTGTTCTCGCTCCGGCAGCGCGGCACGAAGAAGCTCAAGACGCTTCAGAAGGTGCTGCTGCAGCGCGAAAAATTCCAGCATTCCGTATAAATTGCGCGTCTCTTTCGGATCGTTCTCAAGATCGTAAAGCTCAAATTCCTGTGGCTCCAGAACATATTGGATCAGTTTGTAACGCTCCGTGCGAATGCCGCGGCAAGGGGGAACCTTTTCAGGATTCGGCCACTCATAGTATTCGTAGTACCACTCTTTGCGGAAAGATGGCTCGGACGCTTTCGCAAGAGGCAGCAGGCTTTTCCCCTGCATGTGCTCGGGAATCGGTAGACCGGCCAGATCGAGAAATGTCGGGGCCAAGTCAATATCCAGGGCCGTTTCTTTTCGCACCGTTCCCGCGGGAATGCGCCTGGGATAGCGCACCATCAACGGCACACGGATCGACGGCTCGTGCATCAGCCGCTTATCGAACATGCGCCACTCGCCCAGAAGATATCCGTGATCGGACGTTTGCACAATCGCCGTCTCGTCGAGGATTTTCTTCTTTTCGAGACAGCTGATGATACGGCCAATGTTTTCATCCACCGCGACTAACCCGGAGTAATAATCCTTGGTCATTCCTTCAAGCGATCCGCAGGCGGGATGCGAGGCCGTTGTGCCAACCTTGTTTTCGGCGTCCACAAAGCCTTTTGGTTTGCCTGGATAACCCTTCAAATCGTCGTCGAAGGTCTCCGGCTTGGGTGTCACAGTTTCGCGATATAAATCCAGGTGCCGCCGGGGCCGGAAGAACGGTTCGTGTGGAGCGACGAACCAGACCAGCAGGCAGAATGGCTTGTCGCCGCGATCTTCTTCTAGCCACGCAAGTGCGCGGTCGACAGTCAGATCGTCTGGATATACATTGTGATATTGCTTTTCCGGGCCGATCTCACCCCTCCGGCCTTCCTTGAAGAGTGGGTTTTCGTAGTTATTGGAAGCGTCGTTGTGTCCGAAGTAGTAATCCCAGTAACGCTCTTCGACACCGTTCGCAACATGCACCTTGCCGAGGATGGCAACCTCGTAGCCTGCTTCGTGAAGAATGTCGGTGAAGAGTGGAATGTCGGACGGCAGCGGAACCTTCAGATGCTCGTTCGAGAGTGCTCCGGTAGAGCGCGAGTACATGCCAGTCAGCGCCACTGCGCGCGCCGGCGCGCAGAGAGCGTTGGTGCAGAATGCATTCTCAAAGCGCATGCCCTCGCGGCCGATGCGGTCGTGATTGGGCGTCTTGAGAATTGCATTGCCCGCGATGGAGAGCGCGTCGGCGCGCTGGCCCTCCCCGAGGAAAAAGACCAGGTTTGGCCGCTTTGTCCCCGATTCAGCCAACAGGTCAGACGGAGCCACGGACGAGGCGAGCAAGCTGCCTGCGACGACAAGCGACCCTTGAATGAAGTCTCTGCGGGTTGCTTTACCTTGAATCGGAGTTACAGGCATTTCGCTGTGGTGCCCATCTGTACTCAACGTGGAAACCCTCCATCGCTATCGTAATCCTCTCGATTTTGACGCACCCGATCGGAGCCTTCTTAACGCAATCCAGCGGTTTGGAAAGGCAGGCCGGTTACCGGCCAGTGGCTCGGTTGCGCTTCGATATTGGGGGCTACGGAAACTCCTGCAAAAGACGCGGGCGCAACCGTCACATTCCAGCCATCGAAGACCACCATAGCGTTCTCGCCGTTGAAATCATTCAGTGCCGCTTCGATGGTGATGGTTTTGGTTTCATTCGGAACCAGCGACACATAATTATCACTGTAGAAGACAGGCAGCACGCGCTCGCCCGACTTCTGCCGACGCAACTGCAAGTGAGCCATCAAGGCGATGTTGGCCGTGGGATTGTGCAGAGTGACCGTCAACAGGCGCTTGCCATATTCGTCCTTGCCCTCTGCCTTGGCTTCGAGTGTGACCATGGGCAGCTGGTTCAATGCGGTCAAGTCGTCGGGATGGTCGGGCAGACTGCGCCAATAGAAGTTGTTCGATATCGGTTTTCCGCTGGAGTCCTTCAGGTCGAGCTTGATGAAATGAACTGGTGAGACCGTCGCCGGAAACTCGATTACGCCCAGATTGGTGGCAACGTCAGGAAGCGCCGTCACCGCCGTTTCGTGCTGATAAGCCAGCGTGCCATCAAGGTTATAGACCGAGACATGAGCCAAAGCATCGCTGAGTGCTACAGGAAGATTGTTGATCACCTGGAGTTGGCCATTGGCCTCGTTGAACTGGATGTGCACCAGCTCGCTTGCATGCATTACGGCAAAGAACGAGGACATCGGCTCGAGGTCGTAATGGTAGATCTGCCACACAAAGCTGGGCTGCGCCGGATTGCTCATCCATGTGATGACGGCCGTCGCCGGATGGAACAGCTGCGCATTACGGCCCTCGTACATGGCGCGAAACGCCTCATAGTTCGCGAGCTGCGCCTTGCGGACGAAGTCGGCGAGGTTGGCGATCTTGCCGTAACGACTGGCCAGGATACCGGGGTACTTCTCTCCGTGTTGGCCGCCCAGGGCAAAGTCGTGCTCCGCCCAGTCGTCGTTAATCGTCCCCCAATCCTTTTTGGGCATCATGCCTTCAATCGATTCGAGAGTTGGAACGGACATACTGCCGGTCTCGGTCTTGAAGAAATCGTCGGTGATTCGATAGAAATAGCGCGGAGCTCGCCAATAATAGGGTCCATGCGAGCGAACGCCGGCGCCATCCGTGGAATTGGGCTGATAGCGTCGCGTAGGCTCGAGTTCAGCCAAAAGCTTGCGCAGGGCTGCATCGATTTCCGGCGGAGGATAGGATTCGTTGCGTGCGCACCACAGGACAATCGAAGGGTGGTTGCGATAGCGCAGAACCTTGTCTCGAACATTGGCCATGTACGTATCGATATCGGCGGGGTCCGGACCGTCGGGGGCATTGGCCTGGAAGAATTCGTCCCACACCAGAATTCCGTACTTGTCGCACAACTCGTAGAAATCCTCACTGGTGCTTTGTCCCACCCAGTTGCGGATCATGTTCAGATTCGCTAACCGGTGCATGCGAATTTCGACATCGAGCCGCTCACGCGGAATGCGTTTCAACGCCTCATCCAGACCCCAATCACCGCCCCGGATGAAGACTTCAACTCCATTCACGGAGATGGTCAGAGTGTCAGTTCCCGGAACGCTGTAGGAGATCTTCCTGACGCCAAAGTTCACATCTTCAGCATCTGAAATCTCACTCCCCAGCTTGAATGTGAGATGCAGCTTGTACATATTCGGCGCGCCGTAGCCATTCGGCCACCAGAGTCTTGGATGATCGATATGCAGTACCGGCGTGGTCTTTGAATCGAAGCTCACCAGCTGCTTACTACGCGGGGCCAGTTCCACCTGCTTCTCGAAAGCAATGTCTTCAATTTTTCCCTGGACCACTCCCCTCTCAGGCCGGTCGCTGACATTCTCCACGGTTACCTGCACACCGACATCCGTTGAGTCGGTCCGCGGCAGTGGAAGATCGGTAGTTACCAGAGGATCTTTCAGCACTACGGGGCCCGATGCAGAGAGAAACACCTTTTGCCAGATGCCGGTGTCGCGATCGCGGATGGCGGGGATCCAGTCCCATCCCAGTGCACAGAGAAATGTTGGACCATCAATCGCGCTCTCGCCACCGTTCTGTCCCAACCCGGTGCGTAATATATGTTCGTGCGAGATTCCAGGGTGCGGTTGCGGAGTCACGAGCACGGCCAGCACGGCCTTCTTGCCCGGCTTCACATTCGCCGTAATATCGAAGATGCCGCGGATGAAGGCTCCGCGGATAGCGCCAACCTGAACGCCGTTCACCCACACTGCCGCGGAGTAGTTGATGCCGTCGAAGTTAAGCCAGATGCGGTGATTTTTGTAGGAACTCGGAACATCGATCAGAGTCCTGTACCAGTAAGAGGTGCGCGCCAAGCTTTCTGGAATCACTTCGGGACGGTTGTTCTCTCCGTAAAGCGGCTCGGGATAGACGTGATTGTTCACTAGGGTCGTCAGAACGGTGCCCGGAACTGCTGCGCTATACCATCCGTTCGTGTTGAAGCCCGCGGATGCAACGTCGCCGCCGGCTTGCGGCACTCTGGCTGCGTCCTGCAATTGCCAGCCGCCGGCGAGCACGAGCGACTCAGGAGGAGCCGATTTCGCCATGGCAGCCGTGGACGTCAAGGCAACAAGGATCAATAAAAGGGCGGAAGAGAATGGTTTGCTAAGTCGTATCTGCATTAGACTGACGCTCTTTTCTTTTAACGTTGGCCACTTCTTGATGCACTGCTCATAAAGTTGAACCACATTGATTCGATTGCCGTAGACATAAACCAATCCGAGAAAGCTTGAAGTCACTGTCCTTCAAACAGAAAGCGGACGCCGCGAGCTTTCAAAACAGCAGCGCGATTGCGGCTATAGTCTTGCTGGTCGCGCGCAGCAGGATAAGGCAACCCTCCTGTCAAACCCTTCCAAAGAATCTGGTTGAAAAGTACGGCCGGCACGCGATCTTCCTGAGACCAGTCAAAGCCCCGCGTTTGGCGCGCCCAATAAAAGGCAGACTGAGCATCGTGGAACGCCGATGCGCTTTGACCCTGCAAGGGGCTTCCAGAGAGTTCCCTCGCAATGGGCGCGGGCGTAACGGCGTCATACGTCCAGGCAGACTGTTTGAGATCGAAAACCGCCGTCATCGGCCGCTGGTAGGCGTCGTTGAGATTGAGGTGGCCGAGCCCCAGTACATCTTCGATGGTGCGAACCATATTGACGGTCGAATAGCGCTCGTGGATGACGCTTCCGTGCTTGACATAAGGACCCGCGACGAAAGCAACGGTGCGATGCGCGTTGGCATGATCCGGGCCATTCTGCGCGTCGTCCTCAATGATGAAGATGAGCGTGGAGGAGGCGTAGGGGCTATGCGCTACGCGATCGATCAGTTTTCCCACTGCGTAGTCGTTGTCCGCGGTCTGCTTTTCCGGTGTGTTGATGCCATCGATCGCGGTGGAGAAATCACCCTCGTGGTCATGCATGAAGCGAACGAATTCAAGATCCGGCAAGTTGCCCTGGGCGACGTACTGATCGAATTCCCGCTCCCACTCACGCTCGCGCCGGAAATCTGGATAATTGTTGTCGAAGGCACGGAAATACGGGTCTGTGACACCGGCGAGGTGTGGCCATACCGGAACCTCAACAACTGTGCGGCTCGCAAACGGATCGGGGACGACCGGAGTATGCGGCGGAATGCGCGTCTCGAAACCGTAGTTGCGCATGGTAAGCTTTTGCCGCAGCGCCGAATCCCAAATGTAACCTTGTTGCAATTCGCCGTCGGGCCCGTCTGCCGCCGTATCAGCACGCGGCGAGCCGCGACCGGCATAGCCGAGTGGCACGGTCTTGACATTGAAGTCCGTCTCGCGCGCGGCCGTGCTCCAGGGCCAGCCGTTGCCGCTCACCTCGCCGCTGCAAAGCGTATTGTCGAGATCGACGAATTGCTCCGCCAGCCGGTGCTGGTTGGGTGTGATCAGCTTTCCGAATTCCGCGAGGCTCGGGTCGCCGTTTCCGCGATCGAGATCGCCAAGCACCTGATCATAGGTCCGGTTCTCTTTGACGATGTAGATGACGTGCTTGATGTGCCGGCGCAGCGCCGCCATCGTCTGCTCGTCCTGAGGATTGGGTACGGTGTCGAGGAAGTCGTTGGCGGCCACTTTCTTCGTGAGCCAGGCGAGTTCCTGCCGGTTGGGAACCGGGATGGCCTGCAACCCTGCCTTCTCCAATTGCAATACGTACTGATTTGCAGCCTCGTGCGCGCGAAACTTCGCATCGGGAAGCGGGACTCCGCCTCGCAGCGGATTGGGGCCGGGGTCGCTTTTGCTGTTGACGTCATAGAGAGTCTTGCCGTCGCGGGCGACGCTGATCGATTGCGGATACCAACCGGTCGGGATCAGCCCTATCACGCGGTGCGGTGCGCCCGGGGCAATCGCGATTACTGCGATGGCGTTCATGCCGCCGTTTGTAACGTAGAGCGTTTTTTCGTCGGGCGAGAGGGTAAGGCTGTTCGGCGCGGCGCCTGGGAGATGCGCTGGACCGCGCAGCACGCCGGCGGGTGCGGTGGTGCGAATCTCCTCGATCACACGATTGGTGGCAGTATCAATCACGGCGATCCGATCGCTGTTATCGGCAGCGACATAGAGGCGGGTCTCGGCCCGATTGAGCAGGACATTGTTGGGATTGCCTGCGACAGGAATGCGAGCCTTCACCGTCGGCGAGGCCGGCTGCGCAATATCGATCACATCGATCTCGCGGTCGCGCTCGCTCGACACGTAGGCTGTTGTGCTTCCCTGGATCGCGACGCCGAAGGGCGATTCGCCATGAGCGACTGCGCTCCGGTCGGAATCTCCTCCCCCGGAGACCGCGCCGTTTTCCGCCGCTGTGAGGATTGAATCTTCACCCGCTCGGGGAGCATGAATGCTTCCCGCACGCAAATCCAGTTCGCCAACCTTTGCCCCGCTGTCAAGGTCGACGATCGAGAGGCCATCGTCAGCAATATCGGCAGCGACAAGGAATCTACCATTAGAAGTTACAGCCAGGTTCGCAACCATCGGTTTCTGATGAAAGCCGACGCCGGATTTGTGTCCCAGCGCGATCGGCGCGCCGGCCTCGGCCCATGTGCCGTTGGCGCAGGCGAACACATGGATGTTGTCGTCCATTCCACCGGAGACGTAAAACCGGTTGCCCTCGGGCACAAAGGCGAGGCCGAAGAACGTATTCGGCACTTGCAACACCTGCGTCTGGCGAAGACTGCCATCAGCCACGTCGAAGACGAACACGTATTCGTTGGAATCGGCTTCGGCCCGATGGCCTTGATCGTCGTTGAGCCGATTAAAGCCGCTGGTGAGAATGAGCAGCGTATTTCCGTCGGGGCTGATGGCAGTTTTGACCGCCTGGCCCACGGTATAGCCTGGGAAATCTTTAAGCCCCGGATTGAGCTTTGAGAACACCGCGCCCCTCGGCGCCTGTGGCGTGATGTACTGGCCTGACGGCATGACTTCCGGCTGACCGGCTACGTTTTGCGCGTTGGTCGTTGCCACCAGGCCGGCCATCATCGCTACCGCAAGTAAGCTCCCGCCGAGCAGCTTCATCTGAATTTCTCGAATCGACAAATGACTCACCCCTGGTTTCATCGCAAGCCTTGGCGCCGGGTTTGTACGAAAACTGACGCCGCATTCATTCGTCACGCTGCTTCCCTGATCCTCGACGTTCTCAAAAGACGCACCGAGGGCATTTCATGAGCAGGCTCTGGCGTGACGCCCGCATGATCACTGTGTTCAAGTTGCTTCGTTGGTTTGAATCCCACCCCGGCCGAGCGAGGGCTCAATCGGGCGGCGGCTTAAAAAACTGCCGCCGCCCATTGAGCATTCAGCATTCGGCCTAGAAGTTAATGGTGAGTTGAGCCTGCCCCTGACGATTGGCGGCAGTGAACTTGCTTGTAACTTCGCCGAAGTTGGAACTGCCGAGTGTGGTGGTCGGGAACGGCGCCTGCACCCGGTTCAACGCGTTGAAGTAGTCCATGCGCAGAGAGACCGAGGTCCCCTCTGTGATATGGAAGATCTTCTTGGCGCTGAGGTTTTCTGACGGGTACCAGGGGCCGCGCACCGCGGGGTAGTTGCGGTTGGCGTTGCCCAGCACGTATTGACTGCCGGTGTTGGTCCAGGCATTGGTGCTGAACAGCACCGGCGCCGGTATTTTGCCCTCAAAGTACTGTGGAATTTTGCTGTAACCACCGGACCACATCGAGACATTAGGGTTGATATTGGGATAGTTTGTGCCGTTCATAAAGCTCTCACCCGACTGCGTGATATTGAGCGGCTGAGAGTTGTTGTAGGTGAGGATCCCAGACACCTGCCAGCCGCCCACGTATTTGCCGACGGCGCCGTTGTTGAGCCAGCGCTGGCCCTCGCCGATGGGAAGCTCATAGAGGACTGCGGCCTTGCTTTCAAACGAGCCAGTCGTATCCAGGGCCCACATCTGCTGCGGATTATATTTGTTCACCGCCGTGGTCAGGTTGTCGTACAGCCTCGGCAGCTCAATGTTGGCCAGGAAGTTGAGATTATTCGACAGGTGCTTGTCGGCCTGGAACTGGAAGGCGCTGAAGTATGTTGTGCCGCCCTGATCCCATGCCCGCGTCACGGCAGAGTATTGCGGATACGGTTTGAGCGACTGGTTGACGGTGGCACTGCCGCCGAATTGAGTGGCAAACCCTGAGTAGGGCTGCGTAAACCCAGCCGCGATTGCCGCCGATGAGGTGATGTTATCCGCGAGCAGTCCTCCGTACGACAGAATCGACGGGTTCGCCTGTTCGATTGGGTTGATGTTCGAGCCCGACAAGTGCGTAACCCGGTTCCCGGTATAGTCGATGGTCAGCATTGTGTGCCAGGGAAGCTGGCGCTGAAAGCTCAGGCTCCACATTTGCAGGTGGGCCCCTTCGCCGTTGTGAGCGTAATCGAGAGAGTAGATGGTTTGGGCGACACCCAGTCCCTGGCTGAAGGGCGTGGGACTCACGGTAGGAATGGGATTCGCCGCTGTGGTGACGGGGTTGCTCCATTGGCCGTAGGCGGATTGATAGCCGCCGGTAGAGCTGAGGGTGTAACTGCCGCCCAGCAATCCGGCCATGCTGTTGGGGCTGCCGTACGCGCCCTCGCCCTGTCCGTAAGCGCCGCCGTAACCCAGGTAAGTGATGGTATATCCACCCTGAATCACGGTTTTGTTGTCGAGGTTGTAGGCGAAGCCCAGGCGCGGACCAAAGTACAGACCGTGATAACCAATCTGGGTATAGCCTGCGCAACCCGCGCAGGTGCCGTATGCGGTGGCCGCACCCAGTATGTTGCCGGCAGATGGATTGGGTGTACCCGCAGCCAGGAACACATCGTTGTTCTGGGCCATGGTATAGGGCAACATCAGGTCGTAGCGCAGGCCCAGGTTCACGGTCAGCTTGTGCGTGACCTTGACATCGTCCTGAAGGTACGCGGAGTAAGACTGGGTGTTGATAGCCGTGGTGTTGGAGGATGTGCGGGCGGCGGAGTCGGGCAGGCCCAGCAGGAAGCTGGCAAACGAGCTGCCGTATTGTGAGAAGTTGGAATTGGCCGTATTTGGAATGGAGGTCTCGGCCTGGCTGAAGCTAAACTGGCCGCCGCTGTAATTGCTGAGGTCGTTCGCGTAGTAATGGTGGAATTCACCGCCAATGTTGATGGCGTGACGGCCCTTGTTCCACATCCAGTTGTTGAACAGGTTCCAGCCGAGGTTGTTGACGTGGTAAAGGACGATGTCGCTGTTGCTGTTGCCGAAGCCGGTAGGCGCTTCCTGCCCGTTGAAACTGATGTGAGGCATGGTGGTGCCGCCCGTGATGCCGGCAAAGGTGACGCCGGTGTTGGAGTTCACATTGTTCTGCCACTTGTCCTGCGCCGCGACCCCTGCCGTCATGACCAAGTTGGGAGTCATGGTCCTGGTGTAATTCGCCAGCCAGACGTTGGCATTGTCGGTCAGATTTTCCACGCCGCTGAGGGGGTTATTGGCCGGCACAATGGAAGCAGAACTCGTCTCCTCGATCTGGGGCTGGAGGTAACGGCTGCGCCACCAGGTGAAGGAGATGCTCTGGTTTTGCGAGAGCTGATGATCGATCGTGACGCCCCATGCCCGGTTCTGAATCGTGATGGATGGGATTGCCGGCGCCTCGTTGTTCTGTAGGCCGTAGTTGGTGCCCGTCGCATTGGGTGCGGGAATGTACTGTAGAAGTGTCTTCGACAGCGGGTCGATGCGGCTAGGACAAATGACGTTGGGCTGAGTGCCGCCGCATCCCATGAACTGCTGGCCAGTGGTCGGATCGTAAATCGGTATCTGTACGCCATTGGAATTGACGAACTTTGTGAAGTCGCCGCCCACCTCTGCCGCCGTTGGAACTGAACCGTAGGCCGTCTGACCCTGCTTCCAGCTGTAAAGATCGAAGCTGAAGAGGAAGAAGGTTTTGTTGTGCCCGTTGTAGACCTTAGGCAGAACCACGGGACCGCCGACGGTAGCGCCCCATTCGGATTGGATATTTGCCGGCGGGATCGGTTTGCCCTGACCGTTGTAAACCGGGAAGAAGCCGTCCGAGTCAAAAAACTGGTTGCGGTCGATGAGAAAACCGTCGCCGTGCAACTTGTTGGTGCCTTCACGCATACCGTAATCGACGGCGCCCTGGACCATGCCGTAGCGAGCCGAAAACAGATTGCGGATGACGCGGAACTGGTCCACCATCTCATATGGCGGATTCGAATTGGCGTTTGACGCCGTGTCAATTTGCAGGCCGTTGTAATAGTTGCCGGAGGAGTTGATCTGGCTGGGAGCGCCGCCTTCCACCGTCACTGTGCCGTACGAACCGGCGCGGACGCCTGGGGCTAGCGTGGCGAAGCTGGTGATCTGGCGCATATAGCCGTTGATCAGAAGAGGCAGATCCGTCACTTCCACCGAAGGCAGTATAGAGTCAAGCTGCGGGTTCGTCGTGTCCAGCTCTAACGCTCCTTCGGAGACCACCTGCACCGTCTCGCTGGCGCTGCCAACACTCAGCTTGATATTGAAGGTTGGCATGGCGCCGACCTCAACCGCCACGTGGGTGGCTTCAAACTTCTGGAAGCCCTTTGCCTGGACGGTGATGTCCCATGTTCCCTTGTCTATCTGTGCGGAGTACACACCGTCCGACGCGGTGGCAACTTGCGCCGTCGTTCCGTTTGCCTCGTTCCGGAATGTGACCGTCGCGCCTACAACCGCCGCGCCGGTCGAATCGGTCACCGTGCCGGTGAGTCCGGTCGTCTGCGCGTGAATTTGTTGAAAAGCCGGGCCTGCAATCGCAAAAAGCAGCACCCACATCCAGATGGCTAACCGCATACTTCTTGGCGCGCTGCTGGCGCCCGGTAGAGATTTGCCTGCGTAAGTCATTTGCCTTGCCTCCATAGCAAGTTAAGCGTTTCCGATTCAGGCCGGACGTCTCGATTCACCGAAGCTCAATGAACACTCACGCCGCCCGAGAAGATGGTTGTCGGACCACCTGCGAGTTTCGGCACACATAAGGTGTCTGCCAAGGGCTTAACCCCCGAAAAACAAGGTGAAATCTTTGTTTTCGCATTTTGTGGGAAGCTCTAGCGCGAGTTGAGCCCTCAATATGGGTATTGGATGTGATTCAAATCACCCGGAATGGCTTTCGGGGCCGATTCCTAACTGTTAAAAGTCAGGTAATTCGGCGATGTACTGGCCGCGGCAAGCCTTCGAGGGCTGTTGCCTCCAATTCGATTCCCTATATAATGAGGGCCAGTCATGCAGTCCACCGAGATTAGGCGAGATCAGCCGCACCTGGTCGTTACACCCGACGAGGATTTGCGATCCGATCCGCGATGGATGCTTGTTGAGCGCATTCTTCACTCGGCCCCCTTCCAAAAATCCGCCAATCTGCACAGCCTGTTTTCATATCTCGCCGAGAATACGATCCGCGGGAACGCAGACGCTCTGACCGAGCGCCAGATCGGTGAGGCCGTCTTCGGCAAGCCCGCCGGCTACAGTCCGGCCGAGGATAGCGCGGTTCGGGTGCACATGCGCCAACTCCGGCTCCGCTTGCATGAGTATTTCGACCAGGAAGGCCGCCAGGAAGTTGTCCGCCTGGATATTCCCAAAGGTTCTTACTTACTCGAGTTCCAAAGTTCGGAGCCGGAGGCGAAGACACTAGCTCCATCGCCTTCAACGGCGCCGGCAGAAAACAAGAAGATCTGGCGAATTGCGATTCGAGAAGTGCTGTTCTGGGCCGCTATCGCGGCGGCAATCGTTTGTGCTTTTGGGTGGTATCACGCAGCTCGGATAGCTGGTCCCACGCCTGTACCATGGCCCCTGAACGCCGTGATCCAACCGGATCGACAGACCAGAATCGTTGTCTCCGACAGCAGCACAATGTTGCGGCAGTTGGGAAGCCAGGAAATCACCCTTGATCAATATCTGCGGCCCGGATTTCGCGAAAGTCTGATTCCGCCGCATCTGGACGCCAATTTCTCCCGGCTGGTGAACTATATCTCCGATTCGCAGCTCACTTCATTTGCGGATCTGACTGTATATTCGAGCCTCAAGAAACTCGCCGGGCCGCTTGACACACAGCTTGTCCTCACCTCGGCGCGTGATCTCGACCGGCGCGATCTGGAACGGGGAAACTATGTGTTTGTGGGTAGTCCAACTTCCAATCCCTGGGTATTGTTGTTCGCGAACCAGCTCAATTTCCAGGAGGTGGAGGACGGTATCGGCGGCAAGATGTACTTCCTCAACAAGAAGCCGCTGCCCGGCGAACTGAACATCTATCAGGGTTTGGTTCAGACTGGCGCCGGCGGCCAGGACTACGCCACCATCTCGCTGCTGCCAGGCAGCATGGGTCAAGGAAATGTCCTGATTCTCCAGGGCCTGCGGCAAGAGGGCACTGAGGCGTTGGGCGAACTTCTGGCCGACCCGAATGATCGAGCGCAACTTGAGCAAGCGCTGGCCAATCATGGCGACTCGCAACACTCACCATATTTCGAAGCACTGATTCGGGCGCAGGCAATCGCTGGAGCGCCAGTCTCCATCCAGATCGTAACCGTGCGCACTATCCATCGCTGATCTTGACCGAATCGATCCCAGCCTCGCAGCGCTCAACGCAACCGAATTCCCATTCTGCCAAGCGTCGCCGAGTTGCTCGTTTCGCGGCGCAATAAACCCGTAGTACAGGCTAGGCCACTGATCGACAGTGTTCGGATCATAACCAGACGGCCCCCTCCTTGCTTCATTCAGCCAACTCAAGAGTCCGGGCTCCGCTAGGACTTTGCCTCCACATCCCCATTTATGACGCGAACATTCCCCAGGACCTCAGCCGCGCAAAAGCAAAGCTCAGGTCGATCAATATCAATACTGAAATGTCGGCCAGTGTTTACAAATCCAATCCACTCGGCCGTAAAACCGGCTATCCGGAAATCTGGTTAGGTCCGGATAGGTCCTTATAAACGCCGTAGTGTTCCTCAATTGAGATTGGCTGAAGTTCCGCCGTGTCTTGCCCCAAAAGCAGAAGAGGCTCCGCAAGTAGCGAGCCTCTCTTGGTTCGAACGATGTTCCACGCACCACCTAACGTGGACTTGAAAATCCTTGTTGTACCTTTATTGTACCTTTGAAAGTCACTCGCCAAACACCCCTAAGTCATTTGGAATGTATGGCGGGGACGACGGGGCTCGAACCCGCGACCTCTGCCGTGACAGGGCAGCGCTCTAACCAACTGAGCTACGTCCCCCAGAACATCTGGGATGCCCGGAAAACCTGGCCTGTAAGGCCAGCTTTTCCCCGCCCCGAAGGGCTTTCCGCTTGGCGCGCGCTTCCAAATCCTGCCTGAAAAAGCGGCGCATGCACGCGGCGGCAACATCATTGAGTGTAACAGAAACGCGGGCAATTCTGGATGCGACGGCTGTTGCGCTCCGAGCAGAATGCTCAACGAGCGACATGGGTAAAGCGACGGTTTATCTTCAGGCCGAGATTGCCGCGCGCACGCCGCGTCCAGCGGGAACGTAGCCCATGTCCATGGAGATGCCGCGTACGCATTGCAGCAGATGATTGGCGATCGCAGGCAGCTTTTGCGCGGTGACGCGGAATGAGGGCCCCGAGACGCTGACCGCCGCGACCGGCAGCCGCTGCGCGTCCAGAACCGGCACCGCGATGCAGCGCAAACCTTCTTCCAGCTCTTCATCATCCACTGCGTAGCCGCGACGCCGCGTTTTTTCAAGCTCCGCGCGCAACGCTTCGGGTGTGGCGATGGTACGCGTTGTCATGCGCTCAAAGCGCACGCGCTTCAGAATCTCCGTCGCCCGCTCTGGTGGCAGAAAGGCAAGAATTGCCTTGCCCACCGAAGTGCAGTGCACCGGGTTGCTGGCGCCGATGCGCGTGATCATGCGCACCGAGCGGGAGGGCTCGATTTTATCGATATAGATGACGCGCGCCGCTTCAAGCAATGCCAAATGCGCGGTTTCCTCAGTCTCGGCAACCAGGCGCCGTAAGTGCGGCTGGGCGCGGTCACGGAGGTCATACTGCTCGATGGCGCGATTGCCGAAGTCGAACAGGCGCAGGCCCAGGCGGAACTTGCCATTCACGGTGCGCTCCACCATGCGGTGCCGCTCCAACACCATCAGGAAGCGGTGCGCCGTGCTCTTGTGCAGTTGCAGCGAAGCTGCCACTTGCGCCAGGCCCAACGGCGTTTCACTCTCACCGAGCAGATCCAATACGGCAAAAGCGCGGTCGAGGGCTTGAACTTTGTAGGTGCCTTGAGGGGCTGCGTCTCGCATGTTGATCCTTAGTTCCGTCTTTTGAGTCCATTTCTAGCTTCTCAAATGATGGGACGCGCGTCAACAGGTGAAACGCAGGCGCCTCGAATCGCCCAAGATTCAACGGCGAAGATTACTGAGTAAAACGCCAGTCCCGGAAGTCACAGACCGTTGAGCCTGGCCTGTGCAAGGCCTCCGCGGAGATTGGCGACATCCTCAAAGCCACTTCCCTGCAAAGCACACGCGGCTAGATAGCCGCGCTGACCCTTCTGGCAGTAGACGAGAATTCTGCGATCGGTCGGCAGCTCACCTAGGCGATCGCGGAGTTCGCCCAGAGGAATATGCACGGCATTCTGGAGAACGCCAGAATCGGCCACTTCGCTGTTTTCGCGCACGTCGAGTAGGAATTCGCCATTCGGCTTCCAATCTTCAGGTGAGATGGTAGCCACATCGCCGCGCACAATGTGGTCGGCAACAAATCCCGCCGTGTTAACGGGATCGTTGGCCGAGCCGAACGGCGGCGCGTAGGCCAGGTCGAGGCTCTCAAGATCGAAGACAGTCATCTTGCCGGATATCGCCGTGGCAAAGACATCGATGCGCTTGTCGACGCCGTCCTCGCCGACGATCTGCGCGCCGAGGAGTCGCCCCGTTCCGTCTTCGGCGAGAATCTTGATCCGCATCGGCCTTGAACCGGGATAGTAGCCCGCGTGGTTGGGGTCGATGGTGACGCTCGAGAAGAAGCTGAATCCTGCTTTGCCAGCCTGCGCGCTGTTGAGGCCGGTAAATGCAGCGGTCATGTGCAGGACACGAACGATGGAGGTTCCAAGCGCTCCGGGATAAATGAAGTGGCCGCCCGCCGCGTTGGCTCCTGCGATGCGCCCCTGACGATTGGCTGGACCCGCGAGAGGAATGCGGGTACGCGCACCGGTGAGCATGTGCGTGGTTTCAGCGGCATCGCCCACGGCGTAAATATCAGGATCGGACGATTCCATGCGAGCATTCACCTTGACGCCGCCGGTGAGGCCGATTTCAAGCCCGGCGCGTTTGGCCAGTTCGACCTCGGCACGGACGCCCACACTCAGCAGGATCAACTCTGCCGGAACGAATGCGCCATCGGCCAATTCCACGCCATCCGAGCTGAACGATCTTGCTTCCGCGCCGGTCATGACGGCGAAATCTTTGCCGCGCACGCGATTCTCCAGATGCCGGGCCATATCGTGGTCGAGCAACGGGAAGATGTGAGGCAGTTTCTCGATCACGGTCACGTGCATACCGCGGCGCTGGAACGCCTCGGCCATTTCGAGACCGATAAACCCGCCACCAATCACAGCGGCGGTCCGCGGTTGATGCGCGTCAGCAAAGGCGATGATGCGATCCATGTCGGGCACGTCGCGCAGGGTAAACACATTGGGCAGGTCTGC
Organism: uncultured Acidobacteriota bacterium; assembly: GCA_963786565.1. Classification (GTDB taxonomy): domain Bacteria; phylum Acidobacteriota; class Terriglobia; order Terriglobales; family Acidobacteriaceae; genus Telmatobacter. The sequence goes on along the minus strand of CAWAZR010000012.1, from coordinate 170,831 downwards.
GCCGGGAATGGGCGGCACGATGGGCTTCGCACCCTGGCTCAGAATGAGCTTGTCGTACGCGAAATCCTCTAGGGAGCCATCGCCACGACGGACCCGAATGGTCTTGCCGGAACGGTCGATAGAGAGAACCTCGTGGTTCACGTGGACGCGGACGCGCGAGCGAGCCCACATTTTTTCCGGCGTCATGATCAGGAGCTTGGAGCGGTCTTGAATCTCGCCGGCGATGTGATAGGGCAGACCGCAATTGGCGAAAGAAATATACGGACCGCGCTCGAAGATGGCGATCTCAGCCGATTCATCGACGCGCCGGGCGCGAGCGCGGCGGAAGCTCCGCCTGCTACGCCGCCAACAATCAGAATTCTACGTGCAGTTTTCATGACTTACTCCGAAGTACAGCAGTGACAGGACGTATCGTGTCCGCGGTTCCAGGGCATCCTGGTAAGCAGGAGAGCCATTCCGCAAGTGCCGGTGATGCCGGCGAAGAGGAGACCGCAACCGATGATGAGTGGCAGGACCGCGAACCACGGATTCACCGCGAGCGCCAGGACCGCGCCTGCTGCGGAAAGCGCGCCGACGACGATCTGAACTTGCCGCATGAGCGGAAGTACACTGCGAACGCCGCGGTGGATCGGAAGTCCGGCGTCGATCCAGGCTTGCGTGCCGCCCTCGACCAGCGCGCAATCGTCACATCCGGCACGCTCCAACTGCTCGATGGCCTTGCTCGCCCGCGCGCCTCCCTGGCAGAGAACATAGATCGGGGTGCCGGGCTCGTGCCGCGCGAGAAAGGCATCGACCCTGAGTTGATCGAGCGGGATTAGTCTTGCACCAGGCACGTGCGCGCTGGAATATTCTGGAGGCGTGCGGACATCCAGCAATTCATGGGAATTGCCGGAGCCAAGAAACGCCGCGAGCGCGGCGGGCGAAATGCTTTTGGACTTGACTTCGATCATGTTGTATGTGAATATATGACCATTCGGTGATATATGTCAAGTGCCAGGAAAACGCGAGATTTGACCGACCCGGAATTGGAGAAGGTGGCGGGGCAATTCCGCCTGCTGGGCGAGCCCATGCGCCTGAAGATTCTCCAGGCGCTTTGTGCAAAACCGCTGACGGTTGGCGAAATTGTGGAGGCTACGGGCGCGACACAGTCGAACATCTCGAAGCATCTTTCGCTGCTGGCATCGGCGGGGATCATTACCCGCCAAAAGGGCGGCCAGTTTGTCTATTACGGGATGAGCAATCCGCTGACGATGAAGCTTTGCGAACTGGTGCACAAGGAACTGCTGAAGCTATCGTGAGCGCTTAAAGAATTCGCCGGGCTCCGACAGCATTAACGCGCTTAGACTTCCCGCGTTCTCATCCTCTTCAATCTTGTCGCCTTCGCCGGGCGCGAGAAACAGGTTGGCCTCAAGGCCGTGCTGGCGGGTGTAGAGGTCGTGGTAGCGGCCGCGCTTGGCGAACAACTCGGCATGGTTGCCGCGCTCGACGATGAGACCCTGCTCGACCACTAATATCTGATCGGCGCGGCGAATCGTCGATAAACGGTGCGCGATGACGAAGGTGGTCCGCCCGTGCATGAGTTCGGCAAGGCCGCTTTGGATCATGGCTTCGGATTCGGAATCAAGAGAGCTGGTGGCCTCGTCGAGAATGAGAATGCGCGGCGCGGCCAACAACGCGCGCGCAATCGAGAGGCGCTGGCGCTGCCCGCCCGAGAGCTTGACGCCGCGCTCACCCACCACCGTGTCGTAGCCTTCGGGAAAGCGCTCGGCAAACTCGTCCACGTTCGCGGTATGGCAGGCAAAGAGAAACTCCTCCTCGGTCGCGTCGGGGCGCGAGAACATAATGTTTTCGCGGATGGTGCCGTCGAAGAGAAACGACTCCTGGAGCACTACGCCCAGTTGCGAGCGATAGGTGTTCAGGTCCACTTTTGACAAATCGATTCCGTCAACCAAAACCTTGCCCTCCGCAGGAGTGTGGAAGGCGCAGAGCAAACTGATGATGGTGGATTTGCCCGAGCCGGACGAGCCTACCAGCGCGGTCACCGTTCCCGGCTCAGCTTTGAAGCTGATGCCGTGCAGCACCGGTTTCTCCGGCGTGTACGCAAACTCCACGTCGTCGAACTCCACGCGGCCCTCGATGGGCGGCATCTTCACGGTGCGACCCGGCGTCTGATTCTCTTCGAGCTCGGACATGATTTCGTGGGTGCGGTCGAGCCCGGCGAACGCCTCGGTCAATTGCGTGCCGATATTCACGATCTGGAAGACCGGCGCAATCATGAAGGCGAGAAACATGTTGTAGGCGAAGTAATCGCCCACGCTCCACGTACCGTGGAGCACATTGTGCCCGCCCAGCCACATCACCAGCGCTGAAACCAGCCCTAGCACCGTGGTGGACGCCGACCCGAGCACGCTGGTCATGGTGAGCGACCTCATCACGTTCTGCAAAAGGCGCTCCACGCCGCCGGCAAAAACTGTGGCCTCGCGATTTTCGGCGTGATAGCCCTTGATGACGCGCACGCCGCCGAGAGATTCCGTCAGGCGGCCCGTGACTTCGGCGTTGATCTTGCCGCGCTCGCGAAAGATGGGACGAATCGTCTTGAATCCGTATTGCAGGATAAAGACAAATACGCCCAGCACGGAAAATACGGTGAGCGTGACCGTGACGCTGCGATGCAGCAGGTAGATGAAGGCGAGAACCGCTGTGAGCATGCCGCCAAGGAACTCAACCAGCCCGGTGCCGATAAGGTTGCGCACGCCTTCGACGTCGGTCATGATCCGCGCGACCAGCGCACCGGTGCGATTCTCGTCGTAATAGGACACGGAGAGCAGGCCGACGTGACGCTGCACCTGGCGGCGCAATTCGGCAATCAGCCGCTGGCCGGCCTTGGAAAGGAACTGCGTGAGCGCATACGAGGTGACTGCCTGAATTGCCATGGCGCCAAAAACGATGAAGATGATGCGCGGCAGCAACTCAGGGTGCGGATGAAGCGTGGACAGGACCTTGTCGAGCAGCGGCTTCGACATGAAGGGCAGCACCAGGCCCGCGAGGCGATTGATGACCATCAACACGAGCCCGCCCAGAATGAGCCCCTTGCGCGGAGCCACGAGGGCCTTGACGTCAGGCCAGATTTTTCTCAGATTCGGCTTGGGTTTAGGCAGATCGGCTGCGCCGGCGCGTGCGCTCCGCCCATGCGGCGAGCGCTCTGCGCGCATGCTCATTCCCATCCCACCGCCGCGAAATCCGCCCATGCTTATCCCTGCCGTGATCTACGTGCTTGGATGAACGAGCGCACGCAAAGATTCACATAGATCAGCAGCAGGATTGCCATGCTCAGTTGCGCCGCAAGCGCTTTGTAGTCGGGATCTATGCCTAGCGACCGCGCGTGCCCGTAGCCATGCAAGGCTGAAGCGATGGCGCCGATCAGGCCCACCAGCCCCACAGTCACGTTGATATGCATGAAGAGCTTGCGGCGGCCTTCGCTGGGGCTGACGGCGAGACATCCGCCGACGACCAGCGCTATACCAAACCACGTGGGAATCAGCGCCGTTGGATGGGCGCTGCCCGTACCGAAGTATCCCACCAGCCCCACAAGCATCAGTAAAACGCCGAAAACATACGTCACTTTTGCCATGCAAGCCTCCAAACTCAGTTCATGGCAAGGATAGCAGTTGGAAGCGGACCGCTCACAGTTCGCTGTTCGTAGTTCGCAGGGCACAAAAAGTGAGGCCGCGGCGATCGCCCGCCGCGGCCCTATCACAGTGAACTACGGAATGCCTTACCGCTGAATTCTCGCCGAGCCGCCCTTGGCGAACGCCTTTACCTGGTCGAGCGTGGCCATGGTGGTATCGCCGATGAAGGTGGTGAGCAACGCGCCATGCGCCCATCCCAGCTTCAACGCCGCCTCGGGCTCCTCGCCTTTGAGCAGTCCGTAGATGAAGCCTGCCGCAAAGCCGTCGCCGCCGCCGACACGATCGATTACGTCCAGCTCCGCCGTAGGCGCGACGTGCGTCTTGCCGTCGATCCACGCTACCGCACTCCAACTATGCCTGTTGGTCGAGTGCACCTCGCGCAGCGTCGTCGCTACGATCTTCACATGCGGATGCTTCTTGACCACGTTGTCGATCATGCCAAAGAACACCGTAGGATCGAGCTTCGACTTTGCCTGCACGTCGGGTCCGGGAATGCCTAGGCCCTTCTGAAGATCTTCCTCATTGCCGATCAGCACGTCGACATTCTTAACAATGGTCGCGATGGTCTCCACGGCCTTTTCGTCGCCGCCCGAAATCTTCCACAGCTTCTCGCGGAAGTTGAGATCGAACGACGTGATGGCGCCGGCCGCTTTGGCCTCCTTCATCATCTCCGCAACCAGCGGCGCCGTCGTGGGCGAGAGGGCCGCGAAGATTCCGCCCGAGTGCACCCAGCGCACGCCGCCCGCAAAGATCTTCTTCCAATCGAAGTCGCCGGACTTGAGCATGGCGCCGGCTTCGTTGGCGCGGTTATAGAACACCACGGGAGGCCGCACACCCGCGCCGCGATCGCTATAGACCGTAGCCATGTTCGGGCCCGTTGCGCCGTTATGCTCAAAGTGCTTGTAGATTGGCTTGACGCCCATGGCAAGCACACGCTCTGCGATCAGGTCGCCGATGGGATAGTTCACCATGGCCGACGCCACCGCTGTCTTCATCTTGAAGCAGTCCGACAGGTTGGCGGCCACATTGAATTCGCCGCCGCTGACGTGAATCATGCACTGTGTTGCCTTGCGAAAAGGAATGATGCCCGGATCCAGCCGGTGCACCAATGCTCCCAACGACAGAAAATCAAACTCACCACTCTCGCGGATATTCAACCCGTATTTCATCGTTCTCTCCTTGCCTTCCTTCAAAGAATTACATCCAACCTGAAATTCAAACCCTTGCCCGCCTTCGGTCTGGGCCATTCGGCCCGCGCCCACACTCGCACTCACACTCACGCGAAAAAGCTGGAAGCTAGGAGCTGGCAGCTGTTTTTCTCACGTCCGCAACCACCTGGTCGGGCGTCCACTCGTTGCCCGGATAAAACTGCGCTACCTTGCCGTGTGCATCGATCAGCGTGGTGGATAGCGTGTGCGTAATGGTGTCATCCGCGCCTTGCGTAATGCCCACATCGAAGAACTTCGCCATCTCCAGCAGTTCGGGTCGTGACGGCACGGCAAAATCCCAATGGACAAATGCGCTTTGGGCATCACTGCCGATGTATTGCGCGCCATAGGCACGCAGCCGTGCAGGCGTATCGTGCTCCGGATCAAAACTCACGCAGAGTAGATGCGTTTTGGCGTAGAGCGCCGGGTTCGCCGCCAACTGCCGGTCGATAACTGCAAAGTTGTGTGTCACCAGTGGACAAAAATTCGGCGACGGGCAGCGCGTGTAGATGAAGGTGACGAGCAGCATCTTGCCGCGGAACTGATCAAGATGAACGGCGCGCCCGTCCTGGTTGTGCAGCTTGAAATCCGGAACCGCGTCGCCGGGTGCGGGCACGTGATAGAACACCGCGGGCTTGTAATCCGGCTTGCCCTGCGCGATGACCACAATGTGATCGAGCAAAATGTCCGCATCGGGATTCTGAGAAACCAGTACGTCGGCAGTGATGGTGTCGCCGGGATGCAGTTCGCTGAGGATACTCGGATCCTTGAGCTTATAGGGCATGGTCATCGCGTCCATGAAGCCGGGAATAGCCTCATGATCCACGGTAACTTCGCCAGTTGCGGGATTGGTCGAAACCACTTTGCCGCGCAGCTTGTACACCTTGAAGGACGGCACCGCAGAGCCCTGCGATTCGGGCTTGGAGCTGGAATGGCATCCGGCGACAACGGCGACGGCAAGCAGGGTGCTGACGAGGAAAATTCGCATCGTTATTAGTGTACAACCGGTGGACTGACCACTGGAATTCGCTATTTGCAGGCCGCGTTTCCGGCCTTGGGAAATGCCAGGAACGTAATGCTTGCCGGCGCGCAGGTTACTGCCCCGGAATGTACGCCGACGCCATGCAGAACAGGCAGCGCATTGCCCGGACCCAGTTCGAGCCGCTTGCCATTCAGATCAATGTTGGAATCGGTCAGAGTTGTCGCGGTCAAGCTATAGCGCTCCGCGCCCACAGGAAGGAGCAACGCCTGTTCCGCGTCTTTGTCTGCATTGATGGCCAGCACAGCCACCCCTCCCGGCTGGTTGCGCAGGCAATGGGCGTAGAGATGCAGATTCGCAGACGGCGACGGCCCCGCATCGAGCACCGTGGTTCCCATCAACTTTCGCCACAACAGTGCGGCCCAGTAATCCGGCCGTGGCTCCAGAGTCTTCTCGTCCAGCAGGCCGTAGTCGCTGGCGTTGAGAGTATTGTGCATTTGCACTTGCACCCCGGCCCTCGCCAAACTCCCCAATTGATTCAGATAACGAAATGTATCGAGAAATGTCGCGGCCCAGCGGTCACCACCGCAAGCAGCCTGACCGGTTTCGCTGTTCCAGATAGGCTTTCCCGGCTCGTACTTGTCGCGCAGCGCAGCATAGAAAGCTTCGTTGCTCGCTCCGCGCGAAAGCCAATCCACCGATAACGCCGCTTCCTTCGTGGTCCCTACCGCTGAGCCCAACACCGCGCATCGGCTTGAAGCCGCTCCGTAGGAGTGGTAGCTGAAGATGTCGAAGACAGGACCCGTCGCCTTCAGGATCTCCTCGGAACGTGAGCAAGTGCATGAAGGCCGGCGCAAGCGGCGTTCCTTCGCCCACGCCACCCGGTCCCTCAATCCGCATCTCCGGCGCATTCGCATTGGCCCAAGCATGGAAAACTGCAAAATCGCGCGCAAAAGCCTGCGCGTCATATCCCTTGGGCGCACCACCTACGTCAGGGAATGTGGGCTCATTCATGAACTCCGCCGCGGCGATGCTTCCTCCGGAAGACTTCGTAAAAGTCATGAATGCCTGCGCCACCTTGGGCGTCCAGACGCCTGCGGCATCGCGCGTCCCTGCGCTCAAGGCAAACGAAGTCACGATGCGCGCATTCACAGCGTGCGCGAAATCGATCACGCCCTTCCATTGTTTGCGTGTCAGCACGCTATTGAACCCCGCCGGCGGTTTCGACGGAGCCGGATCGTCCGAATCCTGAAAGTAAGTCGAGTTCATCCATGTGCCGCTGACGCGCACGTAGGCCGGCCCCAGCGCGGCGGCCAGCTTGCGCAGCCGCGGATTGCTTAAATCAATCGGCGCTCGATATTCATAGAGCGATGGATCCATCCCCGGCAGAGTGCCCGCCGCAGGCTCCGCGGCCGTATTCGATGTGCTTACCGACGCGTACGGCTTCCAGAATCGCCCTCCCGTCACCTCAACCGCTTCGATGTTGTAGGACTGAAAGCGCTCGTCCACAGTTCCCACGCGGGGCATCGCGCCCGGCGTAATAGGGGTTGCCGAGGTTTGCGCGGGGCTCGCGGCGCATGCCGCACCCATCATCCATGTCGCACTCAATGTCCAGCCTGCCAGTTTCGTTGCCCACGCCATAAAACTGCCCGCCTCTCCTGCAATCGATTGGTCAACGCCCAAGTATAGGTGATCCCGTTGACAGCGATCTTTCGCTCACATCTGCCTGTTGGCGCTCTGCCCGTCTCGCAGCGTATAACGCTGCCATGGGGGAGAAGTCCGCGGTGGAGATCGATGCATGGTTGCGCGGCGGCGGAATCGCGGTCACTGCAAGCGAACGCGCCGCGCGGTCCCTTTCCGCTGCCTTTCATCGCGGCCGCCGTACCGAAGGGCTGACCGCATGGCCCACTCCCAATATTCAGGATTGGCATAGCTTCGCTCGCGCGGCCTGGGATGAACGCGTCAGCGACGGTCGCGTGGTGCTCAATCCGCTCCAGGAGCAATCGCTTTGGGCACGCATCGTGGCCCAAGCCGCGCCCGAAGCCGTGCAGCTCGCCGGCGCGGGCGATCGCCTGGCCGCGCTCGCCATGGACGCGCACCATCTGCTTTGCGAATACGCTCCTCAGCTTCTCAAAGACAATGCGCGCATCGGATGGGATCAGGACGCAGGAGCGTTCAGCAGCTGGCTTACTGCATTTAACGAACTCTGCCGCAATGGCGAGTTCGTAAGCGCCGCATGCCTTCCGCTAGAACTCATCGCCGAACTCGAAGCAGACACCGCGGAGCGCCCGCCGCTTCTGCTTGCCGGCTTCGACCGCATTCTGCCCACGCAGCAAACACTGTTCACTGCATGGGGCGCTGACGATGGTGTGCGCGAAACTCCACTCGGCGTTCCGGCAGAGCAGGTGGAACTTCACCAGGCGGCCGACGCTTCCGCGGAACTCGCCGCCTGTGCGCTTTGGGCGAAGACCCGGCTCGCTGCCGATCCCCGCGCACGCCTGCTCGTGATCACACAAGACGCGCGCAAACGTCGCGGTGAGATCGAGCGCGGGTTTTTCCGCTTTCTGGCTGCGAACGAAAACTCGCGGGATGTCGCGAAGCTGCTGGAGTTTTCGCTCGGCGTCCCGCTGGGCCAGGTCGCACTGGCGCGCGGCGCACAGTTGCTGCTGCGTTGGCTGAGCGACGCCATCGCGGAAAATGAGCTCGACTGGCTGCTCTCAACGGACCAAATCGCCGCTTCGTCCGACGAATCGCGCGCGCTGACCGCTTACATGCGCGCCCTGCGCCGCCGCGGCTTGCAGCGTCCGCGTTGGAGGCTCGAGGAATTCCTGCGCCAACACCCCGGCGCCGAATTGCCGGCCGAGTGGGGTACGCGCATGACGCAAGCCCGACTGCGCGTACAGGAATTCGCGCGCCGTCCGCAAACTCCGCTTGCGTGGGCTGAGAATTTACCGCAGTTGCTTGAGATGGCGGGCTGGCCGGGCGCAAAGCGAAGAAACCGGACAAGCGCCGAAGAACAGGCGGTCCGCCGCTGGCAAGAGACTGTGGAGGCCTGCGCTTCGCTGGGCTTCGATGGCCGGTGCATTGCGTGGAGCGATTTTCTTGCCGCGCTCGACCGCGCCGTGGATGAAACGCTGTTCGCGCCCGAATCGCAGGACGCACCGATTCTGATCGCGGGCCCTGCGGAGTCCGCAGGCCTGACCGCCGACGCCATCTGGTTTCTCGGCGCAAGCGAAGACGCATGGCCAGCGGCCGGCGCCACACATCCACTCATTCCACTCGGCGTACAGCGCGAGGCCGGAATGCCGCACGCTTCCGCAAAACTCGATTGGGATCTAGCCAGTGCCATGACGCGCCGGGTGCTCGCCTCGGCGCCCGAAGTTCACTTCAGCTACGCGCGGCAGAGCGAAGGCGTGGAAGCGCGCCCGTCGCGGCTGGTCGTGCAAGTCGCGGGTTTGGCGTCGCCGGTGCCTGCCGATCTCACCGCTCCAGCCATCTCCGAGCCGCAGGCCATTGCGTTCGACGATGCAACGCAGCTTCCCTACCCTCTTCGCGATGTTTCCGGTGGGGCCAACGTCCTCACCACGCAGTCGCAATGCCCGTTTAAGGCCTTCGCAATGGCGCGCCTGGATGCGAAGGAGTGGGATGCAGCTGAAGCCGGACTCACCGCTTCGGAGCGCGGCCTTCTGCTGCATGAAGTGCTGCACTCGGTCTGGGCTGGCCCACCCAACGGCATCCGCACCCACGCGGAGCTTGTAGCCCGCACCGATCTTGCCGCATTTGTCGAAGGCCACGTGCGTCGCGTGCTCGACAACAAAATGCCTCCCCGTGCGCGTGAGTGCATGCTGCCAAGGTATCTGGAGCTTGAAGCGACGCGCCTCGCCATTCTCGTTACCGAATGGCTCGGTTACGAATCGGCGCGCGTGCCGTTTACTGTGGACGGGACTGAGGTCGCTGCACGGCCTGCGATTGCCGATCTCGCGCTCAAGGTACGCCTCGACCGTATCGATCGCTTGAATGATGATTCTCTGCTTGTCATCGACTACAAATCGGGCATGGTCTCGCCGAGCTCATGGGACCTCCCTCGCCCCGACGATGTGCAGTTGCCGCTCTACGCGGGATTCACGCTCGACGACGGCCCGGAGAGCGCCGGAGGTCTTGTCTTCGCGCAGATTCGCGCCGGCAAGAGTAAGGAGTTTTTGGGACGCGTGAAGAACGCGCGGGCCACGTTGATCAGCGGTCTCAACGCCGGCAAAGCAATTGTGAAAAAGCCTCTGACGGACAACGAGATGCGCGGATGGCGCACGTACATCGAAAAGATGGCGCGCGATTTCATCGCCGGCCGCGCCGAAGTCGATCCACGCGAATACCCGAAGACCTGCGAACATTGCGGCCTGCAAGCGCTGTGCCGCATCCAGGAAAATCCGCCGCAAGCTGAAGACGAGAACGCCGACGCGGAGGAGGCAGCCGATGCCTGACAAGCAAAAGACGCCGCCTCCCGACCAGTCGCAACGCGAGCGCGCGCTCGACGCCACGCGATCCATTCTGGTGCGCGCACCGGCCGGATCGGGCAAGACTGATCTGCTGACACGCCGCTTTCTTCGTTTGCTCGGCGAGGTGAACGATCCCGGCGAAATCGTTGCCATCACGTTCACCAAGGCCGCCGCAGCCGAGATGCGTCACCGCATTCTCTCCAAGCTCGAATTGGCTGCGGCCGCGGGCGCTCAAGAAGACGCGTCCAATCCCTTCTCCATGGAGTCGCTGGCGCAGCGCGCGCTCGCCCGTTCGCGCGCCCTCGGCTGGGATCTCCTCGACCTTCCCGCGCAATTGCGGATCTCTACCATCGACTCCTTCTGCCGTGAGCTCGCCTTGCAGCAGCCCATTCTCTCCGGCCTTGGCGGAAGCCTGGAGATCTACGATCAGCCGAAGGAGCTTTATCGCCGAGCCGCTCGCCGCACGCTCGAACAGATTGGGAAAGACAACGCGACGCTGAACGCGGCCATCGAAACGCTGCTTCTGTGGCGCGACAATAGTTGGGCCGATCTCGAGGACCAGGTCGTGACCATGCTCGAAAAGCGCGACCAGTGGATGCACGATTTTGTCCTTGACCGCGACCCGGATTGGGACGCGCTGCGCGAACGGCTGGAGCGCCCATTTGCCCGCACGGTGCGCGCGCATCTCACTGCTCTGAGTCAACTGTTCGAACAGTCTCCAGGCGCACTTGACGAGGCGCACGCGCTGGCGCGCTTTGCGTGCGAGCAAAGCGGCGGCGAACTCTACAGCGATCTTGCGGAGCTGGCCGACTTCCCTTCCGCGCCCTTTGCAGAATCTGGACGAATTGGAAGAAGCGTACCGCGCGTTCTTGTGCCTAGCAGACTTGCTCTTGACTGGCGAGGGCTGGCATGCGCAAACAAGTCAGACGTCACTCAGGGATTTCCCAAAGAGCGTAAAGCCGAAAAGGCACGCTTGCTCGGCCTGCTTGCCAACCTGGCCGCGGTTCCCGAATCTTGCACCCACCCTTGCAGCCGTCCGCAATCTTCCTCCCGTCCGTTACACCGAAGAAGAGTGGGAGATCGTTCGAGCATGTTTCATTCTTCTGCGTCATGCCGCGGGCCAGTTGCGCGTGGTATTTGCCGAAACGGCGGCGGCGGATTTCATTGAAATCGCGCAGATCGCGCAAAAGGCGCTCAAAGGTGAAGACAGCCTGCCGATCGAAACCGCGCAAAACCTCGCGGACGGCATTCGTCATCTGCTGGTTGATGAGTTTCAAGACACCAGCCGCCGCCAGCATCAGTTGCTCGCGCATCTCATCGCTGCGTGGTCCGGGCGTGAGGACCGCACCCTGTTTGTGGTGGGCGATCCGATGCAATCCATCTACGGATTCCGCGAAGCCGATACCGAGCTCTTTCCGCGCGCCGAGCAGCTTGGCCTGGAAATCCCCGATGATCTTCCGCTGCTCTTCGATTCGGTGCTACTGACGGCCAACTTCCGCACCGCGCGACCGCTCGTCGATCGCATCAACGAAACATTTATGCAGGTTTTCACCGGCGACGACGGCATTACGTTTGTTGAAGCCGAGCCCGCGCGCGATTCATCCCTCGAATCTGGCCTGCACGTTGCCGCTCACGGCGAACCACGCCTGCAACTCCACTTGGAATTTTCACCAGCGTCGCGCGGCAACTCACAGAGTTCTAACACCGATCAAAAAGATGCGCTGAAATTGCAACGCGGTGCCGCGCTTGAGAAACAGACGACGGAGATCGTCGCTCTGATTCGCAGCCGTTTGGAAAGAGCTCGCGCGGCCAACGACAAATGCCGTATCGCCGTTCTCGGCCGCGCACGCAGAGCGCTTGTGCCCGTGGCCCAGGCGCTGCGTGATGCGGCCATTCCGTTCCGCGCCATCAAGCTCGAGACCTTGCAAGATCGCCCTGAGATTATTGACGTTCTGGCGCTGGCCCATGCGTTGTTCAATCGCGAAGACCGCGTTGCCTGGCTCGGGGTTTTGCGCGCGCCCTGGTGCGGACTCTCGCTCGCAGATCTGCACACGCTGGTCAGCGCCGATGACGAACAGTTGAAGTCACGCCCCGTGTCCGAACTGCTCGCGGAGCGCATGACGCTGCTATCCAGCGACGGCCGTGCAGCCGTGGAACGCCTGCTGCGCGCGATCGAGTTCGCCGATCGTCTGCGTTCCACACGGCCCTCCGCAACTCTTGGCACCTGGCTCGAACAGGCTTGGCTGCGTCTCGGTGGCGCGCAGTGTGTCGATGCTGCCGCGCGCGCCAATCTCGATCTGCTCTGGCAACGCCTCGACACGCTGCCACAAGGCGAGCCCGATCTACTGGGCCCCGCGCTTGACGCGGCCCTCGGAGATCTCAAGGCCCTGCCCGACCCCGCGGCGGAGATCGACTGCGGCGTGCAATTGATGACTATCCACGAAGCAAAGGGCCTTGAATTCGAGGTTGTGATCGTGCCCGATCTACAGGCCGGCGCGGGCAACAACAAGCCGGAATTGCTTTCCTGGCTGGAGCGCGGCTTGCCACCCGAAGCCGATGAGCCAGAAGAGATCACGGAATTTCTCGTCGCCCCAATGCCGCCCAAGGGAGCCGGCCGCGGCGCCGCAAAGGCCTGGGTGGATCGCGTGCGCCATGAGCGCGAGAAGCATGAGGCGCGCCGCGTCCTTTACGTAGCTGCAACGCGCGCGCGCGAAGAACTGTACTTCTTCGCGCGTCCGTCGTACAAGACCACCGACACCGCTCTCATTGAGCTCGCTACGCCGGGCGAAAGCCTGCTCCTGACCGCGTGGCCCGCGTGGGAAACCGACATCCGCCGCAAGTTCGCGGAGTGGTCAGCGGCGCGCGCAGCCGCCGCCGAACCCTCCACGATCGAATCGCTCGCGGCTTCAGGCGAAGGCGAATTGCGTATCGTGCCTCCTGCTCTGAAGCCGACGCGCGTGCGCCGCTTACCGCCGGGATATCAACCCGCTTCTGCCGAATTCGCAACGGCGGCTGAGGACCCGCAGGCCGGTGCGGGCCGGCTTTATGAGCGCCATGAAGGTGGTTTGCAGTCGCGCGCGCTCGGTAAAGCGGTCCACGAACTGTTTCAGCGTTTCGCTCAACTTCTCGCCACGGAAACCAGTGAAGTTGCTCGAAATTCGCTCGCCCGCGTGCAGCCACGCATCGCGGCTAACTTACGCACTTTCGGCATCGGTGCCGGCCCAGCCCATCGACTCGCCACTCAAGCGCTCGAGATGGTTCTCCACGCCGCCAACGACCCGCAAGCGCAATGGATTCTCGCTGCGCACGCCGATGCCGCGAGCGAGGCGCGCTGGACTGGCGTAATTTCGGGCGGTCTGCGCACTGTGCAGATTGATCGGGTCTTCCGCGCCGGACCCATGCCGGAATCCAACGACGGCAACTCCACCTGGTGGATCATCGACTACAAGACCGCGCACGAGGACGGTCTCGACGCGAAAGCCGCTTTGCCCGAACTGCGCCGCGAATTCGCTCCGCAGATTGAGGCTTACGCAAAGTTTCTACGTAACCTGCACGGTGCGGATGCTACGGTACGCGGCGGCTTGTACTATCCGCGCATGGCGCTGTTCGATTGGTGGGAGTTGTAGCGACTCCGGCCCACGATCATTCTTAGAGCTTCCGGCTCATGCCTTGCAGAGTTCTTCCGCGAACACGTCGCGCGCGGCCAGAATGAGCCGCTCGGCCTCGCGCAACATGAACGCGTACGCAAAAACCGCGGCGACGGCAAACGTGCCGAAGATCCACGCTGCCAGCCACGGCGTCCCGAAGTAACTGGACGCGATGCCGATGGGAATCTGCAGCAACATGCTTCCGAACAGCACCCCGAGAACCAGCAACGAGCTGGTGCGGTTGGTGGGCGTTGCGCCTCGCGGGCTCCGCGACTGGCCGGGAACAAATTTACGTGGCGCCTGGATCGATCGCAGAGTGCCAATGGATAGATTCAAAGCCACGACGAAGATCGTCCAGAATACGGTAGAGATCTGCGCAGAAATGGGAATGGGCGTTCGCGCCAACATGCAGATGATGGTCCAGGCCACCGTCACCTGGACAATGATGATTGTCAGGCTCATCAGATTCTTGGCCAAAACTACGTCGAGCATGCGAATGGGCGCCAGCAGATACAACTGCACGCCGCTGCCGTCCGCGCCAAAGATGTTGTAGAGCGAACTGAGGGCGGCAATGAGAACGTAGGCAATCGCAGCGGGCAGAAAATACTTCGACGAGAAGGTGGAAAATGTCCGGTTCATGCTGAAGATTACAACGAATATCAGCGGCGTGAGCAAACCAATCAGCTGCGTTCCATTGCTGGTCAATATGAGCCACTCCTTGCGCAGACACGCGGCCACGACAGGCGAAAAGATGGCGCCGGACGCGACGGATACAGGCCGCGTGACGGGTTGCGGCTCCGGCGCTTTTACGCGCGGGGCCGATGGCGCCTGCGCGCGACGGCTCACGCCCTCGCTCAGATATTCGCCAAGAAACTGTTTGTGCAGCCGGATGGCAAACACCGCGGCGAACAGCGCAGTGCTGGCCAGCAATCCCGCAAACTGAGCACTTGCTGCCAGAGGATGTTTGGCGAGCAGAATTGTTTGCGCCGCGAAACCCGACGGCAACCAGTAAAGGTACGATCCAGAGCTGTGCAGAATATTGATTAGCCAACTCGTTCGGACGCCCCGCCCATGCATCGTGGTCTGGTGCAGATTCAGGAACTGGATGCTGACGGCAAACAGTGCCATCAACATACTGAAAATCTCACGGAAGCGGCGGTTCGCCAGCCAGCGATCCATCCATGCGCCGATCATGCGCGTGAGATAAATGTTCATCAATGCGTAGACGGCCATTACCACCAACGCGGACAGCGCCAGCGATACATCTGCTACACCGATTCCCATTGCGGCGGCCAGCAACGCCAGGCAACCCACGATGGTGCTGGGCGTCATGAGCCCGAGGAGCGAACGCAACACAAAATAGCGGCCGAAGCGCAGGGGAAAGCGCACCAGCGAAGCAGGATCGAAGTTCTGAATCGTAGCGGCGATGCTGAGGCCGTTGATGCTCACAAACTGCCAGAGCAGCGTGATGCCGAGCAGCAGCGAAGCGAGTCTTTGGGGATGGCCCTGGGAGATCGCCATCCACGCAAAGTATCCGCTACCCGCGACCGGGCCCACGACGAACATTGCGAGCATGGGCCAGACCATGAGGCGCAGGAGAATGGCAAACACCACTCCGGCCACCTGGCGCGTGCCTTTGGGTCGCTTGCGCGTCATGCCGTTAACAAAGATGCGCCAGCGCAGCCACGCGACGGCCCGCAACTGTGCACTTGCGGGAATGGGCGGCATGGAGCCGGAAACACTCTGTGGGCCCGTCAGCTCAGCCATGAGAGCTCCTGCTCAGGCGCCGTCGCAGCAGGATTGCCTTCACGATCCGCCCCCACAATTTCAAGGAAGATCTGCTCCAGGCTGCGCTTCTCATCGCTCGGCGGCGCTGCGCCTTCCTGGATTCCGGCTTGTGCGATGCGCGCGGCCCCCGCACGCAACTCGTCAAGCGAACCCTGCGCCACCAGTCGCCCACGATGAATGATGGCAATGTGCGTACACAGACGCTCCACGATCTCCAATACATGCGAGGTGAGGAAGATAGTCACGCCGCGCGAAATCATTCGCAGCAGCATGGCCTTGAGTGTGCCCGCGGCTACCGCGTCAACGCCCTCAAACGGCTCATCGAGAAACAGTACCTTTGGTCCGTGAATAACCGCTGCCGCGAGAGCCAGCTTTTTCTGCATGCCATGCGAGAAGTCCGTGATCAGCTTTTTTTGCTCACCGGCCAACTGCATGAACTCCAACAGCTCCCGCGTGCGACTCAGCGTGGTGGCGCGATCCAGGCCATACATGCGCCCCACAAACTGCAGATATTCGTCGGCGGTGAGGCGGCCAAAGAGCGCCAGGCCCTCCGGCACCACGCCAATCTGCCGCTTGATCTCCGCGGAGTTGGCCTGCAAGTCGCCACCGAGGATGCGGATGCTGCCTGAAGTGGGCGCCAGCAGACCCGTCAACATCTTGATCGTGGTGGACTTGCCTGCCCCGTTGGGGCCGAGAAATCCGAAGAACTGTCCAGCCTCGACGCGCAGGTTCACGTTGTCGACGGCGATGAAGTCGCCAAAGCGGCGGGTGAGCGCAGTGGTATCGATAGCGGGTGTGATCATGGCTTCTAGCTTGCAACCACGATACACGCTACCCCCGCGATTTCTGCAAAAACCAACCAATCGCGATCCGCTCTCTGCGGAGCCTACTGTTCAATAACAACTGCCGCAGAGCGCGCAGGAATTTGCACCGTTCCCGACGTCGACATGGCATCGGGCTGCTCGGGAGTTGCAACAAAGAGGTTGCCCGGATTCGGCAGGCTCACCTTGGCAGTAATGGCGTCCTCAGAACTCGGGTTGATTACGACCACTGCCCGTTTGCCATTTTCGGCAACGTAGACTGAATACCGAAACGCCGCATTCGCGCTCACATCCGCGCCAAGGTTATCGCGAAAGGCTCCTTCCCAAAGGTAAGCCTTGTATTTGCGTCGCAGGTCATCGATCTTCTGTCCGTAGGCCATGGTGAGCGGAAAATCGTGCAGGTGACCCTTGTAGAGAAACGGCTCGTATTGGATCACGCAACGGTTGAGCAGAATCATGTTCAACCCTTCGCGATCGTCGAAGCCGCTCACCCCGGCGATCATCACGGAATGTTTGGTGTCGAGATACTGACATACAGGCGTCGCGCTCACGCCGCATTCGTTGACTGGGAAGTACTGCATCAGCCAGTCCTGCGGTCCTTCACCGCCAAATATAAAATCGGGGCTCACTTTGTCGGCAGCGGCTCGGAGCGCAGCGGAAAGCGGCAGATCGCCACCGTAAATGTATCCCGGTGGAACGTAGCCATGACCCGGAGCAAAATTGTAGATCGCCCCCGAGTGATGGCAAATTTCATCCCACAGCCAGCCGGTGGAACCAAGCGCCAGGATCTTCCGGAATTCCTTTAACGCAATCTCGCGATACGCGGGATCTGCGAAATCCATCACGGCTCGCCGCCGGGTATTGATGCCGGCCAACTGCGTCGGGGTCACATAGTTGTAGCCGCCCTGCTCGTAGCGGATGCCGTACGGATCCTTGGCCTCGTATTTGTAGAGCTCGTCCTTGTACCACTGCGACGTCAGATCGGCCCAGTTCAACTTGCCGAACAGGATCACGTTTACGCCCAGAGATTGCACCTTGGCAATTGCGTCATGAAACTCCTGCCACGTGCCCAAATTCGGGTCGGTGTCCTGCGAAGGATCGTCGCGATCCTGTCCGCCGATGTTCCATCCAATCAGTTGCACCGCTTTCACGCCGTACTTGGCATACTCCTCGCCATACTCCACAAACCTTTTGTACGAGATGGTGTAATCCTCTTCCGGCGTGTTCATCCGCAGCATGGTCCAGGAGTGCACGTCGCTCGCCCACGCGGGAAGATGCGGCGTTTTGAACCACTTGTTGCGCCATTCCTTGTACACATCGATGCCCGCATGCCAGTCGCCCTCGTATCCGCGAAACACGACTGGAACAAATTTCTTTGTCGAATTGGGATCAGCAAAGACGAAGTGACAGACGCGAAACTCCTGATGTACCGGGAACCCTGAGAATTCATCAGTCTTCGGCACCACGGCTCCGTGCACCACTCCGGGATGCTGCTCAAAAGTGAATTCCGCGTAATAGGGCAGCGTGGGATCGGACAATTCCACATAGAGCCCCTCGGTCTGGGCTTGAATCAGGCAAAAATTGCTGCGATGCGAGCCGAAAGTCTTGATGGGAAAATCAACGCCCCAGTATCCCTTCTCGTTGCCAAAGTCCGGATAGATCTCATCGGAACCGAGATTCCCATACCACATGGTCCGAGCCGCCACGGTGGAGTTGCTCGTGGGAGGATTCAGGTCGCCGAAATACGGATAGTCGACGGTCTCTACCGTGCAGGTGGACTTGTTCTCGAGCGTCGTGTCGAAAGTGAGTTTGCCATTCTTCAAAGTGACCGTAGCCGTCAGAGTAATGGGCAGCACGCCTCCGTGTTCACTGGCCAGATCTTTCCACACAATTTGAACCTGGCTGTCTGAAATCTTCACGACGCTCGCAGCCTTTTGTTTCTGCCCAAACACAAAGTTGGCGCGGCGGCCGGGAATGGGAACAAGCATCCGGAAGGATGCGCCGAGTGCCGGTCGACGTTCCACGATCCATTTATTCGGCTTGTGCTCCATGCGCGTGAGAGCGCCAGTGGCGGGATCGAACGCCACCAGGAAATCGTTATCCTCCAGGATCACTTCACCTGCAATGTCCGCCGCCTGCGCCGTGCTCAGCTCCAACTCGGCCGTCAGAGCGCTCATTGCGGCAAGTCCCGCCAACTTATTGAAAGTCCGTCTGTCCATCTTTACCCTCTAGTCCTCCGTCGGGGCAGCGCCCTTGGGGACGTTCAAATTTTGCTTCGTTCCCGCGGCGTTTTGAGCCGCGGATCGTACGGAGGACTTGCATGCCTTCGGCACATGGTATTTTCAGCCAGGAGATCGGTTCCCTTCGCAGACATCGGGCTTCAGTCGAAAGTTCCTGCTTTGAGGTTTTGCGGGTGAGATACCGGTTTCCCGCAAGCCATCATATGTTGTGAAACTGGAAAACGTCAACTCAGAAACGATGCAGCCTCGGCTGCCCCCGGCACCGCGGCCATTCCTTCACGCAGGTTTACGGCCGTGGTTCCGCGCATCAGCTTCGCCTGGAAAGCGAAGCAAATGTTGGTTAATCTCTCTATAGTTGGCCGAATTTTATCCTTTATCCCCGGGAGGAATGTCCAATGGCAAAATCCACAAAGAAACCAGGCTCCGCTCCGAAAGCTGTCGCGAAACCGCGCAAGCCCGCGGCAAAAAAGACCGGCGTTCTCGCAAAAGTGACTCCGATTTCGATTTCGCACGAGAGAGTAGCAGAGCTCGCGCATCACTTCTGGGCCGAGCGCGGCGGTATGCACGGATACCACGAAGACGATTGGTTCCGCGCCGAACAGGAACTGCGCGGCAAAGCGTCGTAGCCGCTATCTAGAACACGTTGCGACCATCTGCCCTGCATCGGGGCACAGTGTTAGCTGCGCCAAAACCGGTTTTCCTAAGACGTTACCAATGGTTTTGCTTGCCGGTGCTACAGGCACAATCGAAACTCGTGTGCGCGTATAATCGTTTTGGCGAATTCCCCGATTTGCGCGGATACCGACGCATCTCTACACGCCGTTTTTGCGATGCAGTTTCAAGGCAGTCATTTAGAGAGTTGGCGTCCCGTCGTCTGGATGAGCGCCCTGGCGCTCGCCGGAAGTATTGTCTTCACGGCCATTGATTTGGTGACGCACGAGTGGAGCACTGCCGTCGTGACGGGCACGCTCAGCATCCTGCTCGCCGGCTTGCTGTATCTGATCCGCCGCGCCACCCACCTTGCGGCGCATGTTCTATTCGGCGTCACGGCAGCCGGATCCTTCCTCATTCTTTTCGCCATTTTCCATCTGCATCTGGCGGGATTGTTCTGGGCATATCCCCTACTCTGCATCAGCTACTTCATTCTGGGATCGGGCAGAGCCAGCATTTTGATGTGCATCTTCTGCCCGGCCGTGGTCTTCGGCGCCTGGCACTGGACCACGCGCGAGGAGTTCCCGCGCGTGATCGGTTCTTTGGCGCTCACCTGGATCTTCGCGCTTATTTTTTCCACGGATAGCGAGCGGCAGCACGCGGAAATGGAACGGCTCGCGGCCCGCGACCCCCTGACTGGCGCTGCCAATCGCCGCGAGATGGAAAAAGAAATCGAACGCGCTGTGAGTTTTCGCACTCGCTACAAAACACCGGCGTCGATCATCCTGTTCGACTTGGATCACTTCAAGACGATCAATGACGTGCGCGGACATGATGTCGGCGACACGGTGCTGATTGAAATGGTTGCGGCGGTTTCTGCTCGCTTGCGCAAGAGTGATCGTCTTTTTCGCATTGGGGGCGAAGAATTTGTCGTGCTCCTGCCATACAGCCGCCTGAACGACGCGTATTTGCTTGCTGAATGCATGCGCAACATGGTGCAAAGCAACACCTTCGCCGAGCTGCCCGGCATCACCATCTCGCTTGGAGTCGCCGAGTTGGAGCCCGGTGAGCCGGCTCTCGACTGTTTGCGCCGCGCCGACGAGGCTCTTTACCGCGCCAAGGATCTCGGCCGCAACCAGACGGTTCGCGCCGATCGCCCACTGGCGGAGATACCCGTCAATTAGACGGGCAGCCTTAAACAGAGCGGTCAGTTACGCCTTCAACTTGTGAGGGGAATACCTCGACGGGGGCACCGTCGCTCTCGGCGCGTGCATGCGCCGAGAGCAAGGAATGCATCTATTGCAGGTTGGCCATCAAGGCTTCAAGCGCGGATTTCGGCGGGCGCGTCAGCGACTCGGGTAGCGTGCCCAGCGGCTCATCTACCATGTTGAGCTGATCGATAAACGTCGGCTTTTGCGTATTGATATAGAAAACGCCGGTGAGAACTTCATCTTTTTCCTGCGCTTCCATCAGCGTACGCACCGCGTTGGCTTTATCAGTGGGGTCGTAGTCTTCAAGCAGCTTGCGCAGGTGCAACTGCGAGCCGTCGTGCATTTCCACGTCGTAGACCTCGCCCGAATCGTAATCCACTTCGATATCGTCGAAGCTGGCCACAAAACCGATCTCATTGATCGGTTCGTCGTGGTCTTGCAGGAACTTGTAACTCTTGGTCGAGCCCTCATGGTCGTTAAACGTGACGCACGGACTGATGACGTCGAGCATCACCGTGCCCTTGTGCGCGATGGCCGCCTTGAGCATGGAGAGCAGCTGCTTCTTGTCGCCGGAGAACGAGCGGCCCACGAATGTCGCGCCTAGTTGGATGGCGAGAGCGCAGGTATCGATAGGCGGAAGATCATTGATCACGCCGGTCTTCAGCTTGGAGCCGAGGTCGGCCGTGGCCGAGAACTGGCCCTTCGTCAAGCCGTAGACGCCGTTGTCTTCGATGATGTAGATCATCGGCAGGTTGCGCCGCATGAGGTGTACGAACTGTCCCATGCCGATGGAAGCTGTGTCGCCATCGCCGGAGACGCCCAGCGCTGTCATGGTGCTGTTGGCCAGTACGGCGCCGGTGGTCACGCTCGGCATGCGCCCGTGCACGCTGTTGAAGCTGAACGAGCGGTTCATGAAGTAGGCCGGGCTCTTCGAGGAGCAGCCGATGCCGCTCATCTTCATCACGCGCTCCGGCTCGACGCCCATTTCAAACATGGCGTCGATAATGCGCTCCGAGATCGCGTTGTGTCCGCAGCCGGCGCACAGCGTGGATCTGCCGCCGCGATAATCCACGATCGGCAGCCCAATATGATTCAGTTTCGGGCCCTTGGCCCCACTAGCAGTTGCGGTGGCCATTACAAGCCCTCCTTGGTTGCGAACTCATCCGTGATCGTGCGCGCGTCGATGGGCAGCCCGTTGTAGTGCAGAATGCTGCGCAGTTTCACCACCTGATCGGCGGGAAGATCCAGCTTCAGCAGGCTGGCCAACTGCGCATCGCGGTTCTGTTCCACCACGTACACGCGCTCATGGCTGGCCACAAAGTCGTGAATCTCGTGCGCGAACGGAAAAGCGCGGACGCGCATGTAGTCCACGCTGAGGCCGTGCTCTTTCTCGATCTGGTCGAGACTCTCGCGCAACGCGAAATCGGTGGAACCAAACGCCAGGAAGCCGATCTTAGATTTGCCGTTGCGATAAGACAACGGCGCCGGGACTAGCGTGCGCGCGTATTCGAATTTCCGCGCCAGCCGATCCATAACGGCCACATACTCTTCGGGGCGCTCGGTGTAGCCCGCCGCATCATTATGTCCCGAGCCGCGCGTGAAGTACGCCGCCTTGGGATGCATGGTGCCGGGAAGCGTGCGCCAGCCAATGGCGTCGCCATCCACGTCACGGTAACGTGCAAAGCCGCCCAGCTTTTCAATCTCTTCGGCAGTCAGCACCTTGCCGCGATCGAGCGGCTTCTCAGGATACGCAAACTGCTCCGACATCCAGTTGTTCATGCCCAGATCGAGATCGGTAAGTACGAATACCGGCGTCTGCAAACGCTCCGCCACATCGAAGGCCGCATAGCCGAACTCGAAGCACTCTTTTACGTTGCCCGGCAGCAGAACGGGATGCTTTGTGTCGCCGTGCGAAAGCAGCGCCGTCGAAAGCAGATCGGCCTGCTGGGTGCGCGTCGGCATGCCCGTCGAAGGCCCGGTACGCTGCACGTCGAAAATCACGCCGGGAATCTCTGCGTAGTAACCAAGCCCGGTAAACTCCGCCATCAGCGAGATGCCCGGTCCCGAGGTCGAAGTCATGGATCGTGCGCCGGCCCAGCCCGCGCCCAGCACCATGCCGATCGCCGCCAACTCATCTTCCGCCTGCACCACCGCAAAGGTAGCTTTGCCCTCCGGCGTCACGCGGAACTTCTTCAGCAGATCCGTCGTCGCCTCAATCAGCGAGGTCGACGGCGTGATCGGGTACCACGCCACCACCGTCACGCCCGCGAAGACCGCGCCCATGCCGCAAGCCGCGTTGCCATCGATGATGATCTTGCCCTCAGTCTGGCTCATCTGCTCGATGAAGTACGGATCCTGCTTCGTGAAGTTGGTCTTGGCATACTCGAAGCCGGTTTCAACAGCGCCGAAGTTCAGGTCGAAGACCTTCTGCTTCTTGGCAAACTGCTTCTGCACGCACTTTTCTACGACCTTCAGGTCGAGGTGCAGCAGTTGCGCCACCACGCCCACGTACACCATGTTCTTGACCAGCTTGCGCAGTTTGGCCTCAGGACACAGAGCCGCGGTGAGCTTGTCGAACGGCACCGGATAGCAGACCACGTCGTCGCGATACTGCTTCAGGTTAAAGTTTTCTTCGTAGATGGCGACGCCGCCCGTGGGCAGCGACAGCATGTCCTCGCGCGCCGTCTCGGCATTCAGCGCCACCAGCACGTCCGATTCGCGCTTGCGCGCCACATAGCCGTCTTTGCTGGCGCGAATGGTGAACCACGTGGGCAATCCCGCAATGTTCGACGGGAACAGGTTTTTCCCGCTCACGGGAACGCCCATCCCGAAGATGCTCTTCAGCAGTACGCTGTTGGCGGACTGCGAACCCGATCCGTTCACCGTGGCTACGTTGATGGTGAAGTCGTTGACGATGCGCGGACGCGTGCTGCTTTCGCCCTGTTCTTGACCCAGGGCCAGGTTTCCAGTCGCCATGTGGCGGGATTCCCTTCCGAAAAATCTTGAGCGATTTGAAGCGCTTCAGCAGCGCCGGACCACCCTCTAGAGGATGCCGGACCATCTCGCCCCAATATGTGATTATAGTCACTTCTCATCGTCGTCGTATCACAGTGCGCCCCATTGGTAACCCCTTTGCAACGGGTTCGGCCTGGAGCGGCCTGCTATGACATTCATTGCCAGTAACCTGTTTATTTTCAGCGCAGAAGCAAGACGGATCGTCTGTGCGCCGGCTGCCCGGCGCGAAGAACCTCATAGTTAAAAAGTTGCAGCCAGCAGCTGCCTCCGCGCGTCGTGTCGCCAGCGCAGGAGCAGCGCCAGGGCAATCACGATCAGCGCGAGCGTGAGCCCAATCCAAAGGCCGTAAATTCCCCAACCGAGTCCAAAGCAAAGAAAGAATCCGAGCGGCAATCCCAGCACCCAGTAACCCACCAGGTTGGCCCACATCGGCGCGTGGGTTTCGCCCAGCCCGCGCAGTGCGCCCGTCGAAACGGTCTGAATGCCGTCGAAAATCTCAAAGGCTGCGACGATGCCCAGCAGGCCCGGAGCGACGGCGAGCACGCGCGGATCGCGAGAAAACAATTCGATCAATGGTCGCGGCCACAATAGAAACATCAGCGCCGCCAGCAGCATAAAGCTCGTTCCCAACCCCAACGCCATCCATCCCGCGCGCCGCGCCCGTGCGGCATCGCCCGCGCCCACCGCATGACCCACGCTTACAGCGGCCGCGGCGGAAATTCCCAATGGCACCATGTAGGTGACGCTCGCATAGTTGAGCACGATCTGATGCGTGGCCAGCGCAACCGGCGTCAGATATCCGGCCGAAAGCGTGGCCAAATTCCAGGCGCCCACCTCGAGCAGGATTTGCCCTGCCGCCGGCGCGCCAAGTTGCAACAGCCGCTTGAGCCGCGCGGCCTGCGGTGCGGCCCAGTGATGGAACAGCGGATGCCCACGCCCGCGCTCATAGCGCCAGGCAAAGCCCAGCAGCGCCGTAGCCATAATCACGCGCGAAATCGCAGTCGAGATCGCCGATCCGTTCACGCCCAGCGCCGGAAATCCGAGCTTCCCGTAGATGAGCACCCAGTTTCCGAACCAGTTGACCAGGTTCGCCAGCACATAGGTCACGGTAATCACGCGCACCTGGCCCACGCCTTGCAGATAGCGTCGCGTGGCCCCGTAGAGCAGCAGGGGCAACGTGCCCCAGTTGAGCAGCCGCAGATATTCGCTCGCCGGCCCGGCTACTTCCGCCGCAATCCCGACGCGTCCAATGAAAAAACTCGCCAGCCAAATTCCCAGCATGATGGGCACAGCGGCAAAGCACGCCAGATACACGCCCTGGGCCAGCCATCGATGGCACTCGTCGTGATCCTTGCGCCCGTAGGCCTGCGATACCAGCGTATCCAGCCCCAGCATTAACCCCACGCCAAAGATGGAAGGCGTATAACAGATGGCGTTGCCCAGGGCCACCGCGCCGATCGCCGCCGGCCCCAGGCGCCCCACCATAATGGTGTCCACCACGCCCATGGCCATCCAGCCCAGTTCGCTCAGCACCACTGGCACGGCCAGCGTCACCATGGCGCGCAGTTCCCTGCTCAAATTGGCCCGTCCCTGTTCCACTTCTTCACTCTACCTTCGACCCCCCGGCGCTTCCCCATGCCCTATTTCCTACTTCCCGATTGACACCCGCGCCCCGCGCCCGATACCATCCGTTTGCGAGACCGGTCTCTCAAAGCTGCGAGCGAAGGGTCTCGCCCAGAAATAGGAAAACCCTGCAACCCGGATTCACTGTATGTGAATCGCCTTGGCTCGCCGCGGCTTTCCTGGCGCGGCAGTCCTTTTACGAAAAGCCGAAGAATCGAGGAGCCTCATGGACCGGAGAACATTCAACAAGCTGGCCGGACTAACCGCGCTGGCCGCATTCACTGAGAATATGGAATTGAGCGCCGAACAGGCCGCCGCCATCACCGGAGACGTGGTCCTGCAGGATAAAGACCTCCTCGTGGCCTTCGACCCGGCAACCGGCGCGCTTACGCGCATGGAGCATAAGCCCACGAAGTGGGTCATCGAGCGCCGCCCCGCGCTGGGCGTTTCTTTCCGCATGCATGCGCCTCTGCCCACGCAGCGCACCAACTTCATCTGGGGCCAGAAACAGCGCGCCAGGAGCGTGGAAAAGATTGCCGAAAACCAGGTGCGGATCCAGTGGTCGAATCTGGAGAGCCAGCACGGCGGCGTTCTGCCCATCACCTTCACGGCCACTGTCACGCTCAAAAACGGTGCGCTCACCTTCGACGGTGTCCTCGACAATCAGTCGGATTTGCATGTCGAGTCAGTCGACTATCCCTACTTCGGCGACCTGAACCCGCCCACGCCCGACACGCGCATGGTGGCCGAGCACATGTTCGTCGGCGCACTTTCCGACGAGGAAATCTACCCTCACTTCGGCAACAATCTCGGCTACTGGGGAGTCCGGTATCCCACCAAGACCTTCAACTCCAACCAGAGCCAGTTCTGCTTCATCCAATCTCCCGAGCAGGGCATTTACGTGGCGCATCACGATCCCACCGTCCGCTACCTGCTCCAGTTCACCTTCGAGCAGCATCCCGGAACCATCGACTGGAACGGCAACGCGGTCCCGCAAACCGACGAGATTTCCGGCCTGCCCGTGCATCTCGACTTTCGCACCTGCCACTTCATCTTTGCGCACCCTCACTCTTCAGTGAACCTCTCGCCCGTTGTGATGCAGCCCTACGCGGGCGACTGGCACGTGGGTCTGGACATATATAAGGAGTGGCGCGCCACCTGGTTCGGCAGTCCGCACATTCCTGAATGGGTGAAGGACGTGAACTCCTGGCAGCAGCTGCAAATCGACGGCTCTGAACAGGACTGGTCCATCCCCTATCGCGAGCTCATCAAGTACGGCACCGAGTGCGCTGAGAACGGCGTCGGCGCAATTCAGCTCGTCGGTTGGCATCGCGGCGGCCAGGATGGCGGCGAACCGAGCATGAACACCGACCCCGGCCTCGGCACCTGGCAGGAACTGCGCGACGCCATCGCGCAAATCCAGGCCAAGGGCGTGAAGATGATCCTCTTTCACAAGCCCGTTTTTGCCGACATGTCCACCGACTGGTACAAGGAAGTGCTCTACAAGTACGAGTGCGACGATCCCTACGGCAACAAGTACGAGTCCGGCAGCTTCGCCTACGAGACGCCCACGTCCCTGGCGGGCATCAACAATCGCCGCCGCGCCATCATGGACGTCTGCTGCCAGGAGTATCGCGATATCGCCACGCACGAGTTCGAAAAGATTCTTGCTCTCGGCGCACGAGGGCTGGCTCTTCGATGAAGTGATGCAGCACAATGGCGTGACCTACAACTTCAGCAACGATCATGGCTACCAGGCGCCGGGTTATATCTACAACGGCGACATCCCGCTGGTGAAGCAATTCCGCGCCGCTGCCGACAAAGTCAATCCCGACTTCCTCTTTTCTGGCGAGGGTCCGGGCGACTGGATGATGCCCTACTACGTACTCGGCTACTACCGCATCGGCTGGGGAACGCGCCACGCGCTGCGCTACATCGATCCCCAGGCGCCGCTGATGGCCGCCGTGCGCGGCTGGGATGCGCGCGATGAGGTCAACGTGGCCATGCTCTACCGCTACATCCTCGAGTACGAGCCCTACAACTTCAAAGGCAGCATCACCGCCTTCCCGCTCACGCTCGAATACGGCAAGAAGGTGGATGCGCTGCGCCGCAAATACAAGGCGTGGATCTGGGACGCCGAATTCCGCGACACCCTGGGCGCGGACGTGACCGCCGACGGCTCCGTGCGCTACACCGTCTATCGCAAGTCCGACGGCAAGCGCGCAGTGATCATCGCCAACCTCGAGCAGGACAAGCCGATCGTCGCCAGGCTCGAACTGCCCCACGCCGGTTCGCTCGTCGCAGCAACTCCGGAGGAGCCCGAGGCAAAACCGGCATCGGCAAGCTCGCTCCGCATTCCTGCCCGTTCGGTAGTTGTAGTGATGGAGCAGTAGGAGCGGTCGCTTTCAACCAGCAGTGAATAATGGGTGCCCCACATCTCGATTCTGAGATGTGGGATAGCACGAACCTGAACCCACCTCTCTCAACTCACCACGACCAGGGGTGCCCACATCTCGATTCTGAGATGTGGGATAGCACGGACCCGAACCCACCTCTCTCAACTCACCACGACCAGGGGTGCCCCACATCTCGATTCTGAGATGTGGGATAGCACGAACCTGAACCCACCTCTCTCAACTCACTACGACAAGGGGTGCCCCACATCTCGATTCTGAGATGTGGGATAGCACGAACCTGAACCCACCTCTCTCAACTCACCACGACCAGGGGTGCCCACATCTCGATTCTGAGATGTGGGATAGCACGGACCCAAACCCACCTCTCTCAACTCACTACGACAAGGGGTGCCCCACATCTCGATTCTGAGATGTGGGATAGCACGGACCCAAACCCACCTCTCTCAACTCACCACGACCAGGGGTGCCCCACATCTCGATTCTGAGATGTGGGATAGCACGGACCCAAACCCACCTCTCTCAACTCACTACGACAAGGGGTGCCCCACATCTCGATTCTGAGATGTGGGATAGCACGAACCCAAACCCACCTCTCTCAACTCACCACGACCAGGGGTGCCCCACATCTCGATTCTGAGATGTGGGATAGCACGGACCCGAACCCACCTCTCTCAACTCACCACGACAAGGGGTGCCCCACATCTCGATTCTGAGATGTGGGACAGCACGAGCCCTCGTTGCTCCATCTTTTCGCCGCGTTTTGGCGAAAGGGTGGAAGGGGTCTTGTATCAGGGCGCGACTTTTAGCCTGCCCTGCGCTTAGTCGAAGGGCGCCGAAAACGCCGCAAAAGGAGTGTAGGCTCTAGCTGCGAAGTTTCAGGAGGTTGTTTACATTCGGACGAAGCTTTGAAAGGGCACGGATTTATCCGTGCCACAAGCTCCACAAAACGCGGTGGGCTTCAGCCCCCGAGGGAAGGTCTGTATTCCTTTGAGAAACATGCTCGTAGCAGCAGTAGAGGCTGTGGGAAAGATGGAAAGCGTCTTATGCTTTTCATCTTTTCCATAGCCTGCTCTTCGGCGGAGGACCGCGTTCCAGGTAAATAATGTCTTGAGACACGACATCTAGCCTCTGAAGAACGATCTTTTTCAAACTGGCCCACTACCCTCCCTGTCGAAATATGCGCCTGTAAATGGCTGGAGGACGTGGCAGAGTCTGGTATGCCCACCCCGCCGGGCTTTGCCGTGCGGGAAACTGGTTTTCCCTTATCGGGGCCGATACACCGCGGATATACTTTATCCACTGGAGGGCACATGACAAGCATTCGGCCCTGTGGCGTCATCTCGGTTTGCGCGGCGCTCTGCTCTCTCGCCGCCGCCCAAACAACCACCCAGCTTTACCGGTATAGCGTCAACCTAAACACGGGCGACTCCGAATACCGGGGCCCCATTACGCCGGGAGCGACGCCCTCGGGCCGCTATTACAAGGTGGAGAGAGATTCCTTGGGGCGCATCCTGCGGGTTGCAAGGATGCGCGATGGACACGAGGAGGATACCTACGTCAACCACTACACTGGCAATACCTGGGTGTCCGATTCCCAGGACAGATACAAGAACGGCGAGGAAGTCGGCATCGAGCAATTTCAACGCAATTCCTGGGGCTTGCAGATTCGTGAGGACGACAAAACCGCCGATGGCACACCCACGAGTTACTGGGTGGTACAGGGGACGCAGACCCACTTTGAGGCATGGAAGTACACTCCGAGCGGTACCGGCGTCTTCCACGAGGAACAGTTTTTCAACCCCGCCGGCGTTGCCACACGCGAGATCGTATATTCGTCGGTCGCCTCTAACGCCTTCTATGTCGATATCCAACTCGATGAGCACACCGGGCTGAAAAAATCCGCCGTTCAATACAACGACGGGAAACCGGCGGCAACGGATAAATTCACCTACGACGGCAGCGGCGATTTAGTGCGCATGGATACCTACGACCAGGACAATGTATGGTATAGCGCCGATGAATATGTCAGCAGTCTCCGAGTGAAAAGGCTCTACAAATTCCCCACCGGCCTGACTCAGGAAATTCGCTACAGCTATGACAGCAAGCGTTGGCTGACGCAGTCGGTTTTCTATGTCTCCGGCAAACTGCTTTGCACCCTCACATACGACCGTGAGCCTGACGGAACCGTGAAGCGAACCTTGGCCACGGGTCCGGACGGGGCTCTGTGGGCGGAGTATCCGGCTCCGGCGGTCTCCGACCTTCAGTCGAACGGCCAACCCCCTGGCCGCACCGACGGCACGATTTACCACACCGGCAACTGGTGGTAGTTGCGCCGCGGCAACGATACAGCGTTTCGCGGAGCAATCGGCAGGTTTCGGAAAAATGGTGCGCCCGGAGAGATTCGAACTCCCGACCTATTGGCGGGTGGCCCCGATCCCGGTATATTTCCAAACTACAAATGAGGGTGCCCCCGGTCCCTCGCGTTCGGGGACCGGGGATACCACAGACTTCAACCCGGAATCCGTTCGCAATATTCCCGGCCAATCCCCCTAAGTCGGCCAGCGTTCGCCGATCTGCCTGGGAATGATCCTGGCTTGACGAGAAACAGCCCAGGCGCTTCTCGAAGCCGGCCTGCCTGTTTCCGTGTCAAGTCCGTGACCCTCAATCAGCACATCCAAGAATCCGCCTAATTCACTGATCCCAGAACAGATAGCGAACATCGAATTTTCCTGCCGCGCAGTGCAGATTATTTCCTGCATCGGCGCATTCTGGTTCCAGCAGCAGAAAAGCAGACTGTCGTCGCGGCGACTATTCGCTCGCCGGGTTGGCATTTTGGGGCAAGAATTCCTCGACGTGACACGGGACGTACCATAACCCTTTTGCCCTGACAATTTTGTCCCGAATCACCTCAATCGAGGGACATTATTCCGATGCTGCGGCGCAACCGGTCGCGTTTGAGAACTTTGTGCGAAAAATCCGGGAGGGGGGTATGGGATGGGGGATAACACTATGAACATCGGCAACGATAAGACTACGGGCGCATGCAAGTACCAGGAGTGCCGATTCATCAAGAGTAACGGGCTCAAGTGCCAGTCGCCCGCCATGCGCGGTTCGCAATTCTGCTACTTTCACGGGCGCACGCGCATTTATGTTCAGCGCCCGCGCTCCAGGGAGTCGCTTCAGCTTCCTCCGCTTCAGGACCTGGCCTCGATCCACGTCGCGCTCAATGAGGTTCTCCAGGCGCTCGCCTCTGGGAACCTCGAGACGAAGCGCGCCGCCAATCTCTTTCAGGCCCTTCAGATGGCGCTGCAAACCGTCCACGCTGCACCATCCCCCGCGCCCGCCCGGCAGCAGCCACCGACCACTGACCACTGACCAATGTCTTACACCGAAGGCCGCGGCTGCACCCGCTTTGTTGTGATCGCGATCTTTGCCGGCGCAATGGTCACGTGCCGCACGGTCACCTCGGCCGTGATCTCGATCGTCCCCGCCGTCTTGGTCGATTGCACGATCACCTGCGCCAAGCCGCTGAAGAGCGAGCGCCGCGGCTCCTTGTCGCTCTCCTGGCAATTTGGATCGCCGTTGCCGACGCCGATCAACGCGCCTTCGCCCGTCACTCTGAAATCGACCAGCACGTCCGCCGTCGGCACGGCGCGGCCCTGGCTGTCCACTGCCGACACTGTAAGAGTCACAACATCCTCGCCGTCGGCATCAATCTCCGCGCGCTCCGCCGCGAGCTTCAGCGCCACGACGGGCCCGGTGGTCGTGCGCTCTTCGGTCAGCGCGAGCTTTCCACCTTTCCATCCGTTCGCCGTGATGGTGCCCGGCTCGTAGCGCACCTTCCACTCCACGTGCCCGAACCGCGGGACCTTCTGCCGTCCCAGGCTCTTGCCGTTCAGCAACAATTCGACTTCGTCGAGATTCGAGTGCACCCACACCGGGATCTCGTCGCCTTCCCTGCCCTCCCAGTTCCAGTGCGGGAAAAGGTGCAACACCGGCTGCTTCGTCCACCACGCCTTGTAGTAGAAAAAGTTGTCCTTGGGAAATCCGCACATGTCCACGATGCCGAAGTTCGAGTTGATCGACGGCCATCCGTACGGCGTAGGCTCGCCGCGATAATCGAAGCCGGTCCACGCAAACCCTCCGGCCAGCCACTCGCGCGTGCCGTAAAACTTCCACCACTCCTCTGCGAGTTCGGCCCATTCAGGATGATTCTCGTCGTAAGCGCTCAAGGTATTGCGCAGGGGATCGGTCTGGTACACGCCGCGCGTCGAAACCGTGCTCGCCGTCTCCGACCCAAATACCGGCCGCGTGGGATGCTTCTTGTGATAGCTCGTCGGGAAGTGGCAGGTGGTAGTTGAAGCCGATAATGTCGAGCGCCTCCGACACGCCTTTCTCGTTGTCGCCATTCACCGCCGCGGAAACCACGCGCGTGGGATCGAGTTCGTGGCAGCGCCGCACCATGGTCGCTGCAATCTTCGCGCCCTGCTCGGCCATTTCGTTCTGCAGGTGATTCTCCTCATTGCCGATCGACCACAGAATAATCGACGGCGAATTCCGGTAGCGCTTGATCATGGTCTCGAGCTGCGCCAACCCTTCGGGGCTAGAGCTCATCTGCCGCGTCTCGCACATCATCATCATGCCCATGCGGTCGCACGCGGCAACCAGCTCGGGCGTAGGCATGTTGTGCGAGGTGCGCACGGCATTACAACCCATCTGTTGCAGAACGCCGATGCGAAAGGCTTGTAACCGGTCAGGCACGGCTGCGCCCACGCCCGCATGATCCTGGTGGTTGCAGGTTCCCTGAATTTTGAGCGGCCTCTCGTTCAGAAAGAACCCATGATCGGCCTCGAAACGAAGGAAGCGCACGCCGAAGGTCACGCGCTCCGCATCGCGCGGCTTGCCATTGGTTTCCACTGTCACGATGGCCGAATAGAGATTGGGCTCATCCACCGACCAGAGCGCAGGATCGCTCAGTTGCGCCAAGGCTTCAAAACCCGCCTGCCCATCCACGTTAATTGTCTGCGCAGGGGCCTTGGCCGTGGCCACCGTCTTGCCGGCGGCATCCAGGATCTGCCAACTCACCGCAGCCGTTTCTAAATTCTTGCCCTCGTTCACCACCACCGTGGCCAGTTGCAGGTTCACCGCCTTGCCGTCAGTGGCCATCGGGCGCACCGTGCTCTCCCACTGTCCCAGGTGCAGCACATTGGTCTTGGTCAACCACACATGCCGGTAAATCCCTGCGCCCTCGTAGAACCAGCCGTCGCCAAAGCTCGCATCGACGCGCGCCACGATGCAATTCTTTGCGCCGACGGCGAGAAAATCCGTGATGTCGTAGCAGAAGGGCGCGTAGCCGTTGTCGTTGCGGCCGACGAAGCAGCCATTCACGAACACCAGCACATCGCGAAAGGCCCCGTCGAACTCAAGACTGACGCGGCGACCTGCATCGCTGGCAGGAATCTCGAGCTCCTTCCGATACCAGCCCACGCTGGTCTCCGGATAACGCCTTCCCAGCGGTTTATACCCGTGCGACTGCTGGGCCTCATCGCGCACAAAGGGCAACTCCACCGCCCAGTCGTGCGGCAGGTTGAGCGCGCGCCATTTCGAGTCGTCGAATCCGGCCTTGGCAAACTTGAAATCGCCGGTTTTGGCGAAGTCTTCCTGGTTCTTGCCAAAGCCGAGATCGCGGGCAGGGTCAGTGCCGTGCCCAAACATAAACTTCCATCCAAAATCGAGGAGAAGCTGATCGCGCGGAGCCGTTGCGGGACGCGCCACGATCGAATCGGCAGCCAGCGCGTCATGAGCAAACAGAGCGGCCGTGCGCGCCCACGCGGTGCGTGCCATCAGGCTGGAGGTGGAAAGCGCCAATCCCGAACCAAGCAGATCGCGGCGGGAGATACGTGGCATGGAATACCTCTTTCAAATGAGAGTCACGCCGTGCGACGAGAATCCGCCGCCTGCGCGCCCAGCCTCAACAGAGAAATCGGACGGCATGCAACCAATCTCTGCTTAGGTTTTTTCCTGCACGTGCCCAAATCGTTGAAGAGCGGGCAACAAGGCACTATAAATGAGCAACCATCATGCGGTAAACGCTTTCATCCGCGCCTCAGAATTCCCTTCTCTGCGCTGCGACACACTCCCGGCCCTCGAACGGCTCCGACAGTTCATTGGAGGCTTCGACTCACCGGGGCGCAGAGCCTTCCGCGCCCTCGAAGGGCCGACGTGCGGGTATACTAGAAAGGAATCGGCAACTATTCTCGTACCTTTCTTCCGCGGAGAGATGGCCGAGCGGTTTAAGGCGCACGCTTGGAAAGCGTGTGTACTTTAACGAGTACCGTGGGTTCGAATCCCACTCTCTCCGCCACACGCTTACGGATGTGATGGATTCCAAGACGCTTCCGGCCGCCCCCGTGTAAGTGCCGACATAGGCAAGCAGTTTGGCGCGATGGGAAGCGGAAGGATAAATTTGTGCCGATCCGGCCAAGGTACGTGCGAGAGCCCATGCCGCCGCGCCATAAAGAAGACAGCGGCGCGAAATAGTTGGTGGGATTTCAGGGTCTGACACAGACTATCTCCCAATGCCGCAATCGATTCCCGGCATTCCGTTATTGCTGCTGTTGATGCAAAGCAGAAATCATATAAAGTGCGCTACGCCCAAAGTGAGAATGAGGGCCGTTACGGAGATGATGGTTTCGCAGACCGACCACGTCTTGAGGGTCTGGGCAACAGTCATATTGAAGTACTCTTTCACTAACCAGAAGCCGCCGTCATTCACATGGGAAAAGATGAGCGAGCCCGCGCCGGTAGCAATCACGAGCAACTCGGGATGCACGCCAGGGGTTTGCGCCGCAATAGGCGCGACAATAGCCGCGGCCGTGGCCATGGCCACGGTGGCAGAGCCAGTGGCAAGCCGCATGGCTGCGGCGAGCAGCCATGCCAGGAGCAGCAGGGAGATGTGGTTCTGCATGACGAGCGTGACAATAGCGTGCGAGACGCCGCTGTCCTGCAAGATGCGCCCGAATCCTCCACCTGCGCCCACCAGCAATGTGATCGCGGCCGTTGGAGCGAGACACTCGTTGCTAAAGCGCAAAATCGTGGCGCGCGTGAACCCCCTAATCCGGCCGAGCGTGACAAAGCTCAGCAACACACCAATCAGGAGCGCGATATCGTCGTTGCCGATGAGGTGAAGCGTCGCATTGATTGTGGAGCCGGACGGAAAAAGTCTATCTGCGCAACTGCCGGTCAACATGAGCAGCACCGGCACAAGAATCGTAAATAACGAGAGCGCGAAACCAGGCTGGCTGCGAATAGTCTCGTGGTCGACAAGCTGTGCGGCGATGGGATTCTCGGCAGGAAGGTGAATATACCTGGAAATGAGCTTTGCATAGAGCGGACCGGCAATGGCTGCCGTGGGGATGCCGACGAGCAGCGCCACGAAAATGGTGCGGCCCACGTCGGCCTTGTAGATGGCCACGGCCATGGAAGCGGCAGGATGCGGCGGCACCAGTCCATGTACAACAGAAAGGCCCGCCAGCAGCGGCAGGCCGACCAGGATAAGTGAGGTTCCGGTTCGCCGCGCCACAGTAAACGCAATGGGAATCAGCAGCACGAAGCCGACTTCAAAAAAGGCTGGAAGACCAACGATAAGGCCGACCAGGGCCATCGCCCAGGGGATGTTCTTTTCGCCGAAAATGTCGATCAAGGTGTGAGCAACGCGATCTGCCGCGCCCGACTCCGCCATCATTTTGCCAAGCATGGTGCCCAGGGCAACAATCACGGCGATGTGACCGAGCGTGCCTCCCACGCCGGCCTCGAAAGCATGAACGACCGTAGAGGACGGCATGCCCGTAACAATGGCGAGAGTGAGCGACGCGACGAGGAGCGCGAGAAACGGATTCAGTTTGATCACGGTGATCAGCAGAATCAGGCCCACTACCGTAACCAGGGCCGAGATCACAAGAAAGATACTGTGCGGATCGCTCATTTCCAGTCTTTACGTCCTCCCGGTTTTCCGTGCCGTTCCCTCACTGCGTCCAGGCCGTTTGAGCGCGCGGCAAAAAGCGGCCGGCCCGCTGCCGTGTGGTTCCCTGCGCGCTGCATGACAGGACGCCGTTGACCCAAACTCCGAGAATTCCGGCAGGCGGCCGCATGGGATCTGAAAAAGTCGCAATATCACGAACTTTCTCCGAATCGAAGAGAACGAGATCAGCGAAGAATCCCTCACGGATCAGGCCCCGCTCTGCAATGCCGAATCGTTGCGCGGTCAAGCCGGTCATTTTGTGTACCGCGACGGAAATGGGAAACAACTTCTGCTCGCGGCAATAGTAGCCAAGCACGCGGGGAAAAGTTCCCCACAGTCGAGGATGGGGCGTGGGATCGTTGGGCAGCCCATCGGACCCGATCATCGTGGCAGGATGGCGCAAGATGCGGCGCATGTCGTCTTCGGCCATGCTGTGATAGATAGCGCCAGCCGGTTGCAGTCGCCGCGCTGCTTCGATCTGTGGTATCTCCCACTGCCCGGCGATGGCCGACAACGGCTGTCCGGCCATCTGAGGATGCGGCGCACTCCAGGTAATGAAAATCTCCACGCGCTCGTCCACCTGGCGAAGGTCGAGGGTACTCGAACTGGCGGCGTAGGGGTAGCAATCGCAGCCAACGGGTTGTGCGGCGCCCGCTGCTTCCAGAGCTTGCAAGACTTCATCGCTGCGTCCCCAATTGTCAATGCCCGCGCACTTCAGATGGGAGACAATCACCGGTACGTTCCGCACTCGGCCTACTATGAATGCCTCCTGCATCGCATCCAGAATGGCGTCGGCTTCAGTGCGCATGTGAGTTGCATACAATGCGCCAGCGGCTGCCAAAGGCCGCGCCAGCTCCAGCACTTCCTCGATCGGGGCGGCACACGCCGAGAGATAGGCCAGACCTGTACTTAACCCCAAGGCGCCAGCGTCGAGCGCCTCTTGCAATTGCGCTTTCATGGCCTCGACTTCCGCGCCAGTTGCCGCGCGGTCCAACCGATCCATGAAATTGTTCCGCAAAGCTGTATGGCCTACGAGCGCAGCCACGTTGACCGCTGGCGCCGCGGCTTGAATTGCGGATTTATACGCCGCAAAGTTCGGATAGCGGAATGCTGCCGCATCGCCAAGCAAGTTCATAGGATCTGGCAGTCGGCCGCGCAAGGTGACTGGGGCGGCGCTGATGCCGCAGTTGCCGGTGATAACGGTCGTCACGCCCTGCGAAATCTTGGGCACCATGGCGGGAGCCTGAATCAAGCTGAGGTCATCATGGGTGTGTGAATCGATAAAGCCTGGCGCCAGCGCCATTCCTTCAGCTTCCACGATACTGCGCGCGTGCATCGAGAGCGCTGGCCCGATAGCCGCAACGCGGTCGCCGAGCAAGGCAACGTCGATCACTTCAGGATCCGCTCCGCTGCCATCGTAGACGCGTGCTTTGCGAATCAACGTGTCACATATCGACATCACGGCTCCCTGAGTATGTAGGCTAGATACATCGTACTTCCAAGGTCGGAGTGAATGGCTCGCGGCCGGATTGGAGATTCCCAGTTGAGCGAGAGAGAGCCCCACGGAGCCGGCGTTCCTGGCACGATTAACCCGCTGAACAAGGGGATTGGATTTCTGGAACTGCCTCTTCCCCACGACGAGATTGCGCGGTGCAACTGGAACCTGCTGCGCGAGGATCTCACATTGCCTGCAGCAGTGCTCTATGAAGACGCACTGCTGCACAATCTTGAATGGATGCGGCAATTCACGACCGCATACGGCGCCCGATTGGCTCCGCACGGAAAGACCACGATGGCGCCGCGCTTGTTTAACTTGCAACTTGGAGCGGGCGCGTGGGGCATTACGCTCGCTACAGCACATCAAACGCAAGTTGCCTACGCGCACGGCGTTCGCCGCGTGCTCATGGCCAATCAGCTTATCGGCAAACAGAATATGGCCATCGTCGCCGCGCTGCTGCGCGATCCCGAGTTTGAGTTTTACTGCTTGATCGACTCTGCCGAACAAATCGATCAACTCGGATCGTACCTCTCGCAATGCGGTGTGAGGCTGAGCGTGCTGCTTGAAGTGGGAGTGAACGGCGGCCGCGCCGGCGTGCGCAACCGCGAACAGTTGCAGTCGACTCTCGACGCGCTTGGCAAATGGAGCCACGCAATTGTGCTCTGCGGGGTTGAGGTCTACGAAGGCGTCCTCGATAACGAAGCAGCCATTCGCGCATTTCTGCTTCACGCTGTGGACGTGACGAAAGAGATTGCGGCGAAAAAGCTTTTCCAGCGCACGCCGATTTTGCTTTCCGGTGCGGGATCGGCCTGGTACGACGTTGTCGCCGAGGTCCTTTCTCCGAGAGATTTTAAAGACCCCATTGAAGTGGTCTTGCGCCCCGGATGCTATTTGACGCACGATGTCGGCGCCTATCGAAAAGCCCAGGACAGGATTCTCGAAAGCAATCCCGTGGCGCGGCAAATGGGCGCGGGGCTCAAGCCGGCTCTGCACGTCTGGGCATACGTGCAGTCGGTCCCGGAGGCGGATAAAGCCATTGTGGGCCTTGGCAAACGGGACGCAGCCTTTGACTCGGGTCTGCCTGTTCCGGCATTGCACTTTCGGCCAGGAAACGCCACTCCGCAGCCCGCTCCGGCGCATTGGGTTGTTACCCGAATGATGGATCAGCATGCCTACCTTCAGATTGCTGCCAACGATGACATTCGGCCCGGCGACATGATCGCTTTCGACATTGCGCATCCTTGCCTGACCTTCGACAAGTGGCGCGTGCTGGCCCTCGTGAACAGTGCGTACGATGTCATCGATCTGATTGAGACATTTTTCTAGCCGGCCGGCAAAGAAACGCTCGGACACAAAACGAATGCCCCCAGCGACCGCCCGGCGGAAGTTCGGTCTTTGCCGGGATGGTAGCCCGAGCGCGCACGGGCTCCGCCTCACCGCAGGCGACGCCAAAGCCGATAGTGAAGGCGCGGTTATTTGGCAATGCGGTCGTGCGGTTGGCCGAACGCAGAGAGCGGCAAACGCACCATGGCTGCCACAGCGCCTCATTTCGAATTGGCCGCGGGACTTTCGTTCACGGCTTCCAGCAGACTTCGTATCTGATCCAGCACAGCGAAGCGCGTTAACGCGACAGGCGAAGCGTCCTTCTTGATGACTTCCATCTGAGCGGCTCGCCATCCGGTTGGTGCTGCCTGTCCTGAAGAAAGATACGAAAGCGATGCGAGACCGATGTTACCCAGTTCCGATAATTGCGCGGCCCGTTCCTTTGCCTCGGCAAGCAACGGAGAGTAGTCCATAAGGCTGAACATGCCGGACTCGGCCGCAATCCAATCCTCGAATTTTGCTTGAAGCTCGGCGGCCTGTTGAGACTTTGTGCGCGGCGACTTGAGATAGTCATCGACCAGGAGCTCGAACTGATGGCGGAAGGGAGGATCGGGCGGAAGAGCATCCACCAAGTGGTCGAACGGAGTCAGTGTGGTGATGTGATGGGCGTGCGAGTAAGCACTCCGCACGTCGAAGTCGACCGGCTCAAGCGTGGAGGCTAGCAGCTGGAGCGGGCCGATTTGCGATGTACCTGCCAGGAAGCGCAAGCTCGCGGTCTCCTGCGAAATATGCGTGAGTCCGAGCCGCTCCAGCCGCAGGGACTCAACAGGGAGACGGCGATACATATCGTTTACGTCGTTCACGTTTTGCGGCGACCACAGCCGCTCGGCAATCGCCGCGGTGCGCGGCCAAATGCGCGAGTCGATATTGTGTTCATCCACATACTCGCCCCACATGCACGCCTCGCCCCCGAGAATGTGCGCCCGGTCCGCGTATGGAAGGTCGCTGCCGACGGGAATGGGATCCGCTTTGTAAAACTCGGCTGCCGGAACCATATGGTCGAGATAGTAGCCCGCAGACAAAAGGCCGTCGTAGCCTTGGTGCGCCGCTTGCGCCAGTGATTCATATCCGCGCCAGGATTGAATCGCAACACTCTTGGGCAGACCGGGCGTCAATACCTCGTCCCAGCCGATCATGCGCTTGCCGTACTTATTGACGATTTGCAGTAGACGCTGGTTGAAATACGCTTGCAGTTCGGCCGCGGTCGTCATGTGATGTTTCCGCATGAAGGCCTGTATGCGCGGGCTCTGCCGCCATTCGACGCCATTGTTTTCATCGCCGCCGATGTGCACGTATCTGTCTGGGAAAATGGTCACCATCTCGCCGATGAACTTATCGAGGAATTGGTACGTGCTGTCCCGGGTCGGGTCCATGGTGGGGTCGAAAACGCCGAAGCCTGTTTGAATGTGAAAAGGGCCA
This sequence comes from uncultured Acidobacteriota bacterium, assembly GCA_963786565.1. Classification (GTDB taxonomy): domain Bacteria; phylum Acidobacteriota; class Terriglobia; order Terriglobales; family Acidobacteriaceae; genus Telmatobacter. The sequence goes on along the minus strand of CAWAZR010000012.1, from coordinate 130,729 downwards.
GGCGCGCTTGCAAGCTGCGGATAGCCCACCGTCCAGGAGCTAGTGTGGCCCGGCATATCGAACTCCGGAATTACGCGGATGCCGCGGGCGCGTGCGTAGCTGACGATTTCCCGCGCCTGCTGCTGCGTATAGTACTCGCCACCAGAACCCGCCCCAGTGAGCAAGGGGAAAAGCTTGCTCTGCATGCGAAAGCCCTGGTCGTCGCTTAGGTGCCAATGAAAAACGTTGAGCTTCACCGCAGCCATGCCGTCAAGCGTGCGCTCAATTACGCTGATTGGCTCGAAGTGGCGGCTGCAATCGATCATCAGGCCGCGCCAACGAAAGCGCGGGGCGTCCTGAATGGAAACGACGGGCAGAAAATAGCCGCGCTCGTCGCTCTGTACCAGTTGCAATAGCGTTTCAAGGCCGCGCATGGCACCCACATCTGTCGCGGCGCTCAAATGCACGGCTTTCGGTGTAACCGTGATCGAATAGGATTCGTCTTCATCGACGGATTGAACCGCCTCTCCGGGTCCATCGACCGTCACCACAAATGGTGCGACACTGCTCGCGTCGGTTGTCGCGTCTGTCAGGAATTGCAAGCCGGAAAGGTCTTCAAGTTGTCGCATCGCCCGGCGAATCGCCTGATCCAGGCGCTCATCCTGATATTTGTCCACTCTCGCTGCGAATTTGGGCGAAAGAAGAAACTCACCCTGCCCTGCATGAAGCGAGGAGGGTTGCGGCACGAGCGTCTTATCGAAACCATGGGAAGACCCGGCGGGTTGCGCTGAACTAGGTTGCACAATGGCTGTTCCAGCGACCAGCAAGCCAACCGACAGTCCGCGCAGAAGACCCGAGCGCAGAAGGGGCGAGAAATGTCGTAAGCAGCCAAGCATCGATAAATCTCCGTTTCGCGCGGGATGCGGAATGGATTCGCTTGCGCCCGCTAGGACCCAGCGGCCGCAGGACTTGCAGGCCCAATGGTTCAGGTGCTGTTCGAGAACTGGGGCGTCAAATCGGCAAATACCCGTGCTCGACGTTTCAGGGAGAAGGGCCTTTGCGCCTCTTTTGATTCCATCGTGCCTCGCAGAAGTGGGGCGTCAGGGGCCGGGCGGTATCTCGATTTCATCAAGGATCTTTCGCATGGCACGTACATCTTCTACTCGCGGGGACGAATGTGAAAGTGGCTCAGACTGCGTGCTAACAATTGCCTCCTTTCTTTGCGCGTGACGATATCCATTTTGCTGGCGAAGCGAGGTGTGAATTTCCTTCACGCCAGAAACGAGAACAAGTTCTCTGACGGTATCGAGCCGGACACTTCCTCCGGCCATGATGCCAATCCGGCTATGTGCTGTCGAAACAAGCTCCGCGAGGCGATTTGCACCTGCCGCAGCGTCCTGCTCTCCTCCGGAGGTCAGAATACGATCCGCACCCGCCGCGATGATCTCTTCAAGAGATCGAACAAGATTGGTTGAGACGTCGAAGGCGCGATGAAACGTAACTTGCATAGGGGAGGCTGCATCAATCAAGCGGCGCAGCATCGCAGTATCCACTTCCATTTCGGGAGTCAACACGCCCAGGACGACACCGTCCGCTCCTAACGATTGCGCAGATTCAATCGAGCGCATCATTTCGTCTAATTCAGAGGCCGTGTAATTGAAGTTTCCGCCGCGCGGGCGGATCATGACGTGTACCTGCAAGTCGACTTCTGAACGCACGGTGTGAAGCAATTCCTCGTCAGGCGTCAATCCACCCTCATTTAATGAGCAGCACAATTCAATTCGGTTTGCTCCGCCTGCTTGCGCGGCGATCGCTCCATCGACCGAATCGACACAAATTTCCAACGCGATGCACATGGGTGTGTTTCATCCGAGGGGACAAACCGGTCACCGGGCCGCTGCCGAGTTGCTTGCAGCCGGTGCGGGCTGAGAGCCGCGAACCTGGTTAAAAAGACGCCGGGCAGGCTGCTATTCCTGCCCGGCTTGGAGGTCAATCAACGTTGTCAGAACTGGTATTTAAGTTCAAGTTCGATTTGCCGCGGCTCGGAGCGCGTGCTTTGTACAAAACCCCAGGTGCTGCCTCCGCCGGTAGTACGCCCTTGGTTGTTGTAGCTGACGATGTTGAACAGGTTGTATGCGTTGGCATTGAAAACAAGCTCATGCGACTCGTGCAGTTTCCAGCTTTTTTGCAGAGCACTATCAACTTGGCGGAAGCCCTGAGCGCGCTCCGAGCCCACGCTGGCGGTGCCGAAGATAGGCGCGCTCCCTGCTCCAGCCACATTCGGCTGGCCATAGGCGCAGATGCCGTCGTTATAACCGGATGTCCCGCACGTGCCGGCGCCCACGTTGCCTGAGTTGGTTGCCGAAGGGTCTGTGCCCCAATCGCCGGCAATCACATAGGTGTAACCGGCAGACGTTTTTCCATCCAGGCCGGGGTTGGGGGCGTACGATCCGCCGCCACTGGTTTCGTACCAGCCATCCACACCGCCTTTTCTGACCAGGGTGCGGTAATGGTTGGCACGGAGGGTTCCGGCGCCAGTGGCTCCGCTGCTGCCATTGGCGGTAATGGTGTTGGGCTGGCCGGAAAACAGAACTGCGCTGCCCGACACCGTCCAGCCGCCGATCGTTTCATCGAGCCAAGTGGGAACATTGCCGCCGAATTGCTGCCCGCGTCCGAACGGCATGTGGTAGACCCAGCTGCTGTTGAGCATGTGGCGACTATCGCTGGCCGAGGGTCCGTATTCGCATCGCAGGCAGAAGTTATTTTGCGGATCGCCGCCGGCAATGTTGTTGTCGTTGACGGCGACGGGGCCGGAGGTATCGCCCAGCGCCTTCGAGAACGTGTAATTCAACTGAAATTCGAGACCGTATGACGGACGAATCCGATACGTGGCTTCGCCGGCATTGAAGTTGGAGTAGGCCTCCGACTCGTAGAGCTGTACGGTGCTGGTTCCGATGCCTACATTGCCCGTAGGCGTGCTGATGATCGTGCTATTGAAGGCCGCACTCGAAGGCGTGGCCACCAGGGTTTCCTGGTTGATGTTGCGCTCGTCGCCGAGGTGCTGCGCCAAATTGCCCACATAGGCCACGGTGACGCTTTGCTTGCCGTTGATGGCGTACTCGACAACCATGGAGTATTGCGGCTCCATCATCGGCTTCAGAGCGTTCCACGCATTGAAGGAGACGCCCGTTGTGGTGGCACCCGACGTGCCGAAGCCATTGGTCACCGCGAAAGGCGATCCTGGAGTGGTGGATGTGGGCGTGGTTGCGGTGGCCGCAATACCGATATGGAAGGGGGCGTTGCCCACGTGGTTGTGCAACAGGTTGTAATCCATGTACGTGGTGATGCCGAAACCGCCGCGCAGGACCAGCTTCTTGTGCAGCAGGTCGGGATTCCAGGCGAATCCGATACGCGGATCGATGTCGTCCTTGGTGGAGGCGTACAGGGAGCTGCTGTTTCCGCTCTGCCCGGCCAGCTCCAATGCGCCCGTGGCGGGATTGATGTCGGAAAGTTTGTTATGAACCTCATACATCGGCTGGTCAAATTCCCAACGCACGCCGTAATTGACGGTGAGATTTGGCATCAGCTTGAAGTCATCTTGAGCAAAAAAGGCGAAGCGATACTGCCGCAAGCCGACATCTCCGGTCTGCTCTGAAACCGAGTAGCTGGAAGAGTAGTCGAGGAGGAAATCGGCGAAGTCGTAGCCGATCGCCTGGCCGAGCGCTGGATCTCCGGTGAATGCACCGCTGTAGTTGAAGCCGCCCAGCAAGCCACCGGAGTTGTTCTGGTAGAAGTTATTCTGCGCGCGGAACAGTTGCGCACCCAACTTGCTGATGTGTCGTCCGTGCTGCCAGGTCAGGTTGTCGCCATAGCTGAACTGGTTATCCAGGGCAAGGTTTGCCGCGCCGGCGGTGCCGAAGCTGCCCACGCCGGTGCTATTCGTGCTTTCGGTGAAGCTCTGGGCACTGAAGCCGGGCACGTCGTTGGGCCATGGGATGCCGACCAGGGAGTTTCCGCCTCCGAACTTGCCCGAAAGATCGAGCGGGTAAGAGTTGTACTGCATGCGCGTGAAGCCCGCACGTGCTTCGTTCACAATGCTGGTGGAAATGGTGCGCGTATAGAAGAGCGCCAGTTGCTTGAAGGGAAAGTCGTTGATGGTAGGGAATGAGATTGGATCTATGGCGACCCTGGTTCCATCATCGGCTTCGCCTTCCGACCAACGCCCGGAGATGCGATCTCTGGCCGTCGGTGTCCAGTCCACCTTCATGTCGCCCTGGTCGTTGCGCGTGAGCGACTTGGTCACGCCCTGATAGTCGCCTGTAACCGGCGTCACCGAGGGTGTCACGTTAGGCAGCGGCAGCAAGCCGGTGGTCGCAAAAAGGTACTTGGCCACAGGATTGCGAATGGGTACGAGATTCTGATAATAGACGCTGTTAATGGTCTGGTTAAACGGGGCGAAGCCATTTTGCGAATCGTAGAGTTGAGGCACGGCGGAGCCAAAGTAGGCGTAGCCGGCCAGTGGCGAAACGCTGGTATCTGGCGATCCGCTGGCAACCGTCGTGTTGCCGCGCCATGCGTTCAGCGGCACATTGATCTTGCTGAAGCCGCCTGCCGGTTTTCGGTAAGCCTCATAGTCGGCAAAGAAGAACAGCTTCTTGTGCAGGAATGGCGCGGGGCCTCCAAAGGTGCCGGTGAAGATGTTCTGCGTGTAGTCGGTGCGGGGAGTAAAGGCAGCCCCGGGCAGAACGCGCTTGTTCTGAAACAAATTCGCATCCAGCAAGTAGTTCTGCAGATAGTAGCTGACGCCGCCGTGATACTTGTCCGTGCCGCTCTTGGAAATGACTGGAATCTGCGTCGCACCATCTCCGTACTCAGCAGGAGGCACATTGGTAATAATCGCAACTTCCTGCACAGCCTCGGGAGCGATGTTATAAGCGGGCGTGCCATAGCCGTTGCTCAGATTGGCGCCCGTGTCGACGATGCTGATGCCATCGATGGTGAAGTTCGTCGTATAGGTGCGGTTGCCGTTCACGTTCGGCAACGTTGCGAAGCTCTGCACGCGCTCGCCGGAGTTGTCAGGGCTGCTCTGCCCCGCGCCGTTCCACTGGTTGCCGTCGGCCACGGTGCTGCCCGGAACCATCTGGGTCAGTTCCGCGAAGTTATGGCCGTTCACAGGCAGGTTATTCACCAGGTTTTGCGTGATGGTGCTGGTGATGGTTCCATCGTTGGTGTTGAGGATGGGGGTCGCGCCTGCATCCACATTCACCGAGGTCGATGCCGAGCCAACCTTCAGAGATGCATCCACCTCAACGTCCTGCGCCACTTCGAGCACAATCGAGGGAATCACTTCCTTGCTGAAGCCCTTGGCCTCAACGCTGACCGAATACTGGCCGACAGGCAGGAAGCGCAAACTGTAGAGGCCATCCTTGTTCGTCGTTGTGGGCGTGGAGACGTTTGTGGAGAGGTTGATTGCAGTCACCTGGGCGCCCACGACAACTGCGCCGCTTGGGTCGGTGACGCGTCCGTTGATGTTGCCCGTGATGGTTTGTCCCAACGCCACGCCACAAAGGGCAAGCACGGCGACGATGAAACAACATGTAGCTTTGATGCGCATCTGGCATTCCTCCGGCAATCCGTAAAATTGGTCTTCTTCAGCGGGCTCGCAAGAATTGAAATCTTGATATCGGCTGGCCCTCCAATCGGCGATTCGTTACCGGAAACGCCGACCCAGGAGAATTGACCAATCTTAATTCCGATAAAAATGAAACGTCAAGTAGTTTTTTAAGACATTTTAATTTTTATGGAATGACATTGCGAAAAACAAAAGCCACACACCGCCTTCGGCTTCATGACCACAAATCCTCGCGATAGCTTCAATGTATTGAAAGGGTAAATCTTATGTGACAAATGAGGTTTGACAATGCTGGCCCTGCGGACGGGCGAAGTAGAGCACCGACAACAGCAGGACCCCGGCCAAGAGATAAACCACCGAGACGAGACCCATGGCCAGGCCCAGGCCGTAGCGGACTGCCGCCAGGCCGACGAGCAACGGTGCAAGGCCGCCCCCACCCATCCATCCGACAGTATTCATCCACCCGGTTGCCACACCGCGCGCAGCCACGGGGACCGCGTCAAACAGCGACGCAAAAAGGTTGGCATCATAAAGGCCCTTGAAGAACCCCCAGGCGGCAAGGCTGACCAAAAGCGTGGCCATGGAGCGCGTCTGGCAGCAGAGAAAGACAAAGGGCGCGCCGCACAATACGCCCACAGCCTGGATGACCACTCGGCCAGCGGCGAGGCGCCGAACCAGGCGATCGGCAAGCCATCCGCCAACTACGGTACCGGCCATGGATCCGATCTGAGCAAGAGCCGTGGCGGTCAAGCCCGACATGGCCAGGTTTAGATGGAAAGCATGGTAGAGGTACAAAGGCATCCACACTAGCAAGACAACCGCAACGAAGTTGGCGCAGGCAAATGCAGCCATAAGCAATGCGACGGTGGGCGTGCGCGCGACGAGCAGCGCGAATGCAACAAAGCTGGGAGGAGTCGAGGCGGCGGATTCGGCCGGTGGCACGCCTGCGGTTTCTTCTGCCGCGCCACGCGTTGGCTCGATCAGCATCGGGATGAGCAGGATTCCGAACAACGCCCCGGCTGCTCCGAAGCAGAGGAACGGCCAGCGCCAGTCGTAGCGTTCGGCTAGCCATCCCGCAAAAAAACCACCCATGATGGTGCCCGCGTAGACGCTGGTTTGGTGAAGGCCAAGCGCGCGGGAACGCGTGCGTGGCCCGTGATAGTCGCTCATCATGGAGAGCGCAGCAGGAAAGTAGAGGCTTTCGCCGAGCCCCATCACGCAGCGCAGAACGGCCAGGCTCCAGAGCCTGCTCGTAAGGGCCGTTGCGACGCAGATCCAGCTCCAGAATTCAAGGCCGCCGAGGATCGCGGTTTTGCGGCGCATCCGGTCCACGGCATAGCCCGCAAATGGCGCAGCCAGACCGTATGCCCAAGCAAACGAGGAGCCTAGCAGGCCCAGTTCGGCGAGATCGAGATGAAGGCGCGACTCCAGGAGCGGAAAGACGGAGAAGATGGCTTGCCTGTCGGCATAGTTAAGGAAGCCCACGACCCACAGTGCGGCTACAAGCAACCAGCGATAGGAGGCAGGAGGGGTGGATTGAGATGGGATGAGGGGAATACGGCCTCCTGCCTTGCGCGGCACTTTTCTCAGCATCAGAGCAGGAGGGGGGTGGGGTTGTCCACGGGAAAAGCGCAATTTTGCGAAAAATGCGGGGCGTTTGTTTCAAATAACAATTTATGTTTCACTTTTCTATTATTTCCCGATATACTGACCGCACCGATGCACTCACGTCCCCTATCCCGTCCATTACGTGGAATCATTCCCCCGATGGTGACTCCTTTGGATGGTCCCTCATCGCTCGATCGCACTGGCCTGGAACGGCTGATCGAGCACACGATCGCTGGCGGAATTCATGGCATCTTCATCCTGGGCACGACGGGCGAGGGTCCCGCGTTGAGTTATCGGCTCCGCCGCGAACTGATTGATCGGACCTGTGCGCAGGTGGCGGGGCGGGTTCCGGTGCTGGTGGGAATTACTGACACATCCTACGAGGAAAGCTGTGGCTTGGCCCGCTTCGCAAGCAGTGCCGGGGCCGATGCCGTTGTCACCGCGCCTCCGTTCTATTTTGCGGTAAGCCAGAACGACCTTTTCCGCCTGGTACAGCGGCTTGCGGATGAGGTGGAGCTCCCGCTCTTCCTCTACAACATGCCTAGCCTGACCAAAGCCTGCTTTGCGCCGGAGACAGTTTTGCGGGCCGCCGAATTGCCCAATGTTTATGGCTTAAAAGACAGCTCGGGCGAGCTCGAATACTTACGGACGATTGCCGCCCAGATGGGAGACCGCCCAGAATTTACCCTGCTTGTTGGGCCGGAGGATCTGCTGCTTGACAGCCTGGCGATCGGTGCACACGGCGGCGTCACCGGCGGCGCCAATCTCTTCCCCAGGCTGTTTGTCTCGCTGTACGAGGCCGCGATTAACGGTGACCGCCAGCAGGCGGCCCATCTTCAGGATCGAGTGCGGGAATTGGGTGAGCTACTGTATGGAATCGGCGAGGCCGAATCCAGCTACCTGCGCGGACTCAAACTGGGGCTGGAACTGATGGGCATCTGCAAGAGCATGCTGGCTTTGCCCTATGTGTCGGCGGATTCGCGCCGGCATGAATCATTGGGCGAAATATTGAAAGAGTATGTGTAATATGAAATGCTTACCTGCGAAGGGTGGGATCAAGCAAATTATGCCGAAGATCAGGCAGGCGAAGTCGCGCGGGGGAGCGGACAAAACTGCGGAAAAGGCGCCGAGAGATAGCCGGTACTTTTCCCGCGCGGTGGGCAAGGCGATTCAGATGCTGGAACTGCTTTCGCGCAACGGAGCGTCGATGAGCCTGGTGGAACTCTCGAAGCAAACGCAGCTGACCAAGAGCTCGGCATTCCGGTTGCTGCAAACGCTCGAAACCTTGCACTACATCCGGCGCGACGCCAACGGCCATTATTTGCCTTCGCACGAGAACAGCGCGGTGGTTTCGTCGCAATATGTGAACGCGCTGGCATCGGCGGCACGCGAGCCCATGCGCAGGCTGAACATGGAGTTCGGCGAGACGGTGAGCCTGGCGGTGCTGTTGCACAACCATATTGAAGTCGTGCACGTAATCGAGAGTGCCAATCTGATCCGCATGACCAACATCCCAGGGCGCATTCTGCCGCCTCACGGTAGCTCCATGGGCAAGGTCATCACGGCGTGGCAGGATGCCGAGACTCAAAAGCGGCTGCTCCAGAGCTACGGCCTCGTGCGCTACAACGAGAACACGATTGTTGACGAAAACGCGATCGAGGCGGAATACGAACGAATTCGCGCTCGCGGCTACTCCACTGATGCCGAAGAGAGCAATTTGGGGGGATCCTGTTTCGGAATGGCTATTTTTTCGGCTCCCGGCAAGGTGGATGCAGCCATCAGTCTGTCCATGCCCACATCACGAATGCCCGCGGATGAAGCGCGCCAGCAAAGGATCGTGCAAGCATTAAGGGATGCAGCAGAGGAAATCTCGCGCAAGCTCATGCAACCTGGCCACGCGGGCACAAAGGTAATCTGAAAACCGTGTCGCCGAGCCGCGTGCGCAGTCCGGAATCCGTTTGGCTGCGGCGCGTCGGGCTATGGTCATTTAGCTTCTCCAGCATATTTTGTCGCGCGGCCGTCTCTCTCGGGCTTGTCTTCTTTGCGTCTCTCTGTGCGGCACAAGCAAGATCTATCGATCTTTCGCAAGCCACCATCATTGCGCCTGTAGACGCAGACGGTCCCGAATTGGCAGCAGTGAAGTTGCTCGTCCAGGAAGCGGGTGAGCGCACTGGTGGCGAATGGCAAGTCAGAACAGAAGATGCGCAAAACCGCTTGATGGCTCGCGGCCCCAGTATTCTCGTGGCGCGCAGAGATCAAATGCGGCGAACGCAGCCGGGCATGACAGTTTGGCCTGCTGCCGCGTCAGAGCCCGAGGCATTTCAGATCGAGACAGTTCTCGTCCACACCAGGCAGAGCATGGTGATTGTCGGCGCAGACGACCGCGGCGTGCTGTTTGGCATCGGCTATCTGCTGCGCCACCTTGAGTTCTCGCCAGGCCACGCTTTACTGCCTGCGCCGCTGCACATCATCTCCGCGCCGCAGTTTGCGATTCGCGGCCACCAGTTGGGCTACCGATTCAAGAACAACACCTACGATGCGTGGACGCCGCAGCGCTTCGAACAATACATCCGCGACCTGGCGGTGTTCGGCGCCAATACGATTGAACTTCTGCCGCCGATTACAGACGACGCCCCGTCCAGCCCACTGTTTCCGCTGCCGGCCATGGAGATGATGACCCAGGTTTCGGGGATCGTACAGAAATACGGCCTGCGCGTTTCGATCTACTATCCAGCGATGGCGAAAGACTACTCCGATCCGCGGACCGTCGAGTCGGAGCTTCGCGTCTGGGGCGATGTCTTCAGCAGGTTGCCCCAGGTCGACGAGCTGTTTGTTCCCGGCGGCGATCCCGGCCACACCGATCCGGCGGTCCTATTCCCTTTCCTTGCGCGGGTATCGGAAATTCTGCATCGAACGCACCCCCATGCCGGCATTTGGGTTTCCGCCCAGGGGTTCAATGCCGACCAAGTGCGACGATTCTACGAGCTCGTGGCCGCACGGCCGCCGTGGCTGACGGGCATTGTGGTTGGGCCGCAAACGCGCGACGGTCTTGATGTCGAGCGCGCCCACATTCCCAAAGAGATTCCCATCCGTTTTTATCCCGACATTGCTCATTCCATGCACTCTCAGCTTCCGGTCCCCGCGTGGGACGTGGCCTATGCGCTGACTGAAGGCCGGGAGGTCATCAATCCGCGGCCCCTGGCGGAAACGGCGATCTTTCGCCACTACGCTCCATATATGGATGGCTTCGTCACCTATTCGGAGGGCGTGAACGACGACGTTAACAAATTCATCTGGAGCGCGCTTGGCTGGTCCGCAAAAGCGGATCCCAAAGAGACGCTGCGCGAGTACGCGCGCTATTTCGCCGGCGGCGATGGATTTCGCGAGGACGCGTTGGCGCGCGGCATCCTCTCACTCGAGAAGAACTGGGATGGTCCTCTGGCGACCAACGATGGCGTTGATGCTACGTTGCGTCAGTTTGAATCGATGCGGAAAGCGGCCACGTCGGCGCAAGCCGGAAACTGGCGATTCGAGGCGGCGCGATTCCGCGCCTACACCGATGCGTATGAACGCCATCGCCTGCTCATCGCAACCGCGCAGGAGAAACGTGCGCTCAGTTTTCTCGCTTCCGCCGATCGCGCTGGGAGCGTGGTGGCTATGCGACAGGCCGAAGAAGCGCTGAACGCCGAACCGCCAGAGCTGACCGCACTCAGGCCATGGCGAAATACCATCGAAGATTTGGCCGGCCAGCTTTTTCGCGACATCGGGCTGCAATTGAGCGTTGCGAAATACGGCGCTTCCGCTATCGAACGCGGCGCAATGCTCGATACCGTCGATGTGCAACTGAACGATCGCGTGTGGTTGGAGCGGGAGTTTACGCGTATTCGCGGGATGAGCAACGAAGCCGAACGGCTCCAGGCAATTGCAGCCCTCGTCCACTGGAGCGATCCGGAACCGGGCGGGCTCTATGACGACCTTGGCGATCCTTCGGCAGAGCCCCATCTCGTGCGCGGCCTGGGGTTTCCTTTGGATCCGGCATTTTTTCAGTCTGCCCAGGATGGAATTGCCGATCGCACTCCAGACCAGGGGTGGCGACTCTCTGATATTTCCTATGCGGGCGCGCTGTATGACCATCCGCTCGAGCTTCGCTACACCGGATTGAGCACGAAGCTGCATTACATGCTGCGCATCGTCTATGCCGGCGAGGATTACACGACGCCGGTAACCCTGACTGCGAACGGCCACTATGTAATCCATGGACCACGCTTGCGCACTTCAAATCCTGAGACCGTTGAGTTCACTCTTCCAAAGGAAGAAACGGCGAGCAGCACGCTCGATCTGCAATGGACGCGACCCAAGGGCCTGGGCGGAGGTGGACGCGGCAACCAGGTAGCCGAAGTTTGGCTATTACCGCAGGTAGGCAACTGAACCACGATAGTTCTGCGCGGACTCGGCTGCCTGACTTACTCCGTCTGATCGTCTGCAATTTCGCGAGCCTCGTCCGTAGTGGGAGCCACGTTGTAAAGCTGGAACTCCCGAATCTCTGCGGCGCCGGCGCTCGACAGAATGTTCAACCTCACCTTGCTGGCGGTAACCGTCGGGAAAACGTCGACTTTCTCGTGCCCAACGGCCTGTGCCTCCGCCACGCTCTTCCAGGTTTTTCCCGTCCAAACCTCGATGGAATACTTCTCGATGTGCTGCCCATCGTTTAGCCACTCCATGGTGCGCGAGCGATTGAAGGTGATGGGCTTCGGAAAATCGACCTCAAGGATGGCGTGATGCGAGCCATCCGGGGCCGACCAAAACGTGTCCGGGTCGCCATCGAGCGCCGCGGAAACATTGGAAGATGCGGGCAAATGTTTCAAAACCAGATTGTTTGCGTAGCGCGCGCGAATTGCATCCCCGAATTCCTTGAGGCGCTTTACATCGGCATCAGGGAGCAATCCGCGGCGATCTGGCGCCAGGCCGAGCATCAATTGGCCGCCGCGCCCCACGGTTTCGTCGTAAACCGTCAAGAGCTCGTCAAGGCTTTTCAGAGAGCCTTCGTCATTCGGATGCCAGAACCAATGCAAGTTTCGCAGCGGCGTGTCAGCCTCGACAGGGCGCCATCGCAAATACCCGTGCCGATCGATCACATTCCAGTTTTCAAACGGGATCCGGCCGCTTTCAGTGCCCACCCATCGCGCGTCTCCATACTCGAACAGCGAGGTGTCGGCAAAGACGACTGTGTTCGGCTGGTAGGTGCGAAGCTCTTCAATGTACTTCTTGAAGTCATAGACGTGTCCGGCGCTGCCTGCCCCATCAAGCCAGAATTCCACCAGATCGCCATATCTTGTGGCCAATTCAGTAAGTTCTGCCAGGTAGTATTTGTCGTACTCCGGCGGGTCGCTATACCTCGGCTCATGGCGGTCCCATGGCGAAAGATAGACGCCAAACTTCAGACCATATTTGCGCGCCGCTCGGGCAACCTCACCCACTATGTCGCCCTTTCCGTTCTTCCATGGACTGGCTTTGACACTGTAGTCGGTCAGGTTGGTGGGCCATAGGCAGAAGCCGTCGTGGTGCTTGGCCACCAAAACCACATACTTGGCTCCTGCGTCCCGAATCGCTCTCATCCATTGGTCAGGATCGAATTGCGTGGGATTGAATGTTGAAGGGCTGGCCGTGCCGTCTCCCCATTCGCGATCGAGAAATGTGTTGGTGGAGAAATGCACGATCACGCCGAATTCGAGGTCCTGCCATGCCACCTGTTGAGGCGTTGGCTTAACGTCGACAAAGTTCTGCGCAGCGCAAATTCCCGACCACGTAAGCGCGACAAGCGCCAGGGCCGTCCGCAGATACGAGGAAGTATTCATAGTTGAATTCTCAACTTTAACATTGAATTCAGGCAAGCCTTTTAATCCTCCGAATTCTTATGCGCAATATTCATGATCTGGAGCGGCGTGCTCCCGAAGGATTTGCTTTTCCAGGCAATCTGCGAGAATGGGAGCGTACTCGATATAGAGCCGCCGAATTAACGCCGCCGGGCAGAGGCTTCCATGAGCCGAGTTCTGGCTGCACGGCAAGGACGAAGAATCGGAGCAGGTAAAGAGTTTTGATCGAACTTCCTGATGCGGTAACGATCACCGTGCGCGGCGCGCTGATTGATATGGATGGCGTTCTCATCAGTTCAACAGCCTGTGACGAAAGGTGCTGGTTGCGATGGGCGCGTATTCACAGCATGGAAGGGCGGTTCGTTTTGAAGGATACGCATGGCAGGCGCACCAAAGATACCATTCGCGTGCTTCGACCCGGTTTGGATGCTGAAGTTGAACAGAAGCTCATTGAGCAGATCGACAGGGATCGGTAAGTCACGCTGCTCGTAACCATTCACCTTGAACTGCAATTTCGGATTGCCGCGAACCAGACGTCGACGGCCTCTGGATCGAAGCCAACACAGATCAGGTTCGGATCACGGGATACTGATCAATCTACTGGAGCTAGTGAACTCTGGGTCTCAGCCGCTCTTCCCTCAGCACTGCGACAGAAAAGACACCCTCGGCACATTCAAAGACAAGGCGCTCCCGCGTCCCTGCCCTACACACGCGCAGATTGTGGTCGGCGCCGTCAACGACAGAGGGCATAGACAGCCTGAGCCCGCCAGCCAGGACACACTTCAGATTGCCCCCGATCATGTTGGCCAGTTCACCGAGCACATCCCGCACGACATCATCCACGATCTCTGGCTTCTCCGTCGAAAGAAAGCGGGCTGCGAATGCGCATGCCAGTTTGCAGTCGCACCCCAACGCCAGCACTCCGTTCCAATCGCCGGCCAAATGAATCGTAGCCGTCAACTGATCCGAACCAGGGGACCAGGACTTGCCGGATTCGCTCACTTCCAGGCAGACCATCGTCCTGAACACGTATTCCACGATCTGCGCCAATTCGCCCAGATGTATTTCAATGGTCGATGCCGTTGGCATGATTGCTCTCTCCGCGTGCGACATATACAGTGGCATTTCCCACTGTCATTTTTTCAAAAAACTCGTCGGCTCCGAATGCAGTCTCAGCGCCTCCAAGCAGCAGCCAGCCGCCTCGAAACATGGTGCCGTGAAGTTCCTTCAAGATGTTCATTTTTGTCTTTGCATCGAAATAGATCATGACATTGCGGCAAAACACGAGATCGAATGGTCCGAGTGCGCGCATACTTTTGCGCAGGTCGATGGTTTCAAAACTGACCATACGGCGCACGCGATCGCTCAAATGCCAGACAGTGCCGGAACGATGAAAATACTTGATCAAGAGGGTCGCAGGCAGACCTCTGTTCACCTCGATCTGCTGGTACTCTCCGGATCGGGCGCGTTCGACAACCGGCGAGGAAAAGTCGGTACCCAAAATCTGAATGTTCCAGTCGCTCAGCCCCGCCTCAATGAGGAGCATAGCCAGGCTATACGCTTCCTGCCCGGTCGAAGAAGCAGCCGACCAGAACCGCAACTTCCTTGTATCTCCCCGTTCTTTGATCATCCGCGGCAATAGAACGTTTCGTATGGCATCGTAGTGGGAAGGATCGCGAAAGAAGTAGGTCTCGTTCGTGGTCATGGCCTCTACGACGCGGTGGCCGACCTCAGGCTGAAGAGACGATTGCAGCAGCGCGCACAAATCGTCAATGGACCCCAAGCCGAGCTGCCTGACGATGGGCGCAAGGCGGCTTTCGAAAAGATAATGCTTATCCCCTTCCAGCACGATGCCCGCATGAGAATAGACGTGCTCCTGGAGAAACTTGTAGTTCTTCGGATTGATTACCGCAACTGAGGCTTCGCCAAACATCCATCTGCTCCCTTTAGTTCGGCACCCTGCGCAATATTTCCGGAACGACATGGTCGAGCGGCAGCACGCAGTCGGCGAGGCCGGCATTCACGATCGCGCCAGGCATTCCCCACACCACGCTTGTTGCTTCATCCTGTGCGAGGATGCTTGCGCCTTGGGCCTTCAGGATCTCCGCGCCGCGCAGCCCATCCTGGCCCATGCCAGTGAGAATGACGGCAATGACGGCGCCGCCATACGCCTCGCCGACTGAGGAAAAAAGCGCATCGACCGCAGGCCGGCATGAGTTCTGCGGCGGCGACTGATCCAGGCACACGTGCGCTCCACTACCATTACCGGCCACCTTGAGATGAAAGTCTCCCGGCGCAATCAATATCGTGCCGGCAGCCACCCGATCGCCCTGGCTCGCCTCTTTGACGGACAGCCGGCAAGAGGTGCAAAGACGTTCGGCAAGAAACCGCGTAAACAACGGCGGCATGTGTTGCACAATCAAAATGGGCAAAGGAAACTCGGCCGGTAGTTGCGGCAGGATCGCGCCGAGCGCGGTCGGCCCCCCCGTAGAAACTCCGATCGCAACGACCTTTGGCCGCACCTTCGTACTCTGCTGGAAAGGCCTGCTGCAACCCAGCGACGGCGACCCTTGAACCAGCGCCGGTTCCGGCCTCGCCACAACACGGTTGCGTCCCGGCAGAAGGAAGAACTGTTTAATCTTTGGAATGAGTTCTTCCCGCAGGCGCGCCATGGAACGATCGAGCGATCCTTCATTCGAAGCCTTGGTCACATAATCGCTGGCGCCGAGCGTCAGCGCTTCCAGGGTAACTGCCGCTCCGCGCTCGGTGAGCGTGCTGAACATGATGACCCGCAGTTGAGGATATTCGTGCCGTAGACGGCGCAGCGTCTCCAGGCCATCCATCTCGGGCATCTCGATGTCCAGCGTGAGAACGTCGGGGTTGTACTGCGGAATCCGTTGCAGCGCGATGGCGCCGTTCGCCGCGACGCCCACCACATCGAGATCCGGGTCCTGCTCGAGGGCATTAGTGACCAGGCGGCGGATGACGACAGAGTCGTCCACCACCAGTACACGAATTCGCTCTCCGGGCTGGAGAATGCGCTTGTTCACCGCGGGCATGTATCACTCCTCAAGGATGAATTCCTGCAAGCTCGAGCTTCTCCACGAGAATCTCTTGAGTGAAAGGCTTCATCACATATTCGTTAGCCCCAGCCTCCAGGGCTTCCGCGATGTGTTCGATTTCGGTCTCTGTGGTCACCATGACCACTGCCAGCGAAGAGAGCGCGGGATTCTGACGCAATCTCTTCAGCAAATCGAGGCCGTTAATCTCCGGCATGTTCCAATCCGCCAGAACCAGCTTTACCCCGCTGTTTCCGGCTTCGACAATCTCCAGAGCCTCTCTGCCGTTGGCAGCCTCCTCAACTTCATAGCCGAGCTGCCTAAGAGTTTTGACGAGAAGCATGCGAACAGCCCTCGAGTCGTCTACGACTAATGCCTTTGCCATGCATTCACCTGAAGCTCTCTAATGACCGATGGGGCGCGGCCTGACGGACCCATGCGATCCTTCAAGCCGCGTCCATGTCGGTTGAGTTCGATCAGAAGGTGAACCTTGATACGACCTTCTGTAGTTGCGCCGCCATATGGCTCAACTCCTGCGACGCCTTCTGTGTATCGTTGGCGCCCTGCGTGGTGTTCTTTGCCGCCAGGGCCACGCCGCCAATGTTCTTGGCGATGTCACCGACCCCCGTGGCTGCTTCGGTTACGCTCTTGCCGATCTCATTGGTGGTCGCGGTTTGTTCTTCGACCGCCGATGCGATGCTGTTGGAGATGTCATTGATCTGGTTGATAATCGCGCTGATTTCCTCGATCGCCGTCACCGCACCTTTGGTATCGCCCTGAATCGCCTCGATCTTCTGGCCGATGTCCTCCGTGGCCTTGGCAGTCTGTTTGGCAAGCTCCTTGACCTCGTTGGCCACAACCGCGAAGCCCTTGCCCGCTTCACCGGCGCGCGCCGCTTCGATGGTGGCATTAAGAGCCAGCAGATTGGTTTGTTGCGCGATCGAGGTAATCACCTTGATGACGTTGCCAATCTCCTGGCTGGACTCGCCAAGCTTCTTCACGGTCTCGTTCGTGGAATGTGCCACGTTGACCGCATTCTTGGCCACCCGCGCCGATTCGTTGGCGTTTTTGGCGATCTCGCGAATCGATGCCTGCATCTCCTCGGAAGCCGAAGCCACCGAGGCGACGTTCCTGGAAACTTCCTCGCTGGCCGCTGAGACCACGTTGGCCTGCGTCGCGGTCTCCTCCGCGTTGCCCGCCATCTGCTGGCTCACAGCCGTCAGTTCCTCCGACGAGGACGCCAGGGCCGTCGCGTTTTGCGCGGTGACCTTCAACGGCTCGACCACCATATCGAGAGTCTTGTTGAGGCCTTCGACGATCTTGCGGTAATCGCCCTTGTGCTTGCCGGCGTCGGCGCGCGTGCCCAGCTTGCCTTCCGCTGCTGCTTTCGCCAACTCGCCGGTGTCGTCAATCAGCCTGCCGATATTGGCCATCAGCAGGACCAGCCACTCGTGAATCTGGTCCATATCGGAGGCTTTGGCCATGCTTGCCGACATATCTCCATTCGCGACCTTGGTGACGAAGGCAATCAATTCGGCGAGCCAGGCATGCACGCCGTTGATGGAGTCCTTCATCTTGGCGTGATCGCCCTTGCAGGTAATCTCCACCCGCTCGCGAAGATTGCCGCCTCGAATGAGCGTGAGCACGCGGTTGCCTTCGCCGATGGGCAGCAGGATTTCGTCGAGCATCTGGTTGACGCCCTCGACGATTCTGCGGTAGTCACCCTGGTGCTTGCTCGCGTCGGCGCGCGTGTTGAGTTGACCGTCCGCCGAAGCCTTGATCAGACCGCCGGTCTCAGTGACCAGAGCCTTGATGTTATCGATGCAATTGTTCAGGTTGTTCTTGATCTCGTTGAAATCGCCGTTGTAGTTGTCGGTGATCTTGGGAGGGATGTCGCCCTTCGAAATCCGATCCACATATTCGGCCGAAACATTGAGCGGACCGACGACCGCGTCCAGCGTCTCGTTGACGCCTTGAACGATCTTCCGGTAGTCGCCCTGGTGCTTGCTGGCATCGGCTCTCGTGGCCAGCTTGCCTTCGACCGCCGCTTTGGTCAGCGCGCCGGCGTCGGCAACAAGAGCATTGACGGCATCGATGCAGACGTTCAGGTTGTTCTTGATCTCGTTGAAGTCGCCGTTGTAGTTGTCGGTGATCCGGGGCGGGATGTCGCCCTTCGAAATCCGGTCTACATACTCGGCCGAAACGTTGAGCGGACCGATGACCGCGTCCAGCGTCTCGTTAACGCCTTGAACGATCTTCCGGTAGTCGCCCTGGTGCTTGCTGGCATCGGCTCTCGTGGCCAGCTTGCCTTCGACCGCCGCTTTGGTCAGCGCACCGGCGTCGGCAACCAGCGCGTTGATCGCACTCATAGTCTGCAGGAAGGATGGAATCAGCTGATCGTTGTCCGATCGCTTACCCGACTTTTGGAGTCCCGCCAGTTCCTCTTGAAAGTCGCCCATTCCAATCTTTTGGATAACCCCGACGGTATGCAGCACCCGTTCCCGCAGGTTGTTCGTGGCCTTGGCAACCTCGGAGAATATCCCTTGAGACGCGCCTTCAACCTTCAGTGACCAATCGTTGGCCGCACCGTGCTGCAGTACATTGTTCGCCTCGACAAGTCCGCCAAGGCCGTCGATGCAGGCATTCAGGTTGTTCTTGATCTCATTGAAGTCGCCGTTGTAGTTGTCGGTGATCCGGGGCGGGATGTCGCCCTTCGAAATCCGGTCTACATACTCGGCCGAAACGTTGAGCGGACCGACGACCGCGTCCAGCGTCTCGTTAACGCCTTGAACGATCTTCCGGTAGTCGCCCTGGTGCTTGCTGGCGTCGGCGCGGGTGGCAAGCTTGCCTTCGACCGCCGCTTTGGTCAGCGCGCCGGCGTCGGCAACAAGAGCGTTGACCGCATCAATGCAGGTATTCAGGTTGTTCTTGATCTCGTTGAAGTCGCCGTTGTAGTTGTCGGTGATCTTGGGCGGGATGTCGCCCTTGGAGATGCGGTCCACATACTCGGCCGAAACATTGAGCGGGCCGATGACCGCGTCCAGCGTGGCATTCACGCCTTCGACGACTTTGCGGTAGTCGCCCTGGTGCTTGCTGGCGTCGGCGCGGGTGGCCAGCTTGCCCTGGACGGCTGCTTGAGACAATAGGGCAGCGTCGGCCAGCATCGCATTCAGCGCCTGCTTCTGCGCGGTTACGTCGATGGCGAACTTAACCACTTTGAAGGGCTTGCCGTTCAGATCCATGATCGGGTTGTAGGACGCCTGAATCCAGACTTCCCTTCCGCCCTTGCCGATGCGCTTGTACTCCTCCGCCTGATATTCGCCGCGGTTCAGTTTCGCCCAGAACTCCTTGTAATCGGCGCTTTGCCGATAGGCTTCGTCGACGAACATGCTGTGATGATGACCCTTGATCTCTTCCAGCGTGTAGCCGAGGGCGTTAAGAAAGTGGTGATTGGCATCGAGCACGGTGCCGTTCATGTCGAAGGTAATGACCGCCTGCGATTTGCGGATGGCGGCTATCTGGCCCGTGTAATCGGCATTGCGCAGCTTTTGCTCGGTCACATCGGTGGCGTACTTGACCACCTTGAAAGGCTTGCCGTTCGCGTCGAAGATGGGGTTGTAGGAGGCCTGAATCCAGACTTCCTTTCCGCCCTTGCCGATGCGCTTGTACTCCGCCGCCTGGTATTCGCCACGATTGAGCTTGACCCAGAACTCCTTGTACTCCGCGCTCTGCCGGAAGGCTTCGTCCACAAACATGCTGTGATGACGGCCCCTGATCTCATCCAGGGTGTAACCCAGGGCATTGAGGAAATTGTCGTTGGCATCGAGGATGGTTCCGTCCATACCAAACTCAATGACCGCCTGCGACTTGCGGATGGCCGCGACCTGGGAACCGTAATCAAGGTTCAGCAGCCTTTGTGCCGCGTCCGACCACTCCACCATCGTGCCCATGCGCGCACGGCTTTCCGGGTCAAAGACCGGCGTTGCCATCAAGTCGAACGTACGCCCCCCCACCTTGATGCAAGCCTTGTACGGCTCGCGGAGCGTATCGAGGATCCGGCGCTGATGTGCGGGATTCTTGTGAAAAAGGTCGAGGCTTCTGCCGATCAGCTGGGAAGCGTTGAAGTTCGGCAGGTCTTTCCGGATCTCGCCTTCCGCTTCCACGAGCAGCTTCCGGACCCCCTCATTCATGTACGTGATCTTGTACTCGGTGTCCGCGATCATCACGTTCGTGCTCACAAAATCGAGCGCCGCGAGCCTCTCGACGGCGCCGTTCAGCGCTTCCTGTTCAGCTGCGCCGAATCCTTGCAATTCCTGCGACGACTTTTGCATGGGCGGCTCTAAAACAGCAGCCCCATTCCTCGATCTTCCGTTCCCCATACTCCTCACCTCTCCTTAATCCCTTCCTGAATTGATTTGCTTCGTTTCCCGTTATGGCTCTTTGGCCCCATCAAGTGCTCCCATTCAGGGCCGATGTTCGCCGCCGGCCAGTCTTTGTGATTCGCGCAGCCTCTCATTGCAGCGCTCAGTGAGCGGAGGACCGTGCCCAAAGTAGATCCGTCGTACATCGCGGGCGCACAGCTTCTCCAATGTCGCTTGAAACCCGGCCTCGTAACTTCCCTCAGGCGACGTGATCAGCAGTGGCGAGTCGCCGGCGAACAACACGCCTTCGGCCTCGTTGTAGAGGCAGATCGAGTCGCTGCTGTGGCCGGGGGCGTGGATCACTTCGAACACTTGATCGCCCATACGAATCCGATCCCCATCGCGCAGCAGTGCATCGACGCCGGCCAGGCTCGGCGAAAAAGCCAGCACCCGCGGGTCGAATTGCGCGCGAACCTCGGGTAAAAGCGCACAGTGATCGGAGTGGCTGTGTGTCAGCACCACCTGTTCCACGGCCCACTTGCCGATGCCCGTCGGCGCTCTTTCAATGCTTCCGAAGATGGCGGGATCCGCGCCCACATCCACGAGAGTGTTCACGTCGTCCAACTGGCTCGCGTCGCCGAGCACCAGGTAGGCCTGGGACGTATACATCCGGCCGCTGCTCTCTAAATTCACGACCCGCATTGGCGAGCCTCCACTTTGCGGAACAGTTGTCCGTCGGGGATCACCCTCTCGAACATCGGCGCCAGTTCCAGCGGCATCTCCTGCGTCTGCTCGGTGACGAAGAAGCCGCCCAACGCCAGTGCTCGATGAAACATCGTCAGCACCTCAACTCTTTCCGGCGGGCGAAAGTGGAGCAGCACGTTTTTGCACACGACCAGCGAGTAGTCGCGGCCGATTTCCGTCAAGGAGAGGAGATCATGGCATTGAAAGACGACGCGCTGCCGGACCTTTTCCACCACCCGAAAGGTCCCCGATTTGCCGTCTCTTTCGAAATACTTGTCGAGGATGCCTTCGGGCAGCCGCGACAACTCCTCTTCCGCGTAAAGGGCTGATTCGATGACCTGGGCGAAGCGTCCCGTGTTCTCGACGTCCGTGGCGTCGATGCGAAGATTGTTGAAGGCAAAGTGCCCCATGCGCTCGGCAAACAGGATCGCCAGCGTGTAAGGCTCCTGCCCCATGGCCGCGCCGGCATCCCAGATGCGGGGATGGTTTCGGCCCGCAATCACCGGGAGGCAGTGCTCCACAGCCTTCTCCAGCACGTGTTGGTCACGAAAAAAGAACGTGAAGGCCACTTCGATTCCTTCTCTGCATGCGCGTGTACTGCCGTTCGTCCCTGCGCCAGGGCTTGCACCGGCTCGCTCTTCAGTTGCACTCCGCAACTCTTCCCACAGCTATGTCCACCGTCCGTTCCGTATCGAGAACCAGGAGCAGCCGCTCTTTCAGCTTGTAGACGCCGTGAATAATCTCGCGCGCGGCGGGATCGAGATTCTCCGGCGGCCGCTCGTACGTGGCGGCATCCACATCCAGCACGTCGCCAATCTCGTCCACCAGCAAACTCACCGCGCCGTCGTCGGTACGGATGACCATGTTGGTCGGCACCTGGCCTCCGGTGCGAGGCGGCAGCCCGAGCCGCCGCCGCAAGTCGATGGCGGTGACGATCTGCCCGCGCAGGTTGATCAATCCCTCGATGACATCCGGGGCCTGAGGTACGTGGGTCATCTGTTGGAAGCGCAACACCTCCTGCACGCGGAGAACATCCACGCCGAAAAACAGGTCCGCTACGAAGAATGTTGAAAGCTGTCCGCTGGTCTGCGTCACTTCAGACTTCACGTTCGTGGATACGGTCGCCATAACTTACTTCTCCTCCCCGACGCTCACCGGTTCGGTTTTCTGGGAAGCCCCGGCCGATGCCAGCCGCGCCACCGACTCGAGGATGGCGTGGCCATCGAACTTCGCCTGGCAGTCCTCGAATCCCGCCGCCCGGGCCTCCAATGATTGCGACTGGGCGGCCGTATCGGTCAAACCCAGGAGCGGAATCCGTTCCCACTCGGGCCTTGCGCGCATGGCGGCCACCAGGGCGGAGCTGCCTCCGGGCGGCAGGTCCATCGCCGCGACAACGACGTCGGTGGGCTGCTGCTCCATTTCGCGAATGGCCTCGTCGAGATTCGCGGCCTCCTTTACCCGGTAGCCCGCCATGTCCAGCCCGCTGCGCAGCAAGCCACGCGAGAACGGCGAGCTCTCCGCGACCAGGACCGTCTTGCCTCCTTCGGACCCGCCCGCGCCCTGGAACCAGCTTTCGTCGGCTGCGCGAATGACTTCGTTGAGATCCAGAAGATCCGTGACGCGTTTGCCGATCACCGCCGACCCCAGCAGGCCTTTGCGCGTCGATTTTTGACGCGCCGAGACGGTTTGTTCGACAACATCCAGAATCTGGTCGACAACCATCCCCACGCTGCGGTCGCCATCGTTGAAAACAATCACCTGCACCGGATCGGCCGCCTGCTCCCCTTTGAGCGCTGCGGATTCCAAAACGTCCGAGAGAGGCACGAGCGGGAGAATACGATTGCGGTACTGCACGACCTGCGACCCGCCTGCGGACTCGATCAGGCTGCGCGGAAACTCCTCGAGCCTGGCCACGAGCGAGAGCGGCACCGCAAGACGATCGAAGGAGCCGGCGCGAAACAGGAGCAGACGCTGCTGCTCGATACCCGCACGCGTCTTCGTTTCCTCTGCGGAGCGCGCCTGCTCCCGGCCTTCGGCCAGCACTCCGGAGCGCTGGCCGATGCCGAGCACATCGAGGATGAGGGCCACGCGGCCGTCGCCCATGATCGTCGCGCCCGCATACTCCGTGAGCCCTTTCAACTGCTTGCCGAGCGGCTTGACCACGATTTCCTGCGTATCGTTGATGCCGTCGACCACAAGCCCAAACTGGCGATCTTCGGCCTGCAAAACCACAATGCTGAGGGCCTCGGACCGCTCCGCCGACTCGAGCCCCAGAACCCGGTTCAGATAGGCAATGGGCAGCAGGCTCCCGCGGCGGCGATAAACCGGTGTGCCGTGGACCTGCTCGATGTGCTTCTCAGAGGAATCTCCCTCGAGGCGGATCAACTCGAGCAAACTGACCTGCGGAATGACGAAGCGCTCGCCTCCGCTGCTGATCACCAGGCCGGGAATAATGGCCAGCGTAAGAGGAATCTTCAGCTTGACGGTGGAGCCCTCGCCGGGCCGGTTGAAAATATCGACCACGCCGCCGATCTTCTCGATATTGGACTTGACGACGTCCATGCCGACGCCACGTCCGGAAACCTTGGTCACGGTTTTCGCCGTCGAAAAGCCGGGCTGAAAGATCAAGTTCAGCGCTTCGCGGTCGCTTAGCTTCTCCGCCTGTTCGGGCCGCAGCAGACCTTTCTCGACAGCCTTTTGCTTTACCTGAACGACGTCAATCCCGGTCCCGTCATCGCCAATTTCGATGTTGACCTGTCCGCCTTCGTGATAAGCGCGAAGCGTCAGCCTTCCTTGCGGCGATTTGCCTGCGCTGGTTCGGACATCCGGCGGCTCGATCCCGTGGTCGCACGAATTGCGGACCAGGTGCACCAGGGGGTCTTTAATCGCTTCGATGATGGTCCGGTCCAATTCCGTGTCGGCTCCATCCATCTCCAGCCGGATCTGCTTGCCTAGCGCCACGGCCATGTCGCGCACCACGCGCGGCAGCTTATTCCAAACCATGCCGATAGGCTGCATCCGCGTCTTCATGACGCCTTCCTGCAACTCCGTGGTGATCAGGTTCAGCCGCTGGGAGGTCGCATTCAAAGCTGGATCTTCGCGCTCTGCGTTGAACTGGAGTATCTGATTGCGCGTCAGGACCAACTCGCCGACCAGGTCCATCAGTTTGTCCAGATGCACGACGCCGACCCGGATATTCGCATCCACTACGGCGGAAGACCTCGCGACGTCGTCTTCGACTCTTGCACCGTCCGGATGATCCGGAGAGTTGGCTTCCTTGTGCAGTCCTGCTGCCGCGTCAGGCAATTCATGAGAACCGCCTGGGCTCCCGGTTCCGTCGAAACATTGCGCCTCGAGCCGCAGCCGTTCGGTCAAGCCTTCATAAAGGTCAGAGCCTTCTTTGCCACTCGCCTCGATTGAGGCCAGCACCTTGCGTGTCGCGTCTACGGTTTGCAGAATGAGGGAGATCAGGGATGGACTGAGTTCTCGCTTGCCGTCGCGCAGTTGGCTGAGCAGAGTCTCAGCCTGATGGGTGATCTTTTCAAGAGTTGAGAACGCGAAGAATCCACAGGTGCCCTTGATGGTGTGGATGGTCCGGAAAACACTTGCCAGAAGCGCAGTGTCTTTCGGACGCAGCTCCAACTCAATTAGATCCTGATCCAGGCGCGAGAGATTTTCATGGCTTTCAACTAAGAACTCACGAACTACGTCCTGATCGTCTTGCATGCGTTTCTTCTCCAGAGAAGACTCATGGTTCGGCGCCATCTGCTTGGCGCGCCGCACTTGCGTTCTCGCTCAACTCCGTCCTGGAACCAATGGCGGCGGGACCGTGTGCAACGAAACCAAGAGCCTTATCGGCGCCGAACGAAGATTGTTGATACTCCATTTCTGCGAACTGGGTTGGCGCGGGAAATCACACTTGGGTTATTCCCTTCGGTCTTCTGATCCCGGACTGTTCCGACAGACCGATTTATTTCGACCGCTGTTTAGCGGTACGCTCGTGCCGGAGACCGCGCTTTCGGCGGCATCCAGAAGCGCAACCTGCCCTGTATCAACGTTGAGGGCCGTTCTTCAAATCGTGGTGCGAACCAGAAACAAATACGCCTCGCTTGGCGTCTACTGGCTGCAATGAAGCATTCAAATTACCTTGAATTGCAGTTCGAGATGGGAGGCCATTAATCCTTGACATGTCTGAAAGCTGACAATCTGAGTGGCGCAAAACAGCCGGCTCCCATCATGCTGATCTCTGGCTTTTTTGAGCTCTAATTCAGGCCAGCTTGGCGAGTACTCGCACATGTTCCAAATTGTTGGTGGTTCCGTCGGGCTCCCCGGGGATTCCAGGCGACCGAAACCGTCCTTTTAGGGGCGTGAACCGCGTATCTATATAGATAAGATCGATTACGGGTTGAATGACCGCGGACAATGAATCCAACTCTCTCCGCGGTCGCCCGTCACTCTTTGGCATCCTTCGATGGATCGAAAGGTCATCTTAGCGCCACCCGAGAGCCGGGGCCAACGTAGTCAGAATTGCCTCCATGACATGCGCGTTGTAGGCAACACCTAGTTGGTTTGGGATGGTTAGCAGGAGGGTGTCGGCCTCCGCGATCGCTTCGTCTTTTCTAAGCTGCTCGATCAGAACGTCCGGCTCAGCAGCGTAGCTGCGGCCGAAGACCGCCCGTGTGGTCTCGTCAAGGAAACCGATCTGGTCCTCTTCATGGACGCTGCGCCCAAAATAGGCACGATCACGATCGTCGATCAACGCGAAGATACTGCGACTGACAGAAACTCGCGGGGTGCGCATGTGGTCAGCTTCCTTCCATGCCGCGCGGAAGGCGCGAATCTGTGCGGCTTGCTGGATGTGGAGCGGCTCGCCGGTCTCGTCGAATTTGAGGGTTGAGGTCTGCATATTCATTCCGTGCTTCGCGGCCCATACGGCTGTCGCGTTGGTAGCAGATCCCCACCAGATTCGATCGCGCAATCCTTCGGAATGCGGCTCAAGGCGCAGAAGCCCCGGCGGATTGGGAAACATCGGACGCGGATTAGGCCGCGCGAAACCCTTCCCGCTCAGCAATTCGAGGAATTCCTCAGCGTGCCGCCGTCCCATATCCGCATCGTTCTCGCCCTCTTTCGGACGATGGCCAAAATAACGCCAACCATCGATCACTTGCTCAGGGGAACCGCGGCTGATCCCCAACTGCAGGCGCCCGCCAGCGATGAGATCCGCAGCGCCAGCGTCCTCCACCATGTAATGAGGATTCTCATACCGCATGTCGATCACCGCGGTGCCAATTTCAATCCTCCGCGTTTTAGCGCCGACCGCCGCAAGCAGTGGAAACGGCGACGCCAGTTGCTGCGCGAAGTGATGAACGCGGAAATAGGCTCCGTCCATCCCCAGGCGCTCGGCCTCCACGGCGAGGTCGATGGATTGGAGGAGGACGTCAGCCGCCGACTGCGCTCGCGACTGCGATGAAGCTGTCCAATGACCAAACGAGAGGAACCCAAGCTTCTTCATACAATTCAGTCTCGCATCCGGCCAGGATATATGGCCATCTCTGGATTTCTTTAGCGCCCGTCGGTTACGTAGCTGCGGTCGCCGGAGGACCGGAGCAAGACGGTCATTGCGATTTTATCCGCCTTCCGATGGCACAGGGAACGACAGCATCGTGGCCAAATCGGCTAAACACTGGCAGTATGCATGCCGTTGCCAGATCACTGAAGCGGATCTGAAGAATCGTGCCGATGAACCTGCGCTCCATCTCCGAGCGGAGCGCTCTTCCGGCGTTCCATCTCCAATTGGAGCTTGTGCAGTAAAACAGAGAACCACTTTGGCAAGTAGATGTGCAAAATCTTGCGCACGCTCAAGGATGCCTGCGCGCAAGTTATTGAATCTACATCCGCTCCATTTGGCTACCAATCTGCAATGGAAATTGTCGGATCATCGATGCCGATATGTACGGCGATGAGGTGACCACTGAAAGCGGTCCAGCAGGGTTGGCGACGCACGACTGGGCCGGAGGGAATATGAAGAAGTTCTCGTTGGCATTTCTCGCTTTGGCAGCGGCACTTGCGATGACTCCAGCCGCTTTGGCTGATACCTGGGCGTACACCATCACCGGTTCAAACTTCACCGCTGACCTGACTCTTATCACCTCTTCCAATGGCGCCGTCCAAACCGTTGCGGCCATGGAAGGAACCTTTGACATTGTGGGCAACGCACCCGTCAATTTTGGCCTCACTCCCACCGAACCGGCAGGCCCCTCGGCCAGCGCCAACAATCTGACTTTGTCGAATGATGGCGGATTCCTCTTCGACAATCTGCTTTACCCGACTGCTACCGGGAATCAGATATTGGACTGGGGCGGCCTTCTGGTCGATATCGGTGGCTATGAACTTAATATCTTCAGCGGCGCATTCGGCGGCAGCGACGGTACCAACGCGCCGGGCGACCTGTACTTTTATTTTGCCGACAATGGCAGCTACCACAGCAACAACCAGATTCCCAAGAGCGGCGACACAGTGGAGGCAGCTACCGCAACACTAACAGCGGTGCCGGAGCCCGGTTCCCTGTTCTTGCTTGGCACTGGCATCTTTGGCTTGGCACTATTCCTTCTGCGAAAAGCCTCCAGGCCATCTTGCAGCGAGGTCTTGAACGCGTAAACCAGCGGTTTCTCCGCGAAGCGGCCTCGAACCCGCCTATATCGATCAGCCCTGACGAGACAATGCTGCGCTGACCAGAGTATCTAATATCTGCTCACGTGGTGTGCAAGAAATTGCACTTTCGCACTCCTGGGAGCCATTATCTCCCGGTATTAGTGAAGAAGGTACGGCCCTGAGATTGCATAGAGTTCATATGTGAGCCAGCGGAGCTATGCTGGAAGCAGAGAAAGTACGGTCGCGCAACGGCCCTGAAAACCGCCCGAGTTCACAGAGTCAGCAGTGATGCTTTAGATCATTTTCGACGGCAGTCGATGGCCTCTTAATTCACATGGCGCACACAACGAAAGGTTCGGAAACGGCAAACGATCGCCGGAGAATCCAGCGATTCAGGGTTCGCGCGCCTCTGACCGTAATCGCAGGTGGCCGCGAGATTCCAGCTTATACAAAAGATTTGAGCAACCGGGGAGTGTATTTTTATCTGGCCTCAGTCAATAGCAGCCTGATCGAGCATGAATTTGAGTTTTGCGTAGAATTGCCTCCGGAGATCACTCTTTCGACTTTTTGCCGGATTCGATGCCACGGGCGGATGCTGCGCAAGGAGCAGGCCTTGATGAGCTTGACGGGTGTGGCCGCGGAGATTGTGGATTATTCGATTCTCAACGAGGCTGTGCCCATCGCTTAGAAATTGCGCGTGCCGAGAACGCAATGGTCAGCGAGCCGACTCTTCGAAACGTAAATTAGCTTGTTGTTGCTGCCGGGATCGGTGGGCAGAAGGAAGAATCCTGGGTCGACCAGATAGCGAATGGAGTTGTGTACAATTCCCTCCACGATTTCGCCATCGAGAAACTGAATCCTCATCCATATTCCATGAACGATGGGCGAGTTCCCGTAGAAACTCAGCTCCTTGTGTTTTGCGTCTCCATCGAAGCTGTGTACATAAAAGATGGCCTTAACATCCTTGATTGAGACTTCTTCGACAGTATTCGATTCGAGCAAGCGAACCCGGAGGGTTTCAGGAGAGTTTGGAGGAGCACCGCTGAGTAGTTCCTCTATCGTGTTCCAAGCCGGGGATTCCAGGTAGCCCTTGATGGTTCTGGCCCCGAACTGAACCACGACTTTCTCCGACCTGGTTGGGTTCTCCTCAATCATGAATCGCGCACCTTCTCACTTCTTCAAACACGTCGAACCGCGCAGCAAAGATATTCAATCTTATCGTTCGTCACGGATATCATCATAGCCATTCCAGCTTCGTGCCACGCCAATGCGGCATTGGTAGCACCCCGAGTATAAGCACTTCAGAGCACGAGAAGAAAGCGGGTGGATTTGAACTTTTCCCAATGCAGTCCGACTTGGCTTGATTGAGTTCAATTGCCCGCATGGCGGGTCAGACTCTTTGTGCCCTATTGGGGGCATACTGTTTTGGCGGTGGAATGAGATTGTACTGTTTAATCTTGTACAACAGGGCCTTGTAGCTGATCTGCAAATCGTTTGCCGCAGCTTTGCGGTTCCAGCCAGAGCACTCCAACGACTGCGCGATTGCGGCAGCTTCCGCACCTCCCTTCAGGTTTCGCACCAGATGCTTCAGGCTCTTGTCCTCGCCTGGGCGTTCCGTGGCAGACGCTAATGTTCCCGCCCGGCGCCAGGGAATGAGTTCGTTCATGATTGCTTGCTCGTCGGCCAGGACAAGATAACGCTTGATCGTGTTTTCCAACTCACGGAGATTGCCCGGCCACGTGTGACTGGTGAGAGCCTGCATAAGGGCCGGGGAAATCGGCAAAGGTTCGCACTGATACTTTGCGGCCACTTTGCGCATGAAGTGCCGACACAGGATAGGGACCTCCTCAATGCGCTCACGTAACGGAGGCATCTCGAAAGTGAATCCATTCAAGCGGTAGTAGAGGTCCTCGCGAAACGTCTTATGAGCAATTGCCTCTTTGATGTCGACATTGGTTGCGGCAATCACGCGCACATCCACTTTGACACTGGAGCGGCTACCCAGGCGTGCGAAGCTCCCGTCCTGAAGAACCTGTAGCAGCTTGGCCTGTAGAGAGGGCGGCATTTCCGCGATCTCGTCCAATAAGATTGTGCCCTTGTCGCAAATTTCGAACTTGCCGGGCTTGGACTTGACAGCGCCGGTAAAGGCGCCTTGCTCATACCCGAAGAGCTCGCTTTCGAGCAGGTCCGCAGGCATGGCCGCGCAATTGACCTTCAGGAAGCTGCGCTGGCTGCGGTTCGACAGTTTGTGAATTAACATCGCCGCGACTTCTTTGCCGGTGCCACTCTCCCCTAGGAGGAGGACGGGGATGTCGGCGCGCGCCACGAGCCTGCATTGGGATTCGATCTCCCTCATGCGCTTGCAGGATCGGACAAAGGAGGTGTTCTCATTCAGGGGAATCTCCTCGATGTCGTCGTCCGCGAGTCGCTTGTCCGCCTTCTTGAGGCAGCGCTCGACAGCACGCTCAATGTCACTTTCTCCAAATGGCTTCAGAATTACGTCGACCGCGCCCAGACGCGCCGCCGCCAAGACCTGGTTCATCCCGCCCGAAGCCGAACAAGCCAGCATGATGATGGAAAGCGACGGGTTGGACGCATGAATATTCGCGAGCAGGCCGAGGGGATCCTCGTCCATTCCACCGTCGGCGATACTGCATTCCACCAGGAGCAGGTCGGGCTTGGGAAATTCTCTCAGGCTCAGACTGAGTTCTCGAGCCTCGGTATACAGGCTCACCCTGTAACGCTCTGCAAGAATCGCTCGAACATAGTCCAGAACTGCCGGATTGGCGTCAAGAACTGCTATTTGAGGCTTACGGCTGTTTTGAGCACTCATGGGCCGCACAACTTGCGTGCTCGCCATTTCAGTCACCTTCATTCCCGCGAATCGGATCTGTGGGAAATTCCTCTCCTCGTGTAGCTCAACAAGACCAGGAAAGAACAAGCAATTCTCATCGTCCACAGCAGTTGACTGCTGGAAAGGACATCCCGCTGGAGCGGGGTCATTTCTATAAGGGATCTGTGGCGATAATCTTACCACCAAAAAGTGGTAATTCAATACCCACGAGTGCAAATCCTTGCCCATTCGAGGCCCGAATTCCATCGAAGTGACTCGATTGATCACGTCAATTGATGACCACTGTGCCGTTTTGAAGTCGGCTGCGGAGGCTTTTCGAGTTATCCACCCCGTTCGCAGGGTCTGGCGCGAAAATTGCAGGGTACCAGGCAGCACCCCGCTTTGAACCGGATCAAGAATGCCTTTGACGCGCGCCACCGAGTTTCTCGATCTTCGCGATCTCCCGCCGATGGATGTGATTTTCGGTCATTCCTCGATGATGACGGCTGCCCGCGAGAAGCTGGAACATGTTGCGGATACGACCGTCCCGGTTCTGCTGCAAGGGGAGAGCGGAACAGGCAAGGAGATCTTCGCCAAGTTGCTGCATGCGTACTCCAATCGGGCGAAATGCGCCTTGGTCAAAGTGACTTGTCCAGCGATTCCATTTTCCCTCATCGAGTCAGAGATGTTTGGCTATGAAAAAGGCGCTTTCACCGGCGCATATACAACCAAGCGCGGACGAGTGGAACTTGCACACCTGGGCACCCTGTTTCTCGACGAGGTGGGTGGCCTGGATCTGTCGATTCAGGCCAAGCTGCTACAGGTTTTGCAGGATGGCACCTTCACGCGCGTGGGAGCGCAGGAGTCGAGGAGCGTCAATACACGGCTCGTTTGCACCGCCAATGAGAACCTTCGGCAACAGACCGAGGATGGCAGCTTCCGGCTTGACCTATTCTTCCGCATCAACGCCGTGACCATCGATTTGCCGCCGTTGCGTCAGCGGGTCGGGGACTTACCAATGTTGATCAACTACTTCCTCCATCTGCATTCGAAAGCCTACCGAGTCGAGCCAAAGCCGCTTTCGCGTGAGATCCTGAGCATGATGCAGCAATACGCCTGGCCGGGAAATATCCGCCAACTGGAGAACATGATTCGCAGCTACGTGCTGATCGGCAGCGAAGAATCCCTGGCGGCGGATTTGGCTCCGACTATTCCGACCGGGATCATTCCCGAGATCGATCTGGCCAACCCCATTTCCTTGAAGGAAATCACCAAGGCCGCCAAGCAAGGCTTAGAGAGAGAGATCATGCTGAAGGTACTGCGGGTGAATGGCGGGAGTCGCCGCAAGACAGCCAGATGGCTCAATATCAGTTATCGATCGCTTCTCTATAAGCTCCAGGAGTTGAAGGTTCGCGCGCTTCCGCGGGACTCTACGAAGGCAAAACCTGTGGAGACTGTGTCCAATTAATCGGTCTCACATCGCTACGGAACAAGATAAAGGCGATGCACCGCAGAGGCGCCGTGCGCAGATGTCCTGACTGCATCGCAGGAATCAACGGAGATGCTTTGCTGCCTGACGGGTAGACACGAGGTCGGTGAAGATATCGAGCAACTCTGCCGCCACATCCTTCCAACTTCGGCCCCCATGCGCGGAGAGAGCAGGAGCGTCCCAGGTCCTGTCGAGGACCGCCGCCAGGGCGTCTGCCAATTGGGAAGAATCTCGAGGCGGCACGAGCTTTCCGCACTCTTCGCTCATGATCTCCGGGATGCCCCCAACATTTGTGGCGACGACAGGACGGCCACAAGCGAGCGCTTCAAGAATGACGTTCGGGCAACCTTCCATATAGCTTGGCAGAGTAACCAGATCGGCAGCCGCCATCCAAACAGTAACCTGGTCGAATGCGCAACCGGGGAGCGCACGAACGTAGTCGGCCGCGTGGTTTGCGTCGATCACACGCTGGATAAGCGCCTTGTCAGGTCCCTCTCCGACGAGGTAAACGCGTAATTCCGGCCAACGTGGATGCAGCGCTACCGCCGCTTCAACCAGTTCACGCAGGCCTTTTTTCACGTCCATTCGGCCGATGTAAACGACGGCCTCCGCTGCCGCATCGATGCCCAAATCCTGCCTTGCAGCTAGCCGGCTTCGAACGTGGAAGATAGAGAGATCGCAACCGTTGACAACGGTTCGCGTCTTCTCCGGCGGCGCGCCCATCGCCAGCGCTTTCCTGCGCAGATCGTCGCTGACCGCAACAAGAAAATCGGCCTCGCGCAAGACTGTGCGCGTGTGCCGGACGGATATGGGATCGCCGATCCGGTTGATGTCGGACCCAATACTCATCGCCACCACCGGAACATTGAGGGCTCTACCGATCTTGAGAGCGGCATATCCGTCCGGGTAAAGAAAAAAGCTGAAAAGGAGATCAGGAGCAAAGTTGCGAATGTGAGGCAGGAGCGTGCGGGCGGCCATCCATCCATTCAATGGACGGGAAACCAGCGGCAGAGCAGGAAAGTCGTAATAGCTCGCCTTGACTTCGGGCGGGCTATAGACGGCGTCGAGCTTGTCGTAACTTCGACTCCGAGGCTTGAGCCAGGACGGGTATCTGGCGTTGGGATAGAAGACCCGCACTTCGGCCTCGCGGGCAAGAACACGCAACGTCTGATAGGCAGACCGGCCCTGCCAAGGCTCCGCCGAACTGGGAAAGTACCGGGTCACGACCGCAATCTTGAGCATGGCTATCCCGCCTCTCGGGTAAGTTCGGCGGCCTGAATTTGTGAGCCCTGCCCGCGCTGTTTACCGGCTATGGAATGCAAAAGCGCGGCGTAACGCTGTGCGAGAACCTTCCGCTCGTACCGGGCGACCTTTTCCGTGTCAGGCTCAAAAGTGTTGCGCAACGAATTGCCACGGACCGCAGCGTCGAGGAAGAGCTGGCGAATGTCGGCAACATCGTGAATGTCCGCCCACCATCCGGCCCGAAGCTCATCGAACAGGCGGCGAGTTTCGCCCCCGGGATCCACAGCGCCGAGGATGGGTTTGCCTCCGCCGACGTAGTCGTAGAATTTGCCTCCAACGTTCAAAGGATCGTGGTTGATCAGCAGAACATAATCGGTCTCGTTCATCATCGCCAGAGCTTCGTGCTGTTGCAGGAAACCCTTCAACTCCACAATGTCACCCAGCCCGAGAAGTGCTTCGCGGAAGCGTGGCTCTTCGATATGGCCGATAAAGCGCAGTTTGAATCGGGACTTGATCTCAGGTGGCAGCGATTGCAGGGCTTCTACCAGCGTTGTGGGTTCGGTTGATGCGTAGACTGTGCCGATGTGGGTGACAACAATCCTGCTGTCAATCCGGGGCACTGGTGAGGGTGCAGAGCGGCGCAGCCTTGTTGCGTCGAAGCCGTTGGGGATGAGCAGAAACTTGCTGTCAGGCTCCTTCGGATACCGTTTGCGAATCTCACGGCGAGCGGCCTCCGTAACTGCAACAACAGCGGTCGCGTTCGTCACGGCATTGGCTTCGGCATTGCGCGCAAATTTGCGGGCGCGCTCGCTGCGGCTAAAGAGAAAACTGACGAGGTCAAAAGCGGTCGAGAGCCACTCGTCACGGAAGTCGACGACGATGGGCAGACGGGGAAATTCCTTCCGAAGCTTCTCCACCAGAAGAACATTTGAGAATGGCGGCGCTGTGATGAGGACAAGATCAATTTCGCGCTCCCTGACGATGCGCCGAGCCGCGCGTGTGAGTATCGGAAACCAAGTCACCTGCGGGTCGGGCAACAGGATGTTTTCCAAGACTCTCTTAAAAGGGTTCGACTTGCCGGCAACGGCAGGAGCGGCAGTCTTGCCGGCACGCGGCTTCGTCCCGGCGATCAGCCGCTTGATTCCCTTCTTGATGGCAAATGGAAGGTCAAGCGTGACAGTTCGGTGAACTGTCACTTCGGCCGGAATCTCCTTGAGCAGCGTGGGATCGCGGCCCACGGCAGATGCATTGCGGGCGGTGAGCACGTCGAGCCGGATGCCTTCAGCTGGAAAGTAGCGCGCCAGGCTTGATGCACGCATGACCCCCGTGCCTCCAGCGGGCGGAAAGACATAAGTGACGAGCAGTACATTGAGAGCACTCATGAACGAGTTCCTAAAACACAGGCCTCAGAAGCGGCAACCGGCATTCGGCCATGAATGAGCGCGTCGACAGCCTGGTACATCTGCCACGCAGTCGCCCAGTGGATTTTGATTTCCCGGCGTTCCGCCTCTTCCGCGATCCAGTTGTACAAGTTCGCTAGGACGTAGTCGAGCAGTGGCTCCATATTCCTGCCGTCGGCCCCATGTGTATAGAGCTTCAGGAACAGATCGCCGTCGATCATCGGCGCCAGATCGAACCAACGACGCACTCGTGCAGGCGTGGGCGGGTCATATCCGGCAAGTTCGCCAGTCTCCAGGCGCGGCATCGGCCGGTCGCCGAAGCGGAGGCCGAGTGGCCCGGTAATCATCAGCAGGTCGCCTTGCCTGCCGCCTCCACTCGTGGCTTCAATCCCGTGATCGTAGGACCGTGGCCGATGGTCCGCATGATTCGTGCACCAATAAATCTTGTTCACTACCCTTCCCTGTGTCGCCGAGGGAAGAGACGGCATGGTGAAGTCCGCATAGCAGCCCAGATCGCGGAGCAGGGCGATTTCACCTTTAAGGCCGCACCACTTGCCGTCAGGGCGCGAGTTGTCGAGCGCCCAATTGCCATGAATAAAGCCGAAGACGGTGCGGCCTTCGTGCTGACGGAGTAATCCGTGGTCCTCCGTGAGTCGGCAGCAGTAATCACTTACCTTCCGGATAAACGATTCACGCTGCTCGTTGTCGTGATGAAGATGCACTTCCACATCGGCGACACCGAGGCGCACAACTTCTGCGATGCCTTCGAGCAATTCGTACCGGTATTCTTCAAGTGGGTAAAAGAACGTGTATTGCGGACGCCGGCCCGCGGCGTCTCGGGGAGCGTCCTCTGCGATGCGCGGCCAGCGTTCGCTCCACGCCGCGACCTTCCGCAAAGCCTCATCGGCGGAACGGCTCCGGCCCAGCGGCTCGAAATGATCGGCAACAACGATCCAGGCGCGCCTTGGCTTCACGGGCTGCCTGGTTTTGCGCAGCCGGTCCTTCAGGTATGGGGTGAGCCAGAGTTCAGCATGTCGAGGTAATTTCATCGAGTCGATCTTCCCTAAATGCGTGTTGGTGAGAGTTAAACTCTCAGTTCTCATGCATGTGAAGTTCCAGCCTGGATTCGTAAACAGTCCGTGTGAGCAGCCTGGCAGGGTTGCCGACGCAAATCCGTCCCGGAGGGACGTCTTTGGTTACGACTGCGGCGGCTCCAACCACAGCGCCTTCGCCAATGGTGACGCCCGGCAGTATCATTGCGCCCTTGCCCAGCCAAGCCTTGTTCTCAATACGCACGGGGCGAACGTCCTCGGGGTCGACTTGCACTCCGGCAATTCGCTTCTCAGGATCAACGGGGTGAGCAGAGTAGTCGGATACGGTGCATTGACCTGCGATCAGCACATCGTCTCCAATCGTGATTGACTTCGCTACTGAAAAAGCGCAGCCGGCGCCAATGAAGCTTCTGTTTCCGACTCTGAATTCGGGGTCTGAATAGACGCGGCCACCGGAGATGGTGAAATTTCCCGAAAGCCGCACATCATCCCCGAAGTAAATCTTCACCGGGCCGGTAATGTTTGGAATGCGTTCCATTTGCAGGCGCTTGCCAATAGAGACGCACTTTGCGCGCAGGACGGGATAGCGATAGCAGGCGACGCTGATTCTCTCATCGCTTTCAAAACGGAGAATCTGTAGGTATCGGATAAGCGAGAAGATTGGGTCCAGTGCTCGCGGAACGGGGAGATGAAAACCCAGAATCGCCTTTCCAAATTTCTTCAGGCGCGTGTAGCCAGGGGTTTCTGCGCGCTTGATCTTGAGGATGTGGGATTCAATGAACATTGCGTTCGCCTCTGGCCGGAATTGCACCAACTTGAAAGCTTCTCGTCGTGGGCCTTCCGTCATCGACAACAAGACCTCGTTCGGCGTTTGACTCTGCGCGAAGACTGGCAGGAGTCGGCGAAGCAGAGGCGTTTTCAGGCAATATTGGAGGGCATTGGAATTCTCCCTTATTCCGTTGATTGCCCTGTATCCATGCCTGCATATGCATTCCAGTGGATCCTTAGACGCTCGTTGAAATTGTGGGCTCCGGCTGCGGAGAAATCAGCAGCGACAGCAACTTATCCACCTGCCTGACGATTGGTTTCGGCAGCGGACGAGTCAAGAGATTAAGGCGGCCGCGATCTTCCGGTTCCAACGTCCGCGTCAGATAGAAGAGTGCGAAGAGGATGGCCAGCGAAGCGGATCCGCCAATCAGAACCCCCCATAGCGGGGCAAACATTAGAGCAACAAAATGCGCAGTCAACGCCGCCGCTACACTCATGAATGTGACCTTGGCAAGGAGCACCCACGGCAGTTTCACTGGGTAGAGATGGATGCCAATGACCCACATCGCTCCCACGGCCGTTAACTGCGCCGCGCCGCTGCCGATGCATGCGCCTACTGCGCCATGCTTCGGAATCAGTATCCAGGCAACGCCGATGTCGACAATTCCCGCAAGAACCATCGGACCGATGACAAACCACTGCCGCTCGTTACTCTGCAGTAAGCTCTGAATCGGCCCGATGAACGCTTTGGGCAGGCAAAGCAAAGGCGCCAGAGTCACAACCAGCGCCGCTTCCCTGTACGGATTGCCATAGAGAAGCAGCAAAGCCGGGGCCGCAAGAGCGGCGGAAATTACGTGAAGCGGAATCGACGTGAGCGCAAGATAGCGAAATGAGGATGCCGTGATGTCTGGCAGCCTGGATTTATCGCGTCCATACTGGGCGAAGATCGTTGCGCTCGCCGCGGAGCTGAACACCGATGCGCTGATCAGCAGTCGCTCCGCCATGCTGAATGCAACTGAGTAGTACGCCACCTGCCGGATATCCGCGCAAAGATGCTTCAGCAGGATAAACTCCGACCGTTCCCATACGATCAACGCAAGCATCATGCTGGCTACGCTCTGCCATGCAAACGTCACCATTCGCTTTGACAAACCGATCGGCTGAACATGGGCTGCTTCCCACGTGAATATATGCCTCATCGTCGGGAAGAACCGCACCAGAAAATCGACAAGGCGCGTGAGGAGTACCGATGCGCCAACCCCGACCACTCCCCAGTGGAAGACCACTGTGGCTAAGATCGCAATGAAGAAAACGCATATTGAAATGACTGATGCCGGCAGATTCTTCGACAATTCTTCCATTGCAACGTTGGCCTGCGCGGAAATGCTGTTGACCATTGAAGGCCAAATACTGAGCACCACCAACGCTGAGGCCAACTTGTACCCGCCGGCAGCGTCTCTGATTACCCAGCAAAGCAAGCCTGCCGTCGCCAGTGTCGCGAGGCCCAACTGGAACAACAAAGTGCGGAAGTAGATGTATCTGGCCGTTCCCCTGTCGCCCGTGCCGAGAAACTCTGCCATGTACTTCCGCGTAGTCGCTGGAACACCGAGTCCGCCAAGGCCGCTCACTACCGAGGCAATCCATGCGACATAGATGATGTAGCCCATCTTTGTCGGCCCCAGGGTGCGGGCAATTGCGATCGAAGTGACGAGCGTAAGTATAGAGCTGATCGCGTTTTCCAGTCCGTACCAGCCGGTATTCTTCGCTATTGTCTTTGTATTGGACATCCTGATTCCAACTCTGTTTTTTTGGAGAGCCCGTATCATTCGTCATCTGACAGTTAGAAGGATTAGCTCGAACGCGCCGTTCGCCTCCGTGACGCTTTGGTCGCGGTCTAACCTAATCCTTGCAGCGCTGCTTTCGCATCCGTCGCTGTCGGCGAGTCGGGCGCCAGCGATACCGCCTTCTTCAGATGAATCGCCGCGTTATTCCTATCCTGAAGTTTGCGGTACACCATCCCCAGGTGATACTGCATTGCAGCGTCGTTCGGCTCGCTCTTGATTGCTTCCTCCAGCAGATCGCGCGCAAATGCGTAAGTTCCCTTGTAGTAATAGGCCCACGCCAGTGTGTCTGCGGTATTGGCTGAGTTCGGCATGCCCTGGCGGGCCGTCTGTGCGAGCGACAGAGCGACATCCACGTTTTCGCCGTTCAGCAACATGCGATAGGCAAGATTGTTCGCCGCGATCGGTTGCTGTGGCTGGATTTGCAGCGATCTTCTGTAGTAGGCCTCGGCCTTACCCGTATCCCCACGCGATTCCTCGAGAGTGCCCAGGACCGCGAGGACCCCTGCATCGTTGGGATGTGCAGCCTGCCAATTCTCCCACGCGCTGACCGCGTTGGCTGTCTGTCCGCGCTGCACCTCAATCTGCGCGTAAAGCGCCACTGCCTCGCCATCGCCCGCATTCAATTGCATGGCCTTCTGAACTGTGACAGCTGCCTCGTCCAGTTTCTTGCTTTGAATTTGCAGCAGCGCCAGAAGATCGTAAAAGCCGTTATTCCTCGGGCTCTTCTCTATTTGCGCATTCAAGCGCGCCAAGGCCTTGTCTGGTTGTTTTTCATAGAGATCGTAGCCGACTACCAGGCGCAGAGCTTCGAAAGAATCAGGGTCATACCGCAAAGCCTGTTCCAGGAGCGTGACTCCTTCGGGAAAGCGCTTCTGTGCGAATCGGAGTTTGCCCAACTCGAGATAAGCCTGTGGGCTTTGCGGAGCTATGCTGATGGCCGTCTTAAGGTCGGCTTCGGCCTTGTCTGCCGAGTTGCGGTTCATCTCCGCCATGGCGCGCCACACGTAGCCGCCTGGAAAGCGCGGAGCCGCGGCAATCGTCTTATCAGCAACGTCGGCGAGCAGATCCGCGTCCCCGTGTTGGCGTGCGATCTGCGCCAGTTCTTCCTCGGCTTCCAAGCTTGATGGATTCAGATTTGCCGCGAGACGAAGGCTCTTCTCGGCCAGGCTAATATCGCCCTTGGCCAATGCAGCTCTGCCTAGCCAGTACTCCAGGAACGCGTCCTTCGGGGAGTCCTTGACCGCATTTTGAAGTGCATTTACAGCGTCGCTCGCTTTACCGGCGTTGAGCAGCACGATCCCGTTCAGCCCTGCAACTTCCGGATCCTTGGGGTGCGCCTTCATCAGTTCGGTAACCACGTTCTGCGCGGTTGCAAAGTCTTTCGCCTCGAGAAGTACGCGAACATATCCCTTCAGCACAGAATCGTTCTTGGGATACTTTGTGGCCAGGCTTGAGAACTCCGCTTTCGCCTTGTCCATCTGCCCGGAACTCACGTAATAGTCTGCGAGGACGCGCACTCCCTGCGGATCGCTGGCAAAATCCTCCGATGCCTGCCGAAGCACCTCCTCGGCTCTGGCCCGATCTCCTTCCTTGAGAATGACCTCAGCGACATTCGCTCTGGCGGCAAGGTTCTTGGGATCCGTGGCGACGGCCTCCCAGCTGAGTTTTTCCGCCTCGGTCAGCCGGTTGTTCCTGGCGTAAAAGGCCGCGAGTATCAGCTTGGCATTGACGGATTTTGGATCGAGTGTGACAGCCTTCTTTAGCTCATCCTCAACGGATGCGGCCTTGGTGGGCTCAGCCGCTTGCAGGAGTGCCAGATCTTCGTGAAAGGCCGCGCGGTTCGGATCGAGTTCTATTGCTCGCTGGATCTCGAGCAGAGCCTGATCCCTCACGCCCCGCCGGATCGCTATGGCGGAGAGCAACGCGTGAACATCCGGGTTGTTTGGTTGTGCCGCCATCACAGCGTTGGCCTGCGCTTGCGCGTCGTCAGTCCGGCCGCCCGCGATCAAGAGATTGCCGAGGTCGAGCCGCGCCTTATAGTTTGTGGGCTGCAAATCCACGGTATGTGCCAGTTCGCCATAGGCCCCGCTGAATTGCCCCAGATGTTCGTATGCATGCGCCAGTGCGTAATGGGCGTCGGCAAAGTTCTTGTCCACCTTCAGTGCATTCAGGTATTGGATGGTGGCTTCCCGGTATTTGCCCTGGGCACTGAATCGCTCACCGCTCTCCAGATACTTCTGCTTTCGCACGTTGGGATCGCCATGGCATCCGGCTAACAGAGCGGCCGCGGCAAAGAGCACGATCATGCAAACAACCTCTCGCCGATTGATTTGCCGCCATCTTCTATCGCATCTCACTGGAGTTATCTCGATCGAACTTTTCACGGTCTTCCGTCCTTGCTGGCTGCCATTCGTGCGAACACAGCCTCAGAAACCTTTGCTGACGCGTGTTGCCTTTCCCCACTCCTTCGCATCCGATCAATTTGGAACAAAACGAGGGAGCAAGGGAATAAGTTGCGCCGCAAATGCTTCAGCCCGAGCCTTCGCCGCCGACGCATCTTTACCAGCGTCGATCGGCGTAATCACCCTAACCAGGGCTCCATCCGTGCGATTCAGCCGTATCGCGTCGATGACCAGGTAGGCCTTGGCCAGATACTCATTGGAGACGCTGCGTCCGTGCGCCAGGTACCAATAAATAACGAACTGCCGGTTCTCCCCGTTGCCAATGATGTACTCGCCCACTTGGTGCGCGTTGCCGTTCGCGTCTTTCAAATTGACGTATTGCGAAGATTCAAACGCCCAGCCGGAACCAGGCAGACAGTTTTTCGGTGAATGAATGGCAACGCCTGTCCTCTGCGTCGGGAAATAGGCGATAAAGAGGCCAATCGGCTGCGCCTGTCCGCTTTGCGCGTACGTGCGCGACAGAAATTCACCCGTCCCAAGAACATCGAGTGTCTCCTGGTCGATCGGCAGATCGCTTCCCGACCTTCCGGCAATCGCGAGCGGCATCTCCGACAGGGGTTCGCTCACGGGAATCAGGTCGGAGTTGCCGCGGACGAACAGCAGCAGCGCAGTTCCGGCCAGCAGCGCAACAACCGCCCAATAATGGAGGCTCTTCATGGGTGCCTCCGTCGGACCGAGAACAAGAGCATGGCGCGATGGACGATGAACAGGCACCCGAGAGACACCAGAAATATGACCCAGCCGGAAAATTCGTGAAAGAAGCCTACGGCCCTGTCCGGATCCCAGTACTGGACGCACAATCCCGTACCGAAGATTCGTACGGCGTTGGCTGCAATCGCGATGGGAATGGTCGCCACCGCGAGAATGGTTCTCTTCAGGGGAGATTTCTCCAGAAAGTATCCATAGAATATGGCCAGCGTAAACAGGCTCATCAGCGAGCGGATGCCGCTACATGCCTCCGCCACCTCCAGCTTCATGGCGGAGAGTTCAATGACGTTGCCCTCCCGGAGGACCGGCACGCCCCATAAGGAGAGCAAAGCGCTGGCAAGCTTCGAGGCCAGAATCTGCAACGGAAATGTGATCTCGTTAAAGAGGATCGCGGGAATCGGGATAGCCAGGATCAGGACCAGCAATGGAAAGCGAAGCTCTTTCAAAAGCTGCCATCCGCCAAAAGTCAGCGCCAATCCTGCCAACAGGATCACCAGCGAAATCCGTGAAAGGAACAGCTCGGCCCCGTAGACACCCAAAAGCAGAACCACCAGCCCAAGCGCAACGACTGCAATCCCGCTCAAGGTTGGAACGACTCTTGTGTTGAGAAGCGTTCTTCTCTTCGCCCAAACTAGGTACGCAGCAAAGATTGGGACCAGGAAGCCGTAAGAAAAATCGGGGATCTGCCACCAATCGATCGCCAGTTTCACCAGCACGCGGTAGTACACCGTCGCCACGAGCACGCCGATGAGTACCGAAGTCCATGCAGTGCCGCCATATTGAAGAAGCCCAGGATTCTCGGTAATCGCCGGCGTTTGTAGCTCTTGGGCCATATTCTCCGCAAAGGGTCCTGAGGCATTTCAGTCCGAAACACCGATCTCCTTAGCAATCGGGATGCCGAAAGTGGAACCGTCCAATCCGAGTGGTTTCGCCACGAGTTGCCCGGCATAGGGAACCAACTTTGTCGCGCGAGTGGAAAAGACTTTCCACCCTCCAGGGAAACCAATGTCACAATTCTTCCCGCCAAAAGAGAAAATCCTTTCCTTCACCTCAGCAAGCGCTCCTCCTGAAAATGCTCCCAGGAATGGATATGCCGCGTGGAATGGGCATTCCACGCCCTGTCCTGAGGTTTGGAAGTCGCATTGCTAAGGCAGGAACGTGAATCCAGGTTCTCCCGTGGCGGGCAGTACAACCATTCAAAGCGCGAAACGGCAGGCGAAACCGTTCGCTCCGGCCAGACAGTTTGCCCCTATTGAGGCGCAGATTCAGCGCGCGATCGCCCGTATTGCCGAAAGCGACTGCCCGGTCCTGATTGTGGGCGAGCATGGCGTTGGAAAGCGCACCATTGCCGCGCAAATCCACGCGCAATCGCATCGCTCTCGCGGCAGCATGACGGAGATTCCCGGCGTCGACGCCGATGCGCAGGGCATCCTGGCAGCATTTTCTACCAAGGGGACGATCTATCTGACCGAGATCGCGGATCTGAGCCTTGCCTCGCAGGATCTAATCGTCGATTCCTACTTCCGCTCCGGACAGGCACAGAATTGCCGCCTCCTTTGCGGCACCAGCCGCGAGTTGATTGAGGAAGTCAAAGCCTCGCGCATGAAAGAGGATTTCTACTACCTGGTCTCGAACGTCACACTTCGCATTTCACCTTTGCGCTGCCGGAAGTCTGAAATCCTCTCCATCGCGGATGATCTCTTGACGCAATACTCCAGGCAGTTCGACCGTCCGAAGCCGATTCTGCGTGAGGAAATTATTGCGTTTCTGATGGAGCACTCCTGGCCCGAGAATCTGACAGAACTGCAGACCGCGATCAAGACCTTTGTCGCCATCGGTGACCAGTCAATCTCTCTCGCTGCATTGAAAGCTGCGGCCTCGACGGCAAGGTCGAATGGGCAGCATAGGCCGCAATCGCTGAAGGATGCCACACGGGCCGCATCCGCTCAAATCGAACGTCAGTTGATCTCCGAGGTTCTGATCGCGACCGGCGGCAATCGTAAGCGCGCCGCGGATGCGTTGGGGATTAGCTATAAAGCCCTGCTCTACAAACTCAAGCTGGCCGGAACAGAATACTTGCCTGCTTCCAATAAAAACGGAGTTGCGCTATGAAGTCAGGAAGGCTTTTGCTTGCGGCGCTCTTTTTACCTGCCCTTTTCGGTTATTCCCACAGCCAGGAACCTGCTACCAGCCCTGCTAAAGCGGCGGCGCCGGCCCCAGCTGCGTCCACCCCCGCCGCAGTAATGGCCTCCGAGACATATATCATCGGCCCATCCGACGTGCTGACCGTTACCGTCTGGAAAGAGCCGACCCTCACGGGCCCCATTCTGGTCCGGCCCGACGGCATGATCACGATGCCGCTTCTCGGCGACGTTCAGGCTTCTGGTTTAACACCGCAAAAGCTGGCAGATCAGATCGCATTCAAACTCAAAAAATACTTCCAGAACCCCAACGTCTCTGTCGTAATAGGCGAGATTCACAGCAAGGTTGTATACCTCCTCGGCGAAGTTGGGAAAAAGGGACCGGTCGAAATGACGTCCGGCATGACTTTGCTTGAAGCGATTGCCTCCGCTGGCGGACTTACCGACTACGCCAACGCGAAGAAGATTTACATCCTGCGTGACGATGCCGGAAAGCACGAAAGAATTCCCGTGCATTACAAGGAAGCGCTGAAGGGCGACAACGAATTCAATCTGGCTTTAGAACCTGGAGACACGATTGTTGTTCCT
Organism: uncultured Acidobacteriota bacterium; assembly: GCA_963786565.1. Taxonomy (GTDB): domain Bacteria; phylum Acidobacteriota; class Terriglobia; order Terriglobales; family Acidobacteriaceae; genus Telmatobacter. Next base: position 86,295 of record CAWAZR010000012.1, on the reverse strand, counting down.
TGAGGCACCGCAAATGAAAACGACTCTCAAACTCCTGGCGTTCCTCATCACCGTTGCCGCCGCGGCACATGCGCAAGTTGCGCCCGAGGCGAAGGCGGGCACGGCCGAGTTGCACTATTCCGTGAGGTACGCCCAGAACGCAGAGTTTTTCGGCAGTAGTCTGGGTGATTCGCAGAATTCCGTCCTCTCTGGAAATTTGGATTACAGGAACGGAGTCAAACGTCTTCCGTTTGCTCTGACCTACGGTGGCGGCTACGGTTGGAACATAGCTGGCACAGACTACGATGATGGGCTCTTTCAGCACCTCTTACTCTCGCAGGCAATTGTTGGGCGCGACTGGAATATCCGGGCCAGCGACAATGTAACTTACCTGAGCATGGCGCCGACAACGGGCTTCTCGGGAGTCCCGGGCACCGGCGAACCTGTCGGCGAACCTAACCCGTCCCCTCCGTCCAGTCAGACAATCCTGACATTGAATACCCGTACCGTAAATAACGTAGTGAGCGGGGAATTCGAACATAGCCTCAATTACCCGACGGCTCTTAGCATTGGCGGAAATTCGGAGTTGCTGCGCTACCCCGACGGAAACGGTCTGAATACTAATTCGCAGACGGCGAATGCGTTGCTTACCCGGCGCTTCGATGCCCGAAACTCACTCTCGGGCCAGTACCTGTTTTCTAACTACAGCTACCCTGGAAACAATCCCTCTCAAGCGATCAGCGGTTTGGTCACCAATTCTGCCCTCTTCGGCTACCAACGCGCGTGGAGCCGGCGAATCACCACAAGCGCCTCCATAGGGCCTCAGCGAATCGAAAGTTCGAACAGCGCGGTTGTGCCCTCCTCAACCAGGTTCACGGGCAGTGCGAATATCGATGACCACTTTCGATTCGAGTCAGCCGGCCTGAACTACACTCATTCAGCCAGCGGCGGAGGGGGATTTCTGTTCGGAGCAGAAGTCGATTCCGTCAGTGCGAACTTCTCGAGAAAATTCGAGAGAAAACTCTCGATCGGGCTGACAGGAGGCTATAGTCGCACTTCTGCACTGGACAATGAAGGGGAAATCAACGCCAGGTTTGGAGCGGCGATGGCCACTCTACGGCTGAGTCCCTGTTTAACGGCATTTGCTAATTACACGGCCATGGACCAGTCGACAAGTTATGCGCTTCCAGCGAATGCTCTTATGCGCCTTCAGCAAGTAATCAGCTTCGGCATCGCGTATTCGCCTCGGGAAAAGCGCCGCGACACTCGATGAGTACTTAAGGAGTCGTATGCTCGGACATCGTGACCTGATCGTGCAGGACTACGTGGGAATATTAAAGCGGCGATTTTGGCTGCTTCTGGCCTCTGCAATCGTGTTCCTCGGGGTTGGAGTCGGCCTCACTTATATCATTCCTCCTCGGTATGTCTCCAAGACGTTTGTACTGATCGAGCAGCAAAAGGTTCCGGAAAACTATGTAACGCCCGTCGTCACCGAAGATCTCGGTTCGCGCCTGGCCTCGATGAGAGAGCAGATCCTGAGCCGCTCACGCATTGAGCCGATCATCGAGAAATTCAATTTGTACGCGGGCCACGACACCAATATGGACGACCGCGTCGAAATGACGCAGAAAGCGATCGGGATCGAGCCTATCCCCTCTGGTCCGTCGTCGCATGGGATGCCGGGCTTCTATATCACCTTCAAGGCGCAGGATGCGCACACTGCACAACAGGTTTGTGGCGAAATCACATCGCTCTTCGTCAGCGAAAATCTGAATGCGCGCGAACAGTCCGCCGAGGGCACCACAGATTTTCTAAAACAGCAGCTCGCCGAAGCAAAGGCCAAGCTGGACGATCAGGACGCCAGGCTCGCAACTTTTGAGCAAAAGTATTTTGGCATGCTCCCCGAGCAGGAACCAAACAATCTGAACACACTTCAGGCGCTCACAACCCAGCTTGACGCTGTGACCCAGTCGCTGGGCCGCATGCAGCAGGATGTGACGTTTCTCCAGGCGATGGTCACGCAGCAGTCGCATGATCTCGAAAGCACCGAGCCGGGGACTGCCGGTGTTTCCGTGGATGAGCGCAAAGCCGAGCTGAAGGATCTCATTGCGCAGAAGCAGACGTTGGAAGCGCTTTACACACCCGACCATCCCGATGTGGTCGCGATTTCACGCAAGATTGCCGATTTGCAGACTCAGATCGCACATGCTTCGACCGAACCGGCCCCGGTAGCCTCGACCGTCAAGCGTCCTGATCCGCCCCAGCTCCAGCAGCTCAAAGCACAACTTCACGCGGCCCAGGCGTCCATGGCGACCACAAAACAGGAGCAGGTTCGGATCGAGCAGCAGGTTCGCACCTACGAATCGCGGCTCCAATCGAGCCCGCAAGTTGAGGCGCAATACAAGGAGCTTTCCCGCGATCATGACACCGCTTTGGAGTTCTACAACTCGCTGTTGAAGAAAATGAACGAATCGTCCATGGCCACTGCACTTGAACAGCGACAGCAGGGCGAGCAGTTCAGCGTTATCGATCCTCCTAATCTCCCCGATGCACCGACTTTCCCGAATCCGGTGATCTTCGCCGGAGGTGGCTTTGCCGGGGGGCTGTTCCTGGGTTTGCTTCTAGCGGCGTTGCTGGAGTATCGCGACACGTCGCTGCGCAACGAGAGGGACGTGTGGGCCTTCACCAAGCTGCCAACGCTGGCCGTGATTTCCCGGATAAACGGCCTTTCCGGGATCACAAAGCCTCGCAGCCGCTGGAAGCTTTTCTCGCGAACCCATAAGCCCGTTGAAAGCGGGGTCGCATAACCATGTACAGATACTTCTTCGGCATGAACGACTTGCCTTTCGGAGCCTGCCCGGATCCGCGATTCTTATATCTGATGCCGCAGATTCAGGAGGCTCTTGCATGCCTGCAATACGGCATTGCGGCGCGCAAAGGCTTTGTCGTGATGACGGGAGAAGTGGGCACGGGAAAAACTACCCTCCTCAAGACCGTCCTCAGCTCATTTGCCGATCAGCGCATTGCCTCCGCTTTCGTATTTAATCCGCGTCTCGATGTGCTCGACTTCTTTGAATTTGTGCTCGCGGACTTTGGCATTCCGTGCGCCTCACGAACCAAGTCCGGCATGTTGCTTCAGCTCAATCGCTGGCTCATCGAACGCTTCAGCAACGGAGAGTTGTGCACCATTGTGGTCGACGATGCGCAAAACCTTTCCTGGGAACTTCTTGAAGAAATTCGCTTGCTGACGAATCTCGAAACCGCATCGGAAAAACTAGTCCAGATTGTGCTCTCCGGACAGCCTGAGCTCGAGCAAAAGCTTCGCAACCCCTGTGTTCGCCAGCTCCGGCAACGCGTTTCTCTGTGGTGCAGAACGCGGCCGCTCACCTGTGAGGAAACCATCGCTTATATCGCGAAAAGGCTGCAAATCGCCGGCGCGAACCAACCCGTTCTTTCACCTGATGCCGTGCAGCTTGTCTATCGCCATTCCAAGGGCATCCCTCGCCTCATCAACCTGATTTGCGAGCACGCCATGATCAGCGCTTACGTAGAGCAGATCAAGCCCATCCCGGCGCGAATCGTCGATTTGGTCAGCATGGAACTCGATATAGTCCAGCAGCCCTTCGTAATCTCACCAATGTCTATGTCGGGGTTACCCGATGACTCCTGGCCTACCGCAATTTCAAGCACCGTCAGCCCCGCCGCAGAATTCCCGGATTTCTTAGAGGACTTTTGAGCTATGAGCCGCATCCATGAAGCACTTCAAAGGGCATATCAAGAGCGCGGGAAATTGCCGACCTCAGGAACACCTCAAATTGCCGAGCTCACAATCACCTCCGCTCCTGAGGAGCAGACGCCCGTTAAGCCAGAATTGATTCTGAATAACATTGCGAAGCACTCTTGGAAGCCATTGGTCGATTCTTTTCCTACGCTCACAGACCACGGCGCGGGCGTTGAACAGTTTCGCCGCCTCCGCTCGCATGTTTACCAGGCTCACGCTGAGGCTCCATTGAAGACCATCCTTATCGCCAGCGGGATGCCTTCGGAAGGAAAGAGCTTTGTCGCGGCGAATCTGGCCATGAGCATGGCGCGCAACAGTGTCAATAACATTCTGCTCATCGACGGCGACCTTCGCCGGCCCACACTTCATACTTTGCTAGGCGCCTCCAATGTTCCAGGGCTTTCGGATTACCTGCAAGGCGCCGCCGATCTCATTGACATCATGCAACGCTACCGGAGTCCCGAAACGACAGAGGACGCCGGCTTGGATATCGTCTCCAACCTCACCTTTATTCCTTCTGGCAGGTCCAGCGACAACTCTTCTGAACTGGTGGCCAATCACCGCATCGAAGAACTGATTGCGTTGGCATCGCCACACTTTAATTGGATTCTGATTGACTCCCCGCCGGTGCTGGCGGTAACCGACGCGGTCGACCTTGCCCGCGCCGCCGATGCGGTCTTGCTCATCGCGCGGGGCGCAAGCACGCCATACGATGTGGCCCAGCGCACACAGGCCGCCCTCAGTAGTTCCCGCATCCTCGGCTTTGTGCTCAACGCTGTCAAGGATGCTCCGCACAATGGTTCGTACAGTTACGACTATTACTACGGTGGGTCAGAAGGCGCCAGTCAATCCACGGAAGCTAAGGATAAGCGGGAATGATCAGGCTCTTCAATGTTTACTATCCGACCCGGGCGCTGGTGCTGCTTCTTTGCGAAGCGCTTCTCGTGGGTGGCTCGTTCCTGCTTGCCACCGCCTATCTGGCCGGGCCGGATACTTACATAGTTCTGTTTTACGAAAACGGCATCGTGAAAATTGCAGGCGTCGCAATTCTAACCTTGCTTCTCACGTACTACTTCGATCTCTATGAGCCGCAACGCATCTCCGGGCGTTGGGAAATCCACTTCCGGCTCTTGTTGGTTCTCAGCGTTCTGTCTTTCGTTCTCGCTGCGCTCTTATATCTCTTTCCGGCAATGAGCATTGGCCCGAATGTTCTTGTCGTTGGCGCCTCGATGCTCGCGATTGTTCTCTTCATCTGGCGGTCAGCTTATGGGTCGATCATTGGCCTTTCAGCGTTCCGCGAGCGCGTTTACGTGTTGGGTAGCGGCGCCCGAGCTCGCGCTGTCATCGAGACTCTGCGCGTCCGGCACGATGCCGGCATGGAAGTCGTCGACGGAGAGAGCAAAGATGCGTGCGACGGGGACCTCGAACGCTTTGCGGCCGACCTTCGCGCCTTTCGCGAGCCGAAAACTCGCATTGACCGCGTCATTGTTGCCATAGAAGATCGCCGCGGATCGATGCCGGTTCGCGAACTCCTTGACCTTCGGCTCTGCGGGGTTGTGATTGAAGAGGCCAGCGTGCTCATGGAGCATCTGCTGGGCAGGCTGCCGCTGGACGGGCTCAATCCCAGCACCTTGATCTTCACGCAGGGCTTCAACGTAAAGGCGGCGCATCATCTCGTGCGGCGCTTGATTTCCATCGTGGTCTCGTTTGTGGGGTTGGCGATCTGCTTGCCGCTCATACCGTTCCTCATTGTGGCTGTTCGCCTGTCTTCACCCGGGCCCATTTTTTTTCACCAGACTCGCGTAGGACTACGTGGACGGCCTTTTTCTCTGCTCAAGTTCCGGACCATGCGACAGGACGCCGAAGCAAACGGCGCGGTATGGGCAAGCAAGCACGACTCGCGCGTCACTCCGCTGGGCAGATTTATGCGCAACACTCGCCTCGACGAAATTCCCCAGCTTTGGAACGTCCTGCGTGGAGAAATGGGATTTGTCGGTCCCCGTCCCGAACGCCCTGAGTTTGTGCAATGGCTTGGCAGAGAAATCCCTTTCTATGAGCTACGGCACATGGTCCGCCCGGGGATCACGGGTTGGGCCCAGGTTCGATATCAATACGGTGCGAACCTGGAAGAAACCAAGCGGAAACTTGAATACGATCTTTACTACGTCAAGCACATGTCGGTCGGCCTCGATCTGCTTATCATGTTTGAGACCATGAAGACGATCGTGCTGGGAAGGGGCGCCCAGTGAGGATCGTCTTCTGGCTGTCTCTCATCGGCATTTTCTATGCCTACGCGGGATATCCCTTCGTAATGTGGCTGCTCGCGCGCCTGTGTCCGCGGCCATGGATAGCCGCTCCTATCACCCCGAGCGTGAGTATCGTGGCCGCCGTGCATAACGGTGTCTCGTTGCTTCCGCGCAAGATTCGGAATTTCCTTGCCATCGACTACCCCAACATCAAAGAGATCATCATCGTTTCGGATGGCTCGACCGACGGCACATCAGAATTCCTGGCGAACCAGCAAAGTCCGCACATCAAGACGATCGTGCTGAGAGAGCATGTTGGCAAGGCTGTCGCTGTCAACGCCGGCGTAGCCCAGGCCACGGCAGACGTGATCCTCTTCGCAGACATCCGGCAGGAGATTGCTCCGGGTGCACTCCAGCAGCTAGTCAGTAACTTTGCGGACCTGAAGGTTGGCTGCGCAGCCGGCGAACTTACCCTGCGTCAGGAGCACCAAAACACTTCGTCAGCGGGAGTCAGCACGCTCTACTGGCGCTACGAACAGTGGATCAGAAAATGTGAGGCTGCCTTCGACTCCCCAGTCGGCGTCTGTGGATGCTTCTACGCCGTTCGCCGCGAGCTCGCTGCGCAGCAGCCAGCCGGAATGATTCTGGACGACATGTTTCAGCCGCTGTCGATCATCCGCCAAGGCTACAGATCCATTCTCGATCCGCAGGCTTGTGTCTATGACAAATGCCCGGAATCGCCTGCGAGCGAGTTTCGACGGAAAGTGCGGACGCAGGCAGGCAATTTCCAGCTCTTCCGCCTTGCGCCGTGGACGCTGACCGTGCAGAATCGAGTTCTCTTCCAACTTGTCTCGCACAAAGTCATGCGGCTCATCGCGCCTTACCTGCTGGTTCTTCTGCTCATTTCCGCAGTCTTTCTCGCCGCCGGATCTCGACTCTATGCTGCATTCGCAGCCCTTCAGATTCTAGGCTGGTCCTTCGCTGTCGTCGGCCTTCGCTATCAAATACCAGTGCTTCGTTGCATCGCCGCTCCGGTCACTACCCTCCTCGTCCTCAACGCTGCCGCCATCGCAGGCTTGTACAAATTCCTGTTCGCGCGCGGTCCACTCTGGAAGATATGGAATTCAAGTGAGCCGGAGTCAATAAGTCCAAACCCTAAAATCAATGACTTTGTACCGCCAAAACCACCTGCCATTGTCCTGGTCATTGGCATTCGCAAGAGCATTTCCACCGGTTCGCAACCACGAAGGGAGCATTGAATCGCTATGGTCTACAGGAAGAACCTGCTACTCGCTGTCGCGATACTGGGAATCGCGGCAATCGCCGCCGCCTCTGCGCTTCACTATCACGTCGCCAAGGTCCGCGCCGCAAGACTGGAACATGCCGTCCCACCCGCGCCGTATTTTCCGCCTGGTTCCATTTGGACAAACGACATTAGCCATGCGCCCCTCGATCCCCAGTCCGACGCCATCATTAGCTGGCTCGCGGATGCGGGAGGATGGGGCGACGGGAACAAGATGCAAGTCGACTGGAACATCCGGGTCTTGCAGGCAAACCCTTCAACTCCGAAGGTGCGCTTTATCCCTGGGGCCGGATTCTATTCCGCTGATTCCGACGTGCCCGATCTCGTTCCGCTTCCTCCTGGAGGTGGCATGGAAGGCTCAAACGGCTACCAGTGCAATGTTGATGACTCCGACTGCCACTTCATCGTCGTGGACCGCAGCCATGCCAAACTCTATGAAGCCTACCAGGCTAATTACGACCAGAACGTTCTGACCGCAACATTCATGGCGGTGTGGGATCTCAACCGCGTCTATCCGCCGTCGGGCCGTGGAGATCAGTGCACCAGCGCCGACGCCGCCGGCTTCCCCGTTGCTCCGCTGCTCTTCAATGCGGACGAGCTCGCCACGGGAAACATCAACCACGCCATTCGCTTTATTCTTCCCAATCCGCGCATTCGCGCGCGCGTCTTTGTGCATCCCGCCACGCACGCCGGCTCGCCGCGCGGCCCGGATACCGCTCCGCCAATGGGCGCGCGCTTTCGTTTGAAAGCCTCCTTTGACATGTCGAAGCTAACTCCCGCGGCACAAGTCGTCGCGCGAGCCATGCAGAAATACGGCATGTTCCTCTCCGACGGCGGCGGTATTGCTCTCACCGCGCAGAGCGACCGGGACACCAATGCCAAGTACGCCGATGTCGGTTTCGATACCCACAGCTTATGGCCCCTGAAGGTAACGGACTTTGAAGTCCTCGATTTAGGAACGCCAATCCGGTTGACCGACGACTGCGTGCGAAATCGGTAATGCGAAGGAGTTCTCAACCCGCTCGCACGGCCGAAGCCAAGCCAGATCAATCCAAGGGAGCCAGTGTGAACACCCCGCTCGTGATGCTTATCGCGTATCACTTCCCACCCGACAACGAAATCGGAGGAGCGAGACCGTACCGTTTCTACAAATACTTGAAGAGGCTCGGCTACGAATGCCACGTTATCACCGCCGCGCGTCAGGAGGGAGACGCGGCAGAAGATATCGAATACATTGCGGATCCTCAGGAATGCCGATCTCCGAAGGGGCTTGCGTGGCAGCTGGAGCGAATTGGACGCAAGTTTATTTGGGGAACTACCCTGAAGCCCCGGTGGTCGCTGTCGGCCTTCAGGGCCGGAAGGTCCTTTCTGAAGCGAAGAGGGAACCGCCAGGTGGTTATTCTCTCGTCAGCTCCTCCGGTGGCAACCCACTTGGTCGCCTTGATTCTTGCAGCCTCCTCAAATCTGAAGTGGATTGCCGACTTTCGCGATCCGGTCACCCCGCTCCCCGGGGGCGACCTGTCTGTTCAAGGCATCGTTTCCCGGTGTCTCGTGCGACTTGTCATGAAAAGGGCCGACCTTGCTCTCGCAAATACAGACGCAATGTACCGCGCATGGTGCGAGCGATATCCCGGAATCGAGCGGAAATCCCAGATCCTCTGGAACGGATTCGATCCCGAGGATGAAATTGCCACGTACCCACTCCCGCGGCGTGAGCGAAAGGTCTTAAGTCACGTGGGGGAGTTGTACGAAGGCCGGGATATCGGACCCGTCCTCCATGCGGTGGCCCGGCTGCTCGAGCGCAATCGGTTGCAGCAAGGATCAATACTCGTTCGGCAAATTGGCGCGGCGGACAAGGAGGACCTACCCGACCCGAAGTTTCTTCGGGCGGCGGAGGCCCAGGGCTGGCTTGAGATCAGCGGACGAGTGTCGCCAAAGGAAGCACGTTCGGTGGCACTCAGCTCCGACGGGCTGCTGCTGATCCAACCCCAAACCGCTGTTCAGGTCCCAGCGAAGCTTTTTGAATACCTGCGAACGGGGCGGCCCATATTGGCCTATGTGATGCGCGGCTCGCCCTCGGAGTGGATCCTTCAGCGGGCGGGCGCCCCCTTCGAGTGCATTTTCCTGGAAGAGAGTCCGGAACGAGTGGAGCAATGCCTACTGAGTTTCATTGCGATGCTAGACAACGCCATGGTAAGCCCGAACCAATGGTTCCTCGACAATTTCGACGCGTCTCGCCAGGTGGGAACCCTTGACGGCCTGATTCGGTCGATAACCGAACGAGAGCCGGCCGAAGGCCCTTCCTCCCAGCATGCGCAGATCGATTACAAAGGCCTGCCGGCAGCTCGCGGGCAGCTTTCGGGCAACGGCAAAGCAAGCCGAAGATGAGAATCACACAGAAATGCTGCACGTCGGGGACAAGAATGGCGCCGACGAATCAGGGCGACTCCCGCCTTGAAAGGAGAATCAGTTGAAACGAGCTCGCGCTGTACTCAAGGCTCTTCGCCTACCGCTCCTTCTCCACCCGCTTCGCGGGGCTATAACCTGGGCGTGCCAACGCGGAATTCTGCCCCCCAAGCTGCGACGGTATCTGCCGTGGAGATGGGTGCTCGAGCCGTTTACCATCTTCGGGCCTAACTGCAGATGCCGATGGTTTCCCACCGAATTTGACTCCGTTGGCCATCGGATATTCTGGTCCGGCCTGCGAGAGTGGGAACGAGAGACTGCGCCGGTAATTCTCGATCACCTCAAGGGCTCCCGCTGTTTCGTCGATATCGGCGCAAACTGCGGCATATACACAGTTTTGGCATGCGCGATCAACCCGCACATTCGAGTTGTCGCGGTTGAACCGGTCCAGAAGATCCATGCTGCCCTCATAAACAATGTTGAAATGAATAATTTCAATTCGCAGGTCACCGCCCTCAATGTCGCACTTGCGGATACCGAGGGCACGGTTCCGTTCCATGAGGCAGAGGATCCAACGATGGGAAGCTTAGCGGAGGGGGGCTATAGAGGCCAGCAAGGCAGAGTCGTAAGCGTTAAGTGCCGGACACTTGATTCGATTGTTGAGGAATTGGGGGTCGAACCAGACTTCCTTAAGATTGACGTTGAAGGCTTCGAACATCTTGTCCTGTTGGGCGGAGGCAGGGTTCTTACTAAGTTCAGACCTAGCATCGTGCTGGAAGCGAACCCCGGCGACCCCGGCGAAGCGATAACGGAGATTCTTCTGAAGCACGGATACAAATTCCAGAACATTACTGAAAGTGGCCTTCGAAGCAGAAGCACCATCAGCCCAGACAAGCAGTACCACAATTGGCTCTGCACCCCAAACGCCGAAGAAGGCAGAGAAGCGAGGCAAACTCAAGACGCCAAGGGAGGACGCACGCCTGCAGCCTCAGTTTTCGACGCCGGCGCGCCTACCTTCGCTCACGACATCGACGTTGAGATCCAAGAAGGCTGCTACAGACGCGGAGATCTCTTCGTGCAGTTCGCGGATCGAGCTGTTCGACCGGGCAGCCTCATCCTCGACTACGGGTGCGGGCCTGGCCGCATCAGCTTGATGCTCGCGCGATCAGGACTCGACGTGATCGGAGTCGACCCATCCGAAGAGATGATCGCACAGGCAAAGGAGCAGCAAGACACGCAGGATCTCTGTGTTCAGTTTAGAGTCGCAGGTGAAGGGGCCCTAAAGCCCGACGCATTTGACGCCATCGTCTGTTCCAGCGTCATCGAATACTCATCCGATCCTGACCAGCTTCTGCAACTCTTCCATCGCAGCCTTCGCGGACCCGGGACACTGATCATTAGCTACAGTAACCGCCGAAGCCTCTACCGCCTGTACAGCAAGCTCACAGGCCCCCAAAATCCGTTCACAACTCCACACCATCAGAGCTGGACCTGGCGAGAATTTAGAAGACTGCTGGACCGTAACGGGTTTTCGTGCACACACGGGCCGAAGTTCTTCGAGTCCCACTGGAGGCTCGATCCCTTCCTGTCAAAGCTCCCCATTGGCACGCTGGGAATCGTCGCTGCGCGTAAAGTCAAGCCCTCGCCCACGGAAAACCTCCCCTAACCCGCTGAAAACACTCGCTAATAGCCCCTCCCCAAGTCTGCAGATCATTTCGCCCTCTCGGAGCACAATGGTTCCATGATCCAAAACCAAGATAGCCGCCGGCCCCGGAGATTCCGGTGGAACATCCCATAACTCGTTTGTATGCATTGAATTGCCGCTAACCACTACAATCCAGGCACATTACCCGGATGGATCAGCCCAAACCCTTATGCGCGAGCACTTTGCGCACAAATTCCGGGGGGAGGGTGGAGGGGGGAGGTACTCAAGGGTAAACGCTCATCGCCGCCAAGCCCCTCAGTCCCCCACCGCTCGCCGCGCACGCTGAGTATTCCGGTAAAGCTCCATATAAGCATCGGTCATTCTCTGCAAACTGAATCGTGCACGGAACACCGCTGCTGCGCTCGCCGCGAACTGCACCCGTTCCGCATCGCTGCTCGCCAGTCGCAGAATTGCCGCGGCCATCTCGGCAGGATCTGTTGGAGACACCGTATAGCCTGCCTCCGCCAGCCGCACAACTTCGGCCATTCCACCTACATCCGTCACGATCGCCGGCAGTCCTAGCGAAAAGGCTTGCAGGAGCGAGACGGGCAACCCCTCCGACTTGGACGACATGATGAACGCATCAGCCGCGGAGAAGAACGGCGCCACGTCGAGTTGTTGCCCCCAGAAGGTCACCTGATCGACGATGCCCAGCTCCGCGATTAGGCGCTCCAGTGTCCCGCGCTCGCTGCCATCGCCCACCATCCAAAGCCGTAGATCCGGCATGGACGCAAGCGCCCCGCGGAACGCATTCAGCAGCAGCGCGTGGTTCTTCACAGGCTCAAGCCGGCCGACGTAAACCAGGGTGAACCCGCTCTTCGGCGGCCAATCCTGTTTCGCTGCCCGCTTGAGCGGGGTTGCGCCGTTGTAAACGCGCACGATCTTTCGCGCCGGAACAGAATGCATGCTCTTCAAGTTGGCCACCGTTGCCTCGCAGATGCCAACAATCCAGTCGCAAGAGCGAGCAGCAATGGCGTACTTCAACTCCTCAACGGTCTTGCGAGGCGGGGCCACCAGGCTATGTCGAGTGGAAACAATACTGGGAACGCCGGCCATTCTCGCAGCCATTGCCGCATAGATCGTGGGCGTTGGATTATGAGCATTGACTACGTCAGGTCCCGACTCCTTGAAGATGCGAAAGAAATTCAGCGTAGCGTCCGGCAAGTGACGGCCCACGTTCGGCTGCACAAAGAAGCCTTCTTTCTGCATCCGCTCGCCAAGCGCGCCAAGATCCGCCACTGCATAAACACGCGGATCGTGCCCCTGCTCCCGCTGCAAACGGCACATCTGCGACACAAGCGTCTCTGCGCCACCGATCTCAAGGGAATCCACGACGTGCGCGATCTTCATAAAGCCTGCCTGAATGCCCAATAGCCCGGCGGTGGGGTTTTCGGCGTTTCTCGAAGTTGCGAACAAGCCATTGAGCCACCCAAATCAGGACATATGCGCCAGGTTGACGATTCGGAGCAGGACGTACATCGCCAGCAGCAGAGAGATCGCCAACCCGCCTGCATACAGCAGGCCACGCGCCAACGGTAGTCGGGGAGCAATCATCCCTCGATCGAAAGCCATCTGAAAAACAACCTCGACCATGCCACCCAGCAGAAAGAACGTCATCACATACGCGCGAGACAGAAACCACGCTGCAACCAGAAAGCCTGTAAGCGACAAAACCAGCAATTGTCCAAGGCGGTTGATCTCTGCCCTGTCGAGTACTTCAACCTTCCATGCCGCTCGCGGAAAGCGCGACTCCTCGGGCACGATGGGTTCGCCTTCAGTCACTTTCGTTGGCGAAGCGATCGTCAAAGCGTCTCTCGCGGTAGTGAACAGGAACAGAGACCAGAAGTACAATCCGAAGAAGCCGAGCTCCGCCGCGCAAACCACCAGCGAGTTGTGCGCGGTGTGATGGTCATCGGTGTAATCCGGCATGTTGCCGAAACCAACTCCGAATAACGGATGAGCCCTGAAGATTTCCAGACCCTGACCCCAAAGGGACGTGCGGTCCGCGCCTGATTCGGCGGAGATCGCCCTTCCGCCGGTGAACTGCAACGCCATTGCAGAGGCGAACAGCGCGCCCGCCAGCAGCAGCGCGGGCAGCGTGCCAATGCGCCGCCGAGCCGCCACAATCGCCATCGCTATCAAGGCCAGCAAGGCCCCACGCGAGTGCGTAAGATAGACCCCCAAAAGCAAAGCGCACGCGGGAACGATGACAATCCCGATATTCCAAATGATCTTCTTCGTCCGCCAGAAGATGAACATCAATGGAATCACGCAGACGGTCAGTTGACCAAAGTCATTCGGGTCGTTGATCACTCCCAGTCCCCTCAGCCGATTAGGCTCATCCCGATCATTGGGCTTTGGAAGAAGGTATGGGTGTTCCATCTGCCACGCAGCTGCATTGGAGCTATACACGTCCGTTGGTAAGTAATGCTCGGTTTGCTGGCCTCCGTGAAGAAGCAAATCAATGCCCCCATGCGCAATCACAAACAGACAGACGAACAGCAGCGTCAGGACCACACCCTGCAACTTCCTCTTCGAGTTGCAGTGCAGGCACACAAGAAAAAACGCAAAGGCATTCGGAATGAAACCCAGGAAAGCCTGCACCGCGCCACCGGCCCAATGCTCCCCGAAAAGCACTGACAACACAGTCGCAATCGCCAACCCCATCAGGGCCAGAGACTGCGGCGTCTTTAGAATGAAGGACCCTATCAGCTTGGGCAGGGAAACGAGCAAGATCAGCACGGCAAGAATCAGCTCAATGCGGTAGGCCGCGAGCGGCCCGAACAGGGTAGGCGGCGTGAGATAGGACGTAACAAAGTAGAGAATGCTGAGGACAAAAACCATTGCGAACGGTCCGATTGGTTTTGAAAGTTGTGATCAGGATACGCCGTTCAATAGAGCCAAACGCGGAAGTGCTGCACAAACCCGGCGGTGAAACACGTCAGCGCCTCGTGCATCTGCCCGCCGGCACCTCATTTTCAAATTCGAACTACCCCGGCAAAAGAGAACCTTTTGGGTACAAGGGTGCGCAAGATGTTGCACATCCTCTGAGGATTGCGAGCGCAAGTCGCTGCATCTAAATGCACTTTCTTTGGCTCGCGATGTGCATAGGAACGAGCGGGTGCGACTGGTGCAAGTGTCACCGGCATCGCATGCTGTTCGAACTTCATCGCGTAGGCCTGTGATCCGCAATTCGATCCTTGGTCAGCCCTCTGCAGGGGGCAAATGCAGCACAAATGCCCGCAAGGGCGATTCCAGGAGGAAAGAATGAAGAAATTTTGCCTAGCATTATTCGCAATGGCAGTGGTCCTTGCGATCACGCCAGCCGCATTGGCGGAAACCTTCTATTACAACTTCTACGTTGACGGTATCCAGGGCGGCGGAACGCTTCAGGGAACTGAAAGCGGTAACACCGGCGTGTACGACATCACCAGCGGCACAATCAATATCGACATTGGCAACGCGGCCTATGCCGGTACCCTCGATAGCAACCCTGCGGATCTCGCAGCCAACGGCGCCGATGACTTGCTCTACTACCCTGTTGGGTCCCCTCTTCTCCTTGGCCTGGGCGACCAAAAGGGCCTTATGTTCACAGTCAACGGCGTAATCGATTTCACCCAGATTTTCGGAGGCGACAACAACGGCTACCTCTTTCCTGCAAGCGAGGGTCAGTACTCGGTCTCGTATTACTACTGGGATATCGACGGTGCGGCCGACTTCAACGTGTCGACCACTCCAGAACCCTCCTCTCTGCTGCTTCTCGGCACCGGCCTGCTCGGCTTGGCATTCCTGGCCTTTCGAAAGGCCAAGTCGTCCGGCCAGACCTTGAGCGTTTAGTCAGCCTGTTCCTCTTGTTCACCAGGGCAGAAAGGGCATCGAAAGGTGCCCTTTTCCTTTGCTCCGAACATGACTCATTGCAGCGGCCCATGGCCAACGAACAATGCGGCGGCTCTTGCGCGGCGCAAAACACGTTCTACTGTGCGAACTGTTTCCCCACACACTGAATCAAACTTCCGATGCGAATCCGTTGGCCCTTGGAACTTTCTGAAAGCTACCCCGTCGATAGGGTGACCGATTTGTTCTCACTCGCGTTCATCTCGATTCGTTTGGATCGTGCTGTCTGTCAAGAGTTCATTGTTCATCCGGTGAGTGATGTTGAACTGGCCATTTCAACAGTGTCTGCAATTTGTTTGTTTGAACGCGGCCCCCTAGCTCAGGTGGCCCCGGCCCGCAAAGGGCCGGATCGTGAAGCGTCCGGCAGTTTCCGAAACTGCTGCGCGCGAATCCAAGTAAAATCAAAGATGCAATCCGATCCACAAAGCGTGTGGCCCCGTAGCTCAGGTGGCCCCCGGCCCGCCAGGGGCCGGATCGTGAAGCGTCCAGCAGTTTCCGAAACTGCTGCGCGCAAATCCAAGTAAAATCAAAGATGCAACCCGATCCACAAAGCGTGTGGCCCCGTAGCTCAGGTGGATAGAGCAGCAGTTTCCTAAACTGCGTGTCGGAAGTTCGAATCTTCCCGGGGTCACCAATCTGTTCTATGATCCCCGCGCCGGATGCCGTCAAATTTCTTATTCGCCAGATGAAATCCCGCTTTTGACTTCGACTTCCTTTCCAGCTATAAAAGTTGATGTCATGGAAATCGATTCCATGACATCACTGCTGCAGTCCTATGCTGCCGCACCACACATCACAGCAATCGCCAGGATGCTCGGGAAGGCGGTGAAAGTCCGCCACTGCCCCGCAACTGTGAGCGCACCTGCTTCGCCTCTCGTCATTTTGTGACATGGAGACGAAGGAGGATTTGAGCCAGGGCCTTCCGCACTTTTGGGATCTGCCCTTTCAGCCACTGGAGTTGGACCGATAGGGTTCGGCTTTGGGAAGGCGGCTTCAATGCGCAAGTCAGGAGACCGGTCCTATGGCGTACGCACTCGCTTTCGCGTTCCGAGGGGAACGAAGGAGCCGTCATGCAGACTCTCGATTTCTTGTCCGCAGTTTCCTGCCGTGTGATGCGACATGCCGTCGCAGTCATCCTTTTTGTTACTCTCGCCAGCGTTTGTCATGCCGCTTCCATCCGCGGCGTCGTCACCGATACTTCGGGCGCCAAGGTAACGGCCGCAAGCGTCTCTCTTGTCAGCAACGGCCAGGTCGTAGCTTCGGCGGTTTCCTCGTCCGATGGCAGCTTCCAACTCACGACTGGAACCGAGGGCCGTTTCTTCCTCGTGGTTACGGCCAAGAGTTTTCGCCAGTTGCAGACACCCGATTTCTATGCCGGCCAATTCGATTCGATCGAGCGGAACCTTGTGCTCGAGCCAGCCTGGGTGCGTGAATCTATCGTGGTGACGGCAACCGGCGTGCCGACGCCGCAGCCGCAAACCAGCGCGGCGACCACCGTGCTCTCCCCGCTCGATCTTGCACTACGCACGGATTTCGCCAGCGTTTTGCGGCTGATGCCGGGAGCTGAAGTTGTGCAAGCGGGGCAAATGGGCTCGCAGACATCGCTCTTTGTTCGCGGCGGCGATTCCGACGACAATAAAGTCCTTCTCGACGGGGTTGACGCGGGCGACCTGGGCAGTCAATTCGATTTTGGCCCACTTTCCACCACGGCGGTCGAAAGTGCGGAGGTTTATCGAGGACCGGATTCGAGCCTTTACGGCGCAGGCGCTGACTCGAGCGTGGTCAGCCTGACCACGCCGCACGGCACCACCAACTTCCCTTCTCTGCTATTTGAGGGCGACGCCGGACGTCTCTCCACTTCGCGCGAAGAGTTGCAGGTGGCGGGCGCGCACAGGAAACTCGACTACCTTGGCGCCTTCAGTTGGCTGCAAACCGCCAACGAATTGCCGAACGACGAGTACCACGTGGCCACGTCGGTGGCCAATCTGGGCTGGGCTCTCAACAGCGATACGCAAGTTCGCGCCACGCTTCACTACGGAGTCGCTGCCAGCGGCGATCCCAACGCGTGGGACTTTTACCATGTCGCTGACGACGCCACCGGAAAAGATCAGGACATTTTTCTGAGCGCCTCGATTGTTAATCAAACCACCGCCAGCCTGCACAACACCGTCCGCTATGGACTGACGCGCAAGCGCGAGCAGGTTTCCCTCTGGACGCTATCGGGGAGTCCCGAGTCCTACACAGACTATTGCTTCGGACCAGGAACGCTGGGCAACACGGTCACCATCACCGGCGCCAACGGCTATTCCGCCACGGGACAGGCCGTCCTCGATTGCAGCACCTTTCGCGTGCAATACGTCAACAATCGCGATCAGGCCGGCTACCAGGGCGACATCACAATCACGCAGCACTTGTCCGGCCTCGCCGGCTTCCAATATGAGGATGAGCGTGGTGCGGAACCGGGCAGCACCTACTACACGCCCGTCGCGCGCACCAACTATTTCATCCCGCTTGGGGTGCACGGAGACTTCAAGCAGCGCTTCTTCTATACACTCGGCGGCAGCGTGGAGCATTACTCTCTGTTTGGTTTTCAGACCTCGCCGCGCGCCGGCCTCAACTATTACTTGTTTCGCCCGCGCAGCGGCGCCCTCAGCGGCACGCGCATCCTCTTCAACTTCGGCAAGGCGATCCGCGAACCAAAGCTCACCGATCAGGACGATTCGCTCTACAACTTCCTCGCGAACAATGGGGCACAATCCACAATTCAGTCGCTGCATGTCAATCCTCTGGCCGCGCCCACCATGCGCACATACGAAGGCGGCGTTGAACAGGCATTCCTTAGCCAGCACATCATCTTCAAGGCCAGCTACTTTCACAACGAGTTCGGCAAGGAAATCGAATACGTCGGTCTGGATCTTGTTCCCGCACTGCTGCCCAATCTGACGTCCACCCAGCAGGCCACACTCGAAGCGATCCTGCAAGCGAATTTTGCGTATGAGTTGACGATCAACTCCGAAGCCTTTCGCGCACAAGGAGTGGAGACTTCGGTCGAAAGCGGAATCGGGCACAATCTCTTTCTGCGCGGCGGCTACACCTATCTGGATGCAGTGATTCAGCGCTCTTTTACCAACGACGATCAGGCATTGCTTGGCCCGATTCCAACTTTCAATGGCATTCCAGTCGGCCCCTATGCCCCGCTCGAAGGAGCTCGTCCGTTTCGCCGCGCGCCGCATACCGGCTATTTGACAGCCACGTATACCGACAAGCGTTTCACGGGCGTCTTCACTTCCGCCTTTGCCAGTCGTTCCGATGACTCGACCTATCTTGAGGGTGAGGATGCATTCGGCGGCAACAGTCTGCTCTTGCCAAACCGTAATCTCGATTACGGTTACGCCAAACTCGATATGGGCGGAAGTTACCAGGTGCTTTCCTGGATGGATTTCTATGTTCAGGCAGAAAACTTGCTCAATAATCAGCACATCGCCCCCATCGGCTATCCCAGTCTTCCTTTCACGATCCGCGCCGGCCTGCGTCTGCGTTGGGGTCCAGGCAGCAGCCACTAAACAACTCGTTCTGAGAGCATTCGCACTTCCGTCTCGCATGCTGCTCTCCCACTCCTTTCGCGTTCCGAAGGGGGAAGTGCCCATTCGCCCGCCCGGGAACATCTATCTTGCTGATTTCCTTACTGTTTTAGAGCTTTCTTTGCGGATTAAGGCCCCTTTTCCACAAAACCCCTGCATAACGGTCTTGTTTCGCACGGAAATCAAAAGATATTGTGCATTTCGCGCTTGGAAAACCGGGTTCCCCTGTCCTACAATGACTTCTCCTGAGATAGCCGTACCCCCAAGACTCTGCATCGAGGGGTTCTTCAGTTCGCGCAGTTTGCGCAGCTGAGGTATAAGAAATGGATGCAATCAGGCGCAGCAATCAAGCTATGAGCGATTGCGATAGGCCTTTCCAAAGCCACTGCGCTGATTTACATTCTGGGCATTTGTGTTTCTGAAAGAAATTTTGGATTTGCGTGAGGGCATGACAGTCGAGCTTGGATATCGTCCGTCAGGATATCGATATCTTCAACCGAATCGTCGGACGAAAACGCGGACCGATCCCGGTGCGAATCTCCGCATTCCTGTTCACACGCCTTGCGCTCGGAATTCACCGCACCTTCATCAAGAGCTTGTAACTTTGCAACTTGGGGACATCCCAGCATTTCCGCTATCCGGGACGATTCTGACTTCCCGGCAAATGCGCGATTCAACGATCGTTTCCTGCGCCTGGCGCGCTAGCCGCATTGCAGCGTGATCGCATCGGCAGCGCAGCTTTTTATTTACGTAGTTTTCTATTGAACGCAAACCACCACTTTGGAGGGCAGTTATGAGATTCATTCGAATTCGCCTAAGTGTTTTTTGCCTGGCGATTCTATCAGTTGCTCTGTGCTTCACCACGGTCGCCTTGCACGCTCAGTCCACTACGCAGGGCTCAATTGCCGGCACCGTTACAGATCCCAGCGGTGCGGTCGTTAGCGGCGCTTCAGTGGACGCGACCAATTCATCGACCAACGCGGAACTCAAGACAACCGCCGACAGTAGCGGCTACTTCGTATTTCCGCTGCTCGAGCCAGGCACCTATAAGGTCGTGATCGCCGCGCAGGGCTTTGCCGGCTACACCGCCAACAGCGTGCTCGTCGTCGTTGGCCAGGTTACAAGCATCCTGCCGCATCTTGCGCTGGCTTCCGCGCAAGCCGAAGTCATCGTCACAGAGCAGACGCCGGTAATGAACACGGAGTCGCCCGATTTCAGCGAAACCCTGAGCCAGAAGGCTATTCAGAACATTCCCATTAACAATCGCCGTTGGTCAGCTCTGGCCATGACCACCCCCGGCGTGGTTGCAGACACCAGCGGCTTCGGACTGGTCAGCATCCGTGGCATCAGCACAGTGCTGAACAACGTTGAGATTGACGGCGCCGATGATAACGATGCGTATTACTCCGAGGAACGCGGACGTACGCGTGAGGCCTACTCCACTTCCGGCAGCGCCGTCCGCGAATTCGCGGTGAACACCGGAGTCTACTCGGCTGAATATGGTCGCGCCGCAGGCGGCGTCATCACGTCGGTCACCAAGAGCGGTTCCAATCAAATCCACGGCCAAGCCTACTTCTGGGATCGCGAAAGCAATTGGAACGCTTTCAATGACTACACCCAGGTGGCCGTCTATAACTCCTCCAACAACACCTACCCCTTAACTCACATCAAGCCTGAAGACCTGCGCAAGATTTACGGCGCTACCGTAGGCGGAGCCATAATCAAGGACAAGCTGTTCTGGATCTATACCTACGATCAGCACACGCACGTCTTTCCCGCCGAGGCCATCGCCAACAACGCGACCTCGTTTCTACACCCTGCCCAGCGCTACCACAGCGGCGCACTGCAGCCTGACCACTGGCCATTGTGACCGGCGACACCACTTCCAGCAACGCCCTCGACGCCGACGCCTGCACGTTGGCAGCGCGCCAAGGCCTATCTTCGACGTATGGCGCGGGTGCTCGACTTTATACGACACCTGGATCGGCAACATGAACTCCGACCTCGGCACCGTGCCTCGCTTTGGATTCCAGGAAATCAACACCCCCAAGCTCGACTGGCAAATCAATTCCAAGGAGCACTTGAGCGTCCTGGCTCATCGCTTGCGCTGGGACTCGCCGGGTGGCGTTCAGACCTCGACCGCCGCTGACTATGCGCGCGACACCTTCGGCAACGACTTCGTCAAGCTCGACTACGGCGTGGCAAAGCTCACCAGTTTCGTGAGCAGCACCATGAGCAACGAGGTTCTTTATCAATATGGTCGAGAGATACTCCCCGAGACTCGCCAGGCCAACACCCCATACACCAATGCCAACCTGCTCGGCAATGGCGTCACCGTCAATAACTCCATTGCAGAAGTTGCCATGGACACTGCCGAGGGCTTCAATCTTGGCTCCCCGTACTACTCCTATCGCCTTGCCAACCCCGAAGAGTGGAAGTGGCAGGTCGGCGACATCTTTTATTGGAACAAGGGCAATCACAGCCTCAAGTTCGGCGTGGATGAGTTGCACAACTACGACTTCAATAACACGTACGGCGGAGACGGCAACGGCTATTACGTGTACAACTACGTCGGCAACTACATCAGCGATCAGATCAACGCCCTCTCAGGAAAGCCCGGCAACTGCACCAGCACCGTTCCTCGAAATGGCGGGCGATGGGCACTTTCCCCTGCTATGCAACGTTTACGCAGACGTTTGGGCCCCATGTCTACGGCATCAGCACCATGGACAGCGGCGTGTTCGTCCAGGACAACTGGAAGTTCCGTCCGCGCCTGACCTTCGAACTCGGTCTGCGCTGGGATTACGAGAAACTTCCACCCGCCGATCCTAACCTGACCGCCGCATCCGGAACATTTGTTCCCTATGCGCAGTTGAACAACAATCCGAGCGACAAGAGGAATTTCGGTCCACGCATCGGATTCTCGTACGACATCTACGGTCAGGGCAAAACCATCCTGCGTGGCGGGTACGGCGTCTACTACGGCCGCATCAACAACGGCGAATTGCTCAACATCCGTTTCAATACCGGCAGCCCGATGAGCCAGTACAACACGCAATGGAAGGTCACTCAAGCCGGCTATCCAACTCTGCCCAACATCGTGGCCGGCACCGGTACTGCTGCGGCTACACCGACCTCCAACTTCCTGGCCGCCAATCTGCGCAACCCCGAAGTTCAGGAATACGATCTGGAACTCCAGCAGGACCTCAGCCATGGCACTTTCTTTGCGTTGAGCTTCCTCGGTTCGCAAGGCCGCGAACTGCCCAACTTCCTTGACGTCAACCTCAACCCAACCCAGACGTTCATCAATGTCACGGTTGCGGATAATCCCAGTTGCACCACAACCTGCGGGCCTCTGGGTCCGAATGGATCCATCGTCAAGAGTGTCGGGCAGTACACCGGCTATGGCAACACTGCCCTGTTTGGCTCAGTGGCCTCGAACTTCCAGGCCATCAGTGAGATGATCAGCAATGTCAACTCGAATTACAATGCGTTCGTTGCCGAGATTCTCAACCGGTCCCTCAAGAGCGTGCAGTTCGACGTGAACTACACATGGTCGCACTCTCTCGATTTTTCACAGAATGCCAATACAACAACTACCGCCGGCAATAGTTGGTACGATCCTTACAACAGCCCGCGCGTCAACTACGGCGACTCAAGCTGGAACACGCCCAACCGCTTCATAGCGTATGCGCTCTACAGCGTACCCAACCTCCACACCAACAGCTACGCCAAGTACGTGACCAACGGCTGGTCGATTGACGACAGCTTCCAGATGATGAACGGATTGCCGTATACCGTCGGCGTCAGCGGCTTCTTCAGCGCTGGCATTCTGAGTGACTGGAACGGTGCTTCGGGATCGACTTTGATTCCCGGAATCGGCCCAAACACTGGGCGCTATCCGCGGCACGAGGTCGACGACGTTCGCGTGCAGAAGTCGATCGACATCACGGAGGGACGTAGCCTCCAACTCATGTGCAACATCTTCAACGTCGCCAATCACCAGAACGTCGACGGCCTGGGCACCACCGCCTACAAACTGTCTGGCACAACGGCCACTTTCCAGGGACAGGGAACCTCCAACCCGTCTAACAACACCTTCAAGATACCCACCAGTTCCAACAACAGCGGTTTCCTGTTTACCCCGCGTGAAGTTGAAATCGCTGCCAAGCTCGTTTTCTAACTCAACATTGACTCGACAACCTGCGCGGCGGCTTCGGCCGCCGCGCTTTTTTGTCATTCGTTTCAGGGAACGAGCTCTGCTCAGCAACAGACTCTTCGTATACATCAGAAAAACAAGAATTTTTTAAACTTAAATTTATTTTCATGACATGGAAACCAAGTTACATTCGTTACGGTTTCGAGGCGCTTCCTGTTGAAATCGTGGTCGAAATCACGTTAGATTGAAACACTCCCTCGATCGATTTTTAGGGATTCCGTGTATACGGAGCTCCCGAGGTGTTCTATGGTTTGTCCCAAGTGCCAATCCGCCGCTCTTTCCCTAGTTCCGGCGGAAGTCCGGCTCTTTCGCAATAGTCCGCGCACGTTAAGTCACCCTCCCATGACGCCTTCCCCCGATATCCGTGTTTGCCTGGATTGCGGCTGGTCGGAGTTTGTCATTCCTCGTGCATGGCTCTCCGCAGGCTGGTTACGTTCTCTGCGTCCGCAACCCGCTGTCGCTGAGACGGACATGGTGCCGCAGGCTGTGCCCAGCGCGGTGATGTAGAGTACAACAACAACTGGATCATGCGGCCGTGCACGGGCCGTGGTTCGGTGCGTTCGTACATCTCAGAAATTTGAAAGCTCTTCGCGCATACAAAAGACCCCCAGCCGAAGCTGGAGGCCTTTTGTATTTGCGCCGAAGACGCGATTGCCTGGACGGCCAGTCCGCCGGGGTCCCCGGCGACAGGTCTTCGTCGCTGGGGTGGTTAGTACATTCCGTCCATGCCGCCGCCGTGACCGCCGCCGGCAGGAGCAGCCTTGGGCTCGGGCAACTCGACCACCAGAGCTTCAGTGGTCAGCAGCAGTGCCGCAATCGAAGCTGCGTTCTGCAATGCCGTGCGCGTCACCTTCGTGGGATCGATGACGCCGGCTTTCACCAGGTCCTCGAACTTGCTGGTCAGCGCGTTGTAGCCGAAATGCGATTCCTTCGACTCCAGCACCTTGGCCACAACCACCGCGCCCTCTTCGCCAGCGTTGGCGACGATCTGGCGGAGCGGCTCTTCCAGTGCACGTAGCACGATCTGGGCGCCGGTCTTCTCGTCGCCTTCGAGCGTAGCAATCAGCTTCTCCACCGCCGGTACGCAGCGCACAAGCGCCACGCCGCCGCCGGGAACGATGCCCTCTTCGACAGCCGCACGGGTTGCGTGCAGCGCGTCTTCCACGCGAGCCTTCTTCTCTTTCAGCTCGGTCTCGGTGGCCGCGCCCACCTTGATGATGGCTACGCCGCCGACCAGCTTCGCCAACCGCTCCTGCAACTTCTCGCGGTCGTAGTCGCTGGTGGTCTTTTCAATTTGAGACCGAATCTCCTTGACCCGCCCCTCGATGTCCGAGGCCTTGCCTGCGCCGTCAACGATCGTGGTGTTGTCCTTGTCGATGGTGATGCGCTTGGCCTTGCCCAGATCCTCGAGCTTCACGCCTTCCAGCTTGATGCCCAGGTCTTCGGTGATGGCCTTTCCGCCGGTCAGGATCGCGATGTCGCCCAGGATGGCCTTGCGGCGATCGCCGAACCCCGGAGCCTTGACGGCCGCGACGTTCAACGTGCCACGCAGCTTGTTCACCACCAGGGTCGCCAGGGCCTCGCCCTCAACGTCCTCGGCAATGATCAGCAACGGCTTGCCGCCGCGCGCTACCTGTTCGAGCAGGGGCAGAAGATCCTTCATGGCGCTGATCTTCTTTTCGTAGATCAGAATGTAGGGATCTTCCAGAACCACTTCAAGGCGCTCTGCGTCGGTGACGAAATAGGGGCTCAGATAGCCGCGGTCAAACTGCATTCCGTCCACGGTCTCGAGTCCGGTGTGCATGGTCTTCGACTCTTCGATGGTGATGACGCCATCCTTGCCGACTACCTTCACCGCCTCAGCGATGATGCCGCCGATCTCTTCGTCGCCGTTGGCTGAGATGGTGCCCACCTGGGCCACCGATCCCTCGTTCACCGGCTTCGACAGCTTGCTCAGCGCGCCGTCCTGGTTCCACTTGCCGTCCTTGTCGCGCGTGCCGTTGATCACCGTAACGGCCTTCTCGATTCCGCGCTTCAGGGCCGTCGGGTTTGCGCCCGCAGCCACCGTCTTCACGCCCTCGCGGAAGATGGACTGTGCCAACACGGTGGCAGTGGTCGTGCCGTCGCCGGCAACGTCCGAGGTCTTCGAAGCAACCTCACGCACCAGCTGCGCGCCCACGTTCTCCATCGGGTCTTTCAGGTCGATCTCTTTAGCCACCGTCACGCCGTCCTTCGTGATGGTGGGCGAGCCAAACTTCTTCTCGATTACAACGTTCCGGCCCTTGGGCCCGAGCGTCGCCTTCACTGCGTCTGCCAGCGTGTTCACGCCGCGCAGAATCGCCTGACGGGATTCCTCACCGTGCAAAATCTGCTTTGCCATTGCTCTCTCCAGTGATCAGTGAACAGTGTTCAGTGATCAGTGCTCTGATTTCAGTTTTTAAGTCTTGCTTCTGCATATCAAATGGCCATGATGAAAACTGTTGACGGCGGCGCTTTCTGACCACTGTCCACTGATCATTGACCACTGGCGCGCTTCGCGCGCCTACTTTTTCAAAATGCCGAGGACTTCTTCCTCACGCATGATCAAAAACTCTTCGCCGTCGATCTTGATCTCGGTGCCGGAGTATTTGCCGAAGAGCACGCGATCTCCCGCCTTCACGTCCAGCGGAAATACCTTGCCTTCGTCGTTCGACTTGCCTTTGCCCACGGAGATCACTTGACCCTCCTGGGGTTTTTCCTTGGCGCTGTCGGGGATGATGATGCCCCCGCGGACGGTTTCGCCCTCTTCCACACGACGCACCAAAATACGATCATGGAGCGGGGTGAACGTAGTCGTTACAGATGTTGCTGCCATTGCTTCGCTTCTCCTTCCCGCGCAGCCGGACTCTGCCCGGCCCACGGGTTTTGGTGATGAATAACAGAACTTAGTGAGATTGCGGAGTGCGACCAGTCTTGGTGGTCGGCGGCGCTGTGAAGCACTGCCAATACCAGGCTGTTAGCACTCTCACCTTCCAATTGCTAAAGATAAGCAAGGATTTACGCTTTGTCAAGGGGGAAAAGGTTAAAATTTGAGTTACTTTGACTCATATATTATGCCATCACTATTAGCATCTATAATTTACCGGCTCCGCAGCCATACAGCGAGAAAAATCGCCTCATTCACCAGAAAAATAGCCCCAAAAATGGTCTTGTTGTGCCGCGCCAGCCAATTCGGCATGTAGATGTCGAAATTTGGTGACCGGTCAGCTGTATATCTTGCCGCCAGATCCGTCATCGGGCACCGCCATCCATTCGCCAGGAGCACCGCTATTTCGATAAGGATCACGACCGAGAGAATAGCTGCCCAGCGAAAGTCGCCTTTCACGGCGAGAAATGGCAGCACCACGATGGCTCCCGCGAGCAGCGCCCAAACCACGGTGTGCAGCACCTTGATTGCGGTCAGCATCCCGGCTTCGTCCTCACTTACCCACCCCATTGCGCCCTGCACCGCAGTCATGCACTGTTCTGGTGCCTGCCCTGGCAAAACGTCATCGAGCAAAGTGTAACCGGTCTGGCGCCCCTGGTTTCGCCACGCACCTTGGAACGCGATAAAATGTCAGCATGTACCATCGTACGAATCTTTGGATTTGCGCTCTCGTGGCCGGCATTGGCCTTTCTGCTTGTTCGCTCGCTCTCCGTGCCCAGGACAGCAACCAACATGGCCGCAAATACAAGGCGCCGCCGGCCTCTGCGCATATTGAAGTAATTGTGCTGAAGGACTTCAATGGCAAGCCCATCACCGACGCTCATGTCATCTTCCATCCCACCGAAGGTGACAGAGATACGGGATCTCTTGAGTTGAAGACGGACGACGATGGCAAAGCCGTCATCGATGTGATTCCGATCGGTGACACGGTGACGCTCCAGATCATTGCTGACGGCTACCAGACCTACGGCCAAAGCTACAAGATCGACAAGGCGGAGATGACGATGGAGGTACGCATGAAGCGGCCGGGCGGCCAGTACACCATCTACAAGAACAATGGCCCCAGTTCGGGGAGCGGCGGTTCTTCAAACTCTTCGCCCAACGCGACTCCGCCTGCCTCCGGAGACAAACCCTCCGGTGGACAGTCGAACTCGAACCCACCTCCGCCGCCCAAGTAGTCTGCAAAGCGTAACGGCCTTGTTATTGCACCCCGAGAACTGCCTTCGCCTGATGGCGCATCGAGCCGGGGCTCTACTATGACCACCGAACCTCTCGCCGGCAAAACCGCCTTCGTCACTGGAGGAGCGCGCCGCATCGGCCGCTCCATTGCCCTTACGCTGGCGCAGGCCGGAGCCGATGTCGCCATCTCCTGCCGCACCGCACATGCTGAAGCTGCGCAAACTGCGGCTGAGATTGCAGCCTTTGGCCGCCGCGCGGTCGTGGTCGAGTGCGATGTCCGCAACGAGCCGTCGGTACGCACATCCGTCGCCGCCGTAGTTGCTGAATTCGGCCACCTCGACCTGCTGATGAACAATGCCGCCGTTTTTGCTTCGGCAGCGCTGGAGAGTCTTACGCTCGAGCAGTGGGACGCGGTCTTCGAGACCAATGCGCGCGGCCCGTTTCTGGTTGCCCGCGAGGCACTGCCGCATCTGCGCGCCGTGCGCGGCCGGATCGTCAACATCGGCTCGCTCGGCGGCCTTCATCCCTGGGCCGGCCACGCCCATTATTGTGCTTCAAAGGCCGCTCTGCACATGCTCACGCAGACGATGGCCAAGGCCTTCGCGCCCGAGGTCAGCGTGAATTGTGTTGCTCCCGGATGGATTGAGATTCCGGATTCGTCTATCGCCGACGCCGTTGTGCCCTATCCTTCGCAGAGCGAAGCGGAGCGTAGGGCGGGACTACAATCTGCACGATTCGCCGCCAAGACACCGATGGGCCGCAATGGTTCAGCCGCCGATGTCGCGGAGGCCGTGCTGTTCTTTGCCACGGGTCCGCACTTCATCACTGGCCAAACGCTGGCCGTTGACGGCGGTTTGGGACTTTCCTGAAAAAATCAAGCGGAGTTATCTTCCGAACAAACGGTTCCAGAATCCACGCGCGCGGGGTTTTCCGCCATCCGCGTTTTCTGATGCGCTCTTGGTGGCGCGCCCGCGCCGCGGCCTTTCCGTCTCCTGCGCGCCCGCAAACCGCAATGGCTCCATCTCCCACAGCCCTTTCGGCGTCGGTTGCTCAGGCCACGCCGCTCCCACTATGGCCGCCTGCGGATTGGTCACGCAGAGCCGCCGCGCGGTTTCTTCGCCAACATGGTTCGCCACATACTCAAAGGCGTGCTTCAAATGCGGCGGACGCCTCACCGGATGGTGCGCATCAGTGGCCACAAAATGTACCCAGTTCCGCTCCAGCAACTCGTTGGCAAACGCCTCTTGAGGCTTGCCAAATCTTCCATAGAGCGATCCTGCGGTTACCTGGATCAGGCAACCGGCGCGCATCCATTCGCCTACCAGTTCCGGCTGGCGCAGCACCGCTGGATATCGCTCCGGATGCGTAACGATCAGAGTGTATCCGGCCGATTGCAGCCGGAACAGCGCCTCTGACATGCTGGGCGGAATCACAAACGAGGGGAACTCAATGAGCAGATACCCTTTGCCGTCGATCGAATAGCGGAGCGGATGCATCACCGCTTCCAGAATGTTGTCTGCCGTCAGGTGGAAGTCGCAGGCGAGGCTCAACTCCACCATGCCTTTCAGCCGTTCGCGCAACTCGGCAAAGCGCTCCTCAATGAGTGGACCATTGTAGGGAAACATGTCGCTCGCGTGCGGCGTGCACGCGATCCGAGTCACTCCCTCGTCGGCTGCTATCTGCGCCATCTGGAGCGACATCTCCAGGTCTGCCGAGCCGTCGTCCACTCCATAAATCAGGTGATGATGTATGTCGATCATTGATCTATCAGGTGTCAGGTTTCAGTTGTCAGGTCTCAGCTGCTCACTTTCTACCGTGCGCTGCTACCTGCTCCCTGCATGGTTCCAATCATCGAGCGAAAGATTCCCCATCCATCCGCAGAGCCCAGCAGCGCTTCGCTCGAGCGGTCAGGATGCGGCATCATTCCCAGCACATTGCGTCCCTCATTCAGGATGCCCGCGATGTTGCCGAGCGATCCATTGGGATTCGCTTCCGCCGTGATCTCGCCCTTCGGTGTTGCGTAGCGAAAGGCAATGCGGTCCTCGCGTTCCAGCCGCTTGAGCTCTTCCGGCTCGCAGAAGTAATTCCCTTCCATGTGGCCGATGGGAATCTCGAGCACTTCGCCCTTCTTGAGTTGGTTGGTGAATGGGCTGTTCGTGGTTTCAACGCGCAAGTGAACTGGTTTGCAGATGTATTTGAGGCCCGCGTTGCGCATCAATGCGCCTGGCAGCAATCCAGACTCGGTGAGGATCTGAAAGCCATTGCAGATGCCCAGCACCAATCCACCGCTTGCGGCGAAGCGCTTGACCGCCTGCATCACCGGCGAAAAATGCGCGATCGCGCCAGTGCGCAGGTAATCGCCGTAGGCAAATCCGCCTGGAACCAGCACCGCGTCAACGCCCTGGAGATCCGCGCTGTCGTGCCAGAGGAACGTGACTGGCTGCTGCGCGATCTCGGCGATCACGTTGTACGTGTCGTGGTCGCAGTTCGATCCGGGGAAAACCAGCACTCCGAATTTCATGCTTTCAGGGTAACAGTTTGGCGCTGGATCGCTATGCTCACAGTTTCACAGAAACGCACAAAGTGTGAGGCTGCGAGATTTCCTCGCGTAGGTGGCTGATTTTTATGCCACTTCCAAGCTTCACAGTTTCACAGATCGGTTTTTTGGGGAATAATCCGGGGTGCGTGAATCGTGGTTCGTGGATCGTGGCCCGTGATTGACGATCTCCTGAGCGGGGGTGGGGTGGCGCAGGGGGGAGGGGGGGTGGGGGGGTGGGGGTAGGCAGGGAGCGAGGGAGCAAGGGAGCAAGGGAGCGCGGGCGGATTTCCTTGGGGCAGCTCATAGAACGATTGTGCGCCGGATCGGCTTAATTATCTGCAATTCTGCCAACGGATTTTGCCGATTGTTTTCATCCGTTTGCGGCGGTTGGGAACGACGCGGGGCTTGCGGCGCAGCAGCAGGCGGTGCTTTTGGAGATGGGTAGGCAGGAAGTTTGTGTTGTCGGCGGTGTCTGTATCGCATTTGGCTTTATTGCCACAAACTGCCCGAGCCTGATACGACTGCCCTGGACGCGACACCTGACACAGGCCTCAACTGGCCGCGATTCGCGGTCCGATCTGCAAGCGCGGGTCACGCTTCGACAGGACAACGCCGACCGAGACCCGCGATTGCAAATCAGGACTTAACTTACTCGACCTTCTGGAATCCGGTGTCCATGGTCACTCTGGTTCCGGTGACTTTGCCCTGCACGTGGGCGAGCAAATTGCCCGACTCATCCCATTGATCGATGGTGAATTTTCCCGAGGTTGAATTCCCATCGGGATCGATGGTCAGCCACTGCTGAATGCGGGCAGGGCCGATGAGGTTGATGCCGGTGGAGTCGTACGAGATTCCAAAGTGGTTCAACTGATAGGTCCGCGCTCCGGTTTTTATCCATTCACCGAGGCAAACGTTGCCCGTCATGGGAGCCCGCAGGCCGGAGTTATTGATCTCAGTGCCGTCACTGTGCCACTGAGCGTAGCCAGCATCAACCTCGGCGCCGTCTGGGATTCCTTCACTGCCTTCCGAGATCCAATGCTCTTTCCAGGTTCCGACGATGCTGGGCCCGAGTGAGAAGTCATCATCGCCGGCAGCGATGAAAGCCGCCCGTACAAGCCGCGGCGAGCCGATCTGAGGCTGCCAACTGACGCCGTGAGACCCCGGCGGAGTATAGAGGCCGCAGCCGGCATGGGCGCAGGGGACAAACATGGTTGCGAGTACCAGTCCGGCCATCGAAGCTGAAATTGCTAGGAACTTTTTGCACATCATGAGAATTCCTCCAGTTTTGAGATTGGCGCTTCCACCCTCGAATACGCCGTTGTTGAGAGCGATTCTGTACCGCAAGTTCCATTGCGTAAATGAGGGGGAAATGAGTTACGACTGAGTTCGTTGGGAACTGCGCCTCATGTAAAACTCAGGCAAGACTCCAGATATGCTGTGCTACGCTCCATGCATGAACGACCGATCCAAAGGAGAGGCTCCCGTGCAACTGTCCGCGATTCGCTCCAGGTTGCAGTGCCAGGTGCTCGCTGGCGGAGATCCGGAATTTGATGTCGCGCGCCGCGTCTGGAACGGCATGATCGATCGCAAACCAGCCATGATCGTGCGGCCGAACAGTATCTCCGATGTCATGCAGGCTGTGCGCATCGCCCGCGACGAGAAGCTTGCCGTGTGCGTGCGCGGAGGCGGCCACAGCGTCGCCGGCAAGTCGGTGGCAAACGATGCCATGATGATTGACCTCTCCCTCATGAGAGCGGTCCAGATCAACCCGATCCGGAAAACTGCATTAGCTCAAGGCGGCGCCACCTGGGGAGAATTCGATCGCGAATGCGAGAGATTTGGGCTTGCTACCACCGGCGGCGTCATCTCGTCTACAGGCGTCTGCGGCCTGACACTCGGTGGCGGCATTGGCTGGCTCATGGGCAAGCATGGCCTCAGCTGCGACAATGTCGTCTCCGCCGACCTGGTGAACGCCGATGGCGACCACCTGTCCGTCAGCGCAACCCAAAATGAAGACCTTTTCTGGGCCATCCGCGGCGGCGGTGGCAACTTCGGTATCGTGACGGCGCTCGAGTTTCGCCTGCACGAGCTCGCTTCTATCCACGGCGGCATCGTCTTGTATCCGCGCCCGGTTGCCTTCGACCTCTTGCGCCAATATCGAGACCTCACCTCTCACGCGCCGGATGAGCTCACCGCATACGCCGCGCTCCTCACGGGCCACGGCCATCCCATGGCAGCGATAGCGCTCTGCCACAGTGGATCGAACCCCGACCGCGCCGCAGCATGCAAACAGTTCTATCTTGCCGCGCCACCCGCAGCCGACATGATCGGGGAAAAGAAATACACCGAGCTTCAAACTATGCTCGATTTCACCGCTCCAGCCGGCGCGCACTACTACTTCAAGTGCCCCTTCCTGCGCGAGCTCACCGATGACGCCATCCGCGTCATCCTCGATCACACAGAGCAGATGCCCACTGAACAGACACAGGTGGTTCTTGAGCACATGCACGGCCTCGCCAGCCGCACTCCCGTCGCGCAGACGGCCTTCGGCCTTCGTCGCGTGCACTACAGCATCAACATCATGCCCGCGTGGACCGATTCATCGATGGCCGAGAAATGCATTACATGGGCGCAGGAATTCGCTTCAGCCCTGAATGCCTTCGGAGCTTCGGATGCCTATGTGAACTATCTGGGAGACGAAGGGCCGTCGGCGGTCAAGGCGTCGTACGGCGCAAACTATGCACGACTTGCAACTCTCAAGAAGAAGTACGACCCTGACAATTTCTTTTGCTTTAACCAGAACATCGCACCGACAAGCTAAAATCGCGCGCGATGCGACATTCCGATGGAAGCCAGAAATCCGTGATACCGAGGGTCGGTTTCGTAAGGACGGTATTCCTCGCTGATCAGTGGGATATAGATCGGAGTCGACTTGACGGCCACGGCCCGCTCGAGCCACTCAAACATTTCGTTCGGCATTCCGAGCCGCGCATAAATGCACGCGAGGACGATCGCCGGTTCACATTTCTCGCCCAGTAGCTGGGTCTTTTTCACCATGGCAAGAGCGCTTTTGCGGTCGCCCTTGCCTGCCAGCGCCAATCCCAGAAATGCGCTCGACTCGAAGCTGTCCGGCCGAAGAGCCAGCGCGCGTTGCAACGCGATAATCGCTTCGTCATGCTGGTTAATCGCGGTCAATGATCTGCCAAGAAACATGTGAGACCGATAGTAGCCCGAATCGAGCTCAATGCTCTCTCTAATTCGCCGGATCCCCAGGTCGAACTGACCGCCGTGCACGTAGGACAATCCAAGATAAAGATTGACGGTGGGCGAGAGTGGCTCTAGTTCTCGCGCGCGTTGCATCGACGCGAGCGACTCCTGATACCGCCCGTTCACTGTTAGGAGGAGCGACTGCCAAATGAGCGCGGTTATCTGGCTTGGATCGAGCGCCAGCGCCGCCTGGAACTCGACACCCGCGCCGTCCCAGTCCCAGTCGTACCAGCTCTTGATGAGGCCCAGCGTGCAATGCGCTTCGGCCAGTGTTTCATCCAAATCCAACGCCCTTTGAAGATGTTTACGCGATTCTGCGACGGCCTCAAGAGGTTTCATCGTTCCCACGCGCGAGGATCCCATCTGCGCATAGCAATCAGCAAGTCCCGCATATGCAGGCGCAAAAGCACCATCGATGGCCAGCGCCGCTCTGAAATAGTCCATGCTCCGCCCGATCGAATCCGCCGTCATCTTATGCCAGAAAAAACGCCCTTTGAGATACGCATCGTAAGCCGCCGACGATTTCGAGTACCTTCGCGCGCCCACCGTCACGCTCGGGAAAAGTTCAACCGCAAGGCTCTCGCTTACGCGCTGCGTCACCTCTTCCTGAACGGCCAGCACGTCAACGGACTTGCGATCGTAAGTCTTCGACCAAAGCACGCATTTGTCGCGGAGATCGTGCAGTTGCGCACTAATGCGTAGCGTATCCCCCGAGCGTCTGACAGATCCGCGCAACAGATAATCCAGATTCAGCTCGCGCTTCAGCCGGTCGAGATGCTCCGCCATCGCATCGCCGCTCTCAAGCCTTGGAAGAGCGGTCACACGGAGCCGCTCTGAATCGATGCGCGAAAGTGCGGAGATCATGTCCTCCGTCAATCCGGCTGCGAAATAGTTCTCCGGCTGTCCCGAGAGATCCTCCACCGGAACCACCCCGATACGCAGGCGCTTGTTTGCCTCGGCGGCTTCGCCGTCTCCGATTTTTTCAATCTGGGAAATGAAGCGATACCCAAGGCGCGGAAGAGTCTCAATGTGCCTGGGGCGGTCCGCCTGATCGTTCAGAGCCAGGCGTATTTGTCGAATGCAGAAGTTCAGGCCCTGCTCGAAGTCGACGAAGGTGTCCTCGCCCCATATGGCGAGCCTGATCTGTTCGCGTGTCACCAGGGAGCCGCGATGATTCAGCAAGAACGCGAGAACCCGTGCAGGCTGCTGCTGGACGCGGATGGCCGCGCCATTCCTGCGCAGTTCGAAAGTCTGCTCGTCTAGCTCGAATTCACCGAATCGGAACACGGGCATATGAAAAGCCAAGTCAGGACTATCGCCCATGCTACCATTTGCCGGATTCTGCGTTACACTCCGAGCCCTTCCGATCAGCGGATTCCGGAGGTTCTCACGCGGGTTGGGGGCGAAGAATTGAACTCCGGAATGAGCATCTACGAAATCCTTCGACAACAGTGAGGCGCGCTTTTTAAAGCCCGAATATGGCATCACGGAAGCCTTAGAGTGATTGCATCGCGGGACGGTCAAGCCATGATTTGCCGGTGGATTTGATGCATTCCGTTCGTGTCGTCGGCTACTGGAAAGTCGCGTGAATTTTGGATAAATCCTTGCAAGCCGGCTTGCGGAAAGCGATCTGCGGTTGCGCCGACGCGGGATTTCTTAATTCTCGAACGGGATTCGCGGCGGGATTTGGTCGCGGCTTCGCCGCGTACTTTGTTTTGAAAAGATGCGCGGACGGTTTGCGGCATGGCTGAAGCCAAGCCCTGATACAAGGCGAAGAGCAACCGCAGATTCTTCGACTCGTCCCGGCACGCCGGGACTCGCTCAGGATGACATTCGAGTTTTATTGCTCAGGATGGCATTCGAGTCTTATTGCAATGCAATTGGAGCGCCGGGCGGGAATTGAACCCGCGAATACTGGTTTTGCAGACCAGCGCGTTTGCCACTTCGCCACCGGCGCTCTTCGGGCTGTCGCCGGCAAACTAGCCTGGCGATCAGCCGCATCATAAATTGTGATTTGTACGCCACGCCTTCGGTCGACAAGCGCCTTCGAGGGCCTGAGCGGATTCGGCGACCTTGGTCTCACTCAACTCGCGCACGGCCCAGCCGGCGATGAGGAGACTGGGAGCGGCGGCGGGTGCTACGGAGCCGAGTTCGCCGAGCGTGGTGTGCACCACCTGCTGATCGGGTTGCGCGGCGCGGGAGACCACGGCGCAGGGCAGATCGGCGGGAAGGCCTTCGACCTGCCATTCCGCGGCCAGCAAATTGAGATCGCGGCCCGGCATGTAGACCACGCGCGTGCCGGCTTCGAGCGCGGGCAATGCCTCGCGATTGTGCGACTGCGCGTGATGGCCGGTGGAGAACGTGACGTGCGACGCCCAATCGCGATCGGTGAGCGAACGGCCGAGAGCCGCGGCCGCTGCAAACGCAGCCGAGACGCCGGGAACGATCTCATAGGGCACGCCAGCTTCGTCGAGCGCACTTATCTCTTCGGCGGCGCGGCCAAACAAGAGCGGATCGCCGCTCTTGAGGCGCACCACGCTGCGGCCTGCACGAGCATGCTCGATCATGAGCGCGTTGATTTCATCCTGCGTGATGGTCTTTGTGCCGCAGCGCTTACCCACGTTTTCAACCATTGCATGGGGCGGGGCCAAGTTGAGTATTGCCGTAGGAACTAAATCGTCGTGCAGGATTACGTCGGCGGATTCGATGATGCGCACAGCTTTCACGGTGAGCAGCTCGGGATCGCCCGGACCGGCGCCGACGAGAGCTACATGGCCGGCGAGGGCACGCGCGGCTTCCCTGCCCGTCCGCGCCAACTGGCGCGTGGAGCAGAGGGAAGAATCGCAGATGTGGCGCTGCGCGAGCTCGTGAAGGAGCAGGCGGCGCTCTTCGCTGCGGGGATGCGTGACAAGAACCTGGCGGCGCAATTCGCCGAGTTGCGCAAGCCAGACCCCAAGATCCTCGGGAAGCTGCTCGTCGATTTCGCGGCGCAGGCGTTGCGCGACGGCGGGGCTTTCGCCGGCCGTAGAGACGGCGATTTGCAGGTCGCCACGGCTGACCACCGAGCCGAAGAAGAAGTCGCAGTTGGGAATGTCGTCGACGCTGTTGCAGGCGATGCCGCGAGCAACGGCCTCGCGATAGACCGTGGCATTGACTTCCGGCACATCGGTCGCGGCGATGACGATGAAGTTGCCGTCGAGATCCGAGGGCTGAAATTCACGCTGGACCCATTCGAGCTTGCCCTCGGCGGCGAGTTGGAGAACTTCAGGCCGGGCCTGCGGCGCGACGACGCGGAGCTTGATGCCGGTTTTGAGCAGGCTGCCGATCTTTTCGAGCGCGACCGTTCCCGCGCCCACCAGCAGGCCGGGGCGGTTGTCGAGTTTCAGGAAGATCGGCAGTAAGGTCATAAGTCAGGTTCCAGGTTTCAGGTGTCAGGTTTCAGTTATTCCGCGACGGCGTGGGGTACGCGGCCTGTGGGCAGGTCGCGCTCCACGGGATCGAGAATCTCGCCGGCGAGCTGCCCGCGCAACTCGTCATTCGTGTGGCGCGCAAACCAACTACGCAGGCTCTCCTGGGATTCGCCCTGGGACTCGCGCCCTACGAGGTAGTTGCGCAACAGGCGCTCAATGGCTTCGGGAACAAGCGTCGCGGGCGTGCGATACCCAACGGGTCGTGCAATACCTGCGTGCTCGCCCACGGCTCCGCCCAGGCAGAAGTAATACGCGTCAGCCAATTGGCCTTCGTGCTTGATCTTCTTGCCCTCGAGGCCGATGTCGGCGATCCAGTGCTGGCCGCAGCCGTTAGGGCAGCCGGTAACGTGCAGCTTGAGCTGCTGATCGAACTGCGGCAGCCTCTCTTCGAGTTCGTCAACCAACCAACGCGTGAAGCCCTTGGTCTCGGTGATTGCCAGCTTGCAGAATTCAGTACCGGTGCAGGCGACAGCGCCACGCCAGAAAGTCGAGGCTTCAACGTGCAGGCCGATCTGGCCCAACTCGCGCGCCAGTTCGCTGGTTTTGGCGTTGGGCACGTCGACGATGACGAGATTCTGCGAGACTGTGGCGCGCAGCGAGCCCGAGCCGAAGCGCTCGGCAAGCTCCGCCGCGGCCTCAAGCTGCTCGCCGGTCATGCGGCCGCGCAGCACGGATGCGCCCACGTAAGCCAAGCCCGGCTGGCGCTGCGGATGGATGCCAACGTGATCGCGCAGAGCCTCATCGGGAATGTTTTCGGGAACGGCGGGATCGAGTTTAAAGCCGATGCGTTTGTTCAACTCTTCGAGAAAACTATCCGGAGTCCACCCTTCGCGCATGAAGAGATATTTGAGGCGGGCGCGGTCGCGGCTCTCGCGCAGCACCATTTGATCGCGGAAGATTTCGGCAACGCCGCGCGCCACTTGCACAGCCTGGTCGGGACGGACAAAGGCATCGAGGCGCAGGGCAAGATGCGGCTCATTGGACAGGCCGCCGCCTACGCGCAGCGAGTAACCGACTTCGCCATCGCGCACCACGGGTGTGAGGCCGATGTCGTTGATCTCGGGATAGGTGCACCACGAGGGGCAGCCGGTAGCCGAAATTTTGAACTTGCGCGGCAGATTGTAGAAGTCGGGATTCGCGGTGAGGTAGTGGGCAATGTCGCGCGCGATGGGCGAGGCGTCGATCAACTCATCCGCGGCGACGCCGGCCAGCGGGCAGCCAGTCACGTTGCGCACCACGTCGCCGCATGCGCCCTTGGGCGAGAGCCCGATGGCGTCGAGCGCGTCAACAACCTCAGGTAGCGACTCAATGGTGAGCCAGTGCAGCTGAAGATTCTGGCGCACGGTAATGTCGGCCAGATTGCGAGCGAATTTGCGCGTGAGTCCGCCGATGGAACGAAGCTGGCTGGCCGAAATGATGCCGTTGGGAATGCCAATGCGCATCATGAACCATTCCGTCGTCAGCCCTTCACCGCCCTTGCCGCCCGTGGCGCCGACGCCGTCGCCTTGCGTGTAAACACCCCACCATTTGAAGTAGGCCGACGCCCACTCGGGCACCACACTGGAACGTCCCTCGCGCGCGAACGTACGGACTTCGTCAAAGGCCTCCCAGGGATTTTTTTCGCGCTTCAGGCGCTCCATGCGCTGGGCTTTGGTTTCTTTTTGCGGAATCTCGCTCATTGCTTTCCTTTGTTTGAAATTCGATTCAAAATCGGCGGCAGAAAAGGAATGCCCGCGTCAGCTTTGGCTGTATCGCGGGCAATTGGGAAGCCGGACTAGATTTCTGGACTTAGACCGAGGCTACCAGTACCACGCGCACAGCGTGCATACAGCAGCGACAACAGGCCATAACATCCATGGAATGAATATAGACCGAAAAGGTCCGATTTGCAAGTTTGGCAATATTGCCGATTTAGATGCGGAGCGCCGAGATTAGGTAAGTGGCTCTGCTGAAAGCAGTTCCGCCAGAATGCGATTCTCGGCTTCCTGTGCGGCTTTGGCCGTGATGGGCGAGAGCTCCATGGAGATGGACTGCCTGGGGTCGATGGCGATGGCGTAGAGCACGACGTCGCGCGATCCGCCCTGTATGTAGAACGCGTCGAGAAGATCCTTCACGCCGATGTCGTGCGCGGTGAGCGTGGGAGGGTAGTCCTGCGAAAAGCGCGGGGTGGTGCGAGTGACGGTGCCGGGAGGGTTGCCGTCGGCTGCGGCGTCAATGAGAATGATGCGGCCGGCGTTTTGGAGCGGCTCGAGGAGGATGAATCCGCCCGTCCCGCCGTCAAGGCATTCGACGCCCGCCGGAAGGGTGTGCTTTTCGATGGCTCGTACCACGTGCACGCCGACGCCTTCATCGCCCATGATGACGTTGCCGAGGCCGAGTACGAGTGTTGGTTTTGAGTTCATTCGATTCTGAGTTTAATGCATGGGGTCGATGCGGCGGGGGTCAGGAGACCCCCGCTACGGCCGGTCTGGAGACCGGCGGTACAATTTCACGCCGGCGCGATTCATGCGGGCGGATCGCAGTTTCTTACTTTGGCTTGTCTGCCTTTTCCGTTTCCACCAGCTTGCACGCGGCGGCCAGTTGCTCCGGGCTCTGACGATCGAATTTCCATCCACCGACGATCGAGGAGATTGTGCCGCGGCCCTCGATGTAGTCGTGATAGAAGCTGAGATAGATGTGCACGATGATGAACGTGACAAAGAACCACATGAACAGGTGATGCCAGAAGCGGACCGAGAATTCGCCGCCCATGAGAGGCACGATCCACTTGAACATGCTCGGCAGCCACGCATTGCTCATGCTGGAGTAAAGCGCGAAGCCGGTGATGGTCTGGAAGCAGAAAGCGAGAAAGGTCAAAAAGTAGATGAACGCCGCCAGCGAGTTGTGCCCAGTGGAGATTTCGCCGTGCATCTTCACCTGCAAAACGTCGGTCTTGATGACGTCGACAATTTCCTGCTGCTGCTTTTTGGTAATCGGGAAAAAGTTGTTCCACTTGGCGTACTTGTTGCCGACAAATCCCCAGTAAATGCGGGCGGCAAAGTTGAAGAGATACACGTAGGCGGCGGCAAAGTGAACAAAGCGCACCCAGCCGAACCAGTATTGCTGGTACGCCTCGGACGCGTACGCGATGTGAACGGGATGTCCAATGAGGAACCCGGTGATGCATAGCAGGGTCAGCGCGATGGCGTTGATCCAGTGATATGCGCGGACCGGCATTTCCCACACGTACACGCGCCGGTATTCCACCGGCGCGTTGCCGTTTTCCAGAAAGACGTCTCTTACACCAGTGCTTTGTGTGCTCATGGGCCTACTCGAAGGAAATCTGGTGAAGGTGCCGTCCCTGCGGATCGTAAAGATGCACGGCGCAGGCCAGGCACGGGTCAAAGGAATGGATGGTGCGGATGATCTCAACGGGCTGCTCGAGATTCGCCACCGGTGTGCCGATCAGCGCCGCCTCGAACGAAGAGTGCTGTTGCTTGGCGTCGCGAGGCGAGCCGTTCCACGTGGTGGGGACGACGAGTTGGTAGTTGTCGATGGCGCCGTTGTGAATCTTGATCCAGTGCGCCAGCGCGCCGCGAGGAGCTTCCACCAGTCCCACGCCTTCCGCATCTGCCGGCCAGGACTTCGGTTCCCACTTTTCGCCGTTGAACGTGGAGACCTCGTTGATCTTGACGCGGTCCATCAATTCGCCGAAGAATTCCTTGAGCCAGATCATGGCCAGCGCCGCATCGATGCCGCGCGCCGCGGTGCGTCCCAGGGTGCTGAAGAGAGCGTCGACAGGCACGTTGAGCTTGCCGAGCACTGCGCCCACCGTCTCCTTCACATCCGCGTGGCCTGCGGCAAATGAAACCAGCAGGCGAGCCAGCGGTCCCACTTCCATGGGATTTTCTTTCCAGCGCGGCGTCTTGAGGAACGAGTACTTGTCAAAGCCTTCGAGGCTCTCGAATGGAGGCGTAGGGCCGGCGTACTTGATGTTGGTCTCGCCCGCCCAGGGATGCAGGCCGACGTCGTTTCCGCCATCGTAGGTATACCAGGAGTGAGCAATGTATTCCTTGATCTCCTGTTGGTCCTTGGCATTGACCGGTAGCACCGTCGAGAGGTCGCGGTTGAGCACTGCACCGCGCGCATACTTGAAGCTCTCAGGATGGCTATAGCCGTTCGTGGGAAATTCGCCGTATGCGAGGTAGTTGTGCAGTCCGCCGCCGTACTTGGACCAGTCCTTGTAGAACGAAGCCACCGCCAGCAGGTCGGGAATGTACACCTCGTTGACGAATTCGTCAGCCTGGCTGATGAGCTGAGAGACCAGGTTGAGCCGCTCCATGTTGATCGCGGCAACCTCGTTGACGTTGATGGAGCACGGTACGCCGCCGACAAGGTAATTCGGGTGAGGATTCTTGCCGCCGAAGACCGCATGGATCTTGACGATTTCCTTTTGCCATTGCAGAGCATCGAGATAGTGAGCGACTGCGATCAGGTTCACTTCCGGCGGCAGCTTGTAGGCCGGATGGCCCCAATAGCCGTTGGCGAAGATGCCCAGTCCGCTGGCGGCAAAGGCCTTGATCTTGTCCTGCACTTCGGTGAAATACGCGGTGTTATTTTTGTCCCACTTTGAAAACGACTGCGCCAGCTCGGCTGCCTTCCTGGGATCGGCCTTGAGCGCGTTGACGATGTCTACCCAGTCGAGCGCATGCAGGTGATAGAAGTGGACCACGTGATCCTGCACGTACTGCGTGGTGAGCATGATGTTGCGGATGATCTCCGCGGTGGGCGGCACCGAAATGCCGAGCGCATCCTCAACCGAACGGCAACTGGCCAGCGCGTGCACCGTGGTGCAGACGCCGCAAACGCGCTCAGTGATGGCCCAGGCATCGCGCGGGTCGCGGCCCTGGAGAATTTTTTCCAGGCCGCGCACCATGGTGCCTGCGCTGAATGCGTCGGTGATGACGCCATTTTCCACCACTGCTTCAATGCGCAGGTGGCCTTCAATGCGAGTTACGGGATCGACGACTACACGCGTTGCTGCCATAACGGTTTACGACTCCTTTTCATCTTCAGCGTGGACTTCCGCAATCACGCTGCGCTTGCGTATGTTGGTCACCACGGCATGGGCAGCGACGCCGGCCAGTGTGGCCACGCCCACTGCCGTGCCGATGGTGTCGGCGGTACTTTCGATGCCAAAGCCTGGGAACTGCGTAAGGTGCTTGTAGAGAGGGCCGTTGTCCCAAAAGCCGGCTTCGCTGCATCCGATGCAACCGTGGCCTGATTGAATGGGATAACTGGTGCCCTCGTTCCATTTCACAACCGAGCACGCGTTGTAGGTGACGGGACCTTTGCAGCCCATCTTGTAAAGGCAATAACCCTTGCGCGCGCTTTCGTCGTCAAATGCCTCAACGAAGAGCCCGGCATCGTAGTTGGCGCGGCGATAGCAGGTGTCGTGCACGCGGCGGCCGTAAAACTCCTTGGGCCGGCCCTGATCATCGAGCGCGGGAACTTGTCCCAGAACCAGCAAGTGCGTCACCACGCTCATCATCACGTCGGCGATGGGCGGGCAGCCGGGAACATTGATCACCGGTTTGTTCACCAGCTTCGCGATCGGCGTAGCACCAGTGGGATTCGGCTTGGCCGCCTGCACGCAGCCGTTTGAGGCGCAACTGCCCCAGGCCACGATGGCTGCTGCATCCGCGGCAACGGTCTGAAGAATCGACTCCGCAGTTTTGCCGCCCACCATGCAGTACACGCCGCCGTCCTTGGTTGGCACGGCGCCTTCTACTAACACGATGTACTTGCCCTTGTTATTCGCGATGGTGTCGCTCAGGCTCTTTTCCGCCTGGAAGCCCGAAGCCGCCATCAAGGTTTCGGTGTAGTTGAGCGACAGAACATCGAGCAACGCATCTGCCACGATGGGATGCGACGCCCTGATAAATGACTCGCTGCAGCAGGTGCACTCCTGAAAGTGCATCCACACCACGGCCGGTTTTTCCTTTTTCTCAAAGGCTGAAGCAACCTGAGCCGCACCGGACTTTCCCAAGCCGGCGGCTACCGCGGCTGCGCTGCAGAATTGCAGAAAATCTCTGCGGCTATAGCCCTTCTTCTGCATTGACTGCCAAATCGTATCGCCCATGCTTCCCTCGCTCACCGTACTTCACCGGCAAATCCCAGGACAGCGTGGAGGCTATGAACAACCCCTGGAATTTGCCGGTTAATGTGACCGACGTTACTTAGCAAAAAGCACGAGTGGCTGTGAGCGTCATCACACGTGTGATAAATCACAGTGCTTGCGCAAGCTGGGGCGGGCTAGTGACTTGAATCACTCCGCTTCAAACGGCGATTCAGTTCCGTCACACCGCGGAGGTGCAGACACCGAGCACAGGAATGCCCGATTTTTGAAGCCTTGCTCCCACCGCGCGGGGTGGTGATGTGAGCTCTAGCTTCTCTTTCCGGACTTGCGCCTGGAGTCACCGTCTTTCGCCGGTTACGCCGGCCATTTTCAGATGTAAATGCCAAACCGATAATGCAAGCATTGCCAGCATTGCTTGCAGTGCTAGCATTTTTCTGCTATTCTCTCTTCGTGGCAACCATCGTTATTCGCAAACTAGACGAATCGACCAAGCGCAAGCTACAAGTGCGCGCCGCGCTCAATGGGCGCTCCATGGAAGCAGAAGTGCGCGCTTCTCTTGGTCAGGTTGTGGAGAAAATGCCTGACACCTCGGTGATTTCTCAACTGGACCGCGGGCTGGGGACTGCGATTCATGAGTTGTTTGCTCCCCTCGGCGGCGTCGAGCTTCCAATCCCACCGCGCCGCAAGTCACATCGGCCGGTGCCTACATTTTCGTGATGATCCTGCTCGACACAAACGTGATTTCCGAGGCGATGAGGCCCGTGCCCGAACCGTCGGTGATGGCTTGGCTGAATTCGCAGGCCGCAGGAGAACTCTGGACCTCGACAATTGTTGTGGCAGAAGTCTACTCGGGACTGGAATTGATGCCGGCAGGCAAGCGTCAGCGCCAGCTTCTTGAGAAAGCGGAACTCATGTTCGATCGATTTTTTGGGGCACGGATTCTTGCCTTCGACCTGTTGGTCGCAAGAGCTTACGGTGCAGTTCTAAAGGCGCGGCATGCGAAGGCCCTACCGATTGACGAAATGGATGCTCTTCTTGCGGCCACCGCTCTTGCCAACGGCTCCGTCTTGGCCACGCGCAATACTTCGCACTT
This sequence comes from uncultured Acidobacteriota bacterium, assembly GCA_963786565.1. Classification (GTDB taxonomy): domain Bacteria; phylum Acidobacteriota; class Terriglobia; order Terriglobales; family Acidobacteriaceae; genus Telmatobacter. The sequence continues at coordinate 42,550 of CAWAZR010000012.1, read as the reverse complement.
TCAATCCTGCGGAATTCGCGTCTTGAATCCCTGGTTGTAGGGACGATCAGGCGGGCTTCTCGACCGGCGCGGGCACTTTTCGCGGCGTGAAAGCGGGCCGAGTCATGGCCCACGCGGTCAACGCAATTCCAACCACGACGGCTCCAGCACTGGCCAATTGCGCATTCGATAATCCCCATAAAACTTTGGGGTTACGCCGGATAAATTCAACCAGAAAGCGAGCCATGCCGCTGAGCGCCAAATACTGGCCCACGATTGCGCCCGTGGCGTGCGGCTTGCCCAGCCGCGACCACAAAAACCATCCGATCAGCAAACCCGCGCCAAGCTCATAGAGCGGGGTGGGGTACACCGGGACGAAGGTCGGGTCGATCCCGTGCGGGAAGGCCATTCCCCAGGGATGGAAGGTAAAGCCAAATATATGGACCGGCGCGATCTCGATGCCATAGCAGCCGTCGCCGGAGAGGAAACATCCGATGCGCCCGATGCCGTAGCCGATGGCCGCTGCCGGCGCACACAGATCCAGTGTGCGCAGCGCTCCGATCTTTGCCCGTAACCCTTGCAGAACCAGCGCCGAGATGCCGAAGACCAGCCCCCCGTACCAGGCAAATCCAGCCGTATCCCACAACACGCCCCAGCCTATGGCTCTGAACTCGCTCGGAGAGTCGAGAATATGCCACACCTTGGCGCCCACGATGCCCGCAACCAGTGCAATAGCCACCATCCCTACCGCATCGGCGTTAATTTTCTCGCGTCTGAAGGCACGGTCTACCAGAAAAGCGCCTGCCACGGCGGCGCACCACAGCATGAGCCCGAATGTGGGAAGTTGGTGAGGGAAGAAAGGAAGTGGAATATGCGGAAACATCTCTTCTCCAGTATAGACGCGCGACTGTAGAGTTCAGTCTGTGGCCGAAGCAGACTGTGCAAGCGCACTGGTCGATGTAAACAGAGCGGAATATTCCGCTTCGCGGGCTCTCTAAACCGGATTCGCGACCTGTGCCGATGCTTTCCGCAGCCTGAGCCCCGGCCGCTTGGTTGCCCACCAGAGGAGCGCGACTCCCACCATAACAGCTGCGGCGCTGGTGAGTTGCTCATTCGACAAGCCCCAAAGAACCTTGGGGTTGCGGCGGATAAACTCAACCAAAAAGCGAGCTGTTCCGACGAGGATCAGGTACTGGCCCATGATCGCGCCTGTGGCGTGCGGTTTGCCGAGGCGCCACCACAGCCACCCACCGATGGCGAGGCCTGTGGCCAGCTCATAGAGGGGCGTCGGGTAGACAGGCACAAAAACCGGCTCAATGCCATTCGGGAAAGCCATCCCCCACGGGTGAAAGGTAAAACCAAACAGATGGACCGGCTGGATCGCAATGCCGTAGCAACCATCGCCGGAAAGAAAACACCCGATGCGCCCCAGGCCCTGGCCGATGGCGCAGGCGGGAGCAGCGAAATCCAGCGTGCGCAGGCCTCCAATTTTTTCCTTCCTGCCTTGCACCACCAGCGCCAGGATTCCCGCGAACAATGCACCAAACCACGAAAACCCGCTGTTCTGCCACAAAACGCCCCAGCCCATAGCCCGAAAATCCCCTTGCGAGTCGAGGACGAGATACCAAATCTTGGAGCCCACGATACCGGCCAGCGCGGCGACGGCAATCATCTCCACCGCGTCCGCCGTCAGGTGCGCCCGCTTGATCGCGCGGTCCATCACAAACATGCCGGTCGCGATGGCCAGCAAGAGCATCAGCCCGTACGTGGGCATGGTGAATGGTCCAATGTGCAGAAAGGGGAGCATCGCGCATCAAGTATACGTGCGCGGACTTCCACATCCGCCGTCCCCTGGCAACCTCCGCCCGTCGATTTCCGAATTTAAAGGTTCAGATTTACAGGGCCTTGATTTTCACAGGCTGGGATTCGCCAAATCGCGCGATACTGTCTGCATGTCAACGATGACCTCCCAAGGCCTTGAGGTTCTCTATTCCCGCCAGCAGATTGCAGATCGCGTGGCCGAGATGGGTGCGCAGATCAGCCACGATCTGAACGGCGAAAAACTGGTCATGATCGGAGTGTTGAAAGGCGCGGCGTTTTTTCTTGTCGACCTCTCGCGCGCCATCCAGGCCGAAGCCACCTTCGACTTCGTGGCCGTCACGAGTTACGGCAAGGGCCAGCGCTCGTCGGGCGCGGTCAAGCTGATCAAGGATCTGGACCACTCTATCGAAGGCAAGAACGTGCTCGTGGTGGAAGATATTCTCGACACTGGGCTCACGCTGGCCTATCTGCGCAAGCTCTTCCTCCAGCAGCATCCCAAGACGCTGCGGATTGCCACGCTGCTCGACAAGCCTTCGCGACGCATTGAGAAGATCGAAGCCGATTACGTCGGCTTCTCCATTCCCAACCTGTTTGTCATCGGTTACGGAATGGACTTCGCGGAGCGCTATCGCAATCTGCCCGATATCTGCCTGATGCCGCCGGAAAACCCGGAATAGTCACATCCCGATGCGGGCAGCTTTCCCGGGTTGCAGTGGTATCTCCCTGTTTATCGCCGGTTTATTTGGTCTCGGGCGAGCCCGCGACGTATACTCGGTTCCCGGAGCGGGATGCGCTGTTCTGATCATCGCCATCCTGCGCATGCAAGGAGCATGCCTGCATGAAGCTAACCCCCATCCAGGCTTCAGACCTGGATTTTGATTACGGAACATTCGATTCGGCTGAATTTTCGGCCAAGACTCTCGACAGTTGGCAATCACTGGCAGCCGTGATCGACCATACTTTGGTCAAGCCCGGCGCCACGCGCAAGCAGGTAGAGGCGCTCTGCGCCGAGGCTGCCCGCTATCGCTTTGCCTGCGTCGTGGTGAATCCCGTGTGGGCGCCGATTGCTGTCGGCGCGCTTAACGGCACCGGTGTTCCCATCGGCGCTGTGATCGGCTCGCCGCTCGGCGGCTCACTCGTCTCCACGCTCCGCCAGGAAACGGTCGCGCTCATCCGTCTCGGCGTGCGCGAGCTCGACATGGTGCTGCCCATCGGCCAACTCAAGAGCGGCAACCACGCCGCCGTACAGCACACCGTTCGCGCGGTGGTCGGCGTGGCCCATCATCACGGCGCTGTGCTTAAAGTCACGCTCGAAACTGCACTGCTCACGATGGAAGAAAAACTGCGCGCCTCGGAGATTTCCATCCAGGCGGGCGCGGATTTCATCAAGACCTCGACCGGATCGGCATCGGGCGGCGCGATCCCCACCGACGTGGCCCTGCTGCGCGGCGTGGCCGGAGCCCGATGCGGCATCAAAGCGTCGGGCGGCATCCGCACTCTCGCGCAACTCCGCACGCTGCTTGAAGCCGGCGCCAACCGGATTGGCTGCTCGGCTTCCGTGGCGATTTTGCGAGAATTGGGCGCGGAGTAAAACAGAGTCCTGGTTTTCAGCTGTCAGTGGTCAGTGTGAGTGCGAGTGTGCGTGTGGTTGCATCCGCCCGGCACACTTACACTCACACTCACACTCTACTGAGTCCCTGCTGTATCATTCCCTTCGACCCTTTATGAGTGAAACGCCGCCATCTCCGCCCGCAGAGCACGAATTCGAAGGCGATTACCGCCCTGCCGAGCCGACGCATCTGGATCCCGTCAATGCCCGCATCGAGCCGGCAGACGTGGCGTATCTGATGCGCCTGACCGACGCGCTGAATACCACGCTCGACCTGCAAACTCTTCTCAGCCGCACATCGGAGCTTGTTCGCGCCCTCATTCCTTACCGCATCTTCGCTATCTTTCTGCTGAATGAGCGGTCGCACGAACTGCGCATGAGATTCCAGATCGGCCACACGGCGCAAGTGGAGCGCATGCGCATTCCCGTGGGCAAAGGAGTGGCCGGACAGGTGGCCCTCACGCGGCAGGCGATCCTGTTGAACGACGTGTCGAAAGCGGATTACTATGTCAGCGCCAATCCCGAGGTGCGTTCGGAACTGGCCGTCCCATTGATCGCGAAGAACCGGCTGATCGGCGTGCTGGACATCGAAAGCGAGCAGCTGGATTTCTTCCGCGACGAGCACTTGAACGTGCTCACCATGACCGCTTCGCGCATTGCGCAGTCGATTGAGAACGCGCGACTTTACGCGCGGGTTTCGCGCCAGGCACAAACGCTGGAAGTGCTGAACGAGATTGCGGTGGAACTGGCGTCGATTCTGGATCTGAATCCGCTGCTGGAGAAGATCGGGCAGTTGCTGCGGCGGCTGATCGACTACCAGATGTTCACCATCATGCTGCTCGACGAAAAAGGCGACACGCTGATTACGCGCTATGCGTGGCGATTCGGCTACGCGCATGCTCCCACGCGGCGCATTCCCATCAGCAGCGGACTGGTGGGCGCAGCGGTACGCGAGTGGCGGGTGGTCAACGTGCCCGACGTGAGCAAGGATCCGCGCTACATCCCCATGAATCCCGAGACGCGCTCGGAACTGATTGTGCCGCTGTTCTACAAGGGCCGCGTGATCGGCGTGCTGGACCTTGAGCACACCAAGCCGGCGTTTTTCAACGAAGAGCACGAGCGGATGCTGTCGACGCTGGCCTCGCAGATTGCCATTGCGATCGAAAACGCGCGACTATACCAGGCGGTCAAGCGACAAGAGCGGCAACTGGAGAAGGACATCGCCATGGCGCGCGAGGTGCAATTGCGCTTGCTGCCGACGGACGCGCCTTCGCATCCCCATGCCGAGATGGCGGTACGCTTTTTGCCGGCGCGCACCATCGGCGGCGACCTTTACGACTTTCTGGATTACGGACCGAACCGAACGGCGATCGTGCTGGGTGACGTAAGCGGCAAGGCCGCGCCCGCGGCGCTATTTGCGGCACTGGTGAGCGGCATTATGCGCGCCGCGGCCGCGCAACAGCCCGACCCGGCGCAGATGCTGAAGCTTCTGAACGACGCCATGCAGGAGCGCAAGCTAGAATCTCAGTACGTGACCATGCTCTTCGCGCTCTGGAACGATGAAAACCAGACTCTGCAAGTAGCGAATTCGGGAGCCGTGCAACCGGTCTTCTGCCGCGCCGGCCAGTCCGACACGGTGCGCGCCGAAGGATTTCCGCTGGGCATGTTTCCCGATGTGACTTACGAAGAGCTCAGCGTGGCCACGCAGCCCGGCGACGCCATCGTGTTTGTCTCCGACGGCATTCTCGACGCGGAGAATGAGAAGGAAGAGATGTACGGGCAGGACCGTCTGGCTGGACTGCTCTGCGCCAGCCGCGGTCTTCCCGCGCTGGAGATTGCCGACGCTATCCTGGCGGACGTGGCGCGTTTTCAGGGCAGCAAAGATCGCTTCGACGACGAAACGATTATTGTGCTGCGCGTGCGCGAAGCCGAGGTTCAGCCGGAAACTACGAAAGACGTGTCATGATCGCAAGAACCATCATCGAGCCGTTCCGAATTAAAAGTGTCGAGCCGATTCGTTGGACCACCCGTTCACAGCGCGAAGAACTTCTCAAAGCCGCCCACTACAATCTCTTTCTTCTGCCAGCCGATGACGTCCTCATCGATCTGCTCACCGACTCCGGCACTGGCGCCATGTCCACGCATCAATGGGCAGCTCTGATGGAAGGCGACGAAAGCTACGCCGGTAGCCGCAGCTTCGATCGTTTCAAGCGTTCCGTGCAGGACATCTTCGGCTACAAACACGTCGTTCCCACGCATCAGGGCCGCGCCGCCGAGCGCATCCTCTTCGGCGTGATGTGCAAGAAGGGCAACGTCGTTCCCAATAACACCCACTTCGACACCACCCGCGCCAATGTCGAATTTACCGGCGCCGAAGCTGTCGATCTGCTGATTCCTCAAGGCCGCGAACCGGCTTCGCTGCATCCGTTCAAAGGCAACATGGATGTGGCTGCGCTGGAGAGTCTCATCGCGCGCGTAGGCCGCGAGCGCATTCCGCTGGTGATGCTGACCGTGACCAACAATTCGGGCGGGGGCCAGCCCGTCTCGATGGAAAATGCGCGCCAGGTGAGCGCCGTGTGCCGGCGGCACGGCATCCCGCTCTACTTCGACGCCTGCCGCTTTGCTGAGAACGCGTGGTTCATCAAATTACGTGAACCGGAACACTCGTCCAAAAGCCCGAAACAAATTGCGCAGGAGATGTTCCGCCTGGGCGACGGCTGCACCATGTCCGCTAAGAAAGACGGGATGGCAAACATTGGCGGCTTTCTGTGTACCAACGACGATCGACTCGCGGAGCAGGAGAAGGATCTCCTCATCCTTACCGAGGGCTATCCAACCTACGGCGGTCTCGCCGGGCGCGATCTTGAGGCCATTGCCGTGGGCCTTCAGGAAGCCGTTGAAGAAGACTACCTGCGCTACCGCATCGCTTCCACGGCTTATCTGGGCAACCACATTGCCGCTGAGGGTGTTCCCATCGTCCAGCCGCCGGGAGGCCACGCTATCTACCTTGATGCCCGCGCATTTTTGCCGCACATTCCCCCGGCGCAATTCCCGGGGGTAGCATTGGCCTGCGAACTTTATCTTGAAGGCGGCGTGCGCTCCGTCGAAATCGGGACGCTCATGTTTGCCGCTGCCGCGCAAATGGACCTGGTGCGCCTCGCCATCCCGCGCCGCGTTTATACCCAGAGCCACATCGACTATCTCGTCGAGGTCATCCTCGAAGTCTGGAAGAATCGCGAGCGCATCCGCGGCATGAGGCTCACCTACGAAGCGCCGTTCCTCCGCCATTTCACCGCTCACCTGGAGCCCATGGCCTGACGCAAGACCGGTCATTGGACCTGGTAAGGGGACATGCCCTTGCGCCGTCCTTGCGGGGCTCAATAGCTTTGCAGCGCGAGCGCCGAGCAACAAACGATATCAGGGAGTTGAAGACTAATTGATGACGACAACGATCTGCGTCGTTACGGCGTTGAGGCCCGACGCGGTGCCTGTGACGGTGACGATGTAATTACCGGCGGTAGTTCCTCCTGATGGAGGAGTGCCGCCACCTCCGCCCGCGCCACCACCTCCGCAAGACGCCAGCGGAAAAGCGAAAAGCAAAAGCAGGAGGATAATCTGTAGGCTCTTGCGGCCGCAGCGCGCAAAGTTTCCAATGAGAAGCCCGAGGCAGGCGAGAATTGCGCCGCCAGTTCTGCGCGAATGATTGCTTTGCGGGCTGTTTGCAGGAGCGTTGCGCGCCACCGCTCCCGTAGTCGAGATGCCGACCGTAACGCTTGCGGCGGTTGTGTTGGAGACGGTTGCATTCGACGGAATGCTGCACGTGGGCACATCGATGGCGCCAGTGGGTGGGGTCACAGTGCACGTGAGATTGACAGTTCCTGTGAAACCGTTCTCCGGAACAATGGCGACCGTGGCGTTTCCGACGGCGCCGGGCACGAGAGTGATGGCCGCACCGCCAGCGATGATGGAGAAGTTGGCGCTGCCGGGCGCCATCATACTTTGCAGACGCGCAGTGAGCGATGGCAATGCGCTGCCGTTCCACGAGGTGTTGAGAACGCCGTAACCTTCGATCGTACCGAAGCCGCCGCCGTTGCCCGATTCCGTGGTACCATTGACGGCCCAGTAGGACCAATCGAGATTGTTATCGCGAATATAGCTGGAAAAAATGCTGAACCAGAAGCCGAGGTCGGCGTTGTTGGTGCTGCTGTCGCAGGTGTCGGCCGAGTTGCATGTGCCAAATTCGCCGATCCACAGCGGCTGCGGGTTGCCGCCGTCGACAAGAAAGCCCCATTTGGGTTCGATCTTGCTATACCAGTTGCTGAAGCCGGTGAGGCCGGAGTACCAGAAGCCATAGTCGTGCGCTTCATAGACAAGCTGATTGGCGACGTTCAGTTGAACCGGCAACGTGGCGACGCCGGAAAGGTCGCCCGCGTAATTTACGCCCTCGACAAAGATAAGGAGATTGGGATTGATGGTGAGCACCGCATTGCCACCCAATTCGGCGGCTGCGTGCCAGTCAGTGCTGGAGCTGCCGCCCCACGTGGCCGGGGAGCGCGGCTCGTTGCGCAAATCGACGCCAATGACTCCGGGATTGTTCTTATAGCGCGTGGCCAACGTCTGCCAGTCGGCGACCCAGTTCGCCTGCGGGTATTGGCTGTTGTACCAGAGCTCGTTGTTGTCGGTGGTGCTGCAACACCACCCTGCGTTGCTCATGTGATTGTCGAGAATCACCATGATGCCGGCGCTGGTGAGAGCGTTTACGACGGTGTCCATAATGGTGAGAGCATTTTCGCCTTCGAGGCTGGGATTGGCGGTAAGCGCATAATTGCCGACCACCGGATTGCTCTCGACCATCTGGTTTGACCAAAGCAGGCGCACGGTGTTGAAGCCGAGCCCCTTGATGGTGGACACGATGCTGTTCAGAGGCTGCGCCTGGAGGCCTTCGACTACGTAGTCGGTGGATTCAAAGCCGTACCAATTGAAGGCATTCAGGTGAACGCGCACCCCGTTGCTGTCGACGATGTACTGTCCCGACGTGTGCAGCGGAAACGCGGGAGCCGCGGCGGCTGCGCAGGCTGGCCAAACGAGCGCGGCAAGCGATGCGAGCAGGAATACACGCCTGAACAATCGGAGCGAAAGAAACTTTCCGCGAAGGGGGAGTAATAATCCAGTCATCGCCGACCATTTTAAGACAAAAATACGCTTTTGGGAAACCGGTCTCTGCAATACAGCTTCTCCGCTGCGTGCCAAAGTCAAAACAGGACTCGCCGGGTTCGATACACTCAAAGTATCGGAGCACTTCCCCGGAGAAATTGTGCACACTGCCGTTCAGGAACGATTGATCCGCCCCGCCCGCAATATTCTGGGCAGCCTGCGACTGCCCGGCGACAAGTCCATCAGCCATCGCTACGCTATGTTGGGCGCTTTCGCGGAAGGCGTGTCGCATTTTACGAATTTTTCGACCGGGGCCGATTGCGCGTCCACGCTGGCGTGCATGGAAGCGCTGGGCGCAAAGGTGAACCGGTCCGGCCCGGACTCCGTGGAGATTCGCGGCGTGGCGGGACGTGTCTCGCCCACCGAAGGTCCGCTCGACTGCGGCAACTCCGGCTCAACCATGCGCATGATTTCCGGGCTGCTCGCGCCCCAGCGGGGCAGCTTTACGCTGGTCGGCGACGACTCGCTCTCGCAGCGGCCCATGGAGCGCATTCGCAAGCCGCTGAAAGCCATGGGCGCGCGCCTTGCGCTCACCGATGGACACGCGCCGCTCATCATCGATGGTGGCCCGCTCAAAGCTATCGACTACACGACGCCGGTTCCCAGCGCACAGGTGAAGAGTTGCGTCCTGTTGGCCGGGCTGCAAACCGCGGGCATGACTACGGTGCGCGAAGCTGTCCGCACGCGCGACCACACCGAACTGGCTCTGCGCGCCTTTGGAGCTACGCTGACGCGGGCCGCAGATTCAGTCTCGATCAGCGGACCGCAAGCGCTGCGCTCCATTGATGCCGAGGTTCCCGGCGATCTCTCGTCGGCAGCATTTTTCCTGTGCGCGGCAATGCTATTCCCCGGCTCCAACCTTGTGGTCGACGCCCTGGGGCTGAATCCGACGCGCGCGTCTTTGCTGGATGTTCTAACGGCGCTGGGCGCGCACATCGCGGTGGTGAATCTTGAAGAGAAGCACGCCGAGCTGGTAGGCACGGTGCAGATTTCAGCGCCGGCCGAGGGACTGGGATCGACGGAGATTTCCGGCTTGCTCGCGGCACAACTGATCGACGAGTTGCCGGTGCTGGCGGCAATCGCACCGTACACGAGCGGCGGCATTCGCATTCGCGGAGCGCGCGAGCTGCGCGTGAAGGAGTCGGATCGGATCGCGCTGGTGGCCACGAATCTGCGCGCCATGGGGGCGGAGGTTGAGGAGTTCGAGGACGGGTTGGACGTGCCCGGCGGCCAAACGTTGCACGGCGCCACCATCGATGCGGGCGGCGATCATCGCATTGCCATGGCCTTCAGCGTGGCGGCCCTGCGCGCCGAGGGCGAAACGCTCATTCAAGGCGCGGAGTCGGCAGCCATCAGCTTTCCGGAGTTTTTCGATATGATGGACCGTGTCGCGGAGCGGTAAGGCGCGCGATTTGTTTGCTGCGAGTACCAGGAACAAAAAGGCCCGGCATATGCCGGGCCTTTTTTGCGTTGTATGCAATCCGCGCTATTGAGCAGGCGGCATGGCTTGTTGATTCGGAACTGCGGGCGGCGTCATGGTGGGCTCGTTGCCGGGCTGGGCCGGCGCAACTCCCGGAATGACGGGAGCGGCCGTCACGGCCCCTGTTGCAGCTTCCGGCAAATTGATCCCATAATGCTGCAAGGTTGAGGCCAACGTCTGGTAGAGTCCTGCGCGGTCCTTGGCATACGCGGCATTCGCGGCGATCAGGTTGTCTTCAGCCACCGCGAAATTGCGTTGCTGCTGGAGCACATTCGCGGTTGTCGAAGCGCCGAGGTGGAGCTTCTTCTCTTCGGCATCCAGGCTCTGTTGCGCGTAGTCGCGAGCCGCCTGCGCCGATCGCACCTGGGCGCGATCGTTGGCGAGCGCAAACATGGCGTTCGCCACCTGCATACGAATCTGCGTGTAGAGCTGCTCGAGCCGCAGCTCCGCTTGCCGGTACTCCATCAACGAGCGTTCCTGCACAGATTGCGCTTCGCGATTGCGGATAGGGATGTTCAGGTTGAAGCCGACACCCTTGTCGGGGGCCGTACTGTTGACCAGGTCCGAGAGCACTCCTCCGTAGCCGCCGGGTGCGGTGTTGCCCGTGACGGTGCAAGAGATGCCCGCGAAGCTGCAGTTCTTGTTGACGGCGCCGCCGATGATGCTGGCGTCGTAGAATCCGTAGACATCGAGCGTCGGCAACAAAGCATTGCGTGCGCCCTTGAGCGTGATCTCATCGTTGCGCAGCGTGAGCACCGCCTGCTCCAGCTCCGGCCTCCGCTGGAAAGCCTCCTGCACCAGCGCTTCCACGGGCTGCGTCTCCTCAGGAATGGTATCGAGAGTCACGCGGTCGGTGGGAATAACCGGGGCAGCCGAAAGCACGGCATCGTTGAGATTGCGCGTGATGGCTTGCTTGATGATCTGTTGCTGGTAATTAAGCGTGCTCTGTGCGCTGATGAGCGACTGCTGATCGGCGGCGACACTGGATTCGGCATTGACCACATCGAGCGGCGCCATGGAGCCTACTTCCAATTGCTTTCGATTGTCAGAGAGCAGTTGGTTGCTTTGCTCGAGGGCGCGTTGCTTGGCCTGCACATCTTCATAGGCCTGCACCAGCCCCCAGTAAATCGTCTCAACCTGGTTGACGGTATAGAGGATTTGCTGGCGGAAGGAAGAGTCAGTGATGCGGCGGTCGTTGAGCGCCTGATACATGAAGCGCTTGTTCACCCAGATTCCCGCACCTTGCAGGAGTTGCTGTGTAACCGAAGCTTTGAATGAAGAGTTGAGCTGCGGCGTATAGCTTGCCAGCGTATCACTTGTGTTGGTTCGACTGTTATTCCACGCGACGGCAAGCGCCGTTCCGGAAACGAATCCCTGGTTGTAAGTAAAGTTGTACGCGTCAGTGTTGGTGGAAGAGGCCGGACTGAAAATGCTGGTTTGCTGCGACTTGGCCCGTTCCAGTTGTACAGTGCCTGTGACCGTTGGATCCAGGTTCTCCGGCAACGGGCCCGCGCCGCCGGTGGACAGCGTCAGTCCATTCACTCCGGAGCCCGCGCCGCCCGCTCCACCCGCTGATCCGCCCGGTCCGCCGCCGGTCGACAAAATGGAGTTAGAACCGCCGAGGGTCCCGGTGATCAAGCCTGAAGGAGCGCCCAGAGGAGTTGCGCCCGTTTTGGTGCGAAGAATATCGGTGTCGGCGATGTCCAGATCGTAACGAGCAATGGCAATGTCGTAGTTGTTCTCAATGGCCAGAGCGATGGCATCGGAGAGACTGAGATAAATCTTGCCGTCTTTCATGAGATCGGCAAGGCGCACGGAGTTGGCGAAGCTGGCCTTGGCGATGCTGGTCGGCCGATAGACGTTGATGGGATTGCCAATCCAACTGCCGAAGGGTCTCGAGTAGTCAGTGCCGGAGGTGCGCAGCGGAATCGGCTGCGTGGGAGTGGGCATCGGCGCCACGGGAAGATCGGAAGCGGCCTTGTCAGGCGGCGCGGCGGCAGTGCCCGTTTGTTGCGCGAAGCCGGGCGGCGTGGTGGCCGCCAACGTCAACAATATGGCGGCAACCGCGCGCAAACGTCCGGCGGCTTGCCCCTGCCCTTTGCGGCTGAGGCTGGTTCCTTTGCGTTCACTGCAGTCGGCTGTCGGCTCCAGATGCGATACACCTGCCCTTAAAGAATGCATGTTTCTTCTCTCCAAAATTGTGGCACGTGACCCACCCATTGGGTGGGTTCCCCGGTTGCGCTTCAAGACATCCAGGAAACCGCTCCGGATGTGAGTTTCGGGTTTCTCAAAATGATTATCGCCGTTATGTGGTCCCGCATGGTTCATTGTTGATTACGAAAACGGTACCCCGCTCGTTCCAGGCATTGTCGTAAATCGCAGCCGAGGCTCCGGTTAAAGACCTGGTCGAGCGGGTTGAACCGGGCTGACCTGCGGTACAAGGGCGTCCGGACGAACAAATTAACTAACTGGTTAGTAAAATAACTCAAATTCCCGCCTCTGGCAACCGAAATCTGCCCCACCTGGGGTGTAAATCTCTCCGTTTGGGGAAGGATCGTTAACCGAGCCGGCAGACCGGCAGCATCGGGTACCCTTGTTGCAGCGATTCCCATGAGCGACAGCGCCCAAGCAGATCGAGAATTCCAGACCTGGAAGCTCACTTTGGCTTACGACGGCACCGACTTTCAGGGCTGGCAGGTGCAGCCAGGACTACCGACGATTCAGGGTGAATTGCAGGCGGCGCTGGGCCGGGTTACGGGCGAGTCGCCCCTGCCGCAGGGCTCCGGCCGCACCGATGCCGGAGTTCACGCACTGGCCCAGGTGGCCAGCTTCATGTTGCGCGCCCCCATTCCTGCTGAGAACCTGAAGCGCGCATTGAACCGGACGTTGCTCCCATCGATCCGCATCACCAAAGCCAGTACGATGCCGAGTACATTTCATGCGCGGCACTCGTCGGTTGCGAAGACCTATGAGTATCGGATCTTCCGCGGGGCCGACTGTCCACCCTTTCTGGCTCGCTACGTGTACGCCTGCCCGTGGGCGCTCGATGTCGAGAAACTGCAAAGCTGCGCGCAGGTTTTTAAAGGAGAACACGATTTCCAGAGTTTTGCCGCGAACGATCCCGACCTGAGCGAGCGCGAGGCGGGCCACGCAACGGATGAGTCTGGGGCAGAAGTGGCGCTTAAGATTGCGCCGCTGTCGACGATGCGGAACATTTACACCTCGACTTGGGAAATGCGACAGGCCGAAGCCGGCGCGATGCTGGTTTATCGCGTGCGCGGAAACGGTTTTCTCCATCACATGGTGCGTAACCTGGTGGGAACCATGCTGGACGTGGGCCGCGGGCATCTCGCGCTTGAAGAGATTCCGAGGATTCTTGCGGCGCGCGATCGCTCGGCAGCAGGGCCCACGGCGCCGGCGCGGGGCTTGTTTCTGCATTCGGTGGAATATGACGAACAGATACTCTAATGAACCGAATAAAGTCCTCATTCAGACCAACAGCGGCTTTTATTCGGACCGATAATGAACTATACTGAATGTCAGCACATTTTGTGAGGTGTCCTTGCGCTATTCCACTCAGATCAAGCCCATCAGCTACGTGAAAGCGAACGCCGCCGAGCTTCTCGACCGCATGGCCGAAGAGCGCGAGCCGATTATCATCACGCAAAACGGTGAAGCCCGCGCAGTTCTGATGGATATCGCCAGCTACGAACAGGCGCAAGAGACCCTGGCGTTGTTGAAGGTACTGGCGATTGCCGACAAGGAGATCGAAGCCGGAGAGTCCGTTTCTGCGGAGGAGATCATGGCTGAATACGGCACGAAGGCGCGATGACATTTGCTGTCGAGTTCACGCCGGGCGCACGGAAGGACCTGCGAAACATCCACGACTATATTGTCCGGAACGATTCGAGCGCGAAGGCGGATTACGTAGCGAGGAAGATTATCGAAGAGGCTTTGTCGCTTGCCGCCGCGCCTGCACGAGGCGCACATCCTCCGGAATTGTTGGAGCTGGGAAGGCGTGATTATCGCCAAGTGTTGTTCAAGCCTTACCGCATTCTCTACAAAGTTCATGGGCAGGCGATCTTTATTGCGGTCATCGCTGACGGCCGGCGCGATATGCAATCGCTCCTGGCGCGACGGCTGATTTCCTGATTCGCCAGTCGCATACCGAATCGTATCGACGCGCGGCCCTGCTACCCTGAATTCATTGCCATGCCGATTCTTTCATCAACCTCGGCATTCTCACGCGTAACCGCATTGGCTGCGCAACGGCAGCTTCATGAGGCATTTTCCTGGGTCCACGCGAACCCCAAAACCCTCATGGATTGGCAAGTCGCTTTGGTCAGTATTCCCGCGCCTTCGCATGGCGAGCAGGAGCGGGCGCGATGGCTGGCGGCGCGTTTTGTCGAGGCCGGCGTGAGCGCGGTAGAAACCGATGCGGCGGGAAATGTGATGGGAGTCCTGCCGGCCACAAAGTTGCCTCCAGAGAGCACCGGGCACGTGATCCTGCTTTCGGCGCATCTCGACACCGTGTTTCCCGCCGATACGCCGTTGCGCCCGGTGATTACGGACGAACGCCTGGAAGCTCCGGGCGCGTGCGATAACGCGGCAGGCGTGGTGGGCCTGCTGGCCGTGGTGCATGCGCTGCTGCGCGCCGGGGTGGAACTGCCCACGCCGCTTGTGGTGCTGGGCAATGTGGGGGAAGAGGGCGAAGGCGATTTGCGCGGGGTGCGTCACTTTTATGAGCAAAGCGCATTTGCGGGACGCGTGGCCGCGCACATTGTACTGGATGGCGCTGGTGCGGATGCGGCTGTGACCCGGGCACTGGGCAGCCGTCGCTTCCGGGTTACGGTGACGGGACCGGGCGGGCATAGCTTCAGCGACGCGGGGACGCCGAATCCCATTGCGGCGCTGGCTATGGCGCTGGCAACGGTAGCGGAAACGCAGGTTCCCGAAGAGCCACGGACCACGCTCAATGTAGGAACGATACGCGGCGGCATCA
Source organism: uncultured Acidobacteriota bacterium (assembly GCA_963786565.1). Taxonomy (GTDB): domain Bacteria; phylum Acidobacteriota; class Terriglobia; order Terriglobales; family Acidobacteriaceae; genus Telmatobacter. The sequence goes on along the minus strand of CAWAZR010000012.1, from coordinate 27,445 downwards.
GCGTGAATTCGATTCCTGCAAGCGCCGAGGCCACCGTCGATTTCCGATCGACGGACGGAACTGAGCTGCTGCGCCTTGAAGTTGCGCTGCATCGCGCGGTGGAAGATGCCGTCGCACACTGGAACGCGCGATCAAGAGTCTCAAGTGCGGGCTCGCGCGGGCGGCTGGATTTCGCGATTACGAAAATCGGCGATCGGCCTGCGGCGCATCTGGCAGATGATTCGGCACTGCTGGCCGCATTGCGCGCCGTGGACCGTCACCTTGGCCTGCGGACCGACCTGCGGCTGGGATCGACCGACGCCAACATTCCGCTGGCGCTGGGCGTTCCGGCGCTTTCAATGGGTGCGGGCGGAGAAGGTGGCGAAGCGCACACGCTGCACGAATGGTATTCGTCGAAGAACCGCGAACTGGCGCTCAAGCGTGTGCTGCTGCTGACGCTGGCGATGACAGATTGGGCCGCGGAGCAGTAACTCGAGAGCATGCGGCTCTTTGGCCTTGAGCAGCGTCTAACGGAGCAGGCGCGGATTGCCGGTTGTGGTGAGGGCCGATAGTGGCGGCAGGTCCGCCGCGGAGACCATCGGCTGACTATACTAAGAAGAGAGGCCGTCGCCAGCATGCAGACTGGCCGGGCGCCTCAAGAGGTCAAGGAATCTATGAAATTGCTCTTCGCACGGCTTCGGTCGCGCCGTCTTACCACGGCATTTGTGCTGCTTGCCACGCTTTCGGTCGCAATTGTGGCCGGCTCGTTTGCCGTCCACGGAGTGCGCGGACAAGAAAAGCAAAATGACAGCGGCGACGCCACTCCCCTCAAGGTCGTGAATTCCAGTATTCCGCCGAATGATTTCGTGCGCATCGCCAAGGCGGTGGGACCGGCGGTGGTGAACATCAACACGCAAACGTTGCCCAAGGAATCGGGCGACCACGGACGCGGCAAGTTTCATCAGCGCGTGCAGCCGAACCAGCAGAATCCCGACGACAACCAGGACAACGATCAGCAGCAGCAGACACCACCTGACAATTTCCAGGACTTCTTCAATCGCTTCTTCGGCGGCCAGGCCCCCGGCGGCGGCGATGAAGGCGGCGACAACGGACAGGTGCAGGAGTCGCTCGGCTCGGGCTTCATCGTCGATTCCAAGGGCTACATCATCACCAACGATCACGTGATCGACAAGGCCGACAAAATCTACGTAAAGCTCTCGACAGATCCCGAGACCGAGGATCTTGGACGCCCGGCGCGCGTCATCGGCGTAGACAAAGCCACGGACCTAGCAGTAATCAAGATCGACACCAGCACTCCGCTGCCAACGGTAAAGATGGGCAACTCTGACACGGCGCAGGTAGGCGACTGGGTGGAAGCCATCGGCAGCCCGTTCGCGCTGGCGCAGACCGTGACTGCGGGCATCATCTCCGCCAAGAACCGCACCATCGATCAGGGAGCGCCGGGACAGTTCCAGCACTTTATTCAAACGGACGCGGCCATCAATCCCGGCAACTCCGGCGGGCCGCTGCTGAACATGCTGGGCGAAGTAATCGGCGTGAACACGGCCATCTACACGCAGTCGGCCGGCTACCAGGGAATTGGTTTCGCCATGCCGTCGAACACCGTGGTCGAGGTGTACAACGACCTGGTCGGAGCGAGCCACAAGGTGACGCGCGGCTCCATCGGAGTCTCTTTCCACAGCGAGCTTTCGAGCGCCGTGAATCGCGTGTATGGATTCAAGAATGGCGTCCTGGTGCAGCAGGTGCAGCCCAACGGCCCGGCCGATAAGGCAGGCATCAAGGCGGGCGACATCATTACCACTGTCGATGGACGCTCGATCAAGGATGGCGACGACCTGGTGAACGAAATTGCGAGCCGCCGGCCGGGATCGACCATTCGGCTGGGATACGTGCGCGACGGCAAGCCGATGGACACGACCGTGACGATCGGCGATCGCGACAAAGTCTTTGCCGATTTGAACAATCCACAACCGGAAACGACGCAGGAAGGCGAAAGCGATCCCAGCGAATCCAAATTGGGCGTAGTGGTCCACGATGTCACACCGGCGATGGCCGCCAAGATTCACACTTCCGGCGTAGTCATCGACTCGGTGCGCACCGGATCATTTGCCGACCTACAGCAACTGGAGCCGGGGCTGGTCATCACGAAGGTGAACCGACTGCCCACCGGGACCAAGGAGCAGTTTGATGCCGTAGTAAGCAAGCTGAAGACCGGCGACGACGTGGTGTTTGAAGTCATCGACCCGCGCCATCCCGAGTCGGGCATCAATGTCATCGGCGGAACGCTGTAAAGCATTGGAAACAGGCGCCGGACGCGATCGCACATACCCGGCGCCGTTTCTAAAGTAAGTCCTCCTGGGTCGATTGGACGATTTTGCCCTTGCCGGAATGCGGTACCTTGACTACACTTGGGCGAAGAGTCCAAAGACGTGCGATCAACATCTTTCAGGCGGAACAGCCATGTTTTCAACTAGAACGACTGCAACATTCTTGATTTCCGTAGCCCTTGTGGCGCCGTCCGCTTTCGCGACCAACGTGCACCGGTCGCCGACCAGCGGCCTGACCAGCACGCATAAACTGTCGAAATCGAAGCACAAAGCCGCGCGCCATGTGCGTGGCCAGCAGGCCATTGAGCCGGAGCGGGTAACGGAGATTCAACAGGCGCTGATCCGCGAGCACTACTTCACCGGTGAAGCCGACGGCAAGTGGGACGCGACGACCATCGCCGCGATGCAGAAGTATCAGGCAGACCATGGATGGCAAACCAAGCTGATGCCTGATTCGCGCGCCCTGCTGAAACTTGGACTCGGCCCCGACTATTCCGCGGCCATCAATGCGAGTGGTTCAAGCTTTGCAGCGCCGCCGGTCAAAGGCACCGCGCCTCCCACACAGACCTCCGGTTTTGTGGCAGCCTCCGGCGTAAATCAATAAACCGGCTTTCAGACTCCTTCAGGGTTTAACCGCCGCGGATTCCTTCAGCAAAAACTCATACCGTGCTCGCGTTGTGTCCGGGCTGGCGTGCGTCTCGCGATCGAGATGCATGACCGCGCCGGATTTGTCGTAGCGCGGCCACTCGGGCAAGCCGGGGCCGTTGGGATCGCCGGTCTTCGCAAAGTTCGTCCAATAATCCATCATCTCTTCGGTCAGTTTGCGATCCTCCGGCCGCCATACCGATCCGCGCCGCACGTCGAGCCTGCCGAATACGTATTCGAGATCGTCGGAGTGCCAGGCATACCCGCCCTCGGGATGCATTTCACTCGGCGGCGCAGGCAGTTCGAAGTGGTACCGGTAGACGGGCGCATCGCCGGTTTTCGTCTGCGCTTCAATCCACTGCCAGGTCCCGAAGGCAATAAATTGATCGGTCGTATAGGCGTCGGCGGACTGCACTGCCTCCGCGTCGCTTCCTCCCGGATAGACAGCGAGAAATTTATCGGCCTGCGCGCCATAATGCTCGGTGGCGAAGGCCTTCCACTTTTCCGCCGTCATGCCTTTCGACAGCGTGCCTGCACGCTCGTCGCGATTCCACCCGGCAAGCAGCGGCACATGCGCCTGCTTTCCAGCCGAGTAGGTCTTCGGGACCGCCTCCGTCAGCAGCGTCCCATCGATGACGGGAGAAAACCCTATCACGCCTTTCTTCCTGGCAACTTCGATCAGCTGGCTTGTAGACATCGCGCGCAATTCGGCCAGGCTCTTGACGCCGAGAGACTCTACCCATGCCTGATCGCGGGACGCGCGAACTTCGAGAGTGTCTCCGCCAAGCAAGCTACTGAAGGACGCGCCGCTCTCGCCGATTGCCTTTTGAAATAGCCCCTGCGCCATCGGCGCCGCCATGAGCATGCTGACCGCAAACGAGCCTGCGCTTTCCCCAAAGATGGTGACATTCTTGGGATCGCCGCCGAAGCGAGCGATGTTGGCCCGCACCCATCGCAACGCGGCGACTGTGTCCATCAGGCCGTAGTTGCCCGCCGTGCCGCCGCCCTCCCGCCGCAGATCCTCGCTGGCCAGAAATCCGAAAACACCCATCCGGTAGTTGATGTTGACGAGCACCACGCCACGATCCACCAGCGGAGAATTCGAATAGCGAGGCTCGGAGCTTCCGCCCGCCGCATATCCTCCGCCATGGATCCACACCATTACCGGCAGCGGGTGCGCGTGGTGCACCGCGACTGGCGAGTAGACGTCAAGGTAGAGACAATCCTCGCTCGGCCCGGCATCCTGAAAAATGTAATCGGCCCAGATGGGCCACTGCGCGCAACGCGCGGCAAAATTCGTGGCATCGCGCACTCCGCTCCAGTGCGCAGGCGGCTGCGGCGCCTTCCAGCGTAAATCGGCGACCGGCGGCGCAGCGAAGGGCAAACCGAGAAACGCGCGCGCCTTGCCGTCGTTGACCATCTTGCCGTGTACGCTGCCCTGCGCGGTCTTCACCGTAAGAGGATCAGCGTTCGCGCGGCACGCAGGCCCTAAGAGAGTTGCGAAAAGCGCCAGTGCGCAGAGGTAACGACTTTCCATGATGATTTCTCCCGCAAGAAACCATAGCAGGAAAAGCCGCAGGTTGGGACGGAGTTTCGCGCACAACAGGACGCGCGCCGCGATTTCAAACCACTTCGGGCGAAAGCATATCCTCGATGTTCTCGCGGCGGCGGATGAGGCGCGCCTTGTTGCCTTCGACCAAGACTTCAGCCGCGCGTGGGCGGGTGTTGTAGTTGGAGCTTTGCGCCATCCCGTACGCGCCGGCATCGAGCAGAGCCACCAGGTCGCCCGGTTCAACGGGCGCAAGCCTGCGGTCACGCGCAAAAAAGTCGCCCGACTCGCAAACCGGACCGACGACATCGACGATGCGCGACTTCCCTGCCCTGTGCCGCACGGGAACGATCTCGTGCCAGGCTTGGTAGAGCGCGGGACGGATGAGGTCGTTCATGGCCGCGTCAGTAATCACAAATGTTTTTTTACCATTGCGCTTAACGTAAAGCACCCGCGCCAGCAGCGCGCCCGCCTGGGCCACAAGAAAACGGCCGGGCTCGATTAGCAAGCGGCCTTCGAAGCCGCCCAGCGCGTGTCCGAGCGTCGCAGCATATTCCTCGACTTTGGCTTTCGCATCAAACGGGCCACCGTGATAATCAATGCCGAGCCCGCCGCCGGCGTCGATGGTTTGAAGAACGACGCCTTCGCGGCCGAGCTGCCGCACCAGTTTGCTCACGCGTTCGATGGCCGCGCCGAATGGGTCCGCCGAGCGGATCTGCGAACCGATGTGGACGCTGACGCCATGCGCTTCGAGCCAGCGATCGTTGGCCGCGCTCTTGTAAATGCCCAGCGCGCGGCGAATGTCGATGCCGAACTTGTGCTCGCGCAGGCCCGTGGAGATGTAGGGATGGGTGTCGGCAAAGACATCGGGATTCACACGCAGCGCGAAGCGGGCGCGGATTTTGAATTTACGCGCACGGGCCGCGAGCAGCTTCAGCTCCGCCTCGCTTTCCACGTTGAATTGCAGAATGCCGGTCTTGAGGGCAAGGTCGATCTCCGGGGCGGTTTTCCCCACGCCGGAAAAGACCGTGCGACCGACCGCATCCGGCGCGGCGGCAAGCACGCGTTGTAGTTCGCCGCCGGAGACGATGTCGAAACCGGCGCCATTCTGGCTCAGAAGCTTGAGAATCGCCAGCGCGGAGTTGGCCTTGACCGCGTAGCAAACAAGGTGGTCCCGGCCCGCAAGAGCCTGCTCAAATAGGCGCAAGCGCGCGAGGATCTGGTCGGCCGAATAGACGTAGAGCGGGGTATCGAAGCGGCGCGCGAGGGATTCCAGCGAGACGCCGCCGCAAGAGAGAGCTGCGCCGCGTTGCGGATAGAAAAATGGGCGCGGGGATGATTGTTCAGTCACAGGTCGAGTCCAAAACCAGAGAAATACTGTTTAAAGCGTACAGCATGGAACGCGCCGCAGCGAAGAAGGAAACTGCCCTCGCGCGTAGAATGAATCTACCCTGCGATGAACCCACCGACCGATCCACCGGAAAGCGCCAACGAGACCGCAATCGTTATCCAGATTCGCGCCAATGCTGCATTGGTCGTGGAGTCGTTTGCCCCACTGACCGACTTTACGTTTGGCATCGACAGCCGCTCGGTGGAGTGGCTCGACGGCTATATCAATCGCATCCGGACCGGCGAATGGAGCGAGGATGAAATCGATCTGATGGTCTCGAATCTCGGCTCGTATCTCGGCGAGGCCGTCGTCGCTGCGCATGGCGGCACGTGGGCGCGGGACGATCACGGTTGGCATATCCGTTTCGATGAACGCAACCGGGCGTATCCTTTCGCGATTGTCGCCAAGCAGCTGAAGAACGGAGCCGAGGATTCGATCTTCGGCTTTTATTCGGCCATTGGGCCTCTGTTTCGCGCATGATCATGCGTTGTGGCCGGGCGCACAACGCCTCCCCCGCTCGCCCTTTACAATAAAAGATTGCATGACTCAATGGCCTCAAGTTGATCTGGTGGGCGTGGGACTGAACGCGACCGACACGTTGATTCCCCTGCCGGCATACCCCGAGCGTGGCTCCAAGTTGGAGTACTACGCATCGAGCGTAATGCCGGGCGGGCAGGTGGCGACGACCGTGGTGGCCTGTCAAAAGTGGGGATTGCGCACGCGCTACGTGGGCAAGCTGGGCGACGACAACGCGGCCCGCCTGCACGAAGAGGCATTTCACAACGCAGGCGTAGAGGCGCAGCTCATCAAAGTGGCAGGCGGCGTGAGCCCGCAGTCGCTGATCCTGGTAGACGCGGGCGGCGAGCGCACCGTGCTTTGCCGGCGCGACGAGCAGATGACCCTCAAGCCCGAAGAACTGCGCCGCGAATGGGTGACCAATGCGCGCGCGCTGCACCTGGACGGGCACGACACAGCGGCTGCGACGCTGGCGGCAAGCTGGGCGCGCGCCGCGGGCATTCCCGTGGTGGCCGATCTCGATGACACCTACCCCGGCATCGAAGAGCTCGTGGTCAACGTCGATTATTTGATTGTCAGCAAGGATTTCTCCTGCCGGTTGATGGACGACAACAACCTGGAGCGCGCCTTGCGCCGCATGCTCTCGCGTTACGGCTGCAAGCTGAGCGCGGCGACCCTGGGCGAAGACGGCGTTCTGGCCTGGGACGGCAAACAAATGGCGCATTGCGCCGCGTTCCGCGTTCCGGTGGTGGATACAACCGGAGCCGGCGACATCTTTCGCGCCGGGTTCATCTACGGGCTGATGCAGGAGTGGCCGCTGGAACGGCAGTTGGATTTCTCCTGCGCGGCGGCGGCGATGAACTGCATGGCGCAGGGAGCTCGCGGCGGCATCCAGGACGTGGATGCGGTAGAAAATTTAAGGTCGACGGTGGCGCGGTATGAGAGCGCCTACGGCTTGTCGGCGTTCGAATAGGTTCATGAAACCGTTTACGGCCAACCGGGCCCCACACCACGCAGATGAAAGACAATATAACGATTCAGATGAGTCGTCGTGCGGTCTTGCCCCGTCCAATAGAATGAAGCGATAGGGCCCCAGTCCGGCGGAGCGATCCCCGGACACGAATTCCCCAACGGAGACATTCCATGGCATTGTTCAAGACTTCGAATCCGGCGCTCGGCCAGAACACTTTCAGCGATGCTGCGCGCAGCCAGTTCGGCGGCAACCTGGTGGACGCCTCAGCGCGAATGACGTTGAGCGGCACGGTGAACAAGACCGGCCTTCTGCTGCTGTGCGCGATGGTGACGTCGGCGTGGACGTGGAGCCAATTCAAGCAGACGAACGACCCATCGGCTATCGTTCCGGAATTACTCCTTGGCGCACTGGGCGGCTTCATTTTCGCCATGGTGACGATCTTCAAGAAGACCTGGGCGCCGGTGACTGCGCCCATCTACGCGCTACTCGAAGGCCTGGTGCTCGGCGGACTGTCCGCCATGTTTGAAATTCGCTATCCGGGCATCGCCCTGGAAGCTGTCGGGCTGACCTTCGGCACGTTGTTGGTGATGCTGTTCCTTTATCAGTCCGGCGTGATCAAGGTGACGCAGAAGTTTCGCATGGGCGTAGTGGCGGCGACAGGCGGGATCATGGTCTTCTATCTGCTCACCTGGGTACTCAGCATGTTCCACATTTCCGCGTTCTCTTCTGTCTACGGCTCCGGGCTGATTGGCATTGGCTTTAGTCTGTTTGTGGTCGCCATCGCGGCGCTGAACCTGGTGCTCGACTTCGACTTTGTGGAGCAGGGCGTAACTGTCGGCGCTCCCAAGTACATGGAGTGGTACGCGGCGTTCGGCATCATGGTGACGCTGGTGTGGCTGTATCTGGAGATGCTGCGGCTGCTGTCGAAGATGCGCAAGAACTGAAAGACAGCCAATAGAAAATAGCCAGTAGCCAGTAGTTCGATTGCGGAAGCCGCGAAGATAACCGGCAAGCTGTTAGTTATCGGCTATTGGCTGCTAGCTCCCCTGCGATGAAATCAGCGAAAATGTGACGCTCCCAGCGGTGACGCGGCGATGCGGCGTACCGCGCGCGATGATCAGCATGTCGCCTTTGTTCAGGGCCACGGTTTCGTGACCTTCCGACTCAGGCGAATTCCATTCGCCGGGCGCTTTGCTGTGCGCGCCTTTCGGCGTTCCGCCGAGTTCGTACACCGTTGATCCGTCGAGAATCTGAAAGACGTGGTCGCGATGCTCGTGCCATTCAAATTCCGCTCCGGACTTGGTCTTTTCCGTGGTGAGAACCACAGTGAAGGACTTCTCCTGCACGAGATTGTTGTTGCCGGGATTGGCGGCAAGGGCGCTGAGGTCATCCTGAATCTCCTGCGCCTTGAAGTGCTTGAAGGTGAGGGCGGAGGCGCTCGTGCTTTGCGCCGCGGCAGAAGCGGCAAAACCCACGGAAGCAAGAACTGATGCGTTGGTAAGGGTGAAGCCCGTGGCCGCGGCGGCGGGCACTGCGCGCAGGAATTTGCGGCGGGCAGGATTCATCTCAGCATTCCGCATACATAACTCCAAAACCAACAAAATAACTTCGGGAGCGATTTTAACAGCGCCGCGTGGGGTCGCGGATTTCAGTGATCGAACTGCCGCAGCCAGGGCGCTATCAGGGCCGCAACCCTGCGCGGCTGCTCGTAGGCGGCAAAGTGGCCGGCGCCGGGCAGCACATGGAATTCGCAACCTCCGGGAGCGGTGCGAAAGGCTTCCATGTCAGCGGGAGTGACGGAAGTATCCTCGGCGCCCGCAATAGCGAGTACGGGGACACGGATGGTGGGCACCGTGGGAAGCGAATCGGGGCGCGTGGCCAGTCCGGCCTGCACGGCAACCTCGGCTTCGGGCGTGAGGGTCATATGCGCGCGCACCTCGGCAACAATCTCCGGGCGCTCGCGCCGGGAAGTTTCGCTGAGGAGGGTCTGGGTCATGCCGTCGAAGAGCGCGGTGACGCCCTCCGTCCGCGCGCGCTGGATGATTTCGGCGCGGCGAGTGAGATTGGCCGGGGCGTCGGGTTGCGGTTTGGAACAAATAAAGACAAGACCCGTCATGCGCTCGGGTGCCCTGCGCCAAAGCTCCAGCAGGACGTAGCCGCCGATGGAGCAGCCGGCAAAGACGGCCCGGCGCAGACAGAGCTGGTCGAGCAGGGCAAGCACATCGGAGGCTAGTTGCTCCATGGTGAGCACGGGAGCGTTGGGAACCAGGTCAAAGCCGCCTACCGGCAGCGCCGAGCCGAGTTCGGAGACACCGTGGCCGCGCAGGTCGGGAACCACGGAGCGAATCCCGGCAAGTTCTTTGGTTAAGGGACGCCAGTAATCGCGGTCGAGGGGGGTGGGATGCAGAAAAACGACCGGTGGGCCGGTGCCTGCGTCGGTGAATCCAAGGCCTGATCCATCAGAAAGAGAGACGCCGTTCATACACCTGGAGGATACATTCCCGGGAGGGGTGGCGTCTCCTCGGGAATTCCAATCCACGCAGCAAGATAGGCCACGCCGACCAGGCCGCTCGAGAAAATGAGACCGACCACCGCGATAATGCGGACCACGACGACATCCCATCCGTTGGCCTGCGCAATGGCCATGCAGACTCCGCCGATCCGGCGGCCTATGCGGGGGCGGATCATCGGCCGGCCCGGCATGGGCTGCACGGCGGGAATGGTCGCACCACAGGTCGAACAAAAATGCGCGCTTGCCGGCATTCCAGAACCACAGCGCTGACAAAAGACGGTCATGACGAGTTCTCCGAGAGCCAACCTCAACTCATTTGAAGATACGAGGTTTGGTGCGCAGCGGTTCCCTTTTTCCGGGTGGCGCGGCCGAGTCGGAATGATTCCTCAAAACTTAACAGTATTTAAGTAGCGCCGACCTCCAGGTCGGCTGTCGTGTGGGCCTCCTGGCCCGCACACGAATTCTGGCGGCGTGGACGCCGCCAGTACAGCCGGTCTTGAGACCGGCGCTACAAGTTGCGGCTACCTATGATTCCTCAGGTTCCCTGGTAGGCAGTGCGCAGGTATTTCCTAGCCTCGCCGGCGCGAGTGGTGCTGGGGCCGGCGTCGATGGCCGCCTGGTAATCGCGCAGCGCCTGCGCTCGCTGGCCGTTTATGTCGTGGCATTCGCCAGCATCGAGGAGCGACCGAATCTCGAGTTCCGGGCCCACGCCGCGCGTCCATGCCGCCTGTTCGTAAGCCTGTGCGGCTTCGTCGTCATGACGCTGGCCGCGCAAGGCGTCACCCAACCCGAAGTAGGCCAATTCGAGTTTGGACGAAGCAAAATAGCCCGGCCGCGCCGCGTCGGCCAAAATCTGCCGGTAAGAATCCACGGCGCCCATGCCCTCGCCCGCATCCTTACGCAGATTGGCTTCTTCAAGGCAGAACAGAAAATCGTGAGGATAGTCGCCTTTCAGGCCGCGCACCACCTGGATGGCTTCCTTATACCGCGATTCACGGCGCAGGAAGAGCGCAATGACGGTACGCGACTCGACACTGGTAATGACGCCGCGCTTGCCGGCATCTTCAAGCATCGCGAGCCCGGTGGATTTGGAGCCGGTGATGCCGGCAAAGCCGATCATGAGCTTGAAGGGCCAGGGCAGCGCGCCCACCACATATTCGTAGACGCCCGTGATGAGTTTGGCATCGACGTAATCGGGATCGATCTTCAACGCCTGCGCCGCATCGTCTCTGGCCTTCGTGGCCAGGCGGAAACCGGTTGAGAATGAGCGCTCCACCATGGCCACGTAGGCGCAGCGCAAGCTGCGCACCCAGGCGCGGGCAAAGAGCGCGTCAACGTCGTTGGGATTCTTGCCGATTCGCCAATCGGCTTCGCGCACAGCTTCATCGGCCAGGGCAAAGATCTGATCGCGCTTCGCGGGATCCTCGTCGGTCGCGTGGTGACCGGTGAGAAAACCGTCGTTGGCGTAAAAGGTGGTGTCGAGGAGATCCTGACGGTAAAGTTCCTGAAAGATCAGCGCGTTGAGCAGATAGGCCGTGGCCTGCGGATCGCCCGAATGCTGGGCGTGAAACTGCTGGAAGCGCTCGACCGCGCCGGGATAGTCGAGATTGTAGAAGCGGTCGTACGCCGCGCGCACCTGAGGGTCGTAATTCATGGGGTTGGTGTGCGCGGTCGCGGCCACCACCGGAACCGATACAACGAACCCCAGGATTGCAATGACCCACTTCCGCACGGCTAGCTTTCGGGGTTTCACTTTCCGCTCCTTCGTACCATGGTACCGGTTGATGCGCGTGACTCGATGGCGCGCAGCATCCCGACGAATCACTTACCTTTTAAACGCGCGTAAATCTCAGGGAAAACTCTCGCAGCAAGAAATCAGTTAGCATTTAGGTATGCCCATCCCCGAACGCTTGAAGCCAAAGTTCGTTTCCGGTCGCCCTACGGAGCCTGACCGGATGGAAGAAGCGCGCAAGCGCCTGATTGTGGCGCTCGATGTTCCGAGCGGCCGGGCCGCTGAAGAACTAGTAAAGCGGCTGGAGGGCGAATGCCAATGGTTCAAGGTGGGAATGGAGCTGTTCACTGCCGCCGGGCCCGCCGCCGTGGAGATGCTCGTGGAACGCGGCCACTCGGTATTTCTCGATCTCAAATTCCATGACATTCCCAACACCGTGGCGGGCGCTGTGCGCTCGGCTGCCACGCTGGGCGTGCGCATGGTAAATGTTCACGCGGGCGGAGGACCGGCCATGCTCGAGGCTGCGCGCGCGGCGCTGGAGGGTAGGCCGAACCCGCCCGAGTTGCTGGCCGTAACCGTGCCGACCAGTATGGACGCAGCGCAATTGAAAGCCACCGGCGTGAGGCGCTCGCCCGCGGAACAGGTGGAATTGCTGGCCAGGATGAGCATGAAATCGGGAATCCGTGGATTTGTTTGCTCGGCAGAGGAAGTCGCAGCGGTGAGAGCGCTGACCGGCGCGGAAGGCGTGCTGGTGGTCCCGGGCATTCGGCCCGCGGGCGCCAAGGCCGGCGACCAGAAGCGCCTGGCGACACCAGCAGTCGCGCTTGGCGCGGGTGCAAGTTATCTGGTGGTGGGAAGACCCATCACGCAGGCGCCGGACCCGGCCGAAGCGGCTGAAGCGATCCTTCAAGAGATGGCGCGAGCGATTGTATTCTGATCGTAAAAGCTGAAAAAGCCCGGCGCGAAGCCGGGCTTTTCTTGTGGATAAAAACTCAAGCAAAACTTAGAGTTTTTCGTAGAAGTCGCACACAGAGCAAGAGATATAGACTCCGCCGGGGATGCCGCGTTCACGATCCTTGACGCGCTTGACGATGCGCGTAGGTTTTTGGCACTTGGGACAGTCCGTCGACTTCGTCGTGTCCATTACTTTCTTGCGATCGCCTGTTTTGGCAATTTTGGCCATGAGTAGGGTGGTTCTCCTTCTTAGGGTGTCTCTGCACGCATCCGCCACGACACCCCATCAAGCAAAGATCGCTTGTCGGGGGTCCCGTTGCGCGGACGGCTTCAACGGCGCGGTACTGGCTCGCTCTCCGGCGCAAGATTTCGCCTGGAGCGAACGTGACTCGCTGTTCCTAGTTTAATACGTGGCGGCGTGAAGCGGCTGTCGCTCAGTTTGGCTGTGCCGTAGAGCCGGAGTTAACAAGCTGGCTGGTGCTGGCTGGGGGTTGCTGGCTGCCTGCCGGCGCGGCTGGGGTTTTCGCCGGAGCGGACTCCGGTTGCGAGCCATTGGCCGCTGGAGATTGCGTACTTCCCTGCGCAGAGGGCTGCGGATAGGTTGATTGCGAAGGCTGGCTGGAGGCAGCAGGAGCGCTGGGTTGCTCATCGGGATTCGCGCCAGGCTGCTGATCCGTATGTGGCTTGGGAAACTGCACTGGTCGCATCACACCGGAATTCGCGTTGCCTCCAGCGGGGCCGTTCTCAACGGTCGTCGTCTCGCCAGGGTTACGGAGGCTGGGAGGAGCGGCCGGCGCCTGCCGGTTCGGGTCGGACTCCGTATCACCCTCATGGATGGTCCGCGTTGTGGCTTGCGCCAGAATCGCCGACTGGCTGTCGGTGGTCATCATGGCTGTGACCACATCTTTTGTGAAAATCTGCAGCGGCTCGCCATCTCTGGCAACTTCCACGCGGATCACGCGGTTGCCGTTGACGCGGACAAAGTCGACTTCCTCGGGCGACGTGCCGTAGATCCATTCTTCGAAGGGCATCTGGCCGTCCATCTCGCGCGTCCGGCTGGTGGGCTGGCCCTTGGCGAAGAGCACCATATCGGTGGTCATGCCCACCAGCACCTTATGGCCGAGGATGGCATCTTTCAAGGCCGTCGGCAGCGTGTCTGTAAAGGCCTGGATGGGCGATTTCACATCGAAGGAGATCAGCGGAGCGATCAGCGCCTTCACCTGAGCCGGTGTAACTTCGGGAACATGATCGCCAAAGGTGAGCGTTAGCCGCCCGCCGGCGGGATCGCCATTGGGGTCGGCAAGCGTCGGGTCAAAATTCGGATCGCCCGCATCTCCACCGACGCCGATTTGTATGTGGCGCAGGAAGCGATGCTTTGCGTCGGGTCCGCCGTCGAGATCGAAGATGATTTTGGAGCGATCGACTTTGATGTCGGTGATGACCACGCGGGCGCCCGGCTTGGCGGAGAGTCCCTCGCTGGTCACCATATTCAGATAGCCCTCGCCTGCGGGCTCCAGTTTGCCGTTGGCCACCAGGGTAAGCCCCTTGTGGCCGCGAGGAATTGGGCGCATCGCAAAGCCCTGCTCCGATTCGAGAGCCCGGATGAGTTCCAGACGCGCTTTCGGATCAAGCTCCGTCTTGCTCAATTCGACGTGGGTGGGTTCGATCTGCGCATATCGCCGATCCACCGGGCCGGTGGTGGCGATGTTCCCTTTGCCGTTGGTATCGATCGTGATGACCTGGGACGCACCGGTGACGACGCCAAGAAGCAAGGCCAGCGCACCCAGGCAGACGGCGCGCGCAAAGACTCTGTTTCCGTGATCGTTCGCAGTCGCCGACTTTGCTGTCGAGCCAATCCGTTGGAGCCCGATCCGTGGGGAATGGAGACGCGGCTTCATGGGGACCTCCCATGGGTTCTTGCGCTACCAAACAGCCTTGCTAGGCAAACCTTAGCGCCAATCGGGGTGAAATGGCAAATACAGGGAGTATGGGACGAGCTTCTAGCTATTAGCTGCCGGCGGATGGCCGCCGGTCGATTGCTGGTTGCCCTGGCCAGCGGGTCCCACGGTCGCAGCGTTCCCAATCTGGACCAGGGTCGGCTCTGCAGGCGCGGCCGGCCCCATGGCTGCTTCGTGCTGGGCGCGCGAGATGGCATCGAGATCGACGGGAATCCCACCCGGCACGATCACGGGTGCGTTGTAGCGATAGTTGAGGTCGCGCGTGAGACGAAAGACCACAGGCAGCGCCGCGAGCAGCACAAAAAACGTGACCCAACTGCCGTCAAGCCCGAAGGCTCCGCCCGTGAGCCAGAAGGGCCCCATGGGATCTCCCTGCACCACCGGCGAATGGCTGGTGACGCCGCTGACGGCGAGACCGATGAGCAAGGCGCGACTGGCTTTCCACGCGAAGTTGAGCCCCCAGCTAAGCCACAGGGCGCGAGTACGCACATAGCACGCGGAAAGCACGAGCCCGAGCATGAGAGAGACGGCAAAGCTGGCGTGGCTTGCGCCCGGCAGGAGCGCCTGCAAAATGGCGTAGATGGCGGCAAAGCCCAATGCGGCTCCGGTGGGTCCGACGGCGCGCTCAAAGCGCTGAAAGGCGTAGCCGCGAAAAGCAATCTCTTCAGCCAAAGCGAACAACGCAAAGAAGGAGGTATCGGCCACCAGCCAGCCCCAGGATGAGGCCTCCGGAGTGAATGAGATGGCGATGCCGCCGATGACAGTGAGAGGCAGAACGCAGATCAGGGCGATCGCCCACCCGGTTGCCATTCCCAGCCCAGCCTCGCGCGGCCAGCCGGAGCGCAGGGGCAGTCCCTGTTCGCTGATGGGGTTCGCCTGCCGGTCCATCCAAAAGCCCATAGCGGCGTAGCCGATGAGCAGGAGAAACACCAGCATGGCCTGCTCGACAAGCGGAGACCAGGCTTCGCCGGCGAGCCCTTGCGCGCCATGGAAGGCAAGCGACCGCGCCACAAAAAAGTAAAGAAACGCGGCCAGAAACTCCAGGTAGGCGCGCAGCCGCCCGCCGGTGTAAACGCGTTCGGTCATGCCTGCCTCCGGCGAATCGCTCGGGTGTACCTCATAAGAATGGTGTGGACTTTCCAGCTGGAATTTCAGCTTTGCGTGTAGAACTGCGCAACATTGCGGAATTTGTTCTGCCGCTCAGCCACCAGCGCATCGACAGGCAGCGCCTGGAGTTCGTGGAGATTCTTTTTGAGCACTGAGCCAAGCAATCCGGAACCTGCTTCGCGATCCGAGTGAATGCCATTCGGCGGCTCGGGGATGATCTCGTCCACGCAGCCCAAATCCACGACCTCGGGAGCGGAAACGCGCAGCGCCTCGGCGGCAAGGGCTTTCTTGCCGGCGTCATTCCACATGATGGACGCGCAACCCTCCGGTGAGATGACGAAGTAGAGCGCGTTCTCGAGGATCAGTACGCGATCGGCTACAGCAAGCGCCAATGCTCCGCCCGATCCGCCTTCGCCGCTGATGACGGAGATGGTGGGCACGCGCAGCCGCGCCATTTCGCGCAGGTTTCGGGCAATGGCCTCGGCCTGGCCGCGTTCCTCGGCTCCCATGCCGGGATACGCGCCGGGCAGATCGATAAAGCTGATGACGGGACGGCCAAATTTCTCGGCGATTTTCATTGCGCGAAGCGCTTTGCGATAGCCCTCGGGATGCGGCATGCCGAAGTTGCGGCGGACGCGCTCTTTGGTAGAGCCGCCTTTGCGGTTGCCGATAACCATGACCTCTTCGGCGCCCAGCCGCGCCATGCCGCAGGCCACAGCCTCGTCGTCGCCGTAGGCACGATCCCCGTGAATCTCGCTGAAATCCGTGAAGATCCGCTCGATCAGTTCCATGGGGTAGGGGCGCTGGGGATGCCGTGCGCGTTCGACTCTCTCCCACGCCGGCGAAACGGCCTGTGCCTGGGGATTAAGCTCTGTTTCCGGTTCGCTCATCGATAGTTAGCGCCAAAGGGCCAAGTCCGGCAGCCCTTCTGTGATTCTACAGGGGTCAGGTTTCAGATGTCAGGTTTCAGGCCTGGGTTCCCGGCTACTCACTACTCCCTATTGGGTACTGGCTACTGGCTATTGGCTGCTTTCAAAGGATTCCGTACTTCTCGAACGCGGCCTTCGAGGGCACGCCTTCTTCGAGAGCCTTGCGGACGGTCTTCTCCTTGCGCGCTTTCTCGAAGGCGCGGGCGAGAACTTCCTGCTCGGCAGCGCGGGGAACAACGCAGACCCCATCGAGATCGCCAAAAATAATATCGCCGGGTACGACGCGCGCCTGGCCGATCTGGATGGGAATGCGGAAGTCGATGACCTTGCCGCGTGGGCCCTGATCCTGGGCATAGCTGCCGTGGGAGAAGGTGGGAAATCCCAGAGCGAGGACGCCGCGCGTGTCGCGCGAGTAGCCATCGACAACAGCGCCTGCCGCGCCACATTTGCCCGCGCGCACGCTCATCAGCTCGCCCCAGAGCGCATAACGCGGCGAGGCGCCGGTGCAAATGTACACTTCGTCGAGCTTCAGGTCGTCGAGCGCGTCCATCATCAGGCCGAAGGGTCGCGCCGAAAGCGGATTGTGCGAACCGGTAACGGATTCGTCGAAGACATCGGCTTCAAGGACGGTCATGGCGCGCCCGCAAACCACCATGGCGCGATCGAGGGGCACGATGGCGGGCGGCAGAAACTGCTGAAGCAGCCCCATCTTGTCCATCACGTCGCCGATGACGGCGGAGAAGAGCTCGCGGCGCGCGGATTCAAAGATCTCTTGGTCGGATTGGGGCACGGATTGCTCTCCCAGTGCGACATGTTAGCAGGCGAGGTCCTTCGCCCGATGATGTTCCAAGGTAGTGAACCTGAGCGCAATGACTTAGGGCAAGCGATAGTAGGTAAGGGTGTGGTGAAGGAGAACCACCAGGAATTTACCATCGGGTGAAAGCGCCAATGCGGAATCTCGGAATCCAGCCGACGGATTCTGGGTTGGGTCCTCAACCTCTATTTCCGCTATCTGCCGATTGGTCTTCCAGTCCACTACCGTAATCTGGCCCGCTACAGACGGGTAGTGCGTCACGTAGAACAGCCCGCTGCCCACATAGTGCCATTGAAAGAAGGCCGCTCTTTCCGCGAACATTGATTCAGTTAGGTCGTTTGCATCTGCTGCCAAGCTGCCGGATATCAGTTTCTTTCCTGCTAGCGTTTGAATCGCATAACGGCGATTTGCGGCAAAGTGCGTCGGAAAGTCGAGGAAGACCACCCCGTCAGTAAGAAACCACGAGATGCACCCGGCACAGCCACTATCTTCCATGGGGTTGATAGCGTATTTATCGGAGGTCGCGGTAAATGGCCCCCAACCAAACTTGGCCGGCTGGCTCTTGACGACCGACAGGTCGTTGCTCCTTAGCCACGTGACCTCTTGTCGATCTTCTCCGCCCAGGCGATGGTATAAGGCAATCTCCTCTCCGCCCCAAAGAACGTCAATTAGCCAAAATTCGCGATGCTGGATAGTCCCATCTACGGGTGTCGGAAAGGAGCCTACGGGTGAGAAATCGCTGTCAAACTTCTCTAATTGATCGCCGGCCAGCACGACGAAATTGTCTCCTGCTACGGCATGAACCCCGGCTCGGTCATCGGAGGATTGAAAATCCAGCTTACGTCCAAGTGTCCCTGTCCCCGCGTCGATTTCAAGCACGTGGAATCTCTTCTTCTTCAGAGACGAATCGAACCCGACTAATTTGTCGTCATAGAATCCGCAGATGATCTGACTGTTCCCGAGAATTGTCAGGCTGGGCGGGGTCAGTAGCACTTCCTCAATGCTAAGTCGCTTCTGAAAATCCGGATCAGCTCCTAGATCGACAGACCAAAGCTTCACAGGCTTTTGGCTCTGCCCGGCGATGGAAGGTGCCACCATGAGAAACGACACGGTCAATTGAAGGCCGAGTTGAATCGACCGGACAAAGCCCGATGCTTTCAGAGTTTGGTTCGAAATCACTACGAATCTCCCCCGCTACCACGGAAAAGCAACCGCAGGTCCTTCGACTCCGTTTGCCGCTCGATGCGCGGCAAACTTCGTTCGGGATGACAATTTCATAGCCATACAAACTTCTAAGCGACGCGCACTTTTGACTCTCCGCGCTGAAATACCAGCTAGGCTTCCTCCTCGGGGGCGCTCGCGGCTGGTTCAGATTCCGGCGCGAGAGATTCATCGACCTCCGCAGCCGCAAGCGGACCCAACAACGTGTTGATGCGATACTCCGCCGCCTCGGCTGAATGGAGAGCGTTCGCGACCGTCTTGCTCAATTCCTCCACCGCGGCGCGGCCGGGCGCGGCCTCCCCGGCGAGGCGCAGCAACGCCGGCATGAGCAGCCACCACAGCAACTCTTCATACTGCTCGCGGACCAGGTAGAAGTGGCCCTCCGACTCATGAACGCCGCAAAGCCAGCGCACATCGGGATCGAGCCAGAGAGCGTGTGCCAGCGCCACTTGATCCTCCTCAGGTTGCGAAGCGGATGAAGCGTTCTTCCCTTCTCCAGCTTGGGCATCGAGGCTTGGAGCAGATGCAGAGACCGTCTTCGCATCGGCAGTCTCAGGAGAGAGACCAGGGGCATCCGCCGAATCGACCCCGGCAACGGCCGCAGCCTCCTGCGATTCGCCGGCGCCAGTCAACAGCAGAACCTTGATGCGCGCGGCAACGCGCCACGCTTCATCGTCCTGGAAGCCTAGCGCAGTGAACGCATGTCCAAAGGGTTCGCGCAGGCGCAGGCGATCGAAGAGATCGAGTGCAGTGCGTTCGGGATGGGCGGCCCCGTTTTTCCCAGCATCGACTGACTCGGCCAACCATTGCAGCACGCACCAAGCGAGCACAGGGCCCCACATCTCCGTTGCCGTTAGTTGCGGGCTTGGACTCGGCAGCACGCGGCGCGCAGCAGCAGTCCACGGCGACGCGAAAAGCGCTTCCACAGCCGGCATGTGCATCGCGGCGCGCAGCAGTTTGTTGAACGCCTGCGTCTGCAACGCTGGATCGCCCGGCTCCGAACTGGGCACTGGCTCGCCCGCCTGCCGGAGACGCGCAGCATAGGCGGCCCGGCCCACGCGCAAGAGCGCTTCGGCACGTGCCCATGCATCCTTCAGGAATTCGCTGCGCTGTCGCTCGATCTTCTTGGCTCGCTCCGCACCCACGGCACGCGGATGGTCGGCAATATCGGCGAAATGCCGTACCAGGCCCGGATCGAGGAACGAGCGCAGAGCCTCATGCACAGGCTGTAGCTCGAGATTGACGAGTTCCTCTTCGAGCGAAGCGACACCGCGCCCATTGAGCCAATCGGCAAGCCTGTCCCAGGGCTTTTCCGCCGTGGGATGAAGGTCATGCCAATCGAGAAAAACGTGGCACTGGTAGGCATGGAGGTCGAGAGTGAGACCGCGATCCAGCAAATCTCCAGCCCGGCGCAGGTACTTGAGATCCGTGATCGAATCGCGCCAGGCAATCACAGCGCCGCGATCACCGCTCAGGCCAAGACCGTCGGGCAGGCGGCGCTGGCGAAGCTGGCCCGACCCCTTGTCCGCGTAGGCAGCAGAGAAATCAATAGTCCCGTGCGCGTCGCCATAACGATTGTGATAAACCACCAGAGCGCGCTCCCCGCCGGTGCGATTGGAATACGCAAAGACGTCTTCAATCACCGAACCGCTGGCATGGAAGAAGTCGTAGAGCAGGAAGTGCGCGCTCTCGGCAAAAAGCCAGCGGCGCTTGAGCAGCGGCGCAACCTCGCGCTCGTGCCGCCCGACAAGCCAGTGATCGGGATTTTCCTGGTAGCGCGGCCAGCGGTACTCCATGCCATACTTCTCGGTGAATCCCTCGATCTGGCCGTGGCCGAACATGGGCAGGCCGGGCAAGGTGGACATCATGACCGCGACGCCGAAGTATTTGTCGCCCTTTCCGAACTGGTCGATAGCGGTGCGTTCATCGGGATTCGACATGAAATTGACGTAGCGCTTCATGATGTCGGGATCGAATTCGAGTGTGTTCTTAATGACAGACCGGTACTTGGCGTTGTCCTCGTCCCTCATCATGATCATGAACGCCGAGTTGTAGACGCGATGCATGCCCAGTGTGCGGACGAAATAGCCCTCCATGAGCCAGAAGGCCTCGGCGAGAAGCAAAGTGCCGGGCACTTCGGCAGCAACTCGGTCGACCACCTCGCGCCAGAACTCGTGCGGCATGGCTCGATCGAATTCGGCCTGCGTCATGCCGTATTCCGCGCGCGAAGGAATGGCGCCGCTCGAACCGGGCCCCGGAAACCAGAGACGGTGAAAGTGCCGCTTGGCAAGAGTCATCGCGGCATCGAAACGAATCACCGGGAACAGGCGCGCAACGTGGAGGATGGTCTGAATCACCTGTTCGCGGACTGCCGCGTTCAGGTAGTCGAGCTGCGCGGTGTCGTTCCACGGAAAGCTGGTACCGTCGTTGCCGTGATAAATAAAACGCGTTTCGCCCGTAGCTTTGTCGCGGCGGCGAAACACTACCGCGGCATCGGACTGATCGTAGTAATGATCCTCGATTTTGAGTTCCACGCGGCCGTCGTGGGAGAGATCGGGACCGTCGAAGCTATACGAGGGATACGGCGAGTCCTGGCGCGAGATGAACCACTCGGGATGCTCAATGACCCAGGGCGAATCGATGCCCATGTGGTTCGGCACCATATCACTGGCCAGGCGAATGCCGTGATGGTAGGCGCGGTCGCGCAGGGTGATGTAGGCAGCCTCGCCGCCCAGATCGTCGGCGATGCGATAGTCGAAGAGCGAATAGGCCGAAGCCACGGCATCTTGATTGCCGCAGAGTTGCTTGATGGTGCGCGAGGCGCGGCTGCGCTCCCAAACGCCGATGAGCCAAAGAGAATTAATTCCGCGATGCGCGAGCTGCGCCAGATCTTCGTCGGGGATCTCATCGAGGCGACCGATGTGGCGGCCATATTTGCGGCTTAACTGCGCCAGCCACACGTAAGTGCTCTTGGCGATCAGCACTGCGCCAGGCATCCACGCCGTGTCGGGCGAGAATTTTTCGTATTCGTGCGCCAGATCGCCAAACACAGGCACCTCAGCATGACTGACGAAGGAGGGCCATTGCTGCTGGCCGGTCTGCCGGTGGCGCTCCGCGGCTTCGCGGGCTTGGGCGGCCTGAGGGTTGAACTGCATCCAGATCGCGAGCTCTTCCTCGCGAAGGATTTCTCCGGCCATGAGCAGGAAGCGCTCCAGAGCGTCGCCGAGCAGCGGCTTCCACAGCCGCCGGATCAGGTCGAGCTGTTCGCTGAGAGAGGCGGGCGAACCCGTCGCTGGCGCTTGCAAAAGATCGAGCAGGCTCACCGCCTTGGCGTCGGGCAACGGAATGAGCGGGCGCGTGGCGAAATACTCCGGCAGTTGCGCCGTGACTTTGCGATAGACTGTCTTTTCCGCGAGGCTGCGATCTTCAAAAAGTTCTTCAAACGGCTTGAATGCCTGATTGCGATTCGCTGACCAGAGCAGGAGCAGTTCTTCGAGCGCCGCGGCGCGATGCGGCATTCCAGCGGTTTCGCCGGCGAGCCATTGCGCCGGAGTTTCCTGGCCGCGCATCACGCTCTGGCCGGGAAACTGCTCGACAAACATAAGCAGCATTTTGTCGAGGTTGTCAGAGCCCACCTGGGAGCCGAACCAATCGAGCGCGGCGGTCATGACCTCAGGATCGAGCTGCTGACGATAGCGGGCCATGAGCACATGACTGGCTTCGTCAATCAATCCCATGGCAAAAAGTTGGCCCGCGTGGACGGCCTGCTCGGGATGCTTTTCGACATCGCGCACCTGATTCATGCGTTGCGCGAAGGCGCGGCACGCCCCAATACTGGCCAGAATCACATTTCCGTTGTAGGAGAATAGGGACTCGGCGAACCCGTAGCGCTCTCGAGCCTTGCGCGCAATGTGAAATTCCATCGTCAAAGTTGCCGAACTCCGTCCCTTGGCGGCCAAAGCAACAATACAGCACGAAAAAGGATCGAGCCGCCGGAAACAGTGATTGTAAACGTACGATGCCCTTTGCCGCAGCCGGCCCGGCGTGAAGCAGTGCTCCGAGCGAATCCGATAGGAGGACTGTGTTGAGCATCGTAGAATGAAGCGCAAAGATCGCATGCCTGAAACAGCCCATCTCGATCGGACGGCCGCGCCGCCGACGCGCTCGCTGGCCTATCTCGTCAGCACCTACCCCACGCTCTCGATGACGTTCGTGTTGCGCGATGTGCTGGCGCTACGCGAACTGGGATTTCGCGTGGAGACGGCATCGATCAATCCGCCTGACAGACCCATTGACCGACTGACGCAGGCCGAGGCCGACGAAGCCAAACGAACTTATTGCGTGAAGCAGCATGGGCTCGCCGGGGCGACCGTAGCCAAGCTGCGAACGGTATTTGGAAACTTCGGTGGCTACTGGCGCGGTGTCGCGCTGGCGTTCCGGCTGGCAGGGTTGGATCTGCGGCGGCTCTACTTGAACCTGATGTACTTCATCGAAGCGCTGATGGTGGGCCAGTGGATGAAGCGGCAGAGACTGCGGCATCTGCACGTGCATCTGGCCTCGCAAGCCGCGAGCGTAGGGCTCTTCGTGCGCACCGTCTTTGGCTTCGGGTACTCCCTCACGGTGCACGGGCCAGATGAATTTTATGACGCCGACCGGCAGATGCTGGCGGAGAAGATTGCAGTCGCCGATTTCATCTGCTGCATCAGTTCGTTTGCGCGCAGCCAGCTGATGAAGCTATCGCCCTATGAGCATTGGAGCAAATTCGTCGTATCTCCGCTGGGCGTGGATCCGGAGATTTTTGCGCCGCGGCCGCAGCGGACAACGACAGATCGGTTCGAGATTTTGTGCGTAGGCCGTCTGACGCCGGCCAAAGGCCAGCACATTTTGATCGACGCCGTGGAAAGGCTCACGCAAGAAGGACGCAGCGTGCGGCTGCGGCTGGTGGGCAGCGGACCCGACGAGGAATCGCTGCGGGGACATGCAGCGCGCAGCGCGGCTCGTGAGTGCATAGTTCTTGAAGGCGCCATCAACCAGGATCGCATCCGCGATTTTTATGCGGCGGCTGACGCGTTCTGCCTTCCCAGTTTTGCCGAGGGCCTGCCCGTGGTGCTGATGGAAGCCATGGCCATGGAAATTCCCTGCGTCACGACCCACATCGCCGGAATACCGGAGCTGATCCGCGACGGCGAAGACGGATTGCTTGTTCCGCCGTCGGACGTCGACGCGTTGGTGACCGCCTTGGCCCGCTTGATGGATGATGCGGAACTTCGCCAGCGGCTGGGGAAAAGCGGCCGCGCACGCGTTCGAGGCCACTACGACCTGCGGCGCAACGTGGAACGTCTGGCCGCGATCTTCGCCGAGCGCGTGCAGGGCTGATCGAGGATCGCTGCGGAGCGAATCCCAATCGCAAGGCTTTCGCTGCTATTTATCCATCCGCTGGTAGATTCCGACAATCTGTCCCTGGGAAACGATGTGGCCATTGATCGCAGCGTCCAGTTGTTTCCTGGTTGCTCCCGGCGGCAAATTCAGAAGCCGATTGAGGGCGTACACCCGAAACACGTAGTGGTGCGGGTTGCCGCGCGGCGGGCAGGGACCTCCATACCCGGAATGGCCAAAGTCATTCTTTCCTTCAGCGAATCCCTGCGGCATAGCGCCTTCGGTCGACGCGCCTTCGGCCAGTTCCCGCACTCCGGACGCAATGTTGTAGACCAGCCAGTGGGTAAAGTCGGTGGGCGTGTCGGGATCGTCCACCACGATCGCGAAGCTTATTGTGCCCGCAGGTGCAGATTGCCAATTCAATTGCGGCGAAAGGTTTGCGCCGTCGCACGTAAGCCGGCCGGGAATCATTGCCCCCTCGGAGAAACTCGAACTGCGGACCCAAAGCGAGTCGCGCGCCTGGACGTGCACAGGCTCGGACAGCCGCAAAAGCAGGACCGAGGCCAGGAGACAAGACAGAAAGACAGTGGCAAAGACACAGATTCGTTTCAGGCCGGGACCTGCGTTCTTCATCTTTCTTGTATCCGTATTCATCATTGGCTTCTCAATCGGCCTCGAGAACTGAATGTGGCCCAACATTGATTTGATGCGCTTGTGGGTAGCGGCAACGGCCCTTGCGCCACCGTGCGGACATTTCGCGGCCTGCCGGCAGCTTTAATAAATCGATTTTAAGCATACTTTGCTCAGGGCATCCATGGGGGCAAATGCGCGTTGCCACGAATCGAGGTTTGCAACTAGACTAAGTAGGGCAGCCGGCGTGCCCCAGCCTCATCAAAAAGGCAAGGTCGATCGAGTGGAGAGGTGGCAGAGCCCGGTTGAATGCACCTGACTCGAAATCAGGCATAGTCGAAAGGCTATCGGGGGTTCGAATCCCTCCCTCTCCGCCAAGATTCCTTCCGAACACATCCAAAGAAATTCAATAGAAAGACATAACGCCTAGTAAATGCTAGGCTTTTCGCTTTTATGCGTCTAGCTGCATCCAGGTGCAGCCGTGTTTTAGTGGGTGTACTTTTGGGTGTATTCTGTTCTGGAGTGGGTGTACTTTTCTTGAACGAGGAGGAAGGGCATGTCCGGGTTGACCGATACGGAGATCAAAAGAGCCAAGGCGACAGAAAAAGCTTACAGCATGGGCGATGGAGGTGGGCTGTATCTCTGGGTTAAACCGACAGGCGGCAAGCTGTGGCGCTGGTCCTATCGGTTTGAGGGCAAGGAAAAGCTCATGTCCTTTGGCAATTACCCCGATGTCTCTCTGGCGCTGGCCAGAGACCGCCACGCCGAGGCGCGCAAGTTGCTGGCTGCGGGTATTGACCCGATGGCACAACGAAAAATTGAAAAGAGGGTGCAGAGAGTCTCCAGCGAAAATTCCTTTCAGAGCGTGTACGCACGATGGCTGGAATATTGGCAGGATGGGAAAAGTCCGCGCCACGTGGACTCGGTCCAGCGACGCATGGCGGCCGACATTCTGCCCCGCCTTGGAACCAGGCCCATTGCAAAAATTGAGGCGCCGGAACTGGTCGCGATGGCCAACGCGATTCAGGATCGCGGTGCGCGGGATATTGCCAAACGCGCTCTGGAGACTGTGGGACAAGTCTTCCGATACGGAATTGCTCACGGCTTTGCAACGCGCAATCCTGCCACTGAGATTCGTCCCAGTGACATTCTGAAATCCATACCAAAAACCAACTATGCTCGGATCGATGCCAAGGAACTGCCCACCTTGTTGAGACGCATCGAGGTTTATCAGGGAAAGCAGGTCACACGACTGGCAATGAAGTTGATAGCAATGACTCTTGTCCGCACCACTGAATTGATCGAAACGAAGTGGACGGAATTTGATCTGGAGAATGCCCGCTGGGACATTCCGGCAGAGCGCATGAAGATGCGAACTCCACACATTGTGCCGTTGGCCAGGCAGGCGTTGGAAGTACTGGAAATGTTGCGCGAGTTGTCTGGGAAAGTCGAGTGGCTATTTCCTGGCGACTTCAACGCTGCTCAACCGATGAGCAACAACACCATTCTGAAAGCTCTGGAGCGCATGGGCTACAAAGGCCGCATGACCGGCCACGGCTTTCGTGGGCTGGCGTCCACCATCCTGCACGAGCAGGGTTACCCGCATGACCATATCCAATTGCAGCTTGCTCACGCGCCACGGAATGCGGTGAGTGCGGCCTACAACCACGCTCTCTATCTGGAGCCACGCGCCAAGATGATGCAGGACTGGGCGGACTTTCTGGAGCGTACCCGACGCGGGGGCAAAGTACTGCCTTTCCGTGGAACTGCAGCATAGCCATTCGGTCACCTTGGTCAGCAGAGATCAGGCGTACGTCGCAATCGAATCTCAAGTAAAGGCGAGCCAAAATCCCGTTGTGGACGTTGTCTTGATAACGACGAATCCATGAAAATCGGCCATCGCGTTCAGCATGAACCTCGACGGCATCTGTTGTACGCAACTTCCGCAGCAGAAATCTGTCAATTCCCCAAAGCCAAGTTCGGGCTAGTAATCGAGCAGAAACTGTAACCTGCAGAGGATAATACATCTCTACTCGTAGAAAGATGCGGAACGATCCTGACTCCAATCAAGCTAGGCGTAAATTCCCGTCGCGGAAGCCGCCAGTTTCTCGAAAGTTTCGTGTGCGTCTGCAGCCTTCATTCGATCCCGCCAGTTCCAATCGCTGGCATGGCCCAAAGCCTCAGCGAACACTCGCCGCAAATACTGTGATTCAAACAACTGATCACGTGCCCGTATTACCCGACGGTCTCCTTGAGGACTCTCGTAGAAAACGTACTCCTCCGTCTCTACGAGTTTTCTCAACCCGGCTACCCTACGCGATTGCTTGGCGCCATGACGAAGAATTGAATGGAGGCGTTTCATTGCACTGCGTGGAGGAATTGATTGTATTTAGCGCCTAGAACCACTTGACCTCACTCACGGCGGCAATGCGCTCCGGTGCAGCTGCAGGACGTAGGTAGCGCAGTGTCGTCTCGAGATCCGCATGGCCCGCATATTCCATCACCGTGCGGGGATCGATATGATTTCGGAGCCACGCTGTGATGCATGTGGGGCGGAATTTATGTAACTCGAACTCATCGTATCCGCGGTCACCCTCTGCCCCGGCCACACAGTTGGGACGCCATCCCGCAGTTGATCCCAGCACGCCGCGCTAGACGCTTCAGGTCCATCCCAGAAAACGGCAAACCGTCTGTACATGCCGAATTCACATACCGGCGATAATCCCCAAAGGATTCTCGAAGGGGGTACTTTTGGGTGTATTTTGAAGATGTGATTCTATATCTATTTAATTATCAATTACTTACAGAAGGA
>CAWAZR010000011.1:0-384228 GCA_963786565.1 uncultured Acidobacteriota bacterium | reverse complement strand
CTGGCCAAGGCAGTCACGCAGGCCATCGCCGGCGACGCCCGCAAAACCCAATTCGGAAACCTGGTGGGGACGCCGGGGTACATGAGTCCCGAACAGGCTGACGTCAACGTGCAGGATATCGACACGCGCACTGACGTGTACTCGCTTGGAGTGGTTCTTTATGTGTTGCTTTCAGGGCGAGAGCCGCTTGAAAGCAAACCGGGGCAGAAGCAACAGGTCGACGAACTGCTGCGCAAGTTGCGTGAGGACGAACCGCCGAGGCCGAGCGCGAGGGTCACTGGCGATCGTCATTCGTCAAGCACGATAGCGGAAGCGCGCAGCACTGAGCCCGACAACTGACCCGCGTGCTGCGAGGAGACCTTGATTGTATCGCCATGAAGGCCCTGGAAAAGGATCGCTCGCGCCGCTATGGCGCGCCCTCCGAACTGGCCGCCGACATTCGTCGCTACTTGAACCACGAACCGGTCCTGGCGCGTCCGGCTAGTGCTGCTTACCGGAGCGGGAAATTCGTGAAGCGCCACAAATTCGCGCTTGCGGTGGCGTCGGTTTTCGCACTCACGATGCTTGCCGGCGTAGTGGCCATCGTGAGAGAAGCGCAGATCGCGCGCATGCAGGAGGCCCGTGCAGAGCGGCGCTTCAACGATGTACGCAGCCTTGCCAATTCACTGCTGTTCGACGTGTACGACAGTATCCAGGATCTGCCCGGCTCAACGCCGGCGCGCAGAATCGTCGCCGACAGAGCATTGCACTATCTCGACACTCTTTCTCAGCAGTCAGCCGGCTCGCCCGATCTCGAGCCGAGCTGGCCACAGCCTATGAGCGCGTCGGCGACGTCCAGGGAAACCCCTTTTTCGCCAACCTGGGCGACACCGCCGGAGCCATCCAGAGCTACCGCAAAGCCCTCCGCATTCGGCTTGATATGGCTGGCGATCATCCCAGCGCCTTCCCCGACCAGGCGGCGCTGGTGGCTACCTACATGAATCTCGGCCTCGCTCTCGAAAACAACCTCGATTTCGCCGCAGCCATGGATGCTTACCGCAAGGCCTACGCCATCTCAACCACCTGGGCCGTGGATCGCAAAGATGATCCGCAGGCACAGGAGACGCTGGCCGGAGTCTGCTTCTCTCTTGCCATTGCGCTCGCCGATCAGGGCGACATAGCCGGTTCGCTCAATTACTACCGGGAATCCGCAGCCATACGCGAAGCCATTCGCGGAGGATCGCAGGCATTTAGAGATCAGGTGCAAACCCGGCTTGCGGGCGTGTACGGATACATGGCCGGCGATCTCTCGCTGCAAGGCGATCTTGCCTCCGCCATCGCTTTGCAAAACAAGGCGCACGCCATCCTCGCCGCCCAGGTCGCGGCCGATCCGCAAGACAGTCAGCTTCGCGAGTTCCTTTTGGAGAGCGAATACTGGGTCGCAAATTATGCCGAGCAGAAGGGCGACTACCGGCAGGCGATCTCCAACTACCGCGAGGCGTTCGCGGGATACCAGAATCTCAGCAAAGCCGATCCTCGCGATGCTCTGGCCATGCGCTACCTGGGTCTCTGCGAAATGGGCGTGGGGAACTCGCTCTCCTCTTTGGGAAATGTGGACCAGGGCATCCAGCATGGCCGCCAGGCCGTAGAAATCTTTGCCGTTCTGGCTTTGCCGGCCGTGGCGGTGCCCCCATCAGCGTTCTCGCGCTTGCCCACTCCCAGTCGGCGCTCGCAAATGATTTCAAGCGTCTGGCTACACGGCCCGCTGCCCCTGAATCCGAAGCCACTGCCAACTGGCGCACTGCCCGTTACTGGTTTCAGCAAAGCCTCGATCAGTTGCAAACGCTGAAACAACGAAATCTGCTCGCGCCATACGATCTCTCGGAACCCGATCGAGTCGCCCGCGAACTTGCAAACTGCGATGCCAATCTCAAGAAATTTAGCCGCAAGTGATGCCATGGCACGAGTTCCCCGGCCAGGGCACTCGGACGATCATTTGCGCCTGGTGCCAATGCGGCACGTGAAGTACGTACCCTGGCTCGCGTTGGTGCCATGCGGGAGAAACTATCGTCTGTGGATTCCGGCGTATGCAAGATTGACTAGAGCGTTTGGCTTCGTCGCAGCTGGGGAAACAACCGAAAGAAAGAATGCGGCGCAAACGAGAATTGCGGCGATTGGCTCGCCGCTTCGGGCGATCCATGTCCAAATCGGCGACAGTATTGCCTCGTCAACCTTCTCGTCAGAATAGAGGGCAGGACCCGCGGCCTTGTTATTAAAGTCCAACTTTCGCGGTAGTGCGTCTTATCGTTCACGATTCTGCGGCCGCGTTGTTCTCCAAAAAGATGAACTTAATCCACCGGCCTCGCGCTTAGGGATCTTTTCCCTTCGGCAAGATATGACCTGTCTGCCTGGAAACTTGGATCGATCTCAGCGATCGTTGGCGGGTTCGGTACATGCAGCCTGTCGATAATTTCGCGAAAGCCTGGCTCATCGTTCAGAGTTAGCAGGTCCAGATCCTGGCGTGCATAGGGAAACTCGTCCAGATGGTTGTCGAATTCTTCTCGCAGCAGGCGAACGGCTTCGGCCCTTTCCCCCATTCGAACAGTAGGTTGTTGCCAGGAGACCGATGTTCAGCTTCCCTTCCGCGATAAGTCGTTTCTGAACTGCCTGCAGATCAGTGAGCAGACCGCGCTCACCGTCGCGCCGGAATCCGGCTCTCGCCGCCGCGTTGGTTTCGGCAAGAACCGGATCGTGCTTGAGACTGGCCACCTGTTGACTTTCCTGAAGAAACTCAGATAGTCACGAAGATACCAATACATCCTTGCGAGAAAGTAATGGGGCTTCAGGAAGACAGGATCCGTACGCTCGACTTGCTGTTCCATCTCAAGTCCCTCTTGTTTCTGGCCCGATTCAAACAACAGCATCCCCTTGTCGGCAAGAATCGCCGAGGATCCCGGATCCAACTCCTGCGCGCGGTCAATCTCGTGCAGGGCAACCGCGTACCACCCCGGGCCATGAAAGGCATTGGCGAACCAAAGATGCGCGAGGGGATCCCGTGGGTCCAGCTCAATGGCGCGGCGAAACTCTTTTTCGCCGTCCTCGAAATTCCAAAGTCCCCAGACCTCCGCGTAGGCCAGGCAACGATGAGCTTCGGCGAGCGAGTCATCAAGTTCGACGGCTTTACGAGATGCGGCCAGGGCGCGTGAATACGCTTCCGCATCCGGCATGGAAGAGTACTCCCGCATCAGCAAATAGGTCTCCCCCATTCCTGCGAAGCTCTTTGCACTTCCAGGGTCGTGCACTACAGCCTGCGTGAACAGGTCGAGTGCCCTCTCCAGGCTCTCGGGGGTGCGCTTATTCCACTCATAAATCCCTTTGAGGTATAACTCGTGAGCCAGTTGCTTTTCCGCATTGCTCGTTTCGGGGGCGGGAGTGGCTCTTTCAGGCGCCATGCCCGGAATGGAGAACGCGCTCGCGCTAGACGTGTGCCGATGCTCCCAAAATGCTGCCCCCAGCACGAGGCCGACAAGCAGGATGGTAACGAGCGCGATGCGACGAGTGCGCCGCAACGCGTTGCCAGCCCTCCTAACGTATTGAAAAAAGGAAGCCAGGCCGCCGACTTCGGCTTCTGGCTGTGCTACCACCTGTAGCCCGCTGTGATCCGACCAGGCGACTGATGGATGGCCAAAGCTTTGAGATCTCCGAATCCCTCCCTCGCGTGACTCGCAGAACATAAATATAAAATATCTACAATCAACAAGATGCATCTCCTCGAAGTCTGCTCAATCTGCCCGTCTCATGCTGCGAAATCGGCCATCTCCGGTGGTTTTGTATGACCAGGCAACAGGTCGATCACCAAAGCTTTGAGATGTCCACGCGCCGCAGTAAGGTGTAGGAATAGCGCGATGCCGCCGCGGATTGATCTGAGTCGCAGTGACAGCTCGGGCCAAGCTCGCGCCGTAAATTAGAGCAAGGTAAGGAGCTGGATGTCCCGGCAATCGAATTACGATAAATTCCCTTTTATTCCGGCAGGCGCGGCGGAAGAGTGCAGCGCAGGCTGGCAGGCGATTGCGGCACGCCTCGCTCCGCTCATGCAGCAGCATCCAATCTGCATCGAGTGTTACCCCGGCGTATTCAGTGCCCGCGTGTTCGATGCTCTATCGAGCCATCTGCCTTCGACCCAGGTTTTTCTTGCCGAAAAATGCCTCAAAACTCCGGAAGAAATACGCGGCCTGCTCGATCCGCTACTCGGCGCTGATCGCGTCTTCGGGCGCATGAGCGGCATCGCACTTGAAGATTATTTTGATTCCGCCAAGCTTGAAGAAATGCGTTCCGCTGTGGCGCGCGCTGCGCAGCAGGGTTCCGTGCTGGTTGTCGGCACTGGCGCATCCTTCGTTTCTGCGCCCGGCGCAACCAGCGTCTACGCCGATCTCGCGCGCTGGGAGATTCAACTCCGTTGGCGTCGCAAAGAGATCGGCAATCTCGGCCTGAACAATGCGCAAGATGACTTTTTGTTGAAGTACAAGTGCGGATTCTTCGCCGAGTGGCGGGCCGCCGATCGCCTGAAGAAGCAACTCTTGCCTGAGATCGATTTTCTGCTCGATACCAACCAGTCGCACTCGCCCAAGCTCATCGGCGGCAGCGTCTTTCGCCAGGCCTTGGCGCAAACCGCGCAGCGTCCCTTCCGTGTCGTGCCCTACTTCGATCCCGGTCCATGGGGTGGCCATTGGATGGAGGAGGTCTGCGATCTTCCGC
This sequence comes from uncultured Acidobacteriota bacterium, assembly GCA_963786565.1. Taxonomy (GTDB): domain Bacteria; phylum Acidobacteriota; class Terriglobia; order Terriglobales; family Acidobacteriaceae; genus Telmatobacter. The sequence continues at coordinate 379,494 of CAWAZR010000011.1, read as the reverse complement.
GCGATGTTCCTAACTATGCGTGGTGCTTCGATTGCGTCCCGGAAGAAAACAGTCTGCTTCTCGGCTTTGGCGAGCATCGCGTCGAAGTTCCGGCAATCGACCTCGTGTTCTCTCAGCCGCGCGCGCTGCTGGGCGAAGCGGTCCATGCGCGCTTCGGCGCTGAGTTTCCCATCCGTTTTGATTTTCTCGATACCATGGGCGGCGGAAATCTCTCCCTGCAAGTGCATCCGCTCACTCAATATATTCGCGAAAAGTTCGGAATGGATTACACGCAGGATGAGAGCTATTACCTGCTGGACGCCGGACCCGACGCGACGGTCTATCTCGGCCTCCTGGAGAACGTCTCTCCGCAGGAAATGACCGATGACCTCTATCGCGCGCAGGAAGGTGGCGCGGCGTTTCCCGCTGAGAAGTATGTGAACCGCTGGCCGGCGCAAAAGCACGATCACTTTCTGATTCCCGCGGGGACGATTCATTGTTCCGGCGCGAACAGCATGGTGCTGGAGATCAGCGCCACGCCGTACATCTTCACCTTCAAGCTTTGGGACTGGGGCCGCGTGGGGCTCGACGGCAGACCGCGGCCTATCTCCATCGAGCATGGTGTTGCGAACATCCAGTGGGATCGCACCACCGAATGGGTGCGGCGAGAGCTCATCAACCGCTTCGAAACTGTTCGCGAAGAGGCAGGCTGGCGCGAGGAACGCACCGGTCTCCACGAGCAGGAATTCATCGAAACGCGCCGCCACTGGTTCACGGGTACGGTGCCGCACCACACGGGTGGCGGCGTCAACGTGCTCAATCTCATTGAGGGAGATGAGGCGATTGTCGAAAGCCCCAGCGGCGCGTTCGCGCCATTCGTTGTTCATTATGCTGAGACGTTTATTGTTCCTGCCGCGGTGAACGCCTACACCGTTCGCCCGCACGGCATCTCAGAGGGTAAGAGATGCGGAACAATGAAGGCATTCGTGCGCTCGTAGCAAAAAGAATTTCCTTGCACTGTGAACGGCCGGATCGAGCCGAGCAATCAAGCGGGAGATTCAGCAAGAGGCTCGAGCAGGTGCGGCCCGTTGCCCTGGAGCTTAGCCACGCGCCATGCCTTCATGTCTTCCGCAGGCCATGTACGCACCAGGTCGATGGGCAGATGAGACGGCTCAGCCGGCGCCAGCCATCGAACATAATCGTCTGATTTGATGATGAGTGGACATCGGTCGTGAAAGGGTTCGAGAATTTGGTTGGGATCGGTGGTAATGATGCTGAAGCTCTCAACGACGACCTCATTTCGCTTTTCGTCCTGGCCTTTCCATCGATCCCAGATGCCGCCGAAGGCGAACAGGCGCTCGTCAGGAAGTGAAACCGCCCACGGTTTGCTGATCTTCTTTTTCTCCTCGTCCTTGGTCAGCGGCTCCCATTCGTAAAAGAAATTGGCAGGGATCAGGCAGCGGCGGTGCTTCCACGGCTCGCGCCAGGCACCGCTTGAAGTGAGCTTGTCAGCCCGCGCATTGATGGAACTAAAATTGGCTCTTGGCGTTTTCGACCAGTAGGGCACCAAGCCCCACTTCATGAGTGCGAGCACCTGGTCGCCGGTATCGTGGTCGACCCGCACCACCGGCTGCATTGTCTCGGGAGAGATGTTGTAAGAGGGCGTGAAATGGGCTGCGTTGGTCTCGTAATACTCTTCGTTGAAGACATCGGTATCGCGCGTGCGAAACCACTCCGCAATTCGCTGTTTGTCTGCCCGGCGCCCATAGCGGCCACACATAGCCCAAAGTTTAGCGAATAAACAAAATAAGCGGTTGGATTTCATGGGTTTGGCGCAAGTTTGCACACAAATTGGTGCACGCAGGGCTTGCAAGCTGCTCAAGAAAAGGCGAATATAAGGCGAAACAATCACGCCATGTCTGCCGCCTCCGCAATCCGCCTTCAGATTGAGTCTGCCCTCGCCGCCAGGATTCCCGCAGCACTATCGCCCGTGCCGAGGGTCGTCCGGCCGGTTGCATCCACAGGCATCGAAGCGCTCGATGAGGTCCTGCACGGCGGCCTGCCTGTAGGAGCGCTGACCGAACTCGTCGGGCCGGAGTGCTCGGGGCGGACCTCGGTTGCGCTCAAATTTGTGGCGAGCCTGACGCAAGCCGGGCGTGTGTGCGCGTGGATTGATGTGTCGAATGCGCTCGATCCGGTTTCGGCAGCGGCAGCCGGCGTCGACCTGGAGCGATTGTTGTGGGTGCGCTGCGGAGCGGCGAAACCCGCAACGCCGCACGCGACCCAGCGTTTTTCGCTGCCGGAAAAATATCTGACGCCCGCGCCGGTAATGAAAGGCCTGCATGGCGGGGGCTGCGGCGGTCACCCGCGCGGCGAGGTCAAGGGACTCGCCGCAGCCGTGGGCGGACTTCTGCGGCCGGAGACGCCAAATCTCGCTCCGCGCTGCGCCGGGCCACAATCTCGCCGAACCTCAAGACAAGATGCGCCACCTTTGAGCGAACCACCTCGGTGCGAGCCGGTTTTGAAAGAACGCGTGGGGCGCGAACTGGTTTTGAAAGGGCACGGCTTTAGCCGTGCCGATCATGCCAACAAAATGAACGGGGCTTTAGCCCCTGCGGGACGTTCTTTCAACGCGTTTGGATTTTCGTCACAGGCTGTTGGCGAACGCAGGAAACCCTCTGGCACCTGGCAGCAATTCGACCAGGCGTTGCGCGTGACCGATCTGGTGCTACAGGCGGGAGGATTCAGTGCGGTTGTGCTGGACCTGGGCGGCCTGACGCCGGAGTTTGCCTCGCGCGTGCCGCTCGCCACGTGGTTCCGCTACCGGGCGGCAGCAGAGAAAACGCAGGCCAGCCTTCTATTGCTTGCCCAGTGTGGCTGCGCCAAGAGCAGCGCGGAATTGTCGCTGCGGCTCGAACCCGGCGATGCATTGCGCGACGAAGCCACGGTATTCACCGGCATGGCGCACAGCGTCGAAGTGGTGCGGCGGCGCTTTACCGGCGCGGCAGACAATGTTGTGCCGCTGCGCAAGCCTCCACAAAGAACGAACGCAGCCAACTGGCAAAGCCGCGCGGCATCGGCGGCCGTGCGATGACTTGCGAATTGTATGCGTGCCTGTATGCGCGGGAGTTTCCCGTGCAGGCGCTGCTGCGACTGCGGCCTGAGCTCAGGGAGCAGCCATGCGTAGTAATGGAGGGCGCGGTACCACTCGAGCAGGTCCGCTCCTTGAACACGAAGGCACGGTTGCTCGGGATGGTGCGCGGCATGACACGCGTGGAGGTGGACACCTTTCCCGCATCGGCCGTGCTGGCCCGCTCGCCAAAAGAAGAAGCGGCAACGCGGGCCATTCTGCTGGAATGTGCGGGCGCGTTCTCACCGCGCCTGGAAGAACACAAAGTCAACGAGCGCCGCCGGGACACAGCTTTTGTTTGCGGAATCGATATTGCAGGGACGCAAAGTTTGTTTGGACCGCCGGAAATGCTGGCGCGGAGGCTGGTGGAGCGGGTGCGCGCCGTAGGCATGCGCGCCTCCGTTGCGGTAAGCGGCAATCTGCATGCAACCGTGTGCATGGCGAGAGGTTTGCCGCCGGGCGCAACCGTAAAGGTCATTCCGCAGGGCGAGGAAGCGGCGGCATTGGCAGAGCTGCCGTTCACAATTCTGGATCTCACCGAAGAACAGGCGGAGAAATTTTCCGCGTGGGGCGTGCGCACGTTGGGCATGCTGGCAGCGTTGCCGGAAAAGGACCTGATTGCGCGTATGGGGCAGGAGGGCCGGCGACTTTGGCAACTGGCGCGGGGCGAGCGAACGCATCTTTTCCAACCTGTCGAGCCGCCGCTCAAGCTGGCCGAGCACATGGAGCTCGATTCTCCCGTGGAACTGCTCGACTCGCTGTTGTTTGTCGCCGGCGCCATGCTCGATCAGCTCATCGTGCGCGCCAATGCGCGCATCATTGCGCTGGCCGCAGTCACCATTACGCTCACTCTCGACCGCGGCAGCACGCACGCGCGCACAGTGCGGCCGGCACTGCCGACCAACGACAAGCAGCTCTGGATCAAGCTGTTGCATCTGGATTTGGAAGCGCATCCGCCGCCGTCCTCCGTGCTTGCCGTCGCGCTCGATGCGGAGCCGGGAGCGACCAGCAAGGTGCAGCTGGGTCTGTTCTCGCCGCAACTGCCTGAGGCTTCGCGGCTCGACGTCACGCTGGCGCGCATCCGCGCCGTGGTGGGCGAGGAGAATGTGGGCCGCGCGGCGCTGCTCGACACACACGCGCCCGAAGCATTCCGAATCGAAGCGTTCAAAATCGACGCGTCGCGCCTGACAGAGAGCAATGCGGAGACGACAGGTCAAGCCGAGTTGCGCGCAGCAGCGCGGCAGTTGCGACCGGCCGAGCGCGTAACCGTCACACTCCAAGCGCAACGACCGGTGCAGTTTTATTTTCGCGGCCAAAGCTACAGAGTCGACCGCGCCTACGGCCCGTGGCTCGCCTGTGGCGACTGGTGGCAGCCAACCCTGTGGGGCCACGAGCAGTGGGACATTGTGGCGCGCGCCGGCGACAGTTCCCTGCTCTGCTGTTGTCTGGTCCGCGATCGCATGCACGGCGGCTGGCAGATGGCGGCGCTCTATGACTGAGCGCGGCCCCAACGTACCCAATACTCGCTCGCCGGGGACGCCCGTCTGTCACCCGAACGATGCGTATGCACCGTTACCGGAGGAAACAGCCCAGCCTTTCACCATCGCGCATTCTTCTCGAAATCGAAGCGCTGATTACATCGAGCTGCACGCGGCCAGCGCCTTCAGCTTTCTGGAGGCAGGCTCGCAGCCCGAGGCGTTGATGGAGCGTGCGGCCGAGTTGGAGATGCCGGCCATGGCCATTGCCGATCGCAACGGTGTCTATGGCGCGGCGCGCTTCCATACCAGCGGCCAGCGCAGCGGCGTCCGTGCGCACATCGGCGCGGAGGTTGCGGTCAAGAGCTTTGGCGAGCGGCTCAAGCCTCCGGCATGGCTGCCGCACCAATGCGCGCCGGAACCGGCACGCGTGACCCTGTTGTGCGAAACCCGCCAGGGCTACCAGAACCTCTGCCAGTTGATCACGCAATTCAAGATGCGCGAGGCAACCAAGCAGGAGGGCGCGGCCAACTTCGGCGATTTAGAGCAATACGCATCCGGCCTCGTGTGCCTGACGGGTGGCGACGAGGGACCGCTGGCCGCGGCGCTCATGCACGGCGGCGAAGAGGCCGGGCGCAAAGTTGTGGAGCAGCTCACGCACATCTTCGGCCACAGAAATGTTTACGTCGAGGTGCAACGGCATCGCGAACGCGAGGAAGAATGGCGGAATCAGGCGGCGATCCGCATCGCACGCGCGTTGCAGCTCCCGGTGCTGGCCACGAACGGCGTGCGCTACGCCAAAGCGTACGATCGCGAGATCCTCGACCTGTTTACCGCGATCCGCAACCACACGGAACTGGACCGCGCGGGCCGGCTGCTGGCCATGAACAGCGAGCGCCACCTGCGCGCGGCGCGCGAGATGACGGCGCTGTTTCGCGATGTGCGCGGAGCCGTCGACAACACTATCGAACTTTCGTCGCGGCTCGCGTTCGGGCTGAGCGACCTCGGCTACGAATTTCCGCGCTATCCCGTGCCGGGCGGCGAAACCATGATGAGCTTTCTCGGCAAGCGCGTCGCCGAAGGCGTCGCACGGCGCTACGGGCCGAAAAGCGATCGCAATCTGATGGAGCGCGCAAAAAACCAGGTGGAGCACGAGCTCAAGCTGATCGGGAAGCTCGGTTTCGAAGGCTATTTTCTGATCGTTTGGGACATCGTGCAATTTGCGAAGCGCAACGGCATCCTGGTGCAGGGGCGCGGCAGCGCGGCCAACTCTGCCGTGTGCTACGCGCTCGAAATTACGGCCATCGATCCGGTGGGGATGGAACTGCTGTTCGAGCGTTTCCTGAGTGAAAGCCGCGGCGAGTGGCCCGACATCGATCTCGATCTGCCTTCGGAGGCGCAACGCGAGCAGGCCATCCAATATGTGTACCAGCGCTACGGCGAGCTGGGCGCGGCCATGACCGCCAATGTCATCACCTATCGCGGCAAGTCCGCGGCGCGCGAAACCGGCAAGGCGCTGGGGTTCGATGAGGAGTCGCTGGGCCGGCTAACAAATCTCGTGAGTCACTGGGAGTGGCGCGGCGAGAACGATACCATGGCGCACTCCTTCCGGAACGCGGGCTTCGACATCCGGCATCCGCGCATCGCCAAGTATCTCGAGCTGTGCATGCGCATTCAGGATCTGCCCCGTCACCTCGGCCAGCACTCGGGCGGCATGGTCATCTGCCAGGGACAGCTCAATCATGTCGTACCATTGGAGCGCGCGTCCATGCCCGGTCGTACCGTCGTGCAGTGGGACAAGGAAGACTGCGCCGACCTCGGCATCATCAAGGTTGATCTGCTGGGCCTGGGCATGATGGCCGTGCTCAAAGAGTGCCTGGAGCTGATTCCCGCGCACTACGGCGAGCGCGTGGACCTGGCGCAGTTGCCGGAGGACGAGGAAATCTACCGCGTGCTGCAAAAAGCCGACACAGTGGGCATGTTCCAGATCGAAAGCCGCGCGCAAATGGCTTCGCTGCCGCGCAATTATCCTGACCGTTTCTACGATCTCGTCGTGCAGGTGGCCATCATCCGTCCGGGGCCCATCGTCGGCCAGATGATGCATCCATATATGAGGCGCAGGCAAAAAAAAGAGCCGGTCACGTATCCGCATCCCTCGCTCGAACCGGTTTTGCGGCGCACCCTGGGTGTACCGCTGTTTCAGGAGCAGTTGCTGCGCATTGCCATGACGGTGGCGAACTTTACAGGCGCAGAAGCTGAAGAGTTGCGGCGCGCAGTTGGTATGCGGCGCTCGTGGGAGCGGATGAAGAATCTGGAATCCAAGCTGCGCACGGGCATGACTGCGAACGGCATGGACGTGCAGACGCAAGACAAAATCGTGCAGCAGATCAGCTCGTTTGCGCTGTACGGATTTCCGGAGTCGCACGCGGCCAGCTTTGCCCTGATTGCCTATGCTTCAGCCTACTTCAAGGTGAAATTTCTCGCCGCGTTTACCTGTGCCATTTTGAACAATCAGCCGATGGGCTTCTACTCGCCGGCCGTGCTGGTGAAGGATGCGCAGCGGCATGGGCTGCGCGTGAAGCCTATCGACATTCAGGTATCGGCATGGGAATGCGTGGTGGAGCATGAACCGGATGGAACACTCTCGATGCGTATGGGACTGGGCTATGCCAAGGGATTGCGCAAGCAGGCCGCGGAAGCGCTGCTTGCCGCGCGCATGCAGGATGGCCCATTCCGTTCCGCGGACGATCTGGCATTGCGCGCCCCCGAACTCAACCGCAAGGAGTTGACACTCCTGGCGCGGATCGGCGCATTGAATTGGGTGGATGAAGTTGCGCACCGGCGCGATGCGCTCTGGCAGGTGGAGTGGGCGGGACGGCCGGAGGGTCCGCTGCTGATCCAAACAAATCTACGCGAGGACGATCGCAGTCTGCCGCTCCATCAAATGACGATAGAAGAGCGACTGGTAGCCGACTATGCGGGCACTGGGCTGACGGTGGGCAAACACCCCATGCACTACCGGCGTGGAGAACTTCGCGCACAGGGCATTTTATCTTCAGAAGATTTGCGGCATTGCCGCGACGGCGTATGGGTGCGCGCGGCGGGCTGCGTTATTGCGCGCCAGCGACCGGGAACCGCGAAGGGCTTTATTTTTATTTCCATGGAAGACGAGACGGGAATCTCCAACGTCATCGTGACGCCGGATGTGTATGAACAGCACCGCCTGATAGTGACGCGGAGCAAGTTTCTTCTTGTCGAAGGCGCGCTACAGAATCAGGATGGCGTGATTCACGTGAAGGCCACGCGGCTGGCGCCCCTCACACACGGCGGCCTTGAACTACGCTCGCACGACTTTCACTGAGCGCATATTCCCTCCACCCCCCTCTCCCCCCATAATTTCTGCAAACAAATGTCCTATTTTCATCAGGTTGCGCGATGCGCCGGCGCGCAAATGATTGAGAAACCATATCCTTGCCTGCAGAAATAAGACATCAAAAGAGTTAGAGGCTGGCGTCAGGTTTTCAGGGATCAGGGTCCGTCGAACCGCGCTGCCTGCCTCATTGAAGGCTTATGGGAATAGTGTGCGCCGGGAGGATGAAATTATCTGCAAAATGAGCGAGGAAAATTTTGGAGCGTGGGTAAGGCCCACTACTGAAGGTGATGAAGGCTGCTACGCCCCGCAACATTGCTTGAACTTCCGTCCGCTGCCGCAGGGACATGGATCGTTGCGGCCGGTTTTGCCCATCCGTACCCGCACATCTTCTTCCGCCACCCAGCGCATCACGTTGGCCGGAGGTCGCTCGGCCGCCAGCTCTGCCGCCATAAAGCGCATGGCGGGATCAACGTGGTGGAAGAACATCTTGTAGCCCGCGCAAAGATAGTTGAGCCCCGGCTCCCCGTCGGGGGTGGTGAGGAAGCGATGCTTCGGGCACTCACCGTTGCACGCAAAACGCACGTCGCACTCGCGGCAGTAACGCGGCAGCGTGGACTCTTTCGCCTCACCAAATTTCTGCTGCTGTTCCGAGCCGGCCAGCGCAGCGAGCGCCGAATCCATAATGTTGCCCAGCCGGTTTTCGGGATAAACAAAATGATCGCACGAGTAAAGATCGCCGCTGTGTTCGATGGCGAGAGCAGAGCCGCATTGCTTGCGGAAGATGCACAGGCTCGCCTCCATCCCGCTCCACGTCTCAAGGCAGATATCGAAGAGCTGCACATAGGTGCGGCCCACGTCGCGGCGCACCCATTCATCGAAAATCGTGCAAAGAAATTTTCCGAACTGCCGCGGCTCAACAGACCACGGCGCGACCTTGGCGGGACCGGCAAAATCCGGTGAGATCAGGCGCAAACCCTCCTCAGTCACTTGATGCGCAATCCGCTCCACGATGGGGATGAACTGCATATAGCCGCTGCCATTGTCCCGCAAAAAACGATAAACCTCCAGCGGTGCGTCCGCGTTGGCGCGATGCACGGTAGTCAGCGTGTTGAAGTCGACCTTATTGCGCTGCAATGTTTCGATGCCGCGCATTACGCGATCGAATGTCGGCTGGCCGCCTTTGTCCACGCGGTAGGCGTCGTGCAACTCGCGCGGGCCGTCGATGGAAATGCCGATAAGGAACTGAAATTCGAGAAAGAATTCCGCCCACGCGTCGTTGAGCAGGACGCCATTGGTCTGAAAGGCGTTGGCAATCTGCTTGCCGTTGGCATATTTTTTCTGGATCTCGACAAGCTTCCGAAAATAATCGACGCCCAGCAGCGTCGGCTCCCCGCCCTGCCAGGCAAAATTCACCACCGGCGTGTCGTGCGCCTCGATGTATTGCCGGATGTAGCTCTCCAGCACCTGATCGCTCATCGCCCACTTGTCGATATGCGGATCGGGCTGCGGATACAGCAATTCTTTTTCGAGATAGAAGCAGTACTTGCAGTCGAGATTGCAGATGGGTCCGATCGGCTTGGCCAGCACGTGAAAGTTGGAGGCGCTCGCAGCGCTCATAGGTGGACCTCAGCGAACAAGCGACCGGGGAAGACGGCCGCCTCTTCCATTATGACCCGCAGGCCCGAGATTCTCTTCGTTTCTAGAAGCGCTTCCACATTTCCGCGGCAGCGGCGCGGGATTTGGCCATCACTTCCTGCTCGTCGATGTCGAGGAGTTGCCTCGATTCCATGACGATCTGGCCGCCGATGAGGACCGTCTCGACAGCGCCGCCAGTGAATCCGAAGTAAATGTGGCCGTTAAGGTTCTCGGCACTCATTGGCGTGGGCGGGTCGTAGTTGACCAGAATAATGTCTGCGTGCGCGCCGGGAACGAGCTCGCCCACGGGGCAGCCGAAGCATTCCGTTGCGATTCGGGCATTTTCCTGGAAGAGCATCTGCGAGGGCTCGGCCCAGGCCACGCGCGGATCGCCGGCGTGATGTTTTAGCAACAAATTGGCGGCCTTCATCGACTCGAACATGTCAGGCGTATAGCCGTCTGTTCCCAGGCCAACGCGGACGCCGCGGCGCATCATTTCGAGAACCGGCGCGCAGCCCACGGCATTCCCCATGTTCGACTGCGGATTGTGGATCACGTTGGTCTGCGTGACGCGCAACTCTTCGATATCGTGATCGTCCACGTGAACACAATGCGCCAGCAGAGATTTCGCCTTCAAAATGCCGAAGTGGTTCCACCGATGCACGATGGACATCCCATGCTCCCGCTGACAGCTCTCCGCGTCCGATGCCGCTTCCGCGGTGTGCACGTGAAAGCCCGCGCCCAGCTCCGCCGCTACCCGGCCGCATCGGTCGAGCGTCTCGTCGCTGAGCGTGAACGAAGCGTGCATTCCGAAAAGTCCGCGCAGCCGGTCGTCACTTAAATCCTTGCAGCGATGAAGAAATGCGCGATTCTCTTCGATGCCCTGGTGCGCGATCTCCGCGCCGTCGCGGTCGGAAACCTCGTAACAAAGACAACTGCGCATGCCGGTTTCGCGGGCGGCCCGGGCAATGCGAAACAGGCTCGTGGGCACCGCATGGGGGCTGGCATGGTGATCGAAAATCGTAGTGACGCCTTTGCGGATGCTCGCGATCATGCCCACCATTGCGCTCCAGTAGACGTCTTCGAGCGTGAGCGCCTTATCGAGCCGCCACCATAGCCGCTCCAGAATTTGCGAGAAGTTGCCGGGCGCGTCGTCCTTCAGCGCCATGCCGCGGGCGAAAGCGCTGTAGAGATGCGTGTGCGTGTTGATGAGGCCCGGCATGATCACGCGGCCGCGCGCATCGATGAATTTCGCGCCGGGATGGGCGGCTCGCAATTGGGCAGTCGGGCCGACAGCAACGATCACGCTGTCACGAATGGCGACGCAACCGTCTTCGAGGAAAGGCTGGCGATCGTCGTGCGTGATCAGACGGCCGTTGCCGACCAGTAAATGAGCAGACTGCTCCATAGTGCATTGAATTCTAGTGATGCGTGCCGTCTAAGTGTTGTGATCCAAATCACATAGGAGCCGAGGGGGATGGGCGGACAATCAATCTACGCAAGGCCGCGTGCGCTTTTTCCCTCTATCGGCTGTCGCTGCGGCCCCATGCGGGATTCAACTTTGATGGCGGGGTGCCAGGAACCATCGACTGGCATTCGGAACCTCGGTTGAGCGGAAAGCGCGATGGCCAATCTTCAAGTCAACATTTGCGGGCTGGAATTCAGGAACCCCATTCTGCCGGCGGCGGGTCCTCCCTCGAAGGACGGCGCAACGCTCGAAGCCGCTGCCAACGGCGGTGCGGGCGGACTTGTGACCAAGACTATTTCTGTGCAGCCGGCCGAGGTGCCCCGGCCCTGCATGGCCGAGATTCGGGGCGGATTCCTGAACACCGAGCTGTGGTCGGAATTATCAAAAGAGCAGTGGATCGAAAAAGAGTACAAACTGGCGCGCGCGACGGGTCTTCCCGTCATCGTGGGGCTGGGCTACACGGCCGCGCAAATTCGCGAATTGGCTCCGCTGGTCAAGCCGTTTGCCGATGCCCTGGAACTCTCCACGCATTACGTCGGCAACAACATCACTCCTATTATTGATGCGCTGTGCGCGGCCAAGGAAGCCGTGGACGTGCCGGTCTTCATGAAGCTGAGTCCGCACCCCAATATTCAGGAAATCGCCCTGGCGCTCGAAGAGGCTGGCGCGGATGCGTTGGTGATGATCAATTCCTTCGGGCCGTGCCTCGGCATCGATCTTGAAACCGGCATGCCGCTCATGGGCAGCAAGGATGGCTTCGGATGGCTTTCCGGCGCAGCCATCAAGCCTTTGGCATTGCGTTGCGTCTACGACGCAGCGCGCGCTGTGCGGATTCCCGTGATCGGCGTGGGCGGCGTGAGCAACGGACGCGATGCAGCGGAGATGTTGATGGCCGGCGCATCGGCGGTGCAGGTGTGCACGGAGGCGATTCTGCGCGGGCCCACGGTTTACGCAAGAATTGCCGGCGAGCTGAACAAGTTTCTCGACGAGCATAGCTACGCGTCCGTGGATGAGATTCGCGGCTTGACGGTGCGGCTGATGCGCGAGCGCGGAGCGCCGCACTCTAAAGGACCACCGGAGGTGAACAGGGAGCACTGCACTCTGTGTGGGATCTGCGAGAAGAGCTGCCCGTACGGGGCCATTCATCAGGATAAGGAAGCGAAGATTCTCGAAATCGACGAGGAGAAGTGTTTTCATTGCGGGCTGTGCGTCACGCGCTGCAAGCTGCGGGCGATGACCATGGCGCTGTAATTTATCGAACTTGCGATTTCGTGTCGGACCGAATCAGCATGGGTGTCCAGGCCCTGATTTTTGGACCTGGAAAATCACGAAACCGAACGGAGGAAGCACGAAGTGTCAGGGCACGAATTCAGTCGTGCCGAAAGAAGCGGAAAAGTCCGGGGCTTTAGCCCCTGCGGCATGTTTTTTATCGGAACGCGTTGGGAGAAGCGAATGCACGCGCGCAGAATTCAAACCGTGACCGGCCTCAAATGCATTCATTGCGGGCGCAGGTATTCCACTGAAGAGGTGGACTACTACTGCCCTGCCTGCGGCTATCACGAAGGCATTCTGGATGTGCAATACGATTACGAGGTGGCGCGCGAGGAACTGAACGCGAGAGCGCTCGCAGGCAATCGCGAGCTCTCCATGTGGCGCTACTTGCCGTTGCTGCCAACCGTGTCGCCGGAGCTGATTCCACATCTGCAAGTGGGATGGACGCCGCTGTACGAAACACCGCGCCTGGCCGGCGAATTGGGCGTCGCGCGCTGCTGGGTGAAAGATGAAGGCCGCAATCCGACGGCATCGTTCAAGGATCGCGCCAGCGCCGTAGGAGTGGTGAAGGCCCTCGAAAAACACGCTGCGCAAATCACGTGCGCTTCCACGGGCAATGCGGCTTCGTCGCTGGCGGGGTTCGCCGCGGCGGCAGGAATTCCAGCAACGATTTTTGTTCCAGCGCGCGCCCCCCAGGCCAAGGTCGCGCAACTGCTGATCTACGGCGCACGCGTTTTCTCCGTAGACGGAACCTACGATGAAGCGTGGGAACTCTGCATGAGGGCCAGCGTCGAGTTCGGCTGGTACAACCGCAACTGCGCTATCAATCCGTATCTCATTGAAGGCAAGAAGACAGTTTCCTTGGAACTTGCGGAACAGTTCTCGCGTCTCACGCCGGGCAGCGTGCCGGATTGGGTAGTAGTTTCCGTTGGCGATGGATGCACCATTGGCGGCGTGTGGCAGGGATTGTGGGAGATGCACCACCTGGGCATTCTTCCCCGACTCCCGCGCATTCTCGGCGTGCAGGCTGAAGGCTGCCAGCCCTTCGTCACCGCGTGGCGCCATCGCAGCGGCCTTGCGCCTTGCGCGGCCAACACGCTCGCTGACTCCATCGCCGTGGGCCATCCGCGCAACTTCGCCAAAGGCATGCGCGCAGTCAACGAGTCGGGCGGCGCGTTTGTCGCCGTTTCCGACGAGGAGATTCTGGAGTCGATCACCCTGCTTGCGCGCAAAGCTGGCGTCTTTGGCGAGCCGGCGGGCGTGGCCGCAGCGGCTGGCGTGCGCCGGGCGGTCGCGTCGGGCATCATCGGCCATAGCGAAACCGTTGCCCTGGTTATGACCGGAAATGGCTTGAAGGATATTCAAAGCGCGATGCGCGCGGCGGGCAGCCCCATCGCCGTGAAACCAGAGATCGACGAAGTGCGCGAAGCCGTGTTGGCAGCGGCTGCAAGTTGAATTTGAGAGCAAGAAAAGAAAGGAAAGTTCGATGGCAAAGATTCCATTCGGTCCCACTTATAACGAAATGCTCGATCCGGGCCTGATTGATAAGGATGTGCGTGCGAGGGCGCTCGCGGCGTTGCACGACAATGAGCTGGACCCGATCAATCTGTTCAACATCACCTGGAAAGATGCGGCCAACAAAGTGCGCAAAGTGGTGTTGCCACCCGCGCTCACAGGCATCGAGGCCAATATCGTGGTCATGCTGGGCAGCGGCTTCCCTTCCGGCTCACACAAGGTCGGGCCTGCTTACAGCACGTTGATTGAAGGGCTGGTAGACGGCGAAATCGTCCCCGGTGAGCACACAATCCTCGGGCCTTCGACAGGCAACTTTGGCATCGGTACCGCGTACATTTCCAAGCTGCTCGGCTTCCGCGCCATCGTGATCATGCCCGACAACATGAGCAAGGAGCGTTACGCGCGCATACAGAAGTATGGCGGCGAGTTGGAGCTGACGCCCGGTTCGGAGTCCGACGTGATTCTGACGCTCGAGAAAACGCGCGAGCTGATGAAAAACCCGAAGAACAAAGCGCTGGCGCAGTTCGAGCTTTTCCCGAATTACCGTTTTCATCGCCATGTCACCGGCGGCAGCGCCATTGATGCAGTACAGGGCGTAGGCAATGGACGCATCGCGGGATTTACGTCGGCGCCGGGCTCGGCGGGAACCATTGCGGCGGGCGATCAGATCAAAGCCGCGTTTCCTGAAGCGAAGATAGCCGCGCTCGAACCCTACGAATGCTCGACGCTCGCCAACGGCGGCTGCGGGCAGCATCGCATCGAGGGCATCGGCGACAAGATGATCACGCTGATTCACAACGTGCTCAACACCGATTTCGTGATCCTGATCAAGGACGAGGAAACCGTGCAGGGCGTGAAGATCTTCCACGATGGAGCAGAGTCATTGGAGAAACTGGGCGTCGCGCGCGAAGTTGCGCAGAGCCTGCGCGATTTGTTCGGACCGTCGGGAATCTGCAACGTGCTGGGCGCAATCAAGCTGGCGAAGTACCTGCGCCTGGGGCCGGGCGACAACGTCGTCACCGTGGCGACAGATGGAATCGATCGCTATTTCTCCGTACTCGACGAGATGAACCATCGCTATCTCGATCTGGCCGGGCCGGTTCTCGATCGCTGGGCAAACGACATCTTCCTCGGCGCGTCGACCGAGCACGTCTTCGATTTCCGGACGCCGCGGATGAAGGAGCGGCTCTTCCAGCAGAAAGAACGCGACTGGCTGAAGTTCGGCTACACCAAGGAGTTTCTCGATTCGATGCGCAGCCAGAGCTTCTGGGACGCACAGTATGTCAAGGTTCAGAACTACGACCAGAAGATTTACGCCACGCGGCCAAGTGCTGCCCCACAACCGATATTGGAGCAAGCGGGATGTTCAGTTTCACGCTGAACGGAAAACTCGTCACGGTTGAAGCGGACAAGAATCTGCTGGAGTATCTGCGCGCCGACGCGCGCATGACCTCGGTGAAAGATGGCTGCGCGGAAGGTGTCTGCGGCTCCTGCTCCGTGATCGTGAATGGGAAAGCAGCGCGCGCGTGTACGCTCACCGTGGCCAAGGTTCACGGCAACACGGTAACCACGAGCGAAGGTCTTTCGGCGCGCGAGCGCGAAGTGTATGCGTGGGCCTTCGGCGAAGTAGGAGCCGTGCAATGCGGATTCTGCATGCCCGGCATGTTGATCAGCGCCAAGGCTCTGTTGGACGCGAATCCCACTCCCACAGCGGCCGAAGTGAAATCCGCCATTCGCTACAATCTGTGCCGCTGTACAGGTTACACAAAAATAGAGCGCGCCATTCAGTTGGCCGCTACAGCACTCAGCAACGGTGGTGCGCACCAAACGGAATCCACGACCGGCCGCGTGGGCGAACGCATGGTGCGGCCGGACGCCCACGAAAAGCTGCTGGGAACCGGCGAGTTTGTCGATGACATGCAGGTGCCCGGAATGTTGCACGGCGCAGTACTGCGGGCAAAGTATCCGCGCGCGCTGGTGAAGAAGATCGACATTGCAGCAGCGCGGGCATTTCCCGGTGTCAAAGTTGTGCTCACGGCACAAAATATTCCAGGCGAGCGACTGCTGGGCCATGTCGTCTGCGACTGGCCGGTGATGATTGCCGAAGGTGAAGAGACGAGCTACGTGGGCGACGCCCTGGCGATGCTGGCCGCAACCAGCAAAGAAGCCGCGCAAAATGCCATTGAGCTGATTCAAGTCGAATATGAGGTACTGGAACCGCTGCTCTCACCAGCGGCGGCGCTGGCCGAGGACGCGCCCAGCCTGCACCCCAAAGGAAACATGTTGTCCACAACGGTGCTGAAGCGTGGCGACGTGGAGCGCGCGATTGCCGAGGCAAAGCACGTGGTGACGCATCACTATTCGACACCCCGCCAGGAGCACGGGTTTCTCGAGCCGGAGAGCGCGCTGGCCGTGCCCACGCAGTGCGGGTCTTTGACGGTCTACACGGCCGGACAAAGCATCTACGACGATCATCGTGAGATTGTGCGCATGCTGGGAGTCGCGGGCGAAAAGGTGCGCGTCATCAGCAAGTTTGTGGGCGGAGGGTTTGGCGGCAAGGAAGATATGTCAGTGCAGCATCACGCGGCGCTGCTGGCCTGGCATAGTGGGCGGCCCGTCAAACTAACTTTGACCCGCAACGAGAGCCTCAGGGTGCATCCCAAGCGCCATCCCATGGAGATCGATTGCACCACCGCATGCGACGAAAACGGTAAACTGACCGCCGTACGCGTGCGTCTTGTGGCCGATACCGGCGCGTATGCCTCGCTGGGCGGGCCGGTGCTGCAACGCGCCTGCACGCACGCCGCCGGCCCCTATCAAATCGACAACGTGGACATCGAAGGCCGCGCCATCTACACCAACAACATTCCTTCCGGCGCGTTCCGCGGCTTTGGCGTGACGCAAACCTGCTTCGCCATGGAGAGCAATCTGAATCTGTTGGCGCGCGAAGTCGGTATCTCGCCGTGGGAGATGCGCTTCCGCAACGCCATCGAGCCGGGCGCCGCGCTTTCGAACGGCCAGATCGCTGACGCAGGTACGGCACTGAAAGAAACCCTGCTGGCCGTGAAGGACGTGATCGATGCCCATCCCGACGCCGGCATCGCCTGCGCCTTCAAGAACACCGGCAAGGGCGTGGGCGTCGAAGATGTGGGCCGCGTAAAACTCAAAATCGAAAACGGAAAAGTCGTCATCTGCACCAGCGCGGCCTGCATGGGACAAGGCATCGCGACAGTGGTGCTGCAGATTGTGGCCGAAGCGACGGGACTCGACAGGTCTTTGCTCACGGTACACGCACCCGATACCGACGTGACGCCGGACAGCGGCACCAGCACAGCTTCGCGGCAGACGACGATCACCGGTGAAGCGGCGCGGCGCGCGGCAACCGCGCTCAAGCAGGAGCTGAGTCATAGCACGCTCGCGGAACTCGAAGGCGGGGAATTTTACGGCGAATTCGATTGCGTGACCGATCCCATGACGAGCGACAAGCCGAACCGGGTAAGCCACGTTGCGTATGGATACGCAACCCAGGTTGTGCTTCTCGACGAGGCAGGAAAAGTTAAGAAGGTCATTGCGGCGCACGACGTGGGCCGAGCCATCAACCCCAACGGCGTTGAAGGACAGATCGAAGGCGGCGTAGTGATGGGGATGGGCTACGCGCTCACCGAGAACTTCGCCGTGCGCAATGGTGCGCCAGCCGTGACCTACGGCACCATCGGCCTGCTGCGCTCCACACAAACTCCCGAGATCGAATGCCGGATTATCGAGAAAAACCCCGCGGAGTTGGCGTATGGAGCAAAGGGCGTGGGAGAGATCGTGAGCATTCCCACCGCACCGGCAATCGCGTGCGCCTATTGGCAGCGCGACGGCAAACTGCGCACCAGCCTGCCGATGAAGGACACGCCCTACAGCCGCAGCCACGCGAAAAAAGGAGCCTCGCAGTGACGCTGACCGAAAAACTCCAAGTCGGAATCCGCTCCCGAAAACTCCCAGTGCGTTCGGGAGACGCACCGCAAACTTTCACCAAACGAGCAGCCTCAAGGGCCGCTGAATGAGGAAGAACATGACTACCAAAACTACGATTGACTCCGCAATTTTAATCGCCGCCGCAAACGCGCTGGAAGGGGACATGGTCCGCTTTCTGCGCGACATGGTTGCCATTCCCGGCGAAAGTTCTCACGAAGGTCCCGTCGTTCAGCGCATCAAGCAGGAGATGGAGCGCGTGGGCTTCGACGAGGTCCGCATTGATGGCATGGGCAACATACTCGGACGCATCGGCTCGGGCAAGCACGTGATCATGATGGACGCGCACACCGACACCGTCGGCATTGGCGATCCGAAGGAATGGGCCTGGGATCCGTACGAGGGCAAAGTGGAGGATGGTTTCATCTACGGACGCGGCTCCAGCGATCAGCGTGGGGGCATGGCCAGTATGGTTTACGCGGGCAAGATGATCAAGGATTTGGGACTGGAAGGCGACTACACATTATGGATCGTGGGATCGGTGCAGGAAGAAGACTGCGACGGCTTGCCTTGGGTCTACATTCTCAAGGAAGACGGCATCCGGCCGGAGTGCGTGGTGCTCACGGAGCCAACCAATCTGCGCGTGTACCGCGGACATCGCGGGCGCCTGGAGATTGAGGTTCACCTGCGCGGACGTTCGTGCCACGCCAGCGCACCGGAGCGCGGCGACAATCCGATTTACAAAGCCGCCCCGCTGATCGCGCAGATCGAGCAGTTGAACACGCGTTTGCGCGACGATGCATTTCTCGGGAAAGGAACCATCGCCGTCACCGAGATTCGCTCCATGTCTCCTTCGCTCTGCGCGGTGCCGGGTGCGTGTTCCATCCATCTCGATCGCAGGCTCACCGCCGGGGAAACACTCGAGAGCGCGGTTGCCGAGGTGAAAGCGCTACCAGCGGCGCAAGGCGCGGAGGTTGAGGTCTTGAACTACGAGCAGCCCAGCTATACCGGCCTCACTTATCCGATGCAGAAGTACTATCCAACGTGGGTGCTTGAAGAGGACCATTTGCTGGTGCGCTCGGCCGTTGCGGCGTATCGCACGCTTCACAACGCCGATCCCGTTGTGGACAAGTGGGTCTTCAGCACCAACGGCGTCGGCTCCATGGGAATTATGGGCGTGCCGAGCATCGGCTTCGGTCCCGGCGAAGAAGACGTGGCGCATAGCGTGATCGAGCGCATCCCGATCCGCCACCTGGTGGAAGCGGCGCAGTTTTATGCTGCCTTCCCCCTGGCATACGTGGCTACACGAGAGGGCGAGCGCGACTGAAGGTCGGCGGTTTGAGGAAGAGCATCCCTCAGAGGCTGAAGCCCCGAACTTTCTGAACTGATTGCGGCACGGCTGAAGCCGTGCCCTTTCAAAACGAAGTCACATTGAGACACGACGAGAAAGAGGTGTGTGTTGGAAACACGAAAGGCGCTGTTGAAAGGCAAGGACTACATCACCACGGAAGAATACAGCGAAGCAGAGATCGAAATCCTGCTCGACGTATCCGCCGATTTGAAGCGCAAGTTTAAGGGGCGCATTCCGCATCGCTATTTGGTCGATCAAACCATCTTTCTGATGTTCTTCGACAAATCCACGCGCACGCGTAATTCGTTCGAAGCGGGAATCACGCAGCTCGGCGGCCACGCGCATTTTTTGACCTCCGATGCGATGCAAATCTCCCATGGAGAAAGCGCGAAGGACACGGGAATCATTCTGTCGAGTTACGGGCACGCCATCGCCATCCGTCACGACTTGATTCCCGGCGAAGGCAACGCATACATGCGCGAAGTTGCGCGCTGGGCAGATGCGCCGGTGATCAATATGCAGTGCGATGTCGACCATCCCTGCCAGGCGCTGGCCGACCTCATGACGATCCGCGAGAAACTTGGAAGCAATCTCCGCGGACGCAAATTGGCGATATCGTGGGCGTACGCGCCGAGTTACGCCAAGCCGCTCAGCGTGCCGCAAAGTTTGATCATGTTGATGCCGCGCTTCGGCGTGGACGTTGTGCTGGCGCATCCACCCGAATACGGGCTGATGTCGCAGACGGTCGCGGCAGCACGAGAGAACGCGCGGCGCGCCGGAACCAAATTCGAAATCGTGGACAACATGGACGACGCATTTCGCGACGCCGACATCGTCATTCCCAAGAGTTGGGGCTGTCTCGACACCATGGGAACCAACCCCAGGGAGTCCCTGCGGATTGCTGAGGGATACAAACACTGGATTTGCAACAGCGAGCGCATGAAATTGGCCACCCAAGATGCTCTGTACATGCATCCGCTGCCCGCCGATCGCGGCAACGAGGTGACGGACGAGGTCATCGATGGTCCGCACTCAGTGGTGTACCAGGAAGCGGAAAACCGCCTGCACACCGCCAAGGCGATTATGGCGCTCACCATGTCGGAGCAGGAAATTGTTTATGAGACGGCAGGCTCTTGAGACCATGACCGAAACTCTGGTGATCGCTCTGGGCGGCAACGCCATTACGAGGCCCGGCGAGTCCGGCGCGATTCCCTTGCAGTTTGCCCACACTGCGGAGACGCTCGAGCATCTCAAGCCTCTGTTCCACACCGGTGCGCGGATCGCCATCACCCACGGCAGCGGACCGCAGATCGGCAACATCCTGATTCGCGTCGAGGAGGGCGAGCGGCGCGTTCCGAGCTTGCCGCTCGACACGTGCGACGCCGATTGCCAGGGCGGCATGGGCTACATGATCCAGCGGCTCATTTGCGAGTTGTTCCGCCGCGAGGGAATCAAGCGCGAAGCGGCCACGCTGGTCACCCAGGTGCTCGTGGATCGCGGCGACCCGGACTTCCAGCATCCCACGAAACCGATCGGATCGATCTATGACGCGAACGAACTCGCCGGCATTCGCAGCGACAGGCCAGACTGGATCATGCGCGAAGTCTCGCCAGGAGGCTACCGTCGCGTCGTGCCTTCGCCCCGTCCGCTGCAAATCCTGGAGGCCGAAGCCATCTCTTCGCTGCTCGACGCCGGCGTCGTCGTGATTGCATGCGGGGGCGGAGGCATTCCGGTGGCCTGGGAAGACGATCGCTTGGTGGGCGTGGAAGCCGTTGTCGACAAGGATCTCGCTTCAAGCATGCTGGCCACGCACGTGCGCGCTCATAAGCTCATTATTGTTACTTCCGTTGATCGCGTAGCGCTCGACTATGGCAAGCCCAGCCAGCGGTGGCTCGACAACATCACCATGGACCAGGCGCGCCAGTATTTAGCTGCAGGCCACTTCCCGCCAGGGTCGATGGGGCCCAAAATCCAGGCGGCCATTGACTTTCTCGAACACGGAGGCGAGGAATGCATTATCACTTCCGTGGAAAGCGTAGCCGGCGCTGTGATGGGCAATGGCGGTACCCACATTGTCGCCCCCTGGCGCAGGACTTCTCTGGATTTTGCCGAAGCTAGCGGAGGCGCGAAGAGCTGATAACGCTGCAGCCGGCTCATGCAGCGATTACGCGCTGATTTGCATCCAACAAGAAAAGACTCCGTTCCAGGGCTGGATTGAGGGCCCAAAACACAAGCGCAGAGCCATGATTGCAACCAAATTCAGTGGAAAAACAGGCAGACGGGCGGCAGACTTGCCCCTCCCCTCGCGCCGTTCGGTCAGACCTGTTGGCCCAGGAGGCCGGCAAGCGCCGGGCTGCAACTATTTTCCGAGTGAATTCGTCCATCCAATACCATGCGTGTGCAAGGCGAGGTGAGTTGTGGAGCTTCGCGACCTCACCTCTCAGATCCGCTCTGAAACCAAGCGCAATTTGAGCCATCGAGCGGATTTACCGGGTTCGGGCGCACCGCATGCCGGGATTGCGGATGGTAGCTTCTACATGCCATTTTGCGTATGAGAAAATATATTGCTGACTAACCGAATGTCCCAAACCTGATATTCGAGAAGAAGAAGACGATGGATGAACCTTTGTCTGTTTCGCACTCTGCCTCGGGGCTACAGCCCGACAACTCTGCAAAAAAGCGCCGCCACCGCTGGGTCTGGGTAATCATCCTGGTCTTGTTCGGACTCCTGTTTTTCTGGGTGTACCGGCAGCATAGCGCTAGCTCCACAGCACCTGCCGGCGGCAGCAACCGGCGCGGAGCCATGGCCGGTCCCGTGCCTGTCACCCTGGCCACTGCCACCAAGGGCAGCATCGGCGTGTATCTGGACGCCATCGGCACCGTTACGCCCACGTATACCGACACGATTACCTCGCAGGTAACCGGCGTGATCACGGCAGTACATTACCGCGAAGGCCAAACGGTAAAAAAAGGCGATCCGCTCATTGACATCGATGACCGGCCCTACGCGGCGCAGCTTGAGGAGGCGCAGGGTACGCTGGACCGCGACCAGAGCCTGCTCGCCGAGGCGCAGATGGACCTGAAGCGCTACCAGGATGCATGGGCCAAGAACGCCATCCCGCGGCAGACGCTCGAGGACCAGGGAAAGGTGGTGTTGCAGGACCAGGGAACCGTGAGGAACGACCAGGGCACGGTACAGTACGACACGGTTGAGGTTGCGTATTGCCACATCAAATCGCCGATTACCGGGCGCGTGGGACTTCGCCTGGCTGACCCCGGAAACCTGGTCACCGCCAACTCCTCCACTGCTCTTGTAGTTGTTATGCAGATTCAGCCAATCACCGTGATCTTCACGCTGGCAGAAGACAGCCTGCAGCAAGTGTTGCAGCAGATGCGGCTCGGCAAAGCGCTGGAGGTCGATGCCTACGACCGCACCAACACCCACCTGATTGCGAAGGGCAAGCTGATCACTGTCAACAACCAGATCGACACAGTAACGGGAACCGTGCAATTGCGCGCGGCGTTCGACAACTCCAAAGGTGATCTCTTCCCCAATGAGTTCGTCAACACGCGCCTGCTCGTGAAAACTCTCGACAACCAGATACTGGTTCCTTCTTCAGCTATCCAGCACAACGGCGCAGTTGATTTTGTCTATCTCATTCAGGGACTCACTCCCAGCGCGCCCGGTAAATCCGGGGGCGCATCAAACGGCGGCCAGGGCGGCGGACACCACGGAGGTGGCGCTGGCGGCGGCACGGGCGGTGGCGGCAATCAACAGGCCGGCAAAGCCGTCATGACGACCGTGAAGTCGGGAATTTCCGATCAGGGCAACACCGTTGTGACATCCGGACTCAAGGCCGGCGATGTCGTCGCCAATAGCAGTTTCCAGAAACTGATCGACGGCTCTCCGGTTACGCAATCTCCAGTCGTCATACCTTCCACTGACACCGATACCACCGAGGCCGCTCCATGAGTCCGTCCCACCCATTCATTCTGCGGCCAGTTGCAACGTCTCTGTTGATGGCCGCAATTTTACTGGTGGGCATCGTCGCATTCACGCAGTTGCCGGTTTCGGCGCTGCCCGAAGTGGATTATCCGACGATTCAGGTGCTCACTTTCTATCCCGGCGCCAGCCCGGACGTGGTGGCCACCACGATTACTGCGCCCCTGGAACGCCAGTTCGGCGAAATGCAGGGCCTGAGCCAAATGACCTCGACCAGCGCCGGTGGCGTGTCGGTCATCGTATTGCAATTCAGCCTTTCGCTCTCGCTCGACGTCGCCGAAGAAGAAGTTCAGTCCTCTATCAATGGCGGCCAGACCTTTCTGCCTTCCGATCTACCTGTGCCGCCGGTCTACAACAAGACCAACCCGGCCGACGCGCCCGTTCTTACCCTTGCCATCAGTTCCGACATCATGCCCTTGTCGCAGGTTGAGGACATGGTGGATACCCGCCTGGCGCCGAAGTTGTCGCAGTTGGCCGGCGTCGGCCTCGTGAGCATCAGCGGCGGCCAGAAGCCCGCGGTGCGCATTCAGGTGAACCCGGTCGCGCTTTCTTCGCACGGCCTGAACATGGAGGATGTGCGCACGGCCCTGGTCCAGTCCAGCGTCAACTCCGCAAAGGGCAACTTCGACGGACCGCGCCAGGACTATCAGATCGACGCCAACGATCAGATCTCTTCGGCCGATGACTACAAGAATGTAGTGATTTCCTATAGCAATGGCGCGCCGGTGTTCGTCAAAGACATCGCCAATGTGGTGAACGGCGTAGAGAACACCAAGCAGGCCGCCTGGATGGGCCAGGCGGGCGGCTCGTCCGGCCCCACGCTCACGCCCGCCGTGATTCTAAACATCCAGCGCCAGCCGGGCGCGAATACCATCACGGTCGTCAACTCCATCCAGAAGATTCTGCCGCAACTTGAAGCCAATCTTCCCGCTGGCATCAACGTAACCACCATGACCGACATGACCACGAGCATTCAGGCGTCGGTACACGACGTAGAGTTCGAGCTGGGACTCACGGTAGTGCTGGTGGTGATGGTGATCTTCCTCTTCCTGCGCAGTTGGCGCGCCACCATTATCCCCAGCGTGGCCGTGCCAGTGTCGCTCATCGGCACGTTTGCGGTGATGTATCTGCTCGGTTACTCGCTCGATAACTTGTCGCTGATGGCGCTCACCATCTCCACCGGATTCGTGGTCGATGACGCCATTGTGATGATCGAGAACATCAGCCGCTTCCTTGAAGAAGGCATGCCGCCGCTCGAAGCCGCACTGGAGGGCGCGGGACAGATTGGGTTCACCATTGTTTCACTTACCGTATCGTTGATCGCGGTGCTCATCCCCTTGCTGTTCATGGGCGACGTGGTTGGGCGCCTCTTCCGCGAGTTCGCGGTCACGCTGGCCGTGACCATCATTATTTCGGCGGTAGTTTCGCTCACGCTGACGCCGATGATGTGCTCGCGCATCCTGCGCAACGATCCCGAGGCGAAACAGACGCGCTTTTACCAGTGGTCGGAGCGCATGTTCGACAGCCTGATTGCGTTTTACGGGCGGACGCTGCGCGTAGTGCTGCGCTTTCAGACCCTTACACTGCTGGTAGCTCTCGCAACCCTCGTCCTCACCGTCGTTCTCTACATCTTCATTCCCAAGGGATTCTTCCCCGTGCAGGACACGGGTGTCATTCAGGGCATCTCCCAGGCTTCGCAATCCATCTCCTTCGACGCCATGAGCGAAAAGCAGCGGGAAATGGCGCAGATCATTCTTCAGGATCCGGCGGTGGAAAGCCTGTCATCCTTTATCGGAGCAGACGGCATCAACACCACCCTGAACAGCGGCCGCATTTCCATCAACCTGAAACCCATCAACGAGCGCATCGGCGCCTCCGATGTGATCCGGAGACTGCAACACCGTCTTAAAAAGGTGGAAGGCATCCAGCTTTACATGCAGCCGGTGCAGGACATCACGGTGGACGATCGCGTGACGCGAACGCAATACCAGTACACGCTCGAAGACCCGGACACCGACGAGCTGAACGCATGGACGACCAAGTTTGTTGCGCAACTGAATACGATGCCCGAATTGGAAGACGTGGCCACGGATCAGCAGACTGGCGCCAAGGCGGTGCAGCTGGAGATCGACCGCGTGACGGCCTCGCGGCTGGGCATTGCGCCCACCACCATTGACAACACGCTCTACGACGCCTACGGACAGCGTCAGATCAGCACCCTTTACACGCAACTCAACCAATATCACGTGATTCTGGAAACAGCTCCCGATTGGCAACTGAATCCCACCAAACTTGGCGATCTTTACATTCAGAGCAGTGCAGCCTCAGGCACCAGCGGAGCCAGCGCGGCCACGTCGTACTCCTCGTCCGCCTCGGCGTCGGCAGGTTCGAACTCTACCACGACATCGGTGCGCTACACGCCTTCATCACAGGTGCTGACCTCGCCGGCTTCCGTGCTGGCAGGGGGCTCGAGCAACGCTGGACCTTCATCGCCATCGAGCGGCTCAACTGCGGGCACAACGCCCAATTTGGTCACATCGTCGGTCGGCGCCAATGCCATCCCGCTCAGCGCATTTACGCAAATGCAAAATACCACCGAGGCGCTTTCCATCAACCATCAGGGGCAGTTTCCGTCGGTCACGGTGTCGTTTAATCTTGCCTCGAATGCCTCGTTGGGAACGGCGATCACCGATATTGAAAAAGCGGCCAAAAACCTTAACTTCCCTGCCAGCTTGCAGTCCGGATTCCAGGGCACTGCTGCGTCGTTCCAGAACTCGCTGTCCAACGAAGCGCTGCTGATTCTCGCCGCTCTGGCTTCTGTCTACATCGTTCTTGGCGTCCTGTATGAGAGCTTCATCCATCCGATTACCATCATTTCCACACTGCCCTCGGCAGGTGTAGGTGCGCTACTCGCGCTCATGATCTGCCGCGAGGATTTGAGCGTGGTGGGAATCATCGGCATCATCCTGCTCATTGGCATCGTCAAGAAAAACGGCATTCTGATTGTGGACTTCGCGCTGGAGGCTGAGCGCAAGCATGGACTGGATTCGACGGAGGCGATTTACCAGGCGAGCTTGCTGCGCTTCCGTCCGATCATGATGACTACGATGGCTGCGCTGCTGGCCGGCATCCCGCTGGCAGTGGGAACCGGCCTGGGTTCGGAACTGCGCCGGCCGCTGGGCATTGCCATGGTCGGCGGCTTGCTGTTGAGCCAATTGCTCACGTTCTACACCACGCCGGTGATCTACATCTTCTTTGACCGCATCGGCCAGCGGGTCCAGGGTCGCCGACTTTCCCGCATGGCGCCCGACGGCGATCTGCCCCCCGGCACGGAGAATGCATGAACCTCTCGTCGCCATTTATCAACCGGCCAGTGGGCACTACGCTGCTCACCATTGCGGTGGCCATCACGGGTGGGATTGCGTTTGTGGTTTTGCCGGTAGCGCCATTGCCGCAGGTGGACTTTCCCACCATCAGCGTCCAGGCTGGTCTTCCCGGGGCCAGCGCGCAGATCATGGCAGCCTCCGTGGCTACGCCGCTGGAACGCCAATTCAGTCACATCGCCGGCATCACCGAGATGACTTCATCGAGCCAGCTGGGCTCCAGTTCGGTAACCCTGCAGTTCGACCTGAGCCGCAACATCGACGGCGCGGCCCGCGATGTGCAGGCCGCCATCAACGCCGCGCGCACTTATCTTCCTGCTAATCTGCCCTCCAATCCGTCCTACCGCAAGGTCAATCCGGCCGATTCGCCCATCATGATCCTCAGCCTCACATCGGACAAGTATCCGGTGACGAAGCTGTACGATCTGGCCTCGACGATCCTCGAGCAAAAGCTGTCGCAAATCCAGGGCGTGGGGCAGGTGAACGTCGGCGGCGGCGCCACGCCTTCGGTGCGTGTCGAAGTCAATCCCACCAAGCTGGAAAGCTTCGGGCTTACGCTGGGCAGCGTGCAATCCGTGCTCAGCCTGCAAAACGCGCACGAGCCCAGGGGCCAACTCTCCGACAACGGCGTCAGCGAAGACATCATCACCAACGACCAGATCTCGGAGGCGGCCGACTACCGGCCGCTGATCGTCGGTTATCACAACGGCCAGGCGGTCAAACTATCCGACGTGGCCGATGTCGAGGACTCGACGCAGAACCTGCGCAGCGCCGGCTACATCGACGGACACAAGGGCGTGGCGCTCATCATTTTCCGCCAGCCCGGGGCCAATATTATTGAGACCGTCGATCGCGTCAAAGCGCAATTGCCGTTTCTCGAGGCCGTACTGCCCGCGGGCGTCACCACCACCACCGTCATGGACCGCACCACTACGATTCGCGCTTCGGTGAATACCGTGTACAGGGCGCTGATCGGTTCGGTTTGCCTCGTCATCCTTGTGGTCTTTGTATTTCTGCGCAGCCCGCGCGCCACGCTCATTCCCTTCGTGGCTGTGCCGGTCTCGCTTATCGGAACCTGCGCCGCGATGTACATCTTTGGCTATACGCTCGACAACCTGTCGCTGATGGCGCTTACCATCGCCACCGGGTTCGTTGTAGACGACGCCATCGTGGTCATGGAGAACATCACCCGCCACGTGGAATCCGGAATGGAACCGCTAGCCGCGGCCATGCAGGGCGCGCGCGAGATCGGTTTTACGATTTTCTCCATTAGCGTGTCACTGGTTGCCGTGTTCATCCCCATTCTCATGATGGCCGGCATCGTGGGCCGCCTATTTCGCGAATTCGCTGTAACGCTTTCCACGGCCATCGTGATTTCCATGGTCATCTCGCTCACCACCACGCCGTGCATGTGCGCATACGTGCTGCGGGCGCATAAGCAAGATGAAAAGCATAACTGGTTTTACCGGACCAGCGAGCGCGGCTTCAACAGCATGGTCCGGCTTTACGGTCGCTCCCTCGCGTGGGTGTTGGACAACGGCGTCCTGATCCTCATCGTCCTGGGTCTTACGGTCGCGCTCAATGTCTTGATTATCTTCAAAATCCCCACCGGATTTTTCCCCGTTCAGGACACTGGCGTAATGATGGGCCAGATTAAGGGACCGCAGGATGCGTCGTTCCCGTTTATGAATTTCTCCACCGTATCGCTGGTCAACATTGTTAAACGCGATCCCGCCGTGGCCCATGTATTGTCTTATACCGGCAATGGCAATTCCGGCATGATGTTCGTCGCGCTCAAGCCGCTGGGATCGAGTTGCAAGGAAGGCCCGAACTGCGCTGTGCGGCAGACTACAGTGATGGACGTGATTAACCGTCTGCGCGGGCCCATGAATCGCCTGCCTGGGGCATCGGCGATTTTGCAGCCCGGCCAGGATATCCGCATGGGTGGCCGCGGCAGCGCCGCGACGTATCAGTACACCGTCCAGTCTGACAACATTACCGATCTGCAGCATTGGGGACCCATTTTGCTGCAAAACATGACGAAACTCCCTGACCTGACGGACGTGGACAGCGATCAGCAGAATCAGGGGTTGGAGGAGTTGCTGACCTACGATCGCATGACTGCGGCGCGGCTGGGACAGACTCCGCAATCGCTCAATAGCGCGCTTTGCAGCGCCTTCTGCCAATCTGAAGTCTCGGTCATCTATACGCAGCTCAACCAGTATTACGTGGTGATGGAAGTGGCGCCGCAATATTGGCAGGATCCGTCGGGATTAAACAACATCTATTTCACTCCCAGCAAGTCTTCTTCCGCAGCTGGGCTCAATGCGATATCGCCGCTGTTCTCCGCAGTCAAGGCGAAAACCAGCACCACGCCGCTGCAAGTAGCGCACACCGGGCTCTTCCCCTCTGTCACGGTCTCGTTCAATTTGCGCAATGGCGCTTCGCTCAGCGACGCCACGCGCGAAGTCGACGAAATGGAGCAACGCCTGGGTTTGCCCGGAACGGTCCGCGGTTTCTTTTCCGGAACCGCGCAGGCTTACCAGCAATCATTGGCGTCCGAGCCCATTCTCATTGTCACCGCGCTTCTTTCCGTCTTCATCGTACTGGGCATTCTTTACGAGAGCCTGATTCACCCGCTCACCATCATTTCCACGGTGTTCTCGGCGAGCGCGGGCGCGATGCTGGCGCTTATGCTTTTCCATATCGACCTCAACATCATCTCCATCATCGGCATCATACTGCTCATCGGCATCGTGAAGAAGAACGCCATCATGATGATCGATTTCGCGCTCCAGGCCGAACGCACGGAAGGCAAGTCGACGCGCGACGCCATTTTCAGCGCCTGCATGTTACGCTTCCGGCCGATCATGATGACCACCATGTGCGCCATCTGCGGAGCTTTGCCGTTGGCCTTCGGCACCGGCACCGGTTCGGAACTGCGCAAGCCGTTGGGAATCACCATCGTGGGCGGACTGGTTTTAAGCCAGATGCTTACGCTTTACACCACTCCTGTGGTCTACCTGTATATGGACCGGCTGCGCCTGCGCGCAATGGGCCGGACGCACGACACACTGCCGCCAACCGCGCAAGAAGCGGCGTCGTAACACGTGAAGGACGTTGACCATGTTTGAACTGAAGAGCAGCCCTGAGCCAAAATTTCGCCCCATACTTTCCGTCGCCGCCGGCTCACTGAGCTTGCTTGCGCTTCTCTCCGGCTGCCACATTGGCCCGTCGTATCACGCGCCTGCGCCGACGGCAGTCACCGCGCCCAATTACAAGGAGTCGCCTGTCAATTTTCAAGATGCCGACGGCTGGAAGGTGGCCAGCCCGCAGGACGCTATGCTGCGCGGCAACTGGTGGGAAGTTTTCAACGATTCCGATCTGAATACGCTCGAAGAACAGCTCAATATCAATAACGAGAACCTGAAGCAGTATTTCCAGAATTACATGGCGGCTCGCGCCACCATCGCCGAGGCACGCTCCCAATACTGGCCCACGATCACAGCAGGTCCATCATGGAACCGGTCAAAGAGTTCCGGTTCGCTGAATAATTCAACACAGGCAAACCCTGGCAAGCAATCCACGCTTTGGAATGCTCCCATTGACGTTTCCTGGACGCCCGATTTCTGGGGGAAGATTCGCAACGAAGTACGCGAAGCGCAATATGCATCACAGGTGAGCGCGGCCGACCTGCAATTGGAAAAGCTGACAGAGCAGTCCAGCCTGGCGGAGTATTACTTTGAGATCCGCGGCCAGGACATGCTGCAGCAGATCCTCAACGAGACCGTGGCGGCCGATCAGAAAGCGCTCGACTACAATCAGGCGCAGTATGACACGGGCGTGGGCGATTACATCTCCGTGGCCGAAGCGAAGACCACCCTGGAAGCGGCGCAATCGGCGGCCATCAACGTGGGCCTGTTGCGCGCGCAATATGAGCACGCCATCGCCATGCTCCTTGGCAAAGTGCCCAGCGATTTCTCCATCCCGGTAAAGCCGATGGTCTACACGCCGCCGTCGATTCCCACCGGCGTTCCCTCACAGCTTGCTGAACGGCGTCCTGACATTGCCGCGGCCGAGCGCACGCTTGCCGAGGCCAACGCCGTCATTGGCATTGGCTACGCCGCATTTTTCCCGCAGGTCACCATCAGCGCCAGTGGCGGATTTCAGAGCTCAACGTTAACCAACCTGTTTAGCTGGCCCAGCCGCGTCTGGTCCATCGGCCCCTCTGTCTCTCAGACGATCTTTGACGGAGGACTTTACCGCGCTGAGTTGCACCAGTACGTTGCTCAATACAACGCGGACCTCGCCAACTATCGGCAGGTCACGCTTACCGCCTTCCAGCAGGTGGAAGATTCTATGGCCGCCACGCGTATTTATTC
Organism: uncultured Acidobacteriota bacterium; assembly: GCA_963786565.1. Taxonomy (GTDB): domain Bacteria; phylum Acidobacteriota; class Terriglobia; order Terriglobales; family Acidobacteriaceae; genus Telmatobacter. The sequence goes on along the minus strand of CAWAZR010000011.1, from coordinate 348,568 downwards.
GCAACAGATCCTGCGCCAGCAGATGGCGGTGAAGGACGCACAGGATTATCTCGACATAGAATTGTCGCGCTACAACACTGGGGTCGATCCCTACGTCGATGTCGTGCTCGCCCAAACCACGCTGCTGAACAGCAAGGTAACGCTGAATTCGTTGCAGGTGGAAGAGATGACCTCGACAGTGGAACTGGTGCAGGCGCTGGGCGGAGGGTGGGACCGCACACAGCTCCCCACGCCAACCCAGACCGGCGCCAAGACCACCAGCGCGGACTATAAATTGCCGTAGTAGCGCTTACTGCGCCGCCCGGTAGCAGATGGCATCGCCATCAAGCCGGTACTCTGCCGAGCAGGAGTCGCCTCCGCAAATCATGGTTTCGCCGGCGTAAAGCTGCTGGCGGGTGATGAGCCCCAGCGTCCCGCAGCGCGGGCACGACATCACGGCTACGTAGGGGTTTTGTGCCTGGCCCAGCTTGGCCTGGTTCTCCAGCACAAAAACCGTTCCCGGGTCCATTCTTTCGGGGATCCACTCTTCCAGAAACTGCAAGTCGGCTGCCATCGTTGCCTCCGGGCACTGCTGGGTGTTGCCGGGGTTGACGGTTCCGAGCCGTGCGTCTGTTTCCGCCAGGCTCCGTACTCTACTGAGATGCAGGCTGCGAGAAACGCGCCGGAAGAAATTGCTTCCGGTGAAGTCAGTGTCACCACGAGTGCGCGGAGATGTCAATGTGAATCCGCGCCGGGGAGTGGCAAGCGGGGTTCCCTAAGTTTCAATTGGAGAGTTTGGCCCTAACGGGACGCCGGGGCCGAACCGTGGGTGCGCGCAAAATCATCGATCGCCCGGTAGGTTTCCTCGTTGCGCCGGATGGCCTCAACGTATTCGCGCGTCTGCGTAAATGGGATCGACTCCACGAACTCGTCGATGCCCGAATACGGCCCCGCCGCCTGCCAATCCACAACGCGACTTTCGCCCGCGTTGTAGGCGGCCAGCGCATACTCCTGCACGCCGCCGAACCTGTCCATCAATTCGCGCAGATACCGTGCCCCAAGTTTGATGTTCATCTCGGGATCGAGCAACTGATGGGCCTTGAAATTGGCGACGCTCTCCTCGCGCGCCAGTTTAACGCCTTCCGGCGTCGGACGGATCTGCATGAGTCCCCACGCGTTGGCGTACGAAATCGCGCTCGGATCAAACTCCGACTCCTGCCGGATGAGCGAGGCCACCAGGTAAGGATCGAGATTGTTCTTGGCGGACTCAGTCTGGATCGTGTTCCACCACGGCTCGGGAAAGAGAATCCGCCAGTACACCAGCGGAATGGACTGAATGGAGGCCGAAGCCGCATTCGGAATAGCGCGCTTGAGCGCGCGCACCGCGCGGAAGGTCTCGCCATAGGAAGAATAAATCTGACCTTCGGCGAACGCGCTCATCGAAGCGAACTCGGGATCGGCCTTGATCTCCTGCGCAATGTATTCCGTCAGGCCGGCATTGGCCAGCAATCGCGCCTTGGCCAAATGCGGGCTGTCCTCCGGAAAGGTATCGACGAGGTGCGGCGGCGGCGCCGGCTGAATGCTATCCAGTTGCGGCTGCGACGCGGCCTGCGTGTTGCCCAGCGCGGCCAGCCGCTGTCGCGCCATCTGCGCATAGAAGAAGTGCTGGTAGGCGCGGACAATGGTGCGGTAATTGGCCGCGGCCATCGCTGGATTGTGGTCCTGCGTCTCGTACAAGCGCCCGCGCCAGTAGAGGGCAGAGACAGTTTCCGTGGTGCCGGGATAGAGACGAATCTGCTCGTCGAAGATGCGCTCAGCGGCGGGATAAAGTCCCAGCCGGTAGCTCAGCCAGCCGGAGCGCCAGTGGGCAGAGGAAGCATTCTTGTCGCTGGGAAAGCGCGCCGCCAGATCGCCGTAATACTCGATGGCCGTTGGGTAATCGCGCTTGAGCAGGTACATATTGCCCGCGGAGAACAGCGCGTCGGCCAGCCACGGGCTGCGCGGAAACCGGGTCTCCATATCGGTGATGATGCGCCGCAACTCGGTGGAATCATCGCGATCGCGGGCCAGTTCCATCAGCAGATCAAGCCGACGCGCACCGTTTTCATCGGATGTGTCGGGCAGCGCCTGGGCCTCCGCCGTGGTCAGGTGCTTCAACTTCAAATCGCAGGCGGCCTCAGCCACGGCAAATCCGTCTTTGGTCTGCGCGTCGATTCCCGGCGCGCGCACCAGAACGCGAAACTGCTCGTCCGCCTCCGCGTAGCGGCCCGCGTTGTAATAAGCTTCTGCCAGAGTGCGCAGGTCAGCCGTGGTCAGCAGCGACTCGGCTCCCAGCTCCGTCAGCTTGGCGCGCGCAGTCTGCGCCTCCGCACTCAACGGATGTCCCAGCAGCAGCAGCCTGAAGGTCGTCTCCGCGGCCTGTTGCTGGCCCATCGCCAGTTCCACCTGCCCCGCGACAAGCTGGAAACCAGGCCGGCTCGCCGCAGCAGTGCTGGAGGCTGCTGCCAGCGTCTGGCGCGCTGCGGTCTTATCTCCCATAGCCAACTGAACGGTGGCCTCAAGCTCAGGCTCCTGGGCGTCGAAGATGCTGTCAGGATAGCGAGTGGTAAATCCGTGGAGAATCTTTTCCGCGATCGTGTCGTCGCCCGCCGCGTGGCTTGCCTCGGCGTCGAGAAAATCAATGTAGTCGGCCAGTTCCCCATCGGCGCGCCGCGCCTGCGCCAGCGCCGTTTCCGCATCGGCATAGCGCTTGTCGAGCAGGTACGCGTGACCCAGAGCCAGATAGGCTGCCGTCGCGGCCTCGCCGGTGTGGCTGTGCGCGTAGGCGGTCACTGCCGCGTAGGCTTCCGGCGTGCGCAGGGTCGCCAATTGCTGGGCCATCGGCTCCAGTTCCTTTGAAGCCACAAACGCCTGTTTGATGCGCGTCGTGTGCGCCACGCGAGACGCGTGGCTGGTTGTGTGCGTAGGCTGCTTGCCTTTCGCTGCTGGTTTCCTGGATGCCTCGGGCTGGGCAGAATCGGACTGCGCCGGGCTGGTCTCCGAGGTATTCGCGGCAGGGGTCGTCGTCGTGGACTGCGCCACTCCGGGCCGCACCATACTGAGCCCGCCTAGCATCGGCAACACAAACAAGGCGGCAAGACCGACAGGACCGCGCCGCAGGAGAAGCCACGGGGAGGAGAAACCAAACATAATTCCACTTTATGCCGATTTGGACGCTACTGGCGCGGCCGGGAACCAGTGACGTAACGGCTTCGCTCGAATCTCCTTGCCTCGTCCACCTTCTCCCTCAGTCCCTCGCTCCCTTGCTCCCTTGCTCCCGTGCTCCCTAGCTCCCTCGTTCCCTTGGTCCCTGCCTCTTCGATTTGGTTCCCCGCCCCGGCGTCCGGTACACTCATGCTTTACGGGCCCCCCGGATCGTTCCCGGCCTGTCAAGATTGCAATTTTTCGCATCCGATTCCCATGGCGACCATCCAACCCATTAGCGAAGAGCACCCCGATGTCGCCCTCGTAGAGAGGGTTCGCGCCGGGGATCTCGCGGCCTACGACACGCTGGTCCGCAAGTACGAGCGGCAACTCTTCAGGATTGCGCAGCACATTACGCAAAACCGCGAAGATGCCGAAGACGTAATGCAGGATGCGTTTCTTAAAGCCTATGAGAAGCTCGATCAGTTTCAGGGGAACTCGAAATTCTACACATGGCTGGTACGAATCGCGGTAAACGAGAGTCTGATGCGGCTGCGCAAGCGGCGCACGGGCAAATTGGTCTCCATGGACGAGGACGTGCAGACCGACGAGGGCAGCGTTCCTCGCGACTTCGCCGACTGGGCGCCGAACCCGGAGCAGAATTACAACCAGTCCGAGCTGGCCGAGATTCTGAAGAAAACCATTCAGGGCCTGCCGCCGGGTTTCCGCACGGTGTTCGTATTGCGCGATGTGGACCAGCTTTCCACCGAGGAAACCGCCGAGGCGCTGGGCCTGAGCGTTCCCGCGGTCAAGTCGCGGCTGCTGCGCGCGCGGCTGCAATTGCGCGAGCGCCTGAGCCGCTACTTCAAGCACAAGACTCCGGCAGTTTCGCAGGCGACAGCGGCGCCGCAGGGAAACGGAGCTGAAGCATGACCTGCACTGAGTTTCTCGCGATTCTCGACGACGTCATCGACGAGTCCATTGCCGTCGAGACCCGCGCCGAGATCGAAATCCATCTGCGAAAGTGCGGCCACTGCGAAGTCGTCCTCGACACCACTCGAAAGACCATCGAGATTTTCCGCTGCCACGAGATTTACGAGCTACCCACCGAAGTGAGCGAGCGACTGCACACCGCGATCATGACCAAGTGCAAAAAGGCGAAGTAACAGGTGTCAGGTTTCAGGTTTCAGGTGTCAGCCTTCATCTCTCAGCTATCAACTTCCAGCTATCACCCAAAGAACAATTCCAGAATCGCTAAACCTTAGCGACAGTTTCCAGAACTGCTGTCGAGCAGATTTTCCGGCTCGGGATTCCGCGTCGAGGCTCGCCCGACGACGTCGTTCTGCGTACAGGATTGCGGCGTTACGGCGCTGTATGGCGATTTACTGTACTTATCTTAAGTCTTTATTTATGTTTGCGTTACCGCCGCTGTACAGTTATACAGTGGCTGTACCGGGGCCGCTGAGTGGCTGCAAACTGCTGATTCGTAGTGGGTTAAGTTGGCCGGTACAGTTTCACAGCCCGTTTTGGCGGATTCGACGCCAGTGGTCAGTGATCGGTGGTCAGTGGTCAGAGAACCGCAGCCCTGAGCCTGCCCTTGGCTCCCACCCGGGATGGGGGTGGGGGGAGGGGGGTGGGGGGAGTGACCAAATCGTTAACGGCTGGGGATGGTTGTGTGCAAGGTTTCGGGCCGCCTTTGGGGAAGCGCGAGCGCTCGAGGGCCGCGGGCAGGCGCTCAAGCAGCCAGGCAACGATAGTGGACACGGTGGTGTCGTATTCGGCAGCGAGATTGCGCGCCTCGCAGTAGATCTCCGGTTTGACACAGACGGTGATGTTTTTGACTTTGCGCATGGCGCGAAATCCCCCAGGGCGTTTTTCTGGCGCTATTGATAGCTTGCGCCGAAGGTGGGTAATTATCTGCAATGGCGGAGAAGATTTTTCGAGTTGAGATTTCAAGGACTTGCGCGGGGATTGCGACGCGGGAAGATTGACGGCGTGGACAGCAGGTAGCTTGCAGCCCGCGGCCGGTAGATGCCGGCTTTGTGGTTCCCGGGTCACAGAATCGGGACCACGGGGCACCCCATTTCGTGGTGGGTTTGCTCCCAAAGGAACCGAGCCGCGTGCCTTCGCTTGGGGTTGGGGGAACGTCCCGTCTGTTCCCGTGTTCCCCCGTGTACCCGTGTTCGCCTCGCTTCGGGTTGGGGAACGTCCCGCCTATCCCAGGTTTCAGGTTTCGTCCCCAGGTTTCCCGTGATCTCTAGTTATCGTTTGATGCTACAGCGAATCGCACCATGTCGCCGGAGCGAGTCTCGTCACGTTCACGTATATCGGCCATCACATCCCCCAGGTTACGCTCGTGCATCAATTGATACCGCAGAAGATTCTGCTACGCGATGAGCAAGCCAGTAGGATCTAACGGCGCTATCTGCCCCGCTCAGAGGTTTCCCCGGCAATGCATGTCGTCGCGAATAGTGCATCCGGCTCCCAATTGTCGTTCTCTGTAGTATGCGAACAGTTCCTCCGCCAGACCATGCGCTGTTTCGAAACCGACAGGAGGAACACAATGAATCGGAAGAGAAGTCTTCGTTCTTTCGTCGAACCGGCCACGCTCATGGGCGCGGTCGCACTCATGTTGTTCACTATTTCATGCCTTGCACAGCAATCGCCCCAAGTGCTGCGTAACCACGTTCCCTCCGCCGTTTCCAACGGTGAAGCTAAGTTAACAGGCTCCCTTCCAGGCGCTCAGAAACTACACGTCACGATTTCGCTGCCGCTCCGCAACCAGGCCGCTCTGGACAGCCTGCTCAAGCGGCTCTATGATCCATCAAGTCCTGATTATAGGCATTTTCTAAGTGGGGCCGAGTTCACTGAGCAGTTCGCACCAACGTCAGAAGACTATCAGGCGGTCGTCGACTTTGCGACCGCACACGGCCTCGCAGTCACTGATCAGCCAAAAGGCCGCCTCATCGTACCGCTCGATGGGACGGTTCAGCAGATCGAAGATGCATTCAATGTGCGGATGAACGTTTATCAACATCCCACAGAAAACCGAACCTTCTTTTCGACCGATCGCGAACCGTCACTCGTTCTTAGCGTTCCGGTGGCGCACATCACAGGTCTCGACAGTTTTTCTCTGCCACGGCCCGGTTCGAGAAGGGCATCGGCAAACGAAGCACAACAGGTCCCTGCTGCGGGATCTGGTCCGAGCGGCCAATACCTAGCCAGTGACATGCGAACAGCTTATTATGGCGGTACAACCCTCACAGGCGTGGGTCAGGTAGTCGCGTTGGTCGAATTTGACGGCTATGATATCAGCGATGTCAACTTGTCCTTCAGCAGTGTAGGTCAATCTTATAGTGTCCCTGTTCAAAACATTCTTCTGGATGGCGCCACCGGGGCAAAGTGCCAATTCATCACTTCGTGCCTCTTAGGTGATTCTGAAGAGGTTTTGGACATTGTGCAGGCGATTGGGATGGCTCCGGGCCTAAGTCAGGTTCGCGTGTATATCGGAAACTCCGATGTAGATATTTTCAACAGGATCGCCTACGAGAATATCGCAAAGCAGGTCAGTGTCTCGTGGGTTTGGGGAAACAACGCGTCTGCGGATGATTACATATTTCAGCAAATGACGGCACAGGGCCAGACAATCTTTGCCGCTTCCGGTGATTGGGGGGCCTACCCCGTTAGTGAAGGTGCGTTCCCCGCAGAGGATGCAAACGTCACAGCCGTTGGCGGGACAACCTTATATACAAATGGCGTGGGCGGTCCATGGCTTTCAGAGTTAGCCTGGAGCGGTAGCGGCGGTGGCCCAAGCCCGGACAGCATTCCAATTCCGCCGTACCAGTCGGGGCTGGGCGGAGCAAACGGCGCGTCGACTTCATCGCGCAACGTGCCGGACGTATCTGCCGAAGCAGACTACGACAATTGGGTCTGCTTTCTGGGGGGTTGCCAGACTGGGTGGGGCGGCACTAGTTTTGCAGCCCCACGCTGGGCAGCTTTTCTTGCGCTAGTAAATCAGCAGGCAATAGCCTCCGGCAATCCATATGGTCTTGGAAATATTGACGACTATATCTATCGCATTGCACAAAGTTCCCGCTACAGCTACGATTTTCACGATGTTAGTAATGGCCCCGGCAATGGAAGATACTTTCCTGGCTTGGGTTACGATTTGGTGACTGGTTGGGGAAGTCCTACCGGGCAAAACCTGATCAACGATTTGGTCGAGCAGGGTACGCCGTATCGCCCGACCACGTACTCCTGTATGGACGACTACGAGCTGGGTAAGTTGGGATGGGAGCTGCCATCCAATCCGGCCGGACCAACCACTGGCTCAATGGTAGAGATGAACTCCGCGGTTCAGTACACATACGAGGCTAGCGGCCAGTATTACGTAAGTGAGTTGTCTGGCTATTGCACGTGGTCTGCATTCCCCTCGCATGTCGATAGCAATAACCTCACCCTGTACGTCCCATATTCAGCAAACATCACCAATGGCGGCTACCTTGAAGGCTTCCCTGGCTTGGTGGTAACTGCGACGATTGGCTCCGCTCAAACAACCTTGTATTTAGGCATGGCTCCATGGAACTCCGGCCAGTTTCAGATGACGATTCCGGCTGGCACCGACCTATCCACGATCCGGGTAAGTATCGAGTATGATGCACCGCAGGATGATGACACCTGGAATCCACTCGGCTACGCTCAATCCAGCACGGAGGATTTTGATATCTATGTGAAGTAAGAAAACCAAGCGAGACCTTCGCGTTATTTTGCTCGTAGCGGAGGCACGGATTATTGAAGTTCAAAGACGAGATCCTATGGGAGCCGGGATGAGATTGTACTTTGCAACGATACCTATCATGCTCTCGGTTGTTTTGTCGGGGTGCGGAGGAGGTGCGTCAAAGACGTCTTCTCCTCCGCCCCCGGCGATTCATAACGAATGGGCCTGGATAAATGGGTTAAACGCCGATAACCACGCGGCCGGCATCTATGGAACGCAAGGAGTGGCATTGCCCACCAACCTCCCAGGTGGACGTGTCAGTGCCGCTAGTTGGACGGATGCGAATGGCAGCTTCTGGCTCTTTGGCGGGCTCGGCTTTGACTCAGCAGGCAATCTCGACAGACTTAACGACCTTTGGAAATACAGCAATGGGCAGTGGGCGTGGATGGGTGGTTCCAATTTGGTTAGACAGCCGGGGGTATATGGCACACAAGGAACGGCTTCTCCCGGCAATTTCCCAGGCGCACATGCATATGCTGTCAGTTGGGTTGATTCCGCAGGAAACGTCTGGCTCTTCGGCGGGGACGGGATGGCTTCCTCAGGAACAGGAGGGCTGCTAAATGATCTATGGAAATTTAGCAGCGGCCAGTGGACGTGGGTAAGCGGGTCGAACGTCGGCGCTGAACCGGGTGTCAATGGCGCCTGGCAAGGCACCGGAGTATACGGCACGAAAGGCGCAGCCGATGCCACAAATGTTCCAGGGGCGCGATCTGGAGCTTCAGGATGGGCTGATTCATCTGGCAATCTATGGCTCTTCGGCGGCGAGGGCGTCGACTCAATGGGGAAGCTCGGCCCGCTCAATGACCTATGGAAATACAGCAGTGGCGAGTGGACCTGGATGGCAGGATCGAACCTTGCCAACCAGTTTGGAACGTATGGAACCCAAGGCACAGCCGCGCCCGGCAATACGCCCGGCGGACGAACTGACGCGTCTACGTGGACAGACGCTCAAGAGAGCTTATGGCTATTCGGAGGGCAGGGCGCCGACGACGCCACCGTTGGTAAATGTAACGCAACTCCAGCACCCTGTTTGCTGAACGATCTATGGAAATATTCGAATGGCCAATGGACGTGGGTCGGCGGGTCGAATATCATTGGCGCGCCTGGCAACTATGGAACCCAGGGATTGGCTGCTGCGAACAATTGGCCGCCGCCGCGCACAAGTGCGGTCGCTTGGACCGACTCTTCGGGAAACTTCTGGTTGTTTGGCGGTAACTTTGTTGACGACTTCAACGATCTTTGGAAATACAGCGGTGGCGAGTGGACCTGGGTAAGCGGATCGAACCAGCAATGCCAGGCGGGCACCTACGGGACGGAAGGGACGCCTTCATCAGGCAACGCGCCTGACGCTCGCGATGGTTCAGCCGGTTGGATCGACCTCTCCGGCAATCTTTGGCTCTTCGGTGGCGCAAGCTCCTGTCCAGGGGACAACACCGCCTGGAAGTACAACGACCTCTGGGAGTATCGGCCATAAGGATCTTTTCGCTGAAGATCAAGAACTCGCTACCGTGACTGCGGAAACAGGCCAGCCGCAACTTTCCCCGCAATTTCACGTCTGACCCAACAGGCAGTTCATGTCGCGCAATCATGCTCGGCCACTTCCCTGCCAGGAGCATTTGCGATGGAGTCTCCGCACGGTCTGACGGCCATGCTCCTTTGTTGGAGTCTTTGTCTACTTTCATCCCCGGTCCCCAAGTGCGAGGGACCGGGGGCACCCGCGCAGCAGGCGGCTGATCCCGGTCAGCCACCGGCGAAAACCAAATCCAGACAGAACGATGCGGCGAATTCCGTATCTTCTGGTCAGTTGCGCGGCGACGAGCGCATTCTGCAGGCGCTGAATCGCTTCACCTTCGGGCCCAGGCCGGGCGATCTTGAAGCGGTGCGCAAGATGGGCCTCGATAACTGGTTCGATCAGCAACTGCGTCCCGGAGCCATTGACGAAACCGATCTGAATGCGCGGCTGGCGCAGTTCCCCGCCATGCAGTGGAGCATGCAGGACCTGTTCTTCCGGCTGCCGAGCAATCCCATCATTCGCCAGGCAGCGCAAGGCAAGATCGATATTCCCCAGGGCGGCACGTTGCAGGCGGTGTATGAGAACCAGATTTACCGCATCCAGGCGCGGAAGACGGCGAAGGCCGAAAAAGGCACAGTGGCGGAGAACCAAACGCCGGGCCTTGCGAACGGCGCTGTGAACCAGAGCATGAACGCCGAGGCCGGCACCGACACGAACGGCGGCATGGCGCAAAACCAGCAAGCCACCGCCCCGGAAGCGATGAGCCAGCCGGGAACAGGCTCAGTCAGGAACCACGCCTGCCCTCGGACATGAATGCAATGACGCCCGCGGCACCGGGCGCGAATTCCAATCCAGCGTCTGCGACAGCTCCCGCCCCGGCGCCTGAAGATGAAGCGCTGATCCGGCGCATTCTGGCGTTGCCGCCGCAGCAACGCGTGATGCGCCTGCAATCGATGCAGCCAGAGGATTTTGAAAGCTTCATCAAGTCGCTGCGGCCGGTGCAGCGTCAGGCCCTGGTGGCAGGCATGAGCCCGGATCTGAAAGAAGCAGTGGGAGCTCTCGAGAATCCGGAGCAGACCACGGCGCAGGAACTTTTTGCGGAAAGGCTGACGCGCGACATCTACGCGAATTCACAGCTCGAGGAAGTGATGACCGATTTCTGGCTGAATCACTTCAACATTTATCTGCGCAAGAACGAGCAGATGCCGTATTACCTGGTGAGCTACGAGCGGGACGTGATTCGGCCGCGGGCGCTGGGCAAGTTTGAAGATCTGCTGGAAGCCGTGGCGCACAGCCCGGCCATGATGCTGTATCTGGACAACGCCGAAAGCATGGGGCCGGATTCTCCGGCGGCGCAACGGGCGAAGATAGCTGTGGCGCGGAGGCCCGATGCGAAGAAGAAGGCAGACGCAGGACTGAATGAGAACTACGCGCGCGAGTTGATGGAACTGCATACGCTGGGTGTGAATGGCGGCTACACGCAGGCCGACGTAACCCAGGTGGCGCGCGTGCTGACCGGCTGGACGGTCGATCGGCCGCAATACGGCGGAGACTTCATCTATGCGCCGCAACGCCACGAGCCGGGCACGAAGACCGTGATGGGCGCGAAGATCAAAGAGAACGGCGAGATGGAGGGCCAGGAGTTGCTGCACATGCTGGCCATGAGGCCGGCGACGGCGCAATTTATTTCGCGCAAGCTGGCCATCCGGTTCGTGAGTGACGATCCGCCGCAGGCGCTGGTGGATCGCATGGCGAAGGCATACCTCGCAAGCGGCGGCGACATTCCCACGGTGCTCAAGACGCTTTTCCATTCGCCAGAGCTCTGGGCGGCGAACGATTATCGCGCCAAGGTCAAGACGCCGCTGGAATTTGTGGTGAGCGCGGTGCGCGCCAGCAATGCCGATGTGGAGAACTTTCAGCCGCTGGTGAATCAGCTGCGCCAGATGGGCATGCCGCTGTATGGCTGCATGCCGCCGACGGGATACAAGTGGGACGAAGCGGATTGGGTGAGCACAGGCGCGCTGGTGGATCGCATGAACTTTGCGCTGTCGCTGGCGGCCAACCGGCTGCCGGGCATCACGGTGGTGTGGGCGCCGGAGCTGGACATGAGCGCGCTGGACAGCGATGCGCCGGCGCAACAGGTGATTCCGACTTCGGAATCAGAGGAAGCGCGCCTGGAGCCGATGCTGATCCCCGGCGGCGTGAGCGATGCCACGCGGACGGCGGCTCTGGAGCAGTTCAAAATACAGAGCGCGCAAAATGCCACTGCGGCCACTCCAGTTGTGGCGCGCAGACCGAACCGCGCGCCGGCCGCTGACCAGTACGAGCGCGAAGATCAATTGCTGGCTGGATTGCTGATGGGTTCGCCGGAGTTCCAGCGGCGCTGAAGCGCCGCGGGGCGAAGGTACGGATGGGCTTACGTGGCTTAGGAACTACTGGCCACTGGCTATTGGCTATTGGCTATTGGCTATTGGCTATTGGCTATTGGCTATTGGCTATTGGCTATTTGGTAAAGGAGTTTCACATGAACCGGCGATTCTTTCTTCACAAAGGCGCACTGGCCGTGGCAGGCACGGCAGCCATGCCGAATTTTCTGGTGCGCAGTGTTCTGGCGCAGACCAATGTTGCGCCGGGGCAGCGGCTGGTGGTGATCTTCCAGCGTGGTGCGGCCGACGGGCTCAACGTGGTGGTTCCCTATCAAGAGAAGAACTACTACGCGATGCGGCCCAGCATTGCCATTCCGCAGAATCAGGTCGTAGATCTGGATGGATTTTTTGGGTTGCATCCTTCGCTTGCGGCGTTCAAGCCGCTCTACGACCAGAAGCAACTGGCCATTGTGCACGCCTGCGGCTCGCCGGACATGAGCCGGTCGCACTTTGACGCACAGGACTACATGGAGTCGGGCACGCCGGGCGTGAAGGGCACCGACGATGGCTGGCTGAACCGCGCGCTACAAGCCGAAGACCTGCGGCATCGCTGCGCCGGCACCTGTGAGGCGCACACCGCGTTTCGCGCGCTCGCCATGGGCGCCGATGTGCCGCGCACACTCGCCGGAAAGATTCCTGCCATCGCCATCAGCAACGTGAACAGCTTTAGCGTGGCGGGGCGCGGACCGAATCCCTCACCCGCGGCGAATGCCTTTGAAGCGATGTACGCAGGCTCTGGCGATCGCATCTTTCATGCCGCGGGCGATGAGACCTTTGAAGCAGTGAAGATGCTGCGCGCCGCTAATCCCGCGCAGTATCAGCCGGTGGCAGGCGCGAATTATCCCAACAGCGAGTTCGGCAACAACATGAAGCAGATTGCGCAACTGCTGAAGGCGAACCTGGGTGTGGAGGCCGCGTTCACCGATGTGAGCGGCTGGGACACGCATCAGAACCAGGGCAACGTGAACGGCCAGCTGGCCAACCGGCTGAGCGATTTCTCGGCGAGCATTGCAGCCTTCTGGCGCGACATGGGCGACGACGCGGGCAACGTGACGCTGGTGACGATGTCGGAGTTCGGGCGCACTGCGCGCGAAAACGGAACCGGCGGCACCGATCACGGCCATGCGAACGCGATGTTCGTGCTGGGCGCAAACGTGAAGGGCGGCAAGGTTTACGGAAAGTGGCCGGGCCTCGAGAACGAGCAACTGAACGAGGGCCGCGACCTGGCGCTGACCACCGACTTTCGGCAGGTGCTGGGCGAAGTTGTCACGCAAACCCTGGGCGCGGAGAATCTCGACCTGGTGTTTCCCGGCGCGCGGCTCAACCGCGGGAATTTTTTGAAGCTGGTGTAGAGAAACGGAGGGCGAGCCCGCCCAAGCAGAGCTTGGACGGGGCACCCTGCAGGCTCTTTTGCGCATACGCGCCGAGGCGTATGATTTCTCCAGATTCGCGCCACAGAAAGAGCTTCTATGAAATTCCATCGCCGTATTGTCTCCGCACTCATCCTTCTTGTTGTTGCATCGGGCGCCGCATCCGGGCAGGCGCCGCAGAGCAAATTCACCTTTGATGTAGCCACGATAAAGCCGGCCGCGCCTCTCGATCAGGCGCAAATGGCCGCCGATATGCGGGCGGGCAAGATGCCGAAGGTCGGGCAGGAGATCGACGCCACACGAGCGACGTATACCTACACGCAGCTCGATCAGTTGATTGCCATGGCCTATAAAATCCGCCTCTATCAGCTCAGCGGCCCGCCCTGGATGTCGCAAGAGCGCTTCGATATTGTGGCCTCGATTCCCGAAGGCGCGACCAAGGACGATGTTCCCGCCATGCTGCAGGCGTTGCTCGCGGAACGGTTCAAGCTGGTTGCCCACCATGCGCAGGAGGAACACAAGGTACTGGGACTGGTGGTCGGCAAGAGCGGGGTCAAGATGAAGGAAGCGGCGACGGCGCCGCAGGCGTTCGACCCCAACTCACCGCTCCAGCCCGGTGAACGGCAAGTGGACGACGTGGATGGGCCGATGCGCATCAAGATGAACTCGGACTTCACCATCACCGCGAATATGGGCGCCAGGGGTACGATCATCGAGAAGGTCGACCGGCAAACTATGACGTTCGACATCATATCGAGCGGCGTGACCATGCAAGGATTCGCGGATTTGCTTTCGACCATATTGATGCAGATGGGCGGGGCCAACAGCCGGCAGGTGATCGATATGACAGGGCTCAAGGGCTACTACGAGGTCGATGTCGAGATTTCGATCGCGGATCTGATGAGCCATGGCCCGCGCGCAAGGCATGCCGATTCCTGCAAGCCCGTCGAGTGGTGGCGGAAACACGGCTCCAGAGGCATCGGACCCTGGCGGCGGATCGAGCGTTTTCGAGTCCGTCAGTCAGATGGGGCTAAAGCTGGAAGACCGGAGCGCCACCGTGGATCGGCTGATCATCGACCACATCGAGAAGATGCCTACGGAGAATTAGAGTCTGCGGGCCGGGAACGCGATCGGCGCAGGCTGGCATGCACCACGGGGCATGATTTAATCTCGAAGTCGGCATGAAAACTCAGCGCACGCTACTCTTCTCTGCCCTGGCCGCGGCTTGCGCCGCATGCGGGGCCGTAGTTGCCCTTGCGCAGCAGTCGACGCCGGCGAGCCAGCAGATTTCCGGCGCTCCGCAGGCCGCTCCCGGGGCGATGACGGTTCCCAATGGGCCGCACGTGGTGATGGACACCTCGATGGGCCGCATCACGTGCCAGTTCTATCAGAAGCAGGCGCCGAATGCCGTGGCCAACTTCATTGGGCTGGCCGAGGGTACTAAGGACTGGATCGATCCCACAACCAAGAAGGTGCAGCATCACAAGCGGTACTACGACGGCACGACCTTCTATCGCGTGATTCCGGAGTTCATGATCCAGGGCGGCGATCCGACGGGCATCGGGACGGGAGGGCCGGGGTACACCTTCGAGGATGAGTTCGATCCCAACCTGAACTTCGACCGGCCCGGACGGCTGGGGATGGCGAACAGCGGACCCAACACGAACGGCAGCCAGTTTTTCATCACAGAACAGGCTTACGACCTGCTCAACCAGCACTTCACGCTCTTTGGACAGTGCGACGACGCCAGCGTGGCCGTAGTGAAGACCATTGCGCGAACGCAGCACCACGGGGACACGCCGCTCACTCCCATCGTGCTGGAGAAGGTGACGATTGTGCGCGAAGGCCAGTCGATGCCGCCTGCGCCGTAGACAAGGATCAGAGAACAGAGATAAGAGATTAGAAAACGGGAGCTTCGGGAACGAGAAGCTTTTTGCGCGCGGGGGCACGTCAGCAAGCTCACGTTCCGCGAAGTGGCGTGGCCCACGGCGCATGATTTAATCTCGAAGTCGGCATGAAACTTCAGCGCACCCTTCTTTTCTCTGCCCTGGCCGCGGCTTGCGCCGCATGCGCGGCCCTGACGGTCTTTGCGCAACAGTCGACACCGGCGAGCCAGGAGATTCCCGACGCTCCCCAGGCCACTCCCGAGGCAATGACTGTTCCCAATGGGCCGTACGTGGTGATGGACACCTCGATGGGCCGCATTACCTGCCAGTTTTTCCAGAGGCAGGCGCCGAAAGCCGTGGCCAACTTTATTGCCCTGGTGGAGGGCACCAAGGACTGGGCCGATCCCGCGACCAAAAAGATGATGCACCACAAGCGGTATTACGATGGCACCATTTTCCATCGCGTGATTCCGGAGTTCATGATTCAAGGCGGCGATCCGACGGGCACAGGGATGGGCGATCCGGGCTACGCCTTCGACGACGAGTTCGATCCCAATCTCAATTTCGACCGGCCGGGACGACTGGCCATGGCGAACAGCGGGCCAAATACGAATGGCAGCCAATTTTTCATCACCGAAAAGACCTTCGATTCGGGCGATGGGCATTACGTGATTTTCGGACAGTGCGACGACGCCAGCGTGGCTGTGGTGAAAGCCATTGCACGCGTGCCGCGTAATTCCGATGACAAGCCGCTGACGCCGGTGGTGCTGGAGAAGGTGACGATCTTCAATCAGGCCCCGCCGCCGGTTCCACCGCCGCCGCCTCCTCCGCCGCCGCCCGGCGCATGAACGCGCCAATGTCGGGAGCTCAGCCAAAGAGGATCATCATCTCCCCGGGCATCGCGGTCGGCTTGCTCGTCTCCAAGGTAGCGCCGGTCTACCCGATTGATGCCAAGAAAGCCGGCGTATCCGGCACGGTCGTGCTGACTGCGGTCATTGGCAAGGACGGTCTTATTCAGGATCTTCAAGTTGTCAGCGGGCCGGATCTTCTGCAACAGGCCGCGCTCGATGCCGTCAAACAATGGCGCTATCGGCCTTATCTGCTGAACGGCGAGCCCGTCGAGGTCGACACCAAAATCAACATCATCTTTACGCTGGGCCGTTAAAGGGCTCTGCCAATTTCGCGAGCCGAATCCGAAGTTCGAGAGAAAGACAACCGCAGGTCCTTCGACTTCGCAAGCCGCAAAAACGCGACTTGCTCCGCTCAGGATGACAAGCTTTTGTATGTAACCATCTAAGAGTCAATGCACCAATTCAAACGAGGAAAAACACATGGCACTTGCAGCAGGAACTTACGCCGTCTTTACCACTTCGGAAGGCAAGATTACCGTGCGCCTTTTCGAATCTGAAGCGCCCATCACCGTAAAGAATTTCATCGAGCTTGCCGAGGGCTCCAAAGAGTGGACGCACCCGGTGACGCGCGCCAAGTCGAAGGACAAGCTCTACGACGGCACCATCTTCCATCGCGTGATTCCCGATTTCATGATCCAGGGCGGCGATCCGGCGGGCACCGGCATGGGCGGACCGGGCTACCGCTTTCAGGATGAGACCAAGGGCTCGCGTCACAGCTTCGACAAGCCGGGCAAGCTGGCGATGGCCAATGCCGGCCCCGGTACCAACGGCAGCCAGTTCTTCCTCACCGTGGCGGCAACGCCGTGGCTCACGGGCAATCACACCATCTTCGGCGAAGTGGTGGAGGGCCAGGATATAGTGACCGGCATCAGCAAGGTGGCGCGCAACGCGCAGGACAAGCCGCATAAGCCGGTGGTGCTGGAGTCGGTGACGATCGAGCGCGTGGCATAGCGACGCTCTGAAAACGGGACAGCCCATCATGGAGAAGCCCGTGCCCTCGACGCAGAAAGCGGTGCTCAGCGACTATCTGGCCGCGGAGCGCACCTTTCTTGCGTGGATGCGCACCGGGCTGGCCCTGATGGGCTTTGGTTTTGTGGTGGCGCGCTTCGGATTGTTTTTGCAGCAGGTACAGGCGTTTTCCGTGGCAGTTCCAAAGCAAGGCTATGGTCTGTCGCTGTGGTTTGGGACTGCGCTGATTGCCGTGGGCGTCATCCTGAATATCTTTGCCGGCTTTCATCACCTCAATCTCGTTAAGAAGCTCGATAGCGGCGAGATTCCGCGCAGCCACGCCACGGCGCCAGCCTTGGCATTGGCTTTGTTTCTGGCCATGGTTGGGCTGGCTATGGCCGCGTACCTGGTGTCAATCCGTGTGTAGAATTTTTGGCTGAAAGGAAAAGATTGGAGGCACGCATGACGGAGAGTGCGAAAGGGATCATTGATGTGGAGAGCCACCATTCCGTGGATGAGACAGTCGGGCGGCTGCGCGGGATTCTGGCGGCGAAGGCGGTAACGCTTTTCGCATTGGTGGATCACAGCGGAGAGGCGGCGAAGGCAGGCATGACCATGCGTCCCACAAAGCTGCTGATCTTCGGCAGCCCGAAGGCAGGCACTCCCGTGATGCAGGCCGCACCGAGCATCGCCATCGATCTCCCCTTGAAGATCCTGGTATGGGAGGACGCGGGCGGCAAGGTCTGGGTGTCGTATAACGCGCCGGAGTATCTTCGCGACCGGCACAACGTGCCGGCAGAATTCATGCCAATCCTTGCAGTCGTTGAAGCGCTGGCTGCGAAGGCCGCCGAGTAGCTGCATTGGCCGGTCAGCCGGAAGTCGAATCGCACATTTTCAGGATCGCCTCGCCGAACCGCTCGGCCTTGGCGGGACCAATGCCGTCGATCGAGAGCAATTGCGCCGGATTAGCAGGCCGAACGATGGCAACAGCCTGCAATGTACGCTCATGCAGCACAAGATAAGCTGGGACGCCCAGGCGTTTCGCTTCGGCGGTACGCCACTCGCGGAGCCGCGCCGCGAGCGCCTCTGAAGCGGGAGTTGGTTGCGGCGGGCTCGTCGCTGCTGGTCCTGGTTTTTGCGCAGCGATTTTGGCTTTCTTCTTCGGCGGCGGCCCGGCGCTGCCGGCATCGAACTCGGCGGCAATGCCATCGCCGATCAGCAGCGGCAGCGGCGTTGTGGACCTGACATCCATTCCAGTTTCCGTGAGCCGCACTTTGCGAAAACGCAGAACCTCGCCGTTCTTCTCGAATTCCGCTTCTTCGATCTCGATGAGCGCCGCGCGCACCATAGCATCGAGCAGCGCGTCGAAATCGTCACGGCTCATTTTGCTCACACGCTCGAGGGTCCGTTGCAGCGTTCCCGCAGCCAGGTAATCCACCGGGCGGAGTTCGTCCACAATGGTTTGAACGAGGTCGCGCTCAGCCGGAGTGGCTCGCCGGAACTGGCGCAGCACCGCGCCCGCCGGATCGCAAATGTCGCAGATTCCGCAGGGCCGGATGGCATCATTCACATCGCCAAAATGACTTGCCAGCGCGGACATCCGGCATGCGCTCGAGCGCGTGAAGCGCAGCACCTGCTCAAACTGCTCAGCGCGAACCTGCGCCTGAATCGTGTAGGTTTTCTTCCAGCCAGTCGCGCCTTTGGTGACTGCGCCTCCGAAATCGACGCGCGCGCCGCCGTGAATTTCGAGTTTCTCGAGAGCCTTGTCAAATTCTTCTTCGCCCAGTTTCGACGCGGCACGCAACTCTTCGACGAGGCGCGGTTCCTCTCCGAGCGCCGCAAAAACCTCGTTCAGATGTTGCGCGGGCGGATAGTCGCGGTTGAGAAAAAAGTCGCGCGTTCGCTGGTCGGCATACGAGTGCATCAGAAAAGTCCGGCTCAAGGCTCCGTCGCGGCCGGCGCGGCCAATCTCCTGGTAAAAACCCTCGAGCGTCGCCGGCAATGCGGCGTGAATCACGGTCCGAATATCGGCCTTGTCGATGCCCATGCCGAAAGCAATGGTTGCCACCACAACTTCCAATTCGCCGGCCTGGAAGGCCTTCTGCACGCGCGCGCGCGTCTCCGCATCGAGCCCGGCATGGTAGGCGGCGGTTGGGACAATGCGCGATAGTTCCGCGGCCAGACTTTCAGACTGCTTTCTCGATGGCGCGTACACGATGGCGGGACGGCGCGCGGCCGAGGCCAGCAGGCGGCAGGCGATGCCCGCGCGCGCCGGCACCGCGACTTCGATCACTTCGATGGCTAGATTTTCGCGACGGAAGCCGTGAATGAACTTGAGGGGATTCACCATGCCGAGTTGCGTAAGGATGTCCGCCTGCACCGTGGGCGTAGCGGTCGCCGTGAGCGCAATGACCGGCGCGGGATCGGGAGAGTTGCGCAAAGCAGGCAGATATTGGCCCAACATGCGATAGTCGGGCCGGAAGTCGTGACCCCATTGCGAGATGCAATGCGCTTCGTCAATGGCGATCAGCGCCAGCTTGCCTTTGGCCAGCATCTCGGGAAATCCGGGCACGCGCAAGCGCTCGGGCGCAATGAAGAGAAACTGCAGTCCGCCGTTGAGATACTCCGCGCACACCTGGCGGGATGCGCTGCGCTCCAGGCCGGAGTGAATCCGTCCCACACGCAGACCGAGCGCAGCCAGCTTGGCTGCCTGGTCTTCCATGAGAGAGATCAAGGGCGAGATCACCAGGGCGGTTCCGCCGCGCGCGATGGCGGGCAACTGATAGCAGAGAGACTTCCCCGCCCCGGTGGGCATGACCAACAAGAGGTCGCGTCCCTCGATCGTCGCGCGGCACACTTCTTCCTGATGGGCGCGAAAGCCGGCCAGGCCAAATTTGGACTGCAAGAGCCCAAGCGGAGAATTCGTATTTAAAGAAACCGTCAAGAAGATTCCACCATCAAAAACAGGAAGCAGCTACTTCTATTGTCCACCTTACCGGATGCGGGTCGGCGCTCGGTGGAGGGCAGTTTGAAAAAGCTTTCCTCAGGGGCTAAAGCACCGCTCATTTTTGGTGACTTTGCGGCACGACTGAAGTCGTGCCCTTTCGCGACGGGTGCAGTTTGCGGCACGACTGAAGTCGTGCCCTTTCAAAACAGTTTCAAACATACCGACTACCTGGCGGCGGGGCTACGCGAGGCGCAAGTTGTCCTTATACAGTAAAGAGTGAGCAGAAAAACAGGGCCGGCGCAGGAAATGGATTGCGCCAGTCTCCAGGTTCTTCGCACAAGGAAAGCTTTTTGACCAAGGACGATTCCATCAAGCCCGCACAAGCAGACCGGCCGCAGCGCGCGGTGGACGGCATGTCGCATGCGTGGCGCGCGTTGCGGCATCGCAACTTCCGGCTGTTTTTCGGCGGGCAGACGATTTCGCTCATCGGCACGTGGATGACGCGCATCGCCACGGCGTGGCTGGTGTACCGGCTCACGCATTCGGCGCTGTTGCTGGGCACCGTGAGCTTTGCGGGGCAGATTCCTACGTTTCTTGTGGCGCCGTTTGCGGGTGTGTGGATCGACCGATGGGATCGCCGGCAGGTTCTGGTGTGGACGCAAACGCTGGCCATGGTGCAGTCGTTCGCGCTGGCCGCGCTTACGTTTTCAGGACTCATTACCATTCACTGGATTCTCGGCTTGAGCATTTTGCAGGGCATCATCAATGCCTTCGACATGCCGGGGCGGCAATCGTTCATGGTGCAGATGGTGGAGGACCGCGCCGACCTGGGCAACGCCATTGCCATCAACTCATCGATGGTGAATGTGGCCCGGCTGATTGGCCCATCGCTGGCCGGAATGCTGATCGCGGTGACGAGCGAGGCGTGGTGCTTCCTCATCGATGGTGTGAGTTACATCGCGGTAATTGCGTCGCTGCTGATGATGCACGTGCATGCGCCCGCGATACTGCGCAAGGCGACATCGACCTTCCACGAGATGAAGGAGGGCTGGAGCTACGTTTCGGGATTCCTGCCCATCCGGACGATCCTTTTGTTATTTGGCGTGGTTAGCCTGATGGGCATGCCCTTTGTGGTGCTGATGCCTGTGTTTGCGGCCACGGTGCTGCACGGCGGCGCGCATACGCTGGGGTTCCTGATGGGCGCGATGGGCGTGGGCGCGCTCATCTCCGCGCTTTCGCTGGCCGCGCGCAGGAATGTGCGCGGATTGATTCGCATGATTCCATTTGCAGCGGCGGTCTTCGGGATAGGGCTGATCGGATTCGGGCTGTCGAGCACCTTCTGGCTCTCGATGGCGATGGTGCTGGTGGCGGGCGCGGGCATGATGCAGGGCATGGCGTCGAGCAACACGATCATCCAAACCCTGACCAGCGAAGACAAACGCGGCCGCGTGATGAGCTACTACACCATGGCGTTTATGGGCATGGCGCCGTTCGGCAGCCTGCTGGCTGGAACGCTGGCGCATGCGATCCCGCCGACGCCGTTGTGGTTTGTGTCGGGACCGGTGTTGGCCGGCGCGCAGTGGACCGTCATTATTAATGGGCTGGCCATTGGGCTGGGTGCACTATGGTTCTTCTCGCGCCTGCCGGCGCTGCGCGTGGTGGTGCGGCCGATTTACCAGGAGATGGGCATCATTCCCGCGGCGCAGGAGATGGCGGCGGAACAGATTCAGTCGTGAAGAGACAGCTACTAGCTGCTAGCTTCTAGCTCCTAGCTTGCTATCCCACCCTAAACGCAAAATACGCGTTTAGGATGGGGCACCCAGCTGATTTGCACCCGCTGACTTATTGCGTGACTCCACAGAGATGCACTTGGATACCAAGCTCTGCGAGCATTGCAGCTTTGGTGGCCAGGGCTTTGCCGGCAACTTCTGCTGACGGCGCATAGGCCACGTTGACGTGGTTGGCGCGGTGACGGGCCATCATCTGATTCTGGCTGACGCCGTGCAGAATGGTGTGCACGATGGGCCATTGCACCGTGGTCTCGCGCCAGCGGCGTTCGGTTTCAGCCGCGGGCAGACTGACGACCGTGCCCCGGCCTATGTCGCAATGCAGTGCGCCGCCTTCGACAAAGACGCGGCTCCAGACGATTTCGCCGGGTTTGCCGACGCCTTTGAGCGAGCCGCCGCCGAGCGGAAAATACATGGCGGGCTGGCGCTCGCTGATGGCGCCTGCATAGCCGCCCACAAAGTGATTCGCCGGCGCGGCGCCGGAAATTTGCAAGAGCCAAACAAAATCGTCAATTTTGGAACTGCCGCCGGCGCTTCCATCGCCCTTGTAGTGCTCGCCCCAGCGCACATCGTGCAGCGTGGTGGAGGGATCGAGGCCGAGCGCCTTCCAGCAAAGGCTGGTGATCATTTCGTCGACACCAGCGCACTCGTCCACTTCGTTGAAGTGCGGGAGCGGACCGCCGGCATACAGCTCTTCTTTCGTCCCCTCGGCGAAGACCGGCGGGCGCTCGCTGTTGTTGAGCATGCCTTCGGCCAGGTCCGAGGCGGGCGCCATGTCTTTCAGTCCCTGCTGATACTGGATGCCGACGGCGTCGCAGCCGAATTCGTGCGCGATGCGGACCGCGGCGATGTACATCCTGCACTGGCCCAGCACCTGTTCAAGCGTAAGTTCGCTGGCTTCATCCTTACCGAGATCGAACTTGACGCCTTTGGCGACCAGCCATTGGTAGACGGCGTTGGCTTCGGCGTCGCTCACGGTGCGCATCTTGGCCACAAGCGCCGACTGGCTCAGCCGCTCTTTGAAAACTCCCGCGGGATTGAGCAATTCGTCGTCGATGATGGCGTTGTACATGCCCATGCAGCCCTCATCGAAGATGCCCATGATGGCCTTGCGATGTTGCAACTCGGCGGCCAGCTCGGCACCGAGCTTCGCGCTTTCGGCGGGCAATTTGCTTGTGTCGAGCGTGTGCACGTGCGAGAGATCGTGCGTGATCTTACCTGTATTGAGCCATTCGTCGAGAGCCTTCTGGAAATAGGCGTCGGTAAAATCCTTGCTCCAGATGGACGAGAAGGGCTTGGCGGCCTTGATCAGCGAGCCATTCAGATTGAGAAGCCCCACCAGCCCCGGCCATTGGCCCGACCAGTTGGCCGCAGTGAGAATCGGACCCTTATGACTGCGCAGACCGGGCAGAACATGATGGCTGTATTGCCAGGCAGCAGTGGCAAACACCAGCTTCGCTTCAGGATGAATATTCATGAAGACGTCCATGCCCTGGCGCTGCGAAGAGATAAAGCCGTGCTTGACCTTGTCGTCATAGGCGTGGGCGCGCACCAGCTTAAAGCCCTTTTGCGCGAAGGCCGCGGTCAGCTTTTCTTCCATATCGCGCTGCGCGGGCCAGCACACTTGATTGGCCGACTGGCGCAGATCGCCGCTGGTGACCAAAAGCACCTCATTTGCCGCTGGTTTCGCTATTTCCTGGCTGTTTTGCCCCATTTTTTGACCTTCTCCGTAAACGATTTCGGAAACCAAGAAAAACTATACACCCGAAGACCGGGAAGAGGCCTGCAGGCTTACGAATTAGCATGGAGTTGGTTCCGGAATCCGGGACCGGAAACCAGGGAAGAAGCACGCATGGCCGGCAAGAAAAAGGGGTCGGAGATTGGGTCGCGCGGACCCGGACACGGCGGCGAAAAGGCCGGTGCAGGGCGGCGCGCGCAGGTCCACGCGCGCGATGCGTCAGGAAGGATCAGGGTTTCGGGCCGCTGGCTGCTGGGCGCTATTGGCGTCACCATTGGCGCGGCCTTTTTTTGCGCGTGGTGCGGGCTTTGCCTGCTTTTCTGGCAGGGCAGTTGGCAACTGCTCTACCATCCGGCGGCGGCGGTTACGCGCACGCCGGCAAGCGCGGGATTGGCTTTCGATGCTGTGGGGTTTGCTGCTACCGATGCGGGCACGCCGCGGCTTGCGGGCTGGTGGATTCCCGCTGCGCCGGACGCACAATTCGCCCGGCTCACGGTGCTCTACCTGCACGAGCAGGACGGCAATCTGGGAGACACGGTGGATGCACTCGCCCGGCTGCACGCGGCGGGCGTGAACGTGCTGGTTTTCGATTACCGCGGCTACGGGCAGAGCCAGTTTGTACGGCCCAGTGAGGCTGAATGGGGTCAGGATGCCGAGTGGGCACTCGAATATTTGATTGGAACCCGGCACGTCGTTCCCGGGGCCATTGTGCTCGACGGAACGGGGCTGGGCGCGAACCTGGCGCTCGAAGAGGCCGCCGCGCATCCGGAGTTGGCCGGGGTGATTGTGGAAACACCGCTGGCGGATCCGATGAGCGCGATCTTCAACGATGCGCGGGCGCGGATGGTTCCCGCGCGGCTGCTGGTGCGCGATCGGTGGGAATTGGATGCGGCAGCGGGCGCGCTGCGGGTCCCGTCCCTGTGGATACTTTCTCCCGAGGGACGGACGGAAGATGTTGAGGCGTACAGAAGCGTGCCGGCGCAAAAAATGGCAGCTTGGACGAATCCCGGCAGCCAGCCTTTTGCAGATGCGCTGGCGCGATGGCTGGACGAGCTGCCTGCGAAGTGAAGAGGGCGCGGTTCAAAAACCTCGCCGATGACCCGCTTGGAGTTCTTTCGCCCCTACGGGGCTGATGTTTGTTGGTCTGCCTAATTCCCCAGGCTTGCGCCTGGGGCTACCATCTTTCGCCCCTGCGGGGCTTTGGAGCCACTACTCAGCGCGGCATGTCGCGATGCAGGGACTTCACCTGGTAGCCAGCTTTTTCCAACCGCTTGCGCATCTCTTCGGCCATCATGACGCTGCGATGCTGGCCACCGGTGCAACCGAAGCCCACCGTCAGATAGCTCTTGCCCTCTTCCACATAGTGCGGCAGCAGGTAGAGCATCAGCTTTGTCACGCGATCGAGGAACTCCTTCGTCTGCGGGAAACCGCGCACGTAGGCGGCAACCTTGGGATCGAGGCCGGTCTTCTTGCGGAACTCCGGCACGAAGTGCGGATTGGGAAGGAAACGCACATCGAAGACCATGTCCGCGTCAAGCGGAACACCATTTTTGAAACCAAAACTGAGACAGGAAACAAGAAGGCGCTTCGATTCGTCCTCGTGACCGAAACGCGCCAGGATGTCGGCACGCAACTCGTGCACGTTGAAGTTCGAGGTGTCGATAAGGGTGTCGGCGACGTTGCGAATGGGGTCGAGCAACTGGCGCTCTTCTACGATGGAGCGCCACACCGTTTCACTGCGGCCGAGCGGGTGCGGGCGGCGCGTCTCGGAGAAGCGGCGCACCAGCACCGCGTCCTGAGCGTCGAGAAACACCACGCGGGTTTGCAGTAATTTCTTGACGCTCTTGAGAATGTCGGGCAAGCGGTCGAGGGTCGCGCCTTCGCGCACGTCGATCACGATGGCCGCACGCTCCACGTGGGGCGAGGCACTGACGAGACCCGCAAAATGAGGTAGAAGCTCAAGAGGAAGATTATCGACGCAGTGAAATCCCAGATCCTCAAATGCCTTGAGCGCTGATGCTTTTCCCGCGCCGGAGATTCCGGTCAGGATCACCAGTTCGTTGACCGGTTTGCCAGCCTGCTTCCGCTGCCGAGCGGTT
Organism: uncultured Acidobacteriota bacterium; assembly: GCA_963786565.1. Taxonomy (GTDB): domain Bacteria; phylum Acidobacteriota; class Terriglobia; order Terriglobales; family Acidobacteriaceae; genus Telmatobacter. Next base: position 323,004 of record CAWAZR010000011.1, on the reverse strand, counting down.
CGAGGAGATATCCCCGGGTTGCGCGCGGGCTTTCGGGGCGTCATGGGATCATGCTACACCGGGAGGGCGGCAGCCGGTATATGACGGGATGGATTTAACAGGTTGCGGAAAAATTCGATTCAATGGGCTTAGTAACAAGGGCACGGCTTCAGCAGTTGTGTTTGGCGCGAGTCGCGTAAATCCGGGCCTAAAGGCCGCGAAACTTGCACTGCTTTTCAGGGAGATAAATCCCCCTGCTCCCTCCCAAACGACTATCTACGACCGTAGTATTAGGCGCGAGACGCGGCAGGTCGCGAGCCGGCTTGCGCCAGTTCCAGCGCACGTTCCGGATTGAGAGCGGGTGACAGAAGCGGTCCTTCACCCAACGTGCAGCCTATGCGGACCAGCGCTGCAACCTGCTCGCGGGTCTCGATTCCCTGGGCGACGACAGGCAGGTTCAATGTGTTGGAGAGGCGGACGAGCGACTCCAGTACAGCCTGTTGACGGCCCGTCGAAACGGCAGCGGCTGTGAGCTTGGGCGCGAGCTTGACCATGGCAAGGGGCAACTGAAGCAGATGATTCAAGGGCGCCAGGCTACTGCCGAATTCGTCGATAGCTACGCGCACCTGGCAATCGGCGAGGCGCTGGAGGATGCCAACCGCAGCATCGGGAGTCTCGTTGAGGGCGCTTTCGGGAATCTCGAACACGAGGCGCGATGGATCAACGCCGCTGGCCGCAAGGGCTCTCATTACCTGGGCGATCAAATCGGTGTTAAATATCTGCCGGCGCGTCAGGTTGACGGAGAGGAATATATCCGAGTTCGGCAGAGTTTCGCTCCAGGACCGCAACTGCGCGGAAACGGTGTCAAATACTTCCTGGGCCAGCGCGATAGAAAGGCCCGTGTCCTCGGCCAGTGCGAGCAGGCCGTCAACATCCTCAATGGATCCATCGGCGCGGCGCAGGCAGAGTTGAGATTCGAAGCCTTCCAGCTTGCCGTTGGTGAGCCGGTAGATGGGCTGATAGAGGAATGTGAATTGGCGCTTGTCGAGGGCCGTCCGCAACTCGCGCTCGCGCTCTTGCTGGCTGGTGACGAAGACCTCGAGATGCTTGTCGAAGATTTCGTAACGTCCGCGGCCCGCTTGTTTGGCGCGGTACATGGCAAAGTCGGCGTCGCGCAGCAGCAGATCGGATGATGTGTGCTCGGGACCCGCCATAGCCGCACCGATGCTGGCGCCGGCGTGAACGGTGTGGCCGAAGATATCGAAGGGCCGCTCCAGCTCATGCAGGATGCGTCTGGCGACCACTTCAAGATCGTAAGCAGTTACAATGTTTTCCACCAGCACGGCAAATTCATCGCCGCCGAGACGCGCGGCAGAGTCCTGAGGGCGAAGCGAGGAACGCAGCCGTCCGGCAATCGCCATCAACAGTACATCGCCCGCGGCGTGACCCAGGCTGTCGTTGACGGACTTGAAGTTGTCGAGATCCATATAGAGCACGCCACAGCCATTGTCAGGATGGCGCAGGCGGCGAGTCAGAGTGAGGTTCAGGCGGTCAAGAAACAGCGCACGGTTGGGCAATCCGGTGAGCACATCGTGCATGGCGTCGTGCTGCAACTTGGCTTCAGTCTGTTTCACTTCGCCGATATCGCGAAACGTGAAGACATAGCCCACCTTGGCGCCGTCCACCAAGAGCGGCGCGATTTGCATGCTGACGTCTACGAGTTCGCCGGCCTTGCTGAGGCGCACGGTTTCCATGGTGGCGCTTCCCCGATCGTCGACCACGCGCAGCAGCGTGGCATTTTCGTTCAGGCGTGTCTCTGGGACAATCAATTCGCGCAGGCTGCCGCCGCTGACCTCTTCAGCGGTGTAGCCAAACATGCGCGTGAACGCGGGATTGGTGTAGAGAACGTGATTCTGATGTTCAATCGCGACGCCTTCGGGAAGGCTGGAGAGGACATCTTCCATCAATCGCGATTTGGGAGCTCGTTCCTTTTCGCAGGGATGAGCCACGATCACAGCTTCGCGCAGTTGCGCGTTTGAGATGCTATAGGTGCCCTCGACAGGCACAAGGCTGCCGTCGGGGGCCGGAAGAGTGGCATGGAATGGACTACCGTGCCGCGTGCCGGTCAGCAGGGTTTGCGGCTCAGCCGTGCCGGGAAAAAGTCCCCACAAAACATCTTCGACGGGACGGGGAATCCACTCGCCGCCATCCATACCCAGCAACTGCCGCGCTTCGGCATTGGCAAAGACAATCTTGCCCGCACGTTCAAGGAAGACCAGGACTGGGAGACCGTCGAGAACCGCGCGCTGCGCGTCGGGATTTGCGTTTCCGTACACGTTCAGATCCACGGCCTCCCCCGGAACAGCCAGCATAGGAGCTGGCGAGCGTTTCCGCACCCCTCTGGGTCCGGCCTTTGGAGCAACTGATGCCATTGGTTAGATCGTAAGCGGCGTGGATTCATACAACCATCCCCAAAAAGCGGTCACCGAATGCAACCAAAGTCCGCGTGCAAGCGCAAGTTACGTAAGCCCTTACGCACTCCCGTGTTTCCCCAGGAGACACAAACACGATCAGTTCGGTACCGGACGGCGCCTGGTCATATCGTGCGCGTGCGGCGAGCCAGACAGCGGGCGCGGCGCCGTCCATGAAGGCTCTAGGGAATTTCCACCAACTCCATTTGGCCGTCGCGGCGGCGATGCAGCACAAACGTCTCTCCGACTGCGGTGCGAAAAATCAACAAGTCGCGGTCGCGAAACTCGGCGTCTTTCACGGCCTCTTCAATCGTCATCGGCCTCAGCGAAATGGCCTCCCCGCTCTTGACGATGTGCGGCTCGACCACGGTGCTGCGCATAGGGAACGAGTGCACGGCAATGGATGCCCGCGCTTTGCCACGTGCCGAACCAGCCTCTTCGGTATCTCTCAGGGGCTCCACGCGCGCCTTGGGCCGCGTAACGGGAGGCGCCGTGAGCATCTTTTCGCCTTTGGGCAGGCGCTTGCTCACGATGCGCCGGTCGCGGTGCCGATGGACTTGATGCTCGGCGTGTTCGGTGGCTTCACGCAGCGCTGCGTCGGGCGAATCGCCTTTGCCCGTGGCGGCGAATTTCTGCGAGCGGGCCATGATGGTCAATTCGACGATGTGGACATGCCTTTGCGCGCTGAATGTGACGCTGGCTCGCGCGGTCCGGCCCAGAATGCGCCCAATGCGTTCCATGCCTTCCTCGGCCTGCGTGCGCACAGCCTTGGAAATCTTGCCCTTCCTTGCGGTGAATGCCACTTCCATGGTCGCCTCCGCTTAGATATCGTCTAGTTCGCGCCGAATGCCGACGCTGGTGGAGCACAGTATATGCCGAAATAGCTGCCAGCTTCTAGCTACCAGCTTCCAGCTTGGTCTTTTTGATAAAAAGCTGCGAGATTCTCGCGAGCGATTTTAGATTCGGGAGTCGTTCTTACGCCCCTTTGGGGCTGCGGTTTCGGAAAGCGACCTTCCGCCCCAGGCTTGCGCCTGGGGCTAGCCTCTTATGCCCGCTGAAGCGGGCTTATTCCTTGCTCAGCCCTCATCGAGGCGAGGACAGCAGCGAACGCGCCGACGCGCCGTGGTTCGTCCTGCGCAGAGCAAGCTAGAAGATGGTAGCAACCAGTTGCGTTTCAGATTTCCCAGCGCAGCAGCACTGTGCCCACGGTAAAACCTGCGCCCACTGCGGCGAGCAGCACCAGGTCGCCCTTTTTCAACTTGCCTTCTTCGACGGCCGTCTCCATGGCGAGCGGGATGGTTCCGGAGGAGGTGTTGCCGTACTTTTCTATATTGACGATCACGCGATCTGCGCTCATGCCAAGCCGATCGGCCGTGGCCGTGATGATGCGCTTGTTGGCCTGATGGGGAATGAAGCAGCCCAGATCCGCGCCGGTAACGCCATTGCGCTCCAGCAGCGATCCCGTAAGTTCGGCCATTTTGCGCACCGCGAACTTGTAGACCGCGGGGCCGTCCTGGTGGATGAAGTGCATCTTCTTGTCGACGGTCTCGTGGGTCGATGGGTTCAGGCTGCCGCCGCCCGGCATGTACAAGCTCACGCCGCCCGCGCCGTCGATCTCGTTGAGGGAGTCGATGAAGCCGATCTCGCCCTCTTCGCAAGGCTCGACCAGCACCGCGCCGCCGCCGTCGCCGAAGAGCACGCAGGTGGCGCGGTCGGTGTAGTCGGTCATACGCGTGTTGGCGTCGGCGCCGCATACCAGGACCTTGCTGTGCATGCCGCTCTCCACCATCTTCACGCCTGCCTGTAGCGCATAGGTGAATCCCGAGCAGCCCGCGGAGACGTCAAAACCCCACACGCGATGCGCGCCGATCTTGTGCTGCACCAGGGCGGCCGTGTTGGGATACATCATGTCCGGCGTCACCGTGCCCACGATGATGACGTCAAGCTCGTCGGGCCCAATGCTGCGCGCCGCCAAACATTTCTTTGCGGCTTCCGCGCAAATGTCGCTTACGCCCTTTCCGGCGGCCAGCTTGTGACGCGTCTTGATGCCCGTGCGTTCCATGATCCACTGGTCGCTGGTTTCCACCAGCTTTTCCAGGTCTTGATTGGTGATCAAATCGGGAGGAACGTAGGTTCCGAGCGCCGAAATCTTGGCGCGGCGGCCCACCACGGGGCGAACGGTCAGGCTCAATGTATTTCTCCTTGCGGCGTACGCACCGGTGGGGAACCGGCTGGCCGCCTTTCGTTCACAAACGGTGTGCGAAGATTGCGAACTTTCTCAAGAATTGCGGTCCACAGGCTCTTTGGAAAAGCGCCATGGCGCTAAAAAAGTACCGGGTGACCTACTGCACACGCATTAGCCCGTTACCGTTGCTTCCTTCCGGACCTGGCGGGATTGGCGGGATTACGTCGCGGAGGACCCGGCACTGATAGATTTTATCATTTGCGCTTGGTTGGAGCGGAGGTGCAAAGACCCTCGCGACCGGCTACGGACTGTCTGACCAAGGCCGAAGAATGTCCGGCGCTTTTCGTGGCGCAACAATTCCAGCCCTCTTATCCACATTGGTGCCTCTTATTCGCGTTGACCCTGCCTTCACACCTTCGTAAAGTCTCTAATGAAGCAGTGAATTTGCGCGTTCGCGCGGTTTTTCGCGAGGTCGCGGGCGGGCGCAAAACAAACCTTCAAGCGCAGGCTCGTCGATCCGGAGTAAACATGCTGAAACTAAAGAAGATTCACATCCTCGGCTTTAAAAGCTTTTGTGACCGCACGGAAGTGACCGTTGCGGGCACGGGGATTGCCGTGGTGGTGGGTCCGAATGGATGCGGAAAGTCGAACATTTTGGACGGCGTGAGTTGGGTACTGGGTGAGCAGAGCGCGAAGACATTGCGCGGCTCGCACATGCAGGACCTGATCTTTGCCGGGACGCGCGAACGCAAGCCGCTGGGAATGGCGGAAGTAACGCTGACCATGATCGATCCCGAGGCCTACGAGGGGCCTGTGCCGGTTGAGCCGGAGGTCATGGTGGGTCACGAGGGGCCGGCGGACTGGGATGAAGAAGAGGTGCGCCGCCAGCGCGCGGCCGAGGCCGAAGAGATCATCGCGAGCGAACAGCCGGGACAGGTGAGCGAAGAAGAGGGCGAGGAATCCCCGGTCCCCAAAGGCGAGGGACCGGGGGCACCCAACGGGGCGCCGCAAGGCGTGCTGCTCAAGATCCGGCGGCGCAAGTTCCATAGCAAGCCGCAAAAGGGTGAAGTCGTGATTACGCGGCGGCTGTTTCGCACCGGCGAAAGCGAGTACCTGCTGAACGGCAAGCTCTGCCGGCTGCGCGACATTCAGGACATCTTCATGGGCACGGGCCTGGGGCCGGAGAGCTACGCGATCATCGGGCAGGAGCGCATTGGGCAACTGCTGAGTTCGAAGCCCTATGAGCGCAGGGCGATTATCGAAGAAGCGGCCGGCGTAACGCGCTTCAAGACCAAGAAGCGACTCGCGGAGCTGCGCCTGGAAAGCGCGAAACAGAATCTGGCGCGCGTGGACGACATTTTTGAAGAAGTCACGCGGCAGATGAACAGCCTGAAGCGGCAGGCGGCAAAAGCGGAACGCTACGCCGCGGTGCGCGAGGAGCTGCGGGGAAGGTTGCGCGTGGTGCTGGCCAGCCGCATGGCCGCCATGGATGCCGACCAGGCGCGTCTGGAAGCAGAGATTGCCGCACTCACAGAGCAGGTGAACCGCTCGGTCGTGGAAATTGCGCAACAGGAAACGAGCCAGCACGCATTGACCGAGCGCGGCTACGAGTTGGACCGAGAGGTTCTGGAGTCGCAGACGCGCGCCAGCACCGCGGCTGTGGAGTTGGAGCGGGCCGCGGCGCGAGAGCGCAGCAATACGGAGCGCGTGGGCGAACTTGTGGCGCGGATTGCGGAGTCGGGTGCGGAGCTGGAGCAGACGCGCACGCAGTTGGCGGGAATCGAAGAAGAGCGCGCGCAGCAAAAAACTTTTCTCGAGACCGCGGCCGGCGAGGCGCACGAGTTCCATGCCAAAGTGGAAACGCGGCAGCATGAGGCGCGCAGCGCGGCCGAAGAGGTGTTTACCGCGGAGCGGGAGCTCGAAACCGAACGCCGCCACGCCATGCATCTGCTCACGCTCTCAGGCAATGCGCGCAACTACATTGCGCAGGGCGAAGAAAGCCTGGCGGCGCTGGAACGCGAAGCGGAGCGGCTGGAATCGGAGATGGGCCAGGCGCGCATTGAGAGTGAGAACCTGGGCGTGCAGACCGGCGAGTCGCGACTGCGCTTTGCATCGGCGGATGCAACATTGAAGCGGCTTGAACAGGAGATCGCGACGTTGCGCGAAACCCTGACGGCCAAGCGCAGCGACGAAAGCGCGCGCCGCGCGCAGGCCAACCAACTGCGCGGCGAACAGGCGGCGGTGCTGGGCCGGCGCGACTCATTGCAGGCACTGATTCGCAACCATGGCTACGCAACTGACTCGGTGCGGCGGCTGCTGAAGCCGGGAGCGCTGGGGCCGTCGGTGGCGCCGGTGGGAACGCTGGCGGACATTCTTGAGGTGAGCGGCGAGCACGAAGGCGTGGTGGACGAATTTCTGCGCGAAGAGCTGAACTACGTTGTGGTGGAAAACTGGGGCGCAGCGGAAGAGGGCGTACGCGTGCTGAAGACCAGCGACGGCCGGGCAACGTTCTTGATTCACTCTGACGCGCAGGGCAAGCTCTTTGAAACCACCAACGACCCAACAGGGGAACCCGGCGTGACGCCGCTGCGCGATGCCGTGAAAGTGCTCAATGGCTTTGGCCGTTCGCTGGAAGCGGTGCTGCCGAAGTTGCGGCACGGCTACCTGACGGAGAATTCCACGGACGCGCAGCGGCTGGCGTCGCGTTACAGGCATGCCTATTTCCTTACGCCGGACGGCGAGTGCTTCCACAGTTCGACAGTAACGGGCGGCAAGCCGGCCAGCGAAGGACCGTTGGCGCTGAAGCGCGAGTTGCGCGAGACCGAGGGCCGCCTGGCGAAGCTGGAAGCGGATCTGGAGAGCGCGCAACGGGATGCCGATGCATTGAGCCGCGCCATCGAGGAGCTGACGGCGCAACTGGAGACCCACGGCGAGGAACGGCGAACCGGCGAAAGCGAGTCGGCCACACTGGGCGCGGCGCTGAAGCAGATGGAAGCCGAGGCACAGCGCATCGAGCGGCGCTTGCAGGAGTGGCAGGCGCAGGCGGCGCGCAACAAGGATGCGCGCGAAACCAAGCGCCAGGCCATCGCCGAGAAGCGCGAAGAAGCCGCACGCCTTGAGTCGGAACACAGCCAGGCGGACAGTGGCTTGAACGCGCGATTGGCGCAGTTGGAAACTTTGCGCCTGAAGCGCGAGGCACTGCAACAGGAAGCGGCGCAGATGACGGCGGAGCTGGCCGGCCTGGAAGAGCGGCGGCGTGGCGCAGAGGCGGCCTTCCAACGCATCGACCGGCTATTTGGCGATTTGACGCGGCGCGTGCAGGCGATTGAGCAGCAACGTACTGCGGCCGAAGCGGAGCGCGAGCAGCGCATTCAGGAAAACACCGAACTGGTCGGGCAACAGAGGCAAAGGACCGAGACGCGCGCGGCGGCTCTGGCCGCGGCGCAATCTCTCAGCGAGCAGGCGCAGGCGCTGCGTCTGCAACTGGCTGCGATGGAGGCGCAACTCAAAACCGGGCGCGCCGCCCTGGATCAGTTGCGTGAGAAGCGCGCTGGGCTTTCCAGCGAGCTGGCCAAGCTGCATTCCGATCTGGAATATCTGGAGGGAAGCTGCCTGGCCGAGGTGAATGTGGAGGCGCAGGTGCTGCGCGCCGATACGGCGATCGCGCGACTGGCCGGCGAAGAACTGGCGGCTGAAGAGGAAATCTGCCGCGGCTTAAAGCAGCGGTTGGAACAGATGGGCCCCGTGAACATGATGGCCCTCGACGAGTACAAGGAAACTGCGGAGCGGCATGCGTTCCTCGAGACACAGCGCAATGACCTGATCGAGTCCATCGAGAACACGCAGGAGACGATCAAGGAGATCGATCTGATCTCGCGCACCAAGTTCGATGAGGCGCTTGTTCAGATCAACGAGAACTTCGGCAAGGTGTTTGCGCGGCTGTTCCAGGGCGGGCAAGCCTTCTTGCGCGTGACCGATGAAGAAAACCAGGCGGAAAGCGGACTGGATATCGTGGTGTCGCCGCCGGGCAAGAAGCTGCAGAACGTGTTGCTGCTTTCAGGCGGCGAAAAGGCGCTGACCGCGCTGGCGCTGCTGGTGGGCATTTTCGAGTTCCGGCCAAGCCCCTTCTGTGTGCTCGACGAAGTGGACGCGGCGCTGGACGAGACCAACGTGGGCCGCTTCAGCGACCTGCTGGACTCGCTCAGCCACAACACGCAGTTCCTGATCGTCACGCACTCCAAGCGCATGATGCAGGCCGCAGACATGATCTACGGCGTGACCATGCAGGAGCCGGGCGTGTCGAAGATCGTGAGCGTGCGACTGGGACAACGCGAGTTGAAGCGGGCGACGGCGTAAGAGCAGTTGTCAGTGATCAGTGGTCAGTGGTCAGTGGCCAGCTTCGGCGGTGGCGAGATTGGTAGCTGCGGGTTCCTTGAGCTGATGCTTTTGCAGCTCGGATGTCCCACCCAAAGTGACATGCGGAGACGGCTGTGCTTGGCAAACTGGAAATGATTGTCGGGCCGATGCGGAGCAACAAGACTGCCGAGTTGCTGCGCAGGATCGAGACCCGCCGCGAATACGCCAAGCAGTATGTGATACTGCTGAAGCCGAGCGCCGACACCAAGGCCGCCGCCGGACTGGTGGAAAGCCGCAATCGCAATGGCTGCGGAAAAATGGAAGCCGTCGAGTTTCCTGGCAACGATCCGTGGACCGTGCTGCCGGTCATCGCATCCACCGAACAGCGCATCGGCAAGCACATTGAGTGCATCGCCCTCGACGAGGGCCAGTTCGTGCAGGATCTGTTCCTGTTTACCAAACGGCTGCTCGACTCCGGCTACGATGTGATGGTTTCGGGCCTCGAACTCGACTTTCGCGGCATGCCGTTCGGCGAAATGCTCGAACTTTCGTGGCTGGTGCGCACTTACGCGGGGAACGTGACCGAGTTGGTGGCGTATTGCAGTTGCGGGGCCAAGGCGCTGTATCCGCAGCGCCTGGTCGACGGCAAACCGGCGCACTACACCAGCCCCATCATCATGGCGGGCGACAACTATGAGCCGCGCTGTGAGGAGCACTTCGTGCTGCCGGGAAGGCCGCATTAGAAAGGCGAACGAACTAGCGGGGCTGGCGGAGTCGGCGAGTTAGTCGCGCGGGTAACAGATCAAAGTGATGACGCTGCCGATCACGATTCCGGCGGCAAATACAATGCCCGCGGCTTGCAGGGGGTTGCGCTTGATGGCGTGCCTTGCATCGTCAATCTTGTCTTCGGCGAATGCTCTTCCCTGCTTGGTCGCACGCAGCGCAGACCGAACGCCGTCGTCCACCGCGTCGGTGACAACTGATTTGATCCGGGAAACTTCGCGAAGAACGTCGTCAACCGAAGCCGGTTTATCAAACATTTCTGCCATCACTTCACCTCTTCCTTCGATCATGCCATAGTTTCAGCCGGGCCGCGCAAATAGCTACTGGGTCTGTTTGAAAAAACATCCCTCAGGGGCTAAAGCCCCACTCATTTTGGCGCCTTTACGGCACGACTGAAGTCGTGCCCCTTCGCAACGGATTCAACTTTCGCGGCGGATTCAGGCTGACCGACTGCGTATCTACGGCACCCTTCGACTGCGCTCAGGGCAGGCTTTGAAGTCGCGCCCCTTCACGAAAGATTCAGGCTGACCCACTACCTATGCGAGTTGAAAAGCGATGGTAACGCGCGTGGTTACGTCCACAGGGCGGCCGTTCTCGGTAGCGGGGCGGAAGCGAATCTGCTGCGCCACACGGATGGCTTCCTGATCGAGCCCGTGGCCCAGACCGTGGACTACGCCGTGGACAACGACCTGGCCGTTCGCAAGAAAAGTGACGCTGAGCACGACGTTGCCCTCGATGTGTAATTGGCGGGCCTCGGGGGGATATTGCACGGGCGGCTTGGAGAGCACCTCGACGCTGGTGGATTGGCGCTCCGTGGAAGCATAGACGGGCGCAGCGGGAACCGGCGCGTAGCCGGGCATGCCGACGGATGCAACCTTGCCGCCATATCCTCCTCCGCCACCACCGCCTGCCCCGCCACGCGTGGAGTCGCCTATACCAGCAGATTTGACGACACCGTGAGGAGCGACGGCCGGACCCTGCATGCCGCCATAGGGATTGCCGAGGGCGGCGACGGTGGCCGGACGTACGGCGTTGGGATTAGGCGTGACTCCGAATGTATCGCCGAGATGGACGGGGGCCACTGAGGGATGGACGAACTTGTTTTGCGCGGGCATGGCTGCGGCCAGCGAAGGCAGGGGCCGTGGCGTGAGCGCCATGTTTGGCCTGATGTGCGGCATCGGCGGAGCCGTGAACTTGGCCTCCATGCGAAGAGGCCTGTGCTCCGGCACGGGCTTGGGAGGCTGGGGACGCGGCTGCCTGATTTTCATGGGAGGCGGCAGGGTGGGAGCAATCAGTTGCGTTTCTTCGTAGTGCCGCTCCATCACCTTCGGAGCCGACATGCCGGCGAAAATACATACGCTGAGCAACGCGAGGTTGAGGATCGAACTGGTAACGAAGGAACGTCTGCGGCCCTCGGGCTGGGGCAACAGGCCAAAAATGGCATGGTCGGGAGAGTCGGTCATGACTTCAGTCCTCGCGTTTGTGCGCTATAGGAAAACTGAGCTGACCAAGGCAGGAATGCGAAACAAATCTACGTGCAGGGACGCTTTTATTTTAATAGAAGCGGAAGCGCGTCGCAATGCAGGCGGCGCCTTATTCCGGTACTGAGAAATTGGATGCAGAATTTGCGCGCCGCGAAGAAGAATCGTTTCTTATTCTTAGCGGAAGGCAAGCGAATCAAAAGATTTTCGGATTGGCCGTCGAAAGCCTGCAATGCTAAACTCACCGAATTCCGATGGTCCTGAAACAGTATTATCTCGGATGCCTGGCACACGCCTCCTATCTGCTCGGTGATGAGGAGAGCGGGACCGCCATCGTCGTCGATCCGCAGCGCGACATTCAACAGTACGTCGCTGACGCGGAACGGCTTGGCCTGCAAATCCGCCACGTCTTCCTCAGCCACTTCCACGCGGACTTCGTCGCCGGCCACCTGGAGCTGCGCGACTCCTGCGGCGCCACAATCCACCTCGGAGCGCGCGCAAAGGCGGAATACGGATTCGTCGCCATGAAGGATGGCGATTCGCTGGAATTCCCCGGGCTGCGCCTGACGGTGCTCGAGACTCCGGGGCACACCATCGAGTCCATTTCAATTCTCGTGTTCGACCGGAGCAAAGATGAGGCAAAACCGTACGCAGTTCTCACTGGCGATACTCTGTTCATCGGCGACGTGGGGCGTCCGGACTTGCGAGCATCGCTGGGCTGGAGCGCGAACGAGCTGGGCGGCTTTCTCTTTGACTCCCTCCACGACAAGCTGCTGACTCTTCCCGACGAAGTTCTGGTTTACCCGGCCCACGGAGCCGGTTCCCTCTGCGGCAAGAAGCTTTCTTCCGACACGTTCTCGTCCCTGGGCGATCAAAGGCGATTGAATTACGCGTTGAAGCCCACTAATAAGGAAGAGTTCGTGCGCCTGGTAACAGCGGACCAACCCGACGCTCCGTCCTATTTCACCTTTGACGCCGTCCTCAACACTCGCGAACGCGCCACGCTCCAGGAGAATCTCGAGCTGGTCCACAAACCGGTAGCACTGGCGGAGGTGCTCGCAATGGGAGAGAGGGGCGCTCAGTTACTCGACGTGCGCGACCCGGAGCAGTACGCCAAGGGGCATCTTGCGGGCAGCATCAACATTGGGCTTGGGGGCCAGTACGCCACCTGGGCGGGCACAGTACTGGACCGCGCCAAACCGATCGTGATCATCGCTGAGCCGGGGCGCGAGCAGGAGGCCGCTCTGCGACTGGGCCGGATTGGCTTCGACCACGTGAGGGGTTACCTCGAAGGGGGCATGGAAGCGCTCGCGGAAAGACCCGATCTGGTTTGGCCGACGGAGCGCGTCAGCGTCCTGGTTGCAGCAGAGGATCTGACGGCCAATGAACTGTCGCTGGTACTCGATGTGCGTACACCGCGCGAATGGGCGGATAAACATATTGAGAACAGCGTCAACATTCCGCTGAACCATTTGCAGGAGCGGATCGATGAGATACCGCGCGACCGTCGAATCGCGGTGCATTGCGCGGGCGGATACCGATCATCAATCGCCGCGAGCATTCTTCAGCAGTATGGGATGACCAATCAGATAGAAATCGCAGGCGGCCTGGCCGCATGGGAAGCAGCAGGGCTGCCGGTCGTATCAGAGGCGTAGAGCCGGCTGCATCATACCGCGGCGCCGATTGAAAGACGCCCGTCAGGGGCTAAAGCCCCGGGGTTTATGCGCCTTCTGCGGCACGACTGAAGTCGTGCCCTTTCACGGCGGATTCGGGCGGACTGACTGCGCCTTTATGTCACCCTTCGACTGCGGTCAGGGCAGGCTTTGAAGGCGTGCCCTTTCACGGCGTCTTTTATGAAACCAGTCGCAATGTTTGACCTTGCGGGCAAAAAAATCGCCCCCGAAGGATGTCTTCTCTTCGGAGGCGCTTGTCTTTCAATAAAACACAAGATAAAGACGGGGACCAGTAGCCGGCACTGGAGGTCGGTAGCACGCGGCTACTGGTGATCCCTGCACTAAACGAGACTAGCCGCGGCTTCCCCTTTCCACTGCTGCCTCGTGTCGCCCGGCTCAAAGACGGCTCAACTTACACGCCGTCCGAACCATGTTGACAATCGAAGTGTCTCCCATGTCGAGGGGTCAGGCCGTGACGGCCGTCACAGGACTTGGATTGCAGTCCGGAAAGCGTAAATAGCCGGCGACTCCGGCCTGGTTTTGCGGGTTGCACGTGGACCTACCAGAGCGTAAAACTTCCGGTTTCAGCAATGCGCCGCGGAAGATTGACAAAGCCTCTCTGCCGCACGAGAATCGGAGTTTCGAACCACTCCGAGGAAGATTCCCCATGGCAGCTTTGCTCACTACGAATCTGGGTCCGACAACGCTCGTGGGGCGGGGCAAGGTACGCGATCTCTACTCCGTCGATGGCGCACTACTGCTGGTGGCCACCGACCGCATTTCGGCCTTCGATCACGTGCTGGGCACGGGAATCCCGGACAAGGGCAAGATCCTGACGCAGATTTCGCTGTTCTGGTTCGATCTGCTGAAGGATGTGGTGCCCAACCACCTGATCACGGCGGAGGTTGGTGAGTTTCCCGCGTCCCTCCAGCCCTACCGCGACCAGTTGCAAGGCCGCTCGATGCTGGTGAAGCGGGCAGATATGTTTCCCGCGGAGTGCGTGGCGCGTGGCTATCTCGCGGGTTCGGGATGGAAAGAGTATCGCGCTGACGGCACGGTCTGCGGCATTCGTCTTCATGGCGGCCTTTTGGACGGCTCGCGACTGCCGGAGCCAATTTTTACGCCGGCCACCAAGAGCCAGGACGGCGAACACGACGAGAACATTTCTTATGACAAGATGGAGCTCATTGTGGGCGCGGCAGAGGCGGCGGAATTGCGGCGGCTGACGCTCGCGCTCTACGGCCGGGCGGCGGCACACGCCGAGGCCTGCGGACTGATCCTGGCCGACACAAAATTTGAGTTTGGCAAAACGCCGAAAGGCGTTATTCTTGCCGATGAGGTTTTAACGCCGGACTCCTCGCGTTTCTGGGACGGCAAGACCTGGAAGCCCGGCGGGGCACAGCCATCGTTTGACAAGCAGTTTGTTCGCGATTACCTGGAAGAAATCCACTGGAATAAGCAGGCGCCGGCGCCGAGTTTGCCGGACGAGGTGGTCGAACGCACGCGGGCCAAGTATCTAGAAGCCTTCAGGCGTTTGACCGGCCGGGAACTTGCATCGTAATTTTTATGGACATTGCCTTGGGAATGAGCGTTGCGGTGAGAGAACGCGGAGTGCGATATGGAATGGGTGGATTGGATCATTCTCGTGGTACTGGTGGTGTCGGTGCTGGGAGGAATGGCACAGGGATTCTTCCGCTCGATTTGCTCATTGCTGGGCCTGATCCTGGGAGTAATACTGGCGGGCTGGAATTACGCGCGCGTGGGCGTGGCGTTCATGCCCATCGTGCACTATGAAGCCGTAGCCAATGCCATTGGATTTCTGCTGATCGCCGTAATCGTGATGTTTCTGGCGAATGTGGCTGGGGCCATGCTGAAGAAAATGTTCCACTGGGTGGGGTTGGGCTGTCTGGACGTCATTGCCGGGTCCATTGTGGGTTTTGTGCAGGGAGCATTGCTGGTTACGGTCTGCATCCTGGTCACAGTGGCGTTTTTCCCCCAGACAGAGTGGTTGACCCAGGCCACATTGCCGAAGATCTTTTTCGGAGCCTTGCATGTGAGCACGGAAGTGAGTCCGGGCGGCCTGTCGCAGCGCATCGTTGACGGGTTAAAAAAGCTGGAGCACGAATCGCCGAAATGGATTCACGAAAAAAATGGCGCTTCTTGAGAAAATCGGCGGCGCGGCGGTTACACTATTTGAGCAACACAAGCACGAGGGAAGCGTGAGACGAGAACTGGACAGCCTGGTGACGCAAATGCACTCAAGCGGCATCCGCTATGAGGAAGCAGTGCGGGAATTTAAGAGGCAGTATCTGCGCGAGGTGCTTGTGGCACACCGGGGGAACCAGTGTAAGGCGGCCGAAGAGTTGGGCATGCACCGTAACACGCTGAGCCGCGCCATGGCCGACCTGGGACTGGATCTGGCCGAAGTGCGGGCCGGGCTCAAGCGTCCGCCGCGCAGCGAACGTCCTGTATTCAGCGTTGTTCGCCAAGGCTACCGCCAGGGCTGAAGACGCAGCCCAACATGATGCCAACAACCTCGCAGAACCCCACAGCCCGCGTCGCGATAGAGCCGGACTTTGCCTGGGACGGGCAGGACGCCTATCTCTTCGACATTGACGGCACCCTGTTGCGCAGCCGTGACCGCGTGCACTTTGACTCCTTCGCCGCCAGCGTGCAGCGCGTGACGGGCTTTGAGATCACTCTGAGCGGCATCCTGCTGCACGGCAATACCGATACTGCCATCTTGCGCGAGGCCTGCCGCCAGGCGGAGATTCCCGCACCGCTGCTGGAAGAGCGCGTGGAAGCCATCCTGGAAGCCATGCGCAACAGCGTTGCCGAGCGACGTCACGAGCTGGACCTGGCATTGATGCCGGGCGTGGAAGACGCGCTGCGCCACCTGGCCCAGAAAGGCGCATTGCTGGGCGTGGCCACGGGCAATCTGGAAACCATCGGCTGGATCAAGATTGAGAAGGCCGGTTTGCGGGAGTGGTTCCGCTTTGGCGGCTTCAGCGATCACTTCCCCATCCGTGGGGAGCTGATCGCTCACGCGGCGTGGAAGGCGCGTGAGATGGCCGGCAAGGACGCAAAGATATGCGTGGTCGGCGACACGCCGCGCGATATTGAAGCGGCGCGAGCTAATTTCCTGAGCGTAATCGCCGTGGCGACCGGCAAATTCAGCTTCGATGAGCTGAAGGAGCACCAGCCTGAAGTCTGCGTCACCTCGCTGGCCGATTTGCTGGCCACGGTCAAGAGCAGAGTATGAAGGGCAGGCCATGAAGCCGCGGCGGCAAAACCCAGGCCGCGCGGGCGTGCGGGCAAGCCGGATCCCTGGCCCGGAACTGTTGCGCGGGCCTGGCGCTGGTCCTGTTTACAGGCGCTCTTTCGGCGCAAACCGCGACTCCCGCGGCGGCGCCCGCAGGTCAAAACGCGCCCGAAGGCCAGACCACGCCGGCGACCGCTCCCAGTGCAGCTACGGACAAAGTGACCGCGCAGCCGCGTTCGGAAACTACGCAGCCGCGCTCAAGCGACAGGCGGCGAGCCACCAAACTTTATCTCGATGCGAGCAAATTATTCCTCGATCGCCAGTTTGAAGCTGCCCTGAAGGACTATGAGCACGCCGCCGTACTCGATCCGGCGAATGCCAACTATCGGCTGGCAGCCGATGTGGCGCGCAACCACGCGGTCACCGAGTTGATTCAGGAGGCAGCCAAGGATCGGCTGCTGAACAATGAGGCTGCGGCGCGCGATGCGCTGGAGCGCGCCCGCGCGCTCGACCCCACGAACATTGAAATCAACCAGCATCTTGACGAGTTGGCCGACGACTCCGTGCGCAGCCAGCCGCAAGCGATCTACGAGCAGAGCGGCAGTTCCCCGGCTGGACCCGTGCAGCTGGAACCCGCTCCGGGCGTGCATAGCTTTCATCTGCGCAACGATCGGGAGCAAATCATCCTCCAGGTCTTTCACGCCTACGGCATGACGGCCATGCTCGACACCAGCGTGCACCCATTCCTGACCCGGTTCGATGTGGACGACGTCAGCTTTGAGCAGGCGGCGCAGGTGTTGAGCCTGGTCACGAACACGTTCTTTGTGCCGCTGGATGCGCATCGCGCGCTGGTGGCAGCCGACACCACCGCGAACCGCAATCAGTTTCTGCGCCAGGACGTGGAAACGGTCTACCTGAACGGGTTGAGCGACGATGAATTGAACGACGTGTTGTCGGTGGCAAGGAATATTTTCGTTGTGCAGCAGGCGACGCTTTCGCTCAGCGAACACGCCATTACTCTACGCGCTCCCCAACGCACACTGGAAGCCTTCAACGCCACCATGCAGAGCCTTCTCGACGGGCGGAGCCAGGTATTGCTCGATGTGCGCCTCATCCAGGTGGCACACACCAGCGATCGCAACACCGGTGCGCAATTACCGCAGAGCATCGCGGCCTTCAATGTGTATGCAGAAGAGCAGTCAATTTTGAACGCCAACCAAAGCCTGGTGCAGCAGATCATTTCTTCGGGATTGGCTTCGCCCAACGATCCCCTGGCAATTCTTGGCATTCTCATCGCCTCGGGCCAGGTTTCAAGCCCTCTGCTCTCCAGCGGCTTTGCCCTGTTCGGTGGCGGACTTACGCAGTCGGCCCTGGTTCCGGGGAAAACTGCTTACAACCTCAATCTGAATACGTCCGACTCGCGCGAGCTCGATCAGGTTCAGCTCCGCCTTGAGGACGGTGAAAAGGGCGAACTCAAGCTTGGCGAAAAATATCCCATCCAGACCTCTTCCTTTTCGAGCCTGTCGGGAAGCGCCGGGAGCATTCCAGGATTGACCGGAGCAGGCACATCGAGCAGCCTCAGTTCCCTGCTGTCCTCCCTTACAAGTACGGTGCCGAATGTTCCGATGGTGCAGTACCAGGACCTGGGTTTGACGTTGACCGTAACGCCCAAGGCACTCCGCAACGGCGACGTGGCACTGACCGTTGAAATGAAGCTCGACGCGCTTGCCGGAACCTCGATCGACGGCAATCCGGTGCTCAATAACCGGGAATACAGCGGCGTGGTGACGCTGAAAGCGGGCGAGGCGACGGTAGTGGCCACGGAGATGGACAAGTCGCAGAGCCAGGCAATCAGCGGAACTCCCGGGCTTAGCGAGATCCCGGGAATGAACAACGTCACGGATAAGGATTCGCAGAGGAGCTACGCGACGCTGGTGATTGTGATGACGCCGCACGTGGTCCGCGGACCACAAGCCGCGGGACACACAGTGATGATGCGAGTGGAAAAAAGCGCAACGCCGTAAAGGGAGTGCTTCGCCCTCTCATATCGGACATGGATATTGGCGGGTGGCCCAGGCTTTTTTCATCTTCATTCTCCCTCCATCGAGGGTGCCCCATCCTTCGCGCAGTTTCATCGCACGAAGGGTGGGAGAGCACGATCCTCAACCGTGCTTTCCGGCGTACCGGAGATGCTCGGGTAGTTGATTCCCTCGCCGGAAAGCTGCCCATTGCGATTCGATCTCGACTGTGCCCTCGATTCCGGTTGCGTAATGGCAAAAGCTGGACCATGGCCAATCTTCTGGCCTGGCGACCAATCCGCGTGTCACTGGATTGCGATGCATATAGCGCAGCTTCTCGACACGCTTTTCTTCACTCCACACATTGAAGTCGTAGTAGCGCCGCTGCCAGAACGCAACCGCGCCGCGTGCCTTCAGTTTGCGCGAGGTCTGCTGCTTCAGCACTTGCAGCGCAATCGACAGCGACGAGCGCCGCGGCTCCCCGACAAGCAAATGAACGTGCTCCGGCATAAGAACATATCCGGCAACCACAATGCCGTACCGCAGACGCACTGCCTCAAACTCCCGCTGGAAGATGGCGTACGCCGCCGCCGTGCCCAGCAACGGCCGACGACGATAACAACTGAAGGTCACAAAATGGAAACAGCCGCATTGCTGATAACGAGCCAGCCGTGTCATGACGGAACAATTCTACTCCCGTTCCGAAAAGCAAGGTTCGTGGCTGCCCACCCTTCGCCAGAAAAAAGCGAAGGATGGGGCACCCTCAGTTGTAAGAAGGTTAGGATCTCAAAAATATAGGGTGCGCTACCTGCCGGGTGGAAAAAAGCGGGACGCAATAAAGAATGTGCCCCGCCCTCGCAAAGCGAGAACGGGGCACGATGCATCAGGAACCAGTTACTGGCCGGAAACGCCGTCGAGCTTGGCCTGGAATTCGACGATCTTCTTCAGAGTCTCGTAAGGAATCTGGCCGACGGGAACTTCGTGGCCGTTGATGACGAGGGTTGGAACCGAGTTAATGCCCGCGTCGGTGCCAAGCTTGATGGAGGCATCGACATTGGCCTTGATCTCAGGCGTCGCGGCGCACGCCGAGACCTTGGTGGGATCGAGTCCCGCCTTGATGACGGCGCTGTTGAGGGTAAGGGCTGCGCCGTCAGGAGTGGCAAGGCCATCCTGGCCGTCGAACACTGCCGAGGCGAATTGGAAGAAGGCGGTGCTCCCGCCCTGCTTGTTCACGCAGAGGCCGTACTCAGCCGCCTGCACGGAGGCAGGATGGATGGACGCGATGGGAAAGTTCTGAAAGACGATGCGCGCCTTGGGAAAATCCGCGACCAGCTTCTCCATGTTGGCTTGCGCCTCTTTGCAGTGCGGGCATTGGAAGTCAGCGAACTCTACCAGTTCCAGATCCTTCGATGCCGAGCCGCGATACGGGCCGTCGGCGCCTTGCTGCATCGCCTGGCGGAATTCCGCGAAGGGATGATCGCCAAAGTTGATGATGCTCTCGCCGCTGATGATGTGCTTGCCGTCGGGCAGCACAAAAAAGGAGAACCTCGCGGGCTTTTCCTTGCCTGTCTTGTCGCCGATGAAGACGATTACCTGGCTCACGTTCGGCGCTTGCGTGGTGAGAATGGCCTCCACCTGCCAGACGCGGTTCTCGTCGAATCCCCAATTCGCGGTGAGAAACGCATTTACGGCTTCCTTGGTCGGCGAGGACGCGGTAAAGTCTGCTGGATTGGGCTTGGGAAACACCGGTGCGGCCGTCGGAGCCGGGGCCGAGGGTTCAGTGGCGGACGGTCCCGGTGCGGCAGGCGCCTGCGGGGCGCTGGCATCGGGCGCTGGTGGCACATGCTGCTGGGCAGCGGCCGGGAATACCGGAACGAAGATGGCAATCAGCGCTGCGGCGCTGAGCAAACGAACAGACGGACGGATCAAGCGGTTCTCCTTAAACGCGGGAAAGCTCCCTGACTATAGCTTAATTGCCGATACCGGGTGGGGGCTATAGCGGGAGGAGTGAACGAGTGAAAGGAGTGAAGAAAGTGAAAGGAGTGAGGAAAGTGAAGGGAGTGAACCGGAACGGATTCCGGCTCCGGGGCGCCTGTACTCGTTTCACTCATTTCACTTACTTCGCCGTCTCGCTTCCTACACCTGCACTTTGACGGCAATGGGAAATCTGCGCCCCATTCCAAATGACTTGGCAGTGACTTTGAGAACCGGGGCGGCCTGCTGGCGTTTGTATTGGGAGCGCTCGATAAGACGCACGGTTTGCAGGACCAGATCAAGTGGGAATCCGTGCTCGGCAGCAATGCGTTCCGGCGTTTCGTAGCGCTCCACGTAAGCCTCGACGATGGGATCGAGCACCTCGTACGGGGGAAGCGAGTCGGTGTCCATCTGGCCGGGACGCAGTTCGGCGGTGGGCGGCTTGGTGAGGATGGCGGAAGGGATGATTTCCTTGTCTCGGTTGAGCCAATTGCAGACCGCATAGACGCGCGTCTTGACCAGATCGCCGATGACCGCCAGGGCGCCCACCATGTCGCCGTAGAGCGTACAGTAACCCACCGCCATTTCGGACTTGTTGCCGGTGGTGAGCACCAGCGCGCCGAATTTGTTGGAAAGCGCCATCAGGAGCGTGCCGCGAATGCGCGGCTGGATGTTCTCCTCCGTAATGTCATCCTTCATGCCGTGAAAAAGCGGCGCGAGAGCCTGGTTGAACTCGGCAAACAGCGATTTGATGGAGATGGTTTCAAAACGGATGCCGAGGTTGGCTGCCAGGCGTTGGCTGTCGTCGATGGAACCTGCGGAAGAGTAGGGGCTGGGCATGCCGACGCCGATTACATTCTCTGCGCCCAGAGCCTCGGCAGCGATGGCGGCTACCAGAGCGGAGTCGATGCCGCCGCTCAAGCCCACGATGGCCTTGCTGAAGCCGCATTTGCGCACATAATCGCGTGTGCCCAGCACCAGGGCGCGATAGGCGGCCTCGGTAGCATCGTCTTCAGGAACCGGAACCGGCTGGGCATGGAAAGGATCGACAAAAACCAGATCCTCGACGAACGAAGCTGCCTGCGCAATCAGTTCGCCGCGTCCGTTGAGCGCGAAGGAGGAGCCATCAAAGATCAGGCTGTCGTTGCCGCCCACCTGATTGCACATCAGCACCGGAATTCCGTCGCGTCGGGCGATGGCGGCCAACATCTCACGACGGATGGTGCGCTTGGAATGCCAGAACGGCGACGAGGAAAGGTTGATGTGCAGCGCCGGGTTCTGGCGCATCAGTTCTTCCACTGGATCGACGGCGTAGAGGCGGCGCGGCCAGAAGCCCTTGTCGTTCCACGCGTCCTCGCAAATGGTAATAGCAAGGCGAACGCCGTCGATCTCGATCACCTTCTGAGATTCAGCCGCAGAGAAGTAACGCTGTTCGTCAAAGACATCGTAAAAGGGCAGGAGCCGTTTGTGCTGTTCGAGAAGCAAGTTGCCTTTGTCGAGGAGGACGGCGGCGTTGAAGGCCGGTTTTCCATCCTTTCCGTCGGCAGGAAGCGCGACGCCGGCAAGCACGGCAATGGGCAACTCGCGCGTTGCCGCAGCCAGCTCGTCCACGGCCGAGCGGCAGCGCGCCAGGAAGCTGGGTTTCTCAAGAAAGTCGGCGGGAGGATAGCCGCAGATGGCGAGCTCGGAAAAGACCGCAAGGCGCGCGCCCTGTTCCGCCGCGCGGCGGCTGGCGGCAACGATCTTCTCGAGGTTTCCAGTAAAATCACCAACCGTGGGGTCGATCTGGGCCAGCGCGATCTTCACAATTCCATTTTAAATCGCACAGTAACGTTACCCTCCAACGGGGGATTTTTTGCACTTTAGCCACCACTTACACTTGAGTGTGCCGAAGGTTGCCTTTGTGTGTGCCGTCCGCGACGCCACTGGAGCCTGAGACATTCCGCCATTGGGGCTAAAAGGCAGAAGGATTGCCGGGGGGATACCATCGAAGCGCGAGTGCGACTGGGCGATCTGTTAGTCCGGGCAAAGCTGGTCACAGAAAAGGATGTGACGGCGGCGCTGGAACGGCTGAAGATACACGGCGGGCGTCTTGGCGACAACCTTGTGGCCGTAGGGGCCATCGATGAGGCTGTGCTAAACGGATTTATCCACCGCATTCCGAAGGAACCCAAAGACATTGCCGCCACCGGCCTCGAGGAAACCGAACTTCTCGCCCTGCTGATGAAGGTGATTTATACCTTCGGTCTGAGCGGCATCGCCCAGTATGCGGAAGCCATCAAGCTGCCGATGACGATCGTGATCGACCTGACCCAGCTTGCGATCGAACGGCAGTTGCTCTACGTGCTGGGATCGCGCAACTCCGATAGTCCCATCGGTATGACTTATGCGCTGACCGACGAGGGCCGGCGCTGGACGCAGGAAGCGATCAAGCGCATGGGTTACGTCGGGCCCGCTCCGGTGACCCTGGCGGAGTTTGTCGACCGCGTCAATCTTCAGAAGCCCACCAACGAGCGCATTACCGCGGATCGAATCCGCAAGGCAGTCAGCGAGCTGACACTGGCTGACAGTATCGTGGAACAAACCGGGCCGGCGTTGAATTCGGGCAGGGCCATCCTGCTCTACGGTCCTCCGGGAAACGGCAAAACCTCCGTCGCGCTCAGATTCGCAAGCGTCTTTCACGATGTGATCTATGTACCGTACGCCATCATCGTAGAAGGCCAGATCATCCGCTTCTACGATCCCAGCGTGCATATTCCCATCAGCCCGTTGGCGGAGGGCGAAGACGATAGCCAATCATTTATCCGCCGGGAGACCTACGATACGCGTTGGGTTACGTGCCGCAGGCCCTTCGTGATCACTGGCGGCGAACTGACGCTGGAGATGCTCGACCTGCGCTACGACGAAGCGGGCCACTTCTACGAAGCCCCGCTGCACATGAAGGCATTGGGCGGATGCTTTCTCATCGACGACTTCGGCCGGCAGCTGGTAAGCCCGGCCAATCTGCTGAATCGCTGGATTGTGCCGCTGGAAAGCCGCGTGGACTATCTCAAGCTGCATACCGGCAAGACCTTCAGCATTCCGTTCGAGGAACTGGTGATCTTCTCCACCAACCTGGAACCGGAAGACCTGATGGATCCCGCCTTCCTGCGACGCCTTCCCTACAAGATCGAGGTGGGTCCGCCGGACCTGGAGCACTACCGGATCATCTTCGACAGGGAGTGCACGCGGCAGGGCCTGACGCTGCGCGACGATGTGTTCAACTTCATGGTCTACATGGTGAGGGAAGAGATGGGCCTCGATCTTGCCTGCTATCATCCACGGTTCATCGTGGATCAAGTGGTGGCGACCTGCCGCTTCCTGGGACAGGACCCCGAACTCAAGTCACCTTTTATCGATTACGCGATCAACAACCTGGGAGTCCGCAAGAAACCCAAACCGGAAGTCGAAGCGGAACGGTCAACGAGCCCGACGGAAAAGCCGTCGAGTCTCCACTCACCGACCGGAGTATATAACCAATCCTAGGAAATTACTTCCCGCACGAACCACACGCCAGACCTACTACGTGCCGGTGCCGGCAAAGACCACGGCGATGGTGCGCAGGATGATTTTGAAGTCCAGCCAGATGCTCCAGTTGTCGATGTAGGAGACATCGAGAGACACATAGCTGGCAAAGGACGGATCCTGACGTCCCTGCACCTGCCATAGTCCGGTAATCCCCGGAGTGACATCCAGGCGGCGGAGGTGGCTGAGGTCGTATTTGTGCACTTCGCCGGCCAGGGGCGGGCGCGGGCCCACAATGCTCATATCGCCAGCCAGGACGTTGAAGAACTGTGGCAGCTCATCCAATGAATATTTGCGCAGGAACCGTCCCAGGCGAGTGATACGCGGATCGTTCGAGATCTTGAACAGCACGTCGTCGCGCTCGTTCATGTGCATGACATCGGCGCGGCGAGTTTCTGCATCCATAACCATGGTGCGAAATTTGATGCAGCGGAAGACCACTCCCTTTTTGCCGATGCGGTCAGAGGTGTAGAAGACCGGGCCGGGTGAATCGAGCTTGATGGCGATGGCGACGGCCACCAGCATGGGCGCAAGGAGAATAAGCGTCAGTACGGAAAAGATGGTATCGAAGACGCGCTTGAAAATGAGACCTAGTTCCGGCACTTCGCCGCGATGCAGCGGCATGGTGGGAAACTGGCCGATGTATTCGATGGGGCTGTCCCAGGCCACGGAGTCGTACATGTCGGGAACCACGCGCAGATCTACACCGTGAACCCGCGCTTGCGCCAGCACGTCCTGAACAATGCTGCGTTCGCAGGGCGTGGTGAAAAAAATCTCGTCGATAAACTGCTTGCGGGCATTCTGGAATAGAGAATCGAGCGTGCCGACAATGTCGCCTGGCGCCATCTGCGTGCGCGCCACGGAACCGGGGAGCTCGATGAAGCCTTTGAAGGTAAATCCCAGATGCCGGATGCTGTCGAGATGGTGGCGAAGGGCTTGCGCCTCTGTTCCCGTACCGACAATGAGCACGTTGCGGGTATCCAGACCCCGGTCGAAACGCCGATAGAGGAGCACACGATAGATGAACCGCCGCAAGCCGAGTGCGACGGCGACCATGAGTACCGTGCTAAGCACGATACCGCGTGGAATATAAACCGCGCGCACCAGGTAAAGCGCGCCGGTCAGCAGCAGGCCGGAAGTCAAGCACGCCTGCGCACTCAGTCTCTGCTCGTGGAGAAAATTAGTCAGGCGCGCCGGAGTGTACAAGTGCAGGCGGCGACTGGTGGCGATGAGCGTCAGAGTGAATCCAAACAGGAAGGCCAGCAAAACCCACATCGAACGGCCGAAAAATAACGTCCCGTGCCAAAAACCCTGGGCTCCCTTCAGGGGAGTGGTATGAAACTCGAAGATTGTGGTCACAGCCGCAGCGAGGCAGACCGTGACGATATCCAGGACCATCCAGAGCTTGGCAGTGCCGCGAGCCGGCCGCGTGGAGCCGCTCGAGACACCCGATTCCCACTCGGCCGATAAAGCCAGGGAAGACGACAACCTTTGCCAAAAATCCGAACTCGCCATAAGAGAAACGCAGACCTCAAACTTTCAGAAGCGCCTGAACGGCGTGCTGCCGGGATTGATTCTCAAGGGAATGGAAGCAAGGCAAAAATGCAACAAAGTGGAATAAATGGGAAGACGCATACGCTGCCCCCGATGCCTGAACTTCAAAGAAAGACACGGGAAAAGCTAGTGTGTTGCGCTCAGTCAGTTTTTCTGTGCCGCCCCGGCACAGGTGAGAGTTCAGTCTTTCAAATGCATCCGGACGGCGCTCGGCGTACGTGACACAGCAGTTACCCTCGCAAGCGGGGGAAGCCTGACGCGAACGAAGCCTGATTCTTGCAAACTTTTGCATAAAGAGAAGAACCGTATTGCGCGATTCCGGGGCCCTTAAGGCGATGAAAAACGCTCGCAAATAAAGGAGCTATGCAGGTTCTTGAAAGTCCATCACGTGGGGAGTCCGTGAATTGTTGCCCCACCAATTTTCGATACAAACCCGAATCAATTGGTTTTCTTTAGCTTCGCCCAATAAAGTCCGGGCTGCAAGAGAATTGCAAGGCAAAGGATTACGAGAGAGTAACTACATGGTTACTAAACGGTCTCTGTATCTGTCTTACTTGTAATTGTTTGATTTTACAGCACAGTGGTTACAAAGACAATAAAGTCTTTATACCGTAGGCAATACATAGGCGTCCAGGGTCAAGAACAGTTGAATATCAGGATCTTTGGACGCGAGAAAGGCTTCGAGGGGACCGAAGAAGAGCGCCCTGCCCTGGTGCAGAAAGAGGATGGTATCCGCCAGCTTGCGGGCGAAGCGAGTGTCGTGCGTGACCACGATGCTGGTAAAGCCGAGCTGTCGCTTGAGACGCTGAATGAGGTCCCCCACATGGCGGGCAATCAGGGGATCGACCATGGTGGTGGGCTCGTCGTAGAGCACGACTTCAGGCTGCGCGGCCAGAGCGCGCGCCATGGCCACTGCACGCTTGCGTCCAGTCGATAAGCTGGCCGGCAAGTCATCGGCCACATCTTCCGCCCCCACCAGGCTAATCAGCCGGCCCGCGATCTGATCTACCTGATCATCGGCCAGACCTCCACGCTCGCGTAATGGGAACGCCACATTTTCGCGCACGCTGAGCGAATCGAATAATGCGCCATTCTGGAAAACCATGGTGACGCGCTTGCGAATGGCGCGCATGCCCTCTTCGCTGAGGCCGGTGATCTCCTGGTTCTCGACTTGAATCGCGCCGGAATCCGGCTTGAGGAAACCCATGATCATGCGCAAGGACACTGATTTGCCGACGCCGCTGCGGCCGAGAATGCACAGCGTTTGTCCGCGCTCGACGGAAAAGCTGACTTCTTCAAGAACTGACCGGCCACCGAACGAAATTGAAACCCGATCGAACTGGACGATGGGACCTAAAGGTAGAGGTCCAGGCGGAGCGATGGAGGGCGGACCATCGGAGGCCGGCGGCCGTGCCAGCGCTTCTAGTTCCGCCTTCAGCGGCTTCAGAAACTCGGATTGAGATTCAGCGTCCGACATGCCTTTGAGAACAGCTTACGCGATGCGCCGGCCCCGGAGCTTGCCACGAAGCGCTTCGGCCCGCTCAAGATCGTCCGGCGTATTCAGATTGAGAAACCACCGGGCTGGGGATAGGCCCAGCGGATCGGAAACCTCCGCGGTCTGGGCGAGCAGTTCGACGGCAACGCTACTGATGCGCTGGTTCAGGGCTGCGGAAGCCGCCTGGAACCCGGAAAAACAGCCGCCTTGACCAGAATTGAGCTCGTTTTGCAGCGCTGGCAGTGCAGCGCGGTCGAGAACCACGGGGAAGGTCTGCGTAAAACCGGAAATCGAGGCAATGGTGACGGCGGAGCCGGTGATTTGCGCGTGGCGCAAGAGGTAGACGAGAAGCGAGGCCGGAAGCAGGGGCAAGTCGACTGGGAGAAACACGGCATAGCGCACGGAGATGATCGAGAGCGCGGCGCAAATGCCGGAGAGAGGACCGAGGCCCGGCGAAGCATCTTCGATGATGGGCGCGAAGGCCTCAAGAGACGCACGGGAAGGCGAGGCGACGCCGGCGATCTTCACCGAAATGCCCGCCTCATGAAAGATGTCGAGCGCGTGCGCGACCAGTGGCTTGCCCGCAAACTCCAGGAGCGCCTTGTCCCGGCCCATGCGGCTGGATTGGCCGCCCGCGAGCACGAATCCGATCGCGTTGGGCTCAGGATCGCGATGCGCCGGAACTTGCCCGGCTGGATTCAACGGCCAACCTCTTCAAGGAAGCGGATGAGCGACTCGATGCCCAGCTCAAAGTTCTTCAGGTTGAACTTCTCGTTGGGCGCGTGGATATTGTCGTCGGGCAGGCCGAAACCCATCATCACGCTGGGCAGGCCCAGGTGGCGATCGAAGTCGCCGACGATCGGAATGGAGCCACCGGAGCGGATGAAGACGGTGTCCTTACCCCACACTTCATGCAGGGCGCGCGTGGCGGCCTTGATAAAGGGGTTGTCGACCGGAACCAGACAGGCGTCTCCGGAGTGAATCAGCCGCACTTCCACTTCGACGCCGGCGGGTGCGATCTTTTCGACATAGCTCTTGTAGAGTTCGAAGGCTTTGGCCGGGGTCATGCCGGGAACAAGACGCATGGAGACCTTCGCCGTGGCTTTTGCTGGAATCACAGTCTTGGCGCCTGCGCCGATAAAGCCTCCGGGAATGCCATGCACGTCGAGCGTAGGCCGCGCCCAGGTGCGCTCCAGAACGCTGTAGCCTGCCTCGCCGACCAGTTGCTTCGAACCCACCTCGGCTTCGCGATACTCCTCCTCGTCGAAAGGAAGGCTGCGCCATGCCGCCAGCTCCTCGGGACTGGGAGGAATGATGCCGTCGTAAAAGCCGGGAATGAGGATGTGGCCGTTTACGTCTTTGAGCCTGGCGATGATGTGCGCGATGGAGACGAATGGGTTGGGTGCCGCGCCTCCATACATGCCGGAGTGCAAATCGGTTCTGGCGCCACGTACTTCCAGCTCGGTGTAGATCATGCCGCGCAATCCGACGCAAAGTGACGGCAGGCCGGGCGCAAACATATCGGAGTCGGAGACGAGCGCGAAGTCAGCCTTGAGGTCGGCGGGTTTTGAACCAACATACTTCGCGATTCCCTCCCCTCCCACTTCTTCTTCGCCCTCGAAGAGGACGCGCACGTTGATGGGCAACGAACGGTTGGCGGCCGGCAGCGAGGCGTCAGCGGAGAACAACGACTCGAGCGCCTTGACCTGCGCCACTACCTGGCCTTTGTCGTCGACCGCGCCGCGCGCGTAGATGTTGCCGTTGCGTTCGGTGGGCTCGAAGGGCGGCGAGTGCCACTCGTCGAGCGGATCGGCTGGCTGCACGTCGTAATGGCCGTAAATGAGTACGGTCGGTTTACCGGCCGCATGCAGCCAATCGGCATAGACCAGCGGGTGTCCATCACCCTCGATCAGGCGCGCATTCTCCATGCCGATGCGCTTCAGTTCGGCGAGCAGCGTTTCGGCGGCCTTGCGGCAATCGCCTTTGTGTTCGGGCAGGGTGGAGATGGATGCGATGCGCAGCAGGGTCTTCAGTTCATCCACAAAACGAGGGTAGTTTTGACGGGCAAAAGCAACGGCGGAAGAAGACAATTGATCGCTCCCTTATACTGATTTCCAGAGTCAATAAAAAGTATAGGCTTTCCAAAAGCATTCGGTCCGCACGCCCGAAAGGGGGATTCATTTGCGCACGAACGACGGTGAGCTACGGCCCAGACCTAGAGGTCGTCTTTATTTTTTCGCACTTTTGATCCTCGGAGTGAGTTCATTCGCAGCTCCGGCTCAATCCGATATCAACGGTCCCTATTACGCCAGACGGAACACATTCGGGATCCTCGTTGCATACTCCGGAGACTCCAGCCACATCCTTTTGGGCGACGCCGCGAATCGCAAACTGCTGAACATTGGCGTCTCCTACAACCGACGGCTGTTCCTGAACCGCATCGTGAACTGGCAGTACAGCGGGGAGTTGCTGCCGGTCGCGCTGGAAAGCGATCCGATGCAGTACACCACGGAAACCGTCACGTTCACCAATGAGAACCCTCCCGTGACGACTACCAGTACAACCGCCAACCCCACGCTAGGGCCATGCTATCCCTCGTCGGGAAGCGGAAGCATCCCGGGATTCGAAAATTACACCTACACTAGCGTCTGCGGCCGCCGTTGGACCATCGGTGAGGCAATGTCTCCTATTGGAATGCAATGGAATTTTCAGTCCCGCCGTAAATTGCAGCCGTTTTTTACCAGTCACGGCGGATATATGTATTCCACGCAGCCGATCCCAATCAATTACGCCGGCTCCTTCAACTTCACATTCGATCTAGGCGCGGGCTTTGAACTCTATCGCGCCAGGAACGGCTCGATTCGTTTCGAGTACCGCTATCACCACATTTCGAACCACGGCACGGCCAATGCAAATCCCGGGATCGACAACGGTCTTTTTCAAGTGACGTACGCGTTCGGGCGCTAATAGCGCGTAACTTTGGGGTCGACTTCGAGCGACCAGGCGTCGATGCCGCCGCGCAGCGACTGGGCATTTTCAAAGCCCTGCCGGCGCAGCCATGCGGTGACGTTCATGGAACGCACGCCGTGATGGCAGACGATGACCAGCCGCTCGTTCATATCGAGTTCCTTGTGCGCGCGGGTGGGCACTTCGCCCATCGGTAAGTGCAGGCTGTCTTCGATGCGGGTGGTGTCGAACTCCCAGGTCTCGCGCACGTCAACGAGCCGGGCACCCTTTTCGCGCAGGATTTGAGCAGCTTCAGCGGCGGAGATTTCGTAGGGCAGCATGATTCCAGTTTAGATGGACTTGCACAAGCTGTCCCCCAGGGGCTAAAGCCCCGCTCATTGAGCTTTGTTTGCGGCACGACTAAAGTCGTGCCCTGACACTTCGCGCCTTACGATGCATTCTTAGTCAGGCTTTTCAATCGGGCCCTTTCACGGCGCCATTTAAGCAGCGAGGTCCAAACGGAGAGTGACTTTGGCGGGATGGCATGGCAAAAAGGTAAGCTAAAGGGTGAACGGTACGCCCCTATGCAAAACGTCGTGAAGGTTTTGATTGCCGAAGACGAGCCCAATGCCCTGGCCGGGCTGGCGGAACTGATCTCCGGGTGGGGATACCGCACCGAAACCGCGCGCGACGGCGTAGAAGCATGGGAAAAGGCGCTGACGTGGGATCCGGCCATTGTGGTGACAGATCTGAAGATGCCGCGGCTCGACGGCATGGGACTGCTGGCCAAGCTCTCCGATGGCGGCATGGGCTTAAGCGCCAATATGGCCGTGGTGGTGCTCACCGCCATGGGCTCGATTCAACTGGCCGTGGAGGCCATGAAGCTGGGCGCGTACGACTTTTTGCCGAAGCCGGTGGACGCGACGCGGCTCAAGACCATCCTGGCCAACGCGACAAAACAGCGGGAAACGACGATAGAGCTCGAAGTGGCGCGGCGACGGCTGCGCGAATCGGGCGTGCTGGGCGCGCTGGTGGGCAGCTCAAAGCAGATGCGCGAGATCTTCGGGCTGATCGAGCAGATTGCGCCGTCGAACGTGCCGGTGCTCATCACCGGCGAGAGCGGCACAGGCAAGGAACTGGTGGCGCGCACACTGCACGATCTGAGCCCTCGCAAGTCGCGTCCCTTTGTCGCCGTCAACTGCGCGGCGATTCCGGAAACACTGATTGAGAGCGAAATTTTCGGCCACGAAAAAGGCGCATTCACGGGCGCCGCGGAGCGCAGAGCCGGCTGCTTCGAGCTGGCTTCGGGCGGAACACTTCTACTTGACGAGGTGGGCGAAATGCCTGCCGGTACTCAAGCCAAACTGCTCAGAGTGCTGGAAGAGCGCAAGCTCCGGCGGCTGGGAGCGCGCACCGAGCAGGACGTGGACGTGCGCGTGCTCGCGGCCACCAATCGCGATCCCCGCCATGCCGTGGCCCAGGGACATCTGCGCGCCGATCTCTTTTACCGGCTCAACGTATTCAACATCCACATGCCCCCGCTGCGCGAACACATGGAAGATTTGCCGGCCATGGTGGAGGCGATGATCGGCGACATGAACCAGAAACACGGGCGCAGAGTGACCGCGCTCTCGGCACCGATGCTGGAACGGCTGATGGCTCATGACTGGCCGGGAAATGCGCGCGAATTGCGTAACACCATCGAGCGGGCGGTCGTCCTTTGCCCTGACGGCGCGCCGCTGGACACCGGACATCTGCCCCAGGGCTTCGGCGTGGACCATGGCCTGGAATCTGCTGCGTTGGAAGGGAACGTGGTGACAGTGCGCGTGGGCGCGACGGTCGGCGAGGCCGAACGGCTGCTGATTCTGCGCACGCTCGAAGTAACGGGCCAGAACAAGACGCGCGCTGCCGAAATTCTGGGCGTCAGCCTGAAGACACTGCACAATAAGCTCAAGGAATACGGCCGGGAACGGGAGATACAAGCCGAGTAGACCCGGGATCCCATTGAAGATCGGTTCCCCATGCGCCTGAAAACCAAACTCGTGCTGGCCATTTCGGCTCTGGTGTTCCTTATCGCCGGGCTGGTGTCGCTGCTCTACGTGCACCAATTGGCGAAAATGGTGGTGCGGGAGACCTACGACACGCATAGGGCGGTAGCGAGGCAAGTGCTATTTGCGCTGCAGAATGCGCTGGAAAGCGGCCTTCGGGACCGCACGGTCGATCCCAACAATCCCGGTGAGTTGCAGGAATTGGTGGCAGAAACGGTGCGCAACGACGCACAGTTGCAGGCGGCGCTCGTTTCGGTGAACCGCAATTACCTCACGGTATACGACGTCAACATTGGCGACAGCCAGGGCATGACGCTGCTAAGCACAGATCAGGGCAACGAAGGCAAGCCGCTGCCCTTGCGCCCCAACTTCGCACAGTTGCTCAAGACCAATCCTTTGCGCGTGGTCGCCGAGTCCTTTAGAAATCCGACGATATATGACGTGGTGGCGCCGCTTGAAAACAATGGCAAGCTCTTTGCCACCGTGAATGTGGGCGTGCACACGTCGCTGCTGCGTGCGGTATATGAGCCGCTGCTTAGAAATGCGCTGCGTTTGATGGCGCTGGCGCTGATTGTGGCGCTGGCAGCGGCTTTTCTGCTGAGCAATCTGGCTTTGCGGCCGTTGACCCTGATCAGCCAGCAACTGGACCGCTTGTCGGCAGCCGAGGGAGTGTCTCCCGAGGGCAAAGCGGTCTCAAAAGAGGATGTGGCGGCGCTGGTCTCGACAAAAATCGAGAGGATTGGCCAGCGCATGCGCAACGTGGAAGAAGTCTACTCCGCATTGCGTGAGAATCTTGACCAGATTCTCGGCAATTTGCAGGACGGCATCCTGCTCTTCACCGAAGACAAGCGCGCCGTGCTGGTTTCAGAAGCAGCGCGCCGCTTTCTCGGCATCGACCGCGACAGCGTTCTGGGGCGGCCCGCAAGTGAGATCTTTCCCAGCTCTACCGTGCTGGGCCGGACGCTGCGGGAGAGCATCGACGCCGGCGCCAACATGGTGAATGAGGAGATTCGCACCGAGAATGGGCGGCGCATCCAGGCGTCGGTGGATTTTATTTACGACGATGAAACGCACCGCGGGCTCGGCGCGCTGGTGACCCTGCACGATCTGGAGTCGGCAGAGAAGATTGAATCGGAACTGGAGCTTTCGCGCCGCATGGCGGCCATCGGACGGCTTACGTCAGGCGTCGGCCACGAGGTGAAGAACCCCATCAACGCCATCGTGGTGCATCTGGAGCTTTTGAAATCGAAACTGGGCGATGCCGAAGGGCCGGCGACCAGGCATCTGGAAGTGATCGACGCGGAAATCCGGCGCCTGGATCGCGTAGTGCAAACCCTGGTGGACTTCTCGCGGCCGGTGGAGCTGCAATTGCACGAACAGGACTTGCGGCTGGTGATTGGCGACGTGCTGGCGCTGTCTGCCGACGAGCTGACCACGCGGAGGATTCAGCTGATTAGTCGACTGCCGGAGGAGCCACTGATTGCCAATGTAGACGCGGACCTGCTGAAGCAGGCGGCGCTGAATGTGATCCAGAATGGCGCGCAGGCCATGCCGGAGGGCGGCCGCCTGGAAGTGACTCTCGAAGAGGACCGCAGCGCCGATGCCACTTCGCTGCCCATGGCGCAACGCAACGGGATCGATGGCGGGCGCACCGGGCGCGCGGCGCAAAGGATTGCCGTGCTGCGGATTGCCGACGAGGGGCCGGGAATTCCCGCGGAGATCCGGGAAAAAATCTTCGACCTTTATTTCACAACCAAGACCGGAGGAAGCGGCATCGGACTTGCCATGACCTACCGCATCCTTCAGTTACACCACGGGAGCGTGGAAGTACAATCGAGACAAGATCGGGGCACGGAATTCCTGCTGCGCATTCCAATCACCACCGTAGACCGCGTACACCGGGCCCAGCAACCCGCGAGCATGCGCAGCGAAACGGAGCTGGAGAAATGAAGTCGCCTGCCAAGAGCGTTGTATGGCTGCTGCCGTTCTTGCTCGCGGGCTGCTCCGGACTGCCGTTTCACAAAAAGCCGCCGGTGCAGTCCCGGATGCTAGCGCCACGTGCGCAGCCATCGCAGGCTATTCCACTCGTCGACATCGAGCTGCCGCCGGAGGATACGGTCGTTGCCGCGTACGCCATCACCAACTTCAGGGAAGAAGTGGAACCGATCCGGCCGCCGGTCAGGCATAGAAGACCAGCGAATCCCGACGATGCCACGACCACACCTGAGCCGCCGCCTGCAAACCCGCCCGTGAGCGCCATCGGACAGCTTTCCTCAGGCGATCCTGCAAACTCCCGCCAGGAAACCGAGAATTCCATCGCTGACGTTGAGCACCGTTTGAATGGCATCAATCGTGGGCTGAGCGACCCCGAGCAAAAGACTGCCGATCACATTCGGGAGTTTCTGAAGCAGGCCAGGGCCGCATTGGCCTCGGGCGACGTAGAGGGCGCGCAGACGCTGACTGCAAAGGCCCAGGTGCTGCTTGCAGAATTGACGAAGTAGGATCGGTTCCCGCGACGAAGCTACTGCTCGCCCCAACTCAATTTGCTGCGCAATGCGTCAAAGAAGCCGCTGTCTCCCAGGCGAACCAGCTTGACGGTATGGCGGGAGCGGCAGCAGCGCATCTCGTCACCGCGGCGCAGTTCAACCTTCTGCTGGCCGTCTATGGTGAGCAGCGCGACATCGGGTACGCCCTCTACGCGGACGGTAAGCGATGCGTCGCCACGTACCACGATGGGCCGCAACGTGAGCAGGTGGGGACAGATGGGCGTTACCACCATGGCGTCCACATCCGGGGTCAGAATGGGACCATTGGCGGCCAGCGTGTAGGCCGTAGAACCTGTGGGCGTGGAAACAATAACGCCGTCAGCGCGGAAACTGGCTACACTCCTGCCATCCAACTCCACTGCAAAATCGCCCATGCGGGCGATATCGCCCTTTGAAACCACCACTTCGTTGAGCGCTTCGAAGCTCGCGATCTCGGCGCCCTGGCGCCACAGTTCGGCGTGCAGCATGGCCCGTTCGTCGAGAGTGTGGCAGCCGGCGCACCAGTTCTCGAGCGTGGCGTAGAGGTCGCCGAGACGTACTTCTGTAAGGAAACCGAGAAAGCCGAGGTTCACGCTGAGAATGGGCGTGTCGGAGGTGGCAAAGATGCGCGCCGCGGCAAGCAATGTGCCGTCGCCACCAAGTACGATGACTAACTGCGGCGCATGCGCGGGCAGTTCCGAGCGCGGGACGGACGGCGCGTCCGCGGTGTAGCTTGCGCTTTCGTGGTCGAGCAGCGGCTCGTAGCCATGCTGGCGCAGCCATGCAATCAATTCCGGCAGAAGCCGTTTGAGCTCTTCGCGATTCGGCTTTGCAACGATAGCGACGCGGGTCATTGGTTCGAGTGTAATCGACCACCTCGGCGGGGGACAAAAGCATCCTTGACTGCATGATTCCTGCGCATCCAGCGGCTTTCCGGTTGCTGATCAGCCGAGCCGCAGCTGCCGAGTGGTTTTCCCAACCCGGGGTCCGCACAGACAGGCTTTCGTTTGGGGGTAGTAGTGAGAGCCGCCTGGAACGGCGTTCGAAATACTCCACAATTTCTGGAAAAACGATGTAAATCTTCTGGCCTTGCCGGGGCTTCGGCTGTATATTGGCTCAACGCAAAAAGTGGAGTCTATTCGTCGGCTGCGCAAACGGACGAGCACCGCCTGTGACCGGCCTGAACCATAGCATTCATCAATCTGCCTGGAGAGGAGCAAACGATGGATTGGTATTTGATGGGGTGGAAGAAGTACTCAGAATTCAATGGGCGCGCGCGGCGCACAGAGTATTGGATGTTCGCGCTGTTCAACTCCCTGGCCATGATTGCGCTGGCCGCGATCGGCGGCGTAGGAATTGCGATGTCGCAGGACAACGGATGGGTCTTGTTCATTCCGCTTTGCCTTTACGCTCTGGCTAGTTTGGTTCCAACTCTGGCCGTCGCTACGCGGCGATTCCACGACATCGGCAAGAGCGGCTGGATCCTCTTTTTGTTGATTGTGCTGGGCGTGATTCCAATCGTGGGGTTCATCACGGCGATCGTGCAGCTGGTTTTCCTGTGTACGGATAGCGAACCGGGGCCGAATCAATACGGCCCGAACCCGAAGTTTCCCGAGCAGGCAGCTGGCGTGATCGCAGGGTACCCAGGTGTGCCGCCAATGGGGTTTCCCCCTCCGCCTCCGCCGCAGCCGCTCGTGGGCCAGTCCGGCTACGGCCTGTGCAGGAGTTGCGGGGCAATGCTGGAAGGCGGCTCAGCGTTTTGCACCAAGTGTGGCGCGACCGTCTGAGATGAGCGTGCAGGACAGTCTTCTCAATGCTCGGCGTGCTTCCGACTGGCCCTGTTTGTGACCAGGCTCCCGTTCACGCACGCCGCGCGTAGAGCAGAAACTCGTGGTTGCCCTCGGCGCCCGTAATCGGCGAATCGATCGTCTCCACAACCTGCCAGCCGAGCGCGCGCACGCCATCCGCCACTCGATTGATCGCCAATTCATGCGCCGCCACATCGCGCACAATGCCGCCTTTGCCCACGTGTTCGCGGCCGGCCTCAAACTGCGGTTTCACCAGAATTACGGCCTCTACCAGCGCCGGCGCGGCGGCCATTACCGGTCCCAGAAGAAGCGTGGCCGAGATGAACGAAACATCCATGACCAGCAGCGTGAGTTCGGGATTTCCCTCAGGGGCTAAAGCCCCACTTTCATTGCGCTGCATTTTCGGCACGACTAAAGTCGTGCCCTGACACTTCTTGCTGTCTGAAAAAGGTTTATCCGAATCCTGGACTGGCAGTGCCCCAGATGCAAATAATCCCGGTTTGAGCAGGCGCGCATTGGTGCGCTCGCGGAGCTGCACGCGGGGATCGTTGCGCAACTTCATGTGGATCTGCCCGAAGCCGGTATCGACTGCGGTCACGTGCGCGGCGCCGTGTTGCAGCAGGCAATCGGTAAAGCCGCCGGTCGAGGCGCCCACGTCGAGGCACGCGCGGCCCTTGACGTCGATCTTCCAATGCTCCAGGGCCGCAGCGAGTTTCAATCCGCCGCGGCTAACGTAAGGCTGATCCTCGCCGAGCAGGCGGATCAGGGAGTCCTGCGCAATCGCAGTCCCGGGCTTGTCAATCTTCTGCTCGCGGACCAGCACGCGACCGGCAAGAATCAGGGCACGAGCGCGCTCGCGGCTGGGGACGAAGCCTTGCTCGACGAGAAGCAGGTCGAGACGAGTCTTTCCCGGGCGGGTTTTGCCCACATCCGGCATGGCGGCTGCCACTCCTTCTAAAAAATCGAAGGGCCGTTCCCTCAGAGGGAATGGCCCTTTGGATTGTAACGAAAGGATCGATCCTCTACGGAATGGCCTGGCATTCCGCGAGGGTATAGTTCGCACCGTAGGTGGAAACCATGCTCGAAGGCGACCGGTTGCATGGCTGACCGTAGCCCGGCACGCGGCTGCTGTAATCATTGTTGCCGCCGCTGCCGTTCTGCGAGGTAGTGCGCACATCCACTACCGTGCCTTCCACCAAAATCGTGGTGTCGATCAGGTCGGTCACCGTCGGGCTCGATTCGATGACGGTAATGTACGGGCTGTCGGGCGAACCCACGTAGATTTTGGCGTACTCGGAGTTCTGCGTATTCACCACGGTGCGCGGATGGCCGACAACGGTGATGGTCTTTTCCACCGTGTACGTGGACAGGTTGACCACCGTCACCGTGCCGTTTTGTACCCCATCGTTCTGATTCGCGGTATAGGCCTTGGTACCGTCATAAAGTACGGTCACGCTGGCCGGATTGGGCGTGGCCGTATTGCCCACCGGAACGGTAACGAAGGTGCCAAAACCGCCCGTGATCGCGCCGCAAGCGGCATAGGTGGTGCAGCTGCTGTTGGCATAGGTGTTGGAGTCGTTGCCGTACTCATCCAATGGGACGTTGATGACAGTAATCGTTCCCCCGTCGTAGTTGGCCACAACAAGCTGCTGGGTCGCAGGAACATACTCGGCGTAGATCGGCCCCGAACCGGTGGGAAGCTGGATGGTCTGGTGACACGTGACCCATTGCCCGTTTTGATTCTGGAAGGGCGTGCAGGCATCGAGCGTGTTGTTTCTGGCGTTGATGACCGTAACGGTGTCGTCGCCCCGATTGAGCACAAACAGGCGCTGTTGGTCAGTCGATGGCACCGCATAAACTGGGCACTTGCCTACCGCGATCGCCGGATCGGTGGTATTGCTGGAAATCTCTATCGGTGTCGCCACGCCATTTGCGCCCGCGGTTCTGGGCGACAGATTGCATGTCATCGGCGCGGCATCCGCAACGTCCTGGCTGATGATGTATTCGCGTTGGCCGGAAAGAGTTGGAGACCCTGCGATAAACATCGGCATGGTCGCGGGGCTGCCGGAGGTCGCCACCGGAATCGCCAGCTTGAATGCCTGAGGCGAGCCTTGAAAGAGATCGACGACATCGCCATTCAGGTCGGTAGCCCAAAGCCCGGAAGACGGCGGCATCAGGTTCACGATCTTCGAGGTCGGCGACAAGGTAGAGAAGGAAACATTCTTGGTTTGCAGCGAGGTGGTGATGGCAAAGTTGGAGAGCGTGCCGTCGCTGTTCACGGTGTATCCGGTTGCGCCCAACTCGTCGAGGGTGAAGGCAGTCGGTCCGGGACCGATGGTTGCCTCGGTCAAGATCGAATCACCTGAGTAATCGATAAGAGTGACCACGCCATCCGTGTTGGCGCCCGTGGTGGAAACCACGACAGTGTACGACGTCGGTTGCGCAGCCGGGCCGGTGCTATAAACCGGGGTGACCGTCGGCCTGTAATTGTCTCCACAACCTGCAATTAATACGGCAATTGCAAGTGCCCCGCCTGCCTGGGCCAACAGTGCGCGCCCCTGGCCTGAAATCATGGGAAAAAGCCTCATTCAGAATCTTTCCTGCTTCCTAGGTGATTGTAAATCAGCCGGGCGGCCAAAAACTGCCCCCACTGTCCGCACTTCCTTGCGACGGAGGAAATGAAGATTGGTCATCGGCAGTCGCCACGTGCTTCTTGCCGGGCGCAAGCAGGGGATACGATGAAGCGTGGCTGAAAACAAGCTGACCTGGCAATCGAAGCTCGTGTTACTTGCCGTACTGCCTTTTGCAGGCACAGAAGTGGTGCTTGACTGCGATTGGTGGGCTTCGCATGCGGCTCCGGTCGCCATCTGGACCATTGGTCTCAGCGTCTTGCTGGGACTGGTCACTTGGAAGCTGCGAGCGGCCACTCCGGCGGCTGCCGTGACCGGCACACTGATCACGGCCAGCCTCATGTTTTCCACGGTTGTAGTTCCTTATGCGCCCTGGCATTCCGCCCTCATTCCCACACTGGCTGTTTCCCTGCTGGCATTCGCGGTCACGCGTGCCGGCCGGCACAAAAAGGAACGGCTCGGAACCGCGGAGGGACGCAAGGGACGGTCAGCCTCTCAGGTTGCGGCGAACCTGGGCCTGGCGGCGCTGGTTACGAGCAATCCCGTGCAGTCCTGGCTCATGGACTCCCGCTGGGTGCCCCACCATGCCGCCACGCCGACCATGCTTTTTGCCCTGGCGATAGCAGCACTGGCTGAGGCTGCGGCCGACACGGCTTCATCGGAGATCGGGCAAGTGCTCGGCGGGCGTCCACGCATGATCATTTCGTTCAAGTCAGTCGATGCCGGACGCGACGGCGCCATCAGCCTGACCGGTTCCCTAACCGGAGTGGTCGCCGCAGCCGTTGTCGCCTACGCGGGCATGTGGGCGCTCGGCGGCGGCTGGATACTATTTACAGTGAGTTGCGCGGGGGCTGTCTTCGGCCTCTTCTTCGACAGCCTGCTGGGAGCCACGCTGGAAGAGCGGGGCCTGCTGAACAACGACGCGGTGAATTTTCTGTCCACGGGAAGCGCAGCGGGATGTGCGCTGGCGCTGATCACGATTCTCAAATGAAATATCTCTTATGAAAGCACGGTCCGGGTAGCCTATTCCCAACGTCAACCTGGAGAGGTTGTTTATGGCGCCATTGATTGTCCTTTTGGCCTCGATCCTGTTCTTCTGGCTCACCGGGAAGGCGGGAGTAACGGCGTTTCAAGACTTCGGTTTCGCACTTCGCGCAGCGCTTGCTGCGATGTTCGTTCTCACCGCTTCTGCCCATTGGGGTAAGCGGCGCCCCGATCTGATACGCATGGTGCCGTCCGCCCTTCCACGTCCCGACCTGCTTGTTTCGATCACGGGTGTGCTGGAAATAGTGGGCGTCATCGGCCTGTTGCTGCCGATAACGGCACGGCCGGCTTGCATCTGCCTGGCACTGCTCCTTATTGCACTGTTCCCGGCTAACGTGTATGCAGCGCAAAAGCAATTGACCATCGCCGGCCAGCACGTACCTAGTCTGCCCGTGCGCAGTGCGATTCAACTTATTTTTCTCGCCACGTTGCTGGCGGCGGCGTGGCTAAAGTAGAAACACCGGGCACGCTGACTCGCTAACCCCGCCAGTTCCGCTGCCTTTTTCAGTGCAGATCGAGCCGCCAGAGTGTGTAGCTGAGAATTTCGTGGGCGATGCGCGCGCCTTCCTGCGTTTTTTCCTCGGTGGCCGGGCGCGGCCGCGGCGAAGTCAGGACATCGAGCCCATCGGCGGCGCAAACGGCATGGATGCGGAACATGTGCGTGTCGTCGCTGACCACCACGACGCGGTGCAGGCCGTTGACGCGCGCGATGACGACCATGCGACGAGCCGATTCCTCGGTATTGCGGCTCTCCGTTTCCGCAATGATGGCGCTTTCGGGAACTCCCTTGCTCACCAGGTATTCCTGACCCACCGCGCCCTCAGTGTATTGATCGCCACCGGGACCTCCCAGCGTGATGATCAGCGGTGCGATGCCGCGATGGAAAAGCTCGAGCGCGTGGTCCAGACGGGCGCGGTAAACCGGCGAGGGCTTGCCATCGTACTCCGCCGCGCCCAGTACGCCGATGGCATCTGCGGGCGCAGTCTGATCCTGATGCGCGTAGAGTTCAATTTGCGTGTAGACCCAGCTGATCCAGCCTAGAGCGCCGGCCAACAGAAGCAACGCCAGCGCCATCGCAATGCGAAGACCTGTGTGACGACGCTTCGGCTTGGATTGGGCGGGCATAGGACAGTTTTCAGGGGCCAGCGGACACTTCCAAGTGTCGCAACAATCATAAATCTCTTGTTAGCACTGGTCGCGTTGTCTGATCCCAGTTCCCTGGTCCCGATTCCCTGTTTTTCCTACCGCTGAAGGACCATGACGATTTCGTGGGTGGGAATTGCGCCTTCGCGCAGAATCTCCCATCGTCCCGCTCCCAGCGTGAGATCGACGATAGTCGTGGGCTGCGCCCGGCCGGTGGGGCCGCCGTCGATGATGAGAGGAATGCGATCGCCAATCTGATCGCGGACGCAGGCGGCGTTGGTACACTCCGAAGCGCCCTGGAGATTGGCCGAAGTAGCCGTGATGGGCAGTCCGAATCGCTCCACGACCGCGCGGGCGATGGCCGCGTCAGGCACACGGAGCGCCACGTTGCCGGTGTTGGCGGTGGAGCGAAGCGGTAGCTTGGTTCCCGCGCGGACAATGATGGTGAGCGGGCCGGGCCAGAAGCGATCGGCCAGCTTGTCCAGCAGCGGATCGGTGTCGCGCGCCAACTCATAGGCCTGGGCCAGACCGGAGATCAGCAGCGAAAGCGGCTTGTGCTTCTGGCGGCTCTTGATCTGATAAATCTGCTCGACGGCGTACAGGTTCACCGGGTCTACGGCCAAGCCGTAAAACGTGTCGGTGGGCAGGGCAACCACACCGCCCTTGCGCAGGCAGGAGACGATGTAATCGATCCGGTCTGGTTGGGGTTCATCGGGATGAACGCGTAGAATTTCCGCCGACAATCTTGCTTACCTCAGTTCCCGAATAGAAAGAAGACGCTACAGAATCGGAAACTATCACAGCACTAGCCGTGGTGCAAGTTTACGGGACCAAACCGGGCACCTGTGGCCGCAAAAACAGCTTAAAATCGGCACAGCACTCAGAGGTGCCCGTTCGATGCCAGTTCGCGTGGTGGAAAGCAAGGACAATGCGCGCCTGAAAGAGCTGCGCAAGGCGTTGGCTGCGGCAGGCCGCAGTGCGAAGTGCTGCATAGGTATCGAAGGGCCGCATCTGCTGGAAGAGGCGCTGCGCGCGGGTCTGCGCGTGAATACAATTTTTGTGGCGCAGGGAGCTGAGCGGTTGCTGGTTGGGCTACACGTGCCGCAGGAAACCGAGATTCTGCGGGTGCCCGCGAAGTTGCTCGATTCCGCGCTGGCCACCGAGACGCCGCAAGCGATTGCCGCGCTGGTCGACCCACCGAATTGGACCTGGGCGCACGTTCTCGACCAAGATCAGGAGAAAACGCTTATCGTTGTGCTCGCCGGTATTCAGGATCCGGGAAATCTCGGCACCATCCTGCGCTCGGCAGAGGCCTTTGGCGCCACCGGCGTGGTGAGCCTGCCAGGAACCGTGAGTGCGTGGAACCCGAAGGCGGTGCGCGCCTCGGCCGGGAGTGTCTTCCGTGTGCCGCTGCTTGCGGTGAGCGAGCGGGAGTGCCTTGAAGAGTTGCATAAGGCTGGGGTGAAGATTCTGGC
Source organism: uncultured Acidobacteriota bacterium (assembly GCA_963786565.1). Lineage (GTDB taxonomy): Bacteria > Acidobacteriota > Terriglobia > Terriglobales > Acidobacteriaceae > Telmatobacter. The sequence continues at coordinate 280,590 of CAWAZR010000011.1, read as the reverse complement.
CACAACGGTGCACGCCGCGCAGCCAGCCGAAATGATGGACATGGCCGGGCCGGTGGCTCTCATCATCGGCAACGAGGGCAACGGCGTGGCCGACGATCTGGCGGCAAAGGCCGACGCCAGAATCACGATTCCTTGCCCCGGACCAGTTGAGAGCCTGAACGCCGCTGTCGCAGCCAGCGTGCTGCTGTATGAGGCGGCGCGGCAGCGGTCGAATGTAAGTGGTGGACCGGCGGGCTATCGAGAGGCGCGGCGATGAATCTGTTCGACAATGCGCCGCACGTTCCACGGTCCTCCTCCAAAAGTCTGCTCCATGCAATGGTGCCGTTGGCGGAACGGATGCGACCGCGCAGCCTGGACGAGTTAGTGGGCCAGGAGCATTTGGTCGGTCCAGGCAAGCCGCTGCGCGTGCAGTTCGAGCGCGACGATGCCAGTTCCATGATCTTCTGGGGTCCGCCGGGCGTGGGAAAAACCACGCTGGCCAAGATCGTTGCCGAAACCACCGAGGCCAGCTTCATCGAGTTTTCGGCAGTCACCAGCGGCATTAAAGAGATCAAGCAGGTGATGGTAGACGCTGCGCGCGCCGCCGAAATGCACTCACGGACGATCCTGTTTATTGATGAAATTCACCGCTTCAACAAAGCTCAACAGGATGCGTTTCTTCCTTACGTGGAGCGGGGCACGATTCGGCTGATCGGCGCGACCACCGAGAATCCGTCCTTTGAAATTATCTCGGCGCTGCTCTCGCGCTGCCGCGTGTATGTGCTGCAACCGCTCAAAGAGGAGCAGATCGTGACGCTGCTCAAGCGCGCGCTCGCCGACAAGGAACGCGGACTTGGCGCACTCGAACTGACTGCCGACAACGATGCGCTGGAGTTGATCGCGAGCTATTCGAGCGGCGACTGCCGCAGCGCCTATAACGCGCTTGAGGTCGCCGCGCAGCTGGTGCAAGACGATAAAACGATCGCCAAAGTGATCGCCGCGGAAGCGGTGCAGAAGCGCGTGCTGATGTACGACAAATCGGGCGAGGAGCACTTCAACCTGATCTCGGCGCTGCATAAGAGCGTGCGCAACTCCGACCCCGATGCCGCGTTGTACTGGTTGGGACGCATGTTGGCGGGCGGCGAGGATCCACTGTATCTGGCACGGCGCATCGTGCGCATGGCAGTTGAGGACATCGGCCTCGCCGCACCCGAAGCGCTGAACCTGTGCCTCTCTGCGAGGGATACTTACGATTTCCTCGGCTCACCGGAGGGCGAACTGGCGCTGGCCGAAGCCGTGGTGTATCTCGCGCTCGCGCCCAAATCGAACGCGGTGTATACGGCCTGGGGCGCGGTGCAGGCGGAGATTGAGAATACGCGCCAGGAGCCAGTGCCGCTGCATTTGCGCAATGCGCCGACGCGCCTGATGAAGGACCTGGGCTACAGCGAAGGCTATCGCTACGCGCACGACGAAGAGGGCAAAGTGGCCGACATGGATTGCCTGCCCGACTCGCTCAAAGGACGCCGCTACTACCAGCCCACGCAAGAGGGCCGTGAGAGACAGTTGGCCGCGCGGCTGGAAGAGATTCGCAGGGTCAAGGCCACGAAGCACGGCAAAGACTGATCGCCCTGCTTCGCGTCCCTGCTCAATTGAACTTTGCCGCCGCTTTAGCTAACCGTAGCCGCTCTCGCGTTCATGCCGGCATGCTCATTTGTCGCTGGAAAAAGGACGCCGATGATGCGGCTTTGGGGTCGCAGCGCCCACGATGCCACAGTGAGACCCGCAATGATGAGAGGCGCAATGACGTGAAAGGCGTATGCGCCGTATCCTCCGACCGCGGCGCACGATGCGGCTGCGCCTGTGAGGTCAAAGAAGATGCCGGCATACGCCCATTCCTTGAGCCGCGGAAAACGCGGCACGAGGATGGCGATGGCACCCAACACCTTCCAGATTCCGAGGATGAGGAAGAAGTACATGGGGTAGCCGAGTTCGGGCACGATGCCATGAGGGTTGGCGCGGAATTGCAAGATCTGCGCGATGCCGCCGGTCATGAAAAAAGCTACGAGTATGGTCGTGACCCAGTAAGCAATGCGTTTGGTTTTCATGGTCAGTCCAAACCTCCAACGACGTTTTCGAGTTTGCCAATGAAATTCGTCCATCCGTACTTTGCGCCTTTGTAGCTGGCGCTTTCTTCCGACGGGAAGCCGGAATGCTCCATGCGAACATGCGTGCCGCTCGCGGTCGGCGTCAATGTCCAGGTGACCACGCTCTCCATCCCCATCGTGCCCCAGCTATAAGAGAGCCGCGAAACCGGCTCGACAATCAGGACTTGGCTGTCGATCACCCCGTCCCAGTTGGGCACGGGAGTGGAGCGGAATTTGAACCGGTGGCCGACTTCCGGCTGGAAATCGTTCCCCATCAGCCACTCCTGGATCAACGAGCTTTCAGTAAGGGCTCGCCACACCTTCTCTGGCGGATGTGGCAGTTCGCGCTCAATCGTCAGAGTGCGGGTTGATGCAACGGTCTCGGTCATTTGTCCATCCTTTCCAGCAGATTTTCGAGTCGATCGAATCGTTCATTCCAGAAGGCGCCGTAGTGGCTCATCCAGTTGGCCAACGGCGCCAAGGCCTTCGGCTGCGCAGTGTAGTGCGTCTCGCGTCCTTCGCGCCGATGCCGAACCAGCTTTGCCCTTTTCAGCACCGTCAGGTGCTTCGAGATTGCCGGCTGCGACACGTGGAACGACCCCGTTAACGCGTGTACGGTCTGCTCGCCTTTGCGGGTAAGCCGCTCAAAGATCGCCCTGCGGGTGGGGTCAGCTAGCGCTTTGAAGATGTTGGACTCAACGGCCTGCATGAATAATTCATAACCGAATGGTTATGGTTTGTCAAGTGCAAATTTCGATTTGCCAGCCGGCAAACCGTGACGATCCACTGGCCTTAGTTCGCGTATTTCACGGAGCAGCCGTACGACCGCGTGTAGGCGTGCGCCACCGGCTTGCCCGCCATGGACTCCATCAGCGCGTCGCTCAGGTAGTTGTCGGCGCCCTTGATGTCGCTTGTGTCGGGCGTGGCCCGGTCGTCGATCGCACCCTCGTAAATCAGCTTGCCCTGGGGATCGATGACATACATCTCCGGCGTGGTCTTGGCGCTGAAAAGACGGCCCAGCTTGCCTTCGGGATCCATGAGAACGGCGGTGGGTGCGGCGTGCATTTGCTCCAGATACGCGTTCTCCTCGGCATCGGTCACGTAGCCTTGCTCGCCCGGCGCCGAAGAGATGACCGTGAACCAGACCACGCCTTTCGTGGTCCACTCTTTTTGCAGCGACTGCATGTTGCCGCTGACGTAGTGCTTCCTGGTGTAGGGGCATCCCTGGTTGTGCCATTCGAGGACAACATACTTACCGCGGTATTCCTGGAGCGAGTGAGTTTGGCCATGCGAGTCAGTTGAAGTGAAGTTGGGCGCGAGCGAACCTACGACAGCCTGGGCGCCAACCGAAACGGGCACGAGCGCGGCCGCAAGAATCATGCCCGCGAGAAAAGAGAGAGATTTCATGAGAGTCGACCTCCTGACTGTGGGGAGTTCCGACTTGCACTAGATGGGGAATTGGTGATCGGACCGGCGCTGATATTGCCGCCGATCACGCACCCAGTTTACTGCTGTTTGGACGGAGAAGCGCTGGCGGGGGTTGCAACCGCAGTGGGGAGTTTATTGATGGCATCCAGAACGATGCCGGGCGTAAGCACCTGCGGCAGCAACCGTGGGTTGTTTTCCCCTGGGGCATAGAGTGCGTAGACTGGCACGCCGCTGCGGCCCAGCACTGTAAGTTCCTGGGTAATCGCTGGATCTTCGCGGGTCCAGTCGGCTTTGAACAAAGCCACGTTTCTTTCCCCAAAGGCCTGCATCACTTCAGGTTGGCTGAGGGCGACGCGCTCGTTGACCTGGCAACTCAGGCACCAACTGGCGGTGAAGTCCACAAAAACGGGTTGCCCGGCGGCGAGTGCGTGCTGGACGGCATCGGCCGACCAGGGCTGCCAGGCACTCCGTGCCTCTGACCTCTTGGACGAGAGTTGATCGGGCGCAGTGGCGAGTTCACTGGGCGCGGTGATGCAGGCAACAAGTGTCGTAAGCAGAATCAGCACTGCAACGAGAGTGGCCCAGCGCTGCGCAGGCCAGCGGCCCAGGAACCATCCGGCGACGGCGAGCAGCAGAAAAATAAAAAGCAGCGCGAGCAGGAGATTCGCGCCATAGGCATCGGCGACGACCCACGTGAGCCAGATGACGGTGCCGAAGATGGGAACCGAAACCGCCTGCTTGAGAATGTCCATCCATGCGCCGGGTTTGGGCAGCACGCGGGTCCACGCGGGCTGGAGCGTGAGCGCAACGTAGGGCGCGGCCAGGCCGAGAGCAAGCGCGGTGAAGATCGTAAAGGTTGCGGCGGCAGGTTGGGCGAGCGCATAGCCGATGGCTGCTCCCATAAAAGGCGCCGTGCATGGCGTGGCGACAATGACGGCGAGGACTCCCGTGAAAAAGCTGCCCGCGTAGCCCTGTTTCGCGGCGAGAGAACCTCCAGCGCTGGTGAGCGTGAGGCCGATATCGAATTGCCCGGCGAGCGAAAGCCCGAGGAAGAAGAGGAGCGCGGCCATGAGCGCGAGAAAAACGGGCGACTGGAATTGGAATCCCCAGCCCAGCGTGGCGCCCGCGGCGCGCAGCCCGAGCAGAGCGCCAACCAGCGCCCAAAAAGAGACGAGAATACCCGCGGTGTAAACCAGGCCGTGAGAGCGGAGCTTGTGCCGCTCTTCTGTTCCGGAATTCACGAGCGCCAGGCCTTTCAAGAACAGCACGGGAAAGACGCAGGGCATGAGGTTGAGCAGTAACCCGCCGAGGAATGCGAAGAACGCAGTACTGGCGAGCGCGCCGAACGAGAACGCGGGCGGGGCCGGTGGAGCGGCAACGGTTCCGGGCATCGCAACGATCTCGTAGTTCCTGCCACCGGCCAACTCGAGCACGCCCTTCAACTGCGCGGGATTCGTGGCGAGATTCGCGTCTTTCTTGAGATCGAGAACGAAGCCCGCTACCGTTGGCGTGACGGTTTGCGGCGCGGGATTGTCGAGGATGTCCTCGTCTTCGGGAAAAAACTCCGCATGGGTCTCGCGTTGGCCGGTGGTGACGGCGAGACGGAATCCGGTGAGCGTGGACTGGAAAATGGCGGTGTCGGACGAAGGCAGAGCTTGCGGGAGTTGGTTGGCGAGGCGCGCCCATAGCTGCTGGTCGCCGGGGGAGATGAAATTGACGACCGGCGTTCCGGAAACCACATTGACGTTCTGGTCTAGCTCAGCTTTGCCGGGAATACAAACCTCGCGGCAAACCAGCCAGTCTACCTTCGCGTGCAGGATGGCAGAATCTGTCTTAGTGGTCGCTGCTGCCTGCACAGTGAACGGGAAGAGAACCTCGTTTTCGTAGCCGAAATCCATCAGCGGGCCCAGCGGCAGGCGCGCGGGCGCAGGGAATTGCATGGCGCTCGCCGTGATACCGGTCGGCAGAGTCCACTGAATGCGCGGCGGCTCGCCGGAGTCGCCTGCGTTCTTCCAGTACACATGCCAGCCAGATTCGAGCTTGAAGTACAAACCAGCATTCACCGGCGCCCCGGTATTCAGGTTCTGGTTGGGAAAAACCAACTGCACATGCAGGTGCGCAACGTCGGCCGAATTCGATGCGGCGCATGCGAGAGGCGCAGCCGCGAATGCGGCGATCAACGCGAAGATCAACTGGAAACGGCGCATGGCAGGCAAGAAAAGACACTCCAAGCAGTTGGACTCAGTGTAAAGGACCGGCGATGCAGCGGAAGCCAGAGAAAATGGCTTTGCACTGCCCAAAAGCCTAAGAAACGCGACACGGCGAGAGTGATGCCGGCGGCCGGGGCGTGAGCCGCCGCCCATTGGGGACTGGGCCGGAGCCATTCGTTCTTGAAAAAAAAGCGGATAGCGCTCTTTTTTCAATGTAATTTCTGCATCCGTGTGCTAATTTGATTGCCAACTGGTCCCCCGCCCTCAACAAATCCCATGGAGGTACGACTCATGAAAGTCTCCCGTTTTTTCACTATGTTGGTTTTGCTTGGCGCAGCGCTCATCCTCTCGAGCAAGGGCCAGGCCCAGATGGAACCAGCGTATTCACTCAAGGGCCCTTTGCCCGCTTGCAGCGGTACCTACGCCGTAGTCCGGCTCACCGAGATCAAACCCGACAGCAACTTCGAAACATATGAGAAGGCCCTGGAGATGCATAAGGCGTGGTTCAGGAAGCACGGCTACAAGGACCAGATCTTCGCCGCGCGCGTCCTGGAGAGGGATGAGCAGACTGGTGCGGCCCACTTTTCCAATCATCTGGTGCTGCAATACCACTTCATCGAGGAGGGCAGCAAGCCTCCTGTCCATGATGCAGAGTGGGACACCTACGTGAAAGCGTACACCGACATATCGACGATGAAAGAAACGTACATCAGCTGCGTTCCCAAGGAACACACTCCGAAATCGATGAAGTAACGGGAGTGTCTACTTAGACGATGCAGCAGTTCCGCCGGCGCCGCTCAGGCCACTAGCTCCGCTTCCCGTGGAGTTCTGGCCGGGCGGCGTGCTCGCGGAAGATGCAGTCGTTTTGCACGCACTTGACGCCGGCGGCGCGGGCGCGGGCGACGGCCTCGTCGTGAATGACCCCATCCTGCAACCAGAGATACGGGATTCCGATCCGGATCACGTCATCAACAATTGCGGGAACGTGCTCGGAGGCGCGGAAGACGTCCACAAGGTCGATTCCCTTCCCTGTCTGCTCGCGTGCCGCGGCCTGGGCCGCATCGAGGTCGGGGTAGCTGGGCCTGCCGAGCACCTCTTGAAACGCAGGATTCACGGGAAAAATGCGATAGCCACTATTGGCAAGATAGCGGCCGATGTTGTAGCTGGCGCGGTGCGGTTTGTCGCTCATGCCGACGACAGCAATGTTGCGCGCGTTGAGCAGCATTTCGTCTATGAGATCGTGTTGATTGCTCGATTCAGTCATCACACTTCCAAATCATCCTCTGCGCCCGTCGCCACTGCCGTACCGCGGCGCTTGGCGAGCAGGTAGCCCCTCAGGAACGGTTCCAAATACCCGTCCAGAACCTTGTCCACGTCGCCAACCTCGACCTTGGTGCGATGATCCTTGGCCATGCGGTAAGGCTGCAAGACGTACGACCGGATCTGCGAGCCGAAGTTGATCTCGAGCTTGGAGTCTTCCAGCTTCTTGCTCACCGCACGCTTCTTTTCGAGTTCATACTCATAGAGCCGCGAACGAAGCATCTTCATCGCCTTCTCGCGGTTCTTATGCTGACTGCGCTCGTTCTGGCACTGGACCACGATGCCGGTCGGCAGGTGTGTCATGCGTACGGCGGAGTCGGTGGTATTCACATGCTGGCCGCCCTTGCCGCCGGAGCGGTAGGTGTCAATGCGCAGGTCTTCCACTTTCAGATCGACGTGAATGGTTTCGTCAATCTCCGGCGAAACGTAAACCGAAGCGAACGACGTGTGGCGGCGCTTGGCCTGGTCGAACGGTGAGATGCGCACCAGGCGATGCACACCGCTCTCGCCGGCCAACTGCCCAAAGGCGTTCTCGCCAATAATGGTGAAGGTGGCCGATTTGATGCCCGCCTCTTCGCCGGCCTGATAGTCGTTCATCTCCGTTTTGAAGCCCTGCTGCTCGGCCCAGCGCAGGTACATGCGCAGCAGCATCTCGGCCCAGTCCTGGCTTTCGGTGCCGCCCGCGCCGGGATGCACAGTGACGATGGCGTTGAGCGGATCGGCTTCGCCGGAAAGCATGGTGCGCGCTTCGAGTTCCTCGGCGAACCCTTCCAGGGCTTTGATCTCTCGGTCGAGTTCAACGAGGACATCTTCGCCCTCGCGCGCCAGCTCGATGTAGGCTGCGATGTCATCGGTGCGGCGGACGAGCTCGTCGTCGTCGCGCACCAGCGTTTCGAGGCGCTTCTTGTCGCGCATCAACGGCTTGGTGGCGTTGGGATCGGACCAGAGAGCCGGATCGGCGAGCTTCTTTTCTATGTCGGCGAGTTCCCTGCGGATGCGAGCCGGGTCAAAGATACTCCCGCAGGTCGCGCACTTGATTGCGCACGGGAGCGTAGGCGAATTCGAGATCGTTCAGCGACATGGGCTCGTAGGACCTGGCTTTGAATTGACGAGTCAGCGAATTAGCCAGTCGCCAAGTCAGCGATTCTGCGGTAATGACTTTCGCTGACCAAACGACAAACCAACAACGCCTATTGAAAGTATGGCACATAGCCACGCAAAGACGTCGCCGTGGGCGGTGTAGAACGTGATGTCGTTGCGAAAGGCAAATTCCGCAGGCAGCGCGTCGGCCTGGTGGCGAGGAATCGACTGGCGGACCCTCCCATATGGATCGATGGCCGCAGTCACGCCCGAGTTGGTGTCGCGCAGCAGCCAGCGGCGGTTCTCGATGGCCCTCATGCGTGCCATGTTCAAGTGCTGCCAGGGAGCGCTGGTGTCGCCATACCATCCGTCGTCACTGATGTTGACGAAAACCTCGGCACCATGGAGCGCGAACAGGCGCACCTCGTCGGCGAAGACCGCTTCATAGCAGATAAAGACGCCGTAGCGATGGCTGACGCCGCTCTGCGTAGGCAGCAGAAACCCATTGCGCTCGCTGCCGCGCGTGAACAAGCCAACGCGGCCGGTGAGCTTGCGGGCGAAGGTGAGCAGATTCTGGAAGGGAATGTACTCGCCGAAGGGAACAAGGTGGATTTTGTCGTAGCGGCCCACGCGATTGCCGTCCGCGTCGACGACCAGGGCGGAGTTGAAGTAGTTCCACTCGTGCGCAGAAACGTCATACGTCCAGCCAACGCTGCCCACCACCAGCGGCGCCTGGACGGCGTGGGCGATGCTCACGAGGGCGCTCTTGAATCTGGGGTCCGATTCATCGAACGGCGCGGGCGATTCCGGCCAGGCCACGAGATCGGGATGCGTGGGATAGGGAGGGCAGATGATTTCGCCCGTGGGCGCGCCGGTCTGCGGAATGCCGGCGATGTAGGTTTTGCACTGCTCGTTGGCCAAGCGCGTGAACTCGGCGATGTGACGATCCCAATCGGAGCCTTGCCAGTTGTTTGCGGAGCCTACATCTAGATTCGGCTGAATGAGGACGGCGGTCGCCGTGGGCGCGGGCCTGGGCGGCGCAACAAACACGCCGGTAAATCCGGAAATCAGAAGCACGACTCCGCAGCCGGTATATGCCCAGCGGCCGGAGAACGGGTTTTTGATTTCGCGCCCCAGCAACAAACCGCCGGCCAGGAGCGCATTCACGGCGACGAGAACGAAACTGATGCTGTAGACGCCCGTCCACGGCGCAAGTTGGCTGATGAGCGCGTTATCCACCTGCGAGTAGCCCAGCTGGTCCCAGGGAACACTGGTGATGCGCGCGGCGGCAAGCTCGAGACCCGTCCAAAGAAATGGCGCGAAGGCGAGCGCCATGCGCGTGGAGCCGGTGGCGCGCCGCACCAGCACGAGGCCGAGACCGAAGAGTCCGAAATAAAGTCCGAGCACGAGGCTGAAGCCGACCAGCAACAGCGTGGGCGCGAGTGTCGGCATGTCGCCGTAGTGCGACATGGTGTCTCGAATCCAGTAGCAATTGCCCATGTACCAAAGGAAGCCGCAGAGGTATGCGATGAAGAACGAGCGACGAAGTGGATGGCGCTCTTTCGCTGGCGAATCCGAGAGCAGCGCCCAAAGCAGCGGAACCAGGGCGAACCACGCAAAGACGCTGCGCCATGGCGGCATTGGTCCGGCCAGCGGGAATGGCAACTCCAGCAAGACCGCGGAAAGCCCCGCGGCAGCCCACGGCTTCCATGTGGATTGCATACAGGGGCGAGTGTAAAACATTTACCTGCGGTAGAATCGGAAGCATGGCATTCGCTACCTTCGCAATACGCGTGCTGGAAGTGATGTTCTTTGTCGGCCTGGTGGGATCGGCGATCGTGGTGCTGATCAGCTTTTGGGAAGACGGGAAAGAGCTTTTCGGCAAAGACTGACGCTCTGCTCGTGATCTTGATCGTCGGACAAGTGCGGGTCCGGAGACCCGCACTACAGCCGGTCTGGAGACCGGCGCTACTTCTTCCGCCGCCGGCCGTTCTTACGCATCCTTTTCCATCGCTGACTTGCGATCCTCCTCCGAGAATGCCGCAGCCTTACCCTTGCGCGCGGAACCAACATAATGAGAAACCGCGGCCATCGTAGCCGCGATGCCGGCTTTGCTGGTGCTGTAACTCATCGCTGAAGGCAGCGGAATATTCATGGCCGCCGCGGTCTGGATGGCATCCTGATTCGCCCCCAGAAACACGAAATCCCAGTTGTACTTGTCCCTCTGCTCCCGGATCAACTCGCCGATCCGCTCCAGATTGTATTCCTTGCTCGCGTTCTCCAGGCCGTCGGTAAGCGTAACAACAATAACTTTTGACGGGCGCTCCTGCTCCGGAAGCGCCGCAAGCTCCCGTCCCAGTTCGACGATGGTGCGTCCCTGGGCATCCAGCAGCGCGGTCGATCCGCGCGGCACAAACGTGTTCTGGGTCAGCTCAGGACACAGCTTCAGATTCATGTCGAAGACGGTTTCGTACCGGTCGTCGAACTGCACGAGCTTGACCATGGCTTCTCCGGGAAGCTCCTGCTGGGTTCTGATGAATTCGTTAAACCCCGACACCGTCGATTCCTTGCAGCTTTCCATAGAGCCTGAGCGATCGAGAACGATCGCAATGCGCGTGAAATTGTGCTTCATTTTTCCTCCTCCGCCTTCACTTCTTTTCTTGATGGGCTGGATTTCGCAGGGGTAACCAGCCTGTAGACCACGTCCTTCTCCACCTTGAGCGCCGCGGTGATGCTTTCTCCCGGAGGCCGCCTTCCGTTATAGACGTCGCTCAGGTACTGCGGAGAAACGCCGAGCCTGGAAGCGAACTGCTGGGCGGTTTGCTCTCCCTGCTGCTTCTTCAGGAACTCCATGAACTGATCGAGATTCATTTTCCTTACAGCCATGGCATCAGTATACGTCAAATGACGTATCCGTCAAGTGACGTACATTGGAGACCGCTTCCCGGCCTGTTCCCGGCTCTTCGCAAGCGCCTGAAATCCGTGCGCTTAAAGCGCGATGCAGGACCGGCGCAAAGGTTGCCTGAATTTCGTTGACACGCATCCGTTTCAAAATTAGACTCATCGCAGAGCGGTGGTTTCGCTCAGAAGGTTTTTCTTTGCCGGTTCCCCAGCCGGCTTTCAAGCGATGGCCTCTTCTCGAACGACCGTAGCCCCTCCCAGTGACCGCGTGCGGTTGATCGTGGCGTCCTCCGTGATGCTGACGTTCATCTCCTTCTGGCGCGCGGCGGCCATTGTTCTCAATGATCTTGGATCGTCAGCGTTTTACGCAGGTGGCATCGCCGAACAGGCGGTGGGTGCGGCAGCCCCGTGGTTCATTCTCGGCATCATGCTGTTCAGCTTCGCCGTGCGTGCGGTGTACGTCGAAAGCTGTTCGATGTTTACGCGCGGCGGCGTGTATCGCGTAGTCAAGGAGGCGCTCGGCGGCGGCTTCGCCAAGCTCAGCGTTTCCGCGCTGATGTTCGACTACATCCTCACCGGGCCAATTTCCGGCGTTTCCGCCGGGCAATACATTACCGGCCTTCTCAACGAACTCATCAATGTCGCCAACCAATGGCATTGGCTGCCGCCGGCCTTGATGGACGTGCACAGCAATCCCATCCAGCTGAATATGGACTACACTTCGGCGCTGCTGGCCGCCGTGGTGACGGTCTATTACTGGTGGCAGAACGTCAAGGGCATTGAGGAGTCGAGTGACAAGGCGCTGCGCGTTATGCAGATCACCACGGTGATGGTGATTATTCTGCTGGCATGGGGCTGTTATTCAGTTGCCGTCCGCGGAGCCCATCTTCCGCCTGCGCCCATCCCCTCCAATTTCCATTTCAGCAATGATGCACTCGGGTTTCTGAGAGGCCACGGCCTGCCGATCTTCGGCCTGTTTGGCGTCCTGATGGCCTTCGGCCACTCCATCCTCGCCATGAGCGGCGAGGAGAGCCTCGCTCAGGTGAACCGCGAGATCGAGCACCCGAAACTGAAGAACCTGAAGCGCGCGGCGATCGTCATCGCGATCTACAGCCTGATCTTCACCGGCGGGGCCACGCTGCTGGCATCCATGCTCATCCCCAACTACGAACGGACCCACATCTACTCCGACAACCTGATCGCCGGACTGGCGATGTTCATGGCGGGACCGCTGGTGTGGCGCATTCTGTTCCGCGTCTTCGTAGTGCTGGTCGGATTCCTGATTCTTTCGGGCGCTATCAATACCTCCATGATCGGTTCCACCGGCGTACTGATGCGCGTGGCCGAAGACGGCGTGCTGACCGACTGGTTCCGCAAGCCGCATCGGCGCTTCGGCACCAGTTATCGCATCGTGAACCTGGTTTTTATCCTCCAGATGTTCACGATCCTGGTGAGCCGCGGCAATGTGATCATGCTCGGCGAAGCATACGCGTTCGGTGTGATCTGGTCGTTCACGTTCAACAGCCTGTCGATGCTGGTGCTGCGCTGGAAGTACAAGGGCGAACGCGGCTGGAAGGTGCCACCCAATATCCGCATCGGAAAAACCGAGATCCCCGTCGGCCTGATTTCGGTGTTCATGGTTCTGCTCGCTACGGCCACGGTGAACCTGTTCACCAAGTCGATTGCTACAGTGAGCGGCATTATATTTGCCATCGCGTTCTTCATCGTGTTTACGGTGTCAGAGCGCATCAACCAGCGGAAGCACGCAATCACCGCCAAGGAAATGAAGGACCACTTCCAACTGGAGCACCAGGATACGGTGAGCCGGGAGTCGGTCGCCATCCGCCCCGGCGGCGTGATGGTCACCATGCGCGATGCTGCCAATCCCCTGGCCCTCAAGTGGACCCTGGGACGTACCAGCACTGATGAGCGAGACGTGGTGGTCGTCAGCGTCAGGCTTATGGGCGCCGGCGGACCGGAGTATCTGAGCGCTGAGGAGCAGAGCTTCAGCGAACACGAGCAAATGGTCTTTACCAAGGCCGTCTCGGTGGCAGAAAGCTTCGGCAAGAAGGTTGCTCTGCTGGTGGTTCCGGCGGCTGAAATCTTTCCCGCTCTCGCCCAAACTGCGAGTTCACTCGAGGTAGAGTCAGTGGTCTCGGGCAGCTCGAGTTCGTTGACAGCTGAAGAGCAGGCCTTCTACATGGGGCAGGCGTGGGAGGCATCGCCCGAACCCAAGCGGCAATTCAATTTCTGTGTTGTGGCTCCCGGCGGCGATGTGAAGGTGTTCTATATCGGGCCTCATGCGCCGTCTTTGAGTTCCGAGGATGTGCAACTGGTGCACCGGCTATGGCTGAACATGCGCCGCGACCCAAAGGCTGGGGACCTGCATCACAGTGACATCATCACGTACGCTCTAACGCGACTGGCTGGCCAGTATGCGCGCGAGAAGGAAGATATCCTGCGCGATCTCCGCAACTGCCACGGCGCGGGATCACCAGGCTCTGCGCGAATTGGTGCGCAGGACACTCTCGCCCCCGGCGGCATCACGCCCTCGCCGCGCGCGGTGAAGCAGACCCGCGACCAGTGAAAAACAGTGGTCAAGTGATCGAGTTGATCAGTGGACAGCTCCCGCCGTTCATGCGACCACTCGAACGCTACGGTTCGCTGCAGACTTCCCGTGAGTGGCCCCGACACCAAACATTGAGCCTCGGTCCTAGCCGGACCTTTACGCCGAGTACTCGTCTCCCGGACTCCAGCGCTCCACTTTCACGCCCGGCTCAACCAGAGCGCCCAGTTCTTCCGGCGTGCCCTTGAGCGGCGGAAAGGTGCCCCAGTGAATGGGCAGGACTACCTTGGGCGCCAGCAGGCGGCAGGCGAGCGCCGCTTCCTTTGGCCCCATGGTGTAGAAGCCGCCGATGGGCAGCATAGCCACCGTGGGCTTGTACAAGTCGCGGATCAGCTTCATGTCGCCAAAAACGCAGGTGTCGCCTGCATGGTAGAGCACGGGACCGCCGGCCACCTCCAGCACGAACCCACCGGCAACACCGACGTAGTGGACGCCCTTCTCGTCTTCCGCGCCGGAAGAGTGCTTAGCGTCGACCATGGTGGCGGCCACATCGTCGAGTTGCACGGTCCCGCCCAGGTTCATGCCGATGGTTTCCTGAACGCCTTTGCCGGCAATGAAATCCGCTAGTTCGTAAATCGCAACGACGGTGGATCCGTGCTTCCTGGCTACCGGCGCGGCATCGGAGATGTGGTCGCCATGTCCGTGGGTGAGCAGGATGTAGTGAATCTTGGAAGGAAGTTCAAAATTCTGCGGGTATTTGGGATTATGCGCAATGAAGGGGTCGATCAGGATGTTGGTTCCCTTGGCAGTCTGAATCAACACCGTGGCGTGCCCGAGCCAGGTAATACGCGTGGGCTGGGTTGGGGTCATGCAATCCTCCTTGAGAAACAACTCCTAGTTTCTAGCTCCTAGCCACTAGCTCCTGCCCTTCGAGAATTAAATCTTGACGGCTGGGGAAGGCAAGCGTAGTCTCTGAAAAAGGCGAATATATGGCGAAAATAGAGAGCCTCTTCCCCATCCTCGATGCGAATCTCGAAACCAGGCCTCTGGCCGGTCTCGCTCGTTCCGCCGCCGAAGCTCCGCTCGACTCCACCGGCTGCCTGACCGAGTACCGTCCGCTTGCCTCGCGCTCAATTGTGAACAAAACCACATCCCGGCGCGGCCTTCCGTTCACCCACGCCATCAACCCCTACCGGGGCTGTGAATTTGGATGCCGCTACTGCTATGCCCGCTACACACACGAATTCCTTGAGATGCAGCCAGAGGAGTTCGAACAGAAGATTTACTTCAAGCAGAACGCTGCCTGGCTGCTTGAGCAGGAGTTGAGACGGCTGAAACCGGGCACGGAAATTGCGCTGGGCACGGCCACAGATCCTTATCAGCCTTTGGAGCGCAAGCTTGGAATTACACGTTCGCTGCTGGAGGTTTTTGCGCGCCACAGCGGATTCCGGCTGGGCATCGTGACCAAATCCACTCTGATCGCGCATGATGTGGATCTGCTTGAGGAGATCGGCAAGCACAACAAGCTCACAGTCCACCTGACTGTGACCACCATGAATTCCAAATTGGCGCGTGTGCTGGAACCGAGGGCGCCACGGCCCGATCTACGCATTCTCGCGCTGAAAAAACTGCGCGATGCGGGGCTGCGCGCCGGCGTTCTCTGTTCCCCGCTCATGCCGGGGATTACGGACAACGCGGGCTCCATTCGCGCCGTGGCCCGAGCAGCGGCCGAAGCCGGCGCCTGCTTCTTCGCCGCGGGAGCTTTGTTCCTGAAGCCCTGCTCGCTCCCCACCTTCCTTGCCTTCGTGCGCGATCACTTCCCCGCGCAACTCGCCGCCTACGAGCAGCGCTACAGCACAAGCGCCTTTGTCTCGCCCGCCTACCGGAAGCGCGTTACGGAACTCGTCGCGGCAATCTGCCGGGAGTTCAAGCTGGGAAAACGGCACTCGTACGAAGAGGCAGCCCGGGACGCAGCAGCAGAAGAGAATGCGGCGGTGGAATTGCAGCCGTGGCTGCCATTTGCTTCCTGAAGGTCGCGGCGGATAAGAGCCTTGGTCCCCTGGGCCTGCCTCATCTACCGCGTAATGATGACCTCGGACACGCTATCCTTAGCGAGGAACTGCCGGTGTCCTGACCAACCAGTGAACAGGCGCTCGATGCTTCGGTTGGTAAAGGCGCGCTGAATGGGAAACTGCTGCGTCCTCTGCATGTCAACGTCGTCTCCTGGAGTGACATGGTACCGGCAACGCACCGCCTCTTCGCCATGCGTGCGGGTGTGGAAGAAGGCCAGCACCTGCCCGCCGGGATTCATGGCTGAACGAAGACGCTCCACCAACGGCGCCAGAAACGGCTCGGGAAGATAGTCGAGCACGGTCCATAAAAGCACTACGTCAAAGGCGCGTCCGGAGAGATTGAGCGACTGATCGAGACAGCCCTCGACGTTCCAGATCGGATTGCCGTTCTCGTCGCTGCCCGTGCGCCAATCGCCCATATAGGCATCGTAGACAAGGTCGGAGAGGTAGACGCTATGGCCCAGGCTGGTCAGGTAGTTGATATTGGCGGGTGAAGTATAGCCGGAATCGATGATGCGCAGTCCCGGCTCGGCTTGCAGGCGCTTTCGCAAAACCGCCCATGCCCCGGAATGGCGCGCTACGCGAGGCCCCATAAGCCCTGCGGCCTCAGGCGGTACAGCAGCTTCCTGTTTCTTCTCGAACCAGCGACGCACAGTACATTCCTTAAACGGCCGAGCATACGCGGACGAGGGAACATGGAATTGCTCGGCGCGAGTTGTCAGTGTTCGAAAATGGCGCCGCTTTGCTGCAAGTTCATGCCCTCGGTCCCTTTCGAGACCGATTGAGTCAGGTCCACCTTGCCGCGAAAGACGGCGTTGTCTTCGACGGCCAGACGCAGGGCGCGGATATCGCCCTCAAGGTTGCATCCAGCGCGCAACTCCACTCGTCCGCTGGCTACAACATTGCCCTGAACCCGGCCTAATACGAGCACGTCCTTGGCAGTAAGATCGGCCGCTACGCTGGCATTGGGACCGATGGTCAATCGATTCTCTGCCAGGGTGACTGTGCCTTCCACCCTTCCGTCCACGATCAGGTCTTCCTTGCCCTTCACTTCGCCGCAGATCACGATCGTCTTTCCGATGCGCGCGGGAGAATTGTCCGCCACCATATCTTTGATCCCTTTCCCACTGCCTTTTAGGCCCTGCCCGCACTATATCAACCCTGCCATAAGGGTTCAATTCATGTCTGCGCAAAGTTGCCGATTCTGCGCGGGTTTCTCCACCATACACCCGTTCGGCTGTTTAGAGCCTGCTATTCACTTTCGCACGCGCCAAAGTGAATAGCAGGCTCTATAGAAAACACCGCGCCGCCGATCGGCACCGTACACTAGTCGTTGTGAACCGATTCATTGCCCTCCTCCTCCTGGCACCATGGGTGATCCGGGTCCCCTGCATGAATCCGGTCTTTGCCCAGTCCGCCTCAGGCAATGGCGTGGCTGCACCCGCCCTGACGGGTCAAGCCCTGGTGGATCGCACGCTCGCCAACGAGTTGACTGCGGCCGAGGACGCAAGCCATCCCATGCGCTATCAGTTGCGCAAAACCAGTACGCGGCTCACCGCGACCAAACAGATGATGGAAACCCGCGACGGCCAGGTGGCGCGGTTGACATCGATCAACGATAAGCCGCTTAGCGCCGCGGATGAGAGCAATGAAGATGCGCGGCTGAATGAGTTGCTTGGCGATCCCGGCAAACAGCGACGCCGCAAGCAGGCCGAGGACGATGACGCCGGCCGCGCCCTCAACGTGCTGCGCGCCTTGCCCCGCGCCTTTCTGTATCAAGACGCCGGCCCTGGCCAGGGGCCAACAGGCAGGGTGGAAAAATTCAATTTCCGACCCAATCCCGCATATAGTCCCCTTTACCTGGAAACAGAGGTTTTGCCCGCCATGGCCGGGGAGATCTGGATCGATCCCGTGCACCTTCGCGTGGCACGATTGGAGGGCCACCTGCAACAGGATGTGGACTTTGGCTGGGGAATCCTGGGCCGGCTCAACAAGGGCGGCTGGATCGTGATTGAACAGGCGGACGTGGGCCCGGACATGGGCGTCGATCAGTGGCGGACGGTGCGATTCCAGATGCAGATGAGCGGCCGGGTGGTTTTCAAGGCCCGCGTGTTTGACACCACAGAAGAGCAAACCAACTATGCGCCGCTCGCCCAGGGAATGAGCTACCAGAAGGCCATCGAAATGTTGCTCTCCGGCAAATAAACCTTCATGCACGAAAAAAGCGGCCGAGGCGATTGCCCGGGCCGCTTGATTCCGATTGATTCGGTAGCTTACTTCACCTTGATGATAATCATGGCGAAGGTGAACAGGGTGAGCGACTCGATGAACGCCAGGCCGATGATCATGAAGGTCATCAAACCGGCGCGGGTTCCGGGGTTGCGCGCCAAAGCTTCCGTGGTCGAGCCAACCGCCCTTCCCTGACCCAGGCCGCAAAGTCCGGCCGCGAGTCCCATGCCGAGGCCAACGCCGATCGGCACCATGTTAACGGCGGGCGAGCCGCCATCCGCAAAGGCCGGAATGGCGAAGCAAAGCGCCGCCAGGGCCATGAACACATACTGAAGTTTCCGCATAATTCTCCTGCTTCCCTTGAGATTGACCGCCAGTGGGTGGTTGAGGCTCACCGTGCTGGCCCCCTCACGCTTGCGGTCTTCCGTGGTGCGGAGCGGAAGCGCTCTCCGCCGGAATTTCGACTTAGGTTTCAGGTGTCAGGTTTCAGGTGTCAGACAAAAGCGCGAATCTGCCGACATACAACCTGACCCCTGGAACCTGAAACCTGTTCTTAGTGATCGTGCGACACCGCCATCGACAGGTAAATCATCGACAGCAGCATGAAAACGTAAGCCTGGATGAGGGCCACGAAGCCGTGCAGGCCCAGGGTGAGCGCCGGAAAAACGAACGGGATGAAGGAAAAGGCGATCAAGGTTAGCAAATCGCTGGCCAGCATGTTCGCGTAAAGACGGATAGTGAGCGACATCATGCGCGCGAGGTGGGAAATCACCTCGACAGGGAACAGCAGCGGAGACATCCACCAGATCGGCCCGGCAAACTGCTTCATGTAGCCGATGGGACCGTGCGTGCGAATTCCGTAGTAGTTGTAATAGAGAAAAGTCAGCACGGCCAGGCCCAATGGCACCCAGGGCTGGCTGGTGGGCGTGGTCACGCCGGGGATCAACCCCACCAGGTTGTTCAACACAATGAAGAGGCCGATGCAGGTGACGAATGCCTGGAAGCGTTCGTAGCCGTGCCCGATGACCTGCTCCGCCTGGTTGCCGACGAACCCGTGAATCATTTCCGCGATTTGCTGCGCCGGGTTCGGCTTTTCCACGGAAAGTGTCAGGCGCACGAGGAGGAAGAAAGCGATGAGGCCGGCCGCAACTAGAAACTCGTACTTGAACGAGTCGCTGACGTTTGCCAGATCCTTGGCTGCGTCTGCGGAGTGAATGCCCAGGGCCGAATACAGCTTGAGCAGCACCCCTCCCAGCAGTTGATCCACAAACGGCATAAAGGCGAGAGTTTGCACCATAAACAATTAAGACTTTCCGTTTCCCGCGGAGTGGGGACGCGCCCCATCGTTCCGGCCATCAACCCCTGAGCAGGCGCAACCCTCCCCACACCAGTGTGAGGACCGCTAAAGCCAGTCCGCAGAGGAGTGCCACTAAAGAGCCCTGGAAACATTTCAGGCTAACATAAATGGCCGCCGCGAAAACGGAGAGGCGAAGCACAAAGAAGACCGCCGCAAAAGCCGACCCTCTGGGCGTCTGTTTTTTGTCCATTTTGGCTGCAATAAAACGCGCCAGCCGACGCCACTCAAAGATGCTGGCGGCCGAAATGGCGGTTCCCGTGGCTAGCATGGCCGCGTCGCGCCAGTTCGAGGCCTTCCACACCACGAGGGACGCTAGCACGCCGAAAATCAATGTGTTACGGATCGCGCCTTGAAGCATTCCCTCAAGATCCGCATCGGTGATATCGGAAAACATCTGCAATCCATCGCTCATGAGGGCGTGCCCGAGTCTCCCGTCTTGCCTGATTTGTCCGCCTGGTTCCCGTTTTCGTCCAATTTGTTCATAGCGGGATCGTTCGCATACACAATCGCCATGCGGATGGCAGCAACCAGCCCGGCGATGATACCAAAAACGATCCCGGCCATCGCAATCCACGTCTGGTGAAGGTGGCGATCGAGCCAGTAGCCTGGCAGCCAGCCGATGAAGGCCGCGCAGGGCAGCACCATCGCGATCTGGATCATCTTTTCCGCTTGCACCCACGCACCCATCATGCCGCCGAGGCCGCCCTGGGCTGAATCGCCTGAAGACGCACTGGCGTTGCCGCGCTGTTTCCTATCCGGGATGGGATTGTGGTAGGGCACCATCGTGGTTATACACGAAGAGCGCGGCCCAGCGCGATGCAGCCGGTAGCGCCCTGCCCAGCCGCTATACTGGCGATTGGACATTCGATTGATTTGGAATGGTAGGCATGGAGTTCGAATCGGAATTTGAACAGAGTCTTTTCGCGCTGCGCCAGGCAAAGCTCTTGGAAATTGAAAAGCTGGGGCAGGCCGTGTATCCCAACCGCTTTCCTCTAAAGCAAGGCGAGACGGCGATCTCGCTTGCGGCGGTGCGGGCGCAGTGGGACAAGGCCACCGGCGAGGAACTTGAGGCCAACCGCGTATCCGTGACCGTGGCCGGGCGCATCATGGCCATTCGCGCCCAGGGCAAAGCAGGATTTGCCACGCTGCAGCAGGAGGGACAGCGCCTCCAAATCTACGTGCGGCTCGACGCCGTCGGCGAACAGACCTTCGCGCTCTACAAGTTGCTCGACCTGGGCGACCACATCGGCGTTTCCGGCTATCTTTTTCGCACGCGCACCGGCGAACTGACAGTGCATGTGGAGACACTCACGTTTCTCGCGAAGGCCATGCTCGCGCTGCCGGAGAAGTTCCACGGGCTGGCTGACGTGGAGTTGCGCTATCGCCAGCGCTACGTGGACCTGTTTACCAATCTCGACGCTCGCGAAGTGTTTGTGAAGCGCGCCAAGGTGCTGCGCGCTCTGCGCACGTTCTTTGACAGCCGCGGCTATCTCGAAGTGGAAACGCCCATGATGCAGACCATCGCAGGCGGCGCGGCGGCGCGGCCGTTTGAGACGCACCACAACGCGCTCGACATGGATCTGTACCTGCGCATCGCGCCGGAGCTCTATTTGAAGCGCCTTGTCGTCGGCGGGCTCGATCGCGTGTATGAGATCAACCGCAACTTCCGCAACGAGGGCGTGAGCACGCAGCACAATCCCGAGTTCACGATGCTCGAGTTCTACCAGGCGTATGCGAACTACCACGACCTGATGAATTTGACCGAAGAGCTGATCAAGTTCGTGGCGATGGAAGTGAACGGGACGACGGTGACGGAGTTCAACGGGCACACGATTGATCTGGGCAAGTGGGAACGGCTGACGATGCGGGAGGCGATTGTTAAGTGGTGGCCGGAAGATGGCGGCGCCATGGCCGAAAATAGATGACATCTTCGATTTCGCGAAGTTTTGGCCGTTTGTCGAATCCCTCAGGAGACACTTTGCTCAGCAATCAGAGCGTTTGCTGGCAAACCGCGACGCGATGCTCACCGACGATTCGCAACCGGTTAGGCAAGACAGAGGAAAACTTGGCGATCCAGATGGCCCTCGTGGTTGCAAATGCGGACGAGGGCCGTGACCTCAGATTTGTAATCGATCAGGAACGAGAAGCCGACACCAACGAATGGACGCTAAGAGAGACTTTGGAGTGGTACGACGGAAAGGCCTTTGCGACTGTTTTGAGATGCTGGCCGAGGCGCAACTTAATTCAGCCGACCATCATCCATGAGTTCCCTACCGCAGTTTCGCCGCTGTCCAAGCAAAAACCCTACGATCCGGATTGGGTGGAGCGGTTCGAGATCTTTGCCGGCGGCTTTGAGTTGGGCAACGCGTTCAGCGAGTTGAACGATCCGGTGGAGCAGCACAAGCGGTTTGAGCAGCAACTTGCCGATCGCGCCCACGGTGATGAAGAAGCGCACCAGATGGACGAGGATTACGTGCGGGCGCTGGCCTATGGCCTGCCACCCACGGGCGGTGAGGGCATCGGCATTGATCGTCTTGTGATGCTGCTGACCGGGTCGAAGTCGATTCGGGATGTGATTCTGTTTCCCTTGATGCGAAAGATAGTGAACGAGGGAACGAAGGAACAAGGGACCGAGGAACCTGCTGGTTGAGGTTCGTGCTTTCCCACATCTCAGAATCGAGATGTGGGGCACCCCTGTTCGTGCGAGAGCTTGCGGCGGAAGAAGCGCATCATTGCGGCTAACTCCGCTGGCGCTGCTGGAAGCTAGGAGCAGTACTTGAACATTCTTTTCGTCGGCGACATCTTCGGCAGCGCGGGACGACGCATCGTGCGGGAGCACATCGGCCACGTGCGCGAGGCGCACCACGTCGAGCTCACCATTGTGAACGCGGAGAACGCAGCCGGCGGCTTTGGGCTGACGCCGCAGATCGCCGAGGATATCTTCGATTTGGGCGCCGACGTGCTCACCATGGGCAACCATGTGTGGGACAAAAAAGAGCTGATCGATTACATGAACTCCGCGCCTGCCGAAAGCGACGCCCGGCCGCGGCGCGTGATTCGGCCCGCAAATCTGCAGCCGGGATCGCCGGGCTACGGACTGTTTGAAGGCACCACAGCAAGCGGCGTGGATTATGCCGTGATTCAATTGCAGGGGCGCGTCTTCATGACGCCGATTGGCGATCCCTTTCGCACCGCCGATGCGATGCTGGCCGGAATCAAGGCCAAAGTGATCGTGGTCGATTTTCACGCCGAGGCCACGAGCGAAAAGGTCGCGATGGGCTGGTATCTGGATGGGCGCGCCACCGCGGTCCTGGGCACGCACACGCACATCCCCACCGCCGATGAGCGCATTTTGCACAACGGAACCGCGTTCCAGACCGACGTGGGCATGAGCGGCCCCTACGACAGCATCATCGGCGTGGAAAAAGAGCTGGTGCTGCACAAATTCCTTACCGGCATGCCGGGCAAATTCGAAGCCGCCAAGGGAAACCCCAAAATGTGCGCGGCGCTGGTCACCTGCGATCCAACAACTGGCCGCGCCTCGGCCATCCAGCGCATCATGCTAGGCGAATAGCATTGCATGCAGCAGGCACTGCGTGGGGCAGCCCCTCGGATTAGAGCACTGCCGGAACTGAGAAAAAGGGCGACCCGCTGATGCGGATCGCCCTTTCAAATTCCCAGAAGCTCGTTAGTGATGGAGCCCGATGAAGAGCCCCATCGCCGTGGTTGAATCACATGCCCGCGTGGTGTCCCGCGGCTGGCTTGACCGGATGATGCACCGGAGCCGCTTTCTTCTCCTGCTGCACGAAGCCGCCGCTCAGCACGATCTGCGCTGACGCGGCAGTCGTTCCCGCCGCCGCTGTGTGCGTGAAGGTATCGTAAGTGGCGTCCAGTTCCGTAGCAGGCTGCAATCCGAGAATCGAGCCGGCAGGCGGAGTGTCTTTGCAGGAGAGCGGATCCTTCAGATTGACGATGAAATCCGCCACATGATTGTCCTTGGCGTCCTGGGTCACGGCCACATTGATGGTCGTCACCGAGGGTTCGATGGTGATCTTGTGCAGGTGCGCCGGCGTCTCCGTAAGCGCATCGCCCATAGCGTCGGTATCGGCCTTTACGCCGTTGGCCAGGATGTAGTCCTGCGCATCCTTGATCTTCAACTCGGAGGGCGCGGGAGGAACGGCGCTACAAGCCACGGGATTGGTGAGCTTGACCACGAATTCCTTCGGCTTGGCCGCGGCGGTCGTGGTGACGGTGATCTTCAACACGGTTGCAGGATCGGAGATCACGTTGCCCGGAACCGGCGTCTGCTGGCCCTTGAGCAGGCCCCAAAGTCCGGTGGCATCCGCGTCAGTACCGTTGGCCAGGATGTACTCCTTGTCTTCGAGCCCCAGAGACTTCGGATCGCCGCTGGTATAGGCGTGATGGGCCAGATCTGCGGGCGTCGGAGCAGGCGCGATGGTGAAATCGGCCGGCGGAAAGAGGGTTGCCTGGGCCTGGGCCTTGATGGCGTTGATCTGCTGCGTGATGGCTGCCTCGGGGTCGAGCGTACCGTGATAGTGCTTGTAGCGGTACTCGAGTTGCGGCTGGATCTGTGACTGGTAGGCCGGGGGCGCGAAATCCCATGCGCGCGCGTAGAACCAAACGGCCTTGACTTCATCCCTCGAGGCGCCTGGCCTGGAGTAGGCCTGCGCCAATTCCAGGGTATCCACCAGACACTGACCCGGCTTGGCGCAATCAGCGGGCGAAAAGAGCATTAACTCGGCCGTGTACTCCTTGATGGCGCCTGCGGGGTCTTTCTTCGAGACCATGTCGTCAAAGGCGATCGCGGAGTGGTAGATCGGGTAGTAGTTGGCGGTCAGGGTCTTCCAATCCGCATCCGACATGCTCGCGGGCTTGGCAACCGTGAGGCCTTTCTGGGCAAGCGCCGCCGAGTCGTCGCACGTCTGCGGATCGGTGCTCGCTCCACTGGGATCGAGAGCCTTGGCGCACTGCTGCTTCTTCACATACACAGAGGCGAAGATGGCCTGAGGGTTGTTGGGATCGATCTGCAGAATCCGGGTCGCCACGCTCAGCAGATTGTCCATCTGGTTGGTCTGGCCATAGCAATCCATCATCTGCGAGAGAGCGGCCGACTTTGCCGTGCTTTGTGGATAGGTCTTGAGGAAGCTCTCGAGTGCCGCACACTTTTGCGTCGGATCGTTTTGTGTGCTGGCGTTTTGATAGCTATTGAACTCGGCCGGATCCTGGATCTGGATGGTCTGGCCGGGGGCCTGAGCCCGAAGTGCTGGCGTGGAAACAAGGCACATGCCTGCCAATGCCATCGCAGATGCAAAGACTAACTTATTCATGCAGTGCTCCTGGGAACTGTCGAAATGGGAACCACAATTTTCTCATTCGCCTGAAAAGGCTACACCGTGGAACCTGGCGGCTGAGTACAGCAACGGATAATACGATACCACGGCTCACAATGCTGTGTAGGAGGATTATAGAAAGCCTTCGCGCCCCTGACAAGCAAGTTGCGAGATAGCTTTTCGGCGAATCCCGCACCACGGTAATGCCATGGGCAGCTGACCGAATCATACGACCGACAAATGACGGTCGTCGGCGGTTGAAATGCGTCATTGCAACAGCCGCACCAGCTCCGCCTGCTCGGCCAAAAAGGCGTCGTGGCCATGGTCGCTTTCCATCTCGCGGTAATCGGCGTGGGCGCCGGCATTGCGGATGGCCTCGGCAAACTGGCGCACCTCTGCGGCGGGGAAAAGCCAGTCTGAACTGATACCGATAAAGCTCAGCTTGGCGCGAATGCGGCCAAATGCTTCTTCGGGAGAACCGTAGCCCCGAATCGGATCCCAGGTATCCATGGCGCGCAGAATGGCCAGGTAGGCGTTGGGGTCGAAACGGTCGACGAAGCGTTTTCCCTGGTGGTCGAGATAGCCTCCAATGTCGAACCGGCCCCCGATGAGACCGCCGTAGGCGCCTTCGGCCACATAGGGATCTTCGCCGCTGCGGTCGGGATTGCGGCCGTAGCGCTCGTTGAAGAGCGGGGCGGATTTGTAGCTGATCATGGCGATTTGGCGTGCCAGGGACAGCCCACGGCGCGGCGGCCGTTGCGGCAGGTAGCGTCCGCCGGCCCACTCGGGATCGTGCTCAATGGCCTGCCGCTGTAGGTGATTGAGCGCCAGGCCCATGGCCGATAGCGGCGTGACGCCAATAATCAGCGCGCGCTCCACGCGCTCGGGATGGAGAACGGTCCACTCCAGGGCTTGCATGCCGCCAATGGATCCACCCAGCACCAGGCGCAATTTGCGAATGCCGAGCGAGTCGAGCAGACGCGCCTGCGCGCGCACGTTGTCGCGCACGCTGACCAGGGGAAAATCCGGCCCGTAGGTATCGCCGGTCTCTGGATCGACGGATCCAGGCCCCGTGGAGCCGTAACAGGAGCCCAGCATGTTGATGCAGATGACGAAGTCGTGCTCCAGCGACAGAACCGCGCCGGGAGCGAAGATTTCAGGCCACCACGAGCCCACAAGGGCCGAGCCCGAGAGCGCATGGCAAACCAGAACGGCATTGTCGCGCGCCGCATTCAGCCGGCCGTAGACGGCGTAATGCAGCGTGGGACAGATCAAGGCATGGCCGCACTCGAGCGGCAGGGAGCCGTCCAGGACGAAGTCGCCCTCGTAGGTCGGTTCCACGGTCTTCGATGCCGGCGGTGAAGCGCCGCTGCGACTGTATGTGTCAGACATCTGTTTTATTGTGCCCTATCGTGCCGCCGCAGCCTTGGTTGAGCCGGCAAATTTGTGTCCGTTCGCAGCTTCAATCGCCTGGTCGAGATCGGCGAGGATGTCGCGAATGTCTTCAATGCCGACGGAGAGCCGCACCATTTCGGGCGTGACTCCGGTAGCCGCCTGCTCTTCCGCCGAGAGCTGCTGATGCGTGGTGGATGCCGGATGAATGACCAGCGACTTGGCGTCGCCGATGTTGGCCAACAGCGAAAACAGCTCCAGCGTGTTGATGAGCTTCTTACCCGCATCGTAGCCGCCCTTAATGCCAAAGGTGACCAACGATGACTGGCCGGTGGGCATATATTTCTTAGCCCGTGCATAGTAGCGGCTGGATTCGAGGCCGGGATAGTTGACCCACTCCACGCCGGGATGCTGCTCCAGATGTTTGGCTACCGCCAACGCATTCTGCGAGTGGCGCTCCATGCGCAGGTGCAGCGTTTCAATGCCCTGCAAGATCAGAAACGCATTGAAAGGCGAAAGCGCCGCGCCTGTGTCGCGCAAGCCCTGGACGCGCGCCTTGAGAATGAACGCCAGCGGCCCAAAAGCTTCTGTGTAGCGCAGGCCATGATACGAAGGATCTGGCTCGGTGAACTCCTTGAAACGGCCCGATGCCGCCCAGTCGAACTTGCCCGCGTCCACGATCACGCCGCCGATGGACGTGCCGTGACCGCCGAGGAACTTGGTGGCCGAGTTCACGACGATGTCCGCGCCCCATTCGATGGGCCGCGTCAGAGCCGGCGACGCACACGTGTTGTCGATGATCAACGGCAGCTTGTGCTCGTGCGCGATGGCTGCGAGCTTCTCGATGTCGACTACGTCGAGCTTGGGATTACCCAAAGATTCGGTATAAACGGCGCGAGTCTTGTCGTTGATGGCCTTGCGCAGACCGTCAAAGTCGTCGGCGTCTACGAAGCGCACGGTGATGCCAAGCTTGGGCAACGTGTAGTGGAAGAGGTTGTAGGTGCCGCCGTAGAGCGACGTGGTGGAGACGATTTCGTCGCCCGCGTTCGCGAGCGTTAATATCGTGAGCGTCTCGGCCGCCTGGCCTGAGGCAGTGGCCAGGCCCGCTGCTCCGCCTTCGAGTGCGGCTACGCGCTTCTCAAAGACGTCGGTGGTGGGGTTCATGATGCGCGTGTAGATGTTGCCGAACTCCTGCAGCGCAAACAGGCGGCCGGCGTGGTCTGCATCGTTGAACAGATACGAGGTGGTCTGATAGATGGGCACAGCGCGCGAGTTGGTAGCGGGGTCGGGCGATTGGCCGGCGTGCACGGCCTGGGTGGCTAGCTGGTACTGCTTCGGTTCTGACATGATGAGTCTCCTTCTCTGGTTTAGAGGTTCATTGCTGGGGAACGGCAAGGGGAGCCGCGGGCCACAATGAAAACGGCCCGCATCCGCGTTGGACCCGGGCCGCTCGACTTGAAGAATCGGATGCGCTGTTACCGCATTCGCCGCTCAAAGGTCGCACGGACGGGTCCACTTGGCATACACATGGCCATGACCTCGGTTCCGTATTCCCTTGAGTTCAGCATGTTGGCAGTATCAGGGGCGCGCTGCGCGGGTGTCAAGCTTGATCCACCTATCGACCGGCTTCCCTGCCCACTGTGCCTCGCTGTCTTGTTCCCTTGTTCCCTCGTTCCCTTTGTCCCTGTATTTCTACTCTTCCGGCTTCCACACGTACGCGCCGGGCTGGGGCAGGCCGATGTGCGCCAGCACGCGGCACGCAAATTCCCTCGCCATTTCGGATGAGCTTTTGGGATTTGCGTAGTACGCGGGAATGCAGGGAAAGATGGTAGCTCCGGCCTCGGCGGCCAGCGTCATGTTGCGCAGGTGGATGCGGTTGAAGGGCGTCTCGCGCACGCAGAGGATGAGCGGACGGCGCTCCTTGAGCGTGACGTCGGCGGCGCGGGCGATGAGGGAGTTGGCGAGGCCGTGCGCGATGGCCGCTAGCGTGCCCATCGAGCACGGCAGTACGACCATGCCGTCTGAGGGGTGGCTGCCAGAGGCAATCGGTGCGCCGATGTCGGCGTCGGAAAGTTGGATGGTCTTCTTGCGGGGCCGCGCCGAGCAATTTCTCGATCAGATCGTTGCGGCCCGAGACGCCTAGTTCTTCGGCGAGCACGCGCAGCGAATTTTCCGACGCGACGAAATGCACGCGTGTGACGCGCTCATCGGCTTCGAGGGCGCGCAGCAGTTCCCGCGCCGAGAATCGCGCCTGAGGCTCCGGTGATGGCGACGGTTAAATTGCAAGCTCTCTAGCTCCTAGCTTCTAGCTCTTCTGTACAGTTCTGGAGGTTCGTACTACTTTCCAAAATCATCTCGCCAATTCTGCGAAACTAACCGGTATCGATTGCCATTGAAGCGGAAGATCTTTGTGTGGGTCTCATTTGGAGACTGCCAGACGGTCTGAATGTCACTCAAGCCGTTGGTTCTACCTGTGAGCACTTCAACGGATTCGGTGCTATCGAATAGCACGACTCATCAGATGTCCCCGCTCGAAATGGATCACCCAGAACTGCAAACAGTCTGCTCCAGGAATCCGCCCAAGCACAACGTAGTCGGTTTCGCCAGAGTTCGCGAGGTGGACTTCTTTTGCAACGAAATAGTAGCTCGCGTCAGAGTCGCCTTTTACGCGCATCCACTCGCGAGTTTGACAGAATTGCCCGGAAGACATCAGCGCCTTAACGACGCTGCTCGGAAGCGGGTCGGGATTATCAAAGCCTCCGTCGAGTCCGAAGAAGTTCCTTCCTGCGAGCTTGTTTGTGCTTGGCGATTGAGCGAGCAATTGAAGCGATAAAAAGAGCCAGCGTTGCTGCGAGAAAAAACGACCCGCGCAATCGAGAGCGGGAAACCTTGGTGCTCAAAATGCGATGAATGAAGTTGCTCCCGTACGTGTGAGCCATTCTGCACCGTCCCTACGGGACTCCGATTCTATAACCACTACTCCCACCCCACGCTGAAGCGCGGGGCTAACTAACATTGCGCCTACGGCGCGGAAAAACGCACTACTCCCCCAGCACGCGCTTGAAGATTGCATCGACGTTGCCGAGTTGGCGGGTGTAGTCGAACGTCTTCGGCCAGCTTTCTCCGCGGTCAGCAGTTTCGCAATTGCCGGGTCCTTTGCGACTTCTTCGCGGAAATTCAAATCTTCTTTCCAGGCGCGCATGGCGTGGGACTGCACCAGACGATACGCCTCCTCGCGCATCATGCCGGCTTCGGACAGATCGAGCAGAAGTTGCCCGGAAAAGATGAGCCCACCCGTGGATTCGAGATTTTTCTTCATCCGCTCCGGGTAGACCAGCAGGCGATCGATGAGATCGGTGGTCTTGGCGAGCAGATAATCGGCCAGGATCGTCGAATCGGGGAAAATCACGCGCTCGACAGACGAATGTGAGATATCGCGCTCGTGCCACAAAGGAATATCTTCGAGCGCCGCCTGGGCATTGCCGCGCAGCACCCGCGCCAGCCCGCTAATTTGCTCGCTAGTGATGGGATTCTTCTTGTGCGGCATGGCAGAAGAGCCTTTTTGCTTCTCGCTGAAGTACTCCTGCGCCTCGCGCACCTCGGTGCGTTGCAGGTGGCGCAGCTCGACGGCGATCTTGTCGAGCGTGCTACCCAGAATAGCGAGCGTGGAAATGTAGGCGGCGTGCCGGTCCCTCTGGATGACCTGCGTGGCCACCGGCGCGGGCTTGAGGCCGAGGTGTTTGCACACCTTTTCCTCCTGGTTTGGACCCAGGTGACCAAAGGTGCCCACTGCGCCCGACAGCTTGCCCACGCGCATGTCCTCGGCCGCGGCCGCAAATCTGGTAGCGTTGCGCTCCATCTCGGCGTACCAGTTGAGCAGCTTGAGGCCGAAGGTGGTGGGCTCGGCGTGGATGCCGTGGGTGCGGCCGATGGTGGGCGTGTGCTTGAACTCAAGAGCGCGGCGCCGGAGCACTGCCAGCAGCGCGGCGATTCCGTCCTTGATCAGCGCCGAGGCTTCCTTCACTTGCAACGCCTGCGCCGTGTCCACAATGTCGTTGGACGTAAGCCCGTAATGCAGCCAGCGCGACTCGGCGTCGAGGCCCTGGCTCTTCAGGCTCTCGGCAACGGCCGTGGTGAAGGCGATGACGTCGTGTTTGACCTCCGCCTCGATCTCCGCAACACGCGCGGCAGAGACGGTGGCTTTGGTGGCGATGGCCTCGGCAGCGGCGGCCGGAATCACGCCGTCTTCGGCCAGCACCGTGCTCGCCGCCGACTCCACTTGCAGCCAGCAGCGGTACTTGTTCTCTTCCGTCCAGATGCCGCCCATCGCTGGGCGCGTGTAGCGTTCGATCAAGGCAAGTCCTCTCGTGATTCGTGGTTCGTGATTCGTAACTCGTCGCGCACCCTGGGCAGCAGATCAAGACCCACGGTTCACGAACATCCACGATTTGATTGTACGAGGATAAGGCCTTTATTTGCGAGGGATTCCGAGGCGCTGGTGCAGTTCTTCCACCAATAATCCGCGGCCGGGCTTATAGGGCTGGAACCACTCGCCATCGATCACCAGCTGCGGCACCGCACGCTTGCCCACGTGGCTCATCAATTCGGTCGAGGCGGCCGCGTTCGCGTCCACGTCGATCTCGGTATACGGGATGCCATGCGCATCCAGGAACTGCTTGGCAGCTCGGCAATCGCGGCACCAGCTTGTGGCGTACAACTGCACTGTCATATGCAGATGTTACTGCCGTCCCAATGCTATGCTCTGTGATGTCGGCCACCAGAGACCCACGGCGATTGAGGAGAGCAATGACCGCGGAAGAAATTAAGAAGCTTCTCAAGCTCCAGCCGCACCCGATCGAGGGCGGATGGTATCGCCGCACCTACACCTCGGGAGGCGCTGTCGATCTGCCGCCCGGCGTGCGTGCGCAGAGCACGGCCATTTACTACCTGCTCGAGGAGGAAACCTTCTCGGGGATGCACGCGCTTGCCTCCGACGAGATCTTCCATTTCTATCTTGGCGATCCCGTGGAGATGCTTCTGCTCTACCCCTCGGGGCGCTGCGTGTTATCAATTCTCGGACAAGACTTAGCAGCGGGGCAGCAGCCGCAAATTCTGGTTCCAGCGGGCGTGTGGCAAGGCGAGCGGCTCGTGGATGGTGGAAAACTCGCGCTCCTCGGTTGCACCGTAACCCCGGGCTTCGATTTCGCCGATTACCGCAGCGGCGATTACGCCGAACTGGCGGCGAAGTGGCCGGCGGAAGCGGGGCGGATCAAGAAGCTGACGAACAGCGAGCGACGTTGGCAGAGTTAGCGGAGCTAACGGCGCTCGCGAAAGAATCCACGCAACAATTCCCCCGACTCCTCGGCTGCAATTCCCTGCTCCACCTGCATCTGGTGGTTGAGCTGGGGATGATTCAACACTTCGAGCACTGAGCCGCAGGCTCCTGCCTTGGGATCGGCGGCAGCGAACACCAGGCGGTCGATGCGCGCGTGAATCATGGCTCCGGCGCACATGGCGCAGGGCTCGAGCGTCACATAGAGCGTGCAGCCAGCGAGCCGATAGTTGCCAATGGCCGCGGCTGCCGCGCGCAAGGCAACAACTTCTGCATGGGCTGTGGGATCGACATCGCGCAACACGCGATTCTGCCCGCGGGCAACGATCGCGCCTTCGCGCACCACCACCGCGCCGATCGGCACTTCGCCAGCTTCGGCAGCAAGGCGCGCCTCGGCCAATGCGGCATCCATGGCTTCGCGATCGTCGATCATCACTGGAAAAAGCACTCCTCAGGGGCCAAAGCCCGTCAATTCAAGTTGCCATTTTGCGGCACGACTAAAGTCGTGCCCTGACACTTCGTGCCTCACGATATATTTTTCAGCGGCACTCTAAAGCCTAACTCTCAATGCAGGCCCAACGGCCGCGGGCTGCTGCTGGGTCATGCAGTGCAATGCGCCCAGGCCCCAGATCAGGTCCATCGAGTGCACGC
This sequence comes from uncultured Acidobacteriota bacterium, assembly GCA_963786565.1. Taxonomy (GTDB): domain Bacteria; phylum Acidobacteriota; class Terriglobia; order Terriglobales; family Acidobacteriaceae; genus Telmatobacter. The sequence continues at coordinate 248,578 of CAWAZR010000011.1, read as the reverse complement.
CGATCACTTCGCGGTCAGGGAAAACTTCGGCCAGCAGGTTCAGAGCTACGCGGTCGTTGGGATCGTGAAACGTGGGCGCCAGTACCACTCCGTTGGCAAGGTAGAAATTGGCGTAGCTGGCCGGCAGGCGCTGCCCGCGAAAGATCACGGGTCGCGGCATGGGGATCTCCACAATCGTGAATTGCTTGCCGGCAGGAGTGCGCGCGGCCTTCAATCGCAGCAGATTTTCGGCCAGCGGTGCGTGGTTGGGATCGCGCGTGTCAGGCTCGACCGCGGCAATGATCGTTGCCGGTCCGGCGAAGCGCGCAATGTCGTCCACATGGCCGTGGGTATCGTCACCCACAATGCCGCAGCCCAGCCAAATGACTTGATCGATGCCGAGGTATTCGGAGAAAACGCGCTCCAACTGCGCGCGGCTCAGGCCGGGATTGCGCTGTTGCACGTCGCTCAGCAGGCATTCCTCGGTGGTGAGCAGAGCGCCTTGACCGTTGACGTCAATCGATCCGCCCTCAAGCACGCAGTACTTCGTACCGTCCTGGATTTGGACGAGAGGCTGCCAATGCGGACAGCCGAGCAGTTTCGTCACGCGGCCGGGCAGCTTGTTGTCGAGATGCCAGTCGTCGTACTTGGCCCACCCGTTGAAGCGCCAGTTCGAAAGGGCGACCTGCCCTTTGGCGTTGCGCACAAAAATCGGGCCGGAATCACGCGTCCATCCGCGATCGGTGGGCCAGCGATGAAAAACCACTCGTTCGAGGTCGGCGCACGCACGCTTGAGCATGCTCACAACGCGCTTCTCGGTTTTGGCGTCTTCGACGATCAGGTGCACACGCTCGCGCGCGGCGAGCAGGCGCACGATTTCAGCGTAAAGCCAGGGGATGGAGGCAAACTTTCCTGGCCAATCTTCAGGATTGTGCGGCCAGGCCAGCCAGGTGGCCTCATGCGGCTCCCACTCGGCGGGCATGCGATAGCCTAGCTGGCGCGGCGTCTTGATGGGAGTCGTGGTGGGCATTTTTCGGTATTGCTACTTGCTGTCTTTTTGCCCGGTAGGCGGCGCATCAAGAAAGCGTTGTGAGATCCCGGCGTAGGCATCTACGCGGCGGTCGCGGAGGAAGGGCCAGTTGCGGCGCGTCTCCTCGATCAGCGCCCGGTCGATCTCGCCCAGCACGATCTCCTCGGAGTCGTGTCCAGCTTTGGCCACGATGCGGCCGAAGGGATCGGCAATGAAGCTGCCGCCCCAGAACTCGAGGCCCGGTCCCGCGGCGCGGATTCCGAGAATGTCGCCGTGCTCGTGACCGACGCGGTTCACCGCGGCCACATACACGCCGTTGGCGATGGCGTGCGCTCGCTGGATAGTCCTCCATGCGTCGAATTGCGCGGCGCCAAACTCATCCTTTTCCGCCGGGTGCCAACCGATGGCCGTGGGAAAGAACAACACCTCGGCTCCCTGCAGCGCCGTGAGCCGCGCGCCCTCGGGATACCACTGGTCCCAGCACACCAAAGTGCCCACGCGGCCGGCGGTCGTGTCCACGGCCTGAAAACCGAGGTCGCCCAGCGTGAAGTAGTACTTCTCGTAGTAGAGAGGATCGTCCGGTATGTGCATCTTGCGGTAGATGCCGGCGATCTGCCCGTCGGTATTCAGCGTGACCGCGGTGTTGTGATAAAGCCCCGGTGCGCGCCGCTCGAACAACGACGCTACAATCGCCACGCCCAGTTCGCGTGCCAGCGCCGAGAGAGCTTTCGTTGAAGGCCCGGGGATCGGCTCCGCCAGATTGAACAGTTTCAAATCTTCGCGCTGGCAGAAGTATTGCGTGCGAAAGAGCTCCGGCAGGCAGACGATCTGCGCGCCCAGCCGCGCGGCTTCGCGGATGTGCTTGACCGCAGACGCAAAGTTCGCCTCCGGGTCAGCGCCCATGCGCATCTGCACAAGGGCAACGGTAAATTTAGTCGCCGTGGTCATGCTTTGTCCTTCGATCCACTCTGGTGGCCCACCTTGGCCCAGACAGCAAGGCCAACCCCGCGCCGGCGGAATTGGCCTCCGATTACTCTGATTCATTACGCAAACCGCTCTACCCGCGCCGCAACTCAACTCTAAAAGTCTGCCCCACGCAGTGGCTATTCCTCAAGGATCAGCACAGCCGCTGCGATGGTCGTGGTCCACTTGCCGCGCTTGTCGCCGACCGCCGACTGGGTGACGTTGCTGGTGCGGACGATCTTGTTGGAGATGCGGTAAATTTCTTTTTTCTCGTCCCAGCTCGTGTCGGGATCGAATTCCACGTCGAGCGTAGTGGCCAGCATTTCGGCAGCCAGTTCCTCGGCATACTCACCCGCCTGATCTTCGGTCTCGCCAAAGCTATGATGCTCGCTCAGGTAGCCGTAAGTGTTGCGATCGGCTGGAATGGCTACGCCAATGCTGCAGGCAACGAGACGATGCGGCTCGCGCGTGGAGTTTTCCGCAATCACCGCGAATACGACCTCGCCATCATGCAGATACTTGAGGCCTTCCCGGCGTGCAATCATTTTGCATTGCGGCGGAAAGATGGAAGAAACGCGCACCAGGTTCTGTGAAGCGATGCCCGCATCCCGAAGGGCCAGCTCAAACGAAGTCAAGCGCTCCTTGTGTTTGCCGACGCCTTTGGTGAAGAAAAGTCTCTTCGGGACCATGCTTTTTCCCAATTTCTATGTACCCTCCGTGGGGGTGAAATTTGTGACAGATTTTGAACGTTCCCGCATGAGTCTATCGCATCCGGGCGGGTGCGAGCAGAGTTTCGACGCAAATTTATCGGCGCTTCATCAAGGCGGCTGGCAGGGGAGACAAAACCATTCCCTTTCGGACTGTTGCCCTCGCGAAAAAACTCCGCGAACTGCTCTCCAGTCGTGCCGGTTGGCAACTTTATCGCTGCTTCAGCGTTTAATACTGCATGAAACGAATCCTCCCCCTGGGAGCCACTATCATGAGCGCCGCCCTGGCATGCGGGTTTGGGTTGGCGCAAGCGCCCGTTCAGTCCTCTGCCCCGCCGCCGGATGCCGGCAACACGCCGGCCGCGGCCAATTCCGATATCGGACCGGCCATTCTGGAATGGGTGCCTCCGGCGCTCGCGCAATTGAGCACGCAGGCACTCGCCAAAGAGAGCTTCACGCTCGACCGCACCATGCTGACCGCCGCGGCGGGATTGTTGCCCGACGCGGATGCCGACGTAAAGCAGTCCGTGGCCAAGCTCGACGGCGTGAGCGTGCACATACTGCGCTTCGCCGCTGACGGTGCGGCCGATCCGGCCGCAGTCGACGACCTCCGCGAGTCTTACCACTTGCGCGGCTGGAAGCACGTCGTCAGCAGCACCACCAAGGGCGGTCCTGTGCATAGTGGAACCACCGATCTGTGGGTGGTGATGGACGGCGCGAACGTGCGCGGCGCGGTGGTGCTCGTCGAGAGCCCCAGGAGTCTGACACTGGCCACCATGGCAGGCAACCTGAACCCTGTGGACCTGCTGCATCTGCGTGGGCACTTCGGCATTCCGCGGTTTGAGGGCGACGGCCTCGAAGGCGATCAATCGATCGGCGACGCGGGCAAATAACGCCTGCGCCCGGAAGATAATTTGCGGACATGGCAAAACGAGAATGCTATAGTCAGGCGTAGATTTCTGGCGGAGCTTTCGATCGATGCCGACTAGCAAGTTGACCTGCGTCCTTGTCGTCATGGTGGCGTCTGGCGCGGCATTTGTAGACGCCACGTCGGCGCGTGCCAAGGTCATTGAAGATACAAGTGGATCTCTCGCAACCCTGACCAGCATTGGCGATGCGCTGGATGCGCCGGACCACCACCCCGTGCACATTCTCTACGTGCACGGCATCAACCAAATTGGCGCCGGTGACTCCACGCTGCTGCGCGAGTCGATTTGTACCGTGCTCAAGCTCTGTAACGTCAAGGACTGGAAAAACGCGGGCGTGGAGTTTCCCAGTCGCGGCGAATTCGCCGACGGCGTCAATCCGCCCACGCTCTCCTACCTGGGCAGCCCGGTGTGGAAGAGCGCCGATGAGTGGCATGCGTCCGCGCCGTTCGTTGTGCATTGGGTGGTGCATCTCCGCGGGCACGCGTCCGTGCTGGTAGTGGACGAAATCAACTGGTGGCCGCTGGTGCTGTCGCTCAAGTGCCGCCACGTCATGGTCCCCGAAGCTCGTCTTGCCGGTCCCGATCCCGAGCTGTTGCAATTCTGCTCGGACGAGAAGGCGCAGGATCCCGATGGAACGGGCCGGTTTTATGCGTGGATCACGCCCGAAGACGCTGCGCAACTCGAAAAAGTGAAGCCTCGCAGCGCAAAGATCAACCTGGATTTGAAAAACAACCTGGTCGACTGGGGCCTTGCCGATGTACTGCTCGCCACCGGTCAGGTCGACGGCATTCTGCGCGACGGCATACGGCAACTCATGGCCAAATCGGCCGCCTTCGATCCCAACCAGGCCGCTGCGACTCCGAATGCGGGCGAGGCGAATGAGCACTACAACTGGAGGGGCGCTAACGGCAAGGCTCTCGATCAGGAGTTCGTCGGCGTCACGCACAGCCTCGGCGCGTATTTATTCTTCAACGCGCTGAATCCCGATGCTCCCGACACTCCCGACGCGTCCGCGCCCGCGCCATCGACGCAGCTGGCCGCCGCGACAGCCAACGAAAGCTCCGCCGTGCAATACATCTTCCAGCGGACCACGCTGGTTTACTTCTTTGCTAACCAGATACAAATGCTCGAGATTACGAATCTGGAAAGCGCGCCGCAGGCGGCAGCTGCCACTTCTCAGGAGCGCGGGCTTGAGACGCCGCCAGGCCCGACGGCGCCTGCCGAGAATTTCAGGGCGCTCGTTAACCGCTGGAAGCAGATGCAGACGGATTTTCAAGCGGGCTTGCACCCGGGCGACGAGACGGCACGGAAGAAAGTTCAGGTGGTGGCGTGGAACGATCCCAGCGACGTGATCACTTTCCTGGTTCCCAGGATCGGCGATGTGGACGTGGTGAATCTCTATGTGCAGAATGCTCACCGGTGGTTCGGTTTTTTTGAGTCGCCCCTCGCTGCGCACGACTATTACGCAAAAAACAAAGATGTGCTGCGCGTGATGTTTGAAAGTTCCAAGCCCGCCGCGGCCCACTGAAACAGACGCCAGGCTGCCGCCGTTGCCACTCCTAAATTGCGGATGTTAGCCTCAACTCTGGACGATTCTCAGAAGGGGCTTCCAGAAACATCATGCAAAGCACGTACAACGGGCTCGAGTTGCCGAAAAACGGCCAGCCGATCGACTACAAGGACGGGCAATTTTCCGTTCCCGACCATCCCATCATTCCCTTCATCGAAGGCGACGGCACCGGTCGCGACATCTGGAAGGCGTCGCAGCGGGTTTTTGACGCCGCGGTGGAAAAAGCTTACGGTGGCAAGCGCGCCATCCGCTGGTTTGAGATCTTCGCCGGCGAAAAAGCTTTCCGGCAGTTCCAAAACTGGCTGCCCGACGACTCCGTGGCCGCGGCCCGCGACCTGCGCGTCTCTATCAAGGGGCCGCTGACCACGCCGGTTGGCGGCGGGATTCGTTCGCTGAATGTCGCGCTGCGCCAGATTCTCGATCTCTACTCCTGCGTGCGCCCGGTGAAGTACTACCAGGGCGTGCCCAGCCCGGTGAAGCATCCTGAACAGGTCGACATCGTCATCTTCCGCGAGAACACGGAGGATGTGTACGCAGGCATTGAGTTCAAAGAGGGCTCGGAAGACGCCGCGAGGTTGATCTCGTTTCTGAATGACGACCTCCTGGCCAAAACCAAGAAAAGAGTGCGCACCGATTCCGGTGTGGGCATCAAGCCCATTTCCATTTTCGGCACCAAGCGGCTGGTGCGCGCAGCCATCAAACATGCGCTTGAATCCGGACGTAAGACGGTCACGCTGGTGCACAAGGGCAACATCCAGAAGTTCACTGAGGGCGCGTTCCGCGAGTGGGGCTACGAAGTGGCCACCGAGGAGTTCCGCGACCAGACCGTGACCGAGCGCGAGAGCTGGATTCTTGGCAACGTCGACGCCAAGCCAGGCATCACCATTGAGGAGAACGCCGCGCTGATCGAGCCCGGCCTCGAATTTGGCAACCAGGCCTTCCGCGATGCGATCTACGCTGAGATCAAAGGCGTCCTCGATTCCATCGGGAAGACGCACGGCAACGGCGCGTGGAAGTCGAAGATTCTGGTCAACGATCGCATCGCCGACTCCATCTTCCAGCAGATCATCATTCGCCCGTCGGACTACAGCATTCTGGCCACGCCCAATCTGAACGGCGATTACATCTCCGACGCGGCCGCGGCGCAGGTGGGAGGCCTCGGAATCGCGCCCGGCGCCAACATCGGCGACGGCTACGCGGTGTTCGAGGCCACGCACGGCACCGCGCCCAAGTACGCCGATAAGGACGTTATCAATCCCGGCTCGGTGATTTTGTCGGGCGTGATGCTGCTTGAGTTCATCGGCTGGAAGGAAGCGGCACAAATGATTGAAAGTGCCATGGAGAAGACCATCCAGCAGAAATTCGTCACCTACGACTTCGAGCGGCAACTTTCCGGCGCAACGAAGGTCGGAACAAGCGAGTTTGCCACGCGGATCATCGGGAATATGTGATGACAGTGATCAGTGGTCAGTGATCAGTTCCATTGTGGTCGCACGAAATTGGGTGCCCAAGGTCTCGATTCTGAGACTTGGGAAAGCACAGACTCAAACCAACAGGCTTTGTAACTGGGCACGGCTTTAGCCGCGCCGATGAATAACAAAAAAGCAAAGGGGCTTTAGCCCCTGAGGGATCCCGAGGAGAATAAAAATGCGGAAGAAAGTTTCAATCGTCGGCGCGGGCAACGTGGGCGCCACTTGCGCGCACTGGATTGCAGCCAAGGAACTGGCCGATGTTGTTCTGGTTGACGTGGTGGAAGGAGTGCCTCAGGGCAAGGCGCTGGACCTGCTCGAAGCCATGCCAATCGAGAAGCGTGACGTGTCTATCGTTGGCTCGAACGACTACGCGGCCACGGCCAACTCCGATATCGTGATCATTACCGCGGGCATCGCCCGCAAGCCCGGCATGAGCCGCGACGACCTGCTCAACACCAACTTCAAGATCATGTCCGACGTGGTGCAGAAGGTGGTGGCGCAGTCACCGGAGTCGATTCTCATCATCGTCTCCAATCCTCTTGATGCCATGGCCCAGGCCGCCTACCGCCAGGCTGGATTCAATCGCCAGCGCGTCATCGGCATGGCTGGCGTGCTGGACTCGGCACGCTTCCGCAGCTTCATTGCCGCGGAGCTGAACGTGAGCGTGGAAAACGTGACGGCCTTCGTGCTGGGCGGCCATGGCGACACCATGGTGCCCCTGGCGCGCTACTCCACCGTCGCCGGCATTCCCATCACCGAGCTCATCGCGCCCGAGCGGCTTGAGCAGCTGATCCAGCGCACGCGCGACGGCGGCGCCGAAATCGTGAAATATCTCAAGACCGGCAGCGCGTACTACGCGCCGGGCGCGGCTGCGGTCGAGATGGCTGAAGCCATTCTCAAGGACAAGAAGAAGATTCTGCCCTGCGCGGCCTATCTCGAAGGCGAGTACGGCATCTCCGGCTACTACATCGGCGTGCCCTGCAAGCTGGGCGCGGGCGGCCTCGAGCAGATCATCGAAATCAAGCTCACGCCGGAGGAAGACGCCGCACTCAAAAGGAGCGCCGAGGCGGTGAAGGAGCTTTGCGCGGTAATCGGCGTTTAGATCGGGATTCAGCCGGCGCAATCCCGTCCGCCCAATTTTGATTTCCGTTGACAGACGCGCGAGCTGTAAGGCAAGCTCAAACTCCGATCACAGAGGAAATGAAGGGGAGGAAATGACATTTCTCAAGTACGTTGCATTCGGCGTGACTGCCCTCGCGGCGATCCAGGTCTGTTCGGCCCAGAACAAGTTCCCTCTCCGCTCCGGGGAGTGGGAGGCCAAGATGTCTGTTCCCGGATCCCCGAGCTCGTCCGTGTCGATGTTGTACTGTCTGAATGACGCATTATGGCAGAAAGCACTTACTCAGGATCCCCAGTGCTCCATTCAGCGCCTCGCGATCACGTCCAGCGGCGGCTCCTACACGATCGATTGCGAGATGAAGTCTTTTCAGATGAAAGGTAAGGTCGACATGACCTTTGATGGAATGGAGCATATGATCGCCAAAGGACAAATCGACATTACGATGAACGGAAAAACCACCAGTTCATCGTCCTTGGCAGACTATCGCTGGAAGGGCGCCACCTGTAGTCCTAATGATGCGAATCTAAAAGTGAAGAAACAAAACTAGGGGTGGAAGCTGGGGTCTTCACAAACAGATCCTGATACTTGAGGTTGAATTCCCGCACTCGATTCGGTGCAAGTTCCCTTGATTCAGTCGAAGAGTGTGTCCGCGTAGAAGCTGGAGACGGCCTCCGTCAGTCGATCACCAAGCTCAATTCGTGGCGCACATCGGCGCCGCGGACCCAGAAGATCACGTCCGTAGCGATATTTGACGCGTGATCGGCGATCCGTTCCAGGTTCTTCGCCACCAGGATGCCATTCATTGCCTGCTGCGTGAACTGCGGCTTTTCCTCGATCACCTTGAGCAGATCGCTATGCGCACGGCGATTCATGCGGTCGATCTCGTCGTCCATCTCGCGCACCGTTTCGGCCAGGTGCGCGTCGCCGTCGAGCAAGGCCTGCAACGCGGTGCGGATCATCTGCCCAGCAAACTCGCCCATCGCGCAAAAGTCCGCGGGCAATTCGACTTCGCCTAGTGGCAGGACTTCCTTAGTCCGCCGCGTGATGCTCATGGACTGATCGCCGATCCGCTCCAGGTCGCCATTAATCTTGATCACGGCCAATATAAAGCGCAGGTCGATGGCCATGGGCTGTTCCTTGGCGAGCAGTTCGTAAGCCATCTCGTCCAGCTCGCGCTGTGCGGTGTCGATGGCCCTCTCGTTCTGCTTCACAAACTTGCACAGGCCCTTGTCGCGCCGCAGATAGGCTTCCACCGCGGACTCCACGGCCAACTGCGCCAGCGCGGCCATGGCCAGAAGCTTGTCCTTGAGTTCAGCTAACTGCTGGTGAAAGTGGATACGCGGCACTAAGGTTTTCCCCCATCTCCCCATTGTGCATCATGCAAGATTACAGGAATACAAATTTCCGTGCATGCACCAGAAGTGCTATTACCAGCGGAAAGGGTCCCGACTCGATCTCCTGGGATTATCCTAGGAAACCTTTTCGCCGCGCACCGCTATCATGCTGACTTCAGTCTTATTTACGCTGCGCTGGGTGGGCGCCGGGAAGCCTTTCCGGCAGTTCGATCTTTCCCAGCAGGATGATGTAACCGCAGATGCCGACAGCCAGGTAAGCGCCTGCGACGGCAAAGGCCCATGCATAGGAATGAAACGCCGAAACCAGGTAACCCGTCAGGATTGAGGCGGCAATTCCGGATACCTGCCCGCAGAAATTGATGATTCCACCCACTTTGCCCACGTCGCCACGCACTGCGATGAGCGAGGGCAACGACCAGGCTACCGGCGCAGCCGCCGCCAGCCCCCCAATCGAAATGCTGATCCACACCAGGGCCTGCGTGGCATTATGCGCATGAACCGCGCCCAGAATGCCCAGCCCGAACACCATTCCGCCGATCAGCACCACGCGGCGGACTGCACTTGCATTCGCAACCACGCTTGACCAGGAAGTCCACCAGCCAGCCGCCGATCGCGAGATCCGTCGCCGTGGCGAAGATCCAGGGCACGCTGGTGTACGCGAACGAATGCAGCAGATCGATATGCATGGCGTAAGACAAATAGGTCGGCAACCAATAGAGCAGCAGATAAAACACGTAGTTGTACGCGCCAAATCCGAGCGCGAGACCCAGCACCTTGCGCCGCACAAGAAGCTCACCCAGCGAAGAGGATTTTTCTTGCTCCTGTTCCCGCGCGCCGTGCGGCGAGTCGCGGTCTTCAATGTGACGGCGCTCGATCTCGGTCAGTTTCGGGTCGTCGCCGGGATCGCGATAGACGCGCCAGAAGTAAAGAAAGTAGGCGAAGCTGATGACGCCGGTGAAGGCGAAGCTCCATGCGCCAACCTGCGTGGATGAGCACGATGCCGATAAGCGGCACGCCGATGGCCGGAGCCAATTTTGCCGCTGCGTCGTAGAGCGAAGTGGCGAAACTGCGCTCGCGTGCAGGAAACCAGAGGCCGACCGCTTTCGCGTTGGCGGGGAATGCCGGCGCTTCTCCCACGCCGAGCAGGAAACGCGCGCCAAAGAAGCCGCCCAGGGTGGGCGTAATTGCCGCGGCAAACGACGCCGCGCTCCAAAGAAACGTTCCGACGCGGCCTACGCGCCGCACGCCGAGTTTGTCCAGAACGACGCCGATAGGGAGCTGGCACGCGGCGTAGGTCCAGTTATAGGCGCTGGAAAGATAGCCGAAAACTACGTCGGAGATGCCGAAGGCGCCGACGAGCGCATTGTGCGATACCGAGAGATTGACGCGGTCGAAGTAGTTGACCAGAATGCCGATGCCGAGCAGCCACGCAATGCGCCAGCGCCGGCCGGGCACACGCGTGGGCGCAACTGTTTGCTCCGTCTCCACCATGTCTCCTCGGTCAGTCTTGCGCTTAATTCATGGTTTTGGCCAGCAGCGGCCCGCTCTGCACCACGTCGTTTTCCAGCGTGCCGATGGGATCGATGGTAATGCGAACCCTGTCGCCCGCAGCCAGCGAAAAATCGTCGGGCGGTACAACGCCGGTTCCTGTCATCAGAAGCACGCCCTGGGGAAAGCTGTTTTCGCGGAAGAGATACTCGGCCAGCTCTTGGATCGGGCGCTTGAGCTCGGCCAGGTTTGTGGAACCGCTGAAGACCCTCGATCCGTGGCGCTCAATCTCCACGCCGATGGGCGTTTCCTTGGGCAGCGGTTCGCTCGCCACCAGAATGCACGGGCCCAGCGCGCAACTGCGGTCGTAGACCTTGGCCTGAGGAAGATAGAGCGGGTTCTCGCCCTCGATGTCGCGCGAGCTCATGTCGTTGCCCACGGTGTAGCCGACGATCCGGCCATGCGCGTCAAGAAGCACCGTCAGCTCCGGCTCAGGAACCGACCACTTCGCGTCCCGCCGAATGTGCACTTGCTGACCGGGTCCGGCTACGTGCTCGGGGCTGGACTTGAAGAAGAGCTCCGGGCGCTGCGCCGTGTACACGCGATCGTAAAAACTGCCGCCGCCGGCATCCTTGGCTTCGGCCATGCGCGCGCTGCGGCTGCGATAGTAGGTGACGCCCGCAGCCCACACGCTCTGGCTTTCGAGCGGCGCCATTATCTTCCGAGAGTTGAACTCCCGGGCCGGCTCCGCACGTGCAACCAGCGAAACCAGATAGCCCGCGAGATCGGAATGGTTCACGATCGCGTCCCAATGCTCCAACGGAATGCGATAGTAGTGTCCTTCGTGTTCCACGTAGCTCACGTTTGTGATTCGGCCGTGGCTCTGTGCGGTTCGATAAAGTTTCAAGCGCGCTTCTCCAGTCGTGCAACAATCTGCTCCACATCGTAAACGCAGCCGCCCCAAACGCCGCCGCTGGCCTGCACCAGCGCCGCCCAAAGTTTTGTATCCGCGGGCAATTCGGGATGCGGTGCAAGATCGGAACGCGGACTGCGTTGCGCCAGCCGCCGCGCACCTTCCTCGGCGCTGAACCTCTCGCCCGCTTCGCCAACAAAATTCACGGTCCCGGCAAGCCCCGCGCGGTCGATCATGATTTCGATCCGGTCGCCGTCGCGCACCTTGCCGATGACGCCGCCGGCCAGCGCTTCGGGCGAAATGTGCCCGATGCACGCACCCGTGGAAACGCCGCTGAAACGCCCATCAGTAAGTAAAGCCACGTTTTTGCAATGCGGCAGTTGCTTGAGCGCCGAGGTGATCTGATAAATCTCCTGCATGCCGGCGCCCGCCGGGCCGCTACAGATGAGTACCATTACGTCGCCCTGCGCGATTCCACCCGTCTTGATGGCGCGGATCGCCGCGGCCTCGGTGACGAACACGCGCGCCGGGCCGGTGTGCCGGTACACGTGATCCTCGCCGACGAGCGACGGATCGATAGCGGTGCTTTTGATCACCGATCCCTCCGGCGCCAGGTTGCCGATGGGAAAACAAACTGTCGAGGTAAGCCCATGGGACCGCGCCCGATCGCGGGACATGATCACGTCACCGGCATCGATGCCGTCGAGCTCCTGCAATCTGCGGCGCAATGCGGCGCGCCGCTCGCTGTCGCGCCACCAGTCGAGGCAAGTGCCCAGCGTCTCGCCGCTCACCGTCCGCACACTCACATCCAAAAGCCCTGCTGCATGCAATGCCAGCATGACTTCAGGAACGCCGCCGGCCAGAAACACCTGCACCGTGGCAAAATTGCGCGGGCCGTTGGGCAGCGCATCCACAAGGCGCGGCACCTGGCGATTGACTTCGGCCCAATCGTCCACCGTGGGCCGCGGCAACCCCGCGGCGTAGGCAATGGCAGGCAGATGGATGAGCAGATTCGTCGATCCGCCAAACGCGGCGTGCAGCACCATGGCGTTGCGCACGGCTGCGGACGTGACAATGTCGCGTGCGCCCAAACCGAGTTGATGCAGACGCAACAGGGCGCGCGCCGAGCGCCGCGCGGCATCGAGCCACACCGGCTGGCCCGAGGGCGCAAGCGCAGTATGTGGCAACGAAAGCCCCAGCGCCTCGCCGACGACCTGTGCCGTGGCCGCAGTACCCAGAAACTGGCAGCCTCCGCCGGGCGATGCGCAGGCGCGGCAACCGACCTCGGCCGCATATTCGAGCGTGATTTGCTGCTGCGCGAAACGCGCGCCGATGGTCTGCACCTTGGCCGCGTCCTCGCCTTGCTCGGGCAGCAGCGTGACGCCGCCGGGAACCAGTACAGCGGGCTTCGACCCCAACGACGCCAGCGCCATCATCATCGCAGGTAGTCCCTTGTCGCACGTCGCCACGCCCATCACGCCTTTGCCGGTGGGCAGCGAGCGCATCAATCTGCGAAGAACTGTTGCGGCATCGTTGCGGTAGGGCAATGAGTCCATCATGCCCGTGGTGCCTTGCGTGCGGCCGTCGCAGGGATCGGTGCACGCACCCGCGAAGGGCGTAGCGCGCAGCGATTTCAGCTCCCGCGCGGCTTCAGCCACCAGCAGGCCCACTTCCCAGTGGCCGCTGTGAAAGCCCAGCGCAATGGCTTCGCCATTTTCCGCGCGCAAGCCGCCGTGTGTGCTCAGGATCAGGAACTCTGGGTCGAGCAGCCGCGTTGGGTCCCACCCCATGCCGGCATTTTGCGTCAGGCCGAAAAGGTTACCGGAGGGTTCGGTGAGAAGCATCTCCGGCGAAAGCGGCAATGCGCCTGCTGGGCCAGCGGCATGCGTGTTCACATGCGGCAGATGAGAGTCGTCGCTCTCCAGCACCGAATTGAGAGAAATGTTCGCGATGCGCGGGCTCTTTCCGGAGATCAGTATAGTTGCCGAGCCGCGTCTTTGGTCGGAGCCGCCGAGGAACGGAGTGCTATAAAGTGATGTGCCCGAAGACAACTTGCACGATGCGACGCAAATTCAGGCGGGCTTGCGCCGACGCTGGCTCTACCTGATGCCAGTGGTCTTCGTCACCTACAGTCTTGCCTACCTGGGTCGCTCCAACTTTGGTTTTGGTGCAGCGGCCGGCCTGGCAACTTCGCTTCATATCACCGAATCGCGCGCGGCTTTTCTCGGCTCCGTTTTCTTTCTCGGCTATTTTCTCTTTCAAGTTCCGGCGGCCGCATACGCGGTGCGCCATGGCGCCACCCGGCTGATCTTTTTCGCGCTCATCAGTTGGGGCATCCTCTCCGGACTCACCGGAATCGTCCGCAATTACTGGCTTCTGATTGCGGACCGGCTGCTCCTCGGCGTTGCAGAAAGCCTCATCTTCCCCTCAATGCTCATCCTGATGACTCACTGGTTCACGCGTGCCGAGCGATCGCGGGCCAACGCCATTCTCATTCTCGGCAATCCCGTCACGGTTACATGGATGGCCGCCGTCACGGGATTCCTGATCCACGCTGTCGGCTGGCAAATGACGTTTGTGATCGAAGGCATTCCCTCAGTGCTGTGGGCCTTGGTGTGGATTCTCGTAGCGCACGACCATCCCCATCAGGCGCGCTGGCTACCAGAGGAAAGCGGCAGGAAGCTCGCCGACTCGCTTGCCGGCGAGCAGGGCTCCCTTCCCGCTCACCCCGATCTTCGCTCGGCGTTGCGCGCACCTGGAGTAGTCCTTCTTTGTTTGCAGTTTTTCTGCTGGAGCTTCGGCGTGTACGGCCTGGTGCTCTGGATTCCGGCCATGATTCGCTCCGGGTCGGCGCGCGGCATTGAGCAGGTGGGAATGTTGAGCGCGGCGCCGTTTCTTCTTGGCGTCGTGCTCATGCTCGCGGTCGCCCATTTCTCCGACCGCTCACAACACCGCAAGTTGTTTGTGTGGCCGTTTCTGATACTCTCGGGCGCGGCTTTGTTTGGCTCGTTCGCTGCTGCGGGCAGCCATTTCTGGCTTGCCTACTTTTTCTTGATCGTGGCGGGCGGCGCCATGTATGCGCCCTACGGACCGTTCTGGGCCATCTTTCCGGAGATGCTGCCCCGCACCGTCGCGGGCGAAGTAATGGCGCTGGTGAACACCTTCGGCGCTTTGGGCGGATTTGCCGGCACCTGGCTCGTGGGCTGGCTGCAGGCGCTTACCGGGAACGCTCGCGCCGGATTTCTTTCAATGTCGCTGGCGCTGATCGCGGCCGGAGCCGTTACGCTGTGCCTGCCTTCGACGCGGCGCTCACCGCGCCCCGCGTAAATTCGCCATCAACAAGCCGCCAGATGCCGAGTGGATTCTGGTTTTTCAGTTCGTCCGGCAGTGCGGCCTCCGGAAAATCCTGGTAGCAGACGGGACGCGCGAAACGGTAGATCGAATATGTACCCACCGATGTTGCGCGGCTGTCGCTGGTGGCCGGATACGGGCCGCCATGCACCATCGCGTGGCACACTTCAACGCCGGTAGGAAAGCCATTGACGATGAGCCTTCCTGCCTTGCGCTCCAGGATTGCAATCAGATCGGCAAACGCGGCCAGATCGCGGTCGGTCCCGTGCAAGGTCGCGGTCAGTTGGCCTTCCAGCGAGCGCGCCAAATTCAGGAGCTCTTCGCGGCTGTCGTATCGAATCACCAGCGCGCTCGGGCCGAAGACCTCCGTCGCTAGTTCCGGCTTGTCGAGTAATTCCTTAGCGCCGATTTGCATCACAACCGGCGCGGCATAGGTCGAGCCGGCTCCGTCCGCCGCAGCCTGCGCGACGGTTTCAACAATGGATTGCCGCCCGGCAACGCCGGAACGAAAGCTCTTCGCGATTCCTTCGGTCAGCATGGCTGCCGCGCCGGCCTTTTCGACTTGGGCTTTTAGCTCATCGAGAAAGATATTCGCGGTCACATCGCGCGGCAGAAAAATCAGTCCCGGCTTGGTGCAGAACTGACCCACGCCCAGCGTGAACGAGCCAAACAGTCCGCGCGCAATCTCCTGGCCGCGCGAGTAGAGCGCCTCCGGTAACACAAAGAGGGGATTCACGCTGCTCATCTCCATAAAGCACGGGATGGGCTCGGGCCGCGCCGCTGCCCGCCGCATGAGCGCCTTGCCCGCCATGAGCGAGCCGGTAAAACCAACTGCCTTCACCTTGGGGTGGTCGACGAGCGCCGCGCCAATCTCCGCACCCGCGCCGAAGAGCAGCGCGAACACGCCCGGCGGCAGGCCGCACTCCCTCACGCTGCGCGCAATCACCTGGCCCACCATCTCGCTGGTGCCGGGATGCGCGTGGTGCGCCTTCACGATCACGGGATTGCCCGCGGCAAACGCGGCTGCCGTGTCGCCACCGGCTACGGAAAATGCCAGGGGAAAGTTGCTGGCCCCAAAGACAGCGACCGGACCCAGCGGCCGCATCATGGAGCGAATGTCGGAACGCGGCAACGGCTTGCGCTCAGGTTGCGCGGGATCGATGCGCGCGTTCACCCACGAACCCTCCTCAACCACCTGCGCAAAAAGCCGAAGCTGATTGATGGTCCGCGCCGACTCGCCTTTCAGCCGCGATTCCGGCAGTGCCGTTTCTCGATGCGCACGCTCCACAAGCTCGGAAACAATGGCTTCCAATCCATCTGCAATGCTGCGCAGAAAGCGAGCCTTATCGCGGCCCGGCAATTTGCTGTAGGTCGCAAATGCTTCGTCCGCCAGATCGGCGGCGGCATTCAAATCCTCGATCGACGCGCCACGATAGACCGGCTCCAGCCGTGCGCCCGTCGCGGGATCGAAGCCGTAAAATGCATTTCCGTTTCCCGGCCGGGACGCGCCATTCATAATCGAGCAGCCATGCAGTGCAATCGTCGATAGCATGAATCACCTTTTTCGCGAGCTTATTATCTCTTCGCCAATATCCTCGTTCCAAACCTCAGGATGCGCGGCGATGTAACCCGCCAGCAGTTCCCTGCACTCCTGGTTGTCGAGATCGATCACTTCCACGCCATTTTCGCGCAGCCAATCGATCCCGCCGGAAAACGTCCGGCTCTCGCCCACCACCAGCGTGCCGATGTGGAATTGCCGCACCAGTCCGCTGCAATACCAGCAGGGGGCCAGGGTGGTCACCATGATCAGGTTGCGATAGCTGCGCTGGCGGCCGGCGCGGCGAAAGGCATCCGTCTCAGCGTGCATGCCGGGATCGCCCTGCTGCACGCGGCGATTGTGGCCGCGGCTCACCAACTCGCCGGTACGCGTGAACATTGCCGCGCCGATGGGAATGCCGCCTTCGACAAGGCCATACCGAGCCTCTTCAAGAGCCACGGCGAGCATCTGCTCATAGAGATTCACAGAACTACTGTAACGCAGCGGATCAGCAAGCCCGCGAGTCAACGCGCCAGGCGTAGCGATGAAAACAAGTGCGTCACGAGCCCGGAGCACCGGTTGACTTGCCGCTTCAATCCACGGTGAGCACTAACTTGCCGAAGTGGCTGCCCTCTTCCATGCGCTCGAATACCTCGCGCGCGTGGGTCCAGTCGAACTCCTCGCCCACGGGGCGCAGCTCTGCCAGAGAAATAGCCCGGTTCATTTCTTGAAAGTCTCGTCGCGAGCCCACGTAGATGCCGTGAATTCGCGACCATTTGTGCAGAATGAGGCCCAGAGGAATGCCTTCAGTTCCCGCAGCAAGCACACCGATCTGTGCGACCGTTCCGCCCATGCGAATGGCCCGGAGCGAGCGCGTGAGCGTTCCCAGGCCGCCCACTTCCACCACCAGGTCCACGCCGTCGCCGCCAGTCTGGTCGTGCGCCCAGCGGTCCCAGTCGGGGTTATCGCCGTAATTCAGTCCCGCATCCAGGCCCAGCGCGCTGGCCCGTTCCAGCTTCTCGTAGCTCGAGCTGATGCCCAGCACCCGCGCACCCTTTAGCCGCGCAAACTGCAAGCGCAAAAATGGACACACCGCCGGTTCCCTGAATCAGCACCGTCGATCCCGGCTTGATCTCGACGGTGTTAAGGGCGTTCCACGCCGTCACTGCGGCACAGGGCAGGGTCGCGGCTTCCTGAAAGCTGAGATGGTCAGGAATCCCCACCAATCCCTGCTCTTTGAGCACTACATAATCGGCCAGCACGCCGTCGATGTCGCCGCCCAGGGCGCCGCGGGCTTTGGTCGGGTTCAGCGGCCCATCCAGCCAGTTCTGCATGAAGATGCCGGCTGCGCGGTCGCCCGGCTTCCATGCCGATACGCCCGTACCTACGGTCACCACCTCACCCGCGGCGTCGGAACAGGGAATGCGCGGCAGCTTCATTTTGGGGTTGTACAGCCCCTTCACCACCATCAGGTCGCGACGGTTTAACGAAACAGCGCGCACCGCCAGCAAAACTTCGCCGGGGCCCGGCACGGGCGTAGGCCGCTCCACAAACTCCAGAGAATCAATGCCAAAGGCAGAAACTTGCCAAGCGCGCATGGGTACCCTTCTCCCCTCCTGGTTCCCTCTCCATCATTCTGCGGGACGCAATCGCTTAAGTCACCCGTAGAATGAAGATATGGCTCGTGGATGGGAAAGTAAATCGGTGGAGGAACAGATGGCAAATGTCCTGGAAAGCCCCGTGGCCGATTCCAGCAACAAAATGATCAGCGAAGAAGACCGGCGTGCCGCCGAACATCAACGCACCACGCGCGAACGTCAAAAACAGGCGCTCAATCTGCAACGCGAAAACATTTTGTCACAACGGACTTCGAATCCGGGCCGCCGCGCCGCACTCGAATCCGCGCTGGCGCATATCGAAGCCCAGATTCAGTCTATGGGGTAAGGTTGCCGGGAACACCTGGCTTATGGCTCGCGATGGATGAGCAGCGTATTGGCCTGGTTGACTGAGGTCAGCGACACGCGAGCAATATTTACATGCTCCGGCCGGGTCACGGCCCAAAGAATCACATCCGCAATATCGTCGCCGTTCAGCGGCGTAATGCCGCTGTAGACCTTGGCGGCCTTTCCCTTATCGCCATGGAAGCGGACCATGCTGAATTCAGTCTCCACCAGCCCGGGATCCACACTGGTCACGCGCACCGGCGTACCCAGCAAATCCTCGCGCAGCGCATCGTTAATGGCCCGAGCCGCGGCCTTGGTGCCGCAATAGACCGCGCCATTGGGGTAAACGATCTCGCCGGCCATCGATCCCAGGTTCACCACGTGGCCGCGCCCGCGCACCACCATCCCGGGAACTACGGCACGCGCCACGTACAGCAGCCCCTTGATGTTGGTGTCGATCATCTCTTCCCAGTCTTCAATCCGCCCCGTGTAGAGCTTCTCCATGCCCCGGCTCAGGCCTGCATTGTTCACCAGGATGTCGATCTCCGCCCACTCCGGCGGCAGCTCGTCAATGGCACGCTGCACAGCATGGCGGTTCCTCACGTCCAAATCAATGGAGTGCACGGCGGCAGCGCCGCGCTCGAGAGCACGCGAGGCAACTTCCGCTAGTTTTCCGGCGCGCCGGGCGGCCAGTAGCAGGCGGGCTCCCTCGCCCGCAAAGGCCATGGCTGTGGCCGCGCCAATGCCGGCGCTGGCGCCGGTAATGAAGGCAATCTTTCCTTGCAATCGCATCTCAGTTTTCATCTTACAGGCAGGCTTCTTTTTCGGGCCATCTTGTATTGGCCCACGGCCCAATCTTCCTGAGCCATTCCGCCGGCGCGCGCCTCGGCAAAGACTCCGGCCATTAAATCCGCCAGGCTCAAACGCGTGTCGCGGCTGGCCGCGGCCTCGCGCAGCAAGCGCAAATCTTTTTCGCCCAGCTCCATGGTCGCGCCGGGCCGCTCAGGCGGGTGCAGAATTACCTTGCTGTACGCCTCGTAAAACGGCGACTGGAAGAGGGCGTTGTTCACAGCCTCAAAGAAGGCTGCGGGATCGACACCCTGTTGCTCCGCGTAGACAAACGACTCGCTCAACGACTGCACCATCATGGTGATGAGAAAATTGCCGCCCAGCTTGACGGCGTGCGCCTGCCGCGGCTCCGTACCCACCACGGAGATGCCGCGCGAAAGTGGCTCCAGCAGCGGCAATGCCTTGGCTACCGCCTGCTCCGCGCCGGCCACCACGATCCACAGTCGTCCCGCTTCCGCCACATTGGGCCGTCCAAACACCGGCGCCGCCACAAATTCCTGCCCGCGACGCGCGTGCTCCTGGGTCAGCCGCTCGCTCAACGCCACGCTGATGGTGCTACAGGAGATGTGCAGCGCGCCCGGGCTCAACGCATCCATCAAGCCATTCGAGCCGAAAATCACTTCCTCGTTGGCCGCGTCGTCAAACAGCATGGTGAAGACGGCGTCAGCGCCCAGTTCAGCTTCCGCCGGAGTGGCCGCGGCAATCGCGCCCTCGCGCAACAGCGGCTCGGTGCGCCCTTCGGTGCGGTTCCACACACGCAATTCGTGGCCGGCGGCAATCAGGTGCATCGCCATCGGCGTACCCATTTTGCCGAGACCCAGGAATCCAATCTTCATGCCACGATCCTCCTTGCATTTTTCGCGCGATTACTGCGAGGCCGAAATGATTCGATGATAGACAGCCGGTGTACATTGGGCACATGAGTGACGCCTTCAAACATCTTGAACCACGTTGGCCTGCCATGGTCGCGCTACTTTCCGTGGGCGTATTACACCTCGTTCTTCCAGAGCCCCTTTCGCTGGGCCCCGATTGGTTGCTGATCGCTGTCGTCGGAGTGTTGCTCATTCCCACAGCATGGGCACGCAGTCGCGGATTCGATCGCCTTACCCAAATTATGGGATATGTGCTGTCATCGATCGTGACTGCCGACATGATCTGGTCGCTTTGCCTGCTCGTTTCAGCTCTGCCGTCGCACCGCATTGCGCCGCCAGACCTGTTGCGGGCTTCGGCTGCTTTATGGATTACAAACATTCTCGTCTTCGCCTCCTGGTATTGGCGGCTCGACGCTGGCGGACCACACGCCCGTGAGGCACGCGGCGCCCACACCGACGGTGCCTTTCTGTTTCCGCAAATGACCCTGATCCGCCAAACCAGGATGGACCTTCATGAGCAAGGCTGGAGTCCTGGTTTCGTGGATTACCTGTTTCTTGCTTTTAACACCAGCACTGCATTCTCGCCGACCGACTGTCCGGTTCTTACACGCTGGGCCAAAGTCTTGATGATGATTCAGTCGCTCATCTCCCTCGCGACCGTGGTGCTGCTCGCGGCGCGGGCCGTCAACATTCTTTAGATTCTTTAGGATCTCGAGACCAAGTGCTTAGTTCGGCGCGCCCATGGTTTCTTCGGCCGCAAACGTGCATTCGCGGCACTGACAAACGCGGCGCAGGTAGTCCCACGAATATATTCCCCCGGAGTGGCCGTCAATCCAGTTGAACTGGATGGCGTACCGGCCCACCGGATGCACACTTGCCGGTTTCGGCGGCGGCGCGTACATGGGAAGCAGAGCGGCCGGCTTGGGTTTGGGCTGGCCCGCTTTGCGGCCCTCCTGGGCACGCTCATCGATGCATGTGGCGCACGGACAAGCGTCACGCAGCCAGGCAAAGCCCCACTCGCTCTTGTGACCGTCGGCCCAGTCAATCTCCAGGCCCTTGCCCTCAGTCATCAGCACGCGCACCTTCTCCGGCGTCACGGCGATCTTCGGCAGCGGCTGGCGTTCTCCATCCTGGCGTGCCTGATCGTCTTTGGTGGCGAAGCGAATGCCCTCGTGGGTCATATTTACAGTTTACAGTTCCCAGTGGGAAGTGAGCGAGTGAAGGGGGCGAACAGAGTGAAAGGAGTGAAGAAAGTGAATTGAGTGAAAGGAGCGAGCCGACGACGAACACCTGAGTACGCTCACCCTGGCATGACTCTGACACTCCTTCGCTTACTTCACCTGCTTCACTCTCTTCACTGCTTCATCTTCACTTCCTTCACTCCTTCAAAAAGAACCACGCCGCCATCGACAGCCCGATCGCCACCACGAGCCCGCGCAGCACGGGCTGCGGAACCCGCCGCGCCAGGCTTGCCGAAGTGTATCCGCCGATGGCCGCCGCGACCATCGCTGCCAGGCAGAAGCGCCACACCACCTGCCCGTCGATGATGAAGATGACAAAAGCGATGCCGTTGGCCAGCAGATTGGCCACCACCTTGAGCGCGTTGATGGCGTGAATGTCTTCGTAGCCGAAGAGTGCGAGCAAGGTCATAAAAAGAAAGCCTGCTCCGGCGCCAAAGTAACCCACATAAAAGCTCACCACAGCGGTACCAAGAAAAAGTGGCAACCGGCGCGGTGCGTGGACCCCGTCACTCCCAGCACTCACGTGGCGCTTGAACTTCAGCCGCTCCAGGGCTCGCGTCACCGGTCCGCTGACGGCGAAGGTGCACGCGGCAAACAGCAGCAGCCACGGCACCAGGCGCATGAAGGTCTTTTGCGGCGTGTTCAGCAGGACAATTGCTCCGGCCATTCCGCCCAGCAGTCCTGCAAGCCCCATCAGCAAGGCCGCGCGCAGATTTTTGCGCACATCCGGCCAATACGCCGCAACCGACGTCAGCTGGCCGGGCCAGATGGCCACGGTGTTCGTGGCGTTGGCCTGAATCGGGAGTATGTTCATCCCCAGCAACGCCGGAAACGACAGAAACGACCCGCCGCCGGCCACGGCATTCAACACGCCGGCGAGAAATGCGGCCGCCACGAGCCACACCCAATGCCAGTTGATGGTTGCCAAGGTGCTGGAAAGATCGGACATGAGGTTTTTATTGTAGAGTGCCTGGGGCCTTGCCCCTGCCTTCCCGCGGCCGCCCGGAACCGCCAACCCCAATCGCCCGCAAATTTTGCTTTTGCAATCACATCCGGCACGATATGCTCATGCCATGCTTCGCTGCCGCTTCCCCACACCGCAGAGAGATTTGCGCTCCTCACTCGGCGCGCGATGAGCAAGAAATCGATGGCGCACCTGACAGCTCCAGCCCCGGCTCCGGCTCCGTCCAGGGCGTAAGAACTTCACCGGCTCGAGTGTTGTGCACGAGGTCAAGCATGCGCAAAGCGATGGCGACGTTTTTCGTGCTTCTTTGCGCGACGGCCGCACTCGCCGCCCAATCCATCGTTACCGTTCCTCCGCAGCAGTGCGTCTGGCGCGCTGGCGACGATCCTGCCTGGGCCGCGCCCAATCTTGATGAAAGCGCCTGGAAGCCGTATACGGGTTGGAAGCTGAACCCCGACCAGCCACACTATTGGGTGCGCTGCCACGCGGACCTGAGCCCGCTTCAAGGACTGGCGCATCCGGCGATCCAGGTGACGCTCTATGCGGCGTATCAGATTTACCTGGATGGCGCGCCGATCGGCGAGGCGGGAAACCTGCGCAGCGGCAACTACAGCATGGACTCGATCCGGAGGTTTCCGGTGCCGGCGTCGCATCTCCTTGCCCAGCCCGCGATTATCGCCGTCAGAATCACCTACCGCTATGCCGACCCGTGGGTGGGCGCTTCGGACCGGTCCCTCCCGACCCTGCAAAACGGCGCCTCGGTGAACCTCGAAGCCGGAGACTCGACCGTGCTCGAAGGCCGCCGCGCAAACGCGATTCTGGCGCAGCTTCGCAATCCGTTTATCAGTTTTGTCTCCCTCGGGGTCATCGGAGTCCTCGGGCTTGTGCTACTGGCGCAGTTTTTTCAGGATCGCAGCCGTTACGACCTGCTGTATCTCAGTCTCACTGCGGTGGCCACCACAGTCGTCAACACCCGCCTTTTGTGCATCGCGGCATTGTGGGACTTTCCCGTATACGCAAACGTCGGATTGTATGCGAGCGCAGTGATGGTTATCGTTTTCACACAGCCTTTTTTTTCCTTTTCCGTGGCGGCCAGGCGTGTGCCGCTGGTTTTTTGGATTCTGGTGGTAATTTCGCTCTTCAGAAATGTGCTGCAGAGCCTCGGGCTGTTTCTTTCGCCCGCTCACTCGTTGGCCTTTGAAGCATCGGTAACCGCGTCGGTCTGGGTAAGAAGCCTTTCCTATGCCGCCATCTCTGCGGCCTCCGCTGCACCCTTTGTCGCCTTCTGGCCCTACCGGAACCTCGCGCGGCGCATGATGCCGCTGGCTGCACTCTGCATGGCCTGGGGCGCAACCATGGTGCATTACTATGCGACCGACTTGCTCTTGACCAACACCGCGGCGCTGGAGCACATGTTCCCCGGGGCGCAGCAAGTCGTGATCGCATGGCATTTTGCCGCAAGCCGCGCATTCACGGCTGTTTCTGCCTGCGTAATGATTGTCTTGATGGGGCTGCTCTCGCGCGATCAGCAGCGGACGGCGCGAGAACGCGCTGAGCTGGCCGGAGAGATGCAGTCGGCGCGCGAGATTCAGCAGTACCTCATCCCCGATCAGCTTCCACCCACTCCCGGGCTCGCCATCCACAGCGTCTACCAGCCATCGCGCGAAGTGGGCGGAGATTTCTTTCAGGTTCTTCCCTACCCGCGCGACGGAAGCACGTTGATCGTGGTCGGCGACGTGGCGGGAAAGGGACTACAGGCTGGGATGCTCGCGGCGCTGATTGTCGGCGCCATTCGCACTGCATTTCAATTCACCCAGGACCCCGCCGGGATTCTGTCGGTCCTCAACGAGCGCCTACAGGGCCGCGGACTCGTCACGTGCCTGGCCATGCGCATCGATCCCAACGGAAGCGCCCAGGTGGCCAACGCCGGGCATCTGCCGCCCTACATCAACGGCAAGGAGCTGGCACTTGAAGGCGCTTTCCCGCTCGGCGCGCTGCCGGCAGTCTCCTTTCCGTCCCAGCGTTTTCAGCTCAGCGCGGGCGATTCCCTGCTGCTCATCTCCGACGGCGTCATCGAAGCGCGCAACACGGCGGGTGAATTGTTCGGTTTCGAGCGCACCCGCGAGATCTCCACCCAATCCGCCGAAGCCATCGCCAAAGCCGCGACAGAATTTCGGACAGGAAGATGACATCACCGTGCTGACGCTCGCCCTCGCGCCCGTCGAGGTGCTCCATGCGTAAGACTCTTCACGCGCAGCTGCTGTTTTTTATTTTTGCCCTGGCCTGGCTCGTCCCGGGCTCGCTTGCCGCTCAATCCGTGGTGAATGTCCCGACAAGCCAGTGCGTCTGGCGCGCCGGCGACGACCCCGCCTGGGCCGCGCCCGGTCTCGACGAATCGGGCTGGCAGCCCTATTCCCAGTGGAAGTCAGCCGACAGCCAGCCGCGTCTTTGGGTGCGCTGCCACGCCGATCTCAGTTCACTTGAGGGCGCGGCACAGCCTGCCATCCAGATCGCCGTTGATTCCTCCTACCAGCTCTTCCTCGACGGCCAGCTCCTGGGCGGCTCCGGCGATCTCTCCAGAGGGAACTTCAGCATCAACGCGATTCGTTCCTATCCGGTTTCCCGCAGCCTCCTCCAGCACTCGCCCACTACGCTCGCCCTGCGCCTCGCCATCACTCGCAACCTGTCGCAAAGCGGCCCCATCCACACCCTTATCACGATGCCCCTGCGCATTCGCGCCGGCGACGCGTATCTGCTCGATGCCATCCGCGCCCGCGAGATTCTCACCCGAACTTCGAGCTACGCTTTGACAGCCACCTGCTACGGCATCATTGGCGTCATCGCTCTCATGATGCTGGGCCTCTTCCTCTCCGACCGCAGCCGTATCGAGATTCTTCTGCTCTGCGTAGCCGGTCTCAGCCTGGCTCTCCTGCGCCTCAACGAATTCTCCGCCGCGGCCCTGCTCAACTACTCCTTCCTCTCCTGTCTCGCCCTGATCCTCGCCGGCAATTTCGGCCTCACGTTTACGCAGGTTCCTTTTTATTACGCTCTCGCGCGGCGTCGCGTCCCCATTGCCTTCTGGATTATCATCGCGTCCGCCGCGCTTACTTCCGTCCCCGCCGCTGTCGGGATCTTGGTGATCGCCCATCAGCCTGAGTGGTGGGGATTGTTCAGCGAAGCCTTCCTGCGCCCTTTTGGCCTTGTGGTTCATATCTCGCTCGACATCGCCCCCTTCATCGCCTTCTGGCCTTATTCCAAAATCGCTCGCCGCATGCGTCCCCTCGTTGCCTTGTGCATGCTTTGGGCGGCCGTCGACATCGTCTGGTTTTTGATCGAAATTACCGCGCTGCGCATCCCCGGCATCCCCGACCTGTTTGCCGTCTGGGGAGTCGTGGCGCTCGATGCCCGCGCCTTTACTACAACCTGCGTGCTCGCGGCCCTGCTTATCCTGTTCCTGCATGAGCAGCGGCAGATCTTTGAAGAGCGCGCCCATTTCAGTGGCGAAGTGCAGGCCGCCTGCAACGTGCAGCAGTACCTGATTCCCGATCACATGCCGGCTACTCCCGGATTCATGATCGAGAGCGCGTACCGCCCGGCGCGCGAAGTGGGAGGCGACTTCTTTCAAGTGCTACCCCAACCCGCCGACGGCAGCGTGCTCATCATCGTGGGCGACGTTGCAGGCAAGGGCGTCGAGGCCGGCATGTTGGCCACTTTGATTGTGGGCGCTGTGCGCACCGCGGCCGCGTTCACCTCCGATCCCACGCGCATTCTCGCTCTGCTCAACGACCGGCTGCGCGGGCGCGGGCTTGTCACCTGTCTGGCTCTGCGCATTGAGTCCGATGGAAGCGCGACCCTGGTCAACGCCGGACACTTGCCCCCTTATCTCAATGGCAAAGAGATGGCGGTCGAAGGCGCTCTGCCTCTCGGCGCAGTTCCGGGCACACAATTTCCTGCCTTGCGTTTCAAGCTCGACGCGTGCGATTCGCTTGTGCTCATCACCGACGGTGTCGTTGAAGCCCGCTCAAAGACCGGCGAACTCTTCGGCTTCGCTCGCGCCGCCGCCATCTCCACCCAATCCGCCGACTCCATCGCCCATGCTGCGCAGGAGTTTGGCCAGGAAGACGACATCACGGTGCTCACGCTGGCGCGCGCATGACGCAAAATCCGCTTGGATTTCTCCGCCGCTGCGCTATAGTTGGGGCGATGCCCAAACAACGCCACTTCCCTGCGTTGTGGACTCCGGTACTGCTTGCGGCGTGCCTTTGCTCACTGGCCGCAACTGCTCAAGATCGCTCTCCCGATCCGGGCCACAATCCCCGTGACATTGACGCCACGGCTTACGGCCAGCGCATCGCTCTGGGTCCGTTCTGGCTCTTCGCTGCCAGCGACAACCCGGCCTACGCTTCGCCCGATTACAACGACAGTGGCTGGACAATCCTCGACCAAAGCCGCCTCATAGGGGACATCACCATCGGGCCGGCTCGATACGCCTGGTATCGCGCGCATATACATCTGCGGCCTGGCTCTACCGCCATGATGGTAGGCCTGGAGAACATACGCGGGGGCTACGAAGTCTACGTGAACGGCGTACCCATCGGCTCAGCGGGCGATTTGTACGGTTTGTCTTCTCGCTTCCAACGCGCCATGGTCGTTTACCCCATTCCGCAGGCGCTGCTCGATTCACGCAGCGACATGGTCCTCGCGGTGCGTTGCACATTCAACCGCGCCAGAACCCTGATGCCTATGGGACCGCTCACGGGCATTTATCTGCTCAGCAGCGAGAGCGTGCCCCGCGAGCAAAGTTACGCCAACGCCCATGACACACTCGACGATTGGGTTCTGCTTTTCCTCAGCCTGCTTATTGGCATCGTGGCATTGAGCCTTTATCTTGCCTTGCGCAGCCAACGCGAGTATCTCGCCGTCGCGGTTTACTCCCTCGCCGCCGCCGGATATAACGCAGTGTGGCTATGGGAAGATCTGGCGATTTACAACATCCCCGGATCCATTGCCAACGGAATTTCCTTCGGCACGGCCAACGTGGCCCTCATTGAATTTGTCAGGCTGGTGCTTGGCCGCAAGCGTTCGCGCACGCTTCTCGTGCTTGAAGCCGCCTCTTTTGCCGCGGCATTCGGAGTGCTCGCTACCACCTCCGGCCTCGGCAACAGCATCCACCTGGGTTTCTTTGCCTATTATTTGGCCACCCTCACTGTCGATACCCTGCTGCTCGTGCTTTTGGTCCGGGGTTGGATTGAGGGGAATCGCGAGGCACGCATCCTGCTTCCGGCCATCCTTGTCTACAGTGTGGCGCAATGGTACAGCTTTCTTCGTTCGCTCGTTTTCTATATCCATCTGGTTCATGCCCTGTGGCCGTATTTTTACCTGCACGTCGGGACCTACTCCTTTACCGCGGCCGACATTGGCTATTTTGTCTTTTACGTCACCTTGCTGCTTTTCCTTGTGCTGCGAACCGTGAGCATCGCGCGCGAACGAGCCCACGCCGCGGCCGAACTGGAAGCCGCGCGCACCACGCAGCAGTTGCTCCTCGCCCGCTCCTCGCAGTCCACGCCCGGCTTCAAGGTGGAGACCGTCTACTATCCGGCCAGCGAGGTCGGCGGCGACTTCTTTCTCGTCTCCCCAGCCGCCGACGGATCACTGATGGCGATTGTCGGCGACGTCAGTGGCAAGGGCCTCATCGCAGCCATGCGCGTGGCCATGCTTCTCGGCGTCCTGCGTCGCGAGGATTCACGCAGTCCGGCCGAGACGCTCCACAATCTGAACAAGGCGCTCTACACCAAAGGCGATGGGGGATTCACCACCGCGTGCTGCGTGCGCATCGATCGCGATGGCCTTTGCACCGTGGCCAACGCCGGCCACCTCGCGCCGTACATCGACGGCAAAGAGATGGCCGTGCCGTCCTCCCTGCCACTGGGTGTCACAGAAAATGCGCACTTCGAAGAAGTGACTAGAGAGCTCAATCCCGGCCAATCCCTCGTTCTGCTCTCCGACGGCGTCGTCGAAGCCCGCAACCCTGCGGGGGAACTCTTCGGCTTCGAACGCACCGCGGCGATTTCTACCGACTCCGCCCAAGACATTGCCAGCGCGGCTCAGCGCTTCGGCCAGGAAGACGACATCACAGTGCTGACGTTGACCAGGCTGGCCCTGGCTCCTGCGCCTGCCGCTCAAGTACGTCCAGAGCCACTTCCCACGTCAGCCTGAGCGAGCCGCACAGGCCTCGCCGCCGCTCCAATCCACCCAATCGAGCCATAGAACTGTCCCCCAAGCCATTTAGATACAAAGCATTTCGTGTAATTCTCGGTATATTAGCGTATTACGCTCACATTTTATGAATCATTTGCGCTATGATTTCATCAAAGGAAGTGATGGCCGGGAGCCAGGCTCCCGCTTAACTACAAATTCTGGATACACCTGGAGAAAATCATCATGGCTATTAACCGTTGGAACCCCGTCCGTGAAGTTGTTGTGCTGCAAAGCCGCTTGAACCCGCTATTCGGCGGCCCGAGCACTGAAACCGAGAACCCGCTGTCCACGGCCAGCTTTACTCCCGCTGTCGACGTCTATGAAGACGAGAAGAAAGTCGTCCTCAAGCTCGACGTACCGGGCATTGAAGAAAAGGACCTCGACGTCAATGTCGAAAAGAACGTCCTGACCATCAAGGGCGAGCGCAAGTTCGCTGGCGAAGAGAAAGAAGAGAACTTCCATCGCATTGAGCGCCGCTACGGCAGCTTCTATCGCGCCTTTACCCTGCCCACCACGGTGGACACGGAAAATGTCGACGCCAGCTACAACGCCGGCGTGCTCAAGATTGAGCTGACCAAGAAGCCCGAAGCCCAGCCCAGGCAGATCAAGGTCAACGTTGCTGCCTGAGGGCAGCAACAAGCTGCTAGCTTCTAGCCGCTAGCTCGATCTGCTGAAGGCAACAGCTGTAATTTGAACGCGCCGGGAGATGAGAAATGTTTTTTCCACCCGGCGCGTTTGTTTTCTTTGCAACAAAGTACAAGAATCAGAATCTGAAAGAGCAACTAGACGCTGGCTCCCGGGAGGATCAAGCTAGGAGCTGGAAGCTAGCAGCCAGGAGCTGTTTTTATGGCCATTCGTTTTGACAAATTTACCGTGAAGGCGCAGCAGGCGATCCAGCAGTCGCAGTCGCGCGCCGCCGAGCTGGGCAATCCCGAACTGCAGCCCGTGCACCTGTTGCTGGCGCTCATTGAGGACCGCGAGGGCGTGATCCCCGCCGTGCTTGAAAAGATCGGTGTGCCCACCGAGCGTCTGGAAAGCGATCTTCACGGCATCGAGGAAAAACTGCCTCGCGTAGCCGGTGCAGCCGCGCAGCCGGGCTTGAGCCAGACGCTGAACAAGGCGCTGGAGCAGGCCTTCAAGGAAGCCACCAATTTCAAGGACGAGTACGTGTCGACGGAACATTTATTGCTTGGCATCGCCGGACTCAAGAGCGATCCTGCGCGCGATGCCCTGGTCGCAGTCGGCGCCACCAAGGACGCCATTCTGAAGGCGCTGACCGCCGTGCGCGGCTCGCAGCGCGTGACCGACCAGAATCCCGAAGCCAAGTTTCAGGCGCTGGAAAAATACGCCAAGGACCTGACGGACTTGGCGCGCCGCGGCAAGCTCGATCCCGTCATCGGCCGCGACGAAGAGATTCGCCGCGTGATCCAGGTACTGAGCCGCCGCACCAAAAACAATCCGGTGCTCATCGGCGAGCCCGGCGTGGGTAAGACCGCTATCGTCGAAGGCCTCGCGCGCCGCATTGTCTCTGGCGACGTGCCCGAGAGCCTGCGCGACAAGCGCGTGATCTCGCTCGACCTCGGTTCCATGCTCGCCGGCGCAAAGTACCGCGGCGAGTTTGAGGACAGGCTGAAGGCTGTGCTGAAAGAAATCGAAGAAACAAACGGGCAGGTTGTGCTCTTCATCGACGAGTTGCACACGCTGGTCGGTGCGGGTGCGGCCGAAGGCGCCATCGACGCGAGCAACATGCTCAAGCCAGCTCTGGCACGTGGTGAGTTGCGCGCCATCGGCGCCACAACGCTCAATGAGTACCGCAAATACATTGAGAAGGACGCGGCTCTCGAGCGCCGGTTCCAGATCGTCTACGTGGGCGAGCCCAACGTCGAAGACACCATCGCGATACTCCGCGGCCTGAAAGACCGCTACGAGCAGCACCATAACGTGCGCATTAAGGATGCCGCTATCGTGGCGGCGGCTACGCTCTCGCACCGCTATATCTCGGACCGCTTTTTGCCCGACAAGGCGATTGATTTGGTTGACGAAGCCGCGGCGTCGCTATCTATCCAGATCGGTTCCGTGCCCACGGAGATCGATCAGTTGGAGCGCAATGCCACTTCGCTCGAAATCGAGCGTGCCGCGCTCAAGCGTGAAACCGACGCGAACAGCAAGGAGCGGATGAAGGCTGTTGAACATGAGATCGGCAACCTGCGCGAACAGATCACCGCGCTGCGCGCCCGTTGGACCAAGGAACGCGAGGCTATTAATCGCGTCGGCGATTTGAAGAAGAAAATCGAGGCTCTGCGCTTCGAGGCGGAGGAGCAAACCCGCAAGGGCCAGCTCGAACGCGCCGCGCAGATCCAGTACGGCGAATTGCCCAAGCTCGATGCCGAGCTGAAAAAGCTGAATGCCGCGCAGGACGGAGCAGGCAAAGACGGAGGCGGAGCCCCGCGCATGTTGAAGGAGGAGGTCGACGAGGAGGACATCGCCAAGATTGTTTCGAAATGGACCGGCATTCCCGTCAGCCGCATGTTGGAGGGTGAAGTGAAGAAGCTCGTCAACATGGAAGACCGTATGCGCGAGCGCGTGGTCGGCCAGGATGCCGCGCTCAGCGTGGTGGCAAATGCCATTCGCCGTTCGCGCGCCGGCTTGAGCGATCCCAAGCGCCCCATTGGGTCATTCATATTTTTGGGACCGACGGGAGTGGGCAAGACGGAAACCGCCCGCGCACTCGCCGAGTTCCTCTTCGACGACGAGCAGGCCCTGGTGCGTTTCGACATGAGCGAGTACATGGAAAAACATGCCGTGGCTCGCTTGATTGGCGCGCCGCCGGGCTACGTGGGCTACGACGAGGGCGGCCAGTTGACCGAGGCCATCCATCGCCGGCCCTACGCGGTGATCCTCTTCGACGAGATCGAAAAGGCGCACCCCGACGTCTTCAACGTGCTGCTGCAAGTGATGGACGACGGACGGCTGACCGACGCCAAGGGCCGCACCGTTGATTTCAAGAACACGGTGCTCATCATGACCTCGAATCTGGGCGCGGCCATGCTGGCCGGCGAGACGCTCAAGACCGAGAAGGATCTCGACATGGCGCGCGAAAGCGTAATGCGCGTCCTGCGCGAGCACTTCCGGCCTGAGTTCCTCAACCGCGTGGACGACATCGTCATCTATCGCCAGTTGGGCAACGCGCAGTTAAGCAAGATTCTCGACATGCGCCTGAATGACGTGCGCAAGCTGCTCGAAGACCGGGCCATCTCGATCGAGCTGACAGAAGCGGCGCGGCAGTTGATTCTCGCGGGGGGCTCCGATACGGCCTATGGTGCGCGGCCGCTCAAGCGTGCTCTACAGCGCATGATCCAGGATCCGCTGGCGATCAAGATCCTCGACGGCGAGGTTCTGCACGGCGCGCACGTCAAGATCGACGTCGACCGCAAGTCGAACCAGCTGAAGTTCGAACCGATGGGCCGCGAAGCGATGGCGTAACCACCTGCGGTGGGGCAGCCGGCGCTTCGCGCCACCGCGACTTGGGTAAGTCAGCGCAAAAGCAA
This sequence comes from uncultured Acidobacteriota bacterium, assembly GCA_963786565.1. Classification (GTDB taxonomy): domain Bacteria; phylum Acidobacteriota; class Terriglobia; order Terriglobales; family Acidobacteriaceae; genus Telmatobacter. Next base: position 216,489 of record CAWAZR010000011.1, on the reverse strand, counting down.
GCAGGCTCCGCAAACACGGAGCCTGTTTTTTCTTAGGAGTCGTTTACTGCCGCAACTCCACCAGCGTTGCCCCTTGGCCGCCTTCGTTCTGCGGAGCTTCTGCGATTCCGGCTACATGAGGATGATTCTTCAGAAACTCGCGCACGCCGCGCCGCAGAATCCCGGCACCGTGTCCGTGAATCACGCGCACCTTCGGCAGCCCGGCGAGAAACGCGCGGTCGAGATATTTTTCAAGCTCGTCTGTCGCCTCATCCACCGTGCGCCCAATCAAGTTGATTTCCATCCGCATTGCGTCGGTGTTCGCGCTAGTCACCGATACATGCACGCCCATTTGTTTCCGTGCTGCGGCCAACGGGTCGGCCTTCCCTTGCCTCGAATCTCCTCCAGGGCCTGAAGGCTCGGAAAGCTCATCTCTCTTCGCGCGCATTTTGATCGGCCCAAGCGCTACTTCAAAAACATCCTTCTCCACCTCGCGCTGCACCACGCCAACCTTGTTCACGGATTTGATCAGCACGCGATCGCCGGGCGCGATGTGCCGCAGCACATGCGGCTGCGCATTGGCATCGCCTTGATCAGCACCGGTGCGATGCGCGACGACGGTTTGATTGAAGCTCTCCTGGAATTCCCGCCGCAGCCGCTGGATGCGCCGCTCCGCTTCTTTGGATAGCTTCTGCTGTGCCGCTCGGTCCTCGACTGCGCGCACGTTTTCGCGCATCTGGTACTCGAACTCTTTCATCAGCGATGCCAGCTTGCCCTCGAGCTCGCGCGTGCGGTTCCGCAGCTCCACGTCGCCCTCGCGCTCCAGCTTTTTCCGTTCCACATTGAGCGCGTATTGCTGTTCCCGCGCCGCCTTGCGCTCCACTTCGAGCGTGGCCAGTTCGTTGTGCAGCTTGTCGAGGAAGCGCGCAATGTCGGCCTGTTGCGAGCCCAGCCGCTCCCGCGCGGCCGCAATGATGGCTGCATTCAGCCCCAGCCGTTCCGCCGTCTGAATGCCCGCCGACGCGCCCGGCACGCCCAAATGAAACTGGTAGTTCGGAACCAGAGTTTTTTCATCCACCCCCGCCGCAGCATTGCGCACGCCCGGCGTATTCGCCGCGTAGACCTTAAGCGAAGTGTGATGCGTGGAGATGAGCGTCCACGCACGAGCCGCGAGAAAATACGCGGCAACAGCTACGGCAAGAGCCGCGCCCTCCTCGGGATCAGTTGCGGAGCCAAGTTCATCGAACAGCACCAGCGAGCGCGCATCGGCCAGGCGCGAAAGCCGGTCCAGATTCGTGATGTGCGCGGAAAATGTCGAGAGCGCCGCCTCGATCGACTGCGCATCGCCGATGTCGGCCAGGAACGCCGTGAACACGGGAAAATTCGCAGTCGCAGCCGGCACCGGAATTCCCGCCTGCGCCATCATTGCCAGCAGCGCCGTGGTCTTGAGCGCCACGGTTTTGCCGCCGGTATTGGGCCCGCTGATGATCAGTTGCCGCTCTTCCGCCGTCAGCTCCAGGTCCAGCGGAACGATCGTTCCTCCTGTGGTGCGCAATCGCTTCTCGAGCAGTGGGTGACGACCTTCCTGGATCGACAACAACTCTGCTCCAAAGGTCGGCGAGGCGCAGCCAAAGGCGTGAGCAAAGCGCGCCCGCGCGAGCAAACTATCCACCAGAGCCAGCACCCGCGCGCCCTCAACCAGGCTGTGCGCAAAACCGGCCACCTGCCGCGTGAGCGCGACAAAGATGCGGTGAATCTCTGCCTGTTCCTCCTCGATGAGCCGCACCAGTTCGTTGTTCTGGTCGATGGTCTCGAGCGGTTCCACGTACACCGTTTGCCCTGAGGAACTGGCTCCGTGAATCACGCCCGTCACGCGCCGCTTCAGCTCCGCGCGGACGGGGATCACGAAGCGCTCGCCGCGAATCGTAATCAGGTCCTCCTGCGTCGAGCCTTCGCCGGTAAGTTTGCGCAGCGCCGCGCGCAGGCTTGCTTCAATCAATTTCTGCTGGCGCTCCTGCTCGCGGCGGATGCGGCTCAGCTCCGGTGAGGCATTGTCGGCGAGCGAACCGTCGGGTTGAATTGTGCGCTCGATTGATTCCGCGAGCGGACGCAGACTCGTAGTCAGTGCGGACGACAGTTCCGACAATCCCGGCAGCTTACCCACGAGTCTCATGGGCGGCTCGCGCAGCAGCGCCTGCCATGCGGCCACGTCGTTTGCCAGCCGCGCCACACTTTGCAACTCTGCCGCTTCCAGTGCCGCGCCGGCAATCTGCGCTTTGGCAGCCAGTTGCGTCGGATCGAGCAGGCCGCCAAGCGGAATCGAGACCTGCTCCTCGAGCAGCAGCCGCACTTCGCTGACCAGCCGATGCTGGCTGGCAGATCCATTCCACATCGGTCGAGGGCTGCAACGTGAGAATCGCCTCACGCCCCACCGGCGACGCGGCGTACCCGGCGACCAGCGCGAGCAGCGGCTCCCACTCGAGAGCGGCATAGTCGGCGTGTTGCACTGGCAACGGAATGGGGTCGAGAAGCATCTTCAGCAATTATGGTAGCGGTTCGGGCTAGTGTGGAGCGTGTGCGATGCGGTCACCGCGCAGTTTGCACAGCCGTGCCTTGCGTGGCCCTGCGCAGCGCAGCGCCTGCCAGCAGCCGCGTGGAGTCGAGCGTGGGCAGCGGCGAGTTTGCGTCGTTCATAAGGAGCGGAATCTCCGTGCAGCCCAGAACCACGGCGTCGCAACCCTCCACCTTCATTCGCCCGATAATGCGCTGAAACGCGGCAACCGCCTCAAGTTTGAAAACGCCGTACGTCAGCTCATCCATAATGATGCGGTTGATCTCTTCACGCTCCGCTGCGTTTGGGCGCACAGCTTCGATGCCGCGCGCCGCAAGTTTTTCTGGATAGACCTCGCTCTCGACCAGCCAGCGCGTTCCCGTAATCGCGAGCCGCCGGTAGCCGCGCTCAGCCGCCGTCGCGGCAACCACCTTCGCAATGTGCAGCCACGGCAGCGGCGATCGCGCCTCAATGAATGGCAAAGCCTGGTGGATCGTATTGTCGGGGCAGATGAGGAAATCGGCTCGCGCCCCCGCCAGAATATGTGCCGACGCAAGCATCATCTCGCCCACGCCCTGCCAGTCGCAGCGCTCGATGAAATCCATGTAGCCGGCGAACGAAGGCGTGTGCATGGTGATCTCGGGATGCGCGTGCGGCCCCAGAGTCTCCGCGCCCTCGGCGCAAATCGTCCGGTAGCAAAGCGCCGCGCCCTCCGCAGAGCACGCCACAATTCCGATGTGTTCCGGCATATCGACTCCCTATTCCCTGCTCTTTAGCAGCAGCCCTTCCCACTGCGCCACCACCGCGCTGGCCATGCAGTTGCCGATCACATTCATCGAGGCGCGGCCCATATCTATCAACGTGTCCACGCCGAGAAGCAGCAGGATCGCAGCAGTGGGAATGTGGAAAGAAGCCGCAGTGCCCATCAGAATTACCAGCACCGAGCGCGGCACGCCGGCCACGCCTTTGCTGGTAAGCATCAGCGTGAATACCATGATCAGTTGCTCGCCCACGCTCAGGTGCATGCCTGCGGCCTGCGCGGCAAAGATCGCGGCCATGGAGAGATACAGGCTCGATCCGGTCATGTTGAAGCTGTAGCCCGTCGGGATCACGAAGGAAACAATCCAGCGCGGGACGCCGAACTCTTCCATACGCTCCATGGCCAGCGGCAGTGCGGCCTCTGAGGTGGTTGTGGCAAAGCCAATGGCTGCCGGCTCGGCCACCGCTGCGCAGAACCGGCCCACCGGGATGCGCGCCAAAATAATGATCGGCACCAGGACCAGGAGCACGAAGAATCCCAGCGCCGTGTAGTAAGTCCCCACCAACTTCGCCAGCGGCACCAACGTCGCCAGTCCCATGCTGCCCACCGCGTAGGCCAGCGCTGCTCCCGCGGCCACGGGCGCCATCAGCATAACGATCTTTGTGATGCGAAACATCACATCGGTGAGCGACTGCAGCACTGTGACCAGCGGCGTGCGGCGCGGCTCGGGCAGCATGGCCAGCGCCACGCCAAAGAGCAGTGCGAACACTGCCACCTGCAGCACCTGGTTCTGCGCCACGGCCTGGGCAATGTTCTCGGGAAATATGTTGAGGATGACGTCCTGCCATACCGGCGCATGCGCGGGCGTCGCAGCTACCTGTGCCGCTGCCGGCAGCACAACGCCCCATCCCGCTCCGGAAAGATTGATGGCAATGGCGCCAAGAAAGATGCCGAGCGTGGTGACCACCTCAAAAAAGATCAGCGCCTTGACGGCCACGCGGCCTACTCCGCGAAGTTCTCCGTGGCCGGCGATTCCCGTCACCAGCCCGCCAAAGATGAGCGGCGCCACGATCATGCGGATGAGGCGCAGAAAGATGTCGCTCAGGAACCGGGTTTGCACGGCGAAATGTGGCGCGTCCACGCCGAGTTCCGCTCCGGCAACCATGGCGAAGAAAGTCCACACCAGCAGTGAGCGGCGATTCACGGCCACTGGGATGAAAAGCGCGAGGCCGATCCAGCGCAAGATTGCTGCAACATCCGCGCGGACGTGCAGCGCGCCAGCCACAATGGCCGCCAAAAACAAGACCAGGGCCGCTACAGCAATCACTCGAAGCGCCAACGGAAAGGCACGCGCCGGCCCGGCTTTGTCGGGAGCTGTTGCAGTTTCGTGCGAAAGTTTGGAATTCATGCCGGAGCCTTACGGTGTAAGGTCTCCATTATCCTATGGCGGCGCGTCCGCGTGTCATTTTGTCGTTGCACCGGAAGCAGGCGTAGAAGTAGATGTCGTGGAACTCGACGAACCAGACTCACCACCGCTCGCCGTCTTCGACTCGCTCTTCGATTCGGTTTTGGCTCCGGATTCGGTCTTGGCATCGGCCCCGGTCTTCTTTTCCGCCGATGAGGACTCAGAGGCGGAGCTGCTTCCCTGGGAGGAACCGCCCTTGGCCGCGTAGTCGTTCACGTACCATCCCGCGCCTTTGAAGTTGAGACTTGGCGCCGTCAGCGTACGCTCCAGCGCGCCGCCGCACTTGGGGCACACCTTTTCCTGCTTGGCGCCGAATTTCTGGATTTTTTCAAAATGGTGATCGCATTTTGTGCAGCGATAGGGATATAAGGGCAAGCTCTTTACCTCTTCGGCAGGAATCTCCTGTCTCTTCCATTCTATCGGGAAGGCGGCAATTTTTCAGCAATTGCCACCCTCCCGTTAAATGCCGGAGATTCCGAGAAGGAGCCGTCCTCAGTGCGCCATAATGTGCACCGACGCGCTCACGTCTTCCCACGCCAGCGTCAGTGTGCCCTTGCCGCCGCCGTCATCGGTCAAAGTGTAGGTCAAATCCTCCACCATCGCCGGCGGTTTCGACGTCATCATCGGCGTCTTGCCCAGATCCTTCGTGGGATCGTAGGACAGTCCCCATTCGCCGGTTGCCTTGCTCACAATCAGCACCCAACTCGCCGGATTGGAGATATCGACGAACAATGTGTACGTCCCTGCGGGAACCATCAGATCACCAATCATGATGTCGCCGTCGGTTTTGAGAGTGGTGGCTGAATTGGCTCCGGCTCGCCAAACGGGGTAAGACTTGTGGGTCTTCTGGATGAGTCCGTCGCTGGTAAAGATTTTGCCCTCACGACCATTCACGCGGGGCGAGCTGTAAGTGATTGCGATGGCCTTGCCGCCGATGGTTGCCGTGCACGTGGCTGGCGGGCTGGCCGGCGCCTTCTTTGGCGGTGCCATCTGGGCCAGAAGTGTGGTTGCTGCAAAAAGCAATCCCGTAAAGATCAAAACACGTTTCATGCGATGCTTCTCCTCCGGGCAGAGCCGTTTCTTTCAGGGATGGCCCCGACGGAAGAATTGTCGCATCACGCGCCCTACTTGCGAAAGCGGCACAGATGAAAACCCTGTTATGATGCGCCAAGGAAAGACGATGGCGGACAATCCTATTCACAATTCGCCCGGCGCGCGTTTTCGCGCGACGCTCGCGGCCGAAAAGCCGCTGCAGGTGGTGGGCGCCATCAACGCCTATGCGGCCCGGCTCGCCCAGGCTACGGGCTTTCGCGCCATTTATCTCTCCGGCGGAGGCGTGGCTGCCAACTCGCTCGGCATTCCCGACCTGGGCATCAGCACCTTGGAGGACGTTCTCACCGACGTCCGCCGCATCACCGACGCCTGCTCCTTGCCGTTGCTCGTCGATATCGACACCGGCTGGGGCGGAGCCTTCAACATCGCGCGCACCATCCGCCAGATGATCAAGGCGGGCGCGGCTGCCGTGCATATTGAAGACCAGGTAAGCGCCAAGCGTTGCGGCCACCGTCCAGGCAAAGAACTCGTTCCCGCCGAAGAGATGGCCGATCGCATCAAGGCTGCAGTTGACGCCCGCACCGACCCCGATTTCGTCATCATGGCGCGCACCGACGCGCTAGCCAGTGAGGGCCTGGCTCGCGCCATTGAGCGCGCACAAGCTTACATAGCCGCCGGCGCCGACATGATCTTTGCCGAAGCCGTGACGGAAGTTGGCCAGTACAAGCAGTTTCGCGAAGCCGTCGGCGTGCCCATCCTCGCCAACATCACCGAGTTCGGCAAAACCCCGCTCTTCACGCGCGAAGAGCTCGCAGCCGCGGGCGTCGACATCATTTTGTATTGCTGTGCGGCCTACCGCGCCATGAACGCCGCCGCGCTCAAGGTGTACGAAACCATCCGCACCGAGGGTACGCAGAAAAGCGCGCTGCCGCTGATGCAAACTCGCGACGAACTGTACAAAAATCTCGATTACCTTGCCTACGAACAGAAGCTCGACGATTTGTTCGCCAAAGGCAAGAAACCCGAGTAGACATTCCCTGCTTTTATCCGCTAATTTAGTGCTTTCCCGGGGGTTGAAATGAGCATGCAAGAGGCGAGCCAAGCGCCCGCTTTCAAGCCCAAGAAGTCAGTCGCGCTGTCGGGCACGCCCGCGGGCAACACCGCCGTCTGCACCGTCGGCCAGAGCGGCAACGACCTGCATTATCGCGGCTACGATATCGCCGACCTGGCCGAGCACTGCGAATTTGCCGAGGTGGCGTACCTGCTCATCCGCGGCAAACTGCCCACCGCCGCAGAGCTGGCCGCGTACAAGACGCGCTTGCTCGGCTTGCGCAGTTTGCCGCCGCAAGTGAAACATGCTCTCGAGCAACTCCCGGCCACTACGCATCCCATGGACGTGTTGCGGACCGGCGTCTCCGTGCTGGGCTGCATTCGCCCTGAAGCAGCGGACCACAACGAAGCGGGAGCGCGCGACATTGCCGATGCGCTGCTGGCCTCGCAACCGTCGATGCTTCTTTACTGGCACCACTTTGCGCACCACGGCAAGCGCATCGCGACGGATGCCGACAGCGAACCGCTGGCCGCGCATTTTCTCCATCTGCTGCACGGCCGGCCGCCGAGCAAGCAGTGGGCGCATGCCATGCAGGTTTCGTTGATCCTTTATGCGGAGCACGAATTCAACGCGTCCACCTTCACCGCGCGCGTCATCGCCGGAACCGGCTCCGACCTCTACTCCTGCATCTGCGGCGCCATCGGCGCGCTCAAGGGACCCAAGCACGGCGGCGCCAATGAAGTGGCCCTTGTCATCCAGCAACGCTACGCGACGGCCGACGAAGCCGAAGCAGACATTCGCCGCCGCGTCGATCAGCGCGAAGTCGTTATCGGCTTCGGCCATCCGGTCTACACCATCAGCGATCCGCGCAGCGATGTCATTAAAAAGCTGGCGCGCGCGCTGGCCGTGGACGCCGAGGGCGAGCGCCTGTTCTCCATCGCCGAGCGCATTGAGAGCACAATGCACGACGCCAAGCGCATGTTTCCCAACCTCGACTGGTTCTCCGCCGTGGCCTATCACCTGATGGGCATTCCTGTGGAACTCTTCACGCCGATTTTCGTGATGGCACGAACCGCCGGCTGGGCCGCGCACATCATCGAGCAGCGCCAGGACGGCAAAATCATCCGCCCCTCCGCCGTCTATACTGGCCCAGAGAATTTGAAGTTTGTGCCGATTGAGGCGCGAACCTAGAACGCAAGGAGTTCGTTTGTCCTCGCATATCAGCAATGAACGCCCCGCGCCCGACCAAGTCCTTGCCGACATCGCCGACTACGCGCTGAACTTCAAGATCGAGAGCGATCTCGCCTACACCACCGCGCAGCACTGTCTCATCGACACGCTCGGCTGCGGACTCGAAGCTCTCGAATATTCCGCCTGCACCAAACTCCTCGGGCCTATCGCGCCGGGCACCGTGGTTCCCAACGGCGCTCGCGTTCCCGGCACCAATTTCGTGCTCGATCCTGTTCAGGCTGCCTTCAACATTGGCGCCATCATCCGCTGGCTCGACTTCAACGACACCTGGCTCGCCGCCGAATGGGGCCATCCCTCCGACAATCTCGGCGCCATCCTGGCCGTCGCCGATTGGCTCTCGCGATCGGCTCTCTCCGAGGGCAAAGCCCCGCTCGCTATGCGGGATGTATTGACCGCCATGATCAAGGCCCACGAGATCCAGGGGTGCATCGCGCTCGAAAACTCCTTTAACAAGGTTGGCCTCGATCACGTCGTCCTCGTCAAAGTCGCCTCCACAGCGGTTGTCTGTCAGTTGCTCGGCCTCACCCGCGACCAGACCATCAATGCCATCTCCAACGCATGGGTCGATGGGCAGAGCCTACGCACCTATCGTCACGCGCCCAACACCGGCTCGCGCAAAAGCTGGGCCGCAGGCGACGCCACCAGCCGGGGAGTGCGATTGGCATTAATGGCACGAGCCGACGAGATGGGCTACCCCTCGGCGCTCACCGCCAAGACGTGGGGCTTCTACGATGTGTCGTTTGGCGGGAAGGAGTTCAAGTTTCAGCGGCCTTACGGTTCGTATGTCATGGAGAACGTGCTCTTCAAAATTAGCTACCCGGCTGAATTCCACGCGCAGACCGCCGTTGAAGCCGCGATGAAGCTGCACACGCAATTGGCTGCGCGCGGCCTGAGCGCGTCGGCAATTCGCAAAATCGTTGTGCGAACGCATGAGGCCTGCCTGCGCATCATCGACAAGAAGGGCCCGCTCTCGAACCCCGCGGACCGCGACCATTGTGTGCAATACATGATCGCCGTACCACTCATCTTTGGCCGCCTAACCGCTGCCGACTACGAAGATGCCGTTGCCCTCGATCCGGTCTGGGGCAAGCGCATCGATGCCGTGCGCGACAACATCACCTGCGTCGAAGAGCCGCAATTCACGCGCGACTACCACGATCCCGACAAGCGTTCCATCGCCAACAGCCTTCGCGTGGAACTGGAGAACGGCGAAATCCTCGAGGAAACCGTCGAATACCCTCTTGGCCATCGCCGCCGCCGCAGTGATGGCCTGCCGCTGCTGGTGGAAAAATTCAAAACCAACCTCCGCCGCCGCTTCCCCGCGGCGCAGCAGGAACGCATCCTCGCTGCTTCGCTCGACCGCGCGCGCCTCGAGTCCATGCCCGTGAACGAGTACGTCGACCTCTATATTCCCTGACGCTCGCACGCGCGATTGCGGTAGTAACGACGCAAGCCAATTTTCTTCCCGCGCAAATCCGGATTCTGAACTATATTGGTCGCACAGCGTAATTCTGCCTTGGGGCTCGCTCTATGAACTTCCGTATTCGTCCGTCTTTTTTTGTCCTTCTTCTGCTTTCCGCGGCCTGCATTCATCCGCTGTCCGCTCAACACGCGCCCAACGCCAACGCGTATTACCAGCAGTTGCGCGGTTTGTTGCCAGGCGGCGAAGTGATCACCGTCAAGGATTTCGTGCTCCAGCGCGATACCGCCACTTTCACATTCCGCAGCGGCAGCGTCGCGTTCTACGGCCAGGTCAACGGCAAGGTCACAGGAGCGGTTTTTCGCGGCGAGGGCCACATCCACATCACGCCGCCGACGCCCGAGGAGCGCCACAATCTCTCCATCTTCACGCACACCGAGCAGTTCGACGAGGACTTCGACGAGGTGGTGCTGCGCTTTACCGATTCCACCGCCGACCAGTTGCGCAAAGCTTCGACCGGTGCCGGCCAGCCCGACAACTCCTACGCGAGGGCCGCACAAGAACTGCAAATCTTTCTGCGCCATCACGCCGAGGGGTCGCATATCGGCCAGGGCGGCACGTACTACTTTAAAAAGCTCTACGGCAACGTCGATCTGCGCATTCTCGAAGACGTCCTCAGCCCCGCTCCCGGCGGCTATTTTCTGGCCGCCATGCACGGCAGCAAAAACGGCCATCTTTACTTCATTCTTGACCCGCATGGCGTCGACGAAGTGGCACCGGAAGAGGTTGCGCTCATCCGCTGGGACTCGATGAACGAGACGGAGACCATCCCGCTCGCCTTCCATCGCGCGGCGGAATATGCCAATGGCACCGCAAGTGGCAATGAGCACAACGCGGGCTACAAGATTCTCCATCAAGATCTCGACGTCACGATCGAGAAGAACGGCTTCCTCACCAGCCTGGCCACCGCCGAAGTGCAGGCGGAAGAGGATGGCGTCGCCGTGGTCCCGCTCAACCTCTATCCCACGTTGCGCGTCAGCCAGGTCACTACCAGCAAAGGCGACGCCCTCGACTGGGTGCAGGAAAGCAAGGACCTCGATCCCGATTTCGGCGTCGTGCTGACCGCGCCGCTCAGGAAGGGCGAAACCACCACCATCAAGATCACCTATGGCGGGAAGGATGTGGTGCTCAGCATGGGCGGAAGCAATTACTACCCCGTGGCTCGCGAAAACTGGTTTCCCAACTCCAATCAGGGCTTTGGCGACTACGCCACCTACCACATGCTCTTCCATGTGCCCAAAGGGCTGCAGATCATTGCCACGGGAACCAAGTTGAACGAGACCAATGAAGGCAAAATCACGACCTCCGAATGGAAGACAGAGACGCCGCTGCCCGTAGTCGGTTTCAGCCTGGGCGACTTTCAAAGCAAGGAAACCAAAATCGGAACGCCTCTTGCCGGGCAATTGACCGTCGATGCCTACGCCAACAAGCAACGACCGGATTTTGTTGCTGCGTTCGTTCAGCAGCTTTCCGATGCGGGATCAGCTGAGGGAGCAGCGCTGGGCTCACTGGACACCACCCCCATGCTGGCCAGCGAACTGAGCCAGGGACAGGCGGCCGCGCAAATCTACACCGACTACTTCGGCCCGCTGCCCTTCCCGCACATTGCTCTCACACAGCAATCGGCTTGCGACTATGGCCAGAGCTGGCCCATGCTGGTCTACCTGCCCATCTGCGGCTTCTTCGACAGCACGCAGCGGCATTTTCTCGGACTCAGCGACTTCACCGCGGCCACGTATTGGGATGTCGTGACGCCTCACGAAGTCGCGCATCAATGGTGGGGACATACCGTTGGCTTCCGCGGCTACCGCGATCAATGGATGAGCGAAGGCTTCGCACAAACTTCGGCGTCCATCTTCCTCCAGCTCACGCGGCCCAAGCCCGACGACTTCATCCACTTCTGGAAATTGCAGCGTCAGCTGATTACCGAAAAGAATGAATTCGGCTTCCGGCCCATCGACGTGGGCCCGGTCACTATGGGCTTTCGGCTCAGTACTCCCAAGGCCGGCTATGACATCTACCAGAATCTTGTCTATCCAAAGGGCGCTTATATTCTGCACATGATCCGCATGATGATGTGGACGCCCAAGGACGGCGATGCGCGCTTCAAAGCCATGATGCACGACTTTGTGAAGACCTACACGCTGCGCGCCGCCACTACGGAGGACTTCAAAGCCATCGTAGAAAAACACATGGCGCCTTCCATGGACCTCGACGCCAGTAACAACATGGACTGGTTCTTCCGCGAATACGTCTACGGAACCGATCTACCCGCCTATCATTTTGAAGGCGACTTTGCGCCGAGCGGCGACGGATGGAAAGTTCATTTCAAGCTGGTGCAGTCCGGCGTAGATGCGAAGTTCGTGAATACGGTGCCGCTCTACATGGAACTGGCCGACGGCAAAATCATGCGCATGGGCCTGATCGTCGCGCACGGAGATTCCACCGTCGACCAGAGCTTTCAATTGCCCAAACTTCCCGCGCCCATCAAGCGGCTCGCCATCAACTACTACTACGACGTGCTGTGCACGGATAACTAGGACCTGGGCGCGAAGCTAGCCCAAAAAGCGAAACCCACAGCTCCTTAAGGAAACTGTGGGCCGCTTTTTTGAGCAATGGTTGCTTGGTGAGGCGCTGTTACGCCTTCGCCAACACCGGTTTTCCCAGCTTTTCCGCCACCATTTCGTGGGCGTGCGCGAAGAACTCGTCCTTTGCGATCTTGCCCGCTTCAAGATCGGCGAGAATTGCCTTCTGCGCCAGGTACTCGCGGTTGACGATGCCGGCCTTCGATTGCAGCATGCGCCACGCTTTGCGCCGCTCCGTGCAGAACATCACCAGTTGCCGACTGAGAGCGTAGTAAACATTCTTTCCATCTTGATCCATTTGAATGTAAACGCCGAAGTCGGGAATGAAACTGCGGTGCTCGGGCAGCAAGTAGTAGCGGTAGACCACATCCTGCTGCGTGATGCGCACCAGCATGTTCTCGAGCGAAATCATCTTCTCCGCCTGCTCGGGCTTGATCTTCTTCAGGTGGTTGCGGAAGCGTGCTTCCGTGGTGCACCAGTGCGCTACGGTGTAGCGATAGGTGTCGCCCGTCGCCTTCGACTTGGTTTCGTACCAATCCAAATCAATCGACGGGTTGCCCTTCACGTCGAGTGTTTCCTGGTAGGTCTCGCCCAGCCGCGGGTTGAAGACGAACTCCGGCACGCCGCGCGAGTCGCGCACGCGCTGCGCCTGATGCAGAGCCATGTCGTCGGCCACGCCGTGCTCCGGCTGGCAGGTGGTGAAGCACTGAAGGAACATGGTGCCGCGATATTCCAGGCCGTCGAGAATCGCCCGGTAAAGCTTGGGCGCGTTGGCCATGGAAACCTGCGCCACGAACGGCGATCCGTGTCCGGCGAGGAAGGTCTCGGCCACCGTTTTCTTCTCCGTGTTCTTGCCCTGCGTGGCAGCGCCGAAGGTGTTCATGTCGCCGCCGCCCAGCATCGGGGTCGAGTCGGAGTTCTGGCCGCCGGTATTTGAATAAACCTGCGTGTCGAGCATCAGCGCCTTCACGTTGGGCCGGTTTTGCAGGATCACCTTCGACATGTTCTGGTAGCCGATGTCGCCCATGCCGCCGTCGCCGCCGACTACCCAGACCTTGGGCAGTTCCTTGATTTCGTTGTCGGTCATCAGCGCATCAGTGAAGTGCGTGAAGTGGTAGTACTCTTCCTCGCACAGGCCCGTGCCTTCGCGTGTGAGAACGATGTCCGCTAGGCGCTCAGGAATAACCGAACGGCGCCCGTGATCCACCATGAAGCTCTCGCCCATGAGCCAGCCAACCGTAACGCCGTCCTGGAAGAGCGAGTTCATCCACGGATAAGGATGCGGATTGTTGGGTGCGGTCGAGCCGTACACCGTGTTGCAACCGGTGTGCGCGGCCATGGCCATCACGCTCATGCCATTGGCCAGACGTCCATCGATGGGCTGAAGGTTCTTGTGGTTAAAGGCTTCGGTGAGCAGCACCGCGGCAATGGCCTCGGCAAGCTGCGCATCGGTGATGGTGCCGTGCTCCTGCTCGTAGGCCGCAATGCGCGTCTTGGTATCAGCAGTGGTTTCGCCACCAAGGCCCATGATCATGTGCGCGATGGCCTGGCGCAGCCGCGTGTAGTCCTCTTCGTTGGCTGCTTTCAGCGCGGTCAATTTGGCAGCGCCGGTCTTTTCCAACTCGCCTGCTTTGGCAATGAAGCGGTCGCTCTTGGCGTGGTAGAGCGGGCGCATGTACGCCTCGGTGACGGCAGCAATCGAGCGCAGCACGCTCTTTTCGCCGCAACCCGCGCAGGCGCCGTCGCCGGCAACCAGCGCGTCGTAATTGGTGCGCACCATGAGCATATTGCGCAGGGTCGCAGTCTTTGAGTCCGCGGGATTCGCGCCGTTATAAAGGCCGAGGTACTTCTGCGATGTGTCGGGCAGCAGATCCAGGAATGCCGTGCCGGTTTCATGCTCGGCATTCACATCTGTAGTTTCCTGAACCATCTTGAGCGCCTGGTGATCGCCGCAAGCCGTGACGCAGGCCGCACAACCCTTGCAAAGGTCCGAAACAAAAATCGAGAAGATGCCGCCAGTGCCGGGAGCCTTGCGCTCCGGCGACGAGAAGATGGCATTCACCTTCTGGTAGGCCATCGGAACCTTATCAATAATGCTGAAGAACTGCGCCTTGGCCTGGGCCGAGAATCCGTTGACGGACTCGGTGACTTCGCGAACGATCTGGGGCAGCGGCGTACCCGTCTTGATTTCGGCCACCATGCGCTGGCGCGTGAGCTTTTCGATTTCAGGCAATTTGTCGAGCATCTTGCGGCGCTCGACAGGATCGGCCACGTAGCGCGTGACCGCTGTGCCCAGAAGCGTGCTCAAATCCTGCGAGCAGTTGGGCAGCGCCGTATCCGGGCACACCGAGATGCACTCCATGCACTGCGTGCAATTCTCCGGAATGTAGAGCGGCGTCTCGCGGCGCGCCACGTACTTGGACGCGGTATCGCCGGTGGCCGCAGCAATCACGCCCATTGCGGAGAGCGGCGTGGCAGGCTGGTCGTAGCCGTAGTGCGAGCGGAACTCCGCATCGAATGCGGTGACGCTGGAGATCGGAGTGCGGGGGCCCTGACCTTCGGGCACGGCGTGCGAACGGCAACCGGCGCCGGTGGTGCAAGCCGCCCCTGCGAATTCCGGAATCGCAACCTCTTCGAAGATCGGCAGTAGCGCCTGGCCGCGAAGGGTGGAGTGATCGGTCGCAGTAATCTCGCCGATCGCAATCTCCTTCACGAGTTCGAAGCCCTGCGTCATCACTTCCATGTTCGACTTCACAACGGCTTCGCCCAGCTTGCCGAATTTCTTCACGTACTGCTTGTAGACGACTTCGCGGAACTGCTCCGCCGTGATGCCAAACTCCTGCAACATGGGGCTGACCGCAAAAAACGCGCCCAGGAACGCATTGCCCTGCATGCGCAGTTGCAGATCGGCGCGGTCTGTGGCTTTGCGCGCGATGTCGAAGCCGGGCAGTGTGAACACGCGAATCTTCTTGTCGATAATCTGCTTGCGCGCCCAGATAGGCAGGTTCTGCCACGCGCGCTCGCCGTCCACGTCCGACTCCCACACCAGGCAGCCGCCCTCCTGCATGCCGTCGAGCGGGTTGGTGTGCGTGAAGGCCTTGGGATCGCAGCACAGCACCACGGTCACGTGGCGCAAGTCGCAGTTGACGCGAATACGATCTTTGGCGGCGACCATAAAGTAGCTTGTCGGTGCCCCCTTCTTCTCAGAGCCGTATTTGGGATTGGCGCTGACGTGAATCACTTCCTTGGGATTGCCCAGCGCATCCACTTCGTGATCGCGCTCGAAGAGCAGATCGTTCAGGTCGCCGAGAATCGCGCCCAGATTTTTGCCGGTGGTAATCGCGCCCCATCCGCCGATGGAGTGAAAACGGACGGCAACCGCGCCTTCCGGCAGCAGCGACGGCATTTCATCGGCGACTACCGAGTAGGGATGGTCGATGCCGAGGACGATAAAGTTCGCGCCCTCTGCCGCAGTCTTGCCATCCTGGCGCTTGCGGCCCGCGGTCGCATACTCAAATGCGCCGATAATGTGCTCGGGACGGAAGTCGCGGGAACCCAGGCCGTAGCTGCCACCAATGAACAGCGGCACTTCGGCAAGCTCAACCTTGGGTAGGCCATCCGTTCCTTGCACTGCCTTCGAAAACGCAGTGCGAATGTCGCGGCCGAGTGGATTGTCGCCGGCCAACGCCTCGTCGGTGCGCTCCAGAATGATGACGTTCTTCTTGCCCTTGAGCGCGTTCACCAGCGCAGCCTCAGGGAAGGGCCGGATCACGTTCACGTGAATCGATCCCACGCTCGAGTTGCGCGTCTGGCGCAGATAATCGACCGCAGCTTCGATGTTCTCGGCCGCCGAGCCAAGCGAAACGAAGACGGTATCGGCGTCCGCGGTCTTGTATTCGGTGACGAGACCGTAGCGCCGGCCCGTAAGCTCGGCGAACTTTTCGTAAGCATCTTCCAGGAATTGCAAAATCGGCTCGGCGAAGTTGTTTCTCCGCGCGATGATGCCCTGCATGTAGTGTTCCTGGTTCTGCACCGGGCCCAGCAGGATGGGATTGGTCAAATCCATCATCTTGGGCACGCGGCGGCGCGTGGCCCCGAACAGAACCCGCTGCGCTTCAGTGGGGCAGTCAATAATGTCGTCGGGCGCGCCCAGGTACTCGCGGATCAGCTCGGACTCGTGCTTATAAAACGTGCGCTCCAGGTGCGTGGTCAGGAACCCGTCCATGATGTTCATGCCGGGCGTAAGTGCGAGTTCCGTCACGCGGCGCAAAATCAGCGCCTGGTCAGCGGCTTGCTGCGCGTCTTTGCCGAAGATCATGATCCAGCCCGTATCAAGGGCTCCATAAATATCATCGTGGCCGCAGTGGACATTCAGCGCGTGCTTCGTCAACGCGCGCGCACCCACCTCCAGCACCATGGTCGATCCCTTGCCCGGCGCGTGGTAGTACTGCTCCACGCCGTAGACTACTCCCTGGCCGGAAGTAAAGTTGACCACGCGCTTGCCGCACACCGAGTGCGCAATGGCGCCGCCTTGGGCCGCGTGCTCGCCTTCCGTCTCAATGGCGATGGTGTTGCCGCCGAAGACGTTCAGCTTGCCTTCCGCATACGCCTGCTGGAAAAGCTCGCCGCCTTCGGTAGAAGGCGTGATGGGATAAAACACACCAGCGTCGGCAATGCGGGTTTCGGTGTGGTACGCAACCAGTTGATTTCCGTTGGCGGTAACGCGGATGCCAGGATAGCGAGCAGCCTTCATAGATCCCTCACAATGAACCGTGTTTTGAAGTCTTAAGAACTCGTTGCGTACGCCGGAGCGCGGAGACGGGAAGTGCCTCGCATCCGTATCCGGTTTCCCCGCCGAAAGATGTGCTGTGCGTGTCTGCTCGTGCGTCAGCAGCCCGATAAAAAGCCCTTATCAAAAATTGCAGAACGGCCGGAGCGGCAATCGGGAGACCTAAGGGGAAGGTTACTCCTCACATGTACAGCCATCCTAAGTATGCGCCCTGTATAGAGACGGTGTTTCATAATTCGGTACACAAATTGGATGCCGTTTGGACGCACAAAGACGCACGTTTTCCCGGCTCCCCGCCGTTGCGCTACCATAAAGACAAGATTGGGGTTCCCAATGTTTGTGGTGGTCTGGCAGTTTGAGATTGCTGAGGATAGAGTGGCCGGTTTTGAGGCCGCTTATGGGCCCGAAGGCGCCTGGGCAAAGCTTTTCCACACGTCGCCCGACTACAAAGGTACCGAGTTGCTTCGAGACGCTTATATTCCAGGTAGTTACCTCACCATTGACCGCTGGACCAGCGAGGACGCTTTTCGCGCCTTCCGCAAGGACCACGACAGCGAGTATGAGGTTCTGGACCGCCAGTGCGACGCCCTCACCGGCCGGGAAACCCGCGTGGGCGCGTATACCGCTTGACCTCATCGGCAAGCCCGAGCAGAACCATCGGACCGCACGCCAATTAAGTTAAATAACAGAATTTTCAAGAGTTGTTGTTTTCTCCATTTCTTCGCCACTTTCTCCTATTCTTCCGTGTCCCATCCTGCTACAATCCCATCGAAATCCAAATTAAGCCCCTCGCCGTTTCCTGCTGGGAAAGCACGAGATGCGCAGGGCGAGCATTTTTGAGGAGCCCTCCCAATGGCCATCGTTGACGACCGCGCCAAAGCCGTAGAACTAGCCCTGGCACAGATTGAAAAACAGTTCGGAAAGGGGTCGATTGTCCGGCTCGGCTCCCGCGAGGCGTTGCTGCCGATTGCGGTAATCTCCACCGGCTCCATCAGTTTTGACGCCGCGTTGGGCGTCGGCGGCGTTCCGCGGGGCCGCGTTTCAGAGGTTTTCGGTCCCGAGTCCTCGGGCAAGACAACCATCTGCCTCCAGATCATCGCCGAAGCACAAAAGGCGGGCGGTCTGGCGGCGTTTGTCGACGCGGAACACGCGCTCGATCCCGGTTACGCCAAGAAGCTCGGCGTCGATGTCGACAACCTGCTGGTCTCGCAGCCCGACTCGGGCGAACAGGCTCTGGAAATCACAGAAGCCCTGGTCCGGTCAGGAGCGATTGACGTGCTGGTGGTTGATTCCGTCGCCGCGCTGGTTCCCAAGGCCGAGCTCGACGGCGAAATGGGCGACAGCCACATGGGCCTGCAGGCGCGCCTCATGTCGCAGGCGCTGCGCAAGCTCACCGGCACGGTTTCGAAATCCCGCACCGCACTCATTTTTATTAACCAGATCCGCGAAAAGATCGGCGTGATGTTCGGCAACCCTGAAACCACCACCGGCGGCCGCGCGCTCAAGTTCTACTCCTCGGTACGCATCGACATCCGGCGCATTGCCGCTGTCAAAGAAGGCGACGTCGTGGTCGGTTCGCACACCAAAGTCAAGATCGTGAAGAACAAAGTGGCCGCGCCCTTCCGCGAGGCCGAGTTCGACATTCTTTACGGCGAGGGCATCAGCAAAGAGGGCGACGTGCTCGACCTGGCCGTGACCCACAATATCGTGGAGAAGTCGGGCGCATGGTACAGCTATAGCGGCGAACGTATCGGACAAGGGCGCGAAAACACCCGGACTTTCCTGAAGGAAAACAAGGAAGTCTTCGCCAAGATGGACGCGGAGCTGCGCAAGCAGCTCGGCATCGGCGCTGCCAAGGCCGAAGTGCCCGAGGTTCCCGCGGGCGGCGAAGTCCAGGCGAAGGAAGTGGTGCGCGGCCGCAAAGGGTAGCACCCGCTCGCAATCAACTAGAATTCTCTCGCAGCCTCGAATCTTAGGAGGGTGGGATGAAAGCCTTTTCACGCCGGGATATGCTCAAAGGCAGCCTGCTGGCGCCGGCCGTTGCCGCCGCGGCCAGCGGCATGAACCCCGTTGCCGCCGCGATGCACGCTGCCACGGAAACCGCTGGCCCCCTTCCTGCGGACAAATCGGGCTCTGCGCAAAAACCGGCGCAGCCCAGTACGGCGCGCGAGCGCCTGCTACTCGATTTCGGCTGGCGCTTCCACCTCGGCGATGCGTGCGATGCCACCAAGGACTTCGGATTCGGCAGCGGCCGTGGCGGCAATTTTCAAAAGACGGGCGGTTTTCTCGCCGCCAGTTCCCTCGCCTTCGACGACAGCGACTGGAAAGCGCTCGATCTGCCGCACGATTGGGCCATCGAGTTGCCGTTTACCAACGATCCTGCGCTGCTCAATAAAGGTTTCTATCCTCTGGGCCGCAATTATCCTTCCACGAGCATCGGCTGGTATCGGCGTGTCTTCGAAATACCTGCCGCGGACGCGGGCAAGAGGATCTCTCTTGAGTTCGACGGCGCCTACCGCGAGACCATGGTGGTCCTCAACGGTTTCTACATCGGCCAGCACAGCGGCGGCTACGATCCCTTCAGTTTCGATGTCACCGACTTCGCCAATCCCGGCGGCAAGAATGTTCTGCTGGTGCGTGTCGATGCGACGGAGAGTGATGGCTGGTTTTACGAGGGTGCGGGAATTTATCGCCACGTTTGGCTAGTCAAAACCAATCCCGTCCACGTGAAGCAATGGGGAACTTTCGTCGCGTCGGAAGTTAAGCCCGGCTCGGCTACACTCTCGATCCGCACCGAAGTCAACAACCACGGCCATTCCAACGCCAGCGCGCGCGTGGTCTCCACCGTTCTCGACCCCAGAAGCAAGACCGTAGGCAAAATGGTGACCGCGACGGTAGCCATTCCCGCCGGCTCGAAGCAGACCTACGAACAGAAGATGACCGTCAGCCAGCCGAAACTCTGGTCGCTGGAAGACCGGAACCTGTATTTGCTGGTCACGGAAGTGCGCGTGGGCGGCGATGTGGTCGATCGCTACGAAACGATTTTTGGCATTCGTTCCATCAAGGTCGATGCCCAGAAAGGCCTGCTGCTCAACGGCAAGCCGGTCAAGGTGAAAGGTACATGCAATCACCAGGACCACGCGGGCCTGGGCGCAGCGTTGCCTGATGCGGTGCAGACCTACCGCATGAAGAAGCTCGTCGAGATGGGCTCCAATGGATTGAGGACCTCGCACAATCCGCCAACGCCGGCGCTGCTCGATGCCTGCGACGATCTCGGCATTCTGGTGTTTGACGAGACGCGGATGATGTCGTCGAATCCCGAGGGCCTGAGCCAGTTTGAAAATCTCGTTCGCCGCGACCGCAACCATCCCAGCGTCTTCATGTGGTCGATGGGCAATGAGGAGGGCGTAGCCAACACCGAGCGTGGCGTGCTGATTCTCACTGCGATGAAGGAAGTCGCCAATCGGCACGATGGATCGCGCCCCGTCTCCATTGCACCCACGGGCGCCATCGGCACCGGCGGCCTCGCAGTCTGTGACGTCATCGGCTACAACTACGCGGATCCCGGCGCAGAGGCCTATCACAACGCGCATCCCGGCAAGCCCGTCATCGGCACGGAAACAGTGAGCGCCGTGTGCACGCGCGGCATCTACGTCACCGACTACGACAAGGGCTACGTCGGCTCCTACGATCCCTACACCACAACCGGCCGCGCTTCGGCCGAAGGTTGGTGGAGCTTTTGCGACGCGCGCCCCTGGCTGGCGGGCGGCTTTGTGTGGACCGGCTTCGACTATCGCGGCGAGCCCTCGCCAAACGGCTGGCCCAACATCAGTTCGCAGTACGGCATCATCGACATCTGCGGGTTTCCCAAGGACACCTTCTACTACTACCAAGCGTGGTGGACCGAGAAGCACGTTCTGCATCTCTTCCCGCACTGGAATTGGCCGGGGATGGAAGGCAAGGAGATTGCCGTCTGGGTCCACTCGAACATCGAGAGGGTCGAGCTTTTCCTGAACGGCAAAAGCCTGGGCGCGCAGGAGATGAAAAAGGACTCCCACCTCGCCTGGAATGTGCCTTACGCACCCGGAGTCATCGAAGCGCGCGGCTTCAAGGATGGCGAGTTGGTGATGACAACCCGGCGCGAAACCACGGGCGCTCCCGCCGCACTCGCCATCTACGCCGACCGTGCGGAGATATCCGCCGATGGCGAAGATGTTGCGATGTTCTCTGTGGAAGTGCGCGATGCTCGGGGCCGCGTTGTGCCCATCACCGACAACCTGGTTACATTCAAAGTCATCGGAGCGGGAAAATTGATCGGCGTGGGCAACGGCGATCCTACCAATCAGGAATCCGATAAAGGCACGTCGCGCAAGGCGTTCAGTGGCTTGTGCATGGCAATCGTTCAATCCGCGAAGTCGCCAGATAGCATCACGGTCGAAGCCACGTCGCCGGGTCTGACTCCCGCGCAGGCAACGATTTGGGCGGGGAAGGTAGAGCTGCGCCCGCAGGTGGCCGTGTGGGATCCCGAAGCGCCCAGGGGCGCGGGCATCACCGGCCTGTGGAGGCCCGTGCAGGACGGAGGCACGCAACTCTTCGTTTTGGTTCAGGACGGAAACACGCTGACAGGAACCGTAGAGGGCATCGGCGGAGGCTGGGCGGGCGGATACGACGCGCCAATTCCGATTACAAACGGCCAGGTGGATGGGACTAATGTCAGCTTCAAGGCCGGAAATGGCAGCTATTCTGGCCACATCAACGCTGACACAATCGAACTCGAGCGTGCGCCAAACTTCGGTCAGCGTCCGCCGCGGCCTGCACCCGAGTCCGATGCCTCGCGCCCGGCAGTCGGTCCACCGCCCGATGGCTCGGATCCTTCACGCAGTCCGCTGTTCCGTCCGCCGGGGCCCGTGAAAATCGCGTTGCATCGCGTGCAGCGGTAGGCGCCGGCAAGCGCCTGAAGCTATGTCACCGCGACATCGACGCGCAATTGGTGTCCTATCCATCAGTACGCGGCAGGTAAGGACGTTCATGCGGATTTCTCGTCATTGGCTGATCTTGCCGTCGCTCGTCATCTCTTGCGCAGCGAATCTTCTCACCGCGCAACAGCACTTCACAGTGCCGCGCTCCGACGGCCACTCTACGCCGCTCATGCTTTACCCCGCCTTGGGCGCGGACTCCGGCTGTGCGCCACTGGCGGTCATCTCGCACGGCGCTGGCGGCTCCGAGGATGGCTATCGCTATCTGGCCCAGGCGATGGCGCAACACGGCTTCACCACCGTCGTCATGGGGCACGCGGAGAGCGGCTTACCCGCGTTGCGCAGCGACATACGCCAGCACGGCCTCATCCGCGGTCTCGACGCTCTCGTCGAGGACCCTACCGCGGAAAGCGACCGCCTGCTCGACGTGGACGCGGCGCTCAAGTGGGCCGATGGCCAGTGCCAGGCTCCCTTTCGCGTAATCCTCGGCCACTCCATGGGCGCGGAAACCGTGTTGCTCGAGGCCGGCGCGAAGAACATCGTTGGAGTCACGTCGCCGCCTGCCGGCCAGAATCGTTTTGACGCCTACGTCGCGCTGTCGCCAGAAGGCCCCGGCGTGGTCTTTGGAAAGAACGCCTGGAACGGCATTCACAAGCCCATTCTGATCCTTACGGGAACCAGAGATCAGTCACTCAAGGGCGGCCCGAAGGCGCGCCTCGTTCCCTGGACCAATTTGCCCGGCACCGCGTCGCACTGCCAGTGGGAGGGCGTGATCGACAGCGCCACGCACATGAACTTCGCCGGCAACGGACCCGGCAGCGACAAGGTGGAACCGATGGTGACGCAAACCATCGCGACGTTCCTGACTGGTCTGCGGAACTCGGGTTGCGCTCTTCCCGCTCCGATCAGCGGCATGACGTTAAAAGCCAAGTAGTCAAAGCGGACATCGGCTCCGTTCCTTCGGCGTCCCGCCTTCTGGCCCCAGCGAACTCGCAAATGCCGTAAAATCCCTTTGGAGACGCCATGCCCGTCAGAGCCCTCTATCCCGGCACCTTCGATCCGCCCACCAACGGTCATGTCGACCTCATCCAGCGCGGGGCCAAGCTCTTCGACCATCTGACCGTCGCCATTCTCGTGAATCCCGTCAAGAACCCTCTCTTCACGGTGGATGAGCGCGTGGAGATGCTCATCGAAGCTACTGCCGGAATCGGCAACGTTTCTGTGGCCACGTTCGACGGCATGATGGTCGATTTCGCGCGCGAGCAAGGCGCTGCGGCTGTGCTGCGCGGCATTCGAGCCATCTCCGACTACGAGCACGAGTTTCAAATGGCTCTCATGAATCGCCGCCTCGCTCCCGAAGTCGAGACCGTCTTTCTCCAGCCGGCAGGCCGCTACTCCTTTGTCAGCTCGAGGATGGTCAAGGAGGTCTTCAGCTTCGGCGGCGACGTAAGCGGCCTGGTGCCGCCGAACGTGCTCAAGCGGTTGCGCGCGCGCATCAACGGAAGCTAGCCCGAGTTCACCTGCAAGGCGGATTGTGGATGGCACAAAAACTGGAATTCGTCAGCGTCGCGAGTCCTGCGGTCGAGTGCCCCTATTCAAGACAAATGTAGGTGATCCATCCCAAGATCCAGAACGTGGGCACTGAGAGCACCATGATGATTGCCGCCAGAATCCTATCCTTCCGCTCGAACGGCCTGCCATCTGAACGCTTCGTATCTCGTAGAAATGGCGGAATGCAAGAGAACAGGACGACTTGGAACAGCGAAAGGTCAAACGCGAGAATAAACAGCACCTGGTGCGCTTCCCCGCTTTTGCCAATCGAAAAATGAAGATACAAAAAGACCACAAGTACGATGCCCAGCAGGACATAGATGGCCCTGCCCCAAACGCTCTCAAAGAGTTTCCTCAACACAACGCACCCCCAATGCATCAGGGAGGGCTGCTGGCATAGCGTCAGCGCTCCTCTGAATTCGGCGCAAAAAGCACTTTTCGCCGGATCTGCACTTTGCCCCAGCCGCAAAATCTGCAAAGATAGATAATGTCATGACAGTTACAGCTCCAGCTAAAGTTTTTGCCGATCGCATTGGCCGCATCGAAGTATCCGCGACCATGGCTGTGGCCGCCGAGGCGGCTAAATTGCGCGCTCAGGGCGCCAACCTGGTGGATTTCGGGGCCGGCGAGCCTCACTTCGCCACTCCGCGGCATATCAAGGACGCCGCCATTGCCGCCATCGAGGCCAATTTCACCCGCTACACCGTGGTTCCGGGCATTCCCGACGTGCGCAAGGCCATCGTCGAGCGCCATGCCTGCGACTTCGGCTCGGACTACTCGACCGACGAGGCCATTTTCACGTCCGGCGGCAAGCTGGCGCTGTTCAACACGCTGCAGATCCTTGTCGATCACGGCGACGAAGTCATCCTGCCGGTTCCCTACTGGGTCAGCTTCAAAGACATCATCCAGTACGCGGGCGGCAAGGTGGTTTTTCTCGAAACCAGTGAGGCCGAGAGCTTCCGCATCACCGCGGACGCCATCGAGCGCGCCATTACGCCGCGCACCAAGGCCATCATCCTGAACTCGCCGTCGAACCCCGCAGGTTCGGTGGTCACGGCCGAGGATCTGGAGCGCATCGTACATCTCGCCCACGAGCGCGGCATTTATCTGCTCCTGGATGAGTGTTACGTGTACCTCAACTACGCCGGCAAGCCTGTCTCGGGCGGTTCGTTCACCTGGGCCAAGGAGCACCTGGTCATTCTCGGGTCGCTATCAAAGACATATTCAATGACCGGCTGGCGCGCGGGCTATGCGCTGGCTTCAAAGCCTGTGGTCGCCAACCTGAGCAAACTTCAGTCGCAATCCACCTCGAATGCGACCAGCTTTGTGCAGAAGGGGGCAATCGCGGCGCTCACCGGCTCGCAGGAGTGCGTAGCCGAGTTTCGCGCAGAGTTCATTGACTTGCGCGACTACATGCTGGCCAAAATCACGGCCATTCCCGGCGTCACCTGCACCAAACCGGAAGGTGCGTTCTACGTGTACCCTAACATCGGCGCCTACCTGGGCAAGGGCGGCATCAAGACGACGACAGAACTGGCCACGCGCCTGCTCCACGAAGCCCACGTCGTCACCGTGCCCGGTGAAGCCTTCGGGACTGGCGAACACATCCGCATCTCTTACCCGGTGACCAAGCAGAACATCGATGAGGGCACGCGCCGCATGGGCGAGTTCCTCACCGGCTTAAAGTAGCTCAGTTTTTCTTCAAATTTCCGTCGCGGTTTGCAGCCAATCGTCGGATGCAGCTCTGTCAAAGTTGCATTCCAGGCGGGCTGCGCCGTTCGGCGGTTACCGATCCTGAAAATAATTCGCCTCGCCCTGTGCAAACGTTATCTTCGTCGGGTACTATGGCTCTTCAATGTTGAACGCTATCGATTTCCGTCCCGTTATATTAGCTGGGGGCAGCGGCACCCGTTTCTGGCCCCGTTCCCGGCGCGCCCGCGCCAAGCAGGTTCTCGCTCTCGACGGCGAGCGCTCCATGATTCAGCAAACCGTGGAACGTCTCAAGCCACTGACAACGCTGGAAAAAACCTGGATTATCACCAACGAATTTCTGGCCCACGAAATTGCCGACCAGTTGCCCGGCATGCCCGCCGCACAAATCGTGCAGGAGCCGGTGGCCCGCAACACCGCGCCGGCCTGCGGCCTCGCTGCCTTCCTCATTGAGCGCGACAACCCAGATGCCATACTCGGTGTTTTTCCGTCGGACCATGTCATCAGCGACGAGCCGCGTTTTCTCAAGGCTCTGCAAAAAGGCATCGCCGCGGCCGCGGCCGGCGAAAACATCGTCGTATTGGGTATCGAGCCTTTCCGCGCGGAAACCGGCTACGGATACATTGAAACCGGCGACCTGACCAAGGACGACTCCGCCCTGCACGTGCGCCGTTTCATCGAAAAGCCCAATCAGAACCGCGCCGAAGAGTTTGTCGCCGCCGGCAACTACTACTGGAACTCCGGCATCTTCCTTTGGTCGGCGCGCACGCTGGCCAATGCGGTCCGCGAGCACCTGCCGGAAACCGCTCCGCTGCTCGAATCCATTGCCGCGGCCTGGGGCACCCCGCAGTTCGACGAGGTTTTCCATAGCGCGTATCCCAAGTGCGAAAACATCTCCGTCGACTATGCGGTCCTCGAACCACGCAGCGCCAAGGGCGAGCACCTGTCGAATTTGTATTGCATTCCCGCCGAGTTCAGTTGGAACGACCTCGGCTCGTGGGCCTCCCTCTACGAGTACCAGTTAGAGACGCGCATGCGCGGCGATGCCGAAGGCAACGTGGCTGACACCGGTGGTCACATGGCTATCGAGGCCAACGACAACTACATCTTCAGCCCCAGGAAATTTGTAGCTCTCGTGGGCGTGAAGAATCTGGTCGTCGTCGACACGGAAGACGCGCTGCTGATCGCCCACCGCAACCACTCGCAGGACGTGGGCAAGATCGTGAAGGAGTTGGGCGTCACCGGCCACTCCGAGCTGATTTAGAGCCCACCCGATTCTGTATGACGCGGCCATTGGGGGCCCGTTTGGACAGAACTGCCTCACACTCACGCTGTACAATTCTTGCGTGACTCAGCGAGCATAAATCGCCTGAGTGGGGTGGAAATGTGCCCGATACCATCAATTGGCCGATGCATGAAAAGCCGCGGCGCCTGAGACTTGCTGTTTACCTTCCAATCGCTATCGTCATCCTTATCCTTATTGGCGGCCGCGCTGCCATTTCCTATTGGGTTGACCTCCTCTGGTACGGCTCGCTTGGCTACGCTCCCGTCTTCTGGAAGACCTTTGGCCTCGAGTGGGGGACCTTCACAGCCTTTGCGCTGCTCACTTTTCTGGTCCTCTTCGGCGCCTTCCTCGCTTTCCGTCACAACCACGGCGGCGAATTGCCTGATACGCATACCATCTACTTCGCCGGCCGCCCCATCGAGCTACCGATCGCAAAGTTCCTCCGTTCGATTTCCGCCGTCGGCGCGCTGGTCATTTCCATCGCCACCGGCTTCGCAATGGAATCGCAGTGGACCACGCTCGCCTTGTATTGGTACGCGCCTGCCACCGCCGCGAATTCCGCCGACCCCATCCTGGGCCGCCCGCTCGGCTTTTATCTCTTCACCTTGCCTGCCTGGGAACTCATCGCCGGATGGTTGCTCACGCTGGCAGTAATGATCTGCATTCTCGCGGCGCTCTTCCTTATCGCCGCAGGCGGCAGCCGGATGCGCGACGGGCATTTCAGCGGGGGCGATTCCTCGATGTGGCGTGGCGTTTCCACCGCCCTGGGCTTTTTGCTTTTCACGCTGGCCATTCGCGAGTATGTCGGCCGTTTCGATCTGTTTTTCGACCAGCACCCGATCTTTTCCGGGGTCTCCTATACGGACGCGCACGTCACGATCCTCGGAATGTTGTTCATCAGCGTGGCGCTCGCCATCGGCGCGGTCATTGCCTTCGCCGGCGGCGTGCTCAAGCTACGCGTGCGCTGGCTGGCAGCGGCCATCGCTCCCGCTGTGGTTTGTTTTGTCATCGTCGCTTTGGCTGGATGGTACAACAGCACGTTCATCGTCAATCCCAACCGGCTGGACCGCGAGCGGCCTTATATCGTGGACAACATCGCTCTCACGCGCCAGGCCTATGGCCTCGACCTCTTTGCCCAGCAAGAATTCCCCGCTGAGACCACGGTTGCGGCAGCCGATCCTGAACACAATCAGGCGACGCTTGAAAACATCCGCCTCTGGGACGTGGGCGCCCTCCAGTCCACGTTGACCCAACTGCAGGAGATTCGCACCTACTATGCTTTCCCCGGCATCGATATCGATCGTTACCAGATCAACGGATCGTTACGGCAGGTGATGCTCGCCGTTCGCGAGCTGGATGTGGACAAACTGCCCGACACCAGCCGCAACTGGATCAGCGACAAGCTGATCTACACGCACGGCTACGGCATCACCATGAATCCCGTCAACGGATTTTCAACCGAGGGCCTGCCTACGCTTTATCTCTCAAACATGCCCGTGCAAAGCACTGTGCCCGGCCTCAAGGTCACGCGTCCCGAAATCTACTTCGGCGAAAAGACCGACACCGATGTCTACGTCAAAACCGGCCAACAGGAATTCAATTACTCTCAGGGCCAGAACGATAGTTATTCGACCTACGAAGGCACCGGCGGCATTGTGATGGGCGGCTTTATGCGCCGCGTGCTGCTGGCGTTCGATCGCGGCGACCTGAGCAAGGTTCCCTTCAGCGACGACATAAAGGCCGATAGCCGTCTGCTGATGCGGCGCAATGTGCTGGCGCGCGTTACCACCCTGGCGCCGTTCCTCACCTTCGATCACGATCCCTACATTGTGGTGGGCGACGATGGACGCCTCTCCTGGATCATCGATGCCTACACCTCCTCATCCACCTATCCTGACTCCGCGCCTGCCGATCTCTATGGGCAATCGGTCAATTACGCCCGCAACAGCGTGAAAGCTGTGGTGGACGCCTATGACGGCACGGTCACCTTCTACGTCTTCGATTCTTCCGACCCCATCGTCACCGCATGGCGCAGCATCTACCCAGCACTGTTCAAGGACGCTTCCGCCATGCCCGCGTGGCTGCGTGCCCACGTGCGCTATCCTGAAGCGCTGCTGAGCTTGCAGGCCGATGTATACGGCCTCTATCACATGACCAACCCCGAGGTTTTTTACAACCGCGGAGATCAGTGGACCGTCGCTACCGAAAATGGCTCAAGCCAGAGTGGCGACCAGGGCGCGCAGCCCATGCAACCCAACTTCGTGTTGATGACACTACCTGGAGAGGCGAGTTCCGGCGGGCAGAGCGGCCTCGAGTTTGTCGAGATCCTGCCCTTCACGCCCATTAGCCGCAACAACATGATTGGCTGGATTGCGGCGCGCAGCGATGGCTCGAATTACGGTAAGGCCGTGGTGTTCAACTTCCCCAAGACGCGCCTCGTCGACGGGCCTCAGCAAATTGAATCGCGTATCGATCAGAATGGAGAGCTTTCCGGACAGCTCACGCTCTGGAATCAGAATGGCTCGAAGGTGATCCGCGGCAGCCTGCTGGTGATTCCCTGCGGGCGGGCGCTGCTCTATGCGGAGCCGATTTACCTACAGGCCAACCAGAGCCCCATGCCGGAATTGCGGCTGGTGGTTCTGGCTTTGCAGGATCGCCTTGCCTATGGGCCGACCTTTGAAGCAGCGCTCGCGTCGCTCTTCGGCTCGCAGACCCCATCGCTCACCGGTGCGGGATCACAGCAACCTGCGCCTACGGCTACACCCTCGGGCGCGCCCCAGCCTGCTGCCAGCGTCAACACGCTCATCAGCCAAGCCAGTCGCGACTTCGCAGATTATCAGCGCCTCACTTCCGAGG
The DNA here is from genome assembly GCA_963786565.1 of uncultured Acidobacteriota bacterium. Taxonomy (GTDB): domain Bacteria; phylum Acidobacteriota; class Terriglobia; order Terriglobales; family Acidobacteriaceae; genus Telmatobacter. Next base: position 187,147 of record CAWAZR010000011.1, on the reverse strand, counting down.
GTAAACTGGCTGAGGCCGGCCAGAAGCTCGACGACCTGAAGCGCGTGCTCGATCAGCTCAGCGCTCACGAAAAATAATACCGGCGTCTCAACGCTGCTCACACTTTGATGACGGAGTCCTTGCCATGCCTCGTTTCGCCGCCAACCTGACTATGATGTACCAGGAACACAAGTTCCTCGATCGCTTTGCCGCGGCTGCGCACGACGGCTTCACGGCGGTCGAATACTTGTTCCCGTACGAGTATCCCGCCGCCACGCTGGCCGCTCTGCTCAAAGAGCACGAGCTGCGCCAGGTCCTGTTCAACTCTCCTCCCGGCGACTGGAAGGCCGGCGAACGCGGCATCACGGCGCTACCGGGACGTGAAAAGGAATTTCGCGACGGTTTCTTACAAGCTTTGGAGTACGCCCTCGTGTTGGAGTGCCCCCGCGTCCACTCTATGGCAGGAATTTCGCCAGCGGGCGTGGACCGCGCGCACTTGCTCGGCGTCTACACCGCCAATCTTGCCTGGGCGGCGGATCAGGCGCGCGTTGCCGGAATCCAATTGCTCATCGAGCCTATCGCCTTGCGCAACATGCCGGGCTTTTTCCTGAATCGTCAGGAAGAAGCGCACGCGATCGTCGCGGAGATCGGCGCTGCCAATCTCAACATCCTGATGGATCTGTTTCATTGCCAGGTGGAGGAGGGCGATCTGGCCATCAGGATCCGCAAATATCTCGCAGACGCGAAAAATACACGCGTAGGTCATATTCAGATTGCGGGCGTGCCCGAGCGCCACGAGCCCGACACGGGCGAAGTTCGTTACGAGTATCTCTTCAATCTGATTGACGAGCTTGGCTACGAAGGCTGGATCGGCTGCGAATACATTCCCGCCGCGGGAACATCTGAGGGTCTCGGCTGGTTCAAGAAATGGCAAACCGCCGCGAGCTAGGAAGCTCAGCGGCGGCGCCAGTTGGACAGTTTGTCGGATCTCTCTACTTCTCAATTCCAAACGTGAACGTAGTAGTCGAGTGCATGGTCTCGCCCGGCTTCAACTCAGTGGTAGGAAAATCCGGATGGTTCGGCGAATCCGGGTAATGCTGCGTCTCCAGGCAGAATCCGGCGTGCTTCGTGTACTTCACACCATGCCTGCCTGTAAAGCTCCCGTCCAGGAAGTTACCGGAGTAGAACTGCACGCCCGGTTCGGTCGTCTCCACCGTCAGCTTGCGTCCGCTCGCGGGATCGGTCACGATGGCCGCCAGACGCAGCGTTCCCGGCTTGCCATTCAGCACGAAGTTGAAATCGTACCCGCCCGCGCGCTTCAGTTGCTCGTTATCGGCATCAATCCGCGCGCCAATCGCCTCCGGCTTGCGAAAATCCATCGGAGTGCCGGCAACCGGCGCCAACTCTCCGGTCGGAATCAGCCCTGCGTCCACTGGCGTGTAACGGTCGGCGTTGAGTTCAATCTTCAGGTCGAGAATGTTGCCCTGGTCGTCGCCGTGCAGATTGAAGTACGAATGGTTGGTCAGGTTCACCACCGTGTCCTTGTCCGTTCTTGCCGAGTAGTCCAGGCGCAGCGTATTTCCCTTGAGCGTGTAGCGAACGGTTGCAGTCATTGTCCCCGGAAATCCCATGTCGCCATCGGGGCTCACATGCGTAAACTCGACGCCGTCCGGCACTTCCTTCGCCTGCCATACATACTGATCAAACCCAACGGGGCCGCCATGCAGCGCGTTGGCACCGTTATTGATGGGAATCTGGTAGGTCTTTCCATCCAGCGTGAACTTGCCCAGCGCAATACGATTGCCATAGCGCCCCACCACGGCGCCGATATAAGGACTGGGCTTGATCAGATACTTATCGAGTGTGTCGTAGCCCAACGCAACATCCGCCATTTTGCCCGTGCGATCCGGGGCTCTCACGCTCACCAGGTGCGCTCCGTACGCCGTCACTCTTACTTCAATCTGCCCACTGGTTAACGTGTAAATCGGGACGGCGGTTCCATCCGCGGTATGACCCCATATCGACATCTTCATCTCTCCCTGTGCAATGGGTGTAAGCGCCATTGCCATTCCTATCAGAATTGCGACTACTCCAACTGCTCGTTTCACGGTTTACCCCTCTGCCTTGCGGCTTGCGCGGTTCTCGCGGCTCGGCGGCTTCGGCCCGTTCCAGTAGAAGGGCCTCAACCGTCGCGATAATGTTCCTTGGAAACTATAGCTGATAGGGCAGGCAATGCGATCCCGCGCCCTGCGGTGGGCTGGGTGCAACGGTGAAACTCCAGGAATTGCGCCAGGCGCGGTCGGCTAGTAAATCCTGCTTGCGATCACCTGCGTCCCGGTGGCGTTTGACTCGATGCTCGTTGACCTTAGCAGCACTTCGAAATTGTGCATGGAGTGATCCGGACGCATCGCTTGCTTCAGAATCGGATCGATGGCTGATGGATACAACAGCATCTCGGCCGCGGCCTGGGTTCCGGCCACATCCAGCCCTTCCAGAACCAGCAGGTGACCGTTGCCGCTTAAATTGGGAAGAAAATCGATGAGCGCGAAAGTCTCGTGCGCCGGTTCGTTCCAGCGGCTGGAATAAGTCGCGGATTCTCCCGGTTGCGGCTTGAGATTGATGATCTGCGCGCCGTTCATGCCGGGCCGGTCGACAATGCGGAAGTTGGCGTTGCTTTCGGCAATCGCGGCCCAGGGATTGCTGCCCACGGACCCGATGATGACGGCGTTGGCGTTCTTCAGGTCGTCCAGCCGCAGATCGCGTGGAAAGCGAATGAAAACCCGCTGCGGATCGTCCTCAGTCAGGTGAGCTAGAGCCGCCGCGATCTGTAGATCGACAAATGGCGTCAACTGCTGAGAGCGCAGATCCGAGGCGCTATGCGCATCTACGCCAGACAATGGCAATTCCTGGTACTTGCCTGAAATGTATTCCGCCAACGGCGCAGGCCGGCGCGAAAGGTCTTCGAGAAGATTGAATCCCGCATCGGACGGAACGATATAGCTGTTTTCGGGACCGCTGAACAGCTCGGCCCAAAGCATGTGCGCCGGCTCTTGCGAAACGGGCGGCGCCGGCGATCGTCTGGCAGCATACCAGGTTGCGGCAATCAGCGCCGCGCTATAAGCCACAACCAGAACTGCGCCCAGCGTCCAGCGTACTGCCTTTGATTGCACCGTTGCCGCTGGCTCCGCATTGCGCGCAGGCAGTGCATGAGGCTGTGACTGGCCCGAAGCTAATGCCGGAGACCCCGGCATCTCTTCCCGCGTGACCTCCTCAGCAATGGGAAGAAACACCGGCACATACGCGCCCACCGGAATGTCGATGCGCACCGGTTCCGAGCTGCCCTGATCCGCAAAGTGCTCTGCCAGCCGCTTGCGCAATTGGCGCGCGTAGCTGCGAACGATATTGTCCTCGAGCGTGCGATAATCCGCCGGCCGGTCGAAGACCTGCACGCCGATCTGGTGCTCTGTGATCTCGTTTCCCCGCCCTTCCAGGGTCTCGGCCACCACAAAAAGCAGAAACTTCGTAAGCAAGGGTGATCGGGCGAAGTTTGGTCCGGAGATCACACGCTGCGCTAAAGCCCAATGCGGATCTTCGTGCAGACTCGCCGGCCATGCCTCATCCGGAAGAGGCAACTTGGTTTTGGATTGGACGGCGGCAAAGTGATCCATGAGCCTTATCTCCTGGCTTCCGTCCAAGGACAGGGAGCGGTCTCCGGTTCAACTGTTAAGCAAGGGCGCACGGCTTGACCCAATATTCAGGTGATCCTACAAAGTCGTCTGCGGATTGCGCAGAGTTGAGTTCAATTTCAAGTCCGTCGAAGCCAGGAGGAAATTGGTCAATCGCTCGCATCATGCGGGCACGTCCTGGCCAAATCGCAACGCGTCGCGACCGCGTTCTTAATGGGGCTTGTAACGCGATTGCAACGCGCGCAATCACGTTACTTCATCTGCTGCATCATAGCCTACATCGGCCGCCCGCAATAAACCCGCAGAATTGGGCCTTCCCCTCGAACAATTTCCACAGTTTACCAACAATTCAAACAGTCAACAAGTCCTTTTCAATCAAATAATTAAGCGCTGTGAACACTAGTGTATACACGTGCATGCACTTAGGGTAAACACTCCCGCGCGCATAGTAAGTGCAATATCGTTGCGCTGCTCGCCGAAGTGTGGACGAGTGCAAACGTGTAAAAAATTTGAAATTGGAGGTAGCAAGGCATCATGAACATCAAACAGCAATTCAGAATTGCCGGACCATGGCTTACCCTCGTGGTCACGCTCCTTGCTCTGTGCCTTCCGGGCCGCTTGGCAGCACAGCTTGATCGAGGAGAGGTTACGGGAACAGTGGAAGATCCATCCGGAGCGGTCGTTCAAAAGGCCTCGATTGCGCTCATCAACAACGACACCGGTGCACAAACCACAACCAAGTCCACATCTACCGGTACCTATGTATTCGATGGCGTGCTTCCAGGCAACTACACGGTTGACGCTGAGGCCCCCGGGTTCCAGAAGTATGTCGTGGATAAAGTCATTGTGCAGGTACAGCAGGTCGCAACCATCGATATTCACCTTGCCACCGGCAACGTGCAGCAGAGTGTCACTGTGACCGCCGCAGCCCCGCTCCTGGAAGCGGAAAACGCCCAGGTGGGCCAATCCATCAGCAGCCTAACCGTGAACGACATGCCGCTTGTCACCCGTGACTGGGGCGCGTTGGCGCAAATGTCCGCCGGCGTCAATACGGATGCGACCGGAACCGGCGCTGGCGGCAACGGCACCGCCGACGCAGGCAGCTCTTCGTCCGCTTATTTCAGGGTGAATGGCGTCGACGAATGGCAAAACGATTTCCGCCTCAACGGCATTAACGACAATATCGAGTTCTATGGCGGCAACTATACCGGGACCAACGCCGCCATTGTCCCGCCGCCTGATGCCATCCAGGAATTCACGTTGCAGAGCGGCGACTTCAACGCCGAATTCGGCCACTCCACCGGCGGCGTCATCAACGCGTCGCTCAAATCCGGCACCAATGGGGTGCACGGCGATCTGTGGGAGTATGTGCGCAACAACGATCTGAACGCGAATTATTTCTTCAATCGTAGTAATTGCACATCCACAGGCTGCGTCTCCGGTCCGATTCCTCCGTATCACCAGAATCTCTTCGGCTTCACGGCTGGGGGTCCGGTCCTGATCCCGCACCTCATCAATGGCAGGAACAGGCTCTTCTGGTTCACCGATTACCAGGGCGGCCGCTACGTGCTGCCGGTGCCGGACGGCGGTTTAACCGTGCCGACCGCCAGTATGGTCTCCAGCAAGTTCACCAACCTGCAGGACAACATCACCTACAACACCTCGAGCACTTGCAGCGCCACCGTCACCACCGGCTGCCACACCGACTACCTGGGCCGCGCCTTCTCGAACGGCACCATCCTGGATCCGGCTACGACACGCGCCACGACGGCCGGCTTAGCGGACCCAGTCACGGGACTGATCGCAAATACCACCGGCTTTGTGCGCGATCCTTTCTATAACTGCACCGCAGCCGGCGGTTGCACCAGCTTCACCGGTGTCAACAGAACCGACTTCACGCAGGACACCGGCGGCGTTCTCCTCTCCGCCCTCAACGTCATCCCAACCAGCCGCCAGGATCCGAACGCGGTGAAGCTGCTGGGTCTGTATCCGGCGGCGGACACACCGGGAAGATTGGCCAACGACTTCCAAACCTACGTGCCCAGCGAACAAAAGAACAGCAACACCTACGACATCCGCATCGATGCCGACATCAGCTCCAAGAACATCCTGTTCGGCGTCTATGACCGGAGCTACCTGACCGCCAACGTGCCCTCGTATTTCCCCGGGGTTGGCGCGGGCCAGAGCGGCGGACGCGTCGACCAGTTGCCGGCCTGGGCCTGGGCGGTCGGCTACACGCGCATCCTCACTCCCACGCTCACCAATCAATTTCACATAGGCATGGTCCACAGCGACAAGCTCCAGGTATCCGTCTGGGGCAATGACTTCGGCGGTTCAGCCTGCTCGGGAACGGTGAATCCGGGTCCGGGCTCCTGCAATATCCCCCTGGAGTACGGCATCCAGGGTGTTCCGCAGTCGGCCGGCAACGGAGGCCTGCCCATCATCAACATTGGCGGGCTTAGGGGACTCGGCATCGGCAACTACTCGCCCACGCTGCAATATGTTTGGAGCCTGGAGTACGTTGACGGGGTCACCAAGATCTGGCGCAATCACGCCTTCAAGACGGGCATCCAGGTGGACGACCTCGAAGGCAACATCTCGCAGCCGCCGCAAGGCCGTGGCGACATGAGCTTCAACGGCCAATACACCGACATTTCCAACAAGAGTTCGGGGTTGAACGGCATCAGTGACATGTTGCTGACGCCCATCAACTACGCATACGGTGTGGGCGCTGGCGTGAACCTGGTCGGAGGCCAGAACGGCTTTTCCGCCTCCAACCTTCCCGTCACCGACGACCATCGCTGGTACATTGGCGCCTACTTCCAGGACGACTGGAAGGTGAATCCCAAGTTGACGCTGAATCTCGGCGTGCGCTGGGATCTGTTCACGCCCTACCAGGAAACCCGGGGCTTCCAGTCCAACTTCGTTCCTGCCGGCGGCAACGGCCTCACCGCAAACTTCTCCATTCCCAACGGGACTTGCTCGACCCCGCGGGCCACGATCTTCAATACCGTGGCTGCCCTCAGCAATATCAATATCGTGTGCTCTGGAAACGCTGCACTCGGCAACGCTCAAAAGACCAACTTCGCGCCACGCGTGGGGTTCGCCTACAAACTGCGGCCTACGCTGGTGGTACGCGGCGGCTTCGGCACGGCATATGGAGCGCTGGGCAACCTTGGTTACGGCGGCACGCTGGGATTGAACTATCCCTTTGGCTACACGCAGACCGTCCCGTCTCCCGACTCCAACCATCCGCTGCTCGCCGGTGCTTCGAACGCGCCCGCGACCCTGGAAAATACCTTCAATAACTACAACTTCGCCAGCGCGACCACGCTGCAAAGCCCGACCCCGTACACAACGACGCCGGTCTCTTGCTCCACTCTGCCCCTCAGCACTTGCGTGGGAGGTCAATACATCGGTAGCGACTATCTCGGCGCGACTCTCAACGGCCGCCAACCGAACTACCAGACCCCGATGATTCAAACAGAGAACTTCACCGTCGAGGATCAATTCACGAGCCACGATGCTATCCAGGCGGGTTATGTCGGCACCCAGGGTCGTCACCTGGATATTCTGGGGAACTCGAACAGCAACTCCATCATCTTGCCTCCGGGCCAAAACACCCAGTTGTATATTCCGTACCCGTATATGGCGCGCAATGGCACCTACGAAACCACGAACGCCAACACCAGCTACAACTCCTTGCAGGTCACCTATCAGCACCAGATGAGCATGGGGCTGTCGGTGCTGGCCAACTACACCTTGTCCCGGTGCACAGGCGACCAGCACGCGCCGCAGAACTCGGAGTTCAACGCAGGTTACCGCGCCCAATGGCTCGCTGGCTTCGGCCTCCAGGGCGACTACGGCCTGTGCGATGCCGACGCCAGCAACCTGTGGCACGCCGCTGCCACCTACGGCCTGCCCTTCGGCCGTGGCAAGCAGTTTGGCGGCTCTATGAACAAAGCCGCGGATCTCATCGTGGGCGGGTGGGAGATCAACGGCTTCTATACCTTCCAGAGCGGGCAGCCGGTCACAATCACTTGCCCCACAGCCACAACCGCCGACTTCGGTTGCTCCGCCAACGTGGCACCCGGACAGAGTGTCTATGCCGGACCGCACAACTATACGCAATGGCTCAACCCCACCGCGTTCGCCCAGCCGCCTACGGCTACCCAGGTTGGACAGGTCGATTACTCGCCGCTCGGCACGAGCGGCATCCAGCAGGCACGCGGACCGCACTTCAACAACGTGGACTCGTCAATGTTGAAGAATTTCAACTTCACGGAAGCGACGATTCTGCAGTTCCGCGCCGAATTCTTCAACACCACCAACACGCCGCCCTTCGTGCAACCGGGAAGTTTGAATTTCCAGGCCGGCGGCTTCAGCAGTATCGCGGCCACGAAGAACAGCAACGGGAACAACGGCGCCCGCACCATTCAATTGGCGCTCAAACTTTCCTTCTAGGACACAAGGCCTCCCAAGGGTGTCTTAGCTTTAATCCCGCATCCGGCGCAGAACATCGCATCGGATGCGGGCCTTTCTTTCTGAAGCCTCGCCGCCCAGGATGAAGCTGGCTATAATAGCCGATACGATTCCCGGCCAGCGCACTCTGGCGTCATCGAATCATGGAAGTGTCTTATATGAAGAAGAGCTCGCCACGACACGCAAAATTGTTATTCCGATTTTCAGCACTGTTTCGCATCCTTCTGGTTTCCTCCCTCGCCGCCGTCCCCGCTCTCGCGCAGCCAGCGCCCCCTGTGGCGGATTCTTCCGGCTCTGACTTCGTCCTCCAGGGCGTCGTGCGCGGCTCCCAGAACCAGAGCTATGTGCAAGTTCCCTTTGCAGTACCCGACGGCACGGAGCGCGTGACTATCACCTTCAGCTACACCGAGAAAGAGCAGCACACCGCTCTCGATCTCGGACTGCTTGATCCCGCTGGGCTGCGCTGCTGGAGCGGTGGCAACAAGTCCACGCTCACTGTCGGCCTCTCTGATGCCACGCCCTCCTGTTTGCCGGGCGCCATTCCATCCGGTACCTGGAATGTGTTGATCGGCGTGCCCAACATTCGCGCCGGCGTTGAGTCACATTACACCGTTCATGTCTACCTTTCGCGCAGCGGCGCAGTGGCAGCCCTGCCGGCGGTTCTCCGTGAGCCGCTACGCGCCGGACCCGCGTGGTTTCGCGGCGATCTGCACATGCACACCGCGCACAGTGACGGCCAATGCCCCAGCCAGACCGGAAAAATGGTTCCCTGTCCGCTCTTCTTTACCGTGGACGCCGCCGCCCGCCGCGGTCTCGACTTCATCGCCATCACCGATCACAATGCCAGCTCGCAATATGATGCTATGCGGGAGTTGCAACCTTACTTCGATAAGCTGCTTTTGATTCCCGGCCGCGAAATTACCACCTTTCAGGGCCACATCAATTTTCTCGGCAGCACGGATTTCATCGATTTCCGTCTCGATGGACGAACAGTCCCCGACGTGAACACGTTGCTGCAAAGCGCCGCAAACGTAGGCGCCATCACCTCGATCAATCACCCCCTGGCTCCGAGCGGCGAAATCTGCCTCGGCTGCGGATGGACGCCTTCCACGCCGGTCGACATGCATTTGCTCACCGGTGTCGAGGCTGTGAACGGAGGTAGCGAACGGAGCGGTCTTTCCGATCTTCCCTTCTGGAATCGGGAACTCGATCGCGGATGCCGTCTCACGGGAATCGGCGGCAGCGACAATCACCGCCCTATGCAACCGCTCGATCAAACCGGCTCCATCGGCAGCCCGACGACCGTTGTGTATGCAGCGGATCTCTCCACGCCCGCGATTCTCGACGGCATCCGCGCCGGCCACGTCTTCATCGATGTGACTGGAACCCACGATCGGCTTCTCGAAGTGACAGCGCATGCCGGCGCTCGTATAGTCCACGCGGGAGATCTGTTCGACGCGGCGACGGGCGATCAAGTTGAGTTTTCGGCGCATGTGACCGCTGCCGCAGGCGGGACATTGCACTGGGTCGAGGATGGCAAGGACGTCGCACTCCCGCAAGGCGTCGCCACCTTCACCGCGGACTCCACGCAAACGCTGCACTGGACCGGCGACGGACGCCGTCATTGGTTTCGTGCGCAAGTCACCGGGCCTGACGGGAAACTGTGGCTCATTGGCAACCCCATTTATGTCAATTGGGACGTTGCGAATGAATGCAATGGCAACCAGCCGGTCCACGCGGAGGCGATCAAGACAGCACCATGATCCATCTGCACTTTCACCTGGCCCTGGTGCAGTTTCTGGCCGACCACAGAAATGTCTACCTCACTCATTTCTTTCACGCCGCAAGCTTTTTCGGCTCAGCCAATTTCTATGTCCTCTTCACCATCCTTCTCTACGTGATGTGGGACAAGCGCCTCGCTGTGCGCCTAACCGTGGTGGTCTTGCTCACTATGGTCTTCAACGATCTGTTGAAGATCCTCATCAAAAACCCCCGGCCCTTCGTGTCCGACGGAACGTACAAGCAGAAATGGGCAGTTCCTCCATCCGAAGCCAAAGCGTTGGCTCTTGAATACTCGACGCCGTCGGGCCACGCCATGGGCTCCGCCGCCTTCTACTCCTACCTCATCGCTTTTACTCGGAACCGCTTCGTTCGCTTGGGGCTAGTGCTTCTCATCGTCCTCATCGGCGTTTCGCGCCCTTATCTCGGCGTGCACTATGTTGAAGATGTTTTGCTGGGTTGGACAATTGGCCTTCTTTTCGGCTTCGTCGCATCCCGTTACACGGCCACGCTCGCAAACTTGTGGAGCGAAGTCCCGTATGGATTCCAGATCGCCATCACCGTCGCGGGCAGCGCAGCAATATGGTTCCTCACAGTCGCTCTCAATGGCTGGCAGATCGACAGCCAGGTGCGGGAAATTGCGGGCCACTGCGGCTGGCTCACCGGCATCGTGGTCGCCTGTCCGCTGGAGCTGCGGACTGTAAACTTCGACCCGCGCAGCGGCGGCCCGGCAGCCAAACTTCTCCGCTACATTCTGTCGATCGCCGTCATGCTCGTCGTCGTGCGTGTCCTCAATGCCGCATTCGCTCCCTTTGCCGGCAACGCGTCGATCATTAGCTCCGCACTCGACTATCTCCGCTTAGCCGCAGCCAGTTTCGCGGGCATGTTTTTCGCGCCCTTCATCTTCTGCAAATTGAATTTGGCGGCTGCTAAACGCGCTTCCTGAACGCGATCCGGCAGTGAGCCGGAGCACATCACGGGTTTTCGGCTCCAGCGTACAATCCCCGTAGCATTCGCTATCAGCTTGTCGCACAGGAGCGGCTGCACGGAGGGGAAAGTTGACCGTCGCGGTTTATCTTGCGATCTATGCCGGGCTCTTGATTTTTCTTGCCGGATGTCTCAGGCGCATTCTCGTTTACGCGCGGACTCCACTGCACCTGCGCTGGGAGCTTTATCCACTGCCGCATGAGCACCCGTATCGCGCGGCGTATGGCGGATCGTATTTCGAAACCCAGGAATGGTGGCGTCAGCCGCAAGTGGCCAACCGGCGCGGCGAATGGCGAGTGATGATCGAGGAAATTCTTTTTCTCAAAAGCCTGCGCGAGTTCAATCGCCGCCTGTGGCTCCCCTCCTTCCTCTTTCATTTCGGACTCTATCTCGCCGTCGCCGCGGTTGGCTGCGCGGCTCTGGGACTGACGTGCGGCCTCCTATCCGCCGGGCCGCGAATCGCTGGACTCACCCACGTGCTGGCTGCGATCGCCACATTCGCCGGAGATCTCGGGGGCCTTCTTATTGCCGCAGGGGCCTGCTGGCTCCTGATGCGCCGCACGATTGATCCGGCTTTGAAGAATTCCACGCACCCCGGAGACATCTTCAATCTGTTGCTCTTCATTGCAGTATGTGCGCTTCTCATCGGCGGCCAACTGTTGCGCGCGCCCGGAACGGCATCGCTCGGCGAATTCGCGCGCGGCGGCCTTCACTTCGATCGCGCCGTGAGAATCGCACCCGTATTTGGTGCGGGCCTGATTCTAGCCTCCCTGCTGGTCGCGTATATTCCTTTCACGCACATGGCGCACTTCATCGCCAAATACTTTACCTGGCATGCAGTGCGGTGGGATGACCGGCGCAACGAACGCGGAAGCGCCATTGAAACCAACGTGGCCGCTTCTCTTGGCTATCGGCCTACCTGGTCTGCGCCGCACGTGGGCGCCGACGGCCGCCGCACCTGGGCCGAGATTGCAACCACAAGTCCCACCGAGGAGACGCGGAAATGAGCGGCAGCATCAATCTGCGCGACATCTCGCGGCCTGACAGCGAGCCGCTGATTCACATCGAGAACGAAGAACTGATGCCGTTGCCCGCGCCGCTGGAAAGCCTGGAAAAGGATCATGCCTGGACTGTTCTGTCAGAGCAATGCAAAACCCGCTATGAATGCGGCCTCGACGACACCTGCGCTGTTAACATCCCCAAACCAAAGACGCGTGAAGAAGAGGCGCAGCTTGTCGCCCGATTTCTTTCCGGACTGGACAAACTCTTCGACAAGGAAAACAACTGGACCTTCCTCGAGCCGCTGCTGCTCACCATGGAGCACTGCACCGGCTGCCAAACCTGCGCGGAATCCTGCCACATCTTCGAAGCCAGCGGCCGCAATGAGCTTTACCGGCCTACCTTCCGCACCGAAATTCTGCGCCGCCTCTACTTCAAGCATGTGAAAGGCGGCGGCCTTCTCTCGGCCTGGCAGCACGGGCGCATTGAGCTGAACTGGCCGCTGGTGGCGCGGCTCATCGAGCTCTGCATACCGCTGCAACCTTTGCCGGCGCTGCGCGCAGTCCTGCCCCATCGGCTGCGATAACGGCCTGGTCGCGCGCGAATTGCGCAAGCTGTTCAGCCAGGAGATGGGCATTGCGCCGCGCGAGATTCATGAAAATGGCTCGATGCTGCAACTCAAGGCCGGCTCGTCGACGGGCATGAACGCCGAGATCGTGAAGGACAATGTCGCCTTCATCGACGAGGACATCAGCGAGCGCACCGGCATTGAAGTCCACACGCCATGGGATGTCGAAGGCGCCGACGTCCTTTTGATTCATAACGCCGGCGAGATCATGGCCTGGCCTGAAAATCCCGGCGCATTTGCGCTCATTCTCACCATGGCTGGCGTTAACTGGACGATGTCTTCCGAACTGGCAGCCTACGACGCGATCAACTACGGCCTTTGGTACGACGATGCCCAGTTTGCTCGCGTGGCGATGAAGCACATGGAAGCAGCCAGGAAACTCGGCGTGAAGCGCATCGTCGTTGGCGAGTGCGGACACGCGCACAAAGCTCTGTGCGTGATTGCCGACCGCATGGTGACCGGCGACCTCAACATTCCGCGGGAAAGCTATCTTCCGTTGCTGCGCGACATTGTTCTCAGCGGCAAGATCAAATTCGATCCCGCGCGCAACGACTTTCCCGTTACTCTCCACGATCCCTGCAACATGGTGCGGTCTGATGGGCGTGGTCGAGCCGCAGCGGGAGATTCTGCGCGCTCTCTGCCCGCAGTTTCGCGAGATGGAGCCGCACGGCGTGAACAACTATTGCTGCGGCGGCGGCAGCGGATTCGCCATTATGAGCGGCAACAACTTTCCGGATTGGCGCTTTCACATCTCGGGACGCAAGAAGCTCGAGCAAATCCTGAATGCATTCGCCGATTGCCCCGGCCCAGAGACGCCGAAATATCTCTGCGCGCCTTGCAGCAACTGCAAAGGACAGTTCCGCGACATGATCGCGTACTACGACCTCTGGCAGAGACAGCCGCATCCTCTATGGCGGGCTTGTCGAGTTGGTTGTGAACGCCATGGCCGACGTGAAGCCGGGGTTCATCGAGTGGGAGTGGCGCTGAGGAAGGCATCGAAAGCGTGGGTCGGGAGACCCACGCTACAGCCGGTCGAGACCGGCGCTCAGTCGAGACGCGCGGTTTCTCGGCGCAGCTGTCTGGCTTCCATCGCGCAGAAAAGCGCGAAACGCTTTGGGCGTTGCCATTTGTTGCAGCCGGCGCCGGCGGCTCTGCGCGGGCATTTTTCCTCGCAGCAATTCGTCGCGGCGCTGCCCAAGATCTTCCACCCATGCGCCCCACTCGGGTCCGAACTGCCGCTCCAGCTCCCGCCGCAGTCTGGCAGCAAGCGCGGGACTGCGTCCGCCCGTCGAAATCGCAATTTGCAATGGCCCTCGCCGCACCACCGCGGGATAAATAAAGTCACAGTGCTCCGGATCGTCCACGGAGTTGCACAAAACACTGCGCGCCGCGCAGGCACGAAACACATCCTCATTGATCTTGCTCGAGTTGGTAGCGGCAATGGCCAGAAACTTCCCGCGCACATCTTCTGGAGAGAAAGCTTTTCGCCGCCATACGAGCTTCCCTGCCCGTGCAAGACGCTGAATCGCCGGCACCGCGCGCGGACTGACAACCACCACATCGGCGCCGCAGTGCAACAGGCCCTTCAATCTTGCGGCGGCAACTGAACCGGCTCCCACCACGACGCACTTCCGCCCTGCCAGGTTCACCAGCATCGGGAAAAACGCGGCGCTGCGGTTTGTGGATTTCACTTTCGCCACCATTTCATGACAGCCTGATTCAAATTCCCACACCTATTCGCCGCTCGTTGTGACACGCATCACGGCAAACGCCATCATGCAACGTATTCAATCGATGGTGATTGATTTCTTCGTGAGCTGGGGAACTGTGCGGGTTGGCCGATGCGAAATTGGCCCTGGTCCGCCGCTCTCCGGCCCACTTTGCTGATCGAGCAGTTCCTCGAATTCGATGTTGAGCGCGGATGAAAAACTCGGCGCTTCGTGGCGAAAGGAGCAAGGCCATGGCAGATGCTGATGAAGGCGCAAAACCGGTCAACGGCAAGCCCGAAACCAAACTGCTCGACGAACTGGAAAAGGGCCCGTGGCCCAGCTTCGTCACCGAGATCAAGTCGGCCAGCGGAACCACCGGAAGCGCCGCCGATCTGCTCGGCCAACTTGAGCTCTCCTACGAAGACAAGGTAAGCCATTGGAAGCACGGCGGGCTCGTGGGCGTGCTGAGTTATGGCGGCGGCGTGATTGGCCGTTACAGCGATGTGGGCGAGCAATTCCCCAAGGTCGCGCACTTTCACACCCTGCGCGTGAATCAGCCGGCCGCATGGTTCTATACAAGCGAGGCCCTGCGCACCATCAGCGACATCTGGGAGCGGCACGGCTCCGGCCTGACCAACATGCACGGCTCAACCGGCGACATCATCCTGCTCGGCACCACGACAGATCAACTGGAACCTACCTTCCAGGAACTTACCCACGCGGGATTCGACCTGGGCGGCTCGGGCTCGGCCGTGCGCACGCCTTCCTGCTGCGTTGGCATGGCCCGTTGTGAGTGGGCCTGCTTTGACGCCATGAAGCTCTGCTACGACCTGACCATGGCCTATCAGGACGAGTTGCATCGGCCCGCTTTGCCCTACAAATTCAAAATCAAGTGCTCTGCCTGTCCCAACGACTGCGTCGCCGCCATCGCCCGCGCCGATCTTTCTGTCATCGGCACGTGGAAGGATGACATTCGCATCGACCAGGCAGAAGTGGCGAAGTACGCTGCTGCCGGAATCGACATCCAGAAGGACATCTGCGGCAACTGCCCCAGCAAGTGCATGGATTGGAATGGCAAGGAACTCAGCATCAACAACCGCGATTGTGTGCGCTGCATGCACTGCATCAACGCCATGCCCAAGGCGCTGCGGCCGGGCGTGGAGAAAGGCGCGGTGATCCTGATCGGCGCCAAGGCGCCTATCCTGCAAGGCGCGCTGCTCTCGTCGGTCTTGATTCCTTTTGTCGCTGCCGATGAACTGCTCGACACGATCAAGGAGCTGATCCAGCGCATCTGGGATTTCTGGGATGAGTACGGCACCAACCGCGAGCGCATCGGCGAACTGATTCAGCGCGTCGGGCTCCCCGCATTCCTCGATGGCATCGGGCTCGATCCCGCGCCGGAGATGATTTCGGCTCCGCGCGACAACCCCTACATCTACTACCAGTCCGCGAAGGAGGACGAGGCATGACGACCACACCTGTTCAGCCAAGGCTTACCGACATCGGCCCGCCACGCTACGACAAATATCTGCCGCCGATCGTGCTCAAGAACTACGGCACATGGAAATATCACGAGACGCTGGCGCCCGGCGTCCTGTGCCATGTTGCCGAATCGGGCGACCGGCTCTACACCGTGCGCGCAGGCACGCCTCGCCTTCTCAGCATTCAAACCCTGCGCAAGTATGCCGATCTCGCCGACAAGTATTGCGGCGGTTATCTGCGCTTCACCAGCCGCAACAATGTTGAATTTCTCCTCGTCGATCCGGCGCTGATCGAGCCGCTGAAGCAGGATCTGGCCTTGATGGGCATTCCCGTCGGCGGCACCAACAATGCCATCAGCAATATCGTGCACACGCAGGGCTGGGTGCATTGCCACGCCGCGGCTACCGACGCTTCGGGGTTGGTGAAGAGCGTGATGGATGCGCTCATCGATCACTTTACGCACGAGGACCTGCCCGCAAAGCTGCGCATCGCCGTGGCCTGCTGCCTGAACATGTGCGGCGCAGTGCATTGCTCCGACATTGCCATCCTCGGCGTACACCGCCGCCCACCCAAGGTCCAGAGCGATCTGCTCTCGAAGGCCTGCGAAGTGCCGACGCTCATTGCCTCGTGCCCCACGGGCGCCATCCGCCCCGTGCCCGGTGTGGGAGGCAAACAGTCCGTCGAAGTTCTCGAAGAGCAGTGCATGTACTGCGGCAACTGCTTCAGCGTGTGCCCGGCCATGCGCATGGCCGATGCGGAAAACGACGGGCTCTCCATCTGGGTCGGCGGCAAGGTGAGCAATGCGCGCAGCGCCCCGCGATTCTCGCGCCTCGCCATTCCGTTTCTGCCCAACAATCCGCCGCGCTGGCCTGAAGTGGTCGAGGCAGTGGTGAAGATTGTCGATGTCTACCGCAGCGACGCACGCAAGTATGAGCGCGTTGGCGAATGGATCGACCGCATCGGCTGGCCGCGGTTCTTCGAGCTTACCGGCTTCGAGTTCACGCGCTATCACATCGACGATTTCAAACATGCGAGCTTGACGTTAGCGCGCTCCGCCCATGTCCGCCATTGATGGGGGCATTCAAAAAGTCTTGTAGAGGCAACTGATGGGGCTATTCAAGGAAGTAAAGAAACCGGTGATCAAGCACAGCGTCGCTGACGGCGCCGGTGGCCCATCGCGTCGCCCCGCCTATGTAGCCAAAACGGCCCCCTGCATTCATAGCTGCCCCAGTGGCACCGATGTGCGCGGATGGCTAGTCGCGCTGGCCCAGCATCAGGCCTATAGCCGAACGCCTGCGCAAGCCTTTGAACTCGCCTGGCGCACAATTCTGGAGCACAATCCCTTCCCTGCGATCTGCGGCCGCGTCTGCCAGCATCCTTGTGAGTTGAACTGCAATCGCAAAGCAAAAGACTCGCCGCTAGCTGTCAACAAGTTGGAGCAGTTCGTCGGCGATTTTGCCATCGCGAATGCGCTGCGCGCGGAGAAGCCTTCTCTTCGCAGCGATGCCGCGCCGCGCATAGCCGTGGTCGGCGCAGGTCCTGCCGGCCTCTCTGCCGCTTATCATCTTGCGCGCAAAGGGTACGCGGTCACCGTCATCGACGCTGCGCCTCATCCCGGCGGCATGATGCGCATTCGCATCCCGCGCTCGGTCATTCCCGCTGAAATTCTGGATGCGGAAATCGCCAACATTCTCGATCTCGGGATCGAGTTCCGCGCCGGCTGCGTCGTAGGCCGGGATCTTTCGCTCGAAGAATTGCAGCGAAACTACCAGGTCGTATTCTTCGCGATTGGCCTGCAGAAAGCCGCGCAGTTGGAATTGCGCGCTGGCAGCGATGGAGTCGCAGCGCTCATCGGCGAGTTACCCGCGGAGCCGCCCGACATTTCCACCGAAGAAGCAATCGAGGCAGTCCCGCGTGTGCTGAATACCGTAAGCGTCGCGATTGCCCAGGGGCGCGCGGTTGCAGAAGCCATCTTCGCGCACCTTGAAGGGCGCAGCACAGCGCAGCCTTCCGCACCTGCGGTCATTCGTTCCGAAAGCTTGAAGCTCGATTGGTATCCGGCAGCGCAACGCGTCGACGGAGGCGCTCCGATGACCGAGGCCGAGGCGCTTGCTGAGGCCGCGCGTTGCATGTCATGCGGTATGTGCATGGACTGCGAAACCTGCTGGATGTATTGCAGCAAAAACTGTTTCGTCAAGCTGCCCAAGGGCGAGCACTACAAAATCAAGCTCGAGCTCTGCAACGGTTGTGGCAAATGCGCGGAGTCATGTCCGTGCGGATATATCGCAATGAACTAATCGTGAGGTGAACTGTGCCGGTATTTGAAGTGGAAGGCAAGAAATACGATGTCGATGAAGATGGCTTCCTTCAGGAGCCCGATCTATGGACCGAGGATGTGGCAACGGACTTTGCCAAATCTGAATCGATCGATGCGTTAACTGACGGTCATTGGAAGGTGATCAACTACATTCGCAACTACTACATCCAGTTTGGTATCGCGCCCATGGTCCGCAAGGTCTGCAAAGAGACCGGCTACAAGCTGAGCGAGATTTACCAACTCTTTCCATCTGGCCCGGCCAAGGGAGCCTGCAAACTCGCCGGACTTCCCAAGCCCACAGGCTGCGTGTAGGTTCCCATGAGCGTGAGCGCTGCCATCGCGGAGATTGTTGCGGAGCGCTGGATCGAGCGCACTCTTGCGTCCTATCCGACGGAAGTGCATTCGCTCTTAAGCGGCGAGCAGGACCCCTTCCGCAATCCTGCAGGCCACGCCATCAAAGAAAGCCTGACCACGCTGGCCCGCGAGTTGCTCGGCGAGATGGATGAGAAAGCAATTGCACCCGCGCTCGACGCGCTGATTCGCTTGCGCGCCGTACAGGATTTTCGCCCCTCCGAGGCGCTGCGCTTCATCTCTGATCTGCGCGATGTGGTCGCTGAAGTGACGGGCTCGCTCCCGCAAGCTCTTGAGAGCCGGATCGACCAGTTGGCATTGATGGCCTTCGACCAGTACATGGCCTGCCGCGATCAGATCGCCGGCCTGCGCGAGAAAGAGTTGCGTCTCCGCATGCAACACGCAGCAGGATGAAGGGTACAACCATGAATGCGCTCTATTCGCTCTTCGCGGTGCTGGTCATAGTGTTGGCTGGCTTTGCATGCGGGCAGAACGATGCGGCGCGCATGGTTCTTGCCACCTTCGTTCCGTACGCAGCCTTCACCGTGCTTCTCATTGGCTTTTGCTGTCGCGTGGTGCGTTGGGCGTCGGCGCCGGTTCCCTTCCATATTCCCGTCACCTGCGGCCAGCAGAAATCGCTTCCCTGGATTCGTTCCGCGAAAGTCGACAACCCCTCCACAGGATGGGGCGTCGTGTCCCGCATGGCCGCCGAAGTTCTGCTTTTCCGTTCGCTCTTTCGCAACAACCGCGCGCGCCTTTCCGGCGGACGCCTGATTCTTGGTGAGAGCGCTGCACTCTGGCTCTGTTCTTTGGCCTTTCATTGGGCATTGCTGTTGATCCTCCTCCGTCATCTGCGCCTGTTCCTCGAGCCGGTGCCCGCACTCGTCAACGAACTCGAGCGTCTCGACGGCTACTTCCAGATTGGCGTGCCGCCACTCTATTTCTCTGACGTGATTTTGGTGGCTGCATTGACTTATCTGCTTTTTCGGCGCTTCCGCGATCCAGCCCTGCGCTACCTCTCGCTTTTCTCCGACTACTTTGCACTCTTCCTGCTGCTGGCCATCTCCGTCACTGGCATTCTCATGCGCTACTTCACACGTGTCGACATCCTCAGCGTGAAGCAGTTTGCGCTCAGTCTGTCCGTGTTCCGGCCCGGCGCTTCACAAGCGCTGAGCACGCTCTTTCTTTGTCATTTGCTCTTGGTCTGCGCGCTCGCTTCATATCTCCCCTTCAGCAAACTGATGCACATGGGCGGTGTGTTCCTGAGCCCGACCCGCAATCTCGCCAACAACAGCCGCAGCCAGCGGCATATCAATCCGTGGAATGCTCCAGTAAAAACGCACACCTATGCGGAGTGGGAAGGGGAATTCCGCGACAAGATGCTGGCGGCAGAAATTCCGCTCGATATTGAGAATGGGGCCGAAGATGACGGAAACGCTCGTACAAATTGAGCCGAAGCCGCCAAGCGGCGACTGGTGCGACCCGCATGTCGAGTTCCGCAAGGGCTCGATCTGTTACAGCGCCGCGCCCAAAAACGTCACCGCTCTGGGCCTTCCCAATCCGCGCGCCTGGCAGCCTCTCGACAACGACTGGAAGCTTCCGCCCGATTGGAAGCGCATCATCCTCAATGGCATGAAAGAGCGCCTTCACAAGTACCGCTCATTTCGCCTCTTCATGGACATCTGCGTGCGCTGTGGCGCCTGCGCCGACAAGTGTCACTTCTATCTCGGCTCCTCCGACCCCAAGAACATGCCCGTGGCACGTGCCGAATTGATGCGTTCCGTTTATCGCCGCTACTTCACACTGACAGGGCGCATCTTTGGCTCGCTGGCCGGCGGTCGCGAACTCACCGAAGACGTAATCAAGGAGTGGTTCTACTACTTCTACCAGTGCACTGAGTGCCGCCGCTGCTCCGTCTTTTGCCCTTACGGCATCGACACCGCGGAAATCACCATGATGGGCCGCGAGCTACTCAATCTCATCGGTTGCAACACCAACTGGGTGCTCGAGCCCGCGGCCAACTGCTTTCGCGTCGGCAATCACCTCGGCATTCAGCCGCACGGATTGAAAGACAGCCTCGACTTCGCCGCCGAAGAGGCTGGGGAAATTACCGGCCTCGACTTCGACATTCCGATCAACCGCAAAGGCGCCGAAGTGCTCTTCGTCATGCCATCGGCCGACTACTTCGGCACGCCGCACTACTACACGCTGCTCGGCTACCTGATGCTCTTCCGTGAAATCGGCCTCGACTACACGGTCAGCGCTTACGCCTCGGAAGGGGGCAACTTCGGACTTTTCTCCTCGCACGAGATGACGAAGCGTCTCAACGCCAAGATTTACGAGGAGGCCAAACGTCTCGGCGTCAAATGGATCCTCGGTGGCGAGTGCGGTCACATGTGGCGCGTGCTGCACCAATATATGGATACGATGAACGGCCCGGCAGATTTTCTGGAAACGCCCGTCTCGCCTATCACCGGTACGGTCTTCGCGAATGCCCGCTCCACCAAAATGGTGCACATCTGCGAATTCACCGCCGACCTGATCCATCACCGCAAGCTCAAGCTCGATCCGCGGCGCAACGATCGCTGGATCGCAACCTATCACGACTCCTGCAATCCGGCGCGCGCCATGGGTCTGCTGGAAGAACCACGATCCATTCTCAGGAGCGTTTGCAACAACTATTACGAGATGCCGGAAAACACCATCCGCGAGCAGACCTTCTGCTGCGGCAGCGGCGCAGGCCTGGGCACGGACGAAAACCTCGAAATGCGCCTGCGTGGCGGTTTTCCGCGCGCCAACGCCGTGAAATACGTAAAAGAGAAACACGCTGTCAATCTCCTCACCTGCATCTGCGCCATCGACAAGGCCACGCTGCCCACGCTGCTCGAGTATTGGGTGCCGGGCGTCGAAGTCGCTGGCGTGCACGAACTCGTAGGCAATGCTCTGGTGATGACCGGCGAAAAAGAGCGCGTTGTTGATCTGCGCGGCGAGCCGCTCCCGGCCGAGCCGCATGCGGCAACCAAGGCAAGCGAGGCCGCCCATGCGTGACCGCGTATGGATCTTCGCTGGTTTAGCCGTCTTTGTCGCGGCACTGTCCTGCCCAGCCTGGTATGCGCTCGCACACGGACGTGCATCGAGCCAGCCTCCCAATCTCGGAATGCCTGCAAATCAGAAGGATTGCGTTGCGCCCGCGGGCACCATGCGCGCCGCGCACATGCAGATGCTGATCCAATGGCGCGAAGACGTGGTGCGCCGCGGCGATCGTCGATTTGTTGCGTTCAACGGCAAAGTTTACGAGAAGAGCCTCACGCGTACCTGCCTGGCCTGCCACAACAAGGAACAATTCTGCGACCGCTGCCATGCATACTCCGGCGTCTCAACTCCATACTGCTGGAGCTGCCATAGCGATCCGCAATCAATCGCAAGGAGCATGCCATGAAGATTACGCGCAAGGATTTTCTGTGCCTGTCCGGCCTTTCGCTCCTTGCTGCCGGATGCAAACACTCCGTGCGACCCGTCTCCCAGCCTGTGTCGGGCGCGCAGGCGTCGACGCAACCGGTGCGCTGGGGAATGGTGATCGATCTCAGGAAATGCCGTGAGAAGGATGGCTGCAACAACTGCATCCAGGCCTGCAACACCGCGCACAACATTCCGCAGATTGCCAATCGCGCCCACGAAGTGAAATGGCTCTGGACCGAACCCTACGCCACGGTTTTTCCTTCCGCGCAAACCGGCTACGCTCCTCAGAGTGACGCGGAAACGACGGTCCCGCTCTTATGCAATCACTGCGCCGATCCGCCGTGCACGCGCGTCTGCCCTACGCAGGCCACGTGGAAGCGCGACGACGGCATCGTGATGATGGATTGGCATCGCTGCATCGGCTGTCGCTACTGCATTGCCGCCTGCCCCTACGGCTCGCGCAGTTTTAACTTCGAAGATCCGCGGCACAGCATCGCCAGTATTAATCCCGATTTCCCCACGCGCACCAAAGGCGTGGTAGAGAAGTGCAACTTCTGCGAGGAGCGGCTGTCGCGCGGCCTCAAGCCGGCCTGCGTCGATGCCTGCCCTCAGCATGTCTTCACCTTCGGCAATCTTGCGGACCCGGGCTCTGAGCCGCGTCAAATTCTCCGCGAACATTTTGCCGTACAACGCGAACCGGAACTCGGAACCGGCCCGTCAGTTTTTTACCTGGTCTGATGCTATGTTGATGCTCGACAAAGCGTTCAAAGGAAGGCGCCGTTACTGGATGTGGCTGCTCTTTCTCCTGTGCATCATTGCAGTCGGCTTCTGCTTTTACTTGCGGCAACTGGACCATGGCCTGGGCATCACTGGCCTCAGCCGCGACGTAAGCTGGGGACTTTACATCGCGCAATTCACTTTCTTTGTCGGCGTCGCGGCCTCGGCTGTCATGGTTGTGCTGCCTTATTACCTGCATTGCGAAAAGCAGTTCGCGCGCATCACGATTCTTGGCGAGTTTCTTGCCATCGCCTCTGTGATCATGTGCATTCTTTTCATCTTCGTTGATCTTGGCCAGCCCGCTCGCGTGCTTAACATCATCCTTTACCCCTCGCCGCGCTCACTCATGTTTTGGGACATGATCTCGCTCAGCGGCTACCTGTTGCTGAACGCGGTCATTGCCTTCATCACGCTGCGCGCGGAACGTGAAGAAACACAAGCGCCGGGATGGATCAAGTCACTCGCGCTCCTCTCCATCCCCTGGGCCATCAGCATCCATACCGTCACTGCATTTCTTTACAGCGGTCTGGCCGGGCGCTCCTTCTGGCTCACCGCGATTCTTGCGCCGCGCTTCCTCGCCTCCGCATTCTCTTCCGGTCCGGCACTGCTCATCCTGCTTTGCCTTGTACTGCGCAAGGTCGCCGGCTACAACGTGGCAGAGGACGCCGTTCGCAAACTCGCCGTCATCATGACTTACGCGATGGCCATCAATGTCTTCTTCGTGCTCGTTGAAGTGTTCACGGTGTTCTACGCCGCGATTCCGGAACACACCGCGCACTTTGAATATCTCTATCTGCTCGGCGGCGGACACAACCTTGCTCCCTGGATGTGGGTTTCAGCAATATTCGCGATTGCTGCGCTGATCATTCTGTTCACGCCCGCATTGCGCCGAACGCAACTGCCCCTCGCGTGCATTTTAGTATTCGTCTCGCTCTGGCTCGAGAAGGGCCTGGGCTTGATCGTGGGCGGCTTTGAGCCGTCGCCGTTGGGTTCAGTCGCACACTATGCGCCCACTCTGCCGGAATGGACCATCGTTGCTGGAATCTGGTCGGTTGGTGCGTTTCTCATCACGCTGTTTTACAAAGTCGTGCTTTCGGTACGAGAGGAAGTAAAAAGCTAGCTGGATTTCCGGCTCAGTGGAGAAATTGGAATGGCGCAGTCAGACCGAACGTCGGGCACGAAATCTGGAACTTTTCCCGCGAACCCGCGCAATGGCCGGCCCGGGAAAGTGATTCTGGTTGGCGCCGGTCCCGGGGACCCCGACCTTCTCACGTTGCGCGCGGTCGAGCGCATTCGCGCTGCCGATGTGCTTGTCTACGACCGTCTCATCCATGATGGAGTCCTTGCCCTGGCCAAACCCTCCACGGAAAAACTCTACATGGGCAAAGAACCCGGCCATCACACGCGCCAGGACGACATTCACGTTCTTCTTGTCGAAAGGGCGCGGCAAGGCAAGTTGGTGGTTCGTCTCAAGGGCGGCGACCCGTTTCTCTTTGGCCGCGGGGGAGAAGAGGTTGAATACTTAGCCGAGCACGGAATCTCCTTCGAGGTCGTTCCTGGCGTTTCATCCTGTCTCTCCGCGCCGCTCAGCGCCGGTATCGCAGTCACACATCGCGAGTCATCCTCCTCGGTCGTCGTTGTGACGGGGCACAACGCAGACGGCCGCGAGAATCGCGTAGACTGGGAGGCCGTGGCGCGGATCGATACGTCGGTCTTTCTCATGGGCGTACACAATATTGAGACGATTGCGCAAAGGTTGATCGCCGCGGGCCGCTCCCCGGCAACGCCGGCGGCGATGATCCAGATGGCCTTTTCCGAAAGTGCGCGTGTAGTCACGGGCACACTGGAAAACATCGCCGCGGAAGTGCGGCGGGCAAACGTTGAGCCGCCGGCAACGCTCGTGGTCGGTGAGGTGGTTCGCCTTCGTGAACGGCTGCAACAACTCCTGGCTTTGCCAGCAACGCAGAAAGAGGTAGAGGTATGACAGAAATGCCCGCAGTTCCCATCGAAACTTTGGCGGAAGAGATGTATCAGTTGGTGGCCGAATGCGCCGGGAAAAAGAATCTGAAAGCGGGCGATCTCACCAAAGAGATGATCGCGCGGCACAGCGTGTCCCCCTGCAGCAAGGACGACTGCAAAAAGGCGATACGGATTCTCATCGATTCCGGGCGCTGCATTTACAGCTATCTCGGAGGCTCCTACATCCAAATTCCTCCCAAGGAAGGAATGGAGTAGGCCTGTTACGGCCGCTTTCGATTGTGATCGCCAAACCTTCCATGCCGCGTCTGCTCGTCGCAGGGCTCTCCGGTGGCTCTGGCAAGACCGTTGTCACTCTTGGCCTTTTGCTGTTGCTCCGCCGCGCGGGGCTCGACGTGCGCGCCTTCAAAAAAGGTCCGGACTATATCGATCCAGCCTGGCTCGCATGGGCTTCAGCGCATCCAGCTCGCAATCTCGACGCATTTCTGATGGGTGCCGAAGCGGTGCGCGCCTCCTTTGTCCGCAACGGAACGCCCAACGGCATCAATGTGATCGAAGGCAATCGTGGACTTTTTGATGGACTTGATGCCGAAGGCACCTACTCGAGCGCTAACCTGGCTGAAATCCTTGCCGCGCCCATCGTGCTTGTGCTCGATGCTACCAAAATGACGCGCACGGCTGCCGCACTGGTCCTGGGCTGCCAGAAACTTGCCCCTCGCGCTTCGATTCGAGGAGTGATGCTAAATCAGGTCAACGGCCAACGGCATGAGCACATTCTTCGTGCAGCCATCGAGTCGGTCTGCTCCATTCCAGTGATCGGCGCGCTACCCCGCCTTCAAGACAATCCGCTACCCGAGCGACACTTGGGTCTCGTCCCTCCGGCCGAACACCGGACCATGGGCAGCGTTGAGCGCAATCTTGTCGAATGGATGGAGAATCGTGTGGATCTCGATGCACTGCTGACCATCGCTCGCAGTGCTCCATCGCTCGCAGCCTATGCGGAAAAACTCACGCCATTGCCGGATGCTCATGGTCTCAGGATTGGATACCTTCGGGACTCGGCCTTCAATTTCTACTACCCGGCGAATCTTGAGGAATTGGAGCGCGCAGGTGCCGAGTTGGCGTCCATCTCGGCGCTCAATGCGACCGTCCTCCCAACCGGCCTGCACGCACTTTATATTGGAGGCGGATTTCCGGAAACGCATGCACACGCGCTCTCCGCCAACACCAGTTTCCTGGAATCACTTCGCCAGGCATGCGCCAGCGGCCTGCCCGTTTATGCTGAGTGCGGTGGCCTGATGCTTCTGGCGCGCAGCCTCACCTGGCGAGGTGTCCGTTCTCGCATGGCCAGCGTGTTTCCCATCGACGTTGAAGCATTTGCCACGCCGCAAGGTCACGGCTACAGTGAATTGCGCGTCGATGCGCCAAATCCATTTTTCCCGCAAGGCGCAGTTTTGCGCGGACACGAATTCCATTATTCGCGCATTATCAGCGGTTCCGATGCTGTAACCTCTGCATGCGCGGTCCTCCGTGGTGCTGGATGCTTCGCCGGACGCGATGGCCTCGTCGCGCAGAGCGTTTTTGCGGCGTACACGCATTTGCATGCTGCGGCCACACCGCAATGGGCTTCCGGCATTCTGGCCGCAGCACGCGAATTCGCGCTTCACGGAAAGTCCCCTGACATGCTGCAATCGATTTATTCCTGAGCCAATCCAGAAAGCACCTTCTCCAAATCGGTCGCGCGGATGTTCTAATGGATCAATGGCAAGTCTTGAAAACTTCCGCCTGGTTGTCTTCCGGACGGTCGCGGAACAGCAAAGCTTTCGCAAAGCGGCCGAGGAGCTATACCTGACGCAGCCCGCGGTCAGCCTGCAGATCAAGGCTCTTGAAGAAGAACTCGGCGTCCAGCTCTTCGATCGCTCGGGAACGCACGCCGGATTGACGGCTGCGGGCACGGTGCTGCTTAAGTACGCGCGGCGCGTGCATCAGCTTGTAGCGGGAGCGGAGCACGAAATTGCAGCTCTCACCGGCGATCATGCCGGCTGCCTCACTCTCGGCGCTTCCACCACCATTGCACAGTACGTTCTGCCGCGCCTGCTCGGCGAGTTTTGCGCGGAACATCCCCGTGTTCATCCCACGCTGCTCAGCGGCAATACCGAACACATTGTGGACGCGATCAGGGATAAGAAAATTACCCTCGGATTCATTGAAGGACCGCCGCGAACACGCGACGTGCGCACCGAACCCTTTCTGCGCGACGAGATTTTGTTGATTGCGCCCGGCGCTCACGAGTGGACGGAACGGGCCTCGATCGCGCCTGCCGATCTTGTTGCGGCCCCTCTTCTGCTGCGGGAGCGCGGATCGGGCACGCGCAGAATCACAGAGATGGCGCTGGAGCGGCAAGGGATCAAGCGTCGCGCCCTTCAGGTTGTGATGGAGCTCGACTCCACCGAAGCAATCAAATCGGCTGTGGAGGCGGCCCTCGGCGTCGGCTTCGTCTCGCGCTGGGCAATTGCCAAGGACCTGCGTTTGGGGCACAGCTTCAAGATCGTTGAAATTAAAGGCCTGCGCATCTACCGCGATTTTCTGCTTGTGACCGCGAAGGGCCCCGAGCCGCAAGGCCTGGCCCAGGAATTCCGCAGATTCCTTGCCGCGCGCGCCGGAACCAAGCGAATCTCAGTCAAATCCTGAGAAGTTTGCCCGCGTATCGATGCGTGCACAGCCGATAAGCGCAGCTAATGCCCCATCATTCGTTCTGCTTGGACGCACACCCTCATCGGGCAGCACACTGAAAGTGTGCCAAAGAGCCTCTTTTTTATCGGTCTGATCATCGCGGCCACCGGCCTGATTTCTCCGCCTGTCGCGCTCGCTGGCGGCCTCGTCTTCGGCTTTGCATTCGCCCATCCATACAACTTGGAAGCCAAGCGGCTCTCCAAATTTCTTTTGCAGGCCTCTGTCATCGGCCTCGGCTTCGGCATGGATCTCCACGAGGTGATCAGCGTCGGCCGTTCGGGATTTGCCTACACGGCAATCAGCATTGCTTTTGCCTTGTCGCTGGGATGGGTTCTCGGCAAGTTTCTCAAAGTAAGCCGTGGAACTTCTTTCCTGATCTGTGCTGGCACCGCCATTTGCGGCGGCAGCGCCATCGCCGCCATCGCGCCCATTACCGACGCCGGCGAAGAAGAGATCGCCGTTTCGTTGGGCACGGTCTTTGCCCTCAACTCGGTCGCCCTGCTGAGCTTCCCACTAATTGGCACTCTATTGCACATGTCCCAAACCCAATTCGGCCTGTGGTCAGCACTCGCCATTCACGATACAAGTTCTGTGGTGGGGGCAACCGCCAAGTTTGGCGCCGTGGCTCTTGCTGTAGGCACTACGGTGAAACTGGCGCGCGCACTCTGGATTGTGCCCATCTCCATGGGAACCGCCATGGCCAGGAAGAGTAGCGCTCGCGTTCAATGGCCGTGGTTCATTCTTTTCTTTTGCCTCGCGGCCGTCGGCAATACGTATATCCACACCTTTCAACCGGCCTACCCGATCCTCAAGCACCTGGGTGTGATCGGCCTTACCGTCACGCTCTATCTGATTGGCACAGGGCTTTCCATGAAGACCCTCCGCCAGGTTGGTGTGCGGCCGCTTCTGCAAGGCGTCGTGCTCTGGATCATTGTGGCCGTGGCATCGCTGTCGCTCATCCGCGGCGGCTGGATTCATCTGTAAATATCAATCGACAAAAAGATAGCCGGAGCCAGGCAGCGAGCCCGCGGATTGCGATCTCTGTGTGAGATCGCAATCCGTTGCTGGGCTTGCAGCCAGCGGCTCCGGCGCACTTCAGTTAGAAGATAATCTTGGCTACAAACTGCCACACACGCTGCGTGCCCACCTGCGAAGGTGTATTCACGGTGCCCGTGCTGCTGCTGGTTGCGGTGATTTGTCCGAATGTTCCAGAGCTGACAGCACCAGCGGGGTTGGCAAAGTTGGTGTGATTCCAGGCGTTAAAGGCTTCCGCCTGGAACTGGCCGTGAACACGATGCTCGCTCAGGATGTCCTTGAAGAGCGAAATGTCCGTGTCCTCGTAGGCAGGACCGCGCAGAGAGTTGCGTGGTACGTTGCCGAACGATTGAGCGTAGCTGTTGCCAGCTGAAGGCACGGGGTTCTTCGCAAATGCCAGAGGATTGAACCATACAGTCTTGGCTGAACCAGCCGGCGGCTTAATGCTGACACCGGGGTTGTAAACGCCTAGGTCATTACCTACGCCGGACTCCGAATTGTCCACACCACTTGTGATGGTGATGGGCAAGCCGCTCTGAGAGGTGACAATGGCGTTGATTTGCCATCCATTGGCAACTTGGCCGATCGCATTATTCACATGGAATTTCGGGATCGGGTAGTTGGCCGACGCGGTAAAGCGCAATGCCTGATCAAAGTCGGCAACCCCTTTATAGAAATTGATGTTGTAGGGATTCGATGGCCCAGCCTGCCCTTCGGTGCCTGATGAGCCTACGTCGATGGTCTTCATCCATACCACGTTGGAAAGCAGCGTCAGGCCATGTGCGGAGCGCCGTGTCACGGTGAACTCTATCGCGTTTGTCCTCTCCCAGTCGTAGGCGTCAGCAAGTTCCACCGCGCCCAGGCCCGGATAGGTGCGGGTGGTTTCGAACGTCGGTGTCGTGAGCACGTAGGGATTGAACTGCCGCGACGCCATTACATGCTCGGCGCGGTTGCCAACGTAGCCAAAATTGACGGCGAACCCATTGCCCAGGTCCTGCTCGATGGCGAAGTTGTACGCCTGCGTGTACTCCACTTTGGAAGCGGGGTTGAGCACGCCGCCGGCCAGCGGAGTCAGGAATGTGTAGGTCTTGAATTGCGAAGGGCCGACATGGCCGCGCGGGAAGGGATCGCCGCCAGGATAGCCGGCAAAGGGTGCATCCCACTGCGGTGGGTTGTTGATATTGAGATAGAGATCCACGGGCTGCATGGCGTCTGTCCTTTGGTACAGCAGGCCTTCCGGGAACCCGTAGAACAGTCCATACGCACCGCGCACCACCGTTTTGCTGTTGCCGAACACGTTGTAGGCAAAGCCCACCCGCGGTGCGAAATCCTTGAAGTTGTTGTTGAAGACCGTGTTCGAAAGCCCCGGATCGCCCACAAACCACATCCCCTTCGGTGCTCCAGGAGCGATGGTCGATTGGAAGTTGGGATTCGCCAGGTTAAAGCCAACCAGCGTTCCGTTGGCGTCGATGGGCGGCATCCACGGATCCCAGCGCATGCCAAGATTCAGGGTCAGCCTTGGCGTCGCCTTCCAGTCGTCCTGCAGATAAATGGCTGGACGCCATTCGCGCAAATACGCCTTGCGACCGTTGTCCATGTAATAGGTCTGCTCATAGCCGGTGTAAAAGTCGGCGATGGCGTTGCCCGTACTCGAAAAACCGCTCGGCGTAACGCCGTTGGCCGGTTGCGTGCGCTTGCCATTGAAGCCAGGCGAAGTGCTGTCGCCAGGCGTGTAGGAGTAATCGTCCATGTCGATCCGCGACCGTTCCAGATCGAAGCCGAAAGCCAGGGTGTGCTTATGCCAAAGCTTCACTGCCTGGGCGTGAAAATCAAACGTGGTTGCATCCTGTGTCAGTGCGCCGCCCGAGAAGGCTTCGACGTACCCGGAGATCTGCGCGCGTACGCCCGGGAATGGCACGAGGCTCTCGTTGGGACTGCCGAATGGAGCGTTCTGCCCGAGAGCTTGCAGCGTCTTCAGGCCCGGCGCTTCGGGAATCTGTGTGCGCGCTCCGCGGTAGAAGCCAAAATACACAGCGCCGGTCAGCGTTGGCGAAAACACGTGAGCATCGCTGAGGGTCAGCGACTGGTTGCGGAAAAGGTTCGCCGCATAAAAGCCGAGGGGCGCGGTGAACGGCCGTTGGAAGTTGTCCTGGTTGTAGAAGTACCGGCCGCTGATGTGGTCATTCTGGCCTAGAGCGTAGTCGAGGCGGGTGAGATATTGCGTGTTGTCGATATTGTTGTTAGTGGTGGAAACGTATTTCAAATACGTTCCGTCACTCGACAGGGCGCCCAACGCTTCTTCACTCGCCAGATACTGGGTGTTCACCGCCTTTGAGAGTGGGGAAATAGCGATCTTGTCGCCAGCACCCGTGGAAGAAACATCGTCGGTGATGCTACCGCTGCAGTTAAAGCCACCGCTTCCATTGGGGCTTGAGGTCTGGCCGAAGCCGCAGTTTGTCGCCGGGTTGTAGAGTGCGACACCCTTCGCAAAGAAAGCTGAAAAGTTGCCTGAGAGCTCCGCCGCGGTCGGGTATTCGGTGGTGATCGGTGTCGGCGCCGAGCGCTGTTGCAAATCTTCAGCCGAGAAGAAGAAGAACGCCTTCTTGCTCTTGAACACCGGCCCGCCGATTGTTCCTCCGAATTGATTTAGCTTGAAGGGTGGCTTGACTATCGCACCTGCCGGGTTCTTCACCGGGAAGTAATTATTGGCGTTCACCACGGTGTTGCGCAGGTACTCCCATCCGGACCCATGCAGCCGATCGGTGCCGGAGCGTGTAGAGAGTTGCACCATGGCGCCCGCGCCTGCATGATCGGCGCTGTAGTTCGAGGCCTGGATGGTAAATTCCTGCAAGGCATCCGGATTGGGCATCATCGGCACGGAGTCAAAGAACCGGTTGACGTAGATCGTGCCGTCGAGCGTATAAGTATTCTGCGTTGCCCTCAAGCCGTTTACCGAAAGGCCCGTGTTGTCTTCCTGGCCGCTCTCCGTGCCGGTTGTGGTCAGAACCGTTCCGGCCGTCAGCGTGGTCAGTTGCAGAGGATTGCGGCCGTTCAGCGGCAAGTCGCGCATCTGTTGCTGAGTGACCGATTGTTCCACGGTCGAAATGCTGGTTTCGATCTGCTGAGTTTCCGAACTGACGGTGATCTGCTGGGTTTGCGAACCCACTGCCATCGCAATCGGCAAATCGATCACCTGGCCGGTGAGCAATGTCAGGCCGGGACGATTCATCGTCTCGAATCCTGCCGCTGAGATCTTCAGTGCATACGAACCGATCGGCAAATCCGGGTACACAAAGATGCCGCTGTCGTTGGTCACGGTTTCACGGTTGAGGCCGGTGTTCGTGTCCGTCAGCGTAACTGCGGCTTTTGCAATGGCAGCGTCGCTCGGGTCGCTCACCGTCCCGCGGATGCTGCCTGTGGATTGCGCGGAGGCACGTGTGGCAGCGCCCAGCGCGAACAGTAATGCGAAGCTGGCGAAGAGTAGTTTGCGAAGTGTGTTATTCATCCTGTCCTTTCATGAGAGACGAGCCGGTGACGGCGCATCTCAAATGGTTTCGGCGGTTGTTATTTCCGCAAGCCCAACGGCTTTGCGGGGCCTCTAAACAAGTTCTGCTACCGTACAAAGCTTGCGCGACCAATACGATTGGAGCGCCATCATGACGGGCACGCTGGCTGCCATTCCGGCTGCGAGCGGCGCGTTCACCTTGCTGCCATTCACAATGGCATCGATGAAGTTTCCCGTGTGCGCGCGCTCCAGATCCTGCGTTGAGTCGAACTGGGTTGCCACGCCGCTATTGGGGGTGAGCACGTAACCTTCGCGGCTCAGGTCAAGGGTTCCTTCCGTTCCCTCAAAGTAGACAGAAGGCCGAGGATTGCGAATGGAGAGAACCGACGACTCAAAGTTGAGGTTCCAGTTCTTGTAACGGACCACCGCGCTCACAGTGTCGGGATTGGTGAGATCGCCCTTGAGTTGGAAGTCGCCTCCCAGCGCGGCCGCGGTCTCGGGCTTGTCGTCGCTCAGCATCCATTGCGCCACATCCGCCCAGTGCGTCAGGATGTCCGCGAGCAACCCGTTGCCGTAGTCGTGATACGAGCGCCACGAACTGTACCGCGACAACTCAAATGGAACCTTCGGCGCCGGTCCGAGAAACAAATCCCAGCGCAGTCCCGCCGGTTTCGGCACATCTTGAATCACACGGCGCTGCCAGGGAAAGTTACTCCACACTGCGCGAGCAAAAATCACCTGACCCAGCTTGCCCGCGTCGAAGATCTCCTGTTTCACGCGCTGGTAGTGCGCACCGCTGCGCTGTTGCATGCCGCACTGCAGGATGGCTTTGCTCGTCTCCGCGGCTTTCGTCAGCGCCCCGCGCTCGCTCCAGCGATGCAGCGTCGGTTTTTCCAGATAGGTGTGTTTGTTCGCTCCCAGCGTGTCTTTGGCAATCTCGACGTGCAGGTGATCCGGCGTGGAAACCAGCACCGCATCCACGTCTTTGCGCTCCAACATCTTCTGGTACTCGACCGAAACCTCGGCCTGTGCCACATGCTCTTTGAACCGGGCCTGAAAATCCGCTGCCTGCTTGTTGTAAATGTCGGCCAGCGCCCGAATTTGCACCCTCGGATCCTGCACAAAACCGCCGCAGACGATGGTTCCGCGGCGTCCCAGACCGATCACGCCCAGGCCCACGCGATCGTTGGCGCCGGGAATGGCCGCGTAGGTTCGCGCATCCATGCTGCGCGCGGCGGCCGCGGCAGCTGCGGTTCCAGTCAAAAGAAATGTGCGGCGGTTCACGATGTAAAAGCCTCCCTCATGGCCTTGTAAGCGGGCGCAATCACTTGCTCGCCACCTTGCGAATGGTCGGCGCGCTCTTCTTCGTTCTCCACCCAACCCTTCCAGCCGATCTGCTCGATCGTGGTAGCAACCTGGTGAAGCGGGAAATCGCCTGTGCCCAGTTCGACGTATTGGTCGTTCTTGAAATCGCGCAGATGGAATCCGATGATGCGCTGAGAATGCGCGCGAATAAATGCAGGAACATCCGCGCCGCCGTGAAAGGCATGGCCTGCGTCGAGCACAAAATGCACGAGCCCGGGATCGGTCTGCGTGTAGAGCGCTTCGATTTCGCCGAACTTCGATTCGAACTCCCACCAGTGATTGTGGTAGGCAACGGTAAGTCCAGAGGCCTGCGCAAACCGGCCCGCAGCATTCAGTCCATCGATCTTGGTTTTCAGTTGATCCGCGCTCTGTGCCGGCGCGCCGCTCAGGATCATATGTTTCGCGCCCAGCGACGCACCGCCGCGCGCCACAGGTTCGTAGATCGAAGGCGCCGCGATTCTCGTATTGGGGTCGTACATCTCAAAGGACGCCAGGAAGATATGAATGCCGAAAAAGGTCAGGCCGGTCTGCTCGATGCTGCGGCGCGCCATTTCCGGCGCGGCAAATTGCTCGCTCAAATAACGGAAGCCCGCCTCGAATCCTTGATAGCCTATCTGCTTCACCTGCGCGAGCGCGGACTCAAACGTCTCGAAACGTTTTGGGTCGATAGGAAATGCGTTCAATTGCACTCCGAACCTGATCCCCTCGGGAATGTGGCCGCCTTGACCGAACAGACGCGCGGATCCCAACGAAGAGATCGCTCCACTGGCCGTGAGTATTCCCAATGCCTGAAGGACCTCCCTTCGCGTTTTCGACTCCGCCACTTTCCGAACTGCCATCATCCAATCCCCTCGTTCAAAAGAACGCGCAAACAAGTCGCCGTTCACTCCGCCATTACAAAATGCTCAACTTGATCGGAAATCAAGAAATCTCCCGGAAATGCAAAAACCCACCGCGCCTCAGGGCGGGTGGGTTGCCGGGGTCCAGAATTCGCTTCAGTGGTTAGCCCGGAAGACACGCCCGCTCGGCGCTGCGGAAGCAGCGACACATACACATCGCGGGAATGAATCCGGAAATCATTGTTCTCGAGACCTGAGTAATTTTCCCGTTCGCTGGCAACTCCATCTTGCCGCCGTTCGGGTATGGCTAATCTAGAGCCAACATCCAGCCCTGTCAAGCGCCGCCGGTTTTTCTGCTCCGATTGCTTCATGGCAATGGTGTCTCACCCCGCAAAATTCGGGCTTGCAAATCGGTATCGAGAACCACCGGCAGCAAGCAGGTAGATCGTCGAGCGATTCTCAACTCGAAAAGTTTTGCAGTCTGATCTTGGGCAAAAAAACTACGGTCTCTGATTCGGGCCGAAGTATAGGCAGAGACAATAACATCTGTCAATCAATTTCAATAGATTTTCTATAACTTTATGAAATATAATGCTTTATTGACTTAGCGTCCGTCCGAATTGTCGAAGATTTCATCGCGCCCACTCTCATCAGCGTTCGCCGATAAGTTCCCCCTCTGCGGGTATTGCCCCTGCCCTCACTTTTAAGCTCTCGCGCACCTGTACCTTGGCGACCCTATAAGCTGCTGCAACCAGGTTCGTTCCACAAGAAACGTCCAACCTCTGCCCTTTAATGCACCTGCGGCCTCTCGATGATCGGCTCTAAGCCCCTGCCCCGGCCCTCAAAAGCAGCAGTTCTCAACGTAAAATCATTGATTATCAGTTATCATCGATTGACACTGCCAAACCCAGTCCGATATAGTTCTTGCGACTCGTCGGATCAGGCCCGAACCCTGCGCTCCTTGCGCTTTCCCGCTGCGTCCGTTTCCTGCGCGTCCTACGTGCCGAGAATCTCCAAGTGGGAGAAGTACATGCCAATCAAATTGACGCCTGGCAAGATCGCAGGCCTGAAAGCCGTCTCTGATGTCCGCGGCGTGATCGCAGCGTTGGCCATGGATCAACGCGGGCTGCTCAGGAACATGCTGGCCAGAGAGCTGGGAGGCGGAGAGCCGCCGGCCGAGATGGTGTCCGAGTTCAAGACCCTGGTTGCGCAAACCCTGACCAAAGAGGCCTCGTCCATTCTGCTCGATATCGAGTACGGCCTTGAGGCCACAAAGCACATCAACGGCAAAGGCCTGCTGCTCGCCTACGAGCACGCGGGATACAGTCCGGACAAGCCGGAACGGCTGCCGTCGCTGTTTGAGGGTTGGTCGGCTCTGCGCATCAAGGAAGCCGGCGCCAACGCCGTCAAAATCCTCGTCTACTACAACCCCTTTGAAAAAGAGTGGGTCAATGATCGCAAGAAGGCCTGGGTCGAGCGCATCGGAGCCGAGTGCAAAGCCGTAGACATTCCGTTTTTCCTCGAGTTCCTGCCCTATGACGTGCACGGCGAAGGCGAAGGCAGTATCGAGTACGCGCGCCGGAAGCCGGAAATCATCCTTAAGTCCATGGAGGAGTTCACCCGCGAGCGCTACGGCGCGGACGTGCTCAAGATCGAAGTCCCCATGCAGATGGCGCATGTGGAAGGAACCCGGGCCTTCAAGGGCCAGAAGCTCCACACGCGCGCAGAGGCCATGGAGTTCATCCGCGCCGAAGCAGCACTCACCGACAAGCCGATCATTTTCCTTTCTGCCGGAGTCAGCAGCCAGGTGTTTCTTGAGACGCTGGAGCTTGCCATTGAGAGCGGCGCACAGTTTCACGGTGTGTTGGCCGGCCGCGCTACGTGGCAGGACGGTGTTCCCGTCTACGTCAAAGGCGGCGCATCCGCGCTCGAAGCCTGGTTGAACACTACGGGTCTTAACAACGTCAGAGAGATCAACAAAATACTAAAGTCCGCGTATCCTTGGCATGAGGCCCGCAGCGTGCAAAGGTAAGACCGCATCGTTTAGAACCCTTGCCTGACAGGACCGCAACCTACAGCCGGCAAAGTTCCGCACGCCAGCTCAGGGCCTGGAGGAAGTTTGCCGCACGCTGAAGAGATCGTCCGGACCGAGAGCGGGCAAACACTCGAACCTTCGAACAGAGGGCGCGCCTGGCTCATCCTCTGCCTCCTTTTCTTCCTTACCGTCATCATGTTCATCGCCCGCCTGGCGCTTTCGGTCATGGCGCCTGTGCTCCGCACAACATTTCACCTCACCAACGCCGCATACGGAAGAATCGTCTCCGCGCTCGGCTTTGGGATGATGACCGGCGAGTTCCCCATGGGCTATCTCATGGATCGTCTGGGCGCGCGTCTCGGGCTCACGGCTGCCATTGCCTGGTGGTCCACCGCGACCGCCTCGTTTGCGCTCGCCGGCTCCGGGCTTTCGCTGGGGCTCTCGCAATACTGGAAAGGCACTGGTGAATGCGGCGTCTACACCGGCGGAGTCAAGACGATCACGCGGCTCTTTGAGAAAAAGGACCGAACTCTCGCCATCGGCATCTTCAACGGCGGCAGTGTCATCGGCGCAACCCTTGCCGTGCCGGTCATGGTCTATCTCCTCCAGCATTACGGCTTTCGCGTCGCGTTTCTTGTGCCGTCGATTGCCGGCTTCCTTTGGATTCCGGCCTGGTGGTTCATGTACGGCAAGGAGCCGAAATCGACGGCGCCGGCTGGCCAGCCCTCAATCTCCGCGCGCGAGCTCCTGGGCAACTCTTCCACATGGGCTGTCATCCTCTGCCGCTTCTTCGTCGGGCCTGTTATGCAGTTCTACTGGTACTGGACGCCCATCTATCTCTTCAGCGCGCGCCACATGACCATGGTGCAGATTGGAATCGTCGCCTGGATTCCGTTTCTGATGGGTGACGTCGGCGGCATCGCAGGAGGATGGGCGGCGGGCGCGATGATTCGCCGCGGATTCTCGGTGCGCAACACGCGGCGGACCCTGATGTATGGCAGTGCGCTCATCTGCCTGCTCAGCCTGGGCGTGCCTTTTCTACGCGGCATCGGCCTGGTCATGACCTTACTCTCTATCACCATCGCGGCCGACAACTTCCTCTCCGCCCACATGTTCGCGGCCGTCACCGATCTCTTTCCCGAGCACCAGGTGGGTCGCGCCGCGGGGCTGATGGGTATCGCCGGAGACTTGAGCGGCGCGTTGTTTCCTCTGCTCACGGGTATTCTCATCGACCGCTTCTCCTATACTCCGGTCTTTCTGATTGTCGCGCTCATGCCTCTTGCAGGCACGATTGCGCTGTTCGCCGTCGGGCGCAAATATCGCACGCTCGACCGGCCCGCGGTTGCCGCGGCATAGTCCTCGCACGAAAGGATTCCATGCCCACTCTTACGCGACGCGATGCTCTGGCGCTCTTACTCGGCGCGCCGGTTGCGATCCATTCCCTTCCCGGCCAATCCCAATCCGCAGAGGGGTTCTCGCTGTTTGACGGCACATCTCTGCGCGGCTGGCGCGCCCATGGACACGCCAGCAGTTTCAACGTGGCCGACGGTCAAATCTCCGTTCGCGGCCAGAAAGCGCTCCTCTTCTATGCCGGCCCACCCGGTCAAACTGACTTCAAGAATTTCGAGTTCAACGCGCAAGTGATGATGCAGCCGGGCGCCGAGTCCGCCCTTTGCTTCCACACCCTGTCCCACGGTATCGTCCAGTCCTCGACTTCGCCCGCCCCAGGTTTTCAGGTGCTGTTGGCCAACGACGCCCGCGGTCCGAATGGCTTCATACAGCGCAGAAAGACCGGCTCGCTCCAGGGCGTTCGACACATCTGGAAGCAATTCATCCGCGACAACGAGTGGTTCACGCTGAACCTTCTCGTTCGCCAGAAACAGGTACAGGTTCGCCTCAACGGAATGCTCGTCGTCGACTACATCGAGCCCGATGAGCCTTTCTCAGCGAATCCGGAATTCGACTGCCGCATCGGCCACGGCACGTTCGCGTTGCAGGCGCTCGGTCAGCAAGGCGCCACATTCTTTCGCAATCTTCGTGTCCGCCCGCTGCCCGATGCTGCCCCGCAGCTTTCCGACGAGCATCCGCAAGTCGACGACGTCTATCGCGAAATCATTCGCCTCGGCGCGGCAAATATTCCCGTGGTCGATTACCATGCACATCTGAAAGGCGATCTCACGCTCGATCAGGCACTCGCCAACTCGCGGCGCGTCGGCATCGGCTACGGCGTCGCCATCAATTGCGGCCTGAGCTTCCCGGTACACGACGATGCCAGTATTCGCGACTATCTCGAGAGCATGAAGGGCCAGCCCTGCTACGTGGCCATGCAAGCCGAGGGACGCGAGTGGAGAACTCTCGTCTCGCCGGAATCCGTCGCCAGTTTCGATTACGTCTTCACAGACGCGATGACGTTCACCGACGACAACGGCAAGCGCATGCGGATCTGGATTCCCGAGGAGATTGGCGTCATCACCGACAAGCAGGCATTCATGGAGATGTTGGTCAAGCGCATTGAGGGCATCATGCGCGAGCCCATCGACATCTACGCCAACGCGACGTACATTCCCGATCAGATTGCAGCGGATTACGACGCGCTGTGGACGCCCGCACGGATGCAACGCGTGATCGACGCAGCCCTGCGCAATGATGTGGCGATTGAAATCAACAATCGCCGGAAGATTCCCAGTCCTGCGTTTTTGAAAATGGCCAAGGCTGCCGGATGCAAGTTCTCCTTCGGCACCAATAATGCCGAGGCGGAGTTGGGCCGCCTCGAGTATCCGATGCAGATGGTGAAAGAGTGCGGCCTCGACTGGCAGGACATCTTCGTCCCCAGGCCCGACGGACAGAAGCCCATCCAGATCAGGATGTAACGCGCGGCATCGGCATCGTCCGCTTTACCGCATTGATCGCCGGCTTTCCTTCCAGCACCCGTGCTGCATCCTCGCAAACCGCCGCCGTCACTCGATCCTGCGCTTCGCGCGTAAACGCCGCGATGTGAGGCGTAAGAATCACGTTTGGCAGGGACTCGAGCTCGCCGACCTGCGGAGGCTCCTTGCCCCTCACGTCCAGCGCCGCTCCACCCACGATCCCGGCCTTCAGCGCCTCCACCAGGTCTTGCTCCACAACTACACTGCCGCGCGAAGTGTTGATGAAGAACGCGCCCGGCTTCATGCTCATGAACTGCTCGCGGTTCAGCAGTCCTGCGGTCTGCGCCGTAGAGGGCAAATGGCACGAGACCACGTCCGCGCGCGCCAGCAACTCGTCCAGCTCCACCAGCTCGGCCTGCATTTCGCTCAGCAGAATGTTGTCCCGGCTCAGAAAAGGATCGTAGGCCAGAACCTTCATGCCGAACGCCATCGCGCGTCGCGCGGTCAGGTATCCAATCTTGCCTGCGCCGACGATGCCCAGCGTTTTACCGTAGAGTTCCGTGCCCACAAAGCGCTGTCGGCTCCAGTTGCCTTTCTTCGTATCCGCGTCGGCGGCGGGAATAAATCGCGCCAGCGACAGCATCATGCCAATCACAAGCTCGGCCACGCTGATGGCATTCTGGTCGGGCGTAAACGAGACCACAATGCCCGCCTTCTCGGCGTGCTTGTAGTCGACATTGTCGAGACCCACCCCTGCCCTGCCGATCACCAGCAATTCCTGCGCCGCGTCGATGAGCGACGCCGTTACCGGCGTCTGGTTGCGTACGATCAGCGCACGGCAATTCTTCGCCTTTTCAGCAAGCAGCACCGGATCCTTCCACAAATCCGGCTGGAAAGCAACGCGAAACCGCGAACCAAGTGCGTCGACGGCAGCACCCTTAATGTTTTCCGTAATCAGAATATCGATCATGGCTGGCCTACTACCTCATGGCAATTGAATGCAACGTTCAAGCGGGAGCACCACTGCTCGATCTCCGCCACGGTCTCGGGTGAGACGGGAATTCCCTGTGCGTTGTTGATGGCGGCCTTCCGCGAGGATCGCTCGCCGGGCACCAGGATCTCTTCCACGCCAGGACGTTTTTTCGAGCTCTTGATGCGATCGATGGTCTCGTCGATGCGCTGCAAGTAATCGCCGTAATCCAGAAACGCCTTCACATCGAACAGGCAGAAGAAATGGCCTACATCCTGCTTGCGATCGAGGTTCTTGTACATCGAGCCCACGTCGGGCCCGATCGCCGCGCCCGAAAGCACGCCGCTGAAAAGCTCCACCATCATCGCCAGCGCATATCCCTTGTGCCCGGCCATCGTGAGCACCGTACCCAGCAGCGCCTGCGACGCATCGGTCGTCGGATTCCCGTCGGGATCGAGCGCCCAGCCCTGCGGAATCGCCTGGCCTTTTTTTTGTGCGGCGATGATGTTGCCGCGCGCAACTCCTGAAGTCGCAAGATCGATTTTGACAGGAAATCCTTTTCCCGTCGGGAATGAAGCGGCGATGGGATTGGTGCCGAAGAAGGCTTCATATCCACCCTCAGGCGACATGGCCGGCTCGCAGTTCGTCATGGCCAGTAAAATCATGCCCTGGCTTGCCGCAAAGTTCGCGTACCATGACAGAGCGCCAAAGTGCTGCGAGTTGCGGATGGTCGCGGTTGCCA
Organism: uncultured Acidobacteriota bacterium; assembly: GCA_963786565.1. Taxonomy (GTDB): domain Bacteria; phylum Acidobacteriota; class Terriglobia; order Terriglobales; family Acidobacteriaceae; genus Telmatobacter. The sequence goes on along the minus strand of CAWAZR010000011.1, from coordinate 146,444 downwards.
CGCCGTTCTGGCGCGCCATCGGCATTAGCAGATCGAGCGCCTTGCGCGCCTGAATCTGGCCTAGCCCGTTCCCGGCATCGAGCACCAGCACGCTGCCGGCTTGCCGGTCAATCTTGAGCATGGCCTTGGGATCGATGAGCCCCAATTCAATGCGCTTGAGGTAAATATTCAGCCGTGAGACGCCATGGGTCGACACGCCGCTCACATCCGCATCCACCAGCACCTCGGCAAACAGCGCCGCATCGGCAACAGGCACGCCCACTCCGGCCGCCAACTGCGTCACGACGTTGACGAGTACTTCTTTGGAATAACGATTCATAATGGCCACACTAAATTTCTGACTGCTTGTTCCTGCACCAACTTGGGTGCCCCGCCTTCACCGATTCGCGTGTTTCGCGAATCGGTGAAGGTGAGAAACCACAATTGTTTGACTACAGACGAACTACGCGCTGCGATAGAGCTTGGTCATCACAAACTCGCGATGGCCCAGCGCTTCCGCCGCAGTATTCCGGCCGTTTGCTGTGCGCACGATCATGTCGATCAGCGCATCGCCTGCCTGGTCGAGCGTCATCTCGCCCTGCAGAACCGGCGACACATCCAGGTCGATATGATCGGCCATCAACTTCACGGTCTTCGGATTTCCCGAGAGCTTGATCACGGGCTCAATTGGATTGCCGATCACGTTGCCCTGTCCGGTCGGAAACAGGTGCACCACGGCACCCGAGGCCGCCCACAGCGTCACAGCTTCCGCCGCGGCGCTCGACGTATCCATAAACCACAGGCCCTTGTCCGTAGGCACCTCTGCCGGTTTCAGGCAGCCGACAAACTTTGTATGTTTGCCCAGCTTTTCCACGTTGCCCAGCGCCTTCTCTTCGATGGTCGTCAATCCGCCGGCAATGTTGCCCTTCGTCGGCTGCGACTCGGAGAGATCGTCGGTCTTCTGGCCAAATACAAGCTTCTGATAATCGTCGAACATGGCCTGGAACTGTGCGCGCACCGTTTCATTTACGGCCTTGGAGGCCACAATGTGTTCGGCGCCGGTCAGCTCCGTAGTTTCTCCGAAAGACGCCATGCCGCCGTTGGCGCAGTGCTTGTCAATCACGTTGCCGACTGTGGGGCAGCTTGAAAGCCCGGTGGTGGTGTCGCTTTCGCCGCACTTCACGCTAATGTAGAGCTCGCTGAACTTGCATTCCGTGCGCTGAAGCTCCGTCGCCCACTGCACAAACTCCTTCGCCTTCCTTGAAGCCTGCGCGATGCACGCGATGTCGCCCTGGCCCTCGATCGAAAATCCGGCCACCGGCTTGCCAGTCTTGGCGATTCCGTCCACGATCTTTTGCGTCCATCCCGGCTCGATACCAATCACGATCGCCGCGGCCACATTGGGATTCGAGCCGGTGCCGATCATGGTGCGGAAGAAGAGCTCTAGGTCCTCACCGAACTGCAAGCGTCCATAGGCGTGGGGCAGGCCCAGTGTGCCCTTGATGTTGTTGGCCACGGCCTCGGTCGCGGCATTCGAAATGTCGTCCACAGCCAGGATAATCACGTGATTGCGAACGCCCACGCGTCCGTTTTCACGCCGATACGCATGAATTGTCTGGTCCTTCATTATGCCCACCTCTTCGTCTTCAGGTTCTGCACGTGCACGTGTTGCCCGGCCTTGACCGGCTGCACGATTTTTCCGATTTCAGCGCCGTACTTGATCACCGTATCGCCCACGGCCAAATCCTTGAGCGCAAGCTTATGGCCCAGCGGAATATCTTGCGCCGCCTTCGCCGTCAGTGGCTTGTTGGTTGAGAGATCCCGGCCGGTCAATTGTGTTCCGGCCGCAATATCCACGACGGCCACGCCAACCGTGTCCGCTGTATCGTGAACGAGAAATTGAATCATCGTATTTGCTCCTTCATCCATTCCTTCCGTGAAAATGTCACATTCCGCCAAAGGAGACATGCTTTGTCTCCAGAAAAGCTTCCAGTCCTTCGCTGCCCAATTCGCGTCCCCATCCGCTTTGCTTCACGCCGCCGAAGGGAGCATTGCTTGTAGTCGGTGCGCCGTCGTTGATGCCCAGCGTTCCGGCCTCGATCCGTTCCGCCAGCCGGAAGATGCGCGCGATGTCGCGCGTCATGGCGTAGGCGCTCAACCCGTACTCGCTGCTATTCGCCAATTCGATGGCCTCATCCTCAGTTTCAAACGTCGTGATGGGCGCCATCGGCGCAAATGTTTCTTCGTGCATGCACAGCGACGACGCACCGACTCCGTCAATCACGGTAGGCTCCAGGAAGTAGCCGCTCGTGCCCATCCGCTTGCCGCCGCAGAGCAATTTGCCGCCGCGACCCACGGCTTCTTCAACTTGCGCTAAAGCCGCGTCCAGCGCCTGCTGGTTGATAAGCGGTCCAATGTCGACGCCCGGCTCCAGTCCGGGACCGGTCTTCAGCTTTTGCACTCCAGCAACAAACCGCTTCACGAACTCATCGTGAATCGAACGCTGCACATAAATACGATTCGCCGCAATGCACGACTGCCCCGTGTTGCGGAACTTCGCAATCAGTGTTTCCTGAACAGCCTGGTCCAGGTTGCAATCGTCGAAGACCAGCAGCGGCGCCAGTCCGCCCAGCTCGAGCGAAAGCGGCTTGATCGATTGCGCTGCTCCCTTGATCAGTTCCCTGCCCACCTCGGTCGAACCCGTGAACGTGATCTTGCGGCAGATGGGGTTGGTCAGGAACTCCTCGGCAATCATCCGCGCGCTGCCGATTACGAGTTGAAAAACACCGCCGTGAATTCCAGCCGCTTCAACACACTCGGCGAAAGCAATCGAGGACAACGGCGTTTGCGAAGACGGCTTCAGCACCACCGGGCAGCCCGCCGCCAGCGCCGGCGCGGCTTTGCGAATGCCCAGCACCAGCGGGAAGTTCCACGGGGCAATCGCGCCCACCACGCCGATCGGCGTCTTCACCACCATGTTGCGCTTGCCTTGCACCTGGTGCGGAATCAGCCTTCCGTACGCTCTCCGGCCTTCCTCGGCAAACCAGCGCAGATGGTCTTCAGTCATCGCCATCTCGCCTTTGCTCTGCGCCAGCGGCTTGCCGTTTTCGAGCGTGATCAGGCGGGCGATCTCGTCGGCGCGCTTATGTACCTCGTCGGCCACGCGATTCAGAAATGCGCCGCGCTCCTTGGCGGTGATTCCGCGCCACGCAGGGAAGGCCGCCTGCGCAGCGTCAAACGCCGAATGCACCTGATCCCGATCGAGCGCCGAAACGCTGGCAAACTTCTGCCCCGTCGCCGGGTCCGTGACGTGGATTTTCTCGCTAGTCTCGATCCACTTCCCGCCGAGATACACCTTGTACGATTTTTGCTGCTCGCCGCTCATCCGCTTTGCCTCGTAGCCATCAATTAACCATCCTAACTGAATTCAGAGACCGGTCTATTGATGCGCTTCCTAGTCCCACCACTCCAGGTTCAACGCTCTCGCGAGTCTCCGGAATGTCTCTTGCTGCTTGCCAAACGAAAGCAGCACATGATGCGGCATCCCCGCATGCACCAGGCGGTCGAAACGCTCCGGCACGTCGCCGCCGCACCCTGTTTCCGTAACTTCCACCAGCACCATGTTCCCGGTCACCTTGCGCCGTGGCGCCACTGAACGCCCTTCAAATGCCGTCATATGGTAGCGGCCGTCGCAGCGCCATAGCCGCGTAATGGTCACGTCCTCGTTGATGCGAAGGCTTCCGTCCACCACCATCGGCTTCACGATATTGAAGTGTTTGGCCAGCGTCGGCCCGCCTTCCTCGCCCACCGGATTGCACATATCCATCGGCGCCATGCCCGGATGCCAGAAGAAAATCGTGTTGCGATCGTGCTCGAGCCAGTCGCTCAGGTACCCGGTCCCTGCTCCCAACTCGCGGCTCATCAGGCTGCCGATGGATCCATCCACATCGCCTTCGATCGAAACCGCAACGCCCTCGGTCCCCAACCGCGAAACCGCCAGATACGGCCACTGCCCAATCATGTTCGGTAGCTCGGGCCAGCATTGAATCGTAATCGCGTCCAGGCTTTCCTCTTCCATCAGCTCCCGCATCGCCAGGTAGCAGCGCGAGCTGATGGGCAACTCGTCCTTCGTCACGTCGCGCATCGGCAGCTTCAGATCGAGAACGCGCTCCACATCTTTGCGTGCGGCATCGTCGGAAATCGCGTGCACGCGATCGACAAACTGCGGCAGGCTCAACGGGTGCATCTGCGTGCCCAGAGTTCTCTGAATCAGGAACGGATCAGCCGCGAGATCGATAAATCCGGGAGCGTGCGTCCCGATCACGCCCACCTTCGCGCTGCGCAATACGCCCACGGTGCGCGCAATCGCAATCGCCCGCACCATTTCCGCGCGCAGCGTTTTATCATCCGGATCGCCATACACCAGCTCAAACGCATGTCCCGCCTGCCGCAGCGTCGATCCCCACAGGTGCTGCCCCACCAGCGAGCACGAGCTCACCTTGCCATCGCCCGGCCGCTCCGGCGTGGCCCACAGAACCACCGGATCGGGCCATTGCTGCGCCACCGTCAATGCCAGTTGCCCATTGCCCATCGAGGGATGCAGCATCACCAGCGCCTGGCAGCCGGCCGCACGAATCTTGGCGAGCGCCACTTCGATGGTGGCATCGTCGATAACCGGCGTCTCGGCTCCAACCGTTGCGTAGCCCAGATCCTTCAGCGCGACGAGGGCGCGCCCGCAAATGATCTGGTTCCATTCCTGGTCGAATCCCGGGCGCTTACGTCCCAGGATCAGTACGCCAATCGGTTTTTGCGCTGCTGCTGTCACAGACTTTTGCATGTTCATCCTTTCCACACAATGCATCAATTCGTATAGCGGACAAAGTACGGCGTCAGTTCGCCCACTAGTGGTTTCACATAGTTGAAGAATCGCTCGCCCACAGGAATCGCCGCGTCCAGAATCCACTCCGCCGGAAGCGGCCGTTCCGCATCGGCAACTTTGCTGAATGGGACCAGTTCATATCCGCTCGTGCCCGGATGATCCAGCGGCAACAGCGACACCATCTTTTCGGTTTCACCGGCAGCCAGCGCGTGCACTCCCGCGCGGCCAACCAGCTCGGCGTCCTTCTGGTCCTGCGCTGAAACCTGCGTCATCGCGGCCCGCGCAATCAGTCCCGGCTTTTCAGTGCGGCAGCGCATCTTCAGCTTCTCGCCCACCAGGTTCGCCATGAACTGTCCCACACCGCCAGTCATGGGCCGCGCCAGCGGATCGAGATGCGTGGCATCTTTCAGCTCGTACACCAGGCTGCCATCGGGATTGCGTATGCCTTCTGTCGCGACCACAATGGCCCAGCCATGTTTGGTCACAATCTGGTCGAGATCCGCCAGAAATCTCTCCGCATAGAACGGTCGCTCAGGAAGATAAATCAAATGCGGCGCATCGGCTTCTCTGCCCTTCGCCAGCGCCGTCGCCGCCGCCAGCCAGCCAATGCTGCGTCCGATCACTTCAAGAATCGTCACCGGCTGAGGCAGAGAGCGAATATCCATGCCCAGGTCGCGCGTCGTCTGCGCCATGTATCGGGCCGCGCTGGCAAATCCGGGGCAGCGGTCGGTCATGGCAATATCGTTGTCCACGGTTTTGGGCACGCCGATCACCTGCACGGCAAATCCGGCATCGCGGCAGTGTTTGCTCACCAGCGCCGCGCCCTTCATGGTGCCGTTGCCGCCCATGAAAATTATCGATCGGATATCGCGCCGGCGCAGGCTCTCGACCATGCGGTTGTAATCTTCTTCTGTGGGCTTGTAGCGCGAGGAACCCAGCGCCGCACCCGGACTATTGCGCAGCAATTCGAGATCGTTGGCCGTCATCGAGCCAAGCTCGACAATGTCATCCTGCACCAGCCCTCGCATGCCGTAACGCGCGCCAAATACGCTGCCCGCTCCCTGCTGGCTAGCTGCCTCGGAGATTGCGCTGGACAAACTGACGTTGAAGACGGCCGTCGGTCCGCCGCCTTGCACGATCATCAAATTTCCCACGCCCATTCACGCCTTCTCTTCTCGCCTGTGGGCCAGGCCACAATTCAAAAATGCAATCGCGCACGTTGCCCGTTGCCAAGCGCGCCGTCGTTACGCGGTGGCCACAGTCCGGGACTCCAGCTCGGCCAGGCGCTTCGCCAGCAGCGTTTCCAGTTCGACAAGTGCGGCGGAAAATCCTTCAATGCCTTCCTTCAGCTTGTCGGTGGCCATGCGGTTGGCAGCGAGGTGCCGCTCGAAGCTTTCCTTGCTGCCCACGACAATTTTCTCAATGGGCATCGCTTTGGCCGCTTCCACGCTGAGCTTCGGCGTCAGTTCGCCCTCAACGGCTTCCAGTTCGGCTAGCACTTTGGGAGCAATCGTCAGCAGATCGCTGCCAACCAGCTCACGCACCTGGCCAACATTCCAAAAGCTCGCGCCCATCACTTCAGTCTTGTAACCAAACTTCTTGAAGTAGTTGTAGACCGCGGTCACGTGGATCACGCCGGGATCCTCGGCGCCGAAATATTCTTTTCCGGTTTCCTTCTTGTACCAGTCCAGAACGCGTCCGCAAAACGGCGAGACCAGCGTAGCTCCGGCCTCAGCCGCCGCAACGGCCTGGAACGTTCCAAAAATCAGCGTCAGGTTGCAGTGGATGCCTTCCTTCTCCAGCACCTCCGCAGCCCGCGTACCTTCCCACGTCGCGGCAATCTTCACTAGAATCCGCTCGCGCGAAATGCCTTCCGCTTCATACTGCGCAATAATGGTGCGCGCCTGCGCGATGCTCGCGTCAGTGTCGTAGGAAAGGCGCGCGTCCACCTCGGTCGACACGCGGCCGGGAACGACTGCGAGGATATTCTTGCCCCACGCAATGCCCAGCTGGCGGAAAGCCAGGTTGGCAACCGCTTGATCGCTCGCGCTCGCGCCCAATTCCTTGCGCGCGCTTATCAGTTCCCCATCCAGGATGGGCTGATACTTCGGCATCTTGGCCGCATTGGTAATGTGCGAGGGGTTGGTCGTGGCGTCCCGCGGCTTGAAGCGCTCCATGGCTTCGATGTCGCCCGTGTCTACGACGATCACGCTGTGCTTACGTAGCTGTTCCAGCAGATTTTGCGGCATGATTCCTCCCGCGAAGGTCTTAATCCCCGTTTACATGCGCCTGGCGCTGGCGGACCGAATATTCCTGGCCAGACGTCCCAGCAGAAACTTTCGATTCCATGAGCCAGATGAGGAGTTTTCTACCCCCTGCAACGCAGGAGAATAGTATTATCGATTGCAAACGATTGTCAATCCAAATTATCTCACAACCGGCTCTTGCCCGGATCCCTCGAGCCTTCAGCGATTCCCCACCTCATCCAACATAATTTCTCTGGATTCCGGGTAAAGGCGTGTCCTCACAACTCCATCGTTTCGCTTGACTTGGACTTCGCCTACGCATTGTTCCGTCGAATTTCTTGACACTGCTAATCAATCGTAATAGATTTCTCCTGCCCTTCAGTTCGCCGTTTACGGGCCACTTCTCAACTCGTTCGTTGCAACAGTAGCCCACACATCAATCATGTACGCTTGCCCAGTTTCTTGATCGGTTTTGAGGAGAAATCACCATGCCTACCAGACGAGAGTTTGTCACGGGTGCGGCGGCCGGCTTGGCCGCGTGCGCCATCGCGCCGCACGCCTTCGGCAAAAAAATGGAACGCCCCCTCGGCGTGCAGCTTTACACCGTGCGCAGCCTGGTCGATAAGGACTTCCCCGGCACCCTCGCCGCCATTCGCAAAATCGGCTACCGCACCGTGGAAACCTATGTCGCCGAGTACAAGATGCCCGCGAAGGACCTGCGCCAGGCCATCCTCGATGCCGGGCTCATCGCTCCAAGCGGCCACTTTGCTTACAACGATTTCGGCACGCGTATGGACTATGCCAAAGAACTGGGCTTGGAGTGCGTGGTGTGTTCTTCGGTCCCTGGGTCGGTAGGCAACTCTGCCGATGGCTTCAAGCAGGCAGCCGATCAATACAACGCGTGGGGCGAGCAAGCCAGGAAAATGGGCATGAAATTCGGCTTCCACAACCACAACTCGGAGTTCAAGGCATACGGCGGCCTTACCGGCATCGATATACTCCTCCAGAACACCGATCCGGCTCTTGTCGCGTGGCAGATGGACTGCTACTGGGTGGCGCAAGCTGGCTTCGATCCCGTCGAGATGCTCAAGAAACACGGCAAGCGCATGCAGTCACTGCACGTAAAGGACCGCAAGCCCAACTTTCCAACGTCCACCGACACGGGACCCGGCTCGGCGCACTTTACCGAGGTCGGCACGGGCACGCTCGATTGGACCACGATCCTGCATCTCGCCGGTGAAGATCGCATTCCGAACATGTACGTGGAGCAGGACCAGACCGATCTTCCGCCACTCGAAAGCCTGCAAATCAGCTACACCAATCTCATCAAATTCCTGAACGCGTGATCTCATCCTCACTTCAGCACTTCCGTCAGCGATCGACCGGTTGCTGACGGAGGGCCGGTCGACCAGCGTGCACCCACCCGCAGGTCGTCTAAGGAGAATCCTGCTCTCCTTGGCCTCCGCGGCAGGACCGCGAACCACCGAAAGAATCGCGCAGCACTTTCTTTTCCCTGTTCGCTGATGCTTTTCGAGTAGAATTGAGCGAATTCTCGGATAGCTGGCTATCTTTGTGACACTCCAGAAACTGTATGGAAGGGCCTGTTTCGGGCAAGCGAAAAGGTTCATCTCGAGCTATTTCTATTCCCCGGAGAAGGTCGAAACCGATGAACCCTGATTCGAGTGACCCCGTTGTGACCGACCTCGCCGGCACTCCCATCAGCGCTGCACCGCGCGGCCGCCGTGGCTTCTGGGCTTTGATCGCAACGCAATTCCAGGGTGCATTCAGCGACAACATCCTGCGCAATCTCCTGCTCTCCATCGTCATCGGGATGAACATGGCGCAGACCCAGCGCGAGACGTTCGTCTCGGTGGTCACCTTCCTGTTCTCAGTGCCGTTTCTGATCTTGAGCATGCCCGGTGGCTGGCTGGCCGATCACTTCAGCAAGCGCCAGGTCACGATCTGGACCAAGGTCATGGAGTTCGGATCGATGCTGCTTGCGACGGTCGGCCTCGCGACCCACACGCTCGCGCTTTCGCTGGTCGCGCTTACGCTGGTCGCCAGTCAAGCCGCACTGTTCGGGCCATCGAAATACGGTTTGCTTCCGGAATTGTTGCCGGAGAAAAGCCTGTCGTGGGGCAACGGCGTCATCGAGCTTTACACGTTTCTCGCGATCATCATGGGGACAGTCGCCGGCGCGTGGATGGGAGAGCACTTCGCCGGGCACGAGGTGAACGCCGGCTACGTGCTGCTCAGTCTCTCCGCGATTGGCTTCGTTACCAGCCTCAGCGTCGACAAAGTTCCAGCCGCGGCGCCGGAAAAACCCTTCCGCATTAATATCGTCGGCGACCTCTGGGTGCAGATCGCGAAAATGCGCAAGGACAAGGCGCTGTTTCTCGCGGTGCTGGGCAACACCTACTTCTGGTTTCTCGGCTCGCTGCTCTTCTCCACCATCGTCATCTACGGGCCCGATGTGCTGCACGTCGGCCAAACCAAGACCGGCTACCTGAACGCCATGCTCGCCGTGGGCATCGGCATCGGCAGCATGGCCGCCGGATGGGTGAGCGACAACAAAATCGAGTACGGGCTGATTCCGCTCGGCTCCATCGGCATGACGTGCACCGGCCTCGCGCTCGGCATCACGCCGCATGGCATGGTTGGATCGGCAGTGCTCCTCGGCATGTTGGGCTTCTGGGCCGGATTCTTCGCCGTGCCGGTCAACGCGCTCATCCAGCACAAGCCCGCGGACGAGGACAAGGGCGGCATCATCGCGGCCGCCAACCTGCTCTCCTTCGTCGGCATCGCGCTTTCCTCCGTTGTCTACTTCGTCTGCACCGCGTATATTCACCTCGAACCGCAAGGCGTCATCGTCGCCGCGTCCTGCATCACCGCCCTCGCCACGGTCTACGTTCTCTATCTGCTCCCTGAGTGGTTCGGCCGTTTGATTCTTTTCTTCGCCACGCGCACCGTCTATCGCGTGCACGTGATCGGCCGCGATAATTTCCCTGAAAAAACCGGCGCCCTTCTGGTCTGCAACCACATGTCACTTGTCGATGTCGCGCTCCTCATCGCAGCGACTGATCGCCCCATCCGCTTCATCATGTATCAGGGCATTTACGACCAACCCCTCATCAAAACTCTCGCCAAAATCGCGAAGGCCATCCCGATTTCGAGCGAGTTGCATCCGCGCGAGATGCTGCACTCGCTCCATACAGCCAGCGACGCGCTGCGCAACAACGAGATCGTCTGCATCTTCGCTGAAGGGCAAATCACGCGCACCGGTCAGATGCTTCCCTTCCGCCGCGGCCTGGAGCGCATCGTGAAGGACGTCGCGGTGCCCATCATTCCGGTGAACCTCGACGGCGTGTGGGGCAGCATCTTCAGCTTCGCCCGTGGGCGCTTTCTGTGGAAGGTGCCGCATCACATTCCCTATGACGTCACGGTGAGCTTCGGCAAGCCGATGCCGCCAACATCCACGGCCATCGAAGTGCGTGCGGCAGTGCAGGAACTGCAAGCCGTCGCCTTTGAGACGCGCAAGCCGCACATGAAAACTCTCGACCGCGCCTTTGTGCACACAGCCCGCCTGCACCCGCGGCAGTTCTTCATGGCCGATGGCAAAACGCCGCGCGTCTCCTTCGCATCGGCGCTCGGCAAGACCGTCTTTATCGCGCGCAGGTTGCGGCGCCAGGTGGGCGACCAGCCCATGATCGGCATGCTGATTCCTCCCAGCGTCGGCGGCGCACTCGCCAACTATGCGCTCATGCTCGCGGGCCGCGTGCCGGTCAATCTCAACTACACCGCGTCCAACGAAGTCCTCGCCAGTTGCGCGCAACAGTGCGGCATCGATGTGGTCATCACATCCCGCGCCTTTCTTGACCGTTTTCCGAACATGATCATTCCGGGACGGACCGTGCTGCTTGAAGACGCAATTGCCGCGCCGCGCCTCAGTGAAAAGCTGGCCGCGCTGGCGCTGGCGTGGCTCATGCCGACCGAATTACTCAAACGCGCACTCGGCGCACAAAGAACCCCACGCAGGGATCCCACAGGCGAGCACGGTCCTACTGCGAGCGATCAGCGACCGGCTGCCCCACGCAAGGACTCTACGGGCGAGCACGGCCCCTCTGCGAGCGATCAGCGAGCGGCTGCCCCACGCAAGGATCCTGCGGGCGAGCACGCCCTCCCTGCGAGCGATCAGCGAGCGGCTGCCCCACGCAGTGGCCGCGCCGCTCAAATGGATCAGCTGGCCACAATCATCTTTTCTAGCGGCAGCACCGGCGATCCCAAAGGCGTCATGCTCACGCACTTCAACATCAAGTCGAACATCAGCCAGGTCTGCCAGGTCTTCATGCTCGGCGGCCGCGACAAGATTCTCGGCATCCTGCCCTTCTTTCATTCCTTCGGATTCACCGCCGGCCTTTGGCTGCCCGCCGTGCACGGTGTGGGCGTGGTCTTTCATCCCAATCCACTCGACGCGCAAGTCATCGGTGCTCTGGTTGAGAAGTACCAGGTCACGTTTCTCGTCGCTACGCCCACGTTCCTGCAAGCCTACATGCGCCGCTGCAAGCCCGAGAGTTTTGGATCGCTGCAATACGTGCTGGTAGGTGCGGAAAAGCTCCAGGAGCGAGTCGCACTCGCCTTCGAAGATCAGTTCGGCATCCGGCCGCTCGAGGGCTACGGCTGCACGGAGTGCTCGCCGATCGTCGCCGTAAATAGCAAGGATTTTCGCGCTCCGGGATTCCGGCAGGTGGCTGCCAAGCGCGGCAAAATTGGCCACCCGCTCCCCGGCGTCAGCGTCAAAATCGTCGACATCGACACCGGCCAGCCCGTTGCGCCGGGAACCGCCGGCATGCTGCTCGTCAAAGGCCCGAACGTGATGCGCGGCTACCTGGGCAAACCGGAGAAGACGGCCGAAGTGTTGCACGATGGCTGGTACACCACGGGCGACGTCGCCACCATGGAGGAGGACGGCTTCCTCGCCATCACCGATCGTCTCTCGCGCTTCAGCAAGATTGGCGGCGAAATGGTGCCGCACATTCTCATTGAAGAAAAGCTGCACGAGCTGGCCGACTCCACCGAGCAGATCTTCGCCGTCACCGCGGTGCCCGACGAGAAAAAAGGCGAACGCATCGTCGTCGTCCACACGCTAACCGCAGCGCAATTGGCGCCGGTGCTGGAAAAGTTCGCCCAGTGCGACCTGCCCGCCTTATGGAAACCCAAACCGAGCCAGTTCGTTCACGTCGATGCCATCCCCGTGCTCGGCACAGGCAAAATGGATCTGCGCGGCATCAAAGCCCTCGCAGCGGCGCTGTCGACCCCGGTCGAAACCGCCAGCGAACCCGACCACCAGGTTTGACCTCCATCGAAGCACACCCGGCATTTACTCGTAGCGCAAAGCTTCGATCGGATCGAGGTTCGCCGCGCGGATGGCGGGAATCATGCCGCTCACAAGCCCGGTAAGCACGAGGATCACCGTGGCGATGGCGACCGTGCCGGGGGTGATGATGAGGCGGATGTCGGCGTTTGACGCATTTTGCGCGACCTCGCTGTAGAACGGGATGCGGCCCACCGCTACGGAGATGAGCCAGGCGAGCGCAATACCGCACACTCCGCCGACGCCGGTAATAGTGAGGGCTTCCGCCAGGAACTGCACGAGGATCTGATTGCGCCGCGCGCCCAGCGCTTTTTCGATGCCGATTTCGCGCGTGCGCTGCTGCACGGCCACCAGCATGATATTCATGAGGCCGATGCCGGCGATGCCCAGGGTAAGCGCGCCCACCATGGAGAGCAGCACCTGTAGCGCGATCGACAAAATGCGGAACTGCGACAACTGCGTCATCAGGTTCGCCACATGGAGGGCGTTGTGATCGGTAGGCGGGAAGTGATGCGCTGCGGCAATCGTCGCGCGCAAGGACTGCTCGATCTGCATGTGATCGCCGTGATAGCTGAACCAGATGCCGTCGATGTAATGCGTGTCCTTCAGGTCGCTGAAGGTACTGAACGGGATATAAATCACCCGATTGACGTTGTCGCCGCTCTCCTGCATCTTGGGTTTGAGCACGCCAACCACGGTAAAGTTCTCGCCATTCAGCCGAATGCTTTCGCCCACCGCCCACTCTCCTGAGAAGAGCTTGGTCTTGGCCTCGGAGCCAATCACGCAGACGTGCGCGCGCTGCTCTTCTTCCTGGCCGCTGAAGAAGCGGCCGGCATCGGTGTCGAGCTTGAAGATATCCTGAAACGCAGTGCGCACGCCGTCGACCTCCCACGTGTACGAGTGCAGGTCGTTCTGGACGGTGGCATTGATCCACTCGTCTGGCGAGATGCGGTCGACGCCGGGAACGCTGTCGGCAACGCGGTCCACATCGTCAAGTGTGAACCGCACAATGACGCCGGCCTTGTCGGCGCCGGCCTGCTGGCTGGTGCGGCCGGGAAAGAAGCCAATAGTTTCCGTGCCCCACTGCGCGAAGATGGCCTCGATGGCTTTGCTGAATCCGGCGCCGTAGCCCAGCAATACCACCACGGTGGCGATACCCCACGCCATGCCCAGCATGGTGATGGCAGTGCGCCGCATGTTTGCAAGCATCGCCGCCCAGGCCTGCGCGAGTATGTCTTTCAGCATCGCCGGGACTTCCCTTCTGTGTGACTTATCAGAATGCCGCCCGTTTACGCGGGACGTGTTTGCGTTGAGGCAACCTCAGCAAGGTTTCAACTTCTTGCTCCCTCGCTCCCTTGCTCCCTTGCTCCCTGCCTTCTCACTCCTTGCGAAGCGCTTCGATCGGATCGAGCGCCGCGGCTTTGCTCGCCGGGTAGAGCCCCGCTACGATGCCGCAGATGGCCAGCGATCCAACCGCCAGCGCAGCGGACCAGGGCACCAGGCGCGGTGGATCCCAGCCGGGCATCTTGCCCGTTAGCGTCTCTTGAAGCAGAGCCATAAACGCCCCGGACAAGCCCACGCCGATAAGGCCGCTGATGCCGGTAAGCAATAGCCCCTCCCAGAAAAATTGCGCCAGAATGCTGCGCCGCGTGGCGCCCACCGCTTTCATCACGCCGATCTCCCGCGTTCTCTCCGTCACCGACACAAGCATGATGTTGATAATGCCCACTGCGCCGAGTCCCAGCGTCACCAGCCCCACACTGCCCAGAAAAATATCCATGCCGTTGAAGATGGCGGCGATCATCTGCTGTGTGTGGATGGTGTTCCACTCCTCGAAGGCATCGGTAAGCGAGGGGTCGAAGCCGTGGCGCTCTGCAATCACGCCGTGCACCGCAGCTACGGCAGCCGTCACATCGCCCCTCTTCGCGGGCTGATATTGAATGGAACTCAACGCGTCCTGCGCCACGTTATCGCCCTTCATGGCGAAGAGTTCCATCATCGTGGTCAGCGGAATGTAGATCTTCTGGTTTTCGCTGTCGTTGTTGCCGTGGCTCACCGAATCGGCGCGGCCCACCACCGTAAACGCAATGTCGTTGATGGTGATGGTCTCGCCCATCATCGGGTGGCCAAGAGACAGTAGCAGAGCGCTCTTCGATCCGAGCACCACCACGCGCCGCCGCTCGGCGAGATCGGACGCGTCAATGAATCGTCCTTCAGCGAGAGGCAGAAACCGCACCACAGAATAATTTGGCTCTACGCCCAGCACCTGCCCCGAGGTGTTTGCATAGGCGCTCACCTGGTAGAGATCGCTGCGGGCGAGGTAACCTGTGACGGCCCTGAGATCGGTCAACTGGCGCATGGCGGCTTCGTCGCCCACCGTGAGTTGATAGGGCCGCATGCCCGTGTGCTGATTGGGCAGTGCGGGAATAGTGCCGTCCCACATCATCACCAGGTCGTTGCCAAACGTGGCCAACTGTTTGCGCTGCCCGCTGCGGAATCCCTCGCCCAGCCCCACCAGCACCAGCAGCGACCCCACGCCCCAGGCGATCCCGAACATGGTGAGAAAGCTCCGCAGTTTGTTCGCCATGATGGCGCGGAAGACCTGCCCGAGCGTGTCGAAAAAACTGGTCATAAACCTTTGACGATTCGGAGTTCCCTGTCGTGACTCTTTGCGAGCCCCACGGGAGGATGATACGCCGCAGCCGGTGCGCCAGTTCCCTGCAAACCGGCACAAGACTCCAGCGGCTCCGGCTGAAAGCCATGGAACCAGCGCCCCTCGATTTGCGTACTGAAGCCTATTGGGTTACAACGGTGGCAGCGCACCGTCTGAACTCTTGATTGTTTCATCTTCCATCTGCGTCCGCCGGGAGAGCCGCCGGGCCCTGTTTGAGCGGTTTGCTCGCCGGGGTGAAGAGCCGCTCTCTCTTCGAAATCCTGGGAGGCCCGCATGGCCGCATCGCGAAAAAGTAAAAAGCTTTGGATCATTCTCGGTTCTTTATTTGCCATCCTTCTCATCGTAGCGGCGGTCTTCCTGGTGCACCTCGCCAAAGGTGACCCCATTGACCCCAACAAGATCGCCAAAGTCACCCGCGGCGACGTGGCGCGCTCGGTCGTCGCCACCGGCGACATCCAACCCATCACCAAGGTCGAAGTCAAGTCGAAGGCCTCCGGCATCGTACAGAAGCTCTACGTCGACATCAACGACCGCGTGCGCAAAGGCCAGGAACTGGCGCAGCTCGATCAGCAGGAGATTCAAGCCCAGGTGGACGCGCAACGCGCGCAACTGGCCAGCGCCGAGGCCAACGTCACCACCTACCAGGCCAACATCGAGCAGGACAAAGTGAACGCCGCCGCTCCCGACCTGCCCATGTACAAGGCCACGCTCGACCGCAATGTGGAAATGAACAAGGAAGGCATCGTCAGCCACCAAACTCTGGACGATGCGAACCGCGATTATCTCGCCGCGCTCACCCGCCGCAACTCCGCCCAGGCGCAAGTCGGCGTAGACACCGCCAAGCTGAAGCAGGCCCGCGCGCAGGTGCAGCAAAACCAGGCCAGCCTCAAGCAGCTCGAGGAGCAGCTCGGCTACACCACCATCGTCGCGCCCATGGATGGCGTCATCCTCTCGCGCGACGTCGAAATGGGCGATGCCGTCAGTTCCATCCTCGTTCTCGGTTCAACCGCCACGCTGGTCATGACCGAAGGCGATACTTCCGAAGTTTATGTGCAGGGCAAAGTGGACGAGGCCGATATCGCCCACGTCTACATGGGCCAGCCCGCGCGCATCAAGGTGGAGAGCTTCCGCGATCGCACGTTCAATGGCAAGGTGACTAAGATCGCTCCGATGGGCGTGGAAAAAGATAACGTCACCACCTTCGAGGTTCGCGTCTCCATCAACAACCCCGGCGGCGAGCTCAAGGCCAACATGACCGCCAACGCCGAAATTCTCCTCGATGAGCACAAGGGCGTCCTCACCATTCCGGAAAACGCTGTGCTCTACGACAACCAAAAGAATGCCTCGGTCCAGATTCCCGACAAACATCAGAAAGAGGGCTTCCGCAAGATCCCCGTCACCGTCGGACTCTCCAACGGATCCGTCACCGAAATCATCTCCGGCCTCAAAGAAGGCGACCAGGTTGTGCTGCAACAATGAAAGCGGCAATCTACCGCACCGCAGAGTGAAGCCCATTCGCTCTATGCGAGAGCAGGCTCTCGAAGCATCCGGGAATCTGGCTGTCCCATTCGGTCCAGTCGTGGCCGCCCGGCTTGCTATGGAACTCGTATGCGTAGTTGCGCTGCTTCAAAAGTGTGACGAAGCGGCGGATCGGAGCCAGAAGCGCCTCCTGATCTCCAGCCGTGATATAGAGATACGGCGTCCTGGAGGGATCGGCGGTTTTGACCAGCACGAATGGGTCGCTCTGAACGCGCGTATCGCTTCCCTCGGGGCCGAAGATGGTTCGAAAGCGCATGCTCTGCGACCACCTTCTGATGCTGAAGCTACGGCTGGGTACATCGACGGCCGGACTGATGGCCCCGGCAAAGGCAAACAGGTCCGGGCGCGTGAGGGCCAGCTTCACGGCCGCATAACCGCCCATTGAAACGCCCACCACGGCGCGATTCTCCCGGCCGGGCGCAATCGGAAAACGCGACTCGGCGTCGGCTATTAAATCGTGAACGAAATAGTCCTCGTACCTGTCTTTGGCGTCCAGAGCGGAGTTCATGTAGTACGAGCAGGCGCCATCCACCATTACCAGCACCAGGCCCTTGGCCGCGTATGTGCCAACGTCCGAGTAATTCGACCAATCCCGGAAGCTCGTGCCGCACCCGTGCAGCAGGTAAACCGCGGGCAGTCTCGTGCCCGTGGTCGAATCGTCGGGTAGATACACGCGGTACTGCATGTTGCGCCCGAGGGCCGCCGAATAGAAAGTCACATCCCTGTTTGCCACTCCCGCGAAGCTGCGAGGGTGATCCGTGAACGCCAACTGGCCGCGATGACAGCCCGCAACCGCGCCAAGCGCAGCCAAAGCAACACAGCAGGAACTGAGAGCCGATTTCATCGGAAGGCAGATTATACAGAGTGGGCCGAGATCGGCGTCCAAGTGCGCGAGGAATTGCTGCGCCCAGGGTAAGTCCGCCTCCGCTAAAGCTACGGCGCGACAGCCTTCGCCATTCGAATGGCATGCCGAGCCGAAGCCTGCGCAGCAGGCGAAGGCTGGTGGGCGGTGCAGGACTCGAACCTGCGACCTCCTGCGTGTGAAGCAGGCGCTCTAACCAACTGAGCTAACCGCCCGGAAAAGGCTTTGGGAGGGGTTGCGGTACCGTCCCGGCGGGAAATCTCCCGCTTCCCGAGAGGCAGACCTGAAAGGACCTGTCCCGATACCGGCTTTACCCGACACCGGCCTTCCCTGACCGTGAAAACCGGCCCGGAAACCAGTTTGAAACCCCTGCCACAGGAAGGTCGCCCGAGAAGGCGTTCCGTAGGGTAGAGTAACACCAGCAGAGCTTTGCGTCCAAATCCGGCGCCAAGTTGGTGTGCGGTTTGCCCTTTCGTGCCACGAAGTTACACCCAGGGGGTTGGACGGGAAACCGGGTATGTTCAGGAGAGCGCGTTCAATCCGCCAGAAAAGCGAGCTCCCCAGGGATGGGGAAGCCGTGCTCGGCCCTCTTTCCGGCCTGGCAGGCGCCCGATTGTCTCCACCCGATTTGCGGGCCGAAAAGGCCAGGTTTCCGCCTTTTCCCGGAGCGAGAGTCCAGGCCCCACGGAGGACGACCAGGAAAATGGAAATTCCGGGGAAGAAACCGGTTCCGGAACGCAACCTTCGGGCACGAATCGGGTTCCAGAAGATATGGCAACGATGGTCCTTAACGGTCCTGCCTTGGGTGCCGGTTCGGCTTTGAAGCCGGGCGCGGCTCCTGACCCGAACATGGGCGTTCGGGAGGGACTGGACCCCGCCAGCGACGCGGCCATTATGCTCCGCGTGGCCGAGGGGGACGAGGCCGGCTTTACGTACCTGGCGCAGAAATACCACCGGCCGATGATTCATTTCCTCTACCGGATGGTGAACAACCAGGCCATTGCCGAAGAGTTAGCCCAGGAAGTGTTTTTACGCGTCTATCGTGCCAGAGCCAGTTACCGGGCCGAGGCCAGGTTTACCACGTGGCTTTATCGCATCGCGACCAACCTGGCCGTAAATTACGCGCGCGATACCAAGCACGAACGGACCGCGCAAACGGTGTACCTGGACCAGCCCGACGAGGAGACCGGTACGTCTCCGGATCTGGCCGACGACGAGCCTTCGGCGGAAGAGCAGCTGCTGCGCAATGAGCGCATGGCTGCGATCCGCCTGCACGTGATGGCGCTGCCAGAGCGGCAGCGCATGGCAGTGCTGATGCACAAGTACCAGGGAATGGACTATCGGCAGATCGGTGAGGTGCTCAAGCTGAGCGAGTCGGCAACCAAGTCGCTCCTCTTCCGTGCCTACCAGACGCTGCGGGAAAAGTTGAAGGATTTTGTTTGATTGGAAGGCGGAAAGAAGCCGGAACGTACCGGCAGAGAGCGGGGTAGCAAGCCATGGAAAAGACAAAGACGAATTGCAAGATGGTGGACGAGAATCTGGCCGATCTGCTGCTCGATCCACGTGCAGTACCTGCCCGAGTGCCTGGGAAAATTCAGGCGCATGTTGCCGAGTGCACGGATTGCCAGGCTGAGCTTGCGAAGCTTGAGGCTGCGATGCAGTTGCTCGATACCTGGGAAGCACCTGAGCCGAGCCCTTACTTTCTCACGCGGCTTGGCGCCAGGATGCGGGAAGAGCGCGAAGCGGCGCCGGCCGGTTGGCTGGCGGGCCGATTCGCGCGCATCCGCGCCAGCATCGCGTACGGCCCAGGCCTGCACGCGCGTCCTCTGGCCGCCATGGCGTTGACCGCTTTGCTGCTGCTGGGCGGCGGCACCTATCTTGGCGTTACCGACTGGATGCAGCCCGTGCAGCCCACCCCGCTTGCTGCCACGGTGCACGATCTGCAAACGCTCGATAGCAATGCTCAAGTGCTGGACCAGATGGAAGCTCTCTCCAGCAACCCGAGCGGAGACTGATTTTTTTGAGATTTAGGCGTACAGCCTGGAGAACGACTTGTGAACTGGACCTGGAGCGCGAACGGAATGCGTCGGGCGGCGACTATCGCCGCTGCGGTCCTGGTTCTCTGTCTGCCCGCGGCTAGCCTGCAAGGTCAGCGTCGCGCAGCATTCCGCTCCGGTCCTGCCATGCGTGCGGGCTTTGGTCAGAACCAGCCGCGTGCAGCCAGGCAGCAGAGCCCTCCCCGCCAGGTCCAGAATCCGCCGCGCTATAACCAGAACCAGCAACGGCCGTACCAGAATCAACAGCGGCCGTATCAGAACCAGCAGAGACCGTACCAAGGTCAGCAGCCGCAGTACCAGAATCAGCAGCGGCCCTATCAGCAAAATCCGCAATATAACGGCGGCCAGCGTCCCGCATACGGGCCGAACGGCGGCGCGTATGGCGGCGCGCGACCCGGAGGCGTTTATCAAAATGTGTATCCCGGCGCTGCTCCTCCAGGACATCTCGGCGACTTTCTGAATCAGCACCGGGGACTTCCTGTCGATCAACAGGAGCGGATGCTGCGCAGCGATCCCAGCTTCAACCGTTTGCCTCCGGCCACTCAGCAGCGGCTCGTCCAGCAGTTGCACCAGTTGAACCAGATGCCGGAGCAGCAACGCGATCGCCGTTTGGCCCGCAGCGAGATGTTGGAGCGCATGTCGCCGCAGGAGCAGATGCAGGTGCGCCAGGCTGGCCGCAGCTATCAAGCGTTGCCGCCCGATCGCCAGGGAATGGTGAAGCAGGCCTTCCGCGACCTGAGTTCCGTGCCTCTCGATCAGCGCGACACCGTGCTCAACTCCGCGCGTTACCAGAGCACCTTTTCGCCGTATGAACGCAATATTCTGTCGAATCTGTTGCGCGCCGAGCCCTACGATCCGCCCCGCTAAGAAAATTCCGCCATCTGTCGTACATCGATGCCGAAACGCTTGAGAGGTAGTGGGTCAGCCCGAGGTTTGACGGGCTCGCTTGTGAGCGACTCGCCACCTAGCAATCGCGAACGCCACTCCACCATAGAGCAACGCATTCAGGATCAGAATAAGCCACCAAGTCCAGAATCCCAAGAAAAAGATAACGATGACAAAGGGGCAGATGATAAGGACAATTGCGCTTGCCGTGGCCGTCAAAGACGTATGGAGACCGAAGGCCATGCCAATGTAAACGACGCACAAATACCCAAGAATCGCACCGGCTATTGACGCAGCTACTACGGGCCATCGTTTCATGCTATTCCCCGCTTCCCGTAAAGTCTGCGCTTTGCTTGGGGCGGAGATTTTCCCAAAAAAATCACCGCCCTGTATGAAATCGAAACGGCTTTACCGAGAGGAGAAATGCCTTAGGGTCTGTTCACTTGCGTCTCGTGAGCAAGTTTGCCGCGAAAGTAATCCAGCGATTTATTCAGCCCTTCCTTGAGCTGAACCTTCGGCTCCCATCCCAACAGTGTCCGCGCCTTGGTGATATCGGGCCGGCGTCGCGCCGGATCGTCCACCGGCAGATCGACAAAGCAGAGCTTGCTCTTCGATCCCGTGATCTCCAAAATGGTTTGCGCGCACTCCAGAATCGTGAACTCCACGGGATTGCCAATGTTCACCGGAAGGTGTTCGTCGCTGAGCGCCAGGCGCATGATGCCCTCGATCAAATCGTCGACGTAACAGAAGCTGCGCGTCTGCTGGCCGTCGCCGTAGATGGTCAGCGGTTCGCCGCGCAGCGCCTGCATCACGAAGTTCGAAATCACCCGGCCGTCGCCCGGATGCAAACGCGGGCCGTAGGTGTTGAAGATGCGCACCAGGTGGGTATTTACGCCGCGGGAACGGTGGTACGCCATCACCATCGCCTCTGCAAATCGCTTGGCTTCGTCGTACACCGAACGCGGACCCACCGGATTGACATTGCCCCAATAGTTCTCACTTTGCGGATGCTCCAGCGGGTCGCCATAGCACTCTGAAGTCGAGAAGTGAAGGAAAGCCGCGTTGTGGCGCGCAGCAATCTCCAGCGTATGCTCCACGCCCACGGAGCCGACGCGCAGTGTCTGAATGCCCAGGCGCAGATACTCCGGCGGGCTGGCCGGCGAAGCCAGATTGAAAACATAATCCACCGGCCCCGGATCGAAACTCGTGCAGATGTCCCGCTCCTCAAACCGGAAACGCGGATGGCCGGCGAGATGAGCAAGGTTCTCCAGATCTCCCGTTGACAGATTGTCTACGCCAAGAACCGTGTGGCCGTCGCTCAGCAGGCGATCGGTAAGGTGCGATCCAAGAAACCCGGCAGCGCCGGTGACGAGAACATGCATGGTCAAATCTTAGCGCTCCAAAAACAGTGGTTGATGACAAGTGCGAGTGTGAGTGTGCGTGTGCGTAGTCAGTGGTCGGCACACTCACACCCACACTCACACTGTTTTTACGCCTTCCGCGGTTTGCCCTCTTGCGCATGATACGCCGTCGGTCTGCCCACGCTCACATACGTGAATCCCTGGGTCTGCATCTCCAGCGGCTTGTACAGGTTTCTCCCGTCGATCATGATCGGGAAGCGCATGGCCCGGTTCAGCCGCGGCAGGTCCACCGAGGCAAACTCTTTCCAGTCGGTCAAAATCAGCACCGCGTCGGCATCCTTGGCCGCGCTGTATAGATCGTTCGCGTATTGCATATTCTTCGCGGGCGGCAGCACTTCCTTGGCGCGCTCCATCGCCGCGGGATCATACGCGGTCACAATCGCGCCCGCCTGTAGCAGCGTTTGAATCATGCCGATAGCCGGCGACTCACGAATGTCGTCGGTCTCGCCCTTGAAAGCCAGGCCCAAAGCGGCTAGACGCTTGCCGCGCAAGGTCCACAATGCGGAGCGCACCTTGTTGAAGAAGACTTCCTTCTGCGTCTCATTAATCTTGCGTACTTCTTCAAGCAGTTGAAAATCCACGCCCCGTTCCTGCGCCACCCAGTGGAACGCGGCCACGTCCTTCGGAAAACACGAGCCGCCATACCCCAGTCCTGCATGCAGGAACTTGGGACCGATCCGGTTGTCGAGTCCGATACCCGCGGAAATATCTTCAATATCCGCATCGACCGCTTCAGCCAGGTTGGCCACCGCGTTGATGAACGAAATCTTCATCGCCAGGAACGCATTCGATGCGTGCTTGATAATCTCCGCGCTTTGCGTCGAGGTCACGATCAGCCGTGCAGCGCTGCACGCACCCTGAAGCGCGCCCGGCTGCGTGTAATACCTGCCGCTGGTCAGCGGCTCGTAAATACGCTGCAACACTTCCGCGGAGCGTTCGTTGTTCGCGCCCACCACAATGCGGTCGGGATGCAGAAAATCGAGCACCGCCGTGCCCTCGCGCAGAAATTCAGGGTTCGAAACCACATCGAATTTCTCCAGTTCGATGCCATGACGGTGCAGCACACGCCGAATCCAGTCGTTGGTGTAAACCGGAACCGTGCTCTTCTCCACAATCACCTTGTAGCTGGTAATAGCGCGCGCAATCTCCGCCACCACGGCTTCCACGTACGACAAATCCGCCGCGCCGCTATCGCCTTGCGGCGTGCCGACGGCGATAAATATCGCTTCGCTTTTTTCCACCGCCTCGCCCAGGTCGGTGGTGAAAACCACGGAGTGTCCGCGGTGCTTGGCCAGCAACTCCGGCAGGTGCTCCTCGAAGATCGGGACCCCGCCCTCGCGAAGTTGTTTCACCTTGGCTTCATCGTTGTCCACGCAGACCACGTTGTGGCCGATCTCGGCAAAACACGCAGCCGCCACAAGTCCCACGTAACCCGACCCGATCACACAGATTGATACTGGCTTGTTCATGCCTGGCTTGCTCATGCGTTGATGCGTTCTCCCTTACTGTTTCTCGCTGGCATATTTTTACTTGCCCGGCTCGTCGCAGGGCGCTGTTCATCGATTAAACCCAATCAGAGGATGATTTTCGGAGCCGCACGCTCCGTTTGACGTGACCCCGGGGAACGGCGGCAGGTCGCACTGGAATACAGAATCTCTGATCTTGCCCTAAACCAGGGGTTCAGATGCACTTCCAGCCATAGGCTGGCCCACCGCTATTCTATATCCCTCTCGATCCTGCTTTGAAATCACTCCTCCGAGCCGGTAAACGAAGGTCACCAAAGCCGCAATAGGCGCAAGAATACCGCTTTCACGCGTTGGCAGTCACCGAGCGTACGCACCTCACGCCCAAGCCGCCGCTGGGCTACAATAATAGATAGACGCCAAACGGCATATTTCATTGCGCACTGCGCGCATACCCAGCAAGGAGCTGCACCATTTATGGCGATTCCCGCCACTCAACTTCGTCCGGGCATGATCATCAAACACAACGACCAACTGCACACGGTCTTCAAGGTCGAGCACCGTACGCCCGGCAATCTTCGCGCCTTCATCCAGGCCAAGCTGCGCAACCTGAAATCCGGCGCCATGTTCGAGCACCGCTTCCGCTCCGCCGACGCCATTGAGAAGGTGATCGTGGACGAAATCCTCATGGAGTTTCTCTACGCCGACGGCGACGATTACTACTTCATGAACCCGCAGGACTTCGAGCAGACCGTCCTGAAGAGTGCGACCCTTGGCGAAACGGTCGAATACCTCACGCCTAACCTGCAGATTCACGTGAGCTATTTCGATGGCAATCCGGTGGGAATTGAACTGCCGCAAACCGTCGATCTGGAAGTCATCGAGACTGAGCCGGGCTTGAAGTCGGCGACCGCCTCCAGCGTCACCAAACCCGCCAAGACCGAAACCGGCCTCGTGGTCCAGGTTCCATCTTTCATCAACGAGGGAGAAAAGATTCGCGTCGACACCAGCGAAGGCGCCTACATGAGCCGCGCTTAGAAATTCATTGCCTTTTCAAGAATGGCGTCCTTCGGGACGCCTTTTTTTTCACGCGCAACTCGCTGCGCTTGACCGCGGTCGCCTCAATCAGGTATTCGGTAAGCATCTTCCCGCGCATTCGCTGCGCGCATCCCACCACAAAGGGAGGCCCCATGCCGGTCCCCGCAGTCATCGCCACCGCCGCCGAAAACTACAACTTCAACTCGAAGTCGCTGGAGCAGGCCGTCAGCGACATCTCGCCCGAGGAATGGCTCAAGCGCCCCGATGAAAAGCTGAATCACATGGCGTGGATCGTGGGTCACCTGGCCTATTGCCGTGGCCGGACACTGCACTTCATCAACGTCGAGTGGGGGCAGCCGGAGCTTGAGATTTTTGGACGCGGCAAGAAACTCATGGAAGACTCCGCCTACCCGTCGCCCGAGTATCTGCTCAGCACCTGGAGCGAGTCCGGCAAGGCTCTGACGGCCGCGCTTGAATCGGCTCCGGAAGGTTTGTTGGCTCAGCCTGCGACGGTGGGACCGCCCAGCCTCGACGGAAAGATCAGCGGCATCGTCAGTTTCATGGCCATCCACGAGACTTACCACCTGGGCCAGGCTTCCTATCTTCGCGGCTGGCTGGGACACAAGAGTCTGATGGGGTAGCTGCGAACTCGTCGCGAAATCCGGCGCCGAAATCCGCCGCCGCAATCGGGTGTATTGATCGGCGACGATTCTCCGTGCAAGAAAAATCGCACTCCGCGTTCTACGGCCAGCTGGCGCCTTTCTCCAGCCAGTTCAGGAGACGTGCATGAAGCTGCTGCTTTCGTTTCTTCTCTCGCTGTTCGTTAGCCAGGTCGCCCTCGCCGCTGCGCCACCTTCTTCAGACCAGGCCGAGGCTGTCGAAGGCAGCAATGCCTTCGCCATCGATCTCTACGGCCGGCTCAGCGCGAAGCCCGGCAATCTCTTCTTCTCGCCGGAAAGCATTTCTACAGACTTCGCCATGGCCTATGCCGGCGCGCACGGTCAGACGGCCACTGAGATGGCGCACGTCTTCCACTACACGCTGCCGCAGGACCGCCTTCATCCCGCCATGGGCGCGCTGCTCGCCGGTATGAATGCTCCGCACCAGGGTTACGCTCTCAGCGTGGCCGACGCGCTTTGGGCCCAGCAGGATGAAAAATTCCAGCCGACCTATCTGAAGCTGGTTGAAACCAACTACGGCGCCGGATTTCACGCGGTCGATTTCAAAACCGCCCCCGACAGCGTGCGCGCCACCATCAACGAGTGGGTCGAAAAGCAGACCAACGACAAGATCCAGAACCTTCTCGGCCCCGGCACCGTAACGCCGCTCACCCGCCTGATTCTCACCAACGCCATCTACTTCAAGGCCGCGTGGGCCAGTCAGTTCAGCAAGAACGCAACCGAGGACAAGGATTTTCACCTGTCGACGAGCAAGACCATTCAAGCGCCCACGATGTACAACTCAGGGGGCTACTACTATTTCAAAGGGCCGTCGTTCCAGGCGCTCTTGATGCCTTACGAGAAGGACGAAATCTCGATGCTGATCCTGCTACCCGACAGCGTCGACGGCTTGCCCGCCCTGGAACATTCGCTCACCGCCGGCAATTTTGAAAAGTGGACCGGAGCCCTGGGCTATGAGGATAGGGTGATCGTCTCCCTGCCGCGCTTCAAGATCACCCAGCAGTTCGAGCTGAGCTCGACCCTGGAAGGCTTGGGAATGAAAGCGGCCTTCGACCCAAACTCCGCCGACTTTTCCGACATGACAGGCGATAAAAGCCTCGTCATCTCCGCCGCCATTCACAAGGCGTACATCGATCTGGACGAAAACGGCACCGAAGCTGCAGCTGCCACGGCGGTGATCGTGGAGATGGCCACGGCCATGGCGCCCCAGTACGCCCCTCCGCCGCCCATCGTCTTCACCGCCGACCATCCTTTTCTGTTTCTGATTCAGGACAACGCGAGCGGAGCCATTCTCTTCATGGGCCGTGTCACCGACCCGACGAAGTGATGGATTCAAGTCAACTCTGTAAGCGGTCTCGCGGAAATTGCAGATTCGCACCGGGCGGCGTAGGATGCTGGAGGAGTCTACATTCAGTTCAGCGAGGCTGCTTTATGCTCGCAGATCGCGTCCTTCTAACCGTCTCTCTCCTTCCGTGCCTGGCGCAGTTTGCGCTTGCGCAGGTTCCGCAGGACTACCCCGTCTGCGACCAAATTGCCCGAATCGGTGAAGTGCCCGGCAATCCATTCGTGGCCGACCTCGTGGAGTCCGCGTGGCAGAATCTTCCCGACGGCGCAAGGCAACCGATCAGCTGGAGTGACGGCAAGGGCATTCCGATGCCCGCCTCCCCCAACCCGCAAGTGGTCGGCATCGTTGCCCGCGATAACGACGGGCGCGTCGTGATCAGGCGGATAACCACGAACACCTCGTGGCATCAGGACGGAACATCGATGAAGAACGTGAAAATGAGCAGGGTTTGGAGCGAGTCCATCTGCGATCCGGCATCTTCCAGGGTCACGCTCATTCAATGCGCGTCCCTCTCGTCCCGGGTCGACCACGCCTTTGAGCCCTACGCAGGCGATCCCGCGCTCAGTGCCGGCTGCAAAAGCGGAAACGAACTCCCCGCAAACCTGGTGGCCGCAAGAGTTCACACCACAACCGCGCTGATCAATCAGCCCAGGAAAGGCGAGTGCGCGCCGAGTCAGGGCCCGTCGGCCTCCACGGCCGTTCCCGCCAACTGTCTTCATCCCGGCGTGCAGCAATCGGTCGTGTCCGAGCAGTTGGTTGCCTTGCTGGACAAGGTCGAATGGCTGCGCTATCCATATACCGAGCTGGAAATAAAACTCACCCATATCCGCCACATCGCACCTAGCCCGAACCTTTTCAAAATGCCCAGAGGAATTGACGGCCCGCCCCGTTGGCCAATTCATGCCGAAGATGAGCAAGACCCGCGCTATGTCCCATCGCTCGAACCTCCACAAATAGCCATTCCGCATTGAAACCGTTCATGGTGGAATCGCTGCCGCTCTAATCGCGCGAAGAATTCATACTCCTTTGTCCTCTCAACTCGAATCTCTTCTAGGCAATCTGCTTGAGCGACGGCCAGGAATTTGCGGCAAATTGCGGCACTGGCGCAATTATATGGGCCTTCTTGGCCTTCTAGGCAATTGCAGAATCACCAATTTATATGAAATCAATACGCCCCATGGTGGATGCCCCACATCTCGATTCTGAGATGTGGGATCGCACAAATCCGCTCTGGTGAGTTCAGCATGCGGAGCAGCCGACCGCTTCGACCGGAATCGGCAGCGGCGCGCCCTCGAGCGCCAGGACCTTCTGCGGAGCACAACAGGCTTTGCCTAGTCGCGCCAGGTCCGTCTGCATCGCTTTCTCTTCCCTGACCACCGCCAGCGTTTCGCGAAGGATCTTTGCCGCACCCGCATGCGCAGGCACCACGATCTTGTAGTGCATCCATTTGCCTTCGCGGCGCGCCGCCACCACGCCCGCCCGGCGCAGATACGCAAGGTGCCGTGAAATCTTGGGCTGGCTCTGCCCCAGGATCTCAATGAAATAGCAGACGCAGACCTCCCGCCCGTCCATCAGGTTCAGCAAGCGCAGGCGGGTGCGGTCGGAGAGCGCCGCAAACAGCACGGCAAGATCGTAGGCTTTGCGGGAGCGTTCCACACTTTTATTATATACGCCTTGACAAATATGTCCAGCCGAGAATACATTCGCTTTAGCGTATGCAAGGAGGTATCAAGATGGAAACGACAACCACTGTTCAAGAGCAGGTAAAGGAAAAGTACGGGAGCGCGGCCCGCGCCGTAACTGAGTCGGGCAATGTGCAGGCATGTTGCGATCCCGGCCTGCGTTGCTGCGACCCCATCACAACCAATCTCTACAGCGCCGGCGAGAAAGGGCTTCTCCCGGAAAAGGCCGTCCTGGCTTCGCTGGGATGCGGCAACCCGACGGCGTTGATTGAACTCCGCGCCGGAGAAACCGTCCTTGACCTCGGCTCCGGTGGCGGCATCGACGTGCTGCTCTCTGCGCAACGAGTTGGCCCCACCGGCAAAGCGTACGGTCTGGACATGACCGACGAAATGCTGGCGCTCGCCCGCCAGAATCAGCGTCAGGCAGGTGTAACGAACGTCGAGTTCCTGAAGGGCGAGATCGAAAACATTCCCCTGCCCAACGACTCGGTGGATGTCATTATTTCAAACTGCGTGATCAATCTCTCCGCCGACAAGGACCGCGTGCTGAGAGAAGCGTTTCGCGTGCTCAAGCCCGGCGGACGCTTCGCGGTTTCGGATGTCGTTGTCCGTGGCAGCGTGCCGGACGAAGTGCGCAAGAGCATGCTCCTCTGGGTGGGATGCATCGCAGGTGCGCTTGAAGAGAACGACTATCTTGCCAAGCTTTCCAGGGCTGGGTTCGGCGATATTTCGGTCGAGCATACGCGTGTCTACGACGTGGAAGACGCTCGCCAATTCCTCACCGAGGCAGGCGTGGATGTCAACGCCATCGCGCCGCAGGTCAACGGAAAGTTCATGAGCGCCTTTATCCGCGCCGCCAAACCGAAGGCCGCCTGCTGCGCGCCGGGCTGTTGCGCGCCAGTCACCATCGGAGCGAAGGAGTAAGCCCATGCCGGACCATTACAACGTCCTGTTTCTATGCACCGGCAACTCGGCGCGGTCGATCATGGCTGAGGCAATCCTGAACCAAAAAGGAAAGGGCCGCTTTGTCGCGTACAGTGCGGGCAGTCATCCGTCAGGTCAGCCGCGCCCAGAGGCGCTCCAACAAATTACATCCGCCGGGCTTTCAACGAGCGGGCTGCGCAGCAAGTCATGGGATGAATTTGCCGCGCCGGGGGCTCCTAAGCTTGATTTCGTTTTTACCGTGTGCGACAACGCCGCCAACGAGCAGTGCCCATACTGGCCGGGGCAGCCGATGACGGCACACTGGGGGATTCCCGATCCGGCAGCGGTAAAAGGCACGCCGGATGAAATCGCGCGCGCGTTTCGCGATGCCTTCGTCGTGCTCGACCGCAGGATAGGACTGTTTCTATCTCTGCCGCTCGGCACACTTGACCAGCTCGCCATCAAGCACGAAGTCGATAACATTGGCCGCTCTTAGCCGAGCCGAGGAGTCCCTGAGTTGAAGAAAAGCCGTCTGTCGTTTCTGGATCGCTACCTGACCGCGTGGATCTTCGGGGCCATGGCGTTCGGCGTCGCATTGGGCTGGGTGGCTCCCGGAGTGGTGCCGTTTCTCAATCGCTTCAGCGTCGGCACCACGTCGATTCCCATCGCAGTCGGCCTGATCCTCATGATGTATCCGCCGTTCACGCGGGTTCGCTTTGAGGAATTGCACGAAGTCTTTCGCAACAAGCGCGTGCTGGGTCTTTCTCTGGCGCAGAACTGGCTGATCGGGCCAGTGCTGATGTTTGCGCTCGCGATCATCTTTCTACGCGGCTATCCCGAATACATGGCCGGCCTCATCCTGATTGGCCTGGCGCGTTGCATCGCCATGGTCATCGTGTGGAACGAGCTGGCAAAGGGCGATACGCAATATGCCGCCGGACTGGTGGCCTTCAATTCGCTCTTCCAGGTATTTTTCTATTCCGTTTACTCCTGGGTGTTCATCACGGTTCTGCCAGGCTGGTTTGGATTGCATGGCGCGGTGGTCAGAATCTCAATCGGCGAAATCGCATGCAGCGTCTTCTTCTATCTTGGTATTCCCTTCATCGCCGGATTTCTCACTCGTACCGTGCTGGTTCGCGCCAGAGGACGGGAGTGGTACGACCGGAGTTTTGTGCCGCGCGTCAGTCCGCTGACCCTGATAGCTCTGTTGTTCACCATCGCGGTGATGTTCTCCTTGAAGGGCAGCTACATCGTGCGTCTGCCACTGGACGTGTTACGGATCGCGATTCCGCTCCTGATCTACTTCATCGTCATGTTCCTGGTGTCGTTCTACATGGGGCGGAAGCTGGGGGCTGATTATTCGAAGACGGCCACGCTCGCGTTCACGGCCGCGTCAAATAACTTCGAGCTGGCCATTGCCGTTGCGGTGTCGGTATTCGGCATCAATTCGGGCGCAGCATTCGCCGCAGTCATCGGTCCGCTGGTCGAGGTTCCCGTAATGATTGCCTTGGTGAATCTGGCTTTGTACTTCCAGCGCCGGTACTTCGTCAATCCCGATTCGAGCGCAGTCCAGAGTGTCTGCATCTCCCGCACGTCCTGAGTTGAACGGTCCGCTTGCGGGTCATCAGGGCTGGCCATCTACCGGGCCTTCGGCTTCGGCCTGCTCTTGCTCTGGAGATTAAGCGCCACGGCAGCGCGGAAAAGAATCTTCAAGGCCGCCTCATTGATCTTTTCGCCTTCGTGAATGTCGATGGCGCGCCGGACATTTCCGTCGAGCGAAGAATTGAACAGACCCGCCGGATCCGGCAGCGAAGCGCCTTTGGCAAAGGTCAACTTGACCACGCTCTTGTAGGTCTCTCCCGTGCAAATGATGCCTGCGTGGGACCAGACGGGAGTGCCCATCCACTTCACTTCTTCCGCAATCTCAGGGTCGGCCTGGTGGATAAGCTCGCGCACTTTGGCAAGCGTCTTGCCGCGCCAGTCGCCAAGTTGTTCGATCTTCGCGTCGATGAACGCAGAGCCGGATTCCGCAGGGACAGTCTTTTTCATGGGTAGCTCCAATTCGTGGCGGGTGGCCCCGATCCCGCCAAGCACCCTAATCGAAGATGAGGGTGCCCCCGGTCCCTCGCCTTTGGGAACCGGGGTGGAATGCGGGAATCTTCAAAAATTCTACTTGACATCTGACCGTCTTTGCGTGTTACAGTCGGTAACACTATGACAGGTAACATTCAACCCGGACATGATCCCGCGGAGCTGGGAGAGCTGGAAAGGGAGATCCTCTCCATCGTGTGGCGACTAGGCTCAGTCACCGCGGAAGAGACGCGCGAAGAGCTCGACCGTCCTCTCAAGGACTCGACCGTGCGCACCGTGCTGCGCCGTCTTGAAGAAAAGGGATACATCGCGCACTCCCTTGAGAACCGCACCTTTTTGTATCGTCCGGCAGAATCACGCCAGCGCGTGGCGGGCCGCGCCGTCAAACGCATTGTCGACTGGTTCTGCGAGGGCTCGGTGGAGGCGTTGTTGGTGGGCATGGTGGATTCGAAAGTGCTGGACCGCGCCGAGTTGCAACGCCTGGCTGCGCGCATCGCCGAATCTCGACAGCAAGAAGACCGCTCCGGCCATCCCGCCCACAGCAAAGCCAAGGAGGCCCGCAAATGACCGTCGCGCCCATGATCCCTGACCTTGTGAATTCTGGCCCCATAATTCCTCTGCACCTCGCCCCCGTCCAGGTCATCTTTGCCAACGTCGTTTCAGAACTGCCCGACGCCGCCGTGCGCTCTCTGGCTCTCGCCATCGGCGTCTGGGTGGTCCTGCGTCTCTTCCGCGTTCGCAACGTGCTGGCCCTCAAGAGGGCGTGGACGCTGGTGCTCGCCGCGGCCTTTTTGATGCCGCTGCTTTTGCCCGTGACATCGCGCCTGCCCCGCGTCACGCTGGTCCTGCCCGCATTTATGCATCGTGCCGCGCTGGCGACTCCTGCGCCCCAGCCTTTCGTGGCCCAGTCCGAGCCGGTCGTGACCGCGCCGGCCGCGCAGCCCTTCGCACAGCCCGCGCCGCATCGCTCTAAGAAATCCGTGGCGAAATCCGCGGCAACCCGCCCACATCAAAGTGGTTCCCCTGCGACCGTGCCCGCCGACTTCAGCATTCTCCCAACTCCGGAAGCACCCGCTCCTTCCGCGCCCGCGTTTCATGCACTCTCGGTCCTCGAGGCAGTTGCGCTTCTCTACGTTGCGGTCTCCGGTCTTCTGCTGGTTCGGCTGGTTTACGGATTGATTGCAGCGTTCCTTCTTTGGCGCTCGGCGCAGCCGGTTTCGGCGGAGTTGGCCGCTGCCCACGGACTCTGCATGCGCTCCAGCGCTGCCATCTTCTCGCCCGTCACGATTGGATGGTTTGTGATCCTGCCCGCCGGCTACAGGTCATGGGACAGCGAGAAGCTGCGCATCGTTCTCGCCCACGAGCGCTCGCACATCCGCCACGGCGATTTTTATTTGCAGGCCCTTGCCGGCCTCTATGCCGCCATCGTCTGGTTCAGCCCCCTGGGATGGTGGCTCAAGCGCCAGCTCACCGATCTGGCAGAGGCCATCAGCGACCGCTCGGGTCTCGAGCAAGCGGCCAGCCGCGCCTCGTATGCCCAGATCCTTCTTGAATTCGCGGCCGCGCCGCACCTAACCCAAATCGGAGTTGCTATGGCCCGTTCATCGAATCTTTCGCATCGTATCGAGCGCCTGTTCAACGAAGGCGCGTTCCGCCAGGCCTTCACCGCGAGCCGTCGCACGCTTGCCACTGCGCTTCTCGTTCCCGTGATCCTGTTTGCCGCTGCCACATTTGTGCGCGTAACGGCCGCAGCGCAGACGCAGCAAATCGCGCCCGCTCCGAGCCCGACACCCGCCGCAGTTCCATCAAGGTCGGAATCCACGCAGCCGGCCGTCTCCGCTGTCCCTGCGCCGAGTCCGGCCGTTACACCTGAGGCCGTACCTGCGCCGCAAGCCGAGCCCGCGCCATCGCCCAGCCCCGCTCCGTCGCCCAACCCCGCTGTAGCGCCTGCGCCCCCCGTCGCGCCTGTGCCGCCTGTTCACGTCGAGGTTCCCCGCGTTCATGTTGATGTACCGGCGCGACACATCAACGTTCCGGCCGTCCATGTAAACGTCCCGGCGCAACATTTCGATATTCCAGCCCAGCATTTCGACGTGCCAGCTGTGCATGTGGATGTGCCGGCCCGTCATATCGACGTACCGGCTGTCCACGTAGATATGCCGGCGCATAGCGTCGATGTTCAGGCCAGGCACATCGATATTCCCGCCAAACAAATCGATATTCCCGCGAGGCACATCGATGTGCCCGCTATCCATATCGACGTGCCCTCATCCGAAGCGCCGAGTAGTTTGAATGGGCCCGAAGCCAAAGGTTACGGCGGCGAGTTGCTTGCCATGCTCGACAATTTTGGACATTCTTTGTTTTTGCGCGCGGCTCCCGACCCGGCCGAGGCCACCTTCGATCGCAACCTGACGTTCAACGGCAAGTTGGATCTATCCGTCAGCACCGGTGCAGGATCCATTACCTTCACGCGCGGCTCCGCCAACCAGATCCATATTCACGGCATCGTCAAGGTGAATCAGAACGGCGACCCGGCGCAGGCGCAACAGATCGCCGCAAATCCTCCTATTGAGCAGCAAGGAAACACCATCCAGATTGGCGGTCACCAGGAGAACCTGCACAACATCAGCATCAGTTATGAAATTGAAGCGCCGGCCGACACAGTCCTCAAGGCCGCCACTGGTTCAGGCAACATCACCGACACCGGTGTCGGGCAGGATGCAAAACTCACCACCGGCTCCGGCAACATCATGGCAACCGGAATCGAGGGTGGCTTTAAGACGCAGACCGGTTCCGGCAACATCACAATCGACGGAAGCGGACAGGGCGATGCAAAAGCCCAGACGGGCAGCGGCACCATCGATTTGAAAGGCGTGCACGGATCGCTCGAGGCCCAAACCGGCTCCGGCGGGATCAAAGCTGCCGGAACGCCTTCGTCGCCCTGGAAGCTCCAGAGTGGAACCGGTTCCATTGAGATCTCCACGGGAAACGCGCCCATGGATCTTGACGCGTCCGCTGGGTCGGGCAGTATCTCCACAAAGGCGGCGACGACGCAAACCTCCATGGACAAACATCACGTGCATGCGCAACTGAACGGCGGCGGACCCGAGGTTCGCGTGCAAACAGGTTCAGGAAGTATTCGCGTCGACTAACAGCCGGCCGTAAATAGCGTGGCCCGGGTCTCGTTCCCGAGATCCGGGCCACTGTGCGTCTTAGCCTGCTAAAACGTGCCTAAGTTCTGTCTCTAAGATTCGTAATAAAAATACAGCTGTCATCCTGAGCGACGAGTCTGCCGCGGCGGACGAGGAGTCGAAGGACCTGCGGTTGTTCTTTCCACATGCACGCAAGAACCTCCGGGCCGCTGCACGACCAATCGACAAGGATTTCTCACTTCCCGTTGTTCAGCTTCACCAGTTTGGCTTCGAGCAGTGCGTCAATCACCTTCAACGCTTCCAGCGCCGACTCTGAAACCGGTTCGTCCACTTGCACGACAGCCAGCGCCTTGACGGGTTTGGCGCCGCCACGTTCGCGGCCCAGTGCGAAGTTCGCGATGTTCACGCCCTGCTGGCCGAGAATGGTGCCAATGCGCCCGATCACTCCGGGCACGTCGAGGTTGCGGCAGACCACCAGCGTGCCCTCGAGCGGCGCTTCCACGTCGATGCCGTCAAACGCGAGCAGCCGCGGCTGCTCGCCGTGAATTACTGTGGCGCTGGCGCGGCTTTCGCCCTGCGCCGTGTGCAGCACCACGGTAAGCACCGTGGCCGCGCCGCCGCGATGGCTCTCTTCCTTTTCTTCGTGCACGCGGATGCCGCGCTCCGCGGCCACAGCAGCTGCGTTGATGCGGTTCACATTCTCCGACCCCTGTAGCAAACCGGCAATGGCCGCATTGCGCACCAGCTCGGTTTTGACCTCTGCCAGCGCGCCGCCGTAAATGAGCGCGATGGACTCGATACCGCTCTTGCCAGCCTGCGCGAGGAACGAGCCCAGCCGCCCCGCCATTTCGATGACTGGAGCTAGCTTCACGTACTCCTCGTGGCTCAGCGAAGGCAGATTCACGGCGTTCTGCACCACGCCGAGCTTGAGATACTCGCGCACTTGATGCGCGATCTGTATGCCCACCGCCTCCTGCGCCTCTGCCGTGGAACCGGCGATGTGCGGCGTAAGAATCACGTTGTCGAGGCCGAAGTAGGGCGAATCTTTGGGCGGCTCAACAGTAAACACGTCGAGCGCCGCGCCCGCCACCTGGCCGCTCTTGAGCGCTGCCGCCAGATCCGCTTCCACCACCAGCTCGCCGCGCGCGCAATTGACGATGCGCACGCCCTTCTTCATGGTGGCAAGAGTCTTGGTATTGATGATGCCGTGGGTTTGCGGCGTCAGGCCCACATGAAGCGTGAGATAGTCAGCCTTCGCAAAAAGCTCTTCGACGGGAACCAGGGTAATCCCGTTCTCGCGCGCCACCACCGGGGAAACAAAAGGATCGACGCCGATGATCTCCATGCCAAAGCCACGTGCGCGTCGCGCCACATCCAGCCCAATGCGCCCGAGGCCGAGAATGCCCAGGGTCTTGCCGCGCAGTTCCGAGCCTTGCAAACTTTTCTTCTCCCACTTGCCGGCGTGCATCGTGGCATTGGCCGCAGGCAGTTTGCGCGCCAGCGCGATCATCAGGCACAGAGTGAGCTCCGCCACGGCCACGGCGTTCGCGCCCGGCGTGTTCATCACCACAATGCCGCGGCGCGTAGCCGCTTCGGCATCGATGTTGTCCACGCCTACGCCGGCGCGGCCAATCACGCGCAATTTGGGCGCGTGCGCCATCAGAGCGTCGTCCACCTGCACGGCGCTGCGCACCACCAGCGCGTCGGCGTCGGCAAGCGCCGCCGGCAAGCCGTCGGGCAGCTGATCGTGCGTCTTCACATCCCATCCCGGCTCGGCCGCAAACACGGCCAGCGTTGCCGGAGAAACCTTCTCCGCCAGTACGATCTTCATGGTTGCTCCCTTGTCCGTCGCGCCAGAATTCGACGCCTTCTCGTAGTCGTCAAAGCGAATGCCCTGCTGCTCGCACAGCAGGTCGAACATGCGCACCACCGCCGCGTGCGGCTTGCCTTCGCCGCGCTCGTACTTGGTGAGCGAATTGGGATGCACGCCCAGCCGCTCCGCCATTTCGTATTGAAAGAGATCAAGCTGCTTGCGCGCGATCAGCAGCTTTTCTCCGAAAGTCAGATCTGGCATGAATACTCCGGAACAAATTCACAGTTCTTGGTTCGTAGTTCACAGATCTGAAGCCCTGAGATTGCGACGACCGAGCTGTGAATTGCGAACTGTGAACTACGAATTAACGGCTTTCGCATACACTTCCTGCGCCGCTGCCACCGCCTGGCCCCATTTCACCGGCAGCCCGAGCGTGTCCTTTGCAATGTGCTCCATTGCCCCCAGCAGCGCCACAGTGTCCAGGTAGTCAAAAAAGCCGAGGTGCGCCACGCGAAAGATCTTGCCCTGCATCTCGCCCTGTCCATTCGCCGTCACCAGCGCAAACTTCGCCTTCAGCGCCTTCACCACTGCGCCCGAATCCATGCCCTCCGGCACGGCAACCGCCGTGGCCGCAGCCGCCGGCGCGGTGGGAGCAAAGAGCGTAAAGCCCAGCGCCACCAGGCCTGCGCGCGTCGCCTCCGCATTCACCTGTGCGTTATCGATCAGCGCGATGCGGCCTTTCTCCAAATCGCCGCCAGCCTGCCCGGCAATGTAGTCGAGCGCGGCGCCGAGTCCGGCGACCAGCGCAACCGCCGGCGTGTAGGCGCTCTCGCCCTTCACCGCATTCTTGCGCTCCTTGCGCAGATCAAAGTAGTAGCGCGGATTCTTGCTCGTCTCCATCGCGGCCCATGCCTTCTCGCTCACGCTCAGATAGGCCAGACCGGGCGGAATCATCACCGCCTTCTGCGAGCCGCCGATGAGCACATCGATGCCCCAGCCATCGACATCAAAATGCGTGGTGCCGAGTCCGGTAATGCCGTCGACCACGAGCAGCGTATTCGGCGCAATCTCGTCGCGCAGCTTTGCAATGGCCTGAATATCGTGACGCACCGCCGTCGAAGTCTCAGTGGCCTGCGTGAAAATCACCTTGTACTCAGGCTTGAGCGCGGCGCGCACCTGCGCGAGGTCGAAAGTCTGCCCGTAGGGCGCAGTCAGCACGTCCGGCTCGCAGTTGAACGCCTTCGCCAGCCCCGTCCAGCGCTCGCCAAATTTGCCCGCCGTCAGCACCAGCACCTTGTCGCCGGGCGAAGTCAGGTTCGACACCGACGCCTCCATGGCGCCCGTGCCGGAACACGACAGGAGCAGCACATTATTCTGCGTCCCCACAAACACCTTGAGTTGTGCCAGCACCTTCTGAAAGAGGGCGCGAAACTCCGCCGTGCGGTGGTGCATGTCGGCCGCCGCCATGGCAAACTGGGCTGCCGGAAGCAGCGGGGTCGGACCTGGCGTATAAAGGCGTGTCTTGTGGATCATTTTTTCCTCGCTTAGGAGTAGATTTGTAGCTCGTCAATCACAGAATACACACTTTTGTTGTTTTTGTGGTTTTTAGTTGCTGTGGAAATCGGCCTTTGGGCCTCTCAGCGACCGGAATCCGCTTACTTTGCCGCCCAATCCCCAAAATCGTTACAATCTTCGTCTGGCCAGACGCGCCGAATGTGGAGAAATTCGCTGGGAAAGGATGGTCATCGCACGTGGACGACCCGCATGATCCGTTCTGGATTCTGAAGCCACCATACACACTGTTTGATTTCGGAATTTTCCTCATTTTCCTCGGAGCGCTTTATACCGACATCGGAAAAGCATACGTGCGCTTCGGTGGCTGGGTTTACCGCGACAACGAACCGAAACGGTTTTGGTGGAATGTTGCAATGTACTATCTCGGGGGCTTCGCCATGATTGGATACTTCTGGTACGTCCTCAGGCATCCAAATTGAAACAATCCACGCGTAACGCTTTAAGCTAGTGGCTAGTAGCCAACGGCAGGAGCCAAAAAATGACGGATTTCGGAGCACTTGAAGCCCTGATCAGCCAGCAGATCATCGTCGCCATGAAGGCCCACGACGCGGAGCGGACCCAAACCCTGCGTTTGATCAAGAATGCGCTCAAAAACAAATCCATTGAAAAGCGCGAACCACTCACACAGGCTGAAGGCGAGCAGACGCTGGCGTCAATGATCAAGCAGCGGCGCGACTCCATCGAGCAGTTCACCAACGGCAACCGGCTGGATCTGGCGACCAAGGAAGCCGCGGAGATCGTGATCATTGAGGAGTTCCTGCCCAAGGCGCTCGACGAAGCGGGCCTGGCCACGCTGGTGGCGGAGGCGCTCGCTGAACTCGAAGTCACGCTCGGCCACAAGCCCAGCCAGAAGGAGATGGGCCCGGCGATGAAGGCGGTGCAGGCCAGGCTTCAGGCTGCGGGCGTGCGCGCCGACGGCAAAGCCGTGAGCGAGCTGGTGAAAAAAACCTTGGCCGGATGAGCACGGAAACGGGCGAGCAATCCGACACGTCGTCCCCGCTTTGAAGAAGCATATCTTCTTGCAATCCCTTGTCTTGCATGCAATACTGACGCTCACAAAAACGGGCCCTGCCGACCGACAAAAACGGGTGCATTTGTGACTCACACACGCAGCCGACTCGCGATGATAGCCCTGCTCCTGCTGGGAGCGGGTATCGGTGCGGGGGTTGCCGCACTCGTCGCCCACAACCTGCAACTCGCCACCGGGAAAGACGAGCTTCAGCAATACGCCGGCCGTCTGCTCGGCGATGCGGACGCCATCGCCAAAGAGCTGCGCACCGCGGACGACGCCGTCCTTGCTGCCAAACTGCCCTTTTGCTCCGATCAGGAATTGGCGTACATGCGCCGCATCGTCTTCTACTCGGCAACCATCAAGGACATCGGGCGCGACAAGGATGGATTTCTTTATTGCACCACGACCATGGGACGGCTCACCACGCCGCTGCCTGTTTCGAAACCTGACGCGAACGACCGCGACGTAAAGTTCTATGCCCTCACGCCGCTTGCCATCGCACCAGACGCCAATGGTCTGGTTGCAGAGCTAGGCGGCGTCTCCTTCGCAATGAATCCCCAGGCCTTTTCCAACTTGTACGATGAACCGCCCATGCTCTTCACGGGCTTGTTTTTTGCCAGGGAGAGTCGGCGCGTGTTCTACGCGTTCGGACATCGCGAACCGCTTTCGGACGCCGAAGTGGTGGCGGGGCAATTGGTGGAGCGCGATGGCGTCTTCTATCAGCCGCTCTGCTCGAACATCTACCGGGTGTGCGCCGTTGCGGCTTATCCGCGTGCCGCCATGCTGGCCAAGGAGAGATTTCACACCACGGCTCTTCTGATCGGCGGTCAGCTGCTGGGCGCGCTTGTCGCCCTCGCCCTGATCCTCTTCTATCACCGTCAGCGTTCCTTTGAGCGGCGTTTGCGGCGCGCGGTCCGCAAGGGCGAGCTGACTGTTGTCTACCAGCCGGTCGTCGATCTCAGCACGCGCGCCGTGGTCGGCGCTGAAGCGCTGGCGCGCTGGATCAGCGATTCCGACGAACATGTTCCGGCCGATGTGTTTATTGAACTCGCCGAACGCAAAGAGTTTATCGCCGAGATCACCGTGCACGTGCTTAAGTGCGTCGTCGAAGAGATGGACGATCTACTCCGCCGTGGCGATTTCCAAGTTACCGTCAACATCACCATGCAGGATCTGAACGCTCCCGCTTTCTTCGATCGCCTACAGCAGTGCGTGAAGGCCGCGAAGATTGAGGCGGCGGCGCTCGGCCTTGAGCTCACGGAACGATGCACCGCCGATCGCGAGGCTGCCACGCAAGCCATCGCGCGCCTCAAGTCCACCGGCCATACGGTGTTCATTGACGATTTCGGTACTGGCTACTCCTCGCTCGCTTATCTGCACGACCTGGCCGTTGACGGCATCAAGATCGATCGCGCCTTCACCGGCACCATTGGAACTGAGGCTGTCACCGCCTCGGTGGTTCCGCAGATTCTCGAAATGGCCAAGAAACTCGGGTTGTTGGTGATTGTCGAGGGCATCGAATCCAATGAGCAGGTCGAGTATTTCTCCAAGGCTGGCCGCGGCATTCTGGGCCAGGGATGGCTCTTCGGCAAACCGGTAACCGCTGCGCAGTTCAAAGCGCAGTTTGGTGTTGCGATAACCACGCCTGTTTCTTCCACTTACGAATCCTCGCCAACTTCCTGAATTCTTCCTCTCCGCTGCGAAACAAATCCCCCGAATTGGGGTTAAAACGTTCAGCCCTCCCCCGGGGCTACCTGGCGGGCTGTGTCGGGTTTCTGCCTGCGATCGACAGAGCACGGCCGCTGAACGGCTCCAGGCGCGGATCGCTTTGCGCAGCCCGGTACGGACTGTGAGGGATCATGA
Organism: uncultured Acidobacteriota bacterium; assembly: GCA_963786565.1. Lineage (GTDB taxonomy): Bacteria > Acidobacteriota > Terriglobia > Terriglobales > Acidobacteriaceae > Telmatobacter. Next base: position 105,893 of record CAWAZR010000011.1, on the reverse strand, counting down.
GAACCGCATCGAAATCGCACGCGCATGTTTCGAGCGTCGCAGTCGTAGCCATCGCCTCCGCAGTCATCGCTCTCACTGTCCTGCCCGCGCATCTCGCGGCGCAACAGGGATATCCACCGAATTCCTATCCGGCATCGCCCAACGGAAACTACGGCGGCTCCTACGCACAACCCGCCCCGCAGTACGGCTACGCGCAACCGCAGGTTCAGCAGCCGCAGTACCAGCAACCGCAATACAACTACACGCAACCGCAGTACCAACAACCGCAGCCGAGCTACGCGCAGCCGCAATATCAACAGCCGCAATATCCGGCGCAGCCGTCCCCGCAACAGTCCTACTCCGCACCGTATCCCGATCAGGGATTGACGCAGCCGGCCGCGCCGGCACAGGCTCTTAGCGCCGACCAGCTTGAGCAGCTTCTCGCGCCCATCGCACTGTATCCCGACGCACTGTTGGCGCAGATTTTCACTGCGTCCACGTATCCCGCGCAAGTGGCCGTGGCCGATCAGTGGTTGCAGCAGATGCGCGCGCAAGGCTATAGCTCGCCCGACCAGATTGCCGCGGGGGCCAATGAGCAGGGCGACTGGGATCCGAGCGTGAAGGCGCTCACGGCCTTCCCCGACGTGCTCGACATGTTGAACCACAACCTCGACTGGACCACGGCCCTCGGCGATGCCTATTACAACCAGCCGCAGGACCTGATGCAGACCGTTCAGGTGCTGCGCGATCGCGCCCAACAGGCCCGCAACTTGCAGACCACGCCGCAGGAAGACGTGAACGACAACCAGGGTTACATTGACATTGCGCCGCCCAACCCGGAGGTCGTTTACGTTCCTACTTACAATCCGTGGGATGTATATGGCGCACCCATTGCCCCGTATCCCGGCTTCTCGCTATTCGGTGCGCTGGGTTCATTCATCGGCAACCTTCCGATTCAGTACGGGTTGAGCTTCGCGCTCGGCGCTTTCGATCGCACGCCTTTCGGCTTGCTGGCCTGGGGCCTCGACTGGCTGGCGCACGACGTGCTCTTCCATCAATCCGGCTATTTCACATCAAGCGCCTCGGTGCGCGATTGGGGCCTGCCACGCGGCGGTCCGCGCGCCTACAACAGCGCCTACAGCGGCTGGAGACAGAATGCGCGCGCGCCTGGCGGATACGGCAATTCCGATCGGCGCTATCCCGCGGCGCAAAACGCATATCAAAACTCGTACCAGCGCGGCGCCGAGTACAGCAACCGCACACCGGAGCAGAACTACGCGCGGCAGCCCGAGCCGTATCGCGAACCGGCTCGCCCCGATGCCTACTCGTATCGCGGTGCACAACAGCCGGCGTACGGCAACACGCGTCCCGCGCTGCCCGGGCAAACTTACGAACGCCCCGCGCCCCAAAACTACGCGTATCATCCGCAGACCTATCCCAACCGGGCGCAAACCTATTCGAATCCCGCCTACGCAAATCGGCCTCAGACCTTCAGCAATCCTGGTTATGGATACGGCTATTCGAACCGGACGACACAGGCTTACTCGGGGCAGGCTTACCCGCAGCAGAATTACGCGGCCAGGCCCGGATATGGCTACAGCAATTCGTATCCGTCGTATCGTGCACCGCAGGCAACCCGCGCCTACAACGGCTACGGCAATAACATGGCGCGCAATGAGTCCGGCGGTTTTCGCGGATTCGGCAGCCAGAAGGAACCCAAATACAGCGCGCCGAAATTCAAGGCTCCCAAGGGTTATGGCGGCGGTGGACATTTCAGTGCGCCCAAGGCTCCCAAAATGAGCCACTCGAGCGGCGGGGGCGGCGGCCACCATCATTTCCTGTGATCTGAATTCACAGGTTCTTGCTCTGGCACCCGAACCCGGAATCCCTGCCACGCGTCCGCTTCGCGGCCTCATGTTAAATCTCTGTTACGTGCATTCTTAAAATGCCGCAGCCCTTATACTTGTGCCGAGATGGCTTCTCCATCGGCGCACCCTTCGCTTGCCCCGAAAAAATCTTCGCCGCGTCACGCCCGCAAACGCCTCGGCTTGGCCGCATTCGCGCTGCTTCTCTGCCTGTCCCCGCGGCTCCGCGCACAAGGCCCTCCCTATCAAACTGACGACCCTGTCCCCGTCGACCTGCATCACTACGAGTTCTACATCTTCGGCGGCGTCGACGGCACCCCTGCGGAGATGGACTCCACCGGACCTGCCTTTGAGTTCAACTGGGGCGCCATGCCCCGCGTCCAGCTGCACGCCATCCTGCCCTGGGGCGTCGTCGATCCCTCGAACAATCCCGTCTATCTTCCCGCTGGCACGGGACCCACTGAATTTGGACTCACCGACATGGAATTGGGCGCCAAGATCGCATTCATCAAGGAGTCGAAGCACTTTCCCCAGATCGGCAGCTTCACCATGTTCGAGATGCCCACCGGCAACTTCGACAAAGGCCTCGGCGTCGGCAAGATTTGGTACAAGCTGCCCATCTGGCTACAGAAAAACTCGGGCAAATGGCTTTTTGACGGAGGCGGCGGCTACCAGGTCGTTCCGCAGGCCAACTACCGCGACTTCCCCTACACCGGCTGGCTCATCAAGCGCGAGTTGAGCGAACAGTGGGAGATGGGCGCGGAGATTTTCGCGCACGGACGCGAGGGCCTGGCCGCCGCGCAAACTGAGCGCTCGGCCATGATCGATGTGGGTGGCTACTACCACTTCAAGCACAATACCAACGAGCAGATCTTGTTCTGCTACGGCCATTCCGTCGCGGGGCAAACCGAAAACTACGCCTACGTCGGCATGTACTGGACGTGGGGCAAGAACGACAAGGACGCGCCGCCGGACCAGCAGAAGTCAACCACCGGCAACGTGTTCTTCCCCGTGCCGCCCGGCAAGAACGGACTGTAGCCCCGCCACGATGGGGATGAAAGGATGGCGTATATGGAGATGACGGCACGCAGTTTATGGACCCTGATCCACGGTATGGGCTTCGGTGCGCTCTATCTGTTGGCTTGCTCCGGCGCGCTGGTCGAGCTCTATCGCCGTTACTGCACGCACAACCAGGCGCTGCCCACCGAGCGTGACGAAAAATTTCTCCGCATCTACCTGGTCGCGATGGCCGCGCTGGCATGGCTGGCCGTGGTCACGGGCGCATACATCATCTATCCCTGGTATCGCGCGGTGCCGCCCCCTGGCACGGCAAATCTCGCTGCCTTTCCGCAACGGCTGCTGATGGCAAGCCCCACAACCAGCGGTTGGCACTCGATCGGCATGGAGTGGAAGGAGCATGTGGCCTGGATCGCGCCCATCTCCATCACCATGGCCGCGAGCGTGGTTCTGCAATACGGCCGCAATCTCAAAAGCCATCCCCAGTTGCGCGCCGCGGTTCTCGTCTTCGTGTGGACCTCGCTCCTGGCCGCGGGCATCGCGGGATTTTTCGGCGCCATGATCAACAAGAACGCGCCCGTCGAGGGCGGCCCGGTCATCCACATCATGCAGGGAGAACAGAAATGAGCGCGCAGATCGCTTCAGCTTCCGCCCCATCGGCAACAATCCCCAACGGCGCCGGCGCAGCGGCCATTCTCGCGGCTGGCATCGGCGCGTTCCTTGTGGCCGTCTTCGCCATCCTGGCCGATCAATGCGCCGCGATCAAAAGCCTGATGATCTTTTGGAAGCCCACCGGCCCGCTCTCGGGCGTGACCACGTGCGCGATCGTGTTGTGGCTTGTGGCGTGGGCAATTCTGCATGCGCGTTGGCGCCAACGCAGCGTCAATCTCACGCGCGTCAATGCCGCCGCGTTCGCATTACTTATTCTCGGGCTGCTGCTGACATTTCCGCCCATTGCGGATTTGTTCTGAGCGCGGCCTAACAAGAATCCTTGCCGCAAAAAACTGCCGGAGCCACTTGAACAGCGGCCCCGGCGTGTTTGTAGTTCATGCTTCTGCCTTACTGCCAGGCGGTGACAGCCGTATCGGTCAAAATGAGCCCGTCAATATGCCGAGCCACCAGCACCGTCTGCCCGTTGTATTTAAGCAGGATACCCACCACGCGAATCGAGGCGCTATCCGCGAGGTCGGTGAAGGCGCCGTATCCGTAGCGGAAGTCGCAACCCGTGCCCAGGTAGACGGTAATGGGTGAGGCGATAACCTGCCCCGCAAAGCCGGTCACGTTCATCTTGAAGGTGCCCGCCGCTGCGTTCCGGCTGCCTGCAACAATGGTGCCGTTATAGCCCCAGTTCCGCAGGTGGATGCGTTTCACAGTAAACGGAGTCGCGGTTGGATCGGGCCCGCCCACCGAGATTTCCTGGCCGGGCGTCAACGCTGCGTCGTTGAACAGCAGGTTGGTGAACGCATTGTGCATCCAGTAGATGCCGTAGTTTTCATTGCCGGTGATGGTCACGTTGGCAATTCCGCCCAACGGAACCTCAGAGAGCCCGGAAGGCAATACGTGGCGCACGTAGAACTGCATGTCCGTGGCCGCGCCTGTCGTAGGCGTCACGTAGGTCACCAAACCGCCTGCGTAGAAGCCCGTGTCGGAGACAATGGCGACTTCGTCTGCATCCAGCGTGTGATCGGCGGGATCGAACTGCCCGGCCACTACCACGACCGCATTCGAGCCGTCCGTGATCAGCTGGCTCTCCGTTGCGCCGCCATCCCACTCCGTAGAACTGGAGAGGTTGATGGTGAACGGTTCGCCGTGCGGGCCGGTGATCACAAACGATGTAGCTGTCGCGCTGGAAGGCGCGGTAGTCACCGATCCGACGAACTCGTCAATGTGGCCACCCTGGTCGGTGCGTGCCACTGTCCTGATGTCAAACGTCGGAACGATCGTACCCGTAATGTTGCCCCCGCTTACCTGCACCGACTGACCCAGGTCCATGTCTATGCGCAGGCCTACGGGCACGCCGCCGGTGGCGCTCACTGTAAGAGGATTGTTCAGCGTAATGCTGACAGTCGATGTCGTCAGCGTTGGCGTCAGCGTGGAGATGCTTGGCGGCGCGCCGGCGCTCAGGTAGTCGATTTCATTCGACGTCCCCAACCCGATCGTCACGCCGGTATAGGTTCCGGGCTGAACATCGTTCATGTCCACAAAGCCCTGCAAACCGTTGTAGCGAGCAAAGTCCACGGTAGCGGCGCTCGCAAGCAGGTTGTTCGACATGGTTGATCCGTTGGTCAGCACGATACTTTCGAGCTGAATCTTAACGCCGACTACGGAGGGCAATGGCGCGGGCGCGTCGGTGCCAACCAGGAACACCGGGCCTCCGCTGGATTGCGTTGTCCCATTGCTTGACATCAGGGCGCCGCCGCAACCTGCTGCCGCGATGAGCGCTGCGCTAAGAGGCAGCAGCGCCAACTTCAGGAGCTTGCTAGTTGAATCGGGGGACATATTGAGTATGTCGCTTTCCGCGAACATCCGTATCGGGAGCGTAACGAGCGGCGCGCATACTAACCTTGCTAGCCTCTCAGCCCGGAACTCCGTCCAGATCGTGAGCCGTGCCACGCAGCCAACTACAGCGTCAACCTGGCAACCGCTCTCAACCTCGGCGAGTAAAAACGTTCCAAGGCGTGCTCACATACGGAGCCATCGCCTGAATTTGCGTTAGGCGGCACTTTAGAGAAATTGAAGTCACTATTGCGCCGTCGGAGGTTATGACCCACAAGTATGCAAGAAAGTTGCTCGAAAACTTAAACTTTTTTCGTTAGAGATTCGTCTGCCCGGGATGTCATCTGCCGGCACTTTCCGCCGTCTAACCCCAGATAGGCCTTAGTCGATTTTTCTCAACCAGATATCGCGAAACGAGACCTTACAGGGCGTGCCCTCGATCTGCAACCCAAACAGCCCCGAAACAACGTTCGTCGAGGCCGGATCGTCGTCCACCAGCACCGCCATTAACTGGCCGTTAAGAATGTGCAGAATCACTCCGCCCCGCGCGATGATCGTGTACTGGTTCCACTCTCCGTCCTTCACATACGTGCCCAGTTGCGCGCGATCACCGATCGTTCCCACCAGGCGCTGGAACTTGCCCGGCTCCGACTCGACTACCTGCCCGCGCCAGGCAACAATGCCGAGCGACGTATTTTGCGAGTAGAGCTGCCCGCTATATTGTTTGGCGCGCTCGTTCACCGGATACCAGAAGTCGGCCTGCGGGCCGACCATCACCCAGCGCGGATCGAGCGGCGGCTCGCCCTTGCCGGCCACGCGTCCCGGCGGAATACCGGTGCTGCTGCGGTACTGCACGCCGCTGCCTCCGCCCCACTCCACCTTGATTTCGAGCTTCAGGTCGAAGTCCTTCGCTTCCGCGCCGTGATACACAAGAAAGGAATTGCCCGCCACGTGCTCCTTGGTGGAAACGCCCACGATGGCGCTGTCTTCAACGCTCCACACGCCGGGCTGCCCATCCCAGCCGGTCAGCGTCTTGCCGTCAAAGAGCGAAACGTAGCCAGCGTGATCGCCAAAGTCCATCGCGTCGGGCTCGATGAAAACCCCATTGCGCTGGCCGGAAATATTCGGTTTCACTTTAAGAAGCTCGGTGCGGTCCGGCGGCGTGGCGCTGGTCTGCGGCCCAGCGGCGCTCGGCTGGCTCTGCGCCACGGCGATTTGCGACGCGGTCAGACACACGAAGAGCGCCGACATCGACAGCGCACATCCGCGTCCCAACCACCATCTGCTTCGCATAGGATTCTTCAGTAAACTTCCGACCGCACGCCGGCTGGAATCGGCGTGTGTTTCATCAGGCCCAGTTCGCCGGCCAGCCGCTCCAGCTTGACGCGCGTGGCCGCCGTGGGAGGCACCAGCGGCAAGCGAACGGTATCGCCGCAACGACCCATCAGGCTCAGCACGGTTTTCACCGGGGCGGGATTCGACTCCCAGAAATTAGCTTCGAACAGCCGCGCGAAGCGACGTTCGAAATCTCGCGCCTCGACCCAGCGATTTTCCAGCGCGGCGTGAATCATACGCGTCACTTCTGCTGGAGCCTCGTTTGAGGCCACGCTGATCAGCCCATGCGCGCCCACGGCAATGGCCGCCAGAGCCAAATTATCGTCGCCGGAGAAAATCTTGAAGCCGCGTGGCAGCTGATGCGACAGATCGGCAAACTGCGTCAGCTTGCCGCTGGCTTCCTTGATGGCCTCGATGTTTCTTGCCGCCGCGGCCAGCCGCGCCACGGTTTCCGGCTCCAGGTTCGCGCCCGTGCGTCCCGGCACGTTGTACACGCACACCGGCAGCGGATCCACCTCGCGCGCCAGCGCCAGAAAATGCTGGAACTGCCCCTCCTGCGTGGGCTTGTTGTAATACGGATTTGCGGAAAGTATCGCGGCTACACCGGGCACGCGCCTGCAGCACCGCGGCCTGCCGGCACAGCACGCGCGTAGAGTTGTGCGTGCAGCCCGCCCAGATGGGAACCCGCCCCGCCGCCGCATCGATCACGAGACGGATGGTGTGCAGCCATTCTTCCTCGTCCAGCGTCGCGGCCTCGCCCGTCGAGCCGCAGACCACGAGAAAATCAATCCCCGACTCGATCTGCCAGTTCACCAGCGCCCACAGCGCCGGCTCGTCCACCGATCCATCCGCCCGAAACGGCGTCACAATTGCAGTGCCACAACCCGTCATTTCCATAACAGGTCAAGTGTATAACGGCTCGGCAAAGCCAATGTGAATGTCTCCTGCGGTGCAAAATCGCGTGCGTTTATGCAGTCGTGCCGTAACGCGCACAAAATAAGCGCGGGCTTTAGCCCTGAGGGCCGGTCCCCGCGAGAACGACTCCCAGACCCGCCCCGCAATCCGAATTCCCGGGAGACCGGTCTCGCCAATTCGTGTACCATGATCGCAAGAACTCACAACACAACCGCCATGAATCATGTTGAACGTTTTCGCGCCCTCATGAACTTTCAGCCCATCGACCGCCTGCCCCGCTGGGAGTGGGCCATGTGGTGGGACCTGACCATCGATCGCTGGCACAACGAAGGCCTCCCGGCCAACCTCACCGGCGTCTTCGAAATCGCCGAGTACTTCGGCCTCGATCCCTACCAGCAGTTCTGGTTCTCCACTACCGCTCCCACCATCGAGGCCGTGCAGCACCACATCGAAGGCACCGTCGCCAACATGGACGACTACCTGCGCATTCTGCCCTCGCTCTATCCCAATCACAGCGCGGCCATCGATTCTATGCGTCCCTGGGCGGGCCGCCAGGCGCGCGGCGAAGCCGTTGTCTGGATCACGCTCGAAGGCTTCTTCTGGTTTCCGCGCACGCTGCTCGGCTTTGAGACCATGATGCTTGCCTACGCCGACCAGCCGGAGCTGCTGCACCGCATCAACAGCGACCTGCTCGACTTCAATCTCGGCCTGCTCGAAGAGATCGGCAAAGCCTGTGTCCCCACCTTCATGACCATCGCCGAGGATATGTCGTACAACCACGGCCCCATGGTTTCGCGCCGCATCTGCGACCAGTTCATGACGCCCTACTACCTGCGCCTGCTCGAGCGCGTGAAGGAGATGAACATCCTCACCATCATGGACAGCGACGGCGACGTAACCAAGCTCGTGCCGTGGCTGCAATCAGTGGGCGTCGAAGGCGTGCTGCCGTTGGAGCGGCAGGCAAAGGTGGATGGCATGGTGCTGCGGCAAGCCTATCCAACCCTGCGCATGGTGGGCCACTACAACAAGCTCGTCATGCACCTGGGCGAAGCCGCCATGCGCGAGGAATTCGAGCGGCTCGTGCCCATCATGCGCAGCGGCGGATTCATCCCCAGCGTCGACCACCAGACCCCGCCCGCAGTTTCGATCGACGACTACCGGCTCTATCTGCGTCTGCTCGAGGAATACACAACGCTCTGATGGCCGCCTCTCCTGTAGCGCCTGCTAAATGGCCACAAATAAAAACCTGTCATCCTGAGCGGAGCGCGTTTGGGGCCCCATGATTGCCACGCAATCATGGGGTAAGCGGAGTCGAAGGACCTGCTTTTGTTTTTGCGTCATCCAGATTTACAGCGATTGCTGGTATTGGCACAAAGCGCATATACCGATACGCCCTAGTTGGCCGACGGCCGTTCCATATGCTCGACAACAAACGTATCGACCGGCTCTCTTGCGGGCACCAACTGAAGGCCGAGTTGCTCCTCCAGCGCCTTGAAGATTGGCGGGCCCGCGCCGCCTCCCTCTGACGGCGCCTGATCGCTTGACGACCACCTCAACTCAAAATCGAATCTCTCATCGCCCAGCCCGGTCTTGTCGACGATCACCCTCCCCACATCGTTCGGCAGACTTTGCGCCAGATCCGGAATCGTGCCGGCATGGGTGGTCGCTACAATCGTGAACTCGTCGCCCTGACTGGTCGCGTTGTATAAAGCCGTCTGCTTCCATTCACTGGATGCCTTCTCATCCGGCGCAGCTTCTTTCATCTTCAATCCGCCCTTGGCAATCACCAGATCGTACACCGGCAGTTCCTTCACTTCGCGCCGCATCTTCAACTGGCAGCGGTCGGCAAGCATCGCCTGCAACATGAGCTGTTGCTGCTTCTGTAGCTCCTTCTTCGAAAGCTTCTTCCAGACTTCGGCCGTGTCCTCGTCCACCCGCGCGGAAACACTATAGTGGTCTGCCTTCACCCACTCTGGCAGCCCGGAAATCTGGCTATCCATCCTGATCCCGTAAGCCGAGTAAATCAGCCAGACCAGCGGCATGTTCGTATAGTCGAGACCGTTCGGGAGGTCCTTCCATCCACTGTTGCGATCACCCGGACTTGCAAGCTTGATCGACACGACCTCGTAGGCCGAGACCTTCACGCTCGCATCTTGCGGAACCGCCGCGTTCGTTTGTGCCTGCAGGGGTGTAGCTGCCCCGCCCAGAGCCAGGACAGCGAGAAGCAGCACAGCCGGCGAGCGCCGGCCGCAATCAAGCTGCATCAACATAGGTTGATCCCTGGCCGGAATTATAACTCCGCGAAGATTTCCCGGAATTCCCATGCGCCACCCGTGGTTTCGATCAACGACTACCGGCTCTATTTGCGGTTGCTGGACGAGTACACGAAATTGAAAGAACTAACTGGCCGAAGGCTTCTCGATATGGTCGATCACGAGCACCTGCACCTGGCCCTTTGAAGGCACCAGCTTCAGGCCGAGCTGCTCTTCGAGTGCCGTAAAGATCGATGGCCCCGCACCGGCTGGGTCTGCGGCGCGTCGATTTTCGGGCGCCCACTTCAGTTCGAAGTCGAACTTCCTTTCGCCAAGCCCGGTCTTATCCAAAACCAAGCGACCATCCGTGCCCGAGAGGACCGAGTCGATGAGAGTATCAATCGACATCGCGTGAACGATGAGCTTCGTTCCGGAAAGGTTTTCGATCGGCGCTTCGTCCGGCGTCGCCACTTTCATCTTCAAGCCGCCCTTGGCGATCACCAGATCGTAAACCGGCGACTCCTTCGTCTCGCGATGGACCTTAAGCTTGCAGCGGTCGGCCAGCAGTGACTGTATCATCGGCTGTTCCTGTTTCCATCGCTCTTCGGCCGAAATCTTCTTCCATGCTTCCGCGGTATCCGAATCGACCTTGGCCTCCACGTCGTACGGCTCCACTTCGGCCCACGCGGGCATGCCCACAACCTGGCTCTCCATAGTGGGGCCGATGTCGTAGGCATCCAGCACAAGCGAGGCGATGGAAACACTCTCATCCCTGAAGCCGTTGGGTAGTGTCCGCGTTGGGCCACCGCCAACAGTTCTTGATGAATCGGGCTTGATGGAAACAACTTCATAGGCGTTTCGCATTACGCCAGGATCGGGACGCACGGGCTTACCCACCTGCCCCCACGCAACAATGCCCGCTGCGATCAAGCAGGCGGCGACCATGGTACTGACTCGACGCACACCTGATTTCATAACTGCCCGAAGATTTCCCGGAACTCCCACGCGCCCGACTTTCCGGCCAGCCACTCCGCCCCGCGCACCGCGCCCAGCGCAAAACCGCGCCGCGAATGCGCATCATGCCGCAGTTCCAGCACATCGCAGTCGCTCGTGGCGCGCACCAGGTGCTCGCCCTTGGCGTCGCCCACGCGATGCGACTCAATGGGCACGTCGATGCCCGGCCGGACGCCGAGAATGATTTCTTTGAGCGTAATCGCCGTGCCGGAAGGCGCATCCAGTTTGGTCACGTGATGCGTCTCGTCGATGGAGAATTTGTAGCCCTCAAGCTTCGCCAGTTCCGCCGTCAGTTGGAAAAGCTTTTGCACGCCGATGGAAAAATTCGTCCCGTACAGAAGCCCGCCGCCGCGCTGAATGGCGAGCGCCTTCATGTCGTTCACCTTGTCATACCATCCAGTAGTCCCGACCACGATGTGCCCGCCCAACGCCAGCACCGCGCGGATGTTTTCAACAGCCGCTTCGGGAGCAGTGAAGTCGATGACAACATCGACGCCGGCCAGGTTCGGAGCCGTCAGCGCCGAGGCATGAGGATTGTCGTTGATGTCGAGCGCGCGCACGCCGTGGCCGCGCTCCCGCGCCACCTCGGCCACCAGGCTGCCGGTTTTTCCCTTGCCCAGAACGAGAATCAGCATAGGTTCCTTCGGAACAGTGAACAGTGGTCAGCGATCAGAGACGAGCAGACAAGCGACAAATGCGAAGACGGTCGACAACTGATCACTGACCACTGATCACTGACAACTGTTTTCTCGCTTCCACGTCGAAGATCTCCGGATCGGGTTCTTTGAAGAACGCCGCGTGCAGCGAGCGCACTGCCTCATCCGCGTCGTCCTCTTCGATCATGAAGCTCATATTGATTTCGCTTGCGCCCTGCGAGATCATGCGCATGTTGATATGGCGGATGGCGTTGAACACCTGCGCCGCGATGCCGTTCTGGCCGCGAATGTCCTCGCCCACCAGGCACACGAGAGCCTTTTTGCCTTCGTAAGTCACATCCGCCAGCATCTTCAGTTCGGCGTCAATCTCGGGCAGGCTCGCGTTGGAGTCGACTGTGACAGAGATCGAAACTTCGCTCGTCGAGACCATGTCGATCGTGCATTTATGCCTGTCGAAGATGGCGAATACCTTGCTCAGGTAGCCGTGCGACATCAACATGCGGCTGGCCACAATGTCGATGATGGTCAGCTTTCTTTTCACCGCGATGGATTTAAACGGGCTCTTGCAGTGCGGCGCCACTGAAATAATGCGCGTACCTTCGCACGCTGCGTTGCGGCTGTTCAGCACCAGCACCGGAATGTTCTTCTTCACCGCAGGCAGAATGGTAGCCGGGTGCAACACCTTGGCCCCGAAGTACGCCAGTTCCGCTGCCTCTTCAAAGCTGATCACCTTGACGCGCAATGCATCGGGGCACATGCGCGGATCAGCGGTCATAATGCCGTCCACGTCGGTCCAGATCTCGATGGTCTCGGACGCGAGAGCGCCGCCCACAAGGGCGCCGGTGTAGTCCGAGCCGCCGCGGCCCAGCGTGGTCGTCAGTCCCGCTTCGTTCGACGCGATGAAGCCGCCCATCACCGGAACCTTGCCCTCTGCGAGCAGCGGCAGAAGCTTTTCCTGCGCGCGTTTTTCGATGATGTCGTCGAGCGGCGCAGCCTTCTGAAACTCCGAATCGGTGACGATGACCTCGCGCGCATCCACATGCGCCGCGTCGATGCCGCGCTCGCGAAAAGCCGCGGCCACAATCCGGCTGGAAATGCGCTCGCCGTAGCTGACAATCAGATCGGAGATGCGCGGCGTAAGTTCTCGAATCGCCGCCAGCCCCCGCAGCACTTCATCGAGCGTCGCGAATTTTTCGTCGATGGTACGGACCAGCGCGCAGCAGTCAGTGTGATCCTTCACCAGGTCGGCCGCCGTGTCGCGATGCCGCGCGCGCAGGCGTGAGCTAATAGCCAGCGCTCCGGCACGATCGCCTTGCGCGGCCGCGGCCGCGGCGCGCAGCAACTGGTCGGTCACCTTGGCCATGGCGCTCACTACCACCACGGGGCTTTTGCCCAAGGCCACACGCCCGGCCACAATGCCCGCGGTGCGCCCAATTGCCGCCGGATCCTCGACCGACGTGCCGCCAAACTTCATCACTACCAGGTTCATGCGAAACTTCCGAATCAACTTTCAGCCGTCAGAGATCAGCCCTCTGCCCAGTGCTCCGTGCCCCATCCATTCGCCGGCTTCATCGGCGAATGGGTGGGAAACCACAACCTCAGGCTCGCACCGCTTCCACCGCCACCGGCTCCAATTTCCCCAGGCTCACCAGCATCTCGGCATTCAAAATGGTTGCGCCGGCTGCGCCGCGCACGGTGTTGTGCGAAAGCAGCACGAACTTCCAATCCAGCACACTGCACGGGCGTAGCCGTCCCACCGTCACCGCCATGCCGTTGCCACAGTTGCGGTCGAGCCGCGGTTGCGGCCGGTCGCTCAGTCCCGTCCACCCCACGGGTTGCGCGGGCGCGAACGGCAATCCCAGCCCGGCCAGCGGATTGAAATCCGCCCATGCCGCCAGAATGTCCTCGCGCGTCACTTCCCTGCCCAGCTTTTTGCCCAGCTTCAGCGAGACACATTCGGTATGGCCGTCGATCACCGGCACGCGGTTGCAGTGCGCCGTAACCCTTGCAGGGAGCGGGGCCACGGAATGACCTTCAAGGTGGCCCAAAAGCTTCAGCGTCTCCGCTTCCATCTTCTCTTCTTCGCTGCCGATGAACGGCACCACGTTGTCGAGAATGTCCATCGACGCCACGCCGGGATAGCCCGCGCCGCTCACCGCCTGCATCGTGGTCACAAAAATGGCCTCGATCCCGAAGCGCTCCTCGATCGGCTTCAGCGCCATCACCAGCCCGATAGTCGAGCAGTTCGGATTGGTCACAATGTAGCCGCCCGAATCTTTGCGCGACGGCTGCTCTTCAATCAGGTGCAGATGGTCGGCGTTCACTTCCGGAATCACCAGCGGCACGTTCGGCGTCATGCGGAAGGCGCTCGAATTCGAAATCACGGCGCAACCAGCCGCAGCAAACTTCGGCTCCATCTCGCGGGCAATGGCTGCGTCCACGCTGGCAAACACAATCTTCGGCGCGCTTTCCGGCTCCGCCGGCGACACCATCGTCTTCGCAATCCGCTCCGGCAGCGGCGTATCCAATCGCCACTTGGCGGCCTCGCCGTACAATTTCCCACTGGACCGGTCGCTGGCCGCAAGCCAGGTGATCTCGAACCAGGGATGGTTTTCGAGCAGTTGAATATAACGTTGGCCGACCATTCCGGTCGCGCCCAGGATGCCTACTGGATGTTTGGTTTTCATGGCCTTGTACGTATCTAGTGTACAAGAGGACGAGTATTCCCCTTCACAGCTCCAGTAATTCGCGTGGTGCTCGCCGCTCCTCGGGATGCCGGTAGGCTGCCCGGCCAGAATGCCCAAAAATGCCAGCAAACGGCATAAAGATGCTACGATTCGACTTACGTAATTCCATGGCCCACCCAGACTTCATCGCACACTACAAGCTCACCTCAAAGCTCGGTGCTGGAGGCATGGGAGAGGTCTACCGCGCGATTGACACCAGGCTGGATCGCGAAGTGGCCATCAAAATTCTTCCCGACGACCTTGCCAGAGATCCCGAAAGGCTGGCCCGCTTCACGCGCGAAGCTAAGGTGCTGGCTTCGCTCAATCACCCCAACATCGCCACCATCTTCGGCGTCGAAGAAGGGGCGCTGGTCATGGAGCTCATCGAAGGCGACACCCTGGTGGAACGCATCGCCAAGGGACCGATCCCGGTTGAAGAAGCTGTGCGCATTGCGGAGCAGATTGCGGGAGCGCTGGAGTACGCGCACGAGCATGGAGTCATCCACCGCGATTTGAAACCGGCCAACGTGAAGGCTGCGGACCGCGTGAAGGTGCTGGACTTCGGACTTTCCAAGGTGCGGGGCACGGTCGGACCTTCCGACGAAACCATCTCGGGCGCGACACTGGCGGGAACCATCCTGGGGACGCCCGCTTACATGTCGCCCGAGCAAGTGGCGTGCAAATCCCTGGATGGCCGCTCCGACGAATTCGCGTTCGGCGCACTTCTCTACGAGATGCTCTCGGGCAAGCGTGCATTTTATGAATCAACGCCGATCTCAACCATGGAGGCAGTTCAACACAAGGAACCACCCCCGTTGCGAGAGATCGCGCCCCACGTGAGCGCGGAGCTCGATTCGATTGTCAAGCGCTGCATGGCCAAGGACCCATCCGCGCGCTTTTCCAGCATGAGCCCGTTGAAGCAGGCATTGAAGGAGCTGATGCAGCCCGCGGCGCGGCCGCCTGAAACTCCATCCATCGCGGTATTGCCCTTCGCCAATCTCAGCGCGGACAAGGAAAACGAATACTTCAGCGACGGCTTGGCGGAAGAGATGCTGATCGCGTTAAGTCAGGTCGAAGGCTTGCGTGTCGCGGCCCGCAGCTCGTCCTTTTCCTTCAAGGGCAAGAACACTGAGATGGGCGAAATCGCGTCGAAACTTCACGTCGCCAACGTTCTCGACGGCAGCGTTCGCCGCGCCGGTAACCGCGTCCGCGTCACTGTGCAATTGGTCGACGCCAGGAATGGCTTCCAGCTTTGGTCGGAACGCTACGACCGGCAGATGGAAGATATCTTCGCGGTTCAGGACGAGATTGCCCACGCCATCGCCGATCAGCTCAAGCTCACCCTGGGCGCGGCCGTCAAGCCAGCGACGCAGAACCTCGATGCCTACGAGCTCTACCTCAAGGGCCGCCATCTCTGCAGCCAGAGATCGCCTTCTTCCGTTCGCCTCGGCATGAAGTGCTTCCAGCAGGCCCTCGAGTTCGACCCCTGCTCTGCCCTTGCCTGGTCGGGCCTTGCCGACTGCTATGGCATCCTCCGCGTTTACGGCTGGATCTCGCACGAGGAAGCCCAACCTCCGGCGCTTGCCGCCGTCACCAAAGCTGTCGAGCTTGCTCCCGAGCTTTGGGAGATCCATTTCTCGCGCGCCATCTACGCCTTTTACTTTGTCCGCAACTGGCGCGAGGCCGGCCCGCACTTTCAGAAAGCCACTGAGATCAACCCCCGCTCCTCCCTCGCGCAGGTTTACTATGGCATATTTCTCGCGCTGGACCACCGCCCGGAAGAGGCGTTAGCCCATGTCACGCTGGCCTACCAATTGGATCCGCTTTCTCCGTTCATCCACGGCCTTTCCTCTCTCTCGTTCGTAAACGCGGGGCAATTTGAACTCGCGTTGCGGCTCGCTCAGCAGTCAGTGGATTTGCAGACGGAATACTTGTTCGGAAATTGGGCAAAGGGATTGTCGTTGTGCCTTCTTGACCGCAACGAGGAGGCCGTTGAAACTCTGGAGAAGGTCGTCGTCGCCTCGCGCGCGCCGCTCTACATAGGTCTGCTGGGAACGGCATACGGCCGTGCCGGACGTCGCGAGGATGCCACCCGCTTATTGCGTGAACTGGAAGACCGCGGCAGCCGTGGCGAATTCATTCCTGCGTTCTCTATCTTGTCCATCTTCGCCGGTTGGGGCGACATTCCGGCCATTCGCCAGGCCCTCGCCAGCGCACAAGCGGAATCCACGCCCGCCTTCAGTCTTACCGCCACCTCTGCCCTATTCCTCGATAAACTCCGCAGCGATCCCGAAATCAACCGCATGCTCACTGAGATCTTCGGCTACTGACTCTTTACTGTTGCGTCGGCGAAACATCGATACGAACAGCCGGTCATTCTGAGCAACATAAATCGGATGTCATCCTGAGCGAGTCCCGGCGCGCCGGGACGAGTCGAAGGACCTGCATTTTCGACCCCGGTCCAGCATCGACGCTGGGTGCCCCATCCTTTCGGCAGTTTCATCGCCGAAAGGGTGGGATAGCACGAACTCAAATGGGGCAAACTTCAGCGGTCGGGAATCGGGCGTCAAGCCATCGCCGCCAGCACAGCCTCCGTGAACTGCGTAGTCCCCGCCGTCCCGCCCACGTCGCGGGTCAGCGTCTTGCCCGCCGCGTACACAGTCTCCAGCGCCTTCTGCGCCTTGTCGGCCGCAGCCGTTTCATCCAGATACCGCAGCATCAGGATCGCCGACTGAAGCAGCGCCGTGGGATTGGCCATGTCCTTGCCCGCAATGTCTGGCGCCGATCCGTGTACCGCCTCGAAGATGGCGCAATCCACGCCGAGATTCGCGCCCGGCGCCAGTCCCAACCCGCCCACAAGGCCCGCGCACAAGTCGCTCACAATATCGCCGTAAAGATTTTCGAGCAGCAGCGTGTCGTACTGGAAGGGATTCATCACCAGTTGCATGCAGGTGTTGTCGATCAGGTGCTCGCCGTATGTGACCTCGGGATATTCCTCGGCCACCTTCCGCGCGCAGCGCAGAAACAACCCGTCCGACAGCTTCATGATGTTGGCCTTGTGAACGGAGTGAATCTTTTTGCGCCCATGCTTGCGCGCGTACTCGAAAGCAAACCGCGCGATGCGCGTCGATCCCTTCTCTGTGATCACCTTGATGCTTTCCACCACACCCGGAACCACCTCGTGCTCCAGACCCACGTACTCGCCCTCGGTATTCTCGCGCACGATCACCAGGTCCACGCCGGGATATTTCGTGGCGAGGCCGGGCAGATTGCGAATGGGCCGCAGATTGGCGAAGAGATCGAACTTCTTGCGCAGCGTAACGTTGATGCTCTTGAAGCCGCCGCCGATGGGCGTCGTGACCGGCCCTTTCAGCGCCACGCGATTGCGTTCGATGGACTCATACAGCGCCGCGGGAATGTACTCGCCATGAATCTCGAAAGCCTCGGCGCCGGCGGCAAACCGCTCCCACTCAAACTTCGCGCCCGTAGCCTCGAGAACGCGCACCACCGCCTGCGTAACTTCCGGCCCAATGCCGTCGCCGGGGATCAGCGTAACTTTGTGAGTCTTGGTTTCCGCCATAGCTCTTAGCTCTTCTTCTTCCCGTGACTCGCCAGCAACCCCTCAAGCTCTTCCTTGAACTCGCGCACATCCTTGAAGTCGCGATACACCGACGCAAAGCGAATATACGCAACGGTGTCGAGTCCCTTCAGGTGCTGCATGATCAGCTCGCCCACCTCGGAGGTAGTGCGTTCGCGCTCCGGCGCATCGACCAGAAACGTCTCCGCCGCGTCAACGATCGCTTCCAGTTGGCTTGAAGACACCGGCCGCTTTTCGCATGCCCTCAGCAGGCCGCTGAGCACTTTTTGCCGGTCGAAACGCTCGCGGCGTCCGTCCTTCTTCACCACCATGTAGGGAATCTCGTCGATGCGCTCATAGGTAGTGAAGCGCCGGTTGCAGCGCTCGCACTCTCTCCGCCGCCGGATCGAGTCGGCCTCTTTGCTTTCGCGCGAGTCCACCACCCGGTCCTGTCCGAAACCACAATAAGGGCACTTCATCTATACGCTGATTTTACGGCATTTGCGCCAACCGCGCGGAATCGCGCAATGGGTCAGCTTGAATCTGTCGCGAAGGGGCACGACTTCAGTCGTGCTGTAAAGGCGTAGCGGGTCAGTTCGAATCTGTCGCGAAGGGGCACGACCTCATGCGCGCAGTAGAGGCGCAGCGGGTCAGTTTGAATCCGTCGCGAAGGGGCACGACTTCAGTCGTGCCGTAAAGGCGCCAAGAATGAATGGGGCTTCAGCCCCAGAGGGGTGCTTTTTCCAATCCGGCCACTGCCCGGCATCGCCCGCAAACCGCGATCCGCCGCTTGCGATGAACTGCGAACCGCTTTCTTGCTCCCTCGCTCCCTCGCTCCCTGCCCTATTCGCTATGCCCCGCGCAATGCATCACGCCCAGGAACCGCACCCACGGCCCCACGGCTTCGCGCACCTGGTGCGCCATGATCCGCGAAATCTGGTGCAGATGCGTCAAATCGTGCGCCGCCCACGTGGCCAGCAGCTCAGACAATGTCACCGAGCCGAATGTCGGATGCGTTGCCCGCCGCTCGAGATCCTGCGCTGTCAACTTCAAACCGCGCAATTCCCCCAGGCCCTTGGCCCGTGCTCGCGCAAATTCATCCAGCAGTTGCGGCAGCGTTTTGCTTCCCTTGTAGCGCACGTGCCCCTCGCGATCGAAGGGCGGAAAGGGTCGCGTCTCATCCGAATGAAGAATATGCCGGGCCCGCGGCATCCAGTCCTCGTTCTCGCAGTGAATCAGGTGCGCGATCACGGTGCTCACGCTCCAGGTGTCCCCGCCTTCGTTCGTTTCCGTCCAAACCTCCGGCAACCCGCGCAGCAGCGCATCCAGCGCCCCCGGCGTCCGCTCCAGCAGCGCCATCGTGTTCTTGAGTTCGTGCTCCATTTCACCTCCTCCGGAAGATCACTTCGCCTCAAGGCTCTACCTCATAGATGACCTGTCATCATGATCCACAAAAATAGGATGTCATCCTGAGCGAGTCCCGGCGCGCCGGGACGAGTCGAAGGACCTGCATTTGCTTTTTCTGAAGCCCGTTCAAGCCAGCCAAAGCGCGCCAAAACATCTCAGGCATAAGAAAACCCCGCCGTTTATGCGGGGTTTCCTTATCGGTTAACTGTTGGGATTGGACTAAGGCCATCGCGCTGCCGCGAGTGCCAGAGCCATGGCGGAGAACCCTCCGTCTGGACTTACCTGAGTCTTGGGCGCGATGCCCTAGGCCTCAGTCACCTCACGTACCGTACATCTCGAAGAATCTTTGCTCATAGGCTGGATCATCCTCCTTTCCCGTGTAAAGACAAACTAAGACGAATCCCGCCACAAAGTCAAGCGGCAGCCGAGGAGCCACGCCTCCGCCGCGCACGACCCTCCGTGCCCCATCCATTTCGCGCTCTTTGCGAAAAGGGTGGGAAAGCAAGAAGGCCGAATCCATCCTGGAACGGGCCTTAAAAAAGATGAACGGCTCAGCACCGCTGCTTCTGGCAGAGCATCGTCGCCCACTTGGCGATAGCCCCAGGCGTCACGCGCTGGCCCGCCGCCTCACTCGCCGCCAGTTGAATCGCCAAACTGCCCACGGTCGAGCTCTCGGTTTCGCCGATCTCCACCTTCAGCCCGGTCTGCTTCTCGGTTAGCTCGATCAGCAACTTATTCCGCGTAGCCCCGCCGATCATGTGAATGCGGTCCAGCTTGCGGTCCAGCATTTTTTCCAGATTCGCCAGCGCCGACGCGTAACGCAGCGCCAGGCTCTCGAAAATCGTCCGCGCAAATAACGGCTCGTTGCCCGCCACATCCGGAATGGCCTCAAATCCCAGCCGCACCAATTCTTTGTTCATGCGCTCCGGCATTTCCGTGTCGAGCATGAGCGTCGGCGCATCCATATCGAGCACACCGGTGGCTGCGCTGCATGCAGCAGCCTTCTGGACAATATCCTCAATCTTCCAGGGCCGTCCCGCTGCCGCCCAGCCATCCATGCACTGTTTCAGCACCCACATGCTGTTGATGAGCGAGTGAAACAGCAGCCCTCCGCCCGCCGCGCCAATATTCGTGTACCCCGCGTCGAATGCGTGCCGCGTAGTCACCGGTGTGTGCGTGATGGTGCCCACCAGCGACCACGTTCCCGAGCTGATGTAAGCCGCCGAACTCAAGTCCGTGGCAATGCCGGCGATGGCGCTAGCCGTATCGTGCGTGGCCGGCGCAATAATTTGCGTGGCGCGATAAGCCTCGAGCGCAGCCAGCGGTCCCGTAATCGGCCCCAGCACCGTACCCGTAGAAACCAACGGCGGCGCAGCTTCCACCGCGAGGCCCAGCATCCCGAACAGCTCCGCGTCCCATGTGCCGGTCTTCAGATTCACCAGCCCGGTGTGGCTGGCATTGGTGTATTCGCCCACGCGCCGCCCGCTCAGCCAGTAAAGAACGTACTCCGGAAACATCACCCAAGGCGCGCGCTTGTCGATCCTCTGTTTTTCCCTTCGGGGCCCGCCGCAGAATCGGCCATCAGCTGATACACGGTATTGAGATTGAGCGGATACGCGCCCGTCCGCTGATAGATGTCGAACGAGGAAATGATCGCGTCAGCGGCCTGCTTGCTTTTGACCGTGCGCTCATCGCGATAGCAGAACGGCTCCGACAGCATGGAGCCATCGGGCGCCAGGCGCACGTAATCCACGCTCCAACTATCCACCCCAATTGATGCGATGCCCTCGGGCGCGGCCGCCGCAGCCTTGCGCAGCCCTTCTTCCAGGCCGGCCAGAATCTGCTTCAGCGGCCAATACAGCGTTTCGCCGCGATGCCGTGGCCCGTTGGGAATGCGATGGATGACTTCGACTGCCGGATTTCCGTCCACCCAACGCAGCAGGCTAACCCGGCAGCTCTCCGCGCCTAAATCAATGGCAACACGAGCAGGCTCTTGCATGTGAACAGCAGTTCCCCATTTCCGTCAGCGCTGAAACGCCTCGGTCAATCCGCCGTCTACGGGAATCACGTGTCCCGTAGTGCAGCGCGCCCGAGGACTGGCCAGGAACAGGATAGATCTCCGCGCAATCCTCCGGATCGATGGCCTTGTTGGTCAACGTGCGCTCTGCATAGAACGCGGCTAAACGGCTGCGAAGCTCCTCATCGCTGAACGATTCCTGGAAAGGAATATTGTACTTCGTCAGCGAAGCCCGCAGTCGGTCGCGCCCGAACATCGTCGATCCCCGCACCACCGTGGCCGGGCTGATGCCGTTCACACGCACATTCGGCGCCATGCTCACGGCCAGCTCGCGAATCAGGTGCGAAAGCGCCGCCTTGCTCACGTCATAAGCCTCGCTGCCGCGCTTGGCCACCACCGCGTTCGCCGAACTTGTAAAGACGATATTGCCGTGCAATCCCTGCTCCTCAAACAATTTCGCCGCTTCATCCGCAAGCAGGTAATTCGCCGTCACGTTCACGGCCATGGTGTCGGCCCACATGTCGTCGGGGATATCGCCCTCCAGCGTGGACGGAAAAATGGCCGCAGTGTTAATGAGCATGTCGATGCCGCCGAAGGCCAGCGCCGCCGCGCCCAGCACCTCGCGAATCGAATCGCGACTGCGAATATCGACGCCGCTGCTCGACACAAATTCCGGCGACGCCACCGAGGCCAGTTCCGACGCCACCAGCGCCGCGCCCTCCGCGTTGCGGTCGGCAATAAAAACATGCGCGCCGCGCGCCGTAGCCAGCCGCGCCACTTCGCGCCCGATGCCGCTTGCTCCGCCAATCACCAGCGCCACGCGCCGGCTCAGTTCCTTCTCCTGCGCCTGGCGGCGAATCTTCGCTTCTTCCAGCGCCCAGTACTCGATGCGGAATGCTTCCATTGCCGGCAGCGCCACGTAATTCGAAAACACCTGGAAGCTGGCAGGGTCCATCCCCGGCCCGCATTGCGGCACCGTACCCTCAACCTCGCCGTCGCCCAGCAGGCTCGCGCCCTCCATCACGTGGATGGCGTTGGTATAAAACTCGCCCGTGATGCGCGCCTCGGTCTTGTTCTTGCCGAAGCTGAACATGCCCATCCCCGGAATCAGCACCACTGTGGGACTGGCATCGCGAATGGCAGGCGAATCCTTGGTCGCGAATGTCTTGTAATACTGGCGATACTGATTGCGGTAATTCGACAGAGAGATGTCGATGTGATTCTTGAGCGCCTGCAAATCCTCGCCAGCGCCCCACGGCACAAACAGCGGCCGGATCTTGGTGCGAATAAAGTGGTCCGGGCAACTCGTGCCCAGGAAGGCCATCTCCTTCGCGTCCGCTGAATCGATGAATTGCATCACGTCGGCATCATCGCTGAAGTCGGAGATGTATCTATGCTTGGCGCTGATGCGTCCGCGCAGAAACGGCGCAATCTGCGCCGCCAGTTCTCTGCGGTCTGCGCGCGCCTCGATCACTTCGCCGCCAAACCGCACCGTGCCCTTCTTGCGTCCGTGGCGCTCGATAAACTGTCCCAGCTGGTCGATCACCGTCAGCGTGTTCAGGTAGCACTCGCGTTGCGTCTGGCCCCAGGTAAACAGCCCGTGCCCGCCCAGCACAATGCCGTCGCATCCAGGATTCTCTTCCACGGCCCGCTTCATCATCATGGCCAGCTCAAAGCCCGGACGCTGCCACGGCACCCAAACCAGCCGGTGGCCAAACTCGCGGTTGAACTCGTCCATCTTGGCTTTGCCGTTGGCGCTCGCCGCCAGCGCAATCCCCCAATCGGGATGCAGATGATCCACATGCGGGAATGGCAGAAATCCGTGCAGCGG
This sequence comes from uncultured Acidobacteriota bacterium, assembly GCA_963786565.1. GTDB lineage: Bacteria > Acidobacteriota > Terriglobia > Terriglobales > Acidobacteriaceae > Telmatobacter. The sequence goes on along the minus strand of CAWAZR010000011.1, from coordinate 82,806 downwards.
CGTGTCGATCGATGCGGCCACAGGATTGTTCTTGAAAGCGCACAGCGAATACATCGCCGCCATCTCGTCTTCCGTGTCCACGCCCTTGTACTTGCGCTCCAGCGCCAGCAGCTTGTCCAGGTAGAGCGTGGCAAAGCCCGTGCGCTTGATCGAGCCCAGGTCGCCGCCCGAGCCTTTCACCCATAGCACTTCCACCGGTTCGCCGGTCAGGGGATCGGTATCCATGATCTTGGAACTGGTGTTGCCTCCGGCAAAATTGGTGATGCGAAGGTCCGAACCTAACAAATTGGATCGATAGCGCAGGAGCTCAGCTGCATCGAGAGTGGCCGCAACCGCGGGGTTCCAACGGTCCTCAAGGAAATGCAATACAGGGGAAGCAGTAGCAGTCGTCATAGGAAGCACCCATTGGCGAATTCGAAATTCGCGGTGTTCGAAACCTGCATTCGTGCGGCGCGCGGCAACCGGACCCTTGGTGATACCGGGTTCCATGCTTACTTTGGATTACGTTTACAGAGTTCCGGAGCGCGCCGATCGGGGAATGGATCGAGCACATATTTATGATACAGCCACGGGCATCGAGGAACCGTTTTATTCAGGGAACGCGGAGGACGGTCGAAGGATGAAGCCTCCAACCCGCATTAGCGACTGCACTTAGGCGGTCGACCTGTTTTTGGGAAGCAAACTCACCACAACAGCGGGTGCCCCACATCTCGCTTTTGAGATGTGGGAAAGCAGGCCCCCAACCCCAACACGACATCCTACTGGCTACACAGCTACCGGCCACTCCCCACTCCCTGCTTCCACCAGCGCCTTCGACCCATGGTTGTGCTTCGCCTTCTCCTCGTCGCCCAGCGTCTCCGGCGTCACCGCCTTGTGGTGCACGTAGTTGTAAGGAGGCACCGTGTAGCCGCGCAAGATCGCAATGCCCAGCTGAATCAGCCGCGGGCCGTACGTTTCGGGTTCATGCGAAATCGACCCGATCATGGCGCTTGTGCCGCGCCGCATCTCTTCCATCACTTCGGGAATGCAATCCTGCCCCACGATGGCGAAGTTGTCTTCCTGTCCGGCCTCGCGCACCGCGTCCAGCACGCCCAGAGCGCTCGAATCGGTAGCCGCGGCCACCAGCGTGTGCTCGCCGGGGCGGCATCCGCGCAGCAACTCCTTCATCACTTTGTGGCTGGGCTCGCGCAAGCCTCGCCCTTCAATCTGCACGAACTGTTCCGGCTCCAGCTCCTTGAAACGCTCGCGGATTCCATCAAAGGCGCCCGTAATGCGGTTCTGCACAAAGCTGCCGGCCTCGCTGAAGCCCACGCCCACAACGCGGTCAACCTTGCCTTTCCACTTGCGCTGCGCATATTGCGCCAGAATCGACGCCGCTTCGAATCCCACTTCAAAGTTATCCACGCCAAAATAGGTGGAGTTGGGATGGGGCACGTCGATGGCGACCAGTGGAATATCGGCCTTCTTGAAAATGTGCGCCACGCGCGGCGCGGCGGCTTCCTCCACCTGGAACTCCAGCACCAGGTCCACGCGCTTGGCCACAAACTCCTCGGCGTTCCTCACCGCCACCGCCGGATCGTAGCGGTTGTCGAGCATCAGCAGCTCTACGCCCGACGCTGCAGCCGCTGCACTCACGCTTTGCGCCACGGCCTCGGAGTACGGCATCTCCGCGCTTTGCACCGCGAAGCCGAAGCGCAGGCGCCGCGGACGCGAAACCAGCCGGTACTGCCCGTTCGGCATCTGCGCCAGGTAGCCGCGATGCACCAGCGTCTTCAGAATGCGGTAGACGCTGGTCTTGGAAATGTTGGTCCGCTGGTAAACGTCTTCAAGCGTCAGCGGAGAATGGTCCTGCTCCAGCAACTCGATCACATCGAGCGCCTTTGAGAGGATGGGAATTAAATACAATCGTTTAATCTTCGCTTTGGCCAACTCACCGCCTCCGCGCCCGTGTCCCTAATGAAACTCAGGCATGAAATCATCATAGAACAACTTGGCCCGGAACGACTTAGCCGCCCTTGCGGCTATCGGCAATCAGCCTCCAGCTTTGAGCTCCAGCTGGGTGCCCCCGGTCCCTCGTTTTTGGGGACCGGGAGAGGACCGCTGACCTCAACCTGCCTCCGCCACCCTGACCACTGAACACTGACCACTGATCACTGTTTCTTACGCGTAGCTGCTGACGGCTGAGCTGCGGCTGCCCCGCTCCTTGGCCGCGCGTTCCACGTAACCGCTCGCGCGCAGCTCCGCCAACGGATCGGCCGCGAGCCCGCGAGCCTCGCGCCAGGCGCGCGTCAGCGGCCGCACATCGCTCCAGAAGGCGCCGCGATACAGTTCCTCGGCAGCCACCAGGTCGCAACTTTGCTGCAAGCTGGCCAATTGCTGGCGATCCACTAGCACCGCCTTCAGATACAGTTCCTGCGCCGTCACCACGGTTTGCACCATGGCTTCGATCTTGCCCTTCAGGTTGTGGCTCTGGTCGATCATGTAGGCGATGCCGCTGCCCAGTCCATCGTCGGTGGCCGCGTGAATCTCGTGGAAAATCCTGAAAATCTGGTAGGGATCGATCGAGCCCAGCGTCAGATCGTCGTCGGCATAGCGGCGGTCGTTGAAGTGGAACCCGCCCAGCATATTCGTGTGCAGCAGCCACGCCACAATCTGTTCGATATTCTGCGCGCTGTAGTGATGGCCGGTATCCACCAGCACTCGCGCCTGCGGGCCGGCCGCGCGCGCAAAGTGGCTCGACATGCCCCAATCGGCAATGTCGGTGTGATAAAAGGCAGGCTCAAAGGGCTTGTACTCCACCAGCAGCCGCTGATAGTGCGCCATGTGGTCGTGCGAGACGCGCAGCGCCTGCTCCAGCCACGCAATGCGCTTGCGCATGCTCTGCGTGCCCGGATAATTCGAGCCGTCCGCCATCCACAGCGAAATGTCACGCGAGCCCAGAGCCTTGGCAATTTCAATGGAGTCCAGCATGTGCTCCAGAGCATGCGCGCGAATCTCCGCCGCCGGGTTGCACAGCGAGCCGTACTTGTACTCCTGATCTTGAAACAGATTGGGGTTGATCGATCCCGACTTCACGCCGAATCGCTTCTCCAACTCTTTTACTTCGGCCACGTCTTTCACGCCCCTGGGCAGGTCCCAAAGCACGTGCAGCGCCACCGTGGGCGTCACGCCGGTCAGCCGGTTCACTTCGCCGGCGTCGGCAAACTTCTCTTCAATGGTGGTGGCGGCGGCGGCCTGCGCAAACTTGCCAAAGCGCGTGCCGGTGTTGGCGAATCCCCAGGATGGAATCTCGATCCGAAAGGCATCCAGCGCCTTGAAGGCCAGATCCTGCATTGCCGATTCTGAAAGTTTCATCGTTTTTCCCCGTCAATCATTTGAAGTCGCTCAATCCCCAATGCTGTCATCCTGAGCACAAACTCGATGTCTCCTGACGGAGTCCGCCGCAGCGGACGAAGTCGAAGGGCCTGTGGTTGCTTTTCCGAACTCAATCCAGCACAAACTTGGGTGCCCCACGTCCCTCGCATTTGGGGACGTGGGATAGCACGAATCCCAAGCCGGCTTTTCAACCCAGCACAAATCCCGGCTACCTCACCCCTCGTCTTAGTCCTTAACCAAAATCACATGCAAAAATCTCGGCCCATGCACGCCCTTGATGCGTGTCATCTCAATGTCCGCCGTAGCGCTTGGCCCTGAAATCCAGGTAACCAGCTTCGGTGGCTCTTTGCAGCGATCAAAATATTCCGGCAACGTCTCCACTACCTGGCTCGCTCGCACCACGCACAGATGCCAGTCCGGCAGCAGCGTAATCACGCGCCGTCCCTCGGCCGGGCCGTGGTGCAACACAATCGTGCCAGAGTCGGCCACGCCGCAAAAGCACCCTGTCAACACGCCGTCGGCCTGTTCGATTTCGCCAACCGGCAGTCCATGATCGAAAGTGCATTCGAAACCTTCGATCTTCCATGCAGCGTCAATACACCATTCGTTCGGAATTTCGGGCGGCGCAACAAACTTACGTTTGCCGCTGGCCGCGATTTGCGCAGTGATTGCTGCGGCAAGCCCATTCGGCGCGCATTCCACTACTTCCGCATCGTATTCCCGCAAACGCTCAACGAACCGCTCCTGACGGGCGCTGACAGTCATATCGCCCCGCCGCACATAGTCGCGCGGAATGTCCGAATACCCTTCCGCAGCCGTAGCAGCAACATTCCGCGATGCGGACCCTCCCGTAGCCGCACGAATGGCTTCGAGCACTTTCTTGCGACTATCGGCCACAGCGCTCATCGTGCCTCCCTTTCCGTCGATGAGGTTGCCCCACCCTTTTCGCCGCTCTTAGGCGAAAGGGTGGGATCGCACGCCGCACTGACGGCCCGCCGGCTCGCTGACCCGCCGACTCGCTGACTGGCTTTCTCGCGCTCCGCCCACCACTGATGGAAGCTCTGCTTCGGCAGCCCGCGCAAATCCCGCGTCTGCGTCCACTTCGCGCCCACGCTCGGCAGCGAATGAATCCATCCATCTTTGCGCGTCACCAGCGTCGCGCCAATCCGCCCCGCCCATTGCGCAAAATGAAACAGCCATGCCCGCGCAAAAATCAAATTCGCCACGCGCATTCCCAAATACAAGGGATCGAAAAACCTGTGCGCCGTGTGCCGTTCCTGGTCCGTCACTCTCGCGCGCAGGTCGATCAGAATCTCCGGAATATTGATCTTCACCGGGCACACTTCGTAGCAGGCGCCGCACAACGACGACGCAAACGGCAGCGACTGCGCATGCTTCATCTGTTCGAGCTGCGGCGTCAAAATCGCCCCGATCGGCCCCGGGTACACCGACCCATACGCATGCCCGCCCGTCTGCCGATACACCGGGCAAGTATTCATGCACGCCGCGCAGCGAATGCAGCGCAACGTTTGCCGCTCCGTCTTGCGCCCCAAAATCGACGAGCGCTCGTTGTCCAGCAGCACCACGTGAAAATTCTGCGGCCCGTCGCCCGGCGTCACTCCCGTCCATAGGGACGTGTACGGGCTCATGCGCTCACCCGTCGCCGACCGCGCCAGCAGTTGCAGCATCACTTCCAAATCCTGGAAGCGCGGCACCACCTTCTCAATCCCCGCCAGCGTGATCAACGTCCGCGGCAGCGTCAGGCACATCCGCCCGTTGCCCTCCGATTCCACAATCGCCACGCCGCCCGTCTCGGCCACCAGAAAATTCGCGCCGCTAATCGCCGTCGGCACCGACAAAAATTTTTGCCGCAGATAGGTCCGCGCCGCCTCGGTCAGCGCCTTGGGATCGTCGGAAAGATCTGGCAGCCCCATCGTCCGCGCAAAAATCTCCCGCACCTGCGCGCGATTCACATGCAGAGCCGGAACCACAATGTGCGATGGCTCGCCATTCCCCAGCTGCAGAATGATCTCCGCCAGATCTGTCTCGTAGGCGCGCACACCCGCGGCCTCCAGAAACGGATTCAGCTGAATCTCCGCCGAAGTCATCGTCTTGATCTTGATGACCTCGTCCGCCTTTTCCTCGCGCAGAATTTCGAGAATAATCTTCCGTGCCTCGGCCGCATCCCGTGCCCAGTGCACATGCCCGCCGGCCGCCGTGCAGCGTTCTTCAAATTGCTCCAGGTACGTGCCCAGATGTTCGAGCGTCTCGTCTTTGATGGCCGCCGCAGCCGCGCGCAGTTCCTGCCAGTCGGTTTTTTCTTCCACCAGCCGCGCCCGCTTGGCCTGGATCACATCAATTGCGTGTGCCACATTCTTGCGCAGTTGCACATTGCGCAGCACCGGCAGCGCAGCCACAGGAAACGGCGCAGCCAAAGCTGGATCGAGCACAGGATGGTCGGCCGCGCTCATCCCACCACCTCGGCCGGCGACTCCTGCGTGCTGGCCAGAATCTGCGCCATGTGAATCGTCTTCATCGGCGCGTACTCGCGATGCATCGCCCCGCCCAGGTGCATCAGGCAGCTATTGTCCAGCGCCGTGCAAAACTCCGCTTGCGTCCGCAGCACGTCCTCAAGCTTCACCGTCAGCATCGCCGACGATACATCGCCATTCTTGACACTGAAAGTCCCGCCAAATCCGCAACACCGGTCGAGATTCGCGAGCGGCGCCAGCTCCAGCCCGCGCACTTTGGCCAGCAAACGAAACGGCCGGTCGCCCAAATGCAGCGCTCGCAACCCGTGGCAACTCGCGTGGTACGTCACGCGGTGCGGAAAATACGCGCCCACGTCCTCCACGCCCAACTTGTCGATCAGGAATTCGCTCAGCTCATACACCCGCGGCAGCAGCGCCTTGAACTCGTTGCGCAGAGTCTCGTTGCCCAGCTCTTCAAACAATCCGGGGTACTGGTCGCGCATCATGGCCACGCACGACGACGACGGAATCACCACCGCCTCTGCATCCGCATACAGCCGCACCAGCCGCTTCGCCTGGCTGAAGGCCTCGCCGCGGAAGCCCGTATTCGCGTGCATCTGCCCGCAGCAAGTCTGCCCCGCGCGGAACTCCAACTCCACGCCCAGCCGCTCCAGCAAACTCACCACCGCGCGCCCTGTCTCGGGATACAGCGTGTCGTTATAGCAGGTAATGAACAACGAAGCGCGCATCGAGCCACTCATCCATGCAAAAATAGGGGCACAAGCTAAGAAATCGCATCATAAACCTTTGCATTACAATTGTCTATTGCAATCCCGTGCCTATTGCAACCCCAGACCCCCGGCGATTACATTGCGATTACATTTCATCCGTCTGCACTCGTGCACCCTTCACTTTTTCACCCCTTCACTCGCCCAATCGCGGCCCTGCTGACTCGCCAACCCGCTCCCTCGTTCCCTGCCGGCGCCCTCGCGCGCCCTCCCTTGCTCGCCGTGGTAGCTCGGTCCCTGTCTCAGTCAACCTTCCCCAACCCCGCCCGTCTAACATTTCGAGCCCGCCCATCGTTCCTCCAAACAGCGGTGCTCACGTCCTTTTTATACCGGCTTCAAACGTTGATACTTTCATTGGGGATCCTTCGTTTCACCTGCAGTTTTCAGGATGCCCTTCGCAATTCGGCCGTCTCTCTCGATCTCGGCCTTGCTGGCGCAGCCGCGGTATCTGCCAACGGACGCCTCATGTCAGCCGGAAGCCGCCTTATGATGTTCTTGTCCTCCAATTCGTACATGGAACGCAAATCGATCCGGCCCTGCGCCGGTTTTTCTCAGACCAATGGCAACTCTTCCCGCATTCGCGGGTCTTTCTCAAGAAAGGGCCAGGACCAACATCTATGATCAAGCTGCGCTCGCTCCCCCTGTACATCTCTCTGTGTGTATTGTCCAGTGCCATCCTCTTCCCCACGCTCTCTCAGGGGCAAGGAGTCGCGCCCGCCGTCCGCATCACTAACCCTATTGATGAATCCCAGCTCGTCCGCTTGAGCGGGAACACCAATCCCCGCGCCAATGCTAAAAACGATCTTGGGCCCGTCAGTCCGAACTTTGCTCTGCCTGACCTCACTCTCATTCTCAGCCGCAGCGCCGAGCAGCAGGCCGCCTTTGACGCTTACGTGGCCGGGCAATACAACCAGAACTCGCCCAACTTCCATCAGTGGCTCACGCCCGAGCAGATCGGCGCGCAGTATGGTCCCGCCCAGGCGGACATTGCCACCATCACCGGCTGGCTCACCGGCCACGGATTCACTGTCAATCGCGTTACTCCGGACTGCATGACCATCCACTTCAGCGGCACGGCCTCGCAGGTCCAAAGCGCCTTCCATACCCAGATCCACCGCCTTTCGGTCGATGGCGTAGGGCACTACGCGAATATGACCGACCCGCAGATTCCCGCTGCCCTGGCGCCCGTGATCGTGGGCATCAAGGCGCTGCATAATTTCCTGCCCCAGCCGCAGCACAAGCTCGGCAGCCTGGTCCAATTCGATCAGCAGACCGGGAAATGGAAAAAGGTCACAACCGCTGCCAACGCGCGGCCCATCTCGCCACCGGCGAATTCCACCCCGCTCAACACCAGCTCCAAGCCCGCGCAGAATCCTCATCCCGACTTTGGCATCAACGGCAACTGCGGAACCAACTGCACGTATCTGGAAGAGGATTTGGGACCCTACGATTTCGCCACCATCTACAACGTCACGCCGCTCTGGAATAGCAACATCACGGGCAGCGGTCAGACCGTCGCCATCATCGGAACCAGCTTCATCAATCTCGGCAAGAACGGAGGCGCCAACGACGTAGCCTCGTTCCGCAACGAGTTTGGCCTCTCCACGAATTTTCCGTCGAGCCCCACGCCCATCGAAATCGACGCTGGCCCATACTTCAGCACTGGTACCACGGCCATCATCTGCACCAGCACCACTGCATATTGCAACGTCGGCGACCTGGAGGAGAACTCTCTCGACGTGGAAGAGTCCGGCGCCGTCGCTCCTAACGCGCAAATCGATCTGGTGGTCACGGGGCAGTCCTCCGCTTGCAACGGCAGCACCGGTGTCGGCTGCATCGATACGCTCTACGACGCCGCCGCCTACGTCGTCGCTAACCCGGCAACAGCCAAGATCATGAGCCTCAGCTATGGTGAGTGCGAGCTTGGCCAGGGCACGGCGGGCAACATCGCTTATTTCAACCTGTGGCAGCAAGCAGCGGCCGAAGGCATTTCCGTCTTTGTATCCACGGGAGACTCGGGCTCGCCCTCCTGCGACGACAACCAGGACCAAAGCTACGGCAATCCCTACGTTGCGCAGTACGGCCTCTCCGTGAGTGGAATCGCGTCTACGCCCTACGACACCGCCGTCGGAGGCACCGACCTCAGTTGGTGCCAACCCTATTACAATTCCGGCGGAAATTTCGCGGGCTGCGCTTCGTCCAGCACCAGCCAGGGCTCTCCGGCTTACTGGAGCACCTCCAACAATGGAACCACTGGGGCAAGCGCGGCCGGCTACGTGCCTGAAATCCCCTGGAACGACACCTGCCTGAACCCCATCAACGCCAGATACCTTGAAACTCTTTTCTCCGCCGCCGGAGTCGACTCCTATTTCGGATTCAGCCCGTCGACCCCCGAAGAATCGTGCAGCGTTGTCTATAACAATTGGTACGAAATCTACGAGTACTTCGACTACTACTACGGCGATCCATTAAACCTTGCCGGGTATGTCGATGCCATCGGTGGCAGCGGCGGAGCCAGCAATTGCGTCGTCAATAACGGCAGTACAGTCAACAGCTGCACTGGCACTAGCGTCTCCACGAATATCGGCACCGTAACACTCACCAACGACGGCTGGCCCAAGCCCTCCTGGCAGACCGGCGTCGCCGGCATACCCTCCGACGGCGTGCGCGACATGCCCGACGTAAGCTTCTTTGCCGGCAACGGCAACTTCGACAGCGCCACGCTCATCTGTGTCTCCAACAACGGATCGTGCGCTCTCAGCGGCACCACCGAAAACACCGCGCAGGAGGTCGGAGGCACCTCCGTCGCCACACCGCAAATGGCGGGCGTCATGGCGCTCATCAACCAGAAAGCAGGCGGCGCGCAGGGCCTCGCAAACCCGCAGTTGTACCAGATTGCCAGCCGTCAAACCTACTCCAGTTGCAGTGCCGAGTCCGTCAGCAATTCCAGCAGTTGCTACTTCCAGGACATCGATAACGGCCCCACCGCGGCCAGCGGGTCGCCCGCGTACACCACCGCGCAGACCATCTCCATGCCCTGCGATCTGACCGGTACGCCGGAGGGGGGCGACAGTGGAGGACCCTACGCAGGCGCCGCTTCTCCGAATTGCGCGGCCATCAACTCCGGTGACACCATCGGCACGCTCGTCAGTTCCGGAACCACCCCGGGTTACAACTCCACTACCGGCTTCGACCTGGCCACCGGCCTTGGTTCGCTGAACGTCGCCAACGTCGTGAACGCATGGGTCTCCGATGCCGGCATTAACTCGACCACCATGACGGTCACGCCTACCCCCTCCACCATCACCATCAACCAGGCTCTTTCAGTGGTGGTCAGCGTGACGGGCACTTCCGGCACGCCCACGGGCACAATCACGCTCTCCGGAGACGGATACAGCTCCACGGAAACCATTGGCACCAGTCCTTGCACCAGCAATACCAGTTGCACGTTTAACGTCCCCGCCAACAGCCTCCCTGCGGGCAGCGGCCTCACGTTCACGGCGTATTACAACGGCAATGCCACGTACGCTGCCAATACCAAAACCACCACGATTACGGTCAACGTGATGACGCCCACGGTTGGGGTGGGCGTCCCCTCCACCGGGAACGTGGCCAACCCGATCAACGTGACGGTTTCAATCACCGGGCCCGCTGGATCGACAGCCATTCCGACGGGGAGCATCTACCTGAAGAGCGGCACCTACACCTCGGCGACGGAAACCATCGGCAGCGGCACGTGCACCAGCAACACCCTTTGCAGCTTCACCATCCCCGCCAACGCCCTTACCGTGGCGACCGACACCATCACTGCCGACTATAGTGGCGACGCCAACTTCGCCGGCAACACCGGCACGGGGCAGATCACCATCACGCAAACCGTTGCACTCACACCCACCATCACGGTCACGCCCTCGCCAACCAGCATCGACACCGGCCAAACCCTCGGCGTCACGGTGTCGGTCACCGGCTCCGGCCCAACACCAATCGGAACCATCTACCTGACGAGCGGCAGCTACTCCACATCTTCGACGCCGGAAACCATCGGCACCAGCCCGTGCACGAGCAACACCAGTTGCAGCTTCACCATTCCAGCCAACAAGCTCGCGGCCGGATCCGACACGATCACCGCCCATTACAGCGGCGACTCAGACTACGCCTCCGGCAGCAACACCGGCAGCGTCTCGGTCACGCAGTCCGCCTACACTCTGGCCGCCACCACGCCGGCAGCAGTGGCGCCGGGATCACCGGCCACCTCAACCATCACCGGAACCACGAGCAGCACGGACTACACGGGAACCGTGACGCTCAGTAGTACCTGTTCCCTCACAAACTCCCCGACCGGCGCCGTCTCTCTTCCCACCTGCGCCGCCTCTGGAACGATCACCTACACCAATGGCACGGCAACCGGGGGCGGTACGGCAATCGTTGCCACGACAGCTACCACCACCGTCGACTTGGTCCGTCCCAAGCTGCCCGGTGGTGGCAATAAAGGCTGGCTCGGCGCAGGCTCCGGTGCGGTACTGGCCCTGCTTGTCTTCTTTGGCATCCCCTCCCGTCGGCGTAGCTGGCGCGCCATGCTCTCCATCCTCATCGCCATGGTCGCCATCGGCACGTTGGCAAGTTGCGGCGGAAGCGGCAGCGGTGGCGGAGGCGGCGGAACAACAACCATCCCGGGCACAACCCCCGGAACCTACACCTTCAGCGTGTCCGGTACCGGGAACGATCCGGCAAACACGACGGAAGCGACCACCTTCACAATCACGGTGAACTAGAAACGTTCAGTCAGCAAAGCAGCCGGGCCCTTCCCTCGGGAAGGGCCCGATTTTTTTGCGCCAGTTTGCATATAATTACGCCCTTCCGGCGCATACTTTTCTCAAATGACCCACAGCCCAAACTCGAAGCTGGAAGTTGGAGGCTGGCGGAGCACCCCCCACCCCCCCTCCCCCCCACCCCGGGTGCGGGATGGTAGCCAGGTGCGAGACGCTGGAACGCTGCCGGTTCCGTCGCCCGAAAAACGAGTTGTGAAACTGTGAAGCTCGGAACTGGCTCCAGATCAGCAATTTAGAGAACAAATCCGCGCAGCCTCACAGTCTGCGTGTTTCTGTGATCCTGTGAGACACAAAAGTATCGGTCTTGAGGGGTTTTGCCGCGAACCACGATTCACGACTCGCGAGCTGGAAGCTGGAAGCTGCCTTCTCGCTCCCTTGCTCCCTGCCGGGGTCCCCAGCGGGCGATTTCTGCCCGCTGGGGTGGCTCGCTCCCTAGCTCCCTGTCTTTCTTCTCCGGCCCCAGCGCGCAAAGAACCACCAGCGCCGCGATGGACGCGATCTCAAACGCCGCGAGAGCCCACGAATAACCAAACGTCCGGCGCAGCGCGAACTCGACACTGACCGAAGGCGCGCCGATCAACATGCCAAGTTGGTAAACGACTCCAGGAAACAGGCTGCGCACAGCGGGCGGCGCAAGCTCGTTCAGATGCGCGGGAATCACGCCGAAAACCCCCTGCACGCCGAACTGCATCACGAACGCGCCTGCGGCCAGCGCCGCAAGCGAGTCGCCGAAGGCCCAGGCCGGCACCGCAACGAGAGCCACTCCAAGAGCAACAAAAATACTCCAGCGGCGGCCGATCTTCTGCGAGAGATGGCCGATCGCAAGCGCGCCCAGAATCGCGCCGACGTTATAAAGGATCGCGAGATTCGATGTAGCCAGCGCGGAAAACCGATGCACGGTGCGCAAAAAGTCAGGGTAGAGATCCTGCGACCCGTGCGAGAAGCAGGTAATCACCGTCATCAGCGCGACCAGATACACAAACACGTCTTTGTGCTCCCACATCGCGCGTGCTACAACGCCAAAACCCGCAGGCCGATTGCTGCGCCAAGCTTCCGGCTCCGGCGCCAGCGCGGCCAGCAGCACAATCGGCGCAGCCAGCAGCACTCCGCCGACAAAAACCCACTGCCAGCCAAAACGCGGCACGATGAAGGGCATAACCGCGGCAGCCAGCAAATATCCCGCGGAATATCCAGCCTGCAAGATGCCGCTGAACAAGCCGCGCCAACGGCTCGGCGAGCTCTCAATCACGAGCGACGCGCCAATGCCCCAATAACCGCCCATGCCAACGCCGTAAAGCGCGCGCAACATCAAAAATGCCTGGTAGCTCGGCGCGAACGGCGTCATTGCCGAAACGATAGAGAAGAACAGCACGCACGCAATCAGCGGGCCGCGGCGTCCGTAGCGATCGGCAAGCGCGCCCAACACCAGCGCGCCCAGCGGACGCGTGATCAACGTAACAGTAATGGACCAGACGATCGCGGCCTTGCTCACGCCAAAGCGCGCAGCCAGCACATCGAGGAGAAAAATAAGGATGAAAAAGAAATACGCATCGAGAACCCATCCCAGGATTCCCGATGCCACGGCGAACTGCCATCGCGGCGCACGCGGAGATATCGCGAGTTTCTCTTTCAGAATGCCTCCGCTACAACCGCTGCTGCGTCAATCCGCCGTCGACCACAATCAATGCGCCAGTGGCATAAGGCAGTTCGCCGCGCGCCAACACGCTCACCGCGCTGGCCACGTCAGCCGCAGTGCCCCAACGCTTTTCAATCGTCAGTCCGGACTCGATCAGCGCATCGTATTTGCCGCGTACGCCTTCGGTCATCTCGCTCTCGATGATTCCCGGCCGCACCTCGTAAACGCCAATGCCAAACTCCGCCAGCCGCGCCGCCCACAGCCGCGTCGCCATGGCAACGCCTGCTTTGGAGATGCAATACTCGCCGCGATTCACGCTGACCACAGTAGCCGAAATAGATCCAATATTGACGATGGCACGATGCGCCGCTCCCAGGCTCTCCTGTTGTCGAATCATCCACGCCGCAGCAGCCTGCGTCAGGAAATACGGCCCTTTGAGATTGGTCGCCATCACTTCGTCGAAGTGTTCCTCGCGTGCGTCCAGAATGTCCGCGCGCACGCGCGGCGCAATGCCCGCGTTGTTCACCAGCACGTCGAGCCGGCCGAAGCGCTCTTCGACGGCCAGCAGCAAGCGTGCGCGAGCGCAGCCGTCAGCCACGTCAGCCTGCGCGTAGAGAGCGTCGACGCCACGCTCGCGAATCTGATCAAGCGCCGCTTGCGTCTCTTCGGCCGTGCGCCGGCCAGCAATCGCGAGGTCGAAGCCATCCTGAGCCAGACGGAGCGCGATGCCGAACCCGATGCCGCGCGCGCCGCCTGTCACCAACGCAACCTTGTTCCCCATCTTCGTCCCCTTCTAGCTCGCGCGCTCAGTCTGGAAGAACGTGTAGTAACTTCCCTCAGCCATCCGCGTAGCCAACAGCATCGCCTCCAGCAGATGATAGTCGCCCCACATGCTCGACTCGCCGCAGGGAATCTTGCGCCCCGCAGGAATCGCATCCCAACCGTTGGGCCGGTGATAGACGCTGTGCAACAGGATCCCCTCGTGATGCGGATCGGTGGAGAAATACGGCTCCTCGAGCAGCCGCTGCAACACCGTCAATCCAGCCCGCGTATAAGAATGCCCATCGCTTCCGAGCGCGTGCCCTAAGCGCAGGAGCCCTTGCGCGGCAATCGCGCTCGCCGAGGAATCCACAGGCTCGTAGTCGTTGAAGGGATCAGCAGGCTGCGCTCTCCAGTCGCCGAGACGCGACAATTCCGGCGCGCCCGTGTCCCAGTAGCAGATGCCGTCTCGCGCGCTCGCCTGGCGCATATAGAAATCGCAAGTGGCGCGGGCCGCTCGCTCCAGCATCGCGCACGCGTCACTCTTTTCCGGAACGCCGTCGGCGCCAAACTCCCCTGTCGCGAGCGACTGCACAAACTCAAGCTGCTCGGCAAAGCCCAGGGTGGCCCATGCCAAGCCGCGCGTCCACGTGGTGAACGCCGAGTAGCCCTGTTGCGACGAGGGGCAGCGAAACGCCCCGCTCGCAGGATTGAAGATGGCCTCATGTGCCGTGCGGCCGCGCAGCTCCGGCACATCGTAGTGGTCGCGTCCCTCGCCGTAGTAAATGTTGTACTGCGCCGAAGTCTCGGCGTGCGCCAGCAGCCGGGCCAGCAGGTTCACGCGCGCGTCCTGCTCACCCAACAGCGCGTGCCCCAGCTGATGCGCAATGCCGCAGACGCGCAACGTGCGCATGGTATCGATAAACAGAGAGTGGCTGCCATTGAAAGAGTGGATGTAGCCGTGGCCGTTGGAAAGGCCGGTCCAACGCGCCGCCTGCACTGCGCCGCTCACTTTGAGTGCGAGCTCGTAAAAGTGCAGTTCCCATTCGTCGCGCTCGATGCGCCCGCCCAGCATAAGCCGCCGCAAATTGCCGTAAGTGGAGATGTTGTTGAAGGCGTGGTCGTGCACGCCCATGTGCGTCAAGTGCTCCGCCATATCGGCCACGACATGCCGCCGCGCCAGCGCCAGCAGCTCTTCATCGCCGCCCAGTTCAAAGCAAAGCAGCGCATTACCGTACTGAAATCCTTGCGTCCATTGCGTCCAGCCGCGGGCCGTGTACAGGCCGCCGGCAGTAAACACAGGCGCGCAGCCGGGAACGCTCCAGCGGCGATCGAGCCGCAGCGTCTTTTCCGAGACCAGTTCAATGGCCCGGCGGATCGCCGGCGTCAGCTCCCGCGGCGTGATGGTTTCGTTCACTTCCACGTGCACACTCGCTTCCTAAACGTGCTGCTCAAATCGCTCGATCACTTGCGCCAGCACCGTGTCGGGATCGCTGTCCCAGAGCGCGCGATTGAAGATCTCCACTTCAATCGGTCCATGGTAACCGGCCTGCTCGACGAGCCTCCTCAGTTTGCGATTGTCGATCACGCCGTCGCCCATCAGCCCGCGGCCCAGGAGCACGTCAGGCAACGGAACCAGCCAATCAGAGACATGAAAACCAAAAATTCTCCCCGCAGCCTGTGCGATCAGCTCCTCAACACGCGGATCCCACCAGATATGAAACGTGTCGAGAACAACGCCGACCTCGCTTGAATCATAGGCCTGCGCCAATTCGAGCGCCTGATCAATTGTCACCAGTACCGAGCGGTCCGCGGCGAACATGGGATGCAGCGGCTCAAGACCTATGCGCACGCCGCGCTCGCGCGCATAGGGCACGAGCTCAGCAACCCCGTCGGCCACCAACTGGCGCGCATCGGCCAGCGGAACGCCCACGCAACCTCCGACCACCATCACCAGAGAATCCGCATGCAGTGCGGCGGCCTCGTCGGCGGCGCGAAAATTGTCCTCGATGTTCTTTCTGCGCTCCGCTTCTGTCGCCGCGGGAAACATGCCGCCGCGGCAAATGCTCGAGACATGCAGGCCGGCGTGGCTCACGGCGCGCACACATGCGGTGAGGCCTGACTCCTCGATCTTGTGCCGCCAAAGCGCGATCGATTGCACGCCGTGGCGCGCGCAGCCCTCCACCGCCTCGGCCACGCTCCAATGGGCCGTCGTGATCTGATTCAGCGAGAGCCTTGCTTTATCTGCCATACGACCTTGCCCGTCTCAGTGCGAATCTCTTACGCTGGCGCAGTGGCGCCTGACGAAATTTCGGGAACATCGATCCAGCGCCGTTCGCGCCACGAAGTCATGGCCAATTCCGCCAGTTGCACGCCGCGCGCGCCGTCAAGAAAATCATGCGGGAAGGGCGCATCCTCTGCAACGTGGCGCAAAAACATCTCCCACTGCACCTTGAACGCGTTGTCGAATTCGGCGTTATCGGGAATCGCAGCCCACAAGCTGCGGAACTCAATTGGATTGGGCAG
The DNA here is from genome assembly GCA_963786565.1 of uncultured Acidobacteriota bacterium. Lineage (GTDB taxonomy): Bacteria > Acidobacteriota > Terriglobia > Terriglobales > Acidobacteriaceae > Telmatobacter. The sequence continues at coordinate 66,422 of CAWAZR010000011.1, read as the reverse complement.
ATCGGGATTCCACACCGGCCGCGGCGTGTTGGCGCGATTTTGGATTTTGCATTCACGCAGTCCCGCAACGGCACTGCCCGCGGTGCCGTCCACCTGAAGGCTCAGAAGTTCGTCGCGATACACGCGCGTGGCCCAGGACGAGTTGATTTGCGCGACGATCCCGCCCTCAAGCTCGAACATTCCGTACGCCGCGTCATCGGCCGTACATTGGTAACGAGCGCCCGACTCGTCGACGCGCTCTGCAATGTGCGTAGCGCCGTTGCACGAAACCGCCTGTACCGCGCCAAACGTGTGGTCGAGCACGTAGCGCCAATGGCAGAACATGTCGAGAATGATGCCGCCATCTTCTTCCTTTTTGTAGTTCCATGAAGGTCGCTGCGAAGGCTGGTCATCGCCTTCGAAAACCCAGTAGCCGAATTCGCCGCGCACCGAAAGGATACGGCCGAAGAAGCCTTCATCAATAAGACGACGTAGTTTGCGCATGCCCGGCAGAAACAACTTGTCCTGTACCACGCCCCGTTTCACGCCGGCCTTCTCCGCAGCCCGCGCCATTGCCAGCGCACCGTCGAGCGTAGTCGCGAGCGGCTTTTCGCAATAAACGTGCTTCCCTGCCGCGGTCGCCTGCAGCACATTCTGCTCGCGCTGACCCGTCGCTCCGGAGTCGAAGTAGATCGTGTCCTCAGCGTTGTCGAGAGCGCGTTTCAAATCGGTCGTCCAACGCGCCAGGCCGTGCGCGCTGGCAATCGCCTTCAGCTTTGCTTCGTTGCGGCCCACCAGGATCGGATCGGGCATGAGCGCACTGCCGTCGCCGAGTGCTACGCCGCCTTGCTCGCGAATCGCCAGGATTGACCGGACAAGGTGCTGATTGAGCCCCATGCGCCCGGTCACGCCGTTCATGATGATTCCCACTCTGCGCTCGCGCATCATCGCTCCTTGTATTTCTCCCGGCGTTTCGACGGAATGCTATCACACCGATCGTGACTGCACGAACAACCTGGCACACGCGCGCACCGGCTCGTGCAACTTGCTAAACGGAATGCACCCAGAGCACTGGCTGGCGTATGGGGAAGTTGCGGATGATTTCGGCGGTTTTGGGATCGGACGGCAGCGTGCGCCACAACGCGATGTACTTCGGCTCGCGATACGCAAGCCCCGCGAAGAGCAAGCTAGGCTGGCGATTGGGCAAATCGTCGAAGTACTCCACGTCATGCGGGTAAGGCCACTTGCTCTTGTCCTGGATGAACGGAAACATGAATTCGACGGCCTTCTGATAGCGGTTCCCGTTGGTTAGCGCGAATTGCCACAGATCGTTGGTCGCGCCGCTCGGCTCCGCGCCACTCGCCGACGCAATCAGGCACACCATGGCCAGCATGTCCAGATCGAAGAGCGAGTAGCTGTAAGGCTTGGTGCGCTCTAATTCGAGCGGGAATCGACCGTCGGGTCCCAACTGATCGGGCAAAAGATGGTCGCGGAAGCGTCCGCGGCAAAGCTTCATCACGTTTTCATCGCCGGTGAAGGCCGCGAAGGCCGACACCTGCGCTACCCAGCAGGTGCCATGGTTGTTCTTGGCGGCTTCCTCTTCCTGGCCGTTCTTCGAGGTGACCATCCACAACATATATTGCGTAAACCAATCGCGCACTCCAGTGGATTCGGCCGGCGTCATCACCTTGGCGCCCTCCAGATGGCGGGAGGCGCGCGTGACTTCAACCAGGTGCAACGTGTCGATGATGCCAGTGCCGCGGCCCGGCGAGACCCCCCAGATCGCCTGCGCATAATCGAGCGACGGATTCATGCGCGTCGCTGCATCGAGGAACCACGCACGCAGATGCACGGCCGCGTGCTCGGCGTAGCGCTTCTCCTGCGTGATGAGCCACGCCGCGGTGAGCGCGGGCACGATCAGGCTCAACCGGATCAGCGCCTCACGATGGTCGTTGAAGTTTTGCGGATTGGAATAGCCGTCACGGCGGATGTACGGCCCATCCGGATTCTTCGGGTCGGGCCACCAGTAGTCGCCTTCGGAAAAATAATCGTGCTTGCCGCCCTTGCTGCGCGGCGAAGACGCGGCCGTCACGGTAACGGGCGGCTGGGAAAGGTATTCATTCGCGGCGCGCAGAATCCGCTCGCGGTCGATCTGTTCGATTTCGGCAAACGTGATCAAGGGCCCCGCTGCTGCAGGCGGCGGAGCGATTGCTGCAAATGCGGAAGATCGGACGGAAACAGCAGCGGCGGCGGTGGCAGAGAGGCAAAAATCGCGGCGGTTCATCTCATCCACATTCGCGCATGGGGCGCAATCTTGTCCAGCGTCACGGAAGTGGCGGCAAGGTCGCCGGTCGATTGTGGTGATAGGTCGGCCAACCAAGATACCGGCCCAGCGCTTCGGCCACGGCGGCCGCGGTGTGGCTGCGGTTCATGGCGGCGTGGTGCTCAAAACCATTCTGACAGATCACGTGCATCAGCGCGGGCAGTCCGGCCACTTTCACCACCGCGCGCGTTCCAAAGGTCTTCAGAGGATCATCCGTAAATTCGCCTTCGCCCACGTAGGCCGAGATTTTGCCGGCGAGATCGTCGGTGCTCACGCGCCCAAATGTCACGGGACCGGCAAGCGTACGGCCCTCCAACGCGCCGAAAGTGTTTTCTTCGCCAAGCGTGGTGCCCAGGATGGGCGCAGTGGCAATGCGAATGTCGGGCAAAAAGTCCTTGGCCCAGTTGCCGCAGTGGAAGAAAACGCACTTCTCGGGATCGCCGCCGTAATTGTTGTTCCAATCGACCAGCGCGCTGGGCGAACCCCCGGCAAGTTGCAGTGCGTACATGCCCACCACGCCGGCAATATCCACCTCGCAGGCCGAAGGCAGCATCTGCTCGCTCATCATCGACATGATGGTGCACACGTTGACGCCAAAGTTCTTCTGTAGCGAACTCCAGCACTGGATGGCGGTCGCCGTGATCGAAAGTGATTGCATCCAGTCGTCCACCACGAGCGCGAACTTGGCCATGCGCACAATAGCCTCGTCGGGAGCCTTCGTCGCATCAGCATAGGAGCGAATCTGCTCGACGCGCCGCCGCACGCGCGGGTCGTCGCTGGAGATTTTGGCCGCATTTCCAAAGACCTCAGAAAGATCGATGGTGTTCACAGTAATGCCGTTGGCTTCGAGGAGTTTTTCGCTGAAGCGCGTGGTGTTGAAAGCATTGGGCCTGGCGCCGACCGCGCCGATGCGCACGCGGCTCAAGCCGCGCACTACTTTGCAGGTCTGGGTAAACTGCACCAGGTCCTCGCGGAAGCGCGGATCGAGAATCGCCACCGTGTGATCGCGCGTGAGCGAATAGGGAATTCTGTACTGGCGCAGGTTGTTGCATACGGAAATCTTGCCACAGAAAGCGTCGCGCCGCCGGTCGAGACCGAACTGATCGAGATCGTCGGGGCAAGCCTGCACCAGAACCGGCACATGAATCTCGGCCAATCGGATAGAGTCGGCAACTCCTTTTTCGTCGCCAAAATTCGGCAGGCAGACCAGGATGCCCTCGATGCGATCGCGGTTTTTGCGCAGCAGATCGCCGCACTTTTGTGCGTCCGCCCACGTTTCCACCGCGCCCAGCTTCGAATCTTCCGGCGACAGCCAAACCGGCTCGATCTTTAGCTCGGAAAACAGTTTGGTCAGATCCTTGCGCGCTTCAGAGATCAGCACGTCAGGAAAGAAATCGCGATTGCCGACAATGACTCCGAGACAAGTGGAATTCGCCATGGCGCTCACCTTACCTTTTCGAAATTGCTAAAGTCTCCGGCATTGCTCTTGGTCACCAGTTCGCAGGGAATAATCTGCAGCTCCGGCTGGCCTGTCGAACCCGTCTTCAGAAATCGATCCGCCTCATCCATCGCAAGCCGGGAAATCAACACCGCGGGCTGTAGCGCGGTGGCGCGCAACTCGCCGCGCTCGATGGCGTCGATTGCATCCGGGCTGCCGTCGAACCCCGTAATCTGCACATTCACTTTCCCCGCGGATTTCAACGCTGCCGCCGCGCCCAGAGCCATGGTGTCGTTCCCAGCGATGATGCCCGCGATGTCTCCGTGCGCCTGCAACATGGTCTCCGTCTTCTGGAACGCCTCCGCCTGCGACCAGTTCGCGGACTGTGCAGTGACGAGCTTAAGGTTCGGATACCGATCGAGCACAGCGTGAAAGCCGCGAGTGCGAATCTGCGCATTGGTGTCGGATTCCTTTCCCAGCAGCTCCGCGTACTCGCCCTTTCCATTCATGGCGCGCGCGAACTCTGCCGCCACGAGTCGTGCACCCTGATCATTGTCCGAGATGATCTGCGCCTTCGCAATCCCGGTGGCATCGATTTCGCGATCGATCAAGAACACCGCGATGCCCGCTCTCGTGGCGCGACGCACCGCGGAGACGGTTGCATCGGCGCCGGCATTATCCAGAATGATCGCCACGGCGTCGGAGGCGATCGCCGCATCCACTAGGTTGTCCTGGCGAAAAGCATCGTCTTCATGCGCATCCACGCGCACGCGATAGCCAAGCTCCAGTGCACGCGCCGCTGCCGCGTCCGCTTCAGCCTTGAAGTAAGGATTGTCTTGCGAGGGAACAATCACCACAATTAGTTTCTTGCGATGCTCGTCGCGATGGCATCCAGTGGTCACAAGCATCATTGCCAATGCGCATCCCAGACCGGCAATCGCGCGGCGCATCATGGCTGGCCCTCTTCTGTGCTCGCGGTCGTCAGATACGGCAAGATTCGGGCCTGGAGCCGCGTCTGCAACTCGTCAAGTCCGACGGCCAGCACGATCACCACGCCTTTGATCACGATCTGCCAGAACTCTGAGACGCCCAGCATCACCAGGCCGTCGGCAAGCACACCAATCACAAAAGCGCCGATCAGCGAACCGGTGACCGAACCGCGGCCGCCCATCAGCGATGTTCCGCCCAGCACCACGGCCGCAATGGCATTCAACTCAAAGCTTTCGCCGGTTGCCGGATGCGCGGCTTCAAGTTGCGCCGCGATAATGAGACCGACCAGCGCGGCGCAGAACGCCGAAAAAACATACGTGGCCAGCTTCACCTGCGCCACGCGAATTCCCGCCAGACGTGCCGCGCGCTCATTGCCGCCAATCGCGTAGACGTGTCTGCCGAACGGAGTCTTGGTCGCCACCACCCATGTAACGGCGAAGAGCGCAACCATCATCCAGACGGGTGTCGGCACGTGCAGCAGAAAGCTTTGCCCGAAAGCGGTGAATCCCGTGTTGCCTCGCCCTGCCGCGCCGCCAAGATTGGGAAAGGTTTTTCCGTTCGAGATTAGGAGCGCCGCGCCGCGGGCGATATAAAGCGTGCCGAGCGTCGCGATAAACGGAGCCACGCCGGCTTTTGCCACCAGCCATCCGTTGAGCGCGCCCACCAGCAGGCACGCGCAAATCGCAAGCAGAATGACGATGGCGACGGGCGGGTACTGCGTTGCGCCTCCAAGAGAAATTCCCTGCGTGAGAAGATAGCCCGCCACCATACCGCCGAGTCCCGCAATGGATCCCACGGAAAGATCGATGCCCCCGGTCAGAATGACAAAGGTCATTCCTACTGCAAGGAGTGCCGTAATGGCCACATGCTTGGTGAGGATGGAGAGATTGTTGGCCGTAAGAAACTCCGGCGCGAGCGCGGAAAACAAAGCGAGAAGCAGGAGCAACACGAGAATGGCGCGGGCCCGCAGCAGAAGCAGAACGACGCGAGCCGACGCCAATGCAAACCGATTGCCGCGCGGCCGAACTGGAGTAGCAGAGCTCATGCCGGGCCTCCTGCGGACCATGCCGTGGCCGCGTTGGCCGTAACGCCGACCGAGGGGCTGGCAGCGGCAAACAAACCTTCGTCGCTCAATTGATCGCGCGAGAACTCAGCGGAAATCCGCCCCTGGCAGAGCACGAGCACGCGATGCGCGAGCATTTGCGTCTCCTCGATCTCCGATGACGTGAACACAATGCTCAGTCCTTTAGCCGCCAGTTCGCGCAGGATGCCGTAAATCTCGGCTTTTGCGGCCACATCAACGCCCCGCGTCGGCTCATCCATCAACAGTATCGACGGAGAACACATCATGCATCGCGCCAGCAGCACCTTCTGCTGATTCCCGCCGGAGAGCGTAGTCACGGGAAGCTCGATGTCCTTCGCAGCGATATGCAATTCCGACGCAAGCTTGCGCACGCGTTTCGTCTCTTCGTCGCGCGAAAGAACGAGACCGGTCTTGGCGGCCATGACGACATTCTCGCGAATCGAAAGCTCCGGAAACAGTCCGTCTCGTTGCCGGTCTTCAGGCATCAGAACCATGCCGGCTCTTAGCGCGTCGCGCACGCTGCCGGTTCGAATCTTCTTTCCGCGAACTGCGACAACTCCCGACGCGATCGGCCGCAATCCGGCCAGTGCTTCCACCAGTTCGGTTCGCCCCGCTCCCAGCAGTCCGTAAACTCCGAAAATTTCGCCTTCCCGGACTGTGAAGCTGACGTCGTGTACCGGCGCCTGTGCGGCTTCATTGCCAATCGAACCAGGCAGAGTGATGCCGCTGACTGTCAGAACTGTGGGACGAGACGCCGAATTTGCAGTCGACACCTCGTGAGCGCCTTCTTTTCGGCCCGACATCCGCTCCACGATCCACGCGCGCGTCGCATCGGCGCGCGTTGCCTCGCCCACCACACGTCCCGAACGCAACACGGTGAATCGATCGCCAAGATGGAGCAGTTCGTGCAACCGGTGCGAGATATAAATGATGGTCACGCCGGCGCGCTTCAGATCTGCAATGACCTCGAAGAGCGACTCTGCTTCCGATGCCGACAGCGCGGAGGTTGGCTCATCGAGGATCAGAATCCGCGACCCTTGATCGAGAGCGCGCGCAATCTCCACAACCTGCCTACAGCCCAGCGACAATCTCCCCGTTTCGGTGGCCACATTCATCGGCTTACGTAGACGGCCGAGCGCCGCGGCCGCGCGCTTGTCTTGCGCTGTTTGATCCACAATCACTGCCGCACGACAAAGCTCCCGTCCGGCAAAGATGTTTTCGCCGATCTTCAGATTGGTAAGCGCAAGCAGCTCTTGATGAACGATTGAAATCCCATTTGCCGCAGCATCGCGCGGCGTGCGCAGCGCCAGCGGCTGGCCATCGAGAAGCAACGTGCCTTCATCCGCCGTCTCCACGCCCGCCAAAATGCGCATCAGGGTGGACTTGCCTGCACCGTTCTCTCCGATGAGCACGTTGACTTGCCCGCGGTACGCACGGAAGGTGACGCCATCGAGCGCGACATTGCCCGGATAGCGCTTGGTGATGTTGCGCGCCTCCAGAATGACGTCGGCCGCGGACTGATTCGCCTGATTCATGCGCCTCGCCCTTCTTTGAGCCGCGCGCGTTCGACGGCGAGCCGCCATGCGCCGCGCAGACGTTCGCGATCGCCCCGCGAAATGCGAGGCTCGAAGGGCTGCACGGACTTGGGCAACGCGGCAAGTTCATCGTTCGAACTCCACCAGCCCAGGGTGAGACCACCCAGCAAGGCCGCGCCGCGCGCCGAGAGATCCTCCTCGGTCGATCGATGCACAGGCCGGCCAAAAACGTCTGCCTGCATCTGCATGAGCGCATCGTTGCGCGTGGCGCCGCCGTCGGCGAGCAGAACCGGCAACGTCACATGCGCAGCAGTCTCCATGGTTTCCAGAACATCGGCCACTTGAAACGCGATGGCGTCTACCGCGGCGCGGGCCAGATGCGCGGCTGTGTGCGAGCGTTGGACATTGGTCACGAGGCCCCGCGCAGCCGAGTCCCAGTAAGGCGCGCCGAGCCCGACCATCGCCGGCACAAGAATCAGCCCTGCGGCGTCGGGCACCGTTGCGGCCAGGGCTGCGGCGTCATCGACCGGATGTTCCAGTCCGAGAAATTCGCCCACCCATTGCACCGCCGCGCCACTCATGGCGATGTTGCCTTCAAGCGCAAAGTGGGCGCCGCTCGCAGCCGACCACGCGACAGTGCGTGCCAATTGTTTCGCTTCGGTCACGAGCTCCGGCGTGAGCATCATCAGCGAGGAACCGGTGCCGTACGTAGCCTTCACCGTTCCCGGCTGGTAACGGCCATGGCCCACGAGCGCAGCGTGCGAGTCGCCGATCATCGCGACGATGGGAACGCCCGCGAGTTCCGGAATCGCATTGCAGAATCCAAAATCTCCGTTTGAAGTGCGCACTGTGGGCAGCGCAGCGCGAGGAATCCCAAAAAGATCGCCCATCGCCGGATTCCAATCGAGCGTGGCCAGGCTGAACAGCGCGGTACGCGAGGCATTGGTATGGTCGGTGGCATGCACCTTGCCCGCCGTCAGGTTGTAAAGCAGCCACGCATCCACCGTGCCCAGATGCAGCTCGCCGCTTTCTGCCTGTGCCCGCAGCTCGGGATGCTGATCAAAAAGCCACGCCCACTTGGTCGCGCTCAGGAGCGGGTCGAGCGGGAGGCCCGTGACCGATTGAATGGTTGCGGCGTGCGGTCGAAGGCGCTCGCAAATGGGCGCGGAACGCCGGCACTGCCAGGTGATCGCGTTGCCCACAGGTTCGCCCGCAGCGGAGCTTCCTATACCCGCCCGCTGCCATGCCACAGCAGTCTCGCGCTGATTGCTGATCGCGATTCCAACAATCGCGGCGCGCTCCGATTGTGCTTGACGCACGCAAGGCTGGATGACCTGAACTACCGACTGCCAAAGTGCGAGCGGATCCTGCTCCACAAAGCCGGGCTGCGGCTGCAAGATCTCCATTGGCGTCGAGGCGCGATAGACAATGCGGCCCTCGCGATCCACCAAAACCGCCTTGGTGTTCGTCGTGCCCTGGTCGATCGCGAGAATCCATTCGCCGGTCATCTATGCCTCGCGCCGCAACAGATCCAGAGCCGCGCGTTCAATGCCCGCTGCGGTCAGCCCAAAGTGCTCGAGCAGAAATTCGGCCGTGCCTGTCGGTGCGAAGATATCCGGCACTCCGAGGATGCGCATCGGCGCGGGATGTTCCTGTGCCAGCACCTCTGCGACAGCCCCGCCCAGTCCACCGGCTGCCAAGGCTTCTTCGGCAGTGACGATTCCGCGCGTGGTCCGGGCCGCGTCCAGAATCGCTTCGCGATCAAGCGGCTTCACCGTGCTCATGTTCAGCACTCGCGCCGAAATGCCACGTGCCTCAAGCGCATCTGCCGCATCCAGAGCGCGGCTCACCATCAGCCCGATGGCAATCAGCGTCACGTCGGAGCCCTCGCGCAGCCGCACTATCTTGCCCAAATGGAATTCGTAATCGTCGCCATGCACACGCGGCACGGGCACGCGCGCAATGCGCAGGAACATCGGCCCCTCGTGGGTGAGCGAGTAGTGCATCACAGCCGCGGTCTCCACGGGATCGGCCGGAACAATCACGGTGAGGTTGGGCAGCACGCGCATCCAGGCGAGATCTTCAATGGAGTGATGCGTGGGGCCAAGCTGACCGTATGCCATGCCGGGCGACATGGCGCAGAGCTTGACGTTCGCCTTGGTGTACGCGAGATCGACTTTGATCTGCTCCATCGCGCGCGCGGTAAGGAAGCACGACGCGCCACAAACGTAAGGGACCATGCCGCCATTGGCCAGCCCCGCGCCCACGCCCACCATGTTCTGCTCGGCGATTCCCACATTCACGAAGCGATCAGGGAATTTCTCTTTGAAATTCTTGAGCTTCGCCGAAGAAACTGAATCGTTGGCCACGACGCACACACGCGCATGGGCCGCAGCCATCTCTTCCAGCGCCCTCATATAGGCGTCACGACAATCGAAAAGCTGCTGGCCGTTTGTGGGTGAAGATGGGCTGCTCACCAAGCCACCTCCACGTCGAGTTCCTTCGCGGCGGTGGCAAGCTGCTCTTTGGTAGGCACGCCGTGATGCCACGCTGGTTGATTCTCTGCGAAAGAAACGCCCTTGCCCTTCACCGTATTCGCGATAAGGCATGAGGGCTTGCCTTTTTCCAGAGGCAAACGCGAGAGGTGGTCGAAGAGCGCCGCGGTGGAATGGCCGTCGATCTCCTCAACCGCGAATCCGAATGCCGCAAAGCGCGCGGCCAGCGGTTCCATGCGAATCGTGCTCTCGGTAAAGTCGCCCTGCTGGATGCGATTGCGATCCACAATCACCGTGAGTTGATCGAGGCCGTAATGCTGCGCGGTCATCGCGGCCTCCCAGTTGGAGCCTTCCTGCAACTCGCCGTCCCCGGTAAGCACAAAAACCTGCCAGGATTCCTTTCTCATGCGAGCGGCCAGCGCTGCACCCACCGCGATGGGCAAGCCATGCCCCAGCGGGCCGGTGTTGGCCTCCACACCGGGCACCTTGTTGCGGTCGGGATGACCGTTGAGCATCGAAAGCGGGTCCATGTACGTCTTGAGCTGCTCCGTCGGAATGAAACCGCGCGCGGCAAGCGTGGAGTAATACGCTGCGGCGCCATGACCCTTGGAGAGAATGAAGCGGTCGCGCTCGGGCCAACGGGGCTGCGTGGGATCGACCCGCAAAATGCGGCCGAGAAAGAGCACCGCGAGGATGTCAGCCGCGGACAGGTCGCCGCCGGTGTGGCCCAGCTTCGCATGATGGTTCATCGTCATGGCGCTGAGCCGGATCCAATTGGCTTTATGCTTCAGCCATGCGGCACGCTCCGGCCCTGCGGGCGGCATTTCCATTTCGATCGTTCCTCCCATCAGTTCCAAGCGAATCGTATTTGCCGCGGCTGCATCGGTCAACAGCAAACGCTTACGTAAAGCGGAGTTCGTTGCAGCGCATTGTCTTAATGCCTTGTCATTTCGCGTTTCCGCGTTGCGTTTCCGGGGCCCGAATCAAGCAACTCCGCCGGGTTCGCTGCGCGCACTTCGTACTTCCCTGAGCCAACCGTCATCACCAATCGAGTGCCGTCGATTGGCCTCAAAACAACACTTGCGGCGTGGGCTGGCGGAACTCCGTTCACCGTCACCATTCCCGCAGCCGCCGAATCAATTTCGATCGTCGCCGTTACGTTTGCCGGAACGGTGAAGTTGTACACGGTCTCTACCGCGCCGCGATGCCATTCGCTCTCAATCTCGCCCAACGCCGAACGGTAATGAGCCCGCACCCACGAGATGTTTCCCACGACGACGGGATGCAAGATCAGCCGCAGCGAACCCTTCTGCGAAAGATCCACGTTGATCCCGCCCAGCCCGCGATAGAGCCACTCCTCTGCGCTGCCCAGCATAAAGTGGTCCTGCGAATGGCCTCCGTCCCATGCCTCGGTCAGCGCGGTTGCACCCTGCGCCAAAATATATCCGTAGCTCGGCGCGTCAGTGCGTTCCAGCATGTCAAGCAAAACATCGGAACGCCCGCCCTGGAGCAGAGCGTCGACCTCATAATGAAAACCCACTTCGCCCGATGTCGTGTGATTCTGATGCGCGCGAATGTCTTTCACTAGTGCGTCGAGCACTGCCGCTCGCTGGTCCTCTGGCACCATGCCCAATGCGAGCGGCATGGCCTGTGCCGTCTGGCTGCCTTTGTCGTAGCGATGCTGTGCAGCATCAAAGAAGCGCGCATTAAAGATTTCGCGAACGCGTGCCGCTCGCTCCGCGTAAGCCTCGCTGTCTTCGTTCTTCCCCAGCGCCGTTGCGGTCTGTTTGAGAGCCTTCAAATCCTGGTAGTAGATTGCAGTTCCCGTCACGCCCGCCGTCGTCAGCTTTGAGAGTCCTGCATCGCCCGGACCGATATCGAACCAGTCGCCAAGGCCGTAATCGACAATGCCGTCGTGCGCGCGGGAGCCAAGGTATTTCGCATACGCGCGCATCACGCCATACTGCGCAGCCAGTTCGGCGCGATCGCCAGTGCGCTCGTAGGCGTACCACGGCGCGAGTACAGCCGCACTGCCCCATTCCGGCGAATCGTTGAAAATCGCGAACTTCGGTTCGAAGACAACGTATTGCGGCGCAGTGGTCGGCACCATGCCGGCTTCCGAACCATCGCTGCTCTGCACATCGGCAATGTTGCGCGCGGTGGCCGCATAAAGGCCGGCAAAATCGAAGTCATAGAGGAGCGACGGCGCCATCAGGTGCGTCTCTTCAAGCCAGCCCAGTTTTTCGCGATGCGGGCAATCCGTAAAAAGACTCTCGGCGTTATTCTCCATGGCGCGCAGAATCAGCAGGTGAATGCGATCGAGCATTTCGTCGGACGATGCGAATTCTCCCACGGGCTGTGAAGTACTGTGCACCGCTTCGCCGCGCAGGCTCACCAAGCGCGCGCCGTCCTCCGCCGCACCCTCCAGTTGAACGTAGCGGAAACCGTAATAGCTGAAGCGCGGGTGCCAGGTTTCAATGCCCTTACCAGAGCCCACGCCGCGCAGCGTGTAAGAAAACCATTGCGGGTGCCCTGAACTGCGCTGCGACACCAGGCCGTCCTTGTCGAGCAGTTCGCCGGGAATCAATTTCACCGTCGCCCCGGTTTTTCCAGTCACCGAAATCTCCGGCCAGCCCGCAAAGTTCTGCCCCAGGTCGTAGACCGTCACTCCCGGCTTCGGATGCGTCACCTTTCCGGCTGCGTAGGTGTGCATCACGCGAATCGGGGGCGCAATCTCCGGTATCAGCGCGCCGCCGGGGCCATCGACCACTGAAACGGCGCGCCATTGGCTGTCGTCAAAACCCGCGCTATCCCATCCCCGCGGCTCCAGCTGCGCATCAAAATCCTCGCCGCCATAGGTGGACGAAAAAGTGATCGGGCCCGGCGCGGTCTTCCACGACCCATCGCTCAAAATTTCCGCCACGCTTCCGTCGGTGAATTTAATGTGTAGCTGCACCGCACATTTCAGCTGGCCAAAACTGCCCACAAACTTCGTGTACCGGTCGGGCGTTTTCAGCACGCGATACATCCCGTTGCCCAGCATCACGCCCATCGCATTCTGCCCCGCGCGCAGAAGCGCGGTCACATCGTAGGCGTCGTAATACACCGTCTTGCGATAGTCGCTCCAACCCGGCGTCAGCTCATCACTCCCCACTTTGCGGCCGTTGATCCGCAATTCGTCCTGACCCAGTCCGGAGGCGTAGAGCAAGGCGCGCGCCACAGGTCGCGACAACGCAAAGGATTTGCGGAAAAGCGGCATTGGTTCGTTCGCATCTGCGTCGGCAGGATGCGCAGCGATCCATGCCGCGTGCCACACCGGCGCTTCGGTCCAATGGCCCGCATCGCTCCAGCCGCTCGTATGTTTCTGCTCGTCCCAAACCTCCACGCGCCATGTGTAAGCGCGGCCTGCCTCAAGTGCCGGCCCGGTGTAGGCAATCCCAAAGGTAGCCGCGCTGGAAACAATCCCGCTGTCCCAGAGAATCGCGCGGGTCGATCGAGCGCTGCGAGAGTCCTCAGAAACTTGAACGCGGTATGCAGACTGACTCACAGAGTGCAGCTCTGGTGACGATGCGGCCAGTTGCCAGGAAAACTCCGGATGCGCGTCCGCAACCGCCAGCGGTTCGCTCTTGTCATCGCAGCGCAGGTCAATCGGCCGCATCAGATGCGACCCGGGAGTGGAAGCACCATGGGCCAGCGCAGCCAAGATCCCTAAAACGGCCGCGGGAAAGATAAATCCTCGTGTGCCAGCAAGAGCACGATTCAGAAACATTGCGGAAAACGTCATCAGCCCCGTGATACAGCACGCGGGTGCACGAACGCAATCCTCAAACCCGCACTTCATCTGCTAGCTTGGAGGTCATGAACCGCGAAGTGTGCCGCCGCCGAACGCAATTTGCCTTCGCCGCAGCCGTCTTGTTCGCGCTGGCCAGCCCGGTGCACGCGCAGCAAACGCCTGTGAATATGCAGCGACAACTGGCGCGCGTCGATGCGGCTGAGCGCACGGGCCCTTTCCGCGCCGATTGGAATTCGCTCGCGGGCTATCGCGTGCCCGACTGGTTTCGCGACGCCAAGTTCGGCATCTTCATCCATTGGGGCGTGTACTCCGTTCCGGCATTCGGAAACGAATGGTACTCGCGCAACATGTATGTCGAGGGCAATGCCGCGTTCAAACATCACGTTGCAACCTACGGCCCGCAGTCCAAATTCGGCTACAAGGACTTCATCCCTATGTTCCGCGCGGAGCACTTCGACGCCAATGCGTGGCTCGATCTTTTCGCGCAAGCCGGCGCGCGCTATGTGGTACCCGTGGCCGAGCATTGCGACGGTTTCCCGATGTACGACTCGAGCCTTACCGATTGGGACGCCGCGAAGATGGGACCGAAGCGCGACGTGGTCGGCGAACTGGAAGCGGCCACGCGCAGTCACGGCCTGCACTTTGGGGTCTCCTCGCATCGCGCCGAACACTGGTGGTGGTACGACGGCGGCACCAAATTCGATTCCGATGTACGCGACCCGCGCTACGCCGGCCTATACGGTCCCGCACAGCCGATGGCGCTGCCCGGAGAGGACGACTCGAAGGAGCCGGACCCCGATCATCTCGAACGCTGGCTTCCCCCGAATAAGGCCTTCCTCGATGACTGGCTGGCGCGCAGCAGCGAACTCGTCTTTAAGTACCACCCCGATTTTCTTTACTTCGATTGGTGGATCGGCCAGCCCGCGTTTCAGCCCTATCTTCAGCGCTTCGCCGCCTACTATTACGATGAAGCAGCAAGCCGCCAACAAGGCGTGGTGCTCACCTACAAGGGATACGATTTCCCTGAGAATGCCGCCACTCTCGACATCGAGCGCGGCAAGTTGGATACGCTTCGCCTGTTGCCATGGCAGACTGACACCTCGGTCAGCATTCACTCCTGGGGCTACGCCAACAACGACGAGTACCGCAGCGCCAAGTCACTCATTGACGAATTGGTCGACGTGGTTAGCAAGAACGGCAACCTGCTGCTCAATGTGGGACCAAAATCCGACGGCACCATTCCCGATCAGGCACGCGCCATATTGCTTGAGATGGGCGCGTGGCTCAAAACCAACGGCGAGGCCATCTACGGCTCGCGCCCATGGCTCGTCTACGGCGAAGGCCCCACGAAAGTCTCGGGCTCCGCAAAAAACTCCGATCAGCAGGAGTTCACCGCCGAAGACATTCGCTTCACGACGCACAACGGCGCGCTCTACGCCATCGCGCTCGGCTGGCCTTCTGACGGCGAACTGCGCATTCGTTCGCTGGCGCGTGGCTTGCCCTATCTCAAGGGGCCCGTGTGCGAAGTCAAAATGCTGGGCTCCGATGCACCGCTCTCCTGGCATCAGGAGGTCGACGGACTGCACATCCAACTCCCCCAGCAGCGCCCGGATGAGCCCGCGTGGGCATTCCGGATCATGGAACCAAAAGACGCTGCGCGCAGCTGCGGAAACTAGCTACCTATGATGACTGCGCGCCTCAGGCTCCGCATCGGCCTTTCGCAGGTGTGGAATAGGACCGCATTCGATTTAAGGAGTTCCAACTTTCAGGCTTGTGCTCGAAGCGAAGCGCATGCGTGCAGGGCCGGCCCATCGATCCCCGCAATTGCTCGTCGAACTCCGACGGAATTTGTTGATTCCAGAGAATCCACGAGCAGAATTTCGATGAGTTTCCGGCATTCAAAAGACCCCGTTTGCCGTCAGAGCCCCGGACTTTGTTCCGGCCCCCAACCCTCCCTCCAAAATCAGCATTCCGGAAATTAGAAAATAATCGTATACTCTCGAAAATAAAGCGCCGCCGCCTTCATGCCCACCCTTACCGCCAATCCGCCCCATAAGCATGCCCCCTCCGCGACTGCATTCCCGAAGCAGATCTTTCTTCTGGCCGACGATCTGACCGGCGCCTGCGATGCGGCCGCGGCATATCTTCGCGCAGGTCGCGCGGTGCGCGTCTGGCTTGGCGCCGCAGCCTCGTTTCCCGCCGCAGAGCCAGTGCAGGCCTTCAATACGGATTCCCGCTCGCTCTCGCCGGCCAAAGCATCGCGCATCGTGGCGCGCACTGCCGCAGCCCTCGTCTCAAATTCCCCAGCGCTTCTGTTCAAGAAGATCGACTCCGCGGCCCGTGGCCCCTTCGCTGCTGAAATTCTGGCGGCGCATCGCGCCTTCGGATCGCGCGCCGTCCTGCTTGCCCCTGCATTTCCCGCTGCGGGCCGCACGGTGCGCAACGGCATTCTGGAAATTCACGACGCCACCGGCCAGCGCACGCTGGTGGACATAGCCAAACTCTTTTCCCCAATCCACAGGAACCTCGTCGGTCTCGTCTCCCGTCCTGAAGAACTTGCCGCCGCGCTCGACTATGGCAAGTCCGTGCTTCTGTGCGACAGTTCCGCGCAGTCGGATCTGGAAGCGCTGGTGCGCGCCGCGGAAAACTGCCCGGCCTCCTGTTTGCAGGATCTGCCGGCCTGGCGCAAGCTCTCGCCACCCGCGATGCCCGGCGCATCCGCCGTGTGCCCCCGCCCTCCGCCGCGCGCACATTAATCGTTGCCGGATCCGATCATCCTGTGACGAAACTTCAGCTTGAGACCCTCCATCGCGTCGACTCTAGCGCCGTTCAGGTGCTGCGGACGCGTTACAACAGCCGCGATCGCGCGCGCATTCTCAACGCATTCCGCACCTTCGCGCCACAGGCCTTGATTCTCACCGGCGGCGATACTGCCTTGCTCGCAGCCAACACTCTCGGCGCCCACTCTTTTATCCTCCATGGAGAGCTTGCGCCCGGAATTCCCTGGGGCATTGTGCAGGGTGGCATGGCGGAAGGTTGCATCGTGATTACAAAATCCGGCGGCTTTGGCGCGCCCACGATCTTCAATGAAATCCTCAGCGTGCTGCGAGGTCCGGCATGAGCAGTCTCGCACGCATCGCCATTAGCATCGGAGACCCCGCCGGAGTCGGCGCAGAAATTGCCCTCAAGGCTCTCCGCGAGGACTCCGTTGCTTCGCTCGCGCAGTGGATCCTGATTGCCGACTCAGCCGCGCTCCACGCCGCGGGCCGTCTTTGCGGCATTGATCCGGCTACGCTGCCCTGCACTCTTGTCGAAACCGGCACTTTACCCGCCGATCACACCGTTGCCTTCGGCCAGCTTCGCGCGGAGTATGGCAGCGCGGCCATCACCTATGTGCGCCGCGCCGTGGAGTTCTGCATGAGCGGCGAAGCCGACGCCATGGTTACTGCGCCGCTGAATAAAGAGGCGGTCACGCTCTCCGGCCGCACTTTCACCGGACACACCGAATACATTGCCGAGCTGACCGGCGCACCGGAGCCGCGCATGTTGCTCTACTCTGAGAAGCTGGCAACCATCCACGTCAGCACGCACATTCCCCTCGAGCAAGCCTGCAAACTCGATCGCGCGCGCATCGTTGAGACGATCAAGTTGGGCAATGATGCGCTCCTGTGGATGCGCCGACGTGCTCCGCGCATCGCCGTCTGCGGCCTCAATCCGCATGCCGGCGAGCATGGGCTCTTCGGCACACAGGATGCCGCCATCATCGCCCCCGCCATCGCGGAGGCGCGCGCGCTGGGCATCGACTGCTCCGGCCCGCATTCGCCCGACACCATCTTTGTCCGCGCCCTGCGCGGCGAATTCGATCTCATCGTCGCCATGTACCACGACCAGGGCCACATTCCCATGAAGCTCATCGACTTCACCGGCGGTGTGAACGTTTCGCTCGGCCTGCCTATCATCCGCACCTCCGTCGATCACGGCACTGCGTTCGATATCGCCGGTACCAACCAGGCCGATGCCACCAACATGAAGGCGGCCATGCGTCTCGCCGTCAGCATGGCAGAGGGCAAGCTTGCCCTCGCCGCCGCTCAAGCTGAATCCGCGAGTTCTGGGGGCGCGCGCTAATATGCATCTCGCCGACACTCTCATCATTGCCGCCTACATGATCACGCTCGTCGGCATTGGCATTCGTGTTGCGGGCCGCCAGAAAACCACTGACTCCTACTTCATCGCGGGGCGCACCGTTCCCGGCTGGGCCGCAGGGCTTTCCCTGCTGGCCACTATCATCACCAGCCTCACCTTCATCGCCTTCCCTGGCGCGGCCTACGCGGGCGATTGGAATTTGCTCGTACCCGGCATTCTTTTTGTCTTCGTGATCCTCTCCATCGGCCCCATCATCGTGCCCTTTTTCCGCCACGCAGTGTCGATGTCGGTCTACGAATACTTCGGCAAGCGCTTTGGCCCCGGGTGTGCGCATGTATTCTTCCTTCGCCTTTGCCGCGGGCCACTTTGCCAAGATGGGCTTCGTCTTTTACCTGCTCGCGCTCGCGGTTGCGGGATTTACCAGTTGGTCCATCGCGTTCCTCATCATCGGCCTCGGCGTCATCACCATTTTCTACACGTTCATCGGCGGCCTGCGCGCCGTAATCTGGACCGACGTAGTGCAGGGCTTTCTGCTCTGGACCGGAATCGCCGTCACGCTCATCCTGTTGCTCTGCTCGCCGCACGCGCGGCCCGCCGCCATGTTTCACCTCATTGCCGTGAATCACAAAACCAGCCTGGGCAGCTTCGACTTCGACCTCGCGCGCCCCACTTTCTGGACTATGGCTCTTTACGGATTCTTCTACTATCTACAGAAATACACGGCCGATCAAACCGTAGTACAGCGTTACCTCGCCGCAAATTCCGACCGCTCCGCTTTGCGCGGCATCGCCATGGGCGCCTCGCTCTGCCTTCCCGTTTGGACCGCCTTCATGCTCATCGGCTCGCTGCTCTGGGCCTTCTACCGTCTCTCGGGCCAATCGCTCCCCGCCGCTATCACGCGCGCCGATCAGGTCTTTCCCTATTACATGGTCACGCAGATGCCGGTCGGCGTCGCGGGGCTCTTTCTCGCCGCGCTCTTCGGCGCAGCCATGTCCATGCTCGCCTCCGATCTCAACTGCATGGGCCTCATCCTGGTTGAGGATTTCTACTCGCACTTTTTCCCGCGCCACAGCGATGCGCAGCGCCTGCGTTTCGGCAAACTCGCCGTCGTCCTCTGCGGCTTTCTCGCCATCGCGGTCGCTCTCCGCCTCAGTTCCACGCACGGCTCCGCGCTGGCGCTTTACTATGCCGCCACCGCCATCGTCGCCGGCGGCCTGGCCGGGCTTTTTCTGCTGGCATTTCTTTCGCCGCGAGCGGGCCGCTTCGGCGCTGTCGCAGGCATCGTAGTCAACCTGCTCTTCACCGCCTACGCCACGCTCACTCTCGACGGCGGCAAATGGCTCAACCTTCATCGCTACAACTACCCGTGGAGCGAATACACCATCGGCGTCTTCGGCAATCTCTTGCTCCTTGCTACTGGGTTGCTCTGCGCCGCGTTTTTCCCTGCGCCGCAAAACCATTCCTCCACTCAAACACTGTGGAGCTGGCTTGCCGCTCGCAAGCATTCCAGCCCTCAATCCATTCCACTGGGAGATACTCCATGAATCGTTTGCAGCAAGCTGTTCAGGCCAACGGCGGCAAAGCTCTTTTGGGCGCAGCCGTTTATTTTTACGATCCCATCTTTCTTGAGATCTGCGCGCATCTCGGCTACCAGGTGATCTGGATTGAGATGGAACACGGCCACATCACCTTTGCTGAAGCCGCCGACCTTTGCCGCATGGCCGCCGGCACCGGCATGTTGACCATGATCCGCATTCCCGACGTGCGCCGTGAGAACGTGCTCAAAGGCGCCGAGTGCGGACCCGATATTCTCGACGTCCCCATGATTGAAACGCCTGAGCAGATGCAGGAACTGCGCGAATATGCGCGTTTTGCTCCCGCCGGCAGCCGCGGTTTCTTCTCCGTCTCGCGCGCCGTCAACTACAGCATCCCCAGCCCCATCGTCGCCCAGCAGCAAAGCCTCAATAAAGAACTTTGCCTTATGGCGCAAATCGAAAGCAGTGCGGCGCTGGATCGTGTCGACGAGTTGGCTGCCGTTCCCGATGTCGATCTCTTCATCGGCCCAGCCGATCTTGCCGCAAGCCTGGGTCTGCCTTCGCAAACTTCGCATCCTGTAGTGCAGGCAGCCGCGGCAAAGATCGTCAAAGCCGCCCGCAACCACAACAAATCTATCGCCACAGCCTGCGCACCAGAAGAATTTGCATTCTGGCTCGGGCTCGGCATCGATCTTTTGTTCTGCACCAACGACATCTCTTGCCTCAAGCAGGCGGCCGGAGATTCGCTGGGCAACGCACGCAGAATTCTCGATCGCCTCCGCGGCCACGAAGCGCCAGTGGGCCCTGTACAGCGCGACTAGCGCAGGCGGACACTCCGTTTTCCAGGATGCACCGATGAAACTTCTTCTCTCATCCGCGCTCGCAGTCACGCTTCTCCCCGCCGCCGCGTTCGCGCAGCCATCCTCGCTGGGCCAGACCTTTGCCGTCCTTCACCCCGACGACTACCACCATTACGTTAATCAGTTCGCGGCCGACGAGCGCGAAGCTACCGATCAGCAATCTGCCGACGAGTGGCCGTGGATTACCGCCAACATCCCATTCTTCAATTCTTCGAATAAACAATTCGAGGAGATGTATTACTTCCGGTGGTACTCCTTCCAGAAGCACATTGAGCAAACAGCAGAGCACGGCTACTTAATCACCGAGTGGTTGCACCGTCCCGACCTTCCCAACAATGGAGTGCTGCCCGACGCCGCACCCTTTCATCTAGGCGAGGCGCGCTGGTTGCGTGACCGCACAATCGCCGAAGATTATGCGCGGTTCTGGGGCAGTTCCGAGGCAAAGCCCCGCAACTATAGCTTCCCTTTTGCGTGGAGCGTTCAGTTGGTAACGGAGGCCACGGGCGATCCCAAGCTCGGCGCCGATCTGCTCTCCGCCTTAATCGCGAACTACAAAGCGTGGGACGATCATCTCGACCCAGCCGTTGGTATGTACTGGCAGATCGATACCCGCGACGCCATGGAGAAATCCATCGGCGGCGATGGTTATCGCACGCCCCTGAACAGCTACATGCTCGCCGACGCGCGCGCCATTGCAGATTTCGCGCGCGGGTCGCAACAGTCGGCAATCGCCGCAGAATACGATGCCAAAACCGGCACGCTCCAGCGCCTGATAGAAACTAAACTCTGGAATCCCAAAGACGATTTCTACGAAGATCTCTCGCCCGCTGCCGACTCCGGCATTCGCAAAGAAAAGCGATTCAAGGACCCCGGCACGCAACTCCAGTTCGCAGGCGTGCGCGAACTCATCGGCTATATTCCCTGGCAGTACTATGCGCCCACGCCGAGCCACGCTGTCGCCTGGAAGCAACTCTTCGATCCCAACGGTTTCGCCGGCAGGTACGGACCCACTACCGCGGAGCGGCGCAGCCCGCGCTTCCGCTTTGCCTCGGACGATCAATGCACATGGAACGGCCCCTCGTGGCCCTACGCCACCACGCAAACGCTGCTGGCATTGGCCAATTTGCTCATCGGTCCAGCGCAGCCTTACATCCGCAAGCAGCAGTACTATCAGTTATTCGCAAACTACGTTTTGTCGCAGCACATCAAGCTGCCCAGCGGTCGCGTCATCGACTGGATCGACGAAGATCTCGACGCTGACACCGATGAGTGGATCGCAAAGGACATGCTCATCGCCAAGAATAAGCAGGTGGGCCGCGGCAACTACTACAATCATTCCGGATTCGCCGATCCACTCATCACGGGGCTCATCGGCCTCCGTCCGCGCGCCGACTCAAAGATCGAAATTCATCCGCTCTTGCCTGCCGGCACGTGGACATATTTTGCCGTAGACGGTCTTCCCTATCACCGCCATCTGCTCGCAATTGTGTACGACGAAACCGGCAAGCAATATCGGATGGGTCGCGGTCTCATGCTGTTTGTCGATGGCAAGAAAGTCGCCAGTCGTGCCACGCTCGGCCCGCTGGAAGCTGAACTGCCAGCCGGAAGGAGCAGGAGCCTTCAGGCTCCTGAATCCAGCGCAAACTAAATCGGGCCTTCAGGCCCGGAGGATAGCTCTTGAATTTGAATTTTGAGAAATTCGTCTTCGGCGCCGCCACAATCTTGGCAGCGCATCTTTCTCTCCTCGCCCAATCCGCCCCCACCATCCCCATGGCGCAGATTCACGCCGGCACTTTTACCATGGGTGCTGACGATACCACGCTTTCTCCCGCCGTCGTCAACGGCTTCGGCGTCATGTCGCCCCGCCCCTCGCATGGTGACTTCGACGAGATCCCCGCGCATCGCGTCACGATCGCGCACGCCATCTCCATCGCCACGCATCTCGTCACCGTCAAAGAGTTCCAGCAATTCGATCCCTCCTACCAACCCGTCGCCGCGTATCCCGACTATGCCGCAGGCATCAGTTACAACCAGGCCGTGGCATTCTGTGCATGGCTCTCAAAGAAAACCGGCAAGCCCTGGCGTCTCCCCACCGAAGCTGAATGGGAGTATGCAGAACGCGCGGGCACGCAAACCCCGTTTTTCACCGGCGACACGCCACCCAATCCGGGTCAGGCCAACGCGTGGGGCGTGATCATGGGCGAAGGCACGCCAGAGTGGGTCGCGGATTGGTACGCGCCATATCCTTCCGCCGCACAAATCGATCCCACCGGTCCGCTGCATGGATACTTTCGCGTCGTCCGCGGTGGCGGCCTCGACTTCCGTAAATCGAAACCCGGCGAGATGGTCCCTGCGACCGCTCCCTATTTCATGCGCTCCGCCAATCGCGCCAGCATGGCGCCGAGCTACGCGTCGAAGGAAGGCAACATCGGATTCCGCGTGGTCCAGGCGTCGAACCTCGCACCGCACCCATCGCCCGCCGCACAGTTTTTTTTCTTCACCGATGTGAAGCAGACGCCGGTCAATATCGCTAAAGGTCCCGATCCCGCAAAGCCCTTTTACCACGTGCATGAACTGTTCCCAAATCTCGATGGACAATCGATGCCGGATGTTGGTTGGCGCGCAGGCCTGGCGCCCGGCCTTGGCATCAACTATCACAACTCCGCCGTTCAGGTGCTTGCGAACGGCGACGTGGTCGCCGCGTATTACAACACGCCCCGCAGCGAAGACGATCCCGATCAAACCGTAATGGTCATGCGTCGCCGTGCGGGCGCTGAAGACTGGGACATGCCGGAGCCGTGGCCCGACTTTGCCGATGCCGCCTGCGCCGCGCCGGTCTTCTGGAACGATCATGGGCATCTCTGGCTCTTCTTCGGTTTCCCGCGCCTGATCGGCGCGCCGCCCTTCGCCTTCACTACCTCCGATGACAACGGCGCATCCTGGGCTTCGATTGACTTTCCCCACTTCACTGCACCCATCGGCCGCTACGTTTCGCAACCCATCAACTCTATCGTGCGCGCAACAAATGGCACCATCTACATCCCCACCGACTCCACGGGACGCGATGCCGATGGCAATGGCTCCATCTCCGCAGTCTGGGCCACGCGCGACAACGGCCGTACATGGTACGACACAGACGGACGCACCGCCGGCCGTCATACCACGATCGTGATGGCCGCGAACGGGGACATCCTCGGCTTCGGCGGGAAAAACTCCAACATCGACGGCCGCATGCCGCTCGCCACCAGTTCCGACGGCGGCAAGACCTGGGTAAAGTCGAAGACCATCTTCGACCCTCTCGACAGCGGCGAGCGGCCCAGCGTCATTCGACTCGCCTCAGGCCGTCTTTTCTTCGTGGCC
This sequence comes from uncultured Acidobacteriota bacterium, assembly GCA_963786565.1. Lineage (GTDB taxonomy): Bacteria > Acidobacteriota > Terriglobia > Terriglobales > Acidobacteriaceae > Telmatobacter. Next base: position 42,887 of record CAWAZR010000011.1, on the reverse strand, counting down.
GATTTCAATCCTAACAACGAAAAGCATCTGCACAAGGATGGCGCATATGTTGCGCTCTCCGGCGATGACGGCAAGACCTGGAAACAGAAGCGCCTGCCTGCCGGCATTCTTACCGTCGGTTACGTGACAGCCACGCAAGGCCCCGATGGCACGATTCACATCGTCACGTCGAAGAACACCGTCAACTACGAGATCGAGCTGAACGAGGCATGGATTCTCGCGCCGGATGCCGCGGAGTCGCCTGAGCCCGATTCAATCGGTCCGGTTATGAAGCACACCGAGAAGTGGTCGAATGGAAAGCTCAAAGCCGAATGGAGTACTGCGCGTGCCAGCGACGGACGTATTCTGCTCGAAGGTGCGCAGACCTTTCACTTCGAAGACGGCACGCGGCAGTGGATTTCGAATTTCCATCTCGGCCGGAAGATCGGCGACGAAATCTTCAATCGCGCCAATGGCTCAAAAGCGTGGCAGAAGACTTACGGCGCGGACGATGCGTGGACATGGCAAATCTTCGATGCTGCCGGAAAACAAACTGCTGAATCCCACTGGCGCGGTAAGACACTCCTCGACGCATCTTTCGCGGAGGCAAAATGAGCGCGCGCAAATTATTCCGCTTTGCGGCCTCAGCGATATTGTCGGCGATCTGCGCCGCAGCCATGTCCGCACAGGCGCCGACAAACGCCAACGATCCGAATCCGCAAGCGAACAGCACCACGAGCGGCGCATGGCTCTTCATCTATTTCAAAGAGCCCGGCAATCAGGGCATCTATTTTGCGCTTAGCCGCGATGGCTATGACTACACGCCGCTCAACGACGGACAGCCGTGGGTCGCGCCCGCGCAAGCAGGGGAGCTCATGCGCGATGTTTTTCTCACACGCGGACCCGATAGCCTCTTTCGCATGGTCTGGACCTGGAACTGGCGCGGCACGTCGCTCGGTTACGCCTCATCGCCCGATCTGCTCACATGGTCTGCTCAGAAAAACATCCCCATTATGACGGATTTTCCCGCGACCAATAACGTGTGGGCGCCGGAAACCTACTGGGACGCGACAAAGAAACAATGGCTTCTAATCTGGTCGAGCTCGATGAAAGATTCCCAAGACGGCAATCGCATCTGGTTTTCGATGACCCCGGATTTTGAGACCTTCTCCAAGCCCGCGATCTTTTTCGATCCCGGTTACGTCACCATCGACGCGACGATCTTTCACGGGGCAACGACGCACGGCTCAAGCGGTCCCTACCGGCTCATCTTCAAGGAGCAAACCTACGATCCGCTCACCTTTCAGGAGCGCGTCGCAACGGGACCTACGCTTGAAGGACCGTGGAGCAACATCTCCGGCCCCATCAACGAAAGCTGGTCGGAAGGGCCCTCGGCTATTCAGGTCGGCAAGCAATACATCGTCTTCTACGACCACTATCGCGCGCCGCGCGCCCGCTACGAAGCTGTAGCCACCACCGACTGGAAACATTGGCAAGACATCACCGCGCAAACTTCGCTGCCCCCGTATTCCAAGCACGGTAGTTTTCTGCACATTACCGATGAAGAAGCGACTCGACTGCTTGCGCGTCATGATGCGGCTGCGAGTGCTCCTCCATCGAATCAAGACTCGCATTAAGACGATTGCGAAGCGGGTCTCACAGTTTCACAGAAACGCACAAAGTGTACGACTGCGACGGTTCTTCTTTTAAGTGGCTGATTTCGAATTACTTACCGGCCTCACAGTCTCACAAATCGATTTTTGGGCGATGAATCCGGGTACCGTAGTTTGTGGAACGTGGTGTGTGGCCGCCGGCCGGGGGGAGGGGGGGTGGGGGGTACGGACCTGGGAAATAGCTGACATTTTGGATTCGGGACTATTCTGGCTGCACATACGTTGATTGTGCGCCATAGTGCCGAAATTATATGCAAATGCTCGAAAACTTTTTATTCGCGGAGCTGAAGCTTCCCGCGCCCCTCCGACGGCATATCTACTCAAACAGCCAGTCCAAAATCGGTACGCCGCCCCCGCTGCCCGTCTGCGCGAAATTCACGTGCAGAGCAAGGTGGTCATCGGCTGGGATGAAGCCGAGGATCACGTATTGTCCCTTGCCGAGGTCGAGGTCGTTTGCGCCCGCAGGCAACGGCTTGGCCCACACCGCCATCGCCGGAACCTTCGGCGCGGTAACCGCGTTCAGCAGCACCAGGTTCCACTGCTCGGTTTCAGGATCGAGCACCGAATTCTTCTTCGATGCGTTGTTCACAAAACCAACCAGGATCTGCGCCGGCTCCGCAAGATCGAAGTGCAGCGTTCCGCCTTCACTGGGTGCGATGCGGATTCCCTTCATCCCGGCGAGTTCCGGCGCCAGATCGCTGATGGCTGCGCTGGTACCCACGAATAAATTCGCGCCCTTCTCCACCGTGAATGCTTCGCCCGCGCCGGGCTTGAGTGTAAATGCGATCTGCGGCAGCGCGGCAATCGGCGTACTCTGATCGATCTTCTCGCCGGAGTTCAACTGCGCCAGCCGCATGCGGAACGTCGCCAGCTCTTTCTCATACATGGGCAGGCACTGCTGCCAGTTGGGAAACTGATTCATGCCGCCGCGGAACGGAATCTGGCGCTGCGTCGTCTCCATACTGGTCGCGGTGCGATACGCGGGTCCCGCAATCGCAGTCAGCTCGCGAAAGCGGTCCACGCTCGCGGCCAACAGGCTTTCAGCCTGCCGCAAACGCGCTGCATCGTGGTCGTATCCGTAAAGCAGCACCTGCTCCGCCGCCTTGGTCTTCGCGTTGTAGAACTCCATCAGCAATTCAATCACGTGCATGTCGTTTACGATGCGTCCGTACTCGGCCTTATTCTTCGTAACAAAAGGTTCAGCCGCGCTAGCTGCGTCGAATGCCTTCCGCGACGCGTCCACAGTTTCGTCGCTTACGCCGAGTGGGGTCTCGCCATGGTGCGGTTCGTTTTTCACCTCTTCGGCTACATAATCATCCAGCCGCTCGCCGGGCGGCGCGTCGCCCGTCCACAGCGGCACCGCGGGATTGAAGCGAGCCGGATCGATTAGTTGTGGCATGGTCAGGCCCAGCGTGAGCGCCTCGCGGTTTCCTTCCGTGATGCCGATGCGCGGCAGAAGCTTGGGTTGGCACGGCCCGGCCAGCGTGTATGCGGCGAGAATCTTTTCGCCGGCCTCGGCCGAGCCGAATCTTTCGGCGAAACGCGACACCCAGTACGCATGTTCCTTTTCAGGATCGCGATTCGGATTCCACGCGTAGCGTCCCCATGCTTCAAACCAAATCCAGTCGCGATCGGTTTGGAGCAGCATCGGTTGCGTGTTGTCGCCCGCGTATGGCCAATCCCAGTAACGGAGCGGATAGACATGCAGCCCCTCGATGCCGATACGCTGAAAGCTCGCCTCCGTCTGACGAATGAAATCCGGGTCGCCCCAGCGAAACGGCTCCAGATTTGAGAGCAGGTGCACGTTCGCGGTGGTCGCATTCGAGGCTTCGACGAGCATTTTAAATTCGTCGAGCACCGGCCCGCGCACGTTGGTCCACGTGAGCGATTCGCCATTCCACTTGAACATGGTGTCGATGTTCGAATAGAGCGGCGTGGCCGCCTTCATCACCGCGCTGATGTCCGTGGCGTGCGCGCGCACCACGATGGGAGGTTCCTCGGTGATGCCGAGTTCCTTCAGCCCGTCCTCGACGCCGGGAATAATCGTCTGCGTAAGCCACTCCGCACCATAGCGCGGGCTAAGCGCCTCGCCCAGCGTCATCATGAGGCCGGCGTGCGGATACTCGCGCACAAATTCCGAAATCACATAGCGCGTATAAGCGCTGGCCTCGGCGTTCGGCGCCGACAAATGATACGGAAGATGATGCGCGCGGGCAAAAGTATGCGAAAGATGAATGTTGTAAAAGCCCTGAAGCACCCAGATGCCGCGCCTGTCGGCCTCCGCGGTCAGCCACTTGAAGAGGGCGATGTTGTCGTCGAGTTGCGCCGTGGGCAACTCCTGCGCCTCAGGATATTTCGGCAGCTTCAGCAGGCTGGTGAAGGGGTGGCCGTTCCAAAGGTAGAGCGTGTTGTAGCGCTCCTCGGCCAGCATGTCGAGATACTTGGTCCACGCGGCCTTGTCGTAGAAGAACGGAAAATTCTGCGGCGTGTAGGGATAGTCGTACTCGGCATCGTCGTAGGTGATCTCCTGCTTCTGCATCCCGATGCAGGTTCCGCGCATTTTCAGCGCCGGATGTTCCATGTCGTCGATCCCCGCGGGCAGCGCCTTCGCCGCGCGGATGCGATCGGCCAGTTCCAGTTCGCCATAGAGCACCCCGGACGGATCGGAGCCGGTAACGATCCACGTTTTGCCAACCTGCTTGATGAGAAACGCTTCCTGCGCCTGCGGCCAAAACTCGGGCAAATCGAAATGTGCGAGTTCCGGCGCGCTGCGCACTGCGACCAGCACGCGTGCACTCGCAGGCGCCGCCTTCAATTCCGCAAGCGCGGAGCGCAGTTTTTGCGCACCATAGAGTTCGCGCGGCGACGCGCCCTTCGCAGTAACCACGGTGACGGCGCGCGCCGAAGCGCACCAGACAAGCGCCAGCAGCGCTACGCAAAACAGACGCGCAATGCGGTTTGAACCAAGCCTCATGCTTTCGACCTTACGCCTTCACAAACAGCACAGCCATGTACGGCTTGCCGGTAAGCGTGATCTTGCTTTTTCCGCTGAAGGTTCCGGGCAGTGGCGATTCCGTCATTGCCCACGGATCGATCATCGTGGCCTTGAACTCGATTTTCTCCGGCAGCGGAAATTCGTACTCGCCCACGCAGTGATAATCGAAGTAGTAAAGAATCACCGCGCCCGGATTGCCGGCGTTCAGGTAATACGGATTTTCAGCAGCCATCAGGCCCGTTGTGCCCGATTTCTCCAACAGCTTGCGCAGGAACGTGATGCGCGCGGGGCTGGTCCCATGTAGCCGGCCCGCGTCAGACCAGACTGGACTCGGATCGGCGGGGCTCCCGTCCGTCACCATGTAGGTCTCGCCGTGTGTCGCATACACGCCGTACACAATTGCGCGCCAAAAGCGGTGCGTCATCTCCTCCGGCGAAAGATTGCCCCAGCGGCGCGAAATATTGCCTTCGTATTGAATCTCGTCATAGATGATGGGCTTGTTCCAAGCAGCGAATCGCTCCGCCGATTTTTCAAAGTCGTATTCCTGCAGGCTGGCATGCGTACACCACGGTTTGGAGTGGTCGTAGACCACGCGACTGTGATGAATGGACCGCAGCCGGCTGTACGGATCGCATTCCTGCACGATGCGAAAGAAGCGGTCCCAATCGGTCATCGTCTTCGAGCGCACCAGGTCATATTCGTTGGCGATCGACCACCACACGTTCCGGTAAGCGGAAAGCCGCGCCACTGCGTAACGCAGATAGCGGTCGTCCGCCTCCGCTCCCATGGACTTGAATCCCCACGCATCGTAGGGATGGAAAAGAATCACATCCGCCTCGATGCCGGCATCCATCAGATCTTGAATTCTCGACTCGAAATGCTGGAAGTAGGCAGGATTGAACCGCGCCAGATCGAATTTCTCTTTGCTGGTTGCGTTGTCTGGGCTGGCTTCGTCGCTGGCAGGATTTTCTGCGCCCGGCGGCGGCGCCTCTCCGATGCGCTCGAAAGGCATGGCGATGGGCTTCAGCTTGGGCAGCAGGCAAATGCGCACCTTGTTGAATCCTGCCTCTTTCAAATTCTTGAGCGTCTCGTCGCCGTAAGGCGCGCCGATGGTTCCGTATGAGTAGCAGGTGGTTCCAAACGGGAAGTACGGCGTTGCGTCGGCATATTGAAAGTGAAATTGGTGTGCCGTCCCCACCGGTCCGCGATTGCCAGCCGCCGGCGCAACGCACTCGAAGCCGCCAGTCAGCCCGGCAAGTTCCTTGACGTTGCTGATGGTTTCAAAACTCCAGCGCCCCACGGTGTCGGGCGAGAACCGCACTTTGTACGCTCCGTTGCCGTCGTAAAAACCGGTTGCGTCCACGGTGCGGTGACCTTGCGTAAAGCGAGCCCCAAATTGAACATCCACAAAAGGGTTCCCGGCCGAAGGTCCGCGCGCTTCGGTGGTGAAAACGCCCCATTGCTCCACTTTTTCATTCGCGGGGCTGGCCTGCGCCACCGAGGCATTGGAAACAAGCCCCGTCACCACCACCCCGGCCCCCATTTTCATCAGATCTCTGCGATCCATTGCCCCTCACTTCCCTGTTGGCTCAACGCCGCCTGGTCCTTCCCGCACTTTGAGCGCCGGCCTGCGGTCAACCGCGCCCGAACAGCAGTTTGAAAGCGGGTCCATCAACGAGCAAAGCCTGTTCTACACAGCTTCCGGCAGCGTGTCAAACCCAATTTAAAAAATGAAAATTATTGCACACAGCGATTCGAACAGTGTATACACAGCATAAACATGCTATCCAGCGTCTCCAGGTAAAGGTGCGGCCCTCCCATGAAAGGCAAGACAGACTCCTCCTCCATACAGCGCAAGACCACGCGGCGGCGCATTCCCAAATGGGCGCTCCATACCAGCGACTCGGCAGCCAACGAACAGTATTACTTGCGCTCCATCGGCCGCGCGCTTGAGGTTCTCGACTGCTTCGACGGCAAGGCGCCACTGGCGCTCAAGGAAATCGGCATATCGACCGGCCTTCCTGAATCCACATTGTTCCGCGTTCTATTGACGCTCGAGAAGCACGGCTACCTTAAGCAGGCCGTGGACGGAACCTATCAGCTCGCTCCCAAGCTCCGCTTTGGCTGGCTCATTGAGCAGGCCAACTTACTGCGCGACAGAGTGCGGCCCGAGTTGGAACGGCTCACGCGGCGTTTCAATGAAACCGTCAGCATGGCTTACCTCTACGACGATCGCATCCACGTCATCGATTCCATCGAAACCTTTCACGAGATTCGTATCTCGAACCGCATCGGTCGCGTGCTGCCACCTCATTGCAGCGCCCTGGGCAAGGCCATCGCCGCGTTTCAAGACCGCGCCCTTGCCGAGCAGATCGTTGAAGTCTACGGCCTGTCGCGCCGTACCGAGTTCACCATCACGGATCGCGCGCGACTGTTCGACGAATTCGCGCAGATCCGCTCCACCGGTGTCGCCTGCGATCGTCAGGAATCGATCCTCGGCGGTATCTGTTTTAGTGCTGCCCTCCGCCCGGCCGAGGGTCCAGTGGTCGCTGCCATCAGCCTCTCCACTCCCGTTGTTCGCATGACTCCCGAGCGCGAAGAAGAGACCCGCAAGGCCGTGCTTGAGGCTGCCATACGCGCATCGGCGCTTTGAATCGCTGCGCGATGAGCGGCTGAAATTTAGCGGAAGTAATTTCCGCCGCTTCTCTGCACCCCGCCCTCTTTTCTTCCTTCCGTCTTCACAACGTGCCTTGGCTCTCCCTGCCCGATCGCGTCTTTTTCCATGCCATCGCGACCATCGCAGTGCGCCCATTCGCAATCTCTCAGGGCTATGCCGGACAGCGAGATAACGGGCATTCATGCGGGCGGCAATTGTGGCAGCGAGCTGGAAAACCTGGTTCCGATTCGCGGAATTCGCAAAGCCATTTTGACGGGCATACCGGGTCAATTCCTGCTATTTCAGCCAATTTACGGATTGGCCGGGCTTAATTTTCAAAAGGCGCTGTTAGTTCTCCGATTCCTCTTGACACTCGCATCTCGTCCTCATTACCTTGACCGATGTTCAAGCAGTAACCGTTAACTGCCAGCGTTGCCAAACGAAGAGGTCCTGGCGAAACATGTTCTCATGATCGATCTCTGTGCCGCTTCATCGGCCGCGTTTGTTCGTGCCGCAGAATGCGCGACTCATCGTTGATCGCTGGGAATTCAAGCTCGTCGGCCCTTCAAGAAACCGCAAGAGTGAATAGGAGGCATCTAGTGAAGCGCTTTGTATTGTTTCTTCTCGTCCTGGTGGGATCGTATGCCTACGCACAGGAGTCACGCGGCTCGATCACCGGACAGGTGACGGACCCAACCGGAGCTACCGTTGCGAACGCCGCCGTAACAGTGACCAGCACCGATACCGGCGCGATCGCGCACGTGAGTTCGACACAGGACGGCTATTACACGGTTCCCGGCCTTTTGCCCGGCGGATACACCGTGAATGTGACTGCTCAGGGGTTCAAAGCCTTTGAGCGCGCGGGCATCTCGCTCCAGACCCAACAGAACTTGACCATCAACATCAAGCTCCAGGTCGGTGCGACCTCAGAGCAGATCACGGTCACCGCTGCGCCTCCGCTCATCGACACGGCTGACGCGTCAGTCGGCCAGGTGCTCACCACCGAACAGGTTGAGGACCTGCCCACCAACGGCGGCACTCCACTCGGATTCGCCCGCATTGAATACGGCGCAGTCGTCAAGGCCAAACATGCGCTGGGCGGCGCCACGCCGATCAGCAACAGCACGGTCGACGACTTCTCACTGGGCGGCGGCAACTCATCGTCGAACGAAATCCTGCTCAATGGCGTCCCGAACATGGAGGATAGCGGTCGCACCGCCGGCTACAGCCCGCAGCTCGATTCGGTGAATGAAATTCGCGTCGACGTCTTCGGCGCCAACGTGCAGTATGGCGACACCTCGGGCGGCACTGTAAACATCACTACCAAGGGCGGCACCAATCAGTTCCACGGAACGGCAAGCTGGAGATACGAGGAAGTCGGGTGCTCGAACCTGGATGGAAAATATGCCAGCCGGGCCGCGAACGACTGTACCTGGATGACCGCGCTTCCCTATTCGCAGGCGGTCGGTGGCAGCACTACACCGGGCAGCCACACCAACCAATTCGGCGGCACCATCGGCGGCCCCATCTGGATCCCCAAAGTCTTCAATGGCCGCAACAAGCTCTTCTTCTTCTATGCGTACGAGACGTATCGTGGCCAGCCCCCGGCCGCGACGACGACCACGAGCGTGCCCACGGCTGCGGAACGCGCCGGCGACTTTGCGCCGCTGCTCGCGCTCAACAGCCCTACCAAAACTTACAACCTCTACAACCCGTACACGGCCTCGGGCACGCCGACCAACTTCACCCGATCGGCGATTCCCAATAATTGCCTGGGACCGGCCGCCACCACCTATTCTTCAAGCGATTGTCCAACCAACGGCGGACTCACCTTGAGCCCCATTGCACTGGCTTATCTCAAGCTGGTTCCGCTGCCGAATTACTCCGGTTCGACAACCACCGCCGACGGCGAGAACAACTACTCCACTTTCACACCCACTATCCAGGACTATCGTTCGCACATGGGCCGTATGGACTACAACATCAGCTCCAGGGACAAGATCTACGGTACGGCGCAGCGCAGCCGCTATCTCAATGAGGCAAGCAACTACTTCCATGACGCGCTGAGCGGCACCGCCTCCGATCAAATCATGTTCGGCGCCCAGATCGACGAAATTCACACCTTCTCGCCCACGCTGTTTTCCGATGTGCGCGGCAGCTTGACGCGCTATGACAACTCCTCCGATCTCTCCAGCACGGGCATCAGCCCCACAACCCTGGGATTCCCAACGTACCTGGCCCAGAATTCCACCACGCTGGCCTATCCGCGTGTCACCTTCACTGATCAGACCAGCCCGCAAAGCTGGGCGGCAGAGCCCGGGTCGATTGAGAACTTCGATACGCTGCAACTGCTGGCTACGGTAACGAAGATTTACAAGGCGCACACAATCGTCGGCGGCACCGACCTCCGCGCCTACAAGTATTCTTCTTTGACGCCGAACAATGCCGACGGATACTTCAGCTTTAGCAACACCAAGGGAGGGCCGGTGGCAGCAAGTAACAGCTCGAATCCAGCCTATTTCGGCAGCGCGTGGGCTGAGCTGATGCTCGGTATTCCCCAGGGCGGCGAAGAAGACATCGGCGTGCCCTTCCAGTACAACAGCTTCCTGAATGCCTTCTTTGTGCAGGACGACTGGAAGGTGAAACGCAACCTGACGGTGAGCATCGGCATTCGCCTGGAGCACGAGCTTCCCGTGAACGAAAGCCAAAACCGGATCACCAACGGGTTCAGCACCACGGCAACCAACGAAGTGACCGCGGCAGCTGAAAGCGAGTACACAACGCATCCCAGCACATTGCTGGCCTCGTCCGCGTTCTTGCCCGTGGGCGGCGCTACCTATGCCTCCTCAAGCAATCGCTATCCGTATAAACTGCCACCGGTCTATTACAGCCCGCGTTTGGGCATCACGTGGTCGCCTGACTTCACGAAGGGCAAGGGCGTAGTCCGTATTGGCTTCGGCATATACGACAACCCGTACAACGACTACAACACCAGCCAGACGTACGGATATTCCGCCACCACCGCTTACGTTGCCACCAACAACACCTACTTCACCAACAACAACTGGTCCGACCCGTTTCCCACTTCGTCGAGTGCTCCGGCTGTGAATCCCATCCAGCAGCCGACCGGCAACGCTTTGGGCGTGAACGCCAACCTCGGGGCCAAGATGGTGTATTACTCGCCCACGATCAAGGTGCCCTATGCGGAGCGCACCAGCGTCGATATTCAGTACCAAGTCGGAAACACCATCCTTATCGACGTGGGCTATATCAACAATCACCAGGTGCATCTCTCGTACAGCAACACAACAGATGCGATACCATTGCTGCCGTACCTGAGCCATTCCCTATACTTCGACATTCCGTCGAATAACCTGCTGACGGGAACGACGTTCAAAACCGGCGGCCCGGCAACCACCGATATTACTAATCCCTTCAAAGGCCTCACGGGAATGACAGGGAGTTACGCAACCACTGGCACCCTTCACGCGTATCAATACCTTCAGTCGTTCCCTCAATTCAATTCCAGCTCGGTCACCGAACAGCTGATTCCCGGTTCCGAGGCAACGTACAACGCGTTCAATGCGCGCGTCTCAAAACTGATGGGGCACGGTCTCACGATCAACGGCGTCTTCGAGTGGTCGCGTCTGCTCGGCACATTCAACCAGCTCAACCCAGGCGGCGCGCTCAACTACGGCGAAACCACGTCCGATTATCCGTTCCACTTCGCCGGCTACGGCACGTATCAATTCCCCATCGGCCGCGGACGCCAATTCTTCTCGAACGACAATCGCATCGTCGACGGGTTCGTTGGCGGATGGCAGATCTCGGGCATCTACCAGTTCCTCTCCGGCACGCCGATGTCGTGGGGCAACGCCATTTACGCCGGATCCGGTTGGAAGGACTTCGCCAACCACCAGCACAACAAGACCGATGTAGTTGGCGGCAAACCAGTCTTCAACACAGCCGCGTTCAATACCATGACTTGCTTCAATGGCGGGTCAACTTGCCAAAACGACCCGTCACAAGCGGGGTATAATCCCCAGGTGCAGCCCGGCACGTATAACTTCCGCACCTTCCCGCAATACCTGATGCGCCAGGACTACACCAGCAATTGGGATGCGAATGTGCAGAAGGACATCAAGGGCTGGGAGAATACCGATCTCCAACTGCGCCTCGACTGCTTCAACCTGCTTAACAGGCCGCAGTACAACACACCGAATGTCAGCCCGACTTCCAGCCTGTTTGGGACGGTGACTGGCGTTTACAGCGGCACCAATGCCCGCCAGTTCCAGGTGGGTGCGCACTTTTCGTTCTAACGAACCGCAGCTTGGTGCTGCGGTCCATCACAAAACGGGGGATGCATCAAGCATCCCCCGTTCTTTTTTCGCGCAAGATGCTGCGCGCTACTCATATTTGTACAGCGTGACCTTCTCCGTGCGCACCTGCCGCGGATCGAAGCGCCAGTAGGCTCCCTGGTCGTCCTCATCGCCGTTCAGGCGGCGTCCCGCAATCCACTTGCCGTCCTCGAACCGTCCTTCCTCCACGGCGCCGATTCCAAACTGCGGTCCGGTCCCGGAACTGGATGAGAATGTCACGCGAAATCCCTTGCCCACGCCCAGAAAACCATCCTTCCCGTCGGCCATGATCAGCCCGAAGCCGCTCTCTGCCTGGCCGCCGAAGATGCTGTCGAGGCTCACGTGCACCGTGTAGCCGTTCATGGTGAAGTCGACGGAAGAGCGCTCGTGGTCCAGCAGGAATCCGTGCACATCGCCCGCGCTCTGGTGTTCAAGGAGCAGAGGCGTCACAGCCGCAAGCGCCTTGTAGCTCTCGCCCAGGGGATCTGCATCTCCAGCCTCCGATTCAATGCCGAACGGAGAAAATCCAATCCCCGCCTCCTCGCCGAGCGCATAAAACACGTTGGCCGCGCCTGCCGCGCCGCCGCGTGTCTCCGGCATGTAGAGCGGATTATCGCCTCGATGGTAGCGGCGGCACCACTCCTCAAAGTTCGGCAAGTATAAATCGGGAGAATAGAAATCGATCGCCGTCCCTGCGGCTCTCCACACATCGACCACGCGCGGCTGCGAACCTCCGCTCGGATACTCGCCAGGCGGAATGTTGTCAGTAGGCAGCCACGTGTTCACGTACATGGGAATGTCGTACTCCGCCTTGCCGCGCGCCGCCACGCCTTGCATAAATCGCGCGTACTGCCACGCCATGAAGATCTCGTCTGCCCGCTCGCCTTCGCCAAACACCTCGGTCCACGTGCCCGCGCTCTTTTGGCCGTTCGCAGTCCACAGCTCCCGCAAGTCCGGGTAAAACCCCTCGCGATGCGCCGCCAGGTACGCGGTCAGTTGCGGAGGAACCGCCCCGGCAAATGCCTGGTTTGCTGCTTCCGAGTGGTCGCGGGTGTCGCCCAGCACGCCCACCTCGTTTTCCACCTGCATCATCAGCACTGTATGTTCAGTCCCGTCCACTTCCTTGATGTGATGCATCAGCGCCGCGAAGGCGCGTGCGTCCGCTTCCTCGGTGGCCGCGCAAAGCGGGCTCAGAATCTCTACCTCGCTGCCATGCTCCACCACGCGCGCGAAGCGCCGTGTATCCTGCTTCACCCAGATCGGCACGTAGCTCGACTTTCCATTCTTCCACGATGCCAGCCACAGAAACACGATGCGCTCGTGCGCCTGCCGCGCCTGGTCGAGGAGCCCGTCGACAAGAGTGAAATCGAATGTGCCTTCTTTGGGTTCGATCAGCTCCCAGCTCAGCGGCGTCACCACGGTATTCAGTCCCGTCGCCGCGAGCTTCGGCCAAATCGGCTTCATGTATTCGAGATTGGAAGACGACGAGTTGTGCAACTCGCCGGAAAGCATCAGGAACGGCTTGCCGCCAACGATCAGTTGCGTGGCAGCGCCGCGTTTTTCGAGATGCGGCTTGTCATTCTGCTGCGCGGCCAACCACCCGGTTCCCACGCCAAGGCACAAAAGCAATCCCAAAAAATTTCGGTTTGTCATAACGGCAGGAGTGTAGCACGCGCCGCCGCGCATGGCGCCCAACGCCCGCGGGCTCGACCAGGTTCAGTCCCTGTTCCCTGTTCCTAGAACCGGTACACCACGCCGAACGTCCCGCGCGCATTCCAGGCGCGGTGCGTCGAGCCGGCCTGTCCCGAAGTATTATTGCCGGGCAACGGGAACGATGCGCCGAGGCGGTCGCCGGTAAGCTGCAACGCCAAACGGGAGGACAGGTTGTAGGTCAAACCTCCGCCAAAGCCTCCCGCAAAGGAGATATCTGGCGACATTTGTTCTCCGCCGGTCTGCGCTACGCCGAGTTCCGCGAATACCACACCGCTGAGGTTTCCGTAGAGGTTGGCGTGGATTCCCGGCCCCAGCGTGGCGGTATACATCGATGGGTGCCCGGGATTTAACAGGTTGCCGTGGCCGGTTCCCAACTTGTAGTAGTCCACCGATCCGATGAGTTGAAAATATTTTCCCCAATCGCGGGCCACAGACACCTTACCGCCCAGCAATCCGCTGTACGATATCGGCACCTGTCTGAGACGGCTATAAGCAACGCCCGCGTATACCTCGTACTTGTAGGGTGAGGCCGCCTGCTCAGAACTTGGCGCCGCCTCTGGGTTTACCTGGCCTGCGGCTGCCAGGGGCGCAAGCGCCAAGGCAACCATGGCCGAAATTCGAAATAGGATCGTCCTGTTCAACTTGAAACTCTCCTCAAACTTTGCCGTGTGTATCGCAAAACCAGCGTTACCGTAAATCGAAGCCGCAACTCTGGTTTCGCCGCAAACAAACCTGTCGCTGCCGGGTTTCGAACCGCGGCAGGCATCTTCCGGCTGGTTTCCGGTACCCTCTTAGACTACCCTCTCCCCCCGCCTTTCACGAAGCCCGTCCAGCGAGAAAATGCCGCGGCCGCCCGGTCCCGAAAAGGCCCGTGCATGGGGGTCATCCTCCATGGGACGGCTGCTTTGCCGGAAAGATAGCAGGAGACCTTCCGCGGGCGCGGATCAGTCGTTTTCCAGATACCAGGGAATATTGATGACCACGATGCGGCGGTTGCCGCGCATCAGCAACATCACCTTCAGCAGATCGGAGCGGCGGTTGTGCAATATGCCTTCCCACCAGCGCTGCACCACCAGTTCCGGAATCAGCACACACACTTTGCAGGTCTCGCTTTCGCGCTCCACTGCCAGCGCGTAATCCACAATCGGGGTGACGATGTATCGGTAAGGCGACTGCACTGTGATGAGCTTGGGGATGCAGCGGCCGGCCGCCTTCAGCGGCGCCACAATGTCCTTGTCCCACGCATCGCAGAACGAATCAGGGCCGTCGACGGTCTGCACGTGCACGCAGCGGATGTCGCACGACATCGACAGTGCGAACGAGAGCGCCTTCTCGCTGATCCGGCTCCAGCGATCGATGGGAACCACCACGATGGGCTCGCTGACTTCGGCCGGCACAATTGGCCGGTCCAGATCGATCTCACGGTTCACGCGCACGTAATGGCGATTCACGGCGCGCATGAACACGATCATCACCAGGACCAGCAGCACCGTGATCCATGCGCCATCGGCAAATTTGGCCAGCAGCACCACCACCGTGGTGATGCCTGTGGCCACTGCGCCTATGCCATTCACGAACATGCGCCCCGGAGCGTTCCCCTGGCGCTTCCAGTGCATCACCATGCCCGACTGGGAGAGAGTGAAGGCCAGAAAAGCGCCGATGGCGTAGAGCGGAATCAACCGGTCTGTCACGCCGCCAAATACGACGAGCAGCAGCGCCGTCAGCACGACGAGTACATAAATACCCCAGGAGTAGAGCAGGCGCCGTCCGCGGAGGAGAAAGACGTGCGGCATGTAGTTATCCAGGGCAATGGCGCGCGTCAGCCGCGGAAAATCGGCAAATGCGGTGTTGGCTGAGAGAGCCAGCACCAGCAGCACTGAAGCGATGGTCAGCGAGTAGAACCATCCATGGCCCATTACCGCGCGCGTCAGCATGGAGAGCACGCTCTCGTATCCGGCGCCGCCGGGGGCGGTAGCGGCAATTCTGTAAGCGCGGCACAGCAGCGCAATCCCCAGCAACAGAATGGCCAGCAGCGCAATGACGATGGTCAGTGTGATCTTGGCGTTCTTGCGCGTGGGGTCGCGGAAGGCCATCACACCATTGCTCACCGCCTCAACGCCCGTCATGGCCGTGCAGCCCGAAGCAAAAACCTTCAGGATCAGCCACCAGCTGAATACCGCGGTGATGGGCGGAATTGCAGGCATGGGCGTCACCGGCGCAGGATGCCCTGCCGCATGCACCACCTGCCATCCACCCACCGCGATCACAATCAGCAGCGTCGCTGTGAATAGGTAGGTGGGGATCATGAACACCACGCCCGTGTCGTGTACACCACGCATGTTCACAAGGGTCAGAATCGCCAACACCATCAGGCACAGCGCCAGCGTATGCGGTTGCAGAGAAGGCATGGCAGAGATCAATGCGCCCACGCCGGCAGAGATGCCCACGGCAGCGGTGAGGATGTAGTCGATCATGAGCGCCGCCGCGGCCAGCAGTCCCGCGCCCTCGCCCAGGTTCTGGCTGGCCACCGTGTAGGAGCCACCGCCATGCGGATACGCCTCGATGGTCTGCCGGTAGCTGAAGTAGACGATCACCAGCAGGATCACGATGGCCGCGCTCACGGGCACAATGTACTTCACGCCCAACAGGCCCAGGGGAATCAGCAGCGTCAGCGCAGCTTCAGGCCCGTATGCGGCCGAGCTCAGCGCGTCCAGCCCGAAGACGGGAATCCCCGCCAGAGGGCCGATATGCTCAGCGCGTTCTTCGCTGGTGGCCAGCGCGCGCCCGAACAGTAGATTCAAACCTCGCGTGGTTACGCCCATGAACCCCCATCAAACATTGACCGGCGGCCACGGAGTCAGTACGGGGAATACCGCCGAAGGCATTGTCTCATGGCGCGTGGGTGCCAAACGTAACGGCTCTGTAGAGACGACTGCGAACCAAAGGGATCCATCTCAAGACCCTCATTAGTTGTCGAGGCCCGCTCTTTTCACTGCTTGCGAGCGCCACGCCCGGGCCCATCCCGCCCAGCGCCCGCTCCGATCACCGATTGATCGAACTCGGGATGGTCAAAAGTGCCTCCGCGGCAAGACCCAAATATCAATTGGGCGGGGGTGGGGGTGGAGGCGGGGGCGGAAGCGGAGGCGGAGTTGAAGGTAGCCGGAGTGTAGGCGGCGTGGTTCCAGGCGGCGTGGGCGCAGGCTCGTCGAGCAGCAGCGAAAAATTGGCCTCCTCTTCCGCAATACGCACCGCCTCGTATGCCTTATCCGCAGCTTTCATCGCATCTTGATATTCAAGATTCGTATAGTTCAGGGTGATGGCAAGTTCAGCGGGCAGGCTAAGCTTGAGGGATTCAAATGCCCCATCCGCAGTCGCCTGACTCGCTGCCGCCTCTGCCGCAGCCTGGCTATATGCCACGAAGTTTTCAGGGGAGGGCTGGGCTATTAAGTGCTTCCACGCATCTTCAAGCTTCATCTGTGCCGCGAAATCGTCTGAAATTTTCTTTTTGTAGGCATCAAGGGCCGCGGGTGCGACCTCTCTGACTTTCTTCCACACCTTCGCAGACGCTTCTTCTTTCTTGTCCACCTTTGATCGCGCGTCCCTTAGCGCGTCCTCGGCATCCTTCACCGCTTTCTCTGCGGCTTCACGGCCCGTCGTTGCCGGAGGAGTGCTGCCGGCGGGCGGGGTGTCGCCAATGAGGGCAGTGTTCGGAGGCAAGGCTCCGCCTGTGCACGGCGTATCACTCCCGCTTGAGGAGCAGCTGGCTAACGAGTAAAGACCCGTAGTCGAGTCTGGCTTGTAATCCAGGTGCGTGCTGGGATTCCAGATGGAGTCGCCGAAGCCTGAGGATACGGGCAGCGTGGAACCTTGTGGATACCCGAATCCCAGCGCGGGTTGCAGATAAGCGCGGGCCACGCCGAGAATGCTGAATCCGCCATCCGCGATAGCGCCGACTCCACCGCTGATCTGATACGAACCCGACGGTGCGAAAAATTTTGCGTCGAGAGTGCTAAAAGTGTTCTGCATGGTGATGGTGCCGGGCGATTCATTGGTCACCGCGAGGGTGATGTAGCCGGACTGCGAGTTGCCGGGTGCGGAAGATGCGCCGGAGCCGCCACCCAAGTCAGAGGGACTGACTAGATCGGTCGGAATGAAGGACGAACTCCACGCAGAACTGGGCAGCCCGTTGAGGCCGTCAAGCTTGACATAGTAGGTAGTCGATTGACCTTTCTGGAGGCTGAGCTGATCGGCCCACATGGTGAGGGTCATATAAAAAATCGGCAGCTCAGTCGGCGGCATTCCGGGACCGTCAACGAAGAGATTGTTTGGACCCGGCGTCAGGCTGATGGGCGGCATGAAATACAGTTCGCTGCCGGTCGCGGCCAAAGGCCAGATGGTATTCGTGCCGATGTGAAGGTTAGTGTCGAGTGGGTCGTCGAGGAAGTTGCCGCGAAGTGCGCCCAGCTTCCCCTGCGTGAGAACGGGATTTGTCCAAAACACGCTCGGCTCAATGAAGAAGCGATCGCCAGCGAGCCAGTGCGCGTGTCCCTCCTCGTCATCGAGAAAGTCGGCCCAGCCTCGCATATCCTTGAGCTCGGCCACATTGTCAGGGGTTTGCGGCCCGTCTTCAAGCTTCTTAATGCACTCGTCGGCCTTTTTTATCTGGTCGCTCGCCAACTGCGCCACATCCGATGGCGGAAGAGTGTCGATAACATCGTCAATCTCATTCCACAAGTAGTACTCGTATTCTTCCAGGTCGTCGATTGTGGCCCAATAGTAGTCGTCATCTTTGATCTCCTCGGCCGCGTTGAAATCCTCTTCGAGATCGTAGGCCAGGTTCCAGAGATGTTTCAGATATTTGAGATTCTCTGCCTTGAGGGCGCCAGTGACCTTTGGGGAGACGAGATTGCTGGGCAACGCTGGCGCGGCAACCGGGTTACCGACATCGAGCAGCGCGCTCGTGGGGCCGGCGCCGGGCAACGAATACGAATCGCGCGTTTGCAGTTGGAGGGGGCCCGTCCATGTGCTGGGGATGTGAAGAGAAAATGTACCGTTGGGGTTTACGGACGAATAGCCGTCACCCTTGACGCCAATCTCAACGGTCGGCCACGATGGAGTGCCGCCCGGCAGATACGCGAGCTCAATGGGGAAGGTGTATTCGCTGAGGCCGGGAATCGTCTTGAATCCCTCAGCGTAAGAGGCTGGCCAGAGCGAACCGGTAACCGTCTCTCCAGCGTGGAAATTTAAGGGGAAGAGCAGGCCAACTTGCATCGTGGATGGCGGCGGAGTCTGCTGCGACTGCGCGTTCGACGTGGCGTGCTTTGCAGGCTTGCCTGGCGTGGCGGGTGGCGGCTTGTAGGTCGTGGTTTCTTTGGTCCACGCGTGCCCGTAGTCGAGACCAACGTGCCACGTGCTGGTGTCAAAACCGTCAAGTTTGTATGTGGTTTTCTGTTCCCAGGTGCGCTCGCCATGCAGGCCAAAATGCTCGTTGTCCAGATAAGACAGTCCACCCTTGAGGTCCAATTTATAGTCGGACATGGTGAGGAGGTTGCCCTTGAGGCCGAAATCATAGACCAGCCTTTCGGATTCGTACTTCGTTCCGCCATCGATTGAGTGTGTCTCCTTCACTTCGCGGCGCAGAATATTTTGCGGGTCAAAAATCTGGCCAGTCAGCTCGCCTGTGGCCTGATTGACGGTTGCGTTCATATGACCACCCGCGCCGTAGTCGCTCGAATCCAGGTTCGTGCCCGGGGTTTGAGCTGGACGAGAAAAGTCCTGCGCATGGGCAGGTTGTGCTGGCGCAATCGCAAGCAAACATCCCGCGGTCACGAAGGTTGCAGCGCAAACAAGGCGAGAAGACAACGAGACAGACATTCAGAACCTCCGGGGAACGGATGCACCTGTCCTTCGTGTAGTACCGGAGGACAAGGAAATAATGACGGATGAAAGGTTGCGGAGGCCCCATGAATTGCCCGGGCCGGCTGGCGAGGAATCGCCGC
This sequence comes from uncultured Acidobacteriota bacterium, assembly GCA_963786565.1. Classification (GTDB taxonomy): domain Bacteria; phylum Acidobacteriota; class Terriglobia; order Terriglobales; family Acidobacteriaceae; genus Telmatobacter. The sequence goes on along the minus strand of CAWAZR010000011.1, from coordinate 23,514 downwards.
GAGGGATGAGCTGCCCGCCTGGGAAATTAGTGCAGAGAATAGCAATCTTTGGAATGGATGTCTATCGGATAATTCGCCGGAGACTGCTCATTTTGAGGCAGTCACTTCGCTGGATCAACAGACGTTGCCGCCGGCAACGTAAACAGGAATCTGCTTCCGTTGCCCAACTGGCTCTCGGCCCAGATGCGCCCGCCGTGCTGTTCCACGATGCTGCGGCAAAGCGCGAGGCCCAGACCTGTGCCGCCCAGCGCCCGCGAGTCCGACGCGTCGCCCTGATGGAAAGGCTCGAAGATGCGCTCCAGCTTCTCCGGCGCAATGCCACGCCCCTGGTCTGCAACCGTAAAGCACACTTCTGACGCGCTGCCGCCAGGTCCGCTCGTGGCCGTATCCCGTGCGCTCAAGTGAATCACCGTATTCGGCGGCGAGAATTTGATCGCATTGGTTACCAATTCGTTCAGCACCTGCATCACGCGCTCCGAGTCGGCAAAAACCGGCGACGCCTTGGCCTCGATGCGGAACTCCATGCGCGCCTGCGTCGCCGTGCCGTGCGCCACGTCGGCCGCGCGCCGCAGCAGGTCGATCGCTTCCACCGGCTCGCGGTTGAGCGGCAGCCGCCGTTTTTCCGCACCGTCGAAATCCAGAATGTCGTTCACCAGCCGCGTCAGCCGGTCGCAGTTGCCGATCGCCATTTCCACCATCTGCCGCTGCTTCTCCGGACGCTTGTCGAGCGAGCCCGACTGAATCAATCCCAAAGATGCGCGTAATGAGGTCAGCGGCGTGCGCAGTTCGTGGCTCACCGTGGAAATAAACTCATCCTTCATGCGTTCCAGCCGCCGCCGTTCGCTCACGTCCTGGAAGGCCACCACCATGCCGGAGATCTGGCCATCTTCCATGAGCGGATTGGCGCTGTATTCCACTTGGATCGCGATGCGGTCCCTGCGCCAGAAAACCTCGTCCAGCATGCGAATCGGCTCCGAGCGCCGCAGCGCCTGCAGAATCGGATTGGTCGATCGCGAATAGGACGTTCCGTCCGCGTGACTGTAGTGGATAAGGTCGTGCAGGTCGCGCCCCGTCAACTGATCCGGCGCGTAGCCCAACGCGCGCGCGCCCGCCTCGTTGATAAACGTCACCTTGCCCTCGAGATCGATGCCGAAGATGCCGTCGCCCACCGATTCCAGAATCAGCTCGCGTTGCCGCGTGGCCATGTGCAGCGCTTCCTCGGCCTCGTACTGCTCGGTCACGTCCATGCCGTGCACGATTAAAAAAGATCGTTCGCCTGCCAGTTGCATGCTTCGGCTGTGCACGGCAATGCGCCGGTAAACGCCGTCGCTGCGCCGCATCGGCAACGCTCCCTGCCACTCCTCGCCCGTTTCCACCGTGTTCAGGCAATCCTGAAACGTCGCCACCCCGGTCGCGTCCATCAAATCCGTCAGCAAGCGCCCCGCCAGGTCTTCCGGACGATAGCCCAGAGTTTCGGCGGTAAACGCATTCAATGAAGTCAGCCGGCCCTCCATTGAGCAGGTAAAGACAAACCCCAGGCTGTTTTCCACCATCTCGCGATAGCGGGTCTCGCTCGTCAGCAGCGCCTGCTCCACGGCACGCTGGTCGGTCACGTCCTGCCCACTGACGATCAGATATTGAATCTCGCCGGTCGGCCCCTGCAACGGCCGCACTGTCCAGCTCACGCGCCGCGAGCTGCCGCCCGCTGATCGCCACGCCGTCTCGTGCGGCCCGCTCGCCAGGCCCACTACGGCATCGCGTAGTTTGTTCGTCACCCACGCGCGGTCTTCTTCCTCCAGAAACTCCTCAACAAATGGCAGACCTATGGCACGAGCCAGGCTCAAGCCCGTCAATTGCGTGCAGGGCTCGTTCATCCGTACCACGCGTCCGGCCGTATCCAGCACCGTCACCAGCGCGGGGATCGAATCCAGTGTGGCCGCCACAAAACAGCGCTCGATGGCCAGCGCCCGCTCGCTGCGCTGCCGCAGCCGCTGTGCTTGCTCCTGAAGGCGTATGCGGCTGTACAGTTCCAGCCGCGTCACTACCTGACGCCCCAGCGATTCCAGCAGGGTCAGATGCTGCGGCTTGAAGCGGTCCGCCGTGCGTGCCAGCACCGCCAGCGTGCCGATGATCTGCATATCTCCTGAAAACAGCGGAACGCCGGCATAGGAAAGGCAAGGATCGGCGTTGGGTAGCGGAATGCCAGTGGGTGGGAAGCGCGGATCCTGCCCGGCATCGGCGATCAGCAGCGGCTGGCCTTTTTCCAGCATCCACTGGCATGCCGTCAACGCGCGCGGTTGGTCCGTCGCGCGGAATCCATAGCGCGATCTGAACCACAGCCGGTTGTAATCCATCCAGCCCAGGTACGCGTAGTCGGCATTGCACAACACCGCGGCAAGCTCGGTCAGTTCGCCCAGCCCGGGGTCAGAGTTGCGATCGAACGCACTTAGCTCTGCCCGCACACCCGTTTCCTGGTTCTCGCCGGCTTGGGAACCGAGTACTGCACACATAGATACACGCACCCGTTTGTCAGTATCCGGGGAATTGACGAACTTGGCTCTTCCACAAAGTAGGTAATTGCTCGCAAAAGACTTACAACCCAAGTACCCGCGTTTTTTCGCGCTTTGGAATCACGTTGAGATTACTACGGGCACTTCGATGTAGTTACTATCCGCGGAGCAGGGGGTAGTGAAGAGAGTGAAAGAAGTGAAAAGAGTGAAAGAAGTGAAGGGCTCAGAAGGCTGGCTGCTCGAGGGTTCTTTTCACTGAATTCACTTACTTCACTCTCTTCACTAACTTCACTCACTTCACTTTCTTCACTCCCTAGCTCCCTGCTCTTAGTGTCCCGGCAGCTTGCAGCATTCCCCCGCCCCCAGGGGCTCATTCGCGCCGGCATCCAGCACCACTTTCCAGGTCCCGTCCACCTGCTTGCGCCACATGGTGATGTAGCGCCCGCTGGTCAGCACGGGATTCCCGTTGGCGTCCTTGCTGCGCCCCTCGAAATGGCCCCACGTATACCCCATATCGCCTGAAGGTCCCATCATCGCATCGGTCGGCGTCCAGGTCAGTTGGTAATCCTTCGGCGACCAGTTGGCTGACTTAGCAATGGCCACTTTTCCGATCAGCGGCGCCACTCCGTTACCCAGCGCCACGCCATCGTCGGCAAACCATTCGGCAAATCCTGCGCCTCCGCGCTCCAGCACGTCCTTGGCAAAGCGCGCTTCCAGGTCATACAGCAGGATTTTGCCCGGCTTCGCGGTCGCATCGGTCAGAGGATTCGGCGCCTCATGGGTCGTTCCCGGTTCCGGTAACTGCGCACACGCCGCGCCAGCACCTGCCCACCACCCTGCGGCCAAAACCAAAACCAGAAAAAAATGCCGAATTCTGCACACGGTCTTGCCCTCCAACGAGCCCAAAATCTCTCAGGCCCATCCTACAACGCTCCGCTATGACTGATGCTATGGCGGATGATCCTAAGGGGTCGCGCCCGCGGGAAGTGCAGCCGCCGGCGGAGGCGCGGCAGGCGGAGCATCCGCAGGCGCATCGCCATTTCCGCTTGCGTCTGTCACGATCCGCGCTTTCGAGCGGAACAGATGATAGTGAGTAAAGGCAACGTCGTTCAGCTGCGTCTCCACTTTCACCGCCGCCGCATCCTGCGCGGCCGGGGCATTGGCCAGGGGAATCTTCAAGAAAGCTACGCTGCGCACTGGGCAAATATAGTTCTGCTCGCCGATCATCACCGGCGCATACTCCACGAGGATTGCCGTCTGCATCGCCTGGTTGGGTGGTGGCAATTCTGCCATCAGGCTGATCCGCAAAATCGCGCCCGTCGACGGATCGATCGCGATCTCCCCGTGATAGCCCGGATAGACCTCTTTGATCTTGCCTCCGGGCGATAACTCCACCAGGTAATTCGATTGCTCCAGGGGCACCGCATAACGAAATACGGCTACCGGCTCGCTCGTGCCCTGTTCCCATCGTTGCCACGTGACTTCACCGCGCAGAGCGTCGCTCGTCACCACTTCAAGAATCGGGCCAAATTCACCGACGGTCGTCAGATCTTTCGGAGGCTTGTTCTGGTTCTTGCCCGGCTGGGCGTCCCCGTCCTGCACCTCGCGGCCATCCCGGTAGGTGACTGTGAGGCTGGAAGAACCAGTGCTGTGCAGAGACTTGTATTCAGTGCTGCTCACCAGGGGCTCCGGCGCGGACATGGCGCGCCCCATCCTTCCGACCAGCATTGGTGTACTGACCACTGGCATCTGCGCGGAAGGCGTGTCTTCAAAATGCGAGGTTTCCCGCGTGGCAATAAGGTTTGGCAATCGCGTGATGGTGTTTTTCACGTAATCCGCAGCGAGTTCCAGCATCCGCTCCTGGGTCGCGCTGTCCGGTCCGGCAATCGGATCCACGTCCCCGGCGGGAGGGTACAAAAATGCCGCGAGATCGGCCAGCTTCGTCAGCGCCTCATGGCTCTTGCTTCCCGGAAACTCCGCCTCCCAGTGCGCCAGCCGGGCCAGGCTCACCCGCTCGGTGAGTTCCAGGTCCGAAAGCTCCTGCGCCACCTTGCCGTCGGACTTGCCGCGGAGCGTGTCGAGCAACTGATCCAGCTGCCCTACCGTCACGCTCTTGGCCGCCATCGCCGGCCAGGCCGAGCCCGCCAGAAGCAGCAAAACCGCCCATTTCCGCATCGCGCAACCGCCCGTTCTCACCGCGGCACAAGTATAGACCAGCCTCAGTGCTTGTGGCCTCTTGGAATCCTCTTCCGCGACATCCATGAGTGGAGATCAAACAATTTATTTTCAACGAGTTACTGCAACAATGCCTTCCTCTTCAGCCTCCGCTTCTCCGCCCCGAACCCGTCCGAAATTCTGTCAAACCCCGCCCCTGCCGAGGCGTCTAACATTGCAAACGGCGGATTCTTCGCACAGGTATACTAGAACCAGGCGAAACCTCCAACAAAGACCCCCGCGCAGGGGGCTTTTTGCCGCAGGGGATATCCCCTGGACACCCGGCCTTCCCGGGAAAAGGAAATCAATGGGAACACTGCTGGAGTCCATCAACTTCCCCGCCGATGTAAAGCGCCTCAATCCCGCGCAATTGGCCGAGCTTGCCGAAGAGATTCGAGAATTCCTCATTCAGACTCTCTCCAAAACCGGCGGCCATCTAGGCCCCAATCTCGGCGTGGTCGAGCTCACTCTGGCTTTGCATGCGGTCTTCAACACGCCCGAGGACAAAATCCTCTTCGATGTGAGCCACCAGGCCTATATCCACAAGATTCTCACTGGTCGCCGCGATCGTTTTGAGACCATCCGCCAACCCGGCGGCCTCAATGGCTTCATGCTCCGCACCGAAAGCGAGCACGACAGCTACGGAGCCGGCCACGCCGGCACTGCGCTTTCTGCCGCGCTGGGCATGGCCGTGGCCCGCGATCTGGCCGGAGGACACGAAAACGTGATCGCCGTCGCCGGCGACGCCGCCTTCACGAATGGCGTCACCTTCGAGGCCATGAACAACATCGCCTCGCAAACCAGGCGCATGATCGTGGTTCTCAATGACAACGAGTGGTCCATTGATCGCAATGTGGGCGCAGTGGCCCGTTACCTGCATCGCATCGTCACCAACGAGCACTACCAGCATTTACACGACAAGGCCACGCACCTCATTGAGCGCTTCGGCGGCAAGACCGCTCTGAAAGTCGTGCGTCGCGCCGAAGAGGCTGCCAAAGGCATGCTCTGGCCCTCCATCCTCTTTGAAGAATTCGGCCTCGAATATTTCGGCCCTATCGATGGCCACAACATGCCGCTGCTTGTTGAGACCTTCAAGTTCCTCAAGACCCTCGACCACCCTGTCCTGCTCCACATCCTCACGCAGAAGGGCCGCGGTTTTCAGCCCGCGCTTGAAGGGCAAAAGAAATTCCACGGTCTCGGCCCCTACGATCCTGAAACCGGCAAGACTCCCGACGGCTCCGCCACGTATGCCGAGGTCTTCGCCAACACCCTCGCCGATCTGGCCGAAAAGGACGACCGCATTGTCGCCATCACCGCGGCCATGCCCAACGGCACAGGCCTCGATCTCTTCCGCCCTCGCCATCCCAAGCGCTACTTCGACGTGGGCATCGCCGAAGAGCACGCAGTCGTCTTCGCCGCCGGCATGGCCACGCGCGGCTTCCGTCCCGTTTGCGCCATCTATTCCACATTTTTGCAGCGGGCCTTCGATCCCATCGTCCACGACGTCTGCCTGCAAAAACTTCCAGTCCTCTTCTGCATGGATCGCGCCGGTCTTTCCGGCGACGACGGCCCCACGCATCACGGCCTCTTCGACATCGCCTACCTGCGCGGCATTCCCGACATCGTGCTCATGTCGCCCCGCGATGAAGACGAGCTCGCCGACATGCTCAAGACCGCCCTCGAAATTCCCGGTCCCAGCGCCATTCGCTATCCGCGCGGCGCGGTGGCCGGGGTGGTCCGCAAGCCCGAGCCGCAAATCCTTCCCATCGGCAAGGCTGAAGTCGTCACCGACGGCTCTGACGTAGCGATCCTCGGCCTCGGTCCCACGTTCTCGCTTGCGCAGAGCCTGGCCGCAACTCTCGCGCGCGACGGCTACTCCGCCGCCCTCATCAATCCACGCTTTGTGAAACCAATCGATCGCGAGATGCTTGAGCGGTACGCAAAGCGCGTGGCCGCCTTCGTCACCTTTGAGGATCACGTGAAGATGGGCGGCTTCGGCACCGCGGTCGTTGAAGCTCTCGAAGAGATGGGCCTCGCAGTTCCGGTGGTCCGCATCGGCTGGCCCGACCAATTCGTCGAACACGGCAAAGTCGATGCGCTCCGCGCGAAATACGGCCTCAGTGTGGAAGCGGCCTACGCCCAGGTGCTCCCGCTGCTGGCAACCCGCCGCCGCACCACGCTGGTGGCAAGCTGATCTCTTCAGCACATTCCCTCGCTGGACGAACCAAAGGTCGCGCGTAGAATTCATTAGTCGAACGAAATTAGTTTCGAACCCTATGAAGGACGCCGGATGCTACCTCGTCTGAAGGTCAATCTCCATCAAGGATGGTTCCCGGTCGCAAATCCGAATGGGCCGGCCACCTATGTGCGTGGAAGCGGTCCAAATCCGCCAGCACTGCAGTTCTCAATCGCACAACACAAGCCTGGCACGTTGCCAAATGTGACCCCAGAATCGCTGGTCAGTATTTGCGAAAAGATGACCGAGAAGGTCCGCGGCCGAAGATCGATTTCAAAATCTTCTGGAGAATGTACATTCGGAAAATACGGGACGGTTATCGCGAAGGGAGATGCTCCAGCACATGTTCAGATTTGGGTACTTTCGAACGAGCGGGAATTCATCCTAGTAACCCACACATGCGAGATCAACCCAGAGCCTAAGGAAGTTGAAGAGGCCAACCAGATCGCGCTGTTGACCACATGCGAATGACGCAGACTGTCGCTAAACCCCCTTCCCGCTGGCCGCGCCGTTTGCCGCTCTGGATCGCGCTGGGCTTCATCCTCCGCCTCTACTTCATCTGGTCTCCCCGCACCATCGACGACGATACCTGGGACTACCTCGAGCTCGGCCGCAATCTGCTGCACCACTGGGTCTACGGGCTCGGCTCCGGCGACGATCTTGCGCCCAGCCTCTTCCGCCTGCCCGCCTATCCCATCATTCTGGCCGCGTTCCATCAACTCTTCGGCAATCTTCCCCATAGCGGCTGGCTCGTCACTCTCTACCTTTTCCAGTCCATCGTCGACCTCGTCGGATGTCTTCTTTTAGCGGCCTTCGCCTACCGCTGCATCTCTCCGCGCGCCGGTGAAATCGCCCTCGCCCTGGCCGCGCTCTGCCCCTTCACCGCTGCTGAAGCCGGCACCGCCATGACCGAGTGCCTCTCCATCTTCGCCGTGTCGCTGGGAATCTACGCCGCGGGACGCATCCTCTCGGCAGATGCAGCGGGCCACCACGACACACCAGCCGCGATTCTCGCCGGTTGTGCTTCGGCACTTGCCATGCTGCTGAGGCCGGATGGCGCGCTGCTCTCTATTGCGCTCGCCGCAGGGCTGTTTTTCTACATTCTGCGTGACCAAGCCCCGCAAGGCATGCACCTCGCGCTGCGCCGCAGCTTCACCACCACATCCATTTACTGCATGGTTGCCCTGGCTCCCATTGCCGTCTGGACGCTGCGCAATTGGGTTACCTTCCGGGTTTTCCAACCGCTGGCTCCGCGCTATCTTGGCGACCCCGGCGATCGCGCCAACGTCGGCGTTTATCGCTGGATTCGCACCTGGTCCGTCGAGTACACATCCACGGCGGTCGTATTCTGGCAGGTTGGCGTTGGTCCCATCGATCCCGACGATTTGCCCGCGCGTGCCTTCGATTCGCCGGCCGAGCGCGCGCAAACTCTCGCTCTCCTCGACGAATACAACCACACCATCTCTATCTCCGCCGATCTCGACCATCGTTTCGGCGCGCTCGCCGCGCAGCGCATCCACGCGCATCCCTTCCGCTACTACGTCACGCTTCCTCTCGCGCGCATCACCGACATGATGTTTCGTCCCCGCACCGAAGAGTTCGAAATCGAGGTCTTCTGGTGGCCCCCCGCCGACCACCCCGCACAAACCATGGGTGCGATTCTGCTCGGCCTCCTCAATCTCTTTTATGTCGCAGCTGCGGCGTGGGCATTTCTTCGCCGTCGTGTCCCCTGGCCGTGGATGCTCGGCGGTTACATCGTTCTGCGCTGTCTGCTGCTTGGCACCATGGAAAACTCCGAACCCCGTTACTCCCTGGAGTGTTTTCCCATCTTCATCGTCGCTGCCGCCGCGATCCTAAGCGGTTCCAAATTTGCGACGTCGGAGACGCGAGTTGCCCCATCCCAACGGGTTGCCTCATCCTAAAGCTCGACGCACGGCAGCGAGCTTTAGAGGTGGGAGGGACTGCTAACTCCGCTAGCCCCGCTAGCCCGGCCATCTCACCCCTCTGTGCGACAATCCACTTCAGACTGACTTTGCCATGCGTATTGCTCCACTTTTGCCCGCTGTTATCTGCGGATTGGCTTTAGCCTCCGTTTCGGCCCATCCACAGGGTGAGCCTGCGGCGCCCCTGGTTCTTGCCGGTGGCACAGTCGTTGATTTGGAAAATTGGGGCCATTCGGCCCGCGACATCCCCGATGCCATTGTCGTCATCCGCGAAGGCAAAATCACTGAGGTCGGCCTGCCCGGCACAGTGCCCATCCCCAAGGGCGCGCGCATCATCGATTGCACCGGAAAATTCCTCATTCCCGGCCTCATCGACGGCTATGCGGGCCTGAACTCGCAAGCCCAGGCCAACGCCAACCTTTACATGGGCGTCACCACCGTGGTCGCTCGCGCCGACTATCAGCGCGGCTTCATCGATTCCAGCGCCCAGCCCAGCCCGCACATTTACCCCATCGACACCATCGGCGTCACCGACAACTGGAGCCTTTTGGCTCGCCAGCCTGAGTGGGTCTCCAAGCTGCGTGAAGGCCCGCATCCCGTCGAGCTCAGCCCGCAGGATACGGCGCGTCAAATGGTTGACACCGCGCACCTCGGCACGCGCGTGCTGCTGCTGTCGCCCTATCTCACCGCCGCCAACTCACAATGGATCATGGCCCGCGCCCATGAGATGGGTCTTGTCACCTACGGCATCTTTGTCGCCACGCCGTATCGCGTCGGCGTCGAGGCAGGCGTCGATGCCCTGCCGCAGATGGACCGCTATGACCTCGGCGTGATTCCCGACGAATTGCAGCGCCCGCTCATCGACGATCCCGACGGCTCCTCGGCTGAAACCGCCTACGATTACTCCGAGCACGTCTCGCCCACCGATCTCCGTCTGCGCACCTACGCGCATCTGCTTGCCTCACACCACGCCGCGCTCATGCCCAGCTTCAGCCTCTATTACGTCAATCTGCCGGGGCATCGCAATCTCTGGAAGGAACCAGCCGCGGCTCTTCTCGATCCCGGCCGCATGTTTCATCCCTCCGACCCGGCTACCGGCGAAATGATCTATCCGCTTCCCACCTGGTCGCACCACTTGCCGCTCACCGCGCAGCGCTGGATGGAAGAGGACCTGCAAAAAAAGGCCGGCCTCACCGCTCTCCATCTGTGGCGCATCAACGAAACCATCTTTGCGGATTTCCCGCACTACCTGGCCGCCTCCGGCGCCGACTCCATGGGCACCATGCCCGGAATCTCGCTGCATACAGAGCTCGAACTTCTGGTTCGCCTCGGCCTCTCGCCGCGCGAGGCCCTCGCTTCCGCCACCAACAACTACTCGCTGCAATTCGGTTGGAACGAGCTGGGCCTCATCGCCGCTGGCCGCCGCGCCGATATCCTCGTCGTTGACGCCGATCCCACCGCCAACATCTGGAACGCGCGCCGCATCTCCGCCATCATCCTCGACGGCGAACCCCTCGACCGCAACGCCCTCCTGCGCCTGAAACGTTAGGTCTCTGGCCTTCTGCCTTTGCACCATCGCTGGATGCCCCAGGCCTCGCTTCTGAAACCCATCACGAATTGATAGCATCGCGCTGGCAGCGATGGATCCGCCGATCGCCGGCATCAAAGAAAATCGCCCGCAGAGTCCAAGACTGTATATATCGATCGGTAGACACGAAGCAAAACGGAAATCCCCGATTATGCCTAATCACATTTTCATCAGTTACGCAGCGCAGGAGCAGGAGAAGGCCGTCGAGATCTGCGCTTATCTTGAAAACTCTCGCATTCGCTGCTGGTATGTACCGCGGGATATTTTACCGGGCATGGAATGGGGCGCTTCGATCGTCAATGCAATTCGCTCATCCGCCGCATTACTGCTCGTATTGAGCCCGGCGTCGAATCAATCGGTTCAGGTGGCCCGTGAGATTTCAGTCGCCATCGAGAATGGTCTTCCAGTCGTACCGGTCCTCATTGAAGCGGTTACAGTTTCGCGCGAATTGTCGTCCCTGATCGGGGATATTCAACGGATTGTTGTAACGAAAGACCAATGGCCTAGAGGCCTCGATAAGGTGGCTCATGCGCTTGCTTCATTTGTGCCCCAAATTGAGCAAAGTGGAGCACCAGCGCGTCAACAGCCTTCAGAGCCAGAAACGAAAGGCTACGTTTTCATCAGTTACGACAGGAGCAGCCGAGAATTCGTCACGCGACTGACTGAGATCCTCAAGCAAAGGAAATATGCATATTGGGATTACAGCGAAAGCGAGCGTGACTACCACAACGCCCTCTACAAAGAACTGGAAGAAAAGATTGAGAATGCCAAGGCTTTCATGAGTATTGTCACCGATACCTGGCGTGATAGCGAGTGGCCGGCAGCCGAATATATTTATGCAAAGGAGGCCAAAGTCCCAGTATTCGTAATCGCGGCAAAGAAGCTCGCTCGGCCCTACCCCATCATCATTAATCAACAGACGCGCATCGACATGGCAACCGATTTTGAGAGAGGTGCTTTGGTTTTGGAGCACGAGCTCGATAAAAAAGGGCTGTGACGAATCCAGTCTGCGCCTCCGTTTGCGTCCACTCCGCTCACCCGCTGCCTTTACGGTTTCTGCGCCGCCGCATTCGTCCGCTCCGCGTCCGCAATCGCATCCCGCGCCCACGCTGAGTACACAAATTCTTCGCGTTCCTTGTCCCACTCCGCCATGGGCAACACGCTCAACTGCTCCGGCGTAAGGTTCGGCACATTCACATCGATCGCCACCAGTCCGGCATCGCGGTCCTCGCGTTGCTCGCTCTTGTTGAACACGACGCCGTTCTTCGCCGCCCAATCACCAATCCGGATCGTCGGCAGTGCTGCAATCTGGCTGCTCTTCCAGTTGGCAAAATGCAGATTGTCCGCGAGCCATTGCGCCGCAATCTTCGTCACCCAGGCCGGCCGATGGCTCGCCCCCTGGTCGAAGTACGTAGTGAACACATTCTTGTCCGATCCAAACTCCGCAATCGTGCGCTTGCGCAGGTCCTCAAAGAAATCCGGTCCGTGCGTCGGAATCGCGACCACAGTATCGTTCGTCCCGTTGATGATGAACGTCGGCCCGCGCTTGGCCTGCAACGCAAACAGCACGGCTCCCCGATCCCCTAAGAATTCCAGCGCATTGTAGGGCCCGCTCTGGCACATGACATTATGGCTTGTGGCCCAATAGCCACCCGGCCCATCCAGATCGCCGCCGCCCGTCAACAGCACCGCATGAATGCGATCGTCCACCGCGCCCGCGATCGAAACCACGAACGAGCCCATCGAAAATCCCATCACCCCAATGCGTTTTGCATCCACATCCGGCCGGCTCCTCAGATACGAAACCGCCTGCATCACGTCCGTCAGCATCTGCCCACCCATACGCTGCGGAACGCCCGGCACATCGATCAACTTATCGTGTTCGCTGGTGCCATCCTTGTGATCGTCGTTGCGCTCGCCCTCACCAATCATGTCGTACGTCAACACCACAGCGCCTGCACGCGCATACTCCACGCCCGTGTACCACGAGTACCAGCTCGTCTTGTCGGCGCCGTGACCGTTCACGACCACGATGCCCGGAATTTTGCCGTGTATCTTCTCCGGCCGGTACACAATGGCCGGAACCCGCAGTCCGTACTCTGTCGCATACGTCACGCGCTCCGCCACCACTCCCGGCTCAACCTTGAAGCTTCCCACGTTTTTCGCGTCCAGCGCCGGCAACGGGTCGGGCACGAATAACGCCGCGCGAATCTTCTCCCGCAACTGCTTCGCCGTGGCATCCGTCATCTGTGCCGCCAGCGGCGCAGCTCCCATCGCCAGCAGCGCCAGGCCCATTCCGACTGCCCAGCGTGCCATTCCGCGCCTCGCGCACCGCTTGGCTTTACCATTCGCATGCAGATTCATATTGCTCTCACCTACCCCGCCATAGTACAAGCATCCCTCGTAAGCATCCACTGCATATTGCTCAACACATGCTTTCAGGAAATGGAGTTTTTTCATGGCGCAACCCGTCGATTTCGTTGGCCCGCGAGCCGCATCGCGCAGCATCGTTGGCATCTTCTTAATAGCGGCGCTAGCCATTAGCGGCATTTACGCCCATGCCGCGCGCATCTGCGACGTAACGGCCTATGGTGCCAAGGGCGACGGCGTCACCAAAGATACGCATGCGATTCAAGGCGCCATTGACGCCTGCGCGGCCAAGGGCGGCGGCACGGTGCACCTCACCTCGGGAACCTTCCTCACCGGACCGATCGTGCTCAAGAGCCACATCACCCTCGAAGTGGATGCGGGCGCGACCCTGCTCGGCAGCCAGGACAAAGCCGACTATCCTCAGGTGCAGGAGTTGCGCGAGCCTGCCTTGCAGCCGCTCATCAGTGCAACCAATGCCGAGCACATCGTCATCCGCGGCGGCGGTACGATCGACGGCAACGGAAAACCCTGGTGGGACGCGGTCTACGCCCATCGCGCCGGCTCCAACTTCGTCGCCGCCATGCGTCCCCGCCTCATCCTCTTCGATCATTGCCACCACGTTCTCATTGAGAACATGACCATCCAGAACTCCGCGTCCTGGCAGGTTGTGCCCTATTACTCTGACGATGTCGTCATTCGCAACGGTAAAATCCTGGCCCCCGCGCGCTCGCCCAATACCGACGGCATCGATCCCTTTTCATCGAGCCACGTCACCATCTCCCACATGACCATCGACACCGGCGACGACAATATCGCCATCAAGTCCGGTCAGCCCAACTCGCCCGGTCCCGACTCGCCTTCGACCGACATCACCATCACCGACTGCACATTTCTCCATGGCCACGGTATGTCCATGGGCAGCGAAATTGCCGGCGGCGTGCAGCGCGTCCGCGCCCGCCGCATTCACTTTCAGGACACGGCCAGCGGCGTGCGCATCAAGTCCAATCGCGATCGCGGCGGCGACATCGGCAACTTCGGCTTCCGCGACCTGACCATGGAAAATGTGGGCACGCCCATTCTCATCACCGAGTATTACCCGCGCATTCCTCAGCACGATACCGCGCAGCCGGTCACGCGCCTCACTCCGCACTTTCACGACATCCGCATCAGCAATCTGAAAGCGACGGGCGCCAGGGAGGCGGGCATTATCGTCGGCCTTCCCGAAAGTCCCATCACCACTATTACGCTCAATCATGTCGAGATCGCCGCGCAAAAGGGCATGACCGTCAGCGACGCCACCGTGACCGCCCACGATTTTTCAGTAACGGCCGCCGCGGGCGACTCCTACACACTGCTCGAAAACGCGCACATCGATCGCAAGTAAGCCGACTTGCTAGCTCGCTTACGCAACGAGCAAGATGCCCGTGTCACCATGGAATTGTCATCCTGAGCGGAGCGCGTTCGGGGCCCCGAATTCGCAACGCGAATTGGGGGTAAGCGGAGCCGAAGGATCTGCTGTTGCTTTCCCGACAGTGCCGGACATTTCTCGTGCCGTCTACAAAAAACGGCGGGCGTCGCTGCCCCGCTAAATTCATATACCCTTGAAGACAGCGACTCACCCCAGACCGCCATGGTTCGATTCCCCTTCCCAACTCGCACTGCGGGACCCCAACCACGCAACCGCGTGCTGCTCCTCATCGCGGTCTACAAATTTCTCCATGCCATGTTGTTCTTCGCCATCGGCATAGGTGCGCACCACCTGCTCCACAGGGACCTCGCGGACCAGATCGAGCTCTTTGCCCGTCACTTGCGCTTCAATCCCGAGTCGCGGCTGGTAATCTTCGTCCTTGAAAAATCCTCGCTCATCACCGGGCCGGTGTTGGAGCGCATCAGTCTCGTCGCCTACTGTTACGCGACCCTCACGCTGGTGGAAGGCATCGGTCTCTACCTCGAGAAGGCCTGGGGCGAATTCCTCACGCTCGCCATTACCGCCTCATTTCTACCCTGGGAGATCCTGGAAATTCTCCGCCAAATCACGTGGATCCGCATCGGCCTGCTCACCATCAATATTCTGGTGTTTGTCTATCTGCTGCAGTTGGTTCTCGGTCGCGCCCGCAACCGAACCACGGCATGGAAGGACTCATCTCCGCCTGAGTCCTGACACCCGGCCCCTGATCTCTGACCCCTAGTTCTTCTTCACTGCGTGCCCGCCAAACGCGTTGCGCATAATGGCCAGCATGCGGTCAGTAAAGTTGTTCTCCTCGCGCGAACGGATGCGCCGGATCACCGACTCCGTGATCACAGGCGCCGACACGTTCAGATCGATCGCCTCAAACACCGTCCAGCGACCCTCGCCGGAATCCACCACGTACGCCTGCAATCCATCCAGCGTGGGATTCCCGGCCAGCGCCTCTGCCGTCAGATCCAGCAGCCAGCTCCGCACCACGCTCCCATACCGCCAGATGTCCGCAATCTGCGGCAGGTCCAGCTGAAACGCTTCCTTCTTCTCCAGGATCGTGAATCCCTCGGCATAGGCCTGCATCAAGCCGTACTCAATGCCGTTGTGCACCATCTTCACAAAGTGTCCTGCTCCCGCCGGGCCCACATGTCCCCATCCCTTGTCCTTGGCCGGGGCCAGCGTCTCGAAGATCGGCCGCAGATATTGCACCGGCTCCTCGTCGCCTCCGATCATCATGCTGTAGCCTTCTTTCAGCCCCCACACCCCGCCTGAAGTGCCCACATCGACAAACTCGAATCCCTTGGCTTTCACCCCGAGGTAGCGCCGCATCGAATCCTTGTACATCGAGTTGCCGCCGTCGATCAGAATGTCGCCGGGATTCAGCAGCGGCTCCAGCTTCGCGATCGTGTCATCCACCGGCTGCCCCTGCGGCACCATGATCCAAATGGCTCTCCGGCCTTTCAGATTCTGGGCCAGAGCCTCAAGAGAATTGACGCCCACGTTGCCTGCCTCGGTCAGCCGCGCCACGGCTTCGGCGTTGAAGTCGAAGCCCACCACCTCGTGGCCGTCCAGCTTCAGGCGTTCCGCCATGTTGCCGCCCATCTTGCCCAAACCAATCAGTCCCAGTTGCATAACGACCTCCGCATCTCTCTTATTGAAAGGGAATCCATCTTGAAAAAGGAATCTCAAATCTCGCTTTGAAGGGGAACATCAAAACCAAATCTCAACCCATCACGAAAAATGGGTGCCCCCGGTCTCGATTTTGAGACCGGGGATAGCAAGAACCCCAACCCCGCACGAACAAACTGAAAGCTGACAGCTGTCTTTAAAACACGCCCAACTCTTCCAATGCAACCCGCAGCGTATCCGCACCGGTAAACTGGATCGCCTTCATGCCCGCCGCCAATCCACCGGCCACATTTTCCTGGCGATCGTCGATGAACAGAACGCGCTCCGGCCTGCAACCCAGAATGTCGAGCGCCCTCAAGTACATCGCAGGCTCCGGCTTGCGCAAGCCCATGTAGCACGAGGTGAAGGCCACCTTGAAATACCGGCGCAGGCCAAAATGTCCAAAGCGAAATTCGTTGGTTTCGCGGGCTTCATTATTCAGAGCGCCAACCATGCACGGATTCGATGCCGCAAGCTCCGCGAGGATGTGCAAAGCTCCGTTGGGCAACTTCTGCGATTGCGCCAGCATGAACGAGAAAAACTCGCTCCGCGAAAACCCGCGCGGCTCGTAGAACACCGTCGCACTCAGATATGTATTGAGATCGATGTCGCCACGCTCCCAGGCATCCATCACCTCCGCATGCCGCGCCTCGAGCGCCGCCGCGTCCAGGCCGAAGTGCGCCCCCGCAGCCGCGCGTTCCCCGTGGTCCCAGCCGTTGGTCAGCAGGACTCCGCCAACATCGAAGAGGATTGCGTCGAAGGGGAACATGGTGGGTGAGTGAATAAGTGAACGTGTGAAAATGTGAATCAGTCAGCGAGTTAGCGTGCCTGCTTTTCGCGGTCCCCGCACAGGTACTTGGCCTCGATCGCCAACACCTTCTTGAACCGCCGCTCAAACCGGCCTTCTTGCGCCTGGAATTTCGCGCCGATGAATGCGTGCGCCAGCTCGAACGCCAACGCGGAACCGACGATTCTCGCGCCCAGTACCAGCACATTCATGTCGTCGTGCTCCACGCCCTGGTGCGCCGAATACGTATCGTGGCAAATCCCGGCGCGAATGCCGGGAATCTTGTTCGCCGCCACGCACACCCCCACGCCGCTGCCGCAGATAAGAATGCCGCGCGGAGCCACGCCTGCCTTGATCGCCTCGCCCGTCCTCAACGCAAAGTCGGGATAGTCGTCCTCGGGCTCGCATACAAACGCCCCGAGATCGACCACTTCATGCCCGGCCGCGCCCAGGTTGGCGCGTACCTCTTCCTTCAAAGCAAATCCCGCATGATCGGAACTGATGACAAGCTTCATGGTGCGTTCCTTCGCAAAAGTGGTAAGTGATCAGTTGTCAGTGGTCAGCTTCCGTGCACATTCAGACCTCACGAGCACAGAGGCTATTTTCATCGCGGAACCCTCTGACCACTGATCACTGGACACTGATCACTGCTTTACCAGCTTCTTCGCCCGCGCCGCCACATTTTCCGCGCTGAATCCATATTCCTTCATCACGATGGGTCCCGGAGCGGAGGCGCCAAAGCGGTCCACCCCCACCACGTCGCCGCTCGAACCCACATACTTCCACCATCCCAGCGTCGCGCCGGCCTCTACGGCCAGTTTCGGAACACTCGCCGGCAGCACGCTCGCCTTGTATTCCGCCGTTTGCTCCTCAAATATCCTCCAACTCGGGAAGCTCACCACGCGCGCGCGAATCCCTTCGGCCGCCAGCAGTTTCGCCGCGCCCAGCACCACGCTCACTTCCGAGCCCGTTCCAATCAAAATCACCTGCGCATTGGCCGCGTCTTCCAGCACATACGCGCCCTTGCTCACGCTCGCGTACATGTCGCGGTTCGACACGTCAATCACCGGCACATCCTGCCGCGTCAGCGCGAAAAACGCCGGCCCCTTGCGCTCCAGAGCCAGCCGCCACACCGCCGCCGTTTCATTCGCATCCGCCGGACGGAAATCCGTCATGTGCGGCACCGCGCGCAGCGCCATCAGGTGTTCAACCGGCTCGTGCGTCGGACCATCCTCGCCCACACCAATCGAATCGTGCGTGAACACGAACAGCGAATGCGCTTCCATGATTGACGCAATGCGCAGCGCCGGCTTTGCATAGTCCGAGAACACGAAAAATGTCGATCCGAATGGTTTCAACCCTCCGTGCACCGCCATGCCGTTCACTGCCGCGCACATGCCCAGCTCGCGCACGCCGAAAAACACGTTGCGCCCCGCCGGGTCCTCGGCAAAATGCGCCGAGTTCTTGAAGATCGTCTTCGTCGAAGCCGTCAAATCCGCGGCCCCGCCGATCAGCTCCGGCACAGCATCCGCAATCGCGTTCATCACCTGCTGGCCCGCGTTGCGCGTCGCAATCGGCTTTTCCGTTCCGAAGCTGGGAATCGACTTTTCCCATCCCGCCTTCAAATTGCCCGCTTGTGTCCGCTCAAACTCCGCCGCCAGTTCGGGAAATGCGGCTTTGTATCCGGCAAAAAGCTGGTTCCACTCTGCCTCAGAGGCCGCGCCGCGCTTCTCTGCATCGCGCCAGTTGGCCAGTGCATCTTCCGGCACATAAAAACTCTGGTCTTCGGGGAATCCGAAAAACTTCTTGGTCGCCGCCACATCCGCCGCACCCATGGCTTCGCCATGCACTTTATTGGAGCCCGCCTTCGGGCTGCCGTACCCGATGATCGTCCGCACGCCAATCAGCGACGGTTTGCCGACCTGGAGCTTCGCCGCTACGATGGCTTCCTCGATGCCACCCAGATCGTTGCCGTCCATCACCCGCTGCACGTGCCAGCCGTAGGCCTCGAAGCGCTCGTAAACATTCTCCGTAAAGCTCCAGTTGGTAGGGCCGTCGAGCGAGATCAGATTGTCGTCGTAGAGAACAATCAGCTTGCCCAGATTCAGCGTTCCCGCCAGCGAGGCCGCCTCATGCGACAAGCCCTCCATCAGATCGCCGTCGCCGCACATCACGAACGTGTGATGATCCACCAAGTTGAAGCCCGGCTTGTTGTACGTGGCCGCGAGGTGCCTCTCTGCCATGGCCATGCCCACGCCCATTCCGAATCCCTGTCCCAGCGGCCCGGTCGTCGCCTCCACGCCATCGGTCAACCCGTACTCCGGATGCCCCGGCGTCTTCGATCCC
Organism: uncultured Acidobacteriota bacterium; assembly: GCA_963786565.1. Lineage (GTDB taxonomy): Bacteria > Acidobacteriota > Terriglobia > Terriglobales > Acidobacteriaceae > Telmatobacter. The sequence goes on along the minus strand of CAWAZR010000011.1, from coordinate 4,393 downwards.
CACGTGCGGAAGCTCTTCAAGTCGTCGAGCGTCACCTTGTAGCCGGAAAGATACAGCGCCCCGTAGAGCAGCATCGACGCGTGCCCGTTCGACAGCACGAAGCGGTCCCGGTCCGCCCATTTGGAGTGCGCCGGGTTGTGCTTCATCAGCTTGTGGAACAACAGGTAGGCCATCGGTGCGTCGCCTAACGGCGCGCCTGGATGGCCGCTGTTCGCCTTCTGCACGCCGTCCACGGCGAGCAGTCGCAGAGTATCAATCGACAGCTGATCGAGTGAGAGTGACGCAATGCCTGAAGCCATATATGTCTTTGATTTTCCTTTCGATACAGCGGTTCCAGAGTTGCTGCACCCAGGAACCGATTTGCTAAGTGGCGTTTTCCTCAAGAAAACGTCACCTTCCGTTGAAGCGCGTAGGGCACGTGAACTCTGGAACCGCTCTGAAGTGCGAACGCACCGGCCAGAACCGTTCTACGCGGCATCCACCTTGACCTTTATATTGTATCCAAGCCAGGCCTCCAGACCCGCCCCCATTTCCGTCCAGTGCAGCGTCCATTCCAGTTCCCGGCACCCTGCCGGCGCGGCAATGTCGGCGCTGAATCCCGAGCTTCCCAGGTTCCGGCTGGCGGTCTTGTTCACCGTCTGCCAACCATCGCTGGTCCATACCACCTCAAAAAGGCTGTCCTCCAGGATGCGCAGGGTGTTTTCAGCCGCAATGCGCTGGATCGGCCGCATAGAGCTGTAGATCTCCAGCCCCACCCGGCGTCGTTTGCGTCCCTCCGGATCGCAATATCGCTCATACACGGGGTCGATGCGGTCGAAGACCTTTCCATCCGTGGCCGAGCGCATCAGTTTCAGGTACTCGGCATGTGCCCACACCAGCGGCACCGCCGACCCCGCCGGCTGCCCCAGCCACAGGTGCCGCTCGGGGCAGTCCGCTTCATCCCACACCTGCTCCGGCAGCAATTGCCCCGACGTCGCGAATTTTTCGTAAGTCTCAATCAGCGGGCCGATGTCCTTGCCCGCCGCCAGTTCATAATGGGCGCGCTCGCCGGTCAATAAAGGCCACACCCGTCCCTGGCCCCATCCCTGGTACGGCCCTCCATCCGGCCGTTGCCCATAACCGTCCCCGTTGTAGCGCAGCCATCCCGGTCCCTGCGGCAGATTCCGCTTCAGCACCGCGTCCACCACCTTCAACGAGTCCACAATCAGCGCATCGTCGGGCCGCCGCACGCCGTAGCGCACCAGTTCCAAAAAGCCCGCGTCCACAATCTCGCGCGCCTCAAATTCGGTCCGCGTGCCCGGCGGCCGATTCGACAACCGGACCAATTCCTCGCCGCATTCCTCTTCCGCATACGCCTCGCCACACTCCGGCGGACGGATACGCATATAGTGCCGCTTGATCTCCGGATCGAGCACGCCGTTGTTGGTCACCGTCCAGTCTTCGAGATGCCCTTCGATCCAGTCGGCAAACTCCTCAAGAAACGTGGCCAACTCGTCGGATTCGTTGGCGCGCGCAATCTCCGCCGCGCAAATCAGCCCTGCAATCACTGCCGCCAGCGTCGACGGCGAGTAGCCCGCATTCTCTTCCCAGCGCTCCTGTTGCGTAATGGGCGCGCAGCGCACCAGAATCCCCGCCGCCCGCTCAATGAACGCGAAAAAAGGCAGATTGCCCAGGCCGCCCGCCTTCCACAATCGCCACGCCAGAATCAGCGGAAACGCCACCTCGTCCAATTGCTTGCCGGTCCAGTAAGGAGTGCCGTCAATCCAGAAGTTCTGCGCAAAGCTGCCGTCGGGCAATTGTGTGCATCCCAGGTATACCAGCGCCCGCCGCGCCGTCTCAATGCGGCCGCAGGCCAGCAATGCCGTCGCCGTCTGCACCATGTCGCGCGTCCAAACCAGGTGGTAGCCGCCCAAATCGTCGTCGCCCTTCACCTGCCCCCATGGAATCGAGGCCGACGCCACAAACGCGCCCGCATACGATTTGTCTTCGTGCGCCAGCAGCACAGCGTGGCTCGTGCGCAGCAGCTTGCCGCCGTCTTTTGTGGCTCCAGCCAGCCACACAGGATGCGCCGCACGTTTCCACTGCACAATGAACCGCTTGCTCTGTTCCTCAAACGGTTCCGCGAGCGCTCCCATCATCTTCTGGAGCGCCGTGTGATGCCCATTGCCAATTCCGATGGCCAACGTGAATTCGCGCACCGCTTTGCCGCTCTTGGCCTCTGCGCTCGCGTCTCCACTCACTTCTGCGCTCAATTGACCGCCGACGTCGATGCTCGATTCGATGTCTCTTTCCACAATGCAATCGAGATCGATCTCGCCCATCATCGCCACGTTGCCGTTCGTCGCCGAGCCGAACTCCCAATCCATCTTGAAGTTCTGTTTCAAGTCCTGCCAGCCGTCGCTTGCGCCCACAAACCCGCAGCTCATGCGCGAGAATCCGCAACTGGCCGTCATCGCCAGCGACCACTCGTTCTTCCAGGCCAGCAGCACGTTGTGCCCGGCGAGATCGAGCGCCCGCGCCGAATTGCCCGCCCCGCCTCGATCCAGATGCGGCGCCAGCAGCGCATACATCTTCAGCCGCGGAATCAGACCAGCATTGCCCTCCAGGCGTACGTGCTGCAGCACCACGCCGTGGTGCGGATCGCAAATGATCTCCTTGGTGATGCTGTAACGCCCGTCAGGGTCGCTGTTCACGTACCGCGCCCCCAGCGCGTCGGGGTCGATGTATTCGAAGGTCGTCTTCAGATCGCGCTTTTCCTCGTGCACAAACGTCTCGCCGTCGGTCACAAGGAAACCCATGTCGCGCACCTGTGGGCGATCGATCGTAGGAAAGTAAATCTCGTTCAGGATTCCGTGCGAACACGTCACCCAGATGCGGCTCGACGCCGCATAGGCCGTTACCACCGCGTCCTTCACGCTCGACGTCCACCGCGGCTCCAGCCCGGGCGTGCCAAAGGCCTCGCCCTGCTGCTCAAGCCACCGGTACAAAGACTGATCGCTCATACGCACTCGTCATGGATGGGATTCTGAAGTTGAGAACTAGCTGTCCTTCGGATCGGCGAACAAAGAAGAAGGCAAAATCGGGGAAGCCGTGCGCCATCTAACAAATCAGACGCTTTTTACGCGCAGTTGGATACTAAAACATTTCCGTTACAAGATCACAAAGACGCCGCTTTGCACTAACTCAGCAAGATCCTGGGTGCCCCATCCTTGGCGCGCCTTTGTCTTTGCGCCAAGGGTGGGATAGCACAACTCTCACCCGACGGGCTTTTTGCTAAAAGCTAGGAGCTAGCAGCCGTCCTAGCCCTCACCATCATGTACTTCACCGCCGCATCAATCTCCGCCGGCGTCACGTCCTCCACCACGCCCGCGTCGCCAATCCCGATAGGCAGAACGAACCGCCTGACTCCGCCCACATTCTTCTTGTCGCTTCCCGTGGCCGCCAGCACGCGCCCCGCGCTCACCTTCAACTTGGGCAGCGGCCCGTAGCGATAGATCAATTTTTCCATCCGCTCCATCTGCGCACCGGTAATTGTGCCCCGCCGCCGCGCCACGGCCAGCGCCGCCACCATGCCCCACGCCACCGCCTCACCGTGCAGCATGGCCTTGTAGCCCGTAGCCTGTTCCAGCGCGTGGCCCACCGTGTGCCCAAAATTCAAAATCATGCGCAACCCGCCTTCGCGCTCGTCGCGCCGCACCACGTCGGCCTTCATCCGGATCGACGCCGCAATCACCCGCTCCAGCGCCTTCGGTTCGCGCCCCAGAATCGCGTCCGCATGTTCTTCCATAAACCGCACCAGCGCCCGGTCGCGAATGAAGCCCGCCTTCACGCTCTCCATCAGCCCCGCGCGCAATTCGCGGTCGGGCAGCGTCCCCAGCACGCCGATATCGGCAAACACCGCCCGCGGCTGCAAAAAATTCCCAACAAGATTCTTGCCCTCGGGCAGGTTCACGCCCACCTTGCCGCCCACGCTCGAATCCACTTGCGCCAGAAACGTCGTCGGCACCTGCACATACTCGATCCCGCGCATGAACACCGCGGCCACAAATCCGCCCACGTCGCCCACAATCCCGCCGCCAAAGGCAATCAGAAAACTTCCCCGATCGCCCCCGGCGCGCACCATCTCGCGCGTCAACCGCTCCACGTTGGCCATGGTCTTGTGTTTTTCGCCCGGCTGCAAGAACAACACAATCGGAGGCTCAATTCTCGCCTTTGAAAACGATGCGCAAAACGCCCCGTTCCACAGCGCCCAGATCTCCGGCGAAGTCAAAACAAAAACCCGCCGCGGCAGCCGTCCCACCGCCCGTTCAATCCGCGGCGCAAGCGTCTCCAGCAACCCGCTCCCCGCAAACACGTCATACTTCGCCGATGGTGTCTCAACCCGTATCGTCTG
>CAWAZR010000010.1:0-5402 GCA_963786565.1 uncultured Acidobacteriota bacterium | reverse complement strand
AACCAAAAGGCTGCCGCGCATTGCAGGCGCCTGCTCACCGCAGGTGCCTGCTCTGGCCCGACACCTGGAACAACTACTACCATCCTCAATCCCTCCAGGCCGCCGAAACCGTCCTCAGTCTTGCCGGCTTCCGCGTGGAAACGCCCCGCGGGCACATCTGTTGCGGCCGCCCGCTCTACGACTTCGGCCTGCTTGTCCGCGGCGCGATCCTATCTCGCGCAGGTTCTCCGACCGCATGACGCCGCAGATCGATGCAGGCCTGCCCTTTATCTTTCTCGAGCCCAGTTGCGCCAGCGTCTTCAAGGACGAGCTGCTCGAGCTCTTCCCCAACGATCCCCGCGCCCAACGCCTGAGCGAGCAGGTCTGGCTGTTTGCCGACTTTCTCGCCGCCCGCGCGCCCGGCTTCGTTTCGGGCCGTCTTGACGGCGCGCACATTCTCCTCCACGGCCACTGCCATCACAAGGCGGTCTTCGGCGGCCCGGGCAACGAAATCGCGCTACTCCGCGAAGCCGGCGCCGCGGTCGAACTGATCCAGGCCGGTTGCTGCGGCATGGCTGGCCCCTTCGGTTTTGAAGCCGATAAATTCGAGGTGTCGAAGACCATCGCCAACCAGGGCCTGCTCCCGGCCGTGCAATCCGCGGGGCCAACCACGATCGTGGTTGCCGACGGCTTCAGTTGCCGCGAGCAGATCGACCAGTTGGCCCACACCAAGGCGCTCCACTTTGCTGAGGTTCTGGCGCACACCTGCCGCTGCGGCGGGTAGATCCAGTCTGCGCACGGTTGGCCGCCCATCGCTTGTCGCATTCGTGCATCCAACCCCGAGACGGCCATGTGCAGGCAGGCCTTGCGTCAGTCCGCATTGCCCAAACTGCAGGATGCCGGCCAGTTGCGGTAGACTTGGACTGTTTGGTAGTCTCAGGCATTCTTGTGTTCGGTAGCGAAAGGAGAAATTCCGTCATGGCAGACGAAAATAAATCCTACGGAGTAGCGTGGTTCCTGGCCGGGTTGGGCATCGGCGCGCTGGTGGGCATTCTTTACGCCCCCAAGAGCGGCCGCGAGACCCGCGAGGACATCGCGCAGGGCGCCCGCGAGGGCACCGAGTATCTGCGCGTCCGCACGCGCGAGGCTGCGGAGAACGTCAGCGCAATGGTCGACAAGGGCAGAGAACATGTGAGTGCTTTCGTCGACAAGGGCAAGGAACAGGTTGGCGAATACGTCGATCGCGGCCGTGACGCCGTCGATCGCGGACGCGCGCAGTGGGAAGAATTTGTGGAGCGCGGCAAGAATCTTGTCTCCGACCAGACGTCGCGGGTCAGCGCCGCTGTTGAAGCGGGCCGCGAGGCGTACCACGCGTCGGCCAGCGAATCCGAGAGTCACGAGGGCTGAGAGCGGGCGGCTCCGGGTCCTTCCCGGCCTCCTGCGGCCGCACCATCACTTCAGGCGCCGCGCGCGAGAGCAGGATCGACAAGCTCCTGCGCCGGCTCCGGATACAACGCCGCTTCTTCCCCCGGAGCGTGCTTGACAATTCTTGCTTCAAGCCGCAGAACCCCTGCGCGAGGGCAACGCCATGCCGAAACTCGATAACCAGACCGTTCAGCTCGCCATGGTCGCCGCAGTGGCGCTGGCCATGCTAGTTCAGGCCATCGTTCTCCTTGCCGCATTTGTCGTCCTGCGCAAACTGGCCAAGAATATCAGCGATCAGGTTGAAGACATTCGTTCCTCGGTCATGCCGATCATTGACCAGACCCGCGACCTCGTCACGCGCCTCGCGCCCAAGATTGAATCAACCACGTCCGACCTGGCCGTGCTCACGCGCGCCCTGCGCGATCAAACCGCCGACGTGCAAGCGGCGGCCGATGAGATCGTTGCGCGTGCGCGGCGTCAGGCCAGCCGCCTCGATACCATGCTTTCCAATGTCCTCGACGCTGTGGACCGCGCCAGCGCCTTTATGGCCGACACCGTGGCCAAGCCCATGCGCCAGCTCTCCGCGTTCCTTGCCTCCGCAAAGGCTGTTGTCGAGTCGCTGCGCAGCACGGAAGGCGCGCCGCGCGCAGAAGCGAGTCGCAGGTCCAGCGATAACGACATGTTCGTGTAGCCTGGCAGCCGACGTCTGACCGGCGCTCGACAAGAACTCAGAATGCGCACCCTTGATCCGGCCCAAATCGCGCCCAACGACACCTACAAGCTCATGATCGGCATGATTGTGCCGCGGCCCATCGCCTTCGTCTCCACCATCGATGCTGCCGGCATCCGGAATCTCGCGCCCTTCAGTTACTTCACCGCGTGCAGCTCCAATCCTCCGGTGGTCTGCTTCTGCGCCGCTGTCCGCACCGGTCCGCGCCCTTACAAGGACACGTTGTACAACATCGAAGCCACGGGTGAATTTGTCGTCAACATCGTTTCAGAAGAATTTGCCGAGCAGATGAACCTGTGCTCTGCCGATGTACCGCCCGAAGTCGACGAATTCGAGCTTTCCGGGCTGACGCCGCTGGCAAGCGATCTGGTGAAGCCGCCGCGCGTGGCCGAAAGCAAAGTGCAGATGGAGTGCCGCCTGCATCAGATCGTTCGCGTCAGCGATCAGCCCGGCGGCGGCATCCTGGTGCTCGGCGAAGTCCTGCGCTTCCACGTCCTCGAATCGCTTCTCGACGGCTACAAAATCGATCCCGACCGGCTGAATGCCATCGGCCGCATGGGTGGCCCGGCGTACGTGCGAACCCGCGACCGCTTCGAGATGCAGCGGCCGAAATAGCAGCGGGTCTCTCAAATGTTCGCGCGCCTTTATAGCAGAATCAGAATAGCTATACCCACCGGCACGCCCTCAGAGTGGCTTTTTCCTCAAGAAAAAGCCATCTTGCAGGTTCTTTACTTGGGCACATTTATTCTGGTTCTGCTCAGAAGATCCAGCCGCCGCCAACCACCTCGTCGCCGTCGTAGAACACCGCCGACTGTCCCAGGCGTCACGGCGCGTTGCGGCTCGTCGAAGGTGGCCAGAATCTCGTCCGGCCCCGCAGGCTCGAGCGTGGCCCACGCCGGCTCATGCCGGTGCCGGATCTTGGCCCGCACCCGCATCGGTCCCGTCAGCTCGGCAATGCTGATCCAGTTCAGCTGCCGCGCGCGCAAAGTTCGCGTCGCGAGTTCGGCATCCGCGCCCACCGTCACGCGATGGCTCGCCGGATCGATTTGCAGCACATAAAGCGGCGACGGCGACGACACGCCCAGGCCCTTGCGCTGGCCCACGGTAAAGTTCGAAATTCCCTCGTGCTTCCCGATCACTTCGCCGCTCGCAGCCACCAACTCGCCCGCCGTCTCCGGCATGCGCTCGCCCTGCTCCTCGAGATACGCCGTCAAAAACTGCTTGTAATCGCCGCCGGGAATGAAGCAGATCTCCTGCGAGTCGGGCTTTTCCGCCAGCCGCAATCCATGCTGACGCGCCGCCTCGCGCACCTCCGGCTTGGTCATGTGCCCCAGCGGAAACAGCGTCCGCGACAACTGCTCCTGCGTAAGCCCGAAGAGAAAATACGTCTGATCCTTCGCCAGGTCTGCCGGCCGCTTCAAAATCCAGCGCCCGCGCTTCTCGTCGTACTCATTCACCGCATAATGGCCGGTGGCAATGTACTCCGCGCCAATGCTGCGCGCCGTCTTCAGCAACTGATCGAACTTGAGATGGTTGTTGCAGAGAGAGCAGGGAATCGGCGTGCGTCCCGCGAGATACTCGTCAACAAACGGCCGCACCACGTCGCGTTCGAACCGCTCCTCCTGATTGACGACATAATACGGAATCCCCAGGTCCTCGGCCACGCGCCGCGCGTCATACACATCGTCAATCGAACAGCAGCGGCCCGCCTTCGGAGCATCGGGAATGCCATGCTTACCCGCCAACCGCGTCTGATCCCAAAGATGTAACGTGAGCCCGACGACGGCATTTCGCGAATCGCCGGAGCTGCCCGAATGCGCGAGGATCGCCGCCGCCGTCGAAGAATCAACTCCTCCGGACATCGCAACCGCGATTGTCGTATTAGAATTCATAGTTCCTAGTTCACAGTTCTTGGTTATCAATTACCGATCGCGCCGAGTGTTCTTTCTTGCCGCAACCGTTGCCCTGCCACGAAAAAAACTGATCACTGACCACTGATCACTGACCACTGACCACTGATCACTGACCACTGACAACTGCTTCCGGCGCCAGCGCCCTTAAATGTTCCACGGCCTGCGGAACCACGCGCAGCACCTGATCCACATCCTCTTCCGTCGCCGTCCTCAGCAAACTGAACCGCAAACTTGCCCGCGCCGCATGCTTGTCCAATCCCATCGCCATCAGCACGTGGCTGGGTTCGGTCGAGCCGGAGTGGCACGCCGATCCGCCGCTCACTGCCACGCCCTTCAGGTCCAGCGCGATCACCAGCGCCTCACCCTCCACCGGATCAAAGTGGATGTTCGTGGTATTCGCCACACGTGGTGCGCCGGCGCCGTTCACGCCCGTGCCCGCAATCCGCAAAACTCCTGCCTCGAGCCGGTCGCGCAATCGCCGCAATGCGCTCGACGGTTCCATCCCCCAGGCTTTCCATCCCCAACTCCGCGGCCTTGCCCAGTCCCACGATGCCGGGCACATTCTCCGTGCCCGCGCGCTGCCGGCGTTCGTGGCTCCCGCCCACAATCAGCGGTTCCAGCGGCGTGCCGCGCCGCACGTACATCGCGCCCACGCCCTTCGGCCCGTGCATTTTGTGCGCGCTGATCGAGCACAGATGGCAGCCGAATCGCCGCACGTCGAACTCCACCTTCCCCGCGCCCTGCACAGCATCGATGTGGAAAAACGCACCCGCCTCCGCGGCAACCTTGCCGATCTCTTCTACGGGTTGCAGAACCCCCGTCTCGTTGTTCGCCAGCATCACACTGACTAGGGTCCTTCGAGAATCGCCGAGCCGTGTCTGCGGCCGCAATGCCTGCCGAATCTCTTCGGGATCGATGAGCCCATCCGCGCGAGGCGCAACGAACGTCACCTCCGCACCGCGCTCCGCCACGCGCTCTGCCGCGCGCAATACCGCCGAGTGCTCAATCGCGGTCGTAATCAGGTGGTCGCCCGCGCGCACCAGCCCGAAGATCGCCGTGTTGTCCCCCTCGGTCCCGCCGGAGTTGAACACTACCTCGGCTTCGCGGCAATGAAAAAACGTGGCCAGCGTCTCGCGCGCCCCGTCCACCGCCTTCCGCGCCCGCTGCCCCTGCAAATGGATCGACGACGCATTCCCGAACTCCTCCATCAGATACGGGCGCATCGCCTCCAGCACCTCTGGCAGCAGAGGCGTGGTGGCATTGGCATCGCAATACACACGGCGCATCGGGGAAGACTCCTCCTTAAATTGTACGGTGAATCGCGATTCCAAGCGAACCGGCCTCCGCCGCAGCCA
>CAWAZR010000009.1:0-168945 GCA_963786565.1 uncultured Acidobacteriota bacterium | reverse complement strand
GAAGGCTTCACGTCGACGGTTTCAAATTTGTCGGCAAAGGGGCTGGGAATGCCGCCCCCGCCCCCTTTGAAAAGATTTTCTGCCGCCGCTTCAATCTGCTTGGTCGCTTCAGGCAGCGCCGGCGCGCCGTCGGGCGTGGAGTACTTGATGCCGTTGTACTCCGGCGGATTGTGCGAGGCGGTGAAGTTGATGGAGCCGCAGGTCTTGAGCGTGCGCACGGCATACGCGATGGCCGGCGTAGGCGCGGCCTCGGGAATCACAATCGGCGTCACTCCTGCCGCGGCCAGAACCCGCGCCGCTTCCGCCACAAAACTCTCGCCAAGGAAGCGCGAATCGCGGCCGACCAGCACCCGGTGTGGCGCAGGCATGGTTTTTACGTACTCGGCAATGCCGCCGACCGCCAGGCGGATATTGGCCACCGTAAATTCGTCTGCAACAATCGCCCGCCAGCCCGAAGTGCCAAATTTGATCGCCGTGCTCATGCTCTTCTCCACGCGCGGCAGGTTCGCGTGCCGCAAGGACCATACTGCAACACTCGGCCCCGGTCGGCCAAGCGCGCTAATCCCGCCGCGCCCGCATGGGCGGGAAATGGGTGCGCGAAACCGCGGCATTCCTGTTCCCGGAAAGGCTCGTATAATTCTCGCGTACTTCCGTCTAAGTAACAGGGGGCCCCTTTTGTCTACTCATACCGCACTTCGTTCCTTGTATTTGTCTGTCCTTGTTGTTGGCCTTGTTTTCACCAACGGCCTCTTTGCCCACGGTCAAACGCCGCAAGTTCCGCCGGCTCAAGCTCCGCCGCCCACGGTAGGGATTGCGCCCGGACAGACTCCGACACCCCAACCTGTGGAAGCACCCACGATCAGGGTCACCGCACGCGAGGTTCTGCTTGACGTGCTGGTGGTCGACAAGAGCGGGCAGCCGGTGACCGGGCTAAAAGCCTCTGACTTCAGCGTGTCGGAGGAAGGGCAGGCGCAGGTCATCCGGCGGTTGAACGAGCACCATGCCATGACTGCGGACGAGATGAACAAGCTGGCGTCGGCCCCGGAACTGCCGCCCAACACCTTTTCCAATTACACGCCAGCGCGCAATACCAACGCATCCATCGTGCTGCTGCTCGACGCCATGGACTCGCCGATTGAGGCGCAGATGGCGATGCGCGATCAGCTCATTAGATTCTTGAAGCACATGCAGCCCGGGCCGCCGGTGGCGATCTTCCAGATCGATACCGAGATGCACCTGATCCAGGGATTCACGTCGGACCCCAAGGTGCTGCTTGCAGCCGCGGAGAGCAAGCGCGACATGCCGACCATGGCGCCGGTGACGGCGGCGCCGCGCAACTACTCGGCCGATGCCGTTTACCGCCGCACCCTGATGGACAATTTGCGCAGCGGGATGCGCATGTTAGGCGGCTATCTGGCCGCATATCCGGGAAGGAAGAACCTCATTTGGTTCACGGGACGGATTCCGATGACGCGGACGGGCTATGGTTTCGGTGATCCGTTCCGCGACGGCATGACGGTGACGGGAAGCGGGGACGAAGCCAGCGAGTTGACCGACGTGCTGATGGTGAGTCGCATTGCGGTGTATCCGGTGGATACGTTCGGCCTGGTGGCGCCCGGTGGCTCCTTTGGCGCAGCGTCGCGCGGAGGGATTCAGCCCATGCGCGGCGGCATTCCAGGTTTCAACAACCACGCAAACATGGACGAGATCGCGCAGCAAACCGGGGGCAAGGCGTATTACAACACCAACGATTTCACGCGCGTGATCGAAGATGTGATCCGCACCGGATCAAGCTACTATTCGATTGCCTACGGCACCACGAATACCAAGTGGAATGGCGAGTTCCGGAGCATCAAGGTCACAGTGGACCGGCCCGATGTGCAGTTGCAGCACAAGAACGGCTACTACGCCTACAACTTCGACGCGCGCGAACAGGCTGGGATTGCGGCCATTGAGAAGCGCATGGCCGACCAGGCGGAACAGCAAGAAAGCAGCGGAGCAGAAAACGGCCAGCCGCCCGCCGGCACACATGAGCCCGGGGCCACGGCGAATCCCGCCGCACTGGGAGCCACGATTCACCACTCGACCAACGGAGGCTTCGGCGCGGCCATGGGCCTGGGCGCCATTCCACCGACCGAAATCGTCTTTGCTGCCAGGCTCCAGGCGGATGCGAACACCGAGAAACTGAACAAGAGCGACGCGATTCCGGAGAACAACTTTCTGAAACCGGAGTGGCAGCACAAACCATTCCGCAACTACACCGTTTTCTACGACGCCGACGTGCATAAGGTCCGCTTCACGCGAACCCCGGACGGAATACGTCACGCATCCATCGAGTTTGTTGCGATCGTATACACCGGTGACGGCGAAGAGGTGAATTCGATCATCCAGACCGCTACGCTCGACATGACCGCGGACCATTACCGCGAACTGCTCGTCTCCGGGCTGCATACAAAAGCGGAAATTGCCATTCCGGTAAAGGGCAACTTCTTCTTGCGCCTTGGCGTGCACGACAAAGCAGGCGACCAGGTGGGCGCGCTGGAGATTCCCGTCGATCAAATCCGGCTGGACGTTCCTGCCGCGAGTGCGCAAAATCAGTGAGCCGGATGGGTTGAAAACGCGCGCCCTCTTTCGAAGCCGATGAATCGATCATTGCGGCCGGTCCCAAAGTTTTTGAGCGGATTCTCCCGCCCGGCGTCTAGTTGGCAGAGGGTGCCCCCAGCCCAATCAAAACATGTACCGTGCTGTTCCTGAGGAACAGCAGGAAAGGGGAGACATGCGACTAATCGGAGAAATAAACGGGAGAAATCTAGCGAGGTTCGCGGTTCTGGCCGCAGCGTGCACGCTGACTTTCATGATGCTTGCGCCCCACGCCGGCGCGCAGGCCAATTCAGCGGGGACGCAGCCCTGCGAAGCGCGGCCCGCGCCGCCACCACCTGTTCCGGAAACGGCGCAGACCATCTTTCTGAAAAATGCCACTGGGCAGAACGACCTGAATGACATTGCAACCGTCCTGAGGAATGTTTTGCCCAAGGCGCGAATTTTTCCTGTTCAGGGACAAAATGCCATCACGCTGCGCGCCACGGAAGAGGATCTTGCGACGGCGCAAAAGCTCATCGTCGAGCTTGACCGGCCCCGCAAAGTCTATCGCCTCACCTACACCATCACCGGCTTTGAGAACGGCAAGCGCACCACGTCGCAGCATTTTGTTTTTCTTGCTGTCGCGGGAGAGCGCACGATCTTCAAGCGGGGCAGCAAGGTACCCATTGTGATCGGCACGGTGCAGAAGGAAACGACTGCGCAGAGCTCCGAAATCCAATATCAGGACGTAGGGCTCAGCATCGAGGCCACTGTGAGCGGATCGCCGGAGAACCTAGTGTTGCGCTCGAAGATTGAGCAGTCCAGCCTCAGCGTCGAGAAGGCCGGCACCGTCGCGCCCGATCCTGTCTTTCAGCAAACCGTCCTTCAGGGATCCTCGGAATTGACCGGGAACAAGCCTCTGGTTCTCGGGTCGCTCGACATTCCCGGCACCGCGAACCACCAGGAGATTGAAGTGCTCGCAGAGCTGGTTCCCTGAGCCCGGCAACTTCGATTTACCGCACCAGGTGGAGCAACCCTCTCCTGGGACTCCACCCGATTCGGTCTAAAGAGCCTGAGGTTTCCCGAGCCATCCCTCCCGAAAAAACGACTTGCGCCGCTCAACTCAATTTGGGCTTACAGTGTTTCTGAACGCTGTTTTCAATCGCTCTCATTCGGGAGGCGCCTTATGCTCGAATCCACATCATCCGCTCGCATTGTGATGACCACCGTCGTCAGCCCCGAAGAAGCGGCGCGTCTTAGCCGCGCGCTGGTTGAGGAGCGGCTGGCCGCATGCGCCACGCTGCTGCCCGCCGTGCATTCCATCTACCACTGGAAGGACCAGATCGAATCCTCGTCGGAATGCCTTCTGTTGCTGAAAACTGCCAGCGATCAGTTGCCCGCCCTGGAAACGCGCCTGCACGAGCTCCACAGCTATCAAACGCCTGAGTTTCTGGTGCTTGCGGTGGAAGCCGGCAGTCATCCCTATCTGGCGTGGCTCCATGCCAGCCTGTGCGCGCCAAAGTAGATAGCACCCTCTATACCGTCCAGCATCCGCGCACGCGCTCTCTGGTATCCTTGGGAAAGTCTGTCCCATGCGCTGGCTTTTCATTGTTCTACTCGTTTCGCTCGCGGCGCTGCTTTTTGCAGCCGCAGGAGTCGCTCTTCACGTGCGGCGACAGCGCACCCGTCAGCGCAATGAGCCGGCAGTTTTTGAACCGGCCGAGGAGTCTGACCTGGAAGTGAAACGCTGATCCAGCAGCCAGTCAAGACCAAGAGAATTGAGCGGAAACGGCTGTTCAATGAAAGCCGTAGCCGCATCCAACCAAGATATTGAAGTCTTTATTGCCGAAAGGATTCCCCCCCAGTGAATACTCAGTCGCCTGAAAAAGCCGGCCAAGCCGCCAATCCCGCAGTTAAAGAAATCTCCATTGCGCACAGTCCCGATTCCGATGACGCCTTCATGTTTTATGGCCTGGCGACGAACAAAGTTCGCGTGCCCGGCTATCGCTTCACGCATACGCTTTGCGATATCGAAACCCTGAACCGCCGCGCCCGGGAAGAAGTATTCTTCGACGTCAGCGCCATCAGCTTTCATGCCTATCCGTACGTGCAGGAGAACTACACGCTCATGGGCTGCGGCGGCAGTGTAGGCGAGGGCTACGGTCCCATGGTGGTCACCAGCCGCAAAATGGAAACCAGCGACCTGGGCCGCATCCGCGTCGCCGTCCCCGGAACCCTGACCACGGCTTATCTCGCGCTCAAAATCTTCAACCCGGCCATTGAGACCGAGGTGGTTCCTTTCGATCAGATCATTCCCGAGATTCAGGCCGGAAAATTCGATGCCGGGCTCATCATCCACGAGGGACAGCTCACGTATGCGACCAGCGGGCTCTATAAGGTTCTCGACCTTGGCGCCTGGTGGCGCGAGACCACCGGACTTGTGCTGCCGCTGGGCGGCAACGCTATCCGCCGCTCGCTCGGCCCTGAAGCGCACAAGATTATTTCCAAGGCATTGCGCGATTCCATCAACCATGCCCTCGAAAATCGAGAGCAGGCCCTGGAATACGCCATGCAGTTTGCCCGCGATCTCGATGTGGTAAAGGCCAGCGAATTCGTGAACATGTACGTGAACGAGCGCACCCTCGACTACGGCGCCGACGGCCGCGAGGCCATTCGCAAATTGCTGGAACTGGGCCACGAGCGCGGCGTGATCCCGATCGCTCCGCAAGTGGACTTCGTGGATTAATTCCGGTACCCAACCTTTGTGCCCCATCCTTCTGAGCGAGCGGAGCGAGTCGAAGAACCCGCTTCTTGAAACTGAGTGCGAAAGGGTGGGACAGCACAAACCCCAACAAAACCTGGTCATCCTGAGTGAGTTCGGGAAGCGAGCAGGTCGAAGGACCTGCATTTGCGCCCCATGACGCAATAGATGTCCCCGCGTGGACACATTACCTTTGGCCCCGCTAACCCGCGCTAAGGTCACAGAGCCGCCCTAACAATCTTTGCGCCAATTCCTAAGTTTTTTCTAATCTGCGTCGATACATCCAGCAGGAGACACTTCTGGATGTCCGCTCACGCTCAACCCACTTTTCTCCTCGCATCGCAGGACACGGACCTGCTCACTGCCATTGAGCCCACGCTTCTCGCCGCTGGCGCGCGTGTCGATATTGTGCTTTCCGCGCACGCCGCGCTCGCTTCCATCTCTGGCCCGCACCCTCCCAATCTGGTTTTGCTCGACGCGCAATTGCCCGGCATGCCCATGGGCCAACTACTGGCCGCTATCCGCGCCGAGGCCGAGAGCGTGCACCTGCCCATTGTTCTCATCGCCGATACGGTGACAGCGGAGGGTATCGATCGCCTTGCCGAGGGCGCTGTCGACGATCTGGTGCTGCGCGCCGCCGAATCCACCTACTGGCAGTTGCGCCTGGACCTGGTGCTGCGCAATCAGCGCATGGCCAACGAACTTGAAACCCTGCGCGACGCCGCCCTGCGCTGCGCGCAACTCGACCATCTGACCGGCGTCTACAATCGCGAAACCCTGCTGGCCATGCTGTTTCGCGAAACCGACCGCGTGCAGCGCAGCCACAGCGCCATGTGCCTGGTGCTCTTCGATATCGACGACTTCGGCCATTGGAACTCGCGGCTCGGTGTGGATGCCTGCGACGAGCTGCTGTGCCAAGTGGCCAGCCGCACCGCGGCCCTGCTGCGCAGCTACGACGTGCTGGGCCGGCCGGGCATGGACGCATTTCTCGTTGCCTTGCCCTCGTGCGCTCCGGCCAACGCGATGACCCTTACCGAGCGCTTGCGCGCCGAAGTATTTTCCGCGCCCTTCCGCGTCGCCGGCGAAACCATCCGCCTCTCCGCGTGCTTCGGCATTGCCATCAGCCACGGCCGCTCGCCGGTAGTGGTGCTGCGCGAAGCCGAGAAAGCTCTCGAGTGGGCCAAGGCCGCCGGACCCGAATCGATCCAGTGTTTCGGCAGCCCGCCGCAACCCTTGCCGTCGCCTGTCACATTTCTCTCCGCGACTTCGGGGGATGAACTGCTGGCCTGGTAGCCCAGATGCCCGGCGAGCGGATTAACGGTGCTGATACAGTCACTACCGGTTAAGCGGGTACTCAGCCAAGACCAGCAGGCAAGGTATAAACTTCGGCTCGGATGCGGGCTGAAGCGGTTCCCAGGGCGCGGCGGAGAGGTGTGCGGATGACTCTACAGGAGGAGTTTGGGCAGATTGATATCTACCTGTTCGACCAGATGCTGCGTGGGAACATTTCGCGCGGGATGCGGGTGGTGGACGCAGGGTGCGGCGACGGGCGGAATATTCAGTATCTGCTGCGCGAGGGGTATGAAGTGTTTGGCGTGGATGTAAGCGTCGAAGCGGTGGCGGCGGTGCGGAAGTTGGCAAGTGAGCTGGCGCCGGGACTGCCGGCTGAGAACTTCCAGGTGGCTGGCGTGGAGGCGATGCCGTTCGCGGATGAGTTTGCGGACGTGGTGGTGTGCCACTCGGTGCTGCACTTTGCGCGGGATGAAGCACAACTCGAGGCAATGGTGCTGGGGCTGTGGCGAGTGCTGGGTCCGGGCGGGATGCTGTTCTGTCGGCTCGCGTCGACCATTGGGGCAGTGGAGGGGATGGCGTTTGAGCCGTTGGGCGGGCGGCGGTTCCGGATGTCGCATGGGGCGGAGTGGCTGCTAGTGGATGAGGCGCTGTTGATGAAACTAACGCGCGGTCTGGACGGGGAGCTGGTGGATCCACTGAAGACGACCGTGGTGCAAGGCCAGCGGTGCATGACGACGTGGGTCGTGAAGAAGAAGGCGCAGCCGGGAGGGGCAGGGCGGGCGTTCGTCAGCTCGGGGATGCCGGCGCGAAGGCTTAATCTCGACCGCAAAAGCTGAGAGGCTGCAAACAGGAGACTCCCCACGGAACCCTTCGGCCCAACGGGAGCGATGCTACCAGGCGTATCGCGGGTGGCTTATCGCCAATCCGGAAGTTACCAAGTGGTCTTCCCTTCGTGAACCAGCTCTACGCTTTGCGCCTCGAAGTCACGTCCGGCGCTGACCGCATCACGTATAATCCCGCCATGTTTTCAAGGAGCTTGTCCAACGCATTGGGCTTCCGTCAGCCGCGACTTTCTTCACCCGGATCGACGACGTCATGAAGACGCGTTCGCACATTCTGGCGGCGCATCACCGACGGCGTCGTGCTCAGCGAGCTGTGGAGGCAATTCCATGTCGATGCTCGCACCAGTTACCGGCTTTATTCAAAGGAGATCGAAACCGAGCGTCCGCAGGGCAGGGGAAGGGTCAAGCATTTCATCTGGATGGCCAGGCAGTTTCTCTGGGCTGTCTTCGATAAGCTCACTCCGGCGCGGCGTGTGCTGCTCCTCGTCGCGCTGATCTTCCTGATTCCGGACGTGGATGTTGCCTGGAACAACGACTCTCACACCCTGGGAGCCAGCGGGGCCTTTTGGGGCGTCATTCTGCTGCTGGTGCTGCTGCTGCTGGAAATCTCAGACCGCGTGGTGATGAAGCGCGACCTTCAGATCGCCAAGGAGATTCAAGCCTGGCTGCTGCCGCCAGTGCCGCCCGCCGTGCCGGGCCTGGAGATTGCGTTTGCCACGCGTCCCGCCAACACCGTGGCCGGAGATTACTATGACGTCTTTCCCCGCCGCCCCACGCAATCGCCCGCCAGCGACTACCTGATCGCCATTGCCGACGTTGCCGGCAAGAGCGTGCCGGCGGCCATGCTGATGGCCACCTTTCAGGCCAGCCTAAAAACGCTGTCCGCCACCGAGAGCCCGTTGACCGAACTGGTGGGCCGCATGAACAACTACGCCTGTAGCAACAGCCAGAATGGCCGCCGCTTCACCACTGCCTTCATCGCGGAGTACGAACCCGCGTCGCGCACTCTGAGCTATGTGAACGCCGGGCACAACCCGCCCATCCTGCGCCGTCGAATCGGGAGCCATCGAGCGTTTGCAGGAGGGCGGCATCCCGCTCGGCGTTCTGCAGAACGCCGCTTATCAATCGGGAGTGGTTACGCTCGAAGCCGGCGATTGGCTCGTCATCTTCACCGATGGCGTGACGGAGGCGGAGAACACCCGCGCCGAAGAGTACGGCGAACCGCGCATGTTAGTGGTTCTGCACACCAATTTGGCGGCCTCGCCGCAGACGCTGCTAAGCGCCATCATGATGGATCTCGATCGCTTTGTCGGCGACGCGTCGCAGCATGATGACATCACGCTGCTACTACTCAAGGCCGTCTAGGACTTTGCCGTTTCCGCAGCCAGATCAAGGAATTCCTGAAAAACATCGTTCGAGATAAGCCGTCCTCGCGCGGTGAGCCACGCCCGCTCGCCGTCGAAGATCAGCAGCCCATCTTCGGCCAGGCGTCTCGCGGTTCCAAGCGCGGGTGCAAGCAAGTCTTCGCCAAACTCCGTGCGCAGACGCAGCCACGTCAACGCCGGCGTTGGTGCGCAGACCTAGAAACCACGCCTCTTCGTGCTGCTGCGCCGGCCCGAGCCGCGACGTTTCCATCGTTCCCGTTCCAGCGAGATACGCCTGCAGATCGTCGGTCGTCGTCGCGCGCAGAACATCTGGCGGTTTTGCTTGACCTCCGGCGTTGTTCCCAGAGGCTGCTGCATGCAATGCCATTGACGACGCATCCAGTCCCACGCCCAGATACGGCCGCCTCTCCCAATAGCGAAGGTTGTGCCTCGATTCCAGTCCAAGACGAGAAAAATTGGAAATCTCGTACTGCCGCAGCCCCGCCGCTTCAAGCTGCTCGAGGGCCCGCTCATACATGCGCGCGATGGCATCGTCATTCGGCACCAGCCCAGCACGATACCGCGCCCCGCCCTTCAACATTTCGCGACCCAGGCGCGAGTCCTCGTCCACCTCCAGCATGTACACGCTGGCGTGAGGAACTTCCGAAGCAATCAGAACCTCGAGCGATTCCTCCCATGAAGCGAAGGTTTGCTCGGCCAGGCCTGCGATCAAATCCAAATTCAGATTGGTAATGCCGGCAGCGCGCAGCCGCTTCAGGTCCGCCTCAACCATGGCACGGCTATGCAAACGGCCGCTCAAGTGCGCTTCGCTATCGATAAAGGACTGCACGCCCAGGCTCACGCGGTTCACGCCCGCGGCCACCATCGCGTCGAGGGTTTCATCCGCGATTTGCCCCGGCGCGCACTCCATGGTGATTTCGGCATCGGCATCGAAATCGAATTCGGCGCGCATGGTTGCGAAAAGCCGCGCCAGCAGCTCCGGAGCCAGCAACGAGGGCGTTCCTCCGCCCAGGTACACCGTGTCCACGCGCCGCGGGAGATCCACAGCCATTTTTTCGGCCCAGGCTCCTGCTCCAGTCAGGTCTTCGATGACCCGCTCCACATAACGCGCGTGATCCGAAGCCGGAAACACGCCCGACGCGAAGTTGCAATAGGTACACTTCGACCGGCAAAAGGGAATGGAAACGTAAATTCCCATCGCGTTGCCGGCGGAGTGCTTCATGAAAAGATTGTTGCACGAACCCTCCCGCTGCCGCGCCGCGAGAGCCTTGCCGCGCCTCATGCAATGATGTTTAGAAGGAGATCAGCTTGAAAGCCTGGCCAGCTCTGGCAATCTGCGTCATTCAGGTCATTCTTTTTCTCGCTCATTGGTTGGTTTTCTCCACCTGGATCGCTTTCTGGCCCGGCCTCGCTCCCGCTGCCGTGTCCGATCTGCATGTGGCCATGCTGGTGCTAGCCTTCAGCTTCGTCATTGCGTCGCTGCTCGCGTTTCGCTTTTCAAATGTTGTGGTCCGATTCATTTACTGGCTGGCCGCCATCGAGCTCGGATTTCTCAACTTCTTTTTCTGGGTGTCGTTGCTGGCCTGGACGGTTTGGCTTGCGCTGAAGCTGACGATCTCTCCAGCCCATGCCGCTTCCGCACGTCCACTAGTCGTCGCCATCCTTTACGCAATCGCGGCTATCGTTGGCGCCTACGGCCTCTTCAACGCGCGCATGGTTCGCATCCGCCGCATCACGGTCGAGCTGCCGAACCTTCCCGCGTCCTGGCGTGGGCGGCGCGCGGTGCTGCTCAGCGATCTGCATCTCGGACCCATCAATGGCGTGCAATTCTGCCAGCGCCTCGTGGCCAAGGCCCAGTCCTTCCAGCCGGACGTGGTCTTTCTTCCGGGCGATGTTTTCGACGGCACGAAAGGCGACCTCGACCGGCTGGTGGCGCCTTTCAAGCAGCTTACGCCGCCGCTCGGCATCTACTTTTCCACGGGCAACCACGAGGAGTTTACCGATCCCACGCATTACATCGAGGCCATCGCCCGCGCCGGAATCCGCGTCCTCGGCAACGAACTTGCGATCGTTGACGGCGTGCAAGTGGCGGGCGTGTTCTATCACAGCTCGTCCTCGCCGTTGCGCATGAAGGCCGCGCTCGACGTCATGCATCTTGACCGCGAACGGCCTTCGATCCTGCTGAACCACGCACCCACGCGCCTGCCCACGGTAGAGCAGGCCGGCTTCAACTTCCAACTCTCCGGCCACACGCACGGCGGGCAATTTCTGCCGTTCACGTGGATCACGAACAGCATCTACGGCCGCTTCACCAAAGGCCTGCACCGTTTCGGCGCGCTCCAGGTCTACACTTCGACCGGCGCCGGAACCTGGGGCCCACCCCTGCGCGCCGGCACCCGTCCGGAAGTGGTTTTCATCACGTTTTCCTAGCTGCCGCGTATCCTATTCTGAAACCGTCATTGGAGAAGACTGTCTTGAGTTTCGCAACCCCGTCGTCTGGTCGCCCCGGCCAATCCGTGGTCCGCACCAACCTCACCGGACTCGATCTGCTCATGAATCCGCGCCTCAACAAGGGCACGGCATTCACGGAGACGGAGCGCGACGATTTCGCGTTGCACGGCCTGTTGCCGCCGCACCTCGGAACGCTGGAAGATCAGTGCGAACGCCGCAAGCGCGCGCTAGACAGCCATCCCACTCCCTTTGACAAATACAGCAGTATGCGCGACCTACAGGACAGCAATGAGACGCTGTTCTACTCGCTGATTGCCCAGCACACAGAGGAGTTGCTACCGGTCGTCTACACGCCGACGGTGGGCGAAGGGTGCCAACGTTTTTCCGAAATCTGGCGCAAGCCGCGCGGGCTTTTTCTCAGCTACCCTGACCGCGATCGCGTGGAACAGATTCTTTCGAACCCCCGTTACGATGCGGTGCGGTGCATTGTGGTCAGCGATGGAGAACGCATTCTCGGCCTGGGCGATCAAGGCGCAGGCGGCATGGGCATTCCCATCGGCAAAATGGCGCTCTACACGGCGCTGGGCGGCATCCCGCCTGAACATTGCTTGCCCATCCTGCTCGACGTGGGCACCGATAACGAAGTGCTGCTTGATAATCCCATCTATGTCGGCTGGCGGCACCAGCGTGTCCGCGGGCAGGAGTACGACGATTTTGTCGAGACCTTCGTGAGCGCAGTCGAGCGCCGCTGGCCACACATTCTCTTGCAATGGGAAGATTTCGCCGGCGTCAACGCGTCGCGGCTGCTGGAGCGCTATCGCGATCGCCTGTGCACGTTCAACGACGATATTCAAGGCACCGCGGCGGTGACGACCGCGACCCTGCTCGCAGGCGTCAACGCCACCGGAATTCCGCTCCGGGAACAAATCATCGCCATGTTCGGCTCCGGGTCGGCGGGCATCGGCATTATCGATCTTCTTATCGCCGCAATGAAAGAAGAAGGGCTGAGCGAGGAGCAGGCGCGCAAGCGTATCTATGCTTTCAACCGTTACGGCCTCATTGTCGAAGGCGGCAAGGGGATTCGCCCCGAGCAGCAAGCGCTGGCACGCAAGCGCGAGGACGTCGCGGGATGGAAGCTCTCGCCCTCAAGCTCCGACAGCGGAGATATTTCGCTGCTCGACGTGGCGCGCAATGCGGGCATCACGGTATTGGCCGGCGTCAGCGCTCAGCCGGGTGCGTTTACTGAGGAGATTGTGCGCGAGATGGCGCGCCACACTCCGCATCCGGCGATCTTTCCCCTGTCGAATCCCACGTCGCAATCGGAAGCTGCGCCCGTCGATCTGCTGCGCTGGACCGACGGCCGCGCGCTGGTAGGCACCGGCAGCCCCTTTGCCCCCGTCGAAATCAACGGCAAATCCATCCGCATCGCCCAGGTCAACAATTCCTATATCTTTCCCGGCCTCGCCCTCGGCATTCTCGTCTCCCGCGCCAAACGCGTCAGCGACGGCATGATTATGGCCGCCGCCAAAGCGTTAGCCGCGTTGTCGCCGGCGCGCAACGACAAAAGCGCGCCGCTGCTGCCGCCCGTCGCCGAAGCGCGCAAAACCAGCCTCGCAGTAGCTGAAGCCGTGGGCATGCAGGCCATCGCCGACGGAGTTGCCGAAGCCACAATCGAGGCCAGTCTCGCGGACGACCTGCGCGAATATGTGTGGGACCCGGTTTACCAGGACTACGAACGCATCGGTGGTTTGTAGCCGCCTGCGCCTTACTTTTCCGCAGACGCGCAGATCAACGAACAGGCGGGTTTTGTGCTACAATGTAGCTACGTTGCTACATTGTAGGTGCGCCGTGGCCATCACTACACTTTCCAGCCGTGAGTTCAACCAGAACACGAGCCGTGCCAAGCGCGCCGCAAAAAAGGGGCCTGTATTTATTACCGATCGCGGCCGCCCGGCGCACGTGTTTTTGACGATCGAAAAGTACCAGGAACTTGCAGGCAAGAAGAAGAAAATGACCCTCTCGGAGGCGCTTGCCATGCCGAACGCGGACTTGGTTGATTTTGAACCGCCGCGGATGGGTGGCGATGAGTTTCCCGTTCCGCCGGACCTCGACTGATGTATTTGCTTGATACCAACTTGGTTTCCGAACTGCGCAAGATCAAGACGGGTCGCGCGGATCTTCGCGTGAAGGCATGGTCGGAGAATCAGTTTCTTGAATCGACATTTCTTTCTGTGATCACAATCATGGAATTAGAGCAGGGCACGCTCCTTATGGAGCGGCGCGATCTTGTGCAAGGCGCGATGCTGCGGACATGGCTAGACGAGCAAATCCTGCGAGAATTTGATGGGCGAGTGCTGCCGATTGACACGCAAATTGCAAAACGATGCGCAGCCCTGCACGTACCGGATCCCTGTTCCTTCCGCGACTCTCTCATTGCCGCCACCGCGCTGGTGCACAGCATGACCGTCGTCACGCGCAATGTCTCCCATTTTGCGTCGTGCGGCGTCAAAATTTTCAATCCGTGGGAAGCGTAACTGGCGCGCAGGGCTGCGCCTTACTTTTCCGCCGGCACTTCCTCAAGCAATCGCTTCCACGTCTTCTGGTTCTTGCGGAAGCTCTTCTTCAGATCCTCGAGGATGCGCTCGAAGTCGGCGTTGGTGCGCAGATTGTTCCATGAAGGATTTTTCTGGAACCAGGGATAGTTTTCGTTGCCGAGATAGATGGCGCGGCGCAGCCAGTGCAGCGCTTCGCTCGAGTCGCCTTCCACGGCAAAGTAAGTCGCCAGCCGGTAAGCCATTTCGCTGTCGGCCTCGGCCGCGGCCAGGGTGTCGTCCTTGAGCAACGCCGCCGCCCGACCACGCGCGCCGGCCTGCACATAGCAGATGGCCAGCGTGGGCACGGCGATGCGCAACGAGGCATCGTCGGCGATCACGCGTTCCAAAATCGCCATGGCCGCGTTCAGATTGCCCACCCGCATTTGCTGATAACCCGCGGAAGTGCGCAGCAGCGGATGGCGCGGCTCCAGCGCCAGGCCTTTTTCCAGCTCGTCGCCGGCCAGCTCGATCTGGTTTTGGTAGTGATACACGCGGGCGCGATGGTTGTAGAGAATCGCGGCATTCGCCGGATTCAGCTTGAGTGCGCGGCTGAACTCATCGAGCGCTTCGTCGTACATGCCGTCGCCGCGCAGCGCGATTCCGGCAACCATGTGCACGTTCCAATCGTTGGCCGCGCCGGCCAGCAGTCCGGCAATGCCGTGCCGCGCCGACTCCTTTTCGCCGCGCGACAGCAGCATATAAATCCGGTAGAGATTGGCCTCGGTCGATGCCGGATCGAGCTTGAGTGCCTCGTCGAAGGCGCGCCGCGCGCGCATCACGTGAATCTGCCCGCCAAAGCCGTGGCGCGCGTATTGCAGTTCGGCAATGCCCAGCCCGGACCACCCTGCGGCAAACGCTGGATCGGTCCCAGTGACACTCGAGAACAGCGCGTGCGCGCGGTCCAAATCGGCGCGCGCGCCGGTGCGCACCATGAACGAGCTGAGCTGCGCCCGCGCCTGCAAATATTTTTCGCTCACCGGTCCCGGCAGCGAGCCGTCGCGTGCAGTGCCCCGCGCCGCGCCGGTTCCCGGTCCGCCCTGCACGGATTCAATGCCTTCTGCCGCGCCCATACCCTGTAGAGTGGCGAAGACCTCGTTTGAAATCTCAGTCTGCACCGCGATCAAGTCCAGCGAAGAAACGCGAATCGACCCGCCCGAGCGCACGCTCTGCGAAGCCACGTCCAGCAGTTGCCAGCTCAGGTCGAATCCGTTTTCCGAGCGCACAAAGCTCCCTGCGAGCACGAATTTGACCAGCAGCTTTTGTCCCACGGCCAGCGGATCGAGCTGCGCGATAGGCAGTTGCATGAGCGTACTGGAGGGTCGCACCACGAGCGTCGGAATGCGCGCCAGGCGCGCCGCAATGGCATCGGCCAGCGCATACCCGTAGAGCGGAGCTGCCTCTGATGCGCCGAGATTGGCAAAGGGCAGCACCACCAGCGAATTCTGCGCCGCACGCTCACCCGCCGATTCGCGAAACCGCTCTGCCAGCATCGAAAGCAATCCCGTGGTGCGCTTCTCCGCCTCCGCGCCCGTGGCCGGCAAGTTGGCCGCTGCCTCGCCGGGAATAGTGCCCGTCTCGATGCGCAGCGCCTTCATGATGGTCTTGAGCCCTTCGCGCACCTCCGCCGCCGATGCTGTGCGCGCGCCCGGATTCTTTTCCAGGCAGGCCATGATCACGCTCTTCAGCTCCGGCGAAATTCCTGGGACGATCTCGTTCAAATCCGGCGGATCAAGAAACTGGATCGCGCGAATGGCCTGGAAATCCTCGGCATCGGGGCGCGCAAACGGATGCCTGCCGCTCGCCAGCTCGTAGAGAATCACTCCCAGCGCCCACACGTCCGACTGCACGCTGGAGTGCCCGGTGACAAACTGCTCCGGCGCCATGTAACGGATGGTGCCGCCGCGCGCGGTGTAGGTGGCGGCCACCGAGGCATCCTTGGCCAGCGCCGGCCGTTCCGGATCGAAGCGCGCGTCTTCCGGAGGAAGTCTTCGCGCCAGCCCGAAGTCCAGGATCTTCACCAGGCCGCCGTCGGTCAGCATCACATTCTGCGGCTTCAGGTCGCGATGAAAGATGCCCAGTGTATGCGCCGCCTGCAACCCGTCCGCAATCTGGATGCCCACCGAGAGAATCAGCTGTATGCTCGCCGGTCCGCGTTCGATGAGCTTGTCCAGCGGCTGGCCGGGCACATACTGCATGGCGATGTAGGCCTCTTCGCCGCTTTCGCCCACCTCGTAGATGCCACACACATTGGGATGCTCGATGGCCGACGCCAGCCGCGCTTCGCGCAGCACCGTGGTACGCATCTGTTCGGCCGTCAACGTGCCGGTGTGCAGCATCTTCAGCACCACCGGCCGCTGCAACAGGGTGTCGTTGGCCTCGTAGACCACGCCGCTGCCGCCGGCGCCCAACCGTCGCAGAATCTCGTAATGTGCAATGGTTTTGCGCTTCATCGCTCATCTCAAGTCTACCGGCCATCGCGTAAGGATCGTCTTAAAGGATTGCGAATAGCGACCCGCCGCGCTCGCCGGTCGAATCTGATAACGTCGAAGTGACGATGATCCCCGTGTTTGTGGACTCGCGTATCGACTCGCGCTAACAGGCAGCCCGTGCATGACAATCCATCCCCAAGGCAAATTACCGGCTGCAGGCATCGCCTTTGCGTTTGCGCTTGTCCTCCTGGTGTCGCCTCTCGCTGCGCAGCAACAACGTCAGCAAAGCCCGGCCGCGCCCACACCGCAAACTACGCCGCAGACAACCCCGCAGGCAGCGCCTCAAGCTGCGCCGCAGTCGCCAACTCCCCCCGGGCAACCGTCTAATTCGCAACCGCAGCAGCCCGGCGCGGGAACGCAAGTGCAGACTGGAACTTCGAGCGGCCTCACTCTCGACACGCGCATGGAGAATCTCCTTGCCGATCATCAGTACGCGCGCGTAGCCGCGCAGCTCGAGCAGCTTCCACCGCAGGAGGCGCAGTTGTATCGCGGCGTGCTGGCCAACCGCGCTAACGATCTCAAACAATCGGTGCAACTGCTGGAGCCGCTTGTCGACGCGGTGACGGCCAGCGGTGACACCGCGCATGAAAAGTTGCTGCGCACGGCGCTGGCTGAGGACTATCTGCGCCTGGGCGATTGGTCGAAGGCCGCGCAGGCCTATCAATCGCTCGACACCCGGCTCCATGCCAAGCTGACGCCCGACGAGCAGGACGAAATCGAGATGCCGCTCAAGATGCTGCCGCTGGCCAAAGACAACCCGCCCACGACCATCGATCCCTGCGATCCTTTCCGGCTCCAGGTCACCACCAATCCTCTGGGCCTGGTCGATATTCCTGTCTTTGTGGACGCGCGATCGCGCAGTTGGATGCTCGATCCCACGTTGCCCTTCAATCTCATTGCGCGCTCCACGGCAAAAGAGATCGGCCTCAAAGTCTCTGACGAGATGGCGACGATTCACACCCTCACCGGGCGGCCCATGCAGGTTCACGTTACCGTGGTCCCGCGTTTCACCGTCGGCGGCCGTCTGACGCTTCACAATATGACGGCCTTCGTCTTCGACGACGCGGACTATGCCTTCCCGCGCTCTGGCTACCAGGTGGAGGGCGTGCTCGGCTATCCGGCGCTCGCCGCCATCGGCAGTCTCACCGTCACCTCCGACGACATCATCCAGGTGCGTCCGGTCACGCAAATCGGAACTCCCGATAAAGACGACCTTTTGACCGACGGCACGCCGTTTTATTTGGATGGCGACCAGGTCATCGTCGCGCTCAGGCGCGTGCAGCCGACCGCCGATCCCGCCGCGCCGGACTCCGCCGGATCCGGTTCACCCTCCGGTCCCCCCTCGGGCGCCAATAATGACGAGCGCATGTACGTCATCGACGCCGGTGGACAGCAGACTTACCTTACCTCGCGCTACTTCGAAGAACATGCCGCCGAGTTCAACGGCATGAAGGTGGCTCCCACCGTATCCTCCGGCCAATCGTATGCATCGCAACCTACCTATATCGCCGAAACGGTTCCGCTGGGCATAGGCAAATCCATCATCGACCTGCACTATATTCGCGTGCTCACCGAGCCCCTCGGCTCCAGCGCTCTCGACGATGTATACGGCGTTCTCGGCGTTGACGCTCTCGGCCAGCTCAGGAGCTACACCTTTGACTACCGCACCATGCGATTCAGGGCTGTGGGGGAATAGGGCGGAGATCAGGGAACAGGGAACAGAGGAACTTACCGGTCTGCCGGCCACTGACCACTGACCACTGACCACTACTTTCCCGCTTTATCCATCTTGATTTGCCCGCGGCGGCCGAAGGCCAGCATCAGGATTCCGAAAACCAGCAGCGCCAATCCCCACCACAGGTTGGCGTCGATACCGAGACTCCTGGCATACACGTCAATCTGGGCGCGCGTCGAGAGACCGAACGCCGCGAGAATGGTTCCCGTGAGCGTGAAGAACATTCCGACGGCAATGCGCGCGTCCACATCAATGGTTGGGCTGACCGCCGATTTGACTGTGAGATCCGTCTTCATCTTCTTCGCCATGGTTCTCTCTTCATAACCTGTCCACTCACCACGAAAAATGGGTGCCCCACATCTCGATTTTGAGATGTGGGAAAGCACCAACTCCGACCCATCTCTTTCAACTCAGCACGAGCATTCCGTGCCCCATCCTTTCGCGTTTTTGCGAAAGGGTGGGAAACCTCGAATCCTGGTTTTCAAAGAAATATCAAATTCACCGCGATTGCCAAAGCGAGAATCACTGCGGCAGCAACTGTCTCCGGCCGCTTCCACCACGCACCCTTTGCTGATTCGGTCGCCGATCTGAATGTTAGTCCGGTTAGTTCTCCCTCAAGCCGCGGCGGGGTGCACAGGCTCACCACCACGGCTACAAGCAAACTCACAAGGAAGGCCAAAGCCGCGGTCCCCAAAGTCAGGGCCATGTCGTTCGCGGGATGATGCAGCACCCTAATCCATCCGCCATGGATGCCCGGCTGCTCGCCCCCGGGCAGCGCCGTGCCGTGGTGCAGGAGCGCCGCGGCCATGCCCGCGATCAATCCAGCAAATGCGCCGTGCCCGGTAGCGCGCTTCCACAGTGCGCCCAGCAGCAGGGTCGCAAACAGCGGCGCATTCACTACCGCAAAGATCAGAACCACGGCATCGAGCAAGTCGTTCGAACGCGTGGCCGCAAAAGCCGCGGCGAGCGCCAGCAGCATGCCTCCTGACGCTGCCAAGCGGGCCGCCTTCAAAAGCTGCTTGTCGCTCGCGTCTTTCTTCAGAAACGCCTGGTAGATGTCGCAGGCAAACACCGTGTTCGACGCCGTCAGGCCGGCCGCGACGCCGCTCATCAGGCAGGCGAGCAGCGCGGCAAGTCCCAGGCCCAGCAGCCCCGTGGGCAAGAACTGCAACAGCATGTTGGGCATGGCCATCGCATAGTCCAGTACCGGCTTGCCGTCCGCGCCTTTCACCGGTTGGCCGGCTGCATCGGCTTTGGCGGGAACCATTCCCTGGCCCGCTTCTATTGCCGGCGGCACCACGGTGATCTCGTGATAAATCGCGCCGTTCTCGTTGTGGATCACGATGGTGGTGTGCGGCGTGGGCAGTCCTACGGCGAGCAATCCTGGCAGGACGAGCAGCAGCGGCACAAAGATGCGCAGCGCTGCGGCAACCAGCGGGGCTCTCCGCGCCGCCGCCGCATTCTTTGCTGCCATGGCCGTCTGCAACAGCCGGAAATCCGTACACCACGTGCCGCCGCCCAGCACCAGGCCTGCGCCCAGCACCAATCCCACCATGCCAATGGAGTGCGTGCCGGTGTGCGCCGCTCCTGTCAAAGAATTCGCGGCCTTCAGCCCACTCCATCCGCCAACCCGCTTCAATCCCAGCAGCACCACGGGCAACAGCCCGGCCACCAGCACGAAAAATTGCAGCAGTTGGTTGTACATGGCAGCTGCGAGGCCCCCGAGCAGCACGTACGCGAGTACCAGCGCTGCGGGCAACGCCATCGCGAGCAGCAGAGCTCCCGCGGGCGGCAGATTCAATCTGCCGGCCACGGTGTCGAAGACATGCAATGCCGCGACGATGCGCGCCATGGCGTAGAGCGAAATCCCGGCGCTGAATAACGCCATGCCCAGGAACAAGACAGCATTCAGCGCCCGCGTTTTCTGGTCGAAGCGCAGCCCCAGGTACTCGGGAATCGAGCGCACGGGCGCGCCCGGCGCGGATACTGCGCCGTAGAACACGGGCATCAGGACCAGGGCTGCGAAGAGCATGGCAGGAATGGAGCCCAGCGCAAAGAAGCCCATGCTAGCCAGGCCGTATTTGGCTCCTGCGGCGCCCATGCCGAGCACCTCCAGCGAGCCCATGCTGGCGCTGATAAAAGCCAGCCCGCACAGCCAGCCCGGCAACTTGCGCCCCGCCTGAAGATAATCACGGCTGCCCGTGATGGTCGGTGCAACCGACACGCCCGCCGACAGCACAAAGAAGCAGTAGATCAACAGGATCAGCCAGTCAGCGGAGGCAAGAATGGGCACAGAAAAAATCCTTCCTCCCTGATGTTACAGAACTGGCTCGAAGCGAAGCCCGTAATCGCTCAAGCCGTGCGATGTACACACAAGAATGAAGCAAAAACCGGCGGGGGCCCGGTTCGAAAAGAAGTAGAATAGCGGCCATGGCAGACATGAGCGAAGCAGCAAAGATTCGTCAAGCGCTGGGCGTGACCTTGGCGATGGTGAAAATCGCGCTAGTGTTCGTCGTGATGTGGGCTGGCTTCTATCTGTGGAGACGCACCGCACTTCACCTTGGGATGGTTTGCGTGTGGGCGGGCGTCAGTGTACTCGGTATTCTCGTCTACCGCGTGCGCAAGAGGAAATTGAAAGTTCTGGATCCAGACTGATCCATCGTTTCCTGCGATCTCCCACTACCCGGTTTGCCCAAATTACATACTTCCTAAACAGAAAAAGACGGCAGGAGAATCTCTCCTGCCGCCACTAGCCTGTCAGACCTGCGTGTTTTCTTTCGAAAACCCCGTTACTTTGCGCCTCTCAGTTGCGGACGTAGGCGGCTCAGCCGTGCCGAGCCGCCACTGTCCTGGGAGGGCATAGAGTGATTACTGGACTACTCCCGAACCCGGTGCCGGAGGAGGCGCTGGATTGGACTGCGGCGCGTCAGCCGGCGCCTGGCCGCCCGGCATTGGCCTGTGGAACTGTCCACCCGGACCGCCCCGACCGCGGAACTGACCGCCCTGCCCGTCCATACCGGGATGCTGGCCGCCCTGCCCCCATCCACCGCGGCCGTTTCCGCCCTCGTGGCCGTCACCACGCATACCCTCGTGCTGCATCCGATTCATGCGCAGGGTTTGCAATTGCTTCCACTGGTCCGGCTTCAA
This sequence comes from uncultured Acidobacteriota bacterium, assembly GCA_963786565.1. Classification (GTDB taxonomy): domain Bacteria; phylum Acidobacteriota; class Terriglobia; order Terriglobales; family Acidobacteriaceae; genus Telmatobacter. Next base: position 147,668 of record CAWAZR010000009.1, on the reverse strand, counting down.
TTGCATGCGGATGTCCAGCAGAAAACGCGCATTGGCCTTTTCCAGTTCTGCGCGCGCCATCACGACCTTGTCGATCTGCGCTTCAATCGCCTTCTGGTCGGGCATGTCGGCCTTCATCATTGGACCCATTGCGACCTCGGCCTTTTCGAGGTTGGCATGAAGATCGATCAGCTTCATCTTGTGATCCTGCACAATCCCGTCCATCGCCTTGCGCTGATCGTCAGTCAGGGTCAGCTGCTTTACGACGTTGGGATTGTTCCACCATTGCCCGTGTGCGCCGGCTCCGCCAAACGCACCCTCCATAGGAGGCCGATGCTGCCCGAACCCAGGTCCCATCCCCTGTCCGCCCATCCCTTGCCCGCCCGGCCCTTGCGCGCTGGCCAGACCCCCAGCCATCAGAACTCCCGCTACCACTAAAACCAATCTTGCAGTTCTCAACCCGCTCATCGTTTTCCCCTCCCTTTGCTTCGCAAAGGATTTTCCTCTCTCGCCTTCTATTTCCCGTGCCCCGTCTTTTTACTGTGTTCCGCCGTCGTCCATCAATGCTGCCAAAGGCTCCATCGCCGCCGGAACCCCCCGCGAAACATCGTTGTCCACGGTGGCCAGCAGATTTTCGTCCTGCGTGCTGGCGTCTTCCGCCGCCGTGGGAACTGCCGGCGCACGTTTCACTACCGGTGCGCTGACATGGAGCGGAGCTGCCTGCTTGGCTGCCTCCCGCTGCTGGGCCGCCTGCTGCGCGGCTTTTTGCGCCGCGATCTTCGCCAGCTGCTGCCGGTGATAAATTTCATGCGCTCCGCCGGCCAGGCTGCCCACGGCCAGCAAACACCCCAGAGCCCAGCCTGTCGCCATCCGCCAGCTATGCCGCACGGCCAACTTTGCCGCGGTCCGGGGCTGGCGATAAGCCGCGTCGCTCCAGGCATCCACGCTGGATTTGAAGTGCATCAGCGCCTGCTCGAGCTCCGGTTTTTCTCCCGCCAAATCCTGTTCCCAGTTCATCGTGTCCCTCTCAACTCCGCGCGCACCCGGCCCAGGGCTCGTGAAAGATGCGCCTTCACCGTGCCCTCGCTCAGTCCGGTAGCTGCTGCGATCTCGCTCAACTCCCGCTCTTCTACGTAGCGCAGCAGAAACACCGTTCGCTGCCGCTCGCTCAGGCCTTTCACTGCCTGCCAAACCTGCGCCACCTGCTCCCGCGCCAGCATCTGCTGCTCCGCGGTACGTTCCCCATTGGGCAGCCACTCGCTGGCCTCGTCCAAATCTACGGCGTTAGTCCGAGTCTGCCGCCAGAATTGAATTCGGCGGTTGCGCCAGTAGTCCTTCTGCAGGTTGATGGCGATCCGCATCAGCCAGGTCATCGCGCTCGAGTCGCCCCGGAAACGGCTCCAGTTCCGATGCGCTTTCAGGAAGCACTCCTGGGTAAGCGTCTCCGCCAGGTCCATGTCGCGCAGCGACGCCAGCAGAAACCGGAAAATTTGCGGCCGGTGAGTCTCGACGATCCTGGCAAATTCCTGCGCAGCAATGTCTTCCGCTACTTCCACGGTCATCGGCTTCATTGCTGTGCCGGCTGCCATCACTTTGGTAGACGCCCCCCTGCGGCGCAAGTTTACAGCCCTCCCCATTCATTTTCGCGCCGTTTCAGCGCCAAGTATAGGCGTGGAGTGGCCGAGTGGTCGCGTTCAAAGCGCTGCTTTTCCGCGAAGCGGAGACGTTCCGGCGGCCCGCGGCACGCCTGAGGACGGTAACGATATAATTCGTGCGACAAGTAAAGCACTTAGATACAGAAACGGAGATTCTGATGATTTCGCGCCGAAGCTTCATGAACGACCTGGCCGTGGGTGTGGCGGGCACGGCATTTGCCTCTACCGCCAAAAGTTACGCGCAGATTCTCGGCGCCAACGATCGTCTGAACTTCGCCATTCACGGCAATGGCATCAAGGGCCGTGCCGGCGCGCACCTGGCGTCGCTCAAGGCCAACAGCAAGACCGCCCGCGTTGCCTGCATCTGCGACGTGGACTCCGGCATCCTGGCCGACTTTGCCGCCAAGGCGGAGCAGGTGCTCGGCTATGCGCCCAAAGCCGAAGGCGATTTCCGCCGCATCCTCGAATCCAAAGAGGTGGACGCTATCACCGTGGCGACGCCCGACCACTGGCATACGCCCATGGCCGTGCTCGGCCTCAAGGCCGGCAAGCACGTGTATGTCGAAAAACCCTCCAGCCAGAACGCCCGCGAGGGCGAGCTGCTGGTGGCCGCGCAAAAGAAATACGGCAAGCTGGTCCAGGTTGGCGATCAGCAGCGCTCCTCCGACTACACCATCAAGATGATCCAGAAGATTCACGACGGCTATATCGGCGATACCTACATGGCCAAGGCCTGGTATGCCAACACCCGCGGCGCCACCTTCTACGGCAAACCCGGCCCCGCTCCCGCCACGCTCAATTGGGATCTGTGGCAAGGTCCCGCACCGCGCAGCGCATACAGGGAAAACATCCATCCTTACAACTGGCACTGGTTGCGCCGCTACGGCACTGGCGAAACCCTCAACAACGGAACCCATGAAGTGGATGTCTGCCGCTGGGCGCTCAACGTCGAGTTTCCCCACGCTCTTACTGCCTCGGGCGGCAACTACAACTTCAAGGACGACTGGGAATTTTACGACACCCTCATCACCAACTTCGAATACGAGGGCAAAACTCTCTCCTGGGAAGGCCGCAGCCGCCAGGGCATGAACGTTTACGGTCGCGATCGCGGTTCGGTCATTATGGGCACCAAGGGATCGGTGGTCATCGACCGCGGCGGCTACGATGTCTACGACTGGAAGGGCAAGCAGATCGACCAATACCGCGTGGGCCACGCCGCCGCTACCACGGACACCGTCGGCGCCGATAACATGACCGACGCGCATTTTGGCAATTTCATTGCGGCCATTCGCGGCGAAGAAAAGCTCAACTCGCCCATCCCGGTCGCCAATGTCACCGTCACCATGCTTCTGCTCTCGAACATCGCCTGGTTCGTCAATCGCAGGCTGCGCATTTCAACTGAAACCGCGCACATTCTCGACGATCCCGAAGCCATGAAGCTCTGGGGCCGGACCTATGAAAAGGGCTGGGAAGTGACCGCTTAAATTTCCGTAGCCCCATCGATCCGACGGCGCAGACTTTCATCGCGACCGCAGGATGCAGTTGATTTGTGTACACATTTGTGTATATAGTTAGGTTGGGCGATGCCCGCGAAAGAGCTCGAATTCGAGTGGGACGAAGCCAAGGCCAAGAGCAACTTGCAAAAGCACAAGGTCTCGTTTCTGACCGCTGCGGCGGTCTTTGCCCATGAAAGACTGGAGCGCATCGACGGCCGTGCGGACTATGGCGAAACACGATGGATCGCATTGGGTAGAGTAGACGCCGAAATCTACCGCGTTGTCTATACGTGGCGCGCGACCCATCTTGTCCGCATCGTGAGCGCTCAGAAAGCGAGCAGGGATGAAAAAAAGATCTACTACCGTGAAGTATTCACTGAGCGAAGTCCAGGATCTGCGAAAGCGCGGTAAGGATGCGGCGCGCTCGAGCGCGCCTGAAGCCGCGTCGCTCGGCGAGGAATTCTGGAAGTCGGCGCGCGTTGTCATGCCAGTGGGCAAGACCTCTGTTCATCTCCGCGTCGACAGTGATGTCGTTGATTGGTTTAAAGCGCGCGGCAAAGGACATCTCACGCGCATGAACGCCGTTCTCCGGGCATACGTGGAAGCAAACGAGCGTTGCGCGTAAGCCGCAGCACAAAATCCCACCGGAACAGATTCGTGCAGTCAAGAAGCCAGAGGCTGGAAGCTAGCAGCAAAACGCTAGGGAGAACTACCATGCACCCCGCAACCGACCAACTCCCCGCCGCGCAATCCGGAACCGTAACCATTGGCGGCGACCTGACCGTGAACCGCATGGGCTTCGGCGCCATGCGCATCACCGGCAAGGGCGTCTGGGGCCCTCCCCCCGACGTTCCCGGTGCACTCGCCACGCTGCGCCGCGCCGTGGAACTGGGCGTTAACTTCATTGACACTGCCGACTCCTACGGCCCCAATGTCTCAGAGGAACTCATCGCCGAGGCCCTCTATCCTTATCCGGCGGGACTCGTAATCACCACCAAGGTTGGCTGGGTGCGCCACGGCCCCGGCGTCTGGCAGCACAATGCCGCTCCAGGTCATATTCAGGAGGCGATTGAAGGCAGCCTGAAGCGCCTGCGCCTCGACCGCATCGATGTTTACCAACTCCACGTACCCGATCCGGCCACATCTTTCGACGCATCGGTGGAGGCGCTGGCGAGGCTTCGGGAGCAGGGCAAGATTCGTCACGTGGCGCTCTCTAATGTCACCCTCGAGCACATCGAGCGCGCGCAAAAAATCGTTCCCATCGTGAGCGTGGAGAATCGCTACAGCTTCCTCGATCGCGAGTGGGATTTTGTGCTCGATTACTGCGAGGCCAACGGCATCGCCTTTCTGCCGTGGGGTCCGATGGCGCAGGGGCGCAATGCCGGCGAAGTGGTGGAAAAAATTGCCGCCGCGCGCCAGGTTTCGACGGTCGTTGTTTCGCTGGCCTGGCTCTTGCACCGTTCTCCGGTGATTCTGGACATCCCCGGCACCGGCAATGTGAAACACCTCGAAGAGAATGTGAGCGCCGCCGGATTCAAGTTGAGCGATGCGGAGTTCGCGGAACTAGCCGCCGTAGTGCCGGAGCCTTATTGGCTGCGCGCGTAGTGCTCTGGGTCAAAAGATTGCGCCAATGCGGAATTGTCATCCTGAGCGGAGTTTGCCGCCCTTTAGCGGCAAACGCAGTCGAAGGACCTGTGGTTGTTTTTCGGTAACCCTCTGTAAATCTGTCGCGAAAATTCAGACACAAGCGGGCTGACGAAGAGTAGTCTCCGGTTTGCCCGTAATCCACGAAGTGGTACCATCAAGCTCATTCCCATTCGGGGCGCGACGAGCGACGGAAGGCCGGGATGGAAAGCCAAAACCTCATTGCACATCAGATTCTTGTCAGGCTCTCAATATGCCCCGAGATTGGCGTTGCGCCTTTCGCGGGCAGACTTGTCGCGGGATGCCCGAGGCGCGGCGCGCGACGGAGCCCCCGCTCGCGGAGAATGGCCGAATCAGCGGTGTCCCTTTGAAATCCCCTCACGCAAAACCGGATGGAGAAGCTGAAACCCTGGCGGGAGCCGCCGCGGCGCGGACGGGATCGTTGCCGGCCGGGTCGCGGCTCGGGCGGTATTTGATCGTCGAGCAGTTGGGTGCGGGCGGCATGGGCGTGGTGTACCGCGCACGCGACGAAAAGCTGGATCGCGCTGTTGCGATCAAGATGCTGGCTCAGGGACTGCTGACGGGGGAAGAGGCGCGGCGGCACTTCCATCGCGAAGCGAGAGCCCTGGCGAAGCTGAACCATCCGCGGATCGCGGCGGTATACGACGTCGGCGAGCAAAACGGCGCGGACTACATTGTGATGGAGCTGGTGGAGGGTCAGTCGTTGGCCGCGAAGCTGAAGCCGGGCGCGCTGCCGGCGAAGGATGCGACCGCGATTGCGCTGCAAGTGGCGGAGGCGCTGAAGGAAGCGCACGAGCGCGGGGTGATCCATCGCGACTTAAAGCCAGCGAACGTGATGATCACGGCGAAGGGTGACGCGAAAGTTCTGGACTTTGGGCTGGCAAAGATGCTGACGGCGCGGGACGGGGACGCTACGCTGTCTGTGGCACAGACGGAGGGATTGCTCGGTACCCCCCTTTACATGTCGCCCGAGCAGGCGCTGGGCCGCGACCTGGACGTGCGAACCGATCTGTGGAGCCTGGGCGCGCTCTACTTCGAGTCGCTGTCGGGGCGGCCGCCGTTCCAGGGAAATAGCAACATCGCCATTCTGCATGCGATTACTGCGCAGGCGGTTCCGGACCTTGGTGCCATTCGGCCCAAGCTGCCGCCGTTGGCGGAGCATATTGTGGCGCGGGCTTTGGAGAAGGAACCCGAACTGCGGTATCAGCACGCGGCAGATGTGGAGACGGACCTGCGGCGACTGATGCGCGAGTTTTCCGGTCCGCAGACGTCGGGGCCTTATGCCAGCGCAATAACGATAAAGCCAGCCCGCCGCCGCGCGTGGTGGCTGGCAGCGGGCGCAGGGGTAGTGGTTGCAGGGATGGCGGCGGCGATGCTGTTGACGCCCACGCGGGTCCCCGGAGTGCTCGATTCGAAGCAAATTACATTTTCCAGCGAACCGAAGCTGGGGCCGTTGCGGACGGACGGAACGCGGATTTATTTTCGCATCCGCAATGTTCCATCGGAGATGGCCGCCAGTGGCGGCATCATTGCGCCCATGCCAGGTTTGGCAGAGGGGATGATCGTGATCGATGTATCGGCCGATGGATCGAAGGCCCTTGTCTTCACTCCGGATGTCAACAACGAATTAGCGCGCGGATGGCTGTGGGCCGGGTCGACGCTTGGCGGTCCGCTGAGGAAGCTTGGCGATCATTTGTCTTACAAGGCGGCGCGATGGTCCCCGGATGGGAAATCCATTTACTTTGCAGACAGCCACTCGGTTTATGTGATGGATGAAGACGGCGGGAATGTGCGGCTGCTTTGGAACCCGCCAGGCGATCCTAGAGGGCTGTCCGTTTCCCCGAACGGGAAAGAGCTTTCGGTGACGCTGTTTTCTCCCGCGGGCTACCGTTTGTGGCGCGTGGACAGCGACGGAAAGAATGCGCGTCCGCTGTCGCTGAAGAACTGGGAAGAAGACAGCGATGAAGGGACCGGGCAGTGGACGCCGGACGGACGGCATTTCTTTTTTCAATCGAATGTCGAGGGCCGCGGCAACCTGTATGAAGTCGTTTCTCCGCCGTGGTTCGAGCCCTGGAGAAAGCCCGAGGCTGTGCGCATCACTGGCAACCAGGTGGATATTCGGGATTCCGTGCCGACCTCGGACAGCAAGGCGCTATTCGCGATGGGACGAATGGATCAGGGCGCAATGCTGGCGCTTGAACCTCGCAGCAAGACTCTGACGCCGTTTCTGAACGGGATTTCGGCGCTGGAGTTCGCGGTTTCGCCGGACCGGCAATGGATGGTGTACACGGAATATCCGAGTGGGCATTTATGGAAGAGCCGCCTGGATGGAAGCGACGCTTCGCAATTGACCGACGCGCCGGCGTATATGGAGCAGTGGTCGCCGGACGGGAAGTGGATTGCGTATTCCGATTGGCACAAGCTGTATCGGGTTTCGGCGGATGGCGGGACACCTGAAAAACTCATCGAGTCCGGGAATAGCGAGGTGATGCCGACCTGGTTTCCGGACGGCCGGTCGATCGCTTTCAACCGCTTCGATATGTCCCACGAGCCGGACGGGATGTACGTGCTGGATGTGGCTACGCGCAAAGTGACGCCCATGGAGGGTGCGGAAAAATATTACGTGGCGCAATGGTCTCCGGACGGAAAATACATGGTGGCAATTGCGCGGGAACCGTCGCGCATGATGATTTATACCGCGGCCACCAAGACGTGGCGGGAACTGCGGCGGTTCGACACGCCGTGGGGCTACTATGCCTGGGGATTGGACAGCCGGTCGATCTACTTTGGGCAGATGCTGAAGAACGTGGGCATCTACCGTTTGTCAGTGCCGGACGGGGCCTGGGAGAAAGTGGCGAGCATGGACAATGTGGAAGTGAGCCAATTGAATGGATTTGTGAGCGTGACGGCAGATGGTCAGCCGGCGATCATGGGCCACACCGGCGCGGCGCAAGTGTATTTGCTCGCCTGGAAATGAGTGCAAGCCCGGGAACATTCCCGCACCCCTTCGAACTGGACGTTGCCACACCCTCGAAGACCTACTGGCGTAGCGCCCGATCCCCGTCCCCTGCACAACGATTTACTCTATTTGCATACGCTATGCTCCTAGAATCGCTTCGCGAACAGGTACTCCACGCTAACCAGGAAATTGCCCGCCGCGGCCTCGCGCCCCACACCTTCGGAAACGCCAGCGGCGTTGACCGTTCGGGCGATAAGCCCCTCATGGTCATCAAGCCCAGCGGCGTGGATTACGCCAGCCTCAGAGCCGCGGACCTCGTGGTCACCGATCTTTACGGCAACATCATTGAGGGCTCACTGCGCCCATCGAGCGATCTCGACACGCACACTCTGCTTTACCGCGAGTTTCCGCAGATCGGCGGCATCGTCCACACCCATTCCGAGTTCGCCACGTCGTGGGCGCAGGCCGGCCGTGCCATCCCCTGTCTAGGCACCACGCACGCCGACTACTTCTACGGCCCCGTTCCCGTCACCCAGCCCCTTACCGCCGAGGAGGTGTCGGAAGCCTATGTGCAGAACACGGGCGCAGTCATCGTCCGGCTCTTTCACGCGGAAAATCTCGATCCCGTCGCGGTCCCCGGCGTACTGGTTGCCGGCCACGCCCCCTTCGCCTGGGGCAAAACTCCCGCCGAAGCTGTGGAACACGCCGACGTTCTGGAGTACATCGCCCGGCTGGCTTTCCGCAGTGTGCTGCTGGGAGCTCCCGAGGCCGGCATTCCGCACTACGTGAAGGAACATCACTACCTGCGCAAACACGGCCCGAAGGCCACCTACGGCCAGGGCTGAACCGGCTGAGCTGCTCTGAATCTTGACGGAATTCCGCCGCGTTCTGGAGGGAGGTTTCCGCCCGCGAGAGCCGTTTTCTAACCCCGCTAACTCCGCTAGCCCCACCAACTCCGCTGCCTTTTGATCCAGAAATGCACAATAACCTGCGGGGTATGAATGATCTACCAATTTCCATAGATATATACTCTTCTTTGGATGCCGCTTCCCGATTTCTCAACCCGATGGAGTGATGCGTTTCACGTTGCGTATGACCTTCCCTGGAACCTTACGTCGATATCGTGCGTGTTTTCAGGCGATTGGCCATCGGTAACCGGGCCATCGGCGCACCTACCCTGCGTGGCAACTCACGTGCAAGTAAGAAGATTGGTATAGGAAACCTCCCTCCTATGGACAAGAGCCTTCTCAACCGCGTGCAGGCTACGTTGCTGGCCCTGGCGACTGCGGCTTTGTTCGTGCTCGCGGTCTTCAATCTCCAGCAGGAGCGCGAATTTCCGCAGCCCACGGATGGCGTGTGGTGGCACGAGGTGCAGGGAGGGCTGATCGCCGATCGTGTGCTGCCCGATTCTCCCGGTCAGCGCGCACACATCCAGGCCGGCGATCTGCTGACGGGAGTGAGCGACTCGCTGAATGAGGACGTGACCGCCGTGACGCGGGTCGCCGATCTGGAGCGCGCTCTTTACGCCGCCGGCCCCTACGTCCAGGTTCGCTACAGCATCACCCGCGACGGCATTCCTCTCGACACCCCAGTGCAGGTAATTCCCGTGCCCGCGGACCACAGTCTGCAACTCGGCCTGCGCATCATCGGACTCATCTATCTTGTCATCGGCTTCTATGTGCTCTTCCGGCGCTGGGGCGCGCCCCGTTCCACGCACTTTTATCTTTTCTGCCTGGTTTCGTTCGCGCTCTACGCTCTCAAGTACACCACGGCATTCGATTTTCTCGATTGGACCGTTTTCTGGACCAACATCGTTGCCGAAGCGTTGCAGCCGGCGCTGTTTCTCCATTTCGCGCTCAGCTTTCCCGAAGAGCGCTTCAAGAATCTTCGCCGCCGCTGGTTATTGCCCCTGGTTTACGCGCCCGGTGCGGGACTGCTGGCACTGTGGCTGTGGTCGATTAGCACGCGCGAGGCCACCAAACTCCTGCTCGACCGCCTGAACCAGATCGCCACGGGCTACGATGCTCTGTTCTACATCCTGGCCGCGCTGTTGTTCCTGCGCAGCTACAGCCGGGCCACCACGCCGCTGCTGCGCCAGCAGTTGAAGTGGGTCACACGCGGAACCCTGCTCGCGGTGCTGCCTTTCACGCTGTTTTACGCGATCCCGTACCTGCTTCAGCTCAATCCGCCGCAACTGCTCACCAATCTCGCCGGCCTCTCGCTGGTGTTTTTGCCACTCACGTTCGCCTGGGCCATCGTGCGCTACCGGCTAATGGACACAGACCTGATCTTCAAGCGCGGCGTGGCGTATACGCTATCGGTAGCGCTCATTGGCGGCGGCTATTTCGGCATCATCGCCCTCATCGCCCTTGTGGTTCACCAGCGCCTGCCTGATTCCATGCGGGAGTCGGCCCTGGTCATTGCCATTCTGGTCACGGCCGCCGTCTTCGATCCCCTCAAGCGCCGCATTCAGGGCTGGGTCGATCGCGCCTTCGACCGTCATCGTTACGACTACCGCAAGGCCCTGGTCGAATTCGGCCGCGGTTTGAGCTCGGAAACAGATCTTGCTGCGCTGCTCAATGCCATTGTGGAGCAGTTGCCGCGCACGCTGCTTGTGGCGCGCGTCGCCATCTTTCTTTCCGGTGAATCCGGTAGCCTGCGCCTCGCGGCCTCTCACGGCCTGCCTGAAGAATTCAACCAAAACCCCAGAGGTGCGGAGCACCACCTGGATCTCGGTTTCCTCCACTTCGACGGCGCCGCCGATCACTCGCACATCTTCTTTGAGAACGCCCAGCAGGCTGTGCATTTGCCCGCGGAACAGCAGCGCACCGCGGCACTTCTCGACCTGAACTACTATCTGCCCTGCCGCGTGGCCGACTCCTCCTCCGGCGAAGGCAACGGCGCGCTACGCGCTTCTGGCCTCCGGAAGAATGCACAGCCCAACGGCGGCGCCGCGGGCCGCACCATCGCGGTCATCGGCCTCGGCCGCACCCTGGGCGGCGACTTCCTGTCGAGCGAGGACGTGGAACTGCTGGAATCCCTTGCCAGCTACATCGGCATCGCTCTGCAAAACGCCAGCCTCTACGCGCGCCTCGAGGAAAAGATCCTCGAGTTCGAGCGCCTCAAGGAGTTCAACGAGAACATCGTTGAATCCATCAATGTCGGCATCTTCGCCATCGACCTCGAGGACCGCATCGAAAGCTGGAACGCGCAGATGGAGGCCATGTTTGCGCTCAGCCGCGGCGAGGCCCTCGGCCAAACGCTTCGTGCCGTATTTCCTTCCGAGTTCATTGAGTCGTTGGACGAGTTCCGCAACGACCCGGGCGTGCATCACCTCTACAAGTTCCGCCTGACTACGCGCGCCGGCGAGTTGCGCACTGCCAACATCGCCATCGCGCCGCTGCTCTCCCGCGACTTCGTGCCCGTGGGCCGCATCGTGCTCGTCGACGACATCACGGAGCGCGTGGCTCTGGAAACCCAGCTCACGCAAGCCGACAAACTCAGCTCCATCGGCCTGCTCGCCGCCGGCGTGGCGCATGAGATCAACACTCCGCTGGCCGTCATCTCTTCCTATGCGCAGATGCTCTCCAAGCAACTGCGCAACGACGCTCACGCCGACGAGCGACTCGGACCCGTGCTCGACAAAATCACGCAGCAGAGCTTCCGCGCCGCGGAGATCGCCAACGGGTTGCTGAATTTTTCGCGCACCTCGACAACGGAGTTCCGCGCCACTGACCTCAATCAGGTCATTCGTGACACGCTCTCGCTGCTCGAACATCAGTTCAAAACCGCGCAGATTCTGGTCGATCTCGATCTTTCCTTGGAGCTTCCGTCCATCAACGGCAACCCCGGAAAATTGCAGCAGGTCTTCCTGAACCTGCTTCTCAACGCCAAGGAAGCCATGCCCGGCGGCGGCCGCCTGCGCGTCTCCACGCTGCTCAACGGCCACGTGGAAGCGGTGGTTACCGATTCCGGCTCCGGCATCGCGCCCGAACACCTCAAGCGCATCTACGACCCCTTCTTCACCACCAAGAACATACCCGGCGACAAGCGCGGCACCGGTCTGGGCCTCGCGGTCAGCTACGGCATTATCCAGGAGCACGCCGGAAAAATTCACGTGGAAAGCTCGGTCGGCGCCGGCACCACCTTTCATCTTGAGTTTCCGCTGTTGAGGAATTCTGTTCATGCTTAGAAACGAGACCGAGGAAGAACTGACTTTGAGCGCATCCGATTCCGCAGCGGCCATCAACGGTAATGCTCCCGCGGCTACGATCCTTGTGGTCGACGACGAGGCCGGCATCCGTGAGTCGCTGGAGGTGCTTCTCGGTTTCGAGAACTATATTGTGAAGACCGCCGGCAATGGCGAGGAGGGACTGCAACTCCTCGATCGCGAAAGCTTCGATCTCGTGCTTCTCGATCTGGCGCTGCCCGGCCAGAGCGGCATCGAGCTGCTGCCGCAGTTCAAGGAACGCCAGCCCCAACTGCCGATCATCATGATCACCGCCTACGGCACCGTTGACAACGTGGTCGAGGCCATTCGCGCGGGCGCGGAAAACTTTATCCAGAAGCCCTGGGATAACGAGAAACTGCTTGCCGACATTCGCTCGGCCGTCGCCCGCCACCGCGCCGAAGAAGAAAATCTTCAGCTCAAGCGCACTCTCAAGCAGCGCTACAGCTTCGAGAACATCGTCGGCAAAAGCGAGTGCATGCTGCGCGTCTTCGACCTGGTAGCGCAGGTCGCGCCCAGCCGCTCGACGATTCTGATTCAGGGCGAAAGCGGCACGGGCAAGGAAGTCATTGCCAAGGCCATCCATGCCAACTCGCCGCGCCGCGACAGACCCTTCGTGCCTATCAACACCGGCGCCATGCCGTCGGAGCTGCTCGAATCCACGCTCTTTGGCCACGTGAAAGGCGCGTTTACTTCAGCGGTCGCGTCCAAGAAGGGCCTGTTTGAAGTGGCCAACGGCGGCACGCTCTTTCTCGACGAAATCGCGACCATGGGCATGGACACGCAGGCCAAGATTTTGCGCGTGCTGCAGGACCGCCGCTTCATGCACCTCGGTGGCATCCAGGAAATTCAGGTGGATGTGCGCATCCTCGCCGCCACCAACATCGATCTGCGCCAAGCGGTGCGCGATGGCCATTTCCGCGAAGACCTTTTCTACCGCCTCAACGTCATTACCGTTGACCTGCCGCCGTTGCGCTCGCGCCGCGAAGACATTCCGCTGCTCGCCCAGCACTTCCTCGACCTCTATTCCAGCGAGAACAGTTTCGCGCCGCGCAAGCTTTCTACGGACGCCATGCGCGCGCTCATTGATTACGACTGGCCGGGCAACGTCCGCGAGCTCGAGAACGCCATCGAGCGCGGTGTCGTGCTTTCGTCCGGCCCGGTCATCGGCGCCGACCTGCTCCCCGGCCACATCACCGGCCGCAGCTTTCAGGACGCGCTCCTCGAACACAATCCCAACTCCTCGCTCTTCGACATTCTCGAGGTCATCGAACGCCGCATCATCATCGAGAAACTGGAGCGTTGCAACTGGAACCAGACAGACGCGGCCGAACAGTTCCGTATCCCGCTCTCCACACTCAACCAGAAGATCAAGCGCCTGAATATAGAGATCCGCAAAAAGGGCAGGGAATAGAAAATCGGGGAGCAAGGGAGCAAGGCAACAAGAAAGCCGAGCTTCGGGCCCATTACGTCGGACTGACAACTGAAAGCTGCGAGCTGACCACTGACCACTGATCACTGACCACTCTCATGACCTACTACCTCTTCAAATCCGAGCCCGGCGTCTACTCCTTCGACGATCTTCTGCGCGACGGCGAAACCGTGTGGGACGGCGTGACGAATCCGACCGCGGCAAAAAATCTGCGCGAGATGAAGCCGGGAGCGAAGGGTATCTTCTATCACACGGGCGACGAGCGCACCGCGGTCGGCACGGGAACCGTCGTGAGCGTCGATGCCACCGACCCCAAGGTCCCCATCGTGCGCGTAAAAGCCGGCAAGCCCCTCAAGCATCCCAAGACTCTCGATCAGATCAAAGCCGAGAAGCTCTTTGCCAAATCCCCGCTCCTCACCATCGGCCGCCTCTCCATCGTCCCGCTCACCAAAGAGCAGTGGGAATGGTTCCTGGCGTAGGCAAACAGAAAACCTTCACGCGAATTGCGTTTCTACTCCCCGCCTTCCAGCCAAGCCTTGGTATTCAGCATTTGCCGCTGATCCAGACTCCACACTTTGCCCGTCAGCTCATCGGGCGCTCTGCCTTCGCGCGCCGACTTCTCAAACTCCTGCACTATGGCCTGCATCTTAGCGTCCAGGTCGTCGACGAAGTTGAGCACCAGCGCCTCGGGAATCATGGGCAGCTTGGGCGAGCCGAATTCCAGCTTGCCGTGATGCGACAGAATCATGTGCAGCACCAGCGTGCGCAGCCGGTCGGGAAATCCGGGCAGTCCGTCGATCGTCTTCTCTACAAGGTTCACGCCCATCTGGATGTGCCCCAGCAGTATGCCCTCAACGGTGTAGTCGAACCCGGTCTCCCACTCCAGCTCCCGGATTTTTCCAATGTCGTGCAGAATCACGCCGGTCACGAGCAGATCGCGGTCGAGCATCGGATAGTGCGCGGCCACGCGGTCGGCAAGTCCCAGCAAGCTCACCACATGTTCCAGCAGTCCGCCCAGCCACGCGTGGTGCAATTGCCGTGCGGCCGGCGCCTCGCGATAGGCCTGCGCAAGAGCCGCGTCGGCAAGAAGCGTCTTCAGCAGTCGCTTCAAGTCCGGATTTGCGATGCTCTCGACCGTCGCTTCAAGTTGCGCCCACAACTCGGCCACGTCGCGCGTCGTCGCGGGCAGCATATCCATCTTGTCGGCCTCGCCCGCCTGCGCCTTGCGCAGCTGATCCACCTTCATTTGCGCGCGATCGTCGTAGCGCGAGATGCTGCCACGCACCTTGACCATGTCGCCGCGGTCAAAATCCTTCGCAATGCGCGGATCGCTCAGCTCCCACACGCGCGCTTCGATCGGACCGCTCTTGTCGCCCAGCGTCAGGTTCAGGTACGGCTTGTTTTGCTTGGTTGTCCGTTGCTGCTTGGCCAGAACCAGGAAGTAGCCGTCGAAGAGCTTTCCCTCGTCGAAGCCCATGAGATCGGAAACATAGATGTCTTTCATTCTGCCGAGAAGATTAACGCAATTGGCCGAACTCGCCAAACCACCCACAACAATGGGTGCCCCATCCTAAACACGTTTTGTGCGTTTAGGGTGGGAAAGCACGAACCCCAACCCGTCTTCTTTCATCGCAGCACGAACAATGGGTGCCCCACATCTCGATTCTGAGATGTGGGAAACTACAAACCCAACCCGCCTCCCTTAACGTGTCACAGCCCAAAATGCAGCGGGCCCGGGAGCATCTCCCAGGCCCGCGCCGTTGAACTTGCGATTCTCGAATGCTACTGCTGCGGCGGTTGCGTTGGTTGCGGAGTTGGCGCATCCTGCCCAGGCGCGGGAGCTCCCGGCACTGGCGGAATCGGCGTAGGCTGCGGCGCCGGCTTCGGCATGGTGTCGCCCTGATTTTTCTTCTGTTGCGACATGCGGGTTTTCTCAGCAGTCGTCTCGGAGGTCTTTTTCTTCTTCTTGCCAGGCGAGGTGGTCCCGTTCTGCTCCAGAGGAGCCGACTGCGTCTGCCGGTCCGCGACTTCGGCCGCATCCGGCGGCGCAGGCGTCAGCGCGTCGCCCGGCGCGCCGCGCGTCTTTGCCGTCTTCGCCACGCGCGCCCGTTCGCTGAATCGCGTCTTCTTCGTGGGTGCCGTCGGCTCCAGCGGATTTGCCGGCTGCTCTGTATTTGAAGCCGTCTCCGGAAGCGCACCGGCGTTTTCCGTGGACGAATTCGTCGATGCAGTGGGTAGAGTTTCGCGCGGCGCCATGCCGTAACGAATCTTTTCTTTCTTGCCGGGCTTTTCCGTGCCTTGTTGGCCCTTCTTGCCTTTTGTTGTGGCCTTCGTTGCCACTGGCGTCGTTGCCGGCGTGGTTGCGGGCTCCGCATTCTCATCCGCGGCCGGCGCCGGTGCGGCGGTTCCCGCCTTCTGCCGGTAGCTGTGCGTGCTCTCGCGGAACCGCGTCCGCTCTACCTTGGCCTTCTTCTTGGGCGCAGGAGGCACATACGCGCTGAAGCTGATGCTCGGATGCAATTCCAGGTAGGTCGCCGCGCTGTCGGTATATCCCTGCTTGATGTAAATGAAAGCCTCATCGCGCATCTTGCTCAGATATTCGCGGATCGCCGGTTCCATCCGGCTCATGTAGTAGGCCTCTTCCACATCCTGCGTTACGTCTTTGAAGGGCTGCGGGCCGCCCACCGTGCGCTGCACGACTTTCAGAATGATGTAGCCTTGCCGCGTGAGGATGGGATCGGTGTACTGGCCGGAATTCAGGCCGAAGGTCTGATCTTCAAGCAGCTTGCCCAGTTGGCCGCGCTTGTATTGGCCCAGGTCGCCGCCTTCCGATGCGGTCGGACCGTCGCTGAAGCTGCGCGCCAGTTGCGCAAAGTCGCCGCCGGCATGCAGCCGGGCTTCGATATCGTCGGCCTTCGCTTTGGCCGCAGTTACTTTGGCGGGATCGTCGCCACCGCCTGTGGAAACCAGGATCTCGCTCAGCCGCTCGCTCTCCTGTTGCGCATAATCCTGCTTGTGCGCCTCGTAATAGCGCTCCACTTCGCCCGGCGTCATCTGGATGTGCTCGCCAACCTCTTGCCGCATCACTTCCTGCGTGATGATCTGGTTGCGGATGTTGGCCTTGAAGTCCTCAAACGAGACGCCCTGTTCCCGGGCTGCCTTTTCCAGGTCATCGATCGATTCCAGGTTGTATTGCTTGCGGATCTCGTCCAGCTTCTTCACCAGCTCGGTTTCGCCGGAAACGCCCAGCTCCTTGCCTTTGGAGAGCCACAATTGCTGGTCGACAAGGTTGCGCAGCAGATCCTTGTGCTGCGCGGAAATCTCCTGCATGGTCTCGTTGTGCTGCCGGCCCTCCTGGTCCAGATCGGCCAGGGCGCGGTCGTAGTCCGACTTCGTGATGATCTGATCGTTCACGCGGGCAATAATGTCTTCGGCCACCGTTCCGCCGTAGGGGCTGGCCGGTTCGTTGGACTGGGCGCGTGCCAGGTTGTTACCCGCGAGCAGCCCCGCGACCAATAGTGTGCCGAGCGCGAAAGCTGCGAATCTGCGAAGAAGTCTTGAAGTCATAGTTTGGGCAACCGGCTGGGCGGCTGATTTCGAGGTTTTTGCCACCTGATGCATAGACGCCATTGTAAATGCCAGGGCAGCAGAAACGCGATTTTCCCCCGTGCCCCATCCTTTCGGCCCCTTATGCCGGAAGGGCGGGAAAGCACGAACCCCAACTGGCCTTTCTCAACCCAGCACGAAAATGGGTGCCCCACATCTTGATTTTGAGATGTGGGAGAGCACGAACCCAACCCCGCATCCCAGGCCAGTCCGCCGTCCTCCTCGCTACCCGACCTTGTCCACCCGCGTCCAATACTGCGGTGCTATACTTTAGCCCAAGACGGCTCTGCGGGCGTTCCGCGAGCGGGTCTTGCATCTCCCTGGCCTTGCCGGAAACGGGCAAGGTCAATTTTTATCGAGCGGCAATCCTGTAACTTGCAGGATTCGTTCCCGATAGATGCAAGTTTCCTCCCGCGCCTGCCGCATGCGCTGTCTGGAGGTTCGGTTTGTCAATCACTCCCCGCGCCCGCCGCGCGCTCTTCGCTCTCGCTGTGTTTTTCGCCGTCTGCGCTGTTGCCGGCACCATCCTGGAACGCCGCGTGGGCGCGCAGTCCTCGCAGGACGAGAGCCAGCTCCGTGACAGCCTCAAGACCTTTACTGACGTTTACGCCCTGGTAGAGCAGAACTACGCTGAGCCCATCACAGGCGACAAGGCCGATGGCGCCATCTACGACGGGGCGATTCCCGGCATGTTGCAGGTGCTCGACCCGCACTCGCACTTCTACGATCCCAAGTCCTACGCCCGCCTCCGCGAGGATCAGCGCGGCCACTATTACGGCGTCGGCATGGTCATCCAGCAGCAGAACGACGACGGCAAGACCAAGGTCTTCGTGGTCACACCCTACGAGGACACGCCCTCCTTCCGCGCCGGCATTCATCCCGGCGACCAGATTGTCGCGGTCGACGGCAAATCCACCGACGGCTGGACCTCCGACCAGGTAGCCAAGGCGCTCAAAGGCCCCAAGGGAACGCAGGTCGAAGTCACCACTCTGCGCTACGGCCAAACCAAACCGCTGGTCTTCAGTCTCATTCGCGACGAGATTCCGCATCCCTCCATCGATCTGAAGTATGAAATTCGTCCCGGCATCGGCTACATCCATCTCACGCAGTTCCAGGAAACCACCGGCGACGAGATGGAAGCGGCCATCAACGGCTTCGGCAACCTCAAGGGCCTGGTACTCGATTTGCGCGAGAACCCGGGCGGCTTGCTGAATCAGGCAGTCGACGTATGCGACCACCTGCTGACCAAGGGTCAGACCATCGTCACGCAGCGCGGCCGCGCCTACTCCGACGTCAACTACACCGCGACCCACGGCAACGGCGGCAAGACCTTCCCCATCGTGGTCATCGTCAATCGCGACACCGCATCTGCCGCGGAGATCGTCTCCGGCGCGTTGCAGGATCACGACCGAGCCCTGATCGTGGGCGAAACCACCTTTGGCAAGGGCCTGGTGCAGACCGTCTACAACCTCAGCGAAAGCAGCGGCCTGGCGCTGACGACGTATCACTACTACACGCCCTCTGGCCGCCTCATTCAGCGCAACTACGCGGGCGTTTCGCTCTACGACTACTACAACCACGCCGGCGCTCTCGCGCCCGACTCCACAAACCGCGAGGTCAAGCTCACCGACTCCGGCCGCACCGTCTACGGCGGTGGCGGCATTACGCCCGACGAAAAAATCGAGACGCCGAAGACCAACAAATTCCAGGATGAGCTGAGCTACAAGGACGTCTTCTTCAAATTCGCGCCCATCTACGTCGGCACGCACACTGTCGACAAAAACTTCCAGGTTGATGACGCGGTGATGGCCGAGTTCAAAAAGTTCCTCACCGCCCAGGGAGTCGACTGGACCGAGGCTGACGTCAGCGGCGCATCCGATTGGATCAAGGCGCGCATCAAGAAGGACATCGTCACCATTCAGACCGGCCAGCTCGCCGGCCTGCGCGTAGTTGCCGACTGGGATCCCGAGATCCAGAAGGCGCTCACCTACATGCCCGAGGCGCAAGCTCTCGAAGACAACGCGCACAAGGTTCTGGCGGAAAAAGCCCAGGCGCGCAACACCCAGCCCGAAGGCGTCCCCACCCAGCCCTGAAGCGCAGGCTCCAAATGCTGAAAAGGCCATCCCGCGGGATGGCCTTTTTGCTGCTTGAAATTCGAATGCCCGATCACCGGCCCCGGAGGGGTCCGAGGAAAATAGCCCAGGATAAGTTCGCGCAAGCGAACGCAGTCCTGGGTTAGGAGCACAAATCAGATGGCAGCCCCGTAGGGGCGGCGCGAGACCTCCGCACCGACACCTATCCCGCGCGCGCCCGCGCCTTCACAGCCCGCTGCGCAGCGCGCATCAGATCGGCCGCTGCAGTCCCCGCCTACTTGGGCGGCTGAGGCGTGAAAACTTCGCGTCTCGTGGGTTCTGGTTTCGGCTTCGGCTTCGGAGCCTTCTTCGCTTCTTTTCTGCCTTTGTCTTTGCTTCCCATGCAGTTAGCATGACACAGACGCCCGCCTCTGAAAAGCCCAACAAGCGAATTCGACCCAGCACAAGAATGGGTGCCCCATCCTAAACGCGCTCCGTGCGTTTAGGGTGGGAAACCACGAACCCAAACTTCCCTCGCTCAATCCAGCACGGACAGGGGTGGCCCCGGTCCCTCGCATTTGGGGACCGGGGAAAGCACGAACCCGAACTTCCCTCGCTCAACCCAGCACGAACAGGAGTGCCCCACATCTCGATTCTGAGACCGGGGAAAACACGACCCTAACCCCCGCTCTTCCGCTTCATCACTTCCGCCACAAACGCGGCGCGCGAACTCTTCCAGAACTTTGCCAGGTCGTCGGTGTACCCTTTCACCGCCCACGGCGCTCTCTGGCTCGCCAGCGCCAGCAGTTCGTCCACGTTTTTCTGGCTGCCGGACACTTCGGCCACGCCGTCGCTGAAGTTCAGCTCCGCGGCGTACGTCGTCCCCATGGGAATCACGCCGTAGATGCGGCGCTTCACGGCCTTCTTGTACACCCACACCAGGTTGTCCAGCCGAAACAGGTCGAAGGCCAACCGCTGGTTCCTCACGGCGTAGTTCTGCGTCAAGGTCCAGGCGCCGCGCTTGGTTTTCACGGCCATCTGCAACTCCCGCTCCACATCCGCTGAGGTCACCCCCAGGTCGCCCCACGCCCTGGCGCGGGCCACGGCTCGATGCTCGACCTTCCCCGAGAGCCGCCGCCACGCCTTCCAGGCGAAAAACCCGAACAGCCCCTCAACCAGCAGCGCCCAGAAGGCTCCTGCATATCCCCCTTCGCGGTAATTCGTATCCAGCAGCAGGGGATAAAACGCTGCCTCTTCAGTTGCGTCCGTGCCCGGAGGAAACAATTCCGACTTCAAGTCGAGGGGCATCGAACCCAGCGCCCCGCCAACCTTGGTCGAGGGCGTATTCGCGCTCTTCACGATCAGAATGCGGTCGCCGATTTGCAACGCATAGTAGCCCGCCGACACGTTCTTGATGACGCCGTCGTAAGTCGTCACCTCCTGCACGCCCGTGTTCAGCACCTTGTCGCCGGTAATGGTCACATACGGAGTGGCAATCGGTTGACCGCTGCTGTCCGCATTTTGCGCCGCATCCAGTTCCGCCGCCGTCGCCGCCGGAGGGCCTTTAAAGAACACCCTCACGTAAGCGCTGTTCGCGGCGTAGATCCAAACTACGATGGCCGTTACCACGAGGAAGAGGACAACCGTGGCAATCGCCTTCTGTCGCGCAGTCCGTTCAATCCATGTCGTCATGGCGGGACTTTATCACACGCAATCGCAAGGACCGTAAGAAGTTTCGTGTCAGAGCGCGAGCGCGAAACCCTCCCAGTGAGCGAGCCACGCGCCGCAAGCCTGCAACGCGGGCGCAATACGCTGGCCCCAGTCGCAAGACTGGGGTACCCGAGCAGTCGCGTCTCTCAGCCCGCAACGCGGGCGGAATACTATAGCCCCAGTCGCGAGACTGGGGACAAGGAAATGGTCCCGGATCGCAGCCCGCTTCAGCGGGCGTAAGAACTACTGCCATACGTGCCGCTCCCACGAACTCAAAACTCGGCTGTCATCCTGAGCGACAAAAACAGGCTGTCATCCTGAGCGAAGTGGGCCGCGCTTCGCGCGGCCCACGAGTCGAAGGACCTGCGGTTGCTTTTAGGCAAGCGCCATCCGTGCTCCTCAAGGGCCGCAGGTAGCCTTGTATCAGGGCTTGGCTTCAGCCAAGCCGCAAACCGCCCACCCAATTTTCGAGAAATCAAGTACGCGGCGAAGTCGCTCCGCCCCGTGAGCCCAAGGTTTACCCGCACTCCCTTAGCATCTGTTTTCCCGTCAACCCCCTCCCGCCCCAAGCCCACCGCAACTCGCTGAAATCACTTACCAAAACCCACCTGCCCGATTTGCAGATAATTTCCCTCTCCCGGCGCATACTGTTTCCATCAGCACGAAAGAAGACCCTTGTGCGGCGGCTCGTACCCGCCGCGCTCGCATTTCGCGACAAAATATGCGCGCCGCGAAACAGGGCGTGCCATAACCCTTTTGCCGCGACGATTTTGCCCAAGACGGCCTCATTCGAGGGACATTGCTGCGATGCTGCCGCCCAACCGGTCGCGTTTGAGTACTTAGCGCGAAAAATCCGGGAGGGGGGATGGCGGGGGGTAACTGATGGCACGGACCGCGGACATGCCGGCACATCAGGACCAACGGGCTCCGCCGCAAGGCGCGCCCGTTCTCTCATTTTCCCGTGAACTCACTCGCGATGGGCGTCAACGCATCCTGCGCATCGGTGCGGAACGGCGCGGCGGGAAGCCCGGTGCCGTTCACCAGGTTTGCCCCCTGCGGATAGTTGTCCCAGGCATAGCGAACGGACACGGGTTGCGTGACCTGGTCGCTGTGTACGATCACGGTATCGCCCACAATGTAGGCTGCCGCATCGACGTACCGGCCATCGGGACCAGCGATCTGAAACCACAGCAGCGGGCCATCCTTACTTGTAAGGCCGTCAGCATGTGTAAACCTGATGACGATGCTCTGCCCTCGAACTTTCATGCCGGCATAGACCGGCCCGGAGTACTCAATCTTCCGGCGGTACACCTTTGCGAGCGCGATGCGGCTCAGGCGATCTCCGACCGGTTCTTTATCTTTCGGATGCACGTTCGCCGGATCGCCCACGTCCAGGGTCACCGCCATCCCCGTGTTGGGTAGAGAGAGGATCCTGGATTGTGCCTCGCGCACGGCGGGATTATTGCTGACATTCTTCAGCGGCGGCAACTGCACGCAATAGAACGGAAAATCTTTCTCGCCCCATTCCGCGCGCCAGTCCGTCACGAGCGACTCCATCACGTGTGGATACAAAGCGACACCCGCTTTGCCTCCAACGATCGACTCTCCCTGGTACCAAATCACGCCGCGCATCGCGAACGGGAGTATCGGGTGGATCATGCCGTTGTAAAGGACGGTGGGCTGGTGCTGATCCTGCACGGGATCGTGCATTGGGCCGGGCTGAGCGGGGCGTGCATTGATGGTTTGCGGGCCTTGAGGGGCCTGATCCGTGGTAGCGCCGGGATGCGCGTTGAAAAACTTGTAGAGCTCATCGAAACGGTCCAGCATCGGACTCATTTGCGGGTCGTTCGCGACAACGGTGCGCGGAATCCAAGCCTCTGCGGTACTGCCTCCGTAGGCCACGACCACCATGCCGACCGGTTCGTGCAGAGCCTGATTGAGATCTCGCCCAAACAGGTAGGCCACGGCCGAGAAAGCCGGCGCATTCTCTGGCGTGGCGATCTTCCACGATCCCTTGATCTCGTCCTGCGGTTCGTAAGACTTCTTGGTTTCCGCCATGAAGATCCGCAACTGCGGATAGTTGGCAGCGGCGATCTCTTGATCCTCATGGAGCATGCCCGCATACCGCGCCGCCTTCACCGAGACCGTAAACGCCATATTGGATTGGCCGGATGCAACCCAGTCTTCACCCACGAGTACATCGTTCACAGTGATGGTGTTCTTGCCCGCAATCGTCATCACGAACGGACCGCCGGGCTTCATCTTTTCGAGACGCACCATCCAGCGTCCGTCCGCGTCCGCTGTGGTGGATTTGGTCTGCTTTCCAATTGTGACGGTGATCGTTTCTCCCGGTGCAGCCGTGCCCCAAACGGGTACAGGGATGCCGCTCTGGAGCACTGCGTGATCGCTGAAAAGCGCATTCGGCGTGACGTCGGCGTGGCCGGACGTGGACAAAACGAGAAATGCAAACGTGCAGAGTGCCCAAATTTTCTTCATCGCGTCCTCATGTGCAAGCAGTTTTCGGGAACGAAGTACTACTCGGTGGTCGATCATAGCAGGCGACTCGGAGTTGGAGTAAACGCCCAACCCGACGACATTCCGGGAACGCACTTTCACGCGCGTGTGGGCCGCATCGCGAAACGTCCCACTTTCCCACCGCGCTGCCTTCGGCCCCGCGCCGCTATTCTAGGAGCATCATGAATCAATCAGGAAAGCCTCTTCGCCGCGTGGCCGTGTTTTGCGGATCAGCCTTTGGATCGAACCCTGCCTTTCGCGCGGAAGCGTCGGCGCTCGGCGCAGCCATCGCCAAAGCCGGTCTGGGCCTGGTGTATGGCGGAGCCAGCCGCGGACTGATGGGCGTGCTCGCCGACGCGGCCCTGGCCGAGGGCGCTGAAGTCATCGGCGTGCTGCCGAAAGAGCTAAGCAACCGCGAGATCGCGCATACGAGCCTTACTTCGCTCGAGGTGGTACTCACCATGCACGAGCGCAAAGCCCGCATCCACGAGCTCTCCGATGCCATTCTGGTTTTACCCGGCGGCTACGGCACGCTCGACGAGCTGATGGAAGCCGTGACCTGGGCGCAGATCGGCCTGATTGCCAAGCCCATCATCCTGATCAACACGGCCAACTATTGGGACGGCCTGCTGGCTTTTCTCGATACCGCCGTGGCCAGCGGGTTCATCGAAGCGCGCAACCGGGAACTGATGCGCGTGGCCGCGAACGCAGCCGATGCACTGGCCATGGCCGGCGTCGTGGCCGACTAGTCTTTGACGCGGAAGACGGGTTGACGCTTGTGCTATCCCACATCTCAGAGTCGAGATGTGGGGCACCCCTTTTCATGCTGAGTAGAAAGCGCGTGCGGTTGTATCATGCCCGTATGTCAAAAAAGCTTCGCTTCGGCGTGCTCAGCACCGCCAACATCGGCCTGAAAAAAGTGATTCCTGCCATGCAGCAGGGCGAACTGACCACGGTCACCGCCATCGCTTCACGGGATCTTGCGAAAGCGCGGGAGGCGGCCGACAAGCTCGGCATTGCCACGGCTTACGGTTCCTATGAAGAATTGTTCGCCGATCCCAACATCGACGCTATCTACAATCCGCTGCCCAATCAGTTGCACGTGCCGTTGACCGTGAAGGCAGCCGAGGCCGGCAAGCATGTGCTGTGCGAAAAGCCGCTCAGCATGACCGTGGCCGAAGCCAAGACGCTGCTCGGCGTGCGCGAGCGCACCGGCGTGAAAATCTGCGAGGCCTTCATGATTCGCAGCGCGCAACAGTGGCTGCGCGTGCGCCAGCTTCTCGACGAGGGCCGCATCGGCGAGCTGCGGGCCGTGAATGCGCACTTCAGCTACCACAACGTGAACCCCGCAAACATCCGCAACCAGGTGGAGACGGGCGGCGGCGGCGTATACGACATCGGCTGCTACTGCATCCAGGCTGCGCGCTTTGCCTTCAAAGCAGCGCCGCGACGCGTGGTTGCGCTTGTCGAACGCGATCCGCAGTTGGGCACCGATCGGCTGGCTTCGGCGATCCTCGACTTTCCCAACGGCCAGGCCATCTTCACCTGCAGCACGCAATTGATTCCGTATCAGAGGGTGCATTTCCTGGGCACACGCGGCCGCATCGAGATTGAGATTCCCTTCAACGCGCCCAACGACCGGCCCACGCGGCTCTTCATCGACGCGACCGGTGATCTCAGTTTCAACGGCGTCGCCACGGAAACTTTCCCCACCGCGGATCAGTACACGCTGCAAGGCGACGCATTCGCGCGCGCGGTTCTCGAAAACACCGAGGTTCCGGTTACGCTCGAGGATTCCATCGCGAATATGGCCGTCATTGAAGCCATCTTCCGCTCCGGGAATTCAGGGCAGTGGGAAGCGATCGAGCGATAAGAAGAAATACCCCGGCGCGCTAAACGGCCTTGGCTGCTGTTGCGCACTCGAACAGATCGCGGCTCAGAGTCTCCATGCGCCGGGGATCGGTGTCCCACGCGAACATGAAGCGCGCCGCGCCGCCGATGAAGGTGTAGAAGTTCCAGCCCCGCGCCCTCAGCGCATTGAGGATCTCCTCCGAAGCCTGGAGAAACACCGCGTTGGCCTCAACCGGCTGCGCTAGCTTGATGCCTGGGATGGAATCAATCAGCAAAGCAAACTGCCGCGCACAGCGGTTGGCATGTTCGGCGTTGCGCAGCCACGCGCCGCTTTCCAGCATCCCCACCCACGGCGCCGAAAGAAACCGCATCTTCGACGCCAGTTGACCTGCTTGTTTGCACCGGTAATCGAAATCGATGGCCAGCGCGGGATCGAAAAACAGCACTGCTTCTCCCAGCGCCATGCCGTTTTTGGCCCCGCCGAAGCAAAGCACATCCACTCCGAGTTTCCACGTCATCTCCGCCGGCGAGCAACCCAGGCTGGCGCAGGCGTTGGCAAAGCGCGCGCCATCCATGTGCAGCGAGAGTCCCAGCGCCTTGCACTCCTCGGCAACCGCGCCCAGTTCCTTGAGCGTGTACACGCGCCCCGTCTCAGTCGATTGCGTGACGGTGACCGCGCGCGGCTTGGGATAGTGAATGTCGTGGCGCTTGGTGGCCAGTTCGCGAATGGCACCGGGCGTCAACTTGCCGTCGGCGCTCGCGGCGGCTAGCAGTTTGGAGCCATTGGAAAAGAACTCGGGCGCGCCGCACTCGTCCGTCTCCACGTGCGACTGATCCGAGCAGATAACGCTGTGATACGACTGGCAGAGCGATGCCAGCGCCAGCGAATTGGCCGCGGTGCCGTTGAAGACGAAGTACACCTCGCACTCCTTCTCAAACAGGGTGCGGAAGGCATTGGCGGCTTTGGCCGTCCACGGATCGTCGCCATACGAAGTGACGTGCCCGCGGTTGGCAAGTTTCATTGCCTGCCAGGCCTCAGGACATATTCCCGCGTAGTTGTCACTGGCGAACTGCTGGTGCAAATCCTTCTCGGCAATTTCAGACATTGCGCGTCCTCATTCCATCAGGGCGAACTGCGGCCCAGGGATGCTTTGTATGAACTATAAAAGGTTGGCGGTTCGGGCGTGGGAGAGAAGTTGGAGGCCCGGGCCGGGATCGAACCGGCGCATAAGGTTCTTGCAGACCTACCTGGGCTATGGATGGAGTTTCGTTGATTCCTGTAAGTGAACGGAAACACTAACCAGATGGAAGGAACTGTACCAGCCTCAACAATGCCCTGCAAGCAAGTACTCTCCACAGAAGTTCCCACGATCCTCACACTCCGCTTGTGCCTGATTTTCCTCTCAGCTTCCGCTGCCGTCCCACACCCGAAGAAGAAGTTCTGAGAATACATCTCCTCATACGCTGCTGAACGGGAGCCACGGCACGCCAAACCAAGCCTTACGGCAGCTGCATGTGAGGATAATTCAGCGTGCTTCGGACGCCGGGGAGTCACGAAGAATATCGCCCTATTCGACTGTGCCGCACTGAGAGAAATGCGCAGTCCTTGACGAAGCTGGCGCCTGGAAGGCCGTGCAGTTCGCGCCGGCAAACTGCCCATTCTGTCTGCTAAATCTTTCGCAGAAACTTGCCGCGGAACGGCCGCACAACGCATCAGTGCTAATTGGAGTATTGACGATAGGCTTCGATCGAGGCGGTGAGAGGAGTGCCTCTCACCGAAGATACTCTCAGAAGAACTTCAAAATATGGCAACGTCTTAACATGTAGCGTCTTCTTGAAGTTTGACAGCTGATCTTCCGACAGAAGAAAGTCTCCGCCAGCTTCTGTGGCTTCTGCACCTGTGCCCTCCATGAGCATGACGATGCCATTGTGATCTGAATTCGGCAGGTATGCCACCACGCAATAGTGCACTGAGTCCGTCTCGTTGTAGACAGGCTGCTCGCCGGCAGCGGGGGCGCGGTTCAGTATATGGGGACCGCCGTCGTATGCCGCGGTGAAGTTCATACGGTCTTCGAAGAGTTCGACCCATGGATTTGACTCTCCACCGCCAATCAGAATCACATTGTCACGTTTCAACAGATCTGGCGTATAGTTGCGAGCGTTATAAAGATGGATACTCTTGTCCAGAGGGTCAAGCGCCTGGATGCGTTGCGCGACGATGACTTCATCCGGATTCACGATATCCCAGGCGATGATACGGCCCATGGCAATGTGCATGTCCGGACTTAGATCCTGATCCTGCAGCTGGCTGACATAGCTGCGGCTAAGATAGTCATTGAACGGGAATGCCCTCTTGCTAAGGTCTCGAAGCAGGCCGAAGGATGCATCGGCGATCACGATATCCGTGTCCGGCCGCGCGCTCAGGATATTGCTCCACAACTCTGCGACCTCTGGCTGAGATTGCCAGGGATACATGGACCGGTATAAGGAACGATATTGATAGCGATAGAAAGCGCAAGTGGTAGCAAGCGCGACAATGATCGCGACGGCAAGGATCATTACCCAGCGACTTTGCAGGAAGGTGGATGGGACAACAGGAGCTGCGTCGGCGGGTTTTGAAATAGAAACCACATTGGCCGGCACGGGTTCCAGCACTTTGGCCGTCGCTGTTTCGATCGCGATTTGCGGTTTGGCTGGGCGATATTTGAAAACGGGGAGATAACTGCCGCGAGGAATCTCTACGATCAGAGTCTCGCTCGCGCCCTCGCCTTCAAAGTAAGCTTCGACTCGCTTTCGGAGTTCGCTTACGTTGGTACGAACGATATTGTCGTCACCGGTGTCGTAGTCGCTGCTTCGCCCGAAAACGTCCACACCAATTCTCTGTTCGTGAACGGTGTCGAGGCCATCCTTGAGAGAACACTTTCCGAGGTAAAACAGAAGTTCCTGCAACCGGGCGGCGCGCTTCAAATTTGAACTGGAAGCAATTCGTTC
The DNA here is from genome assembly GCA_963786565.1 of uncultured Acidobacteriota bacterium. Taxonomy (GTDB): domain Bacteria; phylum Acidobacteriota; class Terriglobia; order Terriglobales; family Acidobacteriaceae; genus Telmatobacter. The sequence continues at coordinate 119,510 of CAWAZR010000009.1, read as the reverse complement.
AAGCAGCGCCCAGCAGGTTCCGGTATCCGGTAAATCTCGAATCTGCAGCAACGGCTCTGTCATCGGCCAAACGCCTCAAGCTCGAAGTGGGACTGTAGAACCTCTCCCAGAGGTGCAAAGTTTCGGCCCGGGAGGCAAGGCCACTGCCTGCTCCGCGAGCCGTCCGGCTCGCGGCCACCCAATTCTAATCAATACTTGTGCGAGATGTCACGTTTAACGTGAGAAGGCGGCTTGACAGGGTCAGGAATGGACGTCCACCGGGGCCCATGACGGCACTCCGAAAATCGATCTACGGAGTTCTGTTTGCAAAGAAGGCAGGCTGCGCAGTAAATTACTGAATTACAAGACGATAGTTGCGCCCAAAGAAAAATGGGGGCCGGCCATCGACCAAGGGGAAAGAGCGGGAAAGTGGCCTGCCTGCGGCCGGTTAATCTACTGAATGCCATCGGCGTTCCGTAATATACGCTCTAGTTAACAACTCTTGACTGTCAAGACTACTGTGGCGACTACAGAGAATTCACTTGAAAGTTGTGAATATGGCGCTGCATTCTTGGGCGTCCTTCGGGAGGGGTCAAAACAGAAGGGCTGCGCCCCTAGACTTTCGTTTTGGTCCGTTCTGGGATTAATTCCCTGTTTGGATTGACAAGCAAAATCAAGAGCATCTCGAGGGGGTTGAGAAACCGGTAATACGGGGAATCAGAGAAACCGGTCCTACAAGGACAAATCCTGCGTGCATCCGCGGAACAGGCCGCGGTCAGCCCAAGCGGGCGCCTCGCGGGAACAACAATGCGCATCAAGCTGGTCATGAACGCGATACATCAACAGCGCAAGAAGAAAACTGAATCAGGAGGCAATATGCAGTCGAGATTTGAAGCCCAGGCGACAAGGCCGGGCCGTTATCAGTCAACCCAGGAGAGCGCGGAAATGCAAGGCAACAGAGGTTCCTGGTCGCGTGCATTCCACAAATGGAGAGCGTGCCTTTCCGTCATCGTTGCTGTCCTCATGCTCTTGACCGGCAGCGCTGCCGTTCACGGACAGAGCGGCGCTGGCTCCATTCAGGGCACGGTGATGGACTCGACGGGCGCTGTCATTCAGGGTGCAACGATCCACATTGTTAACCAGGCGACCAACGTGGCATCGGATACCAAGTCGAATGACGTTGGGTTCTACGTGGTTCCGGACTTGTTCGTGGGCACATATTCGGTCACAGTCACAGCGCCAAGCATGAAGACCTCTGTTCAGGTCACCGAGCTTCAGGGGAACCAGACCCGCGTCATTAACCCAATCATGACTCCGGGAGCAGTTTCACAGCAGGTCGATGTGAAGGCTGACCTGGTTCAGCTCACCAACACCGAAACCGGCACGATCAGTTCGACGCTTGAAAACCAGCGAATCAACCAGCTGCCGATGAATTCGCGCAACGTGCTCACGCTGGCAGCCAACTCGGTGCCCGGCCTGGAGGGCGGCGAACTTGACGCCGGCTTGGAATACCAAGGCATGGAATACGTTGCGGACGGCGTGGCCCTCGACAACGATAATTTCGGCGGCCAGCAGAATACGTACGGAACCCTTTTGCCGGACGCGGATTCGATCCAGGAGGTTTCGTTCAACCTGATCGCCGCGCCGGCGCAGTACGCCTCACCGGGCACCGGCATCATCACCACCAAGTCCGGAACCAACCAACTGCACGGCTCGTTCTTTGAGACGGCGGTGAACAACTATTTTGGCGTCGCCAGGACCAGGGCTAACCCTTCCAATTACGTTGCGCCGGAATATATCCGCAACGAGTTCGGCGGGTCTGCGGGCGGCCCTATCATCGTGCCGTGGCTCTATCACGGCAAGGACAAGAGCTTCTGGTTCTTCGCCTACGAGCGCTACTCGTTAGCGTCGGTCTCGTATGAAACTGTGGCCGTCCCGACGCTGGCGGAGAGAGGCGGAAATTTCAATAACCTGGTCAGCTCGGGCGTGACGCAGTCGATTTACGATCCGTCGACCACGGTGGCAAATGCCGCCTGCGCGTTACCGCCGGGCGTAACTGGAGGCCCGCAGAGCAACAACTATTGCCGCACGCAGTACAACTATCAGGGAAACATCAATACCATCAATCCTGCGCTCGAGTCTCCGATCGCCAAGACGCTCTATGCGATCACGCAGCAGCCGACCAACGCCAACGACCCGCTGGTAACGGGAAACCTCACCACTACCAATCCCGGCTTCAGTGTCATTCCCAACGTCACCTTCCGCCTGGATCACAACTTCAGCGAAAAAGACAAGGTCTACTTGCGCTATACCCAGGTTATTGCGCCAGAGAACCAGAAAAATCTACGCAACTATCCCAGCAACCAGGCTGCGACAATTGCCTCCGGGAGTTTTCCCAACGGCGCCAGCGGCTACCAGGTCATTCCCATATCAAACTTCGGCCCCGCTTTCGCATACACGCACGTCTTTTCGCCGACATTCTATGCCGAAACCGTGCTGAGTCAACAGTGGTTCGACGAGTATGTGGGTGGCGGCGGCAATCCGAGTCTGGATTACGACACCATGCTTGGTCTGCCCAACAACTTCGGCGAAACCGGTTTCCCCGTGATCAACGGCACGACCACGAATGGTTACGGCGGCACCATGTACCAGTACCAGGAGAACCAGATCGTCTCGGAGATCGACGAGAATCTGACCAAAGTTTTAGGGAAGCATCAGATGCAGTTCGGTGGCCGGTTCCGGCACAGCAGGTTCTATTACCTGAACAGCCGCAATGCGGACACTACAAGCTTCACCACCTTTTCCACCGGCCTCGAGCAGCCCTCGACCGGCACAACGTACGGCTCCTACGCCAACACTGGTTTGGGCGACGCCGGCGAGTACCTCGGAAACGTTGCTTCGGCCTCCGTGCAGTTGCAGGATCCCCCAACGTGGTTTGTCGACAAGGAACTCGATGGCTATTTTGAAGACCACTGGCATGTGAGCAAGAATCTGACTGTCGATGTGGGCCTTCGTTATGAAGCACATCCGGCGAGGGTGACCAGGGGCGGTGTGAACGTCAATTTCGACCTCAACGCCTACAACTCCACGACGGGCGTCCATGGCGCCATCGTACTGGGTGCGCCGATCTCGCAACTGATCTCTGAAGGATGGACGACGCAGGCGATCATCACCAACATGCAGAACATCGGCGTGACGTTTGAGACGGCTTCGCAAGCGGGAATGCCCAGCTCGCTGTACGACAGCGCCGATCTGATGGTGAGCCCGCGCGGCGGCTTCGCATGGCAGCCCTTCGGCAGCAAATGGGGTACGGTGCTGCGCGGAGCATACGGCCGGTTCATCATGCCGGTTCCCACGCGCAACTCCAACCCTGGTCCGACCAGCTTGCCATTCTCCTATGGCTATACGCAAAACTACAACGCCGCCAACCAATCGCCGGACGGGTTGGCGAACTACACGCTGCGCGCGAACAGCACGTCCAATCCCAACTGGATTATCGGCGGTGTGAATGCCGCGGGCATCGTCAATTCCTCGACGATTACTGCGATCACCCCAGGCAGCGTGAGCGGCACGTACTGGAATCAGGACTATAAGCCAAGCGTTGTGACCCAAACGGGAGTCACCCTGGAACAGCCGTTCAAATGGAATTCGGCCCTGCGGGTTAGCTGGGCCTTTACGCACGGTTCCTACCTCGATCACGCATGGTATCCCAACCAGACCCTCTCGAACTTTGTATGGGAGATGGACACAGGCACTGCGCCGCCAACCGGCGGAGCCAGTGTGATCGGGACGCCGCTGCAGTACACGTATGCCGCTTCGGCGCTAGGCCCGTATGACAACAGGGTTTATGGCAACTTTAATTTCGACGAGAAGACCGGCTGGTCGAACGACAACGAACTCCAGGTAAACTACGAGCGCAAGTTCCAGCATGGGTACGCGTTCCAGATCTTCTATACCTTCAACCGGGCATTCCGGATCGGCAGCAACTCTACGCGCGACGGCCAGTCCTACAGCCCGCTGAGTTATCTGGGATTTCAGACCGAGTTGGGGAGCTTCACGTCTCCCTATCCTGTGACTGCTGCCGCCATTCCGCCAAAGCCTCCGACGGGTACATCGCCCTATGAGGACTGGCATGACCTGATTAGATGGGAGCGCTATCAGCGCGATGCGACCTTTGAGCCGCACCACATCGTGTTCAACTACATCTTCGATCTCCCGATTGGCCGTGGGAAGAAGTTCCTCGGCAATTCGAATCGCGTTGTAGATGAACTGGTTGGCGGTTACCAGATTGCGGGCGTGGGCCACTTGACTTCCGCAATTTTCCAGCCCGCAGCCAGCAACTGGGGCCCGATCGCCCCCATCCAGATGTACAAACACAAACTGCCAATCACAGACTGCCGCAGTGGCGTTTGCTATCCCGCGTACCTCTGGTTTAACGGCTATATCGCGCCCACGGCTAACGCCGCCAGCGGTCAGTGCACGGCTGCCAATGGCGTCAAGTCGCCGAACGGGGTCTTGGAGTGCGTGTACGGCCTGCCCACGAACTACACGCCGTATGAGCAACCGATCGATACCGTTTACGGGACAGCGAACTACAACACCAACAACGTGTCGGTGAACCTGTTGAACAGCACCACGGCGACACAGGCTTATGGATCGGGGTCCGCCGGTATCAACCCATACTCGAAAACCTTTCTCCAGGGCCCCAAGAACTGGGAGAGCGATGCCTCGCTATTCAAGGTGTTTCCGATCACCGAAAGGTACAATCTCAGATTCACTATGGACGTGTTCAACTTCCTCAACCACCAGGGATGGAACAATCCCAACACGACCGACGGTACTGAGGCGTACTGGCCGGGAGGTGCGTCAGGCGCCACTTCAGCCAACGCCGGCCGCCAGGTGCAGCTCTCGCTGCGCTTGTCGTTCTAACCTGGCTGCATAGAAACAACTACAGGCCCCCGGGCTTTTCGTCCGGGGGCCATCATTCTCACCCAAGCTTCCTGGAATGCGGAACACAGCATTGATGAGGGCATCTTCCATCGCAAAGCAATTGTGAAGGGAGATGGCTCGTAAGAGGGTCACATTGAAGTACGTGCACCGTTTACCACAGCAGGCGACCCGCATGGAGACATGCGAGGTTGATGGCTGGATGTCCCGGCGACAAGGCTTCAGGGAGCGAATGCGATGATTTCCATTTCCTGCGCCGACTACGCATTCCCGCTGCTCCCCAGAGAACGGCGATTCGCCCTGTTGCGGCTGCTCGGCTTCGACTACGTAGATTTGGGGCTCTTCGAGCGCAGCGAGGGATTGAGGCCGGGACAACTGCTTGCCGAACCGCGAAAATTCGCCAGGCAATTGAAACGCGATCTCATTCACGCGGGATTGCGGGCCTCCGATGTCTTCCTGCAAACGGGAATGACTCTCGAGGATGCGGCAGAGAACAATCCGAACATGATTGTGCGATCGCAGAATCGCAAAACATTCATCCTGACACTTGAACTGTGCGCGGAACTCGAGTGTAAGCACCTGACGGGTCTTCCGGGCATTTCACACAAGGGCATCGGCGAAAAGGACAACCTTGAGTTGGCTGTGGAAGAGATTCAATGGCGCCAGCGCCTGGCCTCCAATTCGGGTATTTGTTATGCAATCAAACCTTATGTCAACTCCATTTGCTCGAGCGTAGACCAGGCCCGCGCCTTGCTGGACGCCATTCCTGGCCTGACTCTGACGCTTGACTATGGGCATTTCGTATTTCAGAAAATAAGTTCCCGTCAAGTACACACCCTGCTGCCTTTTGCTTCGCACGTCCATATGCGAGGTGGTGCACCGCGCCGTCTCCAGGCGCCAGTGAATGAAAGTGAAATTGATTTCAACGGTATTCTCCGGCGCCTATATAAGAACCGATATCGGGGCTACCTTGCCATCACATATTTTCGGGATGCCTGGAAAGAATGCGATCACACAGATAATGTGTCGGAAACGATCCTCCTGCGAAACCAGCTTATGGAGAATCTGCGTCCAGAGCCGGGAGATACCAGTCAATCGGAAGCGCGGTCAGTTGCCACGCTGATTCACGGCGCGTGGCCACAGTCACTGCCGGCAATTTGAGGAACCTAATTGCCGGTTAAAAGAGCGGTGCTGGCAGCGAGCCCTGATTGTCTCTTCCGAAGCGGGCGTGATCGACTCCAAGCTTCAGCCAGGTGCAGCAAAGGGGCATCCGGGTTGCCCGCGAAACTAGTGTAAGGAGCCCACTTAAGGGGCACGGCGACGGGATATGAACACTAAGATAAAAAGACGGACGCTTATCTTGCAATCGGGCGCAGGTCTCGTCGCAGCCGCATTTCCGGGATTGGGGCAGTCGCCAGCTTCTGCAAGCCATATGCATCACTCCGAACCGGCGCCAGCGCAAGGGGCTCACAGGCCCGTCGTGCATCCCGGCGTTCTGCAGACACGGGCAGACCTCGAGTTCATGAAGGCGAAGATCCAAGCCGGCGAGGAGCCGTGGAAATCTGCGTGGAACGTGTGGCTCACGGGGGCCGTCGCATCGCTCGATTTCAAGCCGCAGCCCTTTGCGCATGTGGTTCGCGGGGCCTACGATGCCGGCGACAGAGGCGGACAAGCGCTTCAGCAAAGCGCGAGCGCCGCAGAGAATCACGCGTTGCAGTGGTACGTTACCGGCGACGAGGCTCATGCGCGCAAAGCGATTGAAATCTTTGACGCGTGGTCGGGTGCGCTGGCGGATTTTTTTGAGAACGATGCCATGTTGCTGGCGGGCTGGACGGGCGGTCAGTTCAGTAACGCGGCAGAGATCCTGCGCGCGACATATCCGGGATGGAGTGCGCGGTCGCAGGAACAATTCAAGCGCATGCTGCTCACCGTGTATGTGCCACTGCTGCGGATGTTTTATCCCGAGGCAAACGGCAATTGGGACGCGGCGATCATGTACACGATACTGGCGATCGGAGTCTTCTGCGAGGATCGTCAACTGATGGAGTCGGTCTACCGGCATTTTCGCACCGGTCCTGTGAACAGCGGCATTACGCATTACATTTACCCGAGCGGGCAGTGCGAAGAAACCTGCAGGGACCAGGGACACGTGCAGCTCGGCCTTGCATACCTGGCGCAAACCTGCGTGGCAGCGTGGAATCAGGGCGTCGATCTTTTTGCCGAGGCCGACAACCGGCTGGCGCTGGGGTTCGAATACACCGCGCGTTACATGCTGGGCGAGGATGTACCCACGTATGGCAAGCCAAGCCAGGAGACGCGGGGAAGATTCAGCGACACGTATCACGTCATCCTGCAGCACTATCGCTACGAGAAACACACCGCGATGCCTTACACCGAGAAAGCAGCGGCGAAGGTGCTACGCACGCACAGCGCGGCCACGATGTTCCGCGGGGATAGTGGCAAGACTCCTGCGAATCTCAAGCCCGCGCCCGAGCCTTCAAAGATCGCCGTCGCTGCGGGGGCGCAGGCGAAGCCAGCGGGCGCTGCGATGACAGCGGCGGCTATCGTTGCGCCTGGCGAATCGATCCAAGACGCATTGAACAAGCTGAAGGCGAACGGCGGCGGCACGCTGAACCTGGCGGCGGGATTGCATATCTTGCCGGCTACCTTGAAGCTGCCGAGCGGGATCACCATCGCGGGAACGGGCATCGATTGCGAACTGTTTCTTGACCCAGCAAAAGGAAAAGGCGAGGCGGCGATCGCAAATGCCGAGCCCGACATGCACGACGTAGTGCTTCGCGATTTTGTAATTGAAGGCGGAGACGCGCCGGCGGCTTCGCGCGACCCAAACTCCGACGTGGGACGGAGGCGGTTGGCACATGGTCCGATTCGCGCAGGAATCGTGTTTCAAAGCGATGGGACGTCCGTTTTGCGCAATCTGAGGTTTGAGCATATTACTGTGCGCAACTGTACATACAATGCGGTGGAGTTATTTGGGGCCGAACAAGTAAATGTATTCAACTGCGATTTCTCGGGTAGCGGAGGGATGGTGCCGCCGGGGCCCGGGAAGAACCACAACCTGAAGATGAATCATGTTTCGCACGTTGCCATCAACGGATCGCGGTTCGCCGATTCGATGTGGGGACATGGGGTCGCGGTGATCTTTGGGCGCGACGTTACGATGCGCGATTGCGAGATCACGCGCAATGCGCTCGACGGCGTGATGATCGCCGAAAGCCGGCGGGTGACGGTGGAGGGTTGCCTTGCCGAGGGCAACGGCGGCGCGGGCATCGCGCAACAGACGTGGATGGAGCCGAATCAAAGCGTTGTGGCAAAAAACAACGTTCTGCGCAATAACGTGGCGGAGGGATGAGGGCAGTTCTTAGTTCATTTTGTCGCAGTGGCGGCGTTATGAGGCGCCATCCAGAACCGCAGGATTGAAGACTACGGAGAAGAGCAGAAAGAATGGGTGCACGTAGAGATTTCCTGAAGTCGGCAATCACCAGCGCGGCAGCGTTGACGCTCATCCCGTCGCTTTTCGAAGCCGTGGCTTCAGCAAATGATCCAGCGGCTATCGAGAAGAGTGGACTTCGATTCACATCGGATAGCATATGGGCGGAGTTGTCCAGGGATGCTCCCGAATTCACGGCGCTGAGCATCGATGGGCTGGGAAAAGGCCGGCGCGGCGCCAATATTGTCGACGCGAAAAGTTCGAGTTCCGGCTTCAAAGCGTCGAGCTTCGCATCCGGAGATAGTCTTCGCGTCGAATACCATTCGAATGCGGTGGATAAAGATGCTGTGCCGGAATGGACGGTTGAATTCACCGGCAAAAGAATCGTCCTGACATCGAGGTGGTCGGCAGGCGTCGATCCCGTTCCCATGTTCATTCGATTCAGCCTGCCGCAGGTTCACAGTACTGTGCTGGGCGTTTTCCGGAGAGACAACCTGCTGGCAGTTCCTGCGCTCATGCATTTTCCGGGCCAGGGCTCAGTGCGCATTACCGCGAATGTTCCCGATCTTGGATTGACCTACCAGCCCACGCGGAGCCAGCCCATTGCAACACTCATGTTTCCCGGAGCGACATTCGAGCATCAGCGCGTGGTCTACGCGCTGGATGTGACTGCGATCTACCCCGATGTCCCTGGAATCGCCGGCGATGCCCGCTTCGACGCGTTCCGCCGCAATTGGCTGAATATCCTGCAGCTCAATCCAACGTATGGCGTCCTGGCCAATAACATCGCGAGCACGAGCTGTGCGTTCTGCTACTACGAGTTTGGCGATATCGCGGCTTTGACGCCGCCGCTGGCCGAAGGCCTGACGGCTCTGGATTTAGTACGCGTGACCCTGGATAGAGTTCTGGCCGGTGGGACGGCATATGGGCTGGCGATGCCGGGCAACTTTCCGACGCCATCTTCGGACACGTTTCCGTCTTTGCTGATCGCCGCGGCCGACTGTGTACGCGCGGGTGGTAGCGATAAGTGGCTCGCCGCAAACTACGAAGGTATCCGGGGCTGGGCCGAATCCATGCTGGCTACCGATAGCGACGGCAATGGCCTGTTCGAATACAGCGTCAGCGGCAACTCCGGCACCTGGCCGAACGGCTTTCCCATGGTCAGGCCGTCGAATTGGTGGGACACCATCGGCTTCGGGCACGAAGATGCGTATGGCAACGCGCTTGCCTTTCGCGCACTTCGAGGCCTTGCTGCCATGGCAGGAAAGCTCGGCAAATCCGCCGATGCAGCGCGTTATCAGGCTGCCGCGGAAAAACTGCGCCGCGCCTACTGCGAGCGTTTCTTCGATCCCGAGACCGGCGTTCTCGGCGGCTGGCGCAGCGCGGATGGCAAACTCCACGACTATTACTTTCTTTGGGTCAACGGCATCGCCATCCACTACGGGCTGGTGGAGAAGCCGCAAGCCAACTCCATCATGGACAAACTACTCGCCAAGATGAAGGAAGTTGGTTACGAAAAATTCAATATGGGATTGCCCGGCAACTTGATCACCGTTTCACTTGACGATTACGTGCACAAAACTCCCGACGCCCGATTCGGCGGCGGTGTGCTGCCCGATAACTCCGATGGATTCCAGAACTACGAAAACGGCGGGGCCACCGGCTGTTTTGCTTTCTTCACGCTGGCTGCGCTTTACGATCTGGGCCGCAAAGAGGAAGCCGATCAAATTCTCTTTGCCATGCTCGGAGAATACGACCGCTGCGGTTTTGAAGGGCGCGACGCGAAGGGCCGCTCCTACGACTGGCGCCGCTGGGACGGAACTGCGATGGGCGGTGAAGGTTTCCTGGTCGACAATTACTACGCCTTGCTTGCTGTTCCTCTGCGACAGGCGGAGAAAACCTGGCACAACGATTTCCGAAGGGCGTCATTCCCGTGATTATTTGGCGCCTGTGTCAAAACGAATTTCCTGCAACGTGCGAAAGGATAACGCAACCAAGATGACGGCAATCAATCGAAGAGAGATGATCGCGGGTGCGGCGGCGCTGCTCGGCAGCGCGCAATTGCCGTTCGCCATGGCAGCGCAACAAGCGGGAGCCACTGGCGGCAGGCCAGTAACCGTGAATCTACCCGAGAAACCAAAGGATCTGTTCGTTTCCACCTTCACGCCAGAGTTGCTGTCGCGATCTCTGATTTCAGCATCCGCGTGGCATCCCTACCCCAAGGCGGCCGAGCGCGAAGCGTGGCAGCAGGTGCCCAAGGAATTCGCAGATGTGCTCATCGCTCGCGCCGAAAAAGCAACTGGCGCGCCGTGGGAGTCGTTTCCGGCCATGGTTTTTCTCGAATACAAGAGAAACGGGAATCGCTCGCACTTTGAGCGCTACTATTTCGCACGCCGCAATCGGCTCGCGGATTTGGTACTCGGCGAGTGCATCGAAGGCAAGGGCCGTTTTCTCGACGAGATGGTGAACGGCATCTGGCAGGAGTGCGAAGAAACATTTTGGGGTCTTCCGGCCCATCTCGGGTTTCAAAAAGCCCATCCCAGTTCCGGCTTGCCCGACGTTGAAGAGCCGATCGTCGATCTGTTTACTGGTGACACCGGAGCCTCGATGTCCTGGATTCACTACTTGCTCGGCGACGAGCTCGATAAGGTGAACCCGATGATCACGCCCCGCATCCGGTACGAGGTCAAACGACGCCTCCTTGATCCCGCCTTCACGCGCGATGACTTCGGATGGATGTTCCACGAATACAAGGGCCAAGTGCGCCACCTGGGAAACTGGACGAGCTGGATCGACTCAAACTGGCTCACGGCCAATCTGCTGCTTGAACCCGATCCGGAGCGGCGCAAGGCCGCCATCCTCAAAATCTGCCGCAGTGCCGATGACTATCTCGGGGATTATTCACCGGATGCCTGCTGCGCAGAGGGCCCCGGCTACTGGAACGTTTCGCCGGGCAGCTATTTTGACTGCTGCACGTTGCTGAGTTCGGCCACGGACGGCGCGGGCAATCCTCTCGCCGAGCCATTTGTCCACAAGATGCTCCACTACATCGTCGATGTCCACATCGCGGGTTCCTGGTTCGTGAACTACGGCGACGCGCCGCCCAAAATGAATGTTTTTGGGGAAAACCTGTACCGCATTGGAGCTATGGCTGGCGATACGATAATGCGGGATTTCGGCGCGCTCAATACTACGGTGGCCGGGGTTCAGGATGGGGTCCTCACGGAGGGGCAGGGGCGGCTGGCAAGATCGATTCCCGATATGTTCATCCTGGCGGCTGCGCTGGCCGCTGAAAAGAAGGACGCGCTGGGGCGCGACTCATGGTATCCCAGTCTCGACCTGATGACCGCGCGAACCAGGGAAGGCAGCGCAGGCGGTTTTTATCTGGCCATGCAGGCCGCGCCCAATCAGCGTGCGCACGGCCATAACGACTCCGGCAGTTTCATCGTCTTCCATGACGGCGACCCCGTCTTCGTCGACATCGGCCCGGAGGCGTACACCGCACCGCGCTACAAATTCTCTGTGCAGTCGGCCTATCACAATCTGCCCACTATCGGAGGTGTCATGCAGAGCGCGGCAAAGCCGCAGTACCGCGCCAGTGACGTTCAGTATTTCGCCGACGATTCCCGGGCCACGGTCGCGATGAATCTTGGCACCGCCTATCCCGAGGAGGCCGGCATCGTTCGCTGGATTCGCACGTTAACGCTGGATCGCGCGGCAAACCGCATCCGCCTCAACGAAGATTTCCAGTTGCAGAAGAAAGTTCCAGTGCAGCTTTCCTTCATGACTCCGCGCGTTCCCGTGCAGGGCCCGAAAGGGAAAGTTGTATTCACTTCGTCCGAAAAAGCCGCTCGTGACGTGACTCTCAGTTACGATGCGACGCTGATTGTTCCCGTTATCGAAAAAATCGATCTCACCGATGATTGGCTGGTTGAGCGTTGGGGCAAAACTATTTATCGCGTCCTGCTCACATCGGTTGCGCCAACTGAAAACGGAAAGTGGGTCATCGAAGTTGCGTGAACCAGTAATGGAACTGCGGGGCTCGCCCCGAAGAAATATTGGCAGACATTGTTCTGCCGGCGGCAGATTGGTCTCCGAAGGAAGGAATCGCCGAGAAATGGAATCGCTCACTCTTATTTCAACCATGAGGTAGGCATGCCGCATTCATTCAAAATTTTATTGCTCGCGGTATCGGCAGGGTTCGTGTTCACCGCCAACGCCCAGACGATGCAGGCGCCTGACATTACAAAACAGCCCACCTTGTATGTCGTTCCATACGCGCATCTTGATACGCAGTGGCGTTGGGAATTTCCGCAGGTCATTAGCGAATACCTGCTTAAGACGCTCAAGGTGAATTTCTACTACATCGATAAGTATCCGCACTACGTTTTCAATTGGACCGGCTCGAATCGCTACCGGCTCATGAAGGAGTACTATCCCGCCGACTACGAACGGATGAAGCAATACGTCGCCAAGGGCAACTGGTTTCCGGCCGGCTCGTCGGTCGAAGAAGGCGACGTGAATCTGCCCAGCGCGGAATCGATCATTCGCCAGATTCTCTACGGCAATACTTATTACCGCAAAGAATTCGGCAAGGCGAGCTCCGAGTACATGCTGCCCGACTGTTTCGGGTTCCCGGCGTCGCTGCCCACCATCCTGGCGCATTCCGGTATCAAGGGATTCTCCACGCAAAAGTTGAACTCCGACTGGCAACCGGCACCCATTGTTGGCGGGCCCGAGTCACCGGAAAAGACTCCCGCCGGTATTCCATTCAATGTGGGCATCTGGGAAGGGCCAGATGGGGAAACCGTCATGGCCGCGCTAAACCCACTCGCATATGTCGACGGAATTCGTTATGACCTGAGCAAAACGCCGCCTCCTCCGCAGGCCGGCTCAAAACCCGCCGAGGTCTTCGGCGCGACCTCTGGTCTGACAGACTGGGTTTCGCGCATCGCGATCGACGGCAAGGTGACTGGCGTTTACGCCGACTATCACTACATCGGCACAGGTGACATTGGCGGCGCTACCGACGAAGAGACAGTTAAATTTCTTGAGGCCATGGTTACGCAAGGGACCATCGCACCCCCGCCTCCTTACGAGCCTTCCGGCGCCCACGCGTTACCGGGACCGGAAAATGTTTCTCCGGACGATCCAGTTCGTGTGGGTGACGGCCCCGTCCGTGTTCTCTCAACGGCGGCCGATCAGATGTTTCTCGATATCAAACCCGAGATGCAAACGAAATTGCCGCGCTACAAGGGCGACTTGGAACTGATCAATCACTCCGCGGGCTCGCTTACCTCGGAGGCCTATCTCAAACGCTGGAACCGCAAGAATGAAATCCTCGCCGACAGCGCGGAAAAAGCCTCGGTCGCGGCGGCATGGATGGGCGGTAGGACCTATCCACAGCAGCGCCTCAACGATGCATGGACATTGGTGATGAGCGGGCAGTTTCACGACATCGCCGCGGGCACTTCCACTCCGCGTGCCTACCAATTCGCCCAAAATGACGAAGTCATCGCGCTCAACCAGTTTGCCGACGTGCTCACCAGCGCTACAGAAGCGGTAGCCTCTGCATTGAACACGCAAACTGAGGGCATCCCAATAGTGGTCTACAACTCGCTCAATATCTCGCGCCAGGACGTGGTCGAAGCGGAAGTACACTTTCCCGGGAGGACCCCGAAGGCTGTGAAGATTTTCGATTCCGACGGCAAGGAAGTTCCGGCGCAACTCGAAGACGGCAAGGTGATCTTCGTGGCCAGGACGCCCTCGGTCGGTTACGCGGTCTTTGAAGTCCGCGCCGCGGTCGTGTCCAAGTCTTCAACGGAATTGAAGGTTACGCCATCGTCTCTTGAAAATGCGCGCTATCGCGTCACCCTCAATGCCGCCGGCGACGTCAGCAGCATCTTCGACAAGTCGCTCAACAAGGAGCTTCTCTCTGCACCGGTCCGGCTGGCGATTTCAAACGATGCGCCGCGGCAGTGGCCGGCCTGGAACATGGATTTCGATCAGGAACAGGCCGCCCCTCGTGCGTATGTTGGCGGTGCGGCCAGGGTGCGCATTGTCGAAAATGGCCCGGCACGCGTCGCCATTGAGGTTTCGCGCGAAACCGAAGGGTCCACGTTCGTGCAGACCGTGCGTCTCGCGGCGGGTGACGCCGGCAATCGCGTCGAGTTCAGTGACGTTATCGACTGGAAGACCCTTTCCGCAAATCTCAAGGCAGTCTTTCCGCTTTCGGCTAGCAATCCGATGGCTACTTACAACTGGGAGATCGGCACGGTGCAACGGCCCACTGCCTTCGATCGCCAGTTCGAAGTTGCGACGCATCATTGGATCGATCTGACTGACAAGAGCGGCGCATACGGCGCCACCATTCTTACCGACGTAAAAAACGGCTCTGACAAACGCGATGACCAAACCATCCGGCTGACCTTGATGCGCACGCCGGGAGCTCCCATGCCCGGGCCCGGTGGCAATTTTCCCGACCAGCTCAACCAGGATTGGGGGCGCCACGAAATCCTCTTCGGTCTCGCGGGACACGCAGACGACTGGCGCCAGGGCCAGACTGATTGGCAAGCGTATCGCCTGAGCACTCCGCTGGTGGCCTTTACCACCGACCGGCATGCAGGCGCGCTCGGCCGCAGCTTTTCGCTGGTCAGCATCGACAATCCTCGCATTCGCATTCTGGCTCTCAAGAAAAGCGAGACGAGCGATGAAATGATCCTGCGCATGGTCGAACTGGATGGCCACGATGCACCAAGCGTCAAAGTCAAGTTCGCAGGGCCCATTGTCTCGGCGCGCGAAGTCAACGGCCAGGAGCTGCCCGTGGGGCCGGCGACGGTCGCCGGCGGTGAACTCGAAACATCGTTCACTCCGTATCAGCCGCGCACCTTCGCGCTGCGTCTGGGGGCGCCCCCAGTTGAGATCAGGCCTGTGGCGTCGGAACCTGTCGCTCTCCGGTACGATCTCGCGGCGGCCAGCAACGACGATACGAAATCCATCGGAGGGTTCGACAGCAAGGGCGATGCGCTCCCGGCTGAGATGCTGCCATCAGACCTGGATTTCAACGGCGTCAGATTTCATCTGGCCCCAGCAACCACTGGCAAACCCGATGCCGTGATCGCGCAGGGCCAGATCATCGAGCTTCCCGCCGGCAAATTCAACAGGGTGTACCTGCTGGCCGCCTCAGACGATGGCGATCAAAAGGCCGTTTTTCAGGCAGGCGCTCTCACTCGTCAGTTCAGTGTCGTGGATTGGGGCGGATTCATCGGGCAATGGGACACACGCCTCTGGAAGCCCGCTCCTGACACGGTGTTGGCCGGCGATCCGCCACATCAAATTCCTCTTCGCAAAGAATGGGCAGTCTCAGCAAATCATGCCACTTGGAGTGACATCACGTACCGCGGCTCACCCAACTGGTCGCCCCGCTATCCGCAGGACTATATTGGATTGTCCCGCGGCTACATTAAGACGGCCACGTTGGCTTGGTATGCCTCGCATCATCACACGCCCGGCGGCCTCAACGAGCCGTACCAGTACAGCTATCTGTTCGCTTATTCAATGGAGCTGCCAGCGCATGCTACGACGCTGACTCTGCCGAAGGACAACAACATTCGTGTTCTGGCCATCTCCGTGGCGTGGGAAAATCCGGACGTCGAACCGGCCCAGCCACTTTACGACACGTTGAAGTGGACAGCCGGCAACGAAAAGGAACAGATTCAGGAAGGCGCGAAATGAACAGGAGAACCTTTAACAAGCTGGCGGGGATCAGCGCCATCGGAGCGATGGCGAGCAATGCAGGACTGTATGCACAGGAGAACGGAGCCGGGGCTGGCGAGATCGTTCTCGAGGACGGCAAGCTGCTTGTCGCGTTCAACAAAGCATCCGGCGCATTGACGCGCATGGTGCGCAAATCAACGCAGTGGACGATCGAACGGCGTCCCGAACTCGGCGTCTCGTTCCGCCTCCTGGTTCCCCTGCCCAAGCAGCGCGCCAACTTCGTCGTGGGACAAAAGCAACGCGCCGCATTGGTAGAAAAAGTTTCCGCGAAGCGTGTGGAGATTGTTTGGAAGGATCCGGTGAGCGAGCACGGAGGCGTGGTGCCCCTGACGCTTTCTGCCGCTGTGGAACTTCAGGATGGCGTGCTGACTTTCGCAGCCACACTGGTGAATGACTCTGCCCTTACGGTCGAAACGATCGACTATCCATATTTTGGCGACATCAACCCGCCGGCAAAGGGCGAGAAGATGGAAGCCGATCACATGTGGTACGCGAACCTGGTCGTAGACGAAATCCATCCCCACTTCAACAATGCAAAGGGCTATTGGGGCGTGAACTTCCCCACCAAGTCCATTGAGTCGAAGGAGAGCCTCTTTTGCCTGATTCAGGCGGAGAAGCAGGGGATCTACACAGAGATCAGCGATCCCACTCAGCCCTATCTTCTGGAATTCACTTTCGAGCAGCATCCCGGCGTTGTACAGTCGCTCGATAACATCGTGCCGGAACAGGACAAATTGTCAGGGCTCGATGTGAATCTGGAGTATCGCTGCTGTCATTTCCTGTTTGTTCAGCCGCACTCCACAAAAAAGACGGCGCTCGTGAGCATGTGCACCTACGACGGCGACTGGCACGGCGGCGTCGATGTGTACAAAAAGAGGCGCAGGCAATGGTTCAAGCAGCCCCACGTTGCTGATTGGACCAAGGATGTGCACTCGTGGCTGCAATTACAGATTGATGGCGCAGAGCAGGACTTCGCCATTCCTTACCGCGAACTTCCCAGGTACATCGACGAGTGCGCAGCCAACGGAGTGACAGCCATTCAGTTAGTCGGCTGGCAAATCGGCGGCCAGGATGGTGGCGATCCCTGTCTCGATACCGATCCCGGCCTGGGTACATGGGAGGAACTGCATCAGGCGATTCTTCACGCGCGCAGCAAGGGCGTGAAGATGATTCTGTTTGCCAAGCCGGTCTGGGCAGATCGCACGACAGAGTGGTGCAAAACGGAGCTCTACAAGTACGCTGCCACCGATCCATACGGAATTCCTTACGAAATCGGCGGTTACAGTTACACAACGCCGACACAGTTGGCGGCCATCAACAACAGGCGACGCTACATCATGGATGTGCATTGCCAGGCTTATCGCGACATTGCAACCAGGGAGTTCGAGAAGATCGTGAATCTGGGCGCGGCGGGCTGGCTCCACGACGAAGTCTGCTGGCACGGCCCGATCGATTATTCGTTCAGTAACGACCACGGCTATCCGGCGCCGGGTTATCTCTATGCCGGAGACGTTCCGCTAGCCGAACAATTCCGTGCGGCCGCTGACAAAGTGGATCCCGACTTCGTCTTTGCCGGCGAAGCGCCAAGTGAATGGCTGCTGCAGCAGTACCCGGTTTCGTACTTCCGGATTGACTACAATTCGCGGCCCGTCTGCCGCTACATTGACTCGCATGCGCCGCTCATGGCCGCAGCCACCGGCATGGACGATCGCGAGATGCTGAATCTGATTCTTCTGAACCGGTACATCATCAGTTATGAGCCGTTCAACTTCAAGGGGCACGTCACGGATTTCCCGCTGACCCTTGAGTACGGCAAGAAGATCGACGCTTTGCGGCGCAAGTACCGGACATTTTTGTGGGACGCGGAGTTCCGCGACTCGCTCGGCGCAGCCGTAACCTCGGACGGAAAACATCTTCATTCGGTATTTGTTTCGAGCACTGGGAAACGGGCCGTAGTCGTCATTAACAAGGAGTACGACAAAACCATCACGGCCAAAGTAGATCTGCCGAACCCCGGCAGCCTGGTGGTGGCGTCGCCCGAGCAGCAGGAGAGCCTGCCAACCTCGGGTACGCTCACGATTCCTGCGCGGTCCGCCGCGGTGATCATGGAGCAAGCATGATGCAAACGAGGCAATTGTGAGGAATAGGGCAAACGGTTTATCGTCTCCCGTGTCTTCTGCTCGCAAGACGGCAATGAGCCGGGCAGGATCCATTTTGACCACCCTGTTCTTTTGTGCCGCGTTAGCTCATCTTCCAGCGCAGACGCGTACAGTCGATACTCCGCTCGCGGTGCTTCGCCTCTCGGAGAAGAGCGGAGATCTGATCGGCGTGCATTGGAAGAATCCCGATCTCGAAGTGATCGGGGAGCCGCGGCTGGGAGAAAACTTCCGTATCGTACTACCGCAGCAAGGCTACGAGGGGAATTACTTCAACAGCCGCGATCAGAAAGTGAGCAAGATTGAGGTGACGCCGGATGGCGTCCTGTGCACCTACGACTCTCTCAAGAACTTGCGCGAGACAGTTCCTGTCGCGGTCCGTTATCGCATCCAGATCGCCGGAGAGCAGATCCATTTTTCGATCGAAGTGGACAATCCCACCGATCGCAAAATCAGCGAAGTGATGTACGGAATTGTAGGCGGGCAGCAGGGCATCGGAGACCGGCTGGATACCGAGTCGCTAGTTCCCAGCTGGACCTCGAATCTTGCGCCGGGTCTCTTTTCGCGCTTTCACGGTGGCGGATATGGCGGCGGGAACCTGGGCATTCGCTACGACGCCGGAGCATTTACTTATCCCGGCACGATGCAAATGGGCTGGATGGACGTGTATAACCCCAAAGCCGGACTCGGCTACTACTATGCGAACCAGGATGTTGAAACCCGGCTCACATTACTCGAAGTGGAACTGCGGCCATTCTCCCGGAGCGCCAGCGTGCAGGATAGCTGGCCCACGCGCGCCGATGCGCAGGGAGAACCGATTGGTATCACCACCGGTTGGGTGAACTTTCCGTATGTAAGTCACGGCACGTTCCGCGCGGGTCCCGTTGCATTGCAGGTTCACAACGGCGACTGGCACGCTGCGAGCAAAATCTATCGCGGGTGGTTCGATCAGCATTTCAAGATTGATCGTCCTCCCGATTGGCTGCGCAAAGAGAACGCCTGGCAGTCGATCATCCTTTCGAACAGCGAGGACGTTGTCGTGCATCGATTCGATGAGCTGCCCATGCTGGCCGCGGATGCTAAGAAATACGGGATTACGACGTTTGAAATTTTGGGCTGGGACATGGGCGGTATCGATCGCGGGTATCCGCAGTACCGGCCCAATCCGCGTCTCGGCACTCCAGAGGAATTCAAGAAAGCGCTGGCGGATATACGCGCTCTTGGAGTTCACCCGCTGATTTTTTCCAACGTACAATTTGCAGACACGGCTACGCCGCTGTTCCGCGACTACTTGAAGCAATTCGCCGTGGAAGGCCGCTGGGCGCCGGACTTACAGTTGCTCGGTTGGGGCGAGGGAACGATCAGCGCGCGCTCGGGTCTGACGCGATCGTACATGACGCTCGTCAGCCCTGCGCATCCTGAATTCAGAAAGTTTCTGATCGACCAGTATCTTGAACTGGTTCGGGAGGGCGCGGACGGATTCCAGTTCGATAAGACAAACAGTTTGGCCGAGCTCGACTTTAATCCGCATCTTCCCGTTTCCCCGGATAGATCCCTGCCGCAGGGTTTGATAGAGACCTTTCAGGAATTGATCCCCGCGGCGCGAGCGATCAATCCCAATTTCGCCATCGCCTCCGAGGCGTGGTTCGACCGCCTGTTGCCCTATATCGACGTCACCTACATGCGCATGGGGACTGTCGACATGGACTCGACTGCGTTTCGCTACACATTTCCTGAATGGACCGCAACGATCTTCGGCGAGAGTCCTGGCGATATTAATCCCATGAATAACGGGATGCGCTACGGCCTGGTGTGGGATCTGGCGCCGCGGCACTATAACGATTCCGCGGATGAACGGCTGACACAACCGCTGGCGAAGTATGTCAGCGAACTGATCAGGATTCGCAAGGAGTATGAGGATTTGCTCTTCTTCGGGCGATTTAACGACATGCTCGGCGCAACCGTCCAGGGCGGACCCGATATCCGCTATTCCGTCTTCAAATCGATGAATCCGGCCAGCAAGGATGTCGCGAGCGTAATCGTCAACTTTGGTGACACTCCAGAATCCGTGACGGTCAGTATGGATGGAGCGAGCGGAGACGTCGTTGTTGCGGCGCCGGATCTGCCAGATCGCCATGCCGCTCTCCCACTGCAGATTTCGATTCCCCCGCATCGACTCGCGGTGGTCATCAAACGAGCGACCCACAATTAGAGCGCGTTTTGGGTGAAGCGTTGAGGCGAGGCGGTTTCATCTCATTTGGTCGAAAGGTTGGAAATGTTGAGGCTAGTTGGAACTCGATCGTATTTTGCGCCGGCAATCCGCTCGTTGGGCAACCTCGAAATTCGTTTTGCCATGTGGTGGGCAGTGCTTTTCTTTGCGCTTGTCGCGGGAGCGTCGGCCGGATCAGGTCAGCAGGCATCCGACATGCGGACGCCAAAGCCCCTGGAGACTCCCCACTTGAATGGCCCCAGGGTTTACGGCGCGCGGCCGGGCCATCCATTCTTGTATCGCATCCCCTGTACGGGAAACCGGCCCATGCGGTACGCAGTCAAGAACCTTCCCCGCTCGCTCAAACTGGACCGGCGGTCGGGCATCATCTCCGGCAATGCGCCTTCAAAGCCGGGCGAGTATGCGGTAACTCTGCAAGTTGCGAATGCACTCGGTAAGGATACCCGCCCTCTCAAAATTATGGTTGGCGACACAATTGGCTTAACGCCGCAAATGGGTTGGAACGATTGGTACACCCACTACGAGCACATTGCCGGCATCGATGTGCGCAACGCGGCGTCGGCAATGATCGCCTCCGGCATGGCGGATTTTGGATATCAGTATGTCGATATCGACGACTGCTGGGCGAGAAAACCGGTATCGAACGACCCGGCGCTGAAAGGACCGGCGCGCGACGCGCAAGGAAACATCCTCCCCAACGAGCGCTTTCCGGATATGCCCGCACTGACAAGCTATATCCACTCTCTCGGACTGAAAGCCGGCATTTATACCTCTCCCGGACCGTTGACCTGCGCGCGATTCGAGGGATCGTATGGGCACGAGGACGCCGACGCGCATCAGTTCGCAGAATGGGGCTTCGATCTGCTCAAGTACGATTGGTGCAGTTATGGCCGAGTCGCCAAGGGTAAGACCCTGGAAGATCTGGAGCAGCCCTACATCAAAATGGGCGGAATCCTGAAAAGCCTGAACCGCGACGTCATCTTCAATATGTGCCAGTACGGCAACGGAGACGTGTGGAAATGGGGCCGTCAAGTCGGCGGGAATTCGTGGCGCACAACTGGTGACGTCGGCGTGATGCGCGGTAGTGCACTCCCGGGTTTCTATCAAGCAGGCTTTGCCAACGGCACTCTGAGCGCTTACTCCGGTCCGGGCGGATGGAACGATCCCGATTACATCCTCATCGGCACTGTCGGCGACGCAACGAATATCGCATCTCCTGCCCGCCTCACTTCGCTGACGCACGAGGAGCAATACAGCTACATGTCGATGTGGTCTTTGATGGCAGCACCGCTTATCTTTTCTGGCGACATGACCAAGTTGGATGAGTTTAGCCTCAATGTTCTATGCAATTCCGAGGTGATCGATATCGATCAGGACTCCTTGGGCAAACAGGGAGTGATCGTCCGCAAAACGGAGAATGAGTTCATCCTGGAAAAACCGCTTGACGACGGATCACTCGCAGTTGGCTTATTCAACCTGACCACCGAACCGCGCTCCATTTCCGTAGATTGGAAGGAACTCGGATTGACAGAAAAACAAACAGTCCGTGATGTCTGGCGCGAGCATGATCTCGGTTCATTTTCCGACAGCTTTTCCGCCACGGTCCTTGGGCATAGCGTCATCCTGGTGCGCTTCATTCCTGCCTCTCCGAGGAGTGCTTCTCCGTCTAGAGCGATTCGGTAATGCCGGGGTCGCCACAGTGAAGGAAGCGGGCGGTGCAAACTTTGATTCATGAGTCGCAGGCAGTTCAACTCTCGATAGAGTGCAAGGAGAATGCATTTTGAGTACTGAAACAAAGATCTCGCGCCGCACTCTTGCCAAGGCACTCGCCGTCGGCGGAGCAGCAGCAGGCCTTTCCCGATTGGTGGGCGCAGAATCTTCCATCGAAGATTTATCTGTAACGTCCGGTTGGAAGCAGGTGCATCCCGGCGTGTGGCGGGCGACCATCGGCACACCGGAACGCTATACTCCAGTGTCCAGCCGCCTTGTGCCGCCACAGACTGAAGCCTTTGCGAAACTCCCGCGCGTAGAAGCAGCGCCCTCGTTCAAAATCGAAGGCAAGAGGACAACACGAGGTTGCACGTTTCAATTGCCGTTGCAGCCCGGTGAACAGATTTTCGGCTTCGGATTACAGTTATTGTCGTTTGCGCAGCGCGGAAAGAAAAAGATCGCGCGCGTCAATGCCGATCCGAAAAGCGATACGGGCGATTCTCACGCTCCGGTTCCGTTTTATGTGACGACTGCGGGGTTTGGCGTTCTGGTGGACACGGCGCGCTACGCAACGTTCTACTTTGGTGATGCCCGGCCGAAGCCCATGCTTGCTGCTGCGGACTCAAGCGGCGGCGCCAACCCCGACCCGAATTACACGCACACTGTGAAGGAGAGCGATTCCGGCTCCATCGTAATTGATGTGCCGCGCGCGGCTGGCGTTGACATCTACTTCTTCGCCGGCCCCGACATGCTGAATGCCGTCAAACGCTACAACGTATTTTCCGGAGGTGGCCATGTGCCGCCGGAATGGGGCCTCGGCTTTTGGTATAGGAATGAAGCTCGCGCAACGCAGCAGAGTGCTTTGGCGCTGGCCAGCGAATTTCGCGATCGCAAAATCCCGTGCGATGTTCTCGGTCTCGAGCCGGGTTGGCAATCTCATGCCTACTCTTGCACGTTCGCATGGGATAAAGAGCGCTTTCCTGATCCGGCAGGCTTTGTGCGCACTGCGCGAAGCCAGCAATACAGGATCAACCTGTGGGAACACGCATTCACCCATCCCGCATCGCCGCTATTTCCGGCACTCGAATCGTGCTCGGGAAACTACGGTGTGTGGGGAGGGCTCGTTCCCGACTTCGCCGGCCAGCAGGCGCGCGATCGCTTCGGCGAGTTTCACGGCAAGACGCTGATCGACATGGATATCAGCGGGTTCAAGCTGGATGAATGCGACAACTCGGATTTCGTCGGTAATGGTGGATGGTCGTTTCCGGAGTGCAGTTCGTTTCCTTCGAGAATTGACGGCGAACAAATGCACAGCGTCTTCGGCCTTCGTTACCAAATGGCGATTTGGGGTGCGTTTCGCAAACGGAATCAAGCCACGTATGGTCAGGTCCGCTCCAGCGGAGCTTTGGCCGCGCCTTATCCGTTCGTTCTTTACAGCGACCTTTACGATCACCGGCAGTATATTCGCGCACTGGTGAACTCCGGCTTTAGCGGACTGCTGTGGTGCCCGGAGGTGCGGCAAGCCGCGAGCGAAGAAGATCTCATTCGCCGCCTGCAAAGCGTGGTGTTCTCCCCACTCGCCCAGGTAGATTGCTGGTACATGAAGAGCCCCCCATGGAAGCAGTTGGACCGCGCCAAAAACAACGCCGGCGAGCTCCTTGAGAATTGGGAAAAACTGGAAGCTCGTTGCCGCGAGATCATCGGCTGGAGAATGCAACTCGTGCCCTATTTGCAGGCCGCCTTCCATCGCTATGCCGAGGATGGCACCCCGCCTTTCCGGGCCCTCGTGCTCGACGCTCCTGATGATCAGCGTCTTTACACCGTCGACGATCAATATTTGATTGGCGACCGCATGATGGTCGCGCCGCTCTTCGCGGGTGAGCCCGGCCGCAGGATTGTCTTTCCCAAAGGGGTTTGGCACGACTTCTGGACTGGAGAGAAAATTACGGGCGGCACAGAGTTATCCGTTGCAGCATCTCAAGATCGCATACCGGTTTATGTGAAGAGCGGAAGCATCGTACCGTGGGCAGATGTCGGGTTGCACATGGGCGCTCCCGAAACACGCCGAATTACCGCGCGTGTGTATGGCGACGGCTCGCTGCCCTATACGCTTGAAGCCGAACAGGCCACCTTGCAGCTCAATTGGGCCAACGGAAGAGGAAGCGCAGTGAGCAGTGACTACGATGTGTACCGATGGCAGTCCCTGGGATAACGCAAGACTCCATCCCGCAGCGAAGACAGCGTGGTATCGCATTCAAGGCTCGAAGCAAGAAAGGCGGGTGACGAAGGCCGTGAGGCAGTTAGAGCGCTTCGATGCAGAACAGCAGATCGCCGCTTTTCAGTGACCACCCGCCACGACGCAATGAGAGCCCAAGAACAGGCAAAGCGCAAAGGGTCCCCACGGAGGCGTCTTGAGTCTCGAGTCAGGTTGCTTGTAAGTTGTTGAGGGAGTTGGAGGCGCGGGCCGGGATCGAACCGGCGCATAAAGGTTTTGCAGACCTCTCCCTTACCACTTGGGTACCGCGCCTTGGGCCAGGATCGTCCCACTCCGCGATTTACCGCGACAGTTTCTGCCGGGGCGGTGCGGAATGGAGCGGGAGACGAGACTTGAACTCGCGACCCTCGCCTTGGCAAGGCGATGCTCTACCACTGAGCTACTCCCGCTTGACGCAGATTCGAGTATACCGGGCCGCCGAAACCGGGTCAAACCGGGAGCCCCCGGCGTGCAACGGCTTTTGCCCACCTCACTTAGACGCATTCCGCGGTTCTGCGATGCGCCCGGCGCTTCCGACGGTTGAGGTCAGGTTTGAAAACGCTATAATCATGAGGTTCGAGCCGGTGGCCAAAGCGCCGAGCGACCGGCAGGAGCGATCTCCAATGGGCATCCTGCTTAATCCGTGGTCCTTGATCCTCATCGCGGTCGTAGCGTTCCTTTTATTCTTCACGATGGGCAGGACGCCGAACTCAAATTAGCCCTCCTGGGCGTTTCTGCGGCGATTGACCCACCCCCCGAATTCCCGTAGACTAAGAAATTGCGAGGGATGCGGCCAGGACGGCCTTCCACCCGCATCATTCTAGAAGACCACCCCTGAAATTCAGGCTTTGGAGATTGAAGCAAAACCATGGCAAATCACGTATCGGCGCTCAAGCGCGCCCGCCAGACCGTAACCCGCACCGAAGTAAACCGCTCTAACCGCAGCCGCGTGCGCTCCAGCCTCCGGGCGTTGCGCGAGGCGCTGGCCAAGGGCGATGTGAAGGCCGCCCAGGCGCAGTACCGCGCCACGGTCTCAAGCCTCGACAAGAGCGTGCAAAAGGGTGTTCTGCACTCGAACACGGTTTCCCGTTACAAGAGCCGTTTGAACGCGCGCCTCAAGACGCTGGCCACTACGGCCCCCGCTCCAGCAAAGACCAAGAAGAAGTAGTTTCTCGAGCGGCAAATGGACGGACAAGAAGTTGAACAGCCGGGAGCAATCCCGGCTGTTTATTTTTTGTGTCCAGGTTTGCTCACGGACCTTTGCGCAGCAGCGGCTTGAGCACCGGAAGCAAAGTGTCGGCGATGATCGCCGAACCCTTCGCGGTGGGATGGATGCCATCGTCCTGGATGGTTCCCGGCACGTGCACCAGGTTCACGTAGAGCATGGGTACAAACGCCACGTGGTGCCGCGCGGCCAGGTCGCGGAACATCTGGTTGAAGGAACGGATGTAATCGGGCCCGTAATCCGGCGGCAGCGTGATGCCGGCCAGCAGGATTTTTACGTGTGTCTTCTCAAGCGCCGTGAGCACCTGGTCGAGATTGCTGCGCGACTCCTCCACGGGCACGCCCCGCAAGCCGTCGTTGCCGCCGAACTCCACAATCACGACGGCCGGATGCAGGCGCAGTATGAACGGCAGCCCGGCCAGCGCGTCCTTGGTCGTCGCGCCGCTCGTTCCCTGGTTAACTACCTTGTACCGGTAGCCCTGCGCGTCCAGTTTCTTTCCGAGAAAGTCTGGATACGCCTCACCGTTGGCCAGACCGCGCCCGGCGGTGATGCTGTCGCCGTAGCAGACGAGAACCGGCCGGGCGATAATGGCCGGCTCTGCGATTGGCGGCTCCGCGACAGAAAGTGTTGCAGCCCAAACTATCGGCAGGAAGAGTGCGGCGAGAACCAATCGGCGAACGTCCACGTAATAGAGTGTAGCCGGGGTCGAGGGAAAAATCCGTCGAACCGGCTCCGACTACACTGTCGATAGGCAGGAGACCGCATTGATTCAGGTTAAGAACGCAAAAAAGTGGATTCAGAACGGCGCGCGGCGCGTGGAGATTCTGCGGGGAATTTCGTTGGACATTCCGTCAGGGCAGTTTTTGGCCATCCTGGGCGCGAGCGGCAGCGGTAAGAGCACGCTTCTCGGCCTGCTTGCCGGCCTCGACACCCCCAGCGAAGGCGAAATCTGGCTGGACGGCGTGCCCATCCACAACCTGGCTGAATCCGAGCTGGCTGCGGTGCGCGGACGCACAATCGGCTTCGTCTTTCAGTCCTACCAGCTCATCCAAACGCTCACCGCTCTCGAAAATGTGCTGCTGCCTTACGAATTGAATGTCAAAGGCAGCGGTCTCGCGCAGGCGCGGCAATTGCTCGGCGAGGTTGGACTCGCGGAGCGCATGGATCACTATCCCGTGCAGCTTTCCGGCGGCGAGCAGCAACGCGTGGCGTTGGCGCGAGCGTTTGTGGCCGCGCCACCCATCGTCATGGCCGACGAGCCTACCGGCAATCTCGACTCGGTGAATGGAAAGCTGGTTCTCGAGCTGCTCCTCGAACGGAATCGCAAAGCTGGAATTACGCTGGTGCTGGTGACGCACGACGCTGAAATCGCCAGCCGCGCCGACCGCAAGATTGTGCTCAAGGATGGCTTAGTGGTCGAAGATACTCTCGTCCAGAATAAGGAGAACAATGGCTAAGCGCGCATTGAGCTGGAAGCGCGCGGCGGCCATCGGTTGGCGCGACCTGAGATCCGCTCCCGGTAAGTTTGGCTTCGTGGTTCTCTCGGTCGCCGTCGGCGTGGCCGCCTTGGTGGGCGTGCGCGGGTTGAGCGACAGCTTTCGTCAGACCTTGAACACCGAGGCTCGCTCGCTTCTCGCGGGCGACCTGAGTGCGCGCATGTTTCGCTCACCTACGCCTGAGGAGTCAAATAAGATCGCCGCGATTGCCGATCAGAACAGCGGCATTCGCTCCACCTGGGTGATCGAGACGATTTCAATGGCCTCCGTGCCGCCGAACCCCGTGCCCATCCCGGTTTCGCTCAAGGCGGTCGACCCGGCCCAGTATCCTTTCTATGGAACCGCCGATCTGGAGCCGTCGATGCCGCTTGCGCAAGCGCTCCAGGGCGACTCGGTCGTGGTTTCGGACGAGTTCTTGATTCGCCTCAACGCGCACGTCGGCGATACCTTGCGCCTGGGCGAACGCAACTTTCGCATCACCGCGGTTCTCGACCAGGAACCCGATCGCATTAGCGAGACCATGATGTTGGGCCCGCGCGTTATGATCTCGCAGGCGTCGCTGAACAGCACCAAATTACTGGCTCCCGGCAGCCGCGCATCCCGCCGACTGGTGCTCAAGTTTCCTGCCACGCCGCCACGCGGCCTGACCGCCACCGCGCAGGCTACGGCAGTGCGCGCGCAACTGGAAGCGGCGCTGCCGGACGCGCAGGTGATGGACTTCCGCGAAAGCAATTCCGGCATTACGAAAGGCCTCGATAATGCCACATCTATCCTGAGCCTTATCTGCCTCGTCGCGTTGGTGCTCGGCGCCATCGGGGTTGCCATGGCCATGCATGCGCATCTCGAGCAGCACATGGACACGCTGGCGATTCTCAAGGCGCTCGGCGCGGATTCCGCGGATTTGCTGCGCATCTTTCTCCTTCAGACGATGAGTCTTGGCCTCGCCGGAGGATTACTGGGCGTGGCTGCCGGCGTCGGCGTGATGGTGGCGCTGCCGGCAGCTTTTGGGCCGCTGCTCACCATGAATTTGCAATTCGCATTCCCCTGGCAATCGGCACTGGCAGGCTTAGGAACGGGTCTGCTGACCACATTGCTCTTCTGTTTGCCGCCGTTGCTCGATGTCCGCGCGGTGCGTCCCGTGCTGGTGCTGCGCAGGCTTGTCGAACAGGGACCGACAGGCATCGGCGGCTGGTTTGCGCGCTGGTGGGCGCGTCGCCTGCAACTGGGAATCGCCGCCGTAGTGGTGGCAGCGCTCGGCGGTATCGCCTGGGCGCTTACTGATTCCCCCAAAGTCGGCGCGTGGTTTGCTCTGTTCTTCACGCTGGCGCTTCTGGTTTTGCTCGTGCTGGCCATGATAGCCCTGCGAGCGCTGCGCTTCTTTCTCAATCGCACGCGCCTGCATCTGCCGTCGTCGCTGCGGCACGGCTTGGCCAATCTCTACCGCCCCGGCAATCAATCGGCTGCGGTGCTGGCGGCGCTGGGCACGGGAGTCATGCTCATCCTCGCGGTCTATCTCATGCAGAGAGGTCTCCTGCGCGATCTGCAAGAGACGGCTTCGCCAAGTCTGCCCAACGTTTTGTTCGTTGACATGCAGACCAATGAGGTTGCCGGCGTAAAGGAGTTCTTCGCGCATCAGGCGGGCGTTAGCAGGCAATTGACTCTAATCCCCATTGTTCGCGGGCGCTTCATCTCCATTGACGGTAAGCCGGTGGAGGCTATGAAGGGCCAGCACTATCCGCGCCGCATGCTGGAAGACGCCGAACTCAGCTGGGCCGACGCACTACCCGAGGGCGACAAGGTAACCCAAGGGGAATGGTGGACGAACGCCAGCGCCACGCAACTTGCCGTTAGTGACGGCGTGGCCAAGCGTTTGCAGCTTGGTGTAGGCTCCGTGGTTCAACTTGAGACCGGCGGCGTCACGCATACGCTCACTGTTGCTGCCATCTACCGCTCCGACGGCCAGCACCTCGGCGCGCGTGTGGATTTCGTTCTGCCTTCGGGACAAATCGCCGACCAGCCATCGACGTGGTACGGCGGAGTGCACATCGATCCCAAACAGGTGGCCGCGATGGAGCGCGCCTTCTTCGCCGTCTATCCCACCGTCACCGTTATCAACGTTGCGGAAGTGCTCGGGCGCATTGAAAGCGTCGTCGATCAGATCACACTGGTGGTTCGCTTGCTTGCCGGGTTTTCGATTCTCGCCGGCCTGACGATTCTGGCCTCGAGCATTGCCAGTACGCGCTTCCGCCGCATGCAGGAAGCGGTGGTGCTCAAGACTCTGGGTGCCACGCGCATGCGCATCGTGCGCACGTTCAGCGTGGAGTTTAGTGTGCTGGGGCTGCTGGCGGGCGCGGTCGGCGTCGTGTTCGCGAATCTGCTTACGCGTATCCTGCTGCACCGCCTCCAAGTGGATTTTCAAATCGACTGGATTGCAATGGCCGTCGCGCTCGCCGGAACCGCGGCACTGGCCACAGCCACGGGATGGATCGCCAGCTACCGCATTCTCGGTTTGCGCCCGCTCGAAGTGCTGCGCGAGGAATAAAGCAGGGAACGGGGAGTAGTGATTAGGAAAGCCACTACTTCCTGCTTACTATGCCCTCATTGCGCCTCTGCCGTGGCTTGAAGATTCAGAACGTCTTTCACGACCTGCTGTCCCGGCGCGATGCCTGACAGAATCTCCTGTTCACCTCCCGGTAGCATCGATCCGCCAGTCACTTCCACGCGCTTGAATTGTCCCTGGCCCGCAGGCTCAAAGACCCATTCGCGATCGTGCAGGTGCAGGATGGCGCTGGCCGGCACCGATGCGTGCGTCACCTTGGTGCGGCTCTGCAACGTCGTCGTGACAAACATTCCCAGGCGCAGAATGCCGGGGTTCGCCACTTCAATGCGCACCTTGGCGGTGCGAATGGTGGGATCGAGCACCGGCCCGATATCGCTCACGCGGCCGGTAAGAATCTTATCGGGATACGCGGTGAGCTTGATCTGCGCCTCTTGTCCTAGAGTCACTTTGGGCAGATCGTTCTCGTATACGTCGCAGAGAATCCACACCGAGCTCAGGTCGGCGATGGTGAACGCCGTTGCCGTGCCCGAAAGCGACACGCCCGTCGCAGCAGATTCAGTAATGTTCTGGGAAACGATGACGCCGGAGGTGGGCGCATACACCTTCACGATAGGGCTGGGATGATCCTTGTCCACGCCGAGGATATTCAATTGCTCAGCAGCCGCATCCAAATCGGCTTTGGCGTCTTTCTCCGTGTCCTCCGCCTGCTCCAGTATTGCCTGCGAGATGGCTCCGTGCGCATACAGGTCCTGTGCGCGCTGGTACGCCTTGTTGGCGAGCTGCTCGTCGGCCGCGGCCTTCACATAGGTGTTGAATGCGCCGGCGATGTCAGGGCTTTGTACGCTGTACAGCAACTGGCCCTTCTTCACGTTGTCGTCCAGTCGTGCGCGGATGTCGACCACGCGGCCGTTGGCCATGGAGATCACGGGAATCTCGCGCGAGATATCGGGAAACACCGAGCCAGTCACGTCCAACTTGTCCGGCTCGTCGACTCGGCTCGCCGCCACCGTGGGATATTGGTCCGGATGGTCCACGGTCACCAGTCCGGCGTTCCCGGTCTCGACAACCTGCGCCGGAGAGGCTGTTCCGCTGGCCGGGTCGAAATTCTTTTTGCAGCCCGCCAGCGCGAGACCTGCGGCCAAAAAGCAGGCGCTTCGAAAAAGGGAAGTCTTCGTCATGGAATTACCTCGCGTCCTACGGCAAGATTCAGTTGTGCTGCGGATGTAAGATAAGCGCCGATCAGTTGCGCGTATGCCAGCTGCACCTGGCGGTAATCGCTCTGGGCATTCAGGAAATCCATCAGCGAAGCGCCGCCGTGCTGATAGGCATACGTCACGTTGTCACGCACCCGCAGCGCCTCGTCGTTGTACTTGGCCTTATAAGGTTTCAGCAGTTCAACATTGCTGCGCACCAGTTCGTACGCCGTGTCCACGTCGCTGAAGACCTGTGCCCGCGTGGCTTCGCTGGCCTGCTGCGCACGATCGATATCGATCTCGGTGCGCTTTTTCTCGCCCTGGTTCTTGTCAAAGATGCGCAAGGGAATGCTAACGCTCGCACCGAGCGTCTGAATGCCGTTCGGGTTGTTGTTCGAGGAGTTGTACGTGTACCACGCGCCAAGGGTCGGATCGGTTGAGCCGTTCGCGATGGCCAGCTTGTGATTGGTCTGCGACTGCTGCATGGTTTCAAGCGCCGCCTTCAAATCGGGCCGTGCCGCCAGCGCCGCCTGGCGGAAGCTGTCGAGTGGATCGAGCGCATCGGAGAAATCGAAGATTCCGGTCACGTCGAACTGATCCAGCGGAGTGCTGTCGTCCATCAATTGCAGCAGTTGAATCTTGGCAGTGCGCAGGTTCACGATCGCCGTCTGCAACTCCGATTCGTACTGCACTCTCAGCAACTCGATGCGGTCGAAATCGATCTGCGCAATGTCGCCGTCCTTGAGCCGTGCGCGGCTGATGTCGATGATCTTGTCGTAGTAATCGAGATCGGTCCTGGCCATGTCGAGCACGAACTTGGCCTCGAGCGTTTCGACAAATGCCGTGCGCAATGTGAACTCCAGGTTGCGCATTAGATCCTCATGCTGCGCTTCGGTAATGCGCGTGTCTTCCTGCGCGCTTTCAAGCCGTAATTCGCGCTTGTGATCGCGCTCGTGCAGGTAGCTGAAATTGGGTACGAAATCTGTGCCCCGGAGAGGCTGCCACACGCCATCGTGGGGCGCAATCTGCGTTCCATCGGCCCCGACCGTCAACTGCGGATTCGGCCGCAGGTACGCGGTGATCTCTTCGGCGCGCATTTCGTCCACGTTGTCGGCATCCGCCTTCAACGCTGGATTGGTGGCCTCAAATCTGGCCTTGACTTGGTCCCACGAAAGCGCCTGCTGTGCCAGTGCGCGGCCGGGCGTCAACGCGAGGACTACACCCATTGCCCCAACGGCAACGGAAGGGAAGAACCGCTTCATACGTAACCTTTGCGCCGTGGTCTGCACGGCGGACACAAAAAAAGAGAATATGGAAGATGAAGACTGAGCGGCGAAACGCGATCAGGCGGCTGGAGGGGGCCGGTTCTGAATCGATGCCAGACAGGGGTTCTCCACAGAAGGAGAAGGAAGATTGCTGGGCGCGGCCATGCCCATAAAAGCGAGCGAAATGCCGGTAAAGCTGGGCGTTGGAATGGCTGGGGATGCAGGAGCGATGAAATGCGGGCTGGCGCCGTGGTCGTGGTCGCGGCGGGCGCAGCAGTCGATCTCCGCGGGATTCTGCGCTGCCACGAGGTCGTCGGTCATGGAAATGGCCGGCAACAGGATGAGGATCACTACGGCGAGGGCCACCATCTGGATACGGCGATCCGCTGCCTTATGCGGTGCTGTGCGCACCCATGCGCAGAATATCCACATGGTCACCAACACCCAACCGAGATTGAGGGTTAGCTCCATTCCCAGAGCCCATTCTATATGAGGAATAAATGTCAACTGAAAGTCCCTGTGTTTGTTAGATTGGACGCAATCCCGAAAGACGCGGATCGATTCTCTCTAAAGGGTTTATAAACAGTAACTATTTCTCAATTTGCGGCCCGCCGAGCGCCCAAGAACGCCTCATTTGCGCTCCCTGTGCGGTGTCCGTTCCTCATGGTGCCCGGTGCCGTTGACCGCGCCTGCAAATCCCCCTTAAGATGAAGGAGTTGGCATTGTGCACCCTTGGGTGGGGCCAAGCCACACGGCTGCAAGGCGTCGCCACGTGCGCTTGTTGCCCCCTCGTTCAACGGCAGGACAGCTGACTCTGGATCAGCATATCGGGGTTCGAATCCCTGGGGGGCAGCCAAAACCAGCCAATCGCCTCCGCGTGTAACCTTCTTGAGACCTGTGTAAACGCTTAGGAGTTGTACACTTGCGCCGCCTGCGGCTGGATTCGGAACGATTGACCTGTCTTCCTTGCGTCCGTATCATCAGATTTAATGGCAAGACGTACTTTGTAGCGTAGTTGTGCTCCTATGGCGGGGTAGCTCAGATGGTTAGAGCGACGGATTCATAACCCGTAGGTCGGCAGTTCGATCCTGCCTCCCGCCACCAGCCTCCCAGCCCACCGATCCTCCAGATTTCACCCGACATGTTGACCGTCAGGAGCAGCCGCTCGGCCCATGCTGCGACAATGCTTGCGTTGTCTTTTGCTTGTTGCCGGAGAACGTACATGCCCGCATTGCTTCACATCGACTCCAGTCCTCGCACCGCATCGGTTTCAAGCCGCCTTGCCGCAACCTTCGTTGATAAATGGCAGCGGAAAAACCACGGCGGCACGGTCTTCCACCACAACACCTCGCTTGAGCAATTCCCGTATCTCGATGAAGCCGCCATCGACGCGTTTTTCACGCCGGCTGCGGAGCTGTCTGCCGAGCAGAAGCTGGTTCTCGCATTCTCCGATCGGCTGGTGGACGAGTTGCTCGCCGCAGACGTGGTCGTTCTCGGCGCGCCCATGTGGAACCTTTCCATTCCCGCCTCGCTCAAGGCGTGGATCGACCTGATCGTGCGCGAAGGGCGCACCTTTGCCTTTACCGCGCAGGGCGTGGCCCCGCTTGTGTCGCCGGGCAAACGGGTCTATGTGTTTTCCGCGCGCGGTGGCGCTTATCCCGCGGGCACTCTGTTCCACGATTTCGATCAGCAGGAGCCATATCTGCGCAAGATTCTCGGCGTTATCGGTCTCACGCAGATCAAATTCATTTATGCCGAGCACCAGAGCAGCGATCCCGAAGCCGCGGCGCAATGTCTGGCCCGCGCCGAAAACGCCCTGGCCGCGCTCGCCGGCTGACCAATGCTGCGCGGCGTCCATGTACACTCGACTGCATGAGTTCCCTGCGTATCGCAGCCGTTATTCCTGCGCGGCTCCAATCCACGCGCATGGCGCGCAAAGTGCTGCGTCCCATCGCCGGCCGGCCCATGGTGGAGTGGGTGTGGCGCGCCGCCAGCGCCAGCGGCCTCATGGATCCTGTGGTGGTTGCCACCGATGCCGAGGAAGTTGCCGAGGTCTGCCGCGCGCACTCGATTCCTGTGGTGATGACCTCGCCCACATGCCCCAGCGGCAGCGACCGGGTTAGGGAAGTCTCTCGGCAGATTGACGCCGATATCTACGTCAATATTCAAGGCGACGAGCCCACGCTAACGACAGACTTCTTCCCGCCATTACTCGATCTCTTCGCGCGCCCGGAAGTGGAAGTGACCACGCTATCGGTGCGCTGCCCGCCTGAGGAATTCGCGAATCCCAATGCTGTCAAAGTGGTCACAGCTCTTGATGGCCGCGCGCTCTACTTCTCGCGAGCGACGATTCCGTTCGATCGGGATCAGGTTGGGTTCACCGGCTACCGCAAACACCTGGGCATCTACGCCTATCGCAAGGTCGCTCTCGATCGCTTCGCCGCCCTGTCGCCCTCACCGCTTGAAAAGCTGGAGCGCCTGGAGCAGTTGCGCCTTCTCGAAAACGGCATTGCGATCTACGTTGCCGAAGCGCCCCGCGACACGATTGGGGTGGACACGGAAGAGGATTTAGTGCGCGCCGAGGCTCTGCTTAAGAAATCATTCGAAATCTGAATACTTCGAACGGTCTCTTTGCGGTCATCGTATGTGCGGGATCGGGGGTCGGAGCGATGTGTCTTCCTGATAGAGCGCTTCCAGCCACGCGCGCACGCTCTCGCGAAGATCTTCGACGTCGATGCCTCCATAAGCGGCGGGAAACGCGTTGAGCCGCCGCAACGCCGCGCGGAGCAGCGATGCGGTGCCAATGAAATTCTTGCGCTGGAAATGATGAAAGGCTGCTGTAATTTGAATCAGCGCCTGGAGAAATGTTTTGTCCGGCTCCTCGCACTTCAGCCAGACGCTCTCCCAATGCTCATGCGCGAGGAAAAATTCCCCGCCCTTGTAACAGTGCAGCCCTTTCGCCAGCGGCCCGCAGTTCCAATCCAGCGGCACGCTCAATCCTTGCCAACCTCGAGGATCTGGAACGAATGCGGAATCATCGGTGGGCGCATCCCGCGCATGCCGCCGGGAGCGCCTGACGGCGGTCCGCCCGCGGGTGGACCGGTTCCTGCCGATGACGCTGGTGGAGTCGGCATTGGGCCGTATTCGGCGGTGATCAGAAAAAGATTGCCTGTCTTCGTGTCGAGAGTGATCGTTTTCGCGCGTGCCGGCGTCAGCACTGTCTGCTCCACAGTGAAGTCAGTCGGCGAGTTCTCCTTGATCACCGTTAGCGTGCCATCGCCCTGCGAACTGAATACTTCCATGGTGTTGGGATTGAAGGTCGCTCCGTCGCAGCCCTCGCCGATCGGCAGGTCGGTGAGGATGTGCCCATCGGCAGCCGACAAAATGATCATGTTGTTCTTGTCGCGACATGCGGCGAACAGGATTCCGTTTTTCGCATCCAGCGCCAGGCCCGCGCATCCGCCACCTCGGCTCGAGAGGTCGTAGCGGCCGACCATTTTCATTGCATTGGCGTCGACCACCGCAATCGCGTCCTTGTCCTCAAGGTCGACATAGATTTTGCCGTGGCCGTCCGTTGCGGCCTGCTCAGGCGCGCCGCCGAGGTCGATGGTGCCAAGAATCGAACCGTCCTTATCGTCGAGAACCGTGATGTTGGGCGCTGAGTGACTGAGAATGTAGAAGTGGTGGTTGTAGGGGTCGTTCAGGTATCCGTCGGGATTGCCCTGGACGTCGATCTTTTTGATGATCGCGAAGGTCTTCGAGTCATACATCGTCACCGGTTTCGAGGTCGCGAATCCATGCCTCGTGGCCGTGTCCACTGCCCCGCCGTGCCCACTCACGCCTTGAAGATCGCCAACCTGGGCCAGCGTGTCCAGGTTGAAGACGCCGATATGGCCGCCCTGCCCGGAACGCGCCACATACAGAGTGCGGCCATCGGGATCGGCAGTCACATAGTCGAATCCGCCATCGCCGCCGACGAGTTGGATCTTCTGCACCTTGTAGGGGTCGTTGGCCTGTGCGCAGGCCAGTGCGGAAACTAAAAGGAGGGCGGCACGTGCCGCGATGGCAATCAGGTTGCGTGACATGGTAATGCCTCCATCGATGTGCTCGGCTTGAAGGCTGGCCAATGGAGCCGTTCCGGGCCAGGCGAAGCGCGATTTCTTGTGCAGAACGAGGATACACGGTGGGGTGCGCCTATTGTGTCAATGCCAGATTCAAATCAGTGAGCGCGGCCCGCGTGCCATAGCTCTGCCGCGATCGCAGCCTCCCGGCGAAAACAGAATTGCACGCAAGAATCGGAGTGCGCACGGGATGGCGATCGGCGACTATCATTCTCATGAGCACTGCTTCGCAAATCGCAACCCAATTCGCCGCCATTTCCACGATGCCCAGGATCGTCATGCCGCAACCCGCAAAATCCGCGCCCACCGTTGTCGATGCTGCGTGGGCAGAGTCCGCGTGGAAGCAGCTCGCCGCACGCGACCCGCAGGCGCGCTTCTTCTATGGCGTCGCGACCACGGGCGTCTTCTGCCGGTCCTCTTGCTCGAGCCGCCGTCCGCTTCGCGCAAACGTGCGCTTCTTCCGCACCGCGGCCGCGGCAGAGGCCGCCGGCTTTCGCGCCTGCAAACGCTGCCGTCCTTCGAGGGCGTCGAGCGCCAATGCGTGGATTAGCTCTTTGGACGAGATTCGACGCTACATTGAGGCGCACCTCGATCGCCGCGTGCGTCTTGAAGAGCTGGGCCGCGTGGCGCACCTGAGCCCCTTCACTGTGCAGAGGCTCTTCAAGCGCGAGATGGGCGTGAGCCCGCTCGAATACCAGCGGGCATTACGTGCATCGCGGCTGCGCGGCGCGCTCAAGCAGGGAGGCACCGTGACCGATGCCATTTACAACGCGGGCTTCAGCTCCAGCAGCCGCGCTTATGAAGCGAATCAGCTAGGCATGACTCCGCAGCGCTTTGCCCAGGGCGGCAAAGGTGAACAGATCGGGCACGCGTCCGCACGCACGCCGTTTGGTTGGATGATTGTCGGCGCAACCGACCGTGGCCTCTGCTGGCTCTCGCTTGCGGGAACCAAAACGGAGGCGGAGGAAACCCTCCGCGCTGAATTTCCCGAGGCCACGCTGCGAAGGGATCCAAAGCTTGCGCGTTGGATCGATTCGGCCATACAGAGCGTTCGTGAAGGCACAGACCTTGTCCAAAGGGCTGCTGCACGCAGTGCCCAAGGGGCTGCCGCACCGCAGGGGCAGCGCCTCGATCTCCGCGGCACCGTCTTCCAACTTCGCGTGTGGCAGGCACTGCGGCAGATTCCTCGCGGCGAGACGCGCACGTACAGCCAGTTGGCGCGAGAGATGGGCGTCCCGAAATCAACGCGCGCCGTGGCCCGCGCCTGCGCTGTCAATCGCGTGGCCATCGTCGTTCCGTGCCACCGCGTGGTGGGCGCCAGCGGCTCACTCACCGGCTATCGCTGGGGCGTGGAGCGCAAACAGCAGATTCTCGAAGCCGAGCAGGGATAGTTGGAAGACAATCCCTTTGCGCGGTTTGGCGTGCGATAGACTGGGCGTCTGATCGTGCAAAGGAGGCGGAGATGACAGAAAAACAAACGGTTGAAGTTCCAGGGTTGAAGGCCATTGGACCCTATTCGCAAGCGGTGCGCGCCGCTGGACTGCTCTTTGTGTCGGGACAGCCGGGCGTAAACCCTGCGACAGGCGAGGCCGCCGGCCCGACGCTCGAGGAGCAGGCGCGACAGGCGTTCAAGAACCTCGACCTGGTCCTCCGAACCGGAGGCAGCCGTATGGACCTGGTCGTGAACACGACCTTTCTCGTGGCCGATATCTCGCACTTTGCCGCGGTAAACCAACTCTTCGCGGAGTATTTTCCCGCCAGCCCCCCGGCGCGCATGACCATCCAGGTTCCGCTCCCGAAAGGCTTGTTGATCTCGATCGGTTGCGTGGCCGCGCTCGCCGATTAAAAGACATCGGCCGTTTAGCGCAAGCCACGCCTACATGGAATGGGGTACATCTCCCATCCTTCCGCGCAAGATCCGGCGAAAGGATGAGACCGCACTGGATTACAAGCGGAATCCACCCGCCGCGTGGATCGTCTGGCCGTTCACCCACGCCGATTCGTCCGAAGCCAGGAACGCGGCGATCGTAGCGATGTCCTGCGGCTGTCCGATGCGGCCCAGCGGAGTCCGCTGCACGGCTTCTTTCTCGAGGTCGCTGCCGATAAAGCCCGCCGCCTGCACGCCTTCCGTCACGACCATGCCGGGGTTCACGGAGTTCACGCGAATCTTCTTTGCGCCAAGCTCCTGCGCCAATGCAACGCTCACTGAATCCACAGCGCCCTTGGTGGCGCTGTACACTGCGCCGCCGCCGATGCCGTCGGCCGCAACGGAGCTGATGTTAATCACGCTGCCGCCATTGGGGTTGAAGCGCGCCACTGCTTCCTTGGTCGTCAAAAGCAGGCCCAGCACGTTCAGGTTGAACATTTTGTTAAAGTGTGCGGGCGAAATCTGCTCAAGCGGCCCGAACTCATAGATGCCGGCGTTGTTCACCAGGATATCGATGGGGCCGAGCTGGTCGGCGACAGTCTTGACGAAAGGCCCAATCGCATCGGGGTTGGAAAGATCCGCCTGCACCGCGATGGCCTTGCCGCCGGCGGCCTTGATCTCCGCAACCACCTTTTCCGCGCCCGCCTTGCTGCCGGAGTAGTTGACTGCCACGGCAGCGCCGCGTGCCGCCAATTCAAGGGCAATGGCCGCGCCAATACCCTTCGATGCGCCGGTTACCAGCGCCACTTTTCCTTGAAGGTTCTTCATAGCTCTTCTCCCGGTATCCAATGTCATCCGTTCGACATTTCGATAACTGTCGAATTGATTAGTCGGGCCGTGAAAAGGATTCAAAGGGATTGTGGAAATGTTTGGGCGAAAAGTCAGCGGCCTGCGCAGTTGGTCGCTTCGAGAGCCCGCAAACTCGCGGCTACGGACTCCAGAACTCCAGGCCGCAGTGAGAGATACGCGAACCTGCCTTCGCGGCGAATGTCGATGAGGCCGGCCATTTCGAGTTCTTTTACGTGGTGCGAAAGCGTTGCCGCCGAAATGGACAGGGCGGACAACGCCTGCGAGCAGCCTAACGGGCATCGCGCTTTGGCAATCTGCAGCAGCAGCTCAAACCGGTGCGGGTCGGCGAGCGCCTTGAAGATGGCGGTCTGGCGCGCGCGGGTCAGACGGGAGGCTTTCTTAACAGTTCCTGCCGCCGCCGCAGCTTGCCGCTTTTCGCTCATCTCGATCGCCATTCAACGCCAGAGAACCACACTAACTTAGATACCAAAGAAAGCCAACCGTCGCAACGGACTACTTGTTCTTGTCCGCAATCCTGAGCAGCGTCTGGAGTTGCGGCGCTTCCGCATCCTTGTTCACAATTGCAGACACCGTGTTGGCGAAGCCCGCGCTTTTGAGCATGGCTTCCAGATCCGTCTCGCCCAATCAGAACCTTGCTAAGAATATGGGCTTGGCGGAGGTATTGCCAATTTCCGCCGCCTCCCATCCGACCGAATTGACGATCATTCACGACTCTCTTGCGAAGAAGCCATAAAA
Organism: uncultured Acidobacteriota bacterium; assembly: GCA_963786565.1. Classification (GTDB taxonomy): domain Bacteria; phylum Acidobacteriota; class Terriglobia; order Terriglobales; family Acidobacteriaceae; genus Telmatobacter. Next base: position 79,675 of record CAWAZR010000009.1, on the reverse strand, counting down.
TATAGTGGGGGAGGCCAGCAAGTTGGCGACAGTCGAAGAAGCAGTCGTTTTGCCGCGAAATCAGGCGCGGAATCGCGATGGAGTGCCGCTTCGCGCAGCTTTGGCCCTTGCCGGCATTTTTGCCGCGCTCACTTTCCTCGTCCATCTGGGAAGCTCGCTGTGGGGCGCGCATCTCGGCTACGGTTTTTTCCGCGATGAACTCTATTTCCTCGTCTGCGGCCACCACCTCGCGTGGGGTTACGTCGATCAGCCAGCGATGGTTGCGCTGCAAGCTCGGCTAGCCGAGTTGCTCTTCGGCATCTCGCCTACCGGCGACCGCGTCTTCAGCTTCATTGCCGGCGGCGTCACCGTCGGGCTGACCGGGCTGCTTACATGGCAGTTCGGCGGAGGCCGGCCCGCGCAGATCCTGGCCATGACCGGCGTGCTGGCCGCTCCGGTCTTTCTGGGGACCTCGAACTACCTCTCAATGAATTCGTTTGAGCCATGCTTCTGGATGGGTGCGCTTTTCCTGGTCCTGCGCGTGGCCGACGGTTCCTCCAGTCCGCGCGTCTGGCTGCTCTTCGGGCTGCTGACAGGATTGGGCATCGAGAACAAACACTCGACTGTCTTCTTCCTCATCGCGCTCCTGGCCGGACTGTTGCTCAGCCCGCAACGCCGCATCCTCCGGTCCCGTGCCTGCGCCGGCGGCGTTGCCATCCTCGTTCTTATCGCTCTTCCAAACTTTGTGTGGGAGTGGGTCCACCACTTTCCCACCTACGAGCTACTCAACACTCTCAAGCACGCTGACAAGTACCTTCCGCATTCGCCATGGGTCTTCCTCTTTCAACAGGTCCAGGTGTTGCTTTACTCAACTGTCCCGCTGTGGGTCGGCGGACTCGTCTGGCTCGGTTTCTCAGCAAAGACCCGCGCCTGGCGTTTCGTGCCCCTCACCTACTTGGTCTTCCTCGCGATGATGATGGCCATGCACGGCAAGCATTATTACCTCGCGCCCATCTACCCCGTCCTGTTTGCGGGAGGCGCCGCCGGCTTTGCGCAGCTCGTCCCCCGCTCATGGCCGGTGAATACGTACACGATTGTCCTCGCTCTGCCTCTGGTCTTTGCTACTGGCCCGATCACTCTCACCATCCTTCCGCCCAACATATACAACGCCTACACCGGGCCCTTCGCGCCCGATTCAGTGAGGATGGAAAAGTTCTTGAGCCCGCTGCCGCAGATTCTCTCCGACCGCTTCGGTTGGCCGCAGATGGTCGAGGGCTTTGCCGCCCGCTACAACGCTCTGCCTCCGGACGTTCGCGCGCATACAGCCATCTTCTGCGATAACTACGGCGAGGCAAGCGCCGTGAATATTCTCGGCGCCAAATATGGACTGCCCACCGCGATCAGCGGCCACAATAATTACTTTTACTGGGGGTGGGGCGGCTATACCGGTGACTCGGTGCTCACTCTCGGCAGCAGTCGAGAGGAATATACGAACGATTACGCCGAGGTAATTGACCTGGGTCCTTTTGACGTGCAATGGACGATGAACTATGAGCACAAGCACTATTTCTGGCTGCGTGGCCGCAAGCGTCCGTTCTCACAAGATTGGGCGAGGCTGAAGTTCTGGTACTGATCGTCGCAAACGTGCAGTTCCTTGCGACGCGCAGATATGCAAATTGGAATCACTGGGGAGAGAGCATCCTGCGCGACTAACGGGCTTTGTCGGCAATGGCCAGCAGCGTATGGAACTGCGGCGCTTCTGCATCCTTGTCCACCACAGCAGTCTCCACGTTGGCGAAGCCGGCGTTCTCGAGCATAGCTTCGAGTTCCGCCTCGCTGAAGCCCAGCCACTCGTCGGCGTACATCTCGCGCGCTTCTTCAAAGCGGTGCTTCAGCAGATCGAGCACAACGACGCGGCCGCCTGGCGCGAGAATGCGCGCCGCTTCGGCCAGCGCGCGCTCGGGATGCAGCGCGTGGTGCAGCGACTGCGAAAAAAATACGAGATCCACCTCGCCCGCGCCGATGGGAATTTCTTCCATGTCGCCCTGCCGGTACTCCACATTCTTCACGCCATGGCGCGCAGCTTGTTCGCGGCCCACTTCTATCATGCGGGCCGAAGTGTCGACGGCAATCACGCGCACGGCTCTTTGAGAAAGCAAGAGCGCGAAGCTGCCCTCGCCGGCGCCCAGATCGGCGATGGTGAGCGGCGGCATCAACCGCAGCAGCGCCTCGGCCATGCTCTTCCACGACTTGCCCGGAACGTAGTCCTTGCCCAGCCGTCCGGCTACGCTGTCGAAAAATGCGCGCATCTTGTCCTGGCGTTTTTTGAGCACGCGGCGCATGGCGGCCTGGTCGGGCGCGAACTCTGGAATCTCCTTCTCGGCATCGGCAAGAATCTCCTCCAAAAGCCTGCCCCACGCAGTGGTGGAGCGGTAGAAATTGCTCTTGCCGGTGCGCCGATCTTCCACCAGCCCGGCCTGTTTGAGCTGCGAAAGATGCGTGGAGATGGTGCTCTGGCCCGTCGCGAGGATCTCCTGAAGCTCGGCGACGGACAGCTCCTCGCCCTTTAAAAGCAATAGGATACGCAGCCGGTTGGGATCGGCGACGACCTTGAGCGTTTTGATGATTGACGGCATCGGAGAATTCTGCTACATATCAACATATCACGATACGGCGATAAAAGGAGAAGAGAATGGCAACCGCAACCCTGGAAGGCACGAAAACCGGCACGCCTGGACCCGACTTTAAAGTGGCCGACCTCGGCCTGGCCGATTGGGGCCGCAAAGAGATCATCATCGCCGAGCAGGAGATGCCGGGCTTGATGGCAATCCGCAACAAGTATGCGGCGGAAAAGCCATTGGCCGGCGTGCGCGTCACCGGCTCGCTGCACATGACCATTCAGACGGCGGTGCTGATCGAGACGCTGGTGAGTCTGGGCGCGGAAGTGCGCTGGGCCAGCTGCAACATCTTCTCCACGCAAGATCATGCCGCCGCCGCGATTGCCGCTTCGGGCGTTCCCGTCTTCGCCTGGAAGGGCGAGAGCCTCGAGGACTACTGGGAGTGCACCTACCGCGCGCTCGCGCACAAGGGCGGCCTCGGCCCGCAGCTCATCGTGGACGATGGCGGCGACGCCACGCTGCTCATCCACAAAGGCTATGAGCTCGAGAACGGCGATCGCTGGGTCGACACCGCCAGCGGCAATCACGAGGAGCAGGTGATCAAGGATCTGCTTAAGAAAGTTTTCGCCGAAGACAAGCAGCATTGGCATAACGTGGTCAAGGACTGGCGCGGCGTCTCGGAAGAGACCACCACGGGTGTGCACCGGCTCTACAAGATGATGGAGCAGGGCAAGCTGCTGGTTCCGTGCATCAATGTGAATGACTCCGTGACCAAGAGCAAGTTCGACAATCTTTACGGTTGCCGCGAGTCTTTGGCTGATGGAATCAAGCGCGCTACCGACGTGATGGTGGCGGGCAAGGTCGCAGTCATCTGCGGCTACGGCGACGTGGGCAAGGGCTCCTCGCATTCTTTGCGCGGTATGGGCGCGCGTTGCGTTGTGACCGAGATCGACCCCATTAACGCGCTACAGGCGGCGATGGAGGGCTTCGAGGTGACCACGATGGAAGACACGCTGGGCCGCGGCGACATCTACGTAAGCTGCACCGGCAACACCGACATCATTACCTTCGAGCACATGGCGAAGATGAAGGACCAGGCCATCGTCTGCAACATCGGCCACTTCGACAATGAAATTCAAATTGACCGGCTGAACGAGGCGCCCGGCGTCGTGCGGATCAACATCAAGCCGCAAGTGGACAAGTACGTCTTCCCGGACGGCCACGCGATCTTCATCCTCGCCGAGGGACGCCTGGTGAACCTGGGCTGCGCCACCGGCCACCCGAGCTTCGTGATGTCGAACAGCTTCGCCAACCAGACGCTGGCGCAACTCGACTTGTGGACGAACCGCGACAGCTACAAGCCGCAGGTTTACGTGCTGCCCAAAAAGCTGGACGAAGAGGTTGCGCGCTTGCATCTCGAGAAGATCGGCGTCAAGCTGACCAAGCTCTCGCAGAAGCAGGCCGACTACATCGGCGTTTCGGTGGATGGACCTTACAAGGCGGACCACTACAGGTACTAAACGAGTGATCAGTGATCAGTGTTCAGTGATCAGCCGCTGCGCCGGCTTCTCTGACCACTGATCACTGACCTCTGACCACTTCTAATGCCTTCACCTCTCACATTTTCGTTCGAGCTGGGCCCGCCGCGGACGCCGGAAGCGGCGGCCAAGCTGCCAGCTGTTATCGAACGCCTCGCCGCATTGAAGCCGGATTTCTTCTCGGTCACATATGGCGCCGGAGGCTCCACGCAGGAAGGCACCTACAAGACCATCATGACCGTGGTCGAACATACCGGCGTTGAGGCCGCGCCGCACCTGACTTGCGTCGGCTCGACACGGGCTCATATCGCCGAACTTCTTCAGCGTTACCGCGAAGCGGGCGTCAAACGCATCGTGGCACTGCGCGGCGATCTGCCGGCCACGGCGCTCAGTCCGGCTGCGCCCGGCGAATTCCACTACGCGAACGAACTGGTCAGCTTCATCCGCGCGGGGCACGGCGACGCCTTCAAGATTGAGGTCGCCGCGTACCCCGAGATGCATCCCCAGGCTACGCGCCCCGCTGAGGACTTCGAGAATTTTCGGCGCAAGGTAGATGCCGGCGCCGACGCGGCGCTCACCCAGCTCTTCTACAACGCCGACGCGTATTTCGATTTTCTGGAACGCTGCTCCAAAGCCAACATAAAAATTCCCATCGTGCCCGGCATCATGCCCATTACGAGCTGCGCCAGCACCGTGCGCTTCTGCAACGGCTGCGGCGCCGATCTTCCGAGATGGATCCGGCTGCGGCTGGAAGAGCTGGACGGCGACAAGCCGGCACTGCTCGACTTCGGCATCGGCGTAGTGACGCGCCTGTGCGAGGCGCTGCTGCGCGGCGGCGCGCCGGGACTGCATTTTTACACCATCAATCAAGCCGGCCCCGCGCTGCGGTTGTGGAAGAATCTCGGGCTGCCGCGGAGTTAGCGAGGCGGCTTTCAGTCTTCGGTGCGAAGTCCTTCGTTCACATTTCGCAGTAAGAAACCAATGCCCACTAAGAACCGACGCGAACGCGCGGCACAGTTTCACAGAATCACACAGAGTGTGAACCTGTGAGATTTTCCAGCGCATGTGATTGATTTTGAATCACTTCCAGGCTTCACAGTTTCACAACTCGTTTTTTGGCGGAATAACCGGCAGCTTCCGCACCCCAGCTTCAGGCTTCCAACTCGCGCTCGGGGAGGGGGGTGGGGGGTGGGGGGGAGTTAGGGAGTAGTAAACAGCCAATTGGGGATAGAAATGCCGGGAGCGCCGGACGAGTTGTTTTGTCTTGAGGGCGGCTCATAGAACGATTGTGCGCCGGAACCGGGAAATTCTATGCAAAAAGATTGAGGGTATTTTGGCTTTGGTTTCATAGAGTTGCGGAGAGCATGGGTTGACAACCATGGACCGTAAATCGTGGGCGAGGCCAATAGCCAATAGCCAATAGCCGGCAGCCAATAGCCAATAGCCGGCAGCCAATAGCCAATAGCCGGCAGCTCGCAGCCAGCAGATGCCAGCGGCGGTTCCCTGCGGCAAGGCCGGAGGTATGATCAGTTGTGCAAACGGTGCTGTGATTGTGGCGCCCGAAACGGTCTCTATCCCCGGCGGACAGTTTTCCGCCTAAGGCGACCGGGCACGAAGTCAGCGAGCACGTGAATTCAAAATGTCCCATGGCGCTTGAGTGCCGGGAATCAGTGCGGCATTCCTCGGTAGAACATTCGATGCCTGGGCTGGAATTGAGGCGACTCGGATGGATATAGATGCCAACCCGGCGACCAACCCGGAGCAAAAGCGGCCACTCTCTGGAATCATCACGACGCTCTTCGTGCTGATTTTCGCTCTCCTCGTTTTCCTTCTCGGAGTGGCCATGGTGCATCACCGTTTCTTTCAAGGTGAGCGGGAGCATCGAAACGGGTCGGTTGGGCAATGAAGGGCAGTGAAGAGTGAACGGAGTGAAAGTGTGAAATGAGTGCACGCGGGCTGTGGGGAGGGCCAATAGCCGGTCGGGACGAGCGACCGACGGGTCGGCTGGTTGAGCTCCCCGGCCCCCAAAAGCGAGGGACCGGGGGCACTCGGCTTATTGCGCGTGGAGGTGGGTCTGTTTGAAGGAAGCTGTCCCTCAGGGGCTAAAGCCCGCGACCCTATTTATGAGCGCTTGTCGGCGCAGCTGAAGCCGCGCCCTGATACAAGACCTGTGGGTTGGGGTTTGTGCGCTCCCACCCTAAGCGCGCAGAACGCGTTTAGGATGGGGCACCCCATTTCGTGCTGAGTTTGGATTCGAAAAGAGAAACCGCAGGTCCCCATTCGACTTCGATCGCTCTGCGATCTTCGCTCAGGGCAGGCTTTCGACTTGCTCAGGGCGCCGGGGCTCGCTCAGGATGGCAAGCAGAAGGGATGGGGGTTTCGCTTTCCCCGGTCCCCAAGAGCGAGGGACCGGGGGCACCCGCGACCCTATTTATGAGCGCTTGTCGGCGCGGCTGAAGCCGCGCCCTGATACAAGACCCATCAGGGATCGACGGTGGCGGCCCCTTGGGCTTCACTCAGGACAGGCTTTGAAACCGTGCCCTTGTTCCAAGGCGTGGCGTGGGCATTTTTTCAGCAAACTGTGGAGTCGCACCCTGATACAAGACTTGAGAGTTGGGGTTCGAGCGTTCCCACCCAAGCGAAGCTTGGATGGGGCACCCCTGTTTTGTGGTGGGTTGGCTTTCGAAAAACCGTAGCCGCTTGACGCCTCGCGGAGCTTTCACCGCCGGACTGTTAGCCTTTCCCTAGGAGACTGAGACGGGATGACTCACCATTGGATGTCGCTGATTGCGCAGTACAGCACGGTTGTGGGATTTTTGATCGGCCTGCCGATCGTGTGGGGCGCCTACTATGAGTCGCTCAAGGTGCGGCAAGAGGCACGGCGCGAGCGCGAGGGAAGGCTGCACAGCCGCAACTGCCTGGAATTTGTGGCTGGCGACGGAACCTGCATCAACCTGGTGCCTCTGGAAACTCTGCACTCGCTGCCGCGCGAGGGCGACGTGCTGATGCTGCCCGGCGACGGCCTGCGCGAGGGCGGGAAGTTTCTTCCCGGCGCTTACCTGGTGGAGTCGATCGAACACATTTATACGCCGGCAGAGTACAAAGGTGCGCGTTCCTGCGAGGCGCGGCTGACCAAGGCGGTGGCGCATGTGACTTCGCTGAATCCGGCGATGACGGTGTGAGCGGCGGGCGAGTGAAGAAGTGAAAAGAGTGAAAGAGTGAACCCAGAGCGAACTCGACGCCGGTAGATGCAGGCGTTCGTGGTTCCCGGATCTCAGAAGCGAGATCCGGGGCACCCCATTTCGTGGTGAGTTTACAGTTCGAGACCCGTTGATGTCGGCGTTCGTGTTGCGTTGTGAATGTGCGGGTCTGGAGACCCGCACTACAGCCGGTCAAGAGACCGGCGGTACGGTCCGCTTGCGGCCGTTGGTGCGGTGCCACAAACGCCAGAACGCGTTATGCAGTAATCGCGTCTGCTCGGCCTTGAGCGCCTGGTACGAGCGCTCCACGTAAACATCGAATTCCGGCGGCCAGCCGATCATGGAACGCCGCTCGGTGTAATCGTCCTCGGCCCACTTGAACAGCAGCGCCTTGTAGCCAACGACATGCGTCACGAAGTCGAGCAGGCACTGCGGCATCTGCTCCTCGACGATCAGGTGCGCGTTTTCGATGATGATCTTCTCGCGTACGTCATTCAGCGGCATGAAGATGGACTTCATCCACAGCACCCACTCCTTCAGGTCCTCGTCGCGGATGGGATGGCACTGGGTTTTGCCCTGCTTGGCGAGCAGCGCCTTGTAGGCGATGTTGCCGGCGACGGTGGCCACGTAGAGGGGGCCGTAAAAGTCGTTCAGGCGTTGATTCACCAGGCGCAGCCGGTCGGCACGGCGCGCCATCACGCGGCTGCTCCAGAAGGTGACCAGGTAGCCGGCAAACGCCAGAACGATGGTGAAGACGACCGCGTTTTGCGGGCCGTTCAGCTGCAAGAAGGACGCATCATCCATGGCAGAGCCAACCCTTCGCGGAGAAGTATACGCGGGCGGAGGCGACGCGGGCGGTGATGGCTGGAGAGAGTTTAGATTTCCCGTTTCGATTTGAAACGGCGTTGAGGGTCGTGCTTTTCCGGGTCCCAAAAGCGGGACCCCGGGGCGGCGCTTTTTGTGCTGGGTCGAACAGGCAAGTTGAGGATCGTGCCTTCCCACCCAAGCAGAGCTTGGATGGGGCACCCACTTTCGTGCTGGATTTGGAATAAGCGCTACCTGGCGTGATGGACGGGAACGGCTTTGGCTTGGGCTGGAACCACCTGAATCTCAAAAAGTTTGGGCCACAGCTTGCCGGTGACGAAGAGGCGATCGTGCACGGGGTCGTAGGCGATGCCGTTCAGCACAGCTTCGGGATCGGAAACCTCGCCGGGCTGAAGCAGGCCGGAGAGATCGATCCAGCCCAGCACGCGGCCCGTGGCGGGCGAGATGCGTACGATCCGGTCGGTGTGCCACACGTTGGCATAGATCTGGCCGTGAATGTATTCGAGCTCGTTGAGTTGGTCGATCGGCTTGCCGTGGTCCGAGACGAAGATATGCCGCACTTCGCGGAATGTGGCGGGATCGAAGAAACGAATTTCCGCGGTACCGTCCGAGAGGATCAGGTTTTTGCCGTCGGCGGTGAGCCCCCAGCCGTCGCAGTCGTAGTGCAACGTGTGCAGCAGGCGGAAGCTGAAGCGGTCGTACACGAAGCCAATGTGCGACTGCCAGGTGAGCTGCACCAACGTGCTGCCCCACGCGGCAAGGCCCTCGGCAAAGTATTGCTGCGGCACCGGCGCCGATTGCAACACGCGCCCGGTGGCGAGATCGTCCATGCGCAGCGAGGAGCGCCCGTTGAGACCGGTGCTCTCGTAGAGGTGCCCGTCGAGGTAGATCAGGCCCTGGGTGTAGGCGCGGGGATCGTGCGGATAAGTGTGGACGATGCGATAGGAATCGTCGGCGCGGGCGAATGTTGCCGCGAGGATGAGCAGCGCGAAGTTACGGAAGAGAGAAGAGGGGCGCATGACCTGTCGAGTCTTAGTGTAATGAATCCGAGGTTCGTGATGGGTTGAATGCGGCAGATCGAGGTTCGTGCTTTCCCACCCTAAACGCAAAATGCGCGTTTAGGATGGGGCACCCGATATTCGTGCCGAGTTCGCATTGCGAAATGCAGGTCCTTCGACTCGTCCCCGCGTTGCTCGACCTCGCTCAGGATGACCGAGCGTTGTTTGGGTTCGTGCTATCCCACATCTCAAAATCGAGATGTGGGGCACCCAGGATTCGTGCTGACTGGAATTCTTGGGAAGGGCAGCTGTTAGTTGGTCGGTCCGGCGTCAATGGCCACTGTGAATTCCACTGCCGGATTGCTGGTGAGTTGGGTATCCATAAGCAAAACGGTGCGCACTTCGCCGCCGGTCAATACCATGGGCGTGTACGCGTACTCCGGTGTGATCACGCCGGTGGGCGTAACGACCATGGTCACGGTCTGCGAAGTAAAGCTGATGTACCCGGCGGTCGCGCCCACGGGCAGATCGGTGACGATGGGGATGCTGTTGGCCAAAGTGATTCCGGCAGGCACCATGTAGATGTCCACAGCGCCCGTCTTGGCCGCCTGGTTGAGAAAGCGGAAGGCCGAATGGCCCTGCGCTGCAACAATCTGCTGATCTTCGAGGATGGTGACCAGATACCCGTTGGGTGCTGCGCCGTTGTCGGTGAGAAATACCGAGTGTTGATGGCCGGGCAAGAGCGTGCCGCTGGTATCCACGATCGTGACGCCGCCGGTGGCGGCGGTAATGTCAATGGGCGCGGCGATGTTGGAAGGGAGGGTGCCGTAAGGGGTAATCGTGCCCTGGCCGACGTTCGCTGCCAGCAGATCGCCTTCCACGTTCACGTTGACGGCGGGCGCGATGTAGGAAGCGTCGATGACGCGCACCAGGCTGGGCTGCACGTAGGTGGCCACGTTTTCGCAGGCAGAAAACACCAGGGCTACGGCCAGCGAGGCAGCCGTGACCACGCACAGCCGTAACCACGCCGGCGGTGGTGAGCCTTGCATCCACTTTTGCATCCGGCCCATCAGGATGGTGGTCTTCATCTGCTTCGCTTCAAACACTTTCCCATGGTACAGCCGAGGATTGAAATGAGTTTACGACTTTTTCGTCATCCGGAGCCGCAGGAATCAGTGTCGCTCCGCCGCGGGCGTGAAAAACCGGACGCTAATTTTACGGCACGATGGATTGAGGCCGGGCTATCCCGCTCTTTCCGCACACAATTTCAAGAAGCGGGTTCTTCGGCTCGCTGCGCTCGCTCAGAAGGGATGTGGCAACGAGCCACGCCGCCGGCAGGCCTAACGTCCGCTGTGGAAACGGCCGAAGGCGCTCGCACACATGAGAGACATGGCAAGGATTCCCGCGCCAACGGTAGCGACATGCCCGAGATTGTGAATGCTGAACGTGCCGATGTGAACGATGAGCCAATAGGCCACTGCGAGGTTGAAAAAGCCCCACAGCACATTCACGGTGGGCGAGGACAAACCCTTCCCCGGAGGCTTGGCAAAAGGGCTTTGGAAAGAGCGCCCCGAGATGCCGTTCATCAGATGGGGAAGGGCATTGGCGAAGAAAGCGCCGCCAAAAAAGTAAGCGAGAAAGTCGTACCAATGCATGATGGCTCCGCTCGGTTCAACGAGCAAATGGTAGCAGACCCTAACTTGCGCCCAGGTAGATGAAACGCGCCAGAAACAGAGCGGCCATGAGGTAAAGCAGCCAGTCCTGGAGGCGGGCCTTGCCGGCAAACAGATGCAGGACTGCCCAGGCGATGATGCCGAAGCCCAATCCGTTTGCAATCGAGTAAGTGAAAGGGATGAGCACCAGGGTGAGAAATGCGGGAACGGCGACCAGCGGGTCGAGCCACTGGATTTCAGTAATGGCGGCCAGCATCATGGATCCAACCAGAATGAGTGCGGGCGCGGTGGCCGCCTGAGGCACGATGCCGATGAACGGCGCAGCGACGACGGCGCACAAAAACAGGAGGCCGGTGACGATGGCCGTCACGCCGGAGCGTCCGCCGGCCGCTACGCCCGCCGTCGACTCAACGTAGCTGGTGACAGTGGAGGTTCCGACCAGCGAGCCAAAGACCGTGGCCGTGGCGTCGGCAAACAGAATCCGATTGAGCCGGGGAATGGAGTAGTCGGGAGCAATGAGCCCGGCGCGCTTGGTGACGGCCACCAGCGTACCCAGGTTGTCGAACAGGTCCACGAAGAAGAAGACAAAGATGATTTCGAGCAGGCCTTTGTTGACTGCGCCGCGAATGTTCAATTGCAGCGCGGTTTGGGTGAGCGCGTGGATGCCACCGACGGACGGCGTCCAGTGTACGAGGTGCAGCGGCCACGCAAGGGCCGTGACCGCGAGCACACCGATGAGGATGGAGCCTTTCACCTTGCGGAATTCGAGGGCCACCATGAGAAGCAGGCCGAAGAGCGCGAGATACGCCGTGGGATTGCGAATGTTGCCCATGCCGACCAGGGTGTTGGGGTCGCGAATGACGAGGCCGGCGTGCTGAAAACCGATGAACGCGATGAAGAGTCCAATGCCGCCTGCGACCGCCGCGTAAAGCTGGTGGGGAATGGCGCGCAAAATCATTTGCCGGATGCCGACCGCGGTGATGGCCAGAAAAATGATGCCGGAAAGAAACACTGCGCCGAGGGCCGTTTGCCACGGCACGTGCATCTTGATGCAGACCGTGTAGGTGAAGTAGGCATTCAGGCCCATGCCCGGTGCTAGAGCGATGGGATAGCGGGCGATGATGCCCATCAAGATGGAGCCGAAGGCCGCGGAAAGGCAGGTGGCGGCGGTCACGGCAGGCAAGGGAACTCCCGCATCGGCCAGGATGGCTGGATTCACCAGCACGATGTAGGCCATGGTCAGGAAGGTAGTGACGCCGGCCAGAATCTCGGTGCGCCAGTTGGTTCCCAGACGGGCAAATTCAAAGTAGGCTTCGAGTCGCTTGCGCATAGGCGGGTTCTAGCTAGCAAAACACACTTGGACCCAAATGCAAAATTTATGCGGGGTTCGTGACGAGTGAAATCGTGCCAGGAGAGTTCTTGCTATCCCACCCTTTCGCCCGAAGGCCGGCGGAAGGATGGGGCACGGGATATTTGTGCTGGGCTGAGATGTTCGGGTTCGTGCTTTCCCACATCTCAGAAACGAGATCTCCACCCCACGGGCCTGGACCTGTCCGCGGGGACCCCGGTCGTGGGGCACCCATTTTCTTGCTGAGTTGAATGAGCGAAAGCGGGGGGCATGCGCATGCGGGTGCTTACGGCGCTTTGCACGGGCCGTAGTCTTTGCCGATCTGCGTCACCGAAAACTCTTCGTTTCCCGCACTGTCTTTTTGCTTTTTGTACTTCTTGCCCTTCACCTTCACGAGGTCTCCCACCTTCAAACTCGCCGTGGCTCCGGAGAGTAAGTACGTTTTCTGGTCACCGTCGTTGTGCATCAGCAATCCGCCGGGACCGGCGGTGACGCAGCCTTTGAGGGTGGGGTGTGCATTGTGTACAAGAATGACGGTGACGACCGTAATGGCCACGGCGCTGCCGACGACAATGCCAATCGCCTGTCCCGGCGTGATACTCGTCCCCGGAATGTCGGGTCCGAAAAATTGCGCGTTAGCTCTGCCCAGTAGCAGCGAACTCAAAATGACAAGCGCCGCAATTCCCCTTCGGTATCGCATACACAACCTCCCACGAGCGATCGTTCAGAATAAGAGCGATATTTCGAAAGTCGGGGAAAGTGTGCGGCACCTGGAGGAGTACTGTGAGACTTGCGCCGCCGTTCATCGCCGTCAAGGAAAATCAGTGGGAGCCCGAAGCGCCCGCGCTCAGTGAATCAGGTAGGGCTGGATCTTGCCGTAGATCTCGTCCGAAGAGTTCTTCACCTGGTTGACGATATTGAGCAGATAGGTGGCGTCGGCCACGCGCAGCGAGCCGTCGATGCGCACCGACAGATCGTCATCGCCGTCGAAGCCGATCTTCACCTGGTCGTATTCGTGATTGGCCTTGAGCAGGATGTAGCGGAAATCGGCTGTCGTGGGCATGCTCGCCTTCGGGGTCACCGTGACAAAGACGACTAGATTGCTGTCCTCGTCGCCTCCCACAGCCAGGACGACTTTAATGTCCTTCAGGTTCGTGCCCGTGAAGTGAACGACGAAGACCGTTGGTGAGGTCGTGGCGCCGTAGCTGAGGTTGTCTGCCTTCATGAGGCTGACCAGTTTATTCGCCATTTCGGCGGGGGTTTGGGCATGGAGCGGCGGAGCCGCCGCAAACAGCGCGGCTGACAGCAGAACCAGGGAAGCTGCAATTGGCATGAGCCGGAACTTCATTGCGAACACCTCGAGTGCAGATCGGCGGTTGATTGCAGGAAGTATACCCCGGACAAGGCGCGCGCAGAAATAAGATTTTGGCGTCTCAGAGTAGCTTGGCGGCTTCTTTGGCGAAATAGGTCACGATGAAGTCCGCGCCGGCGCGGCGGATGCCGAGGAGCGACTCCATCATGGCGCGGTTCTGGTCGAGCCAGCCCTTTTGAAAAGCCGCGTGCAGCATGGAGTACTCGCCGGAGACCTGGTAGGCGCCGATGGGCACATCGACGCGCTCGCGCGCGGCGCGCACCACGTCGAGGTAGGGCATGGCGGGCTTCATCAGAATCATGTCCGCGCCTTCCTCGATGTCGAGATCGATTTCCCGCATGGCTTCGCGCAGGTTGGCTCCGTCCATCTGGTAGCTGCGGCGATCGCCGAATTGCGGCGCGGAATCGGCGGCTTCGCGGAACGGCCCGTAAAACGCCGAAGCGAATTTCGATGCGTAGCTGAGGATGGGAGTCTGCTTGAGGCCCGCGGCGTCAAGCGCCTTGCGGATGGCGCTTACGCGGCCGTCCATCATGTCGCTGGGAGCCACGACGTCAGCGCCGGCCTGGGCCTGGCTCACGGCGGTGCGGGCAAGGAGTTCCAGAGAGGCGTCGTTGTCTACATCAAATTCGTCGCCTGATTTTGTCACCACGCCGCAATGGCCGTGGCTGGTGTACTCGCACAGGCACACGTCGGCGATGAGGACGAGCTTCTTGGCCGCGGGCGATTGCTTGAGCGTGCGCAGCGCCTGCTGGACGATACCGTTTTCCTCCCACGCGCCGGTGCCTTGCTCGTCCTTGGTTTCAGGCAGACCGAAGAGCAGCAATCCGCCGATACCCAACTGCGCGGCTTCCTCGGCCTCGCGTACGGCCTCATCCACAGAAAGGTTGAAGACGCCGGGCATGGAGCTGATGGGATTTCGGACGCCCTTGCCGGGGCAGATGAAGAGGGGATAGATGAGATCGCCGGGCTCGAGACTGGTCTCGCGTACCAGCGCGCGCAGCGGCTCGCTGCGCCGCATACGCCGCATCCGGTTGGCTGGGAAGCTCATGGCTTGATTGTAGGACAGGATTCAGGTTTCAGGGGTCAGCAGCGAGGGAGCAAGGGAGCGAGGGAGCTAGGAGGCGAGGAGGCGAGCCCGCGGGTTATCGCGATCTGACTGAAACCTGGCCCCTGCTCCTCACAGACTGTCGTATAGAGTCGAGTTCCTGTAGCCGAGCAGAATCACCAGCGAGGCGACGCCGAGCGCAGTTCCGAAGGGGATTTTGAGCATGCAGATGACCGAGGCGATGATGGCCATGATGCGGCCCCACTGGGTGCGCTCGAGAAGGCCCCATCCCGCGATGGCGCACACGACGGCGCGAAGAATGATCATCGCCAGGACGAAGTGAATCGCGGCGCCCAGAAACCAGTCTGGGAACATGTGCTGGTTTTGTGCCCAGGGGCCGAAATCGCCGGAGAAGAAGGCGTGCGCGAAATGCAGCGCGGCGAGTCCCGCCAGGAGCGAGAGCCCCCCAAAGACGAGCCACAAGATGCCGAGTATGCGAATCTTCCCGGCGTAACGGTTCAATTCAAACTCGAAGCTGGGCGTTGGGAGAGCCGGCGGCGTGAGCGGCACGGCCGCCCGGCCGCACTGCGCGCACGATTGCTTGCCCGCTTCGAGTTCCTGACCACATCCGCTGCAAAACATAGCACCCTCCTCGACTGTCGAAAGGGATACGCAGGTGGCAAGCGGCAGGTTCCCCCAAAATTTGAGAGAAATCGGCCGGCCAAAGGTATGCTCGGGACGAGGGAGACGCATGCCCCAGCCTCGGGTGTTCCTTACCGCGGAATGGAAGCAGTTGCTGATGTTGAATTACTCGGTCGATCCGGCCCTGCTGCTGCCTTTCCTCCCCGCCGGTACGGAGATCGACAGTTTCGATGGCTGGACCTATGTGAGCCTCGTGGGTTTTCAATTCAACGACACGCGTGTCGGCGGCTTCGCGATTCCGTTTCATCGCTCATTTGAAGAGGTCAACCTGCGCTTTTACGTGCGGCGCTCGGGGAAGCGCGGTGTCGTCTTCATTCGCGAGCTGGTTCCAAAGCTCGCGATTGCCGCCACGGCGCGGTTTTTCTACGGGGAGAAGTACTTCCGCGTGCCGATGGCACATCGAGTTTCCATGGAGCCAGGAAAAACCGCAGTCGAGGTCGAGTACTCGTGGGGCTCCGGGGCGCAACGATGCGCGATGCGGCTGAAGACCACTGGGGAGAAATACCTTCCCGCTGAAGGCTCTCTGAGCCAGTTCATTACCGAGCACTACTGGGGCTATGCGGCGCAATCGGACGGCGGCTGCATGGAATATGAAGTTCAGCACCCGCGCTGGATCGTGAGCGATGCCAGGCAAGCGAACTTTTCGGGCGACGCTGCACGTTTTTACGGGCCTGCGTTTGGCAAGGTCCTGATGCGCCCGCCGGATTCAGCGTTTCTCGCCGAAGGATCCGCGGTCACGGTTTTGCGTGGGACGAGAATCGAATAGGGGGTCCTTAAGCAGCGGCGGTGTGGACGCTGAATACATCCCTCAGAGGCTAAAGCCCTTCACATCTTATTGCCATTTTGTGGCGCGGCTGAAAGCCGCGCCCTGATACAAGACCTGTCAGTCTTGGTTCGTGCTTTCCCACATCTCAAAATCGAGATGTGGGGCACCCATTTTTCGTGCTGAGCAGAAATAGGTCGGTTGAGGTTCGTGCTTTCTTGGTTCGTGCTTTCCCACATCTCAAAATCGAGATGTGGGGCACCCATTTTTCGTGCTGAGCGGAAATAGGTCGGTTGAGGTTCGTGCTTTCCCACCCAAGCAGAGCTTGGATGGGGCACCCACTTTTCCTGCGGGTTTTCTACTTGCCCGTTCCGCCGGGGACTTTCACCCATCGCTCCTCGTGACGGTTGTCGTGTAGCACGTACGCGGTCACGCGTCCCTGTGGGTCCCGCTCGAAGGTCAGATGCACGGTGCGGGTACCGGTCGAGTCGCCGGGTCGGAAAAACGAATCAACGTCCTCGGCGTCCAGCCCGATCACCTCGCCAGCTGAAGTTTTCTCGAAGAGCTGATCGCCCGAGCGGTAAATCGTGGTCACGCCGTGCGCGTCCGGCTCGCGATACTGCCCGGCCAGGCTGTCGAGTTGCGCAGCGCTGAGCTTGATGGTGGGCGGGTGCAGCGGAATCATGAGGAACTCCGCCAGGGTTTCTGGAGGCTCAGACGTGTGCTGCGCGAGGAACCAGCGCGGCAGATCCGGCTCGTCGTAGGCGCGCGTCCAGCAATCGTGCAACATGCCCTGGTAGAGCCAGAAGCGGATGTTGCCTCCTGCGGCTTTGAAGGCATCGAACATGAGTTCGCTCTCGCGCGGCAGGACGATCGTATCCAGGCTGCCGTGGAAGAGCCACACCGGCGTGTGGCCGACCGCGCGCGCGTATTCGGCGGGCAGGGTATTGGCTTGCTGCCAGCGCTCGGGCTCGTAGCTCCAGAACACGCCGCCGGCGGCAATGGCGATGGCCGCCCAGCGATGCGGGTGCACTTTGGCCAGTTCCCACGCGCCGTATCCTCCCATAGAAAGACCGGTGAGGTAGGTTCGCGCCGTGTCGCCGTGGAATTCGGCCGACTCCTGGTCGAGCGCGGCCATCGCCATCTCCAGCATGGCGGGATCGGTCCAGTACGCGCTTGGCGGGCACTGCGGCATCACAATCACAAACGGCCAGCGCTCCGGGTGATTGCGCACGGCCTCGGCGATGCCGATCTGCGTTTGCCACATGCCTTCTGAGCCGCGCTCGCCGCGCCCATGGAGAAACAGAATGATGGGCCATTTTTTTTGGTCGTCGCGCCGCCAATCTTCGGGCAGGTAGACCTGGAAGCGGTAGGTGACGCCGTGCAGGTCGATGCGGCGATTCAGGAATCCCGTATCCTGCGGCGCCGCCGGTTTTGCCGGAATCGCCTTTTGCGGCGCGGCGCGCCCCCGGGCGGGCCACGCGATGCAGGCAAAGACGGCGCAGGCCATCACCGCACGGACAAGGGAAGTTCGGAGCAGGCTGGGCATATCGACCTCCATCATAGCGATGATTCCCGGCTGGATGCCGGGATTTTGCTGCCGACTGCGTCCATCCGCCCCATTTCACGGGGCCGAATCCGATTTCCGAGCCCCCGCCGTCGTTCTTTGCGAAATTCTTATGTTTTGCATGTCAGACTCGAACTTGCGATGCTGACAACAGTCATGACCACGCCCGAAGTTGGAGAAACCCTGGATCACTACCTCCTGGATGCGGAGGTTGCCCGCAGCGGCATGTCCACGCTGTTCCGCGCCACCGACGTGCGCAACGGCCGGACGGTGGCCGTGAAGGTGCCACATCCGGAGATGGAAGCCGACCCTGTTCTGCTTGAGCGCTTCCGCCGCGAGGAGGAGATCGGCCAGGAGATCGACCACCCCGGCGTGGTGAAAACCTACGCCGGCGAGAAGCGCAGCCGTCCCTACATGGTGATCGAGTGGGTGGAGGGCAGGCTGCTGCGGTCCATTCTGAATGAAAGGGGCCTGAATGAGGAGCGGAAGCTGCCCATCGACCGGGCCGTCGCGCTGGCTATTTCCATTTGCGATGCCCTCGACAACCTGCACAAGCACGGCGTTGTGCACCGCGATTTGAAGCCGGAGAACATCATGGTGTGCGAGGGCGACCGCATCAAGATCATCGACTTCGGCATTGCCCTGAAGGAAGACGCGCGCCGCATCACGCAGACGTCGCTGACACCTGCACTGGGCACGCCGGATTACATTTCGCCGGAGCAGGTGAAGGGCCAGCGCGGCGATCAGCGCAGCGACATCTATGCTCTGGGCGCGATGCTGTACGAGATGCTCACCGGCCAGCCGCCTTTTACCGGGCCGAGCCCTCTGGTGGTATTGAACGAGCGCGTGTTGACCGATCCCACGCCGGCCCGCGAGCTCAACCCTGCCATCTCTCCGCAGTTGCAGGAGATCCTGGCGCGCTCTCTGGAGCGCGATCCGCGCCACCGCTACTCAACGGCCGTAGAGATGGCGTGGGAGCTTGAGCACCAGGAACTGGTGGGCGTGGACGACCATGAGCGCCGGCCCTCGCTGCGCAGCCGGCTTTCGCTGAACGGACCCAGGCTGGCGCTGTACGCCGGCATCGTGCTGGTTCCCATCGCCTTGTTCGTGGTGATGTTGCTGCTGGCGCGCAAGTAGCTGCGCGGTCGCTCCGCAGGTTCCCCGCGGTTCCGGAAGGTCGAAGCGCGCACTTTACCGGTAGGACTCGTCGCGGTGAATCACGAACTCGGGATAAGCGCCGCCACCCAACTCGTGCACGTCCATGCCGACGCGCTCACCGTCGGGATCGACGCGGAACGCGACCACGCGGTTGAGCACGGCAAAAAGCAGATAGACGAGAGGCAGCACGATGCCGAGCAACGCGGCAATGCCCACCAATTGCGCTGTGAGCTGACCGGTTTGGGGCGCAAAGAAGCCCGCAGCGACCAGTCCCCAGAGCCCCGATGCGCCATGCACGGCGATCGCGCCCGAGGGGTCGTCGATGGAGATTGCCAGCTCCAGCACTTCCACAAGCAGCGGCGTAAAGAAGCCGGCAACGGCTCCGGCGAAGATGGCTTCCACCGGCGTGGCAAGTGCCGCGCAAGCAGTGGATGTGACCAGCCCGGCCAGCCAACCGTTGGCGCAAAGACTTGCGTCCGGCTTGCCAAAACGAACTCGCGTAACCGAGTAGGTGGCCACCAGCGCCGCCGCAGCCGAGAGCAAAGTATTGATGGCCGTGCCCGGCAGCGCCGCCAGCGGAGCATGCAGCCAGATCACCGCGCCCGCGGCGTTCCACGCCAGCCAGCCCACCAGCGCCAGCAGGCAGCCGAACAGCACATACACGGCATTGTGACCGGGGATTGCAGTCGAGAGACCCTCGCGCGGGAATTTCCCTCTGCGCGGTCCGGCAATCCAGACGAGGGCCAACGCGGTGAGCCCTCCCAGAGCGTGCACACTGGCCGCGCCGCCGCCATCCAGGAATCCCGCACCGAGCCCAAAGTTCGTGCCCAGTTGCGCAAGCCATCCGCCGCCCCAAATCCAGTGCGCGATCAGAGGAAACACAATACCGGCCAGCACAGCTGCCGACGCGCACCCGCCTGGGAGCCGCCAGCGGTCTGCGCCCGAGCCCCACGGAATCATGGCGGCCATGGCCACGGCCATGAATTCGAAGAGCAGCGCCAGTTGCGCTTGCGGAGTGGCCGCTCCGAGGCCGCGCATTAGAAAAGGCCCGAGCCCCAGCACGCCCCAGGTTTTTCCAGCCGCGTGCAAGGCTGCCTCTGAAGTCCCCAGCGTTCCGGCAAATGATGCGCCTACCAGTGCGAACGCGATCGCGGTCACCGACCAGAGGGCCAGATAGCCCAAAAGCGCCTGCGCCGCCGAACGTGACCGCGCCAGTCCCGTATTGACGAGCGCCACGCCGGCAATGGCCAGGGGCGCAAGCATAAGCAGCGCAAACGTGAAAGCGAAGACCGTCTCGCTCATTGCCGCGGATGTCATGGGAACCGTGGGGTTCATGGGCGCGCGGCTCCGCGGGCGGGCATGTGGCCGCGCACCGCAACTACCAGCCCCATCGCATCCACAGCCACGCCGCACATTACAAACGCCAACCGCCGCGTGGGATCGGGGAACAGCACAAGCGCGGCGAGCGTGAGTAGGAATCCGGCTGGCATCACCAGCAATCCGGCATACTTCATGGGCTTCCTCTTCCTGATGGGCCCTACGCGGTTGCGGTGGCGGCCGCGTTGGCGGCAAAAACGGCCACCAGGGCCGAAACGCGAGTCCCGCGCAGTGAAATGTAGCTGAGAGCGATTGTTTCGTCCTTATGAATTCTAAATGATCTGTTGCGCAGGGCCGGCGCGGCGCCGGCGGGTCAGTTTGAACAATACCGTCCCTCAGGGGCTAAAGCCCCAGCACATTTTGCCGTTTTGCGGCACGACTAAAGTCGTGCCCTGACACTTCTTGCCCTGACACTTCGTGCCCTGCGATGCATTTTTTCAGCAGATCGCGGAGTCGAGCCCCTTGGCGATGGCTTCGAATTGACCCACTGCGTCCGTTGGCGCCGGCGCACACTGACCGGCGATTCACACTGTGGGAGCAGCGGGCGGGCCTTTATGAACTCTTTTCATGCGGCGGGAAATAATGGAGTGTGCAGAATGCTTCTGATCGCTCCCGCAAGCTGGTTCCGTTGATTCTCGGCATCGTTACGCTGGCCGGCGTGGTGCTGCTCTTTGTTCAGGATGCCGCTCCGCGGCTGCTTCCCGCCGGGAGTCACGAGTCTCTCGCCGCGTTTTCCCTGGCGATGATCGCCCTTGCCTACATGGTTTTTCAGTTGCTACATCGTCGCCCCGTGGCGGAGCTGATAAGAACCCTCTTGTTGGCGGCGGCCTTTCTTTTCTGGGCGGCGAACCAGTTCTGGTCAAACCTTCCCCTGGCATTGCTTTTCAATGACATTGCCATCGGGCTATTTGTCCTGGATGTGTTCTTTGTGATCGCGGGCTGGCCGGCGGGGACGAACGAGAGCTTACTAGATGACTGCTGCGAATGCAGGGAGCAAGGGAGCGAGGGAGCGAGGGAGCAAGAGCGCAAGCAACCCCAACGGGCAAGAATCGCCCGCCGGGGACCCCGGCAGTGAGCGAGGGAGCCTGGGAGCGCGCGCTGACGCGCGCCTCCGCGAGCTCGTATTGCTCGCGAATGACGATCAAGCAAAGTTCCAACGGGACGTGCCGTTTGGTTTACTCGCTCCCTTGCTCCCTCGCCCCCTTGCTCCCTCGCTTGTTATCATTCCCTCAGTGCAACCGGAACAATTTACTTATCCGTCCTTGAGCGAACCGCTCGTGGAAGCCTACGGCGGCGCATTCGAATGCGTCTTTGTCGTTCTGCATCCTTTCGTGCGCGTTCCCGCGAAGCTGGCCTGGAGCGCGACGCATCAGTACCCCTGCGACGCCGAGATCGCAGCGCGCGGCGAGAAGGTCGCGTGGACCGAAGTCGCGGCGAGCACCAGCCTGAAATCCTGCGCGCGCATCAACCAGGCGCTGCTCACGTCCATCGGTTCGCTCGCCGATCACGTGGCCGATCCTGCCGGCCGCGACGAATTGCAGCGTTTCCTAGAATCGCAGCCCATCTGGATGCCCGTCGAAGGCCGCTTCGAGCCGCTTCTTCAACCCGACTTGCTTCACGTATTCGCGGAGGCTGGAGCGGAAGAGCTTCTCTTCGTTCCTGAATTCCCAAACTCCGATCCCATGGTGCGGCTGTCGCTGGCCGGCCTGCGCAGCTGGGAGATTCCATTTCCCACGCGCGGAACTCTCCTCGCTCCGGACGACTCCTTCCTCTTTACAGTCGATTGGGACAGTTTCTTCACCCTCTTTTACGGCTCACGCTCCTTCGTGACGCGCGTTGCCGCCGGGTTGAACCTCGAAGGCTTCTTCGCCACGCCCAATACCGAACATGCCTGGTACAACTACTCCTTTGGCTGCGCCACGGTCACGCTTTCGCCGGAGCATTGGCAAACGGCGTGAGGGCGAGCGAACCAGTGAAAGAAGTGAAAGAAGTGAAAAAGTGAACCGCGTTGTCGGCCGCAAAGCTGCCCTGTTGTCCCGCTTGATGATCATGCGATTACCCGGCCTCTGGTGCGACTCCCTATCGGCATGATATTTTTCTTGTGAATATCCCAACTTCTGGTACGCGAGCGCCAGGAGAGCGGTGATGGTTTCCCGCGAATCGCGCTTGTCACAAGCGATTTTCTTTTCAGTGGGTTGCAATTCGATTTCCCACACATTTTTTTGGGTTTTTTGCGCAACTCCCGTGTTGTGAATGGCCCACGTGCGCTATATTGAAATTTCGGGCTTCCCTGCCCCCTCCAGTACCGCTTTATCGAAGAGCGTTTCTTGTACACAACCCATGTGACCGCCAGCACACGCGGCACATGTACAAAGACAGTCAAACCGGGATTCGTTCATGGCGCAAATCTTCGACCGCAGCTCCAATGCACTGGCTCGCATGAGCCTGGTGCTAACGGGGTTGATCGTCATTGCTTTGGGGGTCACGCTCGACCAGCTACAGCGCTCGCCGTGGGTCACACGGCAAGGGCAGCGCGCGGAGCAGCCGGTTCCCTTTAGTCACAGGCATCACGTCCAGGGTCTCGGCCTGCAATGCCAGTACTGTCACACGACCGTGGAGAAATCGAGCTACGCCGGCATTCCTCCGACGCGCACCTGCATGAACTGTCATGCGCAGATCTGGACCAATGCGCAACTGCTCGAGCCCGTACGCCAGAGCTGGTACACCGGCCAGTCCATCCCATGGATCAAGATTCACGACCTTCCTGACTTCGTCTACTTCAGCCACGAAATTCACGTGAACAAGGGCATCGGCTGCGAAAGCTGCCACGGCCGCGTGGACGAGATGCCGCTGATGTACGCGCAGAACACGCTGCAAATGGAGTGGTGCCTGGATTGCCACCGCAATCCGGCCAAGAATCTGCGGCCCACGAGCGAGATTTACAACATGGCGTGGGAAGGGCCCAGGGAAGATAAGCCCGTGTGGTGCGCGGCGGCAGACAAGGCTGGCGTACCCACGGCGCAAAGCGTCAGCTGCACGCAGAAAGATCCGGGCACGGCCAGTCCCGAGATGGCTTCGATTGCGCAGCCCGCCGCGGGCGCAAAGGGATTGGCGGGCGATGTTGCCGCCGTGATGCCCCCGGTTCCTCTTTCTTACCAGAAGTTCACGGACCAGGAGGACATGGGCCACTTCCTCGAGGTTCACTACAAGATTCGCACCCCGAAAGACCTGACGAGCTGCGAGGTGTGCCACCGATGAGCAGCGAGATGAAAGAAAAAATGACGCTCGATCAGGTGCGCGCGGAGTTGAAGGGCGCGAAGGGCAAGAAGTACTGGCGCTCGCTCGACGAGTTGGCTAATACACCTGAGTTTCAGGCTGCGGTCGAGCGCGAATTTCCTGCGGCCGCGCAGGAGTGGGTCGATCCCGTTTCCAGGCGCGGCTTCATGAAGCTGATGGGCGCGTCGATGGCGCTGGCCGGCCTGGCTGGCTGCACCAAGCAGCCCGACGAGCCGATTTATGGATACGTGAAGGCGCCGGAAGATCTTGTTCTCGGCAAGCCGATGTATTTTGCCACCGCGCATCCGTTCTCGACCGGCGCCGTGCCGCTCTTGGTCAAGAGCGATGAATTTCGTCCCATCAAGATCGATGGAAACCCCGAGCACGCCTACAACCACGGCGGGTCCGATCCGTATTCGCAAGGCACACTACTCGATCTCTACGATCCCGACCGGTCGCAGCACGTCACCTATAAAGGCGAAGGCCGCGAGTGGGCCGAATTTGCCGAAGCCTTCCGCGACAAGGTGATTTCGACCAAGGATGGCACCGGCATTTACTTCCTCAGCGCCGCCATTATGTCACCCACGCTGGCGCGGCAGTGGCAGGAAGTGCAGAAGGCGTACCCCAACGCGAAGCTTGTGCAGTACGAGCCCGCAATCGCCGGGACATTTCTCGAAAAAGGGTTCAACGTTCAGTACGACCTGAGCCAGGCCGACGTAATCGTCTCGCTTGATGCGGATTTTCTTTCCGGCGCGAGCTATCCGGGCTTCCATAAGCTGGTGCGCGACTACGCCACCCGCCGCAAGCAGCCGGAAAACGGCATGAATCGGTTGTACTCGGTCGAAAGCACGACCACCACCACCGGCATGAAGGCCGAGCATCGGCTGGGGCTGCGGGCCAGCGAAATTCCAGCGTTCGCCGCTGCACTGGCGCAGGCTGTGGGCGCTCCCGTAAATAACCCGTGCACTTATGCGTGGACAACAGAGCAGCAGAAGTTCCTTGCCGCGCTTGCCAAGGACTTGAAGGCAAACGCGGGCAAGAGCGTGGTGATTCCGGGGTTGTATCAGCATGAGTCGGTCGCAGCGCTTGCTTTTGTAATTAATAGCGTGTTGGGTAATGTGGGAACGACGGTCGTTCCTACTTCGCAGCTTGTTCTGCCTCTGCCTTCCGATCAGCTTGGCGATTTCAAGGCGCTGGTTGCCGATCTAAATGCGGGCAAGGTCGATTGGCTCGTCATTCTCAATTCCAACCCGATATATAACGCGCCCGCCGATCTCGATTTTGCCGACGCCTTCAACAAGGCCGACACAGTTGCCCATCTCGGCTCGCACTACGACGAGACGGGGCAGTTGTCGCACTGGCACATTCCCGCGGCACACTATCTTGAGTCGTGGTCGGATGCGCGCGCGTACGACGGAACGGCTTCCGTTGTGCAGCCGATGATTGATCCCCTCTATGGCGGGCACTCTTCGCATCATGTGTTTCAGGCGCTGCTCAACGAGCCGATGGTGAGCCCGTACGATGCGGTGCGCGAGACGTGGAAGACGGTCATCAAGGGCGACTTTGAAACCGGCTGGCGCAAGGCGCTGCACGATGGGTGGATTGCGGATTCGCTTTCTGGTGTGCCGGCAAAAGCGAGTGCGGGTGTAACCCTTAATGGCATCGTTCCGACGCCCACCCCCAAGGATTCGATCGAAATCATCTTCCGTCCCGATCCGAATGTGTATGACGGGCGCTGGGCCAACGTGGGCTGGCTACAGGAGCTGCCTAAGCCCGTTACCAGCCTGAGCTGGGACAACGCCGCGATCGTTTCCGGGGCCACGCTCTCCAAATGGAATCTCGAAGAAGACGACATTATCGAGATCAGCGTAGGCAACGGCCGCGTCAAGGCGCCGGTGATTGTTGCTCCCGGCCATCCTGATAATTCCATCACCGTCTATCTCGGATACGGCCGCGAAGTAGGCCGCGTGGGCGGCGGCGCGGGATTCAATGCCTATCTGATTCGCAACACCTGGGCGCCGCTTTACGCCACCGGCTCCGTGCGCAAGATCGATGGCAAGTGGGGCATCGCCATCACCAAGAGCCACTACCAGGATCATCGCGGCGAGCAATTCGGGCAGCCCAAGGGCCAGGACAACAATTCGCTTGAAGCCGATGAGGCGATCGGCGAGCGCGGCATCATCCGCTACGCATCGCTTGAAGAGTTCAAGGCCAATCCGAACTTTGCGCACGAAGGCGAAGGCCGTGAAACGCCGAAAGACGACACCTCCATGTTCCCCAACTGGGAGTACAACGAGGCCAACGCCTGGGCCATGTCGATCGACATGAACAGCTGCACGGGCTGCAATGCATGCATCGTGAGCTGTTATGCGGAGAACAATATCGCAGTAGTAGGCAAGCAGCAGGTGCGCGTCGGTCGCAACATGCAGTGGCTGCGCATCGATAGTTACTTCGAGGGCGACCTGTCTGCGCCGCGCGCGCACTTCCAGCCCATGGCCTGCCAGCACTGCGAAAACGCGCCCTGCGAGCAGGTTTGCCCGGTGGGCGCCACCGTGCACACGCCGGAAGGCCTGAATACCATGGTCTACAACCGCTGCGTGGGCACCCGCTATTGCTCCAACAACTGTCCTTACAAGGTGCGCCGGTTCAACTTCCTGCTCTACAGCGATTACGAAACGGAAAGTTTGAAATTGATGCGCAACCCCGACGTGAGCGTGCGCTCGCGCGGTGTGATGGAGAAGTGCAGCTACTGCATCCAGCGCATCTCGGCTGCCAAGATCACTGCCGACAAAGAGAACCGCAATATTCGCGACGGCGAAATTGTGACTGCCTGCCAGCAGGCCTGCCCTGCGAGCGCGATCACCTTCGGCAACAAGAACGACAAGAACAGCAAGGTATCCCAGTTGCGCGCGCAGCAACGCAGCTATCAGGTGATTGCCGACATCAACACCCGTCCGCGCACTACGTACGTGGCCGAAGTTTTGAATCTGAACCAGGAACTCGAAGAGGCGCCGAAGGAGCACGATCCGGCGTAAAGACAGGGACTAAGGGACCGAGGGAAAAAGGGAACAAAGACTGCCGATGGCGACCAAAGAAATAAAACCCGCTGACCAATGGGTCGATCCCGCGACCGGAGAATTTCGCGTGGTCGCGCCCGGCCAGACCTTCCGGTCTATTACCGAGAAGATCGTGCGCATCGTGCTCACGCCGCACACGCCGATGGGTTGGTTTGCTCTCTTCACTTTCGCGGGCGGCGGCGCAACCGTGCTGCTGACTGCGGTCACCTGGCTCTTCCTGAAGGGCGTCGGAATCTGGGCGATTACGCAGCCAGTGGCCTGGGGCTTTGCCATTATCAATTTCGTCTGGTGGATCGGAATCGGCCATGCCGGCACGCTGATCTCGGCAATTCTGCTGCTCTTCAAGCAGACCTGGCGTAACGCCATCAGCCGCTTTGCAGAGGCCATGACGATTTTTGCCGTGGTCTGCGCCGGCATGTTCCCGCTCATCCACGTAGGCCGTCCCTGGCTGGGTTACTGGATGTTGCCGTTGCCCTACACCATGAACATCTGGCCGCAGTTCCGCTCGCCGCTGGAGTGGGATGTGTTCGCAGTTTCGACGTACGCCACGATTTCGGTGGTGTTCTGGTATATCGGCATGGTGCCCGATCTTGCCACCTTCCGCGATCGCTCGCAAAGCAAGTTTGCGCAGTATTTCTACGGCCTGATTTCGCTGGGTTGGCGCGGCTCGGTGCGCCACTGGATGCGCTACGAAACGGCGTCGCTGCTGCTTGCGGGTCTGGCCACGCCTCTGGTGCTCTCGGTACACACCGTCATCAGTTTCGATTTCGCGGTGGCCGTTCTGCCCGGCTGGCACACCACCATCTTCCCGCCCTACTTCGTCGCCGGCGCTATTTATTCAGGATTCGCCATGGTGCTCACGCTGGCCATTCCGCTGCGCAAGTTCTATCACCTGGAATCGCTGGTGACGGAACGCCACATCGACAACATGGGCAAGGTGATGCTGGTAACCGGCTTCATCGTCGGATACGGCTATGGCATGGAAGCCTTCATGGCATGGTACTCAGCCGACCACTGGGAAGCATTCGCTTTTTGGAACCGCGCCTTCGGTCCCATGGGCTGGGCCTACTGGGTGCTGATTGCAAGCAACCTGGTGATTCCGCTGACGACGCTGTGGTCGCGCAAGCTGAGAACCAACATTGCGTACATGTTCTTCATTTCGATTGTCGTGAATACGGGCATGTGGTTTGAGCGCTTCGTCATCATCGTGACCAGCCTCTACCGCGACTTTTTGCCCTCGTCGTGGGGAACTTATCGCGCCACGAAATGGGACTACATGACGTTCGTGGGAACGCTGGGCTTGTTCACCTTCCTGTTCCTTTTGTTTGTGCGCTTCCTGCCCATGATTCCCATGAACGAAATTCGCATGATTCTGCCGCAGGCCAAGATCAAGCCCAAAGCGGCAGTGGAGGCAGGTGACTGATGCCCGCACGCGAAGGAGTGTACGGCCTTCTGGCCGAATTCGAAACGCCGGGCGACCTGGTGAGAGCCGCCCAGCAAGCGCGCCAGGATGGCTGGCGGCGCATGGACTGCTATACGCCCTATCCCGTGGAAGAAGCGGCCGAAGCCATTGGCTTCCATCGCAACAAGGTGCCGCTCTTGACGCTCATCGGTGGCTTGATGGGCGGCGCGGCCATGTTCACGCTGGAGGTCTGGGTCTCAGTGCTCGCTTATCCGCTGAACATCGCGGGTCGCCCCATGTATTCGTGGCCGGCCTTTATTGTGCCCGCCTACGAATGGACCATTCTCTGGGCCGGCCTTTCCGCCGCATTCGGCATGCTGGCGCTCAACGGCCTGCCATCGCTTTATCATCCGTTGTTCAACGCGCCCAACTTCCGCGACGGCGCGACGACGGATAAGTTCTTCCTCTGCCTTGAGGCGCTCGATCCCAAGTTCGATCGCGCGGAAACCAAGGCCTACCTGGAAAAATTCCAGCCGCTCAGCGTGACGGAGGTGGATTACTGATGAACCGCCTCGGAAACAGTGATCAGTTGTCAGTGGTCAGTGATCAGAAGGCCGTGCTGCGCCAACGTTCGCGTCGGATTGCGGGTGTTGCTGCGTTTGGGGCACTGCTGCTCCTGGCCGGCTGCCGGCAAGACATGCAGGACCAGCCCAA
The DNA here is from genome assembly GCA_963786565.1 of uncultured Acidobacteriota bacterium. Taxonomy (GTDB): domain Bacteria; phylum Acidobacteriota; class Terriglobia; order Terriglobales; family Acidobacteriaceae; genus Telmatobacter. Next base: position 51,043 of record CAWAZR010000009.1, on the reverse strand, counting down.
GATGATTTCGCAGCGCGGCTCCGATTTCTTCGCCGATCATCGCGGCGCGCGTCCCCAGGTTCTGGACACTGTGGCACGCGGCCAGCTTCACGAGGACACGTACTTCTACACCGGCGTGGTGCAGGGGCCGAATGGTTACAGGCAGGAACTGGACCAGATGCCCTCTGAGATTCCGGTGACGATGGAAGTGCTCGAGCGCGGCCAGGAACGCTTCAACGTCTACTGCACGCCCTGCCACTCGCGCGTGGGCAACGGATTGGGCGAGATTGTGCAGCGCGGCTTCAAGCCGGCCGCAAATCTTCACGATCAGGTGCGCCTGTCACAGCCGCTTTCGCACTACTTTTACGTGATGACGCATGGCTACGGCGCCATGCCGGACTACTCCGCGCAATTGACGCCTTCGGATCGCTGGGCGGTCGCCGCCTACATTCGCGCTCTGCAACTCAGCCAGGCGGCCACGGCGAAGGATGTGCCTGCGGGCACCCAGATCAAGAACCTCAAGGATGTTGCCACCGGCGAAGGGCATCCGGAGTACGCGCAGCCCTGGCCGTTGCCGGAGACGGCGACCCAGGCCTACAAACCCATCGCCAGCCAGGGAACGCCGGGCATGGCTCCGGCTTACCCCGCGGATCCTACGATTTCGATTCCCGTAAGCAAACCGGCCCCCGCGGCCCAGAAGTAAGGACGCATAGGAATGGCTCACGATAACAACCCGGCTTCTCACGCGAATGCGCTCCCCGCTGATCTCGGCGCGCCGGCATTTGTCGACGCCTGGAAGTCTCGCGCGCTCGTGATCGGAGCAATCTTCGCCGTGATCGCCGTGATCCTGGGATTCCTGGGCCAGGCTCAGGATGGCCTGGGCTGGGATCACTTCCTGCGCGCCTGGACGCTTGGCACCATGTGGACCTGGGGTCTCTGCGTCGGCGGCCTGGCTCTGCTGATGGTGCAGTACTGCTCCGGCGGCAAATGGGGATTGTTGCTCCGCCGTCCGCTCGAAGCCCTCAGCCGCACCCTGCCGGTCATCTTTGTCTACTGGCTGGTGATTGCGTTGTTCATGAAGCGGCTCTACCTGTGGGCGCAATTCCCCACGGTGAGCGACACCGCGACCGCGCTCAAGAATGGCGTCATCACGGAGATCCAGGCCCATTGCATCGACTTCAAGCGCCCCATGCTGAATGTGGATATGTTTTGGGGCGTCGGCCTGTTCTGCTTCGCCATCTGGGCTTATTACGAGATGCGCCTCAACGCGCTCGCCCTCAAGCGCGAGGCCGACACGCCCGAGAACACGCCTTACTGGATTAAGAGATTTGAGAACATCAGCGGCCCCGGCATTCTCATCTACGCCTTCACCATGACGGCCTGCGCCATCTACTGGGTGATGTCGATGGATGTTACCTGGTTCTCCTCGGTCTACGGCTTGCTGTTCCTGGTCGGCCAGGGCTACCTGGTGCTGGCCTTCTCGATCATTGTGGTCATCTCGCTCTCCCGCGCCGAGCCTTTCAAGACCATCCTGCGCCAGACCGAGCAACACGACCTGGGCAAGCTCGCATTTGCTTTTGTGATGCTCAACATCTATCTGAACTTCGGCCAGTTCCTCATCATCTGGTCCGGCAACCTGCCCGGCGAAATCAACTGGTACCTGGATCGCATCCGCGGCAGCTGGGGCATCGTCATCACCCTCGACTTCCTCTTCCACTGGGTGATTCCGTTCACCATGCTGCTCTCCCGCGACCTCAAGCGCAACAAGAAGCGCCTGCTCCGCGTCTGCCAGTGGATGGTGTTCGCGCGCGTCTTCGACATGTTCTGGCTCATCGAGCCCAATTTCAAGGACGCGGCGCGCAATCTCCACTTCACCTGGGGAATTCTCGAGTACATCGCCGTGCCTGCCGCGTTGTTCTGTTTCTGGCTGGCCTACTTCTGTGTCGTTCTGAAGAAGCGGCCGCTGGTGCAAGTCAACGATCCGCACCTGGCGGAGATTCTGGAGCCTGAACATGTCCACGCATAACGATTCCGGGCCTAACGAACACGGACATCAAATATTCGAAAAGCCGGATCGGGACAAAGCCGCCCCGGAGAAAGTCGACGCCTCGCTGGGCTATGAGCTGAGCGACGTCGGCGTCACCGGCATTGTGGTGTTTGTCCTCTCGCTGTTCATCTTTGTCGCGGTCTGCGGAGTGCTCTGCTACGGCATCGGCAAGGTGATCAACGCGCGCATGAACAAGGAAGACGGGCCCAACAGCAAGTGGACGCAGACCGTCGATGTGCGCCAACTCGGCAACATGCCGTCGAGCCCAGAGTTGCAGAACAAGATCGCCGAGATTACCCAGACCTTCCCTACGCCGCGGGTCCAGACCGACGACGGTAATCAGGATATTGCCGACCTGCACGCGCGCGAAGATCTGCTGCTCTCGAATTACACCTGGGTCGATGAGTCAAAGGGCACGATCAGAATTCCCATCGAGCGCGCTATGGAAATGATTGCGCAACGGGGATTGCCCGTGGCGAAGCCCGTGCAAACGCAGGCAGAGATGACCGGCGACAGCACGCCGACCGTCACCGTGCCGCTGACCAATGGCTTTGCGCGCACCGCGTTCGAACAGGATGAAGCGGAGCAGGAAGCGCAGAAGCAGGGAACAGCCAACAGCCAATAGAGGCCAGGGGCTTCATCCGCGATTCGGGCACTGAGGGAATTGGAAGATGGAATGGGGAAGCACAGTTCGGAGAGCGTTGCGCGCGGTGGCGATCGGCCTCGTGGGCAGCGTTGTGCTTTGTCTCGCCGCTCCGCTCGTTTCCGCGCAGGTGTCAAGCTATAGCGACAAGCAGGCGGGCCGGACTAACGATCAGCCGTCAGTCCTGAACGGCGTCGGCATCGATCAGCGGCTCAACACGCAATTGCCACTCGGCCTCACGTTTACTGACGACACGGGAAAACAAGTGGCGCTGGCCAGTTACTTCGGCAAGAAGCCGGCCATCCTGGCGCTGGTCTACTACCAGTGCCCCATGCTCTGCTCTGAAGAGCTCAACGGCCTCACCAGCGCTCTCGAGATGGTGCGGTTCACTCCCGGCAAGGACTTCAACATTATTGTGGTCAGCATCGATCCCACCGAGACCACGGATCTGGCCGCGGCCAAGAAGCGCACTTATCTGAAGCGCTATGGCCGCCCTGAAACCGCCGATGGCTGGCATTTTCTTACCGGCACGCAGGCCAATATCGACGCGCTGACCAAAGCCGTCGGCTTCCGCTACGTCAAGCTCATCTTGCCGGGCAGCAAACTGACGCAATATGCGCACGCCAGTTCGATCCAGATCGTCACTCCGGAGGGCAAGCTGGCCCAGTACTACATGGGAGTCGAGTACTCGCCCAAGGACTTGCTGCTGGGCCTGGACGAAGCTTCTTCCAACCGCATCGGCTCGCCGGTCGACAACATTCTTACTTACTGCTACCACTACAACCCTGAATCCAACACGCACGATCTCATCATTGCGCGGGTGATTCAGTTGGGAGGCTTACTCACGCTGGTGCTTTTGGGCGGATTCATGCTGATCATGTTCCGCAAGGACTTCAAGCACCCGAACGATCGGCACGACACGCATCATGACTTGCCTGGGGGCGCAGTAAAAAAGGTGAACGGATAACGGAATGGACCATATCAGCCCAGTACTTTGGCAATTTCTCCGCAAGTGGTTGGAGCACTTCTCGCTCTTCCCGCCGGAGGCATCCACGGTCGCGCCCGAGTCGGACGCGCTCTACTTCTTCATGGTGCTGGTCAGCCTGATCGGCTTGACCCTCGTGGTGCTGCTGATTGTGGCCTTCTCCATCCTGTACAGCAAGAAGCGGCATCCGAAGGCAGTGCAGATCGAGGGCTCCACGCTGCTTGAGGCCACCTGGACCATCATTCCTCTGGGCCTGTTCCTGGTCATGTTCGTGTGGGGCGCGTTGCTCTACTTCCGCATCTACACGCCGCCGGCCAACGCCATGAATATCTACGTGGTGGGCAAGCAGTGGATGTGGAAGGCGGAACATCCGGGAGGCCAGCACGAGATCAACATGCTGCACGTGCCCGTGGGCCGTCCCGTGCAGATCACGCTCATCTCGCAGGATGTGTTCCACAGCTTTTCCATCCCCGCGTTCCGCGTCAAGCGCGAGGCTATTCCGGGCCGCTACACCACGGTCTGGTTTCAAGCCACAGAAACCGGGACCTTTCACCTTTTCTGTACGCAGTACTGCGGCACCGACCACTCGGAGATGATCGGCGAAGTGATTGTGATGACGCCCGACGACTTCAGGAAGTGGCTGGCGAGTTCCACCAGCGGCAATTCGCTGGCGCAAAATGGGGAGCGGCTGTTTGCGAGCCTGAGTTGCAACGCCTGCCACAATGCGCGGCCCGACGCGCGCGGACCCAGCCTGGCCAATGTTTATAACTCGCGGCTCGCGCTATCCAACGGCCAGACCGTCACCGCCGACGATGCCTATATCCGCGACGCTATCTTGAATCCGTCGCAGCACATCACGCAGGGCTATGCGCCCATCATGCCTACCTACCAGGGACAGATCAGCGAAGAAGGCGTGATCGCCCTGGTGGAGTACATCAAGAATCTCGATTCCGATTATCGCGTTCAGCAAACTCTCAACACCACCGACTTGCTTCCTGGATCTGAAGGCGGCAAACCGGCGGCCGGGGCCACGGCGCCCGCGCCGCAGAAGGAGGTCAAGCCATGAGCGCTGCCACCATCGTCGCTCTTCCCGATCAATCCACGGCCAGGATCCCCAAGATGAACTTCCTGACCAAGGAGAACGGCCTGCTCAGCTGGCTGCTGACCGGCGATCACAAGCGGATCGCCACGCTTTACCTGGTCTCGATCACGTTCTTTTTCTTTATCGGCGGCGCGCTGGCGGGACTCATCCGCCTGGAGTTGCTTACGCCGCAGACCAGCCTGATGGCCGCCGACACCTATAACAAGGTGTTCACCATGCACGGCGTCATCATGGTGTTCTTCTTCCTGGTGCCGTCAGTGCCTGCCACCATCGGAAATTTTCTCATCCCCATGATGGTCGGCGCCAAGGATCTGGCACTGCCCAAAATCAACCTGCTGAGCTGGTATCTCTACGTCATCGCCGGCTGCATGGCCATCTACACCATGGCCGCTGGCGGCGTGGACACGGGCTGGACCTTTACCACCCCGCTCTCTACGCACTACCTGAATACCCACGTCATCTCTACCGGCCTGGCCATCTTTGTCGCCGGCTTCAGCTCCATCTTCACTGGCCTCAACTTCATCGTCACCATCCACAAGATGCGCTGCCCCGGCATGACCTGGTTCCGGCTGCCGCTGTTCGTGTGGTCGAATTATGCGGCCTCGATCCTGATGGTGCTGGGCACGCCGGTTCTGGCCATCACCCTGGTGCTGGTTGTTCTTGAGCGCACCATGCACATCGGCGTCTTCGATCCCGCCTTTGGCGGCGATCCAATTCTCTTCCAGCATTTGTTCTGGTTCTACTCGCACCCCGCCGTCTACATCATGATTCTGCCCGGCATGGGCGTTATCTCCGAGGTAGTTTCCACGTTCAGCCGCAAGCGCGTGTTTGGATATACGGCGGTCGCGTTCTCCTCGGTGGCCATCGCGGTCTTCGGATTCTTCGTCTGGGCTCACCACATGTTCATCATGGGCATCTCCAACTATGCGGCGCTCATCTTCTCGCTGCTCACCATGCTGGTCGCGGTGCCCTCGGCCATCAAGATCTTCAACTGGGCCTTCACGCTCTACAAGGGTTCCATCACCTTTGAGACGCCTATGCTCTACGCCTTCGGCTTCATGGGCCTGTTCACCATCGGCGGGCTCACCGGCGTCTTCCTGGGCACTACGGGCACCGACATTCATCTGACAGAAACTTATTTCATCGTCGCCCATTTCCACTTCGTCATGGTAGGCGGCATGCTGATGGCGTTCCTCTCCGGCATCCATTTCTGGTGGCCCAAGTGGACCGGCCGCATGTATCCGGAGAAGATTTCGCAGTTGGCCGCCGTGGTCACATTCATCGGCTTCAACTTCACGTTCTTCCCGCAATTCATTCTCGGCATGCTGGGCATGCCGCGGCGCTACGCCGCTTACCCGCCGGAGTTCCAGGCGCTGAATGTCTTCTCTACGGCGGGCGCGACCATTCTTGGCATTGGCTATTTGCTGCCCATTATCTACCTCACCTGGTCGCTGAAATACGGCGCCATTGCGGGCGACAATCCCTGGCAGGCCACCGGTCTCGAATGGCAGACGCAGTCGCCGCCGCTGACCGAGAACTTCCCTGAGACTCCCATCATGGATCACGAAGCCTACGACTACGAGTGGCTTGAGAAGATGCAGGAGAAAGAGGTGGCGAGTGTCGGATAGCACCGCAATCGCGAACGGCGCCGCGGCGGAAGCGCAGCACGAACATCCGCCGTATCAGCGCCATCACTTTGCCTCTGTCGAGCAGCAGGCAGACACCACCAACTTCGCCATGTGGCTCTTCCTGCTCACTGAAGTCATGTTCTTCGGCGGCCTGTTCACCGCCTATCTGATCATGCGCAACTGGTACTATCCGGCCTTTGTCGAGGCCTCGCACCAGTTGAACATTGGCTGGGGCACGGCCAATACGGCTGTCCTCATTCTTTCGAGCTTCACCATGGCGATGGGCGTGTGGTCGGCGGAAGTGCGGCGCAAAGGTCTGCTGGTGCTGTTTCTATCGATCACTTTCGTCCTGGGTCTGGTGTTTCTTGGCATCAAGACCATCGAGTACCACGAGAAGTGGGAGAAGCATCACATCCCCGGCTTGCACTACAGTGAGCAGTCGTTTCTGAATCCCGCTTCGGACCCCGAAGTGCATAAGGATTATCCGGGTGATAAGCCGCTGGCGCCAGATATGGCCGCCCATACCGAGCTCTACTTCTTCCTCTATTTCGCCATGACCGGTATGCACGCGCTGCATATGATCATCGGCATCACGATTCTGGGGTACATGATCTATCGCGCCCGCGCCGGGGCTTACACCACGGGCCATGTGACATTCGTTGAGAATTTTGGGCTGTACTGGCACTTTGTCGACATCATCTGGATCTTCCTGTTCCCGCTTCTCTATCTCATCAGCAGGTATTAAGGGTAAACGCCATGAGCGAAGATCACGCGCAATCCGATCACGAGCACCACATTGTCAGCCCGGTCATTTATTTGGTGATTCTGCTGACGCTGCTGGTGTTCACAGGGCTCACCGTGTGGGCCTCATTTATTGACCTGGGCGAATGGCATATCGCGCCGGGGATTACGCTTTTCTGGAATCCGGTGGTCGCGCTCGCCATCGCCTGCACCAAGATGACTCTGGTGGTGCTGTTCTTCATGCACGTGAAGTACAGCACAAAGCTCACCAAGCTCACGGTGGCTTCGGGCTTTTTCATGTTCCTGGTGCTGGTGGGTATGACGATGGCCGACTACTTCACACGCGCCTGGGGACGGTGGTAAGAAGAAAGTTGTCAGTGGTCAGTTTTCAGTGATCAGAATGAGGGCCGCCTGCGGGCGGCCCTTGTGTTTGCTTAGCCCCTCGGTCCCTTGTTTTCTTTGTCCCTGCCTTTACAACGTTGGTTTTGGCGGTTTCACTACCGTCCATGCGTTTGCGCCGGTCACCTTCACCGGGCGGCGGAACAACTTTCCATCCTGCGCAACGTACAGCCAGTTTTGCTCGCCGGGTCCTGCAAAGGTCATCGCGGTCAGCGGGCCGCCGCCAGGAATGGGCGGATTGAGGATCTCGACGATGCGGCCATTCTGCATGGCAACCTGAATGCCGAGGGCGGTGGGGAAGTACACCATGCCGTCTGTGTCTTCCGCGGGGTTGCCCTTCTCGTACACCCACGCTGCCCCGGAAGGAGCTTCAGAGACCTCGAGCCGGTAAAACGGTTCGCCATTCTGGAGCGATCCATCCGCGGCGATCTGGAACGACCAGCCACTGCGCGATATTTGATCGACGATCACCGCCATCGACTGATCGGGCGAGAGCGCTATCCTTGAACGCGGGCCGAGTTCGCGCTGGAGCGTGCCCCAAGCGAGCGCGACGCTCACCCGGCCGGAAGGGTCAATCCGCTTTGCATCGAATTCCGTCAGCGCGTAGACCGTGCCGTCCCGCATCACCGCAAAATCCATCTCGATAAACTGTCCTGCGCCGGGTATCGCGAACTGGTCGCCTTTGGCGTGAATCTTCTTGTCGCCGGCGACTCCGCCCGCGGTACTCCAGGAAACGAGCGCTCCGCGGTCGGGATTGTCTAAGACTGTCAACGCCGGGATCCAGGCATAGAGCCGGTCGCCAGGGCCCACGTGCAGAATCGGCGAGGGACTTGGGGCCTCGGCGAAGGTCGTGGTTTTTCCCTGCGGGTCCACGCGCAGGATTTTCTTGTTTGCCTCTTCAGGCAGATAGACATTCCCTTTACTGTCGGAGGTCAGGCTCGTAATCGGTCCGTAGTCGCCGCCGATCTGCTGCCATGGCTTGTCGAGGTAGATCGTCGAGAACACGCGATTCGTGGTGTCGTACCCGGCCTCGTGCGCAGCCGCTGGTTCATGCACCACGATCGGCTCGGGATATCCGCGCCATAGCCAGCGCAGCGCGTCAGGCAAATCCGCGCCGCCCTGCTTCAGGTTGTGCGCCTCGGTGCCCATCTCGAACTTCACGTCGTAGCCCGCGAATTCCAGCGCCTCATGCATCACCTGGTTGTTGATGGGCCAGCTTCCGAACGGCGAACTCCCGAACGGCTCTGGGGCCACGATGTGATCCTGCGTCCCGTCCTGCATCCAGATACGGATCGGCTTTGGTTCCGTCTTGCGCACCAGGGCCGGCAGCGCGTCGGCGCCCTTCATCGAGACGTAGGTCCCGATAAAACTCAGCACGCGGTGAAACTGGTCAGGCCGGTTCCACGCGGCCGCGAATGCGCCTACCGCGCCTGTGCTCACGCCGCTCAGTCCGCGGTCGTCGGGATTTTTCGACAGGTTGTAGTTCCTGGCCACCGCGGGAATCAGTTCGTTGAGCAGAAACTCGCTGAAGCGCGGTGTAACTGAGTCGTACTCGTAGATGCGGTTGTAGCGGTTCTGGTCGGCGTCAGAAACCACCGGCAGAATTCCAGGATCGACGAAGATTGCGATCATCGGCGGCAGGTCGTGTTTCGCGATCAGGTTGTCGAAGACCACCGGCACGCGCATCGAGTTGCCCAGCGCCTGGCTGCCGTCGAGAAAAATCATGAACGGCGTAGGCTTGCTCGCGTCGTACTGCGCGGGGACATAGACGGCGCAGTTGTGCGGCGTGCCGGGGTAGGACTTGCCCGGCGGCAGAACGAATTTCGTCACCGTGCCTTTGGGCACGCCTTCCTGCGGTTGGGAATCGGGCCCGAGCGTGTAGTCCTGCGCGGGCAGCGCCATCGCTGCGGAGAGTAGCAGCAGAGAAAACAGAATTGGTTTCATGGAAAACCTTGGCCGTGAAATTTGACGCAATCGAATCGAGGCAAGACGCGCCCGCCTGGAGCGCAACGCAACCATCCTACAAGGCCAAGCGTGCATTGAGAATAGTACTTGAGGCCGCCCGCACGTGATTTCCGCACCCACCGCGTCACAAATCCCTGCTGAACTCGCCGCCCTCGCCGGCCAACCTCGGGTCCTGGTGCGCCGCTCCGGTTCTTCGCGCAAGGACGGCCAATGCGTCGTTTACTGGATGCAGCGGGCAGTGCGCGCCGCGGATAATCCCGCGCTCGACGTAGCCATCGAAGCAGCCAACATTCTCGGGATTCCGGTCGTCATCTACTTCGGCGTGATACCCAACTATCCCAACGCCAACCTGCGCCACTACCATTTCCTGCAACAGGGCCTGCGCGACGCGCAGGAAGACGCGGCCGCGCGCGGTGTCGGCTTCATTGTCCGCCGCGCTCCCGACAAGCTCGAAGCCTTTCTCGACGAGGTCCGCGCCGCACTCCTGATCGGCGACGAGAACCCATGCCGCGAGCCGGAGCGCTGGCGCCGCACGCTGTCCCGCCGCCTCAGAATTCCCTACTGGACCGTCGACGCGGACGTTGTGGTTCCCTCGCGCGTCTTCAACCGCAGCTTCGCTTTGCTGCACCACTTTCGCCCGCATCTCCACGCCGAACTGCCGAAATACCTCGTCGCGCCAAAGCGTATCGCGCCCCTCCACGCCTGGAACCCGCCCAAGGACCCTCCGGGCTTTTCACTTTTGGAAGACATCACGGGAGGGTTTAGGAATCTCGACCGCTCGATCCAGCCCGTGGACACATTCACTGGAGGCACCCGCGCCGCGGTTCGGCGTCTCGGTGAATTTCTGAAGGCGGATCTCGCCACCTACGACGAACGTCGCAACCACCCCGAAACCGCCGGCACCAGCCGCCTGTCGCCGTACCTGCATTTCGGCAACATCGGCCCGCTCACGATCGCGCTGGCCGTCGAGAAGGCTGTCGCTTCCGGGAAGATCCCCTCGAAGGCCAGTGAAAAATTTCTCGAACAGTTGATCGGCTGGCGCGAGCTGGCGGTTTTATTCGTGCGCCACGAGCCGAGCTACGACACCTGGGAGTGCGCCGCGCCCTGGGCCCGCAAAACGCTGCTCGAGCACGCCTCCGACCCGCAGCCCTACAAATACACATTCGCCCAACTGGAGCGCGCCGAAACCCACGATGACCTGTGGAACGCTGCGCAGCGCGAAATGACCATTACCGGCTGGATGCACAACTACATGCGGATGTACTGGGCCAAGAAGATCCTGGAGTGGGCGCCCGATCCCGCCACTGCCTTCGACTGGGCCGTTATCCTCAACGATCGTTACCAACTCGACGGCCGCGATTCCAACGGCTATGCCGGCATCGCCTGGGCGATCGTCGGCAAGCTCGATCGCCCCTGGTTTAATCGCCCCGTCTTCGGCCTGATCCGCTCCATGACGGGCGCTTCGACGGCGAGGAAGTTCGACTCGGCTGCCTACATTCGACAGCACGGGGAACGCCGTTAACTGCGCCGCTTTTGTCCCTCAGCGCCCCTTGTGTCGCCAGTCACACGTTGCACCCTTCCGCGCTGTGCCATAATGGGCCACAATTTCAAACCCGGAAACTGCGTGTTTCGTTGAGCGTTATTCGATGGATTCTGTGCTCATCCCCATTGGAAGATTTTCAGAATAGGGGAAGCGAGAGTCCGAATTCGGATGCGCGTCGCGAAGCCAATGTTCGATCCGATCGTTTATCGAAATCTTCGAAATCACAGGGCAGGGAAGTCCAACCTTCATGCGCCAGCTCGCCGCACCGCCTGGGCCTGTGCTGCGCTGGCCGCGGCTCTTCTCGTCGATCTCGCATTGGGGCCTGCGCTTCTGACGCAACAACGCGTCGCGCCGCCACCATCCGCATCTTCGAAACAATCCAGATCGAAGACAGAGACGCAATCTGTAGCGCAGCCTCTGCCACCGCGCGTGCTCGCCGCGCAACGCTTTCTCGCGCAACGCGGAGTGGTTCCCGGCCACCGCGCCCAAGCCCGCTCGCTCTCTCAACATCGTCTCAGCGCCGCAATTTCCACCTGGCCTATGGCCTCTTCGCCGCAAAGTTCCGGCAACACCGCCGCCAGCGCCACCTGGCAGCCGCTCGGCCCCACTGCTGTTCTCACTCCCGATTTCGGCCTGGTCACCGGCCGCATTTCCGCCATCGCATTCGACCCTTCCGACGCGACGGGCAACCGCATCTTTATCGGCACCACCGGCGGCGGCGTGTGGAGCTCCAGCAACGCCGGCACGTCTACTGTTTCGAACATCGTCTTCAACCCGCAAACCGACGCCGTTACCGCTCTGGGCGGAGCCATTGACGCCTCCATCAGCATCGGCGCACTCACCGTGCAGCCCGGCGGCACCGGAGTCATCCTCGCCGGCACCGGCGATCCCAACGATGTTCTCGATTCCTACTACGGCGCCGGTATCCTGCGTTCCACGGATGGTGGCAACAGTTGGAACCTGATCCAGGGAACCAGCGACGCGGAAGACGGGCTTGGCTCTCTTGACGTGGTCTTTGGCGGTGTGGGTTTTGCCGGTTTTGCCTGGAGTACCGCCAATCCCCAACTGGTCGTGGCCGCGGTCACCGATTCCTACGAGGGCGATATGGTCGATGCCGAAGGCGACCTGGTCGCCGCGAACCTGCCTGGCAGGACGTGCGAGGGTCTCTACTACTCCACGGATAGCGGCGCCACGTGGCACTTGGCCACCATCAGTGACGGCAGCGGCGGCCGGGTGCAGTCGCCCATCTATCCGCTGCTCGGGCCCAACGGCGACGCCGCCACATCCGTAGTCTGGAATCCGGTGCGCCAGTTGTTCATCGCCGCGGTGCGCTATCACGGCTATTACCAGTCCTCCGACGGCATCACCTGGACGCGCCTTGCCGATCAGCCAGGCGCGGGACTCACCAGCGTACTGTGCCCCACCGACACGCAGATTCCCGGCGACGTGGCTTGCCCCATCTATCGCGGTACGCTCGCCGTCAATCCCCAATCCGGCGATACCTTTGCCTGGACCGTCGATCTCAACAATCAGGATCAGGGCATTTGGCAGGATAAGTGCGCGATCAGCGGCGGCGCCTGCACGAACTCCAACCGTCACATTTGCGCAACAGTGGAATACCACCGCTCTTGAAACCAGCACCCTCGAGGGAGCGGCGACCATCGCCAACGGCAACTACAACCTCGCGCTGGCTGCGGTTCCCTCCGGCCAGGACACGCTGCTGCTGGCCGGCGCCAACGATTTGTGGAAGTGCAGCCTGGCCATGGGCTGCGCATGGCGCAACACCACCAACTCGACCACCTGCATGAGCGCGCAGGTGGGCGAGTTCCAGCACGCGCTGGCCTGGAACCCCTCCAACCCGCTCGAAATCTTTCTTGGCAACGACAGCGGCCTGTGGCGCTCGACAGACGCCATCGGCGAAACCGGCTCGGCCTGTTCCGCCACCGACTCCACACACTTCCAGAACCTGAATGGCAGTCTCGGCTCGCTGGCCGAAGTGAACGGACTCTCGCCTGTCATCACTTCGTCGTACAACCTGATGGCCGGGCTCGGCGTTAACGGTTTCGCCGGCGTAAAGGGCTCCGCTGTCACCGCAGATTGGCCGCAGATTCTCTCCGGCTACGGCGGTCCCGTGGCCATCGATCCCATCAACATCAGCAACTGGTACGTCAACGACCAGGCGGGGGTCGCCATCTATCTGTGCTCGCAGTCTGGCCCGCCTGCACGCCTTCCGCTTTCGGCACAACATCCCTGTGGTCACGGATGCCGATGTCGCAGGCGATGGCGACGCCATGCCTCTGCCCGCGCCATTCCTGGTCGATCCCGTCGACGACACGCAGTTGCTTGTTGCTACCTGCCGCGTGTGGCGCGGTCCCGCCAGCGCCCGGCTGGAGCTCTGGCGAACGCCATCAGCCCCATCCTCTCCGGCGGAGCTTCCGCCGTCGCCTGCAATGGCAACGCGCTCATCCGTTCCATCGCCGCCATGCCTGTGGACCCCGGCGGCGAAATCATCTATCGTCGGCATGTACGGCTCTGCCACCAATGGCGCGCTTCTGCCCGGCCATGTCCTGAGCGCCATCTACAATCCCGCCTCCGGCTCCGCGCCCACATGGAACGATCTCACCCTGAATCCCGTCGTCAACAGCACGCACGCGCTCAATTACTACGGCCTCGACATCTCCAGCATCACCATCGATGCCCATGATGCTACCGGCAACACGGTCTACGTCACCGTGGAAGGCATGCCCAACCAGGCAGAAGAAATCGAGACCGTGTACCGCACCACCAACGGCGGTTCCACGTGGACCAACATCTCGTCCAATCTGCCGTACGCGCCCGCCAGCAGTCTGGCGATCGATCCGCAAAACGCCAACACGGTCTACGTGGCCACCGATACCGGCGTCTACTTCACACCCGAGGTTGCCAACTGCGCGGCATCGGCCTCCGATTGCTGGTCGGCCTTCGGCACCGGGCTTCCCGCCGCGCCTGCCGTGGCTCTCAGCGCCGCTCCCGCGTCCGCATCCACGCAAGTGCTGGTCGCGGCCACTTATGGGCGCGGCATCTGGCAAACGCCGCTCTGGACCGCGGGCACGGCTCTCAGCGCAGCATCCGTCACTCCTGCCTCGCACACTTTTGGCAACCAGAGTTTCAATTCCACCAGCAGCCCATTCGCCATTTCTGTTCTCAATACCGGCAGCATCGCCCTCCTTCCCACCTCCATTGCCATCACCGGCGACTTTGCTGAAACCGACAACTGCGCGAATCAGTCCATCGCTCCCGGTTCCGGCTGCACCATTCTGGTCACGTTTACGCCGCAGGCCGTCGGCCCGCTTACGGGCCAGATGATCATCTATGCCAATGTCTACGGCGGCCAGCTCAGCGTGGATCTCAACGGCGTTGGAACCGCGTCTGGCACGGTCACTCTCAGCCCAGCCAGCGAAAGCTTCGGCCAGATCGTGGAGGGAACAGTTTCACCGGCGCTGACGATCACCGTCGCCAACAGTAGCCTCGCGGCCGTTCCCATCAGCAGCCTTTCTGTCACCGCGCCGTTTGTACTTTCCGGCAACGGCTGCGGCGCCGTCAGCCTCGCGGCCAACGCCGATTGCCCGCTGCAGGTGGAGTTCGCGCCTACCGCGACCGGCGCCTTCAGCGGCCTGCTCACACTCACAGACGGCGCGGGAACGCAAACTGTGCCGCTGAACGGAACCGCAGCGGCTCCGCCCACCGACATTCTCAATCCCCCCGCGCCCGCCTCGCTCGCCTTTGCAGCGATTCCCGACGGCCAGCTCTCCGCGGCGCAGTCCGTCACCATCACCAACATCGGCGGAATGCCGCTCACGGCAATCGCCATCTCCATCAGCGGCCAGTTTCAGCAGACCAACAACTGCGGCACGCAGTTGGCGGCGGGCGCAGTCTGCACCATCAGCGTCGTCTTCGCTCCTACGCAGCTGGGCGCGCTCAGCGGCACGCTCACCATGTACGACGCGCTGCGAACACAGACCGTATCGCTAGGCGGTACCGGCGTTTCGCCGCCGGTGTTCAACGTCACTCCGTTGAGCCTCACCTTCACCAACACGCAGCCCGGCGTGGCCAGCGCGGCGCAAACCGTCACCATCGGCAACGCCGGCGCTTCG
Source organism: uncultured Acidobacteriota bacterium (assembly GCA_963786565.1). Lineage (GTDB taxonomy): Bacteria > Acidobacteriota > Terriglobia > Terriglobales > Acidobacteriaceae > Telmatobacter. The sequence continues at coordinate 35,878 of CAWAZR010000009.1, read as the reverse complement.
CCCATGGCCAATATCGGCTTTGCGATTACGGGATCGGCGGCCTCCAACTATTCCGTCGTCTCAACCACCTGCGGAGCGCTGCTGAACAACGGCAGCAACTGCACCGCCCAGATTGTTTTCACGCCCAACGCCACCGGTTCCATCGCAGCCACGCTCGTGGTCTCGTCTTCTACCAGCGGTGTCGCCGCGGTCTCTGTCGCTCTCAATGGCTCCGGAGTGATGGCGAGCGGACTCACCACTAATCCCGTATTGCTCACCTTCGCCGTGGTCGCAGAGGGCCAGACCAGCAGCGCGCAATCTGTCACCATTACGAACTCCTCGAGCTATACCATCAATTCGGTCGCGCTGTCCGCATCAGCGCCCTTCAACATTACGCAAAACGGCTGTACCGGCAGCCTGGCCGCGGGCGGCAACTGCACCGCCTCAGTGGCCTTTTCGCCCAGCACAGGCGGCTCCGCCACCGGATCGCTCACCATCAGCTCCGCCGCCGTAGCCGCGCCGGCTACCGTCGTGCTCTCCGGAACCGGCTTCGATTTCACGGTGTCCTTCTCCGGCCCCTCCAGCCAGACCGTGGCTCGCGGCCAGCAGGCCAACTACACGCTGGTTCTCGCGCCAACCGGCTCCAGCGGTACCTTCACCTTCGCCTGCGGCACGCTTCCCTCGGACGCGCTCTGCCTCTTCAGCCCCGCCACGGAGACGCTTAATTCAGGAGTGCAAGGCAACATCCTGGTGGAAATCTCCACCAATGGCTCCCTTGCGCGTCTCGGAAAACCGGAATTCGGCAGGCCCGGCAATCCCGGCTACTTGCGCGTTCTGCCGCTCACGTGCGGCCTGCTGCTTCTGCCACTTGCGATTCGCCGGCGACGCAAAATTCTTCAGCTCATCGTGCTTCTTGCGGTTCTTGGCCTGGGCATCTCCAGTTGCACCAGCTCAGGCGGGGGCACAGGTGGCAGCGGCAGCGGAGGTTCCGGAGGCTCGGGCGGCGGTTCCGGCACGCCCACCGGAACCTACACCATCCCCGTCACCGTCACGTCGATGGGCATCTCGCAAACCGTCGACGTTGTCCTCACCGTCGACTGATCGCGCGCCCCTGCGGTCTGCGGTTCGTAATCGCCAACCCGCTATACTTGTTTTTCGGGAAGCCTTCGAAGATACCCAAACCAACCCGGCGGAAACGCCACTATGAGGAACGCCAGCGCATGACTGCCAAAGTAACCGTCGCCGATGTGGAGCGCGTCGCCGAGTTGGCGCATCTTGAGCTGACGCCGGAAGAGACCGGGCCCATGCTCCGCGACCTGAACGCCATCCTCGACTACGTGGCCGAATTGAACCAGCTCGACACCTCGGGCATCGAGCCGCTGGCGCAAATGGGCGAGCTTGAAAACGCCGCCATTCCTCCGCTGCGTGCCGACCGTCTCGAACCGTCGCTCGACCGCGCTGCCGTGATGTCGCAGGCGCCTGAAACCGATGGCGCATTTTTCAAGGTGCCGAAGGTGATTGAAAGATAGGTGTCAGGGTTCAGGGGTCAGGGATCAGAAAATGGGATTCAGAGGACAGGAAGCCACAAAGGAATCGCGATTGCCAAGAGACACAAAAACCGCCGAGAGCTACGTTGAGAAGCCGAAGACCTTTGCCGCGTTGCGCGACGAAATTGCGACCGGCCGCACCAAGGCTACGGACCTTGCTGCCGGCTACTACGCTCGCATCGAGGAAAAGAACCCTCGGCTCAATGTCTATCTGAACCTGACCAAAGAACGCGCCCTGGCGCAGGCCGCGCGCGTCGACGATCTTGTGAAGACGGGCGATCCGCTGCCCGCTCTTGCCGGCATTCCTATGGGCATCAAGGATGTGCTCGTCATGCAGGGCGCGCCTTCCACTGCAGGCTCCAAAATCCTTGAGGGCTACCGGCCTCCTTACGACTGCACCGCCGTCGCAAAGCTCGAAGCCGCGGGCGCCGTGCTTCTGGGCAAGCTCAACTGCGACGAATTCGCCATGGGCTCCTCGAATGAGAATTCTGCGTACGGTCCGGTGCGCAATCCCGTTGACACGGAGCGCGTTCCGGGCGGATCGAGCGGCGGCTCGGCCGCGGCCGTTGCGTCCAATCTCGCTGTTGCCACGCTGGGCACCGATACCGGCGGATCCATTCGCCAGCCCGCCAGCTTTTGCGGCGTGGTGGGCGTGCTGCCCACCTACGGTCGCGTTTCGCGCTACGGGCTGATCGCGTTCGCGTCGTCGCTCGACCGCATCGGCCCCTTCGCCGCCAACGTGCGCGACGCGGCAACATTGCTTGGCGTCATTGCCGGCCACGATCCCGAAGACGCCACCAGTTCTGCGGCTCCCGTTGAGGACTACGCCGCTGAAAGCGACAAGCCTGCCGCGGGTCTGCGCATCGGCGTGCCGGCGGAATACTTCGCCGAGGGCCTCGATCCCGAAGTGCGCGCCGCCATCGAGAAGGGAATCGCGGCGCTCGAAGCTGCCGGATGCACCATCAAGCCGGTTTCGCTTCCGCACACCAAATACGCTGTCCCGACTTACTACCTCGTGGCCACCGCCGAAGCCAGCGCAAATCTCGCGCGCTTTGACGGCGTGCGTTACGGCTACCGCTCACCGCGTTCGGCAACGCTGTCGGATATGTACTCGCACTCGCGCGACGAGGGTTTCGGCGCAGAGGTCAAGCGCCGCATCTTCCTCGGCACCTACGCGCTCTCGGCAGGCTACTACGACGCCTACTACCTCAAGGCGCAACAGGTGCGCCGCATCCTCGCCGAGGAGTTCCTCCGCGCCTTTGCCGAGGTGGATGCGATCGTAACGCCCACCTCGCCCGTCCCGGCATTCAAAATTGGCGAGAAGACCGGCGATCCGCTGGCCATGTACCTCGCCGATATCTACACCGTCACCGCCAGCCTCGCCGGAATCTGCGGCGTCAGCGTGCCCTGCGGCGCAACGAATGGCGGCCTTCCCGTCGGCATGCAGATTCTCGCCCGCCACTTTGGCGAAAGCACGGCATTCCGCGTGGCGCGCACGGTGGAAGCGGCACAGATCTGATTTTGCGCTAGAATCATCGCGCAGCATTTTTCCACTTCGGCCCGTCGCCGGGCGGAAGCGGCATTTCTCCCAAGAGCGTGTTTCCAGGAATCCGCACTGAAGAGGCCCTGACGAAGAATGGGCGCGAAACGGATTCGTAAATCGTCAGGAGAATTGCCGTCATGCACGCTCGACGGAAATTTGTATTTATCGCCTTCCTATTCGCAATGTTCTTTGCGATCGCTTCGGCAGCCAGCGCCGCACCACGCAAGCACACCGTCTCTCTCGGCGCAGTCAGAAAAGTGCCGTATTCGAAAGCCGGAGATCCTTCCGGCGCGACCGCCGGCGAAGACGCGCTCAAAATTCGCGCCCTGCTCGTCGATAGCGTCCTTAAGGAATGGACCGCCGGCGACGCGCACGACGTCACCGACCGCAGCTTTGTGGTGCGGCGTGTCATCCGCCTCAACGACGCATTGCCCTCGGATACTCCGCCGGAAAAGCCCGCGGCCAATCCGGCCAGCCATTGGGTATGGCAGCGCGGGCCGTGGCTGCTGGTCGATCGTGTGACCGGCCGCGTGACTGCACTGCACTTGCCGGACTACGATCCCGGTGTCAGCCAGGTGAGCTGGTTCCGCGATTACGCGGCCTACTGCGGCGTGACGGCCACCGGCAAGAGCCTGTATGCGGTGGTGGCGCAGTTAGCCGCGCGCAAGCCGGTCCTGGCCAAGAAGCTCGCGGCCTTCGATCCGGAAAATCAGTCGGGCCAGACGGTGTGCGCTCCACCCGATTGGCAGCGCGAGCCATTGCGCGTCAGCTTTCATCCCGCGGGCAAGGACGCCGTCAGCTATGAGGTTGTTCCGGGATCGGCCGTGCTGGTGGAAGATTCAGGCGACGATGAGGAAGCTCCGGAGCAGCCGGCCGCGAAATAGCGAGAGGCAGCGAGCGAGGGAGCGAGCCACCCCAGCGAGCAAAGACCGCTCGCCGGGGACCTCGGCAGGGAGCAAGGGAGCGAGAGGAGCGAGAGGACTAGGCCGAGGCCGAGGCGGCGCGCCGCCCCGTTGCTTCGCAGTTTTTGCGCACGGTTGAATGGCAGACGGTGATTGGCTCTGCCCACGTTGCGCTCATCACCAGCCGCGCTGATGGGCGCCGGAAGCGCCGAACGATTGGGTCCGGCCATGACCCTGGCGCCGCTCTTCCCTCCACCAGCTCCAGAGCACCCACACCATAAACCAGAGCGCGATTCCCACGGGAATCAGCCAAAGCATGCCGACATCGAATTCCAGTTTCACGGCGATAAACCTTCATTCCGCTTCCCTCGCGCCGCGTGCCGCGAACGGCTCCCGCGCTGCGGGAAGCTCGATGACTCCAGTGGACGCCCATTTCTGTAAAAGAGGAGTAGGGGAGTTGTAAGGGACCTGTAAAGGACACAATTCCGGGTCGGCCGGCCCTGTCCGTCCGGGCAAACTTCGTGCCTTGAATCTTCCGCAAAGCGCGCAATTGGAAGAGGCGCGGCGTCTCCTGAACCCTTGCTCCCTCGCTCCCTTGCCGGGGTCCCCGGCGAGCGGTCTTCGCTCGCTGGGGTGGCGTGCTCCCTGGTTCCCTGTGCGCCCCCTCCTTGACACCGCACCGGCCGCACATTTCTTATCGTTCTAGGCTTTCTTTTTGGCAACCGGGGCGGGACGAGCCTGGCGGGAACCGCTTTCTCATCCCTCCGGTGCTGGACGGGGAGCTGTGTCGAACAGGAAGTAGGCGGTAGTCGGGTTGCGCGGTGCGTGCAGGCATGAACTTCAGGTCCTGCATGGTGTGGCCAAACCCCTCCACCCATAGCCTGGGGCGTTTAGAGGCCGAGGCTTGGGAACCTTTCCCGGAGACAAATTTATTGGTCAGGCCCCGGCCGTATTGGCCGGGTGCGCCTGTGCCCAAAGCCGGCCAGCGCCGGCTGCGGAGCAAGTAAAGGACGCAGGTAAAGCATGAACTTTGTGGCAACTTTGGCATTGTGGGCGGCTGCGCCGGCCCCGGGAGCGGGCGGCGGGCTGGGGATGCTGCTCCCCGTTTTGCTGTTTATTCCGCTGCTCTATCTGCTCATGATCCGTCCGCAGCAGAAGAAGCAAAAGCAGTGGCAGCAAATGCTGTCGGGCATCAAGGCCGGCGACCGGGTGACCACCGCTGGCGGCATTCGCGGCGTCATCCTTTCCATCAAGGACGATTCGATCATTCTTCGCGTCGCGCCCGACAACCTGAAATTGGAAATAGCCAAGAGCGCAATCGCCTCGGTCACCACACAGGACGAGCCTTCGGCCTCCTGATAAGAGAAACGAAACCATGAAGAAAAATCTCAAGAACAAAATTGCCCTGATCTTTGCCGTACTGCTGATCTGCCTCTATGGAATCTTCGGGATTCCATCGGGAGTCAGTGGAAAGGCTTTGCTGACCGCCATCTCCAGTCGCATTCATCTGGGCCTCGATTTGCAAGGCGGAGCCCACCTGATCCTGCAGGTTCAGTCACTGGAAGCGGTGAATGCCGAAACCGACAACTCGGTGCAGGAGATCCAGCAGGACCTGAAGAAAGCCAACCTGAGCTTCTCCCAGGTGATCAAGCCTTCGCCTCTGGTTGAGGATCCGGCCACCCACCAGGAAACAGGCAAGCCTGAGGTGATCCGCATCGACGGGACCTCGCAGGCGCAGTCCGACGCCATCAGTTCACTGCTCTCCGCTAACAAGTACGCCAACGAATACGATCTCACCGGCGGCAACGACACTCCTTTCGTTCTGACCATGAAGCCGATTTTCGAGGCGGATCTTAAGAAGAGAACGGACGAAGAGGCGATCGAGACCATTCGCGACCGCGTGGACGCATTAGGCGTCAGCGAACCGCTGATTCAGGAGTACGGCCTGGGCGCAGACCAGATTCTTGTCGAGCTGCCCGGCGTCAGCGATCTGGATCAGGTCAAGACCATCATCAAGTCCACGGCTCGCCTTGAGATTCATGCCGTGGATGGCGGCCCGTTTCCCAGCGCAGACGCGGCCCTGCAAAGTGTAAACGGAGCGCTGCCTCCCAATGACGAAATTCTGCCCTTCTCGGGCGATCTGGCCACCTCGAACGGTCCCGAGTATTACCTGATTGACCGCACCTCCATCGTGGCCGGCAGCGACTTTCGCTCTGCCCAGCCGGGCGTGAACTCAAATACCGGACAGAGAATGGTGACCTTTACTCTCACCGACGAAGCCGGCGACAAGTTCTGGGGCTATACCAGCGCCAATATTGGCAAGTACATGGCTGTGATCATGGGCGGCTCAGTGCGTAGCGTGGCCGTCATCAAGGGCGCCATCCGCGATCAGGGTCAGATCGAGGGCTCCTTCTCGCAGAACGAGGTAATGGAACTCTCCAAGCTGTTGCGCACGGGCGCGCTGCCCGCGTCCCTCAATTACATTTCGGCCAGCACAGTAGGCGCAACGCTGGGCGCCGACTCCATCCGCGAGGGCGTTACTGCCGCGATCGTCGGCGTTGTTCTGGTCATGGCCTTCATGCTCATCTACTACAAGGGATCGGGCATCAACGCTGATTTGGCGTTGCTGTTTAACCTGGTCATCCTGCTGGGTATCATGGGTCTCTCTGCCGCGATTTCGGGTGCTTCGGGCGGCGGGGGCCTGGTGCTCACGCTTACTCTGCCCGGCATCGCCGGAGTCATTCTGACCATTGGTATGGGCGTGGATTCGAATGTGCTGATCTTCGAGCGCATTCGCGAAGAAATTCGCGCCGGTAAGGCGGCTTCGGCCGCGGTTGACCAGGGCTTCGCTCACGCCTGGGTGACCATCGTCGATACCCACGTCACGACTATCGTTTCAGCGGCCATCCTGTTCCTGTTCGGAACCGGACCCGTGAAGGGATTTGCCACCACGCTCACCGTTGGTCTTGCGGCCAATCTGTTCACCGCCGTGTTTGTCTCGCGCGTGATTTTTGAAGCGCACTTGAACAAGCTGAAACCCGGCGAGATGGTGTCGATTTAGCCAGGAACCAGGGACTGAAAGCGGCCGGCTGCAAGCTGCCGGCTACAGGCCCAAAGAAGAGAAGGGAAGAAAAGCAGTGGAATTCTTTCGCGGCGTAAATGTGAACTGGCTGGGGTATAAGTGGTACTTCCTCGCCTTTTCCATGATTTTTAGTGTGGCCGGCATTGCCAAAATGAGCTGGAATATGTCGCATATCGGCAGTCCGGTGCCATTGGGCGTGGACTTTCGTGGCGGCACGCAGGTGGATGTGCAGTTCTCGCATACCCCCGACATTGCGGCGATTCGCCAGGCAATTGACGCGGCGGGCGTGAAGGACGCGACGGTTGTGCCCTTTGGCCCCGCGGCAAACAACGAAGTGCTGATCAGCCTGCCGGAAGAAACCAACGAGGCAGCGCTCGATACGGGCCGCCAGCAGGTGGAGTCGGCGCTACAGGCGCACTACAACAACTACTTCAATCCCTCCAGCGGCGTGAAGGTCGATGTGGTCGGCCCCACGGTAGGCCAGCAATTGAAAAGGCAGGCTGCACTGGCCACGCTCTACTCTATGCTCGGCATGCTCATCTATCTCTGGTTCCGTTTCCAGTTGATCTACGGCGTGGCCGCGGTGGTGGCCTGCTTCCACGACACGCTGATCACCGTGGGCGCTTTCGCTCTCACCGGCCGCGAGATCTCGCTCACCGTCATCGCTGCTATCCTCACTTTGATCGGCTACTCGATGAACGACACGATCGTAGTCTTCGACCGTATCCGCGAGAATCTGCGCCTAAGCCGTCGCGAGCCGCTCCCCGATCTGGTGAACCGCAGCATCAACCAGACCCTTAGCCGGACCGTACTCACCTCGGGCCTTACCTTTCTCACGGTGCTGGCGCTGTTTATTTTTGGCGGCCAGGTGCTGAACGACTTCTCGTTTGCCCTGGTCGTGGGCATTCTGATAGGAACGTACTCATCCATTGCCGTGGCTGCCCCTATGTTGGTGGCCTGGCAGGATTGGCGGGCGGGTAAGGGGAAGGGCGCTTCGCTTCCGGCTGCTAAACGAGCCAAGTAATGAGGATTGATAGGTATGCGGCACGCATTTCGCCCGCATTCACAGGCAACGGGATGCGGTTCGAAGGCGTCCCAATAGGAGGAATCGCGGGGAACGCCGAAATCAGGAAGGGCCAAATGGCGGAAACCGTGGAGAGCGAGAATTGCACCGGTTATGCAGCATCTTTTGCAGCAGATCATGCACATCTGGTAAGGTGGTTTCGCTCCTTTGCAAGGAATTTTAAGTACGGGAACAATTCCCCCTCCCGCGGTGTCTAAAATGGTAGTAACCAAACCCGATTCCGAGGCTGGCTATGTTTGAAGATTCAACATTCGAATCCGCGCACAAGATCAAGTCCAAGAGTGGTCGCTGGATGCTCGTCACGGGGGGCATCAATGCAGCGGTCCTCATCCTCTTGATTCTGATTCCTCTGATCTATCCCGAGGCGCTGCCTGCGGCGTTTATGTCAACGGTGTTGACACTGCCACCGCCGCCTCCGCCGCCTCCACCGCCACCGCCGCCGCCTGAAGTGCACGTCGTGCACGTGCAGTCGGAGATGATGAACAATCAGCTCACGGCGCCGACCAAGATCCCGCATAACATTCAGATGGTGACCGAGAAGGAAGCACCGCCATCGAGCTTTGGCGTCGCCGGCATGGAAGGCATGGGCGGCGGCAATGGCGTGATGGGCAGCATGTTCGGCAACGGCAATGCCCCGCAGGTGAAGGCTGCGCCGCCCAAGAAGGTCAACATCTCCGCCGGCGTAGCCGTGGGTATGCTCATTCAAAAGACGCAGCCCACTTATCCGCCCATCGCCAAGGCCGCGCGCGTTTCCGGCACGGTGGTGTTGCAGGCTACGATCTCCAAACAGGGTACGATTGAAAACCTTCGCGTCATCAGCGGGCCGGCAATGTTGCAGCAGGCCGCCAGGGATGCGGTGATGCAGTGGCGCTACCGGCCTTACCTGCTCAACAACGAGCCTGTTGAGGTCGACACCACGGTCAATGTCATCTTTACCCTGGGTGGGTAACGCAATCTCCGCTCCCTGCCGCTTCCTGGCAGGGAGCACTGCTTTTGACCCGAATGCGCATTCTTCGATAGCCGCATTCCTTACAGGATCCGCAGCGGCGGATTCATTGCAGTCCCAAAGAATCTCCTTAGGAGGAACGATTCAGTGATTCACGCTCAGCTCGCACATTTCGCTTCGCATATGGCCAACAACCTGGCATTCTTCCAGGACGAGGGTCAGTCAGTCGGCTTCAGCCCCTGGGAACTCTGGCAGCACATGGCATGGTTGGCCAAGACCGTGGCCATCATCCTGTTCATTGAGTCGGTATGGTCCCTGGCCGTCATGATCGACCGTTACCTTTACTTCTCTGCCGCCCGCAAGCAGTCGCGCGAATTCGCGCCCAAGGTTGCCGGCGCACTGAAGGACAGCAAGCTTGAAGAAGCCATCAAGATTGCCGACCGCAACAAGAAGTCGCATCTGGCTGAAGTCGTAACTGCCGGCCTCCAGGAGTTCCGCTCCTCGCAGGGTCAGCCGACCGATGAAACCATCGCCAGCGCCGGCCGCGCTCTGGAGCGCGCCGAGGCTATCGTTCACGCCAAGCTGAAGAGGGGACTGTCGGTTCTGGCCACCATCGGCGCCACCGCGCCGTTCGTCGGCCTGTTCGGAACGGTTATCGGCATTCTGCACGCGTTCGACGCCATTGCCACCCAGAAGATCGCGGGTATCGGCGCCGTCGCAGGCGGTATTTCTGAGGCCCTGGTCACCACGGCGTTCGGTCTGCTCGTGGCCGTCCCTGCCGTTATGGCGTTCAACTATTTCACCGGCCGTGTCGAGGCATTCGATGTCGAAATGGACAACTCCTCGAGCGAACTGGTCGATTACTTCATCAAGCAGAGCCACAAGCGCTAATTGCGAAACGGCTGCCGGCTTGAGCGAGCATACTGCCGGGTGGAAGAACTGAAGCTCTTCCGCCCGGCGATTTGACTCCTCGCGCAGGCTGCTTGAATCAAGGTCAGGCCCGGAGTGCATCCGGGGAGAAAAATTCAGACGTACGGAGTCCCGATTATGGGAGTAGCAGTTCGCGACGAAGGCAAGAAAGTTAATTCCAACATCAATGTCACACCCATGGTCGACGTGATGCTGGTGCTGTTGATCATCTTCATGGTCATCACCCCCATGTTGCAGAACAAGGTAGCCATCGATCTGGCACAGGTGCAGAATCCCACCGCCATGCCCGATGCCGACAAGGAAGACGCCGTGATTGTCGCTGTGACTCGCGACGGTGCGGTGTATCTCGGCCAGAACAAGGTCGACCCCGCGCAGCTCGGCAGCCTGGTGCGCGACAAGCTCGCCGACAAAACCGACAAAACGATCTTTGTCCGCGCCGATGCCCGCGCCCAGTTCAAAGTGGTTGAAGACGCCATTGACGATGTGCGCACCGCAGGCGTGGAGACCGTGAACCTGCTGACACAGAAACGCGAAGGCAATCAGGCCGGCGGAGAGTAGTTCCGCGCCGCGATTGCCGGTTGAACGATATTGAATTGAGGAAACGAGGAATTTAAGTCATGGCAATGTCTATGGGTGGTGGCGGCAGCAGCATGTCCGAGCCCAATATCACGCCTATGATCGATATTTTGCTGGTGCTGTTGATCATCTTTATGGTCATCGTGCCGGTAACCCCCAAGGGGCTGGAAGCTCTGGTGCCTCAGCCGCCCAAGAATCCCCAGCAGCAACAAAATCAAGACCGCACCATCGTGGTTCAGGTTCTGTACCGCGCGGGCCAGGCCCCGGCGTACAAGATCAACGAGACCGATGTGGCGCACGCAGATTTGCTGAACCAACTTCAGCAAATTTACGCGAACCGCGCCGAGCGCGTGATGTTTGTCAGGGGCGATGACGATGTGAACTTCTCCGCTATTGCGGATGTCATCGATATAGGTCGGGCCGCCAACGTGGACCACATCGGCATCATGACGCCCAAGATTCAAGCCGGCCAGTAAGGCGGCCGTGTTCGGGGACACAAGACCCGAACGTAGGGAAGAGTACAATTTTTCTACCTTGGCTGCGGTATCTCCCGCCTGCAACCAGTTGCTGGAATTACCAGGTGCGGCCTTGATGGCCCAAGCCTGAAGGAGAAGGATACGAAGATGAGTGGACGCGGACGTTTTTGGGTGCTCGCGGTGATTCTTAGCGGCATGGCGCTTGCCATGAGCGGATGCAACCAGCTTGCCGCCCGTGACCAGTTAAACAAGGGAGTAGAGGCCTTTAAAAACGGACACTACGACGAGGCAGTCGAGCATTTTCAGAAGGCCACGGAACTCGATCCCAATTTGCCGATGGCCAAGATGTACCTCGGCAAGGCGCTGGAGCAGAATGTGGTGCCCGGCCTGACGACGCCCGACAATTTGAAGACCGCCAATGAGGCGATGGACATTTTCAAGCAGGTTCTCGCGCAGAATCCCAACGACGTGAACAGCATGAAAGAGATCGCGGGCATTTACTTCAGCATCAAGGATCTGGACGATGCCGAAACCTGGCAGAAGAAGGTTCTTACCTTCGATCCCAAGGATCCTGAAGCGGCCTATACCATCGGCGTGATCGACTGGACCCGGGCGCACGAGAACAAGCTGAAGGCGCTGCAGGCCGCCGGCCTGAACGACGACGGCAAAGGCAACGTGAAGGCTCCCAAGAAGGTGATGGAGCCGCTGGCGCAGGAAAATGCGCCGCTGGTCGACGAAGGCCTGAAGTACCTGACCATGGCCGTCGACAACCGCCCCAATTACGACGACGCCATGCAGTATCTGAACCTGATTTACCGCAACAAGGCGGACGTAGATTACGGCAACGCGACCGCGGTGGCGGATGACCTGGCCAAGGCCGAGGACTGGACCCACAAGGCGATGGATATGCGCAAGGCCAACGAAGAGAAGAAAAACGCCGGGCCTGGCGGCATCACCATGGACAACAGCGGCCAGATGCATTGATCGCTGCGAGCACTCAAGAAGAACATCAAACGGCCTCCGCCCTGCGCGGGGGCCGTTTTTCTTAACCCCGCAACTTTTCCTCTCCGAGGTGTACGTTGATTAAGCTTGTTCGCGCGGCCTGCATCGCATGCATTGCTGCCTGCCTTCCGCTTTGTGTTTTCTCTGCGTTCGCCCAGTCTCCAGCCGGAACTGCGCCGCATCCCGCGGCCATGCAAGCCACGCCATCCCCCACGGGCTTTACGGCGCACAACGAGCGTGAAACGCTCGAGGTCGCGGTCTGCGGCGATGCGCTCGTCCACGTTACGTCACGGCCCGCGGACGCCCCGGCTGCCGCCGAAGCGCAACCATGGCTGTTGGCCAAGACCGACGCCTGCCCCGGCGCGCCTTTCCAATTCAGCCAGGCGAACGGCGTCACGACCCTCACCACGTCCCGCCTCGTCGTCACATTGTCCGAACGCGACGGCAACCTGACCTTCAAGAATGCTGAGGGCGAAACGCTGGTGCGGGAAAGAGGCAATCTCCCGCGCACCTACCTGCCGTCGCAGGCATCGGGTCTCTACCACATCGAGGACCGCTTCAGCCCCGATGCCACGGAAGCGCTGTACGGGCTCGGCCAGCACCAGAACGGCATGTTCAACTATCGCGGCAGCGTCGTCGAGCTCGGCCAGAACAATACCGACATCGCCATCCCGCTGCTGGTTTCGAGCAAAGGCTACGCCATTTTTTGGAACACCGCTTCCTTCAGCTACATCGACAACCGCTTTCCGCTGGAGCTGAACCTGGAGTCGATGGCCGCGCCGCAAATTGACTACTACGTCCTCTACGGTCCGCAGATGGATGCCATCCTCCATCAATACCGCTCCATGACCGGCCATGCGCCGCTGTTTCCGGAGTGGGCTTACGGCCTCTTTCAATCCAAGGATCGTTACAAGACGCAGCCGGAAATTCTCTCCATCGCGGCCGGATACCGTTCCCGGCACATTCCCATGGATGCGATCGTGCAGGATTGGTACTGGTGGAAGGAAGGCGGCAAAGGCGACCCCGTCTTCAATTCCGGCTACACCGATGTGCCCGCAGAGTTGAAGACCCTCCACGAAGAGCACGTGCATGCCATGATCTCAGCGTGGGCCATGATGGATGCGACCGCGGAAAACTTTAAGCAGATCGTGGTGAAGGGATTCGATGTCTCCCCCGCGCAAATCTACGATCCTTCCAATCCAGCCGCCGCCGACTTTTTCTGGAATGAGTTTGTCGGCAAGCTCTTCGCACAGGGGTGGGACGCCTTCTGGCTCGACAGCTCCGAGCCCGAGGAAGAATGGCCGCACAGCGGCGACGCCATCCTGCGCGACAAGCAACTCCACATCGGTCCCGGCCTGGAATACGCCAACATCTTTCCCCTCCTGCACACCGGCGACGTCCAGGAGCGCTGGAAGCAGGCTGATCCGTCGAAGCGCGTCTTTCTGCTCACGCGTCAGTGCCTTCGCGGGCCAGCAGCGCAACGGCGCCGCGGTATGGTCCGGCGACGTGTACAGCAGTTGGTGGGCGTTGCGCCGCCAGGTGCCGGCGGGCCTCAACTTCGCGCTCTCCGGTTATCCCTACTGGACGACAGACATCGGCGGCTATCATCCACTGTTTGCCGGCCAGTCCACCCAGCCCGCCTATCAGGAGCTCTACGCGCGCTGGTTCGAGTACGGCGCCTTTTGCCCAGTCTTCCGCACCCACGGCCATCGCGATGCGAACGAGCTTTGGACCTACGACAAGGTCTTTCCTGCGCTGCTGGCCGTCGACCGATTGCGCTACCGGCTGCTGCCTTACGTTTATTCGCTGGCCTGGAAGGTTACGAGCGAGGACTACACCATCCAGCGGCCGCTGGTGATGGATTTCCGCCAGGATCCGGCCACGTGGGAGATTGGCGACCAGTTCATGTTCGGGCCGGCGCTGCTGGTGAGCCCGGTGCTGACCGAGGGCGCCACACAACGCACGCTTTACCTGCCGGCCGGCACGCGCTGGTACGACTTTTGGACCGGAAAGCACGACGAAGGCGGGGCAACGGTTTACGTCGACGCTCCGCTCGATCGCATCCCACTCGCCGTCCGCGCAGGGTCGATCCTGCCCCTCGGCCCGGCGATCGAATACGCCGGGCAGGCCACGGATCCGATCGAGCTCCGCGTTTATCCCGGAGCCGATGCCGACTTCACGCTCTACGAAGATGAAGGCGACAGCTATCGACTACGAGCGCGGCGCGCACGCGACCATCCCGATCCATTGGAACGATGCCACGCGTACGCTCACCATTGGCGCGCGCCAGGGCAGCTATCCCGGCATGGCTGCCGGTCACACTTTCAATGTGGTGATAGTTTCTGCCGGGCACGGCGTGGGCGGGGATGCGACGGCCTCGCCGGACAAGACGGTCCAATACACCGGCACGAGCGTTGAAGCGAGGTTTTGAGATTCGCGGAATTCTGCAATTGTCCGCCAGATTATTAAGCATCATGTTCGGGCCGGCGCTGCTGGTGAGCCCCGTACTAACCGAGGGCGCGAAACAACGCGCGCTTTACCTTCCGGCCGGCACGCGCTGGTACGATTTTTGGACCGGAAAGCATGACGAAGGTGGAGCAACGGTTTTCGTCGACGCTCCGCTCGACCGCATCCCACTCGCTGTCCGCGCAGGATCGATCCTGCCCTTAGGGCCGGTGATCGAATATGCCGGGCAGGCTACGGACCCCATCGAGCTACGCGTTTATCCGGGAGCCGATGGCGACTTTACGCTCTACGAAGATGCGGGCGATGGCTACGACTACGAGCGAGGCGCACACGCCACCATCCCGATCCATTGGAACGATGCGACACGTACGCTCACGCTGGGGGCGCGCGAGGGCGGCTATCCCGGCATGGCTGCCAGACATACGTTCAACGTGGTGATGGTTTCCGCCGGGCACGGCGTGGGCGGGGATGCGACCACATCGCCAGACAAGACGATCCGATACACCGGCGCGGGCGTCGAGGCGCAGTTCTGAGGGCCAGCAGGTAGGTGAGATGTGCGGGTCTGTAGAACCGCACTAAGGCCGGTCAGGACATCGCGAGAGCAAAATCGCGCAGGGGCTAAAGCCCATATCAATTTTGCAGCACTTGCGGCACGACTAAAGTCGTGCCCTGACACTTCGTGCTGTCCTGGAACAGTTTTCCGCAGACTGAGGAGGCCGGCGGTACGATGCAGGCCGATTGGAACGCGCGCTACTGCGCGCCCTTCTTCAGGACTTCCTCGGCGAGGTAGTTGTGCACGCGCGCGTCGTCCTGGAGCGTCTCCAGGTACGCGGTCCGTAAAAGCTGCTGTTGGCCGTCGTGCAGCTGCTGATGAATCGCCTGCTGCACGCGAGGATCGTTCAGCTCGCGCTGGCCTGCGGGCTCGCGCGCAAGCAACCGGTAAATGGCGTAACCGGCAATCTTGTGACTCGGGTCATATTCCGGAATCACATCGGTGAACTGTCCCGGCTTGAGATTGCTGATCGCGGCAAAGACGGCAGGATCGGACTTCAATTGCGACTCGCGGGCAAAGCCCATGTCGCCGCCGTTCGCCGCCGTATTGGGATCTTCTGAAACCCCGGCTGCGACAGCCGCGAAGTCCACGCCGCTCACGAGTTGATTGTGCGCGGCATCAATGCGGCGTTTGGCTTCGGCATCGCCACCGGGCTTCGCCGGCTGGTTGCCGTTGGGCGCCGCGGGCATGGTCGTGACGACGATCTGCGCCAGGTGATAGGTCGGCTCAACCAGGTCGAAGTCCGCCTTGTGTGCCTCGTAAAAGTCCTTAATCTGCTGATCCGTGATATTGATCTTCGACTCGATCTCTTTATTCAGGAGCTTGGTCTCGGTCAGATTGCGCCGGATGTCGCGTTTCAGGTCGTCCAGCGACATGTTGCGCTGTTTGAGAAGGTTGTAGAACTGATCCTCGGTGTACGGAGCTTTGATCTCAGTCAGCTTCGCGTTCACGTCTTCATCGCTGGCGGTCAGGTTCAGCTTGGCGGCCTGCTGTTGCTCAATCTCTGAGAGGATCATCTTCTGGAGGACATTGAGGCGCAGCATGTCCGCCTCCTGGTCCGACGGCTTCTGGGGGTTGTCACCCAGCTGGATCTGGTAATTCCGCTCCAGTTCCGCGCGCGCAATCTCCTTGCCATTGACCGTGGCCACCACGTCCGCTGAAGGCGAACGGTGGCATCCGGCGACGGCGAAAAAAAGGACGCCGCTAACGAGCAGTACCGCGGCAATATGAGCACGCGCGGGAAAACCAAATGAGACTTGCAAGCTGATATCTCCTTGGGGCTTTCGAAAAAGCCCCGGCAATCAAGGATAAATCCCTTCACCGGCCCGGGGGTAGCCCTATTTGTGTTACTGACCGCCGCTCTGGCCCGTTGGCTGCGGCGCGGGCGGCGCGGCAGGTGGTTCCTGGCCCACAGAGCGGAGGGCGCGGTCGATGACCATCCAAATCTGATCCTCTGGCACGGCGCCGCCGTTGACCTTTTCACCGTTCACATAGAGCGCGGGGGTTCCATCGATCCCCAGAGTGTTAGCCAGTTTTACTGACTCTTTGATCTGCGTCTCATCCTGCTTGGCCATGCAGGCGTCGAGCGCGGTCTCGTCCAGTTTGCTTACCGTGGCTTCCTGCCGTGCAATGCGGTCCAGCGTGGCAAAGCTCTTGGTCACGTCGCGCTGATCACCGGTAACCTCGTCCCCGTGGGCGTGCAGATAGTCCACGTAGGCCCAGTAGACGGTGCCGCTCTGCGCGGCCAGGCAATTTGCGTCCACGGCGGCGTGCATGGCCCAGGGATGCATGTCCGTGAGCGGATCGTCCTTGTAGACGTACCGCACCAGGTTCTTGTAGCGGTCCATGGTGGCCGGGAACAGCTCCTGTTGCATGCGCGCGCAATACGGGCATTCCAGATCGTCGAAATTGATCACCGTTACCTTGGCGTCCGGATTGCCTCGTATAGGACGCCCCGCGATGGAAATGGCGTCCGCGGGATCCTTGGTCAGGTCCAGCGTATCCATGTGCATGAGCTTGGTGTTGTCATCCGAAATCAGAAAGTCGAACTCCTGCGCCTTGCCGTTGTGCGTGATGGAGATCGGCAGCGTTTCGTAGCCCGTAAATTGGCTGGGCTTGCGTGCGCCAATATTCAACGTAACGTCCGCGGGCAGGTCGAATTCCGAGCGAACCAGAATATCGATGCGGTGATTGAGCGCGGGATCGGGCGCGGCGGGTGGTGTTTGTGCTTTACACCCGACAGTCAGGCCAAGAAGGAGCAGTCCAGCTAAGAAACGAGCATTTGCCAAGTTGATTTCTCCTCAGGAAAGGATACCCCAGGCGACTGCTTTACGGCCGTGTCCCGCGCCCCATTCCTATGCCGATATGCGATGGACGTATATGGCGCCGAAAGGCAACCTCAAGGCAGCCAATAGCCAGTAGCCAATAGCCAATAGCGAATCGCAAATAGCCAATAAGTGGAAGCCAATTGAGAATGAACAGCAGAGAGTGGGAGGTAGCCGCAGCAGGAAGGTTTTTTCTATAGGCTATTGGCTATTGGCTGCCGTTAATACGCCGGCGGCAGCGAGGGATCGCGGAACACCGAGTTGGACCGGCGGATGTCGCCCACCGCTCCGAAGTTGGCCAGGGTGAAGCTGTAGAGCCACTGAGTCTCGTCGCGGCTCGTTGAGCCCACAGTGCCCAGTTCGAAGCGCCGGTACCCGAGGGTCAGACCGCAGCAGTTCCAGTTGTAGACCGCCTGCACGCCGCCGTACTGCACTTCGTGTTGCACAAAGTCATAGCCGCCATTCACGGCCAGGTTGAGCCCACTGCCGCTGGGTTTGCCAATTTCCAGGAAAGGCTGCACCTGCTGGCTCTTCAACGTAGTGAAAGTGGCGGGAGTGGTAGGCGTCGTGCCGTTCGTCACCTGGTCGTCCACGGCATTCAGCAGGGCATGCCCGATGCCCAACGTGGTGCGGCCAAAACTGTAGCCCGCGAATACGTTGTCCGCTGCAAATTGACCGGCGATGGTGTCGTACGCCAGGTCCCACTGGATGCGCAGATTGTCGATGGCCTCGAAGCGCACGCGCGAGGTAATCGGCGCAATGTTGCGCGGCGAAGTGAGGAATGTCGGCGCCATCAGGTCCAGTGTGGCATCGAACACATTGCGCCGGCCCGGAATAAGAGCTCCGCCAAAGTTCGAATTGATAAAGTACTCCTGCGCGATCTCCCAGGTGGCCCACTCGCGCGGCGCGCTCGGGCAGTCGCCGGTCTTCGCCGCGTCGGAGCCGCCGCCGGCGTCGGAACTGTTTTCGCCATCCTGGTCGCTTGTGCCGCACCCTTTTCCGCCCTTCGGCCGCACATAGAACCGCTGCGTAAGCGAGAATCCGGCCTCATTCACGTTGCTGGCGATGTCCGCGGTATCGAACAGGAGTACGTTCTGGGCCTTGGCGCCGATTCCGCCCACATACCGGTAGTTCAGTTCCGGCTCGATCACGTGGCGCAGTTCCCGGTTCCAGAAGGGAAACTCGTAATCCCTTTCCAGCGCGGGCGGACGGATGTCGATGGAGGCCTCGAGATCGGCGCGGTTGAGCGCGCTGTGGCTGACCACGGGCGTGGTGAACGGGCCAGTGAGCCTGGGCGTCTGGCTGATGGTATACCCGGTGTCGCGCAGCGCCACTTCAGGCAGGAAGCTCCATCCGCCGCCCGACAAGGGCATGGAAAAATGCGGATAGAAGTCGATCCTGCCGACGTTGCGCGAGTGGAAAAACGGCTCGGAACGGTTCAGATAGCCGATCGAGGATCCCAGTCCCCAATAAAGCAGCCCACTGCCCAGCGGCCGGTCCAGCACGTCGTAGCGAATCAGAGGCGAATGCAGAATCCTTACTTCGTTGCCATTGTTGGTGCTGGCGAAGGATTCAAATCGGTCAAGCCATACTGAAGGCACCATTCCGCGGCGGTTATGGGTGAACACCACGTCGCTCGCCACCTGGGAGCTAATGGCTTGCGCGTAGTTATCGTCGAAGACGAGCCGGTACACGTAGCTCGACAGGTATTCCATGGTGCCGGCAACACGCGTGTTGGGCGAAAAATCTTTGCGCCCCAGTATGTTCACGTCGACCCCGCCCTGATTTACCCGTTCGTAGCCGGTGGGATGAGCCGTCGATACGGTCACCGGCTCTTCGATGCCGCGATCGAGCAGCGCGTTCCAGCGCGCAGTCAGTTGGTCGAGCCCCTGCCCTTTGTAACGGAAATCGCCGTTAGGCGCCCAGCCGCGCTTGCTGAAGTACTCCGCGCCCACCACCATATCCATGCTGCGATTGATGGCCCAATACATCTGCTCGCCCAGTGTGTAGCCGCGGATCGACGACCCGTTGCTGATGACCGGCGTCAGCAGTCCGCTTGTCCGGCCGGTTTCGCTGGCTGGGTGGTGCAGATAGGGAAAATAAAACATCGGGATGCCGAGAAACTCGAAGAATGCATTCGAGGTCGATGCCTTTTCGTCGTCCAGGTTGATGGAGTGCGCGATAATCCGCCAGTCGGGGTGGGGCAGCCGGCAGTTGGTGATGGAGCCGTCGACGATGCGATAGCGGCCCTCGCCGGTCTGGAGTAGCACTCGGCCTGAGAACAGCAGTGGGTTAGGGATCGAGTACACCACTGTATGCCCCATGGCGCGCACGCCCTGCGACCCGTTCACGTTATAGAAGCGCGCGGTATGCATGTTCAGCCGCATGTCGCCGTGCGAAGCGTTAATGAACACGTCATTGGGCCCGCCAGTCACCTGGAGATGGCCGTCGGCTTCGAGCTCAGTGGTTGTCCGGTTGTAGGTCGCGCTGTCGGCGCGAATCACGTAATCGCGGTAGTGCACGACAACGTCGCCAGTAAGGGTCAGCGTATCGCCGGCCCAGTTCTGGTGTTGCGCCTCCCATTCCACGGGAGTTCCCGTCTCCGGCGCCGGTTCCGGCACGGCTTGTGGCATCAGCTCCTGGCCGGGGTCGTCGGGAAGTTCCGCGGCAGAAGGCGCACCGGGGGTCTCCGCGGCGCTCGTCCCACGTTGCGACGCAGGTGCCACGTTGGTCAACACTTGCGGGGCCTGTGCGCCCAGTTGCAGGTGACAGGCAGCCAGCAGAGTGATACATACTAAATAACGAGGACGCATCCCTGACTCAGACCGGTGTAAGGCTCAGCATAGCAAAGCCAGCCGCATTCAATGGGACGCATTCCTCTCGCTCTGGTAACTGCACAAGCCGGGTTGACCGCACGGTCACGAGCCCTCTTCACTGGGCAAGCCCGTCTTTGTCCGCAAGCCCCTTTCCTTGGTCTTTGAGTAATGTCTGCGTTGTCCCGATTTCGGGTTGCAGTGCGGACTACATCATGCGCGTGAGCCGGGAACGGCCCGCCGCAGCAGGAGGGATATAAGAGCGTTGAGCACATCATTACATTCCGCAGTTCTTTTCCCCGAGTGGAAGCAGGAAGTGAATCGTCGCGTAGCCGCGCACGTGAGCCGCAAGACGCCTTCAGAAGGCGAGACCGCCGCGCCCGTTGAAATCCGGCACGCGCGTGGCAGCCGGGCTGCCCAGGCCGCCGCGAGGGTGGCCGCGCGTTACGCCAATGCACCCAGCTACAACGAAATGCTCACCCGCGAGGCGCGCGCCGCAGTGCAAGCCGCTGAGGCCGCCTCAAAAGCCGCACAGCAGGCGCACGCCGCCTTTCAGTACGTTCTCGATGGCCTTGAGGCTGCCACTTCGGCTGAGCCTGTGTGGGAGCCGGAGCCCAACTCCGAGCGCCACGGCACGCCCGTGGTCGTTCCGCCGCCGCAAAAGCTGGCGCAGCGGCCCCCCATCCACACGGAAGCGGCGGTCGCGCCGGCGTGGGAACTGGAAACCGACGCGCAACCGGATGAAGCCGAATCCTATGACGGCCCGCATCGCTACGGTCGCCCGTCCATCATGGAGGCGCACGTCGGTGAGCCTGGCGAATCGGTTCAGCCCGCCGAATCGGTGCAGCCCATTTACGCCAACCTCATCGAGTTCCCGCGGGAGATGATTGCGACCCGTAGAGCGCGCCCGCGGCGTGCGGAAGGTCCTCTGGCTGATACGGAATCCGCACCTCAGTTGAGCATCTTTGAAGTCGATCCGGCCGCCATCTCCATCGAGCCCGCGCCGGCCACCACGGACTCGGCAGTAGCGCCGACATGGATGCGTACCGAGTGGTCGGCCATGACCCTGGAGGCTTTGCCTCCAACCATGACCTTCAACGCTTTGCCGGCAACCATGGACCTCGAGGCTGTCCTACCAACCGTGGATCTCGAAGCAGAGCCTCGGCGGGTGTTCGTCGACCAGTTCCTCGAGGAGCCCGCGTCCAGGACTGCGCTGGCGCCCGAAATCGAGCTTGCGCCCATGAGCCGGCGCCTGCTGGCCACGGTGGTTGATGGCACGTTGATCGCCGCCGCGCTGGTGTGCGCTGCCATGCTGGCCGCGTCCAACGTCAGCGAACTGCCGGGCCTGCATGCGTTGGGGTTCGGCGCCGCGATTGCGCTGCTGGTCATTGGCGTCGCTTATCACGCATGCTTCATGACCCTGGCCCGGGCCACGCCCGGCATGAGATACGCCGGCATCGAGCTCAACACATTCTCAGGTCACACGACTACCTGCGGCCAGCGCTGGGGGCGCTTGCTGGCGCTGCTGCTGTCGGTGGTGCCGCTCGGCCTGGGCGTGGTGTGGGCGCTGTTCGACGATGACGGCCTAACCTGGCACGATCGGCTGTCGATGACGTACCTGCGGAAGCGCTAAATGGCCGGGAAGAGAAACACAAAACAATCTCCGTGCGCTTAAGAAACGCATCGCTCCTTAGGCCCCAATGGATTGCGTCCCCCGCCCCACTTTTGCCTGATCACTAACCACTGACCACTGATCACTGTTTTACTGCCCGCAACGCGCTCACGCCTGCGCCGATCAGCGCGGTTTCGTCGTCCGGAGGCAGGATCTCCAGCGAGAAACTCTGCAGCGGGGTCATCCGGACCATGGTATCCAGGTGGCTGCGCAGCAGCGGCAGTTCCAGGAATCCCACATTCTTTCCGGTGAAGTAAAAGCGCCCCGGCCCGGCCAGGTGAATAAATGAAGCAGTGGCGGCGGCCAACGCGCGGTGCCACAGGTCCACAAACTTGCGGCAGCGCATGTCGCCACTCCTGGCGTTGGCAAACACCTCTTCGGGCTCCAGGTCGAGAAAGCGCAAGCGCATGGCGCGATGGCCCACGATGCCTTCGAGATGCCCGCTGCCGCCGCATCCGCAGTAGCGCTCCCTGGGGTCGAGCGTTACGGTAATGTGCCCGCCCTCCCACACACCTTCGGCGTGCGGCCAGCGCCCGTAGCCAATGCCGTTGCCGATGGTCCACACGCGGGTAAGCTTGTCGAGCCGGTTGTGCGTAGCAGCCACGCCCGCGGCCACGGCGTCGGCGTCATTAGCGATATACACGGGGGCTGCGATACCGCGCTCGGCGAGTGCCGAGGTCAGCAGTTCCGCCAGCCGCACGCCCTTCATCTGCGGCAGATTGGGCGACTCCTCGACCACGCCCGAGCGCACGATGCCGGGAGCGGCGACGCCGATCGCGCCGATCGCGTCGATCGCGTCGATCGAATCGGTCTCGCCCGAGTTCGTCTTACCCGAATCCGATTTGCCCGGATCGATCTTGCAATCGTCTGCCTTGCCCGGCCCGGCTTTGCCTCCTGCCAGGCTTGCAATTTGCCCGGCGAGAATATCGATCAATTCGCTGTGGGGAATCGCTTCCAGCGCTTCCACCGTATCCGGGTCGGCGGGATAGCGCAGCACTTTTCCGGCCGGCTGCAGATCCTCGAGTCTTGCCGCCGCGATGTGGTCTGTGATGACCACGCCGATCGCCGTTGTCATAACACCCTCCAGGGGAAGAGCCGCGAGCAGTGAAGAAGTGAAAAGAGTGAAATAAGTGAAAAGAGTGAAAAGAGTGAAAGAAGTGAAAAGAGTGAAAAGAGTGAAACAGTGAATCGTGCCCGCTCGGTCTACTCCGTCTGATACTTGTGCAACCGCCCCAGCCCATTGAACGCGGCCACCTTGTAACACTCCGCCAGCGTGGGGTAGTTGAAGACCGTGTCGATGAAATAGTTCATGGTGCCGTCGAGCGTCATCACCGCCTGGCCGATGTGCACCAACTCGCTGGCTTCCTCGCCGATGATATGAACGCCCAGCAGCTTGAGCGTGTCGCGATGGAAGATGAGCTTGAGCCGTCCTGTGGTGTCGCCGCGAATTTGCCCGCGCGCCACCTCGCGGTAATAAGCCATGCCCACTTCGTAGGGAACGTCTTCACCCGTCAACTGCTCCTCGGTTTTGCCGATGAAACTGATCTCTGGGATGGTGTAAATCCCGTACGGGTAAAAGCTGGGATTGGAAGAAGCCGCATGGTCGTTGAACGCGTGCGATGCGGCGACGCGTCCCTGCTCCATTGACACCGAGGCCAGCGACGGGAAGCCCACCACGTCGCCCGCCGCATAAATATGCTCCACCTTGGTCTGGTAGTTTTCGTTCACGGCGATGCGGCCGCGCTTGTCGGCTTCGAGGCCGGCAGCAGCCAGGTTCAGGTCTTCCACGTTCCCCTGCCGGCCCACCGCATACAGCAGGGCGTCGCCGGAAACCTTCTTCTTGCTCTCCAGGTTGGCCACGACCGTGCCCGGAGCCGGTTCCTCCACACTTTCCACTTCCTCGCCCAGGCGCATGGTCACGCGCATGTCGCGCAGATGGTAGCTGAGCGCCTCGATAATCTCCTGATCGGCAAACTCCAGCAGCCGGTTGCGCTTTTCGATCAGCGTCACGCGCACGCCCAGCACAGCGAACATGCAGGCGTATTCCACGCCCACCACGCCGCCGCCCACCACAACCAACGTTCGCGGCAGGCACTCCAGGCCCAGAATCTGGTCGCTGTTGACGATGGTCTTGCCGTTGACCGGCACTTTGTCTGACACTGCCGGTTTGGTGCCCACGGCAATGATGATGCGGTCGCCCTCCAGCGTCGCGTCGGTCTGCACGCCTTCTACCCGCACATGGTGGGGATCGATGAAGCTGGCAATGCCGTGCACCACGTCGATGCCGTTGCGGGAGAGTTGCGCTTCGGTCACATCAACTTCAGTTTTGATCACTGCCTGCACCCGGAAGGCCAGGTCCGCCATGGTGATCCGTTCCTTCACCCGGTAGTTCACGCCATACACCGAGCGGTAGTTGTAGCCACTGAGATGGAGCACGGCCTCGCGCATGGTTTTGGAGGGGATGGTGCCGGTGTTGATGCAGACGCCGCCTACCATTTGCCGGGCCTCCACCACGGCCACGCGTTTGCCCATCTTGGCAGCGGCCACGGCGGCCCTTTGGCCCGCGGGCCCGGAACCGATCACGATCAGGTCGTACTTTACCGCGCTCATGCCTATTTCTCTCCCTTTCTCTTTTCTGGACGGGATGTGGACCCTGGGATGGCGCTTGTTCGACCACGCCGGTTGCAATTCCAGAATAACTGTACACGCGGTATGCGTCAGAAAATGCGTAAAGGAAATGAAAAGAGAACGGAGAGTCAGGTCGAGGCGGAGGGCACCACGGGAACAGAAGGGCTCGGACGATTAGAGGGCAGGCGGGCAGCCCCGGCAAGAGGTTTGGGTCTCAAATGCCGGGGCCGCAGATTGGGGTCACCCGCCTGGCTTCGAGCCGCGATTGCGCGCGCGCGGCGCGTACATTGCGAACTTATTGGTTCTATCGGCAGAATGCGCCCCGTCTTGAATGGGAATCCGCAGCCAGTGTGCCCGTCTCCCGTCCCACCGCTTACCGCACTGCCCGACGCGCTCTTGCTCGATGCTCTAGTAAATCGATATGCTTGGTGCCGTTCCCGGTTTCAGGTTGGGAAACTTCACGGAATGAGGCGGCCCATGCTTCGACCCACGAACCCCCGAAAAATCGTTGTTATAGCTGTAGCGCTGTCTTTCTGCGCCGCACCCTGGCTGTCCGCGCAAACGGCTCCCGCGCCCCCGCCTCCGCCGCGCCCCGCGCCAACGCCCGAGCAACTGGCCATTCAGGCCGCCTCAGAGAAGGACCATCAGCGCACTATGGACCTACTCGGCATCAAAGAGCTTCGCCCCGGCGCCAGCGGCAGCGCCAACGGCCCGAATCCCGCCAATTACGACGAGTCCAAAGCCAACATTTACCCCAACCTTCCCGACCCGCTTGTCTTGAATAACGGCAAGCGTGTCACCTCCGGCAAAGTCTGGTGGAAGCAGCGCCGCCCTGAGATCGTCGAGCTCTTTGACCGCGAAATCCTCGGCCGCGTTCCCGCGCATCTGCCCGCCGTTACGTGGAAGGTCGTGAGCACCAAACAGGACAAGAACGGCGACATTCCCGTCATCACAAAAACGCTCGTCGGCCACGTCGACAACGCGAGCGATCCCGCGATCAACGTCGACATCGATCTGACGCTGACCACGCCGGCCAATGCCAAGGGCCCGGTTCCCGTGATAATCGAGCTCGCTTTCAGCCGCCAGTTCATAGCCGCCATCGCGCGCTCGATTCCCGAGATGGCTCCCGGCGCCAATCAGGGACCGACGTGGCAACAGCAGTTACTGGCGCGTGGCTGGGGTTATGCGGAGTATGTTCCCACCAGCGTTCAGCCCGATAACGGAGCGGGACTTACGCAGGGCATTATCGGGCTCGCCAACAAGGGCCAGCCGCGCTCGCTCGATGACTGGGGTGCGCTGCGTGCCTGGGCTTGGGGCGCCAGCCGCGCCCTCGATTATCTGGCGACCGATACCGCAGTCGATGCGAGCCAGGTGGGCATTACGGGCCACTCGCGTTATGGCAAGGCCGCGCTTGTCACCATGGCTTACGATCCGCGTTTTGCCATCGGCTACATCAGTTCGTCGGGCGAGGCCGGCTCCAAGCTCTACCGCCATCACTTCGGCGAAGAGATCGGCAACATCGCCGGCACGAACGAGTATCACTGGATGGCGGGAAACTTTCTGCGCTATGACGGCCCGCTCACAGTGGCCGATCTTCCCGTGGACGCGCACGAACTGATCGCGCTCTCCGCGCCACGCCCGGTATTCATCGGCGGCGGCGCGACAAAAGGCGACGGCTGGGCCGATGCCGAGGGCTCATTCCTTGCCGCCGTTGCCGCCGGTCCGGTGTATACGCTGCTGGGCAAGAAAGATCTGGGAGCCACGGAGTTTCCGCCCATCGAAACCGCGCTCATCACAGGCGATTTGGGTTTCCGCCAGCACACAGGCGGCCACACACCCGCGCCCAACTGGCCCACCTTCATCGATTTCGCCAGTCGCTATCTGCACGCGCCCGTGGCCAAGGCACCATAAGCGGCGGAGCTAAGGCTCGGGCGTTGTTGAGAGGATGTGGGCGTTCGAGCCAAAGCGGTGATAGTTCGTGAAGGTCACTTCGTTCAACTCCACCATGCTCGTTTCCCCTTCGCGCCATGCGCGGACAATCATCAGAGCCGTGCTCCGCACCGGGCAAAGATAGTTCCTCTCGCCAATCTCGACTTGCCCGTACGCCACCGATTCGGCCACGCGAGACAAGGGGTCGTCGGTCTTCATCTCGGCTTCCAGAGTTACCCGCAATACCGCGCCCGTTTGAGGATCGAGATAGAGATACCCGTGATAGCCGGGGGTATCGTGAAAATCTCCTGAAGCGTTTGCGACGTTTGTATTTTGCCGTCCGCCGCCCGCCGCGAGAAGCGGCACAAACAGTGCGCAGCAGTAATTCACCGCGTAATGGGAAGCCTTCTGTGGGATTTCGTACTCGAGGACGGCCGCCAATCCGCTGCGGGTTTGTTCCCAATGGCTCCATACCACCCGGCCCTTGGTGGAGTCGCTCAGGATGGTTACGAGAAACGGACCAAACTCTCCGTAGGACACGAGTCCCGGCGGCGCCTCACCGTGCTTTTCCTGCTTGTCCTGGGCCGCTGCATCCAGCATCACTTCGGCGCCGTCGCGGAAGGTGATCTGGCGGCTGTATTCCCCGTTTGCATGAAGCGGTCCATGCGCCGAGATGCCCGTACGGCTGGCGTCTGTTGTCATGGTGACGACGGAGTTATCGAAGGTGTACGTGTTTCGCGTGGCCAGGAAATCCGGCAGGTTTTCGATCGTTACCGACGCAAAATGGATCGCCCCCTGAAACAGCCGCAACTGCTCGGCCACCTCCGGCGCAGGTTTATCGGGAATTTCGCTTGCCGGCGGCTCAAGAAATGCGGACCGGTCCGCGAGTAGTTGCAATGCCTGCGCAGTTTTCTTTTCGGGCTTCAGGTCCGCCGTGATCCGGTCCAGCGTGGGACCGGTCAACTGCTCGCTCAGTTCCATATTGCCCAGATGGTCGGCGATCGAGCCATCGCTTTTGTGCGCCGCGTATTGCGCGGTCAGGAACTGCTGCAACTCCGCAACCCTCACGCGCTGCGCAGCCCGCGCGGAAAGCGTCGTGGCCGCGAACAGCAGTAGCAGTATCCAACCTCGCATCGTTCTTGCCTCGCCCGCGAAAATCAGAAAGAACCGGGCAGCACCCTTATAGCCGCTTCGACATCACAATGCAATGGCACTCCATTCCCGGCCGCAGCGTCTGTGAGGTCTTGAATGCTTCGATCCCCGTCTCCGCATAGCCCAGGCGCCGATAGAGAGGCGGCAATTCCGTCCGCAAGCTCAGCACAGTAATATCCACGGCTTCACATCCCTGCTCGCGAAAACGATTCTCCGCCGCTTCCACCATGCGGCGCCCCAGGCCTTCGCGTTGCCGTGCGGGATCTACTGCCAGCATGCCCAGGTAGCCGCGCTTGCCGCGCCGCTCCACATACACCGAGGCCAGCAGTCGTCCTTCGCCGTCCTCGGCCACCAAAATGCAGCCCTTGGTCATCATGGCGGCAAGCCGCCGGTGGTCGGTGCGCGTGCCTTCGAGAAATGTTTCCACGGAAAATGCGGCGTTGATGAGCCGGATCAGATGCGGCCGATCGACGGCCGCGGCCACGCGCATGCGCATCTCGCTCCCCGGCGCGTCTTGTTTGTTTGCCATCATCCTGCATTGATTATTGCGGATGAGTCTGCGCCCATGTTTTGTATGCGTTCAACACGGCGACGCCTTCGGTGTTGTACCAGGAGTATCCGTTGCGCCGCTCCAGACTCAGGTCGTTCACGTCGTCGTGGATGGTCTTGTCGCGATCGCCAAAGATGGGCTTATCAGTCCCGATCTGGTAGTACCGCGCCCAGATGGGCCCGGCGCCCTCAACGGCCATCAGTTTGCGCCCGCCCGCGCTCTGGCGGTCGGCCATGAAGTTTCCGCTGCCATAGCGGAAGCCCATGATCTCAACCTTCACGAACCACGCGCACGCCGCGTGCACCGCGGCAACCTCCGCCGGAGTCGGATTGGGCAGGCTCATCAAGAACTGCACCACCGGGAAGCTCTCGTCGCTGGTCAGCGAACCCATTTCGTAGTTGCGCGCTGAAGTCGGCTCCAGGGTCAGCGCGTCGTACTGCTGCGCCCACGCCGTCTTCACGCCGTTTTCCGTAATCTGCAACTTCAGCAGGCAGTCGATGCCGCGTTGCGCGGCGGGTCCTGCACGTTTCGCCATGGCGGCCGGCAGAAACTTGTAATCCGGCGCGCCCTCGGCAACGTCGTGCAGAATCTCCACGGCGTGCGTCATGGCATCGTCGTTGATAGTGATGGCGTCGTGGTAGCCGCCCTCGAGCGGCCACACCTGCGGCCAACCGCCGTTGGGATACTCGGAATCGAGCAAGTACTCCACGCCTCGCTGGACGGATGCGCAAATGGGCGCGGCGTCCGCATCGCGATGCGCAGCCAGCAGCGCCGTCGCAACCCGCGCCAGGAAGCGGATCTGCATCCACGTCGAATCGTTGTCGAGCGTGGCGATGTAGTGCCAACTGGGATCCACCGGTTTGTCGAAATCGGCCAGGTCGGGGAAGCGGTTCTCGTTGTCGGCATCGTACAGGTCGCCCGGAGCGCGCGGCTTCGTCACCATGTCAATGTTCTTGCTCCAGCCGCCGTCTGCCACCTGCCAGGTGATGATGTTGCGCGCATCCTTGAGCGCTTCGTCACTCGCGAACCACTCCGCCGGATGGTCTCCACGCAGCGCAAACATGCCGCGGCCGCCCGACGCATGTTTGGGGCTGGTGTTGCCCGCGGCTTTTTGCTCGTCGGCCAGCGTCTGCTTGTCGATGGCCTTCTGTTTCTCCGAGCGCTCCAGATACTCCAGCCAAGCCTTCTGCTGTTTCTTCGGCAAGGTCGCGATGCGCTCGCGATTTACGGGCTTGGCGATCACGTTCATGCCAACTACTTTGGCGGAAGAAGTGGAGGGAAGGCCCAGGGCAACAAGCGAAGCCAGGAGCAGAAAGAGCAGGGATCGGCTATGGGACGGCATGGTCTGGTTTCTATCCCAGCACAACTGCCCTTGTCAACGGATGGTCTGACCACTGGCCGGCATTTGCGGATCAAACTTCCGGCGACTCTTCGGCCGGGGGCAGAACGTCGTCTTCGCGCGCGGCCCAGACGTAAAGAGTGGGTAGCAGGAAGATGCTGATCACCAGATTGGCCAGCAACCCGCCCACAATCACAATCGCGAAGGGCCGCTGCGAGTCGGATCCGATGGCGTGCGAAACCGCGGCGGGAAGCAGTCCCAGCGTGGCCACCAGCATGGTCATCATGATGGGCCGCAAGCGAAGGACCGCGCCCTCGACGGCTGCTTCTTCGATGGTGTTGCCGCGCGCCCTGAGCTGATTGATGAACTCGATCATGATCACGCCCACCTGCACGGAGACTCCGAAAAGCGCGAGGAAGCCGACCGCCGAAGACACCGAAAAATTAGTGCCCGTGAGGAACAACGCGAGCGGCCCGCCGATCGACGCCATGCCCACGCTGATCAAAATTAACATGGCCCACTTGAAGGAGCGGAACATGGTGTAGAGAATGCCGAAAATCACCATGATCGTGAGCGGAACAATAATGGCCATGCGCTGGTCGGCGCGCTTCTGGCTGGCGTATTCTCCGGCCCATTCAAGGTGGTATCCACTGGGCAGTTGAACGTTGTGCTGCACGCGGGAGATAGCTTCTTCGACCGTCGATCCCAGGTCGCGCCCGCGCACGGAATATTTGATGGCGATATAGCGCTGGCCGCCTTCGCGATAGATTTCTTCCGCGCCGTCGTCGGTGGTCACGTGCGTCAGTTGCGCCAGCGATACGCGCTCGCCCGACGGAGCCAGCAAGCGGACGTTCTCAATGGCCTCCTGCGTATCGCGATATTGCTGCTGGTAGCGCAGCGTTACGTCGAAACGCGCCTCGCCTTGCTGCACCTGCGTGAGCGCGCTGGAGCCGACGGCGGTCTGGATCGCGTCCTGGATATCGTTCACGTTGATGCCAAAGCGCGCCGCGGCCTCGCGATCGACTTGCAAATTGAGATTCGGTTGGCCGATGACGCGAAAGATGCCCAGGTCCTCAATTCCCGCCACGGTGGACATCTGCGCGCGAATCAACTCGGCCACGCGTTCCAGCTCGCGAAGGTCGGAGCCATAGAGCTTCACAGCCAACTCACCCTTCACGCCAGAGACGGCCTCTTCCATGTTGTCCGAGATCGGTTGCGAGTAGTTCCAGATCACTCCCGGGAATTTTGACAACTCCTGGTCCATGGATGCGATCAACTTCTCTTTGTCCTGGTCGAAAATGGGGCGCCATTGTTCCTTCGGCTTCAGGTCAACAAAATACTCGGTGTCGAAAAAGCCGGTGGTGTCGGTGCCATCGTCGGGCCTTCCCGTCTGGCTGACGACTTGCGTTACCTCGGGAAACGCCGCCATCACGAGGCGCGCTTTGTTGGTGAAGTCGATGGAGGCCGTAGGGCCTTCGCTGGGCGACAATGTACCGCGCACCCAGATGGAGCCTTCATCCAGATGGGGCAGGAATTCGGAGCCGATGGGCCCACCCACCGTGAGATAAATGGCAACCGCGAAAAGCGCCATGGAGATTCCGACCGTGCGATAGCGGTGCTCAATGGCGGACCGGACCCCCGAACGATAACGTTCGGTCAGCCAATGCAAAAGCGGATTCTGCCAATCCCTGGCGCCCTTGCTGAAAAGAATGCTGGCCATCACCGGCGCGGCCACGATGGAAAACACCAGCGCGCCGAAGAGTGCAAAGGTGACCGTCCACGCCATGGGCTTGAACAGCCGGCCCTCCACGGCTTGCAGCGTGAAGATGGGCAGGTAGGAGGTGATGACAATGGCGCGCGCAAAGAACACCGGCCGCTGCACCTCGTGCGCCGCATCCTGAATCTTCTCAATCGCGGGACGCCGGTCGCCGCTTTGCGCAAGATGGCGGATGATGTTTTCGATCATCACCACGGAGCCATCCACGAGCATGCCGAAATCCAGCGCGCCCAGCGAAAGCAGGTTCGCCGGGATATGGCTCAAGTCGAGGCAGATGGCCGCGAACATCAGTGCAAAGGGGATGGTGAGCGAAACAATGATGGCGCCGCGAATGTTGCCCAGAAACAGGAACAGGATGATGGCCACCAGGATCATGCCTGCGCTCAGGTTGCGCTCCACCGTGGTCACGGTGTACTTCACGAGATCGGAGCGGTCGAGGAAGGGAACCACCGTGACACCGTTGGGCAGAATGCCGTGATTCAGCTTGTCTACCTCTTCATGGATGCCCTTCAGGACCGGATCGGCGTCGTCGCCTTTTTGCAGCAGCACAATCCCTTCCACCGTGTCGGGATTGTCTTCGACTTTGCGGTTATCGTAGATCTTCTTGCCGTCGACAACCGTGTAGGGTTTCCATGATTTCCCGATCTGGCCGAGGCGGATCTTCGCGCCCTGTGTCACCGTCGCGATATCTTTGATTCGCACGGGCGCGCCGTTCTGCGTCTTCACCACGGTCTGTTCAATGTCGTGCACGCTGGAGTAGAGGCCCAGCGCCTGCACATTCACCTGTTGCTGGCCTTCCTCAATAAAGCTGCCGCCGCCGTTGGTGTTGTTGCTCGCGATCTGCTGCTCCACCTGGCTGATGCTCAGGCCGTAGGCAACCAGCTTCTCCGGGTCCAGCGCGATCTGGTACTCCTTGGTGGGCCCGCCGAAGCTCGAGACATCCACCACGCCGGGCACGCTCTTGAACGACTTTTCCAGCAGCCAGTCTTCGATCGCCTTCCGCTCCATAACGTCGTAAGCGGGATTCGTGCTCTCTACCGAATACCAGTAGATCTGGCCCACCGGGCTCCAGTCCGTGCCCATCTGCGGAACCAGGTTTGCGGGAAGATTTACCGTGCCGAGCCGTTCCATCACGTGCTCGCGATTCACATCGCTGGTGGTCCCGTCGTCAAAAATGAGCATCACGCTGGAGAGGCCTGCCAGCGTGGTCGAGCGCAGATGCGCGAGGCGGGGAATGCCCGCCATCTGGATTTCGACTGGAACCGTGACCTGGCGCTCGATCTCCTCAGCCGAGCGGCCCGGCCACTGCGTGATGATCTGGACGTAGTTGTTGGCGACGTCGGGATACGCCTCAACCGGCAGGGAGCGGAAGGAGATGACGCCCCATGCTGTGAGGACAACCACGCCGCCCAGCACGAGCCAACGGCTCCGGAGGGCAAAATCGACAATCGCTCGAATCACGCGCCGCTCCCGGTGTCGTAGGACCCTTCTCTGGCTGGGGTCCGCTTAGGAAATGAAAGTACTCGAAAACTCATAATACAACCCACTACTGTTTGACGATTTCTTGCCATCGGGACACTCGAGAAACTGTCTCGCGCCAAAGTTTGCGGCATCAAAATCAGCAAGGCGGCAAAGAGTTCGCCCCGGGGTGTATCCATCCGCATTCCCCGGTTTCGAATTCCACTTTCGGTTGCCCCCGTCGCTGCTTTACCCTCATAGCATGGAATTCAGAATCCTTGAGCTCGAGCGCGAACCGGTTGAATTCGACCTGAAACTCGCCCCCGGCGCCATCGATTACGGGGACGAAGCCACGCAAGTGGGCGATCTGGCCACTTCCGGCAGCGCCGAAGTGATCCACGAGCACCGTGGGCCCAAAGATATCGTTGCAGACGTTCGCCTCAGGGGCCGCTTTGCAGGCAATTTCCAGGTTCCCTGCGCTCGCTGCATCGAACCGGTCGAAATTCCGCTCACAGCCGAGTTCGACCTCATCTTCCGGCCTCTGGGCGCCGATGCCGACGTCCCCGAGCGGTCCATTACGGCGTCTGAGACGGAAATCGGTTATTATCAAGGAGACAGTCTGTTGCTTGAAGATGTGCTGCGCGAGCAGGTGCTTTTGTCCCTGCCGGTCAGAACGCTGTGCAAGCCCGACTGCAAGGGACTTTGCCCGCGCTGCGGAGCAAATCGCAACCTTCAGCC
This sequence comes from uncultured Acidobacteriota bacterium, assembly GCA_963786565.1. GTDB lineage: Bacteria > Acidobacteriota > Terriglobia > Terriglobales > Acidobacteriaceae > Telmatobacter. Next base: position 2,412 of record CAWAZR010000009.1, on the reverse strand, counting down.
CTGCTCCTGCGATGAGGGACCGAGTGACCCCCGCTGGGAAGCGTTGACGGATTTGCGCAGCCGGATTAAGTCCTGAAAAATCTGTCGTGTACATCGTGAGTTGTGAACCGTGAACGGGAATTTGGTGCACGGTCCGCTGTTCACGGATCACGAAAATAGAGGAAACATCATGCCGAATCCGAAAAGGCGCCATTCCACGCGCCGCACCGCTCTCCGCCGCGCCCACGACTTTCTTACCGCGGTCGGGGTTTCTGAGTGCCCTAACTGCCACGAGAAGAAGCTTCCCCATCGTGCCTGCGCCAAGTGCGGAGCCTACAAGGGCCGCGCTGTGCTGGATGCAAAAGAAGCCAAGTAGCTTACAATTCAAATGCTTACCGACATCGTGCTGGACGCGGTTGGTTCTGACAAGGCTCCCGAGCCGGAAATTCGCGGGGCTATCCTCGCCTGTCGTGCGCTTCCCGTGCGCGTGCATCTGGTGGGGCCCGAGTCCGAGCTGCGTGACCTGCTCGACGAGCACCTCGAAAACGAGGACCTGCCCATCGTCATCCACCACGCCGCAGAGCGCATCGGAATGGACGAGAAAGCCGCTCACGCCGTGCGCAGCAAGCGCGACAGCTCCATGCGCGTCGGCCTGAAGCTGGTGCGCGAGGGCAAAGCCGCGGGCTTTGTAACAGCCGGCAACACCGGCGCGGCAATGGCGACTGCAAAAATGGTGCTGGGCGCGCTGCCCGGCGTCGACCGTCCTGCTCTGGCCACCCCCATGCCCACCTCAAAAGGCAACCCATGCGTGCTTCTCGACGTGGGCGCCAATGTGGACTGCAAGGCGCAAAATCTGGAGCAATTTGCAGTGATGGGCGAGATGTATGCCCGCAGCGTGCTCAAGATCGCCAAGCCCCGCGTGGGCCTGCTCTCCATCGGCGAAGAGGAGTCCAAGGGCAACGAGCTCACCCGCGAGGCTTGGCCTCTGCTCAAGGCCCTGCCGATCAATTTCATCGGCAACGTGGAGGGCCGCGACATTTTCAATGGCAATGCCGACGTAATTGTTTGCGACGGCTTTGTGGGCAACGTGGCGCTCAAGACCAGCGAAGGCATCGGTCGATTTGTGCGCGACGTGCTGCGCACGTCGCTCAATAAAACCGTCACCGCGCAGGTGGGCGCGCTTCTGTCGCGTCGCGCCTTCAACGACTTTCGCCGCCGCCTCGACCCCTCCGAATACGGCGGCGCACCGCTCCTCGGCGTGCGCGGCGTCTGCATCATCGGCCACGGCTCCTCAAACGACGTCGCCATTTATAACGGCATCCGCGTAGCGTACGAGTTCTCGCGCTCCGACGCCAACGGAGGCATTGAGCAGGCATTCTCCGGCCGGCCGAGGATCCGTCCCAATCAAGGCGGCCACCCCGACGCGATCATTCAATGAAAAAAGCAGAGAATAGGGCGTAGCCAGTAGGGAAGAGTGAACGGCTGACGCCTGGAACCTGATATCTGGAGCAGCAGACGCATGCATGCGATCCCACTTGAATTCGACGCATCGATTCTCGCGCAGATTGCCTGCCCGGCCTGCCATGGGGAATTGCGCACCGAAGATTCGCACCTGGTTTGCAGCGCCTGCGCTCGCAGATACCCCATCGTCGACGGCATTCCCGCGCTTATCGTGGAGCGGGCGGAGACGATCGCAGTCCGGGAAACCTAACGACATTCCGCCCTGAAACCTGACACCTGCTTAGTGCTGGCTGTGCCGGTAGTCCCAATATGCCTTTTTGTCGGCATCGCTGCGCTTGTTAAAGTCCATGTGATCGCGATGCGTGTCGTGTTCCCACTGAGTGTAGTAAGGCTCCTCAGCGGCCCACACGTGACGGTCGTGGTAGTAGGGGTCGTAAACGCCGACCCTGGCCTCGCAACCGCCGCAGAACAGGGGAACTGCGATCACAGCGGCCAACAGAATTGAAGTGAAGCACCGCAACAACGAGCGCATAGCAGGCTCCTTATCCCTCGCAATTTCGATGGCGAGGACTTCGACGATAGATGCGGACTGCCGGGTGCGGGTTGCCGCTCCGTAACTTCCTCCGTGACGCCGACGGCACTCTCAGGCGTAACCCGCGCAGCTGTCTAGTGCCGCGCGTAGAACGGCCACACAATCAGCAATGCCAAGCCGATGGCCACGGCCAGCGCCAGCGCAATCAGGCTGTAAAGAAGAACGAGGTTGGGACCCTGCGAGGGTTCGTCGCCGTCCGCGTCCTTCCGGCCGGCCCCGTGGCTATTCATATTTGAGGGCATCCACGGGATCCAATTGTGCGGCGCGCGTCGCGGGAACGGTGCCAAAGACGACGCCCACCATGGTCGCCGCTGCCAGCGCAATCACCACGGAAAGCCACGGGGTGGGAAATTGATAGTCCGTGAAGAATCGGATGGAGA
>CAWAZR010000008.1:0-12832 GCA_963786565.1 uncultured Acidobacteriota bacterium | reverse complement strand
TAGCACGATTGGATTCGAACCAACGACCTCTTCCGTGTAAAGGAAGCGCTCTATCGAACTGAGCTACGCGCCTGCGGTGCGGCAGAACATAGTTCAGCGGCATCGGGTGAGTGCGAAAAGGCAACTGCCCGCGTACTAGGCGGTTCTACACAGAGCGGCGCGTTGCAGCGCTGCCACATTATTCGCTGCGGCAAAATATTCAAGAAGAACACGACATCAGGGCCCATGGGTCGACGGCCCGGCTTGGCGCCCGCTAGCGAGGCGCGGTCCGCACCTTCCGGGGCGTTTCAAGGAATCCGCGGCGGCCTAGAAGACAGAGGATCGCTTCCATTCAACAACGTCAGCCAATTTACCTGTTTCCCTTTGATGACAATCTTCTCCGGGTTCGGCTTGCCATCCGGGCGGCGGCCTGAGGCATAGAATTGCCAGCGTCTGGCGTTCTTGCGATACCGTGTCAGGCGAGCTTTTCTGGTTGCCTTGTTGCCAACTTGACGGCCAACCTGTTCCAGGCTGTTTTTCCTCGAGTTGCTGTTCGATCAGTTTTCGAGCGCTGATTCTCGCCGGAAGAGTGCGGAGCGCCTGTGCAGATTGCAGCGCAGATGGTAATAAGGTAGGTTTGACAGTAACCGCGAATCAATCGAATAAAGGATTGATTTTAAAGAGCGGAAGTAGTTCAGTGGCAGAACGTCAGGTTCTAATTGAGACTGTCGGCGGTTTCTCCATCCAAGTTCTTTGCATTGCTGTAAATCCATAAAAAAATGTTTAATGTTCATTGTGCGACGGTTGCATGAGTGGGCGCCCTTGGTCGATTTTGGTGGAATTAGGCCTTTTTGAGGGGTAGATGACAGTAAGTCTGACAGTAAATCCTATGCGAACCAAGGGCCCTACAGCCGGCCCATTCACCGAGTGGATTCTGCGTCCCACTTTCCCCAGGGACTGCAGCGATACCTTACCGCAGCGGGAAATCTCTCCACGCTGGAAACCTCACTCCGCCGGGAACGGTACGAACATCTTCTCGCACGAGACTGGCGTGCCTTTTGTCGCCGGGTTTCCCTTAACGGTTGAATCGGCTCCAGCAGGTAGCTTCAGGTTCACGACGCCGGGGCCGAGCACCAGATCAGCGTGGTTAACGGAGTAGGTATAGGCAGCATCATCTGTGACGTAAACGCCGTCAAGCCTTACTCCGATGCGATAGTCGTGCGAGTAGCCGTTGAAGGAGATCTTTCCGCCACCTGAGACGCGGACGTTGTGCAGAGTCACGTCGCGCATGGTCGGTGGGTAATCGCCCTTTACGTCGCCACCGCCGGTGTAGCCGGTATCGAGCACGATGGGGTTATCGGAGTCACGGACACAGATGTCGTCGAAGAGCACGTCGTGGGTCAGTCCGCCACGCGAGCCATTCGACTTGATGCGGATGGCGTTGTCCATACCATCGAGCGAGAGGTCAGTGACCAGCAGATGGCCGACGCCACCGATGGTGGGGCTGCCGATGGCCATGCCATGGCCCCAGTAGAAATGGCTATGGCTGACGGTCATGTTGTTGACGCCGCCGGGGCCGCCCTTGATGGCAATATTATCGTCGCCGTCGCGGATGTACGTGTGGGTGATGGTGATGTTCTTTGCGCCGTCGCCAGGATCGATGCCGTCAGTGTTGCGGGCATTGCGTTTGGGCGTGTCGATCTTCACGCCCCATACCGTGAAGCCGTCGCCGTTGTTGTAGTTGACATGGGCGTTGTGGGAATTCCTCAGAGTGATGCGATACAGCGTGAAGTTGTCGGCAGAGTTGGCTTCAATGAGACGCGAGACCTGATGGCCATAACCGGGGCGGGTGAGCTCAGCCAGTTGCCACCAGCTGATCTCCTTGCCCAGCATGCGCTCGCCGCCGCGGCCGTCGATTGCGCCGTCGCCCATGATGGCTGCGCCGGAGACGTGATCAACGGAAATGAGGGGCTTGCACCCGCTCATATCGACGTGGTCCATCAGGTGGGCGGGCCGGGCAATAACGCCACAACTGCCCGGCGCGGTTTCATAGACGGCCGGATTACGCGAACCGTAGAGAGTGACACCTTTGTCGACAATAAGCGTGACGCCCGCGCGGAGCTGCAGCGGGCCGGTGAGGAAGGCGTTGCGGGTTCCGTCGGCTTTGAGCAGAACACCCTTGCCTTTCCCGCAGCTGTCCAGTGCCTGCTGAATCCGCTCGGTGTCGAGCCGGGATTCCTTGTCGTGCGCGGCCAGGTAAGCGTTGAGGGCGTATTTGGCTTCGCCGGGGGTCGCGGGGCTGCCGCCCGCGTCGGCGTCAGGCTCGCTGATATCCGAGCTCGCGGAGCGCAAGTCGGCGATGAGGGTCGTGCAAGCGGGAGGGATGACGGGTTCTTTGACGACTCGAGTGTCTTGCGCATGGACGCGCGCGGAAGAAGAAAGCACGAGAGCAATGAAAGCGAGGTCGAATAACTGCCGCATACAGAAGCCCTTTCTGATTCTAACCGTCGGCAGTGTTGCTCCAAGAGCCCAATTCTGGGAGCGGGAGGCTGAAGCCTGCGCGCAAGACATTGACGACGTCAGCAACCGCGTCGGTCTCGCTAACCAGTTTGCCGCATACGGCATCGTCCGCTCGAGCGGCGCGACCTGACACTAAGCTGAAGGTTGTCAATTTCCGAGGAGAACCACTGGGTATTCGCTCACGGTCGCACGCGTTGATTTTTCGGTAACGACGAACAGGAAACGCGAGTTCGCCGGATGGCCCGCGAAGACCGTAGCCGATAAGTGGAATTCAGCGACGCGGCTTCCGTTGACGAGCTGAATTGGACCGTACTGAAGATTGCTGGCCAGAGTGTTTCCGTTTTTTGTTACCGACAAGACGAATGATGAACCTGAAGTGCCCGCCGGTAGAACGCACTGAACTCGAACCTCCGCTGTAGAAGGTCGAAGCGTAAGGACCGCGCCAAGCTCACCGCGTGTGATGGCTGGCTCGAGCACGAGAATGGCCACCGCCGCGCTCTCTGCCGGGGCCGGTTGATTCTTACTGGACGGCGGCTTGCCGGTTTCGGGGGTTGGCGAAGAAGGCGTTTGCGCCGGCGGTGCGCCAGTCCCTGAATGTGCGACCGAGGTTGGCACATGGGAATTGCGGAAATGAACGGAAAACAAAACCCCTCCAACTACGGCCAGAAATGCGGTACCAGTTGCCAGAGTGAGCCACGGAAGCCGCCTACCGCGCGGCACCGGTGAAGGTGCAGCCCCCGACGCGACTGACAGGGTAATGTGCGCCAGTTCGCGGGGCGAAAATGCGCGCTCCACGCGGCTCCGCTCAGCGGCGGTCAGTCGGCCGGCATGGTAATCGTCCAGCAAGTCATACTCAGCCTCCGCCAGCCGATCGCTCAACTCCCCGTCGGCAATCATCCGCTCGTCAAGGGCGTCGCGCTCAGGCCGCGAGAGGTCCCCCAGCCTGTAGGCCAGCAATAGTTCGCGGGGATCGGAAGACTCGCTCATAAATTCCTTCTTTGATACATAGTGAAATTCTCGGGCTTTCCATCTCGATGCTTCAGCTTGGCAAGGTAGCGGGACGCGCACTGTTCAAGTTGGCTGCGCAGGCGCAGGGCGCGATTGCGCAGAGCGTTGATGGCAATACCCAATTCGCCGGCCAGCGCCTGGCGGTTACGAATGCGCTCACTCGCGTCACCCGAATAATAGCGTTCAAGAAGCTGCCTGTTCTCGGCCGACTGCCGGTCGAGGCAATTGCTAAGCGCCTCCTCGCAGTCTTGTTGCGCGTCATAGAAATCCTTTCGCCTGCTGTGAAACCACAATAGGAATGAGAGCGCCTTCTTCTCGCGGGAGGTTTTGGCATGTTGTTCCAGCAGCATCATCCGCGCGACCCCAGCCGCGTAACCCGCCGGTGACACAATCGCCTCCGCGCCGCCGGCCAACTTGGCCGCCAGCCGGTCCAGCGCCTCATCGGCCAAATCCTCCGGAAACAGGCACCGGTTCCAGCGAAAAAACCGAATCAGGCGCGCGCGCAACTCCTCGTATGCGGCCCCGGCTTCGTTACTCTCCGGCCCGAGCGCTTCGAGCAGTGCGTCTAACCCACTTTTGTTAAGGTTCTGCGTCATTCGGGAACGTTTGCTGCATCAAGGTGTCTTTCTATCGATCGAAGTGGAGCGAGGCTTCCAATTGCCTTCGACAACGTATCCAGCCCAATCATACGGGGGGCGATGAGCCGCAAGCATTCTCAATTGTGCCTGGCGCAGCGCACCGGCGGCGCTCGCGTGCTGCTGCAACAGCGCCTGGTAGAACCAGGGAATTATCTGTCCTGCCGAAGCATCGTCGACGGTCCAGAGCGTTCCAATGACTCCTGCGGCACCCGACGATAAGAATGCCTGGGCCAAGCTTGCAATGCCTTCGCCGGGGATGGATTTTCCACCGGCTGTCCTGCATCCGCTCAGCACTACCAGCGAAACCGGCATCGGTGTCCGGTATATATCGGTCAGCCACAGGACGCCGTCCTGCTCCGTCCCATCACGATTGAGAGTGGAAAGCACGATTCCCGAAAGCTCGGGCCGCTCGGAGTCAACAATAGCGTGCGTGGCGAAGTGCGCGATGGCAAAATCACGCCAGGGCGCTTGTGTCACGGCTGCAGGCGTAGCCTCAAAACCCAGATACAACCTCACCTGGCCGGCGCTGGCGATCGAGGCAATCGACTGCGCTTCCATTGCGGACGCGTGCAAACGAGGCAGGCTGGCGAGGTCGAGATCGGCGTCGGAGCGGAAAACCTGCGGGATGGGGGCGACTTGCGCTTGCGGCCGATCATCGGATGCCGTGATCGAAACGCGCTGGGGAGCGGCGCTGGCGATGGCGCGCTCCAGCCTTGGGTCGAGGCGGTTATATACGGGATCGGCGAAGACGGCGATGCGGTCCAAGTTCGCCGGTGGGGCGGGGCGCGAAAGCAGCTCAATCGCCGCCGACGCCGAGGGTTCTTCAATGAGTTCGTAGTCTTCGATCAGGAATTCTGCGCTCGCGTCCAGTCGAAGAGCCGCGAAGGGAACAGAGGCGATGAGACCGTCAGGCACAATCACCAATCGCCGAATCTGAGAGGTTGGACGCGCGGGCAGCAGCATTTTCCCCAAAATCGCGGCTTGCCGGCTCAACTCGCGATCGGCTCGCGCAATGCGAGCCTGCCGCGCAGCCAGTTCCTCATTGGCTGGCTGCTCTTCGCGCGCCAGCAGCGCGTTGCGGTATGCGCTCACCGCGGCAGAGAGATCGGTGGCGCTGCACAAGCGCGTCGCATGCATCGAATGCGCGGTTACAGTCCAGAGATAGACACTGTCCTTGCCCGCCCAGTACTCCAGCAACTCCGTTCCCGAATCCAGGAGTTGCGCGCGTACCGTGGCCATTGAAGGTGGACGGACAGCGACTCCGAACAGAGACGGAGACGATGCCTCGCGCTCCCGCGCCTCAATCTCATCAGCCTCAACCACAAGCGCGTGCAGCTGATTCTCGGCCTCCTGCAGTCCCGCCTTCCCGCCGTCCTGGCTGCCGAGCCTCAGGATCCGCTGTTGCGCCTCACCGATTTCGCGTTCCACATTTTCGCTTCGGTCGATGAGCTCCGCAGGAACGCCGCGCGTGGTGAAGTCGCTGCTTTGGCGGATCGCATCTATCAGCGACCGCGCGCGAGCCCGCTCGGCGATGGTCCACGTTTCCACGTCTGCGTTGTCGCTCCCTGCCGTTCCGCTCGTCGTGCTTGCCGCCGCACCTCGCAGTCGCGGACTCATAGCGATCTCAATGGCGAGATCGTAGAAATCGTGGACCGAGGCAAAATAGGATTCGCGCAATGATCGGCCGCCGGCATTTCTCCGCGATGCCTCGAAGCCGTCGAGAGCTTCGAGAATGTCGTTGCGGGCCGGGATCATCTCACCCTGGCGCATCTCAATGCGGGCGATGCTGGCACGCGCCAACGCCGCGTGCTCCAGATTCGGAATTCCGGACCACTCGCTTTCCGCCTGCCGGTATGCCGCAAGAGCACTTTTGTATTGTCGCTCGCGCGCATACAAGTCACCCTCTGCCTGCAATAGCATCGAGCTGGTTGCAACTTCGCCCGTCTTTTGGGTCAGCGCCAGCCCGTTGCGGACGGCATTCGCCGCGGTCTGCCGATGGCTTTCAGCAGCAAACAGGACGGCCTGGCGAAGAAAGGCAACAGCCTGCTCGCGATGAAGTTGGTGAGAACGGGCAATCTCCATCGCCTGATCGAGCGCCTGCTCCGCATCCTGCCAATGGCCCTGCCGCATGTCGAGCAGCGAGAGATCGGAGAGTGCGGTACTCTCGCTTGCCGTATCTCCGCTGTTGCGAAGGAGCGGCAGCGATCGTTCGAGTGCGTCGCGCTCGCGCTCGAAGTCGTTCAGCTCGTCGTATATTTCGGCAAGGTTGAGCCAGACTTGGCCCTCCTCGTCCGGGTATGGCTGAATGCGTATTTCTTCAAGCGCCGCCTGGTCGGCGTCGATGGCTGCCTGATATTCGCCGCGTTCCAAGTGGATGGCCGCAATCGTGGCCTGAGCGAACGCTATGCCCGGTAGGTCTGATAATTGCTGGGCAATGTCCAAAGCGCGCTCGGCCGCGAAAAGAGCCTGCTGCATCTCTCCGATCTCCGCGTAGACGCTGGCTATGTTGCCCTCGAGAATTCCCCCCCAATAGAGATCGCCGAGACTGGCATAGATCGCCAATGACCGGTTGGTGGCGTCGATCATCTCGGGGTAGCGAGCCAGAAAATAATAGGCCGACGACAGCACCTTCCACGTAGCGGCATCGGTCGCGAGGTCGCTTTGCGGCGGGCTGCCTGTCCGGTTCTCCATCAGAGCTTTGGCCTCCTCCGCGGTCTTCAGAGCGGCCGTATAATCGCCCAGTTGGTAGAGATACACGCGGGTTTTGCCGATTAAAGCCTTCTGCCGCAGACGCGTGTCACCGATTATTTGCGCCAATTGAATCGCTTGATCGTAGGCCGAAATCGTCTTTGGAGCTGAATCCGAAGCAGTCGCCCGGCGCAGGCCTTCGGCGCGAGCCAGGGCGTCATAGGCGGCAACCACATCGCGATCCGAATCGGTAGCAGGCCGCGAGGCAGCAAGCGTGATGCGCACCGCTTCCGAGGACGGCCGGGCCAGGTGGACTTCAAGCTCGTAGTTTCCCGCTTTCGGAGAGATGAAGAGAACACGAACCACGGAGTGGATGCCTGCATCGCAAAAGCGAGGGATCGGGTCCACGATTCCGGGCCCAGAGAGAATCGCAATGGGCATCGACAAATGCATCTGTTCGACGATGACTTCGGTGAAGCAGTCCGCGCAGGCGGCAATCGTGAAAGTTTGTTTGCCCTTGGCGGGAATTTCCGCGGAGATGGTCTCGCCGGGAGTAAGAACGATGGATGTTTGCGCGGAAAGGGGATCCGAACCGGCGGTCTGCGCTTTGCACGGAACCGGTCCCATGAGGGCGATTAACAAAAGACCAGCTACAAATGCAGAAAACAGCCGGGCACGTCCCGTTAGCATGCGGGAAAATCGAAACGCCCATCCTATGCCAGCGAATCCAGATTGCGATTCCTTAGGAACGGACACTTTACCCTCGCGCTTTCAAGCTTGCCTTTGTTGTGTGTGGCGCCTGTGGGGGGAACGGGAGCGGCGTACTGCTTATTTTCCTCTGATGGGCCGCGCAATACAAGCATAAGTTTTCGAGCACAGGTTTTCGAGTTTCGACCGACGAAAAGCCCGGCAGCACAATCGCATCGCTGCCGGGCCGAATGATCTGGTCTCGATCTGCTTATCCTTATGATGGAACCCGATGCACCGAGATCTCAAAGACTAGTGCGCGACGTCTCCCGGCCGGCTTGGTGCTTTTCACCGGCCGAAGGGCGTCACGGGTTATACACGGAAATCCAGTCGGGGCCCAAACCGACTCCTGTGCCCATCGGGTAAGGCGAGGTGGACAACTGGGTCAGGGTGCCGTCGGTAGCGCTGATGGAGAACACCGAGATATTGCCCTGGCCCACAGGGTTGGCGACATATAGATACTTGCCCGAGGGATCTATGGCCAGTCCGCCCTCACCAGTCAGGCCGGTTATGTCCGGATTGTCGATGGAATAAGTGTTAATCTCCGTCAGTTGGCCGGTCGTTTGGTTGATGGAGTACGCCTCAATGGATTGCGCGCCGGAGTTGTAGACATAGAGGTAGTGGCCGGTCGGCTCAACCAGCGGGGTCGTGGGGTTGCTGCCTGCGGGAAACGGCGAATTCGTCACGGGCGTGAGCGGTTCGGGGTTTCCACTCAGCATGGCATTAGGGGTGATGGCGTAGGCGGAAACGTCCCCTGCACCGGCATTGGTGGCATAAAGGAATTTACCGTTCGGGGTGATGGCCAGGCCGTCCACGTTGATGTCCGCCGAGGTGTTGGCGATGAAAGTCAACGCTCCGTTGCTGCCTACAGAGTAGGCACCCACCACCCAGTCGGTAACGTCGGCGAGGTAGAGAGTGCTATCTGCCGCATCGTAGAGCATGGGGCCGGGATTATTGTCGTTCGAGCAGAAGGCTCCCGAACAGGTTACCGGAAAGGGCGAGCCAGCGACCGACGTGAGAGCTCCGGTAGAGGGGGTAATGGTATAAGCCGCGATGGTGGCGCTACCGTAACTGGCGGCGTAGAGGACATTGCCCGAGGGGCCGATAGCGAGGTTTGTGGGCACGTCCGTGGTCGTAACGGAGTTGGCAGTGAGGGCCAGAGCGCCAGTGGTGGAGTTCACCGTCAGCGCGTAAATAGAGCCGGTCCCCTGATAGCTGCTTACGAACATGAGGTTCAGAGCCTGGTCCAACACCATGCTGTTGCTGTCGGTAATATTGGGGCTAAGGGGAGAAGTGGGAAGCAGGTACAAGTCTCCACCGGTCTGCGCCTCGGAGAACTCGGCCAGCGTTCCATCGCCATCCAGCGTGTAGATGTACGCCGCTGCGGCCGGGGGATTAACGGTCAACGTGGCCGATTCGGTGGTGCTGCCGCCTGCCCCGGTGCAATCGAGCGTGTAGGTATCGGACCCTGTGGCGGAAGGCATCACCGATTCGCTGCCGTTGGTCGATTCCGGGCCAGACCAGCTTCCGCTGGCCGTGCACGACGTGGCGTTCGTGGAAGACCACGTGAGCGTCGAACTGGACCCGAGCGTAACCGATGTGGGGTCAACCGAGATGCTGACTGTCGGTGCCGCCGGCGGATTAACCGTAAGGGTTGCCGAGTGGCTGCCGGAACCGCCGGCACCTGTGCAACTCAGGTTATAGGTGTCTGTTCCGGTTGCAGACGGCGTTACCGTCAGCGTGCCACTGGTGGCCTGTGCGCCGCTCCATGCCCCACTGGCTGTGCACGATGTGGCGTTGGTCGACGACCATGTAAGCGTGCTGCTTGAACCCAGGATAATGGTGGCAGGCGAAACCGAAACAGTCACCGTGGGCGCGGCGGGCGCGTTGACCGTAAGGGTCGCTGAGGCACCGCCGCTGCCGCCGCTGCCGGTACAGGTCAAAGTGTATGTAGCGGTTCCGGCGCTTGAAGGCGTTTCTGTCGCCGTGCCGCTCGCCGCTTCCGTGCCGCTCCAGGCGCCGCTCGCCGTGCACGAGGTCGCATTTGTCGACGACCAGGTGAGGGTCGCGCTCGATCCCAGGGTGATCGTTGTGGGGCTCACCGACAAGGTAACCGTCGGTTGTGGGCTACTTCCCGCGCCGCCGCAGCCGGTTATGATGCCGCTCAGCGTCACACATCCCAGCAGCAGCCATCGGCCGAGAGGGAAGTTTCCCGGCCAAGAGTTGTGGTTTCCAGGGCCCGCGAATCTCTCGCGAGTTGGCGAAGCGGCGTTCCTTCCGGTTACCTGTGCATGCATCAGTGCGTTTCCTCCTCCCGCAAGGGGACTCTGCCCTACAGTGAGAGAAAGCGTCAGAACATCACGCACAATTCTGTCGTTATATTTTGCAGCGCGATTCTCAAACTGCGGCGCACACCTCGCACACCGAAACCGGCCGCCGCCGCACCCACGTGCGCTAACTGGGCCCAAACTGCTGATGGCCAGTCAGTGGCCCATCAATAACTACTTGGGTGGACGCGCCCCAACAGGTTTCTCGGTCACTTGTCCGAAATGCCGACTCTTCGTCCATGTGGATTGCGGCAGCGAAATGCGCGCATTGGCATTCCTAGACCCTGGGGCGTTTATGGAGAGTAATCACCTCGCCGAGCGTAACCTGCGCCCGATGAGCACCTTAGAGCGAGTTCTAATCAGATGCCGGCTCACCACTAAGATGTCGCAAATGCCGGCCCCGTTTGTCTGGACGGTAACCTTTTCACACGGCGGTCATCTGGAAGAGTTTGACGTGGCGCTCATCGAGTCTCTACTGGCTAATCAATCCTTCGAGGGCACAGGAATTCAAGATGAATAGTCGGCTAGCGGTGCGGGATTTACGGAGATCCCTGTGGGTCAGGTTCCAGCCCAATCCGATCATTCACGGCGTTGCGGAAACGCTGCTTGCAGCCCATCACCAGATGATCAGATCTTCAAATACGCATGTAATCGGGGTCAACTCTAAATCCACTTCTACTACTGCGCTCGCATCCCGCGCTTTCCCGCGCATCTGCGGATTGCAAACCAGTACGTTCCTTCAAACTCTTCAAACTCCGGGCCTTCGGTGCGATACCAAAACGCGCGTGCTGCCGGGCTGAAGAAATAAACCTGACGCGTTTTGTAACGGATTCCCCGCTTCGTGACTTCCATCCAGTGAAAGCACAACCCAAGGACATCTGATCCGATGAGTTCACGCCGTTATCGATCTCTGGGCCTTCTTCTCCTGTTCTCAATGGGGGGATTGGCCGCCGGTGCGCAGGAACCACTGACGCTACGGCAAGCCATCAGTCAGGCACTGGGGCAAAGCCCTGAGGCAGCGATGGCGCGCGCAGACAATCAAGAAGCCAAATCGGCAGCCACCATGGCGCGCACCCAGCTTCTGCCGCAGCTCAACTTCACCGAAGACATCTCCCGCGGCGACGATCCGGTCTACGCTTTCGGCACGCGGCTTCGGCAACGGCAGTTTACGCAAGCTGACTTTGCGCTGAACGCGTTGAATTTTCCGCAACCGATCGGCAACTTCTCCACGCGCTTCTCCGGCTCATGGATGGCGTTCGACTCGTTCAAGACACAGAAGGAGATCCATCGCGCGGATTTGCACAGGCAGGGCGCTTTGTCTTCTGCGAAAGCTGTGGACCAGCAAATCGTGTTTCGTGTCGTGGGGGCCTATCAGCAGGTGCTCTATGCGCAGCGGGAGATCGATGTTGCCCAGCATGAGCAGGAGACGGCTGCGGCGCTTCTGACCTCTGTGGATGAGCACGTCAAGGCTGGCCTTGCGGTGGAGTCGGATCGCATGTCGGCTGAAGTGAATGTGGCCGCGCGCAAAGAGGAGTTGATTGCGGCGCAGGGCGACCTGGAACTGGCATGGGCCCAGTTGCGCGAAGCAATGGGCCAGCCGGAGCTGAAGGCAACTGAACTGAAGCCCATCGAGCCGCACACATTTCCGCAGAACACACTGGAAGCGGAGTTGGCGACGGCTGAAAAGGCGCGGCCGGATCTGGCTGCGTTAGGGCAGGAGCAATCTGCTCAGGCGTCTGCCGTGGGAGCGGCAAAGTCGGACTTCGGCCCGCGCGTGAGCGCCTATGGAAATTGGGAAGAAGACCAAACTTCCATTGCCGGATCGGGAGGCAACAACTGGGTGGCCGGCGTGCAGATCAGCGTGGACATTCTGCCCTTAGGCAGGCGCGCCCAACTTTCGCGCGAAGTAGCTGTTCAGCGCAAGCTCGACGCGCAAGTGGCCGCCTCCGAGCAGCATCTGCGGTTGGAAGTGAGCCAGGCGCACATTCATCAGAAGACGGCAGAACTCTCGCTGGAGACGGCGCAGGCGGCAATGGACCAATCGGCCGAGAGTCTGCGCATTCTGAAAAATCGTTACGGTGCGGGGCTTGCCACCATCACCGATCTGCTGCGTGCCGAAGATGCCGAGCGGCAGAGCCAATCCAATTACTGGCATGCCGTTTACGGAAATGCCATGGCCCATACCGAACTTTTATACGCGACTGGGACACTCACTCCCGATGCGGCGGAGGAATTGCAATGAAGACTTTCTTACGGGCAAGCGTGTTGGCCCTTACCGCCGTGACGATGGCCGGATGTCACGGTACCGACTCCGCATCCTCTGCGGTTGTCGAGACCGTGCAGGCGCGGGTTGTTGAAAGCCAGGTGCAACAGGTACCTGTGAACCTGCAATCCACGGGCACGGTTCATGCCAGAGAAAGTGCAGTTTTATCCGCGCAGGTGATGGGCCGCATCCAGCAGGTGTTGGTGCGCGAGGGAGACAGTGTACGGGCTGGGCAAACACTGATCGTGTTGGACGACGCGGCATTGCGAACGGCTCTGGAGCAGGCGCAGGCGGGCTTGAAGGCGGCACAAAACGCACAAGCCGCGGCGCAGACCAACGCCTCGTTGGCGACAAGCACGTTAAACCGGTACAAGCAACTTGAGCAAGAGAAGAGTGTGAGTCCGCAGGAAATGGATGAAGTCTCGCAACGGGCTGAAGCTGCGGAGGCGAACCTTGAGGCGGTTCGCGCGCAAACCGACGAGGCGCGCGCTCAGGTAAATGGCGCACGCACCATGCTGGGGTATTCGCGCGTAGCGGCGCCCTTCTCTGGAATCGTAACGGCGAGGATGGTCGATCCGGGGACGATGGCCGCACCAGGCGTGCCGCTTATCCAGGTTGATCAGGCCGGGGCTCTGCAACTTCAAGCCTCGGTGGATGAGTCG
>CAWAZR010000007.1:0-123987 GCA_963786565.1 uncultured Acidobacteriota bacterium | reverse complement strand
GCTCTCCAATAAAGATGGAGCGCTCGCATTGGGCGGAGCCGCGGCGCGCTCGGACGGCTGCAATTCTGCACTAAAATCATCTCTTGCTCACCGATGCCCAACGCGAACGCCTCGAAGTCGTGCTCGTCTCGCCACGCAATCCCCTCAATATAGGAGCGGCGGCGCGGGCCATGGCCAACTTCGGCTTCCGGCATCTCTCAGTCGTCGCGCCTTACGAAGAACACTGGCGCGAAGCCAAGTCCGCTGTCGGCGCCTCAGACCTGCTCCAAAACGCAAAGCGCGTGGAACGCCTTGAGGAGGCTGTGGCCGAGTGCACACTGGTCATTGGCACGGGAACGCTCGAGCATCGCAGACCCGAGCAGCCCGTGATTCCGCTTCCGGAGTTGACGCCGCTTGTTGACGCCGAGTTCGCCCGTGGCGGCCGCGTGGCGCTGGTCTTCGGACCGGAGAAGCGCGGGCTCACGCGCGAGGATCTCGCCCTTTGCCATGTGCTGGTGGAGATTCCTACCGATCCGCGCCAGCCCTCGATGAATCTGGGCCAGGCCGTTGCCGTGTGCCTGTATGAGCTGGCGGCGCGGCCCAATCAACCGGCGGAGGACGCGCACGCGGAACCCAAGCCTTCGCGTTCCGACGCGGACGATTCAGCGCCAGCGTCCATGCGCGATCTCGATCTGGTGGCCGGCGTTGTCGAAGAGACGATGCAGGCCGCGAACTACTCCCCTGCCGCGATGCAGAAGGCGAATGATCATGATCTGCGCCTGCTGCTGCGCCGGCTCGCAATGTCGCAAATTGATGCGCGGCGGATTCTCCGTCTCTTCCGGCGGATTTTGTGGCGTCTCAAACGCTGCGTATGAAGTGACCCGCACGGGTGATTACCAATAGCACAAATTTCATCGCGGCAAAGTCGGGACTCCTGTTAAAGTGGCGTTCATAGGTCCTATGATTCTGCCCAAATCTCCCTCCCGTGCCCTCTCTTCTGCTCCGCCTGTGGCGCGGTTCGCCTGCGTATTGATCTGCGGCGCGTCGGCACTGCTGCTCGCGCTAACCGCAATCAACGGGAGAGCGCAGCAAGCGGCTCCCGCGCCCGCGGCTGACAGCCAGCCTGCTGCCGCGACGCCTTCCTCGACCGCAACGCCGCAACCGGCCCAGGCACCGGCTTCGACTGACACCCCGCAACAGACCCAGGCTCCTGTATCGCCGTCTCTCGACTCCGAGACAGCGCCCGCAGAAAGCCAGCCAGCTCAAACGCCCGCTGCCGCTCCAAATAATGCGAGCCAGACCGCAGAACCGCCGGGAAGCATCACGGAAGACGAACTGAGAAAGCAGCTCGAGGGCAAGGATCTCTTCCTGCGCGGCGGCTACCTCGACAACACGCTCACCTTCAACGAGCACGGCGTGCTGATCGGGCACTCGCCGCAAGGCTCGTACACGCTGTCCGGAATTCGCATCGACAAAGTGCACCTGCTCAAGCACAAGGTGGAGCTCACGGGAGCGCGTTACGGGTTGCATTTCCTGGGCGCGTTGCCCTACGAGGATCCCACCAAGGCCGTGGACCGCGTGAACGTCACGCCGAAGAAAAAGGAAGTGCGGATCACGATCGATCGCGAGCTGGTGGTCAAACCGAAAAAGGAAAATGAAAAAGGCAAGGGAAAGGGGAAAGGGCCGCAGGCGCCCGCCGCGAAGCCCACGCCCGCAGCAACTTCGACGACTGCGACGAATGCGACGACTGCGCCAACTGCCGCGCCCGCGCCAAATCCTGAAACCACCGATGTCAACGAGGCGCAGGCCGAGATGGCCAAGGCGCCCGAGGCCGAGCGGCCCGCCGACGCCAAGAGCGTCACCACCACTCTTTCGCCGGCGCACGCCAACAAGGTTCTCGAAGACGCGCTCGGCAATATCTTCGCGCAGGGATTCGACGCGCGCATGATGGCGTCGATGCCGGGCTTCTGGAAGCTCTACTACGATGCCGTCGCGAACAAGACCGATTACCAGCCCGCGGATCCCAACGTGCTGCGGCAAAACATGGTCGACAAGAAAGCGCAGCTCAAGTCCACCTTCGAGCCCGCGTCAAACCAGTTCGCGCAGGACTACGGCGTGGCCGGCATGTCGGAGTATCACGTGGTCATCGGCGCCGACGGCAAGCCGGGCGAAATCGCCGTGGCGCGGCCCATCGGCTTCGGGCTCGACGAGAGCGCCGTGGATTCCATTCGCAAGGCCACCTTCGATCCGGCCGTCAAAGACGGCAAGCCGGTTCCGGTCATGCTCAATATGGTGGTCGAGTTCCGCATCTACTCCAAGCGCACCGCAGTGGAATCGAAGCCCGCGCCCGATAAAGCTCCCGACGCGCCGGTGTTGCCCGGACCGTACAGCGTGCAGCACTAGCCTGCACCGCTCTATCAGTACCACGCCCGCATAAATCCGTAATTTTTGTGACGTCCCGGCCGCCTCCGGACCGTGTCCCCGATCCGCGCACCGCTGTTCGCGGCGCGGACACCGGCGGACGCTCGTCGGAATTTGTTGAACTGATTCGTGCCGCTCCCGATGTAGAATTCACCGCAGGTTTTGGAAATCCAGACTACAGCCTCGCTGTTGCGAAGGAGAAGTAAAACGAAATGAATCGACGCTCTTTCATCATCACTTCCGCCGGACTTCTGGGAACACTGCCTCTCTACGCAAGCAGCGGCCGCTACGAGCCCGCCCCCGCAGCGCCGGAACACGATCCGAAAGGGTGGATCGACGTATCGCCGGGGCCGGATCTTCAGGGTTGGACGGAATATAAGTGGTTCGGAGTAACCGGGGAAGATTGGCGCAATGCCCATCAGTGGCACATGAACCCAGACACTGGCATACTTCTTTGCGACGGCTTGCAGCCGCTGAGCAAGTATCACAGCATGTTTCTGATGGATCGTGAATGGAAGGATTTCATCTTTCACGTCGAGTGGAGGTTCACCCATTTGGACCAGCCCACCGGCTATAGCGGTTACAACAGCGGCGTGTTCGTGCGCATGAAAGAGGAAACTCCGGATGTTAAAGTCATGCACCAGGTCGAGACCGGGTCCGTGCTGGGCCACGCCGGCTGGCTGCGCGGAGGAGCGTTCGATCATGGCGTTCTTACCGTGCTCGATACGCGCGTCTGGGTAAACCATCAGTGGCGCAGAGTGGATCCCGGCTTCCCTGGAAGTTGGAAACCACTAATAAAATCCATCACTCCGGAATCGGACCCCAAGGGTCTCAAGAGCGCTTACGACGTCGGCATTCAAGGGCCTGTCTATCCCGCTGGCGAATGGAACACATACGATGTGACCTGCCGAGGCAGCAAGATTTCAGTTCGGACAAATGGCAAACCCAGCAGCGACGCGGACAATTGCCAGGTGCCCGTGGGCCGCATCGGGCTCGAATGCGAAGGCCATCGCATTGAATTCCGCAACCTGCGCGTGAAGCCGCTTTCCTGAGCGTTGCATTTGTTTTTGCCGAGTACGTAGGACGATTCCAGGAGAAATCATGAATCCATCGCGCCGGTATTTTTGCTTTTTGCTTTCGGCAATTGCCACCATCAAGGCGTCTGCGCAAAGCTTGTTACTGCCATCGAAGGCATACTCCTACGAAAAGATTCCAGTCCATCAAGAGCCTCACAGCCGTCTGCGCCACTTCTTCGATGGCGAGACCCATACCGGATTCGCTGTCGAGCTGCATGAGAGTGAGTTAGCCGCGGGCGACGCGCCGCACCCGCCACACCACCATGTACACGAAGAAGTCATCTTGATACGCGAAGGCACCGTGGACGTCATGATCACCGGACAAACCACACGGCTCGGTCCGGGGTCGGTTGCCTATATCGCGTCCAATGAAGAACACGGATGGCGCAATGTTGGGACCACCCCCGCGCGCTACTATTTATTCGCCCTTGGCCCCGCGTGGGACTATCGCGAACGAATGGCCGCGACGGAGTAAGGCCGAGGTTCACGTCAAGCGACCAACTCGCCAGTGCAGAACTTTCCAGACGAGGCTGGCCAGCGCCGAGCCGTCGCCGCAATTCGGTTAAGAATCTCCGATTGTTGCTAATCCTCTTACGACTGGCTTAATTCGGCGTCGGCTGCTCGTCGACATGGTCGATCACCAGGACCGGCTCCGGACGTTTTTCTTTCACCAGTTTCAGTCCAAGTTGCTTGCTGACCGCGTCATAAAACGACACCGCTCCGTTCGGATCGGACGCAGTTTCGCTTCCCGCGTCGGGCGGAGGCGGTGCTCCAACGCCGGGCATATGATCTCCCGAGCTCCAGTTCAGCGTAAAATCCCAGCCCCCTTCAAGGCCCGTCTTGTCCACGACAGGGTAATGGAGATACCACGCCGCGAAGGTAGGAAATAACTCGGCGGCCTGTGCCATGGTCACATTCTGGCATTTCACCAGCATGTTCATGATGGGGCGGTCAGACGGCCCCGGCCCCACATCGCACCGCGCCCGTTCCGTTGGGTCTGCCTTGGTCATCTTCGGTTTTACGGCCACTAAGGTGTACGCATCCTCAGGCAAGTTATCCGTGTGCGTCTTCATCTCAAAGCGCTCGATCAGCAGTTGCTTGAGCATTTCGCGCAAGTCCTCCAATGCAATCGGAGGGATTCCCTGCATCGTGCTGCCGCCTTGCACCATGTTGTCTGACCCCACCTTCGCTTCCACGTCAATCTTGTCGGAGTCCAGCCACTTGGGCGCCCCCATCATCTGTTCCGTAGCATTGGGGTCAAGGTCCCAGGCAAAATTGATCAGAAGTTTCAGCGGCAGAGCGTGGAATGTGAGCCCGTCGCGTTGGATTCCGCCGCCCCCCTGCTTTTCGTCGGGCGCGCTGGGCTTGATGGTCGCCACTTCAAACTGAACCGGAGGCAGCGGCGGCATAATCGTCGCCAGATCGGGCGCATTTGGAGTGGGCGTTTCGTTCACGCTGTCGACAATCAGCACCGGCCGGGGTGCGGTTTCAAGCGTGAGTTTCAGGCCCAGTTCCTTATCCACGGCATCGAAGATGGACATCCCGTCGGCCCCTGCGCGCGCGAGGGCCCCACGCGGAGTCCATTTAAGGTCGAAGTCGTACGCGCCTTTGAGTCCGGTGGAATCGACGACCGGGTTGGTAAGATACCCACCCGCCATCATGTGCACGTCATCGGCAAACTTCTCCATGGTCTCGTTGTGGCATGTGATCCAGGCCTGCGGAATAGCATCCGCGGCCTGGTTGGCAGGCGGCGGCTGCCCCTTGCAGGTTGCATCGCCGGTGCCATCCGAATCCTTCAGCTTGCCCTTCCCCGTTGGAGCGGTCAGCAAGTAAGCCGGCATGGGCGCACTGCCCGTATGAATAACAAGGCCGAACCTCTGCTTGAGCAGCGACTGAAGCATCTCTTTCGCCGACGCCTCAGTTGTCCCAGGCGGAACCTTTGCAATCACATCCCATCGATCCCATTCCAGCCAACTCGGCCCGCCGTGCACGTAAGTAGAGTCCTTCTGCCCGTACGCCGTTGCAATCAGGTCCACCCCCGTCGCCTGCCGCAACAGGTACCGCCCATTGACAAGGAACCCCCCATCGAAAAAGGGATAGCGGCGTCGCTGGCTCGGATGGATGTCCGCAATCTCAAAGTTGACTGGTGTCTTGGCCACTACCGAATTCTGCGGAGCCGCTCCGTCCGGCGTCGTGGTTGAAGGAACGGACTGCCCGAAAACCACGCTTGCCAACGCCCCACACAGAACCATCCCAAAAATCAATCGCATCCTCAAGACAACCTCCAGTCGAACCGTGAGAATTGGGTTTTGATTTTCAATAACATCCGCGCCACCACAACAGGCGATGCCCTGCCCGTTCCCGCTTTTCATCCGGTCGGACCCCCGGCGCAGTACTGCTAATGAACCTTAACTGCAATAAAGACGCCCGACAGCTCCCGTTTGTTATCGCCTGGGTTGAAACCAGAATAGTGCTCACGTTGCGCGGACTCTCAGGAAATCCGCGTATGACCTCGAGAAGGAGCACCCATCGCCAGTGTAGCGGCCACGTGGTCGCCAATCCGGAAGTGATTCATCAGGTTAGCCGGTTCCGATCACGCTCAATATGGTGGTCGAGTTCCGGATTTACTCCGAGCGGACCGCAGCAGAATCGAAGTCCTCGCCCGATAAAGCGCCTGACGCGCCGGTGTTACCCGGACCGTACAGCGTGCAGCATTGAGCCCCGGAATTACCCTCTGAACCCTTCCCGCCCGGCGCTACTTCGGCCCCTCACCAGAAGAGCCGAGGAATCCTCGCATGAATGCGGCGACCTCATCTGCTGCCGTGTCCAATGCAAAATGTCCGCCGTCCACAATGTGAACTTCAGCATTCGGCACATCTTTGCGATAACGCTCGGGCTCGCCGGGGTCGAACGAAAGTTCATACTTGCCCCATATCACCAGCAATCGCGGTTGGTTTTCGCGCATCCACGCTTGCCATTTCGGATATGCGTCCACATTGGTTCGATAGTCGTAGAACAAATCACTTTGAATCTCAGCCTGGCCGGGCCGATTGAGAAAATAGAACTCATCCGTCCACAGATCGGGGTCGTGGCGATCCACATTCGGATCGTTGCCGACATGACGAGCGCGTGCCGCCTCCAACGAGAGCAAATTCGCGCGCAGCGCGCTTTCGTTCGCAACGCGATCCGCCCAGAACTCGCGACGCGTCTTCCAATTCGCGCCCAGGCCTTCATTGTGCGCAACCGCGTCTTGAACAATGAGAGCAGCCACGCGCTCCGGGTGCTCCAGGATCATGCGAAAACCCACCGGCCCGCCATAATCCTGCATGTAGAGCGAGAAGCGCGAAAGCCCAAGCGCCTCGGCGAAATGATTCATGATCTCGGCGTACTGATCGAACGTGTATGCGAATGCCTTCGCATCCGGCCAGTCACTGTGTCCGAAGCCCGGATAATCGGGAGCCACCAGATGATAGCGATCCGACAGTCTCAAGAAGAGCGGCTCGAACATGCGCGACGACGACGGCAGTCCGTGCAGCAGAAGCAATGTCGGCGCGTCCTTCGGGCCAGCCTCTCTGTAGAAAATGGAGAGCCCATCGATCTCTGTGGTGCGATAGAACGTCGGATATTTCATGGAATGTTCCTTTCCATTCGCTCAGTCGAGGGTGCCCCCGGTCCGGGATCCCCGCGGACAGGTCCTCGTCCGTGGGGTGGAGATCCCTCGCATTTGGCGACAGGGGAGATCACGGCGACAGCCTGGGGCTTCGATCCAATGGAGAACGGACGCGCCCCTTTACCGCGTCACTTCTTCTTCGCTTCGAGCGCCGGGAGAAGAAGTTTCAGAAGCGCCTGGTCCGAGAACGGGTTCTGACCTGAGATCAACTCGCGATCTTGAAGGGCGTAGCTCCCCCATGGAGCGACCACACTCACGTCACCGCCCGCGGTTTGCAAGGCGAAGTCCGGGTAGAAGAGAACCTTGCCACCGATCTCAAGAGGTTCCCGCTGTTGCTCTTCCGCCGTCGAAAAAATCGTCATCTTATATCCGGAATAGATCCATCCTTGAGCCTTGGCATGGGCTCCAGCGACATCGCCCGCTGCCAGCGCGGCCACAAACTCCTTCGATTCGGGAAGCGCGGAGAGCAGTGAAATCGGGCCATGGCAGAGCACCGCAGTAGGCTTCGATGTTTCATGGAAATGCCTCATCACGATGCCGGCGTTGGGATCATCGAGAAGATCGATCATCGGGCCATGGCCCCCGGGGACGAAAACAGCGTCATACTGATCCAGACCCGATGCAACGACATCCGAGATGCGCGTTGGATTTTTGAGGCCGGTCAGGCTGTCGCGGAAGTTGAAATAGTCGTGCAGCCTGGCCTCATCCCCGCCAAAGAAATCGGGGACAGCGGAATGAAGATCCAGTTGCGGCGTGTTGCCATTGGGGTTGGAGAAGGTGATCTCGTATCCTTCCTCCATCAGGGCGCGAGTCGGAACCGTCAACTCGTTCAGGTAATAGCCGGCGCCGCGATAACACCCGCCATTTTTCAACGGCAAGCCGTATCCGCTCGAAACCAGCACTAGGACTTTTCCTTTTGATGCCATTTCATTCTCCTCTCTCCTTTGAAATTGAATCCGTTTCCCGAGATCTTAGCTTTTGAAGAGCCAACCAATTTGTGAAAACTTCGGTCTCAGCCACCGCGATCATTGCGCCTGCCAGTACCGCGACCTACACGCCGAAGATTAAAGTCAGCGCGTGGTCTCTTTGTGTCCACTTGTGCCATCCATTTGGTGGTCGTCTCAATGTCAGAGCGAGTGACCGTGCAATGCGAGATTGCCAGAAGTGCGACGGCGAGTCTCTTTCACGAGGGTATCGACCAATACGACAGTATGAATTGGAAATATCCGCAAAGAGCATTGCGTACTCTATTGCAAGAATCCGAATACCAAGGTATCGCCAACGCCGCCGTTCAAATGATTCGCAGGAGCAACTGGAGTCTAACCTCCCCAGCACTCGGCGCTGCATGTTGTAGTAGATGCAATAGTGCGGCGTGATGGAACGTGCCGCCGCACCACGGCGCGAGGGTGCGACGTTTACGCCTTTTTAGCGCTGCTTGTCTGCGAAGGCACTGAGCATCTGCTTCAGGGAAAGTTCAGTCGTGCCGGGCGCAATCCTCGAAGCACAGGAAGTTCTTGAAACTCCGACACCCGGATCTCTGCAATTTTAAACTGTGTCAGCCTAACTACCCACGACCCTGGCGGCACGCCACGCCACGGCTTTCTTCAGATGGCAATCCTCGGCATCGGGACAAGACTCGCAGTGATCGTCCGCGGTGCAAATATTCATTTCAGGGGCGAGCTCGTCGCCGGCTTTTGTGAAGGAGACGGATTTGACGGCATCCCAAGGGACGGCGCTGGATGAGGAAGGCGCAAACTGACCGGCGACCTGAAGACCGTATATGAGGCGGCCGGCGGCGCGCGAGTCGATGCGCCCGGCGGCAAGACCGCAGATAACATCGGAAAGTGCCATGAGGACGGATGCCTGATCTTCAAGGGGGTGCAACGCGAGGGTGTTCTTTTTGGAAGACTTCTTGCTGTTGAGGACGCGGTGGAGATGGTCGTGGTGGTAGCAGTAGGGCATATCCCCGAGGGCGGCCGCGCGGCACCTCGTTCCGTCGGGCTTGATGTGCCGACAAGCGATGATCATGGCAAAATCTCCTCTTTGGCCGCGCCCGATTTGCACCGGATTCGGTGCAAAGGTCCCCGGAAGCGCGAATTTATGCCCTGTAGCGGTCTGTTTTGGCCCCGCCGGGTGGGGGAGGGGGTACCTGTTGCCCTCCCTGCAAAGAACTTGTTTGTTTTCAGCGCTATCGCCGATGCGTTTTGCGATAAACGCTGTGTTTACAGCCACTTGGCCACAGGAGTCTGATTAAACGGTGGTTAGTGGCTGGTGATCCGTGGTTCGCGCTTCGCGGTTCGTGAACTGCTGACCGTGCGCCACAGACGCGAACGCGGCGGGATGAGCCGCCGCGGTTGAGTCTGATTGAAGGCTGATGGGAACAGTATGCACCGGGAGGGGGAAATTATATGCAAAACGGCGGGAGGAATTTTGGGGGGGGCAAGGTTGGGTTCAGATGGGCGTTTTTCGGGAACGATCCCGCTGGGCGGTGGGCTTCTTCTACGGGTTGGGATCCGTGGTCTCCCCGGTCCCCAAAAGCCAGGGACCGGAGGCACCCTCGACTGATCCCTGGGCTGAACGAAATTCACATTGAGATTGCGGCCGCCTTCAGAATCAGATTGAAAGTGTCGCTTCCATCGAATAGCATGCACGAGACTGTTCTGACCCCATCAGCAACAACGGTCAACCGTTGCGCATCAACGCCCACTGCAATCAGGCCAAGCTATCCACTACACGAACGAGAAAGGCACATCCTCATGTTCGTCACAATGTTCGTCTCAAGGCTCGTCTCAAGGCAAGTCCGCCACGCGGCCATTGCCGCATTCGCTGCCGTTACCGCTGTCGGCTGCATCGCACTTCATGCCCAAACCGGCTTCCCTGCCCAAGTCCTTTCAACTCACCCCATCGCCTTCTACCGGCTCGACTCCACTTCGGGACAAAGCCAGATCGGCGCCACCACCTACAAGGTCACCGGCTCTGCCGACATTGCCGACTCCGGAGCGCCTGTCGTCACCGCGAATGGCAGCTACCTGAAGCTCGACGGACAGACCGCGTTCATCACGACAACTCAAATCGGTGGAATCGGCGCCGCCGGAAGCATCATGGCCTGGATCAACCTGGCTGAATTGCCCTCGAAGGCGGGCCGCCTTTTCTACGTCGCTGGCGAGTCTCAGGTTGGCAACGATTTCGACCTGCAAATCGACACCGACAATGGCGTGAAGTTCTGGACCGCCGCCGGTGGCCACATTTCCTACATGCCTTCACCGGGTTCGCTGATCGGCCACTGGCATCAGATTGTTGTCACCCTCGACACAACTACCCAGGTTCGCGCGATTTACTGGGACGGCAAGTCCGTCGCCACCGATAAAGGCGGAGGCCAGGCGGGCAAGAACTCTGTCTTCACCATCGGCGCAACTCCCACCTTCTCCGGCCGATTCTTTCCGGGCGGCATCGACGATGTAGCCCTCTGGAATCGCGCCCTCAAGCCAACGGAAGTCGCAGCCATCTATGCTGCCGCCGGCCACATCGGATCTCCGGCTCCCGCGAGCGCACCGGCAGCAACCGCCTCCGGTCCCACGGCAACTTCAGGCCCCTTCGCGACCAAAGCCACGGTCGAGATCGAAGATGCGCATGGCCCCGTCCAACTCAAGCGCGACGAACAGATCGCCTACATGTTTCTGTCTGCTATTGAAGAGATCGAGCACGAATGCCAGCTTGATATTCAGCACGCTTGCCCATTGGATCAGCTTCTGTCGGGCGCATACCCAAAACGCGGCGGCATCGAACGCCTGAAGTTCGACCCCAACAAGACCGACCCCAGTTACACATACACGCTGGCCGTGAACGGAATGGCCTGGGAAGCCCACGCCACTGCCAAAAAGCCGGGATTGAAAGGCTTCTGCTTTATGTCAAGAACCATTGGCACCACCACCGTCACCTATAGCAGTTCTGGACCAGCCGGCTGGACCAGCACGGAAGTGGGCAACCGTGGAATGTCAGGCGATTCTTTCGCAACCCAGTGACTCCTTTTTCAACCCGCATTAGGGAACTCAAGGTTCCCGGGAGCGCCGGCGACGGCTCGTAAGTAGGCGAAAGACGGGGAGCGAGCCACCCCAGCGGAGAGTAAGGGCTGGATTGCGTCTTACAAATGTAAGACATCTGCGATACGCAATCGTTGGCGGCGTAAGCCATGGAGTGCGGGTGACGGAATACAGATGTAAGACGTATGCAAGACGGCGTAAGACATGGGTTTCGCACCGCGTCTTACGCCGTCTTACGTGTCTTACGATCGAATTCGGCCCCGCCTCCGAAGTGCGAACCGGAGGATCGTGCAAGAGAAGCGCATTTGCCTGGGAAACATCCCTCAGGGGCTGAAGCCCACGCCTCTTTTGCGTCGTTTGCGACACGACTGAAGCCACCCCAGCGACGAAGACCTGTCGCAGGGAGCCCCGGCAAGTCGTGCCCTGACACTTCTTGCGGCCCTTGGAGATTTTTCCTGGAGCGAGCTTACTCCGCCGGCGGCTGCCACAGCTCGATGCGGTTGCCTTCGGGATCCCAGATCCACGCAAATTTGCCGTAAGGGTGGTCGTCGCGCTTGGGGTCGATGCGAACGCCGGCCTCGGCCAACTGGGCGATCAAGGCGTCGAGATCGTCGATGCGGAAGTTGACCATGGCCTGTTGCTCGCCTTCGCCAAAGTATTTCGAGTCGAGCGGG
Source organism: uncultured Acidobacteriota bacterium (assembly GCA_963786565.1). Lineage (GTDB taxonomy): Bacteria > Acidobacteriota > Terriglobia > Terriglobales > Acidobacteriaceae > Telmatobacter. Next base: position 112,127 of record CAWAZR010000007.1, on the reverse strand, counting down.
AAGTGGGAGAAGACGGTCATGCCCGTGGATTCAGGACCGTCGAAGGCGAGCGTTCCGCCGCCCTGGTCTGGGATGCCGAGATGCGTTTGGTACCACTGGGCGAGCGCCTTGGGGTCGCGCGCCTTGAGGAAGATACCGCCGATACCGACTGCTTTCGCCATAAAGACAGCTCCTGGGGTTCAGGTTTCAGGTTTTGGGGGTCGGGGGATCGGGTGTTAGTAGCCGGTAGCCCGGGTTCCCGGCTGCGGCTTCCAGCTAACAGCTATCAGAAATTGGGCGCGGAGAGCAAGAGTTTTTGATGGATGAAGAAACGATCCGGGCCTGCCGCGCTAACCTTCTTCGCGGAGCAGATCTGCGAGTTTGGGCTTGTGCTTGGCCTGGCGGCCGGTGCGCGGCGCGTCGGGCAGCACGCGCGAGGGCTTGGGCTGGCCCACGCGCTCGCGGGCGTTGGCCTTGACGGCTTTTGTGGCCGAAAAACGGGCTGGCTTGCGTTTCGCCATGGCAAGAATGAGTATGGAGTAGGTTCAGGTGTTTGGGAAAGTACCCGAGTCGGAACCCGTGTCACGCCCAAGCGGAGGGCCAGAGGAATGGAAGAACGGGATTTTTTCAACGAGACGGTCGAGCAGCGCAGCCACAATCTGGTCTGCCCCAAGTGCGGGCAGGCGGGCGAGTACAAAGTGACATGGGTGGTGCGGCGCAAGCGCCCGCAGGTTCCGCGTGGAGCCGACGAGCGCGACCGCGCGCGTTTCGCCAAGGCGCAATCCTATATGGTGCGGCGCGATGACAAACTTCAGTGCGCGAATATTCGCTGCCGCAAGCAGTTTGAAGTGACCACGCTGCAGACGCTGGCGTTTTTGGTGGATTAGAGGCCGCCCCGTTTGCTGGCATTTGCGCGGCGCGGGACTGGTGGCGCGGCGCGGGCGGCTTGTGATTCAATTAAAGATAGGAACACCGGACTCGGAGGTCTCGCGAGACAAGTCCGGTCGCTTCCCGCAAGGAGAAATTCCATGGCCAATTCCCTTCTTTCCCCCGAAGAGCGCATGCTGACTCCCGACCAGGTGGAGGCGCTGGACAAGCGGCGCGACCTGGGACACACGTTTCTGGTGATCGCCTGCCAATTTTCGGTGATCGCCACCATCCTGCTGCTGTGGGTGGGGCAGGACCTGAGCTATTCGCCGGGCTGGATGCACCCCATGGCGTTTTATTTCGCCATCGCGCTGGGGCTGATTGGGTTTTTCGGCATCACCGGCCTGGCGCTGCGCCGGGGCACGCCGCGCATCGACTGATTGCCAAGTGCGGACCTGACAAAGGCCCGCGCGACTGCCTTTGCGGCCGCGGCGAGTAGTACTTTCCGCAACAAAACTCATTCACGCCTGCGCTGATAAACTAGGGGGAGATGATCCTCCCGTTCGTCCGCGAGATGTTCGCGGAGCTGGAGCAGGCCCCGGGATTTGAGCGCGTTCGCAGGCATCTAAGCCTGAGTGCGGGCCGGCGGCGTGTGTCCGGATTGACCACAACAGCGCGAGCACTGTACCTGCCGCTGATGGCGCAGGCTGCCAAGCAATTGGTAATTGTCGTAGTGGCTGACAACAAGGCCGCTGAGGCGCTGGAGCCGCTGCTCAAGGCGGGATGCGAGCTGACTGGCGCCGTGGATCCGGCGCGGGTGGTGCGCTTTCCCGCACACGATGTACTTCCCTTTGAAAATCTTTCGCCACACCCCGACGTGCAGGAACAGCGCGCGGCGGCATTGTGGAAGCTCTCGACCGGAGCCGTGGATATCTTGATCGCGCCGGTGGAATCGGCGGCGCTGAAGCTCTTCGATCTGGAATATTATGCTGGCCTGGCGGTGACGCTCAAGCGCGGCGAAGAGGTGGACATTGAGACGCTGACCACGCATCTGGCGAGCGTGGGCTACACGCAGATGGACATCGTGGAGATGCCGGGGCAGTTCACGCGGCGCGGCGGAATACTGGATGTATACTCGCCGGAGGCCGACCGGCCCGTGCGCATTGAGTTTTTCGGCGACGAGATTGAGACCATCCGCAAATTCGATCCCGAGACGCAGCGCTCGCAATCAGGATTGGATGAGACGCAACTAAAGCCGCTGACGGAGGCGCCGGTGACGGAGCCGTTGCTGGCCGCGGTCAATGCAAGGCTGAGCCGGCAACGCGTAGAGACTGAGAATGAGGAGATGGCAGTGGAAGCCGCGGCGGCCGGCGGCGTGAGCGTGTTTCCGGGGTGGGAATTCTTCACACCTGTTGCAGGCGCGGAGCAATCGCTGCTGAAGCTGGCGCCACGCAGCGTGCTGATTGTGGATGAGCCGGGCATGGTGCGCAACCAGATCGATCGCTGGTGGAACAAGGTGGAGCAGCGCCATGAGCGGTCGGGCATTGGCTCGCTGGTGCGGCCGGAAGACATTTATTTGCGGCCAGAAGTTTTGCGCGCCTCGCTCGAATCGCACATGGGCCTGGATCTGGATCAATTGGGCGCGGTGGACGTGCTGGAAGAGGACTCCACGCTGGGCGAGATCGAGCTGCCGACGCGACCCACGCTGCGCTTTCACGGCTCGATTCCCGCGCTTACCGAGCAACTGAAGACCCTGATGAAAACGGACACGCGCATCTTACTGGCCGCGCCGCACCAGGGCGACGTGGAACGCATGGCGACGGTGCTGCGCGAATACGACGTGCCTTACCGGCTGGGCAGCCGCGCGCCGCGGCCCGGCGAAACCATGCTGGACGAAGGCAGCTACCTGGCGGGCGATCTGCGCGTGCCGGTGATTGTGCGCTCGCCGCTGGCGGCGGGCGTGGCCTTCACGGAATCGAATCTGATTGTCTTCGGAGCCAACGATCTTTCCGACGAAGCCGACGTGGCGGCACGTCCGGAGCCGAAACGCTCGAAGACCGCGGCGTTTATTTCAGACTTTCGCGACCTGGGAGTCGGCGACTACGTGGTGCATGTGGAGCATGGCATTGCGCAGTACCAGGGACTGAAAGAGATCGCGCAGGACGGGCTCTCAGTAGAGTTCATGATCCTGGAATTCGCCGAAGCTGCCAAGCTCTACGTTCCGCTGACGCGGCTGGATTTGATTCAGAAGTACCGTTCCACAGACGCGGGACCCGCGCCAGTGCTGAATCGGCTTGGCACCCAGCAGTGGGCCAAAACCAAGACGCGCGTGCGCAAGGCCATGCAGGACATGGCCGCGGAGCTGCTCAAGCTTTACGCCGAGCGCAATACCGCGGCGGGCACGGCGTTCTCGAAGGACAACGAGTTTCAGCGCGAGTTTGAAGACGCGTTCGATTACAGCGAGACCGACGACCAGATGGCGGCGATTCGCGCCGTGAAGTACGACATGGAATCGACGACGCCGATGGACCGGCTGTTGTGCGGCGACGTGGGTTACGGCAAGACCGAAGTGGCCATGCGCGCGGCGTTCAAGGCTGTGCAGGATGGCAAACAAGTTGCGGTACTGACGCCGACCACGATCCTGAGCTTTCAGCATTTCGAAACCTTCAAGCAGCGCTTCTCGCAGTTCCCTATCCACATAGAAATGATTTCGCGCTTTAGAACGGCAAAAGAGCAAAAAAATATTGTAGAACGCGTCGCTACCGGCAAGGTGGACATCCTGATCGGCACCCACCGGCTGCTTTCGAAGGACATCAAGTTTCAGGACCTGGGCTTGCTGGTTGTCGACGAAGAGCAGCGCTTCGGCGTGCGCCACAAGGAGCGGCTGAAGCAGTTGCGCAAGGAGATCGATGTGCTGGCCATGAGCGCCACGCCGATTCCGCGCACGCTGCACATGTCGCTGGTAGGGCTGCGCGACATGAGCGTGATCGAGACGCCGCCCAAGGACCGCATGGCGATTCAAACCGTGGTGGCGAAGTTCGACGAGAAGATCATCCGGTCGGCGGTGGAAGTGGAGCTGGAACGCGGCGGGCAGGTGTTCTTCGTGCACAATCGCGTGGAGTCCATTTACGAAATTGCCTCGCGCATCCAGGAGCTGGTGCCGGCGGCGCGCGTGGCCGTGGCGCACGGGCAGATGAACGAAACCGAGCTTGAGAAGGTGATGCTCGCCTTCATGCGCCACGAATTCGATGTACTGGTGGCGACGACCATCATCGAGAACGGGCTCGACATTCCGCTGGCCAACACGATTTTGATCAACCGCGCGGAGCGGCACGGGCTGAGCGAGCTTTACCAGTTGCGCGGGCGCGTGGGGCGTTCGAATCGAAGAGCGTATGCGTATCTGCTGATCCCACCGGAGACTCAGTTGACGGAGATTGCGCGGCGGCGATTGGCGGCGCTGAAGGAGTTCTCGGATCTGGGCGCGGGATTCAAAATTGCGGCGCTCGACCTGGAGCTGCGCGGCGCGGGCAACATGCTGGGCGGCGAGCAGAGCGGGCACATCGAGGCGGTGGGATTCGAGCTCTACACCACGATGCTCGAGGCCGCGGTGAAGGAGCTCAAGGGCGAGGGCTCTGAAGAACGGCCGGCCACGCAGCTCAACTTGGGCATTGCTCTGCGCATCGACGAGAGCTACGTGCCCGAAGAGAACCAGCGCCTGCGGCTCTACAAAAAGATTGCCGGCGCGACTAGCGAGTCGGCGATTCAGGAGATTCGCGCCGAGATGGAAGACCGCTATGGCGCGCCACCCGATCCCACGGTGTTTCTGCTGGAAGCGGCGCAACTGCGACTGGAATGCGAGCGCATGGGCGTGGCGCAAATTGACCGCAAGCGCAGCGAGCTGCAGATTCGCTTTACCGAGAATGCCGCGGTCGATCCCGTGCACTTGATGAAGCTGGTGGCGCGCAACGCCAAACGCGGCGCGCAGTTTACGCCGCAGGGTCTGCTCAAGCTGCCGCTGAAGGCCACGCGACCCGACGAGGTTCTGCTGGAGATTCGCGAATTGCTGGCCAGCCTGGCGCCTACGCCGGTAGGCGCATAGCGCGTCGGCCTTAAACAACTTTCCATTTAATGTTGCAGCCGATGGAGGGCTTCTGGTCCGCGGGTACGGGCTTGCCGGCGAGCACCAGGTCGATGGCCGCGCGCAGGTCTTTGCCGGTCACGGGAATGTCGTTCTTGGGGCGGCTGTCATCGTATTGGCCGCGATAGACGAGCTTGAAATCGGCGTCGAAGAGATAGGGATCGGGCGTGCAGGCGGCCTTGTAAGCATGCGCCACGGCCTGCGACTCGTCGTAGAGATAGGGAAACTCGAAGCCATTGGCATCGGCCTGCTGCTTGAGGCCGGCGGGGCTGTCGGCTGGGTGCGTGTTCACATCGTTGGAGCTGATGGCGACGATGCCGAGCGGCTTGTCGTCGTAATCGGCGCTGAGCTGGCCCAGAGATTTTTCGATGTGCTTGACGTAGGGGCAGTGGGCGCAGATGAAGAGGACAAGCAGCGCCTTTTGCCCGCGAAAGTCGTCGCGGTGGACGATCTTGCCTGTGATGGCGTCAGTGAGCGCAAAGTCGGGTGCGATGGTGCCGAGGTCGAGCATGGTGGATTCGGTGAGGGACATGATTTTTCTCCTTAAGCGGTGTTAGCGGAGCTAGCGGGGTTAGTCGCGCTTCGCGCGTGTTAGCGGAGATGGTTGCCGGTCAGCGTTCGTGGTTTCCCACCCTAGGCGCAAAGAGCGCGCCTAGGATGGGGCAACCCAAGGTGCTGCTAGAACAATCCTGTCTGGCGGCCGGGTACTGCGATTCCGAAGTGCTCGTAGGCCAGGCGCGTGGCTACGCGGCCGCGCGGCGTGCGGTCTAAAAATCCAATCTGAATCAGGAACGGCTCGTACACTTCTTCGAGCGCGTCTTCTTCCTCGGCAAGCGTGGCGGCCAGCGTGCCCAGGCCGACCGGTCCGCCATCGTATTTCTGCATGATCGTCAGCATGAGTCGTCGGTCGATTTCGTCGAAGCCGTGCGCATCCACTTCAAGCATGGTGAGTGCTGCATTCGCCGTGGGACGGTCAATGGATCCCGTGCCGCGCACCTGGGCGTAGTCGCGCACGCGGCGCAGCAGGCGGTTGGCAATGCGCGGCGTGCCGCGGGAGCGCAGCGCAATCTCCGCCGCGCCATCGGCATCGATGGGAATCTGCAACACTTCGGCCGAGCGAGCGACGATGACGCGCAGTTCTTCTTCGGTGTAAAACTCCAGGCGCAACAGGATGCCGAAACGCGAGCGCAGTGGCGACGAGAGCAGGCCGGGGCGGGTGGTGGCCCCGATAAACGTGAAAGGCCTGATCTCCATCACGTGGGTGCGCGCCGCCGGTCCCTGTCCGATGATGATGTCGAGCTTGTAATCCTCAAGCGCGGTGTAGAGCTTTTCTTCGAGCACGGCCTGCAAGCGGTGAATTTCGTCGAGGAAGAGCACCTGGCGTTCGCGCAGATTAGTAAGGATGGCGGTGAGATCGCCCTGGATCACGAGAGCCGGACCGGAAGTTTGCTGGAAGCCGACGTCGAGCTCGTTGGCGATGATGGTCGCGAGCGTAGTTTTTCCCAGGCCGGGAGGGCCGAAGAGGAGCACGTGGTCCAGAGCTTCGCCGCGGGACTTGGCCGCTTCGAGCGCAATCGCGAGCTGTTCTTTTGCTTTGGATTGGCCGATGAACTCGCGCAGCCAGCGCGGGCGCAATTTGAGCTCGAAATTCTGTTCCTCGTCGGCGCGCGCGGCGCTGACCAGACGTTCGGGAGAGTTTTCGCGAGCGATGACCATGCTGACAAAAAGTGTACAGCAAGGCCAGCAGGGCACTCTCCGTGGACGACACAGATCAGGGCAAACGTTTCGTGGGACCGAGCCGGTTCCGATGCTTCGGGCTTGAGAGAGAATCTCCCGCGAATTTTGGGGTCGCCGTCCATGCCGTGAGGCCTTTTTTTCGGTGCTTGAAAGCGGGTTGTTGATTACGTTCGTCACGTCTAAAAGATGCGGCGCCAAAGGACTTATTGACTGACTTGGTGCGAAAAGCGAAAGTAACACCTTCGTGCCAGAAGGAGTCGAGTTTCAGTGACATATATTTGATGGCGTAGAGGCCAGCGAGAGTCTGCCATGACGCCGATGGTCGACGTCAAAATCGGCTGCAGATTCCGGAGTTCAATCATGCTTAATCGTTTGTCACCGCGGGCACTCCTCCTGATGGGTCTCGCTGCTCTTGCGCTGCCCTTAGCCGGTTGCACGAACCCTCTGGCGGATTCCCTGGCGGTGACTCCCGCCACGCAGTCTCTTAGTGTGGGTCAGACCGTGCAGTTCACGGCCACAGGAACCATCGGCCACGGAAGCAACCATCCTTCGACGACGCAGGATGATACCGATTCTGCTGTATGGACTTCGAGCACTCCCGCGGTGGCAAGCGTCAACTCCACAGGGATGGCCACTGCGCTTACCGCCGGGACCACGACCATCACGGCGACGATGAACGGGTTCACGGGAACCCTTACCGCGAGCGCGACCCTGACAGTAACGGCGTCGTCGGGCGGCGGCGGTTCATCGCCTTCGTCGAGCGTCACATCTCTCACGATCATCCCCAGCGCCCAGTCGGTAGCAGTGCCCAATGAAACCACCCAATTCATCGCGATCGGAACCACGTCCACAGGGGCGACGGAGAATCTCACCAGCCAGGTTTCCTGGTCCTCGAGCAGCACACAGATTGCCACGATCGGGGCAAGTACAGGCTTGGCTACGGCATTGACCCAGGGCACGGTGACGATCATCGCCCTCTACACCAGCGGCGGGAATACGATTGCGGGCACAGGATCCTTTACCGTGTCGAACGGATCGGCGGAGAAATATACCGCAGTGACTCTTGTTCCGTCGTCGCAGTCGGTTTCAGCTTCAGGCCAGACCGGTCAATTCATCGCGCTTGCCACCTCGGGAACTACCGGCCTCGAAGTTGACGTCACCAACTCGCCGCAGACCACGTGGACGTCAAGTATCCCCACGATCGCGTCCATCACGTCCGGACTCGGGTCGGGGAACGGCGTTGTCACCGGTGCAAGCCAGGGAAGCACCACCATCACGGCCGAGGTGAAGAATCCCGACCTTTCCGTCGTTTCGAATACGGGCACCGTCACCGTTACCCTGACGCCGGCGCCGGAGCCTCTGCTGTCGCTTCTGGTCGTTCCCTCGACCATTACCGTCGGCAACCTACAGGACACGGGAAACTTCCTAGCGATTGGAACTTACTCCACCACGCCGACTGTCCGGGATCTGACGAATTCGGTCACGTGGCTCTCTTCCTTCCCGAGTGTCTTCCCTGTCAGCACCAACTCGACTCCTCCAAATCCGGGAGCGCCCGGCGGCATCGTCACCGCTTACGGCAATGGGTCCGCCACCATCATTGCCGAGGCAACGGACACGACTACGGGGTCGATTCAGACCGCTACGGCTGCCTTCAACTGCCCGCTGGTTCTGCCCAATCCCACGGGCAATCCGCCAACACCGGGCTCGTGCTTTCCGGGGTCGGAGGCCGTGTCACTCCTGTCCACGATCACCATTTACAACGAAGGCTTGAATACGACCGCCTGGCAGGTCACCGCACCTTCCGCCACTGGTACTTCCGATGTGATTCATTGCGGGCCCGGCTGGACTGGCGCCGGTGGTTCAGTCTGCGTTTCGACCTATCCGGCAGCGAACGAGAAGATCGTCATCGAGGCCCAGGGCGGGCAGTTTGGTGGATGGTCCTACAACTGCACACCAAGCGACGTGAACGGCAATGCACTGCCTGGTCCGGTTTACTGGACGGCGGCCGGTCCGAACTATTGTTTCGTGATCCTCAATACGCCCACCAGCACCGAACCGCTAAATTCCAACGTAACCGTGGGCGCCATCTTTAACTAAGTTGCACACTTGAGGACATGAGCCGCTCTTCGGAGCGGCTCTTTTTTTGCTCGTGGGGAAGGCGGCTTGCATGGAAGCAGCGAGTCGCTTTAGGCCGGAAGGTTGACGACTCCAGCCACCAGTTTGTAATGAAAGTTTTCGAAGGGTTCGCTGAGGCTGACGGTAAGGAAAGGGACGGGCGATTTGTCCTTGAAGAAGAATGAATGCGGGTAGATTCCGGCAGGGAGTAGCCGCAGCAAGCTAAGCCACTGCGGATCCGTGACAGCCAGATCGTAGCGAGCGCGGCCGACATGTCCCATGCGGAACAGTGCGCGGTTGCGGCGTTTGCCACTATCTTCGCGAATCCACCACCACAGGTCTTCGGGGTGAATGAGTTCAAGAGAGTGGGCAGCTTGGGCGTCTGCAAACTTGCGAGCGTAAATCCGATCGCCGTAACCCTGCAAAAGGACCGGGCTCTTGCTCACGAAACCCTTGAGGAAAAGCTTGTCGCGGGGCTCGCCAAAGCGGCGCACGAGACGCCATTTTCCTTCCGCGATGAATACGTCCTCAGGGTGGCTGTTTGACGCGCAGCTTTCCCCGATTTCGGCTTCGAACACATCGAGAAGCGCTGCCTCGGCGCCGTCCTGGTAGCAGGTTTGCTCAACGGTCAGACAGCTCGCGACTTTTCTGCCGACAAGGCGAACCCATCGCTTTGTCGAAAGATCAATTCCTGCTACACATCGGTGGTCATGTTTATAGGAGTTCGCAAGACATAGAATCCGGTCAACGCTCATAGAGCTGACGTACCTCCGGAATCCAGATCTAGAGATGGTGAATGACTACATCGCTCCAGTGTTGCTGCAAATACTCGAGCGCCAATCTGCGGTGACAATGCTCGGCGGACGCTTCGCTACATAATAAGACGGTCTTTCTCTGGAAGCTCTCGTGAGAGATGGCGGCCTCGACGTTTCGTGACCGGATCAACTCGAGATAAGCCTCCGTATAGGCTTCCCAGCTGCCTTTTTGCTTTTTAAACGCATCGAGGATCTCCTGGGTGGGCGCGAGGAGGGGTTCGCGCTCGTACGCAGCGCCACAAATTTCCTGGAGAAAGTATTTGAGGTCGGATTGCTTTGCGAAGCCCGCAAGTTGCGAAGTGTTATTCAATCGCACGTCGAGCAGGCGTTCGATGCCAGCGGCTTTCAGTGCGCCGAAGAACTCACCGGCACTCTTTTTCGTGAAACCGATGCTGTAGATCTCCATTGGTCCTCGTCCAACTCCGCAAACAGGGCAGGTTGCCCGCTTTCCAGAGGCTTGCCGGACTCGGCAGTTAACTGCGCATCCGTTTGCAGACGTCCATCGGCGCGGATGTGAAGGAGTTCGTGGCCATGCTCAACCAGGACGCGCCCCACCAACAGTCGGCGATGGCAATGGGCAGGATTTTCCTCCCCGCACAACAAAGCCACCCGAAACGCGGCGATGCCACGCTCCAATCGTTCCATGCCCCGCGCAAATGCGCGGTCGGACTTGATGCGGCCGTAGAGCACATGCCCGTTTTTGTCGTAATATGCGGGGTCATCGGGACGGCCCCCGAGTTCTTCGCCTAGAAAAATGTATTTGATCCCGCTCTCGGTCAGTTTTCTTTGCATGACTTCACGGTCGAATTGAGGGGCAAAGCGGGAATATGGCGCGGACCGAGTGTCTACAATCACGCCGACTTGATGGGCCGCCAGAAGCGCGGCAAAGTCCTCCCAGGCGTGCGCAGAATGGCCGATAGTGTAGACAGTGCTCATGGAAGGCTCACGCCAAGCATAGCACTGGTCTCGGTTGAAATCGACACGGCGGGCGTCAGGCAAATGCCCACGCCTCCCGGCAGCTCCGTTTAGACTGGTAATGACTGCTCGATTCGCATGACCCACCGGTTTCAAGCCCTCCGACGCTTTCAATTCAATCTGCCGCAACGGATTGCGGCGGGGCTGCTGGCTCTCTTTCTGGTGCAGGGATTCTGGCTCATCAGCCACCAGACACTGACGGACATTGACTATCAATACGCGCGCTGCGGACGCGAAACCTGGGAAAAGCCATCGCCCCTGGCCGGCTACTACACCTCCTGCGGCAACATTCACGATGGCATTCTGGCGTACCGGCTGGCCGGGCTTCCGCTCACTCTGAATCTTCTGGCCCAGCGCGGACTAGACCTGTTGCGCAAGCCAGAGAATCGCGTGGTGCAGACCGGGGCCCCCACGGACGGGTCTTCGTCCGCGGGGTGGGAGGAGAACGGCGAGCTGAGCACATGGGAGCTGCGCCATCAAATGACGCACATCCTGTTGCTGCTGCGCCTGCCGTTCCTCTTTGCCGGCTTCCTGCTGGGCGGATGCATCTGGTGGGTCACGCGGCGGCTCTACGGCAACCTGGGCGGCTATACGGCCCTGGCGCTCTATTGCTTTTCGCCCACGGTGCTGCGCGCCTGCGTGACGCCAAATCCCGAGGTACTGGCGGCGCTGGGCCTCTTCGGCGGCGTGTATACCTGCATTGGCGTCGCCCATGCTATGCAGGGCCCACGGCGCAAGTGGCGACCGCGGATGGTTCTGCTCACTGTGATTTTTGGCGTGGCGGCTGCCGCGCACATCGTGGCGCTGCCTCTGGCCGCACTGCTCGGCCTGGCGGCCATGCTTTGGGTGGCCGAGGGGCACAGGAGCCAGACATTGCCTGTGGTGGTGGTTGCCGCCGCGGGCGCGCTGGTGCTGGTCTTTGCCTGTTACGGTTTTTCGCCTGATGCCTACAGCTATGTCTTCCGCTCCGCGGCAGGATTCCTTTGGTTCTCGCTCGATCCCGCCAGTCGGTTCTTCGGCACGCTTGCAAATGGCGGCGTCACGATTGCTGCCTGCGCCTCATTGGTGTTGTATCTGAGCGTGCGCAAATCACGCTACTTCGGCAACACAGCTCCGCTGCTTTGCGCTTTGGTTTGCATGGTGCTGGTGATGACGGGCTCACCGGGCAGCCCGTGGCTTTGGGCGCAGCCGTTTCTCCTCACGTTTGTGGGCGGCGCGCTGGCCGATGCGTACGATGGCCCAAGAGGACGCTGGGCGCTGGGCGCGGCGGGGGCCATTGTGGGGCTACAGGCGGTGTTGTGCGTGCTGAGCTTGCCTGGGCTGATCTAGATTTTGGCCGGAACTTTCGAAGCGTCTGGGCGCGGGCTTGAAACCGCATTCGACGTCCAAGAAAACGCGGCTCCAGAGCCGCTTTTTCCGGTGCAAAAACCGGGCCAGATTGGTGCGCAATGGCGGCCTTCGGGCGGAGCGCCGTAAGTCCTTCATAAATCAAAGCAAAATAAGGAGTTATTTCCATCTTCCCGCCTTGCTAAAAGGCCGCTCGAACCACTAAAATAGAACCTAAGAGCTGCGGATCCGGCCCTGCTTTTTCCGGACTTTTTTGCCGCCTTCCTGCGAGCCCTAACAAAACTATGGCAGACGATCAGAATCCTCAGCTTCCTCTCGACGGAGCGAACCCTCCCGGCGGCACGAACCTCATTCCCATCAACATCGAAGAGGAGATGCGCCGCTCCTATCTCGACTACTCCATGTCGGTGATCATCGGGCGCGCGCTGCCCGACGCCCGCGATGGATTGAAGCCCGTGCATCGCCGCGTGCTCTACACCATGAGCGAGATGGGCCTTCAGCACAACAAGAAATACACGAAGTGCGCCAAAGTCGTCGGGCAGGCTATGGGCGTGTACCATCCGCACGGCGATTCGGCGATTTACGACACGCTGGTGCGCATGGCGCAGCCGTTTTCATTGCGCTACACGCTGGTGGACGGGCAGGGAAACTTCGGTTCGGTAGACGGCGATCCGCCGGCGGCAATGCGCTACACCGAGTGCCGCATGGAGCGGATTGCCGGCGAGCTGCTGGCCGACATCGATATGGAGACCGTGGACTTCGTGCCCAACTATGACGAGTCCACAGTTGAGCCTTCGGTTTTGCCCACGCGGTTTCCGAACCTGATCGTGAACGGATCGAGCGGCATCGCGGTGGGCATGGCGACCAACATTCCGCCGCACAATTTGACCGAGGTGATGAACGCGGCGATCGCGCTGGTGAAGAATCCCAAAGGCGGGCTGGTTGAGGTGCTGAAGCACGTGCACGGGCCGGATTTTCCGACCGCCGGCATTCTTTACGGTCGCACGGGAATCGCGGAAGCGTACCGCACCGGCCGCGGCCGCTTCCTGATGCGCGCGCGCGTAGCCATTGAGAGCGCGACCAAGGAACTGAAGGCGCTGGTAGTGACCGAGCTGCCTTATCAGGTGAACAAGTCCACGCTCTTCAAGCGCATTGCCGAGCTGGTAGAGAACAAGATCATTACCGAAATCGACATCGGCGCAGACCGCACCCGCGACGAGAGCGACCGCGACGGCATGCGAATGGTGATCGGCCTGAAGCGCGGCGCGCAGCCGGAGATTGTGCTGAACCAGCTCTACAAGCACACGCAGCTGCAAGAGAGTTTTTCCATGATCTTCCTGGCCGTGACCAACGGCCAGCCGAAGGAATTGGGGATGGCCGAAGCCATCCAGCTCTTCATCGACCACCGCATCGACGTGGTGCAGCGGCGCACGGTTTACCTGCTGCGCAAGGCGCGCGAACGCGAACACATCCTGGAAGGCCTGAAGATCGCGCTCGACAATCTCGACGCCGTGATCAAAATCATCCGCGCATCGAACTCTCGCGCGGACGCTCGCGAGAACTTGTATGCATGGGGCAAGGGCAAGGACATCGTCATCCGCCTGGACCGCGAGCCAGGTCGCCACGAGGAAAAGGGTCTCACGCTGCGGCAAGTGGACGCCATCCTTGAACTGCAGCTCTACCGGCTCACGCAGCTCTCCGTCGATGAACTGCTGAAGGAGCTGACGGAGATCCGCGCGAAGATCGCCGAGTATGAAGAGATCCTGGGCAGCGAGAAGAAACTGCGCGCGGTGATTGTGAAGGAGCTTGAGGACGTCCGCGAGAAGTACGGCGACAAGCGCCGCACCGAGATTATTGACGAGAGCGCGGAGCTTCAGCTCGAAGACCTGATCGCGGACGAGCAGGTTGCGGTGACGGTGAGCCACCAAGGCTACCTGAAGCGCACGCCCATCTCGATCTACCGCCAGCAGCGCCGCGGCGGCACGGGACGCATGGGGATGAAGACGCGCGAGGAGGATTTCGTCTCGCAGCTCATCGTCGACTCCACGCACTCCTATCTGCTGTGCTTTACCAACACCGGGCGCGTGTATTGGCTCAAGATTTACGAGATTCCCGACGTGGGCGCCGCGGGCAAGGGCAAGTCGATGCAGAGCCTGCTCGATTTGCAGACCGGCGAAAAGGTCTGCGCCATTCTTCCCGTGCACGACCTCGAGGAAGAGGGCAAGTTCATCCTGTTCGCCACGCAAAAGGGCACCGTGAAGAAAACGCCGCTCAAGGATTTCTCGAACGTGATGTCGCGTGGCATCATCGCCATCGGCATTGATACGGATGACGAGTTGGTTGCGGCGCGCATTACCGACGGCTCGCAGGTGATCTTCCTGGCCACACACCTGGGCCTGGCGATTCGCTTTGAAGAGAGCGACGTGCGCTCCATGGGACGGCCGGCTTATGGCGTGCGCGGCATCGCGCTGCTCAAGAACGACTACGTGGTTGGTGTCGCAGTCACACCGAAGAAGCACGAGCCCGGCGCGTATCGCATTCTTTCGGTCAGCGAGAACGGCTTCGGCAAGCGCACTGACGTCGAGGAGTACCGCCTGCAAACACGCGGCGGCAAGGGCGTCAAGAACATGGCCGTCACCGACCGCATCGGCCGCGTGAGCTCCATCCAACTTGTCGACGACACGAGCGAGCTGATGGTCATCAGCCAGTTTGGCAAGATCATCCGCGTCGACACCAAAACCATCCGCTCCGCGGGCCGCGCCACGCAAGGCGTTCGCCTGCTGAACCTCGAGCCGGAAGACAAGGTAGCGGCGGCGGTGATCATCCCGCCCGATGAGTTGAACGGCAACGGCAATCACGAGGGCGAGCAGGGGACGCTGCTGCAGTAAAGACAGTGGTCAGTTGTCAGTGATCGGCAGATCGAGGTAGACGATCGGGCGTGCTTTCCCAGGTCTCAGAAGCGAGACCTGGGGCTCCCAGCTTCGGCCGTGTCAAGCTCTATTCACCCTGCATCTGGCTCGCGCCGCGGCTAACCCACTCATTTATTAATCACTCCGCCCTTTAGTCTCCCAGTCGCTGTCTTTGCAGATAATTTCCCCACATTGGCGCACAATCGTTTCGTAAGTCATGTATCCCAGGCTCAGGGTATATAGAGATATATTCCCCGGCCATAAGCCCTTTGCTCTCAAATATGGCGGTATGTCATATAGGGGGAGGGGGGATTACATTTTTGCTAAACATCCGCTCTTGGCCGAAGCGGTTCCAAGATTGCTATACCCGAGAGGCGAGACACCCAAGTCAACCCGGTCCCGCGCTTTAAATCTCGGCCGGTGGCGCGGAGTTGGAGCTTGCGCTTCGCGACCAGAACAGATACACCGGAACCCCAAGCAGAACCAGGATCAACCCCGGCCAGGTGTACTGCGGCTTGTAGCGCAGCAGCGCCGCGCAGATGCCTGTCGCCATCACCAGGTAAAGGCGCGGGCAGGAACGGATAGCCGAAGGCTTTGTAGGGACGCGGCGTGTCAGGCTGCTTGATGCGCAGGACGAAGAGGCCGAGGATCGTCAGAATATAAAACACCAGCACCGCGAAGATGATGTAGTCGAGCAACTGGCTGTAGGAGCCGGAGACGCAGAGGATGGTGGTCCAGATGGCCTGCACCACGAGCCCGGCGGCGGGGGTTTTGTAACGCGGGTGCAGTTTGCCGACCAGGCGGAAGAAGAGACCGTCCTGCGCCATGGCGTAATAGGCGCGCGCGCCGGAGAGCGTGATGCCGTTGGCGCAGCCGAAGGTTGAGATCAGGATGGCCGCGGCCATGAGATAGCCGCCGAAGATGGGGAAAGATCTGCTGCAAGACTGCGGCGCCGATGCGGTCCTCGGAGGCATATTGCACGCCGCGCGCAAAGATCGTCGCGCCGTGCGGATCGCCATGCAACGGAAGTACCAGGATGTACGCCGTGCTGGCCAGGAAATAGACCACCAGCACAAAACCCACACCGAACGCGAGCGAGAGCGGCACGTTGCGCCGCGGGTTCTTGATTTCGCCGGCAGTAAAGGTGACGTTATTCCACGCGTCGGCGGCAAAGAGCGAGCCCACCTGCACCACGGCGAGGATCACGATCAGGTTGACCATGACGATGGGCCCCTGCGCGCCCACTTGCACGGGATGCAGCGAGGACCAGCCCGCGTTGCGCCAGAACTCGCTCCAGTGGCTGCCGAAGTTGGCCGCAATGGCCGCGCTGTTGAGGCCGACGGTGAATCCCAGCAGCACGAGGGCCGCGAGCGAGAGCGCCTTGGCCACGGTGAAGACGTTTTGCACCAGAGCGCCGAAGCGCACGCCGCAGATATTTACGGCCGCGACGAACCACACGACGATGATGCCGGCGAGATTCGCGGTGCTGACGCCGATGTCCATGTTGCCCAGCACCATGGGGCCGACGGGAATCGGCGGCACGTGCGCGATGTGCCACAGCCAATGCGTGCTCGAAACCGACGGGAAGAAGACGCCCAGAAATTTGCCGAAGGCTACGCACACCGCGGCGATGGTTCCGGTTTCAATGACGAGGAAAAGCGTCCAGCCGTAGAGAAATCCCCAGAGCGGCCCGAGCGATTCGCGCAGGTAGACGTATTGGCCGCCGGCTTTGGGCATCATGGCGGCCAGCTCGCCGTAGCTGAGGGCGCAGATCATGGTCATGACCGCGGTGATGATCCACGCGCCCAGATAAAGCGCCGGAGAATCGGTGAGACGCGCGATGTCGCAGTCGACGATGAAGATGCCGCTGCCGATCATGGAGCCCACAACGATCGTGGTGGCGCTGAACAGGCCCAGGCTCTGCACCATCTGCTGGCCGGACCTGGAGTTGGATTGGGCAGAGGACTGGCAGAGGACGATTGCTCCCCGCGCGGCCGCCTTCTGGCTGTTGAGCGATGTTTGTCATCTTGGGTCTGTCATCGTGTCCTGATTGTTGATTGTACGGTGCCCAGAGGGGAGTTTGGGGAACACTGCAAGACGGTTCCAATCCGGATCACGGGAATGGAATTGAAATCACACCATTGAGATCAGTGTATTCGACCGGTCCATTGCATTGGCAAATCGGCAACGCCATCTGGCGCCTATTAGCCGGGGGTCACGTTATTGCGCAGAGTGTTGTTCCGCAGCACGACTTCCTGGTTCGGCTCCATCCACGTTTGCTTAGCGACGCCTGCACCGCCGTTGCCTTCGGCGAGGCTGGCTTCGACAGTCAACTTCCGGGATTCGGCGATGCGGACGCCGTCTAGAGCGTTGCGCGCAATTTCGCAGTCGCGGATTGCGACATCGTGCCCGAAACTCACAGCGACACCGTTACCAAACATGGAGTCGCACAGGCGCGAGCCGGTGACGCTGACATGAGAGACATGAACGAGGTTGAGGTTGTGATTCTTGCCGGGTCCCGGGGGTACCGCGCCTCCATTTCCTGAGAAATCGCAGTTGACGACGTCGAGCCCGTCGATGCCGACCATAGAAACTCCCGAGAAGATGCAATTGCGGACGGTGAGGTATTCGAAGCGGAGATTGCGCTGCGTGGTTTTGCTCTCGGCAAGAAAGACGATGCCGGCGCGGATAGGACCATGCAGAGTGCGACGCCTTTGCACATCGCTGTTGGGATCGCTGAGAGGGCATGCGGCGTTGCCGCGCCTTCAATCACGAAGTCGCGGAAGACAACGTCGTGCAGGTCGGGCTCGGCATTTACGATGGCGGCTTCATATTGAGTTTTTGCCGGATCGAGGAGAAGCTCGCAGTCGATGCCGGCGCCGGCGATGGTGATTCCACTTGGAACACGCAGCGTGGCGGGCAGCGTGTGCAGGCCGGAGGCTAGTTTGACTGTGCCTCCGCCGAGTGCCTTGATTTTGTCGAGCGCGGCCTGAATCGATTCGCCGGGAGCGATGACGATGGCATCGGCTGGCGCCGGGGCCGTTGGCGCGGGCTGTGCACCCGCTGTGGCAGCGATCTTCGACGGTGCGGGCGCAGGCTGCAACCTGACAGAAGACAAGCTGCCACGAAAAAATGTTAGAACGCCGCGGGAGTGGTCACGGGCGCGCAGAGCCGCCTTCTCGGTATACGGCAAATCCATGTGCTTGATCGAGCGAAAATGTTGCAATACGCCCTCGTAGATGTCGCTGAAGCGGCTACGAGTGTCAACGATTTTGCCGTAGACCTGGACCTTCTCGCCGAGCAACAGACTCGCTGTGTATTCGTAGCCAAGGGCGATGCGGTTGTCGGCTTCGGCGAAGAGATCGACGCCCTGGTTCCACGCGATGATGGACGTACGCGCCAGATAGCCGAGACCGAGTTGCACATGGCCCTGGTCGCGGCATGTTTCTTCGCACTGGCCGCTGGGATAGATGTAGCGCGTAATGCCGCTGTTGACGAGGCCGACTCGGTAGTGATGGTAGACCTCGTCCATGAGCTTATGGTCATCGCAGAAGATGCCGATGGAGAGCAACGTGAACATGATGGCAGCATCCCAGTTGCCGTTTGCCTCCGGATAAAACATGCGCAGTAGAGGCACGTAAACGGTAAGCAGCATGCGCTTGAATTGTGCCAGCGATTCGCCACGCCATGCGGGATAAGTGGCGCGCAGGATTTCCGCCGCGTTCGCGAATTCGCCGCCGGTCCATCCGGCGAGGAGCATGGCGTCGTTCTCATAGAAATCGACCAGGGTTGCGGACCATGCGTCGATTATCTCGATTGCCTTGCGCGCATAGGCCTCGTTGCCAGTGAAGAACCACTGCAAGACGTGGCTGTTAACGGCGTTGGCGCTGGCCGTCAACTCCGCGCCGCCTACTTGTCCCGCGCCGTATGCGCCGCGAATAATGTGCGCGAAGGGCTTCGGCTTAAAGTCGAGCGAGGAGTTCGGCTCGGCCTGTAGGCGATCCCACGCGGACTTCCACGGCTCTTCGCCGGCTTTGACCTTGGCCTTCGTGAATTCCAGATCGGAGCGCGTCTGCAAAATGCCGGGATGAACGATTGAGTGGCGAGCCGCATTGAGGCTGTTGGCGACAACTGCTCCAGGACGGTGCGCGGCGAAGCCTTCCTTTGGAGCGCCGGGGGATTGCGCTAATCCGGGTAAGGCGACTGCGGTCAGACCGGCGCCCGACTGCAAAAGAAATGCTCGTCTCTTCATGTGTCCAACTTCTCCCATGAGGGCAACCTTTGCGAGAGATCTTCGCTCTCCGGGATGCTCAAGTTCCGTGAGGGGGTATGCAGATATCTTTTCGCGCGAGCGGGCGGAATTACTTTGCGTCCGGGCGCATTGCCGATTCTCCCGTTTTCACATTGAGGGTCCATGGCTGGGGCGGTCGCAGTTGCAAGGAGCCATCGCCCACTTCGAGCGGCATCCAGAAGTATCGAGAGTCCCATAGCGCCTTCGGACGCCAGAGATCTCCCATATAGATGACAGTCGTCTTTTTGGACCCGGTTACCTTCAGGAGCATCGTCGACTGCGAATCGTAATTATTGGCCTCGGGCGGGGCTAGATTCTTGAATTCGGTCCATGGTCCGGTGAGCGCCGGCGCAGTGGCATACACATTGGGATTCGGCCGCCAGCCCGTCATGTGCGAACCCACCACGTAATATAGCCCGCCGACGTGCACCAACGCGCCGCCTTCGAGTGGCGCGGGAATGAAGCAGGTCTTCTGCACATTCATGTAGTCGTCGGTCAATTGGGCGATGAAGAAGCCTTTCGTCGGACGCGACTCGAAGATCAAGTAGGCTGACCCATCGTCGTCGACAAATTGCCCTATGTCGCGGCTCTCCTGATCGAGAGGGCGGAAGCTTTTGACGTACAGCGTACGGGCCGGCGATGCGGTTGCTGACCGCAATCATCACGCGGGCGAATTTGTAGCGCGCGTCATCGAGATGCGCGTACATCACGAACTTGCGGGTGTGAGAGTTGACATACACCTTGGGCCGCTCGAGCACCCAATGGGGCCCGAGATGCTCGGGATCGGCGAGTGCCAAGCACCTGGCCCCGGAATTTCCAGTGCACAAGATCGCGCGAGGAATAACAAGCGACGTAGCGCTTGTCAGGATCGTTGGACTGCGAGCGGTCTTCGCCGAACCAGTAGTAGGTTCCCTTCCACACGGTGATGCCGCCGCCGTGCGCCTGAATGCGTTGTCCATGGTTGTCGAGCCACGGGTCGCCGGGCCGGATGACGCCGGATGCGGCAAACAGCTCGCTGGCGGATATCACCAGCAGCGCCAATCAACAAACCATGTAACGAACGGTGCGCAGTGCGCTTTTCAATTTTTCCGGCTTGCTCGGAAGTCGACTTAGCGGTCTCGATCTGCTGCAGGCTTTTGTAATCGGCGAAGTGCATCTGAAGTTCATCCCATCTGCTTCCATGCATAGATGTCATAAGGTTCATTCGCCTTCCACGTCGCCGCGTCCGTTGCTCCAACGTCAGGTGGAGTGCGCCGCGTCCATTGGCGAGTGTGAATGGCATGGAACCGTCGCCATAGACGCGCGCAGTGAGGCGGCGCGTTTCAGGAGCGCCGGCAAAGAGACCTACATCCGCCCAGGGCACAATGCTTCCGCTCTTGACGTAAACGGGGATCTTTTCAGTTGAAGCGGGAACGGAGATTTCCGTGCCTCCCTTGAGCGCTTCGCCCGTCCAGAAATCGTGCCATCCGCCTTCCGGCAGCACAACTCTGCGGCCACCATCTGGATTCCTGCGTGACGGACCCTGCGGCGCGCCGCCCGCGTCTTCCACAAAGATGGGCGCAACCATCATGCGGTCTCCGATCATATATTGATCGTCGACGGTGTATAAGCCGCTTTTCATTCGGCGCATCCAGCACCAGCGCGCGGAAGGGCGGAGTGCCGTCTTCGGCGTAGCGTTGGAATGCAGCAGTGAGGTAAGGCACGAGCTGCATGCGCCAGCCGATGATCTCGCGGCAGCGCGCTTCCAGCTTTTCCCAACCATCCAGCAGCTGGTCCGCGTTGTTCAGCCGGCGATTCAGTTGCTTCCACGGCGGGTTCTTGATGTACCACCCGTTGACCATCGCCAGCGGCGAGAAAACGACACTCTGCAGGCGGCGAATCAAGTCCTCTTCGCTCACGGCGTCGCGTACCTCCGGGCACCAGAGCAATCCGCTGAAACCGGAATTGACGAGTGCGCGGATAAAATCGCGATGCACGTACAAGTCGCTGTAGAGCACGAACGGATATGGTGCGGCCAGTGCGCCGCTGGAGCGAACAAGATTGTAGGTCGGCGTTTTGCGCTTCCTGAACTCATTCCAGATGGCCATCTGATAGCGAAGGCCAAACACGTTGTGCATCTGCTCGCCGTCCACGCCGGACGGAAACACACTGCATTCCGGGAAAGACCATCCGCCGGTGTAGTCGGAGTTGTCGCACTCGTCGATCTTGAATCCGCTTACGCCTGCGTCAAGAAATGTTTTGGCATGATAGGCACCAAAGGTCGCGCGCGCCGGCTCGCCTGCGAAGTCGGGAACCAATCCGCCCCACACGCCATAATCGCCGGAATGCGGCTCGATCTCCGGGAAAAGCGGCGACGCGGGATGCGTGAATGCATGTTCCCAGAGATTCACTTTGTAATTCATCGCACCGGCAGAGCTTACAAAGCCCGCGGGATCGGGAAAGCGATCCTTGTTCCAGACGAATGTGCAGGAATAAGAATGGGTTTGCCAGCCGCCTTCCAACCCGATCACATCACAAGGAATGTTGTGATCGCGAAACTCCTTGGCCAGCGCCAGCGCGCTCTGCTGTGTTGCGCGCGACTCCGGCCGATACCAGAAGCCGAGGCCCCACTCCGGCGGCGCAACGCCACCACCCGAGAAAACGTTGTAGCGCCGGACCGCATCGAGCATCTCCGGACCCGCAAACAGATAGATGTCGACGCCACTGGCGCGCGGCACTTCGACGGTAATCTGGCCTGTGTCACCATCCTGAATGTTATGCGTGTAATTCGGATCCGGATTGGCGTTATTCACCAAGTTGGCCGCATGCGTAGGCTTGGGCCGCGCGTCGCCGAAATAGAACGTCGCGTAGCGGGCGGTGTCGATCAGGATACCGATGCCTTCCGTGGTCACGTAAAACGGCACCGGCGCATGGGAATCGCCGGTATCGAATCTGGGATCCGCATTGACGCGTACGACTTTCTTCTTGCCTCGCTGCGCGAACGAAAGAAACTGGAGGCCGAGGCCGAAGACCTGTTCATTGGGTCGCAGCGGCAATTGCACTTTGCACCCGCGCTTGGTTTGTTTGCCGCTAATCGCCGGCAAGGGCGCCGCGTCCGCCTTGGGTAGTTTTGCGAACGCTTCAGCCTGCACCGGAACTAGACGGCTCGAGACTGGCGTAAACCGTTCCGGCATTCCGATGGTGGCTTTCCATACGCCAGGATGAATCTTCTTCCATGCCGCTGAGCTTTGGGGCGTCGCGGCCGCAACTGGCTCTGCTCGCAATAAACCAGGAAAGCCGGCTGCCGTTCCCACTGCTGCCAATCCCTTGGCGAGACTCCGTCGCGTAATTTTCGCCGTCGAGCTTAAACCCATCGATCCTTCTCCCTCTAACCCATTTGACCTTGACTTCGGCTCATGGCTTCCATGATCTCAACTTCTCCTGAAGGTTGGACGATTCTCCTGGATCAAAATGTTCGAAAGCGTAAGTCCGAGAGGTTCAATCGGAAAGTGTATACCCGGCCCCACTAAAAGAATGCGTCAGGCTCCTGGTCCAAGCGAGCCTGACGCAATCAGTCCAGTAGTTGCATTGCGATCGAATTACCAGGTCAGACGGCCAGAGATCTGGATGGTCCGATTGGTTTGGTTTCCATTGCCCGAAGTGCCGAGCCGGACAATACCGAAGAGTCCATCCGACGTGGAGGTATCGTACCCAGAGGCGAAGGTCTGCAGATGATTAAAGACGTTGAAAGCATCGATTCTCATCTGGAAAGACATTTCCCTGACAAGGGCGAAGTTCTTCGAGACATTGGCGTTCAACTGATCGTTCGGTCCCTCACGGGCGCCGGTGTACTCGACGTTGGGATTCGCCTGGTACGTGGTGTTGATGGAAATGTAGTTTGGCGTCGTGCACAAGCCGGCAGTTACAAGCGGCACCGACTGGTTGATCCAATCGTAACCACCTGTTACTGGATCCACGGTGGCCACGCAGGGTTTGAGGCGCTGGATATAGTTGTCGGAACCTGTGGCCTGGAGGGTGGGATACCAGGGATTCGTGTTGCCGGCCCAGTACCTCGTCTTCGGCAGAAGATTGCCCCCGTTGGCTTTCTGGTTGACGATCCATCCACTCGTCATAGCCTGGGGGAAGCCACTCTGATACTCGTAGGAATCGGCAGTTTGCCAGCCTCCCACTACGAGGTCGAGAACGCGAGGCATGTTCGGGAAGAATCCGCTGCCCCGGGCGACGGGAAACTTGTAGACGATCAAGGCTGTCAGCCGGTTCGGAACATCCGTCCCCGAAAGCACACGAGACGGGATGCGATTGACGACATCCGCAAATCCAGTGTTGACGATGAATTTGGATTTCGTGTAGCCGACGTTCGCGGTAAGCCCCCACGAGGTTCTATGAGTGTAGACAGCTTCAAGGCCGTTGTACCAGCTCTTGCCATTCTGTAGACCGGCTTCAGTGATGGCAAGGAATTGCGGGTAGGGGCGCGAGAATTGGAGCTTGCCGATGGTGGTCGCGGTGTAATAGCTGGACCCGGCAAAGGGAGCAACACCCTTGAACGGATTGGTGATTTGGTCGGCGGCCGCTGTGCAGTTCGACTGCAGCCCGCCGCGCAATGGATCGCACGCAGCCTGGGCACTAGCGCTGACGTGGTTCATATCGTCGGTGTCTGTCACTCCGTAAAGTGGCCCGTACAGGCGAGTGCCGGCATAATTGACTTCAATCGTGTCTTTGGTCGTCAATTGGCGTTCAATACCAAACGATGTATTGAGCTGAGCGGCCGGGTGGAACTTCGGGTTGTAGAAGGTGGATGCCTGTCCCAGGTTCGATTCCAGGCACTGTTGCCAGTTGCCACCGCAGTTTCCAGTTGCCGCCTGGAAGGTCGGGAAGGGATTGGCCAGGTTAAGCTGCGGAACCATCAGGGTGTTTGTGCCCTGCGCCACTGAATTAGAGGGCGTATAGGTGTTGCTGGTTGAATAGCCGATGTTGCTTGGCGAGTTCAGATTGCCTGCAGCGGTGTCGTTAAAGAAGAGGCCCATGCCGCCGCGGATCACCGTCTTCTGATTCCACGTATACGCGAAGCCTGCACGGGGGCCGAATTCGTACCAGACGCGCTTGAACTGCCAGGTCGGGTTTCCATTGATGCCGGCATATGTGGGTCCGCCGACGAATCCATTCGGAACTGGGAGTCCGGCAAGCGTCGCAGCCGGGATAAGACTGGTGACCGGGTTTTGATCGTTGAAATCCCAGACGGAGTTCAGGCGGTTGAACCGGTCTCTAACGCCTCTTCCAGGATCTTCCCAGCGAACTCCGAGGTTGAGCGTGAGTTTGGGCCGGTACTTCCAGTCGTCCTGGAAGTACAGCGCTCCGTAGTGCGATGAGACGTAGTTTCCGCCGGCGGTGGTTGCGGTCACTGTGCCTGTAGGAGACCACGTCCCGGCTTCCATCGAGGCAAGGCTGTTGCCGCTGTAATTGTTGGTGATGGGATATTGAGATTCAACTCCGCCGTTTTTGCCGCCCGTGACGTTGGTGTCCCATTGCTGGGTCCAACCATCGTCCGTTGAGAGAGAGAAGCCGGTGTTATTGGTGCTCTTCTGGCTATATTGTTGAAACCTCACTTCACCGCCGAAGTGCATCACATGATTGCCGCGGGTCCAATTGGCGGTGTCAATGAGCTGCAACTCGTCGTCGCCGCGATACAGCACAGCCTGGGCTCCGAGTGCATTGTAGTTGGAGATGTTGGTCAGTGGAAATCTCTGGAAGTATGTGGGGTTCGCGGCGCCAATGCTTGAGGAGAATCCGAGTTGGCTCGGATCCCAGCCACTTGCGGGGCCAGTCGAATCGCTCTCTAGAGCTGTGGTGACCAATCCCCGGAATGAATTGATCAAGGTCGGACTGAAGGTATGGGTCCAGGCCGCATTCAGGCTGGGGTAGCGATAATCGGTGCCGTTGTAGTGGGCGATATCCACGGCTTCGTTCAAACCCGGGTGCGCGGCATTCACATTGGACCGAGGAAATGCATTGTTGTTCTGGCCGTAAAACTTCCACAGCTTCCCGGTCACGTCGAAGGTGTCGTTTTTCCCGACGTATTGATCCAGCTTGACGATGTAGGACTTGTTGTCGCTGATGGCGGGCGCAAGACCGACGTAGTTGTTATTGAAGGGGTTTGCAGTGGTCGGCGTTGGGTTCTGGTTGGGCGCCGGGTACCACGAAATGATGTTCTGAGCCACGACGTTGATCTTGTTGGCCGGAATCACGTTTGGCGTACCCGTGAGAACGGGATTGCCCTGCGGGCCTGCGCCAATGCCGGGACCATAGCCGTATTGATAGCGGCAGACTGCCGGATGACCGCTGGCATAGGTGCTGTTGTCAGTGTTGTTGGCCGTACAGGCAGCCTCTGAGGTCGGGTCGTAGATAGCCTCGTTGTAGACGCCAGTGACTCCGGGGACGCCGCCTACATTCAACAGGCTGCTGAAGTCACCGTTCGCCATCGCAGACGAGTTGGGAACCGTCGTGATCACCGTTCCCACTCCCTGGGTGTGAAGATCCTCATAGAGGATCATGAAAAACGTCTGCTTCTTGCCGCTCCAGAACTTGGGAACAATGACCGGCCCATCCAGCTCAAACCCGTACTGGTTTTGCGTGAACGCAGCCTTGTTGTATTTGGCGATGGTAGCGGCTGGAGCTCCAGCTGCAACATTCTTGAAGATATTGGCGTCGTTCTGCGGCGTATTGGCATTCAGGAATGCGCGCTGCAGGTATTCATAAGCTGCTCCGTGCAGGCTCTTTGTGCCAGTCTTCAAGGTCATATCGATCTGTCCGCTGGGAGCTCGGCCATTGGCCGCATCCACCGGGCTGGTTGTGATCTTGAACTCTTGCAGCGAATCGGAGGGCGGAGCCATCGTGTAATGCTCTGGACCTGTCTCGCTGATGTTGGCGACGCCGTCGATGCTGAACTCGACGCTGGCGCCGTGGATGGTAAAGGTCTGCGCGCTCTGATTGCCAGGAGCAAGACCAGTGGTTGTGGTCATCATGCCGGGAGTGAATATCGCGAAGTTGAATGTGTCGTTATCGAAATCAGGAAGCTGCTGAAGCAGATGGTTCTCCAGCACGTTGCCGACGTCGGCTTTGTCGTAGTCCAGAACGTCCTCTGAGGCGTTCACCGTGACGGTTTCCGTTGCCGCTCCGGGGACGAGTGTGAAATTGACTTCAGCGGTTTCACCTGTCGACAACGTGATATTCGTCTTGTCGATCGACTTGAACTTACTGGCCTCAACGCGGACGTCGTAGATGCCCGGATCGAGAAACGGAACCGTCCAGTTGCCGGTGGACGTGGTGATGACCGACTTATCCACGGCGGTTGCCTGGTTGTGGACGGTGACTGTTGCCTTCGGAATCACGGCTCCTGTCGAGTCCGTGACGAGTCCGGTAAAGCCCTGCGAAGTTTGCGCGTGGATGCCCACGCTTAGCAGCAGGCAGAGAAAACAGAAAACTGCCGAATAGAACACCGTGGCGCCAAACCTATTGAATGTGCGCATCGCGGCGAACTCATTTTGTCGATTCCTCATTTCAAGCCTCCTAGTCTTTTCCTTTGCGAATGACCAAATCACATCTCGAATCGGAACTCTTGAGGTGATTGCTCAATTCGTCAGTCGCGTATTTCGCGCTTCATCGAGAGCGCGATGATCGACCGCTGATCAATCTCTGCCGTGAAAATGCCCATGTCAACGTTCTGAACGGTTCAGGAGTGTCTTTGAATGGAAGGCCATTAAATGGAGTCAGTTAGGCGAAGCCGTTACGATACCGTTAAGGCCAAATTGGAGGGCCGGTAAGCGTTTTCATGGACATGCTAAAGATCCTTGCTTGTGTCCTCTAGCGAATGGAGAGTTGTTCTTTCCAGGGGTAGAAGGTTTCCGAATGATGCGGCTAAAAGCGGGGGAAGACCAGGGGGCCTCAGGAAGAATATGGGCATTCTGGCTTTGTGGAGTCGCGTACCTCGGCGCTCACCGTCAGTGTCGACCGGAAGGTTTTAACCCGGATCGTATCGACGTGGTAATTTCGGGAGCGGCTGGGGCCGCAAGGAGGCCAATCCTACCTTTTGTGAAATGGCGACTGACCCACCTGAACTAAGGCGCGGCGCGTCATTGCTTCTGGCAACCATCCATCTCCGCGGCCGGTTCGGCTGGATAGTGCACCGACTCCATTGTGCCGCTCCTTACCGCAGTTGCGCGAGCAGGCCAGGCAGGATTGGGCTGGGAGGACATGTGAAAGACCAGTGTCCCACCGGAAGCAATCTCTGCGTGCGTTAACCAGAACCGTCTGAGCGGCTTTCCATTGAGGGTGGCCGACTGGATGTAGATGGCTTGTGCTGACTCTCGCTTCGCGACGACGTGGAACACAGCGCCATTGGGCAGGTGGATCTTTGCATCGGGGAAGAGCGGAGAGCCAATCGCATACCGCGGAATGCCTGGCGTGACTTGATAAAACCCGAGAGCACTGAGGATATACCAGGCTGACATCTGTCCTGCATCGTCATTGCCAATGAGGCCGCCAGGCTCGTCTTTATAGCCCGCGGCTCGCTGCTCCGCAACATGCCGCTGGGTCTTGAAAGCCGCGCCGGCATAGTCATACAGATAGGCGATGTGATGACTGGGTTCATTGCCCTGGTCGTAGAGGTCCTTTTGGAATAACTCGTCGAGTTTGGCGATGAATCCGCAGCGTCCGTGCTCGAGCGCAATTAGCCCCGGAATGTCCTGGAGCACGTAAAACGTAAATTGAAATGGCAGGCCCTCGGTAATATAAGACACTGGCTTGGCGGGATCGAACGGGGTGACCCAAGTTCCATCAGCATGACGCCCTCTGGCAAGTCCTGTAACTGGATCGAATACGTTGCGATAGTTCTGGGAGCGTTTGCGAAAGATTGCCTCGTCTTCCGGCTTGCCGAGAGCCTTGGCGACTTCGGCCAGGACAAAGTCGTCGTAAGCGTAGTCAAGCGTGCGCGATACCTGTTCGTTCTTATGTGGCAAGGGAGCTCCGGAAACCGGATCCTCCAGCGGGATATAGCCGTATTTCAAATATGAGTCCAGCGACCGTCGGCCCTTTCCGTCAAGATATTCGGCCTCCGAAGCTGGCGACTCCAACGCATTCTTGCGCATCAGGCGATAGGCCTCCTGCATGTCGAAGCCGCGAATTCCCTTCAGATAGGCGTCGCCAATAATAGCCACCCCGTGATCGCCGTCCATCTCTGACGTGTAACTGTCCCAGGCGGGAAAAGTGGGCAGAAAGCTGCCCTGCTCCCCTTTGAGGATCAGCGACTGGATCATTTCCGCATCGACTTTGGGATCGATGATCGTGAAGAGGGGATGCTCGGCGCGAAAGGTATCCCATGCCGAAAAGTCATCGTAATAAGTGAAACCACGGGCGGTTTCAATGGATTGCCCATCCGCGAAACGGGGATAAGTCCCACTTACATCGTTGAAGATACGCGGAAGTTGAAGCGCGTGATACATCGCGGTGTAGAAGATGCGGCGATCTGCGTTGTCTCCGGTCACTTCGATCATGCCAAGAGCTTTTTCCCACGCGGCGCGGCTCTTCTGTTCAGTTTTCGCAAAATCCCATTCGGGAATCTCGGCGCGAAGGTTCTTCCGCGCTTCATTGACGCTGACGAACGATGTCCCAACGCGAGCGAGTACGACTTCTCCCGGCTTTACATCAAACGTGACATAGCCGCCCGAGGGACTGGCATCGGACGATTGGCCGGTGCTGCCCGGATGAACTTCCGCCCCCGACCAAGTACCCCCCACATGGAAAGGGTGATCGAATTCCACGACCACATAGCCGCTAAATCCTGCCAGCTTGCCTTGGCCTGCATAGATTCGGCGCACCTTGCTCCAACCCACGATCTCGTTGTGAGCAGTATCGATGGTCAAGGAACCGTCACCAGCGCGGGCGTTGTTTTGCACATCGATCCAAGCGGTGTTGCCGCGGTGAAATGCAAACCGCAGCAGACCGCAACGCGTGGTTCCCGTGACCGATGCAGTCACGCCAAGATCAGGAAGCTCGACCTTGTAGAGATACGGTGTGGCATGCTCCTGGTCGTGAGAAAACCGTGAAGCAGGCGCGTGGCCCTGCCATGGGAACGCATCCGATCCAGCAAGCAACTGGAAACTGCCATAATCTTGCATTGCCGAGCCGCTCAAAAAGTGGCTGCCGCGAATCCCGCGAAATGTTTGATCGGCGTAATAGTAGGGGACTACGCCTTTTCTCTCCGTATCTTGTGTTGCGGGCGTCCATTGCGTCATCCCAAAAGGCATGCCCACGCCAGGATATGTTTGCCCTTCAGCGGCAGTGCCGACCAAAGGATTCACCAAATCTGCGAGCTGTTGGCCGCGAAGCATTACAGGCAGGAAAATAATGATGAGAACGTACCGAAGAATACGGATATTCATCTTCTCTCTTTCGAGGTGACGCGTACCTTTGCGCCGAGCACCAATGTCGCCACGTAAGAGTCGGTTGTCAACGTTCCGAACAGTTCGGCGCTGGATCGGGCCGTAACGACCTGACGGGTAGTCACTTATGGGTCAGCGTTACGATTCAGTTAAGGCGTGCTAGAATTTGTGCTGCATAGGAAGGATGATCGCTAATGCGGATTCTTCCCAATCACGAGCAGACCGCGGCCTTAGGTCCCGAACGAACGGCCATGGTCCGGACCGAGCTCAACAAGATCCTCAAAAGTCACTATTTTTCAGGAAGCAAAAGATGCCAGGACTTTCTGGAATTCATCGTGCAGCAGGCGCTCGATGGCAATTATGAATATCTGACAGAGCGCTTCCTCGGAGCGGAGCTTTTCGGCAGGCCCATTAACTACGAGACGGGAACTGATTCCATCGTCCGGGTGAGGGCGAACGACGTGCGTCGCCGACTGACTCAATATTACTCGGACAATCACGGTGGGTCCGAGGTCGTTATTGAACTTGCCTCGGGAAACTACGTCCCGGAATTCCGCTGGCGGGAGCCAGAGGCGACCAGTGCTGCACCCGAAGCTGCTCTTCACGAAGCGCACGCGATGCCCTCGGATGCATCGCACCGGGAATCCATCGCAACCCTGCCAGGGGCAACCTCCGGGGACGATGCAAGGCCTCATCGCGGGCGGATTCTTGCCGGAGCGATTTCGATTGCTCTCATACTTGGCTCGTGTGCTGGCTGGTGGCTGCGGGAGAAAACACTGGATCGTTCCCTATACCCCTTAAAATACGAACCGTCGCTGAACTCCCTGTGGTCGCCGTTCGTGAATGCCCCGGTACACGAAACGGATGTCGTGGTCTCCGACGTTTCCTTCCAACTCCTCGAGGATCTCGAAAAGCGAACGTTCACTCTCAACGACTATCTCAATCGCAGCTATCTCAATCAGGTTGCGACGCAGAAGTCTAACTCGGATATACAGCCTGTTTTGACTTTGATTGCCTCGAAGGATTTTGGGAACTCAAGTGAATTCAGGCTGGCGCAACGGATGACGGCCCTGGACCGCATCGGGACCCCGATGCACATTTACAATGCACGCGATTACTCTTCCGCGCTTGCCGGCCAGGACAACATGATCCTGATTGGCTCAAAGTATTCAAATCCCTGGCAACAGCTATTTGAAGCCCGCCTTAATTTCAAGGAGAATCCGCCCGGTGTTGATCCCGGCTCTGTGATTAACAGTTCGCCGAAGGCGGGAGAAAACGCAATCTACTCGCCAACCGATTCTGTGGGCTACTGTGTGGTAGCTTATCTGCCGAATCCGGATCGCGGAACCAGAGCACTTCTCATTGAAGGAACCTCCTCAGAGGCTACGGAGGCCGGCGGAGATTTTCTGCTTTCGGAAGAGGAGTTTTCCGGATTCGAGAAGTCCCTTCATACAAATGGAATTTCTTATTTTGAAGTTCTACTCAAAACCTCGCAGGCGCGGGGCACCCCGATTACAGCTTCAGTCGTGGCCTATCGCATTTACCCAATCCAACCTTGATATATGGGCAAACCAGATTTGAGTCGGGAGTCACGTCCCAGGACATCGTGACTAGCCTTCAAACACTGCTTGCGTGGCTTCCGCCGAGAACAGACACGGACCGGCATTTTTCCACAAGATTCGTGACAATTTACGAATTTGCGCAGGAGCCCTTGGAATCTTCTCGTGTATAAGAATATCCACGAGCAGTTGGTGGTTGTCGGTTCGAACGCACAGGCGGCAGCTCTCCCCGACGCTCTCCGAGAACGGAGGGCCTAGTATCACAATCAAAGCAACAGTCATCGTAACCGGCGCCTCGCGAGGCATCGGTGCAGCCGTGGTTCATGCATTTCTCGATCGCGGCTACAACGTGGTCGCAACCTCGCGCAGCATCTCGCGCGCAGGCTTCGCGCAGTCGTTGAACCTCGCGCTCGTCGATGGAGACATCGGCGAGGCTGAAACCGCGGAGAGAGTCGCCGCGGCTGCGATCAAGAGCTTTGGCACGATCGACCATTTAGTCAACAACGCGGGCATCTTCTACACCAAGCCATTCACCGACTACACGGTGGAAGATTTTCACTCGTTCGTCTCGACCAACCTTGAGGGTTTCCTGTTCATCACACAGATGGCCGTGAAACAAATGCTGGCGCAGGGCACGGGCGGCAGCGTCGCCACCATCACTGCGGCATTGGCCGACAACCCCATGGTCGGCGCTCCCGCATCGGTTCCAATGATGACGAAAGGCGGATTGAACACGATTACGCGTAGCCTCGCCATGGAATACGCCAGGGATAACATTCGTTTCAACGCCGTTGCCCCCGGCCAGGTTGACACCGCACTCCACGGGGAAACGCCGAAGGAAGTGATGAAGACGCTTTCGCCCATGGGCGCGATTGCGGATGCGAACGATATCGCGGAGGCTGTGGTCTATCTCACGGAAGCTCGCTACGTAACCGGGGAGGTGCTGCACGTAGACGGCGGTGCGCACGTGGGCCGTTGGTAGCCGGCAAAGGTCCACAGCCGGTCAGCGCCGAACGCCGGCTGCAGGAACTTGGTATTCAACTTCCTGGTCCGTAGTTGCAACGCAATCCGGGAAAGGGCTGCACACTCGCGTGGAATAACAGCTTCATCAAAATTTACAACCAAGCACAGGGAGATCGATATGCCAATGATTACGACCAAAGACGGTGCACAGATTTTCTGCAAGGACTGGGGACCTAAGGACGCACAGCCCATCGCCTTTCATCACGGGTGGCCTCTTTCGTCGGACGACTGGGACAATCAGTTGCTGTTCTTTCTTGCCAACGGCTATCGAGTCGTTGCGCATGACAGGCGCGGTCACGGCCGCTCCGCGCAGGTGGACACGGGCCACGACATGGACCATTACGCGGCCGACGCTTCGGCAGTGGCCGAACATCTCGACTTGAAGAATGCGATTCATATCGGCCATTCGACAGGCGGTGGCGAGGTAGCGCGCTACGTCGCGAAATACGGTCAGCCGCAAGGCCGCGTAGCCAAGGCCGTGCTGATCTCCTCCGTTCCTCCGCTCATGCTCAAGACCGAAAAGAACCCGGATGGCACGCCGATGGAAGTGTTCGACGGGCTCCGCGCCGCGTTGGCTGCGAACCGGGCGCAGTTCTACGTCGATCTGGCTTCAGGTCCGTTTTACGGTTTCAATCGGCCGGGCGCGAAGATCTCGCAGGGGACTATCCAGAACTGGTGGCGTCAGGGGATGATCGGCGGCGCTTTTGCTCAGTACGCGGGCATCAAGGCATTTTCCGAGACAGACCAGACGGACGATCTGAAAGCGATCACGGTGCCAACCCTCGTGATGCAGGGCGACGACGATCAAATTGTCCCCTACAAAGATGCTTCCTTACTGCAGGCGAAGTTGATCAAGAACAGTACGCTCAAGATCTACCCTGGCTACCCGCACGGCATGATGACCACGCATGCCGACGTGATCAACGCGGACCTCCTGGCATTCATTCGCAGCTGAACCGCTGCGGGGTCGCATCACGTGGCCCCACTCCGGCCCCTTGGTACACCGCAGTTAGAGACGTAACGGCTGGCCCTGTGGCTTCCGCATCGGAACACGCTGATGTTCGCAAAGTGCCGGCGATGCGACGGGCGCCGGATGCACTCAAGAAATACCGATAAGCGCGACGCATCAAAGGAGACTATCTATGAAAGACGCAGAAGCCCTCGAGTTCTCACGCAGGCGTTTCGCAATTTCCGGACTATCGGCAGGAGCCGCGCTGCTTACGCCGGGCGCGCTCTTCGCGGAAGGTGTCCAGCCACTCTCCCCCAAAGCGCAAGCAACGGATGTGCCCGCGAGTCAGCCGGGGGCGCACACATCGTTCGCCTCAATGAAGCAGACCGACGCCGGCCTCCTCAATGTTGGATACGCAGAAGACGGTCCGGCCAATGGCCCTGCCGTCATTCTTCTTCATGGCTGGCCCTATGACATTTACAGCTTCGTCGATGTCGCGCCCTTGTTGGCGTCGAAGGGCTACAGGGTGATCGTTCCATTCACGCGCGGTTACGGCTCTACGCGCTTTCTTTCGAATGAAACTGTTCGCAATGGCCAGCCTTACGTGGTGGCCCTCGACACCATCAATCTCATGGACGCTCTCAAGATCGAGAAAGCGATCCTCGCCGGCTTTGATTGGGGAGGAAGGACGGCGGATATCATGGCGATTCTTTGGCCGGAACGCTGCAAGGCGCTGGTCTCCGTGAGCGGCTATCTGATTGCCAGCCCTGAAGTCAACAAGAAGCCGTTGCCGCCGAAGGCCGAGCTCCAATGGTGGTACCAGTTCTACTTTGCCACCGAGCGCGGCCGGGCTGGCTACGACCAATACCGTCACGATTTCGCGAAGCTCATTTGGCAAATCGCTTCGCCCAAATGGAACTTCGACGATGCCACCTTCGATCGCACTGCGGCAGCCTTCGACAATCCAGATCACGTCGCAATCGTGATCCATAACTATCGCTTTCGAATCGGACTGGCTGAAGGCGAGCCGCAATACGGCAAATACGAAAAGCAACTCGCTCAGCTTCCGACCATCGCCGTGCCGACCATTACCCTGGAAGGCGATGCCAATGGCGCCCCACACGCTCCCGACCCATCAGCCTATCGCCAGAAATTCACCGGCAAATACGACAGCCGGATCATCCTTGGCGGCATCGGGCACAATCTGCCTCAGGAAGCTCCGCAGGCGTTTGCCCAAGCCGTGATTGATGTGGATGGATTCTGACTTGCAGGGTCGCTTGGTTTCCAGTTGATCAATGGATGCATGTCCGCCGCTCGAACTCAGATAACACCGTAAAAGGAGCATTCTGACTATGCGATCTGACATTGTTCCCGGTGCGCTCTTCCCCGATTACGAATTGACCGATCACACCACGAAGCGACGCAAGCTTTCTGAACTTCAGGGCCAGCATCCCATGGTTCTGGTGCTGAGCCGCGGAGGATTTTGTCCGAAAGACCGCCGGCAAGCTGAGCTGCTGGTTCAATTCCACCGCGAGATGGAAGTTGCATATTGCCGTCCAGTCACGATCAGCACGGACAGCATCACTCTGACGAACGAGTACCGCACGGGCGTCGGCGCTCACTGGCCATTTCTCCCCGATGCCGGAAGAGTCGTACAAAAGGATCTTGACATCGCCGAATACACTGACTCCGATCACAATCCGATGATCCCCCATGTCATTGTTTTGGAGCCGGGCCTCGTCGTCTTCAAGATTTACAACGGCTATTGGTTCTTCGGTCGTCCCACGCTCGAGGAACTCCGCCAGGACCTGCGTAAAGTCTCGCAAAAGTGCCGGCCTGACTGGAACATCTATATATAAGACTGAGCGTCGGCAACGATCGAGCTTCGTGCGTCGCCGGAGATTACTTTCGTCTCACCGGCAATTCTCATTTGGGGACTTCAACGCGAGCGGATTTCTCGGGTTTTACCTGCACCCGGACCCATGTAACAACACGACCTAGGTAATGAAACTCAGTATGGGCGTTGATGGGTTTCCCATTTACGACAAGCGTTGCAAATGATCCAGGAAATTCCGCCTGCCATTCTAGTTCGGTCTTTTCATGGTTGATAAGAATCGTCTTCTGATCCCCGTAATGGCGCACAGTGACTGATCCATCTCTAATTGGCAAGTTGCGGAGTTCAACCCAAATTGTTTTGGCTGTCAACTGAGGCATTGTTCTAACGACTGTTTCAAATGGCTTGCCTTGCGCGAGATCTTCGATTGGAACATCTGGCTCGACATTGATTCCCATGAGTCCGTTGACGATGGCTCCAATCACGGAATAGGACACTTCCGGATATTCTTGCCGTTCCCTGCCAGCACGCGTGAGATCCATAATCTCAGCGTAGGCCGCGTCGGGATCCCCATACCGATAGAGAATCTCCGCGTAGTGCGACTCGGGCTCTACTGCACTCGCTGGCTCGTCTTGCATGGTTTTCAGAAGAGTATCGAGAGCGCCTTGTGCTTTAAGTCCGTCATCAACGACATCGCGATAGAGCAAGTCGGCCCCCGCGTGGCCATGGAATTGGTGATCCTTATCGAGAAATGCAAAGAAATGTCCTTCAACGGGATTCCACCATGCTCTGTTGATCAGTCCTTTCACATCCGATGCACTTCTTAGGTACATCTGTGCCGCTCCATCGTCTCCTTGAATTGCCAGGATCGCCGCATAGGAGCGATATCCTGCGTACTGCGTCGCCAGCAAATCGACGCCGAGCGCAATGTCGCGCCGGCTTTCCCCGTAACTGGGATCGCCGCGAAAGTAGGAAGGATCTTGTGATGCGGTTTCCCGCGTCATCACGTGCGGAACATCCAGATTCCACCGCGACACGTAGTCCGTCACCGTATGGCGATAGAAGTTAAGAAATACAGGGTCTTCGATGTATGATTTGTCTCCCGACCACAGGTACATCCTGTAACAGGCATCGAGCACATCAAAGTTGGCGGGGAGGTTGTACCAGAACACGCGATCGTTAACATAGTCAATCGGTGCCGGACGATTCAGGCGATCGATTTCCCAATAGCTGCACCAGTCCCTCGATGAGGAAATGTTCTCGGCGAAACGACGAAGCATGTTGTGTGTGTACCGAGCAAGCCCCAATGCCTGAGCCCCGCCGGCTTGATGCGACACATCGCGCATGCAGAATGCCTGCCTCCCCGGAAGTGCCGCTTCGTACCATGGGCCGACTGGATCGTCATCTTTGACATAGGCCAGCGCCTGCTGCTTGGCCCAGCTAAACGCATTGACCAACTCGCGATCTTCAGATCGAAGCTCCAACCTGGACTGTACTTTGGGTGATTGCGCCTGCGCATAGACGAGGTACAAGACCACAGCGATCGCCGAGCCGACAACCCTAACAAGAGCCCGGAGATGTTGGTTAAACTTCGTTCTTTTTCTCATATGTAGATTTACGATACGCCAACATCACATTTGCTCACTGGCGCTGAGCCTTACCAAGACATTATTGCCTGACTAACCAGTCCGCGCGGATGCCAACGTCGTTCGATGCCATCGACACTGACCCCCAAGTATCGCGGTGTTAGGGGGCTATGGCAAGGACCAACCCCGGGGAGGACAGATCGCCAGGGGTCGCACTATGAAGTCCGATTTCACGAATGATAGCGCCCGGGATTTGCAGAATGTTCTCCTTTGCCATTACAGCGTGCGAAATATCGAAGGCTTCATTGCCGGCCAGATCTTGCGCCAGAATTCGTCGGTCCCGGAACGATTTGTCGGAGATAAGCGTGAGCGAATCAAACTGTCCAAAGATGCCGAAGGGGCCCGAAGCGTTGGAGATCGAAAGGATCACTTCGCACGCCGGCATGTACCAGGCCTTCTCGACCGCTGTCCGCTCCTGCGCCGCAATGGCGATGGCTCCGTTAGGAAAGCGCGATGCAAAAACGAACGGCTTCTCTCCTTGCGACTTGACATCGGGTAATGCAAGGTTGCGCGTTATGGCAGCGGGCGCGCCTTGCCGCACCGTTTTGCCGATGATTTCCGCTTGCCAGGTTTGCCCGCGCTCGAATCGCCAGGTATCGGTAAGAATCTCGCTGCTGATCATGACGTCACCGATTCCGGGTGAGAATGGAGGCGCAATGCGTTGCCAGCGGAGAGCGCGCACGACTTCATCCATGCGCTTCTTTGTTTTGCGGGGTCCGTTAAAGAACAAATCGACATCGTCTCCGGGCCGGAGATCAACCATGGGATGACGCATAATGCCCATGGTGCAGCCGAGAGCTGCGGCTAGGTAGGCCTCGTCCTCGACATTCAATAGCCCGCGAGTTTCCGAGTCGCCCTCAGCACCTTTCAACATTGCGGCAGCCCGGTCGAGGGTGGTGGGCAGCGAGAGAATCGACGTCACATCGTAAGTTCGGTAGACATCGGTGTGTTTCAGAATCTCGATCCGTCTCGAATTCTGAGATTGCGGACCAAACCGGCCATCCATTCTCCAGTTTCCATTGATGGGCATCTCGCCGTGGACGTGCTCGAGCGTGAGCGGGAGGCGCGATGCATCGCGCAGGCGAATCAGATTGAAACCGGGGTCGCCAATGTCGACCTTCCAATAATGGATATCCGCTGAGGCGCTTAAGCTTTCGAGCCTGTAATCCGCATCTCCGCCGGGCGTATTCCTGCACCATAATCCTGCACCGCGCCAGCCGCGATCTTGAATAGCGCGATTGAGTTTCTTCAGACGGTCTTCTGAGGAACCCGCGAAGGACGGAAATTTCTGGGTATTGACTTCAAAGGTTGAAGTACCGCCCGATTCCCAGCCATCGTCCAAAAGAAAAAACAGGTCGGAGCGAACTCTTGCGAAGAAAAGATTGGCCCACCCCGTTGCTCCGAAAACAGCATCTTCGTTCATCGCTTCGTGGGCAAGTCTGCTTCCCGACTCTCCCTCGAGGATTGCGGAGTCAAGCTTAGCCTCATGCTGACCATACATATAATTCTGCGCGGCCCACGTGCACCAGTAATTTGGAGTCGTTGAAGGTGCTGTCGGCACCAGACTGCGCCCAATGTTCTGCGCGCGGGTCGGCATTCCCACAAGTCCCGTACATCTATTTACAAGAGAGGCTGCGACCGCAGCTCCGAGAAACCTTCTTCGATCCATGCACTACTCTGCCCTTTCTTTGTTCCTGCCCCCACGCGGAACATCCGACGCGCACTTCGACACGGGAGCGTGTTGCGATTACATTGAACGCGGTTCTGGTTCCTGCGGCTTCACTCATGCGCATTCGAGTTGTGTCGAACGCGATCGCATTCCACCATGCTGTCCACCCGTTGCACTGAGTAGATTCTTGAATATATGCCGGCGCCGACCAACGATTGATCAGCGCCGGCTGGATTGCGCATTCACTTCTCAGAAGTCGAAATGCGCTCCCAGTTGGATGTTGCGCGGCGGGCCGTTTGCGCTGGTGATTACGCCAAACAGGGCGTTACTGCCACTGCAGCATGTGGTGTTCGGGTGACCGAGATATGCATGATTGAATGAGTTGAACGCATCAACCTGCAAACGAAGATCCA
This sequence comes from uncultured Acidobacteriota bacterium, assembly GCA_963786565.1. Taxonomy (GTDB): domain Bacteria; phylum Acidobacteriota; class Terriglobia; order Terriglobales; family Acidobacteriaceae; genus Telmatobacter. The sequence goes on along the minus strand of CAWAZR010000007.1, from coordinate 73,428 downwards.
TCTGATCGCGGAACCTTTCGGTCTTCGACAATGAGATGTCAGAGTCTACATAACCGGGACTGACTGCCTTGTCCAGTCCAGAGTTGCCGATCACATATTGCGCAGGTGTGGCGAAGCAACTGGTATTGAACCACTCCGAAACCTTCCCGATCGTTTCCACCCCAGGACAGGTCGCGTTGGCGCGGTTGCTCATGCCATTATTCAGATTGTCCGACGTGAGGTGGATCGTCATCGGCTGCCCTGCCTGCAGAATGGTAATCGTGCTGACCTGCCAACCACCAACAATCGACTGGACCGTACGAGGACTGGTCGCGAGCCACATTGCGCCGTGTCCGAAGGGAAGTTGGTAGGTAAGACTGGCCACAAAATTCTGCGGCACATTCGGAGCCTGCTCGTTGCCTTCGCCATAGTTCATGCGGTCCTGACCAGGAAGCGGGTCGAACACGTTTGTATTGTCGAGTTCCTTCGACCAGGTGTACGCAAGACGGCCTGCAAGGCCATGCGACATACGCTTGGTGAGCTCGACCTGCAGCGCGTCGTAGTTGGACTTTCCATCGGAGCCGTAGTACTGGAGCGACGACACGTTCGGCGAAAGGGTGTAATACGGACGCCGTGGCGCCTGCGCGCCCGGCCCCGGCTGCGGAATATTGATATTCCGCTCCCGGAAGAGATGCAAGCCTTTCGTGCCCACGTAGGTTACGCTGAGTGCGGTCGTGGCAGTGAGTCGTTGTTCAACGCCAAAGTTCCAAGCGTTCGCGTTGTCAGGACGGAAGTGTAGTGACATATACGATACGCTCGAGTTGGGTTGCGGGGTAACCGGCGCCGACGTGGTGAGCGGCACAAACGTAGGCAGACCATGATAGAAGCTCGCGTAGGCTGGGTTAACAACTGAGGCAGCGCCCATTGTTGCCCACGGAGTATAGGCAGTCGACTGAGTTTCGGAGTACTGCTCGAAAAATGGGAAGTTGCGTTCCAGACTTCCGCCAATGCCGCCGTAATTAGCGGTAAACGTGGTAATTCCGAAAGCTCCACGGATCGCGGTCTTGCCATTATTTGGCGAATACGAGAATCCGACTCGGGGGTCGACGTTGCCATAGGTATTGTCCACGTTAGGGGCCCGATTGTTCCCTGTCGCGATATCGAGCAGGCCAGTGTTCGTATCGAAATTCGACTGACGATTGAACTTGTCCACGGGTTGGGTCACGACGTCCCAGCGCACGGCGAGATTCACCGTCAATTGCCTCGAAATGAGGTAGGTGTCCTGCCCGTAGATTCCCCAAAGGTTGGCACGAGTCGCTGGGTCGGTGTTCACGAATCCTCGGCTAATCGAAGACGGAAGTCCCAGCAGGAAGGTGGCGAATTCATTGCCACCTGTTGCCCCGGAACAACTGGAGATTCCCGCGCAACTTCCGGTGTAATCGGTAGTGAAATTGAATTGGCCGTTGCCACTGCTATTTGCATTGGTCAGCGACGCCTGCAGTCGACGGTAATCCTCGCCAACGACAATGGTTTGCTTGCCTATCACCCTGGTGTAGTTGTCGGTGATCTGGTAAACGGTGGTGATGCGATGAGCGTCTGTCCAACTCTGCGCGCCTGTCTGAGCGATGTTGCCTGCCGAGATGACCACAATTCCGGTCGCGTTGGGAAACTGGTCGACGTTGCCATTCGGGATTCCGAGGGTTGTGTTCTCATTCGTCTGGTAATCGTTGCCGAAATCCAACGTGTAGAAGCGGTTGAACCCGAAACGGAGCTCGTTGGTCGCAAGCGCAGAGAAGATGTGATCGTAGCCAACGGCCGCGTTGTGCATGCGGTTCTGCGCGTTGACATTGCCGACTTGGAACCAGCGAGTACCGGGGGATGGCGCGGTCAGATCGCGGTGCTGATACGACTCCCGCTGGAATATCCGGTTCTTGTCGTTCAACTGATAGTCGACCTTTTCATCAAACTGATTGGTGTCGTCCGGTTGCGAATTGGCCGCGGTGTAGTTGGCGACGCTGAGGCTGGGAGAAGTGGGTTCAGGCCAGATATCGGCTGCGCCGACCATGGCCGCCGCCACGGGGTCAAACCGAGACGTGGGAATTTGGTAAGCCGGACCACCCGACGAGCTGACAATTGGAAAAGGCGCTCCCGTTTGCGGGTCGTAAATCGCCGGGAACTGGCTGGTCAGGAAGTATCCCTGCTTCATTAAGTCTGTTGGCACGGTGTATCCGGTGTAGTAGACGCCGTTATTCAACTGAAGGCTCTGATAGTCGCCAAAGAAGAAGGCTTTGTTTCGGAGGATTGGACCACCCAACGACCCCCCGAACTGATTGGCCCGGTCCGGGGCTTTGGACTTGGCATGCCATTGAATTGCGTTCAGCATGTCATCGCGGAAGAATTCGTAAGCCGACCCATGGAATCCGTTCGTACCGGACTTCACAACGGCATTTACCTGCGCACCGCCGTACACACCTACAGTCGCATCGGAGTTCGCCGTTGAAGCCTTGACTTCCTGCAGAGCGTCCAGCGGCGGCGTGACGGTCTCAAAGGCATTAAGGAGTTCCATATCGCTGACGCCGTCCAGCGTGAACGTCGTGCCTGCCCAGGGCATACCGTTCACCGATGCTGTAATGTCTGTTTGCGCTCCCGCGCCAGCCGCCGCTTCCGGTGCGCTCGACACTCCAGTCGCCACCGACCCAGGAACAGTGTTAATCAACTGTGAGAAGATGCGCCCATTCAGGGGAAGGCTCTGGACGTCATGTTCGTTCAGCACCTCGCCGAGTGAGGATCCGGTCGTATCGACCAGCGGGTTCTGCGCCGTCACCTCCACCGTCTGATCCGCCTTGCCGACCTGGAGGCTGACGTCCACGCGATTGTTGCTATCAACGGTTACGATATTGCCGGCTGAAACCGTATCACGGAAGCCCGGTGCTTCGACCTTGACCCTATAGGTGCCCGGAGGTAGGTTGTCAGAGCGGTATTCGCCGACAGCGTTCGATTTGGTGCGTGTGACAATACCCGTTTCCTGGTTCGTAATCGTCACCTGTGCATTCGGTATTACCGCGCTGCTTGTGTCCTGGACAGTGCCGATAATATGGCCGCTTACGCCTTGGGTGAAGGCCGCAGGTACAACTGCTAGCAGAAATGTCAGTACCAGAAGTTTGCTCTGGACAGTCGCCGACCACTTGTGTTTGGCCGTCCGATTATGGATGGAATTCCCCGATTGCATATAGCCTCCTACGGCATCGCTTTTTCGTATCGACTCCATGGTTGCGAATGCTCCGGCCCGATTTGTCCAGACTAATGGTGCGGTCCATGCGACTCCTTCAAAACTTCGAGAGCGAGAAGCATGTTCCCTGCTGGCTCCAGTCATTCCATCCCGATACGGAGGATAGGGCGTTGCCGGAGATGCCTACCGTGATTATGAACACGTGTGTACCTCGCTGATGGTGCCCTGCAAGGATGCTGGTCACCATAGTGGGATTGTGCGGCATTTGGCTAGTTACGGGAGGGATACGAGAATCTGAAACATGACGGTTACAGCCCATATTCGCGGATGTTTCGCAAACGTTACATGGCGTGTTACACGGAAATTTGGGGAAATCTCTGTTCGATTCTTCGAAGGACGTGCACACGATTCCGTGCCGCTGCCGGATCGCCTGCTCCTGGTCCCGTAGTACGGGGCCGACAATATGAATCTTGCGCAGCCTTACGGGCAGCCCAGAGGAGTCGTCAAGCCATATTTGCGGAATGGCGTTGACACCGACAATCAAACGGGGGCTTGACGTGGCCTTAGTGAGCTGGCGTTTGTGGAGCCGCGCCTCCGGTCCCATGTCCATTCTGCGTGGGAAGTCCATGCACTGCTACCAAGGTTGCGCCGAGTACGTCGTAACCCTTCTCAAGGCGGACCCGAATTAGGGCTTGGAACAGAGGCATTTCGCCTTTTTCTCCAGATGATCCGGAGGCTGACAGAACTCTTGAGAGATCCTCTATTCCGGGTCTTGACGTTGCGAACAAAGTGACGCCTTCCGTTCCAGTCGTGTCTAAGCCGCCCAATACCGCGATGTATCGGCCAGGAATAACGCCGGACTGTATTGTAACCAGGCCATAATCCGCCCTCAACGCCTGGGTGCTGGGGTCGCGCTCTGTGCCGTACGCCGAAGCCTCATTTGTTTGCGGGTGCGCGTTCACGATCTGAGCTCTCCATTCCTCATGCCGTGAGTCCGGATTCTTGAAGTTGAAATCTCCCTGGGTAATCAGTTGAGCAACCGCAACATTCTGAAATGGGGAGCCAAGCAAAATTACGTTATGTTGCCGGAGGTCATCGGGGGTGATGTCTCGACTGGGTTTGACTGTGGCTCTCACTCCCATCTGGCCAAAAAGACTCGACAACATTGCGATAGCTTGGAGTTCGCCTGCGCCTGTGTATCCATTCTCGTAGTAGAGTTGGCCGGCTTTGGCAACCAGGGCAGGGTTTGAGGCGAATTGCTGCGCCAAGTGTGGATCGACAAGTGCGCCTCGGTCGTCGCTCGCTCCACGACGGAATCGGAATAAATCGTTCGAATCGTCAAGAAGGAAAACGGCATCCGGATATGCAATGACAGGGGCCGAATCGTTGCCGAGAAAGCTGGCCCAAAATACCTTTACTGGATCGGCAGAATTGCTTAGAGCCGATTTCGCGCTCGCAACCGATGGCACGCCAACAGCAGCATTTCTTAACTGTTTTTTCCCAATCAGAAAGCCTGCCGCAAAGACGACCATCACCGCCGCTGCTGCAATTGCCGTGCGGATGAGGAAAGACCGGCCGAAACGGCGCTTCTCAAGTCCTGCGCCTGAGCCAACTCCCAAAATATTGGGCCCGATATGAGATGTTACGGCTGAGACACCCATGTTCAATTCAGGAGTAGAGTCGCGATTAATATTTCTGTCTGAATCTACGAGGGGTTCAAAAGTGGGAAGGTAATGCCCCTTGGGAATCTCCACTAATATCGGGTCGCGACTGCCATCCGCTTCGTAATACTCCGTCAACTTCTGTCTTAGCCTATGGATCTGAACCCGGACGATTGTGTCCGTCTTCGGATCAAAGTCTTGCGGCCTGCCAAAGGCCTCCACGCCGATGGTGTATTCCTTCAGACCGTCTGCGCCTCCCTCGAAAACCCGCGCTGTCAGGAATTGAAGTAGTTGTTGCAATGTGACAGCGTTTCGAAAGGTAGCAGACTTGAGGATTCGTTGGACTTGCTGTTCACATTGATTGGGAGTGAGTGAACTGGTGTCGCTGGTTTTCAGTGGGTCCGCGTTAATCAATCCAGCTCCTCCCCACACGCCCAGGACCGAGCGAATGCGCAAACTCCTTGATGCGGACTACCCAAGCAGCCGGCGGTAGCCTTGATCCGAAGCAACTTTGCCCAAACCCAAATGGCGTGATACTGCACTTGGCACACAAATTCTATAGCATAAGCCGCCTGAAACATATCTGCTGCCGCCGCAAGCACGGAGATCATTGAAACTAGAAGAGATGACAGACACAACGAAATCCGGAATCCACTCAATTTAAGCGACGGCCAGCTGGCTCCTGGCTAGTGAAGAAGAAGCGGCGTGCCGACGGTTTCTAGGCAGTGTGAATTTCGGAAAACGCCGTAGTGTCTCTCATCGACCAGCCCCAGGGGTTCTGTCCGAGTCACCGGCTACTCGGACGTCACACTTCCGTTACTAATGGGATGGTCCGCAGCGCAGTGCCGCGCATTCGGTGATGCACTGAACGTGCCTTTGGACCTTTGCAGATTTCCCCCCATAAACGCCGCAGTGTTTACTGATTTCCGATGGGTGATTTTCCACTTGGACGAAAAGTCGCCATTTCGGACAAGTGACTGAGAAACGCGTTGGGGCGCGTCCACCCCAGTAGTAAATGATGGCCACTGACTCGCCATCAGCAGACACACTGCTCAGGAATGGTCATCCATCATCTGGACATACTCGTCCGTGTGTAGTAGGTGTGCCGGACTGGCGAATCACACAGATGCGGTCGACGATTGCCTGCAGAAACTTGGCGGGGAGCCGACTAATGAGATGGTCTGCCGCTTAATTCACCCTAATCGTTACCAGTTGTACCAATCAATCCGCCCGGCACGTGGGAAAAAATGGGATTTGCAACCTCGGGTTCGATGGACAGATGGTGCCAGCGTTGGAACACCCTTGCGATCGACGGAGAGTCGCCAACGCGGCGAGCCGGTTTCCAAGAGGCTAAGTTGTATATGCGTGGTTAGCCAAGAGTCGATCTCTTCCGGCTTGATGCCCTCGGCAACTCGTTCTCCAAATTCTGGAAGGATCTTCTTCATTCTGCTCTTAATGTTTCTTGTGTCGCGATGATGCGAAGCGCTATAGGTGAGAATCGCGTCGGCGAGCTCATTGAATCTGACTCCGGCAATCCTCAGATTTGCGGGAAGCTTCTTGCCCGCTCGAGTCTGCGATTTGCGCAATTGATAGAGGGCAATAGCGTCACCCTTGCGCCCAACCTTCTCCCGCTTGAGTTTTCCGTCGACGCGATAACGAATCCACCAGACACTGCTGTCGCGGACCTTCTCCCAAACTCCGGTGACCCTCGACTGATCTTTTCTAGGCATCTTCCGCACATTCACAAAAAGTCAGGTACAAAGTATCACCAAGAGTATCACCAGCGCTAAACTCTTGATTTATCTATTTTCAATAAATTCGCGTAAACTATTGATTCTGTGGTGCCCAGAGGGGGACTTGAACCCCCACGGCCGGTAAAGGCCTGCGGATTTTAAGTCCGCTGCGTCTGCCAATTTCGCCATCCGGGCCCGCCTCTATATTATGGGGCCAATTTAGCCTGGCACAGGGGTCTGCCGCACGCCAATTAGCTGCCCTGCCGAGGCACAGGCTCCGATATGTGGGCGCTCTTGTTTCCACAACTTGCCCTGAAACACCAATCCCTCGTATCATCCGGCAAGAGCTACGATCATGAGTGAAACGGAAAGTAACAGCAACCTGCGCATGAAGGGGCGGCTTATGTCCGCCTCGGAGATTGAACGCACCCTGGTGCGCCTGGCCCACGAGATTGTGGAAAAGAGCGACGGCAGCGAGGACCTGGCCCTGGTAGGCATCAAGCGCCGCGGCGTTCCCCTGGCGCAACGGCTGGGCAAACTGATCTCGACCATCGAGAAGCGTCCGGTCGATACCGGAGTTCTCGACATCCAGTTCTACCGCGACGATCTCTCCACGGCGGGCGTGCGCCCGGTGGTGACGCCGGGAGCGATCGGCATCAGCGTGGAAGGCCGCGACGTGGTGATCTGCGACGACGTGCTTTACACCGGCCGCACCATCCGCGCCGCGCTGGACGCACTTTTCGACCACGGACGTCCGCGCCGCGTGCAACTAGCGGTGCTTATCGACCGCGGCCATCGCGAGTTGCCGATCGAAGCCACCTACGTGGGCAAACACGTGCCCACAAGCAGCCGCGAAATTATCGAAGTCAAGTTCCAGGAAGTCGACCAAACTGAGCAGGTACTGCTGGTTGAGCGCACCAACTGAGCTTCAAGCTTTCAGCCCCCAGCCTTCAGCTGAAAGCCAGTAAACGGAATCCGAAACTGAAGGCTGAAAGCCGCTTCTCCCATGAAACCGGCCCTACCCACGACTCGCCGCCAGCGCAGCACTCCGCCTGCGCCCACTTCTTCATTTCCTTACCATCCAGGATCGCTGCTTTCGGTTCTCGATTTGACCGTGGACGGGGTGAGCCGAACTTCTCATCCGCGCCACGGAACTCGACAACATGGATCCCATTGTCCGCGACCACATCCTGGCCAAGCGGCGCATTGCTCTGCTCTTTTATGAGTCGTCGACGCGCACGCGCACCAGTTTTGAGCTGGCCTGCAAGGCGCTCGGCGCCGATACCACGCTGGTGTCGAGCCTGAGTTCGAGCATCGAAAAGGGTGAATCGCTGAAGGACACGGGATTGACGCTGCGCGCGCTGGGCGCCGAAGCCATCATCCTGCGTCATAACTCGTCGGGGGCGGCGTGGCTGTTGGAAGAGTCGACGCGCCTGCCGGTGATCAATGCGGGCGACGGTATGCACGAGCATCCTACGCAGGCGCTGCTCGATCTGCGTACGATCCTGACGCATCTGCGACCCGGACTCGCGGGAGTTGCGCCCGACACGCTGGCCGGCGTGACGGTGATGATTACCGGGGATATTCTGCATAGCCGGGTGGCGCGGTCGAACATGCTGCTGCTGCCGCGCGTGGGCGCGCGAGTCCTGCTTTGCGGGCCGAAGGAACTGCTACCGGAGCAGGCAGCGCGGTCAGGACCGGGCATTGAGATTGAGCGGGACTTTGACGCTGCGCTTGCACAGTCGCAGGCGGTGATGATGCTGCGCATTCAGGCCGAGCGGCTGGCTGGGCTACAACTGGATCTGGACGAGTACAAGGCAAACTACCAGCTCACTGGGCAACGGCTGGCGACGCACGCGCCTGCGGCGGTGGTGCTGCATCCGGGGCCGATTATCCGCGGCATGGAGATCACGGCAGGCGTGGCCGATGGCGTGCAATCCGCGATTCTGGAGCAGGTGACGAACGGATTGGCCATCCGCATGGCGGTGATGGAACGCGCGCTCACGGCAGAGAACGGAGGCCGCGCATGACGACGCTGGCAATTTGCGAAGGGCGGCTGGTGGATCCCGCGGCGGGCGTGGACGCTGCCAAGGACATTCTGCTCATTAACGGACGCGTAGCGGAGATTGCGGGCCCGGGGAAGTTGAAAAACGCGGAGGGCGCGGAGGTGCTGGACGCGACGGGGCTGGTGGTTGCGCCGGGGCTGATCGATATTCACGTGCATCTGCGCGAGCCGGGACAGGCTTACAAGGAAACCATCGCGACGGGAACGGCTGCGGCTGCGGCAGGCGGCTTCACGAGCGTGGCGACCATGCCGAACACCTTGCCGGTGAACGACTCGCCGGAGATTACGCGCTGGATGCAGGCGCCAGAGCGCGGCGCGCAGGTGCGCGTGTTTCCCATTGCCGCGGCTACGCGCGGGTCCAAAGGTGAAGTGATCAACGACTATGCGGCGCTCAAATCCGCAGGCGCGGTGGCCGTGACCGATGACGGACGGCCGATCCTGAAGGACGGCATGATGCGCGAGACGCTCGCCGCGGCGGCGCGCGTGGGACTCACTGTGATTCAGCACGCCGAGGACACGCGCATGACACAGGGCGCGAGCATGAACCTCGGCCCGGTGTCGTTCAAGCTGGGGCTGCGCGGCATGCCGCCGGAAGCGGAGTCGAGCATGGTGGAGCGCGACATTCGCCTGGTGACCGAGCTGCGCGATTCGCATCCGCATCTGCATGTGGCGCACACGTCTACGGCCGCGGCACTGGCGGCGGTGCGGCAGGCGCGGCGCAACGGGCTGCGCGTCACCTGCGAGGTTGCGCCGCATCACTTTCTGCTGACCGAGGAACACGTCGGACTCTACAACACGCACGCCAAGATGAATCCGCCGCTGCGCTCGGCTGCCGACCGCGACGCCATGATCGATGCGATTCTTGACGGCGTAGTGGATGCGATTGCGACCGATCACGCGCCGCATGCGATGCACGAAAAGGAAATTGAATTCGAGCTGGCGCCGAACGGGATTACTGGCCTGGAAACAGCGCTGGGACTGTGCCTGCGCTGGCTGTACGGCGAGTGGAAGATCCCTCTGGGCCGTGTGCTGAGCCTGCTGAGCGCGCAACCGGCTGCGTTGCTGGGCTTGAAAGGCCGCGGCACATTGGCCGTGGGCAGCTTTGGCGATGTGGTGGTGTTCGATCCCAAGGCGGAGTGGATCTACCGGGCGACGGAGTCGAAATCGAAGGCAAAGAATACGCCCTTCGATGGCTGGGCCATGCAGGGCAAAGTGCGCTGGACTGTGAGCGAAGGGCGCGTCGTGTTCGCGGGGCAGTGATCAATACCCAGTGTGAGTGTGACCGTGACTGTGCAATGCACACTCGCACTCACACTCACACTTCTCCATGGGTGCAATGCACTCGATGGTCCGTGTCATCGTATTGATAGGCTTGAAGGCATGGGAGGTCGACCATGTTTACCATTCCGGGCGCGATGGCGTATGCGGACTGGAGCCTGCTGCTGCTGAGGCTGGTGCTGGCGCTGGTGTTCGGGACAAGCGGTTTCAACCATCTGCGGCATTCGAAGGAACGAGCTGCGAGCATCGGAATGAGCGTACCGTTCACCATCTTTCTGGGTACGGCGGAGTGCGCCGGGACGATGGGGTTAGCAACGGGAATCCTGGCGCCATGGGCCGCGGTAGGACTGATTCTCCTGATGCTGGGCGCGATTTACAAAAAGGCTTTGGTGTGGAAGACCGGCTTCTGGGGCGTGAAGTCCGCGGGCTGGAACTACGAGGTGCTGATCGTCACGATGAACCTTGTGATTGTGACCATGGGGTCCGGAAAGTACAGCTTGTAGCTCGTAACAAGCAGCGCTCGATTCTCAGTTGTCAATTCTCAGTTGTCAGGCGTGTGAGCATACGCCTATGCTAGAGCGGCGGCGCGCGCCCCGAGTCGACAGCGGGTCGCTTCGAGGTCGAACGAACCGATGAATAAGCGGGAGTTCCTGAAGACGGCGGTCGCGCTGGCGGCCGGGAACGCGCTGACGCACATGGCGCGGGGCGAACAGGCGGCTGCGACGCCGCGGACGAACTGGGCCGGCAACCTTACTTACAGCACAAGCAGTTTGCGGACACCGGGAACAGTGGAAGAGGTGTGCGCGGCCGTGAAGTCCGCGAGCAATCTGCGTGCGCTAGGCGCGAGGCACTCGTTCAACGACATTGCCGACAGCACACACGAGCAGATCTCGGTGGCGCGGCTCAACGAGATGACGCTTGATGAGACGGCGCACACGGTAACGGTGGGCGGAGGGGTAACGTATGCGCAGCTGGCTCCGTGGCTCGACGCCAAGGGCTATGCGCTGCACAATCTGGCGTCGCTGCCGGGGATTACCGTGGCAGGGGCATGCGCAACCGCCACGCACGGCAGCGGCCTGAATAACGGCAACCTCGCGACAGCGGTGACCGCGGTGGAACTGGTGGCGGCCAACGGTGACGTGGTGGAGCTGAAGCGCGAGCGCGATGGCGAACAGTTTCTGGGCGCGGTGGTGGGGCTGGGTGCCATGGGCGTTGTCACGCGGACGACTCTCGAAGTGCAGCCCACGTACAAGGTGGCGCAGGCGGTGTACCAGGGGCTCAGCTTCGAGGAACTGGGGCGACATTTTGAGGAGATCTTCGCGAGCGGCTACAGCGTGAGCGTATTTACCGACTGGCAGAATCGCCGCGCCGAGCAACTGTGGGTGAAGCGGCGGCTCAAGGAAGGCGACGCGAACCAGTGGGCACCCGAGATTTACGACGCGAAGCTGGCCACTGAGAAGCTGCACCCACTCGCCGGGCATCCGACCGAAAGCGTGACGGACCAAATGGGAGTTCCGGGGCCGTGGTACGACCGGCTCCCGCACTTCCGCATCGGGCAAACGCCTTCAAGCGGACAAGAGCTGCAAACGGAATACCTGGTGCCGTGGACGAGCGGATGGGACGCGGTGCTGGCGGTAGAAAAGCTGCGCGACAAGATCGGGCCGCTTATTTTCATCACGGAACTGCGTGCGGTGGCCGCAGACCAGTTGTGGATGAGCACAGCGCACCAGCGCGCATCGCTGGCAATCCACTTTACCTGGAAGCCGCAGTGGGCTGACGTGCGGCAGGTGCTGCCGCTGATTGAAGCACAACTCATGCCGTTCCATCCGCGGCCGCACTGGGGCAAGCTGTTCACGCTGCCGGCCGCACAACTGGAACCGTGTTACACGCAACTACCGATCTTCCGCGCGCTGGCGGCGCGGTACGATCCGCAAGGCAAGTTCCGCAATGCATTTGTGCGCGCAAACCTGTATGAGAGCTGAGAGCGCATCGCACTTCGTGAGCCGCTGCGGTGGGCTAGCCTTTGCGACGGTAATTGACTTGGAATTCGTAGCCGGGATTGGTTGGGAAGAGCGTAGCGACGTGGCGCAGGCGCTCGGCGAGCGCGGGCGCGGCCAGCAGCGGGTACTCGCGCTCGCGCAGGTCGTGGTAGTCGAAATCGACCGCAAGCGAAAGCATGTAGATGGCGAGCGCGTCAGAGAACGACGACTCGAAGAAGCTCATCCTAGCGCGCTCATCTATATTCGCGGTGTGGGTCTTCGAGCCGGCGTGCGGCTCCTGGGCGCGGCGGCGGGCTTCCCATGCGTCCTGGCTGGTTTCACCGCGCACCTGCGCTTCAGCCTGCGACCAGGCGAGCGTGGAAAAGCTGTCGGGAACGCCGGCAGCCTCAACAAAATTGTGCGCCACATTGATGAAGAACTCGAAGGCGAGACCGAAGCGGTCTTCAACAAGGCGCGTGGAGATGAAAACAGCCTCGGTCGAGCCGAAGGCGGCGTTGCGATGGCAGACGGCGCGATCGCCCAGCTCCACCGTGTAGGCGGGCGCGATGAGGTTTTCGCCGGTGTCGGCAATGGTGAGAGGAACGAAGTAGTAGGCTCGCGGACGCAGCGCGGGAGCCAGCGCGGCCGGTACGGCGCCTACAAGACGCTCGAGGTCCGAGTCGGAGATGCGGTTTTCGCCGAAGGCAGCGAAACGGATGCCGTTGGGCGCATCCTGCACTGTCGCCTGCGTGGCAACTTTCTCGGCATGCCACAACTCGATTTGTGCACCGCTGGCCATGAATTTATATTCTAGTTGATGGGGGGAAGGTCATGGCGATGCCAATGGAAAGCGGACGAGGAGCGAGAGTTTTTGGGTTCCCGCTGGAAGGTTTCAGCTTGTTCCAAAGCCTGCTGCTGGCGTTTGCCTCGGCGTTTCTCACGTTTTTCGCCACTACCTGCGCGTCCATTTTTGCGCTGCTGGCATGGAACCTGGTGGGCGGGCACTCAGTAAGCTACGTCGACACGTACTTATATGTTGGATTTCCCGCAGGCGTATTGGTGCTGGTGGTGGCGCTACCTCTGTTCCTGGTGCTTTGGATACGAGCGAAGGCGCGGCGATAGCAGCGCTTCGAGCTCAACAAGACAAACGGCCTTCCCCATCAGGGAAGGCCGCATCTTTTCTTAACTCAGTGTGCATCTGCCAGCGAATCGGAAGCGCTATGCGCTTCCCGCGGGCTTGGGATCTTTGGGATCGTACTTTGCCACCTGGACCTTGCGGGCAAGGCCGAGTTTCTCCAGGATCCAGATGCCCCAGAAGTTGGGATCGATCTCGTACCACTTGAGGCCGTGGCGCGCGGAAACTGGATGCGCGTGATGGTTGTTGTGCCAACCCTCGCCGCCGGTGAGCAGTGCGACCCACCAGTTGTTGCGCGAGTCGTCGCGAGTTTCAAAGCGGCGGCTGCCCCACATGTGGGTTGCGGAATTCACCAGCCAGGTGGCGTGAAGGCCAAGCGTGACGCGCAGCAAAGCTCCCCAAAGGAACATGGCGACGCCATTCACAAAACCGCCCCAGTACCACCCGAGCGAGAATAGCAGAATGGCGCTGAGGGTAATCGGCATCCAGTGGTATTTGCTCAACCAAACATGGAAGCGGTCGCGGCTGAGGTCGGGCGAGTAGCGCGAGAGCGCCTTGATCTGCGTGTGCAACGCCTGGCCGAAGAGTATCCATCCCGCATGCGCCCACCAGCCGCCTTCGCGCGGGGTGTGCGGATCGCCTTCTTTGTCACTGAGCTGGTGATGCACGCGATGCGTTGAGACCCAGAAGATGGGTCCGCCCTCAAGCGACATCGTAGCGAACACCGTCATGACATATTCAATCCACTTGGGCACCTGGTAGCCGCGATGCGTGAGTAGGCGGTGATAGCACATGCCAATGCCCACATTGATCGCCAGAACATAGAGCACAGCCATGACGACGAGGCGCTGCCAAGTGAAGAGGAAGAGCGCGGCAATCGCACCCACATGAAAGAGCACCATGACAAAGACCATCGCCCAGTTCGTGCCCTCGTTGGCGGCGGCGGCGCGGCCCATGCGCACGTGACGCCACGCAGCGCCCGGTTGCGACTCACTGGGGGCGGCTGTTTCAGCTACTGCTGGAGTCAGAGGGATCGGAGTGACAGTAACGACTTCGCTCGACGGGGCCGTAATGACAGATGCCATGCGATGGGGAATCCTTGAAAAGTGTCGATGTGCCCACTTGTTTCTATTCTCCATTGTATAGGAGATGTGAGCAGAATCACACTCGGAGAATGCCTCTTTTGGGGGAATAATTTGCGAGCAATATTGACCACTTTGGGGAGTTACTTGTAAGCGTTATTCGCCGGTCGGAACGAAGATTTCGTCGGTGTTGCTCACGAAAATACGAGTGGCATCGCCGCGCAGCACGCGATAGAGGACGAACTGGCGCTGAGTTGATCCGCGCAGCTCGAAAAGAAGGTCGCCGCGGTTGTCGGCCAGGGCATCGACCGCGTCAACGAGGCGCATGCGCGGCGTGTCGTCGAGATGCGCCGCATCCGTCACATTCTTAATGAGAACCGCAACGTTTCCGTAGAGATCGGGCTGCGCGACCAGGGTGACGAACTTCTCCTGCTCTCCTGTACCGTCGGAATGCGCGGAGAGCACCATGGTGGCTCCCGAGCCGTAGGCCAGCTCAAAGACGCGAAATTGCTCGTCGAGGAGTGGCGCCGACTCCGGCGGCAAAGCGAGTTGCTTTGGTTTGTGGGCGCTGGAGGTCGTTTTGGTCTTGGGTGCGGGCCTGGCGGGAGCCGGAGGCGGATTGAGTCCCAACGCGGTGCGCGCTAGATCCTCCATCGCGGATTTCATTTTGGCTTCGTCGTCGGGGTTGGCCCAGGTGTAATCCCACACATGCTCGGGCCGGTCGGTCAGGTCGGAGACGGCGACCTCCTGATGCATGTCGGGCGGCAGGCCGAAGAGGCTGGGTGTGACCGGCCCATCAAAGCCCAGAGACTTGCCGCGAAAAAGATGCGGGCGGTCAGGATCGCTCGACTTGTCGACACTGTTGACGTAGCTATCGTCTTCGTCGTTCTTCTTCCTTTTGAGCTTGGGTTGACTTGAGTCGTTTGGAGCCGAGCTGTCGGGCATGCGATGAAGTTGGGGCTGATTGGACCCCGACCCGGAGCTGGAACCCGAGCCAGAATTCGAAGTATCGCCGGTACTGGAATCGGAGGTGCCGCCGGAGTTCGAGGAATTGCCGGAGGCATCGCCGCCGCGATGCAGCGTGGGATTGCCGGAATTCGACGCTTGCGTGGAATTGGTGCTCGATGTGTTGCTGCCGGAGTTCGTGTTCGAGCTGTCACCCGAGTTGCTGGCTGAAGCATCGCCGCCCTTGTGGAGCGTGGGGCGATCGGGATCGGGAGCCGGCGCATTGGGATCGGGGCCCGAACTGCTTGATGAACCACCTGAAGAATCACCGCTCCCCGAGCTCGCGTCACCCGCATGATGCTTGCGGTGCAGGATGGGCGTGTCGCTTTGCGAATCGTCCTCTGCGTCGATCTTGGCCAACTGCTTGGGTGCGGGCTTCGCCACGGGGTTTGGCAGGCGCTTGCCGTAGCCGACCCAGGATCCCTGCTCGCGCGCGGCCGTTTCAATGTCGAAGAGGCCTAACGGACTGCCATCCCGCAGCAACTGATACTCGACGTCACTCGAAAGGGCGAGTGGAAATGGGCGGGCGAGGTAGATATCCGCGTCCTGCAGCTGCTGGCCGTCGTAAATGCAGACTGGCACGAGGCGGCCGGTTTTGGGTTTAGCTTCGTCGCCGGTCCACTCAAAGACCGCGACGGCGCGCAACGTGGGGGCGTTTTTCTCGGCATTGGTGATCTGGCCGGGATATTGGGCGGCTGCGGGAACGACAGCAGCGAGGAAGAGCACCGAGGCCACCCACCCCGCTGCCGTTATCCACAAGCGACTCGCCGTCCGCGATGACATTTTCCGCACCCTTCGACCATAATCAAATCTGAAAACATCAAACCTGGCGGCCATCCAGCGGCCCGCACCGTCTATAGCGAGGATATTCCCCATGGAGCTCAATAAGAAAGTCGCCAATTTCACGTTGCAGACCGACGAGAACAAAACTGTAAGCCTTTCGGATTATGCCGGCAAGCCGGTGATCCTCTTCTTCTATCCCAGGGCCGATACTCCTGGCTGCACCATTGAGGCCTGCGGCTTTCGCGACACCTTTAAAAAGCTGCAGGCGGCGGGCGCGGTGGTTCTGGGCATCAGCCGCGACACGCCGAAGGATCAGGCGAAGTTCCGCGCGAAGTTCGACCTCCCGTACACACTCCTTGCTGATGTAGACGAGAAAGTGTGCAAACAGTTTGACGTATTGAAAGAAAAGAACATGTACGGCAAAAAAGTGATGGGGATTGTGCGGACGACGTTCGTGATCGGGCCGGACCAGACGCTGCTGCACGTCTTTCCCCAGGTCAAGCCGGAGGGCCACGCTGAAGAGGTGCTGGCGTTGATCAAGGGATTGAAGCGAAGCTAGCGGGGTTAGCGGCGTGGGGCTTAGCGGGACAAAAGAACTGCCGGGCGAACTCCTGAAGCGCGCGTTCTTTGAGGCGCCGCCGGAGCGCGTGGCGCGGCGACTGCTCGGCAAAGTGCTCGCGCGCCGGACTCGTGGGGTTTGGTTGGCCGGGCGCATCGTTGAAGTCGAGGCCTATCTTGGACCTCACGAGCAGACGGCTGATCGTGCGGCGCACTCGCATCGCGGCCCCACGCCGAGAAATCAGGTTCTCTTCGGACCCGCAGGCCATGCGTATGTTTATTTCATCTATGGGCTGTATTTCTGCATGAATGTCTCGTGCGAGCGCGTGGGCCATGGAGGAGGCGTGCTGATACGCGCCCTCGAACCTGTGGCGGGTTTCGAACAGATGGCTCGGAATCGCGGCCTGGACGACTTCCCACGCTTTCCACGACAAGCGCGAAAAGAATGGGGCACGGACGCAGGATGCGGCAAGCTGAAAGAATTGACGGGTGGCCCCGGCCGTCTGTGCCAGGCGTTGGGAATTACACGGAGCGCAGACAACGGCTTGGATTTGCTGGACCCTAAGTCGCCCTTGCAATTGCGCGACGATGGGACGCGCGCCGGCCGCGTGGTGGTGACGCCGCGCATTGGCATCCGCCACGCCGCGGAACTGCCCTTGCGTTTTGCCATTGCCGGGAACGACTGCGTTTCCGGACCGAAGTTGTTGAACCGCTCACGCATCTTTCCGGATTCCCATTCCGTCCGTTAAACTGCACCCACACTACTTTCCGGAGCCCGCTCCCGGACCTGAAAGGATTCCCTGCCCGTGAAGATTACTTCTCTGCTTCCTCCTGCTACCGCAGTAGCACTGCTAGCCGTGGCGGTTTTCGCTGTAACCACCGGGGCGCAGGCGCCGCAACCACAAACTGATCAGGGCGCTCCGGGCGGCCGGCCGATGCGCAATTATCCGCCCCCTACCAATTTGCAAGTGCTGCCCAAGGACCTGACCGGCCGCCAGGTACGCGACATCATGGAGACTTGGCAGGGTTCGCTGGGCGTGAAATGCGAATTCTGCCACACGGCCGACCCAAAAAATATAGGCCCCAACGGCCGCCCGCGCACGAACTTTGCCGATGACTCCAAGCCGGACAAGAAAATTGCGCGGATCATGTATTCCATGACGCAGCAAATCAACAAGGACACCATCAGCAAAGCGATGGACCTGGACCCGGACGGAATGGGCTCGCCTGTGACCTGCGGGACCTGCCATCGCGGCCACGAG
The DNA here is from genome assembly GCA_963786565.1 of uncultured Acidobacteriota bacterium. Lineage (GTDB taxonomy): Bacteria > Acidobacteriota > Terriglobia > Terriglobales > Acidobacteriaceae > Telmatobacter. The sequence continues at coordinate 55,679 of CAWAZR010000007.1, read as the reverse complement.
ATGCCTGAAGTTTTCGTGGTTCCGCGCGAGGAGCACCAGGGAGGGCCGGGCGCAGGCCCGGGAATGCCGCCGCCCGCGGCTGGCGCGCCACCGGCATCAAATTAGTCCGGGCTTCGCGGGGCGGGAATTACACTAGCTCGGTATGCGGCTGTTCCTGGGAATTGCTCTGACAGATGCGGTGGTGCGCGAGCTCGAGATTGTGGTGGCGCGGCTGCGGTCGGGTGACAGCGGATTGCGCTGGACCGAGCCCGGTACCTGGCACATTACCCTGCAATTCCTGGGACACACAACGCCAGAGCAGTACGACTGCATGATGGAGCTGTTGGGCGAGGTACAGAGCGCACCAGTTCCCGTGCAGCTTGGGTCGCTGGACTGTTTCGACCGGGAGGGCGTGTTCTTTGCCGATGTTGCGGCGACGCCGGAGCTGGCCGCGCTCGCCGAGCGCGTGGTGGCGGCCACGAGCCAGTGCGGATTTGCCGGGGAGACGCGGTCGTTTCATCCGCACATCACGCTGGCGCGGGCCAAGGGGCAGGGGCGCGACGTAGAACTGTGCGCGCTAGCAAGCCGGATGCGCGGTGAGCCGGCGTTTACGCCCTTCATGGTGCAGGAGTTTCTGCTGTACGAGAGCCATTTGGGCGCTGAGGGGGCGCAGCACCAGATACGCGGGCGGTTCCCGCTCATCGCCCCCTGAGGCATAGCCGAGACGCGCCAGGCACTGGTATACTGAAGATTCGGCAGGGCGAGGACGCGGGATTCCGGGTGTGCGCCAGACCGCTAGGGCGGCGCCGAAAGTCCTTGAAAAATCTGGAGTTTAACCATGGCACAAGTTTGCGATATCTGCGGCAAGGGTCCGCGCTTCGGCAATAACATTTCACACGCGCACAACGTCACGCGCCGGCGCTGGAACGTCAACCTCCAGTCGGTTAAAGCGCTGGTCAATGGCGCCGCCAAGCGGATGCGCGTGTGCGCAACCTGCATCAAGAGCGGTAAGGTCGCCAAGGCGTAGGCGGCGCTCCGCGCTTTCAGGTTTTGGTCAGGCATCTCAAGGCCCCGTTCCGCAAGGACGGGGTTTTGTTGTGCGCGAAAAACGAGATATGCGTGTGGGCGGGTTTACTTGTCTGCGTGGGTGAAGTTGAGCGACGCGGAGTTGATGCAGTAGCGCAGGCCGGTGGGATGCGGGCCATCGGGGAAGACATGGCCGAGATGACCGCCGCAACGGGCGCATGTGACCTCGACGCGCCGCATGCCGAAGCTCGTGTCCTCATGCTCCACCACGGCTTTTGAATCAGCGGGGATCATGAAGCTGGGCCAGCCGCAACCCGAGTCGAACTTGGCGCCGCTCAAGAACAGCAGTGCACCGCATCCTGCGCAGTGGTAGTTGCCGGTCTCGTGGTTTTCAGTAAGCGCACCGGTGAATGGGCGTTCCGTTCCCTTCTCGCGCAGCACGCGATACTGCTCCGGCGTCAACCGGGCGCGCCATTCGGCATCGCTGTGGACAACTTTATCCTGAGCATCGCTCAAGGCAGACCTCCCTAGGAACTCGTGGACCATGGATCGTGATCCGTGTGCTCTGCACGTCCCCGCCCCCCGGCTCACGCTTCACGGTTCACGAACCGCGATTCAGACCTCGGCAACGACTTCGATTTCGACCAGCATGTTGCGCGGCAGCCGCGCGGCTTCAACCGTCGTGCGCGCGGGCAGTGTATCGGAGTCGTTCGCAAAAAACGACGCGTACACCGCATTCATGGCCGCGAAATCATTCATGTCCTTGAGAAAGACGGTGGCTTTGACAACTTGACCCAGGCTGCTGCCTCCGGCTTCAAGAACGGCTTTCAGGTTTTGGATGGTTCGCTCCGTCTGTTCCTTGATGCCGCCGGAAACAACCTGGCCGGTGACGGGATCGATCCCACCCTGTCCAGCGGTGAAGATGAGGTTGCCGGCACGGACACCCTGCGCATAAGGGCCGATGGCGGCCGGCGCACCATCGGTTGTGATCACTGATCGTGCCATAAAAGGATTTTAGGGCATCTCCCCGCCCAGGGCCTGTTTAAACCACCGGGGCGGATGGCGTTCCAAACAGCCCCTGACGCGAAGAGGCAATTCCCCTGAGAGGGAATTGCCCCTTGAATGTTTCGAGCCACGTGCGCGACAGAGCGGAGTTGTGGTCTAGTGGAATGCCGCCAGGATCGCGCCGCCAACAGCCATGGCTATAAGCCAATATGCAGCGTTGATAGCTAAGAGATTGGCGCGCCGTTTCTCAAAGATGTGCTGTATGAAGAGCGGCGGCGCCATCAAGCCAAACCAGCAGACTATGGCAATCGAGGCACCATCGGTGGCGGTGATCGACCCCGCCCAACCCAAAATATGCGCCAGCACGAATGAGATCACGAAGCAACCGATAAAAGCGGCCACCATTTCGAAGATTTTGTATTTCGAGTCATGGTCTTCGCTGAGCCCTACGAGCGTCATCCAGGATTTCTTGAAAATCAATCCATACCAGAGGGCTCCAAGAAAACATTGCACTGCGGCCGAAACGACCACCACCGTCAGGAGATGCATAGTCACTGGCGCCAGGAACAGCATCGCCAGAAGATTTGCCATGAGCATTTGTGAATCCTCCACAACAGGATCGATGTCGAATCTGTCACGCGGAAGTCTCAGCGCCGGAATCACCGCCGGCAAGTCCGACAAGGATCGTTTGAATCACTCTGCGCGTGGCGAACGAACCATGTCAAGGAGATTTGAGCCTGTGACGCACTAGTGGTAATAGGCTCGCATCCCATTGAGACGCGCGATGGTGTGCGTGCGAACGAAGCGGGTCAACGCGTGGTTGTGAAGGGAGCATGGAGAATTTACGGAACCCAACGCGACGCTTCCATGGCACTCGGCGCGCTGCTTTCTTATATCAACGTAAAGGGGCAATTCCCCTGAAGGGAATTGCCCCTTGAGCGTTTCGAGCCACCTGCGCCGCGAAGCGGAGCCGTGGTCTAGTGGAATGCCGCCAGGATGGCGCCGCCGAAGGCCATGGCCAGCAACCAATATGCAGCGTTGATGGCGAATAGGTTGGCGCGGCGGCCTTCCCAGATGTGCTGCGCGAAGAGTGGCGGGGCCATGAATCCCAACCAGCAGACGACGCCCAGCATAAAGCCCTGGGTAAAGACGCGTGCTCCCGCCATTTCAATGACGTGTGCCAAAACAAATGAGAGAAGCAGATTGGCGAGGAGCGAGGAAGCCATGGCGAAGACTGCATTCTTGGGTTTCTCACCATCGGCCAAACCGACAAGCTTATGCCATGACTTTTTGAATATCAGCCCGTACCAGACAGCTCCCAGTAGCCACATTACTACCGCGGCAACCACAATCCAAATGTAACTGACATGCATTCTTAATTCCTCCACTGCGGAGTTGATATACGGCTCCCGCTCACAAGTACCAGGAGATGGGGGTGACGGATCGCTGGCCCCGCCTGAAAGGAGTCGCCGCAACCACTCTGCGGGAGGTACGGACGCTATGTCAAGGCAAATCAAGGGATATGACGCAGAAGTGTTACTTGCTGATTACCCGCATTTTCGCGCACTTTCGCGTGCAGATCAGCGGCGCTTGAGGGCTTCCAACTCATCCAGCGTGCGCGGCCAGTCGGAGCCGAGCAACCGCGAGAGGCTGCGGTCGGCAAGGAGCTTGCCACCGGTCTGGCAGGCGGGGCAATAGTTGGTTTCGTTATCGGCGTAGCGAATTCGTTGAATGGGCGCGCCGCAGCGCGGGCAGGGCTGGCCGAAGCGGCCGTGAACGGCCATTTCCGGACGGAATGCCGTGACGCCTTCGGGAAACTTTTTCCTGGCCTCGGACGAGAGGCGGTCGATCCATAGAGAAAGCGTGAAGCGCGTGGCCGCGTAAAGGCGCTCCCATTCTTCCGGCTTGAGCTTGTGCGTGAGCGCGATGGGCGAAAGCTGAGCGGCGTGAAGAATTTCGTCGGAGTATGCGTTGCCCACGCCGCTGATGATCCGAGGATCGGTGAGGGCGCGCTTAAGCGTGCGATTCTCGGCAGTGAGTGCCGCACGAAATGCGTCCAGATCCGAGGAAAAAACTTCGATGCCGCCGGGATCGATGTCGCGGAGGGCCTGCTCGCCGCGGAGAACGTGCAGCGAGGCGCGTCGCTTGGAGCCGGCCTCTGTTAGAACCAGGGTGCCTTCCAAAAAGTCAAAGCCCGCGAGGGCTTGGCGGCCGGAGAGCTTGGCTTGCGGCGGACGCCAGTGCAAGCGGCCGGCAATCATGAGATGGATCACGAGCCAGAGGTCGCCTTCGACGCCGATGGCGATGCGTTTGCCAATGCGGCGCAGTTCGCGGACGGTGCGGCCCTCGACGGCCGTGATGGGAGGGTCTGCCGTACGCAGGACAAAGACGCTTTGCAGGCGCACGTGCTCCAGTGTTCGCCCGAGAATGCGTGGTTCGAGCGCGGTTAGATATGCGGTGATGTCGGGCAGTTCCGGCATTGACTTCAAGATTGCGGCTCGAACGCGCAGGTACGCAACGGATTTTTTCGTTGCTCAGAACAGAATCGCGTTATCGATAAGCCTCGTGGGACCAACCCACGCCGAAACGGCAAAAAGTGTGCCGGGAACGGCAGTGTCGACCGGTTCGAGCGTGGCCGCGTCCGCTAGGACGACGTAGTCGATACGCACATCAGGCTCGATGGCAAACACGCCATGCGCGGAAGCAAGAAGCATGGATGCGCGGCGCTCGCCGCCGGCGACAAGCGATTCCACGTGCTGAATGGAGCGACTGAGCGCGAGGGCCTGGCTGCGTTGTTGCGGTGTGAGATACGCGTTGCGCGAACTGAGCGCGAGGCCGTCGGCGTCGCGCACGATGGGGCAGACGACGATTTCGGTGGCAAGCAGCAGATCGGCGGTCATGCGGCGGAGCACCGCAACCTGCGCCGCGTCTTTTTGGCCAAAATAGGCGCGGTCGGGTTCGGCAGCGATGAGCAGCTTGGCGACAACGGTGGCTACGCCGCGAAAGTGGCCGGGGCGTGATTGGCCGTCGAGACGATCGTTCAATGCAGGAACTTCAACAAAGGTTGAATCGGGACCGTTCGGATATAGCTCTTCGACAGTGGGCGCGAAAAGAACATCGGCGCCTTCGGCAACAGCCAGCGCGCAGTCGGACTCAAAGGCACGGGGGTAGCGCGCGAAGTCCTCATTGGGGCCGAACTGCGTGGGGTTGACGAAGAGGCTGACGGCGACGTGCGTGCAGGAGGCGCGCGCGGCGCGAATGAGCGACGCGTGGCCTGCGTGCAAAGCACCCATGGTGGGAACGAGGCCGAGAGTGTTGCCGCCGGCCGCGTGTAGAGTGCGGGACCAGCGGCGCAGTTCAGCTACGGTGCGAAGAATCTGCATCACGCCCGGTTCGCTTCCTCATTCATTACTTCTCGCGCATCGATATTTACTTCCGCGTCGGGATTCACCACCGCATCCGTGTCCTCGCGCGCTGCCACAGCATCGGGGTCGATCGCAAAGAGACGGCGCGCGGATTCCGGCAGATGATAGCTCTCCGCATCGGAGGGAAACGCGCGATGCTCAACGTCTTCGCGGTAGCGCTCGACGGCGGAGTGGATGAGCGCGGAAGCGTCGCCATAGCGGCGGACAAACTTCGCTGGCGGCGCGAAGGTGAGATTCACCAGGTCGTGAAAGACGAGAATCTGGCCGTCGCAATCGGGGCCGGCGCCGATACCGATGGTGGGAACGGGAAGGGCTGCGGTAATGGCGGCTGCGGCTTCACGAGGAATGCCTTCAAGAACGACGGCGCCGGCGCCGGCAGTGGCGAGCGCGAAGGCATCGGCCTGAAGCTGCAAAATCGAATCGATGCTGCGGGCCTGCACGCGATAGCCGCCCATGCGATGCACGCTTTGCGGCGTAAGGCCGAGATGGCCGACCACTGGAACCTCGGCTGCAACAAGTGCCCGCACTAACTCAACGCGCGAGCCTTCAATCTTGACGGCTTCCGCGCCCGCCTCCTTGAGGAAGCGGACGGCGTTGGCGACGCCCTCGCCGATGGTGCCGTGATAGCTGCCGAAGGGCATGTCGGCCACCACGAGGGCGCGATGCACGCCGCGGCGCACGGCACGCGTGTGGTGCAGCATCTCGTCCACGGTGACGGCCAGCGTGTTTTCGTGGCCGAGCACAACCATGGCGAGCGAGTCCCCGACGAGGATGAGATCGATGCCCGCTTCGTCGACGAGGCGCGCCGTCGCGTAGTCGTAGGCGGTAAGCGCGGAGATGGGCTTGCCCTGGCGCTTCATATCGGCCAGTGCAGGCATGGTGACTTTGGGAAGGGAATGGGCTCCCTGCGCGAGAGGCGCGCCGGCGGAAAACTCGGTGAGGCTCATGTTTGGCTCCAGTGCCGCTCCGCAAACTCAGGATGCGACCCGAACACTACAAGTATAAGATGCGCGGGCCGCGGAATGGGAATCAGAAACGCGCGGGGCAGTGGCTGGGGTGGTCCGCGCGCCGGGCGTCCTGCCTGCGTGGGCTCCTAAAGTGCTATAAGGAATGAGGAATCAAGCGCGGCGGAGGAAAGCATGGCCTACGATCTGGCGATCGTGCTGCCCACATTTAACGAGAGCGGAAACGTGGGTCCGATTGTCGATCGGCTGGAGAAGACTCTCGCCGGCATTCACTACGAAGTGATCTTTGTGGATGACGACTCGCCCGACGGCACCGCGGACGTAGTCCGGCGGCTGGCTCGCGACCACGACAATCTGCGCGTGCTGCACCGGATCGGACGGCGGGGACTGGCCTCCGCGTGCATTGAGGGAATTCTGGCCGCGTCGGCGCCGTTGTCGCGGTGATGGATGCGGACCTGCAGCACGATGAGAGCATTCTGCCCGAGATGCTGCGGCGCATGCGCGAAGAAAATCTTGACCTGGTGGTGGGCTCCCGAAACATTGCCGGCGGCAGCATGGGCGAATTTTCGCGCACGCGCGTGAAGCTGAGCCAACTGGGCAAACGGTTGAGCTTGATGGGCGCGGAGCACGAGCTCAGCGACCCCATGAGCGGATTCTTCATGGTGCGCGTGGCAACATTCGAGCGGTTCGCGCACCGGCTTTCAGGCATCGGCTTCAAAATCCTGCTCGACATCGTGCTTTCGGCCGGGCCGGACCTGCGCATCGGCGAGGTGCCGTACCGCTTCCGCCTGCGTGAGCATGGCGAAAGCAAACTCGATGTGATGGTGGGGCTCGAATACTTCGAACTGCTGGTCGATAAGCACCTGGGCAACCTGGTGAATGTGCGCTTTGTGCTCTTCGCCATGGTGGGCGCCGTGGGCGTGGGCGTGCATCTGCTGATTCTGAGAGCCCTTCTGCACGTGGCCGGACTCAAGTTCGCCACCGGCCAGGCCGTGACCACGTTCATCGTGATGATTTTGAATTTCGTCCTCAACAACTCCGTCACCTATCGCGACCGGCGTCTGCGCGGATGGCGGTTCTGGCGTGGGCTTGTGACCTTCTGCCTGGCATGCGGTCTGGGCGTGGTGGCAAACGTCTCCATCGCCAATGAGGCGTTTCATCACGGCATGCCGTGGTGGGTGGCCGCGCTCATGGGACTGCTGTTCACAGCGGTGTGGAACTACGCCGTGACCTCAATGACCACGTGGCGGCAGGGGCGGCGCTCCAGCGAGCAACGTGCGCAGCGGCGAATCAAAGCAGCTGCAGAAAAGTCCGGGTCGAACGGCAACGGAAGCGCGCCTGCGAAGACAGCCTGAGCTGTGGCGCACTTTGGCGTCATCTACTACACAGCGTCATACTGGCAGGAAGAATGATCTCTCCTTTGGCGACCGGAATGTGCGTGGGGCTGGGCGCTGCGGCAGGCGCGGGTCTGGCCGTGGGCGCGTACGCCTACGCGTCGCTGTGGCCGGGTTCGCGCATCTTCGGTACGGCGCTTACGGCACCCGCGCGGCCCGGCGAGCTGGCGCTCACCTTTGACGATGGCCCGAATGCGACATGGACTCCGCGACTGCTCGACATACTTGCTGAGCACGACGTGCGGGCAACCTTCTTCTTGCTGGGTAGCCGCGCCGCCGCGCAGCCGGAACTGGTGCGGCGCATTGCGACGGCAGGACACGCCATCGGAAATCATTCCTGGTCGCATCCCAACCTGGCGCGTACGCGCTCAAGCCGCGTGCGCGAAGAGCTCCGGCAGACCAGCGAAACCTTGCAGCAGATCACCGGAGCGCAAGTGAAGTTTTTCCGGCCGCCCTTCGGAGCGCGGCGCCCTGTGGTCTTCCGCATTGCGCGCGAGCTGGGCCTTGAGCCGGTGTTGTGGAACGCGATGACTTCCGACTGGAGCGAGCCGTCGGCAGATCGGATCGCGGAACAGCTGATGAAAAAAATCGACGGGCTCGAGCGGCACGGACGCGCGGCGAACATCGTGCTCCACGACGGCGGGCATCGCGATCTGGCTGCGAACCGCGAGCCCAGCGTCAAGGCTGCGGGAATACTGCTGGAGCGCTACGCCAAGAGTCACCGGTTTGTGACCGTGGATGCGTGGTGCGAGCCAACCAATTAGCTGTTCAGTAAATCAAGAGGCAAATGCGGCGCGTGCCGCGGCGATCGTGGTCGCGATGTCGGCATCGCTGTGGGCGTAGGAAATGAACGCCGCTTCAAACTGCGAAGGTGGCAGCCAGATTCCCCGCTCGAGCAGGTCGCGGTGGAAGCGGCCAAATGCAGCCGTGTCGGATTTCGCGGCCTGCTCGTAGTTCGTGACGGGTGCGCTGGTGAAAAACCATGTCCACATGGCGCCGACGCGGTTGGTGGTGAGGGAAGTCCCGGCCCTCGCGGCTTCCTGAGCAACGCCATCGGCGACCGCGCGGGATTTTGCTTCGAGCTGAGTGTAGACATCCGCGGAGTGCGCCTGTAAATAGCCGATGGTCGCGATGCCCGCAGCCATGGCAAGTGGGTTGCCACTGAGTGTTCCAGCTTGATAGACCGGCCCGAGCGGCGCGAGCTGATCCATGAATTTGCGTTTGCCGCCGAAGACGCCGACGGGCAGACCACCACCCGCAATTTTGCCCAGCGTGACCAGGTCGGGATCGAGTGCGTAGAGCTGGCATGCACCGCCGAGCGCAACGCGGAAGCCGGTCATCACTTCGTCGACGATGAGCAGGCTGCCGTGACACGCGGTGAGATTGCGCAGGCCGGCGAGATAGCCCTCGGCCGGCGGAATGCAGCCAGCGTTGCCGACAACGGGTTCGAGAATGATGGCGGCGATGGCGCCGGGATGCGCATCGAATGCGGCTTCCACGGCGGCGAGATCGTTGTACGGTAGCGCCAGGGTCAGGTGCGCGATCTCTTCAGGAACTCCGGCCGAACCCGGAATCCCGAATGTCGCCACACCGGAGCCGGCTTTGACCAGTAGTCCGTCGGAGTGACCGTGATAGCAGCCCTCGAATTTGACGATAATCTTGCGGCCGGTTGCGGCGCGCGCCAGGCGAATCGCCGACATCGTGGCTTCAGTGCCGGAGCTGACGAAACGCATTTTCTCGATGGCGGGGTAGCAGGCCACGATGCGCTCGGCAAGATCGGCCTCGGCAGCCGTGGATGCGCCGAAGCTGGCTGAGTTGCGTGCCGCGCGTTCGATCGCTTCCACAACCGGCGGAAAGGCGTGGCCCAGAATCATGGGGCCCCAGGAACCGAAGTAATCGATATAGCGGTTGCCGTCGGCGTCGTAAAGATATGCGCCCTCGGCACGGTCGATGAAGGGCGGTGCGCCGCCTACGGCGCGAAAGGCGCGCACGGGCGAGTTGACGCCACCGGGAAAATAGCGCTCGGCGCGCTCCTGAAGAGCCTGGGAATGGATGCGGTTCATGCTGGGTTCAGTATAGTTGGCTGCGCGTTTGGCCGAGTCGTTCTGCTCCCTGCCCGCTCATGAGGCTTAGCGGCGGACGCACGACGGCAAAGGACTCTGCGTAGGGAGGATATCCGCCATTTCGGTAGCTGCGCGATCCGAACCGTTCGTTTTGTGGGAAATGACCCCTGCAAATGCTGCTAGAATTCCTCTTTCCGGCTCAACTGCGCCGCGCAGCTTCCACGAAAAGAAGACCTCGACCGTGCCCCAGGAAACCTCAAGCAAATCCGTAACTTACGCCGATGCCGGCGTGGACATCCGCGGCGGCGGCCAAGCCAAAGAGCGCATCAAGTACCTGGCCCAGAAGACCTTTAACCGCAATGTTTTGAGCGTGATCGGCGGCTTTGGCGCGCTGTTCCGGCTGGACCTGCAGCGCTGGAAAAACCCCATCCTGGTGAGTTCGGCTGACGGGGTGGGCACCAAGCTGAAGGTGGCCTTCGAGCTGGGGCTGCACCAGACGGTGGGCGTGGACCTGGTGAACCACTGCGTGAACGACATCGCCGTGCAGGGAGCGATTCCGCTCTTCTTTCTCGATTACCTGGCGACAGGCAAGCTAGACCCTGACGTGATTGAGAGCGTGGTGAGCGGGCTGGCCGATGGCTGCAAGGCCAACGGCTGCGTGCTGATCGGCGGCGAGACTGCGCAGATGCCCGGCTTCTATGCCGACGGCGAATACGACCTCGCGGGATTTATTGTGGGCGCCGTGGACCGCGACAAAATGATTACGGGTACAGGCATCAAGCCGGGCGACGTGCTGATCGGGCTGCCCTCCACCGGGCTACACACCAATGGCTATTCGCTGGCGCGCAAGCTGCTGTTCCAGGTGGGCGGCTACAAGCCGACGCAGTACGTAACCGCGATCAAAGAGAAGGCCGGCGCGGCGCTGATGAAGACGCACCGCAGCTACCTGCATGTGATTCAGAAGCTGGTGACGGCGGGGCTGACGACAGGCATGGCGCACATCACCGGCGGCGGCATTACGGAGAACCTGCCGCGCATTCTGCCCAAGGGCGTGACGGCGCAGGTGGAGATCGGCTCATGGCCGGTGCTGCCCATCTTCGAGCATCTGCGTGACCTGGGCAACGTGCCGCAAGAAGAGATGATGCGCACCTTCAACATGGGCATCGGGCTCATCGCGGTCATTCCCGCGGCCAAGTTTACGAGGGCCAAGAACCTGCTGGACCGGGCGGAAGAGAAGTTCTATGTAATCGGCCGCGTGGTGAAGGGCGAGCGCCGGGTACAGTACACATGAGCGCGGACGCGGCGGCTCAAGGCAAGAAGGTCCGCCTTGGCATCCTGCTCTCCGGCCGCGGATCGAATTTTCTGGCCATCGCCGAGTCCATCCGTACAGGCAAACTTCCCTGCATTGAGATTGCCGTCGTCATCTCCAACGTGGCCGAGGCTCCTGGTATCGCATCAGCGGCTGGATTAGGTCTGCCCCACGCAGTGGTTGCTTCAAAAGGCCGCAAGCGCGCGGAACACGACGCCGAAGTGGCGGCATTGCTGAAGGCGCATGGTGTGGACCTGGTATGCCTGGCCGGCTACATGCGGCTGCTCTCGCCGGAGTTCGTGGCCGCGTTTCCGCATCGCATTCTCAACATCCATCCCTCGCTGCTGCCGGCCTTCCCCGGCCTCGACGCGCAGCAGCAAGCCTTCGATTACGGCGTGAAGGTGACGGGCTGCACCGTGCATTTTGTCGACGATGAGCTGGACCACGGCGCAATTATTTTGCAACGCCCAATTCCGGTGCTCGACGACGACGATGCGCACACGCTCGCCGGGTGCATTCTCGCGGAGGAGCACATCGCCTACACCGAGGCGATTGCCCGCGTGGTCAGCGGGGAGTTTGAGGTTCGTGGACGAAGGTACGTAAAGACAGGGACCAAGGGGACAAGGGACCAAGGGAACAAGTAGACCCGCACCTGATGGGCGCTCCCATCACTCAATTCACTCCTTTCACTTCTTCACTCAATCACTGCCTGTCAATAGCCAGCAGTCTGGTCTGTCCACTTAAACATTTGATTCTTAAAGTGGTTATATCCCTGCGGCAATTTGCATAGTATTTGTCATGAATTGCCTACTCTTATAGACAACCGGATAAACAGCGGAAGCTAAGCGTCGGGCGACGAGTTAGGCCCTCCCCCCTGCGGCTCCTGGATTCGCCAGCATCTTGTCTCTGTGAGCAGGCGAATTGGCAGGGACAGAGTCGAGCCGTAGTCATGGATGGCGTCGCGGCGCACGCTCCCTGGGAAGTTGCGATTGCTTCCCAGGGGGTGCGGGACCGCTGTTTGTCTGGATCGGATGGCCCTCCACCAAATGCAGGACCGAAACCACGGCAACATTCGGGCTTTGAGGGCCACCCCTGAACCTACGCGGGGCCGGTGACAGGTGCAGCGCCGGCCCGCGCAGGAACAGTTCTCGACGCAACTGCACACAACCTGATGAAGCGCGCTCACCGCGACCAAGAGACGCGGCGCGAAGGAGTTTTGACCTATGAATCTTTTTACGAATATCTGGAATCATCCGAAGACATCAGCAGCGGGGCTGCTGATTGCGGTGGTGAGCATTGCCGGCGTGTTGTCACAGCAGGGCATCTCGCTGGGCAAAGCGGGAACGGGCACGGTAGTCTCGCTGGCAAGCGCACTGGCCACGGCGCTGCTGGGATTGCTGGCAAAGGATCCGGAGGCAGGGAGCCTGGGACCAAGCCACCCCAACAGGTACCAGGGGACCAATGCTAAATTCGGCGCGTGGATGCTGATCGCGCTGATCCTCAGCGCAACCCTGCCTACCACCGGATGCACTGCGAGCAGCAGCGAACTACAGTCCGATGCAACCACGCTTGCCTCGGCATTGAACAATCTTGCTGCCGCGATCCAGACCTCCGACGCGACTGCTGCCAACAACCTGAAGACCGCAGCGGCTGCGCTTACGGCAGCGGTGCAAAGCGGAATCAAAGGGCCGGCCTGGGAACAAGTTCTAAATGCGGCAACGTCCGGGGCTGAAGTGGTGCTTTCGGCAATCCCTGTTACGGCTCCTTATGCAGCGCTGCTGGCCATTGCAGTTGCGGCAGCGGAAGCGATCATCGCAAATACGATGAGTGGCAGGACGTCGGTAAAAGCGGAAGCGGCAGGCAACAACGGCAACTTGCTCTGGTATGCGCGCACCGGGCGCGGGCTTCTCAGGCACCGTTTTGGTCGCGGCCCCGCAGGCGACTTTAAGGCATCGTGGAATGCTGAAGCGGCAGCCACTGGATTTGCCGGAGCGGTCGTCAAGTGATCTACGAAAACATCAACCCGCAGCGACTCGCGGCCATTGAAGCCAGAGCGCAACAGGAGCTTGGCATCTCCATCAGCGGTAACGAGGGAACGGCCACAAAGAACGGGATCACGATCAGTTGGGTATACGACCCTCAGGACCAAACCCTGACCGTGGGCGATACGCGCAAACCGTGGTTCGTTCCCGAGAGCAAGATCGATGAAGAATTAACGGCACTGGTCAATGCAACCGAGCCATCACGGGAAACTCAGTGACCAGTGGCCGTTCATGCGCCGACAAAACGAAGCGGGCCGCTCGCCATGGCGAGCGGCCCGCAGTTTCTTCTTTCCTAATCACTTCTTCAGAGTCTACGTATTCGAGTCTCTGGCTTCGCCCAGGATCAATTTGATCGTCATGCGGCGCTGGCCGCGCACGATCGTCACGCTCACGGTGTCGCCCGCCTGGTGCTTTTCCATGATGGCGTTGATGTCCTGAGGATCGGTAACATCCAGTCCGTCGATCGAGACGATCAGGTCGCCGCCCAGCATGATGGGCGTGTTGCCCACGTAGGCCTGCTCGTTGCCGCCGCGTAGGCCGGCGCGCTCCGCCGCTCCTCCGGGAAGCACGCGCTGGATCAGGACGCCGGAGTCAGCCGAGAGACCCATCTGCGATGCCAGGTCGGGACCGATGGCAAAGGAAACAATGCCCAGCGAGGGCCGCTTGACGCGCCCATATTTGAGCAAATCGGCCAGCACGGCCTTGGCGGTATTGATGGGAATGGCGAAGCCGATGCCCGAGCTCTGGTCGGCGCCGTTCGAAGCGATCATTGTGTTGATGCCGATGACGTCGCCGCTCGAATTCAGCAGCGGCCCGCCGGAGTTGCCGGGATTGATGGCAGCATCGGTCTGTATGGCGTCTTCAATGGGCGCGCCGTCGGCGCTGCGAATGGGCCGGATGGCGCTGATGATGCCCCGCGTCATGGTGCCGGCGAGGCCGAAGGGATTGCCGATGGCGTAGACCTTCTGGCCCACGTTGAGTTGCGACGAGTCGGCCAGCGTGACCGGCTCCAGGTTGGGCGCATCGATTTGCAGAAGCGCCAGATCGTGCGTGCGGTCGCTGCCGATGACGTGTGCGGAGAATTTGCGCTTGTCGCTCAGCTGCACTTCAATGCCACGATTGGCGCCCGCCACCACGTGAAAATTCGTCAGAATGTGGCCGGCCTTGTCGAGAATGAATCCCGAACCCTGCCCCTGCTGCGGAACGGTTCCGTAAAAAAAGTCGAAGACCAGAGCCGTCGACGTGATGTTGACAACCGAGGGCAGCACTCTCTTGTAGATCGCGATATTGTTCTGCTCTTCGGCATCGTAGGCAGGGGCGGCCTGGGCCTCAGTGAGTTCGAGTGGCGCGCTCGACCCGCCGCCAAGACCCATGGAGTGCATAGGCTGGAGATACGTGGTCACCAACCAGAACGCGCCCAGTAAAAGCACCAGAATGAGGAGAATTCGGCTCAGTTTCATGACTCAATTCCCTGAAAAAACATTCCAAACCATTGCACCATTGCATGGAGCAGACTTTTGGACCAGGGCCTGCTCGATTTAGGTCCCGGCCACCACTCTTCTTATTGTAGTGACAACTATTGGCCAGATTTGTTGCTCTCATTGCACAGACGCGGCCAAATCGCTGTCACCTGGGCGCGCAGCGCTTCCATATCACCCGAATTATCAAGCACATCATCGGCCTGGGCGGCTTTTTCGGCATCCGGAACCTGGTGCGCGAGGCGATTACGCGCATCAGCCTCGATCGCTTCCAGGCTTACTCCCCCACCGCCTGAGGCTTGGATACGCGCGGCGTAGCGCTTGATTTTGAGCTCGTCGGGCGCAGTGACCACGATGATGCGATCGATGCGCCGCCGCCAGTTGGCCAAAATGCCGTCATTTTCACCGCGGGCCCGGGCGTCGCGCACCACCTCAAAGATGAGCGCCGACTCGATGACCGCGACGGCTGATGGATCGCGGCCGAAGACCTCGTTCATCCAGCGCGTTTGAAGCTCAATCACCGGCGGATGCACGATAGCGTTCAGTTCCTGAAGGTGGCCATGGCGAAAAGCGAGATCGGCGAGACGCGCGCGGTTCAGCCGTCCATCGGGGCCGACAACTTCAGGGCCGAAGTGTCCGACGATCGCGGCAAAAACGGGCTGGCCCGGTTCCATGAGCGTGCGACCCAGAACGTCGGCCTCGATGACCTGCGCGCCCAGCTCGCGCAGCATCGTGGCCACAGTCGATTTGCCACTGCCCAGCCCACCTGTGAGTCCGACTCTCAGCAACGTGAACGCTCCTCGCTTCGTGTTCTGTTCGTGCGCATTGCAATCGAATGCAAGTATAGGTGATTGATCCATTTCTACCGCAGGCTGAGTGAAGCAGCAGCGGCTTACGACCGGCCTGAATCCGCACATCATCTGCCGCGAAGGAAGCGCAATCGGGGACCGTTTTCACATTCCGTTCATGTCCTCGATTTGCCTGGTGCGGTTAAAGTTAGGATGTCCTTGCATGCGTTCTCCGCTTCAGCTCGCGGTGCTGGCCTGCTGTGCCCTATGGGGCACGGGCGCCCTCATGGCGCAGATGCCTTTCTATACCGACAATGCGGACGTGACCGACGCGGGCACCCTGCACTTCGAGTTTTTCAACGAATTCGACGGCCTGCAATCCGCTCAGTACCCGGACCTTCGCCAAAACACCTTCAACTACAAGGTCAACTATGGCTTGCCACAGGGGCTGGAACTCGATCTCGATGCGCCTTATCTCTCCATCTTCCGTTCGCCAGGATCGCCATCCTCCAACGGACCGGGCGATACCGACATGGGCATCAAATGGAATTTCCACAAATCGAATCGGCCTCTGAGCGTGCCAGCCCTGTCCGCAAGCATGTACATTGAATTCCCCACCGGAGATACGAGCCAGCAACTCGGTTCCGGTCTTACCGACTACTGGCTCAATTCAATCGCTCAGGAGCCCTTCACGGAGAAGACCCGGGTCAACGCAAATTTTGGATTTTTGTTCGCCGGCAATACCAGCACCGGCGTTCTGGGCACCCAGAACACTCGCGGCCACGTTTACACTGGAGGCCTCTCGCTGGTGCACGACTTCAGCGGGCGCCTGAGCCTGGGAATGGAGGCGTACGGCGCGATAGCGGACAATAAAGGTCTGGGAAAAGACCAGCTTCAGGGCCTGGCTGGGGGCTGGTACCAGCTCAACAGCCGTACGGCCGTAACCTTCGCTCTCCTTGGTGGCAGCCACATTGCCAGCCCACAAATCGGCGGACAGATCGGCTTTGAAATCGACTTCCCACTGCGCCGAGCTTCCGCCGCCAAACCACTCGCATCAACACTCCCAAACTGGAGAACTCCATGACCTGCAGCCCGGAAGTACTCAAGAGTGTCCCGTTGTTTTCCCTGCTCGACGATGACGAAACAGCAATCCTCGCCGGACAGGTGGAGATGAAGAAGTTCGCGCCACGCGAGCGCATCTACAAAGCCGGAGATCCGGCCGCACAAGCTTACGTGCTGGTCTCGGGCCAAGTGCAGGTGACCACTGTGGACGAGGACCAGCAGGAGGTGGTTGTCGATGTGCCGGGGACAAACGATTTCTTCGGCTTCGCCTCAATGCTTGAGCAGACGCCCCATCAAACGAGCGCGGTTGCACTGGAAGAGAGCACTTGTATCGAGGTATCGCGAGACGATATCGCAGTGCTGATTCAGCGAAAACCCGATGCCGGCATGGACCTATTGACAACTCTCGGCCATCAGCTTCATGCGACGCAGCAGTTGGTGCGGCTGCGCGCCACCCGCAATGCGAACGAGATCATCGAAAAGCAGGAGACTTTTGGAGAGCACATCGCCGATGGCGTCGCCGGGTTTGGCGGATCGTGGACGTTCATCATTCTGTTCAGCATCGTTCTGCTGATTTATACAGCGATTAACGTCTTGCTCCAGGGAAAGGCATGGGATCCCTATCCGTTTATCCTGCTCAACCTGTTTCTCTCCATGCTCGCCGCCATCCAGGCACCGGTGATCATGATGAGCCAGAACCGGCAGGACACCAAGGACCGAGTGCGCAGCGAGTTGGACTTCGACGTCAATCGCCGCTCCGAGACGGAGATCCAGGGTCTCTCGAAAAAACTCAACGATATCGATGATAGAGTTGGGGACCTCTACCAGCTACTCAAAAACGCGAGCGTATCGAAGCCGGAGTAGGGTAGCAGAGCCGACGTCGCCCCGAAATTCATCGGCTCAAAGTGTCACAGCCTCCGCCGTAATTTGGCTGCGCGCACGGTGTTCGACATCAACATGGCAATCGTCAGCAGGCCCACGCCGCCGGGCACGGGCGTGTAGGCGCCGGCAATTTCGAAGGCCTTGGGATGGATGTCGCCGACGATGGTCGAGCCGCGTTTTTCGAATGCCGCTTCGCGTTTAGCGTCGCCCTTGAAGAAGCGGTCGAACTCCTCACGCGTGGTCAGGCGGTTAATGCCAACGTCGATGAGCGTGGCGCCGGGAGTCACCATCTCCGGCGTGATGAAGCCGGGGCGCCCGATGGCGGCGACCAGAATGTCCGCCTGCTTCGTTATCGCCGGCAGGTCGCGGGTTTTGGAGTGGCAAATCGTCATCGTCGCGTTCTCGTGGAGCAGAAGAATTGCAACGGGCTTGCCTACGATGTCGCTGCGGCCTACCACCACCGCGTGCTGGCCCGCGATGGGAATCTGGCTGCGCTTCAGAATCTCAATGACGCCCGCGGGAGTGCAGGGCGCAAGCGCCGGACGGCCGGCAAGCAGTCGGCCCGCGTTCACGGGATGAAAGCCGTCCACATCTTTGGCGGGATCGATGGCATCAAGCAGCCTCTTGGAGTCGACCTGAGGCGGCAGCGGCAACTGGATGAGAATGCCGTCGATGTCGTCGCGCGCGTTGAG
Organism: uncultured Acidobacteriota bacterium; assembly: GCA_963786565.1. GTDB lineage: Bacteria > Acidobacteriota > Terriglobia > Terriglobales > Acidobacteriaceae > Telmatobacter. The sequence goes on along the minus strand of CAWAZR010000007.1, from coordinate 37,569 downwards.
CGTGGCGACCAGATCGAGCAATTCCTCCGTGCTAACGTCCGCGGGGGGCGTGATCAGGTCGCTGAATATCCCAAGCTCAGCGCAGGCCTGCACCTTGTTGCGAACGTAAATCTCCGAAGCCGCCACGTGGCCCACCAGCACCGCCGCGAGGCCCGGACGCACGCCGCGCGCGGCTAGCTGGCCTACCCCCTCAGCCACTTCCTGCTTGATGGCGGCGGCAATCGCCGCACCGTCGAGAATTCTTGCCATTCTGCCTCCAGATTCATCGTACCGCTTCCAGTTAAGGTGAAAGTCAGGTGGTGGGCAGGGTGCACGCGCAAAAGATTCTCCTTTACCTGTTGCGCAGTCCGCGGGATATGCTGGTGCCATGCTTCCCCGCATGCGGCGCGTTATTGCGCTGGCTATACTTCTGTCGCTGGCGTGTCTCGCCGCACCGGTCCATTCGATCGGGGCGAGCCAGGCGCAGCCGCGCGCGAACGCGCCACTGGTATTGACCGGCCTGGGCCGCGCAACCGTGCCGCTCGATGGCCCCTGGCAGTTTCAACCCGGCGACGATTTGCGCTGGGCGTCGCCACAGTTCGACGATTCGGGCTGGGCGAATATTGAGGTGGGCAAGACCTGGGAGGAGCAGGGATACCGGAATCTCACGGGATTCGCGTGGTACCGGCGGCACATCGTGCTCGGTCCCGGCGCACCGGGCGCGTCGGCGATTGCCATCTATCTGCACAGCACCTTCAACCCCGCCTGCGACAGCGCCTGCGAGGTTTACTGGAACGGTGTGCTGGTCGGCGGCATCGGCAAAGTGCCACCGGACCCGGCGTGGAACTTTTCACGCGCCGAACCGTCCGCCGTGGTTCAGCTCGGCGCGGCGCAATCGGGGGTACTCGCCATCCGCGTGTGGAAAGCACCCATTGTTTTCCTCAGTTTCCCGAATGAAGGAGGCTTGGCCACGATTCCCCTGGCCGGCACCAGTGAGGCGGTTGCCGCACTTCAGGCCGCCGACGAATATCGTTGGCTTAAAGGAGACCAGTTCACCATCTCGGTGGCGCTCGTCTCGGCCATCGGCGGGCTGCTTGCTCTACTCTTCTGGCTGCGCAATCGCCAGCGCACCGTGCTCATCTGGCTTGCGCTCGTCATGTTTGACCTGCTCGAAATGCTCTACATCGGCTTCATGCCCTTTCGCGTCTTCTACGGCCTGGTTGGCGTCCTGATCGGCATCAACGACATGGCGCTCTGGCTGCTGCTCATCGCTTTTCTCGGCCTGAGCAACCGCACGCGGCTGGTGCAATGGACCTGGATCTTTATCGCCGCCGAAATAGCGCTCGACTCTGTCGACAGCATCATCGAGCTGTTCAATTTGTACCCGCACTTCCCTCACGCGTGCCTGATCGCCGACACTGCTTCCACCATCCCCGCCGTCGCGCTCGAGTTCTGGGGAATCGTTCTGGTGGCTGCCGCATTTCGTGAGCGGCTCGATGCGGCACGATGGACACTCGCTGTCTTTGCATTGCTCACCGACCTTTTACAGGCGGTCGCCGATATCGTGACCCTTGGTCTCCGCTGGACGCACTGGACGACCCCAGGCTGGATCCATACGCCCCTGGTGACGCTGGGAAGCAGCGGGCTCGACATCCGCACCATCATCAGTACGTGCATGCTCCTCTCCATCATTTATGTTGCCTGGCGCTACTCCGTGGAGCAGACCGAGCGGCAGGTCGAGTTGGAGCAGGAGTTCAGAAATGCGCGCGAGCTGCAGCAGTTTCTGATTCCCGCGGCGCTGCCGGAGACTCCGGGATTCGCGATCAGCAGCGCCTACCGGCCGGCGCGCGAGGTCGGCGGAGACTTCTTCCAGATTCTGCCGCTTGATGGCGACTCAACCCTGATCGTACTTGGCGACGTGAGCGGCAAAGGGCTGAAGGCCGCCATGGCCGTCTCGCTCATTGTGGGCACGTTGCGCGCGCTCGCCGAGGATCATTCGGCGCCGGCTGATTTGCTGGCCCATCTGAATCGCCGTCTTGTGGGGCGGTTGCAAGGCGGATTTGCTACCTGCCTGGCTTTGCGAGTCGCTTCTGACGGCCAATGCACACTGGCCAGTGCCGGCCATCCCGCGCCTTGGCTGAACGGACGTGAATTCGCCCTGCCCGGGGCGCTCCCACTGGGCATCGCCGCCGCGGCCCAATACGAAGACTACGAATTTGCGCTTGCGCCCGGCGACCATCTGGCTCTCTATACTGATGGCCTGCTTGAGGCCCGCAGTCCATCGGGCGAGTTGTACGGCTTCGAACGCCTCGGAGCGCTCTTTGCCGCCAGGCCCAGCGCCGAGCAGGCCGCCGAAGCCGCCGTCCGCTTCGGCCAGGACGACGATATCACCGTGCTCACCGTAAAGTGGGCCGGGACTGGCAACCAAGCCGCGCTTTTCGGCCGTCACTGCCGCTCTCTGAACCGCAATTCCGCCAGACTTGTTCATTCCAAAGAGCCTGCGAACACACGCCGGCAGCGCCACGTGCGTCTTGTCACATCGACTTGTGAGCTATCTCACATACAGCCTTACGTCCAATGCCTAACTTCAGAGCTGTCGGGAGTGTGCTGGATCACACCTTTGATCACAAAGCCTCTTCCCGGCGCTGGCTGTACGGAGACAGCGCTTCATGAGCGGTCTAAGGACGCAGGACATCTTTTCCGGTTTGCGGGACTCTTTGTGGTCGCGTTTCTGGTGTTTCTGGTGGTGCGCGCCTATGTGGTTCCAAAAACCTTCGGGCAGTATGGGCATTATCGCGGAGCGGCGATGGGAGAGATTGCCCAGCATCCGGTGAAGTTTGCCGGGCACCAGACGTGCGAAACCTGCCACTCGGATATTGCCGATACCAAAACCAAGGGCGCGCATGCGCACGTGAACTGCGAAGCCTGCCACGGCGCGCTCTTTCAGCGAATGCCTGCGCCGCCTCAGCCCAAGGGGAACCTCTACCAGCGCTTCGTGGCCCTGATCATTCCCCCGCTTCCCCCCGATACCCCCATCCTTCTCCACGCGGACGATCCAGCGACCGTGGTTCCGGAGAAGCCGGACACGTTGGTGCTGTGCGTGCGCTGCCACACGGCCAGCGCGGCCAAGCCCAAGGGCTTTCCGCAAGTGGATCCAACGGTTCACATGGGCGGAGTGCCCTGCGAAACTTGCCATAACCCCCACAGCCCGGCGATGGGATCGGATGCGAGTGCTACTCCAGCCCCCGGAGGTGCGAAATGAACATCAGCCGGCGTCATCTGCTCATTCTTTTGCCGGCCGCGGCTGTGGCCTGGAAATTTGTCGAGGCTGGTACGCCTGAGGCCTCGCCCAACTACCAGATGAGCGATCACTGGTGGGGCATGCTCATCAATATTCCCAAATGCATCGGCTGCGGCAATTGCGTCCGCGCCTGCCAGACGGAAAACGACGTGCCCGATGGCAACTTCCGCACCTGGGTCGAGCGCTATCACGTCACAGACACGGAAATGACCAACCCCGAAGTGATCTCGCCCGACGGCGGCAAGGAAGGTTTTCCGGTAGCCCAGGAGGACGCGGGTAAGTACTTCTTCGTCCCCAAAATGTGCAACCACTGCGCCGACTCGCCCTGCACGCAGGTGTGCCCGGTGGGCGCGACGTTCATCAGTCCGGACGGTGTAGTGCTGGTGGATCAGACTTACTGCCTGGGCTGCGGGTATTGCGTGCAGGCCTGTCCGTATGGCTGCCGCTACCTGCATCCCACCAAGCACGTGGCCGACAAATGCACGCTGTGCTATCACCGCATCACCAAGGGACTCACCACCGCGTGTTGCGAGGCTTGCCCCACGGGAGCGCGGCAATTGGCCGATTTGAAGAATCCCAACGATCCCATTCACGAGTTCCTGAAGACGCATCCCGTCGAGGTGTTGAAGCCGCAAATGGCCACCGGCGCCAAGGCGTACTACTTCGGGCTGGATGGATCGGTGCGATAAAGCAGCCTCTAGCTCCTAGCTTCTAGCCGCATGTCGCGGCAACAAGCTGAAGAGGCTGGAAGCCGCACGAAAAGTTAGAGGCTAGAAGCTAGTAGCTAGGAGCTGTATTTATGAACGGCGTTGTGGGCTTCATGTATCCGAACGAATATGCTCTGCAGTGGAGCATATTGATCGTTTTGTACCCCTACATTACGGGGTTGGTGGCGGGTGCCTTCATCCTCGCGTCGCTGGAGCGCGTGTTCCGTGTGGAAGCAGTCAAACCGACCTACCGGTTGGCGCTGCTCACGGCTCTGGCGTTTCTGCTCGACGCGCCGCTGCCGCTCCAGTTGCACCTGGGCCATCCCGAGCGCTCGCCAGAAATGTACTTCACGCCCCACGCCACATCGGCCATGGCCATGTTCGGCTACGTCTACCTCTGGTACCTGATGGCGGTGCTGGTCTTCGAGATCTGGCTCGACTACCGCCGCGACATCGTGATTCTGTCGCAGCAATCGAAGGGCCTGCTGCGCGTGATCTACAAAATCATGACGTTGGGCTCGAACAACATCAGCGAACGCTCACTACGCATCGACGAGAAGGTGGGCTGGATCGTCACGCTGATCGGCATTCCTTCGGCATTCCTGCTGCACGGCTACGTGGGCTTCATCTTCGGATCGATCAAGGCCAATCCCTGGTGGTCCTCGCCGCTGATGCCCGTGGTGTTCATCTTCTCGGCCATGGTGTCAGGCGTGGCAGCGGTCATGCTGCTCTACATGGTCACCACAAAGCTGCGCAAGCTGACCATCGACATGCACTGCGTGGACACCATCGCGATGTACATGTTCTATATTTTCATTATCGATTTCAGCCTGGAGATGCTCGACCTGATTCATCGCATCTATGAGGCCGACGAGTCGTTCCGCAGCCTGGATTTCATGGTGCACACCAAGCTCTTTTTTTCGCAGATCGTGCTCCAGATCATCCTCGGCACGTTGGTGCCCCTGGTACTGCTTTTCATCACGCAGGTTTGGAAGCACAGCCTGAGCGCAATCGTGCGCAAGCGGATTTACGCCATTTGCGGGTCGCTGATCATGATCAGCGTCTTCGCCATGCGCTGGAACGTGGTGATCGGTGGGCAGTTGTTCTCGAAAAGCTTTCTCGGCTACACCACCTACAAGATGGAAATGGTTTCGCGCGAAGGTCTGCTGGTAGCTATCGGGTTGACTATTCTGCCTCTGCTCTTCCTGTGGGTGCTGGTCAAGCTGCTGCCTCCGTGGCCTGAGAAAAGCCTGCATCAGGTTGCGGCAGGCGACTGAGTTCGGGCTCCGGCGAAGGATCGGGTGTGCACCATGAACGATCTCCCCGACGAAATCGAACGGCTTGGAAAAGGCCTGCGCTCGATGGAACAACACATCGAAGCGCTGGAGCGGCGCGTCGAAACTCTCGAGCATCCGCTCGCCGAACGCTGGCCGCAACCTGCCATGGATGTTGAATCGGCGACGCTTGCCCTGGCCTCTATCGCGGCAGAACCTCCCGCTCAGCCGGGGAATCTTTTTACTGTATTCGGCAAAGCTTTGCTGGGCATTGCCGGCGCGTACGTGTTGCGCGCCATCGAGGAAACCAGCACCCTGCCGAGCCTGACCGCGGCCACAATCGGCATCGCGTACGCATTCCTCTGGCTGGTCTGGGCGGCGCGTGTGAAGTCCGGACCGCAGCTCACCAGTGCCATCTACGCCGGCACCTCAGCCCTCATTCTGGCTCCCATGCTTTGGGAACTGACCCTTCGCTTTAACGTTCTGCCCGCGGCGGGCGCCGCAGTGCTGATCTGCGCTTTTGCGCTAGCCGCCATCGTTCTTACGCTTTTCGCTCCGGCCACCTTCGCGCCTCGCGACCTCAAGCCGGTTCTGCGCGTGGCCGCGATCGCCTCAGCCGCCTTCGCGCTCGCCCTCGCCATCGCTTCGCATGTGTTTCTGCCCTTCGTGGCCGTGCTTCTCATTCTCGCGGCGGTCTGCGAATTCTTTCCTGGCTGCGAGCGCGTGCCCGAAGCCGGAGCGATCATCGCGCTGGCTGCCGACGCGGCCATCTGGACTTTGATTTTCATGTATTACGGCGGACTCAATACGCGCGAAGGCTACCCGGCGTTGAGCCGCGTGGAACTGCTCGCTCCCGGCATCGCGATCTTTGCTCTATTTGCGGCCAGCGTGGGGCTGAATACGATTCTTCGCCGCCGGCAGATCGCAATCTTTGCCATCATTCAGGCAGTCATCTCGTTTTTGCTCGCCGCAGTAAGCGTCGCGGATTTCGGGCAACCTAGCGGAACGAAGATCCTTGGCGCAATTTGCCTGCTGCTCTCAGTGGTGTGTTATGCCGCGGTCTTTACACTGTTTGCGCGCGCACCCAGGCTGCGCAACCGCAATGTCTTTGCCGCATGGTCGGCGGCGCTGCTTCTCTTCGGGAGCCTTCTCTGCCTGCCGCCGCTGCTTGTGGTTCTGCTGCTGGGGGCAGCTGCGGTGGCGGCAATAGGTCTGAGCAGGCAGGACCGCTGGAAGGCCTTTGAGTTTTACGGCATGGCGTTTCTGCTGGCGGCCGCCGCAGCTTCAGAACTCCCGGGCTTTCTGGTGACCGCGCTGGTTGGAACCCGCGCGGGCACGCCGGCCGTGGACGTGTGGTTCATGGCGCTGTGCGCGGTGCTTTGCTACGTGCTTGCGAAGCCGCGCAGTGCGAAGGGATGGATTTCGCGGACGCTGCATATCGGGTTTGCCGCGCTGGCCACTGGCTCCGTCCTGGCGCTGCTGGTTGACGGGCTGGTTGCCCTGACCGCGTTCGTCCTGGTTCCGGGCCCGCATCATCTGGCTTTGATCCGCACTGTGGCCCTGTGCGTAGCAGCGCTTGCACTGGTCTCGGGCGGCGTGCACTGGCGCCGCGATGAACTCACGCGCCTGGGTTACGCGGCCATCGCATTAGTCGCAGTCAAGCTGGTCACGGAAGACCTGCGCCACGGCCACCTGGCCTACATTGCCGCCTCCATCTTTCTGGTTGCCTTCACGCTCATTGCCGCGCCGCGTGTAGCGCGTGCGCGGCAAAGAGCTTGACTCCGATCAACGGTCGACATTCTGGATTTAGAAATTCGGGTGGTAACTCTGCGGTTCGTAGATCGGATGCGGTGGGACCATTGGGTGCGGCTTGCGGATGTGATGAACTTCCTCAATCAGCTTCATCTTGCTGATGTGCACGTCGTAGTCGGTACCGGGCAACAGCGATTCCAGCACGAAGGTCTCGGCGTTTCCACTCTTCAGCTCGCGATAGCGATAGATGCCCACGTCGCCCTCGCTGTTTTCCGTTCCACCTGAAGGCATGTCGAGAAAGCGCTGCGCATCGGTCACGCCCGGCGCGGTATGATCTTCGCCCTCCGTCAGGCTCTCCGCCGCGTAGGAACGGACCAGCTTGGTCCAGTAACGCGCCAGCAGATCGGTCGAGGCAAAGAGGTCGGCCCACACGATTTCGCCGCGCACCGCTACCACCACGCCCACCGCATGCTCGTCGCGCAGTTTCGCCAGCACCTCTTCACGCGCCTTGATTACCGGGGCGGCTTCATCCACCTTTTGTTCTATAGCCGGATTCTCCATCATTTTGGCGTAGCTCGTGGTGCCCAGCGCCATCGGCGGCTCAGCTTCGTACATGGGTCCTCCAACCCCACCAGAAGCCTGCGCCGACGGAGCCGCCTGCATCTTCGACATCGTGCCATGCACCGAGTCCCACACCTGTTGCTGGTCCCGATCGACCATGGCGCGCTCGCGCACCTCGGGCTGCACCATGAAGCTGCGGGCGGCCGACTTGTCCGATGCGCCAAAAACCGTTGAGCTTTCTGTCCAGCGCCCCGGCTCGATGCAGAAAACCGAGAGATCGATGGGGTCCGCGTCGGCTGGAACAATGCGGTCTTTAGCGACGATGCGATCCTGCTTGCCGCCCGTGACCACTTCGCCCGCAAGCAGGAGCAATGGCCGCTTGGAATGGTTGACCAGAACCAGCGTGTTCACCTCGTCGCCTCGATCTGTGCTCTGCGGCTCCTCGGTGCCCCGCGGCCGCACCAGGCCGCGCGCGCGTCCGGCTTCCGTCACCTCCACTTCGCCGTTCTTCAGACCTTCGTCGAGGGTAATGAACGGAGTTTCCACCGTGGATTTTCTATCACTCCGCACCACGGGAAACAAAAGCAGGTTGCCGCTCTGGATCGGCGCCAGCACGCGGTAAGGGCCGTTCGCACTTTCTTCCGGCCCGCCAGCAGCCTTCACTTGGCTCCCGTGTTCCCATGCCGCCAGAGCGAAAAACAGCGCGGCCGTCAGTCCCAATCTGCCCAGGTTTTTCATCAATATCCCCCACCGGCCCTGATTCCCCCAGGGCGCCTTCAACCGTCGAACGGTCAGCAGACAGCTTCTTGCAATGTTTTTCTACGGCCTCGTATTTGGGGTATCGTGAGGCGTGGGAATGGCGCCAACTGAATCCGCGGCCAGCACAACGGGGCCTGAAGTCCCGCATGGGACCGGCGCGCCCGATGGCGTTCTCGATCGAGCCCTGGCCGCCGAGCTTTGGCGCGGCTGCGATGCGGCCTGTTGGGGTTTGACCCGCGACGAGTTTGACCAAATTCTCCTCGATGCGGGAGCGGCGCAAAGCTTTGGACTGTCTGAAACCGCAAGCGCAACTCCGGCGACGCCTAAGGAACAAGCCGTCTTCTTCGGCGGCCTGCGCGTGGGCGATCTCGCACTCGCTCGTGCCTGCGCCCGCGGGCACGAGCGCGCGTGGGAGCACTTTGTCGCGGTCTACAGGCCGCCGCTCACCCGCGCCGCCATCGCCATCACCGGCAGCGAAACGCTGGGCCGCGATCTGGCCGATCAACTCTACGCCGAACTCTACGGATTGAATGTGCGCGACGGCCAGCGGCGTTGCCCACTGCTCTCCTACCGCGGGCGCGGCTCGCTAATGGGTTGGCTGCGCACCACGCTGGCGCAGCGCCACGTGGATCACTTTCGTCGCACGCACCGGGAGGAACCGATCGAAGAATTTGACACGCCGGCTCCCGACCCTCCGCGCCAAACGCCGGCCCGCGAGCTCTCGTTGCTGGAGCAGGCGATTGCACACGCCGTGAGCGACCGCGAGGCAGAGGATCGCTATCTTCTCGCGTCGTATTATCTTGACGAGCAGACTTTGCTCGAAATCGCACGCGTGCTCGGCGTGCATGAGGCTACGGTGAGCCGCAGGCTGCGCCGCGCCGAGAAAGAAATTCGCAAGCAGATTTTGAAGCACTTGCAGCACGGCGGCATGAGCCGGCGCGCCGCGGAAGAGGCGATGGGCGCCGATGCGCGCGACCTTGAGGTGAACCTGAAAAAACTTCTGCAAAATTCGCAATCGGAAGCGTTCAAAGAACAGGCGGCGTCATGACTGCGACAAGCCAACACGGATTGCATCCCGATGCGGAGAGCCTGAGCGCATTTTCCGAGCAGGCGCTTGGCAAGCAGGAGCGTGCCGATGTGCTGGCGCATCTTGCCGTTTGCGGACGGTGCCGCCAGGTGGTGGCTCTGGCGCGTGAAGCAGCCGAAGCCGGCGCTGAAACGGCCGCGCCGACCCGCAAAATGGTCGCACCTAATGCGTGGTGGAAGCATTGGCGGCTGGTCTGGGTTCCGGCTGGAGTTGCAGTTGCCCTTGCAGTGACGACGATCTCCTTCGTTTTCGAACGAGCGGATCGGCATGGACCAGACATCAAGATTGCAGAACAGAACCCTGCCTCGGGCGCAACACCTCCTTCAACACCTTCGCCAACGGAACAGGCAAAGGTCGAGCCTCCTGCTGCGGCCGCTCCCGCACCACCGCCGGCGCACGCCGCGAAGCGCGCACACTCTGCCGCAGATGTACAACCGCCCGCACCAGCGCCGCATGCGGTAACTGCGCAAATGCCGTCGGAGCCCGGAGCCTCTGAGCCCGAACCCACGGATCAGGCGGAGGCCACGCGCGAGGCGAAGCCGCCAACTTACACGGAAGCGCAGCAAGCGCCTCCCGAATACACAACCGGCGCGATGCGTCCTGCTTACTCGCAGCCGGAAGCTGGATCGTATGAGACCCGACAGGAGCAGGCTGAGCACAAGCAGGCGGAAGAGCAGCGCCAGGCAGGAGTCGACACGTCGCGCTTGCGCTCCTTTAAGCACAAGACCGAGCCCGCCGCCGCGCGCGGGGCGAATGCCGCCCCACCGGCCGACGCCACACAAACCGTCACGGTCGCCGCCGCGCCAGCTCCCGATACGCCGGCAGCCGCGCCCGCTGAGCCCACCCCCGCGGGGCCGACGCAACTGCCCAGCGGACTGGCGGCCGTTTCCATCGCATCCCGCGGGCATTTGTTGTTGGCCATCGACAAGGCAGGCGCATTGTTTTTGAGCGAGAACCACGGCGCCACGTGGGAGCGCATCGCCACGCAGTGGACGGGGCGCGCCGTCGCGGTACAGCAGCAGGCTCAACTCCATGGCGCCCTCTTTGCTGCGCCGGCCGCTCAAAATGGGCCGACAGGTGGCTCTTCTCCAAATGCCGGTCTCGCGCCCTCACCCACGGCATTCTTTGAACTTTCAAATGACAAAAATCAGACTTGGGTGAGTACCGATGGCCGAAACTGGACCGCAAAATAGGTACCTGCGCGCGACGTCCCGCCTCATGCGCGATTCCTGCCTCTAGGAATTCCTCCCTGCTGCCGAAGAACCATTTGTCGGAGTGCGCGACGACGCGCGACCAAAGGCGGTGCTGCGGTGGGAACGAATGCGGAACGCGGACAAGCGGCGACGATGCCCTGGGCGCATCTGCGGCTTCCGCCGTTCCCGCAGGTGGCCGTAAGAGTTCTGCAACTGGCCAGCGATGAGAACGTGCAGCTGCATCAACTGTGCGATCTCATCTCGTCCGATCCGGCGTTCGCCAGTGAAGTACTCACCGTCGCCAATTCCTTGCTCTACGCGCCGCGCTATCCCTCCACGAGCATCCTGCAAGCCGTGGCCGTGCTGGGCGCAAACACATTGCAAGGCATGTGCGTCACAGTCGGCGTGCGCGCCTATCTCGGCAAAACCATGAGTCACCCCGCGATGCGCAACCTGTGGCGGCACAATCTGGGGTGCGCCATCGTCGCGCAACGGCTGGCGGCGGTGGGCTTCATCGACAAAGACACGGCCTTTACCGCTGGCATTCTGCACGACGTGGGTCGCATGGGCCTGGCGCTGATCCAGCCCACTGCTTATGCCGCGCTGCTCGAGAAGCATCGGGGAGCTGCGGCGACAATGCTCGAAGCCGAGCGCGTGCTCTTCGGCTGGGATCATTGCGAAACCGGACGCCAGTTGATCGCCGACTGGAGGCTCCCGGAAGAATTCGAATCCGTGGTCTTCCAGCATCACGAATCTCGTCGCACCGATGGCGCGTGGGATGTTTCGGAACTGGTGAAGGTGAGCTGCGCCATCGCCTCGACTATTGGCTTTGCCGCGTTTCCAGGTTGCGCGACAGTGCCGTTCAGCAACCTGCTGGAGGCACTGCCCGCGCGCGAACGCAGGCTCTTTCATGGCGATGAAGAGACGCTGAAAAAGGACGTGGCCGAGAGCATTCGCGCCATTGAGGCAGTGTGAAGCAAAAAACGGATAGTGTGGGCTGGCGGAGCTTGCGGAGTTAGAAAAACGCGGGCGGTGACGCGGCTCCATTCAATAAGCGCAAATCACCACCGGCGGACATCAATCTAATTCGTCATCGCCGGAGAGGCATTTCGCGGGGCCAACGGCGCAGACAATGAGCGTGCATCTGCGACGTTAGCTGAGGCTGCTGCTATAAGCCAACGTGCAAAAACCCAGAATGAGCAGTGCAATCGCAATGATCATTCTCTTCACCGACTTTGAGCCTGCCCCTTTCCACTCTCCTGTAAAGAACCCCCACCCGCTGGACGCCAGGATGATAATTGACATGAACAGCGGCCAGCCTAGGACCGGTCCCATATTCCCTATCCGAGACATAGCCACTCCGTAAATCGCCGCGCTGCCCATCCATAAAGCGGCCATAATGAATCCATATACCCAATTGATTCCCGATCTCGAAGCTCCAAAAAGGTGAAAACTACGGTTCTTGCGCCAAAGATAGACACAATAAATCAGATAAGGCACAAGCGAGGCTGTGAGGAGCGGCGCCCAAATCACGTTGTATTCGTTAATCGGGCTGGCACCCATGGCGACTGCCCGCTGGACCGTGGGGGTGCAGAAGGCCGCGCCGAAGTTGTTGAGCGGAGAACCCAGTCCCGCCAGAATGCAGAGGGTCAACCCCGCGGCAAAGCTCATCCTTTTCCCCAGCGGATCGACTGCACCGGCAGTCTTAATTCGAAACTGCCGCTCCTTTTCCAGTCCGGCAGCGGCCGAGAATACGATGCCCGCCAGCATCAAAAGGACTCCTAAGAAGAAGAAGAAGCCCTCGCGCGTAAAGACCTTCTCGGAATGCTGGGAGAAGAAAGGAACAATCGATCCGAAAGCCGTGGAAATACCAATCGCAATCGCAAAATTCAAAGCGATGCCCATGGCTGCGATGCCCAACCCAAAGAAAATCTGAGCCAGGCCGAATCCGATTCCAAACAAAATGAGCAACAACCATTGGTCCGCCGGTGTTTGCTGATAGAAGGAGATCGCGTGGGGAACAGTCGCAAAAACCAGCGCCCAGGGCAAAATCAGCATTCCCCACACGCTCCAAACCGACCAGATGTTTTCCCACTTCCATTGCTTCGCGTATTTTGTCGGTGCGGCAAAGCTCCCGTTAATTGCTCCGGCAATGATAATCAGGCTCACCGCAAAAACTGCATTCTGCATTCCTTGCCTCCTGGTGTCGGGACTTTCCTTGCATGCTCATCTACCAAGGAGAGTCAAGAACCGCTTTGTACTTGGCTTCGATGTTTCCCAAAAACCGGTTGCCCGCCGCATCGTCAACAGCGGCCCGCTCTGAAACACAAACGATAACGCCACTCGCCTACCCGAATCCATAAGGCAGACCGCCCAGGGCTCCAGTCAGCGAGGCTTGCATCAGTTTGGCGTTGGGTCGCATCGCAATTTGTCCTTAAAGTCCCAAACCATAGTACAGACTGGCCCTTCGGGTGGCAAAGAGGGACCGCTCTCTCAAATTAACGCCCGCATGCACCGAGTGACTTAAGTCGCTGCCACGCCGAAAGCCATCGCCTACTCTCAAGCCATTGGGAGGTTTTACACCATGGATTCCGTAACCACTCTGCGCGCCATCGCCCTGGAGCATCCGGCTACCATTCGCGTCTTCGAACATTTTCATCTGGACTATTGCTGCGGCGGCAACCGGCCCCTCGGCGAAGTGTGCGCTGAAAAATGCATTGCTGCCCAGGTGGTGCTGGACGCACTTGCCGAAGCTGTCCACGGCGAACCGGCCACGGAAGATTTCACGAACGCGACGACGACAAAGATCATCCGGCACATCGTTCAGACGCATCACGCGTTTGTGCGCAGCGAGTTGCCCCGGCTACAGGCCATGGCGGACCGCGTCGCGTCGAAGCATGGACCCCTGCACCCTGAAGCCACGTTGATTCAGCGCCATCTCATGCAACTGGCTGAAGAGCTGATCTTCCATCTCAACAAGGAAGAACGCATTCTATTCCCTTACATCGAGGGCCTGGAGCGGAGCCGCGAGGAACATACCGCACCTCCCAGCGCCTGCTTCAACACGCTCGAGAATCCCATCCAGGCAATGATTCACGAGCACGAGGGCGCGGCCAGCCTGCTCGAAGAGATGCGCACGGCTACCCGCGGATTTGCTCCCTGGCCCGGCGCTTGTCCGACGACCGGCGGCCTCTACTACGGCCTCAAGGCCTTTGAGGCTGATCTGCACCGGCATGTGCATCTTGAAAACAATCTGCTGTTTCCGCGTGCCATCGCGCTGGAGCAGGAGTTGCTGGCCGCGCAATAGCGACGCGCCTGAAAAATCGGACCGTGTGGCGTCCTCGCTCAGCGTTTCGCGTGCGCGGTCGCGGGAAGCACCGCCAGTACCCGGCAGCGATGCTTGTCGGCGGCGCTCCAGGCTAGCGGCATCTCGCTTTCCATGCACGCGCAATCGCCCGCATCGAGCACCTCGTGCATGGCGCCCGCGTCCAGGCGCAGGCGTCCCTCTAGCACGTAAATCACGGCGCCGGTTTCTTCAAAGGCGTTCATGGCCACAGTCGAACCGCCGGGCAGGAACTCGATTACCTGCGCCACCAGGCGGAATCCCTCGCCATCGGCGTTCAACGGCGTCATCTTCACCGGCTCCGTACCGCGCGCGTTGCCTTGCAGGTGCGCTCTGCGCGTGATGGAGAGCTTGTGGCGCGAAGGCTCGTTGAAAAAGTAATCCATGCCCACGCCGTAGACGCGGGCGATGGTGGCCAGCGTGGGAAGCGTGGGAATCATGCGGTCGGTTTCGAGCTTGGAGAGCAGCGCCGTGGAAAGCCCGGTTTCGGCCGCCAGCCGGGAAAGGGTGAGCCGCTTGCTGTTGCGCAGTGAGCGCAGCTTAAGGCCTATGCAATACGGCTCTAGAGACCATTGGGCGTAGGAAACAGCCTTGGACATCGCCAACTCCGGAAAAATGTTGCGGAATCTTGCAATCAGTCTACGGCAAATCGCGCGCCATCGGCCTGTGCATTGCGCGTCATTTTGGCGTCACGGGTTGAAGCCACGCGCCGTCGCCCGCCGCGTCCCACACGTCGAAGCGCACCCACTTCTTGCCGCGCGCGTCGAATGGGATACGGAAGGTTTTTGCGTCGAACGGCTCCGTATCGGTGAGCCGAATGATCTTGCGGTCGACTTTCGTGCCGTCGCTCCAAACCAGCTCTGCAAATTCCAGCGGGAAGGTGTATTCGATGCTGGCCGTGTAGATGCTCTTCGCGCCCGCGCCTTCGATGCCCCACTTGTGGAAGAGAATTTCTCCCGTGGTTCCGAAGAAATTGCCGCTGCGAATGCCCTCGACAACTGGCGCCCAGCTTTCGTTGTAGGCCGGAACCTTGTCGAGTTTCAGGTAATTGATGGCCAGCAGCGGATAAGTCTCGTCGCTCGGCACCTTCATATAGGTGTCGCCCTCGGCCAGCATGAACTTGGGCTTGGGCGCCCAGTTGCTCATGTCGTCGTTCACGCCGAAGCACCGCACTTCGCATAGCCGCGCCTGCGATTGATCCACCGGCAGCGACTCCCACGATCCGCCGATGAAACGGTCGCTCAAGAAGAAGTCCTGATCCTTGTAGACCTCGGGGTACATGGCCGAGCTTTTGGTGCGCGGATGCGCCACCCAGAGAATGCCCTGCTCGCGGTTGATGAAATTCTCCACGTCCTGAACCGAGCCGAGATGATACACATGGCCGTAAGTGGGATCATTCTCTTCAAAAGTCTGATCCGCGGGCCGCGGCGCGGCGTGCGAGAAGTACACCGGCTTGGGCAGCATCAGGTACCAGTGACCACCAAGGTAGACGTTCACTTCTTCAGCGGGAATCACCAGAAAATCCTTGTCGCTCATCTTGCGCGCGCCTTCAAAGTAAAGCTTCTGCTCGGCGAAGCGCTTGGGGCCGGGATCGGCGAGGTCGGAGTCGTCGTGAAAATCGCCGAGGTAGACGATGTTGATGCCGAGGCCGCGGAAGACTGGAATCCATGTGGGCATGAAATCCGAAGTTCCGCGATCGCGGATCATCTCATTGAAGTCGAGATGGAAATGGCCGGTCACAGTTTTGAAACCCGGCACGGGTTTGTACGCGTCGTCGTGCGTGTACGCCATCACCT
Organism: uncultured Acidobacteriota bacterium; assembly: GCA_963786565.1. GTDB lineage: Bacteria > Acidobacteriota > Terriglobia > Terriglobales > Acidobacteriaceae > Telmatobacter. The sequence goes on along the minus strand of CAWAZR010000007.1, from coordinate 21,817 downwards.
GCGGCTGCGTCGGTCGCGCGCCCTCCGCGCTCAGGTAGTAGTAGACCGGCATGTGCTGCAACGTGCCCGGAGGCGCGTTGTAAAGCGCGTAATTGTAGATCTGCGAGCGCGCCACATGGACGCGGCGGTTCCACACTTCGTCAGTCACGCCCCATGGCGCGTAACCCGTGCCGTGCTCCGGCTGCATCACGCCCAGTGAAAACGAGTGGTCGCTGTCCTTGCGGTAGTACACGTAGCCCAGGTTCACCTCGTTCTCGCGCGCGAAGAAGAATTTATGCGGCTCAGGAAAGATGGCGAGCGAGCCCGCGCCGGCATCGAGAATCTCCAGCCGGTTGCGCGCCTCAAGATCCACCGGCTGCTCATTCAAGTCGCCACCAAACGCATACTGCTGCCATAGTTGCGCATCGTCGCGCCATTCAATCTTGGTGTTTGCGCCGATTGCGAAGCCCTTCAAGCCGGCCTTGTAAATGTAGGCCACGTCCTTGGCGTCGGTCCTGGCCACCGCCTCCTGGCGCAGCAAGTTCGAGCCTTTGTACGCGGTAAACTCCAGATCGCCCGAAAAAATGCCCAGCGCAAGGCCGTTGAACACCACGCTCACGCGGTCGCCGTCGCTTTCCACGCGGCAGGCACTCGCGTTGTAGGTTACCGTGGCACGCTTCACCTCATCGGGAGTGCGGCCCGGACCCACAAGGTGCGAGTCGTGGCCGGGAATTTCCAGCGGCGCATCCCAGAATACGTTCCACTTGTACTCCTCCTCGGCCTCGGGCGTGTCGTTGTGGAGGTGCTTCAGAATGTCGAGTTCGGTCGTCGAGATGCGACGCCGGCCGGTGGTCACCTGAAATTCCGGCTCGAGATTTGTGCCCAGCACAATCCACGCGCCGCCGGCCTTTCGCGCAGCCAGCTCTTCAACCACTGGTTGCCCACTGCGCAGCGCAAACCGCGCCCGGTTCTGCTGGCCGTGTTCGCCCTGCCAAACTACTGCAACGTCACTGCTGCTCGCGGTCACGCTCACGCCGGCGATTGGCTGCCAGTCCTGCACGTTGCAACTTTGCGCGTGCGCCACGGCCGCGCCCGCGCACAACACCGTCAACCACACCATCCGACCGAATCTCATTTGCATCTCCTCTGCTCGCTTGCGATGGGCCTTTCGCTGTCGTCGATTTCTATGCGCAACGCCGCGCGCCGCGCATCATATCTTCACAAAGATCTTTCGGCGGTAAAGCACCCACAGCGGCAGGAAGCAAACTGCCGTGTAGACCACCACGTAGGCAAGCGACCGCCATCCCGGATCCGGGATTTGCATGAAAACGTGCTGGAACACATAACGAAGCGGGTTCGAAGGTTTGCCTCCGTCGGTGAAGTGAATCTGGGAACACAGCACGTACAGTTCATCGTTGATGACAAATGCCACGATCGCGTTCGAGCCGAAGACCAGCCACGGCCAGACAAGCGCTCTGCTCCAACCTTTCTGAAACCAGCCGCGCTGTTCCATTGCCCAATAGATGATCGCCATCAGAAGCAACGACCATCCCGCTGCCCACAGAACATAGGAGCTTGTCCACATCTTCTTGTTGAGGGGAAACCAAATGGACCAGAGATATCCCGCGGCAAGACACGCCGCCGCGCCCCCGACCAGCCCCAGCGTTTTGATCCTCGTGGGCAGCCACTTGCGCAGCCACAAGCCCGAAAGCAGACCCAGCAGTGTTGTTGCAATGGCGGGAATGTCGCTAAGCAATCCCTCGGGATCGCGCGTGTTGTGGGGATTGTTCGGGTTGTCAGCAGTGGACTCCTCGTACAGATGGCCGGGCATAAGTTGGCGGTCGACCCAGGCCACAATGTTCTGATCCTTGTCGAGGAAAGTGACGTCGCGGCCGGGTACGCCCGCTCCGGGCACCGGAACCCACCGCAATAACGCCCAATAGCCAACCAGCAGAAGTACGAGCAGCGCCACCTTTGTCCACACGCGCCGGTCCCATAGATAAACAAGAGCTACGACCAGGTAGCAAATAGCGATGCGCTGCAGGATGCCGTAAATGCGCCAATGTTGGAGATGGAAGTGAGGAAACCCATTGATAAAGACGCCCAGCAGAAACAAAATGATTCCGCGACGGACCGCATGAATCGCGAGCTTGGCCCGCGAGTCGCCACGCCTCAGCCGCGCCTCGGTCGAGAAGACGATTGATACGCCGACGACAAATAGAAATGTGGGAAACACAAGATCAGTGGCCGTGAAACCGTTCCAATTGGCATGTTGCATCTGCGCCCAAGCGCCGGAAGTCGAGTTGTCCACCATGATCATGAAGGCGATGGTGAGGCCGCGCAGCACGTCAAGCGAAAGCAGGCGTTTTTGCGGCGCCAGGGCAATAGGCAATTTGAACATTCGGCTCTCCGTCCATACCGATTGCAGCGATGCTCAATACCCTACGCGCTCGGGTCCGCCTTCGCCAAGTGGAAAGCCGTTGCTGTTTTCAACGAGCCCGTGAAGCCGCGCCGGAGCCCGCGATCCGACCCCTTTGCCGCACAGAAAAAGGCCCGAACCGATCCGGTCCGGGCCTTTGTTGTGATGCCGTTGGTGATTCGTACTTAGCCGGGGCACTACCTCAATATTTCAAAGGTAAGAGTCGTCGTCTTCGTCACGCCTCCGCCCGTCCCCGTAATCGTGATGGGATACGTACCGGTGGCGGCCGTCCTCGAAACCGTCAGGTTGAAGTGCGCGGTGCCCGAACCCGGCGCCGCGATCGAAGCCGGACTAAAGCTCGCTGTCACGCCCGAAGGCAGTGCCGAGTGCGACAGAGAAATCGCCGCGTTGAACGAGCCGGAAGTCGTCGTGGTCACCGTCGCATATCCGCTCTGGCCCTGGTCGAGAGATCCCGTGCTGGGCGAAACCGAGATAGTGAAGCTCGCCACTACCGGAGCCGTTACCGTTAGATTCACCGTCGTGGTTTCGGTCGTCGCTCCCGATGTTCCTGTGATGGTGATCGGGTACGTGCCCGTCGGCGTCGACGAACTCGTGGTGAACGTGAGCGTCGAACTTCCGCTGCCTGTCGTAAACGAACCCGGATTGAAGCTCGCCGTCACGCCCGAAGGCAGTGTGGAGTACGACAGCGTTACGGCCGCATCGAATCCGCCTACCACCGTGCTGGTGATCGTCGACGATCCCGCGTTGCCCTGCACCACTGAGACCGCGCTTGGCGAAGCTGAGAGGCTGAATCCGGGTTGCGCCACTGTTCCCGCCAGCGTGTTCAGCAGAGTCGTTCCATTCGGGCTGCCCCAGCCGGTGGCCAGGTCGTATCCCGTGGTAGCGGAGTAGCCGTTGCTGCCGCTGGTTACGTCATGGAAATTCGCGGTATAGCTCGACCCTGTGCCGATCGTGTACAAAGCCGGGTTAATAAAGCCGAGCGAACCGTTGCCGTTGGCCGTCCTCTGTTGATTCACCAGAGCCAGGTAGCCGGCCCACAGCGGCGCGGCAAAGCTGGTGCCGCCGTATTCGTTGGCCGTGCAGGTGGTCTGGTCGGCACAAACATAATAGGTGAAGTTGGCGTTGGCTGAAACGTCAGGGCCGTTGCGATAGCTCTGCGAGCAGCTGGCGCAGCTTGCCGCTGCCGTCACTTGCCACGAAGGTATCGCATACTTATGCGGCGAGATGCCGCCGCCGCTGTCAGACCATGCGGTGTCTGAAGTCCATGCGCCGGCCGCTGCGGAAGTCGATAAATCCGTGCCGCCCACCGAAGTGACATAGACATCGTCCGCCGGATAAGTCTCTGAGGCCGTCCCCGACGTCGTCCATTTGCTGCTGTCGCCCGCGGCCTGGAACAGGTTCTGGCCCTGCGCTGCAAACTCCTTGAAGTAAGGATCGTCGGTGCTCGGGTCGGCCGGGTTCCATGTCCACGAAGAGCTCAGGTTCAATGCGAGCGGGCTGTGCGTCGCCATGGAGTTGAAGATGGCGGAGTCGGTCGAACCTACGTACATGATCAGGCCCGCCATTCCCGGAGCCATGCCCAGCGCCTGCGTCATATCCAGCGTCTGCTCGGTGTCGTCGCACTTGCCGCCAGCCGTCGAGTCCACGCAAGTCGTTTTGGTGCCGTCGGTCGAAAGCAGGGTGATGATGCTGCCGGGATAGGTCTGGTGCGCGTTCGTGTAGTAGGTCTGCAGGTCGGCCAAGTCGGTGCCGTAATACTCCAGCAAGCCGACGTATTGGCCACTGCCGGTCAACGATCCGCCATAATAGGCTGCCCGCATGTCGCTGCCCAGGAAAGAGGCCGAGGGGCCGGAGCCTGTGGTGGCGCCGGACTTCGCTCCGGAACTTTGCGGAATGTGCGTCAGTCCGGCGGGTTGCGGAATCGAGAAGTTGTCGAGACCCGCCACGTGCCACAGTGAAATCCCAAGGCTCGTGGTCGGTTCCTTGTCAGGCGCGTAGAAGGTGCGGCTCTCGGTGGGATGCTGATACACGCCGAGGTTTACATGAAATGCGCTCTGAACACTTGCGACGCTTCCTGACACCTGGAGGTTCACCCGGTTCGGCGACGTGTCGACCACGGTGAGGCCGTTCGCCTTGGTGAAATTGATCACGGAGTCGTAGTCCCGCTGGGTCGGCCCGAATTCCGCGGTGAACTGATCCACCGTCAGGAACTGGTGATACGACGGACTGCTGGGATTATAGAGATCGACGAGCAGCTGATTGAGCTCGTCCTGATTGCGCAGCGGCAACGTGATCACGAGCTGTAGTGTCTGCGATGAGGAAAGGTTGCCGATGAAGTGCGCGGTTCCATCCTGCGTGGCCTGGCGCACATGATGCGTCAACACGGATTGCGCCTGGCAAATGCCAAGGGCCAGCGAAAGGCACACAGCGACAGGAATCCCCAAAGCGCTTAATTTACGCATAAGATTTTCTCCTTATTTCCCCCGGGGTCGAGGACGCCTGCAAGAGGGGAAGCAGACCTCCACGCCTCGCATTTTCGGCCATGCGCGGTGGCGTTGTCCATAGAAATCTGGCGGTTTAGCTGCGTCGTTTCTGTCACTTTTGGGGGATCAACAGAGCCTGCAACTTGTGTGCGTTCTAAAGGCTATACCCATATACGAGCGGACGATCCACGCTCCTTCGCGGATCTCGTTTTCGGCGGCGTTACCCTCGCCGGCATGGCTCTTTTGTGGCGCCGCCATCCACCGCTTTACGGTTTGGCCTTTGTCTTCATTCACTTCCTGTGACTCGCGCCCCCTTCCGCTGTTAAACTCGCCCTTCAGGGATTTCTCAAATACTTTGTTTGTCATCGCACGGAGGCAATCGTGCCCGCATCGCAGCCCGCCGTTTTTCGACCGTTCGTTCCACCCGAAGAAGCCCCTCCCGAATTCACGCTCCGCGCGATCCTGCTCGGCTGCTTCTTTGGACTGATTTTCGGCGCCGTCACTGTCTATGTCGGTTTGCGCGCCGGTCTCACGGTGGCGGCCTCTATCCCCATCGCGGTGCTTTCCATCAGCATTTTGCGCGCCTTTGGCCGCTCCTCAATCCTGGAAAACAACATCGTTCAGACCACGGGCAACGCCGGCCAGTCCATCGCATCCGGAGTCATTTTTACCTTGCCGGCGCTGGTCTTTCTGGGCTTCGATCTCGAGTACTCCCGCATCTTTGTACTTGCACTCATCGGCGGCTGGATTGGCGTACTGTTCATGATCCCGCTGCGCCGGCAGCTCATTGTGCAGGAGCACGCTACCCTGCCCTATCCCGAAGGCACAGCCTGCGCCGACGTGCTCATCGCCGGCGAAAAAGGCGGTTCCCTGGCCAGCCGCGTTTTTCTCGGTCTCGGACTGGGCGCCCTGTACACGTTCTTCCAGAATGCCAATCTCTTTGCGGCATGGCCGGAGCAGCCGGCGTATCAACCGGACTTCGGGCCGCAGCATGTGCTCAAAGGCGCATCCATCAACGCCGACGCGACAAGTGAATATCTGGGAGTGGGCTACATTATCGGGCCCCGCGTTGCAGGCGTCATCTTCGCTGGTGGCGTGCTTTCGTGGCTCGTGATCATGCCGCTCATTTACTTTTTTGGCAAAGAGATTGCGCATCCCATCTATCCCGGCCTGGTGCCCATCGCGCAGATGACACCCAGCGATCTTTGGTCCACTTACATTAAGCCGATGGGCGCGGGCGCAGTGGCCGCTGCCGGCGTCATCACCCTCATCAAAACTCTCCCGACCATCGCGAACGCGCTCACCGCGGGATTCAAAACCATGCGCCCCAGCGCCACTGCGCAGGCCAAACCTCTGCGCACTGAAGACGATCTATCCATGCGCGTGGTGATTCTTGGCTCGCTGCTGTGCGCTGCTTTGATGTTCTGTTTCCTCGAATTCAAGCCCGTGCCCGGAGCTTTCGTTGGCTGGGCCGCGAATCTCGCCGCCTCACTGCTGGTCGTGGTCTTCGGATTTCTCTTCGTCACCGTCAGTTCGCGCATCGTCGGCTTGGTCGGCTCCTCGGCCAGCCCGGTTTCCGGCATGACGATTGCGACACTCATGGCCACCGCGGCCATCTTCCTCTTCCAGGGCTGGACCGCTCCGGCCTTTGGCGCGCTCGCCATCACGATTGGCGGCGTGGTCTGCATTGCCGCCTCCAACTCCGGCGACACGTCGCAGGATCTGAAGACCGGCTACATCGTCGGTTCCACACCGCGCTTGCAGCAAATTGCGCTGATGATCGGCGTGGTTGTGTCAACAATCGTCATTGGGTTCACGTTGAATCTCATGAACACCGGTTTGCAGGAGTTTGACGCCGCGTCGCAGCCGTGGAGCCTCAACGCACCGCATCCCGGCGTCGCCATCCAGACCGTCAGCGCGCACCTGCCCAGCCAGATTCGCGTCAAGAATGCGGACAATTCGATCGTTGTGCATCCAAAGTCTGAATATGTTGTGCTCAACGCCATCGGATCAACCGAGTTGCAGGACGGAAAGTATCTTTACTCGCCTGCTACCGAACGCATCGAGGTGCATTGGATTCAGGGCATCGGCAGCGCGGCCGCTCCGGCGCCGCAAGCGCGCCTGATGGCCACCGTCATCAATGGCATTCTGACGCGTAAATTGCCGTGGGGCCTCGTCCTCATCGGAGTTTTTCTCGTAGTCGCCGTCGAGCTGCTCGGTATCCGCTCGCTCCCCTTCGCGGTGGGAGCGTATCTTCCCATCGGAACCACCCTGCCCATCTTTGCCGGTGGCGTGGTGCGCCTGCTCGTCGATATGGCCGCGAAGCGCAGCGGCGGCGCGGACGCTGAAGCCGAGAGCGAAATCTCGCCGGGGTCCCTCTACGCCTCAGGATTGATTGCCGCCGGCGGCATCGCCGGCCTCTTCGGCGTAGCCCTCAAAGCCTACGAAGCCACCATGGGCAAAGGCGACATCCTCAACTTCCCGCACACCTTCATCGACCACGACTATGTCTCGGTCGTCGCCTTCGCGCTGCTCGCGTATTCGCTGTATTACTTCGCAAGAAAGCCATTGAAAAAGTAGGCACTCCTCCGGAGTATCGATCTTTCATCCCAAACGACTTCCCTCTCACCCTGCATGCAGGGTAAGGAATAAGGGGGTAGTGTCCCAGTTTGAAATCCACAACTCTCGCGCGGAATCGGAAGCGAGCCGCGTACTTGGGTCATGGCAAAGCGCCCACGCAACCCGAATCAACTCGGGAAACTGATCGTGGATATTCCAATAGGCGCAGTTCAAGATACAGCGAACGACTCTAAGGGTCGTCCCCACTCGCATCGCGCGCGAGGTTTAAAGGGCGGGAGGGCGAGAGCTTCGAAATTAAGCCCTGCGGAACGCTCGAAGATCGCCAAAATCGCTGCTGATGCATGGTAGAGAAAAGCAGATTAGCCCCACCATTTTCATCGAAACAAGCATAGAACGCATGACTAAAGTTGTGCACCGAATCCTCGCCATTCCACTTTCAGGCCATACGTTCAAACCCAGACACTTCCAAAAAAGGGGAATCGACCTGCGCGCCATCTCTTGGATACTCTCGACTTCTGTCCCCGCTCTGTGGCTGCTGGCTTAAACGCCCGCGCCAATGAAGAGGATCGATGTACCCGAGCGGTGGAATGCTGCGTGACGATGCCGCGCAGCTTGGCAAGCCTGTTGTCGATTGCTTGGCGTGAAGTTGTTTTGGTTCTCCCCTTGCCAGATGGGCTCGTTTAGCGAGCCACAGATTTATTGAGCCAGGGAGTGATAGAAAAATGAGACAAATACGGAAAACACGCCTCGCCCTGCCTTTCTCTGGAAAGCGTGGAGAGTGCGCTTTTTCGTCCGGCCGCTATGCTTCGGCGCGGAGCCTCTCTCTCGGGCAGCATTGTTTGCGGTCTCGCAGGACCAACTCGCGCAGCGCGGTCATTCTGGCGCTCCTCGTCTTGCCTTTGTCGTTAAATCTGCTGGGGTGCGTCGGGACAGGACTGAAGAGCACCTCCTTGGCCACTCCGAGCAGTTCCCAGCAGCCGGTGCTGAGCATCCTGACCTGCGCGACGGCATCAATAGCCGAAGCGGGCACGGACACGTGCACGGTGACGCTAAATGCGGCGGCGGGTGCGAGCGGCCAGCCGGTAAGTTTGTCAAGCAACACAGCAGCGGTGATGGTACCGTCATCGGTGACGGTCGCTGCGGGATCGACCACCGCCAATTTCTCGGCCACGATATCGGCGGTGAGTACTGCACAGACAGCGACGCTGACGGCGTCGTCGGGAAGCCAGACAGAGACCTACGAGATCAGACTGACCGCGGGGACCGCGACGCTCACCCTCCTGACCTGCGCGACAGCATCAATAGCCGGAGCGGGCACGGACACGTGCACGGTGACGCTGAATGCGGTGGCGGGTGCGAGCGGCCAGCCGGTGAGTTTGTCAAGCAACACAGCGGCGGTGATGGTACCGTCGTCGGTGACGGTCGCTGCGGGATCGACGACCGCCAGTTTCTCGGCCACGATATCGGCCGTGAGTACAGCGCAGACAGCGACGTTGACGGCGTCGTCGGGAAGCCAGACAGAGACCTACGCGATCAGCCTGACCGTGACCGTGAGGACCGCTGCGCTCACTCTCCAATCGACCAGTGTGCCCTTCGGCGATGTAACGGATGGCATTCCAGCCTACCAATCGGTGACGCTCACATCATCCGGGACGGCGCCGGTAACGGTGAGCGCCGGATCGGTGAGCGGCACAGGCTACGCAATCTCCGGAGTGAGCTTCCCGCTGACCCTGAATCCTGGCGCGTCAGCAACGCTGGAAATCGAGTTCGATCCCACAACGCCAGGAACTGCGGAGGGCGCGGTATCGCTGACCAGCAGCTCGTCGGCAGGGACGATTTCCACAATCAGCCTTAGCGGCACGGGCGTGGCGCCATCTTACGAAGTGAACATTACCTGGAACGCGCCGGCCGATTCTTCCGATTCCGTAGTGGGCTATAACATATACCGCGCAGTCAGCGGGAGTTCCGCGTACCAATTGCTGAACGCGTCCTACGATAGTGCAACCAGCTACGCCGACGTAACGGTTGCAAGCGATACCTCTTACACCTATTACGTAGAGAGTGTCGATGCCGCGGGCAATTCAAGCGGCCCTTCGAATACCTTTTCTGTTTCGGTTCCATAACGGTCAGGTTCAGCGGGGTCAAGGCGAAGGTGCGGTTCCGGTCCCTGTATCGCAACCATCCACGCGAAGATTTGCGGGGCAAAGGGCAACTCCGATGCGAACATTTGAACGGGTATCCGAACTGGAAAAATGAGCATTCTCACGCATTTCAGGGCACTTGGCCCGCTGCCGCACTTCTCGCGTCGCAAACGCGCCCGCAACCCTCCGCTACAATAGTGTGAAGCTCTTGCCAGCCGGGAACCCGGCCCCCGCGGATAGGTCTTCGTCCGTGGGGTGCGGAACCCGAGTCCTTGGCCCGCCAGGAGCATTCACATCATGCTGGCCGAAAATCTTACTGAAGCCCTAACCTTCGACGATGTCCTGCTGGTGCCCGCCTACAGTGAGGTGGTGCCCGCGCATGTGAGCACGCAAACCCAATTGACACACGGGATTACGCTCAACACCCCCCTGATTTCGTCGGCCATGGATACGGTCACGGAATCGCGCATGGCCATCGCCATGGCGCAGCAGGGCGGCATCGGCATCGTGCACCGCAATCTCTCCATCGCCGACCAGGCCGGCGAAATCGACAAGGTGAAGCGCTCCGAGAGCGGCATGATCGTCGATCCCGTTACCATCGGCCCGGAGAAAACCATCGGCGACGCGCTCGAGATCATGCGCCGCTACCGCATCTCCGGCGTGCCCGTCACGCAAGGCAAGCGGCTGGTGGGCATCCTCACCAATCGCGATCTGCGTTTTGAAACGCGCACCGAAATTCCCGTAGGCGACGTGATGACCAGGGAAAACCTGATCACCGTACCCGTGGGCACCACGCTCGAAGAGGCTGAGCTGATCCTGCACAAGCACCGCGTGGAGAAACTCCTCGTGGTGAACGATCAGTACGAGCTGAAGGGCCTGATCACAGTTAAGGACATCCAGAAGAAATTGAAATATCCCAACGCGAGCAAGGACGATCAGGGCCGGCTGCGGGTGGGAGCAGCCATTGGAGCCACGGGGGATTTCCTGGAGCGCGCGGCCGAGTTGGTGCGCAACCGTGTAGACACTCTGGCCATCGATTCGGCGCATGGACACTCTTCGCGCGTGCTCGATGCGGTGCGCGAAGTGAAGAAGCGCTTCGGCGATATAGCCCTGCTGGCCGGCAATGTGGCCACCTACGAGGGCGCAATGGCGCTGATCGACGCCGGCGCCGATGCCATCAAAGTCGGCATCGGTCCGGGATCCATCTGCACCACGCGCATGGTCACTGGTGCGGGCATGCCGCAGATTACCGCGATTGCCGAAGCGTTCCGCGCGGCGCAAAAGCATGGCATTCCGGTGATTGCCGATGGCGGCGTCAAATACTCAGGCGAAATCACCAAGGCCATTGCCGCGGGTGCCAGCTCCGTAATGATCGGCTCGCTCTTCGCCGGCGTGGATGAGAGCCCCGGCGAAACCATCCTCTACCAGGGGCGCAGTTTCAAGACTTATCGTGGCATGGGATCGCTGACCGCCATGAGCCAGGGCTCGGGCGAGCGCTATTTCCAGGGCTCATCCGATCTGGGTGGTCCCAACAGCGAACCTGGAGACGTGGTGCAACGCGAGCGCGCCAATGAAAACCGCCTCGCCAAGTTCGTTCCTGAAGGCATTGAGGGGCGTGTTCCTTATCGCGGACCGCTCGAAGCCATGGTCTTCCAGCTTGTCGGCGGTCTGCGCTCCGGCATGGGCTATCTGGGGTGCGGCAGCATCACGGAGTTGCAGGAGAAGTCGAAGTTTGTGCGCATCTCCGGCGCCGGGTTGCGTGAGAGTCACGTGCACGACGTGATCATCACGCGCGAAGCGCCCAATTACCATGTCGAGTAAGCAGCGCGGCTTTTGGTTTTGGATCAGTGCATGGTTGCCGGTGGCCGCAGGCATCTTCCTTGTCACCGTCGAGTCGACCCCGGCTTTCGGCACGGACCGCACCTCGCATCCCCTCCGCTGGCTTGTGCAACTGTTCTTCGGCGAGTTGCGTGACACGACCTGGGATTTTGTCCATCATCTGATTCGCAAATCGGGCCACTTCCTGGGATACGGAACTTTGGGATTGCTGTGGCTGCGCGCATGGCGTATGACCTTACCGGACACGCAGTTCCTCTCTCAGACAGGACTGGCGCTGCTGGGAACAGCGCTGGTGGCCGGCTGGGATGAGTGGCACCAGACTTTCCTGCCCAACCGCACCGGCTCTCCCTATGACGTGTTGCTGGATTGTTGCGGCGCGACGGCCGCGTATCTGCTGGTCTATTTGTGGCTGCGGATATTCAGGCGGGGCCGGCTGGAGAGAGCAGCGTGACAGTTTGTAACGGAGAATAGCCGTCACCTTGCTTTAGCTATGAACTTTTTATTCGCACTTGCTCGAAAAAACTTCCGGCTGGTCTAGAAACTGGCCATTATCGCCAATCATAGTTGTCCCATAACAGGCTGACCTGCGGTACATTCCATCCCTGTATTGATAGACATCCAAGGCGCGCTCGCCCGCAGAAACGTGTGCCCCAAGAACAATGTCCTTGTATCCGTTCGTGGACCAAGGGCGCACGATTACTACTTCATGACCATTTCCAAATCGTCCAAGATCAAGGATGACCCTTATCCGGTCTCCGACGAATTCGAATACCCAAAAAGAACAGTTCCCGGTTGCGCCGCAAAGAGGAATCCACGGTGCCTGAGCCAGTACGTCGCGAGTGCCATCCCCTTTCAGATCCACAACCTCCACTCGTACGCTTTCTACGAACTTTCGAATCCGCTTTGCCGTCATTGGGCCGGACATGTCTTCCGTGTCTCCACCGAGGACCATTTGGTGAGATATAAACTGAATTATCGAATTCTTCTCAGACTGTGTGAGGTCATTTGCATTTCCGACCGTATGTTTGTAGTCGAGCTCGTGTGCAAGCCGCTCACTCCAACGAAAATGCTGAGGAGTCGCAGGAGGCTTTGGCGTGCGCGACGCCGTTTGTGCGGGCAAGGCAACGCCAGCAAGCAGCAACAATAACGCAAGGAATTTCACAGAAGGATTGTAAACCTGAAAACAAACGCGGGCACATCCCGGAGAGGGAGATGCCCGCGTGAGATATTGCACGGATGGATAAAGCCGAGTCGGCTGCGGCTTACGCGGCCTTGTCGCCGCCCTCGGGTTCGTCCGCGTCCTTCTTTTGCTCTTCGAGCTGCTTTTCCAACTCGGCGCGCTTCTTGGCCTTCAGGTCGGCGCGCTTCTGGCGCTTCACTTCCAGCTGTTTTTCCGCGCCCAGCAATTCGATGAACGCCTTGGCGGCGCCGTCGCCCTGCTGGAAGCCGGTGCGGATGATCCGCAGATAGCCGCCGTTGCGGTCGCCGTAGCGCGGAGCCACGACGTCAAACAGCCGCTTGACAGCATCGTCGGTGCGGAGGAAAGCAAGCGCCTGACGGCGCGAGTGCAGATCGCCCTTCTTGCCCAGGGTGATCATCTTTTCGATGTGCGGACGAACCGCCTTGGCCTTGGCCACGGTGGTCTCCACGCGGTCTTCTTCGATAACGGACGTAGTCAGATTGCGCAAAAGTGCATTGCGATGACTGGTATTACGTCCGAGCTTGAATCCTGCATTGCGATGGCGCATGATGAAATCTCTCTTTTGTGACAGGTGTCAGGTTTCAGGTGTCAGGTTTCAGTGATCGGCTAGTGTCGGCCTGAGCGGCTATTCACTGATCCCTGAAACCTGAACCCAGTTCCCTGCTCTTAAAAATTCTCCGTCTCGGTAGGCAACTGCAGATCCACCGAGTCGAGTGGTTCTTCTTCGTCGTCGTAACGGCCAAAGCCCGCGGCCAGCGCCGTCTGCGGCGAAATGCTGGTGGGCCCGGGCACTGCGTTGCCCTGCTCGTCGATCTTCATGCCCAGCGACAGACCCATCTGCGCCAGGATTTCCTTGATCTCGTTCAGGCTCTTGCGGCCGAAGTTCTTGGTCTTGAGCATCTCGGCTTCGGTCTTCTGCACCAGTTCGCCAATGGTCTGAATGTTGGCGTTCTTCAGGCAGTTGTAGCTGCGAACCGAAAGCTCAAGCTCTTCCACCGAACGATTGAGATTGTCGTTGCGGAGCAGGATGCGGCCTTCTTCGCCGCGCGCTTCCGCCTCGATCTCTTCCTCAAAGTTGATGAAGATGTTCATGTGGTCCTTGAGCAGCTTGGCAGCCAGGCCGATGGCGTCGGCAGGCAACACGGCCCCGTTGGTCCACACTTCGAGGGTGAGCTTGTCGAAGTCGGTGATCTGGCCCAGGCGGGCAGCATCGACCACGTAGTTCACGCGGCGCACCGGCGAGTGCACGGAATCCACCGGAATAAATCCGAGTCCCAGGTCGGCATCGAAGTTCTTGTCGGCCGAAACGTAGCCACGGCCGCGCTTCAGGCGCATTTCCATGTCGAGCTTGCCGCCTTCAGACAGCGTCGCGATGTACACATTCTTGTCGAGGATCTCGACGTCGCCGTCGGCCTCGATCATACCGCTGGTGACCACGCCGGGCTGGTCGGAGCGCAGGTAAAGCGCCTTGGGGCCTTCGCCCGCAAGCTTGAAGGGAACCTGCTTGAGATTGAGAATGATGTCGGTCGCGTCTTCGACCACGCCAGTGATGGACTGGAACTCGTGCAGCACGCCCTCAATGCGGACGGCGGTGACGGCAGCGCCTTCGATGGAGCTGAGCAGCGTGCGGCGCAGCGCGTTGCCGATGGTGGTGCCAAAGCCCCGCTCAAAAGGCTGGGCGCTGAACTTTCCGTAAGTATCGGTAAGCGTCTCGGCATCGACTGCAAGGCGCTTCGGTTTTTGAAATCCTCTCCACAACATATGCGTTTCCTTTTTCCCGCACGGCATGTACGTCGCGATGCATTTTGCGGCGGCCGCGCAAGTTCTCCTTGGTTGAGTGGTCAGTGATCAGTTGTCAGTGATCAGTTTTTCGTGCTCGAGCGAGCACAATCGACTGATCCCTGCGCCTGATCACTGTTGATTCTAAGTTTCAATGACTGATGATCCGTGCGCAATCCGATTCTGCTCGCATTGGCAAAATCCAACTGATCACTGACCACTGATCACTGACAACTTACTTGCTGTACAACTCCACAATCAACTGCTCGTTGATCGGCAGATTGACGTCCGCGCGCTTGGGCAATTGCAGTACGCGTCCGGTCATGTTTTCAAAGTTCGCTTCGAGCCATGCCGGAACGGGGTTCTGCGCAGCGTACTGCGAGGCCTGCTCCACGATCACCAGCTTCTTGGCGCTTTCGCGGATGGCGATCACGTCGCCCACGTTCACCTGGTACGAAGGAATGTTTACCTTGCGCCCGTTCACGGTGACATGGCCGTGACGCACCACCTGCCGCGCCTGACGGCGCGAGATGGCGAAACCCAGCCGGAAAGCCACGTTGTCGAGGCGCCGTTCGAGCTGCTGAATCAGCAGTTCGCCGGTCACGCCTTGCGCGCGGCTGGCCTTCTCGTAGTATTCGCGGAATTGGCCTTCGAGCGTGAAGTACATGCGCTTGGCCTTCTGCTTTTCATGCAGTTGCAGGCCGTAGCCCACGATCTTGGCCTTGCGGTCCTTGCCGTGCTGTCCCGGCGGGAAGTTGCGCTTCTCCAGCGGGCAGCGGTCCGAGAGGCACTTGGTGCCCTTCAAAAATAACTTGGTGCCTTCACGACGGCAAAGGCGGCAAACTGGTCCGGTATAACGTGCCATTTCTTCTCCTGACTTCGGATGACGGCCGGTTTACGTACGACGGTGCGTACTTCGTCCCGGCCCGGTGGATCTTAAAGTGTGAGTGTGCGGTGTGAGTGTGATCGCTTCTCACACTTCACACGCACACTCGCACTGTACTTACACTCTGCGCCGCTTCGGTGGACGGCAGCCGTTGTGCGGCACCGGCGTCACGTCGCGGATGGTCTTTACTTCAATGCCCGCGGCAGCCAGTGCGCGGATGGCAGATTCGCGGCCCGAACCCGGACCGGCGACGCGCACATCCACTACGCGCACACCGTGATCGCGCGCCATGCCGGCAGCGTTTGAAGCCGCCTGCTGCGCCGCGAAGGGCGTGCCCTTGCGCGAACCGCGGAAGCCCAGAGAGCCCGAGCTCTTCCAGCTCAGCGTGTTGCCCATCTGGTCGGTAATGGTCACGATGGTGTTGTTGAACGAAGCCTGAATGTGCGCAACCCCGTACGGCACATTCTTGCGCTCGCGCTTCTTGAACTTCTTGGTCTTGCCCTTTTTGCCGGTTTCGGCCTTCTGTTCTGGTTTCGCCATTAGGTCTTCCCCGTCGCTTTCTTCTTGCCGGCAATCGTGCCCTTACGCGGGCCCTTGCGAGTGCGGGCATTGGTGTGGGTACGCTGGCCGCGCACCGGCAGGGACTTCCTGTGGCGCAGACCGCGATAGCTCTGAATGTCAATGAGGCGCTTGATGTGCATCGAGACGTCCTTGCGCAGGTCGCCTTCGACGTCCCCTTGGTCCTCAATGACCTGGCGGATACGGTTCACCTCGTCCTCGCCCAGATCCTGGATCTTCTTGAAGGCGTCAACATTCGCCTTTTCCAGAATCTTGAGCGCGCGAGGCTGGCCGATGCCGAAGATGTAAGTAAGCGCGATCCTTGCCTGCTTGTTGCGGGGCAGATCGACGCCAGCAATACGTGCCATTCTCAGTTCCTTCTCTGGTTATGTGCCCCCGGCCTCAACCGGTTCGCACGGGTTAAACGGAGCGTCTTCCGAGGTTCATCGCAAGCCTTGACTCCGGCTAACTCGCCTCTTGCCGGTTCTCAGTATTCACTGATCTCCGGCGTGGAAGTCCCCATTCCTGCCAGGTCTTGCTTATCCCTGACGCTGCTTGTGCTTGGGATTCTCGCAGATCACGCGAACTACACCTGAGCGAGTAATCACCTTGCACTTCACACAAATCTTCTTTACCGATGCCCGGACTTTCATTCCTTTGCTACCCTTCTCCGAAAACAGCTCTCAGTTTTCAGTTGCCAGCCAACGCCGCTGGTTTTGCGACGAACCATCTGAACACTGATCACTGACCACTGTTCACTTGTATCTGTACACGATCCGGCCGCGATTCAGGTCGTATGGACTCAGTTCCACCGCCACGCGGTCGCCGGGCAAAATCCGGATGAAATTCTTGCGCATCCTTCCCGAGACATGGGCCAAGACTTCGTGGTTGTTCTCAAGCTTGACCTTGAACATGGCATTGGGCAACGTCTCAAGGACGGTTGCCATTACCTCAATCGCATCTTCCTTCGACAATCAGTGTCCACTTCTGGCGCTCGCGCGCCTTAGGGGTTTTGGCGCTCACGCGCTTTTGCCTTTTGGACCAGAGTATTGCTACTCGGTCAGAATTCTTGCTCCGGTTGCAGTCACCGCAACCGTGTGCTCAAAATGAGCGCTCATGCTTCCATCGGCCGCTACAGCCGTCCAGCCGTCGTCCAACACTCTGACATCAGGCTTGCCGGCGTTTACCATGGGCTCGATCGCAATCACCATGCCTACCTTCAGCTTCATGCCCTGACCCGCTTCGCCAAAGTTCGGCACCTGCGGATCTTCGTGCATCTGGACGCCGATGCCGTGGCCCACAAAATCGCGCACCACGGAAAATCCCTGGCCCTCTACCACCTTCTGCACCGCGGCTCCTACATCGCCCAGGGTCGCCCCGGGACGAACTGCCGCAATGCCTGCCTTGAGCGACTCTTCGGTCGTCTTCAGCAGCCGCGCGGCCTTGTCATCAATGGCGCCTACTGGCACCGTGATCGCCGCATCGCCGTAGTAGCCGTCCGCCACCACGCCGAAGTCCACCGAAACGATATCCCCTTCTTTCAGGACCCGCTTGGGAGACGGAATGCCATGCACCACCTCGCTGTTGACTGAAGTGCATAGCACGCAGGGATACCCATGATATCCCTTGAACGCTGCCTTGATGCCCAGTTCCTTCAACCGCGCTTCGGCGGCTTTCTCGAGATCGAACGTGGACGCGCCTGGCTTCACTTTGCTGCGCACCAGTTCCAGAACCTCGCGGACAATCTGTCCGGCGCGGCGCATTTTCTCGATCTCCTGGGACGACTTCAATACCACGGCCACGTGAATTCAGCTTTCAGTGGTCAGTGATCAGTGGTCAGTTCCATCCTGCTGCAAAGAGCAGTCTCGACTGACTCCAAAATCACTGGCCCGTCAATTCCTTTGAGTTGTCATTTCAGCATCCGCGGGGAGTTGATGCCGGTTGCTCAAGCAATCTCCAACTGACCACTGATCACTGTCCACTGACAACTGCCTTACGCACAAACCCGCCCCGGAGGCTACGCCGTATGGCGCAACCGCTCGACGGCGGCAACAATTCCGGCAGCGATCGTATCGATCGGCCGGTCTCCATCTACTTCCGCAAATCGTCCCTGAGCCCGGTAGTGCTCGACAACAGGCGCGGTGAGGGCCACATAAGCGCGCATGCGCTCCTTGAAGACCTCTTCCGTGTCATCGGCTCGCTGGATCAGCGCTGCGCCTTCTACATCGCAGAATCCATCTCGTTGGGGAGGATGCATATACACGTTGTAGATGGTCTGGCAGACAGGACAATTCCGGCGCCCCGTAATGCGCCGCAACAATTGATTATAGTTCACTTGGATGCTGACGGCAACCACCGGCAGGCACTCGGGTTGCGTCGCCAGACGCCCGTCCAGCCAGTTGGCCTGCCCCAGCGTCCGGGGGAACCCGTCCAGAATGTAGCCTCTGGCTGTATCCGGCTCCAGCAGGCGCAGTGCCACCATCTCATTGACCAGGGAATCCGGCACCAACTCGCCCCGGCCCATAATCTGCTTGGCCACCATGCCCAGCTTCGTCCCCTGGGCCACGTTGGCCCGGAGCAGATCGCCCGTCGAGATCTGGGGGATGTTCCAGATCTTGACCAGTTCCTTGGCCTGGGTGCCCTTGCCCACGCCCGGAGCTCCCAGCAAAAGAATCGGGCCGGGTACGGTTTTCGTTTCCGTGTCCCGGCCACTTTCCATAGAAACCTCAGATGAAACAGATGAAGACATTACCAGGTTTTCCTTCCCCTTATGCGACCGGAGCGCGGGGAGAAGCCGTCATAGTGACGCATGATCAGCTGCGATTCGATCTGGTTGACTGTATCCATGGCCACACCCACCACGATGAGCAGCGAGGTGCCGCCAAAGTAGAAGTTCACGTTCATGCCATGAATCATCCAGTTTGGAAGATTCTCGAACAACCTCCCGATAAGCCAAATCTTGTCGAAGCGGATGCCCGAAATGAGGAAGGTGGGCACCATCTGCACCAGAATCAGGTAGAGCGCGCCCACCAGCGTGATGCGCGTCAGAATGTCGTTGATAAAGTCGCTGGTCCGTTTGCCCGGCCGGATGCCCGGAATGAAAGATCCCGACTTGCGGAAATTATCGGCAATATCGTCGGGACGCATCACGATCGACACGTAGAAATACGCGAAGAAGATGATGGCCAGGACGTTCAGCAGCTCGTACCACGGATATCCCGGCGTGAGCGCCAGCAGGATCGGCTGCAGGAAACGGTTGTTCTGCACCCACTCCACCTGGCCGAAGAGCAAGGGCGCCGAGAGAATGGAGCTGGCAAAGATGATCGGCATCACGCCGCCGGAGTTCACCTTCAAAGGCAGGTGGCTCGATTGGCCGCCCATCATGCGCCGGCCTACGATGCGCCGCGCGCTCTGAATAGGAATGCGCCGTTCGCTGCGCTCCACATACACGATGAAGCCCACCACCGCAACCATGCCGGCCACCAGTAGCAGCACCACAAGGAACGACATCGGTCCCCAGGCGTCGGTCTGCACCTTCTGGATCAGATCTTCCACGCCGCGTGGCAGCCCCGCCACAATGCCGGTAAAAATCAGCAGGCTCATGCCGTTACCAATGCCGCGATCGGTAATCTGTTCGCCCAGCCACATGATGAAGGCGGTGCCCGCCGTGAGGGTAACTACGGTCAGCAGGATGAAACTCGGCCCCGGATGCAGCACCAGTCCCTGCTTGGTCAGAATGGCCGCGATGCCGATGGCCTGCAACGCGCCGAGAACCACGGTCAGGTAG
Source organism: uncultured Acidobacteriota bacterium (assembly GCA_963786565.1). GTDB lineage: Bacteria > Acidobacteriota > Terriglobia > Terriglobales > Acidobacteriaceae > Telmatobacter. Next base: position 2,144 of record CAWAZR010000007.1, on the reverse strand, counting down.
CGTGTCCACTGCGTAATCTTGCGGCGGCCCAGCTCGCCTTCCTTTTGGATGCGCGCCAGCGGCTCATACACCACGGTCAAAAGCTGAAAGATGATGGACGCGGTAATGTACGGCATAATGCCCAGCGCGAAGATCGTCATGCGGCGCAACGTACCACCGCTGAACAGGTCCATCAGGCCAAACATGGAGCCGGACTGCTGGTTGAACATGATGCTGAGCTGATTGGCGTTCACGCCGGGCGTGGGAATCCATGCGCCCAGCCGGTACACGGCTAAAATGCCCAGGGTGAAAAGTACCCGCTTGCGCAGGTCGGGAATCCGGAAGATATTGAGAAACTTCTCAAGCATATCGGGTTATCCGCTCCAGGCGCTTCGATGCGCCGGCCAAATCGTCTTTTGATCCCATCTTACCCGGGGTTCCCTGTGTCCCAAGACTACCGAACCCGGGGAACCGCGAACGTGCTTTGCGTCACACCAGAGAATGTAAATCCTGGATCCCTTGCCGAGACCCAGGAATCATCATCTCAACCGTCGCGCTACGCTGCCGCAGGAGCCGTTTCGCCGCCCGCCACCACAGCCTTGCCGCCGGCCTTTTCAATCTTCTCCGCCGCCGACTTGGAAAACTTGTGCGCGGTGATGGTGACCGCTGTTGTGAGCTCGCCCGAACCCAGGATCTTGATCAGGGCCTTCTTGCTCGAGGCCAACCCCAGCTTGCGGTAGTCGTCGAGGCCGATCTCAGCCACGCCCAGCTCCGCAATGCGGTCCAGGTTCACCACGGTGTATTCGGTGCGGAAGATGTTGGTAAATCCGCGCTTGGGCAGCCGGCGGTGCAGCGGCATCTGACCGCCTTCAAATCCTCGCATCAGGCTCGAACCGGTACGCGATCCCTGGCCCTTGTGGCCGCGCGTCGAGGTCTTGCCCATGCCGGATCCCATGCCCCGGCCCACACGCTTGCGCCCGGTATTAGCTTTCCGTGGCGCGCGCAAATTCGATAAATTCTTTGCCATATTCCCCTCGCTATAACGCCGGCAGTTCCGACGGCCGACTCGCGTTCTTGGTGAAGTGAATTGAGTGAAAGGAGTGAAAGAAACAGGCTAGACCCGTTCGGGCTCTAACTTACTTCACTCTTTTCACTTTCTTCACTTCATTCACTAGTTCTCGACAATCCGGACCAGGTGCGGCACTGCCTTCACCATGCCCCGGATTGACTCGGTATCCTCGCGCTCCACGATTTGGTTGAGCCGCGTAAAGCCCAGTCCCTTGATCACCAGCTTGTGCTTGGTGGGCGTGGCGATCTTGGAACGGTAGTACTGAATGCGAATCTTCTTGGTTGCGGCCATCACAGATCCTCCACTTGCTTGCCGCGCGCCGCAGCCACATCGGCCCGGTCGCGCAACTGAGCCAGCGCGTCGAACGTAGCCTTGATCACGTTGTGCGGGTTCGGCGAACCGAGGCTCTTGGTCAGCACGTTTTGCACGCCAACCGAGGTCATCACCGCGCGCACCGCGCCGCCGGCGATCACGCCAGTACCTTCCGGCGCCGGCTTCAGCAGCACCTGGCCGGAGCCGAACCGGCCCAGGACCTGATGCGGAATCGTGGTCTCGGTCAGGTGAACCCTCACCAGGTTCTTCTTGGCCGATTCAATTCCCTTGCGAATTGCCTGGGGAACTTCTTTGGCCTTGCCCGATCCGTAGCCCACCACGCCCGAAGCGGCGTCGCCCACCACCACCAATGCGGCAAACGACATGTTCTTGCCGCCCTTCACCACCTTGGTGACGCGATTGATGGCCACCACCTGGTCCTTCAGGTTGAACTGGTTGGCATCGAGTTTCTTCGTCGAAATCATGATTTGCTCTCTCGTTTTCCAGTGCTCAGTGTTCGGTGCTCGGTGATCAGCATGTGCCGTTCGATTTGCTTCAGTGGCCGGGTACCGCAAGAACAACTGACCACTGATCACTGATCACTGACAACTGCTTTTAAAACTCCAGCCCCGCTTCGCGCGCCGCATCGGCGAGCGCCTTCACGCGACCGTGATACAGATAGCCGCCGCGATCGAAGACCACCTGCTTGATGCCCTTGGCCACGGCCTGCTCCGCGATCGCTTTTCCGATCTCCTTGGCTGCCGCGACGTTGCCGCCGGTCTTC
>CAWAZR010000006.1:0-611610 GCA_963786565.1 uncultured Acidobacteriota bacterium | reverse complement strand
AGGCCTTGTCGGCGCGCAGTGTAACCATGGCGCCAATCGCGTTGCCCTCGCGTACTTTGAATGCCGCAATCGACTTCTTCGCCTTCGTAGTCACCGGCTTCTGGCCGGCGATGTGCGACAGATCGGCCACCAACGGGTCGAGCAGCTTTGAATTCTGCGTGGCTTCGCCCAGACCCATGTTGATCACAATCTTCTTGAGCTGTGGCACCGCCATTGCGTTCTCAAGCCCGAGCTCCTTCTGGAGCGCCTGCTTGATCTCCTTGTGGTACTTCTCTTTCAACCTTGCCGCCATCTCTCTGCTCTCTTTCTTCCGGCTCTCGGATTGGACTCGCGGCCCGTTTACCGTTTCGGAAGGACTGGCCGTCCAGGCAATCGCGCTTCGCGCCTTTTCCGTTCGGCCTTTCAACCTTACAATCCGTTGCCAGCTTCCTCTGCATCCGGCTTCAGCACGAACCCGCTGACCACTGGCAACTGATCACTGACAACTGTTTTCCTACTTCTTCGTAGGCAGCTCTTGCCCGCACTTCTTGCAAACCCGCAGACGCGAGTCGCCCTCAACCTTGTGGCCCACACGCGCGTTGCCGCAGCTGGGACACACCAGCACAACATTCGACACGTTGATCGGCGACTCCTGCTCGGCGATGCCGCCCTTGGTTCGCTGGCCGCCCTTGCTCGAGACCGTCTTCTTGACCACGCGCACGTGCTCCACCAGCACCGCGCCCTTGTCGGGGAACACACGCAGCACGCGGCCCGTCTTGCCCCGGTCAGAGCCCGTAAGAACCTTGACCGTATCGTTGCGATGAATCATCAAACTCGCCATTTGTTTCTCCGAAACAATTCGTAGTTCTTATTTACAGTTCTCAGCTCGTTCCGCAGTCAATGCGAACTACGATCCGTGAACTTGCTCCTCCGCTTAGACAACCTCGGGAGCTAAGGAAACAATCTTCAAAAACTTCTTCTCGCGCAGTTCGCGGGCCACGGGTCCAAAAACGCGCGTGCCCACCGGCTCGTGATCGTCGCTGATCACCACCGCCGCGTTCTCGTCAAAGCGGATGTAGGTGCCGTCGCGGCGCCGGTGTTCCTTGCGCGTACGCACGATCACCGCCTTCACCACTTTGCCTTTTTTCACCGTGCCGTCGGGGGAAGCTTCCTTCACCGCCGCCGTCACAACGTCGCCCAAACCGGCCTTCGCGCCCAGCCCGCCGCCCAGAGGCAGAATCACCTGCAGTTTGCGCGCGCCGGAGTTGTCGGCCACCGCGAGCATGGTTCTCATTTGTACAGCCATGGTTTCTTTCTCCTCTCGGCAGCCTTACTTCTCGGCAGGTACCACTTCGCCCGGAAGTACGGCGTCTTCAATTTGACCGAGCGCCGACCGCCGTACAATCTCTTCGAGCGACCACCGCTTCAGCTTGCTCAGCGGGCGCGTTTCCCGGATGCGCACCACGTCGCCCATGCGCGCCGAACTCTGCTCGTCGTGGGCGTAAAACTTCTTGGTCGAGCGCACGATCCTCTTGTACTTGGCATGGGCCTTGCGCATCTCCACCGCGACCACAATGGTCTTCTGCATCTTGGTGGAAACTACTTGACCCACCTTCTCATTGCGTCTTGAGGTCAGAGTTGCCGTCGGCGCTTGTGCCGTCGCTGCTGTTTTCTCAGTCGCCGTCATTTGCCGGCCTCCTTCGCTTTCGCTGTCTTGGTCTTCGCCGCCGCAGCGGTTTTCGGAGCGGCTTTCTTCGTCGCTTTCGGCGCCTTGGCTTCAGCAACCACGACGGGCTCTTCCGCCTTCACCACCTTGGCTTCGGCAACCGGCTTTGCTTCCTGGCTTTCGCCGTGAATGCCCAGCACGCGCTCCCGCGCCACAGTCTTGATCTGCGCGATCTCCTTGCGCAGCTGGCGCAGCTTCTTCACGCCGTCGTTCTGCCCCAGGGAAACCTGGAAGCGGAGCCGGAACAGCTGCTCCGCGGAGGTCTTCTCCTGGTGCCTGAGCTCGTCGTCGTTCAAATTCCGCATCTTTGCGAGTTCCATCTCTTAAAACTCCTGGCTATCGGCTCTTGAGCCTCTAGCTTTGTCTTGCTCCGGCGAACAGCTTAACCATCGCCTGAATCTTTTCCCTGCCGCCAATCAGCTAAAAGCTAATCGCTGACGGCCGGTCTTTACTCCGCTGCCTTTACCGCGGTCTTCTCCGCGCCGGGCCGCATCACGAACTTGGTCCTGAGCGGCAGCTTGTGCGACGCCAGGCGCATGGCCTCGGCCGCTGTCTCCGGCGTCACGCCTTCCATCTCGAACAGGATCTTGCCCGGCCGCACCACTGCCACCCAGTGGTCCAGCGCGCCCTTGCCCGAGCCCATGCGGACTTCGGCCGGCTTCTTGGTGATCGGCTTGTCCGGGAACAGGCGCAACCAGATCTTGCCGCCGCGCTTGATGAAACGCGTCATGGCAACACGGCTGGCCTCAATCTGCCGGTCCGTGATGTAACCGCACTCCATCACCTTCAAACCGTACTCGCCAAACGACAGCGTCGAACCGCGCCACGCCTTGCCGCGGCGCTTGCCCTTCTGCTGTTTCCGGAACTTCACTTTCTTCGGCATCAACATAACGAAACCCTCGAAACAGTGGTCAGTTGTCAGTGATCAGTGGTCAGCTTGTCCTTGCCATCGCTTGCGCATCAACTGCCACTGACGATCTCTGCAACTGCCTTACCCATCAACCACAAATTCAACCGCAGCACGAATCACTGACCACTGACAACTGATCACTGACAACTGCCTTCAAAACGCTGTCTTCCCAACCGCCGGAACCTGGCGGCGCTTCTGCTCGTAAATGTCGCCGCGATAGATCCACGTCTTCACGCCGATCACGCCGTAGGTCGTGTGCGCTTCCGTAAAGCCGTAGTCGATATCGGCGCGCAGCGTGTGCAGCGGCAAACGCCCCTGCAAATACCACTCCGAGCGCGCAATTTCGTTGCCATTCAACCGGCCGGAAACGCGCACCTTGATTCCCTTGCAGCCGAAGCGCAGCGCCGAATCGACGCTCTTGCGCATGGCGCGACGGAAACTGACGCGCTTTTCCAGTTGCAGCGCGATGTTTTCCGACACCAGTTGCGCATCCAGCTCCGGTTTGTTCACCTCGATGATGTCGATGAACACGTCGCGGTTGGTGCGCTTGCCGAGCTCGGTCTTCAGCTTCTCGATCTCGGCGCCCTTGCGGCCGATCACGATGCCGGGACGCGCCGTGCGGATCAGGAAGCGCAGCTTGTTGCCCGGGCGCTCGATCTCCACTGAGCTCACGCCCGCAGCCTTCAGCTTCTCGCGCAACTCCGCCTTCAGCTTCACGTCCTCGACCAGGAGCTTGTCGTATTCCCGCTCCGAGAACCAGCGCGAACGCCATGGCTTGTTTACGCCAAGCCGAAATCCGTAAGGATGGACTTTCTGTCCCATACTTTTCCTCTCAAAAACTCCAGGCCTACTTGCCGGCCTTCTTGGTTGCCGCAGCCTTGGCTGCCGGCTTGGTTTCCCCGGTCTCCGTTGCCTTTTTCTTTTGGGCCTTGGGAGCAGTTTCCTTTGCCTTCGCCGCCGCGGGCGCTGACTTCTTCGCCTTGGCCGCCTTCGCGGACTCCGGCGCAGGCGCCGGCTCCTCTACCCTGGTCACCAATCCCGACTTCGCCTGGCGCTCGGCCACCGAAAGCTCAATGTGCGTCAGCCGGCGCTGGTAGCGATACGCCCGCCCCATGGGTGCGGGACGGATGCGCTTCATGCGCGGCCCGTCGTTGGCGATGGCATTCTTGACGTAGAGATTGTCCACGTCGAGATCGATGCCTTGCTCGCCGGCCACATACTTGGCGTTGTCGATCGCTGAGGTCAACAGCTTGTGCACCACCGGAGCGATGCGCTTCTTGGTGAAGGCCGCAGTATCCAGCGCCTCCTGCACCCCGCGCCCCTTGATCAGGTCCAGCACCAGCCGCGCCTTCTGCGGCGACACGCGCTGGAACTTCGCCGTGGCCCGGTATTCCCTTGTTTGAACCGCCATACTCATGCCTTCCTCAACTTCAGCCGCTGGCTTTTACGCCGGCTTGGCCGTGGTCTCTGCAGCCTTCGAGCCGCCGGTGTGTCCCTTGAACGTGCGGGTCGGCGCAAACTCGCCCAGCTTGTGTCCCACCATATTCTCGGTCACGTACACGGGAACAAACTTCTTGCCGTTGTGCACCGCGATGGTGTGGCCCACGAACTCGGGAAAGATCGTCGAGCGCCGCGTCCACGTCTTGATCACTTTCTTGTCGTTGGCCTTGTTCAGCGCCTCCACCTTCACCATCAGGTGCGCATCCACAAACGGCCCTTTTTTCGTCGAACGTCCCATAGATCCTTCGCTCCCTACTTCGCCCGGCGGCTGATAATCATCGCGTCGGTCCGTTTGTTGTTGCGCGTCTTGTAGCCGCGTGTGGGCTGGCCCCACGGGGTTACCGGATGGCGTCCGCCCGAGGTCTTGCCTTCGCCGCCGCCGTGCGGATGGTCGACCGGGTTCATGGACACGCCGCGGTTCGTCGGCCGGATACCCAGCCAGCGATTGCGGCCCGCCTTGCCGATCGACACGTTCTCGTGATCGGTGTTGCCCACCTGTCCGATAGTCGCCATGCACTCCACCAGAACCCTGCGCGTTTCGCCGGAGGGCAGCTTGAGCAGGGCGTATTCGCCCTCCTTCGCCACCAACTGGGCTTGCGCACCCGCCGAGCGTGCCATCTGCGCGCCCTTGCCGGGACGCAGTTCGATGGCGTGCACCGTGGTGCCGGCAGGAATGTTCTTAAGCGGCAGCGCGTTGCCCACCAGGATGTCGGCCTCGGGACCGGAGGTCACCGTGGCGCCCACCTTCAGTCCGACAGGTTGCAAAATATAGCGCTTTTCGCCATCGGCGTAGTGCACCAGGGCAATACGCGCCGAACGGTTGGGATCGTATTCGACCGTCGCCACCTTGCCCGGCACGCCATACTTCTCGCGCTTGAAATCGATCGCGCGCAGCTTCTGCTTGTGCCCGCCGCCTTGATGGCGGATAGTCAGGTCGCCCGAGTTGCGGCGTCCGCCCGTGCGCTTGCGCGTCGTCAGCAGCGGCTTGTGCGGCGTCGACGTCGTCAGATCGTCAGTCGTCAGCGAGGTCTGAAACCGCAGCGTCGGTGTGATCGGTCTGTATGTTTTGATTGGCATCGTCTTTTTCCTTAACGAGCTATCAGCCTTCAACAAATAGCCTTCAGCCCGTCCTGCTCAAACTCAACTTTCGCGTTCGTCCTCAGCGCTCGCCTTCGCACGAAAAAGCTGAAGGCTGAAAGCTGAGAGCTAAAAGCTGTCTTACAGGTTGCTCACGTACTCCGGCAGCTTCTCGCCGGCCTTCAGCTTCACGTACGCCTTCTTCCAATCCGGCTTGTAGCCGGCAAACTTGCCGCGCCGCCGTTCCTTGCCCAGCACGTTTGCGGTGCGCACCGCAGCCACTTTCACCTTGAAGAGCGCTTCCACGGCCTGTTTCACTTCGGTCTTGGAGGCATCGGGCGCAACTTCGAACACCAGCGTGCCTTCGGTTTCTTTTACGCCCAGTCCCTTTTCGGTGATCACCGGGCGGCGAATGACGGTATAGAGTGTCGGCATTACGCAACCTCCTTGGCGGCATCCGCATGAGCAGCCTTGCGCTTCGAAGCTGACTTCACGAGAACCTCGACCAATGTCTCGATGGCCGCCTTCGAGAAGATCGCCCGCTCGTAGCGCAGCAGGTCGTAGGGATGCACTTCATTGTTCAGCACCAACTCCACGCCCTTCAGGTTGCGCGCGCCCAGCACCAGCGACTGCGTCAGCGTCTTGCCGTTTTCAACGATCAACGCCGTACGCGTGACGTCGAGCTTGTCCAGCGCTTCGCGGTAGAGCTTGGTCTTACCTTCCTTGATCTCCAGCGAATCGACGACTGTCAGCTTGCCGTCGGCTAGCTTCGAGGCCAGCGCCGCACGCAGTGCGCCCAACAGCTTCTTGCGCGGGAAGGGGTAATCGTAGCTGCGCGGCGTCGGTCCGTGGACCGTGTAGCCATGACGCCACAGAGGCGAGCGCACCGAACCGATACGCGCCCGGCCCGTGCCCTTCTGCTTCCACAGCTTTTTGCCGGAACCGGCAACTTCGGTACGGCTCTTGGTCTTGTGCGTGCCCTGGCGCAGCGAGGCGCGATAGTGCTTGACCGCCTCCCACAACAGAGCCTCGTTCACCTGCTCCGGCGCAAACACCGCGTCGGCCAGCTCCACTGAGCCCACCTTCTTGCCGCTTAAATTCACTACATCCACTTTTGCCATCTTTTTCTTCTTTCGCCGGATTGCCTTGCTTTCCGGCTTGAATCTCATGCGCCCGAAGGCGCATCTTGCTGGTCGGCCAGACCTATTTCTTTTTCTGTGCCTTCTTCGAGGCCTTCAACGGATCCACGGTGCCCAATCCGGCAAAGCCACGACGCTCGCGCGGCGGAGCCTTGGCCTTCGAGATCAGCACATAACCCTCACGGTGACCCGGCACGGCTCCCTCGACCATCAGCAAATTCTCTTCGAGATCGATGCCGCGAATGCGCAGGTTGCGCACCGTCACCTGGTCGGTTCCCATGTGGCCGGGCATGCGCTGCCCCGGAAAGACACGCGACGGAAAGCTGGATGCGCCGATCGAGCCCTGCACCTGGAACATGTGCCCGTGCGACTTGGGTCCGCCGGCGAAACCGTGCCGCCGCACCACGCCCGCAAAACCCCGGCCCTTCGAGGTGCCGATCACGTCTACAAACTTGGCATCCGCGAAAATGTCCACCAGCACGCGGTCGCCCGCCTTGCTCTCTTCTGCGCCATCCGTCGCGGCCTCGATGTCCACTTCCTTGATCAACTTCACCGGCGGGGCCTCAGTCTTCTTCAGATGCCCCGACTGCGGCTTGGTCATCCGCGAAGCCTTCACAAACTCCACCAACCCGATCTGTGCGGCGTCGTAGCCATCTTTCGCCGCCGTCTTCAACTGCGTAATCACGCAGGGGCCGGCCTGCAACACCGTAATCGGGTGCACGTCGCCTTTTTCATCGAAGACCTGCGTCATGCCGATCTTTTTTCCCAAAATCCCTGTGACTGCCATCTTTCCCTCACCTCATCATGCAAAGCTTTCGGCTTCGCACTGCCGGGCCCTTTGGGGGCTTTTTCTTGCCGTTACCTCCGGCGGGCTTTTGCGCCGTTTGGCGCGGCTGCCGCACCGCAGGTGCCTACTTTTCGAATGCCTTGATCTCGACATCTACACCGGCAGGCAAATCGAGCTTCATCAGCGCATCAACGGTTTGTTGAGTGGGCTCCAGAATGTCGATCAGCCGCTTGTGCGTGCGAATCTCGAACTCTTCGCGCGACTTCTTGTCGACGTGCGGAGAGCGCAACACGCAATACTTGTTCTTGATCGTCGGCAAAGGAATCGGTCCTGCCACCGTTGCTCCGGTGCGCTTGGCCGTGTCCACAATTTCGCCGGTCGAGGTGTCCAGTACGCGATAGTCGTACGCCTTCAACCGGATGCGAATTCTCTGTCCAACCATTTGGTTTCCCTTCGTGAAACCGGTGAAGAAGTGAATGAAGTGAATTGAGTGAATCAGTAACCTGCGCCGCTCGCTCTTTTCACTTCCTTCACTTCCTTCACTACATTCACTCGTTCACTCTCTTCACTGTTACTTGATAATTTCCGAGATCGCTCCCGCGCCCACCGTGCGTCCGCCTTCGCGGATGGCAAAGCGCAAGCCCTTCTCCATGGCCACTGGCGTAATCAGCTCAATCGTCAGCTCCACGTTGTCGCCCGGCATCACCATCTCCACACCCGCCGGCAACTCCGCCACTCCCGTCACGTCCGTCGTACGGAAGTAGAACTGCGGCCGGTAGCCCTTGAAGAACGGCGTATGACGCCCGCCCTCTTCCTTGCTCAACACGTACACCGAGCTCTTGAAGGTCGTGTGCGGCGTAATCGATCCAGGCTTGGCCAGCACCATGCCGCGCTCCACGTCTTCCTTTGCCGTGCCGCGCAGCAAAATTCCGGCGTTGTCTCCGGCCATGCCTTCGTCCAACTGCTTCTTGAACATCTCCACGCCCGTGCAAACCGTGGTGCGCGTCTCGCGGAATCCGACAATCTCCACGTTCTCGCCCACCTTCACCTTGCCGCGCTCAATCCTGCCCGTGACAACCGTGCCACGGCCAGAGATCGAGAAGATATCTTCAATCGGCATCAGGAAAGGCAGATCCATAGCGCGATCCGGGCGCGGCACATAACTGTCCACCGCCGCCATCAGCTCGTCGATCTTGCTTCTCCCACTTGGCTTCGCCGTTCAAGGCGCCCAGTGCCGAGCCGCGAATTACCGGCGCGTCATCCGGGAACTGGTACTTGGCCAGCAGCTCGCGCACTTCCAACTCCACCAGCTCGATCAGTTCCTCATCCTCAACCGCATCGCACTTGTTCAGAAACACCAGCACCGAGGGCACGCCCACCTGGCGCGCCAGCAGCACGTGCTCCTTGGTCTGCGGCATCGGACCGTCGGTCGCCGCCACCACCAGGATCGCGCCGTCCATCTGCGCTGCGCCCGTGATCATGTTCTTGATGTAGTCGGCGTGGCCTGGGCAGTCCACGTGCGCGTAGTGACGGTTGGCCGTCTCGTACTCCACGTGTGCTGTCGCGATCGTAATGCCGCGCTCCCGCTCTTCCGGCGCGTTGTCAATCGAGTCGAACGAGCGGAACTGGTTCTTCGGGTTGTGCTTCTGCAATACCTTCGTGATCGCCGCCGTCAGGGTCGTCTTGCCGTGATCAATATGACCAATCGTTCCCACGTTGACGTGCGGCTTGCTGCGATCAAACTTTTCCTTCGCCATAAAAGTCCTAAATCCCTTTCATCGCTTTACTGCTTGTTGAACCTTGGGGCGCCGGCATTCCGGCTCCAGCCCCAAAAAACTGCTACTTGCCTTGCGCACGGCCGATAATCTCATCGGCAATCATGCGTGGCGCCTCTTCGTAGCGCGCAAACTGCATTGAATACGACGCCCGGCCCTGCGTGGACGAACGAATCTCGTTCACGTAGCCGAACATTTCCTTCAGCGGGACCATCGCCTTGATTACCTGCGAACCCGCTGCATGCTCCATACCCTCAATGCGCCCGCGGCGCGAATTGATGTCGCCGATGATGACGCCCATGTACTCCTCGGGCACCGTCACTTCGACCGCCATCACCGGCTCCAACAGCACCGGCTTGGCCCTATGTGCCGCTTCCTTGAACGCGATTGAGCCAGCAATCTTAAAGGCGTTTTCATTGGAGTCCACTTCGTGGTAGCTGCCGTCAATCAGCGCCACCTTCACATCAACCATCGGGAAGCCGGCCAGAATGCCGCCCTCCATCGCGCCCCGCACGCCCATGTCGATAGGCTTGATGTACTCCTTGGGCACCACGCCGCCCTTGATCTCATTGATGAACTCGTAGCCTTTGCCCGGCTCGTTAGGCTCGATGCGCAACTCGCAGTGGCCGTAGTTGCCGGAGCCGCCGGTCTGCCGAATGTACTTACCCTCGGCCTCGGCAACCTTGCGAATGGTCTCGCGGAAAGCTACCTTGGGCTCGCCCACATTAGCTTCCACCTTGTGCTCGCGCTTCATGCGGTCCACGAGAATCTCAAGGTGCAGCTCGCCCATGCCGCTGATAATTGTCTGCCCCGAATCCTCGTCGGTATGCACCTTGAAGGTCGGGTCTTCCTCGGCCAGCCGCGAGAGGGCAACGCCCATCTTTTCCTGGTCGGCCTTGGTCTTGGGCTCGATGGCAACCGAGATTACCGGCTCCGGGAAAACGATAGCGCCCAGAGCAATCGGATGGTTTGGAGCGCAAAGCGTGTCGCCCGTCTTCACGTCTTTCAGGCCCACGCAGGCGCAGATGTCGCCGGCCAGGATCTCCGTAATGTCCTCGCGCTTGTTGGCGTGCATCTTCACCAGGCGTCCCACGCGCTCAGTCCTGCCGGTGCGCGGATTCATAATCGTGTCGCCGGTCTTGAGCGTGCCCGAGTAAACGCGGATGAACGAGAGCTTGCCGTATTGATCGTTGATCAGCTTGAACGCCAGCGCCGAAAACGGCTCGCCGTCTTCGCACTTGCGGATTTCTATTTTGGAATGATCGTGGGGGTCGATGCCTTCTACGGGGGGCTTGTCGAGCGGGCTGGGCAGGTAGTCAACGACCGCATCGAGCAGCGTTTGTATGCCTTTGTTCTTGAATGCCGATCCACAAATGACCGGGAAAACCTTCAGATCGATGGTGGCCTGGCGGATGCCCGCCTTCAACTCTTCCACCGTCGGCGTCTCACCCTCGAGGAACTTCTCGAGCAGAACATCGTCGGTCTCGGCGATGGTCTCGATCAACTGCGTACGGAACGCATTCGCCTTTTTCACCAGGTTCGCGGGAATCTCTTCGATAGAAAACTCGGCGCCCAAAGTTTCGTCGTGCCAGAGGATCGCCTTCATCTCAACCAGGTCCACAACGCCCTTAAAATTCGCCTCGGCGCCCACGGGAATCTGCAACGCCACGGGCCGCGCGCCGAGCCGCTTGCGGATGGTTTCAAGAACGTGCTCAAAATCCGCGCCGTTCTTGTCCATTTTGTTGACAAAGCAAATCCGGGGAACCTTGTACTTGTCGCCCTGCCGCCAGACCGTCTCGGTCTGCGGCTGTACGCCTGAAACCGAATCAAACAGCGCCACCGCGCTATCCAGCACACGCAAGCTGCGCTCCACCTCGGCAGTAAAGTCCACGTGGCCGGGGGTATCAATAATATTGATGAGTACGTCGCGCCACGTGCAGGTGGTGGCGGCTGAAGTGATCGTGATGCCGCGTTCCTGCTCCTGCTCCATGTAGTCCATGGTCGCCGTGCCTTCATGCACCTCTCCCAGCCGGTGCGTGATGCCGGTATAGAACAGGATGCGTTCTGTCGCTGTCGTCTTTCCGGCGTCGATATGCGCCATGATGCCGATGTTGCGGCAGCGATTTAGAGGTACGGTGCGAGGCACGATTTCAATTCCTTGCGGGACGTCTTTCCCCGCGGTTAAGTCGTTCGTCAAACTTCGGCAGCCGACTTGCCCGGCTTGCCGCACCGGCCACTTCTAACTTGCCGGCTCAAATCTTCAAACTCTCGGGTGCGTCGGTCCTAGTCCCTAGTCCCTACGTCCCTTAGTCCCTGCTCTTACCACCGGTAGTGCGCAAAGGCCTTGTTGGCCTCGGCCATGCGGTGCACGTCTTCCTTCTTCTTCATCGCCGCGCCGCGTCCATTGGCCGCATCAAGAAGCTCGTTCGAGAGCTTGTCGGTCATGCCCTTTTCGCCGCGGCTGCGCCCATAGGTGATCAGCCAGCGAATGGCCAGCGAGGTGCGACGATCAGGACCCACCTCGATGGGCACCTGATAGTTGGCGCCGCCCACGCGCCGCGTCTTCACTTCCAGCAGCGGCTTGCAGTTCTCGACAGCCTTCTTGAACAGCTTGAGCGCGTCGTCGCCGCCGCCCTTCTCCTCCAGGTTCTTCATCGCCTGGTAGAAGATGTTCTGCGCGGTCGACTTCTTGCCGCCCCACATCATCGAGTTCACAAACTTGGTCACCAGCGTCGATCCGTAGACCGGATCCGCCGCCACTTCCCGCTTCGCAATGTGCCCTTTTCTCGGCATAATTCCTCAAATTCAGCTACTAGCTCTTAGCTTCAGCCCGACCCACCCGCACCCTCGCCCAAAACCCGAAAGAGCGGAGCCTACTTCTTCGCGCCACCCTTGGCGCGCTTCGTGCCGTACTTCGATCGGCCCTGATTGCGCCCGGCTACGCCCACTGAATCCAGCGTTCCGCGGATCACGTGATAGCGCACGCCCGGCAAATCCTTCACGCGGCCCCCGCGGATGAGCACAATCGAGTGCTCCTGCAGGTTGTGCCCGATGCCGGGGATGTAGGTGGTTACCTCGATCCCGTTGGTCAGCCGCACGCGAGCTACCTTGCGCAGGGCCGAGTTTGGCTTCTTCGGCGTTTGCGTATACACGCGCGTGCACACCCCGCGCCGCTGCGGCGAGGCCTGCAATGCGGGCGACGCCGTCTTGTACCGCGGGGCCGTACGCCCCTTGCGAACCAGTTGATTAAAAGTCGGCAAAACGCAACTCCTTGCTTCAAAAAACCCGTAACTTCTCAACTCACAGCCGCGCGCGAACGCCCTTCGGGCTGTTCTGGTCCTGGTTGGCATTTCAGCCAAACAAGCACACAAAAGCCCTATGGTTACCGCTTCGCGTCTGTCTTCATCCCAATCTCAGACGAGAACCGGGACGGTTTGCCGGTCGTCCGCCAAGGCGGAGCCAGCGCCGTATCCCGCTTCCGGCCCGCATAGCCCCTCATGGGTGAGGAACGCGCGTGCCGCCGATGCGAGTGTCTCCTGCCCTCCGCAAGAAGAGAGCGATTCCGGAAACCTGTTTGGCCGGCTGACTTCACCTGGCCCGGGAATCCTGCCCAACCGATACTACCTGATCGGGTATTTCCCTACGCAACCGTCGTAGAAACACACAACTAGCTGCGTTCTTGCGAACCTTTCCAAGATAACAAGAAAATCGGGGCGAGTCAACGAGAAAGGCTAATTGGCGGGCGCTGCGCCCGTCCGGTGGTGTCCGTTCCCAGCCTCCTCCTTCACAATCTCGCCGTCGCGCATGTACAAAATGCGTCCCGCAATCGCCGCCGCCTCGGGATTGTGCGTAATCATCAGGGTGGTCTGCCCTAGCTCGCGGTTCGAGCGCACCAGCATCTCCAGCACCGCGTCAGAGGTCTTGGTGTCCAGGTTGCCGGTAGGCTCGTCGGCCAGCAAAATGGCCGGCCGCGTGATAAGCGCCCGCGCAATGGCCACGCGCTGCTGTTCGCCGCCGCTCAGCTCCGACGGCCGGTGATCGAGCCTCCCCTTGATCGCCAGCATGTCGCTAAGATGCTCTAAATATTGACGATCCATCGGCTCCTTGCGCCCGCTGATGGTGTAGGCAATCTCAATATTGCCTTCCCCTGAAAGTGTGGGCAGCAAATTGAAGCGCTGGAAAACGAAGCCAATGCGATGTTTGCGCAGCCGCGTGCGCTCGGCGTCGTTCAAACTGGCAAAATCCACGCCATCAATCACCACGCGCCCCTCAGTGGCCCGCGTGAGCCCGCCTAAAAGATAGAAAAGAGTGGATTTACCAGAACCTGACGGCCCCACGATAGCGACAAACTCACCGCGCTCAATGGCCAGCGATACCCCGCGCACCGCAGCCACCTGGATGCGCCCAGCGGCGTACACCTTGGTCAGATTCTCGGCAACAATAATATGTTCGGTCGGCACGTCTGCCATTGTAAATCCGCAGCTTGGTCCCGCCGGTCCCGCGCCCCGGCGGCTGTGGGCGCAATCGCTAGCCGCAGGTTCTACAATAATTCTGCATATATCTCCAACCCAGGATTCCCCGCATGACCGCTAAACTGAAATCCTCCCTCGTCAATTCCCTCGAAGCTGCCGCTGCCAAGGCCGGCCTCAAGCTGGTCTCCGCCACGCAAGGCGCGGACTTTCACGGCCATCCTACCGCCGTCTTCGAGCTCGGCCTGCCCGGAAAAGAGGCTGCCGGCCGCTCATTAAAGCTCGAGTTGACGGAGGCTTTCGAATTCGACAAGCCGAACTTGCTGCCCGAAATGACCGCGCATCTTGCCGGCGAAGCCAAGCGCCTGCGCAATCCGCGCCCCGAGTGCTACGTCACCCTCGGCGGATTGCCCCTGGCCTTTGAAAAATTCGAGTGGCCCTTCCATCAATCGGTCTCCGGCGCCGACACCCACATCGTACACGGCGAACTGCAACTGGCCGATGGCGGAACGCATGGCCTGCACGCCAAAATCTCCGCCTCCGTCACGCTCACCTTTGCTGAGATCGTGCCCGCCATGGAGCAGCCCTACGCCGAAACCTTCATCTACAACGCCGTGCGCAAAACCGTCGACATGGGCCAACTGGAGTTTGTGAAGTCCGGCAACCGCCAGCCCGTGCCCGTCACCACGCGCTACTACAGCCGCTGGCAAAAGAAGTTCATCTTTACTGAGACCGAAGACGAGGAGCGCCTGCGCTACCTGTTGAGCAAGGTCTATTGGCTCTCCGGAGTTCTCGGCGATTCGAAACCGATCTGGATCGCCGACCCCAGAGACGCGCAATACCTGAACACCACCGAGGCCGATCTACTGCGCATGGCCAATCACGAAGCCGGCGAAGGGCTGATGGTTGTCGACGGCGAGTTTGCCTCGGCTACGCCCGCGCTCATGGCCCGCGCCGCCGAATACCAGGCGATGCTCGAAGCCTCACTCGACTTCACCAAGCCCAAGTTCAACGAGTCCATGCGCTCCGGCCACGCGAATATGTAGGTGTGGAAGCCGAGATCAGGACGACCGGGCTTTCGATCCGGCGAGAGTCAGGCCGCCAGCCGCCGACGCAGTTTCTGCATCCGTGGCCGCCTCGCGGATTTTCCAGCCCCTGATGAGCAGCCAAAGCATGAAGACCAGTTCGCCGAAGAATGTGTAGAAGACAAATCCAAGATGCGCGTCGGGGTAAAGATACGGATGCAGGCCGTCGATCACCCAGCCCGCACCGTTGATCGCCAGCAGTAGACCAATGATCCTGGGAATGTAGGTCGACCGGAAAATGAGCCAACCAAGCATAACGAGATGAATGCCGAAAATGATCAGCGCCATCGACCAGTCGTAGCGAAACGAATTTAACAGAAGCTTCACCTGCGCTTGTAGCGGCCCAGCGCCAAACGCCGCGAGGTAGTCCGGCGTAGTCACAAGGCGGTAAACCGCAACCAGGTTCATGAGCGCGAAGAGCGCGCCAACCGTATATACGAGCCGCATCCACGCAGTGAGCAGGGATAGCGATCGATTGACCGGCACAAGCAGGATAAAGAGAGCCCAGGCAATCACCACATCCAGAATGAACGTGAAGAAATAACAGAGAATGGCTGCAGCAAAGAGCCTTTCGTGAGTCGCAATATTCTGGATCGTCTGTTGGATATTACCGGGAATCACAAGTCTCGGCAAAATCGAAAACTCAGCGTAGACGGTAGGCATGAACAAGTAGCCGAATCCGGCAATCAAAGCGGCCTGGCGGAGACTCACACCCTCGCCGCTCTTCATGTAATGGTTTGAACTCATCTGACTCCCTGTCTTTTCTCGGTTCCCTGCTTCTTACAACGCTCCGCCGCACCCCGCGCAAAACCGCGCGCCCACTACCTTCGCCGGGTGCCCCATCCAAGCTTCGCTTGGGTGGGATAGCGAGAACCCTCGCCGACCCGCTTTCTCGTTCCCTCGTTCCCTTGGTCCCTTGGTCCCTTGGTCCCTGCTTTTTTAAAGCGTCCCGCCGCACCCCGCGCAGAACCGCGCGCCCACCACATTCGCGAATTGGCACTTCGGACAATTGGCCGTCGGACTCGATTGCGGCGCGACCACCGGCGGCGGCAGGTTCACCATCGCGTTCACCGGATGGCCCCACGCCGGAATCGGAATCCCCAGCGACGCAGCGATGGCCGACGCCTGCATGGCGTTGTACTCACGCACCCTCCCCGGCATGAAGAAGCACTCAAAGAAACCAATCAACCCCGGAATGCCGCTCCAGAAGAAGCAGGCGTAGAGAATGCCCAGCCCCGTGCGCCGCAGATAAAAGTGATGCAGGCCGAAGCTGCCCAGGAACAGCGCCAGCAGAACGCCCACCACTTCATCGCGGCGTACGACCTCGTATTGCTGGTAGAAAATAGCTTCCGGGTTGGGATATGCGTACGTGCTCATAATGGTTTCTCCTTGCCTCGTTCAGGGCCTGTTCACATTACGCAGATGCGCTTGATGCAGTTCCCGGACCAACGCAGCCATTGTCCCACAACCCCTCGCGCCGTAACATCGAAATTGCCATGAACTCGACCTCTGCGTTTGCCCAACCCAACGCCAGCCAACCCAATGCGAAATTGAGCGGCACATTCTTGATCGGCGGCGATCTGCCCGTGCACCGGCTCGGCTACGGAACCATGCGCCTGGTAGGCGATGGGGCGTGGGGCGAGCCCGCCGATCCCGAAGAGTGCCATCGCGTGCTGCGCCGCGCCGTCGAGCTCGGCGTCACCCTCATCGACACCGCCGACGCCTACGGCCCCGAGATCGCCGAGCGGCTCATCGGCGAAGCGCTCGCGCCTTACGCGCCGGGCGTCGTCATCGCCACCAAAGGCGGCATCACGCGCCAGGGTCCCGCAAAAACCGAGTACGTGGGCCGCGCCGGCTATCTCATCCAATGCGTCGAAATGAGCCTGCGCCGGCTGAAACTTGAGCGGATCGATTTATATCAACTTCACAGAATCGACCCGCGCACCCCGCTCGAAGAATCCCTGGGCGCGCTCCGCCGCATGCAGGAGCAGGGAAAAATCCGCCACATCGGCCTAAGCGAAGTCACGCCGACTGAGATCGAGGACGCGGAAAAAATCGTCCCCATCGTCACTGTCCAGAATCGATACAGTCTGGCAGACCGGCGTCATGAGGAAACGCTGAACTATTGCGAGCGGCGCGGCATCGGTTTCCTGCCCTGGTATCCCTACGCGGGCGGGAAAATGCTTAAGCCCGACCATCCCGCCGCGCAGGCCCTCGGCCGCATCGCCGCGCGCCACGGAGTCACTGTTCCGCAGCTTTCTTTGGCGTGGTTGTTGCACCGTTCGCCAGTTCTGCTGCCCATTCCCGGCACGTCAAAAGTCGCGCATCTTGAAGAAAACGTCGCCGCCGCACAACTCCAACTCACTGCCGATGATCGGGCTGAGGTAGAGGCGGCGGCTCGGGGCTGAGGCCCGGCTTGATGTCAGTCTCTTCAGCGCCGATTCTGGCGAAATACTCCCTCACATTATTGAATTCCGGCAGCAGCGTAGTGCCGTGAGCGTGCTGCGGATCGGCATCATTTAGAAAAATCTGCGCATCGCCTCCAATCGCTTCGTCCGGATGAATCAGCGGCGTCGCGGGATGCGCGAGACCCATCAGCACGGAACAATTCGCGATCTGGTGCGTCACGTTGTAGGGATCAGCGACGTTGAGGAATGCAAAGTACCGCGATTGCGGCGTCGCACTCGGGCGCGAAAGCCAGGGCGCAGGCCGGTCTAGATCGTTAAGGTAGTCCTGCGGCCCGGAGAACATCGCCACCTCGTCAAGCGGAAACATCTTTCCGAGATACGCGGCGTGTCCTGCGCCCTGCGAGTGACCAGCAGCCACAATATGGCTCCAGTCAGGCTGGCCATCGGCAAAGAACTCGCCCCATCCGCCGTCCGGATCATGTTTCACCAGATACGCGAGCAGTTTGTTCAGCCGGTTCAGAATCGAGTTGTCGCGGCTTACGGTAATCTTGTCGCTCACCGCGGCTCCCGTCATGTTCGCCTCGCGATAGCGATCGAAGCAGGTGGCGTCCTGGCTGTGGGCGCAGATCACCGTGATCACGTGGTTCTCATAATCAAGCGCGATGGCATGGTAGCCCTCTTGAGCAAAGGTGCTGTCAAGGTCCAGGCTGCGCTCCGGCTTATCGTTGGTCCCGGGGAAGAAAAGAAACAGCCGATGATTCGACGCCACCTGCGGATCGTAAACCGCGAGATGCGGGCCCTCCACAGACTCGATTGCAGGATCGGTCTGCGGCGGATCGACGCGCAGCATCTTGAGTTGAGCGTGAAGATCGGCAGTTCCCAGGGCCGCGGCGAATACAATCGAAATCCAAAAATGACGAATGCGCAAAGGGCCTCCCGCGACCAAATCCATCTTATACGGCACATCTCGCAGTCCCGACGTCTCCTTTTTTATCCCTGTTCCCTGTTCCCTGTATTCTTACCCTCGATGCCGAAGACGCTCTCGGTCGCACTCATTACCCGCAACGAAGCGGACAACCTGCCGCGCACGCTGGCCAGCGTGTGCTGGGCCAATGAGATCGTCGTCGTCGACTCCGGCTCGACCGACGCGACCCTCGCTATCGCCCGCGACGCCGGCGCGCGCGTCTTTGAGGAGCCCTGGAAAGGCTTCGCCGCGCAGAAAAACTCCGCGATCGCGCACACCACCGGTGACTGGATCCTCTCGCTCGACGCCGATGAAGAGGTGAGCCCGGAGCTGGCGCAGGAAATCCAAACCCTCCTCGCCGGCGAACCCACCTTCAGCGCTTACCGCATTCCGCGGCTAAACCATTTTCTCGGATGTCCGCTCCGCCACGGCGGCTACTGGCCCGATCCCAAGCTGCGCCTCTTTCGCCGCGGCGCGGCCCAGTTTGCCGACCGACCGGTCCACGAATCGATGGAGATGATTGGGCAAGCCGGCGGCCCCGTGGGCCGGCTCAAAGGCCATCTCATTCACCACTGCTACCCCACGCTCTCTGACTACGTGGAGCACATGAACCGCTATAGCTTGATCGCCGCCGAGGCGCTCGTAGCCTCAGGCCGCGCCCGCACTTCCGGCCTCTGGCTCGCGTGGAATGGGCTCCTCAACCCCGCCGCCACATTCATCTATAACTATGTTTTCCGGCTGGGTTTTCTCGATGGCCGCGCGGGATTCCTGCAACACGTCCACCACTCGTTCTACATCAACTGGAAGTATGCCAAGGCCTGGGAAGCGGCGCAGAAAAAACGCACCGCCGATCGCTAAATCGCACCCGTAGCCCCCCAGTTCCGCAGTCGCCTACCGCCCTCGCAGATGCATCACGAACGAGATCATTCGCAGCAGCAGGATCAGCACGACCAATACCGCTGCAAAAATCAGCAGCAGATTCCCGCCGCGCCCCTTCGCTGGTTTCGTCTTGGCTTTGCGCTTCATGCCGAAAGTTGAACCTCATCATACCGCGCGCGCCATCGCCCGGGCCGTTCACACCCCGCGCCCCTCCGTCACCGCCCGATCCGTTATCCTTCTTACTGAGCGAGGTGCGTACGATGCCCATTGCCATACTGGCCGGAGCAAGAAACAAGAAGATCCTGGCTGCCCTTGAGGGCAACTGGCAGGCCGAGATGGAGGGCTACCACACCTACACCGCTCTCGCCGACCGCGACGACGACCCCGTCCGCGCGCAGGTTCTGCGCCATCTGGCCCAGGCAGAAATTGAGCACGCCACTTTATGGGAAGGCCGCATCAAGGAACTCGGCGGACCCCAGCCTGTCTACACCGGCGGTCCCGGCGGCCAGGCCGATTCGCTCGCCAACCGCGCCGGTGGCATGCGCATGGCGCTACGCCGCCTTGAAATCGAAGAGAGCCGCGACATTGCCCGCTACGGCGAACAACTGAAGGCTCTCGGCGACGAAGGCTCGGTCGCCATCCTCGAGCACGTGGTCCAGGACGAGAAGGACCATTATCGCGAGCTGGGATCGCTCATTCGCGGCCACTACACCGCCCCCGCCGGAGCGCCCAAAATCGACGCTAGGGCCGTGCTTGAAGAGATGCTGGCCAAGCGCAACCAGGGGCGCAAGCAGCCCGGCGCGTGGATCGGCGACGCCATCTACGGCGTCAATGACGGACTCGGCGCCATCTTCGGCATCGTGTCAGGTGTGTCGGGAGCTACGGCCGGTGACCCCAAGTACGTGCTTCTTGCCGGTCTCTCCGGCATGATCGCTTCCGCGCTCTCGATGGGCTCCGGCGCGTATCTGGCCGCCAAGAGCGAGCGCGAAATCTACCACGCTGAAATCGCCCGCGAGCGCGAAGCTATCCAGATGAATGGACCCGAGGCCCGCGAATTGCTCCAGCTCTACTACCAGGTCAAGGGACTGCCCGAAGAAGACGCCATCCACATGGTCAACCACATTGCCAGCGACCCCGAACAGTTGCTGCGCGCGCTGGCCGCCGAACGTCTCGGATCGAGCGAAGAAGCCCTCTCGAATCCCATCGTCTCCGCTACCTCTGGCGCATTGTCGACTGCCGTCGGCGCCATCATCCCGGTCATTCCGTTCTTCTGGATGAGCGGCATCCAGGCCGTCATCGCCGCCGCCGTCATCTCGCTCGCCGCGCACTTCGCCGTCGGTGCAGCCAAGTCGCTCATCACCGTCCGCTCCTGGTGGTCCTCCGGCTTTGAAATGACCGTTGTAGGCGCAGTCGAAGGCGCCGTCACCTACGGCATCGGCATCCTGCTGGGCAAAGGCGGCATGTAGCGCGATTGATGGAGGATTCATTGCGGAGACTCGGATCTTCTGGATCATCGGGCTGTCTATCGCACTCCTCGTTCTTTCGGGGCTTGTTATTCTTTGCCTTATCGCCCTGATCACGCATAGGCACCTGAATTTCAGGGGATGGACAATGCTTGTCTCAGGCGTCATCGGAGTAGAGTTCGTATTCGCTGGACTGCGCTCTGCGATCCGCTACGGCGATCCGACGAGAACGACCAACAGCGAACCTGCCGACTCCGAACGCGGAATTCCCGTTTCGCGCTAGAATAGAAGCTGCAGTGACCCTCCACCAGCCCATCCCGGCCCTGCTCTAGCGGCGCCCGCCGCCTACACCCGTCCTGCGCCGATTCACTTAGTTCACTCATTTCACTTTCTTCACTTCTCTCATCCAAAGCCTGAAAGCCCGGAGGGCACGTGATCATCGATCGCCTGGAACAAATGGAGCAGCGCTACAACGAAATGCAGGCGCAGTTCGCGCTTCCCGAGGTTCTCAACGACCACGAGCGCTACCAGAAAGTCGCCAAGGCCCTGCGCGAAATCGAAACGCCCGTCGAAAAGTACCGCGAGTTCAAGCAGGTGCACCAGGGCCTGGCCGAGGCGCGCCAGATGCTCGCCGAAAGCGACGCCGATCTGCGCCTGATGGCCGAAGAGGAAATTGCCGCACTCGAACCGCGCGCAGCAGCCCTCGAAGAAGAGCTCAAGGTGCTGCTGCTGCCGAAAGATCCCAACGACGAGAAGAACATCATCCTCGAAATCCGCGCCGGCACAGGTGGCGACGAGGCCTCGCTCTTTGCCGCTGAAATCTTCCGCATGTACACGCGCTTTGCCGAGCAGAAGCGCTGGAAGGTCGAGGTGCTCTCGCTCTCCGAATCCGGCATCGGCGGCTACAAGGAAGTCATCGCCATCATCGAAGGCGAACGCGTCTACTCGCAGCTCAAGTGGGAGAGTGGCGTGCATCGCGTGCAGCGCGTGCCGGAAACCGAGCAGCAGGGCCGCGTGCACACCTCTGCCATCACCGTCGCCGTGCTGCCCGAGGCCGAAGAGGTCGACATCAAGATCGAGGCCAAGGACATCCGCATCGACACCTTTTGCTCTTCGGGGCCCGGCGGCCAATCCGTCAACACCACTTACTCCGCCGTGCGCATCACACACCTGCCCACTAATACCGTGGTCAGTTGCCAGGACGAGAAATCGCAGATCAAGAATCGTGAAAAAGGCATGCGCGTGCTGCGTTCACGATTGTACGAAGTGGAGATGGCGAAGCAGAACGCCGAACTTGCGCAGGCCCGCAAGCAGCAAGTCGGCACCGGTGACCGCAGCGAGAAGATCCGCACCTACAACTTCCCGCAGAACCGCGTCACCGACCACCGCATCGGCCTCACCCTGCACCAGCTCGATCTGGTGATGCAGGGCCGGTTGCAGCCCATTGTCGACGCGCTCATAGCCCACTACCAGGCCGAGCAGCTGAAAGGCGAAACGCAGGCCGCGTAAGCCGCCGCGTTGGGGCGCTTACATCTGCAAAGACCAGGGGTGCCCCACGTCTCGATTTTGAGACGTGGGATAGCACGAAACTCAATCGGCCAAACCGCAGCCGGGTCTCTACGCAAACAGAATCCGCATCGGCGCTTCCGCCGCCACGCTGCTCTTTACCTCATCGGACAACTCGCCCGTCACGGGATTGCGCGCGAACACGCTGATCAGGTTCGAATCCTGGTTCGCCACCAGCATCCAGCGCTCTGTGGGATCAAGGGTGAAATTCCGCGGCGTCTTGCCTCCGCAATTCGACCGCTTCATCGGCGTCAGCTTGCCGGTGACGAAATCGGCTTTGAATGCGTAGAGGAAGTTATCGCCGCGATTGGCAAAGTAAACGAACCGTCCGTCGCGCGTGATCACCGTATCGCAACCGGTCGAAGCTACCGCGGAGGGTTTGTAATCGGCCGGCAGCAACTCGATGCGATCGACGAACGTCAGACCTCCGTCGTCCTTATGCCAATCGAGCACTTCCACCGTCGAAACCAGCTCGTCCATGCAGTACGCCGTGCGGCCATTGGGATGGAAATGCAGCGTGCGCTCGCCGGAGCCGGGTGCACCGCGATAGATGCCCGCGTGCGCCATCTCCGCCGTCGCCAGGTTGGGCTTGTAGATATGGATGCAATCGCCGCCGAGATCGTTAATGTAGGCAAACCGGTTGTCGGGCGAGAAGGACGCAAAATGCGCGTGCGCCGTGGGCTGACGCGCAGGGTTAGGCCCGTGCTCGGTGTAGTGCTCGGTCCATACCGCCTCGCTCAGCTTGCCGTCTTCAATGCGGAAACTGGCCGCGCTCGCGCCCGTGTAGTCGGCGGCAACCAGCATCTTTCCCGTCGCGTCCACAGCCACGTGGCAGGTTCCCGTTCCCGCCGAATTCCGCGCCGAGAGCGGCTGCAACGTCCCGTCCTTCGCAAGGCGAAAGCTCGCCACCTCGCCGGTCGGCTTGCCGTTGAATGTATCCAGCTCCGAGGCTGAATAAACGAAGTCGTGCCCATGCGAAAACGCGAGCCAGGCCACATTTTCGACCTTCGCGGCAACGCCCGCCGCCGTCAGCGTCGCCATCTCCGGGTCCCAGTCGTACGCCAGAATTCCGTTGGCCGCATGGGAGCCGATGAAGACACGTTTACGAGATGTTGAAGTCTGCCCAGCGGCGCGCAAAATACCGGGCGCGGCAAAAGCTGCAAGTGTAGCGGAAACAGAGCTAAGGAATTCACGGCGAGTTGGTTGTCTCATAACAGAAGCCATTGTCGCCGACTACGCCCACCGCGCGCCAGACGGCAAAAAATGCGGATGCCTCGGGCTTCATTCGCCCTTACGAATAAAGCCCGGAAGGATGGGCACCCGCGCTCGCGAAACAGCAATTCCGGAGTCGCCATGCTAATCCAGCTTGAAGTCGACATTGATCGTCGTCTCCACTTCCACCGGCTCGCCGTTCAGCAGATAAGGCCGGTAGCGCCACTGCCGCACGGCTTCAAGCGCCGCTGCCTGCAACAACACCGGCCCATCCACCACGCGCAGATGTTCGATGGTTCCATCGCGCGAGATAGTGGCCTGCAACTCGACCCTCCCCGCGACGCGCATCGCCCGTGCCGGCACCGGATAGGCGGGAAGGACTTTGTTGATCAACATGCCTTCCATCACGCCCGAGGAGATATGCCGCGTCGGCTGCACTGCCAGGTGCACAATCGGTTGAACGCCGCGGCCACCGACCGGATTGTCCGCGCTTCCCGGACCGGATGCGGGGCCGCCAAGACCCACGACATCCACATTCTGCGGCGGCTCCATCGCAGTGGGAATCCATGTGTGCGTCGGAATCCTGGTGGGCGCTTGCAAGACTCCCTCAGGCATCTCCGTTTGCGTAGCCGGCATGTGTTCCTGCCGAACCACCGGCCTGGTCTCCTCGACCGGCGCGGGCGCTTCCATCAAAATCGCGCTCACCATCTGCGGCAGCGCCGAAGGGTAAAAGAGGGGAATCGCAATCAACGCAGCCAGGATCGACGCGTTCAAGCCGAACGTCGCCAGCATCCAGTTGCGGCTGCCCGTGTGGATCGTACCCATGGATTCGAATGTTGCGTCTTCAAACATGGCCGCCTCCCTGAAACCTCGAATTCAGCCGCGCCAATCGGGAGGAAAGTAGCCCTATCGCAGAGCGCGAGCATCCGGCCCGCTCGGCGCGTCCAAGCGCGAGGCGGAGGATCACGGCCCTCCGATCATCCCGTTCGGTACCACTGTGCTTATGTAGACACCACGCGCTTGAAATCTGTTCCCGGTTGCGCAAAAAAATTCGCGCGGTGCTGTACACTCCAGGAATTCGCACCGCATCCGGAGTTGGCATGAGACTGTCTCGCTTGCTGTTCTTGGTCGTGTTTGCAGCTTCCTCCGCACAGTCGCCCAGCCCCGCCACGCCCGATTCCCAGGCGACCCTCCGTTACATCCACGCCGCGTGGAACTCGCTCACCCGCTCCGTCACCGATTGCGCAGCGATGACCGACACCAAGGTGGCCGCAGTGTCGGTTCTTTATCTGCCCGCCGGTTTTGCCGCGCCGCAAGAGGTCACCGCCGCCGCCGAGCGCTGCCATGTCCGCGTCGTCGCGCTGCCGCGGCACATCCTCAAGCTAGGCGATGTACGCCCCGAAGAACTCGCCGCGCCAGGCCTGCTCTATCTACCTCACCCCTACATCGTTCCCGGCGGCCGCTTCAACGAAATGTACGGCTGGGACAGTTTTTTTATTGTTCTTGGTCTGGAATCCGACCACAGAGAAGCGCTCGCCAAAGGTATCGTCGACAACTTCCTCTTCGAAGTCGAAAACTACGGCGCGGTTCTCAACGCCAATCGCACCTACTACCTCACGCGTTCGCAGCCGCCGTTTCTCACCGCAATGATCCGTCTCGTATTCGAGAACTCGGCCAGCTTTCCCGCCACGCCCGCCGGCCGCGCGCAAGCTATCGAATGGCTGGAACATGCCTACGCCGTCGCGCAAAAGGACTATTCCACGTGGACGCGCCCGGAACACCTGGCCGGCCACACCGGTCTTGCCCGCTACTTCGATTACGGCTCAGGCCCCGTACCCGAGATGGCCGACGACAACACCTACTACCGCGACGTGATTCGTGCGCTCGTCGACCATCCCAGCCCCGAGGGCACGGCCTTTCTTGTCAAAGGCTCGGAGCATCCAGACGCGGCAGAAGCGGCGCGCCTCAAGCAGACCAGTTGCGACGTTCATGCCAGTCTGTTGTGCGCGCGCGCCTGGTTTAGCGGCTACCGGCTCAGTCGCGATTTCTATGCGGGCGATCGCGCCATGCGCGAATCGGGCTTCGACTCCAGCGACCGCTTCGGCCCCTTCTCTGGCGCCACGCATCACTACGCCCCGGTGTGTCTCAACAGCCTGCTCTATCGCTACGAGCGCGACCTGGCGCATCTCGCGCATCTCCTGGGCAAGCCGCAGGACGCACTCCATTGGGATCGCCGCGCCAACGCCCGCGCTGCTGCCATCCAGCGTTACCTGTGGCAGCCCAGGCAAGGCGTCTTTGCCGATTTCGATTTCGTGCGCAACGAGCCTTCCACCTACGCCTATCTCACATCGCTCTACCCGCTGTGGGCAGGCGTGGCCACGCGCGAACAGGCCAACGCCACCGAGCAGAAGCTCAACGTGTTTGAGCGCCCCGGCGGCCTCTCCATGAGCACCAACAACAGTGGCCTGCAATGGGATGAGCCTTGCGGCTGGGCGCCCACCAACTGGATCGCCGTTGCCGGACTCGACGTCATGGGCTTCCACGCCGACGCCGTGCGCATCGCGCGCGACTTCGACGCGACCGTCGATGCCGGTTTCGCCGCTGATGGCACCATCCGCGAAAAATACAACGTGGTCGCGGGCAACGCTGACGTAAAGGTGAAGGGCGGCTACACCCAGAATGTGATCGGCTTTGGATGGACGAACGCCGTGTATCTCAAGTTCAAGGAGATTGCCGAACGGCCAGTTCCCATCCCGGCGGAAGCACCCACGCCCGTTCCTTCTCCAGCCGCGCTTCCACCTGCCGGTTGAAGCGGATCAGCGCGATCCACATGCCATCGTCGCGGCGCTCCCAAACCAGCATTCCACCGAGTTGCTGTGCGATCGCTTCCGGCGCCAGATCGTGATGCAATCCGAAATAGCGCTCGTCGAGCGCCTCGCCGCTCAGGCTCGGCAGCAGCGGCGGCGGATCGTACTTAGTGGAGAAAACCAGCGCCGCCGAATACTTCTCCGGCTCTGCGGCCGCGCGTGCAATCTCGCCGGCGGTAAAGTCGTCGATGGGGAACACCTCCCACGGCGCCTTCACGTAACCCAGTTCCGGCCGCGTCAGCTCGTCACTCACGGGCCACGCCGTCAGCACCGTCGCATCGGGATAGAGCTTTTTCAGCTGCGCAATGCCGGCCTGGTGCATGCGAATCACGTGCACGTACGCCAGGTTGTCTTCCGGCGCGAATCCATACGGCGGATTCACGAAGAGCCCGGCAACGAACGCCGCGGCGGCCAGCAGCGTCAGCCCCCACCAGTAAGGCGCGCGGCGGTACAACGTGTACACGGCCAACAGCAGCACCAGCGGATACATGGGCAGCAGATAGCGCGTGAGCAGCGCGCCGCCCAGCACACTGAACAGCAGCGCGTTGGCCAGCAAGAGAGAAAAGATGCGCAGCAGCACCAGTGAATCGAGCGCCGCCCGGTCGTGCCCCTCGGCATCGACGCGTGGATTGAGCAGCAATGCGGCCAGGGCCATCATCA
Source organism: uncultured Acidobacteriota bacterium (assembly GCA_963786565.1). GTDB lineage: Bacteria > Acidobacteriota > Terriglobia > Terriglobales > Acidobacteriaceae > Telmatobacter. The sequence continues at coordinate 585,144 of CAWAZR010000006.1, read as the reverse complement.
CCGGCACAAAGAGATTCATGTGCGCCGTCAAGTGCAGGATGCGATGTCCGAACGCCGCCAGAATTCGCAGCGGAGTCAGCGTCGCTTCCGCGTTGTAGCGCAAAAACTCGGGATTGCCGAAGAGAAACCCGGTCTTCGCGTAGTGGTATGCGTACCATGCGGCCAGGGGCACTACACAACTTGAAAGCCATGCGGCCTCGCGCCAGAACCGCCAACGCACCGGCCCTCCGCTCCTGAACCCCGCAAGTAAATTTACCGCGGCCAGGGTCAGCGGAATCACGATCGCCGTCTCCTTTGAAAGCGCGGCGGCAGCAAACCATAACGCCGCAGGCCACAGCGTGCGGCTGCGATTGGGTAGCGCGTAAACCAATCCCCACAGCGAACAGGCCGCGGCAAAAATGTCGGCGTGGGCCAGCGAGCTTTGCGCAAACCAGATGGGATATAAGCCGGTGAGAAGCACGGTCCAGAACGCCACGGAGGCCACGCCGACCAGGCGCATCGTCAGCCGCCAAACCGCCAGCAGGCCAAGCGTCGCCACCAGCAGCACCGCCTCGCGCGTCACCTCGGGATGAAACCCTGAAGCCTTCCAGCACAGCGCCAGATAGATGCTCGGCAGCGGCGGATGCGCGTTGGTCAGCGTGCTGGTGGGGATAAGCGAACCGGTGCGGAAGAAGTCCCACGCCGCGGGAATGTAGTACCCCGCCTCATCCCAGTAGTAGGGCAGGCGCAGCAGCGTAAAGTGGCTCAGGTACAGCGCCACAAAGATGACCGGAAAGACCATCCAGAGCGGCAGCGGCGCATCCAGCCGTGGAGTAAAGATTCTTCCGAAGCGCAACAATTTGCTCCTTGAGCTCAGTCCATCGGTCCCTGTTTAGTTCACTGGTCCACGGGGAAAACCCTGGCTCTGCGGCTCCAGGTTCAGCGTGCCGAAGGCCTGTTCGTATTGCGCAATGTTCTGGCCCAGCACGTTCATCAGAGCCTTCGCCTGCTGAGGGCTCAGAAAAATCGCCTGGTGGTTACGAATGTTCACCTGCTCGGGGCTTTCGCTGGAGGCGAGGCCGAAAACAAGCTGGAAATCCCACACGCTCACGCGTACCTGCACGCTATTTGCGTAGGACTCGCGGTAATCGGCGGTCTGAGTTAAATTCACTTGGGGCTGTTGCGGAGTTGGACTCATAATGTTTTCAGATTACGCCATGAGGCAGCCGCTAGCTTCCAGCCTCTAGCTACTAACTTCTCCTTGCAAATTCGAAACTTGACGCTCCCGCTCGAAAGAGCTGGAAGCTAGCAGCTAGAAGCTGCCTTTCAGGTCGCCGGCCAGTGGGCAATTCTCGCAGCGAGCCGTTCGCCCGCAATGCGCCTTGCCCACGGCCACCGTCAATGCGTGAAATTCGTTGTAGAGCGGCCCGTGGTTTTCTTTCGTATCGCCGGCAAACGCGCGCTGCGTCAATTCGGTCAGTTCGTCATACGAGATCCTGGCGCGGCCGGGCCCAGCCTTCAGCAGTCCGTGCCGGTCGGCGATGCGCCGCAAATATTCATCCGCCACGGGAACGGCATGACCGAGCGCATAAAGCAGGATCGCGTCGGCGGTTTCTGCGCCGACGCCCGGCAAATCCAGCAGCCGCCGCCGTAGTTCCGCCGTCGGTACAGTAGCCAGCTTTTCAGGCGACCCGCCGTACTCCTTGTCGAGCATCGCCACGAAGGCCTTCAGCGCAGGCGCCTTCCGCGTATAGAACCCGGAAGGCCGGATTAGCCGCCGCAGTTTTGCCAAAGGAACCTTGCGCAAACCCTCCACCGTGAACGCGCCTGCCGCGCGCAAGTTCTCGAGCGACCGCTCCACCGCCTTCCACGCCGTATTCTGCGTCAGGTACGCGCCCAGGATCACCTCAAACGGCGTCTTCGCCGGCCACCAATGCTGTGGGCCATACACGCGTAGCAACGCATCGTGCATGCGGCGCAGGCGTTGCGCAGAATCCGGCGGTCGGCGAGAAGTCACGGCTGAGCGAGTTTCGGTGCGTTTTCGCACCGAAACGAGTCGAAGGATCTGCGTTTGGGGGATTCGATTGATCGTACGAACCTCCGGGGCACCACACTAGGATAAGTGCAAAGGTCCGAATCCACCGCTGTGCGGAACGCCTGGGAGATATGCATGAAGAGTCACACAGAATACCTGATCTTTGAAACCCGCAAGCGTCGCGAGATGGTGCACATTACCGACGAAGTGGAGAAGATTGTGCGCCGCAGCGGCGTCAAGGACGGCTTATGCTTCGTCTCGCCCATGCACATCACGGCCGCCGTTTATGTAAACGATCATGAGAGCGGGCTGATCGAAGATATCGGCAAATGGCTCGAAGAACTCGCTCCTGCGCGCCCCGACTACAAGCACCACCAGACTGGCGAGGACAACGGCGACGCGCACCTGAAGTCGCTGCTCCTGCACCACGAGACCACATTGCCCGTCACCAACGGCCATCTCGATCTCGGCACCTGGCAGCGTGTCTTCTACGCCGAGTTCGATGGCCAGCGCCGCAAGCGCGTCATCGTAAAAGTCCTCGGTGTCGAATAGGATGCTGCCAGCCGACTGGCTCGCCGACTCGTCTATTCATCCGTCACTTTCCGCCACGGCCCCGAGGGCGCCGAAGTGCTCGACGCGGCAAAGTTGATCTTCGATCGCGGCAGCACTACAAGATCCACGCGCCGGTTCTCCGCGCGGCCTTCTGCCGAATCGTTGCTGGCCACGGGATGAAACTCGGCGTACCCCGCGGCCGACAGCCGGTCGGCTGGAATTGCCTTCATCTCCAGAAACAGCCGGGCAATGTGCGTAGCCCGCCCCGACGAGAGCTCCCAGTTGGAATCGAACTCCGCGTTGTGAATGGGCACATTGTCGGTGTGGCCCTCGATGCGCAGATCGTAGGGCGTAGCGCCCAGCCGATCGGCTATCTGGCGCAATGTCGGCAGGGCCTCCGCTTTGGGCGTCGCCGAGCCGGAATCGAAGAAACCCGCCTCGCGCAGGCTGATCACCAGTCCATCGCGGCCCATCTCCAGCGAAACCGTGTGCGTGGCAATCTGTTTAGCTAGCGACAGAGCCAGGTCGTGGCGAATGCGGTCGAGATCGTACTTCACCTGCATTGGCGTGAGCATTTCCTCACTCATCGCAGCGTTCGGCGGCGACGCCGCGCCCTGCGCACCTGTGGCTTGATTGGAATCCGAGAAAACTCCCATCGACTTGAATGCCGAGTCAATCGCCTTCACCACTTGTGTCTGCTTTTTTTGGTCAGCCCGCGCAAATGCGTAGAGCACGACGAAAAAACCAAACAGCAGAGTCACGAAATCGGCGTACGACACCAGCCACCGGTCCTGGCTGACGCGGCCGCGGGGCACGCGCGACCTCATGCGGCACGCTCCCTCGGCTCGTGATTCGAGCCGTCCAGGAAACCGGTCAGCTTGATCTCAAGCATGCGCGGATTCATGCCCTCAAGAATCGAGATCACGCCCTCCAGCATCATCTCGCGGCGCCGGTGGCTGTTGTGAATGCGCAGCCGCATCTTGCCGGCGAAGGGCAGGAAGAAGAGGTTCGCAATGCCCACGCCGTAAATCGTGGCCACGAACGCCACCGCGATGCCGCGACCCACCTCGTTGATGTTGTCCAGATGTTGCATCACCTGGATCAGGCCGAGCACAGCGCCCAGAATGCCGATGGTCGGCGAAAATCCCCCCGCCGATTCGAACACCGCCGGTAGCCGCTCCTGTTCCTCGGTCAGTGACTCGAGGGTTACGTGCATGATCTTGCGCAACTCCACGGGTTCAGTACCGTCCACGGCCAGCATCAGCGTCTGCTTCAAAAATGGATCCTGGATGGCCTGCAAATCGGCGTCGAGCGAAACCACTCCATTGCGGCGCGCCTTGTTGGCAAATGCCACCAGCTCGCGAATCAGTTGCGCCTCGTGTTTGCGCGGCGCGGCAAACAGACGCCCCAGGCTGCGGAAGGCCGCCACCACGGTGGTCAGCGGATACTGGAGCATCACCGCGCCCAGCGTGCCGCCGAAAACAATAAGCGCCGCCGTAGGCTGCAGAATCTGACCAACATTGCCGCCTTCGATCAGCAACCCGGCAATAATTCCGGCGATGGCCAGAAATGCTCCGCCGATGCTCGCCTTATCCATGTGCTCATCCCTCGAAGAAGATTCGGAATCTGCTGCTTCTACTGCCGAAGATCGCCGCCCTGTTTGATCGGGATCGGGGCCGCGGACTGCCCTTCCGCATCCAGGCTCGCCAATGCTGCCGCGCGCTCCAGATCACTGAAGTGATGCAGCCGCTTGGCCACCACGGCCAGCAGCCGCGCCCGGTACACCAGTATCTTCTCCACTACTTCGCTTATTTCCTCGCGCACAATCAGCTTCTCGCCGTTGATCAGCGTCAGCATCGTATCCGGCGACGCTTCGGCGGTCTTGATCAGGTCGCTGTTCACCACCATCGGACGGCCGTTGAGTCGCGTTAACTCGATCATTTCCAATCTCCTTTGCTGGGGTTATCGGCATGGCGCGCGAAAGGTTAAAAAAATAAAACCAAAGGTGCGGAAGTGTCCCCGCCGGGACACAAATCGCGATTCCATAAAGTCCCTTAAGGCCTTGCCGAAGAAGGGGCCAGATGCGACGGCTCCAAGCCGGCAGCAGCCACCCACGGGCGGGAATCGATGGGGGCACTTCCGAGGTGAGGCCGCAAATCACCGCATCCCACAAGGAGAACCCCATGTCCCTGGGTGTCTTGAATAATCTCTCCGCGGTGTATGCGGAGAACAACCTCAATAACACAAACAGTAGCCTGAACACCGTGCTGCAGCAGTTGTCTTCGGGATCGAAGATCAACTCTGGCGCGGACGATGCCGCCGGCCTTTCGCTCGTCGACGGCCTTCAGGCCAACCAGATGGCCCTCAACCAGTCGCAGACCAATGCGACAGAAGGTGCAGGCCTGTTGCAAGTCGCCGACGGCGCTCTCTCGCAAGTGACAAGCCTGCTTAACCGCGCCGTAACCCTGGCTACCGAAGCCTCCAACGGCACCCTCAACAGCTCGCAAGATACCGCAGCCAACCAGGAGTACCAGTCGATCCTTTCAGAAATCTCCAACATCGGCTCCACGACAACCTATAACCAGGAGCAGGTGTTCAATTCCAACACCAACATCTACACCGGCGACTCTTCCACCACCGGGGCTTCGATCGACGATCTGAACATTCGTGCTCTTTCCACATCCAACATCGGTGATACCGGCGGCGTGATGGCCTACAGCAACGGCGCCAACAACGCCTTCATCGACCTGTCCGGCGGCGGCAAGACAGCCACGGCGAACGACGAGCTGAGCGGCACAACGGACAGCGTCGACATCACCTACATGACCGCGGGTGCCGGTGGAGCAATCACCGATCAAACCGCCGTCATTACGGTGGGCGCGGGCACCAGCTATAAAGACACGGCACAGGGTCTGATGGATGCCATCAACAGTTCCGGGCTCGGCGTGACCGCAACCTTTACGACCGCGGCCCAGGCTGGCTCGGTGGCCTCCACAGGCGGCAAAGGCGCTGACACAGGCATCGAGATCTCCGGCGTCGGTTCCGGCGTTGCCGGCGCAGCCAACGGCGCGGGCGCACCCGGCGTCGACGGCACCCTCGGCGCCAACGGCGCGCTAACCCTCACCGGCGGCACGATGACGATCAACGGCAAAAGCATCGCGCTGGGCGGGGCCGTAAACACCGTCACCAAGTTGGAGGCCGCCATCAACTCAGGTAACTACGGGGTCTACGTTAATACGGCAACTGGCAACATTGAATCGCTGACCGCGTCAACCATCACCACCAACGGCGTCACCGGCACCGGCTCCTACACCGCGGGAACGTACTACACAGCGGCGGTGACCGAGGACACCACCAACCCATTGTCGGATACGGCCACCTCGATAACGCCGGCAGTTCCGGCATCCGATACCAACGGAATGGGCGGCGTGGCCACCATCAGTTACTCCGACAACGCCGGACAGAACCTGAGCGCCACGGACCTCAGCACGCAAACCGACGCCGAAACGGCGCTGACCAGCCTCAACGCAGCGATCACCGACGTGGCGGCCCAGGACGGCTACATCGGCGCGCAGATCAACACCATGAACGCGGTCAGTTCCGTGCTCAGTACACAATCGGAAAACGTGCAGTCGGCGCAGAACGCGGTGCAGGCCACCGACTATGCGCAGGCCACGTCGAACATGTCCAAATACGAGATCCTCAGCCAGACCGGCATCGCCGCCCTGGCACAGGCTAACTCGCAGCAGCAGGACGTACTCAAGCTGTTGCAGTAAAACCGAACAGCTCAGCCTCCGGCGGCGCTCATCCGCAGAGCAGACGCTGCCGGATCCCATCCACTGAAGCTCATGACGGCGGATCTCCCGCCGCCGGAGCCACTTCAACCGGCGTTCGCCGTCGGCGGACCATCCATCAAAGAGGGGCGTCCCGTGGACGCCCCTCTTTGCTTGAATAGCGATCAGTCGCCCGCTCGCTCGAGTTGACCGGAGCCGATGAGAGTGGACGAGAAGTGATGAGAATCTTCTTATCCGCAATGGGTACAGGTTGGTTCACAGGCTGCAAGACATGCAGCGGGAGGGCATGATGGGTACAGTCGGTCTGGCTTTCGGATCGCCCACCAGCGGTGCGGGCTTCAACGTGAGTTCCACCGTGGCTGAAATCATCGGCAACCTCTCGAATGTCGAAACCCCCTGGAAGAACCAGCTCACCTCGCTTGAAAGCCAGGACACCACCATCTCCAGCCTGGGCACCCTCTTCTCAAACCTCTCCAACGACGTCAGCTCGCTCACCGACTTTCAAGGAGTTCTGGCGCAAAAGGAGGGCTCGAGTTCCGACACCAGCGTCCTCGAACTGACGGCGGCCTCTTCTTCAGCGACGGCAGGCACGCACTCGGTGGTCGTAAACAATCTCGCTCAGACCTCCAGCGGCTACCTCGATTCGATCGCGAATGCCTCCGATGCGCTCTCCGGCTCCATGACCATCAAGTTGGGAAATGGGACCACAGAAAATATCGTGATCGGCGCGGCCACAAACCCGCCCGCGGCCAATACCATCTATACCGGCAGCGGCAAAGACACGCTGGCCGGCATCGCTTCCGCCATCAACTCCGCCAATCTTGGCCTCACCGCCAATACGCTCGCCGACTCAACCGGTTCCGTGTTGAGCCTCGTCTCCGGCACTTCCGGCGCAGCGGGACAACTGACCATCACTTCCGCGATCACAGACACCAACAATGTCACCAGCACCAACCCCACCGGGACACTCGACTACAACCTTGGCGTGAAAAGCGAGGATGCTTCCCTCACCATTGACGGCGTGCCTCTCACCAGCGCCTCAAACACTGTCGCCAATCTCATTCCCGGAGTAACTTTTCAGTTGCTCGCGCCCAGCACCGAGGAATCCGGCAACACTCTCGAACCCGTGCAGGTGGTCATCGCCAACGATAATTCCGGCGTCGAAAGCACCGTCAATCAATTCGTCACCGACTACAACTCGCTCATCAGCGCGATCAATGCTCAAGAGGGCCTCACAAGCTCAGGCACCCCTGAGCCGCTCTTTGGCTCGCCTACTCTCTCTTTACTCCAGCAGCAACTGCTGGGCAGCCTCAATAAAGAAAGTCCCGACGGATATCTCGATTCGGTTTCCTCGACGGCGGGCGCCACGCTCTCCGGGTCAATCAATATCTCGCTCGCCGGCGGCATCCCTCTTTATTACTCCGGCGTGGCGGGCAGTGCCGCTGTCACCTCATCCGGCACGCTGTCTCCTATCAACAACGCCACTGATACGCTTTCCGGTTCCATCTCCATCTCGGTGGGCAGCGGCACGGCGCAAACCGTAAATGTTGGCGACTCCTCTACCCCTGACACACTTGCCGGCCTGGCTCTTGCGATCAACTCGGCCGGCATTGGAGTTTCAGCCCAGGTCGACAGCGATGCAACGAGTTCATGGCTGAGCCTGACTTCGGGAACTTCGGGAACAGCCGGGACGTTGTCCGTGGACTCGAGCATCGCCGACATCAGCCCGCAAACCGTTCAGGTTCCGACGACGTCTGGAAACAACACACTGGCCGGCCTCGCGAGTGCGATCAATGCCTCCCTTAGCGGAGCAACGGCCGCGGTCGTCACCACCAACGGCGAATCGACACTGTCGCTGACGTCCAAGGTCGAAGGCACGAGCGGAGCATTGACGGTGACCTCCGCGCTCACGTCCAGTGCGCCCACTCCCCTGAGTTACTCCGATACCGCCGGATACACTAGCACGACGCCCGACATTGGCACTCTGGGCGCGGTGGCGGGCGCCAACGATACGCTCTCCGGCTCCCTGACCATTCAGGTAGGCAGCGGCTCGGCGCAGACCATCACCCTCGATTCCTCAAACAACACCCTCTCCGGTCTTCTAGCCGCGATCAATGGCTTGGCGGGGGTCTCGGCTTCGCTCGATCAGGCCGGAACCGGACTCATATTGACCTCCGATACGAATGGCGCCAACGGCGCGCTCACTGTCACTTCCAGTATTGCCGACACCACCAGCCCCACCACCACGGCACTCAATTACAACACCTCTACCGACATCAATAGCCTGTCTGCGCTCGGCATCAGCGTGAACAACGATGGCTCACTCACCTTTGACGCCGACGCGCTCGATTCCGTCCTCAACACCGACTATTCCAGCGTGGCGGGCTTCTTCCAGAACGCCAACAGCTGGGGCCAGAACTTCTCCAGCGTGCTGACTAACTCCGGCTCCAGCTCTTCTACCGGCATTCTGGCGCTGGCCGCAACCGCCAACAGCACCACCGAATCCACGCTCAACGCAGAGATTTCCAAAGAGCAGAGCTACATCTCGGCCCAGCAGTCCAGCCTTACCACGGAGCTCAACCAGGCCAACGAAATCCTCGAGGAACTCCCGTCGCAGTTGCAGGGCATCAACGAGCTGTATTCCGCGGTCACGGGTTACAACCAGGGTCAGAACGGATAAGGAAGCGATTCGATATGGGAAGTTACAGGGAACACGCGCTGGATGGCGCAGCAGCAGTCGACCTCGTGGTGGCGCTCTATGACGGCATCATTCGCTTCCTGTATGCCGCCATCGCGGCGGCCGAGCGCGGCGACGCCGATGCCCGCCGCGCCGCAGTCAAGCGCGCCCTCGACATCATCATTCATCTTCAGGCGCGGCTGCGCATGGATGTAGGCGGGCGTCCCGCACAATCCCTCAGCGAGTTCTATGCCGCCATCTTTGCGCAGATTCTTCAGGCATCCCAGGCGGCCTCGACGACGAGGTTCCAGCACGCTATCGACTGTGTTCGCAATGTGCGCGATGCCTGGCGTGAAGTCGCCCGCGATCCCAATGTCAATTCCGATTCGCCGCGCGTGCTCATGATGCCATCGCGTCCCGCAGCTGCCGACCCTGCCGAGGCGGCCTCCGGTTCCAACTGGACTGCGTAACCTCCGCAGATGCACGGTTGCCCCATCCTTTTCGCCGCTCTTTGGCGAAAGGGTGGGAACGCGCTGTCTCGCCGGCTTACTGCCCTACCCCGCCACCGTCAGCTCTTCTTCGAGCTGCTGCTTCTGGTAGAGGCTCGCGTAGTAGCCGTCGAGAGCCAGCAGCTCGTCGTGGCGTCCCAGTTCCACGATCCGTCCCTTGTCGAGCACGGCGATGCGGTCGGCGTGGCGCACCGTCGACACGCGATGCGAGATGAGGATCGAGGTCGTGTTCGCCGTATAGTTGCGCAGGCCGCTCAGGATGCGCTCTTCGGTGTAAGTGTCCACGCTGGCCAGCGCGTCGTCCAAAATCAGAATCGCCGGCCGCCGCAGCAACGCCCTCGCAATCGCGGCGCGCTGCTTCTGCCCGCCTGAGAGCGTCACGCCGCGCTCGCCCACCATGGTTTCAAAGCCCTGCGGAAACTCCTCGAACTCGCGGCGGATATGTGCCGCCTCCGCCGCTTCCAGCAGATCCTCGGCATCGGCTTGGGGCGCGCCGAACGCCAGGTTCTCGCGAATCGTCTCGCTGAAGAGGAACGTCTCCTGCGGCACCATGCCGATGTTGCGCCGCAAAACCGCCAGCGGATACTCGCGCACCGGCCGCCCGTCGATGAGCAGCGCGCCTTCAGGCGCTTCGTAAAGCCGCGGGATCAGGTTCACCAGCGTGGACTTGCCGCATCCCGTCGGTCCCACGATCGCCAGGCTCGATCCCGCTGGAATGTGCAGCGAGACGTCGCGGAGCACCGGCGTCGCGTCGGGACCGTCGCCATAACTGAAGTTGAGGTGCCGGAATTCGATTTCCCCTTGAAGAACTGTATCTGCTCCAAGGCCCGAGGCCGCGGAGCGGGGACTGTCAGAGATTTCGGGCTCGGACTTGAGAATCTCGTCGATACGCTTCACCGACGCCGTGCCCCGCTGGAAGATGTTAATCACCCATCCCACGGCAATGATGGGCCAGATCAGCATGATCATGTAGGTGCTGAACGCCACGAACTGGCCCACATTGATGCGGCCTGCCAGTACCAGGTGTCCGCCGGCCAGCAGCGTGATGACCATGGAGATGCCGAGAATAAACTCCAGAGTCGGCCACAGCATGCCCATCAGTTGCACCAGCCGCAGCGCGCGGTCGATGTACTGGCGATTGAGCCGCTCGAACAGGCCGATCTGCGACTCCTCGCGCGCGAAGGCGCGGATCAGCCGCACGCCAGAATAATTCTCCTGAGCCTGCGCCGAAATGTCAGAGAAGCTCGCCTGGATGCGCTCGAATCTCTCGTGAATCCTGCGCCCCAGGTACTGCACAAGGATGCTGGCCAGCGGCATCGGGGCCAACGCCACCAGCGTGAGCCATGGACTGATGCGCAGCATAAAGAAAAGCGCAAAGACGCTGAGGAAGATGGTATTGGCGCTGTACATGAGCGCAGGCCCCAGCAGCATGCGCACCGCGTTCAGGTCGTTGGTCATGCGCGCCATGATGTCGCCGGTGCGGTAGCGCTGGTAGAAGTCCGTATCCTGCGTTTCCAGCTTCTTGAACAGGTCGTTGCGCAGGTCGAACTCGATCTCGCGCGAGATTCCGATCAGAACCCATCGCTGCGCGTAGAGAAACACGCCTTTCACCAGGCTGATGGCAACGAGAATCAGCGCAAACACAAGAATCAGTTCTTGCGTGGTTCCTTTCTCGATCCTGTTGATCGCCATCCCCAAAACGCGCGGGAACTGCACCGCGACGATGTTGGTCGCGACGCACGCAAGCGTTCCCCGCACGTATCCCCAGCGGTAGCGGCGCATGTAGGGAATAAGAGGGCCGAGGTCACCGAACATAGGTTTATTGTACCGGGACGTTGTTGGAAGGGGAGCGAGCGAGCAAGGGAGCGAGGGAGCAAGAAAACAATGCGCATCGTCTAAAGTTGAGAGGCCTTAGGAAATGCGCAAAAGGCGCATAAACATTGGCGGTCATACGGCCTCCGAAGATTCTCTGCGCAAATATGCCGAATTCCAAACAAGATTTGACGTCTCTCGCGTTACGAGCGCCGACTCACCGCGAAGAGCCAGGAGACTCATCCTAGTTCTTTGTCCCTGCTTTCTTGCTCCCTCGCTCCCTTGCTCCCTCGTTCCCTGCTTCTTACGTCGGCGTCTTCAGCAGTAGATATCCGCCGACCAGCCCGAACAGCACATCTGCCGACCACGCGGCCAGCGAGGCCGGCAGGTAATTCACATAGCCCATGGCGCCGAACAGGTTGTCGACCACCATGTACGCAAGCGCCACGGCAATGGCCACGGCCACGCCGGAAATCGAGCCGCGCCGCCCCATCGAAAGCGCAAACGGAATGGCAAGCATCGCCATCACCACGGTGATCAGCGGGTACGAGAGCTTATGCCACAGCGCCACGCTCAATCGGTTGGTAGGAAAACCGCTCTGCTGCAAATCGCGGATGTAGCGGTCAAGCTGGCCGAAGTTCATCTCCTGCGACTGCACGTCTTCTTTCTTGAAGTAGTCCGGCGTGGCCCGGATTTCAGGAAAGGATGTCTTCAGATAAGTTCGATACTCTTTCACATTCGCGCCCTGCACGTCACGCACCCAGCCGCTCTCGAAGGCCCATCCGCTCGAATCAGCGTCCCACACCGCGCGCTTGGCAAAGATACGCCGCGTCAGTTGGAATGTCGCCGGATCGAACTCGAACACGGAGAGATTCGCAAACTCGTTCTGGTCGGGATCGAAGAATTCGTAGTAGAAAATACGTCCCGGCTCGCCGGGCTGCGGTTTCTGGCCCATCATCCATTTCTGCTCGGGATGCAGGTAGGTTTGCGTGGGCCTGCCCTTGATCTGGTTGCGCAGCGCCTCCTGCTTGCGGTTGGCCTGCGGCAGATAGTACTGGTCGAACAGGAACAACGCCACCGCCAACGCTGCCGCAATCGCCACGATGGGGACGACCAGCCGGTACAGGCTGATCCCCGCGGCCTTGATGGCGATAATCTCGCTATTGCGGTTCATCACCCCGAACGTGACCAGCGCAGCAATCAGCACCGCCAGCGGCGTGATGAGGTAGAGCATGCTCGGCGTCAGGTTCAAAAGATACGCGCCCACAATTGAAAGCGCAGTGTGATTGCGCAGAATGTCGCTTATCAGTTCGAAGAAGGTGAAGACAAGCATGAGCAGCACAAAGCCGAACAGCACCATCGCAAACATGGTCATGAACTCGCGCAGAATGTATTCGTCGAGAATGCGCGGAAATACGCTGCGCGGCCTGGTTCGCTGTGCGCGCGACTGGAACCTGCCGAAAAACGCGGTGATTTGAAACCCGTTGGTCTTTGCGGGAACCTTGAATTTGGGCAGGCGCGCAACCCAAGCCGCCATAGCGCTCAGAATCTGCCCGCCGGTCGCCATCTGCCACAACAGAAAAATTCCGGCCACGGCGAAAATAATATTCGCAGCCCACACGGCAATAAAAGCCGGCAGTCCGCTCTGATGTCCCAGAGAAATGCCGGTCAATGAAAGGATGTAATACACGAACACCAGCAGAATCGTGAAGACAATGCCGGCGCTCTTGCCTCCACGCCGCGAATTCACCCCCAGCGGCACACCCAGCAGCATCAGCACCACGCAGGCCATGGGAAGCGCGAACCGGTTGTACATCTCGATCAAGTAGCCCTTTTGGTCCGGCTTTCCAGCGAGTTCATGAATGCGCTCGAACAGCGCGCTCATCGGCATCGCATAGAGCTTTGTATCCATGCGCCCCAGGTGCACGTCGTTCTGCGGGTTCAGTGCCAACGGCATGTCCGCGGTCGTGAACGTCGAGATATTCGACTGCCCCGGCTCGTCGGCCACGGTCTCGTCGCGCAATCCATCGCGCAGCCGCATGATCAGTTCCTGCGGGTTGTCATTCACCACGGTAGCTGACGCGGCAGTCGTGATCACCGGATTCACGGGATCGCTGACGTCGGCCATAAACACTTTTTGCCAGTTGGTGTCTCCCGCGCCCGGGATCACATTCTGCACGTAGAGAACGAAGTTCTTGAAATCTTCGTAGAAGACGCGCGGCTCGATCTCGTACGACGCCTGCGAGGTCTCCAGCGCCTGCTCCATTTCGATAATCGCCTGGTTGGCCCGCGGCGCCAGATAGAGCGAGTTGCCCAATCCCAACAGCGTCCCCGTCACCGCTACGATCGACGCCACGCGCACAAAGTACCCGATGCCCAGTCCCGAGGCGCGCATGGCAATGATCTCGCTGTCGGCCGCCAGCCGGCTCAATCCCAGCAGCACGCCCCAAAGCACTGCCATGGGAATCGTCACCTTGAGCAGGTTGGGCAGCGTGAAGACGAAGATCTCCGCCACGTCCACCCACGTGGAGCTATTGCGGACCACCACCTCAAGGATGTGTGGCAGCTGTGGCATGAAGAGAATGAACGTGAAAAGCGCGCATCCAATGAGCGTCAGGGAGAGGATTTCGCCGAGAATGTAGCGGGTGAGAATGCGCACAAACAGACTCTGCGTCTAGTTTAGCGTGCCGAACTCCCGGCAAGCGGCGCCGGCTGCCATCCCCGCAGCCGCAAGCTGTTGCCCAGCACGCACACCGAGCTCAGCGCCATCGCCGCTGCGGCCAGCCATGGCGTCAGCAAAATGTGAAACGCCGGGTAAAGCGCCCCCGCGGCCAGCGGAATCCCGACCAGGTTATAGCCCACGGCCCAGCCCAGGTTCTGGTGCATCACGCGCACGGTTTGCCGCGCCAGTTCAAGCGCCGCGGGAATCGCCGCCGGCTGCGCCCTCAGCAACAGCACATCGCCCGCCTCCTGCGCCAAGTCCGTTCCGCTGCCCATGGCAATGCCGGCGTCGGCCGTGGCCAGCGCCGCCGCGTCGTTGATCCCGTCGCCCACCATGGCCACGCGCAGCCCCGTCTTTTGCAGTTCGCGAATCCGCGCCAGCTTTCCCGCCGGATCCAGGCCCGCTTCCACTTCCGTGATTCCCGCCTGCTGCGGCAATCGGCGCCGCCGCGGCAGCCGAGTCGCCGGTCAGCATCAACACGCGCAACCCCGCGCCTCGCAAGGCAGCCACGGCGGCAGCCGCATCCGGCCGCAATGCATCGCGCGCGTCGAAATACGCGGCTGGAACGCCATCCACCGCCATCCACAACCGCGTCACGCCCGGCTCCGGCGCAACCACATCGCCCGGTAGCTTGATCAGGAACTCGCTGAAGAGCGCTTCGTTGCCCAGCAGGCACTCGTGTCCCTCCACGCGCGCCGAAAGCCCACGCCCGGGAAAAATCTGCACATCCTCGGCCGGTCTCCACTCAAGCCCGCGCCCGCGAGCAGCATCGAGGATGGCGTGCGCCAGAGGATGGTTCGACCGCTCCTCCGCCGCCGCCGCCATCCGCAGCAACTCTCGCTCCCTCGGTCCCCGCCTTTCTGTTCCCTGTTCCCTGTTCCCTAATCCCTGTATTTTCTCCAGCACCGGCCTTCCCACCGTCAGCGTCCCCGTCTTGTCGAGAACAATCGCGTTCACATGCGCCAGCCGTTCCATCGCTTCGCCGCCCTTGAAAAGCACGCCCAGCTGCGCGCCCCGGCCCACGGCCACGGTCAACGCTGCCGGCACCGCCAGTCCCATCGCGCACGGGCACGCAATCACCAGCACGGCCACCATATTGGCAAGCGCCAGCGGCAGCGAATGCGCGGCCAGCAGCCATGCCACAAGCGTCACGACGGCGAGCCCCAGCACCACCGGCACAAAAATCGCGCTGGCCGCGTCTGCCAGCCGCTCCATGGGTGCGCGCGAACTCTGCGCCTGGTCCACCATTCGCGCAATCTGCGCCAGCATTGTCCCTTCGCCCAGCGACTCCGCCCGGCACACCACCGCGCCGTCGTAGTTCAGCGATCCCGCCAGCACCCGTCCGCCCACCGCGCGCTCCA
Organism: uncultured Acidobacteriota bacterium; assembly: GCA_963786565.1. Taxonomy (GTDB): domain Bacteria; phylum Acidobacteriota; class Terriglobia; order Terriglobales; family Acidobacteriaceae; genus Telmatobacter. The sequence goes on along the minus strand of CAWAZR010000006.1, from coordinate 569,703 downwards.
GCGGCGTCGCTTCCCCGGTCAGCATCGACTCATCCACCGACGTGCGCCCTTCCACAATGATCGCGTCCACGGGAAAGCGCTCGCCGGGCAGCACTACAACGCTGTCGCCAGGCCGGACCTCTTCGAGCGGCACCACCGTTTGCACGCCGTCCACCAGGCGTCGCGCCATCGCAGGCCGCAGCCGCGACAGCGAATCGAGCGCCGCCAGTGCCCGCCGCTTCGCCCGCGCCTCCAGCGCTTTGCCCAGCAGCAGAAAGCCCACAATCAGCAACACGGCATCGAAGTACACTGCCCGTCCCGGCGCCGGCCAAACCGTCGCATACGCCGAATAGGCAAACGCGACGCCCGTCCCCAGGCTCACCAGCGTGTTCATGTTGGTCGTGCCGTGTCGCAGTGCGCGCCACGCACTCCAGTAGATCCCGCGCCCCGCCCAAGCCACCACCGCCGCCGTCATCGCCAGCAGGAACCAGCGCAGCGCCGGCGCCGGGACGGCATAGAGCCAGGGAAATACGCGAGCCAGGAAAGCATCGCCCGCGCCCGTCTCCATTTCAAGAGGCATGGCCAGCAGCATGGCCGCCGCGCCCGCGCCCAGCGTCACCCACGCTTTCGTTTCCGCGCCCGCACTCGCATCCTCAACGCGCGCACCGCCATCGCCCACGCGCGGCAGCACCGCATCGTAGCCCGCTCCGCGAATCGCCTCCACCAGTTGCGCGGGCGCAGCCAATGCCGGATCGAACACTACGCTGGCGCGATGCGCCATCAGATCCACCCGTGCCGACTCCACGCCCGCCGTCGCGCGCAGTGCCTCCTCCACGTGGTGCTGGCACGAGGCGCACGTCATGCCCAGAACGGGCAGTGTCAGCGATTCTGTGCTATGCGAGGCCAGGGTCGGCTCCAATTTTGCGCGTTATGATTCCAGATGCGCGGCAAAGCCAGCCTTGGCCAGCGCGGCAATGGCGAGATCCACCGGCGCGGGATCCTCGGCCGCAGTCAGCCGGGCCGCTCCGATGCGAACCTCGTTCACCGCCAAGCCCGGCGTCGCAGCCAGCGCCTGGCTCACACGGCGCACACAGGAGCCGCAGTGCATGCCATCAATTCGCAATGTGAATTCCGCCATCTTTCATTCCTCTGTATCTTTAATTGATGATAGCGGGAGGCATTCGATTCCCGCGCGGACCGCTGGATGATCCGGGTGCCGGGTGCCCCGTCCAAGCTATGCTTGGGCGGGAAAAGGAATCCAGCATGACAAACGTACAACGCGAGTTTCCCCAATCTCCGCTCGTCGGCGTAGGCGCGGTCGTGGTCCTTGAGGGCCGCGTGCTCCTGGTGCGCCGCGGCAGTGAGCCCCTCAAAGGCCATTGGACGCTCCCCGGCGGCGTGCTTGAGGTGGGCGAAACCATCGTCGCAGGCGTAGCGCGCGAGGTGCGCGAAGAAACCGGCCTTCTCGTCGAGCCGCTGGAGCTGATCGAGCTCCTCGACCGCATTCATCGCGAAGCCGGCCGCGTCCGCTACCACTACGTCATCGCCGACTACCTTTGCCGCGTCACCGGTGGCGAGCTGCGCGCGGCCTCCGACGCCGACGCCGCCCGTTGGGCAGTGCGCGCGGAATGGAACAGCCATAGCGCCCTCGTTCTCGATCCCATCACTGTGCGCGTCATTGAAAAAGGTTGGCAAAGAGCGCAAGCTCTGCTATCAAAAAGAAGCTAAGCAAATGACCAAACCCACCAATCATCCGCTGCATTGGATCAAGTGGGCTCTCGTGTCCCTGCTCGCACTGGCGCTACTAGCGACCGTCGGATTCTACCTCCGCCCCGTCAGCTATCTCAACGAGTGGACCTACGTGAACGAGGATCTCTCCGGCATCCAGAGCCGAAACGTGCAAGTCGCAGGCCATCACGTGCACTATCTTGCCGAGGGTCCGGCCAGCGGTCCCGTCGTCGTTCTTGTGCACGGGCTCGGTGGCAGCGCGGAGCACTGGAGAAACCTTGCGCCGTATCTCGCTCAATCCGGTTTCCGCGTCTACATTCCCGATCTCCTTGGCTACGGCCGCAGCGAGCGCCCCGCGGATTTCTCCTATTCAGTGCGCGACGAGGCCGCCGTGGTCGTGGGCTTCATGGACGCGCTCGGCCTCAAGCAGGTTGAGCTCGGCGGCTGGTCTATGGGCGGATGGATTGCCGTGCTCGTCGCCGCGCAGCATCCCGAGCGCGTCAGCCGCTTCATGCTCTTTGACGCCGTCGGCCTTAACGTCCCACCCACGTTTGACACCGCCCTCTTCACACCTTCCACCGTCGACCAGCTCAACCAGTTGGAAGCCCTCCTCTCGCCGCAGCCTCAGCCCATCCCCGCCTTCATCGCTCGCGACCTTCTGCGCGACTTCCGTCGCGATGGCTGGGTCGTGCAGCGCGCTCTCGCCACCATGTTCACCGCGCAGGACGTGGTCGACAACCTTTTGCCGCAACTCAAAATGCCCGTGCTCCTCGTCTGGGGATCGCTCGACCGCATCGTGCCGGTCGACCGGGGTGAAACCATGCATCGCCTCATCCCTCAATCCCAGCTCGACGTCTTTCCCGGTTGCGGACACATGGCGCCCCTCGAGTGCTCCGCCGCCGTCGGCCCCAAAGTAGTCGCCTTCGCGCAGCAATGAAGTTTCACTCTTTTCACTTCCTTCACTCTTTTCACTCATTTCACTTCCTTCACTCTCTTCACTTTTTCACTTTCTTCACTCATTCACTCGCCCGCGTCATTTGACGCGGCGACGCCCCCTTTGCGAGACTCCGCCCATGGGATACAGCGGAAAAATTGAATACGCCGGAGAGCGCAAAATCCGGGAACGCAACACCAGCGTCTATCGCCTTTGTCATTGGCCTATCTGGATTTGGGTCTTCTTTCTGGCGCCCGGGCCCCTCACCTTCAGTCTTTTTACCGGTGGTTTTCACTGGGTCAATTGGGCGTGGCTCGCCGCGGTGCTCATCGGAACTGGCATCGCCTGCTACAAAGCGCAACTGCCCGGCTCGGAGCATCGCCCGTACATCCTGCGCTTTGATGAGGACAAGCCGAACCCGCTCTATCGCCGCGTCTGTTACACCTTTGCCTGGAATGCCATCCTGAACTATGCGCTGCTCAACATGGCGGCGCTGGTCTACGCCGCCGCCACCGGTGTCTGGCGCATGAAGCAGATTTACCTCTACGCCTACTCCCCGCTCTGCGCGTTCATCCTGCTCCTCGGCATGCTGGGCAAACTGCCGCGCGTTGGGACTTCCACCAAAGACGAAGGCACGGAACGCCGCTATTTTTACGGTTCCGTCTGGGCGGTCACCGCCGCCCAAACCACCCTGCTTATTCTCTGGAAGACCGTACCCGAAACCTCCTCCGGCAGCCTTATAAAACTCGCCGCCTTCGTCGCCGTACTCGTGCTCTTCGGCATCGCGGCCGCTCGCGGCAAGCTGCCCCGCACCCGCCCCATTATTCCAGGCGAGATGATGGTTTCCGACTAAGCGCGGTGCGCAAACGTGGCCCCGCAACCAGCCGTCGAAATCTTGATTGGATTTGCAGATAATTTCGCCCTTTCGGCGCACAATAAAGGCAGGAATCGCAGAAGAAGGGCTTGGGCCTCGCGTCCCGCCCTGCGGACGGCGCATAGGCTCCCAGTAACCCTTTTGTTGGGTCAACATTGCGTGCAAATCACTGAATCGCCCGACTTTAACTTACCCCCAATCAGCAACCTCCATGATATGAGGCCCTTAGCCAAAATATCCAGGGGGGGAGCAGGGGACGGGGGCAACCCCTCGCAGGTGATTCAAATCACATTGGACCGCCGCTCCCGAGCGGTATAAGAAGGTTGCTATGTGCCTCGCGATTCCTGGAAAAGTCGAAGAGATCACCACCGACGGCCTCATTCGCATCGGCCGCGTCAACTTCGGTGGCGTGGTCAAGAAGGTCTGTCTGGACTACGTGCCCGAGGTCGAGGTCGGCGACTACACCATCGTCCATGTCGGCTTTGCCATCTCCAAGATCGATGAGGAGACTGCCGAGCAGACCCTCGCCGACTTCCGCGCCATGGGCGTGCTCGACGAAGAACTCGCCAGCGAGGAAGAAGCCTTTGCCCGCGCGGCCCAGCGGCCGCAGTCACGCTGCCCCGACGGCAGTTGCTCGAATGAATGTGGCGGCGGCTGCGGCTCCGCTAACTCTGCTGAGAAACCATGAAGTACCTCAACGAGTTTCGTGACGGCGAGATCGCGCAAAGAATAGCGCGCGAAATCGCCCAGGTCACCACGCGATCCTGGAAGATCATGGAAGTCTGCGGCGGGCAGACGCACTCCATCATCAAAAACGGCATCGACCAAATGCTTCCGGCGAATGTGGAGATGATTCACGGACCCGGCTGCCCCGTCTGCGTAACGCCGCTTGAACTCATTGACAAGGCGCTGGCCATCGCCGCACAGCCCGGTGTCATCTTCTGTTCTTTCGGCGATATGCTCCGCGTTCCCGGCACCGAGTGCGACCTGTTTCAGATCAAGGGCCGCGGCGGCGACGTGCGCGTGGTCTATTCGCCGCTCGACGCGGTCGAACTCGCCGTCAAGAATCCCGACAAGCAAGTTGTGTTCTTCGGCGTCGGCTTTGAAACCACCGCCCCGGCCAACGCTATGAGCGTGCATTTGGCCAAGCGCCGCGGCCTCACAAATTTTTCCGTGCTCGTCTCGCATGTTCTGGTCCCGCCCGCCATCTCCGCCATTCTCGAATCGCCCGGCAACCAGGTGCAGGCCTTTCTCGCCGCCGGCCACGTTTGCAGCGTCATGGGCTACTGGGAGTATCCGCCGCTGGCGGAGAAATACCGCGTGCCCATTGTCGTAACGGGATTTGAACCACTCGATCTGCTGGACGGCATCCGCCGCGCGGTCGTGCAGCTCGAGAACGGCCGTCACGAAGTGGAGAACGCCTACAGCCGCGTGGTCACCTTCGAGGGCAATCGCCCCGCGCAAAAGCTGCTAAGCGAAGTCTTTGAAGTCACCGATCGCGCTTGGCGCGGCATCGGCGTAATTCCGCAAAGCGGTTGGCGTCTCAACGCGGACTACCGCGAGTTCGACGCCGAAGAGCGCTTCCACATCACCGGCATTCACACCGAGGAGTCGCCGCTGTGCCGTGCGGGTGACGTGCTTCGCGGAGCCATCAAGCCGGCCCAGTGCGCGGCATTTGGCAAGGAATGCACACCGCGCCATCCGCTCGGCGCGACCATGGTCTCAAGCGAAGGCGCCTGCGCCGCGTATTACAACTACGGACGATTTTTATCGGCGGAGGAACTCGCCAGCGCCGGTTCCACGCTTTCGGGGGCTGCGCATGGCTGACGATGTAAAAGTTGCCGCACCCGATTTCTCCCACTGGTCCTGCCCGCTGCCGCTGGCCGACTATCCCACCATCGTCATGGGCCATGGCGGCGGCGGCAAGCTGGGCAACGAGCTGGTCGAGCACCTCTTCCTGCCCGCGTTCCGAAATCCGGCGCTCGAGAACCTGGGCGACGCCGCGGTTCTCGAAACCGGGGGTGCAAGGCTCGCGATGAGCACCGACTCGTTCGTTGTGCAACCGCTGTTTTTTCCCGGCGGATCGATCGGAGAGTTGGCCGTGAACGGAACCGTCAACGATCTGGCCGTTTCCGGCGCGGAGCCGAAGTTTCTAAGCGCCAGCTTCATTCTCGAGGAGGGCTTTCCGCTGGCTCAGCTCGCCGCCATCGTCGATGACATGGCCAAAGCTGCCGCAACCGCAGGCGTCAAGATCGTTACCGGCGACACCAAAGTTGTCGAGCGCGGTCACGGCGACGGTTGCTACATCACGACGGCCGGTGTCGGCCTCCTCCGGTCAGACGCCGAGGTCGGTCCAAAACGAGCAAAAAATGGCGACGCGATCCTCGTCTCGGGATTCATCGGCGACCACGGCATGGCCATTATGAGCGTGCGCGAGGGGCTCGAGTTCGAGAGCCAGATCCGGTCGGATTGCGCAGCGTTGAACGGCATGATTGCCCAGGTCCTCGATGCGGCAGGCACGGCTGTTCACGTCATGCGCGATCCCACGCGCGGCGGCCTCGCTTCAACATTGAACGAAATTGCGCAGTCCTCCAATGTCGGCATCGCTATCGACGAGAGCTGCATACCCGTGCGGCCCGAGGTGCAATCCGCGTGCGAACTGCTCGGCCTCGACCCCGTGTACGTAGCCAATGAGGGCAAAGCGGTCTTCTTTGTCGCGCCTGAAGCCGCCGATCGCGTGCTGGAAATTCTTCGCGCGCATCCGCTGGGCAAAGACGCCGCGCGCATCGGCCACGTAACCGCGGAGCACAAACACATGCTGGTAGCGCGCACCGCCATGGGCGCCAACCGCGTAATTCCCACCATGATCGGCGAGCAACTGCCGCGCATTTGCTAAAAACATTCTTAGTTTTTTCTAAGTACATTCGTAAGCGAATTCCACTCACATTCAAACCTTTCAAACTCAGCCGCCGGCTCTTCCCGCCGATAGATGAGAAAAGGCAAAGACCGCAGCCGCGTCAAACCAGGCGCGCTACGGCCTTTGTCTCCCTGAAAGGCCGAAATGCTCGCTCACATAAGAGCCCTCTCATCTTTCGCCGCGTTGCTTCTGCTCGCAGGTTGCGGCAGCGATCTGCGTACCGCGATTCCCTCGAGCGGCCTCACCACGACTATCGACGAAACGCGCCTCGTCAGGCTTGCCGGTAATGTGCCGCTGCGCGCGCGCGTGGGTTTCGACGACGGCGCGATCGACTCGGGCACGCGCCTCGACCGCATGCTGCTCGTGCTCCAGTCTTCTGCCGCGCAGCAGGCAGCGCTCGACGCCCTGGTGGAAGCGCAGCAGGATCCCAGCTCGCCGCAGTATCACGAGTGGCTCACGCCAGCCGAGTTCGGAGCGCAGTTCGGTGTCGATAGCTCGCAGTTGGCGCTTGTTACGGCGTGGCTCGCGGCCCACGGATTCGCCGTCGAAGAGATCTCCGCCGGACACCGCTTGATCGTCTTCTCGGGCACCGCGGGCGAGGTCGCAAGCGCCTTTCACACCGAGTTGCACCGGTATCGCGTTGACGGAATTGAGCACATTGCCAACGCAAGCGACCCGCAGATTCCCGCGGCGCTGGCCGGAGTTGTCAGCGGCGTGGTGACGCTCAGCGACTTCCGCCGCACCTCGATGATCGCCTCGCAGAGACCGTTCACGTCGAAGTCGGAATACTCCGTGGGACCGGAATACTCCGCCGGCAGCACGCACAATATCTTCCCGGCGGATTTCGCCACCATCTACGATCTCAACCCGCTCTACAGCACGGGCACAACGGGCTCTGGCGCAGCCATCGCCATTGCCGGGCGCAGCAACATCAACCTCAGCGACGTAGGGACCTTCCGTTCCATCACCGGCCTCGCTGCCAACACGCCTTCGGTGACAGTCGACGGCGCCGACCCCGGACCGGTATCCGGCGACCAGAGCGAATCCACGCTCGATGTGGAGTGGAGCGGCGCAGTTGCGCCGCTTGCCGCGGTGAACCTCGTCATTGCGTCCTCCACTGCAACCACGGACGGCATCGATCTCGCGTCCGCATACATTGTGAATCACGCCACTGCGCCGGTCGTGAGCGTGAGCTACGGCAGTTGCGAGCAGGAGATGGGCGCCGCAGAGCTGGCCTTCTACAACAGCCTGTGGGAGCAAGCCGCGAGCCAGGGAATGAGCGTCTTTGTGGCCTCTGGCGATGCCGGCGCAGCAGGATGCCAGCAAGGCAATTCCACAGCGGGAACGTCCGCCGCGGTGAATGGGCTGTGCACTTCGCCTTATGCCACATGCGTGGGCGGAACGGAGTTCAACGAGGGCGCGAACGCAGCGCAGTATTGGTCTGCAACCAATTCCTCCGCATACGGCTCCGCGCTTGGATACATTCCCGAAGCAGTGTGGAATGAGAGCGCGCTCGACGGCCGCACGGGGCTTTGGGCGTCGGGCGGCGGCGTGAGCGTGGTCTACCCGCAGCCTGCGTGGCAAGAGAACGTGAGCGGAACCATGGCGGCCGGTGGCATGCGCGCCGTGCCGGATGTTTCGCTGTCGGCCGCAAATCACGACGGCTATTTCATGGTGGAGGACGGCGCCTTCTGGGTTGTCTCCGGCACTTCTGTCACGGCCCCGTCGTTTGCCGGCATCATGGCTCTGGTCGCCGCAACGGAAGACGGCAAAGGCCAGGGCATCGCGAATCCTCGCCTCTACGCTCTGCTGGCCGCGGTTCCCGATCCATTTCATCCCACGCCGTCCGGCAGTAACACCGTACCCGGCGTGGAAGGTTTCAGCGCGGATAGCGCAAGCTACAACCTTGCCACGGGCTTGGGATCCGTGGATGGCGCAGTGCTCGTCAACGGCTGGAACGCGAGTGCGCCGTCCGGCTCGCCAACACTCGCTTTGACGTCGGTGGTGCAATCGACGACCATCGCCGCGGGCGGCTCAGCGACGATTCAGTTCACCGTAATCACCGGAGGGTCGTTCGCGGGGAACGTAAGTTTCTCTGTCAGCAGCTTGCCCGGTGGAGTTACGGCCGCGTGGTCCACGAACCCACTCACCCCGGCGTCGAGCGCAAGCACAAATAGCGTGTCACTCAAGCTCTCGGCTGCTCAGGGAGCGACCTCCGGCTCCGCCAGCGTCGTGGTCTCGGCGACGGGTGACGGCCTGGGCGCAGAGCAAACCATCTCGGTCGCAGTAGCCGCGCATGGGAACGGCTGTTCCCGTTTCAGCATGCTTCCAACGAGCTGCAGGCCGCTGCCGCGCGTACCGGCGCTCTAGGGGCGGCGCAACGCAATTATTCGAACAACGCGAAGGCTTCTTTGACCTGGTCGGGCAATGTGGCGTGCGATTCCGGCAACGAGTTGCTGATCTCGAGCACGGTTGCGGGAGGCGTCGCGAGCGCTTTCAGAGCCTTCGCCGTAGCCGGCCAGTCTATGGTTCCGCTGCCGGGCCACAGGTGTTCGTCCTTCGTGCCGTGGTTGTCGTGTACATGAATTGTGGCCATGCGGTTGCCGAGGATGGCAATCGCGTCCGCCGTTCCCACCGTGATATTCGCGTGGCCAAGATCCAGGCAAACGCCGACATTGGTCAGATGTCCCATTTCGAGAATGGCCACCAGATGCTCCGGCGTCGTTGCTTCGCTCAATAGATTTTCCACGAGCAAGCGAACGCCAAGCGGCCGCGCAAAGGCGCCCAGGTGCTCCAGCGCGGTAAGCGCATATTCAATGGTGCGGGGCGACCACTCATCGTCGCGTTCGCCGAGGTGCATCACGAGATTGCGCAGTGGGATATGCTCCGCTGCTTCGAGTGCTCGCTTGATCTCGTCCATGGAGTCGATGCGCCGCGCCTTCTCGGGGTGCAACACATTCACCCCGATCGCACCGGCACGACCCATTTCGCGGTCAGGATAAAGTGGCGCGTGCATCGAAAAGGGCTGAAGTGTGTTGGAGCGGAACCATTCGGCCAGCTCTGCTACGTGGTCGCGGCTGGTGTAGTCGAAATGCTGACGCGCGGCAAATATCTCCACCGCCTGTGCGCCGGAGCGCTCCGCGAGCTCCAGCAGCCCCGGATGCAGACGATGTTTCAGGAATATATGAGTCGAAAGAACGCGCAGCATCTTGGTGTGGCCCCTCGCGCCGGCCTGTCATGAACCTCAATCCGAGCGCTTCCTTCATTCTCGCATCTAGAGAAGGTATTTAGCTCTGTCGCGGTTGCTGTTCATGGTGCGGCAAGCGATCGGCGCTTCATACCGTCTATCATCGAAGCTGTCGCGGCGCGCCGGCGCGCGAATCCGCTTGTGGGAGTTTGAACGCGTGGACGAGGTGTTTTGGATTGAAGGAACTCCGCCAGTGCCCCTGGCCGTTGTGCTGTGCCCACGCGGCGGCAGCATGCTTGAGGATGAATTGCGTTCGATAGCGCAAAGCGGCGTACGGACACTCGTCTCGCTGCTCGAGCCGAACGAAGCCGACTGGCTTGGCCTGAGCCAGGAGGGCGCGCTCGCCGGACAGTTGGGCATGCAGTTCCTCTCTTATCCGATCCTGGACGTTCACGTGCCGGCAAATGTGCAGTCGTTCAGACAATTTGTGTCAGGCCTCGCTGATCGTCTTCAAGCCGGAGAGCACATCGGCATGCACTGCCGTGGCAGTATCGGCCGAGCACCGCTCACCGCGGCGTGCACATTGATCCACCTCGGCTGGGGCGCAAAGGACGCATTGGCAGCCATCCAGGCGGCGCGGGGCTACGGGATTCCGGATACCAAGGAACAGTTGCGATGGATTCTAAACTACAAAGCGCAGCCATGAGCGACAAATCACCCGACCCGATCCCCGATCCCATCTTTGCCCTGAGTTTTCCGCACCGCTGGCAAGCCGAAATTCTCGCTGCGCGGCCGTTGATTCTGCCGCCGCGGCACTTCGTCTACCCGCGAGCGGCCGAGGAGGTGGAACGTGGCGCGCTGGAAGTGATGATTCACCCCGACGCGCCGGGTGCACAGCCCTTTCTCGCCACGTGCGCGCTGGGATTTCGCGATCCGGCGGCTCCGACCGGGCTTTGGTCTACTCCAAGACCGGAAGAAATCTGCGCCGTCGCGGGAGGCTACGCCTACCTTATCGACACCGCCGCGCCCGAACATTTCACAATGATTCCTTACCGGCCCGTGCTCGAAGTGCTCGCAGTAGTTGCGGAGGGCCTGCTCCTGTTCGTCGGCCACCATTCGATCCTCGCGTGGGAATCGAGCGGGCAGGCGTGGGAGTCGGCGAAACTCTCCGATGAAGGCGTGACCATTACCGGCATCGACGACGGCGTGCTGCGCGGAACAGGCTGGGAAATGATGAGCGATTGCGAAAAGCCCTTCGCGCTCGACCTGCGGACTGGATTGCTGCTTCCCTCCCGAACGTGTTAACGCTCAATCGGCGGCGACGGTTTGCTGCGCTGCGGGAGTTAAGCGATGGTACGCCGCGTAGACGCCTTCAAACACCGAGTCCCAACTCGCGGTCAGCGCATAGGCGCGCGCGGCCCGGCGCATTGCGGCGTGGCGCGCAGGATCCGCAAGGATCTCCGTGATCGCCGAAGTGAATTGATCGTCGGACACGATACGGCCAGTCTCGCCGTCGCGGACGATAGTGCGCGGGCCGCCGTCGGGCGTGACGATGGCGGGCACGCCGCTGGCCAGCGCCTCCAGCACTACGTTACCGAAGGTGTCTGTGTGCGAGGGGAAGACGAACAGATCCATGTTGGCGTAGGCGCGGGAAAGCTCCTCGCCGCGCAGCACGCCGGTGAACTCCGCGTTCGGCAGTCGCTCGCGCAGCCATGCCTCGTCGCCACCGTGGCCCACGATAACGAATTCTTCTTTACCTTTATTCTGGTTTTGGACGAGATCGTGCTCGATCTGAACAAGAAGGCCTATGTTCTTTTCGACAGAAAGGCGGCCGACAAAGCCCAGGACGCGGACCGGATCTTCAGGATTGCGCGTTCGTTTCGCGGGATGGAAGAGATCGGCGTCGACGCCGCGGGGCATCAGGAAGCAGGGCCGCCCCGTGCTGCTCTCAAGAAGCGCACACAGCTCGGGGTTGGGGGCAAAGAGCACTTTTGCCTTGCGGTAAAACCAGGCTGCAATCGCCAATGCATGGTTTTCAATCTTCTGGCCTGCGGCGGCGGAGTGGCGCCGAGGCAACAGGCGCAGGAACCAGCCGGCGCGTCGGGCCGCGTATTCGTGCACGTTGGTGTGCCAGCTTGCGGCCAGCGCCACATGCATACGGCGCGCCAGGAACGCTCCGAGGAGTCCCACTTCGCTCGGACCGGTAATGTGGATCAAATCGGGCTGGAACCGCTTGAGTACATCGGCGATAAGCGGAAGATGGCGCAGATACGCGGGATCGAGACGCAGATCTTTCTCAAGAGGGAAGGAAAGAATGCTTCGCGGCAACTCGAGGGTCCAGACGTTGCCTTCTTCGATCAAAGCCCTGGGCCGATTGCCAGCGCGCACGCAAAGAAAGGGAAGATTGCGCCGCCGCGCGAAGGCCTCAAAGTGGCGGCTGGTGTGGGCAACCCCGTTGACCTCGTGGAAAGAGTCGGGAAAGTACGCGACGCGCGGCGCGGAAGTGAACATAAAAGCAGCGGGATTCGCGGTACTGGCGGAGTTAGCGGAGGCAGGGCCAACACTTTTGCGAACAGCGCTGGCGCCGCTCATCGCGCTAGCTCCGCCGCTCTCCCTTAGGACTCCAGCTCGCCCAGCGCCAGGCGCAACTGGTCGGACTCGCTCCAGGCCATGCGCAACCCGCCGGACACCAGACCCTGGCCCATCAGCTGCACCATGGCGATGGTCCAGCGCATGGCGCGCGGAGCCGCACCGCTGGGCCAAAGTTGGCTCAGGGGACGAATTACGCCGTTCGCGTCAGGATGGTAGACACGTTCATCCCAGGTGCGTGAACCCTGCGGAAACTCGGGATAATGACGGATGGCATCGACGGTCGATTGCAGGATGCGGTGCTTCCACGGCTCGGCATACTGTGGCATAAAGAGCACGCGGCTGCGCTTTTCGCGCCTTACTTCGTGGACAAATTCAGTGAACGTGGTCGCGTTGGTGAGATTGATATTCGCGTTAGGTTCCACGCCGTGACGGTCGCCGCCAGCGATGAGCAGCATGTTCCACTTTTCAGCCAGACGCCGCACCGCGCGGTTCTCGTCCCAGGTGCGCAGGCCGTTCAGCTCCAGCGCGTGAAAATAGGCGCCGTTCTTCTGTAGAAATTCGTTGACCAGGAACTGATGCTTTTCCTTGCCGATCAGGTACAGGTCCCACATGGGGTGGTTGAAGACTATGAGCACGTGCGGCTCCTGGTTCAGAGCTACCAGAATCTCGGTCAGGCGCGCGTCGCTGGGGTTGGCGGTAAACTCCGAGAGCGTCGACATCCACTGTGTCGCGCGCGCGCTGGGCAGGTTGTGCACGCCCAGATGGAACGCCTGCATGCCGCCGTAGGGGGCGCTCCACTCCACCGAAACCGGAATTTGCCGTGCGCTCGGCACGGTGCGCAGAAGCATGGGCGCCTTGATGTTGTCGTGATCCGTAATGGAAACCATCGCCCCCATGCCGATCTTCTCGATCTGCTTCGTTTCCAGGTCGAATGCCAGCTTAGGCGTCATGGGCGGCGTCCAATAGCTCGCCGCGTAATTGATGCGCACACCATGAATCTGCTCAGCGCGCCGTTCGAGGCGCGACAGCAGTGGCCGCATCACCGGAAACTGGTTGCCAAAGTTGGCCAGGAAATCCAGTGTTTCGGACGATTGATTGGTATGACTGTGCAGCGACACGCCGGTCCGAAAGCCCTTTGCGGCGTCTGTGTCACGCCACAAGTACGAGATAGTGGAATTCGGCATTTCAGCTCCTTGTCGAACCTCAGTCTGTATTCGGATTTCCACAGTTAGTATCGGGCGAAGCCCGTAAATATCCGGTTAAGAGCGCGCGAATTGCCCTTCAATTGATGCAGTTGTGGAATCAAATAAGTTACCAAAATACTGAAATATAAGGGTGAACAGCCCAAAACCTCCGCCGAAACGGGCTGTCCCACGAAGCTGCGCGCAGAGTCTCATCAACTCGAGTGTAGATTCCGCTTGGCATGTTCTGTTCCAAAGCGATGGGCGGACGGGGCGGCGGGATTCCGGCTGTCAGGCGACAGTAGAGGCTTCGCTCGGTGCCGATACCAGAGCAGAATCCTAGTAACAGTGCCCATTCCAAAATCATGCAAAGTGGCTTTGTCTTGAGGAAAAAGCCACTTGAGGGATGTGCCCCTGGGTACCCTATTCGGATTCTGCTGTAGTCAACGGCCGGGCACCCCCCTCTCCCTCCACCATTTCTGTAAGCAAATGTTTTGTTTTCATTGCTTTACGCAGTGCGTTGCCGCGTAAGTATCTGAAAAGGCATATCGTTGCTTGCAGACATAAGACAACAAACGAGTTAGAGGCGAGCATCAGGTTTCGAGGACAAGGCCCGTCGAACCGCGTTCGTTGCCTCATTGAAGGCTTATGGAAATAGTGTGCGCCGGGAGGGGGAAATTATATGCAAAACGGCGGCGGGAAATTTTTGGGGTGAGTTCGGGGTGGGATGGGCGTTTGTCGGTACGAATTGCTCGACATGTTCCTACGATCTTGCCGCGACAAAGGCCATATAGGCGGTCATGGCCACGAGCAGCGCAACGAACCCTTGTTTCAGACGCTCTTCTGTAAGACGACCAGCACATACTCCCCCGAGCCAAGAGCCTATCGCCAACCCCGCAATGAGTCCTCCGACGACAAGCCATGGCAATTCGAAGCCTTGACGAACGTATACCCATGCGGCGGGGAGAGTCAGGGGAAATGCCGCAACGGCAAGGCTCAGAACCTGAGCGTCATGTTGCTTTTGATGAAGCAGGACAACCGACAGCGCGATAATGGCGAGGCCGCCGCCAATTCCGAGAAGTCCCGAAAACAGACCCGCAATCGCCCCAATCAAAAACAAGGACCCGAAGGGAGGTGGGTCGCACGATCGTGTCTCTGATCCATTCCTGTGTCCGGAGCGATTCTTTCTGATCGCAAGGACTGTGAGGATCAGCAGATATCCGACAAACATCCACCGCAGCTCTCTTTCGGAGCACAGTTTCGCGAGGAATGCACCGACGGGACCCCCGGCAATGAAGCCCCCGGAGACAAGGAGCATGGAAGAAAATCTGGCCACCTGCCCTCTCCGAGAGTATGCGGTGAGACCAGCTATGCTTGTCGGTGGGGCCTGAGCGAGAAGCGAAACTCCCTGCGCAACATGCTGAGAGTACGGCAACAGCATGGATATGACAGGGACAAGAATTCCGCCGGGAGTGACGCCAAGCAATCCAGACGCGAACCCGGCGGCCATTCCCGCTGTTACACCTCTAAAAATGAGAAAGCTGAGCATCAGCTCGGCGTCGCCTCGTTACCGATCCGAGCAACATTGAATTGATAACCGCCAGGTGTGGCGTCAGGGACATCCCTGGTTCCCACAAGATCTGCGCGGTTCTTAGCAAACTCCGCGAATATCGAGCACGCTCCTATCGCGGCCAGATTGTAGACGGCGGCACCCCATGCTCCCTCATTGTGCAGCCGTACAAAAATAGGAGGTATTTCTACAAAAACTTCAAACAACAGCAGCATCAACGCAAGAAGCCTGACTGCCAGGATATCCATAATTCCTGAGCAAATTGCGCAACCTGCCAGAAAAAAGGCGATTCCGGTGAGCGCCGCCCAAAAATATCCGAACGACATCCAGTGCGGGACGATACTCGCGAAGACGCGAAGGCCAACGAGGTGAAATAAGCCGAAGATAACAGGAGGCAATCCCAGCGTCCAACGGGCGGCGATAGCTGCTCTCTTTTGCAAAATGGAATCTGCTGAGGCGGTGGAGGCATAAACGATTGCTGCCGGAGCGACCAGCATTAACTGTTGAGCGAGTCCGAAAATGACGCCTAATACGACGTTGATTTTCCAGCCAAGGACATGAATTCCGGCATAGCACCGAAATAGCCAAAATGCCGCAAAAATCAAGTAGGCGATGGCCGACGCCGCGGCGCCAATCCTTGCACTGCGCCGCCACAAAATTGCAAGACCCGCTGCGACCAGCCAGATGCCCGCGACGTAGGCCAGTATGTGTTGACTGGAAAGACTTATGCCCAGCGCTTTGATCGGCTGATGAGAAGCATCAAATGCACCCCAGACGATATCCAGAATGCCAGTGAGAACAGTGCCGAAGCCATAGAACAAAACTCCAACTTTCATCTGTTGATCTCCCATGAGCCGCTTAGCGAGAAGCCAGACCCAGCGACGGTACATGTGTTCTCGATTCCAGAACTGATAGTATGGCGGCAATGGCACATAGAACAGAGCCATTTTCTCCTAATCTATTGGACCATTCAAGATGCCAAAAGCCGTTAGCTCGTTCGAGCTCACTCTCAAAAGCCGGCCGCGCCACCAGACCCTAACCAACTGGTTGTATGGCGAACTACGTTCTGCCATTCTTGACGGCCGGCTCGCGCCAGGCGCGAGACTGCCATCGTCCAGAGATTTCGCCAGCCAGTATGAACTCTCCCGGGGCACAGTCGTCAGCGTTCTGGAGCGTTTACAAGCCGAGGGGTATGTGACCTCCCGTGTCGGATTCGGTACGTGGGTTAATCGTGTGGAGGCGCCCCGCCCAGCCCGCCGCTCAACCACATTACCGGCGTACATTCGTAGCGTCATTTCGGCATATAAACGGCCGCGGCCCTGGATTGACCTGGCATTTGTTCAGGGGAGCCGCCCTTTTCGGATCGGTGATCCGGCCATCGACGAATTCCCGTCCGAGGTTTGGGGACGCATAGCCGCAGACCGGGCGCGACATTTCAGGTCGTGGTTAAAGAAGGAGGCTGATCCGCGTGGGTATCGGCCACTGCGCGATGCAATCGCCGAGTATTTGCGCACGTCACGCGGGGTGCGGTGTGCTGCGGAACAGATCGTCATCGTTTCCGGAATACAACAGGCGCTTGACCTGTTGGCACGGTTGCTTTTGAAAGAGGGCGATCCGATATGGATGGAGGATCCGGGATATTTCGGAGCCACAATCACGTTTGACAATGTCGGAGCCAGGATCATTGCCGTACCGGTGAATGATGAAGGGCTGTGTGTTTCCGCCGGAATTAAGATCTGTCCAGATGCGAAGGGAGCCTACGTAACGCCAGCTCACCAATTCCCACTGGGGGTAACGATGTCACTGGACCGGCGGATTGCTCTTCTTAGCTGGGCCGCGCGCTCCGGCGCTTTTGTTATCGAAGATGACTACGACAGCGAATACAGGTTTGAAGGGCCGCCTGTGCCTGCCCTGCAAAGCCTCGATAATCACTCAAGCGTTATCTTCGTTGGATCGTTCAGCAAGACGTTATTCCCGGCCTTACGGGTGGGCTACGTGGTATTACCTGCCCCATTAATAGATTTCTTCCTCGGTTTTCGCCACCGAACCGATTTCCGGAATTCATCCTTTGACCAGGCAGTGCTCTGCGACTTCATCGTAGATGGGCATTTAGCGCGTCATCTACGGAGGATGCGGAATCTGTATGCGGAGCGCCTCGCAACACTTATGGAAGGAACCAGGCAACATCTGGGTGGGTTGCTTGAGATCTCTCCCGTCAGGGCAGGTCTCTACACGATCGGGTACCTCAAGAATGGAATGACTTCACGACGGGCAGAAAAGCTGGCGGCGGCCCAGAGTGTTGAGGTTCTTGCCGTCGATCGATACACCCTGAAACTTCCTGATCCGAATGCGTTGCTCCTCGGCTTCGGCGGATTCGAAGAGCTTGCGATACGGCAAGGACTCATTCGGCTCGCAAAGGCATTGGGCTAGCCAGATCTCGCAACCTCAGACTATTTTCCTCAAGGAATGCCGAATCGCCGATACTCCACCGAGGGTGGACTAGTACCCAGAAGTCGGCTTGTGGTGACCTTTGCGCGTGTGAAGGATGCGGAGATAAGCGATTGCGTACGCGCGTGCGATTGAGTGCGGCGTAAAGGCAGGGAGTAGGGAGCGGGGATTAGGGAGTAGGGAAACAGGCCGGCCGGTTCGGCTGCGGTTGCGCGAAATGCAAAAGCAAGAGCAACCGCAGGTCCTTCGACTCCCCTTCGACTTCGCTCAGGGTCGCTCAGGATGACACGCGATTTATGTCGCTCAAGATGACAAGGCTGTTGTGTATCGAGCGTTTGCGTTTGGATTGTATGTCGATCAAGACTAGAGTTGGTTGCATAAACCAACGGCACCGATTGAGAAAGCGCCCCTCAGGGGTTGAAACCCCGAGTTTTTTCTGATGCTCCCGGCACCCTTCGACTTCGCTCAGGGCAGGCTAAAAGTCGTGCCCCTTCACGAGATCATTTATGCAACCAGCTTTACGACTTTCTGGTTTTGGCGAGTTCGGGGCCCAGGAAATCGTCGATGTTCCAGCCGGCCATCAAATCTTCGTCTGGCGCAGTCTTCACGCCTTTGAGCTGGGCGTGCGCGGCGGCTGCGTTTTCGGGTGCCAGATAGTTCGCCGTCAATCCGTCGCGTAGCAATTCGAAGGCCTGCTCGGGCGTTTCAGCATATTGGAAAAGATCGAGATCCTTGGGTGAGATCGCGCCTGTATCCACCAGCACTTCGAGATTGAACACCTTCTTCCAGTAATCCGATCCATAAATAAGGACAGTGATCTTCTTCGTCACCTTCTGGGTCTGGGCCAGGGTAAGAATCTCGAACATCTCATCGAGCGTGCCGAAGCCGCCCGGAAAGACCACGAGCGCCTTGGCCAGATAGGCAAACCACAACTTGCGCATGAAAAAGTAGTGGAACTCGAAGTTGAGCGAGGGCGTGATGTAGGGATTCGGCCGCTGCTCGAAAGGCAGCAGGATGTTCATGCCGATGGTTTTGCCTCCGGCTTCCCAGGCGCCGCGGTTGGCTGCTTCCATGATGCCGGGACCACCGCCTGAGGTGACAACGAAACGATGCTTGCGCGAGGGGATGGTCTTGGCCCATTGCGTGAGCAGTTGTGCCAGGCGACGCGCGTCTTCGTAGTAGCGAGCCATTTCCACCGCGGCCACCGCGCGTTTCATTTGCAGTTCCGATGCCTGGCCTGTGGCAATCTCGGCGGCTTTGGCGGGCTGCTCCTCGCTGGGAGCGGGTTGCACGGAGCCGGTGTTCTCGAGAAGTTCTAGGGCATGGTCGGCTTCTTCACGTCCGGTAAAACGCGCAGAGCCGAAGAAGACAACAGTGTCTTGAATCTGCTCGCGGCGGAAGCGCCCCAGCGGCTCCAGATACTCCGAGATAATCCGTATGGGCCGCCCTTCGGCGCTGTTGAGAAATGCGGGGTTCTCATACGCGAGCGGTGCTGCATCCAGCGGAGGTGGCGCCCCGTTGCCGGGAATCACGGCGGGTGGGGCGGCGGCGGCGGCGGCGGCTTTGGCCACTGCGGTGGGATTTTTCGGGGCTTCGGTTTTCTGATCCCCGCTCTCTGATCTCTGTTCCCTGTTTTCCATCACTCAACCATCCCGGTGCCGAATGGCATCTTGAAACGCAAACCAAAGATTCAGCAGACCGAGCCCCGAGACAAGGCCGCGCACTGCGCCGGCTGTCGCAATGTTCCCGAGCCAGGGGAACTGCAAAAAGATCGGATTCTGATCCCAGAAAGTATGCGACCACGGCGCGTAGCAGATCGCCAGACCGATATACATCCGCAGCATAACGCGCAGAAACAATTCCACGCGCACCAGCCAGCGAGGAACATGATGATGCGAGGGCGTTTCCGTTTGGGGCTCCGAGCTTCGAGCAGATTCCGACGGCGGCCCAGTCAACGGAGCCGTGAGTGTAGACGATGACGATTCCGGCCGTTGTTGGGGCATTCGTTTGCTTCTGTCCGCTGTCGCCGATGTCCTTGCATCGCAAAGCCTTACTGGCCATCGCGCGCTTCAGGCCGCAGTCCAAAAAGCCCGGCCCGGCATTGGGACACCGTATTGCCACGGTAACACAGCGAGGACAGAAAGACAGGGATCCGGCTGCGGCTCGGGGAGCAACTTACCCCACCACGGGCAGGCCCGCAAGCGCCATGGCGATTTCCTCTTCGGGATATTCGAAGTTTTCCAGCTTGCCGGCGGTGTAATCGATGTAGGCCTGCATGTCGAAGTGGCCGTGGCCGCTGAGGTTAAAGAGGATGACGCGCGGCTTGCCTTCCGCCTTGGCTTCGAGAGCCTGGCGAATGGCTTCGGCCACGGCGTGATTGGCTTCGGGCGCGGGCACAATTCCTTCAGCGCGCGCAAATTGAATGCCGGCAGCGAAGGCATCGAGTTGCTGCACGGTGGTGGCTTCGGCCAATCCGAGATGGATGACGTGCGAAACCAGCGGCGCCATGCCGTGATAGCGCAACCCGCCCGCATGAATTCCTGGCGGAATGAAGGTGCTGCCCAGCGTATGCATCTTCACCAGCGGCGTCAGATGGCCAGTGTCGCCGAAGTCGTAGGTGAAGCGGCCCTTGGTAAGGCTGGGGCAGGCCGCAGGCTCAACGGCCACGATACGCGCGTGGCATTTTCCTTTGAGCTTGCGGCCCAGGAACGGCATCGCCAGCCCAGCAAAGTTCGAACCGCCGCCGGTGCAACCAATGATGACATCGGGATCGTCACCGGCAAGGGCCATCTGTTCGATGGCCTCCTGGCCGATGACGGTCTGATGGAGCAGTACGTGATTCAACACGCTGCCCAAAGCGTACTTGGTGCCTGGATCCTTGGCCGCCACTTCAACCGCCTCGGAGATGGCGATGCCAAGCGAGCCGGGAGAGTTTGGATGCTCGGCGAGAATGGCGCGGCCCGACTCTGTGAGCGTGCTGGGGCTGGCGATGACTGAGGCTCCAAAGGCCTCAATCAAAGCGCGGCGATAGGGCTTTTGATCGTAGCTGACGCGCACCATAAATACTTTGCAGTCGAGGCCGAGGAACGCACAGGCCATCGACAATGCGGAGCCCCACTGGCCGGCGCCGGTCTCGGTGGAAAGGTGCTTCACGCCTTCCTGCTTGTTGTACCAGGCTTGCGGGACGGCGGTATTCAGCTTGTGCGAACCGGCGGGGGAGACGCCTTCGTACTTGTAGTAAATGCGTGCTGGCGTGTCGAGTGCTTTTTCCAGGCGTCGTGCGCGCATCAACGGGGATGGGCGCCACTGCGCGTAAATCTGCCGCACTTCGCCGGGAATTTCGATCTCGTGCTCGTTGCTGACTTCCTGCATGATCAGCGCCATGGGAAACAGCGGCGCCAGATCGTCAGGACCGAGCGGCTGGAGCGTGCCAGGGTTGAGCGGCGGCGCCATAGGCGCGGGCAGATCCGGAAGAATGTTGTACCAGGTTTGCGGAATTCGGCTCTGCGGCAGGTTGTACGCAATGGTTTCCATGCGCAACATTCTACAGAAAGGTCTGCGGGCACAATTGTGCGCCGCGCCACTCAACTGTCAGCGCTGGCTGGCTTCCCCGGCGGCCACGCGGCGATTGAATTCGGCCGACTGGTTGCGAGGCACGCTGAGCGACTGCCAGCGGTCGCAGGCAAAATGCTTGGCGAGCAGCACAATCTGGCCCACGTGATACGGGTAATGCGCCAATTGGCGGTTGATGGCCTGCATCACGGAATGCGCCTCGCCGCGGATGGTCGCGGTGCGGGTGAGGTCAGCATCGCTGAGAGCCTCGATTCCGGCAAAGAGACGAGCCCATCCGTCCTCCCACTCGGCCAGAAGTTGTGCGCGGGTTGGGGATGGGTCAACAAACTCACTGTCGCGGTTGCGACTGGGCTTTTCGCCGTCGCTGGTGAGAAAGTCGGTCCAGCGCGAGCGCATGTTGCCCACCATGTGCTTCACGATGATGGCGATGGAATTGGCCTCAGGATCGAGAGTCGCAAAGAGTTGCTCGTCGCTGACCTGATCCATTGCACGCTCGGCAAGGCGTTTGTAATAGCGAAAGAGCGCGAGCGCATCTTCAATGTAGGAAGTTGTGAACTGTAGCGCCATGGGGAAGTCCTGCTCAAATTATATTTGCCGAATCGAGGAATGGCCGCGAACTGGATTAAAGTCCGGCTCACGGCTCGCTGTTGTAGATATGCACTTCGATTTTGCCGCCTTCGGCAAGACGAGCGCGGAACATGCCGGGCGTGTTGAAGCTCCATGCCATCTGCCCGTCGGGAGCGACCGCAATCACGCCGCCATCACCATGGATAGGAGCGAGTTTCTTTTGAATGACCTCGTCGGCGGCCTGCTGCAATGAGTAGCCCTTGTATTGCACCAGCGCGCACACGTCTCGCGCCACGGTGAAGCGAATGAAGTACTCGCCAACTCCGGTGCCGGAGACGGCGCAGGATTGATTCGAGGCGTACGTGCCGGCGCCAATGATTGGCGAATCGCCTACGCGGCCCGGCATCTTGCCCTGCAAGCCGCCGGTTGATGTGCCGGCAGCAACGTTGCCCTCGCGATCAACCGCGACCACACCCACCGTTCCGTAACGGCGCGTGTTTGCCGCCTCCTGCCATTGCGCGACCGGCTTGACGTCGCCCTCCGGAGGAACTCCGGCGGGACGCGCCGGAATGGGCCGGCCTTCCTTTTGCAATTGCTTGATCAGCGACTGCCAGCGGCTCTCGGTAAAAAAGTAACTGGGCTCAACCTGTTCCATTTCCGCTTGCTTTGAGTAGGCATCGGCGCCCGGGCCTACCAGGAGAACGTACGGTGTCTTCTCCATCACCGCGCGGGCGAGAGTGATGGGGTAGCGGGTATGCGTCACGTCTGCAACCGCGCCCGCGTGCATGGTTGCGCCGTCCATGATGGCCGCATCCAGCTCCGTCTTGCCTGCCGCTGTGAAGACGGCCCCGCGCGCAGCATTGAAGAGCGGGTCGTCCTCAAGAACACGAATCGCCGCCTCGACGGCATCGAGCGAAGAGCCTCCGTGATCGAGAACCGCGGCTCCGGCTTCGATCACCTTGGCGAGCGCGGCGCGATAGGCTTTGTCTCCGTCCGGTCCCAGCTTGGCGCGTTCGATGTCGCCGGCGCCGCCGTGAATCACGATCGCCCAGTGGCCGGATGACTTCGATTGTCCCGCTGCGCCCGTCACTGCCGCCCACGCAAACGCCGCGCCGATAAGAACTGCCGTCGCTTTCCGCACACGCGTGACCTCCACATTCTTTTTCATAGTAGCGCCGATTCCCGGCCTTCTGCCGGCTTCGGGTAGTATCGCAATTAATGATGACCCGAGCGTTCATGCTTCCTGCTCTCGAGCTACTGGCAATCTTCGCCGGCGCTGCCGCCGCGAAGCCGCAGGCCATCCCGGTGAAGGTTGTTGTGGTGACCATGTTCGAAGCGGGTGCGGACACTGGCGACAAGCCCGGCGAGCTGCAGTACTGGGTGGAGCGCGACCATTTGGACCGCGTGTTTCCGCTGGCGGACGGCTACCATCCGGTGCGCATGAACGATGCCGGAGAGATGGCGGTACTTACCGGGCCGGGAACGGCGCACGCGGCGGCGACCATCATGGCGGTAGCGCTGGACCCACGTTTCGACTTCAGCCACGCGTATTGGATCGTGGCCGGGATTGCGGGCGGATGCCCGGACCGCATCTCGCTGGGTTCGGCGGCATGGGCGCGATGGGTGGTGGACGGCGACCTGGGCTACGAGATCGATGCGCGCGAGATTCCCAAAGACTGGACGACGGGCATGGTACCCCTGCGCAAGACGAGACCCTTTGAGGAGCCCGCCATGCCTGAAGCGGGCGAGGTGTACGAGTTGAATGACGGACTGGTGGAGTGGGCCTACCAACTGACGCGCAATGTGAAGCTGGACGACTCAGAGGAGTTGCGCGAGAGGCGAAGCCACTTCGATGGCGCTGTAGCGGAACGGGCGCCGTTTGTCATGATGGGCGACGAGATTTCGTCTTCGACCTTTTGGCACGGCAAGCTGATGGACGCGTGGGCCGCGCAGTGGGTGCCTTACTTCACCGGTGGCAAAGGCGTGTTTACAACCACCGCGATGGAGGACACGGGGACGCTGCAGTCGCTGACGTTCCTGGCCAACGCGGGACGCGTGGACCTGAAGCGCGTGCTGGTGCTGCGCACGGTGAGCAACTACGACCGCCAGCCGCGCGAGCTGAGCGCAACTGAAAGCCTGGGCGATCAGCATGGGCGTGCATACGCGGCCTATCTGCCGTCTCTGGAGGCGGCTTATCGCGTGGGACACACCGTGGTGAGCGAGCTGCTTGCGCATTGGACGCAATATGAGCGCGCAACTCCGGACGCCGGAAAGTGACATCGCTCTTGGCAGCGGCGACTCCGGCAGTGGACAATGTCTTGGTTCTTCAATTCCAACCTGAGACCGCGCGGCAACCCAAGTGGGGGGCCGGCGCAAACGCAAGGAAGGTTCGATGCACTCGATTTGGTTCGGCGAGTTTATGGGCACACTGGTCCTGGTGCTGCTGGGCGACGGCGTGAACGCCGGCGTCACGCTGCGCAAATCCTATGCGGCGGATTCCGGCTGGATGGTGATCGCCACCGGATGGGCACTGGCTGTGCTCTGCGGCGTGGTCGTGGCGCAGGCGTTCGGCAGTCCCGGCGCGCACTTGAATCCGGCCATCTCGCTGGCCGCGGCGGTGGTGAGCGGAAATTATTCCTCTCTGCTCACGTATTGGTCGGCGCAGTTGCTGGGCGCGATGGGCGGCGCGGCGCTCATGACGCTGCACTACGCGCCGCATTGGAAGCTGACGCCCGACCCCGCGGCCAAGCTCGGCGTCTTCTGCACCAACGCCGCGGTGCGCAGCCCGTTGGCAAATCTCTTCAGCGAAATGTTAGGAACGGCGGTGCTGGTCCTCGTGGCCAACGCCATCTTCTCGCACGGCGTGGCCATGAATGGGCCGGCCGCTGGACTTGGACCTTGGCTCGTGGGCAGTTTGGTGTGGGGCATCGGACTCTCGCTCGGCGGAACGACAGGGTACGCGATCAATCCGGCGCGCGATCTGGGACCGCGCATCGTGCATGCGCTGCTGCCGATTCCCGGCAAGGGCGGATCGAATTGGCGCTACGCGCCTATTCCGATCATCGGCGATCTTGCGGGAGGAGCGCTCGCGGGGTTGCTGGTACACTTCGCGCATTTCTAAATTTGGCGCAGATAGTTTCGTCTGGCTTTTCCACAGAGGACGCTCCATCGGCTTCGAAATCTTGTTTCGCTAGACCGCAGAGCGGCTACTCGAGGCAGGATGCGATGACGGCGAGCGCCGCGATGGCGGCCGTCTCGGCGCGCACGATGCGCGGTCCCATCGACGCAGCGCGCCAGCCGTTGGCATCGAAGAGCGCTTCTTCGTCAGGAGCCCATCCACCTTCAGGACCGATGGCGATTTCCAGCTGAGGCATTTCTTCCCCGGCCGCTGCTATCGCTTCTGCGATCGCGTCACGCAACGTCGTCGTGCGCTCCTGCTCTGCAAGCACGATACGCGTGGCCGCAGTGGCCGCGCGCACGTGCTGCGCGAGCGAGATCGGATCGTGAATCAGAGGCACATCGGAGCGCCGCGCCTGTTGCGAGGCCTCATGCGCGATGCGGCGCCACCGCTCTGCGCGCTTCGCTGCGGCCTGGGCCAGGTGCTTTTCTGTTCTTCGCGCGATGACCGGCGCAATCGCCGCCACACCGAGCTCTGTGGCTTTTTCAATTGCCCATTCCATGCGGTCGAACTTGTAGATGGCTAACACCAAAGTAACGGGAAGCGCAGGATCGGCCACCAGCTCGGCGGTCAGGTTGAAGCGAATTTCGTCCATGGAGACGGCGGCCACCTGGGCGTGAAAGACGCGGCCGCCGGCCACCACGTCGGCCTCCATGCCCGGCTGCGCGCGCAGCACGCGAGCCAGATGTTCGGCTTGCGCACCGTCGATAGTTGCGGTGGCTTCATCCCATTTTTCTGCGATCCATCTGCGTCGTGTCACAAGTTCCCTCGTAGTGGGCTTCATCAAAAGTGTACGGCGTTACACTCGCGAGCAACGGTTTTACCCCCATAAACACTAAGGGGAACGCTTTTCAGCGTTCCC
Source organism: uncultured Acidobacteriota bacterium (assembly GCA_963786565.1). Taxonomy (GTDB): domain Bacteria; phylum Acidobacteriota; class Terriglobia; order Terriglobales; family Acidobacteriaceae; genus Telmatobacter. The sequence goes on along the minus strand of CAWAZR010000006.1, from coordinate 544,113 downwards.
CTTGAGTGTTGCCTTTTTGGGTTGTTCGATCCGCTACTTCTTTTTCGCGGTCTTCTTTACGGCCTTCTTGGCCGCCTTCTTCGCGGGTGCCTTCTTGGCTGCTTTCTTAGTTGCCATTTGCCTATTCTCCCTTTTCGATGGGTTGCATCGATTCTGCAAATTAAATTGCAGTTGAAGAATGTATAGATTCATCAATCATCGATGTCAAGAAAAAAACGACATGAGAGTGAAAAAAAGATCAACATGGCCGGACGACAAAATTCGCTCGCAGAGGAAATCGGAGACGAAATTCGATGCGCGCATGAAAAATTTCCTGGCGCGCACTGCGTGCGCGCGATGCGCAAATCAGTTTTTGTAATTTGCATCGGCGCTCTCCTTCACACGTTGCGCGCGCTTCACAGCGTCGCATTCAGCACTCGATGATGTTGAGCGCGAGGCCCGCAAGGCTGGTCTCCTTGTAGCGCGATTGCATATCGAGGCCGGTGAGGTACATGGTGCGGATGACCTGATCGAGCGAGACCTTGTGCGCTTCCGGCTCGTTCATCGCCAAACGCGCGGCCTGCACAGCTTTGGCAGCGCCCATGGCATTGCGCTCGATGCAGGGAATCTGCACGAGTCCGCCGATGGGGTCGCAGGTCATGCCCAGGTTATGTTCCATGGCGATTTCAGCAGCGTGCTCTATCTGTCCGTCGTTGCCCCCGAGAGCCGAGGTCAGTCCCGCCGCGGCCATGGAACAGGCCACGCCCACCTCACCCTGGCATCCCACCTCTGCGCCGCTGATGGACGCGTTCTCTTTGTAGAGAACGCCGATCGCCGCCGAGACGAGGAAGAATCGCACCATGCCTTCGCCGCTGGCTCCGTCGACGAAGCGCTGATAGTAGAGCCCCACAGCGGGAACGACGCCGGCAGCGCCGTTGGTGGGCGCAGTCACCACACGGCCACCCGCAGCGTTCTCCTCATTCACTGCCATGGCGTACACCGTCACCCAGTCGAGCGGCACCAGTGGATCGCCTTGCTTTCCGCTCGTCTCGCGGACGCGTAGACGCTCGGCAAGGCGCCGCGCGCGGCGGCGCACCTGCAATCCTCCAGGCAGGATTCCTTCGGCGGCCATGCCGCGCCCCGCACACGCCTGCATGGTTTGCCAGATTTGCTCGATGCCGGCCTTTACGCGCAGTTCGAGAGTCTCCTGGCTCGCGTTGGGATCGAGTGTCCGCAGACGCTCACATTCGTTGGCCAGCATCACGCGGTCGATGGAGAGCGAGTGCGCGCTGGCGATCTCAAGCAGTTCTGCCGCGCTGTGAAACGGATACGGCAGCCGAACCTGCGGCTCGCGCGAGGTCTGATCGGCCTCTCCATCTTCAGCGATGAAGCCGCCCCCGATGGAAAAGAACGTGCGCTGGGAGACGATTGCGCCCTCAATGTCGAAGGCTGTGAAGCGCATCCCATTGGGATGCTTCGTGCTGGCGCCGGGAGGAAGCATCTGGTCGCGATGGAAGAGGAGGTCGCCAGGCTCGTCGAAGGCAACCGCACGCTTTCCGGCAAGATCGATGCTTCGGGAAGAGCGCATCGCCGCGACCGCGGATTCAATAGCGGCGGGATCAATGGCCGCGGGTTCGTTGCCTGCAAGGCCCAGGAGAATCGCGCGATCCGTGGCATGACCCATGCCTGTGAGAGCCAGCGAACCGTAAAGGTCGGTTTGCATGCGCACGGTGCGATTGAGCAGACCGCTGCGATCCAGCTCCCGCACAAAGCGGCAAGCCGCCCGCATCGGCCCCATAGTGTGCGAACTGGAGGGACCCACACCGATCTTGTAGAGATCGAAGAGGCTGGTCGTCACGAATCAGATTGTAGAAGCATAAAGTGGTGAGTAGCCAGCAGGGAGTAGGAGCTACTCCAGGAACTCGCGGACGAATGCATTTTGGGAGTGAACCAGCTCGTGGAGAGAGCCGTCGAAGATCAGATGCCCTTCGTCGAGCATGAGGAAGGTGGTGTTGTTGTTGATCTGGCCTTCGGGAAGCGGGACCATGCAACCCTGTTCGCTGTCGAAATGGTGGGTGCAGAGCGTGAAGGCGTCTTGAAGCCGGTGGGTAACCAGCAGCGAGGGAGTGGCGCGCACGTCGCGTTGCTTCACAATGAGCTCGATGATGGTGTTGGAGGTGACAGGATCGAGGCCGCCCGTGGGCGAGTCGTAAAGGATGAGCTGCGGTTTATTGATCAAAGCGCGGGCAATGGCGACGCGCCGCCTCATGCCGCCGGAAAGGCTCGAAGGAAAGAGGGCGAAGGTCTCTTCGAGACCAACGAAGCGCAACGCATCGTGCACGCGCTCGTCGATCTCCTCGTCGGGCACGGCTTCCTGGACCAGTTGGTAGGCGACATTGTCGCGGACCGTTAACGAATCAAAGAGAGCGCCCTCCTGGAAGACCATGCCGGCCCGTGCCCGCAACGAAAAGAGCTTCTCCTCAGGCATGTGGGAAATGTCCTCGCCGAAAAGTTCCACGCTGCCCTCAAGCGGAGGCAACAGTCCGATGATGAGTTTGAGCAGGACGCTCTTGCCCACACCGGCTGGCCCCAGAAGAATGCGCGTCTCGGCAGGCGCCACCGAGAAACTCACATTCTCAACCACTGGCGGTCCATCGAAGCCCACGGCGACGTTGTGCAACACGACAACCGGCCCTCCCTCCGGCTTGAGAGGTGGCAGTTCGGACACGGAAACGGTGGCGTGGCTCATGTGGGAAACAGAGTAAGCAGAATGTGCGTGATGAGGAAGTCTACAAAGATGATGAGCACGGAAGAATTCACGACGGCCGAAATCGTGGAGCGGCCCACGCCCTCCGTGCCGCCCGTGGTCCTCATCCCGTAGAAACAACCAATGGAGGCAATGATGTAGCCGAAGAAGAGCGGCTTCACGAGTCCTTGAAGGATATCGGGGTAAGCCAGGTGCTCGTAAGCATTGTTAAAGTACTGGGTGCCGTTCTGGTGATTCAGAACGACGGTAACCGCAGCGCCGCCCATGATGCCGAAGGCGTCGGCCACGATGGTGAGGAACAAAAGCATGGTGATGGTGGCGTAGACGCGCGGCGTCACAAGCTTGCGCATCGGATCGACACCCAGGGCGCGCATCGCGTCAATCTGTTCCGTCACGACCATGGAGCCAAGTTCGCTGGCCATGGAAGATGCGTTGCGTCCCGAGACCATGATGCCGGTGAGCACCGCGCCCAGTTCGCGAATCATGGTGAGGCTGACGAACTGGCCGGTAACGGCCGTGGCGCCGAAGGCCGAAAGTGTGGCTGAAGACTGGAGCGAGAGCACGCCTCCGGTGAAAAATCCCGAAAGAATGACAATCGGCAGCGAACCGAAACCGATGATGTCCGACTGGGTGAGGAAATCGGTCCAGTAAATGGGCGGACGAAAAAGGTTCATCATGGCCCGCCAGGAAAACAGCGAGTAATCCTGGAGAGTAAGCACGATTTGTTTGGCAGTTCGGTCGAATGGAATGTTCGCCATAAATTGCGGGTCTTGCAATCGAGATAATTGCGGCGCTTCCAGCACAGGATAGCGCATGGAGGAGACGGCCACGCGAATCGACGTCGCCGATTTCACTCCGCGGCGGCCGGATGGGAATGTATCTCCGACTGGAAACCGTTATGACGGGAGCCATTGCAGGAACCGGGAGGCAGCCGGTACCATGCGGAGAGACCGGTAACCGAAATGCGCAGGGAGCCCGCTCGCACCAGGAACGGCTGGAGATATGACGATGCAAGAAGGCAGAGGATCGAGCAGGAGGAGTTTCCTGAAGATGGCGGGCAGTGCCGCCGCGCTGGTTTCGACCCTGGACGCGGTGAATACGGCCGCAGAAACCGTTCCATCGCAAGCTGGCCCGAATGCACAAGCCGGAGGCGGACCGAATTCGGGTGCTACCCACTCGGCCCTCGTGGAACTGGCGAATCCTCTCCAGGGAACGGACTCGACATCCCTCTTCTCGCGCGGCAATACGCTTCCCATCGTCGCAGTTCCATTCGCCATGGCGCACTGGGCACTGCAATCGAGCGACACGAGTGCTTGGTTTTTTCAGCCCCGCGACGAGCGGTTGCAGGGCATTCGCTGCACGCACCAACTGAGTCCCTGGCTCAAAGATTACGGCTATGCCACCTTCCTGCCATTCAACGGCGAGGCCGGGCCGGACGCCGCGACGCGTGCATCAAGCTATCGCGGGGCAGAGCTTGAAATTGCGCCGCACGCGTTGAAGGTGCAGCTCATGCGCTACCGCTGTGCACTGGAGCTTGCGCCCACGGAGCGCGGCGCCGTTATGCGCTTTACGTTTGAGGAGTCTGGACCGGCGGGAGTCTTCATCGACCTTCCCGGCGAAAATGCCGAGGCGTCTTGCGACACTGCCAGCGGAACGGTGAATGCCTCCACGACCTACAACCATGGCGGCGTTCCCAAAGGGTTTGCAACTCGTTATGCAGTGCACTGCGATGCCAGGATCACTGCCTTCGAGGTCAAACCCAGCAGCGGGCGGCGCGTGGCCGTCATTCGCTTCATGGCGGAGGCGGGTAAGCCGATCACGCTGCGCGTGGGTACGTCGTTCATCTCCGCCGATCAAGCGGCGTTGAATCTCAAATACGAAGTCGGCGATAAGCCCTTCGACCAGGTGAAGAGCGAAGCTGCCGCAACCTGGGAAGCGGCGCTGGGCCGGGTGCGCATTCAAGGGGCATCGGAAAGCCAACGCAAAGTGTTTTACTCGTGTCTCTATCGCGCGCTGCTCTATCCCCGCATCTGGCACGAACGCGATGCCGGCGGAAACATCGTGCACATGAGCCCCTACAGCAGCAAAGTGGAACCGGGCTTTATGTATGCCGACCACGGCTACTGGGACACCTATCGCGCGTGGTACCCGATGATGGCCTTGATATATCCCGAGCGGCTGACCGAGATTCTTCAGGCTTGGGTGAACGCGTACAAGGAAGGCGGTTGGTTCCCGCAGTTCCCCTGTCCCGGCTATCGCAACTGCATGACGGGCAGCCCCACCGATTTCGTTTTCGGCGACGCGGCGGCCAGGGGCGTCACGGGGTTCGATGTGCAGGCGGCCTTTGAGGGATTGAAGAAGCACGCCACACAGCCAGTCGCGCCGAAACTTGGATATGGCCGTCCAGCGGTCGCGGAATATCTAAAGCTTGGCTATATTCCCATGGAAGCGGTGGCCGGCGCGGCAGCCGAGACGCTGGACTCGGCTTACGGAGATTTCTGCATCGCGCAAGTGGCTCGCGCCGCGGGCAAACCGGACGAAGCAGCCGCGTTTGAGCAGCGTTCGCGTAACTGGCGCAATATCTTCGACCCCGCCACGCGCTTCGTGCGCGGAAAGATGGCCGATGGATCGTGGCAGTCGCCCTTCGACCCGCACACCTGGGGTGGCGCGTATGTGGAGGGTGGCCCGTGGCAGTACCGCTTTGCCGTGCCATGGAATCCGGAGGGGCTGATGGAAGCCATGGGCGGCAAGACGGAATTCGTCGCCGCGCTCGATGACATGCTGACGCAAGCGCCGGTTTTTCATGTGGGCACCTATGGCGACGAGATTCACGAGATGTCGGAGATGGCATCAGTCGATTTCGGTCAGTACGCGCATTCGAACCAGCCGGTACATGCATTTCTCTATATGTTTGCGATGGCGGGACGGCGCGATCGCACGCAGTACTGGGCCCACCGGGTGCTGAACGAGCTGTACACGCCCGACAACTTTCCCGGCGACGAAGATACCGGCTCGATGAGCGCGTGGTACATCCTCAGTTCGCTGGGAATCTACTCGCTCTGCCCCGGCAAGCCGGATTGGGTGCTGGGCGCGCCGCTCTTTGAAGAAGCCGAAATTCGCTTCCCGGACGGGCATACGATTCGCATAGAGGCGCAGAGCAGCAAGCCGGGTACGTTTCTCAACCGCGTAACCCTCAATGGCGCTGAAGTGCGCGAGCCCGTGGTGCCGCATGCGGCGTTTTTGAAGGACGCGCGTCTTGTGTTCTCTGCCGTGTAATTTCTGAGCGTGTTTTTTGGTCCTGCGGCATTTTGGTAATGGGTCAGTTTGAAAGGAACCATCCCTCAGGGGCTAAAGCCCCATTCATTTTCGAAGTCTCTACGGCACGACTGAAGTCGTGCCCCTTCGCGATAGGTTCAAACTGACCCACTACCGGCATTTTGGTTTTTCGGGTTCTAGAAACAGGATCCGCGGGCATCCGTAATCTACGCGCCGCTGCGCCCCACTCGCATTTACAATGGAATCTATATGATCCGCTTCTCCACCGCAGGGGAATCCCACGGCGAGGCTTTGATTGCTCTGGTTTCCGGTCTTCCCGCAGGCGTCCCCGTCGATCTCGATTATGTGAACCGCGAGTTGTGGCGCCGGCAGCAGGGCTACGGTCGCGGCGGCCGCATGAAGATCGAAACCGATCAAGCGCATGTGCTTTCCGGCGTGCGCCACGGCAAAACCATTGGCTCTCCCATTGCGATTGAGCTCGTTAACCGCGACTGGAAAAACTGGCAGGAGAAGCTGCCGGTAGAGACCGGCGATCCGGCGAAACATCGCGCGGTGGCCTCACCCCGGCCCGGCCACGCCGACCTTGCCGGTGCGCTCAAATACAACTTCCCCGATGCGCGCTACGTACTGGAACGCGCTTCGGCGCGTGAGTCCGCGGCCCGTGTGGCCGCTGGCGCTTTCGCAAAATTGATGCTCCGCCAACTCGGCATCGAAGTCGCGAGCCACGTGATCCGCGTGGGCCGCGTGGACCTTGACCGTGACGCGGCTTGGGAAGAGATTGCCGCACTTGCCGGCAAAAAGGAAGTGGTTCTGTCTTGCGTCGACGCCGCCACCGAGGCGCGCATGAAAGAGGAAGTGGAGGCCGCAACCCGTGCCGACGACACCGTGAACGGCATTTTTGAAGTGATCGCGCACGGCGTTCCCGCCGGCCTCGGCTCCTACGCCAACTGGGACGATCGCCTCGACGGCCAGCTAGCCTGGGCCGTGATGAGTTTGCAGGCCGTGAAGGCCGTTGAGATCGGGCGCGGCGTGGAAGCTGCGGGCTCATTTGGCTCGCGGGTTCACGATCCCATTCATTACGCAACGGAAAACCTTCCCAGCCGGCCCACGCGCTTTACGCGCCCTCACAACAATGCCGGTGGCGTCGAGGGCGGCGTCTCGAACGGCGAAGACATTGTGGTGCGCGGATACCTGAAGCCAATCTCGACCCTGCGCCAGCCACTCGAGTCGGTGCGCTTCGATACGCGCGAGCCCACCAGCGCAAGTTACGAGCGTAGCGATATTTGCGTGGTCCCGGCGGCAGGCGTAGCCGCTGAAGCCATGGTGGCCCTGGTGCTGGCCAACCTGGCCCATGAGAAGTTCGGCGGCGACTCGCTGACTGAATTGAAACGAAATTTTGATGGATACATCGAACAGATACGGAGATTCTGACAGGGACGATGATTCTGGAGATTGTGAAATATCCCGAGCCGGTGCTGGAGCAACCCGGTGAACCTGTGACCGAGTTCAACGCCGAGTTGCGCAAGCTGGTCGCCGATATGTTCGAAACGACCTATGCATCGCAGGGCATCGGGCTGGCTGCGCCCCAGGTGGGCGTGTCCAAGCGCGTCACCGTCATCGACCTGAGCATGGGCAAGGACCCCGCACAGAAACTTGTGCTCATCAATCCTGAGATTACTGTGAGCGAGGGCAAACAGTACGAAGAGGAAGGCTGCCTGAGCTTTCCGGACATTCGCGAGAAGGTAGTGCGCGCCGCAACAGTCCGCGTACGCGCGCAGGACGAGCAGGGCAAATGGTTCGAGATGGATGGCGACGAGTTGCTGGCCCGCGCCTTCCAGCATGAGATCGACCATCTTGACGGCGTCCTGTTCATCTTCCGCATGAGCGCGCTCAAGCGCAGTCTCAGTCTCCGCAAGATTCGCAAGATGCAGGGCGAAGGCAATTGGTAAAACAGCCATGACAAATGCGGCGCGCCCCCTCAAGCTGATTTTCTGCGGGACGCCCCAGTTCGCCGTTCCAACTTTTGACGCGTTGCTCGCCGCAGGACACGACGTCGCTCTCGTGGTTTCGCAGCCGGACCGTCCCGTGGGCCGCGATCGGCAGATAGCCCCAACGCCTTTAAAGCAGGCCGCTCTGGCCGCTGGGCTTGCTGTCGCGCAACCGGAAAAGATCCGCAACAACGCCGAGTTTCGTGCGCAGCTAGAGGCCATTGCGCCCGACGCCATTGTCGTGGTGGCCTATGGGCGCATCATTCCTCCCTGGATGCTTGCCCTGCCCCGGTTGGGCTGCATCAATCTGCACGCGTCCTTACTACCGAAATACCGCGGCGCAGCACCCATCCAATGGGCCATTGCGATGGGCGACGCCTTCACCGGCAATACCACTATGCTTCTTGAAGAAGGCCTCGACACGGGCCCGATTCTGCTGCAACAAACCCACGAGATTGGACCGGAACAATCCGCAGCGGAGTTGTTTCCCGTGCTGGCCAACGCGGGCGCGCCGCTGATCGTCGAAACCTTGGCCGGACTCGCCGATGGAACGCTTCAACCGCAGCCGCAGAATCACGAGGGCGCCACGTTTGCGCCGCTGCTCAACCGCGAAGACGGACGCATGGACTTTGCCGCACGCTCGGCAACGGAAATCTATAACCGTTGGCGCGGCTTTCAGCCCTGGCCTGGCGCCTTCACCGCGCTCCATGGCAAAAAACTGATTGTGCACCGCTTGGCGATTGTCCACGAGAGCTTCGCTCAGCATCTCGGCGTCGCCGATCCGGGCTCGGTGCGCATTGAGGATCATCGCTTGTTCGTCGGCTGCGCCGGCGACACATGGCTCGAGTTGCTTGAAGTGCAGCTTGAAGGCAAAAAGCGCCTCGACGCCGCCGAGTTCCTGCGCGGGAACCCACTCGGCGCGGATGCGCGTCTGGGTTGAGCGCCATGCCTGCCATTTCTCCCGCGCGCAAAGCGGCCTTCCGCATTCTCCTTGCTGTCGAACATGGCCAGGCGCATGCAGACGACCTGTTACGCGCCGATAAGGTCAGTGCGCTGTCATCCGCGGATCGCAATCTGGCCACAGCTTTGGTGCTGGGCGTGCTTCGCTGGCAGCTTTGGCTCGATCAGCAGATTCGCCCGCTGCTGAAGCGCCCCAATGCCAAACTTGATCCTGAAGTCCTGATCGCTCTCCGCCTCGGCGTCTTCCAACTTTGCTTTCTCGACCGCGTTCCCGACCACGCCGCCTTCGATGAAAGCGTGGAGCTGACAAAGCAGTCGGGCCATCGCTTTGCCGCCGGGATGGTCAATGCCGTTCTTCGCAGTGCTGCGCGTGGCACCACTGGTGCTGCGCACGGCAGCCTTTTGGAGGAGGACAGTGGCAAGTTGGCGGCGGTCCAGGCACATCCCGCCTGGATGGTCGAGCGCTGGATCGAGTTCTATGGCGTGGATGCAATGCATGCGATCTGCCGACACGGCCAGAGCCAGCCGCGATTGAACGTGCGTATGGAAAGCCCCACTGCTGAAGACGAATTGAGTGAGGCGGGAATCGAGCTTGCATCCGGTGAGTTGCTCACCGCCGCGCGCACCGTGGTTTCCGGCGATGTGACGGCCACGTTGGCATTTCGCGAAGGCCGTGCGCGCGTGCAGGATGAAGGCTCGCAGTTAATTGGGGAGTTGGCCGCGTTTCCCGGCAAAGATTCCGGCCAAAGCCAGAAGAAAATTCTCGATGCATGCGCGGCGCCTGGCGGCAAAACGCTCATCCTCGCGGAACGAAATCCCCGTGCGTGCATCGTCGCGTGTGAATCGAGCCCGCGGCGGCTTGCCGACCTGCGCAAGCGTCTGGCCGCGCACGCCGATCGCGTGGAGTGCCGATTAGCCGATGCAGCCGAGCTTGAAGAAGAAGCCGACATTCGATCTTGCGCTGGTGGACGTGCCTTGCAGCGGGACCGGCACGCTGGGTCGCAATCCTGAAATCCGTCATCGTCTGCAATTGGAGGATCTGCCGCGGCTTGCGGAACGCCAACGTGGCATTTTGCGCGCGGCTTTACGCGCCGTTCGCCCCGGCGGCCGCGTAGTCTACTCAACCTGTTCTCTGGAGCCGGAGGAGAATGAGCAGGTCGTGGCCGCGATCCTCGCTGAAAACCAGAATGTGCGGCAGATTTCGCTCGTACCGGACCTCGAGGCGCTGCAACGGAATGGCATTCTCCGCCCTGAGGCGGCGGAGCGGTTGCGAACATGCCTCACGCCCGATGGCGCACTGCGGTTATTGCCCGGCGCATTGCCGACTGACGGCTTTTTTGTGGCTCTGCTTGAAAGGTTGGCTTGATGCAGCTCCCGACGTGCGCTATGCAGTCTCCGGTCCCAGGCGCAATGCCGCAAAATCCTTACCTAGCAAGGCGCACAGCGCTTCCACAACCAGATTGTGATCGTCGCGCTGCGGCAGGCCGGACACGGTCACGCTGCCTACGATGCCCGCGTTCTCGCTAGTCAGCGGAAAGGAACCGCCGTCAGCCGCGTAGTCCGCGACCGGCAGTCCGTAGCGCTCCGCAAGTGTCGTCCCTTTCACTTTGAGCGTCATACCCACGGCATAGGAGCTGCGATGGAAGCGCGCCACCACGTTGCTCTTGCGGCGCACCCACTCGGCATTGTCGGGAGTCGTGCCGTCGAGCGCCGCATAAAACAGGGGCTGCCCGAAACGCCGCACGTCAATGACCAGGGTGAGGCCGCGCTCCACGGCCATGGTGCGAATGCGCGTGCCGAGATCCCATGCAACCTGCGCATCGAGGCGCGGCAGGTGCAGCTCACGCTCCTGGCTTGCAATCTTCTCCAAGTCCTCGCTCAGTCCCATGCCGATTTTTCTCCAGTCTTCTATTTCACCACCGTGAAGTGAACAATCGTGCTCTGGTCGATGCGCGAGCCGGCGGCGGGCGACTGCGACTGCACCACTCCCGGCTTGGCCGGCGGACGCAGCGGCGTTGTGCCGCTGCCCATCGCGGCCACCGGCACATCTACAAGGTTCGGCGGCCCGGTGCGGATGCCAACTTTCGCCAAAGCCGCGTTAGCGCTCGAGATCGGCCATCCGGAAAAGTCGGGCATCACATAACCATCTGGTGTTTCATCGTCCGGTGCGGCCACCAGCAGGTTCACGCTTGGTTGCTCGATGCCCTGCGCATGCGCGGGAGGATCCTGCGCCAGCACCGTTCCCTCGGCAGCAGTTTTCGAAGGAAGGTGCGCAATTTCGCCCACCTCGAGGCCCGCGCGGCGTAGTTCCAGTGACGCCACGCGCTCATCCACGCCTACCGTGTCGGGTACGTCGACCTTCTGCGGCCCCAGGCTCTCCGCCACGCGCACATGCCACTCGCGGCGCACCACGGTGCCCGCCTCGGGTGACTGCGACAGGATGTGACCGGCAGCCACATCGCCCGAATAGTAGCGATTGTCGACGTCTAGATTCAGCCCCAGTGCCGGCGGTTTCGCTCAGCGCGTCGGCCACGGTCATGCCCTTCAGCGCGGGCACCTGCACCTCAGCGCCGTGGATCGCAAATTGCATGGTCGCAATGGCGGCCAGCAACGCCACGGCGATGAGCAGCAGCAGCAGCGAAGCCACACGGAAGAAACCGGCGATGGCGCGGGTACTCATAGGCGATCACCGCGCACGAAAAGCCAGCTCCGCAAGCTGGAAAATGCCGATGTAGGCCATAAACAATGCAATGCCGAAACTGTTCATGATACGTGCGGCGAGGCCTGAGTCCATACGTCCATTTGCAACCCACCGTTTTGCCTGGACACGGAGTACGACCAGGATGAACACTGGGAATGCGATGCATAGCGGGAGCACGAACTTCTCCGGCCCGTAATCAGGTGTCGGTTCTATGAGCCACAAACCACGAATTGCGGACGATTCGCATACCAACATCTGGAGAATCACGAATCCGAAGAACACTGCCGCGGATAACCGATAGTCTCGTTGATCTTCTTTGACATTTGATCTGTCTATCGGCATGGAAAACCTCCATATGACTCTTCGCGCCAGTGCACGCCGCCCTAACGGGTATTATCCGTCACCGGCTCGGGATGGATGGTGACTCGGTACACCTCGGGGCACTCCAGTTTGAAGCGGTCTTCCAGTTCGGTGATGGCTTCGTGGACGCGATGCATCGGCAGATCGTCGGGCAAGGTGCAGTGACATGTGACGGAGATATGCTCGCGCGCACGGCCCACGGTGATGGCATGTACGTCAACGATGTCGATGATCCCCACGGCCGCGGCACGCAGCGCCAATTCAATCCTGCGGTCTTCCACAACCACATCGTCCGGCTGTTCGATCGTCGCCGGCTCGCTCTCAATGTGGGTCAGGACGGATTCGATCTCGGGGACTTCGCGAAGAATCTCCGCTTCCAGCGCCGTCACAAAGCTGTGCGCCTCACTGAGCTTCTTGTTTTCCTCGATTTCGACGTGCAGCTCGATTTGCAGGCGCCCGTGGTGCGAACGGGCACTGAGCTCATGCACCGAGACGTTGTTGCGCGCGGCTGCGGCGCGTACGCGGTCGAAGATGCTTTCGGTCCGGGATTCGCGGGGGATGGTGTGGATGACCACGTCGGCCGCAGGCAGCACGCTATGCACCGCGGCCGTTGCGGCATTGACCAGTTCGCTGGAGTGCTCAAAGGTGAAGCGCCGCGGCATCGCCAGCGTGAGATCGACAAAGTAGCCCGCGCCGGCACGCCGCACCCGCGCGCGCTCCACGTCCAGCACGCCTTCTACGCGCTCCACCTCGCGCACCAATCGGCGACGAGTTTCCACGGGGATTTCGTCCAGCAACGCGCCGACGGCCTCGTGACCCAGGCGGATGGCCATGCGCAGAATCAGCAGCGAAACCAGGATCGCTGCGCAGGGATCGGCGTAGTGAAGAGCGGCAATGCCGAATACAGATCCGAGCCACGTTGCGCCCAATCCGGCCAGTACTGCGAGCGTGGCCCAAATGTCCGAGGCAAAGTGGAAGGCGTCCGTCGCGAGCGCGGGCGACCCGGTGCGCAGAGCCACCGCGCGCAACTGCCGTGAGCGCCAGCGGTCCACAATGATGGAAGTGAGCAGCACCAGCACCGGCCAGATGGAGTGGTGGAGATTGACGTGTGGTACATCATGCGCGTGACGGCTTCCCACACGATCCACGCGCAGGAAAAGGCCATCAGGCCCGCCTCGGCAAACGCCGACAGGTTCTCGATTTTGCCGTGGCCGTAGGTATGGTCTTCGTCGGCCGGCTTGTCGCTCACGTTTACTGAGAAGAAGGTGAGCGCAGAACCCGCCAGATCGAGCCCGGAGTGTGCCGCGTCAGAGAGCACGCCCAGAGAGCCGGAGAGCAGACCGGCGCCGAGTTTGAGCAGCGTCATGACCGCCGCTGCCGCCATGGAGCGCCATGCCACGCGCCGCTTCTCGAGAGAGAAGCTCGAAACAGGAGGCTCGGTGGCTCGCGAACTGGAGACGGCGGAAGTCATGCTGTCTCTAGCGTACCCGTTGGCCGCTTGGCCGTGTACAACCCCGCAATGCCGAAGGTGTAGGGCTGCCAGGCGCAGTCCACGTAACCCGCCCTCCGCATCATCGCAAGCATCTCGCCGGGCGGCGGAAATGCGCCCACTGAAGTCGGAAGGTAGTTGTACGGACCGTCTTTACCGCAAATCAGCCTGCCGATGGCCGGCAGGACGCGCCGGAAGTAGAGCGCATAGGCCTTGCCCATCACGCCGCCCGGCTCGCTGAACTCCAAAATCCCCAACTGTCCGCCGGGTTTGAGCGTGCGATGAAACTCCTTGAGACCGGCCGCGTAGTTGGCGAGATTGCGGAAGCCAAAAGCGGTCACAATCAGATCGAGCGACTCGGCACGCAGCGGGAGATGGAGCGCGTCGGCCTCGATGGCGATCGCATAAGGCGCTGCGGCGGATTCCGAGCCGTTGCCAGGCGCCTGGAGCGCCGGCCGGCCAAACTTTTGCGCTCCGCGGCGCAGCATGGCGCGGGCAAAGTCGCCCGCCAGCACTGGCCGCGCACCCCGAGGCCGCAACTTCAGTAATGCCATGGTCAGATCCCCGGTGCCGCAGCAGATATCCAGAATCTCCGCGTTGGGCCGGGCCAGCACATCCTGAAACCGCCGCGCCGCCCTCCGCCACCAAAGGCGGTCGATATTCGCCGAAAGCACGTGATTCAGCAGGTCGTACTTTGGCGCAATCGAGTCGAACATTTGGCGCACGGCCTGGGCCGCGTCTGCCTCGTCCGCTGTGCCTATCGGTCTGGCTCCCGTTGCCGGCATCTTGCCTGATTCCCCTCGCTTAGCTCGTCGTGCCGCAATCGCGACCGCGGCACTATGGCTCTTTGTATGCTATCGCCTCGATCGCCCTGTCATGAGCGCGCCGCCGGCTCTTCCTCGACCTTCTAGCCGCACCCCAAAGGGTATAGGCTTAAATAGCCGATGGCTGCCGCTTCCCTATCCGTCGCCTCCAAACTAGCGCCACACCCGCCGCTGACCGACAGCCATGGGCGCGTGATCCACGATCTACGCGTCTCCATCACCGACCGCTGCAACTACAAGTGCGTATATTGCCGCACGGGCGAAGTGGGCGCACAGTATCCGGAACTGGCCAGCGAAGAATATCTGCGCTTGATTCGGGTTTTTGTCGGCCTGGGAATTACCAAGGTGCGGCTTACCGGCGGAGAGCCGCTTTTGCGGCGCGGGGTCGTCGAACTGGTGCAGGAACTGGCGCGTATGCGCACACCGGCAGGCGAGTCGCTCGACGTTGCTCTTACCACCAACGGCCATTTGCTGGAGTCGCTCGCGAGCCCGCTCAAAGCGGCGGGGCTCAATCGGGTTACGGTGAGCATGGACGCCGTGGACGCGGCGATCTTTGAAAGGATCACGCGGGTCCCGGGCAGCTTTCCGGTGGTTCTCAAGGGCATTCGCGCCGCGCGCGCCGCAGGGCTTACGCCGCTCAAAATCAATTGCGTGCTTCTGCGCGGCTTCAACGACGACCAGATCGAAGGTTTTGCCCGCTTCGCCCGCGAAGAAGACGTTGTCGTGCGTTTTATCGAGTTCATGCCGCTCGAAGAAGGCCGTCTCTGGACGCCGCAAATTGTGGTCACTCTCAAAGAAATCGTGGAGCGCATCGGCCGCACCCTTCCGCTGGTCGAATTGCCCGCTCGCGAGCCCAGCGAAACGGCGCGCCGCTATACCTTCGCGGACGGCGTGGGCGAGATCGGCATTATCGCCCCGGTAAGCCAGGCGTTTTGCGGGGCGTGCAGCCGCGTGCGGCTCACTTCCGACGGAAAAATTCGCACCTGCCTGTTTTCGCAGGTAGAACACGATCTTTACGGACGCTTGCGGGCCGGGGCCAACGACGAGGAACTTCGCGCCTACATTGTGCGTACGATTCAGAGTAAAGAAGCACGGCATCACATCGGTGAACCGGAATTCCTGAAGCCATCGCGCTCGATGGTGCACATTGGCGGATGAGTGGTGGTTTCGCAACGATTTTCAACTAACACGCAAGTAACGTGAAGTTAACAAACCAACATTTGCGTGCACTCACTTGCATGAAAGAATGATGGAAAGACTTTCCCCTCAGGGCTAAAACATGCCAAACGAGACGGCGGAACGCATCCCGCTCGCTGATCTGCTTGTATTTCATCAACTGGCGCGATCGCTCACCTCGAGCTTCGACCTGGACACGATTCTGCGCACCATCCTGGAACACATGGAGCGGATGGTTGAGGCGGAGTTGTGGACGCTGCTCATGCTCGATGAAGCCACCCAGGAGCTCTATTACGCCATTGCCGCGGGCGATGAGCAGGAGGCTTTGAAGGGCCTGCGGGTGAAAGTGGGCGAGGGCCTGGCCGGATGGGTGCTCGAGCACGGCGAAACCGTCATCGTTCCCGAAGCGGAAGAGGATCCCCGTTTGCAACAACCCGGCGCCGACGCCGCCCGTGCCGTACGCTCGGCCATCGCCATGCCGTTGCGCGGACGCAAAGGCACTCAGGGCGTCATTGAGATCCTCAACCCGCGTGCAGAGATGTCGGACTACACCATTGCCTTTCTGCATATCCTGGCCGATCACGCGGCAATCGCCATTGAAAATGCACACGACGTGTCCTGCATTCAGCAGCTGACCATTACCGATGACACCACCGGCCTCCACAACGTACGCCATTTGTACAACGTGCTGGAACGGGAATTGAAGCGGTGCAAGAAGTCGCAGACGCCTGTGAGCCTGGCATTTCTCGACCTGGACCGGTTCAAGCTGGTGAACGACGCACACGGGCACCTAATCGGCAGCGAACTTCTGGCGCTCACCGGACGCCGGCTTCAGGAGTTGAGCCGCAAGCAGGATTTGTGCTTTCGCTACGGCGGCGACGAGTTCGTGATCCTGATGCCGGGGACCGATGCTGCTGCCGCGCTGGAGCGGGCGAAGGTGATGCATCGGGCGCTGATGGAAACCGAGTTCCAGATGAAGAACGGGCTGAAGCTGAATGTGAGCGCCAGCGTGGGCATGGCCTCGGCGCCCAGCGACGGCGCCCAGGTGCATGCCATCATCGGTACGGCCGACGCGCGCATGTACGCGGTGAAGAGCCACGGGCGCGGAAACGTGCGCGGGGCGTAATCGAACGGAACGCCTCGGCTATTTCCTGGTGTCTCCGCCAATCTGTATGACGACATATCTAACAGGAACGGCCCCCGCATTCTTAACTGAGTGCAGGGTTCCAACGGCTACATAAATGATGCTGCCCGCTCCGGCGAGCTCGGCTTTGCCATCGTGGTCGAACTCGAGAGTGCCTTCCTCAACGACAATCACTTCCGAGTGCTGGATGCGGTGCGGGGGGTTGGGAGCGGTCCCGGCGGGCTGCATACTCTCATGCACGGCAACAGACTCGCCTGTGGCCAGCGTGCCGTTGAAGACGCTGCGCCCCACGGCGCCGTTGGGCGCGGTTTTCACGGTCATGTCATCGAGGGAAAATACCCGCGCGGTAGCGAGTGGGTTCGTGCCATTGGTTTGCGCAAAGGCGATGGCGCAGCCTAAACCAGGAATCGCCAGGGCAAGCAGGATGCGTCTCATTCCCTGTCCTCCGTTTCCGTCGGAAGTGGGGAGAACGTGCTTCCCCGATGAGCGCGCCGGGCAGATGCCGGATTAGATGTCCAGGTTCTTGACGTCCAGCGCGTTGTCTTCGATGAATTTGCGGCGGGCTTCCACATCTTCGCCCATAAGGGTCGTGAAGATGGCCTCGGTTTCGGCAATATCCTCGAGCTTCACCACAAGCAGGGTGCGGTGCTCGGGGTCCATCGTGGTTTCCCAAAGCTGCGTGGCCGTCATCTCGCCCAGGCCTTTGTAACGCTGCACCTGATAGTCTTTCTTGCCTTGCTCCACGATGTAAGCGAAAAGCTCGCGGGCGGTCTGCTTTTCCACCGGCTCACGCAAAGCGCGCGCGGCGCGGGCGGGAGCCTTGGTCTCCGCCTTGCCCTCGGTGCCCTCTGCCTCTTCCTCTTCGTCCGCTACGGCCGCGGCGGACTTGGCGGCAAACTCCACCAGGAAGGGCGGCTCGAGAAACTCCTTGATGAGCGAATACTTCGACATCATCTGGCGGAACTCGGGGCTGGAAGCCAGCATCCAGTCGATGCAGCGCTTCTGACCTTGCGCATCGGTGAAGCAGACGGACCAGGTGTGGTGTTCTTCGTCTTCAAGGGGCTTGCTCACCTTGAATTCGAACTCATCCGCCAATTCCGTGAGCTGTCCGTGTAATTTCGCGAGCTTGTCTGGAATGTCGCCGCCATTCTTCGAGGTGAAGTCGGAGCGTTGCGTCAGTTCCGCGCGAGCCAGCATCTCGGTCAGCCTTTCGTTGCGGATGCGCTTATCCACCTTTTCGACAAAACCGAGATACTCGTTGAGAGTGGCCATGAAGCGCGTGAGTTGGGGGCCCTCGATGCGGCTCGCGGTCTCGCCATGGCGGACCACCATGCCCTCGGCTGCGCGGTTCACCATCACCTTCACAAACTCGCGGTCGTCCTTGATGTACTGCTCGAAGCGCCCTTTCTTGATCTTGTAAAGCGGCGGCTGCGCGATATACACGTGATCGCGCTTGATGAGCTCGGTCATGTGGCGGAAGAAGAACGTAAGCAGCAAGGTGCGAATGTGGGAGCCGTCCACATCGGCGTCGGTCATGAGGATGATTTTGCCGTAGCGGATCTTGGCAGGATCGAAATCCTCCTTGCCGATGCCGCAGCCCAGCGCCGTGATCATGGCGCGGATTTCCTCGTGGCCGAGCATCTTGTCGTAGCGCGCCTTCTCCACGTTCAGAATCTTGCCCTTGAGCGGCAGAATCGCCTGGAATTTGCGGTTGCGGCCCTGCTTGGCCGTGCCGCCGGCCGATTCACCCTCGACCAGATAAAGTTCGCAACGCTCGGGATTGCGCTCGCTACAGTCGGCCAGTTTGCCGGGCAGTCCGCCGCCATCGAGCGCGCCTTTGCGCCGCGTCAGATCGCGCGCTTTGCGGGCCGCCTCGCGCGCCCGCGCCGCTTCAATAGCCTTGTTGATGATGCGCCGCGCCACCGGAGGATTTTGCTCCAAGAACATTCCCAGGCGCTCGTTGACGAAGGCCTGCACCGTGCCGGCGATATCGGAGTTGAGTTTGCCCTTGGTCTGGCCTTCGAACTGCGGCTGCGGCAGCTTCACGCTCACCACGGCCACCAGACCTTCGCGCACGTCGTCGCCGCTCAGGCTCTCTTTTAGATCCTTGAAGAGGCCCATCTGCTGGCCGATGAAGTTGATGGTGCGCGTCAGCGCCGCGCGAAATCCGGAGAGATGGGTGCCCCCATCCACGGTGTTGATGTTGTTGGCGAAGCTGAACACCGACTCGGAATAGCTGTCGTTGTATTGCAGCGCGATGTCGATCTCAACGCCATCGCGCGAAGCCTCCATGACGATGGGCTTGTCGTGCAGCACAGACTTGCCGCGATTGAGATGCTTGACGAACTCGGAAATGCCGCCGGCGTAACGGAATTCGGCACGGCGCGCTTCGCCTGTCTTCGGATCGGCGGTACGCTCGTCGGTCAGCGTGATCTCGAGGCCCTTGTTGAGGAAGGCCATCTCGCGGAGGCGCTGAGCCAGGGTGTCGTAGTTGTATTCCGTGGTCGTGAAGATGCTCTTGTCCGCCAGGAAGTGCACCTTGGTGCCGCGGCGCTTGCTGGTGCCGGTCTTCAAAAGCTTTGAAGTGGGAATGCCCTTGGAATAGCTCTGCTCGTACGTGTGGCTCGCCTCGCCCGGCTTTTCCGGGCGCCAGATCTCCACCTCGAACTCTTCGCTCAATGCGTTTACGCAGCTCACGCCCACACCGTGCAAGCCGCCGGAAACCTTGTACGTCGAAGAGTCGAACTTGCCGCCGGCGTGCAGCTTGGTCAGCACCACTTGCACGGCGGGCATCTGTTCGCCGCCCCCAAGATCCATCATGTCCACGGGAATGCCGCGGCCGTCGTCCACAACGGTGATGGAGTTGTCGACATGAATAACAACGTCGATCTTCTTGGCGTAGCCGGCTAGCGCTTCATCGACGGAGTTGTCGACAACTTCGTAGACGAGGTGATGCAGCCCCATTTCGCCGGTCGAGCCGATGTACATGGCAGGTCGCAGGCGTACCGCTTCCAGTCCTTCGAGAACCTTGATGTTCTCGCCGGTGTAGCTATCGTTGTCGCCGTGCTGCATGGGGGTGCTGCTCAGGACTTCAGTCGCCATAAGATTCCGTTCGCAAGGTGTGCCAAATCGAGGGTTATCGGAGACGTTTTTCCGGATGCTGGAGAGCGACTACAGCGGTTCCAGAGTCGCTGAACGTAGGAACCGGGTTGCCGACTGGCGTTTTCCTCAAGAAAACGCCATCTTCCGCTGAAACTACATGGGGCAAGTCAACTCTGGAACCGCTCTAACCACTTGAAAAACCGAGGTGATCAAGCCCGTTTGTCTATGGTTATTTTACCATGCGGCGGAGGTGGAAGAAGGGCCGGTACAAAGGCGTGCACGTGGTTACCACTGGCATCAGAGCGCAGTGCATAAATTACGTCAGTAACCTTTACCTGTTCTATATTGTTATACTCATGAAAAAGCTAGACTTATATCAAGAACTGCGGTACGATTCATGTCTAGAAAGAGACAGCACTCTTTCCATGTCCAACTTTTTGAGGTTACCAAAGATGAAATCTGCTATTCGCGTGTTCGCCCTGCTCGTCGCAATCGCTGGTCTGGCCTCGGCTTCCTTCGCCCCCGCCACCACGCAACCCATTCCTCACCACGCCTCAGCTAGTGCGAGCGGCCCCGGGCCCCTCGACCTTCCTGGTCCTGTGCCCTGTGATGAGACCGGAACCTGCGTTGTGCAGACGGCATCGAATCGCTGATTTCTCCGGACGCGCTGCTGCATCAATCATCTAGCACGAAAGTGCCAGCAGCGCGTTACCCTTTTGTGTTTGGGACTTTAGGCTGATTGGCGCTATCCTTAGGTCGTTCGCGGGATGCTCCATAGTCTGATGCCACTGAACTTCGCAATGTCGGCAATGAATGCGGTCGAGTTCCTTCTTTGGGGCGCGCTCGCTTTTCTGTTTTGGAGTAAGGGTCTGCACCGCCGCTTCCCGGCGATGGGCTACTACCTGATGCTGCGTGCGATCTCCACACCAATCCTGATGTTTGTGCTCCGCGAGAAATCGCAACCCTGGGACCGCGCCCACCATATCCTGATAGCCAAAATCTATATGTTCGGCTTTTTTGGCACCTACCTCGCGGCCGTCATTCTGCTTTTTTTCATCTGCATTGAAGTCTTCCGCTCCGCGCTTGCGGCATTCCCTGGAATTACCAAGCTCGCCATCGTCATCTTCCGCTGGGCTGCCTTCGTTTCTGTAATCGTGAGTCTGTCGTCGATATCGTATGCACACATAGGCATTAACATCATCTCGGATATTTCCTACGCCCTCATGCACTCGGTCAGCGTTCTTGAGCTGTGCCTACTGGCTTTCCTTTGCCTGAGCATGAACGCGCTACGCCTTACGGTGCGCGATCTCTCCTTCGGCATCGCGCTCGGGTTTCGGCGTGCTGTCCTCGGGTGACTTTATTCTCGCCGCCTGGAGCTCCCGCATCAGCTCGTACAACGATCCGGTTCAGTTCATCTACGAGTCGCTGATTCTGGCCACGCTGGCCATCTGGATGGTTTACTGCGTCCTGCCGGAACCCGCCCGCAAGCCCATCCTTATGCCGGCGAGCTCGACAATTTATCGCTGGAACGAAATCGCATCCGCCCTGGGCCACACCGGAACCCGGGTCGCCGTGCAGCAGCCGGCCAATAGCTTCTTCCTCTCCGATGTGGAGCGCGTGGTTGAGAAGGTGCTGGCGCGGAACATGAAGGGGCGCGAGTCCGAGACGTAAATACAGCATTAAAGAATAGATAATATGGGGGAGTAGAAAATCAAAGGCCGCAGCGTCCGCTGCGGCCTTTGATTTTGAATCGAGCTAAGCTTGCCGGTCTTACTCGCTTGCGGCCGGTTCGATCGAGGCAAAGCGTCCGCGGCGTCCACGGTCAGTGAACACGACGCGACCGGTCACCTTGGCAAAAAGCGTGTCGTCGGAGCCTATGCCCACGTTGGCGCCCGGCTTGATGCGCGTGCCGCGCTGCCGCGAGATGATGGAGCCGCCAGTTACCAACTCACCGGCAAAGGCCTTTACGCCCAGCCGCTGCGCGTTTGAATCCCGTCCATTTGTGGAGCTGCCTCCACCTTTTTTGTGTGCCATTGCCGAATCCCCTTCTAAAAAGCAGCTTCTAGCTGCCAGCTTCTAGCCCCTAGCTTCTTCCGTGCAAGACCGAGGCTCCTGGAACAAATGAATAACAGATGCCGTCTACTTGGCGGCGTAGGTTACGCCATCGGCCTCAATGGCCTGGATGCGCACCTGGGTGAAGTTCTGCCGGTGCCCCTGAAGCTTCTTGTATTGCTTCTTGCGCTTGAAGTGGAAGACCAGAATCTTGTCGCCGCGGCCCTCGCCTACGATCTCCGCTGTCACTTTGGCCGTTGCCGGCTTCGCCAGGGTTCCCGGCTCGCCTGAAACCGCCAGCACGTCGCTAAACTCAACGGTCGGACCGCCGGTCACGCTTTCGATCTTCAACACATCTCCCGGAGCCACGCGATATTGCTTGCCCCCGGTGCGAATGACTGCGTACATAACAAAACCTCTCTCGCTCAGGCCTCGCGGCCAGGAGCCTGACTCAAATCCGTGTGCTCGATTGGGGCGTATACAGACGGCTTACTGCATCGGGAGAAAGGGCCGGGCCAGTCCAGGACGGCGAGCCTACCCACTCCCGCGCACCCTTCAACGCGGGTGCATCGCCAAACCTCTTGATTTTATCGTTAAACGGGGAGTTGGGTCAATGCACCGTGCAGGGGATAATTCCGGGTCGCTATACTGCCTCCATGCAGCCTGTCAGCATTGTGGCCACGGTCCTGAACGAGGCCGAAGACATCGGACGGGTGGTCCCGAGTCTGCTCGCTCAGGTTCCTCCTGCTGAGGAGGTCATTGTGGTGGACGGCGGCTCGACCGACGGCACCTGGGAATGGCTTGAAGCCGCCTCGGCAAAGGATCTGCGCCTTAGGGCGATCCGAGACGAGACGTGCAGCCTGAAATTCTCAGCCGGGCCGGTCTCGCGCGGGCGCAATGTGGCCATCCGGGAAGCCCAATCGCTCATGATTGCCTGCGCCGACGCCGGCTGCACTTATGCACCCGATTGGCTCCGGAATCTCACCGCGCCCCTGGTTGCCGGCGAGGCCGAGTACGCGCTGGGCGGGTCCTGTCTTGACGCGAGCGGATGCACAGTATGGGACGTGGCCTCGGCTCCGTTCTTCAGCATTCGCCTTTCGCCGACGGAACCGACCAAGTCGTGCACGGCGCGATCGATGGCGTTTACCAAAGCGCTGTGGGAGCGCGTCGGCGGATTTCCCGAGCAGGTGCTGGTTGGCGAGGACACGTTATTCGATCTCGAGGCGCGACGGCTGACAAAGCCGGCCTTCATCTCGAACGCCAAGGCGCATTATCGGCCGGGGAACACCTTTCGCTCTGCCGGCCATCAGATGGCCCGCTACGCTCTCAGCGACGGCCAGGCAGGCGTGCGCGGGAGCCGTCTGTTCCGTAACGCCGCGCGGTGCGTGCTGGAGGTGTTGGCGGTTGCGAGTTTGTATTGGTCTGTCGTTCCCTTGCTGGTGATTCTCGTGCTGGAATCGTGGTTTGCCTTTCATCGCGATTGGCGCCAGTTGGGCCATTTTGGCGCTGGCGCGGTGCTGGCCCGATTTGCCTTTTCCGTCGCAGTGCCATGGGTGGTGGCCGTGAATCAGATTCGCGGATACTTCACGAAGGAACCGCTTACCAACCGGCAAAATGCGGGGACGTAGGGGCTAGAGCTGGTTGCATAAATGCGCCGGACTGATTAAAAAGCACCCCTCAAGGGGGCTAAAGCCCGCGCTAATCTTTGTTGGCCCTGCGGCACGACTACAGTCGTGCCCTGACACTTCTTGCGACCCTTGGAGGGTTTTTCCGCAGACGGCCAGGCGGTGATGGCGGGCTTCTGTTAGGCGCGCGGCGGCACCACATAGAACAGAATCGCGCAGTAGTGCGCGATGCTGCCAGCGAGCACGAAGATGTGCCATGCGGCGTGGAAATAGCGAACCCGGTCGAGAGCGAAAAAAACTACGCCCAACGTATATGCCAGGCCGCCGGCGGCCAGCCAGAGCATGGCGTGCCAGCCGATAGCAGCGAGCAACGTCCGCCCCACGAAAATCACCAGCCAGCCCTGGATCAGGTAGATGGCCGTAGAGGCAATGGCGAGCCAGCCTCCTCTCGTGAAGTGATCCATGGCGACGCTTTTGGCCACCACCCCCGCCACCGCCAGTGCCCACACTACGCCAAAGAGAATCCACCCCAGCGTGCCGCGCAGAGAGATCAGCGCGAAGGGCGTATAGGTGCCGGCGATGAGCACGTAGATGGACGAATGATCGAGAACGTGAAAGACATAGCGGGCGCGGGTGCGGACCAGCGAGTGATAGAGCGTGGAGCAAAGATAAACCAGCACCAGAGAGGCGGAAAAGATGGCGCAACTGACAATGAGCCGCGCCGAGCCGCGCGTGGAAGCAACGATCAGACAGACCGCTCCCGCAATGGCGAGCGCGGCGCCGACGCCGTGTGTGATGGCGTTGGCCAGAATGTCGCCCAGTTCGTAATGGGGGTGCACAAAACGATCATAGTCTCGTGCACAGAAGGCGGATCTACGCGCCGTCTCTCCGTTCCGAATCAGAACGCGCACAAGCCATGGGAATTTCCGTCGCGGTTTGCCGCTTCGCGGCGTGCATCGCTCTTGAGGTTCGCTGCACACGGAATTTACGTTCAACGCATGTCGAGCGTCTCCGACAACGCGCCGGTAGTGCGGCGGCAGCCATCGGCTGGCCTCTCCAGCCGCTTGACCGAAATCGCGCGCGGCTATCAGCGCGTGCTGGAACAAAACCCTACCCATTCCGTGGCACTGGTGGGCATGTGTCTTGTGGCGCTGGCCAGCCGGCAGATCGAGGCCGCCGTGCAGATGGCCTCTGCCGCGGTCGCTTCCGCGACGGATTCGCTCGCGGCATGGGTTGCTTTGGGGCAGGCGCTGAAGGCCGCTGAGCGATATGAGGAGGCAGAGAAAGCCTATCGACAGGCGGTCCGGCTGGATGGCATGAATGCACTGGCGCGCCTCGGGCTGGGCGAGTTGAAGATCGCGGCAGGTCGGCCGGAAGAAGCCGCAGCCGAATTTGGACTCGCGCTCCAGCGTCGGCCCTCGCTGATCGCAGCGCATCTCGGGCTGGGCAACGCGCTCGCGTGCATGGGGAGGGATGAAGAAGCGCTCAAGCGGTACGATGCTGCTCTCGCGTTGCGCCCGCGACTGGCGGAGGGCGAGTTCGCCGCGGGATTCGCGCTGGCCCGGCTGGGACGCACTAAAGAAGCGGAGACGCGCTACCGGCGCGCCATCGCTGCGCGGCCCGACTTTGCCGCGGCCTGGGTCAACTTGGGCGCCCTGCTGCGGGAGCAGGGAAAGGACGTGTTTGCCGAAGCCGCGTTGCGCCGCGCCATCGAACTCCGGCCAGACTTGGTTTCGGGCTGGGTGAATCTTGCCGTCCTGGAGCGTGAGCGATGCCGGCCGGATGTTGCCGAGACCTATCTGCACAAAGCTTTCGCACTGAACCCGTCGCAGGTTGAAACCCTGGTGGCGTGGTGCCAGCTTCGGGTCGCGGAGAGGGACCTTGCCGGCGCGTGGGGTTGGTTGCGTTGGGCGCTTATGCGTAATCCGGACTTCGATGAGGCCGTGAACTTGCACGGTATTTTCTTGCATTTGGAAGGGCGATTCGCGGAGGCGATCGAAGCCTTCGAGCGGGCTGAGGTGCTGGGGAATCGCGCGGCGGCTTCCAATCGCGGCAATTCCCTGCTCGACCTGGGCCGCATGGAGGAAGCGCTCAAGGCCCACGAGGCCGCGGTCGCGCGCGATCCGTCGAGCGCGGGCGCCAAGTACAACCTGGCGTTGACTCAGTTGCGCCTGGGCGATTGGGAGCGCGGCTGGACCGGCTACGAGGCGCGCTGGCAATTTCGCGAGGTGCATCGGCGGCCGCGTTTCTTCAGGCAGCCACGCTGGCGCGGCGAAGAGCTGCTTGGAAAGCGGGTGCTACTCCACGCCGAGCAGGGGCTCGGCGACACGATTCAATTCTGTCGCTACGCCGCGCTGGTTGCGGCGCGCGGCGGCATGCCGATCCTGCAAGTGCAACCGGCTGCCGAGCGCTTGATGCGGTCGCTGGCCATAATGCGCGCAGGGTTGGCAGAGACGGCGGCGTCAGGCGTCGATCCCGCGTTCGATTTGGAGTGCCCATTGCTGAGTCTGCCCGCGGTGTTTCGCACTTCCATCGAAACTGTGCCGTGGGCGGGCGCGTATCTGGGCCCGGATATGAAGCTCGCCGCGGAGAAGCTGGCACAGTTTTCCAGCGCCCCATTCCCCACCCGAGAAGACGGATTGCGCATCGGGCTGGCGTGGGCCGGCAACCCACGCTACAAAGCTGACCGCGCGCGGTCCATGCGATTGGCAACGCTGGTGCCGCTGCTTCGTGCCGTCGAAGCTACCTGGGTCTCGCTTCAGAAGGGCGAGGCGGCGGAACAATTGGCTGCGCTGCCCCAGGACATTTGCGTTTTGGATGGATCGAGCCACGACGAAGATTTGGCCGAGACCGCGGCGCTGATTGCGGGTCTCGATCTTGTGGTCACAACGGACACGTGCATCGCGCATCTCGCCGGCGCCATGGATAAACCGGTGTGGATTCTGCTGCCCCACCTGGCAGACTGGCGCTGGATGCAGCAGGTCGTAACGACGCCCTGGTATCCCTCAGCCCAACTCATACGACAAAGAGCGCCCGGCGATTGGGATGGGGTGATCGACCGCGTCAGTGGGGTGCTGCAGGAACTTAAGCTGCCTGCGACGCCGTCGTGGGCGACGGCAACATTCGCCGCGCGGGAAGCGCTACCAGAAAAACCCTATTTGCATCAGTAACGGTGCAATTCTGTCCTCACAAGGGTGGGTCGGCCTGATTTTTAAGTTCGATTGCCCCGGGACCGGAGACCCAAAGATTCTTCTTGACATCGAGTACTCTATTTATTAGAGTACTCTTCACGGCGAGATCAAGTTCAGAAAACCGAGGCGGTAGACCCAAAGTGACGACGAATACGCAATTGAGGGAGACGGCGATGCCGCTGGAGGTTGAGCGGCTATCGAAGCGGTTTGGCGAAACCGTAGCGCTCGATGACGTGAGCCTGACCGTACACGCGGGCGAGTGCGTGGGGCTGCTGGGGCCGAATGGCGCGGGCAAGAGCACGCTGATCCGGAGTATTGTGGGCCGCGTGATTCCAAACAGCGGACGTGTGGCCGTGTTTGGACAGGCGGCGGGCTCCACCGAGGCGCGACTGGCGCTGGGCTGGGTGCCGCAGGAGCTGGCGATTTATCCGCGCATCAGTTGCAAAGAGAACCTGGGATCGTTTGGCCGCTACTACGGGCTCTCCGGGCACAAACTGACGGAGGCGATCGCGTGGTGCCTGCATTGGGCGGCGCTCGAGGACCGGCAAGGTGAGCTGGCGCGGAATCTTTCCGGCGGCATGAAGCGGCGGCTGAACATGGCGGCGGGAGTGCTGCACCGGCCGCGTGTGGTGCTTTTTGACGAGCCGACCGTAGGCGTGGATCCGCAGTCGCGCAACCGGATCTTCGAGATGATTGAGGCGCTCAAAGGCGCGGGCACGGCGCTGATTTACACGACCCACTATATGGAAGAGGCAGAGCGGCTGTGCGACCGGGTCGCCATTGTCGACCACGGGCGGATTATCGCGGAAGGCACGAAGGACGAGCTGATTGACTCTTCCTTTGGGACGAGCAGCCAGGTGCTGGCACGGTTTGCGGGCCCGCCCGATGCGATCAGCGCGTGGGCGGCGCGGAACGGGGGGCGCGTGACGAACTCGACGGCCGAATTCTCAATCGAGCAGGCGCTGGAGATTGGGCGACTGCTCGAAGATGCGCGCCAGGCGGGGCTTGAACTGGTGGATGTTTCGCTGCGCAAGCCAAATCTGGAATCGGTATTTCTGCACCTTACGGGAAGGGAGTTACGCGATTGATCTTTCAAGTTGCACGGACCGCACTGCTGGCTTTACGGCGCGACCGCGGCGCGCTGGTGTTGAGCTTTGTTCTGCCGCTCGCGTTTTTTTCGATCTTCGCGACTATCTTCGGCAAACAGAACGATACCACGCCCAAGGTGAAAGTGATTTTGGTGGACGAGGACCGGAGCGAGGCTTCGCGCGACCTGGTGAATGGGCTAAAAGGCGAGACCTCTCTGGTGGTAATGACCGCGCCCGCGGCGAAAAGCAAAACCGCGCCACCGCCGGCCGATTACACGGCGGCCACGGCTGAGGCCGCCGTCAAGGCCGGCGACGCGCCGGTGGCGTTGATTATTCCGCGCGGATTCGGGCTGCACCCGATCGCGTTTGGAGACGACGAGAGCGAAAGCTCTATTCAATTGCTCAACGATCAAAGCGACCCCATCGCTCCTCAGATCGTGATGGGGCTGCTGCAAAAGGCAGCCATGACATCAATGCCGGCCGTGATGGCGCAAGAGGGCCTGGATACGGCCGAAAAGTACATTGGCGGATTTACGCCCGAACAGAAAAAAGTGGTGCAGGACGGGCTCGTGGATCTACGCAAGGAAGTCGCAGAAGGCAAGGTGGGCGGCACGAGCGGAGGTGCGAATGACAGCAGCGCGGGGATCATCCGCGTGAAGGCGCGCGCCGTGGTGGGAGAAGACAAGAAGAGTCCGATGATCTCGTTTTACGCGGCGGCCATCGGCGTCATGTTTCTCCTGTTCACGGCCAGCGGATCGGCGGGAGCGTTGCTGGACGAGGCCGAAAGCGGAACGCTGGATCGAGTGCTGAGCACACGGGTGACCATGACCAAGCTGCTCGCGGGGAAACTGGTCTTCAATACGTTGCTCGCATTCATACAACTCGTCGCGATGTTTCTGTGGGGCTGGGCGGTGTTTAAGCTGGACTTCTTCAGCCACCTTCCGGGATTTGCGGTGATGGGATTGTGCACGGCCTTCGCGGTAGCTGCATTCGGGATGCTGCTGGCCAGCATCTGCCACACGCGGGCGCAACTGGGCGCATTGTCCACGCTGCTGATTCTTATTATGTCGTCGGTCGGTGGGAGCATGTTTCCGCGCTTTCTGATGCCGGAGTCGATGCAACGAGCGGGCCTATTGACCATCAATGCGTGGGCCATCGATGGCTTCACGAAGGTGTTTTGGCGTGATTTGCCAGTCAGTGATTTGTGGCCCCAGGTGACGGTGCTATTAGCGGTCGGTGTGGGGCTGTTTGTGATTGCGCGCAGAGTGGCGCGGCGGTGGGAGATGGCGTAAAGACAGGGCGCAGTGGTTGGTGGTTAGTCATTGGCGGCGGAAGCAAGAAATGTGAGGGAGAATTATATGGATACCGAGACAAGCAATGTGGAATTGACGGAACGGTTGAAGCTCATCGAAAGCATGATGGCCGAGGGCAGGCACACGACCGCGCGCTGGGGATGGTCGTTTGTGTTGTGGGGCGTGGCGTACCTGGTGGCGACGGCCTGGTCTTCAGGGTTCGTTGGAGGGCCGGTCTGGGCGCAACGCTATCTCGCATGGCCCCTGATCATGATCGCGGCCAGCATCGCGACCGGCGTGGGGATTTCACGGATGAAGAAGGGCCAGCCTCCGAACACAATGGGAAGAGCCATTGGGGCGACATGGACGGCGATGGGGACCTCGCTTTTTGTCGTTCTCATGTCGCTGGGAGTGAGCGGACGGTACGACCTGCATGTGTTCGTCGCGATTATCGGCGGCATGCTGGGAGTGGCCAACATGGCATCGGCCATCATTCTGAAGTGGAAGATGCAGTTTGCGTGCGCGGTAGTGTGGCTGGCGTCGGGAGTAGTGGCGTGCTTTGTGACGGCAGAGCAAGCCGGGATCGCGTTTCTCGCGGCTACGTTCTTCTGCCAGATTGTGTTTGGCGTCTATGTCATGATCTGCGAATCGCGGCGCCGCCGGCTGCAGAGCGGAGTGGTCAATGCTTGAGTCTGGGCCTGAGCTGCCGGAGTTGAATCCCGTGATTCACGGCAAGCTGCGCCTGGCGCTGCTCTCGCTGCTTTCGGGGGTCGACGAGGCGGAGTTCACGTGGCTGCGCGGCAAGACCGGCTCGACTGATGGCAACCTGGGTGCGCAGTTGATGAAGCTCGAAGAAGCCGGCTACGTCTCCGTCGAGAAAAAATTTGTGCTGCGCAAGCCCCAAACCCTCTACAGCATGACCGAGGCCGGCCGCGTGGCGCTCACCGAGTATGTCGCGGCATTGAGGCAATTGCTCGGAGAAGCGATGTGACTGGGGTCAGGGATCAGTTTGTTCGAGCATCGGTGAGGGCTTTGCTGTCCCATCCTAAACGCACAAAACGCGTTTAGGATGGGGCACTCGGCATTTGAGCCTAATTGCCGGCTCCGCACGTCTACTTCTATAACACGCTTGCAGCACGGAGGGGGGATGGGCGTCACGGTGAGTTTTCGCAAAGGCATCGCGCGCTTCCTCATCCTGTCGGCCGCGCTGCACCTTCTGATCTCGGCATGCGTGTTCATGGTGGAACACCTGCGGAAGACGCAGGCAGTGGTGGAAGAGAAGTCGACCAATTTCTACCCGGCGATGCAGCTGTACGCGGGCGGGACCAAGGCCCCGCGGACGGATGCGCCCGACGGCCGCAAGAAACATCCCCAGGAGACAAAGCAGGCTACCGACCTCACCATCAACCGGAACATCGCGCCTGCGCAGGGGCAACCTGTGGCCGCGCCCGACACTTCAGTAGCCGGCAGCGGAGCCGATCGGCAAAGCGCCGATCCGGCCTTCCCGGTCTTCTCGCCGCATCCGCCGGTTTCTGACCGCTCGCTGCTTCCCAGCTCAAATCAGGAAGTGGTGGTGGACGTGAAGGTGAGCGCGGCGGGCGATGTGCTGGAGGTCACGCTGGTCAAAGGCATCGGCAACGGGCTGGATCAAATTGTTCTCGACACGGTGAAATCGTGGCGCTTCCATCCGGCGACCATCAACGGAAATCCCGTGGCCACCGAGGCGGAGCTGATCTTCCCGTTCAACCTGAGCTATCCCATGGCGCCGGCGTAAAGCAGTGGTCAGTGATCAGTGGTCAGTGGTCAGTGATTGGCTCTCAGCTGCCAGCGAGTCGCGGACGCGTCGCATGATGCCGAGATAAAACGCGAGATTGTGGATCGAGTTTAGCGTGCCCGAGAGCGCCTCGCCGGCGTGCATCAGGTGGCGCAGGTAGGCGCGGGAATAGCGGCGGCAGACCGGACAATTGCACAAGGGATCGGGCGGCGACTGATCTTCGGCGAATTGCTTGTTCTTGATGTTCAAGCGGCCTTCGCTCGTGAAGAGCAGGCCGTGGCGCGCGGCGCGCGTAGGCAGCACGCAATCCATCATGTCCACGCCCATGCGCGCGTACTGCTCAATCTCATCGGGATAGCCCACGCCCATCACGTAGCGCGGTTTGTCTTTGGGCAGAAGGGGCAATGTTTCGGCAATCATTTCCAGGGTCAGCTCGCGCGGCTCGCCCACGCTCAAGCCGCCGATGGCGTAACCGTCGAAGTCCATCTCCACGAGACGCTCGGCGCACTGACGGCGCAGATCCGTGTACATGCCGCCCTGCACGATGCCATACAAAGACGGCGTGCTCCGGACTTTTGGATCGAACCACGGGACCTCTTCGCGGTGAGCACGAAAGTGGTCGAGCGAGCGGCGCGCCCACGCCATGGTGAGGCGCAGGCTCTCTTCGGCGCGAGAGCGCGATGCGGGATACTCCGTGCACTCGTCAAAAGCCATGCAGATGTCGGCGCCGAGGGCGATCTGCACGTCGATGGAATGCTCGGGAGTAAAGAAGTGCGAACTGCCGTCGAGGTGCGAGCGAAAGTGCACGCCGTCGTCGCTCACCTTGCGCAGCTCGTTGAGCGAGAAAACCTGAAAGCCGCCGGAGTCGGTGAGCAGGGCGTGCGGCCAACTGATGAATTTGTGCAGGCCGCCCATGCGGCGGATGGCTTCGTGTCCCGGCCGCAGATAGAGGTGGTACGTGTTGCCGAGAATAATCTCGGCGCCGAGCGATTCCAGCGTGTCTTGCGGCACGGCCTTGACGGTCCCCTGCGTGCCGACGGGCATGAAGACCGGGGTTTCCACGGTCTGATGCGGAAGGTCGAGACGTCCGCGGCGTCCGCCAGCAGAAGTTTCGGCCAGGATCTGGAACTCGTGAGTCACTGATTGATTTTAACGGACGATGTTCTCAGTTCAGGAGTCTCATTCGATCTTCGCGACTGCGTCCTGTTCCAAATGGTCACCGAGAGCCAGCAGCAGTTGCGCCACCGTTTTTCCGGAGCGTGGATCGCGGAGATCGGGCGCGATTTCGTGGAGCGGCACCAGGACGAAGGCCCGCTCGGCAAGCCGCGGGTGAGGGATTTCGAGGCCGGATGCAGCGAGAGCCAGATCGCCGTAGAGGAGGAGGTCAAGGTCGAGTGTACGCGGGCCGTTGGGAACAGACGCTGCGCGATTACGGCCAAAGGTCTGCTCGATGTCAAGAAGACTGTGGAGCAATTCGCGCGGCGGCAACTCCGTTTCCAGCGCGACCACGGCGTTCAGGAAGCGGGGTTGATCTTCGAGTCCAACGGGCGCGGTGGAGTAGAGCGAAGAGCGCGCGGCGACGCGGCCCAGGGCGGCCAGGCCTTCGACGGCCGCGGCAAGTGTGGCGTTAGGCAAGCCGGCAGAGCTGGGCAGGTTGGCACCAAGTGCAATGTAAGCGAGGGGCATGCTTATAAGAGAGTAATGTAGCCGGCAGGGTGAGCGTGCGTGGCGCGCGAGGTGGTCGAAGCGAAAGCCGCCCGGGCTTCGAAATGCGCTTGATCTGGTAGCATCGGACTTCGGAGAATTTGCTTATGGACACACTTAATACCGCAGGGCTTGGAGCCCGGCGCAATGAAGACATCGCACTTGATCTGTTGAAGTTTGTGGCAGGCACAGCCGGCGTAGGCAAACTGGCAACGCCTTCCGACGGGCTTTAGCGGTACTACCGCCGCCAAGCCGGAGGAGCACGTGAACCAGCTGCTCGAGCTTTACAGCCGCTGCCTGAAAGCCGTCGAAGGAAAAGCAAAGGGTAAGAAAGAGGCGGCGAAATCGCAGGAAAGACCCAAGTACGCGTGGCCGTGGCTGGCGCCGGTGCCTTCGGGCGCAACCATCTGCGTGTGCTGCGCGAGTTGCAGACTGAGGGCGAGGACGTGGCGCTGGTCGCAGCGGTGGATCCCGATGCCGCGCGTGCAGACGAGGCGGCAAAGCAGTACGGCATTCCGGTGTTCGCGAGCGTCGAAGCGCTGCTCAAGGCGGACCTGAAGCTCGATGCTGCATGCGTAGCGGTGCCCACGGTCAAGCATTACGAAGTAGCGTCGGAACTGCTCGGCGCGGGGCTCGATCTACTCATCGAGAAGCCGCTGGCGGCGTCCCTTGATGAAGCCGATGCACTCATCCAAATCCAGGAAAAAAATGGGCGGATTGTGCAGCCCGGACATCTGGAGCGCTTCAACCCGGCGGTGATGGCCGTGGAGCCGAGCCTTACGCGGCCCATGTTTTTTGAAGCGCACCGGCTGAGCGTGTACACGCCGCGCGCGCTCGACGTGGACGTGGTGCTCGACCTGATGATCCACGATCTCGACATCGTGCTCACGTTTGCCAAGTCCCCGGTGCGCGAAGTCCGCGCGGTTGGGCTGCCGGTTCTTTCGCCCAAGGTGGACATTGCGAATGTGCGCGTGGAGTTCGAGTCGGGCTGCGTGGCGAACTTTACGGCGTCGCGCGTATCCACAGAGCGCGTGCGCAAACTGCGCTTCTTTGAGCCGCGACAGTATGTATCGATCGACTACGCGCGGCGCGACGTGCTCGTGATCCGCATTGATGATCCACCTGCGCCACCTGCGGTGGGGCAGGCTTTTGGACCAGATTCGCAGGACGTCGAGTTGCGCAAGCCGCTGCCGAATTCCTCGCCACCGGCAAGCTCGATGCCTCGGTGATCCAGGACGCTACTCGCATCAGGCAAAATTCCGGCCGGGCTCATGATGAAGGTTCTCGCCGCAAAGAACGATCCGGAAAAGCTGAAGGAGATTGCGAAGGAACTGGCTGGGTCGCATGCCGAGCCACACGATGGCCCCGCGCCAGGTTTGAGCTTTGTGAAACCGGAGGTAACGCCGGGCGAGCCGCTGAAGCTCGAAATTCTCTCTTTCCTTGATTCGGTGCGAACGCGGCGTCCGCCGCGGGTCACGGCGCGACAGGGACGCGCGGCGCTCGAGCTCGCGCTCACGATACAGGCGCAGATGGCGGCGCACGCGGAACGCGCCGGGCTGGCAGATTTCTTCAAAGGACGCTCCTAGCTCATAACTACCCTCGCTGGCCCAGCTGCCTGACGCGCGAAGCAAAAGCCCGCTGTCGACCTGGACCCTGATGGTTCCTTTTCCTGGCTTTTTCCTCTCTCCTGCAAAGACCGCAGGTACAGTAGCGGCAAGGTGATTCCGCACAACCAAAGTGGGAGTTACTGCGCGCGACTGGCGATGCTACCATCGCGGACGAAGATCAGTATGGCAGGAGGCAAAAGTGGCTCTGAGCGACTTCATCAGCAAGCAGTTTATTAAGGTCATCCAGTGGAATGAGGACAGCGAGAACGTGCTCTCGTACCGCTATCCCATGCAGGACATGGAGATTGAAAACGGCGGTCAGCTTACGGTGCGAGAGTCGCAGTTGGCGCTGTTTGTGAACGAGGGGCGGATCGCGGATGTCTTCGCGCCGGGTCTGCACACGCTGAACACGCGGAACCTGCCGGTCTTGACCGACCTAATGAATTGGAGCAAGGACTTCGAATCGCCCTTCAAGTCCGATGTGTACTTTTTCTCCACGCGGCTACAGATCGACCAGAAGTGGGGTACGACGGAGCCGATCACGACCCGCGATAAGGAGTATGGCGTCCTTCGCCTGCGCGCCTTCGGGAACTACGCCTATCGCATCGCCGATCCCAGCAAATTCTTCACTGAGGTGACGGGCACGCGCCAGGCGGTGTTCGCCGCGGACCTGGAAGGACAGTTGCGTACGAACATCATTGCGCGGCTCACCGCCATATTCGCAGGCAGCGAGATCTCGTTTGTCGATATGGCCGCAAACCTGGGCGCGCTCACCGATAAGGTCACGAATGACGTGAAGCCCATCTTTGCGGCGCTCGGTTTGGAGCTGAACCAGTTTGTGGTGGCCAGCGTCTCGCTGCCCGACGACCTGCAAAAAGTGATGGACCAGCGCATCGGCGTGAACATGGCCGGAGACCTGGGCCGCCTCACCCAATTTGAAGCGGCTGAATCGCTGGAAGAGGCTGCGCAAAACACGGGCGGCACCGCAGGCATGGGCGTGGGCCTGGGCGCGGGCGCAGCGATGGCGCAGGCGCTGATGGGTCAGGCGATGCCCGGACAGACGGGGCCGGGACAGGCGCGCGTTGCGGCAGAGCCAAACGTCCGCAACTGCCTGCCGCGGGAAGCAAGTTCTGCATCGAGTGCGGCAAGCCTATGCCGGAACGGGCGAAGTTCTGCCCTGAGTGCGGGAAGCCGCAATGAACTGTCCCTCCTGCGGAGCGCCGATGCACATTACGGCCGGGCTGATCAGCCTGCGCTGCGATTATTGCAACAGCGTATGTTCGGTCGCGCCGGACGACCAGGGCGTGCAATATCTGGACGAGTTGAAGGAGCTGCCCTGCCCGGTGTGCACGGCTCCGCTGTGGGACGCTACCTTGGCCGGCGTGCCCATCCGCTCCTGCAAAAAATGCCGCGGCATGCTGGTGCCGATGGGCGCTTTCGAGGCGCTGATTGCGCAGGTGCGCTCCGCACATCCCGGCACCGAGATTCCCGTAGCCGATGACGGCAGCGACCTGAACCGCAAGCTGGAATGCCCGCAGTGCCATCATCCGATGGATACGCACTTTTACTACGGCGGCGGACACGTGGTGATGGAAGACTGCGAGCGGTGTGAGCTGAACTGGCTGGACGGCGGCACGCTGATGCGGATTGTGCACGCGCCACACCACGAAGAAGCAGAGGACTAAGGCGTTCGCCCGCGCCCCTTCTCAGGCGACGCCGAGAACGCGATTCAAAAAGCCGACGATGTATTTCCACACCAGGTAGTACAGGGCGAGCGCGAAGGCGAAGCCACATGCAATCACCGCGTAAGGCACTTCGATGGCCTGAAACCAGGTAACGCTATGCGCGCCGAGGGCGATGACGCCGAGGCATCTGGCGAGACTCGCCCCCACGGGAAACAGCAGAAACGGCAGGATAGCTCCGTGCAGTCCGACCGGCAGATGGGTGCGATTGTGTGAAACCACCCAGAGCATATTCCAGATTCCCCAAAGGCAAGGCATGAAGGTGAGTGGAAAAATCACAATGCGCTCAATGGGAAACGGCTCCTGAACGGTTAGCTTTCCCAGCGACAGCACCGTGAGCAGCACCGGAAAGATCACTGTAGGAATGAAAACCCCTGCAAGATATGCGCGAATGTAGGTGTGGTTGTTCATGTCAAGCTCCTTGTTGTCGGCCGATGATCGATTTCTAGTTCACAGGTAATAGAGAAACACCGGAATCGTCGCCGGAAACGAAACCGCAAAAACCGCGAGCCCGCCGAGCAGCGCCCAGTCGAACCAGGGAACCGCATAGCGTGGCGCTCGATC
Organism: uncultured Acidobacteriota bacterium; assembly: GCA_963786565.1. Taxonomy (GTDB): domain Bacteria; phylum Acidobacteriota; class Terriglobia; order Terriglobales; family Acidobacteriaceae; genus Telmatobacter. Next base: position 507,708 of record CAWAZR010000006.1, on the reverse strand, counting down.
CGCGTCGAGACGGCGCAGCACCGCGGGCCACAGATCGCGTTCCGGCTCCGCGTTCGATTCAACTGGCGGCAGCGTTTGCTTGAGCAATTGCTTGATCCGGTCGTCATTCATGATCCGATTCTCATCCTCTGCATTCATGGCGTGATTCCCTGTCGTTCCAGGTCCTTTCTTAATAATCGAATGGCGCGAAAGACGCGCAGTTTAACGGCCGCAACGGTGATGCCGAGCGCGGCAGCGACTTCTTTGTGCGGCTGCTCCTCCACCACGGCTAGAATCGCCGCAGCGCGCAAGCTGGGCGGCAGCCGGCTGAAGGCCAGCGCGGTTTTGCTGCGAATCTCGGCTGCGATGGCGGGATTGCCTACGGGTGCGGACGGCAAAGTGCCAGCCATCTCTGCCGTCAGCTCCACCTCGGGCCGCTGCGCCCTGAGCCAATCGAGCGCCGCGCGCGTAGCAATGCGCCGCGCCCAGGGTCCGAACGGATACTCCGGCTGAAAGCGGTCGTGTGCGCGGTGAATGCGCCAGAAAGTCTCCACCGTGAGGTCCTCCGCTACGGCCGTGTTGCGGACCATGCGCAGAATCCAGCCATACACCGGGCGCTGATGCTCGCGGAAAAGCGCCTCGAAGGCATCGAGATCGCCTTGCCGGAAGCGTTCCAACACCGTGCGGGAGGCTTCAGGCATCCGTCTTCCCTTTCTATCCGTGCTTACGGGCGCTTTGGCAGAAAGGTTACATCGGAACAGTGGTCAGTGGTCAGTGGTCAGTGGTCAGTGGTCAGTGGTCAGTCGGCGATGATCGGATGGTTTTACCCCGTCTCTCGGCGTCCTTACGAAATGTGTCGCCCCATGAGAAAATGCCCATATAAACCGATTTTCTGCGGCTTCATTTTGTTGACAGAGACGGAAAACGCCAATTAAAGTTGGGCGTCTGCGGATACAGGGTGCGGGCCGGGCCGAAGGTATTGCAGCACGGGAGACGATAACAATGCTTGGATTGCGAGTGGTGGCGGGAACTTTGCTGGGGCTGGGAGTGGCGGGCGCTCTGTGGGCACAGGATGCAGGAAAGTCTGCGTATCTCGATCCGAATCTGCCGGCGGAGCAACGCGCGGCTGACCTGGTGAAGCGCATGACGCTCGAAGAGAAGGCCAGCCAGCTGGTGAACCAGGCGCGCGCCATTCCGCGGCTGGGTGTGCCCGGCTACGACTGGTGGAGCGAGGCGCTGCACGGCGTGGCCACCAACGGAACCACGGAGTTTCCCGAGCCCGTCGCACTCGCCGCGACCTTCGATCCCAAGGGCATTCACCAGATGGCCACCGACATCGGCACCGAAGCGCGCGTGGTGCATGCGCAGTCCATAGACGCGAACGGCAACAGCGTCATCTTTCACGGGCTTGATTTCTGGGCGCCCAACATCAACATCTTCCGCGACCCGCGTTGGGGACGCGGCCAGGAGACGTACGGCGAGGATCCATTCCTGACTGCACGCATGGGCGTGGCGTTCGTCACCGGGATGCAGGGCGACGATCCGCATTACTATCGCGTGATCTCGACGCCCAAACATTACGCGGTGCACTCGGGGCCGGAGCCCACGCGCCACTCGGCTGACGTGCCGGTAAGCAAGCACGATGAGCTTGACACATATTTGCCAGCGTTCCGCGCCACGGTGACTGAGGCCAAGACCGATAGCGTGATGTGCGCCTACAACAGCATCAACGGGCAGCCGGCGTGCGCCAACGAATTCCTTCTCGACGATCAATTGCGCGGCAAGTGGGATTTCAAAGGCTACGTGGTTTCGGATTGCGGAGCCGTGCACGACATCGCCAATGGCCACAAATTTGAGCCAAGCGTCGAGCAGGCGGTGGCCATCAGCCTGACGCGCGGCATGGACAACGAGTGCATCGACTTCCGCGCCAAGGTGACCGACGACCACGATTATCGGCCGTATCTCGATGCCGTGAAGGACGGCTACTTGAAGGAGAGCGCGATCGACGCCGCGCTGGTGCGGCTATTTACGGCGCGCATGAAGCTCGGTATGTTCGATCCGCCGCGGATGGTCCCTTACACGAAAATCGATGCGAGCGAACTGAACAGCGCCGAGCATCGCGCATTGGCGCTCAAGCTGGCCAACGAGTCGATGGTGCTGCTGAAGAACGACGGCGTGCTGCCCCTGAAGACAACCGGAGCGAAGATCCTGGTGGTTGGCCCGCTCGCGGAGCAGACGCGCGTGCTGCTCGGCAATTACAACGGGATTCCAACGCACACAGTATCGATTCTGGAAGGCCTGAAGCAGGAATTTGCCGGGGACACGATCCAATTCATGCAAGGCACGGGGTTCCTGAGCAAGCAGACCCAGCCGGTACCCAACGCGCTGCTGACGACAGACGGGCAACCGGGGGCCAAGGCGACTTATCTCAAGCAAGACATCGTGAGTTTCTCGAACGAGAAGTCGAGCGGAACGGCTGCGCTGGCGACGCGCGTCGAGCCTGGAATCGATATTGCGGCGCAACCCCTGCCGGCCGCGACTGCCGGTGTCGATCCGCTCACCGTGCGCTGGGAGACGACGCTCACACCAGCCGAAACCGGCGACTACAACCTGGGCGTCGAGACCGATGGATTCTTCCGCGTGTTTCTCGACGGCAAGCTGGTGACGATCGCGAATTATCCGCACGGTGTGGAGACGGTTACCGGCAAAACACATCTCGAAGCCGGCAAGCCGTACAAGCTGGAAGTCGAGTATCAAAGAACGGCCAATGCGGCGCCTCATCTCAAACTGATGTGGGGCAAGATGGATCGCGGCGTCGATCCGGCGGTGGTAACGGCAGCGCAAAACGCGGATGTCGTGCTGGCCGTGGTGGGAATCACCAGCGAGCTCGAGGGCGAGGAGATGAATGTGAACGAGCCCGGGTTCAAGGGCGGCGACCGCACCAGCCTTGATCTCCCGGAGCCCGAAGAGAAGCTGCTTGAAGCTGTCTCGGCCACCGGAAAGCCGATGGTAGTGGTACTGACCAATGGCAGCGCTCTCGGCGTGAACTGGGCCAACGCGCACGCCAACGCGATTCTCGACGCGTGGTATCCCGGCGAGGAGGGTGGAACGGCTGTGGCGCAAACCCTCTCCGGCAGGAACAACCCGGCCGGGCGCTTGCCGGTGACGTTCTACAAAGACGTGAGCCAGTTGCCGCCCTTTGAGGACTATTCCATGAAGGGGCGGACGTACCGGTATTTCGCAGGAACGCCGCTCTATCCCTTCGGCTATGGCCTCAGTTACACGAAGTTCTCCTACAGCAAGTTGACGATTCCTTCAGCCGCCATAGGGGCAGGCCAGCCAGTGGTGGTGGAAGCCACCGTAACTAACACCGGCACGCGTGCAGGCGACGAAGTGGCGCAGCTTTATCTCACGTTTCCCGCCGTTCCCGGTGCCCCGCTGCGCGCGCTGCGGGGCTTCGAACGCGTGCACCTGGAGCCGGGCGCATCGCAGACGGTGCGGTTTGAGCTGAAATCGCGCGACTTGAGCATGGTGACCGAAGAGGGCGAGCCGGTTGTGGCCGAAGGTGCTTACACGGCAACAATCGGCGGCGGCCAGCCAGGCACGGGAGCGCCAGCCGTGGCGGGAAGCTTCAACGTCAGCGGCACGCTCACGCTTCCGGAGTAAGTGGCTTGAAAACAGCGGTATGGGGCGCTTTCATAGCGGAAAACGCCTTTTTCTCGCATAAAACGTGTCAAGACCTTTCGTAGCGACGGTCCCAAGAAACCATGAAGCGCCGCCGTCTGATTCGTAATCCATTGAAAATGAACAGCATATTGAAGCTTCTATCCGGGTAGCACGTCTACAGCCGCCGCGAAAAGGAGCGTCTTCTTCCACACCCACTGGGTTGCCGGGCTTAAACTTGTCTGTAATCCGGCTGCAATCTCCTCATTGCCGGGTAAACAACCGCGATCGACTTCGGTTGTTGAGGTTTTATGAACGCCATTTTCTCCGGCTCGTTCTACTCCTGCAGCAATCCATCTCTATTTCATTTGAAAATTCAGCCTGCTGTTGAATTCCCATCAGGGAGGCCCAGGCGCGCCCGGAATTGCTCCGGCCGCCGTGGAGATTTCTGATGGCCGATCTCGCGACAGCAGTACACGCCATTCCCATCTCTTCGACCCTTGTGGAGCGGAGACTCTCAAGCCACCCAAGCCGCGCAGGTATGTGGATCTTTGTGCTGGCGTTGCTGGCCGGCCTTAGCTATATCGGCGTTCACCTCGGCGAGGATCTCGGCAACGCGACCGTGACCGGCATCTGGCCGCTTGTGCTGCTGGGCCTGGCGCTGCTCATCGCGCTGGGATTCGAATTCGTGAATGGATTTCACGACACCGCCAATGCCGTGGCCACCGTGATCTACACCAACTCGTTGCCGCCGCAAATCGCCGTCGTATGGTCAGGGATCTGCAACCTGACGGGCGTTCTCTTGTCCTCCGGTACCGTAGCCTTTGCCGTCATCACGCTCCTGCCGGTGGAACTGATTCTGAAGGTAAGCTCGGGAACCGGCTTTGCCATGGTGTTCGCACTGCTCATCGCCGCGATTCTGTGGAACCTGGGCACATGGTGGTTCGGCCTTCCCGCATCCAGCTCGCACACTATGGTGGGTTCCATCATCGGCGTGGGGCTGGCCAGCCAGCTCATGAACCTGCACAGCAGAACTTCCGGCCTCGACTGGAGCCAGGTGATCAAGGTTCTTGAGGCTCTCCTGATCTCACCGCTGCTGGGATTTGCGCTGGCCGGCATCCTGCTTCTCGTGTCCAGGCGCCTCCTCCGCTTCCCGGCGCTCTACGAAGCGCCCAAGGGCAACGAGCCGCCGCCATGGCCGATTCGCGCGCTCATGGTGGGCACCTGCACGGGCGTGAGCTTCTTCCATGGTTCAAACGACGGGCAAAAGGGCATGGGCCTCATCATGCTGATCCTCATCGGGACCGTGCCTACGGCCTACGCGTTGAACCACAACGCAAGCCCGGCAGAGGTGCAGAGCTTTATCGCCTCTTCCGTGCAGGCGGGACAGATTCTCGAACGGCACGTGCAACCCGGCACACCCGATCCCGATGCGCGCACCGTGATTACCGACTATATCCACACCAAGCAAATGCAGCCGGGCACTCTTCTGGCCTTGAGTCAGCTGGTGGACGAACTGAACCGCGAAGTCTCCGCGTACAATTCCCTCCGCTCCATTCCGGCAGAACAACAAACCAACATCCGCAACGACATGTACCTGACCGGTCGCGCGTTGCGCATCATGGATCCAACTCACGACCCCGCCTTCACCGCAGAAGAAAGCGCGGCGCTCAAGATTTATCAGGGCAAGCTCGACAAGGCGACCAAATTCATCCCTGATTGGGTCAAAGTGGCTGTGGCGCTGGCCCTCGGCCTGGGCACCATGGTGGGCTGGAAACGCATCGTAGTCACGGTGGGCGAGAAGATCGGCAAGGAGCGCATGACCTACGCCCAGGGCGCCAGTGCGGGACTTGTGACGATGGTGACGATCTTCGCCGCCGATACCTGGAGCCTGCCGGTTTCTACCACGCACATTCTCAGCTCTGGCGTCGCGGGCACGATGGCCGCCAACGGAAGCGGCCTGCGCTGGTCAACGGTGCGCGCCATTGCCGCGGGGTGGGTGTTCACGCTGCCCGCCGCGGCTGTGCTCTCGGGCCTTCTGTACCTGCTGTTTCACGCAATCCTTTAGACGGCGATCCGGCACAACAAAAAAGGCGTCCAGTTTCGGCTGAGCGCTATCTTCTTCGCGCTTCGCCGCAAAGGCGAGCCGCGCTGTGGACAGATTTTTAACGGCCATTCACTCCCCATTTACACCGGTTCGATATCCCTGAGGGGGTTCGGAGCTTTCCGCCCCCGGCCGCTCCGGACAAAATCACACATTTCAATCGATTTACGGAGTTCTCCGATGGCCGATCTGGCAACAGCAGCGGGAGCCCTGCCTCATAAAGGGCTCCTGGACCAAAAAATGAAGAAAACCTCCGCCTGGATTAGTGGAGCTGTCGTTCTAGTCGCGCTTCTCGGCGGACTGGGCTATATCGGCGTCCACATTGCGCAGGATATGAGCAACGTGGTAGTAACCAGCGCGTGGCCCTACGCTCTTCTGGGCGTGGCGCTGCTCATTGCGCTCGGGTTTGAGTTCGTCAATGGTTTCCATGACACGGCAAACGCCGTGGCGACGGTCATCTACACGCACTCGCTCGATCCCAACATCGCCGTGGTGTGGTCGGGGTTGTGCAACCTCTGCGGCGTGCTGATGTCGACCGGCGCGGTGGCCTTCAGCGTCATTACGCTGCTGCCCGTGGAGCTGATTCTGAAGGTGAGCTACGGCGCGGGCTTTGCCATGGTCTTCGCGCTGCTGATCGCCGCCATCCTATGGAACCTGAGCACGTGGTGGTTCGGACTGCCGGCATCGAGCTCGCACACCATGGTCGGTTCCATCATCGGCGTCGGCATTGCCAATCAGATCATGTCCGCTTCCTCCGGCACATCGGGCGTGGATTGGGGACAGGTGGGTAATGTGTTCCGGGTGCTGCTGATCTCGCCGATCGTCGGCTTCGTCTGCGCCGCGATTCTGCTCCTGGTGCTTAAACCGGCATCGCGCCTGTTCGGCTCGGTGGGGTTGGTGGTGATTCTTGCGCTGGCCGCATACTTCCTCTTCAAATGGAGCCCGCTTTGGACGGCGGTATTCGCGAGCGGCGTAACCGCCGCGCTGGCCGTTGGATTGAGCCTGATTCCGACGCCGGAAGCATTGTTCCGCGCGCCGGAGGGCACCACGCCTCCACCATGGCCGATCCGCGCGCTACTGATTCTCACGTGCTCGGGTGTGAGCTACTTCCACGGATCGAACGACGGACAAAAGGGTATGGGCCTCATCATGCTCATCCTTATCGGCACCGTACCCACGGCGTACGCACTGAACCATGCAGTGCCCACCAGTGGCGTGCAGGCTTTTGTTACCGCGTCGCAGCAAGCCGACCAGGTGGTCAACAAGCATGTGGCATCGGACGCCATTCTGGGCGCCGACGCACGCGCCGAAGTCACTCAGTTCATCGCTACCAAGCAACTGCAGCCCGACACCATGATCGCGCTGCGCGAGCTGGTGAATGATTTGAGCAGCGAGATCTCTCTTTACAAGGAATACAAGGCGGTCCCGGCCAACCAGCAGACCAACGTGCGCAACGACATGTACGTGGTAAGCGAGGCCATCAGGCTCATGCTCAAAAACCACGTTGGCGATTTCTCGCCCGCCGAGGTCGCGATCCTGAACACCTACAAAAGTCAGATCGACAAAGCGACGAAGTTCATACCGTCGTGGGTGAAAGTGGCCGTGGCGCTGGCCCTGGGACTGGGCACCATGGTGGGCTGGAAGCGCATTGTGGTTACGGTAGGCGAGAAGATTGGCAAAGAGCACCTGACCTACGCGCAGGGCGCTTGCGCGGAGCTGGTGGCGATGGCGACGATCGCTGCGGCCGACAACTACGGATTGCCCGTCTCCACGACCCACGTTCTAAGCTCAGGCGTAGCGGGAACCATGGCGGCAAATAGGAGCGGGTTGCAAATGTCCACTATCCGCAACATTGCCATGGCGTGGGTGTTCACGCTGCCGGCCGCCGCCCTGCTCTCAGGCGCGTTGTACTTCCTCTTCCGGCAGTTGATGAGTTAAGCCGAAAATCAGTCCGTTTGGCCAAGGGCGTCCGGCTTCGGCCGGGCGCCTTTTTCGTGGGTAAAACGGCATGATGGCCGCGAACGCGCGAGGCAATAGCCGTTTCCGGTAACATACAGGATGGTGCTTAACAAAGAATGAGTCTGAAAGCCAAACTTGAAGCTGTTATTTATGCCGCAGAAGAGCCGGTAACGCTGGCGCAACTGGCCGGTCTGTTTGCCGACGACGCCCTGGAGTTGAAGGCGGAGCAGGAGGCGGCTACACAAGCGCAAGCCGAAGAGTCTGCTGCATCCGAGGACGCGTCTTTACCGTTTCAGGGTGATTCCCTTCCCGATCTGGCAGTTGCGCCGGATGAGGCCGCGGAGACAGTCGAGAACGAAGCGGACGAGGGTGCCGGCTTGGACGCCCGCACGACAGCCGGTCTGGAGACCGGCGGCGCGGCTCCTGCGGGCGGCGATGAGTCCCCAACGGATGATTCACAGGCCGAGGCAGAGGCAAAGCGCGCGGCGCGGTTGCGCGACCGCGAGGCCCGCGGCGTCATCAAGAAATTGCTCGACGAGCTGATTGCCGACTACGCCGTCGATGGCCGCGGCGTCGAAATTCGCGAGATCGCGGGCGGCTACCGCATGGCGACCAAGCCGGAATGTCACGACGCGGTGCGCCAATTCATCAAAGGGCTCAAACCACCGCTCAAGCTTTCGTTGCCGGCGCTGGAAACTCTGGCGGTGATCGCCTACAAGCAACCAGTGACTGCGCCGGAGGTCAACGAAATTCGCGGCGTGGATGCGTCGGCCGTTTTTGGATCGCTGCTGGCGCGGAAGCTGATTGCAACCGCAGGGCGCAAACCGGTGGTTGGACGGCCCATTCTCTACAAAACCACGCGCGAATTCCTGCTGCGCTTCGGATTGAAGGATGTTTCCGAGTTGCCGTCGATGGAAGAGTTCGAGAAGATGGCGGCGAGCGAACTGGAAGAATCTGAAATTGCTGAAATGGAAGTTGCCGGGCCGGAGCTGGCAGGCGGTGAAGCGGCCGAATCCGCTGCGGAGTTCAACCCGGATCTGAGCACCGAAACGAATATCGAATCGAACGGAAACGGCGCGAACCACGAGTCCGAAACCGCGACGCAGTCCACACAAGCCGCTTCCGATGCGTCAGCCAGCGACGCGGAGTGAGCAGAAGGTCACAGGTTTCCCCATGACAATTGAAAAGAAAATGAAGTCGGCCGCACCCGCGGCCAAGTCCGCGTCCAAAACCAGGAAGGCGGATGCAGCGAGCAAGAAACCCGCGGCGAAAAGCAAGACGGCGAGCGCGAAGACCGCAAAATCAGCGGCTAAGACAGCCGCGCCGGCCAGGAAGCGCGCAACGGTAGCGAAGAAGGCTCCCGCTCAAGCCAAGGCACCCGCGGCAAAAAGCAAGAAGCATACCGCCAAAGCGGAGCAGGAATCCGGGCTTCGCCTTGACGCGCCGGTGCTCGACCCCATTGGCGATGTGACCAGCGGCGAGGCCCATAAGTATTTGGGCGACGTTAAGGATTTGGCGCACCTGGAAGCTGAAGATGCGCGTGCGAAAACCGCGCCCTTGGAAGCCGGACCGGGAATGACGGCGGCTGCACAGGCATCGCAGGCAGAAGACGCGGATGCCGAATCTGAAGCCGATTCGGAAGAAGAGGAATTCGGGACGGCTAAGAAACCGCGCCCGGCCGCCAATCCTGAGCGCCTGCAAAAGATTCTTTCGCGGGCGGGCATTGCCAGCCGGCGCCACGCCGAGGAGATGATTGTTGCCGGGCGCGTGGTGGTGAATGGCAAGGTAGTGACGGAGCTTGGCAGCAAGGCCGATCTCGGGCGCGATCACATCCGCGTCGATGGCAAGTTGTTGCAGGGCGCAGAACGGCATCGCTACTTCATGCTCAACAAGCCTCGCGGCTACGTCACGACGGTGAGCGATCCGGAACACCGGCCTACGGTGATGGAGTTCTTTGCCAATGCGAAAGAACGCGTGTATCCGGTGGGCCGGCTCGATTACCTGAGTGAAGGCCTGCTGCTGATGACGAATGACGGCGAGTTGGCCAACCTGCTGAGCAAAGCCGGCTCGGGCGTGGAGAAGACGTACCTGGTGAAGGTCGCCGGGAAGCCGAGCGCGGAAGAACTAGAGCGCTTGCGCGGCGGCGTGACCATTGAAAAAGGCGAGCCAGGTTCGGCGCGAGTGCGTACAGCCCCGGCGCGCGTCCGCGAGTTCCGCGAAGGCGACAATCCCTGGTTTGAAGTGGTTCTCACCGAGGGACGCAATCGCGAGTTGAGAAAGATGTTTGCGGCCATCGGGCACTTTGCCGAGAAGATTCGCCGTGTGGGCTACGGGCCGCTGGTGCTCGATGTGGAGCCGGGAAACATGCGCGAGCTTGCCGAAGATGAGGTGAATGCGCTGCGGCTGACCGCCGAGGGCAAAATGAAGCCGCGCCGCGCCAAGATCGAGAAGTTGCTGCCCAGGGAAGCCGGCCTGTCGGCGGAGAAACGCGACCGTCCAAGGGACAAGAAGTTCGACCGGCGGCCTGGTCCGGGTTTCGATCGGCGACCCAATGCGCGCCCGGAACGCGGCGAAAGGTCCTTCGGTGGCGGACAGCGTCCGCCCTTCAAGCCGCGCGGAGAACGGCCGGAATTCCGCTCTGCTCCACGGCAGGATCGTGGCGAGAATCGCTTCGGCAGCGCACCGCGCGCGCCATTCAAACCTCACGGTGATCGGCCGGAGTTCCGTCCCGCTCCACGCCAGGATCGCGGCGATCGGCCCTTCGGCAGCGCACCACGCGCACCGTTCAAGCCCCGTGGTGATCGGCCAGAGTTCCGTCCCGCTCCACGACAGGATCGTGGTGAGAATCGCTTCGGCAGTGCACCACGCGCACCGTTCAAGCCCCGTGGTGATCGGCCGGACTTCCGTCCCGCTCCACGACAGGATCGTGGTGAGAATCGCTTCGGCAGTGCACCACGCGCCCCGTTCAAGCCGCGTGGCGATCGGCCAGAGTTCCGTCCCGCTCCACGGCAGGATCGCGGCGAGAGACCCTTCAGCAGCGCGCCGCGTCCACCATTCAAGCCTCGCGGCGATCGGCCGGAGTTCCGTCCTGCTCCACGGCAGGATCGCGGTGAGAATCGTTTCAGCAGCGCTCCACGCGCGCCCTTCAAGCCGCGTGCTGATCGGCCGCAGCCGAACATCGACGCCAAGCCGCGTCTTGAGATCGAGCGGGTCTCGGAACCTCAAAAGAGCCCGAGCTTTAGCGGAAGGCCGAGGCCGTCGTTCGGAAGCAAGCCGGCATTCCGTGGCAAGCCGGGCTCCAGCGGAAAACCAAGCGGCTCCGGCAAGTACCGCGGCAACACGAAGGGCGGCCCGAAGCGTGGTGCTTCGCGGCCCGGCGCACCGCGCGGCGGACGGAAACGCGGTTAGCAGAAGTCTGTGATCTCCTCCCTATCAAAATCGAGACCACGAGGCACCACCGCCCAGGATTTCGAGGGACGATATGAGAAAGACTTTTACGCCCTTGTATTTTGTTGCGCCATCGCTGCTCGCCGTGGGCCACGTCTGGCTTTGCTTCGATAGCTTCAGGCCGGACGGGAACGGCTGGTCGGGATTTCTGGCCTTCTTAGTGGATCTCCCAATCTCTATTCTCTTCGCAAAATTGTCAAACGCGTTTTCGTTGAGTGCATTGATCGTCTTCCTGATCGGTGGAACCATCTGGTGGTTCTGCCTGGGCCTTTTAATTTCCTTGCTCATCGGGTGGGTTTGCCGGGTTGTTCTTCGGCTTACACCGCCTTTGGACATTAAGGAAAACAGGAAGTGAAAGACTAGAGCCTCTTACATATATGGTTTCGCGAAAGGGCACGACTTTAGTCGTGCCGAAAAGGCCAGGAAAATTCGGGGGTTTTAACCCCTGAGGAATTCGCGCTGACCAACCTTGCCTTCAATGAAACACGCTCTAGGCGTTTTCGCGCACGCGGAACCGCCGCATGCGCCCCACAAGCGATGCCGGCCCGGTCACGCTCAAGCGAACCAAATTTCCTTCGTACTCGCGCGTGTGCACAACCATGCCCGCTTCGATCGCGGCCAAAATCCCGCCCTCATGCTGCGGAACGCGCAATTCCGCCGCCATGATCGGATCGGAGTGAAGCGCGGCATCGATGGCGGCGAGCAAATCGTCTACGCCCTCACCCGTAAGCGCGGAAAGCGGCACAGAGCCGGCGCCAGTGGAGGCGGTTTGGCTTTTTAGTTCCTCACCTTGGCTACCGGCTTTGAGGGGATGAAGCAGGTTGGCCTTTGGCAGGATGGCGCCGCTTCGCGGCCTCGCAAGTTGGCGAGTTCGCGCGGGGTTTTTTCGCGGACCGGAGTTTGTGCGGGCGAACAGGGCTTCGCGCTCAGCATCAGGCAAAAGGTCGATCTTGTTCAACACTTCGATGCGTGGCTTCGACAAGCTATCGAGCTCACCGAGCACCTTTTCGACCTGCGCCTTCTGCTCGTCGCCGTAGCTGGAGGCGGCGTCGCGCACGTGAATCAGCACCTCGGCCTGGGCGACTTCTTCCAATGTAGCGCGGAAGCTGGTGACAAGCGTGTGCGGGAGGTTGCGGATGAAACCGACCGTGTCGGACAGGAGCACGCGGCGGCGACTGGGCAGTTCGATGGCGCGCAACTTGGGATCGAGCGTGGCAAACATGCGCGCCGACTCGAGCACTTGCGCGCCGGTGACAGTATTGAAGAGCGTGCTCTTGCCCGCGTTGGTGTAGCCCACCAGTGCCACCGTCGGCACGGGAACAGCCTCGCGGCGCTGGCGCTGCTGGCGGCGTACGCGGCGCACGCCCTCCAGGTCGCGCTTGAGCTGATCGATGCGCCTCTGGATACGACGGCGGTCAGTTTCGAGCTGCGTTTCGCCCGGTCCGCGGGTGCCGATGCCGCCGCCCAACTGCGACATGGCTTTGCCGCGTCCGGTAAGGCGCGGCAGCATGTATTCGAGCTGCGCCAGTTCCACCTGCAACTGTCCTTCGCGCGTACGCGCGTGGCGGGCAAAGATGTCGAGGATCAGTTGCGTGCGGTCGAGCACGCGGCACGGCAATGCGGCCTCAAGGTTGCGCAGTTGCGTAGCTGAAAGGTCGTGGTCGAAGAGAACCAGATCCGCGTTCGTGGATGCGGCAATCGCGGCGATCTCTTCCACCTTGCCGGAACCGATGAGGGTTGCGGGATCGGGGCGAGGACGGCGCTGCAATACCTCTGCGACAACCTGCCCGCCGGCGCTCAGCAGCAGCTCGCGAAACTCGGCGAGCGATGCTTCGGCATCGAGACCTTGCGCCTCACGCGCGGCGTCAACGGGACGCTGAGAATGCGTGGAGGTTCGAGTAGTCGAGGATGGAAGAGCCGGCTCATCAGCCGCAGAGTCCAGACACACACTCTGCGCACGCGCCGCCGTGATGGTTGCGCGGTTGTCACGCGAACGGACACCAAGGTCCACTCCGACGAGGACGGCGCGTTCAACCCGGCTGCTCCCCTGGGTTGCAGAGCTGCCGTTCCCGTGCGTTGCGCTTGCCAGGCGAAACCGATCCACCGAGGACGCTCCGGCGCTATCTCTGCTCCGCAGTCACCGGCGTTGCCGACGGTACCGCTACGGGAGCCGGACCGATACCCGACGACACAGCAGCCGGACGGTGTTCGCTATGAATCACACTCCGGTTGCTGACCACAGTTGAAATCGCGTGTTTGAAAATCAATTGTTCCTGGCTGTTGTTCTCCAGGAGCACGGAATACTTGTCGAAGGACCGAATTTTCCCTGTCAGCTTAACGCCACTGACCAGATAGATCGTGATGGGGGATTTGTCCTTTCGAACCGTGTTCAGAAAGGTGTCCTGAATGTTTTGTGCCGGCTTGTTCTCCATGTGCCGATCTCCTGCTTTCTTGATGAAGGTTGTTGGTGCCACTTTCCTTGCTACATACTTCAGATGCACGGGACGGCTCCGGAAGCCCCGGGAGCCGGATAACCCCGCAATGTGACAACATTATAGAGGTTTCTCACCCATTTCAACACCGCCGGACGTCGTTTCCCCTGTATACGGTTACAGCGGGCAACGCCCCGGTCAAGCTGCGGGACGCGCAACTTCCATGGCTGATAGCATCTAGGTGTGCCAGACACCGCGATTTCATCTCGCGCTTCGGGCCAGACGAGCCCGGCAAAGCCAACGCCTGCGCGCACTCCCGTCCCTATGCTGGACCTGAAGCGCCAATATGCTTCCATCCACAAGGAATTGCTGGACGCGCTCAGCCGGGTGCTCGAAACGCAGCAATTCATCCTTGGCAGCGAGGTGGCCGCATTCGAAAAAGCCGCTGCGCAACAATTGGGCGTGTCCCATGCTCTGGGATGTTCGTCGGGCACGGACGCATTGTGGCTGGCTCTGGCTGCCGCGGGAGTTGGCCCCGGGCAGGCTGTCGTCACCACCCCGTTCAGCTTTTTTGCTTCCGTAAGCTCGATCCTCCGCGCCGGCGCGACGCCGGTGCTTGCGGATATCGACCCCGTCAGCTTCAACTTGTCGCCCGCAGCCGTGAGCACCGTTCTCGACGGTCCGCGAGGCGCGGAAGTTCGCGCCATTCTTCCGGTGCATCTCTACGGCCAAGTTTCATTTGATTTTGGTCTTGGACGGGGACGGGGTTTGACCATCATCGAGGACGCCGCGCAGGCCTGGGGCGCCGAATGGAATGGCGTGAAGGCTGGCGGCCTGGGTGATGCGGCTGCATTCAGCTTTTATCCCACAAAGAACCTGAGCGCAGCGGGCGACGCCGGCATGGTCACTACGAATTCAGAGGCCGTTGCCGAACGGGTGAAGATGCTGCGTCAGCACGGCATGCGCCGGCGCTACCACCACGATGAGCTGGGCTGGAACACGCGCATGGATGGGTTCCAGGGCGCGGTGCTGGCGGTGAAGCTCAAATACATTGGCGCATGGACCGAAGCGCGCCGCGCGCTGGCCGCGCGCTATCACGCTCTGTTCGTCAAAGCGGGATTAGTGGAGGCTGGGACCAATCCCACGCACGGTGTTGTTTTGCCGCGCGAATTGCCGGGCGCTCGGCACGTCTGGCATCAGTATGTGATTCGCGCTCCGCGCCGCGATGCCTTGCGCGAGTTTCTCAGCGCGCGCGACATCGGATCGGAGATCTACTATCCGGTGCCGCTGCACCAGCAGGAAGCGCTGAAGGGTCTTGGCTACACCGCAGGCGATTTCCCCGAGGCCGAGCGCGCCGCGCGCGAAGTGCTGGCGCTGCCCATCTTCCCCGAATTGCGCGAGGACGAGCAGCAGACCGTAGTCGCGGCGATTTCCGAATTCCTCAGCTAAGGCACTTTTACTTCCACGTGCGACGCCTCTTCGACAAACGTCGCGATGGCGGAGTGATCGAAGTCGCCCTTTCCGTCCGCGATGAGCGCGGAAATCATCTGCTGCACTTGCGCGGTCAAAGGCAGGCAAACGCTGTTGGCCTCGGCCGTCTCGAGCGCGTTGCGCAGGTCTTTCTGATGGAGACCGATCCGGAAGCCTGGCTTGAAGTTGCGGGCAATGAGCATGGGACCCTTGGCGTTGAGTACGGCGCTGCCCGCGAGTCCGCCCTTGACGGCGTTGAAGACAACCTCAGGATTGAGCCCGCAGCGCGTGGCCAGAGTGAGCGCCTCGCCCATGGCGGCAATGTTGCACGCCACCATAATCTGATTGGCGAGCTTGGTGGTGTTGCCCGCACCAACCGGGCCGGTAAGCGTGACGCTCGAGCCCATGCATTTGAGAATCGGCTCCGCCTTCTGGAAGGCCGCGTCGCTGGCGCCCACCATGATGGCGAGCGTGCCCTCAACGGCCCTGGGCTCGCCACCGCTCACTGGCGCGTCGACAAAATCCACGCCCTTTTCCGCGCAGGCTGCCGCAATTTTTTGCGAAACCAATGGACTAATGGAGCTCATGTCGATGATGAGTGAGCCCGGCTTTGAGCCGGAGAGAATCCCGCTGGGGCCGAGCACGACCTCTTCGACTTCGGGCCCGTCGGGAAGCATGGTGACGACAATCGGGGCGCGGGCGCCGACATCGGCGTTCGATGCCCCGCGCTGGGCGCCGTCGGCTACGGCGGCATCGAGCTTTGCCGGGGTTCTGCCATACGCAACCACCGTGTGGCCGGCTTTCAAGAGGTTCCTGAGCATGGGACGGCCCATAATGCCTAGCCCGACAAATCCAACCGTTGCCATCGTTGTTCTCCATTCGTGGAATTTAAGATGAAAGCGTGCGTAATTACTTTAATTATTTTACCGAGATTGAGGAGCGCTTCCAGCAAAGACGCGGGGCGCTTTTGCTGCTTTCCACGCTGGATTGGGCGCTGATCGAGACATGGCGCGAGGCCGGCATTCCCCTGGAGGCTGCCTTGCGCGGCATCGATGCAGCCTTCGACAAGTATGAGGCACGCCAGAAGCGGGCCCGGATGCAGCGGATCAATGGCTTGGCGTGGTGCGCACAGGCGGTGATGGAGGCCGCGGTGGAATTGAGCGAAGCGGCAACCGGTTCGGCTGCATCTTCGGTCGCAACCGCTGAATCCGGTTTCGAACATGAGCGCGTCGCGACCCATTTAGCCGCAGCAGCGGAGGCGCTGGATGCCGCGGAAGTCGCTTCCGAGGCATGCCACGCAACAGCCGCGCGACTACGCGAAATGGCCGTGGAAGTGACTGCGGCGGATGGAGGTAAGAGCGCGACCGTGAATCTGGAAGTGCTGGAGCGCTCGCTGACCGTGCTCGAAGAGAAACTGTTTGCCGCTCTAACCGCTGCCGCTCCCGAGGAGTTGCTGGTGGGCCTGAAGGAGCACGCGGCGCGCGAACTCGCACCCTACCGCAGCCGCATGGGCGCAGTGCAAATGCGCCAGGTGGAACGCCAATTTGTGCAGAAGCAGTTGCTCGCTTCTTATAATTTGCCGCGATTGAGCCTGTTTTATATGAGTCAGCAATGAAAAAGCGACGCGGACACAAACGGAAGTTCTCGAGGCTCCCGCCCTTTCCGCAAAGAACGCGGAAAGGATGGGGCAGCGAGTGCGCGGCCTTTGCCGCCCGTCTCTCATTTGGTGCGCATCGAGAAGCCGATCTACGGCGGCGCGTTCCTGGCGCACGACGAAGGCAAAGCGGTGTTTGTGCCGCTGGCTCTGCCGGACGAACAGGCGCGGGTGCGCATCGTGGACGGCAAGCGCGGTTACTCGATCGCCGAAGTGGAAGAGATCGTCGCGCCGTCGGAGCAGAGGGTCGCGCCTGCGTGCCCGTACTTTGGCGCATGTGGGGGCTGCCAGTATCAGCACGCAAATTATGCTGCGCAGCTCGCTTTTAAGCAGGAAATCCTGCGCGAGACGCTGGCGCGCGGCGGCGTCAGCGCACCGGATGAGATCACGGTACTGGCCGCAGAGCCCTGGGCGTATCGCAATCGCATTCGTCTAGCATTTGACACCAATGGAAATGTCGGTTATCGCGGGCGGCGTTCGCACGCGGTGATTCCCATCGCCGAATGCCCCATTGCTGCGCCGGTGCTGGTGCGCGCCGGGCTTGCAGCCGGCAGACTTCTGGAGGAATTGCATACCAGAGCGGGGGTAAGCGAGATTTCTCTCTTTTGCGATGCCGCGGAGACGGCGCTGCTGGTGAGCGTTACGGTCGCGGGCATCGGAAAGCGCTCGTTCGACGATTTTGCGCAAGCCCTTGCCGGCAAAATCCTAGAGTTGAAGGGCGTGGAGTTTTTGGCCGAAGGCGCGAAGGGCCAGCCGCCACGCAGCATCGCGCAATGGGGCGCGAATTCGCTCGTCTATCGCGCCGCGGGCGTCGACTATCGCGTGGACCAGGGCGCGTTTTTCCAGGTAAATCGCTGGCTTGTCGATGCCCTGGTCGAGCGTGTCACGGCGCATGCGCGCGGAACTTTGGCATGGGATCTTTTTGCTGGCGTGGGTTTATTCGCGCGGCAACTCGCAGATCGTTTTGCGCGCGTGATTGCTGTCGAGTCCGCACCGGCATCGATCGCGGCTTTGACGCAAAACTTGCGCGAGACCAACGGATCCGCGGTGAAAGCAACGACCCTCGAGTTCTTGCGAAAAGCGCACTCAAGCGAGCGGCCCGATCTGATTGTTCCCGAATTAATTGTGGTTGACCCGCCCCGCACCGGTCTGGGCCCCGAAACCACGGCGATGCTCGCAGAAATTGCCGCGCCCGAAATCATTTATGTCTCGTGCGACCCCGCAACCCTGGCGCGCGATCTGCGCGAGCTGCTCAGTACTGGCTACGCCATCGAACACATCACGCTCGCCGACCTCTTCCCGCAAACTTTCCATCTTGAGACGGTGGTGCGCCTGCGCCGCTAGCCCTCCGCGCACTGGAATCACTGCACAGGTTCCCGGTTCCTGATACGCTTGTTGCCAAATTCACTTCACCACTTCGGGCCCCATGTCCATCGCCCCCCCCACCACCGCGCAGCCCGCGGCCGGTCTGACGACCGTTCCGCTTTTTCATGCGGCGTGGCTGTTTGCGTTAGGAATCGCTCTGGCAGGCCGCCTCTGGTTGCAACCAAGCATTGTGCTCATCGCATTGGCGCTCATCGCTGCCGTGAGTGGGTTAGCGGCCCTGCGCGGGCAACGCATGGTCTGGCTGCCGCTGGCCGCGTTGTGGCTGCTGCTGGGCGCCTGGTGCGGAGAAATGGAGCCGCACCCTGCCGCTTCACCGGCGCTGACCACGCTTTCCGACGGGCTGTTACGCACGGTGGAGGGAACCGTCGTCGGCGCGGGGCCAGTGCGCACGGAACTGGAGCAGAATGTCGGCGAACCCGTGGCCACGTCTCCCTCCGAGCGCGTGGATCTGCGTGTGGCAAGCGTCGAGGTGGTCAACGACGAGAACGATACACAAGCGTTGGTGGGCGGCGGCGTACGTCTCACTGTCCGCTGGCCAGCCGGTCAGGGCGCGCAGGCGTTCGCGTGTGGAGACCGCGTGCGCGCCGCGGTTCGCTTGCTGCCACCGGAGACTTATCACGATCCGGGAGTTTGGAGCCGCGCGGATTTCCTGCTGGACGAAGGCATTACCTCGACGGCGACGGTGGCAATCGATCGCGTGGAGCGGTTGGGGCGTTCGCCCGGCGCATTCGTGTCGTGCCGTGTGAGCGGATGGCAACACGCGTCAACCGAGCGGCTGCTGGCGTTGCCTGCCGCGATGCGGAACTTCCCCGCGCCCCTGCGTCTCTCTGAAGATGATGCCGCGATGCTGTCCGCCATGGTCGCCGGCGACCGCACGTACTTGACCCACGCGCTGCGCGTGGGCTTTGAACGCACCGGCTCTTTCCACATGCTGGTGGTTTCAGGTCTTCATCTCGCCATTGTGGCCGCCTGCCTGTTCTGGATTTTCAAGCGGCTGCGATTGCCGCGCGTCCCCGCCACCCTCCTCACCATCGTCGCCTCGTTCGCCTACGCGCTCTTCACCGGTTTCGCCACGCCGGTACAACGCTCGCTCTGGATGGTGACGCTCTATCTGCTGGGGCGGCTACTTTACCGCGAGCGCAGCCCGTTGAATACCATCGGATTTGCCGCGCTGTGCCTGCTGGTGGTGAGCCCGCGCAGCCTGTTCGACTCCAGCCTCCAGATGACGTTGCTGGCGGTGATCGCGATCGCCGGCGTGGCTGCGCCCCTGTTGCAGGGCACCATTCACCCCTACGCGGCTGCCACACGCGACCTGAAATTGATCGCGGTTGACATCAAGCTTTCACCGCCGCTTGCGCAGTTCCGCGTGCTGATGCGGATGCTCGCCGAGCGTCTGCAACGGGCGGCCAGCAATACGATCGCGTGGCGCGTCTTTCCCTGGTGTCTGCGCCTCGCCATTCGCTTAGTGGAGCTGGTGGTGATCTCGTGCGTCGTCGAATTGGCCATGACCTTGCCGATGGCGCTTTACTTCCATCGCATCACTATCTTTGCATTGCCCGTAAATCTGCTCATTTTGCCGCTGCTGGCCGTGCTGATGCCGGCAGCGCTCGTTACCCTGCTGGCGCTCGCGGTGTGGCCCTCGGCTGCGGTGTTTCCGGCGATGGTGGTGGCGCTGGTCATGCACCTTGGAGTTACAGTTGTCCGCGGCTTCGGCTCGCTGGCTTTCGGTGATTTTCGCATCCCCGGTCCACTGCTTTGGCAATCGGCCGCGTTCTGCGCGCTGCTGGGAGCGGCCATTGTTTTGGCGCGCGAGAGTTTGAAATCAGCGGGTCGGCGATTGCGGGTTGGCGCCTCGATTGCGCTGGCACTTGCGGCGTTTGCTGCGATTTTGCCGCGACCAGTCGATCGGCCCCATAGCGCAATGCTCATGGAGGTCATCGACGTGGGCCAGGGCGATTCGCTGCTCGTGATCACGCCCGATGGCAAAACGCTGCTCATCGATGGCGGCGGATTTGGCGGCGGTCCGCGGCAGGCCCCGCAGGATTTCGACATCGGCGAAGAAGTAGTTTCGCCGGCGCTGTGGGCGCGCGGCATCCGGCATCTCGACGCGGTGGCGCTCACTCACGCGCACTCCGACCACATTGGCGGACTACCAGCGGTGTTGAGGAATTTCCATCCCGATGAACTCTGGGTGGGCAACAATCCCCACGTTGCCGTTTACAACGCATTGCTCGCCGAGGCGGCCACGCTGCATGTGCATGTGCTCAGTTTTCGTGCCGGCGACGCATTCGCCTTCGGCAGCACGCAGATCAATGTGCTGGCGCCGTTTCGCGACTATCAGCCGGAAGCGGAGCCCACCAACAACGATTCGCTGGTAATGCATATGGCCTACGGCGCAACCTCCGTCATGTTGGAGGGCGACGCGGAAGCGCCGATCGAACAAGCCATGCTTGCTGAGCCGGGACTAGCGAGCACACTGCTCAAAGTTGGCCATCACGGCAGCATCACCTCCACGCGGCCGGAATTTTTGGCCCGCGTAGCGCCGCAGTGGGCGGTCATCTCCTGCGGGCTGCACAATCGCTACGGTCATCCGCGGGAGGAAGTGTTGCAGGCGCTGCAAGGGGCGCACGTTCGCACATACCAGACCGACACTGACGGAATCACCTGCTTCCGTCTCGACGGAAAGACCGTTGCGGCGGATGTAGGGTGCGCAGAACGGTAGCCGCGGCAAAGTTATAGTGTGACTATGCAAATCATCAGGAAGCCCGGAGTATTCAATCCACATGAGACTGTGCGCGCTGAATCCCTGGCAGGCATGCCGCTGGCCGCGTTCGGGCGAAGGCTGGCTGCGTATCTGATCGACATGGTGCTGGTTTTTGGTACGTACACGCCGGCGATGGACGGGTTGCATTTTCTACTCTTCAACGTATTGGGGATGCGCGAAGAGCTGTACCGCTCGGCTCATGTGCACGCGGAGTTCCGTTTCGACCTACTGACGGAAGTAGCCTGGGTGCTGTGGTTGGTACTCTACTTTGGCATCTGGGTTTGGCAGACGAACGGGCAGACGCTCGGCAAGTGGCTGCTGCGCATCCGCGTCGTCTCACTCATGCACGAGCGCATCACGTTCTGGCAATCGGTGGAGCGGGCGCTGGGTTACGGAGCAAGCGCCCTTGAAGCGGGCTTCGGATTTCTGCAATATTTCCTGTATCCGAATCACCGTTGCCTGCACGATCGGATTGCGGAAACGATTGTGATCGTGGAGCCCGCGAAGAAATAGTTGTTGCCAACCACACCTAATCGCCAGCGGCCTTGTGAATCGCCAGCAGCGTTTCCAGCAGCGGCTTCAGCAGCTTGAGATCGAGAGCGTTTGCGCCGTCCGACTTGGCGTTCGCTGGATCGTCGTGGACTTCGAGGAACAGCCCGTCGATCCCCGCTGCGACCGCCGCGCGCGCCAGCAGAGGGATGAACTCCGGTTGTCCGCCACTCACGCCGTTGGCCGCCGAGGGCTGTTGCACCGAGTGCGTGCCGTCAAACACCACGGGCGCGAGATTGCGCATGATGGCCAGCGAGCGAAAATCTACCACAAGATTGTTGTACCCGAAGCTCGAACCGCGCTCCGTAAGAAACACGCGTTCATTGCCCGTGGAGCGGACTTTTTCGAGGCCGTGAATCATATCCCACGGCGCCACAAACTGACCTTTCTTGATGTTGACCGCGCGTCCGGTGCGGCCGGCAGCTACCAGCAGGTCAGTCTGCCGGCAAAGAAACGCGGGAATCTGCAGCACGTCCACTGCTTCAGCGGCAACTTCGCAATGACTGGGCTCGTGCACGTCGGTCAGCACCGGCAGGCCTGTGTCCTTCGCTATGCGGCCCAAAATCCGCGTGCCCTCAATCAGCCCGGGGCCGCGAAAGCTCTTGACGCTGGTGCGATTGGCCTTGTCGTAGCTGGCTTTGAAGATGTAGGGAATCCCGAGATCGGCCGCGATGCGCTGGACCGCTTCAGCGATGCCGCGCGCATGAGTCTCTGACTCGATGACGCAGGGACCGGCGACAAGGAAGAGCCGGCCCGCGCCAACTTCAACCGGGCCGATTTCGAACGAGGCGCTCACCAAGGTGATTCTACAGCGAACGGTTCGACGTAAGGCCTGGACCGCGAATCGACCGTGGGCCGTAAACCGCGATCAGAGCCGGCACTGCCAGCAGCGCGCTCCCCTCAACGACTATTTCGAGAGGGAGAGCACGCGGCAGGCAAGTTGATGCAACTGGGGCCGGCGGTCATTCCGTATGACTGCGCGTCCACTCAAACAGCGCGCGATCAATGGTGCGCAACGGCGTGGGGGCGGGCAGATTGCTCTGCGGGCTCACGATGTTGCTTTCGGCCAGGCGCTTGCAAAAGGCCAGATACTCCTCGTAAAAGTGCACGTCGTGGCGAGCATGCCCCAGCGCTTCCAGCGCACGGTAATCCAGCACCGTGTAGCGTTCTGGATAAATTGCCGCCAGAATCGCTGACGCCACGGGCAGATCCACGCCGTGCAGCTCGATCAGGGCCTTCACGGCCGTTTCCGTCGTGGCATCGGGCGTGGCGGCTGTGGCCAGCACGCGCCGAATCTTTTCGTTGCTGTTCCCGATCAGGTATTGCACCGCGCGCTCAGACTTCCAGCGCACGATCGCTTCCAGGTTCGCTAACGAATAATCGCCGTTCCGGATCGCTTCGCCGGCTTCGAAGGCGGCTTTTTCAAGCTCGTGCTCCTTTTCGCCGGTCGTCTGCCAGTACTGCTCTGCCAACTGCTGCAGCTCCGCTTCCGCGGGCTGAAGCTGAAAGTAGGCAACCATGTTTCCAAGTCCTTTCTATCTTTTATTACCCCAAAAACTTAGTCACAATAGGCCTGCCACGAAATCATTGTCAATAACACGGATCGGGATTTTGCTACATATGTACCGGACTGGTCCAAAAGTCGTAGCTGAAGAGAGCACTCAGCGTTTCCGAGGGGCGTTGATCGAAGTTTTCCTGGCCAGTTCCGGGATGGTGATACCTCTTCACACTTAGTAGACGAAATTTCGAGAAGGATCGCTTGAAAGGGAGGGTGTGCGGAGAAGAATCTTTGGTGAATACTCGACGTGGGCGATGGGAAATGATCGAGTACCGGCCGGTTTCGCTGTAAATAAAAGAGTTACGTTTTTAAAGCATAAATACATAAATATGCTAATATGCCAATATGCGTACGACGATTGACATTCCTGACGAGACCTACCGGAAGTTGAAAGTCAAGGCGGCTCTTGAAGGTGAAACTGTGCGCCAGATTGTCTTGCGCGGCATCTTGCGGGAGATCGGGCCGTCGGTTACGCGAGCCAGCGCAGCGGGTCATGGAACCCATCCCGCGGTCTTTCGCCCCTGGCTCCCTTCGGATTGAGAAGCGTGAGCAACCTCCCGACGTGAAAAAACTGGAGATCGGAGACCAGTCCGGCCAGGCACCGCAGAAGCAGTTTGAGCTGCCTGTGATTCGGTCTGACTCGCCTCGGCGCCCTGGAGATCGACAACGATACCACCGATGAGATCATCGGTTTCCCTTGATGTCAGTGCGCATGTGGGTCTATATCGGCTTTTTGGCGGCTCTCGCAGAGACCGCGGGAATTCAGCCGCTTACGTTCGACCGCGCACTGGCAGCAAAGGTGCGATGCCGCTTCAATAGCAGCCTCAAAGATTGAAAAGCAACCGCAGATCCTTCGACTCGTCCGCCCGCGGCGAACTCCCGCAGGATGACAAGCCTGAGCAAATTCTAGGAGGATAGTGCGTTGGTGAGGGTTGGTTTCGCGCTCACGCCAGGGCCGACGCGCTTCTCCCGGTTCTTATAGCTCGCCTCAATAAACGCGTGGAACAGCGGGTGCGGCTCCAACGGCTTTGACTTGAACTCGGGATGGAACTGGCAGCCGAGAAAATACGGATGTCCGGGAATCTCCACAATCTCTACGTAGGTTTGGTCGGGGGTACTACCGCTGATACGCAGGCCCGCGCCCGAGAGCAGCGCTTCGTACTCGCGGTTGAATTCGTAGCGGTGACGGTGGCGCTCGCTGATCTCTCTTTGGCCGCCGTAGGCGCGGCTGGCCAGTGAATCCTCCTGAAGCACGCACGCCCAGGCGCCCAATCTCATGGTTCCGCCCATCTCTTCCACGCCCAGCAGCTCGCGCAGCTTGTAGATGACGCGGTGCTCGGTGGCGGGATCGAATTCGCTCGAGTTCGCGTCCTTCAGGCCGCACACATTACGCGCAAACTCGATGCATGCGGTTTGCATGCCCAGACAAATTCCGAAATAGGGCACGCTTTTCTCGCGCGCGTAACGGATGGCGTTCAGCATGCCCTCGATCCCGCGCTTTCCGAATCCGCCGGGAACCAGAATGCCGTCGAACTCCTCCAATTGTGATTCGAAGCTGCGATCATCGGGGCCGTTCGACTCGAGGCCTCCGGCTTCGATCCAGGTAACTTTGAGCTTGAGATTCTGCGCCACCGCCCCGTGGGTCAACGCCTCTTTGAGTGACTTGTAGCTGTCCTCGTACTCCACATACTTGCCCACAAT
Source organism: uncultured Acidobacteriota bacterium (assembly GCA_963786565.1). Lineage (GTDB taxonomy): Bacteria > Acidobacteriota > Terriglobia > Terriglobales > Acidobacteriaceae > Telmatobacter. Next base: position 483,042 of record CAWAZR010000006.1, on the reverse strand, counting down.
GGCGATCGAGACTTCGTCTTTGGGGTGGTAGCAGCGGTCCACCAGATCGCGCCATTTGCTCAGGTCAGCCTCGGGCGCGTCTTTGTGAAGATATTTGAGGATAAGCTCGTCCACGCCTTCCTGGGCGAAATTCAGCGGCACCTCGTAGATGGAGGGCACAGTTTTCGCGCCGATGACGGCCTTCTCTTCCACGTTGCAGAAGGCGGCAATCTTCTGCTTGATCTCGCGGCTAAGCGGGCGCTCCGAGCGGCACAGCAGCACGTCGGCCTGGATGCCGATGGAGAGCAGCTCTTTCACGGAGTGCTGCGTAGGCTTGGTCTTCAGTTCCTGGGCGGCGGCGATCCAGGGAACTAGCGTCACGTGCACAAACACCGTGCTTTCTCTTCCCAGTTCCTGGCGCATCTGGCGGATGGCTTCAAGAAACGGCAGCGACTCAATGTCGCCCACCGTGCCGCCGATCTCCACGATCGTCACATCGGCTCCATTCGCAGCCACCTTGCGCATGGCGTTCTTGATCTCGTTGGTCACGTGGGGAATCACCTGGACGGTTTTGCCCAGGTAGTCACCGCGGCGTTCCTTCAGGATGATCTGCTCGTAGATGCGGCCGGTCGTGTAGTTGTTGTCGCGCGAAAGCGGCGCGTGGGTAAAGCGCTCGTAGTGACCAAGGTCGAGGTCGGTTTCCGCGCCGTCGTCGGTCACGAACACCTCGCCGTGCTGGAAGGGCGACATAGTGCCGGGATCGACGTTGAGGTAGGGGTCGAACTTCATCAGGTTAACGCGCAAGCCGCGGCTTTCTAAGAGACAACCGATTGACGCTGCCGCCAGTCCCTTGCCGAGACTGGACACAACTCCGCCCGTCACAAAGACGTACTTTGCCGACATCGATGCAACCTCATTATTTGTTTGTATTGGTTGGCCGTACCTGGTGGGCACATTCAAGTCTGACAGAAGTCAAGTCCTGCGTCAAATACCTTGCCCTTTTTAAACATGGCGATCAGTGTCCCTTTCGGCGGTGTCCGGTGGCTGTGACTCTTGACACCGTTGGACACCGCGCCGATTTGCGTTTCGCCGCGCTGGTTGCGGGTGCGGCGATGGCTTGGACACTAACATTCAAGTCTGACAGAGATTTGGGGTGCGGCGAAAGTGGAAAATTACTCCAGCAGCATCAGGCGAGGCGCGGCTTCACATAACGGTATTGAAATGAGCGCCTTGCGCCTGGCGGTGACGACGCGGCGGTCTCAGAGATACGATGACTTCGGGGAATGAGGCTGCCATGACGAGCAAGATCGAGGTTCTGAAGGTGGATATCACCACCTTGGCCGTTGATGCCATCGTGAACGCAGCCAACACAACGCTCCTGGGCGGCGGCGGCGTGGATGGAGCGATCCATCGCGCGGCTGGGCCGGAGCTATTCGACGAGTGCTGCCAGATTGGCGGCTGTCCGACGGGCGAAGCGCGGTTGACCAAAGCCTACCGGCTGCCTGCGAAGCACGTGATTCATACTGTCGGCCCGGTATGGAGCGGCGGCGAGCGCCGCGAACCGGAGCTACTGGCGAGTTGTTATCGCTCGGTCTTCAGCATTGCGCGCGAAAAGGGGATCCGCTCGGTGGCCTTCCCGGCCATCAGCTGCGGGGTTTATCGCTTCCCTGTCGATCGCGCAGTCAAAATCGCCGTAGCCGAGACGGTAGCGGAGCTGATTGCGAGCGACACGGTGCAGAAAGTGATTTTTGCGTGTTTCGGGGACGAGATTTACCAGGCGTACCGGCGCGAAGTGGATAAGTTGTCGTAGTTGAATCAGAGACAATCGCAGGTCTTCAGGGGATCGCGATCAGCAGCCCGCCGGTCACTCCAAACGACTGCTCGTGCGAGTACACAAAGCCGTGATCATAGGCGGGTTCGAGATACCAGCCAAATTTGTGCCTTCGCGCCGGCCAGAACATAAAGTCCAGCGCCGCTTCCCCGGCCAACGCATTCACATTAGCTCCGGCATGTCTTGTGTACACCCACTCCGGACCGATGCCTGCCATAAACTCCACCTTGCGTGAGAGGGTCCACGGCTTTTTGAAAAGCAAATCGGTGTCCCATTCCGTAGCCTGCGCGCTGAAAAGTGGCGTGACGCCAGCTTCGAGCTCGAGCCATTCTTTGATCGGCGTGACCTCAACGGCAAGCGAAGGCCCTCCTGCCGATCCGCCGTCGTTCAGGCTGCGGCTCGCCGCTGCGCCCAGTTCCAAAATCGCGACTGGCTCTTTCTCCGTCTCTTGCGCGAAGGCCTGCCCCACGAAGAGAAGCAAAGTCGCGAAGAGAAGAGCATTTGTGGAGTTGGCGATCACTTCGAGTGGCGAGCCTCCGTTGTCAGGATTTCAGGAATCCGAAAACAGATCGAGGACGCAATGTGCGCCCTCGATCATGGCTCGGCTTATTCGGACTAGAAGTTCAGCGTAATCTTCGCCGTCAGCGCCCGCGGCGTCACGTAATGCGTGCCGCTGAACGTCGAGAGGAAGTTGTAGAGCGCGTACTTGTTGGTGACGTTGATCGCCGTAAGGTCGATGTCCGTCTTGTATTTGTCGGCGTGGAAGATGTTGCTCTTGCCGACAGTGGCATCAAATAGGTTACGTGGCGCAATGCGCTGCGGATTCTTGTCGTCGTCCTCCTGATTGGCGCCGGGAATCTGAAGCAATTGCGATTTGTATTGCGACGCCAGGCACTGGGTGAAGCCGCCGTTCGCGAGAGTGGCGGCGACGCCATTGCAGGTGATGCCCGCCTCGAACTCCTGATCCGCCGTAAGCCCGCTCAGGTCCACACCCGGCTGACCGCCGATCAGGATCGAGGTGCCTGCGCAGATGCTGTTGGGATCGATCACGTTGTAGCACGGTGTCGATCCCGCAACCAGTCCGCTGTCATAGCGCCAGTTGAAACCACCCCACAGCCCGCCGATCAACTTGCTGCCGGGAATCTGGTATTGCACGTGGGTGGTTTCGTTGAACTTCTCATCATGATCGATGCGGAAGGGATATTGGGTCCCGGCAGCCACTCCGCTGGTGGCCCCGGCTCCTGCTACCTGAGGCGGGAAGAAGCGCGCCGCCACCGACGAGGTCACAAAATACGCGCTGAAACCGTGGGTGGACGGAACCTCCAGGTTCATCGCATAACCGGGGATCTTCGAGTTATGCCAGTCGATGGGGAAGGTGATGGGGGTGTTGCCGAGCACGCTGAAGTCAAAAGCGTTGTGCGTGTACTTCCAGATGTATTCTCCGTTGAACACGATGTGCTTGCCGAGGGCCTGCTGTAGACCGGCATGGAACTCGTTGCGATAACCGGGGTGCATGGTGCCCGAGGCGCCCGGATTGCAAAGCAGAAGCGGACTGAGCACCGCATCCGCGCAGCCGCTGCTGGAAAGCACCAGGTTCTCGTTGAACGGCGTCTCCAAGGTACGCGCGTAGGAGACACGCAACACGGTAGAAGAGGGCTTGACGTTGTAGGCAATTCCCAGCCGCGGCTGGATCTGATTGGCATCTGTGAGGCCGTTATAGACGTCTTCGCGAAGGCCCAGGTTAAAGTCCCAGTTACCGGTCTTGATCTCGTCTTCAGCGTAGAGGCCAAGCTGTTTCACGTCGGCGTGACCGAAGTAGAGATAGTCCTTGCCTCCGCGCGTCAGATCGTAGGGCGCGAGAACCGTGAGGTAATTCGGGTTCGTGAAGCTGGTAACGCCGTTGCATTGCGATGGATTCGCGTATCCCGGCAAAGGATTGCCGCTTGTATCTGTGCAAGGAGAGTTGTACGTGGATTCGACCACCCCCAGAGAATCGTGCTCGCGCAGAAAGGTCTGTTCGTACTGCGCGCCAATCTTAAGGTTGTTGACCCCTTTTACATAGGAGTAGTCCGCGTGGAGCCCGGCGTTGGCCAGCGTGCGGTACTGCGAGATCGACGAGGTTTGCAGGTTGGATGGGCCCAGGTCGGCCAGAGGATTCGCGCTTGGGTAATAACTGTAGCTGTCCCTGCGCAGAAATGCTCCCAGGTTGAAAACCGAGTCGTTGCTGATTACGTGCGTGTACGTGGGCGAGATGTTGTAGGTATTGATCTTGGAGCCCTGATCGGTGTTGCCCACATTCACGAAGGTTGGGTTGGCGCTTGTACCGCTGTTCGGGCCAGCTGTTTCCACGTTCATCACGTTCAGATTGTCATAGGAGTTCGGTGTCTGAAACCAGGAGCGGCTGTAGTTGAGATCGAAATGGATGGAGTCGGCCTGGTCGAGACTGTAGTCGACGCGGTCAAAGAAATTCTCCTCGTTGCCCTTGTCGTGGAAGACGGTGAATTCCGGGGGATCAAGGAATCGTCCCGTATTGAGTCCGTCGACTTCGATGAAATTACCCCAGCTCTTGCCGCCGTAGGAGAGATCGACGCCGCTGGCCGCCGAACCAAAAGAACCGTAGGAGGCATAGACCGCGCCGGTAGGCGTGGTGACCCCCTGACCGGAGCGCGTGGTGGCCACAATCACGAGGCTGGTTTTGCCGCCGAACTCGGCCGGTGGCGCGCCGCTGATGACCTCAATGGATTGAATCGAATTGGCGGGCAACTGGTTAGAGAACACTTTGCTCTGCTGGTCGGTGATCGACTGGCCATCCACGGAGAAGGAGTTCGACGCGTGGTCGCCCAGGCCGTGGAATAGACCGTTCGAGTCGGCGGAGACCCCAGGGGTGGTGAGCGTGACCAATGAGCTGAGAGTGGAAGATGCGCTCTCCAGCGGCACTTTGGTGAATTCGTCGCGGTCCACGTCGGTGTGGAAGGTGGGATCGTCCTCGATCAGGTCGCCACCGGATTCAACGGTCACCGTCTGGCTGGCGCCTTCGATTTGCAGCACCAGATTCAGGCTCGTTCCCACTGAGGAGCGGATCAGAACGCTTTGGGTCATTTTGGAAAAGCCATTGGCGGCCACATCGATTCTGTAGGGATTGAATGGCACGTTGGAAAAGCTGAACTGGCCCGTCGCGTCGCTGGTTGCGGTGCGGTTGAATCCGCTCACATCGTTGACGAGATGCACGGTTGCGCCGGGAATGACGGCTCCGCTTGGATCGGTGACCGTGCCGTGAACGGTCCCTGCGCTACCGCTTTGCGCGGACGCCGAAACCGTCATCCAGACGAGCGCGAGAATAAAAAGAATTTGTAGTTTTACGCCACGGTGAAACGGCATGAAAAAGTCTCCTGGAAAATGGCTGAAAAATGCGGGGAAATAAGCCGCGCGACGTGCCGCCGCGGCGTCCTCAGAGCATTCGAGGAGCATCGGTCCGCTTCAAGTCAATAGCTGAAGATGCGCTGAAGCATCGCCCGGTGAATCAGGGGATTGGGCAGATGCGACGAACTGAATGAAGACGGAAGGATGCCTACCAGGAGACGGGAGGAGGGCGAATGAAGAGGCGGATTTGCCGCTTGTAGGCAATGACGATGGGATCGGCCTGGGGCGCGGAGGCTCCCAATTGCACGATCACAATCACGGCCGCAGCGGCGGCAACGGGCACCACCGTGTGCATGACGATGCACAACTGGCAGTGATCCGCGTCGGACTGGTCGGGATGGACGTGCGCAACCTGGGCTACGGCCAGCATCGCCAGCAGAGCCAGGCAAAGCACCGCCACCGCCGGCTTCAAGCCGGGCCATGCGCCGCGCTTCCCGAAACCCTGTGACCTGAATCCCTGCAAACGATTGCCCTTCCCCTTCCATTTTACAGAAGAGTACATAGAATTGGACGCTTTAGGCCTGAAGGGGTTGCTCGCAGTGCGGTTTTTCAGCCGATCGAGCCTCCAACCAGCGCTTCATGCGTCGATCGCAAAAGCAGAGTTGCCACATTTTGAAGCCACAGCAGCAAAGTCGCTGTGACCAACAGGGAGCAGCGACCGTCCAAGATGTTGGAGAGAACGTATTTACTCTGGTTTTGCCGTAAACTGTGTTGCCATGGGGATCCTTCTGGAAATGCGCGGTTTGGGGGCGATCAGCCTCGCAGCTCTGGCGTTGGCGGCGACGGCCGCGCCGGCGCAAGGCGGCGGTAGCCAGACTGCGCCGCCGGCCCAAAGCTCGTCGAGTCAGAAGTCGCAGGGCCAAAGCTCCCAGCCCGTGCCCTTGAAGCCGAGCGTTCCCGGCATGGGCAGGAATCATCGGCTGATCCTGAAAGACGGCTCCTACCAGATGGTCCGCGATTACCAGGTCGTCGGCGACCGCGTGCGTTACCTCTCACAGGAGCGCGGCGAATGGGAGGAACTGCCCGCAGCCTTGATCGACTGGGATGCCACGCGCAAGTGGGAAAAGGAGCACGCCAACCTTGTCGAAGAGGATGCTTCGCCTGCGATGAAGGAAGCTGAGGATCTCGACAAAGAGGAGTCGCAGGAGCGCAACGAGCAAAGCGCGCGCATGCCCCTGGTGGCCGAGGGCCTCGAACTCCCCGATCAAGATGGCGCGTTCATCCTCGATACTTTTCAGGGCACGCCGGAGCTGGTGGAGCTGGTCTCGAGCGATCTTTCGATGAACGCGAAGAGCCGCAAGGGCGTCGAGGTGCTGAATCCACTGGCCACGCAGAGAGCCAGCCTCGAGTTGCAAGGCGCGCACGCCAGGGTCCACCTCCATGTGAACGATCCGGTGATCTACATGTCACTCGGCGTCGAAGACGAAACGGAGCCCGTGCTTACACATCCCATCACTGTGGATACCAGCGGCTCCAAAGCCGTGAACGGCAAACATGGCGCGCATTCCCCGCAGTCGGGATTCGTGATTGTGCGCGTGGACGAGCGCCAGGCGGTGCGCATCGTCGGCGCCATCAAAGTCGGACCCTCCGGAAACGTCACGCAGGACGAGGACACCATCCCGACAAAGGTGGAGGTAATGCCCGGCAAGCACTGGCTGCGCGTGACGCCGCAACAAAAACTTACCATCGGCGAGTACGCGCTGGTCGAGATCATTTCCGCGTCCGATATCAATGAGTCGGTGTGGGATTTCCGCGTGGATCCGCGCACCGGCGACAATCCTAAATCGATTGGACCGATCCTGAAACAGCCGCGCGAGTAGCGAGTTGTGCCGGCTTCCGCAGATGGGCGATTTCTAGGTTCTGCTAACGTGACTGCGCGGGCTGAAGATAAAATGCCCCAGCAGAATGAATGCGATTACCGTGCACACCAGCGCATCAATTCCGGGCATGCCGCGCGGACCCCACAGCGCGTAGCCACGCCCGTCGAGCCACGTCATGTACACCACCGGAACATTGCCGAGTGAGTTGATGATCGTATAGCGCGCGCTCCCGCTCTTGCCCGATCCGCCCAGGAATTCCAGAGAGACCGCCGTGAACAGCGCGTAACCCGCGCCGACGGTGAAGAGAAAAAGCACGGTGCTCGCGAGGTAAATAAAAGGCCGCTGCGGTCCCAGGCTAAGCAACGCCAATGTCGCCGCATTAGCCAGCCCCACCAGCAAATACGCAATCGGAGCGCGCACGCGAACCGGAATCAGCGACGTCGAGAGTGCGCCCGCCGTGGTCAGCAGCGCGCCGCCCACCCCGTTGATCCACGCCACCTGCGCCCCGCTCACTCCGTAGTCGCGGGCCAGCTCCGGTAGCAGGCCGATCATGGCTCCGCTGGCGCACGGCGCAACGATCAGAAGCGCATACGGGATAGCCTGCCAGCGCAAAAATGTGGATTTGAATTCGCGGCCAACGCGCACGACGGTTTCCCACGCGCCGTGCTCGCGGACCATCGATTGCGGTGGCGCGGCCAGCGCGAAGAGCGACGGCACGACAATCATGGCGGCAACAATCCAGCCCAGCGCGCCCAGTGTGAGCCGTTCGGCAAACGACAGCAACAGGAACACCGCGACGGCGCCGGTAGCCAGCGATCCGCTCTGATAAAAGCTGCTGGCGCGGCGTTTGTTGGTCTCGCTCGTGAGCGTTCCCATCATGCCGCCACAGGCAGCCGCTACAACTACGGCGAAGCACGCACCAAGAAACAGCAGGCGTACTGCCCACGGCGTGGCCAGCGTGGGTTGGTGAAATGCGGCCAGCACTGCCGCTGCCGCGGCGGCAGCCGCAATCATCAGCCAGGTGCGGCGTCGGATCCAGAAGTCCGTGATCGGACCCCATAAAAAATAGATGGCATGAGGCAGCGCAATCAGCGCCGCGATGCTGGCCGCTCGCCCCGGCGTCACGCCTTCGTTGCGCAGCAGAAAAGTGAGCGCTCCGCTGGCAAGACCCAGAGAAATTACCGCATCGGGCGCGATGAGAAAGTTGAAGAGCCAGGGGCGTTCGCGGGGTACAGCCGGGGATTGGATCTCGACCTCCGGTCGCACTGCTGGTGGCATGAGGGTTAGCGTAGCATGTGGCGGAGTTTACCTCGATTCGTCCGGCCGCGATTTCGCCCCCGAGAGCCAACGGCGGTTGGCCGCTGCATCTGTGCAACCCCGCGGAATCGAAAGATGATCGAGGGTACGCGACATTTCTCTCCAAGTGCCTCGCCGAAAAGGCCTTAGGAACAAGCTGGGAACAAAAGGCAGTCCTGACTGGTTCGATGCCCCATGCCACCCAAATTGGGGATATCGGGAACATTTAGGCGTGGGCTAAACTCAAAACGATCAATGCGAGAGTGTATGGACACGCCGGTCCACGATTACTACGAGTTTCTCCAAATCAGCCCCAATGCCGATGCCGACACAATCCACCGTGTCTATCGATTCCTGGCGGCGCGGATGCACCCGGATAACAACCAAACCGGCCACGAAGAGAATTTTCGCCTGCTGAAGGCTGCCTACGATGTCTTGTCGGTTCCCCAACGCCGAGCAGAATACGATGCGGCTCGTGCACGGAACCCCACGCCACCGGAGCCGATGGCCGCGACCGTTGATTTCATGGACGTGATGGATGGCGAGTTGAACCGGCGGCTGGCGGTACTGGCGGTGCTTTACTACAAGCGGCGCGCCAACCTGACCTTTCCTGAAATTCCTCTCGCCGAGATTGAAGCGCGGATGGGTTTCCCGCGCGACTACCTGGACTTTACGCTGTGGTATCTGCAAAAAAAGGGCTACGTGTCCAAGACGGACAATGCGCAGTACACGCTGACTGTGGATGGCGTGGACTTTGTGGAAACACAGCGCGCGAATATTCCGACCCTGCACAAATTACTTACCAGCGGTTCACGATCCTCGGTCGAGAATCATCCGCGAGCACATCACAGGGAGGCGGCCGCGACCGAGCCCACCGCTGTCCCGCCCACGCCAAAGCAGCCTGCGAATCATCAACCATCGCACGCCCAGGGACCGATAGTGCTGTCTCCGTCGGCTAGCGAACTGCACGACCAGCGCCGCGGCGGACCAGACCGCCGGGTTGGCAAACCCGATCTGCGTGAAAAGAAAGTGGAACGGCGCTTTCGCCAGCAGGATCGGCGAGAGAAGCCGCAAGTCCCGCAGACATCGGGCGCGCCGCTACTCACGAGCTACGATTCCTAAGGCCTTCATCTTGCGGTAGAGATGGCTGCGCTCCAGGCCCAGCAGTTCCGCCGCATGGCTGATGTTGTTGCGGGCCTCTTCGATCTTCTTCTGAATGTATTCGCGTTCGTACGCGTCGCGGGCCTGTTGCAGGCTTGAAAATTCTTCGGTAGACCGCGCGCCGGTCTTGTGCGTCAACGGCGGCAGATGCTTGCGCTCGATGCGCAGCACGCGGGGATTCAGGATGAGCACGCGCTCGATCACGTTCTTCAGCTCGCGCACGTTGCCGGGCCAGTGGTAGCGACTGAGCGTCTCCAGTGCTTCGTCATTGATTTCGATACGCGGACGACCGTATTCGCGACCGAACTCCGCCAGAAATTCACGCACCAGCAGCGGAATGTCCTGCTTGCGCTCACGCAGCGGCGGCACAAAAAACGGCACCACGTTCAGCCGGTAGAAAAGATCTTCGCGGAAGTTGCCCTTGGCGATCTCCTCTTCAAGATCCTTGTTGGTCGACGCGATCAGCCGCACGTCCACACGCAGCGGTTGCGTGCCGCCCACGGGCGTAAACATCTGGTCGTCGAGAGCGCTCAGCACTTTGGCTTGCGTTTTCAGGCTCATGTCGCCGACTTCATCGAGGAAGAGCGTACCGCCATCCGCGCGCTCCAGCGTGCCGCGCTGGTCAACGCTCGCACCCAGCGTCGCGCCCAGCTGCGCGCTTTGGCGGACCCCAAAAAGTTCCGATTCGATGTGCGCCTCGGGAATCGCAGCGCAGTTCAGCTCCACAAAAACACCTTCGCGGCGCAAGCTTTCCGCGTGAATGGAGCGCGCAATCAGCTCTTTCCCGGTGCCCGACTCGCCGTAGATGAGGACGCGTCCGTTGGTCGGCGCCATCAGGCGGATCTGTTGGCGCAGAGCCTTCGCCGGCACGCTTTCGCCGGTGAGAACAGAGGCAGCGCTGAACTGGCGCTTGAATTCGACGTTCTCCGCGCGCAGCCGCCGCGCCTCAACGGCGTTCTTCACCACGATGAGCGTGCGCTCCAGCGAAAGCGGCTTCTCAAGAAAGTCGTAGGCGCCCAGTTTGGTGGCCTTTACCGCAGTCTCAATCGTGCCGTGGCCGCTGATCATCACCACTTCCGGCCGCGTTTCCGCCGGCCAGGTGCGAATCTCCGCCAGCAGCTCGAGCCCATCGCGACCCGGCAGCCAGATGTCCAGCAACACTACGTCGTACGGGACATCGCGCAGCAGCGTCATGGTTTCTGTAGCGTCGGACGCGCCGGCTACTCCGTAGCCTTCTTCTCGCAAAATCTCCTCAAGCGCGGTGCGAATCTCCGCTTCGTCGTCTACCACCAGGATGTGGTTCATGAGGCGAGCCTCTTGACCGCTTGCCCGCCGCTTGTTGCCGATGCCGGCTCGGCGCTGGATTCCACAACCGGCAAGCGCAGCATGAAGCGCGCGCCCTTGGGAGCATTGGCCTCGGCACTAATGGTGCCACCGTGCTCCTGCACGATCTTGGCTGCAATCGATAGTCCCAAACCCGTTCCCCGATGCTTGGTGGAGTAGTAAGGCAGAAAGAGACGCTCGCGAATTTCTTCTGTCAAGCCGTGACCAGTGTCGGAGACGGTGACCTCGACGGCCGTGCCGTCTTCCACCAGCGCGGTGCGTACGCCGAGCACGCGCAGCAAACTGCCCTGCATGGCTTCTGCTGCGTTGTCGATCAGATTGGCAAGCGCGCGGCGGATGGCCTCGGGATCGGCCATCACCGGAGGCAGGCCTGCCTCAAGATCGCGCTGCACCGTGATGCCCTCAAGCCTGCCGCCGAAGAGCGCCAGCGCTTCTTCAACGATTTGATTCATGCAGCAGGCGCGTGGCTGCGGCGCCGGAAACTGCGCCAGCGACGAGAACTGATCGACCAACGTGCGCAATGTGCCCACGCAGCCCAGAATTACTTCGCTGCACTTCCGAATAATATTGGGCGAGTCCGGCTGGCCGCGCTCCAGATGCCTGCCAATGCGCTCGGCGCTCAGAGCGATGGGCGTCAGCGGGTTCTTGATCTCGTGCGCCACCTGCTGCGCCACTTCCTTCCACGCCAGTTGCCGTTGCGCGCGCAGCAGCTCCGTCGTGTCTTCCATCACCAGCACCGATCCGATGTGCCCAGGCGCGAGTTCCAGCCGCGCGCTGGTGATGGCCAAATGCACGATACGTCCGCGCGCATGAAATTCAACTTCCATTGACGCCGCGCCCATGCGATGCCCGCGCCGGATCACACCGGCCAGATCTGCGACGGATTCGGCGGGGAGCAGATCCGCAATCTTTTCTCCGGCCAGCGCCGCATCTTCCTTCAGTCCCATCAACGCGGCAAAGGCCCGGTTGGCTTGCAGGACCACGCCCGCGCCGTCCAGCGTGACCACCCCCGAAGGAATGGTCTCCACGATGGTCTCCAGTTCACGCCGGCGTTCTTCCACGGCAAGGTTGGCCGCGGTCAATTGTGCCTGTGCGCTATCCGCTAGTTGGCGGCTGGTTTCCAGGTCGGCTGCCATGTGATTGAACGAGCGCACCAGATCGGCCATCTCGCCAGTCGCCAGGGTTGAAATTCGTTGCTCGTATTTGCCCGCGGAAATCTCGTCCATGGCGTCAGCCAGGGCTTCCACCGGGCGCGTGATCTGTTTTGAAAGGAACAATGCCAGCCACACGCTCGAGAAGAACACGAAGACCGTGATCAGCAGCAGCATGAGGATGGATGTATCGCGAATGCGCCTGCGCGCACGAGACAGTTGCACGGCTTCGGCCGCGCTCGACCGGATTTGCGCCGAGGTCTGACTCAGGCCCTGCGGCACGGGCAGCGCGACGACCACCACTTTGCCTGATGCGGTTGCCGCCATGCCCAGCGCATATTCACGGCCGGCGACGCGCAGCAGCGTCTCATCCCCGCGTTGCGCCGAGCTGAGCAGTATCTGCGAAAGCGGCCCGCTTAGCAGCACGCCGCTCGGATCCGCATCGTCCAGCCACGCGACCAGGGTTGCGGCGCTTGACCCCGGCGGATCCTGAAATCCCGCCAGTGATCTCCGGTCCTTGTCGTACACCACCGCGAAGCCGCCTTCCAGCGTCATGCGATGCGAGCCGAGCTCTGACTCAAGATCGCCAGCCGGCTTGTCTGCCGCACCTGAAGCTACAATCGACTCCGCTTCAACCCGCGCATTCGCTGCGGCGTATTGCGCCAGCTCCAGTACCACCTGCGTTGAGTCCTCGCGAAGATCGGATGTCGGCTGCGAAAACCAGCGGTCGATGGAGCGGTTCAAGAGCAAGAAGCTGAACAGGAACATGCACACCGCGGGAATCAGCGCGATGAGGGCTGCTCCCACCACCATGCGCGTGCGCAGCCGCGCTCCCAGCGCGCTGCCGCTTTGATCGGCGTAAAGCTTCAAAATGTTCCTGAAGAGCAGCGTTAACAGCAACAGCAGCAGCAGAAATACCAGCACGATGAGGCAGAGAAAGGCCAGCGTCTCACCGGAAGTTTCAGGATTGAGAAACCTGAATTCTGACATGTTGAACGCCTGTAGCGCGCCTAAAAAGGCGAACAACAGCAAGACCCCGCCTGCCAGCAGGAACATCGAACGCCGCCGTGGATCGCCAAGAAACGGCATGCGGCGATTATAGAAGGAACTGGGAGCAGCGAGTAGAGAGCGGGAAGGAGGAAACGCCGCTGAGCAGCTTCCTACCTCCAGATGACGAACTTCAGCCAGCCTTCCCAGACGTCCGCCCACGCGTGGGCAACCATGTTCGCACGGAGGTTTTTGCGCCATGCGGCGAGTGCACCATACAGAACGCCAAGAACGCTGATCACGATGACGTTCCTCCAACCCTGATAGCCGTGCGCGATGCCAAAGACCAGGGCCTGAAGAAGGACGGCCCATGCCACTTTGCCCGTGAGCGCGTGAAATTGACGCTGCAGGTAACCGCGGAATGCCATTTCTTCGCAGATGCCCGCTGTAATGCACGTGGCAATCCAGACCAGAACCTCGATGAGACTTTGCGGCAGAAGACTATCAACCGTTTTGGCGCTGCCTGAACCCAACAGCAAGTGGACGCCGTAGGCTGCCCCTTCCCAGACAGCCCAGAACGGCAGCATTACGGCGAGGTCGGAAAAGACCTCACGCCAGCTCGTCCAGCGTCCACCCGCGAGGTCCCACAGGTTGCCACCATGCTTGTGCACGCCCGCCCAGCAGAAATACAAAAGCGCCCAGTCCATTGCGAGAGCTGTGAGATAGATCGGGATGGCGTGGCTGTGGCTTGCGAGTTGCCCCGACCCCTGATTTGACCCTGCGCCGCTGCTGCCACCTGCTTGCTGCTGGTAGAGCCCCAGGACCAACAGCGCAGCCATGATGGCGAGAAAGCCAGCCAGGTGCTTCCATGAAGCAATCGGTTCAGGCTTAGGAGGTCTGGTGGGGAACGTGCAATTTACTTGCATTGCGTTTTTCCTTTCCGGTTGCCGGGCGCCTCCGGTTGGTTGCCATTTTGCGCAGCGCCGCCAGCGTCTCCTCAGCCCAGCGCAGGTGCGCTTCCAGTTCCAACTGTCCGAAGCGCGCCGCCATCCGCCAGTACGGCACGTCGGGGTAGCGGTCGTCTTGCGCCAGTAATTCGCGCGACACTTTACTGATCTTTTCGAGAACCGCCTTTTCGCGGTTGGCCATGCGCTCCACATAGCCAATTACCATCTCCGGACCCGCCTGCACGCCGAAAAACAGCTTTAAGAGCAATTCGTTCCGCGGAATTTCCGGCTGCGGCTCCACGGTAAGCCACTTTTCCAGGTGCGCTCTCCCGCGCGGCGTGATGGAGTAGACCTGGCGGTCGGGCTTGCCCTTCTGCTTTTCGGTCTTCGCGGTCACGAGCCCCGCGGCAGCCAGCTTCTTCAGGTTGGGATAAATCTGGCCGTAACTTTCGTTCCAGAAGAAGCCGATGGATGCCCGGATGGACTGCCCCAGGTCGTAGCCCGACATGGGTTCCACGGTCAAGAGCCCCAGAAGGACTTCCCGGCTCGAGCTGGATCGGCGCGCCATAGCGCTATTAGATATATGCCTATTAGATAGTTGTCAAGAGAAATCTTTCCTGCCCCTGGAGTGCCTCCGCGACGGAGGACGGGCTAAAACACGCACTTCAGCCGGGTGTAGACTGGTACGCACATCAGCTGCCCATTTACAGATCCCGATTGCCGCGCAGTCTGATCAAGGTGGAATATGCTCGGTTTCCATGATTTCTTCCGCACTCTGAGGTACGCGATTGTCTGCATCCTGATCGCCGCAAATGCCTTCACCGCTCCGAAGCAAACTGCCGGTCAAAGCGAATCTCTCACCGCGATGACACCTGCCGCGCGCGACGAGGCAAACAAAGGAGTCGATGCGTTCAGAAACGCACACTATGAAGAGGCCGTCGAGCATTTCCGCAGAGCGGTGGAACTTGATCCGGACAGCACTCTGGCCAGGTTTGACCTTGGTTTTGCCCTGTCACAAAACGTTATCCCCGGACTCAACACACCGGAAAACCTGAAGACGGCTCAGGAAGCTATCGACGCTTTCACGCAGGTCCTGGTAAAGGCTCCGCACAATGCAAACGCCATGAGACAAATTGCGGGGATCTGCTTCTACATCGGGAAACTGGACGATGCCAAGGCCTGGCAAAAGAAGGTTCTGAGCGAAGATCCGCGGGACGCCGAAGCCGACTACACCGTCGGTGTCATCGATTGGATGGAAGCGCACCGCAACGCTCTGGCGGCCATGACGCCGGCCGGCATCTACGATGATGGGCAGGGCAACGTCCATGCGCCCGCCCAGGTGATGGCGGCCATCAATGCGAAAAACGCTCCGCTGGTCGAAGAGGGCGTGAAGTATCTGGACAACGCCCTTCAGCAGCGGCCCTATTACGAAGACGCCATGCAGTACCTGAACCTGTTGTACCGGCGCAAGGCAGATTTGGACCGGGGCGATGAACAAGCCCGCAAGGAAGACCTGGCCACGGCAGATGACTGGAAGCAAAAGGCTGTGGAAACCCGCAAGTTGATTGCAGCCCACGAGGTGAACGATGCGGGGAGCGGCGCCGGCAGAGGCAATCTGACATTCGATCAGATGGCTCAGTCGCCGCCTCTGCCGCCGCCACCGCCTCCTCCTCCTCCCCCTCCTCCTCCGCAGTTCATGGCTGGCGGGATGCGGGCAGCTCCTCCGGAAAGAATCAATATTTCAGCCGGCGTTGCGGCGGGGCTGCTAATCGAAAAGACCAATCCCATCTATCCGCCCATCGCCAAAGCCGCCCGCGTCACCGGGACGGTGGTCCTTCAAGCCACCATCTCCAAAACTGGCGAAGTGGAAGACCTTCGCGTCGTCAGCGGACCGGCCATGCTGCAGCAGGCCGCGCTTGATGCCGTAAAGACCTGGCGCTACAAGCCCTACCTGCTCAACGGCCAGCCGGTGGAGATAGAAACTGTGGTGAACGTGATCTTTAGTCTGATCTATTGAACAGGCTTAGATTTGCGAGCAGTCCAGCGGGGTCAGCGTCAGGTTGCTGATGTTCATCACGATCGGATCGAACGCAAACCGCGGATCGGCCGACAGCTTTTTCCACGCCGGATCGTTGCGGAACACATCCCACTTTGCTTCGAGCTCTGTCATGTCGCCAAAGCTCAGCATGTAGGTCAGGCTGGGCATGCGCGAGCCCACCAGCGTGTCCCCGAAAAACACAGGATGGAAGCCCGCGGCTTTGAAGATCTCGAACTCGCCGGAGTGAAACATCTCCACCTTGCGCACGTGCTCGCCGTTCGACGGGCTCTCGTAGGTGCGGAGTTGGAAGATGCGCTTTGCTTTGGAATCCGGCGGCGTCACCTTCGGCCAGCCTTCAAATGCAGCCAGCAGCCACGACTCCACCCGCTCGAACGCGGGTGCTCCCGCTGTCGCATTCCAGAAGGGCGCGGCCGCCTGCTGGAATGCCGCATCTCGAGCCAGCCGCAGATCCAGCTCGGCGAGCATCTCCACGCTAGCCCCGGGAATCAGCAGATAGTAGGCCGGCGTCTCCGGGCCAAAGTCGAGCTTGAGGGCGCCGACCGGTCCCAGGCCCATGCGCGCCAGCGCCGGAATCAGGGCCGCGCCAAAATAGTTCTCCGTCAGCTTCAACTCGGGACCGCTCTTCAGCTGATAACGGCGCAACAGGTAAAACTCGCGCGCCCCACCCGCTGGCGCCTGGGCAGCTGCCAGCCGGGTAGCGGAGGCGGCAGAAGCGGCGAGTGTAGCGGCAAGAAACTGGCGGCGTTGCATCAATCCCTCCTCAGAGAAAAACCATTGTAAGCGGCCGCAGGCCATTGGAGCGCGCCCAGGTCAGCCCAGGATCGGCGATTTTCCGGCCGCCGGCCACCTCGCTCGGCAAAAACCGCATCCAAAAGCTCAAGCAAGCCTCGCATTCGCCCCAGGGAGCACAGGTTTTGCGAAAAGCCTACAGAATCGCCGCAACTTTCCGCAGCACAGCGGGTTGAACCGGCTGGAAGCCTAGCGAGGCGACCTCACTTTTTCGGCACTCCCGCCGAAACCTGCGCCGCCGTTCCCTCGGGATCGGCGGCTTTTTTTGTGCCCATGCGGCGCGGCCCATGGCAACAAGCCAAAAGGGCGCTATTTCAGCTCGTGCAAGCGAAAATCCTTGAAGGTAATCTGGTATCCTTCCGCCTCGAGCCCGACGTAACCCTTGCCGAGGCCGACCTTAACCGTGTTCACCACCTTGCCATTCACGGCCAGGGTGCAGGTGTCTCCCACGCAGCGAATATCGAAGGTGTTCCACTCCCCCACCGGCTTCACGCGATTCGCCGTCATGTCCTTTTGCAAATTGAAGCGCGCGGGCTTGCCGTCAATTGGCGTCAGTCCAAAAATGTAGCCGCCCGCTTGGGAGGTCTGCGCCTGGTGCCAGATGGAGCCGTCGCGATTGTTGCGGAAGAAGACGCCGGAGTTGTATTTCGGGTTCGGCGTCGTAACCGGCGCAAAGCGCCACTTCACGTGAAAGGTGAAGTTCGTCAGCTCGTGATTGAAACGCAGCCACTCATGGCCGCCGTTGCCGTCGCACACAATCTGTTTCTTCGCGAAGTCAATATGCCACTGCGGTGTCTGGCTCACCGGATGGTCGGGCGGAATGGCCACGCGCGTCCACACCTCTTGCTGGCCGTTTTCCGGGCTGGCCGGGAACAGACTCACACTTTGTGCCACCGCGGGCAGCGCCAACAGAGCAGCAAGGCAGGGCAACGCGGCAACGCGCGCCGCAACTCGGCAGAAATGAACATTCATGGGGCTTTCCTTTACGATCGGAGCGGATTTTCTCTTGAAGGCAATCGGGAGGAATTGTAGCACCGCGCGCATTCGGTCCTCACGGCGCCCGGGCCGGCTAATTCGGCGAAGGCTGCTCCACGTGATCGATCACGAGTATTTGAACCGGCGCGTGTGTTGATATAAGCTTCAATCCGAACTGCTCTTTGAGCGCATCGAAAAACGACGGCCCGTCGGGTTCAGAAGATCCATTTGCATCGCGGGAACGCATCCTGATAGCACTGTTGGAATCAGGCGCCCAGTCGAGGCTGAAATCGAAAGTTCCCTTGAGCCCCGTCTCGTCAATCACGGGGCGTCCGAACTTGTACACCGTCGTCAGTTGCAGTGCGATGTGATCGATCGGGATGTTGCGCGCACCGAGAAGTATGGTGTTACCGGGCCCTGGTCTCGCGCCGACAACTCCGCATCTTGGCAGCCATGCTCCCGGAGGCACAGTCGGCGCCGTAAGATCGGCGGGGGCAGTCCACTTCGCATCGCATGCCAGCCCTTGCTCGTGAGGTAATAAACGGGGGCCGGTCACTCCAGGCTTGGTCAGAACCATTGCGAGTACCGCGGTGTCCTTCGTTTCAAAATGCAGGGCCAGCTTGAAGCGATCAGCCAGCAGTGCCTGCATCATCAAGCGCATCTGGTCCTTGGTCGGGTTCGGCACGGGTGCCTCGGCCGCGATCACGAATGCCTGCGAACGGACCCAGTCAGGCAAGTGCGCGAGCATCGCGTCGGTTTGTTCGGGCGTGAGCAGCACTTTGTACGCAAAGTTGATGTAGACCGGCAGAGGGAAATCTGCCTTGAAGTGGCCGCCCGGAGGAATGGGTTCGTCGTCGATATTCAGGCCGAAACTCGGGGGAACGAATTTGCCGGGATCTCCAAGATGGATCGATGCGACCTCAAACTCCATGCGTCCGCCGGCAGCCGCCTGCCACGCGGGCATCTGAGCCGTGCTGGAATCTGGTGCTGATTGCGCAACGGCTGAGGCACCAACAAAGGATGCAGCCGCCACCAATGCGAGAATCCCGGCGCGAACCGCCGAATCGGCAATAATCGCTCTATTTGGGATCAATCGGGAATCCTCCCGCAGCGATGGGGTCAAATGTCTTACAAGGAAGACGGCTTCGCCGCGCGATTCGTTCGATTTTTTCTTTGGAAGCTACCGCGCGATCAGCAGCATCACCCAGCTGAGCACGATGGCCGAGCCCACGAAGAGGAGGAAGCAATAAGCGCCATAGCGGAACATGCGCACCGGCGTGTCGCGCATGGTAATGCCGAACACCGTCGACGCGAACAGCGCGAACAGCAGCACCGCGGCAAAATGGGAGGGATGAAACATTACTGTTTCCTCCCCGTGCGCAGATTGTGCGCGTCCACGGCGGCAATGATGTTCAGCAAGCCCGCCACCACGATGAACTTGGTGCCGTAGTCGGCCACGGTGGTCTGGATGGGTTGCGCGCCCAGGCCCGCCGCCCGGCTTACGAAATAGAGCACGCCGCTGCACAGGTCGCCAGCCACGCCAAGCATTGCCAGAGGTTCCTGCATGCTGGTGTAGAGCTGGCCCTGCATGGCCAGTCCCAGCACGAACATAGCCACGATCGAGACCGCCAGCAGCGTCCCGCGCACCCATTTGCCCTGAAGGAAATGACCCGCACCGGGAACCAGCCATCCGGCGATGAGCGGCAGATATACGAATCCCTGGTCTGATTTCTTGCCCGCAACAGGCTTATTCGGCGTGGTCGACATTCCTTATTGACTATACAAGAACGAGTGAGGGGCGGGAGGCTCCCATGAATCAAATGCGCATCAATTCCTGCTGAATTCGCCCTGTTACCCACGCTTTTCCCGGCGCGGTGAGCATGTTCACTTCGCTGCGCACGCCGAACTCGGGCAGATAAATTCCCGGCTCGACTGAGAAGCAGGTGTGCGGCAGAATGCGGCGCACATCATGGGTTTCAAGGTTGTCGAGGTGCGCACCGGAACCGTGCAGTTCGAGCGCGATGTTGTGACCGGTGCGATGCGTGAAGAATTCGCCAAAGCCTACGTCGCGGATGACGCTGCGCGCGGCATCGTCGGCCTCGAAGCCGCGAATCGCGCGGCCGGTGGCGAAGGCCTGCTCGACTCTCGCAATGGCCGCGTCGCGCGCGCTGCGCACGGTCTCAAACACAAGTTGCTCTTTGGCGGATGGCTCGCGGCCGATCACGCCGGTCCACGTGATGTCGTAGAAGATCGAACCAGGTTTGTCCAGTCGTCCCCAAATATCGATGAGCAGGAAGTCGCCCTCGCGGATCGGCGCGGAGCGCTCGGCCGTGGGCTCGTAGTGCGAGTCGGAGGTGTTGGCGTTCACACTCACATCGGGTCCGTTCGCCCATACCAGGCCTTCGCGGCGCATAGCTTCGCTCAACCACGCAACGATGTCGTATTCCTTCACTTCGGCGGCGCGGCCAGAACTTGAAGGAGGACGCAGGCGGCGGCCGATCTCAAGCCAGGCTTCGGCAACTATCGGATCGATGATGCGCTGCGCAGCCTGATGACTGGCCATCTGCTCCTCGCTCAGGACAGCCTCAAACTGGCTCACGAGATCGGCGGAAGTGACAATCTCCTTATCCAGAGAGCGCAGGAACTCCACGGTCCCCGCGTCCACCATCGACACATACATGATGTCGTTATTAGGCGAGTACTGCATGGCAATTTTTTCCTGGTTTTGGAGGAGAGCCTCGATGCCAGTGTGCAGTTCCTGCCAACTCGAGTACCGGACTTTGCTGCCGGGGAGCGCGTCCAGGCGCCCCTGCTCGATGCGGTGCACCAGCTTACGCGGTTCACCCGATGCAGGAATGAAGTAGTACCAGCGGCGCGTGACGTGGGCATGAGGATCGATGCCGAGAATGCGCTCAGCGATGGGATCGCGATGGTGATGGTCGTAAAAAAGCCAGCCGTCAAGAGAGGCGTCGCGCAGAGCGGCCTGAATTGCATCGAGGTTCATACGAAATAGGATACGCGCGCCCACGATACGTGGATGATCAGGCGGTGGCGCGGCGGCCTGCGTCCTGCCGATTGTCTTGCTGTTTGCCCTGAATCCGTATCGACACGTGAACAAGGCTCAATGCTGCGGGAGTGACGCCGGGAATGCGGCTGGCCTGGCCGAGAGTCTGCGGGCGGACGCGCTCTAGCGTTTCGCGCATCTCGCGCGAGAGGCCGCTGATGACGCCGTACTCGAGCCACGCAGGGATGGTGACGGATTCGGCGGCCTTGAGCCGCTCGATGGACTTTTTCTGTTGCTCGAGGTAACCGGCGAACTTGATCTCAGTTTCGACGGAACGCGCTTCGTTGCGCGCCTCGCTCCGTCGGATTCCGTCAGTGCTTTCGCGTGCAGCCGCGAACTCAACCAGCAGCGGATCGCGAGTGAGGTCGTCGCGGAGCGCGGCGAGAAGCGATTCGATCGAGACTTCAGGCCGCTTGAGGAGTTGCGCCCAGGTTTGGCCGGCGGTAGCGGGGAGATTTCCAAAACCGGCGGCCTGCAGCTTTTCGGAGTTCACCTTGCCAGTTGTCAAGAAACGCTCGAGCGCTGCCATGCGCGCCTGTTTCTGCTCGTACTCGGCCCAGGCCGCATCGTTGATGAGGCCGAGGCGGCGACCGTGCGGCGTGAGCCGGCGATCGGCATTGTCGATGCGCAGGTGCAGGCGGAATTCGGCGCGCGAAGTGAACATACGATATGGCTCGTTCGTCCCCTTTGAAATCAAATCGTCAATCAGGATGCCCGTGTAGCCTTCTGTCCGGTCCATGGTGAAGGGCCCCTGGCCCTTGAGCCATAGAGCGGCATTGATGCCGGCCATAATGCCCTGGCATGCGGCTTCCTCATATCCACTTGTCCCATTGATCTGCCCGGCGAGATAAAGCCCCGTGAAAGTCTTCACGCGCAGGGAGCGATCAAGTTCAGTGGGATCGACGGAGTCGTATTCGATGGCATATCCGGGGCGCAGCATCTCGGCCTGATCGAGCCCTGGGATGGAGTGGACGATCTCCCACTGCACTTCCATGGGCAGCGAGGTGGACATGCCGTTGACGTAAACCTCATGCGTGTTGAGGCCCTCCGGCTCGAGGAAGAACTGGTGCTGAGTCTTGTCAGGGAACTTGACGACTTTGTCTTCGATGGATGGACAGTAGCGCGGGCCGATTCCCTCGATCCGCCCCGAATACATGGCCGACCGGTGCACGTTTTCGCGAATGAGGCGCAGAGTCTCCGGTGTGGTGAAGGCGATGTGACAGCTGATCTGCGGCTGGACAATTTTCTTGGTTCGAAAACTGAACGGCGTGGGATCGGCATCGCCCGGCTGCTCTTCGAAAACCTTCCAGTCGATGGTGCGGCCGTCGAGGCGCGGCGGGGTCCCGGTCTTGAGCCTGCAAGTCCGAAGGCCCAGCGCACGCAGCGCCTCGCCGAGAAGAACGGATGCAGGCTCGCCCGAACGGCCGGCGGGATAGCGCTCTTCGCCGCAGTGAATGAGGCCATTGAGGAAGGTGCCGGTGGTGATGATGGTCGCTCCGGCCATCAGGCGACGGCCGTCACGGAGCTTGAGACCAAGGACGCGTCCACTTCGCCGCGCCGGTCGCGGTAATTCCGATGGATCTGAGAAGATGGTCTCCGCGGTCCCCAGATGCGACGAACCAGGGGCACCCATTTCAGTGGAAGGGCCAGCTTCTTCGATTACGAGATCGACGACTTCCGCCTGGCGGATGTGGAGGCCGGGTTGGGATTCGAGAACCTCCCGCATCTTGACGCGGTAGAGCTGTTTGTCGCATTGGGCGCGCGGGCTCCAAACGGCGGGGCCGCGTGAGGCGTTGAGGAGCCGGAACTGGATGCCGACGGCGTCGGCCACTTCGCCCATGATGCCGCCGAGTGCATCGACTTCGCGAACCAGGTGCCCCTTGGCTACGCCGCCGACGGCAGGATTGCAGCTCATCTGGGCGATTAGGTCGAGATTCATGGTGATAAGCGCGGTTTTCAGGCCCATGCGCGCGGCGGCCATGGCGGCCTCGCAGCCGGCGTGCCCAGCGCCGACTACGGCGACGTCGTATTGTTCCGAAAATGCCATCTGCTTCTATTCTACGGATTCCTTGGATGGGGTGCGCGTCCTCGGGAGGGTTTTGCGCGTCACATTACCACGGGGAGTCTGGGGTTTATCGCAGGACTCACAATGTTCTTGACACGTGCAGGTGCCTCCGATGGAATAGACCTACTTCCCCGTAGTTAGTCCCCTGAGGGAAGTGTCTGCTGGCTATCGCGGAAAAACGAGCTTAAATCGGAAAGAGGATGAATATGCAAAAGCTGTACACACGGATGGCAGTGGTTGTGGCAGTGTTGGCGTGCGCGGTCGCGGCGGCCGGACAGCAAATGCAACCGTACACATCGACCAACGGACGTTTCACCGTAAATTTCCCACAAGCCGAGGTCAAGACAAGTTCCCAATCGATCGACCTGAAAGGCGGCGGGACCACGACGCTGTACCAGTTCTGGATTGAGCTGGCGAGCGGCAACGTCAGCTATATGGTGATGTACAACGATTACTCGGCGGATTACGCCAACGGCGATCCGCAGACGGTGCTGGCGACCACGCGGGACGGCGCGGTGGGCGGGAAGACACTGCTGTCGGACACGGTGATCAGCCTGAATGGCATTCCGGGGCGGGAGTTCACTGCCAAAGACGACACCTGGAATTACACGGTGCGGCAGTACCTCAGCGGGAAACGGCTCTACCAGATGATTGTGGTGTCGAATAACGCCAATCCTGCCACGCAGATCTCGGACTTCATGACTTCGTTCAAGATCTTCTGAGCCGGTTCAATAGATCACCTGATAGGCGCTGCCTTCGAGCTCAGCCTGCGGATTTCCATTGGAATGAAATCGCACGCGCAAGGGAATGCCCGGCGTGAGGTCGTTTATGTCGATTTCGGCAACGGCCCAGGAGGGTTGCGCGTTCAGGGTGCCGTTGACGTCGCTTTCAATGCCGCCAGGACGGAGGGGAATCGGCCGCCCAGCCTGGGTAATTTCAAGCGTGAAGCGATTCCTGGAGCCAGCGGGCGCACTGCCAGCGGTGCCAGTTTGAATTCCGCCCTTGGGCTCGCGCTCGATTACAACGATGCGAAGCACGCCCTGGATCGGCGGATCGAAGCGGGCTTCAAGGACGCCGGGGGCGGTGAGTTGAAAATCGGCGTCAACCGGCTCAATGGAACTGGGAATGACGACATCCTGTTGGACGCCGAAGTTGAATTCCGGCGCGGCGTAAGCGCCTGAGCCCACTACGGCCATCTGGCCGGGACCGAGAGTGATGGCATTGCCGGTGACCTGAGGAGAAAACCCTGCATCGCGGAACAGCACGCGTCCGAGTCCTGGCGCCTGGTCACGCGCGAGCGCAGGGAATGGCAGTGTGGCAACGGCCTTGCTGGGATTGACGACAACATAGATCGCACCGCGAGGGGTTGCGCCGGCAAAGCCGTAGGGCAGGCCGGCCATGTTGGAACCGTCGGGGGGAGGGCCACCGAAGCTGTGCATCTGCCCCTGTACCTGCATCAGGAAGAACAGCTTCTGTACGCGCGCCATCCAGCGGACATCGGAGGTTGGAATGGAATCAAAGCTGCCACCGAGCGCGTTGAACCAGCCGCCTCGCGCCATGGAGAGCAGGAACGCGCCTTTCCACCCACGAGGAGGGCTGGCCTTATCGAGGCCAGCCGCACCAGCAGGCACGGCGATAAAGCCGCAAGTGAAGATGTGCGCCAGGGAGACACCGAATTGCTCATCATGACGAATTTGACTGTCGGTTTCGATGTCGATGGCGCGCTGAAGGCTGGATTGCGGCGCCGTTGAGGCGCGCGGCGGGCCTGTTGAAACCAACAGGAAGGCTCCGAGGCGGCTCGTTTCGTTGCGCGAGTTCGAGTTGCTCATCGAGGGGTTGCCGCCGGAGGGTGAATTCGCGGGTGCACCAGGATCGGCAGCGGGGCCTTCGATGGCGAGCAGCACCGCGCCGCGGTTTTTCGCGCGAAACGCGGTGAGCGCAACGCGGAGAACTTCAAGATTGTGGGCAACGATGTTATTTTGCGTGAGCCCGGCCGGGGTTTCAGGCGTCGCGGTCGTGAGGTCGAGGCCTTCGAGCGCAAAAAGGCGAATGCCACGGTCATACCAGGACTGCAACGCGGGGATGAAATCATGCAGAATTTCCGCCTCGAGGACGGCAGGCGCGCGGGCATCCGGGAGGAGCGCGACATTGGAGAAGCGCAGCCCGGGGCGAATGCCGACGGCGCGGCATCGGGCGACCCAGGAATCGGGACCATCGGGCCATGCGGCGGAGCGTCCTAAAGGATGAAGGCCATCGGGCGCGACGGCGTAGGCGTCCAGCAAGTCGTAGTCGACGCGCAGGCCGGATTCCTTCAGACGGGCGAGCTGATTGATGTCACTCAGGGCAAGAGCTTCACTGAGTGGGGGTGCGGCGGGAAGTGCGCTGGAATCAGGTCCGTCGATATATACCGCGATGGGAGCCGAAAGCTCCGGCGTGTTGCGCTGCGCGTGAACCGCGAGTGTCGCGACGGCACATGCGGCGAGCAAGACCCCAATGAACACGCACGAACCTTGGCGGCGCAGAATCACTCGAACTCCTCGGGAGCGGTGGGAGAGCTGCGGCGTTTCACGCTCCATGCGGCAGGCGGCCGATTGGGCGCTGCGCCTTGCCGCGAAGTCCATTCGAAGTTATTGTACGGAATGCGCGACGGCGACGCAGTGCCCGCTCCTGCTGCGCCCGCACCTCCAAAAATGGCCGTGGCCGCAAACACTTTACGCCGCCTGCAAATCGAGAATGATGGCTGCGCCGCTGGGTTCGAGGTTTTTGGCCTGGGCCCGGCCGTTCTGATCGCGCAGAATGGAAGCGCAAAGGCTGAGCCCGAGCCCGGCGGTTTCCTCTCCGGGTTCGGAGGGACCGAAGGGATCAAATGCGCGTTCAGGCTGCAAGAAACCCGGGCCTGAGTGGCTAATCGAAATCTGCACGCGCTTGCCTTCCTTAACTGCGTCAAGGCGAATGGTTTTGGGCTCTCCCTGGGACGCGTAACCGGGATCGCGCTCTACGGCGTCCATGGCAAAATGCAAACAATGCAGAATCGCCTGCCGCAACTGCTGAGCACCGCAGAGAATCCGCGGAAGTCCGGGCGCGACGTTGACCTGAAACTCGATGGAACGCTGAAGAAACTCGGAACGATAAAGCTGCTCCATGTCTGCCAGCAACTCCGGAACAGAAACCGCGGTGGACAGATCGCCACGCGTATGCGAAACCCGCGCCAGGCTTTCGAGGGTCGAACGAACACGCCGCGATTCCGTCATAATCGACGCCACAGCTTTTCGGTCCTGGGAGTCGAGCGAGGTCGATTCCTGAAGGAGAGACGCGTAGCCCAGGATGACAGTGAGAGGGTTGTTCAACTGCTGGGTCACGTTTCCGGCTAATTGGCCGATGCCGGCGTACTTCTCGGAATCAATAAGTTTCTCGAAGAGCATGGTCTGACTGCGCGTGGCCTGAGCGCGCGCAGCCAGTAACTCGATGGGGAGAAGGTCGTCGGCACGTGGAGACTCAGACGCTGCCGCGAAGTGCCGGCCGCCGGCAGCGCGCATTCCATGGAGCAATAGGGCGCCTTCGATACCCGTGCGGCCGATCATGGGCACAGCAAGAACCGACGTAAAGTGCAGCCGCTCGAGATCGTCGCCGGGAACGAGCCAGATCGAGAGATTGAGTTGCAGCGTTCGGCTGCGTTCGGCTGCGGGGGGTGCCGAACCCGGCTCAAGAAAACCGGCCAACGGAATCCGCTCAGAGAGGGTGTCCAGAGCTTTGACGATCGCAGGATCAAGTCCGGCGGATCCGGCCAGCCGGAATCGGCCTCCGGTCTCAAACAGCAGCGCTGCCTGGGAAAACCGGCTATTGGCCACGACGGTTGCGCAAATGTCATCGCCCTGACGATCAAAGTCCTCAACTCTGCGGCGGGTCAGAATGAGATCGGAGTAGGCTTCGAGTTGGAGCCGCGCCTGACGTTCGCGGTCTTCCGCAAGCTTATTGCTGGTGAGTTCGTCTTCGAGCGTGAGCAGGATCATGCCCATGGCAGCCACAACTTTCGCCATGGTGATGACCCGAATCAGATCGAGAGCGAGAATCTGATGCTGTCGGAACCAGGGGAGAGTCTGGAAGAAGTAGAGCGACCAGGCCACAAAGCCCCCCACACTGAGGACCACGCCGGGAGAAAATCGCCGGAAGACGAAGATCAGCAGAATCGCCGCCATCAGCAGGTTGGCGCACTCAATGAAGAAGAGGCCCTGCGCCGCCCCCTGAAGAAGACATATAAAAACCGCAACACAGCCCAGGATGCCGCTGAAAGAGACGCCTATCCAGACCGGAACGGAGCCCTTCGTGGTTCCCCAGAAGACTCCCACGCTGAAGCATAAGGCCGCCAGAAGCGGAAAGAGCAGGAACGCCGGTCCGTGAGGAGTGACTCCACCGAAGACGCCGTAGAGAAGGACGGAATAGGCCACAATGAGGAGAATGTAGGGGACTACGAAGAGGACGTGGAATCGGCCGATGCGAAAGTGCAGCGGGGATAGCGAGCCGAGAAACACGGCCACGCTAATCTGAATGCAGGTTTGCCCGGCGACCTGGAGCCAGGGATGAGCTCCCGCGAAGAAACCGGCCCCTCCGTTGGGATAGATAAGAACCATGAAGAGGAGGGCAAAGACAAAGCCGAGGAACCAGAGCAGAGTGCGTGCGTTGCGCGAACGAAGATAGAGGTAGCCGAAAGCGGGAAGCAGAAGCGCCGTCAGGATCAACGCCGGAGCATGATAATAATCGGACATGAACGCTGGGGATCTCCTGGCCAGTCGGCAACAATTGTGGAGTTCTTGCAGCTTGCGTACATGGTCCGGCGCCCTCGTATTTCAAGAATCGCGGCTTGCGGAGTGGTACATGAGGGCCTGTCAACGACACAAACCTCTCCGAGCCCAGATTGAGGCCTTCCCTGAAGCGGTGTACATGCGTCTAAAGTTGCAGGGCCGGCGAGACAACCCGCCGGATACGGAAATGCGCGAGAATCGGAGTTGGAGGTCAACCAAGGTGCGACTGCATCCATGGATTGCGGCTGTTGCCGTCGCCGCATTTGCTTTTGCCGGGGTTCCGGGGAGTACATCCTCGTCGCTGGGGCTGTTGGCGGCTGCGGCGCAGGATAAGGACAGCTTTACAGCCATGCCGCTCGACTCCGGCTTCGGGCGCATGGACCTCTCCGACCCTGCAATTCCCCCGGAGCAGATCATCCAAAAATTGGCCGCCAAAGAATCCGAATTCCAGGATGCGCTCAATCACTACACCTATCGCCGCACCGCGCGCGTACAGGTGCTGGACGAAGACAACAAAACCCTCGGCGAGTATTACGAAGTGGACGATGTGATTTTCGACTCATCCGGGAAGCGCACCGAGAGAGTGGTGTATGCGCCGGCGAGCACCTTGGATCAGGCCGGGATCCTGATGACGCCTTCCGACCTCCAGGACATCCAACACGGCTATCCGTTCGTGCTGACTAAGGAAGATCTTGCCCAATATGACGTCAAATATGTGGGCCGGCAGAAGGTGGACGAGATCGATTGCTACGTCTTCGATGTGAGCCCCAAAACCATTGAGAAGAACAAGCGCTACCTGGACGGGCGAATCTGGGTAGACGCAACTGACCTGCAGATCGTGGTAACCAACGGCCGCATCGTGCCTGACGACACGCGCAAGAATCACGAGGATCTGCATCCGCCTTTCATGACCTGGCGGCAACAGATCGACGGACACTATTGGTTTCCCATTTACACCAAGGGCGAGGGTTTTCTGCACTTCAGCGGCGGCTACGGCTATATGGCGCAAGACATACATATCCGCGACACCATCAAATACTCCGACTACAAGCGCTTCGGCTCAACTTCCAAAGTATTTTACGGAGATCAGCAGATTACGAATTCCGGACCGCCGCAGGATCAGCAGCCGCAGACGCCCGCATCGCCACCAAAGTAAATCGGGGCCGCGGGCCTGAAGGGCCACTGGACTAGAGCTGGTTGCCTAAATGGCGCCGTGAAAGGGCACGACTTCAGTCGTGCCGTAAATGCCGCACAAACAACGGGGCTTCAGCCCCTGAGGGACATCTTTCAATCGGCTTCGCGCATTGATGCAGCCAGCTCTACTCCCTATTGGCTACTCCCTGTTCCCTGCTTTTTCGTGCCCGCGCCCATGAGAGCCAGCGAGCGCTGCGCAAAGGGCGAGTAGACGAGCAACGTGGTGCAGGCCAGCGCCAGTCCGAAGTTAATGTGATGCAGAAGCAGGAACGGCGCGAGCGACCAGATCTCATCGAAGAGGAGCAGGAGCGGCCAGATCTTCAGGAATTTCTCACGGAAGCCCGGCGCGTGGAAGAGCGTGGCGCAGAGCACGAAAGCACGCACGGGGATGAGGATGGCGGCCGTGACGATGAGAACGCGGTACACGACGCCCGCATTCGGCAGCGGCGAAAAAAGATCTTCAATCTCTGCCAGATTGGCCAGCGCACCCACATAAAATCCCAGATACATCAATTGAAAAAGGATGAAGAGGGTCTGCGCGACCCGATAGGGCACCTTGGGGAGATCCTCGGGCGTGGCGAGAATCTGAACGCGCGGCCGAGACGAGGGAGAGCCGGAGGACGGCTGGTCTTCTGCCGGCAGGCGCGCGGGAGCTTCGGTGACAGAGAGTGACTGGTTTTCGCCGGAAACCGAGCGTTCGACGGGAGCAATAAAGCGATAACCCCGGCGAGCGAGCGTTTCAAGAAAACGCGGGCTGGCTGCGGTGTCTCCGAGAGCTTCGCGGATGCGGTTGATTGCCGAGTTGACGCCGTGCTCGTAGTCGACAAAGGTACCATCGGGCCACAATTCGCGAGAGATCTCCTCACGCGTGAGGAGTTGGCCGGGCCTGTCGAGGAGCATGAGGAGCACCTGGAAGGGCTGGGTATTCAACTTGACGCGCAGGCCCTGACGGCGAAGCTCTCCCGTGGCGGCGTCCACCTCAAAAATTCCGAAGCGATAGCGCTGTGCTGATTGCGGGCCGGAGCTGTCTTCCGTCATGGCTTTCGACCAGTGTAGCCGATCGAGATTTGGTCGCGGGGCTTCGCCGCACGTTGGAGAACTTTTCCCAAGTCGCCCCGATCCAAACACTTGCACGGTGAGAACCAATCACCCCATAGATGAAACAACTTGCATTGCGCCGCAGCGTCAGAGCGATTAAGGTGCGAATCATGAATGAACGCAAGCAAATCGGTTGCGGAAGATGGGCGGCGGCTGGACTGATGCTCCTGCTGGCCGCGTCTACAGGGCTCGCGGCACAGCCCACGCCCGAAGCGACGACGGCTTTCAATTCTTATATAGGCCGCGTCGAGGAGCGGCTGGACGCGCAGCATCGGTCGGCCGGCGGCTTTCTCGCTCCCGTGGATTTTGCGCGGCTGCGCCAGGGCGAGATGATCATCGCGCAACTGACGACCGGAGCGGGCACGGAGTTGCCTGGCGCGCTGCTGCACGATTGGTGCGGCACGGCGTTTATTCCCGGCGGAAAAGCGGCGGACTTCGAACGGGTGATGAAAAATTTCGATGCCTACCCCAGGGTGTATTCGCCACAAGTGCTGACGGCGAAGGTAACTGAACATGATGGCGATCATTTTCAGGCCACGATGCGGGTGCAGCAGAAACACGTGCTGACGGTAGTGATGGATACCGCATACGACATTAAATTTGACCGTCTGGACGCGCAGCATGGATACAGCACGTCGCGCAGCACGCAGATTGCGGAGATCGACTCGCCGGGAACGACGCACGAACGCGCGTTGGGGCCGGGCGAAGAGCACGGTTTCTTGTGGCGGATGAATACCTACTGGAGCTACGAAGAGCGGGACGGCGGACTGTACATCCAAATCGAGTCGGTTTCGCTGTCGCGTTCGATTCCGATTGGGCTGGGCTGGGCGATCGGGCCATTCATTGAGAGCGTGCCGCGAGATTCGTTGGAGTTTACCCTGCGCGCCACGAGCGACGCGCTGCGGAAACAGCATTGAGAGTGACGCCATTGGAAGGGAGACGAACATGAGCACGCAGACAATTGCAAACGGAGATCGAGCGGGTTTCCGGAACGCGAAGCGGGTGAACCAGGCGTTGACGGCACGCTTGGAGAAGCGGGCGCTCACATGGATGGCGGAGCGGGCTCCGCGGTGGGTCAGCTCGGACCAACTGACGCTGCTGGGATTGGGTGCGCAAGTCGGAGCTGGTATTTGTTATGCGCTCGTGCGCTGGGACCGGCGGGCTCTGTTGCTGGTGATTGTGTGCCTGGCGCTGAACTGGCTGGGCGACAGCCTGGACGGAACGCTGGCGCGCGTGCGCCGGCAGGAACGGCCGCGTTACGGGTTTTACGTGGACCACGTTGTGGACATCGTGGGAGCCGTGGCGCTGATGTGCGGCCTGGGCGCGTCAGGGCTGCTGCACTGGGCGACGGCGATGGCGATGCTGATCGCGTTTCTTGTGCTTTCGAGCGAGAGCTACCTGGCCACGTATACGTTGTCGTGCTTCCAGCTTTCGCAGGGAATCTTTGGACCTACCGAGATTCGCATTCTGCTTGCGTTCGGTAACCTGGTAGCTCTGCGCAATCCCTACTCGACGGTGTTTGGACATCGGCTTCTCCTATTTGACCTGGGAGGAGCGATTGCGGCCGTCGTCATGGCGGCGATGGCGATCGGCGTCGCGGTGCGCCACACTGCGCAACTCTACCGGCAAGAGCCTTTGAAATCGGGGCCACTCAAATGAACGTGCCAATGGATACGATTGTGCGCTGGGGCAAATTCAATCTCGTAGGCATGGTGGGAATGGCCGTGCAGCTTGGTGCGCTGGCGCTCATCAACCGCGTTGCGCCGGGACATTACATGGTGGCGACAGCCGCGGCGATCGAGATCACGCTGTTGCACAACTTTGTTTGGCACCTGCATTACACGTGGCGCGATCGCTTTCCCACCCTAAGCACAAAAAGCGTGTTTAGGATGGGGCACCCCGGTGACCGTGGGGCGCTGGCTGGGCATTTGATCCGGTTTCATCTGTCGAACGGGTTGGTTTCCCTGGTGGGAAACCTGGCGCTGATGCCGGTGCTGGTGGAGGAAATGCGGATTCCCGTCGTGACGGCAAATGCCATCGCAATTCTGTGCTGCTCGATCGTGAATTTCTTCCTGGGACACAACTGGGCGTTCGCGCCAACTCTCAGTGCGACTGCTTCTCCGACGCAACACGAATGACCGCATCGAAGGCGGGCTTGGGCTGGCCATTGCGATCGAAGAGCAACGGGTAATTGGTTCGCCCCTGCATCGGCCAGTTGTTCAGCCAGGAATCGCCGTCGGTGACATTCCAGAAGGTCACACGCGTGATTGTGCCCCGATGCTTGAGAAAAACGCGAAAGAGCTCAGCGTAACGAGCGGCGAGTTGCTGCTGCACTGTGTCGGGCAGGCCGTCCGCGTAAGGGTTCAGCGCTTTATTCTGCTCGATACTCAGCGAGACATCGGCGGTGGGCTGATGGCCGGCACTGGGCAGTACGTTGATGTCGAGTTCGGAGATCGTGACCTTGAGGCCCAGCGCCTCGAATGCGGAAATCGTGGCGTCTTCCTGATCCGCCGTGGGCCAGGTCAGGTTGTCGTGATTCTGCAACCCGATGGAAGTGATCGGGATCCCGTCAGCTTGCAGCTTTTTCATAAGTGCGAGAGCGCCGTTGCGCTTGGGCTCATTCTCAAGGTTGTAATCGTTGTAGGTGAGCTGCGCCTGCGGGTCGGCTTCGTGCGCGTAAGTGAACGCCTTTTCGATGTAGTCGTCGCCGATGATCTTGTACCAAAGCGATTGGCGCATGGTGCCGTCTTCGTTGAGGGCTTCGTTGACGACATCCCAGCTTTGAATTCTGCCCTTATAGCGGCCAACGACGGTATGAATGTGGTCGCGCATGCGCGCGAGCAGAGCATCGCGAGTGAGGAGATTGCCATGGTCATCGTGAAAAACCCACGCGGGCACTTGATTATGCCAGACCAGGTTGTGCCCCACGATGAACATGTGGTGCTTGCGGCCGAAAGCGACGTATTGGTCGGGGAGCGTGAAATCGTATTTATCCGGTTGGGGATGAACGAGCACCCACTTCAACACGTTCTCCGGCGAGATGGAATTGAATTGTGACAAAACGATCGCGTCGCCGCGCGCATCCTGGCCGGTGATTTGCGCCGCATTGATGGCCGCGCCGATGACAAAGTCGCCTTTGTACGCAGCTTTGAGCGAAGTTGGCGCATGAGCCGCGGCTGCCGCGCTGGCGAGGATCAGGCCAAGAAAGATTGCCGGTCGAGCATTCGTCCAATTTGAGCCGCGTGTGAATTTGTCGAACATGACTTCTCCTTGCCGGAAGCCGCGCCGGAGCGCTCAAGAGTCTATGAATTGGCTTGTGGCGCGAAGCCTTTGCGCCGCTCAATGAGTTCGTTGGCAATCTTCTGATTCAGTTCGCGCGAAATGGGATAGAAAAACATACAGATCGCCGCCGCCAGGAAGGCAAGCCCCGCATAAACGCTGGCTGTGAGCAGGATGCCCGATTGCGCGTGCGCCGACTGCATGTCGGCTTTGGAAACGAAACCATACAAATCGAGGATCCAACCGGCGACTGCGCCGCCCAGCGCCAGACCCGCCCATAGAGCGAAGACCACGGCAGCCGTGACCGTGCCGCTGGCGCGCCGGCCCGTCTTCCATTCGCCATAGTCGGCAACGTCGCCCATCATCGACCAGATCAGCGGCCCAGAAAGTCCGAACGAGAACTGACGTAACACTTCGAACGCAATGATCGTGACGGTCGCGTGCGGAGGAATGATAAAGAGCGCCGCGCCGAAGAAACCCGCCAGAGTCATGCTGGCGATAAAAAGAAAGCGCTTCCCCATGCGCTTGGTGACCCCGGTGGAGCAGGCAACGCCAGCCAGCAGCGCGGCCAGGCCGAAGCCGTTGAACCAGGAGTAGAGGTCCACGTTCTCCGGAATGAATCGAAAATAGGGCAGCATCACGTTGCCGCGAATGACGATGGCGGCGAAATAAAACAATGTCGCCAGGAACAGCACAATCCACGGGCGATTCTTGAAGAGATCGGCGAGGTCTTGGCTGAGAGAGGTCTTCTGCTGCGGGTCGGGCTGGATGCGTTCTTTGGTCGAGAAGAAAGCCACGATGAAGAAGATGACGCTCAGAGCCGACAAAAGGCCCATCGTGTACTGGTATCCGCGTGCGTCATCGCCATGGCCGAAGAACCTGACCATGGGGATAGCGAGACTGGCAACAATAAAGCCGGCGGAGTTGGCCGCGATCTGGCGGTAAGTTGAAATGCTGTTGCGCTCGTCAGGATCGGAGGTCATCACGGCGTTGAGCGACGCATACGGCACGTTGTTCATGGTGTAGATGACGCGCAGAAGAATATAAGTCGTCCACGCGTAGACGACCTTGGCTCCTGGGCTGATATTGGGCGTGGTAAAGGTGAGCACGCAGATCACGCCGAAAGGCAAAGAGGTCCACAGCAGCCACGGCCTGAACTTGCCCCATTTCGTCTGAGTGCGGTCGGCGATTATGCCCATTACAGGGTTGAGGAACGCAACGCCGAGCCCGATCACGAGGGTCATCGTTCCGGCCTGCGCAGCGGTCAACCCAAAGGTGTGGGTATAGAAATCCAGTTGCAAGGCCAGCAACGCCTGAAAAACGAAGTTGGCCGCCAGATCGCCCAGGCTGTAGCCAGACTTCTCGCGGAAGGAAAGCTTCTCGGTCATTGCCGCCCTATCTTGCACCGGCGCTGCCGGCCGTGTCTACTTCGTCACTTGAAGCACGATCTTCTTAAGGTCCGCGTCGCGGGAAGACGTGCCGACCATCAACTCAAAGTCGCCAGGCTCGACAACATAGTTCATTTCGACGTCGTAGAAGGAAAGCAAAGCCGGCGTGATGTCGAATGCAACGGTTGTGGTCTCGCCCGGCTCGAGCCGCACCTTGTGGAAGCCTTTCAACTCCTTGACGGGACGGGTGACCGAGCTGACCAGGTCTCGCATGTAGAGTTGCACTACTTCGGTTCCTTCGCGCTGTCCGGTGTTGGTCACGTCGACCAGGAGGCGCGCGGAACCCTCGCGGCGAATTCTCTTCTTATTCAGTCGCGGTTTGCCGATGGAAAAGCTCGTGTAACTGAGGCCAAATCCAAACGGATAGAGCGGCGACACATCGTCCCAAAGATAACCGCGCCGCGCCGAAGGCTTGTAGTTGTAGAACGCGGGCAAGTGGCCGGCAGAGCGTGGAATGGAGATGGGCAGCTTGCCGCCGGGGTTGTAGTTGCCAAAGAGCACGTCGGCCACTGCGCGACCGGTTTCCTGGCCGAGATACCAGCACTCGTAGATCACGGGTACGTTTTGGCTCAAATAATTAATCGACAGCGGGCGGCCGTTGAAGAGAAATGCGATCACTGGCTTGCCCAGCGCGACCATGGCCTTGATGAGTTCTTCCTGGCGGCCGATGAGATCGAGACTGGTGCGGTCGCCCATATGCTTCAGCGACCAGGCCTCGCGCGAGGTTTGCTCGTTGCCGCCTATGGCCAGCACGATCACGTCGGCCTGCTTCGCAACTTCAACCGCCTCGGCAATCTGCTTGCGGTCTTCTTCAGGATCGCTCGCGATCACTTCATCCTGGTTCCAATTGCCGCCGACCGTAATTTTGCAACCTTCGCTATAGAAGACCTTGACCTTCTTGCCGGCTTTCTCGCGAATGCCATCGAGAACCGTGACATTGTTCCGGGGCACTCCGCTGTAGCCGCCAAGCAGCCCACGATCCGCGTTGGGACCGATGACGGCAATGGATTTGATCTTCACCAAATCGAGTGGCGCGATGTGGTTTTCGTTCTTAAGGAGCGTGATGGCTTGGTGCGCGGCGATCAGAGCCAAATCACGATGCGCGTCGCAGCCGACCACGCGCTCGGCTTCATCAGGATCGACGTATGGGTCATCGAACAGGCCCATTGCGAACTTCCAGAAAAGCATGGGCGCCACCAGTTCGTCGAGTTCGGACTCCTTGAGCACGCCTTTGCGGACAAGCTCGCCGAGATGCAGGTAGCAATCGGGATCGGGCAACTCGATATTCACGCCGGCTTTGACCGCAAGCGCGCAGGATTCCTTTTTGTCCGCGGCAACGCAATGGCCGTGCGTATCGGGACGATCGCCGAGTTCCCAGATGGCATAGTAATCGGAAACGACGAAGCCCTTGAAGCCCCACTCCTTGCGCAGCACATCGCGGAGCAGCCAGCGGTTGGCGTGTGACGGGACGCCGTCGATCTCGTTGTAGGAGGCCATGATGCTGATGGCGCCTGCCTCGCGCAACGCCTCGCGAAATGTGTACAGAAAAGTCTCGCGCAGAACACGCAGTGAGACATTGGCCGGCGCGCAATTCATACCGGACTCAGGCTGGCCGTGGCCGACGAAGTGTTTCAGTGTCGCGATGAGATGACGCTTGTCGCTTAAAGCTGCGATCCCCCTGGAATCCGCGCACAGCGGCAATGCCAAGGCGTGAAACCAGAAACGGATCCTCACCGAAAGTTTCTTCCACGCGGCCCCATCGCGGCTCGCGCGCCACGTCGACCACAGGTGTAAGCGCTTGATGGGCTCCGCGCAGGCGGGCCTCAGCGGCCGTCATTGTGTACAGTTGCTCCACCAGTTCGGGATTGAAAGTGGCTCCCAGCGCGATCGGTTGCGGAAAGCTGGTTCCGTCCACTGCGGCATGGCCGTGCAGGCATTCCTCGTGGAAGATAACGGGAATTCCCAGGCGGCTGTTCTCAAGGAAGAACTTTTGGATGGCGTTCGTCAGTGTCGCCATCTGGCGCGCGTTCAAACCCTTGCCTGCATCACTGGGACGGCCTACCTGGCCCAGGCCGCGACGGTCGCGGAATGCAGCTTTGGCCTTTTTTTCGTCGAAGTTTCCGTCGGCATCTACGAGCGTCTGCGGCTTTTGCTGCCAGATGCAAAGCATCTGCGCGGCCTTCTCCTCGAGCGTCATGCGCG
This sequence comes from uncultured Acidobacteriota bacterium, assembly GCA_963786565.1. Taxonomy (GTDB): domain Bacteria; phylum Acidobacteriota; class Terriglobia; order Terriglobales; family Acidobacteriaceae; genus Telmatobacter. The sequence continues at coordinate 446,134 of CAWAZR010000006.1, read as the reverse complement.
AGAGCAAGTCTTTGACCCGCCGCCCGGAAGGAAGGCTTGAGTTTTTATAAGCGGGAATCCTGGCGTGCCCTTGCTTCGGAGTTACTGCTTGCTTCTTCATCGCACCGTTCCTGTGAAGCCCCTTGCGGGTGACCAAAAGAGCGATCGCGGAAGCATTCCTTGCTGTCTCGAACTAAATGAGCAAGAAAACGCGAGGTGGCTAAGAAAAACTGAGCCCACTCCAAATGCCCACGCTTCGCCGCCGACAAGTGTAGACTCAAAATCCCGCTAAAGGCAATAAGAAAAGCGATTTTCTCAAGGAGGAAAGCACACGGCTGATGCGCATGTTCCGAGTTCTTGATGCGGGCCGACGAGCCACTTAGCTCGGGGAAGGGTCCGAATGTACCGGGCTGCGCCTGTTCGACCTTAACAGGATCGTGACGGGCTGGCTGGCAGGAAGCCGGCTAAGGCGAGGACATCCTTCGGCCCTCGCCCTAACGCAAACGTCAGGTGCGCAGCCTGACCCCGGCCTGGGACCTGAGGCCGGGGAAGGCAGCTAACGGCTTATCTGTGGTGGATGAAGGTGCCGTTCTGAAGCTCAGCCATCGCCTGGCGCAGTTCGGCTTGAGAGTTCATCACGATTGGGCCGTACCACGCGACCGGCTCTTCGAGCGGTTTGCCCGAGACGAGCAGGAAACGAATGCCCTCCGGTCCGGCCTGGACCACGATTTCGTCGCCGCGGTCAAAGAGCACGAGCGAATGGTTTTTCGCGTCGTACACCGGGGCCGCGTTGGGGTCGATTGCCGACTCGGTCAGCACGGCCTGCGGCTCGGACGCGTCACGGAAGGTACCCGACCCGGCGAAGACATAGGCGAATGCGTTACGCGTGGTCTCCACCTTGATGCGCTTGCGGGTGAAGGGGGGCACCGAAATGTCGACGTAACTCGCGGCAACATTCGATTCGGTCGCCACACCCTCGACTGGCCCGGTTTTGCCCCAGAACTCGCCGCAGATGATGCGCGCCTTAGTTCCGTCATCCTCGGTGACTTCGGGGATGGCGCTGGCAGGAATGTCCTGGTAGCGGGGATCGGTCATTTTGAGCGACGCGGGCAGGTTGGCCCACAGCTGGAACCCGTGCATGCGGCCGTGCTCGTCGCCCTTCGGCATTTCCTGGTGCAGGATGCCGCTGCCGGCGGTCATCCACTGCACATCGCCCGCGGTCATGCGGCCCTTATTGCCGAGCGAATCTCCGTGAGCGACCTCACCGGCAAGAACGTAGGTGATGGTTTCAATGCCGCGGTGCGGGTGCCACGGGAAGCCGGCCAAATAGTCGGCGGGATTCTCATTGCGAAAATCGTCGAGGAGCAGGAACGGGTCGAATTCGCCGGTCTTGCCGAAGCCGAAAGCGCGCTGAAGCTTGACGCCGGCTCCCTCAATGGTGGGTTTGGTTTCGTAAATCTCTTTGACAGCTCTGAGTGACATGGTGACCCTCCGACGGCAAAGTCAGGGGCACGCGGCTAATTCCAGCGTGGCAGTTCCGGGCCGGGAAAACCCGGAGCGCGCCAGGCGGCCGGCTCCAATTTTGCCGTACGAATATTGGATGCGCGGGGGAGATATTCGTTGCAACAGACAATTTCCGAAAGCGAGACTGGCGCCACCCGGCCGCCTATTCCCTGCTTCAGATCCGAGCTTACTGGGCGGCCTTGATGAACTGCACGTCGAGAGTAATGGCGATCTCGTCGCCCACCAGGAAGCCGCCGGTCTCGAGGGCCGCATTCCACGCGAGCCCGAAGTCCTTGCGGTTGATCTTTGTCGTGGCAGAAAGCCCGATGCGGGTATTTCCCCAGGGATCTTTGCCCGGAACGCTGGGGCCGTCAACGGCGAAAGTCACTTGCTTGGTCACGCCGTGAACCGTCAGATCGCCCGTGACCTCGTACGCGTCGCCCGTGCGTGCAACCTTGGTGGATTTGAAGTTAAGCGTCGGGTACTTCTCGGCGTCGAAGAAGTCCGCACTCTTCAGGTGCCCGTCGCGCTGAGCGTCGCCGGTAGAGATGGTGGCCACGGGAATCGAGGCTTCGACAGAAGAGAGCGTCGAGTCAACGGCGTGCTCGGTGAGTACGCCGGAAAGGCCGGAAAAGCTGCCTTTCACGTTCGAAATCATCATGTGCTTGACCTTGAACTCGGCCGAGGAGTGGGCAGGATCGATGTTCCAGGTGGTGGTTGAGGTAGTTGCAGGAGCGGTTGTCATGGCGCGAAGCCTCCTTGTGTTTGTTTGGATGCGGGAAGTAGATAATCGTTGCAACAAGTATTTCGCAATCGCAGGCTGGCAGCCCCTCCCTATTGAATCAGCGTGAGATAGAAAGCGTTGTTGCCGGTGCGCAGATCCTTGCCGTAGGAAAAGACCAATCCGACGTCGAAGACGCGGAGCTTGGCTTGCGCGCCGGTGTCAAAGAGCCACTGGTGCGAGCCGAGTTGCGTGCCTTGGTCCGTAATTTTGCCGATATCGAAAAAGGGGCCGAGCTGCACCCTCACGATTCCGTTGCCCCAGACGTTTTTGTTGACCTCCCAGTTTTCAAGCAGATAGTCGCGGCCCAGCGGAGCGCTGCCCTTAAGACCGTCGCGCGTGCCAATGTGAGCGCGAAGAGGAAGATCGTTGTCGCGCTCGAGGCCGAGGATAAAGAGCTCGTCGAACGGGATCTGACCAAAGGTTTTGCCGGCGCGTAGTTCCTGTGAGGCCTCGTAGTCGTTTCCCTGCGCCTGGGGAAACCAATGCCAACCGAGCGAGCCGGTCAGCTTTCCGAAAGACTCTTGCGACTGCGACCACAGGCGTGCGGCCTCCGACGTTGCGTCTGCGTTGATGACGAAGCGGCGCTCGGGCAGACGCCAAAGCGTGCTCGTGACTTGCGCCCGCTGTTTGAGCTGGTAGCCAGCAGCGAGCTCATGCGGAGTGAGGACAGACCCCGGCTCGACGCTGCGGAAGTTGCGATGCGAGACTTCGTCGCCAACCGACCAGCGAAAACGATCGCCCGCGTAGGACGCGATACTAAAGTCCAGTCTTTCGTCGCGCATGTTGAAGCTGGCCAGCACCGGGGCCAGCCCCGCGAAACCGTTGCGGATCGCCCAGTTCTCGCCGCGCAGATCGGTAGCGAATTGCCAGCGGTACTTGGCGCTGCGCTCGAAGGGGCCAGAAAGTGCGGCATTGATGCGGCGCTTTTGCGCGTCCCAGCGATACATGGAGATGAAGTTGATGGCCTCGCTGCGCAGGTTATAGTACTGCGGGTTGACTTCCTGAAATGGAAGCCCTTGAAAGAAGAAAAACAGCGATTCCAGCTTCCCGTTTCCGAATCCATTACGCTCGCGCGTGCGGAAAACCACGTCGAAGTTGCCGTCGCTGCGCGCATTGAGATCGAAGTGAAATGGCTGAAAGATGCCCGTGCCGCGAAGCCGCGCGTTGGAGTCGAGAAATTGCGGCAACGTAAGGGTTGCGGCCGGTGAAAAGGCAAAGGCGTGGTCGAGGAGAACAGGCGAAACGCGTGGCGTGGGGTCTTCGCTTACGCCTTCGATTTGGGGCTTGCCGGCGCGGTTCCAATACTTCAGCGCGGCTTCAAGGTTGTCTTCGAGAAAATAAACCGTGCCAAGAAAGTCGTTGGCGTAGGAGTCATTCGGTTCAACGCGTAGCGCCTGATGGAGTCGGCGCGTGGATTCGGGGTAATTCTTCTGTTTGAAGGCGATGCCAGCCAGCTCGATGGGAAACCTGGGATCGCCGGGCACAAGCCGGCGGCCGGCTTCGAGCACGGATTGCGCCTCAGAAAAGCGGCCGAGGTGCGCCAGCGCAATTCCAAGGTAGAAGTCCAGGTTGGCCGAGCGCGAGGTCAACGGTTCCAGCAGATGAACGATGTCCTGCCAGCGCTCGGCGTCCGTGAGCTGCTGGAGGTTCTGCTCGGAGGGAGGCTGCGGTGAAATAGACTGGCCACGCAGAACGAGAATGCTGCAAAGTAGAAAGCCCGTCATGATCCAACGCCGTAGGCGCCTCAACGGGCCGCTGTCTCCGGAACGGCAAGCAGGGCCCAATAGCCGGCTGCTTTCCATTCACCCTCGAATTGCGACCGATCCTCGCTGAGCAGTTTGCGCTGGGCGGGATCGTTGACGAGTACGAGTTGTTGCTGCTCGTCGATGCCCACGACGACGACATAGTGAAGCGACGCGCCGGAGCCTGGTTTAAGCGCGGCGATGAGCGGACGGCCATTTTGCAACTCGCGCTCGATGTCAGCCCACTCTCCGGCAAATGCAAATGCGCGATAGCCGTTCCGCTGAAAGTAATGCACCATCGCGGAAGCGTAGATGCCGTGCGCCGGGGCGGAGTACAGGGCGCGGAATATTTGGGAGGGTTCCGCCTCGGGCAGCTTGGACTGGCCCTGATGCTGTCCCCAGTACTGCATGACCATGGCAACGCTGGCAGCGCCGCAGCCGTTCTTCTGCTGCTCGACAAATGGCACGTCGAGCCATAGGCTCGTAAGCCCAACCGCACCTGCCGCAGCGCACACAAATAGCGTTAAGATTGGGACCGCGGCGCCAGTCAGCCTGCGCAGCATCGGCGACCCTCAGTGAACTGCGACGATGATGAGGATGAGCGCGGCGATGCAGACCAGGATAATCAGCAGGTCGCGGTCACCGATGTTGCCGGCGGCAAAGTCGTTCTGAGCTTTTTGGGCACGGGTCGCAAGTTGCGCCAGCTCTTCATCGCTGAGGCCGGCGATCGCCTTGTTTACTTCCTGTGGATTGATGTGCGCTGATTGCAACGCCTTCTGCGCCTGATCGGAAGAGAAGAAATGGTTCAGCCCGTCCATATTTTGCTGCCTCGTTTGCGAGGCATCGATCGTGGCATTCTGCAAATCTCCAAGGCTAACCAAATGCTGGGTGGACTGAGCTACGAGGGATTGGGGGACAGCAAACACCGCGGTAAAAACAGAAGCCAGGAAAGCACTTGTAGACCGCCAAAGTCGTGAAGGCATGATTTCGGACCTCCGGGGGATGAGGAGCGAGCGAGGCAACCATCTTGGCGCTCCTGATTCGGGATGCAAAGCGCGCTGCGATCGGCGCGGCAAAGTGCTTCAACTCTACGATTGGATTAGATGAGGCCATGCGACCTGGAAGTTGCTTTGCGATCCACCTCTTCCACATACAGTTAGCTGGCTGCGGGCTTATGCTGAACTACAGACTTTTCCCATGAGCGATTTCGCCCAAACCGTCAAGCAGCAGGCCGACATCGTGAAGGTGATCGAGGGCTACATCCGGTTGCGCAACGCGGGGGCGCAGAGATTCAAGGGCTTGTGTCCGTTCCACAAGGAAAAAACGCCGTCGTTCAACGTGAATGGCGGGTCGCAACAGTTCTTTTATTGCTTCGGATGCCAGGCCTCAGGCGACGTGTTTTCGTTCGTGGGCAAAATTGAGAACGTGACCTTCCCCGAAGCAGTACGAATTGTGGCGCAAAAGTGCGGCATCCCATTGCCCAAGCGGGAGTTCTCTTCGCCGGAGGAGGCGGCCGGCGCGCGCCTGCGAACGAAGCTTCTGGAGCTGAACGAGACGGCGGCGGCGTGGTTTGAAGAGCAGATGCGCGGCCCGGAAGGTGCATTGGCGCGCGAATACCTTGCAGGCCGCGGACTTTCGGAGGAGGGGATCAAGAAATTTCGGATCGGCTACGCGCCTGACGGCTTCAATGCCCTGCGCGACCGGCTCGGCGGCATGGCGGACCCGGAGACCCTGCGGCTGAGCGGCCTTTTCAGCTCTAAAGAGCAGGAGGATGGCGGCCACGGTCGCCTTTACGACCGCTTCCGCAAGCGGGTGGTCTTTCCCATCTGCAATGAGGGCGGCCGGGTGATTGCGTTTACGGCGCGCACGCTGGGCGTCGCAGCGGAGGGAGAAAAGGCCGGGCCGAAGTACGTCAATTCGCCGGAGACGCCGCTCTATTCAAAAGGACAAGTCCTGTTCAACCTGGACAAGGCAAAGACCGCGATCCGGACGGTCGGTTTTGCCCTGCTGGTGGAAGGGCAGATGGACTGCATCAGCGTCTTTCTGCGTGGAATCCAGAACGTGATCGCGACCAGCGGCACGGCTTTCACCGAGCAGCAGGTGGCGATTCTGAAGCGGCACACGTCGAACGTGATCGTCAACTTCGATCCCGACGCGGCGGGGGCGAATGCGGCGGAAAAGTCCATTTCCCTGTTGACCGAGGAAGGTTTTGCCATCAAGTTGGTCACGCTGGAAGGCGGGTTGGACCCGGACCGATTCATCCGCGAACGCGGTGTTGAGGCCTATAAAGAGGCAATTCGAGCGGCCCGGAGGCAGTCTGATTATCTGATTGCACGAGCAATGGTGCAATTCCCCGGCGCCAGCGCGGAACAGAAGGTGAAGGCGCTGAATTTTCTGCTGCCGCACATCCGGCGCATTCCGGAGAAGCTGGCGCGGGACCAGTTCGCGGCGGACGCGGCGCAGAAGCTCGGCATCGACTCGGCGGTGCTCCGTGAGGAGTTGCATCAGGCGGCGCTGAAACGACGGGAGCGAGTGGAGACTCGACCCGCGGCGCTGACCGAAGTGGAGCGAGTGCTTTTACGGGCTCTGGCGGTTACCGACCCCGAGGGAGAAACTTCGCGGAAGCTGGCGGCGCAAATGGTGGTGGAGCAGCCGGTGTGGTTCGAGCACCTCGGAGCCTTTCAGGCCATGCAGGCTCTGGCAACCCGCGCAGCCAGGGATCCGATGGACGCGGTGGAGGACGCAGCCCAGCGAGCCCTGCTGGCCGAGGCGCTGTTGGGCGAAAGCCGGCCACCCGAAGCAGACGAGGTGGCGAGCGCTCTGCAGGAAGTTCAGGAGCGGGCCATCGAAAGCCGTCTGCGCAACCTGCGTGCGCAGATTGCCGAGGCCGAGCGGCGTGGCGATCACGCGGAACTGGCGGTGCTCACTCAGCAGAAGCTGGATCTGGACCGGGCGCTGAGGCAGTTGCACAGCCACAAGCCGCTGAAGTCATAGGGCTTGACTTGCCGCCAGCGGGCTGACTGGGGTCTGGGATTTTGCGTCGAAAAAGCCCTTTCGAGCGTCTAAATAACAGGAAGACGGAGCGGGTGGCTCTTCAAATTCGCGCCTGCAACGCCCCGCAGTGGGCTCAAAAGGGTTAATTCTGACGCCGAATTTGTGCTGGCGGTGGCAAGTTTGCTTGTGGTAATCTATTGATCTCAGTGAGGATGCGCGCCCCCTTTGCCCCACACATGAGCTTCGGCTCGCGGGCGACCCAGGCGAAACCTGAAGCGCTGCCATCCTGTTCCGAGTCATGCTAAAGCCGCTTAGGCGGAAATGCGGATGTGTCCGCGCGCGAAAATTTCCCCACGGAAATTTTCATTGTGCGTGTGTGAAATCAGGTCCTTCGTCGAAAGCGCTTCGGCGCGCGGAGATTTACGTGGCCTGATGCGCGGCAAAATCCGTATGGGTCAAAGTGAGTTGAGGCGCGCCCACGCGCGCACGTGCCGGCCGGACGACGTTTTGGCCGAAGATAAAAATGGGCAGAACGCGGGGATCCCGCGGTGCCGTAGAGAGCAGGAATCATTTGGCGATTGACGACAAATTCGAAGAAGAAGTACACGGACTGATCGAGACCGGCAAGGAAAAGGGCTATCTGACCTACGGCGAAGTGAACGATGCTCTGCCCGATGAGATTGGCTCTGCCGACGATCTGGACGATCTGATGACCACCATCAGCGGTCAGGGCATCGACCTGCTCGACGCTCCCAAGTTTCCCGGCGACAAGGATTTCGAGCTGGAAGAGGGCGAGGACGTCGAGCTGGATCTGACCCCGGGCACGCTGGAGAAGACCAACGACCCGGTGCGCATGTATCTGCGCGAAATGGGCACGGTGCCACTGCTCACGCGTGAAGGCGAAGTGGAAATTGCCAAGCGCATCGAGCGCGGGCAAATGCGCGTGCTGAAGGCAATTTCGCGTTCGCCGATTGTGATTCGGGAAATCGCGGCGCTGGGCGAAGACCTGAAGCGCGGCGTGCGCAACGTGAAAGAAGTGGTGATCTTCGACGAGGAAGAGCTGACCGAAGAAGTAGTGCAGACGCGCGTGAAAGCTACGGTGGCGCGTACCGACGCTTTGGTAAAGCACCAGAAAAAGATTGCGCTGCTTGACGAGAAGCTCGCTGCCATCGCGCCGGGTAACAAAGCTAAGGTGAAAGAAGCTCGGCGGCTGCGCTGGTTGATCGCGCGCGAGAAGGTCCAGGTGTCGCGCATTGTGCGCGAACTGAAGTACACCGCCATTGAGCGCAAGCGCCTGCTGGACAAGGTCAACAAGACCGTGGACACCATGCGCACGCTGGAGCGGCAGATCCGCTCGCTCGAACAGAAGCACGAAGCCTCGAAGAGCGAGGATCTGAAGAAGGAATACCGCAGGCAGCAGAAGAACTGCCGCACCGATCTCGAAAAAATCGAGGGCGACGCGGGCGTCTCCATTGTCGAATTGAAGCGCACGCAGCGCGAAATGATCCAGGGCGACATGGACGCCGAGCAGGCCAAGCGCGAGCTGATCGAGGCCAATCTTCGGCTCGTGGTTTCGATCGCCAAGAAATACACCAACCGCGGCCTCCAGTTCCTTGACCTGATTCAGGAGGGCAACATCGGCCTGATGAAGGCGGTGGACAAGTTCGAGTACCGGCGCGGCTACAAGTTCTCGACCTACGCCACGTGGTGGATCCGGCAGGCGATTACGCGCGCCATTGCGGATCAGGCCCGCACCATTCGCATTCCGGTGCACATGATCGAGACCATCAACAAGCTCATCCGCACCAGCCGCCAGCTTGTGCAGGAGCTGGGCCGCGAGCCCAGTAGCGAAGAGATTGCGCGGCGCATGGACATTCCGGTGGCCAAGGTGCGCAAGGTGCTCAAGATCGCGCAGGAGCCCATCTCGCTGGAGACGCCGATTGGTGAAGAGGAAGATTCGCATCTGGGCGACTTCATTGAAGATCGCCAGGCGGTGTCGCCTTCAGAGGCGGTGATCGGCGTGAACCTGAAGGAGTACACTTCGCAGGTTCTCCGGACTCTTACTCCTCGCGAGGAGCGCGTGATCAAGATGCGTTTCGGGCTCGAGGACGGGTCGGAGCACACGCTCGAAGAAGTGGGCCAGAGCTTCCAGGTGACGCGCGAGCGCATCCGGCAGATTGAAGCCAAGGCGCTGCGCAAGCTGCGTCATCCTTCGCGCAGCCGCAAACTGAAAGCGTTTGTCGAAGGCGTAAAAGAAATGTAAGACCAGATTCGATCTGGGAATTCAAAGGCCGCAGCCATCAAAAGCTGCGGCCTTTCTTGCGTGATGGCCCCCGCCGGGCGATGCGCTGCAAAGATTTCCGGGCTCAATGCTGATGGCGTAAGGCAAAGTCGTCGATGAGACCTTAGAGAGATTCTCGCTGCTCCCGGAGTTTGCGAACCGACAGGGTGGAATTGCGAATTTAACCGTTCAACGCGGCTGGGACAGGGAAACAGAGGTGACGGCTGAATGTGGCCAGGCAGGATCCCAACCATGGCGAACCAGGTGCTCATTGTTGACGATGACCCGCACGCGCTCGATGAATCGAGAAGCATTCTGCGCCGCGATTTCAGAGTCGAGACGGCCTGCGGCTGCAGAGCAGGCCTGGCGACCCTTCACCTGCTCGGCCCTTTCGCTATCGTCATCTCGCATATACGTCTGTCCGGGTTAAACGGAGTCGAGTTTCTTGACCGGGTGCGCGAATTAACACCGCATGCGGTCAGAATCCTGCTCACGAGAAACAAAGATCTCAAGCGTGCCAGGACAGCAATGAACGAGGGCCGTATCCTTCGTTATCTGACCACGCCCTGCAAAAAGGAAGTCATGGTCAGCGCGATTCGTCTCGGGCTGGCCCAGTATCGCGAGAATGTTGAGGCCGCCGAGCTCATCAAGGAAGCCACAGAGCGCAATCTGAACCTGGCCTGTCAGATTCCTCAAGAGCTCTTCCTCGCCAAAGAATAGGCACACGCTCCGCAAACAGTTCTCAGCCAGCGACGCGAGTACGTGCTCCGCTATAATCGGCCTTTGATTTCGAAAGGGCGATTGCAACCATGAAAGAGATCACGCGCCGGCAGTTTGGTAAGGTTGCGGCGGCAACTGCGGCCCTGGCCGGAGTTTCGCTGCCGGAGTTTTCGCCCCACTCGTCTTTTGCACAGCAGCCACCGGGCAGCCGGCAATTTCCTCAGGGATTCGTGTGGGGCTGCGCGACGGCGGCGTACCAGATTGAAGGCGGAGTCAACGAGGGCGGGCGCGGAGCTTCGATCTGGGACGTGTTCTCGCACACGCCGGGCAAAACCTACAACGGCGATACAGGTGACGTGGCCGACGATTCCTACCACCTTTACAAAGAAGATATCCGGCTGCTCCAGAATCTAGGCGTCAGTGCGTACCGGATGTCGATTGCGTGGCCACGGATATTTCCGCAAGGCACCGGCCAGCCAAGTCAGGCAGGCCTCGACTACTACAAACGCGTGCTGGACGAGCTGCACGAGAACGGCATCACGCCCTACGTGACGCTCTTCCACTGGGACCTGCCCGCGGCGCTCCCGGGAGGCTGGCAGTCGCGCGCTACCTCTTTAGCTTTCGCCGATTACGCCGGCTACGTGGCGCGGCAGTTGTCCGACCGCGTGCGCCACTTCATGACCACCAACGAGTTCGCCTGCTTTACCGACCTCAGTTATCAAATTGGCCAGTTTGCGCCGGGGCTGAGGCTGCCGGCCGCGCAGGTGAACCAGGTGCGGCATCACGGGATTCTGGCGCACGGGCTGGCGGTCGAGGCCATCCGCGCCAACGCACCCGCGGCGCAGGTGGGACTGGCGGAGAATGCCAGGGTCTTTGTGCCGGTGATCGAGGATCGCGCCAACATGGAGGCAGCGCGGAGAGCCACGCGTGAGGAGAACGCGCCGTTTCTTACGACGTTGATGGAAGGCGCTTACCCGGATAGTTATTTGCAGCGCGAAGGAGCGAATGCGCCGCATGTCGAGCCGGGCGACATGAAGGCCATCGGCAGCAAGCTCGATTTTGTCGGGCTAAATGTGTACACGCCGACGTATGTGCGCGCCGATGGTTCGGCAAAAGGGTACGCGATCGAGCCGTACCAGGCCTCGTATCCGAAGATGGCTTCGCCGTGGCTCTATCTCGGGCCTGAATGCATCTACTGGGCAGTGCGCAACGTATGCGAGCTCTGGAATCCCCGCGCAGTTTTCATCACCGAGAACGGCTGCTCCGCGACCGACGTGGTGACGGCGGAGGGGCGGATTGAAGACACCGACCGCGTGATGTACCTGCGCAACCACCTGACGCACTTGCAACGCGCCGCCGCGGAGGGGTTCCCGGTGAAGGGCTACTTCCTGTGGAGCCTGATGGACAACTTCGAGTGGGCGGATGGGTACAGCAAGCGGTTTGGGATTCACTACGTGGACTACAAGACCCTGAAGCGCACGCCTAAGCTCAGCGCCGAGTGGTACCACGAGGTGATTGCGCGGAACGCGGTTGTTTAGCAAGTAGCCGGTAGATGCCGGCGTTTGTGGTCTCCCAACCTTTCACCGAGGGCTCGAATCGACTGGGGATCCGGCTCGTGAACGGCCCAGTCTGGGGCGCTCACCCGATTTGGCAATTTGGGCCACTCGCCGCTCGATATTCAAGAGCTTAAATTCGAAAACCACAATCCACAGTGCGGTAAAATTAGCTGTGTTGGTCCTTATGACGCAGACCGAACTCACAGAAGTTGTGGAGCGGCACAAAGTAGATGCCAACAACAAGACGCGTTCTGAAATGGCGAAGTTGGGGCAGTTTCTGACGCCTCAGAATGTTGCGGCTTTGGTGGCTTCGACTTTTCGTCCGTTAGTTCCAAGCGCTGCACATCTGCGCATTCTCGATCCCGGCGCCGGAATCGGGTCGCTTTCAGCGGCGTTTGTCAATTGGACGCTGAACCAGAAAAATCGCCCTCGCTCCCTCGAAATCGTAGCCGTCGAGTTGGATGCAAGCCTCATTCCCCTGCTTAGGCGAACGCTTAAGCACTGCGAGCGACTGGCGGCGGAGCATAGGGTAATCATACGTACGGAAATCCATGAAGCAGATTTCTTGGAGTTTTCAGCCGACCGAGACTCCCTTTTCGGCGGAGCTTCATTTTCGGACTTCACCCACGTCATCATGAACCCGCCGTACCGAAAGATCTCTTCTAACTCAAAGGAACGCTTGCTTCTGCGTAAGCAAGGAATCGAAATCTCCAACATCTACGCTGGGTTCGTTGAATTAGGCGCGAGATTCCTGCGAGAAAAGGGGGAGTTGGCCGCAATCACTCCGCGAAGCTTCTGTAATGGCACCTATTTTAGGGAGTTCCGTAAACACTTTTTCAGCAAGATGAGCCTTCAGGCTGTTCACGTTTTCGTCTCTAGAAAGGAGGCGTTCTCGCAAGACGCCGTATTGCAAGAAAACATCATCTACTCGGCCCGGAGGTTCCGCCACAACACGCAGAAAACCGTCACAATATCGAGCAGTAATGGGCCTAGCGACAAGACCCGTGCCCTACTTCGTGTCCCTTATATCGCTATTTTGAAGCCCAATGATAAGGATTCTGTGCTCCATCTACCGGTAGACGCTGAGGGTCTAGCGGCCATGGAGTCGGTGGCCCAACTTCCAGCGACATTGGAAAGCCTGGGCGTCACAGTCTCAACTGGCCCCGTCGTTGACTTCAGATCTAAGTATCATCTCAGGGAAGCGCCAGGAGATAACTGCGTGCCCCTGCTGTACCCCACGCACTTTTCAAGAGATGGAATTGAATGGCCTAAGCAAAGTCGCAAGCCCAATGCGATTTTGGAAGGCGAGGCAAGCGCCCGCTGGCTTGTGCCCATGGGAGACTTCGTCCTCGTAAAGAGGTTCAGTTCCAAAGAAGAGAAGAAGCGAATCGTGGCGCGCGTACTGGAGGCAACGGCATTCCCCTTCAAGAATATAGGCTTGGAGAATCACCTCAACTTTTTCCATCGCGGAGGCAAAGGCCTTGATCTCGACCTCTGCTTCGGGCTCGCGGCCTACCTGAACTCCACCGTTGTCGATTCCTACTTCCGACAGTTCAATGGGCATACGCAGGTCAATGCGACCGATTTGCGAATGATGCGCTACCCAAACGAACAATCCCTACGAGAACTTGGTAGAACCGTCCAAAATCAGAGGGATTCCGCCTATGAACAAAGTAGGATTGACGGGCTAATTCGCGCGGTTATGCAATAGGACAAAACAGACTCATTCAATTTTTAGCTCGCCTCTAACAACTCTGGCTGCGAGTGCCTCGTAGTTCTTGCTTGCCAATTCAGCGGGAAATGTCTTTATTGGCTTAAATGCGCCAGGAGAGTAGTAACCAGCCATTTTGTCCTCGCCACGTCTCAGTCGAACGGCCTTTCGGTTTTCTAGGAGGGCGAAGATGTCCGTCCACCACATGCCAACCGAAACAGTGCCTCTGGTCGGCAGTGCGTAGCGATGGGCAAGTTCCACATGGAATATATATGCAGGGAGTGACGTGTTCATCACGGAACCAATTATGTCGTTAGAGTCGTTTATGTCTAACTGAAATTCCTTCATTGCCTCGACGGAACCAGGCCCAGACTTCAACTCAACGTGAAACAAAGGGCTCCCATTTTGCTTCAATGTCACCAGGAAATCCAAGATCTTTAAGTTGGACGCCGCCTGTTTCTTGGTTTTTCCGCCAAGGACGTACGGCGACAAGTACACCTCCTCAGTTTCCGTAAGGGCAAGTTCTGGAAATGCGGGCGCTATGCTTTCGTCCCAGTAGGCATGAACCGCCTTGCTGGCTGCACGAGACTTCTGGTAGGCAATTACGACATTCCAGCAAACGTCACACGCGAAGAACATCCGCATTCGACACTTCTTATATTCGTTACACAACCCACAGAAACCAACGACAGTTTCGCCGTGGTAGATAGGGGGACGATTGTTCAGCGCTTCCTTGGTAAGGAGGGCCAGACACTCATCACACAGGTATAGCGATTGCAGGACACGGGTCGATTGCCGGTTCTTGTGCCGGGCACACGCCTCCCAATACTCGCTCTTGTCATCCAAGACCGCGGGTGCTGCTTCGATGGCCGCTTCTTTACCCGTCGTCTCATTCATTGCCCGAATCCTCTTTGCTTCGACAACTGGCGAGGATACACCCTACGTCTGCCTGGTGGCGAGCAGCGGGGTGCCCATCCTAGCCCGCTAAGGCGGGGACCTCGGGCACCGGCATCTCCCGGCGATGGGCTAAAAGCTGCGAGCCGTTCCCCGTCAACCCTCCCGCCACGCAACCTCCACGCAAGTCCTTGAAATCAGAACCTGAAAACCCCCAAAGCCTTTGCATATAATTACCCGGCTTAGGCGCAAGCTATCCATAGAGCAAAAAGAATCCGCTCCAGGGAAATCGCGCCATGCGCAAAGTCAAAAACATCACCGTCTGCGTCTCGCCGGAGATCTACCGCCAGACGCGCCATCTCGCCGCCCAATACGACTCCACCGTGTCCACCATTGTCGCCTGGCTGCTCGAGCGCCTCCCCTCCGCACTTGAGCGTTCGCGTTTCCCCATAGGTGGCCCCAAACCCTCCGTTCAACCCTCCCCGGCTATTAGCGTTTCAGTTACTCCCCCCACCCCCCCCACCCCTTCGGTCCTGACACCTGAGACCTGCAACCTGAAACCTGAAACCTGAAAACCCGACACCTGGCGGCCACGCCGCCAAAATCGACCGTGAGACTGTACCGGCCCATCTAACCAGTGAAGATTCAGCAGCTTGCAGCCATTCAGCCGACCTCGTTACAGCCACTGTGCAACTGTACAGCAGCAGTAACGCAAACATAAATAACGACTTAGATCGGGTACAGAAAACCCCCGTACTTTCGCTGTAACGCTGTAATCCTGTACCAGTCTTAAAGGCGGAATTGCGCCAGTTCCGTCTGCGCGCGGTCGAGATCTTCAGGGATTCCAATGTCGAGAAAGAAGCCGTCAACCTTGAAGGCTGCGGGACGAAGACGCGCGACTTCGGGAATGAAGAAGTCGGTCTCGATGGAGAATTTTTCCTGGAGTTCAGGCGGCCAGGCGGGGTTGCGCGCGAGCACGTAGGCTCCGGCGCTGATGGTTCCCGGACCGGAACTTCCCTTTTCCTGAAAGCCCACGATGTGCTGGCCTTCGATCGTCACGCCGCCATAGCGGGACACATCGTCGCGGTGGACGACGGCGAGAGTGACCGCGGCGCCTTCAGACTCGTGGAAGCGCAGCATGGCGGCGTAATCGGCATCGAGGAAGGTGTCGCCGTTGAGCACGAGCACGGAGTCTTCGCGGGCATCGGCGAGCGCGAGGCGAATGGCGCCTCCGGTGCCGAGAGGAACGCTTTCAATGACATATTCGATGGGCATCCCGTGGAACGACGCGCCGAAATGATCCTGAATGAAGGTGTGCTGGTGGCCGACAGAGAGGAGAACGCGGGTGCAGCCGGAGCGACGCAACTGGGTGAGCAGGATTTCAAGAAAAGGACGGCCGGCGATGGGCGCCATGGGCTTGGGCAGGCCGTGAAGGCGCGAGGCGAGCCGCGTGCCGAGCCCGCCGGCAAGAATAATGGCTTCCATGGCGAATCAGCCTTTGGCCGCAGGCTTCGCGGCAAAGTAGCGGCGCTCCACGAGCAAGGTGAAGATGTGTTCGAGGGCCAGATGCGCCTGCTGGATATACATCGTGACTCCGGAGGGCATGCGCAGGCAGTAGTCGCAGAGCGAAGGCATTTTGCCGCCGGTGCTTCCCGTGAGGCCAATGGTGATGACGCCCATGGCGCGGCATTGCTCGAGGGCGCGCAGGATGTTGGGCGAGTTGCCGGAGGTGGAGATGGCAATGAAAACGTCACCCGACTGGCCAAGGGCTTCAATCTGGCGGGCGAAGAGGCGCTCGAAGCCGTAGTCGTTTCCGATGGCGGTGAGGATCGAGGTGTCCGTGGTGAGAGCGATGGCGCGCATGGCGGGACGGTCGTCAACCAGGCGGCTGACGAACTCCGCGACAACGTGCTGGGCATCGGCGGCGCTGCCTCCATTGCCGGCCACCATCAGTTTGCGACCGGCCAGCAGTGCATCGGCCGTGGCTTCGGCAGCCGCGACAAGTGCGGCGTGCAAGGCGGCGTCGTGGGCCACGGCTTCCATCACGCCCACGCCTTCGAGCAGTTTCTTGCGGACGAGATTGCGCGAGCTGTCGCTCTTGGGATCGGTCGTTGGCTCACTCATGGCACTCTCCATACCTGCACACCGCCGGGGGTGAAGTGGCATGCGTAGCCTGCACCTCCGGCGTGCTGGCCGCGCAAAGCGGCGGTGACTTTGTCTTTGTGGATGGGATCGACGAGAAACATCATGAAGCCGCCGCCACCGGCGCCGGAGATTTTGGCACAGCACGCGCCGGCCTGGAGCGCGCAGGCGTACAGGCCTTCAATGTGTTCGTTGCTGATCTGGCTGGCCATGCGTTTCTTCGATTCCCAACTGCCGCGGAGCAACTGGTGCAGGCTTTGAAAATCGCCACGCAGCAGGCACTCCTTCATGCGGAACGCCTCGTCCTTGATGGCGTGCATGGCGTCGAGGGCCAACTCGTTGCGGTCGCGCACATTGCGCGATTGCTCCCGAATGATGTCGGACGAGGTGCGGGATTTTCCGGTGAAATAGAGAAGCAGCGAGGCCTCAAGCTCAGAGACGACCCAGTCCTTGACGCGGAGCGGGTTGACCAGCACATGCCCGTTGCCGCCGAACTCCATAAAGTTGAAGCCGCCGAAGGCTGCGGCATATTGATCCTGTTTGCCACCCTGGAGGCCGGCCTCAACACGCTCGATGACGAAGGCGGTATGGGCAAGCTCGTAGTCGCCAAGGGGAAGATTGAGCCACTCGGCATAAGCCGCGAGCATGGCCACGGTAAGCGTGGAGGAAGAACCGAGGCCGGAACCGGCGGGTACATCGACGCGAGTGCTCATGCGTAAACTGAGCGGCTTGCCCTGGTTGAATTCGCGGACCACGTGGTTGTAGACGGCCTTGAAAAGGTCGAGACGGCCGTCGTTGGGAAGCACAGCGGCGGCAGGGTAGGAGGCGGATTGGCCGAGGTCGGCGGAGACGAATTCGACAATACCCGTGTTCTGGGGGTTCGTGTCGAGGGGCTCGAGGGCGGCGTAGGCGTAGTAGTCGATGGTGGCGTTAAGGATGGCACCGCCGAACTCGTCACAGTAGGGAGAGACGTCGGTGCCGCCACCAGCCAAGCCCAGCCGAAGCGGCGCTCTGGAGCGAATCAACATATTAGCTGCAGCCCATTGTAAATAGGATTCCTACGAGATTGGATCGCACTGCTGGGGGAGACGCTTTGGTGTTAACAGCTTGTGCGGGATTTCGGAGCCGCGGGACTACGGGACTGAGGGACTTCGGGATACGGCTGGCACAGGAAAGCGCAGTCCGCGCTCTCCTGTGCCGGTCTTATTTAGTGCGGTATGACGAGCAGACCGGCCGCGAGCAACTTCTCCGTGAGGCGGTCGAGGGCCAGTGGGTATTTGTAGGAAATGGTGCGGAGAGCCATGCCGAGCATGACGGCGGTCTCAGCCTGGGTGTACTCCTGGAGCACGACCCGGGCCAGGATATCGCGATCGAGCCGGCCGAGCTGACCGAGGCATTTCTCAATATCGAGAACAAAGATAACAGCGTCTTCAAAGGTGCGGACGGGACGGCTGGAAGCCCAACCGCGTCCGACCGAATCGGCAAGGATGGACGGCGCCCTGCCCACCTGCATGGATGCATACAGGTAGCGCCGCAACAGATTTTCCGTGTGTTTCCTGTAGAAGGCCAGGCTAACCGGCGGCTCGGCTCGTTCTGCTGCCGGCTCAGCCGAATCCGGTGCGTGCTCTACCTCGGATTGCGCCGCGGGTTTTCGTTCCCATCTCCTGCGTTCGATCCGCCATACTGCCCGGGAGGTTCCTGGTTCTGAAACCATGGGCAACTGGAGAGCTGCGCTCATTGCGCACCTCCCGCAGCCTGAGCGACGGCCCAAACCCTGGCTAGTTCTTTACGGCCCGGACGACCACGCCGCTTGCGGCTCTCCGGGGTTGGAAACGTTCTCAACTTCGTCACACACTCTTTGCAATAGACACTATCGAGTGTCTGGGCACGGTACCAAAGACAACCGCATCCTTCGCAAACCTTCAATTGCACGCGCACTTCCATGACTGATTCTCCGTACTGGTTTCATCTCCCGACGGAGGCTTGTGTTGCAGGTTGTTCCGCGGGGTGAAGAGAACCAGGCAAGGCAACTCAGATTTCTCCTGTCCTGATGGGGGATTGCCACCTGTGCTCTCTTGTTGTCTGTCATGACCATTCGTGCGCAGATCCTGGAATTTCCCGATTGGCATGTTTTCCGACGCCGTTTTGAAGCGGCGCCGGCATGGGAGGAAAGCCGGTTTTCAACAAATTGAACCGGCAAATGTTCATTCGCTGCTTCCGGAGGCACGTTTCCGCCTCCGCTTAAGAAACAGCGAATGGACGTTTTCCTAAAGATTCCCACAAGCCAATGCGTGATTAAGTAAACCCAATGTAGGGATATGCTTCCTCTGCGTCAACGCCACTCTACGGATTTCCAATCGATCACTTTCCAATCGCGACATAAATGCTCAAAATGAAGGGCATCTAGCCCTGATAAGTTTTCCATGGGAAAGCAATGAGCCTAGACACTCCTTGCTGATGGCAAATTTTCCACAGATGAACTTCAACCAGATGCACGAGCGCCTCCGCCTGGAACTGCTGCGCAGGATCCAGCGGGGCACGGTCAGCGTCTCGTTGTTGGCGCGGCAGACCGGTTTCGGGCAGGCGCATCTCTCCAATTTTCTGCACAGCCGGCGGCAACTCTCGCTGGAGGCAATGGATCGCATCCTGGCCGCCCAGCGCCTGACGGTTGCCGATCTGCTGCCCGCACTACCCCGGGGCGGATTCTGGCCGGAGGATGAGAGCGCAGGGGCAGTCCCGGTGGTTTCACACGCGACGGCGCTCTTTGAGCCGGTAATCCGGCCCTCGGCCGTCCAGCTTATGCTGCATCTGCCGCCAGGGGCTTTGAATTCGGTGCACGCAAGGGCGTCAAACGTGCGCCGCGCGTGGCAGCGCTTTGTCGCCATCCGGGTTTCGTCGGCTGACGCCCTGCCCATGGAACCTTTGGTGCTGCCCGAGGCCATTGCGCTCATCGACCGTCACTACAATGTACTGCTTCCCTACCGGCCGAACCGTCCCAATCTTTATGCGGTGCGGCACGGCTCGCACCTTACACTCCGCTATGCGGAATTCCAAGCGGGGCGCCTGATTCTCCGGCCGCACAATATCGCGTCCCCGGTGGAGCTGATTGCCATGGGTCCGGATGAGTCGCCCAGCGACTTGCTGACGGGGCGGATTGCCCTGATTCTGAATGAGATGTGATGGGACTTCTGAAGCGGTTGGGCGGCGGCGGCGCACCTGATACATTACTGCCGTAGCATTCGGGAGTGGCCGCTGCGAGCGCCGATTGCGGCAAAACCCGACGGGAGCGATCGATGTTCATCAGGCAATTCAGCGAAGGAGAGCCCTTTCGCTGTGCGGGCAACGAGTTTGTGATGCTGCTGCCCCGCGACGAGACCGGAGCCTGCGAGGTGGTGCTGCAGATGGTGCGGCCGGGCGGGACGACGCCGCCGAACAGCCACGAGACCTTCATGCAGATCTACTTAATCTGGAGCGGCGAGGCCCGGGTGTATATGGGCGGGGAGATGCAGCAGGTGCGGGCCCCGGCCGTGGCGTTTGTGCCGCCGCGCACCGAGCACTGGGTGGAGAATGCGCTGGCCGACCGGGAATTGCATTATCTCTACATCAGCGTTTGGCCAGATCGGATTCCGCTGGAAGAGCGAGAGGGCGGATGGAAGCATGTGTACGCGAAGATTATCGACAGTTACGTGAGCCGCGGCTATCCGGTGGATGGGAAATGAACGAGTGTGGGCGTGAGAGTGTGAGTGTGAAAAGCGAAAGAGTGAATCGGCATGAAGATTACTGACGTTGCGATCAGCGTGATCGGCAATCCGCATTCCGAGATGGTCACGGCGGGCGTGAAGGGCGGCAGGGCCGCGCACGACATTGTCTTTTTGCAGATCAAAACGGATGAGGGTCTGGAGGGCCACGCGTTTGCGTGGGGCGGCCGCAGTGGTCTGGCGACCGCGCATCTGATTGGGTCGATTATTCGGCCGTTATTGATTGGGCAGGATCCTCTGAACCGCGAGTTGCTGTGGCAGCAGGTGCGGCGCATGGACCGCTGGTGGGGATTCTTGCCCATCTACGCGCACGGGCCGGTGGATGTGGCGCTGTGGGACCTAGGCGCGAAGGCTGCCGGACTGCCTCTCTACCGCTTGCTGGGCGCGTATCGGACTTCACTTCCCGCCTATGCGAGTTCACTCATCCTGCCGACGATCGACGCCTTCGTGCAGCAGGCGCAGGAGTATCGGGCGATGGGTTATGGGGCGTACAAAATCCATCCCTGGGGAGATCCGGCGCGGGACGTGGAGGCGTACCGCGCGTTGCGCTCGGAACTGGGCGACGCGATGGTGTTGATGAGCGATCCCGTGTCCGGCTACACGCAACAGCAGGCGTTGCGGATCGGGCGGGAGCTGGAGCGGCTGAACTACTACTGGTTCGAAGAGCCGCTCTCGGACTACGACCTCTACGGCTACCAGGAACTGTGCCGGGCGCTCGAGATTCCCATTGCGGGCGTGGAGTCAACACCGGGAGGGTTGTTCGGGACCACGCAGTACCTGACGCAACGCGCGGTGGACATTGTGCGCAGCGACGTGTCGTGGAAGGGCGGCGTGACGGGATTGATGAAGACCGCGGCGCTGTGCGAGGCCTTCGGCGTGAATTGCGAGGTGCACACCACGACAAATGCCCTGCTGGACGCGGCCAACCTGCAAGTGAGCTGCGCCATTCGCAACTGCGAGTACTTCGAAGTGCTGATCCCGCAAGAGCCGTTCTGCTTTGGCGTGAGGAATCCCATCAAGATCGATGCCGAGGGATTTGTGCATGTGCCGGAAGGGCTCGGATTGGGCGCGGAGATCGATTTCGATTTGCTGGACAATCATTTGGTTTGCAAGGTGTAAGAAGGACCTAAAACCATTTTCTTTCGCCCGCTGAAGCGGGCTGGCTGCTGTAGACTTTGCTCCCCGACCCCAGGCTTGCGCCTGGGGCTACCATCTTTTGCCCGCTGGGTAGGTCCCGTCTGCCACATCGCTTTCGGCGGCGATTAGGTCGTTGGGCCGGCCTAGATCGCGCCAATAGGCGCCGTCGGCGCGGAAGGAGGCAATCCTCTCGCCCTGCGCGACGAGGCGAAGATAGGCGTCGATGATGGAAAAGGCGCCCTCCTCCGACAGCTTTGAGAAGATGCGCGGGGATACGACGTGAATGCAGGAGAATGCGAGCGCATGCTGTGAGGCGACTGGCCGGACAAGCTTGACCAGACCATTGCGCCCGTTGCGGCGGCCGCAGAGAATGCCCTGCTCGTCGAAAAGTAGATAGCGCACGGTCTCGCGATCCTGCACGGCGAAGGTGGAGAGCGCGTTCCCTGCCTCGTGAGCCGCGGCAAGGCGATCGATATCGATGGTGCTGACGATGTCGACGTTGTGGAGGATGAACGGCTGGAGAGTGGAGTCGTCGGGACTCTTTCCATCCAGGAAAAACCATGCGGCTTTCTTCAGTCCGCCGCCGGTGTCGAGGAGAGACTCCTCGCGCGAGACTTCGATCCTCATGCCGAAGTTCTGGTTGGCGGCGAGATAAGCGACAACCTGATCCGCAAAGTGATGGACATTCACGATGACTTCGCGGACGCCGAAGGTGCGCAGGCGGGAGAGCGTGATTTCAAGCAGCGTGCGACCGGCGAGGGTGACCAGCGCCTTGGGACGGTCGTCGGTGAGGGGCCGCAGGCGCGTGCCCAGACCCGCGGCGAAGACCATCGCCTTCATTGCGGAGAATTCTCCCAGCCAAGTTTCTCGAGTTGCATGTGGCGCACTTTGACATCCACACCATTCGTGCCACGCAGATGTTCCGCCAGATGCTCGGCGAGATAGACCGAGCGGTGCTGGCCGCCCGTACAGCCGAACGAGACGATCAAATTGGAGAATCCGCGTTGCCGATAATTAGCCACGCTCGAGTCCACAAGAGAAAATACGTGATCGAGAAACTCATGCACGCCCGGTTGACGGTCAAGATATTCGATGACGGCCTCGTCCTTGCCGGTAAGTTGGCGGTATTGCTCTTCGCGTCCGGGGTTAGGCAGGCTGCGCCCGTCGAACACGAAGCCTCCGCCGTTGCCGGATTCGTCGGCGGGGATGCCGTTGTGAAACGAAAAGCTGAAGACGCGGACCGTAAGACCCGGCGCGGGCGCGGAGAGGTTGCGTAGTTTTTCCGAAGCCTGCATGGCCTGGAGAGCGTCGAGCAACGAAGGCAGCGCCACCGGCAGGCGGACATTGTGAGCCAGCCAGCGCAGGTTCTTGAGCGCGTAAGGAACGCTTTGCAGAAAATGCGCCTTGCGCTCGTAAAAACCGCGGAAGCCGTAAGCCCCGAGCGCCTGCAGGATGCGCACGTAAACGTACGCGTAGTAGTGCTCCATGAAAGCTTCGCGGTCGAGATCGATGTACGCCGAGAGCGCATCAAGATAATGGTCGAGCAGCTCCTGGCGCAGAGCGGGCGGCAGATCGGCCTTGCCGTCGTAGAGCAGCGAGGCAATGTCGTAGTGCAGCGCGCCTTTGCGGCCACCCTGGTAGTCGAGAAACCACGGACTGCCATCGCGCAGCATCACGTTGCGCGATTGAAAATCGCGATAGAGAAAATAATCGTGCGGGGCGGCGAGCAGCAGCTTCGTCAGACGGCTGAAGTCGAGCTCCAGCGCCTGTTCGTTGAAGGGCACGCCGGCCAGGCGCAGAAAGTAGTACTTGAAATAGTTCAGGTCCCAGGCGATGGACTGCCGGTCGAAGCTGGAGCGGGGATAGCAGACCTTGTAATTGAGATCGCGGCCCGCCTGCACCTGAAAGCGCGGCAATTCTGCGACAACTTTGCGATACGCTGCAACCACCTCGGGCGCAATGGCGTCGCCGTCGCGATTGGCGCTCAGGAATTCGAAGAGCGTGGTGTCGCCCAGATCCTCTTCAATGTAAGCGCCGCGAGCCAGATCTTCAGCGTAGATCTCGGGGACGGGCAGGCCATGGCGGCGAAAATGCCGGGAGAACTCAAGAAAAGCTAGGTTCTCTTCACGCACGGAGTAGAGAATGCCCACGGCTGTGTGGCCCGAGCCAGCCAGCCTGATGATATTGCGTCCCGAGCCGCCCAGCTGACCCTGAAGCGGCTGCGCGCGTTCAGCCGGCGTATGAAAATGCTGCTCGAAGAGGCGTTTAAGAGCGTCCATGAAAAGCTTCCCTGTTTCTCGTCAAGATACTTGGTCAAAGATAGCGATGCAGGGGAAGGGGACGCAAGGCAAGCGGGCGGGCAACGCGATTATTCGCCTTCATGGTGCGTCGCCACGCCATCGAAGCGGGTGAAGGACGAGTTCCAGTGCATCCTGACGGTGCCCGTGGGGCCGTTGCGCTGCTTGGCGATGATGATCTCCGCTTCGGCCTTTTCTTCGGCCGACTGGTTCGGGTCGCGGTTGTAGTAGGCTTCGCGATGGATGAAGGCGACCACATCGGCGTCCTGCTCGATGGAACCCGACTCGCGGAGATCGCTGAGCATGGGCCTTTTGTCGTCGCGCTTCTCGTTGCTACGCGAGAGCTGGGAGAGCGCGATGACGGGGACCTGGAGCTCCTTGGCCATGGCTTTGAGGCCGCGCGAGATGGCCGAGACCTCCTGGACGCGGTTTTCGAAGCCTCTCTTGCTTGCCCCGGGCATCGAAGCCGACATGAGCTGGAGATAGTCGATCATAATCAGGTCGAGGCCGCCGGCATTCTGCTTGAGGCGGCGCGCGCGGGCGCGCATTTCGGCGATCGTCGAGCCGGCAGAATCGTCGATGTAGATGTGCGATTCCACCAGAAGGTTCAATGCTGCCTGGAGTTTCTCCTGTTCGTCGCGGCCGAAGAAGCCTTTTTGAATTTTTTGCTGGTCGACGCTGGCTTGCGAGGCCAACATGCGGCGGAGGAGGGACTCTCGGCTCATTTCCAGGCTGAAGATGGCCACGGTGGAGCCGTAAGCGCACCGCAGCATTCTCCGCGATGTTGATAGCGAGTGCCGTCTTTCCCATCGACGGCCGCGCGGCGATGATGATCAACTCGCCCTTTTGCAGGCCGCTGGTCATGCGGTCGAATTCGGTAAAGCCCGTGGCGAGGCCCGTGATGTCGCGGCTGTGCGTATACAGGTTGTCGATCGACCCGAAGGAGTCGCGAACGATGGCGTCGATGGGCTGCAGGCCCTGCGTGAGGCCGGTCTGGCTCACTTCGAGCAGTTGCGATTCGGTTTCGTCGAGGACGCCGATGGCATCCTGGCTCTGGTCGGCGGCCTTGGCGATGGCGGCCGAGCAGATGCCCATGAGCCGGCGCAACAGGCTCTTGTCCTTGACGATGCGGATGTAGTCCTCGATGACAGGGCGGCGGGGCAAGCCCTCCGTGAGCGAGGCCAGGTAGGCCACGCCGCCGACGGCTTCAACTTCCTTGTAGCGGGAGAGCTCGTTGGAGAGCGTGACGATATCGACAGCCCGACCTGTGTCCACTAATTCGCTCATGCGCAAAAAGATGCGGCGATGCGAGTCGAGCGAAAAATCGTCAGGCCCGATGTGTTCGGCGGTCTCGGCGTGGGCAGCGTTATCGAGCAGGATCGCGCCCAGGATGGTCTTTTCCGCGTCGATATTCGCGGGCAATCCGGCATCGAGAGTGAGGTCGGGGATCGTGGCCATGAAAAAAGTGTAGGCCAACCGGCGTCGCACCGCCCCTGTGAGAATCCAGTCCGTTAATCGGAAAAACCCGGTCGCAAGGAAGTCGAGAGCGGCCATGTCGATGCAGGCGAATGAATTGAAGAAAACCTCTTGCTTTTCGGTGACCCGTGCGCTGTAGGATGACGGCACAGCCCACCCGCTCCACTGGGCACAGACGAAGGTGCATCCGCGCCGGGCAGTGGGCGCGAACCTCCGCCACCGCGAAGGAATCACAGGATGACTGAAGAGATCTTCCCCTCTGCATCACAACTCAAGAAGCTCATGCGCTACACCTTCCGCTTCTGGCTACCGACGATCCAGATCGCAACCTACTTAATCGGCGGCTTCGAGCAGCGCGCCGGGCACCCCGCGCTCATGCAGTCGGTACTCAAGCGCAACTTACCTATTGCGCTGGTCACACAGGTGGTCTTCGTCAGCCTGCCCGTCGTTCCCACCATCTTCTGGTACGTCCTCGCGCTGTTCGCGGTGTGGTACTTTGCTGGCTTCGCGCTCGATGCCGCGGCTCCGCGCATACTCACCCGCAACGCCCGCTTCCCCGTGCGCATGGTAGTGCTGGCGGCAGTAATTGGCCTCTGCACGGCCTACAACATTTACTGCTGGATCGCCACCTATCCGCTTTTGGCCGGCGACCATCCGCCAGCGTGGTGGGGCCTGGCTCTGTTTGACGCCGCATGGTTCTGCGTCTACATGGCGCTGGGGTGGGGTCTCGAGCGCCTGCTCGCCAAAGCCGGCCGCACCTCCGCCACAATCCGCCGCAAAACCCTCCTTGGCCTGGCGATTGCCTTCTCCGGATTCCTAGCCTGGGCGACAATGCACAACTCCTTCGACCCTCGGTTCACCGTCGGACCCAACACACCAGTCGATGCCAACACTCCGCCCAGCTTCTGGCTCGTCTACCCGTTCGCGCAAATCGGCAATCTTCTGTTCTATGTTTTTGCCGTCCGCCTCGGCATGTTCCTCTCGCAGCGCAAACATCTCGCTCCCGACGAGGAGTTGGTCTGGCCTGCCAGCAATTTCATCCCGCGCATGCAAGAGTCGCTGCGCAACCTGGCCGACACCTGGGGTTGGCGCCATACCCTCGCGGCCATCCTCTTTGTGTGGTGCTGCGGCTGCATCCTGGTACAGGACAGCACGCTCGCCGGCAAGGCCATCGTCGCCGGCCTGGTGCTCATCTTCTTTCTCGGCTGGATGTTCCCCAAGCTCGGCCATTACCGCTGGGCGCTGCTGGCCGCGTTTGTGGTGACGGCCCTGCTGGCCCGCGCCGGCAGTTACCACATCGCGTTCGATATCCTGCTCTTCGCCGTCGCGCTCGCCGCCGCATTCTTCTATTTCCGCCGAGCGAGGGCCCGCGCCCGCTTGCCGCAGACCAAGGCATTCCTGGCCACCATGCTTTTCACATGGCTGCTGTGGTCGGCGGGAGACGCAATTTCAACCGCGCGGCCCGCGCCCCGGAACACAGCCCGCTTTGCCGCGCTGCCACCGCACGATCCTCTCGCCGCCGGCAAGCACATCGGCCTCGCGCTTTCAGGCGGCGGCTACCGCGCGACCCTGATGCACGCCGGCGTGCTCGACGGCCTCGAGAAACTCGGCCTCCGCCCCACCAATCTCTCCTCTGTCTCCGGCGGCAGCATTACCGCCTCGTACTACGCCGCCGGCGGCTCGCCCCAGGATCTTCTCCAGGTCTTCGAGCAGCGCCGCATGTTGCTCTACCGCGACCTCTTCGACGCGCAGAACCTCGTCCGCCTCATCTTCCCCGCGCGCATTCCCGGAACCGATGTCGGTCTTCTGCCCTTCTACTCCTTCACCCGCACCGACCTGAACGCGCAGGCCCTCGACCGCATGTTCCTCCACAACGCAACCTTCCGCGATCTCGGCACCGGCCCAAACCTCATGGTCGACGTCACCGACCTCAACTCCGGCCGCGCTATCGGCACCACCAAAGACTGGTTTCTCACCCGCTTCCTGCTGCGTCCGCCCGGCGAAGAACTCTTCCCCAACGCCGTCCAACTTTACGACCAGACGCCGCGTCTCTCGCGCGACTCCACCTTCGCGCTCCGCGATGCCGGCGGCCAGAAGCTGTCGAAGTTCGTTTCGGCCTCGGCCGCGTTTCCTCTTGCCTTCGAGCCGGTACCGCTCAACCTTGGCCGTCTCGGCCGCTACCTGCTCTCCGACGGCGGCATCACCGACAACTCCGCCATGACCCTTCTGCTCGAAGCCGATCGGCGCGCCTCGCTCGGCGATCCGAGCCAGGGCGATCCCGCATGGCTGCTCGATCTCGCCATCTCCTCCGACGGCGGAGCCATGTTCACGCAGGCCGACGGCTCCGCAAGCCAGGGCATCGGTCGCGCCATCGACATCATTGACGCCCGCATATCGGCGTGCAGACACCCAGCGGCCCGCGCGGCACCGCCCATCCCAACGCTCCGCCAGTTGTGCTGCTTTCGCCTTCGCTCTACGTCGACAACAGCCGCAATGACATCGACTTCTCGAAATTCGCTTTCCGATATAAGGCCAACAGCTACTTCTACACGCTCGGTCCCAACGGCGAGGAGCTGCCGATCAATGTCGAGCAGCAGACCCTGGTCGCGCTCATCGAAAGACAAATCGAGACCCTTGATGCCGATGGTCTCAACCTGCTCGCGAGCATCCACAAAGGCTCTCCCCAGGATCTCGCCATCGGCGCGCAGGAAAACGCCCTCATGCCGCATCTTGACCAAGTCGACGACTATGCGTCGTTCATCCACGATCTCAGCGACAGCCCACAGAAGAGCGACGATCTCTCCAATTACAACGATCCGGAAGAGCGCAGAGTTCGCCACGAAGTCGCCATTGAACTCCTCGCCGGCGCCGTCGCCGAGGATTTCTCACATTGTCTTGAGGCCTTTTTAAACACGCCCACGCTCCAGGATTCGTTTACGCCCGACGAGGCCGACAATCTTTTTCGACTCGGCCAGTATCTCGTCCTACTCAATGAGCATGAAATTCGGCGTGAGCTGGCCGGGCCCATGATGCAGAGTCAGGTGACCAGCATCCTCACCACCCAAGAACAGACCGAAGTTGTCTGCACCATGTCTGACCAGATTGTGCGCCCGCCCGACTCACCTGACTTTGGCAAGTCCCTTCAGCAGAACTTCGAGTGGGGGGAGAGGTCGGTAGACGATTACGACAACTGCATGCGTGCTCATGGGGCAGCGGCGGGAGTTTCGGGCAAGCCGAAATGAAGGTAAGCGCTCGGAGCAAGGCACCGTGTGCGAAAAAGCAGGCACAGCGCACAATGCGGCGCATCATCGCTTCGGCTTGATGCGGAAGTGAATGCCGAGTTGCCGCTCAGGCGACAGGCCGAATCTCGTACTCCAGCTTTCCGGTGGCGTGCAATTCAACGACAGACAGGGTTTTGCCTGGAACTGGGCCTTCGGACGTGGGGCAGCCGGCCTCAGGATTGGCGCAGGGAGCGGCCGCCTGTCCGGACCGGCGTGCCGGAGCCGGACCGGCTTTCATTTGCGCGGTAGAGACGACGCATGCGGGATCGAAGACGGGGACGCGCTCGACGATCTCGCCTTCGCGTTCCACGGAGACGCGAATGCGATCGTCGAGGAAGGTGACGGTTTTATTCCCGCCGCCGGGGAGCGGGTAGCTGACCACGGTATTGCCCTCGCTGTATGTGGCATCAAGACCGGTAGCTTCGACAGGCAGTGCGCTGCCGGCCGAGGTGCCCCATGCGGTTTCTCTGCCATTGGTCTGCGACTGGAGCAATACGCCTTTGTCCGGCGTCCACACGAAGGTGAGGCCGAGGCGCTGCTGCTCGGAAATGACTTTGGGCGCGGAGGCGAAGGCCGCGTAGTAGCCGGGACGACGGATGTAGGTGAAGACGATGGGCTCGCGCGTGTCCTTTAACTGCTCGACGAAGTGCTTCTCGGCAAGCGGCCGCACCAGCTTGCGCGCCTCGGCCATCTGCGCGGCGGTGGGGTGCCAGTCGTAGTGCGCGCGCTGCAGGAAAACGTACGGCGACAGAGCACTGAACTCACCCACGGGCAGCGGATCAACCTGCGGCCACTGCTTTTCCATTTTTGCGCGGGCGGCACGAATCTGTTCGGCGCGGCGCTCAGGCGG
Organism: uncultured Acidobacteriota bacterium; assembly: GCA_963786565.1. Classification (GTDB taxonomy): domain Bacteria; phylum Acidobacteriota; class Terriglobia; order Terriglobales; family Acidobacteriaceae; genus Telmatobacter. Next base: position 417,029 of record CAWAZR010000006.1, on the reverse strand, counting down.
CGTGGCAAAGGCGCGCATGATGAGGCAGCGATCGGCCAGCGGCGTATCGACGGCGGGAAAGATGGAATGCTGCTGACGACATTCAATGCTGCGGTTGGCCACCCAGAAGGGCTGGCCGGGCTCGGGCAGAATGTTGTATGAAAGCCATTTGCCGAAGCGGTTCTCCTCTTCGATGAGGATTTCGCCCAAGGATGTGCCGCGCCAGTAGTGATAGGCCATCTGCAGGTTTTCGTGGTGCGTATTAAGCGTGTAGCCGAGATCGGGCCCGTCTTTCTCGTACATGTAGCCGCAGGGGCTCTGGAGATTGGTTGGGCTGGCCTCGACTTGCTCTTTCAAGCGCGCCCAGAGGTCGGCGTCAGGGTACATGGAGAGAAAGGCCGCGCCGCCGGCAAAGATATTGGTGAACTGGTTGGAGTAGCTCTTGCCGTGGCTCAGGAGATCGGGGTCGTAGAGCGTGGCGTGCACAGCTTTGCGGCAGCAATCGATGGCGCGCGCGTGGAGTGCGGGCGTGATGGGCGGGCCGGTCTTAAGAAGGCGCAGCGCCTCCGAGATGAATTTGACGGAGAAGGCCGTGGCGGCCAGGTTCCACTGCTGAGGACCATACTCGCTGAACTTGCCATCGGGGCTCTGCAGGTTGCACCAGTACTCGAAGGCAAGCTCGAGACGAGCGCGCAGGGCGGGATTCGCGTAGAACTGGTTCCACTTGCGGCGGCTCGCGTAGAACCAGGCGAGGGTGAGGATGCTCTCCATGATGCGGGTGTTATAGGGATGGAGTTGGGGAGTGCCGCGCCACACGGAGATATTGATGAAGCCGCGATCGGGGCCTTCGGTTTCGATGCTGTTGGCGATGCGCGGCAAATAAGTAAGGTTGTAGGGCATGTCGAGGTCGGCGTCGGCGAAGTCAGAGGGCTTCAGTTTTGACGGGTCGAAAGGCGGGACCTCGGGCACTGCGTCGCCGGCGGCGGCTATGAGTTGAGAAGAAGCCAGGATTTGCGCGGCAGCCGCGCTCAAAAGAAAATCTCTGCGATTCATCATGATTTGGACCCCTTTTCGTAAACGTTAACGATTCAGCCCTCAACCCTACACGAGGAGATTGGGGGGGTGTCAAGACGGGAAAGACAGGGAGCGAGGGAGCCAGGGAGCGAGGGAGCAAGAAGGCAGGAAATAGGGAATAGAAAACCACGGCTCGCGCCCGGCGCCAGACGGGAAGAATGAAGGCAAAAGCAACCGCATGTCCTTCGACTCGTCCCGGCACGCCGGGACTCGCTCAGGATGACATCCCATTCTTGCCGCTCAGGATGAAGGCTTCATTGTGATGCGGAGATCTGACTCGCCACATTTATTAGTGGGTATCTGTCATAGCTGCGTTGAGGCCGTTGAACATCTGGTCGAACTTTCCGGATTCGGCCGCAAAGCGCAGGCGCTTGACGTTTTCGACGCAGATTTCGGGCGGAGTGGGCTGCTGCTTGAGAATCTCCATGACTTCGATGAGGAATTGATCGAGCGGCATGGCGCGCGGATCGTTGGCGTTGCGATCCATCAGGTCGGTTTGTACGTAGGGAGGGATCAGCTCCAGAACCTCGATGGCGGTGTTACGAAGCTGGTAGCGAAGCGAAAGCGAGTAGGAGTGGATGGCGGCCTTGGTAGCGCAATAGGTTGGCGTGATGGCGAGTGGCAGAAAGGCCAGGCCGGAAGAGATGTTGATGATGGCCGCACGCGATTGCTTCAGGAGATGCGGCAAGAGCGCCGCGGTGAGACGCATGGGGCCAAGGAGATTGGTAGTGATCGTGGCTTCGGCGTCGGCAAGGTCGGGCTGCTGGGCGAGCAGCTTTTCTGCGCGCATGATGCCAGCGTTATTGATGAGGACGTTGAGCGAGGGGAATTCCGCGACCACCTTGGCGGCAAAGTCGCGGATGGCAGCCGCGTTTTCGATATCGAGCCGGAGCGACTTCATGCCGGGGTTCGCGGCCGTCGTTTCGTCGAGCGCGTGCTGTCGCCGACCGGCGACGATCACCTGGTTGCCGAGCGCGTGCAGAGATTCTGCCAGACCGCGACCGATGCCGGAACCGCCGCCGGTGATGAGGATGGTGTTACCGGTTAAATTCATGGGGTTCGTTCCTCCTCTGCGCCATCATAGACCGATTGTGTGAAACGGCGGCTGCCGCAATGGGAAGGCGCGCGCTACAGTTGGACGAACAGGAACGATGGTGCGGATTCGGCATTGTTTTCAGCCGATTTGAGCCGGAAATCTGCGATGATAGCGAGATGTGCCTGACAGCAAGTTGAAGAGATAGGAACCACCGCTCAAGTGAAACCCGCTATGCGCCGAGTGGCGCTCATCTACAACCCGGTATCCGGCCAGTATTCTGCGCGACGGAGAGCTGCCATTGAGAAAGCACTGGCCGTGTTTCGCGAAGCCGGAGTTACGGCCGATGCATTCGAAACCAAAGAAGCGGGAGAAGCAACGATTCATGCGCGGCGGGCCGCAAGCGAAGGGTACGATACGATCCTGGCCTGCGGCGGCGATGGCACGGTGCATGAGATTGTGCAAAGCCTCGTAGGCACCGACGTGGCCCTGGGCGTGATTCCGCTGGGCACGGCGAATGCCCTTGCCGCAGACTTACGATTGATTGGCACACCGGCCAAAATAGCACGCAAGCTGCTCGAGGCGGAGCCAGCGCGCATCTCCGTGGGGCGCATCCACTACCTGGACCTGGCTGGGAATCCTGGCTCGCGCTACTTTATCGTGGCCGCGGGCATTGGAGCCGATGCGCTGCTGATGTCGCGGCTGGACGCGCGGCTGAAGCGGCGGCTGGGCTATGTGCTCTATTTGATCGAAGCTCTCCACATCTGGGCTACATCGTCGTTTCCTCTCTTCGAAGCGGCCCTGCCGGAAAACGGACACGGTGGCGCGCGCGTGGTGGATATATCGCAACTTCTGGCAGTGCGAGTGCACTCGTTCGGCGGGGTTTTGAATAAGCTGGCTCCGGGAGCTAGTTTGCGCAATGGCAACCTGAGCCTGCTGGCCTTCAAGACGCAGAGCCGACTGCGCTATCTGTCATTTCTGCTTGCAGCGCTGGCCGGACGGCATACGTTCAATGGCGCAGTGGAACTGCTGGAGACACCCAGCATCGATTGCCGCGCACGCAATGGCGCCCGCGAAACCTTGTTTGTGGAAGCGGATGGTGAGGTGCTGGGCCACTTGCCGGTGCGGCTTGAAGTCGTGCCCCACTCCCTCACGCTGCTGGTTCCTCCCGGCGTTCAGCCGTGAGGTTAGCCGCGCCTGCCGGCCGCGCGTGATGCGGCGACAGCTTCCACGTAAACAGAAGCAGTGCGATCGCAATAACGACCGCGACGACCACCGCATGCAGAGCTACGGCCCAACCGTAGTGCTGAACCAGAAAGCCGATTCCCTCGCCTTCCGCGGTGCGACCGAGATATCCAAACAAGCCTAGAAATCCGGCGGCCGTGCCCACGGCTTTTTTCGACGTGAAGTCGAGCGCGCTCACGACGAGAAGCAGCACCGTGGGATAAACAAAGAATCCAATCACGCCGAAGAGGCTGAGGCTAATCCATAGTTTGCCCGGTGGGCCGTAGATGATTCCCAGGTAGGACAAGAGCACGGGAATCATGCAGAGGACGCTGATCATGCCGCGGCGGCCACCCATTTTGTCAGAGAGCCAGCCCATGAGAATGGTGCTGAAGATGGCGGAGAACTCCAGCGCAGCCGTGCTGATGCCGCCCTGGCCGAGGCTGGCGTGCTTGACCTCCTTGAGATACGTGGGACCCCAGTCGAGCATGGCGTACCGGGCAATATAGACAAAGAAATTGGCGAAGGCGAAGAGCCAGAGATAGCGGTTCTTGAAGATGTAATTGGTGAGCAGGTCGCGCGTGCCCAACTCCTGTTCACTGTGCTTCCGCGCGCCGACAGGATAATCGTTGCGCCACTCCTCGATGGGCGGAAGGCCGACCGATTGCGGAGTGTCTCTGAGCCGGATGAGGAGATAGATGGCGCAGAGAATGGCGAGAACTCCGGGCACGTAGAATGCCGAGCGCCAGCCGAGCAGGACGGTGCTGTAGGCGACCAGGAGTCCGGTTAATCCGCCCCCGACATTCTGTGCGACATTCCAGAACGCGAACATGGTGCCGCGCTCGTTGACGCTGTACCAGTGGCCCAGAGAGCGCCCGCATGGCGCCCATCCCATGCTTTGCGCCAGACCGTTCAAGGCCCAGAGTGCAAGCTGCACGTGATAATTACTGACGGCGCCGAAGGCGAAGTTGCAGATCGCGGTGAGCACGAGGCCGAGAGGCATGAAGTAGCGAGGATTGCTGCGATCGGACCACGCGCCCATGAAGAGCTTGCCGACACCATAGGAGATGGCCGTGGCAGCCAGGATGTTCCCTATCTGCTCCATGCTGTAGTGCAAAGCGAGGCCCATCTCGCGGGAGACGACAGGAAGGTTGTTGCGGACAAAGTAAAAGGTGGCGTAGCCGATGAAGGTGGATTCAAGGATCTGCCAGCGCATCTTCGGATAAAGCCGCTGCGCCTGCTCCCTGGGAACCCGTGGGATGTGCGGCGCAGGCCGAAGAAAACGCAAACTCCAATTCATGAACTTACCCCGTGGGCCCGATGGAGCGACTGGCCGCAGTGTGGCAGGAAGCGGCTGTAGCATTCCGGTTTTTCATTCCGCAGGGGCTAAAGCCCCGCATTCTTACTGCGCTTTTCGGCACGACTAAAGTCGTGCCCTGAAACTTCGTACGGTCCTCCATCAGTCTTGCCGAAGCATGCAAAAACGCGCAGTTGCAAAGCTGATTCTTGTAATGCGCTGATTCGAAAGTTTAGGCTCCTCACTCGGTGTAGAGATAGCCCTTGGCGGTTTCGAGGAAATTTGCCAAATCGTTCAACTTCCAGTCGTCGCTGCGGCCAAGCTCGCGCGCCAGCAGACTGGCGACCGTGGGCGCGGCTTCGATAGCGGCACGGGCATCGAGGAAAAGCGCGCGCGTGCGCCGCGCGAGCACGTCCTCGACCGTCCGCGCCATCTCATAACGCGCCGCCCACACCACCTCGCGGAACCGGAAGGGCAGACGCGGATGCAAGAGGCCGTCGAGGCTGGTATCCTGGCTGGAAAAAGCCTGGAGGGCCGGCAGATCGGAACCGTATTCGCACTCCCACGCGGAAGCTGCGCTGGCCGGCTCCGGAGTCCAACCGTGCAGCTTCAGCTCCAGGGTTTTCGACGGGCTCTCAGGCAGGGCTGCGACCTGAATAGCGCGATCGATGGTGTCCTGACCCATGCGGCGATAGGTGGTCCACTTGCCTCCTGTGACGGAAATCAAGCCGGAGGGTGAAACCAGGATGGTGTGGTCACGCGAGAGCTTGGAGGATTTTGCGTGGCCCTTGCGCACTAGAGGACGTAGTCCCGACCAGACGCTGAGGATCTCTTCAGGGAGCGGCGCGTGGCCGAGATACTTGGCAATATGGTCGCGGAGAAAGGCTTTCTCCTCAGGCAAAGCGCGCGGCTCAGGCGAAGAGGAGTCGATGGGCACATCGGTGGTTCCGACGATGAGGGAACCGAGCCAGGGAATGGCAAAGAGGACGCGCCCATCGGCGGTCTTGGGAATCATCAAGGCGGAATTGCCGGGCAGGAAAGAACGCGGCAAAACAAAATGCGATCCCTGACTGATGACGAGCAAGGAGCCGGGTGGGCGGCCGTCGAGAGCCAAGGTCTGCTCCACATGGACGCCACAGGCGTTGATCACCGCCTTCGCCTGGAATTCATAGGCTGCACCGCTTTCCTGGTCGCGCGCCCGGATGCCGACAACTTTGCCGCCGCGCTCGATGAGGCCTGTGGCTTCAACATAGTTGACGGCGACGCCGCCGAGATCTTGAAGCGTGCGCACGAGCGTGACAGCATAGCGGGCATCGTCAAACTGGCCGTCGTGATAGAGGATGCCGCCGCATAGGCCGTCGCTTTTGACGCCGGGAAGCTTCTCCAGTGCGGCCTTACGGGAGAGCACCTCGGAACGGCCGAAGGACAACTTGCCAGAGAGCCGCTCATAGACCTTAAGTCCTATCCCGTAGTACGGAAGCGAAAAATAGCTGTAAGCCGGGATGACGAAGTTCAGGTCGTGGACCAGGTGGGGCGCGTTGCGCAGCATGTGGCCACGCTCGCTCAGGGCGTCGAGAACCAACGTTACGTTCATCTGCTGGAGATAGCGGACGCCGCCATGCACCAGCTTGGTGCTGCGGCTGGAGGTTTCCTTGGCGAAGTCGGAGCGCTCCACCAGTAGCGTGCGATAGCCGCGCGATGCGGCCTCAACGGCGGCGCCGAGACCTGTGGCTCCGCCGCCAATCACCAATACGTCCCAGGGCTGAGAATTGCCGGTAAGTTCATTCAGAATTTCATTGCGTTTGGTCACGCCTGTCGATTCCTTTCATGGATTCCAGATGCGGAAAGCAATACGATCCAAGGCACGGCGCGCTCTACTGCGTGGATACGCAGTAAACATGCGGCAGGCCGACACACTCCGCCCTGAATCAACTGGATTGCTGTTTTTCCGCCCAGACTCTGGTCTCTATGTGGGCGTGCACCGCGAGCCGAATCGCCGCGGTTTCGATGGTAACAGCGCTTCTCGCATGGAGCGGATGCGCCGTTGATTCCAGCTTATCACTGCGGCTACTACGCATGGCTCAGCAAGCAGGATGCGCCGGTCGTGCAATACGGCCGACGCATCGGTTTCATACGGGTTAGTACGTGACCTTCAAGCCGAACTGGACGATACGCGGAATAAACGTACCGGTAACCGTGCCGCCGCCGTTGCTGGTGACGTCGCCCGGTGTGTTGTTGTCGGTACCGGAGACCGTACCGCCGCCCGAGCCGCCCGGCAGGTAAAGGTTGGTGTGGTTGAACATGTTGTAGAGCTCCGACCGGAATTCGATCTTGACCCGCTCGATGGGGGTATTGAACTTCTTGTTGAAGTCAAGATCGGTTTGGTAGAAGGCTGGCGTGCGGCCGTAGTTCTTGGGCAAGCTGCCAAATGGACTCGAAATTCCATTCGCGGAGACGTTGCCGATGTAGGTAGAAGGTAGATCGACCGCTGCCGGGTTCACATATTGCACGGAGCCGTTGGCGAGCTGAGTTCTGCTGATATAGGGCACTCCGGGAACCAGGTTGGGACGGTAGAGATTCTCACCGCGCCAGTTCTGCGTCAGCGCAGGCGAAACGGCATTGGTTGAAGCCGGACTGTAGGTGAGGTTGAAGGGCGTTCCGGCGTCCATGGTGTTTACGGCGCTGATCTGCCAGCCACCGATGATGGCATTGGCTACTGGATTGGCGCCGGTGAGCCAGCGCCGGCCTTCTCCGAATGGCAGCTCGTAGATCAGTGTGGTGACGTTGGTGATGGGCAGGTTGTAGTCCGATTGGCCGTAGTCCGCGTTGATGTTATAGCCGTTCTGCGGGCACGGCGTATTGGCTTCGAGGGTCGATGAGGCGTTGTCCATGGCGTGCGACCAGGTGAAGGAGTTCAACAGGGTCAAGCCGCCGGTAGCACGCTGCTCGTAACGGGCCTGCAGCGCGTTGTAACTGGAGTGGAACTCGCTCAAAGCCTGGGTAATGTCGCCGTTGCTGAAGGTGGGATAGAGAGTTGGATTGTTGAGCAGGTAACCGCCCCAGCTCATATACGGACGCTGCCACTGGCCGGCCGGGATTCCCGGGAACTCGCCGGCAGTCGTAAGCGGCAAAGCCGGATTCTTCTGGTTGGCGTTGATGAAGCCCTGCAGGTGGACACCGTGATTGGCCACATAGGCCAGGTCAACCTTGGTGTTTTTGCCCAGGCTCTTCTGCACGTCGAGGAACCAACTCTCGGCGTATCCGTCCTTGGTGTTGATCGGCATGGAGTCGATATTGTCTGTACCGGCGCTAAAGACAGTGGCCAGCCCCGTGGGGAAGCCTTGTGACAGGCTTACGAAGCCGTTCGTGCTTCCGGCTGCGCGACCGGTCGTGGTTCCGGTCGTAGACGGGTTGCTGACCACGGTAATGAGATCGAAGGGCGCGTTGATGGCGAGATTGTTGCCCGAACCGGCACGCCAATAGTGGATGAATGCCGTACCGTAGCCGCCACGGAGTACGAGGCTCGGCGTGAGGGCGGCAGCGAATCCAAAGCGCGGCGACCAGTCTTTCTTGTTGGGATTGACCAGCGACTTGGCAAATACGCCACTGCCAGCGCTATAGGGGGAGATGCAGGGAGCACTTCCGCACAGAGGAGACTGGGCAGTCGTCCAGCCGGGTGTGAGCGTCTGCAAGGTTCCGGTGGTGGTGTTGAAGTTGGAGACGAAGTTGTCGCGCTCCCACCAGGGCGAGCCATACTCCCAGCGCAGACCGATATTCAGCGTAAGCTTCGAGCTGACCTTCCAGTCATCCTGGGCGTAGGCGCTATCCATCTGCTGGAAAACGTGGGTGATGAAATAGGTTGCCAGCGAATAAGCGCTGCTGGTTCCAAAGAGAAAGTCTGCGAAGTCTGTGTCAGCAACGGCGGAGGTGTTGGGGCAAGATGCTCCTGCCGTCGTCGGGCACTTACTGTAGCCGCCACCGTAGGAGAAAGATCCGTACAGCGGGTTCGAGTCCTCGATCTCCTGCCAGACCTTCTCCCATTCATAGCCGAATTTGAGCGAGTGACGGCCATGGACCCAGGAGAAATTCAACTTGGGATCAGCCAGCGAGGGGTTCTGCCATTGCGGGTTGGTGCTTTGACGGCCGAAGGAAGTGAAACCACCGGTGATAGCGATGGAAGGCAGGCCGCCGGAGACGCCGGCGATGGTCGGCAGGCCAGGAATGGAGCCCGCTGGAAACGCAGTACTGCCGATTGCGTAGGTCCACTTGCCTGCCTTGGTCTCCGAGAGCGCCAGGCGCGCATCGAGGAACTTGTTGGCGCTGAACGCGTGGTTGTAGCCGGCCGCAACCTGTTCATCGTGAATAAGGATGTCGCCGTTAGTCTGCATATCGATCGGCTCGGGCAGAAGGTTGGTGTTATGGCCAATCTCCTTGCGATCGCTGACCTTGAGGAACCACGAGCTGTTGGCGTTCTGCTGAAAGTCGAGGCGCAGGTCGCCCTTGTCGGCGTGATCGGAAAACGGCGCGTTCAAGGGGCAGTCGTTGGTGGCAACGCCTGTCGTCGATAGGCCGGCAGTCACCGTGCACTTTCCGGGCAGAGCGGCCTGGTAAAGGCTGGCGATCTTGAGGGCTGTTGGATCGGCGTCGGCCTTGGCTTGGGTAGGCCAACTGGCATAGGGAGTGCCCGCCGGGATGTAGGTACCGGGACTCCACGGATCCTGAACGGCGACGGCCAACTGGCCGCTCAGCTCATTGGTCGTGGGAACGGTGTCAACGACCGTGGGAGTGAGTTTCTGGCGGAAGCCTTCGTAATCGAGGAACCAGAAGAAGCGATTCTTGATAATGGGGCCGCCGAAGTTGGCGCCAAACTGGTTGCGATCGAAGACGGGCTTAAAGAACGGATACACCGCGCCGGTAACGGCGTTCGTCGAGATCGGCTTGATATAGCCGAACGCGTTCAGGTCGGTATTGCGGATGAACTCATAGAGCGTGCCGTGGAACTCGTTGGTACCGCTCTTGCTTGCCACGTTAACCGTGGCGCCCGAGGAGCGGCCGTACTCGGCGCTCTCGTTGTTCGTGATCACCTCAAACTGGGCGACGGAGTCCGGCGGGGGCTGAATGATCTGGTTGTCGAAGCCCTGGTTGCTCTCGCCGTAGGAATTGTTGTCCATGCCGTCGATCATGTAGTCGTTGAACATGCTGCGCTGGCCGTTCACGTTGAAGGAGCCGGCGCGCGTAAACGAGGTGACTGCCGTGGTGGTGGCATCGGCTGGGGCCTGGTGAGCGCCTACGACGTAATTCACGAGGTCAGAGTAGGTGCGGCTCACCAGCGGAAGAGACTGCGTTTGATAGTTGGTGATGGTCTGGTCGCGCTGGCTGGTATCGGTTTGCAACTGCAAAGCGACGTCGCTGACTTCGACGGTGGTGGCCTGGGCCGTGCCCACCTTCAAGACCAGATCGATGCGCGCGCGCGCGCCGACCGAGACGGTAATGGACTTGGCTTCAGCGATTGAGAATCCGGAGGCGCTGGCAGAGACGGTGTAAACACCAACGCGCAGCTCCGGAACTTCATAGTCGCCGGATTGATCGGTCTTGACTACCGTGGCAATGCCGGTGGCGTCGTTCGTAACAGTAACGGTCACGTTCGGAACCGCGGCGCCGCTCGAGTCGTGAATGGTCCCGACCACGCCGCCAAGGTCGTACTGAGCAAAAGCCGTGCGCGAAGGAAGCATCAACAGAAGCGCCATGGCCAGAAGGGTCCAGCCGAATCCAAGAATTCCTGCCTTTGCCGCGCGGGATGTTCTGGCGTGGTATTCCACAGATGGAATTATCGAATGCATATTGCCTCCCAATGTTTTCGTTGCAACAGCGGTTAAGTTTCTGCCCTGTAGATCAGGGCTACAGGATTTGGAAGATGCCGTAAACGGGAATCAGACCCTCCAAAGAGGGCAAAGCAATGAGCCCGGCTGTGAAAACAAGAAGGAATGTGCGGCTTTTGACCCCGCAGTTATCCATTTCGGCAGGTGTAGCGGCGAAAAGACTCGAAGTCGTCAAAGATGTCGAGATGATGGTGAGCAACGATACCACTGCCATCCTTTGCCAAGTCTGTTAAATTTCGAAGAACATGCCGTGAAAAATCGGCTAAAGACAAAAAATCCACCCCAAATCCAAGCTCTGTTCATCCGGCGTGACTTGCACACACGACCAGTATCGAAAAGGCTGCATTTGGCGGTGGATTTCTCTTAGTCTTTTCCGCGGGAGGAAACTAACAAATGCGAAATAGCCGTGTCAAGAGAAATCTGCACACGTGTGTGAGAGGGCTACAGGCGTGTGAGCTTGCTGTCTACGGGATGGAAGAGTGAACTCGTCAGCCAAGCAGTCCGGCGGCGGCGGTCCACGGCCGGTGCTGACTCTCGGCCACGCCGCGATGCGTGAGGGAGCCCATCCAGGTATTCAGACCGTCGGCGAGGCCCGCATCCTGCCGGATGGCCTCGCGCGCCCCCTGGTTGGCGATGCGCAGAACGTAGGGGAACGTGGAGTTTGTAAGTGCCAGCGTGGAGGTGTGGGGCACGGCACCGGGCATGTTGGTGACGCAGTAATGCACCACGCCGTCGACTACATAACTGGGGTTGGAGTGGGAAGTTGGCCGGGCAGTTTCGACGCAGCCGCCTTGATCGATAGCCACATCGACGATGACGGCGCCCTGCTTCATCTGCGAAACCATGGCGCGCGTGACCAGCTTAGGCGCGGTCGCGCCCGGAATGAGCACGCCGCCGATCACCAGATCTGCCTCGCGCGTTACCTGCGCGATGTTGTAGCTGTTCGATGCCAGCGTCGAGAGGCGGCCGCCGAAGATGTCTTCGAGTTCGCGGAGACGATTCAGGTTCACATCGATGAGCGTGGTTTTGGCGCCGAAGCCCAGGGCGATGCGCGCCGCGTTGGTGCCCACCACGCCTCCGCCCAGAATGGCTACATGCGCCGGAGGCACTCCGGGAACGCCGCCCAGCAAAATGCCGCGGCCACCGCGCTCCTTTTCGAGATAGCTGGCGCCGACCTGCACGCTCATGCGGCCGGCCACTTCGCTCATGGGGGTGAGCAGCGGGAGAGTTCCTCGGGCATCGCGCACGGTTTCGTAGGCGATGCCGATGACTTTGGATTCGAGAAGTTTGTCAGTGAGCGCAGGCACGGGAGCGAGATGCAGATAGGTGAAGAGAACGAGGCCTTCGCGGAAATATACGTATTCGCTTTCGATCGGCTCCTTGACCTTGACGACCATGTCGGATTTGCCCCAGGCGTAACCTGCATCGCCCACAATCTCGGCGCCGGCGTTCTGGTACTCGGCATCGGGGAAACCGGACTGCGCGCCGGCCTGAGTCTCGATCAGCACGGTGTGACCGAGCTCGGTGAGCGCTTTCACGCCAGCAGGTGTGATTCCAACGCGGGATTCGTTGTCCTTGATCTCTTTGGGAACGCCGACAATCATGATTTCTCCTCTTTCTTTATGGCCCGATTTGTTTGCGCGCTGGGGAGGGCTGCGCGTGAGGAACCGGCGCGCCCGGCCGTGCTTTGGGGAGGGCTGAGACCGTGCGCTTGTGCCGGTTTCCAACTGAAGGGAATTTTACGGCGCAGACAGCTTCCAATGTATGCAAACTTTGTGATAGAACAGCTAAATGGGAACAAAACGTGAGCAAAGTGTGCCCTTGGCGCAACAATCGCCCGAGACGACGCAATCCGTAGAGAGCCTCCAAGCCGCGGCGGGGCTGGACGAATTGGATGGGGCCATTCTGCGTTACCTGGCGCGGCAGGGCCGGGCGACGAATTTTGAGGTGGGTGAGGCAGTGGGGTTGTCGGCTTCGGCGGCATCGCGGCGGATTTTGGCGCTGGAGGCAACGGGGGCCATCCGCGGTTATCGCGCACTGATTGACGACCGACTGCTGGGCAAGCATATGACGGTCTATATCCGCGTGACGCTGGAGCGGCAGTCTGCCGCGGTGCTGAACGCGTTTGAGACTGCGGTGCGCCACTGCCACGACATTGTGAGCTGCCACCTGCTGGCGGGCCAGTATGACTACATTCTGGTGGCGCGCGTGGCGGGAATCGATGACTACAACCGCCTGCACCAGAACGAGCTCTCGCGCCTGCCGGGCGTGATCCGGCTCGAGACCAGCTTCGCGCTGAGGGATGTGCTGGAGGGGAAGAGCTAATAAGAAACAAGCCCCTGAGAAGATCCCGATGTGCGGGCGAGGACGCCCGCACCACAGCCGGTCAGGAGACCGGCGGTACACGAGTCTAGCTCCTTACTCCATGGTTTCGCGCGCTGCGCGCCAAAGGTCGAGTTCGCCGTCGCGCGCGTGACGGTCGATTTCTTTGAGTTCGGCGGTCGTGAATTTGAGCTTCTTGAGCGCATCGAGCGAGTCGTCGAGCTGCTCGACGTTGCGCGCGCCGATTAGAGCTGAGGTCACGCGTTGATCACGCAGCACCCAGGCGATGGCCATTTGCGCAAGCGTCTGGCCGCGGGTCTGCGCAATGTCGTTGAGCGCGCGGACGCGTTTGAGATTTTCTTCGCTCAAAAATTCCTTGAGCAGCGATGAGCTTTCGAGCTTGGCGCGCGAATCCTTCGGCACGCCCTTGAGATATTTGCCGGTGAGCAGGCCTTGCGCGAGCGGCGAAAACGCGATGCAGCCGACGCCTAGTTCTTCGAGTGTGGAGAGCAGGCCTTTCTCGATCCAGCGATTCAGCATGGAGTAAGACGGCTGGTGAATGAGCAGCGGCACGCCCATGCTCTTGAGAATCTTGGCCGCCTGGCGCGTGCGTTCTGGGCTGTACGAGGAGATGCCGACGTAGAGCGCTTTGCCCTGATGCACGGCGGAGACGAGCGCGCCCATGGTTTCTTCGAGCGGGCAATCTTTCCATGGGCGGTGCGCGTAAAAGATGTCAACGTAGTCGAGGCCCATGCGCTTGAGACTGTCATCGAGCGAGGCGAGCAGATACTTGCGCGAGCCGCCGATGCCGTAAGGGCCGGGCCACATGTCCCAGCCGGCTTTTGACGAGATGACAAGTTCGTTGCGCAGGCCGCGGAAATCCTTGCGGAGAATCGTGCCGAAGTTCTCTTCCGCCGAGCCGTAGGGAGGGCCGTAGTTGTTGGCGAGATCGAAGTGGGTGACGCCGCGATCGAAGGCGCGGCGGATCATGGCGCGGCCGGTTTCAAAGACATCCGCGCCGCCGAAGTTTTGCCACAGGCCGAGCGTGATGGCCGGCAGCACAAGACCGGAGTTGCCGCAGCGGCGGAAGGTGGCTTGGTCGTAGCGGGTGGGATCGGGAATGTAGGCGGTTTCCATACATCACCTCACAGAAGAAATGCACTTACGAGTATCCCACCCTGGCCACGAGTTATTGCTTCGTACCGTGTGGATGCGGTTGTGGATTTTGAGAAGGCGTATTGCCGAGCGGGGCATAGGGTTCGATGGGACCCGGCAATGTCAGGCCGGAGGCCATTTGCACACCTTGCAGGAGAATCGCAGCGCGATGAGTGCTGATGAGGTTATTGGCAAGGGCCTGCGTGATCTGATTGACGGCGCGGGCGCAACCCATGGAGCCGACTACCGGAGAAACCTCGATGTTGGCTTCAGGTGAGCGGAGCGGCCGCGCGGGGCGAGGCGCGCGCCCGTGGAAGTAACAGAAGGCGCTGCCGCGCATGGCGGGCGATTTGCAGTGAAGTCCACTGGGCATAACGTGACGGCATTCTTTGTATTCGGTCATGAGGCTTTCTCCTATTGGCATTTTGGTAATGGGGTGCCCCCCAGCCCCCTCCCCCGGGGGTGGTCGGACAATTCTCCTGTTTTCTGTGGGTTGCAGGGTAGGGTTCTGCCGTATGTTCGGTGTTTTGAGGAATTTCAAAGCTGAAAGACTCAAAACAGAGAATTTGCGGGCCGCGACGCGGAGTTTGTTGCCCGACGCGACGGGACCTGCACGCGGAGCCTGATTGCTCTCAACTCAAGGGTAGCGATTCGGGAGAAATAATCTGCAAAAGAAGTGGGGCCGGAAACGATTGAAAGGAAGGGGGAAAAGAACGATTCGAGTGGAAAGGGGCTTGACGGCGGAGATCAGGGCTGGTTTGGATCTGTGGTTTCCCACCCAAGGCGCGATGAGACCGCGCCTTGGATGGGGCACCCTACCTTTCTTGGTCAGGATTAGACGGTAAGAAGCGTGGGTGGGCCACCCGCGTGGTTTGGGTCTGTGGTTTCCCACCCAAGGCGCGATGAGACCGCGCCTTGGATGGGGCACCCTACCTTTCTTGGTCAGGATTAGGCGGTAAGAAGCGTGGGTGGGCCACCCGCGTGGAAACGATTGAAAGGAAGGGGGAAAAGAACGATTCGAGTGGAAAGGGGCTTGACGGCGGAGATCAGGGCTGGTTTGGATCTGTGGTTTCCCACCCAAGGCGCGATGAGACCGCGCCTTGGATGGGGCACCCTACCTTTCTTGGTCAGGATTAGGCGGTAAGAAGCGTGGGTGGGCCACCCGCCCGGAAACGATTGAAAGGAAGGGGGAAAAGAACGATTCGAGTGGAAAGGGGCTTGACGGCGGAGATCAGGGCTGGTTTGGGTCTGTGGTTTCCCACCCAAGGCGCGATGAGACCGCGCCTTGGATGGGGCACCCTACCTTTCTTGGTCAGGATTAGACGGTAAGAAGCGTGGGTGGGCCACCCGCCCGGAAACGATTGAAAGGAAGGGGGAAAAGAACGATTCGAGTGAAAAGGGCTTGACGGCGGAGATCAGGGCTGGTTTGGGTCCGTGGTTTCCCACCCAAGGCACGATGAGACCGCGCCTTGGATGGGGCACCCTACCTTTCTTGGTCAGGATTAGACGGTAAGAAGCGTGGGTGGGCCACCCGCCTCCCTCCGTGAAAACACGCGCTGGATTATTCTTCCTTCAATTACTCCACATTGTCGATTTGGGCGCGCTGGAGTTTGTCGGAGTAGTCGACGTAGACGGCTTTCCAGGTGGTGAAGAAGTCGAGCGCGCCGAGGCCTTCGCGATGGCCGTTGCCGGTTTGCTTGACGCCGCCAAAGGGCAAGTGCACTTCAG
This sequence comes from uncultured Acidobacteriota bacterium, assembly GCA_963786565.1. Classification (GTDB taxonomy): domain Bacteria; phylum Acidobacteriota; class Terriglobia; order Terriglobales; family Acidobacteriaceae; genus Telmatobacter. Next base: position 401,338 of record CAWAZR010000006.1, on the reverse strand, counting down.
CGCCGATGGTGGGGGCGTTGATGTAGGTGATGCCGGCTTCGAGGTCGCGCATGGCGGCGAAGGCGCGATTGACGTTGCGCGTGTAGAGCGCGGTGGAAAGGCCGTAGTCGATAGAGTTGGCCATCGAGACCGCTTCTTCAAATGTCGAAAACTCCATGAGCGCGACCACCGGACCGAAGACCTCTTCGCGCGCGATGCGCATCTGTGGCGTGACGCCGGCGAGAACCGTGGGCTCGAAGAAGTTGCCGTGCGCGTACGCGCCGCTCGTGAGCGCGTGGCCGCCGCAGAGGAGCTGCGCGCCTTCGGCGAGAGCGATCTCGACATAGCGCGTGGAGGTCTCGATTTGATTGGCGTTGACCTGCGGGCCGACTTCGACGGATTCGTCGAGGCCGTTGCCGACTTTTAGCTTTTTGGCGCGGGCGACAAACTTCTCGGTGAACTCGGCGGCAATTCCCTTTTGCAGAAGAATGCGGCTGGTGGCGGTGCAGCGCTGGCCGGTGGTGCCGAATGCGCCCCACAACGCGCCGTCGAGTGCGAGCTCGAGATTGGCGTCGTCGAGGACGATCTGCGCGTTCTTGCCACCCATCTCGAGCGAGACCTGCTTGAAGGTGGCGGCGGCGCGCTGCGCGATGAGCGAGCCGACTGCGCTTGACCCGGTGAAGCTGATGGCGCGGACGTCAGGGTGCTCGACCAGAGCTGCGCCCGCAGCCGAGCCCGTTCCGCAGACGATGTTGACTACGCCCGGCGGAAGGCCGGCATCGACCAGCGCCTGGACGAGATTGTAGGTGGAGAGCGGCGTGTCGGGGGCGGGCTTGATGACGCAGGTGTTGCCGGCAACGAGCGCGGGAAAGAGCTTCCAACTGGGGATGGCCATGGGAAAGTTCCACGGCGTGATGAGGCCGACGACGCCGACGGGCATGCGAACACTCATGGCAAATTTGTCGGGCAATTCGCTGGGAGTGGTGACGCCGAAGAGACGCCTGCCCTCGCCCGCCACGTAAAAGGCTTCGTCGATGGCCTCCTGCACGTCACCGCGCGTTTCGGCAAGCACCTTGCCCATTTCACGCGTCATGCCTCTTGCGAATTCTTCTTTCTTTTGGACGAGGATGTCGCGCGCGCGCAGCAGAATCTCTGCGCGCTTGGGCGCTGGAACCAGACGCCAGGGGTTGAAGGCCTGCTTGGCAGCGGCTACGGCTGCGGCCACGTCTTCGAAATGGGAGGAGGGGAAGGCGCCGATGATATCGGATTGGTCGGCGGGGTTGAGGTTCAGCATGGTTTTGCCGCTTGCAGCCGGGAGCCACTGGCCGCCGATGAGGTTCTGGTAGGTGGGATGGGTCATGAAATGCCTCGTGGAGCGTGGATCGTGGTTCGTGAACCGTGAGCCGTGAGCCGTGGACTAGGCCAAACCCGTTGCAATCCGCAAGACAGCATAACCCCGTGGTTGGGGTTCCGGCTAGCCAACCGCTCTGGCCAGGAGGGTGATGGCAGCCGGTGAAGTCCCTAAGCGGGGCCGTAAACTGGGTGCCGAAATGGGCGGCGCGGGAGGCCCATAGTTACCTTTTGCTCCTGTTTTGGGGCGGGTTTCGCGGCTTGGTTCCAGTGGCCGTACAATAGGCGTTAAGGCAGGATTCATTTTCAGCTTTTTCGAGGTAGACCCAGCACTTCCATGTCTTCAAACGGATATCCTTCGCGCTCTTCGCGTTCTCACGGGTTTCGCTCGCTGTTCAGCATGTTCTCGAGCGACCTCGCTATCGATTTAGGCACGGCAAACACTCTTGTCTACGCGGCGGGCAAGGGCATCGTCGTCAACGAGCCGTCGATTGTCGCCATCAATAAAAACACCGGTGAAGTGGAAGCCGTGGGCAAAGAGGCCAAAGAGATGCTGGGACGCACGCCCGGCAACATTGTGGCCATCAAGCCGATGAAAGACGGCGTGATCGCCGACTTCAAAGTCACGGAAAAAATGCTGAACTACTTTATTCAAAAAGCGCACAACCGCAAGATGCTGGTGCATCCGCGCATCGTGATCGGTGTGCCCTCAGAGATTACGCAAGTGGAGAAGCGCGCGGTAGAGGACTCGGCGTATCGCGCCAAGGCCAGCGAGGTTTATCTCGTGGAGCAGGCCATGGTGGCGGCGATCGGCGCAGGACTGCCGATTACGGAGCCCTCGGGCAACATGGTAGTGGACATTGGCGGCGGGACGACGGACATTGCCGTGATTTCGCTTTCGGGTATTGTCTACTCGCGCTCCGTGCGCATGGCCGGCAACCAGATGGACGAGGCCATTACCAATTATCTGAAGCGCAAATACAACCTGCTGATCGGCGAGCGCACGGCAGAGGCAATCAAGATTGAAATCGGATCGGCGTTCCCGCTGGACAAACCGCTGACCATGGAGATCAAAGGGCGCAACCTGATTGAGGGCGTGCCGAAGACCATCTCGATCGACGACAGCGAAATTCGCGAAGCGCTGGGCGAATGCATTGCGGTGATCATCAACGCCATTCGCGTCGCGCTGGAGCGGACGCCTCCGGAGCTGTCCGCTGATATCAGCGATCGCGGCATTGTGCTGACCGGCGGCGGCGCACTGATCAAGAATCTCGACAAGCGCATCCGCGAGGAGACCGGGCTGCCGGTTTCAGTGGCCGACGATCCGCTGGCCTCGGTGGTTCTGGGCACAGGCAAGATGCTTTCGGACTTCCGGCTGCTGCGCAAAATCAAGATCGACTGAGGTGGTTGGGCAGGAAGCGATCTTGCGGTGTCCCGGGTCCTGACACCAGCTCGAACTATCAGCGCCAGAATCGGTTCCAATTTTGTGTTGGGAGGAAGGACGAATGCAACCGTTCGACTTTGCGGTGCCCGATCTGTCCGCACTCTATTCACAACATTACGATGCCGAGACGATGCAATGGCGTGCTCTCAGCGCACAAGCCAAGGCCGACCACATAGAGGCAGCGGCGAAGACTTTGGAAGGCCGGATCGATACCGTTCTCGAAGTTGGATGCGGTACAGGAGCAGTGCTGCAACAGTTGGCGACCCGTCATGTCGGGTCGGCTTTCACAGGGGTCGAGATCGGAACGGAACGATCGAAAGCGGATGATGAGCTCAAGAGTAAGTACAATATTTCGATTTCAAACTACGACGGCAAACGGCTGCCTTTTGAGGACGCCAGCATCGACCTCGTCTATGCCTCACACGTTCTGGAACACGTGACCGATGAACGCGGCTTTCTGCTTGAGATGAGACGTGTGGCCCGGCAGTATGTGTTTGTTGAAGTGCCCTGCGAGCTGCATCTCCGCACGAACTATAAAGATCTGCAATCCTCGCTGTCGATCGGTCACATTAACTCTTATTCATTTCGATCGTTTGCGCTGACGCTGGAGACATCGGGTCTGCATGTCGTCAAGTTGGATATCTTCGATCACAGTTACGGGATGCACCGTTTTCATAACAGCCGGTTGAAGGCCTTCGTCAAAATGGCCATGAGGCGGTCACTGCTCGGGCTGAATAAAGCGCTTGCATCTCAATTCTTCACTTATCACGTTGGCGCCCTATGCGAACGGTCCGCTCCACTGAACATTTAGTGACGCGTTCCCTTCATCTGGATCCTGGTTATGGAATCGTTCTTCGCCCGCTATCGGAACCTTGTGGTGCTGCTGGCCATACTGATGGCGCAGATCGCCGGCTTGGCGGTGCAAGTGCGCCACAACAGCGCCGGCACGAACACGCTCGACCCCAGCGACCCGCGCGGGGTGCGGCTGATCCGGCTGTGGGGCAACGCCATCATTTCGCCGCCGGAGCGGCTGATCCACGGAACAAAAATCGGCTTCGGTTCGCTGTGGACGAACTACATCGATCTGCGCCACGTGCGCGAACAAAACGAGGATCTGCAGAAAACGGTGGACAGGTTGCGGCTGGAGCAGGCGGCGCTGCTGGAAGACGCGCGCCAGGGACAGAGGCTTCAGGCGCTGCTCGGCTTCCAGGAGAAATACATTTACACCACGATGGCCGCACAGGCTTACGGCTCCAGCGGCAGCGATCGCTCGCACGTCTTCTATATTGACAAGGGCGCGCACGACGGCCTGAAACCGGACATGGCGGTGATTACGGCCGACGGCATTGTGGGCAAAGTGCGTGATGTGTTTCCGCACACGTCGCAGGTGCTGGCCGTGAACGATGCGAGCAGCGGCGCGGGCGTGATTCTGGAAACCACGCGCATTCGCGGCATCTTGCGGGGCGACGCGGTGGGCCGGCTGGAAGTGGTTGGCGTCACTGCCGATCAGCGCATCCAGCCAGGCGAAAAGATCCTGACTGCCGGTGGCGACCTGATCTTTCCGCGTGGCCTGCCCGTAGGCGTGGTCGAGAAAGTGGTCAACGATCCCGAGCGCGATGGAATGATCGATATCATCGTGAAGCCGGCTGCGCATCTTGAGCGCCTGGACGAGGTGCTGGTGATTACCTCGACGGAGCCGCGCTTCTCACCCCAGCAACAGCAGGACCTGGCTACCAGCGAATCGCAAACAAACGTGGTGCCGACCACGATCAAAGATCAGGTGAAGGCGTCGGAGATTATGGCCGAGAAGCTGCCCGGCCTGATCGATCCCAACCTGCCGCCCGATCAGCAACCGCTGCATGACACCAGCAATCCGAATACAGTTCCCCGGCCGCCGCAACCGCTGCATCCCGACGAGTTCTCTCCGGGCGCCGGAACCACTCCTGAACCCGGGACCGATACGGAACCAGCACCCAAGCCGCAGACCAAAAAGCCGGCAGCTCCGCATGCTACTGGAGGCAATGGCAACAAACCGCAGCCGGCAGATGTTTCCAAACCGCAAACGACGCCGCGGAGGAATCCATAGCTATGTCCATTCTTAGCGCCGACTCCAGGCGCGATATGGAGATTCGCCGCTATCCCGTTCTGGTGTACGCGCTGGTTCCTTTGGCTTCATTGGTGTTGCAGGCGTGGCTGCCGCGCGTGGTGGGGCGCTATGACTGGTTCGACTTGCCGCTCGTCATTACCGTTTATTTCGCTTTGGGACGGCGCAACCCCATCCAGGGCACCATTATGGGCGCAGGAATGGGTTTGTTTGAAGATGCGCTTTCGCACCACGCCATCGGCGTGAACGGCATCGCCAAAACCGTGGTGGGTTTTCTGGCGGCTTCTGTCGGCATTCGCATCGAAGTCGAGAACAACATCGTTCGCCTGCTGCTTAATTTTTCGCTTTCTCTGCTATCGAGCGCCATTTACCTTTTCATCTATCGCGTATTGCTGGGCCTGGCGCTGGACTGGAGCTGGCTGACGGAACTGATGCGGGCGGTGGGGAATTCGTTGATTGCCGTCGTACTATTTCCCCTGTTGGACCGTCTCCAGATGAGGGAGTAGCGGGGGCAGGGAGCAAGGGAGCGGGGGAGCAAGGGTGCGAGGGAGCAAGAGAACTGGGACTTGAGCTGGTTGCATAAATGCTCGAAGCCGATTGAAAAACGTCCCTCAGGGGCTGAAGCCCCGGGTTTTATGCGGCACTTACGGCACGACTAAAGCCGTGCCCTTTCAAAACCGGATTTATGCGACCAGGTCTGGCGAAGAGCGTCGCGGGAATTTCAAGTCGGGGTATTCTGAAGCGTAGGGGTCATGGTTTCAGGCAGCATCAATCGCGGTGAAAAACTCTCCACGTTCAAGCTGACGCTGGTGCAGTACGGCATTCTTATTATGATGCTGGCGCTGACAGCGGGTTTGTGGCGGCTGCAGGTGCTGGACGTAGAGAACTACCGCGTGCTGGCCGAGCAGAACCGGATCCGCAAGGAGCCGATCCTGGCGCCGCGGGGCAAGCTCTTCGACCGTGAGAACCGGCTGGTGGTGGACGACTATCCGTCGGTGACGTGCTTCCTGGTGCGCGAACAAAGCCAGAATGTGGATGCCGATCTGCCCCTGATTGCGAAGGGCCTGGATCTGGACCTGGATCAACTGAAGGCAACCCTGCGCCACTACCGCACCGAGCCCGGCTACCAGCCCATCCCCATCAAGCAGGACGTAACCGCCGACGAGCAGGCCTTTATTGCGGCACATCGCAACGAGCTGCCCGAACTGGAAACGATCGACGAAGAGCGCAGGCTGTATCCGCGCGACGGCTTTGCCGCGCACCTGATCGGGTACGTGGGCGAAGTGAGCGAGGACGACCTGAACAATCCGCGGTTTGCCTATTACGAGCCGGGCGACGTGGTGGGCAAGGCGGGCGTGGAGGAGACCTACGACGAGCTGCTGCGCGGCCAGGACGGAAGCCGCGAAGTGGTGGTCGACAGCCATGGCCGCGAAGTGGGCTACTTTGGCATTGAGCACGCGGTGCCGGGGCAGGATCTGAAACTGACGATCGACAACGACCTGCAACGCGCCGCCGAATTGGCGTTGGGCGACCGCAACGGCGCGATTGTGGCCATGGACCCTCGCAACGGCGAAATTCTGGCCATGGTTTCGCGGCCGAGTTTCGATCCCAATGCGTTCGCCGTCAAGATCGACCGCGCGGAGTGGAACAAGCTCATCACCGATCCCGACCATCCGCTCCTGAACAAAGCCATCCAGGCGCAGCTCGCGCCGGGATCGACCTTCAAGATCATGATGTCGGTGGCGGGCCTGCAAGAAGGCGTTGCGCAGGACATGCACATTGTGTGCAACGGCGGATGGGGCCCCTACGGGTATTACCATCAGTGCGACCGGCATCACGGACCCGTCGACATTCACACTGCGATTCCCTATTCCTGCGACACGTTCTTCTACATGCTGGGCGACAAGCTGGGTATCGATCGCATTGTGAAGTACGCGACCGCTTTCGGCTACGGCCAGAAAACCGGTATCGACCTGCCGGGCGAACAGGCTGGATTGATGCCAAGCGCGCCGTGGAAGGCGAAGAATTACCACGCCCGCTGGTATCCCGATGAGACGCTCGACGTTGCTATCGGACAGGGCGCGGTGGAGGCTACGCCGCTGCAATTGGCACGCATTATCGGCGGCATTGCGTCGGGCGGGCATCTGGTGCGGCCGCACGTGGTGTTTCCCGATCAACTGTCCGCGGAATTCCGGAAATCGCTGGCGGATAGTTTTCCGGGATCGGGCGATGCGTATGTTCCCATCGACCCCGCGAACTGGGAAATCATCACGGACGGCATGGCCGACGTGACGGAGCCGGGCGAATTCCACACCGCGAGTTCGGCACACCTGGAAGGCATCGACTTTGCCGGAAAGACCGGCACCGCCCAGCAGATGAGCCACGAGGCGCTCGAAAAGAGCGGCAAGGGCAAGAACACCAATCCCAACGTCTGGTTTGTCGGCGTCACGCCGCGGCGGAATCCGGAACTGGTGGTTGCGGTGCTGTGGCAGAACGGCGAATTCAGCTACTATCCGGCGCGCATCGGCGCGAAGATCGTGGAGGCCTTTGTAGACAAGAAGCGCCGCCTGGCGGGCAACTTGCCGGAGGAAAAGCCCGCAGCCCCCGTCGAGGTCGGAGCGGTGTGGACTACGCCCGGCGTGCATCCGGGCGCGAAGAACACGGCGATGAGCAAGGGCCAGATTCACAGCGGACATTTCTTCGTCGAGAACGGGCGGGTTGTGGCTGCGAATCAGGGCCACGTGCAAACCAGCCGCAAGCCAGCGGCAAGTGCCGCGCCTCCTCCGGCGGTGAATTCCAAGGCAACGCCAACGGAAATAGCCGCGGCGCTGCCGGGGCGCAGGCCAGCTTTGAAATCTACGCCAGGACTCGAGCCGGGGAGGAATCCGTAGCGTTATGGCATTGCGCCGATTCCTGAGCTTTCGCGATTTTGACTGGGCACTGCTGGCGCTCCTGCTCCTGCTTTGCAGCGTTTCGATCGTTGAAGTGCACTCGGCCACGCTGCACACGAAATTTGCGAGCTTCGGCAGCAGGCAGATCTTCTGGGTGGCGGCCGGCGTGGTCGTCATGTTCATCTTCGCGAAGATCGACTATCACCGCGTGCTCGACTGGGCGCCATGGGCCTACGGGTTCGGCCTGGTGGCGCTGGCCGCCATCTATACACCGCTGGGCCACAACGCGCTCGGAGGCCGCCGCTGGATCAAAGCAGGGCCAATCCAATTCCAGCCTTCGGAGTTCGTTAAGCTCATTTTGCTTATGATGGTCGCGCGCTACTTTGCCAATCTGGGCGGTAGAAATCTGACCTGGAAAGACATCTTCAAGGCCTTTGCTTTGGTGGGGGTTCCTATGCTGCTGGTGCTGAAGCAGCCGGACCTTGGGACTACGCTCACCTACACGCCGATTCTGATTGCCGGCCTGTTTTTGGGCGGCATCAACCTGCGGCAAGCCGCCATTCTCATCACCTGCGGGTTAGTGCTGGTGGGCGGCGTATGGTCGAGCGGCAAGTTTTTGAAGTCGTATCAGAAGGCGCGGCTGACCAGCTTCATCAATCCCCAGAACGATCCCAAGGGCGCGGGCTACCAGGTGCTGCAGTCGGAGATTGCCGTGGGATCCGGGGGGATTTGGGGCAAGGGGTCGGAGAAGGGCACCCAGACGCAGGGCTATTTTTTGCCTATCCCATATACGGACTTCATCTTTGCCGCCCTCAGCGAGGAACATGGCTTTGTGGGCGCGTTTTTTGTGCTGCTGCTATACTTTCTTATATTGATGCGTTTGATTCAAAACGCTCAAACAGCCGCCGACCTGCCCGGTTCGCTCATTATCATGGGAATCGTGGCTGTGTTGACCTTCCAGATTGCGGTCAACGTAGGCATGGTCATCGGGTTTATGCCCGTCACCGGAATCCCTTTACCTTTATTGAGTTACGGTGGATCTTCGGTGCTGTTTACGTTCCTGGCGCTGGGCGTTGCAATGAATGTCCGCATGCGCCGGTTCGTGAACTGATGCGTCTCGATCCAATTCGGCTGAGAGACGCAAGGAAAAGATTAAGTGGTGTGCGGTCGAGGGCAGTTCTGGATTGCTCGCGGCCGCAAAAGCAAGATCAGTAAGTATTTCGCCGGCATGGTCCCGATGGATCGCGCCCGGCAGGATTGGGATTATGAGCACGCAGAGACGGGATGGCCGCTCCGCTCCAACGACCGACATCGGTTGCCGGAGCACGCGGCACGGCTCGCGGCTTGCACAAGGCACGGACCTCGCAAACCGAGCAAATCGATTGGGACTGGCGAACACCGTTTCGCCCACCTGGAATATCCCCGCGAACGCTTCCGGTGATATTTCAGCCATGGCCACCCCAAGCACTCTGCGACAGGATACCCGCAACCAGCAGTCCGTTCGATTTTTATGCTCCGGCTCGCCGCCGATATGGCAGGCAGCCGCGCACGGACCGTTTTTCGATCGACTTATCGGTTATCCGCCCATCCCCTTCCCTGCCGTCTTCGCGCGCGTCCATCGAACCTTGCCGCATGTACCGGTTGCCATAGGCTGCCGGACGGAAAGGTACGATGGCAAAGGAAATTTGTATATCCAGCACGCCGCATGAGACGCGGTTGGCGATTCTAGAAGACGATCAACTCGCGGAAATCTACTACGAACGCGAAAACGAGTACACACTCGCAGGATCCATTTACAACGGACGCGTGACACGGGTTTTGCCGGGCATGCAGTCGGCATTTGTCGACCTTGGCCTGGAGCGCGATGCGTTTCTGTACGTCACCGACTTCATTGAGCTCGAGGACCAGGAAGAAACCGACGAACTGGAGAGGGCCGCGGCCACGGGCCAGGCTCCGCGCGAGATACAGCATCCGCATGGAACTGCCCAGAGCGCGCCCCAGAGCGTTGAACGCAACGGCGGACGCCGCGAAGAACGCGGTGGACGGCCCGGCGAAAGAAAACAGGAGCCCAGGCCGGAACATCGCGCGCCGGACGAAACGCTGGCGGGGACGGTTCCCTCGGAGCCCACGAGTGCTGCAGCGCAAGCAGGCAGAGAACAGGAAGAAGCGGGCGGAGGTCGCTGGCGGGGACGGCGTCGCCGCCGCGGCGGGCGCGGACAGGGCGCAGCGCCGGAAGGTGCTGCCCAGACAGGGCCAAGCGTTGCGCGGCCGGCTCAGCCAGTTCAGAGCTTTGAGATTGAAGAAGAGCCACAGGCGCACGAAGTCCATGATTCGCGACCTGCGACCCACGGACATCAGGCACCGGCGACCATCGTGCTGCCGGGTGAATCCCTTTCGAAGTACGGCGGCGCGCCGGCGGGCGAGGTATCTCCGTCAGCGCCACAATCGGCTGCTCCGCCGCGCCGGAGTCTTACGTCAAAACCTTCTACGTTGATCGATGCGCCAATTGCATGGGATGGCAGCGGATTGTTGCCGGGAGAGTCGATCTCGCGGCATCGTGGACCTCAGCCGGAGGCCGAGCCCGATTTGCCCAGCGAAAGCGCGCCTGTGGCAGAAGCTAGCGCCGCCACGGAGCAAACGGTTGAGGATCCCGAGATGACCGAGGAGATCCAGGAGACTGAAGAGATTCGCGAGACTGAGCCGCCGCGATACGCGGTGGATGCAGAGACGGAAGAAGCCGAAGAACCTGCTTTTGAGTTTGAGGAAGAGAGCCTCGACGCGGATGAGGGCGAGGATCTCTCAGGCGAGGACACGCCCGAGTTCGAGATCACTGCGGGCGCGGCTGTTGGGGAAGAAGAGTTTGAGGAGACAACGGATTCGGCTCCGGCGGAACTGGGCGAAGACGAGACCGATGCGTCAGCCTCGCATCGCGTCGATCCTTCGTCGCCGACGGGCTTCCGGCTGTTCGGCTTTGGCAAGAAGAAGGAAGAGGAAGCTGCCAAGAAGAAGGCCGCGGTTCCGGTTTCAACGTACGCGCCGGGTGCAGGCCTTGTCGAAGAGGAAGTGATTGAGGGCGAGGAGTTCGACGCCGCGCCCCATGCGCGCCGGCACAAGCCTGAAGTGCACGACCTGGACGAATACGAAGAACAGACACTGCCCTCGAACATGCGCCCCGGCGACGTGGGAGAAATGTTCCAGGAGGCGCACCTCGACCACCGCATCCAGCGAAATCTGGGCGCGCCGGCCGGCGAAGACGATGAGGACGAGGCTGTAGAGGAAGAAGAGACGACGCCGGGAGCACCGCCGGTTCGCAGCGGACAACGCCGCGATCGCGGGCAGCGTGGACGTGGTCCTCAGCGCGGCCGCGGGCCCTCGCGCCGCTCGGCACAGACATCAAATCTGCCCATCATCTCGGACCTGTTGAAGTCGGGTCAGGAGATCCTGGTGCAGATTGCCAAGGAGCCGATCGCCAAGAAGGGCGCGCGCATTACCAGCCACATCGCGCTGCCGGGACGGTTCCTGGTTTTCATGCCCACCGTGAGCCACGTGGGCGTGAGCCGCAAGATTGCCTCCGACGAGGAACGCCATCGCCTGAAGCGGATTCTGCTGCATGAGCGCGGCGAATCTTCCGGCGGACTGATTGTGCGGACCGCGGCCGAGGGCGCTTCAGAAGAGGAATTGCGCGCCGACCTGCGCTTCCTGATGAATCTGTGGAACGACATCAAGCAGCGCTCCGAATCGTCGAAGTCGCCGGCGCTGATCTACCACGATTTGTCGCTGATCGAGCGCATTCTGCGCGATCAGGTGAGCTCGAACTTCTCGAACATCTGGGTGGATACCGAGGCTGACTATGAGCGCATCGTGCGCTTCCTCAACCGCTTCTCGCCATCGCTGGTGCGCCGCGTCAAGCTCTACACCAAAGAGACACCGCTCTTTGAGCACTTCGGCATCGAGGACGAGATCTCGAAGGCGCTGCGCTCGAAGGTGTGGCTCAAGAGTGGCGGCTCGATCGTCATTAACCAGACGGAAGCGCTGGTGGCGATTGACATCAACACCGGCAAATATGTGGGCAAGTCGGCGCGGCTCGAAGATACGATTCTGAAGACCAACCTCGATGCGGTGCCGGAGATCGTGCGGCAGATTCGCCTGCGCGACCTGGGCGGCATTATTGTGATCGACTTTATCGACATGGACGAGCGCAAGAATCGGTTCAAGGTGATGGCCGCGCTCGAAGAAGCGTTGAAGAGCGACCGCGCGCCCACGAAGGTGCTGCAGTTTAACGATTTCGGCCTGGTGGCGATTACACGCAAGCGCGTGAAGCAGTCACTGGAGCGGACGTTAAGCGTCCCCTGCCCCACTTGCCAGGCGACCGGCATGGTGAAGAGTTCGGCCACCGTCTGCAACGAGATTTACGTAGAGTTGCGGAAGATGCGCAAGCACTTTGAGGCTGCCGACGTGATGCTGCGGGTACATCCGGAGACGGTGAAGGTGCTGAAAGGCAACAATGCACGCTGGCTGACGGAGTTCGAGGAGCTGATCGGCAAGAACCTTCTGCTCAAGAGCGATCCGACGCTGCATCCCGAGCAGTTCGACATCCAAGGGTAAGGGCAGCGAGTCAGCAAGACAACCGAAGGCCGGAGCCAGCGCTCCGGCCTTCGCTATTTCTCCATTCAGGCTTCACAAGAGACGTCTTTCAATAGGCGATACAGTAAACCTTTGAATAGGCAACCTCTTGGCGAATTCGGTGTCTAATTCATTGACCCGGTGCCTGATCTCCCGGGTACAGAAGAAAAATCTTCCTTTTGAGGTACATAGTATGACTCCCCTCATGCAAATGCCGCTGATGCGGCGTGCCGGTGTGATTGCGGCTGCGATTTTGTTTGCAGCCGGTGTTGTGAGCGCGCAGTCCACAGCTTCAAACGATGCATCCAGTTCGGCGAGCTATTCCTCAAGTCAATCGGGCCTGACGCAGACGGAGATGGCCGAATTTGTTCTGCCTGAGGCTCCGACGCCGATTGCTTCCGCGTCGCCGTCTGGCGGGGCTGGCGGGGGCCAGTACGGAGGCGGCGGCGGGAAGCACAGCGTTCTACACAATTGGACACTTGAGGCGGGCGGCGGATTCAACGCGCCTATCAGTAACTCGGTGACCTACGGCGGGCAGTTTACGGGGGGCGCGGGATTGAATTTCAACAAGTACCTGGCCGCACTGATCGAGTACCAGTTTGTCGACGACAAGCTGCCGGGCTATTTGATTGCCGAGGCGGGCGCGAATGGCGGCTACGCGCATATCTGGTCTTTCACCATCGATCCGGTGATCGACCTGATGCCGAAGGCAACCAACGACGTGTACATCACCGGCGGCGGTGGGTTTTATCGCAAGGTGACGAGTTTTACCGATCCGGAAGAGACGGAGTATTGCTATTACTTCTGCGAGATCGGAACGACAAACGCCGTGGTCGGGCACTTCTCGTCGAACCAGGGCGGCATCAATTTCGGTGCGGGCTTCCAGCGCCGCATCGGGGGCATGTATGGCGACAGCAATACGAAACTGTTTGTTGAAGCGCGCTACGTGGATGTGTTCAGCCCGGCGGTGACGGGCAGCGCGAACGGCCTTGGGGTGACCAGCGTGGCGGCAAATACCCGGCTTATTCCCGTGTCGGTGGGCGTGCGGTTTTAGCTTGTTCAGCGGCGGACTATTCAGCAAACATTCCGATCCTTTCGCAGTTGAACTGCGGAAGGATCGCTGCATACCACCTACGCTGCTGCGGTCCGTCAGAAATCATGGAAATTATGCGGCGGACGACGTGAGCGGAGAACGGCAGGGGCTGAAGCCACAATTCTTAAGATGCCGCTTTATCGGCGCGACTGAAGTCGTGCCCTGATACAAAACATAAGCTGTGAGCTTTTCGGTAGACTACTTCACCAAGGATTCTTTTCGGTGGGCGATCCTACTTCGCCGCGCTCGATGCGCTCGAGAAACATGCGCGCCAGCTTGCGCTCGCCGGGGTGGCTTTCGCCGTGCATGGTGCAAAGGTCGAGGAATTCATCGCAGAGCGCGTTGCGTTCCTCCTGCTGCGCGAGAATGTTTTGCAAAGCCAAGGCTAGCTCGCGCAGCCGCGCCGCTTCAGGCCAATTTTTTTCTGGGTCGTCGAGGTCGATGGTTTCGGCGAACAGGCCGTGACGGCCGCGGGCGCATTCGTCCAGGCAGGCGAGAAGCTGTTCGCTGAAGACGCGGCTCAGCGCATCAACTTCGGAAGGATCCATGGCGTCGCGTGGGTCCATCTTGTCCCTGCTCTGTTCATGCACTACTTTGACGCGCCCTTGCCCGCCCGCATCGCCGCTTCGATTTCGTCGGGGGTGTGGGGAAGGCTCGCATCCAAATCGACGAGCTTGCCGTCGGCGGTGACGAGGAAGTCGCACTCGATGCGAATGCCGATTTTTTCCTCGGGAATATAGACTCCGGGCTCGATGGTGAAGACCATACCCGGCTTGAGCACTACGGGATAGTTGCCGGGGTCGTGGACATCGATGCCCATCATGTGGCCCAGGCCGTGCAACCAGTACTTGCCCAGCGACTGGCCATGCAGATCTTTCCCGTGGGTATTGATGTAGTTGTAGGCCACGGTATCGAGCGAGTTCGGATCTTTGCGGTCGCGGTCGTTGATGGTGGATTTGCCGGCGACAAAGGCGTCGATGGCGGCCTGCTGCGCGCCCAGCACCACGTTGTAGATTTCGCGCTGCCGGGCGGTGTAGTGGCCGTTCACCGGGACGGTGCGGGTGATGTCGGCGGCGTACATGGAGTACTCGCAGGCCGCGTCGACAAGCAGAAGATCGCCGTCCTGCATGGTGCGGTCGTTGTTGGAGTAGTGCAAGGTGGTGGAGTTGATGCCCGAACCCACGATGGGCGCGTAGCTGGGCCGCTCGCATCCATTTTCCATCCATACCGCGGTCATGGCTCCGGCGATGGCGCGCTCGGTCATGCCCGGCTTGACCCACCACTGCATCATGACGCGTTGCGCCAGGATGGACGCCTTGGACGCCTCTTTGATCAGCGTAATTTCGCCGTCGTCTTTGATCTGACGCAGGGGCATCGTTAGGGTGGTGACGTCGTGCGCCGGGGGAGCGGACGCGGTTCCCAGAGTGGTTGCGGTAAAGCTCAACAGGGCGGTCGCCGAGGCGGAATCAGGCTGCGTCCACACATTGACGAAGAGGGCGTGATCAGCAGAGATCATATGGCTCAACTCTGCCGGCAGCTCGGTCATCGCTTCGACATGGTCGACACCGGCGGCTTCGGCCACGCCGTGGGTGACGGCGTCCATCTTCACGCCGGTATAGGCTTCCATGCGTAGATTGCGCGCGGGCAGAAAGAGAATTTCCTTGTAGGCGTGCGGCGTGGCGGCTTGCGGAGCATCGCCAACGATCATCAGCGCTGCGCCCGGCTCATTCCATCCCGTCAGGTAATAGAAGTTCGAGTCCTGGCGGTAGGGCATGAAATCCAGCTCCGGCTCTTCCGCGGCGAACAGAATGGCGACGCCGCCCTGCAATTTGCCGGCAAGGGCTACGCGGCGCGCGTGAAAGACGCCGGCCGGTTGCTTATCGAGAGCGTGAAGTGGAAGGAACCCCGGTCCGAGGGCGAGGAAAGCCAGACCGAGAAAACAGAACTTCTTCATTTCGTTATTGTCGCCCCTCGTTGCGCGGCTTGCAAAAAAAATCGTGCGCGGAAAACGGGGCTCCGCTTTGGCCCGCTCGCTATCCCACCCTAAACGCAAAATGCGCGTTTAGGATGGGGCACCCCTTTTCGTTCTGGATGGAGAGATTCTGGTTCGGGTTTGTGCTATCCCACCCTTTCGCAAAAAACGCGAAAGGATGGGGCGCGGATGGTTCCTGTTTCAGCGATCCGAGGCCTAATGGCTCTGGCTAGGCGATGGCGGCGCGGGTGCAGGCTGTGGGACGTCAAAAAAACCGACGCGCAACTCGTCTTTAGGAACAAAGTTGGTCAAGTGAACCTGGAAGGTGTTGGCGTCGATTTTTGTAATGGACGCGTTCTGCGGCGTGCAGAAGCTGACGATATTTTGGTCTTTCTCCAGCTCCGGCTTGCCGCGCTCGATGATCAGCGTGAAATCCTCGATGGGCTGCTTCCACGTGTTGGCGCTGGTCAAGATGAAGTCGACCCAGTGCGGTTGCGCGAGTTCTCCGGAATCCGGTTGGCTCGCAACCATTTGCGCGATCAAGCCGCTCAGAAACGAAGGATCCGGGCAAAGCGATTGCAAACGCCCGATATCCTGGAGTTCGTACGCGATGGCATCGGCATCGCCGGAGGGCTGCGTGTGCTCGGAGACGTATTTCAGGGTGTCGATCGGCATCAGCTCCGATCCCTCAACCGGCGTGTACTGATGCTGGATGTGCACCGTGGAGTGGGCCGGAAAGGTTTGCGTCCAGTGATACTTCAAATTGACGGTCCACAGGCCCCAGCCGTCCTCGGCATCGAATAGGCCGAGTGTCGCCAGGCGCTGTTGCTCGGCTTGCGGCAATCGCGACACATCCGGAGTCTGCATCTGCCCGCTGGCCGGATCGGGTTGGCGAATGTGACCGAAGCTGGCAATATCGATCTTGTCCGCGGTCAGGATCGCGGTGACATCTTTGCCGTTCAGTGTGGCCTTGGCTTCGGTTTGGTAGGCGACGGTCTTGCCGCCGACAAGGAGCTTGAAGTCAGAGAACGATGCGTCCGTGATATCGGGACTCTCGGGCCCGTAGCTGTAGGGCGGCACAGGAAACGCCACTTCCGTCGTCACATCCTGGTCGGTGTCGTTGCGGAAATCGTAATCGACGACGATCTTGTCCGGACTGATTCGAAGGACCTCTTTGGCCATGACGATGCGCGTTTCGCGGCGCGCGACAAGGCCACCGGCGGCGATGGATGCCGCGGAGTCATCGGCCAGAATTGGGGCGGCGGACAACAAGGCCATTCCGGCACAGAAGGTCAACGCGCGGCGGACAGATTTCAGATGCATGGCCGAAAGTATCGCAGCACCGCCAAAGCTTCGGCAACGCAAGAAGTTGGGCTTTTGCGAGAATCTGGAGGGGACTGCAGGTAGTTGAATTTCCTTGGACTTCGCTGTATTCTGAGAATGCAACGCGTTTGTCCGCCGGTTTTTTCCGTGTGCGCACCGGCTGGCGGAGAGATGAGTGGGCCGAAAGCCCACTTTTTATTTGCGGCAAAAGTTGCCCGAAAACCCTTAAAAATCAAGGGAATGCGGGAGTTATGGCTGCCGGGAAGGCAGCGGGGACGATGGCGGTCAGACTGGACGAAATCCGGAAGGCGGCGGAACGGGTAGCTGCCTCGCATGGACTCGACGTGGTCGACATGGAGTTCGCCGGGCCGGCCAAGGATCGCGTTCTTCGAGTGAGTTTGGAAAAGAACGCCGAGGGCCGGGCGCAATTGAAGGCGGCGGCCGAGGCGGGCGTTGAGGGTTTGCCGGAAAGGCTTTTGGAAGGCTCGCTTGCCGTGGAGCAGCTTTCCGGCGTCACCCACGAGGATTGCGCGGCATTCAGCCGCGATTTTGGAGTTTTGCTCGACGTGGAGGATCTGATTCCCGTCGAATCGTACACGCTGGAAGCCAGTTCCCCCGGACTTGATCGGAAGTTGACCCGTCCGGAAGACTTCGAGCGGTTTCAGGGATGCCTGGTGAAGGTGCAGACCTTTGAACCGGTTCGCAACAACCGGCACTGGCAGGGAAGGCTCGTGGCGGGCGAAGGAACTCCGTCCGAGTCCAAGAAAATAACGCTCGATCTGGCGGCGATCAAGCAAAACAGCAAGAGCCGGAAGACGGGCCTGAACACGGTGGAGATCGCGCTCAGCAATGTTGAGAAGGCGAATCTGGTACCGGAAATCTGAAAAGACAGGGAACAGGGATTAGGGAACAGAAAACGCAGGACGGAATTGAGGGTTTGAAAATCACCTGATCCGTTTGCCTGCAACCGCCCCTGGATCTGAATCGTGAAACTCGCGGCGTGGGGAGTATCGATCTCCGGCGCCCGCTTTAAAGGAAACGAGAGTAAGAAGTATGGCCACCAGCGTTTTGTATCAAAGTATCGAGCTCCTGAGCCAAGAGAAGGGCATCGACCCCGCCATTGTTGTGGGGGCGGTCGAGGAAGCCATTGCTCTGGCCACGCGCAAGTTCTACAAGACCCAGGAAAACATGCGTGGGGAACTGAACAAGGAGACCGGCGAGATCCAGGCCTACATCTTCAAGACGGTGGTCGCGGACGAAGAACAGATTGAGGATCCGGTGAACCAGATCACGCTGGAGGAAGCCAACGAAATGGCGCCCGGCGTGGAGGTGGGCAGCGAGATTCGCATCTACCGCGACACCAGTCCGCTGGGCCGCATCGCCGCGCAACTGGCCAAGCAGATCATCTTCCAAAAGGTGCGCGAGGCGGAGCGCGATACGGTTTTCCAGGAGTACGCGCACCGCGAAAAGGAAGTGCTGAACGCGACCGTGAAGCGGGTCGAGGGCCAGGACGTGATTTTCGACCTGGGCAAGGCCGAAGCGCGCTGCCCCAAGCGCGAGCAGTCGCGTCTGGAGCAATTCAGCGTGGGCGAGCGCCTGCGCGTGGTGCTGCTGAAGGTAGACCGCGCGGCCAAGGGGCCGCAGGTGATTGTGAGCCGTGCCGCACCGGAGCTGGTGTCGAATCTGTTCCAATCTGAGGTTCCGGAGATCTACGACAACACGGTGGTGATCCGGGCCATTGCGCGTGAGGCGGGCGAGCGCACGAAAATTGCGGTTCAGTCCCGCGACAAGGACGTGGATCCGGTGGGCGCCTGCGTGGGCATGAAGGGCATGCGCGTGCAGTCGATCATCCGCGAATTGCGCGGGGAAAAGATCGACATCATCGAGTACTCCGATGAGATCACGACCTTTGCCGAGAAGGCGCTGCAGCCGGCCAAGGTAAGCCGCGTTTCCATCACGGACCTGACCGAAAAGCAGCTGGAAGTGATTGTCGACGACACGCAATTGTCGCTGGCCATCGGCAAGAAGGGCCAGAACGTGCGTTTGGCGGCGAAGCTGCTGGGATGGAAGATCGACATCAAGAGCGAAGAGGAGAAGCGGCAAGAGGTCGAGCAGCAAATGCAGGCGCTGGCCGGGGCTCCGACGACTCCGATTGAGCAGGTGACGGAGCTGGGCGATAGCATCATCCAGAAGCTGGTGACCGCGGGCATCACGACCGTGGAGGCACTGGCCGATATGACGCCGGAGCAGCTCGAGGAGATTCCGGGCATCGGCGAGAAGACGCTGGAGAAGATTTCCGTGGCCGTGCGTCACTACTTCGGCCAGTTTGAAGAGGCAGAAGCAGCGGCGGCAGCAGCAGAGGCGGCGGCGGCCGACGCCGTTGAGCAGGACGCAGGCGAAGCTGTTGCGGCGGAAGCCGGCGAAGCGGCGGCTGTGATCGAGGAATCCGAGAGCGTGGCTGAGGAAGCAGCGCCGGTTGCAGAGGCCGAAGTTTCCGCAGAGGAAACTCCGCAAGTTGAAGCCGCGGCAGAGGCAGAGACAACGCTGGGCGAAGAGCAAGGTGAAGAGCAGAAGCAGACGGCGAAAGAGGATGGCGCATAGGATGCGCGGCATCTTCCCAAGCCAGGCGTACGTTAACGCAATGTTGAAGAGCGGCCAGTGCCATGAGGTAGCTATGAGCAACTAAGGGCGTTTTGGCGGCACAGAATTGAAAAGAGGCGGATGAGCAAGGTTCGTATCAACGATCTCGCAAAAGAGCTGGAAGTAAAGTCTCGCGCGATTCTCGACATTCTTCCAGAGCTCGGTGTACCTGCGGGCAAAACGCACTCCAGTTCGCTTGAAGGTGACGAGGCAGAAAAGGTACGCGCGCGTCTAGGGCCGGATGCGCGGCAGGCCGCACATGGCGCCGGATCTGGCCGCCAGAGCGCGCCGACCGTGGTTCCCAAGATCGATCTTTCGCACATCTCCAAGCCCGGCGATGTGATGAAGGCCATTCTGGCCAAGAAGCAGGAAGAGGAAGCAGAAGCGCGTCATGGGCGCGTACCGGCAAAGCCGGCTGCTCCGCCTGCCCAGCCGGCTAAGCCCGTGGTGCACGCCGCACCCGCCGCTCCGGCGGTTGCCGCAGCAGCACCGGCGCGCCCGGAACCGCGGAAAATCGTTCCTCAGCCGCGCCAAGCCGTGCCGATTATTGCCACAGCCACAGCTCCACCGGCCATTGCCAGCCGCCCTCCGTCGGGCGCTGTCGTGGCCAAGCCACCGGCAGGCGCGGTTACCGCTGCGCGCCCGGTGGTGGTCGTTGCTCCGCCTCCGGCAGGAGCGGTGAAGCCGCCGGCAGCTCCGGCTGCGCGCGAAGAGAAGCCGACACCTGCCAAGCCGCTTGCGGTTCCTGAGGCGCCAGCACCGGCAGCCACACTGGAACGTGCAGCGGCCGCACCGGCTGCTCCTGAGGCGTCTGCGCCCCCGGCGGAAGCTGATGCATCCGTTCCCACCATTGCCGCACAGTCAACGGGCGCGCCAACAACCGCGCCGGGACCGCGCGGTCAAGGCCGAGTGGCCCCCGTTGTGCCTGCACGCCGCATGGTGATGCCGCAAACCGGACCGCGGCCTGTCTACAAATCGTCGTATGTTGCTCCTGTGCCTCCGGCGGCGGGATCCGGCAGCGGAATTCAGCGGGGCAAGCCGATCTTCGATCGCAGGCCTGCGAGCGGCCCGGCTGGACCGGGACAACGCACCTTCAGCGGGCCAGCAGGTCCGGGTTCCTTTGCAGGAGGCCCGCGGCCCAAGCATCCCACGCGCACTTCCGCAGGCGGATTTACGCCGGGCGGACCGGCAGGCGCCGGCGCACGGCCTGGTTTTGGCGCACGGCCTGGATTTGGCGCACGCCCCGGCTTTGGCGCACGGCCTGGCCCTGGCGGCGCGGCAGCGCCGACGGAGACGCCGCGGCCACAGCGCGCTGCTTCGCGCGGCCGTGGCCGCGGTCAGCAGCAGTATCCGAAGACCAAAGAAGGCCCGATGAAGGGCTTTGTGCCGCCGCCACGCTACGGCGGCATGCAGTACAGCAACGAGCCGGTGCCGATTACGCGCGAGATCACTGTCACCGAAGGCATCAGCGTGAAGGATCTGGCCGAGAAGCTGGACGTGCGCGCCAAGGACCTGATCGCCACACTGATGATGGGCAACATCTTCGTCACGGTGAATCAGTCGCTTGACTCCGAAATGATCAAGGACATGTCCGCCAAGTTTGGCGCGGCTGCCACCGTGATCACCTACGAAGAAGAGCTGGCGAATGAGGCCATCGAAGAGGTGCTCGACACCGAAAAGACCGACATTGTCGAAGTACCGCGCGCGCCGGTTGTTACCGTCATGGGCCACGTGGATCACGGCAAGACTTCACTGCTCGACGCCATTCGTGAAACCGACGTGGCCGCGGGCGAAGCGGGTGGCATTACGCAACACATCGGCGCCTACAAGGTGAAGTTTGCGAAGGAAGGCTCGCCGGCACACGGCCGCGAGATCGTCTTCCTCGACACGCCGGGCCACGAAGCGTTTACGCGCATGAGAGCTCGCGGCGCCAAGGTAACGGACATTGTGGTGGTCGTGGTGGCAGCCGACGACGGCGTGATGCCGCAGACGCTGGAAGCCATCGATCACGCCAAGGCTGCCGGGGTTCCGATCATCGTGGCCGTAAACAAGATCGACAAGCCCGAAGCCAACCCCGATCGCGTGAAGAAACAGCTTGCCGATCGCGGCCTGATTCCCGAAGAGTGGGCGGCGGGCAGCGAGGGCACGGTGTTTGTTGAGGTAAGCGCCAAGAAGCGCATGAACCTCGACCTGCTGCTGGAAATGATCTGCCTCGT
The DNA here is from genome assembly GCA_963786565.1 of uncultured Acidobacteriota bacterium. Lineage (GTDB taxonomy): Bacteria > Acidobacteriota > Terriglobia > Terriglobales > Acidobacteriaceae > Telmatobacter. The sequence continues at coordinate 379,703 of CAWAZR010000006.1, read as the reverse complement.
CTCCGATATCCGCGCACCCAAGGCCACGCCGGGCCGCAAGGCCGTCGGCTCGGTCATTGAAGCCAAGCTCGATCGCGGGCGGGGCGCCGTGGCCACGGTTCTGGTGCAGGATGGAACGCTGCGCCTGAACGAGAGCTTCATTGTCGGCAACACTTTCGGCAAGGTTCGCGCCATGTTCGACGACCGCGGACGCGCTTTGACGGAAGCTGGCCCCTCGACGCCTGTCGAGGTGCTGGGCCTGGAAGCGATTCCCGATGCCGGCGACACGTTCCTTGCGGTCGCCGACCGCGATAAGGCCAAGGGCATTGCGCAATACCGCAAGATGAAGGAGCGCGAGGCGCAGCTGGCCAAGAGCTCGCGCATGTCGCTGGAAGGACTGTCGGAGCAGATCAAGCAGTCGGGCGTGAAGGACCTGCCGTTGATTATCAAGGGCGACGTGACGGGATCGGTGGAAGTGCTTGCCGACTCGCTCATCCGCATGTCGACGGAGAAGGTGCGCGTGAAGGTGCTGCACTCGGGCGTGGGATCCATTACCGAGAGCGACGTGCTGCTGGCGACGGCTTCAAACACCATCATCATCGGCTTCAACGTGCGTCCGGAACGCAAGGCCGCCGAGCTAGCCAACCAGGAGAACGTGGAAATCCGGCTGCACTCGATCATCTACGAGCTGCAGGACGAGATTCGCCTGGCCATGATGGGCCTGCTGGAACCGACCTTCAAGGAGAACTACGCGGGTCGCGCCGAGGTGTTGAACATCTTCAAGATTCCGAAGGTGGGCACCATCGCGGGCTGCCGGGTACAGGACGGCGTCATCCGCCGCGATGCCGAAGTGCGCGTAATGCGCGATGGCACGCAGGTCTTCAAGGGCAAGATCGCCTCGCTCAAGCGCTTCAAGGACGATGCGCGCGAGGTGACCAGCGGCATGGAGTGCGGCATCGGCATTGCCAACTGCAACGATCTGAAGGAAGGCGACGTGATCGAGGCCTTCAGCACGGAGCGGCTGGCCGCCGACCTGGGGGCGCTGACTTCAGCTAAAGCGTAGAAGCAACTAAAACCGGAATAGGCCCGTTTCTCGTTCGCGAGGCGGGCCTTTTTCTTTCTTCTCCGATTGGCAACTGCATTTCAAACCCCTCGACCTTGAATTGACGGCAGTTTCATAGAATTCGCGCACCACACGCGCTGACCGGGGATACAATCATCGACAATTACGGCGGCTGCGCCGACCCCACGGAGACAACCATGCCGACCAACACGTCCCCCGATCCCTCTCGTCCTGCGCGGACAACACACACGGCGCACACATCGGCCACAACTTACACATTGGTTACCGAACCCGACCAGGGTTTGACGGCGATTTATAACCTGATTGCGTCAGCGAAGAAGTCGATCGACATGACGATGTACGAGTTGACCGACGTGACGGTGATGGACGCCTTTGCCAAGGCCGTGAAGGCGGGCGTCGCGGTGCGCGTGATTCTGGACCAGAGCGGCGACGAAAAGAAAGTGAACACACCGGCTTACAACTATCTCGAGGAAAACAAGTGTGGCGTGCACTGGGCGAATCCGGCTTACGCGGTGACGCACCAGAAGACCATCACTGTAGATGCGGCGACATCGGCCATCATGACGCTGAACCTGACGCCGACCGACTATAAGACCACGCGCGACTTTGCAGTAATCACCAACAATGCCGCCGACGTGGCCGCCATTGAGACGACCTTCAACGCGGATTTTACGAATGCCAAGATTACGCCGCCCACGGGCGAGAACCTGGTGTGGAGTCCAACCAATGCGAGCAGCGCGTTGCTGGGGCTGATCAACGGGGCTACGAAATCGCTGCTCATCTCGCAGGAGGAGTTTGGCGACGAGACGCTTGTGGCTGCGGTTGTGGCCGCGCTGAAGCGCGGCGTTGCCGTAACGCTGGTGCAGGAAAACATGAGCAACCAGTACAACGCCACGCTGACGACGATGAAAACCGCAGGGGCAAAGATTGCCACGTACTCGTCGAATACGGGCCGCTACATCCATGCCAAGACGCTGCTGGCGGATTACGGTACGGCAAATGCGAAGCTGTTTGTGGGCTCGGAGAATTTCACCACACCGTCGCTGGCCGACAACCGGGAGCTGGGGCTGATTTTTTCCGACACGAATTGCATGGCGGGCGTGCGCACGGCCATCACCGCGGATTTCAACGGCGGGACTGCATTCTGAGCCGTCGCGCTTTGCGAGAGTGAGGCTGTCTTACGCCCGCTGAAGCGGGCTTGCGTCGAGAAACGGTGCTTTCTCCCCAGGCTTGCGCCTGGGGCTAGAATCTGTCGCCCGCTAACGCGGGCTCATCTTGCCCTTGCGCACGACAGCCACGTACACTGATGCCTCATCCTCACGCAGGCATCATGTTGGATTTCGTCCGCTCCTATCTCGACGAATTGTTGACGGGGCTCTTTCTGCTTCTGGTGGCAGTCCTCACCGTCGCTCATCCTCCCCAGTTCGCTACGCATGGCGGCCTGTTGCTGGCGCGCATTGTGCTTTGGTCAGCTGCGATTCTGGTCACGGTGCTTCTGGCGGCTTCACGCTTCAGCTCGCGGGCTCGCGGCGCTCTGCATTTTGTCTTTGACTTCGGGCCGATTGTCGTTGCGGTGCTGGGTTATGTGAGCCTGCGGCTGCTGGGCGCGCACGCAATCACGGCGTGGCTGGGCATTCCTTCATTCGACCGCGAGATGATGGCTGCTGACGTGGCGATCTTCGGCGAGACCCCCTATCTCTGGTTCGTGAAGTGGGGGCTCGATGGCGGATTGTTTGCGCAGGTCATGTCCGGCTTCTATGCCCTGTATCCGTTCACGCCTTTGCTGGCCGTGGGGTGGTTTCTTTGGACAGGCGACAGGAAGCAGTTTCGCCTGGTGCGACGCACACTGATTCTTTCGCTCTATACCGGCTATTGTTGCTACTTGCTGATTCCCGTCTCCGGGCCATTGACGCTGGCCGCCAGGACGGCCTCAAATTTTCTCGAGTCGACGAGCACCTATTCGTTCCTGGAGTCGAACTTCCGCTACGCTTACGACTGCTTTCCCAGCCTGCACGCGGCCAACTCGTGGCTCATCGTGTGGCTGAGCCGGGGCAAAGCGCCGGGATGGCTGATGGCGGCTGCCATAATCGCAGCTTGCGGCATCACCCTCTCGACCGTGGCATTGCAGGTGCACTACGGGATCGACGTTCTTGCGGGGTTCGCGTGGATCTTCCTGATGGCGGCAGTAGCCAAGGCTTCGTTGCCGGGCGAGCAGTTGGCGTAGTTGCTGCTGGAGCTAGAATTCAGGCCGCGTGTGGCCGCTGCCAGACGGCGGCATCGAAGCTGTGGGCGGGCTGGTAGCCTTCGTCTTTGTAAAGTTGGATAGCCTCGGCGTTGGCCTCGGTGACGGTGAGGGAGATTTCGGTAGCGCCCAGGCGCATAAAGTTGAAGGCCGCCTGCGCGAGCATTAAACGGGCCAGTCCGCGACGCCGAAACGCTGGATGCACGCAGACCTGGGTGAGGTGCCCGCTCTGCTCGCTGACGCGCGAGCCCAGTACCAGCGCGGCCAACTCGCGGCTGCCGCGGTCTACCACCACATACGATGCCTGCGATGCAAAGGTGCCGCAACCGGCATAGCGCACGATGTTGTTGAGGAAACGCATGGAGCCGTGCACGGTGCGGTACTGATCGTTGATGAGGCTGTCGGGATGGTCGCGATAGGCTTCGCAGATGAGCCGCGCGGCCGGGGCCAGATCGGCTTCGCGCCAGGGACGCAGCTCCAGGTTTCCGGGTAGATCGGTATGCGGCTGGCTCCAATGCCCGGCGAGGGACTGCACCAGAAAAAGACGGCGGAAGACTTCAAACCCGGCCGCGCGAAAGGCCCGAGCAAACTGGCCGGAGGGATGGAGAAGCAACTGCGACTCGATGCGGTCAACGTGCGGCGAGTTTAGAAGCAACTCGAAAAGGTGCCGCAACAGCGTATCTTCGCGGGCGCGGGCGGGGCTGGACACACCGTTTGCACCGTCAGCGGATGCGGGCAGGGCGAATACGTCGCCGATCACGGCCTTGGTTTCTTCATAGACGCAGAATACGTAGCCGGTCACCTTGCCGGATTCAATGGCGGCGTAGCCGGGCAGCATACGGTTGTCGAGATACTGCATCAGCAGCCGGGCTGAGGCGCGATAGTCCCAGTGCAGGCGCTGGGCCCAGATCTCGCTCTCCGCATCGAGCAGGGGGCGCAGCACGGGCGCTGCGAAGTGCCGAAGGTCGAGAATTTCCAGGGTCGTGTCCGATGACTGCATCTTTCTCCGATGTGGTGCTCGAGGGCTGCCGTTCGCGCGCCTGATGCGAAATGCCCTTGCGGCCACTTTGCCACGAGTTCGGGTAAGGCTGCAAGTGACGAGGCCTTTTCAGCGAGCTCCAACGAGATAAACTTCGAGCCCCTGTTCCGGCCAACTGAAGAGTTGCTGATACTGACGGCCCTCCAGAAGCTCTTCAAGGGCCATCTGGGTATCGAGGTCGACGCCATGACGGCCCTGAACTCGAGCGACCAGCAGATGCTGCTCGTCGGGCACGCCGTTTTCGTCGTAATTCACCATTTCGTGATCGCGGTAAAACCCGAGGCCGAATTCAACATCGCGGCGCACGTGGAACACGGCCACGGTCTCTCCGGGAGGCGCAACTTCAGCCAATCGCTGGGCGAGCGGCCGCGCGGAGTAGTAGCGGTCGAGCATATGAATGACGCGCTTGGTGGCGGGAATCTCCGGGATCCCGAAAACCGGTCCCACGCCGTAGATGAACAGCACCAGGACCACGAGAATCCAGCAGGTGGCGGGCCGCAGCCAGGCCACGCCAAAGCCTTTGGTCACGACCAGAATCAGCAGGCCTGCTCCGATGGCCGCCAGCGTAGCGGCGACTAACGCGTGCACGGGAGGCATGGCCAGGTTGTGCGCCACGAACCACGGCATGAGCAGGACAGCAATGGTGGTGGTGCCGCAGACCGCGGCGTGGCCGAGAAGGAGCCAACGGTTCAGACCGGATTGGCGGCGGCGGAACAGGTAGTCGCCCGTGAGGATGGTGATGGGCGGGATGGCGGGAAGAATGTAGCCGGGGAGTTTGGATTGGGAGAAGGAGAAGAAGAGGACAGGGATAAACGCCCACAGCACCAGAAATTCGGGGAAAGCGTCGCCGGGGCGGGTGGGCGGGCATTTGCCGACGCGGGAGCGGCGCAACCTCCACTCAGCCACCGAGGTGAGGATGCCATCGATGAGCGCACGTGCCGCGATCACGGTCCAGGGCATGAGCGCGAGAAGCATGACCACGAGGTAGTACCAGAACGGCTGGCTGTGCTGATAACGGTCGGTGGCGAAGCGTTCCAGATTGTGCTCGAGGAAGAACTCGCGGAAGAAGATTGGATTCTGATGCTGCACGGCAATAAACCAGGGCAGCACCATGGCGAAATAGAGAACGATGCCCGGCCACCACAAGGAGCGGAGGAGGATGCCCCACTCCTTGCGCAGAAAGGCAAACGCGAAAATGATAAGCGCCGCGAGAAGCGGCGCGACAGGGCCCTTGGCCAGGGTGGCGAGGCCGGTGAAAAAGTAAATGTCGTAGAGCCAGAATTTGGAGCCGGTTTCATACCAGGCGTACCAGCCCAGCAGACCGATGGCCAGCGGTGCGGCCATCTGCATATCGGTAGAAGCGCCGCGCGCAAAACCCATGATGCCGGCGCAGGCCACCGTAATCAGCGCCGCATCCAGATGTCCGCCAGGCCGGAATCGTCGCATGTGCAGGTAGATGAGCGCCACCATGATGAAGGCAAAGGTGGTGGAGGGAAGGCGTGCGCTCCAGTCGTGCACCCCGAAGTCCTGAAAGAGGAACATGGCGCGCCAATAATAGAGCGCAGGCTTCTCCAGCCAGGGACGGCCGTAGAGATACGGCGTGACGCAGGCATCCAGGCGGCCTTTAAGGGTAGGCGCCGAATCGAAGCGCACCAGCATCTCATGCGCAATCTGGGCGTAGCGCGGCTCGTCTGCGCCTACCAGACCCATTCCGTCGCCGCCCAGAATGGGAGTCAGTCCGTAAAAAAGGAAAAAGATGGTGAAGGCGAGAAAGATCGCCGCTTCAATGAGGATGGGCCAGCGCGGCATGCTCCAGCGCCGTCCTGCGGGTCGATCAGGAACCGTTGGTTCCACGGGATTTCCCACCTCTACCAATTTTCGATGACCATTCCTTGAGAAGCGCCCAACAGCACGCTTCTTTCAGACGTGGTTTACCTATTGACGCAGGACGGATGGGGGGTAGGGCCTGCCATCTGATTCTCAAGCGTCAGCGTTGCGAGAGTAAATCGGGCCAGACGAGGCGGAGGACGAAGGCTTTGGTGATTCCAAGGCTAGAACGACAACGAAGTATGGCCCGATTTACACCGCAACCCGAAGGGACGGGGCCGATTTTTCCGATTTCGTTGTCGCTCGTCACTCCAGTAGGTTGACTACAGTTCGCTCCTCGCTCCTAGACCTCGAAAAAATCGGCTCCCGTCGCTGACGTTTGAGAATCAGATGGCAAGCCCTAGACCCGGGCCCGCAAAGCAAAGCGCCGCAACCGGAGCGGACGCGACGCAGTATTTCGACAGGGACAAGGCTAACAGATTTGCCCAGGTTCTCAAGTTGGCCTCAGGGCCCGGCCTCGGTTTCTCAGGGCGCTCCGCAGCTCAGCCAGAATCTGCTTGAGGGCGCGCGGCAACGATCCATCGAGCGTGCAACCGGAGGCGTTTTGGTGGCCACCACCACCCAGGCGGACGGCAATTTCCGCAACATTCAATGTGCCCTTGCTGCGCAGGCTCACACGGATATGGCCGTCGGGGACTTCGCGCAGGAAGGCGACGGCGTCGACCCCGGCCATGCTCAAACCAACGTTGACGATGCCTTCGGTATCCGCCTCGGTGGCGCGGGTGCGCTGCATATCCTGGTTCGTGACCCAAAGCCATGCAAGCCGGCCTTCGCGTTTGAGTCTGCGCAGCGCCGCACCCAGCAGCAGCAGCTTAGAGGCGGGCGCAGAGTAATAAACCTCCTCGGCGATGACGATGGGGTCGGCGCCGGCATGGACCAGCTCGCGCGCCAGGGCGAAGGTGGACTCACGCACGTTACCGTAACAGAAACCTCCTGTGTCCGTGAGGATGGTGGTGTAAAGGCATTGCGCCATCGGCGCTGTGACGGAAAAGCCTTCAGCCTGCGCCAAGCGATACACCATCTCGCCCACACTCGCCGCACTGCGATCAATCCAATTGATTTGCGCAAAGTCCTGGCCAGTGATGTGGTGATCGATATTGACCAGGAAGAAGGCTTCGAGCCCGCGGAGCCGGGTGCGTTCGAGGCTGTCGCACTCCAGCAATATCGCCGCGTCGTAGGGGCCGCGGATGCGACGCATGGTGCGGATGGCGTCGGCGCCCGGCAATTGCCGGTATTGGGGTGGAACCCGATCCGCCGAAACCAAGTCGGCGTGTTTGCCCATCTGCTCGATCACTATTCCCAGCGCCAGCATGGAACCCACGGCGTCGCCATCGGGGCGCTCATGCGAACAGACCAGGAAGCGCTGTCCGCGACGCAATACATCGAGGATGGCGGCGAGAGGATCGGGAGTGGGAACACTGAGAACTGGCGCAGAACCTGCTGGAGGCGCATCGATCGGCGCATGGAGTTCGAATTTTTGCCGAAGAGCATTCATGGTGCTAATGCAATGATGCCTTCTGCTCCGGCGATGATTTCCCGTCCACGGGGCCGGGTCGAGCATCGCTTTGTTGAGATGCCGCGGACGCGGCTGCGGCGGCCTCGCGGGCCGGTTTTGTTTTGCGCGACCGGCTCATGAGTTCGTCAATGCGCGCCTGGAAGCGGCCCGAGCGGTCGGCAAGAAAGATCAATTCGGGCACGTGGCGCTTGCCCATGCGCGCCTTAAGTTCATGGCGAATGTAGCCTTTGGCGGCTTCGAGTCCTGCGACGGTGTCGGCCTCGGCCTTGGCGATGTTCTTCACGGCGCTGTCGATTGCCACATACACGCGCGCCGACTTGCCGCCGGGATTGAGTGCGACCTCGCTGACGTAGCAGAAATCGATGCGGGGATCGGAGAGCTCGCCCTCGATTAGGACTCCGATTTCTTCACGCAACGTCTCTGCCACACGGTCCTGATGATGCTTTCGCGCTCGATGCTCCGGCATAACTTCCTCCACCCCGTCCGGAAAGACCGGCCCCTTGCGGCCCGGTTCCTGCACTGGTAAACCATTAAGAATAGCAGAGGAGAATCCGGCGCGCGGGGTGCCCGGCTGGATGTCTCTGACCACGTTTGGAACTATCGGGAAGTCGCGGCCTTGGCTGCTTGATTCAACCTTGCGCTATCGCCACGGCCCTGCGAGCATGGCAGAATGGGTGGCATTTACCAGCTCGTCACTGTTCTTCTCCCCATTTCGGTCGCGATCCTTGCAGGGCTGATTCTAGTGGCGTTTTGTATAGGCCGATTTTTCCCAAACAAGAAGACCCGGAAGCGAATCGTGCTAGCGGCAATAGGCGCGTATTTGTTGGCGCTCACCTGCTACCTCGGATACGTCGCTTTTCTTTTCAGCGGCAACCTAAATCGAAACTGAGAAACTACCGACTAGACGGTTGTCTTGACAGATTCGCGCTTCAAAAACCGGCCGGAATTGCAGCGGATTGCAGGCTAGGCAGATAAATCTACGGCGACGACTTCATGCAAGCCGATCGATGGCGTTTCGAGGTGAATGGTGTCGCCGTCCGTCCGATAAGGAACGTCGCGCGCGGCGACAAGAAGGTGAACGCGACGAACACGGCGAGCGGAAGGAATGCGCAACGAAATTTTCTGTCCGGGAATGGGAACGATCTCGCGTACCGGCCCTTTCCACATCATCGGATTGGTGAGATTGACGAGATGCAGCGTCATGGAAGCGTTCTGCTCCCACACGGCCACGTCGAGAATGCCCGGACCTTCGACTTTGACGGACGGAGCCTGGTTGGTCGCCCACTCCACTGCATTGCGCAAAAGCATTCCATGATCCACGGCGAGCACCTGCCAGAACGTGCGGTCCAGATCGCCGGGGAAGTAAACGACGCGGCCTTTGCCCACGCGTTGCAAGTAGACTCCGGGAGAACGCGTGCCGCCGGGACGTGTAAAGACCGACTCCATGGGCAGGTCAGGATAAGAAGGCACGATGCGCAGCGGCGTGAATTGATTGGCATCGGCGGGAGTCACGTCCACCTGGTTCACGGCATTGATGATGCGCCCGGCGTCTTCAAAGCCGCGCAGCAACGGATGCCCGGCGTCGGCCGCGGGATCTTTTTCCAGGGTCAGGTAGGAATTGAGCATGTTTTCCTGAGTCTTGCCCGCATATGAGGCACCGAAGAGTGTGGCCAGACCGAAATCGTTGCGCGGCACGCCCCACTCGTCAAAGAGCGAGGTTTGGTAGGTTGCCACCAACCCGCCGCCGCGCTCCACGAAGGTGCGCAGGCTCGCGCATTGTGCATCGGACAATGCAGCAATATTGGGCAGGATGAGCGTGCGGAAGGGCGCTAAATGCTCATCATCGAGGCAACGGTCGTGCACCATTTCAAAGGGAATGCGCGCCTCAACGAGCGCTTGATAGAAACCTAATCCCGGCTCCTCGATTTTTTCGCGGGCCTGCTCTCCGCCGTAGAACAAGGCGCTTTGCTGCGAGTAGACGAGACCCACATGCGCCAGCGGGCGGAGGTTCCGGAGGTATTTCTCGTTGGCGTAGTGCCAGGCAAAAATGTCTTTGACGACGGGCAGCCAGCGGCGATCTACGGGCTTGGCGTTGAATTTGATGAACCACGGGCGCAGTCCCTGCGCGATGCCGTCGGCAACCCAAAGACGAATCTCGTCGCCGTTCTGCACGGAGTCTTTCCAGCGGTGCTCGTCGTCGATGCCGACGTTGAACATGCCGGCGATGGCTTTGCTGCCCATGGTGGCGCGGTATTCCTTGCCGTTCTTGCCGTTGGCCCAAGGAGCCATGATGCCGCGGCGGCTCTGGCGATCGGCAACCATGGTGGGCGAAAGCTCGGCGATGGTCTTCATATCAAGATCGCTCAACGCTCCGCCGCCGGCATTGGCGATGTAGCTCGCGCCGGGGTTGATGGCGCGGATCTTCTCGTTCCACAAACGCCAAAGATCGAAGAGACGCTGCTGCCGCCAGAGAATGTATTGCTTGCGCGCTGGATTTTGAGGGTTCAAGGTGCGCGGCAGATCAAGTCCGGTGGCCTCGCGGAAGTTTTGCCGGCAATGTTCGCAGTAGCACATGCCGCTGCCGGCCCAGCGGTTGGTGAAGATGCCGTCGGGTTTGTAAAGGCGCATGATTTCTTCATGGACGGAGGTCATGAAGTCGAAGTTGTAAGGGCCGAGAGCGCAGGTCTCCCAATAGCGGGGATCGGACGGATGGCGCACAGGTTTGCCGATTGCATCCACGCGGATCCAGTCAGGATGCGCGTCATAGACCTTTTGCCAGCACGCGTGCGCGTCAGTGCGGGCGATGACGTTCATGCCCATCTTGCGGCATGCGGCCAGCAAGTCGCCGAAGGCATCGCGATCGCCCAGCCATGCGCTGCGCTGCTGCAACGGGAGCTCCGTGGGATAGAAAGCAACCACCCCGCCCGCGCTCAGGCAAGCCGCGTCGGAATGAGTGTCTCGGAAATAATCGATCCAGAATTTGGGATCGTAGTTGCCGGGATCGTCCTCAACAAACGCAAGCTGCGCCCAGCGCATGGGGCGGTCGTACCAGCTGCTTGCCGAGCTTGGGGCCGGTGCTGCAATTGCCTCGCCTTCCGCGTGCGCGTTGCTGCCTGCGCTCACAGGCAATAGACATGCGGTTGCGGCCAGTGCCGATCCTTTAACGAATTCGCGACGGCTGCTCATGGTGCGGTCTCCCGTGACCCAGCCATTGGACCATGCTGGGGTAGCTTCGGGAAACCGGCGCGTCGTTACGCGCCGAACTGCCGCAGATGATGGTCGAGATGCTTGTACATCAGGACCGCCCATTCGTCGGGGGTAAGGGACCCAAAGAATGCATGGGGATGCGCCGTGCAGCCGGCTGGTCCCGCGGCGGCAAAACGACTGATTAGGGCGCTCAGGCGCTCGCGTTCGGTTTCGAAATTCCTGACGTCATTGATGACGAGCTCTTTCGACGTGGGGGAATTCCGTCGCATTAGTTCGCCATCGCGAAGTGCCATCGGCTTGATGACCGGGCCCAGGATGCGTCCGATCAGCGCGCGCGGAGGGCGAATTTCTCCTGCCGCCATCTCCAATCCAAGAGAGCAGTGCGCCAGCATTTGCGCGGGACTCATTGTGCCCCATTGTCGCGGCTGATCGGCCTCGAGCCGCGATAAACGCTGCTGCACTTCATCGACACATCCGCTCTCAAACAGACTCTCCATGCAGAAGAACTCCTTACTGGAGCCAGCAATCGCTCTGTGACTTCGTTTCGATTTCAAGCGTTTAGCGAATCGGCGTCTTCAGCTTTGCCCGGCGCGTTCGAGTTCCGCGATGTCGAGCTTCTTCATCTTCATCATGGCTTGCATCGCCTCTGAAGTCTTCAGAAGCTCACCAATGTTCGCGGGCGTGATCTGCCATGTCACGCCGAATTTGTCCCTGAGCCAGCCGCACGCGACTTCCGTGCCGCCCTCAGTGAGCCGCGACCAGTAATAGTCAATCTGCTCCTGCGTATCGCAGCGCACTACGAACGAGACCGCGTCGGTGAACTGGTGATGCGGGCCGCCGTTGAGCGCGGTGAATCGCAGTCCATCTAATTCAAAAGAGACAGTGAGGACGCCGCCTTTGGGACCGGGAGCGTCGCCGGTATTGCGCAGCTCGCCGATGCGGCGCGAGTTGGGAAAAACGCTGAGATAAAACGTGACAGCTTCTTCAGCGTTGCTGTCGAACCAGAGAAAGGGCGTGATGCGCGAGGGTTCGGCAAGAGCGCTCATATTGACCTCCGGATGAGTTGAAGTTGAGCCGCGAGTGTGGGAAAGCTGCGGACAAATTATTCCTACCATTTGTAGGTTGCAATATGCAAGTGATTTGCGTAGGATGCTTTCGTGGCACGGTCCTCCAAAACGAAACCCCGCTCCGGCTGCCCGGTGAGCGTGTCGCTCGACCTGCTTGGCGACCGCTGGTCGCTGCTGATTGTGCGCGACATGATGGTGCGCGGATACCGGACATTTCGCGAGTTCCAGCATGCAGGGGAAGGCATTGCCACGAACATCCTGAGCGACCGGCTGCAAAAACTGGAGGAAAGTGGCATTCTGAACCGCGAGGCGGCGGCCAATGACGGGCGCAGCACGTTTTACCGCCTGACGGAAAGAGGCATCGCGCTGGCCCCGGTTCTTCTCGAAATCTTAATTTGGGGCGCGCATCATGAGAAGACGGATGCGCCCTGCGCAGCGATCGAGGCTATGGAGAAAAATCGCGCGGCCGTGATTGCCGAGGCCTACCGCCGCTGGGAGCAGCGCGATCCTACGCCGCTGATACCACCTTTTGATTCATCCAAGAGCAAGAAAAAATCCCCGAAAGGAAAATCGAAACCATGAAGGTGAACACTTATTTGAACTTCCCTGGCACGTGCTCTGAGGCTCTCGATTTTTACGGCAAGCACCTCGGCGCGAAAACTCTGATGAAGGGCACGTTCGGCGAGATGGCCGGCCCCGGCGGTCCGCAGAATCTGCCTCCAGGCTTGAAGCCGGAACACGTCATTCACGCGCGATTCCAGCTCGGCGACACGTTGCTGATGGCGAGCGATGGGCCTCCGGAACGCGTGGAGCCCATGCGCAGCGCCTACATTACGCTGAGCGTCGACAGCAATGAAGAAGCGGAGCGGATTTACAACGTTCTCACCGAGGGTGGCCAGATTTTTATGAAGATGGAGGAAACCTTCTTTGCGCACCGTTTCGGCCAGTTCCGCGACAAGTTCGGCATCAACTGGATGGTGATTCACGAGAAGCCGATGCCGCGAAGCTGAGGTTCGATCCCGGACCGCATTGAAAAGAAGGCCACGGACTGTTACCCTCATCTGTCCCGGTGAAGCGCTGGGACGGCAGGTAGAGCCATGGCCTTCAAATTTCAAGGTTTCGATTTTCTGCATCTCGACGCGAGCCTGACGGAAGAGGAATTGCTCGTCCGCCGCACCACCCGCGAGTTTGTGGACGCAAACGTAATTCCTATTATCGAGGAGTGCTTTCGCGAAGGGCGCTTTCCGCGCGAGTTGGTGGCGCCGATGGGCGCGTTGGGCTTTTACGGCGCCAGTCTTGAGGGCTACGGCTGCGCGGGCATGTCGAATGTGGAGTACGGCCTGGTGATGCAGGAGTTGGAGCGGGGCGACTCCGGCCTGCGCAGCTTTGTGAGCGTGCAATCGGCGCTGGTGATGTATCCCGTCTTCGCGTTTGGTTCCGAAGAGCAGAAGAATACCTGGCTTCCGGCGCTGGCCAACGGCCAAAAGCTAGGCTGCTTTGGGCTGACCGAGCCGGGGTTCGGATCGAATCCCGCGGGCATGACCACGCGCGCCCGGAAATCCGGCGATGAGTACATTTTGAACGGCGAAAAAATGTGGATCACGTCGGGATCGATCGCCGATGTGGCCGTGATCTGGGCCAGGCTCGAGGATGAAGGCGGCAAGGCGGGCGACGGCGCTGAGAATATTCGCGGATTTCTTGTCGAGACCGATCGGCCGGGCTTTTCGGCGCACGATATTCACGGAAAATGGTCGCTGCGCGCCTCGGTGACAAGCGGACTGACGCTTCAGGACGTGCATGTGCCCGCGGCGAATCTGCTGCCCGGCGCGACCAGCTTGAAAAGCGCGCTCAAGTGCCTGAACCAGGCGCGCTATGGCATTAGCTGGGGCGCGATCGGCGCGGCCATGGATTGCTACTCGACGGCGCTGAATTACGCCAAGACCAGAAAACAATTCCATAACCAGCCGATTGCCAGCCACCAATTGGTGCAGGAAAAGCTGGTGTGGATGGCCAGCGAAATTGCGAAAGCGCAGTTGCTTTCGTTGCAGGTGGGGCGGCTGAAGGATGCGGGCACGGCGGGCCATCAGCACATTTCCATGGCCAAGCGAAACAACGTGTGGATGGCGCTGGAATGCGCACGCTTGGCGCGCGACATCCTGGGCGCGAACGGCGTGACGGAGGATTATCCTGTGATGCGCCACAGCATGAATCTCGAATCGGTGAAGACCTACGAGGGCACGCACGATATTCACACGCTGATTCTGGGGCAGAGCCTGACGGGGATTGGGGCGTATTGACGCCACGCGGACTGGCAAGAATTGCATCGACAAGCCTGCGCCGATGCCGCATAGTTTTAGTCATGCTGAACCCGCGAGACATGTTCCGATCCAGTTGGACCAGGTTGTGGTTGAGTTGTGCGTGCGCGTGGCTTGCCACTGGTTTCTTGGTTTCTGCCGACGCGCAACAGCCAGCCACTGCGCCCATCGTGCTGCATGCGGCGCGGCTGCTTGAAGTCGATACCGGCAATTTGCTCCAGCCCGGCGAGATTCTGGTTGAAGGCGAGCGCATCAAGGCCGTGGGAACGGCGGTGGAGCATCCGCAGGGCGCGACGGTGATCGATCTTGGCGATACCACACTGCTGCCTGGCCTGATCGACGCACATGTGCACCTGTTTCTGCATCCCGGCGCGGAGGATCTGCAGACGGTCGAGGAGTCCGTGCCGTGGCGCACGATTCTGGCGGAGCAAGCGGCAAAGGCCGACCTGATGGGCGGATTTACCGCCGAGCGCGACATGGGCACCGAAGGCGCGGGCTCGGCCGACACGGCGATTCGCGACGCTATCAACGCGGGGATCATTCCGGGCCCAAGGCTGCGCGTCAGTGGGAATGCGATTGACATTGTGGGCGGGCACGAGGACGCCAATCATTTCAATCCCGCGCAGCACGTGCTTTCAAACGCCGACTACGCGAACACGGCCGATGAGATTGTGGCCGTGATGCGCGAACAGCACAAGGAGGGTTCGGACTTCGCGAAGATTTACGAAACCGGACCGGACCGCATGATGAACGGCGTGCTGCACACGCCCTACCAATACACCGAGGCACAACTAGCCGCGGCGGTAGAGGAAGCGAACCGGCTGGGCACGTTCGTGGGCGTGCATGCGATGGGCGAGCCGGGCACGCTCTATGCAGCGCAGGCCGGCGTGGCCTCGATTGACCACGCCACGCAACTCAGCGACGAGACCATGCGCCTGATGAAGGAAAAAGGCATCTTCGCCGTTCCGACTTTCACCATCTTTGAGTTTTTTGCGACGCATCGCGAATCGCAGGACCAGGCAGCGACTGAGTCGGCGATACTGGACTACAAAATTGCGGAGTTCAAAAAGCAGATCGCGGCGGGAGTGCCGTTTGCAGTGGGTTCCGACGTGGGCCCGTTCCCGCACGGCACGCAGGCGCGCGAACTCACATTGATGGTGCGCTACGGGATGAAGCCGCTGGCGGTGCTGCAGGCCGACATGATCAACGGCGCGAAATTGCTGCGCTGGGACGGGCAGATTGGCGAGCTCAAGGCTGGATACTACGCCGACATTGTCGCCGTGCCCGGCAACCCGCTCGACGACATCAGCGTGGTGGAGCACGTACGATTCGTGATGAAGAACGGCGTGGTCGTGCGGCAGTAAGCCGGGCGACCGCGTGTACACTCATTTCTATTCAGATTGAAACATTCGGGATTTCGACAGCCCCTTCGTCCTTGAAAAATCACGCTCCAGAGGAGTTCAACCTATGCGCCTCCCTGCTCTGCTAGTTGCCACCTCGTTCTTGACCATGTTTGCCGCATCCGCAGCGGCAGCGCCCGATGTGCGGCTGCAAAATTCGTACAAATTCAACGAGGGCGGATGGACCTATGTGCATTTGCAAGGCTCGCCGGAGCAGGTGGGCTTTCAACATGGTTACTTGCTGGCGAGGGAGATTGAAGACAACGTTCTGGTGTACCTGGTGGAAGCGCCGCGACACGCCAAGCACGAGTGGAGCTTCTTTCGCGACGCGGGAAAGAACGTGCTGTGGCCGCACCTCGACGCCGAATACCAAAAGGAGCTGACCGGCATCGCGGAGGGCCTGAAGGCGCACGGATCGAGTCTTGATTTGTGGGATGTTGTCGCGCTAAATGGCTACCTCGAGCTTTCTGACTACTATGTGCCGTGGCTGGATGCGAAGGAAGGCAAAACAGCCGAGAACGAGCCGATGGCGCCGGGCAAATGCAGCGCATTTATTGCCACCGGGTCCGCGACCAAAGGCGGAAAGATCGTGATCGCGCACAGCAACTGGAGCTCCTATGCGGAGGGCGAGCGCTGGGCCGTGGTCTTTGACATTGTGCCCGCCAGCGGACAACACATTTTGATGGACGGGATGCCGGGCGTGATCACGAGCGGAGACGATTTTGGCGTGAATGCGAGCGGCCTGATGATTACCGAGACCACGCTGCCCATGATCAAGGGTTTCGACGTGAACGGGATTGCGGAGTTCGACCGCTCGCGCAAGGCAATGCAGTATGCCACGTCGATCGACGAATATGCCGCCATCATGCGCAAGGGCAACAACGGTGGCTACGCGAATTCGTGGCTGATTGGGGACCGTAAGACGGGCGAGATTGCGTACCTGGAATTGGGGCTGAAGAACACGCCACTCACGAAGAAGAAGGACGGTTACTTTGTGTCGTCGAATTTTGCCGCGGACCCGGCGCTGATTCGCGACGATACGCTGGGCTTCGATCCGGGTAACGCGGAGAGCACTATGAACGCGCGCCATATTCGCGCCGAGCAATTCGTGAAGGAGCACTACGGCGCGCTGGATACGGCGTTGGCCGAGGCGTACCTTTCGGACCACTACGACACGTATGAGCACAAGATCGATGCCGGCAAGCGCAGCCTGTGCGGCCATATGGAGACATCGTCGGTGGGCGAAAAGGTGTGGGGCGATCCGGCTTTCGATCCGGCGGGCGCGGTGACGGGCAAAGTCATGGACTCGGATCTGGCCGCAAAGATGAGCTTTATCGGGCGCGCTGGTCATCCCTGCGGCGAGGATTTCATCGCTGCGCCGTTTCTGACGGCGCATCCGGAGTTCGCGTGGCAGAAGCCGATTCTGCACGACATGATTGCCGGGCCGTGGACAAAGTTTACGGTCAATGAGAAGCCGCCAGCGACAGTGGCAGTCAAGTAGAGCGAATGAGAAGGCCGGCCCATGATTGGGACTCCGGCGGTATACACTCTCTTGCATGATGCGGATGAATTCGTTTTTTCTCATGTTGGCTGCGGTTGGAGTGTTGGCGTCGCCTGCGGCGCGCGCGCAACAGCAGGCGCAGCAGCCCAAACCTGAAGAGACTGAAGTGTGGCAGCCTGTCCCAGCCGTGGTCACGCCGGGCGAGACCCTGGGCGCGCCGCCGTCTGACGCAATCATGCTGTTCGATGGAAAGAATGAAGACGAGTGGATTTCGGCGCAGGATCACACGCCCGCCAAGTGGATTGTGGCCGACGGCCTGTTGACAGTGGCCAAGAGCACAGGCAACATTGAGACCAGGCGCCACTTCCACAACTACCAGTTGCACGTGGAGTTCAGGATTCCCGCCGACATTACCGGAACCGGCCAGGGGCGCGGAAATAGCGGCGTCTTTCTCGCTTCCACGGGACCGGGCGACGCCGGCTACGAGTTACAGGTGCTGGACGGCTACAACAACCCGACCTATGTGAACGGCATGGTGGGGAGCATCTACAAGCAATCGATTCCTCTGGCGAACGCGGCCCGCAAGCCGGGCGAGTGGCAGAGCTACGACGTCGTGTGGACGGCGCCCGTGTTCAATGCCGACGGATCGCTCAAGACACCCGCGTATGTGACGGTGTTCTACAACGGCGTGCTGGTGCAGAACCACTTTGAGCTGATGGGGCAAACGCTTTACATTGGAAAGCCGTTCTACAAGGCCTTTGATGGAGCAGCCATCAAGCTACAGGCGCACGGCGACAAGAGCGAGCCTATGAGCTTCCGCAACATCTGGGTGCGCGAGCTGCCGTAAGCGCCCTAGACACTCACCACAAAGCTGTCTTCGCTGCGCGTGACCGCGTGATAGAGGGTGTCGCGCTCGACGGGGACGCGGCCGGCCTCGGTGATGAGGCGGCAAAGTTGCGCGCGGGTCATGCCCTGCGGCGTGGTGGCGCCGGCGTCGTGATAAATCTTCTCCTCGATCACGGTGCCGTCGAGATCGTCGGCGCCGAAGCGCAGCGCAATTTGCGCGATCTTGGGCGTCATCATCTGCCAGTAGGCCTTGATGTGCGGGAAGTTGTCGAGCATGAGGCGGCTGACAGCGATCTGTCGGAGGTCGGTGAGGCCCGTCGTCACTGGCAGGTGGTCGAGCGCCGTGTTCTCGGGATGGAAAGCGAGAGGAATGAAGGTCTGAAAGCCGCCGGTCTCGTCTTGCAAGGCGCGGAGCTTGAGCAGATGATCGACGCGGTCGGCGTCATTTTCGATGTGGCCGTACAACATCGTGGCATTCGATTTGAAGCCCAACTGGTGCGCGATGCGCGCGGTGTCGAGCCACTCCTGGCCGTCAATTTTGTGATCGCAGATGATGGAGCGGACGCGCGCGGCGAAGATTTCCGCGCCGCCGCCGGGCATGGAGTCCACGCCCGCAGCGCGCAGCTTGAGGAGGGTTTCTTGAATGCTGAGCTTGGCGCGGCGAGCCAGAAACGCGATCTCCACCATGGTGAAGGCCTTGATGTGTACTTTGGGGAATCGCTCTTTGAGGCCGCGGATGAGATCGAGGAAAAACTCGAGAGGGAGATCGGGGTGCAGGCCGCCAACGATATGGAACTCGGTGACGGCTTCAGAATAGCCGGAGGCGGCGGTTTCCCATGCCTCTTCGAGGGCCATGGTGTAGCCGACGGGGTCGCCTTTTTTGCGGCCGAAGGCGCAGAGCTTGCAGGCCGCGACGCACACGTTGGTGGGGTTGATGTGGCGATTGACGTTGAAGTAAGTCACATCGCCATGCATCCGTTCGCGCACAAGGTTGGCCAGCCAACCCACGGCAAGCACGTCACTTGAGCCGTAGAGGACCATGCCGTCGTCCGCACTGAGCCGCTGCCCGGCCATCACCTTGGCGGCGATGGGCTCCAGGCGGGGATCGTACGTTTGGAATGCGCGGGTTGGGCCAGTGCCCAAGGTCTCAACGTTCATACCAATGATGATACCGGAAACCGGGTCGCATAGCATGCCTTGGCGGCTGCATGGAGAGAGGAAGTGCAGGAGTGAATAAAGTGAAGAAAGTGAAGGAGTGAAAGGCCTTTTCGGTGTGGCTTGGATCACAAGGATTGGCCAGGTTTGCGGCGTACACTGCCCTTCATCGCTGAAAAAGAGACAGATACAGGATGCCCAATATTGACGAGCAAATTTTGACCCAGAGCTATGCGCGGGGGCCGGCAAGGCCGCTGCTGGAATCGACGATAGGCGACCTGCTGTATCGAACGGCGGATCGTAACCCGGACCGGCCGGCGGTGATTTCGCGTCACCAGGATCGGCGGCTGACCTGGGCGGGGTTGAGCGTGGAGGCGGACCGCGTGGCGCGGGGACTCTGGTCGCTGGGCATCCGCCGCGGCGACCGCGTGGGATTGTGGTCAACCAACTGCGCCGAATGGATCATCCTACATATGGGCTGCGCGCGGGCCGGAGCGGCGCTGGTGAATGTGAATCCTGCGTACCGATCGCACGAGTTACAGTTCACGCTCACGCGCTCGCGGATGAAGGCGCTGTTTCTGTGGCACAAGGACAAACGCGCCGATTACGAAGAGATCCTGGGCCGCGCGCGCCACGGGCTCGACCTGGCGCTCGAACACACCATCTATTTCGATTCGCCGGAGTGGCCTGCACTGCTGGACGCCGAGGGCCGACTGCCGGATCACGTGGGCGTGGACGATGTGGCGAATATTCAGTACACGAGCGGGACTACCGGTCTGCCGAAAGGCGTGATGCTGACGCATCACAACGTGGTAAATAACGGGCAGTTTCTGGCGCAGGGATTTCATTACAGCGAGCAGGACAAGATTGTGGTCCCGGTGCCGTTGTTTCATTGCTACGGATGCGTGATTGGGACCATGAGCGCGGTGAACTCGGGCGCGGCCATCATTCTGCCCAACTGGACCTTTGATGCGCGGGCCACGCTGAAAGCGGTGCACGAGGAGCGCGCGACGAGCGTCTATGGGGTTCCGGCGATGTATGTGGCGGAGTTCGGGCTCGACGATTTTGCGAGCTACGACACCACCAGCCTACGCACGGGCATGATGAGCGGCGCACCTTGCCCGGTGGAGCTGATGAAGCGCGTGCTCGAAGAGATGCACATTCGCGAGTTGGTGATTGCCTACGGGCAGACGGAAACCTCGCCGGTGGTGACGATGAGCGACGCGGGTGATTCGCTGGAAGTGCGCGTGAACACGGTGGGCCGGGCCATGCCGCAGACTGACATCAAAATTGCGTCGCTCGACTCGCAAGGAACGTTGCCCCGCGGCCAGCAGGGCGAAGTATGCGTGCGCGGATACGCGCTGATGAAGGGCTACGACGGCGATGTGGAGGGCACGGCGCAGGTGATCCAGGCCGACGGATGGCTGCGCACGGGCGATCTGGGAGTGATGCGCGAGGACGGCTGCATCCACATCACCGGACGCTCGCGCGATGTGATCATTCGCGGCGGCGAAAACATTTATCCGCGCGAGGTGGAGGAGTTCCTCTACGCGCATCCCAAGGTAGGCGAGGTGCAGGCGTTCGGGATTCCCAACGAACGGCTGGGCGAGATTGTGGTGGCGTGGATTCGTTTGCGGCCCGGCCTGAAACCGGACATTGACACGACGGAAGAGGAGATCAAGGCCTTCTGCCAGGGGCAGATCGCGTACTACAAAATTCCCGAGCACGTGCGCTTCGTGACGGAGTTTCCGGCAACGCTCTCGGGCAAGATTCAGAAGTACAAGATGCGCGAGTTCGAGATTGAAGCGCGTGGGTTGCAGGCGGTCGCGAAGACGGCTACCGCTTAATTCGCCAGCGCGGGCGCTGGGACCGATGCTTTCTGCGCCTGGGCGTCGCGGACGGCGGCCGCGTCGCGCGTGATGGCGATGACGGTTATATCGTCCTGCTGGCCGAACTGCCTGGCCGCCTCGACAATCGACTCGACCGGATCCATCGAGATTTGGCGGCTGCGCTCAAAGCCGAACAGTTCGCCCTTGGGATTCTGCGCCTCCACGATGCCGTCGGAATAAAACGTAATGCGGCTGCCGCGCGGCAACTGGAAGCGAATGGTCTCGTAATGCGTGCCAGCCTTTGCACCGAGAGGCAGCGCGCCTGACACAGCTACTTCCTGGCCATCGAGATAGGGCGGCAGATGCCCGGCATTCGAGAGGACGACGGAACCATCGGGGAAGATGCGCGCTGCGACCGCGGTGGAGATGCCTCCTGACACGCGACCGACGAGCCGCTGATTGAGATTGGCCAGCAACTCCGCGGGCTCCGAAGTGTACTCGGCAACGCCGCGAATGGCGCCCACGAGCACGGAGACCAGCATGGCCGCGGGCAATCCCTTGCCAGCCACATCGCCGATCACCAGGAACAGCGAGCCTTCCGGCGCGGGCAGAATCTGGAAGAAGTCGCCACCCACCTGCTGCGCGGGAACGTAGGCGCTCTCGATGGAGAATCCGGGTACGCGCTCGAGTTGCTCCGGCAGAATGATCTGCTGCACTTCGCGCGCCGCCGCCATCTCGCTCTCGATGAACGCCTGCTGGCGGCTCATGCGCGTGGAGCGCAGCACAATGATGATGGCCAGCGAGAGCACGAAGAGACAGTTGCTCAGATCGTTCAGGTCCAAAGTGAACGGACCCACAGTCGGAAAGAAGATAGCCGTCTGCACGCGCTGCACGGTCCGCGCCATTGCCGGAACCTGCGTGCAAACGTAGAAGACGATATTGAAATAAATCGTCAGGGCGCTGAACACCGCTGGGACCAGGAGGATACCGGCTTCGCGATTGCCGCGGCGCAGATGCACGATGAGCAACACCGGAATGACGCCTGCAAGCAGCGCGCTTTGGGGGACGAAGGTGACGAGGTTGAAGAACGCCGATCCCGTCCCGGTCGCCGTTGCAACTGTGCCGATGAACATGCACGCGATCACAACGCCGAGGACGATGCGAATCCAGGTTCCGAAGTGAATGCGCAACAGGGCAAAATACGTGCGCGTCAGGAAAACGAGTCCCGCGACCTGGAAAAGCAGGGTCAAGTACAGCCATTCGGTCGGGCCATTATGGAAATAGCGGTAGAACGCAAGCAGCAGGCGGATTGAGCCGGTAAGAAACAGCAGAAATATCCACAGATATTCCCGCTGGTGGGATTGAGCGACGAAGAGGGACAGGGCCACGATCCCCAGCCCGAGCCCGGTGATGGTGCCAAACCATCCGAGAGAATTCAGGCCGATGATCGTAAGCCATGTGGAGTCACTGAGCGCGTCTTCCTGCCCCATGGTCAGGTTGTAGCTGTAGAGGCCCGGGAACCCGGCGGCCCAGTCCGATGGAGAAATATGTACGCGAAGGGCAATGACAAGCGAACCGGTGGCGATGTCTGCGTCGGGAATGCGCTTGATGAGATAGGCATCAAAAGTGGAGGGCTTAAACGGCGAAACGGTGCCCGTGGTCATGAATTTCTGGCCGTTGATATAGATCTCGAAGGCGCTGTCAAGATAGAACTCCCCCAGCGCCAGGCCGGTCTCGTTGGGCGCAACCTTCACGTGCAGCCGATACCAGACAATTTCAGGCCGCTTCTGAAAGGTGCGCAGGAGTGTCTCGTTCGGGTCCACGACCGTCCACTTGGAATCGTCAAAATTGGGCTGAGCGTAAGCGGCGTCGTCACCTGCCTTGAGCAGCCAGGTCATGCCGAGGTTAGTGGGACGGCGCAGCGTGGTGGCGTCGAAAGTCCCGGCTTGGGGAGTCTGCGCACAGAGCGGCGCGGGCGGGACGAGCAGTAGGCCAAGGAACGCGAAGAGGCAAATCCCGGCCAAACGCCGGGGAAGGCGCAAGCTGGTGGGAAAGAGCATAGGGCG
Organism: uncultured Acidobacteriota bacterium; assembly: GCA_963786565.1. GTDB lineage: Bacteria > Acidobacteriota > Terriglobia > Terriglobales > Acidobacteriaceae > Telmatobacter. Next base: position 356,570 of record CAWAZR010000006.1, on the reverse strand, counting down.
GACGCGGCCTCCAGCCGTTGTGAATCCACCCTATCACTGCGCTCTTTCGTTCCGCGACGAAAATTTTTCCCGTGGTGCCCGCCCGAATTACTGGGCCGGAGGCGCGGCCGGAGCAGCAGGAGCTCCGCGCTTGGCCGTGAATTCCACTGGAGGAGGTGGACCACCGTTACCGCCGCCGCCACCGGCCATTCCGCCGCCGCCAAAGGTGCGCGTGAACTTGATGGTGTCGCCATCGGCCTTGCCGGCGTAGCTGATGGTGAACGAATTGCCGTTCATGGTGCGAACGACGTCGAAGGTGATGGTATCCGCGGTCACCTTGCCGTTGGTGATCGGCATGTCGCCCATCCGGCCTGTAACCGTGCCTGTGACGGTCATGGCAGTGGCGTCGACCGTAAACGTGAATGTGGTGGTCTGCGTGTTGCCGTTCCGTCCGGGAACGTCGGCTGACCATTTGCCGTTAAAGTCGGCGGCCATCGCGGAGACGGAGCCGAGCGCGAGAACAAGTGTTGCGAGCGCCAGTTTTTTCATCATGCGAGCTTCTCCAAATCTGTTGGATCGCGGCGCGGGATTGAAGACCCTGCGCCTGTTAGAGAAGGACGTTCGCAAGACGGTGGAAGTCTCAGTGGAGCGGAAGGCGGCAAATTGGCGAGTCAGCTTTCAGATAGGTAATGACAAGATTTCTTCCGGAAAAACGAAAGCGGCAACGGTTCACAGGTTCGCAGATTCACACTTTCTGTGAGGCTGCGGAGTTTTATGTTGCAAGTGGCTGATTTGGAATCGGTTGCGAGCTTCACAGTTTCACAAATCGCTTTTTCGCGGTGAAGAGGGTTGGTTGCGAGCGTGAGTGCGCGTGTGAGTGTGAGTGCGCGTGCGAGTGTGGGGCTGCGGTGTGTTGGGGGAGGGGGAGGGGGTGGGGGGTACAGGGCGGCGACATCTCTGGAATCGCTGCGGAGATCGGTCGCAATCTGCATGGAACCATTGTGCGCCGGATGATGGAAATACTCTGCAAAACGGCAGGAGGCGGAAGTGGCTGATTGTAAAGGGCTAACGAGATTGATTACGGCGGCGGGGGTTGACGAGGACAGGGAGCAAGGGAGCGAGGGAACAAGGGAGCAAGAAACGGTGAACGGGGCGTGGCCGGTAGATGCCGACGCTCGTGGTTCCCGGGTCCCAGAATCGGGACCACGGGGCACCCCTTGTCGTGGTGAGTTTGCATTCTCGAAAAACCCGACGTACCTTTTGTCGCGGTGCGCTTGCGGGAGGCGGGTTGAGGTTCGTGCTATCCCACCCTAAACGCACAAAACGCGTTTAGGATGGGGCACCCGGCAGCAGCTTACGAACCTTCTTCAGTGGTATGTCCTTCTCCCCTTGTTGGGCCTTATCGTCGCGGTTGAATAGGCCCCCCGTAGGCGTAAGCCGAAGATGGTAGTGGATGATACCTTTCGGCGTTTCTGCCGCGAACTGGATGACTCCTTTACCCACATCTATCTGGGAGAGCGCAAGCGGCGTAAACGTGGGCTCATCCCAGTAGTCCTCGTAGAAAACAATCATCCCCGTAGTGCCCTTGTTTGTTGAAAAGAAGCGTAGGTCTACTCCGGTGAGGTCGCCTGATTCATTGAAGTAGTGCGCGTTGGAGTACCGAACAGATAACATCTGATGATCTGAACTCGCCTGTACGTTCTGGGAGGGTAGCTGTGAAGCCGCCATGTCGCAGAGATACTTCGAGTTGCCAGAACGCTTATCTACAAGTTCAATCTCGCCAGCAAGTTCGTCTGCTTTCAACGTCCCCTTGAATTGATAGTTCTTGTCTCCAAATCCCTTCCATTGGAAAAAGACGGTTCCATCATCGCCCACTTCGAACCTTGAGAACTGGGTCATCTCCGTAGCGACAAATATCCCCCCAACGCGGTGTTCTTTGTCGATATTAAGAAGCCATGCACTAGGACAGTGTTTCGCGTCTTGCGAGGTTCCGAAGAAGAGCTCCCCTCGAGCTGCCCCATCCCCAATCGTCTTTCCAGAGGTCTGCGCAGAACAAGCCACACAAAGCACAATTGCAAAGACACAGAGAATCAGCTTCGGTCCAAAGAGCCTCGTCACTTCGATTTTCATCGCTGTCCCCCCCCTCATTGAGTCGCGCTCCAGAAGCCCTGTGCCGCAAGAATGTGACCCCATTGATAGTTCATAAAATTCCGCCCATCAAAATGCGGTGGATCACCGTAACGTCCTCCATAGTCAAATCCGTTCTTTATCATCACAGACTTTATAATCCCCCATTGACGACTGCCTGGATTATGGAGGTCAACTGCGGCTCCCGCTTCATGCCAAGAGAACATCGCGGCCGGGTTTGTTCCCGAACCCCCATGTCGCATACCAGCTTGCTCATCAAAAGTGCGGAAGCCGCTGGTAATCTGCGGAACAATCCCATCCTTGTTAAGTTCGCCGAATGCCGCGTTCAGATGAGTCGTGGTTTCCGGCGAGAACACAGCATGGACGTCGTCACTTTTGGTTGTGTATTGCACGAATGGAGAAAGCGGAACCAGTGCGTTATAGGTAAAGCTGCTTGGCTTTATCGCGGCGTTCCCTGAATCGCTCTGCTGTTGGGCCGCGTTCCTAGCCTGGTCGGCTGGTGATGGTGGCTGCGGCTGGGGCTGCTGTGCCGGTGGCTGCTGCGCCGGGGCAGGAGATGACTCGGTGGCGTCTTTCGCTGTCGATGCGGTGCCGCTGCCGGTCTGGAGCGCTTCCGCGGGATGAGATTCGGGATGGTTAGTTACGGCCTCTATGTCCTCGCCGTTGTCGCCCATGTCCATACCGTTCAAGAACATTGAGAAATATCCGTATATATCCACCTTGCTCAGGGGATTATTGTCGGCATACACGTACTTGTTGCCTGTTCCTGACGTGGGATCGGGGCTGATCCAGCGGCCCTGCCCGTTGTGCAGTTCGCGGGCCTCAAAATCGTATTCGTCGCTTGTAATCTGATCGGGTTTTCCGGTGAAGCTGTCCACGTTGTAGGGCGCACCCTGCAAGGCGTAACGCTCGCCAAACGGCGCAAAGGCCAGCGACTCAGTGAACTGCCGGGTGGTGGGGCTGGACTCGGCACGGATTGTCCCCTCCCAGTCTGGGAACCGGAACCGCTGCAGAGTGCCACCGGCATAGAGAGCCTGCACGCCGCCCGGCAGATCGACGTTTGTACTGTCTTCTGTCTGGCCGGACATTTGCGCGGAAACGCCAAAGGCCGATACGTATTCGTTTACCCTGCCGCCGATGTTCTCCTCAACCTTGTTGCCCATGGCGTCGTAGGTAACCGTCGATCCGTCAACGCTCGCCACATGTCCATCTGCCAACCATGTATAGGTGTGGAACGTGTCAGTCAATAAATTTCCATTCCCGTCATAGCTCGTTCCTGCCAGCGCGTATTGATTGTTGGCCGTGTTGTAGCCGGGCATCCACGATAGGCCCGGGCCGCTGCTCGTCTTTGTCAGGTTGCCGAAGGCGTCGGAGCCATAGGTAAAGGCCTGGTTCCACACGTTGGTCGACCCATTCACGCAGTTTACGCTTGCGGCGCGGATAAAGTCGTCGTAAGCGTACGAGCAATTCTGGATATCGGCCGCGTTGTATCCGTCCACAATGTTGTTCGATTGCAGCGTCCCGTTTGCGTTCCATGTCAGCGAGCCCGATATGGTAGTCTCTGACGTCCCCACGGTAGCAGCATACTCCGTCATATGCCCGGTATTCTTGTCGTAGGTGAAGTTCTGCGTGTCTCCCGTGCCCAGCGCCACCGCGAGGAGCGCGCCTATGGGCTCACTGCTGTAGCCGCCGTTGTTATAGGTAACCCCGCTTACGGGATTGGTCCCGCTCGCGGTCACCGTGGTAACGCGACCTTCACCGTCAAGCCCGCCATAGGTAATTGTGGGCAGTCCCACGCCGCCTACTGTCTTCAGGCTCTCGTCCTCCCAGTGGGTGGCATTGAGAGCGTAGTAGCCGCCGGAGTTCGGCGACGCCTGGTAGTATGCGTCCATCAGTCCCCGCTGGTCGTAGCTGAACCCCTCGTCGGTGATCTTGGTTGTGCACGATCCGGAGCAGGTATAGGCCTCCGCCATGTGGCCCTCGGCGTAGGTCATGGTGACCCCGCCAACTACTGCCGCGTCGTAGACGAAGTACTTGTTCACGCCGGTACTGTTCGGCCCCGCATAGGTGATGGACGTGGTTCCCGGGTCCCAGAATCGGGACCACGGGGCACCCCCTGTCGTGGTGAGTTTGCATTCTCAAAAAACCCGACGTACCTTTTGTCGCGGTGCGCTTGCGGGAGGCGGGTTGAGGTTCGTGCTATCCCACCCTAAACGCACAAAACGCGTTTAGGATGGGGCACCCGGCGGGATTTGATGCGAATTCGGATATGCATGATCCGCACAAAGCGTCTTCTGCGGGAGACGCTTTGTGCGGATCGGGGAGGGCCTGACGCGGAGGGCCGAAGACCCCATGAAGGATCTACGGCTGCATGCACCAATATTCTGTTGTGCCATACACGGGCGAGACAAAGGTATTGGGGTCCGATGTTGGCGTCGACGGAGAAAAGCAGGCAAACCATTGGACCGATGCCGAAGGATTGCCGTCGGCCTGCTGGCCATAGCCGGCCAGTTCCATTAACTCCTTGTTACCATCCGAGTAACGCAACTCGACCTGGACCGGGGCGTTGCAGTTGTTGTGAATCACGACCGAGTTGTTGCCGGTGGTCTGACTCATACACGACTCTGCGGTTGGGACGGTCTTTGCGTGCGCAGCGGCGGAGCAAAGTGCGAAGAGTAATGCACCGAGAGCTATCGTGACGTGTTTCATGAATTTCCTCCTGGATGGTTGAACTTCAAAAGGGTTGATTGGATTGCGCGGGCGGTGTGTAGGTGCCGGCGCAGAGAGTTACTGCGTGCTGCAGGGCAATGAGGACGCGGGGGACCATGGTTGTTGGCAGGTCAGGAAGTTGTCCCCCAGGAGGCACCGCCGGCATGTTGAGCATCTCAAGAACCAAACTGTTGTTATACGTATCGGGCCCCGGCGGTCCTAACATGGCACCTGGGGCTGGCTTTTTCCCGGGGATAACGAATGCTCCAATACCGTGCTCGCGGACTGCTGCGATTTGCCCAGTGACAATTTGAACTCCTGTTGTTCCGGGGGCGTTATTAACGACACTCGTTATGGCGCCCATAGGAACTGAGAATTGATTTACGTAATATGTGCCTTCGGAGTCGTCTGTGCATGTTTCAGTAAGGCTGAATGTGCAGTTGTTGTCTATCTGAATATTCGAATATTTAACGTTGTTCGTGCTCTCAGTTGATCCTCCGTATGCCTGCGGAGTTTGCGAGAGCCAGTCGCTGGTGACCTGGAGGGTCGGACCGCCGGTTTGCGAGAGAGCAGCAACGGGGAATGCAGCGATACAAACCGCGGCAATTTGGATAGAGAGGCGACGGGATTTCATATTTATGATTCTCCGGACTGGTGAACGGGCCAATTTGCGCGCGGAGATGTGCGCGAGAGTTCGGCCGTCCCGGGAGAGGAGCCTTAGTTGCGGCTCTTTGACGAGTTACTGGCCGATCTGGCAGATGCCCGTGTAGTTGATGCTGCACGTGTAGTTACCGTCCAGCGGGCCGCTGCACATGTCGTAGATCTTTTTCGGCGATTGCAGAGTGCCTGGACAGGCATTTTGCAGGTTGGTTTGGGCATTCGAGTCGGCGGTCGAGTGAGCCGTCGGCTGGTCGGTTTCGGTGTCGCTCCCCGCGCCGGTGACCATGAGATACCTGGGGGTGGCAAAGGCGGCGGTGACAAACACCAAGGCGCATGCGAGCGCGAGCGCAGTGTTCTTCATGTGAGACCTCCGGGTTTGTTGAGTTGCTGTTGAGTATTGGAGTTGCCGGGGAAGAGGCTCCAGTTTGCGGTCAGTTGGGGAAGCACTGGTACGAGGTTGTCTGTGCGTCTACCGCCAAGCCCACCGTCCCGGATTTTCCGGGCGTGTAGCCTGAGGGGCAGACAAAATAAATGAAGTTGGAAAGTCGCGGATCCGAAAGGATATTAGCCCCGGGCTGAATGACCTTATTTGCCGCCGGAACAACGTATTTCAGGTACCCATCGTAGCCGAATAATTGAAAGGTGACCGGGGTCGCACAGGTGTTGGTCCAACTGGTGTTTTGTCCCTGCGCGCCTTTCTGGATGCAGTCGGGAACGCCAGCAACGGTATTGATCTGTGCGTGGAGGCTGGTGGTGGCCGTCAATCCGACGGCAAACGCGAAGGCAATCATGATCCGGGCGAGTTTCATTCCTTGGCAGTCCCTTCGAATTGAAGTCGATGTGCGGCGCTTGCACAACCACGCTGCACAACACATGCGCTAGTCATTACATAAGGGGTTCCGACTGCGCATCTCCCAAATGGGATATGCCGATGAAAATCATCCGACCCGCGCGGCAGGCGGAAGGGTCATGAGAAGTTTCACAAGGTCGCTCTGGCGGCTGACCCCGGCTTTGCCCATGATGCTTTTGAGTTGCTGGCGCACCGTTCCCACTGAGACTTTGCGCAGGCAGGCAATCTCATCGAGGGTGTATCCGGTGAGCAAGCCGTTGGCGATCTCAGTCTGGGCGGGGGTGAGGCCGTAGAGCGCACGGAGAATACCGTCGGGATAGTTGACCGGCTGCTCGGGATCGGTGACAAGCAGAACCAGGTCGGCCTTCGAGTGTTCGCGATCCCCTGGAGGCAACGGAGAGGCAAGCAGTTGAAGCGGATGATGGCCGGATGAGCGCTGAAGCGAGAGTGCGTGAGCCGGCTTGTCTTGCCAACTCGGGGAGCCGGGGAGCGCTGCGTCGTGAAAAAGCCTGCGCAGCGGCTCCTTTGAGCCAGCATGCGTTGCGATGAGCGCGCCGTCGCGCAAGCTGAGTGCGTCGCCGCGTTCGAGGACGGTCCGAGCCGCGGCATTCAGGTGCAACACACGTCCCGTCCGGGTGAGCAGAAAGGTGGGAGTGGCGCTGGCATCGGCCATTGCCTCGGCTCCAGCCTGGCGATGCTGCGCGACCCCAAGGACATGACGGATGTCGAGCGCTTTCTGCACGTGGGGCAGGAGCAGGTTGAGAAGACGATTGCAGTCCTCAGGCATCGCTCCTTGGTCGAGTGTCCGAGCGATGGTAATGACTTCAAAGCGGCGAACATTGACCGTGAGCGATAGATGAGCGGTATAACGAAAGCCGATGGGGGCGAAGAGGGCCTTATACATCTCGGTCCGCGTCAGTCCCTCGCCGGGCAGGAGATCCTCGTCGCTGAAGACGCCGCAACGCGCCGCTTTAATGATCGGCGCGCGCAAGGGATCGACGGGTGCATACTGGTCGCTATATGCCTGGTCGTCGAAGCGCACACTGCCGGCCTGCGCTGAAACAGAGAGCGCCTGGCGGCTGTTGGCGCAAAGCAGGGCGCTCGCCTGGGACTGCGTATGCTGGCTGAGAAGCGCAAGAAATTGCTCCCACCTCTCCTGCTGGAGCGTGGTCGAGTAGAGAACTTCCAGGAGTTCGGAAAAAGCCTCAATTGAAATCATGAAGGCGGGGAACTGGATAGAGCCTATGCGAGCGCGGGATTGAAACGCAATAGATTTATCTCGAATTTTCCCGTCCAGATGCCGGGACGGTGCCGCTACTTGACGAGGCCGGCGCGGTGGATGCGTTCTACCTGTTTGTTGTAGCGGCCGAGGAGGGCGTTCCAGCGGACGATGGCGATGTCCTGCAACATGCGCATGCCGTCTTTGAGGTAGCTCATGCGGGTGCGCTCGTCGTGGGCCCAACTGACGGCGACTTCGTCGACGCGGTAGCCGCGCTTGCGTGCGATGAAGAGAATTTCGGGATCGAAGCCCCAGCGCTCGATGGTCTGCAACTGGAAGACGGTTTGTGAGGCGGCGCGGGTGAAGGCCTTGAAGCCGCATTGCGTGTCAGCATAGGGCAGGCCCATGATGGCGCGGGTGACGCCGTTGAAGCAGCGGCCGAAGAATTGCCGATAAAGGGGCTGGCGAATGGTTTGGCGGGTGCGCTCGAGCCAGCGGGAGCCGATGGCAATGTCGGCGCCGGCGGCGATGGCGGCAAAGAGGCCGTCGGCTTCCTCAATGGGCGCGGAGAGATCGGCGTCAGTGAACATGACCACCTCTCCGAAGGAGTGGAGGATGCCGTTGCGCACACTGTAGCCCTTGCCGTGGTTGCCGGGATTCTGGAGCAGGCGGACTTCGGGGTGATTTTTGGCAAAGGTACGGACGATTTCGGCGGTCTGGTCGCGGGAGCCGTCATCGACCGCGATGACCTCGGCGCTCCAGCCGCGTTGATGGATGCAGGCGACGACTTGCTCGAGGGCGTTCCCGATGCGCGCGGCCTCGTTATAGGCGGGAATCACGATACTGTAGGTCGGATAGGGCATTCGCGCAACACAAAGCCTCGCTCAGTTCCGCAGCCAGCAGCCGGGGTAATGATGCGAGGGGAGGGTCTCTCGGACATGATAGCGCACCCCTCGGGTTGGGGCTGAGGCGGCAGGGCTGGCTCAGGATTCTGCCCCAAACTGCTGATGCACAAAGGATAAATTCCCACAGGGGGCTTGCTTTTTCGCGCGCGGCCCGGCAAAATCCGTTTATGCTGGGTGCGGAGGTTAGTGCGAGATGACAAAAGCGGACCTTGTGGAGAAGGTGACGGCCCTGGGCGATTTGACCCGGCGCGACGGCGAAGTGATCGTAGAAACCATCTTCGGTTCCGTGATCGGCGCCCTGCAAAGCGGGGACAAGATCGAGATTCGCGGTTTCGGCTCGTTTCGCATCCGCCAGCGCAATCCCCGCATTGGCCGCAACCCCAAGACCGGCGCGCGCGTGGAAGTGCCTGCGAAGAAAGTTCCCTACTTCAAGCCGTCGAAGGAATTGCGCGACCTGGTGAATCCGGGCGAGGCTGAGGCGAAGGCGTAGGGCCAAGCGACATCAATCCTCTGAAATAGTTGGAAAATCCTCAGGGGCTAAAGCCCCCCTCGTTGTCTGGGTTCTGCGGCGCGGCTCAAGCCGCGCCCTGATACAAAACAGGAATACATCGTTCCGCGGTTTGTCCCGCTCTTCAAGCAGCACGCGACCCGCCCGCTGTGCTCGGCTCCGAGCAATGCTCTGACACAACAGTTCCAAGCCGGCCCGTTTCCAAGCTCGCCAGCTATGGGTGGACGCGGGTTTTCCGTTTGCCTGCTTCGCGTATGCCGATGACTGCCATCATGCGGCCAGCGTGGCCGTGAGATGCGCGATGCGAAAAGAATAGATCCCCCTGGCATTGCGTGCAGCCTCCCACCACCTGAATGGATCGCGGAGAAAGCCCGCAGGCGAGCAACTGACGGCGGTTGGCCTCGACTAGATCCACATGCAGGCTGGGTCCGATGGGCGAGTGGCCGGGCGCGCGTTGCGTCAAAAAAAGCATGGGATATTTGGTTTTGACGGGGTCGGAGCAGAAGACCTCGTGAAAGAGGTCACGCGCGTAAGAGAACTGCGATTCGAATTCAGTGAGCACCTCTTCGCCCACGGAGTAGCAGCAGGCTGAGGCGCCGGGACCGATGGCGGCGATGAGGTCCTGCGGACGGCTGCCGTATTCGAGACGCATGCGGCCAACGCCGGATTCGACGATGCGCTTGACGGTTCCGCGCCAGCCGGCGTGGAAGGCGGCGACGATGCGTTGCCGGCGATCGGCCACAAGAACCGGGATGCAATCGGCGGTTTGCACGGCGAGCAGCAGACCGGACTCGGCGGTGATGTGGCCGTCGGCGCGGCGCGGATTGGGGCGGGCGGCATCGGGGCGGGTGGCGTGCAGGACAAGATTCGAATGGAACTGCTTCAGGGCGAGGACCGGGGTTGCGGCGTCGCCGGTGACGGCTTCGGCCAGCAGACGGCGGTTGGCAAGGACGGTTTCCCGGTCGTCGGCCGCGGTGAGGCCGAGATTCAGCTCGCCGGGCATGTCGTCGGCGCAATAGGCACGGCTCAAACCGCCTTTCCGGGTGCTGAATCCGCTGAAAAGCCAGGGAAGATCCCAGCCGGGAATGGGCAACCATTCGACGCCGTTGGAGGCGCGGCGGGGGACGGGGAGGGGCGGACAGAGCTCTTCGGGAGCGACGCGGTCGAATTTGGACTGGCTCGCAGGACGGGGCGAGCGGGGGCTGCTGGGTTTCGGGCGGCGCGGGGTGCGGACCAGGCCTGCCTGCTCGTAGAGGGCGTCGAGCGGGGCAGTGTCTGGAAGAGCGGAGGATTTAGGACGGGAAGAAGGCCGCATCGCAGCTTTGATTCTCTTACTGCAGGGAGCAAGGGAGCAAGGGAGCGAGGGAGCGAGGGAGCGAGAAAACGGAGACCGAGGGAATTAGTTGACGGAGGTGGACCTGAAAAGCAATGGGCCTACCTTCCGGTAGGCCCGCTCGAGAGGCAATTTTGGGAGGGTAGCCAGGGGGGATTTTGGGAAGAGGTTCCGAAGAACCCTCAAGAGAGAGTTGTCGTGCTTTGGTGGGAAATCATGGGGAAGCCTCTGCTAATTACTAAGATAGATGCAAATCCCAGGGAAAGGTTGCAGGCTTTTTAAAATAGATTGGGAACAAGGGAAATCGTGCCCGGCAGGCAGCTTTTAGAGCGGTTCTCCAGTTAATGTGCAATATTTTCATTGCAGTGCGAGGTGGCTTTTTCCTGATGAAAAAGCCACTTTGCGTCCGCGGCTTCGTCTTAGAGCGACTGGAGAACCGCTTTTACAGGTCTGGCACCTGTCGCAGGCAAAACAAGGCAAAAGGCTTGCATGCATGTGAGCAGATCGCGCACTCTGGAGATTGTGAGACGGTTGCTCTACTTTGTGCTGATTGTGATCGTGGTCGGGGTGTTTGCGTACTTCGTGTACGAGCACCGCGTCTGGCTGGGGCTGGGCAGCTCCGGGGGCGGGGTGCCGACGGAGGAAACAAACACCGATCTCCAGCCGGCGAGTGTCTCGTGGCGCGCGGTGGACCGGGTCCAGGATGGATTCAAGATCGATATGCCGTCGGACACGAGCGAGATCCAGATTCCGGCCTACGACGTGAAGGGCAGCGCCGAAGAGATGGATATGCTTGTCGCCACGCCTAACGCGGAGACGACTTACGGAGTCGTGTGGGACGATAATCCCCCGGTGGAACGGGCGAGCGGCGAAGCGCCGGATCGAACGCTGGACAATGCGCGCGACGGCGCGCTGGCGCGAACCCAGACCACGCTGGTGGTTGAGTCGCGCGCCAACTACCAAGGCTACCCGGCGAGGGATTTCAGCGGGCGCAATCAGAACGGCGGCCTGTTTAATGCGCGGCTGATTCTGGCGGGAACGAAGCTGTACATGATGGTCGTGGCCTTCCCCGCACCGAGCGCACGGCGCGACGAAGATGTGAATCACTTCTTCGACTCGTTCAAGCTGACCGCGACGGCGCGCGGACAGTAAGACGCGATTCAGCGGGCGCTACGCGCACGATCGCGCGATTCGCTGACGCACCTTTTTTCAAGCTGGACTGAAGGTGAGTTTGGGTTCGTGCTATCCCGGGTCTCAAAAGCGAGACCCCCACCCCATGGACGTGGACCTGTCCATGGAGACCCCGGGCCCGGGGCACCCACTTTCGTGCTGGATAGAGAGGCTCGGGTTGGGGTTCGTGCAATCCCACCCTAAACGCACAAAACGCGTTTAGGATGGGGCACCCAGCAAGTCAACGAGTGAACGTGCGCTGCGCATTGGCTACGGCTTGGGCCGCGCGGCTTTCTCGACGAAATGTGTGATGAGATCGACGGGAAGGAAGCGGACCAGGAATGCCGTGAAGCGGCCGCTCCACTTGGGTTGGATGGTGCGCTGACCGCGCGCGAGGGCGGTGAGGCCGAGGCGAGCAACTTCGTCGGCCGATTGCAATTTGCGGTTGCGGAAGATACTGGCGCGCGCCACTTCAAAGAACTCGCTCTCTGTGGTGCCGGGGCAAAGCGCTGTGACCTTGATGCCGTATTGCGCAACTTCGGCGGCCAGTCCCAACGCGAAGAAACGGTCAAAAACTTTGGTGGCGGCATAGGTGGTGAGATAGGGCAACGGCTGAAAGCTGGCCCCTGAGGAGACCACGAGCACCCATCCGCGACGCCGCTCGACCATGCGCGGAACGAAGAGCCGCGAGAGGCGCACCACGGCCTCGCAATTGACGCGGACCATGCTGAATTCCTGCTCGGGAGGGCTCAAGTGAAATGCGCCGTACTGGCCGAGGCCGGCGTTGTTGATGAGGATGTCAACGGCGAGGCCGGCGCCCTCGGTAGCGTCGTAGATGTGTTGGGGCGCGGCCGGATCGTTCAGGTCCGCAACCACGATGCGGGTTTCAACGCCTTGCGCGGCGAGCTCGGCAGCCAGGGATTCCAGCCGCTCCCTGCGCCGCGCGGTGAGGATGAGTTTTGCGCCGCGCCGTGCGAGGTCGCGCGCTAGAGCCACACCGATGCCCGCGCTGGCCCCGGTGACCAGCGCCCATTTGCCTTGAAATTCCGTTGTCGCCGTCATCGCTCCAACATGATAGCGGAGCTAGCGGAGTCAGCGGAGTTAACGGTGCGAGGGGAGGTTGAACACCACGGAGTGCGGGCCGGGAGGCCCGCACGACAGCTGGTCAGGAGACCGGCGCTACAAAGGCGCATCGAGTTGCGACAAATGCTAGGGCGCGGGGGCTGGTGCTGGAGCCTGCGGCTGGCCCCTGGACAACCCGCGAATGTAGATGATCAGGTTCCAGACATCGGTATCGCTGGCGCGGCCCACTTCCTCGGGCGGCATCTTGTCTTTGCCGTTACGGATGGTATTGAACAGATCGCTATCGGGCTTGCTGGCAAGAGTAGCGGGGTTGGTCCAGTCTTCGACCACGATGTCCATGGTGTTTTTGCCGTTGCCGATGTCGCCATGGCAGAGGGCACAGTCCCGCGCATAGAGCATTTTGGCGTGGGCCTGGGATTCCGCGGTTGGCTTGACGGGATTCTTGCCGGAAGGGGTGGGCACGGGCGCGGTAGTTTGCGCGGGAGCGAGCGCTGGCACGGGCGATGCGGCCTGTGGGTTGCGACCTTCGATCGGCAGGCACACGACGACCAAAAGGGCCACCGCAAAAAAGAGCAGAGACGACTTCAACATCAGACCCTCCTCAGCAGATGTCAGCAGAAACGGGCATCTTTGTGTTGAGTGAATTCTGCGAGGAATTATAGGCCGATTTAGCGGAAACGGCTATGGTAACCAGCACATAGACGGACTGGGCTACAAACAAAGGTTTCTGGGGCGCGGAACGGAGTGCAATTTGGGAAAGGCGGTCCGGGCCCCCGCGTTTATTAAGTTCGTGCAATCCCACATCTCAAAATCGAGATGTGGGGCACCCCGGTTCGTGGTCGGTCGAAAAGAGTGAGTTGGAGTTCGTGCTGTCCCACCCTTTCGCAGGCAGCGCGAAAGGATGGGGCACGGGAGGGTTTCTCTTCAACCGGTCTTAGTGCATGGCGCCGGCGCCGGGACCGGCGCCGGGACGGTTTTTGCTGAGCATGAAGGCCAGCGCGACGAGGACAACGGAGGCCAGGGACAATTCCATGTAAACATCCTGGTATCCCTGCGTCTGCGCCTGCTGGTTCAACTGCTGATAGATCTGCGCCAGCGCCATGTGGTTCGCGTTTGCCGCGCCAAAGGAATTGCCGAGAAACCCGGTGAGCGTCTTGACGTGCTGATCGAAGCCGGGGGTTCCGGGCATCATGGATTGCTGAAGGTGCTGCTCATGCCAGAGGGAGCGGCTGGTGACCTGGGCATTGGTAATGGCGATGAGAATGGACCCGCCGATGTTGCGCACGAAGTTAATGAGACCGGCGACCTGATTGCTTTGCTCCCTGGGCATGCCGATATAAGCCGCGGTGGTGATGGAGATAAAGCAGAACGGCAGGGGAAACATTTGCACCACGCGCAGCCACGACGCCTCTGCGAAGCTCATCTGAAGGTTGGTGACGCGGGCCGCGTAAAAAAATGTGATGGCGAGCATGGCAAAGCCGAAGGCGGCAAGATAGCGCGCGGAGATCCTTCCCGTGACAAAGCCGGCGAACGGCATCATGAACAGCAGCGTGACGCCGCCGGCGGTGAGAGCCAGGCCGGCGGTGGTTGCCGTGTAGCCCAGCAACTGCTGGGTGAACTGCGGCTGGAGAACGGTGTTGGCGTTGAGCACGCCGCCCACCAGCATCATGAGGAAACAGCAGATGGCAAAGTTGCGAAAGCGGAAAAGCCGCAAGTTGATGAGCGGATCTTTCTGCCGCCACTCCCAGACGACGAGACCGACGATGCCGACGACGAAGAGAACCGCGAAGAAGCAGATGAAAGAGGAGGAGAACCATGCGTCCTCTTCGCCCTTGTCGAGCATGATCTGCATGCCGCCCATGGCAAGGGCCAGGAAGGCGAGGCCCATGTAGTCCATGTGGCGCAGGCGCGAAGGATCGGCCTTGATCCACGGCGGGTCGTCAACGAGACGGGTGACGAGGATGAAGGCCAGGATGCCGACGGGAATGTTGATGAAGAAGATCCAGCGCCAGGAGAAGTTGTCAGTGATATAGCCGCCGAGCGTGGGACCGATGGAGGGAGCGAGCACGGCGACCAGGCCGTAGAGCGCGAAGGCCTGCCCGCGCTTGTGCGGCTCAAAGGAATCAGCCATGATGGCCTGCGCCATGGGCTGCATGCCGCCACCGAACGCGCCCTGGAGGACGCGGCAGCAGAGAAGAATGGGCAAGGAGGGCGCAGAGCCGCAAAGAAAGCTGGCGATAGTGAAGCCGGTGATGCAAAAGACGAAGAAGTTACGGCGACCCATGAGGGAGCTGGCCCATCCGCCGAGGGGCAGCACGATGGCATTCGAGACCAGATAGCTGGTGAGGACCCAGGTAGCCTCATCGGTGCTGGCGCCCAGCGCGCCACCAATGTGGGGCAGGGCCACATTGGCGATGGAGGTGTCGAGCACCTCCATGAAGGCCGCCAGCGCGACGGTCATGGCGATGAGCCAGGGATTGACCCTGGGCTTCCACTGCGCATGGAGCGCGTCAGAATCGACCACCGCTGCCGGCCGGGCATTTGCGTTCGCCAGGCTGCGTGCGTCCGCGCCGGAAGAGCCGGATGGCGGTGTGGGCAGTGTGGTGTCGATCGCGGACAACAGTGGTCTCCTGAGGATTTGATGCGGTCTGGATGTCGTCTAGCTGGGACAAAAACGGCGGAGAATTGTCACCGAAATGTCACGCGCGAAATTCCGGTGCTGCAATGATTGTGCTTACACCTGTTTAGATTCACAAGAGCGGTTTTGGGTGCAGAGAATCGATGAAGGGAAGAGCAAAGCCGAGATGATGGGGTAATTTGACGGCCAGCCCGGGCAACTTGAACGCTGGTGCCGCATCCTTATGGGTTCCTTATGGGCGATTCGCGCAAAGCCGCGCCCAGAGCCGCTGCGGAAGGCTAAATGCGCTGCAATTTCCCATCGAAAATTCTTGCGCGAATGGTAGACATTCCGTATACTCCGATTCATCTTGCTGATGCGGCGAGCGCCGGTCAGCCTGGGCATTCTTCCCCGAATGTGTTGTTGCTGACGTAACATGCCCCATTCAAGCCCGCACCATCGCAAGCGAATTTTTTGATTCTCGCTTTTTTGACCGACGACAATTCACGAGTTCGGTCGTAAGACAGACCAAAGCAGACGAATAAACCTCTGAACGCAGGATCCCCCGCGGTATGCATTTTTTCCGAGCGTTCAGGCGCAGGGAAAAGTGTTCCTCGTTGAGCGCCCCTGCACCGTAAGAGCGCTGTCACAACGCACGTCGAAGAGATGGCGCAATGCAGGTTGACCTTTTCGAGAGAGAACGGTCAATCAACGGTCAGTGTTATCCCTATGCAGCGATTTGGCAGGCTGCGGGGGTGATGTTTACGAATACCGATTCAATTCTCAGGAGGACAGAATGAAGTTCACGCGATTTTCAGCATTCGTGTTTCTGCTTGCAGCCTGCGCTCTGGGAGCATGGGGGCAATCGACGGCCAGCCTTTCGGGAACCGTTACCGATCCGAGCGGCGCAGTGGTTCCCAACGCAAAAGTCACCGTGCATAGCCTGGCGACCGGCCTCGACCGCGTTGTCAACACCGACTCGGCCGGTATTTATGAAGTGCCTTCGCTTCAGCCCGGCGACTATAAAGTCCAAGCCACTGCCACCGGGTTCAGCGCCTACACCGTGCCCAAGGTCACGCTGGACGTCGACCGGTCGGTTACGGTGAATATGAATCTCGCCGTCTCCTCCGCTGGAGAAACGGTGCACGTGGAGGGTGCGATTCAGGAGATCGAAGCGCAAACCATCACCGTCGGCCAAGTCATCGACAATACGTCGGTGCAGGACCTGCCGCTGAACGGCCGGCACTTCCTTGACCTCACGGTGCTCACGCCCGGAAGCGTGGTGGCTGACACGGCAGGTAGCCTTGTCGCGACCAGCCGCGGCCTGGGCGCCAACTCCTTTATGACCGCCGGAAACCGCGAAGACTCCATCAACTTCCAGATCAACGGCATTAATTTGAACGACATTAGCCAGAACCAGATCACTTTTCAGCCGTCGATCAGCACGACTTCTGAGTTCAAGATCGACAACTCTACGTTCAGCTCGGAGTACGGCCGCAGCGACGGCTCGATCGTGACGGTTGCGACCCGCTCCGGCACCGACCATTTTCACGGCGAGGCATTCGACTACTTCCGCAACGAGGCGCTGGATGCGCGCTGGTATTTCAACCGCCCTTACAACGTCGCAACCGGGCTCCCACTGGCGGGCAACACCGGCGATAAGGCCCCACTGAAGCGGAACAACTTCGGCGGCTCCGTAGGCGGTCCCATCTTCAAAGGTCACACCTTCTTCTATGGCAGCTACGAGGCTCTGCGCCAGCATCAGGGAATCCTGCAAAACAGCCCGGTGATCAGCCAAGCCAATCAAACGGCGATCGCCGCCAATAAAACCGCTGAGCCTATCGCGGCCGCGCTGGCCGCACTTATCCCACTGCCCAACAGCGGCGCGAATTACGTATCGTTCACGCCGGGACCAGTGCAGATCGACCAGGGAACGATGGACATTCTGCAGAAGATAGGACCGAACGACAACCTGCATGGCTTTTACGCGCTACAGGAGGACACGCGCACGGAGCCGGCGCTACAGGGCGACACCATCCCCGGCTGGGGCGATCATCGCCATGCCGTCCGCCAGATCGGAACGGTTAGCGAGACACACATCTTCAATAACAGCATGGTGAATGAAGCGCGCCTCGGGTTCAACCGCATTAACATCGCGTTCGTCCCGGCCAATACTATCGACCCCACCAGCGTGGGACTCGGCGACGGCCTCAGCGGTCCGAAGGGCCTGCCCCAGACCACGCTTTCCGATATCGGTCTGGTCTTCGGCGGACCTTCGGGCTTCCCGCAAGGGCGCGCCGATACTGCGGGTGTCTTGTCGGACACGGTGTCAATGCTCAAGGGCAAACACACCATCAAGTGGGGCGGCGAGTTCCGCCGCTATATGTTGGCCAGCTTCGCCGGCAATATCGGCACGCTGACGTTTACCACTTCCACGACGCCGACCAGCTTGTTCCAGACGGACATGGCGACGGTCTTCAGCATCCAGCCGAATATCGTCTCCAGCCGCGTCTATGCCGACTCGACGGCAGCATTCGTGCAGGACAATTTCAAGCTCACTCCCACCTTGACTCTGGAGTACGGCCTGCGCTTCGAGTGGAACGGAACGCCGGTGGAGGGAGCGAATCGCTTCACCATTTTTAATCCCACCACCGTTACGCTCACCCAGGTGGGCACCAACGGGCTTGCTGCCAACGCCGCGTACAAGCAGAACTACAACTACGAGCCTCGCGTGGGATTTGCGTGGGATGTCTTCGGCACCGGCAGGACCGTGCTGCGCGGCGGCTATGCCTACCTGGTGGACCAGCCAGTCGCCGGCGTGGTGACGGGGATGGCGTCCAACCCACCCTTCAGCACCGCGGTCTCCTACAACGGAGCAGCGATTCCGCTTTCATCGCTGTATGCCTCAGCAGCGGCTTCCGGCATTTCCCTCTACGGCGTCAACCCCAACTACAAGAACGCATACATTGAGAGCTTCAACCTGAACCTGCAGCAGGCGCTGCCCTGGGGCATGGTAGGCCAAATCTACTATGACGGATCGGTGGGACGCCATCTCGAGATTGAATCCAACATCAACCAGGTGACGGGCACAACCAGCGCTACGCAGGTGCATCCGTTCACTGTGCTCGCGGCCACCAGCCCCATCCGGCCGGGTGGAGCAATCGCGTCCAACATCGGCTACAGGACCAGCAACAGCCTCTCCGACTACAACGCGCTGTGGGCGGTGCTGGGCAAGAACATGAGCAACGGCCTTGACTTCACCACCAACTTCGAGTGGACCAAGTCGATGGACCTGAACTCGCTGGGATCGCAGGGCGGCCTGACGCTGCCCGACAGCAACAACCCGAGAGAAAACTATGGCCTGTCGGATTTCGACGTGCGCCTGCACTTCGCCGGAACTGCGGTCTACAACCTGCCGTTCCACGGCAACCGCCTGGTCTCGGGCTACCAGCTTTCGAGCATCTTCCAGTACCAGACCGGCAACCCCGTCAACATCACAGCCGGCAGCTCGAGCTTCAACGGCGTCACCGGCCTGCCGCGTCCCACGCAGCTTGGTCCGATCGTCCGTTCAAAGCAACAGTTGCCAGGAATCGCCAACGTCACTTTATTCCAAAGCTCCGGCCTCGGCTATGGCGGCACAATTTGCGACATCACCAACGTCACCTCGGCCTGCGGTATTGAAGTTCTGGGCACGCAAGCCAGCGCCACGGCAACCACCGCACCCACCGTCTACACGGGCCTGGGCACTATGCAACGCAACTCCTTTACCGGGCCGGGCTACGCGGATCTCGATATGTCGGGCGAGAAAGACACCAAGCTCCGCGAGGGCCTCACCTTCAACCTGCGCGTGGATGCGTTCGACATCCTGAACCATCCCAACTTTGGCCAGCCGTCGGGCAACGTGCAGTCCTCGAGCTTTGGCCAGATCACCGGAACCCGCTTCCCCATCAGCGATGGTGGATCGTCGCGGCAGCTTCAGGTCAGCGGCAAGTTCGTATTCTGATCGTGGATTGAAAGATCGGGCGTGCGTTGCCTTGCGAGTGCGGGGCAGCGCGCGCCCATTTACATTAGGGAAGAGGTTCTTGCTATGCGCCGCCGCACTTTTATCCAGACACTTCCCCTGGCTGCCGCAGCATCGGCCGTCACGATGCAAAGCGACGCCGCGGGGCTCGGCCAGAGCGGATCAGCTACGACAGAGCTTCCTAAATTTCAGCCGGCCGATGCGGAGCGATTCATCCGGCCGGATGTGCACGCTGGCGACCGGCCTTCAGGCGCGAGTTTTTCCACGCGCTCGCCGGCGCTGGGACTCTCGGGCGCGGCGGGCACGGCACATCCGCTGGCCACGCAGACCGCGATCGAGATGCTGAAGCGCGGCGGCTCGGCGGTGGACGCTGCGGTGGCTGCAAATGCCGTGCTGGGATTTGTGGAGCCGGTGAGTTCCGGCCTGGGCGGCGACTGTTTTGCGTTCGTCTGGGATCCGAAGGTTGGCAAGCTGATGGGCATGGCCAGTTCCGGGAGATCGCCCAAGGCGCTGACGCTGGAGACGGTGCGGGCGCGCGCGAAGAATGGCAGCGATTCCCGCACTTGGCGCGCTTTCGGTTTCCACGCCGGGCGCGCTCGATGGATGGTGGGCGCTGCACCAGCGTTACGGCAAGCTGAAATGGGCGGAGCTATTTGAGCCCGCGATCCACGCCTGCGAATTTGGCGATCCCACGCCGCAGATTATTGGCTACTACATCAAGCGCAACATGGCGGCGTTTCTCAAGCCCGGTTCGGGCGTGGAAGAAACCGCCAACGCGGTAAAGACCTACATGCCGGACGGCGTTGCGCCGAATGAATACGACGTGCGGCACAATCAGGACCTGGCGCACACGTATCGCATGATTGCCGAAGGCGGACGCGACGCTTTTTACAACGGGCCCATTGCGAAAACCATCGACGCGTACTTCAAGCGCATTGGAGGCTGGCTCTCGGCCGAGGATTTGCACGAACACCACGCGGAGTGGGTCGAGCCGCTGGTGACGACATATCGCGGGGTGCAGGTGTACGGCATGCCGGCCAACACGCAGGGGCTGGCAACGCTTCAGATGCTGAACATGATTGAGAATTTCGACATGCGCGGCTACGGATTCCAGTCGCCACAATCGTTGCAGGTGCAGATCGAGGCCAAGCGGCTGGCGTACGAAGATCGCGCGCGATATTACGCCGATCCGCACTTTGCGAAGATTCCCATTGCTTGGCTCAACTCCAAGGAATACGCGCAGGAACGCGCCAAGCTCATCCGGTTGGATCGGATTCTGACGCCGGTGCATCCGGGTGAAGCGCCGAGCCACGGCGACACTACGTACTTCACCACGGCGGACAAGGACGGCATGATGGTTTCGATCATCCAGTCGAATTTCCGCGGCATGGGATCGGGATTGGTGGCCGATGGACTGGGCTTCATGTTCCAGGACCGCGGGCAACTCTTTTCGTTGCAGGATGGTCATCCCAACATCTACGCGCCGGGCAAGCGCCCGTTCCAGACCATCATTCCGGGCTTTGCCGCGAAGGACGGGAAGCCTTGGATGTCGTTCGGTGTGATGGGCGGCGACATGCAGCCGCAGGGGCAGACGCAGATTATTCTGAACCGCGTGGATTATGGGCTGGATGTGCAGGCCGCGGCCGACAGCCCGCGCTGGCACCACGAGGGCTCGTCGCAGTCGATGGGCGAAGATCGCGCGGGAATGGGGCCGATCGGATTGCTGATTTTGGAAGCGGGCATTCCGGTGGCGACACGGAAGGCGCTTGCGGATCTGGGCTGGCCGATGGGGCCGAGCGACGGAGGCTTCGGACGCTACGAGGGCATTGAAGTGCGCATGGAGGGCGGACGGCGCGTGTACGCGGCGGGCAGCGAGATGCGTTGCGACGCGGTGGCGCTGGCGTACTAGGGTTCGTGCTATCCCACATCTCAAAAACGAGATGTGGGGCACCCCTTTTCGTGATGAGTTGAAAGAGGTGGGTTGGGGTTCGAGCTATCCCGGGTCTCAAAAACGAGACCCGGGGCACCCCATGCCGTGGTGGACGAAGAGATCCTGGTTGAGGTTCTTGCTATCCCACCCTAAACGCTATCCCACATCTCAAAAGCGAGATGTGGGGCACCCCTTTTCGTGATGAGTTGAAAGAGGTGGGTTGGGGTTCGAGCTATCCCGGGTCTCAAAAACGAGACCCGGGGCACCCCATGCCGTGGTGGACGAAGAGATCCTGGTTGAGGTTCTTGCTATCCCACCCTAAACGCTATCCCACATCTCAAAAACGAGATGTGGGGCACCCCTTTTCGTGATGAGTTGAAAGAGGTGGGTTGGGGTTCGAGCTATCCCGGGTCTCAAAAACGAGACCCGGGGCACCCCATGCCGTGGTGGACGAAGAGATCCTGGTTGAGGTTCTTGCTATCCCACCCTAAACGCAAAGAGCGCGTTTAGGATGGGGCACCCGCTTTCGTGCTGGATTCAGCGAAGATCGCGTGCGGCGTGGGTCACTCCACACCGATGTGCACGTAGACCTGGTGCGGCGCACTGACTTTGGCGTGCGCGCTGACCGAAAGCTTGATGCTCTGCATCTCGGGCTTGTTGCCGACCGCCGTCATGAAATCCAATTCGTACTGATTATCGAGACGGCGGCTGATGTCTTCAAAGTATGGGGCCAGGCTCACAGGATTGCCAGTGCCCATCCAGTAGCTAACGCCTCCCGTGCCCTGGGTCACTTGCGCGAGCAGATTCTGGCCGTCGCTGGCTCCGTAGTTGGTGCTGTCTAAGCGGTCAGAGCTGCGCCAATAGATGGAATAGACGATTACGCGGGCACGCACGGCATCATCGAGAGCGGTCTGGACGTAGGGATCATTCGGATCGTAGTGCAAGTCGTAGTAGTCCACGCCGTCGGTGATCATGACCACTTCGCGGCGCGCGCGCGCGTCGTTGGAGGGCCAGTTTTTGGCGAGATCCGAGAGGCAGAAGTAGGGACTGGCGCTGATTCCGGCTTCCCCTCCCGCCATGGTCAGATGCAGACCACGAAGGACAGAGTCGTGATCGGTGCTGAGCGGCCCACTTAAGACCGCGCGGCCATTCATCATGTAGGCGAGGGCGACTTTGGTATCGGGGCGCTGGCTCTGGATGAACTTGGCAACGTCGTTCAATTGCAGTCCCAGGCTGGAACGCGCGCCTTCGTCGATGAGCACCACCATTTCCACTTTGCTTTTGGGGTCGCGCAGCGGCGTGAAGCCGGTGATGGCCGATTGCCTGCCGTCAAGCTTCAGGTGCAAAGCATCCTGGGGAATGCCGCCGGGAGCTTCGTTTTCCGGAAGGATGGTGATGACCGTACTTCCCGCGACTTCCTGCTTCTGAGCGGCGGCAAATGGAGACGAAACCAACAGCAACGATGTGGCCGCGAACAGAGTGGCGGCTTGAATTTTTTGCATGAACTTCATTTCTTACTCCTTTTGAGGCGGCGTTCGTCTTGCGTGTCGTTCGCCTCTTCACTCGCTTCATTAGATGCCCGTGAAGGGCAAAGTACACCTTGGTTTGACAAGAAACCAGAGAAGAGGAGAGCCGCGAAGAGGCGGGCGAGGTGCAGATTCAACGACTTGTGACGGTCTTACTTTACCGTCGCTGCTCCTGATGATCTGGAGGCGGAGGAAACTCCGCGAGCTTGGGCGTGAAGCGCGGCTTGGTGACGGTCGCGCCACCCGCGTCGTCGATGACGTTCGAGATTTCGCCCAGATTATCGAGCGCGACGGTGATCATGTGATGAAAGCGAACGCCGGGAACTTGCGGCACTTCAATGGCGCGAGTGAGTACGACGTTGGGATGGCGGAAGACGGAATAGATACCGAGGCCCCAGGCTTGATGCGTGGTGACGCGGTCGGCCACCTTGTAGGATGCCCATCCATTAACGCCCGGGCCGCTCGAGTAGCTGGCCTGGTTGGGCGGATCGTAGGGAATTTCGGATTGATAAAAATAAGTGCGGCCAGCATTGCCGTTCCACAGCACTTGATATTGCTGATGGTGCTCGACGAAGAGGCCGTAGGCGGTGACGCGATTGCCGTCGACGACGAGACCGTTGGCGCTGAGGTTCTGATCCCAGCCCACGCCCGCGATGCCGTGATCGGCGCGCCAGATCCAGGTGTGATCGACGATGGTGTCGTTGGCGTTGATGCGGAGATTGACGGTCGCGCGGCCCACGCCTGCTCCGCCCACGCGGAAGAAGACGTCGTGGAGCGAGATGGGATTGTGAGAGTGATTGGCGTGGCTGCCTTCCGGGCCTACCTCAACCAGGACAGGCGACTGAATCGGACCAGCATCAATGAGAAGCCCGGCGAGAATCACGCCATCGACATCGGCGGTGGTGAGAGCGGCTGTGCCGTTGACGGGCTTGAGCGTGGCGAAACCGAGGCCGAGAACGATCGTTCCGGGGCGGGTTACGCGGATGGGCTCGGTGAGTTCATAGATACCGGGAGTGAGTAGAAGATGCTTGCCGCCGGCGAGTTGCGCGTTGATTGCGGCGGCAGTGTCGCCGGGATGCGCGATGTAGAAGCGGTTGAGGGGAATGGAGTGGCCGGGCGTTGTACCCGCGCGCCAGGTAATGCCTGAGCTGTTGGCGCGCAGCTCGGGAATGCGCACGAAGTAGTAGCCGTGCGCATCAATATAGAGAAAGGGCTTCTCGCGCACGATGGGAACGCGCGCAACTTTTGTATTAGTCGGCGACGGCCACTCGCCCGCGGGCGGAACGACGTCGCCGGCAAAAACCATGTTCCAGTTGGAGCCGGTCCAACTGTGCCACTCGGAGTTGCGCGCGATCCACTGCTGCTGCGTGCCGGAGTCCACGTTGCCATCGATGAGCGCGTCGGACATCCAGCCACCGCTGGCCCATCCGTGATTCTGGTGGAGCACGATGTTGCCCAGGATGTGCATGCGGCGGAAAGGTGCGGCCTGCGAGACGGCCCACTGCATGGTTCCGGGAATTGCCCCGCCGGTGGGCGTGACGGCGAAGCCCTCGACGCCGCGCCAGAAGGTGCAGGTGGCGTTGTTGCGCGGCAGGCTGGCATCGGCATGGATGTTGCCGGTGATGTGAACACTGTCCGGCGTGGCTCCCAGGCCTGCGATTTCCGTGTAAAAACCGATGGGCACGTCGACTTTATAGTCTCCGGGTGAGAAGAGCAGAGCAAAACGGGCGGTGCCGAATTCGCTGTGCTGCTGAATGGCGTAGACCTTGTCGATTTGCTGCTGGATGGCGGCCGCGGGCGTGGACGGCGCGAAGACGAAAACATTGGGGCCGAAGTTCGGAGGCGCGCAAAATGCCGCGGAGGGGGCAAGCAGGAGCGCTAGAAAGAGGGCGGAACGATGGTGGGCGATCATTGCGGCCATTTTACGCCGGAGCCCGTTGAATCCTGCGAAAGCTCATGACTTGCCAACGCGTTCGGCAGATCTCAATAGAAGAGGTACTTGCGCCAGCGGTCGTCGCTGCGGCCGAGCATGCGCATGATCTGGCGGCTGGTGTGGAGGGAGAAGGGGCGTGGCTCGCGGAGCAGGATCATGTCGTCGATCTCGTTGAGCATGCGGTTGCCCTTTTTGCGATTGCATTCGTGACAGCAGGCGACGAGATTTTCCCAGGTGGAGTTGCCGCCACGGGAACGCGGCACCACATGGTCGAGCGTGAGCTCGCTGGGCGGCAGGGCTTCAGCACAATACTGGCAGGTGTTGCGGTCGCGCAGCAGGATGTTTTTGCGCGAGAGGGCGCGAGTCTGGTGGGGGATGCGGCGATATTCAAGAAGACGAATGACCGAGGGCATGGCGATAATGGTGCGCTGCGCATGCAGCGAGAGGCCGTGCTCCTCTTCAGTGCGGGCGATGCCCTTGAGCACCAGCACCAGGGCGCGGCGCGCGCCGCAGATGTTGATGGGCTCATAGGAGGCATTGAGCACCAGCACCGGCATTTGCAGGATGTGGGCGTGCGTGAACTGCACGGTCTCGTGGCCGGCGGCAGACAACACCACGGCCTTGGCAATGGCCTTCTGCTTGCGCGCGTGAATCATGGCTTTCCCCAACGACATCTCTTTCCCCCCGGTTAAAAAGATGCTTTCTCTATCGCCGATCCATTCGTGCTGAAACTTGCCGTGCTGAAACTTGCCGCGTACGGGTCCGCCGCCGATGCGCGGGCGAGCGTCTCTTCTTCCTCCGTGTCTTGATGCGTGTCCTGATACGAGTTCGGGTTGAACGATTTGCTGCCAAATCTTTCGCTGCGTTGCGCACGCGCCAGCGTGGCCACCCAAACAGATGCGGCTCCGGCCTGGACCAGCGCCTGGGCTGCGGCGCGCGCCGTAGCGCCGGTGGTCAAAATATCGTCGACGACGATTACGTGCTGCGCCGTTACGCGCGCGGGATCGGAAACCACGAATGCGCCGCGGACATTCTGGCGGCGTTGGCGCGGAGTGAGCCCGGCCTGGCTTTCCGTAGCTCGCTGGCGCAGGAGGGTGCTGGACGCGAGCGTGAGCCGCCACTGCGGATGGCTCTTGCGCAGGAATCCCAGGGCGGCAGCGGCAAGCGAACGCGACTGGTTGAACCCGCGCTGCGCGTACTTGGAGGGGTGCAGCGGCACGGGAATTACCAGCATCTCTGCCGGAGCTTCGGCGGCGAGTTGCGCCATGGCCTCGGCGAGCATGCGACCCAGACCGGCGGATGCCGGGTGCAGGCGGTCGTATTTAAGGGCGTGAAGGGCCTCACGCATGCGGCCCTGATACACACCGTAGGAAACGGCGCGCACAAACGGCGGCGGTGCCATGCGGCAGGCGCGGCATAGAGCGGAGTATCCGATTGCGGACGCAGTGGGCAGCGCGTCACCGCAGCGCTGACACACGGACTCGGACTGAAGGGGGAATTCCGTCCAGCAAACATCGCAAATTGGCACAAGAGAGAGCTGCGGCAGAGGCGAGCCGCAGAGTGAGCAGAAGGCAGGGAGGAGAGTGCAACCTAGACTATCCAAAGGACTTCGGAGCACACGGGCCACAGCACGCCAGCGCGTTGTTGGCGAAAGTGGAACGTCGGTCATCCGGTTGACGGAATCCCTGGAGAAGACGCACCTCGCTGATGGGCAGCGCCGGTTGCAGGCTGCCCGATAGCGCCAGTATAGCGCAAGGGGAATTGCGGGTTCCAATGGGGGTGGTGGGTGAAGTGAAAGAAGTGAAGAGAGTGAAGAAAGTGAAACTGTGAGGCGGCGGTACGGCCGGGAGAGCCGCACCGTTGCAGGTCCGGGAACATGCAGTGCGGGCTGGTGTGTTTTCTTGCCCAAGCAAAACGGGCAGCGAAAGACGCGCCACGCCTTTCGCTGCCCGTGGTTAGAGGTTTCAATTGATGCGCTGCACTGCTTCGGCGCCGGCGGTTAGCGACTGTGGCTGCTGTGCGCGTGCTGCCGCTCTTCCTCGCGGCCTGCTTCGCGTTCACGCTCGAGTTCATTTTCGTGCTCTGTGCCGGTTTGGCTAGTGCTTTGCGCGCTCTCATTGGCATCGCGTGCGGCGTCCTTCACATTTCCCCACGCCCTTTGCGCTTTGCCTTTCACCTGCTGTGCTGCGCCCTCGACCTGGGTTTTCGTGTCGCCTGTCCACTCCCCCACCTGGCGCTTCGCACGTCCTGCCGCGTCGTTGATTGCACCTTTCACTCTGTCTTTATCCATGAGTTCACCTCGACTTCTATGGTTGCTTGCATCTTCGGTTGTGCCGCCTGTGTATGCTCCGGGCGGCTAAGATTTGCTTCTTATCCCGCAGGTGCGGCGATTAAACCGCCCTTCTTCCCGTGACTAATTGGATGACCAGCACTACAAGAGCGACCACGAGAAGGATGTGAATGAATCCTCCCAGCGTGTACGACGAAACAACGCCTAATAGCCACAACACCAGAAGGATGACAAAGATCGTCCAAAGCATTGTTCACCTCCGCGAATTTTCTTTCCTGCTCATCAGCACGCTTGGACGCCGTGCACGCGTTGCGGGTTGTTCGACCTCCAACGAGTCGAGGAAAAAGGCGCGTGGACGGACGGAGAAGAATCACCGCGTCCATTAGCGACGCCGATGCGGGCGGCACGAAGATTTTTCCGCGGCGAAACTCATCGAAGCATAAGAGGCAGCCCTGCGTTTGGACAGGGCATCGAAGTCCACACGGCTTGTTGAGCGTGGGAGGACGAAATGCTACTCATTATCCTGATTCTCTTGATTCTTGGATTCGGGTATGGCGGTTACCGCGTGGGGCCGGGATGGGGCTACTACGGCGGAGGAGGCCTCAGCCTCGTCCTCGCGATCATCGTCATTTTGCTGTTGCTGAGAGTGATTTGAGCGGGACGGATGCAGACGGAGTTACGTTTGAATTTTGCCGCTGCAGATCTGCATGATAGCTGGCCGCAGCCGCAACACGTGGTCGGGATGGGCGCACTCATGCTGAGTTGGAAGGAAGCCGGTTGGGGCTTGTGCTTTCCCACCCTAAACGCACAGAACGCGTTTAGGATGGGGCACCGACTTGCTTTGCGGGATCAGGCGGTGCGCGTTCTAGAAAACTCCGGCCAGATAGGCTTCAGCGGGATGCAGCTTCTCAGACTTGGAGCCGCAACGAGCGAGAACCACCGGCGAAAGCGTGATGACCGGGCACTGGGTGTGGGCCAGAGTCTTGTAGACCACACCGTGGCGCGTGATGGCGGCAAAAGCCGATGCGCCCTGCGCACCGAGGACGATCAAGTCAGCGTGTTGCGCGTGGCTCTGATAGAGCAGTTCCTCCGTCGGGTCGCCGGGAACCACGATGGTCTGGATGGCGACCTGGCCCTGCAAATCGGCGGGAACCAGCGCGAGCATGCCTGCCTCTAATTCATCGAGCGAACGGCCGGCGAGGAACTCAGCGCGATCCTGAGGACGGATGACGTGCTGAAGGATGAGGCGCGCGCCATGCTGGGCCGCGAGCTTTGCGGCAAACGCGGCCACGATGGTGCTGGCTTCGTGCAGGCTGACGGCGCAGAGAATGGTGCGTGTGGCAAAGTTGCGATAGCTTCCGTCGACCACGTTGGGGCCGATGATGTGGACCGGCGAACTGGCGGTGCGCAACACGGCTTCAGCCACAGACCCGACCAACAACTTGCCGATGGGGCCCGGCGAGTGCGTGCCCATGACGATGCGGTCGATTTCGCGCTCGTGCGTGAAGGCAAGAATTTCGTCTGCGGGCAGCCCCGGCCGCACCACGACCTCACAACGGAGACCGGCGTCGCGGACGCGTTGCGCCAGCGGCTCCAGATGCTGCTTCTCGGAGCGCGCGGCCGCGGCGTAGTCGTAGTAGCGGATGCCGGAAGTCTCGGACGCGGCGACTACCAACGTGTCATATGCATGAAAAAGGATGAGATCCGAGCCGAATTCTTTGGCTTGTGCCAGCGCAAACGCAAAGGCTTTCTGGTTGGCGGGTATCTCGGAGGCGAAGAGGATGGTGGAGGGTTTGCTCCAACCTGGCTTCAATACGGCTGCCATGGGAACCTCCTTGCGGTGCGTTGAAATGGTTGCAGATTTCAAGAGGTTTAGCGGTGTTTCGCCGCACATCGCAGGGTGATGCGTCTCACCCTGGCTCGATCCGGAGGTCTGTAGCCGGGTAGAAAACTCCCTGTTCCGCAACTATAGATGTTAATGAGAAGCGGATGGGGCCACGAGTGAAATGATTGTGTGCCCGATTCCCAAAAATGTCTAGCGAGGCGCTTACGGTACCGATTACGGCCGCATAAAGTGATCTGAATCACAGCCGGAGGGACCGAGAAGCTGGTCTTCTGAATGGGAATCGTGGTCGTCGGAAGCGGTTTTCTGGTCAGGGGCGCTGGGTAAGTTGTGGTGCTCAAGGCAGTTTCGAGCAGGAAGCCGTTCAATCCCCGGGCGATACAGGCCCAGACGCCGGAAGCGAGGCGCCCGAAGGCTGCGATCCCCAGGAGGCCTCATGCAACCGATGCACAACATTCCCGCTCGCGGTGGGATCAATTACGACGAGTCGCCTTTTCTTGCCATTTGGGAAGTCACGCAGTCATGCGATCTGGCTTGCAAGCATTGCCGCGCCGCTGCGCAACCCATTCCGCACCCCGACGAATTGACGTTTGAAGAAGGCAAGGCGCTGATCGACCAGATCGCCGACATGCACATTCCGATTTTCGTTTTTACGGGCGGCGACCCGCTGAAGCGCAGGGATGTCTTCGAGCTGATCCGCTACGCTGCGGGAAAAGGCGTGCAAGTAGCCGTGACGCCGAGCGCCACACCGCTGCTGACGCGCGAACAGATCTTCAAGATGAAAGAAGCCGGTGTGGTGCGGCTGGGCATTTCGCTCGACGGCTCAACGCCCGAGATTCACGACGCTTTTCGCGGGCTGCCCGGCGCTTGGGCGCGCACGATCAAAGCGATCGAGTGGGCCGGCGAGGCGGGCATTCCGATTCAGGTTCACACCACGATCAGCCGCCACAACGCACACGATCTCGACGACCTGTGCAACCTGTTTGAGAAGCTGGCGATCGTGATGTGGAATGTGTTCTTCCTGGTTCCTGTGGGGCGCGGCCAACTGGACGATTTGCTGAGCGGCGAGGAGTTCGAGCAGGTGTTTGGCAAGATCTACGAGCTGTCGCGGCGCGCAAATTTTCAGATCAAGACCACGGAGGCGATGCACTATCGCCGCTACCTGCTCCAGCATAACCTGGAAGAAAAGAAGATGGGGCACGGACATCCTGGTGCGGCGCATCCGCACGGCGCAGCCTACGAAGCCGGCGCGCCTACGGCCGACGGCCAGACACGCGCCATGAGCTGGGCGACGCGGCGCGTGAACGACGGCAAGGGATTCGTCTTCATCTCGCACATGGGCAACGTGTATCCCAGTGGTTTTTTGCCGATCCATGCGGGGAACATTCGCGAGACGCCGCTGAGCGAGATCTACCGGAACGCGCCGATCTTCAAGGCGCTGCGCGATACCAAGCGCCTCGAAGGCAAATGCGGAGCCTGCGAGTACAAGGAGATTTGCGGAGGGTCGCGGGCGCGGGCTTACGCGCTGACCGGCGATCCGCTGGCCGCGGAGCCATGCTGCATTTATCAACCGAAGAATTGGGATCCGGAGCGGGAGCAGACGGCGGAAACGTTCAAGCAATGGACGCCGGCCGAGCTGCTGGTAACGCTCTAGGCACCCTCAAGAACACAGCAGGCCCAAATCCCCAGGATTCGGGCCAGACGTTCTTGCGCTAACATTGTGGGCAAGTTTGAGGCGAATACTTCGTGACCCCTAAAGAGCTCAATTGGATTGTGGTGATTTTCGGGATTGCTGGACCGTTTGTTGTCTGGGGGGTCTTGTACGTCGCCGTTCGTCGCATGCCGTCCCATTTGCGCTTGCTGATGAAGAGGTTGAGGGTGCTTCGTTGGATTACGTGGTGTCTTGCAATTGCTTTTTGGTTATTCACTTTCGTGAGTGCTAGTCAATTGATCCGCTGGAGTTTTGGTAGCGCATTTCTTACCTTTTCGATTGGCCTGTCGTTTCCGCAGAACTGGCTCAAAGGCAAAGCCGGCAGTCCCAGCCCCGCCATCATTAACGCGAGTCCCGACCTTAAATAATCGAGCAAAAGCCCTATCAATGGCCGCCGGCGTGGGCGCCCACTTTGCCCTTGAAGCGCGAGTAGACGAAGACCACGTAACCAATTGCCATCGCCATGCCGACGATCCACCAGGCGAGACCTACGGCCAGGGTGTGCGGGCCGGAGATCGCGCGGGTGAGCGTGATGTCGTTGGCTGCGCCGGTGGTGGCGGGCAGGAGCACCGGATAGACGCCCCAACAGGCTCCGGCCAGCATGAAGAAGAGATAGAGGCACGAGGCGAGAAACGCCTTCAGCGCTTCGCCCTTGCGGTTCCAGAGCCAGAGGGCAGCGAGCGAGGCAATCACGCCTGCGGGAATGACGAAGGTGAAGGGGGTTTTGAAGTAGTTGTCGAGGCTGGCGGGGCGCACGGCGATGGTGGCGAAGAGGCTGACGACGGTGAGGGCCACAAGAATGAGCCACAGCGGCTGAACCACGTTGCGGGCGCGCTGCTCCAGGTCGCCCGAGGTCTTGAGCGAGAGCCACAAAGCGCCGTGCAGCGTGAGCGCTGTGAATGCGACGAGGCCGCCGATGACCGTGTACCAATCGAGAATGCCGGGGGCGACGCCGGGTTGCCAGTTGGTCCACAAGGGCAGGAAAAAGTAGCCGTCGGGATTGAGGGGCACGCCGCGCAGCACATTGGCGAGGGCTGCGCCAAAAAAGATGGTGAGAAGCGCGCTGGAAAAACCGAAGACGCCATCAAGCAGAGCGCGCCAGACGCCGACTTCAATGTGGTTGCGCAGCTCGAGGCTCACGCCGCGCAAAATAAGAAGCCACAATACGATCATGAGCGGGAGATAGAAGCCCGAGAAGGCCGAGGCGTAGAGGAGCGGGAAGGCGAAATAGAGTGTACCGCCGCCGGCCAGGAGCCAGACTTCGTTGCCGTCCCACACGGGGCCGATGGAAGCCAGCGCGGCTTTGCGCTCGGCCTCAGTGCGCATGAGAAACATGTGCAGCACGCCCACGCCGAGGTCGAAGCCGTCGAGCACCACGTAGCCGACGATCATGACCGCAACCAGCCAGAACCAGAGAAAACCCATCATGACAAAACCCTCAGTGAACAGTTGTCAGTTAACAGTTGTCAGTTCGGCGGCGGGCGCTTTGGGATCGGGGCCGATGTCGATTTCGCGATAAACGAGCACGGTGAAGAGCAGGCCCAGCAGAGTGTACAGCCCCATGAAACCGATTAGCGTAAACAATCCGTTGCTGGCGGAAACGGTGTTGGAGAAGCCCTCGCTGGTGCGCATCAATCCATAGATGAGCCAGGGTTGACGGCCCAACTCGGCGGTCATCCAGCCGGCGGTGTTGGCGATGTAGGGCAACGGAAAACTGAGCAGCAGGGCCCACAACACCCAGCGCGAAGTGGAAAGGCGCCCGCGCCAAAGCAGGAACGCAGAGACAAGCATGAGCAACGCGAACCACGTTCCGAGGCCGGCCATGATGTGGTAGGCGTAGAAGAGCAGCGGCAGCGCGGTGGGCCACTGATCGCGCGGAATGCGATCGAGCCCCTGCACTTCAGCCTTGGTGGTGCCGTAGATGAGGAAGCTGAGCACATTGTTCACCACAAGAGGATTGTCGATTTGGCCGGTCTCCTCGTTGGGCTGGCCCATGAGCACGATGGGCGCGCCGACCTGGCTCGAAAAGAGTCCCTCCATGGCGGCAATGGCCGCGGGCTGATTCTTCGCTACGTATTTGCCGGCCAGGTCGCCGGTGGGAAAGATGATGAGGATGGAAGAAATGACGCCCGCAATGACGCCCACCTTGAGGAAGATGCGACCGTACTCTTCGCGGCGGCCCTCCAGCAGATAAAAGGCGCCCACGGCGGCCATGACGAACGAGCCGGTGATGACCGCGCCGGTCATGTTGTGCATGTATTGGTAGAACGCCCAGGGATTCATGAGCAGTTGCCAGAAGCTGAGCATCTCAAAATGCCCGTCGGGCATGCGGGCGTAGCCCACGGGATGCTGCATCCACGCGTCGGTGACGATGATGAAGAAGCCAGAGATCCACGAGCCGAGCCAGACCATGACCGCCGAGAACCAGTGCAGGCGTTGCGAGATGCGCTTTTCGCCGTAAAGGAAGAGGCCGAGAAACGCCGACTCGAGAAAGAAGCTGAAGACGCCTTCCATGGCCAGCGGCTGGCCGATAACTCCGCCCGATAGCCGCGCGAACCGCGCCCAGTTGGTGCCGAACTGGAACTCCATGGGTATGCCGGTAACCACGCCCATGATGAAGTTGATGCCGAAGATGCGGCCCCAGAAACGCGCCGCGCGATCCCACACTTCGCTACCCGTGCGCAGCGCTACCGTCTTGAGCGCAACGATCAGCAACGCCAGGCCCATGGTGAGCTGCGGGAATAAATAGTGGAAGGTGATGGTGAAGGCAAAATGCAGCCGGTGGATGATCTCGGCGTCCATCAAAAACCTCCTGATGTGACTCGCGCGGTAGATGGGCAAAGGGTGCGCGCGGAGAGGTTAAGTGCAACAGTTAGATGTGAACCAACTGGAAAGATTTCGGGGACGGCGGTGAACGGCAGCTTCCATCCTCGCTCCCGATTCTAGCTCCTACAGTGACTTTGATCACTTGCCGCCAGCGGCTGGCGCCTTGATTCTATTAAAGACTGCTTTGAACAGGCATCTCCGGTGAGGCCCCGCTCGTTTCCCCTCCCGAACACGACCATGCCGCAGCTTGCAGTAAAGATGGAGTGAGGTCAAAGGAATGCGGATTGCGATCATCGGCGGCGGCATTGCAGGATTGGCTGCGGCCTATGAGCTCGAAAAAGCGCGGGCGGCGGGCGCGGCGGTGGAATACACGCTTTTTGAGGAGCGGCCCAGGCTGGGCGGCTCGCTCAGCTCAGAAACGGTTGGCGGCGCTGTGCTGGAGCGCGGGCCCGATTCGTTCCTGACGGAGAAACCTGCGGCGGCCGAGCTTTGCCGGGAATTGGGACTGGGCGACGAGCTGATCCCTTCAAATGACGCCGCGCGCAAGACGTATATTGTTACGCGCAATCGCCTGGTGGCGCTGCCTGACGGGCTCATGTTTCTGATTCCGACCAAGCTGGTGCCGACGGCGCTGACGCGGCTGTTCAGCGTGCGCACCAAGATGCGGATGGCGCTGGAGTTGCTGCATCCTCCGCGGCCGAGCGACGGCGACGAGTCAGTGGCGGCGCTGGTGAAACGGCATTTTGGGCAGGAGGCCGTGGACCGGCTGGCCGATCCCCTGCTAAGCGGCATTTATGGCGGCGACTCCACGCAACTGAGCGCGCAAACGGTGCTGCCGCGGCTGGTGGAGATGGAGACGAAGCACGGCTCGCTGACGCGCGGCATGCTGGCGGCGCACCGTCAAATGCGTGCTCGCGCAAAGACATCTTCCAAAACCCAAAACCGCGGAGCGGCGATTTTTACGGCGCTGCGCGGAGGCATGGGCAAGTTGGTGGACGCGATTGCGGCGCGCCTCGATGGTCGCAGTGTGCGCACGGCGACGCCGGTGAGCGGCATTGAGAAGACGGCGGAGGGCTGGAAAGTGCAGGCCGACGGGGCCAGCGAGGAGTTTGATGCGCTGATTATGGCTGCGCCTGCGTGGATTGCCGGGGAGCTGTTGACGCCGGTGGATGCCGTGCTGGGCGCGGAGCTCAGCGGCATTCCGTATTCTTCGTCGATCACTGTGAACCTGATTTACGACGAGGGGAAGATCGGTTCACTGCCGGAGGGATTCGGATTTCTGGTTCCGGCTGTCGAAGGCCGTGCGATGCTGGCCTGCACTTTTGCGCATCGCAAATTCCTGGGGCGCACGCCGCCGGGGAAGGCGGTTTTTCGCGCGTTTCTGGGCGGCATGAAGCGCGACGATCTGCTGGCCGAGAGCGACGAGGCCCTCGTGGAAGTTGTCCGGCGCGAGATGAGTGAGATTCTGGGCGCCGAGACCTTCGGCGCGGAGGTTGAGCCGGAGTATGCGCAAGTGACGCGCTGGCGCCGCGCCATGGCGCAGTATGCCGTGGGCCACAAAGAGCGCATGCAGCGGGTGCATCTGCGCGTAAGAGTGCTGCCCGGACTGCGGCTGGTCGGAAATGCGTATGACGGCATCGGCGTGCCGGATTGCATCCGGCTGGGGCGCAAGGCGGCGCGGGAGTTGGCGGGTGTGCCCGAACCGGCGGCTGCTGCCAAGCGTTAAACCCGGTCCCCGTATACTTTGCGTAGAGCATGTCTACGCACACCGACACATTTCTCTCGACGATTCTGGCGACGACACGCGCCAATTTGGCCGCGGCGAAGGCGGACGTGCCTCTTGCGGAGCTGGAGCGCCGCGCCGCCGAGCACCACCCGCGTGGATGGGCCGCCGCGCTGCGCCGCCAGGCCGCGCAGGAACCGGCTGTGATTGCCGAGATCAAGAAGGCCTCGCCTTCCAAGGGACTGATTCGCGCGGCTTTTGACCCGGCGTGGCTGGCCCGGCGTTACCGTACCGGCGGCGCTGCGGCGCTTTCCGTGCTCACAGATGAGCCGTACTTCCAGGGCAGCCTGCGCAACCTGGAGCTGGCCTCGGCGGCCGCGCCACTGCCCTGCCTGCGCAAAGATTTCATGGTCGACGAATACCAGATCGTCGAGGCGCGGGCGCATCGCGCCGACGCGATTCTGCTGATTGCCGCCGCGCTGAGCGCCGCGGAGTTGAAGCGACTGGCCGAGGCCGCGCATGCGCTCGCGCTTGACGTGCTGGTGGAAGTGCATACCGCGGATGAACTTGGCGGACGTGCTCGACGCGCTGGGTGAGACCGGCGCGGACGCGATCGGCGTGAATAACCGCGACTTGAAGACCTTTGACGTGAGCCAGGATACTTCCCTGGCGTTGGTTGATCGCATTCCTTCAAACGTAGTGCGCGTGACGGAAAGCGGCATCTCGACGCCCGAGGACATTGCGCGCCTGCGCAAGGCGGGATTCGACGCGTTCCTGATCGGCGAGAGCCTGATGCGCCAGCCCGATCCCGGCGAGGCGCTGGCAGAACTGCTCAAGGGCGCGGCCGGAAAAGCATGAGCCTCTGGATCAAAATCTGCGCCAACACTTCGCTCGCCGACGCGCAACTGGCCGCGGAGGCCGGGGCCGATGCGGTGGGATTCGTGCTTGCACCGAGTCCGCGACGCGTGACTGCGGAGCAGGCTGCAAAGATTGTGGCGCAATTGCCGGAGGCGCTGGAAAAAATCGGGGTTTTTGTCGATGCAGGTTTTGGCGAGATCGCAGCCACGGTGGAAGCGGCAGGACTGACCGGCGTGCAATTGCATTTTGACGCGCCAGCTGCGTTGCCGGCGCAACTGCGCGCGAGATTCGGGCCGGGGCTGCGGATTCTGGGCGTGGTGCACTTCGATGCAAGGGCCGGGAAGCACGTGGCGGCAATCGCGCGGGATCAGCATATTGATGCGTTGCTGGTGGATTCGCGCACGGCGACCGCCGTGGGCGGCACGGGCGTTGCATTCGATTGGAACGCTGCGCGAGGTTTGATTTTCGACGCTGACGGGCCCATGAAATTCATTGCGGCGGGCGGATTGACGCCGGAGAATGTCGCGGAAGCGATTACGACGCTGCGCCCTTGGGGCGTGGATGTGGTGAGCGGTGTGGAAGCTGCGCCGGGGCGCAAGGATCCCGTGAAGGTGCGGGCGTTTGTTGCCCGTGCGCGTGCGGCGAACGCGTCGATGACAAACGGTCCTGGGACGAACGGTCCTGGGATTTGACGAATAGAGGGAATTTCGTGGAGGTGCGCGATGGAGGAAGAAAGCAACAGACGCGCGCGAGTTTCGCCGTTGGAAATTGATCCTGAACAGTTCCGTTTGCTGGGTCACGAACTCATTGACCGAATCGCGGGACTGCTGGAGTCGCTGCCAACCCGGCCAGTCACGCGCGGCGAATCGCCGCTCGATATTCGCAAGGCTCTCGATGCCGATCGGGAGCTGCCGAGCCGGGGAACGGATCCCGCTGAGTTGCTTCACCGGGCTGCGGATTTGCTCTTCGACCACTCCTTATTCAATGGGCACCCTCGATTCTGGGGATACATTACTTCATCCGCCGCGCCCATCGGGGCGCTCGGCGAGTTGCTTGCCGCTGCCGTGAATCCGAATGTCGGCGCGTGGCCGCTCTCTCCGATGGCCAGCGAGATCGAAGCGCAAACCATTCGCTGGATCGCCGAGATGCTGGGCTATCCCGAAGATTGCGGCGGCTTGTTCGTGAGCGGCGGAAACATGGCCAACATTGTTGGGTTTCTCGCCGCAAGACAGGCTAAGGCCGGCCGCGATGTACGCAGCGCCGGATTGGGCAGCGAACGGCTGCGCGTCTACTGTTCGAAGGAAACGCACACCTGGATACAAAAGGCGGCGGATATTGCGGGGATGGGCACGGATGCAATCCGTTGGGTCGCCACAAACGATCGGATGCAAATCGACGTCTCCGCGCTGCGGCAGCAAATCGAGGCCGATCGCGCTGGCGGCGAACGGCCGATCCTGGTGGTGGGAAATGCCGGGACCGTGAGCACAGGCGCGGTGGATCCGCTGAGTGAACTGGCGGCGATTTGCCGCGAATTCGATCTCTGGTTTCACGTGGACGGCGCCTATGGCGCGATGGCAGCGATTCTTCCCGAGGCTGCACAGGAGTTCGCCGGCCTTGGCGAAGCGGACTCGATTGCGATGGACCCTCACAAGTGGCTCTACGCGCCGCTCGAAGCCGGATGTGCGCTGGTACGCAATCGCGAGAAGCTGCGCGACGCATTCTCATACCATCCGCCGTACTATCACTTTGAAACGGAGGCGATTAATTATTACGACCTTGGCCCGCAGAATTCGCGCGGCTTTCGAGCGTTGAAGGTATGGCTGGCGCTGCAGCAGGCGGGCCGCGACGGCTATGTGCAGACGATCTCGGAAGACATTCGCCTGGCGGGCGAACTCTTTCGGCGGATTGCGCAAACTCCGCAACTGGAAGCGCTCACGCAGGGCCTGAGCATTACGACCTTCCGCTTTATTCCGCGTGACCTTGAGCGCGGCGGCGAGGAGATTGAAGGCTATCTCGATCAGTTAAACAACGAACTCCTCACGCGCTTGCAGAGCAGCGGCGAGGCGTATCTCTCAAATGCAATCGTGCGCGGCAGGTTTGCATTGCGTGCATGCATTGTTAACTTCCGCACGACGCAGGCCGATATTGAGGCGCTGCCGCCTCTCGTCGTTCGGATCGGCGAGAAGACAGATGCGGAGCTGCGACCGGCGGGCCTGCGGCGATGAGGCCGGCTCTCGGAACGGTACGCCGCCGAGAACGCGGCGCGCACGATGCAGCTCGCTGGCCAGAATGAACGTAAATCGAAATGGACCGGGCTGCACCGAATCCATGCCCTTGAACATCAAAACATGCGAAGGAAATCCCAGGAGGTTTCTCCATGGCAACATTTCTTCCCCCTATCGAAAACCCTTCAAGCCCCATGTTGAAACTGGTTTACGCCATGTCACGCCGCCAGTTTGGCAAGGTGATGACTCCGTTCAAAGTATTTGTGGCGCGAATGCCGCTGGCGTTCGGAATGTTCACCGGCAAAATCGGCAAGCTCGACAAGAAACTGGAGCTGCCGCGTGAGACGCAAATGCTGGTCCGCGAGCGCGTGGCGCGGATCAATGTGTGCGAGTTTTGCATCGATATCGGCCGGTCGTTTGTGATTAAGGCCTCAATGAACGAAGCCAAGTTCGATGCGTTGGAGGACTACGCCACGAGCCCGATGTTTTCCGATGCCGAGCGGGCGCTGCTGGATTACGTGACCGAGTTGACGCGCGACAAGAGCGTGAAGGATGAGACTTTTGCGCGGCTCAGGAAGCACTATTCCGAGCGGGCCATTTGCGAGATCGTGTGGCTGGTGGCGAGCGAGCATTTTTACAACATGACGAATATCGGGTTGAACATTCGCTCCGACATGCTGTGCGATATTGCGAAGAAGAAGTAGGAACTTGAGCAGAGGTTCGTACAGGCAAATGGGCGCTGAGATTCAAAATCCCAAAGTACAGAGGGATAACCCTGTTCACGATTCTTGGTTTCGCGCAAAAGTGCAAGAGGCCTTGAATGATTCGCGGGCGGGCATTCCGCACGAGCAGGTCAAGGCGCATTTTTCTGTGCGGCGAGCAGTGGCTGGGAGGAGGTCAGGGCCGAAGCGACTGAAATGCGACGACCGCGATTAGAACGAGGAAAATAGCGATGCAGATGCACCCGCCGATCAGGAGGGTCCACCCCCAGATCACAAGGAATCGCGCGACAACGGATTCGCCCCTTTTCTCGCAACCAAGGGAGCCGGTCATGTCTTGGGAACGAAAGGCCAGGAACCAGCCGAGTCCTATCTGCCCGAGTGCGAGCAATAGGCTCACGTAAATGCCTATAGTTGCTTCCGCAATCGGATGTTCGCTCATGGCTTCCTAACCCCGGGGCTCGACATCGGCCATTCTATCCCTAGTACACTAAAAAGTTCCCCATTTTCCTGGGTTCACAAGCAGGAGTTCCTCATGGCATCGGTCATTCTTCCGGCAAATCCTTCGGAGTCGCGGCCCGGGCGTTTTGGCGTGTACGGCGGGCGCTATGTGCCGGAGACGCTGGTGGCGGCGCTGGACGAGCTGGAGCACGCTTACGCAGAGGCTAAGGCGGATGCGGCGTTCCAGGCAGAGCTCAGTACTCTGCTCGCGGATTATGCGGGACGGCCTACGCCGCTCTATTTCGCCAAACGGCTTACGGAGTCGCTGGGCGGGGCAAAAATTTATCTCAAGCGCGAAGACCTGCTGCACACCGGCGCGCACAAGATCAACAACGCTTTGGGCCAGGGACTGCTGGCCAATCGCATGGGCAAGAAGCGCGTGATCGCCGAGACTGGCGCGGGCCAGCATGGCGTGGCAACAGCGACCGTGTGCGCGCTGCTGGGCCTGGAGTGCGTGGTCTACATGGGCGATGTGGACATGGAGCGCCAGGAGCTGAACGTGAAGCGCATGCGGCTGCTGGGCGCGGAGGTGCGCGGCGTTTCGTCGGGATCGAAGACGCTGAAAGACGCGATCAGCGAGGCCATGAGGGACTGGGTCACGAACGTGCGGACGACTTACTATCTGCTGGGCAGCGCGCTTGGCGCGCATCCGTATCCTACGATGGTGCGCGACTTTCATCGCTGCATCAGCCGCGAGATGAAAGAGCAGATTCTTGCAAGAGAAGGCCGGCTGCCGACCGCAGTGATTGCATGTGTGGGCGGCGGATCGAATGCGATTGGCGCGTTTTACGAGTTTATTCCCGACCGCCAGGTAAGACTGATCGGCGTAGAGGCCGGCGGGCGCGGCACTGTGCTGGGCGAGCACGCGGCTCGCTTCCAGGGCGGAGCGCCGGGGGTGTTGCAGGGCACATTTTCTTACGTGTTACAGGATGAGGATGGACAGATCGCGCTCACGCATTCAGTTTCCGCGGGGCTGGATTACGCATCGATCGGGCCCGAGCACGCGATGCTGCACGACACGGGGCGCGCGGAATATGTTTCGTGCGATGACGCGCAGGCGCTCGATGCGGTGATGAAGCTGGCGCGGACTGAGGGCATTTTGCCGGCGCTCGAAAGCGCGCATGCCGTGGCTGAGGCCATGCGTATCGCGCCTGCGTTTTCAGCGCGTGACATACTGGTGGTGAATCTTTCAGGCCGCGGCGACAAGGATATGGGGATTCTGGCGCGCGAGCTGAAATTGTAAGAAGAACAGGATCGTTTGCAGGGGCTAAAGCCCGAGCTATTTTGCGCGGTTACGGCACGACTAAAGTCGTGCCCTGACACTTCGAGTCTCTCCGGAAACTGTTGTGGTGAGACTTGAGGCACCTGGTTTCGTGCCGGCCCGGCAAGTGAGTTTGGGATCGTGCTATCCCACCCTAAGCGCAAAGAACGCGCTTAGGATGGGGCACCCATCTGTATTGGTAGGATTTCGAGAGTTCTTTAATGGCGATTCGTTTCGATCACAAGCCGGGATTGGTGGTCTATCTGACCGCGGGCGATCCGTCTCTCGAGACGACGCGCGAGATTGCGGTTGCGGCCATTGACGCGGGCGCGGATGTGATCGAACTGGGGGTGCCGTTCAGCGATCCACTCGCGGATGGTCCCGTCATCCAGCGCGCCATGGAGCGCGCCCTGGCCCAGGGAACGCGACACGAAACAACGAGG
Source organism: uncultured Acidobacteriota bacterium (assembly GCA_963786565.1). Taxonomy (GTDB): domain Bacteria; phylum Acidobacteriota; class Terriglobia; order Terriglobales; family Acidobacteriaceae; genus Telmatobacter. The sequence goes on along the minus strand of CAWAZR010000006.1, from coordinate 315,579 downwards.
CTCAAGGACGTGCTCGCGCTGGCGCGCGAGATTCGCGCTGCGCGCCCCGCGGCGGGCCTGGTGATTTTCAGCTATCTGAATCCGATTTTGCGCTACGGCCTGACGAAATTTGCCGACGACGCGAAGGCTGCCGGCGTGGACGGAGTGCTGGCCACCGACATGATTGTGGAAGAGGCCGGCGAGTACCTCAAGGAGTTGACTCGCGTGGATCTGGCGCCGATTTTTCTGGCTGCGCCCACCAGTCCCGACGCGCGGCTTGAGGCCATTGCCACGCACTCCAAAGGTTTTGTGTACGCCATCTCGCGGACGGGCATTACGGGCACGCAGCAAAGCGTCGCGGGCGATGCGGCTGCGCTGGTGGCGCGCGTCCGGCGATGGACGCGGCTGCCGGTGGCCGTGGGGTTCGGTATCAGCAACGCGGAACACGTCGCGCAGGTGGCGGAGTTTGCGGATGCCGCGGTTGTTGGCAGCGCGATTGTCGAGCTGATTGAGCGGGCGACGCCAGAGACTGCGCCGGACCTGGTGGCTCGATTTATCAAGGGTCTGCGCCTGCCCCATGCAGCGCTGGCCCGGTGAAAAAGCAGCCGTCAGCTATTAGCGATCAGCTTTCAGCTTGTCCGTTGCCAAAGTGGGCCGTGGAGGCTTGCTTCGGCAGGTTCAGGCTGGGAGCTGATGGCTGAAAACTCGTTTCCTGCAATACGAGGATGCAATGACTATCGAAGAATTGCGAATTCGCATCGACGAGCTGGACCGCCAGCTGGTCGAACTGCTCAGTGAGCGGGCACGCGCCGCGCAGATGATTGGCCACTTGAAGGCCGCCACTTCGCTTCCGGTGTATGAGCCGAACCGCGAAAAGATCATCTACGCGAATGTGCGCGCGGCCAACAAGGGCCCGCTGCCCGACATTGAGCTGACGCATATATACGAGCGCATCATCGACGTGATGCGGGCATTGCAGCGCAACGAGCTGGCTAGCCAGAGACATGCCCAGGCCGCCGAACAAGAAGGCGGAGTGATGGGCCACGCCGCGGGCGCAGAGACGCCCGAGACAGGGAAAAAGTCATGATTGTCGCAATGCAGGAAAAAGCTACTGAAGAACAAATCGATGCCGTGATCAACGCCATGGGAGAGGCGGGCGTGGACGTGCATCGCACCACGGGTGAGTTCCAAACCATTCTTGCCGGCGTAGGCGCCACCGCCGAACTCGACCTGACAAAGTTTGAAATGCTGCCGGGCGTGCTGCACGTGCATCGCATCAGCGCGCCTTACAAGCTGGCCGGGCGGGCGTGGCGGCCGGAGGGTACGATCGTCGAGTTTAAGAACGGCGCGGTCATTGGCGGGGAAAAGGTGGCGATCATCGCCGGACCGTGCGCGGTGGAGAGCCGCGAGCAGATTTTTACGATTGCCGCGTGCGTGAAGGCCGCGGGCGGAGGATTTCTGCGGGGCGGAGCCTACAAGCCGCGCAGCTCGCCGTATTCGTTTCAGGGGCTGGGCATTCCGGGCCTCGAATTGATGCGCGAGGCTGCCGACGCGAACGGACTTTGCGTGGTCAGCGAGGTAATGGAGATTGCGCAGATCGAGCCTATGCTGTCGCTGGTGGACTGCTTCCAGGTGGGCGCGCGCAACATGCAGAACTTCAACCTGCTGCGCGAACTGGGCCAGGTGCGCAAGCCGATCCTGCTGAAGCGCGGCATTGCGGCCACGGTGGAGGAGCTGCTGCTCTCGAGCGAGTACATTCTCTCCGGCGGTAACTACGACGTGATTCTGTGCGAGCGCGGCATCCGCACGTATGAAACCGCGACGCGCAACACCATGGACATCGCGGCCATTCCGGTGCTGAAGAAGCTCTCGCATTTGCCGGTAGTGGGCGATCCTTCGCATGGAACGGGGCGGCGCGACATGGTGCCGGCGATGGCGAAGGCGGCTGTGGCGGCGGGAGCGGATGCGGTGCTGCTGGAGATCCATCCTAACGCCGACAAGGCCGTTTCCGACGCGGCGCAGACACTGTTTCTCGATCAGTTTGAAAAGCTGGTGCGCGAACTGCGGGTGCTGGCAGAAGCAGTCGGGCGCACGCTGTAAGATGAAGCGAGTCAGCGGGTCAGCATTGCGCTGACACGCTGATTTGCTGACTTGCTCATCATGATTGATCGCATCTCCATCCTGGGTACCGGCCTGCTGGGCACTTCGGTGGGCCTTGCACTGCGCGCCGCTGGGTACAAGGGCAGCATCGTGGGGTGGAATCGCGGGCCCGAGCAAGGATTGGTGGCGCTGAAAATGGGCGCGATTGATTCCGTTGCCGGCGATCCAATCGAAGCTGCGCGCGCGAGCCAGGTGACGCTGCTGGCTGTGCCCATTTACGCGACGCTCGATTTCATGGAGAGGCTGGCGCCGGTGCTCGGGCCTGAACAGCTCGTGACCGACGTTGGCAGCACCAAGCGCGTGATCGCCGAAACTGCCGCGCGGCTTTACAACACGCCGGAACGCGCGGCGTTTCTGCCGGGGCATCCGATGGCGGGCAAGGAGCGCGGCGGCGCCGCTCTGGGCGATGCGGATTTGTTTCGCGGCGCGGTGTGGCTTTTTACGGACGATGCCGCGGCACAGCGCTCGCCGCAAGCGGCGGCGCTGGTGAAGGGATGGCGCGAGTGGGTGACGAAGATGGGCGCGAAGACGCTCGATCTCGATGCCGCGCGGCACGATGAGCTGGTGGCGTGGGTGAGCCATCTGCCGCAGTTCACGGCTACGGCACTGAGCGCGCTATTGGAAGAGGAAGTGGGCGACGCGCCTGAGCTCAAGGACGTGGGTGGGCGCGCACTGCGCGAGATGACGCGGCTGGGGGCAAGTCCGTTTTCGATGTGGCGCGACATTGCCCACACCAACACCGAAGCCGTGGAGCGCGCCTTGCTGGCCCTCGAGCAGCGCCTGGCCAATTTGCGCGAGAACCTGCGCACGCCGGTGCTGCGCGATGAGTTCGAGCAGGCAAATAAGTTCCGGCGGGAATAACCGCATCGCAGCTTTGGGCAGTGTCGATTGCCGGAATTAGCGACGCCAGTAAAGCTCCATCGTCGGGAACTCCCGATAGCGGCTGAAGTGCCGATCTGAATCGAGGAAATCGATCGTAGGTTCGGGTGGAGGGTCGCCGGGGTCGCCGACCTTGTATGCGATCAGGATGCTGCCTACGGGCAGGTTGTCGAGCGCCTGATATAACTCCGGCCCGTTTTCTGGAATGTCGCTCACATTCAACCCTGAGTAGTAGGCGAAGTCAGGGTAGTTTTTATTCGCGTAGAGAGCCGTTGTCGTGGGCAGGTTCTGCTTGAGGTACTGCGCTACCGTCATCTCTTTCGACACTGAATGGTCGATGAATCCTTTGTCGAAGCGATGATGGTCGGGCCAGAAAGTTAAGACAAGCGCACAACTCAATGCGATGCCGCAGGCCGTGTTTACGGCGGTGCGCCTGTTTTTCACAAGAGAGCTCAATCCGATACCCGCCAACAGGAGCAATGGAGGCGCAAGCGGAATGCCGTACCGCGACTCCTTATGGCTCAAGCTGCTGAAAAATACAAGCGCGCTTAAAGCCCATAGCCACAGAAAAGCATCTGATACAGCGCGCCGCCCGGCTGCGATAGTGGGGTCCAATTTGGCGATGTCTTCTGACTTTTCGGGTCGTATTAGATCCCAACATCTGACGATGGCCCAAGCTGCCAGTCCGGCGATTCCAAGCCACGAGATCATGGCCGGGAGCTCGTTCAAATAGTAGTAAAACGGCTCCGAGGAACCGCCCAGATTCAGCCATCCTTCCTGCAAATTGTCAAAGTAGCTGCCAAATTGAATTCGGGACCAGTACAAGTAGGGCCCGAATGCGAAGAGGAATCCTGCGGCGCAAGCGAGGGCGGCCCGCGCGCGCCTGTTTGCGGCAAATACGAGGAGTAAGAGAATCCCAACGCTCGATAGCGATCCGAAGCGCATGAGCACTGCCAGGGCCATGCTGAAACCGGCGCACGCGAAGCGGAAGCTGGTTTGCCTTTCAAGAGCACGGAGCATGAGCCAAAAAGAAACAAGAATGAGAGTGATTGCGGGGCAATCTGTCAGCAAGCTGTGTCCCGTGCAATTGGGGACGAAATCGCCGAAACCGTTAGGAAAAACGCCAACGAAAAATGGGCCGAAGGCCAGCAGCAGCGCAGCAATCGCGGCCGCCGTTTTACCTGCTATTTTGCGGCCGGCTAGGTAGAGGAATGCCGGACCGAGTGCGTTCAGCAAGGCGGTTACAGTTTCCGCGGCGTAATCGCTATTCCAGACGTGAAAGACGCCGGCGAAGATGAGTGAGAGCAACGGAGGGCGGCTTTCAATCTCGTTGTAGCCGACATTGACGGAATTCATGAACGCAGCGTTGAGGAGATACACGCATTCGTCCCAGAAATGCATCCTCGTCAATCCCCACCAGCGGATGAGAAACGCCCCCGCGATGAGCAGCACAAAGCAAGTCAATTCCAAGCGCGTAAACCCCGGTCCAGCACTCAGCTGGGGCGCATTCCAACGGCGATGCACTGCGGTAGCGAAGTCGCGCACTCTCGACGTGGGGTGTTGTGTCTGCGTTGTGCGAGATACCGGTGGTGAAGCTGCAACTTCGCCTGGCACGTTAACAGCTCCTCGACTGCGCTTTTGCGGGCCGCATCTACTGCGGAGAACTAGAATCTGCGGAATCTTAAGGGAGTGTTTGAATACTACGTCAGCCCGAAAAGAACAATCAAACGGGGGCCAGCATGGGGCCAAAAACCGAGCTTGCTCGCGGAATGGCCGGGAAGGAAGGCGGGACGACCCTGAAGATGACGCGAATCCAAAGTAACGGCCAGATCCGCGTAAATCGGTCGGCAAATTACCGCAATCGGCTGCGAACTGGACTTCAGTAAATCAGGGGCCGTCCCATGCTACTTGATTGATGACAAATGAATTACCCGTCCGGCCATCGAACTGATGGCGCGTACGCCGGCGAGGGAATGACGCCGATGGGGGATGAACGATACCACCCACAGGTGACAGACAGGGGAACTGCGAGTGCGGCTTCATTGCAATTACAGGACTTAATTGCCAGGGGGAGAGCGGTAGCAACCTCGGCAAATCCCTGGATTTTGGGCCTCGGATCGCGCTGGAGTTGAAGGAGTATCTTCCACACCGCACCGAAAGCGGCCAGCATGGCGCCAAGTTCGAGGATTTCGATGAGCAAGACACTGAAAACGATTTGCGAGAAGCTTCGGCACCTGGCGGTCAATGAGAGCGGTCAGGATTTGGCCGAGTACGGTCTACTCGTGACGCTGCTTGCGCTGGCTTGCATTTCAGGCTTGCAAGGCCCGGCGAATTCCGTGAATCAAATATTCGGCCAGATCAGTACGGCGCTCGCTCCTCCGCAAAGTAATGGTAGCCAAGGGGACACCGGTGGTGGTGGCGGCAACGGTGGCGGCGGTGGTCGCGGTGGTCGCGGTGGGGATGGCGGTGGTGGTGGTCATCACGGCGGTGGTGGCGGTCATCGTTTCGGGTTCTAATTGCGCTGAAGAGAATCCTTCTGTTGAAGAGCCCCGTGCTCGCGGTTTCTTTCCCAATTCATCTGCGATTCTGTGACGCGCGACCTGCGCGAGCTACCGGCGAGACCGGGTTTCAACGCAACACGGCTGGGATTCTGAGTTCACCGGACGCTCCTGCAAGCGGGCGTTGCGGATCGAGGCTCCAATAAGCAACTGAGCTCAAACAACTTATCAGTTCACTTTCAGTCCAAATCTAGTTCATCTCCGGTGCATCGACCTTTCAGGGCCGATCGCGCAAAGTCGATCTCACCGCGCAACCCGCGGAGGAGAAAAACGATGAACCGGACAGCGATGTTTGTGATGCGGATGGCAGGTTTGGCGGTGGTTGCAACAGCAGTTGCAGGATCGCCGGCCTGGGCGAAGAACAACCGTAACGCGGAGACGAGCCGCGCCACCATTACGCTGCGCGTTTATGACTACGTGCAAGTGAAACCTGCAATCCTGGCTGCGGCGGAGCGGGAAGCATCGCGGATTCTGGCGAAGGCCGGCGTAACGACGCTATGGCAAGAATGCCCGACCTCGCACGATGCGAAGAAGGACTTCCCTGGTTGTGCAGCGCCGCAGTCTGACGACTATGTCGTGTCGATTTTGCCAAACGCGATGGCAGACAGGCTGGATAAGGACGACGCGTTCGGAGCGGCGGACGAAGGCGGCGATTCGCACCGCGCGGCCATCTTCTACGAGCGCATCAGCGAACGTGCGGGCGGCGATACCACGGCTATGGACGTGCTTGCTGGCCGTGTGATGGCGCGCGAGATTGGCAGCCTGTTGCTGGGCACGCCTGCCAGCTCCAAGACCGGAATCATGAAGGCGCGTTGGACGAGCGACGATCTGAGCGTGCTGGCCGGCAATGAGATGTACTTCACGGCGGAGGAGGCTCGCCAAATGGACACGCGGCTGGCTCAGGAAGCCCGGACACGGCAGGCGGAGACCCAGACCAAGGTTGCAACGAGCGATCGGTAATGATGCGCGACAACGAGTCAGCGAGTCAGACAAACACCTCTGTTTTTGTGCTGGGTTGAGGAGTTAGTTTGGGTTCGTGCTATCCCAGGTCTCAAAATCGAGATCTCCACCCCGCGGGCCGAGACCTGTCCGCGGGGACCCCGGACCTTGGGCACCCAGCATTTGTGGGCAGGACGGTGCCGGAACGTCGGACGAACCGGCGAAGCAAAGCTCCTATTTGACGCGCATGGTCCAGATGTTGCCGGTGGTTTCGGAATACTCGTAGACGATCTGATCGCCACGGGGAGACCAGGCGGGATAGCGCACGTAGCTGTTGTCGCGCGTGTAATGCGTCAATTGCTTCTGCTGCCGCGTGGTGCGCGAGATCCAAAAGAGGTTTATCGCGCCATTGCGAAGGTTGGCAAAGACGATCTTGTCGCCGTCGGGGGCCCAGTCCCAGAGCATGTCAGGTTCCCGCTCGCCGACCTGGAGCACCGTCACGGGCCCGCCCGCAGCAGGAACGGTGGCGATCCCGTTCTCGATCTCAAAGGCAATCGTTTTTCCATCCGGCGACCAGCATGGGTACGACATCAGTCCCTTGCCGAAGGTCAATTGCTTTGCTGGACCGTCGGCCGCCTGTCCGAAGCCGATGGGCGCCACCCACACATTCACGGCGCCGCCCCCGCGCTTGCCAAATGCGATCTGCCTGCCGTCGGGCGAAACGCGAAAGGACGCACCATCCTCGGCGAGCTCGCGTAGCACGGATATGGTACCGGTGCTCAGGTCGATGGCATCGAGCACTTTATGCCCCTTCTGCTCGCCCTGGAAAGTAAGGCCTCCATGCCCGGGGAGCCATCCAATCAGATGGCGGTCGGTCGGCGTTGCTCCCACAGGATGGGCATTCTTACCATCCGTATCGGCAACCCACACACCGATGCCGGTGTCCTCTCCGTTCTGGATGACCGTATAAGCGATCTGCGCGCCGTCGGGCGAGAAGAGCGGATCCAACTTACGCAGCATAGTGTCATGGGTGAATGGGACGGGGTCGCCGACGGCCTCTCCGGTCGAAGGCGAAATGCGAATTGATTGCAGGTTATCGTTGGCCGCAACTGCCGAGAAGACAAGGAATCGTCCATTGGCTGAGAAGCGCAGGCCCCGGTACACCACAGAGCCGGAATCTTTCGCCAGCTCCGGCTCTCCCGCGACGGCACCCTCGGGCGAAAGCGGCACGCGCATGAGCGCAAACGTCAGCGCCACGGGCGTTTGCTGCTGAGAGCCTACAAAACTCTTTGAAAAATACAGATAGCGTCCGCCGGGCCCATACACGGGGTCGTACACTCCGCCCGCAACCAGCCGCCGCGGTGTACCGCCGTTGGCCGGGATCGTCCATATCTCCTGAAGACTCGCACTGACGCTGCTAAAGGCAATTTGTTTGCCATCGGGCGACCATGTTGGCGCGCCATGGCCACCGTTAGGATTTCCGGGCTGCGTCAGTTGGGTGGGCGCGCCGCCCCGCGCGTCGACCATCCACAGCGTGGACGAGGGAAGGGTGATCGCAAGGCCCGTCGGGCTGTAGTCGAGTATTCCCGCTGACTGGAACACGATGCGCGAGCCGTCGGGGGACCATACTGGCTTACCTCCGAATTCCGTGAGGCGACGTGCCGTGCCGCCGAGGGCAGGAATCATCCAGATGCCACCCTTCTTGTCTGAGAAGAATGCAATCTGAGTTCCGTCTGGCGACCAGGCTGGTTGCAGGTTCCCGTTCCCGTCGTTGGTGAGTTGGATTTCACGTCCGCCCGGCGCAAGCGTCTTCACGTAGATCTCGAAGCCACCGTTCTTGTCGCTGCTGTAGACGACCGCGCTCCCGTCGGGTGAAAGCGAGGGATATATATCGACGCCGATGGAGGTTGTGACCTGGGTAAGGCTGGTCTCGTCGAGGGATTCGCCGCGGCCGTGACGCCACCACGAATGTGCGATAAAAGCTGCGGCGGCGAGAAGGACAGCCGCGGAAAGAAACACAGGCAGATGCCATCGCGAGCGCGAGGGTCTTGGGGGCGCGTTGGGTTTTGGCTGCGCATCCGGATCAACGGCGGCGGGCTCGCCGACAGCTTTTTCCGGGGGCAGTTCAGCATCAAGCACCTTGACCAGAGGCACCATGAGGCGGAAGCCGCGCCGCGGCAGGGTTTCAATGTAGCGCGGACTGCCGGCCTCATCATCGAGCGCCTGACGCAGTTTCTTGATGGCCGTGCCTATGCTGTGATCGAACTCGACGACCGTATCGTTGGGCCAGAGGCGCTTGCGAATCTCATCGCGCGTGACGACGCCGCCCTGCTGCTCGAGCAGCATGAGCAGGATTTGAAACGGTTGCTCCTGGAGGCGAATGCGCACGTTGCCACGGCGCAATTCGCCGGCACGCGGATCCAGCTCAAACTCGCCGAAACGGATTGTCTCTGCGCTCGATCCGCTCACAGCAATTCACCTTCGGATACGCACAATTTAGCACGGGCTGCGGTGAAGTTTGGCGATCGAACGATGGACGGCGCTCAAATCAGCCATTCTGCTGGGTTCTCGCACCGCGCCAGTAAAGGGCGAGGCCGATCAGGATCGAAACCACGGTGCCTATGACCAGCTTGAGCTCGAAGCCGAGCTTGCTTGCGGAGTCGCCGGGCGGCACGAGCGAGACGAAGATTCCCAAAAGAACCACGACAAAACCGAGGCTGCCGCAGAGCCACACGCCGGCTTTGCCTCCGGGAACCAGAACGGCGTGGGGATTTTCGGTGCGATCCTTGCGGCCGGCGAGTTTGATGACGGCGGCAAACATATAGAGGAAGGGAATGAAGTAGAGAATGATGGCCGCGTCGATGAGGACCTGATAGGCGCCGCGGGTGGTTTCGCTGATCTGACTCAAGAGCAGGATGGCGCCGGAGAGTATGGCCTGCACCAGAATCGAGATGTACGGCGTTTTCCAGCGGGGATGGAGTTTGCCGAAGGCCGCGGGCAGGTAGCGGTCGATGCCCACCTGGAATGGTACGCGCGCCACGCCGGCTACAGTGGAGCCTACGCCGCCCGCGTTGCCCACGGTAACAAGCACCGCGGCAATGACACCAAGGATGCCGATGCGCAACACGAGCGAGCCAGCGGCGATGGCCTGAAAGACGCCGCTTTTGGGATCAAGGCCTGCGGCGGGCGCGAGCGCGAGCACGGCGAAGGTTCCTGCAATGTACATGAGGGCGATGAGCGCGCCGGAGCCGAAGACGGCGCGCGGCAGAGTGCGGCGCGGATCGCGCACTTCTTCAGCCATGCAGGAAACCAGCTCGAGTCCGGTGAACGCGAAGGCGATTTGCGACCAAAAGTTGACGGTGTCCCAATTCCAGGTGGGACGCATGCTGGCGAGCGTGAAATGCGTGACCGAGCCGTGGCGCAGGCAGACGAGTATTGCTACGCCGGCCAAAATCAAAAGGGGTAGGTAGGTGCCGACGCCGCCCGCGTTCTGTAGCCATTTGCCAATGTTGAGGCCGATGATATTGAGCACCACGGCGACGAGGAGCAGCGCCAGCGAAACCCAGAGCAGAAAAGCGCGGTCCTGCGCCAGCACAGCGCCGCGGCCGGATGAGATGTAGGCGGACATGGAGGCGCTGGCAAGCAGAAGGCCAGGAAAATAGAAGACGGTGTAGATCCAGTAGGTCCAGCCGGCGATGAAGCCGTGAAAGGGTCCGAAGGCATCGCGCGCCCAGGCGTAGAGGCCGCCCTCCTCAGGAAAGCGCGAGGAGAGCTCGTTGATGACCAGCGCGCCGGGCACGAAGAAGAAGACCGCGGCCAGCACCCAGAGACTGATGGAGGACGGGCCGTTGTGGCCGGCGGCGGCGATCCAGCGGGGGCCGAGGACGGTGGCGATGTTGAAGAGCAGAACGTCCCAGAAGCCCATGCTTCTGCGCAACTGCGATTTGGGGTCCCGCGGCGGCGGCGCGGAGATGGTCATGCGTTTACCTGAGTTGGAGTCATAGATATTGTATGGTTTGCGCGACGGGCGGAGTAGATTGCCCTTCGGGGCCAAAGCCCGCGTTTATATTTCTGCATATTCGGCACGACTGAAGTCATGCCCCTTCACGGCTGCGAATCGTTTGCGGCTTCGGTTTCTTTGGGGACTTCGAATTCCTTGGGCGCTTCGCCTTCGAGCGCGGTTTCGAGCGGCAGCCTGGCGGGATCGATGGCGTCGAGCCCTTCTGCACGGGCGGTCTCGAGCAGTGCGGGAGCGGCGGAGACGAAGGTGATGCGGGTGCCGGGAAACATGTCGCGCGCGGCGAGCGCGGCGCCCAGTTGCAGAGCCTCAGGCCAGCGCAGTGTGGTGCGCTCGAGGAGTTGCCTGGCCGCCTCAAGCGCGCCCGGATTCAGCGGCTGCTGCACCACGCGCGCGGCTTCAACACGCAGGAGCTCGAGCGCGGTAACAGCAACTTCAGGCGCGATGTCCCCGGCGCGCTCGCGGCGGCGGATGGCGGCGTAGACCTCGAGAGGCGTGGCCGCCGAAATCAGCTTGCGGTTGTCCTCAACGGTCTCCATCAGCCGGATGAGCGCGTCGGTTCCCGGCTCGCGCACAAACAGCTTGGCAAAGGCCGTTGCCTCAAGGAAAAAGAAACTCACTCCATCCCCCGATCCTCATCGATGGTGGCCGCGACGGGCTCGCCCTGCACGTCAACGGGCTGGAAGCGCTGCGTTTCCTCGGGAATGCCTGCTTCAGCGCGGTTGAGCCGGATGGTGGTGGTGGGATAGGCGGGCGTTTTCGGGTTGGCAATCTTGCTGGTGAGCACCACGCCGCGTTGAATGGCTTCAGCCAGCACCGTCTGCCGGGTTTCAGGATGCTGGTTCCAGCGATAGGCCTTGCGCGGAAGGAAGGAATCGCGGAACCACTTGAGCGCGATGAAGGCGTGGCCGCCGCGTTCGGCTTCAGCCAGCGCCGTACACAGCTCTTTCACGCGCGCATCCATATCGGCGGGAAGCGCAGGCTCGGCATCCTCTTCGTCGCCGGCGTGATGGTTGTCGCGCGACATGCGGCCCGGCCGCGGGGACGGCTCGTCGCCTTCGATGCGCTCGAAGTAGATGCGCACCTCGTCGTACTCCGGCGACCAGACATCGACCAAAGCGTCACGGCGTTTGCTGCGGCCGTTTTCGCTGCACAGCTCCACGATGGCCTGGTAGCCGGGAGGCGCCAGAAAGCGCAAGGCGCGGACCAGTCCAGGATCCTGTGCGAATGCCAGCTCGTTTAATGCGTCTTCAATCATCTCTTCAGCAGCGGGGATGCTGAGATTGCCATTTTCTACTTGAACCTGCGGACCCCTAGTCGATTTCATCTCGTTCTCTCCCAATATTGCCGCCTGTATCCGCAGTGCGAGCACGTTCACCGGCCGGTCCATCCGGCTCGGAGCTGCGCAGCAGACGTTAGGCGGCAACCTTCGATCTATTTTTTCAACCAGTTCTCAGGAATAAAGAAGACAGGTTTTCACGTGTCTGTGCATTCGAAATAAAAATGCGCTAAGAGGACTTCATCGGCTGGCTTTCTATACGTGAGCGTCTATCCAGCCCTGAAATTAAAGGAGTTACAGTCCATTTTGGGGGCAACGGTTAACGATTGTTGCAAGAGCCGGTCTCATAAACCATTTTTTATCAACTCGCTGGGTTCATGGGACCCGCTTCGTTGTCGGGTCCCATACTTGCTCACTGTGCGGCGGAGGCATTTATGGAACCCGTTGTATGCGCCGGCCGTCAGCCTTTCACGGGCGACGTTGAGCCAGCATTCTGATTTGTGAAGAGATTCTAGCGCAAAAAACGCAACGTAGACGTGAAATCGCAGGAATCTTCTTATTGGGGGATCGTCAGAGGCAGGGGTAGCGTCGCTGCCATTCGACGCTGCCGCTCGTAAAATGGATATATGCGTCGTGGCTTGCAGCTTTTACTTACTCTTTTCCTGGCATCTTCCCTACTGCACGCCGATGGGCAGCCCTTCGATCTCTCCGGTCCGAAAGTGGATGTACACGTGAAAAGGGGGGACGTGACGCTGCCCATATCCGAAACGCCCAATCTGCTTCCCGGCGACCGTTTGTGGATTCATCCCGACCTGCCTGAGAGCCAGGCCACACATTTCGTGCTGATCGTGGTGTTCCTGCGGGGATCGACCAATCCGCCTCCGCCGGAGTGGTTTACGCGCGTGGAGACGTGGACTCGAGACGTCCGCGACGAGGGCGTTTTTGTGAAGGTTCCCGCCGAGGCGCAGCAGGCACTTATTTTTCTGGCGCCGGAGACGGGGGGCGACTTTACTACGCTGCGCAATGCGGTGCGCGGGCGTCCGGGCTTGTTTGTGCGCGCGGCGCAGGATCTACAGGCCGCGAGCTGGGAACGGATGCGGCTGGACGCTTACCTGGACGACATCAAGGTAACGTCGCAATTCGATCCTACTGAGCTGAAGACACGCACCGAGATGGCGGCGCGCAGCCTGGGCATCAAGATCAACGAGAGCTGCTTTCAGAAGCCCGCAGATCAGCAGGCCTCCTGCCTCTCGCAGAACTCCGAAGGCATGGTGCTCGACGACGCAAATGCGCAAACGCTCGTGGATCAACTGGCCAACGGCAACACGCTCAACCTGATGAACGCGATCAGTTCGACGACCATGGCCGGCGGCGGCGCGTATAGCCCCTACATCGGCGCTATCGTGGATACGGCGCGCATCCTGAGTTCGCTGCACACCGCGCACTTCCAGTACATTCCGGCGCTGGCGCTTCCCCAGGCCGACAGCCTGAACCTGCGGCTGAATATGCCGCCCTCCTTCATCAACCCGAAGTCCGTGGTGGTGGTGGCGCTGCCGCCTATTGGGAATTCGCGGCCGGAGCCGCTGCATCCGGTGAATCCCAGCGAAAGTTTTTGCGCCATGAAGCCGGGGCTGGTGCTACCGGCTGAAGGCGCGCCGCTGGTGTTTGCGTCCGAGATGGCGCACGACCTCGACCTGCACATCGAGTCCAGCGGCGCCAAGCATGCCACGCTCGACGTTCCTCTAACGGCCGACCCGGGCAAGGGCGGACTGGTTCCCACGCAGCCGCTCTCCGCGCTACCAGGCGGCGAACTGACTGCCGTGGTGCGCGGCAAGTGGGGATTCGACAACTGGGAGGGTCCGCGCTTCCAACTGGTGGCGGCGCAGCCGGGCAAATGGACGCTGGCGGCATTGGACCGATCAGCGCTGGTGGTGGGCCGTGACGACACGCTCCACATCGGCGGGACATCCACGGTGTGCGTTGAGAAGGTGGAAGCGCTAAGTGCAGGAAAAACCACCCTGGCATTGGAGTGGAGGTCGCCCAAGCCCGGAACTCTGGTGGTGACAGTGCCACTGAAGGACGCGTCGCCGGGGCCGGTGAGCGTGGCTGTGTATCAGTTCGGACTGGCTGAGCCCGACCGGCTGGCCATGGAGGCCTACGACGCGGAGGCTTCGCTGGAAGGGCTGACACTGAACGCGGGAGACGAAACGGCGCTACTGAAAGGTACGCGCCTCGACGAGGTTGCCAAGGCGCAGATCGACGGTATCGCGCTGACGCCTTCGGTTCTGAATCGCGTGGGAGATCTGGATGGATTGCTGATGACCGCGGGCGGATCGACGGCGAGCCTGGTTCCGGGAAAACACTACGTGGCGCACGTGGACTTGAAGGACGGCCGCGTGCTGACGGCGCGGGTGACTGTGGAAGCGCCACGGCCGCAGGTGATGCTGCTGAGCAAGGGCGTGCAGAACGAAGTCTCCGCGCCGCAGCCGCCCGTGCAACTGGGCAGTGCGGACGACCTGCCTATTGACGGAAGACTGGTGTTCTTCCTCAAGTCGGTGGTGCCGCAGTCTTTCCCGCGCGATGAAAAAGTGGAAGTGGCCGCGGGCGACTCGAGCTTCCATACGATACTCACGTTCAGTGACGGCGGCCTGATGCTGGAAGACGCGCAGACCGTGGTGGGCAGCCTGGATCCACTCGCCCGGTTCGGCGGGTCGGCCTTCGGGCCGGTGCGGGTGCGCGTCCTCTCTGCCGACGGCGCAACCGGCGACTGGGAGTCACTGGGCACGCTGGTGCGCCTTCCCGGCTTTACTGCGTTGCGCTGTCCGCGTTCGCCTGCCAGGCCCTGCGTGCTGAGCGGGACCAATCTATTCCTGGCTACGTCGTTTGCCGCTACGCCGGACTTCGGCGATCCGGACGACGTGCCGCCACAGTTTACCGGGACACAGCTCGCCGTTCCGCACCCGGTGGGCGGCGTTCTCTATGTGAAGTTGCGCGACGATCCCGCTACGGCGCAGACGCTTACGTTGCCGGTGACGCCGATGCAGACGGCAACATTTCCCGCTGCACCGGTAACACCGCCGGCTGCGGCTCCAGCGGCTCCGACTGAGGGGCAAACATCTCCAAACGCAAAGGCTCAGCCGCCGGCGCCGAAGGCGCAGTAGCGGCCACTCCGGCCGCGCGGATTCGCGCCAGTGGAGTTCGTGCTATCCCGCCCTAAACGCACAGAACGCGTTTAGGATGGGGCACCGAGATGGTGCAAGATCAATCGGTCAAAGGCTTAGTTGAAGTACGCCCGGTTCTTTTCGGCGAATTCTGCCTTATCGGCGGGCAGCTCGTCCAGCGCGAAGATCGCGTTTTGCGCGCAGAGAGAAGCGCAGTTGCCGCAGTCGATGCATTCGTCGGGATTGATATAGACCTGCGACACGGTAGCAGCGGCAGGATCGCTCTCAGCAGGCGCGATGGCGGCAGTGGAACACTCCGCAACACAAACAAAGTCCTTGGTGCAGGCATCGGTGACGACAAAAGCCATGGAAGTTTTGCTCCTCAATTGTGGGCACGTTCTCAAACCGCGCCCTCAGGTTGAGGCTAACCGCGGAGCCCGACGCGGTACCGTGATCCCAATCACGATGGCAGCAAGGGAGGACAGATCTAGAAGATGCGCACTTTGAGGCCCACGCTGCCGTTGAGCGAGGTCATATTGCCGTAGGTGAACTGGGGCCAGTCCTGGTATTCGAAATCGGCAATGCGCAGGGTGATTCTATGCGTCCAGCGGTAGTCCACGCCGCCGCCCGCAGTCACAACCATGTAGCGCCCGGTGGCGTAGTTGTAGGGAAAGTTGAAATCGCCGAAGCCCACCAATCCCTTGGCGTAGGGCTGGAAGCGGCCGACTACAAAGTGATAGCGGCCGCCGATGGAGTAGGTTTCAGCGTGCACATTGGCCCTCTGGTGGAACTCGACCCAGCGGCCTTCAGCCTCGATGCCGTAGTGACCCGAGGTATCCCCGTCGATAAAGGCGCCGACGCCGAGCATTTTGCGCGGACCGTACTGGAAGGTATCGCCGGAGCCGATGACGCCAGCCGACAAACGCAACACATCCTTGCGGCCCGCCGGAGCTACCTGCGCACGGAGGACGCTCGCGAACCCGAGGATAAGCACCACCAGCGCGAAGGCCGCGCCCTTTGGCAGCCTCGGCTTCCCCGTCTGCCGAGACTTGAAGTGATCGAAAAATCTCATTGCAATCCTCGAACCGCTATCCATCTTCCGCTTCCCGTCTACTTTGTAATGTCGAGGGTGACATTTTGATAGTGCACGACATCGCTGCTCGCGCCGGTACCGGTGACCTGAATGACATACGTGCCGGGCGCTGCGGTGATCTGGCTGAAACTGTTGCAGCCGGTCGAGACAAATGCGGCCGCGGTGAGGACCAGAACCAGGACCATGGTCAGGAATCGGGCATTGCGCCGGCGCATCCGCCAGAAGATGCATCCGAAGCCAAGGCTCAAAGGCAGGAACAACCCGGCCAATGAGAATTTACTGCTACCCGGGCGGCGATTCATGGCGCTCGATCCGCCGCTGAGCGGATTGTTGGTGTCGATGGTGAGTTGGGTGCTGACCGTGCCGCCTGCCGGCAGCTTGAGGCTGATGGCGGCGAAGTGGCAGTTGACCGCAGCCGGGAGCGACGAGCAGCCCAGCCCGATGGTGTCAGTGAAGCTCGTGTTCGACGTGATGGTGACGGTGACGGTGGCGTTCTGCGAAGTAGCCACGGTGACCGTTGCGGGTGTGATGGTGACGCCGAACCCAACCGGCGTGCCGGAGATGGTGAGCGTCTGCGAGGTGGAAGAGCCGTGGTCCGGGTCGCCGCTATATACAGCTTCGACGGTGTAATTCACGCCGCTGGTGAGGTTGGGTGTGAGCGTGGCGGCGCCGGTGGAGTCAAGCGTGGCCGTGCCCAGCGACGTAGCGCCGTTAAAGAACGTGACTGTACCAGTGGGCGTGGGCCCTGTGCCATTGTTGAGGACCGCGGCTACCAGAACTACCTGGGGAGTGGCTCCCGAAGTGGAGGCGGTGCCCAGTACGGTGGTGGTGGGAATGGTGCCTACGGTTTCGTTGATGCCTGTCGAAGTGCTGGTCGCATTGTCCGTGTTGCCCAGATACTGCGCGGTTATGGAATATGTGCCGGCGGCAAGTCCGGAGTCAGTCAATGTGGCCGTGCCGCCTGTCAAAGGCGCAGTGCCGATTACCACTCCATTAGCGAGGAAGTTGACGCTGCCCGTGGGCGCGACGCCATTACCGGTGACGGTTGCTGTGAACGTGATGGAACTGAGGACCAGCGCCGGATTGGGCGTAACAGCGAGCGCAGTTTGCGTGGTAGCCAGCACCACGGAATAAGACAACGGCGCCGATGCGCTCCCTGTTCCGTTGGCATTGCCCATGTAGGTGGCGACAACCTGGTAGGCCCCTGTCGCGAGCGTGGGAGTGATGGTGGAGACTCCCGAAGCATTCAGCGAGGCGCTGCCCAGGGTCGTGGTCCCCGACGTGAAGGTGACAGTGCCCGTAAGCGGCGCGCTGCCGGAGAGCAACTGCACGGTCGCCGAGATCGTCTCCGGCAACCCGGCGATGCCGGGTGTGGGCGTGGCCGCGACCGTGGTCACGGTTGCAGCCTGCTGCACCACCTGGTTGAGAGGCGCGGTGCTGGAACTGCCCATGTTGTAGGAATCGCCCGCATAGGTGACGGTGATGGGATGCGTGCCGACAATCAACGTGGAAATGGTGAAGGTGGCTTTGCCGGGATTGCCGCCCAGCGTGCCGCTGCCGATGGATACGCCGTTATCGAGGAAGTTCACTGTCCCCGTAGCCGGGGACGTGGCCGTGGACATGACCGTCGCTGTAAAGGTGACCGGAATTCCATAGTTCGATGGATTCAGGCTGGAGACGACGGCAATCGTCGAGGGCACCTGCACGTCCTGGTTTAAGACAGAGGAAGTGCTGGGCTGCACCTGGCTGCCCGAGTTGCCGTTATACACCGCGGTCATCTGGTGCACGCCGTTGGCCAGCGTGGAACTGGTATAGGTCGCCACGCCGCCGCCATTCAGCGTTTGCGTTGCGAGGGGCGTCGAGCCGTCAAAGAAAGTAACCGTGCCGGTGGGGCTCACGCCGCCACCCGGAGTTGTGACCGTGGCCGTGAAGGTGACGCTCTGGCCAACGGCGGAGGGGTTCACGCTCGAAGTGAGGCTCACGGCCGTGCCTTCAATCACGGTTTGCATCAGAGCCGCCGCGGAGGAGGCCGAGTGCGTCGGATCGTTGGTGTTGTTGTAAGCCGCAACGATGGAGTGCTTCCCGACAGCGAGCGTGGAGGTGGAAAAGATGGCCACGCCGGAAGCATTCACCGGGAGACCGGAGGCAAGTGTAGAGGTGACGCCTCCAAAGGTGTCGGTGATGGTGACTGACCCCGTCAGCGCGCCGGTGCCGGGGCCCGTGGTGACGGTGACGGTGAAGGTGACGTTCTGCCCGAATCCGGAGGGATTGGGGCTGGACGTGTCCGTAGTGGTGGTTGAAGTGACGGGCTCGGCGATGGCGACGAGTTCGATGTTGAGTGGCGCATTGGGGGCCGCGACGCTGGGCTGCGTGTCTTCTCCCACGTCGATGCTGGGCGTCTCCAGGGTGTTCACGGTGAGAGCGGGCGTGGAAGCGGGAGCGAAGATCGCGCCCACAACGCAGTCCGCATTCACAGCCAACGTCTCGCTGTTGGTGCAGGAGCCGGTGAGCGCGGAATCCACCGCGGCATTGGTAGCAGGGACGATCGTAGTCAGGTCGAGCGAGGCGTTGCCGTCGTTCTCCACGGTCTGCGACACGGGAGAAGTGGTTGAGCCCTGGCGGACGGGCGTGGGGAAATCGAGGGCCACAAAGTTGCCCTGCACCTCGCGCACCACCATGTCGAGCGTGTCGGCGATGTAAAGATCGCCGCTGCCGTCAAGATAAAGCCCGGTGGGCCCGTAGAGCGCCTGGGCCATGAACTGGCCGCTGAAATAGAAACTGCCGCAGTTGTTCTGGACGAGAGTGGAGATGTAGCCGGGAGAGGAGGATCCGGGCCCGCCCACTTTGCGGATGGCGGCGTTCTGCGTCTCCGCGATGTAGACATTTCCGGCCGCGTCCACAGCCACGCCGGAGGGAGACCACACGACTGCCTGGGTAGCCTGGACTGGAGTCGCCGTGCAGAGCGTAGCGCCCGGCTGGCCGGTGCCGGCAAAAGTGGTGATGTTGCTGCTCGCGGTGAGTCCACCGCCCACGGCCAGAACCTCGCGAACGCGGTGATTCGCGGAGTCGGGAATGTACATGTTGCCGGCAGCGTCAAAGGCCACCGCATACGGAAAGTTGAGCTCGGCGGTGACGGCCGTGATGTTGTCGCCGTTGTAACCGCCGGTGCCATTGGAGTTGGTGAAGCCGCTGCCCGCAATGGTGGAAATGTTGCCGGTGGCCGCGCTCACTTCGCGGATGCGATGGTTGTTGGTGTCGGCGATATAGAGATTCCCGTTGCCGTCGAGAGTGATGCCCTGGGGCAGATTGAGGTTCGCCGCGGTGGCCAGGCCGCCGTCACCCACTTGATTGAGAGTGCTATTGCCGATGGCGCCGTCGCCGGCGATGGTGGTGATGATGCCGGTGGCCGCATTGATCATGCGGATCACGTTGTTGCCGCTGTCCGCGATGTAGAGATTGCCCGCGCCGTCGAGGGCCACGTCGCCCGGAGTGTTCACCGTGGCGCTGGCTGCGGGTCCGCTGTCGCCCGTATACGCGGGATTGCCGTCGCCGGCGACGGTGACGATGATGCCCTGACCCGTGCAGTTGGTCCCGGTTCCCGCAATGGTGGCGCTGGTGGCGCTGGCGCACACCATGCGAATGCGATTGTGGCCGGCGTCGGCGATGTAAAGATTGCCTGCGCCGTCGACCACAGCACCGCCGGGAAGATCAAGCTCGGCCTGCGTTGCCGGCTGACCGTCTTCCACAGCGGTAAAAAGCCCGAGCTGCCCAGCCACGGGCAGCACATTGCCCGTAACCAGAACGCCCAATCCTCCTACGCCTGTTCCGGAAAGGTACGCTGTGCCCAGAACGGTTTGTTGCCCGCTCACTGTACCCACCAGCACCACAGCTCCCAGGCGCAAGCCCGGTGCGGCCGCCGTGAAGCTGACCGACTCGGTGCACTTGCCGCCGGCGGTCAAACTCGCCGAGCCGCAGTTGGAGGAGCCCGTGCCTACGGCAAAATCTCCGCTGGAAGATCCCAACGTGAGTACTTCCACATTGCTCACCGTGCCCGCGACTGTCGCCGTGACCTGAATGCTCTGCGTGGCTGGCGCGGCGCCCACCGGCTGTGCGCCGAACTGAGCGTGAGCGCAAGTTGCGGCAAACAGGAGCGCCGTTGCGCAGGCGATGCCCGTAAGGCTGCGCGCGGCGCGATGTGATGGAAGATTGCGGGACATCAACTGGACCTTGCGGTCATCAGTGCGAAGTTTGCGATCGGTGAAATAAATCATGTACGGCTCCGTTCACGTCTTTCGGGGCGAGTTCATCACCCGGTGCACCCCACAGCGGCCGGATCGTCCAGAACCAGCAGTGGAGCGCTGCCATCTCGTGACGCACTGGGAGTGCATGTGAAGGTGCAAACCCCGTGCCCTATTCGAGAATGGATTCTTATCGTCGCTTAATTACTAGTGTGCAAAAGTGAAACACCAGCGGCAATGCTGCGAAAGCCGTACAGGTAATAACGAGTTCAGGGGGTGATGACTTGGAGACACTTACCGATTGATTTACTTGCGTTTTTGACGAGATGCCGCGCGGTTTTTCGCATGGAGCTGTGCACCCGGATTGAGGAGCAACTTCTCGATGCTCTTCAATCTAAAGAGGGCCTGGCTTCGCGCGGGAGCCGTGCTGTCATCGCTTATTGCGTTGAGTGGTTAATTTTCCCCGTGCTACACTCTTGCTACTTCCCCGCAGACCTGGTCTGCATCTCGTTCGCAACGCCCTGAAGAAGCACGCGGAGGTCCAACAGATGGCAACGGCGTCTCGTGCCGCAGCTCAACATCGTGTGCCAGCGATCACCGACCGGAATGGGCTGGTTGACAGGTATTTTTATCTGTTCGCGTCGCTGCTGATCGCCGCGATCGTGGTGTGGGGATTCAGTCACACGGTCGATCAAAACCTCTTCCACGCATCGCCGCGGCGCCCCTTACTGCTTTGGTTTCACGGCGCGGCGTTTTCAACGTGGGTGCTCTTCTTCATCTTTCAGTCGGCGCTGGTGCGGACGCACAACGTGAAATGGCACCGCTTCTTCGGCTGGTTTGGCGTCGCGCTCGCGTCCGTGATGGTGGTGCTGGGATCGATCATCGCCGTGGTAATGGCCCGCTTTGACTGGTTCACGCTGCACCTGACGGCCACCGACGTATTCCTCAGTATTCCTATTGGCGACATGCTGGTCTTTGGGACGTGCGTGGCGCTCGCCATTTACTGGCGCAAGAAGCCGGAATTCCACCGCCGGCTGATCTTCATTGCCACCTGCTGCCTTCTCGATGCACCCTTCGGCCGCATCGATTATCTCTTCAATCACAACCTCTACTATTGGTGTCTCGACGCGGTGATTCTTCTTGGCGTGGCGCGCGACCTGCTGGTGAATCGCAGCATTCACAAGGTTTATCGCGTCGCGTTGCCCGTGCTCGTCGCGTGGCAGGCTCTGCTGATTTACCTGTACAGCGGCGCTCCGGCGTGGTGGCACAGCTTGACCAGCCGGATTGTCGGATAGCTTCGGCTGCTTATGCCGTTTGGATGTGATCGCTTCGGCCCAGCCCCTTCGCCGTTTAAACTAATCAGGTTATGGCCACTGTGAAAGCTGTGCGCGGTACGCGGGATCTGCTGCCTCCGGAGACGGAGTTGTGGAACCGCATTGAGGCGACCGCGCGCAATGTGTTTGCCCGTTACCACTTCGGCGAGATTCGCACCCCGATCTTCGAGGACACTGGGCTGTTTGCTCGCAGCGTCGGCGAAGAGACCGACATTGTGTCGAAGGAAATGTATACGTGGGAGGATCGCGCGCGGGCGCTGAGCGAAAAGGCGCAATCGCTGACGCTGCGGCCAGAGAACACGGCCGGCGTGGTGCGCGCCTATATCGAGCACAAACTGGGCGAGAGCGGCCAGTTGCAGAAGCTTTACTACATTGGTCCGCAGTTCCGGCGCGAGAGGCCGCAGAAGGGACGCTACCGGCAGTTCTGGCAGATCGGCGCGGAAGTGATCGGGCCGCAGTCGGCGGGGAGCGAGAGTCCACTGCGCGATGCGGAGGTTTTGGAGATGTTGTCCACCCTATTAGATGAGCTGGGCATCGCGGGATGGACGCTGGAATTGAATTCGGTTGGGTCGGCTGCGGATCGCGCGAGATATAACGAAGTGCTCCGGGCCGCACTCGTCGACGTTGCGCCGAAGATGTGTGGGGATTGCCAGAGACGCGCGGTGACGAATCCGCTGCGCGTGCTGGACTGCAAGGTGCCCGAGGATCAGCCCATTATTGATGCGCTGCCGAAGATCACCGATTCTCTCGATCAGGAATCGAAGGACCACTTTGCCGCCGTCATCGAGGCTCTTGATGCGGCGGGTGTGCCGTACAAGCTGAATCCGCGGCTGGTGCGCGGCCTCGATTACTACACGCGCACGACCTTTGAGTTCACGCATGGCGGACTTGGCGCGCAGAATGCGCTGCTCGGCGGCGGCCGCTACGACGGCTTGAGCGAGGCCATTGGCGGGCCCAAGGCGCCGGGCATTGGATTTGCGATGGGCCTCGACCGATTGGTACTAACTCTCCAGGCGACGGAACTCAACCAAAAGGCTGCCCCAATGCAGTTAGCGGACGGGTATGTTGCGCCGCTTGGGGAAAAGTTGAATGCGGCAGCACTGGTTCTGGCCCGCGAACTGCGCCGCGCCGGACGCAGCATCGAGTTGGGCGACGGCAGTTTCCGGTTGAAGAAATCCTTCGAGGCCGCCGACAAGGTGGCTCGGCGCATCGTGATCCTGGGCGAAGACGAACTCCAATCCGGTATCCTGACAGTGAAGGACTTCGCCACCGGAACACAAAGCAAGATTGCGCGCGCGGAGCTGGCCTCGTTTCTAGCTCAATAAGCGGGAAACCAGGCAACGGCCCTAGCCAAGCCAATCAGAAATAAGGACATAGAGTAGTGCTCGACTTTTTAGGCAATCTGGAACGGACGCAACTTTGCGGTACCCTGCGCGCGGCTGACGCCGGCAAGCAAGTGGTTCTGATGGGCTGGGTGAACCGCCGTCGCGACCACGGCAATTTGATTTTCCTCGACCTGCGCGACCGCTCCGGCATCTGCCAGATCGTTCTGGACAAAGAACTTACGCCGGAGGGCCACGCCAAGGGCGAGCACGTGCGGCCGGAGTACGTGGTGGCTGCGGTGGGCAAAGTGCGGCTGCGCGACGCGGACGCCATCAATCCTAAAATGCCCACGGGCGAGGTCGAGATTGAGGCGACTGAACTCCTCGTGCTGAACGATGCAAAGCTGGCGCCGTTTTCGCCATCCGACGAGGCCATCCAGAACGAAGAAGTGCGGCTGAAATACCGCTACGTGGATCTGCGCCGGCCGGAGATGCAGCACAACTTCCTGCTGCGCCACAAGATTACGCTGGCGGTTCGCGAAAGTATGAGCCAGCAGGGCTTTCTCGAGATCGAGACGCCGATTCTGACCAAGTCAACGCCGGAGGGCGCGCGCGATTTTCTGGTTCCTAGCCGGGTGCATGCCGGCGAGTTCTACGCGCTGCCGCAGAGCCCGCAGATTTTCAAACAGATTCTGATGATTTCGGGCTTCGATCGGTATTTTCAAATTGCGCGCTGCTTCCGCGACGAGGATCTCCGCGCCGATCGCCAATTGGAATTCACGCAGGTTGACCTGGAGATGAGTTTTCCGCGCCAGGAGACCGTGTTCGGCGTGGTGGAGCAGTTTATGAAGGCGGCTTTTGCAGCGGCCGGCGTCGATTTGCCGATTCCCTTCCCGCGCATCAGCTACGACGAGTCGATGCGGCAATTCGGCACCGACAAGCCCGATTTGCGCCTGCCCGGCCTGACCGACGTGCGCCCGGCATTTGCGGACGCGGCACTGGCTACGCTTCAGATCGACCCGGCGCTGCCCATCGTCGCGCTGCGCATTCCCAAGGTGGGCGAACTGAGCCGCAAGGAGCGCGAAGACAATCATCCGCTGTTCGATCAGAAGAAGGGCGCGAAGTTCATCGACGATTTCAAGCGGCTGGCGAAGAGCTTTCCCGAGTCCGCTGCCAAGGTGCGCGAATTAGCGGGCGCGGCCGAGGAAGACTTTGTCATCGTCGTGGCTGGCGATCCGGCGCATCACATCAAGGCAAGCGACACCAAGTTCCCGGGGCGTTTGTCGGAACGCGAGATCAACGTGTACGCGGCGGCCGGCAACTTCCGCGCAGAACTGGCGAAGAAATACGCCGACAAGCACGGGGCGTTCGGGATCACCGATGAGGTTGTGCAGAAGGCTGCTGCGGGCAGTGCTGAATTGGTCGACGGCAGCGACGCCTTTCATCCCATGTGGCTGACCGATTTCCCGATGTTCGAGTACGACCTCGCCGCGGGCAAATGGGTTCCCGCGCACCATCCGTTCACTGCGCCGATCGAGGCCGATATGAAGAATCTCGAGACCGATCCGGCCAGCGTGCGCGCCAACTGCTACGACCTGGCGATGAACGGCCTGGAGCTCGGCTCGGGTTCCATTCGAATTCACCGCAAGGACGTGCAGCAGGCGATTTTCCGGGCGCTGGGCATCAGCGAAGAAGAAGCACGCGCGCGCTTTGGCTTCTTCCTCGACGCGCTCGAATACGGTACGCCGCCGCATGGCGGCATTGCGCTGGGCCTCGACCGCGTCGTGATGCTGCTGGCGGGCGCGGGGAACCTGCGCGAAGTGATTGCCTTCCCCAAGACGGCGAAAGCCATCGACCTGATGGCCGAGGCGCCGACGCCGGTGAGCGAGCAGCAGCTGAAAGAGCTGCATATTCGCGTGGCGCTCAAGAGCTAAGCGCGGAAACGCGTACCAATTTATACTCATTGCAAACCTCCAGCGAAGCTGATCCGCCGGATTTGGACGAGTTGCGGCAATTTGTTGCCGCGTCTTGTCCGCGGCCATGACGGCGGAAGGAGCGCAAAGCGATGAGCAACGGCACTCAAGCGCAGGCGGTGATACAGACCTCAGGCGCCAGCCGCGAGCGGCTACTGAAGACTCTCCGCCACGAACAACCGGATCGCATTCCTATTGATTTCGGCGGCTCGGCAGTGACCGGCGTGCATGCCAGTTGCGTGGCCGCGCTGCGCGACTATTACGGACTGGAGAAACGGCCGGTGCGCGTACACGAGCCTTTCCAGATGCTCGCGCTGATTGAAGAGGATTTGCGCGCGGCAATGGGCGTGGACGTGACCGGCGTCTTCTCGCGCTCAACCATGTTCGGGTTTCCGATCGAGCGATGGAAGATCTGGAAGTTCAACGGGCTGGAAGTGCTGGTGCCCGGCGACTTCAACACCACGACCGATGAAAAGGGCGACACGCTGATTTATCCCGAAGGCGACCGGTCTGTACCGCCGAGCGGGCGCATGCCGCAGGGCGGGTATTTTTTCGATTCCATCATCCGCCAGGAGGCGATCGACGAGGAAAAGCTGAACCCAGAGGACAATCTCGAGGAGTTCCAGCCGATTGCGCAGGCGGATCTGGATCACCTGGCGCGCGCAGCACGGGAAGCAGCGGCTACGGGAGCGGGAGTGCTGGCGGGATTTGGCGGCACGGCGTTCGGCGACATTGCCTTGGTGCCGGGGCCGTTCCTCAAGCATCCCAAGGGCATTCGCGATGTGACGGAGTGGTACGTTTCGACGCGCAGCCGCCAGGATTACATCCACAAGGTCTTCGCGCGCCAGTGCGAGATCGCGATTGGAAATCTGGAGCGGATTTATGCCGCCGTAGGCGACCATGTGCAGGCAGTGTTTATCTGCGGCACGGATTTCGGAACGCAAACCTCCGCGTTCTGCTCGGTGAAAACGCTCGAGGAACTTTATGCTCCTTACTACAAGCAAGTAAACGACTGGATTCACGCGCACACGCCGTGGAAGACATTCAAGCACAGTTGCGGCGCGGTCTCAAAGTTCATCCCTGCTTTCATTGAGGCGGGATTCGACATTCTCAATCCTGTGCAGTGTTCGGCCACGGGCATGGCGCCGGAAAAACTAAAGGCGGAGTTCGGCGAGCGTATCGTGTTCTGGGGCGGCGGCGTGGACACGCAGAAGGTTTTGCCCTTCGGAGCTCCCGCTGAGGTGCGCGAACAGGTGTTGCGCCGCTGCGAGATCTTCGCGCCGGGCGGCGGCTTCGTCTTCAACACCATTCACAACGTGCAGGCCGGCACGCCGGTTGCAAACATCGTGGCCATGCTCGACGCAGTGCACGAGTTCAACGGCCGAATTTAATCGTCGCGAGCGGCGATTTGCGCGATCGAGTGCGGGCTGCCGGAAGGCCCCGCACCTTGGGTTCGACATCGCTTCTGTGGTATATTTTTCAGGTGCGGGAGAGATTTTCCTCCCTGCGCGGGCCGCGCTAGATTGTCTCGAACGCGGCGCTCCAATCCTCAAGGACGCGTAGCTCAACTGGCAGAGCATTCGGCTCTTAACCGACAGGTTGTAGGTTCGATTCCTACCGCGTCCACCAGCCTTCGCCCTCTTTCAGTGGGCTACGGCTCGGCGTGCCATCCCATTCCGCATTGCAAGCTAGACTGTTTAGAACGAGGCGAAGGCTGTCGCGCAGGAGCCTTGGCGGAGGCGGGCTCATCCAGCATTGCATGAAGCAGACCATTGCATGGAGCAGATGCTCGCTCATCACTCGCTCCGGCCTTTCCACCTGACATTGAAAATTTGAAATTCTACGGCCGCGGTCGCGGGCACAGTTCTGCGTAGAACATGAATAAGCAGGAACTGGCGACGAAAAAAATCCAGGCAAAGTGCTGAGGGGATTGAGGGAGGAATGGTGCGCCCGGAGAGATTCGAACTCCCGACCTAACGCTCCGGAGGCGTTCGCTCTATCCAGCTGAGCTACGGGCGCGCTTTATCAGGATACCGCAAGTCGTGGATTCAGAGGTTTTGGGGTGGTCGGCCAGTTTGAAAGCAACCATCCCTCGGGGGCTGAACAGGCTGCGGGAAAACTCTGAAGGTCATGCGGAGATCGCGAAGTGCATCCCGCAGGGGCTAAAGCCCACGTTAGTTCTGCAGCACATGCGGCACGCAACCCACCCACCGGGTGAGTTCCCCGGTCGTACCCTGACACTTTTTGCGGGCCTTGAGAAGTTCCTCTGCAGTCTGCTAATGCTTAACGGTCAGCCGAGCTGGGTTGCAAAGCGGGGGCGTAGTAGCCTTTGCGGGCGATGATCTGGAGATTGCGACCATCTTTTTCAGCTGCGAGGTCGATGCTGCGGTAGCGGCCGTCGCGCTGAAAAGAGGCAGGCTTGTACGACACGAGATAGCGGCCGCGAATGACCTGCTGTAGATCGGCGAGGCTCGAGTCGAGATGACGGGCGGAACCGGGGGCAAAGGCGGCGCCTCCGGTGAGATCGGAAAGAGTGCTCAACGCGCGGTCGCCGACCGGAACGCTATACTCCCGCTCCAGAAGCTCACTGGTGCTCACGGAGTAAACGGCAACTTCGCCGTTTTGGGCCGTGGCGATGGCTTGTTTGAGAGTGGCGCTGCTCGAGTTGTCTTCGCCGTCACTGATGACGACCAGAATCCGGGCAACAGGCTCGCTTTCAGGATGCGTGGCCAACTTGTCGGCGGCAAAGGCGACCGCATCCCACAGGGCGGTTCCACCTCCCGGCGCAAGCTGGCTTAGGGCCTGAGAGCTTAACGTTTGGTCAACAGTAAAATCCTGGACAAGGCGGACCGCGTTGTTGACGCCAACGACGAAGGCCAGGTCGTCCTTATCGACGACGACATCTCGCAAAAACTTAGTGGCTGCCGCTAATTCAAAGGAGAGACGGTCAGTGATGGATGCACTGGTATCGACGACGAGCCCAAGACGCAATGGAAGCTCGGATTCATTGCGAAATCCGAGGATGGTGACCGGAGGTTGATTATCGTCGCGAATCTCGACGTCAGAGGGGACCAGATTTGTGATGGGTTTGCCGTGATCCATCGCGGCGAAGAAGATCGCGACCTCGTCGACTGAAACTCGGAACGTGGGAGCGGCAGGGTTGCTTTCCGATGGATCGACGGATGCGACGGCGACGGAGGTGCTGCAACCCTCGCAGGTGGAATCGGGCGTCGCTTCCGCTTCGGCGATCTGACTTTCCTCCTTTTTCTCCTGGGCCATGAATCGGGCACGGTGCGCGACTTCTTCCGGAGTGGGCACTTTGAGGGCATAGGAAACAAATGTCAGCGTGGGAGGCGGATTGAGTTTGACCTGTGCCTGGCGCACTTCTTCTGCCTTGATCTGTTCCAGGATTTGACGAAACTTGTCGGCGGAAGCAGACTTCGGATCTTCCTGGAGCAGCGTCTCCATCTCGTTTTGCGCTTGAGTGAGATTGCCTCGCGCCTGCCATGCGCCGGCGGCGAAGAAATGAACGGCGGCAGCGCCCTCGTGCTTATGCGCATGCACCTGACCGGCGGTGGCAATCACGCCGGAATAATCGTGGTTCGCAAATTCCGCGTAGGCCAATGCCAGTTGCAGCTGGACGTCAAGGGGAGCCAGCGAGGAAGCCTTGCGCAGCGACTCTTCCGCGGCGGGAAACTGCTTGAGCGCCAGATCGGCGCACCCAAGGTTCAAGTAGGAGTTGGGCATGTGGTCGTCGAGCGCGACGGCTTTTGTGAACTCACCTTGCGCCAGTTGGTTCTGGCTGAGATTGAGATAGGCCGTGCCGAGCGCGTTATGTGCGGCAACAAACTGCGGATAGATGGCGATGGAATTGATTAAGAACGTGACCGCATCCTGCGGATCCTTCCGCATGAGCAGCTGGTAGCCCTTCGCATAGTCGTGTCGCGCTTTGCCGGGGGCTTTGAGGTCTAACCTGGAGACGGAATCGTCGGGAGTCTGTACGTTCGTGAGGTTTCGGTCCCGGCTATTCGCCATGTACAAATCCATATTTAATTGCGCCCGCTGAATTGCATCTACGTACGACGTGGTTCCCATGGTGCCCGTGTCCCCAGGCATGTTGAGTACCTGAGCGGACGTCGCGCAGGAGCCCAGGAACATGCAGAGCGACACCCGACGGAGTAGCAGATTGAACATGGCCTCGACTCAAGGAAAACAATAAAAGAGGGTTCGGCGACAGCCGGAATCTTGACTTGGGGAGAAGGATAGCACGATTTCAGGCTTCTGGCGCTGGCTGAGAAACGATCCCGATCTCCCGGGCTAAGTAGCTGATAATTAAACGATATTTCGCACAAGGCAGGCTTACCCGTGGCTCGGTTTTGGGCGGCAAGTTCGAACTGACGGCAGCCCGGCCCAGCAGGTCTCCCTCGGCCGATGGGATCACTGGCGAGAGTGTTCGAGAGGGCCATCCCTTCGGGCTAAAGCGGGGGTCATTTCGCGGCGATCGTGGAACGACTAAAGCCCTACCCTGACACAAAGCTCATTGCGGCCGAGCTTCTCGGCGGGTTCCAGGCTGCGCGAGGCGGGCGGGGTTCGGCCTCGATCCACAGGCGTCCACAGGGGGCTTTTCGTTGACTTGGGGTCTATTTTTCAGTATTCTAAAGTCCTTGCGCGGTGTTGTGCCTGGGGTCCAGGTGTGCTCGCCCGGACCGGTCTGATAGGGGTTCTGGCGGGCTCCAGCGGAGCAGGCCACCGGCTGCGGGACTCGGGACGACGAGGTCCGGCGCAGCCAGGGTTCCAATTTGAACCAACTCCCGCAGCTTCTCACCCGAACAGATTTGTTTGGCAGTGGGTAGACTTTGAGGCCCGTGCGTATTTGGCATGGGCGAACGCGGTTTGCGCGGGTTTGTGCTTTCCCACCCGGCCGAGAGCCGGGCGTTGAGCAAGATTTGATTGAGGGCAGGAGAGAGATGTCGACCTTTATTCCGAGCGGCAAGGATATTAGCCGCAAATGGTACGTGGTAGACGCCAGCGGACAGACGCTGGGCCGTTTGGCCACCAAGGCTGCGAACGTGCTGAGCGGCAAACTGAATCCCCAGTACGTGCCTTACATCGACATGGGCGACCATGTGATCGTGATCAACGCGGAGAAGATCCGCTTGACGGGGCTGAAAGACCAGAAGAAGCTGTACCGGCGCTACACGGGCTTTCCGGGCGGCCTGCGCGAGGAGTCGTTTACGCGGCTGATCAACCGCAAGCCGGAGATGGTCCTGGAACAGGCCATCAAGGGCATGCTGCCCAAGAGCAAGATGGGCCGGCAAATGGCTACGAAGTTGAAGGTGTACCGCGGTGAGAAGCACCCCCATGGGGCGCAGATGCCGGTGGCACTGTAAGGCAGGGTCCGAGGGAACAAGGGACCGAGAAGCCTGGGATTTGGATTAGGGAATACACGGCTGACAGCAGAGAGCTGACGGCTGAGAGCTAAGAGGAAACGAATGGCAGATCTGGTGCAGTATTACGGGACGGGACGGCGCAAGAGAGCGATCGCGCGCGTGTTTCTGCGTCCCGGCACGGGCGAGTGGAAGGTCAACGGCAAGAAGTTCGACGAGCACTTTGTGACCGAACAGCAAAGGGTTTCGGCCAAGCGCACCCTGTTGGTGGCGGAGTTGGCTCCGAGCTTCGACGTGCTGACCACAGTGAGCGGCGGCGGCGTAGCTGCACAGGCCGATGCCGTGAAGATGGGCATAGCCCGCGCCTTGATCGAGTTCAACCCTGAGCTGCGCAAGCTGCTCAAGGCCGAAGGATTGCTGACCCGCGACGCGCGCCAGAAGGAACGTAAGAAGTACGGCCAGAAGGGCGCGAGAAAGCGGTTCCAGTTCAGCAAGCGCTAACGCGCTTGCGGTGGTCAGTGAACAGTGGTCAGTGGTCAGCCTAAGCGTCCGGTTTGATTCGGCGATCTGATCACTGAGCACTGAGCACTGACCACTGTTCACTGTTTTTCAAATCTCCCCGCGAGGGGAATAAATCCGGGCCACGGTAGAACCAGTCCGGATGCAGTCCAAAAAGGAGGACCATTGGCCACCATCACCATGAAGGAACTGCTCGAGGCGGGTGTTCACTTCGGGCATCAGACGAAGCGCTGGAATCCCAAGATGAAGGAATACATCTTTGGCGAGCGCAACGGGATTTACATTATCGACCTGCAAAAGACGCTGAAGCTGTTCAAGGACGCGTCGAAGTTTGTGGTTGAGCTGTGCGGCAGCGGCAAGACGATTTTGTTCGTCGGCACCAAGCGCCAGGCGCAGGATGCGATTAGCGAAGAAGCCACGCGCGCGGGTATGCCGTACATCAACCAGCGCTGGCTGGGCGGCCTGCTGACCAACTGGGTTACGGTGCAGAAGAGTGTGAAGCGCCTGCAGGAACTGGATGAGATGGCGACTGACGGCCGCTACGAACTGCTGACCAAGAAAGAAGTGATCAAGCTGGAGCGGGAGCGCAAGCATTTGCAGGCGAACCTGGCCGGCATCAAGAGCATGAAGCGGCTGCCCGACGCGCTGTTCATCGTGGACTCGAACAACGAAGCCATTGCGGTGAAGGAAGCGCGCAAGCTGGGCATCCCCGTGGTAGCGGTGGTGGATACCAACTGCGATCCCACGGTGGTGGATTACGTGATTCCGGGCAACGACGACGCATTGCGCGCCATCCGGCTGTTTACCTCGAAGATTGCCGACTCGGCCGCTGAAGGCGTGAACCTGCTGAGCGACAAGGCCTTCCACGAAGAGGCTGCCGAAGCAGCAGCTGCGGAAGAGACCGTCGAAGTGGCAGCAGAGGCAGAGGCTGCGCCAGCCGAAGAGGTAGACCTGGAAGCGGCGCTGGGCGGCGGCATTCGCAAGGCGCCTGCCGCGGTTGCAGTTCTGGCGGATGAGTCCGAGGCTGCCGAAGCCGGCGTTTAGCCGATTGCTGCGCGTGACCATACGCAAAACGGGTTGAGCGTGGCCGCTACGATGTTCGGCCACGCTTTTCTTATGCCGGAAATATGGCCGGCATAGAGTTTGATCAATCATTCATATCCGCGACGCGTTCGCGGGGCCGGCTAGTGCCGGGGGAAAACAAAGAGAGATGACTACAGTGAGCGAAAAGATTGATGCCAAGCAGGTGAAAGAGCTGCGCGAGAAGAGTGGCGCGCCGATGGGCGACTGCCTGAAAGCGCTGCAAGAGAGCAAGGGCGACATGGAAGCGGCGTTCGTGGTGCTGCGCAAGCGCGGCATGGCGTCGGCGCAGAAGAAGGCCGCACGCGCCACCAATGAAGGCGCGGTGGGCTCGTACATCCACGCGGGCGGCAAGATTGCCGTGCTGTTGGAACTGAACTGCGAGAGCGATTTTGTGGCCAAGACCGATGATTTCCAGGAGCTGCTGAAGGACGTGGCCATGCACATTGCGGCCAGCGATCCGCGGTTCATCAAGCCCGAGGACGTGACGCCGGGCGACATGGAGCGCGAGAAAGAGATTTATCGCGCGCAGGCGGCGGCAACGGGCAAGCCGGCTCCCGTGATCGAGAAGATTGTGGAAGGCAAGATGGCGAAGTTCTACGAAGAGGTTTGCCTGCTGGAGCAGCCGTTCATCAAGGACCAGGCCGTGAGCATCAAGGAATTGATTGCACAGAAGGTGGGCAAGCTCGGCGAGAACATCACGGTGCGGCGGTTTGCGCGCTTCAAGGTGGGCGCGGCCGACTGGACCGTGGCGCAGACCAAGGCAGTTGAAGCGGCGGAGTGAGTTTTTTCGGACTGGCACGAACGCCCGAGGGGGTTTCCCTTCGGGCGTTTGTTTTTTGTGGGGCTCCGCAGACGGGTTCGTGCTTTCCCACATCTCAAAAGCGAGATCTCCACCCCACGGACTTGGACCTGTCCGTGGGGACCCCGGGTGCGAGGCACCCATTTTTCGTGCTGGGTGGAACACGGACAGGTCGCAGTTTGTGCGATCCGGCAAAGAAGTGGGGCAATCCGCGATGCGGATTGCCCCATTTTCTTTGGCCTGGACTGAAGGCCGGAGGTTACGGCAGGTAGTAACGGAACGAGGTGAAGAACATGTTGTCGTCGCCATGCGCGCCGCCGCCGGGGTTGGCCGTGCCGCCGTTGCCGGACCAGATATCGCGGCGGAGGTTTTCATACGTGACGCCCTGGCGCAGACGACCCTTGGGGCCGCTGTAAATGTTGTACCAGTAGCCTGCAACAAACTCCTGCACGTCCTTGTTGTTGCCAGCGCAGTTTGCGGGAGCAGTCTGATTGGCCGCGCCGGCGCCGGCAGATCCGGAACCCTGGGTCTCGACCAAGCAGCCGGTCATAGCCGGCGCGTTGACGATGGAGGTGCCGAGGCTCGGACCGCCGACTCCGTAGCCCGTATAGGTGTTGCCGCCGGAGTTGGTGCCGCTGAGGACGAAGTCGCGATAAATGTAGTCGCCGCCGTAGTTGAGGTAGACGTTCAGGCGCGGCGTGGGATTCGCTTCCACAGTGCTAAGCGCGGAGAAGGCCTTGAGGGGTTCCAGTATGCCGGTGGGACGAACGGTCACGTCAGCAATGGTCGAGTTGCCGTAACGGCCCACGCCCACGCCATACAGGCCCTTGAGGCCGATGGTGAGTTTCTTGTTTGCCAGGGGGCCACGGAAACCGCCGCCGATGCCGCCGCCCGGCTCCATATCGTTGTAGGGGCTGCCGGTGGTGGGATAGATGCGGTCACGGAAGAAGCGGCCCACGCCGAAAGCTTCCCAGTGTCCCCAGCCCGGCTCGACAGCGACCTTGGCCACGAGGTCAGGCGCAGCATTGAAGGAGTAGTTGGCCTGATTGTCGTAGAGCCCGCCGCCGGTGCCGGTAGAACCGAAGATGTAGTTCGAGGGCAAGCCCGATCCGGCCGCGTTCAGAGTCTCGGCGTTCTCGGCCGACATGCCGAGCCAGGCCTTGGTGCCGATATTCTTTACCACGCGGAAGCTCTCCTGGCGGGACCAGACGAAGCCGGCATCGTACTGTGCGTCGATGGTAGACGGCAGGGTCTGGGTTCCGCGGGTAAGAGCTGACGCGGTTTCCGTCACCAGTGACCACCCGGTGCCGCCGGAGAAATCCCAGCCATTGGTCGTCTTGGCGTCGGCCCACAGTTCGCGCTGGCGGAGCGAGTAGCTGTTCGACTGATTGTTATTGGACGTGGTGCCGGAGGAAAGGAAGTCAGCCTCGTAGTAGCCGGTCATAGCCATGCTGGCAATCTTGCCGGTAAACTTCATGGCAATGCGGGACTGACGTGCACTGCCGAAGAACTCGCTCATCTGCGCGCCGTCGGCGTTCTGGAGCGGAACCGTGGTGGCGCCGGTGTTGATGTCGTCGCCGGTGGCGCCTTGACGCCACACGGTTGCAGCTTCAATGAAGCTGCCGTTAGGCGAAATGGTCACGCCCTTGTAGTTGATGGCATCAGGGCTGCTAACGGCCTTCTTAATTGCCGTGGTTTCGTCAGAGACCGTGGTGGCGAGCGAGAGCTGGTTGGCTTTGAGGTCGCTCACTGTGCTTTGCAGAGTCGAAACCGCGCTGGCATTGTCAGTGAATGCCGCCTGCTGCGCCTGGGCATCGGCCTCTGCCTTGTTGGCCGCGGCGCGCGCATCGGCGGCATCCTGCTGCGCCTGGTGCAATTGCGCATCCTTGGCGGAGAGATCGTTTCTCAGGCTGTCGATCTGAGTCTGCATTTCGGTGCGCAGAGCCTGAATCTGGTCCTGCACTGATGGCGCCGGCGGGGCGACGGGTTTCTTCGCCGGCGCGTGTTTTTTCGCCGGAGCCATGGAGCCGCTGGTTTGAGCGTGGGAAACAACGAGACTAGCTGCCAGAA
This sequence comes from uncultured Acidobacteriota bacterium, assembly GCA_963786565.1. GTDB lineage: Bacteria > Acidobacteriota > Terriglobia > Terriglobales > Acidobacteriaceae > Telmatobacter. The sequence goes on along the minus strand of CAWAZR010000006.1, from coordinate 280,788 downwards.
TGACTGCGGCAGCCGCGTAGAGTGTGCGATTCATTTGGGCCTCTCTGTTCGTTAGGAGTCTTTGCGGCATTGTGGCTGTACCCGCATGCACTGGGTCACACCTGTCTTGCGTGCCGCGGAAACATCAAAATGAAAAGGAAAATCTGCGTTATCTTCACCGGCGCAGCACAGCACGACGATGAGCGCGAGGGGAGGAAAAGTCGCTACTAAGAAATTCCTCCTCTTCGTTCCGCATCCCAGCCTCGCAGAGCAAGGTTAAGATTTGACGAATTCACATAGTTTTCACATTTTTAGTTATCGAGCTTCGCACAGCAGGAGGGGAAGTTAGAAAAATTAATACACCATTAAAAAACGAGACGCTGCGCGGCCGCCTCGCCGCGCAAACTGTGCGCTAAGACTTATGGCTGGGACGCCGAAGAAGCGCTAGCGGGTGGCGTCGGCGCTCAGGAGATTCGCCAGGATGCGGTAAGCGCCCGGCACCAGCTCAGGGAATTGCCGGTGAAGCGCGAAGGCAACGTATATATAGGTACCTTTGCCGCGATGCACGACCAACAAGCCGCCGCGTTGCGGATCCTGGCCGGGATCGGCGGTTTCCGTGATCGCGGTGTAGCCGGCATCCCAGTGATCGAGGAAGCCGTGGCCACGCTCTTCGAACCAACCGTCGAAATCGGCCGGGGCGATGCGATTTGGCGTGTGAAGGAGTGGGTTTGAAGGATCGAGGACCTGGACGGGTGCCTGCTCATCGACGACGCGCTCGCCAATGCCTTTCATGGCCAGCGGCAGCGGCGCGGGAAAGTTGTTGGTCTGGTACAGCACGAGGAGCGTTCCGCCATGCTCGACAAAGGCTTCAAGGCGCGATTCGGCGGCGGCCAGCTCGGGACGTACCGAGTAGGCGCGCGTGCCGATGACGAGCACGTTCCACTGCGAGAGGTCGGCGCTGGCGACTTCGCCGCTGGAAAGGAGATGCGGAGCGATGCCCAGCGCCTCGATGGCGTCAGGGACGGTGTCGCCGGTGCCCATTACGTAGCCGACGCGAAGTCCCTGCGCGACCTTGACATCGACCTTGCGCGTGCGCAGCTCGGCTGACTTGTACTGGTTATAGGGCCGCAAGCCGGTGTAACCGATGCTCTGCCAGCCGATGGCATAGTCCTTTCCGTCCACATGCGCGACGGCTTGGATGGTATAGGCGCGCGCAGCCACGTCGCCGGCGGGAGTGACCGTAAACACGAGCGGCTCAGTGTCGCCCGCGCTCTTGAGATGAAAGGATTGCTCCGCGGGATCGCAATGCCAGCCTTGCGGCAGTTTCAGATTCACGGTCCCGTCGGCGGCACGCTCGGCTTGGACGGTGACGCTGACGGGCAGCGGCGAACCATCCAGCGGAAGAAGGCGGGCTTCGGGTGCAACGCGCACGCCGATGGCGGGCGTGACGACCAGCGGCTGGTAAACGCCGCCCACAGCGACGACGTGCGCCAGGGTTTGCACCACCATGCCGAGACGGATGGGAACACCGTCGAAGCTGAACTCGGCCCAGGCGCTTAGCGGATAGGGCGCGAAGGAGCGCTCGCGCAAGGACTCATTCGAAATGTCGTAAAAAGGCTGCTCGGTGGTGGGGCGTGTGAAATACGGCTTGGTGGGCGTTGCGTCGGCGGGGACGTGGAGGTGAAAGAGCGCGTTGGTTGATTCGGAGCTACCTGGCGCGCCGGCAGGCTCGCCCTTAACCCATGATGCTCCCGTATCGGCTTCAAACCATGTTTTGGAGAGATGAGCGCTGCTTGCAGCGCTGAAGGTGTGCACGCGAACGCTGAAGTCTTCGCCCGGATACACACTGCGCGCGGATTCGTCGGCGGACGCGCCGCGGCCCGGGCCTCCCTGTCCGCCATCGCCCGTAGTGAATGCGACGAGATCGAGACCGAGCAGATCCTTGAACGCGATCTGAAACTGGTCGATTTTTTCGCCCAGTTCGAATGCGAGGTCGGACTTTGCCTGGGCGCTCAAATCGCTCGCCTTGATGCGCGCGTAGAGATCGAGGGTCTCGCGATAGATGGGAACAAGTTTGTGCGCGCCATCAACGCCGCCCTGATTGCTGCAGTCGGCCGCGAATGCATCGAATTCGGATTGGATTTTTTTCAGGCCGTCGGTGAGCCAAGCGGGAGGCGCGTCGCCGGCTAGACGCGTGAGGCCTGCGATGTTCGTGTTGATGTGGACTTTCGCATTCCAAAACAGACTCGTGTCGTTTTTCTCGGCGCCGACCGCGGCAACTGAAGGCGCAGCAGCCCACAGGTGATAGTTCGACGAATCGAGCGCACTGAGCGCCGGATTGGCGCCACCGTGCTGCGACATTTGCTTGCCCCAGCCCTCGCGCGCAATCTGCACATAGGTGCGGCCGAGGACGGGGTCCCAGCTGCCAACAGGAATTGTTACGTCGGCCTTGGGAGCGCCCTCGATCCACTCGCCGGTGACGTAGTTGTGAAACCGCGCTGGGGCCCACCTGCCGGTAGCGTAGTCAAACATTTGGCCGTTTTCGACGCGCGCGAACGGCGCACGCGAGTAGACCGCTAACGGCTGCCAAGGCTGCAAGCCATTCTTGAGCTGCTCGGGAAAGACCTTAGGGTCGCCTGCGACCTTGAAGGCCTCCTGCGCCACTTCGCCCGAGACCTGGTGATGGCCGTGGCCGTCGGAAGGGCCGCCGACAAAAGTGGACAGAATAATCTGTGGCCGGACCAAGCGCACGGCCAGCACCGCATCGTAGAGCACGCGATCATGGCCCCACTTGGCGAAGGCTTCTTCCTGCGTTTTCGAGAAGCCGAAGTCGGCCTCAGTGCCCCACAGTTCCTGAGCGCCGTAGTATTCGTCGGCCTTGAGGAGTTCGTTGGTGCGAATGAGGCCGAGCGCGTCGTAGCTCTCGGCCGACATTGCGTTCAGGCCGCCTTCTCCGCGCGTGAGCGTGAGGAGAGTAACGTGCACGCCGAGGCCGCGCGAAAGATACGTCATGAGAGCGCCGTCTTCATCGTCGGGATGGGCGACGATGATGAGGACACTGGCGGTGGTGCCGAGACGTTTGAGGGTCTGCTCGAGATCTGCCGCGCCACGATCTTCCGGCAAGGGCAGAGCTTCAACGGCCGGCTCGGGAAGCGGGACCTGTGCCAGCTCTGCGTCTGGCGACGGCGACGCGGGCTGTTGCGCGACGAGCGATGCGGGGCGCGCGCCCAACAAAAGGACGGCGATGGCGGCGATTATGGCCGATTGATGCAGCTTTTGGGGAAACGAAATCATCATCGACAGTGTACAAGCTGGAGAGCTATTCCACGATGTTTCGTACACGGCTGGAGAGTGAGTTCGGGTTCGGGTTTTCCCGCATCTCAAAAGCGAGATGTGGGGCACCCAGATTTGCGCCGCATGAAAAGTTGCCCTACCGCCAGTCGTCGCGGGCGCTGGCGAGACCCTGATTCATCAGCGCGTCAAAGCCTGAATGCTTCTTGATGAAGATCTCGCTGAATTGGCGGTCCTGGCGGAGCAGGATGGCCTGCAAGCGGACGAGTTCGAGAAGAGCAAGAAACATGGCGATGAGGGCACGCTCGGACTTGGTGTGGCTGAGCATGCGGCGCAATGCGACCGGCTTGTCTTCCATGGTGAGGCGGCGCGTGAGGAACTGGATCATCTGGCCGACGGTGATGGAGTCCTCTTCGAGATTGAGGACGGGGCGGTTGCGCGCGCGCTCGAGAATGCCGCCGAAGACGCGCACCAGATCGGTGGTGTCGGCGGCGATCTCCGGCTCTGCGCCGGCATCTTCCTGGAATTCGCGGATACCGGGATTCGTCCACGATGCAGCTTCGAGCATCTGCCTTTCAAGCAGCATCTGCGCGGCGTTCTTGAAGCGCTCGTGCTCGAGCAGACGCTCGACCAACTCGCGGCGCGGATCTTCATCGGCGTCGTCGGGCCCGGCGGGAGCGCGCGGCAGCAACATCTTGCTCTTGATGTGGATGAGCAACGCCGCAGTGTAGATAAAATCTCCGGCCACATCCATGTCGCCGGCGCGCAACTGGTCAACGTAGGCCAGAAACTGCGCGGTAATTTTGGCGATAGGGATGTCATAGATATCGATGTCCTGCTTGCGGATGAGATCGAGGAGCAAGTCGAGCGGACCATCGTACACCTGGTTCACGATGACGGAGAACGGCGACTGCTCGGCGTCTTCGCCGCGCGCCTTGAGCGCCGCGGCAACTTTTTCGGCGGTGGTGCGCTCGGGCTTTTGCGCAAAGGGCAGAGTGGGCGCGATGTCGATCGGCACAGGAGTTGGCAGCGGGTCAGGCCCGGGGGGTTCGGTGATGGGTGGCGCGGGTAGTGGTTCCGGCACAGGCAGCGGCGGTGGTTCGGGCGCGGGCGGATCTGGCAACGTTGGAGGTTCGGCCACGGGTGGCTTGCGCACGGGTTCCGGGTCGGTCACGGCTTGGAGTTCGGGATCTCGCGCGGGAGTTTCAACGACCTTTGCTACCGCTTCCGTAGCGGTTGCTTCTTCGGGCGCGGCTTCGGCTCTGATTTCGGCGATTTCGCTCACATCTTCTGCCGATGCGGTTTCGGCGATTTGCGTTGTTTCCTCAACAAGAGCGGGAGTTGTCGCGGCGGGTTCTTCCATTGCATCGGATGCAGATGAAATTTCGGTGTCGGCGATGGGAAGACCTGTTGCAGGGGCTAAAGCCCCCGGAGATTGTGCGGTGCTAACGGCACGACTGAAGTCGTGCCCTGACACTTCTTGCTGACCAGCCGAGTGTTGATCCGTCCGGTCGACGGCAGTGGGGGGCTCGGGCGTGGCTTCCTGCTCCACCGGTACTGCGACTTCGGCCGACGGCTCTTCTTTGGCCGCAACGAACTCTTGGGCTGTAGCCGGCTCGGAATTTGGGGAAGATGGTTTCACTCGACTCTCTTCTTCTTGTACTTCCGTCTTGTCTCTTTCGGCTTCGCGGCCGTGGGCAGCGCCATCAGCCTGTACAGCGACCTCTGGCCCGGCGGCCCTTCCGTTGCGCCGGAATAAGCCAAATCCCGAGCGGATTCCGTCGAAAGCAACTGTGAGCGCCCTGCGCCACCACGGGACTGGTCGTTCTATCATTCTTACTTTCCCGGCCGCCTGCACCGCGCTGATTCCCGCGGTTACTTGCCTGCGGCCCTTGCCTCGTGCATCCCGCTCAGGCTTTCACGGTGGTTAAAGTCATTTTCATGGCCTCGCGCACCTCCACCATAGTTTGCTCGGCGCGTACCGCGGCTCGCCGCGAGCCTTCGTTCAAAATCTCCATGGCTTGCGGCTCCGTGATAGCAGCGCGCCGCTCCTGAATGGGCTGCAAGACTTTCAGTAAGGAGTCGGCCGCCCAGCCTTTGCACTCGATGCAGCCAATACCCGCCGATCGGCAGCCTTCGTAGACCTTGGCCAGAGTCTCCGGCGTGGAAAAGACCTTGTGCAGATCGCCTACCGGACACTTGTCAGGATCGCCGGGATCGGAGCGGCGAATGCGCGCGGGATCCGTGACCATGGTTTTGAGCTTCCTGCGCACTTCCGGCTCGGGATCGCTGATGAGAATGGTATTGCCGTAACTCTTGGACATCTTGCGGCCGTCGGTGCCGGGCAGCTTGGGCGAGGGCGTGAGCAAAACTTTAGGCTCGGGAAGCACCTCGCGGCCGTTCAAGCTGTAGAACTGGTTGAAGCGGCGGGCGATTTCGCGGGTGAGCTCGACATGCGCCTGCTGGTCCTGGCCCACGGGCACGAAATCCGCCTGGTAGACGAGGATGTCCGCGGTCATCAGCACCGGGTAGCCAAGAAAACCGTAGGTCGTGAGGTCGCGACTGGTGAGGTTCTCCTGCATCTCCTTGTAGCTGGGCACGCGCTCGAGCCATCCAAGCGGCGAGATCATTGCGAGATCGAGGAAGAGCTCCGCATGCTGCTTTACGCGGCTCTGCAAGAAAAGTACGCATTTTTCGGGATCGAGCCCGGCGGCCAGATAGTCGAGCAGTACCTCGACCGTGTTGGGCGCAATCTGCGAGGTATCCGCGTAGTCGGTGGTGAGGGCGTGCCAGTCGGCGATGAAGAAGTAGCAGTCGTATTGATCCTGGAGCTTGACCCAGTTGGCGAGGGCGCCCATGTAGTTGCCGAGGTGCAGCTTTCCCGTGGGTCTCATGCCGCTCAAAACGCGCGGCCGTTGCGATCGATTGGGGAGTTCAGACATGATTGCGATTCGAATTCCTGGCGGCGTGCATCAAGGCCGCGTGCATGGCGATGAAAAAACCAGATAAAGCGCTCATTCCATTGTAGCGGGGAACGGCAGATAGGCTGCTCTAGATGCTGCGGAGCGCCAAAAAGATGAGTCCGAGTGACGGCCCCAGCACCAGCCTGAGGATGAAACCGCCCACGAGAAACATCAATATGTAGCTGATCCAGATGTTGATGCCGTCATAGAACCGCACAGCGTTGTAGGGCAGCATGTTCCGCAGAACGCGGCTGCCATCGAGCGGAGGGATGGGCAGCAGGTTGAAAAAGAAAAGGCATAAGTTAACTTCAATCGCCAGCAAGGCAAGCAGCACCAGGGGCTGTAGCCCGCCCTCGAAGGCCAGCTCGCCGTTCAAATTCGCATGCACCAACGCTCGCCCGCCGGGTACGGCGATGCAGACAACCGCCAGAATTGCGAAGGCGATCGCGACCAGCAAAAGGTTCGAGAAGGGGCCGGCCAGCGTCACGAGATTGTCATCGCGCTTGATTTTCTTGAAGTTGCGCGTGATGACAGGCGTGGGCTTGGCCCAGCCGATGAGGAACCCGCTGAAGAAGCTGAATCCGATAAACGGCCCGAAGATGCTGAGCGCGGGGATGAGCAGGGTTCCGATGGGATCGATGTGGTACATGGGGTTAAGCGTAATCCGCCCCTGCAACCGGGCCGTCTGGTCGCCCAGGCGCGAGGCCATCCAGGCGTGGGCGCACTCGTGAAAACTGAGCGAGAAAAGGAGCAGGACGAACTCGAAGACGGCAATGGCGAACGCAGCGGGTTGCAAACGAATACCCCAAGGTTCCGGCCGTTCCTGTGCATTGAAAATGCGAAGAAAAGGCCGAACTCAAAGATTCAGGGTAGCATGGCGGATTGCGGGATTTCTGTGCCGCGAGGCCGCTGAGTCGCGTCTGTATCTGTTGGAGATATCCGCAAAGACAACAGCAGGTCCTTCGGCTCCGCTTACCCCGTATTCGCGTCGCGAATTCGGGGCCCCAAACGCGCTCCGCTCAGGATGACAGAGCGTATTTGGTGCGAACTTAAGTGAAAAACTCCTAGCTCTCTATATATTCCCAGAAAGAATCGGTCAGGTCGGCGCCGAGTTCGGTGGTCATGCGGCGGGCGGCGCGCTCGGCTTCTTCCATGAGGCCGTGCAGGTAATCGCGCGAGCGCGAGATGGCGGCGACGCCGATGGTGGCCGATTGCCAGGTGACGGCCTCGTCGAGCTCGGCCACGGAGACGTTGAAGCCCTGGCGCAATTGATCCTTGAGGGAGCGCACCACCTGGCGGCGGTCTTTGAGCGACTGGGCGTGCTCGATGCGGATCTCGAGGGTGAGTTGAGCCACCGGCATACGTATCTCGGGGGATCACGGACAGTGTAAGGCTGTCCTGACCGGACGGCGCAAGTTTTTTCATGCGCTTTCCCACCCTTTCGGCGATAAGGCTGCCGAAAGGATGGGGCAACGCGGCTATTAGTCCGCGAATTGCGCCAGTTGCGCGGGCTTCGGCTTGGGTGTGAAGGCGCTGACGACGACCAGCGTGGCCACAGCGGCAAAGAGCGCCGGGAAGATGGCGTCGCGCTCGGCGAGAATCGACGGGAGATGCAGAAAGGCCTTGACGCCGGGCGCGTCCCAACCTAGCGTGACCACGGTTCCGGTGGCGATGGCGGCGACTGCACCCCAGGCCGTAGCGCGTTTGGAATAGAACGCGGCCAGCACTACGGGCGTGACCGCAGCTGAATAGATGGTATAGGCGTAGAGCATTTTGGCCAGAATGCTGGGCGCATAGAGGGCCTGGTAGAGCGCCCAGGAGCCGAGCAGCACCACGGCGAGACGGGAGACGATGAGGGTGTGCTTGTTCGACGCACCTGGCGCGATGTAGCGCACGAAGACGTCTTCGATAAGATTGCTGGCCGGAGAGAAGAGATAGTTCGAGGCCGTGGAAATGACCTTGGCGAAGACCGCGCCCAGCAACAACGCGCCCATGAGAGCCGGCAGGCCGTGGCGCGCCGTGTACGGGATGATCTCGTAGGGCTGCTGTGAAACCTCGCCGGTGGGATAAAGCGCGGAGCCGATCACCGCAATGGCAACGATCAGCGATTCGAGTATCACTGTGCCGAGAATCCAGCCGACGACGGAGACGCGTGCGTCGCGCTCGGATTTGGCGGAGAAGAACTTCTGGTACATCACCTGATTGCCGAGCATCAACAGCAGCGTCGGCACCATGAACTCAAGCGCCTTGACCAGCGTGAGGTTGCCGAGCACTTCAAAATGCGAGGCAGGCAGCGCGGCGTGCAAACCGCTCCAACCGCCAGCCTTGGCCAGCAGCATGGGCGTGGCGATGATGCAGATGACGGTGACGAGCGAGCCGATGGCCACATCCATATAGGCGACCGACGACATGCCGGCCATTGCCGTAGTGACGATGACAAAGATGGCGATGATCCAGGTGCCCCGCTCCGGCGTGAGCGAGTCAGGAAAAATGAGGTGCAGCACGTTGCCGCCGCCCTTGAACTGATAGCTGGTGATGGCCACGTAGGCGAAGAGGATGGCGATGGTGCCGAGCACGCGCGCGGTCTGGTTGTAGCGGGCTTCGAGAAGATCAGGCAGGGTGAACTGCGCGAACTTGCGCGCGCGCGGCGCAATAAAGTAGATGAGCAGCAAGCCCAGCCAGCCGCCGGCCGGCAGCCAGAGAGCGGCGAATCCATTCTTGTACGCATTCTCAGCGCCGGCAAAGAGCGAGCCCGCGCCGATCCACGAAGTGAGCAGGGTGAGGACGAGGACGACGGCGGAAAGGGAGCGGCCGGCGACCAGGTAGTCGGCCTTGGTTTTAATCAGCAGGGCGCGAGAAATGGCCACTGCCAGCAGCGCAGTGGCGATGACGACCAGGACGACGATATAGAGAAGCGACATCCGCGGAGTTCCTCAGCGCGATACGAGAAGATTGAAAGCAGTGTAGCGGACCGGGGCGGCGAGGAGCGAGTTGGGTCCGTGCTGTCCCACATCTCAAACTCGAGATGTGGGGCACCCGAGTTTTGCGCTGGGTTGAGAAAGCGGGGATGGAGTTCGTGCTGCCCCACCCTTTCGCAAAGAGCGCGAAAGGATGGGGCACGGAAAGAGCCGACTTCAAGTAATCCGGGGCCTAGCTTTCCGTCACCTTCAGGTAGGTTGTGTACGGCGCATCGCCGATGTCGACGAAGGGCCTCATACGTAACGCGCTGGCGCCGGAGCCGGTAATCCACTCATGGCCTTGCGCCGCGGTTTGTTTGGCAGCGAGCAGCGCGGCACGACCCACGGGTCCGAGCGAAGTATCGTCATCGCGCAACGCCATCAGCACCAGCGGGCCCGTGACCAGCGCCATCACATCAGGATGCTGCGCGTCGACAGCTTCAAGCCGTGTCGCAAACGGCAGATCGAGCTCAATGCGATCGCCGTTCTTCCACTGGCGGCGAATTTCAGCGAAGGTTCCCGCTTCAAGCTGGCGCGAGTCGCGCATGCCGCTTGTGGTGAGCGACGCGCCCTTGGCCCACGCGGGAATGCGCAGGAAAACCGAGAACTCGGTGGGTGAGGAGGCCGTAACGTCGAGGCGGATGTGACTGTCGTAGGGATACGCGGTGGATTGCCGCAGGGCAAACTGCGCGCCGTGTGCGTTCCAACGCAGCGTGGAGGGCAGATAGAGATTTACGTAGACGCCGCGCTCGCTGCGGAAGTAGGCGCTGATGCGGTAATCGGCGGCAATTTGCGGCAGCGTGCCCGAGCAACACGGCCACTTGGCACCGTAGTAGACCCGCTTGGCTTTGAAGGCGTAGTCGGAGTAGTAAAAAGACGAGCCGTCGAGTTCAAGAGGCCGGGCGCCGAGCACGGTGTTGAAAAAGACCTGCTCCATGCTGTCGCCGTAACGCGGATCGGCGGTGATGCGCAGAAGATAGCGCGCCAGCTTGAAGTGCGCGTAAGCGCCGCAAGGGGTTTCAAAGCTGGCATGGACACTGTTCAGGCTTTCGCCGAGTGCTCCGCTGCCGGGCTCGATGAAGTGCTCACGCGGACCCCATCCGCCGGTGGCGTAACTCTGCTGCTGGACGAAGTCGAAGGCGTTGGTTGCGGCGTGGAGATATTTTTCGTCGCCGAGCGCCAGCCAGGCCGTGGCCGCGGAGCCCAACGCGTTCACATGGCTGTAAGCATGGCGACCGGGTAGTGCGTTTTCACCGCGCGCGAGGGGATCAAAGTATTCGTGGAAGATGAAGCGCTGAGCCAGATCGCGGTAACGCGGATTTCCCGTGCGCTGCCAGGCGAGAAATAAATTCTCCGGCATGGTGTATGTCTCGTCCCACACGTGGCGGGTAAAGTTTTCGCCGGCAAGGATGGGCGTTTCCTGGTGCGGCATGGCTTTGGGCGGCAAGTAAGGGAGGACGATGTCGGTGGTGCGCGCAAGGACATCGAGGGCCGCGGGGTGGTTTGCGAAAACATGCGCGTCGGTTAAACCTATGGACAGCTTGTCGTACATGTAACCGGGGAAAGCGTAATTCTGATAGAACTTGCCGATAGGTTCGAGGGTTGCCGCGTAGCCGCGAATCATGCGGTCGATCTTGGCGAAGGTGGCAGGGTCGCGCGTGACGGCATACATCCGCGCCAGCGCCGAAATCCACTGCCCGAAGGGACACGCCGCGGCGAAGCCATCGGTCGAGTACCAGCCGCCCAGTTCGTCGCCCGGCGTGGGCAGGCCCTCACGGAAGCGAAACGGCCGCAGCAGGCCGTCGTCACTCAAATTGAGCAACACCTGACGGCACTGCTCAAATTGCTGCTGCGCTGGTCCGGGCCCGAGATCGACCTGCGCATACTGCACCTGGTTGAGCAAAGTGGGGCGGAAGGCCGGCAACGCCGCAGAGGGCGATGCTTGAGGGCCGGATGGGAAAGCGGCCGAGGCTACGCGGCGGGTGCAGATGGCCGCTGTGGCCGCAGCGCCCCACCGCAACATCTGACGCCGCGAGCAGTTCAGGCGAGGTGGTTTCATCGTACCGATTCTAACGTCAGGAGCCTGCGGCTGCGGCCAGGTTCCCGGCGGACACGATTCGTGCTTCCGCACCGGCCCCGTATCTCCCTCGACAACTTCTGCATCAAAAGTAATGGAGCGACGGTTGACGCGCGGCGCGGCTCGCGCTACTCTCGCAATACTGGAATTGGTACTCAAGCTCAATCCGCGGCCATGCAGGACACCCCAGTATGGGAACCCGGTTGTGCCCTGCGCTCTTCGACTCCTTTCAAAATCAGCCGTTTGCCAGCAAGCGCCCGGGGGGCGCTTGCGTTTGCGTGGTGCGCGGCCCACTCACTTTAAATACAATTCACCCTCTCGGAGGACATTGACCCTTTGAAGATCGCTTTGGAGATCACGCCAAACCTCGAGCCCCTGTTCGGGACCCGCGATGAAAACCTAAGGCTGATGGAAGACTCGCTCGGCGTCCACATCGATTTACGCTCCGACGCCGTGCACTTACAGGGACCAGAAGACAGCGTGGTCCGCGTGCGGCGGATTTTCGAAGACTTTGAGGCGTTGCGCCGCCTCGGCATCCATCCCCACAACGGTGAATTGAACGGCATGCTGCGCCTGGTGGTGGCCGATCCAACGGCGACCTTGCGCACGGTGGCCGAAGCCGGCAAGCAGAGGTCGGCCGGCATCAAGCGTACGGTGCAGCCGCGCTCGCTCAACCAGCGCCGCTACGTGGAAGCCATCGAGCAAAACGATATGGTCTTCGGCGTGGGGCCGGCGGGCACGGGCAAAACCTACCTGGCGGTGGCGATGGCCGTAGCGGCCATCAACGCCAAGCGGGTCAGCCGGATCGTTTTGGTGAGGCCCGCGGTAGAAGCCGGCGAGCGGCTGGGCTTTTTGCCCGGCACTTTGCAGGAAAAGATCGATCCCTATCTGCGTCCGCTCTACGACGCGCTCTTTGACATGATCGACGTTGAAAAAGTGGACAAGATGCTGGAGCGCAACGTGATCGAGGTGGCTCCGCTGGCCTTTATGCGCGGGCGCACGCTCAACGACGCGTTCATCATTCTCGACGAGGCGCAGAACACGACCATCGAGCAGATGAAGATGTTCCTGACGCGCATGGGCAACAATTCGAAGGCCGTGATCACTGGCGACATTACGCAGATCGATCTGCCCAACCCGCGCAAGTCTGGATTGCTGGACGCGATCAATATTCTCGACGGCGTGGAGGGCGTAGCTTTTTGTCATTTCGAAGAGGGCGACGTGGTGCGCCATCCGCTGGTGCAGCGCATTGTGCGCGCGTATGAAAGCGCCAGACCGCAACAGCAGGAGCTGCCGCTGGAGGGCGCAATCACGGTGGGTGTTGCGGAGAGAGGCGACCGGCAAGACGGGCAAGCGAAGCATCCGGCCAAACCACAATAAGGCAGGGAATAGGAAATATGAAAGGCAGGGCTGGGGTCGCTAAAGCGCGATCCCAGCCTTTGCTGTTTCTGCTGCCCGGGCGAAGGCAGGTCGCGGATCATCGGCGTAGATCGGCCTCCTCTTCGCGTATCATCGAATCACACCCGAAGCCGCGCATACTGGAGCCGCGGCCCCGCGCACGATGATCCTCATCGACCCAGAACTGGACCTTTCCGCAGCGACGGATGCGCTGAACCCGGTTTCGGCGAAGCCTTCTGCTGGGTCTGCGAAGGCCCAAAGTCGAAAATTGCCCCCGAAGCTGCTCCGGCTGCCCTCCACGCGAACCTTGGCGCAATTTTTGATGCGGGCACAGGCCGCGGTGCGGCTGCGCGGACATGTGACAGTGCTGCTGACCGGCGACGCGACGATGCGCGACCTGAACCAGCGCTTTCGTGGCAAGAATAAGCCGACCGACGTTCTTTCCTTCCCTGTCGAAAATCTCGTCCAAAACCAAAGAAAGAACCCGGAAAAAGGCGACGTCGCCATCAGCGTGGAAACGGCGCGGAGGCAGGGTGCGGAACAGGGACACTCGCTCGCAATCGAGATCAAGGTGCTGATGCTGCACGGGCTGCTACACCTGGCTGGCTACGACCACGAGACCGATGCGGGCGAGATGCGGCGGCGCGAGCGGAGTTTGCGCACGAAGCTCGGGCTGCCGCCGGGGCTGATTGAGCGTTCTGCTTCTCCCGCCTTTTCGCCAAAGGCGCAAAAGGATGGGGCACGGGTACGAAAAGCAACCACAGGTCCTTCGACTCGTTCGCTTCGCGAACTCGCTCAGGATGACAAGCAGTTGCGGGGAAAGCCGGCGCGGAGGCGAAAGCCATGACCCCGCTCCAGATTCTCTTCGTTACCGCGCTTGCGGTGGTGGCTACGCTGGCCTCGTACATCAGCCGCATCTACTCCGAGTTCGGCAAGATTCTGAGCCGCGAGGTGCAGGAAAATCTGGACGCGTGGGAGGAGCGGATCGAGCCGCATCTCGGCCTGAGCCGCGAGCACGCGGCGTTGTGCGCGGCGGTCCTGGTGCAGCTTACGCTTGGGCTCATCGCGCTCGAGTTTGGGTCGATTCTTTTTGGCCACGCGGCGCAGTTCGGCGAGGCACGCCCGGAGGAGATTGCGCAAGCGGTCATGGGCGTGGTGCTGGTGGTCATCTTCTGCAACCAGCTGATTCCGTCGCTGCTCTTCAACCGCACGCGCGGACTGTGGGCGGCGCGGCTGTTGTGGCCGATCGTGATGTTGCTGTGGCTGGCGACGCCGGTCACGGTCTTCATCCGCTTCTTCTTTTCTGTGGCGGAGCTGGCGGAGGCGCCGGCCAATCCCGAGGAACCTGCGCCCGACGTAGAAGCATTGATCGAAGCCGGCGAGGAAGAGGGAATCCTGGAACAGAGCGACCGCGAATTGGTGCGCTCCGCTGTGGAGTTCGGCGACATGCTGGTGCGCGAAGTGATGACGCCGCGGCCCGAAGTCTTCGCCGTCGCGGAATCGATCACGCTGGAGCACTTTCTGGAGCTGCTGAAACAGCATAATTACTCGCGCGTTCCGGTCTACTCCAGTTCGCTCGACAACATCAAGGGGCTGGCGTTTGCTCACGATCTGCTACAGATCAGCGATGAGGCAGCGCGCACGCGCACTGTGGGCACGATTTTGCGCCCCGCAGCGTTCGTGCCCGAGACCAAGCGCGGCTACGAGCTGCTTCGCGAGATGCAGCGCGAAAAGCAACACATGCGCATTGTGATTGACGAGTACGGCGCGGTGTCGGGGCTGGTGACCATTGAGGATCTGCTGGAGCAAATCGTGGGCAACATCCGCGACGAGCACGAAACCGATACGCAGATCGAAGAGCCGCAACGCGAGCCCTCGGGCTCATGGCTGGTGCCGGGCAGCTTTCCCGCCGATCAGCTGGGCGACCTAGTGGGCGAAACTGCGGAGCCTGGCGAAAAATATGAAGCGACGACACTGGGCGGCCTGGTGAGTGAGATTGCGGGACGCATTCCCAAGGCGGGCGAAACGGTGGAGCTGGCGCCGCTGGGACTGCGCGTGGAGATTGTGGCGTCGACGGGACGGCGTATTGAGCGCTTGCGATTGTTTCCACCCACGGCGCGGCTGCCGTTTCCGAAAGAAGGCTGAAGGTTGCCTTTACTTGCTGGAATGGGCGCAGGAGATTCATTCAGGCAGAATCCTTCGCGCGGCGCGCCTTCCACGCATGCCATTCTTCGGCCGTAATCTCCCAAATCTCAGACGGCAATCGGCCGCAGACGTAGTCGCGCTCCTCGAGGCCGATGCGGCGCATGCCCTGCTTCTCAGAGATGCGGCGAGACGTGGTGTTATCGCGAGCTTTGGCGACGCGCAATACCGGGAAACCCAGCGACTCAAACCAGAAATCGTTGGCCCAGGCACAGGCTTCGCTCATCAATCCATTTCCTTGCCATGTGAGGCCGAGCCAGAATCCGCGATTTTCGTGCGGGCCGCGGCGGAGATTGATCACGCCGATGGCGCGCTCCGGCGCAGTCTTCAGGCGCAGCGTCCAGATCCATTCATCGCCGCGGGCGATGGCGGGAAAGGCGAAGTCGCGAATGAATTGGAGTGCGCCGTCGGCGGGATAGGGCCAGGGAATCACGTTGCGCAGGTAACGCACGATCTCCCAGTGCGGAAACAACTCCTGGATTTGTGGTGCATCGCTGATGGAGAGCGGGCGCAGGATGAGCCGCTCGGTTTGGCCGCTGGTGAATTGGCCTTCGGGCGTCATGCGGCGATGTTAGCAGTGTTTCAGGGCCTCGCGGCGGCGTTAGAGCGCTCCATCCGCGATAATGAGGAATGGAGCATCGCGCGTGAAATCTGGATTTGTTGCCATCCTCGGCCGGCCCAACGTGGGCAAAAGCACCCTGCTGAACGCTCTGACGGGCGAGAAGGTGGCCATTGTCACGGCCAAGCCGCAGACCACGCGCAACCGCATCATCGGTGTGCTGGAAGTGCCGGCCGCGGGCAAGGGCGCGCGGCAAGGTTCGCATGGGGCGGCGCAGATCGTCTTTGTGGATACGCCGGGTGTGCACAAGCCCGCATCGCAACTCGACCGCCGCATGCTGCAGGAGGTTCACGAGGCGCTGGAATCGCGCGACCTGGTGCTGGTGCTGATGGATGTGACGCGGAGGGTCCGGCTAAGCGAAGATCCCTCCCCGGACCCCAAAGGCGAGGAACCGAGGGCACCCCGCGGCTTCGATGCGTCGAACGAGGACGAGTTTCTTTTCTCGCTGATCCGCAAGCTCGATTGCCCCGCATTCCTTGTGCTGACCAAGATCGACCTGGTGCGCAAGGATGAGCTACTGCCGCTGATCGAATCGCTCACCAAACAGCACAAGTTTGCGCAGGTGATCCCGGTGAGCGCGCGCAAGAACGACGGCCTGGACGTGCTGGTACGCAAGATTGTCGATGTGCTGCCGACGGGCGAGCGCTACTTCCCAAGAGACCAGTACACGGACCAGCCCGTGCGCTTCATGGTGGCGGAGCTGATCCGCGAAAGCATTCTTATCGAGACCGGCGAGGAGGTTCCTTATGCGTCGGCCGTGGTGATTGAGCGCTTTGAAGAGCCGGAGGGGCAGCCGCGGCCGGGCAAAAAGCCGCTGACGCGAATCAACGCCGCGATTTACTGCGAGCGCACCGGGCAGAAGGCGATTTTGATCGGCAAGGGCGGATCGAAACTGACGGCGATCGGGACCAGCGCGCGCCGCAAGATCGAATCGCTGCTGGGGACGCAGGTGTATCTGGAGCTGTACGTGATTGTGGAGCCCGGCTGGCGCGAGTCGAGGGCTTTTGTGGAGTCGCTCGACTGGCGCAATCAGCTGGAACGGCTGGCAGAGAAGCAGCCCGGCGACGAAGAAGAGTAGTACTCCGACATCACCCTCTTGTGGTCACGCGTTGTTAGTGCGGGCGCGGACGCCCGCACGACAGCCGGTCTGGAGACCGGCGCTACTTCACAGCGAGCGCATCGCGCAGCAACAGAGTCTCGACGTTGTCTCGATCTGAGCCGATTTGTTGTGCCAGGGCTGCGTACTTGGGATCGTGGTAAGCGGCGACTGCGCGCAGGAGCGTAGGCTCCAGGGCGCTGGCATGGAAGCCGGCGATTTCCTGATAGTCCCACTTCTTTTGGCCGGCCGCGTAGGGCACGAGGAAATCGATAGCGGCGCGAATGGAACGGCCGTCGGCGGTCTTGAAGTTCCAAAGGTCAACTCCCACTTCGCCGCCAAACGTGGCCAGTTGGCACAAAGCATCAAGACTCATATTGCTGTAGCCCCAGGCTTTGGTGCGCGCCAGTTCCAGTGGTTCATGCCCGTCGGGCTCGATCTGCACGGTGATGCGGCGCGTCTTCACACTCTCCAGCGTGTCAATGGCCTCCTTGCGATCGCCGAGGAAGAGCTCCATCGAGGTAACCTGCACGTCGTACCAGTTGCCGTGATTGTTTTTGGCCGCGTCTTCATCCATTCCATTTTTGCTGGTACGCATCCAGTGCAAATATTGCGTGAACCAATCGTGGAGGCCCTTGTCGTCGGCCGCGGTCCATGCCGTTGAGCCGGCGAGCAATCCGGCGGCATCGATGGCATCGACCAGCGGGCGCGTGTCAATGATGCCAATCCCGCGACCGGTGTTCACGCCCATAATGGCTTGCGCGAATTCGAGGTTGGGGTTCATCTTCGTCGCGGGATCGAGAAACCATGTGCGCAACAAAAGCGCGGCGCGGTTGGCGTAGTCCGCGTTGCCAGTGAAATACCAGGCTAAGGCCAGGGCGCGCGACGCTTCGCTCATGCGCCCGAATTCTTCGTGATCGGTGATTTTGCGGTTCTCGGGATTGGTCTGGCCATCGTGGCGAATGTAGGGAAGGCCGTCGGGCTTGGAGGGGTCGGGCCAAAAGTAGGTGGCGCGGCTCATGTAATCGTGCTTATCGCCGCTGGGTGGCACGACCGGCTTGTCCATCACCGAAAACGGGCCCTCGGTCATGGCGCGATCGGCAGCGGCCACGGCAGCACGAACAACTTCCTGCCGGCGTGGATCCTTGGCATCGGCAGCGCGTAGAGTCGCGAGTTCCTGTGCGTTCAAGAGAAAGACGCGGGGCGGTGCGGGGTTGGCGGTTTGCGGGGTGGGCTTCTGCGCGGCTGCGGGCAGGACGATCGCGAGCAGCAAGGCAACAGTTATGGCGTTCCATCTAAGCGGTGTAAGCATCAAAGAATCTAACCTCCTGGGGCAATGTGCGACGGCGTGGGCGAACGACGAGCGATTTCTGGAGCAGCAGCGTTTCACAAGGAAACGGTTACAAATGCAGGCGCAAGGCCTTCGCTGGTGACGCCGGCAGTACAGGCGCCGCCATTGCAGCGAATGGAGATTCGCGCACGGCCGTTGTACAGTTGCACGACGCGCGAGCCGGTGGACGTGCCCAGGTTGTCGATCAAAGATCCGCTGCCGGCGAGGGAAAAGCGCACCACGTTCTTGGCGTCGAGACAGAGCACGCCCTGGGCATCGTAGGCCGTAGCTTCAATGGTGACAACGCCATTGTCGCGGGCCATCTGCGCCAGGGCAAAACGCGCGGGCTTGCCCCACTTCGCGGTCTGGTACTCGAACTCGACTTCATCGCTGACCGAAACGCCATTCTTGATGGCGACGACGCGCAGATGGTTTTTTCCGGGACCGAATTTGACCGCCCAGCGCAGGCCGGCCGCGGGAAAATCCTGGCTGTTCCGCTGCCGCGTGCCGACGGATTCGCCATTGACAAAGAGCTCGGCCGTCGGGCAATTGGAATAGACCTTCACCATGCGCGCCTGGCCCTCCGCGCCCCAGCGCACCGGCCATGTGTGGCCGTAGATGTGCGCCATGGGCTCTTCGGTCCAATAGGACTGGAAGACGTAGTAGCCTTCCTTCTTCGTCATGTCGCGCTCGATAACGCCCTTCTGGTTCACGCGCGGCACGGGATCTTCGACGCGCAAGGGCGTGGTGAAATCCTTGAAGGCCCATTGCGCCGATCCGGTGAGCCATGGCAGTGTCTCCTGCACCTTGAGATACCAATCGAAAAGATCGCAGGCGTAGGTTTCAGACCAATCGCTGGCGCGAGAGACCGCAGCCCTGGCGCCCTTTTCGAGCGAGTCTGGCGTGTTCTCAGAAAGATCCGAACCAAAGGGGGCCTTCGCCGCCGACTCCGGCATTTCAGCGTGGCGGCGCGCATGACTGTCAGCGCCCCACTCGATGTGCACAAAGCGCTTGGCCAACGCACGCTGCTTTTCGAGGGCGCTTTGATAATCGGTGTAGACGCCGCTGTACCAACCGGCCCAGATGGAGGGCGAGTAGACGTCGGGAATGTCGCTCGCGAAATCGCAACGGCGCAGCGAGGTGAAACGCGACGGGTCCATCTCGTGGGCGAGGTCACCCATCTCCTGCATAAAACCGCGAATTGCCGTCTTGTCCAGCGCCGGATACTCGCCGGGCCAGTCATCCTCGTTGCCCAGGCCCCACATGAGCACACTGGGGTGGTTGAAGTGCTGGTCGATCATGTTGGCGAGCATAAGGCGCGTCTGGTTCTTCCATTTTTCGTCGCCTACGCCGGAACGGCACCACGGCGCCTCTTCCCAAACCAGGATGCCAAGTTCGTCGCAGAGATCGAGCACCAGTTTCGACTGTTGATAGTGGCCGAGGCGGATGAAGTTGGCGCCCATAGCCTTGACCAGCTCCATCTCGGTGCGGATGAGCGCGTCCGGCTCGGCGGCCGCGAAACCGGCATGGTCCATGTGGCGTTGCGTGCCGCGCAGCAGCAGGCGCTCGCCGTTCAGCTTGAAGGGCCCGTGGTCCACAAACTCCGCGTGGCGGATGCCGAACCGGTCGTTCACGGCGCTCTTGCCATAGGGAGTGGTGAGGGTGACGCTGCAGCTGTAGAGATTAGGATGCGCGGGCGACCAGAGCGCGGGCGAGGCAATGCTGGTAGATGCGATTTCTGCTTCGGCGTCCCACGCGGCCAGCGATTTTTCGATGTGCGCGAGAATTTTGCCGGAGGCATCGGCGATTTCCACGGTGAGCGCGGCGCTGCCGGAAAATTTCGCGGGATTATAGAGTCGGGCCGTCACCTTGACCGCTGCCGCGGAGCCGGGGACAAACGATGGCGCAATGTGCACCGCTTCCAGAGAGACCGCGGGCACATAGGCCAGATGGACGTGACGGTAGAGGCCGCCGTAGAGGCTGAAGTCGCTCAGGTCGGAGGGAGACCGCTCAAGATTCTCCGAGTTGTCACAGAGAACGGCGACGGGAACGCCGCTTTGAGCCGTAGGCGCAGCCGCGACCGCATCGGTAATGTCGAAAACAAATTCGTCGTATCCACCCACGTGCGAGCCGACCATCGTGCTACCGACGTACACATGCGACGATTGCCCGGCGCCTTCGAAGTAAAGCAGGGTGCGGCCATCTTTGATGGGGTTCGCGATGGGCAGATGAGTACGATACCAGCCGTGACCGCGATAGTAAGGCGTATCGGGATCGCAGGCGTCGTAGTCGTTGAAGCAATGAGGCAGTGAGACTTTTTCCCAGACCGCGATCTCATCGCCGCGCCAAACCTCCCAGGGTCCGTCGAGTGCGCCGCGATAATACTCCCACCCGGAGTCAAGACACTGGGAGGCCGAGCAAGCCTCGGCGTTGGCGAGGACCGGACGCACGAGGGATGCCGGCAGCGCCAGTTTCCCTTGTGAAGCTGCCGCAACTGCGGCCATCGACTTTAAAAAGTGTCGGCGCGAAAAATGGAATGAGTGCAGCATAGTTTTTCTAATCCGTGATTCAAGGCCGTGGCAATTGCTTTCTGGCAAGAAAGAAGAGAGGTATGGCCTGGAACCGAACCCATGGTTCCGTCAAGCTCTTATGTTTGGCTCATCGCTGATAAGCGCAGCGCGAGTTGCAACGATTTAAACCGACGCCCCTGCCTCCCCGGGCAAATATGTCCTATCCCTTGCGGGGCCCCGTTCTCCGGTTTCTCCGATGCGTGGAGGCCTTGCATCGGAGTTGGTCATAAACCGGCGAACGGAGCTCTCCGCGATTGCACGCCAGGATCCGCTAGAAGTTGAGCCGCAGCGAGAATTGAACCTGGCGAGCGGAGTTATTGGAAGTGGTTGATAGATTCTGCGTGCCGTCGCTTCCGCTGGGGCCTACAGATCCCTGGTTGTTGAACAGATTGAAAATATCCATGTTGAAGCGAAGATTCATCTGCTCTCTGATGGGAAAGACCTTGAACAGTGAAGCGTCGTTGACGAAGTTGAACGGTCCATCGAGGACAGTCTTCGAGAACGGGTTGGCACCCGCCCAGCTGCCGCTGCTCGATGTACTGGGGCTGGGCGCGTAGGCGATTGACACTGCTGTCGCCTGCGAAGCGCCGGGAACGATGATGCCCACTTCGTTGCTGCCGTAGTACTGGTCGGTCACCGCTTTGCCGGCGACGGGCGCGGCGCAAGCCGTATCCATCGGCGTTTGATAGGGTATGTAGTTCGATGGCACGGTGGTGGTTGCTGTAATGCCCGCGCCGCAGGTGTTGCTGGAAATTGTTGTGGGCGGGATGTATCCATTCCACCAGAGGTAGTTGGTATAGCACTTGCCGGTGCGGCAATCGGTGATCGGATGCTGGTGCTTGTAGACCTGAAGCGAACTGGTCGGTCCCCAGTTGGTTGCGGTGATGGTGAAGTCGCTGGAGTAGAGATTGGCGTCACCGGCGATCTGGTAACCACCAACGATCTCGTCGACAAGGCGATTGGCGCTGCCGAAGAATTTCTTCCCGCGGCCCATGGGCAAGTCGACGATGTAGGTGTACTGGAGCTGCTTCTTGGGCGTTGCCGTATCCACGACGCCGTAGTTCTCGAACTTGTCGAGCGCGTGGTAGAAGGCCCAGCTGGGAGTGCCCGTGGGTGGCTTCGGCGGCAGGGCCATGGGAATCGCCGTGCCTGCTACCGTGTCCGGCGTGTTCTTTGTGGTGCATCCGACGCCGGTTGTAACGGTGGTGCAAAGCGGATAGCCGACGGTGGTGTTGGCCGCAGCGGTGGTCAGATAGTTCTCGTAGGGATCCACCTGATTATCGCGGCTCCAGTTTCCGCCGTTGCGCAGGTTTTTCTGCCAATCGAACATGACCTGCCAGGCGATGCCGTGGTGATAGAGCTTCTGGTAACTGGCTTGCAACTGATTGTCGTTGGACCAGCCGCTTTTCTGGCTCATGGAATTGCCGCCCCACGTGGTTTGATCGTAGGGTCCGGTGGCCGTGCTGGAGTAGGTGTTGGCCTGCGAGGTTCCGATGACCGAAGACCCGCCGCTTGGCACCGCATTCACGCCGTTCTGCATCTCCCACACGAAGTTGGAGGGGTGATTGTTGTAGTAGAAGTACTGATCGAGTCGGCTGCCATGTGAAAACACATAGCTGATGCGGATGGCCGAATTCCACTTTGTGGGTTGCTCGATGGTGAAGTTGATGTTGGTGGCACGGTCGACCGGGTAGTCGGGATTTATGGCAAAGTTGCCGAAGCCCGGCAAAATTGAGGTGGTGGAGCTGCTGTTGACCGCACTGCTGGAATTGACGCCCATGACCGGCATGGAGCCCACGGGGTTCGAGGGCGAGCAGTTCTGCGGATAGGTTGAAACGCCCGATGACGTGCTCTGCACCGCGCGCAACTCGTAGCTGGAGATGCAATCGGGCGATTGGCCGGCGGAGTTGAACTGCATCTGGTAGTTGATCTGGTAAGGATTGTTGCCGGCGACGTTCTTGACGGAGCTGCGGAACGGAACCGGGAAGGCGTAGATTCCATAACCGCCGCGCAGGACCGTTCCCCAATGGCCAAACGGCTGCCACGCCACGCCGACGCGCGGCATGAGGACAAGATTGTCGTCGTTGATGAGCTTGTCAGGCAATCCCGCCTGTGAGGCGGTTTCGAATTTGGCGCCGTCGAACTGATCGTTGTTGATGGCGGCCTGGGTCGTGTATCCCTCAGAGATCAGCGTCGCGACGGGAGCGCCCAGGACCATGGCGTCGTTCTTGAGATCGAAGCCGGTCATCAGGCCGTATTTCTCCCACATAGCCGGATGGGCTTCATAACGAAGGCCGAGATTCAGGGTCAGGTTCCGGGCTATACGGTAGTTGTCTTGCACGTAGGCGTCGAACTCCATGTCGTGCATGTGCTGGTACGAAGCCTGCTTGTTCACGCTGTAGATCTGCGGCGCGCCGATGAAGAAATCGGCGTTGAGCTGACCAGTGTTGGTGACGCTGGAGTAGGCGCTGGGGCTGCTGGACGAGTTGAGCAACGCCGTGCCGTAGCCGTTGAATTGGATGTTGTCCTGGGCTTCATCAGGCCGGGAACCGAAACGCTCGTGACGGTAGCGGCCACCGAACATGAGTTGGTGCTTGCCCACGGTCTTGACGAGATTCTCGTCGAGGTTGTCGATGATCTGGGTAACGCCATAGATGAACTGCGTTCCGTCCACCGGGAAGACGATGTTTTCGAAGTACGGGAAACCGGGCTCGCCAAAGTTATTGGGGAGTCCCATGTCGGATTCGAAGTTCGCCAACGGAGTACCGCCGGCGTTGTTCTGCTCCTGGAACCACTGCTGGCTGGCAACGGTTTCGGAGTAGAACGTGGGCGAAAAGACGTGCGTGAAACCAAGAGAGACAGGAAGCATGAAGTATTGGTAGAAGGTGTCGCCGCTGGCGTTGGCCGGATAATTCATTCCGTTCACGGAGGCAGCGATCGTCGCCGGCTGCGCCGATGGCTGATTGCGCAGCACGGTCTGTGTTTCCGGAGTCATGGTGAAGCGCAGGTAGGCGCGGTTGTTTTCGTTGAACTCGTGATCGAGGCGGAAGGTGTAGGTGGGAGCGCGCAACTCGGTCGGATTGTTCGCGCTGAGGTTGGTTCCCAGGAGCGGATTGACGCTGGAATACTGCGGGCTGGGAAGCGGCGAGATGGCATTCACGACTTGCGCGGTGGGAGACTCGCGGTTGAGCGGGATGCAATTCGTGTCGCCGTTGCAGTTCGACGGTCCGGCGCCCGGACCTTCAGTGAACTCACTGGTGAAGGTCTTGCGGGTCCAGGTGCCGCCGGTGTAGGTCGTGGTGTTGGGGTCGTAAAGGGTTTGCAGAGCGCCCGATGAGCCGATCATGGTGCTGAAGTCGCCGTTGCGCCACATGGTTGATGGCACCGTGGCGGTTTCGCCGGCGATGCTGGCCAGCGAGTAGCGCTCGTAGGCAAAGAAGAAGAACGATTTGTCTTTTCCGTGGTAAACATGCGGAAGGACGATAGGTCCGCCCACCGATCCGCCGATTTCGTTGCGGATATACGGCGGCGCTACATAGGTTGAGGGATTTTGTCTCTGCTTCGCCACACCAAAGTAGCTGTTGCGCGTGGTCCAGAAGAGCGAGCCGTGCAGGCTGTTGGTGCCGGACTTGGTGGTGATCACGCCGGTTGCCGGCGTAGCGTATTGCGCGGTCGTACCGGTGGTCTCCACGCGCATCTCCTGGATGGAGTCGGGATCGGGAAACTGCGCCTGTCCGACGTGGCCGCCGCCGAATTCGCGGCCTTCGAGGGTGACGCCGTCGGCCACATACTCCATGCCATAGCCCATCAGTCCATTGGCGCATTGTCCGTTGGAATCCTGGTTGCAACTTCCCAGTCCGGGCGTGGTCTCTGCGGCTAATTGCAGAATGTTGCGCCCGTTCATTGGCAACTGGTTGATGCGCTGGTTCTCGAGCGTCGAGGCGATTGTGCCGTTGTCGGTGGTGGTCAACTGTACCGTATCCGCGTTGACCGTCACTTGCTGGGTCACGTTGCCCGCGACCATGGCCGGACTGATCTCTGCGTTCTGCGCCACCAGCAGTTCGATGGACTGCTTGTAGGTCTTCATGCCGGGCACGGTGATGGTGACCACGTAGGTGCCCGTAAACAGATCCGGAATTTGGTAGAAGCCGACAGCGTTCGACTTGGTATCGGTCGCGATGCCAGTTCCCTGGTTAACGACGTGAACGGCGGCTCCGGGGATCACGGCTCCCGTGGAGTCAGTAACGGTGCCCTGGATGGAGCCGGCGCCGCTTTGGGCGATTGCGGTGGAGCAGCACAGAGCAATTCCGAGTACGACGGCAATTGCCATGAAAGTGCGTTTCCAATAACTGGATAGATAGGTCATTTCAGCGTAATTCCTCCTGAAGTTTGTTGCCTGGAGCGGTTGCTTGGTGCTCGCATGTGAGATCAATCACAATTTTGTGCGTTCGATCCCTCGCTTCCGCCCGCAGTAAACAGCACAGGTGGATTCGAGGCGGAACTTTACTGCGACCGGGCCGTTCTACAGAGGTTGAAGGAGGATTGACAAGTGACTCACCGTTTGCACCCGTCATGAATTGATTTATCTAATTGCAATTAAACTACTTAACGTGCGGGTCAAATCCTGTGACAAACGTCCTCTCCACGGCACTTAAGTGGCTTGATTCTCGAGGGAGAGCTTAACGAGTCGACAGTTTAGCGGAGGATTTTGAAGGAGCCGGGCTCCGGCGCGGGCGCGCCGAAATCGGAGTCGAAACCAAGGTGCAGTTTGGCGGCTTCGGACATGCGGCTCTTATCCCAGGGCGGATCGAATACCACTTCGACCTTGACCTCGCGCACCTCGGGCAGCGCGGCGAGTTTGCGCTCGACTTCGGCCTTGATTACGTCAGACATGCTGCATCCGGGAGCGGTGAGGGTCATGCGCACTTCGATGCGCTTGCCGCCGTTTTCAGCGGGCAGCGCCGCGGCGGCGTAAATGAGGCCGAGGTCAACGATGTTGACGGGGATCTCGGGATCGCGCACGGTCTTCAACTGCTTCCAGATCATATCCTCGCGGAATGTCTCGGAAGCGGGTGCGGCGGATTGATTTTGAGGGTCTGTCATTGTTGTGCAGTTCTTTGTTCAAATCTTTGCACTTGGGGAGGCGTTCCTCAGGGGCTAAAGCCCCGCCTATTTTGCGACGTTAACGGCACGACTGAAGTCGTGCCCTGACACTTCTTGCTTTGCTTAAGCCTTCGCGGTTAACCGGCTCTACTCGGTCGAAACCGGATCGTGCTTGTTTTCGAGGGCGGATTGCAGCGTGTGCCAGGCGAGCGTGGCGCACTTGACGCGCGCGGGGAACTTGGAAACGCCACCGAATACGGCCATCTTGCCGAGCTCGTCGGCATTGGCTTCCTTGTCTTTCCCAGTAACCAGGCTGTGGAATTGCGCGAAGAGCTTCTCGGCCTCCACTTTGGTCTTGCCCTTCACCATCTGCGTCATCATCGAAGCCGATGCGCGCGAGATCGCACAGCCGGATCCCTGAAATCCGATCTCGTTAATTTTGTCGCCGTCCATATCGATATAGACCGTGCAGCGGTCGCCGCATAGAGGGTTATATCCCTCGGCTTCGTGATTCGCGGACGCGGGGCGGCGAAAATTCCGCGGCGCCTTGCTGTGTTCGAGAATCACTTCCTGATAAAGCTCGCCCAATTCTGACGTCACGCGAGCACCTCAAGCGCCTTGTGGATTCCATCCACCAGCGCGTCCACATCCTGGCGCGTGTTGTACACCGCAAAGGAGGCGCGCGCCGTAGCGGCGATTCCGAAACGATCCATAACCGGCTGCGCGCAGTGGTGGCCGGTGCGAATGGCGATGCCGTCGCGATCGAGAATGGTACCCAGATCGTGCGGATGCACGCCTTCCATCACGAACGACAGCACGCCGGCACGCTCGCGCGCGGTTCCGATGAGCCGGACGCCGGGCAGAGCGCCGACTTGCTCAGTGGCGTAGGTCAGCAGGTCGTACTCGTGCGCCGCAATCCTATCAATACCCAGCTTGGAAACATATTCGAGCGCCGCACCCAGGCCGATGGCGCCGGCAATGTCGGGAGTGCCCGCCTCAAACTTGTAGGGCACAACGTTGTAAGTCGTCTTTTCAAAGGTGACGGAGCTGATCATGTCGCCGCCACCTTGGTACGGTTGCATCTCCGCCAGAATTTCTTCTTTCCCATAGAGCACGCCGATACCCGTCGGTCCGTAGACCTTGTGCCCGGAGAAGGCGTAGAAGTCACAGCCCAAAGCCTGCACGTCCACAGGCAGATGCGGAACAGCCTGCGCGCCATCCACCAGCACAGGAACGTCGTGCGCATGCGCAAGCTGAACGATTTTCCGGATCGGGTTTACCGTGCCCAGCGCATTGGACACATGAGCCACGGCCACGATACGTGTGCGCGGCGACAGCAGCTTTTCAAATGCGTCGAACTCGAGTTCGCCGGCGTTGTTGATGGGCACAACGCGGAGATGCGCACCTTTTTCCTCGCAAAGCATCTGCCACGGCACAATGTTGGAGTGGTGCTCCATGGCAGTGATGAGCACTTCGTCGCCTTCGCCCACATTGGCGCGGCCATACGTCTCCGCGACGAGATTGATGGCCTCTGTTGCGCCGCGAACAAAGATGATCTCGTTGGCGTCGGCAGCCTGGATAAAGCGACGTACCGTCTCCCGCGCTTCGTCGTGAGCCTCAGTGGCATTCACGCTGAGCGTGTGCACGCCGCGATGAATATTGGCGTTGAGGTGCTCGTAGTAGTGCACGATGGCGTCGATGACGGCGCGCGGCTTTTGCGAAGTGGCCGCGTTGTCGAGATAGACCAACCTCTTGCCGTGAATGCGCTCGGCGAGGATGGGGAAATCGCGCTGGATCCGCTCAATGTCCAGCGTCGCCGAACCAAAACCGGTCCGATGTGCCGCGGTGCTCATCCCACTTCCTCCCAGTTCTGCGTTTCTTCTACTTCGGTTGCGACAGGCGCAGCGGCCGTGACGGCGCTGGCCAGCTCTTGCAGCCGCTCGCGGATCAGCGTCTCCGCAAACTCGCGCGCTGCCGAATCTCTCATGCGATCAAGGCACTCGGCCGCGAAAGCGTAAAGCAGCAGGTTGCGTGCGTCGGCCTCGGCAAAGCCGCGTGAACGCAGATAGAAGAGCTGCGTTTCGTCGATCTGGCCGATGGTGGCGCCGTGCGTGCACTTCACGTCGTCGGCGTAGATTTCAAGCTGCGGCTTGGTGTCGATGCGCGCATTGTCACTCAGTAGCAAGTTGCGATTGGTTTGCTTGGCGTCGGTCTTCTGCGCGTCCTTGTGCACCACGATGCGGCCGTGAAACACGCCGCGCGCGTGATCGGCGAGAATGCCGTTGTAGAACTGGCGGCTGTTGCAGTGGGGGCGTGCGTGCTCCACCAGCATGTAATTGTCGATGTGCTGGCGTCCCTCGCCGACGAACAGGCCGTTGATCAGGCACTCCGCGCCTTCGCCGTTGAGCACGGGGTGCACGTTGTTGCGCACCAGTCCGCCGCCCAGCAAGATGGAGTGCGAATCGACATTGGCGCTGCGCGACTGCTCGATGCGCAGCGTGGAGACGTTGAAGGACGCCAGATTGTCGCGCTCGATGAGGAAGTGCGAGATAACGGCATCCTGGCCGGCCGCGAGCTCTGTGACAGCGTTCGAAAATGCGGCTTCATTGCCGAGGGAGACGTAATCTTCGACGATCGCGGCCTGGCTCGCGTCTTCCGCAATGATCAGAGTGCGCGGATGGGTTGCGATTTCAGCGCCGGCGCCCGCCGACACGTACAAAAGATGAATCGGCTGATGGAGCGCCACACCGCGGTGGATGCGCAGGTACGCGCCATCTTCCCACAGCGCCGTATTCAGCGCGGTGAAGACGTCGCGGCTCATGTCGGCATAGCGGCCGAGATGCTGCTCGATGCCTTCGGGAGCGCAACCTTCCCTGCCGCAGTCGATGGCCTTGGCCAACGAGCACACGAGCAAGCCTTCAGGCAGGTTGCCGAGATCGGAAAGCGCGGGCGCGAAGTGGCCGTTCACGAAAACCAACTGGCAGGCAGCGCCTGCTACGCGCCAAGGCTCAAGCTGCGCGGGCGAAACTGTGAATTCGCCCTTGATCGCGCGGCGGAAAGGGGTCTTCGCGAGCGCCGCGAGATTGGTGAAGCGCCAATCTTCGTCGTGCGTCGAGGGAAATCCCTTGGCGCTGAAACGCGCCCAGCCATCTTCGCGCAATTGCTGTAGCCACACTGGCTCGCGTTCCAAGCCTTCGGCGCGGACTTCTTCGTACGCTTCGAAATATTTTCCCAACTTTGGGGTCGTCGTTTCCATTGCTTTCTCGTCTCTCTTGCTGTGATGCTTTGAGCCAAAATCCCACAGGGGCTAAAGCCCTACTTCATTTTCTCTGCCAGATTCAGGGGTCTGAAGGCCTCTGCTCCCTCCGGCTGCTATGCGGGCAACGCCTGTTGCACATCGGCTTCCGATCCGCTGTATCCCTTCTCTTCAAGCTCGAGGGCCAGTTCCGGACCGCCGGAGCGCACGATTTTTCCATCCACCAGCACGTGCACAAAGTCGGTCGCGATGTAGTCGAGCAGGCGCTGGTAGTGCGTGATCACCAGGAAGGAGCGATCCGGGCTCCGCATCGCATTCACGCCCTGCGCCACGATGCGCAGCGCATCGATGTCGAGGCCGGAATCCGTCTCGTCGAGAATGGCGAGCTTGGGCTCGAGCATGGAAAGCTGCAGAATCTCGTTGCGCTTCTTTTCGCCGCCAGAGAAGCCCTCGTTGACGGAGCGGTTCATGAACTTCTCGTCCATTTCGAGCAGCTTCATGCGCTCCTTATAGAGGGGCAGAAAATCCATGGCGTCCAGTTCGTCCTCGCCGTGGAACTTGCGAATCGCGTTCATGGCCGAACGCAGGAAGTACGCGTTGCCGATGCCGGGAATCTCTACCGGATACTGGAAGGCGAGAAACACGCCCTCGCAAGCGGCCACTTCGGGAGCCATCTCGAGCAGGTCCTTGCCGTTGAACAGAACCCTGCCGCTTGTGACCTCATAAGCATCGCGGCGCGCCAGCACCGCGGCCAGCGTGCTTTTTCCTGAGCCGTTGGGGCCCATGATGGAATGCACTTCGCCTGCATTCACCGTCAAATTCACGCCCTTCAGGATTTCGTGTCCATCCACCGAGGCGTGCAGATCTTGAATTTCTAACAATGCCATTGGTTGTTCTCTCTCCGTACTTACGTTGGGGAATTTCTCGCAGGGGCTAAAGCCCCGATTTTTGTTGGCCCTTTGCGGCGCGAGTAAAGTCGCGCCCTGATACAAAACCTGTTGCATTCGTTCGGCACGACTAAAGTCGTGCCCTGACACTTCGTGCATTTCTGAAGCTGTGTTGCTAGCTCGCTAACTTGCGTATCAGGCCGGCTTGCTGATCCCTGACAACTGAAACCTGACACCTGCTTTATCCGACGCTGCCTTCAAGGCTCACGCCCAGCAGCTTCTGCGCTTCCACTGCGAACTCCATGGGTAGTTCCTTGAAGACTGTCTTGCAAAAGCCGTTCACGATCATGGAAACCGCATCTTCGGCCGTAAGGCCGCGCTGGCGCAGATAAAAGAGCTGATCTTCGCCGATCTTCGAAGTGGACGCTTCGTGCTCCATGCGCGCCGAACCGTTGCGCACGTCGATGTAGGGAAACGTGTGCGCGCCGCACTTGTCGCCGATGAGCAGCGAGTCGCACTGCGTGTAATTGCGCGCGCCCGTTGCGCCCTTCATGATCTTGACCTGGCCGCGATACGTGTTTTGCCCGTGGCCGGCCGAGATGCCCTTGGACACGATGGTGGAGCGCGTGTTCTTGCCGATGTGAATCATCTTGGTGCCGGTGTCGGCCTGCTGACGATTGTTGGTGAGCGCCACCGAGTAGAACTCGCCCACCGAGTTGTCGCCCTGCAAGATGCAGCTGGGATACTTCCAGGTGATCGCGGAGCCGGTTTCGACCTGCGTCCAGGAGATTTTGGAGTTGCGGCCCTTGCAGTTGCCGCGCTTGGTGACGAAGTTGTAGATGCCGCCGCGGCCTTCCTTGTCGCCGGGGTACCAGTTCTGCACGGTGGAGTACTTGATCTGCGCGTTGTCGAGCGCGATGAGCTCGACGACCGCGGCATGCAGCTGGTTGGTGTCGCGAATGGGCGCGGTGCAGCCCTCCAAATAACTCACCGACGCGCCTTCGTCGGCGATGATCAGCGTGCGCTCGAACTGGCCTGTCTCCGCGGCGTTGATGCGGAAGTAGGTGGAAAGCTCCATGGGGCAGCGCACGCCCTTGGGCACGTAGACAAACGAGCCGTCGGTAAAGACCGCGGCATTGAGCGCCGCGTAGAAGTTGTCGGTGTGCGGCACGACCGTGCCCAGGTACTTCTTGATGAGGTCGGGATGCTTTTGCACCGCCTCAGAGAACGAGCAGAAGATGACGCCCATTTCGCCGAGCTTGTCCTTGAACGTGGTGGCGACGGAGACCGAGTCGAAGACCGCGTCGACGGCCACGTTGGAGAGGCGCTTCTGCTCATCGATCGGAATGCCGAGCTTCGCGTAGGTCTTCAGCAACTCGGGATCGACCTGGTTGAGGCTGTCGAGCGAGGGCTTCTGCTTGGGCGCGGAGTAGTAGACGATGTTCTGGTAGTCGATGGGAGCGAACTTGACGTTGGCCCACTTGGGCTCGCCCTGCTCGCGCTCCATTTGGAACAAGTAGCGCAGCGCTTTCAGCCGCCACTCCAGCATGAACTCGGGCTCGCCTTTGCGCGCAGAGATCAGGCGCACGATGTCTTCATTCAGCCCCTTGGGCACGCGATCTTCGTCGATCTCGGTGACAAAGCCCCACTTGTAATCCTGGGCTGCCAGATCGCGAATGGTATCGACACTTGAACTCATTTGTCCTCCACGGGAATCCGCGCTGAAAAGGGTTGAACTGGGCGCCTCGGGCACCGATTGATTTGGTCCCGGCGCCTACCGCTCTATGAAGAGAGGGGAAGTGCTTCACCCGGAATCCCGCAATATAGGACTTAATTAGTCCTATATTGCTTTAGTGTACCCCGAGAGCCTTTTGTTTTCAAGGCCGGCGGGAGCCAGGCGCGAATTTTCGTGGATTTTCCGTCCGGGGCATGAGCATACACACGCAAGTAGATGATTTTGGTGGGGATAGGTTGTAGGAATCGTTCCGGCAATGGGTGGGTGTTAGTGCAATTCATTGCGTTTGTGCGGGCCAGCGGCGCGGACGTGGCTGGCTTCAAAGCTCACAATCTTCCAAACGCCCTGCGTATTGCGCACATAGACATGCGTGTAGCGGTAGTCGCCGGTCACCTGGCCTTCGGGAGTAGTGGCATCAATAGTGGCCAGCGAGGTGACAACGGCCGTGTTCCCGTAGAAACGCACTTTGCGGTCGGTGATGGTGAGCGTGGTGAAATGCACGCGACCGGAGCGCATGTTTTGCAGAGACTCGTCGCGCGACTGGAGGGTGCCGGCGGCAGTGATAGCCATGTAGTCGTCGGCCAGCAGGGAATCCATGGTTTTTACGTCGCCGCTTAGGACGGCGGTGCGCCATTCGTCCTCGAGCTGATCGACCTCGTGGCGGCTCTCGTGCTTCTGCGCAAGCGACAGCCCGCCGGCGAAGAGCGGAACGGTGCCGACCGCAATTGCGAGAGCTGTGGCGATGGCCCACCGGGAGTGCAACCGGCGCGAGTGGGGAGGGCTCAGTAGGTCGATCGACGAACCCGGCATACGCGTCCACGGTAGTACCAGAACGGCGTGCTGGTCAAATGGATTTCTCATAAACAGGCCCGGGCAGTCGCATACGGCGACTGGCGCCCACTTTGCGGACGCGCCCGTTGGACGGGAACGACGGGGAAAAGGCGAGCGGGAGGCGAGGAATGGGGATCAGGAGTCAGCGGTCAGTGAAGAAGCGAAAAGTGGGGATGACGGTCTATCTCCGCTAACGCCGCCAGCCCCGCTCACTCCGCTGTTTCTTACGCGTGGATGTTGTCGAGGGCCGCGGCAAACTCTGGCAGCACAATGGTATGGTCGCGGTCGGGGCCGGTGGAGATCATGCCGATTTTGGCTCCGCTTTCGCGTTCCTGGAAGGCGAGATAGTCGCGCGCAGCCTGCGGCAGCTTGTCGTACTCCGCTATGCCCGCGGTGGACTGACGCCAGCCCTTGAGCGTGGTGTAGACGGGCTTGATGGCCTCGAGGCCCTGCACGTCGGCGGGAATCTCGTCGCTGACTTTGCCGTCGATCTCGTAGCCGACGCAGATGGGAATTTCCTCGAGCTCGTCGAGGACGTCAAGCTTGGTGACCACCAGCCACTCCGCGCCGTTGACCTTGTTGGAGTAGCGGAGCAGCGGCATATCGAGCCAGCCGCAGCGGCGGGGGCGGCCGGTGACCGCGCCGTACTCGTTGCCGCGAGCGCGCAGTTGATCGCCGGCGGCGCCGTGAATTTCGGTGGGGAAAGGTCCGCCGCCCACGCGCGTCACATAGGCCTTGGTGACGGAGATGACGGTGCCGATGGCCGTGGGTCCCACGCCGGTTCCGGTGGCCGCGCCGCCCGCCGTCGCCGAAGACGAGGTGACATAGGGATAAGTGCCATGATCGATGTCGAGCATGGTGCCCTGCGCGCCTTCAAACATCACGCTGCCGCCTTTGGCCAGAATGCCGTGGAGCAAGCGGCCCGTATCGGCAACCAAAGGCCGGATGCGCTCTGCCGCCGCGGCGTATTCGTCGTACATCTTCGCGGGATCGAGCGGGTCCGTACCGAAGAGGGCGTGCGCGATGGCGTTCTTTTCCTCGCAGGCCGCCTCAATGTGCGTCTTGAGCAGCGAGGGATTCAGCAGATCGACCACGCGCAAGACCGCTGCGCGCCATTTTGTCTTCATAGGCCGGGCCGATGCCCTTGCTCGTGGTGCCGATCTTCTGGCGTCCGGGCGCGGTTTCGGCGGCCAGCTCAATCATGCGGTGGTAGGGCAGAATCACCTGCGCGCGGTTGGAGACGAACAGACGCCCGTCAATATTGAGGCCGGTCTTGCGCACGCGATCGACTTCGTCAAGAAAGTAAATAGGATCGAGCACGACGCCGTTGCCGATGACGCCCAGGCATTTGGGGCGAATGACGCCGCAGGGAATGAGCTGCAAGACGAACTTGTGATCGCCAATAATGACAGTGTGCCCGGCGTTATGCCCGCCGGCGTAGCGCGCCACGGCACTGAACCGCTCGCTCAGTACGTCGACAATCTTTCCCTTACCCTCGTCGCCCCATTGGGCGCCCAGTACGACAGCCGTCTTTGCTCGCATTGCCTTCCCTTGATTTCACACGATTACCCGCCGCAGCAAGTCCATCCGGGGCCGCTGCGCGCGGGCATGAATTTCTGGTGCAGTCAACGAGCCCGCAACCTCTTCAATTTTAAACCCCCGGTGCTTGCCTTTTCCGTAATGCGCGACCTTTGCTGTTAACCAATCGCCCGGCCCATTCGTTCTCAATGCAGACGCGTCCCAGTGACTTCAACAAATGAGGAAATCGTCATGAACGCACGAATCCGCACCACCTCCTGGATCTTCTGCGCCATCAGCGCACTCACGTTGGCCGCCGCGCCGCTGGCCGTTGCCCAAACTCACGCCGCGGCATCGCCCACGGCCCAAGCGCCCAGTGAAAAGGACGTGGCCGATACCCAGGAGCAGGTGCTGCACCTACTGCGCCTGAGCCCAACCATGACCGCCGCGATCGCAGCCGATCCTTCGCTGCTGGCCGATCAGACCTATGTCGCCCGCAGCAATCCCGAGCTGGCGCAGTTCATGGCCAGCCATCCGGACATTGCGCGCAACCCCGAGTTTTATCTGTTCAGCAAGCTCAATCCGTCGGACCGGCACCGCGACCAGGCGCTGCAGCGCGTGATATGGCCGGACCTGACGCCAGCTGACCACGAGCCGTCTCAAGCCTCTGCAATCGTGCACGATCTGGTCCCCATCGTCCTCTTTCCGGTCTTTTTTCTTGCAATTGTGTGGGTCGTCCGCATCTTTGTCGACAGTCGTCGCTGGAACCGCACCTTCAAGCAGCAAAGCGAGATTCATGGCCGCCTGATTGAAAAACTGGGCACCAGCCAGGAGTTGGTTGCGTATATGGAAACAGAGGCAGGCAAGCGGTTCCTGATGGCCTCGCCCATCGCGGCCGGCCCTGAATTCGGCCAGCAGATGCCCAACACGGTGTCGCGCGTGCTTACCTCGCTTTCGACCGGGATTGTTTTGGCGCTGGTGGGCGTTGGATTTCTGCTGCTGCGCAACGCCGGGCCCGATACGCCGGAGCCCATGCTGATAATGGGAACGCTTCTGCTGATGCCGGGAATTGGGTTTATTCTTTCGGCAGGAGTGACGTGGGTTCTGGCCAAGCGGTTGGGCCTGATGCCCGAAAAGGAAGTTGCACAGAACGGGGCCGGCGCGCCCTTTGGCTCACAGGACAGACAGTGAGCCCAAGAAGGAGCCGGCGTGGCCCCGACCGGGAAACGATCGCGTATGTCGTGGGAATTCACATTACCGGGTGCATGGGCTGGCGGCGTTCAAGAACGCCGCCAGCGCAGGCGCGGCTGATCCTGCGATGGAGAACGAGGCCTTCGCTGGATTCTATGAGCGCTCGGCGCGGCCACTGTGGGCTTACCTGGCACGGTCTTCCGCGGATCCCGCGCTGGCCGACGACCTGATGCAGGAGAGCTACGTGCGCTTTCTGTGCGCGGAGGGCGCCCCTTCACTCGCGACGGACGGCGAAGCGGCGGCGCGGCTTTACCTGTTCCGCATTGCCACCAATTTGCTGCGCGACCATTGGCGCCGCCCGCGCAACGCATCCATTGAAGAGATTCCCGAGGAATTTTTTGCGGCGCGCGGCCATGCCGCGCAGACCGATGCGCAGATTCTGCTCGAGTCCGCCATGCGGCAGATGAAACCGCGCGAACGGCAGATGCTGTGGCTGGCGCATGCCGAGGGCTACTCGCATCGCGAGATCGCGAAGGTGATGGGTCTGAATGCGGCCAGCATCCGGCTGCTGCTTTTCCGCGCGCGACGCAAGATTGCAGCCCTCCTCCGCGCGTGCGCTGCGGACGACGGGAGGAAATCATGAATCTGACGTCTTGCCCGTATGAGAAAGAAGTGCGCCAACGGTTGGCGCTCGGCCAGTGGCCGGATGCGTGCCCGCAGGAACTCCGCGCGCACGTTAGCGGCTGCCGCTCGTGCGGCGACCTGGTGGTGGTATCAGAAGCCTTCCATCAGGCGCGCGTGGAATCAGTTGCTAAGGCGCGGCCCGTGGCCCCAGCGGTTTTGATGTGGCGCGCACAACTGCGGAAGCGCAATGCCGCCGTGAAACGCGTCAGCCTGCCACTTTTGGGCGCACAGATCTTCGCGTTCGCCGTGGCGCTCGTTGCCGCTGTGGGATTTGCCGGCTTTGAAGCACGCAACGGCGTCGCGTGGCTTACCTGGAGCTACTGGCACGACTGGTTTGTGCAGCTTCCACAAGCTGCTGCGACGCAGTGGGACAGCCTGAGCTCCGGCGCACTGGCTGGCTCCTCCTGGACCTGGATGGTGCTGGTTCCCGCGTTGACCATGGTGGTGCTGCTGGGCGGTGTTGCCGTGTACTTTGCAACCGACAAGCAGTAGAGTAACCGCGCAGGAAAGGAGTGGTCCGCACGATGACCGCTCGCGTTCATCTTCCTATTCAATTCGGCAGGTCCTTCATCACAATCTCATTTTTTGCGCCGCTACTCATGGTTCTGGCGCTGCCTGCGTTCGGACAGGTCGGAGCGCCCGCTACGCCTGTGCTGGAGGTGGCTGCCATCAAGCCCGTCAAGAATCCTGATCGAAACAACATGCACGATCACACAGAGGGCCGCCGGCTTACCGCGCGCAACGTAACCGTGAAGGACCTCATCATGATCGGTTACGAGCTCGATCCCGGACAGATTGCAAATGGCCCGGCGTGGATGGCAACCGATGCTTACGATATCGACGCGGAGGCCGTCGAAGGCGTTGATCTGAGTCACGAGCAAGAAGAGGAAAAGCTGTTTCAGGAACTTTTGGCGGACCGCTTCAAACTCGCATTTCATCATGAGCAGAGGACGCTCGCCGTCTATCTTCTGGTGGTTGCCAAGAGCGGGTCAAGGTTGACATCGGCGGATCCTCAAGGCGTTGAGAATTCAGGATGCGAGCATCCCGGAATATGCATGTTCAAGAAGAGGACACTCACGGATTTCGCAAGATTCTTGCAGTTTGTGGTTTTGGATCGGCCGGTCGTGGACAAGACCGGAATTGCAGGAGCGTTCGATTTCACCTTGAAATGGACGCCCGATGAGTCTCAGTTTTCCCGCCTGGGCCTTTTCTACAGGCCACCCACAGAGGATTCCAATTTGTCGCCGCCGCTGTTCGAGGCGATCGAGGAACAGCTCGGGCTCAAGCTGGAACCGGAGAAGATTCCGGCGGAAGTGCTGGTAGTCGATAAGGTCGAGCGGCCGACAGAGAATTGACCCGCGGAAAGCCGGGTAGCGTCCACCCAGAGCGGCATTGCCGCGCACACGCCATCAGAGGCACAATAGATGTGCTTCCCGGAAAGGCCAGGTCTGCACGATGACTGGGCGCGTTCCGTCCCTGCGGCAATCCGCCGCGATCTCCACGTTTCTTCTGGCGACGGGTTTCACTCTGGCCGTTTCGGCACACGGGCAAGGCACACCACCGTCAGCAGCCAACGCCATCACGCCGAATCCGCCGTCGTTTGAAGTGGTGTCCATCAGACCCGCAAAGCCCGACTGTTACTTGTCCATGGCCGGCCCGGTGCACGGCCGCTATACGGGGCGCTGTATCAC
This sequence comes from uncultured Acidobacteriota bacterium, assembly GCA_963786565.1. GTDB lineage: Bacteria > Acidobacteriota > Terriglobia > Terriglobales > Acidobacteriaceae > Telmatobacter. The sequence goes on along the minus strand of CAWAZR010000006.1, from coordinate 243,410 downwards.
GTTATGGGCAATAATCTACAACGCCTACGAAGTTCGATCGTTCCAGGATTATCCACCGGGTTTACCGGCCTGGGGGGACAAGGACAAGTTCGACATCGAGGCCAAGTCGGACGATGACACCACTGCGGCGATGGAAAAGCTCTCGATGCAGGAGCGGGGAAATATGGGCCGCGCGATGCTGCAATCGCTGCTCGCCGACCGCTTCAAGCTGCGCGTTCATTACGAATCGAAGGTGCAGCCCGTCTACGACCTCGTGCTCGCGAAGGGCGGATTCAAATTGAAGCCGTTGCCGGCCGACCAGAAACCAGGAGGGATGAGTGGAGGACCCGGCATGATGATCATCCACGGGATGCCGATCGCGGCGTTCGCGCACTTTCTGTCACAGACCAATTTGGCCGGCCGCATCGTCATCGACAAAACCGGCCTTAGCGGCAACTACGAAATCGATCTGAAGTGGACGCCCGACGACCAGCAGGGCACGCCCGATGCCGGGCCGACGTTTTTCACCGCGCTCGAAGAGCAGCTCGGGCTGAAACTGGTGCCGACAAAAGCGCCGGTCGACGTTCTTGTTATCGATCACGCGGAGCGGCCGACAGAGAATTAGAGTCCGCTCATTTAAGCTTCGACGACGCTCTTGCGATCAGCTCGGGTTCCAGGATGATGCTGCGCGGACGCGCCGTGGGCGGCTTTTCAAGCAACGTCATGATCATTTTGGCGGCGCGCTCGCCGATCTGGCGCGAGCGTTGATCGACGCTCGAGAGCGGCACCTGGAGTTTGCTGCTGTAGTGGAAGTTTCCGCAACCTACAATCGCCATATTCTGCGGAATGCGCACACCCGCTTCCAACGCGCGGTCCATAGCGCCTGTGGCAATGATGTCGTTGAAGCAGAAGATCCCGTCGGGGCGTGGTTTCAGGGCCAGAATCTCTTCCATGGCGCGGCGTCCGCGGGTTTCGCCATCGGAATCGGAAGACTCGCCGCAGGCCACCACGTAATTGCTTGCCACCGCCATGCCGTGCCGCGTGAGTGCGTTGCCGTATCCCTCAGCGCGGCTGTTGCCCACGCTGGTTGCCGGGCCGCGTATGTGCGCAATGCGCTTGCAACCCTGGGCGATGAGGTGCTCGGTGGCGAGCTCGCCCACCTTCACATCGTTGACGCCGACAAAGTTGCAGGGGAATCCGGGAAAGCTGCGGTCGATGAGTACCAGCGGCACGCCCGTCTCGCTGATGCGGCGCAGACTGTCGGTATCTTTGCGGCAGGAGGCCACGACAAAGCAGTCCAGATGGTGGGCAAGCATGTGCTCCACTTCGTTCTGCTCCAACTGCGGATCGCTCTCCGAAGAGGAAACAATGAGGTAATACTCTTTTTCCCGCAGCTTGTTGGAGAGCCCCTTGGCGATCTCACCGAAGAAGGGATGAATGATGTCGGGCACAACGAGCCCGATGAGCGAACTGCGGCCCGTGACCAGGCTGCGCGCGGTAAGGTTGGGGCGGTAGTTCAACCGCTTCACGCGTTCCAGGATTTTAGCCTTGGTTTCCTCGGCAATGTCGGGCCGGTTGCGCAAGGCCCGCGATACCGTGACCACCGATACCCCTAGTTCGGCTGCTATGTCTTTGAGGCGAACGACCATGGGAAGAGTGTAGCTGCCGATGAGGCCCGGAATGAAGCATTTCGTTGAGATATTCCGACAGATCGAACGACCGGAAGCGCGGCGCGCGATGGAAGCGCGTCGAGCCCGTCGCCGGGTCTGGTATATTGGCTCGGCGGCGATTTACCCCAGTTTTCGTAAACGCTAACGAAAATGCGCCCCACTGCGGGCCGGCAATTTCAGACACATGAATGAGGAGATGGCGATGGAATGGAGTGAAAGCACGAGACGGTCGTTCTTGAAGCTGTTTGGCGCGGCGGGCGCGGCGGCGTTGGCCGTGACCAAGGCGGATGGGATGGGCGTGCAACAGGTCATGCCCGCGCTCCCACCCGCGACTCAGACGAAGCCCTCACCGACTGACCAGAAGCAGATCGCTACGCGCGAGGCGCGCATGGCGTGGTGGCACGAGGCCAAGTTCGGCATGTTCATCCACTGGGGCCTTTACAGCATCATCGGCCAGCACGAGTGGGTGAAGGAGCACGAGGGCGTGCCGATTCCCCAATACGAAATTCTGGCCAAGCACCACCATCCCAAGCCCAACGCGGCGCGCGACTGGGCGCGGCTCGCCAAGCGCGCCGGCCAGAAGTACATGGTGATGACGACCAAACACCATGAAGGCTTTTGCAACTTTGACACCAAGCTGACCGACTACAACGCCATGAAGCAGGGCCCGGGCCGCGACCTGGTGCGGGAATATGTGGACGCGGCGCGCGCCGAGGGCTTGCGCGTTGGCTTCTACTACTCGCTCATGGACTGGCACCATCCCGATGGCGCCATCTGCAAGACCGACGAGGCGGCAAGGCGGCGTTTTGTGGATTACACCCATGGCCTGATTCGCGAACTGCTCACAAACTACGGCAAGATCGACGTCTTGTGGTACGACGTCTCGTGGCCGCTGACCGCAGCGCAGTGGGAGTCGGAGCGGATGAACGAGATGGTCTTCGAGCTGCAACCGGACATTATTGTGAACAACCGCAACGGTCTGGAGGGCGACTTTGCCACACCGGAGCAGCGCATCGAGGCTTCGGCTGCGGGGCGCGCGTGGGAATCGTGCATGACGCTCAACAACAGCTGGGGTTTCAATCGCGCCGACGATCAGTGGAAGACGCCGAAGACGATTGTGGACAACCTCATCACCTGCGCGCGCGGCGGCGGGAATTACTTGCTGAATATCGGACCCGAGCCCGATGGCTCGGTGCCTCCGGCGTCCATTGAGGTTCTGAATGCCGTCGGCAAGTGGATGGACACCAACGGCAAGACTATCTACGGCTCGGATCGGGGAACACTGAATCCCAACGCGAGCTGCAACTACTCGCGCAAAGGCAACACGCTCTACGTGCACGTCTACAACTGGCCTGGCCATACGCCGGCGGCCCAGTGGCTCGACTTCTACAAACCTGAGGTGGTGGTGGCTATCGGCGGCCTCAAGCCCAAGGTGCTCTCCGCACGCGTGCTCAAGACGGGCAGGAAAGTTGAGTTCACGCAGGACGAGTTCAGCTTCCGGCTCACGGGCCTTCCGCTGGTGGCGCCCGATCAGCCAGCCTCAGTGATTGAAGTGGAGTGCGATGGCGAGCCGATGGTCGATCACGCGGCGATGCGTCCGTTGTGGCCGCGCTACAAGGTGGACATCAGCATTTAGCCAAGCAGGGACCGCAGCACGAAGGAAGCAGCCCCGCTCACTTCGTGCTGCCGCGATCGGCGCTGATCTCCGGCGCTGCGCTTTCTTGCTCTATTTGGACGCGCCGCCCCAAAACTCCCAGAGCAGGTTGACCTGGAGGTCCTGGTAAAGTGTCTCAACCAGGTCCAGCACCTTCTGGTCTTTCCACCCGAGCATCGCCACGAGATCCGTCACGCTTTGCTTGGCAACCTTGCGCTCATCGTCGTCTCCGCGGAGGTTTTGGCCAACCGTGGCCACTTCAATCGATCCGCGATAGCCGCCGCCGCGAATCTTGGCGACATCCACGCCCATGTAATTAAACAGCAGCGCCTGGTCGATCAGGTCGACGATCACGGCCAACGCCATGTTCGTACTCATCAGTACGTGCATCGGATCGCAGTACGCCAATTCAACGGTGTTTTGAATATCGATGTCGGCGAGAGTGTCGATCACGGCAGGAGAGGCGCCCTGCAAGGCCTTAATCTGAGTGGCCGTGTCGCCTTCCGTCGTCTTGATACTGAGAATCTTGCTAGCCTTGTCAGAGATGGCGCCAAAGAGCGCGGGGATCGATACCAGTCCGACGGCAAATCCCAAAGTCGATTGCAAACCAGCCGTTACCCCACCGGAAAAAATGGCGGCCACGGCAGCGGCGACCCAGAACTTCAGCCACATCTGGGTGAGCACTTCCGGACGCAGATTGAAGGTCGCCACTTCGCGGATCAGGTCGTAGCAATTCCACAGATAGCTGCCCATGAGAGCCCAAAATACCGCGTCTCCCCAAGCGGCGCTCTTGATCTGCGCACTGAGCGTGTCACCGAGAAACGGCGGCGGAATCCCAATGCGCGCGCTCCCGTAAATCACCGCCGCCGACACCGTGACCAGGATGAACACGAGCGCGACTACATATTCCCCAAGGCTGAAATAGGTGGCAAAGATATCCTTGGCGATTTCATCCGCTGTATTGAGATCCTTCTTGGAGGGAAATCTTTTCTGATACTTCTTTAGAATCTTGTGTTCGGAAAGAAGGCTGGCAAGATCCCGGCGTTTCACCTTTGCCTTGCACTGGAAGTTCCAGAAAGCCAGCCAGTACGGGCAGAAAGCCAAAAAGCAGACTGCCAAAAGGAGGAGGTTCTTCAAGAGGAAGAGAGCCATGGCACATCCCTTTCCTGAATTGAGTGGCTGCGATTATAGCGTCGTGGATCGTGCCGGCAAAGGAAATTCGCCGCGCAATCTACGCATAGGCCGGCACGGCGCGGGCAAAGGTATACGGGCCTTCGGGTAGCAACGCCACTCGCGCTCCAGGGGCGAGCCCGCTCAGGACTGCGGCAATCGCCTGATTCACATCGGCGAACGATTGCGGGCCGAGGCTTCCCAGCGCTTCGCGCGCAGCGCCCGGCGTGTAAAACAGCAAATCGTTCTTCAGTCCGGTCATGGCCAGCTTCTCCAACTGCCACTGGTCGACCTCGACCGGCGTGGTCTCGATTTCTTTGAGAAATTCCGCGTGACCGCGATAGGCCTTGAGCAAGCGCGCGTACTCAGGCGAGCCGATGCCCTCCGCGCACTCGGCAAGGAGCAGCATCTTTCCACCCGGCTTGACGATGTGCTGCGCCGCGGTCAATCCCTTCAGGCACTGGTAGAACGTCAGGTCGAGCGGATAGCCGGCTGACGAGGTGATCACGGCATCGACGAGACCGTCGAGCGGGGTGAGCGAGGTGCTCACCATGAACTCCACGCCGGCAGCGTGGGCTTTGACTGGGTTGCCCGCAAATACGCCGGAGATGGCGCGCTCGGGCGTTAACGTGACATCGAGAATGAAGTCGTGACGCGCCAACGCTGCGGCCTCGAGCAACTCCGCGTGCAGCGGATTGCCTTCAGTTGAGCCTTCAGTGGCCAGCGGCTCGCGCATGAAGCGCGGCGAGTGAATGACTTTGATAGTTTCCTGCGCCGCGACTCCGGGCACGATCAGCTTGCGCCCGCCACTGAATCCCAGCATGAGGTGCGGCTCAATGAAGCCGAGCGTGATGTGCAGATCGGCGGCAACAAAACGCTCGTCGACATACACTGGCGTCCCGCGCCGCGTGGTTCCCACCAGGCGATGACTGGCGAAATCGCGCGCGTCATGACTGGCTACGCGATAAGTTGCCGCGATTTCGGGTCCGAGAATGATATCGAGCTCCTCCGTGGTCGCCGCGCGGTGCAGGCCGGTGGCGATGAGGATCGTGATGCCCTCTTTGGGAATGCCGGCAGCGTGAAGGCGCTTGAGCAGCGGCGGTAAAGTAATCCGATTCGGTGCGGGGCGCGTAATGTCGCAGACAGAGATGGCCGCCGTGCGCTTGCCCGCGGCCAGTTTCTCGAGCGGCTCGCTGTGGATAGGATGGTCGAGCGCCGCTTCGAGCGCGCCGTCCGCGTCGTTGAGCGCTTGCGCCGCGCGGCTGCGCACCACCTGGCAGTCGAATCCCTCCGGGACTTCAACGTCGATGCCGTTCTTGCCGAATGCGAAATGGGTTTTCATGGATTCGAGAGGCGCAACCAGGGAACTATCCCTGTGGCTATTCTAGCGGCCTTCGGATGCGGCAAGGATGGCGTCTGCGATGCGCGCAGCCTCGACCGCGGGGCGAACCTGATGCACGCGGACAATCGATGCGCCGTGAAGGATCGCCGCCGTCATCGCCGCGAGGCTCGCGTTCTCGCGCGCGTCAATCGGTGCATCGCTGCCATCAAAGAGCGTCGCAAGCGTGTGACCAAGGAACGATTTTCGGCTTAAGCCCGCGAGCAATGGCCTGCCGAGCGAGAGGAGTTCAGCCTGTCGGTTGAGCAAGACGTAATTCTCGCTGAATCGCTTGCCGAAGCCGTAGCCGGGATCGAGGACAATCTGATCCGGCGCGATTCCGGCCACTTGCGCCGCGGCGAGACTCGCGGCCAAACCGTCGCGCACCGCGGCCAACAATGCGTCGGAAGCAAGTTCCGGCTGCGTGCGCCACTCCTCGGGCCGGCCGCGCGTTTGCGTCACGACCACGCCGGCGCCGAATTCGGCACAAACCTCCGCGATGCCGGCATCCCACGTGAATCCGCTCACGTCATTGATGATCTCCGCGCCCGTCTGAAGCGCCGCCCGCGCCGTCGCCGCCTTGTACGTATCAACTGAGACCACTGCGTGGGGCAGCGCCTTCAACAATCCTTCGAGAACAGGCAGCAGTCGCGCCTGCTCCTGATCGGCGCTGACGAGCGCATCCGCACCACCGGCACGCGAGCCGGGACGCGTGCTTTCGGCGCCGAGATCAAGAATATCGGCGCCTTCCTCCATGCATTGCATGCAGCGGACTACCGCAGCTTCAGAGTCGAGGAAAGAACCGCCGTCGGAGAAGGAGTCAGGGGTAATGTTCACCACGCCGACGACAAGCGTGCGCCGGCCCAGTTCAAGTGCGCGCGTACGCAGTCGCCAATTTGTGACAGTTCTGACCACCTTCATTCGATGGTACGCCGCCATGCGGCGGTGTTTTGCTACACTCCGGGCATGACGATTTTGCGGCGATTCCCAACTGCGTTGAGCAGCCTTTTGGTTTGTACTCTTGGCTTGTACGCGCAAGCGCCCGCGCATCGCGCGCCTCATCCGCCGTTGCGCCCCGCACCGACCACCGGCCCGCTCGCCAGTCGCATTCAGACCATTCTCGCCGACCCTGCGCTCAGCCACGCACAGTTCGGTATCAGCGTGACCACGCTCGACGGCCAGCCGCTCTACGGATTGAACGACGCCGAACTATTTACGCCCGCTTCGAATGCCAAGCTCACGACCACCGCGGCCGCATTCGCCCTTTTGCCCGTGGAAACGCTGACCTGGACGACATTCGTGGTGGCCAATGGCGACGTGGACGCGGCGGGCACCTTGCACGGCGACATCATTGTGTTGGGCGTGGGCGATCCCACGATCAGCGCGCGCACCTATCCCTACGTGGAGCCAGGAACGATGCCACCGGCTGCGCTGCCGGACACCGCCGCAAGCACCGGACAAACGGGGACAACTCCGACAGGAGCAACTCCGGCCGCCACTACAGGCACCGAGGTCTCGCCGGAAGAGGCCGCGGAGACGGCGCGGGCGATCAGGGTGTTGGCGCCGCTGGATTTGATGGCGGAGCAGGTGGAGCAATCGGGCGTGCGGGCTGTGGAAGGCACCGTGGTGGGAGACGACACCTACTTTCTCGACGAGCCCTGGGGGCAAGGGTGGGGCTGGGACGATTTGCAGTGGAGCTACGGTGCTCCGGTTTCCGCGCTCACCTTCAACGAAAATACCGACGAGCTGAACATCTACGCGCACCCTGCCGGGAGCGGCCATACGCTGGCCGAGTGGGTGCCCGACGTGGACTACTTCACGGTGGACAACAGCATGAAACCCACTGCGCCCGGCGAGCAGGCTCATCCCGGACTGGAACGCCGGCCCGGCTTGACGATGGTTCGCACCTGGGGCACGGCGCCTGCCGGCGGCCTGCATGTTTCGATGGCCGTCGAGGACCCGGCGGAGTTCACGGCCGACGCATTCAAGTTGGCTCTGCTGCGCCGCGGCATCAAGGTGAGCGGAGATCCTGAATCGCGGCACAAGTATGCAACGGGAACCGGAGATTTTGCCGAAGAGCGCGAAAAACCGCTGACACTCGCGCCCGTTCAGCTCGCCACAATTGCCGGCGCACCGGAAGGCCGCCGCGTGCTGGCCGCGCGCATCTCGGTGCCAGTGGCCGAGGACATCAAGATCATCAACAAGACCAGCCAGAACCTGCATGCCGAAATGCTGCTGCGCCTGCTGGGCAAGACCTACGGCAGCGACGGCAGTTTTGAAGAAGGCACGCGCGTGGTGCGGCAGTTCATGGTCGATGCCGGCGTCGACGACAACGATTTCTTTCTCTATGACGGCTCGGGGTTGAGCCCGAAGGACAAGATTACTCCGCGTGCCTTCACGCGCCTGCTGGCGTACGCATCGCATCAGCCGTGGGGCGCGGCGTGGCGCGAGACATTGCCCATCGCCGGCGTGGACGGCACGCTCGACAACCGCTTCAAGAACACGCCGTTCAAAGGCAGGATGTGGGCCAAGACCGGCACGTTGGACGAGGTGAACGCGCTTTCTGGGTACGTAACGGCGGCCAGCGGGCGCGTAGTGGCCTTTTCGATTCTCGTCAACAACCATTACCCCGGTAGCGACGACGAGCAGCAGGCCATCGACCGCATCGCCGAAGCTATCGCCGCGGCGGAGTGACGGCAGGTTGCCGCGAATGGCTCTCGGCAAGCTAGTTGCAATACCGGGAACAATCTCCAAAAGCACATGCTACGCCCCTCCATGCGCGGTATCATGAGAGGCAAATGTTCTCGCGCAATTTTCTTATGATTTCTGCTTTGTCCACATTCGCCTTCGGTTTGGCCGGCTGCCGACAGCTGCCGCCGTCGAAACCGTCCTCAGAGTGGACGCCGCAGGAGGCACGCGGCGCGGATGTCTTCCAGGCGAAGTGCGCGCGTTGCCACTATCCCACGTCGACGAGTCCTCTGCATGGGCCGGGGTTACAGGCGCTGACGAAACTGAAGGCCATGCCTTCAGGCGCGCCGCCCACCGACGAACGTCTGACGGCCGTGATCCTGAATGGTCGGCAGACGATGCCGGCCACACCACTTAGCGACGACCAACTGAACGATCTGATTGCCTACCTGCACACACTATGACTACTGATGACAATCCGAACCCGCCCGCAACCGGGTTACCTGAGCCTCAGGTTGCACCGAAAGCGCAGCGAGCGAAGCTATTGAGCCTGCCCGGCCTGATGGCAATCAGCGCTTACATGATCCTGCTCGCCGTGGTCGCCGTGGTCTACGTAGTCAAGGGCTTCGCAGGACCGATCTATCTTGTTTTCCCTGCCCTGTTTATTGCCGCAGGGCTCGGGCTGCTGCTTCTGCTGCGCTGGGCCTGGGCGCTCACACTGGGCGCTGTGGCGCTCCTGGCAGGCTGGTTCTTCTGGACTTTCATGACCCAGCATGTGACGGACCTTCTGGTGCTGGGCCTGATCAATCTGGTTTGCTTCCTTTACCTGATACGAACCGACGTGCGCGAGAAGCTGCACTAGAGCTCGCGCGCGCGATTCCCTCGTGACCCACAAGCCCTTTTCCAGAGTTGCTGCGGCCGAAAATAGCCTTACGTCTCGTGCTTGTGTTCGGTCATCGTGATCGAGCCGTGATAGTTCTCGGCATCGAAGCGGGGCGCGCGCGATCGGCCGATGATGCTCTCCATTTCATCGTCTCGGACGAAAAGCCGCACAATCTGGCTGACAAACGCCGCAAGCAGCGCCCATGCCATCAGCAAAAGTCCGAGGGCGATCAACGCCGTGCCTCCCAGAACTGCTGGACCATTGGTTGTGAGATCGATGTGCAGCTGGCTCGCCGAAAATGGATAGCCCGCATTGAATGCGGTAGTTCCGTGGCAGTACGCAAGAATCGCAGCGATCCCCGCAGCCAGCGATACTATTGCGCCAATCAAAGGACGATCCGGTCTCATAGTGATCTCCTTTCCTTCGCCGCGCCCTTCACGCACCCTCGGAGCAATTTTTTCCGCGCGACTTTCCTGCCCGCTCCGCGCGAGGCCCGGCTAATTGTCACAGATGCTTGATTGGCCCGAAAGGTTTTGGGGGCGCACACTCGACAGTTCCCCGTCGCGGGGCAGTTGCCTCGCCGCTACAATGGGAAAGTGATGGAACTCGTCCAGATTGAGCCCGTTCGCCGCACTCCCTCTCCCAAGCCGGAGTGGCTGAAGGCGCGCGCGCCGGTCGGCGAGAATTACCACTCGCTGAAGCGGCTGGCCCGCTCGCTGGGACTACACACAGTATGCGAAAGCGCCCAGTGCCCCAACATCGGCGAGTGCTGGCATCACAAAACGGCGACATTCATGATGCTGGGCAACCTGTGCACGCGGCGTTGCGGATTTTGCGCCGTGCCCAAGGGCCGTCCCGAGGCGATCGACTTTGACGAGCCGCGGAGGGTCGCGGAGGCAGTGGCTACGTTAGGGCTGCTCCACGCCGTGATTACCAGCGTGAATCGCGATGACGATCTGGTCGGTGGGGCGCGCGCCTTCGCCATGGTCATCGATGAAATTCGCCGCCAGGCCCCCGGCTGCCGCGTGGAAGTTCTCATCCCGGATTTTCAAGGCGACCGCGAAGCCATCGGAATGGTTGTCGCCGCGCGGCCCGAAGTGCTGAACCACAACACTGAAAGCGTGCCGCGCCTTTATCGCGTGGTGCGCTCCGGTGCACGCTACGAAAAATCGCTCGAACTACTGCGCTACGCCAAAGAGCTGCGGCCCGAAGGAGTCACGAAATCCGGCGTGATGGTGGGGCTGGGCGAAGAGACGCATGAACTGCTCGCAGTGTTCCGCGATCTGGCAGCCGTGGGCTGCGACATTTTGACCATCGGCCAGTACCTGCGGCCTTCGCGCGATCACCTGCCGATGAAGCGCCTCTACACGCCGCGCGAGTTTGCCGAGCTAAAGACTGAAGCGCTGAAGATGGGATTTCGCCACGTGGAATCCGGACCGCTGGTGCGCTCGAGCTATCACGCGCACGAGCAGGCGGCGGCCACGGGTATGATCGCCGTGGCGTAACACCCGATCAACACGAGCATCCAGCCAACGTGGTTGTAGAATATGCGTTGGCGAATTCGCTCGAGCGAGGACGATCTACAATGACAGCTTTTATGGCCGGCAGCCCGGCGCTCAAAGACCTTTACGGCGATCTCAAGCGGCGCATGGACCATGCGGTCGCCGCTTTCCAGGCCAATCTTGCCTCCACGCGCACCGGCCGCGCCAGCGTGCACATGCTCGACCAGATCAAGGTGGACTACTACGGCACGCTCACGCCCATCAACCAGATGGCGCAGGTGTCGGCGCCCGAGCCGCAGCTGATTACCATTTCGCCTTGGGATCCCAGCATCCTGAAGGAGATTGAAAAGGCGATTCAGGCGTCCGATCTTGGTTTCAATCCTCAGTCCGATGGCAAGATCATTCGTATTCCCGTGCCGCCCATGACCGAGGAGCGCCGCCGCGATGTGTGCAAGCACTTGAACAAGGTGCTGGAAGAGCATCGCACCGCGGTGCGCAACGTGCGACGCGACGGCAACGACGCTTTGAAGAAACTCGCCAAGGACAAGAAGATCAGCGAGGACGATGAGAAGCGCGCCCTGGAAGAAGTACAGAAGATGACCGACGGCGAGATCCGGCGCATGGAAGAGCTCTCGCAGAAAAAGGAAGCGGAAGTGATGCAGGTTTGACGGCGGCAGCCGCGCTGAACATATTGGCCCGGAAGGCGGCGCGATCCTGAGACAAGCCGCCGGATCCGGAAATTCCCATCCATCCTCCGTGCATTTGCTGATATAAATCTTCCATCAGGTCCCCCGTTCCACAATCCATTCCCCGAACTGCACAAGAAAGCCCACGAAAATGAGCTTCACTCGACGTCAGTTTCTGATGCGTGCCGGCCAGGCGGGCGGATACGGCACCGCCTTCGTCCTGATGCAGTCTCTCGGCCTGCTGCCTGTGCCGGTAGCCGCCGAAAGCGAGCCTCTCCGCCCGGTGGACGGTAAAGGCACGCGCGTGGTGATTCTCGGCGGAGGCATTGCCGGCCTGGTCGCAGCGTACGAGCTGGGCAAGGCAGGGTGGTCATGCACGATTCTCGAAGCGCGGAAACGCCCCGGTGGCCGCAACTGGAGCATCCGCAACGGTACTGAAGTGGACTTTGTTGACGGCACACGCCAGACCTGCACATTTGAGGAGGGTCACTACTTCAACGCCGGGCCCGCGCGCCTGCCTTCCACGCACCACACCATGCTCGGCTACTGCCACGAGCTTGGCGTTGCGCTTGAAGTTGAAGTGAATTCTTCGCGTAGCGCACTGATGCAAGCCGACAAGCTCAACGGCGGAGTGGCTGTGGCCGAGCGCCGCGTCTTCAATGACACGCGCGGACACGTTTCAGAGTTGCTGGCTAAATGCGTGCGCAAAGGTGCGCTCGATGAGGAATTTACCGCCGACGATCGCGAGCGCATGATCGAATTCCTGGCCCAGTACGGCGACCTCAATCGCGATCTCCTGTTTCGCGGCACCGATCGCTCAGGCTTCAAGATTCCGCCGGGCGCTGAGCTCCAAGAACCAGTGGTGAACAATCCTCTTGCAATGAACGAGTTGCTTGACGCAGATCTGTTGTTTGGAATGCTCGTGGAGGAGACCATTGACTGGCAGCCGACGATGTTCCAGCCCATCGGCGGCATGGATCGCATTCCCATGGCGTTTGCGCAGCGGCTCGACTCCGTGATTCGCTACGACGCAGCGGTGACGCGCATTCGCCAGTCGGATACGGGCGTCACAGTCAACTATCGGTCTAGTTCCGGCGTGGAAGATACGATTGCTGCCGACTACTGTATCTGTGCGATTCCACTCACCTTAGCGCGCACTCTGGACGCAGACTTTGGACCACAGATTCGCGCCCTGCTCGACAAGGTAGAGTACGACTGCGCCTACAAAATTGCGTGGGAAGCGCCACGCTTCTGGGAGACGGAAGCGAATATCTACGGCGGCATCTCGTATTTGCAACAGCCTGTCGATCTGGTCTGGTATCCCAGCGCGCGGCTGTTCTCGGAGAAGGGCATCCTCATCGGCGGCTACTCCATGGAGTCCAGACCTGGCTCGCCACCGCTTGCCGATGTGCTGGCCCACGTGCCGGCTGCGTTCCAGACCACCACCGTGAATGGCTACACCTTCGGACATCTGCCCAACATGCAGGCCAAGCTTGAGGCATCGCGTCGGTCGGTCGAGCTGCTGCATCCGGGTCATGGCAAAGACCTTACAAAGCCCGTTTACATCAGCTGGGGACAGATTCCGTGGAACCTCGGGTCGTGGATCAGCTTCAATATGAACGGCCAGGATACCCTGACGACGCTGCAAGCGCCCGACCGGCGCATCTACTTTGCCGGCGATCACACCAGCCACATCGTGGGCTGGCAGGAGGGCGCGGCGCTGTCGGCGCATCGCGTGATCCGGCAACTCGGCTCGCGGATTGAAAGCGGCGGCTGAGAGGCGGCCGGTAAAGTTGCGTTTTGTTGGTGTTGTGGGATAAGAGCCTGTAAGCCCAATCGAATCATCACAAATGTTGGCTTATCTGGTGCGCTGACCCGGCCAAATGTTCGCTTATCTGGTGTCATTTACCCCCGAAATGTTCGCTCAAGTGGTTGCGATTTTTTGAGACAAATACCGCGAAATTAGCCATTTAATTAGTGCTTGTAACCATAGAATTTCCCGTATTCGCGCAAAGGTAGATAGAGAATTACCCAAAAACGACGCAAGAGGGCTTTAGCTGCGTGTTTTTGCGCTGTTTTGCGCGCCAAATCGCGCCTTTCCGCGTGAATTCGCAGTGGTCAGTTGTCAGTGATCAGTGGTGAGTGGTCAGTGGTCAGTTCCCACCCTGCCAGAGCCAGGATGGGGAAACGGCAAGAACGACCGCAGATCCTTCGGCTCCGCTTACCCCGCATTCGCGATGCGAATCCGGGGCCCCAAACGCGCTCCGCTCAGGATGACAATTCAAATTCAACCAATTAATTGGCAGCTGTTTGTCGATGCAGAACGGCTTGGTCCCTCGGTCCCTATGTCCCTGTCTGATTTCCTTCCGCTATTTCCATCGTGGTGGCGATGGGAACTACGCAGTCGACCTTGGTCAGCCGGAAGACTTCGCGCACGCGCGGGGTCATGCACGCGGCGATCATTTTTATGCCTTTCTTCTTGCAGTGGACCATGTGGGAGACGATGATGCCCAGGCCACTTGAATCCATAAAAGGACACCCGGAGAGATCGAGAATGTTCAAGACCGGCGGATCCTCGCCCGGCTGCGGCTCCAGCTCGAGCACCTGTTGCAGCGACATGGTGGGCATGCTGCTGTATGCGTCGCGCGTGGTGAACGGCCCGCGGAAAGCAAGAATCACCGTGCCCGGCGCTTTGCCCAGCTTGCGTTCGATGCTGAATGGACCGCTGTTCCAGGTTTGCCACGCCATGCCAGGCCCCCTTCGTTCGTTCGGCGAATCCATGATCCGCGGGGCGTGCGCGCCTCAAGAATGCGCGCCAAGACCCGACTGTTTTTGATTGGTATGGGAGTTCGCCCGCGCCGGGGAACCCCTTCCCCGATGTTCCCGATACTTCGGATTCTGCTGGAGACGCCTTGGAGATGGCAAGAGTTTTTCTTGGGGAACGTGGGTTCGTGCTGTCCCACATCTCAAAAGCGAGATGTGGGGCACCCGTGTTCGTGCTGGGTTGAAAAGAGTGAGTTGAGGTTTGTTATCTCCCACGCCTTAGAGGTGAGGCGCGGGGCCCCCAGTATTTCTCGATAGTGTGCGCTGCGTTTGCGGGTATAAAATGGCGCACCCGGGAAACCGTATCTCGGGCCCGGGAGAAAAGAGAGGTCGAACCAATGATCGGAGACAAGATCGGTGAATCGAAAGGCAAGAGAACGGTACGACGCGTGATTGCCGTTGAGCCCCCAACGGTGGAAGTGAGCTTTGAAGAGAGCGGCAAGATGCTCGGCGTTGCCGTGAACGGCATGGGCACGTACACATCGGTGGTGCGTGCGGATGGTTCGCTTTTTGGCCACGGCCAGGGAATCGACATGACGGAAGACGGCGAGGCAGCGACCTGGACAGGGACCGGCGTGGGCCACTTCGGGCCGGGCGGCTCCGTGAGCTACCGCGGCATGTTGTTTTTCAAGTCGACGGGAAAGAAGCTGGCGCGCCTGAACAACGCCTGCGTCGCTTTCGAATTCGAAGTGGATGCCAAAGGCGGCACCGTGTCAAAGATGTGGGAGTGGAAGTAAGGCTGGGTTGTCGGACCAAGTTGATGGGCTCCGCAAGACCTCAAGTCTCCCCCACTTGAATCCTCCAAAGCGATGAAGAGACGCAGCTCACCGAGGGCTGAGGGGTGAGCTGCGCTTGGCTGCGCTCGGCGCGCGACGGAGCCGCGGTCAATTCCCGACGGTCCAGCTGAGCCGCCGGGATGGGGCACCGCTGTTTGCGGATCGTTGCTTATTGCAAGGGCGTTTTCCGGTACTAATCCTGTTTCTTGAGACCAGCCGGTGGCCAATGATTGCTGATGGCCGTTGGCAACACTTGGTCCATGGAGCCCGGACAAGAATGCTGGCCTGGTGCCGACCTATGAGAACCCATTGAGGGTCAGATTAGCCTTCGTTCGCAGACAATTGTTCGCATCACGCAAGGCCTCGGATGCCCCGGCAGCGTCGCCCGTGCTTCAGAATTTGTAGCCTATCCACATTGAGGCGTAGTTCAGGTTGTGAGGATGTCCACTCTGCTGAAGAAAGGGACCAGCGAAAAAGACGCCGTAGTCCCCCTGAACATAAAAGTGGGTGTCACGCTGCCAACGGACTTCGATTCCGGGGCGATGGCCAACGAAACGAGCCTGGCTGGTGCTGGAGGGTACAAGAAGATTTCCGGGCACGTTGTATATACCGTCGTTCAAGCTCTGCCGCCACCAGATAACCCAGTCCGTTTCGACGCTGATGTTATGCGGGAAATAGGTGTGGACATTGGGATGAAGGTCGTAGAAATTGAGGGGCCCCGGGCCGGTGTCAGAGAGAACGCCGAAGTAGTTGCCGATTGGAAACAAAGGATTGAAGGTCCCCAGATTGTCATTGTGCGGATCGTGGTCGCCGCTGGCCACGTCGGCACGAAGGCCGACACGCGGCCGCTCGGGCAGGCGCGGCAATGTCATCCCAAGCTCTGAGGCGACGGTCCATGCCTCGATCGATCCTTCGCCGAACGCACCGAACTGATACACGGCCTCAATGTCGTAGTGTGGAATTATCGGGCGCAGATCGTCGAGTCGGGGAGCAGCCGAGGCGACTCGTCGCGCCCACCGTTTGCCGCTGTTCGCGGGCTGTGCCCTTATTGAAGGTAGCGCTCTTCCGATCGAGTCCAAGATAGTAGAAATCCGCCACTCTGGCGGGATCGCCGCCAAGCGCACGCTCTGAATAAATGCCCCAGAAGCTGGTGGTCTGCAGCGGAACATTGTCGAAGAAGCCGGGGTTGTCTTTCGCCGGCCGGGCGGCGAATGCGTCCAAGGTCCAGCGATTCAGCTGTTGCGTAATTCGCGCGCCGTAGAATCCTTGTCGCACGTTCGGCCCTTCACGAACGGCTACCAGCCTTCCCGCACCGAATTGCAGTTCCTGCCGCCCGATGCGAAAGGCCGTAGGAGTTTTCGAGTTCTTCCCGCGATCCAGCTCAAGAAATGCATTCAGAAAATCGAGGTTCTTCTTGTCGATGGGACGGGGCCCCCCAGGCCGGCCCTGCTCCTGCCCACTTTCCAGCTGAAGAAACAAGCGAACATGTGGATTGAAATGAACGTCGGCGTGCAGCTGGAAACGTTCCAGCCAGAAGGAGTTGGTCGAGTAGGGAGTGTTGCTCCAGTTGTCATCCAAAACGTCCTCATACACACCGCGGAATTCGCCACCTAATGACACATAACTGCTCTCTCCCGGCGCTCGTAACCACATGCATTTCAGCGGATCGATGAAGTCGCTGCGCGCTTTTGCGTTGCACAATGAACTCCAATCCTCTTCGTAGCGAATGATACGAATGGGCGGCCGCTTTGGCGCAGTCGCCTCTGAAGGCGGAATGAGGCTTTGCTGTGCGAAGAGAAGACATGAAAGAAACAAGAAAGAGAGAATCAGGCACAGAATCTTGCGCAGTACGAACGTGCATGATACATGCCGGATCGCCGTTGTCGTGTTCTGCACGGTCATTGTGTTCACAGAATTCTGAGAGGCGCCGCTCTATGGCGGCGAAGATCAAATCGTGCCAGTCGATGATCCATGAAGGCTGCCCGCGAAGAACATAGGCAACGCGGTGAAGAAAGTTTATCAATTCACACGGTATGGTCGTCATCCGTCATGACCGGCTCGACCCGGACCTGCTACTGTGCATTTATTCGCACGGTTGACCTGAACGGCCACGGTGCGGAGTTTCTGCGATCCACCATTTTGCAGTGAGGTTTTCCGGAGGTACTTTGATGAAGCTCAGTCTCCAATGGACAATTATCGCTTTGCTGCTCGCTGGCAGCAGCGGCATCACTCTTTCGCAGGAGCGGAGTGAACCGTCTGCAGGGCTCGCAATCGCCCCGCAGTACGATACGACGCACGTCTATGTTCCTCCTTCCGATGTTGAGGACTTCGTCAAGAGCTTCCTCGGAACTTTTGGCGGATCGAGCACGAAGCAGGTTGTTTCCACCGTCACGCCAACCCCGAGCCGGACAACGATCCAGTTGTTGCAAACTCCCGTAGGGACCGTTTCGCTCTTCGGCTTTACCAGTCCCATCCCGGCTCACTTTGGTGACGAACGCAACGGGTATCTCGTCACCGATATGGACTCCGCCATCGCCGCTGCCCGCCAGGCCGGCGCCGACATTGTCGTAGCGCCGTTTCGCGATCCCATTGGCATTGACGCGATCGTCCAGTGGCCCGGTGGCGTGAATATGCAGATCTACTGGCACTTCACGCCACCTTCCTATCTGCCATTTCGCCACGTACCGGAGAATCGCATCTACATTTCAGGCGATCGCGCCGATCGCTTCATCAACTCGTTCATTGCATTCTCGCGCGGCAAAGTCGTGTCCGACGTGGCTCAGGCTCCCGGAATCGAGATCGGACGACCAGACGCCACCTACCGGCGCATTCGCATTGAGTCGAACTTTGGCAAGATGCAGGTGCTCGTATCTGACGGTCATCTTCCGTATCCTTACGGCCGCGAAAACACCGGCTACGAGGTCGACGATCTCGAGGCGACTCTGGCAAAAGCGCAAAGTCTTGGGGTCGGCATTCTCGTCGCGCCATTCGTGTCCGAGGGACGCAAGTCCGCAATCGTGCAATTTCCGGGGGGATATATCGCGGAGGTCCATTCGACGGTACACTGACGCGAAGGAGGTCCGCGTGGGCCGCAAGAAAGAAGCAGCGGGCCTGAACAACGCATGCGGACCTTTGAATACGAAGTGGATGCCAGAGGCAGCGCCGTGTCAAAGATCTGGGAGTGGAAGTAGGGCTGGGTAGACGGACTCGTACGATCTCAAGTTTCCCCCACTTGAATCCTCGTAGGTGATGAAGAGACGCAGCTCGCGCGCGGGCTAAGGGGAGAGTTGCGCTTGTTGTGCACGGCACGCGTTGGAGTCGCAATCAATCTCCGTTGATCCGGTTACACCACTATGTGCAAAGATGGATGCATCGCATCAATCCCCGATTCATCGCATCTATCCCCATCGCTGTACATTTCTCTGACTGACCAGGAGGACGAAGCGGGTGCATATCCATACAACCGCATCCTGGCCCGCGCGTGAAGATCGCCGGGCGGCGCTGGTGTGGCTCGGCCTCTTCTGGATTTTCGTGGGCGTCGGCTTCGGCTTCGACTTGCACAACTACTTCCACGAGCAGCCGCCCGTGCCCAAGATCGTCCACGTGCATGCGATCGTCACGACGCTCTGGCTGCTGACTGCCACCGCGCTTGTGCTCATGGTGGAAACCGGCAACGTGCGCTGGCATCGCCGTTTCGGCTGGTATGCGGCCGGCTACGCCGCTCTCGTTGTTGTGATCGCCCCCTATGCCGAACTGAGTTGGCAGGCCTTGAACCTGAAGACTCCCGGCACGCTGCCGCCGCAATTCCTTTCAATCGCTTTCAGCGGAGTGATTTGCCTGGCCGTGCTGCTGCCCTGCGGAGTTCTGATGCGGCGCAACTCCGCCGCCCATCGGCGCGTGATGATTCTGGCCACCATCTCGATCAGCGATGCGGGCTTTTCGCGGATGGTGAACCTTTTTCTGCCTGCACCCACTACCTTTCTCGGCACCTATCTGTTTTACGAGGGCGGCACGCTGCTGCTCATTGTTCTCATGTTCCTCTGGGATTGGAAACGCGACCGGATCATGAAGCAGTTTTTATGGGCGTCCGGCTTCGTCATCACTGTGGGCCTGGCGGCCACGGGGCTCTACTTCAACGCGACCTGGAAATCGATCACACACTCGTGGCTGGAGAGCTGGGCGCGGCACATGTTGTAAAGATGGGTGGCCCGTTTCTGGGCGGCACTCGGTCACCACAATAATGGGTGTAGGGTGTCGAGCAGACGTCGGACAGGGGTTAAAACCCCGTCCATTTGGGGCGGCCTTTCGGCGCGAGTGAACTCGCGCCCTGATACAGGACACGGCCCCAGCATCATTTTCGGAAGGCG
Organism: uncultured Acidobacteriota bacterium; assembly: GCA_963786565.1. Taxonomy (GTDB): domain Bacteria; phylum Acidobacteriota; class Terriglobia; order Terriglobales; family Acidobacteriaceae; genus Telmatobacter. The sequence continues at coordinate 223,834 of CAWAZR010000006.1, read as the reverse complement.
GGATTTACAATCTTCTGGTGCATGCGACTGCTAACGCGATGAAGCCTCTCTGCTTTGTGCTGATGCCGTTTGGGCGCAAGCAGGATGGAACGGGCAAGCTGATTGATTTCGATACGGTCTATCAGCAGATCATCCAGCCGGCAGTGACACTGGCGGGTCTCGAACCAATCCGGGCCGATGAAGAGCAGGTGGGCGGGACCATCCACAAGCCGATGTATGAACGGCTGATGCTGTGCGAGTTTGCGATCGCCGACGTGACGGGCGCGAACCCGAATGTCTACTACGAACTTGGCATTCGCCACGCCGTGCGGCCGTCGAGCACCGTGATTCTGTTTGCCGAGGGAACTTCTCTACCTTTCGACATCGCGCTGTTGCGCGGCCTTCCCTATCACCTGGATGCGAACGGCGAGCCGTCCGATGCCGAGGGCGACAAAGAAAACATTGTGCTGCGCCTGCGGACCGCGAACGAGGAACCGCATGACGACAGCCCGCTTTTCACGCTCATCCAGGACATGCCGCGGATTGAGGTGGACCACGAGAAGACGGATCTGTTCCGCGACCGGGTGAGCAACTCGCGCGAATACAAGAGGCGGCTGGCGGCGGCGCGCAAGGCGGGGGCGGATGCAGTGCGAGGCATTGCGGCGGAGTTCCCCGACATGCGCAATGCGGAAGCCGGCGTGGTGGTGGATTTGTTTCTTTCGTTTCGCGCGGTGAAAGCCTACCAGGACATGGTGGATCTTTACGCTCGCATGTCGCGCACCTTACAAAATACCCGGATGGTGCAGGAGCAGTTGGCCTTCGCGCAAAATCGGCTGGGACGATCGGAAGATGCCGAGCAGATTCTGAAGGCGACGATTGAGAAATTCGGCCAGAGCAGCGAGACCGCCGGACTGCTGGGGCGGGTGTATAAGGATCGCTGGGAGAATGCCCTGAAGGGCGGACGCGCCATGGAAGCGCGAGGGTATCTGAAACGCGCCATCGAGGCGTATCGCGCGGGGTTTGAAGCCGACTGGCGCGATCCGTATCCGGGCATTAACGCGGTGACGCTGATGGAGCTGCAAGAGAAGCCCGATGCTGCGCAGGCCGACATGCTGCCCGTGGTGCGCTACGCGGCGCTGCTGCGCGCCAAGGCCAATGGCGATTACTGGGACCAGGCCACTCTGCTGGAATTGGCGGTGCTGGCCCGCAATGTGAGCGAGGCGCAGGAGTATTGCGGCGCGGCCCTGGCGGTGGTGCGCGAGGCGTTCGAGCCGGAGACGACGGCACGCAACATGCGCCTGATCCGCGAGGTGCGAAGTGCGCGCGGTGAGGACGTGGGCTGGCTGGCAGAGATCGAGGAAGAGCTGAAAGCGGCGCAGACGCGGCTGGAAACACCGGGCGGCGCGGGCTAGTTAGAGGCTGGGGAATTTTGTTTTTCGAGGACAGCTCCAAAAAAGATGGCGCGCCTGGCTGAGATGCTCGATCCTGTTCCGGTAATTCTGCGCGACTCTCTACTTCTTCGGCCGCTTGTAGAAGGGCAGCGGCACTTGTTTGGCGCGGACGCGGTTGCCGCGCACGTCTACGAGAACGTCTGTGCCCGACTCGGCTACGGCTGTGGGCACTAGAGCCATAGCGATGTTGGTTTTGAGGAACGGCGCGGGCGAGCCAGAGGTAACGGCGCCGATGTTGTCGCCTTCCAAAGACAGTACGGCGTATCCGTCGCGGGCGATGCCGCGCTCTACCATTTCTAAGCCGATGATTTTGCGCTTGGGTTTTTCTTCCTGGATTCGGATGAGAGCATCACAACCAATAAAGTCGCCCTTGTCGAGCTTGAGCCAACGCGAGAGGCCGGCTTCGAGCACGTTGATGTCTTCAGAGATTTCGTGGCCGTAGAGGCTCATGCCGGCTTCGAGGCGGAGGGTGTTGCGCGCGCCCAGGCCGCAGGGGCGGATGGCGAACTCCGCGCCCGCTTCGAGCAGCGCGTTCCACATCTTTACGGTGGTGGGCTCGTCGGAGGGAATGTAAACCTCAAAACCGTCTTCGCCGGAGTAGCCGGTGCGCGCGATCATCACGTTGGGAATGCCGGCGACCGTGCCCCAGGTGAACCAGTAATTCTTGATGGCGGCGAGATCGACCTTGGTGAGTTTCGCGAGAGTCTCAAGCGAGCGCGGGCCCTGCAAGGCGAGTTGCGAGTAGTAGCTGGAGTAATTGCTGAGATGAATGCCGGGCCGAGCGCCTGCCTGCTGCCTGATCCAGGCGAAATCCTTGTCGGTGGTGCCGGCGTTGACGACGAGTAGATAGTCGTTGGGGCTGAGGCGGTGCACGAGAATGTCGTCGACGAATGCGCCTGAGGGCGTGAGCAGAGCGGAGTAGTGCGCCTGGTTGTCGGCGAGCTTGGAGGCATCGTTCATGGTGATGTGCTGCACGGCGGCCAACGCGCCGGGGCCGCGAAACTGGATTTCGCCCATGTGGCTGACGTCAAAGAGGCCGACGCCGGTGCGCACCGCCATGTGCTCCCCGATCAAGCCGACACAGAGGCCGTCGCCGGTGACGGGATACTCGACAGGCATGTCCCAGCCGCCGAAGTCGACCATTTTGGCCTTGAGGGCGCGGTGCGTGGCGTTGAGCGCGGTCTTTTTGAGCGGCGCGGCGACGGGGGAAACGGAATCAGACATGGATCTTCCTTATAAGAGCGGCTACTTCTACCTCTTTCAACATAGGGACTGCGGGCGGCGGGGTCAATCGGGGCCGGTCGGGAGTGTACTGGGATGGAGAAGACGAATTGAGGTTCGTGCTGTCCCACATCTCAAAAGCGAGATGTGGGGCACCCAGGAATTTGCACTCCCTGATGCGAGTGGAGCCCTAGAATGGATGCGTCCTCCGCAGCTTGAAAGAAACCGGCGGGAAAGGCGCAAGAATGAATCGCATACGAGGCATTGTGATGTTGATCGCGGCAGCTCTGGCTATTGGAAAGGGCTGGCAGATTCATCGCGGCGAGACGGCGGTGCTGGCGTATGGGCTGGGCGCAATGGCCCTGGCGGTGGGCGTGTGGCACTTAACGCGCAAGGCTCCGGCGGCGCGGCCGAGGAGCTGAGCGATTGTTGTAGCTTTTTACGGCTGGCCAGGCAAAACGGGCATATAATTCCGGCAACTTAAGCCTATGGATTCCATCGTGTTTCTAATTGTCATCGTGTTGGTCGCGATCATTGTCCTGCCGATCGTTGCGATCGTGACGGCGAACTCGCGTGCGAACCAAGTGCGCGCAGAGTTAGCGGGCTTGATGAGCCGCATTCGCTATCTGGAGCAGGGGCTCGAAGCACTCGCACGGCGGATGGCCGCTCCAGCGGAGCCGCCGCATGAGGCCGCGCAGGCGGTTCACGCCCCGCCAGTGACGGCAGCATTCTCACCACCGCCCGAAGTTGGGGCTCCGCGTTTCGCCGAACCCGCCCCGTCTCCTGCACCGCCGCCTGCCCCGGCAGCGCCTCCGGCTCCGACTGCGCCGCCCCTGTTCTCGAGCATCGAACCGGCAGCAAGTGTCGATTCCCCGTCTCTCGAGAGCCGCATCGGCTCTACCTGGTTCAATCGCGTCGGCATTCTGGCCGTGCTCATCGGCGTGGCCTGGTTCCTGAAGCTGGCTTTCGACAATCACTGGATCGGCCCCATCGGCCGCGTCTTCTCCGGATTGCTGGCGGGCGTCGCGCTCATCGTCTGGTCTGAGCGCTTTCAAAAGCGCGGATTCGCGGCATTCTCCTACTCCCTGAAGGCGATTGGCAGCGGCACGCTTTATCTCTCGCTGTGGGCCGCTTACCAGGAGTACGCGCTGGTGCCGGCGGGCGTTGCGTTCGCGGCCATGATCGCCGTCACCGCGTTCAACGGATTGTTGGCGTGGGCGCAAGACAGCGAGTTGCTCGCGCTCTATGCCATTGCCGGCGGGCTGATTACGCCCGTGCTGGTTTCGACGGGCGGTAATCACGAGATCACGCTCTTCAGTTATCTGCTCGTGCTGGATCTCGCAGTGCTGGTGCTGGTGGCGCTGCGTCCGTGGTCGCGGTTGCTCTTTGTCGCCTCGGCAGGCACGGTAATTTTTGTTCTCGGCTGGTGGTTTACTTTTTATTCGCAGTGGCAAGCCCCGCGCACGGCTCTCTTTCTTTGCTGCTTCTTCCTAATCTCCTCGTTGGCGCCACGCCTGGTGCATGCGCCGCTCGATGAGAGCGGAGGGATGCGCGGCTGGGATGCGCTGGCCCTGGTGGTGCTGCCTGTTGCCAGCGCGGCTCTCAGCTTTCTGGGCTTCTACTGCCTGCTCTCTCCCGCGGTGGTCGATTGGGCTGCGCCGTGGATTGCAGTGGCCTTTGCCGCGTATTATCTGCTGCTCATGCGGCTTCCGGAACGGGGCGTTTTGCGCGCCGGACCCGCCATGCTTCCCTCGCTGCATCTCGCTATGGCCATTGCCTTCCTGGTCATGGCCGTTCCGCTCAAAACGCAGGGCCGTGGAATGACGATTGGATGGCTGCTGGAGGGCGGGGTGTTGTTGTGGCTGGCCGTCCGCGTGCGGTCGTTGCTGGTGAGAGCCTTTGCGCTCATCTGCCTGGTGCTGGGCCTGGGTGCGTTGCTGGCCGTGAATCCGTCATGCGGCCACGCGGCCTTTCCTGAACGAGCGCTTTGCAACCTACTGCGTGGCGATTGCTGTCTTTGCTTTCGTGGTCTGGCTGGCAAAGAATACGCGCGACGAGGAGACTCCCGCTGCGGTGATGCACTGGCCCAATCTGGCTGCCGCGGGCGTTCTCGTCGTGAATGCGCTTGCTCTGCTGGCCATCAGCTGGGAGATCCACAGCTTCTGGTGGTTCCTGTGCTGGCGCGGCGACTATCAACTGTTCGCAAACTACGAGATGTACGCGCAGTTCACGTACTCGGCATTTTTCATGCTGTACGGCGCAGCACTGCTCACCGTGGGCTTCCTGCGGCGGACGGCTTTCCTGCGCTGGCAGGCGCTGGTGCTGCTGGCCGCAACCATTGCCAAGGTCTTCCTTATCGACATAAGCCAGCTCAGCCAGGGATTCCGTATCCTGAGCTTTATCGGCCTGGGCGTGCTGCTGCTTGCCGTCAGCTTTGTTTACCAGCGTGACTGGCTGAACCTGCGTGGCCGGAAGGAAGAAAACTCATGAGATGGGTCGCCGCCCTTTGGCTGCTGCTGTTCGCCGCTCCCACGCCGGAGATTCGCTACTTCCAGTTCGAACGGCCCGTGGTGCAGCCGGCGCAATCGGCCGGGCAAACCTGCGCGGTGATCGACCCCGAGATTTTTAGCCACGCCACGGCCGGGCTCGCGGATCTTCGGCTCTACCAGGGCGCCACTGAGACACCATATGTCTTGCGTGCGGCCGCGCCCATTGCCTCTACCAGCCAAAGCCTGCCCGTGCTCAACCTGGGCAAGAGCGGAAACGAGACGGTCTTCGATGCCGCGATGCCCGCCGGCAGCTACACCGACTTGCAACTCAATATCGATGGGCAGAACTTTCTGGCAACGGTCACGGTTGCAGGCAGCCAGGCGCAGACCAGCGCCTCGCGGACCAAGCTTGGCTCCTTCACCATCTTTGATCTGACCCAGCAGCGGCTGGGCCGCAGCACCGTTCTTCATTTGCCGCAATCGGATTTTCGTTTTCTGCACTTCCAGATTGCCGGCCCCATCGCGCCGCAGAATGTGACCGGACTTTCCGTGATGGAAGTGCCTGCGAGCCAGCCGAAGTATGTGACGGTTGCCCAGACCGCGACGGGCACGCAAAAAGGCCGAGACTCAGTCTTTGAGTTCACAGTGCCGGCGCGCGCTCCGGTCGATCGCATTGTGTTCGTGCCCGGCGCGCAACCCACCAGCTTCAGCCGCGATGTGCAGGTGAAGGTTTTGCCGGTTGCGCGGCCGCCTGCCAACGATTCCGCCGAGCCGCCACAGCCGGTTACAGCCACCGGCAACATTCTTCGTGTGCACAGTGTGCAGAACGGCCACCGCATCGACGAAGAACACCTGGCCGTCGATGCGCCACAAGTGGATTTCGACGGTCCGGCGAAGTGGACGGTGACCATTGAGAATGGAGACGACGCGCCCATTCAAATCACCGCGATCCGGCTGGAGATGACGGAGCATGATCTGTGTTTTGACGCTGTCGCCGGAGACCCATATACGCTCTACTACGGCGACTCTGCGCTGGCGGCTCCGCAATACGATTACGCGACGCTGTTCGTTCCTGCCGCCAACGCAGCAGCAGCGCAGTTGGGAGCGGAGACCGCCAATCCCGCCTATCAGCCGCGCCCCGATATGCGCCCCTTCACGGAAAAGCATCCCGCTCTCTTGTGGATCGCGCTGGTGTTGGTGATGGTGTTGCTCGGCGCAATTGCAGTTCGTTCCGTCAAAGCCACACAGGGCAAAGTATCTTAGTCTAGGAACGGTAGAATCACGCATTGCCCATGCCCACTCTTTACAACCGCATTCAGGGGCGCAATCTCGACCGGCTGGCCGCGCTGAGCGACGGCATCTTTGCCTTTGCCATGACCCTGCTGGTGCTGGATCTGCATCTGCCCACCGCCGCGCAGGTACACGGTGAGGGCGAATTGCTGGCCGCGCTTGCTGCGCTGGGGCCGCAGTGGATCACGTACGGAATGAGCTTTCTGACGCTCGGCATCTTCTGGGCCGGGCAACAGACGCAGCTGAATCATCTCGCCGAAGGCACGCGCGATCTGACCTGGATCCATCTTGGCTTTCTCTTCGCGGTCACGCTGCTTCCGCTCTCGACGCGGCTGCTTACTGAGTTTTTCGACTACCGCGTAGCGCTGGGAATTTATTGGCTCAACATTTTTGTGCTGGGCGCAATGCTTTTCTGGAGCTGGTCGTATGCCACGCGCGCCAATTTGGTGAAGCCCGATACGCCCGAAGAGGTGAAGGGCAGCATCTGCCGGCGCATCGTGATTGCACAGTCACTTTACGCGGCGGGCGCGGCGCTTTGCTTCATCCATGTATGGCTGAGCATTGGGGCCATCGTGCTGGTGCAGCTGAATTACGCGCTGGCGCCGCGGTTGTGGGGACGCAAACGCGGCTGATTCGCTCCGCGGCAAAACTTCAAGAACAACTCTGCGCGCAGTTCCGGGTTTCTTCCTGTACGGCCGGGAGCGAGCGCCTGCCGGTGGAGGGAAGGATGGCAACGGCAGGGTTGAATGCGCTGGCCATGATGCGCCTGGGCGGTTTCCGGCTGATACACAGCGGGGCTCGCGATGGATTGGGTTTTCTGCTGATCGGGCTGGCGGCGATTGGCGCGGCGGTGTGGGCGGTTGCGCGCGGAGAGCGCAAGGAGCCGGCGAAAAATTAAGGCCGCCGTGAACGGCGGCTGGCACGCCAGAATGAGCTGACACCGAGATAGAGAAACAGCGCTACGATACCGGCTGTGACCCAGAGCGTTCTGTGGTCGCTGGTATGCGGGTAGGCTACGACGGCGCGCCAAAGCGGGGCAGCGAAGACGACCACGGGCAGGAGAAAAAAGACGCCGCTGACTTCGAGCCAGAGAACGCCGCCCACGCGGCGGAAGGGACGCAAAAATCCACCCACGCCGCGGCTTACGGATCGACCAGCCTCGCCCACAGATTGCCCAACCTGATGCGTTGCGCGGGCTGCCGCCTGGCCTGCACGGTTCTGCTGCGCGGAGCCAAATGGAACAGTTTGATGCATTTGTGAAGCGCCCGCGGGTTGCGCGGACGGCGCCAGGAACTGCCCGACAATGTGCCCGGCGACGCGCACTCCGACGCCCAGGGCGCGGCCAATCATGCGAGGTCTCATCCCGTTTATGATGGTAGCAGTGGCCTGTGGCGTGTTGGACCGGTCCCCGGGTTGCTCTGAAAAAGGGTTTGGCAGTAAGGTAAAGAGATTCTACGCCGCTACTCACATGCTTTTGGGTGTGGGCCGCCGCTCCTGGAGGTACCCGTGACATCGCGTCTGCGCGAACTGATTCAGCAACTGGGCGAGGCCATCCATGAGTCGGTGATAGAGAGCGAGCAGATCGCGGGCGTCGTGCAAGACATCCGCAAGCACGGCTTTGACGTGTTGCTGATGCTTGAGGCGACGATCGGGCTGAACGAAGTGGTGGCGGCGCAGCTGAAGAAGGCTGAAGCGGGCGAGCTAGCGGAAGAGGCTGGCGCGGATTCGGGAGTCTTCTCGCCAAACGATTTGCATTTTCTGCGCTCGCTGCGCATTTCCGTCGAAGGCGAAGAGGACGACGCTGGGACCGACGTGAAATAAGTGCCGCGGATGGGCGGCGCGAGAGGGCAGCCGGGCCGCGATCGCCAGGAATGCCTGCATTTCTCAAGACACTCAAGAAAAACTGCTGATTTTAAAGGTGCCGCATCGCATTTGCACCGCGTCCGGCGATTGACCCCCGTTTCCGCGCTTGCTAAGATAGGAGTGCGGGGTGGAGCAGCCCGGTAGCTCGTTGGGCTCATAACCCAAAGGTCGCTGGTTCAAATCCAGCCCCCGCAACCAATTTAAGTCGAAGAGACCAAAAGGCTTGGGAGATAGACGCTCCCGAGCCTTTTTGCTTTGCCGGCCAGCCGGGCAGGACGTAGGAGGGTCGCGCGATTGGTTGGCGGCCATTTTCTATGGCTTACGACGCGGCGCCGTCCAGCTCCGCGCTCAGGGCTTTCAGATCTTTCACAACAATCTGGCGCGCATCCACTTCGAGGAGGCCTTCGGCCTGAAGGCGCATCAGGTTGCGCGATACCAGCTCGCGTACCGTGCCCAGCTGATGAGCCAGCTCCTGATGCGTTCCGGGAAGTTGAAATTCGACGCCGTGCGCGGTTTTCTTGCCTTCGGTTTGCGCCAGCTTGACCAGCACGGCGATGAGCCTCTGACGGATGGTGGTGAAGGAAAGCTCTTCAATGAGGCCCACCAGACGCCGCAGACGCGCGCCGACGACGGAGAGCACTTTGAGTGCAACCTCGGGATGCTCCATGCAGTATGCGTGGAAGTCGCGCCGCGAGATGAAGGCGATCTCCGCGTCTTCAACAGCCACGGCCGAGGCAGGATACGGGCCGCCGTCAAAGACGGGCAGCTCGGCGATGGTTTCTCCAGGGCCGTTGAGGGCGAGCACCTGTTCGCGGCCGCTGATGGAGGTTTTGAAGATGCGCACCTTGCCGCTCGCGATGATGTGCAAGCCGTTGCAAGGCTCGCCTTCAGAGAACAGGAGTTCGCCGGCAGTGAAAGGCTTGCGCACGGTGCGGCCCGCGAGCGTCTTGATCTCCGGCTGCGAAAGGCTCTTGAACAACTCCGTGTTTTCGAGAACGGCGGCGAGATCGATGTGGGGCGCGGGCACCAAAGCATTCTACCAGCCGAAGAATTTGGCGTTGCGCGCGGCCGCGGCGCTACATGCCGGGGTGCGTGACCTGGTTGGCGTTCGGAATCAGGTCGCGATATACGTCGTTCGGAAGGTGCGTTTGCCAATGGCTGGTGGCTCGGGCGAAGAGCACCACGGCGACGAAGAGGTACGCGAGAAGACAGGCCACCGCGACCGGCGAAAGAGCGCGACGGAGCCAGCGCTGCGCGGACACGGCGCTGCGGCGAGGCGGGAGCGAGAGTTGCAGAGCGTTTTCTGCCGGGCAGACGGCGATGCACTCCATGCACGCCGCGCACTCCGCGGAACGGATTTGCAGCAGGCGATCGACCGGGAGGCTCGCCGGACACGCTTTCGCGCATTTTGCGCAATCGATGCAGGCATCGGCGTCGCGGCGAATTTTGACGAGGCTGAGCAGCGAGACCAAACCCATGAGCGCGCCGTAGGGGCAGAGATAGCGGCACCAGAAGTTCTGCACAAGAATGGAGCCGCAGATAAGAAGCGCGATGACAATGACTGCGGTCTCTCCCATACCGCGGAAGAAGTCGAGCATCTTGACGTCGGCGATGAGGCCGTAGGGTGTGGTCATGAAGCTCTGGAGCGCTTCAGCCGACATGGCGCCGACCACGAAGAGAAAAAAGCCGAGCAGCAGGTACTTGAACGCGCGGAGAGGAATGTCGAACCACTTTGGCAGATGAAGATTGCGCCGGAAGAGCTTGCGGCCGAGCTTCCATAGAGCCTCAGAAAGCGTGCCGACGGGGCAGAGCCATGCGCAGAAGGCCTTCTTCGCGAAGAGGCTCATCAATATGAAGGCGAGAAACAAAAACATGGCTGCGGGATGGATCGTGGGCACGCGACCGGTGAGGAAGAAGGTTTTGGTATTCATCAGGCCGGCGATGGGCAGCCAGCCTTCTACTCCGGCGGGACGCGAAATCGCGAGTCCATGGCCGCCGCGCTCAAAAAAGCGTACCCATAGATAGAATTGCGCGCCGATCCAGGCGTTCAACACGACAAATGCGCCTTGCACGATATGCCGAATACGCTGGGAACGATCGGGCGCGGAGCGGCGGAGCAGTTTCTTCTTTTCATCGATTTGAAGACCCGCCTGCACTTGCGTGGCCATTTTTCCCCTCATCAAAGACAGCGTAGTGCGAGGGCAAGCATCCGGCAGCGACTTTGGTCACACCTGTGCGCGGGCGAGGCGCTGGTTCCCCGTCCTTTCGGTCTCCGCGGCGAGCGAAAGGAAGGGGAATGGGTAGGATTGGGAGCGCACCGGCGCTCCATGCGGTACCGCACTAAACGCAAGAATGCCAACGGCTCGGCCCTTCTACGCATTTGTTCCGATTTCGTCGTATTCTGTAGGTGTCTGGGGCATTTTCACACTATGAGAACCTTTACTCTCGAAGAGGCGCAGTCGCTGCTGCCGGTGCTTGAGTCGCTGCTGAAGCGCGCGATCGAAGGCCGGCGCTCCGCGCAAACGGCCGAGTCGGGTTTGAACGAAGTGGCGCAGCGCATTTATTTTGCGGGCGGCATGCGAGTAGACACCGTGGAAATCGCCCGGCAGCGCGCCGAATTGGATGCACACCTGAAGCGCGTGCAAGAGAGTATTGCGGAGATCGACGCTATCGGAGTGCAGGTGAAGGACCTGGAAGCGGGTCTGCTCGACTTTCCCTGCCGGGTCGACGACGAGATCGTTCTGCTGTGCTGGCGGATGGGCGAAACGGCCATCGAACACTGGCACACCATGGAGTCCGGGTTTCAGGGGCGCCAGCCCGTGGATGAGCGCTTCCGGCGCCGCGCCGCTTCCGGCGGGAGACCCAACTAGCTTCGCATCGCAGTCACACCACATTCCACAATCCGCCGTGACATTTTGCATTGAGCGGAAATGGTTCTGGCCGCGTCTTTTCAGCAGACTGGCAGTTCCGGCTCTGGGCAACGGACCCGGCGGCGGACAAAAGGTACCGGCTGGCGCTACCCTTGAAACAGAATGTTGCTGCGGACTCTCCAGGAAGTGACGGTCCTGGGTGTGCGTTCTGCATGGAGTGATGATGAAGTTCAGATTTGGCTTTATTCTGCTTACCGCCGCGACACTCCTTGCGGGATGCTCAGGATTCTGGAACCTGCCCCCGTCGACCACTACAACGACGGTGACAAAGACTACGCTCTCGAGCGGCGTCTTTTATGTGCTGAACCAGACGACGAAGCAGATCGCGGCTTACACCATTTCTACCGGCACGCTGGAGCAGGTTTCCGGCAGCCCCTACAGTCTTTCTTCCGCGCCGAATTGCATTGCCGTTGCGCCGGGCGGAGGGTTTCTCTATGTCGGCACCGTCAGCGGCATCTATCTCTATTCCATTGGATCGGGCGGCGCTTTGACGATCGGGAACGGCGGCGCGGTGATTTCCTCTGACGTTGCCTCGGCCATGCAGGTGAGCGGCTCGTGGCTGATTGACGCGTTCCTTCCCACCGCTGGAACGGTGCAGATGAACGCCATTCCCATCAACGCTTCGACCGGGGCGTATACCGGCACGGGCGTCCCACCGTACCAGACATTCAATGTGACCAACGCCTCCGTGTATCAGATGGTCCTCTCTCCGGATGGGACCAATTTGTTTCTCGCACTGGGAAGGGGCGGCACGATCGTCGTTCCCTTCACCGCAATCAATTCGAATCCGGTGGGTTCGAAGGCGACCGTGATTGCAACAGTCAACAGCAACGGATCGGCGCTGTCGGTGGCCGTGGATCCCACCAACCGCCTGTTCTACATTGGCGAGACGCTGGCAGACACCGCGGGCACTTCCGGCGGATTGCGCGTGTTCAACTACAGTTCGCTCAGCGGAGCCCTGACGCAGGCATCCGGCTCTCCGATCGCGAGTGGGGGACTTTCGCCGAACGCGATTTTGCCCATTGCAAACGGCGATTACGTCTACGTCGCCAACGGCCAGGGCACGACGGGTTCGGGGAACGTCGAATGGTTTCCCATCACAGCCTCGGGAACCGCGTATACGATCGCTGCGGGCAACAGCATTTCCGCTGGCATTGTGCCCATGAGTCTTGCCGAGGACAGCGACGATAACTTTGTGCTGGCGGTTTCGACCGGCGGCTCGACCGCAAGCGGCGATCCCGATCTGGAAGCCTACACCATGAGTTCCGGAGCACTTACCGCTGCGATTGCCACCTTTACGGGAACTGACCCCGTGGGAGCCAATGCCGTGGCGGCGCTGCCGTAAGAACAGTTGTCAGTGATCAGTGATCAGTGGTCAGTGATCAGTAGTGTGAGTGCGAGTGTGAGTGTGGGTGGATTTGTCGGCAACACTCACACTCCACACTCCACACTCACACTCGTCTCCGATCCCTGATCTCTGCAAAAGTGCTATTCTCAAGGCAATTGCAAGGGCCTGTGTCTACTCGTTTGCCAACTCCTCCGCTTCGCATTTTCCGGCGCTTCGCATCGGTCTTCGCCTTATCGCTGATGACGTTGAGCTGTGTTTTGCTCCTCACCGGCTGCAACCGCTTCCACCACGAACAGCATGAAATGGTGTATGTCGCATCGGCGCGCCCCGTCTATCTCCACGACCGCGTGGCCCCGGTGTCGAACCGCGTTTGCCAGGTGGTGAACGCACAGCCACTTGAGGTTCTGGAACGCGCCAAGCGCTTTCTCAAGGTCAAGACCGACAAGAACGAGATCGGCTGGATTGAAGAGCGAGCCGTGATCGACGAGAAGACCTACAACGGGTTTATGCAGCTTGCCGCGGAGAGCAAAAACGTGCCCGTGGCGGCGAAAGCCGTGCTGCGCGACGACCTTGCCATGCATCTGCTTCCGGGCCGCGAGACGGAGCGGTTTTATCTTCTGCCCGGCACTACCAAGGTGGAACTGCTGGTGCGGGCATCGGCTCCCAAAAAACCGGGTGAGGTCTTTGGGCCGTTGCCGTCGAATGCGAGCAAACCCGCGGTGGGAGACAAGAGCGTGCCGTCAACCGGCAACGCAAAACCGGGCACGGCGAAGGCTGCGCCACCCGCACCCGTGGAAGAAACCGCGCCGCCGGAGATGGAAGACTGGTGGCTGGCGCGCGACCCGCAGGGCCATGTGGGTTGGCTGCTGGGCAGCCGCCTGGATGTGGATGTACCGGACGATGTGGCACAGTACGCCGAGGCGCAACGGATTGTGGGCGCGTGGGTGCTGACCAAGGTTAAGGACGATGGCGCCGATCCTCCCGGAGACAAGCCCGAGTACGTAACGGCCCTGTCACCACCCCAGTCCGGACTGCCTTACGATTTCGACCAGATCAGGGTTTTCACCTGGAGCCTGAAGCACCATCGCTACGAGACGGCGTTCCGCGTGCATCCCATTCAGGGCTACCTGCCGGTGCGCGTTTTTACGCAGAACACGGCTGCCGGCGCGGTTCCCGCCTTCAGTTTCGAGCTCGCCAGCGGCAGCAATGTCTCGACCGATGCCGCGACCGGCATTACCAGGCCGGTAGCTCCGCGAACGATTGAATATGAAATGATCGACACGCAGGTGAAGCGCATCGGCCCGGACATGGCGCCGATCCCCACGACGCATGTGCCGGGCGAGAAGAAGCCGGAGAAGGCCGCGAAGAAACGCAGGGGCGGCAAGGGGTAGCGAGTCGGCTGAGAGCTACGTTGGGGTTCGTGCGCTGGTTCGGAAAATAAAACTTGAACAACTTACGGCGTTAGTGGTTCACTGTTTCGAAAGAAGAGATGCAGCGCCTTGAGGTCGAATGGCGGAAGGCGCACTGCAAAAGGTTCAGTCCCCCGGACAGGAGCACCGATGGCGAATTTTCTCGGGATATTGGTAGGTCTCGCGTTGGCTCGTCTGATCGTGCGCACATTGCGCGACAAGTCGAATTAGACGCTCCATTTTGTCAGGAAGATTATCACCTTATTTTCGGCAGCGGGCCGATCCGCCCGCCCAAGGTGGTCTAAAAGCCGCCGTCAGGGCGGGGGTTGCCTGGCGTGTGGCTCCGCGAGCGATCCGCTACGAGATGATCGGCACGCAGGTGAAGCGCATCGACCCGGATATGGCGCCGATTCCCACGACGCATGTGCCGGGCGAGAAAAAGCCGGAGAAGCCCGCGAAGAAGCACAGCGAGTACTCGGTGGGACGAAGGTCTCACGGCACCAGCGCCAGCCTGCCCAGCATCAACTGCGAATTATCGGTTTCGATCGCTACTGCCTGTGTGCCATCCACCATATACAACGTGAAGGTGTTTGCTTTCGTCGGAGATGCGCTGTCGAAGCCCGCGAGCGAGCCCTGAAATACACCATTCGCGGCAGCCGTGAAGCTTCCTGAGATGGCGAAGTCCGCTGATCCGGCGCCATAGTCCGCGAATCCTGTCACGTCGTCCACTGCGGGATTGGGCACAGCCAGCAGCGGGCCAACCACGTTCTCCCACGTCGGTTCACCATAAAACGCAGTTGTGTTGTAAAGGCTTGCGTTCAACCCGTAGCCGCCGTTGAATGACGCCGCAGAGAACGCGCCGGCCTGCTGTTGAAAGGCCTGCCCGGCGAAAATATCGTTGGCATCGCTGGTGAGCACGAGGCCCGAACCGTTGCCGGTTAGATAAAGATGCAGCGAATATTTGAATGTCGCGCCGTCGGTGAGATTACTTAGCGTGACCCGTCCCGTGGGATCGACGGTATAGGCACCGGTGAAGGCCAGAGGATTTTGCGGCGCGCCTCCGCTCAGATCGTTCCAGTTGAGCGTGCCGGTGGCGCTGCCGCCGGAGTTGAGAGTCACCACCCCGGCTATCTGAAGCGGGCCATGCATGTCCTCGCCCTGCGCGGCGAAGACATAACTCGTGCCGGCTACTGAAGCCGGGCTGAACTTGCCGGTACTTGCGCCCTGGCCGAGCGCCGTGCCGCCCGAAATCCCGGAGTAGACATAGCTGTAAGCCGGGATGCTGGACTGGTTGAGCCTGATGTGTGTGGCGTCCACGATATAACCGGCCAGGTCAAGCACTGGCAGCGAGGAGTTTGTGCCTGGGTTCAACTGGAACACCACGCGGCCGAAGGCATCGGGTACGGAGACCGTGCTGGCAGCTAAAGTTGGCGGGGCGCTGGAGTACACATACCCATCGATGACATCGAACACGCTGCCGTTTCCTGAAATCCCTCCAGGGCTGTCGATGTTGAGAATGCCTCCGATCCACGAGGGACTGCTGTAGTAGTCGATGCCGTAGAGCGAAATCGCGTACCCACCCGATGGCGCGGCTTTGCTGGTTTGCAGGTCCAGGGTTCCGCTGCCCGAGATACCGTCAAAGCCCGCAATGAGCCCGTGGGAACCTGAAGCCAGCGTGCCGCTCAGGGTTTCGATTTCATTTGGACTGATCTCAATGTTGATTTCGAGATTTCCATCGGGAGTGGTGGAGTAGCTTCCACCGGAAATCTGCGAGAACAGCGTGTACTCGTCACCCTCTCCGTCGTCGGAGGTCGCGTCTTGCTCTCCACCCGTGATGGCGCCGCTCTTGGCAACGATGGTGCCGGTAATGAAAGTGCCTACGTTGCCCAGCGCGCCTGAAATCTGGAAGACATAGGTCCCGTCTGCCAGCGTGGGCGCGGCTGCGGTAATCACAATGCTTGCCGAGACCGACTTTGTGGGATCGGTGACCGACGTGGCCGTAACCGTGACGGAGTTGCCCGGCGGGATCGCGGCTGGCGCGGAATAGGTAGTTGCAACCTCGCTGCCGGTGGTGGCGGGGCTGAACGAGCCGCAGGCTGTGCTGCCGCAAGTGACAGTCCATTTCACCTGCGGATTCGCCGTGACATCGTTCGTGATAAGTGCGCGCAGTGCGAACGACGCGCCCACCTGCAACGAAGCCGGAGGCGCGCCGAAGAATGTCACGGAGATGGGAATGGGAGGCACGATAGTGATGGTGGCTGACCGGGAGAGCGATGCGTTGACGACAGAGGTTGCCGTCACGGTGACCGTCGCTCCGGATGGGATCGTTGCGGGCGCGGTGTAAACCATCGCCCCCACTTCGTCGCTGTTGCTCAACGTACCGCAGGCATTCGGGCTTCCACAACTGATGGAGTAGGTAACCAGGGTATTCCCTACGAGGCTGTTGATCGGATACGTTGCAGCCGCATCGATGGTTGCCGATGCGTTTACTGCCAGGGACGACGGCGGCGTGGAGACGAAGATGACGGAGGTGGGCTGTGTGGTCTCGCTCAAGGTGGGCAGACTTCCGGACCCTCCGCATGCGGTTAGTCCGGCGATTGTACCCATGGCAACGAAGGATAAGACCGCTCTGCAATCGATCATGGCGTTCACTCTGTACAGCTACTGAGGCATGACGCTTGGGAAGGCGATTCAGCCGCAGGAAGTTGTGGTGCCTGTGGTTGGGTTAACGAATTAACTAATGGCGGGAATGAAGATTGGCAATCAGTCTGCGCTGAGTAATTGCTCCCCAAATTCTGCCTTCCCGCTTACCGGTTCACCATAGTACCCAAAACGTACGACGCTCAATATTGATAAATGGTTGTTTTCGCTATTGTTTAGCCGCATATGAGCGTGATCCAGGTCACAACATTGCCGAACGGTAAATCTGTGGCGATGAATCGCAGAGATCACCATCTCGCAGATGAGACCGATCGATTCGGACCTTGCGAAAAGCAAATGCAGGTCCTTCGACTCGTTCGTCCGCCTCGGCGGACGACCTCGCTCAGGATGACATTCGATTCTTGTCGCTCAGAATGGCAGGGTATTGGGGCCTATTGCGGATGGCGGCGGAGCTCGAGCTCGACGACGCGCAGCATTTCGCTTTCCGGCGCGGGCTTGCCGGTCCAGATTTCAAACTGGCGCGCGCCCTGCTGCACAAACATCTCAAGGCCGCTGATAACGGCGAGGCCGCGCGCCTTGGCGAGCTTGAGAAGCGGGGTTTCGATCGGTGTATAAACCAAATCAAAAACCAGAGACGCGTTGAGCTCGTTTTCTTTGATCGGAAGCTGCTGCTTGAAGCCGGTCATGCCGCATGGCGTGGTGTTGATGATGGCGTCAAAGCGGCTTTTGGCGAGCGCGGCCTGCTTTAAGACATGGGCCTTGGCCTTGCGCGCGAGAGCTACTGCCTTCTCGTGTGTGCGGTTGACGATGGTCACTTCTGCGCCCTGCTCCACGAGGCCGAAGACCGCGGCACGCGCCGCGCCGCCTGCGCCGAGCACCAGAATGCGCGCGCCCTTCAGACGCATGCGCCGCTCCAGCGGGCGGACGATGCCGGCTACATCGGTATTGAAGCCGTAGAGCTTGCCGTCCGCGCCGGTGCGCAGCGTGTTGCATGCGCCGATCTTCGCGGTGACCGCATCCATGTTGGCCAGGTGCGGCAGCACTTCCTGCTTGAGCGGCATGGTGACGGCGACGCCGTCGAGGGGCAGGTCGCGGACGACGGTGAGCAGGTCGTCGAGCGTTTTGACTTTGAGCGGCAGCATGACGGCGTTGACGTTTTCGCGGCGGAACGCGGTGACGTGCATGAGCGGCGAAAGCGAATGCGAGATGGGATTGCCGGCGACGCCGAAGATGCGCGTGGCCTGGTCGACCTGCTCGAGACGGTACGTGTCGAGCAGGGTGCGCGCGGAGACCTGGCCGGGAGCGGTTTCAGCGCCGTCGGCCGAGGAGGCGAAGGTGAACGCAGCGCCGGCGCGCAGGCTGAGCACGCGGCTGATGAGACCCTCCTCACCCATGGCGATGCCCACAATATGCGTGTGGAGCGATTGATCTTCGACCATGCGCAGGACGGAGAGGTTGTCGGCGAGGCTGCGCGCGGTGCTGACGACCTTGACGAATTCCGGCTCGAAGGCAGCGATGCGCTGGGCGGTCTGGTTCAGGCCGTCGGGGCGGCGGGTGCGGCTAAAGTCGTGGGAGCTGATCAAAAGCGCGGCTCCGGCGGCGCGGAGGGAGGCGCGGAACTTGGCCAGCTGCGGCCGGGTGATGTGTTCGGCCGATTCCACTTCCAAATCAACAATGTGGGCGCCTGCTTCAGCGGCTTTGAGCAGCAGGTCCATCTCCGCATTCAGGGATCCCGCGAAATGGCCGCCCAAAGTCTTGCGGCGGCAAGTGGCGATGGCCGTTACCTCGCGATGGCGGGAAAGAAAGGTCTTGAGATCGGGGAGCGCGGCCGCCGGCTTGGCCAGAAAGTCGAGACGCAACTCAATGAAAACAGATTCCTTACGCGCGATTTCAGCCTGGGAAAAAAGCTCGGCTGGGGTGGTTCCCTGAACCGCGATACAGAGCTTGCTCATGCGCACGCGCGGCACTGCTACTGGCTGCGCGAGCAGCGGTACGGGCGGACTGGAGACGGCGTGGGGCATTTCCCTCAATTGACGCATAGTAAAGGGGGTTGCGGACATTTGCAACGCGAATATGCATGGTGAAAAGGAAAAGGACCAGCGCGCCTACCCCAGAAACGGGTTTGGCGGGGGGTTTGACCCATACATTGGGGCGATTTGGGCGCGGGAACGGGCCTCTGGTGGGCTCCCGGGAGGGACTGGACGGCCGCGCTTGACAGATTTCCCCTGGCGGCTGAAGATGGCTTTCGCGTCGCGAGTGGACTGACCACTTGAGGCTAATGACGCGCGGCGCTCGTCTTAAGGATGGGAGAACCCAAACAATGAGGAGAGTTGTGGACAGGAGAAATTTTCTGACGACGGCCGTGCGTGGAGCCGTGGCGGCTCCGATGGCAGCTGGGTTGAGCGGTTCCTTGTGGACCCAATTTGGATGGGCGCAAACGGCGAAGCCCGTAGCGACCCATGCGGCAGCGAAGCCGGCAGCGCACGCGGGCCCGACGGTCAGCTTGAACGTGAAGGACTACGGCGCGAACGGCGACGGCAAAACCAAGGACACTCTGGCGCTGCAACTCGTGATCGAGCGTTGCTCGCTGCTGGGCGGCGGAGAGGTGGTGTTTCCCGCGGGCGATTATGCGACCGGCGCGCTCGAACTGCGCAGCAACGTGACGCTGCGCATCGACGACGGCGCCAGCCTGCTCGGCTCCGGCGACATGGCTGACTATCCGGTTACGCAGGTGCGCTGGGAGGGCCGCTGGATCAAGGGCTACGGCGCATTCATTTCCGCAACGGATGCGGATAACATCGGCATCACAGGGCCGGGGAAAATCATCGCCAGCGACGCCATCCGGGGACGCGTCAATCGCGCGACAGGCATGCGGCTGCCGGCGCTGCTCGAATTTACGAACTGCCGCAACGTGCGCGTGGAAAACCTTTTTACCGTCCAAACGGGCATGTGGTCGACGCATCCCGTGTACTGCGAAAACGTAACCTTCAAAAATGTGGTGTTCCATAGCGGCGCGGACGGAGTGGATGTGGACTCGTGCAGGCACGTGATCATCGACGGCTGCACGTTTGAAACCAGCGACGATTGCATCTCGCTCAAATCGGGCCGCGGCGAAGAGGCCAACACCATCAACCGGGTGTGCGAGGACGTGCACATTTCAAACTGCACCTTCAACGACAAGACTTTTGCGTGCATCGGCATCGGCAGCGAGACTTCAGCGGGCGTGCGCAACGTGGTGATCGAACACTGCAAATGCATTGGCGCGCGCAGCCACGCGATTTACATCAAGAGCCGGCCGGGGCGCGGCGCGTTTGTTGAGAACATCACGGTGAATGATTTTGAGGCCTCGGGCGCGAAGCAGGGATTTCTGCGGCTGAACAATCTGAACAGCGGCAAGCAGGATGAGTTTCCTGTTCCCGGTGATGCCGGCATTCCGCTGTTTCGCGAATTTCACTTCTCGAATATCCGCGTGACGGATTTGCCGATGCTGGTGCAAGCCACGGAGATCCATCCGCGCAAGCCGCTGGTGGGTTTTTCGCTGACCAACGTGATCGGAACCTGCGCGAAGGGGATTGCGCTCGCGAATATGAAGGACGTGGTGATTCGCAACGTGAAGGTGACGGGATTCGACGGCCCGCTGCTGAGTATTTCAAACGTGACGGGTTCGGGGCTTGCAGGTGCGGCGACGATCGATCCGGCGAAAATGCCGAAGATTCCAGATGCGGTGCCCGCGCCGGAGAAGCCGTACGAGCTGACGTGAAGAAGTGAATGAGCGTGAGAAGTGAAATGAGTGAAGTGAGTGAAATGGGTGAAGGAGTGAGAGCGGCGATGAGAATTGTGCGTCAGAGTGTTGTGGCGTTTGCGGTAGGAGTTTTGGTGTGCGCGGTGGGCGGGCAGACAGCGGGGTCCGGAATTTCTGACCGGCCCGATCCGAAAGAGATCCCGATTCCGCCGATCAAGACGTCGATGCCCGACATGCCCGGCGTTGATCAGTTGCCGAACCGGCCTGCGATGCCTGACGTGATGACGCTCAACAACGGGCGGAAGGTGAAGACGCTGAAGCAGTGGGACGTGCGTCGAGCCGAGATGAAGCGGACGCTCGAGTATTACGCGGTAGGGCAGGCGCCACCGCCGCCGGGCAACGTGAAGGGCGTGGAAGTGAGCTCGCAGATGCTGATGGACGGCAAGGTGAAGTACCGGCTCGTGCATCTCACCTTCGGGCCGAATGAGAGCCTGAGTCTCGACATCGGCATCTTCACGCCGGCGACGGGCGGACCGTTTCCGGCGCTGGTCTCGCCGTCAGGCACGCCGCCGGGAGCCACGGCTTTGCCGCGTCTGGCGCAGGGCGCAAACCAGGGGCGCAATGAGGATGCGCTGCTGGTGATCGGACCAGCAGCACCGGGCGCGCCGCGCGAAGGTGGACCGCCGCCCACGGGTGCTCCAGGTGGCCCGGCTGGAGCGCCGGGCACCAACCGGCCTCCGATGCGCGCTTTCGGGCCGCGGACTGCGGAGCAGATTGCGGAATCGAATCCCGCGCTCGCGCACGGCTTCGCGTTTGTCACGTTCAACAACAACGATTGCGGCGAAGACACCACGCTGCGGCTGCCCGACGGAGGCTGGGCCTACCGGACGACGCGTTTCTTTCCGGCGTATCCCAACTACGACTGGGGATTGTTGCAGGCGTGGGCGTGGGGCGCGTCGCGCATCGTGGATTATCTCGAGACCGATTCTTCGATCGATGCGAAGAAGTTGATCATTACCGGGGTTTCGCGCACGGGCAAAGCGGCGCTGATCGCGGGCGCGTTCGACGATCGCTGGGCCATGGTGGCGCCGGTGGCGAGCTCCGGCGGTGGAACCCCGGCGTATCGGTATAGCGGCTCGGTACCGGATCGCGGCGGCAAAGAGGGGCTGACGGAGATGGTCAGAAAGTATCCCAACTGGTTTTCGCCGAACCTGCATCAATTCTGGGGGCAGCCGGATAAATTGCCCTTCGATGAGCATTGGTTCATTGCACTGGTGGCGCCGCGTCCGCTGATCTCGCTCGAGGGCGACCACGACCAGAACGTGAATCTGAATGGGGTGTATCAATCGCTGCTGGCGGCGCGGCCCGCGTACGCGTTTTTCCACGCGAGCGATAAGCTGGGAGTGAGCTTTGCCAACCGTCCGCACGGCATGGTGCAGGGCGACTGGGATGCGCTGCTGGCTCTTGCCGATAAGTTTTTGCTCGACAAGCCGGTGGATCGAACGTTCGATCAGTATCCGCCGGGAGTGGGAAAACAGCCAGTAGCCAATAGCCAATAGCCAATAGATGGACCGAGACTACGGGAGTGGGAATGAAGAGATTCTTTCGGGAGAACGTTTTGAGATTAAGTTTTGGGCTAGCGGCGGTATTGCTGATTCTCACTGCTGCTTTTGCGCAAGCGCCGAGTGATTCGCAATTCACGATCTGGCGGTTCGACAGCGTCGATGTGATCGGCGGGCATCCCGCGCACGTGCTCGGACATCCGCATGTGATCGATTCACCTTACGGCAAGGCCGTGGCGTTTAATGGTGTCGATGACGCGTTGTTTGTGGATGTGCATCCGCTCAGCGGGGCGAGCCAGTACACGTGGGAAGTGATCTTCAGGCCCGATGCAGATGGCGCGCAGGCGCAGCGTTTTTTTCACCTTTCGGAGTTAGACCCTGCGACGGGGAAGGATACCAACAATCGCATGCTGTTTGAGATTCGCATCGTGAAGGGCCAGTGGTGTTTGGACAGCTTTGCGTTTTCAAACGGGTCGGCGCGCACACTACTCAACTGCGACGATCTGCATCCGTTGGGGCAATGGTATCGCGTGACGGCGGTGTACGACGGCAAAATGCTGCGCAATTACGTAGGCGACGAGATGCAGGGCGAAGGCGAGTTGCATTTGACGCCGCAGGGAGCCGGGACACTCGTCCATCGGAACGCGCATCGACCGGCGCGATTACTTCAAGGGCGCGGTGTTCGAGGCGCGGTTCACGCCGCGCGCGCTCAAGCCGGAAGAGTTCCTGAAGATGCCGCCGGCGGAGAAACAGTGATCAGTGGTCAGTGGTCAGTGGTCAGTGTTTTTTCCTTGCGAGATTGAAGTTTGTGCGACACCGGGGACAGTATTGCCGCATAATCGATGCAATGGTTGGAAAGGGCATGTGCCATGCGCAAGTGGGGCATCGTCATCAGCGTGTTCTATGCCGTGATCGTGGCATTCCTCCTGGTGCCAGGATTTTTTCTCATCGCAGGCGGATATACCGATCCGGTTTGGAAGATTATTGCGACCGGCCTGATCGAGGTGCTACAGGAGTGGCTGGCGTGGATTCTGATCGCGGCCGTTCTCGCGGGCCAGGCCCTGCTGCTCTTTCTGTCCGTTGACACCACGCAGAAAAAGTTGAAGCCGCGAACGCACATCGCGATTTCTGTCGCAGTTGCATCAATGCTGTTCGGCATTCTGACTCTTGCAGCCATTTTTTGCATCGGCATCGTCGCGCGTGGCGATAATTTCGGTGCGGGCTATCTCGATACGGCAGCGAAATGTTTCGCGGGGTGGGTGATCCTTTGGCTCGTCTGGGGCGTTGTCTTTTACCTGTACTTCCGCAATGCAACAGATGTGACCTCCCGCGCCATTTCATGGCTGCTCAAAGGCAGCGTCCTGGAGCTGCTGATCGCCGTTCCGTGCCACGTTTGGGTTCGGCGCAGAGACGAATGCTGCGCTCCGCTTTTCACCAGCTTCGGCATCGTGTCGGGAATCGCAGTGATGCTGCTTTGTTTCGGTCCGAGCGTGCTCTTCCTCTTCAAAAAGCGGCTCGACGCGTATTCCCCGCACAAATCGGCATGAGAAGCGTACTCCGAAGCGTCTTGTTAATCTAGAGCTTCGGAGGATTCCCCGCAATGCCTAATGAAACTTCTGCCGCCATCGGAACCCAGGATTTTCACGTGTGGGAGGCGGGTGGCGCCACATCGGCCGAGGCGCTGACCGCATGGGTGAGCGCGCGACTGGCGGCTCACGAAACCGCACTTGCCGCGCTGCTGGCCGTTGCGGGTGAGCGTACGCCGGAAAACTCGCTGCGGCACTTTGACGCGGCCATCGAGCAACTGAACCTGGCCGGCGCGCAGGCGGGGATTCTGAACTCCGTGGCTGCGGACAAGGCCGTGCGCGACCGGGCGCAGATGGAAGCGCAACGCGTGGCCATGGCGGGCAGTGCGCTGAGCCTGAATCGCGCGGTGTATGACGCGCTGGTGGCGATGAGCCTGGACGGCGCGAGCGCTGCGACCAAGCACTACATGGAGCGCACGCTGCTGGGCTACCGGCTCTCCGGCGTGGACAAGGACGAAGCCACGCGCGAACGCCTGCACGCGCTGCACGACAAGGCCACGCAGCTCTCGCTGGAATTCAGCCGCAACATTCAGGAGGGCGGAAAGACGATTGACGCCGCGCCCGGGGAGTTGGAGGGGTTGCCGGCCGATTACATTGCCCGGCATCCCGCGCAAAAGAGCGAAGACGGCGCGGAACGCGTGACGCTGACTACCGATCCGCCGGACATGATGCCGGTGATGACTTTTGCTACAAGCGCGGAACTTCGCAAGAAGATGTTTCTGGCGTATAACACCAGAGCGTATCCGGCGAACCGGCAGATTCTGCTTGACCTGCTGGCTACGAGGCAGGAGATCGCGGGCATTCTCGGCTTCCGCAGCTGGGCCGATCTGGCGACGGCCGACCAGATGATGGAGTCGGCGGCGAACGTGCGGAAGTTTTTGACGCGGCTTGACGAAGCCAGCCGCGAAGGCGCGCGCGACGAACATGCGCAGGTGCTCGCGTTTGCCCGGGCGCGGCAGCCGGAGCTTACGGAGATCGACATCACCAGCCGCGGCTACTGGTACGAGCAGTTCCGGCGCACGAAGTACGATTTCGATTCGCAGTCGGTGCGACCGTATTTTCCTTACGCGCGCGTTGAGGCGGGCGTGCTGGAGACGGCGGCACAACTTTTCAAAGTGGAGTTCCGGCCATCCACTGCGCCGGCGTGGCATGAGGCAGTTTCGGTGTACGAGGTGTTCGAGGGCGCGCGGCTTGTGGGGCGATTCTATCTCGACATGCATCCGCGCGAAGGCAAGAACAAATGGTTTTCGGCCGCGCCGGTGGTGACGGGCGTGCGCGGACGCGTATTGCCGGAGGCAGCGCTGATCTGCAATTTTCCCGCGCCGGAAGAGGGCGATCCGGGATTGCTACAGTACTCCGATGTGGTCACGTTTTTTCACGAGTTCGGCCACTTGATGCACGCGCTGCTTGGCGGGCACACGGAGTGGGTGGGACTTTCGGGATTTGCCACGGAGGGCGATTTCATCGAGGTACCTTCGCAGATGCTCGAAGAATTTTTCCGTGACGAGAAACTGCTGCAAGCCTTTGCGAAGCACTACGAGACGGGAGAGACACTACCTTCCGCGCTGATCCGGAGCATGAAACTCGCGGGCGCGTTTGGGCGCGCGGACTGGGTGAGAACGCAGCTTTACTACACTACGCTTTCACTCAACTTGCACGACCAGAACGCGGCGAGCATCGATCCCGACACGATGACGCGCGACCTTTACGCACGCTTCCAGCCCTGGACGTGGCTCGATGGCAATAAGATGTATGCGAGCTTCGGACACCTGACCGGCTACTCGTCGAATTACTACACCTACATGTTCGACAAGGTGATTGCGCTTGATTTCTTCGCGCAGTTCGATCCCGGAAATTTGCTGGGAGGCGATGCGGGCGAGCGCTATCGCAAGACGGTGCTCGAACAGGGCGGGTCGAAGCCGGCAAAAGAAATGGTGCGCGACTTCCTGGGGCGCGGCGAGGAGTTTGCCGCGTTTTCGAAATGGCTGAATGAAGAGTTTGAAGAGGCAGGGACGCAGGGACCAGAGAAGTAGGGACTATGACTGCGGCAGATTTTCGGCGGATTGCTTTGAGCTTTGAAGGTGCGGAGGAAGGTCCGCACGCCGACACCGTGGCCTTTCGGGTTGGCGGAAGGATCTTTGCGACGATGGCCTCGGTGAAAGAGGGCTACGGCAACCTGATGCTGACGCCGGAGTTGCAGGCGGAGTTCATTGCCGAAGGGCCGGATTTGTTCCTTCCGATTCACGGCGGATGGGGAAGGATGGGCATGACGCACATCCGGCTTGCAGTGGCCGATGAAGATTCGCTGCGCGGCGCATTGCACGCGGCATGGAAGCTGCGAGCGGAGAAGAATCGGAAGGGCGGCAAGCCAGCGAAAAGGTAAGTTGGATTTCGTGCTTTCCCTGGCCCCCAAATGCGAGGGACCGGGGCCACCCGCGAATGAGTCTTGAATCGGGCGCGCGTGAGTTCGTGATAGACTCGTGCCGTATTCTTTCCCCTCAAATGAAATTGCGGAGGCCGTACGTGGTTCGTTTCCCCGCCGTATCACTTTGTGTTGTCGCGCTCGCAACAACATCGATTTTCTGCTTTGCCGCTGATCGTATTCTTGAAGACCGTCTCGGCCCGACACAGGCTGCGCTCTATGTTGCAAACGCCGACGGCACGGGTGAGCACGCTCTGAGCCAGCCGGGATCGTTCGACTACGATCCGTCGTGGTCGCCCAAGGGCGACTGGATTGCGTTCACGTCGGAGCGCACCGGGCCGGCGGAACTTTTCCGCATCCATCCCGACGGGAGCGAACTGGAACAACTGACGGACGTGCCGGCTTACAACGACCAGGCGGCATTCTCTGCCGACGGCAAACGGATCGTGTTTGTCTCGACGCGAGCCGGCGGACACGCGAATTTGTGGATTCTGGATGTTGCCACGCGCAAGGCGACGCCATTGACTTCAGGAGACGGGGGCGATTTTCGCCCGTCGTGGTCGCCGGACGGGAAGTGGATTGCATTTTCGTCGGACCGCGGCAGCGATCTTCCGCCGGCCAAAGGTAGATGGGAGCGGCTGCAAGTGGCGGATGTGTACCTGATCCATCCGGATGGAAGCGGGCTGCGGCGGCTCTCAGAGCATGGAGGATTTTGCGGCAGCCCGAAGTGGACGCCGGACTCGAGGAGCGTGGTTGCATATTGCATGCCGGCGCAGGATACGTGGACGTTTCGCACGGACGACGAAGACGGTAACGACCGGCTGGTGAAGATGGACATTGCCACTGGCGCGGCGACGGAGATGGATGCCGGGCCGGGCGTGAAGTTGCTGCCCACTGTTTTGCCCTCGGGCGAGATCGCGTACCTGCGCAGAGACAAGACGGTGAGGGGCGCCTTCTATGGAAAGGGTACGCCTGGACCGAAAGGAGACGACCTGCGCACGCCTTCGTGGTCGCCCGACGGCAAGCAGGTGGTTTACAGTCGATTCGTTTTCAAGCGTCCGTCGATGCTGATGAAGGAATGGAGCCGCAACAAGAACTTTGAGCTGTACGGCACGGCGTGGCTGCCCGACTACGATCGCAGCGGACAGCACCTGGCAGTGACGAAGATTGTCGCGGAAGACCCGCCCGGCGTCTTCAGTACGAGCCTGTTCATTGGGGACGACGGCAAGGAGCCGCAGAGCGTTCTGACGCGCAAGGGGCTGATGCTGGCGCCGTCGTGGTCGCCTGATGGCAGGCAGATTGTGATGGGCGTCGGCGATTTCGCGGCATTTCTCGATTTCGAGGTGGGCGACAAGAAGCCGGTCGATCCGGTGAATGGCGGGGCGCAGGTGGCGATGGTCGACGCTAATGGCTCGGGGTTTCACGTGATCACTGCGGGACCGGACAACAATGCGTTTCCAGCGTTTGCTCCGGACGGGCAGCACATTGTGTACCGCACGCAGGGTCCGGATGGCGCTGGGCTGCGCATCATGAATCTCGAAGATCACTCGGTGAAGACGCTGACCGACGATTATGACAACTTCCCGGTGTGGTCGCCGCGCGGAGACTTGATTGCTTTCATGCGCAGGATCGATGGGTTCTTCCAAGTCTGCACGATTCGCCCAGACGGAAGCGACTTCAAGCAGCTCACGCATGTGAAGGGCAACGAGGCGCATATGGCGTGGTCTCCCGACGGCGAACGGATTCTGTTTACCAGCTCGCGGATGGGATTCAAGGATGAGGTTTTTTACACGAATAATCCGCAACCGTACGGCGAGATTTTTGTGATGCGGTTTGACGGAACTGAAGTGGAACAGCTGACCGACGATCAGTGGGAAGAGGGCGCGCCGGCCTGGCAGCCGAGGTCGCCAGCGACGACTGCTGCGAGCAAGTAAACAGCGAGTCAGCGGGTCAGCAAGTCAGCGAAACGCCGGTGAGGCAAGGGCCACTGCCGCGGAATTGTTGCGATCGCTACTTCGCAAAATCGGCGAATCTTGGGGTCAGAAAAGGCCTCAGCGCGCTCCAGGAAATGGTGACAGGATTTGGCGTGCAGGCATGGCAACCGATCTCGTAGGGTCCGAAGACAACGGTAATGCCGTCACTGTCAATCTTCCACGAGTGCGGGTTGCTGACGATTCCGAACATCGCGTCGGGTATTTTTCCCGGCGGCGGATTATCGGCATACATATCGCCCAACTGCGCGCGTGCTGCCTCGTCGCACTGGCTGGCCAAGAGTTGCTCCCAGGCTGTGTGGGGCCGGAATACGTCGTCAGCCGTTATTTCGCGGTCTTCTTTCAGCAGCCAGTTGAGCTCAATGAAATCCAGGTTTGGATGCGCTGCCCCGTGGCCGTACCACATGTTCGACACGGAAGTGGAGACAAGCTGAGGGTTCACGAAGTCGACGGTTAGAACGACGTCGGTGTCCGTCCCCGCCTCGCCCGGCCCCTCGCCACTTTCAGATCCGGGCGGGTTCTTCACCAAGCTCTCAATGGCAAGATTCCAGGCTTTCCACTCAGGGCCAGGAGATAGCGCCTGAGGCCATGCGGACGTCCATAGAGTAGGCTGCGGCCTCGGATTGGGCTGGTCCCTGGCGGCAAGCGCAGCGCCCGCATCCGAGCGCCAAACGAAAGTGACGCCTCCCATCTGGAAGACCAGATGAGCGAGGAAATCTGCGCGGTCTCTGTAGTACTGCAACATGCATCCGGGCAGGCTCTCCGCGGATCCGGGCTCTCCTGCCTGGCACTCAATTGCGACGGCGCGAAGCCAGGCGCGCTGGCTGTCGCGCGTCGGCTCTCTC
Source organism: uncultured Acidobacteriota bacterium (assembly GCA_963786565.1). Lineage (GTDB taxonomy): Bacteria > Acidobacteriota > Terriglobia > Terriglobales > Acidobacteriaceae > Telmatobacter. The sequence continues at coordinate 195,045 of CAWAZR010000006.1, read as the reverse complement.
AAATCGGGCGGGGCGGCGGCAAGAGCGCTGCGGTACGAGACCGCCAGTTGGTCGTCGGCGGCGCTCAATTGCGGTAACGAGCAGATCGCCTTTTCCTGCGGCGATTTTGCCTTCGCGCAATCGAAGCTGGCGCTTCGCGCGAAGGAACTCGTTAGAAGCACAAGAGCCAACAGGGCAACCAATCTCATTGCCGCCCTCCTATGGAATTTGACTGCACTATTGCGGCTTGGCCGCAGTGAAGCCGGCGATAATCTGCGTCATCAGTTCGTTCACTGTGCCAGGTGAGCTGGGCAGCAGAATGGTCGCGGATTTGCCGCTGACGCCTACTTCGCGCAACGTGTCGAAGTATTGCGTCATCAGGACCATGGCCATCACGTCCTGCGCGGTGCTGCCTTCAACTGCGCCTTTGAAGGATTCGACCGAGGATTGCAAGCCCTTGATAATTGCCTGGCGCTGGCGGGCGACGCCATCGCCCTGAAGAGCCTTCGACTCGGCTTCGGCCTCGGCCTGCTTCACCTTGAGAATCTTGTCGGCTTCGCCGCGGGCCTGGGCGGCAATCTGCTCGCGCTGCGCGGCGTTGATGTCGTTCATGGCCGCCTTTACTTTGGCGTCGGGCACGATGTCGGTGACCAGGGCGCGGAGAATGTTGTAGCCGAAGGTGTCCATCACCTCGTCGAGATCACGCTTCACGGCGAGGGAGATTTGCTGCATCTGCTCGAAGGCTTCGTCGAGCGTGAGCGTGGGCACGTGGCCGAGGATGGAGTTGAAGACGTAGCTCTCGATCTGGGCCTGCGGATTGCTCAGCTTGTAGTAGGCGTCAAAGACTTTCTCTTCGACGACCTGGTACTGCACGGAGACGGGAATGGTGACAAAGACGTTGTCCTTGGATTTGGTTTCGACGTTGACCGCGGCCTGGCGCACCTGGAGATCGATGAAGCGCACGGTTTCGCACCAGGGCACCAGAAATTGCAGACCGGGGCGCGCGATGCGGTTGTACTTGCCGAAGCGCTCTACGATGCCGGCGGTGTAGGTGCGCACGGTGTACATGGTTTTGACAACCGTGATGAGCACAAAGAGGCCCACGAGGCCGGCAACGATGAGAAGAAAGGTGAAAACTGCGGAGTTGTCCATGAAATGCCCTCATCTTCCTACGCCGGGACTGCTCGGTTGCAGCGGCCCTCGGCGGCGTTATTCCGTCGCAGGAATGATAACGCAGCGGAGTTAGCGGGGTTAGTGGTGCTAGCGGGGTTGGCGGGGTTAGGGAAGAGCCGGAAACTGCGGAGACTACACTAGTAGCCAGTGGCGCAGCGCCAAAAGAAATCACGGCCAGCAGTGGATCGGAAGGCCGCTTTGCGGCACCGGCTCGTGGAAACGCGAGATCCATTGGCTTTGCGCAAGGCGCGCGGACCGTTCGACGTTGTAGGCGATGTGCACGGTTGCCTGGACGAGTTGCTGGCTCTGATGGACGCGATGGGCTACCGCGTGGAGCGGGCGGGCAAGGAATTTGCGGTGACCCCGCCGCAGGGACGCACGCTGACTTTTGTGGGCGATATGGTGGACCGCGGTCCAGACGCGCCGGCGGTGCTGCGGCTGGCGATGGGCATGGCGCGCGCGGGCACGGCGCTTTGCGTGGCCGGCAATCGCGACAGCGAGTTGGTGCGGGTGTTGCGTGGCGGCAAGGTACAAGTGACGCGCGGCATGGCACGGACCCTGGACCAACTGGCCGCGGAGCCGGAGAGCTTTCGCGACGCCGTGCTGGATTTTCTGCATGCGCTGCCAAGCCACCTGATGCTGGACGAAGGCCGGCTTGTGATTGCGCATGCGGGGCTGAAGGAAGCGCTGCAGGGCCGTTCATCCGCCGCGGCGCGCGCCTTCGCCTTGCACGGCGATCTGACGGGCAAAAAAGATGCGTTGGGGTTGCCCATCCGCAGGATATGGGCCGCAGAGTATCGCGGCAAAGCGCTGGTGGTGCATGGGCACACGCCGGTGAGTGAGCCGATGTGGCTGAACAACACGGTCAATATCGATACGGGATGCGCGTACGGCGGACACCTGTCGGCGCTGCGTTACCCGGAGCGCGAGACGCTCTCCATTGCCGCGAATGCGATTTACTATCCGCCGCGCCGGCCGTTCCCGCCAAATCATGCGCTCGATACCAAGCAGAAGTAAGCGGAATGAAAGAGCGTGGGTCGGGAGACCCACGCTACAGCCGGCTAGGAAGCCGGCGCTACAAGGCGATAGCGCGCGGAAGTAAGCTCACGCCGCGCGCGCTGATGCGCCTCTATTGGCCGTACTTGTTGTGGAAGATACGGCGGTTGATGTCGGGCCAGAACTCCTTGACCCAGAAGCTGGCTGCGTCGATGCCGACGTCCAGGCCCCACTCGGTCATGGTGTTGCCAACGGACCGCGAGGCGGAAGGGTAATAGAGATTCGAGAGACCCGAGGCAGCGCCGGAGCCGAAGACTTCGCTGATGTTGAAGACTTCAGCTCCCGAATTGGTGCGGGTGACGACGGCGCGGCTGAGAGCATAGCCGGTGCGCTTCGCGAATCCGCCGTGGCCGAGGGTATAGTAGCGCGAGTCTTCGTGGGTGACGGTGGGAAAAATGAATTCGACCATATAGTTTTCGCTGGTTTGGTCGACGGCCGAATGCCAAAAATAGCGAGCGTAGCCGGCTGCACCCTGATGGAACTCGGGGGTTGCGCGCTTCTCCATGTTGTAGCCCGCGACGACCGCCGGGATGAAGATGGAGGAGTAATCGAACGAATCCTCCGTGGCGTCCATAAACTTTTCTTTGACGGTTTCGGGCGGCAGTTTCGTGTCGGCGCTGACAGCGCGAAAGTTGGGAACGATGCCGAGGATGCGCTTGGTCTGCTGGCCGGATGACTCTCCCTGCGTCGATTGCGCGGGCTGATTCTGCGGCGTGCTAGTGCTGGAGGATTGAGGTGCAGCAGGGGCCGATTGCGGGGCAGGATCTGGCGCGGGAATGGCGGTTGTCGAGGCGGTGAGAACAGCTGGTGACGGATTGTCGCTTTCGGGCTGCTGAGCTGCCAATGTTGTGCAGGCACTGAGGCCGGCGATCAGCGCGACGGCAAGAATTGCGAATGAAGGAACGCGTCGGAAGATTAATTTCCGGGAGCGGATGATTGAAGCCATGAGGGGAATCTCCTGGAGAAGAAAAGTGCTGCGTTTCATATCGGTTCTGACTGTTTCGAGAGGGAAAAGTCGCTTCCTACTCTCATTGTTGATGCGTCTGCTCCTTCTCCTGATGCTTTTGCTGTTTCGCAGCTGCGTCCGCCGCCTGCGCCTTCGCATCGAGACCATGGGTCGGATCTTTGTGGAAGAATTTTCGCGAAATGTCAGGCCAGAACTCCTGGAGCTCTGAGCCGAATGCGCCCTCGAAGGTGACGGTGAGACCGGTTTCGAGGACTGAGCCTACTTTGCTCGGAGCTCCTCCCGGGGTGTAGTACTGAGAGATTTCGCCGGCGATCAAGTTGCCCAGGACGTTGGAGTAGTTAGGCTCCCATTTGCCGGTGTTGTCGTGTTTGCACATCCAGGTAGTGGCAAAGGAATAGAGGGCGCGGCGCGCGATGGAACCGTGGCCGAGGCGATAGTAGCGCGGGTCCTGGTGGAGGATGGAAGGCAAAACGGCGTTGCCGAGAAAGTTGCCGATGAAGTTATCGCCGTAAGCGAGGGCGACGCGTTTTCCGTATCCTCCGGGGCCCCAGCCGGTGGCGGAATCATCATCGTTGGCCTCGCCAAGGCCGGCAACAATCGCCGCGAGCGTAAAGGTGTAAGGGTCGATGGCGGCTCGGAATTGCAGCTTGAACTTCTCAGCGGGACTGAGAGAGACGGTTTGATCGCCAAGGTAGGTGACGTTGAACGAAGGCACGATTCCCGCCACGCGCTGATGTTCCTGCTCTCGAACTTGTTCCTCGGCCTTCTGGCGCTGGGTTTCCTGCGCAGTTGGCTGTTGCGCGGAGTTCTGCGAGCTGGAGCTACTTTGTGCGGTGCCGCTTGAAGGCGCGGGAGCCGGTGCGGTTCCTGCGGCCGGCGGCTGCGGATTCTGCGTCTGGCCGGTCTGAGGTTCCATCGTCCCGGGATCGGCGGCAAAAGCCACTTCTATTTGTGGTGTTGGCGCGTCGGGGATTGCAGCCCGGCTCCCGGTAGAAGCGCTTTGAGACGGAGCAAAAGGATGGTTTTCCTGCGCGAAGAGGCAGGTGGAGACTGCGAAAAAGGCCACTCCGAAAGCAGACAGTACAACAGCTCGATACAACTTCAGATTCATTGATTTACCTTATGAAGCGGTTACCGGTGCGCACAACGCGCCAAAGGACACATCGGCTTGATGGATGCCGCTGATGATCGATCATTTTGAATCGGGCCTATGCGAGCAATTCGCGGACAGGCTGCCCATAAAAAAATCGATGGTTTCTTCATGTTAGACGGTCGAGCACCGTTGCTGGACACAGGGATCGACCCGTCCGGGCAAGAATTGGGCACAACACTAGTATATGCGGTCGACTTTTCCCGGTATTCACCTTAAATTGCTATAAACAATAGTCTTACACGGCAAAGTCGATGAATCCGCGTTCGGGGTCGGTGGAAACCAGTTTGACGGTAACTCTGTCGCCAACATCCAGGCCCTTTCCGCCTTGCACCAGCTTGCCGTCCACGTGCGGATCGAGGGTGCGGACGAAGGTTCCATAGTTGTTCACGCCGGTGACGATGGCCTGGTAACTCTGGCCGATGTGGGGATGGAGCACCACGGCGGCGATGCGCTTTTGCATGTCGCGCTCCACCTTGCGTGCGCCGTCTTCCATCAGCGTGCATCTCTGCGCGATGGCGTCGAGCTGATCGTCGGAGTAGGTCGCCGTCGTATGGGTGAGCCAGGATTTGAGCAACCGTTGCGTGATCACATCGGGAAAGCGGCGGTTGGGCGCGGTGGAGTGGGTGTAGTCCTGCACTGCGAGGCCGAAGTGGCCGGGCGAGGGCATGTCGGGCTTGACCAGAATGTATTCGCCGGGGCCAAGGAGCTTGATGACGGTCAGCGAGACATCGGGAAAGTGATCGGGATCCTTTTGCTTCTCTGCGAGCAGCACATCGTTGAGCGCCTTCGAATCCGGCTCGGCGGGGAGCGTGTAGCCCCTGGCCTTGGCCAGTTCGACAATGCGGTCCCAGCGCTTGGGTGTACGCACAACGCGACGAATCGAAGACAGGTGCGCATCTTCGAAGGTGCGCGCGATGACGCCGTTGGCCGCGATCATGAACTCTTCAATGAGCGACGTGGCGCGATTCTTCGGCACGGGCGCAATGCCGATGATCTGATCGGTAACGAGCACCGGCCGCGTCTCGATGGTTTCAAGATCGAGCGCTCCATGCTGGAAGCGGTTGCCGCCCATGCGTTGCGCGGCCGTGTCCTGCAATTTGAGCTGCGCGGCGAGATCGGCGTTGGCGGCCACTTTGGGCGGAGCGGCGGCCGTACCTTCGAGCCACGCTCCCACGCTGGGATAGGCCAGTTGCGCGCGATTGTGCACCAGGGCGCGGTAGACCTTGCCATCGGTGGAGGTTCCATCGGCGGATACTGAGAACTCGGTGACAATGGCTGCGCGATCCTGATTCTCATTGAGCGAGGTGATGCCCTCGGAAAGAGCCGTCGGGAGCATGGGATAGGTGGCGACGCCCGTGTACACCGAGGTGGTTTCGCTCTGCGCGTGGGTATCGAGCAACGTGCCTTTGTGCACGCGCGCGTCTACGTCGGCTACGCCCACCAGCACGCGAATGCGGCCGTCGGGCAACTGCTCGGCCCATTCAATCTGGTCGAGATCGCGCGAAGTGTCGTTGTCAATGGAGGACCAGAGCAGACTGCGCAGATCGGTAAGGCCGTCGGCGACGGTAAGGGCGGGCTGCGCCTGGATGGCGGCAAGTTCCGTGTCGGTCCCGGGAGGGAAGTCGGGATGAAATCCGTGCTCGATCATGGCGGCGTGCGCCGCGGCAACCAGATTGAAATGAAAAGGATGATTGGAATGCATCAGGAAATGTGCTCCTCTGGACGACAAGCCAGCCTAACACGTGAGACAGGGAGCAAGGGAGCGAGGGAGCAAGTTAGCGAGTCGGGGAGTCAGCGCCTGGGTCATCGCTGTGAGGGTCACCAGGGTCGCCACCATCAATGCGACGTTTAAACATCCAAAGCGCGAGCTGATAGAACGTGTTCGTGCCCAGCCCGATGAGAGATGCAAAGATGAGCATCGCCCCAAGCCCGAATGCTTCCGGGTCGCCATTCCAGAGGCTGAGCCAATCGTAGCCTCGGAGAACAAGAATGCCGCACCACAGCATCAGGCACACCGGGCCAATGAGAGCCCCGAGCGCTGGAACCATCCATCCGTGACGACGATCAATATTTTTGAGTAGAAACAGGAAGGCCAAATCGATCAGCCAGACGGGCAAGGCAAAGACCATTGTGAAATTGAAAATAATTGGCCAGGCACTGATGGGAGCAAGAATGCCGCTGAAGAGGCCGACCCCCAGAAGCATCGAGAAGAACGACAATAGGATTCGCCAAATCGCTCGCATCCGGTGACCCTTATTACGGCTGCACGTTGACGGTGAAATAGAGGTTCTGGGCGACGACTGCGTTATTGACGTAGGCCGTTGCTGTGACTTCCAGCGTGGCCACGCCCAGCGGCGTGCCGTTGTTGTTGGTGGTCGCCGTGGTCGCGGTGCTGGTGCAGCCGACGACCGCACCGGCAAGGCCGGCCAGCAACATCAACAAGACGACAAGACGCCGCGGGCCCTGGCGCAGGAACGTGCGTGCACGGCGTCCGAAGGGAAGCAGGAAGAAGACCAGACCGGCCAGCGTTGCGCCGCCCCCGACCTGCGCCCACATCGGGCCGGGAGGGGACGGCTTATAGAGGGAGGCGTATGCTGGGCCTCCCGTGATGTAGGTCTCCACCACAAACGTGACCGTGGCCGTGGGCGTTACCTGCTGCGGGCTGGCGATGCAGGACATGTCGTCCTGCGTGGGCACAGTGCAGATGACCTGCACCTGTCCGCTGTAGCCGCCGAGGCTGGTGACGATAAAGGACTCAGAACCCGATCCACCCTTGGTGATGTTGAGATTGGTGGGCGGATTATTGGGCGAGGCCGTGAGCGTAAAGCCCACAACGTTGATGCTCAACAGATTCGATGTGCTCGAGCCGTAGACTGAGTCGCCCTGGTAGACAGCGGTGATTGAGTCTGACCCTCCGGGCAACGTCTGGATGGTCAGAGTCGCGATGGAGGAATCGGTGGATGCCACCGGAGTGAGCGTCCCGGTCCCGATCACCGTGGTGCCGTTGTAGAAAATCACGATTCCTGTGGGATTCTGCTCAGTGCTCCCGGTGGGCGCGACGGCCGGTGTAACGGTGGCGGTGAGTATGACGTTCGTTCCGTTCTGCACGGTTGTGGCATTCGCGGAAAGGACTACGTTCGTCGCCGCTTTGGTGGCGGTGAGGACATAGGGATTGGCCGTGGCGCCGCTATAGTTGCTGTCGCCCGGATAGGTGGCGACAATCGAATTCGTGGTCGAGGAAACAGTGAATGTAAAGACCGCGCTTGTGACACCGCCCGTAGTAGAGAGCGCCACGGGATTGAGTGCCGTGCCGTTGACGGAGAGAGTGACAGCGCCGGAAGGTGGAACACTGCCCGCCGGCGGACCGCTGGCAGCGACACCCGCGGTGACAGTGACCGTGATGTTTGAACCCACCGCCGGTGAATTCGTTGAAGGCGTCACCGTGAGGACGATCGGGCTCGGCTCCGCGGTGACAGTCAACAGATAACCGGAATCCTCGCCGGGGTAGGTGGGGTCGCCGCTGTAATGGCCGCCGAGAGTGGTCGCTCCCGGGCCCGAGTAGTTGTAAAGGTTCGACAGCTCCATGGGACCGATGGTCGCGCTGCTGCCTGTGGCGGCGCTGCCGTTGGAGGTGAGAGGGAAGTCGGCGGTGAGGACATCGAAGTTGGTCGAGTTGTAAAGGTTCGCGGTACCGGTGGGGATACCCGCGTCCGTCGGGTCGATCACCGTGGCCGTGAAGGTGACGAGCGCGGACGGATTGTAAATGTGGTTGGCCTGCACCGGCGAAATGGAAAGCGTGATGGTGGGCGTAGCGCCGGTGACTTGAGGCTTCGCCAGCTCGGTGACGAGCTCTTGCACGTCAGGCACGCCGAGGCCGGTGGCGAGATCGTAGCCAGAGCCGGCGGCGTAGCCGATGAGGCCGCTTGCGTTGCACCCCGAGCTGCCCGGCACGCATGTGAGCTGCGCCGTTCCCTGCGCCACGTCATTAAAGACGCCGCTGATGCGGCTGGTGGCATAGAGGCTCGGTGGCAGATTGCCTTGGACTCCGTTCTTTTGATTGATGAGCGCCGCGACGCCCGCAAAGAAGGCCGTGGCCACACCGCTGCCGCCGCTGCGCACCAGCGTGCAGCCCGAAGCCGCGGTAGCGCCGCTCAGGCAAAAGGCCAGTCCGGGATTTGCGCTGGAATCAAGCGCGGTGGGCAATGTGAGATCGGGTAAAGAACGGAGGCTTGCGGTCGCCGTTCCCGCCTGAACCGGCTGCCAGACTTTTCTTGCATAGAGCGTGCTGCTACCGCCGCCGCTGGCGTAGGCAGGATCGGCAGGATTGATCGGCGACCACGCGGTAAGCGCCGAGTTTCCTGCTGATGCGCCACCCGCGCCGTAGCCGGCCACGCCGACTGCGGTGTTCCATGGCGTGGAGGCGAGCGCGTTTACTGCTAATCCGGTATTGACTGGACCTGTGCCGCCCGCCGAAGTGCAGGCTGCTGCACCGCCGTCGCCCGCAGCGGCGATGACTGTGATGCCTTCCGCTGACGCCTGCTGGTAGAGCGCGAAATAAAACGCCTGGTGCGTGGGACTCAGCGAGGCTTCGCACGCCGAGTAGCCGATGGCAATCACGTTGGCAAGATCCTGATCGACAATCGCGGCCAGCGAAAGATCCACGCCGTCGGTAGCGCTGGTGGTGGCAGCGGGCGCAAGCAGAATTTGCGCGCCGGGCGCTGCGGCTCCAGCCCAGGATGCGGCGAACGTGGCCTCGGCTTGATCATTTATCAGGTTAGGTGCCAGGCCGGGATCGGGTCCGTTGACGGAGATCTGTACGGACGACGCGGGCAACCCGAAGGTGGAGCGAAAGGCCGCTACGTCGGCGCTGTTAATGTTGCTGCGCGAAACGATGGCAATGGTTTGGCCGGCGCCGTTCACTCCTTGCGCGGCGAGCGGCGTGACATCGAGAAGCTGCGCGGCGAGTTGCGGCGAGAGTGCGGCGGCAGTGGCGGGAGAAGTGAGCGACGCGAGATCGGCGGCCGAGACGGTGAGAGGCTGCGGCACGATGAGCGCCGGTGCGGAGAGAACACCGTCAAGCGAAACCAGGCCCGCGATGACCGGCGACAGAACGCCGGGAACTGTGATGCCGGTACCGAGCACGGCGCGCGTGCTGCCGGCGACGGTAACAAGATGAACCTGCGCGCCGAATGCCTGCTCCACTTGCGCGACGGAACCGGAAAACTCAATCCAGCCGAGGCCCGCGGGCAACGGCGCTACCGTGAATCCCTGGCTTTCGAGCCAGGCAACGACGGCGGTAACGTCGGAAGCATTGTTGGCGTAGGAATGGGCAAAAGACTTAGGTGTGAGCCACTGGTGATAGTTGGGCGAGGAAGGATTCTGCAAGCTCGCAAGCTCGGCGGCGAGCGCCTGCTGCTGAGCGGGCGCGGGCGCAAGCAGGAGCAACATCCTATTCAAAGTCTGGTTGGCTGGCGCGGGGCCCAGGTCGATTGCCGCTGGATTGAAGGATGGGTTGCTGTTCGCAATGGCTACGCTTGCGCTGCTACGCCAATCGCCCAGGACGCGCGGCATCGGCGCAGAAACATTCGCAGCCGGCAAGCTTTGCGCCGCCATAGCGCCGGAGCCGCTGAGGAGACTGCCCAGCAGCACAGTGGCAAGCGGCAAACCCAAGCTTCGTAACTGCACTTTATCCCTCGTCGAACATGAACTAAATAGTCTCTGGCGTCACGCTCTGCGCTACGGCGACAGCGGTCGCACTCTTATCATCCCGCAGGGAAAGCCCGCGCACGACTCCACCTTTGGGGGAGCAGTGCGAACATACGATTGCGCTTCGCCCTGATTGTATAGCGATTACGAACGATGAGAGGACACATTCCTGCGTTGCAGAGCGGAGGAAATCCGGGACGATTTGCGGCGGCGGAGCGGAGGACGCACCGCCCCGTTATTTCCGGAAGCAAGACATTGGAGGCACTCGCGAAATTCTAGTTCGCGTTGGGAGGCGCCATTTTTGCGGCGATGGCCTGGAACGCGGGCCAGTTGCCCTCAATGAGAGCAATGTTCTGCGGCGTGATCATGCCCGGAGGGTAACTCGGAATCATGCCTTGTTTCTTGAGCGTCACAAAGCCCACGTCGTTGATGATGGCGCCCGTGAGGACGATGAACTCACGCGTCTGCAAGCCATTCTGGTGGATGATTGCCGCCACTTGCGGATACTTGGAATCGATGGTTTGGGCCTGCTGCGTGATGGTTTCCTTGCCGGTGGTGTTGTCCGCGTTCATGGCTCCGTTGAGGGCGGGGTTGGCTGCGACCAACTGGTTGATGCTCTGCATGGCGGCGGCCGCTTTTTGCGCCTTCTCCAATGTCAGCGCGTAGTGACGAACCTCAAGGACATCGGGATCGTTGTCGCCCGGCGCGCCATTTGCGACCGGTGCGCCCATCGCGCTCGTCGCCAATGCCAGCATAGCGATGCCACTCAGTACGGCTACAGTTTTGCGCAACTCCATTTGTGACCTCCGACTGGTTGTTTTTCAGGAGAATTCAGAGCCCGGCACGCGCAGTCTACTGGGAGCGTCGACTGATTGACAAGAGAATTCGACACGCATAGCCCAGCCCTTTCGCATCGATCGCGAAAAGGGCGGGGCGGTAGAACCGGCCGACTTTCTATTGAATGCCGAGGTCGGAAAGCACCTTTGGCTTGGCTTCTTCTACGGCCAGCAGGTTGTGGCAGGCGGAGCAATCCTGCGTGATGCTGGTCGAGTCTTTGGCTACGTGATCGCCGTCGTGGCAGCGGAAGCAGCCGGGATACTCCTGGTGGCCGATGTGGTTGGGATGGGTTCCCCAGGTGACTTTCATGAAGGGGAACACATTCTGGCTGTAGAGGAGGAAGAGCTCCTGTCCGGCGGCCTGCACCAGCGCCGCTTTGTCGGTGAGGACCTCGGGATGCTGGCTGCGGTAGAAGGTCTCAAGTTGCTGAGGAATCTGGACCCGCGCTTCGTCCTGGCTGGTGTAAGGGCCATTCAGCAGTTCCAGACCCTCTTTGTGGATGAAGGGCAGCGAGGGGCTGATGGCGCCGTCGGCCATGGCGCGATTGATGGCTTCGCTCGCGGTGACAAAAGTGTGCGCCGCGCGGTTGTGGCAATCGATGCAATCCATCACGCGCCGCTCGCCCTGCGGTTGCGATCCATTGAGCGCCGATGCGGCATAGGTGGTGACGGTGCCATCTGGATTGGTGCGCTGGACCCAGGGAATCGTGGTGCGCGTTGGGTCGGTCGAGATGTATTCGATGTGGCCCAGGTGCACGCCGTGAATGCCGGTGCGATGCGAGAGGGAATCTTCGCCGCCGAGGTGCAGAATGAGCACCGTCTGCGACTCGGTGTTCTGTTCGTCGTCAGCGAATGACGACTTAACGAGCAATTTGTCGCCGTCGAAGCGCGTCGGCGTGTGGCAGGCCTCGCAGGTATAGCGCGCAGGACGCAGGCTGTTGACCGGCGATGGAATCGGCGTGGGATAGTTGGGAATGATTTTGGGCGCGAGCGGCGCAAAGGGGTGGAACGTGACTTCAAGCAGCTGCTTGGTGCCGTTGATCTTGGCGTTCACGTAAGCTTCCGCGCCGGTGCCGATGTGGCACTCGACGCAGGCCACGTGGGAGTGCGGGGAGATCTGATAGGCCGTGTACTCGGGCGTCATCACGTGGCAGGAGGCGCCGCAAAACTTGGGGGAATCCATGTACTCTGCACCGTGATAGCTGGCCGTGGCGACCACCAGGAAATTGACGATAGTGGCCACCAGCACAATGTCGATGCCGTGGCGGAAGATGCGATCGTTGAGGTCGATGCGGGGAAATACCGCGGGAATCTGGCCCGCTTTTTGCAGCGTCCTGCGGCGCAGGTACACGCCGACGGGAATGAGCGCCAGGCCGAAAAGAAAGAGCGCGGGAAGTAGAAAGAAAAAGATCAGACCGAGATAGGGATTGTCACTGAGATGGCCCGAGAGCTCGGCCAGCCAGTAGCTGATCATGGTGATGCCAGAGCCGGTGGTGATGGCGCCGCCGGCCAGGCTGATCGGGTTATTGCCGAAAAACAGCGCGGGGCGAAGCCATTCTTCACGGAATTTATTCATTGCCGACACGTTGGTTCAGCCTCCATGCGTTGGCGGGCCCGCCAGGGATGGCGAGCCCGTCTTCAATCTATTGCGCCGATACTATGCGAGCGCAATTGCAGTGCAACCTTGTTTCTGGATCTTTCGCCGCGCGGGATTTTCCCCAGAAGACGAGCCACCTGAGGACGATTACGGTTGCGATTCGAGACTATTTCAGGGACTTGAAGTACGCAGCCACTGCACTCACCTGCGCATCGCTCAAGCCGGCGACGGGCTTCATTTTGCCGTGACCGCTCTTGACCACAGCTTCGATCTGAGCAACGGTGAGAGCCTTGATCGATGGATCGGAAACGGGCTTGATGCCCATCGCACTGGCCATTCCGGCGCTTGGTGTTCCGGTGGCGCCGTGGCACATGGCGCACTTGGTTTTGTAGGTCGCTGCGCCGTCCTGGGCGAAGCACATGACGCCGGCCAGCGATACGGCCGCGGCCAACACAATTTGGGAACGAATCATTTTGGTCATTCGAAAAACTCCTTAATGCTTGCCGGCCCGTACACGCAGAACTGCGCTTGCCGCGTGGTTGTTGTGAAACTCTCAGGCCCCTGGGATCGGCCACTCATGCTGCATCGGCCATAGTAGCAGGAACCTACTGACACAGACTGGCGCGATCGAGGGTTACAAGATCGACGATCGCGCCAGCTGTTTCTTACGCTTGCACTTAGACTTGCACTTGCTTACCGTCAGAAACCCGTGCTCTTACTTCGCAAGGGTTCTGAAGTAATCCACCGAAGCCTTGATTTCGGCATCGGAAAGCTTGCCTTTGAAAGCCGGCATCTTGCCCTTGCCGTTGGTGGTATCAGTCACCATCTGCGCTTCGCTCAGGGACTTGACCGAAGGATCATTGGCCGGCTTGACGCCCATGGCCTTGGCGATTCCCGGATTCGGCACGCCCTGCGCACCGTGACAGCTTTGGCACTTCAACTTGTAGGTCGCTTCCCCGGAATTCTGGGCGAAGCCCATGGCGCCGGACAACAAAATGATCGCCGTCAGCGCTGCTTGCATACGAAGGGTCTTGCTCATGGTCTTGCTCCCGTGATTCGTGTTTCGTGATCCGTGAGTTGTGGTTCGCGATCGGATCACGGATCACGAACCACGGTTCACGGTTTGATTCAGAACTCGTAGTGGAATCCGACCGTGATGTTGCTGGCGTGGAAGTCGCGCGGCGCAGTAGCACCCGCCGCTCCCTCGTTCATGCCCGTCGAAACCGTCATGGTAGCGCAGGGCACGATGTTTGCTGCGGTTGCGGTGGCGACGGAGTTCAGGGTGCAATTTTGCGCTCCCGAAGGTCCACCCTCACCGTAGCCAAAGTAGTTGTACTCGGCCTTCCAGATCAGTCCGGGGTGCATGGTGTAGGCCACATTCAAATACGGAGTTTGATAGCTGGACTGAAGCGAACCATTAACCGCACGGGCATCGGTAAAGAACTGGCTGCCGGCTACGGAACTGATCCGGTAACCGATGCCGTACTTCACCTTGTCGTTGGGATCGACGTTCACGCCAACCGAACCGTGCTGCGTCGGAGCCGACATGAAGGCGCGGGCGAGCCATTGGGTCGGAGTGCTGTTGGTGGCGCTGGTCACGCAGGTGCTGGGAGCGCCCGTGGAAGTCAGCGACGCGGCGCCCGCAAAATACGGGCTGGTGGTGCCAGTCAAAAAGCCGCTGTCCTGGTTCGTATAGCAGATGTTGGTCGCCGTGTAGACGTCGCTGTAGATGTAGTCGAAGTCGATTGCGAAATGTTCATTGGGCGCGAGCATTCCGCTCAAGCCGGCGGTACGGCTGTAGTCCACGTGATTCAACGGACCGTACGGCGAAGCCACGCCGGTGTTTTGCGTGTTGTTGTGCCGCTCCATGTCAGTGTAGGAAGCGTTGAAGGTGGCCCACTTCGCCGGACGGAACTTGGTGTGGACACGATAGTGACGCAACTGGCGCGGCGACATGGTGGTGAATGCGTTGTCGTCGTACATTGCCTCAACCGTTCCGTTGATGTCCCAGTTGCTGTTCACGCGATAGGCGGCATTCAGGATTCCACCCTGCTCGGTGATGGCGAAGATCGTACGGGCCGCCGTAGTCGGGGTGACGTTCAGGTTCAAGCCGATATTGCGATTGCCGTAACGGTACGTGAAGGCAACGGTGGCCTTGGGCGTCACCGTCCAACTGGCCGTGAGGTTGTTCACCAGTTGCTCGTTGCCGAAGTAGGTGTTGACGACTCCGTACACTTCGCCCGTCGCGATGCCGGAGTTGGTCACGCTCGAAGTGAGCGGGCCCGAGTAGTTGATGGTTTCCGATCCTGCCGTGAAAGGGGTGACCAGTTTGGTATAACCCGATGTGTTCACGGTTGCGGGCTGCCCGTTCGCCGAGAGGGTCGCCTGATCCTCCAGGTCGAAGTTCCTGGTCACTTCCCAAATGACGCCATACTGCGCGTTGTAAACCTCGCGCTTGCCGCTGCCAACCGCCGAGTTGTATTCATCGCGGGTGGCGCCAGCGGTGGCAGTGCCGGCGAGCAGGCCCCATGCATTGTCCATAAAGCTGGGCATGTTCATGTTCATGCGGCTGTAGCTGAACTGTCCGTTCATGATCAGGTTCTTGATACTGGTGGACTGGAAGCGCACGATCTCGCTCGGCATGGTGGTGCGGATGGGATACGTCCGCAGGTAGCCGGTGACGACCGAGCAAGAAGGATCGATGATCGGCTTGCCGCCGTTCGACGATGGATAGAGAAACTGGTTCGCAACGGCAATGCTGTTGCTGCTACAGGCAGCTGTGCTGTAAGGCGCATAAGCCGTGGTGGTTGACGTCGATGCATTGCTCGAGAAATCCCAGTTGCCCAGGTAGGCCGGCGTGCCGTCAGCTTCCTGCACCTGGAACCCATTGGGATCGAGCGTGATGTTGCTGTTCTCCTTGTAGTGGTGGAAACGCTGCTCGTAGGTCACCATCGTGCCCTTGACCGGCTTCCAGTCGACGGCCATGCTGTACTCGTCGGTCGAGTGGCGCTGGTTCAGCTCCATCAGGGCGTTGTACTTGATGACGCCGCCCGAGCGCACCGGCAGCAGCGAGGGGCCCTGCATGATGTTTTGCGAGTAGCCGAAGTGGACGCTGAACGTCGACATCGGAAAGAGGGTCAGATTGGTGTCGGTCATGCGCCGCACCGAGTTGGTCATCACCGAGGAGTGCTGCGGCTGCTGCCACACCAGCGAACCGGTTGGCGCCGTCGACGGGCCGATGGGGAGGGATAGGCCGCGGGGTATGTTCGGATTGCCCAGCAGATCGTAGTCAAAATACTGGCGGTCGCGGCGGAAGATGCCGTTGAACTCATACACATTGGCCTTGCTCATCGCGAGCTTGGCAAAGTTGTAAGGATCACCGCCAAAGCCGGAACCGCTTATGCGCGCATCATCCACCCATGCGTGCTTGTTGGAGTCGAGCTTGTGCAGGTCGAGGGTCTCGTTGCTGACGCGGGGACCGGACTGCAGGTTCACCATGGTGTCGTACATTGCGCCGGAGCCGACCGCGTCGGACATGCGACCGCTTACGTCCACCGAGTGGTGTGCTGAGTAGCCTTCGGGCGTAGTCATCTTCGAGGATGTACTCGGCGCAGTGGTCGCCGCCGGCTCCTGTGCCAGGGCGATGCCCGCTGCCATCGGCAAAGCGATGACCAGACCGGCGGCCAAAAGACTCATCCGGTTTGACCGTGCTTGCAGTAGTTGCTTCAAAAAGAAAATGATCATATAAAGCCTCACTTCATAACATCTCGGGTCGTGCGGAACCTATTTCGAACTCATCCGCCCTCCTGGCAGCCCTCCGGTCCGCTTCGCGGACGGCTGCCGGGAGTCTTTAGCGGAGGAAAGCCGGATCGAGATTCGAGCCATGAATCATCGTGTGGCAGTCGATACACGGCGTTACGTCGGCCGACTGGGTCCACGAGAAGTTATGGATCGCGTTCGTCGCCACCATGCTGTGGCACTGGGAGCAAAGAACGTTGACTGTCGGCACGTTCAACAACCGTGCGTTTTGCGAGCCGTGCGGCGTGTGGCAGGCAAGGCAACCCTCACCCTTTACCGCGGCATGCTCGTAGACGTATGGTCCGCGCTTCTCCATATGGCACTTGGTGCAAATCGCGTTCTGATCGACAGTCGATTTGAGGTTGTTCGCCCCAAAAGTTCCGTGCGCGTCATGGCAGTCCGTGCACGACACCGCACCCTCGTTCACCTTGTGGTGGAAGGGCATGGAGAACTGCGGTTTCACGTCGTTGTGGCACTGGAAGCAGAGCGTGGGCTGCGGAGCCTTGAGCAGCGACTCTTCCTTGCTGCCGTGAATACTGTGGCAACTGATGCAGCTGACGTTTGCCTTGGCGTGCGGCGAGCGCGCGAAGTCAGGATGCGCGCTGGAGTGGCAGCTCAAGCACTTCGCGTCCACGTCTTTGGCCGAGGCCTTGGCGGGATTGAAGATCTTGGTCACGTCGCCGCCGCCGGCCACGTGCTCACTGCCCGCGCCGTGGCAGTTCTCGCAGGTCACACCGGTGGCATTGCCGTGCATCAGGGCCATCTTGGTGTGAGGGTTGGTAGCAAAACTCTTGCTGACCTCGTCGTGACAAGAGGCGCAGGTATCTGAGCCCACAAAGTCAGCGTGCGCAGCCCCGGTGGACGGCGCGTTAGAGGCTTTGGCTCCTGGCGCCTGAGCAGCCAGCGCCGCGGCGCATAGAAGACCTGCGCCGAGCAGCAACATCAAAAACACTCGCAGTCCCGGAAATCTCTCGGGAACCGCACCGAACATCCGCGTTACAGGCCTATTTGTATGCATGCAAAATACCGCCTTGATAAAAGAACTTCCTGGCACTACCTGAAACCAAACTCAGCAGCCATCCCGCGCTGCTGTGATGTCCTCTCCATGTGAGCTTGAGCACCGCCGGTACAGATTGGCGGGGTCTCGCTGGTGTGGAACATCACCACATGCACGTGAGATTACGGGGTTTTCATATAGACAGGCGGTGATGCTGATCACACACGGTGCGACGGCCATCACATACGCAGAAGGCTCTGCGCTAGAGGGAGTTACGGCCGGGGTCGGGATGGCGTTGTATCTGACCCATCACAGGTCCCTGCCAACTCCCCGATGGACGTGAGGCCCATCACATCCAAAGCCCCCCAAGCTGAAGCAAACTCAGGCTGGATGCTTGTATCCCCACGGGATCAGGGCATCTCGGCCTCAGCTGCGACTCGTGCAGAGATCAGAAGCGCTCGGGAATGGCTGGAGGGCGGGCCGCATCGATATAAGAACGGAATGAGACGATGGCGGACACGCAGATTACGTTGGAAGAGCCGATTCAGCCCCGACATGTGGGCCGGACATCTCCTTTAGGTTGTGCAGCTTGCGCGAATCGACGCCCCGGATGGTTTTGCTCCCTGGGCAGCGCGGTCCTGGCCGACCTGGAACTTGCAACCAGCACCATTTCATTGCCGGCGCAGGCTTCACTCTTTACGCAGGGCGAAGATGCCCGCTGCCTGTACTTGATTTGCAGCGGCTATCTCAAGCTGACCGCAGGCCGCCCGGAAGACCGGCACATGATTGTGCGCGTCGCCGGCCCCGGCTCCATGCTGGGGCTGTACGCGGTGCTTTCGCACGGTATGTATGAGGTCAGCGCGGAGTCGCTGACACCGGCCCAGTTGCGCCCGGTCGAACGCGAGCGCTTCCAGGCCTTCCTGCGCAGCCACAAGGAAGCCCAGATGCGTGCCGTGCAGTGCATCTGCCAGGAGTATCGATTTGCGTTGCAGGACGCCTGCCGCATTGCGCTGGCCGAGACCGTGGCCGCGCGCCTGGCGCGGTTGCTCATCGAGCTCTCGCATCAGATCGGCGAGCACACGGAAGCCGGCGCATATCGCTTTCCGCTGCTGCTGACGCACGAAGAAATGGCCTCGATGACCTGCACCACGCGTGAAACTGTCACCCGTACCCTGGGCCAGTTCCGCAAGGAAGGCTGGATCACCATTGAAGACTCCATCCTGACGCTGCATAATCCCGACAAGCTGCAAGGTCTTACGTAGAAACAAGCGGAGCTAGCGAGGCTGGCGGAGCCGGCCCCGCTGCTTGCCCCTTTTTCGCTCCCATCCTGCTGCTTTCCCAAGTCCAAGGGATATGATTTTGGAAGAGCCCTCGTTTACAGGGTTGGAGTTTATCGCGCGTATGAATCGCTATCTTGCTTGTATTTTTGCTGTTCTGCTCGCGTGCGGTATTGCCGCCGCCCAGACCCCTTCATCCGACCCGGCTGCTCCCGCGGCCGCTCCCGAGCCGGGCGTCACTACCACCGTCAGCCCTGAGATCACGCAGTTTCAAAAGATCGAAGACAACTGGTCCGACGCCGTCAACCGGCGCGACCAGTATGCGCTGGAACTGGTGCTATCACCGCTGTTTGTCGACGTATCCGCCCAGGGCGACGTCTCCACGCGCAATCAGCAAGTGGTGCAGGTGATCAACGGCCAGGACAAGACGATCGCCCTCTCGCAGAAGGTGATTACCGTGCGCATGCTCGGCGATGTGGCTGTGGCCAATGGCACCTACACTCTGCACCACAGGGTGAATACGGCAGAGGTGGACGAGAAGGGAATTTTTACGCACGTGTTTGAACGCGTGCGCGGCGGCTGGCTGTGCATCAACTCGCAGCGCACCGTGCTGCGCCAGGACGCCAACAGTAAACAGAGGAAGGCGTCCACGGCCGAAGAACCCTTCCACATCCCGTTCTTCTCAAAAGGCGACAAGGGACCGCAATAAGGGCGAGCTTCGCCCGTTCGCTTCGATGACAGTTTCTTGTTGAATGAGGCAGGTATCTAGAGCGCCGCCAGCGCATCAATCTGCGTGGCGAACAATCCCGCGTACTTGGTGATGCCCACCATGGTGAAGACCTTGGTGAAGTGCGTGGAAAGGCCGAAGCAATATACCTTCTGGCCCGCGTTCGCGGCTTCAATGAGGAGCTGAATCACCAGCGCGATGCCGCTGGAGTTGATGTAATCGACGCCCGTGAAGTCCAGCAGGATGAGTTTGGTGCTCTCCTTGGGCAGCGACTGGTAAGCGCCCAGAACCGCATCTTTCGATGTGCTGGCGATATCGCCCTCAAAGCGGAGAACGGCAACTGGATGGCCGGCAGGAGAGGTGACCTGGTCAACACGGGATTTGGTCTCACTTTGCACTTGTCGATTTCCTCCGCTTTCGTTTGCTTTGTGGGCTTGTCTTACTCCGGATCTTTATCCAGCTTAATCAACAACCGCACGTAACTGCTTTTTCCATCCAGGCCGGACACCCACTCGGCCTCGTCCACCAGAGCCTGAATAAGGAACATGCCCATGCCGCGCGGATCTTCCTCGCCGTGCATCTTACGATCGATATCCGGCTTGGCCGGTTTTTTACCGATCCCGATGCCGTCGTCGATCACCTTCACTTCCAGAGAGTCCGGTTCGGCGCGCAGCACCACGCCCACCGAGAGCTTCTCGTTGAGCCGGTTGCCATGCTCGATAGCGTTGATGCAGGCCTCGGCGATCGCGGTTTTCAGATCCTCGATGCGGTCGTCGGGGAAGCCCATCAGCTTGGCTACCGAAGCGGCCGTGCTCATGGCCACCTTTTCGTAGCCCATGCGGGTAGGCAGCCTCACTTCCACCGTGGTGGCTTTTAGCTCGTTCATCCCGGCATCTCCGCCGCATCTGATCCGTGGCATAACGCCAATGCGGTCATGTCATCCGTCTTGGGACCACCCTCGGCAAAAGCCTCGATGGCCGTCCACAATGCATCGAGAATACCATCGGCCTTCCGGGATGGGCACCTGGAAAATTCATCCAAAAGCCTTTCCGGCCCAAACTCCTCATCCCCCTTGAAGACCTCGGTCAAGCCATCGGTATAGAACAGCAGCCTGGCTCCGAGCGGAAAACTGCATCTTTCGCCGGTATAACTCATGCCCGGCAGCAAGCCCAGCGGCGTGCCGGCAGCGTCAAATTGCCGCGGTTCCATACCGTCCCCGATCAGGAAGCCGGGATTATGACCGGCGTTGACGATTTCAAGCTCGCCCGCCTCGGGATGCAGGCGCAGGAAGATGGCCGTCACATAGCGCCGCCGCGCCTCTTCGCCCTCGGCCCAGTGGTGCTGGTTCATGCGCGTGGCCAGTTCGTCGAGCGGCATTCCCGTTACCGCCATGCCGCGAAATGCGGCGCGGAAGCTCATCGACATGATGGCAGAGGCCAAGCCTTTCCCGGCCACGTCGGCTACAGCCATCAACAAACTGCCGTCGGGCTGCTCAACGATGTCCATGTAATCGCCTCCCACTTCGTAGCAGGCGTCGGAGCGGAAGGCCAGCGAATATGCGGGAATGTCGGGCAGCGCCTGCGGCAGCAGCGAGCGCTGAATGCGGCGCGCCGCTTCCAGATCCTGGTGCATGCGCGCGAATTCAACATTGCGCTTGTGGTTGCGCGCATTCTCGAGCGCGACCGCGGCCTGCAACGCCAAACCTTCGAGGAAGTCAGCTTCGTAGAGCGTCAGTTCGCGCCCGTCGGGTGACACGACCAGCAATTCCGCCATTGTGTTGCCACCGCGATCGGCCAGCGGATAAATGAGAGACGTATCGCTGTCAGATGAGACGTCACCGTAGGCCAGTCCGGTGCCGGTAAATGCGGCTCCCGCCATCTCCAGTTCGCGCACTACGATGCGGAGCACAGACTCCAGCACCTCTTCCTCGCGAATGGTGGAGTGCACCTGGCGCGAGGCCTCAAGCAGCGCCTGCAAGCGCGCCACCTGTTGCTGTAGCTCAATTGTCTCGCCGCCCGCGGCAAGGCCTAAGTCTGCAGCCATATGACCCCCGTGGAATCTCACTCTAGCATGGCGGCGGGCCGGTCGCCATGGAATGATTTTCAACCTCGGCCTGCGGGCATGCCGCAGCCTCCTGATTACTGACAAACCAGGCCCGAGATCATTCTGGAGCCTGCGGCGTGTGGCCTTGCGAATCAACCGCCGAAGCGCAAATGATTCGCGAAGAGTGCAAATGCTCGTCTCCGTCGATTGAAAATCAAGGTAAGATGCGCCTATTGGAGGTTCCCATGCGGAAAAATGGCTTTTGGCTGATTGCAATCGTCTTTCTCGTTCAGCTTTGCCTGCCCGGTGCGACACGCCAGGCACAGGCGCAGGCAGAGAAGGCTGCGTATCCGGCCATGGCTCCCCTGGACGCATACTTGATCGCCGACCAGGATGCGGAAATCGCGCTGGCCCGCAGTGCCGCTCCGAAATCGATCGCGGCCGAAGCTGAGGTGATGGTCCTTGGGAAGACAGGATTCACGACCGCAGTGAAAGGCACCAATGGCTTTGTCTGCATTGTGGAGCGGTCATGGGCGCAGGCCACCGACGATGCAGAATTCTGGAATCCCAAAATGCGCGCCCCGATTTGTTTTAATGCGGCGGCGGCAAGATCTTTTCTGCCCATCTTCCTGATGAAGACAAAGCTGGTGCTCGAAGGAAAATCAAGAACGGAAATCCTCGCGGCAACCACTTCGGCGCTGGATACGAAAGAACTGCCCGCACTGGAGCCGGGAGCCATGTGCTACATGATGTCGAAGCAGCAGTACCTGAACGACAGCGTTACGAACTGGCACCCGCACGTGATGGTTTTTGCCTCGGGCGACGTGGCAAAGAGCTGGGGAGCCAACAAGGATGATTCGCCCGTTATCTTCTCGAATGACCCTCAAGAGCGGGTGACTGTCTTCATGTTCTGGGTTGGCGACTGGTCCGACGGGTCGCCTGGACCGGCAATGGCGTACTGACGCCGCGGCGCCGCCTGCTTGCGCCCCTCGCGCGATGAACCAGTTGGCTTCGCCAGTGAGCGCGAAATTCCTCTATTTCCTTCGCGCCGCGGAATGGTAACCTCTCTGGCATGAACAAGGCATGGCTGCTGCTTCTGGTTGTGCTTCTCCTTTCCCCCTTGGCTTTTTCGCAGACCGATATCACCGTTCTGGGAATGGCGTTCGCGGCAGCTTGAGAACGTAATCGGCTAAAGGCCAGGCCAGGACTCATACTCGGACCCTGGCGTTATGAGAAATCGTTCAAAAACGGCGGTAGCTTCCGGGTTGGCGGTGATCCGGCCGGAACTCAGTTCTGGGAGCCCGATCAGGCGCTTCTGCGCGTTGTTCGGACGCGCTCGCGAATTTCCGAACCGTGAGCCATGCAGAAGCGGTCACGATATACTTCATCCAACACAACGTAAAACACGGCGACAAAGTCAGCGTAACCGCTCTCTCAATCTACCTGCTAGGCGCTCTCCTCTTGTGCGCGATGGGGATTTGGGGGGACTCCCCCATCAGGCGCCTGGAGATGTTTGCTTTCTCCCTGCTATGGCGTGGGTTTTTGATCTCGTTTTATGCGGCAATTCGCGGTTCGCGATGGTGGCTCCTCCTGCCACTGTCCGCAGTTTGCTTCTGGCTGTGGTTGGCCACGAGCAAATATGCTGGATAGAGTCGGGTGACTAAATCTTCGGGTATGCACATAGCCGAAAGACTCAAACTGACATGTCATCATTTATGGGCGGTGGTTGTATTGTCGCCAACCCGGAAGTTACCCCAAATTGAATCAGTCCTGCGAATTCGGCGTTTCGAACGCTTTCATGGCTATTAGTTGATTCCGCGGCATTCGTCGCGAAACCAGAAACTGCACTACCGCCCGCCCTGCGGCGCCGCCCGTCGCTTATGGTATTGTCGAATCAATCCCGCACCTGAAAGGGCCGGGGCTTCCCACACGTCCCAACCATCAACTGTTTGATTTTTTTCTTCGCGTGATTTGCCCGATGCGCTTTTCCATTTTTTGAGCGGGGTGGCCAGCGCGGGGCTGAATCCTTATCTCAAAATCATGAGCGAAAGGCGAGAATCAATCGATGAACCCGACCCGCGAATCCGCTGACGCCAACCTTGTCCTGACGCTCGATGAGATTTCGAACCTGGCGGAGCAGGAGGGCAAGCCTGCGGAAACGTTGATGAATGTGGTGGCCTTGATCGCCAAGCGTTTCAAGACTGATGTCTGTTCGGCGTACCTTCTGGAACCGGACCGGTCGAACCTGGTGCTTGCCGCCACGCTGGGCCTGCATCCCAAGAGTATCGGCGCCTTGCGCATGCCGCTGCATGAAGGCCTCTCCGGCCTGGTTGCCGAGCGGCTGCTCCCGGTGGCTGTGGCCGATGCGCGCGAACATCCCCGCTACAAGTACTTCAAGGATTCGGGCGAAGACGAGTACCACTCCTTTCTCGGCGTGCCGCTTATCGACCGCGGCGTGCTGCAAGGCGTGCTGGTCGTCCAAACCAAAGACCCGCGCGTGTTTCGCGAGCCCGAAATTCGCATGCTGGCCGAAGCGGCGAACCAGGTGGCGCCGGTGGTGAGCGAGGCGCGAACGCTCGATCGCTTCATCGCTCCGGCACAGGAAAAACTGTGGGAGCTGGCGCGCAATGTTTGGTGGAGCTGGGACCACGAGTGCGTGAGCCTGTTTCGCGACCTGAATCCGGTGCGCTGGCGCGAACTGAATCAGAATCCGATTGCGCTGCTGAACGAGACGCCGCTCGGCGAGATTGAGCGCAGAGCCGCGGAACTGGCGTTGCACAGCCGCATCAACTACGCGTACCGGCGCCAGCAGGAATATCTGAACGACGACCGCACCTGGGGCGCAGGCCATGCGGGCGTGCTGCGGCCGCGGCCCGTGGGCTACTTCTCCGCCGAGTTCGGGCTGCACGAATCGCTGCCGATTTATTCCGGCGGTCTGGGTATCCTGGCCGGCGACCACATCAAGAGCGCATCGGACCTCGATATTCCTCTGGTCGGCGTCGGCCTCTTCTACGGGCAGGGCTACTTCAGGCAGCACCTGGACGAAAAAGGCTGGCAGAACGAGGACTATCTCGCAAACGATGTGAATCAACTGCCCATGCAGCCGGCCATCGGCGCCAACGGCGAGCCGGTGGTGATTGAAATCGCTACGCGCGGCAGCTCGATTCGCGCCAAAGTTTGGCGCGTGCGCGTGGGTCGCTGCGACCTTCTGCTGCTGGACTCGAATGTGGAGGGCAACGCGCCGGAGGATCTGGAAACCACTTCGCGGCTTTACGGCGGCGACGCGCGCACGCGCATCCGGCAGGAGCTGCTGCTGGGTGTAGGCGGATTTCGCGCGCTCAAGGCCATGGGCATTACGCCGGGCGTTCTGCACTTGAACGAAGGCCACAGCGGCTTTGCGGTTTTCGAGGCGATTCGCACGCGCATGGAAGAAGAGGGTCTGGATTTCTACGCGGCGGCGCGACAGATTCCGCGCGAGGTGATCTTTACCACGCACACGCCGGTGCCTGCGGGCCACGACCGCTTCAGTCCCGACCTGATCGAGGAACACCTGGGACCGCTGCGCGAACAACTCGGCATTTCGCACGAAAACCTGATGGGGTTTGGCCGCGAGCATCCCACGGATTACGGCGAGCCTTTCTGCATGACGGTGCTGGGCCTGAAGCTGGCGCGGCGCGTGAACGCGGTGAGCTCGCTGCACGGCGAAGTTTCGCGCGCCATGTGGCGAGGCCTGTATCCGGACGGCCCGGAGGACGCTGTGCCCATTGGCCACGTAACCAATGGTGTGCACGTGCCGTCGTGGCTGGCGCCGCAGATGCGCCGCCTGTACGATCGCCATCTGGGCGTGGGCTGGCAGCGCGAAAGCGGTAAAGCGCACACCTGGGAAGCGATTGAGACCGTGGACGACGGCGAGTTGTGGGAGACGCATCTCAGCCTGAAGGGGCAGCTCTTCAACTTCGCGCGCCGGCGCGCCCGCGAACAGGCCGAGCGCCGCAAAGAGCCCGAGAAGACCCTGAAGCAACTCGACAAAGTGCTCTCGCCCGACGCGCTGACCATCGGCTTCGCGCGCCGCTTCGCCACCTACAAGCGCGCCAACCTCTTGCTGGCCGACATGGAACAGCTGGCCGAGATGGTGAACGATGCCAAGCGGCCGGTGCAGTTTGTTTTTGCCGGCAAGGCGCATCCCCACGACGAGCCCGGCAAACGAGTGCTCCAGCAGATTGCGCAGATGATGCGCAACTCCGACTTTGCCGACAAGTTCGTGTTCATTGAGGACTACGACATCAACGTGGCCCGGTATTTGGTGCAGGGTGTGGACGTGTGGCTGAACAATCCGCGGCGTCCGCTGGAAGCTTCAGGCACTAGCGGCATGAAAGTGGTGCTGAATGGCGGCCTGAATCTGTCCATTTTGGACGGATGGTGGGCCGAGGCCTACGACGGGCTCAACGGCTTCGCGATCGGCATGGGCAGAACCCACTCCAATATGGATGTGCATGACAAGCGCGACGGCGAAGCGCTTTATCGCGTGCTTCTCGACGAAGTGATCCCGCTCTATTACAGCCGCGATCGCGACGGCCTGCCGCGAGGCTGGATCAAGCGCATGAAGCGGACCATTCGCACGCTGGGATGGCGCTTCAACGCCGACCGCATGGTGATGGACTACACGTCGCGGTGCTACGTTCCCGCGGCGGGCGGGACATCGAGCGAAGTGCGCACGCCCGCGTAGGTGCGAACCAGGCCAAACAGACCGAATAGCAGAGTCTTCTGGAATAAGGAACAATCTTCAGAAGCGGATGCCCCTTCGTAATGAAGGGCGCCCATGTGTACACACATCCGACGCCGCCAGGAGACGGTTGCAGCTTTTGTGTGTAGACTGGAAATCTGAATTTCCCCCGGGATCGACAGCCATTCGTTTCTCATCGGAGGAATACACGATGTTTTGCCCACAATGTGGCGCCAATAACGACCAGGATTCCCGCCATTGTTCCCAATGCGGCACGGGATTGGGTGAGCCGGTCCAAAGCCCACCCCAAATGCCTCAACAGCCGCCGCCGGGAGCGCAACCGTATTATCCTCCTCCGCCGCAAGTTCCCGGGGGGCCCCTGGTTGCTGCTACGGTGCCCAATTACATGACCCAGGCCATACTTGTCACGCTGTTCTGCTGCATACCCCTGGGCATTGTCGGGATAGTCAAGGCCAATGAGGTCAACAAGCGTCTCGCGGCAAATGACTATCCCGGAGCACTTGCAGCCTCGAACAGCGCGCGCCAAATCCTTATGTGGGGAGTCGGCGTTGGGCTCGTGGTCACAGTGGGCTGGATCATTGCCAACATCAACAGCTTTACCGGGCACTGACGCGGCCATGCGATTCTCATCGGATCGCGGCATCACCCTGGTGTCAACCGCGGCGCTTGCGCTGCTGGCACTGCTGGTTTGCGTGCATAAACCCGGAGTGGATTCTTGGTGGCCGCCCTGCCCGCTCTATGCACTCACTGGGTTTTATTGCCCAGGCTGCGGAAGCACGCGCATGCTCTATTGGCTTCTGCACGGGAATCTATTCCTCGCGTTCCGGCAAAATCCACTCGCCATGATCATGTTGCCGATCGTGATTTACGGCTTGGTTCGTCAGTGGATTTCGCGCGACAGTGCTGTGTTCACCCGCATACGCTCGGGGTGGATCGTCGCGTTTGCAGTGGTGGTGATTGCTTTTGCCGTTGCACGCAACATTCCGGCCCAACCCTTTTGCCAGTTGGCGCCAGGCGGTGAATGCCGCGTCAGTTCCTTGCATACTCGCTGACGTTACTTCGCTGCCAGTTCCATCCCCCGCAGCGACTCCACATAGGGCGAGGGCAGCACGCCGCGTTCGGTGATGATGGCCGAGATGTACTTGGCCGCGGTTACGTCGAAGGCCAGGTTGCAGATGTCACCACTCGCGGCGCACACCGAAGACATCGAGCCGCTCATCGTTGCTGACTAGCGGCAGATCTTCGTCGATGGCTTGCGCAGCGAGCATGCGGTCAAATGGATCTTTGTGGTCAGCGGGAAGGCGGCCCGCGCGCAGCGCATGTTCGACCGAGATCGAGAGCAGGACGTACCCCGCCGCAGTCACCTTTGGAACAAAATCGTCGACGAGGATCTGCGCGAGGGGAAGCTTGCCAAGCCGGTACTTGGTGGCAATTTCCCAGGCCGATGCCGCGGAAACCAGAATTTCATTTGTGGGAGCTTCGATCAGTTTCTGCGCACGCGCTGAGAGAAGGTCCTTTCGAAACGCTGCCCACAAAAGCGCGTGCGTATCGAGCAGGACTCTCATTCACCCTCGCCGTTCCAAAGGCGAAGCTCGTCTTCCGGTAATGGCTCGAAGAACTCGGGCCCGACATCGCCCAATCCCTCGAGAAATCCAAGGCGCTGGCTGGCCGGAACGGAATCGACAGGCACCAGACGCACCACAGGTTTGCGCTCGCGTCCGGAGGTGATTCGTACATCTTCCCCGTTTAGAGCACGCTGCACCAGTTTGGAGAGATTGGTTTTGGCTTCGAAGATGGTTGCGGTAGGCATAATCTCACACTGCTAATTTAGCTTAGCTAATCTAGCATTATTTGTCAAAACGCGACTATCGCGTTGGGTCAAACGGTCATAATTGAACCGCAGACCGGCTTTAGCTCACAAGCTCCATCTCTTTGAGCGATTCCGAATAAGGCGACCGCAGGACACCGCGCTCGGTGATGATGGCCGAGATGTACTTGGCCGGGGTCACGTCGAAGGCTGGGTTGCAGATGCCGACGCCGTTGGGCGTCAACTGCTTTCCGGCATGATGCGTGACTTCCTTAGCCGGACGCTCCTCGATGGGGATCAAGTCGCCGGTCGGTGTAGCGAGATCGATGGTGGACCAGGGTGCGGCCACGTAGAACGGAATTCCATGCTCGCGCGCAAGGATGGCGACATTGTAGGTGCCGATTTTGTTGGCGGCGTCGCCATTGGCGGCGATGCGATCCGCGCCCACCACGACAGCCTGGATGCGTCCCTGGCGCATGAGGCTGGCAGCCATGTTGTCGCAGATGACCGTGGTGGGAATGTGGTCGGCCATCAGCTCCCACGCGGTGAGCCGCGCGCCCTGCAAGAAAGGCCGCGTCTCGTCGGCGTAGACCATGATTTTCTTGCCGCGCTCGACCGCCGCGCGGATCACGCCCAGCGCAGTACCGTAACCGCATGTGGCCAGCGCGCCGGCGTTGCAGTGCGTTAGAACGCCACCGTCTTCGGGCATCAGGTCCGCGCCAAATGCGCCCATCTCCTTGCAGGCGGTGATGTCTTGCTCGTACATTTGATGCGCTTCGGCCAATAGTTTTTCCTGGATTTCGGAGAGCGGCGCCCCCGAGGCCAAGAGCTTGGAAAAGATCGCCTTCATGTGGTCGATGGCCCAGAAAAGATTGACGGCCGTGGGGCGGGTTGAGGCCAGGCGCGCGCAGATACGATCGAACTCAGGAGCGAACTGCTGCGCAGTTTTAGCATTGGTTTGCTTCGCACCGAGAGCGACACCATAAGCCGCGGAGACGCCGATGGCCGGCGCGCCACGCACCACCATGGTGACAATCACATCTGCCACCTGTTCGTAGGTTGTAGCAAGCACGTAGCTCTCTTCGAGAGGGAGCTTGGTCTGATCGAGGAAGCGGACGCCTTCGGGGGTCCAGGTCAGGGTCGGAATCATGCTCTTCCAGTGTAAATCGAGCAGGGTTCAGGGGTCAGGCGTCAGGCCGGGCTCGCCGAGAACTCCCGTCCAAAAGGCTGCTGCATGCAATGCCCCCACGCAGTGGTGGACGGCACCCGGCCGCGGTGCGTAGAGTGGTTGCGGCACCTTTCAACCTGTCTTTTTACCATTCAGCGGAGGAAGTACTTCTATGGCATCGCGTTCCACGCCCGCGGCTGCACCCAGCACGCCCAATTACACCGTCCCGTTCATCATCGTCACCGGCCTGTTTTTGATCTTTGGATTTCTGACCAATCTGAACAGCAATCTCTCGCCGAAACTCGAAGACATCTTCCATCTCAGTCACGCCTGGTCGAATCTGGTGACTTCGTCGTGGTTTTTTGCCTACCTGATCTTCTCGGTCCCCGCCTCCAAGGTGATTGAGATGGTGGGCTACAAGCGGACCATGGTCATCTCGCTGTTTGTGATGGTGCTGGGCGCTCTGCTCTTCGTGCCCGCAGCCGCGATGATCAGTTTCCCCTTCTTCCTCACCGCCAGCTTCGTGCTGGCCACGGGCGTTTGCGGACTACAGACCTCGGCGAATCCCTACGTTTCGATCCTTGGCCCAGAGAGCAGTGCTCCGGCGCGGCTCACGCTGGCGCAGGCATTCAATTCGCTGGGCACGGCCATGGCCCCGATCGTGGTGGGCGTGTTCATCCTGACCGATCCTGCAAAGGTAAAAACCCAGGCAGCCATCGCGCACACGGTGCAGGCGCCTTATATCGCCATCGCGTGTGCTCTGCTCGCGCTGGGCTTCATCATCATGGGCATGCATCTGCCGGCCATCACCGGGACGCGCGATTTCCGGCCGTCGAAGGATGGCGGCGCGCTGGCCGGACGCAGCATCTGGACTTACCGGCACACCGTGCTGGCCATGATCGGTATCTTCCTCTATGTCGGCCTCGAGATCGCGCTGGCCGCCAACGCCATCAAGTTCTTTGAGACGCAGGGGAGCGCGATCGACGATTACCTGCGTTGGGCGCAGCCCTTCGCCCATGCGGTCAGCGGTCTTTATCCGCAGGGGATCGGGGAAAAGGAAGTTGTCGCGGTGCTGGCCTTCTGCTATCCACTGGCGATGATGATCGGGCGCTTCGCGGGAACCGTGCTGATGAAGACTATCAAGGCTCATAAGCTGCTGGCCTTCCTCGGCGTTTTGGGCGTTGCCCTTATGATCGTCGGGATGTTCTCGACGGGCCACATCGCGATCTGGAGCTTGATTCTTTGCGGTTTCGCCAACTCCATCATGTATCCGACGATCTTCGCACTCGGCATCGCCGAACTGGGACCGTTGACCAGCAAGGGCTCGGGCGTGATCACGATCGGCAATTTTGGTGGAGCAGTAGTTCCGCCTCTCTTCGGGCTGGTCGCCGACAAGGCGGGCTACCAGCACGCATTCCTGCTGGTCATCGCCTGCTATCTCTTCATGACCTACTACGGCGTTTCGGGATACAAGCCGGAGCGGTAGGTTTTCTTTCGCATCAATTCATCAAGCCCTCCGGCACGCC
Organism: uncultured Acidobacteriota bacterium; assembly: GCA_963786565.1. Taxonomy (GTDB): domain Bacteria; phylum Acidobacteriota; class Terriglobia; order Terriglobales; family Acidobacteriaceae; genus Telmatobacter. Next base: position 164,491 of record CAWAZR010000006.1, on the reverse strand, counting down.
GGGGGGCTTGCTGTTTGTGGCGTTTGCTTCGCCTAGCGGAGCAGAATTCGGCAATCACTACGGGCGATTCCGTGCGTTAAGCCGCAGTGAGCGTGCCCCAAACCGCGACAGAGGACTGCACCGCTTCGCGACAGCGATTGCAGCGCATCGCAACACGGTTTGCACGCCAGCGCGACAACCTGAATCGGCCCGCTGCAAAAGTGGCCGGAGGGACGCTTAGAAAAAATGACTAAAGTTATTTTGGCCGGGACCGATGAAACGGGTGGATGCGAACAGGCCCATCCGGAAGACGCGGACGCTGGAACCTTTCAATGAAAGCGCCGCACGATGGGCAGGCAGCACGGCATCCGAGAAGGAGTTGATTCCATGGCCCTCGGTGTTTTGAACAATCTGTCGGCGATCTACGCTGAGAACAATCTCAACAACACGAATGCCAGCCTGCAGACGGTGTTACAGCAGTTGTCGTCGGGGTCGCGCATCAATTCCGGAGCGGACGACGCGGCCGGCCTTTCGCTGGTGAATGGGCTGGGGGCGAATTCGGCGGCCCTTACGCAGTCGGAGACCAACGCCACCGAAGGCGTGGGCTTGCTTCAGGTGGCCGACGGCGCGCTGTCGCAGGTGACAAGCCTGTTGAACCGCGCCATCACGCTGGCGACTGAAGCTTCGAACGGAACGCTCAACTCAGTGCAGGAAGGCGCGGCCAATCAGGAGTATCAGTCGATCCTGGCCGAGGTGAATAACATTGGGCAGACAACCACGTACAACCAGGAGCAGGTGTTCGACGGGAATACCATCGCGATCTATACGGGAGACTCGTCAACAGAGGGATCCTCGATCGACGATCTGAATATCCGAGCGCTCTCGGAATCGAGTGTAGGCGATACCGGCGGCGCAATGGCTTACAGCAACGGCTCGAACAACGTGTTCATCGATCTGTCGGCCGGCGGCGCTCTCGCGACGGCCAACGACGCCCTTGCCAGCGCGACGTCCACACTCGACGTGAACTACCTGACGCAAGGGGTGAACGGCACCGCGGTTACACCTATAACGATCAGTGTTGGTGCTGGCCAGGTCTCGACAAATGACACGGCGCAGGGACTGATCAACGCCATCAACAACTCGGGCCTCGGCTTGACCGCCAGTTTCACCACGGGAAAGGCAGCGGGAGACTCTGCCGCGGGTGTCGATACGGGCATCGAGATCACTGGAGCCGGAGCCGGAGTGGGCAATGGCACGACTCCGGGCCTGGTGGGCACTTTGTCCGACACCGGCGCTGTCACCGCCGTTACCGATGCGCTTGCCGGCACGCTCACGATCAAAGGTTCCGACGGCAGCACCAGCACAATCAACCTCGCCACCGGAAACGGCGGGAACGCGTACACGATCGCCTCGTTGGAGCTTGCGATCAACAATGGCGGCTACGGCATCACGGCTTCAGAGGGAGCAAACCTGGGCAGCTTGACCTTCACGTCGTCCGACTCTTCGGTCTCGATCACCGGCGCGGGAGTCTCCAGCACGACGGCCAACGCCACCACCGCCTTTGTCCCCACACCGGGGTACTATACGGTCGGGGTAATCGATGATGCGGTGGACGATGTCGCCGACATCGACCAGGGGGCTCCCGCGGTATTCTCCGGTAACTCCGGCGGGTCTGGCGGCGTGGCCACGATGAGCTACACGGACGGAGCAGGAGAGGCGCTGAACACAACCGACTTGACCAATCAGACGGATGCGGAGAAGGCGCTGAACATGCTCAACGTGGCGATCAGCGATGTGGCGGCCCAGGACGGCTACATTGGCGCACAGATCAACACGCTGAACTCCATCAGCCAGGTGATGAGCACGCAGCAGGAGAACGTGGTGTCGGCGCAAAATGCCGTGCAGGCCACCGACTACGCTTCGGCGACTTCGAACATGTCGAAGTACGAGATTCTGAGCCAGACCGGCATCGCTGCATTAGCGCAAGCTAACCAGGTGCAGCAGGAAGTGACCAAGCTCTTGCAGTAACGACAGTGGTTAGTGATCAGTTGTCAGTGGTCAGTGACCGGCGTTGAACGAACTGCCATTTGGAAAAAGGTTTAGCAGTATTGCAATACCTTCAAGACAACCCAGGGACAGGGCGGCGGCAGGGCGAGAGCTTTGCCGCCCACTTTTTAGAAACAGGGACGTAGGGACTTAGGGAAATAGGAGCATAGGCGCCCGAGCGCCAGCTAGCTCCGTTCATTTAAAGTTTTCATCATTGCGTTCAGCATGCGTCCAACCTCGCTGCACATAATCTCAGCCTTTTCGATCTTCAGCTTTGCGCCGAAGCCGAGCTTCGCAGCGATGATGAGCTGCGTTTCCACCTCCGCGCTTGAGCCCCGTGCGTGCCCAAGAAAAAGGCGATATTCACCTCTGGTTGAGCGGCCATAACCTTCCGCGATGTTGCTAGCGATGGAGACTGAGGCCCTGCGCAACTGGTTTGTGAGGCCAAATCTCTCAGAATCCGGAAAATCTGAAGTCAGCTCGTATATCGCCTCGGTGAGATCGATTGCGCGCTGCCACACCGTGAGGTCTTTGAACGATTTTCCCATGACCTGTCCTTCGTTGTCTCTCTAGTCCCTACGTCCCTACGTCCCTACGTCCCTACGTGCCTATGTCCCTCGTCCCAACATCCCGTCCGCAGATACTCGTCCATCGCCTTTGCCGCCTTGCGGCCGGCGCCCATGGCGAGAATCACTGTCGCACCGCCGGTGACAATGTCGCCGCCGGCAAAGACGCCGCGCTTGGAGGTGCGCAGGGTGTTGGGATCGGCCACGATGTAGTTCCACTTCGTGGTGGCGAGGTCGGGAGTGGTGCTCTGAATGAGGGGATTGGCCGTGGTGCCGACGCCGATGATGGCGACGTTGGCGGGAAGAATCGATTCGGAGCCTGCGACCGGCACGGGTCGGCGGCGGCCGCTTGCGTCGGGCTCGCCCAACTCCATGCGCACACAACGCGCGCCCGTGAGCCAGCCGTTTGCGTCGCCCAGAAATTCAACCGGATTGGTCAACATGCGGAACTCGATGCCCTCTTCGCGCGCGTGCTTCACTTCCTCGGCGCGAGCGGGCATCTCGGCTTCGGAACGCCGGTAAACCAGCGTGGCCGTTTTTGCGCCCAGGCGGCGCGCGGTGCGCACTGCGTCCATGGCGGTGTTGCCGCCGCCCACCACGATTACGTCGCGATTGCGGCAGTCGTAAATGGGCTGATCGACTTCGGGAAACTTATAGGCGCGCATCAGGTTGGTGCGGGTGAGGAACTCATTCGCAGAATAAACGCCATTCAGGTGCTCGCCTTCCACGCCAAGGAAAACCGGCAGCCCCGCGCCTGTGGCCACAAAAATCGCATCGAATCCTTCAACGCGCATCAACTCGTCAAGGGTGACGCTCTTGCCCACCACCACATTGGTTTCGAACTCGACGCCCATGCGGCGCAGGTTGTCCACTTCCTGCTTGACGATGGCTTTGGGTAGCCGGAACTCGGGAATGCCGTAAATGAGTACGCCGCCCAGCTCGTGCAGCGCTTCAAAGACGCGCACGCGATGACCCTTCTGGACGAGGTCACCCGCGGCCGAAAGCCCCGCCGGACCGCTGCCCACGATGGCCACGCTCTTTCCGGTAGAGGGCGCAATGGCGGGCAAACCCAATTGCCCGCTCTGGAGCTCGAAATCGGCGATGAACCGCTCCAGGTTGCCGATAGCGACGGGCTCGCCCTTCTTGCCCAGCACGCAGCCGCCTTCGCACTGGCTCTCCTGCGGGCACACGCGGCCGGTGACGGCGGGCAGGGCGTTGTCCTCGCGCATCTTCGCGGCCGCGGCCAGAAAATTGCCCGCGCAGATGAGGGCCACAATCTCTTTAATCTTGACGCCGACAGGGCAATCGATCTGGCAGCCGGGCCGGGCGCAGGCGATGCAGCGCGTGGCTTCAGTGACCGCGGCGGAAGCGGCCAGCCCCATGTTCACCTCTGCAAAGTTGTGCGCGCGTACCTCGGCATCGAGCTCCGGCATGTGCACGCGCGGGATCTTGATCCGTTCCTTGGCAGGAAGCAAATTGGCGTCAGACATGATGGGCCTCTCCCTGCGCTTCGAGTCCCTGTCTTTCGAGTTTCGCCCGGAGTTGCGCGGTCTCCTTCTCCCGAGTGGCCACCGCGGCGCGGTGTTCGGCGAGCTCATGCTCCCGGTGCTGGTCGAAGGTCTTGAGCGACTGGCACTCCTGGCCGCGATACATGGCGTTGCGTTGCATGAGCACGTCGAAGTTCACCAGCGAAGCGTCGAACTCCGGCCCATCGACGCAGGCGAATTTGCTCTGGTTGCCCAACAGCACGCGACAGCCGCCGCACATGCCTGTGCCGTCGACCATGATGGAGTTCAGACTGACCATAGTCTTGATGCCGAGTGGCGCGGTGACTTGCGCCACGGCGCGCATCATGGGCACGGGGCCCACGGCGAGCACAAAGTCCAGCTTGCGCCCGGCGGCCAGGATCTCGTCGAGCTTCTTTGTCACAAGTCCATGTTCGCCATAACTGCCGTCGTCGGTGAGGATGTAGGCCTCATGGCTCGCGGCGCGCACTTCGTCCTCAAAGATCACCATCTCCCGGCTGCGTGCGCCCTCAATAAAGATCACGTGATTGTCGGCGTCCTTGAGCGCCTGTGCGGTGGGCAGCGCCATGGCGGTGCCTACACTGCCGGCGACAATCGCGACGGTGCCGTACTTTTTGATTTCGGAGGGCTGGCCGAGAGGACCGACTACGTCAAGAATCGCGTCGCCCGTTTCGAGACTGTTGAGCAGCGAAGTGGTTTTGCCCACGGTCTGCACCACAATGGTGACCGTTCCGGCCGCGGGATCGGCGCTCTTGATAGTGAGCGGGATGCGCTCGCCGTTTTCCTTGACGCGCAGAATGACGAACTGCCCCGGCCGCTGCTTGCGCGCGATGCGCGGCGCCGCGATGGTAAATTGCCGGATGTTGAGACCGGCGCTGCGGGCTTCCACAATCCTGAACACAGCTCGACGCTTCCTTTAGCGCTGGACTTGCGCACAGACCCAACACGCTCGTGCTCCTGGGGCAAAACCTCCCGATGCGCGCACGCGGCCTACTCGTTCAGCACTGATTATTCAGGAATTGTCCGCGATGGGGTGTGATGTGAATCACGCGGGAGACCGAACCGAATCAGCTGGTTTCCCTTATTGCTGCCGGGCCTTCCAAAGCTGATACAGTCCCCAGGCCGAGAGCGTGGAATTGTCGCGGATGGTGCCGTTGAGCATCATGCGCTCGAATTCGGCCAGGGGAACGGCGCGGGCGGTCAGATCCTGCTCTTCCGCGTCGGGATCTGCCTTTGCCGGCGTGAGGCCGGTGGCCAGATACACATGTTGGCGCTGCCGCAGGAAGCCGTAGGCAATCCAAAGCGTTCCCAGGCGCGTCATGTGGGCGGCGTCCACGCCGATTTCTTCGCGGAGTTCGCCGCGCGCCAGCTCTTCGGGATTCTCGATTTCCATCTCCCATCCGCCCTGGGGCAGCTCCAGCGCGCGCTCCCCGATGGTGTAGCGGAACTGCTCCACCAGCCAGATGCGCTCGCCCCCTCGGCCATCAAATTCGATGGGCAGCCCCTCTTCTATAGCCAATATGATCGCCGCATCGTGCTTCTCCACCACGCCGTAAATGCCCTTTTCGCCGTTGGCGCGCAGGACCTCGTCCTCGCGCACGCGCATCCAGTGGTTGCGATACACTTCGCGGCTGGAGAGCGTGGTGATGGTGCGGCCGGAGCCAGGGTTCGCCGGGTGCATGGAGTCTCCTTCGCGGCTGCACGTGCGCCGCGCGACGCGCATCGAGCGTCAGGAAAAGCATACCGGTCGCGTGTGAAGGGAATGCAACTCAGTATGGCGGCTGGGTCTGGCGGCGACCGTAGTTCGCCGCAAGTCTCATCGCTCACACCTTGTATCAAGGCGCGAGTTCACTCACGCCGTAAACGCGTCGGGATCAATGCGGGGCCTTGCCAAGATGTTAACTTCCGGTTAGCCGGTGATCCATGACCTAATGGAAAAGTGGTGCCATACTGTGCGTATGCACCCTGGAAGCTGGCTCGCAGCGACACTGTTGCTTGCGCTAACACAACCTTCGCTCGAATCACCCAAAGTTCTTACATCCGATAGCGTGCATTTCCCGAGCAGCGGCGATGTTATGGTCGCTGCCGTCGCTAAGCAAGGCGAGCTTCCGCACCTGCTTTTTCGCTCACCCAGCAGTGCGCAGGTTGTGTTTGATTCGGGTGTTGGAAGCGGACCCGAATGGGCGAGTCCTATCGATAGATCCGATCCGGGCTGGGTAGCCTACAAGCTCAGATTCATTGTCCTTCACCGTTCGGGGCTGCCCGATCCCCTCGTTGTCGCGCTGGCGATCAGTCCCGGGGGAAGCGATTGTCGATATCGCATTGCGTTATTCGGTGAAGTGCAGGGACGTGTCACCGCGTTAACGCCGGAGTTGCACGATCACTGGAGCCGGGGCGGAGACTTGCTGGCGAAAGATTCAAGAGGTGATTGGAAGTTGACCGTTTACAGCGAGCGGTACCAGGCAAATGACGTTCATGTGAATGGGCCCAGCCGAATGGCCGTATTCGTTTATGCATATGACAAGTCTCACGGAACATTCGTTGAAACGAGTCACCGGGAACCCCGCTTCGGTGACCTCTCTGAAACCGACCCCGATCTCGTGAGGCTGTTCGGTGATTTCGCGCAGTGTTGAGCATCGGCACGGTGAACTCTTACGTTTACGGCGGTGTCGTAGCCAACCCGTCAATTACTTTGCTGCCTATCAGCAGTTCACCACCATCACCGAGCAGCCGTTGCGGGCGGGGCGCCATTTCACCAGGAATTCCGTGACAGCCGAGGACTGCATGGTGCGCATGGCGCTGAACTGGTGTTCCTTCTGGCTGTAGAGCAACGTGCCGCGCTCGCTCAGGATGGCCAATGCGGGAACACCCTTCTTGACGGGTACGCCGTACTGCTCACCTATGTCGAGATTGGTGTCCATATAACCGATGTTGATGTCTACAAGCACAAAATTCGCATCGAGAATCGGCTTGTTCCGCGCGTCGTGGAGGTAAAGGTCCAGCACCTGGCAGTCGCCGCACCAGTTGCCGCCGAAAACGAGCAGAACGCGGCGGTGCGTTCGAGCCGCGGTCTTGAGCGCTGCGGCCACATCGGCCCGGGCCTGCCCGGGATCGGGATAAATGTCGCGCGCGGCGGAGTTGGCCGTGCCTGCGGCGAGGGCCAGCAGCGCCACAATAACAAAGAACTTGACGGTCTTCATGGGGAGACCTCCGAGGCTAATCTTAGGATGCCACAGAGGCGTTCCGAGGACCATTTCAAGGACTTTGTGCGACAATATGGAGTTGAGGAAGCGCGCCGAATGACTCCGAGCGCGCGGAGGAACGATTAATGGGCGACATACTTCAGCCGTGGCACCTGATCCTGATTGCGGTGGTTGCATTTTTACTTTTTGGCGCCAGGAAGTTGCCAGAGCTGGGTAAAGGATTGGGCGAGGGATTGAAGGGATTTCGCGAAGGTATCCGGGGAATTACGGATCCGGCGCCGTCAACCCCCACGCAACAGTCCACAGTAAACGCAGCACCGCAAAGCGCATCGACAGGCAGCGGCAAAGCGACCTATCAATGCCCGAATTGCAAGAATGTTCTAACAGCCAACGCCCCGAATCCAGGTGCGGCCGAAGACAAGGGATTTTGCCCCGAGTGCGGCAACAAGTTCGACAAGAAATCAGCGCTGATTTAATAAGTCGGAACGGTCCTTGAACAAGACCGGCGAGTTCTTCGAATTCTTAAGCGGCCGCCAACCATGAAACGATCTGCAAATGAAAAGGCCTGTGCGCATGCACAGGCCTTTGTATTTTGTGAGCCGCTCTCAGAGGCTCGCGCTTACTTGTATTCCTGCGCCGAGGGATAGTAGCCGGGCTTGGCCGTGACCACGATGTTGGGCCGATTCACGCGCACATCGATGGAGCGGTACCTGTCGTCGTAGATCGATAGATGACTGGCGTAAACCAGCGTGTACTGGTTGCGCGCCTCGTCCGCGACTTTGGCGTAGCTCTTCTCCATGTTGTTCACGCCGCGCTCTGAGAACATGTCGCCGCCCGTTGCCGCCACATACTTATACAGGATGTTGGAGTATGCCTCGAAGGGCAGATGGAAGCGGTCAAGCCAGCCTTCGCCCCAGCGGGCCGACTCACCCACCACCGTGGCATAGACGGCAATATTGTTGGTCTGGAGGTATTTTTTTACCTCATTAAAGGTGGCCTTGCTGCCGTATTCCTTGCCGTCAGAGATCACATAAATAATGCGCAGCCGATCTTTGGGACGCGTGGAGAGATCTTTGGCCGCCCGCAGGATGGCGTCGTTGAGGGTGTGAATCTCCTTGGGAATTTCAATGCGGCCGATCGGCGCCGTGGAACCGCCCTGCTGAAGAGTAGGACTGACGCAGTTGCCGTTCTGCGTGATGCTGCAGCCGGAGTACGGGCCGCTATCGATGGGCACACTGGGGTCGCTGCCTGTAGCCTGTGCCAGCGAGAGCACCGCAGGCAAGCGTGGGCCTTGCGCGCCGGTAAAGCCGGTCAGTTCCTCGACCCCGTTGGTGTACTTAAAGACCGCGGCCTCGTCATAGGGTGTGAGCGCGCCCTGGATCGCGTTCATCGATTCGTTCACTTCGTGCATGTAATTCGCGGGCAGAGTCTGGTCGATAACAAACGCAACTGAGATCGGCCTCGGATCCACGCTGAACACGCGCAGCGGCTCCCGGGTGTTGTTCTCGTAGACAGTAAAGTCCCGCCAGGTGAGGCCCGCGACCGGATTTCCCTTGGAGTCCTTTACCGTGACCGGAACCACGACTTCGGTGACTTCCGCACGAATCACGGTGTTGACCGCGGTAATGCCTTGTTCCGGCGGCGCATCCTGCGCGTTGGGCAGCTGCGCTGGCGGGGCAGGCGGCTGGCTGGAGGCCGGCGGAGGGGGCTGGTCTGGCTGGGTTGGGCTCGGGTTGGAGGAAGATCCGGCGGAACCGCTCGGCGTGTCTCCGGCGCCTATCCCCGGCGTGATCGGCCCTTGCGTTCCGGGTAGCGCCGTTGGCGCTTGAGGGGTGGGCGCGTCGGGCACGGGGGTCTGCTGCTGGGCCAGAACTTCCGCGCCCAAAACCAGTCCGACACCAAGAATCGCCGCTAGCGCAATGGCCCTACCTGGAACATTCACAGCCGTTTCGTCCTCCCTCAAAACTTGCCGACGCACACGTCAAGTGCGCGAAAAACCAGCAAATAAGCAACAACTGACAGAGTATCAGACGCAGCAGAGGCGCTAGGGTTGCCTGCCAGCTGTTAAAGAACCCGTGTATGCTTCCCCTTGAGGTCCCGTTCTCGTCTAACGGATCAGGATGCGTCTCCGCAACTGCATTGTGGCCCTGGTAGTTGGCCTGCCGGTGTTTGCCGTGGCAGGTTGGGCTCAGCTTGCGCCGTCTCCTGACGCGGCCCCGGTAAGCAACGCTCCCGCCCCAGCACCCGATGAGACGCCTGTCGCCACCTTCAAGGTGAATGTGAACCTGGTGGACATGTTCTTCACTGTCAAGGACAGCAAAGGGAACCTGGTTCCGCATCTCAACCAGCAGAACTGCACGGTCGAGGAAAATAAGGAACCGCAGACACTCAAGACCTTTGTGGCTGAGACCAACCAGCCGCTGACCCTGGGCATTCTGCTGGATACCTCGGGCAGCCAGCAGCGCCTGCTGCCCATGGAAGTGGACGCGGCCAGCCAGTTCATCCGGGAGGTTCTGCGCTCCAAGGATGAGGCCTTCGCGGTCAACTTCGACGTGAATGTGGACCTGCTTCAGGACTACACCAACAGCCCGCGATTGCTAACCCACGCATTGGGCACGGCCCAGATCAACACCGCCGGCGGCAACGGAGGCAGCGGCATTCCCGGCCTGGGCGGAGGCACGGTCCCCACGGTCGGCGATCCCAAAGGCACGCTGCTCTACGACGCCATCTACCTGGCCGCGAACGACAAAATGAATCAGGAAACCGGCCGCAAGGCCATCATCATCCTGACCGACGGCGAGGATGAGGGCAGCCGCGAGAAGATCGCCGACGCCATTGGCGCGGCCAATCGCAACAACGTCATCATTTACATCATCCTGTGCGCCGACCGCGAAATGTACTGGAGCCAGGGCGAGGGCTACTTCGGCTACGGGTACGCGAAACGCATCTCCGACGAAACCGGCGGTCGGCTTATTGATGTTGGCAATAACGGAAACAAGCTGCGGGCCGCGTTCCAGCAGATCCAGGACGAGCTGCGTACCCAATACGTGGCCAGCTACACGCCCAGCAACACCAAGGCCGATGGCACCTTCCGCAAGGTCACAGTGGACTGCCATGGTGACACAGATCAAAATCTGAAGGTGCAAGTGCGCAAAGGCTACTACGCGCCGTCTCCGGGAAATTAGCCAACTCCAGATTATGCGCACCCGGATTTATTGCTCGAAACGCTCGCAGGGGCTAAAGCCCAAAAATCCATTGGCGCAACTTGCGGCACGAGTAAACTGGTGCCCAGTTACAAAACCAGCCCGCTCCGACGGACGGAGGTGAACGGGATGAAAACCGCCCAGTTTTTTGCGATGGCCTTTCTAGCCACAGCAGGCATATCCCTCCTGGCGCAGGAGACGGGCGCAGACGGCTCGGAAAAAGCTGTCTACGCGCCGCAGGGCCCGATGGGCTTTGGCGATCAAGCCTCATCGCACGCGTATGAGATGACCTCGGTGACCGGCGAGCTCGAGGGCAAGCTGGAAGCGAGGAATGCCAAGGTGGGCGATCGCGTGATTCTGAAAACCACTGAGAAGGTACAGACATCCGACGGAACCGTGATTCCGCGGGGAACGCGCCTTGTGGGTCGCATCACCGAGGTCCAGACACGCGATTCATCCCACGGAGTTTCGGAAATGGCGATTGCGTTCGATCGTGCGGAACTGAAAAACGGGCAAAGCCTCGCCATTCATACGTTGATCCGCGGCGTAAACTCCAGCTCGAGTGTGATGGCGATGAATAGCGACAACCCGATGAGCGCGGTGGATGATCCCTTGAGCGGAGGCAGCCCGAGCGGCGGGGCAGGTGGCGGCAGAGGCGGCCGCGGCGGCGGTGGGCAATCGGGCGTCGTAGGCGGCGCCATGCAAAAAACCTCGCAAACCACATCCTCGGTGGGCGATCGGACCGGTGTCCCAGCGAATGCGGATACGGGAGGAGCCGTGCAGCTTGCCGGACATGGCGAAGATGTCAATGAGAATACCGGCGCGCACCAGCTCGCCGCGGCGCGCTCGATCCCGCACCCAACGGCGATTCCGGGCGTGATGCTTGCCGGCAACAGTACTTCGTCCGGTGTGTTCCTCGCGTCGAGGAAGGATCTTGAATTCGCAAGCGGAACCCAGATACAGCTGGGCATTGTGAGAGACAGTGATCAGTAGTCAGTGGTCAGTGTTCAGAGCGCGCCCGCCCTGGCGACGGCGCGGAAACGGTTGATCGCTGACCACTGACAACTGTCCTCTTTTCGGACACTTCGTTACCTAAGTTGCGCGAAACCGTAATCTGGCGCGCAGACGTGGCTTTCGTTAGTATCGGCACCAATGAGAAAAACTTGAGGCAGCGGACGAAACTTCCGCGGCTTCAGGCATTCCCGCTCCGAGGTGTCTGCCATGACTTCGAACTGCGCCGCCCAGGAAGGCTTCGAGATCAGCCCGCGATTCCGCCAAAGCGTCGAAGACAGAATTGTGCGCCTGGAACGGGATGCCCGGCACGACGAGGCGCAATTGGACCGGCTCGACGACATCGATCACATCCGCAGACAGATGCGCCTGGTGGCCACGCAGCGCGCGGAGGCCCTGCGCATGAGGATTTTTCTCGATCGCGCCAGAACGCGATTGCCGCGGCCGCTGATCGAGCTGTAAGACGGCTGTCAGTGAACAGTGGTCAGTGATCAGTTCTTTCCTGCCGGAATCGGCCGTAATGCCCCATGCCGGCTGTGCTATATTTCACAATTCCCGCGCGCGCGTTTCCACAACTCCGGAGCACAGATTTTCCGTACACTAATGTGTGTAACGCGATGGCGAACCTGTCTACAAATCTCGACTATTTCGTCGTGGACGTTTTCACCGAGACTCCGCTGGCCGGCAATCCGCTGGCGGTGGTCGAGAACACTTGCGGCCTTACGACCGAGCAGATGCAAGCCATCGCGCGCGAATTCAATCTGTCGGAGACCACGTTCATCGAGCGCCGATCTGCTGAGGTGGAGCGCACGGAAGGTGTGCGCGTGCGCATTTTCACGACCCAGGAAGAGCTGCCCTTTGCGGGCCATCCCACGCTGGGCACGGCCAGCATCCTCAAAATGCAGGCGCCGGAAACTCTGGCGGGCGATACGGTGACGCTGGCGCTGAAGGTGGGGCCGGTTCCTGTGCGGTTTACGACAGGCACCGCAGGTGTAGCAGCGATCTTTGGCGAGATGACGCAAAGAGAGCCGGAGTTTGGCAAGGAGCTGGATGCGGCGGAAGTGGCTCCGCTCCTGGGTCTCGCCCTGGATGATCTGGACCCGGCACTGCCGCCGCAGGTAGTTTCCACCGGAGCGCCGTTTGCGATTGTCGTGCTGCGGACGGCGGAGGCACTGGCGCGGCTCAAAGTGAATTCCGATGCCGCGACCGCGTGGCTGCGCGAGCGCGGAGCGCGGTGGTTTTACGTCCTCGCCCCGAACCTGATCCAAGACCCGAACGGTACGAAGTACAAGTACAGGGCGAGGATGCAGTTTTATGGCGGCGAAGATCCGGCCACGGGTTCGGCGGCGGGTTGCGCCATCAGCTACTTGGTGGCTCGCGACGCGGTGCCTTCGGGCACGCGCGTGCGCGTTTGCCAGGGCGTGGAGATCGGTCGTCCAAGCGATCTTTATCTCTCTGCAAAAAAAGATTTCGCGAGGGTGACGGATGTGCGCGTGGGGGGCAGCACTGTTCTTGTGGCAAAAGGACAGCTTTTCCTGCCATGATGCACAAGCTTTCAACAGAAATTCATCTACGCAAGTTGCAGCGTGCGTTGGCTCTAGCGATTTTCCGCTTGTTACACATGGATTTTCACCAAAGTCTTCGCCTGCCTTTCCCTCTTCACACGAACCTCCGTACCCCGTACGCTTCCGATTCATTGAGCACATTTCCTTGGCGCGTTATTTGCGAGATTAAAAGCGTGCCAAAACACTAAGCATTCAACCGTGAAAGAGGGCGGGCCCGCAGAGGAGCGCGAGCCGGTTGCCCAAAGCGTTCGACCGCACCTCCAGGGTGTTGGGTTCCCGCGCTGGGCAAACCGCGAAGTACGATCCGAAGCGAGGCCGTCTTCCCGATTCATGGCCATAGGCCAATCTGTGGCAACACCAACCCGCGATGTGCGCGGTAAAAGATTCGTGTTGCCTGGAACGGCCACTGAACATTGCTGTAAGGAGCAGACCCCCATACCATGCGTCCAAAGAAAGTTATTCTCTGCGTAGACGACAACGAACAAGAGCTTTCCGTACTCAAGTTCATGCTTGCAACCAACGGTTATCGCGTGCTGGCAGCCGCGAATGGCCAGGAGGCGATCGCCATTTTTTCCGCGGCGCCCCAGATTGACCTGGTGATCTCCGACACCACGATGCCCCAGATGAGTGGAGGCCAGCTAGTGGAGCGGCTGAAGCGCCTGAGAAGCCACGTGCCCATGGTTCTGCTGGGTGACGCGCAGGCGGTAAACGCCGATATGCACGTGGCCGACGCCGTGCTGGCCCGGAAAAACTGCTCCGCGCAGGAGCTCCTGGAGCGCATCAAGGTGATGAGCGCGCGCAAGCGCGGCCCGCGCAAGGGCGCGCAACGCATCACAACGGTGGACGAGCTGGCCGCGGCGTCGTAAGAACGGCCAGTAGCCAGTAGCCAATAGCCAGTAGGGAATAGAGGGCCGCGACCGTCGGGCAGCAGTTCTGGAAGGCGGGCGGTCCTCAGTTCTCGATTCCTGCCTTCCACCCGCTATTCTCTTTATGCTCTTGGCAACTTCGTACTGGCCACTCCCTATTGGCTATTGACTGCCTTCGCATTTCCCCCCTTGACGATCGTGCATGGCTATGCGCATACTCGCCTTCATATCTTCTTAGGGTCGGCGGTGGGGCTTGGCTGCCGGTTGAAAGTGGGCCCGTATGGACCTGGTGGTATTACGTCTTCTTTTTGTCATTCTGTTTGCCGCGGTTTTCTATTTCCTCCGTCCGTTCGGCATCCAGACAGGTTGGGAAGGCGCAGCGATTGGCGGGGCCACGGCTTGCGCGGTCATCGTCTTTGAACTGCGCGTGCGTGCGGTCACGCTGCGGCGGCTGATTGGCGCCGTCGCCGGGAGCGTTCTCGGCATCATTGGCGCGGCCCTCTTTTGTGTCGTATTGCGTTCGGCGCTGACGCCCGGAACCAACTCCGCCGTGTTGCAGATCTTCGTGCTTCTGCTCATGACCTATATAGGCCTGCTGGTGGGCGCCAGCAAGGGCGACCTGCTGAGCCCCAATGCGCTCGGCACTATCTTCTCAGGCGATAAGCCTTCACGCCGCAGCGCCAAGGTGCTGGATACGAGCGTCATCATCGACGGCCGCATCGCCGACATTGCCGAGGCCGGCTTTATTGACGGCATGCTGGTGGTGCCCGAGTTTGTGCTGCGCGAACTGCAAGTGGTGGCTGACTCCACCGACGGGTCAAAGCGGCAAAGAGGCCGCCGCGGCCTGGACATGTTGCAGCGCATGCAGTCCAACGACAAGATCCAGGTGCAGATTGTGCCGGACGATTTTCCGTCCATCCGCGAAGTAGACCTGAAGCTGCTTGAGCTGGCCAAGAAGTGGGAGGCCAAGGTCGTTACCAACGACTTCAACCTGAACAAGGTGGCCCATCTGCATCATGTGGACGTGCTCAACATCAACGACCTGGCGAATGCTCTCAAGCCCGTAGTCCTGCCCGGCGAGCACATGAATGTGCTGATCCTGAAGGAAGGCAAGGAGTACAACCAGGGAGTCGGGTACCTGGACGACGGCACCATGGTGGTGGTAGACCATGCGCGGAAGCTGATCGGCCGCACGGTCCCGATCTCCGTGACCAGCGTGCTGCAAACCGCCAGCGGCAAAATGATCTTCGGCAAAATGGACGAAAACGGCAAGCAGGCCGAAACGTCATGAGCGGCTCAGCGCCGGTTTTTGCCATCGTAAACCGCAAGCCGGAGGTGTGCACCTGTCCCAACCGGGACTGCCCCCGGCACGGCGACTGCCAACCGTGCAGGAGCCATCATCTGAATGACAGGCATCCGCGGCCGCCTTACTGCGAGCGCAAACCAAGCTTATGGCGGAGGCTGTTCGGCACCGCGCCTCACTCCTAGAGCAGTTCTAGGGGCGCAAACGTCCGACGAGCTGCTGCTTCGCCTCGGGCCAATCCGCCGCAACAATTGCATAACGATAGGAATCGCGCGGCGTAAAGTCCGAGGCCAACCGGTGCGCCCGCAACACGCCCTCAAATTTTCCGCCGATGCGTTCGATGGCGGCCTGCGATTGCCGGTTGCGCGCGTCAGTGTGCAGGCAGACGCGCAGCACCCGCCAGACCTCGAAGGCATGCGTGAGCATAAGCAGCTTGGCCTCGGTGTTGGCAGCGGTGCGGATAGCGTCGCGCGTGAGCCACGTGTAGCCGATCTCGCACACGTCGGGATTCTGGCGGCCGTGACGCGCGTGCCCCGCAGGCCACGCCCAGCTTTCGATATCGAAAAAGCGCGTCGACCCCAGAACCGCGCCGTCGGCAATGCGCACCGTCGCAAACGGCACGGCCTTGCCGGCTTCGCGCCAGTCGAGCGCGGTCTCAATGTAGCGAGCAACCGCATCGCGGCCCACCGGCACAGCGCTCCATTGGTAGAGCGCGGGATCGACGGCGGCTGCGGCTACCAGACCGTCAAGATGATTCATTGCCAGCGGCTCAAGCCGCACGTGCGCGCCTGTGAGAGTGGGAGATTCGAGGGTCACGTTTTCAGTATCCTGTGAAGCCGGAAGGGAAGCAACGCCTGGGGCATCAATACTTCGTGATCGTCGGATCGATGGCATCGGCCCAGGCCAGAATGCCGCCAGCTAGATTCTTCACGTTCGGGTAGCCCTGCTGCGCCAGGAACTCCGCGACGCGCTGGCTGCGGCCGCCCGAGCGGCACTGCACCACGATCTCGCGGTTGCGGTCGATCTCTGCCAGCCGCTGCGGCACTTCGTTTTGCGGGACGAGCGTGCCGCCGATGTTGGCGATCTGATACTCGTAGGGCTCGCGCACGTCGAGGACGAACAGGTCTTCGCCCGCATCGCGGCGTTGCTTGAGTTCCTGCACGGTGATCTGGGGAATGCCGTTCTTCAAATTTGTCTCCTGGCCAATTTCTGGATTCGTTTCGGGCTTGATGCCGCAGAACTGCTGATAGTCGATGAGAGCCGTGACGGTGGGATTCGTGCCGCAAACCGGGCAGTCGGGATTCTTCTTCAACTTCAGCTCGCGGAAACGCATGCTGAGCGCATCAACGAGCAGCAAGCGGCCAATAAGCGGCTCACCCTTGCCCAAGATCAGCTTGATGGCCTCCGTCGCTTGGATGATGCCGATGAGGCCGGGCAAAATGCCCAGCACGCCGCCCTCGGCGCAACTGGGAACCATGCCGGGCGGCGGCGGCTCGGGATAAAGGCAGCGATAGCATGGCCCTTCGCGCGTGGCAAAAACGCTGGCCTGGCCCTCGAACCTGAAAACCGACCCGTAAACGTTGGGCTTGCCCAGAATTACGCAGGCGTCGTTGACCAGGTAGCGCGTGGGGAAGTTGTCGGTGCCGTCCGCGACGATGTCGTAGTCCTTCAGAATTTCGAGAGCGTTGGCGCTCGAGAGCATGGTCTCGTGCTTGATCACGTGGACCGCGGGATTCAGCGCAGCGAGTTTCTCCGCAGCCGAATCGAGCTTCTTACGGCCCACGTCGCCGGTAGTATGCAGAATCTGGCGTTGCAGATTACTGGCATCGACCACATCGAAATCGACCAGCCCCAATGTGCCCACTCCAGCCGCAGCCAGGTAGAGCGCCAGCGGTGAGCCCAATCCGCCCGCGCCTACGCATAGAACGCGCGCGGCCTTCAGCTTCTGCTGACCCTCCACGCCCACCTCAGGCAGGATCAGGTGGCGCGCGTAGCGCGAAAGCTCGTCGCGCGTGAGCTCCGGTAACTGAGTTGGGGAAGTGGAGTCGGCCATGGATTGCATCCCGTACGCCTTTAGTTTATCGGGCGGGAGGCGCGACGCGAACGGAGTCGAAAATGTTGTTCAGGCTGCCGTGGATGACTGCCTTTTCGTGCGTGGTCAGGTCGCGGGGGAAATCCCTGCCGGGCACGCGCGAAGTGGCCACGGCAAGATCGAAGCGCAGGCAGGAGCCGGACGCCTCAATAAACGTGGCGTAGATGTCCTCTTCGATTTCGGTGCTCAAGGCCGTGCCGGTCGCGGTTCCATGCCAGTACGTCACGCCGTTCAGCGTCACGGGATCGGCTTCCACTTCCCAGTTGTCGCGGGCAAGCTTTTGGCAGGCAACGGCCGAGGCGGCGGGGCGCGCATCGTACGCGAATTCGACGCTGCTGAAGATCGTCTTCGGCCACGAGGAGACCCCATGGAGCGTCTCGTTGGTGACCAGGCCGCGCAAACCGGTAGATACGCTGCGGCGGCCATCCATATAGGCAATCGCGAGAGACGGATTTTTGCCGTCGGCTTCGACTCGCCTGAAGCTCCAGCCGCTGGGAAAGTGGAAGCTGACGCCAAAGGCCGGGTCGCTGAAAAGCATCACAGAATCCGTAACCGGTGTGACCGATTGCGCGAGGGAAGGCAACGCGGCAGCGAGAAGAATTAGATAGAAGCAGATACGCAGAAATGAGTGGCCCGTCACCCCTCCATTATGCGCTACGAACTACGGTTGCAATCAGAGGTCGGCGCTCATGGAAAAACGAACGGCCCCGCGTGTGCGGAGCCGCTCGTGTGAAATGCAGGTTGCTTGCAATGAGTAACGTCACTACATGGGTTTCTTCGGCTCCATCGCCGGCTTGGCCGCGGGAGTAGCCGGTTTCGCCGCAGGCATTGCAGCCTTCGGCTTCCAGAATCCGGGATCGGCCTTGATCCAGTCGTCGCTCACGTAACTCTGCTTGGGATTCACGGTGAACAACTCGCTGTGCGAAGACTCGACGGCATCTCCGAACAGCTGATCGAGCTTGCGCATGCCCTCGTCGCCGCCGATGGCTTCACGGAACTTCTTGTCCTCAGAGAAACCCAGGTCGATCGCCGACATGGAAGGATCGCCGGTGAGCGCGATGAAGGTGCCGTCCGGAGCGCCGAAGGCGATCTCGTACATGCCCCAGTGGGCGCTGGTTCCGGCCTTCTCATGCGCTTCCTTCACCATCTTCACCACTTCGCGCCATTCCTTCTGCTTGCCGGGGCGCACGTGAAAAACAGCAATCTGATACACGCGGTGATTACCGAGGTCAGTGTGCGGGTGATAGCTCAGATCCTCGTCGTAGGTGTAAACCACCTGGTCGACCTCGTCCAGCAATGCCCCGTCGGCCAGGCCGGCGTTTTCCAAACCAGCGGCGAGGGTGGGATTCGAGTCCACGAGCTTGTTGTCCTTCTCCCACTCCGCAAACGTGTCGTAGTGGGTCATGAACAGCGCCCGCGATTTGCCGGAAAGCGAATTCATGGCCACGTAATAGACAGGGAACTTGGCCTTTGTTTCCGCGGCGATAAAGGCGCTCTCCGTCTTGTCGTGGGCGGCGCCGCCTTTATACGGCTTGGTGTATTCGATGGTGAACTGCAGAATCTTGGGCAGGGTCGACGTGGATGACGCGTCTTGCGCCGCGGTGAGTGTGCTGCCAGCAACCGCGAGAGACAGTCCCAACAAAACAGGGCTGATGATCTTCATTTGGATGGATCCTCCTTGATGTACCCGGAGATCGATTGCGGTGGGAGATGGAACCGTTGGGGAGGGGAAGCGCAAGTTCTCCGAGGCATTGCGATTATCCGCGCGAAACCCTCACGGTGTAAAGAAGTTTTTGATTTCTTCATGAGAAAGCGGCGCAGAAATTCACGCCAAAGCAACCTGGCCGACGCCCATTCCGAGCGCAGAGACCGCAAGGTCCGCCCCGTCAGACGTTCTCAATCCGGATTTCCTGCGCCGTGAAACGCTTGTCCTCTTCGCTCGTCCCGGCCAGCAGAAACGCACACGTGGCTGCGGCTTTCCCGTGCGCGACTTCCGTGATGACGTAGCTCGCGCCCAGCCAATGCGCCTCGGCAAAGTCGGTGGCCGACCATTGCGCCGGATGGTCGGGATGCGAATGGTAGAAGCCGGCGATTTCAAGGCCGCGGCTGCGTGCCTTTTGCGCAATCTCGACCAACTCCGCCGGAGCAATTTCATAGCGGTCGTGCGCAGAATCCGTGCGCGCGTTCGTGGCGCGTACCAGCGTTTCGATCTGCCAACCTTCTGGGCTCGGCTTGCCCAGCAATGCCCCGCAACACTCGCGCGGCCAGGCCTCTTCGCCGTGGGCGCGAAGATCATCCAGCAAGACGCGCGGCAGGCGCAGAGGAGGGACCGTAGCTTTTGCGATGTTCGCGGTCGCCGTAGCATCGGATTGGGAAGTGTTCGCGGTCATCAGGCAAATTGCGCGTGCGGCGCGGGTGTGCGAGATTGGTATGAGAGCAGACATCCGCCGCCTTTACCATTTTTCCAGACTGGAACGCCCTCATGAAACCAAAATCCGGACATCCCTCCTTTAATCAGACGCTGGAACTGCTGCGCTCCCATGGCTTTGAGGCGGTTGCCTATGCCGGATTGGCGGGCGGCATGCTGGTGAGCAAGGATTGCGTGGGCGCCATTCTGGTGCCTGCTCCCGATAAGTCGGATGCGGCAGTTGCTCTCGCTGTGCACCCCGGCGTTCTGGTCAGGGGCGAGGTGTCGCGGCTGCTCGACCGCGGCTACCAGAAATTTATTAAGACTTCCCAATATGAGCTTCCCGCGTCGGCCAGCCAATTGCAGGCGATTCACGCGTTCAGCGAAGAGCTGAAGCAGCTGACTGGCGCCATCAGCCTATACAACGAGTCGCTGGGCACAACCAGCGACTTGTATCAATATGACCGGCTGATGGGCCGTGAAGACGCGCAGCCGGCGCCCGTAGAGCCGTGGGGCCCGCACAGCCCTGAGAATTGATCGACGGGCACTGAACCGCGCCGGTGTCTGCTGCGGAGCAGGCGATGGACGGGCATGAACACAAGGAGCGCTTTGCGGTCCCGCGGCAGGAACGCCGCGCCTATCCACGTGTCTCTCTCGACGAAGACTCCGTACTGCTATTTGTGGCGCAGGGCCTGCCCATCAAGGCGCGCATTGTCGATCTGGGCTTTGGGGGCTGCCACCTGCGCAGCGACGACCCATTCACCGGCAAGGTTGGGCGTCCCGTCGAAATCACTTTCAAAGTGAACGGCGTTGCCTTCCGGCTGAGCGGCGTGGTGCAGTGGAGCGACGGCCACACCCAACTCGGCATCCGCTTTGTGAACATGATTCCCCGGCGCAAGGCGGAACTGGCTGAGGTGATCGAAGAAATGGCGGCGGTCGCACGCGCGAAAGCCGCCACACTTCCGGCCACGGAACGGGCTGCCCCGGAAACCCTTCTGCCGGAGATCGCCAAAGTGGTTGCAGCCAGGCCGGTCGAGCCGATTGCGGCGAAAGCGAATGAACCACGGATTGTGGCAAGAGTCAGCGAGCCTCCCGCTGTGCCGCAGCCCGCCGAAGCAGAAATTCCGGCTGAATTCGCGCAGCCGGCACGCCCACCCTCGAAATTCCGTGACCGCCGCGCCCAGACCCGGCACGAAGTGGACACCGCTGCCACCATCTTTCTGGTCAAGGTCGGGTCCGCATTGCGCGGCCGCATCCTCGACCTCAGTCCGAGCGGCTGCCGGATCCGCACCGACGAGCGCTTTCCGGTGGGCATTTATACGCGCGTGGAGACGGAGTTTCACCTCGAAGGCCTGCCCTTCCGGCTGGGCGGCGTCATCCAGGCCATTCATAACCGCAACATGGTCGGCATTCGCTTTCTCGATCTCAGCGAACGCAAGCGGCAGCAGGTTCTGGATCTAATTGACGAAATTGAACTGATGCGCGCGGCGCTGCTCAACGCCGAGGCATCATCGGCGGAAAAACCACATCAGGCAGGCGGCCGCTGAAGAAATGCTGCCGCCGCTTAGCGCACACCTTCCGGGTGCGGCGCGCGGTGGGTTACCAGACGATCGTGGCGCGTCGCAGGCCGCGCACGGCGTTGGCGATATAGACGCCATCCGCATGGCGCAGATCGTTGAAATGCAGCACCCGCTCTTGCACCCCAGCGACGAAGACCTGTCGCTGGGGGCCCCGCTCTATGAATTCAGATCGAGACGCGAGCAGATGCCTCCGGTAAACGCCGGCCAGCAGCCCGCATTCAACCGGCGGCGTCGCCCATTGGCCGTCCTTCTCCACAAAAATATTGCTGATGGCGCCTTCCGTCACTTCGCCGCGCACATTCAGAAACAGCACGTCGTCGAAACCGGCGGCCGCAGCCTGGGCGAATGCTTGCGCGTAGAGTGGGCGATGCGTGGTCTTGTGGTAAAGCATCGCGTCGGCAGGATCGGTGCGGTGCGGTGCGAAGCGCACGCGCGCGATGCGATTCGCTTCGGCGCCTGGAGGCAGAACTTCGCTCGCGATTTCGAGACGGCCTTCTGCATCGAGCAGCATCCGCACCTTGCGCGGCGAAGCCTCCGCAAATTGCCGCGCGTGGTCATCGAGCGCGGCGCGCGCTGCTTCGCGCTCGCACGCAAAGCCGAAATACTCCGCGGAATCCGCGAGCCGGTCGAGGTGCAACTCGATCAGCGGGTACGCGCCGTCCCAGAGCAGAGACTCGATGAGCGAAAAATGTTCCGGCCGCTGGTCCGCGCTGCGTGTGAGGAACTCCGCTTTCAGCAGGCACTCGCGGTACTCTTCGGCCGGATCGGAATCGATGACGATGCCGCTGCCTGCACCCATCGTTCCACGTAGACCGTCGCCACTTTCGCCTTCAAGCTCCAACGTGCGAATCGCCACATTGAAGATCGTCTGCCGCGGAGAAAAAAAGCCGATGGCGCCCGTGTACACGCCGCGCGGCGCGTCTTCAAGCTCGGCCAGCAATTGCATGGCTCGCACTTTGGGCGCACCCGTGACCGACCCCGAAGGAAACAGCGCACGGAAGATCTCGTGAAAGTCCACATCGGGCCGCAACTCCGCGCTCACGGTCGAAGTCATCTGCCAGAGCGTGCTGTAGCGCTCCACATCGAACAGCCGGTCGGCATGCACCGTGCCCGTTCGCGCCACGCGGCCCAGGTCGTTGCGCAGCAGATCGACAATCATCACGTTTTCGCTGCGATTCTTGGGGTCGTTGCGCAGCCACTCGGCAATCTCGCGATCTTCGCGCGTCGTGCGCCCGCGACGCGCGGTGCCTTTCATGGGGCGCGTCACGATGCGGCGCGCTGGGCCGTCATTTTCAATGCGGAAAAACAGCTCCGGCGAGAACGACAGAACGTGCCGGCCCTGCTGCCAGTGCAAGAATCCGCCGTAGTCCACCGGCTGCCGCGCACGCAGCCGCGCGTAGTGCGCCGCAACGTTGCCGGTCGCCGCAACGCGAAACGGCGCCGTGAAATTCAATTGATATACGTCGCCGGCGCGAATCAGTTCATGAACTGCGGCAATGCGCCGAGCATATTCCGATTCGATGAGGGAAAATTCGGCGGTTAAGTCCTCCTCCGAGGCTAAAGCCCCGGCGTCTCTGGCGGCTTGTTCGGCACGACTAAAGTCGTGCCCTGACACTTCTTGCGAGATCTGAAGAGCATCGCCCCGAAACCGCGCGAGCTCCGGCGGCTCGCCGTCAAGAAATGCTCCGGTTTCGTGATCGAAGGCATAGCTCCGCTCGTAGATTCCGAACCAAGCCAGAGGCTCACCTTCCCGGCTGGTGCGCATCGCGGCCTTCGGCTCAAAGCAGTTGCCGCACTCGTAGCTGAAGAATCCCGCCGCGCTTCGGCCCACGGCCACCGCGCTTTCAATTTCCGTAAACAGTGCCGGAATCTCTGCCGCATGCCACGCCACGCACACGCGCACGGGTGCCGTGAACAGTTGCGTCCACGGTTTTGTATTGGTCTCGGAGGAGTTCTTTCCGCCTTCCAACAGCACTGTGGCTGGCGTGTGCTCCACCATCGCATAGACCTCCGCGGGAAGGGGATGCCGGCGCGTCATGCTGACAGTCTAGAGCTTGACCCTAAGTTTTCAGGCCGTGGCCCTTACTGAACGATGAGCTGGAACGTGGTGGTATTGGTGATGGCGGTCACTCCGTTGTTCGACTGCCCGGCAACCGTGATGGGAAACGTGCCAGAGGGAGTCGCGGGCGGTGAGGTGGGACCGTGGTTGAGGTAGTAATAGCGCGGATTGCAGCCCGCAGTGCCCAGGGTGGTCACAAGACCCACGAGCGCCAGAAGTGAAAGCCGCTGCAACCAGCGACGCCGGCGCGCTCCCCATGCCAACCCGCCAAGGCCCAGCATGCCGGGCAGCAGAATGGCCCACGCGATAGGACTGTTATTGTGCCCGGACTGCGCGGGCGGCACAACGCGTGCGGTTTGGTCCTCCGTTTGAATCAGCATGGTGCTGTTGACGCCGGCATCCTGGCCCGGCAAAAGCTCGAGGTTCTCCGGAGTAAACGCGCAGGAGGAGAGACCCGGCAGTCCCGAGCACGAAACGGTGACAAACGACGGGGCTCCGGTCGTGTTCAAGGAGGTGACAAACACCTGAGACGGCGTGACCGTGACGGTCGCCGTTCCGGCTTGACCGGGAATCAGCGTCATCGATGAAGAACTGGACGGCGAGATATTTGAAACCGAGACCGCAAACGTGGTGTTGCACTGCGTACTGATAGGCGCCGACGCCGGCAGGGAAGTAGACGTGGAGTAGGTGGTGTTGCCGGCATACACGGCCAGCAGCGTGTGCGCGCCATTGGAGAGGTAAAGCGAAACGGTAGCCTGCCCGGTGGTGCTGAGCGCGGCGCTCGCAATTTGTATCGGCGGGCCCGAAGCCTCGTCCTCAATATTGACTGTTCCCGAAGGCACGCCGCCAGAACCGGTGACGGCGATAGTCAGCGTGGTCAAAGTGGTGGTAAGCCCCGTCGTGGGACAGGTTTGCGTGCCCGACTGCGCCGACAGCGATGTAGAACTTGTGGTCAGGCCGAAAGCGCGCGCCGCCGGCAGCAGCGCCAAAGCGATGACCGATCCCGCAACCCATAGAAGCCGCAATTTGCGGCAGTTTTTACCTGTCACGTGCACCTGCTCCAACTCTTCAGAAAGATAGCGTATCGCCCTGCGGCGGCATCGCCGGTTTCCCTTCACGTAAACCCCTATTGTATCTGGCTGGGGCGCTGCTGGGCCAACCCCCACTGTCTGCCCCTGCTGCTCTCTCGTTCCCCCACTCGCTCTTTGACGCGCCAGCCCGGGGAACGCCATCCGGCCTCCGCGCTATGCTTTTGACTTGAGGTTGATTGCCATGACCAAGGCCGCCCCTCGCCCCCAGCTCGCTCACCTTACCGCCGCACTCAACGATCTCCGCGCCAAGGGCACGCACTTCAAGCTGCGCGTGCTCGACGACCAGCAGGCCCCTGTGTGCCACTACGACGGGCGCGAGGTCATCAACCTGGCCAGCAACAACTATCTGGGCCTCGCCAACCACCCCAAGCTCATTGAGGCCGCGGTCGCCGCGACGTACGCGTTTGGCGTCGGCTCGGGCGCCGTCCGCACCATCGCCGGAACCATGCGTATCCATATGGAGCTTGAGGAGAGGATTGCGCGCTTCAAAAATGTCGAGGCATGCGTTGTCTTTCAAAGCGGCTTCACGGCCAATGCGGGAACCGTCAGCGCCATTCTCGGTAAAGAAGATTTCATCCTTTCAGACGAGCTCAATCACGCCTCGATCATCGATGGCGCACGGCTTTCAAGAGCCACCGTCAAAGTTTTCCGGCACAAGGACGCGGCCCACTGCGAAGAACTGCTCCAGGGGCTGGAAGGCACGCCGGGCCACAAGCTGGTGATTACCGACGGCGTCTTCTCGATGGATGGCGACATTGGCCCGGTGGACAAGCTGGCCGCGCTGGCTGAGAAGTACGGCGCCATCATGATGGTTGACGATGCGCACGCCTCAGGCGTGCTGGGCCGCAACGGGCGCGGTTCCGTCGATCACTTCCATATGCATGGCCGCGTGGATGTGCAGGTGGGCACGCTCTCGAAAGCCATCGGCTCGCTGGGTGGCTACGTCTGCGGAACCAAAGATTTAATTGACTACCTCTACCACCGCGCGCGGCCGTTTTTGTTCTCTACTTCGCATCCGCCGTCGGTCGCGGCCAGCTGCATTGAGGCGTTCAACATTCTGGAGCGGGAGCCGGAGCGCATCGAGCGCCTGTGGAGCAATACAAAATACTTCCAAGAGGGATTGCGGCGAGCCGCCTTCAATATCGGCGGCATGACGACACCGGCCACGGAGACGCCCATCACGCCCATCATTATTGGGGACGGCGGCGCTGCCATGGAGTTCAGCCGCGCGCTCTTTAGCGAGGGCGTGATGGCAACCGGCATCGCGTTCCCCACCGTGCCCGAAGGCAAGGCCCGCATCCGCGCCATCGTCACCAGCGAACACACCAAGGCCCAGCTCGACCACGCACTCGAAACCATGGAGCGCGTCGCGAAGCGCATGGGGATCTTACAATAGGGCAGAATGATCGCTCACCTGCGCGGCAAGCTCATCTTCAAGCAGCCCGGCCAGGCCATCGTCGAGGCCGCGGGCGTCGGCTACGACGTGGCCATCTCCGTGCCCACGTTTACGGCGCTGCCTTCGCTGGGCGCCGAGACCGCGCTGCATATTCACACCCAGGTAAGCGACGACCAGATCGCCCTCTTCGGATTTCTCGACCGCGAAGAAAAGCGGCTCTTCGAGCGGCTCATCACCGTAAGCGGCGTGGGACCGAAGCTCGCCATCAAAATGCTAAGCGGGCTTTCTGCGGAGCACACCGTGCAGGCCATCCGCGCGCAGGACCACGCGCAGCTCACGCGCATTCCTGGAGTGGGCAAAAAGCTCGCCGAGCGCCTGGTGGTCGAACTCAAAGACAAGCTTGATGATTTTGCCGTCGCTCCCGTGCCGCACGCCGTAGAGGGTCCGGCCGTAGACGATGTGCTTTCCGCGCTTGTGAATCTTGGCTATCAGCGGCCGGCATCGGAGAAGGCCATCGCGCAGGCCATCGCGAAAGACCAAGCGCTGGCCGCGGATTTCGACGGGCTGTTCAGAGGCGCGTTGAAGATCATTCGATAGGCGACAAAGCCCTCTGCTACAGAGAGATAGTCAGCATTCTCCCGTTGAATTCGCGCAGAATTCGTCTTCCAGACGGGAACCTGCGAATCCGCTGCAAATTTATAGCGTCTAATCGGTATAGCCCTCTGAATCGTTTCTTCTGCGCGGCTGTCTTTTTCTCCACCTCAAGGACGGTGTTTTTGCGCCTCATAGCTGCTTTTATCTTTGCGGGTCTTGCAGCATGCGGCCACGCCCAGTCCATCGACCTGCCCGATGCGCCGCAGCCGGCGGCTGGCCTTGGCGCCGCGAGTGGATCCACCGCGAATTGGGATGAATCTTCAACTTCGGCCGGCTTGATCAGGCCTTATGACTTGAGCTTCGGTGGTAACGCCATACAGGCTGGCCCGACCGCGCAGAGCGCGGGCCGCGGCGACCAAAGCGGTTCCAAGGTGCCCGTTGACGCGAACGGAAATCCAATTCCTCTCGAACGCCGCCAGCCGCAGCGCATTCTGGGCTTCATGCCCAATTTCCGCTCCGTCTCTGGCGGAGCCGCGCCGCACCCGCCCGGCTGGAAGTACAACTTTACGATCGCTACCCGGCAGGCTACGGACTATTCTTCCTTTATATTTCTTGGACTCACGTCCCTCACGGCCGAAGCCATTGATGAACATCCCTCGCTCGGCAAGGGCGCAGACGGCTTCTACGCGTACACGTGGCGCGGATTTCTCGATAAGACCGACGGCACCTATCTCTCCGCATGGCTCTTGCCCAGCCTGCTGCATGAGGACACGCGCTTCTATGCCCTGGGCGCAGGTCACAGCATTGTGGCCCGCAGTTTCTACGTGATCAGCCGGCAGGCCGTGGCGCGCACCTATGCCGGCCGCGACACGCCCAACATCGCCGGACTCGGCGGCAAAGTCCTCACCCAGGTGGTCTCACGCTACTACTACCCGTCTAGTGCAACCAGCTTTGGCGTTCTCGCCACCAAGTTTGGTTACTCCGTGATGCGCGACGTGGCCTTCTCCTCCATCCGCGAGTTTTATCCCGACGTCGCCGCGCACTACATCAAGAAACACCGCGAGAAAATGGCGCGGCAGGCTGCTCAGACCAACGGCGCCGCACAGAAGCAATGAGATGGATTGTTCCGGGGAGCGCTGAACCTAATTCAGTGAAGCAGCTTTTAGCTCTCAGCTCTTGGCTCGCATTCATCCAGACAACCTAAGGCGCGAGCCGCTGTGAATATATTCCAACCTGTCTCACGCTAAACTCCATTTGTCATGGTTGCCAAAACGAAACCTGCGCCCGCCGCAGCTCCCCCCTACTTCCGCCCCGAAGCGCTCACCTTCCTCCGCAATCTGAAGCGCCACAATGATCGCGCGTGGTTCCAGCCGCGCAAGGCGCAGTTCGAAGCCGAGCTGAAAGAACCGATGCTGGCCGTCGTGCGCAAGATTACCGACGCCATGGCGGACTTTGCGCCCAACCACGCGCGCCCCGCCGAGAAATCCGTCTTCCGCATCTATCGCGACACGCGCTTCAGCTCGGACAAGCGGCCCTACAAATCGCACGTCGCCGCGTGGTGGTCGCACCAGGGATTCGACAAGACCTCGGGCGCGGGCTACTACTTTTCCGTGAGCCCGAAGGAAGTGATCATCGCCGCCGGCTCCTACATGCCCGACAAGGATCAGCTCGCCGCCATCCGCCACTGGCTGCTCGATCATCACAAGGAGTTCAAGAAGCTGCTCCAAGGCCCGAAGGTGCGTAAGCACTTTGACGAATTTGAAGGCAACGCGCTGACGCGCCCGCCGAAGGGGTTCCCGTGCGAGCATCCGGGGATGGACCTCATTCGCTGCCGCCAGTGGGGGCTGGCCGCGACGCTGCCCGCGAAGGCCGCGCTCAAGAAAGATTTTGCCGACGTGATCATCCGCTACTTCAAAGTAGCCGCGCCTGTGGTCGACGCGCTCAACACGCCGCTTGCTGCCGCGTTCGTGCCCAGGAAGCGTGTCTTTTTCGGCCTGCATTGAGCCGCGGCTCGACGCGCATTTGCGGCGTTCGCAGTCCCCAAAACCCGCTCCAATTGCGGGTTTCAGCGGCCGCATAGGCCAAAAACCAGCGAAAGTAGGGCATTTCCGGGCAAAAACCTAAGAAAACTGTGGAAAACAGGTGTTTTCCCATTGACTTTGTCCGCCCCCAAGCCGCATTGTAACCATCGGCAGGGTTCTTCGTAGCCGCATGAATACAGGGTTCCGCGCAGTTCAAGTTGCAATTAACCTCCCTCCATGCGGGTTGCACACAACAGCGGAAGCCCGACCATACCGGCAGCCCGAAGGGCTCGCCCAAAAGGAGAACAAGCAATGGCATCTGGACTGACCAAGACAGCGCTCACTCGGCAACTCGCCGAAAAGCTCGAACTGACCAACAAGCAGGCTGCGGCCTTCCTGGATCTGCTGGCTGAGACGGCGATCAAGGAAACCAAGAAGAATGGCGTCTTTGTACTTCCCGGCATCGGCCGCTTAGTCAAGGCAGAGCGCAAGGCTCGCATGGGCCGCAACCCCCAGACCGGCGAGGCCATCAAGATCAAGGCCAAGACCGTGGTAAAGTTCCGCGTGGCCAAGGCCGCAAAGGACGTGATCGCGCCCCCGAAGAAGTAGTCTTTCCAGACTGCCTCTATGGCATTGCGCCAAATTGCATGACGACAAAGGGGAGAGCCTTGTGCTCTCCTTTTTGCGTGCGGGTTAATCCTCTTCGCCATTGAGGCTAATCCATGTCCAATTGGAAATTGCAATCTCTTCTCGCGCTCGTCCTCTCATGCGCGTGCGCTGCATCGTGCCAAACCAAACCGTTCATCGCGTGGAAGAGCCTGCATAATCCCGTCCTGTCGTATCCCAACTGGTCCGTCAAAGACACAGCCATGGCCTACCGGCAAGGGACGTTCTACGTTTTCTTCTCCGCGTTCTACGACGACCACGGCCAAGTGCGCTGTCACGTAGCAGGAGTGAGCACGCGGGACTTCAAACGCTATTCCGATCCCATCTTCGACTTCGACGGTGAAGAGGATGGCTGGACCGGCATGTGCTCGCCCGACGTGCAATTTCTCTTCGGCGAGTACGTGATGACGTTCAACTCGTGGGGCAATAGTCCGGGAAAGCCCAATCAACTCTTCTACGAAACTTCAAAGGATCTGATGCACTGGTCAAAGCGCAAGCCGCTGGCGCCGAATCTTACAAGCGTTGGAGACCAGCATCCGATCGATGCGTCGCTCGCCGAGGCAGACGGAGGCTACTACCTGGTGTACAAGGAGTCATCGCCCGGCGTCCATAGCCGTCCGAGAATGGCATTCTCCAAATCGCTCGAAGGGCCCTTCCACTATGTAGGCGACGGCATCGTCGCGTTGTTGATGAAGGACGGCAAAGACAACGGATTCTTTCACGAAAACTTTGAGTTCCTTCACTCAGGCGGCCAATGGTTCATGCTGGCCACGGATTATCTGCACAACAGCCAGAATCACGACAACTACGACATGCAGGCTCCCTACCTCTACGCGCTAGATCCCGGCTCGCATTGGCTGCAATGGACGCGCGGATACATGTTGGACATTCCCGGCGAGGCATTCAATGCGGTAAGCATCGACAATGCCGCTGCGCTCTACGATTGGCGCAAATACGACGGCTACTATTACCTGATTTACGCCGGCCGAAACGATGGCCAGGCCTACGCAAAGCGGGGATGGAACCGCATTGCTCTGGCCCGGTCAAAAGACCTGATCCACTGGTCGGTTCCAGGCCAGGATTAGCGCGCACACCCGCTCTGGCTTTGCCGACTTCCTCCGCTTTCAGGCAGCGGCAGATTTTTGAACTCCGGCGGCTGTCCGGCTCATCGAATGAGTTATGACAGCAGCTTCGGCAGCTCCGCAACAACTCGCACTCGCACCGGCCCGTGGGTCGTCGGTTCTCTTTCTTCTGCGCTTTGAAGGGCTCGCGATGGCCGTCTTCTCCGCGGTCCTCTACGCGCGCACGGGAACGAGCTGGTGGCTCTTCGCGGCACTGTGGCTCGCGCCCGACCTTTCCATGCTTGGCTATCTTGCCGGATCCTGCTGGGGCGCGCGCATCTACAACGCGTTTCACACTTACGTGACGCCGGCGGCGCTGGCTCTTTGTGCGCTGCTTTTGCATGCGCCTTTGGCCCTAGCGATCGCGCTCATCTGGGGCAATCACATCGGGGTTGATCGCCTGCTGGGCTTTGGGCTCAAGTACGCCGACGGCTTTGGCTACACGCACCTCGACCGTCCGGGAAAACAGCATCCGTGATCACGCCGCTTCAGGCCTGGACCCCGTTCTTAACTTGCGCGGCAGAAGCGCGAACACAATCAGCGCCACGCCAAAAGCAATGAGCAGCGTCTTCGGATACGACTGATGGAAGGCGAACCGCACAGCCGCTGCAACGATCAAGAACACGACGGTAGGAATCGGAGTCTTCATCAGTCCCCGCACCACCATCGATAGCGCAAACGACGCCAGGATGGCTTCGAGCATCAGCAGGTTGTCGTAGCTCCACGAGAAAAATGCCAGCGCAACAAAGATGCCGATGGGATTGATTTCGGTGAGTATGGCAATGAGCCAATGCGGCTTTTCTGTGGACGCGGGGAAACTGCTGCGCAGGCGCGGCATCAACCGCGGCACCGCGCTTAGATATTCCTCGTAGGGCTCGCCGAGCTTTGCTGTGAGGAACGCCTCTTCGCCCAGGATCAGGCGCACATAAAAGATCGTCACCAGCACCATCACAAAGAGCGCGCCCGTGGGCGTCATCAGCAGGCAAATCGCCAGCATCATGAACCATCCGCCCAGGTAAAGCGGATTACGCACATAACGGAACGGTCCGGCGGCCATCACCGCACCGCCCTGGATCTCTTCGTGGTGCACGGTGCCGTATCCAAGATAGGCAGCGCCCCACACACGCAATATCGCGCCCAGCAACGCGGCCAGCGCCCCACAAACAATCACCACCGGCGCCGCCACGCGAAAGCTCACAATGCCCATGCGGCTGATTTCCATCGCCAGCCACGCCAGCGTGGAAATTCTCCGGTCCCAATCGAGCGTTCCGAGCCACGGCGCCCAGAATCCCAGAAAAACAATAACGATTTGAATCCACATCCGCAGACGAAACTCGATTGCGCTTGCCTTCATGCCGTTCTCCCGCTGGGATGGCGCTCTCGCAACCATCTCCTTTTCAAGAGTACGCAATCAGGCTGGACGCGCGTCTGCGCTACCGCAATAGTCACGCGCTCTTGCCGCCGAAGGCTGCGCTACTTGAGTTGCTTGATGGTGGTTCCTTCGGGAATCTTCACCTCGAACTGGTCATCCGTGACGGGGACATTCTTCTGCACGTCATCCACGGTGAGCACCAGCTGGATTCCCTCCTGCGGGAGCTTGATGGTGATCTTTGAGGGAAACTTGACCGCGCCGAATTGTACATAGGTGCCATAGCGAATCTGCTCTTCCAGGTTGCCTTCACTGTCGTAGATGTCCTGGTCGTAGGGCAGCATGTCGTCGCGATGGAACGTGATGACGCGCAGAGGTAGTTTCACCGGACCTGCCTTCGGCTGCATCACGCTCAGGGTGTATTCCTGCTCGATATAGAGATGCTTCCGGGCCGTGTCTTCAATCGTCTCTGAATCGCCGGCCACCATGTACTCGTTGCCGGGGTCGAGCCCACGCACTGCAAGGGCTTCGAGGAAAAATTGCGGCCGAAGGTTGAGGAGGGGATTTGGCGATCTTTCCTTGACTGCGTTCGAACCCTCTATGGCCGTCTTGTCGAGCGGAATCAGGAGCTTAAACTGACTGCCGTCGCTCGCCATGTCGAAAATTGTTGCGGCAAAATCTTTGCCCACAACGCGCAACTTGTTCGGTTTGCCCATGACAATATAACCGCGGATCGACGGCTCGTCTCTCTCAACGCCCTCGGCTGACTTGAATTCCGTGGCCAGGATCTCGACCTTGGCCGTCATCGAGTTCAGCGCGTCCCAACTTTGGTTGAGTTGGTTCACCAGCTCCTGGGGGGTTGCCGATTGCACC
This sequence comes from uncultured Acidobacteriota bacterium, assembly GCA_963786565.1. Lineage (GTDB taxonomy): Bacteria > Acidobacteriota > Terriglobia > Terriglobales > Acidobacteriaceae > Telmatobacter. The sequence goes on along the minus strand of CAWAZR010000006.1, from coordinate 131,954 downwards.
GTGGCGGACTTCGGCACCGGCAGATGGCGCGTGGTGGGGAACAGCGAACAGCCCGCAAGCAGGAGTGGAAGCGCGAGCGCCGCGGCGCAGCCGGAACGATGCAGGATCTTCATCGCCCGCCTGCCTTCTTCTTCTGCTGCTGCTGCATTTTCCGATACTCGGCCACGTTGCGATTGTGCTCGTCGAGCGTCTCTGCAAACAGAGAGTGCCCCTGCGCATTGGTTCCCGCCGCCACAAAATAGAGATAGTTGGTTTTCGGCGGATTCATGGCCGCGCGCAGCGAAGGAATGCCGGGGTTCGCCACCGGTCCCGGTGGCAGGCCGGCGTACAGATACGTGTTGTACGGCGTGTCGCGCGTCAAATCGCTCGCGTAAATCGTGCCGCGCCACTTGCCTGCGAGCTCCAGGCCATAAATCACAGATGGGTCGGTGTTGAGAGGCATCTGCTTCGCCAGCCGGTTTTCAAACACGCTCGCCACCAGCGGACGCTCTGCGTCCACGGCCGTTTCGCGTTCTACCAGCGATGCCATCGTAACCACCTGGTGCACATTCTCCTTTAAACCCAGTTGTTGGGCCGCCACGCGGAACCGTTTGACCATAACTGCTACGATCTGCACCGCGGTCACCGTGGGCGGAAACCGGTACGTGTCGGGAAACAGATAGCCTTCCAGACTCTTTGCCCCCGGATCCAGATCGGCAATCAGCCCCGTTTGGCTGGCTGCGGCGGCCATGAAATCCTCGCGCGTGCCCAACTTGGCCTGCTCCACGCGCGCCGCAATATCAAAAACATTCGCGCCTTCCGGCACGGTCAGCGATACGGTCACCACGTCGCCGCGCGCAATCCGCGCATAGACCTCGGTTACCGGGGCGGGATGGTCGAACAGGTACACCCCTGCCTGAAGTTTCCTGTGCCGGATCCAACGAACCAGATCGAACGCGTACCGGCTGCGTACTACATCCGCCGTTTCCAGCATTCGCCCAATGGATGCGGCGGAGGAGCCCGGCGCTACATTGACGAGGGTCTCTGTTTGTGGCCCGTACGGCGTAAGAACCAGCCACGCCACGGCGCCCACCGCAAGCAAGGCCAGCAGAATCATCCCCAGCAGGAGGCTAACAACGCCGGAACCCTTTTTCCTGCCGTTTTTCCGTCTGCGCCGCGCCATCCTGCCGATGTGGACCCTTCCAGTTGAATAACTGACGTGAAAAATCCGCCCGGGATTCCTTATCTTTTGATTGTAGCGGCCAAAAACCGGCGGAGGAGGGCCCGTCGGGCCATAAGCTGACTATGATGAACAGCATCGTGCAACCCGGCTCCCATCCCCGATTTCTCGGTCTCGATATCGGCAATCGCCGCATAGGCGTGGCCGTGTCGGACGAGCTGGGCCTGACGGCGCAACCCGTGCTGACGCTCGAGCGGCGCAGCAGCCGCCGTGAGGATTTGCGCTCCCTGGCGCGGCTCTGCCGCCGCTTCGGCGTGGTGGGCATCGTGGTAGGCAACCCGGTGCATCTTTCCGGCGAAACCAGCCCGCAAGCCGCCAAGATTCAGGCCTTTGCGGCCGAGCTGGGCATGTTGACCGGCCTGCCCATTCATCTGTGGGACGAGCGCCTGACCAGCCACGAGGCGCACCAGATCCTTTACGAAGCCGGCCACGCGCGCCAGGAGCACCGCAAAGTCGTGGACCAGGTGGCCGCGACGCTAATCCTGCAATCGTTTCTTGACCAGAAACAGGGGTCAGATGTCAGGTTTCGGGTGTCAGAGAATGATCCGCTGTAAACGCTGCCGTCTCGCCATCATCTCTTTGCCGGAATCATCTTGAAGGCGGCAAGGAGGCAGCCGAAGCGCGAAACTCTGATCCCTGAAACCTGACACCTGACCCCTGTCTTATAATCAACTTTCAGGAACGTTTATCTCTTGCGGTTGGAGCAGCTCCCTTCCCGCCACCGGATCACGGATGCCCGAGCACATCAAAAAGAAGCTCCAGGATGAGATCAAGCAGCTCGAGTACGAGCTGACCACCGAGCTCCCGGCCGAAATCAAGAAGGCGCGGGCGCTGGGCGATCTCTCGGAGAACGCCGAGTACCACATGGCCAAGCAGCGGCAGGAGTTTGTGAATGCCCGCCTCGGCCAGCTCAAGAAACGCATGGGCGAGCTTTCGCTGGTGAATCTGGTGAACATTCCCAGAGACAAAGCCGGGTTCGGATCCACTGTGGTGGTTTTCGACTCCACCAAGAACGAAGAGATTGAGTACCGCCTGGTGACGAGCGAGGAAGCGGACGTGACCAAGGGCTTGATCTCCACCACTTCGCCCATCGGGCGCGGGATCGTGGGCAAGAAGGTGGGCGACACAGCCATCATCGTGACGCCCAACGGCAAGCGCGAACTTGAAATCCTTAAACTAACCACTATCCACGACGAAGCCGCCGCGCACGAGGGTGAAGCCGCGGCCGGCACAGCGCAGTAGCACCAGGAGCAACTGCTAGCTTCTAGCCGCTAGCTTCCAGCTCTTTCACGGGAAAACAACAACGTTGGTTCTAGCACGGAAAGGCTAGAGGCTAGAAGCTAGAGGCTAGTAGTTTTCATGACCTGGACAAGTGCTTTTGGCCGTGCCTGCGGATGGTTGCTCGACCGCATCGTGCATGGATTGGCGCTCACTCGCATCTCACCCAACGTCCTCACTTTCATTGGGCTTCTCATCAACATCGTTGCGGCGTTTTTCTTTGGCCATGCCAACGCTAACAACGGCGACATTATGTTTTTCTATGCCGGCCTGGTCATCTTCGGCGCCGGCATCTTCGATATGACCGACGGCCGCGTGGCGCGCCGCATCAACAAGGTCACAGTCTTCGGCTCCTTCTTCGATTCCGTCATCGACCGCTACTCCGACGTGGTGCTCTTCTTTGGTTTGCTGGTCTACTACGGCCGCATCAATCGTTTCCGCTACGTGGTGCTGGTGGCCTTTGTGATGGTCACTTCGCTCATGGTCAGCTACACGCGGGCGCGCGCTGAGGCGCTTATCGGCTCGTGCAAGGTGGGTTTCATGGAGCGGCCGGAGCGCATCGTGCTCATCCTGCTGGGCGCGCTCTTCAATCACTGGGGCGTGATGGCTCCAGTGCTTTGGATTCTGGCCGTGTTCTCCACCATCACCGTCGTGCACCGTGTTGTGTACACCTACCAGAACACCAAGCACCTGGCGCCGATCAGCTGAGAAAAGCAGGTTTCAGGTGTCAGGTGTCGGGTTTCAGCCTGGCATGCTCGGTCGCAGACACTCTTTGCCCCATGAAGTGATTCGTTGCGCTGATTAACACGAATGTGGCAAGAATGCGCTGGAAGCCCAAGCGCGTTTTAGTGCATCCTAATAACTATGAGCACAGAAAAGGCGACATTCGGAGCAGGTTGCTTTTGGGGCGTGGAAACCGCGTTTGCGGCCATCCCTGGCGTGACGGCGACGGCCGTCGGCTACGAGGGCGGCAAACAGGACAAGCCCACCTACAAGGACGTGTGCACCGATCAAACCGGCCACGCCGAAGTGGTCGAAATCGACTTCGACCCGGAAAAAGTGACCTACGAGCGGCTGCTCGATGCGTTTTTTGAGCTTCACGACCCCACCACGCTCAACCGCCAGGGTCCGGACTGGGGCACGCAGTACCGCTCCGTCATCTTCTTTCACTCGCCAGAGCAGGAAGCACAGGCTCGCGCCAAAATCGAGCAACTGACGGCCGAGGGCCGCTGGAAGCCGAAGCGCATTGTCACCCAGGTAGTTCCCGCTGAGACCTTCTGGCGCGCCGAGGAGTACCACCAGCGCTACCTTCAAAAGCGCGGCCTGGCGAGCTGCCATATCTAAAACGAGTGGTCAGTTTTCAGTGGTCAGTGATCAGAAAGGGGCAGCCGTCCGCGTCGAGCGGGAACTGATCACTGACCACTGAGCACTGCTGTTTTCTTTTCCGGCTCATCGATCCACAGGCAGACAATCCACCACACCAGCACGACAAGAAAAATCACGCTGTTGGCGTTGTCAAGCTTATTCATCAAACCCATGATGCGTTGATATTCAGCCTGGCTGTGAATGGTGGCGTGCGTGGCAATGTGTTGCAACGTGCCGCGTATCGCCAACTGCGCGATCGACGCGGTGGAGAAGCCGATGACGATCTGCTGCACATGGCTGCGCCAGCCGGCGTTGTAGTAACGGCCAAAAAGCACCACCAGCAGGCTGAGTTGGATGATCAGCACATCGGCCAGCAGATCGGCCTTTTGCGCGAACAGCTGCATCAGCCGCAGGGTTGATTCCTCCGAGGCGACAAAAAGCGTCTTGAACGAAGGCCACGGGCCCCACAAGGCCAGCACCACTCCGCCCACGGCCAGCAGGGCCACGGTGGCTGCAATCCAAACTTTGCGATTGGCGCCCGCAAAGGCCCGCCGCGCCATCTCTACCACGATGAGCAGAGCGATGATCGCGCCCAGATCGGCCAAGGCGAGGAAGATTTCTTCTGAGAGCACCATCGACAGGCGGTGATACAGCAGGCGGCCAGCCAGCATGCGCAGCGCCATCAACACCATCGAAGCCGTAAACCACGGAAAACGGCGCACGCGATCGCGCCCCAGCAACACCACAAGCAGGACCAGCAGCGCCGCAAATGTCAGCGTCCAAAGAATCTGGGCCGTCGAAAAATCGAAATTGAAATGCATGGATTTCCTGTCGAAGCCGCCCAGGTACGCGGCACGTCCTCTCTTAGTGTAAAAGGACGGGATGAGGGCAGGCGAGTAAACGAAGTGAAAGAGTGAAGAAAGTGATGGAGTAGGTCCCATTCACTTGATTCACTGGATTCACTCCATTCACTCCGTTTGGGCCTGCCATAATTCCATCATGCTGGTTCTCGCCTCCGCCTCGCCGCGCCGCCGCGAATTGCTCACGCAGGTCGGCTACAGGTTTGAGGTGCATCCCGCGCATATTCCTGAAGATCCGCTACCAGGCGAGGATCCCATCGTCTACGTCACCCGGCTGGCGCGGGAAAAGGCCGAGGCCGTTTATCTCGAGCTGACCACTGCCAGTCCAAGACCAGAAAAAAACCTGGCTGTGCTGGGCGCCGACACCACCGTCACCCTGGACAGCACCATTCTGGGCAAGCCCGAAGATGCAGGCGACGCCGCGCGCTTCCTGCGCCTGCTCTCGGGCCGCACGCATCGCGTGATCACTGGCGTAGCCCTCGTGACCGCGAAGCGTACTGAAGTTGCCGCCGAAGTCACGGCAGTGCGTTTTTTGACCCTTTCGGACGAAGACATCGCCGAGTACATAGCCTCCGGCGAGCCCATGGACAAGGCCGGCGCCTATGCCATTCAGGGCCGCGCCGCCCGCTGGATTCCCCGCATAGAGGGCTGCTATTTCAACGTGGTGGGCCTGCCCCTGGCCCTGGTCTGCTCTCTGCTCGAATCCTGCGACTATTGAAGGCGCTCCGCGCCTTGTGCCGCCTTTCCACGAAAATTGCCGCCGACACTGCCTGGGAAGCAAATTCCGGGGTAGAATGGTCGCAAATTGATGACAGGACCGAATCTTATGCAGAAATCATTCTTCCTGCGCAGCGCAATTCTGCTGCTCACAGCGTTGTCACCAGCCCTGGTTTACGCTCAATTCCAGCCGCCAAATCCCGACGAACTGAAGATGACCGCCGACCCCAAAGCTCCGGGAGCCGATGCGGTGTTTCTCGATATCGAGGAGATCGCCAACGATCCCATGCATTATCAGACCTACTACGCGCGGATCAAGGTGCTCAAAGAGAAAGGCAAGGAACTCGCCACGGTCAGTCTCCCCTATCTGAGGGGCACCTGGAAGGTCACCGACATCAAAGGCCGCACCATTCATTCCGATGGGACCATCGTTGCGCTCACGGCAAAGCCGGAGGACCTGCTCGCCGAAAAATCCGGCGGAATGGAGATTGGACGCAAGGTCTTCACCCTGCCCAGCGTGGAAGTGGGGAGCATTCTCGAGTACCGCTTCGATCTGCGTTACGACGACGATGAGTGCAGTTCGCCAATTTGGGATATCCAGCGCAGCTATTTCGTGCACAAGGCGCATTACTCGTTCACGCCTTTCAAGGCCTTCATGCCCGACGGCACTCCCGGCAAAGGGACGAGCATGTATATGACAGATTCGCGCGGGCGAGTGGTGAATACCCTGATCTGGTGGAATCATCTGCCTCCCGGCGTCGACATGACGACCAGCGTGAACGGCTCCTATAACGTCGACGTCACCGACGTGCCTCCCATTCCCGACGAAGAGTGGATGCCGCCGATCGGCAGCCTCCTGTACAAAGTGCAGTTCTATTACAAGGCTGCCAGCTCCGCGCTGGAATTCTGGATCAGTGAGAGCAAGCTCTGGTCAAAGGATGTGGACAAGTTCGCCGAGCCGTCGAAGACCATTCAAGCCGCGGTAGCTGGTCTTGTCGCTCCCGGCGACAGCGAAATCGACAAAGCGAAAAAACTGTACGCGGCGGTGCAGGCTCTCGACAATACCGATTACTCGCGCCAAAAAAGCGCGACGGAGATGAAGCAACTCAAGATCAAGGAAGCCCGGCACGCCGAAGACACATGGACGCAGAAGAGCGGCTCCAGTGAAGACATCGCCATGCTTTATCTAGCCATGCTGCGCGCCGCGGGGCTCACCGCGTATGCGACCAAAGTCGTGGATCGCGAACGGGGAGTTTTCGATCGGACTTATCTGAGTCTGGATCAGCTCGACACGACCCTGGTCGTGCTCAATACAGGCGGCCAGCAAATTGTTCTCGATCCCGGCGAAAAGATGTGCCCCTTCTCCACCGTCAATTGGCGTCATTCGTACGCCGGCGGCGTCGGTCAGAGCCCGGAGGGCATTTCGTTTTCGATCACACCCTCGCAGAGCTACAAGGACAATACGGTGAATCGCCTGGCCGACCTGACGCTCGATGCGCACGGCGTCATCACCGGGCACATACAGATCATCATGACCGGACAGGAGGCGCTGCGTTGGCGCCAGATCGCGTTCAGGAACGACGACGCCGAGCTGAAGAAACGCTTCGACCACGAGCTGGAGAGCCAGGTACCCGAAGGCGTCGAAGCGCACGTCGATCATTTCCTTGGCGTCGACCGGCCTGACCAGAACCTGATGGCGATTGTCAACGTCACGGGAACTCTGGGCACCGCGACGTCAAAGCGCCTCATGCTTCCCGGCCTTTTCTTTGAGACGCGCGGACATGTTCCGTTTGTCAACGAGGAGAAGCGGCTCGAACCGGTCGACATGCACTATGCCGATCGCGTCAACGACGATGTGACCTTTCACCTGCCTCCGGGGGCAGCCGTCGAGGGAGCTCCGCAGGATGCTACCGTGGCCTGGCAAGGCCACGCCATGTTCCTCGTCAAGAGCAAGACCGGCTCCGGCCAGATTGAAATTGCCAACTCCCTGGCGAGAGCGTTCACCGTCGCCAAACCGGAGGAGTACCAGGATCTGCGCGGCTTCTACCAGAAGGTGGACGCGGCCGAACAATCACAACTGGTTTTGACCATTTCGCCCGCAACGTCAGCGTCGCCGGTGATGCAAATGGCGCCGGCGGGCAAGGGAAACTGATGCCGCGAGCCCACTGCTCGATCCATTTTGCTGCCGCCGTATTATTGGCCTGCACCGCCTTGCCCGCGCATGCCAACATGTTCGGCAAAGACAGCCCCGTGCCGCAGTGGGGATTGGTCGCCGCGAAAACTCCCACGCCCTCTTACGCCGGCGATGCCCCTTCGGTGGTCCTCTACGACGAGTACCTCGAATCCGTCGACGACCAGGGCCGCGCCGTGGAGCGCGAGCGTGAGGCCATCCGCATTCTCAAACCGCAGGCGCGCGATGAGGGATGCGAGACCGCGTTCGACATTGACGAAAAGATCAATTACTTCCGCGAGTGGACCCTCGGCGCCGACGAGAAAATCTACCAGGCCAAAGACACCGACTTTGTCGAAGAAGGCGACACCAGCGACTCCAAAATGCTCTCGACCGAAAAAGCGCGCATCGTGCATCCGCCCGCCGCAGATGTCGGCGCCACAATCATTTGTGAGTCAGAAGAGCTGATGGCGCCATGGAAGCAGGAGAAGATCTGGGGGATTCAGAGCGGGGTTCCCATCGTATTTGAGGCTCTTGAGATCGACCTTCCTCCTGGCCGTCCCTATGCGGTGTCGTGGCATCGTTACGATCCCGTGAAGCCTATTCAAGTCGCGACCAACAGCTGGCGGTGGGAGATCAGGGACACGCAAAAGCTCGACCTGCGCGACGTGAAGGCAAGTTTGGAATGGGCGGCGCTGGCGGCACGTATGTCGGTGGTGTGGGGCGACGCGGCTGTAGCTGGAAAAGATAACGAATGGCGCGCGCTGGGCCAGTGGATGACCACTCTTGAAGCCGGCCGGTCCGATCCCACGCCAGAGATTACGGCGAAGGCCCAGGAACTCGTCGCCGGCGCTCCCGACTTTTACACGAAACTCAAGAACGTCACCGAATACATCCAGAAAAACATTGAGTACTTCATCGTGATGCGGGGAATAGGCGGCATGCAGGCTCACTACGCAAGCGATATCTTCCACAATCGCTACGGAGACTGCAAGGACAAGACCACGCTGCTGATCTCGATGCTGCAGTCCGTCGGTATCAAGGCCTGGTCAGTCTCTGTGGACGACCGCCGCGGCGTCGTTGACCCCGATGCGCCATCGCTCGCAGGCAATCACATGATCACTGCGATCGAAATTCCCGCGGACGTGAACGACAAGCGCCTGATGGCCCTGGTCAAGGCGAACGATGGCAAGCGCTATTTGATTTTCGATCCCACCAACGAGCGTACGCCGGTCGGCAATTTGCCCGAGTACGAACAGGGCAGCTATGGAATCTTAGCCGCTGGCGGGGCGAGCCAGATCATTGCGCTGCCAGTCTTGCCGCCTGAGGCCAATGGCAAAGAACGCATCGCAAACTTCACGCTTGCGGTCGACGGAGCCTTAAGCGGAACCGTCGACACCACAAGCATCGGACCGCTGGGAGCCTACCTGCGCATCGGCTTGAAGGAAACCACCGAACAACAACAGCGCGAGGCGGTCGAGAGATCCATCGCGCTCGATTTGCCAGGCGTGGTCCTCGACAGTTTCAAGTATGTACAGCCGCCCGATCTCGACAAGCCGCTGGAGCTTCATTACAAAGTCACGGCGCAGCAATATGCGCACCAGGCCGGGCCGCTGCTATTGGTGCGCCCGCGCGTCCTCGGCGATTACGCTGTGCCATTCGACGACAAGCCGCGTAAAGTTCCCATCGACCTCGACGCAACGGGCCGTTGGCACGACAGTTACGACATCGCGCTGCCCGCTGGATACGTGGTCGATGAGACGCCCGATCCCGTGGATGTTGACATGGATTTCGCCAGCTACCATGCCTCGGTGACCGCCAAGGGCAACGTTCTGCACTACGACATGGTGTACACCGTGCGTCAGATGGAGCTTCCCCCGGACCGGGCTCCCGATTTCCGCAAGCTCGAGTCGGCGATCCTCTCTGACGAGAAGGGCATGGCGGTGCTCAAGAAGCAGTAGAGCGGTTTTTTGTGGATGCATCCCTGCCGCGCTTTTATCATCCAAGGAATATGGGCGCCCCGCTTTTTTCACCTTTTCGGCTTCGCTCGGTTGAATTTCGCAATCGCATCGGCGTTTCGCCCATGTGCCAGTACTCCAGCCAGGATGGCTTCGCCACTGACTGGCACCTCGTCCACCTGGGCAGTCGGGCGCAGGGCGGCGCGGGCCTGGTAGTGCTAGAGGCCGCGGCCGTCACCCCTGAGGGCCGCATCTCGCCAGACGATCTGGGCGTTTGGAAGGACGAGCACTTCCTCGGTTTGCTGAACATCGCGGAGTTCGTCCATTCGCAGGGTGCTCGCGTTGGAATGCAGCTTGCCCACGCCGGGCGCAAGGCCAGCACGGCTTCGCCCTTCAACGGCCACGGCCTGGTGTTGCCCGCGGATGGCGGATGGCAGCCGGTAGCGCCCAGCGCAATTGCCTTTGCGCCAACCGGCTACGCCGTTCCCACCGCGCTCAATCTCGCCGGCATCTCCGCTGTGATCGACGCCTTTCGCAACGCTGCGCGCAGGGCGCGCGATGCCGGCTTCGATTTCGTTGAGATTCATGCCGCGCATGGCTATCTGCTCCATGAGTTTCTCTCGCCGCTTTCGAATCTCCGCACCGATGTCTACGGCGGCAGCTTCGACAATCGCACCCGCCTCGTGCTCGAAGTGGTCGACGCGGTGCGCACCGTGTGGCCGGAGCATTTACCGCTGTTTGTCCGCATCTCCGCTACCGATTGGGCAGAAGGCGGCTGGAATATCGACGAATCCGTCGCGCTGGCGCGTCTGCTGCGCGAGCACGGCGTCGATCTGGTGGATTGTTCTTCAGGCGGCAACGTGGCGGATGCAAAGATTCCAGTCGCGCCCGGATACCAGGTCGGCTTTGCCGCTCAGATTCGCCGCGAAGCCCGCATCGCAACGGCCGCGGTTGGTGTCATCACCGAGCCGACGCAGGCCAACGCGATCATCGCCGGGGGCGAGGCCGATTTTGTGTTCCTGGCCCGCGCCGAATTGCGCGATCCCTATTGGCCGTTGCACGCCGCGGCGGCGCTGGGCGAAACCGTGAGTTGGCCCAAACAATACTTGCGCGCCGCTCCACAGGGTTCGCCCGCGCGAACCGCAATGGACCGCAAACAACCTGCGGATCCGACGCTCCCAACGATGATTGGGCCTGGTTTTCCTCTGTAAAGGTTGGTTCAGGAGGCTCTTTCGCTTCCCAAACCGATCAAGACCTGTCCTATACTGCGTGTAGTGCGAGGGATTTCCCCGGTCCCAGTGGCTTCCTCGCCAATTGATTATGGCAACGCAACTCAATCGGAAGCGCGCCTACTCACCACCGCCGATCCCAGACCGTCTTTATTTCAAGATTGGAGATGTCGCACGGCTGTGCGGCGTCGAATCGTATGTTCTGCGCTTCTGGGAGTCGCAGTTCCCACAGTTAAAGCCCAACAAGAGCGGAACCGGCCAGCGGCTCTATCGCCGTCGCGACGTGGAACTGGCGATGGAGATCAAGCGCCTGGTCCACGCTGAAGGCTACACTCTGTCTGGTGCGCGAACCGTTCTCGAGCAGGAGCATCGCCGCCCCGCCAAGCACCCCAGCGGCACTGTCGATCCCGAGGCCGCTTTGCAGTCAGCTGCCCATCCGGGCAAGTCGATGGATGCCGTGGCTGCCGTCATCGGTCACGCCCGCGCCGAGTTGCGTGAGATCGCCAACTTGCTGGCCTCTCCGCAGCCACAGCCAGCGCGCCGCCGCAGCCGGCTGACCGCCATTTCGTCCGCTACCGGAACGCTGTTTCCGACGTAGACTCTCGGCAACAGAAGCTGCGCCCAGGTTTTCGATTCCGTCACCGCATAGCCGCCGCGCGAAACGGCGGCCACGCAGGAGGAGTTATTCCGCTGCCGCTTCTTCGGCAGCCGGCTCTTCCGCAACAGGCTCGGCACCAGACGCCGCGGGCACTTCGCCCTCGACTACTTCGGCCTGTACCTTCACGGTCACGCGCGCGGTCACTTCGCGATGTAGCCGGATGGCCACCTTGAAGTCGCCCAGGCCCTTGATCGCGTCGCCCAGCTGAATCTTGCGGCGATCGACCTCAAAGCCCTGCGCCGCAAGCGCTGCGGCGATGTCGCCCGATGTGACCGAGCCGAAGAGATGGCCCTGTTCGCCAGCCTTGCGGGTAAAGCTCAGCACCACGGGCTCGAGCCTGGCCATGAACTCCTCGGCCTGCGTCTTTTCCGTAGCGGAGCGGCGTGCCGCCGAAGCCTTCATCTGCTCGATCACGGCCTTGTTGGCCGCGGTGGCCTGCATGGCCAGCTTGCGCGGCAGTAGATAGTTGCGCGCGTAGCCGTCGGCAACTTTCACCACTTCTCCGCGAAAGCCTACGTTGGCTACGTCTTCCTTCAAAATTACTTCCATGGGAAACTCTCCAAATCTTTATCGTGCGGCGCTCAGTCAGCGGCGCCGAAGGCGCTCTTGCCGCTCTGGCAAGAGGCTCGGCTCGCCGGCCACGCCGCCATAAATCTCAATCGGTTCCGAATCGAGTTCGGGAACCGGTCTAGTGCCTGGTTGCAAACGGCAGCAGCGCGATGTTCCGAGCCTGCTTGATGGCGCGGGTCAAACGGCGCTGATGCGTGGTGCAAACACCGGTCAACCGCCGCGGCACAATCTTGCCGCGCTCGGCCACAAATCCCTGTAGCAGCTTTACGTCGCGGTAAGGAATGCCGTCGATCTTCTCAGTGCAGAACTTGCATACCTTCTTGCGGCGGAAGAACTTGCCGCGTCCGCCGGGCCCGCCACCTGGCCGGCCTGCACCGCGCGGGCCAGAGCTCGGACCGGAGCTCGATCCGGGGCCCGGACCCGATGAAGCTTGTGGAGTTGGAGCTGCGTCCGCCGTAGCGGGCGCTTTTGCTTGGGTTTCTTCAGACATCGTGTTTCCTCTTTGCTCTCTTTGTTCCGGCATCGCCGGAGAATTTTTCTTGAGGGCTCAGGTTTCAAAGATCAGGGATCAGAAAAACGGCCTTCGCATTCTGCGAATCCCGCGGTTCTTGTTCCCTCGGTCCCTTGGTACCTTGCTCCCTGTATTTACGCGCTGGCTTCGACCGGCGCTGCGGGCGCGGCTGCTGCTGCGGTTTCAACCGCAGGTGCAGCTACGGCAGGCGCGGGTGTCGGCGCAGGCGCAGGCTCGCTGACCACTTTGCGGCGCACGCCGCGGTTGGCCTTCACCTTGGCCAGGCGCTTCTCTTCTTCGTCGATGCGCACGGTGATGAACTTGATCACCTGCTCGGTCACGCGCAGGCGGCGCTCCAGTTCCAGCACCACCGCGCCGTTGGCTTCAACGGTGAACAGAATGTAGTTGCCATCGTTAAACTTGCGCACCTGGTAGGCGAGCTTGCGCCGGCCCAGCTTCTCAGCCGACTTCACCACGCCGCCACCGGTCTTCACCGTCGTGCTCAAGGCTTCGATCAGCTTGTCGGCTTCTTCGTCCTCCACATCGGGGCGGACGATAAACATTACTTCATACAAACGCGACATCAGGTTTCCTTTTCCGCGGAAACGCCTCGCTTCCGCTTACAACTTTCAGCTCTCAGCAAACAGTTCGTAGTCCCTAGTCCCTAAGTCCCTAGTCCCTGTTCTTTGTCTTTCCGATTGAACTCGTTCATCGCAGCTGCGGGTCCCACTTCGAGAATGCGCCGCGTGGCCGTTGCCACCCGGTCCAGCACCTCGTCCAGCATCGCCAGATCGGCCTTGCGCATGGGCGACAGCAGAAAATCCCTGCCCGGCCGTTTTCCCCCTCCCGCCGCAATCGCTTCAGGAGGTAAATCCGGCCCCACGCCGATGCGCAACCTTAACCACTCTTCCGTGCCCAGGGCTGCGGTTACGCTGCGGGCTCCGTTGTGCCCTGCCGGCGAACCGCGCTCCCTGATCTTGAAGGTCCCCAGCACCAGATCGAGCTCGTCGTAGATCACGAGCAGGTCCTTTGCCGGGTCGGCTCCAAACTCCTCAACCAAAGCGGCCACTGCCGCGCCGCTCAGGTTCATAAACGTCTCCGGCTTGGCCAGAACCACTTGCCGCCCTGCAATTCTGCAAGTCGCCGTAGTGGCCCGGCAGCGCCGGTTCTGCACCACAACGCCCTCCTGCTGGGCGATGCGGTCGATGGCCATGAACCCCGCGTTGTGCGGGGTCCACTCGTACTCGCGACCGGGATTGCCGAGCCCTACAATCAGGAAAAGGCTGGGCAGGAAAGGGCCGCGCGAAGCACCGGTCTCGCTTGCTTCTGCCAAGGCTTACTTCTTCGCCTCGGGCTTCTTCCCTGCGGCAGGCTCGGCCTCGCCCTTGCCCTTCTTTGCAACTTCAGGCTCGGCCGGTGCACCCGCTGCACCCGGTACTGCGGCAGCGCCTGCTGCCTCCGCACCCTCCACCACTTCCGGCGTCGCAACCACTTCCTCGCGGATGTGGACGACGTGGCACACAGTGGAATCTTCCGGAGTCAGATACTTGAATTTGTCAGTGTGGGGCAAACCGCTCACGCGAATCGCCTGGTGCATGCCCAATTCGCTCACGTCCACGTCGATGTGGCCGGGAATGTCCGCGGGCAGGCATGCGACTTCCACTTCGCGCAGTACCTGGTCCAGAATGCCGCCTTCGGCCTTCACGCCTACCGGAATGCCCAGCAGCTTGACGCGTACGCGCACTTTCAAAATCTTGTCGAGCGCAATGCGCTTCAGGTCGATGTGGATCAGGTTGTCCTTCAGCGGCTCGCGCTGCCAGTCCACGATCATGGCTTTGGCTGCGGGCTGCCCGGCAACTTCCACATCAAAAATCGTGTTGTGGCCGCTCTCGGAATAGAGGATCCGCAAAATCTGCTTGGGATCCAATTCCACGGCAACTGCTTCGTGTCCGGAACCATACAGCACGGCCGGAATCTTGCCTGCAACGCGCACGCGGCGCGCGGCATTCTTGTTGAACTTGCCCTTGCGGGGCGTAGCTACGACGACTTCTGGCATGTTACGTTTTCTCGTTTCTTCTAAGATCGGGCACGGATTCAAGTCCGCTCCCTTTGTGAAAGCTAGTGGTCAGTGATCAGGAGTCAGTGGTCAGAAAAACCGAGCCAACGCACCACCACTTATGCTGACCAACCAGCGGGCTTTAAGTTCTGATCACTGATCACTGACCACTGATCACTTAACTAAACAGCGTACTAACGCTGGTCTCCATGTGAATATTCTCAATAGCCGAGCCCAGCAGGCCGGCGATCGAGAGCACCTTGATCTTGCTAACTTTTTGCGCCGCTTCACGCAGCGGAATCGTGTCTGTCACCACCAACTGTTCCAACCGCGAATTAGCGATGCGGTCGATGGCAGGACCTGAAAGCACGGCGTGACTGGCGCAGGCATACACTGCCGCCGCGCCATTGGCGTATAACGCATCCACCGTTTTCACCAGCGTGCCGGCGGTGTCCACAATGTCGTCGATGATGAGGCAGTTCTGGCCTTCCACGTCGCCCACCACGTGCATCACTTCGGCAACGTTCAGATCGGTGCGGCGCTTATCGACAATGGCCAGCGGCGCGCCCATCTTCTGCGCAAAGAATCGCGTGCGCTCCACGCCGCCCGCATCCGGCGAAACCACCGTCAGGTTGGGAAGGTTCAGTTCCTTGAAATGACTCACCAGAACGGGGCTGGCAAAGATGTGATCGACGGGAATATTGAAGAAGCCCTGGATCTGTGCGGCATGCAGATCGACAAAGAGCGCGCGATTGGCGCCTGCGGTAGTCAGCAGGTCGGCAATCAGCTTGGCGCTGATAGCTACGCGCGGGCGGTCTTTGCGATCCTGGCGGGCGTACCCGTAGTAGGGAACCACTGCCGTGATGCGGGCCGCCGAGGCCCTTTTGAGCGCATCGATCATAATGAGCAATTCCACCAGGTGCTGGTCCACCGGATAGCAGGTAGGCTGCACCACAAAAACATCTACGCCGCGCACGTTCTCGAGCAGTTGAAAGTAAACCTCGCCGTCGGCAAAACGCTGCAGCTTGACTTGCCCTACCGTTACGCCGATATGCCGCGCCACTTCCTCAGCCAGCCGCGGATTCGCCGTTCCGGAAAATAACTTGAAGCGCTTGTCCTCGCTTAGTTTCGAGGGCTTCTTGCGCTCTGGCTGCGGCGCCGGCTTTCCATCTTTGCCCTTGCCGCCGTCGGATTTGCCCGAGCCTGGTTCGCCCGGCTTCTTGTCTTCCAATGTCACAGTCGACGTTCCCGTTTCCATCTGAAGCACCTCCATGCTGGTTGGCTATGGCTGCGTTTCTTGTCTGAGCTAATAGCGAAATGCTAAAAGCTGTTTTCTGGCTGGGCGACCAGGATTCGAACCTGGATAAATGCCTCCAAAGGGCATTGTCCTACCATTGAACGATCGCCCAACAATACGGTCAGCCGTGGGCGAGTTTCGCTTGCCCAACAAGCGACTGTCAACGTCGAAAATTAGCTAGCTTTCGGCCGTTAGCCTTTAGCAATTCCGCGATGAGCCAACTCGGCCCGTATCCGCAAAATGAAACTACTCGCTATTGGCTGTCTTTCATCATCTGGTCCCAATACGCCGCGCGGGGCAAGGTGCGAGTGACCACCGTGTTCCGCACTTTCAGCGTTTGAGACTCTCGTTCGATCCGGTCTTGTGCCGCTTCTGCATCTCCGCGGGTCAGGTACAACCCGAAGAGCGCCGATCCAGACCCCGACAGCGCGGAATACAGGGCTGCCTCCGGTGTACCGGTGGCCGCAAGAACACGCTTGATCTCAGCAAGGGAGGGATGCTGGGGAAAGACTACGCGTTCGAAGTCATTCTCAATCCAGCTCGTGATCCCGGTGCGGACAAGCCCAGACCCGTGTTTCGACTCTTGCGGTCCGGCCAGGTCTTCTCCCAAGGAGAAGACACCGGAGGAGCCTGCTTTGCCCGCCCGCTCGGAACTTCCCGAAAAGGCTGCTGCGTAAGCATGGCTCGACTCTTTTAGTCTATCGGCACTTGCCTCCGGGGTCAAACCTTCTTGGGCGCACAGCGCATCCCAGTCGCGAAAGGCCTGCGGCGTGGAAACGCCCACCTCCGGAACCACCACAACGCACCAGGTGGGCTCGAAATCGGGGAGCGGAGAAACCTCCTGTCCGCGATCCTGGCCCAGAACCATTCCACCTACAAGAAAAAGTGGCACATCGGAGCCGACCTTGCCGGCGATTTCCATTTGCCGCGCCGACCTGATCCCTGACACCTGACACCTGACACCCAGTTCTCGTTCCAGCCCCACCAGCGCGGCAACCGCGTTGCCCGACCCGGCTCCCAGCCCGCCCTGCACCGGCAATCGCTTTTCGATGTGAATGTCGACCGCGGCTCCGGCGCCGATCTCCTCCAAAGCCAGGGAAACCATCTTCCAGGCAGTGTTGTGCTCGTCCGTCGGGACTCCTACATGGTTCGAGGTAAGCCGAATGCTGGTTTCCGCCGCAGGCCGCGCAGTAACCGTAACAATATCATACACTTCCAGCGTCTGGTAGGCGGTGACGAGGGAGTGAAAGCCGTCCGCGCGCGGCGCTCCCAGATAGAGCCCCAGATTGATCTTCGCGTGCGATCGAACCGCTGTCGGCATACCGGTTCATTGTAGAGGGACGGGCAAGTAGCCGACCCGCGCCGGCCGGCCATTGAATGCCATCGCGAGCAGATAGAGACTTCCCGTCTTCACGCCCGCGGGTGTGCCTTCGAGGAGATTCGCCAGTAGAACCGGCCTTGCGGCGGCTCCATTAGTGCCAGCGAGCCCTATTCCCTGTACAGCCACGCTCCGACGATCGTGCCCACGACCACTTCAGCCAGTCCGCCCAGCGTCGTGTAGAGCGTGAGGTGCTTCGGAAACAGGTTGGCAACGTACATGAAGGAGGCATTGGGCACGAGTGTCGCAAGAACCCAGACCACCACCCCGGCACGGATCGCCGTACTCAATCCCGCACCGAAGCGGGGCCGAATCGCCGCGTAGAGCCAGATGGAGACAATCCCGGTCACGATTCCCAGCACATTGAACCCTATCAACATGCTCGATGAGAACGTGGGATGCCCAAGAAAGCTCATAGCGTCAGACCAGCGCTGCCCAAGCCACAATCCATCCACCAGATAACCCAGAAGATCCGCAACGATCCCCGCTACCATGCCACCGATAATCACCCGGCCCATATTGATCTTGCCCATGACGCCTCCTTCGTGATTTTGGGGGATTTGCGGAGTATACCCACGCACATCAGGCTGTGCAATACGGAATTCCGGAGCGGGCCAAGTTGAATCCGTCGCGAAGGGGTACAACTTCAGTCGTGCCGTAAAGACGCCAAGAATGAGCGGGGCTTCAGCCCCTGAGGGATGATCCCTTTTCAAACTGATCCACTACCGAAAATTCGGAGCGGGACACGGGGGTCGCAGCGGTCCACAAAGAAGCGCGGGTTGAATCCCTCCCCACGCCGGGTGGGCCAAAATCCTCACGAAACAGGGGAACTCCGGCGCTACACTGTGCGTAACACTCCTGGAACCAGTGTGGAGGCTTCTATGCACTTCCTGCTCCTTATGGGCTTTCTCTATTTCCTCCCCGCCATCATTGCGGCCGCGCGGCACACGCACAACTCCACGGGAATTCTGCTCTTGAATATCTTCCTTGGCTGGACTGTGGTGGGTTGGTTCGTTGCCCTTCTTATGGCGCTATGTTCCGCGCCCTGCTGGGCCTATTACTATCATCGCGGATGGTAAGAAGAGCACCCGAACCAACACGATCGAATCTGCCGGACCCCAAATCCCCAGCCCCGCGTTGGGCGCTGCGCGACTCGGTTGCGGCTGTGGCGCTTTTTGCCGCGACCGCCGGCGTCGTGCTTTGGCAGAACGCGCACGTCACGGTGCTCTTCGATCTCAGCTACATCCTCAACACCGCGGAGCGCATCGCTCTCGGCCAGGTGCCGTACCGCGACTTTCCCCTGGCACACGCGCCGCTCACCTTTCTCATCCAGGCCGCGATCATCCGCCTGACGGGCCGAGTCTTTTTTCACCACGTTCTCTACGTTGCAATCACCGGCGGCCTTGGCACGGTGCTGGCGTGGAGAATCGCGCTCGCCTCGTTGCGCTGCCGCGTTGCCGCCGCATGGACGCTGGCTCTGCTGCTCGCCGCGCCGCTCATTTTCCTGGGCATCTACTGCATCGTGCCCAACCCTGAGTACGACTGCGACTGCGGCTTCTCGCTTCTGGTCGCACTGTGGGCATTTATGCAACTTGACCGAAGAAAAGGCGCGGCCTTTGCGTTTGCCGCCGGTGCATTGGCGTGCGTGCCCGTGTTCTTCAAACAGAATATGGGCCTGCCGTTTCTTCTCGTGGCAGCGGGCGCGGTTCTAGTTCTGCTCATTTTCAACCATCTGCCGCACAAGCAAAGCGGGGAAGCTTTCCATTCGGCACAAACGCCCCGTGCCCCATCCTTTTCCGCGCTCCTTGCGGAAAAGGGTGGGAACGCACAATCGCTCGTCGCCTTTCTCGCCGGCGCATGCGCCGGATTGCTGGCTTCGTTGTTAGCGCTCGAATGCACCGCCGGTCTCGGCAACTACTTTCACTGGACCATCCAATATGCAGGGCAACGCCGCATGCCGGGACTGAACCTCATGCTCGGCGTCTACAGCGATCCCACGCTCGCGTGGACACTACCCTGCGTCGTCGTCGCGCTGGTGCTTTTATGGCTGGGGCCCAAACGACTCTGGGCGCGCATCGCCGCCTTCGCTCTCCTCGCCGGTCCGTTTCTCTTCACGCTCGCTTCGCTTCTTATCTACGACGACGCGGACGAACGCGGCGACGCCCTGCTGGCGCTATGGCCGCTGCTGCTCGTGTTGGCCGCCGCTTTGACCCTCGCAAATCTCTTCGCCATGCGCCGCCGGCCCACCCTGCGTTTGTTCCTGCCGCTCATTCTGCTCGCCGCCATCCACGGCACGTTCCTGTCTCAGCAGCTGTGGGGATCGACCTACGGCATCTGGCCGCTGCTCATCCTGCTCATTGCGGAGCTGCTGGCGTTTCTCGGCCCCCTCACCGCGCGCGCCAACGCGAATCGCTGGTTCACGCCCGCGCTGGCCGCGCTCATCTCCGTCACGCTTCTGGTTTGCGGAGGCTTCTACACCGCCAGCGAAGAGCGGCTCAACTACGCGAACCTTCCCGACGGCCCCGCGGCGCACTCCGCGTTCCCTCAGCTTGCGGGTCTCGCTACACCCGGTCCGTATCTGCCGGAAATTGACGAACTGCTGCGCTATGCCCAAGCCAACATTCCCTTTAATGATGGAATCGTTCTCGACCCGGGAGAAGAACCGTTCTATTTCGCCACCGGCCGCACGCCGCAATTTCCGGTGCCGTTCTTCGATCCCACCATCGATCCGTACTCGCCGAACGAAATCGCCGATCTCGTTCGGGCACGACACATTCACTGGCTGATTGTGAAAACCGATGTGCAGACCAAAGAAGATCCCACGCCCGATCGCGCGGAATTGATGCAGCTGCTGATGCAGGAGTTCACGCCCACGGCGCATTTGCGCGGCTACGATGTGTACCATCGCTAGGGTCTTTAACCGCTTAATCTTGCACGGTTCATGGGTACCCCGGGTCTCGATTTTGAGACCCGGGAAAACGAGATGCACAAGTGCGCATTTATGCGCCGGAGACAGCGCACTGAATCGTGGCCACCCTACGCTTTTTGCTTCGCCTTCCCCGACTTCTTCAACTGTTCCCAGTCCTTCGCCGTCTGATCGGCGTAAGCCAGGCCAAACTCCGCGATAGCTTCAGAAAAGGCCGCGCCGGTTCCGATGTAGCCGGCAATCACCAGCGGATCGCCGGAGCGGCCGTGGCCGCGCGCCAGCAGTTCGCCGCACACCTCGGCGTACGCCTTCAGGTTCGCGCCCGCCAGGTCGTTAATCTCAATGCTGCCCTTGTGGTCGTTCAGCTGGCGCACCAGGTATTGCCGCCCATCCATGTGCGTCCAACCCAGAAACGGATCGGTCTGGATCTGCATGGCGCGCTGTCCTTCGGCTGTACGCTGCCCGTTATGCGCCGCCGGGTGCGCGTCGGGAAGATACGGCGCATAGGCCGATGCCGCCTCTTCCTTGATTTGCAGAAACAGCGGATCGGCAGGAGCGTTGCCCTCGAAGTAGACGCAGTAATCGCGCAGACCCACCGATCCTGTGCCCACCACTTTGAAGGCCACGTCCACCGGCCGGTAAAACGAAAGCAGGTGCCTCCGCTCCGGCAGCAGCATCTCGCGATAGGGTTCAAGCGCGGCCAGCACCGCGGCCGCGCGGGCTCCCGTCACGCGCGTCAGCATCGGCTTTACTTCCTTGAAGCGGCGCGGAGCGCCGGGCCGTGTCGAAGCCGGCTGAGTCAGCCGCTCCAGCGTGTGCATCGGCGTGGCGCGTTCTGCTTTGGCCAGCGCCATGTGCACCGGCTGTGCCAGGCCCAGGCGATGTACCTGGTATCGGGCGATCTCCAGGTGCGGCATGCGGGCAAAAGTGCGGATTTGCGCGGCATAACGCTCCACGCATGCCACGGCGGCTTTGCGCGCGGCGCCATCCTTGTGTCCAGCTGCGCGCCCCGCCAGCACCAGCGATGCGGCCATGCGCTTCAGGTCCCACTCGAACGGGCCCCGAATCGTCTCATCGAAATCGTTGATGTCGAAGACCAGCCGGCCGTCGGGAGCGGCATAGGCGCCCAGGTTGCGCACATGCGCGTCGCCGCATAGTTGGCTGATGATCCCGGTGGATGGCAGTTGCGCCAGGTCCGCCGCCATCACCGGCGCTGCGCCGCGGAAGTACCCGAAGGGCGACGCGGCCATCATCTGGTACTTCATCGGAATGAGTGCGGGCACGCGGCCCCGCATCGATCGCTCCACGAGCGCCAGCGCCGAAACCGGTCGCGTCTTGAAGTCGCATGTTTCCTGTTGGTGGCGTCCCACCTGCTTGCGCCGTGTTTGCCCCAGTGCGCGACGTTCTTCTGGAGTTGCCCAATGCATATTGCGGAACATACACCGTCGACCCACGCGGAAACAACCGGCGGCATCAGTCTTCGCCGAAGAAGCGCTTCCTTGCCGTTTCATCGACCGGCAGATCAGGTCCCACGAAGAGCGCGTCCGGCTGCCGGCTGGGATCTTGCGCGATCAGCGGCATGGCCCGCGCGCGGCGCGCATCGGCTGCCGGTCCTGTCCCGAGATACATCGCCGTCATCCATTGGTGGAAAGTGTGCAGACGGCCGGCATAGCCATCGTGCTCATCGGCATAGGCATGGCCGGCAGCATCCCAGTCGTCGCTGCGCAGCAGGTGATCGCGCAGCACGCGAGCATCGCGCAAGGTTAGGGAAAGACCCTGCCCCCAGGTGGGATCGCTCGATGCGGCGGAGTCGCCAAGCAGCGCCACGCCATCACGGTAGGGATGATCGACCCAGGTGTGCGCGCAACCGAAGGTGGCAAGCGGGCCGATCTGCCGGGCATCTTCGAAGAGCGTGTCGCTTGCGCCCGCTTTCTTGCAGCCGTCAACAAATCTGGCCAAATCGCCGGGCCCCTGAAGGCGCGCTTGCGTTCCATCGTGGTAGCACAAATACATCCGCGCGCGTCCGCCGCCCTGCGGGCCGACGATTGCGAGTTGCCCCAGCGAAAAGTTGTAGATGCCCTGGAGAACGTCTTCTTCTGCGGGAACGTTTTCCAGCAGAACTCCGGCGATCATTCTTTCTTCCGGATCGCGCTGCACCGTGAAGTGCGCCGAAGAGCGCACCACGCACGATCGTCCCCCAGCTCCCACCACTATCCGCGCGGCAATGGTTTCAGCGCGGCCATCTTCTTCAATCACCATCTCCGGCCGCGCGCCCGGCCGCACCTGGCGAACCGCCGCGCCCCGCCGCACCGTGGCGCCCGCTGCCGCTGCCGCTTGCAACAGCGACTCCTGCATGGCGGGGTGATAGCAGGCCAGGCAAGGCAGCTGATGCTTTGTGCTGGGAACAAGTTCGCGATGTTCGACCCTGTCGCTCACGACATACGTGTCGATCCAGTTGAGGTGGTGCCTTCCGGCTCCGGCCAGGCAATCGGCGATTCCGAGGGCCTGCACTTCCGCGTAGCCCCACGGCAACATCACCTCACCGCGTACGCGGTCTTTGAATTGCCGCTCGTGCTCGATGACGAGCACCCTGGCGCCGTGTTCCGCCATGTTTTTGGCCAGGGCTGCGCTGCCCAGTCCGCCGCCGGCGATGGCCACATCGTATGTTGTCGACACGCGTAACCCTCCGGGGGAATTTCCAGAATATACGTGGCTTTGTCGAATTCAAGCAAGCACTAAATTCCAGAAAAACCTGCCGGAAGAGAACGGTGGTTTCGCTGTCAGAGCCGGTGATTTACACTTTTCTTCAAGTCCTGCCTGTTGCCTTTTCGGCCCGATCACTCTTATCCGGGCTGCTCTCCAGACTTTCTATTTCGGGAGGAACTCTCTTTGACGCGAGCCGCCGCTCTGTTGCCCGTCGTTTTCGTTGCCCTGTCTCTCGCTTCTCACGCCGCCGCACAGGCGCCGCAGAAGCAGCTGACGGTTGAAGCCATCTTCGCGCACGGCCCGCTGGTTCCCAAGGGGCCCGAAACGCTCAACTGGTCTCCCGACGGCAAGCATCTGACCTATCTGGACGGCGGCGAGCTGATGGATGTGGATCCCGTCACCGGCAAGACGCACGTGATGGTGAGCGCCGCCAAAATGGCTTCGCTCGATGGCGGTAGCGGCTCCGAGCAGGATCGCGATCATCGCGAGCGCTACAACATGGCCAGCTACCTTTGGGCGCCCGACTCCACCCACCTCCTCTTCGACGCCGATGGCCGCCTGTGGTTCTACGATCTGCGCAACGGCACCGGCGTGCAGATCGGCTTTACCGGAGCCTCTGCTGGCGACGACCCCAAGTTCTCGCCCGACGGCTTGTCCATCTCCTTCATTCGCGATCACGGGCTTTCTGTCGTCCATCTCCGCGACCCCGGCACGCCCACCATCGCTGTGGCGCCCGCACCCGCCGCGTCAAATGGCAAAGAACAAGCCGCAAGCAGCAAAGGGCAATTGATTTTGAACGGCGAGGTGGACTGGGTCTACGAGGAAGAGCTCGACACGCGCAGCAACTACTTCTGGTCGCCGGACTCAAAGAATATCGCCTATCTGCAAATGAACGAGACCGCAGTGCCGCAGTATCCGATCACTGACTGGATTCCCACGCACGCGCAGGTGGAGGAGCAACGCTATCCCCAGCCCGGCGACGCCAACCCGCTGGTCCAGGTAGGCGTGGTGAGCGCCAAGGGCGGCAAGACCACGTGGATGAACATTCCCTTTCAGCCCGGCGACTATATCCCGCGCCTTGGCTGGGTCAATCACAACACCGTGTGGGTTGAGACCGTCAGCCGCGATCACAAGCATCGCACTTTGTTTTTCGTCGGCGCCGAACTGGGCGACGCGCGCAAGATGCTGGAGATCAGCGATGACAAGTTCCTCGACGAGGACTACGACGCGTTTGTGGGCGATGGCGCCGTGGTTCTCACCAGTTGGAGCGACGGACACACGCATCTCTATCTCTATAGCTACAACTCCAACAATCCGCTGGCCACGGATGCGAAGCTGGAAAAGCAACTCACCCACGGCGATTTCGAGGTGGGTGATGTGTACTCCGTCGACCCCGAGCGCAAGATCGTTACCTACGCATCGAACGAAGGCAATCCGCTGGAGCAGCAGATCTGGCAGGTCACCTTCGACGGCGAGCGCACGCAGTTGAGCGCGGGCGCGGGATTTCACGACGCCAGCTTCGCGCCCGACGGCAAAACCTTCACTGACAAGTACTCCACGCGCGCCACCACCCCGGTAATGCGCATCTGTCACGCAGAGGAGGGCCCTGCTTCCGCCCAGAATTGCCGCGTGTTCTGGGAGACCCATGCGCTCGACTCCTACCAATTGAAAATTCCGCAGCAGCTTGAGGTGAAAGCCCACGACGGAACCATGCTCTACGCCACGCTGTTGATGCCCTCCGGTTCGTCGAATCCCGCCACGGTTCCGCTCATCGTCAATCCGTACGGCGGGCCTCACGCCCAGGAAGTCGTGAACAAATGGGACGGCAACCTGCTCTTCGACAATGTGCTCGCGCAGCACGGATTTGCCGTACTCCGTGCCGACAATCGCGGCATGGGCTTCCGCAGCCGCGCCTTCGCGCAGACGGCCTATCGCAACTTCGGGCCCGTGCAGCTTGAAGATCAATTGACAGTGGTCGATGCCGCGCTCGACCAGACTCCGCAGCTCGATCCGCGGCGGCTGGGCTGGTGGGGCTGGAGCTGGGGCGGCACGTTCACTCTCTACGCGATGACGCACTCTGACCGCTTCCGCGCCGGCGTCTCCGTCGCACCCGTTACCGACTGGCGCAACTACGATTCCATTTACACCGAGCGCTATCTCGGCGTGCCGGCCGAGGATGCCGACGGCTACCGCGACTTTTCCGTGGTGAACTCAGCGACGAAGTTGAAAGGGAGGCTGCTCATTGCGCACGGAACCGGCGACGACAATGTGCACATGGAAAACACCGTGCAGTTTGTGCAGAAGCTCATTGAGGCCGGCGAACCGTACGACCTCCAGATCTATCCGCGCAAGACGCACTCCATCAGCGGCGCCGATGTGCGCACCAGTCTCTACAGCCGGATTCTGGCGCAATTTGAGATGTATTTGAAGCCGGAGCCACCGGTTGCTGGCGGCAACTAGCGCTTAACTTTCGTGATGATTGAAAATGTCATCCTTGTCGCGGCAGCCGCACTTGGTGCACTCCAGGCAACACACCAGAAGTACCGCTACGCCTACCGTGACCACCACGGCAAGAACGCTTCCGTTCGCCGTAAGCCAATGCGTTATGGTCTGCATTTCCTGGTCACCATTCCTGAGCGATCCGGCCCACTGCGGAGGATTTCACTGCTCAACACTACGGGGTCGGCTGACAATTTAGACGATACTCGCTCTCCTCAGGTTATCTCATGCAACCTTCTGAGTATGTCGGTGACTAAAGACACTGGATTTCTCTTGCATAAAAGAGAATAAAAAGCGAAAATAGTCCACAAATGGCCGCCGCGCCCAATCCGGCCTTCTCGCCCGCTCCCGAGGAGTGGCCTGAAGAGCTTGTGAACCTGGGCTCGAAATTCGCGAACAAGCCGGAGCCAGCCGCCGCCGCGGAATCCCCTCAGGATTCGTCGCTCAACTGGCTTTTCGTGGACCTGAACTCCTACTTCGCTTCATGTGAACAAGACGCGCGGCCGGAACTTCGTGGCCGTCCCGTGGGCGTTGTGCCCATGATGGCCGACACCACCTGCTGCATCGCCGCCAGCTACGAGGCCAAGGCCTTCGGCGTGCGCACCGGAACCATCGTGGCCGACGCCAAGCGCCTCTGCCCCGACATTGTTCTCGTCGAAGCGCGGCACGAAATCTACACGGACTACCACCATCGCGTGGTCGAAGCCGTGGAAAGCTGCGTGCCCGTCACCGCCGTCTGCTCCATCGACGAAATGGCCTGCCGCCTCATCGGCCGCGAACGGCCGCTCTTAGCCGCGATCGAACTCGGCATGCGCGTGAAAGCCACCATTCGCGAACGCGTCGGCCCCATGCTGCGCAGCTCCGTCGGTCTCGCGACCAATCGCTACCTCGCCAAAATCGCCAGCGACATGGAAAAACCCGACGGTCTTGTGGCCCTCCCCCTCGACCTTCTTCCTGAAGCGCTGCAACAACTCACGCTCCGCGATCTGCCCGGCATCGGCGCGCGCACGGAGAAGCGGCTGAACGAAAAAGGCCTCAACACCATGGACCAGTTGCTCGCGCTCGACTGCGAGCAGGCCGGCGAAATCTGGGGATCGGTCTGGGGACAGCGGCTCTGGCACTGGCTGCGCGGCGAAGACTTCGAGATGGCCGAGCTGGAACACCAAAAGTCCATCAGCCACTCTCACGTGCTCGCGCCGGAAATGCGCATCCCGGAAAAAGCCTGGGCCGTGGCCCACAAGCTGCTCCACAAAGCCGCCATGCGCCTGCGCTCGCAGGGCCTGTGGGCCTCGAATATCGGCCTCGCGATTGGATTCGCAGTGCCGCGCGGTGAGAACACGCCCGTTTCCCGCTTCGGAGTACCTGCGCGCGGCTGGCGCAGCGAGATCAAGCTCCACGAGTGCCAGGACAATCAAACCCTCATCGCCGCGCTGCGCCGTCTTTGGGACTCGCAACCCTCCGGCGCACAGTATCAGCACCCGTATTTCATCGGCGTGCAGTTGAACAATCTCGTCCCCGATCGCCTGCACACACTCGCGCTCTTTGACGGCCTCGAAGAAGAGCAGACCCGCACGCGCCTGCTAGCCACCATGGATCAGATCAACGACAAGTACGGCATGAGCGCGCTGGCCCCCGCCGCCATGCTCACCGCATACAAAGCCGCGCCCACCCGCATCGCCTTCAACAGCATTCCCGATTTGTTTTAGAGGCAGGGACAACCCTCCCGGAGGGAGGGCCGAAAATAGCCCAGGCCGGAGTCTGCCGCAAGCCGGGGTCCCCAACGAGCCTGCCTTTGGCTCGTTGGGGTGGCGGAAGGCAGACGACGTCCTGGGAAATCGCACGCAATACGCCGGGCGTCCCCGAGGGCCGCCCGAATCTCATCCCCACACGTAGCGCGGGTCGTATTCGATTTGGTGTTTCTTCAAGAATGCGACGAATTCTGCCTGAAAATCGCGCCTCCGATGGTGCTCTTGCTGCCTCGCGATGTATTTGAGCGTGGCCTCGACCTGCGTCCACCCGATGGAAAACGCTCCGTATCCCTCCTGCCATTCAAACCCTGCGAACCCACACTCTTCCTGCATCCACCGCGAAGATTCGCTCTTGATTTCCCGCATTGCCTTGGCAATCGGCAGCGAGGAAGGCAAAGACAGAAGCAGATGCGCGTGATCGTCGGTTCCACCCACCCCAAGAGCTTTCATTTCCCTCTTGCGGGCAACTCCTCCCATGTAAGCCCATAGCCGTGGCTGAATATCCGATGGGATGAGTTTGCGACGTTCCTTCGTGGAAAAGACGCAGTGGAAGAGTGCACTGCTGTAGGTATGAGACATGACGAAGTCCTGTCTCTGAGAGTAAACCCACAATTCGCCCGGCCCTCCGGGGCGGGCGGTCTGTGACGGACCGAAAACCCAGGGCTCAATCCGCTTTCGCGGACTTCGGCCTGGGCTATTCTCGATCCGTCCCTCCGGGACGAGGTCGGCCCATCCCTCCATTGAGGAATGACGGGTGGGAAGATCCTCCCAGAGGGAGAGTTGACCAAGTATTTCCCAGGCACAGTTTGCAGCATCGGGAAAACCCTCCCGGAGGGAGGGCCGAGAATAGCCCAGGCCGGAGTCTGCCGCGAGGCAGACGACGTCCTGGGAAATTGCACCCAGTACAACGGGCGTCCCGTAGGGCCGCACGAAAACACATTGCCTATCAATGCGTCAGCGCCTTCGGATTCAACTTCCCAATCCGCCCGTGCGGCCCCACGACAAACGGCAGCGACAGCGCATTCCAATCGCGATCGGCGTCAGTCGGCTCATGCATCGCGGGATCAGGATGCAGCGCGCGCCAATTCCTCCCATCGTCCGTAGAAATGTCCGTCCCATTCGGCCCCACCGTGATCCAGGCCTTGCTCGCGGCGTCATAGGCGACAGCAGAGCGGTAGCCGTGGGGCGGAGTTTGGGCAGAGTGCCATGTATAGCCGCCAATCGCCACTGTATGCCGCCGTCTGGACGCGATCATCCGGTTTAAGAAAGTCTCCCCCGACAATGACGGCGTGTCGTGCGTCGCCCTCGCTCTTTGATGTAAGGTCGCGCCGCCACAGAGAACGCTCCGCCGCTAGGACCTGCGGGGAATGGAAGTGGATTTCGCGACCACTCTGAGTACATTCCCTTTCTTGCGTCGATTCCATGCTCCTCATGAATGATCTCAGGCTTTGTCCCTCCAGTGATGAACGAGAACATCCCATCGCCGAGGTTGTAGATTAGGACGAATTGCTCGCCGCGAATGCTGCCTCGCCGGGAGCAGCAGTAATCGGGTGTCCATTCCAGTTGTCCGAGAATGTGTGTCCTTTGCTCGTATCCGAGAACAATCGAAATTGCCCTCGTACCGGATCGCCTAGGAATGAATGTGACGTCATCGTCTTCGATATAGATCAAGCCATCCCAAAACCCATCCGCATCCGGATTCGTGAACACCAGCTTCCACGTCTGGCACCCATCCGTCGTTTTATACAGCCGCGACAAATCCCCCTTGCCGCTCGACATCACGTTCGCCGTATTCGCATCGAACGCCTGCACCCCGCGAAAATCCAGATGCTCCGCGCCCGGCGGAACGGCGCACGCCTGCCACAAGTACCCGCCGTCTTCCGTCCGCAGCACCGTCCCATTCGTCCCCGAGGCCCATGCCACGCCTCCGCCCACGTTGTCGATGCCGCGCAAATCCGCCGTCGTGCCCGAGTTCTCCATCTCCCACTGCGCCTGCGCCGCGCCGCACGCCGCCAAAACGAACGTCAACAACCACAGCTTCCGTCGCATAGCCAACAGTGTAGGCCGAAAGGCGGGGGTCAGGTTTCAGGGGTCACGGATCGGGGGTCAGGATCGGAGCGGCGCGCTTCAAATGTGAGCGCCGTGTCGCCTCACGGCGTCCGCGTCATCAACTCCACAAACATCTTCTGGAAGCGCGGCAAATCCAGATCCGTTTGCACGTGAACCAGCCGCACGCCGGTTTGCGGTTTCAGACTTTCCGGCCAGGTCAGCGTGTCGCCGTAGCTGGGGCCATGGCTCAGGTCCACATCCATGTACACCAACTGCTCCTTTGTGATGATCGAAGGATCGAGCCACGCACACGCCTCCAACTCGTCCCACATGTAGTAGCGCTGCTTGCTCCACGCCGCGATGTAGCGCGCCGCCGGCGTCTGCGACTTCGCAAGGTCATCAAGCATAGCCTGCGTAAAAGTCGCTTTCATCGAGATATCGGCGGTCGTCGCCTCGATGCGCGGCCAATCGGCGCGCAGCACGATGTGCGCCGCCTCGGGATCGAACCAGAAGTTGAATTCGTGACGCGGGCTGGTGGCAAATTCCGGATCGCTGGTCTGCGGATTCAGGCTGCTGCCCATGAACACGATGCCTTTGGTCAGCGCGGCGAACTCCGGATCGAGCGCGACGGCCAGCGCGATGTTGGTCAACGGCCCCGCAGCGTAGATCGCTACCTGGTGCGGATGGGCATGCACCTGGCGGATGAGAAAGTGTGCGGCATCTTCGTCGATCGGCTTGGTGGTGGGCATGCCTTCGGGCAGCGGCGGAATTTCATACGGCCCGTGCGTTTCAAGATGCGCAGGCGCCGTTCCGGTTCCAGTTTCCGTCATGTTGGTGGTGTCGCGTCCCCACGCGCCTTGCCACGTTACTTTTCCATCGAGCGCCGATTCGAGCCGCGTCTCTTCCTGGGTGCGCACGAGCGGAAACACTGCGCCGCGGGCTACAGGAACGTCGGAGTGGCCGGTC
Source organism: uncultured Acidobacteriota bacterium (assembly GCA_963786565.1). Taxonomy (GTDB): domain Bacteria; phylum Acidobacteriota; class Terriglobia; order Terriglobales; family Acidobacteriaceae; genus Telmatobacter. Next base: position 101,794 of record CAWAZR010000006.1, on the reverse strand, counting down.
AGCTCCAACATGCGCAGCGTGTGCAGCGTCTCTTCATCGCGCCACGCGTCGCCGGTCACGATGGTGATGCCCAGTACCTGCACATCCGGCGCCTGCAACAGCGCCAGCATCGCCATCTGGTCCGATCCGCCGGGACCGGAACCATCCTGGTCGATCAGCACCAGGCGTTTTTGCGCGGAAGACACGCATGCGGCAAATACCAGCAGCAGAAGCGTCGCAAATCTCATGGAAAGATGTTACTTCAGTTGGAGGGAAGCTTCCGGAATCGCCATCCAGTCCGCAGTAAGTCGTACCAAAACCCTGCGGTAAGAATGAATACGGCGAATGTCAGCAACATGGTTTGCCAATTCCTGCCGCTCGGAGCGAGGACGATGGGAGCGACGATACCAAAGCTGAAAGCCATGATAAGGTCCGCGGTCATTCGCAACTTGAGTGAATTGCGACCATCCATAGCGGCCTCCCAGCTGGCTTTCGCAACAGTTCCGCAAGCATAAGCGGGGCGAGCTGTTCCCGATTACCTTCTGCGATCGCGTCCAAATCCTCTTGACTTGAACGGCGGCCGGCTATCCGGCCTGGATTGGAGCCTCGTCTGCGGCGCCACCGGCATATCGGTCTTGCCCTCGGGAAAGATCACGAGGAAGCGGTCGGGCCCTTCGCCCACGCTGGCCGTCTCCACGCCCTTCAGGCCCTTGCACGCCATATGCATCATGCGCCGCTCGCGGCTGTTCATGGGCGGAAAACTATAGGGCATTCCCGATTGCCGCACCTTCTCCGCGGCGGTTTCCGCGGCCAGTTGCACCTCCTGCGCGTGCAGAGCCTTGAAGTTTGCGGCGTCAAAGCTCACCAGGTGATGCTCGTGATGGTCCAGCCGCATCATCTGACCGGCAAGGGTTTCCAGAGCCCTCAGCAACTCGCCGTTGTGCTGGATAACAAGTGGTACATCCGGGCCGGCCAGTTCCACGTTGATCATCTGGCGTACCTCGCCGCCTTCCGCCTCGGGCGCGACTTCGCCCCCCGAGATGCGGTACTTCAGGCGCATTCCGCCCAGCTTGTTCAAAGTGTTCAAAAATCCGGCAATTTTTTGTGCGGCTTGTTGCAGGTCTTCAATCGGCATAACAAATAAGTATCGCAGAGCCGGGCCGGGGACGGGTGCTCCCCGCGAAAGGAAAATTGGGGCGGACGGGAACAAGGAATGGTTCGGCTTTTCCGCCCCTTGTTCGGGAATGCTACCTTGGATTTGGATTTTCTGCCATTGCCTAACCTACTCATCGCCGAAAGAACCTCTGTCTCTGCTATGCGCCGTATTTTCTTCATCCTCTTGCTGCTTTTGCCGTTCCTTGGCGCAGTCTGCGCCCGCGCGCAGGGAGGGCCCCCGTTCATCACCGACGATCCCGCACCGCCCGGGAACCATCACTGGGAGATCAACTTCGGCTGGATCGCCAACCATAATCCCGGCCAGTCCTACTACCAGATTCCCGACGTAGACATGAATTACGGCTGGGGCAACCGCATCCAGCTCAAATGGGAGCAGCCCCTGGCCGCCGGCACTGATGACCGTAACTCTACCGGCGTGGGCCTGGGCGAGACGCTGCTCGGCGTCAAATTTCGCGCTTATCAGCACTACATTCCCGGCAAAGAAAAGACGGACGACAACATCAACTTCTCCATCGGAACCTATCCGCAGGTCTCGCTCAACACGCCCGCCGGCTCCGCGCAACGCGGCATCGTCGATCCGGGTCCGCAATATTATCTGCCCATGGAAGTCACGGCTCAGCTGGGCTGGTTGGCGCTCGACGGCGAGATAGGCCGCTGGATTGGCAATGCGAACGCGCCCGACCAGTGGGGACGAGGCTTGATCGCAGGCCACGCATTTAGCGACCGCTTTGAGGCGTACACAGAAATCTACGACCTGCAAGCCATCAACCGCATTGGCGATGAACCCAAGCAGCGTTCGCTCACGCTCGATCTCGGCGGTCGCCAGTCTCTCGACCGCGCCAACCATGTCCGTCTGCTCTTCATGGGCGGCCGCGGCATTCAGACCGTCACCCGCACCAACGGCGAGCCCAGTTGGATCGCCTATATCGGCGTGCAACTCCTGCTTGGACACAAAGGCGACGACTAGAGCGCTTCCACAATTGCAGGACCTCGAAGCAGCAACCGCTAAGTAGGTTTTTCCCTCAAGAAAAACCCACCTTTCGCAACAGCTGGAAAAGGGCACTTGAATTGTGGAGCCGCTCTAGTGTCTGCACAGCAGAGATGCAAGGCAGTCGATCGGGCTTATCTCCCCGGGTCCGGCTCCGGCGTTGCCGCGCGCCTGCGAAGAAGCAATCCGCACACGAGCAAACCGACACAGAAGAATGTGAGCCCGGAAATGGCCGCCTCGCCAACAAATTCCAAAAGCGATCCCCTACCGGCCAGTATGCCCACGCCAAACAGCACTCGAACGAACGAGCCACAGATTGCGAACGCCGGAACCGTCACGATGATTACGCGCCGCTGCCCCACATTGAATGGCTCAACATCGCACTGCGCTTTCGGTTCAGTGGTGCGATACCAGTGCAGGATCCAGATTGCAAGGACTGCCAAGCCAAATAACGTGCTTCCATGTTGGAGCAACTTGTACACACCGACGTCGCCCAGAACCGGCAGGTGCACGATTCTCCTCAGAATGCTCAAGTGCTTATATGGCCAGAATGAGTTATGCGTGAATGCGTCCCAGGCGACATGCGTGCATGCGCCGACCAGAATCGAGAGCACGATATTCGCCAAACGGGAAAGCGGCCAGAATGCAAATGCCTCGTCGCAGGTGTTCAACCGGCTTCGCACAGCGCGCGGCAGGAACACGGTGGATGGTTGCTTTACGTACGCATGAAATAACCAAAGAACCACAAGGCTCACCGGCAAATCGAAGACAAAGATGCCGGGCACGGTGTGGCCGTAAGAGCCGTGCGGCCTGAGGAACATGAAATAGGCGAAATCGGGCGCAAAACATCCTGTTACCAGCGCCGAGAACTCCAGACGAGTGCGCCGGAACGGCCAGGCTGCGGCGGCATGAGATAGCGTGAATGGCACGACTTCCAGTATCGCTCTTGAGAGCGACTGTCCGCCTCAGTTTGCCAGTTGGCGGTTAGGCCAAATAACATTCCACTGCAAAAGCTTTTAAGGAGTTTTACTTCATGCGCAGTTCTGCAATCCTTGCTGCCTCCCTTCTTGCCTTGTTTCCGCTCATAGCCAACGCACAAACCGCAGCGGCTCCAAAATCTCCCCATACCCCCGTCCAAAACCCCGCCCCGCGGCCAGCGGTGGCGCAGACGCCGCCTATGGGCTGGAACAGTTGGAACTTCTTTCACCGCAATGTGACGGATAAGGACGTGCGCGCCGCGGCCGACCAGCTTGTCTCAACCGGCATGAAGGACGCGGGCTACATCTACGTCAACATCGACGACACGTGGGAAGGCGACCGCGACGCCAACGGCGTACTGCATGCAAATTCCAAATTCCCCGACATGAAGGCGCTTGCCGACTACGTGCACTCCAAGGGGCTCAAGCTAGGCCTCTATTCATCTCCGGGGCCGCAAACCTGCGCGCGCTTCGCTGGCTCGCTCGACCACGAAGTGCAGGATGCCGAGCTTTACGCCTCCTGGGGCGTTGACTACTTGAAATACGATCTCTGCACCTTCCGCACTGCGGTGATGGCCACGCAGGCGCCGGATGACAAGGCCGCGCAGATGCGTCTGATGGTCGCCGCCTACGACAAGATGAACAAAGCCCTCAAAGCCAGCGGCCGGCCCATCGTTTACTCGTTCTGCCAATACGGGTGGGACGCGGTCTGGGAATGGGGCCCCTCGGTCGGCGCCAATCTGTGGCGCACCACCGGCGACATCTCGGCGAACTGGCAAAGCATTTATTCCATTTTGAATGAGCAAGCCGGCCTGGCGAAGTATGCAGGGCCCGGCCACTGGAACGATCCCGACATGCTCGAGGTGGGCAACGGCCAGGAGACAGGGTCAAACAACCAAATTCGTTATTTGACCTCGGCGGAGAATCGTACGCATTTCTCCATGTGGGCCATGCTCGCCGCGCCGCTGCTTGCCGGCAACGATCTGCCCAACATGACGCCCGAAGTGCGCGCCATCCTCACCAATCGCGACGTCATCGCCATCGACCAGGACCGCCTTGGCCACGAAGCCACCCGCGCCTACTCCGATGGCGAGCTCGACGTCTGGACCCGGCATCTCTCCGGCGGAGCCATGGCCATCGCCGTCATCAACGCGGGAAGCGACCGCTACTCCACCCATCCCTTCCATCTGAGCCTGGCCAAGCTCGGCCTGCACGGCCCGCTCAAAGGCAAAGACCTCTGGACCGGCAAAGAGATCACGCTCACCGACAACATGCCGATTGAGCTCGCAAGCCACGACATCTTGCTGGTCAGGATTGCAGCGCCGAAATAGGCGCTACACCGCGCGCCCCAAACACACCGCAAACCATCCGCGCGCATCCGTCCACGTCGCCTCCGCGCGGAATCCCGCCTCGGCCAGCAACGCTTCCGCCTGGCCCGGCTGGAATTTGTAGCTGTTCTCGGTGTGGATTGTTTCATGCGCGGCAAATTCCACCTTGAGCCCGAGCGCGCCCAAGTGCACGCGTTGCGCGTCGCGGCTTTTCAGGTGCATCTCGATCCGCGATTTGGCTTCGTTCCACACTGCGCAGTGCGCGAAGGTCTCCAACTCGAACTCCGCATCGAGCTCGCGGTTCAGCCGCACCAGCACATTGCGATTGAATGCCGCGGTCACTCCAGCCGCGTCATCATAGGCGGCGAGCAACGCGGCTTCCTCTTTCGCCAGGTCCACGCCCAGCAGAAAGCCGTCGCCCGTCTTGAGTCCCGCGCGCACGCGCCGCAGCAGTTTCGCCGCCTGGTGCGGCTCAAAGTTGCCGATGCTCGATCCGATGTACACCACCAGCCTGCGCTCGCGGCAATCTACCGGCCCTAAGTGCAATCGGCTTCCGTCGCCGTGCGTGTAATCCATCACGCGCGGCGTCACCGTAACGCCATCGATCTCGCGCTCGATCCGCTCGCGAGCGGCTTCGAGAGCGCTCGCTGAAACATCCACCGGCTCATACAGCACGGTTCCTTGCAGCTCGGTTGCGGCCTTCAGCAGGACGCGTGTTTTGTCGGCCGATCCCGCGCCCAGCTCTACGATGTGCAGACGCGCGCCGTCCGCGGCCTGTGCCGTTATCGCTGCTGCATGTGCCCTTAAGATGCCGCGTTCCGTCCGCGTCAGGTAGTACTCAGGCAGTTCCGTGATGGCATCGAACAGGCGCGAGCCCTCGTCGTCGTAAAACAACCAGGCAGGCAACCGCTTGGGCCGCGAAGTAAGCCCTTCGCGCACCGCCGCGCTTACGCGTTCATCGAGTTGTGGGGCTACGGCAGGGGAAGCTGCTGCGCTCATGTTTTTCTGGTTAGATGCAGGAACCCAAACAACGATGTCTTTTCAGTTCGGTTTGACAGGAATAGGTTCCAGGTTTCGGCTCGGAATGTGTTGAATGGTCAACTGACTTCCGAAACCCGACATCTGCTCCCTGCTATTTCGCCAGCCGGATTCCGGAAAACTGCCAACGGGTCTCCGGCGCAAAAAAATTGCGGTAGGTCGCGCGGATGTGCCGTGCCGGCGTGACGCACGATCCGCCGCGCAACACCATCTGCCCGCTCATGAATTTGCCGTTGTACTCGCCCAGCGTACCGTCAAGCGGGATGAATCCCGGATAGCCCAGATAGGCGCTGCTAGTCCACACCCAACAGTCCCCATAGTGCTTCGCACCGTCCTGGCCTTGGATTAGATCTCTGGCAGGAACAGGCATCAGATTCCCGGAATCGAGCAGATTTCCCTCAACCGGCTGGCCCTCCGCCGCAGCCTCCCACTCAAACTCTGTAGGCAACCGCAGCCCCGCCCAGCGCGCGTAAGCGTCGGCCTCGTAAAAACTTACCTGGCTCACCGGCGTCGCCGCCAGCTCCTTCAAAGGCAGCTCGCCGCGCAGGGTAAACACGCTTCGCTCGTCACCCTCTTCACTCCAGTAGAGAGGCGCGCGCCAGCCGTTTTGCTTCACTGCGTCCCACCCCGCCGAAAGCCAGAGCTCCGGCTTGCGATAGCCGCCATCGGCCATAAACTCGGCATACTCGCCGCAAGTCACCAGCCGATCGGCCAGCGCATACGGCTCCAGCCACACGCGATGGCGCGGCATCTCATTGTCAAAGCAGAACCCGCCGCCCGCGTGCCCCGCCTCGCGCAACCCGCCTTCAAATTCCGCGAATCCAAGCGCCGCCAGCAGCTCCCTTGCTCCCTCCCGCTGCGCCAAAGCGTCAGCGCGGCGAGCGCTCCCTTGCTCCCTGCCTTTTGGCTCCCTGTACTTCGGCTTCAGCGGATTCGTGAAAAACGCGTTCAGAATGTCGGTGAGCAGCAACTCCTGGTGCTGCTCCTCGTGGTTCGCGCCCAGCTCAATCCGCCGCAGCGCTTCCGCCTCCGGCTCCTGCTCAAACAGCCGCTCCATGGCCTCGTCGACGTGTTCGCGATAGCGCAGAATCTCGTCGAGCCCCGGCCGCGAGAACGACGACCGCAGTCGCTTCTCGGGAATTGCGGAAAAACTCTCGTAGTAGCTGTTGAAGAGCCATGCGAAATCGGCGTGGAAGACCTGGTAGCCGGGCAAGAATTCCCGCAGCACGAACGACTCGAAAAACCACGTGGTGTGGGCCAGGTGCCATTTGGCAGGCGACGCCTCAGGACACGACTGCACCATCATGTCCTCCGGCGTCAGCGGCTTTTGCAACTCCAGCGACTGCCGGCGCACGGCCCGAAATCGTTCACTAATGGCGGAAGTCCGGTTCAGAGACAGCACCGGGGAAGTGGTTGCGGTCAAGCGAGGGCCCTCCTCGTCAAGGGTAAAGTGTAGTGCATTTTCGTTACAAATCGCTGTTTTTTCAACACCTTTAAAATTCGCGCTTTCCCAGTGCGCAACGCCAGCGTCTATCCCGTGTGCCGCTGCCCTTGCAGGCCGTTGGCTTCCATCTGATGTACTCTGCCCGATCTTGGTTGCAACTTCTAGCGGGTTCGAGCCAAGTTGCGAATGCGGAGCTTTCGCCCGCCCTGCATAAGTGCTTTAATGTTTCTGTAACAGAGGTCGATTCAATCGCCCCCTCTCCAGGATTTGCAAGCCCTGGTCTGACAGGAGGGATGATGCGCGGGCTTAACGCTAGCCGCTGGTTTTTGTTCCTGCTCCTGCTCGATCTCTCTTTCGGTCTCGGTGCGTCCGGGGCTCAGCCCACCCAGACACCCAGCCCGACCCCGCCTCCAGCCTCCGCCGTCATTCCCAAAACGCCGCCCACAGCCGAGCAGATTGGCGACTCGTTCGTCGGCCATCAACGCTACCAGGCCGCTATCGAAGCCTATTCCAAGGCGCCCGAGATGACAGCGACCATCTGGAACAAGATGGGCATTGCCTACCAGATGCTCTTCAATGCCAAAGACGCAACCCGCTGTTACAAGGAATCGCTCAAACTCAATCCCAACGATTCTCAGGTGATCAACAATCTTGGTACCGTTTACGCCTCCCTCAAGCAGTATGGGCAGGCCGATCGCGCGTACCGCAAGGCGCTCAAGCTCAACCCCAGGTCCGCGATTACTCTCAAGAACTATGGCACCAACCTGCTGGCAGAACACAAGTACGACCGGGGTTGGGATGCGTATAAGCAGGCGCTCGCCATCGATCCGGAGATCTTTTCCGATCAAAACGGGCCCGTCGTGCAGAACCCCTCCAACATAGCGGAGCGGGGCGCGATGAACTATTACATGGCGGCGGGCTGCGCGCGCGCCGGCTACACCGATTGCGCCCTCCAGTACCTGCGCATGGCCCTCGATGAAGGCTTTACCACCCGCAAGAAAGTCCAGGTCGACAGCCAGTTCGCCAGCCTGCGCGACAACCCCGACTTCAAGCAACTTCTCGCCGAGCAGCACAACTGAATTAATGTGTCAGAAGTTCGCATCTCAATGAAGCTCGCGCCACAATAAATTTGTCATCCTGAGCGAGGTTTGGCCCTCTTGGGGGCCAAGCGGAGTCGAAGGACCTGCATTTGTCTTTCCACGGGCCTCAGACTTGCCCCCCGATCAGCCTCCGCGTCGTCTCCCACCCCCTCTGAACCGTCTATCTGTTAGGTTGGCTTTCGCGCCGCCTTGGGAGTCGTGATGAAACTGCGCCTTTTACCAGCAATCCTCGCCGTCCTTGCACTCACTACAGTAGTGGTCGCTCAGGATCCCGGTTCCGCTCCGCCCCCCAGCCAAAACTCGAGCCAGAACCCCGGCCAGGGAAATGGTGGCGGCAATGGCGAGCGCGGTGGCCGCGGCGGCGGCATGCGCGGTGGTGGCATCATGGGCCGCGGCCTTATGGGCACAGTCACTGAGGTTGCAGCCGATCACTACACCATCAAGACCGAGATGGGCGAAATGTACACCGTCCATTTCGGCGCCGATACGCGCATCACCAAGCAGGCGCCCGGCATGCGCGGTCCCGGCGGAGGTGGTGGCGGCGGCGGCCAGGGAATGGGTGGTGGTGGTGGCTACGGCCGCGGCGGTGGCGGAGGTGGGACTCCTCCGCAGGAGATTAAGGCCACCGATATAAAGGTCGGCGATGTCATCGTTGCGATGGGCGATGCCGATGCAACGGCGAAATCGGTAGCCGCCACGCGCGTCGTGCAACTTGATCCCGCTACCGTCAAGCAGATCCAGGAGGAGGCGGCCAACTTTGGCAAGACCTGGCTGCAAGGTAAGGTGACAGCCATTAACGGAACCACCATCACGCTTACCGGCGCGCTCGACAACGCCCCGCACACCGTGGTCGCCGACGAAAACACCACCTTCCGCCGGCGTCGCGACCCCATCACTCTCGCGGATATCCAGGTAGGCGACACCGTGCGCGCGGAAGGCGCCGTCAATAACGGCGTCTTTACTGCAACTGCCGTGAGTATGATGGGGGGCGCGCCGCCCAATGACCCCTCTGGGCCGCCGACCAGCGCACCGTCCGGCCCTCCGCCGCAATAAACCTGTCTGAAATCCGCCTCGACCCACCTCGCGGTCCAACCGCTCGCAGGCGGACGCGTGACCTTCTAGTTGATTACCTTCAGGCACTGTCCATTCGTAATCTTGATTGTTTTCGGTTTCCGCGTAGAATTTCTGCCAATTTTCACTCACTGCGCCTCATTGCTTCGCACGAAGACAGGCCCTCGAAACATGCGAGTGCCTGGCGTGCATTGAGCAACGCGTTAGAGCTGTGCTGATCGGGAAACCGGCATTGGGCGGAGGGACATCGCCGAGTGTGCTAGGCAGTGTGTGCTCATGGTATCTCTCGGGGAATACAACCGTTGCCTTTTTCCGAAGCAGCTTCCAAATCATCAGCGACGAAAAAGGAGAATTCATATGTCAGTCAAGTGGCTATCGTACGCGGTAGGTCTGCTGCTGGCTGTTGCCATGACATGCAATCGTGGACCTTCCGAAACCCCAAACCAAACATCTGCCAATCACAGATCGTTTTATTCGGTTCTCAACGACCAAGCTCGCCATGAACGCGCCGGTGAAACATCGGCCATCGCCGTCCTGGCCCGTGGGGCATTCAGCAATGCGGGAATTCCGCCGGAGATTGCTGATGCCTTTGGCCTCACGGACCGGATCGTCCAGGCTCAGAAGAACTATCGAGCTGGCGCTCAGCCTGCCGTACATGAGACCGATATCGTGACGGCGGTCAATAATTTTGCCGGTTCAATCGGAACTCCGGCATGGACCCATACAACGCAGGCGGAGGTTCGCAAGCTGCGTATGCACATGCTCGTTGTTCTGCCGCAGCTATTCGCGAATCAGGCTCCTCCCGATGCGAAGGGGCGCTATCGGATTCTCAATCCCGACTTGAGTCCCCTTGAAGCGTCCTTCCTGACTGTAACCATGCTCCACGCGAAAGTATTCAGCGAGGAATTCCAATTCACAGCAGCAGAGCAAGCACAAAACCAGAAGCTCGATCCCGCCGCCGTGAAGGCTGTCCACTTTCAGCGGACGGGAATGCTCCTCGACCTCGTGAACGGACGATCGAACGCGCTCAGTATCCGCGATCTCTTGGCTGCGGGAGAGCATCTTCTCAGCGACCTTAAGATTCCCGAAAGCTCGACATCCGCGATGCGAACCCAATCACTACAAAATGCGAGTGCGGGACCCGTGAAAGGAGGCCTATGATGCGTAGAAGCTTAGCGATTCTCTTATTCGCGGGCCTAGCGGCGATGTTTCAATCCGGGTGCGGATCCGGTGGCAGCGGCGGAGGCGGCGCACCGTGCTGCACGTTGGCCGTCTACACTGAGCAAGCCGGCGGCGGTGGTGTATGGGCGAACGCCTCGGTCTACGGAAATGCGGATCCCGGCGAGGCCCCGTGCGATCCCACCACGGACACCTATTGCTATTTGACCTTTCCGGCAAGCGCCACCACGAACACATATGGGGAGTACACCTTCTCCACGGATGCCCTCCCCGACTCCTGGAGCGTCGGGGCAACAGGAGACAGCACCTGTCCGAACGGAGGCTCATCTAATGGAACGATTACAAATGACGGCTCCGTTTACGTCTACTGCAATTCGTTCACCGTCGGCACGGCAGTTGCAGCGCCCGACAATTGCACAATTACGATCAACGAAAACCCAGGAGGCGGCGAGACAAACAATTGCCCATCAACAATCACGGTGACAACTTCAGAGTCGGAGCTTCCGACTTCCTACGCTGTCAACGTCGCAAACTACGATGACACCGCCAGTGAAGAGAACGCTTCGCAGATTACGCCATCCAGCTCTACCTCCATCGTGGTGCCGACCCCGAATGCCGTAGGTGAAAATGCCGTCATTATTGTGGACCCCACAACGAATCAGGTCATCGCCACGGCGTCGTTTCTCATTCACATGCAAATCATCCTTCCCGGGAAGTGAGATGGGATTTATTGCAGAACTTGAACCGTACCCTGGCCATGCGCCCCCGACCCTTGGCCAGGGTGCTTCTTGTCATCCCCGAAAAAGCGGACAGTTCTGGAGAGGATTTGTGTCCGTACCGGGGCGGATAAATAATGCCCTTCGCCGGGGTATACGTTGAGTTCAACGGAGAGATTGCGGTCTATGCAGAAATGTTGGAGCGCCTTCGCTTCGGAAACCGGCACAAGGTCATCCGCCTCTCCATGCGAAATGAGTACCCTGAGGGCGGTTGTGCGGCGGACTTCGGATCCTGGAGGCATTCCTCCACCATATTCGCTGGCTGCTGCGACTTCACTGCGTCTGAAAGAAAGCGCAATGCTTAGATATCCGCCCAACGACTCGCCAAAGAGGTACACAGGTTGTCCTTTCACCCAGGGCAGCATTTCTGCATCCGTGAGCAAAGATTCCGTAGCAGCCAATAACTCCGGAAACCGCGAAGTCATTTCCTGCTCAGAGGTGATACTCTTTTGACCGATCGCCTGAAGATAATGCGGCAGAACCACCGCGAAGCAATTGTGTGCCAGACTCTTTTCGCCAAAATTATCGGTAGCTGGCTCTCCTCGAGACTCGGGAGTGAAGGCGCCGGCCGAGCCATGCAGCATAAAGACCAGCGGGAACGGACCGTTCCCGTCTGGACGATAAGATTCGACAAGAACATCATGCCCGTTCACTTCTATGACCAGTTGGCGATATTGATAGGTGCAGAAGTGCAGTGAACTTTGCGCCTTAGCAGTCGCCAGCAAGGAGATAAAGCAGAGTATTGCGGAAAGGACGACTCTCAATGCGCTTAAGTGAAAATCACCGCTTTTTTCCTCTCCGGCTGCCGGCGTTTGTCGCTCTGGTAGCGTCGGCCATTTTGACTCAAAGCATTGCTCACGCGCAACCAACGCCTGAGAATTCATCGATCGTACTCCCAAACCAAGATGACTCACTTCATCGGACTTGGCAATTCGGTGGGTTCTTCACAGGTGGGTTTGTGCCGTTTTATCAGCAACACCTGACCTATCCCTATAAATCGCGGACAATAGAGCTGAACTTCTTCAACGCCGGCGCTCAAATTGGCAGAATGCTGACGGCTCCGCGCGGACCCGCTTTCCTGCGAGGGCGTGGAGAGGCGCTGCTGGAAATTATGCCCTTCTGGCTTGCCGACTATCCAAGCCAAGCCGATAGGCTCTGTTTTGTAAGCAGCGTAAACGACGGGCAATGCGGAAACATCAATTTCGGTCCCTACCATAGCTATGGAGCCTCCGTCACGCCGTTTCTCCTTCGCTGGAACTTCATGAAAAGTGAAACGGCCCGCATGGTTCCATGGGCGCAGTTGGGCGGCGGCCTGCTCTGGACCAATCACAAGTTCCCGCTCCTGGGCAGAAGCACCAGCGTCATCAACTTCACCCCGCAGGTGGACGCCGGGGAGAGCTTTTTCATTCGCAGGAACCAAAGCCTGGATTTCGCCGTCAAAGCCGTGCACATCTCCAATGCGAGCCTTGGCGACAACAACCCCGGCCTCAATGTGACTCTGCAATTCAGCGTTGGCTATTCCTGGTGGAAGTGAGTTAAAAGATTTAGAGTCAGATCGCCCGAAGGCTAAGGCCATTGCCCTTTCACCTGCTACCACTTGGCCGCGAGCTTTGTCCGCGGCCAAGTGGATGCCTGGTTTTCTTCTCTTCTCGTCTACTCGATCGATTGCAGCGTCCACGCTCCGTTTGTCAAAGCGAACGTGGCCACGCGCTGCGTGCTCAGCTTGTTGCCGGCGTTCTGGGCAATATCCTGCAATGGCGCGGGCAAGTTGCTCAGGTCCACGTCTTCCATGTAGGTCACGGTTCTTGAGTCGGCAATCGTCTGCACGTCGCCGATACTGTGCGTCTTGAGTTTGCTGTTGACCAGCGGAACGACCATGATCGTGTAACTGCTGTACCTTGGGTCAGTCGTCGGGCCGTCGGGCCGCCACTGGATGGTATCGCCGCCGGCGGGCAACTTCACCACCTTCGCTCCGTCGGGAGTCAGCTTGAAGTCGGCCCAATAACCGTTGGGATAGCGCTTGACGCCAAGCCAATAGTTGGCGTGCACGCCTTGCTGCATTCCGGTATCGTTGACCGCGATATTGAATACCGTCCCAGGGTCCTTATCGTACTTGGCCTGAATCATCGCCGTTGCCTGGTCTTTCGTCAGTTCGGGAGCTGACTTGCAACCCGCCAGAAATCCACCCACACCGAGCAAAACCAAAGCTGCAAATGCCTGAATCTTTACTGCGTTTTTCACGTTTCCTCCGTAGACTGCTTGAAACAGCTCGAATTCTTTCGCCCCGTCATTTTTCTCTTACTTTCCTCCGCTGTCAATGCACTTGACGGTGACCCCGCTCACAGATGAAGGTGCAAGGCTTCCAGCCTCCGCTTTCGGGAATCACAGAGGGTCGGCGGACGACCTATCCGGAGGCGTGGAGGCGGCTTCATAAAAGCTCAACGCAGCGTCGCCCTGTTCGAGCAGCCGCACCCGTTTCAGGCTGCCGTACCGGTCTTCGAGGCTCTGCTTGCGGCGATGCTCGGCAATCACCAGCGCTCCGGGCGCCAGAATCCACGGCGCGCGTCCCAGCAGTCCCAACGTGGCCGCATACTCCTCGGCCGCATCGTATGGCGGGTCGAGAAACACTACTTCGTAGCGTATGGGTTTTGGACTGGATTTGGCGGCAGAACGGAGGAACGCCGCCACGCTCTCCGCGTGGATCACGAACCCACTTTCCACGCCCAACTGCTCCAGATTGCGCCGCAACACCTTGAGCGCCACCGGAGCCCGTTCCACAAACGTCACGCGCGCGGCCCCTCGGCTCAGCGCCTCCAGGCCCACCGCGCCTGATCCCGCATACAGATCCAGAAAAGCCGCGCCGCGTATGTGCGGCGCCAGCACATTGAAGAGCGTCTCGCGCAGGCGGTCGCTCGTCGGCCGGGTGTTCACCCCCGGCGGCGCTTCCAGCCTTCGCGATCCATACGTTCCCGCAATGATGCGCATCGCCCACCAGCATAACGGACTAGAACTGTTTGCATAAGGACCGCCGCGAAATAGCGCGATTTCACATCTCTCGAAAGGGCGCCCAAGAGGGGCAAGAAGTGTCAGGGCACGACTTCTAGCCTGCCCTGAGCGATGTCGAAGGGTGCCGCAACAGGCTCGCAGAATCTGGGGCTTTAGCTGTCGTGTCTCAGGAGGTTGTTGTCATTGATCGGTGCCAATGATTTGGCGTCCCCTTTGCTTTCCGCCCCCACGCTCTACAATCGAACTATGCGCGGATGGTCCATTCCGTTTGGCCGTTGGATGGGCGTCGAGGTCCGCGTCCACATTTTCTTTCCGCTCCTGTTGCTGGTGCTTTTTGCCATGTGCGCCGCGCAGGGCTGGCCGTATGGTCTGGCGCTCTTCATCTTGCTCGTGGCCGCCGTCGCCGTGCGCGAAACCGCCCGTCTCATCGTTGCGGCGTGGCTGGGTCTGCGTCTTCGCGCCGTCCTTTTCCTACCCATCGGCGGACTATTCGCCTACGCCAACCCGGAGAGCCAGGAAAAAGCCAACTCGGGTACCGGCCAATATATTCTGGCGCTTGCCGGTCCGCTGGCCAACGGAATCGCGGGGCTTACTGCGGCCGCGGCCATTCTGGGAGTCAGTACAAGTGTCCGGCTCTTTGGGCTGCCGCTCATCACCCCCACAAGCCTGTTGCGCAGCCTGGTTATGTTGCAGCTGCTTCTCGGCGGCCTGCATCTGTTCCCCGCCTACCCGCTCGATTGTGGCCGCATCGTCCGCAATGCCTTCGCCCGCACCCACGGCGCAGCGCCCGCAGGCCGAGCCGCCACCGGGCTGGGCCAGGGTCTGGCTTTCCTCGCCATTCTGGGCGGCATGTTGCTGCATGACTCCTGGCTCGTCCTTGCCGGTTTCTTCGTCATGATCGGCGCGCAAATCGAGGACCAGGGCGTTTTCTTCCAGTCCGTCGTCGACACCGTGTGCATGCGCGAAGTCATGCTCACGGACTTCGCCACGCTCTCGCCCTCCGACACACTCGCCGACGCTCTCTACCGTAGCGTGCATTCGCTGCAAGAGGATTTTCCTGTCGTCCGCGGCCCGCAACTCGTCGGCATCATCTCGCGGCAACGCATCGTCGATGCTCTCCGTAGCGACGGCAACGGCTACGTACAATCGGTTATGTCGCGCGCCTTCCAGGTAGCGCGGCCCGAGGACACGCTCGGCGCCACCATTCGCCGCCTCACCGCAGGCCACGGCCTGGCGCTCATTCCCATCACCGAGAGTGGGCGCGTGGTGGGCATTGTGAGCGTGCAGAACCTCATGAACTCCATGGCGCTCCTCGCCGAACAGCGACGCATCGAGCGCATGGAAGCAGGAAACTGAAGGCCCATGCCGGACCACCCACAAATGGGGGGTGCCCCGGGTCCCTCGCACTTGGGGACCCGGGAACCGAAATCGGACGCCCCACTCACCCCCGGCCTCTACCTCGTAGCCACGCCCATCGGCAACCTCGGCGACATCACTCTCCGCGCTCTCGATGTGCTGCGCGGCGTTGATCGCATCGCATGCGAAGATACGCGCCAGACGCAAAAACTCCTCAACCATTTTCAAATCGCCAAGCCCACCGTCAGTTATCACGAACACAACGAGCACACCCGCGCCACGGAACTGATCCAAAACATAAAGGCCGGGGAGGCCGTCGCACTCGTCTCCGACGCGGGAACTCCGGCCGTCAGCGACCCCGGCAGTTGGCTGGTGCGCGAAGCCATCGCCGCTGGCGTTCCAGTCATCCCCATTCCCGGCGCCAATGCGGCCATCAGCGCGCTCGTCGCCTCTGGGACTTCCCACCGACGACTTCCACTTTCTCGGATTCCCGCCTGAAAAATCGGGCGCGCGCCGCACCTGGCTCGAAGAGCTAGCCGCACGCGAGCAAGCCGACCCGCGCGAAACTACGCGCACGCTGATTTTTTACGAGGCGCCGCACCGCATTCTCGAAACGCTTTCGGACATCGAAGAGCTTTGGGGGGGCCTGCTGCACGCAGTGCTTGCAAGAGAGCTGACCAAGATGCACGAAGAGTTTTTACGAGGCACGGTGGCAGACGTGCGCAAGGAACTCGCCGCCCGCGACCGCATTCGCGGCGAGATTACGCTCCTCGTCGAAGCGCCAGTCGCGGCCAAAGCGCAAGGCGGAGCAGAGGGCTCAGAAAACGCGCATGAAAAAATTGCCGACCGCGTAGCGCGCATACAATCCGAAAGCGGCATCGACGAAAAAGAAGCGCTCAAGCGCCTGGCCCGCGAACTGGGCCGCTCAAAGAGCGATTTGTATCGCGAGCTGCAGCGCGAACGCGCGAGGAAGCGGTGAGCTAGCGTCCGCGCTCCTGGAGAAACGGGCGCGAGCTGACCACGTTGCGCAGAGATTCAGCGATTGAGATTCAGGTCGATCGGTTCGCCGCCGTCGCTTCTGTATGGTCCGGCGTCCGGCGGGTATTCGGTGCTCAGCTTTTGAATGATCTCGTAATCCGATATGGTCGCTTCCGCGATATACCAGGCCGATGGATCGCTGGGATCATATTGAACGGGGAATTTGTGGCCTAGGAGGGTCCCGATCAGTTCTTCGGATTGCTCCTGATCGGCTTTCAGAAAAAACTTTCCGGAAAAATACCCACCGCCAACCGAGTAAGAAAATGCAAAGCCGGGATACGACGTATATTTGTCGAGTCTTTCGAAGGCGGCGCTCCGAATCGTGGCCCCGGTCTCAAGCCAGTCTGCGGTATCGGCTATTTCCTTATCCACTCGGCTCTCGTACATTCCTGTACCGATGACAATGCCGACGCCAACGAGCACAATTCCCAGAGCTATGAGCCAAACAATCATCCTAGCCTCCAAAGCGGTGGAATCTCCGACGAATATCTATTCGCCGCATTTTTCGATCTCCACCAGCGTCGAGTAAAACGTAGCGCCGCCGCCGATATCGGTCAACCGTTCGCTCGTGAGCACGTTCACATTCGCGCCGCCGGGGTGCAGCTTCGCCCAGTCCAGCCGCGCCGCCACCACGCCCGCCGGCAGATGCGCGTTCAGCATCGCCGTCAACTCAATCGCGCCGCGGTCGTTGAAGACGCGCACCACATCGCCTTCGCTCAAGCCGCGAGCCTCGGCATCCACCGGGTGAATCTCGAGCTTTTGGTTTGTCCGTGTCTCCATCTTTCTGTGGCCCGGCAGATTCGCAAACGTAGAGTTCATGTAGTTGTCGTTCTTGCGCGCCAGCATTTCCAGCGGATATTGTTTCGCCAGCGTTCCCCAACGGGATTCAACCGGAGGAGCAAAGGCCGGAAGAGGATCCATGCCCGCCGCGGCCAGCGCCTCAGAGAAAAACTCAATCTTGCCGGACGGCGTCGCCAGCGGTCCTGCAGTGTACGGAAGAAACGGTTTCGTCTCCGGGTCAGAATGAAACGCCAGCGGCACATGCCCTTCGCGCTCCAACTCCTCGATCGTGATGTGCTCCATGCCCACATTCTTTGAGCGGCCATCCGCGCCGATCGCCAGCACCTGCCGGATCATCTCCTCCGGCGTATCGCGGAAGCACGCCTCGCCGAAACCCATTCGCTGCGCCAGTTGTCCGAAGAGCCACACATTCGATCGCGCCTCGCCGGGCGGTGCAATCGCCTGCTGCGAAAGCTGTACGAAGTAGTGCCCGTACGCTCCCTGAATGTCCGTGTGCTCCAGAAATGTCGTCGCCGGCAGCACAAAGTCGGCGTAATCGGTGGTGTCCGTAAAGAACTGCTCGTGCACCACGGTAAAAAGATCGTCGCGCTCGAGGCCTCTCTGCACCGCGTTGCGATTCGGCGCCACCGCCCCCGGATTTGAGTTGTACACAAACAGCGCATGCACCGCCGGCCCGTCGTCTTGCTCCCTTGCTCCCTCGCTCCCTTGCTCCCCAACTTGGCCCAATTCCGTCAGCGCTTTCCCAAGCTCCGACATATTCACCACGCGCGCCAGCCGCCCAATCGGCGAAGCCAGCGCCAGGTCCGGCCGCTCCAGGGCCTTCTTGTCCCACGCAAAAGCGCCCGACGTCGAAAGTTGCCCTCCGCCGCCGCGCGTCTTCCATGCGCCCGTCAGCGCCGGCAACATCGCAATCGCGCGCACCGCCGCTCCGCCATTCTCCGCGCGTTGCACGCCGTAATTCAACCGCAGCGCCGCGGGCCGCGTCGTCGCATACTCACGCGCCAGTTGCTCAACTTCTCCGGGCGTCATTCCGGTCCACGCGGCCACGCGCTCCGGTGTGTATTCGCGCGCGCGCTCGGCAAGCGCTTCAAAGCCGTGCGTCATTTCCGCAATGTACGCGCGGTCCTCCAGGCCCTCATCCAGAATCACGCGCATCATGCCCAGCGCCAAAGCCGCATCCGTGCCGGGACGGATCGCAATATGCCAGTCGGCCACGGCCGCGGTGCGCGTCCTGTAAGGATCGATGACGATCAGCCGCGCCCCATTCCTCCGCGCCTCTTCCACAAACGGCCACAAGTGAACGTTGTTCCCGTGGATGTTTGCGGCCCACGCCAGAATCAACTTCGCCAGCCGGAAATCCTCGGTGGGCATGCCGAACTTTTTGCCGTAGACCAGGTTCCACGCCACCCCACCCGCCTCTGAGCAAATGGTGCGGTCCAGCTGGCTCCCGCCCAGGCGATGAAAAAATCGCCGATCCATCGACCCGAATCCCAGCGCGCCGATGGTTCCCGCGTAGCTGTACGGCAGAATCGATTCCGGCCCGTAGCGATCGCTCGTCTCCTGGAGCCGCGCCGCGATTGCATCCAGCGCTTCATCCCAGCTCACGCGCTCAAAGGCTTCGAGTTCTCGTCCCCGGACCAACGGTGCCTTCGCCACGCCGGATTTACGGCGCATCGGATAGAGGACGCGGTCCGGCGCGTACACGCGATCCAGATATTTCGCCACCTTGCCGCACAGAAATCCCTGCGT
The DNA here is from genome assembly GCA_963786565.1 of uncultured Acidobacteriota bacterium. Taxonomy (GTDB): domain Bacteria; phylum Acidobacteriota; class Terriglobia; order Terriglobales; family Acidobacteriaceae; genus Telmatobacter. Next base: position 82,788 of record CAWAZR010000006.1, on the reverse strand, counting down.
CACCGGCTGTGACGGGTCGCCCTCAACCTTTACTGCGCGCCCCTCGTCATTCACCGTCACCAGAACCGCGCACGAGTCCGGGCAATCGTGCGAGCACACGGTATGAATCACGCGCAGCGGTGGGGAAGCGGCCATGGCGTCATTGTAAATTGTAAGTTGATCGGAGAGTTTCTTTCTCATGCTCAAGTCCGGCATTCTCAACCCGCACATCCTTGCGCTGCTCGCGCGCATCCGCCACACCAACACCCTCGTCATTGCCGACCGCGGCTTTCCCTTCTGGCCGCAGATTGAAACTGTCGACATCTCGCTCGTCGACGGCATCCCGCGCGTGCTCGATGTGCTGAATGCTATTCGTGCCAATTACGTCATCGGCCACGCATGGATGGCCGAGGAGTTCCACAGCGCGAACACCGCCACGACCCGCGCGGAATTTGCCACGGCTTTCGATGGCGTGCCGCTCACCTTCGAGCCGCACATCGAATTCAAGAAGCGCGTTCCGCGCGCCATCGGCCTCATCCGCACCGGCGACACCATTCAGTACGCAAACATGATCATCGAATCCGCCTGAGCGGGCGCGTTGTAAACTGGTCACGCCATGAGCTGCCTCTTCTGCAAGATTGCTTCCGGCGAGATTCCATCCGCAGCCGTCTACCAGGACGAACGCGTCTACGCGTTTGCCGACATCAATCCCAAGGCTCCCGTACATGTTCTGATCGTTCCGCGCGAGCACATTGCTTCGCTTGCCGAGTCCACTCCAGAACAGAATGCGTTGCTCGGTCACCTCATGAGTGTGGCGGCGGAGATTGCCCGCAACAAAGGCCTCGCGAAAGGCTACCGCGTGGTAGTGAATACCGGCGAAGACGGCGGCCAAACCGTAGACCATCTCCATCTGCACCTGATGGGCGGCCGGCAAATGACCTGGCCCCCAGGATGAATGTAGCCAATAGGAAGTAGCCAATAGCCAGTAGAAAAACAAAAGCTTCGAACACAAAGCAAGGGGCGCGCTCGCATAGAGCGCGCCCCTTGTTCTATTGGCTACTGGCTATTCCCTATTGGCTGTTGTTTAGAACGCCGGCTGCCGCTCGACTTCTTCTTCCTCTTCCACGCCGTAGCGGCGCAGCAGGATCGGCAGGCTTTGCGAGAAGGCCGAGCGCGGCATCACCGCGTCGCATCCCGCTTCCTGCGCCTTCATCTTCAGGTCGCCCTGTAGATGGTTCAGGAAGCCAATGATCGAAACCGCTTTCTTGAACTTCGTCTTGAATTTGGGAATCAGCGACATGGGTTTCGCGTTCAGGTTGTTCAGGTCGAACACCAGCAATGCGGGCCGTTCGCCTTCTGGAAACTCCAGAATCCGGTCCACGGATTCCTTATCGCCCTTCACGAATTCCACCTTCACGCCTAGTTTGCGCGCCGTCTCCTGAATCTTGGCCAGGAAAAAGAGATCCTCGATGAAACAGAAGATCCGCGTGGGAGCGTTTTCGCGAATGGTCGCCGGAGCCTGGCCGGAATAGACATCGGGATAATACCCGCTGCTGTGGCCGTTGCCCGCCGTAGGAATGGTGGAGGGCGGCCCGTCGGCCACATTGCCGTTCGCTACGCGATAGCTGTGGTCCATCGGACCGACAAACATGCGCGGGCCCTTTTGCCGTCCCCTGCGCTTGTCTCGCGGCGCGTTCATGCTGTTGCCGGGTGACGGGGCAGGACCCCTGTCCTTCTGGAAGAACTTTTTCTTGCGGCCGCCCTGGCGCTGCTGCGGAGGCCGCGGCGGAGCCGATTGCGGCGGTGGCGACTGCATTTGCGGTTGCCCCTGCACCTGCGGCTGACCCTGCGGAGGCATCGCGCCCTGTTGGCTTGATTTATTCTTGCGGCGGCGCCGGCGGCGTCGATGCCCTTGCGACTGCACCTGACCGTTGTCAGGAGTCGGCCCCTGTTCTGGCTGGGGCTGCGTTGGTTCTATTGTCATGATGCGTGTACTTCCTGGTGCTTCGCTCTAGTGCGTTGCTTTGCGCGTGCTGCAATCGGTGAACCAGCCAATTTACTTGTGCCTCAATTCTCTCGCTACATGAGAGAAAACGCGGCAGATTCCCGGCAGCGCACAGCCTTCATCCAAAGTGGGGTGCCTCTGGTATTCACGCGTATTCGCGCTTCTCGCCAAACCGCTCCGCAGCCGGCAAATGCGCTTCCCTGTGCGTACTCCCACCACTTGACCCTCTGTGAAAATGCGCTTGCCGCTTCGTTTGCGGGAGTCGTCCATCCACTCCATCCGCTCGCCGGTATCGATTCGGCGCGGCTGCTGCTTTTCTCAGGTGATGCCATTTCCTATGTGAGCAACTGTCGCACGCAGTCCACTACTTTTACGATCTCAACTGTTTGGCGATTGTTTCTTTGCTCTACGGCGAGCTTGCTCTACCCATGCCCTGGGTGGCCCGCGTCAGCCGCTTGATAGGCAACTCCGATACTACAGCGAAGGCCCACCTCTGGCAAGGGGGCTAAAGGGTCATGGGTGACTACCAGGATGCGTCAGAAATCCACAATGGGCCGGCACCATCCTGCTCGCTGCCCCGACAAGAATGCCCCAAACGTCAAAAACGCCACCCTTTGAGGTGGCGTCTCAGGTCCTGGATGCTGGTCACTGGCCTCCCAGCTGTGTATTCGGCAGTGGCTGAATCCACCGCTCCTTGTATTCGGGCTTCCCGGCTGGCTTTCCCTTTTGAGGGCCGCTCATTGGCGGTTGCTCATGCCGGGTACCCTGTGTGTCTCTGGCTCGCTTGGCCTACCTTCAGCGGCCGATTGATCACTGGCGCCTATTACATAGCAATTAACATGCCTTTCGTAACATGATTGATTCTTAACAACTTAACACGAAATCATTATACGAATCTTATGGGTTCCCGGAGCTTTTTGGCCAAATTTCTCCCGAAAACCGTATAATCGCGACCTCTTAGGTGTCTTAACTTCCCCGGAAACCCCAACCTTCGGTAGTGGCTCACATTGAATGTGTCGCGAAGGGGCACGACTTTAGTCATGCCGTAAATGCTTCAAAATTCAGTGGGGCTTCAGCCCCTGTGGGATGTTCCTTTTTCAAGCTGACCCACGACTCGGCCTTCCGCCGGTGGAAACCCGCAGGCTGATCGAGCCAATCTAGCTCCGCCAACTCCACTCGTCCTTCCTCAGCGCTGGCATACAGGACAAAAGTGGGTTCCGCGCCCGGCCAGCTCAATACGCTGGATGGGCGTCTGGCAGCGGCGGCACGGCTCGCCCGTGCGCTGGTAGACGCAATGCTCAAGCTGAAAGAAGCCGCGCTCCCCCTCAGCGTCCACATAATCTGAAACCGAGGACCCGCCCAGGCGGATGGCGTGCATGAGAATCTGGCGCAGTGCCAGACGTAGCCGCTCCAGCTCCGCCGCGGTCAGCCGGTTGGTCCGCCTGCGCGGCCGAACACCCGCCTGAAAAAGGCTCTCGTCCGCGTAGATGTTGCCCACCCCAGCCAAAAGAGTTTGGTTCAGCAGCGCCGCCTTGATGGGCATGTGCCGGTTGCGAAAGAGCTCTGCAAACGCGCTGGCGCCGATCGTCAGCGGCTCGGCTCCCGGCGCTTCGAATGCGGCGTCGCCGCCGCTGCGCAAATTGCGGAACTCCAGCCGCCCAAAGCGGCGCGGATCCACAAACCTCAATTCGTTGCCGCTCGCCAGGTCAATCCGCGCGTGCGTATGCGGAGCTACGGGGGCATCCGGCGTCGCAATCAGCAATCGCCCGGTCATCCCCAGATGCACGATCCATTGCGCATCCGCCGCGGCGGCGGTGGCCTCCGCACTTAACTCAAAAACAATGTGCTTCCCCGTGCGATGCACGGCCAGAATCGTGCGCCCCGCAAGGCCCTTCGCCTGCCGCGAGGCCGGATTCTTGAAGGTTTGCGGCCGCTTGCCAAACCACGCCTGCACAATGCGATCGCCGCGCACGTGTTTGTTCACTCCGCGAGCGACAGTTTCCACCTCGGGTAGCTCAGGCATCGTTTTATTGTAGAAGGCTGCGCCGCGTCGTCCGCGCCGCGCAAAGGTCTTAGCGTTTCACTGCGGATTTTCTACAAGCTCGGGCTCTTCTTCCTCGCCTGAGGATACCTGCATAGTGCCCCACTTCTCCAGATAAACCGCGCTCAATACCAGACCGAAAAGAAAAATGCCTACCGACGTGAATTCCCATGTATTGAGCAGACGGTCTTCCTTCACGGTTTGGTAAACCGTCTCGCCATGAATGCTGCGCGGCACAGTGCGCAGTTCTCCAGGCACCGGTCCGCGGGGCATCACGTCAAGATAATGCGTGGAGATGGTGGCAGACGCAATCAGGCCCGCCAGACCCACCAGCAGGAATGCCAGGGCAAAGAATTTGAGTGTGGCCAGTCGCATAGCCTTCATCGCATTCGCCTCAGGCCGGTCGCATTTCCCGGAAGGGCAGCTTTCCAAGCCGCCGAGAGACACGTCGACACCTAAACTGTAGTGCAGATTCCACCGTCAGCGCCACTATAACGTAAGTACTTATTTTCTGGTTACCTCCCCAAAATCAGCCCTCCATTCAGCACGGAAAGGGGTGCCCCACATCTCGACTTTGAGATGTGGGATAGCACGAACTCCAACAAGCCACCCTTAACTGACCCCTAGTCTCCCGTGCCCCATCCTTTTCCGCGACGTTTGCGGAAAAGTGTGGGAAAGCGTGCAACTGCTTATGGGCCCGGTCAATCAGCCGCCCGCCGCGCACACTACACTGAGGGGTAGAAATGCCCACGCCCGCCACGGTCACCGAAACCATCGCCGCCATCTCCACGCCCCCGGGACGCGGTGGCATCGGCATTGTGCGTCTCAGCGGGTCGCAGGCGGCATCCATCGCCTCCCAACTTGTCCGGCTGCGCAATCCCGGCCAATTCGAACACGCTCACGCACTCCTGGCCGATGTGCTCGACGCTGCCGGTGACGACCCCACGCGCATCGACGAAGCCCTGGTCACATTCTTTGCCGCTCCGCGCTCGTATACCGCCGAAGATCTGGTCGAGATCGCAACCCACGGCTCGCCGGTTGTGCTGGAGCTGCTGTTGCGCCGCGCGCTCGAGTTGGGCGCGCGCCTCGCCGAGCCTGGCGAATTTACGCAACGCGCATTCCTCTCCGGTCGCCTCGACCTCACGCAAGCTGAAGCGGTACGCGACCTCATCGACGCGCAAACTCTTACCCAGGCGCGCCAGGCCGCCAGCCAAATGGGCGGTGCGCTCAGCCACCGTGTTGCGCCTGTGAAAGAAGCCCTCGTCGAGTTAGTCGCTCTGCTCGAAGCCGGCATCGACTTCGCCGAAGACGATCTCGACGTCACGCCGCAGCAGGAAATCGAACGCCGCATCGCCGAGCTCACCCCGCAGCTCACCGCGCTCGAAGCCTCTTTTGCCCGTGGCCGCATTGTGCACGACGGTCTCACCCTCGCCATCGTCGGCCGTCCCAACGCCGGCAAGAGCTCGCTCTTCAATCGCCTCGTGGAGCGCGACCGCGCCATCGTCACCGCAACTCCCGGCACCACGCGCGACCTGGTCACCGAGCGCATCTCCATCGGCGGCATACCCATTGAGCTTGTTGATACCGCGGGCCTCCGCGAGGGTCGCGAAGAAGTGGAGCAGCTCGGTATTGCGCGCAGCCGCGAAGCTCTGGCCGACGCGGCGCTGGTGCTCATCGTGCTCGACGCCACGCAGCTCCTCAACGACGAGGAGCACAGTCTCCTGGCCGCAGTCGAAGGCCGCCCGGCCATTGTCGCCGTCAACAAATCCGATCTCGTTGAATCGGCACTTACCGGAAATCTGGGTGCCCCCGGTCCCTCGCATTTGGGGACCGGGGAAAGCTCAATCTCAACCTCCGCCCTCACCGGCGAAGGCATACCCGCGTTGCGTGAGAAAATTCTGGCCCTCGCCACCGGCGGAGCCGCATCCGAACCCGGCCTGCTCACCAACCTCCGCCAGCATCAAGCCGTCACCACAGCAATTGCCGCATTAGCCGACGCCACCACAGCCAACGCCGCGACCATTCCTCACGAGATGATCCTGCTCGATCTCTATCGCGCGCTCTGGGCTCTCGACTCGCTCACCGGCCAAACCACTCCCGACGACATCCTGAACCTGATCTTCTCCACTTTCTGCATCGGAAAATAAAGCCACCTCCAAGAGCGTCCGGTGGAATGCGGAGATAACCTGACCTGCCTGACGGTGATTTCTTAGCCCTGGCCATCGTCGCCATCGCAGGTTTCTGATAGGTGAAAATCACTTATCGTCCGACATAAGCACATTGCGAATGATCGGCGCAGACAATCGCGCGGCCTCGACAGACGGATGTGACGAGTCATCTCTATACAGCATCTGACCATTGCTTGACTCATAGGTGCACATCTTGCCAGGACAAAAGACATCCATCAGGTCAACGACGGCAATTTTTCTCTGATTACTTAGAGTAGTTAACGTTTCGTCCAATTTGGCGCGTCGACGGAGCGTCTCCTGTTTTGAAATGAAGTGGCACGGACCACCGAACCGCGTAAACCACTGTTGTTTCGCATCCGAGGGTTCACACTCTGCTTCGCGAGCAAATGGAAGCCCGTCAAGCACAACGAGCCTGATTCCACGTTCGGAAAGTTGGTGAGAAAAATTGTCTAGACCCTCACCCAGCTGTCTCAGGTTTTCGTCCGAATCATTCGACGTGGTCTCCGGCGAAAAATTCGCGAGGTCATCGACGAGGAAAACTATGTCACCGGCTCGAAGGCGGGGCAGCAAAGACGGGATTACTTCGGCCCAATAGTAATTGGTTGCTTTATCCAATGGCTCATTATTTGGATTCTCTGCAACCGGCGAAGCGCCCCATGCGGATGTAATAGTGACCGAGTATTTGTCGGACATCACCAGCTCGTCGAATGCCTGAACAAAGGCCGACGAGAAAGAATCTCCCAGAACAAGCACCCTATGTTTCGCGCTGGAGAAGTTGCCGAGGGTGCATGGATCGATCGGAATAATCATTCCTACTTGATCGGCGCCCAGGAGAACGCACTTTTCTCCGTGCCAGGATGATGACTTATCCGGAAACGAATATGAGTCGGTAAGAGAGAGAGTGCCCGCAGCGACCAAATCCGGCGCCTTTCCCGTGTATAGGTTTCCATAAAGCGGTCCAGCCAGAATCACTAACAATCCAACAGCACAAGTGGAGGCGGCGATTCCACAGGAAATTGCTTTCCAACGAACGGGAGACCAGACGGCGTGTCGCAGTGGACCCTCGACATATCGAAAGGATGTTGCGGCAAGGAGCAGCATCAGTCCCGCCTGAAAGGGCGCGGACCACCAATGTATGCCGATGGTCCACCGGCTGATCACCAGAACGCTCCAGTGCCAAAGGTATAGGGAGTAGGAGATACGGCCGATATAAACCGCGCCCGGATGCGCCAGGATCCTATAACCGGGGGTCCGCGGCCGTAAAGAGGCAATCAGCAGCGCAGTCAACAACACGACGGCGATGGTCGTATAGACAGAATACGGAGCCGGGAAAAAAAGGGTGGCGGCGAGCAAAAGCAACGCCAGCAGCGATAGCGGCGACCTGATCTTCCTCGCCAAATTATCTGCATAGTGTTGCCGGAATTGCTCGCTTCCATGAGCCATGAAAATCAGAGCACCAGCGCTAAGCTCCCAAAACCGGGCTGGCATCAGAAAAAATGCCGCGGGGCTGTCATGCGCGCTCTCTCGCACAAACATTACGAGCGAGCAACATGCGAGAAATCCAAGAACGCAGAACAGCCTCCACGATCCCTTCCGATGCCGGGGAGCAAAGCCTGTAAACCACAATATGAGGGGGAAAAAGACATAAAACTGCTCTTCCACGCCCAATGACCATGTTTGGGTAAAGGCGTTCAGTTGCGCGGATTGGGCAAAGTAGTCTGGCGCCCGCTTGAACAAATAGAGGTTAGAGAGGCCGTAAAGGGATGTTCCACCGGTTCTAAGCGAATCCCCGGGGGCAGGGTCAAAAAGGCATATCAGAATGCTTGTCAAGAGTACGCAGAGAATGAGGGCGGGAATGAGCCGTTTAATTCGCCTCGAGTAAAAGCCCAGAATGAAATCCGCAAAGCTCCTGGCTGGGCTGTAGTAGAGAGACGATGAGATTACATAGCCAGATATGACAAAAAATATGTCTACTCCCAAATAACCGCAAGGGAGCAGCTTTTTGTTGAAGTGATTAATGATTACGGAAATGACCGCCAGCGCTCTAATACCGTCGATCTCAGGGCGGTAGACAGATTTCCGGGAACCGCCGGAAGCGCTTACGTCGCTGAGATTGAGCAAATCGCCATTCTCCTACACGGAATGTTACCAAGCAGGATTTCTCTATTTTCATGTTCCCGATCGACGCGCCGCGCGCTAAGGTCGATTCTTCGTTGCTTCGGGAGCCGGTTTCGCTTTCTTATCCCACCCGTGAAACGCCGAGTAGTCGCCCGCATTCCACGCCTCGCGAAGTCCGGGTGCGCTCAGATCCCAATCAGGGCGGACTTCGCGCATCACCGTGCGGAGGTCGTGCCAGAGGTCGCTGATGGAAGGCCGGCCCCAAAACCAGTAGCCGTTGTAAATGCTGTGGACCACGAGACCTGGCTTCAGAACCAGCGTGTGCGGAATCATCGGATTGTGCTCCGGGTCCGTGTATTCCTGAATGTCCAGGTCTTTCTGAATTTTTCGCTCTGGATCGGACAGAAAGGTCCACTGCGCGCCCAGCGACGCGCGAAATTCCTGTAGGGTGTGGTGGTCATCGGTAGAGATCGTCGCGATCTGGGTATAGGCGACGGCAATCTTCGGATAGAACGAGACCAGCTCCCGATGTTGCTGATGTTCTTTCGGGCAGTAATGGCCGCGCGCGAGCGTAAGAATCAGCGGATCGTCGCCCTGCAATTCACTTAGCTTGCGCGGTGTATTTGTTTGGTCAGGCAATTCGTAATCGGGAAACTTGCCGCCGGGCACAATATCAGAACGCATGGTGGGCTCCTTCGCTCGAGTCGCTGGGCTCGCATTCGGTTAGATGTTTTCGCTTGAGGAACGCGTCGAGTACATTCCGCGAAGATGAGGGACCACGAGCCTCATCAAGCCTATTTCAATTCAGCACGAAAAGGGGTGCCCCACATCTCGATTTTGAGATGTGGGATAGCACGACCCCAAACCGCATTCTGTCATCCTCGGCAAGGAACTTTCAGGCGCGGATCACTCCCCGTACGGCACCCAAACGTTCTTCACCTGCGTCGCATGCTGCAGGAACCACCGTCCCTCGGCCTGCGCGGGATTGAACCAGTCGTACTCGTGGCCGTCGTTGGTCCACACCTGCTTCATGTTGCCGATCGACGCGCTGCGCACAAACGTCGCTTCCTCATTCGAGCGGAAGCACCAGACGGCCTCAATGCCGTCGTGCTCGGCCAGCGTCTTGGCCAACTCCGCGGGTTTCCCTGCCACTAGATTCACCACGCCGCCCGGAACATCGCTCGTGTCGAGCAGTTGGTACAAATCGCCGATGATGAGCGGATATTTTTCCGACGGCACAGCGACCACCGTATTGCCCACCGCAATCGCCGGCAGCACCAGCGAGAGCAAGCCCAGCAGCGGCGCTTCCGATGGCGCAAGAATTCCGAGCGCGCCCACCGCCTCATTCATGGCAATGGCAATGTTGCGTCCCGGCGGATTGTGCACCAGACCGTCGTACTTGTCGGCCCAGCCCGCGTAGCAGAAGGTGCGCTGTACCGCCAGATCCACTTCCACCGCAGCCTGTTCCGCGCCCACCACGCGCGCCAACCGTTGCGCAATCTCGTCGCGGCGCTGGATCATGTTTTCTGCAAGGTAGTAGAGAACCTGCGCCCGATTGTGCGCGCTGGTCTTGGCCCAGCCTGTGGCATTGCGCGCGGCTTCCACTGCGTTTCTGATGTCCTTGCGATTACCCAGCGGCGCTTCGCCCAGCAGCTCGCCCTCGCGCCCGTACACCGGGAACGAATATCCCGAGTCAGGCCGCGCCTGTTTGCCGCCGATGTACTGCTTCACCGTACGATCAATCAGCGAACTCGCCGGCGTAATGCCGTCTTCCTCGTCGGGAGTTTCCAGCTTAACCGCCTTCGCCGGCGCCGCAGGCAGCGCGTGCAGCCACTTCGGCGTCAGGTATTCCAGCATGCCCTCGCGTCCGCCTTCGCGCCCGTAGCCCGATTCGCGATAGCCGCCGAAACCGCACGCCGCGTCGAACTGGTTAGTCGAGTTCACCCACACCACGCCCGCCTTCACCTGCGATGCCAGGTCCAGCGCCACGTTGATGTTCTCGCTCCAGACGCTCGCGGCCAGTCCGTACACCGTGTTGTTCGCCAACTCCGCGGCCTCGGCGGGCGTGCGGAACGTCATCGCCACCAGCACCGGCCCGAAAATCTCTTCCTGCACCACGGTCGCCGCCGGATGCACATCCGTCAGCAGCGTCGGCGGATAGAAGCTGCCCTTCTCCGGCATGGCATGACTCGGCTGCCAGCACTTCGCGCCTTCGGCCACGCCTGCGTCCACCATTTTCTTGATCGACTCCAGCTGCACCGGCGAAACAATCGCCCCAATGTCGATCGCTTTGTCGAGCGGCGGTCCCACGCGCAGCGTTTCCATGCGCGCGCGGATTTTGGTGTAAAGCGTTTCGGCCACGCGCTCCTGCACCAGCAGCCGCGAGCCCGCGCAGCACACTTGCCCCTGGTTGAACCAGATCGCGTCGACCAATCCTTCGACAGCGGAGTCAAGATCCGCATCGTCGAAGACCACGAACGGCGACTTCCCGCCCAGCTCGAGCGACAGCTTCTTCGCGGAATTTGCCGTCGCCTTGCGAATGATGCGCCCCACATCGGTCGATCCGGTAAATGCAACCTTGTCGATCCCCGGATGCTCCACCAGTGCCTGCCCCGTCTTTGCATCGCAAGTCAGCACGTTCAGTACGCCCGGCGGCAGGCCCACTTCCATCGCCAGTTCGGCAAACGCCAGCGCCGTCAGCGGCGTATATTTTGCCGGCTTAATCACCACCGTGTTGCCCGCGGCCAGGGCCGGCGCCACCTTCCATGCAAACATCAGCAGCGGAAAATTCCACGGAATCACCTGGCCCACCACGCCGCACGCCGTGTACTGCGGAAACTCCTGCTCCAGCATTTGCGCCCAGCCCGCGTGGTAATAGAAATGCCGCGCAACGAGAGGAATATCGATGTCGCGGCTCTCCCGAATGGGCTTGCCGTTATCCATCGTCTCCAGCACCGCCAGCCGGCGCGCATGTTTTTGCACCTGCCGCGCGAGAGCATACAAATACCGCGCCCGCTCGTATCCGCTCAGTGCAGCCCAACCGGGCTGCGCCTTGCGCGCCGCCGCCACCGCGGCCTCCACGTCGTCGCTGTTGCCCTTGGCCACCTCGGCCAGCACATCGCCCGTCGATGGATCGCTGGTCGTCTGGTATGCGCCGCTCTTCGGCGCAACCCACGCGCCGCCGATGAACTCCTCGAACCGGCGATGGTGCCGCTCCAGCCACGACGACCGCTTCCTTCGGATCCTCGGGCGCGGCTCCGTACTCCATGGTGTGGAACTTTTCCGCTATGCTCACAGCGTCTCCTTCTGATCGTCACGGCATGTGCTTTCATCTCTTAATTTGATTTCTCGCGTTCACCAGAAATGGTACGCATTCACCGGCTTCCACCTTGATGGACCGTTCCCACGGCTCAAAGCCCTTCTTGGTGATCTTGACGGAATGCGCGCCCGGTTTGAGTTTGAGTTGGCTCGGAGTGCTGCCTGCGTAATTCCCGTCGAGTGTGATTTCCGCGCCGCTCGGCTCCGATGAAACTTGGCAAGTCGCCAAATTACCAGAGCTAGCTTGACCTGCCCCAGCCTGTACCGGCGTGCTAGTTGACGACGCATCTTTGCTCAGGTAAGAATCCATGTTGTTCCAAAAGGCGGCCGTCGTCTTCAGGAGCGATTTCCTGTCGCTGGTAATGTAGCTAGTACGCTCCTGATATGTGAGAGTGACGATCGTCTTTCCGTTCCCCGCGTCCCTACACACAGCAGTCCACTTGATGATTCGATACCCGCCCCCGCCATTAAATTCGCTCGTTTGAAAGTGGACCAAACACGCATCCTTCATTTCGTCTACAAGCGTTTGGCCTGCCGCTAGCACCTCCGTCGCGTAAACGCGATCAACTGTAGCGTCGAACGTCTTTTGCAAAATCGGCTGTCTGCGGCAACTGCCGCGAAAGCAAGACCAAAATCCGAAAGTCGCACCCGCGCTTGTAGCAATCGGAAACGGAGCATTTCGTTCTCCTTTTTCTCACTTAAAGTTCTACGGCTTGGCCCAATGAAGCCGCCGCCGCAAGATGAACGCCCGGGTCAGCGTTGGAATCCCACCTTCCCCGCCGCCTTTACGGCATTCTCTCCCGCTGTTGCAATGTCTCTCTGTCGGTTAGTTCGAACGCGAAATTGTCAGCCCGTGACAGCCCTCGATCAAATGAAGCTCCTTCCTAATCTGCGTGAGCTCACCTCGATCAAGCCTGGGGCTGAAGATGATTTTGCTAATGCACGATAGTGGGATGGGAATATCTTTCGTCGGAACGTCCTCGGTCTTAGACTCGTAAATGATGCGGAATTCTTTTTCGTCCTGAAAACCGTATCGCTTTAGAAACGGAAAACTAGCAAGTGGATCGTTCTGCCTCTCTTGAGCGAGCCTCCCGATTTGACTAAGTGTTAAATACTCAACGTCATCCCACCTGACCCCACGGTGATTCCTCATCGCTTGGATCAAGTCTTTCCGGTCAAATCGAATCCGGACGCCAATATTAGCTAAAGGGGAGTTGTGCTTATACGGGCCACACAGTAGGCGGATCGGAGCCGAGCGCGAACGCACTTTTTGCTCATGCCCGAATACTTTCCAAAGGTGGTATCTCTCGGTAACGCGAGTAAGGCAAAGCACGAGAAGAGATTTCAGCTTTTTCTCTTTCTTATAGAGGCGAAGGTAATGAGAGTCGTTCCTATCGTCCCACTCCTGAGGATCGATAAGAGTGATCGCCTTCGTGCAAAGAAGGTATCGGAGCGATTCCAAATTTGTGTAGCGACGAACATAGCGCCTCTTATTTTTTGATTCCTGCTCCATTTTCGACGCCAGGTAAGTCTACCTTCCTACGCAATCGGATGCCGATACGTCGCCGAGTAATGTCCCGTCAAATAATGCTCCAGTTGCCGCTCGATATCGCCCAGCATGCCGCTGGCGCCGATGCGGAACAGTGACGGCTCGAGCCACGGCCTGCCCAACTCGTCCTTCATCAGGGCCAGCCAGTCGGTCGCCTGCTTGGCCGTGCGAATGCCACCCGCCGGCTTGAATCCCACCGCCATGCCCGTCCGCTCGGCATAGTCGCGGAGCGCCCGCACCATCACCAGCGAAACCGGCAGCGTCGCGTTCACGCTTTCCTTGCCCGTCGAGGTTTTAATAAAGTCCGCCCCGGCCATCATCGCTACCCAACTGGCCCGCGCCACATTGCGCAGCGTCATCAAGTCGCCGGTGCCCAGGATCGCCTTCATGTGCACGTTCGGCCCGCACGCCTCGCGGAACGCCGCAACTTCATCGTAGAGCGCCTGCCACTCGCCGTTGAAAACGTGAGCGCGCGTGATCACAATATCGATCTCCTGCGCCCCCGCCTCTACGCTGCGATGAATCTCCGCCACGCGCTCGGCCAGCGGATTCAGCCCTGCCGGAAACCCCGCAGAAACCGCCGCCACCGGAATGCCCGATCCTTCGAGGGCCTTCACCGCCGTCTCCACGAAGGAGTGATACACGCACACCGCGCCAACGGTCAGGTGCAAATCTTCGATGCCGAGACCCTCCACAATGTGCCGTTGCAGCGGATTGCGCGCCTTGGCGCACAGCCGCTTCACGCGCTCGACGGAATCGTCGCCGCTCAACGTTGTCAGGTCCATGCAGGCAATGGCGCGCAGCAGCCACGCCGCCTGGTTGTCTTTTTTCACCGTGCGCCGCGCTACCTGCGTAGCCGCGCGCCGCTCTACCGCGCTGGTGTTCACCCGCACCTGGTCGACCCAGTCGAGATTGAGCGCCATGCGCCGGTTAGCTTCCAGAGTGCGCCCGTTCAGAACCACCGGGATGGGCTGCACGGCATGCGCGCCGTTGTGTCCTGCGTCATTCTTTCCTGCATTGTCATGTGTTGACGTGATCGGTTGAAGGGCCATCGCCTGTCTCCACAAGGGAACTGAGAATTGATTGCAACCAAAAAACACTGGCTCCTCCGCCTCGCAGAGGAGCCTCACATGGGAACCATCAGAACAAGAAGGATAAATCCGCCGGTGGCGCAAAGCAACTGCGAAACCTCGCGATTGCACCCTTGGACAGTCGTCTCAAGGCCGCCCTACCACTCCAGCCGCAGCAGCGAAACCGCCTGTCGCGGAAGCGCCATCTCCACGCTCACCTTCCCGCCGGGAACGTCGAGCCACTCGGGCGAAGGAAGCAGTTGCAGTTGCCCGGCCGCCTTCAGTTCCTCATATTGTTCCACGGTTGGCGCCTGCGGAGAGCCCATCTTCTTCCACGCGGTGAATGCGTTGCCGTGCGTCTCGTCGATCCGGTAATGCTCGAGCTGCACTCTCTTCACTCCCGGCGGAATCCCCGCGATCGTCACCTGCACCTCGGCATCCTGCGCGGCTAAATCGTCGTCGTGGTAGTTCCAGACCATCACGGCCGCTTCATGCTCCGACTTTGTTGCGAAGGCATCCACGTCCGGCGCCTGGCGCACGCCCGTTTTCACAAGCTCCCCGAGCGGAACCTCGCCCGTACTTGTCGTCATCACCCGTTCGCCGGACATCAGTCCCGTCATCCGGAAGAGATTCAGAATCGGCTTGTCGATGCCGTGGGTCGCCAGCGTGCGATATCCCTCGAAGTAATCGCCATTTTCAAACTCGAAGGACCACGACAGCATCGCCATCAGGTTCACATGGTTCTCGTCCTCTAAATCGAACAGCGCCTTCACGGCCGTTGCCGTATATGCCGCGTAGAGCGGCCCGTTCCGGTAGGCGTTCGCGGGATTCTCCTTCGCCGAGCATGCGGCGCAACCCTCCGGATCAGCTTCGCTCAAAATAATCGGCACATGCCGAAGCTCCGGATGCCGTGCCACAATCTGGAAGCCCGATTCTGCAGCCCGCAACTCGTTGGAGAGTCCCATGCGAACGTGACCGTCCACTAAAGTTGGTCGCCCTTTGGGATGAAATGAGATGAAGTCGAGCGGAACCGGCTTGCCGTTGGCCGCGCTTTTGTCGTGCAGGCAATGTTCCAGAAAGTTTTCAAGAAACGCGCTTGCCTTCACGCTGGCCGGCCCCGTGCTCGCTGGTCCGCCTACCTTCGCGCCGGGCAGCGCTGCCCTCACGCCAGCAACCGCATAGTCATAGAGCTTGAAGTAATCGGCCGGCGTTCCGTGCCAATAGTCGATGTCTGGCTCATTCCACACTTCGAAGTACCAGGTGCTCACCCGCTCCCTGCCGTAGCGTTCCACAAGGTGCGCAGTGTATCTCCGCACAAGCTCGCCCCACATCTTGTAATCCTTGGGTGGATTGTTTGAAGCGCCTCCCATGGTGTGCGCGGGATAGTGCAGTTGGTATGCGCTGATCCCCGGCACCGTGGCGGCCAGGTCTTTGGGCATAAAGCCAAGCTCCACCATGGGCCGCACGCCAGCCTTTGCAAACTCATCAAACGTCTGGTCGGTGATGGTGAAGTCGTAGACCGGCTTGCCGTTTTCGTCGAGTCGGAACACATTCGACGAGCTCCACTTGAGTTCCGGCACGCCGTTGCCCGAGGTCAGCAGATGGTGAGTACGAATGGTGACCGGCGTCGCGCTCAATGCGTGCAACTCGCTCAGCAGTTGCTTGCCATACGGCATGGTGGTGTAGTTCGATTCGTCGTAGCCAAACCAATTCGTGATCGGCTGATAGCTGCCCAACGGTTTGGCGAGGTTGACCTGGATAGCGACTGGATTTGGCGTCGGCGTCTGTCCTGCGGCGACGCTCACAGCCATTGCCGCGCAGATCAGAAAATCTGAGACCTTCATCATTCGATCCCGTCTGCTTACGGTTTGAGCACCGTCAGTCCCTGAACTCCCGCGAAGCGTTTTGCGTTGAGCGTCAACACGGCCGCGCCGCATTCCAGCGCCGTCGCCGCAAGAATCAGATCGTGCGGGCTCACCCTCTGGCCCGTGGCATCCAGGTCCGCCCACAGGCGCGCGTGTTTCACCGCCGCCATCTCTGTGTAGGGAACAATCTCAAAAGCGAGCAGCGCCTTTTGCAAAAACTTCTGCCGCCGCGCGCGATGCATCCCCGTGGCGCGTTCCACGCTGCGCCACAGTTCCGCCACCGTAATGGCCGCCAGCTTGATCTCGTCATTGGGATGCGCGCGCAACCACGCATCCAGATCCAGCGCCTTGCGCTCCGCCTGGATGATCACGTCAGCATCGATCAAAAACGCCATGGCTTGCTCTGTGCCGGCATGGAGCCGCGTGCCTGTTCCAGATCATGAAGCCAGGAGGTGGCTTCCTCCGCTCCGGGGTGAACATCCTCCACGGCCTTGCGCAGGGCGGCAGCCACCTCCAGCCCGCGCTCCGGCTTGCGCACCGTCGGCACAATTTTCGCCACCTGCACGCCGTTTTTTTCCAGGATGAAGGTCGTGCCCTGGTAGCGCGCCCGGTTCACGCAATCGGCAAAGTTTCGTGAGGCTTCAGTGACGCTTATCGAGACAAGTTCCATAAAATCAGATTATCAGACTTTCATTAAGTTCGTGTAAACGTCAATATCCATGCGCGTTTCCCGTCTCACTCGCCGGTGAGCCGCTCCAAAAGCGCGTCAAAATCCTCCAGGCGCGCGTACTCAATCACCACCTTGCCGCGGCCGTTGTGATCGTCGATCGTCACCTTCAATCCGAGCGCTCGTTGCAGTTGTTCCTGCGCGTCGCGCACATTCGGATCGATGGGCGGCTCCGCCTTGGGTTCCTTCTTGCTCTTGCGGCTGGGATCGATCAGCCCTTGCACGTAAGTCTCGGTCTGCCGCACCGACATGGACAGCGCCGTAATGCGCTGCGCCGCCTTTTCCATGTCCTCAGCGTGTTCCAGCGCCAGCAACGCGCGCGCGTGGCCGAAGGTCAGTTCTGCGGCCTCGACACGATTCTGTATGGATGTTGGTAACTTCAACAAACGTAAGAAGTTAGCAACAGTAGCACGCTCTTTCCCTGTGCGCTGCGCCATCTGCTCCTGGGTCATGTGGAACTCGCGCGACAAGCGCTCGAAGGCCCGCGCCTGCTCCATCGGGTTCAGGTCGGCGCGCTGCAAGTTCTCGACGATCGTGATCTCCATCGCCTGTTCGTCGGAAACCTGCCGCAGCATCGCGGGGACCGTCACCTTGCCGGCCATCTGCGAGGCACGCCAGCGCCGTTCGCCCGCAATCAACTGGAAGCGTCCGTTCGCCAGTGGCCGGACCAGCACCGGCTGCACCACGCCGTTGGCGGCGATGGAAGCAGCCAGCTCCGTCAGTTGCTCCTGGTTCACCTGGGAGCGCGTCTGGAAAGGATTGGGGTCGATCTGGTCAATGGGAATCTCGCGCGGCTTGCCGCCTTCGACTTCGACTGTGGGCGCGGCATGCACGCGGGGAAGCAGGGAATCGAGCCCTTTGCCCAGGGCGCGGCGCTTGGGATCGGGAACAGCAACGTTAGTCATACAGAATCCTCAATCTAATCAGTGCCCGCCGCAGCGGGCCAAAAACGATACGCTATCTGTGCGGTTGCCCCACCCTTGCCGCGCCTTTGTTTTTGCGGCCAGGGTGGGTAGCATGCCCACCGTCCTCGAGCCGTTTACGAATACGGC
Source organism: uncultured Acidobacteriota bacterium (assembly GCA_963786565.1). GTDB lineage: Bacteria > Acidobacteriota > Terriglobia > Terriglobales > Acidobacteriaceae > Telmatobacter. Next base: position 64,875 of record CAWAZR010000006.1, on the reverse strand, counting down.
CAGAAGGTCATTTTGGCGTGCGGGCGGGTTGGCGCCATCAGCTTGCGTTCCGCTGCCCGCGGACTTTCCATGTGGTTGCGGGCCAGGAACTCCCCCGTCAACTCGAAATAGGCCTCGGTGCCGCGCGAGCGCGGATCATAGATAGCCACTGGCTTTCCGTGGCTCGGAGCCTCCGCAAGACGCACATTCCGCGGAATTACAGTGTGATAAAGAATGTCGCGAAAATACTCTCGGAGCGTCTCCGTCACTTGCTGCGCAAGGTTGGTGCGCTCGTCGTACATAGTCAGCAGCACGCCCTCGATGGTCAGGTTCGGATTGTAGGCGGCGCGCACCCGCTCCAGCGTCGAGACCAGCTCCGAAATCCCCTCCAAAGCAAAATACTCCGCCTGCAACGGGACGATCAGCGTCTCCGCCGCAGTGAGAACATTGAGCGTGAGTAGATCCAGTGCCGGTGGGCAATCCAGAAAAATTAGCTCGTAGCTGTCTTTGACTGGCTCAATGGCCTGACGCAAACGCAGCGCCCGGTCCTCTGCGCCGGCCAGCTCGATATTCGCGCCGGTCAGGTTCTTCGAGCCCGGCAGCAGCCACAGCCGATCCACTTCTGTAGGAAGAATCGCCTGCTCCGCCGTGCTGTCTCCAGAAAGAACGTCGTAGACGGAATGGCGATTGTCATCGCGCTGAAAACCCAGTCCCGAGGAGGCATTGGCCTGCGGATCGCAGTCAATCAAGAGCGTCTTGATCCCCTCCAGAGCCAGGCATGCAGACAAATTGATGGCCGTAGTGGTCTTGCCAACACCGCCCTTTTGATTGACGATTCCGACGATCTTTCCCATGGCATTCCAGACTAACGGGAGAAACCGCGGCGCGCACGGGCACTTGCGTTGTGGGAAACGGGGCGTAGCTGTGGAAAGCGCCGGGGGTGCCGACGGGCCGTTATCAGGCAAACGCTTGTCGCGAAAGAGGTTTGATCCAGTTGCGAAAATTGCACCCGGGGACCAGCAAAAACGGCCTTGTGGTGGAAAACTACCTGCTGGCAGAGGCCGATTTTCTGTTTCTGCTCGGCCTGAACCAATTCGGTACTGGGCCCAAATCGGGATCAAGCGACAGACTTGTTCCACGTGGAACACCTCCCACCAAAGCGAACCCTCACACCCGCACTCCCGCTCCCACTCGCACTCGCACTGTTCCACGTGGAACAACGTTTGGCACAAGGCCCTCGATCAAGCAAAAACGCGCGATTTGCCCCTCCCGTTACCCGCGCACCCAGAGGCAAACCGTTAGTCACTTGCCGGCATCCATCCGAAAGAGATACAAGACGTGGGTGCCACTGCTGCCCCTATAGACTTGGCCTTCCCAACGGCGAAACATTCGAGGTAGCTGCACCCATCTTTCCCAGGCACCAAAGAGAGTAGAGTAAAAATGAGCTTCCCAAGGCCTTTCCGCGAAAGTTTGTTCTCCCTCAATCGTCGGCAAACCATTCAAGGGGCACTTGCCCTTGCCGCGTCTTCGCTCCTGCCAGGCTGCGGATCCGCAGGCTCTTCCGGTGGGAACGGGGGCACCGGCGGAAACGGCGGCGGCTCATCAAACACCCAACCCACCCCCTCCGGCCCCCTAACCTCTGCCTCGCTCTCCGTCACCGCAACCCCTGTCGGCTCCATCGGCCCTGCGTTCGCCGGGCTTTCCTACGAGAAAAGCACCCTCTACGAGAACCCCTACCTCTTCACTGGAACAAACGCCAATCTGATCGCTTTGTTCAAGCTCATTGGCCCCAGCATCCTGCGTATCGGCGGCAATTCCGTGGACCGCAACGTCTGGACCCTGACCGGCACTGGCCAGACCGCAGGCCAAATTGCTCCCAGCGACGTGAATGCTCTTGCCGCCTTCGTTAAGGCTGCGGGCTGGCAATGCCTCTATGGCATCAATCTCGGCGGCGCAGGCCCAGTCCCTTACACCAGCGGTTCCATTGTGGCCGCCACTACGCCCACGCTCGCAGCCGAAGAAATCGCCTACGCCTATCAGGCCTTCGGCTCCTCGCTCTTCGGTTTCGAGATTGGCAACGAATGCGATCTCTATGGCAGCTCCTATTTCACCGGCGCTACCTGGAACGTCTCCGCCTTCGAAGCTCTCTGGACCCAGTTCCGCACTGCGATCGTCGCCCAAACCCCCGCCGTCGCGTCTCTCTGCACCGGCCCGGCCGACGCCGGCAGCGAATCCTCCTGGACTGTTCCCTTTGGCCAATACGCGACAAAAAACGACATCTCCCTTCTCACGCAGCACTACTATCGCGGCAACGGCCAGTCCTCGGGCTCGACGGCCACGAACCTGGTCACGCCCGATTCCTCGCTCGTCAGCGATCTCCAAACGCTCAACACCGGTGCAAAGGGTATCGGTGTTCCCTTCCGCATGTCCGAATGCAACTCTTACTACAACGGCGGCGCCGACGGCATCAGTGATGCCTACTGTTCCTCGCTCTGGATCATCGATTATCTTTTCGACTGCGCGCTGAACGGCGCTGTTGGCGCTAACTTCCACGGCGGCGGTGATGGCGATGGCTACACGCCCATCGCCGACTCCGGTGGCGCAGTCGTCGAGGCGCGGCCCGAGTATTACGGCATTCTTCTCTTCTCGCTCGCCGGCCAGGGCGCGCTCTACACCACCAGCCTCGCCGGCATCGGCAGCCTCAACATCACCGCCTATGCGGTAAAAACCTCGTCCGGAGCCATCAACGTCATCATCGTCAACAAAGACAGCGCGCAAAATCTCCAGCTAACTGTCCAGCTTCCGCAAAGCGCCAGCTCTGCCACGCTGCTAGAAATGACGCAGCTCACCACGGGCGCGAGCGGGCCCAGTCTCAGCGCAACTTCAGGCGTGACGATTCAAGGAGCGAGCGTCGGCGCAAACGCCTCTTTCTCGCCGGGCGCTGCCTACGTCCTCAGCACCACGGGCACAGAGCTCACCTGCTACGTTCCCTACCTCAGTGCAGTCTTGATTCAGATTCCGTAGCTCAGTGCGGGCCTCATTCAGGCTGCGTAATAGCGCAGCGCGGCTTTGGTTCAGTCTCTCTAATTGCGGTCTTGATCCAGCCTCTGCAATTGCAGCCTTGATTCGGCCTCTGCGATAGAGCCCGCGGAGCGGGCGAAAGATGGTAGCCCCAGGCGTGAGCCTGGGCAAACAGTGCAAGCCCGCATCGCCAGCCCGCTTATGCGGGCGTAAGAACCCGCGCTATTCCACGGCCCGCAAAACCCGCCCGTAACCAAATGTAACCCTTCGAAAAATTCTTAGGCCTGCTATTTAGTCTTCGTGCGCGCGGCGCGAACCCATAGCCAGAATGCGCGTCGCGCTGCCCGGTAACAGCTTCTCGGTCGCCCATGAAAACTCCGCTCCGGCCGCTCGCTTCAGTCCTTCCAGCTCGCTGGTGGTCGTCATCAACGCCAGCCATCCCGAAGGTGCCACCAGCGGCGCGGCCGCCGCAACAGCCTTTGGCATCTTGTCGACCGCCCTTAAAACCACGCAACCAAACTCTGTACGAAGTTCCTCGGCCCGCCCGGCATAAACCTTCGCCTGGATCCCCAGCACACGCACCGCCTCCTGCAAGAACGCAGCCTTCTTGCCCTGCGATTCCGCCAGGGTCACCGCAATCTCCGGCCGGCAAAGCGCAATGGGAATCCCCGGCAGCCCCGCACCCGATCCAAAGTCGAGCAGAGTCGCGACCCCCTGCGGCAACGCTCGAGCAACCATAATAGATTCAAAAATATGGCGCGATAAAATGCCCTCTTCATCGCGAATTGCACTCAAATTGACGCGCTCATTCCAGCGAATAAAAAGCGAAAGATAATCCTCAAACCGGCCGGCCGTTTCGTCGTCCAGCGGCGTCAAACCAGCCGCCGCCAAAAGCGCCTCCAACCGTGCCTTCGTCTCGTCAGCGCTCATCGATTACTTCCCGGCACTTTCGATTGCGGGCGGCTCCCAGTCCGTGGCCGCCTGCACAAAAGCAGAGAAGATAGCGCGCGAAAATCCGCTCTGTGCGTACGTCCGCTCAGGATGCCATTGCACGCCGACAACAAAGTGATCCGCCGCGTCCAGTTCGACCGCTTCAATTACGCCATCGCCCGGCGAAACCGCGCTCACCCGCAGATTGTCGCCCGCAACACGAATCGCCTGGTGATGGCTGGAGTTCACCGCAACGTCTCCCGCTTCCGGCGCCGGCACAATCCCGTTCAACCGCGATCCCTGCGCAATCTCCACGGAGTGCGCCTTCACCACCTCGCGCCCCGGCCGATGATTCACCGCCGTCTTCAAATCCTGAACCAGAGCGCCTCCGCGCCACACATTCAGATTTTGCGTGCCGTGGCAGATCGCAAGAATCGGTTTGCGCAAATTGAACGCATCCTGCAGCAGCAACTCGTCCGCCGCGGTGCGTCCCGGATCGTCCTCCGCGCACTCCGGCTCCCGCGCCTCGCCATAGCGTTGCGGATCCACGTCAAACTTGCTCCCCGGCAACAGAACCCCCTGCACGCTGGCCAGCAACTTCGCCACGCGCTCCTGCGGTTCGCTCAAGGACACCACCACAGGCTCCGCGCCCGCGGCCTTCAGCGCGTCAACATACTGCGGCAATGCCCGCTGGTTGTACTCTGTGTCGCTGCTGGTAGGTTCAGGAATCGCAATCCGCACGGCCATGCAACCAGTGTAAAGCGGCCGCTGGTTGATCGCGATTCGCGTGGAACGCAATTGCTGGTCGGCCGGCAATGCGAGAGCCGCCCGCGGACTTGAGGCATAATTGAGTCAAATGTCCAGAGCTTTGCTTGCGATAGCCATCCTCTTCAACTCTGTGTCATACATTACTGCACAGGTTATTCCAGAGGCACTGCGGGGAACCTGGCGCGTGCGGCGAATGCTTCCCGCGAATACCGTTTCTTGTTGGGGTGAAAAGGACGCCAGAGAACTCATCGGTACGCGAATCGAATACACCGCCGATTCATTTCGCTGGAAGGACAAATTTATCTCGCATCCCGCCGTCAAAGTTGCAGTTATGACGGCCGACGAATTCCAGGAGGAATACTCGGGGAGCGGCTCCTTCGTTGACTTTGCCCGCCTCGGTATTCGGGGCACTCAATCCACAGAGATCCGGATCGAGCATCCTGCCGCCGACATTACCGGCGGCTCGATTGAAATTCCTGGCGACCACGTACTAATTAAAGACCGAGAAACGATTGTCTTCTCCGTTTGTAATATTTACTTTGAGGCGAAGCGCGAATCAACTAAGAAGGGGACGGTAACGCGTTGATCGGGATTCGGCCCTGACCTGTCTCGCAATGTCGGTTTGGGCGTACGGCCAACTATCTGGAAGCTCCGCTATTGCGCCGATTGGATAGTTCTCATAAGACAACCGACGCCGTCTCATCCTCAGCTCGCGCGGGAGTCTCCAACATCTTCTCCATCTCTGCGCGCAATCGCTCCGTCAGCTCGCCATTTTGCCGCACACTCATGCCTTTCGTCTCGATCGGCTCGCCAATCTGCACCGTCAGCTCGCCGGGATAAAAATGGCGCGTATGAATCGGCAGCAAATCGTAAACGCCCTTCAGCGCAATCGGCACCAGCGGCACCTGCGCGCGAATCGCCAGGTACGCCGCGCCCGACAGGAATGGTTTCAGTTCGCCATCCGCAGTCCGCCCGCCCTCCGGAAACACCACCAGCGGCATGCCGCCGCGCAGCGCCTTCACCGCACCGCCCAGGCTCGCGAGCGTCGCGTGTGGGTTTTCGATGTTGATCGGCATTTGTCCCGAACGCTCGAGATACCAGCCGATGAACGGCCACCGCCACAGTTCCTTCTTCGCCAGGATGCGAAACTGAAATGGCAGCGCCGCAAAAATCACCGGAATGTCCATGTAGGAGGTGTGATTTGGTGCATACACCGCGACCCGGTGCTTGCTCAGATTTTCTGCTCCCTCCACTTTCAACCGCGACAGCGCGGACCAAACTCCACACCGCGCCCACAACCGCGCAATCCCGTGCTGAGCCCGCCCCTTTTTGTCCACCAGCGAGACCGCAAGCGCGGTGAGCCCGCACGCGGCCGTCACCAGCGCAAGCAGCGGCCCCTGGAACGCATTCGTTCGCCAGCGATAAAGCCGCGGCAGTGGATTCGGTCTCGTGCTCACCTTGTTTCGCTCTTTCCCGTCAATTGATCGCCCAAAAGCACGCCGCGCGCCTCGCCTACAAGGTACACCGATCCCGACACAACCACCACGCCACCCGCTGCGTCTTCATGCGCCGTCTCCAGAGCCTCGCGTACGGTCTCCGCAACCGTCGCCGCCGTTCCCGTTGCCTTCGCCGCGGCCAGCAAATCCTCCACCGCCGCCGCGCGTGCGGCATGGATCGGCGTCACAATCACCCGCTCGAACAGCGGAAACAATATCTGCGCCATCTCCGCCAGCGGCTTGTCGCGCAGGCAACTGAAAATCAGAATCCTCGGCCTGCGTTCTTCCACAATGCTGCGCAGTCCCGCGCGCAGCGCCCACGCACCGGCCGGATTGTGCGCCACGTCCAGCACCCACTCCACGCCGCCGCGCGTCACGCGCTCCAGCCGTCCCGGCCATTGTGTCCGCCGGATTCCCTCTTCAACGTCCGCCGGCCTCACCGCAAATCCATGCCGCGTCGCCAGCTCCGCCGCCGCCGCAATCGCCAGCGCCACATTCCGCTGCTGGTGCGCGCCCTTCAGTGGCGAATCCACGTTGACCGTCGCGCCCAAAGCCTCCACCGTGTACGGCCCCTTGGCATCGCTCGCCGGCATATACGGCACCGCGCTCACCCCGCGCACATCCAGCGCAGTTGCCACCTCGCCCAGCACCTGGTTCGCCTCAGGATGCTGCGGCAGCGCAATCATCGTTCCGCCCGCGCGCAGAATCCCCGCCTTCTCCCGCGCAATCGCCGCAATCGTCGGCCCCAGCCACTCCATGTGGTCCAGCGAGATATCGGTCACAACCGAAATCAGCGGCTCCACCACGTTCGTCGCATCCAGCCGCCCACCCATCCCCACTTCCAGCACCGCAATCTCCACCTTGCTTTCGGCAAAGTAGAGAAACGCCAGCGCCGTCAGCATCTCAAAGAAACTCGGCATCTGTGGCAACCCGCCTTGCCTCACTAGTCGTTCGCCCTCATCCGAGACCAGGAAAAACAGCCGCGCAAAATCCCCATCTGCAATCTCTGCCCGCCCCACGCGAATCCGTTCATTCGGCCGCTCCAAATGCGGCGAGGTATACAGCCCCGTGCGCACTCCCGCTTCCGTCAGAATCGAAGCCAGCGTGGCCGCGGTCGAACCTTTCCCATTCGTCCCCGCAATCAGCACCGCCGGAAACCGCCACTGCGGATCGCCCAGCGCACTCAGCAGAATCCTCACCTCGTCCAGCGAGAATTTCCGCCGCGCCTGCCCCGCCTTTGCATACAGCTCCGGCGTCATAGCGCTCAACTGTTCGATTGCAGCCGCGTAGGACATAGGAAGCTTCAGTATAAAAGCGCCATCGCGCGTTCCATCTCACCGGAAGGTGCCCAGCTTGAAGGGTACGGGCTCTACCTACAGAGAGATCACGATTTTTCGGGAAGGCACGAAGTGTCAGGGCACGACTTGCTGGGGTCCCCGGCGACAGGTCTTCGTCGTTGGGGTGGCTTGAGTCGTGCCGCAAAAACCCCAAAATGAACACGGGCTTCAGCCCCTGAGGGACGGTTTTGTATAGATCCAGACACCCACCCCGCATCTACCCCATTCCTTCTCCCGCTGTGCAAGACGCGCTCCCCGCAACCCGCTCCATGCGTACACCTTCGCCGCGCGTCCCACACAACCCACACGCCTTCCACAGCCTTCAGCCGCACCCCTGTGGGAGTCGCGGATAATCACGGTCGCATCTCACCCTTCGCGTACCGGTTATCCAATTCCCCTCATTCCCACAGCTGAGTTTTAGAAAACTCTCATCCCACTCAACCCCGCGCCCACTCACATCTCCGCCCAGATTCCCACTTTTCCTACCCCACCTACGGGTGCTTCTGTCTTTTCTTTATCTCTACACACACTTACCCACCCCTCCCCGTAGCATCGTCGCCGAGGCTGACGGGTTGCCCCATCCTTTCCGCGCTTTTTGCGGAAAGGGTGGGAACACACTCGCACTCACACCCACACTCCCGCATTTCTCCCCGTATTTCAGAAATGCAGACCACTTTTCCACGCGCCATTTCATCGCAGGATCGCTACAATCGGGGTGATGCATCGACACCGCTTCCGGCTGCCCGCAAGCTGTTGTACAGTGAGGGCATAGTGACGCGGCTTCTGGGGCAGGGGGATTGAAATGCCAAGCGTCGAAACTGAAGTTGAGAAGCCGGCCGCTCAGGGGGCAGCGATGGAAATTACCGTAAGCCGCCAGGATCTGGTCAAGGAACTCACGGCAACGCAAAGCGTCGTCGAGCGCAAAACCACCATCCCGATCCTCTCCAACTTTCTCATCGAGGCCGAAAACGATCGCCTCAACATCACCGCCACCGATCTCGACCAGGCCATCCGCACCAGCGCCGCCGTCAAGGTCAAAAAGCCCGGCGCCTGCACCATCCCCGCGCGCAAACTCTACGACTACATCAAGCTCCTGCCTGACGGCGACATCTCCATCAAGCTGCTTGAAAATCACTGGGTGCAAATTCGCAGCGGCCGCTCCAACACCAAGATGGTCGGCATGGCGCGCGCCAACTATCCGCAGGTTCCTGAGTTCCCCACCATCGCGGCCACCAGCATCTCCCTCGTCGCCCTGCGCACGCTCATCGCGCGCACCATCTTCGCCATCTCCAACGAGGAGTCGCGCTACACCCTTAACGGCGCATTGCTCATCCTCAAGGCCGAGTCGCTCGCCATGGTCGCTACTGACGGCCATCGCCTCTCGTTTGTCGAGAAGCCCAACGAAACCCTCGAAGGCATCAGTGGCGAAAAGCGCGTGCTCATTCCGCGCAAGGCGCTCCAGGAGCTGCAATCGCTGCTCGCCAACTCCGACGCCGAGCGCATCGAATTCGCCGACGACGAGCACACCCTCTTCTTCCGCGTCGGCCATCGCACGTTGTCGAGCCGCAAGCTCACCGGCCAATTTCCAAACTTTGAAGCCGTCATGCCGCGCGACAACACCAAGTTCGCCGTGGTCCGCTCCAGCGAGCTCTCCGCGGCCATCCAGCGCGTCGCCCAGTTCGCCGACGAGCGCTCCGGCGCCATCCGCATGAAGCTTGAAGACAACGAGCTTAAGGTCAGCGCCCAATCCTCTGAATCCGGCGAGAGCGAAGACACCATCGACACGCCCTACCAGAGCGAAGCCATTACCGTGGGCTTCAACTCCACCTACATCCTCGACTTCCTCAAAGCCCTCGACAACGCGGGCGAAGTTCGCCTCGAGTTCAAGGACCAGCAGTCCGCTGGCCAGATGCGCCCCGAAGATCCCGAGGCCGAGTACAAATACCGCTACGTCCTCATGCCCATGCGCATCTGACCGCTTAGCCCGATCGAAGTTTTTTGCGAGCAGCCCGGCCATGTGCCTGGCTGCTCTGTTTTTGTGATCAACGCCATTCATCCCTGGACGAATGCCGTTCGTCCCCGACCCCGTACCTTCCATCCCAAAAATATTCCAAGTTGCTCAATCTATGCCACTTTATGGTCATTACTGAGTGGCTTCTTTCCTGATGATTCCTCATCAGAGAGAGATGAATGCGCGCCATACTTCGTACACCGGCAGCGAGCCCAGGGTGCCCCGCGCGAGCCCTTTTCTTGCAGGCGGGAACGCTCAAGCGATTCAAGTCAATTTGCATATCGACGTCGTGCAGGAAACTCCCAATTCGTTTAACCATTCCGAGGTCATCATGCGACATCAAACGATTTCAAGCCCACTTTTCCCCCAGCGGCAATCCCTGAATCAATACATCCATTTCACAATCACGATAGCCGTCTCTCTTTTGCTGCTGTTCGCCGCGAGAGATGTGCTTTCGCAAGTCACAGTGGCGGCCATTCACGGCACCGTGACCGATCCCAGCGGAGCCGCAATTCCGAGCGCAAAAATCACCGCACTCAACACCGCTACCGGGATTGCGACACAGACAGCGTCCGACAATGCCGGCTACTTCATTTTTCCCTCTCTCCAGGTCGGCGGCCCGTACACAGTCAAGGTGTCTGCCCCAGGCTTTGCCGACTTTGCGACTTCGGGATTGACGCTGAACGTAAATGACAACCGCGAGGTGCTGGCAGCACTCAAATTGCAAGGTACCGAGCAAAGCGTTCAAGTCACAGCCACCGCGCTTCAGGTTGAGACCAGCAACACACAGTTGCAGCAGATCGTCACCGCGAGCCAGTTGGAAGGCATTCCGCTCGAGGGCCGCGATCCCGCCGGCATGCAAAAGTTCGAGCCCGGTGTCGTTGAGTCCTCCGACCGCTTCGGCTCCTATTCCAGCAACGGCAACCAGACGCAGCAGAATGACTTCATCCTCGACGGCGTCGACATCAACGATGCGCCGTTGCAAGGTGAGGGACTGCCCATCAATCCCGACGCGCTTCAGGAAGAGAACGTTGTCACCAGTACCATGAATCCGGAGTTCGCGCGCAACTCCGGCGCCATCGTGAATGAGATCACGAAATCCGGAACCAACACCCTGCATGGCAGCGCATTCGAGTTTTATCGCGACACCTTCATGAACAACGGCAACTACTTTTCCATCACCCGCCCCATCTTCCATCAGAATCTATATGGAGGCACGCTGGGTGGCCCGATCTTCAAAAGCAAATTATTCTTCCTCCTCGCGTATCAGGGATATCGCAACGTCAATTCGGAAACTGAGGCTAGCTCGACACTGAGCGGAGCCAAAGGCTCCAGTCCGACTGGCAATTTCGCGGGCAACTTCACCACCGACATCAACTACGACACCGGCTCTGCGAACAGCGCGGGCCTCAGCAGCAATCCCATTCCCTTCGCCATAGGCTCCTGTCCCGCGGGCGAAGCCTGGAATGCCTGCTTCACCGGCAGCACCGTGGTCATTCCTCCGTCTCAGTGGAATTCCATCGCCTCAGCTCTCATCACAAAATACGTCCCGCAATCGAACTCCGGCGCCGTCTACGACTTCAACGCGCTCAATATGGGAGCGTCTGATCAGGCCATTCTCCGCGCCGACTATACGCCGAGCTCGCGCGACACCGTCTGGGCATCCAGCGTCATTCAGTCCAGCCCAACCGCCAACGCGCTTTCTTTTGGCGGCGGCAGCTTCCCAGGCTTCGGCCAGCACGCTTCAGAACATTTCAAGATCTTCGATGTCTCGTATACCCACACCTTCAGCCCCACCAAATTGAATGAGCTGCACGGCGGCTACTATCGTCTCAACTTCCCCTCGGTCATTCCCACGCCTGTGCAGTCGCCCGGTTCGCTGGGCTTCTCCATCAATCCCCAGCTCCCCGACGCGGGCATTCCCTACATAGGCATCGGCAATTACTTCGTGCTCGGCAACAGCTACGAGGGCCCGCAGCCGCGCACCGATTCCAATCTCACCTATGCCGACAACTTCACGTGGATTCGCGGCAATCACTCTCTCAAGCTCGGTGCACTCTACGAGCAGTTCCGTGTGCACAATCCCTTCGGCTACTTGAATAACGGCTACTACGTCTACTACGGCGGTCTGGAGGGTGGAGGACTTTACAGCTCCGGCGACCCGCTCATCGATTTCGCCATGGGAATTCCGGACCAGTACTACCAATCCAACGACGGTTTCATCGACACTCTCTCCAGCGAGACCTTCGCCTACTTCCAAGACAACTGGAAGGTCAACTCCGATCTCACATTCAACTACGGCATCGCATGGGATGTGGAGCAGCCCACGCAGAGCAAGCAGTACAGCGGTCTCGGCATCGTATGCTTCGCCGTCAGCAGCGCCATGTCCAAGGTCTATCCCGGCGGACCTCCAGGCCTCACCTTCAATGGCGATCCCGGCTGCAACGAGGCCGGCGGACCTACCTCGCATTTCAATCGCTTCGGTCCCAGAATCGGTTTTGCCTGGTCGCCTTCTTCAGGTCCCTCGTCTCTCATCGGCGGCAGCGGCACGCACAGCTTCTCTCTCCGCGCCGGCTTCGGCCTCTATTACAACCGCGACGCGCAGGAGCAGTCCCTGCAAAATCTGCTCGACCCGCCCTCCCTGTTTCTTGACTCCGGTGTCAGCGAGACCGTCTGCAACACCGGTCCCTGGGCCGGCTACCCATGCAGCCCTGGCTTCGCCAATCCCTTCAGAGATGTGGCAGGCAACGGATCGGTCTCGAACCCCTTCCCTTACGCCACGCCCAAACCCGGCGCAACCGTCAACTGGGTAGGCGACGGCTACTACGGCCTCACGCTCAACGCGTTCTCGCCGAATTACGTTCCGCCGTACACCTATAACTTCAACGTCAATATCCAGCGCGAGCTTGGTTCCCACTACCTCGCGCAAGTGGGATACGTCGGCTCAGTCAGCCGTCGCCTTGCCACCTGGACTGAAGCCGATCCCATTACTCCGGCCGGCCACACGGCCTGTCTTGCCAATCCCGTGTGCGTTGCAAACTCCGGCAATGTGCATTTTTACTTTCCGCAATACACCGCGCAGCCGGCACTGGCGCCGGGCACCGGCGAACCCTGGTATCTCTCCGCGGGCACGCAAAACTCTGAAGGCATTTCGAAGTACAACTCGCTCCAGGCCAGCCTCATCAAAGCCATGGATCACGGCCTCCAGTTCAGCCTTGCCTACACCTATTCGCACGCGCTCGATGACGGCTCAGGCTACGAAAGCACCACGGGAGGTCTCTCCGATGTTGGCTACGGAAACTACGGCCGTTCCAGAAACTACGTGCCCGGCTACGAACATCTCAACTACGGTTCTTCCGACTTCGACGCCCGCCAGCGCCTCGCAGCCACCTACGTCTACTCGCTTCCGTCGGTTGGATTGCTCAATCGCAACTGGTTCATGCGCGAAGCGCTCTCAGGCTGGGGCGTCAGCGGAGTCACGGCGCTGCAAACCGGATTCCCCGTCTCCATCAGCACCGGCCTCGACCGCTCGCTCTGGTGCGATGGCGGCAGCAAATTCCAGTGCCCCGATGTGCCCAACACCTCCAGCTTCAGCATCGCCCGCTACAATCCGCGCAACATCCAAACCCAGGCTCCCGGCACGGGCCACTATGCGTTCAACACCGCGCCGTTTTCGCTGGAGCCGGTCGGCACCTTCGGCAACACCTCCCGCAACTTCTTCCACGGCCCCGGATTCAACTACACCAACCTCAGCATCACCAAGGACTTCCCGCTCTCAGCGGATAAGTCGCGGTACATGCAATGGCGACTCGAGGGCTTCAACGCCTTCAACCACGCCAACTTCGCCGCCCCCGACCCAGTTTTCTCGAGTCCCACCTTCGGGCAAGTGACAAGCGTAATCGAGAGCGCAGACGGCAACGGCGACCCGTCCCCCGGCCGCGCCATCCAGCTCGCCGGCAAAATCTATTTCTGAGCGAGGCCCTGAACTGGCCCGCCGGAACAGGGTTGCCCCATCCTCGGCGCGCCTTTGCTCTTGCGCCCAGGGTGGGAACTGATCACTGACCACTGACCACTGAACTCTGATCACTGACCACCGTTCTTCCGTCATCCTGAGCAACAAATTTTGACTGTCATCCCGAGCGAAGCGTTCTTCAGCGGAGCCGAGGGACCTGCGGTTGCTCTTGCATTTGCCCTTCGCGAAGAGCATCGTCGGAAGGAGCAGGGGTCTTCAGGCCCCTGAACCCGCCCACCCATTTTTCAAGAAATCAAGCACGTGGCGAAGCCGCGCCCCGAAATGGATGGATTTATGAACCCCTGACCAGGGAACCCCTACTCATTTCGATTAGGAGCGCAACTCTCGCTTCGTGCAAAGCTCGCAGAAGCGCGGAGCCGAATTCGCCAGGAACTTTAATACATCGGTGCGCTGTTTCCTTATGCCTGCGGCCTGCCTGTCGAGCTTTTCCAGCATCACCTGGGGCTCAAGATGATATTGATGAACCAGAAAATCGTCCGCTGTCTGTGCAGTCAAGTGGTGCGGCGACAATGCCGCTTCGGGGAAATGAACAATGTTGTTGGTAACGATTGTATTCGCGTGCGCGTGGACAGCGAGCGCCACGACGTGCCGATCGTCGGCATCGGGAATTCCGGCGATGCCTTCAACCATTCCCGGGGGAATTTCAAAGAACGCTTCTGGGAACGCGTTTTACATGGCCCTGATCCGGCGTTCGGTCTGCTCCGGCGTATGGCCGAACTTCGGTCCCGCTAAACCGCGCCGGACCTCATCTAGAATCTGCTCGCCCCAGGCGATGCGAAAAAAGGACGGCTCCTCCGCTGACCGAAGGAGCGTGTCGCAAAGCGGCATTGGCATGAGTACACAGGCATCCAAAACCACGCAGTATTCATTGTCCGGGGTGAGGATCATCTAGCCCTTTCGCATAAAGACCCTCGTCGAACTCCGCCAGAGCAAGGTCGTCAAGGAGCTTTCTCCGCCCCCCATCCCGATTGCTCTTGAAAGCCAGCACATCCCGCGCATAGAGCCTGCGGTGGGTCCCGACCTTATGGTGCGGGATTCTCCCTTTCTCAATTTCCTGAACTAGAAACTGTCTCGATACACCGAGCAGCTTCGCGGCCTCAACGGTTGTCAGGGTTGCATCGCTTTGAAGAATGGTCACCGAGTTTCCGTCCTTCAAATCCGCCAACAGCTGGCACAGAAACGAATACAGAGTTCCCGGCAGAACCTGAACCTTCCCGTCCGGACCAACCAGTTTCGCTTCGGCCGCACGAAGCTTTGAGTACAAATCATGAATTTCGATTTGATCCTGCTCGGAAATTGCAATTCCCGTAGCTTCCGCCGCCAATCTCTCCTGCCCTTCCATGCCATCCCCTCCAGAGGCACAACCGTGCCTTGGTCTCAAGTGCCGAACTTGTAGTGAATTAGAAATCATACACGCCCCAGATGGCACAACTAATTTTTACGACCCTATCGCAATATACGCTATATATGCTATATTTGCAATATGTGTTTCACTATCGGAAAACAGGTGAGGTGGCAGGATGATTTTTTTGATCGCGTACGATCTGCACGCTCCGAATGACACGTCGCAGGACTACGAACGCGTGATCGCTGCAATCAAGGCCGATTTCATCTGGTGCCACCTGCAAGAATCTGTGTGGCTGGTGAGGTCTGCTCTGAGCGCTTCCGAGATTCGCGAGAGTCTGAAGCCTGCACTGAACAGCGGAGACAGCTTATTTGTCGCGCGCCTCCAAGGGAATTGGGCAAGCTGGGCGCTCGGCGACGTGCGCAATACTTGGCTCCAACAAAGTAGCTTTTGAGAGGCAAGGCGCCGTCCGAACCCGCACATGGCCCGCATCCAAACCTCACGCCGCCATGGTCGATGAGCTCTGTATCAGGGCGCGAGTTAACTCGCGCCGCATTCCTGATTTTGAACCTCTCCTCAACAGCCATCAGGCCGCACAGCTCTTAGACATTCATCACAAGACCTTACAAAAGTTGGCTCGCCGCGGCGAGATTCACGGCTCCCATGTCGGTAAACTCTGGCGTTTCCGCGCATCTGACCTGAACGCTTGGTTGGAACGGCAGGAACGAGCGAGCTGACGTTCGATCACTCAAGACGGTCCTTCCTACGCACTCCCACGAATCGGCATTGCGGCCGATCGAGGCTTCGCGCGCATCCACTGACGCCAGGTTCGCAGAACAAGGCAACGGAGAAGAACATGCTCGACCTCTGCCGCGCACTTCGGTACGCTAAAAACAGCCACGAGTTCACTCGCGCCGCACCCCGCCGACCTTCTTGCCGTATACCGTTTCTTCCAAACCTCATGCTCGACCAGCTCCAACGCACGATCCTCCAGCGACCGCACCCACGGAACCAGCCCGTACACCAGATCGCATCCCAGCGCCCGCGCCTTGCCTTTCTAGTCCCTACGTCCCTGTCTTTTCGTTCCCTTGTTCCCTTAGTCCCTTAGTCCCTTAGTCCCCGTCCCCGGAACCCCCAACCGCCAGCCGCATCCGCCCCAAAAATATTCCCTCCAAACTTTGCACATAATTTCCCACTTCCGGCGCACAATCGTTTTATGAGCTGCCTCCAGGGCAAGACAATCCGTCCTCGCTCACCGCTTTTCTATTCCCCATTGGCTGTTAACTACTCCGTAACTCCCCCCACCCCCCTCCCCCCCTACGCACCGCACCCCCACCCCCCTATCGTCTCGGTCCCTCGGTCCCTGCCGGGGCCCCCGGCGACAGGTCTTCGTCGCTGGGGCGGCTTGGTCCCTGTTTTTCCCCACCCCCTTTTCCTCACCCAAAATCGATTTGTGAAACTGTGAAGCCAGCAACCGATTCTGAATCAGCCACTTGCAGCGCAAACCCGCGCAGCCTCACAGAAAGTGTGAATCCGTGAGTCTGTGAAGCGTGGCAGCTTTCGCTTTTTGGGTAGAGGTCTTGTCCTGAGCTGACAGCTGAGAGCCGACTCGCTAGCTCGCGGTCTCGCCGACTTGCAGCTCTTGAGGAGCCTTCAGGAAATCCAACGCGCGGATTAGGTAGGGCTTCATGTCCTTGCGGTGGACTACGGCGTCGAGGAAACCCTTTTCTAACAGGAACTCGGCGCGCTGGAAGCCTTCAGGGAGTTTTTGGCGGATGGTTTGCTCGATGACGCGCGGGCCGGCGAAACCGATGAGCGCGCCAGGCTCGGCGATGTTGAGATCGCCCAACATGGCGAAGCTGGCGGTGACGCCTCCAGTGGTGGGATCGGTGAGCACGGAGATGTAGGGCACGCGCGCGTCGTCCAATTGCGCGAGGGTGGTTGCGATTTTGGCCATCTGCATGAGGCTGACGACGCCTTCCATCATGCGCGCGCCGCCGGAAGCGGCCACGATGATGAGCGGCTTGCGGGCGAGTCGGGCGCGATCGACAGCGCGGGCAATGGTTTCTCCCACGACTGCGCCCATGGAACCGCCGATGAAGCCGTATTCCATGGCGCTAACGACGACTTCATGCGGGCCCATGCGGCCGACGCCGTTGAGGATGGCGTCGTCGAGGCCGGTGGTTTCGCGCGCCTTGCGCAGGCGCTGCTTGTAGGGCTTGACGTCGACGAAGTTGAGCGGATCGGTGGAGCGCAGGCCGGTGTCGACGATTTCGTAACCGGGATCGAGCAGGAGATTGAGGCGCGAACGCGCGTCGAGCTTGAAGTGATGCTGGCACTTGGGACAGACCTGGAGGTTGGCCTCGAGTTCAGCCTTGTAGAGAGGCTGGCGGCAACTGGGGCATTTGACCCACAGGCCTTCCGTGCGCACGGATTTTGTGCCCGCGTCGGGGCCGTTGTCGCCCTCGGGAGCGAAATAGTCGCCGTCTTCGCGCTTAAACCACGTCATACCGAATGCAATTGTATATGGATGGGGCGAAGACAGTGGTCAGTGATCAGTGTTCAGTGGTCAGGCGAATGCCCGACAGCCAGGACCATCTCTCGTGTCGCGCGCTGAAGACAACGCTTGGCTGGGTCGACTGGGGATGATATCGCTAGTAGGAAGGCGCGCGCGTTGGCCTGGCGTTGGGAATCCCGATCGGGAAGGGAACCGTAGCATGCTTGAGTTTTCGCGGACTGTGGTTTCGATGAGCACGGCTGGGGTGCTGGTGCTCGCGGCCGGAATGATTGCGCGGCGGGCGGGCTTGCGGTCTGACTCGCACTCAAGGCCGTTGACGGCGCGGGCGATTGCACTGGGGCGCGTGTTTGTGGCGGCTCCGCTGGCGACGTTTGGCGCGCTGCACCTGGCTGCGGCAAAGGGACTGACGGAGATGGTTCCCGCTTACATGCCGTGGCCGCTGTTCTGGGTGTACCTGGTGGGTTTCGGGCTGATTGCTACGGCGCTGAGCTTGATCTTCGATCGGCTGACGTTCTGGTCGAGCTTGCTGGCGGGCGGAATGTTTCTGGCGTTTGTGGCGATGATGGATTTGCCGGGGGTGATCACGGGGCAGCACGATCGCTTTGGTTTTGCGCTGTTGGCGCGCGAGACTACATTCGGTTGCGCACTGCTGTGCCTTGCCGGGAGCGTGGCGCCGCGGGGGTCACGTTGGGCGAAGATGGTGACGCCTTGCCGCATTGTGTTTGCGGTGGTCGCGATTTTTTATGGGGTCGAACATTTTCTGCATCCGGAGTTTCTGCCGGGCGTGCCGCTGGAGAAATTGACGCCGGCCTGGGTTCCGGTGCCGCGCGTGTGGGGATACGCGGTGGGCGCGGTGCTGGTGGTGAGTGGCGCGCTGATGCTGACGAATCGCTGGGCGCGCGAGGCGGCGGCGTGGCTTGGCATTGTGCTGGCGGCTACGGTGGCCATCATTTATGTGCCGATGCTGGGGCCGGCGCACGGGACTGATCAGGTTGTGGAAGCGATCGACTATATATTTGACACGCTGCTGTATGCGGGAACGGCGCTGATTGTTGGCGAGGCTTTGGGGCGGAAGGCAAGAGAGCGGTTGCTAGCTGCTAGCTGCGGGCATTACTTTCCGCCGCGCAGGTAGGCGTCGTCGCCGTCGATCCAGTCCTGGCGCGGGGGATTGAAGATGTCGAGCGCGATGGAGTCTTCGAACGCGACGACTTCGTGCGGCACGTGCGGCGGAATGCAGAGGATCTCGCCTGCGCGCACGGCAACGGCTTTGCCATCGATGCGGAACTCGAGTGCGCCGTCGACTACGTGGCTGATCTGTTCGTGCATGTGGTGGTGCCGCGGCACGTGCGCGCCCTTCTTGAGCACGATGCGCGCGAGCATGGTGTTGGCGCCGACGACAAACTGACGCGTCACCAGCGGATTCATCTGCTCGGGTTCGATTTCGCTCCAACGATGATGGGTGGTTTCGGCCATGATTGCCTCCGGCTCTAATACTCGATGCCGCGCTGCGCTTGGATGCCTTTCTGGTAGGCGTGCTTCACTTCGCGCATTTCGGTCACGGTGTCGGCAAGCTCCACCAGCAGCGGGTGCGCGTTGCGGCCGGTCAGGATCACGTGCACCATCTCCGGCTTGTTGCGCAGGGCTTCGGCCACGAGCGCAGGGTCGAGCATTTTGTAGCTGATGGCGTAGTTGATCTCGTCGAGAATCACGAGGTCCCACTCGCCGGAGCTGATGGCTTCGCTCGCCTCGGCCCACGCCGCTTCGACCATGCGCACGTCTTCAGGATCGGGATCCGCGCCGCCGATCTTCACAAAGCCGCGGCCCATCTGCTTCAACACGAAGTTCTCGCCGAAAGTCGCCGCGGCATCCAGCTCGCCGTAGTGCCACGAGCCCTTGATGAATTGGAGCATCAGCACCTTCATACCGCATCCCACGGCGCGCAGAGCAGTGCCCAGCGCCGCGGTGGTCTTGCCTTTGCCGGGACCGGTGTTGATGAGGATCAGTCCGCGCCGGGAATCCGTCATGCCTCGAGCTCTCGCCTTCTCAGTGTCCTGTGTGGTACGGGTGGCCCGTGAGAATTGTACAGGCCCGATAGAGCTGCTCGGCCACCACCAGGCGCGCGAGATGGTGAGCCAGCGTCATCGATCCCAGCGAGAGCAGGCTGCCGCGGCGTTTGCCTTCGGCCAGCGCTTCCGCAGACCATCCATCGGCGGGCCCGACGGCAAAAACCACGTGCTGCAGGCCCTCATCGCGCCGTTTTCCCAGCCACTCCGCCAGGGACTCCGAGGTCATCTGCCGGCCGCGAACGTCCAGCATCAGCACTACCGCCTCCGTCCTGCCGCGCTGTTTGCCCAGCCAGTCGAGGAAGGCAGTTTCGCTGCGGAAGGCTTCCGTGCTGCACCGCATAACTCCAGCGCATCGCTGGAGATAGTCGTCAATGAGCACGCCATAGTTGTCTTTGGCTCTCGCCCGGCCGTCTTTTGCCCCTACCCGGGCACCGATATGGGCCAGTGTCACTTGCATGGAGAGGAGAATACCGCAAAACCGCGGTTCGGGTTGGGGTTGCTGAATTGTCAACTGTCCCAAAATCTGTGGGTTGTGTCCAATTTTGGGAATATCCATACTATGGTGTATGGAATTTCATATATCACCTATACCAGCCCGGTCATTGGCGGATGAATAAGTCTTTTATTTTCTGTAAAAATGACCATTTACCGGTATCTCCAAGTATGGCACGCATCGTGCATTCAGTGGGGAGAGGCATTGGTGAGAGGTGTATTCTGGTGACAAATCAATCCTTTTCGATCACCAGGGACACTCGCATCAAGATGTGGGGTCAATCAAGTGCGCCTGCACTCGCTTGGATGGCCTTTCTGGTTTGTAAATCTGAGTACGGCTGTTGATTTTGAAACAACTTGCGGGATCGGACTTGCCCTCCCCATCGAGCCTCCGAAAGCGCACAACCTGGATCGCGAAGCGTCCTCCACGGACGTTCCGGTGCAGTAAAGATATTTCTGGAGGAGTTCTGATGCGTTTTTTCCGTTTACAAGGCATTGCTCTCGTGTTTGCGGTTGCGTTTGCACTGGGATTTGTAGTGACAACGCAGCAACCGTCCGCCTATTGCCAGGAAACCACCGGTGGCCTACAGGGCACGGTAAAGGATCCGTCCGGTGCCGTCGTACCCAAGGCGCATATCACCCTCACGGGCACCGCGCAGATCGGCAGCAAGGAACTTACGACGGATTCGAGCGGCTACTATCGCTTTGCGAACCTGGCTCCAGGCGCCTACACCCTCGTGGTGAAGGCCGAGGGATTTGAGACCACCAAGCAATCCGGCATCGTGGTCGAAGTCAGCCGCCTGCCGAATATCGATGTTGTTCTGAAGGTGGGTGCGACGGCGACGACGGTCGAGGTAACCAGCTCCGGCCCGGTTATCGATACGACCACGACGCAGAACCTCACCAACGTGAGCAGCGTACAACTCCAGAACCTGCCCACCGGCACCACTTTCCAGTCAGTGATCCAGTTTGCCCCGATGGCGCGCGATGAACCTCTTGCCGGCATGCAGACGGCCGGTCACGGCACCGGCGGCAGCGGCGGTTCGATGCCCGGCTCCAGCGGCAACGGCCTCAGCATAGGCTACTCCATCGGCGGCGCGGCCGACTCCGAGTCGAGCTACCTGGTTGAAGGCCAGGACACCGAGAATATCTCCGGTGGTTATTCCAAAGCCAACGTCCCGATGGAATTCATCCAGGACGTGGACATCAAGACCTCCGGCGTCGAAGCCGAGTATGGCGGCGCTTTGGGTGGTGTAATTAACGTCATTCTGAAGAAGGGCAGCGATGCCTTCCACGGCCAGATGTCGGCAACCTATGAGTCCTCGGGAACCGACGCCAACCCCGTGAACGCTTACCTGCGGTACGATCCGACCTCAAGCGGCTCCGGTCGATTCGACCCGGCTGCCCAGACTTACTCGCCGCAAGAAGTTTCATTTCCGTACCGCCGAGCCCAGCATTCTGGTTGGCGGCCCGATCGTGAAGGAACATCTGTGGTTTGTCGCGGGCTTCGAGCCGCTGATCTCGAGCAAAGCAGAGACGGTGAACTTTGGCTCCGAACGACAACAACGCCGGCAATCAATACTTCACGCAGGACCGGCAGCAGTACTTTGGCTACGGCCGCATCGACGCCGCGCTGACGCAGAAGATTCGCGTCTTCGGCTCATGGCTCACGCAATACGCGCGCGAAACCGGCGACGATTTCCCCATCGAAGACCCGACCGCCTGCTGAGTCCAGCTTCGAAAACACGTCGATCTGGGGCGCCCCTGAGCCAATTCAATCACGGCCTGGGCTGGTCAGCGCCCAATGCCACCTACAATGTTGGTGCGGATATTACCCTCACCCAGCGCCTGATTGCGACCACCCGTTACGGCTACTTCTTCGACAACTATCACGACTTTGGCTGGCCAACCAGTGTGCCCGACATCACGTGGCAAAACGACGGATCTGGCGCGTGCGACAACAGCACCACGTGGCCCCCAGCACCGCGTGCCCGAACGGCGGCGCGCCGCTGCCGGCAAACATTCAGAACTATAACGGCTCTCCAGCGTTTGGCGGCACCTCGACCACGCCCTACGACAGCACCTACACGACGGTGAACGCCGACAAGCACTACCAGTTGAACCAGGACTTCGCCTTCTACAAGGGCGGCTGGTGGGGCACGCACAACTTCAAGTTCGGCTATCAGCTCAATCATCTGTCGAACGTGATCGACCAGAATGGAAACGTCCCCTATGCCTTCATGACCTTCGGTAACGGCGTGGGGCACGGCGCGCTGACCTCGACCGGCGGGGCCAATTGCACCCTGCTTGGAGACGTCAATGGACTAATGATGACTTGCGCGGGCCTATACGGCACTATCACTGTGCAGGACTTCTCCACGATTCTGCTGAACTCCAAGGGTGCGCCTACACCGGCTACCGACTGGAACCACGCCTTCTACGTGCAGGATTCATGGAACATCGGCCACGGTCTGACGTTGGATCTGGGTCTGCGCATCGAGAAGGAAACCCTCCCCGCGCCCGGCGGCGTCAACGTCGCCTCGATTGCCTTCCCATGGAGCGACAAGATCGAACCTCGGCTAGGTGCGGCATGGGATCCCAGCGGCCATGGCAAGATGAAGATCTATGGCAGCTATGGCGTGGTCAACGACGTGATGAAGCTCTTGCTTGCCCAGACCTCGTGGGGCGCGCAGGCCTATGAGCAGTGCAGCTATCCCATCGGACCGGACGGCAATACCGTCGACTGGCGACACCTTTGCCGTCTCCGATGTCGATCTGACCTTCAAAGCCGGCCGCGCCTGCCCCAACGGGCCAGCCAACACGCAGGCAAACTTTGTCGGCGGCAACGTTCCTAAAACTCTGAAGGATGCAGGAACCGGCGTCTCCATCATCGAGAACGTCAACTTCCGTCCCCTGGAGCCGGTTTCGCCCAATGTGAAGCCCTATCGCCAGCATGAGTACGTGGTCGGCTTCGAGTATCAGATCAGCCCGTCGCTGGCCTTCTCGGCCCGCTACAACCGTCGCCGCCTCGACCATGTGATTGAAGACGCTTCGCTTTCCGATAAAGTCTGGGGCGAAACCTATACCATCGTCAATCCCGGTGAAAACGTCAACGACACCATCGGCGATTATGCCACCTATCTGCACTCGATCGGTCATGGCCTTCGGCGTTCCGGGATGGGAGTTCAGTGACACCGCGGACTACGGTCCGGGCGCAGCTTTCGGCACCTGCCCGAGCTGCCCGCCGAACCCCAAAGCCATCCGCGACTACGACGGCCTGGAGTTGAGGCTGAACGTGGCCCCGACGCACGGATTCAGCGGCATGGTCAGCTATAGCTACAGCAGCTTGTGGGGCAACTACACGGGCCTGACCACCACCGATCAGTCCGACGGCGGCGTGACGGGACGCAACAGCCCCGACACCACCCGCGCATTCGACGAGCCGTTCTTCTACTTCGGAGCGAATGGCAAATCGACCAACGCCCCCCTGCCCACTGACCGGCCTAATGTCATCAAGGGCCTCGGCTACTACACGATTCCGTGGAAGCACCAGACCACCAGCATCGGCCTCGTCGAGAACTTCCTCCAGGGAACTCCGGTGGGAAGCTATATCGACATCGGCGGCGCTACCACTGGCCAGGACTTTGAGGGCACCTACCCCTTTGGCCGCAACCAGTGGGTGAATGTGACCCAGGACTCACTGGGGAACATCACTCTTGGCACACCTTATGCGCGCCGCACGCCCTGGTTCACGCAATCGGATCTGAGCGTGTCGCACGAGATCAAAGTCGGCGACCATCAGACCATCTCGGTTGAAGGCAATGCACTCAACGTGCTGAACCAGCGCGCTGTGGTTGCTTACTTCGAGGGCATGGATTCGTGGGACGCTGAGACTTCGCTCTCTCCGCCGAATGCAGGATGTACTGGCGGCACATGCAACATCTATGATGGCGCCGCTTTCTACCAGTCTACCGAGACGGGATACAACGTCCAGAGCATCATCAACGCCGGATGGCGTCGTCCTGAACTCACAGTACGGCAAACCGTACCTCTACCAGAACGGACGCCAGGTCCGCTTTGGACTGCGCTTCACCTTCTAAAATCAACCAGGCTTCAAGAAAAGCAATGGGGACCCGAAATCGGGTCCCCATTCTTTTTTCTGATGATGAGTCAGGCCGGTTTGCGCAATGGGCCTGTCGCGACGGCGCTCAGCGTGAGCGCTTGGCCTTCTTCGCGGTGAGCTTAGCCGCTTTCTTTTTCACTGGCGCGGCTTTCCGGCGCGGCGCAGCCTTCTTCGCGGACTTCTTTACTGTCTTCGCGCGCTTTGCCGGCTTCTTTATTGTTGTTGCGGCCTTAGGCTTGATTACGGGCTTCGCCGATGCGGCGCGCGCTTTGACGGGAGCCTTGGTTCGCGCGGCGCGTGTCTTATCCTTCAGTTCGGTCTTCAGCTCTGCGTCGAACTCTTCCGGCGTGAGCGGGCGCGCCGACTTGCGCAGCCGCTCGATGTCGTAGAAGGCGCGGCGCTCGGAGAGAAACACGTGCACGACAAAATCCACATAGTCGAGCAGAATCCACTCGCCATGGCGGCGGCCTTCGACCGAGTTCGGGTACACGCCAAACTCGCGCTTGAGGCGCAGCTCGATCTCGTCGGCGATGGCGACGGCTTGCCGCTCGTTGGACGCCGAAGTGACCAGGAAAAAGTCGCTCAGTCCCGAGTCGGCGGGATCGAGGGCGAGGATGCGGGTATCGAGGGCTTTTTTGTCTTCACAAACCGCGGCAGCGACCTGTACGAGGGCGCGCGTTTGCTTCTGCGCTGGCGATAGTTTCATGCGTTGGGAAGTTCTCCAACCTTCATGGTAGAGCAGGGGGTGGGGAGTAGCCAATAGCCGGTAGCCAATAGGGAATAGAAAGGGGCGCGTTCAGGATGGGGCAGCCCGGCCGACTGGACTATGAGCGATAGAGCTTGTGTTGCGCGATGTATGCGCGCACGGCCTTCGGCACGAGGTTACAACCAGCCGCCAGATTGCCGGAAGGCGCGTGAATCTGCGCGCGAATTTCTGACGCGCTGATCTCAACAT
The DNA here is from genome assembly GCA_963786565.1 of uncultured Acidobacteriota bacterium. Classification (GTDB taxonomy): domain Bacteria; phylum Acidobacteriota; class Terriglobia; order Terriglobales; family Acidobacteriaceae; genus Telmatobacter. Next base: position 39,801 of record CAWAZR010000006.1, on the reverse strand, counting down.
GCAGACCGGGCAGCACGTAAAACGGCGTGCGGTCGCCGGCCTGATTCACGAGGACATACGTGCGCACTTCGACGCCGGATTCGTTCGGGATCCCTTCCTGCTCGGAGTCCAGCGAAAGGCCCGCGGGCAGAGCGGCATTCAGATCAACCCTCAAATCCTGGAGCGGCTGCCCCGGCCGCGAGGCCACAATCAGCGGCGCCACAAAGGGGAGTTCCGCGGCGCGGTGCCAGCGGGGTAGTGCGAAGAACGAATCCGCACCCATCAGGCAAAAGAGTGCGCAACTGGGTGCGAGAGAGGTACGCAGGCGCTGGAGCGTGTCGATTGTGTAATTGGGCGCGGTTCCGGCGGCGAATGTGTGGGCATCGGCTGGATTTGGGGCTGGTTTTGGCGCGTCGGCCAGCGAAAGCTCAAATCCCGGCTCGTCGGCGATCGCAAGCCGCGTCATCGCCACCCGGTCCTCGAAGCTTGCGGCGGGACCCTCCGGCTTGAGCGGCTGCATGCCCACCGGGGCAAACAGCACCGTATCCAGCGCGAAGGCGGCACGCGCGGCGCGCGCCACGGCAAGATGGCCCAGGTGCGGCGGGTCGAAAGTACCGCCAAAGAAAGCTACGCGCATCCCTCTCTGGTTAGCTGTTTCGGACAGACCCAAGCCGGAAGCGTGCCGGGACAACTTCATAGCTTCATCCTACAGCGTTCGCAGATTGGCTCGGCCGCGCTGCACATCATGCTCTATCGGCAACGCTTTCGCGTAAAATCAACAACAGGAAGCTGGTACGCGACATCACTCTTCCGATCCGCTATGCGATATCTCATCATGGTTCTCGCCGTTGCCGGCATTGTCGTCTCCGCGCTGGCATTGCCCCTTCATTACTCCACAACCACCGCGCCGTGCGACATCAACGAGCACTGGGATTGCGGCACGGTGAACCGCAGCAGCTTTTCAACGATCGCCCACGTACCTGTCGCTATCATCGGCATCGCCGGGTATCTGCTGCTCGGCGGCCTCGGCCTCGCGCGCCAGCGTTTCGCCACATTCATCGCCGCGTGTCTGGGATTTCTTTTCGCGTTCCGGCTTTCTATGATCGAGCAATATGGCCTCGGCGTTTGGTGTCTTTATTGCGCCATATCGCAGGCCATCATCGCCCTGATCCTGTTACTCAGCCTGGGATGGTTTATGGCCGAATATTTCACACTTAAGCGTACGGCGCGCAAAATCAACTCTTAGCTCACAATGAAGCCTCCCGCGCCGGATTGTTAAACTTAATGTATCGACATGTTCACAGACTGGTACGGGCGCTGGATGTACGCGTGGGAGACGCGGCTGACGACGCGCGACGAAAATCGCGTGGTGCGGCCGCTGGAGTGGGGCTTCGAGTGGGTTGTGCCTTTTCTCGAGGCGCATGGCTTTGACTCTGTTGTGCCCGGACCCGAGGCGGAGCACGACGATGCCGCCGCCGAAGCCGCGATGGTGCGCATCAATCAATTTCTCATCCGCAACAGCAAGGAATTCTTCAGCTACGCACGCCCTACGGATTTTCGGCTTGAGGAGCGGTTTCCGGAACTCTTCCCGACCAATGTCCGTCCGGAAACGCTTGCTAAAGATGCGGAGATCAAGCGCCAGGCGGCCGAAGGCAAGCTGGAGCGCGCGCAATATCTCCGCTTCACTTCGCCAGAGCGCACGCCGTATCCCGAAAACGACCTGGTGAACGCGCGCTGGTATCCCGCACCCGCGCACAAAGATCCGGCGCGTCCCAAGCAGGCCATTGTCGTGATGCCGCAGTGGAACGCCGACGGCTTCAGCCACAACTCGTTGTGCACGCTGTTCAATCGCATGGGGGTTTCGGCGCTGCGCCTCTCCAAGCCGTATCACGACATTCGCCGCCCTGTGGAGCTGGAGCGTTCCGACTACGCCGTGAGCGCGAATATCGGCCGCACCATCTCCGCCTGCCGCCAAGCCGTGGTCGATATACGCTGCTGCCTTGACTGGCTCGAAGAGCAGGGTTACGAACATTTCGGCGTACTGGGCACGAGTCTGGGTTCCTGCTACGGCTACCTGGCCAGCGCGCACGATGCGCGGCTGAGGGTGAACGCTTTCAACCACGCGTCCACAGCTTTTGGAGACGTGGTGTGGGCCGGGCAAAGCACGCGCCATATTCGCCAGGCAGTGCAGGAGGCTGGCCTCACGCAGGATCGCGTGCGCGCTCTATGGGCAGCGGTAAGCCCGGTGAGTTACTACGAGCAGTTCAAAGGCGCCGCGGCCAACGGTCCCGGCAAGAATGTGCTCGTCGTCTACGCCAACTACGATCTCACCTTTCCCAGGGAATACTCGCTGCAGGTGGTCGATGCCTTCCGGCGTTCCGGCGTGCGCCACGAAATACGCGTGCTGCCCTGCGGCCATTACACGACCGGCGAAACGCCTTACAAGTTCATCGACGGCTGGTATATGGGGTCGTTCGTCCACCGCGCGTTCAAGGCGCTGCGGGAAGAGAAGGCATCCGTCGCGGGCGTTGAGCATTCGAGCGACGTCGAAGAAGAAGCGCTGTCGCGCTAGCATCGCGTTGCTGAAGTTCGCGCATAAGCCGAAGCCCCGAAATGCAGGTCCTTCGACTCGTCCCGGTGCGCCGGGACTCGCTCAGGATGACCTCCAATTCTTACCGCTCAGGACGACAATTTGGATTCGATCGCTAAGCTTGCTGTTCCATTTCGATAAGGCACTAGCGGACGCCGTCCAAATCCACCAGCAATAACTTTGCGGGATCGAGGTACGCATTCTGCCAGCGCACGGCCCAGTGGAGGTGCGGCCCCGTCACGCGGCCGGTTGCACCGCTCAAGCCGACGCGCTCGCCTGTGCTCACGCGCTGGCCCTCGCGCACATCGATGCGGCTCAGGTGCATGGAAAGCGTGTACAGCCCCAAGCCATGATCGATGACGACGCAATTGCCCTCGTAGTAGAGCCGCCGCGCCAGCACGACAACGCCGTTATTGCCCGCGCGCACCACTGTGCCCGGACGCGCGCGAAAATCCATCCCCTTGTGCACGCTCGCGAGCTGGCCGTTGAAGGTACGCCGCGTGCCGAAGCTGTCGGTGGGCGCGGCATGAACGGGTGCGCGAAAATCACCCGACCAGAGTGGCCCGGGCGCGCTCGCCGCAAACACTTTTTCCTTGAGCGCCACCTCGGCTTGAATCCGGGCCAACTCCTTCGGGTCCGGCGCGACGAACTTGGGCGCCACGGTCAGCGTGCCGGTGAGGTAGTGTGCCTCGTGGATCTCAACGCTGCGGCTCAGATCAGTCACGCCGCCGCTTGATCCGTTCAACGTTGCCTTAATTCGAAGGGAAGAAGCACCCACAACGCCTTCAACATCCACGCCGGCGAGCGCATACCACGCCTGCCGATCGTGCGACCAAAAGAATGCAAGCTTCTGTCCCATCCATTCGCCTTCGAGCGTGGCGTTTGCCGGCGCGGCCACGCGAATCAATTCCGGCGATCCGGCTTCGACCGCTTCGGGAGTGAGTGTGACGCTGGGCGTTTGCGCGCGCGCCGCTAACATCGCCGCAAGACTCGCAGAAACCAAGAGTACGGCGGATCGAAACTGCGAACAGAACTGAAAATCTCTCATCGACGCTAGAATAGCGGAGATCGCCGTCCTCGACCCAGCCGCGCGTTCGCGCTATCCTTGGTTCAGATCAGAATCTCGATGACTTCCCCGGCACCCTATCCCTTCCGCACAACAAGCCGCGTCTTGGCCGTCGCCGCGACAGCATCCCTGGTGTGCCTGCCGGCATCAGGGAAACCATAAGGAAATTCGAGCTCGAAGGAGATTGTTCCCGGACCTATGCGCGCACGAGATCCTAAGGCTAACCCGGTAACTCGATGTGTCGAAGGGCTGGGGTCCCGCTTTCGCGCGCTGCGGATGGGGATCTTCTTTTTGCGGGCGCGTTGGTTCAAGATGCCCCGCGCTGTGCGAGCGGCAGGTAAGAAGGTCGCATTGCATTATCCGCCGGAAGACGGCGTTGTATTCGATTTCATTGGATGTTGCGTTCGTAACGACTATGGCCTGCGCCAGCAACTCAAAGATGTAGAGACTATTCTGGATATCGGTGCGAATGTCGGATTCTTTTCCATTGCAGCCCGCGCCCACTATCCCCATGCCAGGATTCATGCGTACGAGCCCAATCGACGGAGTTTTGCATTTCTAAAATCGAATACGGAACAACTCGGCATCAATGTCTATCAAGAAGCAGTGGGCGCGGAAGAAGGAACGGTCACGATTGCCGATGAAGGCGACAGCAATCAGGCCAAGACCATCGCGAGTGCGGATGGCGGGATTCCACAGATAGCCCTTGCGCGCGCCGTGGAGAGACTTGGGGGCGCCGTGGACCTATTCAAGCTGGATTGCGAAGGGGGAGAATGGGACATGTTCCGGTCCGCGGTCCCCTGGCGGCACATTCGCAACATTCGCATGGAATATCACCTTTTCGATCACCATACCCTTGAGGATGTCGAACAGTCGCTAAAGCAACTAGGGTTCAGAATTACCCGCTTCGAACCGTCTACGGGCTTCGGACTGATCTGGGCGGTTCCCTTGCAATCCTGATTTTGCAGTGAGATTCTTAATTCGCGATCTCCTTGATGAGGTCAGGTTCTCAATGACTTCCCCGGTGCCCGATTCCTTCCGCAAAGCAAGCCGCGTCGTTACCCTCGTTGCGACCGCATTGCTGTTGTGTCTGCCGACGTCGAGCCAGCAGGGTACAACTCCAGCGCAGACCAATCCTGTTCTCGTTGAACTCTTCACTTCGGAAGGGTGTTCCGATTGTCCGCCGGCCGATGCGTTGCTGGCCCAGCTCGATACGCAGGTGATCCCCGGCGCACAAGTGATTGTGTTGAGCGAGCACGTGACCTACTGGAACCATCAAGGCTGGACGGATCCATTTTCATTCGACGAAATTGATCTGCGCCAGCAGGAATACGTGCGGCAGTTCGGGCTCGATTCCCCGGCCACGCCGCAGTTTGTTGTGGATGGATCGATGCAGGTGGCCGGCACCAATCCGCCGGTACTTGCCGGCTTCATTACGCGCGCTGCGGCCACGCCTAAGATACAGATCGAAATTGGTAATGCGCATCGCACGGAAAACGGCGCGGTCGAATTCACGGTGCACACCGGGACCGCGGTGAAGGCGACGCTGGTGGCCGTGATTGCGGAGAACGCGACGCATTCAGAAGTTTCCCACGGCGAGAATGCGGGCCGCACGCTACATCATGTGGCCGTGGTGCGCGCGATCAAGGAGTTTGGCTCCAGCTCTACCGATGGCCGCACGCTGCAACTTTCCGGCGGCAATGTTGTACGCGCAGAAAAAGACGGCGAGCCGCTTCGGCTCGTCGTCTTTCTCGTCAGCCATTCTCGCGTCGTAGGAGCCGCAGAACAGACTCTGAATCCGTGAAACTTTCGCGTTTGATGCTGATTTTGGAGTGAGAATTCTAATTTGCGCTTTCGGGATGCGGATGCGCGGCCTTCCACGCGGCCACGCGATCCTGCTCAGCGGAGAGTTCGTCGGCGGTGATGCGCTCGCCAATCATCTGGCGATTGGCCGCATATTTTTCCTGGTTCGGCCCTTTCACGCCGGCAGCGAGGTCGAACCAGAAATACGCGTCCGCGTCGCTGCGGGGCACGCCCTGGCCCATGGAGTAGAGCACACCGAGCGTTCCCTGAGCGGTCGGGTCGCCCTGATCGGCTGCCCGGCGATACCACGATGCCGCCTGCTCCATATCGCGCGGAATGGTATCGCCGCCGCCATCGCGATAGAACACGGCCATGTGCATTTCTCCGGGAATGTTGTTCTGCTCGGCAGCCTTCCGGTACCAGGCGAGTTCCTGCTGATAGTCGCCGGCCATCTGTGTTTTGTCGTGCTCGGCAGCAGCCGCTTGCGCATACTGCTCGCCCACCGCGACCTGGGCCGCAGCGTCGCCGCTGTTGGCTTTGGCCAGCAGGGCCGGGTCGACTCTCGAATTCGTAGCTGGGGCCGCCGCTCGTGCTGCGGCAGAAAGCAGCATGCCGAGAAACATCGCTACTGGAATCAGATAATTGCGTTTAATCGACACAGGTGCCTCGCAGATTCTTGCCTTGGGGGATGCTGCTCTTAGTGTACGCACTGGGCGCGATTGTGGGGCATGGTTTAGTCGCAGGCCGGCTTAAACGAAACCGTTTCTCAGCGTCACGAGTACAGCCGTAGAAATCTTCTTGCAGCACCTTAACGGTTCACATCATCATGAAATCATGATCGTGATCGAACCCGTCACATTGCAAAATCTGGCTCTCTTCAAAGAGATTCGTCTTTGTGCGCTTCAGGACACGCCAAGCGCATTCGGTTCCACTTATGCCAGAGAAAGCGAATTCACAGAGGACGAATGGAAATACCGCGTTAGTCGATGGAGCGGAGAGACCGGCATTGGGTTTCTTGCTTGCGAGGATGGTGTTGCTCGCGGAATGGCTGGCGCATTTCTCAGTCTCGACGATCTGACTCGCGCACAGCTCATATCCATGTGGACCGCGCCTTCGCACCGGCAGCGCGGCATCGGCCGCATGTTGATTGACGAAGTGGCTGCATGGGCGCGCCTGCGCGGCGCCACCGTTCTTGATCTTTTTGTGGTTTCAAGCAATGAGCCGGCGCAGCATTTTTACGAGCGTCTGGGGTTCGTTCGAACCGGCCGGAGCTTGCCCTATCCCCATGATCCTGCGTTAATTGAGTATGAGATGGCGCGGACGATTGCGTGAGCCACCGGGCGCAACAAATACGGCGGTTTCAACCAGCCGGGGAACCAGCTAAAATTTACTTATGACTGACCGCATGTCTTTGCCCCTCGCCCAGGCCGATCCCGATGTGGCCGCCGCCATTGACCATGAAACCCTCCGCCAGCACGAGGGGCTGGAGATGATTGCCAGCGAAAACTTTGTTTCCGAAGCGGTGCTGGAAGCAGCCGGCTCGGTCTTCACCAATAAATATGCGGAGGGCTATCCCGGACGCCGTTACTACGGCGGCTGCGAGTATGCCGACATCGTGGAGAACCTGGCCCGCGATCGCGCGCGGCAAATTTTCGGCGGCGAGCACATCAACGTGCAGCCGCACTCCGGCTCGCAGGCCAACGCCTCGGCCTACGCTGCGGTGCTGCAACCCGGCGACACCATTCTCGGGCTCGATCTTTCGCACGGCGGTCACCTGACGCACGGCCATCGGCTGAGCTTCAGCGGAAAGCTCTATCGCACCACGTTCTATCACGTGCGCCGCGACACCGAGACCATCGATTATGACGAGATGGAGTCTGTCGCCGTCGCGGAAAAGCCGAAGGTCATTATCGGCGGCGCGAGCGCTTACCCGCGGTTGTGGGATTTCGAGCGCATGCGCGCTATCGCCGACAAGGTGGGCGCAATTTATATCTTCGACATGGCGCACATTGCCGGCCTGGTTGCGGGCGGGATGCATCCTTCGCCGGTGCCGCACACGCACATCACCACCACCACCACGCACAAGACTTTGCGCGGGCCGCGCGCCGGCCTTATCATCTGCAATCAGGATCTCGCCGTGGCAGTGGACAAATCAGTGTTTCCCGGCCAGCAGGGAGGTCCGCTGGTGCACATCGTGGCTGCAAAGGCAGTGGCATTTGCCGAGGCGCTGCGCCCCGAGTTCCGCGAATACGCCGCGCAAATCGTGGCCAACGCCAAAGTACTGGGCGAGGCGCTGCGTGCAGCGGGCTACCGGTTGGTATCGGGGGGAACCGATAATCACCTCCTGCTGGTGGACGTGTTCGAGAAGGGCATCCTCGGCTCTGAAGCGGAGCTGGCTTTGGGCAAGGCCGGGATTACCGTGAACAAGAACTCCATTCCCTGGGATACGAATCCGCCGCTCAAGCCATCGGGCATTCGCGTGGGCACGCCCGCGCTTACCACGCGCGGCATGAAGGAGCCGGAGATGCGCACCATCGGCGCGTGGATCGCCAAAGCGCTGGAGCAGCGCAATGACGATGCGGCGCTCGAGCGCATTCGCGGCGAAGTGGCCGAGCTTGCCAACCAGTTCCCGCTTTATGCTTGGCGCCGCGCTTCGATTACGGTGAACGCGTAAGTCTCCGATCGCGCGAATTGGGACTTTAGCATCTTGCTATCCCACGTCTCAAAATCGAGACCTCCGCCCCACGGACCAAGACCTGTCCGTGGGGACCCCGAGCGTGGGGCACCCCCTAATCGTGCGAGACCAATCAGCGAGAGACTTACCCTAAGCAAGTCCAGAGCCAGAGCCCGACGAATAGGCGAGGCGCAGGAAAATTTTGCGTGCCGGAACTCACCCGCGTGTGCAAGAATGCCGGTGGGCGATGAAGGTTTGCCTCTGAACATCTAATGGAACCGGGCCGTTCGAGGCTCGCGTATTCTTTCGGTCAGCAGGAGGAAACGATGAAACCGATTCACATTGCATTCGCAGCTTTGCTCGTGTTCTCTGTGCCGGCGTTCGCGCAACATGGGGGCGGCAACGCTCCCAAGGCACCCAAGAGCGGGCCCGCGCCTTACCATGGCACGCCACAGGCGCCGAATCCGCAGCGCAACTATTCCCCTAAACCCGGCCAACCCAACGCACCGCACGTGGAAAATGGCAAAAAGTGGGTTGGTCATGACACCGGAGCCAACGATCCGCGCTATCACGTCGACAACCCCTGGGAGCATGGTCACTTCACGGGCGGCTTCGGTCCCGGGCACACATGGCATCTTGGCGGCGGAGGTCCCAATCGCTTCTGGTTCAACGGCTGGTACTGGTCCGTTGCGGCGGCCGATATGGCCTTCTGCGACGGTTGGCTTTGGGACTCCGATGAAATCATCATTTACGAGGATCCGGATCACGTCGGCTGGTATCTTGCTTACAACGTGCGTCTTGGTACGTATATCCACGTCATGTATCTCGGCATGTAAGTGGTTACGAACTTGCAAGAGCGCAAGTGATGCGGAAAGAAATGCGGCGGGATGGGGAAAGCCCCTGTCCCGCCGTGGTTTTTTGAGGCATTGCGCGAACCTATGCACAGCGTTGCGCGCGCCAAAATGAGGATCGCAAGTTCTAAGCAACTGCTAACCGGTGCTCACTCGCCACGCCTCCGGTAATAACTTCACCGCACCTTCGCGGTAACATGACTTGATTACCAAATAACTTGCGCCGAATGATAAATGGGCGAATTTTCTGCATTATGCTGGATGAATGGCGATAGAAAATATTCTTGCAGAAATCGACGCCGAGATATCCAGTTTGCAGAAGGCACGCGCACTGCTGGCCACGCTCGGAACCGCAACCACCAAAGCTGGACGCACCGCCAAGAAAGCGCCTGCCAAAGCCAAGACCAGAAAGAAACGGGTTTTGAGTGCGGAAGCGCGCAAGAAGATAGCCGACGCGCAACATCGGCGCTGGGATGCGCAAAAGGCCAAGGCCAAGGCGACGAAAAAGTAGTAGACATTCAAGAACGGCTCAAGCCTCTCTTGGTTTGCAATCGGATCAAGTGACCCGGCCGCGGAACCCTCCCTCGCGAAGGCGAGGGGGTGACCTGCCCCGCACCCTCCCTCGGTGTTACTGCCGTCAACCGGAGCCCGGCCTGAGAGCAAGTTTTTTCGAATTCCCCCACTCAACGAATGGTCCGTCCAGCCGTGCGGGAGAGTTGTGCTCGCATGGCGTCAGCCACGGGTAGGAGCCGGCTGCGGCAACGCACCTTGCATTGATCGCGGGGCTGGGATAATGTGATGCCATTCATCCAGATTGCCTGGAGGTGGGGGATGCGTCCTACACTTTTCGTTGCTGCAACCGTCCTTTCGGCCTTTCTTGCGGCCGCTCCGGTGAGCCCGCAAACCAGCGCACAGAATACGCCGCAGGCGCTGCAAGCTACATACGACCAGGCCATGAAAGCGAAAGATTGGGCAGGCGCAATCGCCGCCGCGCAGCAATTGGTGGATGCGAACGCTACGTCGGCCAATCTGCTGCTGCTGGCAAACGCGCAACTTTACGCGACCACCGGGCAAAGCGACACTGGCCCTTTGGAAACAGCTCTTGCCACTTACGATCGCGCCCTCGCCGCGGCCGAGCGGGAGAAGCCCGCGCCTAACCAGACGGATCAAGCCCAGCCGGATCAGGCGTGGAAAGACGGCGTGTCGAAGATCTATGTCGGGAGAGGCAATGCGCTGCTCAAGTTGAAGCGCACTCCAGAGGCGATCGACAGCTATAACCACTCCGCTGAACTGTCCTCAAATCCCGGGCTGGCATACTTCAATGTCTGCGCAGTGCTCTACAACATTGGCGACACAAGGAATTCGGCGGCAGCTTGCCGCAAGTGCGTGCAAGCCGACCCCACGCGTGCCAATGCCTGGTTCGTTCTCGGCTCGGATCTTTTTGCGGATGCACCGGTCAGTTCCGCCGGTAAGGTGACGATAACAGGGGAAACGCGCCAGGCGCTTGAGAAATATCTTGAGCTCGCCCCCGACGGCCCGCATGCCGCCGACGCGAAAGCCATGCTTGACATGGTCGCGAAGTAAGAAACAGGTTTCAGGTGTCAGGTTTCAGGTCACATACGACGGCTACTGTTCAGGGTTCCTGACCTTGTATCTGGAGAAATTCAGGTGTGTCATTTGAGAGCGGCTTCCGGCATCGGTGCAGGTTTCGGATTTGCCGCGGCCCTCGCCGTCTTATTCGCCATGGCGGCGCCCGTTCCGGCCCAGGACACTTTCAATCCGATGCCGCTGGATGGACGTTTTGGCCCGATCGACACCGGGCCTCCCAGCACCCCGCTTGAGGAAATCATCAAGAAATTCTCCGCCAAGGAAACCGAGTTTCAGGAAGCGATCGACCACTACACCTATAGCCGCACCGCCAAAGTGGATACGATCAACAATCGGCAGAACATCGACGGCGAGTGGTACGAAGAGGACGATGTCATCTTCACGCCGGACGGTCGCCGCATCGAAAAAACCGTCTACAGCCCTGAAAACACCCTCAAACGTATTCTTCTCACGCCGTCTGACCTCCAGGATATTGAGGGCTTATATTCCTTCGTCCTAACTACAGCCGAGGTCCCGGCTTATAACATCACCTACGTTGGCCGCCAGAAAGTGGACGAGGTTTACTGCTACGTCTTCGACATCAGCCCGAAGCAGATGCAGAAGAACCACCGCTATCTGCTTGGCCGCATCTGGGTCGATGACCACGATCCCCAGATCTTGATCACCAGCGGCCGCATTGTTCCCGACGACACCAGGAAAGGCCATCAGGACCTGCATCCGCCGTTTATGACATGGCGGGATCAGGTCGACGGCCACTACTGGTTTCCCGTCTACACCAAGAGCGAGGGCTTCCTTCAATTCGCCGGCGCGAGAGGCCACTCCGGCCTGGACGTCCATATCCGCGAGGTAGTGAAATATGGCGCCTACAAGCGCTCCGGCTCACCTACCAAGATCATCAGCAATGGCCGGGAACTAGAGAACCAAAGCCAGTCCGCCCCGCCGCAGCAGAAGTGAACTCGTCTCTTGCGGCGATGTTTTCAGATCCTACGAACTGCATCAGCTTTGCCCGATGCCACTCATCACCAGCATGCGCGGCTCCGTCATCTCCTCGATGGCCCAGCGGATGCCCTCGCGGCCCAGGCCGGAATCCTTCACGCCGCCGAAGGGCATGGGATCGAGCCGCCAGCTCGGTGTGTCGCCGATAATCAACGCGCCGACTTCCAGCTCGCGATACGCGGTGAGAATGCGGCCAGCGTCGCGCGTGAGCAGCCCGGCCTGCAAACCGTATTTCGAGTGATTGATCCGCGCCAGCGCATCTTCAAAATCGTCGTAGGGTTCAATCGCAAGCACCGGCCCGAAGACCTCCTCGTCGTGCACCTTCATGCCCGACGCGGTTGCGCTCAGGATCGTGGGCTCGATCACCGAGCACTTTCGCTCGCCGCCAGTCACCAGTTTCGCGCCGCTGGCAATGGCCTCCTTTACCCAGGCTTCCACGCGCTCCGCTTCGCTCGCCCGGATCAGTGGACCCACATCCGTCGCCTCATTCGAGGGATCACCGACGCCAAGCTTGGCGGCGAGATCCACCACTTTCCAGACGAAGGTCTGAAAGATGCTGCGCTCCACCAACACGCGCTGCGTGCTGATGCACGACTGCCCCGCGTAATTGAAGGCGGAGTGTGCAGTGCGTAACGCCGCGTCGTCCAGATCTTTCCAGTCGCTGTGCACAATGAGAGTGGAGTTCCCGCTCAGCTCCAGCAGCACACGCTTGCGCCCCGAGTGCGCCTTCAGCTCCCAACCCACCTTGGCCGAGCCGGTAAAACTCACCAGCTTGATGCGATCTTCCTTCTCCGCGAGCCACGCGGTGTCAGTGTTATCGAGCGGCAGCACGGCCAGCGCCTCCTCAGGCCAACCCGCCTTAAGAATCACTTCGCCCAACGCCAGCGCGGTAAACGTGCCTTGCGGCGAGGGCTTCAGAAGAAGCGGGCACCCGGCTGCGATGGCCGGCGCTACCTTGTGCGCCACCAGGCTCAGCGGAAGGTTGAAGGGTGTAATTGCCAACACGGGCCCAACGGGAAAGCGCTGCACCAGGCCCCAGCGGCCTTCGTTGCCCTCAGTCAAATCCAGCGGGATGCTTTCGCCGCCCAGCCGGGCGGCTTCTTCGGCCGCGGTCTTGAAGGTGAGCACGGCGTGATCCACTTCGGTCCGCGCCAGCCGCACCGGCTTGCCCGCCTCGGCCACAATCAATTGCGCAAAGCGCTCCTTTTGCTCGATGAGCGCCGCCGCCACGTCTTCAAGAATCTCGCGCCGCTTCCAGCGCGGCAGTGCGCGCGTGCGGCGCAGGCTGGCCACGGCGTGATGCACGGCCTGGCGCGCGTCGGCACGGGTGGCTTTGGTCACGCGCCCCACCAGTCCCTGATCCCACGGCGAGCGCACTTCCATCGCCTCTCCGTCGGTCCATTCCTTGCCGCACAGCAGAAATCCCGTTTGCGTTCCCGGCCGCATCTTCATGATCTGGCTCCCATCAGGAAAAGTCTACGCTCTTGATAGTAAAGGCGACCGGGGAGCCAGCGCCGGTTCCGTCACGGTTGGGTGGATTCGGGAGATGTCCGTGGCCGCACTATCCCGTTCCGGGTCCATCAGCGAACAAATCGCTTACAGGAGTTAGCTTTCATGCGGTATAGTGGCTGCATTCTGCAATCGGAAGTCCCCCAAAACCACCTGCAATTGACTCCATGAAAGGGAAATGACAATGCCCGATTCGACCGAAAATCAAATGGCTCCGCAGCCTGCGGGAGCGCCCCCTCAAAAGTCAGGAAACACCGCCGTAAAGATCATTCTGATTGTTGTGGGCGTCTTTGTCGTCCTGGGTATTCTCGTCGTCGGGGTGATCGGCTACATAGGCTACCGCGTCGCTCACTCCGTCCACAAGAATCCCGACGGGACGGTCACCATTAACGCGCCAGGTGGCGGCACCATCAGCGCGGGTGCGAATGGCCAGTTCACCGAGAGCGACCTGGGCATCGCCATCTATCCCGGCGCCCAGCAGCAGAAGGACAGCCTGCGCATGAACATGGGCGGCAAATCCATGATCACCGCAAACTACCTCACGCCCGATTCCAAGGACCAGGTCATCGCTTTTTACAAAGACAAGGCGGGCGCGAACGCGCAATCGATGATTACTGCCGACGGCGCAGAATTTATCGTGGACGTGGGAGGGGGCGACCAGACCACGGTGATCATTAACCAAGAGGCAAACGCGCATAATGGCCAGACGCAGATCGCCATCGTGCGCACCTCGAAATCCTGAGCCTGCTCTGATTCCGCGGGAGCACATGCACTCTCGCCGGTTCGCCGGGATTCCTTCCCGGCGAACCGGTTCCGCTTGACCTGTGCAAAGGCCCTCGTGGCGAAGCGGAGACTCTCACCCGCCAGGCAGACGCCTGACTGCGACGGATACGGTATAGTGGCAGCAACTTAAAAGCGCAGCCTGCCACAGCCGCGAAAAATCCACTCGCAAGGAAGGCGCCATGACCGACACGCCCGTCAACCAGCCTCCTCCGCAAGTCGATCCTTCTCGACCGCCCTACCCGCCGGTGATCTACCCTCCGGCAAAAAAGGGACCGAGCGCGCTGAAGATTGTTCTCATCGTTATTGGCGTATTCGTCGGTCTCGCGCTCATCGGAATCGGGTTTCTGAGCTACGAATTCTACAGGCTTGCCAAGTCTTCGCACATGACCACCAGTTCGCAACCGGTAGCGGCAAGCGATCTGGGCGTTGCCATTTATCCGGGCGCCGAGCAGAAGATCAACGTGCGCATGACCATCATCGGCAAAAGCGTGCTCGCGGCGACCTTTTTCACCTCCGACTCAAAAGCAGAGGTGATCGCGTTTTACCAAAACAGCCTTGGCCCGAGCGCGCAGGTCCAGACCATCTTGAACGAGACGCAACTCAAGCTCGATAAGGGCGCAGGCGAATCGGTGCTTGTTAAAATTTCTACGGGCATGGGCCTCGAAAGCGGCAAGACGCAATTTGTCATCACGCATGCCACCCCGGTTGCTACGCCATCGAAGTGAGGAATGAGAGCCGGGGCGCGTCGGAGGTGCGCTGCGCGCGGTTTTCGCCAATCGTGCGTTCTCAGGCCCGAATCACATAGCAAGCGCGCAGATCGTCACCATACCACATGATGTAGTTCGTGCCCCAGCAGTTGTTGAAGAGGCACGAGTGCAGTCCCTTTGTCAGATCCGGCTGATCGTCCGAGAAGAGCAGGGGATCGCGCTCGCCGAGAGCAACCACGGGCGCATCGAGCGTGTCGACTGCGAAGGAATTGCCGCCAGCGCCGTACGCGAATCCAGTTTGCACGGCGTGCATATGGCGATTGCCTGATGCCGCCACATCGAATGGCGCAATCCACTCACCGGACTTTTCGAGCTTCCAGCCCTTCACGTCTTCGATGATGGGATTGAAGGTGAGCCACAGCGCCTCCGCCATGCGCGTGGCCGGTTTGCCGAACCACGAGAACTGCAAGTGGATCACAGGCTCCGCCTTGGGCAGCAACAGTTCAATGAATGCATGCCGCGGAAATGCTGCGCGACCCGAAGTGAAAGCTTCCTCGTCGTTGAACTGCAAACCCACCACGATGCGATGCGCTTCATCGTTTTCTTCCACGAGAACATTCGCGCTCGATGGCTGCCATTCCTCGCGCTTCGCACCAAAGCGTTCGATATTCGGTTTGCCGAAGTCTTTCTGCGCCCAATCCTGCTTGGAAATGACATAACTCGCCCGATAGCGCGTGTAGTCTTCCTGCGCAAGCGTCTGGTAAGTCAGCAGCGCGATGGGATTTTGGGGGCTTGCCCACTCGCGTCCCGTCGCTTTGTTGCGCAGCCGGGTGATGGCGCCGGTCTTGGCATCGATTTGCAGCGTGAAATGCGCGGTTTCAATCGTCTTTCCGGGTGCAACTGCAATTGCTTTTGGAGAAACAACTGGCCGCGTTGCCTTCATGCCTTCCATCGCGAGCTGCGCTTCCTCGCGCAGCACTTCCGGCAGCGTTGCAATCCCATCAAGCAAATCCTGCCGCTTCTCAATCCAGCTAAATTCCACGACCTTGTAATTCTTTGTGTCTAGCATGCCCGCTAAGTCAGACGGTATGAGGTTGTCGTAGTCCAGCCAGGTCTTGGTATCTGTGCCCCAGGTGTGCTCGGGCGCCAGCAAGATGTGGCGCAGCAACTGAAGGTCCGTCTCATCGCCGACCTTCAATGTGCCACTGCCGATCCACGCTTCGCGCAGCCGCGAAAGCTCACGAAAGCGCGCCACTTTGAGCGGGTCGCTCGCACACCCGTAGATCCATGTGTCGCCAATTTCCTCGGTCACCACCGGCAGATTGTCGCGGAACGGAGCAAGAGCATTCGCCATCTCGCTCAGATTGGTGGCCACGATCTCCGCATTCGGAAAACGCGCCGTCAGCTCGGTATGAATGCGATCGATCTCGTCGGGATGATGCGGGCCGCTGTTGTCGCCGCGCACGCTCGTCACCAGAGCCAGATCCGATCCGGGAACCACGGCGATGCCACTGTATTCGTGGTGATACATCATGGGCAGGCTCGCGCCGGAGGGATCCTTCCACAAAAAAAGCGGCGGCAGCACGGCGGGCGTCGAGCCGCCATTCACGCCGATCTCCAAGAATGTGACGCCATGCTTCGCCAGCGGCGCAATTATGCCGCGCGTGTGTCCCGGCACGTCGGTCATCTTGGCGCCGGTGGTTACCTTGCCAAAGCGCCGGTCGAGCGACTGCGACAGCGCCAGGCTGCCTTCAATCATCGACGGGGATAGCATCTCGGTCTGCCATGTGAAGGGCAGAGCGTGCCACGCAATATCGCCGCGGGTGATAGCGTCTTCCATCGTCTTGCGCTCGTCGGCGGAAGCCTGATCGAGATACTCGAAGAGCAGCCACGAGCCGGTGGTCCACACATAGCGCCGTTTGCCGCCGGCGTTGGCGGCGCGCGCAGTCTCAATTGCCTGAGGGAAAAACTTGTCAAAATAGCGGTGGTGCACGACGTTGTATTGCGTATCGACAAAGCCGGCATCGAAGTGGCACTTGAACATCACCAGCACGCGCTTCACGCTCAGGTCCGGCGCGGCGGTTTGTGCTCCTGCCGCCAGGGCGGCGTGCGGCCGCAACGCCATGCCCACTCCCGCGGCTGTCATCGTCTTCACAAAATCGCGGCGCTTCATGTCAAACATCCTCTCGGGGAAACCAAAGGGAGTTTACCACTCGCGACTTGATTCGATCCGCTTGCGATACACTCCATCCATGATTCACGACGGCCGCAGCCACAAACTTCCCTTTGACCCCGACGAGGCCATCGCGCATCTGCGTGCGCGCGATGTCAAACTTGCCACGCTCATCGATCGCGTGGGCCCGTTCACGCTGCGTCTCGACCGCTCGGCTTCGCCTTTTGAGTCGCTTCTGGAATCGATCCTCTATCAGCAATTGCATGGCAAGGCTGCGGCCACCATCCATCGCCGCGTGCGCGAGTATTTCCATGGCGATCCCACGCCGCAGCTCCTGCTCGACACGCCCGACGATCCGCTGCGCGCGGCAGGCGTTTCCGGCAACAAGATCAAGGCGCTTCGCGACCTGGCCGCGCGCACACTGGATGGCACCGTACCCGCGCATGCCGCCATTCGCAAGATGAGTGACGCCGACATCGTTGAGCGCCTAACGGAAGTGCGCGGCATCGGCTCCTGGACGGTGGAAATGTTGCTCATCTTTCGCCTCGGCCGGCCCGATGTGCTGCCCGTGACTGACTACGGCGTGCGCAAGGGCTTTGCGCTCACCTTCCAGCGGGTGCCCAAATCGCGACCGCTCGAAGCCGCCGACCTTCCCAAGCCCGATGTCCTCTTTCGCCGGGGCCAGCGCTGGGCGCCGTACCGCTCCGTGGCCAGTTGGTACCTGTGGCGGGCATGCGATCTTGCGAAAAACACCGCGCCTAGCGGCCGGTCGGCGCGGTAGCTCCGGCGCATCGCCGTACAATAGCGTCAAGGTGCGGATGCGCAGGTCGCAGCGCACGGCCTCGGAATCTTCATGCCTCCTGCTAAACGATTTATTTGCATCCACGGCCACTTTTATCAGCCGCCTCGCGAGAATCCATGGCTGGAAACGGTGGAAACGCAGGACAGCGCGGCGCCTTACCACGACTGGAACGAGCGCATCTGCGCCGAGTGCTACGCGCCCAACGGCGCGGCCCGCGTGGTGAACGTGAAGAACCAGATCACGCGCATTGTGAACAACTACGCGCGCATCAGCTTCAACTTCGGACCCACGCTGCTGAGTTGGCTGAAGGAAAATGCGCAGCGTACCTATCGCATGATTCTTGACGGAGAGGGTCGCAGCCGCCAGCGCAACCGCGGGCACAGTTCGGCCATGGCGCAGGGGTACAACCACATGATCCTGCCGCTGGCCAACGCGCGCGACCGCGCCACACAGATCCGGTGGGGCATCGCCGACTACGAAAACAGTTTTGGCTCGCCGCCGGAAGGCATGTGGCTGCCTGAAACCGCGGCCGACACGGCAACCCTCGAAGCCCTCGCAAACAATGGGATTCGATTCACCCTGCTGGCTCCGCACCAATGCAAGCGGATTCGTCCGCTGAAGGGCGACGGCGACTGGACGGACACGCCCGACGCCACGGTCGACACCACTCACCCATATCTCGTCCGGTTCGCTTCCGGCGCATCCATCGCCGTCTTTTTCTACAACGGCCCAGTCTCTCGCGCCATCGCCTTTGAAGGGTTGCTCGACTCCAGCGAGAACTTAGTCGCGCGTCTCAAGAGTGGATTCAAAGACAGCGCGCAGCCGCAATTGGTGCACGTAGCCACCGACGGCGAGACCTACGGGCATCATCACAAATACGGCGAGATGGGGCTGGCCTACGCGTTGCGTCTGCTGGAGCAGGACAAGACCGTCAAGCTCACCAACTACGCTACGTTCCTGGAGCAGTTTCCGCCGGAGTTCGAGTGCGAGATTGTGGAAGACACTTCATGGAGCTGCGTGCACGGCGTGGAGCGCTGGCGCTCCAACTGCGGCTGCAATGGCGGCCATCCTGGCTGGAACCAGGAATGGCGCGCGCCGCTGCGCAGGGCTCTCGATGAACTGCGCGACGCGTTGATCCCGCTTTGCGAACAGCACGGCAGCGAGCTGTTTCGCGACGTGTGGGCAGCGCGCGACGCTTACATCCAGGTGGTTCTGGATCGCAGCACGGAGTCGGTCAATCGCTTCCTGGCTGCGCAACAGGCGCACCCGCTCAACGACAGCGAGCGCGTGCGCGCCCTTGAACTGATGGAGATGCAGCGCCACGCGCAGCTTATGTTCACAAGCTGCGGATGGTTCTTCGACGACATTGGCGGCATCGAGACCGTTCAAGTGATTGCCTACGCTGCGCGGGTGCTGCAACTGGCCTTGCAGGTTTTCGGCGAACAGGCTGCGCCGCTCGAGCCCGCATTTCTCGCGCGACTTGCCGAGGCGCGCTCCAACGATCCCAAGGCCGGCAACGGCGCCAGCATCTATAAGAAATGCGTTGAAACCCAGGAGTTGCACCTGGAGCAGGTGGCCGCGCACTACGCCATCAGCTCTGTCTTCTCCTCTTTTGCCGATGAGACAGATCTTTTCTGCTACCGTGTGCGCCGCATCTCTTACGAGATTCATACTTCGGGCCGCGGCCGCCTGGCGCTGGGCCGCGTGCATGTGGCCAGCACGATCACCGGTCACGCCCAAAGTTTTTCTTTTGCCGTTCTCCATTTCGGCGATCAAAACATTACCGCTGCGGTGAAAGCCTATACCGAGGCCGATGCTGCCGCCTTTGAGGCTTTTTCTGCCGATGCCGCCGGCCACGTGCAGCGCGCGGACTTCCCTGAAGTGATTCGCCTGCTCGACCGCTTCTACGGCCACGCCGACTACTCGCTCACTTCGCTCTTTACCGACGAGCAAAGGCGCATCGTGCAACTGATCCTCAACTCCACGCTGTGGGATATCGAGAACTCGCTCACCACCATCTACCAGGATCACGCCAGCCTGTTGCACTACCTTTCGCAGGCGAGCCTGCCCAAGCCGCCCGCGCTCACCCTCGCTGCGGGGTTCGCTATCAATGCTGGACTGCGGCGTGTGCTTGAAGTTGATCCGATCGATGTGGCGCGGTTGCGCTCTTATCTCTCGCTCGCCAAGGCTGACCTGGTGCCGCTTGAGATCGCGACGCTCTCGTACATTGCCGATCTGCGCATGAAGCGCGCCATGGTGGAACTGCAAATGTCGTCGGGGTCGCTGGAAATGCTCGACCGCGCGCTGGTGCTGGCCCGCACCCTCACCGAACTGCCGTTCGATCTGAATCTCTGGCAGGCGCAAAACATCTGGTACGAGATTCTGCGCACGTCAGGCTACGCGCTCACCGCGCTGACAAAAGAGGATCGTCCGCGATGGGAAAAAGACTTCAATGAGCTGGGCAGTTGCCTGACGTTTGACACGGAAGCGATTCGCGATTTGCGAGAGGCTGACGCGGCTATGGCGAGCGACTAGCTCCGACAGCTTGGATTCGGTCCTTTGATTTCGTGGTTCCCGGGTCTCAAAATCGAGACCCGGGGCACCCCAATTCGCGCGAAATCAAGCGGTCAGAGCGACTAGCTCCGCTCGGCTTTCACGAGCTTTCCATTCCTGAGCGCAAAGCGCTCGCCGCGCCACACAATCGTGTCTCCGGCAAGGCCTGCCACCCACAGGCCCATCGCCACGGCGTCGCGCAGCGGGAGGAGCCACAGGTTCGGAAGCACCTCGTGATCCCCCAGCACTTCTGCGCCGACGCACATGGCCTGCGCGAGTCGCAGAAAGAAACTCAGCCCCAGCAGCCACAGGCTCACCGGGCTCAATCCGCTGGCCAGCACGTTGAGCAGCGCCCACGCCAATCCATGCGTGAAGATGAGGCCCACATAGCCGGCCGGCCGCGCGTCGCGCACGGTGCGCAGCCAGCGCAACTGGTGATCGACGAACCCATCCCATGCGTATGCCGGCACGCTGGTCTCCACAACTTCAGAGCTCAGCGCCACACGAAAGCCGGCTCGCGCGACGCGCACGCCCATCTCGTAGTCGTCGGCCAACTGATCGACAAGGGCCAGCAAGCCGCCTGCTTTTTCCAGCGCCTCGCGCCGTACCGCGAGCGTGGAACCCAGACCGTAGTGCAGCCCGCGCTCGATCAATTTCGAAAGCAGTACGCTGGGAATGAAATCCGTGGCAATACCAAGCGCTTCAAGCCGTGAAGCGATGGTGCCGTGAGCGCGCCCGCGATAGAGCGCCGTCACCAAACCGACCGGCGCCTTGCCATCATCGTGCGCCTGCGGAGCAAAGCAACACATCACGCGTTCGAGATAATGCGGCCCCACCGTAATGTCGGAATCGTTGATGAGCCAAAAATCGTAGCGCGCGTGAGGGGCGAGTTGCGCGAGCGTGCTCACCTTGCCATTTGTTCCCAGCCGCTGGGAGCACTCCAACAACCGGATTGACAGTTCGGGAAACTCCGCGACCAGTTGTTGAACTGCGGCAGCCGCGGGATCGCTGAGCGAACTCACGCCGAAGAGCAATTCGAAGTCGCCCGCGTATTTCTGCCGGCAATGGCTGCGGAAGGCGTCCATCATGCCGGGGTCGAGACCCTTGAGCGATTTGAGAATGCTCACGCCGGGCGAGAACTGAGGCCTTGGCGCGCGCCGCTCGTGGAGAAAACTTCGCGCCGCGACCAGGCTGGCGAGAAAGTAGCCCATCCCGGCCACGGCCAGCGCCGTCGTCACCATCTCGATCGCTTGCGCCAGGGGGTGAGGCATGAAGGCAGTTTACAGGGTTCAGGTTTCAGGGGTCAGATCGGTCGTGCAGTATCGGAGCTTGCCACCGGCTTTTGAAACCTGACACCTGACACCTGATCCCTGTCACTCGTATCGCAGCGCCTCAATCGGATCCAGGTTGGCGGCTTTCCATGCTGGGTAAATGCCGAACACCAGGCCGATGACGCAGGAAACGGTGAAGGCGATGATAACCCAAGTAATCGAAAGTGCCGCATGCAGAAAGGGCACGGCAAAATGCAGAATCAGTGTCAAAAATGCCCCGGCTAAAATGCCCAGCAGGCCACCCACCGCGCACAAAGTTACCGCTTCCAGTGTGAATTGCACCATGATATTTCTCTTGGTCGCGCCGATCGCCTTGCGCACGCCGATTTCGCGAGTCCGCTCGGTCACACTTACCAGCATGATGTTCATCACGCCCACGCCACCCACCATCAACCCCACGCACGATACCGCGACCATAAAGAGGAAGAGTCCGCCGGTCAGCTGGTTCCACAAACGGGTCAGCTCGTCGGGACTGAAAATTGCGAAGTTATCGTCCTGATCGGCGCGCAATTTGCGGCGCACACGCAGCAACTCGCGCACCTCTTCGGTCACGATTTGTTTGTTCGCCGGGTCGTCGTATTTCACCACAATCCAGACGTCGGTAAATTCGGGATGAATCTTGCGGAATGCCCCCAGCGGAAGGTAGGCTGTGTTGTCCGCCGTGTTGCGCCCGCTGCCGAAGGGTTGTGGAAGCAGATCCAACACGCCGATCACGGTGAAAACGTCGCCTTCGCATATCACGTCCTTGCCGATCGGGTCCTCGCCGGGAAAAAGGTCCTCTGCGGCATCGTGGCCCAGAATCATCACGTTGTCATGATGCTCTTCCTGCGATTCCGTCCACATACCCCCTTCCAGGAAGTTCGCTTGCTGCACCTCGGGCATGGCCGTGGTGGATCCCTGGAGGATGGTATTCGTAATGCTGTGCGTGCCGTGCTTGAGAGAAACTTTGCCCAGGCCGGTTTGAAAGTTCTGGAGGATCAGTTCCGGGTCCACGGTGGCGACGTGCGGCAAGGCGCGCATGGCCATTCCATCCTCAGCGGTCAGCTTTTTGCGATTGAGCTCCTCAGTCGTGGGCCGGTGGCCGAAGGGCGTGTAATGAAAGACCCACAGGACGTTGGTGCCCAGCGAATTTACCCATTGCCCGATATTGGAATTGAGGCCGTTGATTGCCGAAGAGATGAGAATGACCGTAGAAATGCCGATGAGGATGCCGAGAATGGTTAGGCCGGAGCGCATCTTGTTCTTGCGCAGCGTATCCAGCGCCATCTTCACGGATTCCCGGGTTTGACCGACAGCAGCCATTGGAATACTCCGCATCGCGAGCTAGATTGGGGTCAGATTTCAGGTGTCAGGTTTCAGTTCATTCGTGACACAGCCATCAGCGGCGAACAACCGATAGCGAGGGATTTTGGCCCGAAGCCGAAAGCAAAGTCTCATTTTGCATTCGGGTCGCCGGCGACGGACACCCGAAATCTGACACCTGAAACCAGACACCTGTCATTCATACCTTAGGGCTTCAATCGGGTCCAGGTTGGCAGCTTTCCATGCCGGGTAAATGCCGAAGACCAGGCCAATGATGCAGGAGACGGCAAAGGCGATAATGACCCACGTGAGGGAAAGGGCTGCATGCAGAAACGGCACAGCAAAATGCAGAATCAGCGTCAGAAACGAACCGGTCAAAATGCCCAGCAGTCCGCCCACCGCGCATAAAGTTACCGCTTCAAGCGTGAATTGCACCATGATCATTTTCTTGGTCGCGCCAATTGCTTTTCGTACGCCGATTTCGCGCGTGCGCTCGGTCACGCTCACGAGCATGATGTTCATGACACCCACGCCGCCCACCATCAGCCCTACGCAAGAAACCGCAACCATGAAGAGGAAGAGTCCGCCGGTGAGCTGATTCCACAAACGCGTGATCGACTCGGGGCTGAAGATGGCGAAGTTATCGTCCTGATCGGCGTGCAACTTGCGCCGCACGCGCAGCAACTCGCGCACTTCTTCGATCACGATCTGCTTGTTCGCGGGATCGTCGTATTTCACCACAATCCAGAAATCCGTAATTTCCGGGTGAATTTTGCGAAACGTCTCCAACGGGAAATAGGCCTGGTTGTCCTGCGTGTTGCGCCCGCTTCCGAAGGGCTGAGGCTGCAGATCGAGCACGCCGATGACGGTAAAGACGTCGCCTTCGCATTCCACCTCCTTGCCGATGGGATCCTCGCCGGGGAAAAGATCGGCTGCGGAATCGTGACCCAGGATCACCACATTCGCGCGGTGCCGCTCTTCCGACTCTGTCCACATGCGGCCTTCAAGGAAATCGACCTCCTGCACCTCAGTAAACGCCTCCGTGGCGCCGCTCAGGATGGTGTTCGCGATCTTGTGGGTGCCGTGCTTGAGCGAAACGGAGCCCAATCCTGTTTGAAAATTCTGGTAAGTCAATTCGGGGTCGACGGTGATTACATGCTGCAGCGCGCGCATGGCGATGCCGTCCTCATAGGTCAGCTTCTTGCGGTTCAGCTCCTCGGTGGTTGGCCGGTGGCCGAACGGCTCAAAATGATAGACCCACAAAGCATTCGTGCCCAGCGTGCTCACAAAATTTTCGATGTTTGAGTTGAGGCCGTTAATCGCCGAGGAGATGAGAATGACCGTAGAAATGCCGATGAGGATGCCGAGAACGGTGAGGCCGGAGCGCATCTTGTTCTTGCGCAGGGTATCCAGCGCCATCTTGACGGATTCTCGGGTTTGGCCGGTGGACTTCATGGGTCAGTTCACAGTTCGGCCCGGAGCGCCGCAATGGGATCGAGGGCACTTGCCTTGTGCGCCGGATAAATACCAAAGAACAGACCAACCGAAGCAGACACCAACAACCCTACCGCGATGGACCACAGGGCTACTACAGACGGAAATCCGATGGCCAGTGTCAACACCTTGGCCAAGCCAATGCCCACCAAGACTCCGATGACTCCCCCGATCGACGCCAGCAATGCCGACTCTATGAGGAATTGCATCAGAATATCTTTCCGTTTCGCGCCCAGCGCCTTGCGCACGCCGATCTCGCGTGTCCGTTCCGTCACCGTGACCAGCATGATATTCATGATGACGATGCCGCCGATCACCAGCGAGATGGCGGCGATGGCCACTACTACTGCGCCAAAGTTGTTGAGGATGTTTCCGAGCAGATTTTGAAATGTCGCGCTGGAATCGATGGAGAAAGCGTCCGGCTGATCTGGCGCCAGGTGCCGCCGCGCGCGCATGATGACGCGCAGCTCGTCGGAAACCCCGTCCATCACCTCTCCGCCGCCGCCCGTATTCACATAGATCATCATGCTGCTGTGAGCATCGTATGTGTGGAGAAATGTCATGAGGGGAATTGCGACCCAGTTATCCATGCTTTGGCCAAACATCTTGCCCTGGCTCTCGCCCACGCCAATGATCGTGTAGGGCGCGCCATCCACGCGGATTTCTTTTCCCAGCGGGTCGCCGGGGCCAAGGACGTTGTCGACAATGTCGGAGCCGACAACGGCGACACGGGTACTGTGCTCGTCCTCGAGTTCAGTGTAGAAGCGCCCCTCCGCGATATTGAGATTCATAATGGGCGGCATCGTCGAGGTCCAGCCGCGAATGTTGGTGTCGGTGGTGGACCTGGTTCCGTAGACGACCTTGCCGGTGGTGTTGCGCGTCCCCGCTACCGACACGCAGGATTTGCAATCGGACTGGATGGCCCTGTAGTCGTCGAATGTAATGTCTTTGCGCTTTTGATAGGAGATATATTCTTCGGTGGTGATAAAGGTCTGCGGCATTTTACTGATGGTGACCACGGCCGCGCCATAGGTGTTGATTTTTTCGGTGACAAACTGCTTGGCGCCGTTGGTGAGAGTGACCACCATGATCACCGACGCCACGCCGATGATGACGCCAAACAAAGTGAGGATGCTGCGCAGCTTGTTGGCCCACAGCGAGTCCAGCGCGAGTTTGAAGGCCTCTTTAAGTGGCATGGCTTCTCGCTCTTATGATACGCACCCGGGTGGCGCCCGGTTCCAGGCATCGCATGCCGCAGCCCATTGGCGCGGGCTGTCTCGCAGTCCCTATTTTCCTGTGCTGCCGAACCCCTTGGCCGCCCGCACGGAGTCTTCCAGGCTCTCTACTTCGTGGACGGGACCGGTGAGAACGGGGACGGGGACCATTTGCGCGATCTTTTCGCCGGCCTGGAGCTCCTGGGTGACATCGCCCAGGTTGGTCATGACAATAAGGATCTCGCCGCGGTAGCCGGAATCGATGACGCCGCCCGTGGTGGCAAGGCCCCTCGCCGCCATGGACGAGCGGTCGCGCACCAGCAGCCCCAGGGGTGCGTCTGTTCGCGGATCGCGCGCTTCGGCGGCAATGCCGGTTCGAACCTTCACCGTGGCCCGCGGCGGCAATTCGGCCCGCTCGAGCGCAAACACGTCGTAACCCAGATCCTCGCCCGGATGCGCCACCACCGGCAGCCGTGCACCCGCCTCCAACCGCTTTACTCGCAACATGTTTCTGATGGTAGCAGCGCGGCGGGAAGCGTCCTGCGGAAAGCCCAATCCTCATTCAGATCATGAGTTTACGGACCCTTAGGAGCCCGCGCGTGACCCTTTCGTGATATTGATGCACCGGAATTTGTGCATTACGCTTTGGTGGGTTCGGAAACGTCCCCGGGTGTGTTTGTTTTGAAATCGGAATGGGCCATGCAAGGCATGCTTGCGCGTGAAAGCGATCTGAAGAGCTAAGGCACCCCGAACAATCCACTGAAGAGCATCTTTTCGACGGAAGTTGCGGCAATGCACGGTATTGCGTGTGCTGAGTGACTCTAATGGGAATTCACATTTTTGCCGAACGGTTCACGAGCGGTAGCTGGGATTTCTGGGAACACAGGTGCGGCCCAAAAGAAGCCGATGCGCTAGTGAAATGTGCCATAGCGAGAGCATTGGTCCGCGAATCGACCGAGAAACCCAGCCACAACGACTTTCTTGAAAGCGCTCGCCACCTGTTCAACGTTGCGCTCGGAGAGCCGAGCTCTCCAAGGGATGGGGATACACGGGTTTATTGTGTCTGTGTCGGACAAGTCGTGATCGGGATCTACGAGAAGGTTCACCAATACTCTCAAAGGATCGCCGAGGCCCACCATTTCGCTGAACTCGCGCTCGAGAAATCGGCCTGATAAACCAAAAAGCCGCCGCCCCGCCAGTTCGCCGTCCATAAATGGTCGACCCCGAGGGATCTCTCCCTCGGGGCCGTCATGCAATTCGGCAAAAGGACTCATAAGCCGAATTCTGTTTATGCGGTCATTCCTCTAGACGCCGCGTTGCCGCGGACGTTCATCAGCGACCTACCCGGAGGTTTCAGCCATTGCTTGACACCCCATCGACGAAGACCTGTCGCTGGGGGCCCCGCTGGAGCAGCTTTTCGGCGCCGGGCCGGCACCGGGTACGAGCCTTGCTCCGAGCTCGTACTTCCCTCCCTATTTGGTCTTGCTCCGTGTGGGGTTTACCCTGCCACAGCCATTACTGGCTGCGCGGTGCGCTCTTACCGCACCTTTTCACCCTTACCACCACTGCGTGGGGCAGCCCTTTGGAGCAAGTCCCTGGGGTATCCCATGGATGCCTCTCCAAAGGGCTGTCCCACGCAGTGGTGGCGGTATATTCTCTGTGGCACTAGCCGTCCACGGGCCTTGACGCCCGCGTCCCGGACGTTATCCGGCACACTGCCCTGCGGAGTTCGGACTTTCCTCTCCCGGCAACCCCTGCTTGCGCAAGGCTTTCCGGCAGCGACCGCCCGGTCCTCCTGCCAGTAGATAGTGTACCGCGAATTGCGATTTCCATCGCCTGCGCGCCAGCGGCAATTGATTTTGATATAAAGGGTTCCGCGTGCGACCAGGGTTCCGTTGCCGCGTAGAGGACTCTTCAAACCATGATCTCGTCGAAAAGATTCTTCCTGCTGATCGTCGCCGCCACCCTCTCCCTTGGGCTGCCCGCCACAAACGCCCAGCAACCCTCCGCTGCCGCAGTCGTTGATATGACCCCTGTCAGTCCCGAGTCTGTCGGCTTTTCTTCCGAACGGCTTGAGCGTCTGCACGCCTTTATCCAGAGCGTGGTCGACAAAAAGGAACTCTCCGGCGCGGTTACCATCCTTGCCCGCCACGGCAAAATCGTCGACTACCGCACCTATGGCGTACAGGACTTCGCAAGCGGCGTGCCCATGGCAAAGGAAACGATCTTCCGCGACTATTCCATGACCAAGCCCGTCACCGGTGTGGCGATGCTCATCCTGTACGAAGAAGGCAAGTGGCTGCCAAGCGACCCCATCTCCAAGTTCATTCCCGAGTTCGCCAACCTCAAGGTTTTTGCCGGTCTCGACGCGACAGGCAAAATGATCCTCGTCGCTCCCGATCACCCGCCGACCATGCATGAGCTGATGACCCACACCGCCGGCTTCAGCTACGGCGATGGCGACGGGCCGGTCGACGCGATGTACCAGAAACTGAACATACGGCATGCCGCAACCTTCAAAGAGACGATCGATGGCCTCGCGCAGGTCCCGCTCAACTACCAGCCTGGCACGCGTTGGCGCTACAGCATTTCCATGGACATTCAGGGATACATCATCGAGAAGATCACCGGCCAGTCGCTGCCCGACTTCATGCGCGACCATCTCTTCGCGCCGCTTGGCATGCGCGACGCAGGTTTCTACGTGCCTGCTGAAAAACGCGCGCGCTTCGCCACACTCTACGAGAACGACGGTCACGATGGACTGAAGGCCGACACCACGAACGGCAGCGGCATGGGCGACTTCCTGAACCCACCTACGCGCCCGTCGGGTGGCGGCGGCCTGGTTTCGACGGCCGAGGATTACTACCGCTTCGCGCAGATGCTCGGCAACAGCGGCGAACTGGGCGGCGTGCGCATTCTTGCTCCCTCCTCTGTGCGCCTCATGGACACGAATCACTTGCCGGCCAGCATGCTGACGGGCGAGTTCCACGTCGGATCGCAAACCTTCCGTCCCGGCTTTGGCTACGGCTATGACTGCGCCGTTCTCTTCGATCCGCAGGCTGCCGATTTGCCCGACGGCAAGGACACATTTTTCTGGGACGGCGCGGCCAGTACCTGGTACTGGGTTGACCCCACCAACGACATTGTTTTCGTCGGCATGATCCAGCGCATGGGCGGTGGCAAACCGAATATGGAGTACTCGACGCGACCGCTGGTGTATCAAGCGCTGGTCGATCCTTCGAAATAGACCCCGCTGTGCGGATCGCCCGGCCGCGGCAAAACTGAATCTCCATGTGCGCCCTGGCCATCCAACGGCGTAGCGAGTTTTTCTTTGCGGTTGCGTTGCTTATTGCGGCTTCATCCCCTTCTGAAATTCAATTCGAGGAGAACTCCATGAAGATTGTCACGATGATTGCCCGGTATCTTCTAGGGCTCATGTTCCTGGTATTCGGTTCCAATATGTTCCTCAATTTCATTCCGATGGGACCGATGCCGGCGGGGCTGGCTGGACAGTTTACGGCTGCCTTGTTTGCCGCGCACTACTTTTACGTGGTGGGCGCGATCATGGTCGTGTCGGCGATTCTTTTTCTAGTGAATCGGTTTGTAGGTCTGGGACTGACGTTGCTGGGCCCTGTGCTGTTCAACATCCTTCTCTTTCATCTCACGATGAACCCAGGCGGTATTGGGGCGGGTGCGTTTGCAACGCTGCTTTGGCTGCTCGTTGCCTGGGAGCATCGGATTGTGTTTGAAAAGCTCTTTGCGGCGCGGCTCGCGGAATAGGAGCTACGCCGATGAACATGGACGGCGGCTGGCTACAATCAGGGTAGCGATGATTCAGTACATCTATCTCGGCCGCATGGACTACGCGGAAGCACTGCGCCTACAGCAGGAACTGGTTGCCCTGCGCACCGAGGGCCGCATCGGCAACGTGCTGTTGCTGCTGGAGCACCCGCCGGTTCTCACGCTGGGCCGCAACGCCAGCCGCGCCAACATCCTCGCGTCCGACGAACTGCTGGCAGCACGTGGCGTCACGCTCCACGACATCAATCGCGGCGGCGATGTGACCTACCACGGCCCTGGCCAGCTCATCGGCTACCCCATCTTCGATTTGCGCAGCCTGCGCAATGCCAGCGGCAACCGCCTTGGCCCGGTCGATTTCGTCCGCCTGATGGAAGAGGCGCTAATCCGCGTCTGCGGCGAGTTGGGCGTGCCCGCCGGACGCATCTGCGGGTTAACGGGAGTCTGGTGCCACCTGCGGTGGGGCAGCCTTTTGGATGAGAACTGTGGGAGGACGGCGAAAGATGTGCCCGCGGGTGAACGTAAGATTGCTGCGATCGGCATTCATGTGGCCCGCGGCGTCACCTCGCACGGCTTCGCCTTCAACGTCACCACCAATCTTGACGATTTCCGCCTGATCAACCCTTGCGGTATTACCGACCGGCCCGTGACGAGCCTTGCCCGCGAGGTTTCTGACCCGGCGACCCTGCCCACTCTCGAGGCTCTTGCGGAGCGCGCGGCGCGGCAGTTCGGCTTGGTCTTCGGCGAGCCGGTCGAGATGCAGGAAAGCCTGACTGCGCTGCGGTCCCGGGTGCACTCCGCTGCTGCTGGTGCGCCGGAATCGCCGGCCCAGGAGTTTCCGGCAGAAGACACGCCGCTCCAGATCCCGCCTGAGGTCGAGCGGCTGCGCCAATTGCCCCGACCCTTAAAGGAACGCCCCATCTCGGCTTGATGACCGAACGAGCCGCAGGGGCTAAAGCCCGGTAGAAGTTGGGGCATTTTTCGGCACGACTGAAGTCGTGCCCTGACACTTCTTGCGATCCTTGAAGGGTTTTTCCATGCTGGGTCCTGACCGGCTTTTGTGGGGGTCACTGACAAGCGGTCTTTGTTGCCTGGGGTGGTGGGCCCGCACTTATCAGCGCCACGCTGGGCCGCCCGCGATTTATAATCCGGCAGGAACCGGTGCAGGCTGAAGCGCGAAAGAGGGACGCATGCCAACGGAAGTCATCATGCCCCAGATGGGCGAATCGATCTTCGAAGGCACGATCACCAAATGGCTCAAGAAGATCGGCGACACCGTCGCAGTCGACGAGCCGCTCTTTGAGATCTCTACAGACAAGGTGGACGCCGAGATTCCCTCGCCTGTTGCCGGCGTGCTGGCTGAAATCCGCTTTGCCGAAGGCGATACCGTCGAGGTGAATACGATCGTCGCGGTGATCGGCGAGGTTGGGTCTGCGGTGGCAGCGGCTGCTCCGGCTGTACAGATTCCACAAACCCCAGTCCAAAGGGCCGCCGCACTGCAAGTGCCACCACCGCAGGCGGCGCGGGTGCACGTTCAGGAGCCCGCTCCATCTCACGCCGGCCGCACCCGATCTTCGCCGCTAGCGCGGCGCATCGCCAAAGTACATGGAATCGACTTGAACCGTATTGCCGGCACGGGCACCGGCGGCCGCATCGGCAAGGACGATGTGCTGCGCGCGGCACAATCATCCCCGGCACAGCAGTCAGTCCAAAAGTCTGCCCCACCGCAAGCGCCGGCACCTGACCTCGCGAGCCTTCCCGCGGAACCTGTTCCCCTCACCCGCATGCGCGCCATCATTGCCGACCGCATGGTGGAGAGTGTGCGCACCAGCCCGCACGTTTACTCCGTATACAAGGTCGACATGACGCGCATTGCGCGCCTGCGCGAGCAGCATCGGGCCGCCTTCGAGCAGCGCCACGGGGTCAAGCTGACTTTTATGCCTTTTATTGCCGCCGCGGCCGTCGCCGCGCTGCGCCGCTTCCCCATTGTCAATGCGTCGCTTGAGAACGCGAAGAACGGCCTCGCCATTCGCTACCACTGGACCATTAACCTCGGCATCGCTGTGGCGCTCGACGGGGGCCTGATCGTGCCGGTGGTTCGCCAGGCCGAGGGAGCCAGCTTCGTCGCGCTGGCGCGGACCATCGCCGATCTCGCCATCCGCGCGCGCACAAAAAAACTGTTGCCCGACGAGGTCGGCGGGTCCACCTTCACGCTCACCAACTCCGGCGCGTTTGGCGGCGAGTTCGGCATGCCGATCATTAACCAACCCGAGTCGGCCATTCTCGCTGTGGGCGGTTTGCGCAAGGAGCCGGCCGTCCTGACCGACGCCGACGGCAACGACTCCATCGCGATTCGGTCGATGCAGTACTTCTGCCTCGGCTTCGATCACCGACTCATCGACGGCGCCGACGGCGGCAAATTCATGCTTGAGTTCAAGAAGACGCTTGAGAACTGGGACCGGGAGATCGGCTGACGTTGCGCCGCTGTTGGCTCCTGGGGCGAGCGAGAGAAGCTGGTCCCACATCACCTGCCCTGAACGCAAAGCGGGATAACGGTCAGTCGTCTGAAGACCTTTCTGGTTGCACTTATTCATCACTTTTAAACCGTGATACTCGACACTGACCTCCGGGGGCGCCGAGAGATAAATACAGTCTCCGGGGGTTCTGACGTGACAGATCAAGCTGTTGCAATGCTCTACGACCGAATCGCTTACATCATTTTCGGCACCATCTTTCTATTTATCGGATTGAGCGCCTGTGGCATCGCGGTGATGCGCCGCCGGAGCGGAGGCAAGTTTCTCATCTGGCTGGGAGTTTGGAGTGCGATTGAGGGAACCGAATATCTGTTTGGTTCACTGGCTGGCTTGGGACTTTTGCCGCACTGGTTTCTTGCGGGCCTTCCATACGTTTTCAATATTCTTTCGTTCTCGGTTGTCCTGATTGCCGTGATGGCCTTTCTCGAGCTATGCCGGGGCAAATTGCGGCTCTTTTTCAGGGGAGCGATTATGGTGGGCTTAATGATCGCTGTGGCAGGCGTTTCCTCTTTCCTGTTGACTGGCTCGTCCAACAAAGTAATGCCATTCAACCATCTCTTCGCCGCCTGCTCCCTCGCTGTCCTGGGCACCGTCGCCGCCGTGCCAAAGCTCTCTCGCAAGTTCCTCATCCTGCCGAGCTATAGCATCATCTCCGTTGGCATCATTCTTTTCTCGGTGGAAGCGCTGTATGGCAACTTGTCGCTCCCATTCGGTCTCCCGAGTCCGCCCGAGATTCTGGACCCGGTGGGCTTTGCGGTTCTTCTCTTCTGCTTTGGGTATGCCGCCGCGCAGCGATTCGAAACGAGTTGGGCGCCGCTGGCCGGAAATCGAGCCTAAACACCGGTATTTGAAGACCGCAGCAGGCAGATCTATCGCTCACCATACACGAACTCGTTTGGGGCGATCGTCAGTCTCACTTTGCGAGCATTTGTTCGGTCCACAAGGTTAGGCCAAACCAAGACGGTCAGGAGCTGAGCCTGCTCGTCCCAAGTCACATCGCCGACCTCATAATCGCCGCCGACTTCGCCCAAATCAGGCGCGGCTCTACCGAGCTTCTTCCTCCAGGCTGCTTCCGCACTCCTAAGCACGTTGACGCACTCGCGCTGATTGTCTTTCGAATGGAACCATAGCAATCGCTGCCCGGTATCATCTCCGCCGTACCAAACATAGTCTGGGGTCCCGTGGCCGGTTAAGTCCTTCTCGAGGATGATGCCGTAAGACCAATCCTTGACCAGTTGCCCCTTGTCGTAAAATCCTATATCCACCCGGAACGCCTCAAGCTTCGGATCGCGGCGAAAATAGAAAACCTGATACACAACATTGCCGACGCCCTGCTCCGCTGAAATCAAGCTCGCGGTGTTCTTCATTGGCTTTGTGTTTGAGGGAAAGAGGTTGGTTCTGCTCCCTATTTGTGCAAAACACAGGGAAGAAAGTGCAAAGAAAACGAGCGCTGCTCGAACAAAAGTGCGAATCATAGGCAGACCGAACTATCAACCAGCCGGTTGCTGGCTGGAAAACTCCTCGCCACGCCATTTGCTTCATCGACTCCAGGACGATATCGCCTAAGCGATCCTAGTGATTGGGCCTTTTCGCGCCGCGTCAGTGAAGAGCCAATCACGCTCTCAGGCACCCGGCGGCTTCTCCGACTTTTCAAACGCCGCGATCGCGTCGTGCAACCGGTTAAAGAGCCGGCCTGGCCCGAGCGCTTCTGTCACGTGATGGCGATTGAAGTCGGATTTCAAATCCCACGGCACGCGCGCAAACGCCAGCTCCACTCCTGCCTTGTCGAGGTTTTCTTTCAGCCGCTTCACAATCCGCGCAGCCGTGTAATCCAGGTGCGTCATCGCCTCTGCGTCCACCACCACCCACTTCACGACGGACGGTACCGGCTGCACCACTTCCGTTACTTCCTCAAGAAACCGCCCGGCATTGGCGTAAAAAAGCTCGGCTCCAAACCGGTAGAGAACCAGGCCCGGTTGGGTCTCCACATCCGGCGCGGCCGGTACCAGATTCCAACTTCCGTCGGGGTTCGCCTGGAGTACTCCGCTATGCGGGTGATAATCGTGCCGGACGACGCGCGCCAGGGAGACCAGCATCGCCAGCACGATGCCCTCTTCCACTCCCACCAGAACCACAACCGCCGCCGTCATCACGGCGAGCGCAAATTCCTGCGGGCTCTCCGAGCGGATGTTTTTAAGCTCTGCCAAATCGATGAGCCGCAGCGCCACCAAAAAGACCATTGCGCCCAGCACGCACGTGGGAAGATGCTGGAGCGGCCCTGTAAGAAATAGCAGCACCACACCCACCACCACCGCTGTCGTCACCTGCGCCAACTGGCTCCGTCCGCCGGCGTCTTCCATCATCGCGGTCTGCGTGGGACTTCCATTCACCACAAATCCGCCGCTCAGCGCCGCCGCGGCATTCGCAGCCGAAAGCCCATAGAGATCGAGATTCTCGTCTACGGTTTCGTAATGTTTTGCCGCATAGATCCGCGAAGTCGCCGCGCTTTGCGTAAGAATCATCACGGCGCACGAGGCCGACACGGTGAGCAGCAACTCTATTTCCTGACGGTTCATGGTGCGCAGGCTGAGCAGCGCCATCAATCCCAGGTGAGGCAAACCGCCAACCACCGGCCCAATGGTGGCAATTCCATGTCCCGCAAAATTCCAAACCATGCTCGCTGAAATTGCAGCCACAACTGCCACCAGCGCGCCCGGCACCTTGGGAGCGAAGCGCCGCAGCAGAAGAACCAACGCGAGCACCGAGACCGACAAGGCTACCGTGGGCAGGCTTGCTTGCGGCAACCTGCGAAGCACTTCATAAAGCTGCACCACCGGACGGTGCGAATCCACGGCTACGCCCAGCATCTCGCTGAGCACGGAGATTCCCACCTGAAAGCCCACGCCGGTTAGAAAGCCCACGAGCACGGTGCGCGAAAGAAAGTCCGCGATAAACCCCAGGCGCAGCACCCGCGCCAGAAGGAGAATGATCGACGTCCCCACGGCCACGATGCAGGCCAGGGCGATGTAGTGCGCGCTGGCCGGCGTGGCTGTGCCGGAGATGCCATCGGCAAGAATCGCCGCCGTTGCCGAGTCCGCCGCCACCACCATGTAGCGCGACGAGCCGAAGGCCGCAAATGCAACCAACGGCAAAAAGAGCGAGTAAAGCCCCGTCACCACGGGCATGCCCGCAATCTTGCTGTATCCCAGCACCTGCGGGATATCCATCGCCGCCATCACAACGCCTGCGAGTGCATCGCGCAGAGCGGCTGCGCGCTGGAGCGGCCGTAAGCCTCGAAACAGTTTCACGAGCTTTGAACTCCTGTTTGGCCTACAAACTTGAAACCGGTTCCATCGAGAGTACTAGAACTGATCGCGTAAATTCTCGGGGCCGATTGAAAAACTTCCCTCAGGGGCTAAAAGCCCCGATCATTTTGCGGCGCTTGCGGCACGACTAAAGTCGTGCCCTGACACTTCGTGCCTTCCCGATACCTTTAGGGGCTAAAGCCGCGCCCTTTCAAATCCGAGTTGGTGCAACCCGTACTACGCCGTCCACGCTTTCGCGCGCTCTACGGCCTTCTGCCAGTTCCCGCGGCGCTCAGCCCGCTCAGTTGCGTTCATTTTGGGCTCGAAACGCACATCGCCTTTGCGCTCGGCGCGCAAGGCATCGGGGCCCGGCCAGAATCCTGTGGCGAGCCCGGCGAGATAGGCCGCACCCAGAGCGGTCGTTTCCGTCACGCGCGGCCGGACAACAGGAACTCCGAGGATGTCGGCCTGGAACTGCATCAGCAGATCGTTCACCGCTGCGCCGCCGTCGACGCGCAGAGCCTGGAGTGGCGCGCCGGTCTCGCTGTATACCGCCTCCAGCACGTCGGCCACCTGGAACGCGATGGCTTCGAGCGCCGCGCGCGCAATGTGTCCGTGCCCAGTGTCGCGCCGGAGTCCGATGAGCATGCCCGCCGCATGCGGGTCCCAGTGCGGAGCGCCCAGGCCCACAAACGCCGGTACAAACACTACGCCGCCGGTGTCAGGCACGCTGCGGGCGAGCGCTTCCACGTCGGCCGAGGCGTCGATGATCTTCAGGTTGTCGCGCAGCCACTGCACTACCGCGCCACCAATGAAGATGCTGCCCTCGAATGCAAATTCGAGGCGCTTCCCGGCGCTGGCTGCGACCGTGGTGATCAATTTGTGCTTGGACCGCATGAACTCTGTGCCGATATTTTGCAGCAGGAAGCAGCCCGTGCCGTAGGTGTTTTTGGCCTCTCCCGCGCTCCAGCACAACTGCCCAAAGAGCGCAGCCTGCTGGTCACCGGCAATACCGGCGATGGGCACGCCACTGAGGCCCAGCGTGGTCGTTACTTCGCCCACGCGCTCGCTCGACCACTTCACTTCAGGCAGAATGGACGCGGGAACGTCAAAGAGGCGGAGCATCTCCGCGTCCCACTCGCCCTTCACAATGTTGTAGAGCAGGGTGCGTGAGGCGTTGGTCACGTCGGTCACATGTTTGTGGCCGCTGGTCAGGTGCCAGACCAGCCAGCTATCCACGGTGCCAAAAGCCAGCTCGCCGCGCTCGGCCCGTGCGCGCGCACCCGGCACGTGGTCCAGAATCCACTTCACCTTGGTAGCGGAAAAATACGGGTCGAGCACAAGGCCGGTTTTCGCTGACACGCTTTCGCCGGCTCCGCGCTCTTCGAGTTCCTTGCAGAACGCCGCTGTGCGCCGGTCCTGCCACACAATTGCAGGATGAATCGCCTTGCCCGTGGCGCGCTCCCACACAATCACGGTCTCGCGCTGATTGGTGATGCCGATGGCGGCTACGTCGCGGGGCCGCGCACTCACATGCGCGAGAACTTCTACGGCGCAGCTCATCTGGCTCGAGAGAATCTCAGCCGGGTCATGCTCCACCCAACCCGCCTGCGGATAGAACTGCTGGAATTCCTTTTGCGCCACGGCCGCAATCGCGCCGGCCTCGTCAAACAGAATCGCCCGCGAACTCGTCGTTCCCTGGTCCAGCGCCAATATGTATGCCATACGTGCCTTACCTCTTTCCGGCAACCAGTCAAACACGCGAGGCGGTACGCGGGCAAGGTGCGCTCTACCGCGCCTTCCCTGCCGAATTCTTGAGGACGACGTTCGACAGAACCGCGGTGTCCACCGTTTCCGGCAGGTGCGAGCAGAAGCCGATGCCCACATAGAACGGTCCGTCGAGATGCAGCTTGATCGGCGGACCGAACTGGTGCATCGGTTCTCCATCGAGGCTGAGGAAAATTGCAAACTCGTCGCCATGTTTTTCGATCCCGATGCGCCTGGCAGTGATGGTGACGAGGCTATCGGGCGAGGCGCCGCCGGGACGGCCACCGCGGCTGCCCATGCGAAACTCCATGTCCTGCACGCGCACATCGCGCTCCGGCCGCCATGCCAGGTGCACCATCCCCGCTCCGTGCAGCGCCACCATCGCGGCCTTCGCGTCGTCGTCCAGGCTTTGCCGGATCATCAGGACGGCCTTGCGGTCGCCGTATCCTTTGGGATCGGGAAAGTTGATGTCCGCCGCCAGCGACACGTCGCCCGACATGCGCTTCCACAGAAACCGGAACTCGTCGCGCGTGTACCAGACGTTATATCCAGCCGAGTGGATGGTGTACTGCCCTGTTGCCGCGTCGAAACTCGCGCTGCCCTCGACAAGTGCCGCGCCAATGTCCGATTGGCCCTGGAAGATCCCGATCGGCGTGTCGTAATTCCGGCTCGGCCGGTGAAAGTCGGCCGGCGGCGCCACTTGCGTATGGGTTGCGGAACCCGGCTGCGCCCACGCCGGCGCAGTTTGCGGCGCATTCTGTGCGGCAGGCGTCTGCGCGCGCAGAACAAACATTGCGCTCGATGCCGCGAGCGCGGCCAGA
Organism: uncultured Acidobacteriota bacterium; assembly: GCA_963786565.1. Classification (GTDB taxonomy): domain Bacteria; phylum Acidobacteriota; class Terriglobia; order Terriglobales; family Acidobacteriaceae; genus Telmatobacter. The sequence goes on along the minus strand of CAWAZR010000006.1, from coordinate 2,141 downwards.
ACCGCAAGGTGCAGGATCGATCGGTGAACGTTGGGTCTGCTCATGGCAACCCACTTTAGCAGACGGCTTGATGCACTGCCCAACCGCACCGCCTCGCATCGGCTCCATGGTTTACCATTCGATTGAACGAAAACCCAAGTACGAAGGCATTTTTCATGAGTTCCTCCTCTTCGCCGACCCTCCTGGTTCTCGCCGCCGGCATGGGCAGCCGCTACGGCGGCCTCAAGCAAATCGACCCTGTCGGCCCCGCCGGCGAAACCATCATCGACTACTCCATCTTTGACGCTCTGCGCGCCGGCTTCGGCAAGCTTGTCTTCGTCATCCGCAAGGACATTGAAGAGGCTTTTCGCGAGACCGTGGGCGCGCGTTTTGAAAAGCGCGTGGCCGTCGATTACGTTTTCCAGTCGCTCGAGGCCATTCCGCCGGGCTTCACCGTGCCAGCGGGACGCACCAAGCCGTGGGGCACCACGCAGGCCATTCTGCTCGCCGCCGACGCGATCCATGAGCCCTTCGCCGCCATCAATGCCGACGACTTTTACGGCGCGGAGAGCTATCGCGAGCTGGCGCGCCATCTCACCTCTGGCTCCGCCGACTACGCCATGGTCGGTTTCGTGCTGCGCAACACGCTCTCTGACTTTGGCTCGGTAGCCCGCGGCGTGTGCCAGGTTTCGCCCGACGGCTTTCTCAAGGACATCGTCGAGCTGACGAAGATCGAGCGTGACGGCAACGGCGCACGCAACACCGATCCTGCGGGGAACGTAACGGCTCTCACCGGCGACGAGCCCGTTTCCATGAACATGTGGGCGTTTACGCCGCGGGTCTTCGATCAGTTGCGCGCGCGCTTTGAGCAATTCCTCGAGCGCAGCGGCGCGGACACCAAGGCCGAGTGCTACATTCCCATGACCGTGGGCGAGCTGGTGCATGCCGGTGAGGCGCGCGTGAACGTTCTGCATTCGCGCGACTCGTGGTTCGGCGTCACTTATCGCGAGGATCGCCCGCGCGTAGTGGAAGACATTCGCGCGCTGATTGCCACAGGTGCCTATCCTGAGCAGCTCTGGCCGTGAACGAACCGCACGATCTCCATGCCGTAGCCGCGCAGTTCCAATTCCGCGGCCAAGCCTCGACCTTTGCGTCTCACGGCAACGGTCACATCAACGACACTTTCCTGGTCACGTGCCAAACGGCAGGCGCGCCGGTGCGTTACATTCTGCAGCGCATCAATCGCAACGTTTTCCATTCGCCTGCCGCCGTGATGCAGAATATTGAGCGCGTGACGGCGCATCTCGCCGCGCAACTTGACCGCGAGCCAGATCGCGCGCGGCGCGGGCTGACGCTGGTTTCGGCGCGCGACGGCAATCACTGGCACATTGACGCGCAGGGAGACACCTGGCGCGCCTACGACTACATTGAAAATGCGCGCAGCTACGAAACCGCAACGTCCGTGGCGCAGGCCTTCCAGGCCGCGCACGCTTTCGGCCACTTCCAGCAGCAGCTTGCCAGTATGCCTGCGCCGCGGCTCATCGAGACCATTCCTGATTTCCATCACACGCCCAAGCGCTTCGCGGCTTTGCAACAAGCCATCGCGGCTGACGCAAAAGGCCGCGGTAAACTGGCTCAGCAGGAAATCGCGTTTGCCCTGGCGCACGAATCCATCGCCGGCGTCCTGCTCGAGGCCGGCCTGCCTGAGCGCATCACACACAACGACACCAAGTTCAACAATGTGCTGCTCGACGACACGACCGGCGAGAGCCTTTGCGTCATCGATCTCGACACCGTGATGCCCGGCCTGGCGCTCTACGACTTCGGCGACATGGTGCGTACCACGACCAGCCCTGCCGCGGAAGACGAGCAGGACTTGAGCAAGGTCACGATGCAGTTTCCGCTCTTTGAAGCGCTGGTGCGCGGCTATCTTTCGGCGACCGGAGGATTCCTGACCGCAGCCGAGAAAGAATTCCTCGCCTTCTCGGGCAAGCTCATCACCTTCGAAGTGGGCATCCGCTTTCTCGCCGATTATCTGGCCGGAGACACCTACTTCAAGATCCATCGCGAAGGCCACAACCTCGACCGCTGCCGCACGCAATTCAAGTTGGTGGAGGCGATTGAGTTCGAGGAAGAGAAGATGAATCGGCTGGTGGAGTCGA
>CAWAZR010000005.1:0-22451 GCA_963786565.1 uncultured Acidobacteriota bacterium | reverse complement strand
TGTGCAGAGCGACGGAAATCGCCACGCCCAGCATCAACAGCGCCAGCAGCAACAAGCCCAGTGCCCATTTCAGAGCTCGATGCCTGCGCCAGAATCCCGTCCGTTTCGCCGTCACGGTATCCACCAGCCTGCGTCCCCATTTTCGCAGGGGACCGCCCTCCTCAAGAATCAACTTCTGCTCTGTTGGATGCGGGATGATGCGGAGTGGCCTGCGGAACTAGAGGAGCCGAGCAGTCCCGCAGTCTTGCGTCTCGTTCACTTCTTCACTCATTCACTGATTCACTCGCTTTCTTGCTCCCAGTCTCCGCGTGTTCTACACTTCAAGTCACTGATGCAAGAAATTATTCAGAACCTCGTAAAGCTCCAAGCCATCGATCTCGACCGTGCCCGCCTGAATCAGGAGCTGCGTGCGCTACCGGCGGAGATCGCCCAGTCGCAGGCCAGGCTGGCGGCCGCCGAGCGCCAATCCGCCGAGACCTCGGCCGCGCTCAACCGCGAAGACACGTTGCGCACCCGCCTGGACAGGGAGATTGACGGGCACCGCAAAAAGGCGACCAAGTTCCGCACGCAACTTGACTCTGTGACCACCCCCGAGCAGGCCGCGGCGATTGAACACGAAATCCACTTTGAAACCGCGGAAGCCGAGCGCCTGGAAAACGAGGAGTACACCAGCCTGGAACGCACCGAGACGCAGGAGGCCGCGATGGCCCAGTCCCGCGCCCAGGTGGAGCTGCTTGCCGCCGAGGTGGAAGGCGTCCGCGCCCGCGTAGCCGTGCGCCAGCAGGAGCTTGCCGCCGAACTTGCCGCGCTGGACGCCGCACGAGAGGCCGTTCGCTCGGCCCTCGATGCCGACTGGCTGGCACGCTTCGACCGCATCTGCCTTTCCCGCGGCACCGGCATCGCCCTGGCCGTAAACCAGCAGTGCACCGGCTGCCGCATGGGCGTGCGCCCGCAAGTCTGGAATCAGCTGCGCGAAGGCGAGCTGCTGAGCTGCGACAGTTGCAACAGGCTACTTTACTGGAATCCGGAAATTGCGCCCGCAGCCAAAGCGCCGCAGCCCGAAGTGCCCGAAGGCGCCGGTCGCGCCCCGCGCAAACCCAGCCAGGCCGGCGCGTAGGCCGAAGATGCCTGGCATGAGTCGCCTCGACATCGCTCTTGCCTGCTTGCTGTCGAGCGCCGGTGCATGGGCGGCACAAGAAAAACAATCCGCCTACCCCTCCTTTGACTTTCACGCAGCTTACGCTCACGAAATCAAGCCGCATCGCGAAACTATTCCGCTCGCGGGGGTCACTCACGGCGGCGATCAGCTCCGCCTCACTTTGACTGTCTCTCCAGCCGGGGACGTGCTCGATGTAAAGCCCGCAGGAGAGGAACGGGACCTCAAGTTCTGGCCTGCACTGCGCCCCGAAGTGCTTGCCTGGAAATACACTCCGTTTGAGGTTGACGGGCGTCCCGTGACAGCGTCGGTCGAAGAGTACGTCGACCTTGTTCCGCCAGAGCAATTTCCTTCGGTCCACGTGGCTGCGCCCGCTGTCAGGCCAGATTCCAAAGTCGAAATTACGCTCTCGCGATCGATGTGCTACGGGCGCTGCCCCGTCTACAGGGTTTCAGTCAACACCAAGGGCGTCGTATTTGATGGGGAGAAATTTGTCGCGGCCGAAGGAAGGCAAACCGATACGGTCGACCCGGCCGCAGTTCGCGCGCTGGCGAAGAAGTTTGTTGCGGCCGATTTCTATTCGATGCGCGGTGAGTATCGAGCAAGTGTGACTGACAACCCCACGTACATGCTCTCCATCTCAATTGACGGCCATAAAAAGCAAGTATTGGACTACGTCGGTCAGTGGGATGGAATGCCTGCAGTAATCGTTGAATTGGAAGAAGACGTCGACGCTCTTGCCCATACGGAGCGATGGATCAAAGGGTCACAGCAGTAGACGGCTCTAAGAACGGCAACCCGGAACCCGCTAAAAACTGAGTTTGTTTATGCTCACACGCCGCCGCTTTCTCGCTCAATCCGCTGCAAGCGTTCTTGCCCTTCCACTGCTCTCCTCCAAAGCTCAAAACCGCGGAGCGGTTGATTCGCATGTCCATGTTTTCGAGCGCAACCCGCAGTTTCCTTTTGCGCCCGGCGCGCATCCTCCCGCGGATGACGCGCCGCCGGAGAAGCTGATCGATCTGATGCGCGAAAATGGCGTTGCCCGCACCGTGATCATCCAGGTGATTCACTACAAGTGGGACAACAGCTTCCTCGCAAGCGTGCTCAAGCGTTATCCCACGCTCTTCCACGGCGTCTGCCGCGTAAATCCTGAAGACGCAGCCGCGCCCGACGAACTCGCTCGGCTTACTCAAGAGGGATTTCGCGGCGTCCGCATCAGTCCCGCGGCTGATGCCTCCGGCGACTGGATTCGTGGGCCGCTGATGCCGCCGCTCTGGCGCAGATGCAGTGAGCTCAAAGTTCCCATGACCGTCCTCGTGCCCGCCACGCGCCTGCCCGACCTGGTTCCGCTCATTGAGGCCAACCCCGAGCTCACCGTTGTCATCGACCACATGGCCGATTGCCCGCTCGATCGTCCCGATCTGCTGCAACATTTGCTTGACCTCGCGCGATACCCGCGTGTCTTCGTGAAAATCTCCGACATGTGGTCGCTTTCGAAGCAGCCCTACCCCTACGCCGACGCGCAAGACCAGGTGAAGCGGCTGCTCGAACGCTTCAGCGCGCAGCGGCTGATGTGGGCGACGAATTGGCCCGTCTCTCTCGCGCAATTGCCTTACGCAAGAATTGTGGAGCTATACCGCGACCACATGAGCTTCCTCACGCGCGAGGAGCACGATGCGATTTTGAGTGGAACAGTGCAACGCGTGTGGCCCTTCGGGCTGTAAGCGTCCGCTCCCATCCTGCTACCCTTTGATTGGAAGCACTCTCCAGGAGAATGCCCGTGCAGCGCATTTGTGTCGATATGGACGAGGTGATGGCCGACACGCTCGCCGAGCACATCCGCCGCTACAACCAGACCTTCGACGAAGACGTGACGCCGGAAGATCTGGCCGGCAAAGGCCTTTGGGAGGTAACTCCGCTCGACAGGCAGGGGCAGCTTCGCGCCTTTCTCGACGCGGAGGACTTTTTCGAAGACCTTCCCCTGATGCCCGATGCGCAGCCGGTGCTCAAAGACCTCTCCACGCGCTTTGAAATCTACATTGCGACCCAAGCCATGGCCGTGCCCAACTCGCTCGGCCCCAAATACCGCTGGCTGCAGCGCCACTTTCCCTTCATCCCGCCCACGCACTACGTCTTTTGCGGCGACAAGTCGATTCTGCGCGCCGACTTCCTCATCGACGATCAGCCCAGAAATCTGCAGCGCTTCGAGGGCCAAGGCCTGCTCTACTCCGCGCCGCACAATTTGATGGCTGCTGGCTTCGTCCGCGTGAACAACTGGCTCGAAGTCGCGCAGTTCTTTGCCGGCGCCCCCGCCGCCGCGGATCCTGCCGCGCAAGTCTCGTCTCCGGGCGCGTAATCTACCTGCGCAAGACTGTCCCCACGATGATTCGATACGATGGAGTATGACCGTGCTTCGCTCCCCTGCAAGGCCCCCAATTACGCGACGCGATTTCCTCAGTGCAGGCGCGTGCGCTGTGGGGGGCTTGGCTCTCTATGCGGGCGAAATTGCGCGCCACTGGATCGATGTCACGCTGAGCGACGTCTCCATTCCCGGCCTTCCCGAGGCCTTTGACGGTTTTCGCATCGCGCAGGTCAGCGACTTTCATATGGACGAATTCAGTGAGCCGTTCTTCGTCCGCGAGGTGGTCCGCCGCGTCAACAGCTTGAATCCCGACGCGGTGTTTCTCACTGGCGACTTCGTTACGTGTCAGTTCGCGCCCAAGAAATTCGCCATCGGCGCCGGATGGCAATGCGCCAGCCTCCTCAACGAACTCACCTGCCGCCAGCGTTACGCGGCGTTGGGTAACCACGACGTGATGATTGGCGCCAAACCGGTGACAGAGGCGCTCACCGCCAACGGGATCACGGTGCTATTCAATTCCTATCTGCCACTAGAGCGCTCCGGCGGCCGCATCTGGCTTGCGGGAATCTGCGACCCGTTGCTGGGTACGCCGGACCCTGAAGCCACCATCCCTGCTGCGATCCGCAACATTCCCAAGGAGCCTATTGTTCTGCTCTGCCATGAGCCCGACTATGTGGATCATTTGCTGAAACTCCCCTCCGGGCAGGCCGTCTCTCTCATGCTCTGCGGCCACACTCACGGCGGCCAGATTCGCCTGCCGTTGATTGGTCCGCTGGTTCTCCCTACGATGGGACGAAAGTATATCGAGGGATGGTTCCGCTTCGGCCAATTGCAGCTCCACGTCAACCGCGGCATCGGCGCGGTCGGCGTACCCTTTCGGCTCAACTGCCCGCCGGAGATTTCCATCATCACTCTGCATTCCGCCTGAAGCTTGCGGACCGCTTCCGGCGTTTTCACGCACCGGCGATGGTCATGCCGTCGATGCGCAGCGTGGGCGAAGCTACCGACGTGCGAAACACCAGGTCATTGCCGATGGCCGTCACGTTGCGCAGCATCTCGGCCAGGTTGCCGGCAATTGTCACCTCTTCCACAGCGTGCGTCAGTTGGCCGTTCTCGATCCACAGGCCGGTGGCGCCGCGCGAGTAATCGCCCGTGACCGTATTCGTGCCGAATCCCATCAAGCTTGTTACGTAGAGCCCCGCCTTCACCTCTCCGAGGATTTGCTCTTTGGTGATGTTCCCCGGTTGCAAGTAGAGATTGCCGCAGCCGACTCCCGGCGCACCCGCGAGTCCCCGCGCGGCATTGTGTGTCGAGCGCATGCCCAGCTTGCGCGCGGTGTAGGAGTTCAGCAGGTAATTGCGCAGCACACCGTTCTCTGCGACCACGGTGCGCTGCGAAGGCAGGCCTTCGCCGTCGAAGGGCGAGGTCCCGAATCCGCCCACGCCCGAAGGCAGCAGCATTGTGTTGTCGTCGATGATGGTTAAATTCGATGTGCCGATCGCCTCGCCCAGTTTTCCCGCCAGAAACGATGCGCCGCGCCAGATGGCGTCGCCCGATGCGGCCTCGAAGATGGAGCCGATCAGGGTCCGCGCCGTCTCCGGCGAAAACACAATGGGAACGCATTGCGTGGGCACGCGCCGCGCGCCCAGCCGCCGCAATGTGCGCCGCGCCGCCTCCGCACCGACCGCCTCAGGGGATTCCACATCGCTGAGACGCCGCGCGCTCGACCACCAGGCGTCGCGCTGCATTTTGCCGTCAGCATCTTTGGCCAGCGGCGCTGCCGCTACGCCTGCGTAGCTGGTGCGATAGCTTCCGGCAAATCCCCGCGAGTTGGCCAGGGCTCTGCGTCCGGTTGAAGCATCGAAGCTGCCGCCGTCGGAGTTCGTGATGCGCGGGTCTGCCGACAACGCCGCAGCCTCAACCCGCCGCGCCCACTCGATGCGCTCTGCGCCAGCGAGTGAGTACACATCGTCGTAGTAGAGGTGCAAATCGTCTTCGATCGCGCCAAATTCGCCCGTCTCCGGCAATCCCGCGAACGGATCCTCCTCCGTCACCGCAGCCAACGCCATCGCCCCTTCCACAAGCTGGCGAATCCCCTCCGCCGTCAAATCACTTGTGGACGCCGATCCCGACCGCTTGCCGAGAAAAACGCGCAACCCCAGTCCGCGCGAGCCCGACTCCTGAAGTGTTTCCACCTGGCCCATGCGCACGTTCACGCTGAACTCGTCGCTCTCTCGCGCCATGGCCTCGGCGTCGCTGGCGCCCGCCTTCACGGCCAGGGCGACGACATCGGCAGCCAGGGATTCGAGGTCGAGTGCAGTTTCGTTGGGCGGGGATGCAGCTTCGCGCATGTTCTCAAGCTATCAAACGCGGCGGGAATCATGGCTGGAGGGCCGCGGCTCAGCTTTGAGCAATCGTGAAAAAGCACAATTGCACAGGCTGCGGGTTTGTGGCGTAAGATTTGCCCATGCTTCCCCGCCTCCCGCGCAATCTCTGGGTTGCGCTCCTGGTGATTTTTGCCGGCCGTGCGCCCCGCATACTAGGGCAGGTGAGTGCTGGGACCGCTCCTGTGGCTCACCCGGAGAATGGAAGCCAGATTGCCGTTCAGTCAGACGGCGACTGGCGTTACCATTTCGGCGATGATCCGGACGGCAAACTGGGCTGGGCCGATCCCAACTTCGACGACAGCTCGTGGACGGTAGCGACGCAAGGGCGCTGGCCGATACCCGCCTTCTACTCCGATGGCTTCATGTGGGTACGGGCTCGCATCCCGGTACCAAGCGGCGTCGCGGGCCCGCTGGCCATTCGCGACACGCAGAATTTTGGTGCAACCGTCAATGGCTTTGTCGCGGCGGACGAGGTCTTCGTGAACGGCGTCCCGATGGGCGGTCGAGGTGCTTTTCCGCCGCGCGTAGAACTCAGCGTCCGTGGGCGCGATTCCGTCGTTGACCTGCCTTCGGGCCTGGCTGCTCCGGGAAAAATAGCCGTCGTCGCGTTTCGAGCCTGGTATCCGCCTGATGTGCGCTGGCCGGGCAATTTCGGCAGCGAAATCTTCGCCATCGACGCGAGTCGGGCTCTGCATCTTGCCGCTTATTCAGACCACACTGCCGCCCTGCTCGCGGGCGGTCCCGATTTAGCTCTAAACCTCCTAATCGGTGTCATGGCCCTTGGACTACTCGTCCTCTGGCGTCGCACCGGTGACCGCGGACTGCTGCTTTGCGGCCTGATGCTGCTGACTTTCCCGGTCTTCGATGCCCTCAGCACGTTAACCGACATGGGGCTTATGGCGTGGTCGTGGCAGGTCTATTCACTGGTTTGGGTTTCGGCCAGAACTTTCGCCATGCTTGTGACGGTTGAATTCGTCTGGACGATTCACGGTTTGCCCGGCATCCCAATCAAGCGCCTGACTCAGACTGCAATGGTGGTGCGCAATGTAGCCGATCTGATGGTGAGGCTGGCGACCGCACCGTCCCTGATTGTTTACTGGTTGAGTCTGGCGAGGGCCCAGTCGGGCAATCTCCTGGATTTTCTTATACTCGGGGCGAATCTTTGGGCGTTCGTTTTCAGGAAGCGTACGCGTCTGATCGCCGCATCGGTCGCATTGATCCCACTCTCGGCACTTTTGGGAAGGTACGGCATCCTCACGGACGGCGCCGTTGGCCCCTTCCATGTGGACTATTTCAACCTGGCGGGTTTCGTCGCCGCGCTCGCCCTGTTCATCATGCTGGGACAGCGCGCCTGGCTGGCGTGGCGGACCAGGGATGAGCTGCGAGTCGAGCTTGAGACCGCGCGCGAGATGCAACAGAAGTTAGTTGCGCCGGCGGCCGATGTTCCGGGTTTCAGGGTCGAGAGTGTCTATGAGCCCGCCAAGCTGGTCGGCGGGGACTTCTTCCGCGTGGTGCCCGAGAGCGGAGGCGCTGTGCTGGTAGTGGTGGGCGATGTGAGCGGAAAGGGACTGCGCGCGGCCATGACCGTCTCCTCCGTCATCGGTGCACTGCGGAGCATTCCGCCGGTATCGCCTGCATGGATTCTGAGCGCTCTGAACTCCGGGCTGGCGGGGCAATTACACGGCGGATTCGTCACTTGCTGCGCGGCGCGGATTGCGCAGGATGGCACGGTGACGATTGCCAACGCGGGGCACCTTTCGCCGTATCGCAACGGAACTGAGATGGAGATTGAAACCGGGCTCCCGTTGGGGATTATTCCTGAGGTCGAATACAAGGAGAGCCCGTTCATGCTCCAGCCGGGCGAATGCCTGACCTTCCTCACAGATGGAGTGGTGGAAGCGCGCAACGCGTCCGGCGAGCTGTTTGGGTTTGAGCGGACGCTGCGCATCATCAATTCCAGCGCGACGACAATTGCGCAGGCGGCAATGGATTTCGGCCAGGACGATGATATTACCGTCCTCTCCATCACCCGCGCCGCTGGCTTGGCGCCTGTGCCCGCATGAGTGTGATTTATCTTCGCGTGTATTCCTGGAATAGCCCTGGATATTCTTTTTTGAGCGCTTCGATTGCAGATCATCCAGCGCACGTCCCAGGCGCTCGCTCAAACACTCCGGCAGGTGCGAAATAATAAGGCTGATGCAGAAGACGAAACCTGGACTGGATGCCGTTGGCTTCGACTTCGGCACGACAAACAGCGCGATCGCAGTTCTTAATCAAGAGCGCGAAGTGCAGCTTGCCTCGTTTCCGTCACTTTCGGGCCCAATCGAAGCCGTTCGTTCGGTGCTCTACATTGAAAGCCTGAGAACTGGAAGCGGTGCGCGCAAGGCACACGCATTGGTTGGTTCCGCGGCCATTGAGCGCTATCTTCAGGCGGAGGAGAAGGGACGGCTCATTCAGTCGCTCAAGTCTCACCTTTCCAGCCGCTCGCTGACGGGAACGGAAGTTTTGGGGCGACGTTACAAGCTTGAGGACCTGGTGGCCCGCATTCTTGGCGACCTGCGCAAGCAGGCGGAAGAGTATTTCGACCGGCCAATTCGTTCTGCCATGGTGGGCCGTCCCGTTCGCTTTGTGGGCGCAGAGACAGCGGAGGATGACGACTTCGCCGTTTCGCGGCTGCGCGCGGCGTTTTCGACGGCCGGATTTGAGCGCGTCGATTTTGAGATGGAACCAGTGGCGGCTGCCTGTAGCTACGAGGCCTCACTCGATCACGACGAATTGATCCTGATCGGCGACTTCGGCGGCGGCACGAGCGATTTCTCGCTGTTGCGCGTGGGGCCGGAGATCCGCCGTCGTGGCCGGTCGACCCAGGATCTGCTTGGCAACAGCGGAGTGGGTCTCGCCGGAGACGCCTTCGACGCTCGCATCGTTCGCAAGCTCGTGTCACCTGCGCTGGGCTCGAACTCCGAAGCCAGGTCGCTTGGTAAGCTGCTGCCCGCAGTCCCGGCATGGATTTACGCCAATCTCGAACGCTGGCACTACCTCTCTTTTCTGCGCACCAACAACGTGCGCGAGATCCTGAAAGGCGCGCGCGTTCGAGCTCTCGAACCAGAAAAGATTCAGGCTTTGATTGCGCTCATCGAGGAAGATCTCGGCTATCAGCTTCACCAGGCCGTGCAGAAAGTGAAGTTCGAACTATCTCGCAACGACGCGGCCGAGTTCTATTTTCGCGACGGCAGCATGGACTTGCGCATACCCGTAACGCGCCGCGAATTTGAGTCATGGATCGTTGAAGATTTGCGGGCGATCGAAGAGTCGATCGACAGGCTGTTCCAGGCTTCCGGCGCCGATCCGCACTCGGTGGACCGCGTGTTCCTGACCGGCGGAAGCTCATTCGTGCCCGCGGTGCGCCGCATCTTCGAGACCCGTTTCGGCAAGGATCGCATTCGCGGCGGCAATGAATTTACGTCCGTTGCGCACGGCCTCGCCTTGCGCGCCGCCGGTGCGTTCGAGCCGACCCGTGCCTAACTGCAAAAATCAGAGCTGTCCTGCGAAGTTCGGCTCTCGCACAGGAATGGAACGAAAGAATTCAGTTGCAGGTTTTTTCGCTGCAATGCGAAACAAAGTCAGATGATCGAAGGGAATTCGCTCTACGCCGTCAGCCGTTCCAGCTGGTCCGGCTTCACAATCGTCAGGCTGGTGCCTTTGATCGTGATCCACTGGTCGCGGCGGAACTGGTTCAGCAGCCGCGTGACGGTTTCGCGCGAGGTGCCCGCCATGTTGGCGATCTCCTCATGCGTGAGCGCCATGGTAAATCGCATCTCGGGCTTGCCGTTGTCCGTCGCCGTGCGTCCCCAATCCAGGAGCAACCGCGCCAGCCGCCCGGCTGCCGAGCCCGAAAGCGCTAGCCGCTTGGCATCGTGAAACACCGTCATGTACTCGCCGGAAAGCGACTGTGCCGCGTGCATTGAGGCAATGCCATGCCGGCCCAGGAACTCGACAAACTCCTGCTTCCGCACCGTCTTTACCTGGCAGGGTTCGATGGCCTCGGCCGTCACTTCGTGGGGCACATTGGCCAGCACCGCGCTCAGCCCCATCACGTCGCCCGGCCCGGCAATCTTCAGAATCATGGTCTTGCCGTCGCGGGAAGTGGAAGAGATCTTCACCTGCCCATAGCAGATTACGAACACATTGCGCGCAGCATCGCCTTCGGTAAAGAGCTTGGCGCCGCGGGCGTGGCTCATCATGATGCCGATTTGGTCGTAATCCGTCAGTGCCTCCGGTGTGAGATTGCAGAACATCCGCAAATGGCGGTGCTCACAATTCAGACAATCTTCCGGAGGGTGATGGGAATGAAGTGAGGCCATACTTGTCCCGTTGTGGCTAATTGCTAGGTTGAGTATAGCGCATATCCCACCTTGCAAGACGGACGTCCTGACCCCTTCGGTCTTGGCAATTGTTCTCTTTGTGGACCGGCTACGCCGGGGCAGCTCCGCTCGCATGGCGGCGTGCCGGCATCACGCGCGTCAGGCAGCAGGTAATGTAGGCGCGGGAAACCTCGCGTGCCAGCTCTTCCAACAGCCGCATGCGCAGGGGGGGATGGTTCTGGAAAGCGTGCCGCAGCTCGTCCATGGGCAGCACAAGCACCGATCCCGGCGTCATCGCGGTCAATGTGTAGGTATGATGTCCGTCTCCGAGCGCGGCGGCCAGCTCCACCAGATCCCCGGCCCTGGCCGATCCCAGCGTCACCCGCATCTGGAGCCGTTCCGCCTTGCGGACAAAATCGCCCGAAACCACCACGTAAAGCCCTTTGCAGCTTCCATTCTGCCGAAAAACGGTCTCCCCAGCATCGACATCGATGCATCGCGAAGCGCTGGTGAGCAGTTGTCCCGCTTCCTGCGGACACTCCAGTAGCTCGGCAAGCGGACGCGCCGCTGCCGCGGCCAGACGTTCCATGCGCTGCTCAAGTAGTTGGTTAGTCATCCTGTTCGCCGAATGCCGGGCTCTCAAGCCCCTTGCTGCCTATTTCCACTGGCCCCTGCTTCCCGTTGAATCGCTCTTGCGGGTGCGTCGCGAGACTCTGTGCCTACGCCACCTGCCCTGGCCCTAACTCCAATGGGTCCGAGTTTGCGGTTTCGAAAGGACAAAACGGTGCGGTTTCTCCTTTCCCCGCCCATTTTGCCTTGAGAGTTGCTGAGCGCTCCGTTACGAGGCCTGCACAGGAATTGCAATTTCCCGAACAATTTGCGACTTTGCGTCCCTGCCCGCCGCAGCGGGCGGAACGCAAAGAACCGGCACACGCGACGCAGACAGCAGGGCAAACGCCGTGCCGTGTGGCCCGGGTGTTCCGCTGGCCCGTTTTACCCCCGCTACAAGAATGCAGGGATGGTTCTCCGCAATGGCTTCAGCTACAGCATCGGCCGGATCGCCGTCTTTCACCAGGCAACGCACCTGGACTTTGCCTTCGAACCGGATGCCTTGATCCTCCATGACCGTGCAAGGATTCAGGCCGGCAGCCTTTTCCGCGGCTGTGCGCACATGCAGTGCCAGAAGCGGCCGATCAAACGTCTTTGCCAGCGAAGCTGCCGTCGCGGCTGCCGCTGATGCCGCATCGTCCCGTTCCACAGCCAGCAGCACCGGTCCGCCCGGAGTGGGCCGGTGCGGACCCGCATTCCAATCCGCGGCTACTGCCAGCACCGGGCACGGCGCAAGTCTCACCAGGCGCTCGGCGATGGCACCCACGACGACAGGCCCAGCGCCTTCCATGCCCTTGGTGCCAATCACGATCAGCCCTGCGTCATACTGCCGGGCCACATCCACCAGCATCTCCGCCACCGCGCCCTGCCGCACCTCAGAATGGCTGTGAATCCCTTCGCGCAGCAACTCGCCTGCAAGCTCATCCAGCACCGAGCGCGCCGCTTTCGTCATGTGGCTCAATACGGTGCCGGGAACCGCATCCACCGCGGCATACTCCATGGGATCGAGACCGTGGGCCAGCACAATCCGCGCCCCGTAATATGTGGCCAGTTTGCGCGCGTACTCGAGGGCCGCTTCCGCCTGGCCCTCCAGGTCTGTCGCGACCACAATGGTTTTCAAGCCGTTTTCAAAGCCCACGATTGTCTCCTGGCTGCCACTACGCTCACGCACCTATTGGATTTTGAGTGTGCGCTTACTAAATGCGGGGGGCAGTGACACTTTACACCCCACCTTGTGATTCGAGTCACAGTTGCCAAGGTATTGATTTCGCAAGAGAAGGGTCTCGCTCCGTCATGAGCGCAATCCTCGAGCCAGCAAGAAAGTTTGGCCAGCAAGAGGCTGGCGGCCTGTCCGGCCGGCAACGCCCTATACATGAAAAGGTCCGAGGCGCTACCTTGGGTGCGATATGAAAAATCGCATTTTGCGCCCTCTTTCCTTTCTTCTTGCCTTGGCTTTCGCGCCGCTTTTTCCGCATGTTGCCGCACAGGCGCCTGTGCCCGACTCACCCGCTATTGAGGCTCAGGCCCACGCGATGCTTTCCAAGCTCACGCTGGAGCAAAAGATCGAGCTACTTGGCGGCATCAACAACATGTACACGCGCCCCATGCCCGCCATCGATCTGCCGCGCTTCAAGATGTCCGATGCGTCTGTCGGCGTGCGCACCTGGGGACCGACGACGGCGTATGCTTCCGGTGCGTCTCTCGCCGCCAGTTGGGACACCGATCTTGCGCGCAAGCTCGGCGAAGGGCTCGGCCGCGACGCACGCGCCCGCAACGTCAATTTCCTCCTCGGTCCCGGCGTCAACATCGCCCGCTCCGCCGAAGCCGGCCGCAACTTCGAGTACCTGTCTGAAGATCCGTACCTGAACGCCACGATGGTGGTGCCGTTCATTGAAGGCGTGCAGTCCCAGGGCGTCATCGCCACGGTCAAGCATTACGCGCTCAACGATCAGGAGTTCAACCGGCACAACGCCAGCTCCGATGTGGACGAGCGTACCCTGCGCGAAATCTATCTGCCTGCCTTCGAGGCCGCCGTCACCAAGGGTCACGTCGACGCTGTCATGAACTCCTACAACTTGGTCAACGGCGTGCACGCCACGCAAAACGACGTCCTCAATCTGCAAATTCTCAAGGGCGAGTGGGGGTTCCAGGGCGTCCTCATGTCGGACTGGGACGCGACCTACGATGCCGTCGCCGCCTGCAACAACGGCCTCGATCTCGAGATGCCCAGCCCCAAATTCATGAATGCGAAAAATCTGATTCCCGCGGTGCAGGCTGGCCAAGTGAAAGAATCCACTATCGATGAGCATGTGCTGCGACTGCTGCGCGCCGAGTTGCGTTACGGATTCACCACGCGCCCGCAATTCGATCCAGCTGACTCCACTTACTCCCTCGCCGATCGTCCGCTCGCGCTGGAAGAAGCTCTCGAGAGCATCACGTTGCTCAAGAACCAGGAAAATCTACTGCCACTTGATCCCGCGAAAATCAAGAGCATCGCCATCATTGGCCCGAACGTCTATCCAGCCGTCACGGGCGGCGGCGGCTCATCCCAGGCCACAGGCTTTGAGCCGGTCAGCATCCTCACCGGCATCGCCAGCCTTCTCGGCCCCAACGTGCACGTCTTCTATAGCGTCGGCATGCCAGACACGGACGACGAAAAGAAGGCCGTCGCGCAAGCGGACGTGGTCATCGTCGCCGTTGGCTTCACAGCCGCTACGGAGCGCGAG
Organism: uncultured Acidobacteriota bacterium; assembly: GCA_963786565.1. Taxonomy (GTDB): domain Bacteria; phylum Acidobacteriota; class Terriglobia; order Terriglobales; family Acidobacteriaceae; genus Telmatobacter. Next base: position 8,847 of record CAWAZR010000005.1, on the reverse strand, counting down.
GGCAAAGACCGCACCTTCACACTGCCTGCCGGCCAGGACGCGCTGGTCGAGCAGGTGGTTGCCGCCAATTCCCGTACGATTGTTCTGCTTACCGGTGGCGGCGGCATGGATCTGAGCCGCTGGCTCGACAAAGTTCCGGCCTTGCTCCACCTCTACTATCCCGGCCAGGAGGGCGGCACTGCAGTCGCGCAAATTCTCTTCGGCCAGCACGATCCCGAAGGCAAACTGCCCGTCAGCTTCGACCGCAGTTGGGACGAAAGCCCCTCGGCGAAGTGGTACCACGGCGATCCCGCGGACAACACCACGCTGCACACCACCGGCGCAGACGGAAAGCCGCTTGACTACACTGTCGAGCATATTAAATATGGCGACAAGCTGATGGTCGGCTACCGCTACTGGACCACCACCGGCAAGCACCCATTGTTCCCATTTGGCTTCGGCTTAAGCTACACGACGTTCAAATTCTCCAATCTTGCAGCGCCGGCCACCGCGGCTTCCGGTTCCGCGATTTCGGTCAGCTTCGACGTTACCAACACCGGCAACGTGGCCGGTGCAGAGGTCGCGCAGCTCTACGTCTCCGATCCCTCCACGCAGGCCGATCGCCCCGAGCGCGAACTGAAGGGCTTTGCCAAAGTCCGCCTCGCTCCCGGCGAAACCTATCACGTGACACTGAATCTTGATGCGCGCGCCTTCAGCTACTGGGATGCGACGGCGCACAAATGGATCATCGATCCTGGCAAATTCGTTCTGCGCGTTGGCGACTCGAGCGAAAATACGCCATTGCACGCTGACCTCAACTTGCGCTAAAAAATGGTTTGCGTACGACATCGCTTGACCTGAAAGGAATCGACTATGTTCAAACGCTTCATCCCCGCATTGGCCCTCGCCGCTCTCGTCTTCGCCGCTGCATTTTCCCGCGCCCAGTCTGCGCCGCATCAGCAATGGGTGGGAACCTGGGCTACGTCGCCCATGCAGGCCGACGGCATTAATATCCGCCTCTTTTCCAGCGTCACCATGCGCGAGATTGTGCACATCTCGGCGGGCGGCCCGCAGATTCGCCTGCGCTTTACCAATGAGTTCGGCATCGATCCCCTTACCATCGTCGACGCTCACGTCGCGCTTAGCGCCGGCGACGGCGCCATCCAGCCTGCGACCGATCACGCCGTTACCTTTGGCGGAGACGCATGGGTCAACATTCCTCCCGGCGGCGCCATCTTCTCCGATCCCGTTGCGCTCGCCGTTCCGCCGCTCTCCGATGTCGCCGTCAGCTTCTATCTGCCTCCGCAGATCATGCGTGCGGAAACCTACCACGCCTTCGCGGACCAGGACAACTTCGTCTCCGACGGCCGCGCGTCCATCGCGCCGGACTTGCCTCAGCAGAGGACGCTCACTTCCTGGTATTTTTTTGACGGCGTCGACGTTGCTGGTGGCGATGGCTCCCGCGCCATCGTCACTCTCGGCGACTCCATTACCGATGGCGCGCACTCCACTTTCAACGCGAATCTCCGCTGGCCTGACGTGCTGGCCGCGCGCCTGAGCCAGGACCCCAATCTGACTCACGTTGCCGTGCTGAATGAAGGCATCGGCGGCAACCGCGTGCTCAACGAAACTACCGGCCCCAGCGCGATTTCACGCACCGATCGCGATGTGCTCGCTCAAAGCGGCGTGCGCTACGTCATCGTGCTCGAAAGCATCAACGACATCGGACGACTGGCGCACGTGCAGGTTCCGTGGGACGCCATCACCGCGCCGCAGTTGGAATGGGGCTTGAAGCAGATTGCCGATCGGGCGCACGAGCACGGGCTCAAAATCATCGGCGCCACGCTCACGCCTTACGGCGGCGCAGGCTACTACTGCGATGCGGGCGAGCAGGTGCGCGAAGCGGTCAACGACTGGATTCGCACCAGCGGCACGTTTGACGGTGTGATCGATTTCGACAAGATCACGCGCGATCCGCAGAATCCCAAGGCTTTCAATCCGCCTTACGACTCGGGCGATCACCTGCATCCGAGCGACGCGGGATACAAAGCCATGGGCGAAGGCATCGACCTCACGTTGTTTGCGAAGTAATCGAAGCGCCGGTTAGACCGTGCCCCATCCGCAACGCGTGTTTTGCGTTTAGGGTGGGGTGGCTGCGGTTTCCATCGCCTTCAGCGAAGCCTCGAGCGCCGCAAACTCTGGCCGTCCCTTGAGCGGCTTCAGCCGCGGATCGGCCAGCATGTGGAAGAACCACGGACAACGACTCTCGTTGGCAGTGCGTAGTTCCTCAAGGGCCTCATCGAACTCGCCGAGCACGACGTGCGTGGCGGCGTTCAGTGTATTTAGCACATAGCGCTCGCGGCTCAGCCATTGCAGCCGCTCCAGCAGGCTGAGCGACTCCTCGACCTGACCGGCACAGGCCAGCGCATAGGCGTGCGCTGAGAGCGCAAGGTCGTAGTGCGAAGAGCGTGCCGCGAGCGTCTCCGCCAATGCGACGGCGCGCGCCGCTTCTCCGTTAAATCCCAGAATCATGGCGCCAAAGAAGAGCGATTTGTCATACTCCGCAGACATGTCGATCGCTTTCAGAATCTGCGTCACGCTCGCGTCCCGTTCGCCGGCCAGATGCAGAGACCAGGCCAGGGCGGCCTGCAGCCACGGTGCGTAGGGATCGAGCTGAATGGCCGCGCGCAGCAGTTCAACGGCTTCGCCGAACCGGTGCCGGCTGAGCAGAAGCCAACTGCGCACCCGAGTATTCATGGCGTCAGGACGCAGCCCCGCGGAGCGCGCCATCATCGGCATAGCCGAACGCGCATCGCGATCGAAATGAATTCCACCCAACCCAGCGCCGGCAACATGGCTTCGGACTGCGCATTCAATTCCGGAATTCGATCCCCCGCCCGGTGCACGGTAGCGGCCGCGATTCTCGGAGACAGGTAGCCGTAGATGCATTGCAGGATGGCAAGTTGCGCAAGCTCCACGCGTGCCGCCATCGAGGCGGAGTCCAGCTCGAGCGCATGCAGTAGCCGGCCCATGGCATTCTGCATCCCGTGGCTGTTCCAGGTTCTGCCACTCGTGGTGGGCGCGCAGATAAAGGTCGTGCGCCTCGCGCGAGGCCGGCGACGTTGCGCGCTGCACAGCCGGCGCGGCCTCGGCATCAATTTCAATCGGAGTCTCTCCGGCACGCAATCGCGAGGTCACGCGGTTGACCAGTTCACCGGCGAGCTCCACCATCTGTTCGCGCTGGGCGATCACGTCTTCCACCCATAGCGGCACGCCGTCTTCCACGCGGATCATCTCCACGCGCAGCCGGTGCCGGCCCGGAGTGGCCCACATGTGGCCCGTAAGGATCAGTTCCGCGTACATCTCGCGCGGATCTCCTGCGCGGGAGCCGCGCCGCGCCAAGGCACAGGCGGAGTGCCACGGACGATCGACGCCAACGCGGGGCGAGCCCGACTCAACTGTTCCATCGTTTGTTCTGCGACTGCCAAGCCGAGATATTCGGGAACGTCGTACCCGGTGGAGAAAGGCAGAACGGCCAGGACTGGCAGCGAACTTGACGGTTTAGAGCGATCCATAGAATCCAACGCAGTTCCGCAAATCCTGGTTTCACCGCTCGACTCGCGGGAGTGTCCGCTCAAAGCGGTTCCTAGCGGCAGAGCCGGCAAGGATTCACATCACATCCAGGGCAAGGCAGAGCCTTCAGAACAACAAAGATGATTTTCCAATGGAGATGAGCGGTTTCGCGGTCGAGGAACGGTTTGAGCGGGGGGAGGCCCGTTCTACTTTTGCGGAGTCACATTCCCACAGGGAAAATCGCCGCAATGCTCGGGCTTCAGTGGCTGGTCTTTAGCTTCTACGCGGTCGTTTACTTAAGCAAGCAGATAAAGCCTGCAATGAATGAGTTCGTAGCCGCTTGTTCAGCGACGAATACAACCACCCGAATGCCCGATGACACAATTGGTATTTCGATTATCTCTCCACTTCTTGCGTTGTGGAGAAAAGTTCGACGAAGGAATCAAGGCCAGTAGTAATCCCTGGCAGGTTACTGGAATGTGTTTCAAATCAGGACATCTGCTCGGATTCCTCCTGCGTCCGCGGTGCGACACCGCTTGAATTGCGGCATTTCTCTCCGCGCGGAAGGAGTCGGCGAGTGATTTCACCCTCATTTCCATTTTCAAGCTCACTGAAATGATCGTATGATCGTGCCAACGCCGGTATGGATGCCGCTTTGAGAGCAATCTCGACGGCGTGAGACATCCATCTGATGGATGAAACACGAAATCGGCTTTTTCAGGTTTCGCTTCCCCCGTTTTCTTGAGGTAGATTTGCAAATTTCCCGCGGCCCATCCGGCGAAGGTCCGCCTTTGGTGCGGATCGCATTCACTGGGAGGCTTCCCGAATGAAGAACCATTCATTGATTGCTTGCTGGCGAATTCTACTTGTCCTGTGCGTGCTGCTGGCGGGGAGGTCGCAGGCGCATGCCCAGCCCCAGCGCTGGTATGACCTGAGCGAGCAGGCAGAGAGGTTGAACGAGCAGGGCAACTATGCCGCCGCACTTCCCATCGAACAGCAAGCGTTGCAGGCGGCGCAGGCAACCTGGGGACCCAATGACCACCACGTTGCGCTGTCGTCGGGTTTTCTCGGGATTCTGGAAATGGATCTGGAAAAGTTTGGCGATGCGGAGACACACTTGAATCTGGCGCTCGCGATCGACACGAAGGTCGAAGGCGCGGAGGGCAAGGATACGGCGACGGATTTGTCGAACCTGGGAGAGCTGTGCCGGCAGGAAGCAAAATATCCAGCGGCGGAGAAGGCGATGCAACAGGCGCTGGCGATCCATGAGAAGGTGCTGGGTGAGAACAACGATAGCGTGGCGACGGACGCAAACAACCTGGCCCTGATCTATCTGCAGGAGAGCAAATACGCCGAATCCGAAACGCTCTACAAGAAAGCGGTTGCGGTAGAGGACAAGCTGGGAGATGCTGCCGGCGAAGCAACAGCGTTGGGCGGATTGGGAACCCTGTACGACCTGATCAATAAGTTCGCTGACGCGGAGCAGGCATTCAGCCAGGCGCTGGCGGCGAACCTGAAGGCGCTCGGGCCGCAGCATCCGCTGATCGGTTTGTCTCTTGACCATCTGGCCCAGGCGTATACCAACGAAGGGAAGTTTACCGATGCGGAGCAGACTTACGCGAAGGCATATGCCAGCGAACAGAAGTCCACTTCTCCTGAACAATCGACGATCGCGTTAATCGAGGAGGACATGGGCGCGCTGCTTCGCGATGAGGGCAAGTATCCGCAGGCGGAGTCGTTGATGCTGCAGGCGCTGACCAACCGCGCCAAAGCGCTCGGTCCGAATCATCCCGATGTGGCGGCTGTGCTGACGAGCCTGGGCAGGCTTTACGAACGGGAGTTTCGCTACAGTGATTCCGAGCGGGCGTTTCGCCAGGCGCTCGCAATCGATCTGAAGAGCCTCGGAGCGCAGAATCTGCAGACCTTGGCAACCATGATCAGCCTGGCGAATCTCTATGCATCGCACGGACAGACGAGCCAGGCGGAGCAATTGTTTTTGAACGCCGTTCCGCTGTATGTGAAGGTGCTCGGGGACTCGAATAAGGATGTGGGGGACGCGTTCTCCGACGCCGGAGAACTGATGCTGATCGAAGGGAAGCTGGACGGAGCGGCAAAGATGTTCAACACGGCGGGGCAGATTTATGCGCATGCGGAGGGAGCCGAGAGCCCGGAGTTGGCAAAGTGCCTTGACCGGCTGGGATCGATCGCCGAGGACATGGGCAATCACGATAACGCAGAGTCACTGCACAAGAGGGCGCTGGCAATCTTTGAGAAAGCGGATGGGACGGGCAGCACGGCCTTGACGCCTGCGCTCGAAGGGCTGGGGAGAATTTACAAGAACGAGCATCGATTTGCCGAGGCCGAGCCGATGTACCAGCAACAGCTGAAGATCGACAAGGCACACTTGAAGGCGAACGACCCTGCTCTGCACACAGATGTCGAGGACATGGCGGCCCTTTATTTTGCGTGGGACAAGCCGGCACAGGCTGCGCCGTACTTCCAGACCGAGCTGGGCGAACTGGAAGAAGAATTCCGCGCCAATGCCGCGACCATGAGCGAGCGGGACCGGATTCTTTACTTTTCGACGCAGCAATTGGCGTTTCCCATCTTCTTCAGTTTTGTGACGAAGTATCACGAGCAAATGCCGGAACTCACCGGGCAGATGTATGACGCGCTGCTTGAAGAAAAGGGGCTGATCGCCGCGAGCGCGGCTTCGATGCGCGCTGCAGTTGAGGCGAGCGGCGATCCGCAGGCTCTGGCGATGCTGGACAAGCTGGCGAGCGACAGGGCGCAAGTAGCGGCGCTGGTGGAGTCGAAGGTCGGAGATCCTGCGAACTTTCGGGCGCAGCTCGACCAGGTGGCAACCGAGGCCAACACTCTGGAGCAGACGTTGATGAAGCGCTCGGCGGCGCTGAGCCAGCAGAAAGCGCAGAACGCGGCGACATGGCGCGATGTGCAGAAGGCGCTCAAACCGGGAGAAGCGGCGGTCGAGATCGCGAAGTTCCCAAAGTACGACGGGTTTGGCCTGACGGGAGACTTTCTTTATGTCGCGCTGGTGGTCACGCCGGATTGTAAGCAGCCGATCTTCGTCAATCTAGGTACTGCGAAGGAACTGGAAGCCGCACCGATGCTGGCCTATCGCGACAGTGTCGGACAGATGCGCGGAATTGCCGAGGCGGAAGCACCGGGCACGCCGGTAAAGCAGGAAGGTGCGGGGGGTACGAGCGCGGCGTATGCGGCGTTCTGGAAACCGCTGGAGCCAGCGCTGGGTGCGGCGAAGCGCGTGTACGTCGCGCCGGACGGCGTGCTGAATACGATTCCGATGGGGTTGATGGCTGACAGCGATGGAAAACTGCTGATGGAGAAAGTCCAACTGCGGACATTGAACAGCACGAAGGATCTGCTGGCTGCGACGCACGTTACGCAAAGCAGGAGCGCACTCGTGGTGGGCAATCCCACGTTTGATTTGACTGCCGCGCAACAGAAAACCGTGATTGCCCAGTTGCGCTCCGGCGCCACAGGAACAGGCGCGCAACAGACGGGGCCCGCCACCGTGGTGCAGGCCTCCAATGCGGGAGCGGCGCAATTTGCATCGCGGGGCGGAGATTTGAAGGGCGGCGATCTCCCTCCGCTGCCCGGCACTCAAGTGGAAGTGGACACGGTGGACAAACTGCTGAAGGCCGCAGGCTGGCAGACGACGGAATATACGGCAGAACTTGCGGTGAAGGACACCCTGACTCTGGCGCATGCGCCGCGCGTGGTGCATATTGCCACACACGGCTTCTTTCTGTCGGATGAGGAACTGACGGAGACTGCGGAGGCGCGCGGAGAGAAAGCCAATGTGAATGAGGATCCCATGCTGCGCTCGGGATTGCTTTTTGCCGGGGCAGATCGCGTGCGGCAGGGTGCGGCGCCGGAAGACGGAGTGGACGACGGAGTGCTGACGGCTTACGAGGCGAGCCAGTTGAACCTGGAAGGGACCGAGCTGGTGGTGCTGAGCGCGTGCGAGACGGGATTGGGCAAGCAACTGAACAGTGACGGCGTCTTCGGGTTGCGACGCGGGCTGCAGGAGGCCGGCGCCGAAGCCGTGATGATGAGCATGTGGTCCATACCCGACAAGGAGACGCAGGAACTGATGTCGCTCTTCTACCAAAAGTGGCTGGGAGGAATGGAGAAGCCGGAAGCTCTGCGGCAGGCGCAACTGGAAGAGCGCGAGACGGTGAAGAAGCGGTACGGCAAGGATCTGCCGTTTTACTGGGGTGCGTTTGTGCTGATCGGGAAGTGAAAGAAGCCGGCCGTCACGCTTTGCCGATCACCCTGGCCAGTGTTGCACCCATCTCGGCGGGCGACACCACCACGTGGATGCCCGCCGCTTCCATGGCCTTCATCTTGTCGGCGGCCGTTCCCTGGCCTCCGCTGATGATGGCGCCAGCATGGCCCATGCGGCGTCCCGGAGGCGCCGTTTGCCCGGCGATAAAACCCACCACCGGCTTCTTCACATGCTCTTTCACAAACTCCGCAGCGGCTTCCTCGGCCGAACCGCCAATTTCGCCGATCATGATGATGGCTTCCGTCTCGGGATCGTCATTCAGCAACCGCAAGGCATCGATGTGCGTGGTTCCGATAATGGGATCGCCGCCAATGCCGATCGCGGTCGACTGACCGATGCCGCGCTGCGTGAGTTGGTGCACTGCCTCGTAGGTGAGTGTCCCAGAACGAGACACTATCCCTATCGAACCTTCCTTGTGAATGCGGCCCGGCATAATGCCGATCTTCGCCTTCCCCGGCGAAATCACGCCCGGGCAATTCGGTCCCACCAGCCGCGACTGCGAGTTCTTCAGCTTGGCCCACACCTTCACCATGTCGAGCGTCGGAATGCCTTCCGTAATGCAGACGATCAGCGGCATCCCCGCATCCTCTGCCTCGAGAATGGCGTCAGCGGCAAATGGCGGCGGCACAAAGATCATGGTCGCGTTGGCGCCCGTCTTGGCCACGGCGTCGGCCACGGTGTTGAATACGGGCCAGCCCTCGTGCGTTGTCCCACCCTTGCCGGGCGTCACGCCGCCGACCACCTTGGTGCCGTACTCCGCGCAAGCCATGGCGTGGAAGGTACCTTCCTTGCCGGTGATTCCTTGAACAATCAGACGCGTGCTTTTATCTACCAGAACAGCCATCGCTATGCCCTCGCCGCAGCCACGGCCAATTCCGCTGCGTCCTTCATTGTTTCCCCTACTTGAAAATTCAAGCCCGACTCTTTCAAAATCTTCCGTCCTTCTTCGACATTGGTTCCTTCAA
>CAWAZR010000004.1:0-825478 GCA_963786565.1 uncultured Acidobacteriota bacterium | reverse complement strand
GGTCACCGGCTGCCCGCTCTTGTCGACCACCAGCACGTCAAGCAGAACCTCGCGTGCGGTGACCCTGATCGTGGGTGCTTCCACAGGTTGGGGTGTCGGAGTCTGTCCGGGCGCAATCCCTACCGTGGGCGGCGGAGCTTGAGCCGGCGGAACTTGCGGCGTTTGACCGTGGGCAAAGAGGCCGTTGGTGAAAACAAGGCCAACAACAAGGACAGACAAATACAAGGAACGAAGTGCGGTATGAGTAGACAAAAGGGGCCCCCTGTTACTTAGACGGAAGTACGCGAGAATTATACGAGCCTTTCCGGGAACAGGAATGCCGCGGTTTCGCGCACCCATTTCCCGCCCATGCGGGCGCGGCGGGATTAGCGCGCTTGGCCGACCGGGGCCGAGTGTTGCAGTATGGTCCTTGCGGCACGCGAACCTGCCGCGCGTGGAGAAGAGCATGAGCACGGCGATCAAATTTGGCACTTCGGGCTGGCGGGCGATTGTTGCAGACGAATTTACGGTGGCCAATATCCGCCTGGCGGTCGGCGGCATTGCCGAGTACGTAAAAACCATGCCTGCGCCACACCGGGTGCTGGTCGGCCGCGATTCGCGCTTCCTTGGCGAGAGTTTTGTGGCGGAAGCGGCGCGGGTTCTGGCCGCGGCAGGAGTGACGCCGATTGTGATTCCCGAGGCCGCGCCTACGCCGGCCATCGCGTATGCCGTGCGCACGCTCAAGACCTGCGGCTCCATCAACTTCACCGCCTCGCACAATCCGCCGGAGTACAACGGCATCAAGTACTCCACGCCCGACGGCGCGCCGGCGCTGCCTGAAGCGACCAAGCAGATTGAAGCGGCGGCAGAAAATCTTTTCAAAGGGGGCGGGGGCGGCATTCCCAGCCCCTTTGCCGACAAATTTGAAACCGTCGACGTGAAGCCTTCGTTCCTGAAGCGGCTAGCCGAGCTGGTCGATCTGAAGGCCATCGCCAAGTCGGGCATCAAAGTGGTGTTCGATCCGTTCTGGGGAGCGGGGCGCGGTTATAGCTGTCACCTTCTGCGCGAAGCGGGCGTGACCGTCGGGACCGTGCATGACTACCGCGACGTGCTTTTCGGCGGGCACGCGCCGGAGCCCGACGACCATTTGCTCGGCGATGCCAAGCGAAAGATGAAAGAGATCGGCGCATCGCTGGTGATCGCCGTGGACGGCGACGCCGACCGTTTCGGCATCGTGGATGGCGACGGAACCTTTATCCAGCCCAACTACATCATCGCGTTGCTCTTCGACTACCTGGTGGAGACGCGCGGCTGGAAGAACGGCGTGGCCAAGAGCGTTGCCACCACCAATCTCATCAACGCGCTGGCCGATTATTACAAGGTGCCGCTCTTTGAAACGCCGGTGGGCTTCAAGTACATCGGCGAGCTGATCATCGCCGACAAAATCGCCATCGGCGGCGAAGAATCAGCAGGGCTCACCATTCGCGGCCACGTGCCAGAGAAGGATGGCATCATTGCCGGGCTGCTGGTTGCGGAGATGGTGGCCACGCGCGGCACGAGCCTGGGCGCGCAACTCAAGGCTCTATTTGCCAAGGTTGGTTCCTTTTACCCGACCAGAGAGAACTTCCACTTGACCGCGGAGCAGAAAGCCGCGTTCACTGAGAAGTTGAAGGCCGATCCCAGCGAGCTGGGCGGGCGCAAAGTCGTGAGCGTAGTCAGGACCGACGGGCTGAAGCTGATTTTGGATGATGGCTCGTGGGTGTGCTACCGGCTTTCGGGAACAGAGCCGGTGGTCAGGGCGTACACCGAGGCGCGCGACGAGAACCAGATGGAAGCCCTGCGCACAGCGGCCGAAAAATTTGTTCTCGGCTGATAGAGGATTGAGTTCGATGCCGGAAGAAACACCGCAACAAGAAAATGCGCAAACAGCAACGCCCAAGGCAGACACCAAGGCGGCGCCGCTGCGCGAACGTACCCTGATCTGGACACAACGGCTGTGGCGGCCGGCGGGAACCGGCGTGGCCGTGGTGCTCGCGCTGCTGGTGACGTGGCATGTGATCTATGGCAAGCACGGCGTTTCCGTGTGGCAGCAGAAACGCGCTGAAGACCGCGCTCTACAGCAGGAAATCAAGGACCTGCAACAGGAAAACGAGCAGATGCGCCAGCAGGTCCAGCGCCTGCAATCGGATCCCGAGGAAATTGAACGCCAGGCGCGGGAAAAACTGCACTATGCCAAGCCCGGCGAGGTGATCGTCAACTTGCCCGCGTCGCCGCAGGGGCAACAGCCAGCAGGTAAGTAAGCCTTTCGCCTTCTCGTTCCCTTGGTCCCTCGGTCGCTCGTTCCCTGCCCTTTTCAAAAATCGATGTGCGCGCGGATGGTCGACACGTACAATGGACCGCGATCGCGATTGTAGCCGGGATTTTCAATCTGCGACCCGCCGCACATCCAGTAGAGTCCGCGCCAAAGATGGGCGTTGTAGTACCACTCGAGAATGTTCTCGCGCCCATACGTCAGGTTTCCGTCGCCCAACAGAAAACCGAGTCCGCCATAGTGCAGGTAATTCTGGTGGTCGCGCTTGATGGCGTTTGAGACAAACGCAATGCCGATCTTGTCGTTCGACCTGTGCCAGTCGTGGCCGCCGTAATCTCCGCCAAAGAGAATCGTCTGCCCGACTTCGGTGTAAGCGAAGGATTCGTGCTGATCCTCGTTCCATCCGAAGCGCGCAAACAGGCGCAGGCTGTCGGTGACTTCCTGCTCGGTGTTCAGGCCGAAGCCGTATTTCACTTGGCCGTTGCGTTCGGTCTGCGTGATGTCGGGCGTAGCGATCTTGCCGGCGAGATACTGCTGCACAGACTCGCGGTAATCGCCCATGTGCGCATGATTTACAAAGCTCAACACGCGCACTGCGCCTTCGCGCTTGGAATTCAGCAAAGGCGCGAAGAGACCCTTGCGCAATTCGAACTCCCAGTTCTGCCCGTTGGCGCGGCTGAAAGCCCAGTCGAGGGTAATTCCGTTGGCAACCGTTGGCATGGCGGCGATGGCGTAACGCGCTGACCAGATGCGGTCGTCGTACTCCAGAACTCCGCCTACGGTGTAGCCGCGTGTGTCGGCGGCGTAGTCCCATGCACCGTTGTTGTCGATGGTCCAGTTGGTGAACTGCAAGTGGCTGTCGGACCCGACGGAGTTCACATCGAAGGTGTCGGGCAGGCTCATCTTGCCGATGCGAATCTCTAAACGGCGCACGGGAACTTTGGACGCCAGAGCGAATGGCCCGCGGTCCTGATCCGTCATTGCGTCCGTCAGGCCGATGATCTGGTGAATCTCGCCGTGCGATAGATAGGGCGAAATGCTCAAGGTGGGGTTGCGCACTACGTCGAGGTTTGTCTCGCCCGCCAGTCCCAGCGCCTGGGAGATGCCGCGCCCGCCCGCATTCTCAAAATCGACGATCAGATCCGTGTTGTAGCGCGTGTTGGGGCGCAACTGATAACCGAGATAGAGCGTCGACACCTCAGAGGCTTTTGCCTCGTCATCGTTAATCAAGCTGTTCGCGCCCTGGTAGGGCGAATGAAAATGCCCGTGCATCTGCAATATGCTGTTGGCCTGGCCGGAGACCCAGTAGGGAGCCGTGGCTGAGTGCGGAAACATGGTGAGCGTTTCAACTGCAGGTGGCGCCGTCGGCCCCGCGCCCTCGGCGCCACCGTCCATGGCCCCGTCGATCCCGCTCGCTGCCCATTGAAAGGGTACGGAACCGCCCATTGGCGCAACGAAAAAATGCCGCGCCTGCTCCCCTCCGTCGCTCATTACTGCACGCTGCGGCTCGGGTGCAAACGGCAACTCGCCGGGAACCTGCGCGGAACCGACCGTCGCCGTGAACAGAGAGATTCCTGCCAGAAAGGAGAGCGAGAGGAGCCACGAATTGGCGCTGCGGATGGGCATAGAATGGTGGGGACGCAACTATACCCCAACTGGGTTGATACCATACCCCCGGTGGGTATTGTCAAGCCAAGAGGTCGAATGATGACACATCAGGATCGGGAAAAAGCAAAACTGCTGCAACGCGTAAGAAAACTGCGCGGACAACTGGACGCGGTGGAGCGCACGCTCTCGAGCACCGAGGACTGCGGCGATCAGTTGATGCTGCTGGCAGCGGTCCGCGGAGGCGTGAACAGCCTGATGGCCGAGGTGCTGGAAACGCACATCCGATTCCACCTGGTGGACGGAGCCAAGGAGCAGATTGCCCCCGACCTGGCCGAGGATCTGATCGACTTGGTGCGCGCTTATCTCAAGTAACGCGCTTGTCTCGCGTAAATTTCTCCGCGTCATAGGCATTGGAATCCGCCAGGGTGCACCCGATGTGTGCCCCTCTGGCGGTAGTCCATGCCTATCCTAGCGGCCTGGTTGCGCTCGCAATTGTGAACGCCGGTTGAATGCTTGCGGCCGCTGGCGCGAGTAGAAAAACTCCTCAGCAAGTAATTCCAGCTTTGGCTAGAGCCTCTTTCAATCCCTTCATGCTGATGCGGCTTGACGCCTCGCCGACGCTCATGCTGCTTCCGGGCTCGGGCTTGCCGCCGTGCCAGTGCGTCTCCAGGCTCACGGCGTAGTGGTAGCCATCGTGCTTGAAGGCGCGGAACTGGCCGACCCAGTCGATGATGCCTCCGCCCACGGGCGCCCACTCAGCTTTGCCGTCCGGCTTGCGAATCGTGTCCTTGCAATGGCAATGGCCGATGCGATGTTTGGGCAGCAGTTTGTAGTCGTCGGGGTAGGGCGTGTCGTCAGGGAAAGTCGCGGAGTTGCCCGGATCCCAATTGAGCATGAAGTTGGGCTCGCGAATTGCGGCCAGGGTTTCCGCTCCCTCCTTGCCGCTGCCGGTGTTGCAGGCCATTTCGTTTTCGAGCAGCAGGATCAGGTTGTGTTCCGCGCAGGTCTTCGCCGCCGCGCGCAGCTTGTCGTTGATGGCCGCGCGATACGGCTTGGGATCGTCGAGCCGCCAGAAGTCGAAACAGCGAATGCGATCGGTTTGGAACGCCTTGCAAAGATCGATGCAGCGCTGGAGCACCGCGTCTTGCTGCTTGTAATCGAAGTCAGCGTGGAACTGATCGCGGCGCGGCCCCTCCTTTGACATGGGCGCTCCCGGCCAATGGACCTTGAACAGCGGGCTGGCAATGTCGGTAACGCGCAGCTTGTACTTCTCCAGGATCTGGCGCGCGCGATCGACCTCATCGGCATTCAGGTCAGTTACGTTTTTATTCCACATGCTGCGAAGCTCGATCCATTGCAGGCCGAAGTCGTTGGCGGCAACGGAGCACGCGTGATCGAAGTCCGCGGAAATCTCATCGTTAATCACCGAAAGGCGAAATGGGCAACTGCCCGCAGCGGCCTGCATCGGGCGGGGCAGCGTTGCCAACGCACCCGCGCCCGCCAGACTGGCAAGAAAATCCCGGCGAGATGAAGACATATGACAATTCCTCCGAAGATATGGAATGTTGCGTTAATCGCGCGGATACTGCTTCGTGATTCCCGTGCGCGTGTTGGTCACCGAGAAACTTCCATCAGGCAATGCGACCACTTTCAGCGCGTGCCCGTCCCCGTCGCCCTTGGGATTGGCGATCAGCGCCTCGGGACTGTTGTGCGCGGCGTCGGCGTCCTCGGCCGTATGCAGTTGCCACAGATCGATGAGCCCCGGGCTGTCGTGCACGATTTGCCACGCCGCCGGCTTGCCGGCCTTGTGCGCACCGTTGTTCATGATGGCCGCGCGCGGATGAATGGCATCGACCAGGGCGCGCGAGTTCGACCAATCCATGCCGTGATGCGAAACCAGAAAGAGGTCCACCGTTCCGATTGGATTGTTCGGACAGACAAGCGCCACTTCCTTTTTGCCGGTGAGGTCGCCGAGATCGAGAAACTTGAACTTGCCGAAGGTGACCAGAATTCCCGCGGACCGCGAGTTCTCCGTGGGGTCGTCGGGCCACGCGTGCTCGCTGGCGCAGTAAGAATTCGGCACTGGCTTGATGCCGGGAACCGCGGCAATATGCTCGCCGTCGGCAGTGAGCACCACGACGCTCAGCCCGTCGATGGGGATGGTGTCGCCGGGATGCACGATGCGTCGATTATGCCCCGCGATGGCCTTCAGGTAGATTGCATAATTGTTGCGCGTGTCGGCTGCTTCTTCGCGGTTCTCTCCGTGGTCCAGAAACTCGCCCACTTCGACACGCGCCACCAGCTCGGGTACGCCGCCCACGTGATCGTCGTGAAAATGCGTGATCAGAACATGGTCGATGCGTTTGATACCAGCATCGCGCATGGCAGCAAGAATGCGCTCGGCGTCGCGGCCGTTGTTACCGGGCCAACCGGTGTCAACCAGCAATGATTCGCCGGAGGGCGCCACCAAAAGCGTCGATTGGCCGCCCTCGACATCGATGGAGTAGATGCGGAACTGGCCCGCGGAAGACGCAGCCTGTGCGTGCATCCATTGCGGTGCGAGCAGGAAGCAGACTGCAAGGGCGGCGAAAGCGGTGAAGGCGCACACCTGCCGGGCAAGCCGGTGGCAGAGGAAAGATTTCAGGCGGTCGTGAGCAGCGGTTTTCATGTGCTCCAGAAGTGTAATCCCTCGCGCGGTGGGCGTGGAATATGCCTGTTGCTGGCGCGTGAATCCGCCCTCAGTCCGCGACTGATAGAATAAGGACAGCCGCGCTGTGCGGCGCATGGCGTTTTACTCCCCTCACCAACCCGAGGGCCCGCGCGGCCATACCCGACAGAAGGAAATATTGAAGTTTTGAGCCAGACGATACGCAATATCGCCATCATCGCCCATGTAGATCATGGGAAGACCACCCTTGTCGACGCCATGCTACGCCAGGCGGGAACCTTCCGCGCCAACGAGCAAGTTGCCGAGCGCGTGATGGATTCAAACGAGTTGGAACGCGAACGCGGCATCACGATCCTGGCCAAGAACACCGCCATCAACTTCGGCGGCGGCAAGATCAATATCGTGGACACACCGGGCCACGCCGATTTTGGCGGCGAGGTGGAACGCGCGCTCAAGATGGTCGACGGCGTGATGCTACTGGTGGACGCGGCCGAAGGCCCGCTGCCGCAAACGCGCTACGTGCTTTCGAAGGCGCTTGAGGCCAAGCTGCTTCCCATCGTCGTCATCAACAAGATCGACCGTCCCGACGCGCGGCCGCAGGAAGTTCTGGACGAGATCTACGATCTCTTCATCGACCTCGACGCCGAAGAATCGCAGCTTGATTTTCCCGTGCTCTACGCGGTGGCCAAGGCAGGCACGGCAACCACCGATCCCAAGATTCCCGGCACCGATTTGCAGCCGCTCTTCCGGGCCATCGTCGAAACCATTCCTGAAGCTACCGGCGATCCCGAGGGCACGCTACAGATTCTGGTTACGAACCTCGATTACTCCGATTACTTCGGGCGCATCGCCATCTGCCGCGTATTCCAGGGCACGCTGCGCGTGGGCGACGAGGTCAACATCTCGCGCCGCGACGGCTCGCTCTACAAAACGAAGATCACCAAGCTGTTCACCTTCAGCGGCCTCAAGCGCATTGAGACCACGGAAACTACTGTGGGCGACATCGTGGCCGTGGCCGGCATCGAGGGCATCACCATCGGCGAAACCATCACCAGCGTTGAGAATCCCGCGCCGCTGCCGCTCATTGTCATCGACGAACCCACTATCGCGATTCAGTTCAGCGTGAACAATTCGCCGTTTGCGGGCCGCGAAGGCCAGTATGTCACCAGCCGCAATCTGCGCGAGCGCCTGGAAAAAGAGTTGCTCACCAACGTGTCAATTCGGGTGGAGGAGACCGGCTCGCCCGACACATTCAAAGTCCTGGGCCGCGGCGAATTGCAACTCGCGATCCTGATCGAAATGATGCGCCGCGAAGGCTTCGAGTTGATGGCCGGGCGTCCGGAGATCGTCACCAAGATGGTCGATGGCGTGCGCATGGAGCCGGTCGAGCACCTCACCATCGACGTGCCGGAGCAGTTCACAGGCACGGTGATTGAAAAGCTCGGCCCTCGCAAGGGCGAGATGAACAAGATGCACAATCATGGCTCGGGCCGCGTACGTCTGGAATTTCGCGTGCCCAGCCGCGGGCTCATTGGTTTGAGAAGCGAGATGCTCACCGAGACGCGCGGGACGATTGTGATGAATGCGCTCTTCGACGGCTACATTCCCTACCAGGGCGAGATTCCGCAGCGGCCCACGGGCGCGCTCATCGCGGACCGCCTGGGACCGACGACGACCTACGCATTAAATGGATTGCAGGAGCGCGGAATTTTGTTTCTCGGCGCGGGCGTCGAAGTGTACGAAGGCATGATCGTGGGCGAACACAATCGCGATAACGATCTCGACGTCAACGTCGTCCGCGAAAAGAAGCTCACCAACATGCGCGCCTCCAGCGCCGATGACGCGATTCGCCTGGTGCCGTACAAGACGCTGAATCTTGAACAGGCTATTGAATTCATCGCCGACGATGAGTTTGTCGAGGTCACGCCCAAGAGCTTGCGCCTGCGGAAAAAGATTCTGCAACAGAATCGCCGGCCCAAGCGCTGGGAGAAGGCCGAACAGGCGCTGTCTTAGTTTCGGCGGCCGTGCTATCTTTTTCCCATGTGGGGAACGGGTCTATTTAGGTTCATCGAATTTTTCTTTCGCGTGGCTATAAAATTTGCGCGAAGAATCGGCACCAGTGATTGGCCCGCAATTGACGCGATTGTCGTTTCCTCAAAGCTCGATCAAGCCCTTTCGGGATGCGACCTTGTCGTTATTCACTACAAATATCGCAACGCGGAGAAGCGCTTCGAAGGAACTTACAAGCAACCATTTATGTTCCGCAACTACGCCGAAGCCTATCTGAGACGCTATCCTGGCGGATCTGAATTCCCGGTGATAGTAAGCCCCAAACATCCGTCGTACTCTTTACCTGTCGAAGGAAAAATCGACTTCATCAAGGTTCAATAGCCATCAAGCGCCGCTTCGCTTCTAGCGCCCGCTCCAGCGCTTCCTCGGCGGTCGCGCCCACGCTCGAAAGATGCCCCATCTTCCGCCCCGCGCGCGGCGTGTGCTTCTCATATAGATGCAGCCGCACTCCGGGCACTTCGAGTGCGGCAGCGAAATCAGGCTCCTTGTCCAGCCATAAATCGCCGAGAAGATTGGCAATCGCACACGGACTGATCAGTTCTGTCGAGCCTAATGGCAAATTGCATACTGCGCGCACCAACTGCTCGAACTGGCTGGTTGCGCAGCCGCGCTCGCTCTGGTGATAGCTGTTGTGCGGCCGCGGCGCGAGTTCGTTGACGAAAAGCTCACCTGCGCGCGTGACAAAAATCTCCGCGCAAAGCAGGCCCACCATGCCGAGCTTCGCCACCAGATCCGCGGCCAGGGCTTCGGCGCGCGCTTCCAAGTCCGGCCCCACCCCGGCCGGCAGCACGCTCCACGCCAGAATCTGATTTTCGTGGTGATTGCGCGCGGCGGGAAAGGCGCGCACTTCGCCGGAGGGATTTCGCGCGGCCATCACGCTGATCTCGCATTCGAGATCGAGGGCTTTTTCGACGATCGCCGGGCGTTCGCCGAATTCCCGCCACACTTCTCCAAGACCAGTACCGCACGAAGTGCGTGCCTGGCCTCGCCCGTCATAGCCGCCGCGTCCGGTCTTTACAAACACGTCTCCGCCCAGCGCAGCCACGGCTTCGCGCAATTCCGCTTCGCTGCGCACAACGCGAAACGGCCCCACGGGAAAGCCATTCTCGGCGAGCCACGGCTTTTGCAGCGTCTTGTCCTGAATGATGCGGAGCGGCTCCACGCCGGGACGCAACGGGGCGAGACTCTCCACGACGCGCAGTGCATCGACGCCAATTTGTTCGATCTCAAGCGTCACCACGTCGGCGCCCGTGGCCAGCCGTCGCGCGGCGTCCACGTCACCCCAGCGGCCCACAATAGTTTCATCAGCAACGAAGCTCGCGGGGCACGCGGCTTCTGGATCCATCACGCGCACGCGATAGCCCATGGTGCGCGCGGCCATTGCCGTCATGCGCCCCAATTGGCCGCCGCCGAGAATGGCAATCTTGCTGCCTGGCTTCACAATTTTTTCGGATTTTGGATCGGATGGTCCGGTCACCGAGGCGGTTCCTCGCCCAAGGTCTGGTCGAGCACTTCCTGAGTGCGCGCGGCACGCCACGCGGCCAGTCGCTCGTACAGCGCGGCGTCAGTCGCGGCCAGAATCTCCGCGGCCAGCAGCGCGGCGTTGGCCGCGCCCGCCTTGCCAATCGCCAGTGTCCCTACGGGAACGCCCTTGGGCATCTGAACAATAGAGAGCAATGAGTCGAGGCCATTCAACTGCGTCGTAGCCACCGGGACACCCAACACCGGGACCAGGGTTTTCGCCGCCAGCATGCCAGGCAAATGCGCCGCGCCGCCGGCTCCGGCGATAATCACACGCAGGCCGCGACCGCGTGCCGTCTCCGCGTATTTGAAAAGCCAATCGGGGGTGCGGTGCGCGCTCACAACGCGCGTTTCGTGGGCGATCTCCAGCACGCGCAGGATTTCCACGGCAGCCGAGAGCGTCTCGTAGTCGCTCTTGCTGCCCATCACCACGCCCACCAGCTGTTGTTCGCTCATGGGGAGATTATACGAAGATTCCCTTCGCGTCAGCGCATTTAGTGCCGGTGCCAAGCTTCGACGGCAACTTCAACCACGGCGAATAAGACGCTGACCGCAGCAAGAAAGCCTTTGGCGCGCTGCCAGTTCTGCTCATGGCGGTCCATGCGGTGTTCCAGCTCGGCCAGGCGCCCGCCGTTGCCGTCACCCATCAGGCCGGACATCTGCGACTTGAGCACACTCAGATCGCTGATCACCTGGGCTTCGAATTCATTCATCATGCGCATGGGCACTCCGTGGAGGTTTCAGGTGTCAGGTTTCAGGGATCAGCAGGACCGTGGCCCGCCGTCGATCTCTGACCCCTGACACCTGAAACCTGAAACCTGAAACCTGACACCTCTTCACTCTTAACTGCTCAACGGAAGATTGATGAACAATGCCGTTGAGAACTCGGAATAGTTGGGCGGCGTGGAGCCATCGTACATCCGGATGTAAAACCGATCGCTTGCCGAAGCCCGCAACAACGTCAGATTCGGCTGCGCGCCCCGCAGCGCCAGCGTCGGATCCTGCCCGGACATAAACGCATCGTCGCGCAGGCGAACTTCGAAGCCGCCTCCGGCAGGCGGCGTAACACCCGTATTGACTGTCACCGTGCTGCCGTTCAGCGTTGTCACTGTAAGGTGGTTCAGATTGGCCAGCACCGTGGGATTCACCGGCGCCGGAAGCCATGCATTCGCCGGCACCGTGGAACTGGTTTTGATAGCCAGGTCGTTGGCCCAGTCATTAGCGAATGCAATGTCGTATTCCACGAGGTCGGGCAGGCTCGCGCTGTAGGTCACCCTCACTGTGCGCACCACCACCTCGGCGTTGAGATTTGTGGAAGGCGCGTTGAGAAGCAGTGCATCGCCCGGCCACACATCGCTCGAAAAGCTGCCGCGGTTTCCTTTGTAGGTGCCGCTCCACAGTGCGCTCACGCTGGCCGCGGCCTGCGCCATCACCTGCGCCGCGCATTGGCAATCTGTCGACGTGCGCGCCGGCGGAGCGGTCACCGAGCCGATCCACGCGGCCACCGATGGCGATCCGGCTGCGGCCAGCGCCGCCTGGCTCGCAGTGTTTACCGCGCGGCCTATGGCGCGGCCGATGCTGTGGTAACTCACCGCAATCTGCTCGCCCGTGACCGGTGTATAGCCGAGATAGAAGGCCAGCTTACCGGTGCGCTCGACATGGCACTCCGCTGCCTCCGCCGTGGTCCCGATGCGCCGCGTGTAGGGTCCGCCGCCGGGCGGCGTGCTCACCACCCAGCCCGAGCCCAGGTTAGTCAGATGAATAGCGCGTAGGTTGCCTATTAAATTAATGCTGCTGACCGGAACCAGATTGCAGGGTGCGGGCAGATAAGTGATTGCACCGTCGTAGAGAGTGACCGGCGTTGCGCCCACGCCGTTGACGAACTCCTGCACTTCCATCTGGATGTTGCCCGGCGCGATCAGCCATCCTCCGCCCGCGCCGATGGGGCCGTTATCCCCGAAGGAGTAATACATCGCTCCCGCGCGGTAGCTCTCCGGGCAGTGAATGCGCATGCGCAGTGTGTAGGTGTTGGCGGGATTCACGGCAAAGGTGGTTCCCGCCGGCGTGCCTTCGACCATCGGCTGCAACGTCACGGCTCCCGTGCTTTGTTGCGCGGTGGCCTGGATTCCCGCGGTGCATCCGGATGCGGTCTGGTAGCCGTTGAAGAATCCGCCCAGGATGCCGCAGCTGCCCAGAGAAAGCGTGACTCCCACCAGTTCCAGCAGCAGCGTCCCTCCCATTTCGATGGGATCGAGCCACGCCAGCGTGGTTTCGCCGTCAATTCCGTTGCCGCCGTTCATCGTCAGGCCGTTGGGTCCCAGCGTGATGTACCCTCCACCGGCAGCGTTCCAAACCGTCTGATTAATCTGTGGATCATTGAAAAGCTCATTGACGATTGTGGACTTCGATGTCGGCGGGAAGAACGGATCCTCTGCCAGATCAAATTCTGCGGTCACGCCATCGCCCAGAAAATACTCCGTCACGTAGGCCGCCGGTTCGTTCTCGCCGCACACCGTTACATCGTTGGCCAGTGCGCGTTTCACGCTGGCGGTGAAAGCCAGGCTGGCAAGATTCAGACTGCCGTCGGTTTCGTTCAGGGGATGCACCGTGCTCGATACGGAGGCGAGCGTGATGGCGCCATTGAGAGCGCGATACGCGGCGCGCGCCATGCTGGCGGCTTGTCCCGCGCTCTTGCTCCAGTTCGCGCCCGGGTCGGGAGTGAAGCTTCCCACTGGAACTTGCAATGAAAGTCCTTGTGTCGAAAGCGTCGTCGAGCCGCTATGGGCCACGAGCGTCGCCAGTAATGCGCCGGCGGTTTCTCCGGATGCATCCACGCTCGCCGGCATCAGCATCTGATCCAGCAGCAACTCGTCACTCACGGCCTGGATGGCTGTGCGGTAACGCGGGCCTTCCAGGCCCATCCCCGCATACTCCGGCAGCGGGCTCACGGCAATGTATCCCGTGAAGTAAGGTGTGCCGTCATCGCCCGTCACTGCCAGTGTTTGAAAGCGCGAAGGCGATGCGAGACTTCCATTGGCGGCGAGGCTGAGCCACAACTGGCAGATGGAGGGCTCGTTGATCTTGCGCTCGACGGTCAACGGACGCGCCGCGTCCAGCGCGCTCGTGTAATCCAACCCATGAATCGTGATCTTCATTGCGTCTCTCGTGGTTCGTGAATCGTGGTTCGTGGTCCGTGGGCCGCGGCTGGCGAGAAGTTAAACAGTGAAACGGTGAAATGAGTGAAGGAGTGAAACGAGGGGAGCATCGGCAGCACAACATTCACTTCATTCACTTCTTCACTCCCTTCACTTCTTCGCCTGCTCACTTGCTGACGTGCCTACACAAGCGCATTTGCCGCCGGCAGAAAACTCCGGTAGCAAACCACGCGTTCGCCGTCCAGCGGATCCGTCACCGGTAGCGCCAGAAACTGCCCCTTCAGCGTCACCCGCGACTGTCCATTCCGATCTTTCCCATTGAGCGGGACGATAGCTTCTTCCGCGCCGCCCACGGTCTGCAAGCGCGGATAGTGGAAGAAGATTCTTTCTCCCTGGCTGCCCTGCATCAAAAACAGCGCCGACCACTCCTGGTAAAAGCTGCCACCCTCGCGATCCACAAAACCCGTCACCGCCTGCAACTTAGCGCCCGCTGCCGGCGCGCCTCCGGGCAAAGGTGCGGCAAGCGTCAGCCCCGTCGGCGCAACCTGCGCCACCAGCGCCACGTTGAAGGTCACGCGCCGGATGTAATCCACGTCCGTCAAAGCCTGGCGCACATAGGCGCCCGCAACCGGGCAGCCCACGTAACCGGTCTGCCCGGTGTAATCCACGTCCACCGCGACGATCGATCCCGGCGCAAATTTGGCGGCATCGCTCGACGCCAGCAGGATCGATGTACTCGTCGAGCCGCTCTGCGCGATCACTGCCGGCGCTGCCTGCGCTCCATCCGCCGCCAGCGTTGCGTCGCTCGCCACAGACAGGACGTTCATGTGCTGCGAGCCCGTCGCGAGCGCCATGGTCAGCTTGGTCCAGTTCAAAAATTGCAGGCTCACCTGCGCCTGCACGCTTTCGCGCACTTGTTCCAGCGCCGCGGCCGGAATGCCCGTCAGCAACAGTGTCGATTTGCTCGCCGGCGTGCGCGCGAAATCCTGAATCCATCCCAGGTCGATCCACGGCGCCGGCGGAGCCGCGAGGCTGAATCCGCCTTGTTGCGATGGATCGAAGAGCACGGGCGCTTGTGCCGCCCGGTTCACGGGCGCAAAGTATGCGCGCACCCGCCGCGTCACCGGCGCCGGAGCGGAAAACCATGTTGCTGTCATTGCGTCAACCTCTAAGAATCAGGGATCAGGTTTCAGGGATCAGGGGTAAGGAGACCCAGTCATCAGCAAGTCCGAAATCTGATCCCTGATCCCTGACCCCTGACGCCTGGCGAAGCCTTTACTCCCCCTGCTCCTGGTAGCTGTAGACCATCACGCTTGCGCTGCGCCCCAGCCGGTCGCGATTGCTCGCGGCCGGCCCGAACACCGGCTCGTCCCAGAACACCTGCGTCAGCATCGCCGCTGCGGGCGTCGAAGTGTAGTTGAGCTTGGGCGTATAGAAGGGCTGTAACATCGCGATCAGTTCCTCATCCATCGCGCTCAAGGCGCGCCCGCGATCCAGCCCGCCGAAGGCCTGCGTGCCGCAGGTCTGGTACGTGATCTCGCATTGTTCCGCCGCCATGGTCGAAGCCAGATCGAGGTCCGCGGCCAGGCCCGTCCAGCGCAGCACAAACACGTCGCTGGGCAGCTGGCTGAAGGGCGCTTCCGCTTCTTCCACCAGGATTCCCGGACGCACCGCGCCGCGCAGCAGGATGGTCCTTTCCGGATTGATTGCCGTCAGGCGCGCGCGCAGCGCCATGTAGAACGAGTCTTTCGCGTTTTGCATCGATTGCTCCGTGTCGTGATCCGTGAGTCGTGAACCGTGGTCATCGGCGGCCGTGCCGGTGCACGGTCCACGGCTCACGGTCCACGGTCGTCACACGCCTTGCTGCCGCGCCTCGCGCAACAGCAGCCGGTAGAGATACACCTGCCCGAAGGCTTCGTTGGAGGCGATAGATTCAATCAGGTAGTCCTGCCCGGCCACCGTCACCGCCAGCGTCATGGCAAACAAGGCCTGCGCCGAGACCAAATCCAGCGCGTCCACCTGCTGCGCGACGCTGGTGGCAGAGACCAGCAGCTCCCACTTTGACTCCCCGCCTTCCTGCCAGGTGGGCCGCAGCTTTCGCATCAGAACCGGACTCACCGGAACCTCCGCAAAGGTAGTCGCCACCAGGCCCACCTCCGACATGCCGGTATCGGTATTGCTGCCGGTCACGCGCAGCAGGGCCGTCGTGCCCGCGGCGCCGCGCAGCAAGGCGTCGGCCAGCATCTGCGGCGCACCCCGGGGGTTGCGCGGCTCTGTATCACTCATAACTTGCTCCCATTTCCAGTGGCCAGGTGTAGCTGTCAGGTGTCGGACAAAAGCAATCTGGCCGCACCTGCGTCCTGATCCCTGACCCCTGACACCTGAAACCTGGTTTCACCCCAGCCTGTTCGCAACGTACGGCTTCAGCCACTCCTGCACCGTCTCGTCGATCAACGAACTTGAGAAATATTTCACCTGCATGGTGTCGATCTTGCTCATGCTGGCGTTCAGCGCCGGCGTGGACTGCGCGTTGCGCACAATCTGCGCGCACGCCGATTTCACGTCGTCGCCGATCGATGCGAGACCGGCCGTATAGGTAACCCGCACCTCGTTGTAAGGCAGTCCCAGCACATTCCAGGGCAGCGTCAGCTCGCCGTTCGCCGGATCGAAATCCACCAGCGACGGATCGATCGCCGTCCATTGCCCGGGCAGTGCGAACGCCAATGCAATCTCGCTCAGCGGTTGTTGCGGCATCTCTCCGCGCCGCGGACGGGCATAGCGGCCCTCGATGCCTACGAGCGGCGAAGTGGCCGGAGCCAGCGGCGTCAGCGGCAGATAACTCAAGAGCACCGTTTGCGCTCCCGCCGTCACGCGCAGGCGTTCGATGTACTGCACCACGTTCAGGTCCGGCCGCCGGCAGTAGCTGTTGATCAATGCCGTGGCGGCCGTAATCCAGTCCGCAGTGGTCCCAGCCGGCAATCCATAATTCGGATAATCCGCTGGCTCGAGATAGGCCATGTATTCCTCCGGAACAGTGATTCGTTGTCAGTGATTAGTGGTCAGTTGTCAGTGGTCAGTGATCGATGAACATTGAGCGGGCTCGCGAAAAAGTTCGCCCTCTGCTATGAAGCCGCGAACGCCGCGAATCAACTGATCACTGTCCACTGATCACTGACCACTGTCTTTCCTACCGTTCGACAATCACCTGCATGTGCGCGAAGTTCGCGCCCTTCACCACCGGCGCGCCAAACTTGACCGCGACGTACTGGTAGGTGAGCGAATTGGGCAGGCCGAGCTGGAAGACGCGCGGAGCCGGATCGCCGAGCCAGTGATACTCGATCAGGTCTTCGGTCACGATGTAGGCCGGGAGCACCGCGTTGCCCGTTCCGGGTGTGCCGGTGTAAGGCAGGCTCCAGTCGGGAATCAGCGGTATGTCGCCGGCTTGTGTCGACAGCATCTTCACCGTGAAGCCCGCCGTGATCTGCGTGGTGTTCAGCACCACGTTGTACTCGGACTTCATTTCCTGGTCGACCAGGTCCAGCAACACCGGGTTGGCGTAGATGGCCGTCGGCCGCACGCGATAGCCGGTGCTGGCAACCATCTGCGCGATTTGAGTCTTCATCGTGTCCACGATCTTCATCGCGGTGGTCACGGTCACCGAGTTGCCGCCCGCCGCGATCTGCGCCGCGCAACCCATATACTGGGTGGTCGTCGGCGCGCTCAGGCTGGTGTCCGTGCCCTGCCACAGGGCCACGTCGTGCGCCACCATTACGCCGCTCACGGTATCCACCAGGTCCTTGGCCTGTAGGTACGCGAACTGCTTCTGCTGGTCGCCCAGTTCGATGTCGAAGAGGTTGTAGTTGATCTGCGCCACAATCGCCTTCAGCGGCACGCTCAACTCGATGCGCGTCGGGCTCACCACCGTGGGATTGATGCTGCGCGGATTCACAAAGCCGGCTGCGCCCGGATTCGGGATGGCCGTCTCCTCGAAGAACCGCGAGGGATGACCCGTCGCCGGAACCTGCTTGATGCGCTGTCCAAATGCACTGGAGCGCCGGCAAATGTCGAAGATCTCCGTCTGGTACAGCGGCACTTCAACCGCGCCCGGCCCGATGTAATCCGCCGCTGCGTGAATGTCTGCAAAGGTTGCGTTCATAGCTCTCTCCACCCCCTCCATGGGGCCGTTGCTTGAGTGATCAGTGATCAGTGGTCAGTGATCAGTTGATGTCGATCAGCGGCCATGGCAATGGCCCCCGGAAACTGACCACTGATCACTGACCACTGACAACTGCCTTTACGAAACCGCGCCGGCCCGCAGCAGCTGCGTCTTCACCGCGATGCGCTGTTCCAGGCTCAGGCCCGACAACGCCGCATCCAGGGCGTGCACATCCACCGGCCCCTCGCCGATGCCGTGCTTGGCCAGCATCTCCGCCGTGGCCGCTGGCATGGTCCGGCGCAGAGGGTTTACAGGATTGGCCGCGGCCTTCACCTCGGCCAGTTCGCGCTCCACCGCGGCCAGCTTCTCGGCCAGTTCGGTCTCGCGCCGGCTCTGCTCCACGGTGGCCGAGATCTTCTCCACCTCGCCCGACAGAGCGCCCTGGCGTTCTTCCAGCCAGCTCAGCGTCCTCTCGAGCTGTGTGGTTGCAGCCTCCAGCCGCTCGGCAATGCTTTTCTCTTCGTTTTCCATGTCCATCCTTTCTTTAGTGAATTGTGATCAGCGGTCGGTGATCAGCCCCTTCGCATGCGGGTAAAACCGCTTGCAATGGAGCCAACCGGCCTTGCACTTTCTTGCCCTGCCGTTTGCGCTTTCGATTGCCAATAAAAGGAGGCTCCGCTTTCTGGAGCCTCTCCGCTGAGTCGCTAACTTGCTGACTCGCTAACTCGCCATGCGAAAGCTCGTCGCCCGATACGCCGCCTTCTCGCGCAGCAGAATCGCCGCGCCCGTAAAAGTTACGCGCGTCAGCTTCCACACCTCGGCCCGCATGTCCTCGACGCGCGCGTCGGCCAGCTCGTAGCTCATGCCCATCGTGTCCGGCGCGTGCGCCGCCATGGCCGTCGCCACCTCGGGAAAATCGCGCGCATACAAGTAGCCGCGCACCACCAGCCGCTGCCCGATCACATCGGCCTCGGTCAGGAGGCCGATCTTGCGCCGCGCGTCGTGCCCGTCCCAGCCGGGCCGGTAATCCACCGCCATGCCCACAAGCGACGCCAGCGCCTTCTCTGCCGCCTCCTTCGTCAGCATCACGCGATGCCCGCGCGCCCCAGCCGGCGCCTTGTCGCTGGCCGCATTCACCACCGTCAACACGCCCTCGAACGGCACCCGGTTCGGGTGCTTCGCCACATGAGGAATTTCCACCGCCATCGCTTCCAGTCGCATTTGCTCGCTCCGCTCGCCAGGTTTCAGGGTTCAGGTGTCAGGTATCAGGTATCAGGGTTCAGGGTTCAGGCCTCGGCTATCAACTGACACCTGAAACCTGATCCCTGACACCTGCTTCCATCGGCGCCAGCCCCCGCATGGCCCGCACTTCGTTCACCGTCAGCACGCCCGCTTGCAGCAGCTGTACCTGCACTTGCAACTCTGTCTCCTCGTCGCGCGCGCTTAGTTCGTTAAACACAAATTCGAATTCGCGCCAGCCGATGCACTTTGAGAACAGGTCCCGCGTAAAGTGCTGCGCCAGTAGCAGCGCCAGCGGCGAGATGGCTCCGCGAAACGCTTCATCGGCCATTTCGGACGCCGTCGACTGATTCACATCGGCCTCAAGCCCCAACATCAGCGGCGGCAAGCCGAATGCATTCGCCACCATCCGGATCAAGAACTCCTGCCAGGCCAGCCGCAGGTCCGCGTCCGTGCCCTGGGCGAAGCGCAGCACCTCCGGCTTCTGCGCGGTCGAAATCAGCGGCACGCGCCCCGTGCCCTCGATCTCGTCCTGCCACCAGCGGATCAGCCGGTCGTGCTGCGCGGGCGTGGCCTCGTTCAGCCACAGCGCATACTGCGCCACCGAGTTCGCCGCCAGCTTTCCCGCGAAACGATGCGCGCTCAAAAACTCATTCACAGTCTCGAACGCCACTTCCAGCGGCCCCAGCCCGAAAGGCGTAAAGCTGCGCGGGTTCATGCGGATGTACATCAGCTGGTTGTCGAGCAACTCCACCGCGCTCGATTCCAGCTGCCCCGGCATGGCCTGCGCATAACGCGGCACGTCCTCCTGCCCGTCCCATTTCGCGTTGATGCGGATCGACGCCCCGTCCACCGGCCACAGCATTGCGGGCCGTTCGGGATCGCCGGTCGGCTCCATCTCGATGGCCCCGAAACCGCCCGTCAGCGCATCCTCGATGGCCTGTTCGAGTAACGTCCGGAAACTATCCGTCGCGTTCGGCTCCTCCAACATGCGCCGCAACGCCCGCAGCTTGCGCGCCACAAAGCCCACGTCCCCGGTCTCGAAGCCGCGCCGCACCCGCACCTGCCAGTCCATGGCCGCGATGCGATCCTTGATCACGTTGATTGCCCGCCGCACCACCGGGGTTTCTGCAAACCGCCGCAGATTCACCGGCGTGGGCTTGGGCAGGTGCCGCCCCGGAAACTGCACCGGACTCAGGATGGCGGGCAGAGCCAGCGTCTTGCGCTCTGCTTCTGCCGCGGCTGCGATCTCGGCAGCCTGAGCCTCTACGCCGCGGCCGTCACCCCCGCCGCCGCGCGCTTGCCTCCACATCTCACGCAACTGCTCTCCTACCTTCACGCGCACCTTCCTTGTTCCGGACCTGGTTCCGAAACCTGCTCCGAACTTTGCCCCAAAACAAAAAGGCACGGCCGTGAGGCCATGCCTTTTTGCAACGTCAAACTCGTTGCGTCCACTCTCCGCCGCGAGTTCAGAACTCAATCAGCGGCTGCGAAGCTCCTGAAATCCATCAACAAAATTGATCCTACCGCGAACCGTGGAAATTATATGCAAACCTGGAAAACTTTTTTTCAAGGCCCTGGAAACCCTCGAAAAGCCGCCATTTCCCGCCATTTGCGCACTTTTTCAAGCTGCAACCGGGAGCCGGGAGCCAGTCGTCAGTTGCCATTGGGTAGTTGACAGTTGTCAGCGGACAGGGGGAAGAGCCCCCGTGTGAGTGTGAAAACCAGTGTGAGTGTGAAGTGTGAGTGTGTGATCCGCATGCGCACTCACACTCACACTTCACACTGACACTGTATCTAGACCTTCAGCTCCCGCCGCGCCGTCTCGGCCACGCGCTCCATGTCCGAGGTGGTCAACACGCGGATCTGGTGCTCCTCCATCGTCTCCACGCCATAGCGGTACAACTGCAATCGCTCCGGCTCCTCGTCCGTGGCGCCCAGCCGCGCCGCCGGCTCGATCACCGCCGTCAGCTCCAATTCGGCTTTCTCCACGCGTGCCACACCCTCCCGCAGCGCGGCCGCGGAGAAGGCCAGCACCTTGGCCATCTCCAGGCCCGGATCCAGAGCTACGGCGTGAAACATCCTCATCACGCCGTTCGGCCTGTACCCCACGTCGATGCGCAGCGGATCCCCGGGACGCGTATAGTCCGCGGCGGCAATTCTTTTTCTTAACAGATCCCACACCCCGGCGCGCTCGAACTCCGAGCGCATGCGCGCCTGGATGGCGGCGCGCCCACTCAATCGCGCGACCCGCTCCCGCGCCTGGGGTTCAATGTACAGCCGCATCAACTCTTCCATCCCCGCCGGCATGCTCTCGGCCAGGTAGGCCTTGGGCTCGGTCATCTGCACGTTCAGCGAGAGCGACTCCTCGAGAATCCGCATCAGCCTGCCCCCGGGCTCCAGCTCCAACCGCTTCCGCAGTTCGCCCTCCATGCCTTCAAGCAGCGCCGTATCGGCGTCCGGATCGAGGCAGTGCACCCGCCGCCAGTCGCGCGTAAAGCGCACCTCGACACGGCCCGGCTGATCTTCGGTCGCCGCGTCGCGCAGGATCACGCCGATGTGCACATACTCGTTCCGCACCGCGTCCGGTACATACCGGAGCAGCCGAAATTCGCATTCGCGACGATGGCGTTCGCTGTTCATCGTTCAATCAGGTTTCAGGTGTCAGGTTCCAGGTTTCAGTGTCAGTCGTCGGTGGTCAGTTATCAGCTGTCGGTGTAGGCAAGAAATCTGGAACCTGACACCTGACCCCTGACACCTCTCAGTTCACCCTCATCCTATCCCCCCATCGCACCGCATTCCAAGCCTCCTCCGCCTCTTCTCCGCCCCCCGCTCCCCATTTTGGAAATGGCTTCCGATCCGATTTCCAAAAAGCCTCAATCCCCTCCCGGATTCGGCTTCGCCGCGCGAGCAGCTTCTCCACCAGCGCTTCCATTTCTCCCTGGTCGCCGCCGTACCACTCGGGGGGAACCTCGTTGGCCGCCGCCCACACCGTCTCCGCGGGCATGGCCTCAAGCCGCGTCAGCCAGGGCTCAAAGGATTCCCATCCAGTTACCTCTCGATAGACTTCGTTGCGGTAGTACACGCCGCGCAGTGGAGCGTCCTCGAAACGCCACTCCCCGGCGTGAAAGCAGTAGCCGAAATCGATGAAGACCGCCTTGTACCGGCGTTCCCGCTGCCGCCGCGTGAACACTGCCTGCCGTCCGTTGGCGTTGCCCGTCCATTTATCGAGAGCCAGAATTCCAGCGAACTCGGCAAGATTCTTCAGGTCGGTCAGTTGCTCCTCAGGCAGATAGTCCACCACCTGGCCCGGCATCAATCCCCCGGCAAATCGCGATCCGAACTGCAATCCCGGCGTGCAGCGCGCGTGGCTCCGTCCCAGGTCAATTTCCAGCTCCGGCGTATTTTCGATCAGCCAACTCGAAACCTCCACCAGCTCCGTTTCCGGCACCGTCAGCCCCGCGGCCGCCGCCAGCCGCGAGGCCAGCAGCTCATTGGCCAGCACGCGCATGTGTTGCGGATTGTTCTGGAACTTCACGACGTAGATATGGCCGTCCGCGCCCAGCATCAACTGGCCCTGCGCGCCGCCCCGCATGCGCCGGATCTGCTGTACCGCCAGAACCGCCACTTCGTCTACCGCCCTTCGTTCGCTTGTGCCTGAATGCTTGCTCGCATTCTAAATGGAAAAGGGAACAGTGTGCGTATGAGTGTGAGTGTGATCCGCACCCACTCGCACTCACACTCACACTCACACTGTTACCTGCTCCCTGTCTTTCCCATCCGTCTGGCTTCTTCCTCTTCGTCCAGCACGCGAAACACGCCGTCGGCCAGCGCCCGCAACTCATCCTCGCCGGGATAAACATTGACCGGCGCAACCCAGTCGACATATTCGCTTAGCCGGGTCACAACGCGATCCGAGTGCGCCATGCCGCCGGTCACGAGCACCGCATCCACTTTTCCTTCGAGCACCGCGGCCATGGCGCCGGCTTCTTTTGCAATTTGATAGATCATAGCCTCCCAAACCGCGGCTGCGTCCAGGTCGCCAGCATCCATGCGCCTTTCCACTTCTTTCAGATCACGCGTTCCGAGGTAAGCGAACAGGCCCCCATCTCCGAACACGTGCCGGTCGAGCTCCCCGGCGGTCATGGTGCCGCTCAATTTGATGAGCGCGCGCACCGGCAGCGATCCCGTGCGGTCCGGCCCGAACGGACCCTCCTCAATGGAGTTGCTATCGATCATGCGCCCTTCGCGATGCGCCGACACGGTGATGCCGCTGCCCATGTGGATCACGATCAAACGCAGTGCCGCGTAGCTCCGTCCCGCCTCGCGCGCGTAGCGCCTGGCCACGGCCTTGGTGTTCAGCGAGTGGCCGATATACGTTCTCTCGATAAGCGGCGAGCCCGAGAGCCGCGCGCAAGGCTGCCACTCGTCCGCCGTCACCGGGTCCACAACGTAGGCGCTGACGCCCGCCGCCTGGGCAAAGCGAAGAGCGAGCACCGCGCCCAGGTTCGACGCATGCTCGCCGCGCCGCGCCGCCTTGAGCGCCGCCACCATGACGTCGTCCACCAGGTAGGTGCCGCACTCCATCGGCGGCAGCATCCCGCCCCTGCCCGCCACCCCCACCCACAGCTCCGCTGTTTTACCTTTTGGAGTAAATCCCGCGCGCTCCGCGCTTTGACCCTTTGGAGTAAATCCAGCCGAGGCAAGAGCTTTTTCAATCAGCTCGGCCCGGTACTCCAGCCGGTCCAGCATGGGCCTTCCTTTGAACCGCTGTATCTCATCGTCGCCATGATGAATGTTCTCGGTGAGTTCCTCGCCCGCGCGCGTAAAAATGCCGAACTTGGTCGAGGTGGTTCCGGGATTGATGACCAGCACCCGGCCCGCAGCCCGATCCGCCGTGTTCGATGTTTTCGAGATCGCTTCAGGAGCCACGTTCGTCTCTCCAGCGTCCTAAAGTCTATCGTTTTCTTCCTGCTTTTTGCTGTGAGGCCGGCCGTTTTTCCCCGTACCCCTTCCCTGTTACCATCAAATTTGCACTCGCCGTCCCGGCGGGAACATGGAATTCACCCAACCGAAAGAGGTAATTGTGGCAGACACCAAAAAAATCGCCGACAAGGCGGAACGCAAGAAGGTCAAGCGTACGGCGCGCAAAAAGGCAGCGCCCAAGGCCAAGCGCACCACTCCGCGCGGCTCGCTGAAGAAAAAAGTGAAGAAGATGGTCCGCGGCCAGAGCAAGCGGTAAGAAACAAGTGGTCAGTGATCAGTGGACAGTGGTCAGTTCGATCTGGTGCGTCACGTGCTTTTCGCCATACCGCGAGATGCATGTGCACCGCCGTCAACGCACTGGCCACTGACGACTGACCACTGATCTCTGATCACTGCGAGGAGTTCCGCACTGCCCAGTCAACTGTTCGCCCGCAAATCGATCGACAAGCTGATTCGGGAGTCGGAAGAACCCGAACATAGGCTGAAGAGGACTCTCGGTCCGTGGTCGCTCACCGCTCTCGGCATCGGCGCGGTCATTGGTTCAGGCATCTTCACCGTCATCGGCACGGCAATCTCGGGCGAGCAGTTTGACACCACCAGCATGGTGAACACGCCGCTGGCGAGCTATATCATCACCCACACCGCGCTCGCCGGCCGGCCCGGAGCCGGACCGGCTATCGCGATCTCCATGATCCTGGTGGCCTTCGTCTGCGCGCTCACCGGCCTCTGTTACGCCGAGCTCGCGTCGATGATTCCGATTGCCGGCTCGGCCTACACCTACACGTACGCCACTCTCGGCGAACTGATCGCCTGGATCATCGGCTGGGATCTGATTCTGGAGTACGCCGGCTCCAACATGAGCGTCAGCGTCGGCTTTTCGGCGCACGTCGTCGACCTGCTGGACTGGCTCGGCCTCCATCCCTTTGGCAATATGTGGGGATCGGACACCTACCATCCCGCATTCCTTCAGAATCCCTACGGCTGGATCGGTCATCACCCCTGGATGTGCTGGCTTTCGCCGGCGTATTTGCCGGAAGGATTGCAGGACCTGGCCGGCAACACAATTTACAACTCCGGCTGGCACTTCGGCTTCAACATTCCCGCCTTCCTCATCGTGCTCATCCTCACCGTGATTCTGGTGCGCGGCATCCGCGAGTCGGCCTCCACCAACAATATGATGGTGACCTTTAAGCTGATCGCCATCCTCATCTTCATCTTTGCCGCCATCGGCTTCATTCATCCCAGTTACTGGCATCCCTTTATGCCCAACGGATGGTCGGGCGTGCTCACCGGCGGCTCCATCATCTTCTTCACCTACATCGGCTTCGATTCCGTTTCCACCGCGGCTGAGGAGTGCAACAACCCGCAGCGCGATCTGCCCATTGGCATCATCGCCACGCTGGTGGTCTGCACGGTGCTCTACGTTTCTGTCGCCGTCTGCCTTACCGGACTGGTCCCGTGGCAGTCGATGGTTGGCGACGCGGCGCCCGTGGTGAACGCACTCAAGAAGCTCTCGCTTCTGCCCGGCGGCCATTCGCTTTATTGGATTCGCCTTGTGGTTCTGCTGGGCGCGCTCATGGGCATGATCTCGTCGATACTCGTTTATCAAATTGGCCAGTCACGCGTCTGGTTCTCCATGTCCCGCGACGGCCTGTTGCCCAAGGTCTTCTCCAACGTGCATCCCCTTTTCCGCACTCCTGCGTTTTCCACCTGGGTCGCAGGTTTTTTGGTCGCCATTCCTTCAGGCCTCTTCGACATCGGCACCCTCGCCGACCTTTCCAACATCGGCACTCTCTTCGCCTTCGTGCTCGTCTCCATCGGCGTCATCGTGCTGCGCTATCGTGAGCCCGAACGCCGTCGCGGTTTCGTCGTCCCAGGCGGGCCCGTTATTCCGGCACTCAGCGTCATCTTTTGCTTCCTGCTGATGGCCGGACTGCCCATCATCACCTGGTACCGTTTCGTCATCTGGCTCGTGATTGGTCTTTTCATTTACTTCCTCTACAGCCGTCACCGCTCCGAGTTTGCCCGGCCCCGGTAGGCGCGCGGAGTCCCTATGAAGAACTGGCAAAAAGCTCTCATCATTACGCTGATCACGCTTACTATCGGCGGCGTTTATCTGTTCATCGTCTTCGAAAAGCGCCGTAATCCCGGCGTCGCCCAACAGACCAACCCCGAGCAGGCGCTCACGCCCGACGATGTCGCCGTGGTGCGCATGATGTTCCCCACTTCCTTCGACGACGCGCTGAAGCTCCAGAACACCAGCGTCTGGATGAAGAACGGTTACACCATGCCGTACTTTCCCTACAATTCCGGTCACATTGACTTCAACCAAAACCAAGGAAAAATTCCCCCCGCGCAACAGCTCGACATCAAGAAGGTCATCAAGGCCGCGACGCCCGCCACAGTCGACGACGGCATCTCGCACGGCAGCCGCCAGGTCTTTGCGGTGTTCGCGCTGCCCGGCGGCGCAAGCCTCTACGCCACCGCCATCGGCGTCATTGACGGCAGCCAGGAAGAGTACTTCAGCGACGTCCTTTTCTTCTACGACGACCCCCACACGATTTATGACAACTGGCCCAAGAATGTGTGGGCCGCCATCGACGCGCACCAGGTTCTTGCCGGCATGAGCGAGTTGCAGACGCGCATGTCCATCGGCCAGAAAACACAATCGGATGGCTCTTCGGAGGGCAACCGTACCGTCACCTACGATCAGGCCGGCAAACAGTGGACCATCACCTTCGTCGACAACAAGGCCACCTCCATCAAGAGTCCGTAGCTGCCTCTAACTCCGCTAGCTGCGCCAACTCCGCTAACACCGCTACACTAAAAATGTGACCTCGATTCAGGCATTCATCCGCCGCCTTCCCAAGGCCGAGCTGCATCTGCATCTCGAAGGGACGATTCTGCCTGCAACGCTGGTGGAGCTTAGCGCGCACCATGATGCCAAGCCATTGACCCTCCGCGAAGCGAAATCTCTCTATCGCTTCACGGATTTTACCGAGTTCATTGAGTGCTTCAAGGCCGTTACGCGCCGCCTGAAAAACCCCGAAGATTACGAGCTGGCGGCATGGCGCATGATGCAGCGCCTGCACGCCCAGGGCGTGGTCCATGCCGAGGTCTACATCTCCGTTGGCGTCATCTACATGTGGCGCAACTTCGATCCGCGCGCCTTTGAGCCCATCTTTGAAGCCTTGGAACGCGCTCGCGAGCGTGCCGCCCGGGAACTGAACCTCTCGCTCTACTGGATCTTCGACGCCGTCCGCCATTTCACCGTGGAGGAAGCCGAGCGCGTCTTCCGTAAGGCCGCCGAGTTACGCCCGCACTACCCCTCCATCGTCGGCATCGGCCTGGGCGGCGACGAGCGCCGTGCGGGTTCCGCGCCATTTCATGCTCTTTACACTGAAGCGGCCCGGGCTGGTTTGCGCCTGACCAACCACGCCGGCGAAACCACCGGTCCCGAGGCCATCTGGGAGGCGCTTGCCATTGGCTCCGAGCGCATCGGCCACGCCGTTTCCGCCATCCAGGATGAGAATCTACTCCAAAACCTGAAGGTGCGGGGAGCACCGCTGGAATTGAACCCTACTTCCAATGTCCGCACCGGCGTCTGCCCCTCCTTCGCCGCCCACCCCCTGCGTACATACTTCGATCGCGGCCTCATGGTCACGCTCAACTCCGACGATCCCGCTTTCTTCGGCTCCGATCTAGCCAACGAGTTCCTCCTGGCCCACACCCAGCAAGGCTTTACACGCGAAGAACTGCGCCGGCTCGCCGCCAATTCCATTCAAGCCAGCTTTCTTCCCGAAGCGGAAAAGGACATATGGCTGGCCCGAATTAACACTTTCGAGTGAGTAGCACCCACTTTTTCCGCATTGCCCCCGCCTGCCAACCATGCACAATCTGCGGTATTATGGTGTGTCAGGAGGCTATTCTCGATGTCCATGGAAGTCGATTCCCTCATACCCGTTGAAGAGACTCCCGTCGAGGAAAAGCCGGGATCCACTGCGTTGAAGGTGATTACCTGGTTCTCTGTGGGAATGGCAGTTGCCGCGCTCGGCATTTTCGTCGGCGCGGAATTGCGCAGCCGCTACCGCTTCAAGAAGCGCACGCCCTACGATTTCTACTCGAACGCCGGCGAGCAGCAGCCCGGAGAATTCGGCGTCGGCATCTAAGACGCTGCTGTCAGATTCGTCTCACGCGATGCCGCCTGCGGGCGGCATCGCTGCGTTTGGACGGAGCTTTCCGCCGCCGGGCGATGTGCGCTGCTTGTTCAGCGGGACGCGTGCTTCACAAGACGCATCTTCCAGTTGTCGGGATTAGGATTCAATGGAAACACCACGACCGTCCCAGGCGGCGCGGCTTCAAAGCTGCGCACGTAATCGGCAAAATGAAGGTCTGTCATCGCTGGGTGCACCCACGTGAAGACAACGCCCATCGACGCCACGCACAAAAGCAGGATGGAAATTGCCTTCGTGATTTGGGCCCCATTGCGGACGGTCCAGAGCATCGCCCAGAGAAAAGCAAGCGATGGAATCACCCAGTAGCGGATGTCGCTCACCTCCATCATCATCTGCCATACTGTCATCCCCTTGGGAGGAAACACCGTGGGCCGAGTGAGCGAGATGGTAAGCAGCAGCACGGTGAACAAAAGGAAGTACTTCATCGGCGCTTCAGACTTGACGGCGCAGGCAATGATGATGGCCAGGCACGTAACAGCAAGGCAGAGGAGAAAAATAATTCCGCCGGTGCTGGTCATCGCCCCCAACCCGTTCCGGCCCAACAGCGCGCCGAGGAAGATATCTCCGCTGAGAATGCGCATAAGCAACATGGGGGAGGCGCCGAGCTTCGTGATCTGACGGCCGCCGGGATCGAGGAAGAACAACGCGCACATGTGAGCCGCGCCGCATACCGCCAGGATGGCGCATTGCACATACCGCCAGCGCTCGCGGCGTTTCCCCGCCAGAATCGCAGCCACCGGAAAGATCGCGATGCAGATGGGCCCCGTGAGTCCGGCGAGAAGCAGGTAGATGAATTCGAGAGCCCGCGCCACCGTACCCCTGGGCACCGCGGCCACCACCAGAAGAATCGCGCCCAGGGCCATGGGCCATTGGGCACAGTTGCTGCCGTAAGCGATCTCCGTGCAATCCGGCATGGCCAGATAAGCCACGGCCAGGAACGCGCGAAAACCCAGGCTGCCCCAGGCCGAGGAGCGGTGGCTGAGCAGGAAATTCACCGGCAGGGCGAGCAACATGAACTGAAAAATGGTGAGCACCAGCGGCGCAACTCTCAAGGGCACAAGCTGCGCGAAAGAGGCGCCGATGCGCGGCACCGTTTGGAAGATGCCGGAGAAGGGCAGAAAGAGCGCGTGCCACCAGCCGAGGTTATACGCATCCGGATACCAGACCTTGCCGTCCTCGGCGACGAACTGCGCATGAAAGATGGCGTCCGGCTGGCGCGTGGCGAGAACGATCAAGGCCAGCAGAAACACCACCACCTGTAACCAGAACGGAAGGCCGCTCTCAAGAGCGCCTAGAACGGCCTGCATGGGCTTCGCCGTCCTGACACTTGCTCCCCTCGCGAAGTTCATGCGATTCGTCCGTAATACTTTTCCGTGATTTTTCTTCCTGTAGCCTCGAAGCGCGGCACGCGGCGAATCCCCGTCTTGTGCCCAACAAAACTCGCCGTCGTCGCCAGCACTCCCAATCCGTACTTCACGCTGCGCTTGAAATTGATCGAGGATGCTTCCTCAAAATATTTAGTGGGACACGAAATTTCGCCGATCTTGAAGCCGAACATCACCGCCTGCGCAATCATCTGGTTGTCGAAGACAAAGTCGTCGGAGTTCTCGAGCAGCGGCAGGGCTTGCAGCAACTCGCGCGAAAAAGCCCGGAACCCGGTGTGGTACTCCGACAGTTTCACGTCCAGAAAGAGATTTTGAAACGCCGTCAGCAGCCGGTTCGCCACGTACTTGTAGCGCGGCATGCCGCCTTTGAGCGCGCCGCCGCCCAGGATTCTCGACGCCAGAACCATGTCGTAGACGCCGCTGGCCACCATGCCCGCCATCGCCGGAACCAGCAGCGGCGTGTATTGGTAATCGGGATGCACCATCACCACAACGTCAGCGCCCGCTGCCAGCGCCTCGCGATAGCAGGTCTGCTGATTGCGTCCGTAGCCGTAATTGGCGTCATGGATAAACGTTTGCACGCCCAACTTGCGTGAAAGCTCCGCAGTTTTGTCTTTGCTGGAGTCGTCCACCAGGATCTTGATGTCCACCAAGTCGGACAATTCCCCCACGGTTTGTTCCAGCGTTCTTTCAGCGTTGTACGCCGGCATCACCACTGCGATTTTTTTCCCGTTAATCATGTGGCGCAATCCTCAACTTATTGTCCCATCTGTTTCCGCAGATTCGCGAAGCGAAAACCGGAAGGTGCGGAGACCATAAACCCATTTTGCCCCAGCCTTTCCTGCGCTTTTTTCTGAAAAGGCCGGAGCAAATGCCGTTTAGTGCAACTCCAGAGCAGGCTCTGCCTGCTGCGCTGCGCCCACGGCGCCTGGCTGCTGCTCAGAGATCCTCCTCAAGTAAACCCAGAGGTAGAACAGACCCATCGCGAGCAGCGCGAATGATGCGGGCCGTATCAGCACAACCGTGATCGCCTTTGTAACGATCCCATTCACGGTGAACGGAAAGGAGCTGACGACCGCCTCAAAAATAACCAGCGAAATCTCTCCCGTCGCGAGCACTGCGGCGGAAGTGATCAGCACTGCAGCTCTCCCGATGGAGCCACCCTTAGCACACAACAGGCAACACGCAGGAATGGCGAGGATCACGAGCTCGGCGTCCCAGAGCCGGTGATAGTTGATCAGAAGGGTGAGGGGCACGGCCGCCGCTAGTGCGAGCCACGTCTGAGGTATGGAAAAGCGCGTCCGCAAGGCCCGGATTGCCCATACAAGCAGGAGCGCCCCGCAGAGCACGTATGTCACAGTGTTGTAAATGCGCGGGTCATCGCGGAAAACGCTGATGACGCCCTGAAGGTCGACAATCGAATACACAGAACCATCCGTGGCGGCACTGGGGCCGGGCTCATTGATGCCGCCGTGCACCGAGATCGTGGCGAGATTGGCGTTCCACTCATGCAACCAGTTTGGTGCTACATGGGAGACCCACAGGACCGACGCTAGCCCAATGGCGGCTGTAATGATGACGCTCTGCATCGCCCGCTTCCGAAAAGCGCCGCCAGCCAGTAAAAAGTAAAGCCAAACGAACCCGCTATCGTGGGGCTTGACCGCAAGGCTGAGCCCAAGGCAGACAACTCCGACCCACACGAAGCGATTTCGAAGAAAACACCACACGGCGATTACGCAAAAGCCCACAACAATGCCGGCGGCATTGGCCCCGCCAAAAATCGATTCGCAATTCACGCCGACCATGCAGGCGAGGAACGTGGCAACGCGAGGCGAGTAGCTCGCGCCGACGTGCCACATGAGGAGGATGGCGAGGATGAAAACGAATCCCGTCAGCAGCATCCAGAGAATGTGCGCTGGCTCCCATGAAAGCGCCGCGAATGGCGCCGCAACTACAAATGTGCTGGGCAGATTCACCCAGAGCGTTTGGGACTGGAATTGTATGCGGGAGGTGCCGGGAGGAGCTTGCGGGGGAGCCTGGGGGCGCTGGCCGTCCTCAGACAGATACTCGCGCGCGACCTCGCCCTGGCTATACGGATCATGGTGGTGAATCAGGCAACGGGTGCCGCAGTATAAGCCCCGGAAATCAATCCATGCAGTCCATCTCGCGGCATTCCACGTACCCCACAGGGATCCAATCCCGATGCACAGGAGCACCAAGGTCAGACTATTGCGGCGCACGTTTACCATTACTTTGACACCTGAAACGGATACTGCCAAACTCGCGCCGGAATCTCGTCGGGCGCGACCAGCCACACGCTTCTGTCCCGATAGTACCGGATCAGCTCCAGATTCCCGGCAGGGCCCATATCTCTTGCCCAGACGACCTTTGCGCGATCGATGTCGGCGCGGTTATAGACCCACTCATCCAGCGGCTCATGCTTCGCGTCGTATCGCACAATCGCGAGCTGCTTTCCGGGCATCCTCTCGAGCTCGTCCTCAACCTGATCCCGCTGCACGCCCCAGTGCTGAGGTCCATACCAGACCCAATTCCAGTTGCTCGCCGGAAACTCATTCGGCGCAAAGTGCAAAGGCTCCGCAAGAATCCGCACCCCCGCCATCAGCACGCAAACAACCACCGTCAGTCGCACCCATGCCACGCCCATGGGTCGCCCTTCCGGCTTCCAAAACCGCATATGGCGCATCATCTGCATGCCAATGGCATAGAAGGCCGCCGTAAACGGGGCCAGGTAATGCGGCAACACATAGATCTCAATCACCATCCCGGCGGCCAGCACGAGGACGATGACAACGAGGAACCGGATGCGCCTGTCCCTGAATGCACGCCCCACCAACAGCAGCGGAGGAAGCAACGCAAAACCGGCGTAGAAAAGAAATGCGAATGCAACCTTCTCCAAGGTGTGCGGTAAGAATCCCTTTAGGGAATGGAGCTGGTTGAAGAAATCCATCTCCTGCCAATAAAAGTTCCTGAGCTCTGCATGCCGGTATGCGGGCTGAGGTCGCGCTTGCTGCCAGACATAATATGGCGCCATTGCATAAGTCGCGCGGTCGACCGTGTACGGAAGCGTCAGCGGATTGCCGAAGGCGCGATAGTCGTAATAACCCATCCACGCCACGGCAGCAATTCCAAAGAGGAGCGGCGCCGCGGCCAGCCGCGCCATGGCGGCGGCACTCGGCCGGTTCTTGCCCTTCACCATCCAGCGCGCCAGCACGAACCCGACGGGCAGGCAAATCAGAATGCCTTCATAAGGCCGCGTAAGGACCAGAATCGCAATGCCGACGCCGATCAGGACCGCGTAGCGCATGCGTGCGGTTCGCATCAGTCGCGGCAACGCTCCCAGAATCAGGGCTCCGCCCAGCGCTCCCAGAGACCCGCCCGCATGATACGTATTCGTCCAGTAGCTGAACACGCCCAGGCGCAAGACGGCAATGGCTCCGCCCAGCAGCGCCCAGCTCGGTGGCAACCACGCCTGCAGCATCCAGCAAAGCGCCGCGCACATCAACGCGCTCACAATCAGCAACGCGATCCAGGGATTTCCCAGGAGCACCTTGCCGGCTGCCAGCAACAGCCCCTGCCCGGGAAAATACATCGACTGATACGTCGGAAGCATGGTGATGTGGATGCTTTCAAAGTGCGTCCACATCGCAGGAGTCGGATTTGCCAACCGCCCGTGCGCAAACGTGTCGCATGCCAGCAGGAAACTGAAGTCGTCGGGAACAAATGGCAGTGGCACCGGAAACAACGGCAGAATTGCCAGGCGCAGCACGATCACGCTTAGCCCCACGCCCGCGACGACAAGCCCCTGCCTCTGCGCCAGCCGCGCAAACATCCGCTCCACGCGAGCAAACCATTTACCGCCCAGGCGCGGAAACGCGAAGGACAACGCCGCTGCCATCGCGGTCATGCCGCATTCTAGAATCAGCAGCGTCGGGTTGGTTTCGTGGGCAGTGGGCAGCAGCATTTCGGTCCGGTTCCGTCCCTGCGGAGTTGCGCCAAACTAGCGGGGGATCACGGAGATTCTACGGCATTGACGCGCGCTCGCCGGACCCGGATTCAGCCGCCCGAACCCCTCTCGTCACCTTGCAATCATTGGACAGATGAGGATCGTGCTCCAGAAGCAAGAAAGGCTGGATGCTTGCGGTGAACCTGCTCGCATCCAGCCCCTTTTGTGACCACGATCTAATGAAGATTTATAGCCCGGTCCAGGTCCAAATTCGTTCCGTACGTTCTATGCCGTGCTTCTAAGATAAGTCCTGCTTCAAACTATGCCAGCGATGAGCTCACGTGCGTGAAGACGGCCGTCACCGCAGTGGCAACTTTATTCACACCTGAGATGGCTCCTAGTGCGACCAGGCAAACCAGCAGAGCGTACTCCACCAGATCCTGACCCTTTTCGCTGTGTTGAAGGTCTTGCAGTACCAACCAAAATCTTAGTAATGCGTTGCTCATTTCAACTCTCCACTTGGATTTTCGCGTTTAACTTATTCCCGGAGCCGGTCTCCGGGCGTGCCGAGCGATATCTCGCAACAGTTGCTTCTGATGATCCGCAGATAAGGGCAAAGATCATCCCAGAGAGGCTCTCTCTCCGTTCGCGTCTCCCTGGCTTGCGATGTTCTTCAGACTTCGGGAAATCTGACCCGTGGGGGAGAAAATGAGGCCCGATTTGCTCCGCTTCGACGTTCAGTCCCGCCCGCCGCTCCCGGAATTCCGTGAGCATTGCGCGGTCCATCCGGTTACGCAAGCGAACTGCTGATGTTCGTAAATGTGGTGTTTACCGCGCTTGCGATGCCGTTTATGCCGGAAATGAGAGACAGCGAAATCAACGCCATCATCAGCGCGTACTCGATCAGATCCTGACCCCTCTCGTCCCTTTGCAGGTCATGGAGCCGTAGATAAATCGTTAAGAACATGTTGTTCATTTTTGTACCCTCTATCGGTGAATGACCGGCCACGGCCAGGTAAGGCATATTCGCGCCTTGCTGTCACGATCTCTCGTGTCGTTCACTGACAAGGCAAGAGAAGCTCCAAAACTGTGGCCCGGAGTTCTCTCTGTTTCTTCCTGGTGGCCGATGCAGGTTCGTTCACCGGAATGGATAGCTCTTTACAAGGAGAATGCGAAAACCCTGCCCGCAGGCAGGTCCGTACTCTCCCCACGAAGAGGCTGAGGTGCTGGGTTGCGTCGTACTTTCCGGAAATTACTTCCCGGGTGCGCTTATGCGAGTGACGAGCTGATGTTCGCGAACACGCTGTTCACGGCCGATGCGACATTGTTGACACCGGAAACGCACACGAGTGCGATCAAGGCGACAAGCAATGCATACTCCACCAGGTCCTGACCTTCTTCACCGTT
The DNA here is from genome assembly GCA_963786565.1 of uncultured Acidobacteriota bacterium. Classification (GTDB taxonomy): domain Bacteria; phylum Acidobacteriota; class Terriglobia; order Terriglobales; family Acidobacteriaceae; genus Telmatobacter. The sequence continues at coordinate 790,794 of CAWAZR010000004.1, read as the reverse complement.
CTTCAGGCTCTGGAATTTCACGTACAAATTCAGAAGTGTGTTGCGCATGTCGTATTCTCCCTTTCGGTGATTTTCCGGCCAGAGCCGGCATGCTTGCTTCCACGAAGTCTTTTGACTTTCGATAGCACAAGAACTGGTGAGTAGGTTTCGACGAGTCCGCAGGCTCTAATTGTCCGCTTGCATCTTCGTTGCTCAGGCTTCGAGCGCTTTTCTTAACAAGAAGGGCACAGTTCGGCAGTTTGCCGGTCTGTACCCTTCCGCTAAGAGCTGAGGTCCTGGGTGCGTTCGACTGCCAGGAGTTACGCCAGTGAAGAGCTGATGTTCGTGAATACGGTGGTAACCGCGGTGGCAACCTTGTTGACGCCGGTGATGGCGGCCAAAGCGATCAGGCACACGAGAAGGGCGTACTCGACCAGGTCCTGACCTTCTTCGCGGTTCATCAGGTTCTGCAACTTCACATACGCTGCCAGAAATAGGTTGTTCATTTTTGATCCTCTCAAATTTGTTGTCCCCAGCCTCAGCCGGGCACCCAACTCATTGCATCTGGCGTGCCAATCTCGGACACGACAGCTTTTGCTTTAAAATCAATGAACTAGAAAAATCTTACCCCTATTTCAACTCGATTCGTGTATACGCCTGTTTACAACCTTGGCTCCACAGACTGGCGCCGTATACATATGCCTCGATCCATGCCAGGATGCCTTCGCTCTCCCTTCGTCTTTCGCGGTACGCCTTCCGCCCTTTTCTTGCTCCAGGCGGCGTTTTCAACCCCGCGTCCCCGCCTCTAAATTCATGCCGTAGAATAACCTCCATGACTGGCAAGCTCGATCCTCCGCAGGCGCCGGAACGCAGCGATCTGGCGGACTTCTCGATTGTGCTGGTGGTGGGGCTCGCGCTTACCCTCGCTGTCTTCTTCTTCGCAATCCAGGTCTTCGGAAACACGGCTGGCTCCCGCAGCCAGGGCGGTTCCCGCGACTTCGTATCCTACTGGGCCACCGGTCATCAGCTCGTCCAGCACGCCAATCCCTACGACCGCGGCGCTATTTCGGCGCTGGAACACGCTGAAGGTCTTGACGTTCGCGTTGTTCTCATCATGCGCAACCCGCCCTGGGCGCTGCCGCTGGCCTACCCGCTCGGATTTCTCGGCCTGCGCGTGGCGGCCATCCTCTGGTCCCTGCTGCTCCTCGGCTGCTTGGTTCTCTCCGTCCGCATCGTTCGCCAGTTGTATGGATCTCCCTCGAATCGTCTCCACTGGCTCGCGCTGGCATTTACGCCGGCCCTGATCTGCCTCACCATGGGCCAGACCGCGCTCTTCGCTTTGCTGGGGCTGGTGCTGTTTCTGCGCTGGCACAAGAACAACCCCTTCGCAGCTGGCGCGGCGCTCTGGCTCTGCGCCCTCAAGCCGCATCTCTTTCTGCCCTTTGTCGCTGCCCTGGCCGCCTGGATTCTCTTCTCGCGCGCCTGGATGGTGCTGGCTGGCGCTGCCGCGGCTCTCGCGCTCTCCAGCGCCGTCGCATCCCTGATCGATCCGCACGCGTGGCTCGATTACACCGCCCTGATGCGTTCGCCGGCGGTCGAGAATGAATTCATCCCCTGCCTTGCTAGCGCCATCCGTCAGTGGGTTGATCCGGGGGCAACCTGGCTCCAGTACCTGCCCGCTGCGCTCTGCTGCGTCTGGGCCCTCTTCTACTTCTGGCGTCGTCGCGCCACCTGGGACTGGAAGACCGACGGCAGTCTTCTGATGCTGGTCTCTCTTGTCGCCGCGCCTTACTGCTGGCTCTACGATCAGTGCCTCGCCATTCCCGCGCTGCTTCACGGCGCTTACACCACCCGCTCCCGCAACCTGCTGGCCATTCTGGCGCTGGCCATCCTCATCATGGATATTGAAATCTGCGCCGTCCGCGTGCTCTCGCCTCTCTATCTCTGGACCGCCCCGGCATGGCTCGCCTGGTATCTCTTCGCAACCGCGCGCAAACGCGCAAGCTAACTTTCCGACCCACTCACCGCTTTACTTGTTCACTTCTTCACTCTTTTCACTCATTCACTGGCTTTCTTGGTCCCTCGCTCCCTTGCCCCCTTGCCGGGACCCCCGGCGAGCGGTCTTTGCTCGCTGGGGTGGCTCGCTCCCTGTCGTTATAATTGCCGTGGAAAGGCGCTCCCACCTTGAAGATTCTGCGCGACGTCACTGCACTCTTGATCGCGATCGCGTGCGCCATGGCGGTCCTCTACACCGTCCTCTATCTCAGTCTCTTGCCCGTGAATCGCCACAACGTAGCCAACCGCGACTTCATCGTTTACTGGGCCGCCGGCCAGCAACTGGTGCATCACGGAAATCCTTACGATGCGGCCGCGGTGAGCCATCTCGAGAGCGGCGCCGGATTCCAGGGCGGCGCCTCCTATTACATGCGCAACGCTCCCTGGGCTCTGCCGCTGGCTTTTCCCCTGGGCTACGCCAGCCCCATGGCCGCAGCCCTTCCCTGGTCGCTGCTCATGCTGGGCCTCCTCATCACCTCAGTGCGAATTCTCTGGAAACTGCTCGGTTCGCCCGGACAGCACCTCGACTGGCTCGGCTACTGCTTTCCTCCGGCCCTCTACTGCGTGATCCTCGGCCAGACCTCCATCTTCCTGCTCTTCGGATTCACGCTCTTTCTGCGATTCTGGAAGACCCGCCCGTTCGCAGCCGGCGCGGCGCTCTGGTTCTGCACTGTCAAGCCGCATCTGTTTCTTCCTTTTGCCGTGGTCCTGCTGGTCTGGATCTTTGTCGCGCGCGCCTGGCGCATTCTGGCCGGCGCCGCTGCCGCCTTTGCCGCCGGCGCTCTCGTCACCACCTGGATCGACCCGCAGGCCTGGAGCCAGTACGCCTATTACATGCGCACTTCCGTCGTCACGCACGAGTTCACCCCCTGTCTCGGGGATCTCCTGCGCGATGCGCTGCATCCTGCCTGGGAGTGGCTCGCTTTTGTGCCGGCGATCCTCGGCTGCCTCTGGGCCCTGGCATACTTCTGGCCACGCCGTCATGCCTGGGATTGGCTCGAACGGGGCAGCTTGCTTGTGCTCATCTCGCTGCTGGTCGCGCCCTTCGGCTGGATCTTCGATCAGTCACTCGCTTTGCCGGCCGTGCTCTGGGGAGTCTCGCGGACCTCGTCCCAGCTTCTGCTCTCCGCGCTGGCGCTGATCTACATATTGGTTGAAATCCAGTCGAATCGCTTCGAACTGCACTCCGTCACGTATCTTCTTACCGCACTGGCATGGCTTGTCTGGTATCTCTTCGCGCGCGCAAGTTCGCGCAAAGCTGCTGCGCATGTTCCTGCTGTCTCTGTTTGATTGCGGGAGCTACTCGCCGCCAACCGCGGCAGGCTCGATCTCCATGGTGTCGCCGCGTACCGTTCGGGTCGCCGCAGCCGTGCCGGCCGGCAACTCCAGCACGCTATACGCCGCGAAGCATGCCGACATGCGCCACGCTCCCACGCTGTGGCGCACCTTCCTCACCTTGAGCTTGCGGTCCAGGTAAACAAGGTCGATGGGGAAGCGCATAAAGAAGGTATGCACCGATTCGCAGGGAGCGATCCACAACCCCTCGCCCGGCAAAAGGCCTTCCCGGCCCAGCAAGCCCTTTTTACGTGTGGCTCCGGTGTGCGCTTTGGTCAGTTGTGTGGCCAGCACCGTACCGCGTGTCACGTTGCGAACTTTCTGGGGTCCTTCCGGCGCGGCGGGGCGCGGAGCAAACCACTCCCGCACCGCCCTGGCCGTACTATGCAACGGACTCATCCGGTTGTCTCAGCTGTTTGCGCCGTTCGGCCGCGGCAAGCCCTACGGCGGCGTAGTGCCCGTAGAAGTGCCCGTGGAATTTGAGCCGGCGCCGCCATTGATTGGCGCTCCCGTAGAACCGAATCCGCCTGTCCCCGATTCAATGATCAGCGGCTTCTCCGGCTTCATGCTCTGGATCAGCGTCTCCACCGGAACCGCTGGAGGAGGAGGAGGCATCGTGTTATCCGCCGTCTTCTCATCCGGCTGGTGCATGGGCATGTTCGAATTGGGCGGAATGAAGTTCGGGTCCGGGAACTTCAGATTCGGTATCGTCGTTCCCGCCGGCAACGGAGAGACAATCTCCGGCGTCACCAGCACAATCAACTCGGTATCGTTCTTGGTCTTGGACTCCGATTGGAACAGCTTGCCGATGATCGGAATGTCGCCCAGGAACGGAATCTTCGAGAAGGTGTCCGTGATGTTCTTGTCCAGCAGGCCGCCAATAATAAAGGTCTGGCCGTCTTTCAGCTCGACTTCGGTATTGACCTTTTGCGAGGTGATGCCCGGCACTTCGAAGCCCGAGATATCCACTTCGTTGGCATAGTCCAGCGCGCTTACCTCCGGCGCAACCTGAAGCCGGATCGTGCCACGCGGTGTAATCGTGGGGATAAAATTCAGACGAATGCCATAATCCTTGAACTCGATGCTGACCGCTGCCGTCCCACCTGAGGTGCCTGACACCACTGGATACGGGAACGATCCGCCCGCGAGGAAGCTGGCTTCCTTGCCGTCGGTTGCCATCAGGTTCGGTTCCGCCAGCACCTCCACCACGCCTTTTTCTTCCAAAGCATGAATGTCGGCCCCCACGTTCAACCCGGGGAAGAAGGCAAAGATGTTTCCTTCCTGGCTGACCGATGCTGAACCCGCTGTTCCCTGGACTCCTCCCCCCGAGCTCGATGTGGAGCTGCCGTTCGAAACCGTCAACCCCCCGGTCGTCACTCCGCCCAGCGCATTTCCCAACCCGAGATCGAAGAGGTTGACGCCCAGCGTCAGGGCCTTGTTGCGATTCACGCTGACAAAGCGCACCTTGAGCAGAATCTGCGGATCCGACTTGGGCACACTCACGTCCAGCAGGTTCACCACCTTGCCGCCGGTCGACGCAATCTGTACCGCGCGCGCCGAGCTGGTCAGATCGTTCACCGTGCCGCGCAGAAAGACGCTGTTATTGCTGTAGCTCACTTTGATGGCTTCGCCCGGCAATTCGGTTCTCAGCTCGCGCCGGATGGCATCCAGGTTGTCGCCTATCAGTCCTACGTTGGGACGCACCGTCACATTAAAGAACTGCCGTCCGCCGTGAATATCCCAGATAATCAGGCTGGTCATGCCCAACCCTTTGCCGGTGATCATGATTTCGGTGGGGCTGATTGCCGTGGCTTCCGCAACGTCGCCCGTGCCCACGGCCACTTGCTTGATCGGCTGCGCACAGTCCACCAGCACGGCTTTGCCTACCTCCACGTTCAGTTCATTCGTGGAGTCTCCGGACCTGTCTGCCGCGGCCGGCGAGGCAGACTGCGCGGGTTGAGGCTGTGCCTGAGCCCGCACTACCTGCCCGGTGCAGAGTGCCGCGATCAACGCGCCGCAAAATGCGATGGTGATGCCAGTCGTCGATCTCAATGCTGACCCTCGGGTGTTGCAAATTTCTCTTCAGAAGTCTTTGAGCCGTTGCTGACGGTGATCGAATAGGTCTTCGGCGCCGGCTTGCCCCCGCCCGTTGCATGCCGCGGCGCGACTGCCGGAGCCGGTGCCGTGCCCGTAAAGATGTTGGTCATCGCCGTCGGCGGTACCTTGGCAATCTGCGTGTCCAGCGGATTGCGCAGTACCAGTTGAATCTTCAGCGAGTTGCTGGCCAGGCTCAGCGTCTCAGCCTGCTCCGGAGTCACCAGCAGATTCACCACCTGCACCTGCTGCGGTTTGCCTTCTGCATCTTTCGTAATGTCGGTGCCGGCCGAAAGCACCTCGATGTTCTGAAGTAGCGTCTGCGTCTCCATGGTTCCTGTGTTGGTGCCTCCCGTCGCGTTCGGAGGAATGCCTGAAACCAGAACGTCCACGCGCATGCCCGGAATCACGAATCCGGACACACCCACCACTTCATCCACCTTTACCGCGCACGCCCTCATGCCGTCGGGGATGGCTGGCGCCAGACCGCCGCCGGAACCGACGCCGGAAAGGCGGCTCTCGAGAATTGGTTCTCCCTGATAGATCTCTGAAATCACGCCGCGGCCTATCGCATCTTCGGGCTTCAGAATCGAGCCTTTGGGCGCTGAACCAGACATCGTGACGGTCGTCAGGTCAGCGGCCGTCAACACGGCTCCCAGGGGAATGTCCTTTGCCGCTGCCTCCACTCGCGTAGTTGCCGTCGGCTTTGCAGCCGCTACGCGCACGCCCACCAGGCGATAAACCAGCCACGCGCAGAATCCGGCGATGACAAATGCGATGAGCAGGATCGTTAGCAGTCTTCGATTCATCCTTACCCCGTTGGAGATGGCGGATTGCCAACTCCGCCTTTCTCTATATGCCCATGTTCCGGGCCCGCCGCTTGCCGTGAATTCTGAAGGCCAAACCTTCGCCGCTTCTATCGTGGCCGGCAGTGCGGTTTCAGTGTAGTACTTCGCAACCTATCTCTTCCGGCGGGAATTGTCGATATTACTAAGGAGTACCAATATTAGTAAGGGGTATCAAAAGTACTATGGGTCATTGCCCTGTAATGAGCGATGCTTAAGTTGTATTGAAATTCCCTGGGGGTCCTGTGGCGCGTTGCGGAGTCGTGTGCAGCCATGGCTGCCCGGGCTGCATCTCGTCCATCGCTGATTCCCGAGTCGGAGGCGCTTTTGGCTGATCCCGCGACAAACAGGGCAGACTCAGACACACTGGCATGGAAAACCCTTCAGAGTCGAATTGACTCCGAAGCGAATCTGAGTGATTCCCCGACGGAGAATGCTGTTCGTGTAGCTCCGGTGCTGGTGATGCCGTCCCGCGACTTCACGCTGTTTGCAACTTTGCCCCCCCAAGGTCAGGGGCCGGGCACCTTCCTCGGCTCCGTCCTCGTCCATGTCCTGGCTGCGGCCGTGGTCTGGTTCAGTCTTATCTACAAGCCCCCTGTCATGCGAGTGATTGAAGATCACCTTTCGGTGCGACAGCTCGATCTGCGTTCGCCGGATGAGCAAGAGGCGGAAGCAGCGCCGCGCATTCCCTACCCGAAGCGGCATCCCGACAATTCGGCGCGCGCGGGCCAGAAACAAGAGGCGCCGCCGCCCCCGCCCCCCGCGATGAAGGCCCAGCCGGGCCCGCAAACCCTTATCCAGGCTGACCTGCTCAACCCCGTCACGCTGCCGCAGATCGTTCCTGTGCCGCAAGCGGTCATCTGGTCGCCGAGCAAGACCGTTGCGAAAAAAATCACTCCGCCCTTGCCGGAAAAACCCACGGCCGCCAATGTCATTCCCTCGCTCGAGCGGCCCAATGAGGAACTCAACCTCGCCGACGTCAACCTCGCATCCAGCAATCTGCCCTCGCAGAAAATGCCGGTCGCGCCCAGCACGACGTCACCGATCGCCAGCCACGTTCCCTCACCTGTGCAAATGCCTCCAGCGTCCGCCTCGCAGCAAACGGCGCCGCCCACGCCGGCGGCCGTCCTCTCTCTCTCCGATCTTCGCCTGAAAGATGGAACTGCTGCGCTGCCTCCGGTGAACGAATCCCTGGCATCGAAGGTGCAAGGCACGCTTGGGACCACCCCCGCCCAGACTCCCTCTGCTGAGGCCGGTAAAGGCGCACCCGGCGCCAAGCCCGGCGAAAACGGCACCAGCCAGAATGCGGGGGCGCCCGGAAACCACCCCGGCACATCCTCGGCGGGCAAGCCTGAAACCGCTTCGCCCGCGTCTGGATCCGAAACCGCCCCTGACACAATGGGCAGGCTTACGTCCACGCCCATCGCTCTGCCCAAAGACGGCCATTTCGGCTCCGTCCTTGTCAATGACGCGATCGAGCAGCAATTCCCTGAGATGGAAGGCATCTGGAGCGGCCGCATGGCCTACACCGCGTATCTGCACGTCGGTCTCTCCAAGAGCTGGATCATGCAGTACTCGCTCCCGGCCAACGCAGAGGCCGCCGCCGGCGGCTCGGTCTCCCGGCTTGAAGCGCCATGGCCGTATAACATTGTGCGTCCCAACTTCGCGCCCGGCTCCATTGACGCCGACGCCTTGATGATCCGCGGCTATGTCGATCAGTCCGGCCGCTTCGAGGGCCTCAGCATCGTCTTCCCGCAACCCTTCTCAAGCGCGCAGTTCGTCCTCAACACGCTTAAGCAGTGGCAGTTCCGGCCCGCCGCGCAGAATGGTCAAGCTGTCAGGGTTGAAGTGCTGCTCATCATTCCCGAAGAAATGCAATAGGCCGGCCGCCGGGTGCCCCCGGTCCCTCGCACCTGGGGACCGGGGATAACACAGCGCGTCCCCCGCTCCACCATGCAAAAAGGGCACGGACTTGGCGTCCGTGCCCTTCGCAAACTGCTCCGATTTCCTTGCCCTTGCTACATGCCGTTGGAAATCAGCCGCGGCCCGTGCTGTTGTTGGCGATGAAAATCCGCGTCAGCTCCGTGATAGCCCGCCGTTCTAAAACGCGCTGGCCGGGATCAATCGGGAATTCGTAAGGTTGTCTGCGATCGCCTGAAAGATTCCGCCGATGGTTTCGAATTGCGCCTGGGTGTTCACTAATGCGGGGCATCCACCTGTGTTGTCGGAATAGTATGTGTTTGAAGTGGAGGCCATCGCAGCGATGGCGTTGCAGGGCTGGCCCGAATAGGTCCCGCTTGGATATCCTTCTGCGCCGTACGTCGAGCCGGACGTGATCGTGACATGCTGGTCCGTCAGGCAACCTCCTGAAGTCGGCGAACCCATGGCGATCGTGTAAACGGTGGTTCCCTGCTGTGTTGCGTACTGCGCCGCCTGCACTGCTTGCCCGCACTCGCCCAGCGCGGATGGATATGTGGCCAGGTTGTAGCCGTTTGGGTTGGTTGTCGACGTCCCGGTTCCGTTGAGGGGCGGGCCACTACAAGTGCCGAGATGCGACGCGCCGGTGTATCCCGGGCAATATAGCGTAGCGGCAGAGCCGTCCATAGAGACACCGCCGTACGTAGCGGTAGTGTTCGCGACGCAGGTGCCTGACGAGTTCACTGCCGGGCAATTCGCCGAGACGATCTGGCTGCCATTGCTACAGCCGTTATTTCCGCCGTCCGCTGAGTAGGCTTGCGAGTTGCAAGCAGTGGCGTCGCCGTCGCTCAGGATGATCATGATGTTCTGCGAGCCTGGGAAATGCGACTGCTGGTTTGCCAGCGCCGTCTGCGCGGCGTAGATTGCCTGCGCGTAATAGGTTCCCTCGCCGCCCGGCGCCTGAAGACCGTTGCAAGTACCGGATGTTTCGTACCCCACCGCCGAGGAGAGACCGTCGCCGCTGTAAAGCGTGGTGGCGCCATCGGAATTTCTGTAACCGTCATCGAATGCCTCCACCTCGTACGTACCCGCGAGGTCGTTGACCGCTGTCGGCGTGGAGTTCATGACCAGATTGCCGCCACTCGTCGCCACATTGGGAAACGAGTAAGGCGTGATCTTAGGATTCGAGGTAGGGCAAGTGGTGTCGTTCGAACTGTAATTCGTGGATGTGGTGATCTGAACCGCCGGAAATACAAACAACGCCACGCCATCAACGTAAGACGAGTTCCCCGGGCAGATTTGGTTGAGCGGACAGGGATCCATAAGTTGCAGCATCGTCTTAAGCCCCGCAACCGCGCATTTGATCTGCGTTGCCCCAGTGCCACAACCGTCGCCCGTCGGTGCTGATGCGGTCATCGAATTCGTGGTGTCCATGACGACGGCAATGTTGTATGGGATGTTTGACCCGCCCCTCATAGCCGCGTACGAGATTGCCGTGAGGTTGAAGGTACGGACTCCGATCAGTCCGCCAAACCACAAATTCACCGATGCCGTCTGCGTTACCTTAAGCACGTTGCAAGTTGTAAGAGCGCCGCCGCAGGAGCCGGAGGTGGGGCTCTGGCACGACACGTTCAGGGAGCTCGATACGGAGCTGGAGCAAGCGAAACTCGCAGAGATCGTGGCGCCTGAAAGCAGGGTGTTCGCGTTTAATCCGGTTGGGGTGCTCGCAGTGTCGGAGCTGTATCTGTAAAGGTTGTAATACGCCGTGCCCGCAGCCGGGCTGCTCGAGGTGCCGATATTCGGCATGGCTTGTCCCGCCGCTACCGCCGCCGCATTGGTCGACGCCACCAGCCTCTGGTAGCTGTAATAGACATGGCCCGCCTCGATCGCTGCTCCGCCTAGAGTCGTCGTTACCAATATGGTAACCGCCATGACAACCGACGATTGTCCGCGCTGATTCCGCAGGAACTTGTATAGGAACGAAAGTCCGTGGTGTTTCATTGGGAATCCCTCCATTGCGTGAGCCGGCTCCCTAATAAGCAAGCGCCGCTTCTGTCGCTTTCAGTGCGCTACTCGGCGTGAATTTAAGAACGGGCAGCCAGGAGTAGCTATAACTGACCGTAAGAACCACCGGCGTGTTCGGACCTATCGCAGTCGCAGTGTCGGAGGAGCCATCGCCCGCCGTCGCGCAAGTAAACGCGGTTGACGACGCTTCCGCGGTTGGACCCGATGAATGTGAGCCACCGGAAGCGTCAGTCCAGGCCAGGGTGAAGGTGAGTTTCGTCGTCGTCCAGTTCGGCAATGCGCTCTCAACAGCTGCCGCGGCAGTCTCGCACGGGTCGGAGACCAACCCCTGGTTTGCGGCCGTAAGTTGCACCGCGGTACTAGTCGCGTTGCCAAGTTGCTGAAGGGTGTAAAAAGCCAGCGAAAACGACGCCGCCCCTGTCAGCAGCGTCAACATGACCGGCAGCGAAATGGCGAGCTCAACCAGCGAGGTCCCCTCTTCGCTTTTCACGCCCTTCGTCCGCATGATCCGTTGCGCGAGCCGGAGAGCGTGCCTGGTGATACCTCTGCGAATGTTCATCGTTCCACCTCTGGCGCGGCGATTCCTCGCTTCGGATCTCCGCCGCGCGGCCAATCAAAATCTTTCTCGATGCCGGCTACATCTCTCATCGGCGCTCTTCCAATAGCCCTTGAAAACGCACGCGTTCCCGCACCCATGTCTCTGTTCGGCAGTTTCCCAGAAGAATTCTCATTCGGGGCTCCTTGCCGATGAGATCCGGCACACGTCTGCCTATGCGCTGGGCGCGGGGAGAAATGTGAGCTTTCGTCTCTGTGCGATTCCAACTTGCGACCTCACCGCCATTACTGCGGACTCTTCGGGACCCTGGATATTATTTCTATGATCATCCGTCTCTGGAGCGGGGTATATTCCCCTTTGGTGCAATACGGCTGCGACCTTCGTAACCAAACAACCCATTATTATTCAGCAGGTTAAATAACCAGAAGCCGCGCCGGTGTCCAAACATGTGCACCGCCGGCCTCTTGACCGGCTGTTGCGCGGGAGCCCGCCCTGAGATTGCCGGCGGGGTCACGCCCGCGCCGATCGGAGGCGATCACGAATTTATGCGGTCTGAGCACTCGCGAAAACAAAAAAGGCGCGGGCATCGTGCCCGCGCTCTCTTGCGTTCTCCCTCTTGAAGCGCTCTTTGCATTTTGCCGCAGGGAATCATCCGCGACGTGTTCATGCTGTCGGCAATGACGATGAAAATCCGTCTCAGCTGCACGATGGCCCGGCTGCGATTCGCATCCGTTCTGCATTGGACATGAAGTGCGATGACCTCAGGATCCCCCTAAGGTTTAGTCGGTGACTTTGTAGCTTTCCTGGTTTTCGCCCGTTCTCGAAACGGCCTCAACTCCAGCAGTTCCTCGACTACATATGCGCCCGTGGTTCCATCTGAGAACGTCACAATCAGCCCGTCATCGCCGTCGCACTCGGTGGTTAGTATTCGTATTGTCTCGGCCATAGTAGGGATGTACTCTCTTTTTGGCCCTGAGTTTGATCAATTTTGCTCATTAACCCCAAAAAATAGGTACGGAAAGCGCGGCAGATTCAGCGCTTCGCGTTCAAGAATGTTGCAGGAACTCTGTCTTTCCCGGAGCCTCTCAACCTCGCCAGGCGCTCCTCGAGAGAAGCAACGAAACGTTTCCTGGTCGACCGCCAGCGCCATCATGCCCATCAGCAGCGTAAGGCACACCACGGTCACCACCAGCGCCTGACCGCTTTCTTCACGCAGAAATCGCGTTGCGCCTCCATTTCCGGTACGGCCTCGCGCGCCAGCCCAACCGCAGCCGGAAAGCATGCCCGTTTTGCCCGAAGAAACGGATTTGCCGCGGATGCACGTGTGTTGCCGTGCGGACAAAAGTGTCCGCCATGCCATGCTTCCGCAAATTTTCTTCGTTTTCCCCTCGGTGCGGCCGTCGTTTCCACGTGCGTTCTTCCGCGCGTACGTTCCAACCCCTCTCCGGCAAGCTGCGGTACCTGTCACTTTGTACGCTTCAGCTGCTCCAGGAAACGCTCGAATTCTTTCCTGTCCACCGAATCCACAATCGGCGCATCGCCGCGGCGCCGGTCGCGCTCATCGGGCAGAACAAACTGAAGTCCCACGCCATCGGGTCCCCAACGCACGGCCCGCGATTGTACGGCGATGGAGCGCTCGGCGACTTCCTCCGCCAGGTCGTTCCGCTGTAGCGTCATCAGAACCAGAGTTCCCGGATACCAGCGCTCTTCGGTCACCACGTACAGTCCCGTGGAACTGATGTCGCGAATGCCGTGCGCCGCCGGCGACGCGCCGTTCCAGTAATACGCGGCCAATCCCGGCGTATGTACCCGCGGAGCCTTGCGAGGATCTGGCGACCACCAGCGCTGCAACCAGCTGCGTTGTTTGAACGCCTTGGCGCCCGGCTGCGACAAATCCATCTCGTACGTCTCCGGCGCCGCTTTGTCTCCGTGCCCGTTCCGGTTTTCCAGTTCCAGCAGTCCCGGCCCGCCGCTCCATAGAGGCTTCTCGCGCAGCAGCACCGCGCCGGCAATCACCGCGCTGGCAATCGACGGCACTGCTTCCGCCTCGCTGGATGGATTGTCCAGCCGTTGCAGTTGCCGCCCCATTTCCTCGGCGACGCACAGCACCAGCTGATCGCCGGCCTGGGTCTGCGACGAATAAATGGAATGCGCCGGCAGGGCCAGCACGCTGTCTGGCTTCGGCTTCGATGGACTCACCTGGAAAGTAGGGAACGACTCCACTGTGTCGATCACTCGGCAATCTTCATCCAGGTAGATCAGATCCAGTGGCGCGTGCATCGCGGCCGCGGGAATCCCCCGGAACGGAGTCATCCACACGCCTTCACCCGACTTCAGCGGCCGTGCCGACATCAACTCGCCCACGCGCGTCGACGGCAGATCCGCAGCCTTGACTTCGAGCCCTAGAAAGCATTCCCGGGTTTGGTTATAGGCGCAATGTGTCCGCGATTCCATGGTCCCTTTTTCCCGTGACGACTCAGCAGCAGCGCCTCTTCCTCTCTGCGTCGCAGCCGCTTCGTCGAATCCTTCCAGAAGCTCCATACAACTAGGCCCTCGCCTATCGCGCAAGTCCAGGCGCGAAAAGAAAACACATCTCCCGATCCGCGCTCCGGGCGCCCTGCCTGGATGTTTGCCGCATCCTGCCAGGCCCCCGGATCTGCGAATTGTTCTACTCCCGCCGTGGCGCTTGATTGCTGCTACGCACCCACGGACTCTAGCGCCCCGCCTACTTGACCCTGGTGCGACGCCGTTGAACCAGAACCACCAGAATGATGACTGCCAGTGCCCCGGCAATAATCCTGATAAGCGTGGTGTTGTCCATGTCGTACTCCCCTTCCTGCCCTCTATTTGCCGTTTAACTTGCTAAAGGACTCAACCATAACAATTGCGGCTGGTCCCAGTGTAACCAGAAATAGCGCAGGAAAGATGAAGAGTACCAACGGAAACACCAGTTTCACCGATGTCTTGCTTGCCATTTCCTCCACTGCCTGGATGCGCTGCACGCGCAGCGAATCAGAGTGAACACGGAGCATTTTCGCAATGCTCGTTCCAAATTGTTCTGTCTGCACCAGCATCGAAACCAGGTTGCGTACGCTCTCTACGCCGGTGCGCTCTGACAGGTTCTTCCATGAATCCGAACGGGCTCGTCCCGCGCGCTGTTCCAGCACTACAATGTTCAGCTCGTCGCACAATTCCGGTTGCGACTGGGTTAGCTCCTGTGCCGTCCGCGCCGTCGCCTGGTCCAGGCTCAGCCCAGCTTCCATGCAAATGACCAACAGATCCAGTACATCGGGCAATCCGCGGTTGATCTTCTTTTGCCGCTTCGCGATCATTTTCCCAAGGTAGAAGTCCGGTCCCAGAAAACCTACGCCCAGTGCCAGCAGGTACACAAAAAACGGACCAAAATTTGCCAATCCCGTCACCAGGGCAAGGGCGGCCAGCACAATCGGCGTCGCCACTTTGGTGCCGTAGAAAATCTTGACCGCCGACTCGTTGCGGTACCCCGCCCGCGTCAGCCGTTGCACGATGATCGAAACTTCCTGCTTGCTCTTCGGCAACAGGTTCTCGACGGACCCCATCAGGTTCCCGATCGAGGACTTGGCCTGCTGCACCACCGAAGAGATGTTCTTCTCCTTCGGGCGCGGGTTAATTGCTTCGCTGATGCGCTGCAGCATGACTTCGCGATAAAACAGAAGAAGTCCGCCGCTGCCGATCAGCAGAAACACAGCCAGAAATGCAAGAATTACAAACGTCATCTCTCTCCCCTACACGTCGATATTGACGATCTGGTAGATTACGAAACCGCCGAGGCAGATCAGTCCGGCAGAGCCCCACATCATCTCGATGCCGATCTTGCGATGCCACAGAATGCTGATCATTCCCGGATCCACGAAATAAATGCCGATGCCCAGTACGATGGGCAGGCAGGTAAGGACCAACCCCGTAAGCCGCCCCTGCGCCGTGTGCACCATAATCTGCCGCTTCAGGCGAAACCGCTCCCGAATCACATGCGAGGTCTTGTCCAGCACCTCGGCCAAATTGCCGCCGCTCTCCTTCTGAATCAGGATCGCGGTCGATGTGATCTTCATGTCCTGAAGCGGAACCCGGACCAGCAGGTTTTCCAGCGCTGCCTTCATCTCCAAACCGTAGTTCTGCTCTTCAAAGCAGATTTTGAACTCGCCCCTGATGGGCTCCGGGCATTCCCGGGAGACCAGGGCCATCGCTGCCAGCAGGCTGTGCCCCGCGCGCAGGCCGCTCACCATCAGGTCCAGCGCCTCCGGCAGGTTCTTCTCGAAGGCGCCAAAGCGCCGGGCGCGCTTGAACATCACCCACCCGAAAGGAAGGCAGGCCAGTACCACGCCCCCAACCAACGCCAGGGGAACTGATTGAAACGAGATGTACAGGATGTACAACGGCAACGCAAAACATGCCGCCGTCATGATCAGCAGACGTCCCGGACTCCAGTCCAGTTGAGCCTGGCCCAACATCTTGTGCAGATAAGGCGCAAGCTCGAAGTTCAGCAGCTTTTTGTTCAGCCATGGAATGCTGCTCAGCATCTCGTCCTTGCGCAGGTCCATGCTCTGCTGCCGCTCCACTTGCTTCGGACCGGTCTTCAGTACCGCGTCCAGCTGCGCCACTGCCTGCTTGGAGCTGTTGGAGGGTGCTGCGGCCGCAAAAGGCAGCGCGATCATCGCAAACACGCCGATAAAAACTACAACGGCAATCATTCCCATCTCAGTACCTCTCCTTTCTCCTTAGCCAACTTGCGTTTCTTTATCAAACAGGCTCGGCGGCAACACAATGCCTGCCACTCGCAGCCGTTCCAGGAACCGCGGACGGATGCGGCTGGGCATGAATACGCCGATCACTCGGCCATCCGGGCCAATCCCTTTTCTCTGGAACGTGAAGATCTCCTGCATGCTGATCACGTTCTCTTCCATACCCGTAATCTCGGAAATATTCGTGATTTTGCGCGTTCCATCGCTCATACGCGTGGCCTGCACCACGATGGTGAGGGCCGAGGTGATCTGCTGCCGCACCGACTTCTCGGGCAGGTTCATATTCGTCATCGCCACCATCGACTCCAAACGAGAAATTGCGTCGCGCGGAGTGTTGGCGTGAATCGTCGTCATGGAGCCCTCGTGGCCGGTGTTCATGGCCTGCAACATATCGAAGGCTTCCTCGCCACGGACCTCACCGATGATGATGCGGTCGGGACGCATACGGAGGGCGTTGATCAGCAGTTGCCTCTGCTTGATGGCGCCCTGTCCTTCAATGTTCGGCGGCCGCGTCTCCAGGCGCACGATGTTCTCCTGCGCCAGCCTCAATTCGGCCGCGTCCTCAATCGTTACCAGCCGCTCGTTGTTGGGAATGTACTGCGACAGAATGTTCAGAAATGTAGTTTTGCCGGCGCCCGTTCCACCTGAAACCAGGATGCTGATGCGGGCCCGCACGGCCGACGACAACACTTCCATCATCTCCGCCGAAATGCTCTTCAACTGCACCAGCTGATTCGCGGCCAGCGGACCGGTACCGAAACGGCGGATGGACATGGAGGGCCCGTCCAGCGCCAATGGAGGAATAATCGCGTTGACGCGCGATCCGTCAGGCAGGCGGGCGTCCACCATGGGCGATGACTCGTCCACTCTGCGGCCTACCCGCGAAACAATGCGGTCGATGATCTGCATCAGGTGCCGGTCGTCCCGGAACGAGGTGTTCACCTTCTGCAACAGGCCGCCCTTTTCCACAAACACGTGGTCTTTGTCGTTGACCAGGATGTCGGAGATTTTGGGATCGCGCAGCAGAGGCTCCAACGGACCTAGCCCGAAGACTTCGTCCAGCAGGTCGGCATGAATCTTCTCCTGCTCGTCGAAGTTCAGCGGCACCCGCTGGTCCGACATGATCTCCTTGACCAGTCCCGAGACCGCCTGCCGCGCCTGGCTTGAATTCACGCGCGACAGCTTCTCCAGATCCAGCTTCGAGATCAGCGTGCGGTGAATTTCCGCTTTGTAGGTTTCCAAATTCAGCAGTTCCACGTGTGCCCTTCCATGCAGCCTTGAGTTGCCTTAGTCCGCTCCGTCATCAGAAAAAGCGGAAGCCCTTTTTCTTCGTCTTCTTCGGGTCGGCGGTGCCCTGCTCACCGGTTATGGACTTCGCCATCTTCTTGATCTGCCGCGTAATCGCAGAATCTTCCAGCACCAGCGGCGTGGCATGAATCTGCATCTTCCGCACCGACGCGAAGTCGTTGGGAATCTTCCACTGCGCCGGCCTGGTGAGCGCCTTGTTGATATGCTCCTCGGACACGCCCATGGTCCGCATCTCAAACCGGTTGATCACGACTTCCAGCTTCGGAACCGACCCGGAGAAAAACTGTGAGATCAGTCGGTTTGAATTGCGCAGCTCCGGAATGCTGGCCTGCGTCACCAGGTAGACTGTGCTCGCTTCCCGGTACGCCGCGGTTCCCATCAGGTCCAGCTTCGATCCCATGTCCAGCACGACGTTGTCAAACCCCTGCCGCGCCACCTGGATCAGCCGCTCGATTGACCGCTCGCTGGCCTGGTACGGAACAAACTTCCCCGGCGCCGCCAGCAGCGAAAGCCCGGTGCTGTGCTTTACCAGAAGCTGGGAAAGAAAACGTGCATCCAGCCGGTCCGCCGCATCCAGCGCGTCGATCGTCGAAAACTCGGCCACGATGCCCAGATTCAGCGCCGCATCGCCCAACGGTAGATCCAGATCGATCAGCAGAGTCTTTTGGTTCTTTTCCTGGGCCAGCGCCACGGCCAGATTGCAGGCCAGCATGGTCGCACCCGCGCCGCCCTTGGCGCCCATCACCGTCAGCAGTCTTCCCGCCGCATTGGCGGCATCCACTACCACCGGCCGCCGCGCGGTGGCCCGCACTAACGCCTCCGCCATCGCCTCATTCGAAAACGGATAGGTCAGAAACTCCCGCGCCCCCGCCCGCATGCAGCGCACCAGCATCTCTGAGTCTGTGTTGTCCGAGTACACCATCACCGTCGCCCGGCCGTTCGCCCCGATGCTCTCCACCAGGTCCAACGAATACTCCGGATCGCTGCCCAGTTCCACAATCACCGCGTCGTAATTCTCCTCCAGCATCTTCGCTAAATCGTCCTTATGCGGCGGATAGCTGGCAAATTGGCAAACTTCATTTCCACCACAGTGGTTCAGAACCGCCACCGCTGCCGAGCGCTGTGTCTCGTTGGGACCGATCAGCGCGATGGAAAGCGGCGTGCCGCTGATCGTCTCCCTGTTGGCATTCACCAAGTGAGGGGAAAGATTTGAGGCCGCATTATCTGTGCTCCGCGTCGTGCCGTACTCTTCCTGCGCGGCACTGGTGCTTGCCTGAATCTCGAATCTGGTTTGATGTAAGCTGGACATCGACTTCTCACTTCCCTCAGTGCGCAAAAAACGAAATAAACGTTCCGATCGCGATGGCTGGCGCGTACGGCATCTTGCGCCGCTGCGGATTCGTTAGCACAGCCTCGCCGCGTTCTTGTTTCGAACCAAATGCCAGGTCGCCGGTGTGCTGAAAAAGCTCCTTCAGGAACCCTCCCCACGCCGCCCAGGCCAACGCCATCACCCCGCCCGCCAAACCCGTGAATACCAGCGCGTAAATCAATTGCATCGGGCCGATCCAGGCCCCGATCGCCGCGCACAACTTCACATCGCCGGCGCCCATGCCGCCCATAAAGAAAAGAACTCCGTACAGCAACAGACCCAATCCCGCTCCGCCAAGACTGTGACCCAGGCCATGCCAGCCGTAGAGAAAGCAGGAAACTGCAACCCCCGCGACGAAGAAAGGAAGAACCAGCCAGTTAGGGATACGCCGGCTGCGAAGATCCGTAAAAGTCGCCACGCACACCACAGCCAGAACAATCAATGTTGGCCACTGTGTCAGCACATGCGCCATTCCGCGACTTCCTTCCTCCGGCTTACCGGTTTCACCGCTCTATACAGCAATTCGCCAACCAAACTTGCGCGTCGCAAATCGCATTTGCTTTCAGTTAGATACGCTACACATCCGCAAACGGTGTACACGGCTGTATACGCCAGGCAGCCCGCGTGGAGTACCCCGTATACACTCTGGCGCTTACCTGAACCCGCTTCTTGAGTCCCGCCGCAGTCTATCTAAACATTTGAAAAATAAAGAGATGATCGATCAAGATCTAGTCTTTAGCCCCCTATTTCGGGGAATCGCGGAGGCCTCCATTGGCGGATTTGCCCTCATTATGCTGCAACCGGTATGCCTCTACAGTCCTGTTTGGGTACAGTTTCTCGCTTCAGAGCATAGGAGGACCAAACTTAGGTAACCCCCCCTTCTTCCGCCCGGAGACAACTCAAAACCACTTCTCGTAGCGCCCAACCGGCCCCGAAATAGGCGACAAATTCGACCGCAGAATATGCCCGCAGTCTCCGGTTTTCTTCGGCTTTCTCCTGGGTTTCTTCGGGATTTGTGGCATTCCGGCACTGGCGCTTCATCTCCCTGTTTCGCTCATCCTTCTCTAGTTACTAACCTGGTCAATCCACAGGGGCTTATCTCCAGGACCGAGGTCGCTACTCGCTAGCACGAAAGGGGAATATGAGTTCTCCCAGCGAATGCCGATCATAGATACATCGCCAATCCCCCCAGAACGGCACCGTAAATCCAGTGGGTAGGATGACCGTACACCGATGACACGAATTGGGCTTTACTCTGAAGACCGCACACTGCAACCCCTTCTTTCTCCTGCCCTTGGTAAGGATTTCGAGGTTGTGCTCGAGTCGGACGGGGAGGGGATGGATGCACTCATTGCTGCCGGGAACCTTGATGTTCTGATCCTCGACTTGTACTCCCACGAGGACTCCCTGCAAACCCGCATCGACTGTGCGCGCCGGCTTATTGCTTCCAACGTTCCCGCCATCCTGATGGCCGACGATAATTTGCGTTCCACCGCGTTCGAGCTGGTCCGCTCCGGAGCCTTCGGCTATACACGCCGGCCGCCCTCCATTCGCGACCTGAAGACCATGCTCAGCCGCGCCTGCGAGACCTCCGCGCTCAAGCAGCAGTTGTACAGCGTGCAACATCGCGTCGAAGAGCCGGGCACGTGCGATCGCATCATCGGATCCAGCCCCAGTATGCAACGCGTCTATCAGTTGGTGCGCAGCGTAACCAATCTCAATGCCGCGGTTCTTGTCACCGGCGAAAGCGGCACCGGCAAGGAACTCATTGCGCGCGCCATTCATAATCTCGGCTCTCGCGCCAACAAGCCTTTCGTCGCCGTTTCCTGCGGCGCCATTCCTGAAACTTTGATTGAAGCCGAGCTATTCGGCCACGAAAAAGGCGCCTTCACCGGAACCGTCGGCGCCCGCGAAGGCTACTTTGAGCAGGCCGGCGACGGCACGCTCTTCCTCGACGAAATCGGCGATCTCAGCATTTTCACTCAGGTCAAGCTGCTGCGCGTTTTGCAGCAGATGGAATTTAACCGCCTGGGTTCGAACAAGCTCGTCCCCCTGCGCGCTCGTCTCATCTTCGCTACCCATCAGGACCTTTCGAAGCTGGTTGCCGAAGGCAAGTTCCGCCAGGATCTCTACTACCGCATTAATGTAATGAGAATTGACTCACCCCCGCTCCAGGAGCGCGCTGAAGACATTCCACTCATCGCGCGCCATTTCATGCGTCACTACGCGGGTGTCTTCCAAAAGCCCATGGACGCGATCGAACCCGAAGCGCTCGAAATGCTCCAGGGTTATGCGTGGCCCGGCAACGTGCGTGAATTAGAAAACGTAATGCAGCGCGCCATCATCCTTGCTCCCGGCCGCGCAGTCCGCGCCGATGACCTGAACCTCAGCAACCATGAGCAGGACGAAGACGCTGGCGCATTCGACGAAGTGGTGAATATCGGCGACTACCAGTTGGCAGGCTCTTTCGAGCGCCAGCTCCGCGACTATAAAGTTCGCCTGGCCGTGACCGCGGTGCGCGAAGCCAACGGAAACAAAACCGTGGCTGCCCGCAGCCTTTCCATCTCACGCGCCTATCTGCATCGCCTGCTGCGCCTGGCCGAAACCGACACTGAGGCCATCTTCGCCGAGCCGCCCCTGCGCCGCTCCGTCACCGCATAATTTCGATCTCGTAGTGCCCGGCAACTTTCCTGCCGGGCGCTGCGCCATCTCCTTGTCGCGCATGTACCCGAGTCCGGTCATCCTGAGCGAGTTCGCGTCAGCGAACGAGTCGAAGGACCTGCATTTAGCGCCATCAACTCGGTACGAACGTGGGTGCCCCACGTCCAGGGCCCCCGCGGACAGGTCTTCGTCCGTGGGGTGCAGGTTCCTCGCATTTGGGGACGTGGGAAAGCACGAACCCCAACTCCCCTGGTTCAACTTCGACACAAGCCCCCGTGCCCAATGGCCTTTTTCGCTGGGCCGGACCAGCGGCAGAGGGGTAGAATGTCGAGGAATCTGAGTCCAACAAGGAAGTTCCCCGCCATGAGAGCCTTTGCACTTCCCCTGCTGGCTGTTGCTGCCGTCGCCGCCTTTGCCCAATCCCCGGCTTCCATGCCCATGAACATGGGACCCGCACCGGGAGAGCGCCTGGGCACGGTCAACTTTGCCGTCTCCTGCTCTGCGCATACGCAGGCGCCGTTCAGCCGCGGCATCGCTTTGCTTCACGATTTTTGGTACGCAGAAGCGAAACCGCAGTTTGAGCGCATCGCCAAAGACGATCCCTCCTGCGCTATGGCCCATTGGGGAATCGCCATGAGCGTCTTCCACCAGATCTGGGACCGGCCCGACGACCACGCCATGAAACTGGGGTGGACGGAGATCCAGAAAGCCCAATCGTTGCCCGCGAACACCGCGCGCGAGCGCGATTACATTGCGGCGCTGGCTATTTTTTACAAGCCGGGCAATCAGGATTTTATGGCTCGCATCTCGGCATACTCGGCGGCCATGGGCACGCTTTATCGCAAGTATCCTGACGACGTGGATGCCGGCGCATTCTATGCCCTCTCTCTGCTCGCGTCGGAAGCGCCTGATGACACCAGCCTCCGCCATGAACATGAGGCCATGGCCGTACTGGCGCCGCTTTACGCCGCTAACCCAGACAATCCGGGGCTGGTGCATTACATCATTCACTCCTGCGACAATCCTCCGATGGCCAAAGACGGCCTCGCAGCCGCCCAGAGTTACGGCGAGGTCGCGCCATCCGGCCCGCACGCCACGCACATGCCCGGGCACATCTTCGCGCGCCTCGGTATGTGGCAGCAGGACATCGACGCCCAGCTTGCGTCCATCCAGGCCGCCGAAGCCGCCGAGTCGCAACACGAAGACGGCCTCATGGACGAACCGCACTCCTACGATTTCCTGATGTACGCCTACTTGCAGAGCGGCCAGGATAAAAGCGCGCAAGAAGTGCTCCACAAAAGCGTTCTCGTGATCGACCGCATGGACGCAATGCCGGAGATGGGGCCGAGCCACCGGGATGGCATGTCCGGCTACTACCGCACCAAGTTTCCGATCTTTTATGCCCTCGAAATGCGCGATTGGCAAACCGCGGCGACGTTGCAACCCGTTCCCAACGCGCTGCCAGAGGATGTGACAATGACCTGGTGGGCGCGCGCCATCGCCGATGGGCATCTTCACCATGCGGAGCAGGCGCAGACCGATCTGGCACAGTACGATGCCATGATGGCCGAGGTCAGAAAAGGCCGTCACGCCTACTACGCCGATTCAACCGGAGCGCAGATCGAGCGCAACGAGATCGCAGCCTGGGTTAGCTTTTCCCGAATATCGCCGAGCTCCGCCGCCGGACCGCAGCAGGACGAGGCGCTCAAGCACATGAGCGACGCCGCCGATCTTCAGGACAAAGTGGGCCAGGGCGAAGTGGACATTCCCGCGCGCGAAATGCTGGCTGACATGCTGCTCGAATTGCATCTGCCGCAGCTTGCTCTCCCGCAGTATCGTGCGGCCCTCGCGCTCAGCCCCAACCGCTTCAACGGACTCTACAATGCCGGCATCGCCGCTGAAGAGGCTGGCGATAAAACCGCGGCCGCGAATTACTTTGCGGCGCTGCTAAAAACCACCGGCGACGGCGCGCAATCCTCGCGCCCTGAGCTGGCGCACGCCAAAAGCTTCCTCACCACCGACCGGCTTGCGACAAACCAGGTGGGCGCGCAGTAATGGGGAGCGAGACCGCGTCATACGAGGTCAATTCATTCTGGCGCATTCACGCAAAATAATCCACGTTCCGAGCCGGGAGTCCTTCGCGCGCATCGGGGTCGGATTCCGTTTCGGCGTCCTGCATCAGATCGTCCCCATCGTTCTCTTCCGCGCCCGAAGCTTTTCTTCCGCCACGCTGCCCTTCGCCATCGCCCGGCCGCGCCGAGCCCTCGATATCGAAGACCTCCGGCGGTCGGAAACTCCTCTGCGGCGCTTTCACGGCCGGCAGCGCGCGAATTCCAGGAATGGGGGCGATTTCCATTTTGGCTTCTCGATGCCTTGTGCGATCTATCGGCAAAGAGATACGAATCTTTAATCATCCGCGAATCTTTTTGTCCGGTTTTCGGACACATGGGCTTCCACCCACAATTCGTGGGGTGCCCCGGGTCCCTCGCATCTGGGGACCCGGGAGGGCACAGACCCCCGGTCAACAACCCCTTGCTACACTGTGTCCATGCAAGACGAGCAGGACTTCCGGCGCGCGGCAGAAGCGGCGCTCGGCAACCTCAAGCGGCATCTCTATGCACGCGAGGAAGCCGAGCAAGCAGGTTTCGAAGTCGAGGAACAGGGCGGTGTGCTGAACGTTCTCTTCGAGGATCCCGCAGCCCGCTTCGTCATCACGCCCAACACGCCGATGCGCCAAATCTGGATCTCCGCGCTCGCCACCAGCTTCAAACTCGATTGGGATTCCAAGCTCGAAGAGTTCGTCCTGCCTCGCACCGGCGAAACTCTCCGCGCTCTCGTCGATCGCCTCATCGGCGAGCATCACGCGCCAAGCTCCGGCCGCATTTGAATCCTCGCTCCGAGTCTCTGTTCCCTGCTTTCTGTTACGATTTGATGCATCCTCTAGAGGAGCCGCATCCATGAGTGACACCATCGCATCCGCCAGAGCTTTCAGCCGAACAGATCTCCAGCATCACCCGCCAGACCAACTACGGCACCTGGCGCTTCCAGAAAAGCTGGAAGCCGCTCACCATCGCCGATGCCGAGGGCTGCTGGTTCACCGACGGCGCGGGCAAGCGCTATCTCGATTTCAGTTCGCAGTTGATGTGCGTCAACCTCGGCCACAAGAATCCGCGCGTCGTCGAGTCCATTGCCGAACAGGCGCGCGAACTTTGCTATGCCGCGCCCGGCTACGCCACCGACGCGCGCGCGCGCCTCAGCACCAAGCTGCTCGAAGTCCTTCCCGAAGGGCTGAATAAATTCTTCTTCACCACCAGCGGCACCGAAGCCAACGAAGCGGCCTTCAAAATCGCGCGCATGGTCACGGGCAAAAACAAAATCATCTCGCGCTACCGCTCCTATCACGGATCGACCGCGGGCTCCATCGCGGCCACCGGCGATCCCCGCCGCTGGGCCATGGAACCGGCCGGCAAAATCGCCAACGTCGTTTTCGCGCCTGAGACCAACTGCTACGACTGCCCCATCAAGCACACCTATCCCACGTGCAACATCGCCTGCGCCGACTACATCGAGCACATGATCCGCAACGAGAGCGACGTGGCCGCCATCATCTTCGAGCCCGTCGTCGGCACCAACGGCGTGCTCGTTCCGCCGCCCGAGTACTTTCCGCGCCTGCGCGAAATCTGCGACCGTCACGGCGTGCTCATGATCGCCGACGAAGTGATGGCCGGCTGGGGCCGCACCGGCAAGTGGTTCTCCAGTCGACCACTGGAACCTGAAGCCCGACATCCTCGTCACCGCCAAGGGCATCACCTCGGCCTACGTTCCGCTCGGCCTCTGCGCCACCACCGCCAAAATCGCCGACTACTTTGAGGACCACTACTTCTCGCACGGCCACACCTACGAGGCGCACCCGCTCACCCTCGGCCCCGCCGTCGCCACCATTGAAGAGATGCAGCGCCTCAAGCTCGTCGAGCGCGCCGCCGAGCTCGAGCCTTACGTCCGCGAAAAGCTCGAAGCCCTCAAGGCAAAGCACGTCTCCGTCGGCGATGTCCGCGGCCTCGGCCTCTTCTTCGCCGTCGAGATCGTGAAGAACCGCAAGACCAAGCAGCTCTTCAACACCATGCGCGACAAGGTGGAAGGCAAGCCGCTCGTCGTCGACCAGATCGCCGCGAAAATGATGGCGCAGGGCGTGTCGATTCAGGCCTGGGTCAGCCACTTCGTCATCGCCCCGCCGCTCATCGTCACCAAGGAAGAGCTCGATCTCGGCATCGCCGCCCTCGATGAGCACCTGGGAATCGCCGACGCGCTGGTCGAAGCCTGAGACCACCATCGCAACCTGAAGCGGAATCTTGCGAATCATTTTCATGCCATGCGGGAACTAGGTCGCTCGCTCGCCCGTATCATTCCCCAAGGAGTCTTATGCCATGTTCTTCCCCATATCCGCGCCACCCGGCGACATATCGGTTTGTTCCTGGCGGCCCTTCTCGTTTTCCAGTGCGGCCTGTACCTTCACGCGCAGGCTCCCATCGTGGAAGAGCCCAACTACACGCCCACGCTCACCTTTGACGTTGCCACCATTCGCCCCGCGCCGCCGCCGGATGCCACGTTCCACGTCTCCGTCTCCAGCCCGCCGCACTCCAGCCGTTTTGAAGCCACGAACCTTCCCATCAAGGCCCTTCTCCAGATCGCTTACGGCTTCGATGCCCCGGTAGTCGGCGCGCCGGACTGGGTCGCGAACACGTTCTACACCATCCAGGCCCGCTCCGACGAAGCCGCCGATGCCAGTCTCGCGAAGCTCACCGATAACGAGGTCCGGCTGGAAAAGCGCAACGCGATTCGCGTGCTGCTGGCAGAGCGCCTCGGCCTCAAGACGCATCTTGAAACGCGCAATCCTCCATCTATAACCTTGTCGTGGACAAAGGCGGCGTCAAGATGCAGCTCGTGCCCGCGCCTCCGCCTCCCGCCGATGGAGAGGCGCCGCCACCGCCGCGACCCGCCGACGTCCAGGCGCATGGATCGCAGCATGGCCTGGAGTTCATCGGATCGAATGCCTCCATGCGGGCCATCTGCCGGCGCTCTCAGTGCGATGGTTGAAGCGCCCGTCGTTGACAAGACCGGTCTCACCGGCACCTACAACTACACGCTTCAATTTGGCCGCGACTGGTCCGCGAGCGATCCGGACAGTTGGCCTTCGATTTTCACCGCGGTGCAAGAACAGCTTGGGCTCAAGCTTGAAGCTGCGCACGAGTCCGTTCCCAACCTCGTCGTCGACCACATCTCGATGCCAACGGAAAACTGATGCACGGAATGCAGACGGGGCAACAAAAATCGACCGTCATCCTGAGCAACTAATATCGTCTGTCATCCTGAGCGAAGCGGGTCGCGTTTCGCGCGGCCCGCGCAGTCGATGGACCTGCATTTGCTTTTGCCTTTCGCATGATCGTAGCCGAATGAAAACCTGCAGTTGCTTTTCCTGCCGAAACGCGATCCCCTTTTGCGGGAGGCAAGAACCGCCGGCTCCTCATCGCGCGGAAACTTCCGCGATGAGGACGTTCCAGGACGAATCCGCTCGCTGTCCAAATTTCTTCAAGGGCTTGTGAAGAGAGAGATGTCGGCTTAAAAACTTGACATTATGTGTACTATCTGTAATAGTACACATGTGATTCCGTTTCGAGTGCAATTGCGGCCGGGCGTTTCGCTCTTCGAGCAGATCGTCTATGCCGCAACGCGGGCCATGGTGGCGGGCCAGTTGCGCCCGGGCGACGCCTTTCCTTCGGTCCGCGCGCTCAGCAAAGAACTCAAAATCAACCCCAACACAGCGGCAAAAATTGTGGCTCACCTGATATCAGAGGGGCTCCTCGAGATGCGTCCCGGGATCGGCACCGTGGTAGCAACGCTTCCCGACTCGACTGTCAGGCAGCGCACCCATCTGCTCGATCAACAGATTGAAGAGCTTGTGGTCGAGGCAAAGCGGCTGGGCATCGAGCTTGACGAGACGCGGGCGGCGCTTACAGAGCACTGGGGCAAGCTCGGCGGCGCATCCAGGCCCGCCGGAATGCGGAAAGGGGAAAGCCAGAAATCATGAACCCTGCAATTCGCACTGAAAATCTTGAAAAGCACTTTGGGCGCACGGCCGCGCTGGATGGTGTAAATCTCGCCGTACCTGAGGGTGCGATTTATGCGCTGGTGGGTCGCAACGGAGCGGGGAAAACCACGCTCATTAAGCTGCTGATGAACATTCTGCGCCCCAGCGCTGGCTCGGCTCACGTCTTCGACAGGGATGCAACGCGTCTGGCCGGAAAAGGGTTCTGCGGCATCGGCTACGTCTCAGAGAATCAGCAGCTGCCCGACTGGATGACGGTAGGCGCGCTGCTCGATTTTTGCCGGCCGTTTTATCCCCAGTGGGACCGGGAGTTTGCCGAGCGTTTGATCGCGCAATTCGATCTGCCGCTCAAGCGCCGCCTGCGCCAGCTCTCGCGTGGCATGCGCATGAAGGCCGCATTCGTAAGTGCGCTTGCCTACCGGCCGAGGCTGATTGTTCTCGACGAGCCATTTTCCGGCCTCGATCCGCTAGTGCGCGACGAGCTGATCGATAGCCTTCTGGAGTTGGCAGGGGAATCAACGATCTTCATCTCCTCCCACGATCTTGCTGAGATCGAGAGTCTGGCCAGCCACGTGGGTTATCTCGAAGAGGGCCACTTGCTCTTCTCCGAGGAGATGAGCGCGCTCTCCACACGGTTTCGCGACGTCACAGTCACACTGCCTGAAGCGGCCGCCGCGCGGCGCAGCGATCCTGCCGCGTGGATTGAAGTCGAGATTTCAGGATCGATCGTTCGCTTCGTGCACACGCAGTACGAGGGCGAACTAACCGAGCGGCAAATTGCCGAAGCGTTTCCCTCGGCGCTCAGCATTGTTTACGACCCCATGCCGCTGCGCGCCATTTTTCTGGCCGTCGCCAAGAGCCAGCGCAGCCGATCGCGCCTCGCCAATGCAAATGCAAGGACGGTGAACGCATGAAGCAGATCCTGCATATTTTTTCCAAGGATGTTCGCCGGCTTTGGATCGAGATTCTTCTCTCCCTAGTCGTCATCGCGCTTTTTGTCTGGGTGATACCGAAAGGCTGGCTAAGCGGCCCCATTTGGGTCTTAAACCCTTACCAGCAGATCGCCGGTTTGGTTGATCTTCTGCTTCCTGTCAGCTGGGGATTGCTCATCGCTCGCCTGATTCATGGCGAGGTTCTGGTCGGCGACCGGCAGTTCTGGATTACGCGGCCCTACGAGTGGCCCAAACTTCTCGCCGCCAAAGCACTCTTTGTCGCGCTGTTTGTTTATCTTCCATTTCTGCTGATGGGGGTTGCGATCCTGCTGGAAGCGGGATTCAATCCGCTCTCCTATACTCCCGGCCTTCTCTACCGGCTTTTTCTCATCTCCTTAGTTTTCTTCCCACTGATTGGCCTGGCCGCGGTCACTTCGAACCTTGTGCGCATGGTGCTTACGCTTCTGGGCGTTTTTGTGGCCATCGTCATCCTGGGGTCGGGCCTGCTCGCTTACTTCCGCGGGAACCACGGACCTGTGGGGTTTTCGCCCGACCCTGATGGAGGGCTCGCCTCCATTGCAATTGTCCTTCTCGTATGTGGCGCCGTCGTGGTGCTGCAGTACGCCAGAAGGCGCGTCTTAGTGACGCGTCTGCTGCTGGGGAGCACGCCCTTTCTCGTCCTGCTCACTTCCTGGGCCTGCAATACCAACTTCTTTGTCGACCGGGCCTATCCGCCCGCCGCACAGACAGACGCCTCGGTCATTCGGATGATTTCATTTGAGCAGGATAGTCAAAGCAGAGCGGCCGCTCATTCATGGGGCGCATCCGGGAACGGCAACTTCTCCAACTTCGACTCCAGGAAATGGGCTGTGATCAAGGTCAAGTTGCGGGCCTCGGGAGTGGCCGCAGGCGACCGCTGGCAGCTCGACGCATTCCGGCCGACCTTGACGCCGGCGAACGGCGCCCCAGTGAAGCTGGATTGGGAGCAAGGGCAAAACGTTTTCGACAAACCCGACGATCCGAACACACTCAACTACGTAATGCTAGCCTTCCTCATTCCGCGCGCCGATTACGAAAGGCTCAAATCGACCCCTGTCACCCTGCATCTTGATTTCGCCCTCACGCAGGCAACCGCTGCGCGATCCTGGCGATTCCCGCTGCCGAAGGGGAACTTTATGATTCCGGATCTCGCTTCCTGCTCGGCAATTGACAATAAGGAGTTGGAAGTCCTGCACATCTTCGCTGTTTTTTGCCGATTTCCGTTGCGCACGCCGACGACGACGACCGTTACGGCCCTCCAAACAAGAGGCCCATGCGAGTTAGCGCCGGCGCAGCCCGGTGATCCTGCGCTGCCCACCTCCAATACATTTGGAAACCTTGGAACTGCACCGGCATATTTTGGCATCTCGCCGATGGAGCAAGGCGAACTCTTGAACGGCCCTAACTTCGGCTCTTCGAGCAGCGATCCAAAGACAGTCCCGATACGCCTTTGTCCCGGCACGCCCGTCGTCATCACGCAATACCGCAAGGTGCGTGCCGTGCAAACCGCAATGACGATCGAAAACTTCACACTCGGAGATGAATGACCGCCCGCAGAAAGTCTCGCGCGCGATGAGGGAAAAAGTCTGTGAGAGGCGGAATCAAGAGCGCGAGCACAAACGGCGCTTCCATCGGCCTTTTCGGCAGATCCCGATTTGGCTCCGACGGATTCGTCCCTGCAAACGCCGTTCCGATCAGCGACCAGCCGCCCCGAACCTCTCCACTCCCCTTGGCCGTTCTCCGCGGACCCGCTCAACACTCTTGTCAAGTATTTCCCGCCTCCACGATTCCGCATCCTCCTTTTTCCTCAGGCAGATAGGCCTCACCGCAACTTTGCAGGTTATTTCCCCGAAATCGCTACACTTTTTGTATAAGCAAGAACACCGCAGATGCCTTGGTGCGGCCAGGGCTCGGCGCGGCTAACCCCGCGAACTCCGCCAGTTCCGCTAACGCCGCTAACGCCGCTAACCTCTTATTTTGGAGGACTTTACAATCTAACCCCTTTGTTTTCAACGGGCTAGAGGGAGAGATCGGGGGTACAAGTGCATGAAAGCAAACCACTTAACACGAAATGAGGGTAGGGGGGTACCCCCCACCCCCCCTACATCCTGTGCCCCACCCACAATCACACTCGGACTCGCACCGGCCCTTACCCCCACCCCCGGGTGCGAGCGGGGAGCCAGTATTTGGAAGCCGGCCCGCTGGCCGCACTTCTCCGCCCACTGGTCGCTGAACGCTGCCGGTTTCGTCGCCCGAAAAACGAGTTGTGAAACTGTGAAGCCAGCAACCGACTCCAAATCAGCAACTTACAGCGCAAGCCCGCACAGTCTCACAGTCTGTGCGTTCCTGTGAATCTGCGACGTAAGTTCGCATCGGTTCTTAGGCAGAGGTCTTGCTGCGAACTGTGAACTACGAACGATAAACTGCGAATCTTGAGTTGAAAGGAGCAGAAAGCGGATCACTGACCGCTGACCACTGACCACTGTTCCTTCACCGCCGGCGCCGCGAACTTCATCATCGCCACGTACGTCGCGCCCGCCGTGAAGAAGCCCACGAACCACGCGTAATCATAGAGAAAATGCAGGCTGGACACGATCAGCCCCACCAGCGCTATGGCCACGCCCAGCCCGAGCGCGATCAGCGCCCGCGGATTCACGCCCTTCGTGTAGTGGTAGATGCCGTCGCGATGGTAGAGCGAATTCACGTCCAGCACCGTTCCGCGGATGAAGAAGTAATCGCACACCATGATGCCGGCCACGGGACCGAGCAGTCCCGAGTAGCCCACCAGCCAGCCGAAAATGTAAGAGTCCGGAGTGGCCAGCAGCTTCCACGGGCACATCGCCAGGCCCAGAAATCCCGTGATCAATCCGCCCGTCCTGAAACTGATCAGCCGCGGATAGAGATTCGAGAAATCGTTCGACGGAGAGACAACGTTGGCCCCGATGTTCACGTTCAGCGTAGCCACCAGCACCGCGATCATGGCCACAAACGCCACCAGCGGCTGATGAAACAATCCAATCAATTCGACCGGGTCCCAGATGGGCCTGCCAAACAGGACCGACGAAGCCGAAGTAACCGCGATGCCGAGGAACGTGTAGAGCACCATCGCCACCGGCAAGCCGAACGCCTGCCCCCACGACTGCGAACTCTGAGACTTCGAATAGCGCGTGAAGTCGGGAATGTTCAACGCCAGCGTGGCCCAGTAGCCGACCATGGCGGTGAGAGATGGAAAAAACACAGCAAGAAAATCGTGCGTGGAGTGGAACCGGCTCGGCGTGGACAGCATGGCGCCGAAGCTGCCCGCCTTCACGCGCACCCAAATCAGCAGCGCCGCGGCCATGATAAACATGAACGGCGCGCCAAAGGCTTGCAGGCGTCGGATCGATTCCACGCCGCGCCAGACCACGACCATGTTGAGGAGCCAGAACCCCAGAAAGCACGCCCACAAGATGCCGCGATTGCCCGCCAGCGACGGCCGCATCACTATAAGCATCGCGTCAATGGCGCTGCCGCCGATCCACGACTGGATGCCGAACCATCCGCACGCCACGACCGCGCGCAACAGCGCCGCGAGATTGGCCCCGCGCACGCCAAACGAAGCGCGCAGAAACACCGGAAACGGAATGCCGTACTTCGCGCCCGCGTGCGCGTTCAACAGCAAGGGCACCAACACGATCAAGTTGCCCAGCAGCACCGTCCCGAGCGCCTGCTTCCAATCCATACCGTTGGCGATCAGCCCCGACGCCAACCGGTAGGTCGTGATCTCCATGCACATGGAAAACCACAGCGCCATGTAATTGTAGAAACCCCAGGTACGCTGCTCCGGCCCGGTCGGCCGCAAGTCGCGATTCGATAGCGATGGATCGACAGTGCTCACGGGACCCCCTCCGTGGGATAGCTACTCTCTTCTGTTGGCTACACAATCGCGGTATTAGCTATTAGCTATTGGCTATTGGCTGTCTTTCTACTTCCAAGCTCCTCCGCGCGCCTCACGCCGCAAATACTTTCCGCGCCCCGGCTTTCCGATAAACTTTCCGCCGCTCACCACCAACTCGCCGCGCGAATAAACATCGCGAGCGTTGCCACGCACGCGGAAGCCTTCGAACATCGAGTAGTCCACCTTCATGTGGTGGGTCTTGGCGCTGATCGTGTAGTCCTCTTTGGGATCCCAGAGAACCAGGTCGGCGTCGCTGCCGGCGGCCAGCACGCCTTTTTGGGGATACATGCCGAAGATGCGCGCCGGCGCAGTCGACACCAACTCGACAAAGCGATTGATGGAAAAATTGCCCTGGCCCACGCCGTGATGGTGCAGCAGTTGCAGCCGGTTCTCGATGCCCGGACCGCCGTTGGGAATCTTCGTGAAGTCGTCCTTACCGAGACTCTTCTGATCTTCAAAGCAGAACGGGCAATGATCGGTCGACACCACCTGCAGATTGTCTCTGCGCAGGCCCTCCCACAACTTGGGTTGGTTTTTCTTCTCGCGCAGCGGCGGCGTAAACACGTACTTCGCGCCATCCCATCCCTTGCCTTCCATGTTGTCCTCAATCGAGAGCAAAAGATACTGCGGGCAGGTCTCGGCAAACGCCGGCAATCCGCGGTCGCGCGCCTCGCGCACCTGATTGAGCGCGTCTTCGCTGGAGAGGTGCACGATATAAATCGGCACTCCGGCAATCTCCGCCATGGCGATGGCGCGATGCACCGCTTCGGCCTCGGCCTTGGTGGGTCGCGACAGTGCGTGATAAATGGGCGCGGTCTTCCCCTCGGCCAGCGCCTGCTGCACGATCACGTCGATCACGGAACCGTTTTCTGCGTGCATGCAAATCAGCGCGCCGTTCTTCGCCGTTTGCCGCAGCGCCTTGAAGATGGTGGCATCGTCCACCATCAGCACGTTGGGATACGCCATGAACAGCTTGAAGCTGGCCACGCCTTCGCGCACCATGTCGTCCATGTCTTCGAGGCCCGCATCCGGCAGATCGGTCACGATCATGTGCAGCCCGTAGTCGATGCACGCCTTGCCCTCGGCCTTCTTCCACCAGGTATCGAGCGCCGCGCGCATCTTCGTGCCTTTCGCCTGAATTGCGAAGTCGACAATCGTCGTCGTCCCGCCGATCGCCGCCGCCCGCGTTCCAGTCTCAAAATCGTCGTTGGAAAACGATCCTCCGAACGGCATGTCGAGATGCGTATGCGCGTCGATCCCGCCGGGAATCAGCAGCAGGCCAGTGGCATCAACGACTTTGTCCGCGGAGCCCGCCGGAATCCCCGCGCGCACTTCCTTGATGACTGCGCCGTCAATCAGCAGATCGGCTTTCACGCTGGCGTCGGCATTCACTACCGTTCCATTCTGAATAAGCGTTTTCATGATGGCATCTTCCTCAGTTCTTGCCGCGCCCAGTCGCGGACGCTCGTTCCGCTAGTCTCCGCTCGTTGGCGCGGCGCACACCGCGCCTTTAGTCCGCTCCGCCCACGTCTCCGGAGCCAAGTCCTTATCGACACGAACCATCGTGATGCATCCCTCCACCGGACATACGCAGGAGCACAAATTGCAGCCCACGCACTCCGTCTCATCCACACGCGGAATGCGCGCGAGGGGCGTGGGGTACGGTCCCTGCGCAAAAGCCGCCTCGCGCTCTTTGCGCGTTACCGGCGTTTCCGCAATCGAGGCAAGGCTTTCAGCCTGCTCCGCAGCCGGGGTGCGGTGCAACTCAACGTGCCCGTCAATAGGACCGGAAACGCGATCGAGATGAATGCACTGGTGAGCGCCGTCCCAACAGGCAATGTGGCACAAGTCGCAGCCGATGCACTTCTGCTCGTCGATGCGCGCCACGATCTTGAAGTTCAGGTTCAGGTGCTTCCACTCGGTGACTTTCGCGACCGACAGGCCGCGGAAATCCTCGATAGTCTTGAAGCCTTTTTCGCGCATCCAGTTGTCGAGTCCCTCGGCCATGTCCTCGACAATGCGGTAACCGTAGTGCATCGCCGCCGTGCACACCTGCACCGTGCCGCAGCCCAGCAGCAGGAACTCTACCGCGTCGCGCCACGATCCGATGCCGCCGATGCCCGACAGCGGCAACGCCGCCTCCGGGTCCGCCATAATCTGCTGCACCATGTTCAACGCGATCGGCTTTACCGCCGGTCCGCAGTAGCCGCCATGCGAACTTTTACCGTCGACATTCGGTCGCGGCACAAACGTATCCAGATCGATGCCGGTAATTGAATTGATAGTGTTGATGGCCGACAATCCATCGGCGCCACCGCGCTTCGCCGCGCGCGCCACGACGCGAATGTCAGAGATGTTCGGCGTCAGCTTGACCAGCACCGGCGTGCGCGCCTTTTCCTTCACCCATGCGGTGATCATCTCCGCATACTCCGGCACCTGGCCCACCGCCGAGCCCATGCCGCGCTCGCTCATGCCGTGAGGGCAGCCGAAGTTGAGTTCCAGTCCGTCCGCTCCCGCATCCTCGGCACGCGTCACAATCTCGTGCCACGACTCGCGATTCGACGCCACCATGAGCGACGCAATCACCGCATTTTTCGGATAGCGCCTCTTCACTTCCGCCATCTCGGTCAAATTCTGTTCGACAGTGCGGTCGCTGATGAGCTCGATATTGTTGAAACCCATGATGCGCTGGCCGTTCCAGTCCGTGGCCGAGTAACGCGAGCTCACATTCACCACCGGCTCGCCGATGGTCTTCCACACCGCGCCGCCCCAGCCCGCGTCAAAAGCGCGCATGATCATCTCGCCCGTGTTGGTGGGCGGCGCCGAGGCCAACCAGAACGGATTGGGGCAGTTGATCTTTCCGGCAAAATTCCGCACGCCAATGTCAGGCATGAACCACCTCCACAGTTTTCAACATTGCCAGTCGCGGCGCGCTTACCACCCGCTACTGCATCCACCACTTCGCGCCCGCCATTCACGCAATCGCCGCCGGCGAAGTAACGCGGGTTGCCCGTCTGCCCGGATTCGCGATCGGCCACAATCCGCCCATCGCGCACTTCTACGCCGCGCAGCTCTTGCAACAGCTCAGTCAGCGGCGATTGGCCGATGGCCGGCACCACCAGGTTGCAGTCGATGGTCGCCGCCGAATCCGGAATCACTTCGAGCTTGCCTTCCACCTGCCGCACCTGCACCGTCTCCAGAAGCAACCGGCCATGCGCCTCCGGCCGGATCGCCAGCGGCAGCCTGCGCCACATAAACTGCACGCCTTCCTGCTTCGCGTGCTCGTACTCGAATTCGAATGCCGACATCTCCTGCTCGCTGCGCCGGTAGAGCATATACACGGGTGCCGCGCCCAGCCGCCGTGCAGCGTTGGCGGCGTCAATCGCAGTGTTTCCCGCGCCCACCACCACTACCGTCCCGTGCAGTTCGCGCAGATGGCCGGTTTTGTACGCAGCAATCAGCGCCAGCGCGTTCATCACGCCCTTGGTGTCTTCGCCAGGAACATTGAGGCGCTGCATCGCGCCCAGCCCCAGGCCGAGAAAGACAAAATCGAATTCAGCTTCCAGCGCTTCCAGCGCGGCGGCAGAATCCACTTCCACGCCGCAGCGGAACTCCACGCCCAGCTGCCGAATCATCTCCACTTCGCGTACGCTGTCGGCGGCGCGCAGCTTGTACTCCGCCACGCCATAGGTGTTCAACCCGCCTGGGAGTTCGCGGCGCTCGATCACAGTAGCCCGCGCCCCTGCGCGGCACAACTCCGCCGCACATGCCAGCGAGGCCGGTCCGCTTCCGATGCACGCGACGCGCAGCTTTTTCGTTCCCACCGCTTTCGCCGGAGGCGTTTCACCTGATGCCCAGAACGCGTCGATGGCATGCCGCTGCAGCAACGCGATCTGGATGGGCTTGTGATTCTGCCGGACCATTACGCACGCGCCCTCGCACAGCACATCGACCGGGCACACGCGCGCGCAGCTTCCGCCCAGAATGTTGGCGTCGAGAATCCGCATCGCCGACCCGCGCAGATTGCCCGAGGCGATGCGCTTGATGAAGCCCGGCACATCGATATGCGTGGGACACGCGGTAGTGCACGGCGCGTCAAAACAGTTCAGGCAGCGGTCGGCTTCAATCACCGCTGCCTGCGCAGTCAGCGCCGGTTTCAGTTCTCCAAACCGCGCCTTCAGTTGTGGATCGTCAAGCAAGGTTGCTGTGCTCATGCCACCCCTCTGACCTACGACGCCACCAACGGCCCATACAAATCGGGCCGGCGGTCGCGGTAAAACTGCCAGGTTCGCCGCACCTCGGCAAGCTCGTCCAGATTCAGGTCGGCGGTCAGTACTTCATCCTTGTCGCGCGAGGCCTCGGCAATGATCTTTCCCCGCGGATTGCAGAAATAGCTCGAACCGTAAAACTCGCCGATGTTCCACGGCGCTTCAGTACCCACGCGATTGATGGCGGCAATAAAATATCCATTCGCCACCGCGTGCGCCGGCTGCTCCAGCTTCCACAGGTACTCGCTCTTCCCCGCCGTCGTGGCTGATGGATTAAAGACGATCTCCGCGCCGGCCAGTCCCAGGCAACGTGCGCCCTCAGGGAAATGCCGGTCGTAACAGATATAAACGCCGATCTTCGCAAATCCAAGATCGAATACCGGGTAGCCCAGGTTGCCGGGACGGAAGTAGAACTTCTCCCAGAAGCCCGGTGCCGTGTGCGGGATGTGTGTCTTGCGATATTTTCCGAGATATGATCCGTCGCTCCCGATCACCGCTGCGGTGTTATAGAAAATACCTTCCTGCTCCACTTCGTACACCGGCACAATCAGCGCCGTGTGCAGTTCCTTCGCCAGCTCGCGCATCAGTGTCACGGTGGGCCCGTCGGGAACCGGCTCCGTCATCTCGTACCACTTCACCTCTTGCTCCGCGCAAAAATAGGGCCCGTTAAAGATCTCCTGTAGGCACACGATTTGCGCTCCCTGCTTCGCCGCCTGGCGGATCAGCCCTACGTGTTTCTCCACCATCGCTTGCTTCTGCTTATCAAGCGGCTCCGTCGCCGGCACAGCGTTTGAAGCTTGAATAATGGAACATCGAACCATTCGAGGCATCTCGTGCCACCTCCCTCGAAAAGAACTGTGAGTCTTAGAAAGTAAATGAAATGCGCCCATTGAGCAATAGGGCGCGCAGGCCTCGGAAAGCCGGCCTGTTCACCGGCTGCGGAGCCAGATCCGTGCCGGCTTAGTCGCCCCTCGGTTTGACTTCGATTGCCGCGAATCCAATAATCGAGAAGAGATGAACATCTACGAGGAGATCGTGAAGTTGCAACGCGAGGGACGCCGCGGCGCGGTGGCCACCATTGTGAACTCGCGCGGCTCGATTCCCTCCTTCCAGAGCGCCAAAATGCTCATCCGTGACGATGGCTCCATCGCCGGAACCATTGGCGGGGGTTGCGTCGAGGCTGAAGTCTGGCAGGCGGCGCGCGAGGTCATCGCCGAGGAAAAGCCGCGCAGCCTAAGCTTCGATCTCAACCAGGATCCGAAGTACGACACCGGCCTGGTGTGCGGCGGCACGCTGGAAATCTTCATCGAGCCCATCCTGCCCTCATCGCTGCTTTACATCTTCGGCGCCGGCCACGTGGCCATCGAGCTCTTCAAGGCCGCGCGCAATGCCGGTTTCGAATGCATCGTCGCCGACGACCGCGAGGCCTACGCCAACCCCGAGCGCTTTCCCGACGCCGTCCAGATCGTCGCTCACAACTTCGACGAGACCTTCAAGGAACTCTCTCCCGCCGAGTCGTCTTGCATCGTCATCGCCACGCGCGGCCATCGCGACGACATGCGCGCTCTCCGCTGGGCCGTCCAAACCCCGGCGCGCTACATCGGCATGCTCGGCTCCAAACGCAAAGCTATTACCGTGTTCCGCGAACTCACGCGCGAGGGGCTCAGCCCCGAGCTCTTCGATCGCGTGCATTCGCCTATCGGCCTCGACATCGGCGCCGTCACGCCCGAAGAAATCGCCGTCTCCATCCTCGCCGAGCTCATCGCCGTCCGCCGCCGCGCCGAACGCGCTCTGCCCCACATGAGCTGGTTCCAAAGCGCCAGGCACATCGCTGCCGCAAATGATTCGCCCCTTCCGAGCGAACCTCTCCCCGCTCCCACCGAAAAATAGCTAGTCCGCCAATTCCTCTTTTTTTTGCTCCCTTGCTCCCTGTTTTCTTGTTCCCTTGTTCCCTCGTCTCCCTTGCTCCCTGCTCCCCCGTGGCGCTATCTTCTGTCTATGGGCGAACCCGTACAACTCGCAGGGCTCGTTCTCGCAGCGGGTGATTCCACGCGCATGGGAACCGACAAGGCCATGCTTCCCTGGCCTCCGCCGCTGCCGGGCGCAACCGGTTCGCCGCGCCATACGCTGCTCTCCGCCGCATTGGTGGCCCTCGATCCATTTACGCGCTTCAATGTTGTCGTGGCCGGCAGAAATGCCGATGTTCTCGCCGACACCGTGGGCGCGTGCGGCGCCTATCTCATCCGCAACCCGGCTCCTGATAACGGCCAGTTCAGTTCTCTGCAGATCGGTCTGCGCGAACTCCTCGAGCGCGGCTGCAACGCGGCGATCATCACGCCCGTCGATTGCCCGCCGCTCGGTTCTGCGTCGCTGGAGCGCTTGCATCACGCTTTTCTCGGCGCGCTCACCGCCGGTTTCTACGCCGTCGCTCCCGAGCACGACGGAAAGCACGGCCATCCTCTCCTCGCCAGCCGCGAACTCATTGACGCTTTTCTCAAGGCGCCCGTGACCGGCAATGCGCGAGAAGTTCTTCGCGCCCATGCATCCCGCGTGGTCTACGTTCCGGTTCCTGAGTCGTTGGCCAAGGCCGGCCTCAATACACCGCAAGACTACGCCTCCGTCGCCGAGGGAAATGTTCCGGGACCTTAATTTTTCTTCATTGAAAGCTGATTCAGCACCGCATCCAGCGCATCCATCGCCAGGTGGCTTGCGTGCGACGACGCCTGCGGCAATCCGCCCACCGCGCGCAGCAACTCTTCCCGCGTCAGCTTCTGCGCCTCGTCAATACTCTTCCCGCGGACCAGTTCCGTCAGTGCCGAAGCGCAGGCCATCGCGGCCACGCATCCCCTGGCGCGGAAACAGATCTCCGCAATCCGGTCGCCATCGATTTTCAGGGTAAGTTCCAGAATGTCGCCACAGGCTGGATTCTCGATGCGCGCCGACGCGTCCGCATCGGCAATCGTCCCCGCGTTGCGCGGGTGCTCAAAATGGTCGAGAACCTCTGCGGAATACATGTCGCCTTGCCCGGCGCTACTTCTGCTGCGCTTCTAGAATCTCAGTCACCAGAAACAGGTCCGCCAGCAGGGCGCGCAAATGGATGGATGCGTTCAGATTGTCGATCAGCTGCGAGCCGATCGCCGGCTGCGCCAGCACCAGTTCCATCGCCGCCAGCGCGCTCTCCGCGTCCCGTTTCAGCACAGCGAAGAACGCCTCATATTTGCCGGCTGGCGCAAGCTGCTGTGCGACGGTCTCCGCGCAACTCCGTTCCAGGCCACGCATCGCCGCCACGGCGCGCGTTAAATGCGCCCTCAATTCGCTGCCTTCGTCGTTCGCCAACCCGCGCGCTGCAAAGGAGAGCGTGAACTCGTAGCACTCCTCAATCGTCTCGCACTGTTTCTGAATTTCAGTCGCCATCGCTTGCGGCATAACCCTGCTTTTCTTTGGAAGTCGCCGGTGCCTTCACGGCCCAGCGTCCGGTGTCGTGCTCCTCAAGATAAAAATCGCGGCTCATCCAGCCGAAGATCATCGACTTGGTGATGGGGAATTTCTCGGGCCGGATTCCCATATAGACGTGGACCATCACCAGCGCGATCAGCCCCACGCCGGCGAGCCCGTGAAGGACATACATCAGGCCCCACGTCATGTCAGTGAAAAGATACGGATTGCGCGTAAAGATGCCGGTCTGCACGCGCTTCATCATGAACAGGCCGGTAACGATGACCGCCAGCCCGGCAAGCAAAATGACGCCGTGGTAAAGCTTGTTTTCGAGAGGGTATTTTGCAAACCGGCTCGGCAGCGGCGCAGGCTTGCCAAAAAATGCCCGCACCCGGTTCATGGCGTCGCGCAGGTCCGTCTTGTCGGGCCAGATCGACCGGAAATCCATGAAGAACGTCGCGTGCACGATATGAAACAGAATCGAAACCGTAAGCACCAGACCCGCGATCCAGTGATAGACCACCCAGTTGAACTGGATTCCCACCTTGGGCAGGAAGGCCGTGAACAGCAGCGTGAACATCGACGCCGCCATGATCCAGTGAAACAGCCGCGCGGCCAGCGAGTGCCGCGGCACGCGCTCCGGAATCGCCGCCGCAGCCGCATCCGCCTTGCGTTCTGCAAATCGCTTGGGCGGCTTCACGATGATCAGGTAAAGCGCGTGCACGATCATGAAGCTCAGTCCCGCGATCACCGCAATCCAGATCAGGCCCCACGCGATATGAATCGGAACCGACTTGCCCCACGGACTCGTCGCCCACTGGATTAGCTGCGGCATGTTGCCTCCTCGGCTGCGGCAATTGCAGCGAGCGTGCCGCTCGCCGGTGGCTGCGGCGCGCCGGCGATCGCGCGCTTCACCAAATTTCTCATCAGCGGAATCTTGTAGCCGTTGAATTGCAGCGGAACCGCGCCCTCGACCGCAAGTTTGCCCGCCATCTCGCCAGTCACGTCATTCGCGGTCTGGCCGCGCACCGCGTCTTCGACAGACTTAAGCCGCATGGGCCGCGGCGCTGCCGCATTCACCGCGATGCGAATCCGGTCGATGGTGTTGCCGTTGAGCTTGATTGCCGAGGCCACGTTCATCAGCGGGAAATCCCACACATTGCGGTCGCGCACTTTTTCGAAATAGAACTTCGCGCCCGCCCACATCGCGGGAATCCGGATCGCCGTCAGCAAATCGCCCGGCCGCAGCATGTTGATGCGCGTAATGTCGTCCTCGGGCCCGACAAAATAATCTTCCGCATCCACAACCTGCTCGCCCTTCGCCGTCTGCACCACGAACTTCGCATCGAGCACGATCAGCGCGGGAACCGAATCGGACGGGTGCACGGCCACGCAGCGATTGGCTCCGAAGATGGCGTGCTCGCGGTTGCGTCCTACCGGCGTGTCCGCATAGCAAATGTTGCCGCCCGCGCGGTAGCACGGCCATCCGCCGCGGTAGTACCAGCAGCGCACGTCCTGCGATACGTTGCCGCCCAGCGTGCCCTGGTTGCGAATTTGCGGCGACGCCACCAGGGACACGGCATCCGCCAGCACGCCATAATCTTTTTGGATCACTGGGTGGTCCGCAATCTCAGTCAGCGTGGTCATGGCGCCGATCTCCACGCCGTCGCTAGTGGCGCGAATCCCCTTCAGTTCCTCCACGCCGCTCAAATCCACCAGAACCTTAGGCTTCTTGATGCGGTCCTTCAGCCAGTCAAAGCTATCCAACCCGCCGGCCATCACCCAC
Source organism: uncultured Acidobacteriota bacterium (assembly GCA_963786565.1). Taxonomy (GTDB): domain Bacteria; phylum Acidobacteriota; class Terriglobia; order Terriglobales; family Acidobacteriaceae; genus Telmatobacter. The sequence goes on along the minus strand of CAWAZR010000004.1, from coordinate 749,372 downwards.
GCGTCGTCATTTTGTTGCAGCAGCTTTTGTGCCTCCGCGGCAGAGCTCGGCTGCAGCAGGTCGAAAGCCGGCATTACATCTCGTATGACCGCCATTCTCTACTCCATCTCCAACCCGATTAAATACTCGCCGTCAACGGATGCTGCATCGGGCGTCCCGCTTCAAACGATGCCAAAATCGTATCCGCATTCACCGGCGCCCGCTGGAAGATTTCGTCGCCCAGGGCATCGCTCAGCGCGTTCAAAATCGACGCGCAACCGCCGCCCACCGGCGGCTCGCCAACGCCGCGCGCGCCCACCGGCGTCTCTGGATCGGGAATGTTGAGCGCGGCCCACTGCATGTCGACCGGCACATCCAGAATCGTGGGCGGCCGGTTCTGATAAAAACGCTTGGCCACCGCGACGCCGTACTCAGGGTCGTAGACCCACTTTTGTCCGATGGCGTGCGCAATACCCAATATCGACCGTCCCAGCATCTGTCCGCCCAACGAGTGCGGATGCAGCACCGTGCCCACGTCGCCATACGCCAGGAAATCCGTGATGAAGTATTTGCCCGTTTCGACATCCACTTCGACCTCGGCAAAACTCGCCACGTAGGAGAACGTGTCGCCGTCGCGAGGAGCCTTGTCGCGCGCCGCTACCACCAGCCCTTGTCCGGCCAGCGCCGTCACCGCCGCCTTGGTCACCTTGTGCACGTCGTCCGGCGCATCGTGCCCGTCGTAGATGCCGCCCAATTCAATTGCCTTTTGCGCCACCTGCGCAAAGCTCATGCCCGCGCCGCCGCCTTTGCGGAAAACGCGCGCGTTGTCCACTTCGTAATCCTCCGGCTTTCCGCCCAGCGACTTTGCGGCGACTTCTTGTAGCTTTTGTTTGCACTCCGTGGCCACCGCAAACGCGGCTCGTGTCATGGCATGCGTCGTCTGGCTGCCGCCTGAAGCACACGTGTACGGAAAGATCTTCGATGTATCGCCCCATACGACGTCGCAAAGCTCCCACGGCACGCCCAGCACTTCGGCGCCCGCGCGATGCACGTCCATCACCGACTCGGTGCCAAGGTTGCCGATGCCCGAGTGGAAACGCACCCGCCCCTCCGGCGTAATCACCAGCAAGCCATCGAACCCGATAGTTCCACCCACGAAGCAGCTAAGCGAAACACCCACGCCACGCGCCTTCGATCCGATCCGCTTGGGCTGCGCATTGCGCTCCTGCCATTTGAACTGCTCCGCGCCCTGATCCAGCGCCTGCTTCAGGAAGCAGCTTGTCGCGTGTGCTCGTTTGCCATGATTCGGCGGCCCGTATTCCGCTTTGCCCTCGGGGCAATTCACGCGCCGCAACGCCACCTGGTCCACGCCCAGCTTGCGAGCTGCCTTCGCCAAAATCGGCTCGATGATCGTGATGCCCTGCATTCCACCCGGCGCGCTTTGTGCGCTGCGCGTGGGCGTATTCGTCATCACTGAGACGCCGCGCCAACGCATCGCCGGCGGCTGGTAGAGCAGCGAAACAATCCGGGCCGACGAGCCGCCATCGTCCTGGTTGTCATAAGCTCCGCTGTTGGTCACCGTGTAGTAATCGATCGCGGTAATCCGCCCGTCCTTCGCGAACCCGATCTTCGCCCGCCCCAGAACGCTGGGCCGCGCACGGCCAATGTAGTGCTCCTCTTCGCGGCTGATGCGCATCATGACCGGTGTGTTTAATTTGCGCGAAAGGATCGCCGGAATAATCAGAATCACGGAGCCGGTTACCTTGCTGCCGAAGCCTCCGCCGGTGTACTCGCTGACTAAAACAACCTGATCGTCTTTCAGGTTCATCCAGCGGGCGATCGCCGGCGCGGTCTGGAAGGTGCTTTGCGTGCCCGTGTGCAGATAGACCTTCCCATTCTGCCAATACGCCATCGCGGTGCGCGGCTCCAGGCACTGGTGGCTCACGTCGGGCGTCACAAACGACTCATCCAGCACCAGTACGGCATCGCGGAAGCCCGCATCGAGATCGCCATACGTCGATTGTCCGATTGGCTTGCCCATGGGCAGCCGCCCCTGGTCGTAGTCCGCAAAGTCCTGCTCGGTCCATTTGAGCTCTGTAACCTGCTGCCCGGCAGTTCCCCGCTCCCACACATTTCCATCCGCGTGCGGATTCGCGCCACCCGGCCGCAAACTGTCCAGCGGATCGATGACGAATGGCAATGGCTCCATATCGATTTTGATTTTTTCGATGGCCTCGGCGCAGGTCAGTTCATCCACCGCCGCCACAGCCAGGATGGGACAGCCCTGGAACATCGGCTCGTTCGTCAGCGCCGTCTCGCCCCACTTGTTCGCCTTGATGGTCTGCCCGTTGTCATTCAGATAATCCGCTTGCGCGGGAATATCGTCGGCAGTGAGCACCGCCCGTACGCCCGGCATGGCCAGCGCTTCGCTGGCATCAATATGTGTGATCCGTCCGTGCGGCATGGGGCTCAGCACCAGCCGGCAGAACAGCATTCCCTCCGCGCGAAAATCCTCGGCATATTTCGACTTTCCCGTTACCTTGGCCACAAGGTCCGGCGTCTTGTAGTCGTGGCCGACGAGTTTATACCCGGTGCCGTATGGGCGCGGCTTTTCCTGCTCGGCCTGCATCGCGCTTTCTTGTGGAGTGTCCGCCATGGCTCAGGCCCTCGCTTTCTGCGCGGCGGGCACGGCGTTGCGCATGTTCTCCGCACCCAGCATCATCGAGTCCAGAATTTTGTTGTAGTCCTGGCACCGGCAAAGATTGCCACTGATACCGTGCGCCAGCTCCGTGCGCGTGGGATTGGGATGCGCCTTCAAATATCCGACTGTCGCCATGATGAAGCCAGACATGCAGAACGCGCACTGGAAGCCCTGCGCATCCACCACTGCCTGCTGCACCGGGTGCAACGTGCCGTCGTCCGCAGCCAGTCCCTCGATGGTCGTCACCTTGCGGCCGCGCACCGTGTTCGTCAGCACCGAGCAGCTATAGTGCGGCACATCGTCGATCAGCACCGTGCAGGCTCCGCACTCCGCGCGATCGCAGCCCAGCTTGGTTCCTGTCAGTCCCAGCTTGTAGCGCAGCGTCCAGGCCAGCGTCTCCTGCTTCATAACTTCCACAGGGCGCATCTGGCCGTTCACGTTCAGCGTAATCAGCCGATCGCCTCCGAAACTCCGACGCCCGCCCGGCGCAAGAATGCGGTAGCTGGCCGCGCCCACCACGGCGCCTCCGGCAATCACGCCCAGAATGAACCGGCGTCTCGTAATCGTTTTCGATGGGTCTTGTCCCGCCTTGGGATCGTCCGTTTCCGGCATCGTGGTTTCTCCGGTTTCAGCTTTTGTCTGGGATCGTCTCGCTGGCCTGCGGGATTTGTCTCTTAATTCTTGCGGGGGCGCACCGTCGCTTCTCAAAAGCGTCGCGCGGCGCTTGCCGCTATCTTATCGCCGCGGCCTCGCCGATGCAAAACCCACTGCCGGAGGGATCAGAGCGCCCTGTATTTACAGGGTCTTGATCTTGATATTCCGAAACCAGAGCTTCACCCCCGGATCACCCTTGGGTTCGGTGCCCTGAAGCGAGATATGCCCCGTGTGGTATTTGCTGTAGCCCGGCATTCTGGCGAATTTCGTTCCGGCGACCAACTTATTCCAGTTGTCGTCCCACAACTGCGTTTCGATGACCTGGTGCCCGTTCTGGAAAAGTTGCAGGTGACCGTGGTCCGCGATGATCTCAAACTGGTTCCACTCACCGGCCAGATTTACCCACTCCACCTTGTCGGAGATCATGTCAAAGATATCGCCGGAGCGCTCCATCAGGACACGGCTGTCCGGAACCGTACAGGCCAGATCCGCAATCTGCATCTCCACGCCCGTTTCGTACGTGTTGTGGTATTCGGGTGATTCACGCACGTAGAACATCACGCCGCTATCGATGCAGGGCTGCGCCTTCCACTCCAGCTTGAGATCGAAGTTTGTGTACTCGGCGTCGGTCACGATGTCGGCAAAGTCAGCGCGCGGGTCCTGATTGGTCTTTTTCAGTTGGATGGAACCGTCAACCACCGACCAGTCGCTGCCTGTGTCCTTCTCGAGGTACGAGTGCCAGCCTTTCAAATCGTGCCCGTCAAAGAGCAACTGCCATCCGTCCTGCTTCTCCTGTGCTGTGAGTGCGTTCGGCTCCTGCGCCCACGCCATGCCCGCGAACAAAACGCAGGCGGCCGCGATCATCGATAACTTCATACGGTTCATCAAACCCCTCTAACAAAGTAGTATGCCTGCGCAACGGGGCCGATTGAAAGAACCGTCCCTCCGGTTTGCCGGTGATGCGGGCGGCGCGGGTACGAAATATGATGATGATTGCGAACGCGGAAGCTGAGTCCCAGCGCCTCGTCCAGATCAGACGCGGCCCGCTCAGCCATTCGGTTTCAAGAGACATCAAAGTTGCAAAATTGCCGACGCGCGAATCCCTTCCTGGCCGTCGCTTTGGCTTTCGCTGCAAGCGTCGCTGTCGTCGCGCTTGCACAGAACGGAAAGCAACCTCCGTCCTTCGAAGTACTGACGCATCGCATGGATGTGGATGTAGATGGAGCTCCCAATGCCTACGGTCCGCCGGGCATGGAGACGCTTGACATTCTCCTGAATGCGCATTACCTCAATCGCGCTGACAAGGAAATCGTCGGCTATTTGATTGACGAACACGGGCACCCCATTTTGCAGGGCCCGAACGATCCCTTCCCTGGCTATTTCATTTCTCAGACCGCGTTTGCGGACATCAACAACCAAAATGAACGGGATCCGCGGCGCTATGTCGACGCCCGCAATATCAATTATGTCGTTCGGGGAAACAAGGCCCGGCGGCGCGGTGTAAAGGTGGGTGACTTTGCGTCTGTCTATTCGAAGCGCACGGGCAAGAGCGTGTTCGCGATCGTCGGAGATACGGGCAATCCCACCGGCGACGAAGGGTCGCTGCATCTATTGCAGGATCTCGGATATCCGTTTCACGACGGCAAGAATGAATCCGTGGAACAACCTGAAATTGTGATCCGGTTCTACCCGAACTCCAACCCAGGGCATCGGTTCTTCTTCAATCAGGCTGAACTGGATGAAGCAGCGATGAAGCTCGGCCTGAGCCGGGATTTCTCCGCTGCTCCCAAAACCAAAAAGTAAAGTCCGAAGAGGCTCTGGCGCTCAGCGCTTGTATTGCCCGCGCTTAGCCGGCAGAATCTGGATTCCGTCGATGTCGTCGGTGTCGTGACCCTTACGATTCCAACGAGATTCTTTGCCTTTATTGCTCTCTTCCACGGGTGGACGCAGGAACTCGGGCTCCGCCGTTACCCAGCGGGGCACGACACTGAGCGAAGGCGGCTCTTCCGCTTTGGCCTCTACTGGTTCTTGCTCCGGTTGCCGAACAAATGACTCTAAGGCGAAGGTTTGCTCGGGATCAGCCGGGGCCGTATTCGCGTGCGCGCCATTCTCATTGCCACTGCCGTTCTTGTTGCCGTTCTGTTCGGCAGCTTTCCACGGGCTTAGATCCCTGATCCCCAATGAGAAAAGGACGCCTTTCAACCCGCTCAGGTGCGTCGGCACTTCGTCGTCAGCCTCTTCTTCCTCGCGCACTTCCCGCACTTCCGCTTCGGGAGGTCTTTGTTCTTTGTGCGCGGCCACAGAGTGCCACGTCCCCACCCGCGGCTCGCCTGCATGTGTCATGGCGTGATCTTCATGCGCGGGTGCTTCCGTCAGCCACCAGAGATTCTCCTCCAGCGGCTCCTGGTCGGGCGGTGTCGCCTTCCATGACGCGGCCTGTGACTTCGGCTCTGCAATAGGTTTCGGCGCAGGCTTGGGTATGGCTGCTGCGACAGGCTTTGCACGCGGCGTCGGGGCAGCCTTTTCGGCCGGCATCGACACCGGTTCCGCTTCCCGCGGAATCGCCCGAATTACGGGCACTGCGACGGGCTTATGCTCAGGTTGCGATTCGCTCCGCGCAAACCATAGAGATACCGGATCAATGTCCCGCAGTGCCCTTGGAGCTGACAGCTCACGCGAGGCAACTGGGGCAACCGGCGCGGGATGCGGTAATTGCTTCGCTTGGCGATTCTCTGCAATCACAATAGGCGCAGACTCAGGAAGCGGCTTGGGTGCAACTGCGGCTTGTTCCAGCGCGGTCCAATCGGAAGCGGCACGACGTGCCGGCGGTGCGGCCGGAGCGGCAAACATAGCCGGAGCAGAGGACTTCTGTGCCAGTTCGGAAATCTCCCGCACGGGGCTCGAGTGCGGCGTTTCAGGCGCCGTGCGTGAAGTTTGCGCAACTGTTCGTGCCGCAGTCCGCCCCTGCACGCGTATGTGTCTCTCTACTTCGCTCACGGATTGGCGGAAACTGTCGTCGGCATTGGCCAGGCTCACGCGGTTCAGGACGAAGCCCACCGCCGCGGCGTTCAGGCGCTGCAAAGTGCCGGCGGCGGCGCGAAGTTGCGCGCGCGTGGTTACGCCGGACTCTATCACCAGGATCGTGCAATCGGCGCGACGCGCCATGTACTCCGCTTCCGCTGAAACCGTCAGCGGCGCCGCATCGGTCAACATCAGGCCCTCGGGTGCGGATGCGGTCGCTTCGCTAGTCTGCGGCATCAGCGATGTCGCGCGCGTGCTGCGCTGCAACTCCGTCCCCGTCGGATGTTCTTGAGGCACAGGCCCCGCGGCATCCACCAGCACAGTCTCCTTGCCCAGCACTCCCAGCATCTCTCTCACGCGTTTGGCAATCGTGGTGACGCCCACTCCCGGCCCCGCCCCGGTAAACACACAACTGCTCAATTGGCCTTCTTTGCAGGCAAATTCGATACCCGTGGCCAGCCGCAGCAAGTGCTCTTCGGCCGCCTCGTCCGTCACCTCGCCGAAGTCCGGCAATTGCGCCATCGGCGCATAACCCAGCAATTGCTCAACGTCTGAAGCGACGTAAATGCGCGGGTCCATCTTGTGCGCAACAACCGCGGCCGTCAGGCCGAGCCCAATCAATCCAAACAGCAGCAAAAGCGCATTGCGGATGACTCCCCCAATCGAAGGATGCGCGGGAGGAACCGCGGCTTCGGCCAGGTGCGCCATCCCCGGAGCGTTGTCCTCGAGCGTCTGGTTCTGCAACTGTTCGTCTACCGTGTTGAATCGAGTCTGAAGGCGGGCAATGTCACTGGCCAGGTCACTCGAGCGCTGTAGTTTCGGCGTGGCGCCCGCCGCGGCCCTGGTCATCTGCGCCAATTGCGCGTTCAAGCGCGCTTCCAGACTCGCGGTGCGGTCGAGATCCGTGCGCAACTGTTCCTCGATGCGTGTGGCCGCCTTGGCGCGCACTTCCTGTGTCGAAGACTCGAGCGATGCGTCGATCTTTGCGAGTTCCGCCTGATCCTGTTTGTACAGCGGATGGCTCGGCGTCAGGTTCGCCATCTGCGAGACCAGCGCCGCTTTCCGCGTCAGCAGTGCCTGTTTCAGGCTCGACAGACCGGGATCAGTGGCGATCGTCTGCTCAGCTTCAGTATCCAACGCCGTTGAGGAATGACCGTTGCTGGAGGTGATTGAAGTGAGCCGCGCCGCGTACTCGTCGTGATCGCTGCGCGCCTTCACCAATTCCTCGTGAATCTGGGCGATGTCGGCGTCGTAGTGTTGGGGAGCTTCGGCGCCGATAGCCGCCACGCCAAGCTGCGCGTTCAGCTGCGCTTGCTCGGTGCGATCGTCGTCCAGTTCCTTCTTGATGCGCTCCCGCTCTTCCTGGAGCATCGTCAACCGGCCGGCATCGGTGGCCCTTTGCTCGTGCGAAGTGTTCTCGATATAGCTCTCCGCCACGGCGTTGGCGATGGCCGCAGCCGTATCAGCGTTCCGCGCGTGGGCCGTAATGGCGACCTGGTAGCTGGTCCCCACGCGCGCTACTTCCACGGAACCTTTCAATCGGTCGGCCGCACTCTCGACGCTTTCGTCGCTTTGCTGCCACACGCCGGGGTCGAGCTTCTTGACCGCGCCTGCCAGCACGTCGGGGCGCGTCATGCTCAGCATCTGCTGCTGGATGTAGGAGTCATACGTTGCGGGATCGTAGTTATACGGCCAGTGCATAGGTGCCTGCTCGAGCACCGCCGACGGCGTGGGCTGAATATAAACAAGACTCTGCGCCGTATACACCGACCAATACCCGGCCACATAAATTACAGCCAGGATCACGCCTGCCAGGGCGAATCCGATTGCCAGACGGCGATGCATGCGCAGGCTGCGCAGCAGGTCAAGACGGAACAGCGCCTGTTCGTGATTGAAGCCGCGCGACGCGGCAGGAACCGTAGGAGCGCCATCGGTAAGACGGGGCGAATTTGCAAGGGTTTCGAACGTCCGGTTCATAGAACTGCTCCCAAATACGCCAGTGTGCTGAGTTGCATGAGCGGGCTTAACCGCTGAATCACGTATGTAGCGCGCGCAAAACCCGTCTTGGGCACAAAGATGATCTCGCCAGGCTTCAAAATGACTTCGCGCGATCTCACAGGATTCAAGACGTCCTTGAATGTGAGCACGCGTGAGGTTCCGGTCTTGGGATCGACAATCTGAATGTGGGCGTTACTGCCTGCGTCATCCGTTAGCCCGCCGGCGTCGGCAATCACGCTGGCCAGGGTCGAACTGCTCGTGATCGAAATCGCGCCGGGATGCTGTACCTGGCCGAGCACGGAAACAAACTGCTCCGCGAGGCTGGGCACATAAATTACGTCGTCGCGGCGCAGCCGCAGATCGGCCAGCGTATTGCCCGACTCCACCAGCTCGCGAAGCTGCACCCATACCACCTGATCGCTTCCGCGATAAATAGCGCAGCGCTCGGGAATCACTGCCGCTTTGTTTTGCCCGGTCACCAGGCCGCTGCGCGTCAGCGCTTCCAGCAGCGTGGGCGTGCCGTCAAATACAACTTCTCCCGGCGTATCCACCGCGCCCAGCACCAGCACGCGATTCGATGTGTATTTCGTTACCGTCACCTGCACGGAAAGATTGTCGTAGTAAGTTGCAAGCGCCGCCTCAATCGCTTTGCCTGCATCCGGGCGCGTCATGCCGTCCAGCTTGATGTCGCCAGCCAGGGGCAGCGTCACACAGCCGTCGGGCCCAATCACCAGCTTGGCTTCGAGATCGGGACGTCCTGAAATATCCACCGTGATCTCGTCGCCTTTGCCCAGCCGGTAGGCTTCGTCCGCGGCAGGCTCGAAGTTGCGCAAAGCTTCCAGCGGATTCTGCTTCAGCACCGGTCCGTTGGCCTGTGTCGTGGCATCCTGCCCTGGAACCTTCAGATCGGAGCCCGCGGGCGTTTGTGCCATTGCAGCAATCCCCGCGAAGATCCAAGGAAGAAAAGCGGCACTATATATTCGGCGATTCATGCGGTTACCTCCCTGCCGCGGAACATGCCCAGGCCCCGGCGGTACCACCCGATTTCCTTTTGCTTCTCTGCGTCCGTCAATACCCAGAGATTCAAAACCGCAATCGCTGCTACGGAGTACAAAATCCCTGCCACCAGCAACACGCCAGCTCCCTGCCAGCGATTCACCATGGCCACCAGTTGCGTTACCGGCCAGGCCAGGGCGGCTGCGATCGCGTACGGCGCAAGTCCAGGGACAATCACCACGCGCAAGAAGCGCGTGAGGGGAAGATGCAGCACAAAAAGCACACGGCCCATGAGCACGCAGGCCGAACCGGCGGTCGCCAGAGCCACGGCAACGCCGATTCCGTACGGTGTCCAGCGGCCTTCAATCCAACGCGCCGCAGGCACCGTGATCGCGAGCAGAATCAGGTTGGGAATGGTGTAGTTAAATTCTTCATAGACCCTGCCCATGCCGCGAAACATCGCATTGCCCGGTCCCGTGAGCATATGAAATTGCATGGCCAGATTGAACACCACAAACAGGGTGATCAGCCTTTGCTGCATGGGTAACTGCGGGCCCAGCCAAACATGCAAAACGGGCCCCGCAAAGAACGAAAACAAGGCAACAAAGGCCGAAGTGCACAGGTTGGCGTAGCGCGAGCTGCTCAGGTAGAGGTTGCGCAGGTTCTCGATCCGGCTCGACTCGTTGGAAGCGGCGTCGACGTGGGACGCGGCCGGCAAGAGCGCGGCAAAAAACGCCATGGGCACCGAAGAAAACGAGGTGGGCCATTTCTTGGCCACATCGAGCAGACCTGCCGCGGCGTCGCCAATAAGAACGAGGCCGACAACCCGCTCCACGGAGTTGAGAAAGATCTCTAATATGCTCTGGAGCTGCACCAGACCGCCAAAGTGCACAACATAGCGGACGGACTCGCGCCGCACCAGCCGCGGCGAAATGCGCAGCCACTTGAGCTTCTTCCAGGTCCACCAGATGGTGAGGCCGTCGGTGAAAAGAACGCGGATCAGATAGGCCTCGGCCAGGCCACGGATGCCGCGTCCCGCGCCCACCAGCCAAAGAATTGCCCCGAACTCCGCAAGGATGCCCATGATCAGGAACCATTGCGTGGCCGCGATCTGCTGCGTGCCGGCCAGGATATCGCCAAAACCGTTAAGCGCAATCGCCGACAGGAAAATTCCCAGGACGATCAGAACGGCGTCTTTGCCGTCGGCAGCGTGCTGCGCCGGCAGGTGCAGCCACGGCGAGTACCACTTCCATCCGAAAAGGAACCCGAAGAAGATGGCGCCGCAGAGAGGAATGGTCACGGCCAGCCCGGTGGAAAGCAGCGAATTGATCTTGTCGTATTCGCGGCGGGCGTGAAACTCGGCGGCATATTTGATGTAGACATTGGAAAGCCCGAGCGTGGTCACGCCGACATACGAAACCAGAATAAAAATCGTGGTCCAGATTCCGTAGGCCTCCAGTCCCAGGTGGTAAAGCAGGAAGGGCACCAGCACCACGCCGCGCACCATGTTGACCACGCGCGCCAGGATGGTGGCAAACACATTGCGGCTGAATTTACGATTCACTTCATGCAGCATCGCAGGCATCGAGCTGGCAGCGGCCAGTTCGCGGCCTGCGTCCGGATCGACTGTCCAGTCCACTTCCCTATCGGGCGTATCGGGAATCATGAGTATTTCGCTCACGGGGCTTGCGCCTCCCGTTGCGTCCGCGACCACTCCGCACCGCCGCGCGATTGCCGCAGGACCCGGGGCGTAATGGCCATTTTCCAAAGAATGTGCACCGGCGCTGCGGCCAATGCGGCAAAGTCGCGCCACGGGTTGCCGCCCAGGAATACCGCTTCCAGCACGTAGGCGAGCACCAGTACCGCGCCCACGATGGCGAAGACGTGCAGCCAGTGTACCGGCAAAAATGCCGCCAGAATCAGGGCCAGAACACATCGCGAAATCGGCAGGCTCCAGGCTTCCGCAAGCATCTCGATGGCGCGCCAGTTGCCGCGAGCAATTGCCACCAGCAATTTTCCGGTTTCTCGCGTAGCAACGTGAAAACGCCCGCCCTCCCAGCGTGCTTCCTGCGAAACCTGCGCGGAACGGCCCGGAGCCAGCGCAGTGTGAACAAACGCCTCTTCCACCCACTCCACGCGCAGGCGCGCGAGCACCATGCGAACGTGGTATTCCAGATCTTCACAGATGCTGTCCACCGTAAAGGGCACGCGCTCGAAGGTAGAGTCCGCGACCGCGAAGCCATTGCCAAAAATGCCTGCGGAAAATCCCAGGCCGGCGCGTCCCCGCGCCCGCAACACGTTAATTCCCCGGAACGCCAGCACGCGCAGGCGCTCCATCGAGGTCGCCTTCCGCGAATAAGGCAATTCGAGCTCGTAGCGGCATTGCGTCGCCGCGGCGCCGCGCTCCAAAGCCCTCGTCGTGGCCGCGACAAGATTGCGGCTGGCCATGGAATCGGCATCCACTACCAGAAATGCATTGGCACCTTCGGACCGCGCCGCCTCAAAGCCGCAGCGCAGCGCCACGCCTTTGCCGCACATCACGACATTATTCATTTCCACCACGCGCGCACCGGCTACCGCAGCCAGCATGGCGGTTCGGTCCGTGCAGTTGTGCGCCACCACGATTACCGGAACGCTCCATGCTGTCGCAACGGATTCTTCCGCAAAGAGCGAAGCGTTGGACGAGCAGCCCGCTGCCAGAAGCGACCGTACCGTCCGCACGATCATCGCTTCTTCATCGTGAGCCGGCACCACCACCGCCAGGCGAATCTCCCGCACCTTCGCCGCGCCTGTTTTTCTTCCGCGGCGCAGATTGCCTGCAATGCACACCGCCAGATCGGTGAGCAACGGCGCAGTCAGCACTGCCATCGCCGCCGCCAGCCCTTCGGCCAATAATGTGCTTGGCAAAATCAACGTCTCACTCGTCCCCGTTCCCTGTATCGATCGGCTTCGTTCGCCGATCCGTCCGTTTCATTTGTGTCAGGCAACAAGTGCCCGACAATCCCAAAGCTTTAAACCAGCACGCGCCGGAAACCCATCTGCGGCGCCAACGGATTGACCAGTGGCACGCGCTCCACCGCCGGATGCATGGCCTGCACCCAGCCGGCAAGAAGAAAGAACAGCATCACTACCTGTTCGCCCATGTACACAGTGGCGAGTGTCGTCATCAACCCGATCAGCACCGACAGGTGCGCAAAGGCCAGCATCCGGTCCTCGCTCGCGATGGGCTGGGAGATCATGCGCAGCAGTTTCGCCGCGCTTCCCGCAACGATAGCCAGAAAAACCGCCAGCCCCGTGAATCCCTCCGTTACCGCAAGCATCAGGTACTCGTTGTCGATCGACACCTGGCCGTTGACCGCGGGAACCGTCGTGATGCCCCAGCCAAAACCCTTGCGCTCGATCACCATCGGCGTGTAATTGGTAAGCAACTGGCGGCGATAAATTGCATTCTGCTGCTCTACCGACGAGGCCTGGCGGATCGCCGTCGACGTGTACTGATTCGCGTAGTACAAGCCGCCGGCCGCAAACACAACGCAGAAGCTTGCGAACACGATCACCGCTTTCGCTACCGGCAGGTATCTTGTCAGCAGCGCAAAAATCAGCGCCAGCCCCACGCCGATCCATGGGCCGCGCGACTGGGTCATTAGCAAGCCGGCCACAATCGCGGCCAGCGAAAGGCCGCGTCCCGTAAACGGCAGGCCGTGGACGAGGCGGCGCGAGCCCCAGCTGGGATCGGCGCTGCGCAGCCAAAGGCAGTACACCAGCCCCATGAGAAACACCATACCGGCCAGAATGGCGTGGCCGTAGGGGCCAGCAATGCGTCCGAATCCCCAGCGCATCTGCGGCTCCCACACCTCGTTTTGAACCGCGCCCAGGAACGGCCTGGCCACTTTCTGCCATAAGCTGTTCCCGGTCAGAAAATCGTAGAGGCTCAATCCCGCAACCACGGCCAGCAACGTGGCCATGCGCCCGACCAGCTTCTTGCGCATCGCGTCGTGTTCCTGCTCGATGAGCAGTTTGCCCGCCATGTAGGGAAGCACCATCGTCAAAACGCCCACAACAAACATCAACCCGCCGTCCGCGATGTTGGTGCTGAGCCGTTGCGACACCGCGAGATTCGGCGAGAACAGTTTTGTCCAGTCTCCGTTCGCCAGTTCCGTGCTCAAGGCCTCTGAAACTCCAGCGCACACGGCAAACAGCAAAACCCACAGATCCATCCACGCCCAGCGCCAGTGCCGCATGTCCTTGAGCACCATGGCAATGCCGAGGGGCAGAATGGCGGCATCGGCAAAAGTGATGGGAGGCAGATGAGGAAGGCGGAGAACGTAATACTGCGGCAGCAGAAGCAGCGCGGGCAAATAAACCCAAAGCAGCGCCTTCCGTTCCGAGCCCATGGCCAGGACCGCCCAGCAAACCAATGCCGGTATCAGAATGATCGCCGCCATGTCGTTTCAGCCTTTTGCCCTCAGGGCATTTCCGTTCGTCCTGGGGCTCTCAGTCTTTCTGCCCTCCGCAACCAATTGCCCGTCCACGCAAAAATGAAAGTCGCTGTCTCTATCCGCGCATACGCATATCCACTGGAATCACGTCTTGCTTGCTCCGCATCCCCATGTGCCCGTGCGGTGCAGCTTTCGCGTCCAGCGGGCGACTGCTCGAAATTGCCGGCTGCCACTCGTCGAAGAGCCGCTGCAGACTCCATGCGTGGAGCACAAAGCGCATTTTCAAATTCAGTCCTGCCAGAGAAAGCGAAAGTCCGGCCTCCAGCAACTGGCGTCGCGCGCCCAGCAAAACTCCAAGTCCCGCCACCGTCATCTGCTTGACCGAGTGCAGATGGACGACCATCACCAGTCCATTGACGATGCTGGCTGTGGTTGCGTCCTGCACTGCTGCTGCCAATTCGGCGCCCAGCCGGCCGTGAATGTTCACGTGCAGCACTTGCGGTGTGGTGGACGTGGTCAGTCTGGACTGGCCCAGATACGGCCGCTGGCACCAGGCAGCCAATAAGGCCATCGGCAAGCGCCGCGCCAAACCCGCGAAATCGCGCAGGTACCGCGGGGCCAGCCGCACCGGTTCCTGAAGGAGACGCATCGCCCACTCCAGACCGCATTTCTGAACCCAGCGCGGTGCGCGCAGCATATCGCCAACCAGGATGTCGAAGCTGCCGCCCACGCCCATGGCAAGGGGAACGCCCAGCCGCTTGCGGTGCATCCAGATCCATTTTTCCTGTTTCGGATTGCCGAATGCGACCAGAAGAATGTCGGGGCTGACAGCGTGAATCTGCCTGAGGATCTCCGTGTGATCCATGTGGATCAGGTTCTCCTCGTCGGGAGCAAACGTGCCCACAATCTGCACGCCGGGATAAGTGCGTTCAAGCAGCCGGCTTGCGCGCTCGGCGACGCCGGGCTTGGCGCCCAGCAGAAAAATCTTGTATCCCTTGCGGGCTGAAAGTTCGGCAAGCCTCGGCACCAGGTCGACCCCGGTCACACGCTCCGCCAGTGGGCATCCCAGAAATCCAGAAATCCACACCAATGGCATTCCATCAGGGAGAACCAGGCTCGATCCGGCAACGATGCGATGCAAATGCGGATCCGCTAAGGCATTCAGCCAGGTGTCCAGGTTCATCGCACATACCTGGTGGGTGCCACCCGACAAAATCAGGCTTTCCATTGTGTCAACAGCCTCGCTCGCGCTCATGCTGTTGATGGGCAATCCCATGACTGCAACAGGATGCTCCAGGCCGTCTCTCATACCAAGGTCCGTTCCCCGCCTATGCACGCGCTTAGCCTAAGCAGTGGATGCGATTGCCGTTGTTTTCACGGCTGAATTCTTCTCTTGCGCGCCCGAATCGTTTCCGCAACTGAAATGAAAAAGGCTCCGGAGGTTCACAGTTCCCTCGTAGCGTTGCCACGTTGGCACTGTGGCCTCCAGAGTTCACCGAAAGGGAGTCAATTTTCATGACCCCTTCAAAATCAGTACCTGACATGATGAATGCGGGCACTTTGATGGTTTGAAAGTACCTTCTTGAACCAACAAGAACAATGCCGCGAAGGTGGGCACGGACACGCGAAGATATGCGTCCTTAGGCACGTACTATTTCAGCGAACGGGTAACTGCTTTTTGATTACTTTTTGTGTAAATGGGTGTTCGAAAGGTGCTTTCCGCTTGTGTCTGACGGCCAGTTAGATGGGGTCGAGCCCCGCGCGGTTCTATTCCGTCCATTTCAGAACTGCCATCGAGCAGGGAGGAAGAGTAATCTCGCTTCCCGCGAAGTGCTCTTCTTCAATCCGGACTTTGACCGCATCCTCATTGGTATCGCCCGGCCAAGCGCTCACCAGCCGCGAAAACGTCGCGTTGGCGTCGCGTGCAAGGCCCGCAGCCTCCACGCGAATGCGTCTCGCATGATGAAGGCCGTAGTTGAAAACGATCAGGCTGTGCCGCTTTCCGTCCTGGAAGGCGTAGGCATCGATCTCATGCACATTACGCAGGCTCACCCCGTCGTTGCCTGGAGGCTGGTCGTGCGTGGGATCTTCGCCCGCGATCTCCACCTTCACCAGATCCCCACGGATGGCGCGATTGGCCAGGCTCTCGGCAAGAAATTGCGGCCTCTTGCGACCGCCAGCACCCATCTCCACCACGCTGCCCCACAATCGCACCGGCGTGCCATCGGCGCGTGCGAACTCGTACTGCGGCAAACTGAAAAGCAACTCATCGCGGACTCCGTGATCGCGCATCATGCGCAGCATGTGCCCGGTCACAGCCAGTCCTGCCGCGGCCGACGGAGTGAATCGATCGAGAATGGCTTCTGGCGCATTTCCTCCCGTGGTGTGCAGGTTCACTTCGTAGACGGCCAGTTGACGTCCACCCGCCGACTCGGCCGCCTGGGCCACGGATCCCTCGCGCGACATCTGCTCGGGCTGCGCCAGCAGAGCGCCATACAGCTCGTCGTCATTCGCCCACTCGGTCACGCTGCGCATCAGGTACGGAGCGATCGCCAAAGAATTGGCCAACGGCGCAGCGGCCAGCAGCGCCGCATTGCGCTCTGAATCATAGGCGTGAGTTCCCACCACAAGATCAAACCGGCCGGCCCCCGAATCGGACGCCGACCCAGCCGCTTCGCGGAATGCCGCAAACACCAGGTTCGCCCTGCGTCCGTATGCCGCCGGATCTTCGATCGCTTCCCCGCGAAAATCCGAGTTCCAGGTTTCATTTCCCAGCTCAACGTGGATGGTGCGAAAGGCCTGCGTCCAAGGCTCACTCCGCCCGGCGGCCGCACGCAAGGCTCCTCCCGGCGTCGCCGGCGAACCCGCCAGGTATTCCGCCAGCTTGTGCGTCTCGTCCAGGCTCATCGCGGTCGGTGCGACGATCCACGGCTCCGCGCCTGTCTCCAGGCACAGCTCCAGAAACTCCGGAATCCCCACCGCAACATCGTCGGAGGGTTTGAACCACGCGCGGTAGCCTGACCGCTCGCGCGCCGCCGGACTACTCAGAAGATTCTCGACCGTGCTGCCCAGTCCGGCGTCGCTCTCCATCAGCCGCAGCACTCCGGGATGAAGTTCCTTCAGCGTCTCCACCACTTCATCGCGAAACGCTGTATGATTCGCGGCGTCACCGCCTACCTGCTCCAGCGATACGTCACTCAGCAGCACCGAGCCGCCGGAGACATTGAATCCGGTTTCGACCGCAGCCGTCGGCAAAGCCGTCTCGTTGGCAGTAAACTCCTCGCCGTACTCGGCCCACGCCGGCGTCAAATGCACATCCGTGTCGACATACCGGCGCAACCCCGCCGCCAGCCGCCCCACATGCACATGCATCGTACTTGTTCCACTTGGGGCCCTAGCGCGAAAACTCAGCCGGTACCGGCCGCGCAGATGCACAAACGACCTCCCAACCATGGAGTCGAAATAGGCGTTCAGCTCCGCCGACTGCCCCGCGCCCGCCGCGTCGATTTTCAATGCCTGATGCACCGGCACGCCCGGCGGAAGATCATTGTGCTCGAGCTCGAGTCGCGCGCCGCCATGCAACGTCGGCCACCACCCCGCCGCCGGATCGTCGGGGGCGTTTTTCTCGATCGCAATCCAGTCGCCATCGCCAATCACCCCGTCGCCCGCTCCGCCGCTTGAGCTGAGCGTCAGAACATATCCACTTGCACCTGGGACCGCTGCCGTCACTGTTCCGCGCTGGCCCACCGCCGCGCCTTCCAAAATTTCGTAGGTCGCGCCGTTCCAAAAGTCCGCCGGGAAATTGATGCCGGATCTCGTATCCACGCAGCGGCCCACTCCCCCGGTTTCGCAATGCAGAATGCTGCGATACCTCATCCCAGCAAACTCGGGATTGCGCGAAAGCAGATTCTTCAGCATCTGTCCGGAGTCGTAAAAGTTCTGCTCGCCCAGGTTCACGCCCAGCCGCGTCACCCTCGCGAGAATGACGTCGTTGGTGACCCGCAATTGCGTGACCGCCGTCGCGGCGTCGCTGGTCGTCTGCGCGCGCGCCGGTAACGCCGCAAAAATCACCAGCAATACCAGCAGGAAGTTCGCGCGGAATGCGCGCACCCTACCCGGCATCTCAGCAAACATTCTCCGCGCGCTCGACGAATGAAATTGCACCGGCCCTCGCCCGTTCCCAGCATATTCTTCTTCACGCAAAGGGAGTGTCTTCCATACGCGCCACTCACCCGCCACAAAAAAGGAGGTGACAGGCCTCTTCTCGCTCCCTCGCTCCCTGCTTTTTTGCTCCCTGCCTTCTCGCTCCCTGCTTTCCTGCTCCCTCGATCCCTCGCTCCCTTGCTCCCTTGCTCCCTGCTTTCTCGCTCCCTCGCTCCCGTGCTCCGTTGGCCCCTCTATACTTGATGCACCGTGATCGAGCCTCACCGGATTTCTCGCGCCTCAGCCGGCAAGCGCAGCGAGCCTTGTGCGCTCGGTCTATCAATCCGCGGTCTCCGTCATCGTGGTCTCGTTCAATACGCGCGATCTGCTGCGCGAGTGTCTCACTTCGCTGCGCGAGGAGTGCGCGCGGCTTCCTGAAGGCCTGTCGGCCGAGATTCTCGTCGTCGACAACGCCTCCCGCGACGGCTCGGCCGATATGGTTGCCGCGGAATTTTCCGGCAACGGAACTCCCGTTCGCCTCATCCGCAGCGACGTGAATCTCGGCTTGGGCGTGGCGAACAACCGTGCCATTGAAGCGGCGACGGGACGTCACCTGGTCCTGCTCAACTCCGACGCTTTTTTTCATTCGGGCGCGCTCGCTCGCGCCATCGCGCAAATGGATGCCGACCCTTCAGCGGGCATCGGTGGTGCGCGGCTCGTGGGGCGCGATGGCGCATGGCAGCCGTCGGGGCGCATGTTTCCCACCATCCTTCGCGACGCCTTCGTCTTCACGGGGCTCGCCTCGCGCTTTCCCCGTTCCCGCTTCTTCAGCGCCGCGGAACGCACCTGGGCCGATCCCGCCGCACCAGCAGAAGTCGACTGGGTCACTGGCGCATTCATGATCGTGCGCCGCGCGGCTCTGGACAAAGCCGGCCTCTTCGATCCCGCGTTCTTCCTTTATTTCGAGGAGGTGGATCTTTGCCGCCGCGTGAAGGCCGCCGGCTTTCGCGTTCTGTATTGGCCCGGCATCGTGGTCACGCACTTGCACGGCGAGTCCTCGCGGCAAGTCGGCGCGCAGGTTTTCTCTGAGAATGAATCGCAGGTCGTGCTATGGCGCATGCGATCCACGCTTCTCTACTACCGCAAGCATCACGGCGCGAAGGTATGGCTCGCACGTTGGCTTGAAGAAACTCTTTACTCGCTGCGTTTCTTGCGCAACCGCTTCAGTCCATCGCCGCGCCGTCGCGAGCGAGCGCGTGATGCCGTGACGCTTCTCCGTTTGCTGCGACGCGCATGGAAAGAAACCCGCGGCGGGCGCGTCAGTCCGCCCAGTCCCTGGTAAGCCCGAAGACCGCCGTTGTCGAGCCAACACCGCGAGCATCCGGAGACGCCGCTATTTGTATTCAATCAGCGTCGTTACATCTCCCCGCCGTCGCCGCCCATAGTACGAAAGCAATCCCTGTAATGCCGGAAAGCGCGAGATCACGGTGAAGAAGCCGTAGATCCATGACTCCCGTACCGTCCATTTCCGTTTTCTGCAGCCAAGAACGATGTGGACGAGTTGCGCGCAGTAGGCTCCGAGCAAAACCACCAGCGAAAGGCCGCGCGTGAAGGGCGCGAGTACGAGCGCAATGACGGGCAGCGCCAGGCCCCAGACGAGAATGCGGCGACAGTCGCGTACGTACCAGCGTTCCTCATCGCCGCCATGCAAAGCCCGGACTTCGGCATAGGCGTGACCTGCCCGCTGATTCCTGCGCCACCACTGCCGAAAACTCTTGATGGCAGCATCATGCCTGGCCATGGGCGCATCGATCATCAGGATTTTCCAGCCTTGCCGGCGAGCCCGCACATTAAATTCGGGGTCTTCGCCCGCGATCAGATCAGAACGGAAACCGCCAACTTCCTGAAAGGCGCGTGTCCGCGTTATGAAACGGCCACCGGAGACAAGAATCTCTCCGGGCGTCTCCCGCCACTCCAGGTCGCAAAGTTGGTTGTAAACGCTCGCCTCGGGATGGATCTCGCGGACATACCCGCGAATCAAACCCACGTCGCCTCGCGCCATGAACGCCGCTTGGGCCGCATGCAACCAGCCTGCCTCGAGTTCGCAGTCGCCATCCACAAATTGCACAAGCGAAGTGTCGGGCGAGTGCTCCATGACGCAGGCGAAGCCCTCATTCCGCGCCCGTGCCGCGCTGAAGGGCCGCGACGCATCGAGCTCGACGACGCGGCAGCCCGCGGAACGCGCATACTCCGCGCTACCGTCCGCCGAACCGGAATCCACGTACACCACAGTCGGCGCATCCCGAAGCGCGGCGCGCAGGCACAGCTTCAGGCGCTCGCCCTCATTGCGCCCGATTGCCACAATTGCCACGTCGCTCGACCCCGGATTCATTGCAACTCATTCTAAGTGGCATCGAACAAAACCGATATGCCGCAAAGGATACATACCAAAGCAATCGCATGAACGAAATTCTGCCGGCGTTCCGGCCTCAGACGTCATTCATTTCCCTGCCCTTGGCCTCGCGTCCCAAGGCCGTTAGTCCAGCCAGCGCCACAGCGACGACTGCCACAGTGATGGCGAGCACCGCTGGATAACTGCCCCAGCGCTCTGCCGCCAACGCCTGGCCTTTTCCATTCCACGAAGTAATGAGCGCGCCCAGTTGGTAGGCCAGTCCCGGCGCAGTAGCGCGCACCGGTGCTGGCGACAACTCGGTCAAGTATGCCGGAACCACGCCCCAAGCGCCCTGCACCATGAACTGCATCAGCACCGCACCAATCCCCAAGGTCACGGCCGTATGCCCGTAGGCATAAAGAGGAATCACGGGAAGCGCCAGCAGCGCCGCCGTGATAATCGCGCGTTTGCGGCCCCACGTCTCCGACAGCGCACCGAATACGATCCCGCCGGCAATCGAACCCACACCGTACAGCACGCCAATCAGGCCAATCGTCTCCGGCGAAAGCTTCATCGCGACGGCCAGGAACGTCGGATACACATCCTGCGTGCCGTGCGAAAAACTCATGAAGGCCGTCATCAGAACTACCAGAAACAAAAACGTAGGCAGGAAATGCATCAGCTGCAGTGACCACACAGGCCCAGCGTGAATGGCAGCGCTCGACTTGCGTTTTCGAGCCGCCGCCAGCCACACCGGCGACTCCTGAACTCGCGCCTGCACATAAAATGCCAGCAGCGCGGGCGATGCGCCCAGGATGAACAACCCCCGCCAGCCGATCGCGGGCAACACCAACACATGCCCGAAGAGGTGCCAGTGAACGCCAGCGAAAAACAGCCCGAAGGCTGCGGAGGCCAGAATCGAACCTAACGCGTAGCCCTCCTGCAAAATGCCGGAGAATGTGCCGCGTCCCTCTTTGGGCAAAGTCTCGAACACCAGCGCCGCGCCCACGCCCCACTCGCCCCCCATCGCAATCCCGAAGAGCGCGCGCAAAACGAGAAGCGCGTTCAGCGAAGGCGCAAAGGCACAGGCCAATTCAATTACTGAGAAGCTAAGAATGTTGAACATCAGTACCGGCCGGCGTCCGTAGCGATCGGCCAGCACGCCAAAAAGCAGAGCGCCCACCGGTCGAAAGGCTTGCGTGAGAAACACCGCTCCCAAAACCGCCGAGGGCTGAGTCCGGAATTCACCGGCAATCGCCTTGACGCAAAAAACCAGCAGAAAAAAGTCGAGGCTGTCGAGTGTCCAGCCTAGAAATGCGGCCAGAAAAGCATGTCGCTGCGGGCGGGTCAGCTTTTCAAAGTGATTGAGAACAAACATTGGCGCGAGGATAGCAGAACCGCGCACCGCTCACCACCGCGCCCCAATGCAGGCACAAATAAAGCAAAATAATTGTTGCAACGAGCATCTTGCCTCGTGCATCTTATGGAGAGCATGACTGCAAGGTCTTTGCCTTGCGTGGACACGAATTTCACGGTCCGGCGCGTTTCCTCTCACGGACCCTGCACTGAAGAAAAGGAGCTTTCCCGAATGAAACGGCTGGCAATTCTTTCTGGCATCCTCGCCCTCGCGGCGCCCCTTGCCCTGGCGCAAACTTCCACATGGGTCTCCGATCCCAACCACAGCGAAGTCGACTTCGGCATCACCCACTTGAGCGTGTCCAGGGTTCACGGCCGCTTTGGCAATGTCAAGGCCACCATCGTCTACAACGAAGCTGACGTTACAAAGTCCACGGTCACGGCCACCATCGGCGTGGACACGGTCGACACTGGCGTGGACGCGCGCAACAACCACCTCAAGAGCCCTGACTTTTTCGACATCGCCAACCTGCCCACGGCCACTTTTACCAGCACCAGCGTGATGAAGAACGGAAATCACCTGACCGTGAACGGGAACCTGACATTGCACGGCATTACCAAACCCGTGGTGCTCGACGTCGTTGGCCCCAACGGCTCAATGACCGATCCCAAGGGCAAGGTGCATACCGGATTTTCCGCCACCGCCGTTATTGACCGCACGGCATTTGGCATCGGCCCCAAGTTTCCTGCCGCCATGGTGGGCAACGAGGTCACGCTCGAAATCGATCTTGAAGTGATCAAACAGTAAGCCGCCTCCGATCCAGAGTCAGACCGGCAATCAGTGGAGCGCACGACCATGGCAAACCTGAAGCTTGAGATTCAGCAGGCTCCTCCTTTCTCCAGCGTGGAAGAGGAGGCGCTTCTCAACCTGCTTCGCACCTCGGATTGCCTGAACCGCGCCGTGCAGCAGAAGATTCGCGGCTGGGGACTTACATCGACGCAGTACAACGTAATGCGCATCCTGCGCGGCGCCGGACCGTGCGGACTTCCCTGTGCAGCCATCGGCGATCGCATGATCGCCGCCGAGCCCGATATCACGCGGCTTCTGGGGCGCCTCAAGCGTCTCAAGCTGGTTCGGCAACACCGCGACCGGCACGACCGCCGCGTGGTGCTAACGCAGATTACGGAATCTGGGTTGGAGCTTCTGCGCTCCATGGACCCGGTGGTTCACAACGGACCCAAAGAAATCCTGGGGCACATGCGCCGTGCCGATTTGGCAGAGTTGATCCGGCTGCTCGAGCTCGCGCGCCAAGCCTGCGCCGGCGAACCGCCGAAAGAGTAAATGACCCGAAAGAGTGAATGAATTGAAAGGTGGGTTCCCGGCGGACGGCGCCGGGTCGGTCTGCTAGGCCCCGACGATCTTTTGCGCTACCGCAACTTCGTCCGCGTCTGTCTGGATGATTTTGTTGTGCAGGCAGTAGAGCGCCAGTTCCAGCCGATCGGATACGCCGAGCTTGTCGTAAATCTTGCGCAGATAATTCTTAATGACCTGCTCCGTCGTGCCCAGCTGGAACGCGATCTCCTTGTTGCGTTTGCCCTGGGTGATGCACGTAATGATCGACATCTCTTTGGGCGAA
Organism: uncultured Acidobacteriota bacterium; assembly: GCA_963786565.1. Taxonomy (GTDB): domain Bacteria; phylum Acidobacteriota; class Terriglobia; order Terriglobales; family Acidobacteriaceae; genus Telmatobacter. The sequence continues at coordinate 726,056 of CAWAZR010000004.1, read as the reverse complement.
AGACGAGGCTGGTTGCGCGGGCTCACCAGGGCTGCGGCCTGGGCGCGATAGGCGTCGATCACCCAGTTCACTGACTGATTGTCGATCCACGTTTCACCCGCGGCAATGCGGCGCACGCAACGCACCAGCAAGATCTGGAGAGATGGAGCGGGAGACGATACCGCGCACGCCCCTCCGATACAGTTCCACAGTGTGGTTTTCGTCGCTGGCCACGGCCTGCACGATCAGCTTCACATCCGGTGCGAGCCGCAATAGCTCCGGGATCACGTTGGCCGTACCGGCCAGCATGCTGCCTTCAAGAAGAACAATGTCGGTAGGATAGCGTTCGATGGCCGCACGCAGGTTGTCGAGCGAATCGGCTTGCGCCACCACGCGGATATCGTCTTCAAGAGCGAAGACCTTGCGTATGCCAACGCGATAAATCGCCTGCGAATCCGCAAGAATCATGCGAATGGTGCCGGGCTTTACTGAAGTATCGACACTCTCGCCCTCGGTATGATCGTCCAGAATTTCCATATTCGGCCACTGCCCATTCAACTGGGCTCTCACTGCTCCGCAAATCGATATTCATCAATTGTAGCTGCAGCAAGATACTCGTTGTGGCTTGAGGAGCAGCGTACCACACGTCCCGTGCAGTGGACCAGAACGTCATGCGGCGTGCCGAGGATCGAATGAGGCATGCACATGGAAAATCGGAGGTCCTGCCCGACAGCCAATGCTCTATCCAGTGAGAAGAGCACGCCGCTGGCGGAAATGTTCCGAGTCAGGGCCGGAATGTCGCCATTTCCCGTCGACAGCACTACCGGCAACGCAAGGGGAAATCTCACTGCGCAACGTACCTCTTGTCGGCCAGCCGCCGTGGCTTGCGCACCGAGCGGAAGTCCCGCTTCTGCTTTTTGAGTCGTCATAGTCGTCAATGCCCCATTGATTTGATTTGGGCTTAGTTGCCACTGTAGCGGCTTTTGTCGATTTGGCACAGGGCACTAAAGTTTCCAGTCTGGTAACCGTTTGGGAATCATGCATGGATTGGCCCAATTCTTCGATTGCACCTGGTCAAGTGCGTTTCGGCTGGCGCGGTTTGTCGCGAATCTGCGCTGTCATCCCGCCACGTCGGAACCGCGTTGATGATCGCAGTTCGCGCCGCTAGTTTTTCAGGGCCGCTTGGTTCTGCACATGCCAAATTCGCCTTTGGATAACGGCTTCAATCTCTTACGCGCCTGGGAAACCGACCCAGATCCTCCGCCTCGAGCCCTCCCCGATAGGCGAAGAATGTGCAAAAACACACCAAGTAACTGGCATTTTGATTACTTAAACTTGCCTGTTTTGGTTACTAAGGTTAAAAATAATTCTTAATAACACTTTTGGGGTAGATTCTCTACACACTCTGCGGTACTCTATCCCTGCAATGTGTTAGGGCGGATTGTCTCCGCCAGGAGAAATTCAAATGCGTACGGGTACCTTGAACGTCCTTAAAGTCGTCATTCTCGCAATGCTCGTGGTCTCTGCTTGCGCCGCAAATGCAATTCCCGCAGGGCCGTTCCCGGTTCCGCCGAGCGCGAGCTTCATTCCTGCTGGCCCGTTCCCGGTGCCGCCAAGCTTCATTCCTGCTGGCCCGTTCCCGGTGCCGCCAAGCTTCATTCCTGCTGGCCCCTTCCCGGTGCCGCCCGTGATGGCCTTCATTCCAGCTGGCCCCTTCCCGGTGCCGCCCGCGATGGCCTTCATTCCAGCTGGCCCCTTCCCGGTGCCGCCCGCGATGGCCTTCATTCCCGCTGGCCCCTTCCCGGTGCCGCCAAGCTTCATTCCGGCTGGCCCCTTCCCGGTGCCCCCAAGCCGTTCGTAACCGGCTTTTCTGTTTCGGATGCGAGAAACGCTGCCCCTCGGGGCAGCGTTTCTATTTGGTGTAGGTGACTTTTGTTTTGAGCAAAACCCCGCATCGCGCGTCCAAATCGCTGATAGACTCGGAATATCGCGTAAGCGACCTTAGGCGGAACACGACCTGTGAGCCTGGAAAACGTACTTTGGTTTGCATATATTGCGGCCGAAGCAGCCCTCCTCGGGTTGCTCTGCTACAAGAGTTTCTGGCGCACTTTCCCGATGTTCTTTACGTATTGTTGCTGGGATCTATCTAGCAACATTGCCGTCTACTTCATTAGCCACCACTATCCGCTTCAAACTTATCTCACCACATACTTCACCCAAGCGGTCATTGACGCGATCCTCCAGTTCGGGGTTCTGGTGGAATTGACCTGGGCCGTGCTCCGCCCGCTGCGCGCATCGCTGTCCCGCTGGGCCCTGGTGCCTATCGGCGTTCTCATTCTCGTGGCGGGCGCAGTGATTTGGCCTTTCGCAGCTCTTCCGGGCATTGCCCATGTGCAACGGGAGGCTCATCTCCTCATGCAACTACAGCAAACGGAAACCATCCTGCGTGTCTGTTTCTTCCTGGCGCTTGCGGGATGCAGCCAGTTGCTGTCAGTCAGCTGGCGAGACCGCGAACTGCAAGTGGTTACGGGACTCGGTTTCTATTCCATCATCAGCCTGGGCGTGGCCATGCTCTACACGCACCAGACAACCGGTCGGCAATACCGGCACCTGAATGAAATCGTCGTGGGCAGTTACCTTGTCTCGTTGTTTTACTGGCTGTACAGCTTTGCTCATCAGGAAGTCGCGCGCCGGGAGTTCACACCGCAGATGCAAAGACTCTTGCTGGCCGTCGCCGGCGCCGCGCACACCACGCGTACCGCTCTAACGGAATCTCGGCCCGGTGTTTCGCGAAAATTCGAATAAAGAGAACGCAACCCTTCGCACTGTATCCCGAGAGCATTTCTTTTCCGCTCCCCGGCAGCAGAGGCCGCGGATGTAGTGTCATTTGCATGCTGGCCGAAATAATCTCTGATCGAGGCGGGTCGCAGCCCGTCCGTATATATGGATAGACCGTAGAATCCAATCACGCTACAAGCCCACCGATTTCCACAACTAGCGCCTTTTTCAGGCTGCCGCGCCCCATCGAACCCGCAACCTTCAGCCCTGAAAAGTGTCTGAGTTAGCAGGGATCGAAGTCCGTCCGCGTGTTCATTGGAGCCTCACGCGTCATGATTCGCCAGGCATTCCACGGAAATGCACCGCATGGGACGCGAATTCGACTTTTCATCGCCCTTTTATCGAATGCGGTGCATACTAAAGGAGAGAACAGACCATCTTAACCAGGGGGTAGACGGATGCTCTCAGTGCATAAACTTCGCATTCTTATTTTTGTTTTCATCTTCTTAGGGGCCTTCTCTTGTTCGCGCGCCCGGGCGCAAGCCGCCTTGTTGATGGAGGAGCCGTACGGCATCTTCGGCGCCCTCAACCCCACCGGCCACAATGCCATCTATTTCGAGCGCGTCTGCGCCGAAACCCCTGTCACGCTCCGCCGCTGCCAGTCCGGTGAAATGGGCGTCGTCATCGCCCGCTACCAGGGAATCGACGGATACGACTGGGTGGCGATTCCGCTCCTTCCTTATCTCTACGCGGTTGAAAACCCCGCCGACGTTCCGGCGCATGTAGATCGCGACACAGTAGCGCGGCTGCGCGATCGCTATCGCGAAACCCACCTCGAGAGCCTGGGCGCCAATCTGCCGCCGGGCAACTTTGTCCACGGCGGCTGGACCCAACTGGTGGGCGCGGCCTACGAGCGCCGCATCTACGCCTTCCGCTTCCAGACCACCGCCGAGCAGGATGATGCCCTGATCCAGAAGTTGAACGCGGGTCCCAACCGCACCCATTTCGATCTCCTGTTCAGCAACTGCGCGGACTTCTCGCGCGTGGTCCTCAACGACTATTTTCCTCACACCTTCAAGCGCAGCATCTTTCCCGATGCCGGCATGACCACGCCCAAGCAGACCACGTACAGGCTGGAGAAGTACGCGCGCAAGCATCCTGAGACTCAGCTGACGGTCTTCGAAATTCCGCAGGTTCCGGGTTACCGGCGCGGCAGCCATTCCGTAAAAGGCGTCGACGAATCCTTCATCACCACCGTCTATGCCATCCCCATTGCCGTCATGAATCCGTATCTTGCCGGCGGCTTGTTTGTGGATTACCTGGTGCGCGGCCGCTACCATCTCACCCCCAGGCACCCTCAGATCCTCGGCCCCGACAATCTTTCATTGTTGACAGCGCCCACTGCGCTCGCGCAAAATCCAGCTGATGCAGGGGCGCCCACGGATGCACTCTTATCCGTTGGGTCGCACGCGGTAGTGCAGGTCCCCAGCGCCGAAACCGGCGACCCCGCGGTAACGCAGACGGCCGGAAAATCCAATCCCAGCCTGCAAAGAATCGGAGCCACGAATGAGTAAGTCCGAGTCGCAAAGTCTAAAAAATCATGGACGGCTTGACCCGCCGTACCACTTCGTTCTGTTCTTTGTTCTTCTCGCCAACCTGATCATTTCCATCGTGTACGTGATCAAGCACCCCGGTTTCTACCCCGCGTGGTTCGTGGTGCTGTCAGTAGCGGCGATTCTTGCGCTGCTCAAGATGCGCATGTATCCGGTTAAGGTGCAGGACCGCGTCATCAGGCTTGAAGAGCGGCTGCGCTTGCAAGCCCTGGCGCCCTCAGAGTGGCACACGCAGATCTACCGCCTCAGCGAAGATCAGTTGATCGCTCTGCGCTTCGCCGCCGACGATGAAGTGGTGGAGCTAGCCAAGCAGGCGCTCGAGCACAACCTGACCCGCAAGCAGATCAAGGAACGCATCAAGGATTGGCGCGGCGACTACTGGCGCGTGTGAAAGCAGCTCTCAGCCTTCAGCTCCCAGCTTTTCCGCGGCCGGACTACCGTGATGCCCGTGTAGCTAGGCCCGCTGCACCTTCCAAAGCCTGTTCCAAAAATCAGCTTTGTATCAGGGCGCGGCTTCAGCCGCGCCAAAAATGCAGACAAACTCGGGGCTTTAGCCCCTGAAGGATGTGCGTGAAGCGTCCATGCCGGGTGCCCCACAACCGGGGCCCCCACGGATAGGTCCACGTCCGTGGGGTGGAGATCTCGCTTCTGAGATGTGGGATCGCACAAATCCAGGTAGGAAGCTTTGTAGCCAGGGCGCGGCTTCAGCCGCGCCGATACAACCCAAATAAATAATTGTTATGGCTTGGCTGCCGGAGCCGCCGTCTTGTGCCCCATAAAGACGTGCGCTTGATGACAGCTCACACACGTCTTGCCACTCATGAATGGATCGGACTTCAGTTGTGCTACCTGCTCGGTGTGACAGGCTTCGCATGTGCTGAACGCCGGCGTGGCCGCGAAGTCCTTTGCGGTTGTCTCGCCATGGCACACGGTGCATTCCACACCGTTGGCGGCATGCGGACTGGCTTTCCATTGGTCGTAGATCACCTTGTGGCAGCTGGCACAGGTGTCCCCGGCTGGAATCAGCCGATGCATAATATGCTTGGCTTGCTCCTGCTGAGCCATGCCAGGTTGGACGGCAAAAAACAAAACGAAAAAAGCCAACAGGGTGAGACCGAATATGCGGGCAATGAAGCGATTCACGGGCAAATCTCCTGAGTAAGGTGATCAAGTATCGAATCCGGCGATAGCCACAATCAGTGATCCACATCACGTCCCGCCCGAACGGCTGGCGGCCTCAATCTCGACGCACTAAAACGACACCGAGGGTGCCCCGGTCTCGCGCACCAACAAAGCCGAAATTACGCATTCTTGCGCTCGAGGTGGGGTACTTCGTTAAGTCCAGCAGGATCATCGCAAATGATCGTTCAAGTGGTGCGTTGCCCCGGCCACATGTTCGCTCAAGTGGTGTCGTTTACCCCCGAAATGTTCGCTCAAGTGGTTACACTTTTTTGAGACAAATACCCGGAAATTAGCCATTTAATTAGTGTTTGTAACCATAGAATTTCCCGTATTCGCGCAAAGGTGGACAGAGAATTACCCAAAAGTGCACTTAAACAGGGATTGGGAGCGCGTTTTTGCGCCATTTGCGCGTGTTTTGCGTGCTTTTTGCGAGCAAATTCGCGCCTAATTTCACCTGTCATCCTGAGCGATAAGAATTGAATGTCATCCTGAGCGAAGCGGGCCGCGCTGTGCGCGGCCCGCGAGTCGAAGGACCCGCATTTGTTCTTGTCTGTGCATTGCGCACAATCCGAGTCGATCGAGGACCTATCCGTCTTCAACGGAGCGAGCCAACAATCGCGATTCCGAGGCACAGCTAAATCGTGGGGTCCGACTTCAGAATGACGCCGTGATCTCCCACGGCCCACGCCCCCGTGCTGATTTCGAAGCTCGCGTTCAAATTTTCGTTCGTCCCGCTATACCGCAACTTCCAGGTTGCTCCCCTGTCGTCGGATGCCAAAATCGTGCCGCCCCCGCCCAAGGCCCACAGGTCCATTCCATCCTGTGTTCCCAGAATCGACGTCAAGGGTTTGCCGCCATCTTTGCGAAGTGTGTCCCAGGGGGCATTTCCATCCTGCGAGGCCAGAATGGCTCCATTTTCCGCTGCAATCCAGAAGGGCCCGGTACCGCCGTTTTGCCAACCGGGCACCCAAATTGACACCAGGCGTTCGCTCGTCCCGCTGGCCTCGGCCTTCCAGGTCTTTCCACCGTCGCCCGACACTACAATTGTGCCGGAGTCTCCCGTGATCCAGAAATGAGGTGGGATATCGATCGCCACGACTGAAGTGAAGTTTTTGCTGGTGCCGCTGTTCCGCACCGTCCAGGTTGTCCCTCCGTCGCTCGACTCCACGATCGTACCGTGATCGCCCGCGGCGCAAAGCCACTTTCCTTCATTGTCTTCAGTGCTCACCCAAAGCGCACGCAGTGCGTTTCCAGTGCCGCTCTTTCGCACTCTCCAGGTCGCGCCCCCATTGTCCGATTCGGCCATCGTGCCATTCGCGCCCACCGCCCACACCTTGTCGCCCCAGCTCGTGGCAGAAACCGCGTAGAGGTCGTCCGATGTGCCACTCTTTCGTGCCTTCCACGTTGCGCCCTGGTCGTCCGATTCCAGAATCGTCCCGTTCGCGCCCACAGCCCATAGCTTTTGGGCGGAATCCATGCCATAGATCGAATACAGGTTGTTCGTGGTGCCGCTCGTCTTGAGCGTCCATACCCTTCCCGGCGTCGGTAGCGGGACAACCGAGATAGCGCCCGGCGGATTGGATTGCTGCTTCGGCGTCGCTGCTCCCGTTGCCGGGCGAGATCGAATAAAGAGAACCACCAGGACGCCCAGAAGCAGGAGCGCCGCCCATCCCCAGATTCCGACTCGCTGTCGCTGCAAAGGTGTCATCATCTGTTCCTCACCCAACGGTTGCTCGATTTGTCGTGCGCCATGATATGGCCCAAAGCCACTTATTGAAGAAATTGTAGGTCCCCGTTCTACACTCGTCCATGATTTACCACTTCAGTTTTCGAGCAGGTTTCCTCGAAATCAATACCCAGCGAGAATCGCTCCACTCCCATCCCAACACGGTGAACGGGTGACCCAGCCAATTGCCGGTTTTGTCTCCTTGGTTTCTTGTCGCAATGGTGGCTCGACGCCTTCGGCCCGTGAAGCTGCGCAAGCAGGACTGTTGGCTCAAAATAAGATGCCAACCGCGATCCTATGTGAGACTCTAGGCCTACAGCTTTATTGGGTTGTGCGAGCGGGCATAGGATGACAATCGAGACTTCGGTGCTGAACTAGCAGCCCATGGAATTGACTAAAATGAGCGTTCATTTGAAACTGGATATGCCGAGCCATCCCCGTTTCTTGTCTGTCGTCCGCGCCGCGGTCAACGAGTTGAGCATAACTGTTGGCTTGCCGAAGGAAGAATGCGACGCTGTCACTTTGGCAGTCGACGAGGCCCTGGCCAACATCATTCGACACGCCTATAAGAACCGTTACGACCAAAAGGTCGAGTTCGAATGCCTGGTCAGTGAGAAGCAGATGGAGTTCACCTTGCTGGATCAGGGAGAACCGCCGGATTCGGCGAGGATCTGCGCCCAGCCCATGGACGAGCTTGCTCTGGGCGGCCGTGGAACGCACCTGATCAAGGCAATCATGGATGAAGTGACATACAAGCAAGTCTCTGAGGGAAATCAATTGAAGCTCATCAAACGCCTGCCTGGCGCAACGGCACTCGGCCAAGGGGAGTGATCCAGGAAGACTCCGAGTGGAAGCGGCTTCATGAGTTACGGGTTTTGTCGAACTCCAGGAAACAGGGGAAAAGGCTCCAGGTCCGAGCCAGCAAAGGATGCAGATGCAGAGAAAACTTGAAGTTTCGACCCGAATTGAACGAGATGCGGTGATTGTGGATGTGTCCGGCCAGATTGACCTTGAAACTTCGCCGCCGTTGCGCAAGACATCCCTTGAGTCCCTCAAAACCACGCAGCGCCTGGTGATCAATCTGACGCAGGTGAAGTACATCGACAGCTCAGGTATCGCGTCCCTGCTTGAAGTCCTTAAGGAGGGCCGCAAGTCCGGGAAGCGGGTAATCCTCTTTGGAGTAACCGGTGCGGTTCTGCATGTATTGCAACTCACACGCCTGACCGGGGTCTTCGAGATCCTGGAAACCGAAGCACAAGCGCTTGACGCCTGAACCCCAGCACGACCAACGCCGCTGCCATGAAAGCGATCATCAGGCACACCGCTGAAGCATCCCCCTTGAACGGACGCGCCGCGCAATGAAAATTACCGGAAAAATCGAGACCATACCGAGTACGGTTGGGGAGTGGACGATCGATGGCCTGGCCTATGTCGGAAGCCTGGCGACCCTCGCCGGCCAGTCGGCTTACTTCATCTTCGTGGGCCCTTTCCGCGGCCGGCCCTTTCGCCCTCACCGGGCTATTCAGCAGGCGATGGCGGTTGGAGTAAAAGCAATTCCCATTGTTTCGCTGATCATGTTCTTTGTCGGCCTCATCATGGCTCTGCAAAGCGCGTACGAGCTGCGCAGGCTGGGCGCGATGGAGTATGTGGCCGGTGCAGTGGCCGTCTCGATTCTTCGGGAACTTGGCCCTCTGCTAACGGCCATCGTAGTCATTGGCCGGTCGGGGTCGGCTTTCGCCGCGGAGATTGGCACCAAGAAGGTGACTGAGGAAGTGGATGCCCTGAAAACCATGGCCTTCAATCCCATTTCCTTCCTGGTTGCGCCCAAGTTCCTGGCGATGCTGGTGATGGTGCCCTGCCTCACGATATGGGGGGACTTCATGGGCATTGTCGGCGGATGTGTCTTTGGCGTCGCCGGCGGTGGCTTTACGGTAGGATCCTATTTTCAGGCGACGCGCGACTCGATTGTGCTGCGTGACATCAATACAGGCCTCATCAAGAGTGCATTGTTTGCTCTTGTCATTACGGCAGTCGGATGCAAGGAAGGCTTCTCTACCGGCGCGGGCGCAGAGGAAGTAGGGCGCTCGACCACGGCGGCTGTCGTTAAATCGATCGCACTTGTGATTGCCGTCGATGTGGTTTTTACGGCTCTGTTTTATTTTCTTGACCCGTCGTAGCACAGGTATGGGCGCGGAATTTTCAGAAACCGTTACCATGCCTGAATTCGGACCGTTCCGGGCCATCACCGTCAGCCCGAGCGGCCCCAGCGAGGAGTGCTCACGATGAATGATGCCGGCGCGGTCGAAGCGGCCATTTCGGTTGTGAATCTTCGCGTCAGTTACGGCGATCGCGAGATTCTGCACGGCATCACGTTTGACGTGCGGCGCGGAGAAACCATCGTGATCCTGGGCGGATCGGGCTCAGGGAAGAGCACCCTGCTGCGGACTCTGGTGGGCCTGGAAAAGCCCAGCTCGGGCGAGGTTTGGATTCAAGGTGTAAATACCGCAAACATTTCCGAACGCGAGATGGACGCCATTCGAAAAAAGATGGGCATGTCGTTTCAGGGCTCTGCCCTGTTTGGCTCCTTGACCGTAGGCGAGAACGTTGCGCTGCCGCTGCGCGAGCACACCAACCTGGAAGATTCAACGATCGAGATTATGGTGCGCATCAAGCTCGGACAGGTTGGCCTGGGCAGTTTTGAGCACTTCATGCCCTCGCAGCTCAGCGGGGGGATGAAGAAGCGCGCGGCGGTAGCAAGAGCATTGGCGATGGATCCCGAGATCCTGTTTTTCGACGAGCCGTCGGCGGGACTGGATCCGATCATCGCTGCTGGACTCGATGAACTGATTCTGAATCTAAAGAAGGCCTACGCAATCACCATGGTGGTCGTGACCCATGAATTGGCAAGTGCATTTCTAATCGCGGATCGGCTAGTCTATATCGACCGCGGCCATATCGTGGCGCTGGGTACCAGGGAGGAGTTCATGGCGAGCACTCATCCGCGCGTGCGCCAGTTTCTTGACCGCGTGCCGGAACCAGAAATCACCGAAGAGCTCGACTATCTACAGATGCTCACCGGCGACGATACCACCAGAAAGCGTTGAGAGCATGGAGCCATTGAGAATGAGGGCGCTATGAAAAACAGGCGTGAGGAAGCGTTGGTAGGCCTCTTCGTATTAATTGCAGCAGCGCTGCTGATCGGAACGGTCCTGGCGTTGGCGGGGACCTTCTCTGCCGGCGACATTCCTCACCACACCTTCTTCAAGTCTGCCGGCGGTCTTGAGCCGGGAGCCATGGTCCGATACGCAGGCATGAATGCAGGCAAGGTGAAAACCGTCCGTGTCGATCCCCAGGACTCGACTCGAATCGAGATCGATTTCACCGTTCGACCGGATATTCCCGTAAAGGCGGATAGCATAGCCACCATTGCCGTGCTCGGAGCACTTTCAGACAATTTCCTGGAGCTCGGCACTGGGACAAAGGGCGCTCCACCGGCTGCTTCGGGCAGCGAATTGAAATCCGCCGAGACCGTCGGACTGGGAGATCTCGGCGAGATCATTGGAAGCCTCGTGCCGGTTGCGAACCAGACTCTCGTGAGCCTGAACCAGCGCCTGAATGAGCTACAGGTGACGATCGCCCGCGTCAATGATCTGCTCAACGATCAGAACCGGACGGATGTGAGCGCCAGCCTGGGGAACCTGAATTCCATGCTCGCCGATAGCCGCCCGAAAGTTGCAGCGAGCCTGGCGAATGTGCAGACTGCCACAGCCCAGCTCCTGCCCATACTGGACAACCTCAAAACCACCACGAGCGAAGCCAACGCTGTCCTGTCGCACATCGATTCAGTCGTCGTTGAAAATCACCAGGACATCCGCACCATCGTTACGGAATTGCGAGAGACGCTGTTCACGGCCTCATCGCTCATGGAGCAGCTTAAAGACACAACCGTCAACAACTCCGACAACCTCGATCAGACCATTTTGAATATGCGCGCAACCACGGAGAATATTAAAGAGCTGACGGATGCGTTGAAAAATAATCCTTCCCTTCTGATTCGTGGGAGCAGCGTGAAGGAGCGCAAGCCTGGAGATCCGATGAAGTAAACTTCCCCGCCCGCGATGACCCATGACTGGTTTGATCGTGCAGATTGCGGTGAAGAGTGGTTTACGACGGAGACACCTGGAAAGAGCTTGAGGGCAAAGGAAAGAGGTTCGCAATGAATCGAACAACCCGTTCAATTCTGGTATCGCTATTCGCCTTGACCCTGAGCGGATGCGGCAGCACCAGGCCAATCCGGTATTACACCATTGAGTCCCCCACGGCCCCCGCGCTCTCAACCGGTACAGGAACAGTGTCCCTCGTGGTTGCGAGCATCAGCGGTCCTGAGATTCTTCGCAGATCGCCGATTGCTTATCGGGTCGGCGGCAATGAGATTGGCTCCTACCAGTACAGCCAGTGGGAGGAGCCGCCGGTGGAGATGATCCAAAGCAGCTTGATTCACTTGCTGAGAGAGTCCGGGAATTACCAGTCTGTAGAGAGCCTTTCCGGCGCATCGGGCGGACAGTTTCTGGTCCGCGGGCGGCTCAATGACTTCGAGGAGGTTGACGGTCCCACGATCACAGGACTCGTATCGATGGAGTTCGAACTCTATGACCGAAAGTCTGGCAAGGTCGTCTGGGCGCATTCTTACTCCCAGTCCGAGCCGGCAAAGGGAAAGGAGATCTCGGCAGTCGTTTCGGCTCTGGATGCTAATTTGGACCGCGGGCTGAAAGAAGTTGCCGCAGGTCTCAATCAGTTCTTGTCAACAAACTCCGCCGGTGCCACCGGCGGAGTGCGATAAAAAATTGTCTGTCATCCTGAGCGCCAAAATCGCAGGTCATTCTGAGCGATAAGAATTGACAGTCATCCTGAGCGATAAAAATTGCAGGTCATTCTGAGCAACAAAAATTGTCCTGTCATCCGGAGCGCCAGAATTCGGATGTCATCCTGAGCGAAGCGGGCCGCGCTACGCGCGGCCCGCGAGTCGAAGGACCCGCATTTGCTTTTGCACTTGCTTTTCGCGCAATTCGAGTCGAACGAGGACCCGCGGTTGCTTTTGCATTTGCTCTTCGCAGCCTCACCTAGCCACGACATGGGGTGCCCCATATCTCGATTTTGAGATGTGGGAAAGCACGAACCCCAACCTCCCGCTCCCATCCCAGCACGGTCACTGGTTGCCCCACCTTCGCGACGCCTTTGTCGCTAAGGTGGGATCGCACGAACCTCAACAAACTCGGCCATCCCAAACAATAAAAATTGACTGTCATCCTGAGCGAAGCGGGCCGCGCTACGCGCGGCCCGCGAGTCGAAGAACCCGCATTTGCTTTTGCACTTGCTTTTCGCGCAATTCGAGTCGAACGAGGACCCGCGGTTGCTTTTGCATTTGCTTTTCGTAGCCTCACCTAGCCACGACATGGGGTGCCCCATATCTCGATTTTGAGATGTGGGAAAGCACAAACCTCAACCTCCCGCTCCCATCCCAGCACGGTCACTGGTTGCCCCACCTTCGCGACGCCTTTGTCGCTAAGGTGGGAAAGCAAGGACCCCAACCAAACTCTGTCATCCTGAGCGATCAAGATTGACAGTCATCCGGAGCGCCAAAATTCGGATGTCATCCTGAGCGGAGCGCGCTTGGGGCCCCATGATTGCCACGCAATCACGGGGTAAGCGGAGCCGAAGGACCTGCTTTTGTTTTCCGGCCCAAGCAGCCGAAGGACCCGCATTTACGGTCGCATTTGCTTTTCGCGTAATCGTGGCCGAACGAGGACCGGCCCTCCTGCTCCCTACTCCCTACTCCCTACCTTTACCACCGCCGGCAACCCGCTCGGAACGGCTCACCGAACATAAGCCGACTTGAACGCGATGCCGCGGCCGTCGAGGCTGCGACGTTGAATGGGGGCAGGTGGCCCGGCCATCAGAATCGCCTTGAGTCGTAAGAAGCTGTGGCAGGTGGCCCGGCCATCAGAATCGCCTTGAGTCGTAAGAAGCTGTGCCCCGTTCATCGCAGTCTTATCGCGATGAGCGGGAGGACGCCGGCCCACGGCCTATCAGAATTGGTCCCGATAAACGCCGAAGGGTCCCAGAATAGCGTCGCGCCCGAATACCTAAAAATCGATGTCAAGACCCCGACCAGCCCCAATCACCCCAACCCGCTGAAAACCCTCGCAAAAAACCTTCATCAACTTTGCAGATCATTTCGCCCTCTTCCCGCATAATCACGCCATAATTCCAAGCCCAGGCACTCATTTCTGGCGTCGCCCCCCTCCTCCCTCCTTGAGAGCGCTTCGAACTCCCTCCGAACGCAGGGAACTCCAATGAAATGACGACATTACGAAAACGCGATTCTTTAGAATGAAAGAGATACGGAAACCAGCGCCCGCAACCCCCTTTAAATGACGACATTGGCAAAAAAGGGGTGGGGGGTGATCGCAAGGAAATGGCCGTCTTGCACCCGGGGCACCCCTCGCATCCAGCCCAGCGGCAAAGAGCGTGGGAACCGGGGGACAGACGCGACGTTCCCGCCGCGGGCCCGCCTGCCCTGGCCGTCTGCAAGCCCTCCCTCCGAAGATTTCTTGTAACCCCTTGAAAACAATACCCAGAATACGCTCGCCGATTTGCAGATAATTACCCGCTTTTGGCGCAAGCTATCAATAGGGCAAGAAACCGCCCAATGGGAAATCGCATCATGCGCAAGGTTAAAAACATCACCGTCAGCGTCACGCCGCAGGTCTACCGCGACGCCCGCCATCTCGCCGCCGATTACGACTCCACCGTCTCCGCATTCGTTGCCTGGCTGCTCCCGCGCCTGCGCATTTCCCTCGAACGCACGCGCTTCCCGAAAGGCGGAGTCAAACCTTCCTCCCAACCAGCTACCACTGTTAACTACTTGGTAGCTCCACCCCCCCACCCCCCCTACCGCGAGATCCCAACGCCCGAAACCTCCAGCCTGGCGCCTGAAACCCGCCTTGGCGGCGAAACCGCCAAACCGGACTGTGCAACTGTACCCGCCTGCCTAACCGGCAAAGATTCAGCAGCTTGCAGCCACCAAGCGGCCCCGGCACAGCCACTGTGCAACTGTACAGCAGCACTAAAGCAAACAGAAACAGTGACTTAGCAGCAGTACAGTAAACCCGGTACAGGCCCTGTAACGCAGGGCCACTGCACGATGGCGCCGTTAAAGATACTCGCCTTTTAAACCGGGATGGAATGGGCGCAGTCGATTGTGACGGCAGCTTGATGCGAACGCGCTGCGCGACTACATGGAGCGGGCGCGGGCCAGTTCCACGATTTTTTCGATCATGTCGGTGTACGAGTTGCCGGCCTTCTTGGCTGCCATGGTGAATTCGGCGGCGCTGGCCAGCCATGGGTTCGGGTTGGCCTCGATGACGTACACCTGCCCTTTTTTGTTCAGCCGCATATCGATGCGGCCGTAGTCGCGCAGCTTGAGCGCGCGATAGGCGGCGAGCGCCGTGTCCTGAAGTTTTTTCGTGGTGTCCTCATCGAGGTCCTCGGCCGGCGCGGATTTCGTCACCTTGAAGGCCTCGGTCTCCTGGTCGAACTTCACGTCCTGGCCGGCAATCCGCGGCGCTCCCTTGGGTAGCTTGGAGAGGTCGAGCTCGATCAACGGCAGCACCTCCGCATTGTCGTTGCCGAGAATGGCGGCGTAGATTTCCCGGCCTTCAATATATTCCTCAATGAGCGCCGGGCTGTCGAACTCCTCGTGGATGTAGTGAATGCGTTCCATCAGCTCTTTCACGCTGTCGACGACCGAGCCGCTGTCGATGCCGATGGATCCGTCTTCGGAGACAGGCTTGACGATCAGCGGAAACTCGATATCGTGCGAGTGCTCGGTGCGGCCCTTGTAGGAGAGTGCGAAGTCCGGGGTCCTGATCTTGTGAAAGTCGAAAATCTTTTTTGCGATCGACTTGTCCTGCGCCAGATAAAGAGCCTGCGCGCCGCCGCCAGTGTAAGGAATGTGGATCAGATCCAGATAGGCGGCGATGTTCATGTCCATCGTGTCGTCGCCCGCGTAAGACTCCGTGAGGTTGAAGATCAGGTCAGCGCCGCATCGGGCCAACGAAAGCAGCGATTGGTTCTTGCCATCGAGAATGTGATAGGAAGGTTCGTGCCCAAGCTTCGTCAACGCCTCGAAGATCTCTTCGCGGTCGTGAAGCGGATCCTTCTTCTTGATCCGGCGTTTGCCCTTTTTGCCGCGCGGCGTCGGGGCCGGCTCCGGCTCAGGCTCAGGCGGACCCTCTTCCCACACGTCGTGCAAGATCGTTACTTTGAGGTTTGCCATGACACCTCTGCACTTTTTCCACTTTCACTCGCATCTGCCGCGAGGAACGAGACGCGTAGAACCCGTCGAAAATCCGCTCAGGGCTGAATGAACTTGCCCCGAGTCATGTAGTTCATCGCCAGCGCCGTCGCGTACACAGCGACCTCGGTCAGATATTCCCGTTCACATTTTATGTCGGCGCGCAGACCCAGGTCGCCAACTTTTGCTTCGATCGTTTCCACCAACACTTTGACCAACGGACGTCTCACGCCTGTCCAATAATTGACCTTGTCGACGAGAACCTTGCGGTTCTCGCGAAGAAGATCGACCGCCGCGCGAACATTTTTCCTGCGCCGCCTGGATACGTTGAAGATGTCGTGCAGATCCGTGTCGAGAGGAAGGTCGCCAGGAGCAAGCTGCTGCTCGATCGCGCGCTGGTAGAATTCGCCGACCGTCACTTCCATTTCCTCGACGGTAATATCGGTATCGCCGCTCGCGACCGCAGGTTCGGCATCGCCGAGCTTGCGCCCGATACGATCCATGTAGAGCAGCTTCTTCATCGCGCCCCAGCCCTGATACCGCTTGCGCCAGTTGGAGCGAGGCGTCAGCCAGACCGCGAAGGTCTCGGCAAAGTCTTCGTCGGGATGCTTTTGCGCGTACCAGCCTTCCATGTGGCGCACGAACTGGCGCGAGAACGGGACCGGTTTGTAGTTGTCGCGGTAAGGCCGCCGGAATGGCCCAAACTGATCGCGCCATTCTTTGGTCTTGTACAGCGCGTACGCGTAATTGAAAGCGTGACCGGCTTCATGGCGCAGGTACATCATGATCTGCCGCGCATCTTCAATGTCGTTCATCTCCGATTCGAGGCGCTGCAATTTGGGGTCGGCGAGGTAGAAGGGGATTCCGATGACGGGCTCCATGTTGGGGCAGCCCCATTCATCGGTGAGATAGCACTTGGGATGGAAGCGATGCAGCCCCTTTGCGTCCAGCTCGCGGTAGAGTTGCTGGACGAAGCGCTCGAGGGGAGAGCCTTCCACCTTCAAGCCGAGTTGCCGAATCGGCTTGGATAGGATTTCCTGGACCTCGGCCGGTGCTTTTTCGAAATTGGCCACAGTTGGTGGAAGCGTAGCACAGGCGAGGCAGACTTAGCTCGTGCCTATCTTGAGGCCGGGTCAGAACCCTCGCCCTCCGTCGCTTTCAGCGATTCTGTGTCCAGTTCGTGCTCGTGCTTGTAATTCTCTTCCGGCATCTTGCCGTCCCACCAGGCCCAGTTCATGGGATACACGTCGGGATCGAAAAAGACCTGGTAGAAATGCCAGACGATGATGGCCAGCGTGGCCAGGATGGCCTCGTAGAAGTGCACCGCCGTGGCCACATCGACCCACCAGCGCGCCAGCAGATCGCCAACCCAGACCTTAGCCCAGATCATGATGCCCGTAAGGCCCATGAGCGCCGTGCCCCAGACCAGTGCCCAGTACTCAGCCTTCTCTGCGTAATTGAAGCGGCCGAACTTCGGCTTCTGCTGAGCTCAGGCCGAGGTAGTAGCGCATGGTGCCCCACGCGTCGAAAAGATCTTTGGGACGAGGCGCTATGTCGCGCAGCATGCGGCGCCCTTCGCGCGCGATGGCCAGATAGAAGACGTGATAGATGCCGGCGGCGATGAGGATGCAGCCGGCGATTCGATGGATGATACCGCGCAGATTTTCGCCCATGCCCAGCGTGTGTGCGAACCACGTGTCAGGGAATTTAAGCGCAAAGCCGGTGAGTACCAGCACGATGAAGCTTGAGAGCAGAATCAGATGCTGCCATCGCTGGTTCACCGTCATGCGCGTCATGAACGGATTCATCATGCGGCGGCGCGCCACGGCCTTGCTGCGCCAGATGATGGCGTTGTGCAGGAACATGGCGCCGATGACGATCAGGATGAGGACGATGTAGATCCACCGCACCCAGCGCACGGCTACGGAATCGATGTCGTTAGCACGGGTGCCCGCTACCAGGTGCACGGGCGTACGCGTAAATCTTTGGGTCACGCCCTGGTGACATTTACCGCACGTCGCGTCAAGGTTGGCAGAATTGATGGTCGATCGCGGATCGCTCGAAGGCAGAATGTTGTGCACACCGTGGCAACTGGAACAATTCGCAGCCACCATGCTGCCGCCCTCCGCGGCCAGACCGTGATAGCTGTCAAAGTAAGTGGTCACACGATTGCCGGGTACGCCAAACTCCTGCGAAAGCCGCACACCCTCATGGCACCTGGCGCAAATGTCGCGGGCAATATTCGGCTCCGCCACCGGCGAGTTGGGATCGGTGTGGCTTTTGATGGAGTGAATGCCGTGGCAATCCGTGCATGTCGGGGCGAGCGCATTGCCGTGCGCCAGCGCCTGGCCGTGAATGCTCCCGCTGAAGGTGTTGGCTACATCCGCATGGCAAGTGCCGCAGGTTTGAGCTACAGAAAACTTCGAGATCGGCGACTTGGGATCGTTGGCCGGCAAAATCTCGTGCGTGCCGTGGCAATCGGTGCACACCGCGGCATCTTTCGATCCGTTCGCTATAGCGCGGCCGTGCACGCTCGATTGGTAGGAGATGAAAGCCTGCGCGCTTTCGCCGTTCGACTCCATCAGGAACGATTGCCCGTGGCAGCGTCCGCATGTGGCCGGAATGTTGGCGTGATTCACTGGCGATTTGGGATCGCCGCCACCTTCGATCTGGTGCGCGTCGCCGTGGCAATCTTCGCAGGTGGCTGCGGGTGCCGTTCCACCCTTGCTCGCTTTGGCGTGCGTCGAATGCGCGTAGGCCGTTTGGGCGTCGGCGTGACACTGAGCGCAGAGCACCTTTTCAGGCGGCTTTTCGTGCACCAGGCTTGTCACGTCCTTGTGGCAATCCACGCACGCAAACATGCGACCGTGCACGGAGCGCTTGAACTTGCTTTGATCGACGTAGAGGCTGACGGTCGAGCCGTTCGGGTCCGCCGTTGTCAGCGTGGTGTCGGAGTGGCAGGCGAGGCAGTCCGAGTCCTTGAGCTTTTGCGCGGAAAGTGCGGTCGAGGCCCAGGCAAGAAATAAACCAACGAAGATACCAGCGCAAAACCTACGAGCAACGTTCACACTTCGAGGAGACGCCTGAACGGCGATTGGCTGCCGTGATGGGAGACACAAAGGCAGTTTTCAGGCATCGCGCCGCTGCCGATTACCCATTAACGCGGCGAATCCTGGTTCGCCAAGAGCAACCGCAGGTCCTTCGACTCGGCCGCTCGCCTTAGCGAACCGCCTTCGCTCAGGATGACAGAGCATTGTCGTAGTCGGCTACAAGCGTGGCTGGACGCACAAGCTGAAAGCTGCTTTTCTAGCTGAAGTACGCTGTCAGCGTGAGCACCAGGAGCGTGAGTCCGATGAAAATGGCCGTGAAACCAACGACTTTGGAGAAGTTCACCAGCCACAGCGGCGCTGCAATGCCCACCCTTTTTTCGAGCTTGCCCAGCTTCGCATTCCGCTCAAATTCGAGTGGCCGCTTCTCCTTGAACTCCTCTTCGCTCTCCACTCCCGTAAAGATCACCATATCCATGGGAAAGCTGTCGGGACGCAGATGCGTGTTGACGAAGTGAATGGAGAAGATGAACAGAACGGCGAGCAGAGCCTCTTCACTGTGGATCACGAGCACCGCATTCAGCGCCCATCCAGGAAGGAAGTGCGCGAAGAACGGGGCAAACCACATGGCGTAGCCCGAGAAGCCGATGACAATCATGCCCCAGAACACCGCCCAGTAGTCAAACTTCTCCCAGTAGGCGTAGCGGTCGAAATGCGGTTTCGGGCCGAGCCCGAGGAACCAGCGCATGTGACCAACGATGTCCTTGACGTCTTTCCAGTTCGCGACCATCGAGGTAGGGCCCCAGAAAATGCCTTTTTCGCGGTTGATGAATGCGCGCTGGAAGATGTCTTTGAGGTGAATCAGGAAGGCAATGGTCAATATTACGGCAAAGAACTTATGCAGAAATAGGATGGCGCCGAATCCGCCCACGCCGGTGGCAATCCTGCGCGCCCAAAAACTCTCGCTGAAGCGCATGGGCAGGCCGGTGGCAGCCAGCCCCAGAAAGGTGGTAAACAGGACCGCGTGCATGTAGCGCTGCGCGCGTGTAAAACGCACGTAGAACTTTTCGTCGGCGCCTGGATTGGTAGCCGGGATTGTTGTCTGCGGCTCAGTCATGCTTGCCTCCATTGCCACTCTTGGTTTTCAGCTGCTGGTAGCGCGAGCGAATGAGCCACAGGATGGTGTGCAACAGGAAGAAGGTGAGCACACTGGCCAGTAGCAGGTTCATAAACAGTCGCACAAAATAAAGCCCCGGATTCAGCTTGCGGTCGCGCGCATTGGCGTGTGGCTGATATTGCACGAAGCTCGCGTTGGCGCCGGCGTGGCAACGGCCGCAAGTGGCAATCAGGTTGGCCGGGTTGACGGGCGAAGTGGAATCGGACGTGGGACGCACGTCGTGCGCTCCATGGCAGTCCCAGCAACGCGCTGTTTCCACGTAGCCACCCAGCGAACCCAGTTGCGAGTGAAAGGTGTCGCGGTAGGTGGAGAACTTGTCCTTGTGGCAGTTGCCGCAGATCGGCGTGGACTGCATGCGGAAGGCCGATTCCGTGGGCTGCAAAATGGCGTGCGCGGTGTGGCAGTCGCTGCAGACCGGCGCTTTCAGATTGCCCTTGGCAATAGCCTGTCCGTGAACGCCCGCCTGGTACTCGTCATTGATCTTGGCGTGGCAGTTGCCGCAGGTCTGCGGGATATTCGACTTATAGGTCGGGCTCGCGGGATCGGTGTGGCTGAGGATTTTGTGCGAGCCGTGGCAGCTTTGGCAGTTGGCCGCCACCAGCAAACCCTCTTTGCTTAGTGCAAACCCGTGAATCGAATCGATGTAGTTTGGATAGACGCTGGCTAAACCATGCTTGCCCGCCATTCCATTGTTGCTGTGGCATTGGCCGCAGGTTTTGGGCACGTTGAGCGGATACACCGCCGAACGCGCGTCGGTCTTGGGAAAAATTTCGTGCGCATCGCCGTGGCAGCTTGTGCACGGATGCTCCCTGCTGTCGCCGTGCACGCTGCCTTTGAGCTGATCCGCCTGGTCGGCGTGACAGGTCTTGCAATCCACCGGCGCAACTTTGTCGGGATGCGGATAGCCCTTGATGTCCGCGTGGCAGTTCGAGCATTGCAGGCTGCCGTGAATGCTGTCGCCGAATTTTTTCCCGTCGACCGCGATGCTGTGTCCCGCACTGTCAGTCATGCTGGCGTCACCGTGACAGGTCAGGCAATCTTGCGCGCGGAGGGCGCGCGGCGCGAGCGCCAAAAGCCCCAGACAGGCCGCCAGCGCAAGTCCGCGCACCAGCGAGTTTGCGATTTTCCATGCGGCTACGTTCATTCCGCCGTCTTCCTTCCCTTAGGTGAACGCGGGCACGCCCGCTCATCGGCAGCTCTCTGCCGATTCCACCGTTTCCTCAACTTTTGCGAGGGATCGCACTACCAAGGTCGTTCTTTTGGGAAAGCACTGGCAGTGATAGGTGTCACAGGCCGCGCGATGCAGATCACAAACGCGGCTCGTATCAGAAGCTGACGGTTTTGCCCCCTCCAGGTGATACAGGTCACATGCCGCTGGGCCTTCATTCGAAGAGAATAGGGGCGCAAGTCAGGAGACCCTCCATGGGCACAGTTGCCATTCCCGAAACAAAAATCATGCTCACCCTCCCCGGTGATGCGGTGCGGCAGATTCTCTGGCGCTTTGCAGATCGCTTCGACTTACAGATGCTTGTGGCATCGGCGCGCGGCGTGGCGCGCGGAACCGTGGCCCGCATGGTGGCGGCCGGCGAACGCAATACGCACGAATGGACCGCGGCCAAGGATGAAATGCTCGACGCGTTCGATCGCGCGGGCATCACCGCGGCTTTCATGGAACCCGATGAGGGCGGCTTCATCGTCGGACCCAAGAATCTCGCGCTCGGTCTCGCGGCGTTTGAGCTCGCGTGGGTCGATGGCGGCGCAGCGACCGCAAGCCTGGCAGGTTTTCTGGCGCTCTCGCCTATTCACGAGCGCGGCACGCCGGAGCAGGTGGGCCGCTACAAAAAGCTCTCCGCGCCTCCGCAGCCTGGTGAAGACCGCAAACCCTGGCGCGGAGCTTTCGCATTGACCGAGCCCATCCCTTACGTGGGCGTCGACACCGGCATGATGAGCGGCAAGGTACGCGTCGCTGAATGGAAAGACGGCGAGGAGCCTATGCTCGAAGTGGACAAGCGCGGCCGCTTCATTACCGGCATCGCTTATGCCAATTTCGTCACCGCCGCCGTAAACTCCGGCGACGAGCGTATCAAGGGCAGTTGCGTGATCATTCTTGAAGAGACCGACCCGGGCACCTACGATCGCGGCACTCCGACCAAGAAGCTCGTGCACCAACTCTCTTCGACCGGCGATCCTGTTTTCAATCTGAAAGTGCCAGCCAACCGCATCGTGGGGGGATACACGGTGAAGGACGGCGTGATCGTACCCAATTTCAATCACACCGAAATCATCGACGCGGTCTTCCGGCGCACGCGTGTACCAGTGGGCTTGATGACAGCATCCAAGTTGCTCTCGGCCGTGGAGCCGGTCATCCGCTACCAGCGCCAGCGCTTCCGCGGCGCCGAGGGCGCCAGGCCCGGATCCGTACGCTTCGAACAGGGCATTCAGCAGCGCGAAGACGCGTTGCATCGTCTTGTTGATGTATGGGCGGCGGGTGAGGCGGCATCGTCGTTGGGCTTTGCCACGGCGCGATTATTCGATGAGCTGGATCCGCTGGAAAAACAGAAGACCAGAATCATGAAGGAGCGCGGCGTCGCAGGCGCGCGTGCCGAAATCAAGGCGCTGAGGGAGAGCGAGCAACGCGCCATCGAACTGTTGCGGATGAAAGAGAATGATCCGCGCCGCGCCGAACTCGAGGCCGATCCGCTGGTGCAATACGTTCTGAAGGATGCCGAGGCCAATGTGCTCTGCCCCGCCACCAAACTCTGGAACACCGGCCACGGCGCAAACATGATGCGCGAAGCCGTGAGCCTGATGGGCGGCTACGGCATTACCGAGGACTGCCCCGGATTCCTGGCCAACAAGTGGATGGACGCGCAGCTCGAAGCCACTTACGAAGGCCCCGAGGCCGTACAGCGCCGCCAGTTGACCATCACGATGACAAGCGAGGTTTTCCTCGCGGAGTTTGCCGCGTGGACCGCGGAAATGCGCAGAATTGCGTCAACTCACCCCGGTACCGGCGCCTGCACACTCGCGTCTGCGATGAATTTATGGGCGTGGTCGCTCCACTATTTGCAGAACGCCGTCGACCCAACCGGGGGCAAGCTCTACCATGGGCAGCGCCAAGGCGTGACTTTCGCACTCGCCGATGCGCTCAGTTGGTTGGTAGCTTCGCGTTGCCAAATCCTCGATGTGCTCGAACTCGAAACGCGCGGCGCGGCCGACGCTGTGGCTTCCGAAGGCCTGGCCGGAACCGTGCAATTCCTGAGCGATCTGTGCCACACACAGGCCGCGCAAGCCGCGGGCGAAGCTTCGCGCATCTGCGCAGAACTGGTCTTCGGCTATAACCGTCATCCCGCGTGGGATGAGGAGGAGCACCGCAGCTGCTTCCTGTCGAGCGAACTCGAAGAGCTGGAAGAAACCATGCCCGGCATCATGGCCATGGCGGTCGACGTTCTTCAGGCCGATGGCAGTCACCCGGCAAAAGCCGGCCCGTGCGCGGGTTGCGCGGGGTCGAGCGAATTCCTCCGCCTGCAAGAGCAAGTTGACCACCTGCCTCACCGGCGCGCGCCTCGCCAAGGATCGCGCCGCGGATACCGTCAGCAAAGTGATGATCCCCGAGGCGTTGGATTATCCCGCATGAGCTTTGCTCCACAGTCCGTCGAGATCGACCGACAGACGATCGAAGTCGACATCGCCTGCGCCGGCTTTGGTCCGGCCATGGGTGGATTTCTAACCACGCTCACGGAAGCCTGGAGCCGGAATCCCACCGACCCTGCGTTTGAAAGCCGTGTCGCTCCGGGCATGCCGCTGCAGGTGCTGTGTTACGAGCGTGCCGACGATCTGGCTGCGGGCGTCAGTGGCGTGGTGACACGCGCCGAAGGCATTCGCTCGAGTTTTCCCGCGCTCGATCCCGCGCAGATTCCCATGGCCACCGCGGTCAAACAGGAGCGCGTTCTCTATCTGCTCGATCCCGTTGGCGCCAGCCGGCGCTCTGCGCTTTTGCGCTTTGGAGATGTTCTTCTCCGGCTCGGGAAAAAGTGGTGGATCAGAGACTCTGCCTTCGCTCTGCCCTGGGCGCCCGCTTTTCTCCATAAACGCGGAGGCTTGATCCTCTCCATCGGCCAATTCAATCAATGGGTGAGCACGCAGCTCATGGCCAGCGGCTTTGTGCAGATCTGGCCCGGCACGCCCGTCAGCGCTCCCCTCTTCGCCGATCCGGCGAACTTGCAACACCGCGGCATCACCGGACTCCGTCTCGCCGATCAGGGTGTGGATAAGCTCGGCGCGCCTGTTGGTGGCTTCATGCCCGGCATGGATGTTCGCGCGCAACTCACCGTCGTGGGCGACGGCCCAGTCGGCGCGGTCGGGCAGCGGCTCGACGAGCGTTTCGGTTTGCCTGCCGGACACGCGCGCCGCGAGTGGGCACTCGGCATGAAGTTCGTCATCGAACTGCCTGAAGACACCACGCTCGAGCCCGGCACCGTCTGGCACACCTTCGGATTCCCCGAGCCTGAGATTTTCGGCTTTCTCTACGTGCATCCGGACCACCTCGTCTCCGTGGGCATCTTCGTCCCCTCCTGGCTGGGCGATCCCGCGCGCACGTCCTATCGCTACTTGCAGCACTACATCCAGCATCCCGCGCTATGGCGACATCTCCACGGCGGCGTACTGCGCTCCTGGGGCGCAAAATCCC
Source organism: uncultured Acidobacteriota bacterium (assembly GCA_963786565.1). Taxonomy (GTDB): domain Bacteria; phylum Acidobacteriota; class Terriglobia; order Terriglobales; family Acidobacteriaceae; genus Telmatobacter. Next base: position 701,508 of record CAWAZR010000004.1, on the reverse strand, counting down.
TCGAAGAATCCGGTAAGCACGGCGAACCCTTCCTCACCGGCGATGGATTCGCGCGCATCGGCGAAGGCTCTGGTTCCACCAACATGCTCACCGGCTCGGGAGTCGACGAGGCATGGACTACGGGCGTCCAACTCGGCGAAGCCGTCCTCGAGCTCCTTCGTGCAGGCCTTCCCTTCTCGCAGGAGAATTTGTCCAAGACTTATGAAAAAAACCGCCGTGCCAGTTCCGTCGAACGCGGCGCGCGCCAGGCTCAGAACGCTCGCGACGGCTTCCAGATTGGCTTTGTGCGCGGACTCGTGGGCATGGCGCTCGCCGGTCTCACCGGTGGCCGGCTCTCGCTCAAGAACCGCATCCCGCCTGCACCGAACCAGATTCGCGCCGTCGGAGCCGATAGCAAAGCCGGCCTCGCGTTACGCGATGCCGCCGCGCTCGCACTCGACTCCGGACGCCCGCTGCACGACGCGCTCATGTCCGCACGTGGCTGGCCCGAAATTCCTTTTGACGGCCGGGTTCTCGTTACCCACCAGGATGCGCTGCTCATGGGCGGTAAAGTGCAAGCCGTGCCCGGCTACGCCGATCACGTGATCTTCCTCGATCGCCACCGCTGCATTTCCTGCCAGGAAAAAACCTGCATCGGCATGTGTTCCGGCCAGGCCATCACCCTTGGCCTCGATGGCGCACCCCTGTTCGAGCGTGAGAAGTGCGTCCATTGCGGCGCGTGCCTGTGGAACTGCCCGCACTCACCCGACGGCGAGCGCTCCAATATTGAGTTCCAGGCCGGCGCTGGCGGACTGCACAGCGGCGAGAACTAACTATCAACCAGGAGCTATTCGTGAATCCACTCCAAATTGTCGTTTGTGCTGGAATTGTCCCCGATCCGCTGCAGACCCTTGAGCCAACAACAGGGCCGAACGGCCCAGGGTTGAAAAACGAAATGGTCCTGCCCGCAGTGCTCGATCCGTGGGCCGCGTGCGCGCTCTACGAAGCCGCCGCTCTTGCCGCCAAGCACCCTGGCAGCAAGCTGTGGCTGGTCGCGCTCGGCCCCAAGGCCAAGCTGCAACAGGTGATGATGACCGTCGCGCAAAAGGTTGTCTTCGAACTCGTTCCTGTCGACGGCCCCATTGGCGGATTCCCTGACGCGCATTCGACTGCCGCGGCCCTTGCCTCGGCCATCGAAGCCATTCCCGACCTCGACCGTACACAGCTTTTCATCTTCGGCGGTTGGGAATCGGCCTCGCGCGGCGCTGGCGTCACACTCCAGCAGCTCGGCGAGCGTCTCGGCATCGCCGACCAGTTCTTTGGCGTCGACCAGATCGATCTTCGCCCCGACGGCTCCTTTGAAGTGCTGGAGCGCGTCGAGGGCGGCAAACACCAGGTCTCGGTCTGCGCCGGCGCGCCCGCCGTGCTGGGCTGGGCTACGGGCAATCTTGCGGAGCCGCGCAATAATCCGCAAATCGGCATGAGTAATATGCGAACGATGATGCCGGCGTTGCAACGCGCCAAAACCGCCGCGCTCGAAGCCAACTCACTCGAATACATTTCGGTGAGCTTGCCCAAGCAGCAACGCACCACGCGCGTTGAGAAGAACATGACTCCCGACGAGATCGCTACAGAGCTTGCCGGCTGGATCGGGAAGGACAGTTAACAGCTTTAAGCCTTTGTCGTGCGGACGCGTGCTGATAGCTCAGAGCTGAGAGCTCAAGGAAGAATATGGAATCCATTCTCGTACTTACGCATGCTGATGAATCCCGCTCCGCGCTTACCAAGCACTCGCTCGAGGTTGTGACTGCGGGCGTTGAACTCGCCGCGCGCCTTAACGCGGCGCTCACCATTGGCATCGTCGCCGCCGACGCGTCCGCACTGGCGAGCGCGGTCGCGAATGCAGAGACGAAACTGCTAGGTGTTTCGGGTTCAGCATTCGCGCAGCCGCGCTTCGCATCCGATGCCGCCGCCTGCGCATCCCTGTGTCGTGCCGCGGAGGCCACCATCGTCCTCGCGCCGCACAGCGCGCGCTTTGCGCGCGTCATGGCCGCGGTGGCGCATCGACTGGGCGGAGTCATTGACACCCATATTGCCGCCCTCGCAGGCACAGATTCCGTCGAAGCCACGCGCTGGTTCTACCGCCAACGCATTGAAGCTGTGGTTTCGCGCACCAAGAGACCGTGGTTTCTGCTCATCGACGCCGGCACGCATGCGGCGTACGCGGGCGAAGCCTGCAACGCGCAGGTCAAAGAGATTGCTGTCGAATTGCCCGCGCTGCGCACTGAGGTGACTGGCATACGCGCACCCAAACAAGACGAACAGACGATTCGTCCTGACGCCAAACTGCTCTTCGTCGCCGGCGCCGGATGGACCAAGAAACAGCCTGACGGCGAAGTGCACGTCGAGGAAGCAGGCAAACTCATCCTTGGTTTTCTGCGCAGTTCCGGTGCCTCGCTCGGCAGCAGCAAGTCGTTAGTGGATCAAGGCGGCGAGGGGAACTCTGTTCTCCCATTTCTGACGCACATGAATCAGGTGGGACAGACCGGCTCGACGCCGCGCCACGCTAAGGGCCTGTCAACCTGTTGCCACGGTGAAGAGCCGCACGTGGTTGGCTGGAGGTTCATCGGCGAGCGGCGCGCGATCTCTCTGGATGCAAACTGCGGCTGGACGCGCGGCAAAGCCGACGTTGTCTACATTGCCGACGCTTTTCAGGTAGTGGCGAAGCTGAATGATCTACTGCAAAAAGCGGCAAACAGCGGACAGTGAAAGGCTGGCTTTCGGCGATTGGCTATTCCTCAGCTTCCCGCAACCGCACCAACAATTCCAGCAGTTCATCAATCTCCTTCTGCGTTCGCAGGTAGTAGCGGGCGTGGGTGCGTTGCTTTCTGCCAATGCGGACCGGAACGACGTTGCCTTTGAGAGCGAAGGCATCCTCATCGTTCTCATCATCCCCTAAATAAAGCACCCAGTTACATTGCAGGCGATCGCGTTCCGCGGCCAGCGCGTCTCCTTTATGCGGCGCCACTTCTCTCACAACGTTCACGACCCGCTTGCCTCCGAATACGCGAACGTTTTTCAGTTTTCCGGCCGCGGCGAGGATGTGCCGGTGCGCCTCCGCCTTCTGCGGGGATTGGCGGTAATGGATGGCCAGGCAAGATTCCTTATCTTCTATCCACGTTCCAGGGATGGAATCAAGTTCAAGCTCCAGCGCGGCCTTCCATCGCTCTACATCTTTGCGCGAACCGGTAGGCACGCTTGATTCCGCACCATGATTGCCCAGTACCCCAGCCACGCGCACACCGCTCAGCTTCTTGAGAACGCTGGCGCGGTTGCGTCCGGAGACAACGATGCATGGATACAAGGACGCCAGGCGACGCAGCAGATCGCGGGTCCGCTTGCGCATCCAGGCTCGATCGGGATGGTCGGCAATCGGGGCCAGTGTTCCGTCAAAGTCGAACGCGCAAAGCGTCCGCTCGTGGGCCAGCCGCGTAACCAGCGGAAGAGAAGCTTTTGACAGGAGATATTTCATAGCCAGGGTGCCGGCGCCACGGTCGCGCGCTCCTCCGCGGGGCGTCCGGCCACTCGTTCTTGATTGCGTAGCCGCGCAGCATCTACCAGCATAGTTCCTGCCCATCGATATACGTTGAATTGCACCAGATACGACCGCATGGATCGCATGCGATCCTGCTGCTCGTCTCGAGACATTGTCAGTCCGGAGGCTATCGCGTCGGCGCAGCCCTCCAGATCGTAGGGATTTACAATCAGCGCTTCTGTCAGTTCTCTTGCCGCTCCCGTGAACTCACTGAGCAGAAGGACGCCCTGGAGATCGGTACGTGCGGCTACGAATTCCTTGGCCACCAGGTTCATACCGTCGTGCAGGCTGCTTACGTAGCAAAGATCCGCAGCCCGATAGAAACGGAAAACTTCCGGCGGTTCATGATGGGATCGAAACAAGATGATGGGCCGGTAGTCTTTGGTTCCGAAGCGCTCATTGATGCGTGCCGCCAGTTGCTCAACCTTTTCGTTGAGTTCCCTGTAGCGCTGGATCTTGGTCCGGCTCGGAGCCGCCAGCTGCGCGAAAGTAAACCGGCCACGGAATTCGCGATGCCGTTCCAGCAGAACCTCTACCGTGAGCAACCGCTCTTCAATGCCCTTGGTGTAGTCCAGCCGATCGACTCCGATGCCCAACAGAGCATTCGGCTTCAATCCCAATTCTCGCCAAACCTGGGCACGGCATTCCTCGATGCTGGGCGCTGTCTCCACCCAGTGCACCGGCCATTCCAGAGAAATTGGATACGGGCGCACCAAGGTGCGGTGCCCTTGCATCACCACCGCGCGATGTTCCTGGTCGATGCGCGTTTCCAGATACCTGTCTACTGAATCCAGAAAATTGTTGCAGTGCAGCTGCGTGTGAAAACCGAGGATGCTGCTTCCCAGCAAGCCGCGCAACAACTCGTTGCGCCAGGGGCAGACGCCCATCTGCTCGGCGTTGGGCCAGGGGATGTGCCAGAAGACGATGACCGTGGCAGCCGGCAAACGCTTGCGAATCATCGCGGGCGCCAGGGCGAAATGATAATCCTGAACCAGGATGATCGGGTCTTTTGAATCCACTTCGCTGCACACCGCGTCGGCGAATTTCTGGTTGACCGCGCGGTACTGCTGCCAGTCCTCGGCGCGAAAGATGGGCCGGGCGTACGCCATGTGGCAAAGCGGCCAAAGCCCTTCGTTGGCAACACCGTTGTAGTAGCCCTGTACCTCTTCCTCAGAGAGCCAGACCCGGCGGATGTGATACGACTTTTCATCGGGCGGCACTCTGACGTGATCGTTGCGGTCCACAGTTTCGCGATCGGCGCTCCCGCTGCCGTGGGCAACCCAAACGCCGGAACAGGCGCGCATGATGGGCTCGAGGGCGGTGACCAGGCCGCTCGCGGGATGCTGCACTTCGATATTGCCGTCGTCGGTGCGGTTGTGAATGTAGGGCTCGCGGTTGGCCAGAATGACGATCTTCTCGCCCTGCAAATCCCGGTTCAGCGTCTGTTTCAGGCGTTCCGCCGTCCACAGCCCCGGATCAGCTTCTCGCTGGCTGGCCATGCGTTCGATGAGTTCGCGCACATCATTGAGAAGCGGCTGGAATTTACGGCTCTGCTTGCCTCCTTTACGCAACAGGCCCTGCAATTCCACTGCCCAATCGGCGCGCACTCGCCGGGCGACCAGCAGAAGGATGCCCAGGACCATGATGGCAAGGATGCCAGCGAGGACGAGTAGAAATGTTTGTGCCCTCGTCTCGCGCCGGTCGATGTAGCTGAAATCGTGAACTAGAATGGCAAAGCCCAGTTCCTGTCCCTCGTCCACGATCGGCATTGCGGTCACCAGGACGCGGCCCGTCGGCAGCGTCGCCTCGGTGCTCCATTCCCGCGATGCCTGATTCACCTGGGCTCCGGATGAGCCGGCATTGCGGATGTGCGGGCCTACCGCGAGGCAACTGAATTCCTGCGGAAATCCCGGAGTAATCGAGCGAGTGCTGAAGTCGGCACCGCAAGCCGCCACGCCAATCACGCGCGAATCCTGCGCCAGAGCCGCTAATTCCTTGTTGAGAATGGCCGGATCGTACCAGTCGTCCGCCAGGGCTGGTCGCGCCCCAATAAGCACAAGTTGCGAGCGGGATTGCACATCGCGCTCAAACCATTCACGCACAGTGCTTTGCACGACGCCGGATGCGCCCCAGGTCAAGAGAATTAAGCCCACGATCAGGGCAACCATCAGCCGAGCCACTCGCGTCATACTAGTATTGATGCAAAATCTCTGCGCCAGGGCTTCGGTCCATGCGGCTTGAAGATCTAGGACTGATTGGAAACTGCCAGTTTTCCGCGCTGGTGCACAACAGCGGTGAAGTTGTCTGGTGTTGCCTTCCCCGCTTCGATTCCGAGCCGGTTTTCTCCACGCTCCTCGACAGCCAGGATGGCGGACGCTTTCGCATCGGTCCGGCCGGAGGAGGATCCGGCTCCCAGAGCTACCAAGCGAACACCAACATCCTTGAGACCACATTTACCACTTCGACTGGCTCGTTCAAGGTCATCGATTTCGCTCCGCGCTTCATGCAGTTCAGCCGTGCCTTCCGCCCCACGCAACTGATGCGCATCGTGGAACCCCTCGAAGGCACTCCCCGCATCGAGGTGGCTTGCGAACCAAGACTTGGTTGGTCCAAAGAGAAGCCCTCGCGCTCGCAGGGTTCTCACCATGTCCGCTTTGAAGGCTTCGCCAGCCAGTTGCGCCTTACTACCGACATCCCTCTTTCCTACCTCGGCGGTCAGCCGTTCACGCTCACCGGTCGCCAGCACCTGGTCTTGACCTTTGGCGAACCGATCCAGGAACCGCTCGCACCTTTGTGCGATCGCTTCCTGAACGAAACCGCGCGCTACTGGCAGCGCTGGGTCAAGCGGTGCAACATTCCTCCGCTCTATCAAGGAGAGGTCATTCGCTCCGCGCTCGCGCTCAAGTTGCATTGCTTTGAAGACACCGGCGCAATCATTGCCTCCATGACCACGTCGATTCCCGAGTCCGCGGGAAGCGGACGCACGTGGGACTATCGCTATTGCTGGTTGCGCGATTCCTATTACGTGCTGAACGCCTTCGGGCTGCTCGGTCAGTTTGAAGAGCGCGAGCAGTTTCTTCAGTATCTATTGAATGTTGCGGGAGGCGCGCCCGACCTGAATCTGGCGCCGCTCTATCGCGTCGATGGGTCGCAGAACCTGGAGGAATCCATCCTCGACAACTGGCCAGGCTATAACGGCGAAAAACCAGTGCGCATCGGCAATGGCGCAGCGCTGCACTCTCAAAACGACATCTTCGGCGAAATGGTGCTGGCGCTGACTCCGATCTTTCTCGATGAACGTTTGAGCGAGGAGCGCTCGCCGGCAGTCTTGCGCCTGATCGAAGGACTGGCCCGCAAGGCTATTTCACTCACTGGAGTTCCGGACGCCGGCATTTGGGAATATCGCACCGAGTGGAAGCCGCAAACCTTTTCGAGCCTCATGTGTTGGGCGGCCGCGGAACGCATGGCGCGCATCTCTGACGTGCACGCGCCCTCGCATGCGGCTGAGTTTCACGGCGCCGCCGAACGCATTCACGACGAAGTCGTGGCCCAATCCTGGAATGCCAACAGAAAAAGCTTTGTCGGCCATTATGGCGGAGAAGATCTGGATGCTTCTCTTTTGCAAATGGTCCGCTTGCGCTTTCTTCCCGCCGCCGATCCGCGCGTGATCAGCACCATTGAGGCCATTCATCAGGACCTCTCCATGGAAGGCTGGGTTCGCCGTTACAGCTTGAACGACGGCTTCGGCAAACCTACAGTCGCTTTTGTCATCTGCAGCTTCTGGCTGATTGAAGCTCTCTCCGCCGCAGGCCGACAAGACGAAGCTCGCAAAGCCTTCGACCGAATCCATGCATCGCTCTCGCACCTTGGGCTGATCGCGGAAGACTACGATCCAGCCGAACCGCGCATGTGGGGCAATTTTCCGCAGACCTATTCGCACGTTGGCCTGATCAATGCCGCCTTCGCGGCTTCGCCACAATGGACCGATTTGCTGTGAGTTGGCTTTCAGCTTGCAGTTCGTAGTTCGTTGCAAATTCCCTTCCCGAAAAATAATTCGTCTTCGCTTCACAGTCTCACAGAAACGCACGGAGTGTGAGGCTGTGAGATTCTTGCGCGTAAGTGGTTGATTTTCCTGTTACTTCCTGGCTTCACAGTTTCACAACTCGTTTTTCGGGCGACGAAACCGGGTGGCTTGGTTCGTGGATCGTGGACCGTCGCTCGACCGGGGGTGGGGGGGTAGGAGGAGGGGGGGGAGGGGGGTGGGGGGTAGGAGGAGGGGGGTGGGGGTCTACTTGCTCCCATGGTCCCTGCATTTCAAAAAAAGCGGGCGGCGCAGAAGTCTCCGGATCCCCTCCGGACTTCGCCGCGCCGCCCAACCGCTTGCTCACTTCTTCAGCCTGAATCCAGTTTAGCGATGCGCGGGAAATGATGTGCAAATCCGGTTTAGAAAATAAGGGTTCTGGAATGAATGAGATGCGAGCGGACGGCCGGGACAGGGAGCTTGACATGGCGGGAGCGACCGAGCGAGAGCCCAGGTCGGCACGGAAGGCGTTAGGCTGGATGAGGGTTTTCTCTGGCGGTTTGGGGGTCTGTCGGGATCAAACCATCAGTTTCCTCTTTCTTGCGTGTCCTTCGCAATTTGCGACGTGGCCAGGCCCTTATCGTTTACAAGCCGACGGTCGGCAAGACGTGCGGAAGATCCGGGATCATGGGTCGGCAGATAGACCGTCTGACGATCGCGACTGAGCTGCCTGATTGCGCCGAGCGTTGCGCTGGCCACGTCGTCATCGGCGCTGACCCCGTCTATGCCACCCGACAACATCAGTTGCTCATCATACGAAGTGTCGCCAGCGAGAAAGTATGTGATGCCTTCGTCTCGAACCAAAACGGAGAGATGATCCGCCGTATGACCGGGAGTTGCTACCGCGATCACGTCCCCGGCGTTGGTTAATCTCGTGCTGGCGGCAAAGGGGCCGAATCGTCCGCCCGTGAGATCGAGGGGCGCTGGATCAAACCACGAGGGCCAGCGATTCGCGAGATATCCGCGCACACGGCCCAGCCAACCGCTTGCCGCCTGGAGTTCGCCTCGAGCCACAAGAATCTCGGTTTGGGGAAAATGTGCAAGGCCACCGTCGTGGTCGATATGCAGATGCGTCAGGACGACACGTTTTACGTCACGGGGCCCGATGCCGAGGGCGCGTAACTGCGGACCGATCTCCTCGTCGCGGTCGATGCGAAACGCAACTTCCCATCGAATGTAAGGATGTAGAGACTTGCCGGTCTCGAGCAGATGCGCCCCTTGGCCCGTGTCCACCACGATCACGCCTTCGGGATGGTCGATGACCCACGCATACGTGGGGAGCCATCCAGTCCAATGTCGGTCCGCGAACACACCCAGCCGGCGTTGCAGCCCCCGTCCGCGCCCCTGGACTTGTGCGCTTTTGATCCGAACGGAGCCGGTTTGGATGGCGTGTAGCTTCATGCGTTCACCGCGATCGATCGCACGATCTCCGGCTGATCGAAATGCACCATGTGGCCGGCATTGGGCACTAGGACTGCCGTGCTTGCGGGTGCTTCAATGGCTTCGGGCAATCGCCTCACAATTGCGCGAGGGGTTAGGGCGTCTTGTTCACCGAAAACGTAGTGAACAGGGACCGCTAGCCGTGGTGGATTGGCAAACAAATCTAACGACACCAACTCCGGCAGCAACTTGCGCTGAATCAGATTCATATTCCGCAGGGCCTTCGCGGTGCCAAACATGCCATACGTTCGGATCATGGCAACAAGCGTCTCTCTTAAGATCGCATTGAAGTTCTTGCCTCGTTCAATCGTGCCCAAGTCTGCCAACAAGCTGGCGCGGCTTCGGAATGCTGCTGAATCTGTATAAGGCGGCATACCGAGTTTCTTTACACGGCCACTCAATCGGCCATCTCTTGCAAGGGCGCTTTGGTCCTGGAGAAATGAGTAAACGCACGCGTCACTTCCAGCCGTATCCGCATCAGGGGAAATAGCGATGACCGACTTCACCTTGTCGGGCTCATTTTCCACGGCCCGCAGGGCAATTGTTGCGCCCAGAGAAATGCCGAACACCAACGTGGTGTGCTTTGTCTTATGGTGTAACCACCGCAGGATTGCGCGGAGATCATCGACCTGCTGGAGCAAAGAGACGCTTTTGGCATCTTGCTGCGATGCGTTGCCGCAGCCTCGTTGTTCCCAGTAACTTACGAGGAAGTCCTTTTCCAGTTGCAAGTGTTGCTGAAATTTTCTCGCCTCGTGCAGCAGCGGCAGACCTGGCCCGGCCTGAACGATTAGGAGTGGGGGCAGCCCGGTGCGCTCGGCGCACATCCGGACTCTCTGGAGAGAACCGTTGATTTCCAGTTTCACAGTATCCGTGATCGCCATGATGGTTCGAGCTCCTGTATGCGGGTCCGGTCACGAAAATACGCACCATAAATACCAGAATACCCGCGAACTGCACGCTGCATTCATGGAAGCGCACTCAGCCGAGCGGATCGGTCCCGATAAGTCGGCTTATGGAAAGCGGTTTCCGGCGATGCGGGCGGAGAAGCCGGTTGGAATGTCGATGGGGGCTTGCGCCGCGCGGCTTCGCCGCGGACTTTATTCTCACGCGAAAGAAGGGTCGGGTCAGTTCCGCCGGCGGCGGGGAAATGGATCCTTTGCCTCTCCTCATGCAGGGAAATAAGGCCCGGGCCTAAAGGCCGCCAATTGAGCAGATGTATTCAGGGACCTGAAGGTCCCTGCTCCCTTCGGAAAGGAGGGGACAAGGGTCGCGCTGAAGATAACATTCAGCGAGGCTAGCGTGGTGTCGCGGAAGTTCTATGCAGGAGTCTGCATCCCGAAATGCAGGTCCTTCGACTTCGATCGCTGCGAATGACGAAAGGCAAATGCAGGTTCTTCGACCCCGATCGGCCGGAAAACAAAAGCAGGTCCTTCGGCTCCGCTAACCCCATGATTGCGTAGCAATCATGGGGCCCCAAGCGCGCTCCGCTCAGGGTGACAGCCAATTTTTATCGCTCAGAATGACTTCCAATTTTGGCGCTCAGGATGACCGCAGCATTTGTGTTGCGAACTTCAGGGACAGGACACTAGGAATTTGGGGACAACTCGAAGGCTCTCCCTTTTCCGGTAGATTGGATCAACTGGGCTTCATGACCAGCGTTGCTTCTCGAGTAGTCTGCCGCGAGCGGATCGGCGCTGGACTCGATGGCCGCATTGGATGTGCAACTGCCAGGCAGAAAGACGCGGAAACATGTGGTGCAGCCTCCGGCGTGACGATAGCTGCGGAAGCCGATCCTGCCTTCGTACTTCTGCACAATACCCTTGCTGATCCACAATCCAAGGCCCGTGCCTTTGTTTGACTTGGTGGTGAAGAAGGGCTCGAAGAGGCGTCGCGCATCCTCGGGTTGAATGCCCTTTCCGGTGTCGACGATGGAGATGACGATGCTGCTGCGGCCGCTGGTCCAATCTGTAGCCTCGCGTACGCTGACGCCCAGCGTGCCGCCTTCAGGCATGGCCTGGATGGCATTGCCGATGAGGTTGAGAAATACCTGTCGCAGTTCCACGGGAAAGCCGCGCATTTGCGCCGAGACCAAGAACTTTTTGCGCAACCCGATGCGACTGGACTTGAGCACTCGGTCCTGGAGACCGAGCACGTCTTCAAGCAGCTCATTGATTTGAACGGGAATGGGAAACTTTGACTCGCGGTAAAATGTGAGCGTTTGCCGGGTGATATGGCTGATGCGCTCCAGTTCCTGTTCCGCCATATCGGCGTAGCGCTCGGCCTCGGCGCTGAGCGAAGGATGACGGCGCAGCAGATAAAAAAGGTTGGTAACGGCGGCCAGTGGATTGTTGATCTCGTGGGCGATGATGCCGGCCACGCGGCCCATCGCTGCCAGCTTCTCGGTCTCGCGCAGCGCCTGCTCGGCTTGCAACTGGACGGTAATGTCGCGGATCACCTCAAGGACCGCGTCGCCTTCGTGGTTGATGCTTTTGCGGCAGGCCACGACGATCTCGGTTCCGTTCCTGGTCTTTTGAATCAGATTGCCTTGCCAGCTTCGTTGCTCCTCGAGGGTGCGTACGATCTCTTCAATAGGTACCGGAAAGACGGTCTGCAAGAGAGTGTGAAGGTCACGGCCAATCGCTTCGTCACGCGACCAACCGTAGAGATTCTCCGCGCCGGAGTTCCAAAACCGGATGCGGCCCGCGGCATCGCGCACTATGATTGCTTCCGATGCGACTTCGAGCAGCTCCGCGCGCATGCGAAACTGCATCTCGCTCTTTCGCAACTCTTCCGTGCGTTCGATGACGCGACGCTCGAGGTCGAGATTCAGCGTTTCCAGCATGCGCGTCTTGCGGTGCAGTTCCACGAAGACGCCGATCTTGGCGCGCAACACTTCCGGTACCACGGGCACGGAGATGTAATCCACCGCGCCGCTGCGATAACCCTGAATGCGATCTGAATCCGTGAGGTGCACGCCGGAGATGAAGATGATCGCAGTCTTCTGAAAGCGGGGATGCTGCCGGATGACGGCGGCCAGCTCAAATCCGTCCACATCCGGCATGCTTACATCCATGAGGACCACGGCCACGTCGGTCTTGAGGAGAATATTGAGAGCCTCGCTGGCAGAAGTCGCTTTGATGAGGTTCTCTCCCAACTCGGCAAGAATCACCTCATAGCTCAGGAGCTTGCCCGGTTGGTCATCGACCATGAGAATGTTTACTTTCTCGTCCGCCGTCATCGCTCGCTCTCCTTGACCCCCGTCCCCGTGAGTTTCTTTCGTCCTCCGTGCTCGCTACCGGTGCAGCCACATGCGCAGCGCTGAGAGTAGCTGCTCCGTGTTGACCGGCTTGGCCAGATATTCCGAAGCTCCGGCTTCGAGGCATCTCTCGCGATCTCCCTTCATTGCCTTGGCTGTCAATGCAATAATGGGCAGCCGCCGCAATGCCGGGTTCTGCCGGATCACCTGCATGGTTTCGTAGCCGTCCATCTCCGGCATCATGATGTCCATGAGCACAATGGCCAGATCCGAAGTGGATTCGATCATTTGAATGGCTTCGCGCCCGGTGCCGGCCGAGAGCACCGTCATACCGCGGCGTTCGAGCACGCTGCTGACCGCAAAGATGTTGCGTACGTCGTCGTCTACGACGAGCACCTTGCGTCCGACCAAAGCATCGTCTGAGCGGTGCAGCCGGTCGAGCATCTGCTGCTTCTCGCGCGGCAGGTCAGCGATGACGCGATGCAGGAAGAGAGAGGTTTCGTCGAGCAGCCGCTCCGGCGATTCCACATCCTTCACGACCACGCTGCGCGCCAGCGTGTGCAGTTGCGCGTCTTCATCGGGAGTCAATTCCCGGCCAGTAAAGACGACCACGGGCAGGTCCTTGAGATTGGGGGTGTCGCGCAGCTCCGCCAGGACCTCGAATCCGGTCATGTCGGGCAGCCGCAGGTCGAGCACAACGCAATCGTAGTTTTCTTCAGACAGCGCCTGGAGCGCGGACTCGCCAGACTCGACCACATCGATGTCGATGTCCTCGTTGCCGAGGAGTTCGCTGGTCGTGAACTGTTCTGCCGGGTTGTCTTCGACAAGCAGCAAGCGCTTGCGCCGCGGTTGCGAGTAATCCCAGATACGCGTGAGCGCCGCATCCAGATCCTGCGGCGACGACGGCTTGGTGACGAAGGCGAAGGCGCCGCGCGACAGTCCGTGATGCCGGTCCTCATCGAGCGTGAGCATCTGCACCGGGATGTGACGCGTTGCCGGATCCTGTTTGAGATGATTCAGCACCGTCCAGCCCAGCATGTCGGGCAGGAATACATCGAGCGAGATGGCCGCCGGATGGTACTCGCGGGCAAGCGTGAGCGCCTCGGTTCCGGTGCTTGCCATCAGTACCTTGAACCCTTTATCCCGCGAGAGATCGCACAGAACGCGCGCATAGTGCGGATCGTCTTCGACGATCAGCAGCACGGCGTCGCCCGGGTCCAGCGTTTGGCGATCGTCTTCAATCCGTGCTTCCTGCTCGACCGCTGTAACCGTGGTGAGGAACACCGGCATGGCAGCGACGCCGGGCTTCTCGAGCTTTGGCATATTGGGCGCAGCGGGGCCGACGTAGGTCTGGGGCAGATAGAGGGTAAACGTGCTGCCCTGGCCAGGCGCGCTCTTGAGCTGGATTTCGCCGCCGAGCAAGTTAGCCAACTCGCGGCTGATAGCCAGACCGAGACCAGTTCCGCCAAACTTGCGGCTGGTTCCTGCGTCGGCCTGCTGGAAGGCTTCAAAGATTATGCGCTGTTTTTCCGCAGGGATTCCGATGCCGGTATCGGAGACCTGGAACGCGATTACAGAGCCGGCGCCGTTGAGAACGGGATGGTCGCTGCTCCATCCGCCGTCGACGCTGGAGACAGTGAGGCGCACACTGCCTTGTTCCGTGAATTTGAAGGCGTTCGAGAGCAGATTCTTGAGCACCTGCTGCAAACGCTTGGAGTCGGTGACCAGGCTGCGGCCCATGTTCGGGTCGGCAATGACATCGAAGAAGAGTCTGCGATTCTCTGCTTCGTGACGGAAGGGACGCGCAACCGCTTCGAGCACCGCGCCGAAGAAGACCTCTTCCGCTTCCACCGAAACCGTTCCGGATTCGATCTTCGACAAATCTAGAATGTCGCTGATCAGGTTGAGCAAGTCAGTGCCTGCTCCGTGAATGGTGCGCGCAAACTCGACTTGTTTGGGCGTCAAGCTGCCATCGGGATTTTCCGCAAGTTGCTGGCCCAGCACCAGAATGCTGTTGAGCGGCGTGCGTAGTTCGTGCGACATGTTGGCCAGGAATTCCGATTTGTACTTCGAGGTGAGCGCCAGTTCGCGGGCCTTTTCTTCCAGTGCGCGCCGCGCCTGCTCGATCTCCTGGTTCTTGCGTTCCACTTCGTAGTTCTGTTCGGCAAGCTGCTGGGCCTTTTGCGCCAACTGTTCGTTGGTCTGCTGCAACTCTTTCTGTTGTGTCTGCAACTCGGTGGCCAACTGCTGCGACTGCTTCAGCAGGCCTTCAGTCTGCATGGTGGCTTCAATGGAGTTGAGCACGATGCCGATCGACGCGGTCAGTTGCTCAAGGAAAGCCAGATGCGAGGCCGTAAACGAGCCCAGACTGGCCAACTCAATGACAGCCTTGACGCGGTCTTCAAACAATACCGGCAAGACAATTACGTTTTTGGGCGGCGCCTTGAAAAGTCCGGAGCGAATGGGAGCGGTCTTCTTTGGCAACTCAGAGATCAACATGCGGCGTTTTTCTGCCGCGCATTGACCCACCAGCCCTTCGCCGATTCGCACCTCTTGCACGTAGCCTTCCGGAGTGTCGGCAAATGTTGAGAGCAATACCAAAGTGCCCTGTCCCGAAGTTGGAGCCTCGCTACCCATCTGGTAGATCACGCCTTGTTGCGCATTGACCAGCGGCGCCAGTTCCGAAAGCAACATTCTGCCCACCGTGCTCAGGTCGCGCTGGCCCTGCAACATGCCGGTAAACCGCGCCAGATTGGTCTTGAGCCAGTCCTGCTCGGTGTTGCGGTCTGTGGTCAAGCGCAGGTTGTCGATCATGGTGTTGAGGTTGTCTTTGAGCTCGGCCACTTCGCCGCTGGCTTCCACCTGAATCGACCGCGTCAAATCGCCCTTGGTGACGGCCGTTGCCACTTCAGCAATGGCGCGCACCTGGTTGGTCAGGTTATCGGCCAGCAGGTTCACGTTGCCGGTCAAATCCTTCCACGTACCGGCAGCGCCGGGCACGTTGGCCTGGCCGCCAAGCCGGCCTTCCACACCCACTTCGCGGGCTACCGTTGTCACCTGGTCGGCAAAGGTGGCGAGCGTGTCCGTCATATTGTTGATGGTCTCGGCCAGCGCAGCCACTTCGCCCTTGGCGTTCACGGTGAGCTTTTGCGTGAGCGCGCCGTTGGCCACGGCTGTAACCACTTTCACAATGCCGCGCACCTGTTCGGTCAGGTTGGCGGCCATCACATTCACGTTGTCGGTCAAATCCTTCCACGTACCGGCCACGCCCGAAACCAGAGCCTGGCCGCCGAGCTTGCCTTCTGTTCCGACTTCGCGGGCCACGCGGGTCACTTCGGCAGCGAATGCATTCAACTGGTCCACCATGGTGTTGATGGTGTCTTTGAGCTCGAGAATTTCGCCCTTCACATCGACGGTGATCTTGCGGCTCAAGTCACCGCGGGCCACGGCAGTGGTTACTTCGGCGATGTTTCTCACCTGTGCTGTAAGGCTTCCGGCCATGGCGTTGACCGAGTCGGTAAGATCCTTCCACGTACCGGCAACGCCCGGCACGTTCGCCTGTCCGCCCAGCCGGCCTTCCGATCCGACTTCGCGCGCCACACGCGTCACTTCAGCAGCGAACGACCTGAGCTGCTCCACCATGGTGTTCATGGTTTCCTTGAGCTGCAGAATTTCGCCGCGCACGTCCACGGTAATCTTGCGCGAGAGATCGCCATTGGCAATGGCTGTTGCCACTTCGGCAATATTTCTGACCTGCGCCGTCAGGTTGCCAGCCATGAAGTTCACCGAGTCGGTAAGATCCTTCCACGTACCGGCTACGCCCGGCACCTGCGCCTGGCCGCCCAACTTGCCGTCGGTGCCGACTTCGCGGGCCACGCGCGTCACTTCGCCAGCGAAGGTGTTCAACTGGTCGACCATGGTGTTGATGGTGTTTTTGAGCTCGAGAATCTCGCCCTTCACGTCCACCGTGATTTTGCGGCTCAAGTCGCCGCGGGCTACGGCGGTTGTGACTTCGGCAATGTTTCTGACCTGGCCTGTGAGGTTGCCGGCCATCGAGTTCACTGAGTCCGTCAAATCCTTCCACGTACCCGCGACGCTCGGCACGTTGGCCTGACCGCCCAGTCTGCCTTCCGTACCCACTTCGCGGGCTACGCGCGTTACTTCGCCGGCGAACCGGTTCAGCTGGTCCACCATGGTGTTGATGGTTTCCTTCAGCAGCAGAATTTCGCCGCTGACATTCACCGTGATTTTTTTGGAAAGATCGCCGGTGGCAATTGCCGTGGAAACTTCGGCGATGTTTCTGACTTGAGCTGTCAGGTTGCCGGCCATGGCGTTGACGGAGTCGGTTAAATCTTTCCATGTACCCGCCACGCCCGGCACCAGCGCCTGGCCGCCAAGCTTGCCGTCGGTTCCCACTTCGCGGGCTACGCGCGTCACTTCGGCGGCGAATGCATTCAACTGATCCACCATGGTGTTCAGCGTGTCCTTGAGCTCCAGGATTTCGCCCTTCACGTCTACAGTGATTTTGCGGCTCAAGTCGCCACGGGCCACGGCCGTGGCCACTTCGGCAATGTTTCTTACCTGGCCCGTGAGGTTACTGGCCATGAAGTTTACATTGTCGGTCAAATCTTTCCAGGTCCCGGCCACGCCGGAGACCTGGGCCTGTCCGCCGAGCTTTCCGTCGGTTCCCACTTCGCGCGCGACGCGCGTCACTTCGCCGGCGAACGCGTTGAGCTGGTCCACCATGGTGTTGATGGTGTTCTTGAGTTCGAGAATTTCGCCCTTCACGTCGACCGTGATTTTGCGGCTCAAATCGCCGCGGGCTACGGCGGTTGTTACTTCGGCAATGTTTCTGACTTGTGCGGTCAGGTTGCCGGCCATCGAGTTCACCGAGTCCGTCAAATCCTTCCACGTTCCCGCCACGCCGGGAACGTTGGCCTGGCCGCCGAGCCGCCCTTCCGTACCCACTTCGCGGGCCACGCGCGTCACTTCACCGGCGAACCGGTTGAGTTGGTCCACCATCGTGTTCAGGGTTTCTTTCAATTGCAAGATTTCGCCGCGCACATCGACCGTGATCTTGCGGGACAAATCGCCGTTGGCGATGGCGGTCGCTACTTCGGCAATGTTTCTGACCTGGCCGGTCAGGTTGCCGGCCATGAAGTTCACGTTGTCAGTAAGATCCTTCCAGGTTCCAGCCACACCGGGCACGTTGGCCTGGCCGCCCAGCTTGCCTTCCGTTCCTACTTCGCGCGCCACGCGGGTCACTTCGCCGGCGAACGCGTTGAGCTGGTCAACCATGGTGTTGATGGTGTCTTTCAGCTCCAGAATTTCGCCTTTCACGTCGACGGTGATTTTGCGGCTCAAGTCGCCGCGGGCCACGGCGGTTGTCACTTCGGCAATGTTTCTCACCTGGCCCGTTAGATTCGAGGCCATCGAATTCACGGAGTCCGTCAAATCCTTCCACGTTCCGGCAACGCCCGGCACCACGGCCTGTCCGCCCAGCTTGCCGTCCGTGCCCACTTCGCGGGCCACGCGCGTCACTTCCGATGCGAACGACCGGAGCTGATCGACCATGGTGTTAATGGCTTCTTTCAACTGAAGAATTTCGCCGCGCACGTCCACCGTAATTTTGCGGCTCAAGTCGCCGCTGGCCACGGCCGTCGTTACTTCATTGATGTTTCTCACCTGGCCGGTAAGGTTGCTGGCCATGGAGTTCACGGAGTCCGTGAGATCCTTCCACGTTCCGGCCACGCCCGGCACAAGCGCCTGGCCGCCGAGCTTGCCGTCCGTTCCCACCTCGCGGGCCACGCGCGTCACTTCAGAAGTGAACACGCCCAACTGCTGAATCATGGTGTTTACGATGTTCGCCGAGCGAAGAAACTCGCCTTCAAGCGGGCGGCCGTCCACGTCCAAGCGGACGGTCTGCGTCAAATTACCCTGCGCCACGGCAGCAATCGCGCGAGTGACCTCGGTGGTCGGCCGCAGCAGATCTTCCACCAGCGTGTTCACCGAGACTTCCATGTCGTCCCAGGCCCCGCGCTGTTTCGTCACTCGAATCCGCTCCCGCGTCTTGCCCTCTTTGCCCACGGCCTGGCCGACGCGCCTCAGCTCCGATGCCATCTGCTCATTGGCGGTAACGATCTCGTTGAAGTTGTCGGCAATCTTACCGGGCAGCCCGGACCAGGTGACAGGCAGGCGCACGCTGAAGTCGCCATTCTTCATGGTTTCAAGGCTTTGAAGAACCGCGGCCAGATACTCTTGCTCAGGCGGCCCCTCCAGAACAGAAACCGTGGCAGGGAGTGATGCAGGGAGCAACGGAAATTCAGGCGTAATTTGCCCGTTGGTGGGCTTTGGAACAGTAGTCTCCATAGGTGTGCACTCCAAGTGAGGAAGCTAGAAAAACAGAACGATCCTGCCCCCGGAAGGGGCCTGAAACACCCCGCGATTGAAAGCAGACCTCAACCGATTCGCAGCGGAAGACAGACCCCAGAAATGAGCAGATAGATGCGAGAAATCGAATCGTGGTTGTATTGCGCCAGATTTATTCCAGGCGCCTTCGATCCGGCTTTTTCATGGACTGCCAGTCGAGGTGGCAACTGCTTTGTCTTCTGTGATTTTCGCTTTTGAAAGCTGAGGACGCCCAGACATCCCACTTTCGTTGGAGCCGCATCCTATCACTATCCTTTCTTGGGGGAAGGCATGGGATCCGTTGTCTTGTTGCGTGCGCTGCTGAAAGGTATGGGCCGCGAAGTCGAATGTGAATTGACTGCGCGGAGAATATCTACCGGGATCGTGGCGCAAGCCTCGTCCGTGGTCACTTATTCGGATTGCAGGATCCTGACAGCACCATCCGATCTGCCGGATGGCGAATACTCCATCTATTTGGGTTCCCAGGTCATCCCCGTTCTTCGGCGTCGGGGACAGTGGCTCTAGACAAGCCACCGGCTCAGACTGAGCCACCCTTTTCTCAATCGCCACCATCTAAATGGCCAAGAACGGTTGGATTTGCAGCTCGCTCTTCGAGCGGCCGTCCCTGGCGTTGTTGTTTGTGAATCTCCGCCATCAAAGCACGTGCTCGATGTTTTTGCATGAAGCACGAAGCGCGACAGTTCAGACTGGATGGTGGAGTGTGGGAGATTTAGCGGGCGGACGCCTTCTGGATGACCGGGATGGACTAGGCCGGGTGCTGGCCTACAGTCATCGCTACGATTTTCAGACCGGATTCCTAAATTACAGACCGTTTGAAGAAGCGGTTGCGTCGCTGCTGCGCAACCGGCTGGCAGGCCGGCAGTTTGCGCTGCTATGGATCGACGTCCAGAATTTGCGCCAGGAGTTCCTTCTGCGCGGAGCGGAGGGCGATGAGGCGATGGTGCGGCAAATCGCGGAATCGCTGCGAGAAACCGTTGGCGCCGACGCTTTGCTGGGGCGCTTTAGCGGCGGTTCCTTTTTGGCGGCCATGCCGGCAGCCAAGTTCAACACTGAAGACCGGTATCGGATTCAAACCATAGCGGACAGTTTGAGGACACTCGTTGTCGCCGCGAGAGAGATCAAGCCGGAGATCGGCGCGGGCTCGGCATTTTTCCCCGCTGATACAGAATCCTCGCCGGAGCTGATTCGCTTTGCCGGCCTGGCAGCAGCGCGTGCGGCCTCAGTCAAATGCACCGCGGTTATTCCCTTCCACCCGGAGATGAACAACCAGATCCTGCGCGACTTCCAAATGGAGTTGGAGATGCATAAGGGTCTGGACGAGGGCCAGTTCAGTACCGTCTACCAGCCCAAGGTGGATTTGAAAACAGGCTACGTACTGGGTGCGGAGGCGCTCATGCGCTGGCACCATCCGCAGCGGGGCCAGGTCTCGCCCAATGAATTTATTCCCATCGCTGAGCGCTCCCAGCTCATTCACCGCATCTTTGAGTCTTGTTTGCGTTCCGCACTGGAGAGCGTGCAGGGTTGGCGCAATCAGGGTCTGGAATTGCCAGTCATTTCTATCAACGTTACAGCGGCCGACGTGCGCCGACAGGACTTTGTGCGCGACGTGCGCCAGATTGTCGAGGAGGTTCCGATTGCGCCCACCGAGCTGGAGCTGGAAGTGACGGAGTCCATGCTGGTGGACGACGAGGGCCTGTTTGACGTGCGGCTTCGGCAATTGCGGGGCGCCGGAGTGCGCATCTCCATCGACGACTTCGGCACTCGCTACACCAGCTTCAACATGCTCAAGCACTTGCCCTTTAACGCCATGAAGATCGATCGCTGCTTCGTGAACGGCATTCATCGCTCTGAAAACATAAGGACACTCTGCCAAACCATTGTGGCGATGGCGCACAGCCTGACGCTACAGACCGTGGCGGAGGGCATTGAGGACCGCGACGAGCTTGAAATCCTGCGGCAGATGGGCTGCAATGCCGGGCAGGGATTTCTATTTCAGCCGCCGATCCCGGCAGAGGAGTTTGCGAAATTTCTGCGCCTGTGGCCTGAGCGCAACACCTTCTTCGGCTTCACGCAACCGCGGCGCGCGACAAGCGCATTCGGAACTTAACTCACAGCGCCTTACCTCACGGAATACCCTCGGATTCTGCCCAAACCCCGCCGTTTGGGGCCGAAAATCGCAAATTGGCAAAAGCTGCAAAATTGCTGCTCCTGATGCTGTCACCGGCGATTCACAATGCGCGGAACTGGCTGATTTAGGATGGAGTTTTGGAGCCATCGAAAGCCATGAAACCCATCACTGAATTCATCAAGCATCATTACCGTCACTTCAACGCCGCAGCCCTGGTGGACGCGGCCGAAGCCTACAACAAATTGCTGGCCGACGGCGGCAAAATGTTTGTGACCATCGCCGGCGCCATGAGCACTGCCGAGCTCGGCCTTTCGCTGGCCGAGATGATCCGTCAGGACAAGATTCACGGCATCTGCTGCACGGGCGCGAACCTGGAGGAAGACGTCTTCAACCTGGTGGCGCACAGCTTTTATGAACGCGTCCCGCACTACCGCGACCTGACGCCTGCTGACGAAGCGGCGCTGCTGGCGCGGCACATGAACCGCGTGACGGATACCTGCATCCCGGAGATGGAAGCGATGCGGCGCATTGAGAACGAGGTGCTGGCGGAATGGGTGAAGGCCGACAAGGCCGGCGAGCGGTTTTTCCCGCACCAGTTTATGTACAAAATTCTGCTTTCGGGGGTGCTCGAGAAGAGCTACCAGATCGATCCCAAAAACAGCTGGCTGCTGGCCGCGGCGCAGAACAATCTGCCGATGTTTGTGCCGGGTTGGGAGGACGCAACGCTCGGCAACATGTACGCCGGGCACTGCATCACGGGCGATGTGAAGAAGGTGCACACGGTGCGCACCGGCATTGAGTACATGATGGAGCTGGCCGAGTGGTACACCAACACGACCGCGAAAACGCCGCTGGGATTCTTCCAGATTGGCGGCGGGATTGCGGGCGATTTTCCGATTTGCGTGGTGCCTATGCTGCACCAGGACTTGCAGCGGGAGCATGTGCCGCTGTGGGCATACTTCTGCCAGATTTCCGATTCGACGACGAGCTACGGGTCGTACTCAGGCGCGGTGCCGAACGAGAAGATTACGTGGGGCAAGCTGGGCGAGAACACGCCGAAGTTCATTATCGAGAGCGACGCGAGCATTGTGGCGCCGCTGGTGTTTGCGTACGTGCTGGGGTGGTGAAGCTGCCGGAGGCGGCCGTGAGACGTGGAATGAGTGAATGAGTGAAGTAAGTGAAGTAAGTGAATTCATAGGACTGAGGGATTAAGAGGCTGGGATGACGAAACGGGTTCTGCGTGGGCTGACGATAGGTTTGGCGCTGGTGGGCTCTTGCATCGCGGCGCGCGCGCAGGAGGACCGCGGCTTGTGGCGCGCGGCGAGCACCAATGCGCACGCGATCACGGGCGACGTTACCATTGCCGACGCGAAGGTGACGCTGAACTTTTTGACGTTTCCGCTGGCCGCGATTCGCAGGCTGAAGCCGGTGGAGGTGAGCGCGGTGTTCGATGCCGATGTAAACGCGGGGATCGAAGGCACGCTTTACCGGCTGCGCATACCGGCGGCCCAGTTCATTGTGCGGAAAAACACTTTGTGCGGCAACGAGGATACGCAGTGGATGGCGACCTACGTGACGGGACATACGCTCAGGGTGGCGTTTTTTTCAGGCGATGATATGCCGTCGTTTACGTTTGACGCGATGCAGAACACGACCGCACTGTGCGGGAAGTATACGTACGGGAGATAAAGGCGGCTTTTAGCTCTTAGCTCGTCGCGGTGAATTTGGGTTCGTGCTTTCCCACATCTCAAAAGCGAGATGTGGGGCACCCTCGCATTGGTGCAAATGCGAGAAATGTGGACACCACCATCGCGGTATTTGCTTCCAATTCATGGCGCGACGATAAAATGTCTTATGTCTTCCCTTCCAGGCAGAGGCGTTTCCCCACCCGTGGTGCTGATTTTTTTTGCAGCAACGCTTTGGCCTGCCCATGCGAATACACCCACCCCGGCAAGCCTGCCCCTGGCGCAAATTCTGGCGTCGATGGAGCATCACGACCAAGTACAGAGGGAGGGTTTGAAGCACTACCGGGCGGTACGGCAATACCATGTCGAGTACCGAGGACTTGCGAACATCGAAGCAAGTATGAAAGTGGAGATTGACTTTGATGCCATTTCGGGGAAAAGTTTTCGCATTC
The DNA here is from genome assembly GCA_963786565.1 of uncultured Acidobacteriota bacterium. Classification (GTDB taxonomy): domain Bacteria; phylum Acidobacteriota; class Terriglobia; order Terriglobales; family Acidobacteriaceae; genus Telmatobacter. Next base: position 678,463 of record CAWAZR010000004.1, on the reverse strand, counting down.
TATCTGAGAGCGGCTCCAAGACTTTTGGCGAGAAAGTTCTGAAGAGGGCGATGGACAGCGAGATAGAGGCCTCAAAGGACAGTACCGCGACCGCATTGACGCCGGCAAATTACCGATTCCAGTTGCTGGGAAACGAGAGCGTGGATGGGCGTCCGGCCTACATTTTGAGTGTTGAGCCGCTGACGGAAAGCAAGTTTCTGTATCGAGGCAAGATCTGGGTGGATGCGACGGACTTCGCGGTGGCAAAGATCGAGGCGTCGCCGGCGAAGAATCCCTCGTTCTGGATTTCGCGGACGCTGATTCAATATACAAGCGCCAAGACGGGGAGCTTCTGGCTGCCGCAACAGAGCCGCAGCGAATCCAAAGTCCGGATCGGAGGCACAGCCGTGCTGACGATCGATTACGGGACTTACCAGATCAATTAGGGCAAGCCGCATTCCCGTGGCGCAGACTGACCCGCGGCAGCATGCGGGCGAGTCAGCTCTTTGAGATCGTAACAAACGGACCGCTTATCGCCGGCCCATTCGCGGCCTCAAACGCAGCCTGACCCAAGCTGGGCAATCCAATCTCCCACTTCGGCCCTTCGAGCTCCGGCATGGGCCGCGCCTGGAAGAGCTTCTTGCATTGCCGCGCCGTCCAACGGGCCCAGCGCTTCGACTTCTTTCGCCGCGCGCTGTCAGTGGAGATGCCGGTGCCTGCATACATCTGGCGGTAGAGCTTGGAGAGAAAGATGAATCCGAGGCGGGCGCGCAGAGTGGGGGTGCAGGAGGACCGCTCCCAGATAGCCCCCCAGGTGTAAAACCTGTCCCACACTTTTTGCGTGCGCATGCGGATTTCATCGGAGCTCATGGTGGGATGCGGGGTAAACATTTTGGGCCGCACTTCCGTGGGTATCATCCAGTAGCGCGTAATGGGAACGCCGGCCACCATCATGGGATCGACGGCCTGTTCTTTTTCCCAACGGCCGAAGTCGACGGTGCCGGGAAACGGGGTCATCATGACAAATTGCGCGAAGGTGACACCGGCTTTGAGCGCCATCTCGACGGTCGCGGTGAAAGTGGCGGGCCGATCGGTGGGCAGGCCGAAGATGAACGAACCGAGTACGTGCACGCCGTGCTGCTTGAAGGTCTGGAGTTGCTTGGCGAGGGCTTCACCGGAGTAGTTCCAATCCTTATAAACGGCCTTGAGCCCTTCGGGCGTAACGGCCTCAACGCCCACCAGCGCACCCTTGATGTTGGCTTTGCGCATGGCGTCGAGATAGCTGCCGTCTTCGCCGGCTTCCATGGTCATTTGCGTAAAGAACACCATGTCTTTGGGGAGCTTGGCCAGCTCTTCCATCAACGACAAACGCTCGTTGCGAATGGCTGTGAGCTCCTCGACTTTGGCGGTATTGCCTTGTTCGCGCGCGAGACGCAGATCGGTAAACGTGACGGGATAGAAGTTGTCATCGGCCAGGGCAATGAAGCGAAAACCGAGACGGCGCAGCGCAATGATTTCGTCGACGACGTTTTGAAATTTTCTCTGGCGGGGTTTCTGCCCGTCGGTGCGCCACACGCTACAGAAGGAACAGTGCTTGGGGCAACCGCGAATGGTTTGCACGGAGGCCCACATGTATTTCGCGGGATCCATGAGGTCCCAACGCGCGGAGATAAATTCGCTGCCTTCGATGCGGCCGCCTTCATAGATTTTTTCGGGGCTGCCAGCGATACAGTCAGTGACTACCTTTGCCCAGGCAAGATCGCCGTCGCCTTTGACAACCGCGTGCGCTTCGCCGCGCTCCAGGGCTTCCTCAGGAAACAGCGTGGCGTGAATTCCGCCATAGACTACCCAGGCACCGCGGGCGCGTGCCATGCGGCCTACGGCGTAACCACGCAAAGCATTGCCGGTGTGCACGCTGATGCCGACGATATCTCCCGGTTCAATCGTTGCGGGCATAATTTGCTCGAGAGATTCATCGACAAGGATGGGATCACCGACGATCGTGGGCGTGGCGGCAGCAAGCACAAAGAGCCAGCGGGGCGTGATCACCGCGGTGCCGAAGGAATTGTCGCTGGGATTGACGAGATGGACGCGCACGCGGTCCAACCTTTCGCCGTACTGGTGCGGTTGGCTTCACAGCAACTGCGGGGATGCCGTAACGCGGGTTGACGAGCGGAAGCGGCAACCAAATGGGGAAGATGCCGCACTGACGTTGCGCTACGGCGAAGTGGGCCCGAAATCGACGGTGCGCGTATCAAGGCGAAAATTGACGAGAAAAATCTTGCCACTCTAGCTGGCAACGCAGACTTCTACACGGAAATTTCCCCCCTGGACTGTTTGTGCGATCTTACAGGTATTGGGCGAGGCAATGTGGTCAATATTGACCACATTCGTGAGAATGATCAAATTTTTATGGAGAATCGTGAGATTTCGCGATGCGAGCGCTTTAGCTAACCCGCGAGCACTCCTCGACGGGGATGGGGACCTGCTCGACGATTTCGAGGCCGAAGCCCTCGAGGGCGGGGATGTGCATGGGTGTATTCGATAGCAGGCGGATGCGCTGGATGCCGAGATCGGAGAGAATCTGGCCGCCGAGGCCGATGGCGCGGAGGATGCGGCCGGTGCGGGCCTGCTGGCCTTCGCGCGAACGCAGTTCTTGATGCAAAAGGAGGCGGCCGGAATGCTCTTCGCGTTGCTCGGCGGGGACGGCGGAGCCCTCGGGACTGAAGGCCGCGACGGGGGTGCGGTCGATTTCGAAGCCGCGCGAGGTGTTGTGGAGATAGAGGATGACGCCGCAGCCGGCTTCGGCGATCATGCGCATCGACTGATCAAGGACCTCGCGGCAGTGGCAGTCGGCGGCGAAGACGTCGCCGGCGGTGCAGCGGGTGTGGACGCGGACGAGCACGGGATGGGGACAGGGCGTGCGCGGCGCGGCGGTTGAGGCGCCGTTCATGGCAGATTCTTGAAACGGACCAGCATGGGCGGCGGGGCAGTCGGGGCAGAGGTCGCCGCGGACGAGGGCGATGTGGCTTTCGCCGCCGTTCACTTCGCTTTCGTAGGCGATCATGCGGAACTCGCCGTAGCGGGTTTGAATGCGCGACTCGCCGGCGCGGACGATGTAGCGCTCGTGGCGGAGGCGGTAGCGAATAAGTTCGGCAACGGTAAGAATCTTGAGGCCGTGCTCGCGGCAAAATGGGATGAGGTCGGGGATGCGCGCCATTTCGCCGTCGTCACGCATGATTTCACAAATGACACCGGCGGGGGTGAGGCCGGCGAGGCGGGCGAGATCGACAGAGGCCTCGGTTTGGCCGGCGCGGACCAGAACGCCACCGCGACGCGCGCGCAGCGGGAAGACGTGGCCGGGACGGGCGAGGTCGGAGGCGGTGGTGCGCGGATCGATGGCGGTGCGGATGGTGCGGGCGCGGTCGGCGGCCGAAATGCCCGTGGTGACGCCCTCGCGAGCTTCGATGGTCTCAGTGAATGCGGTGCCGAAGCGCGAGGAGTTCTGCTGCGTCATGGGAAAGAGGCGCAGATAGTCGGCGCGCTCTTCGGTGATGGCGAGGCAGATGAGGCCGCGGCCGTAGCGGGCCATGAAGTTGATGGCTTCGGGGGTGACGTGCTCGGCGGCCAGTGTCAGGTCGCCCTCGTTCTCACGGTCCTCGTCGTCGACCACGACGACCATGCGGCCCGCTTTGATTTCGGCGAGGGCGCCGGGGACGTCGGTGAAGGGAGGCTCGGGAGTGCGGGGCGATTGAGGCATTGTGTGCATCTTTATTTTCGCTTATCCATGCGGGGAACGCCAGAAAGGCGGGCGGGCGTGATGATGGAGGGGTGGTTTACGGATTGCCGGTCGTCGTTCCGGATCCCGGGAGATCGGATATTACTCAATTCCAGCGGTCGATGGATACCGCGGCGGCGTACGAACAAGGAACGGTGCGACGAATCGACTGTTCAATCTACGATAAGGGCCCCGTGACTCAGTTGAATATCTCATTAATGGTGAATCGCGGTCAGTCGACGAGCGTGGCCGAAGAGTGTCCCCTATTGCACCAGGGAGATCTAGTCCAGTTGGGCGCGTCAATAAATCCCCCACATCTCGTATCTGTAGCCTTTGCCCGTCAGCGAACAGGCCGCACTCGGATCTGAGATGTGAGCAATTGCGTCGGCGACTGCTTCCCTAGCCCGCAGATCCCATTCTTCGTCTGAATCTTCGCAATCGTAATCGAGGGCCTCGCGAAGGGCCGGAAGGGCAGCTGTTGCAATGTGCCCAAGGTTGCCAAGTGCAACCGCCGCTGCGCCTCGCGCCACCCAGAACTTGTCCTGGTCCTTCAAGACTGCTATCAGGGGTTCTACAGCCCGCGGATCCTTTATCTTCGCAAGGGCGAAGGCGGCGCATACACAAACATAGTTTTCGTCCTTTAGTGCCTCGACGAGTGCTGGAACCGCGGTTGGGTCACCTAATGAGCCGAGCGCATCGGCAGCTGCAGATCTGCCGGAGCCTTCAGGTTCCTCGGGGCTTTGTAACATTTCGATGAGCTGGGAGGTTGAGTCACTTGCCGTTGGCTCCGCGATCCCAGGGGCCTTCTCGATCGCCGCGATAACATGCGCCATCAGTTCTTTCGAACGGGCATCCCCGTTCTTCAGCGCCTCAGCAACAAAAGGCAACGCTGGCTCTCCGATTCCGGAAATGGTCTTCAGTGCGGCTTCACCTCTCGAATCGGGCGCCGCCCCATCTTCGCACAAGACCTTTATCAGGTAAGGAACGGCTGGTTGGCCGATCCGTACGAGCGCCTCATTCGCGTGCTTTGAAGGATAGTACCGATGGCCGTCATTTGATGTGACATCCAGGAGTTCATTGACGATTTGTTGAGAGGCGAGGCCTATGGCTCCGAGAGCTGATGCGGCTGCTGCGCACACCGTCTCGTTTGAGTCACGCAAGAGAGGAAGGAGATCGGCAACGCTCCCTTTTGCTTGCGCACCCATTCTTGCTAAAGCATCAGCTGCTGTTATACGAGCTCGCGCCGAGGAGCCCTTCAGAGATTTGCGCAGCGCGAATTCCATGGAAGATATTGGTTCGATCACTTCAAGGATGCGCCGAATTCCATCATCCCAGTCCTTAAAGAGTGGTACATGCTGTAAATCAGCTAATGTCTCACCTGATCCGATTGCCCGTTGTTCCGGCCTGCAGTCATCAATCAGCACAGGGATGAACCACGTTTGATCTGTCGGCCTCCGCCGAAGCTCGTCAATAGCTAACTTCATTTCTTCATCCATGTAGGTTTCAGAACGCGCGGAATATGCTTTGGAGAAGCAGGCGATGAAGTAGTCACCCTGACTTATACTTTCCTTGATCGAGTCCTTCCAGCGCGTACCTCCCTTGATGCTTTCCCGATCAAACCAGACGGTGATTCCAAAAGCTGTGAGAGTCTCCGCTAGGCGCACCACCGTAGCAGAATCCTCGTGGACATAGGAAATGAACACCTTGGCCATGTCTGCTCCCTTTCTCTGCCGTTCTCGAATGGGTTTTCGCGAATCAAAAATGGGGGTAGTGACGACCTTCCAGAAAACAGTATTAGACATCATAGTTTTGCCAGGGAGATTGACTCAAGCCATTAAGTGAGGTCAGGCCGAGCCGCCCCATCCGATCCAGCGCTGACCTTTGAGTTCCAGCCGGTTTGTCGCCGATTCAGAAGCTGGGCCGTTCCCGGTTCACGGGCAGCAAAGACGCCTGCCGAGGGAGGGGTGAATTCCGGATTGCCGCTGAAGCATCCGAACGCACTCGCCAGCAACCGCCTGGCACGTCTACCTGGCTGGGCGGTAGACCCAGTAAAGTCCCGCGGGGAACGAAGCCAATCGCACAGAGTTGTGGTTTTCCCCTGGATAGACCGTGAAGCGATAGTCGAGGCCCTTGGGCTTGAGTTTGTCGAGGAGTTGGGCGAATGCGGTTGTCGTATTCGCAAAGCCGAGTTCATCGTCGCTACCTACCGAGAGATCGAGGCGAACCGGAGCAGACATTGCGCTGAGGGCGCGGCGCGCATCTTTGTCGATCAGGGGGTCGTCCGCGAAAAGAGCCGGACTGGCGGCGACGATGCGCTGAAACAGACCGGGCCGTTGCTCGAGCGCGTAGAGGGCGAACTTTCCGCCCATCGAGTGACCCAGCAATCCGCGGTCGGCGGGATTGGTGCGGTAGGTGCGATCGATGAACGGGATGAGTTCGTGCTCGAGAAAGTCGAGAAACGCAGCTGCGCCACCACCGCCGCCGCCCAGGGATTCGGGAATCGGGGTCGGCGAGAAGTCTTGCGCGCGGAGAGCCATGGCGTCACTGGCGGGCGATTGGCCGATGTTGACGATGATGACCGGGGGCATGCGCCGGGAATAGACGTTATTGTTCTGGAGGAAGGCCATCAAGGGGAAATGCCAGCCATCGAGGACGTAGAGCACGGGGTACGACTGCTTGGAGGTGTAATAGTTTTCCGGCAGAGAAATGAACAGGTCGTACGGCCGGCCGATCTTTGACGCCGTGATGGTGCGCTGCTCAGAATTCGAGAGCACCACAGGTGGCGCGGGGTCAGCGAGGGTCACAGGAGGTGCGGGCGTTTGGGCATGGGCGGCTGCGGCACCTACCAACAATGCCGCCAGAGTGATCGATGCCGTGGATCGAATCATGTTTTGGATTCTAGCTTGCGTATGGGCTGCTGGCAGACCTTATTCATCGGCATCGACGTGGCACAACGCAAGGGTTACTCGCTCGTTATTGATCCGTGGTATGATTCTCGCGCCCCATCCCCCGCGCGGATACCGCGCACCTGAGACCGAACGGAACACCCACCCCACAACCCGAATTGACTCGAGGAGGAATTCGAAATGAATCGAGGAAAAATGACATTGAAAACTACGGTTCTGGCTTTTGTAGCCGCCACCATCTGCTTGTTCTGGAGTGCGCCTGCGGCGCGAGCCCAGGTCGTTATCGACATCGGCGTGGAGCCAGTGTGCCCCTATGGGTACTTCGACTACGCCCCGTATAACTGCGCGCCCTACGGATACTACGGACCCGATTGGTTTGTAGGCGGGATATTTGTTGGAGCCGGCCGCTGGTTCCACGGTCCCGAGCACTTCTCCGGCCATGTCGATAACCGGTTTGACCCTCGTCACGGTTACAGAGGACCGTTGCCTGGGCGCGGAGCTGAGCAGTTCAACCACTTCCAAGGCAATGAGGCGAGGGATGGGCACGGGCATGTCGTCAAAGGCGATCATGATGGCGGCAATGAACACGCGCTACCTGGACATCAGGGCGGCGGCGGTGGTGGACACCGCTAACCCCGAAACCATGGGTTCAAGCACAGCAAAAGCGCCGCCCGAGCGCGGCGTTTTTGTTGGAGCTGGCCAAGGTCCTACAACGTGGAGTCAATCTCGAAATCCCAGGCCTCAGGCCAGGCCTCCGGGATCTATCTGGAATTCTCCGAAAAGAACGCCCTCCTTGCACACTAATCCCATGTTTGAACGTTGAATGCATATGATGGAAAAGCGCCGAAGGGTGCGATTCGCCATGGCCTCCAGAAGACTATCCACGGCCATTTCGCTTGCGGTATTGCTTGGGTTTTCGTCCGCTCTGTGCGCGCAGCAGGCCAAGACGCCCACGCTCGGAGAAATCCTCGACCGGCTGGAAGCGAACCTGAACCACTACGACGCCGGCGTCCCGAGCTTTTTCTGCGATGAGCACGTGCTCTCGTCGCAGGTGGAACCCGGCGTGCGCGATCAGAACACAGTCATCGACTCCGTCTTCCGCCTCAAGCGCACCGCAAAACCGGACCATACGACCAGTTTGGTAGAGTCCCGCGAGATTCAGAACGTGGACGGCAAGCCCGCGACTTCGCAGCATTTGAACGTTCCCAGCCTGCCGAGCGGGGCTTTTGAGGGCGGCCTCGCCGTGGTCTCCCGCGACCAAGCAGCTTGCATGAGCTATGCGTTGCAACGAATCAACAGAGACCGCCCGGCCGAGCCTTATGTTGTCCGCTTCGCCACTGTCCTCACGCCCCAGAGCTCCGCCAATTGTCTTCTGCAAGAGAACAGCAAGGGCCGCGTCTTCATCGATCCTGAATCGTTGCAGATCACTCACCTGGAACTCACTACCCCGCGTCACCTCATCATCCCCGCGAACTCATTCACAGCGCCCATCGTCGGCAGGCGGGTCCTCAGCGTCGACTATGCGCCGGTCCTGCTGGGCGGCGAGACCTTCTGGATGCCCTCCACGATTACCATGAGCAACACCAGCGGTTCCGGGACCTTCCACATGATGCTCTGGTCGTTCCGAGCCACCTATCGCAACTACCATCGGCTGGAAGTGACGTCACGCATCCTCCCCGGTTTCGAGGTACCCGCGCCGTGACCTGGACGATCTGGCGCGACGTTACTGGAAGCTGAATCGGGCGTGTTTCAAAGTCATTGAATGGTTACCGAATATGACCCCTCAGGGGTTAATGCCCTGTATTTCCTGCATTTTTCGGCCAAACTAAAACCGTGCCCTTGTTACAAAAGTGATTTCTTAGATACGCTTTAATTACCGAGGTCATCAATTTCCTTCCTTCTGGTTTCATATAATCCAGTAAGTGGCCGAGGAACGGCCCGTTGCAGGCTGTACGGTTCTTTGCAATGGAAAGAACGCAGTAATCCTGCCGATAACCCCTTCCAGATCCCCCCCAGAAGGAGGGACGATGCCCCAAAAGCCCGATCCCATGTCCCACTCCCACAAGTCCGGTGTTTCTGACAATTTTGTTGCCGCGGTCGCCTATTTCTCGCCCGTCCCGGCGTTCTTCTTTCTGGCAATCAGGCACTACAACAAAAGACCCTACGTGCGATTCCACGCGTGGCAGTCTCTGGTGTTCAGCGCCTTTGTCTTTCTATTCGGCGTTGCCATGGGATTTGTGGTGCCGTATCTCCGGTTCCTCGGGACGCGCGTCCTCCTGGTGATGTTCTGTGTCGTGTCTGCGGTGGTTTTCTGTATATGGCTGTGGTGCGTGATCGGCGCGTTTCGAGGCAAGCGCTGCAAGCTGCCGCTGATTGGGCCCTGGGCTGACGAGCAGGCTTACAGGTAAAAGGCCAGCAGTTCCAAAGCAAAACGCCCCCGGCTTCAGCCGGTTTAAGGGCAGCAAAAACGCCGCCCGAAGGCGGCGTTTTTGTTTGAGCTGGCGAAAGTGTTACAGCGTGGATTCAATCTCAAAGCCCCAGGCCTCGAGCAAGGCCTCCGGGATATATTTGGAATTTTTGTTGCGGCGCGCCCATTCGCGCAGGCGGGTTGACCGGATGAACTGATCCGGCGGCAGCTTAAACTCCTTGGTGATCTGCTCGAAGGAGGTAACTGTAGGCACAACCGGGCCAATGGGCTCTGGTTTGCCCCAATTCGGATTTCCACGACGCTTTGCCATTGATTTTTGTGTCCTTGAAAGGAGGTTTGCGATTCGTCCTCGGAGCAGGGCTGGGGGTTCAGTAGGACCCGAGGAGCACTAATTGCTATTTTACGGATATTTTGTTCAAAAATCAATAGTAAAGAGGGGTTAAAGCGGGGTTTTGGCAAGGAATCCTGCGTGGGTTTGATGCCCTATAAACGATTGAATTGATGGATTTTATAGGAAGTCTGCCGGGTTAGATGGGGAACAGATGTCCGGCTTTTGCCGTATTACGGTGGAAATGGGGCGGGCGGAGTGACAGGATATCTTTATGGGCAAGTTTAGAACGGCGATTGTGGCGTATTTGGCACTGCTGGCAGGAGTTGCACCGTGCTGCGCTGTGGAATTGACCATCAGCCGGCAGGCCCTGGAGCGGACCCTGAAGCAGCAGCTCTATAGCGGACCCGACGGCCGGTATTACCTGAAAGGCGGCCCTCACTCGGCGTGCTTTATCGCCACCGAGGACCCGCATTTGAGCTTTGAGCAGGATCGGATCGTGGTGCGGGTAAAAACCGTGGCCCGGCTGGGAACGTCCGTGGGCGGGGCGTGCCTGGGTGTCAGCCTGACGCTGCCGGCCGAGGTGTCGCTGGCGCCGGACGCGGAGGGGGAGACGGTGGGATTCCGCGACGCACAACTGGACAAGGTTTCCGACCGGAAGGAGATCAACTTTGTGCTGGCGCCCTTCCTGCGCGGGCAGGTACCGAAGAGCATGAAGGTGAATGCGGCGGACTTGCTGCGCAAGGCGCTGGAGGGGTCGACTGCTTCCTCGGGATACAAGGTGAACCTGGAGCGGCTGAAGATTCATTCGGTTCAGATTCAAGGCGACAAGCTGGTAGTGGATGCGGACGGGGACCTCAGTGTCGAGTGAGGAAGACAGGGACCAAGGGAGCAAGAAAGCTAGCTTCATTGCCGGGGAATTCGCCTCGTCGCGGAAAGCATCGGACAATCAGAATCGAATGTCCACCAAGTGTCCATGCGACATGATGATGTATTCGTTCATTTTCATGCGTGATGGCGGTTCAAACTGGCCCTCTCGCATTGGCTTCAGAAACCAGACTTTCTGCTTGCCGCGAATATATTCGTTTTCCGACGCTTCCCGATAGGTTTCCCGATCAAAATTAAGAAGATAGTCGCCAACGTTGGGCGTGTGTACAAGCACATACGCCTCTTCTTCGTTGTCCGCCGGTTGGCCAATATAGGCTTCAGCATCAGTCGGATGGCCGTCTACGGTCACAGCAACTTCGAACGGCCACATCATGTGTTTCGGCGCGTAAATTCGAGAGTACAAAATCCACACGACGGCACACGAGAGCACCACCAGCACGGGGATTCCGTATCTCCAACCTCGATGGAATTTCATGGGCACCTGGCGATTAGAGAACCCTCACATATGAATCACCGCGGACGCGCCAGTATACACTCAGTCGCCGATCAGGTTCTTGAGCAAGTCATAGATGGCGCGGTTCAGGGCGCGGGCTCCGTGGTCGCGCTGATAGCGTAATGCTGCTTGCTGGATGGGGTAAGACACCGTCCGGGCTACGAGGACGGCGCCTTGCGCCTGGCCGGAACTTGATTTCGCCTGCTGCTTCAGTAGATCGGAGAACAGAACTCCCTTCTGCGCCGCCGCATGGACGCCGGGAAAATCGTCCTCGAGGTTGCCCAGTTCCCAGAGAAGCCTGATCGCTTCCAGTGCCCGCGAACCATTGGCAATTTTTCCATCCGGCCCAACGGCGAAGACGCCGGGAATTGTCCAGACGTCCTTCTCTCGGACCCAAAAGAAGCGCGCGCTGACATACTGGGCGTCGCGTAGATAGTGGACGTCGGCCGCAGTGAGCACGGTGTCCTGGGGGGCGCCGATTTTCTTGACGAAATCGTTCCAAACGTCGGCGATGTGCTGCTCGGAGATGAGCGATCCGGGATTGGCGACGGATTCATACTCGGCACGGGCGATGCGCTTGCGGATGGATCCGGTGGCCCACCTGGGTGGAAGCTCATCGGAGAATTCCGCGGCGACCAGGTCTACGAGCTGGCGCGCGTCGTCGGGCGAATGGATACTACCGGCAGCGTCGTTGATGGCGTTGGCGTGCGCCTCCATGAGGCGTCGCTGCTCGGCGATTTTGCGCATGGCTTCGGGGCTGGGCCAATGGAAGCCGGGGCGGTTGGTCTGTTGCGACGGGGCTTGAGAGGCGGGCTGCTGCGCGGAGAGGAAGCAGATGGGCAAAAGCGCAGCCGCGAAACGCCAGAGTTTCGTATTCATGGCCGGGAGTCCTCCGTTCGGACTACGGACCCGAGAAAACCACGTGGAAATTGTAGCGCAACAGCACTCATTTCTTGAGGTCAGACCACTTTGTTAAAATGGAAGCAGGAAAATCCAAAATCCGCAATGATAAAATTTTGACGTTTGGAGAAAAGAATGTCCGACGCATCGTGTGATATCGGCCTTATTGGCCTTGCCGTTATGGGACAAAATCTTGTCCTCAACATGAACGACCACGGATTCAAAGTGGCAGTGTTCAATCGCACCGTTTCAAAAGTTGACGATTTCGTGGCCAACGAGGCCAAGGGAACCGAGGTGGTGGGAGCGCACTCGGTTGAGGAGCTGGCCGGCCTGCTGAAGCGGCCACGCCGCGTGATGCTGATGGTGAAGGCCGGCGATACCGTGGATCAGATGATCGACCAGATTGTGCCGCACCTCGAAAAGGGCGACATCATTATTGACGGCGGGAACTCGCTGTTCACGGATTCGACGCGGCGCACCAAGGCGCTGGCCGAGAAGGGGATTCTGTTTATCGGCACGGGCGTTTCGGGCGGCGAAGAGGGCGCGCGGCGCGGACCGTCGATTATGCCGGGCGGCAACCCCGAGGCGTGGCCGCATGTGAAGCCGATCTTCCAGGCGATTGCCGCCAAGGTGGACGATGGCACGCCCTGCTGCGACTGGGTGGGCGAAGAGGGCGCCGGGCACTTTGTGAAAATGGTGCACAACGGCATTGAGTACGGCGATATGCAGTTGATTTGCGAGGCCTACGATCTGCTGAAGCGCGGGCTGGGACTGACGGCCGATGAACTGCACGACGTGTTCGCGGAGTGGAACAAGGGCGAGCTGGACAGCTACCTGATCGACATTACGACCACGATCTTCGCGAAAAAGGACGAAGACGGCTCGCCGCTGGTGGACAAGATTCTGGACACGGCGGGACAGAAGGGCACGGGCAAGTGGACGGTGATCAGCGCGCTCGATGAGGGCCAGCCGGTGACGCTGATCGGCGAGATCGCGTGTTCGCGCGCTGCCTGTCGGCGCTGAAAGACGAGCGCTTAGAGGCCGAGAAAGTGCTGCGCGGGCCGAAGACGGCGGTTAAAGTGGGCGACCGCGCGAAGTTTATCGAGGACGTGCGGCGGGCGCTGTTCTGCTCCAAGATCATCAGCTACGCGCAGGGCTACATGCTGCTGCGGGCCGCGGGCAAGGAGTACGGGTGGAACCTGAACATGGGCGGCATCGCGCTGATGTGGCGCGGCGGCTGCATCATTCGCAGCCAGTTCCTGGGCAAGATCAAGGACGCGTTCCGGAAGAACAAGAAGCTCGACAACCTGCTGCTCGATAAATTTTTCTCGCGGCTGGTGAACAAGTACCAGGCCTCGTGGCGCAAGGCGGTGACGCACGCGGTGAAGCTGGGCGTGCCGACGCCGGCGTTTTCGACGGCGCTGGCATTCTTTGACGGCTATCGCACCGGCCGGTTGCCGCAGAACCTGCTTCAGGCGCAGAGAGACTTCTTCGGCGCGCATACTTACGAACGTGTCGATAAGCCGCGCGGCGAGTTCTTCCACACCAACTGGACGGGACACGGCGGACGGGTTTCGTCGTCGACGTACAACGTGTAACGACAGTGGTTAGTGATCAGTGGTTAGTGGATCAGGCGGCGATTTCCGGGATGGAAATCGCCGCCTGATTTTTTGCGCTTGAAAAGCTTTTGTGACCTGCGAAGTTACGGATGCTGGGCCAGAGCGGCCTGCGCTTTGGCGAGGATGACCGCGTTCTTGAGAGCGATGGCAAAGGAGCGGGCCGCTGCTGGATCGGAGAACGTGAGGCCGAAGGCTTCTGTTTCGTCGGGTGCCTGGCCGTATTCCTTGCTCGAGTGCGGGCCGGGTCCGAGGTGCGCGAACTTGTCGAGGTCGTAGATGAGCGTATGGAACTGCTTGCCCGGAACGCCGGCGACAACGACCATGGTGGCGTCTCCCACGTCACCGGGCTTGTAGGTGCGGGTCGCGTCGGGACTGGAAAAGACGCGATCCTCTGTAATCAGCGTCTCGTCGACTTCAGAAAGGTGCACCGTAATCGATGCGAGCGGGAAAGTGTAGAAGGACCATGTCGTTTGGCCGTTCTGAACCTTGGGCAGCGCGCAAAATTGCGCCGGCATCCGGGGCTCGATGACGATGGTGTTCTTATCGAGTACAACGATATTGCCGGAAGCGGTGTAAGTGCTCTTCATGACCTCGAGATTCGGGGGAATGCCGGGATTCGCGGGAATGCTCTGGGCAGTTGCGGCGGTAACAGATAGGGCAAGGCTATATAGGACAGCCAGGGCGATGCGTTTCATACAGATCTAAGAACCTCTAATGGAACTGATCTTGCGCTCATTCTACCCCCGGAGAGAGTGATTTAAATCACTCAAACGGGGCAAGAAAGTATCTTTTGTGCTGGCTAGGTAAGCGGAGCGGCTCGGTGGCGTTCGGGGCGCGGGCCGCGATTTGCGCGTAACCGCGGGCGGCAAACCATTGATTCTTAGGGCCATGGTGCAAGACCATGACCCTGTAACCAATCATGATGACCTGCGATTACCGCAAGGTGTCGACGGGGGCGGGGTCCATGTCGGCATAGTCCTGATTTTCGCCGCCCATGCCCCAGCAGAAACTGTAGGCGCGGGTGCCGACGCCAGCGTGAATCGACCATCCGGGCGAGACGACGATGCCCTTGTCGGCCATGACGATGTGGCGCGTTTCCGCGGGAGGTCCCATGAAGTGCATGATGCGCGCGTCGGCTGCGACGTTGAAGTACATGTAGATTTCGGAGCGGCGCATGTGGGTGTGCGGCGGCATGGTGTTCCAGTTGCTGCCGGGCGCAAGATGCGTGACGCCCATGACAAGCTGGCAACTGCGCGCGCCCTGAAGGTAGATGTATTTGCAGATGGTGCGCTTGTTGCAGGTTTCCAGGCTGCCGAGTTCCATCGGCGTGGCTTCTTCTTTGCGCACCAGCGCGACGGGATACACGGCGTGGGCGGGATAGCTCAACAGATAGTAGATGGCGGGCGCGGACTTGTCTTTGGATGCGAACGTGACTTGCTTGTTGCCGCGGCCGATGTAGAGCACATCGAGATTTGAAAGCTCGTAGCTCTTGCCTTCGACGGTGATGACGCCGGCGCCACCGATGTTCAGCGCGCCCAGTTCGCGGCGCTCAGTGAAATACTCGGCGCGGAGTTCGGGATAGGTGGTCAATGCGATGGGCGCATCGAGCGGAGCCGCGAAGCCTGCCACGGAGCGATCGAGATCGACGTAATTGAGATCGAGCTTGCCCGGCTCGTAGAGCGATGCCAGTAAGAAGGTCTCGCGGAGCTCTTCGGTGGTCATGCGCGGATAGCGCACGGGGTCAGCCATTAATACGGTCTTCATGATGTCTCCATGTTACCGCGCCCGCGGCGGGTTTACTGCGTGGGCGGTGCGGGGAGCTTGGTTGGATCCCAGTTGTCGGTGCCGCGCAGGAAAATTGCCGGTTCGTATTGCTTGGCCTCATCGGGCGTGAGGAAATGCGTGTGCGGGTCGCGCTGGTCGTGATGTGCGCCGGGGCCGGTGGAATCGAACTCGGCGTAGTAGACGGTTTCGAGCGAATGGGTATCGCCGGGATGCCATTCGCGCCAGCCCGCTGGGTCGATCTTGTCATCCATCTCGGTGTGCATATAAATGACCGTGGCGTAGGGACGCCATGGGCGGCCGAGAAAGATGGGACCGGTGACGGCGGGATCGGCAGTGAGCTTGCAGTGGTCGAAGACGAAGCCGGAGTCCTGCTTGGGAAAATGTTTGGATTGCGCGGTGATGTAACCGCCGCCGTGCGGGGTGGAATGAATTTCGCAGTTCTCGAAGACGGCCTTGCTGTCGCCGAAGATGAAGTCGACGTTGCCGGCGACGTAGCAATCGGTGAAGTACTGGCGCGTGGCGGCGCAGTTCTGCGCATCGTTACCGCAATGGGTGCCGAGATAGACGGTGTCCTGGTTGCCGAGCAGACGGACATTGTGGAAGATGGCGCGGTCGCCGGTGACAAGAATTGCGAGGGCCTGCGAGCCTTGCGAAGTTTGCTCGTGCGTCTTGTTGAAGTCGTTCTCGATGGTGATGTTTTCCGCGAAGAAGTCGTCGGCAGTGACGTTGACCGTGGCGGAGTGCAGCGTGCCGCCGTTCTGGCCGGCGCTGCGGTCGTTGACGATGACGGTTTTGCTGGCGTCGGGATTGGCGCTGCGGATGGTGATGTTGGGTTTGTCGACGGTGAGCACTTCGCGATAGACGCCGGGCGAGACGGAGAGAACCGCGCCGCCGGTTTTGGGAGCCATGTCGAGCGCGCGCTGAATGGAGTAGTAGTCGCCGGTGCCGTCGGCGGCCACGTAGAAGGTTTTGTCTTCGGGCGGAATCTTGCCGGCCATCTCGGGCGCGGTTCTGTCTTCAGGGAACGGAACGAAGCGGGCGTCGCAGTCGAGCGGCTGACCGGGCGCTGAATCGGGCGCAGTCGTGTCCGTCACATCGTCACCCTTGGGCGCGAGATTGCCGACATGCGGCCCGATGGTGATGGACGCGTCCTGATTGTAGAAGAGCGAATCCTTCTGGTCGTCGGCGAAGACGTTGTCGAGCTTGATTTCGAGCTTGTGGCCGGGGTCGGCGTCGAGACCGAAGAAGGTGTAGGCGCCGGGCGTGAGGATGTGCACGTTTTCGAGAGTGATGTCGTTGTAGATGGGCAGCCGAGTGCCGGTGAACGTGGTGTAGTGCGGCGTGAAGACGAGGGGGTTGGGCACGTTGCGGATGCAGACGTTGCGATAGACGACCTGGTGGACGAGGCCGCCGCGGCTGCGATCGGACTTGATGCGGATGCCGTTGTCGGCGCCGTCGATGGTGAGGTCGTCGACCAGGAGATGATCGACGCCGCCGAAGGTGCCGCTGCCGATGGACATGCCGTGGCCGCTGTAGAAGTGGTTGTGGAGGACGGACATGTTGGAGACGCCGCCCATGCCGCTGGGCTTGAGGCAGACGTCGTCGTCGCCGGTGTGAATGTAGCTGTAGGCGATGGTGATGTTTTTGGAAGAGCCGGGGTCGATGCCGTCGGTGTTGCGGGCGGTTTTGGGCGTCATGATTTTGACGCCCCACGCGGTAAAGCCGTCCGTCTGATTGATGGAGACGTGGAAGCCGGGCGAGTTGCGCAGCGTGATTTTGTAGAGGATGAAGCCATCGACGTGGCGCAGGGCGATCATGGCGAAGACGCTCTGCGACTCGTCCTTCACTTTGGCTTCGTGCGCGAGGTCCCACCAGGTGACGTCCTGGCCGAGGAGGGTTGCGCCGCCGCGGGCGTCGATGGAGCCTTCGCCCATGATGCCGGAGTCTTTGGCGCCGTCGGCGGAGATGAGCGGCTTGCAGGCGCGGCCGCCGTGCATGGAAACGATGCCGCAGCCGCCAGGCGAGGAGTCGAAGACGCGGGGATCGCGCGAGGCGACGAGGGCGGTGTTCTTGTCGACGACGAGGGTGACGCCGGGGCGGAGAGTCAGCGGGCCGGTGAGGAAGACGTTCTTCTTGCCGTGGGCGCGGAGAACCACGGCTTGCCCTTGCGAGCAGTGGTCCATGGCGTCCTGAATGCGAAGCGTAGAGAGTTTTTGCTCGTCGGCGAGCGCGATGTTGCCATGGCTGGAGGCGATGTCGGCTTCGAGGGTGACGCACGCGGGAGGAATTTTGGGCTCGGTGACGGTGCGGGTGTCCTGAGCGGCGAGAGAAACCAAGGCAACGAACGGAAGTACAGCAAAAAAAAGGCGGGCAGGACGCATGAGTTTCTCCAATCGGCGTGGGCAGCGGCGGGGAGGGCCGGCGAGCACAGCGCGATCCAAGTGGACTGACCACTTGAACCATCCCACTGTATAGGAGCGGAGCGGTGGGTCGTCAAGCCCTTGCGTGGCTTTGCGAAGAGCGATTGAAAGCGGCCGCAGAGACGGCTCAAATCGATTGCTGGTCAGGACTTTTGGGCGATAGAATCGGGGACGGTTCGCGTGGGACTTTTCAGGGGTTTTGGAGACAAGCGACGCCTGGTGAAGATTGGAGAAACTCGATGAAATCGCTCTTTCCTTGTGTTGTATTAACGGTATTGGCGGCAGGCGTTGCCGCTCAGGCGCAGCCGCCGAAAGCGAACACGGCGGTGACGCCGGCGAAGGTGCGGATCGCGCTGATTGGCGACTCGACGCAGACGAAGAGCGCGGGATACGGGCTGGGATTTTGCGCGAATCTGACCGACGACGTGGTTTGCATCAACGATGCAAAAGGCGGAGCAAGCACGAAGACCTACTACAACGAGGGCTACTGGACCAAAGCGCTCGCGGACAAGCCGGACTACATGCTGATCCAGTTTGGACACAATGACGAGGAGTCCACGCAGCACATGCCGCGCGAGACCAACCTGGTGACTGAGTATCCCGCCAACCTGAAGCGGTATGTGGAGGAGGCGCGCGCGCATGGCATCGTCCCCATACTGGTGACGCCGCTGGCGCGACGCTACTACGGGGACGACGGCAAGATTCATTCGGATTTGCTGGCGCATTCAGAGGCGATGAAGAAAGTTGCGGCCGAGGAAAAGACGCCACTGATTGATTTGCAGGCGGACAGCATTGCGTTTCTCGACACGTTGAACGAGGCACAGGCGAGTTTACTGGGCATCACGAAGAAGGACGCGCAGGGCAACACGATTCCGGACAAGACGCATTTGAATGCGGAGGGATCGTATGCGTTCGGGCGGATTGTGGCGGTGGATCTGGGGAAGGCGGTTCCGGCGCTGGCGAAGTATGTGAGGCCGGAGCCGGCCATGCTGCCGCCGGATCTGGAGCGGACGGTGGCGATCATTCGCGGCGCGCCGGTGAAGATTGTGCTGGCGGGCGACTCGACGGTGAACAACGGCGGAGGATGGGGGCCGGGATTTTGCGCGGATCTGACGCCTAACGTGGACTGCGTGAACCTGGCGCGGAACGGGCGCAGCTCAAAGAGTTACTACGACGAAGGTGTGTGGAAAGACGTGCTGGCTGCACACGGAGACTATATTCTGATCCAGTTCGGGCATAACGATATGCCGGGCAAGGGGCCTGAGCGCGAGACCGATCCGGAGACGACGTATGCAGCGAACATGCGCCGCTACATCAACGAGGCGCGTGCGGAGGGGGCACGGCCGGTGATCGTCACGTCGCTTTCGCGGCGGACCTACAAAGACGGCGCGCTGGTGGAGGACTTGACAGCGTATGCGAAGGCCGCGCGGCGCGTGGCGGAGGAAGAGGGCGTGCCGGTGATCGATTTGAATGCGGAGAGTACGCGCTTGCTGCACACGATGACGCAGGAGCAAGCGGATCAGTTTGATGCAGTGGGGCATCCCGATGCGACGGGAAGCACGCTGGACCGGACGCACTTGAATGCGCATGGATCGGAAGTGTTTGGGCGCATGGTGGCTGACGATCTGGCGCGGTTGTGCCCGGAACTCGGACCGGATGTGAAGGGGCAGGCGATGACGGCGCCCGTGGCTCAACCCCAAATGCAGCATTGAGACGGTTGCCCCACCCTGCGCTCGGTTGAAAGAGGCGGGTTGAGGTTCGTGCTATCCCAGGTCTCAGAATCGAGACCTGGGGCACCCTTTTTCGTGCTGGGTCGGGTTCACCGCTAAAGCGCGGGTTTGGGTTTCTCCAATTTGCGAATGGGCGGCACCTGCTGGAGAATCCAGCGCACAAACTCCTTGCCGGCGGCGTAGTTGTCGTAGAGATCGGGGAGTTTGCGGACCCCGGTGTACTCGTTGTAGAGCCAAGGATCGGTCATGGCGATAACAGTTCCCTTGCCGTATTTCGCTGTGGCCATGAAAATGTCGTCGCCTTCTTCAAGCACAGAGCGCGCGGGCTTCGAAACCGTGATGGTGCAGACGTCTTTTACATAAATGATGTGGGGATGATGGAAGATGGGGCCTTTGCCATCAATGTCGATTCTTCCCTGCTCCCAATTTGTGCCGATGACGTGCTTGCGCAGAACACTGTTGAAGTGGATGCCGAATTTGTCGCCGATCACGTTGAAGTGGTCGAGATCGGCGAAGGAAGTGTCGTTCTCCATGATGACGAGGACGCCTCCGGTTTTGACCCACTCTGCAAGCTGCGCGGCATCTTCAGCGTTCGCGAAGTGAGCGTTGGGATTTTTGTCGAGGTTGTCGGGCGATGCGATGACATAAACATCGGCGCCCTTGAGATTGGCGAGCGTGGGCTCGGCGTCGTGCTCAGTGGTCTGCGCGCCGAATTCGTGGAAGAGATGGCTGAAGGACGAATAGCCGGGATTGTCCCAGGTGTTCCATTTGTAGTGGAACTCGGCCTGCTGGCCGAAGGCGTCGGTGCGCACCTGGGAGTTGAACCAGCCGTCGACGACGACGTTATCGCCGAGAGCGATGGTGGCCTCCGGCGCGTACTCCATTTCGGTGCTCGCCATGATAAACGCGCCCACGCCTTTGGGATCGTTGGTGACGACCTTCTCGCCGATGTAATAAGCGTAGGTGCCGTCGCGATAGGGCTGGCCACCGAGTCCTGAGGCCTTGACGGTATCGGTGAGTGAAACGTCGTCGCCCTGGGCCTGGACGAAGTGCGAGAGGATGCCTTTGTAGCCGCGTTCGGCGGCGGCGAGAAAGCCATCCGGCTCAGGATCCGGCAGGTAGCCGTGGCGCACGCCCTTGGCCAGCGCGTAGACGAACATGCAGGCGGAGGAAGACTCAGAGTAATTTCCCTTTTCGCCGGGCTTGTTCATCATGGTGTACCAGAGGCCGGTCTTCTTATCCTGGAAGCGCCGGACGGCGACGGCCTCGCGGCGGAGAATGGCCATCAACTGCGCGCGCCCGGGGTCGCCCTCGGGGTAATAGTCGAGCGTGTCGACGAGGGCCATCATGTACCAGCCGATGCCGCGCGCCCAGAATTCCTGCGAGTCGCCGGTTTGCTTGTTGGCCCAGCGCTCCTGCTTCGACAGGTCCCAGCCGTGGTAGAGCAGGCCGGTTTTGGGATCGCGGGCATGCTGCTCCATGAGCACGAATTGTTTAGTGATGTCGGCGAATTCCTCGGGATGGTGGGAGATGGAGGCGTATTCGGCGCGGAAGGGCTCGGCCATATAGAGGCCGTCGAGCCACATCTGGTTGGGATAGCGCTGCTTGTGCCAATAGCCACCGTCGGCGTTGCGTGGCTGTGCGCCAAGCTGATTCCAGAGGAAGGTAGCGGCGGTGAGGTAGCGCTTGTTCTGCGTGACGCCGTAGAGGAAGAGAAGCTGGCGGCCGAGGAGGATGTTGTCGAGCTGATGCTCCTCGGGCTTGAGCGTGGGGATGGAACCGTCGGGAGCGACGAGGGCGTCGACCGAGCTCTTGATGTAATTGAAGTCGCGCGGATCGACATCGGTGAGCCAGACGGAGCGCATGCCCGCGAGCAGCGTGCCCAGTTCGTAGTTCCAGGACCTGGGCGCGCCCACGGGTGCGAAGCGTCCGTCGGGCCAACGAACCATGGCGGCGTTGGCGGCGCGCTGCGACCAAGGAAGCGGATCGGGAGGCGCTGCGATTGCGCCGGCGGCGGTGAAGGCAAGAATGGCGAGACAGGCAATAAGACGAAGAGATTTCATGGGAACTCCGGGCGATCCCACTATACGCAGGACGATGGCTCGTATACAAATTCGCAAGTGGCTGGCGCCTTATGAAGAACAACCGCAGATCCTTCGACTCGGTCGCCGCGGCGACCTCGCTCAGGATGACAGAGTATTTTTGACCCGAACTTCAGCGGCAAAACGCTAATGCAGCGCTGGTGCAGCGGGGTACGGAATCCAGCCGTTGATGCGCAGCCAGTTTTCGAGGAGCGTGGGCCACTCGGCGAGTTCGGGATTGGATTGGCCGAGCGCCGTGCCGTGCGGGCCGGTTTGAAAGAGGTGCATCTCGGCGGGCACACCGGCTTTGACGAGCGCGGTGTAAAACACCACACTGCTGAGCACTGAATCGGATTGATCGGGCGTGGTGGCATAGAGGAAGAAGGGCGGCGTGCGCGGCGTGACGTACAGGTCAGGTGAAATACCGTTGCGCTCCTCGGGCGTGGGAGGATTGACGAAAAGATTCGCCATGGCGCCGGGTTTGGCAATGCCGGCCTGCATCGTGAGGCCGCCGTAGGAGCTGATGACGAAATCGGGACGGTCACTGACGCGATCGATTGGGTCGGCGGCTTGCGGATTGCCGTCGTCGAATCGGGTGCCGACCATGCCGACGAGGTGACCGCCGGCGGAGAATCCCCACATGCCGATGCGATCGGGAGCGACGTGATACTCGGCTGCATGGCTACGCACCCAGCGCACCGAGCGGTAGCCATCAAGAATGGGCTCGGGGTAGTGGTAGCGCGGCGTGAGGCGGTAGGTGAGGACAAAGGCCGTGATGCCGCGGATGTTGAGCCATTCGGCGATCTGAGTTCCTTCTTTGGGATAGGCCAGGCTGCGATAGCCGCCGCCGGGGCACACGACGACGGCGGTGTGCGGAGCGGGGCCGTAGCCGGTAAAGATTTCGAGATGCGGCTTGTCCTGCTCCTCAGTGCCAACTGCGCCGGGCGCGCCGTTGGGCCAGAGATATTGGATCTGGCCGTGGGGCAAGGCGGGATCGGGGGCGGCGGAAGCGGGAGCCGCTGGAGTTTGTGGCGCAGATTGCGCTCGAGCGCCGAGCGTCGCGAATGTGATGAGAAACAAAGCGATGGCCACGCTTGCCGGCCAAGGTGAATCTGCGGATTTTCTATTCGGGATCATGAAGGCAGGGCTCCAACCGCGATAAGGATTCCACATGCTTGCGGCAGAAAGAAAAAAGGTGCTGCCGGAGGACCGGCAGCACCTTTCGAAGTGACGCATGGATAGTTAGAAGTTGATGCGGAGCATGCCCTGCGCGGAGCGGGGGTTGTTGCTCGAGTTGAGGGCGCTGATGGTGCCAAACGCCGTGCCGGTGTTGACGGTGGAGTTTGGAGACGCCCAGACCACGTGGTTGGTCATGTTGGACATATCCAATTCAATCGCGACGTTCCATTCGCGATAGATGGGGAAGGTCCGCTTGAGGGCGACATCGTCGTCATAGTAACCCATGCCGAACATACCGTCAGGAGCCACGCGCGGCGAGTTGCCCGGAACGTAGAGGGCGGGGCCACCCGTGTAGCACGCCTGCGTCGATGTGCTGTTTACGCAGGTTCCGTAGTTCCCGGAGCTGGATGAAGTGCTGTTGTTGTTGGCCGTCACGTAGAAGGCGCTGGGGTTGAAGTACTGGACGTTGCCGATGTAGTTGGGGGAGCCGGGAGCCGCGGTTACGTTCTTGCCATAAGTTCCCTGGCGTCCCTGCTGCCCGGCCACCATGCTCGGCATGCACTGGTTGAGAATGCCACTGCCGCTGCAACCGCTGCCCACCATAACGATCGGGAACCCCGAGTGATAGCTGTAGATGTTAGAGGCGGTCCAGTCGCTGGCGACCCAGCGGTAGACCGGGTTGTCACCCCACATGTGGCCGCGGCCGGTGGGCAGTTGGTAGACCACCGAAGCGACCAGGTTCTGAGGTATGTCCGCGGTAGAGAGCGAACGATCGAGGCGATCGTTGTCGCCGACGCGGAAAGTGCCCAGGTCGTCGATGGACTTGGAGTAGGTGTAGTTGATCATGAAGTTCAGGCCGTGCGACGGGCGCTGGCGGATCGTGATCTCCAACGCGTTCCAGTTCTCATTGCCTACGAAACTGGTAGTATCGCTGACGCCGCTGAACTGCGGGTAGTTTGTCATGTACGACGAGACAGCGTTTTTGTAGTAGTACGTGTTGCCCACGTAGGGGTTGGGCGGCGCGAAGCCGAGTCCGATGGCCAGGTTGGTGTTGGTCATGTTTCCTGACGCCGTACCCGAGGCCGTCCCAAGCAAGGGTGTGGGGCAAGCGGCGGCCGTGAAGGTCGTACATTGAACCGTCGTACTGCCGCTCAACGTGTATCCGGCCAGTGCGGCAAAAGACTCAGGAAGTTCGTTGTTCCTCTTGCCGATGGCCTTGGAGACGGACAGGAAGTGGCCTTCGCTGCCGACGTAGCTGACGGAGATGGACATGTTGTTCGTCAACTGACGCTCGACGCCGAAGGTCCAGTTGACGTATTCGGGAGTCTTGGCGCCGTAGTGCGGATCCCAGTACGCGGGGCTCTGGGCGCCGGAGTTGGTGAGGGTCGTGGTTTCGCTGGTGCCGAACTCGGCCAGGCTGGTGCCGCCGGCAGGAGGCGCGGGATTTGCCACGGAGCCCGTCCAACCGCAAGGAACTCCATCGGCGGTTGCATCGGTGCACTGGGTAGCATCCCAGTAGAACGACGGCTGGTTGATGGTGCCCGCGGGCGCGGACGCCGACGGGGCGAAGCCCACGGTCGAAGCCGAACCGGATTGGCTGCCGCTGTTCCAGTCGCCGCGCGCGAAGGTAAGACCGTAGCTGGAGCGAATGACCGTCTTCGTATTCCACGCGTAGGCAAAGCCGGCGCGAGGACCGAAGTTCTTGTATGTGGTGGGCGACGGGTTGAACAAGCCCGTGTGGTAGCCGTCGGACGGACTGCCGCCGGCGAATCCCAGGGTGCCAAGGTTGCCGGTGACTGAGTTGGTCTGGGCGGTATTCAACCATGACATGATGCTGTGCGTCACGTGGAGAGCCGGCCAGATATCCCAGCGGACACCCAGGTTGACAGTCAACTTGGGACTGATCTTCCAGTCGTCCTGCGCCCAGAAAGAGGGGTCAAGCCAAGTGGATCCGTAGCCGGGTAGAGCGACGGAGACGGAGCTGGAGTTGGTGGCGCCAAGCAGATAGCTGGCGACCGCGTTGCCGCTGGTGCTGTTCAGCGAGGAGCCCGAAGACCATTGTTGCGTTGAAGTATTGGCGAACGTGTAGGCAAGCGGACCGGAGTTGGTGAGGTTCTTGATGAGGAAGAACTGGTCATCAACGACCTGTCCGCCGAAAGTAAAGTTGTGCTTGCCGAACTGCCACTGGAAATCGTCGGCAGACGCTATAGGCGTTCGAAACCTTCTGGTTTTCGTCGTAACCGGCTTCAGTCAATGGATTGTCGAGGCCGCCGCTGAAAACGATCGACGGGAAGAAGCTGGCCTGGCCGGATGGCGTGTTCAACAGACCGGTCTGGCTGGCAGCGTATTGCGGAGCATCGTCGGGCGTGACGGAGAGACTCTTGTACCGGGCATAAGCCAGCGAAAAGAGGTTCACCATGTGCGAGTTGATGGTGTAGGTGTCCTTGACGATGTCGATTGTAGTCTTCGGAGTGTAGGCCTGGGCAGTATTGAACGGCGGCGGAAGCGCGTTGGCGGCGCCGGAAGAGTTGGGTCCGGTGCTGGCCTGGCGGCCGAACTCGATGATGAGGCTCAGTTGGTTCTTCTGACTCATGACGTAGTCGATGCGGCCACCTTGATACCAGTTCGACAGGCCGTAATTGATAGCCTGCGGCGATGTTATTGGAGTACTGGGTCTGCAATGTCGACGCCTCAAGGGGCGACATGAAGGTGTTGATGTACTTTGCCGCGCCAGAAATACGGTTGGACGGAATCACATTGAGGGTTCCGACCGGTTCAACGCCACCGGTAGAAACGAACTGAGTGCGGGTACACGGGCTGGCCGTGGAGCCAAGGCAACCGGAGGTCTGTGTACCGGGGTCCCAGATGCCATAGCCGGTGCTGGTGGAAAACGCTGAGAAGTCGCCGTTCAGCATGGCCGTGGTGGGAATGTTCTGCAACTGGATCTTGGGACCGTGCTGGAAGCGATATTGACCGTAGTTGTAGAACATGAACAGCTTGTTCTTGAGGATGGGCCCGCCGAACTTGGCGCCCACTTCGTTCATGATCTCGGTCGGCTTCAGGCCGCCGGGAGCGCAATAGCTCGAGGCCGCTGAACCGAAGACGCAACTTTGTCCCGCGGGAACAGCGCCAGTGACGGTGGGAATCTTGTTGAGAAACGGCCAGGCATCAGCCACGGTGTTGCGGATGTAGTCGTAGATTCCGCCATGCCAGCTATTGCCGCCCTGGCGGATGGAGTAGTTCTGCACGCCCTGGCCGGCATATTGCGCGGAGTAGCCGGAGGTCTGTACCTGGAACTGGTCGATGCCGTCCATGCCGACGGCGGTCCAAATAAAGCGGACGTCGCCAACGCCGTCAGGCGCGGGCAGGTTGACGCCGTCAACGTAGATTTCGGATGTGCCGCCGGCAGGATTGCCGCCGTTGACAGACAACGAGGCGTCGGTGGCGTTGTTGCTGCCCACCCAGACGGGCACCACGCCGGGCATCAATCCCGCAAAGTCGGTGGCACGGCGCTGATCGGCATTTCCGCCCGCGCCCATCAAGAGCGGCAGGCTGGAATACATCTGGTTGTCCATGACCGCGCCCAGAGTGGCGTCCGTGGTTTCCAGGACAGGAGGCGCGGTGGTAACGGTGATGGTCTGTTGGGCGGCGCCGATAGACATCTTGACATTGACGCCGACCGTGACGAGAGCGTCAACGGTAATGTGTTCCTGAATTTCTTTCTCAAAGCCCTTGGCGGTGACTGTCAAAGTGTACTCGCCAGGGGTGAGCGGCGTGATGCTGTAGTCGCCGGCTCCGGTGGTGGTACGGGTGGTGCTGACGTTTTGATCGACCAGGGTTGCGGTGACGGTGGCGCCACCAATGACTGCGCCGGTGGAATCGGTGACCGTGCCTGAAATGGCTCCATAGCCGGCCATCTGTGCATTCGCGCCGAGCGGCGTCATGATGGCGATGACCAACAACGCCACGCAGCTCAATGCAGCGATACACAACATGCGAGGAATGGGACCTCGCGCTGCTTGCCTCGACTGGAATAGTTTGCTTAAGGCTAATTGCCTCATTGTGTTGCCTCCACTAGGTAGTTCATATCGCTGCGAATTTGCGGCCACGCCCGCATTCTTGAAATTTCACACACGTGGTCTGACCACATTTCGAAGCTCGACTAGTTTCATACACAAGGTTAAGAACTGTCAATAGTGAAATTCATTCTGCAGTTTTTGAAAATTAAGCATGGAAAGGGCTGAACCGATTAGGGAAAATTGACCGGTTCCAACCATCCAAACACACGGCCACCCTGCCTTGAACCCTCTGCAAGTGATTGATGTTGGGATGGTTTTGCGCCATGACAGGTCGGTCACGTCCGATCTGGGGCGCGTGCCCTGGGATTGCCCGGTGGAGGAGGAAGTCCGGTCAGACCTTAGCGGCTTGTATCACGTAAAGGGAGGCTGGGGTGCACGAAAAGGGACACCGACGGAAATATGCCCGGGCCGCGAGCTGCGAGAACGATTTCTTGAGACCGAACGAGTGGGGCGCCCCGGAAGTTCTTTGCACAAAGGCAGAAGAACAACCGCAGGTCCCCATTCGACTCAAATCGCATTGCGATTTTCGCTCAGGGCAGGCTTTCAACTCCGTTTGGCCGGAGAAACGGCCACACTTCGCTCAGGATGACAGCTTATTGTGTGATGCGAACTTCAGAAACGGGACACTAAGCGGCGGATGCAGAGCGCGTCGGTCTCTTCTTCGCGGCTACCTGCGACGCTTTTCGACCCGTGGGGCGTTCCATGCCTTGTGCGATTTGAGCCATGCGCAGATGCTGCTCCATCAGGTTGTGCGCTTCCTTCGGCTTGCGGGAACGAATGGCCCGGTAAAGCTCGCGGTGCATCTCGGCGGACTCGCGGAGATCTGTGGAGCGTTCTACGGTCTTGCGGCGACTATCGTAGAGCGCCGAGGTGATGGTTTCAATAATGGCGGCGAGGATGGGATTGCCGGAAGCCTGCGAGATGACGCGGTGGAATATCAGGTCGTGAATCAGATAGTCGGTGGGGCTTTCGATGGCGGCGAACATCTCGGCCACCTCTTCGGCAATCGCGGCATGGTGTTCCTCTTTACCGCGCTCGGCGGCCAAGGCCGCAAGATGACTCTCGAGAATGATGCGCGCCTCGAACATCTGCCAGGTCTGAAAGCCGTGCAGGGCGGTCATCAGGCTGAGAGAGGCCCTACTGAACTCGGGAGGACCGTCGGCCACAAAGGTGCCAACGCCATGGCGGATTTTCATGATGCCCATGGCGGCGAGATAGCCGATGCCGGTGCGCAGGCTGGCGCGGCTGATCTTAAGAGAACGCGCCAACTCGCGTTCCGGCGGGATTTTGTCGCCCGGCTGGAGGGTCCCGTTTTCGATGAGGGAGCGGATGTGGTTCACCACTTGCATGGTGCGATGGCTGTTCTGTTCTTCCTCTTTCACCCGCGGCATACGTTCAGATACCTTCCTCTAAAAAATCATGGACACAGCGAGATTATCACTGAAAAGGGGGGTTTGGCTCGATAAACTTGGAACGCACCGACGGATTGGAGCGGGACCGGCGCGCTAACCGGCCGTGTATACTTGTGGTCTGACCTCAAGCGGCCCAAGCGGCCGCAGAACGCTGATAACGAGGTAGAATGAATGCCATGTTGCTCCACGACGACCGTCTGTTTCCTTCCGAATCAATCGCCCTTAAAATAGCCCGTTCGCTGTATGCACACGTCCGCGACCTGCCCATTGTGAGCCCGCACGGGCATACCCAGGCGGCATGGTTTGCCAACAACCAGCCATTTCCCGATCCGGCAACGCTGCTGGTGCAGCCGGACCACTACGTCTTTCGCATGTTGTACAGCCAGGGCGTCTCGATGGACGATCTCGAGATCGGGCAGCCGGTGGTGAAGGATCCGCGCAAGGTGTGGCGCATTTTTGCAAGGCACTATTACCTGTTCCGCGGCACGCCCACACGGATTTGGCTGGATTACACGTTTCAGGAGCAGTTCGGGCTGACGGAGCGGCTGAGCGAGAAAACGGCGGACCTGTACTTCGACACCATTGCGGAAAAGCTGAAGACGCCGGAGTATTTGCCGCGGGCTCTTTACGAGCAATTCAATATCGAAGTGCTGTCGACGACGGAGTCGCCGCTGGATCCGCTGACGGCGCACCGGGAGATTCGCGATTCGGGCTGGAAGGCGCGCATCGTGCCTGCCTTCAGGCCAGATTCTGTAGTCGATCCGGAATTCAAGGGGTTCGCCGGACTGATCGCCGAACTGGGCGAGCAGAACGGGGAAGACACTTCGACGTGGAAGGGCTACCTGAATGCGCTGATGAAGGCGCGGGCGCGATTCAAGACGCTGGGCTGCACCTCGACCGACCACGGACACCCCACGGCGCAGACGGCGGATCTTTCCCAAACAGACGCGGCCGCGCTGTTCGGCAAAGTCATTGTGGGCAAGGCAGACGCGGGCGAGCAGGAACTATTCCGCGCGCAGATGCTTACCGAGATGGCGCGCATGAGCGTGGAAGACGGCCTGGTGATGCAGATCCATCCGGGAAGCATTCGCAACCACAACAGATTTGTATACGAGCGCTATGGGCGCGACATGGGCGCTGACATTCCCGGACCGACCGATTTCGTCCATGCCCTGCGGCCCTTGCTGGATCGCTTTGGCAATGACAAGAACCTGACCATCATTTTGTTCATGCTGGACGAATCGACGATCAGCCGCGAACTGGCGCCGCTGGCCGGCCATTATCCGTGCTTGCGCCTCGGACCCCCGTGGTGGTTTCATGACAGTCCTGAAGGCATGATGCGTTTCCGCGAGCAGGCCACGGAAACCGCAGGCTTCTACAACACGGTCGGGTTCAACGACGATACGCGGGCATTTCTCTCCATTCCGGCGCGGCACGATGTGGCGCGGCGCGTGGATTGCGCGTTTCTGGGAAGGCTGGTGGCCGAGCATCGCCTGGACGAGGATGAAGCGCACGAAGTGGCGCATCAGTTGGCCTACGACCTGGTTAAGAAGGCGTACCGGCTGTAAGGCAGTGGTCAGTGGTCAGTGGTCAGTGGTCAGCTGGTCAGTGTCAGCTCACCCTTGACGCGAAGAACAAGTCAAGGACGGGACAACCAGCATCGAAGAGAGAAAGTGGAGTTTGATTTATGAGTCTCTATTGTTCCGTGGGAAGCACTGAAACCGATCTTTCCGCCGCGCAACTGAAAGAACTGCTGATAGAGAGCCTGGCCAAGCTGGGCGCGCGGAAGAACGTGCTGGTTGTGCCGCCCGACCAAAGCCGCGAGCACTCACGCGCCGGCGACCTGACGCGCTACACCTGGGAACACTACGGAGACAAGCTGAAGGCGGTGCTACCGGCTATCGGCACGCACACGCCGATGCGGCCCGACCAGATTGCGCACATGTTTGGCAACGTGCCGCAGGAGCTGTTCAAAGTCCATAATTGGCGCACGGAAGTCGAGACCCTGGGCGAGCTGCCGGCTTCGTTTATCTACGAGCAATCGGAAGGCAAGCTGAACTACACGTGGCCCGCGCAGGTGAACAAGCTCATCTCGAAAGGCGGCTTCGACCTGATTCTTTCTATTGGCCAGGTGGTGCCGCACGAAGTGATCGGCATGGCCAACCACTCCAAAAACATTCTGATCGGCACGGGCGGGCGCGAGGGCATTAATCGCAGCCACTACCTGGGCGCCGTGTATGGCATGGAGCGAATCATGGGCCGCGCCGAGAACCCGGTGCGCAATGTGCTCAACCGCGCCAGCCAGGAATTCTTGCGTGCATCTGCCGATCGTATATGTGCAGACTGTTGTTGGGCGCGGCAAGGATGGCGGGCTGGCAGTGCGCGGCCTCTACATCGGCGACGATCTCGAGTGCTTCCTGAAGGCCGCGGAACTGAGCCTGAAGGTGAATTTCGAGATGCTCGACAAGCCCATTAAGAAAGCTGTGGTGTATCTCGATCCCAAGGAATTTCATTCCACATGGATTGGCAACAAAGCCGTGTACCGCACGCGCATGGCGCTGGCGGATGGAGCGGAGCTGATTATTCTGGCGCCGGGCGTGCATGAATTCGGCGAGGACAAGGGCATCGATGCGCTGATCCGCAAGTACGGGTATCGCGGAACGCCGGCCACCTTGAAAGCGGTGAGCGAGCACCCCGACTTGGCCGCGGACCTGAGCGCCGCCGCGCACTTGATTCATGGTTCCTCGGAAGGGCGCTTCAAGATTGTCTGGTGCCCTGCCGAATTGAGCCGCGAGGAGATCGAGGGCGTGGGCTTCGCGTACGGCGAGTTGCAGGCAATGACCAAGAAATACGATCCGGAAAAACTGCACCACGGCTGGAACCAGGTAGACGGCGAAGAGATTTTCTTTGTCGCCAATCCGGGATTGGGGTTATGGTCCGTTCGCAGCCGATTTGAGTGCGCGGCCCCAGCCGCTGTGGGGGCTGCCGCGGGCTAGACGCCGGCTCCCAAACCGCATGAGTTCCTCCCCTTTGGATTTGTGGTGGCCCACCCTTTCGCCAGAAAGAAGGCGAAAGGATCGGGCATGGAGATGGTCCGAGATGCAAACGGTTAGAGACTGAGAGAAATGGCAGCGCGCTTGGCGCATTGAATAGTTGAGAATCACATAGAACAGGATGGTTATGGGAGATCTAGGTTTGAAGCTGAACAAATATTCTGTGGGCGTGGGCGACCGATTTGCGCACCAGGCCAAGGCGCAGTTGCAGGCATGCGTAAAGACTCTCGAACAGGGAGTCGAAGTGGTGCCGGTCTGGAACAAGTCGAACCGCGAGCACAACATCATCGGCTCCGAGCCATCGAGCGTGCGGGCAGCGGCGGATGCGGCGGTGAAGGCGCTGGGATGGAAGCTGCCGTATTTCTGCGACGCCGACCACATCACGGCTACGACAGTGGAGCGCTTTCTCGCGCCATGCGACTTTTTCACTTTCGACGTGGCCGACTTTATTGGACAGCCTGCAAAGGCATCGGATATTGACAGCTTCGTGACGCGGCATCCTGAGCTGAAGGGGAGCATCGAGTTGGCGGGAGCCGACCAGGCCTTTGAGATTACCTCGGCGCTGCTGGAGCAAACAGCTCAGAAGTTTCTGGCCGCGGTGAAGAAGGCCGGTGAAGTGCATCGCATCGTTTTGAACGCGAAGGGCGCGGGCAACTTTATTCCCGAAGTTTCGATGGATGAGACCGATCGCGCGCAGAGCCCCGTGGAACTGCTGATCATTCTGGCGGCGATTGCCGATGAGGGCATTCCCGTGCAGACCATTGCGCCGAAGTTTAGCGGGCGCTTCAACAAGGGCGTGGATTACGTGGGCGACGTGCCGCAATTTGAGCGCGAGATGGCGCTGGACGTGGCGGCCATCGCCTACGCGGTGAAGCAATACGGGCTGCCGGACAATTTGAAGTTGAGCGTGCACTCGGGCAGCGATAAATTCTCAATTTATCCGGCCATCCACGCGACCATGAAGCGCTTTAACGTGGGCGTGCATCTGAAGACCGCGGGGACTACGTGGCTGGAGGAACTGATCGGATTGGCCGAAGCGGGAGGCGAGGGCCTGGCGCTGGCCAAGGAAGTGTATGCCGAAGCGCTGGCCCACATGGAAGAGCTGTGCGGACCCTACGCGACAGTGATCGACATCGATCCCGCCAAGCTGCCCTCGGCCGACGAGGTGCGCGGGTGGACGTCAGAGCAGTACACTTCCGCACTGCGGCACGTGGAGAACGACCCGGCCTACAATCCCAGTGTGCGGCAGTTGCTGCACGTGGGATTCAAAGTGGCCGCGAAGATGGGACCGCGTTATCTGGAATTGCTCGAGGCCAACGAGCCCGTCATCGCGAAGAATGTGACGGAGAACCTGTATGATCGGCACATTGCGCCGGTGTTTCTGGGGCGCGCCATCTGACGCCCCGGTACCTGCGGAAGTAGCTGCTCAACACAAATTCCCTACGGAGATCGAATGAACCCCCAACTGTTCAGCCTTGAAGGCAAGGTCGCGGTTGTGACCGGAGGCACGTCAGGCATTGGCCAGGCGCTGAGCCTTGGCCTGGCCGACGCGGGCGCCGATGTGATTGCTACCGCGCGACGCCAGCAACAGGTAGACGACACTGCGAAAGAGATTGAGGCGCGCGGACGGAAGACCCTCCGCATGGCCTCGGATGTGGGCGATCGCGCTTCGCTGGAAAAGCTGCTGGCGGCCACGCTCGAAGCCTTCGGCAAGGTCGACATCCTGGTGAATTGCGCGGGCATCATCAAGCGCCGGCCCACCATTGATCTGCCCGAGGAAGAGTGGAACAACATTCTGAATGTGAACCTGACGGGGACACTGCGCGCCTGCCAGGTATTCGGCAAGCCGATGCTGGAGCGCGGCTACGGGCGGATCGTGAATATCGCGTCGCTGAACAGCTTCGTCGCGCTGAGCGAAGTGGCGGCGTATGCAGCCAGCAAGGCCGGCGTGGCGTCGCTGACTCGTTCGCTGGCCGTGGAGTGGTCAAAGAAAGGCGTGACGGTGAATGCGGTGGCGCCGGGCGTTTTCCGCACCGACTTGAATGCGCAACTGCTGGACTCGACGCCGCGCGGGCAGGAGTTACTGATGCGCACGCCCATGGGGCGCTTCGGCAAGACGGAAGAATTGATTGGCGCGGTGGTGTATCTCGCCTCCGACAGCGCTTCGTTTGTGACCGGGCAGATCCTTGTGGTCGACGGCGGATTTTTGGCGAGCGGGGTGAACCAGTGATCAGTGGTCAGTGATCAGTGGTCAGAAAGACGAGGGCTGCTCCTATGAGAGCAGCCCTTTTTGTTGGACCGCGGGTTTATTGCTGCGTGAGGTTGGCGCCCGGCAACTTCAGGATGGCGTCGCCCTGCGCGGCTGTGACCTTCAGGTTCTGGCCGGTGACGTTGGCGTAGCCGATGGTAAGGCCGGTCTTGCCACTGAGAGTGACATTCTGCAACACGATATCGCTGACCGGCGCTTCCGGCAGGCCGACGATAGCTCCTGCCATTTCGCCGCCCGTGGCCGTGACATTCCTGAACACGATGTTGTGGAAGTGGGGCGTGAGACGCGTGACGGGCTGCGGCGCCACATCTCCCGGGGGCGGCAGAATGCGCGGGTAGTATTCGCTGATGACGATCGGATTCTTCACGTCTTTCATGTCGATGTCAGTGAAGCTCAGATTGCTGACGTCGTTGCCGCGGTCGCGATTGGCCTTGACGCGAATGCCGTTGTCCGAGCCTTCAAAATGGATGCGCCTGGCCACGATGTTGTGCGCGCCGCCGGCGAGTTCGCTGCCGATGGAGAGGCCGTGACCATGCAGGAAAGTGCAGTCGGTGATGGTGATGTCGTGTACGGGGTCATCGCCGCCGGCCGAATCGATGGCGCCGGACTTGATGGCGATGGCGTCGTCGCCGGTATCGGCATAGAGATGATCGATGCGCACGTTGGACGAGGAGAAGGGATCGACGGCGTCGGTGTTCGGCGATGGATACGGCGCCAGAATGCGCACGTGGCTGATGACCACATCGTCGCAATAATAAGGAACGAGTTGCCAGAAGGGCGAGTTCTGGATGGTGACGCCTTCGACGCGCACATGCTTGCAGTGGTCGAAGACTACAAGGCGCGGGCGGGGATGGGGATTGCCCATGACACCGGCATCGTGATAGCCGCGCATCGCCTTCCACCAGCTTTCGCCCTGGCCGTCGATGGTGCCTTCGCCGGTGATGGCAACATTGTCCGCATTGGTGGCGCTTACCAGTGGCGTGGCAGCGGGCAGGCGGAACTCGATCTTCGGTGGATAATCTTCGTGATCGGGCGAGCCCAGAAGAGTGGCGCCTTTGTCGAGTTGGAGGGTGATGTTGCTTTTGAGCACGATGGGCGCGCTCAGATAAGTGCCTGCGGTAAGGCGAACAATGCCGCCGCCCTTGGCCGCACAGGCGTCGATAGCGCCCTGAATTGCCGTTGTGTCCTTGGTGGTGCCGTCGCCCTTGGCGCCGAAGTCGCGGGGATTGCAGGTCTTGGCCGCATGCAGCGCGCCACAGGACAGGAAAGCAAATGCCAGCGTACACAGGATTGGCGCGTGACTGCGGAAGATCTTGAGTCGAATCACAGAACTGCCTCTTGAGGAATTGAATTGCTTGCGGAAATCATCATACGCTGGTGAGGCTCAAGTGGTCCTACCACGCAAAGACGGGGAACAAGGGACCAAGGGACCGAGAAGACAGGGAGCGAGGGCGCAAGGAAGCGGTCCGCCCCGGCGACGTGCACGAATGGTAGAATTCCGCTGAATTGAATTTCCGAATCGAGATCAACGTGAGAACAATATTTTTCGTCAAATCGGCCCTGAAGATTCGCGTAGCTGGATACGTATACATAATGAGTGCTGCTCTGCTCTTAGCTGTTCTGCCTTCGGCCGTTCTGGCGCAGCAGGCTCATGTGACCCATGCGCAGGCCGTGGCGCGGGCGCGGCAGATCGTGGCCAGGATGACGCTGGACGAAAAGATCAGCGAATTGCACGGCGTGCACGACGCCACACGGTACAGGATGGTGCCGGGCCTGCCGCGGCTGGGCATTCCCGATTTCTGGATGACGAATGGGCCGGCGGGCGTGGGACCTGGAGGCGCG
Source organism: uncultured Acidobacteriota bacterium (assembly GCA_963786565.1). Lineage (GTDB taxonomy): Bacteria > Acidobacteriota > Terriglobia > Terriglobales > Acidobacteriaceae > Telmatobacter. The sequence continues at coordinate 643,294 of CAWAZR010000004.1, read as the reverse complement.
AGCCCGCAACCTCCGGCCACCGCCATGCCCTCGCCCATGGCGCTGGCCGCAACCTGGGATCCGGAGTTAGCGCGCACCTACGGCAAGCTGGAAGCCGAAGAGACGCGTTCGCTGGGCAGCCTGTTGTTCGAGTCGCCCGACATCAACATTGCGCGCGTGCCGCAGGGCGGACGCGTGTTTGAGAGCTTCGGCGAAGATCCTTTCCTCGATGGACGCATCGCCGTGGCCACCATCGAGGGCATACAAAGCACCAGCATCATGGCGAATGTGAAGCACTACGTGGCCAACAACCAGGAGGCTGACCGGCACGCTGTCGACGAGGAGCTTGGCGAACGGGCGCTGCGCGAAATCTACCTGCCGGCCTTTGAGGCGTCGATCAAGGAAGCGCATTCGGCATCGCTGATGTGCGCGTATCCGAAAGTGAATGGGGCGTTCAATTGCGAGAATGGGCCGCTGCTGAATGGAGTTTTGAAACAGGAGTGGGGATTCGACGGATTCGTGCTCTCCGACTGGGGCGCGACGCACTCGACCGTGCCCAGCGCGCTGAACGGGCTGGATCTGGAGATGCCGACGGGGGTTTATTTCGATAAAGACCTGCGCAAGGCGGTGGATGCAGGACAAGTTCCGGTATCGGTGCTCGATGAAAAGCTGGTGCGGCGGTTCGCGAAGATGATCGAGTACGGCGACTTTGGGCCGCAGCCGAAGCCGGTGCCGATTCCGGTGCTCGCACACGGGGCAGTCTCTCGGCAAATTGCAGAGCAGGGCATGGTGCTGCTGAAGAACGATGGCAACCTGCTGCCGCTGGATGCCCCATCGTTGCGCACCGTTCTGGTGGTGGGACCGTACGCGGTGCGGCCGAACACCGGCGGCGGGGGCAGCTCGCACGTGATCCCGCTCTACACAATTACTCCTTATGACGGGCTGAGCGCGGAGTTGGGCTTGCAGATCCACGTGACCGTGATGGACGGCAGCGACATCAACGCGGCCGCAGACGCGGCGAAGCGTGCGCAGGTCGTCATTGTGATGGTGGGCGATCAGGACAGCGAAGGGCGCGATCAGAGCCTGGAGCTGCCGGCGGCACAGACCGAGCTGATCAAGGCGATCGCGAAGGCGAATGCAAAGACCGTTGTCGTGGTGAAGAGCGGATCGGCGGTGCTGATGCCGTGGATCGACAGCGTGCCCGCGGTGCTGGAGGCGTGGTATCCGGGCGAGGAAGATGGACACGCGGTGGCCGATATTCTGACGGGCAAGGTGAATCCCAGCGGCAAACTGCCGCTCAGCTTCCCGCGCAGCGTGGAAGATACACTGGCCAGCAATCCGGCGCAGTATCCGGGCGTGAACGGCGTGGCGCATTACAGCGAGGGGCTGGAAGTAGGCTACCGCGCCTACACCGCGCATAAAATTACGCCGCTATTTCCGTTCGGATTCGGGCTTTCGTACACCGAATTCAGCTTTGATGACTTGAAGGTGAGTAAAGGGTCGGCCCCCTCAATCGCGACGGTCAGCTTCAAGGTGACGAACACCGGCAAGCGTGCAGGGGCCGAGGTTGCCGAGGTGTACCTGGGCTTCCCGGCGATTGACGAAGGCAACGAGCCGCCTTTGCAGTTGAAGGCATTCAGCAAGGTCATGCTGAATCCGGGCGAATCGAAGACGGTGGAATTGAAGCTGGACACGCGCGCCTTTTCCTACTGGTCAGAGAAGACGCACGCATGGACTGTGGCGGCGGGCGAATTCCAGGTGATGGTGGGAGATTCGTCGGCAAATACGCCGCTGAAGGCGAACCTGACGGTTCGCTAGCTGTCAGCGAACAGCCGACAACCAACAGCGTGCTGTCCCACATCTCAAAAGCGAGATGTGGGGCACCCCTTTCCGTGCGGGGACAAGAAATCATGGACCTGGCTGTTAGCTGTTCGCTGTGGGCCGTTCGCTGTCGACTTTGAGCTATTCGCTTTTTGCTGCGGATTCCGCGCCGGGGTTGCTGAGCGGCAGATGGATGATGAAGCGCGTGTCTCCGGGCTTCGATTCGACGTCAATTGTGCCGCCGAATTTTTGCGTGATGATGCGGTGCACGATCTCGAGGCCGAGTCCGGTGCCCGATCCCACGGGCTTGGTGGTGAAGAACGGTTCAAAAATGTGAGGAAGGACGTCAGGCGGAATGCCCGAACCGTGATCGCCGATGCACACTACCAGTTGGCCGGGCTCGGACCAAGTGGCGATTTCGATCTTCGCGCCTTCCGGCGAAGCATCCGTAGCATTGTCGATCAGATTGGTCCATACCTGGCTGAGAGCGTAGCCGCGGGTGCGGATGGTCGAGGGCGAGGCCGCGAAGCGTTTCTCGACCCGAATCTCTTTCAGGCGTAGTTTGTGGCCGAGGATGGTCAGGGTGCTTTGCAGGCTGTCGTGGACGTCGAGTTCCTTGCCCGGTGTGCGCTCGTCGTAGGCAAATTTCTTTACTGCGACCACCAGCTCATTGATGCGCGCGATGCTTTCCTCGATGGCGCAGACCAGCGAAACGCTGGAGACGAGCGCGCCGAACCAATTGAGCGCATCGGAAAATGAAGATGCATCGAAATGTTCCTTGGCGCAGGCGATCTCCTCGCGATCGAAGCCCATGGAAACCAGCACGGGGCCGATGGTGTAGGCATTTTCGACGCCGGACTGAGCCAGCCATTCACTCATGGCTTCCTCAGCATCAGCCTGCTCGACGCTGCTCATGGCCTGCTGGTTGCAGCCGTGGAGGGCGTGTTCGAGAAGGCCCTTCATGCACTCGATCTGATCCGGGGTCTTGGGTTTCGCGCTGCCGCGCAGACTGATCTCCTGCAAGCGCAGCAGGTTTTCGCGTAGCTGCGACGCGGCGCGCTTGGCGGCTGAGCCGGGATTGTTGAGCTCGTGCATGAGACCGGCGGCGAGCGTGCCCAGGGAGACGAGCTTTTCGCGGTGCAACGCCTCGACCTTGAAGGCCTCGATGCGGTGCGCGCTGTCGGCGAGGACGATTTTGCGCACCGCGGGGCAGCAGGCAAGCAGAGACCAGAAATCCTGCTCGCTGAAGCGAAGCAGAACCGCGTCCTGCGTGACGAAGGCGCGGAGCATCGACGTCGGCCTGGCGTTGAGCAGGGGGACTTCTCCGAAGCCCTCGCCGGCGTGGATGATACCCACCAAGGTCGAGGTTCCATCGGGCTCGGGGCGTTTGGCGCCGACTTCGCCCTCAAGGAGGAGCCAGTAGAAATTCGACGGCTTGCCGGCTTCGACCAGGACTGCGCCGGCTTTGGCGGTGACGCGATCGACGAGATCGATGCCGCTGATCTCGCTGAAGGGGGTTTCGGCGAAGAGGCGAGTGCGCGGAAGAGTCTCCGCGGCATCGCGGAGGTGGATCGATTCGACCTGAATGGGTTGTAGGCTCTCGCTCATCTTGCTTGTCAATGTTCGCGCCGCCCTACGGTGCTGCGACGCGTTTATCTTCCCCCAGGGGCTAAAGCCCCGACATACCTTCTTGCTTTTTCTGCACGACTAAAGTCGTGCCCTGACACTTGTTGCGATCCTTCAAGAGTTTCACTGCGGCCTACTGGAACCCTGCCAAATACTGGTGAACAAACTGCACCGCGATGGAACCTTCACCCACTGCCGAGGCCACGCGCTTGATCGAACCGTGGCGCACATCGCCGGCCACAAAGACGCCGGGAACGCTGGTCTCGAGCAGGAGGGGCTCGCGGGTTTCGCGCCACACATCCAGCAACTTGCCATCTTTGCGCAAGTCCGATCCTGACAAGACAAACCCATTCTCGTCGCGCAGAATGCACGAGGGAAGCCAGGCCGTGACGGGCACCGCGCCAATGAAGACAAACAGCGAAGTTGCCGGCACTTCAGAGTCCTCCGCGGGGCCGCGCAATCGCAACGACTCCAGGCGCTCATTACCAATGGCTTCCAGCACCTGGGTTTGCGCCTCAATCACAATATTGGATGTGCGAGAAATCTCATCGATCAAATATTTTGACATGGTAGCCGAAAGCCCATCTCCGCGCACCAACATGGTTACTTTGGTGGCATATTTGGAGAAGTAAAGGGCAGCCTGGCCGGCGGAGTTCGCGCCGCCGACGATGTAGACCTCTTCTCCCTCGCAGGCACGCGCCTCGACCAGGGCCGCGCCATAGTAGATGCCGCAGCCGGTGAGGCGGTCGGCGCCGGGAATCTCTAGCTTGCGGTATTGGACGCCGGGCGCCAGGAGCACACAGTGGCCGGAGATCTCGCGGCCGTCAGAGAGCTGCACAAAGCGATATTGGCCGGCGATGCGCATGCCGGTGGCGCGCTGGGTGACGAACTCCGCGCCGAAGCGCGAAGCTTGGGCGTGGGCACGACGCCCCAAGTCAGCGCCGGTAATGCCCGAGGGAAAGCCGAGATAGTTTTCAATGCGCGAGCTGGAGCCGGCCTGTCCGCCGGGCGCCAGAGGCTCGAGGACGAGGGTGCGCAAACCCTCGCTGGCTCCATACACCCCGGCGGCGAGGCCGGCCGGACCGGCGCCGATCACGATCAGGTCGTAAAAATCCTGGGTGGCTTGAACGCTTAGGCCGACGCGGCTGGCGAGCAGCTCCAGGTCCGGATCCACCAGTACGGAGCCGTCGGCAAAGATCAGCACGGGCAGCTTGCTGGGATCAAGCTGGCGGTCTTCGAGTAATTTGGTGGCCTCAGGACTGGCTGCGACGTCGAGCCAGCGGTAGGGCACGTGATTGCGCGAGAGAAAGTTGCGCACGCGAAAGTCGTTGAGCGACCAGCGATGGCCGATGATGCGCAGGCCCTCGAAGGGCGGCCGGTAGCCCGCCTGCCAATCTTCGAGGAGATCGGTGAGGACGGGATAGAGCTTTTCTTCCGGCGGATCCCAGGGCTTGTTGAGGTAGTAGTGAATGCGCGCGGTATTGATGGCGCGAATGGCGGCCTCGGTGTCGGCGTAAGCGGTGAGGAGCACGCGGCGTGCGTCAGGATAGATGGCGCGCGCCCGCTCCAGCAGTTCCACTCCGGTCATGCCGGGCATGCGCTGGTCGCTGATGAGCAACGCCACGGGTTCGTCGCGCGTTTTCAACTGGGCCAGCGTGTCCAGCGCGGCCTGCCCGCCGGCGGCGCGCATCACCCGGTAGGTTTCGCCATACTGCCGGCGCAGGTCCTGGACCACGGCCTCAAGGACACTAACGTCGTCGTCAACTGCCAGGAGGATTGGCCTCGCCATAGAATGAGTTTAGAGCCTTAAGTTCAATTTGCGGCCCACCGGCGCCCGCACCCCCCATAAAATAGCCTCTAACCCGGCTGTCCCTTTCTAGTTAATGGCTTACGCTGCCCCAGTAAAAGGATTTGATGACTTCAGGGGCCAACTAGCTGTAAGCTCGGTCATAGAAGTACCCGGGGGAACCACAGGTCCGCGCTGATGTCGAGGGTTGCCGAGTTAGCTGATTCGGCAGGCAATGTTGTAAGAATGGGCACTGCCAGCAGCCATCGTCTTTTAGCCAATAAGAGTCATTGCCTCTTGGCCGATAAGAGTCATTGTCTTTGGACCGATAAGAACGATAGGGTGAAGATAGCTCGCTTAGAATTTGAATGGTTGGCGGTTTGCTTGAGTTGCCGGGTTTGAAATGCTGAGTTTTTCCCAAGAAGGGTAAGGCAGTCAGGGTCTACACCATGAACAAAATCATCCTGGCCGATTCGCAAGCAATCTTCCGCGCTGGAACCGCCAAGGTTCTGGCCATGGACGAGGACATGCGCATTATTGCGCAATGCACCGACCTGGAACGCATGTTCCACGCCATCACCACATTCCCCGGAGCCATTGTCGTGTTTGCGGCGTCGCTGCAGCCGGATTTCGCGCGGCTCTCCATGCTGATTGAGACCACGGGAAGCCGCGGCATTGTGGTGGTAGAAAACAATGACAATGCGGCAAGCTACATGCAGCAGGGATTTCGCGGCGTGGTGTTTCGCAACGTGACCGGTACGGCGCTGGTGGAGTGCGTGCGGCGCGTAGCCGGCGGCGATACCTGGATGCCCAGCCAGACCGCGCAGCCAGAGTCGCCTGAAGAGGATTTGGTGGGAACGCGCGTGCGCGACCGCCTGACTCCCAAGGAAATGCGAATCGTGGCCCTTATTGTGCAGGGCTGCAAGAACCGCGAGATTGCGCAACGGCTCAAGACCACGGAACAGGTAATCAAGAATTATCTGCGTTCGATTTACGACAAGACCGGCGTGGGCGACCGGCTGGAGCTGGCGCTATTCACGATTCATCACCGCGTGCTGGCCAAGGCCGCGGCCGAAGCCGGCCACAAGATGGAAGCCGAGGCGCGGAACTCGCCGGGCGCCGTCGCGTAGGAAACTTCTCTTCCCTTCTCGGCACATCTCAGGTTGCGTGCACCAGGCTGGCCAGAAGAATCAGCAGCACGATAACGCTGATGACGGTGTAGAGCCGGTCGCGCTCGAGAGCAAACCCCGCAATCGCCAAACCGACGCGCGCCACGGGCGTGGCAATCAGCAATAACAATCCGATCTGGATAATGCCCAGGCTTTGAAGATGCGCGGCCGAGCGCAGGATGCCGGTGAACGTGCAAGTATCGGGCCCTCCGGCGACAAAGTTGCGATAATCCACGCGGTCGGCGTGGTGCTGGACGAGATAGGCAACGGCACCGATGGTCACCACGGCAGCAGCCAGCAGGACGCCGGCTTGCAAAAGCCGGCCGATGACGGTTTCGAGGCGACGGTCATCCATCGGTTAGACCTTTCCCGTGATGCCGTTCACGATCATTTCAATGGCGAGAGCCAGGATAACGACGCCAAAGACCATGCGCAGTGTTTTGACGCGCATGTGCACAAGCAGCTTGGCTCCGACGAGGGCGCCGGCGAGCACTCCGAGCATGACCGGCATGGCCACCTGCGGGTTGATGTATCCATGCTTGAGATATAGGCCTGCGCTGGCTGCGGCCGTGACGCCGATCATGAAGTTGCTGGTGGTGGTGGAAACCTTGAAGGGAATGCGCATGACGCGGTCCATCGCGATGACTTTGACCGCGCCGGAACCGATGCCGAGCAGGCCTGAAAGCGCGCCTGCGCCGAACATCATGGCAAATCCCGCCGGCACATGCTGCACGCCGTAGGTCTGAGGCGAGCCTGCGACGGGATAGTCGCCGCCCAGACGCAGCCGCGTAGCCAGCGCATCCGATGGCACGCGTTCTGCGCTCTCCGGCAAGCCTTTGAACGACATATACGCGGCTTGCAACAGAATCAAACCGAAGACGATCGCCAGCGCATGGGTGCTGACGCGGGCAGCCAGGAGCGCACCCACAATGGCCCCGATTGTCGTGGCAATTTCAAGAAACATGCCGATGCGGATGTTGGAAAAGCCCTCGCGCACATAGGCTGCCGCGGCGCCCGAGGAAGTGGCAATAACGGAAACCAACGATGCGCCGATGGCGTACTTCATGTCGACGCCGAGGGCCAGGGTGAGCGCGGGCACGACGACCACTCCGCCGCCGAGGCCGGTGAGCGCGCCCAGAAAGCCGGCGAGCGCGGAGAGCGCCCAAACCACGACGGTGAATTCGAGGGCCGTCATCGGATCAGTTTGGGCTCCTTGCGCTATCGGGCAATGCGGATCGATTCTTCAGCGTTGGCGGCGATCCGGAATCCTGCTTCAATTCCAAACCGGCTCATGAAACAGAGTCCGGAAGTTTCTCCGCGATGCTCTTGGCCTGCGTAAACAGGGTGAGATAGTCCGGGCCGCCGGCCTTGGAGTCGGTGCCGCTCATGTTGAATCCGCCGAAGGGATGCGCGCCCACCATGGCGCCCGTGCATTTGCGGTTGATATAAAGATTGCCGACGTGAAATGCACTGCGTGCAGCAGCCTTTTGGACTGGATTGTTGCTGTAAAGAGAGCCGGTAAGGCCGTACTCGGTGTTGTTGGCCACGCGCAATCCTTCTTCGAAGCTGGCGACCTTGATGAGCGCTAATACGGGGCCGAAGATTTCTTCCTGCGCGAGCACCGCGTTGGGCGCGACATTGGCGAAGATGGTTGGCTCCAGGAAATAGCCTCCGTCGCTGGTTTCCAGGGCGTGGCCGCCGGCAATCAGCTCGCCCTCCTTCTTGCCGGTCTCGATATAGGCCAGCATGGAGTTGAGCGCGGCCTGGTTGATAACGGGGCCAAGATTGGGATTGCTTGCCGGGTCGCCGACGTTGAGCGTGGCCACGCGCTCGCGCAGACGCTCAACGAAAATATCGTAAATCGGCGCTTCAATGATGGCCCTGGAACAGGCCGAGCATTTCTGACCGCTGAACCCGAAGGCCGATGCGATCACACCCTGGACGGCAGCATCGAGGTCGGCGTCAGCGGCGACGAGGATGGAATCCTTGCCGCCCATTTCCAGAATTGTCCGCTTGATCCAGATTTGCCCCGGCTGCGGCTGCGCGGCGCGCAAGTGAATTTCCAGGCCGACGGGACGGGAGCCGGTGAAGGCGATGAAGCGTGTTTTGGGATGTGCCACGATGGCATTGCCAAAAGTAGCGCCGGAGCCGGGGCAGAAGTTGACCACGCCGTCGGGCATGCCGGCTTCTTCCAGAACTTCAACGAAGCGCGCGGCGATGGTGGGCGCGTCACTCGACGGCTTGAGAATCACTGAGTTGCCGGTGACGATGGCGGCGGCCGTCATGCCGGCCATGATGGCGAAGGGAAAGTTCCAGGGCGGAATGACGGCGCCCACGCCGAGCGGAATGTACAGCAGCTCGTCGCGCTCGCCGGGAAGTTGAATGGGCGTGGTGGCGGCGGCCAGGCGCAGCGCTTCGCGGGCGTAGAACTCGAGAAAGTCAATCGTCTCGCCCACATCAGCGTCGGCTTCGGCCCAGTTCTTGCCGACTTCGTAAGTGAGCCAGGCCATGAACTCAAACTTGCGCTTGCGAATGACATCCGCGGCATTGAGCAGCAGCGACGCGCGCTCTTCGACTGGCACGCGGCTCCAGGAATCGAAGGCGCGGAGCGCGGCAGACATGGCAGCATCCACCTGCGCCGCCCCAGCCTTCTGATGAATGCCGACAATTTGTGCCGGGCGCGCCGGATTGATGGAGCGAATCCGCTCGGTGGTTCTCAGGCGCTTGCCGCCAATGATGAGCGGATAATCGCTGCCGAGGTGTACGGCCACCTCGTCGAGAGCGCGGCGCATGGCGCGCGCATTCTCGGGATCGTTGAAATCGGTGAAAGGCTCATTCGCAAACACGCCTTGCGGCGTGCGCGGCTGAATGGTGGGAGGGACACCTGCGATGGCCATAACCCCACCAGTTTACGGCAAATCGGAGGCATGAGCGCAGTGAGGAGGGACACGCGGCAGCGGGGTGGTCTGGATACCAGCCAAGACGGGGGAGCCCCAATGCCAAGGTGGCCCGCGACCTGCCGCACGAGCGTTTTCCGCTTGACAGGGCATTGGGCGAATCGTATATCTCAAATCCTGACGGGTCGGATTCCCCCAAGTTCAATCACTGAAACGAGGAGAGAGGTCATGAGAAGATTTGTGTTTTGTGTGATCGGGACGGCTCTTGTGGCGGGATGCCTAAGCGCGGCGGCGCGGGCGCAGAGCAAGGATGAGCAGGCGATTCGCGCGCTGGAAGACCAGTTTGCTGCAGCCGCCAGTGCCAAAAACCTGGATGCAATCATGAAGGTGTACGTTCCGGGCAATGACCTATTCGTGTTTGACGTGGGCGTTCCGCGGCAACACGTGGGTTGGGATGATTACAAGAAGGACTGGCACGATTATCTTGCCTTGTTTAAAGGGCCCATCAAATTTACCGTCAGCGACTTGAGCGTAATGTCAGACGGCAAGATCGCTTACGGACACAGCATCCAGCAGGTATCGGGGACCGGCACGGATGGAACGTCGATGGATATGGCAGTTCGCGTGACCGACGTGTACCGCAAGATCGATGGAAAGTGGCTGATCGTGCAGGAGCACGTGTCGGTGCCGATTGACTTTTCTGCTGGCAAGCCGGTGCCGGACATGATGTCGAAGCCGTAAAGACAGGGGTCAGGTTTCAGGTGTCAGGTTTCACGCGCGGTCGCTGCTGCGCTTGCGGAAGACGATCTTCAGCTCGCGGCGCCAGTGCTCGGTTAGGGCGAGGAGTTCCCACTCGATCTGCGGCGAGAGGTAGCGCAACACCGTTTCGTTGGCGGGGTGAATGCGCAGCGCGGGCGCGGCAAGGATGAGGCGCGGCGGGAGCGCAGAAATTTCGACGCCGGGAAAATAGCCGTTGCGGGTGAAGGCCGAGAGCGGCGCGGTGGTCCCGGCGGCGGGTTGGCGGTCGGTGTTGAGCGCGCGCACGCGCATCCAGTAGTCGAGGGCTTGCAAGGGAAGATGCAGATCCTCGTCGGCTTTCAGTTCCAGGACCACGAGGCGTGCGTTGCGATCGAGCGCAAGTAGATCGAGCATGCCGCGATCGCCGCTGGAGAGCGCAGGAACCTGGCTGTAGACCAGGTCGCCGCGCAACTCCGGCAGCAGATCCCCGACCCGCGTGCGCAGACGAGACTCCAACCAGCGCTCGGGCGTCATGCGGAAGAGCGGATCGGTGTGCGCGCCGTCGGCGTGGCGGCTGAGGAAAAGACGGCGCAGGAGATCGCGGCACAGGTCTTCATTTTCGGGCGTGAGCGGGGTTTCGCTCGGCCCCGCGCCAAAGGTGATTTCGTCTTCACGCGCGAAGGAGTGCGCTGATGCGCCGTGGCGCACGCGCGCGAATTCCAGACCATGCAATAACAGGCCAGCTTCGGTTGCGGAGTGGGCGCGGACTTCGACGCGTTCGCGCGCGGCATCGGGGACGAGGGCGAGTAGGCGGGCAATGCCGGATTGGCAACGCTCCAGCGCCGCGGCGTGCGAGAAGGCGTGCACCAGACGCGATTCCAGGTTGCCGGTGTCGCGAAAATCGACGGGCAGGAGCTCTTCACTGCGCTCGTCGAGAGTGAATAAAGAAAAATTCACGGCGGCATGATTGAGCCAAACCATGCGCTCGGCGGTGGGCCGCGAGGCGCCGGCGGGGACGATGACCTTGAGGCTGCCGAAGTGGCGACGAGCGTCCGTGTGCTGGCGACAGTAGTCGAGCCAGAGAATCCCAAGGGTAAGAACGCCATCGATAACGGAGGCGGATTCGGCTGCGCCGACGCCGATCACTGCATCGGCCGCGGTTCCCTTGAGCAAACGGCCGCGGACGTAGGCGGGACCGAAACTGTGCTCCAGATCCATCGCGGTGCGCAGGCCATCGACCTTCGAACCGATGAACTGCCGAGTGAGCACGCGCTCGAGGAGACGCTGATAGTTGCGGCGCGTGGCATCACGGGCGGTGGGAGTGCGGCGGTCGCTGCTGGGGGTTAGCTCAAGGAACTGCGGCCTAGCCGCGCCCATGCGGCGCGTAGCCAGGCGCAGCGATTGCGCGCGTGGTTTTACTTCGACAACAGTGCGCACCAAGTTGCGCTCGTCACTCCAGAGTTCCAGCAGGCAGCGGCCGTGGGACTCGTCAACGGAGTAGCGCGCGGTTCGCATGTCGAAGAGGACGCGGCCGTCTTCAAGCAATGCGGCGGCAGGGTGCACGGCCAGATAGGATTCGATGATCTTCGCCAGCTGCGTGGGCGATGCAGTTTTAGCTTCGGTTTCTTGGCGATGCGTGACGGGGGGTGTGGCTGGACTGACGTGCATGGCGTTCTCTTACCACGCCATGCGCTGGCGCAGATTGGTGATGTGTGCGACGTGATGGCGCGAGTGCCATTCGTAGATGGCGAGGTTGGTGGCGAGGGTCATGCGCCCGCGCTCGGGATGGGCGAAGCCCTTATGGAAATCTTCTTCCGACATGGATTCGAGGAGGACCACCCAGCGGGCGTGCAGCGCATCAATAAAGACCATCGAGCTGTCGATGGGCAAGAGCGAGTCGGGCAGGCGCGCCCACGCTGCCTCGTCGTAAGGCTTGATCGTAGGACAATCCTCCGTGAGAGCGAGCTTGAAACGAATGAAGGAGTTGGCGTGGCTGTCGGCGAAGTGATGGACCACTTGGCGGACAGTCCAGCCGCCGTCGCGATAAGGGGTATCGAGCTGAGCCTCGCTGAGGCCCGCAACCGCGGCGCGAAGGCGCTCCGGTAACAGCCGCAGAGTTTCAATGTGCGCGGCGCGAATGCCAGGCGTGCTGGCATCGGGCGGACGGAAGAGCCCCACGGGATAGCGAAGATCGTCCTGATCGGTCATGGCAGAAACCTTAACATGCCAAGAGCTTCGAGCCAAACGCGATCAGGAAAAAAGACACAACGGCTGCTGCCCGCGCGGAGGCGGAAAGCAGCGCGAAAAGCGGCGCTTACGCGTGGTGACCGTGGTGGTGATGATGACGGTGGTGATGATGGGACCCGGCAGCGAACGCGGGACTTGCAAACACCATCAAAAGCAGCACTGTTGCAAGCAATTTCTTCATAAGACGAATCCTACCATGCGAAGATTTGCAGGAGGAAGCGCGCGGCCGCAACAGGTACCAACAAAAGTAATGTGCGGATGCGGGCCTCCCCCGGTGTGATAGTAAAGACGCGCCCGGCGTACACTGGGATTACGATGATGCGGCATGAAACTTCCCCAAATCCGAGCCATCGACGCTACTTTTTCGAGAAATTCGGCGTCACGGAGAGCCTGCTGGAGCGCTGCCTTGGCGAGGCGCTGAGCGCCGGCGGCGACTACGCGGACCTTTACTTCGAGTCGGTTACGGCCACGGCGCTGGGGGTTGACGAGCAGATTGTGAAATCGGCGAGCCAGGGCACGAGCGCCGGGTGCGGCATCCGCGTGCTCAGCGGGGAGCGGACTGGCTACGCCTATACCGACAACCTGAATCCGGAACGGCTGCTGCATGCGGCACGGACCGCGGCGCTGATCGCGTCAGGACCGGCGAAGGAGACGGTGCAGGGATTTACGGAGACCCAGGGCGCGGATCTCTATCCGGTTCCGCTGGGCGGCTACGACCTGGATCTGGCGGCGCGGCTGGAGCTGATTTTGCGCGCCGATCGCGCGGCGCGGGCCTACGACAACCGCGTGGTGCAGGTGCGCGCGAGTTACAGCGAGGAATTGCGGCGGATTTTGATTGCGGCGTCGGATGGTGCGTTTGCCAGCGATACGCAGCCGCTTTGCCGGTTGAACGTATTTGTGATTGCCAAAGACGGCGCGGTGACGACGAAGGGGTCGGCAGGCGGCGGAGGGCGCGCTGGGCTCGGGCAATTCATTCAGTCCAAAAGTCCAGAAAACCTGGCGCAGGAGGCAGCGCGCGGCGCGATTTTGCAACTGGGCGCGGTGGCTGCGCCGGCCGGCGAAATGGAAGTGGTACTGGGGCCGGGCTGGCCGGGAATTCTGCTGCACGAAGCGGTGGGGCATGGATTGGAAGCCGACTTCAATCGCAAGGGGACCTCGGCGTTTACGGGATTGATCGGGCGGCAGGTGGCGAGCCCGAAGGTGACCGTCGTCGACAACGGAACCATGGCCGGCAGGCGCGGCTCGCTGAATGTGGACGACGAGGGATCGGCGACGCAGGAGACAGTGCTGATCGAGGGCGGCGTGCTCAAGGGCTATTTATCCGACAAGCTCTCGGCGCGGCTGATGGGCATGCCGAACACCGGGTCCGGACGGCGCGAAAGCTACCAGTCAATCCCCATGCCGCGCATGACGAATACCTACATGCTTGCCGGCGACGATGCACCCGAAGACATTTTGCGCAGCGTGAAGCGCGGGCTCTACGCGGTGAACTTCGGCGGCGGGCAGGTGGATATCACGAACGGCAAATTCGTATTTTCAGCATCGGAAGCGTACCTGATTGAGGACGGCAAGGTGACGGCGCCGGTGCGCGATGCCACGCTGATCGGCAACGGACCCGAAGCGTTGAAGTACGTGTCGATGGTGGGCAACGATTTGAAGCTCGATGAGGGCATCGGAACCTGCGGCAAGGATGGGCAGAGCGTGCCGGTGGGCGTGGGCATGCCGACCATCAAGCTGGACAAGATGACGGTGGGCGGAACGGGAAGGTAGCCCGGAAGCAAAAAGCGAATGCGGGTCCTTCGACTCGTCCCGGCACACCGGGACTCGCTCAGGATGACAATTCTGAGTTAAGCGCGAGCGTTGCAGTGCCGCGCTACGTGTGCCGGTTGTACTCCAGCGGGCCAGCCATGATCATCCCGCTCTTCTGGCGGCCGTGGATGTACCAGCAGCACCAGCCGGTTTCATGCGCATCGTTGCTGACTGCGGCCAGATCGGTGTAGCCAACGTTACCGAAGAGGTAAATCTTCTCTTCCCATTCATCGACGCGCAGCTCCTGTTCGGGGCTCTCACACACCGACTTCACTTCATCGCGTTGGAAAGTCTTGATTTTTGCGGACTCGCCGGGCAGCAGAAGCATGGGCGCGTGCGGGGCGCGGAGCTCGGTCTTGAAGGCGGGAGCGGACGGCAACTGCGCTTCGTCCGCAACGATGGCCATGCCTTCGACAAGAGAAACGATGCGAGCCGGCGAGCGGCCGCGGTTGGTGGCGACCACAGAAAAACCGTCAGTGACGCCCGACATGGGCTCGGCCGAGATGAGAATCCAGGGGCGCTCGGCCCGGGCCTGGTTTTCTGCGATGAGCAGCGTGGCTTTGGCGCTGTCGGCAGCGGCCTGAGCGGTGGTTTCGGCGTAGCGGGTTTGGCGCTCGATCTTGCGCAGCGTGGAGAGTCCGAGCAAGACACCCACGTACGCGATTAGCACGAGAAGGACCACAGTGAGCCATTTAATGCGTTCGGGCAAAGGCCAAGAGCCGTAGGCAGGTGCGGGTGCGGGTGGGGGATTCGCGACGGTGATGTGGGGCTGCTGGTAATCGCAGGGGCCGCTGGTGCAGCCCGGATTTGAGGATGTGTCGGAAGGGGAGGGCGCGGCGGATGTGGCAGGAGACGTGGAAGCAGGCGCGGGGGTGGCTGGCTTGCCGGTCTGCGCCGGGCACGCTCCAGATGCGAGCGCTAAAAAGAGCAGCGCGGCAGCCATGACCAGATGCTTCGAGGACATGGCGACAATGTAGCACAACGGGGTTGCCGAATTGCGCGAACGCGGCATTTCCAGGAGACGCTGTCGTGCATTGTCGAGTTCTTGCGCACTTTCGAACGGGCTACTACACACCCACCGGGAACGGCTTGGGGCTGGACTCGTCGGGGCTCACGCCGGTGCGCCAGCGCTCGAAGCGGCCCTGCAGCAGGCTCATCAGGCCCGTGTACCAATAGCCGAGCACAAACAGGATGAGGAACGGCGCGGT
Organism: uncultured Acidobacteriota bacterium; assembly: GCA_963786565.1. Classification (GTDB taxonomy): domain Bacteria; phylum Acidobacteriota; class Terriglobia; order Terriglobales; family Acidobacteriaceae; genus Telmatobacter. Next base: position 628,014 of record CAWAZR010000004.1, on the reverse strand, counting down.
GAAGTAGTTGTGATTCATGAAGGTGTAGATGATCGCCGCGAGGAAATAAAAGCCGAGCAGCAACTCGATCCACGGGGTGAGCTTGAGACGCTTGCGGTACTTGGCGGCCTGGGATTTCTGGCCCTTCTTGGCCACGCGGTATTTGGGCGTGCGCACGAAAGCGCTCTTGATGCCGAGGATGGCTTCCATGACGGCCTTGGTATTGGTGACCGTGAGACCGATGCCGAGAGCCATGAGGAACGGCAGATAGTAGAAGGTCTTTTTCCAGTCGTTGGGAAAAAGCTCACGCTGGCTCATGACGTAGAAGACCGCGATGGAGAAAGTAGACGCGGTAAAGAGAGGCACATCGATGAGCAGCATCTGGAACCAGCCCTGGTAGAAGCGGCAGATCATGGCGGGAATGAGCAGCGCCGACATGACGACCATGAGCGGATAACTGAGATTGGCCGTGAGGTGATAGACGCTCTCGACCTTGTTGCGCCAGGTCGTGTTGGAGCGGAAGACCTTGGGCAGAATCTTGATGCTGGTCTGGATGAGACCCTTGGCCCAGCGCGCTTGCTGGGTCTTGAAGGCGGTCATTTCGATGGGGAGCTCGGAGGGGCATTCCACCTCGGGCAGGTACTTGAACTTCCAGCCCGCCATCTGCGAGCGGTAGCTGAGGTCGGTGTCTTCCGTGAGCGTGTCGTGCTGCCAACCGCCGCCGTCGGTAATGGCCTGGCGGCGCCACATGCCGGCTGTGCCGTTGAAGTTGAAGTACTCGCCGGAGCGCGCGCGGGCGCCATGCTCTAAAACAAAATGCCCGTCGAGCAGGATGGCCTCGATTTGGGTCAACATGCTGTAGTTGCGGTTGAGGTGCGTCCAGCGGGTTTGCACCATACCGATTTCGGGCTGGGCGAAGTGGTGGACGACCTTCATGATCCAGTCGGGCGGAGGCATAAAGTCCGCATCGAAGATGGCGATGAACTCGCCCTTGGCTACTTTCAGGCCGGCATCGAGCGCCCCGGCCTTGAAGCCATGACGGTTCGTGCGATGAATGTAAACGATGGGATGGCCGAGGGCGGCGTAGCGGTCGACGATGGCGGAGGCGACTGCCGTGGTCTCATCGGTGGAGTCGTCGAGGACCTGGATTTCGAGCTTGTCCGTCGGGTACTCCATGGCGCAGACGGCCTCAATGAGGCGGTCAATGACGAATTGCTCGTTGAAGATAGGCAGTTGGACCGTGATGCGCGGCAGCTCCGCGAAATGCCGCGGCGGGTTGGGGTCGTAGTTCTTCTTGTACTTGAAGTACTGATAACACATCGTGTAGCGGTGCACGCCGTAGAAGGAAAGCAGAATCATCACCGCGAAATACGGCAGCAGCATGCAGGCGTCGAAGAGATTCCAGTGGTAAAGGCCCTTGAAGGTCTGGTCGGCGTACTGCATTTTGAGGTAGTGGCGCAGGCTGTTTTGCGGGGCGAAGGCGAGGAATGCAGAGATCTCCCGGATCAGCCCCCCGAGCGGGCCGGCGGCAGCAAGCTCGAGAGTGGAGAACGCGGCGATCAGAATCGTGAGCCCCCGCAGAAGGATAAACTTCATTGTACGCGAACGGCGCGGACGCTGGTGATGGCTGGTTCACGCCGCTTTTTGATCGCTTTCGGGGCGGCGGAGGCAAAAACCGCGGCTATGGCATTAAAATACCTTCACCCGGGTCGGTAAGCATCTTTTCGCATCAAAATCGACAAGCAAGGTTTACGCAATGGACGCATCCAGGGAATTGAACGAGGGCGTTCTTCCTCAGGCCGTGGTCGCGCCGCTTACACGCGCAGCGATCTTCCTGGTGGTGTGCGTTCGCTCGAGCGAGGAAAATTACGCGCTTCTGCGCTCGTTCTGCGCGGGTCTTTCCGGATTGATACGCGCGGTTGAGTTTCGCGACATCGAGGCGGGACTTTCCTGCGTGGTTGGATTCGGTTCCGATGCCTGGGACAAACTCTTTGGCTCGCCTCGCCCTGCCGAGCTGCACCCGTTTCGCGAGATACGCGCGGGCAACCGCTATGCGGTTTCCACGCCGGGCGACATCCTGTTCCATATTCGCGCCAAGCGCATGGACCTGTGTTTTGAGCTGGCGACCGAGATCATGAACGCGATCGGGGATGCGGTTGAGATTGCGGACGAGGTGCACGGTTTTCGCTACTTCGACGATCGCGATTTGGTCGGGTTCGTCGATGGCACAGAAAATCCGCGCGGCGACGCGGTGCCTGAGGCGACCATTCTCAGTTACGAAGATCCGGGCTTTGCCGGGGGCAGCTACGTGATCGTGCAAAAGTACCTGCACGATATGAAGGGGTGGAATGCCCTACCCGTGGAGGCACAGGAGCATATCATTGGCCGCAAAAAACTCTCCGACGTGGAATTGAGCGATGCCGAAAAGCCGACTTCAGCGCACAATGCGCTGACCACCATCGTGGAAGACGGAAAGCAATTGCAAATACTCAGGGATAACATGCCCTTTGGCCGGCCTGGCCACGGCGAGTTCGGCACCTATTTCATCGGCTATTGCCGAACGCCGCGAGTCACGGAAGCCATGCTCGAGAACATGTTCGTTGGCCGCCCCCCGGGCAATTACGACCGGCTACTCGATTTCAGCCGCGCCGTTACTGGCAGCTTGTTTTTCGTGCCATCGGCCACGTTTCTCGACAATCTCGACGCTGCCGCACCTGACTCCGCGACTTCTGCATCAAATCCCGTGCCGCCTGCGGTTTCGCGGGAAACCCCACCAGGAACAGGATCACTCAATATTGGATCGCTGAAGGGAGAGAAAAGTGAATAACCTCCATCGTGAATTGGCGCCCATCTCTGACGCCGCGTGGTCGGAGATCGAGGAAGAGTCGACCAGAACGCTGAAGCGCTACCTGGCCGGACGGCGGGTTGTGGACGTTCCCGCATCGGCGGGAGTTGCCCTGCCCGCAGTTGCGACGGGGCATCTCAAGCCGATCACTGCTCCTGCAAAGGGCATCATCGCCCACCAGCGGGAGGCGAAGCGTCTCGTGGAACTGCGTGTACCGTTTGATCTTTCCCGCCAGGCCATCGACGACGTGGAGCGGGGATCCGACGACTCCGATTGGCAGGCCGTGAAAGACGCGGCGAAGATTCTGGCCTTCGCTGAAGACCGCGCCATCTTTCAGGGTTATAGAGAGGCGGATATCCAAGGCGTTCGCGAAGGCACCAGCAACCCTATCGCCACGCTGCCGGCGGATATTCGCGACTACCCCGACGCGGTGGCACACGCCTTGAGCCAGCTGCGTTTGGTCGGCGTGAATGGACCGTATTCGGTTCTGCTGGGAGCCGGCGAGTATACGGCGCTCGCCGAGACCGGAGACCACGGCTATCCGGTTCTGGAACACATCAAGCGCATCGTGGACGGCAGCATTGTGTGGGCGCCGGCCATCGAGGGTGCGGTGGTTTTGACCACGCGTGGCGGCGATTTTGAGCTCGATATCGGCCAGGATACTTCCATCGGCTATCTCAGCCATACCGATACCATCGTGCGCCTCTACCTCCAGGAGACATTCACCTTCCGCGTCCTCACCAGCGAAGCGTCGGTGGTGCTGTCGCCGCCGAAGAAGACCAAGTAGGAACTGCGCGGGAGTGATCCGGCTCGCAGGTTTTCAAGACGGTGGCTGCCGGGGACGCGACTTGAACGCAGGACTCGACACACCGCCAATCCCGCGGCGCAGATCGGCCGCATAAGCTAATTTCCATGACCTACGACGACCTCTGCCTTCTCGTTGACTACAACTACTGGGCGCGCGACCGGCTTCTCGAGGCCGTAGCCGGGCTTCCACCGGAACAATTCAGGCAGCCGCTGGGCAATAGCTTCAGTTCGATACGCGACACCATCGCACACATCTGCGATGCAGAGTCCATTTGGCTGAAGCGATGGCGCGGCGAGCAGCCGCAGGGCTTTCAATCGCCGGACCGCGTGGCTGATTTTGCCGCAGCGCGTGAGGAGTGGGCCGAACTGGAACGCGCTATGCGCGAGACGCTCGCAACGCTGGGGCCGGAAGGCGTCGAGCGCCGAATCGAGTACAAGGATTTCCGCGGCGCGGCGCGATCGGATGTGTTCTGGCAGATGTTACAGCACGTGGTCAATCACGGCAGCTATCATCGCGGACAAGTGACGACGATGTTGCGGCAACTCGGCGCCACGCCGCCGAAGTACATGGACTTGATCGTGTTTTACAGGGAGAAACAACAGGGCGCGTAGCCGCGGAACACACCTGAGACGCGGCCTTTTCAGGGCGTTAATCACTTGTACTTACAACTACGTGCAAAACTTCGCGGGCTATCTAAATACCGCAAAATACGTGTCAAACGAGCCAATCACGGGGTGAGCGAACACGGGTGGAAATTCTCCCGTGCCGCGCTGTGCAGATTCAACATTTCCGTTCGCTGCAAATACTCACTATTCCTTTGGGGCACCATTACTGGAACTGCGCGCGCCCTCAGTTTTCCCGGACCGGCAGCAGGTGACGTACGGGATGACTTTGCCCATGTAAGGCATTTCCAGCTTGGTTTTTTGCCCCTTCAGCGGCGACCACGGCTCGAGGAAATAGCCGTGCTCATCGAAGCCGATGCCGAAGTGCCCGGTAAACAGCGCATCCAATCCCTGCCAGTCCTCCGGCAGATATCCTTCGCCCCGCCCCCGCGATCCATCCCATTCGTAAAACGCGCTGCCCACCGGATTCCGCTGCCGTTGCCCTGGCAGTTCGATCCCGGCGTTGAATGTTCCCTTTTCGTAGGACTGCATCAGCGGCCACAACAGCCGCTCCGCTTCGTCCTTCATCCCGCTCTGGTAAAGCGCCTGGATGAAGTAGTACTCATACGGCGAGGTCGCGCCCCCGTTCATGTAGACCTGCCACGAGTCCTTCCCATCAGGCTGTTTCGGCGCGCCGCTGGTATGCGGAATATAATCCGCCGGGCTCATCGGGATGAGATTCGTCGGCAAGCCATATTGGAACGAGTGAAATCCGATGCTGTCCATTTTTGCGAGCATGGTCTGCAGGATCGTCTTTGCCTGCTCGGCTGGCACCAGCCCCTGGTAGATCGCGAAGCCATTCACCCACGGAAACATGTAATCGTGCAGCTTGCCATCCGGCGACCTCCATCCTGCCAGCACTCCCGTCGCGGGATTGAAGAATGTTTTGAAGTACACTGCCTTGATCCGCTCGGCATCATCGCGGTAGCGCTTGGCCTGCGCAGGCCGTGCCGCCAGCGCCTCCACATCGGCCATACAAAGGAAGGCGCGGTAATCCGCAGCATTCGAGAATGCATCCGGACCTTGAAAATCGTAAACGTCGAACCACTCCTTGCCCGGCTCATCCACAAGACCGGCGGCGTCGAAGTGCGATTCGATGCGATCCGATACCGCCTCCATCGGCTTGAGCCACTCGTGCGCCTGCGGCACGCCCCCGATCGTACGGATCACATACCACGCGGAGATCACCAGGTACGCCGGCGTCTCACGCGACGACTTCCACTCCGGCGAAAACACATTCACGTTGGGCATCATGTACCCGCGCGCGCCCTTGAAATATTGGTCCACCGACGCGCTCACCTGCTGCATCGGAGAAATCCCGTCTTCCAGGTGCGGCGCCCACACCGCCTGCTCCGCATAGAACAGCATCGCCAGCCCGCAGTTAATGCTCATCACGCTGTTGCTCACCACGCCCGTATCCGGCCGCCACTGCGTCATGTCCAGCGAGTACCTGGGAAAATGCTCCAGTTCCGGATCCCGGCTCAACAACTCCGGTAGTGGTTCCGGGGCCTGCACTCCGAAATGCAGCGTCGTATGCCACGCAAGCGGCCCGATCTCATTCAACCCGTCTTCACTCATCGGCCGGTGCGGCGTGACATCCACCGCGTATGAAGTTGCCGGAAACAGCGACGACGGCCGGCGATAGAACGCCGCCGCGTCGCCCGTGCGCGTGATGTACACGGTTCCAAAATCCGGTGCGACCAGGTACGTCGGCACATCCACATAATTCATCAGTTTCGATGGATGGCACAGGAACGTTGTCGGCGTCTGGTTTGCCGCAAGTTCGAATCGGAACAATCCACCGCGCACCATTATCGTGTGCTGCGCCGCGGCCGCAAGGGACAGGTCGAACCCCTTCGCGTCCGCGCGAATGACCACTTGCTCAAATGCGCCAGGCACAACCTCCGCCGGGGCGTACCGGAAGACGTTCCCTGTCCGAGTCAGCGCTCCCGTTCCCAGCGGCATTGTCTTCTCGAACGGCTGGTCCAATACCGGGTAAGCCCCGCTCGCCTGCAACAAGTTGACGCCCAGCTCGCCTTTGCCCAGCGAATCCAGTGCGAGCGACACAATACGCGGCTGCCGCTTGTCCAAAACCAGCCGGTACCATGGCGTGCTGATGGCGAGCGTTTGTCCCAGATCTTCCACCTGCGGAGAAAACTGCGTCGGAGCCAGCGCAGCGTGCACCGAACCAACCTTCGATGCGCTGTTCGAATCGGCACTAACACCGGCCGCCGAATCTGTCCCGTATATGTTCAACTCAGCCAGTTCGGCCCACCACGACTGCGGCGTCGCCGTCGCTGGCGTTCGCTCGATCACGATTCGAAGGTTGTTCGTAACCAGCGGCGTAAAGTGGACCGTATACGTTAGGGTCTTCGCATCGAATTGGGCCCGTTGCACGTGAAAGACCGTATGGAACGTCGCGCCACGATCCCGATATTGCCCTGAAAACTCAACCGGCATTGTCGCCAGGCTCACGGCATGCAGCACCACCTTGTCGATGCGCCGCGGTCCCGCAAAATGCACCCATACCCACTGCGGCAGATGTTGGAACACATTGCTCTGCCAATGGCACGATCCCAGCGCGTCGGCCGCATCCATCCCAAGATTCACCGGGCACGGAATCTGTTCCTCTGCCTTCTTGCTGCGAAATAGAAACGAGCTGTACTCTACCTGCACGCCCGGCTCCTGCCAGAACGCTACGTCCCGATAGCCGCTCGTTGACTGGCTTCTTCCTGGCTGACACGGCACGATGAATGCGAGAGCAATTGCCGCACATCCTGAAATTTTTCGGAAGACTCCTGCGATGAACACTTCATACCTCTTCAATTCCCGTCGAATCCGGCGTTATGGGCGCGCTCCCATGATTTGTAAACACCATCAAGCGTACCGGACCAGACCGGGCAGCGGCTTACCGGCCAGCGGCGCGAATTCTCACGATTACCGCGGTGGTGCTTTCCACGGTGATCGTGAAATTGCCGTTGCGCACGCGGCCCAGGGGTGTCCATTTGCCCGGCCAGGGAGCGTCGCTCGAAATCGTGCCTCCGCCTAACATGACGGTGGAAAGTGCGGCATTGCCGGGCTCGCCATCGGTGAGCACCATGGAGTCGACTTGTGCGCCCTCGAAGCCGGCGGCTTGAATAACAACTGAAGCAGCTTCGACATCATGCGCCGTGGAATGCGTCTTGTTGATGATGGTGACAAAGAGATCGCGCGAGCTTCCGACGGCGTAGGCCGTGAGATTGATCTTCTGCGGATTGGCGATGGCGACCGGCTCAACATAGCCGTCGCTGCCGAGAGAAAAGGCTTTAATGCCGTAGGCCTTGGGCGTGACGCGGTAGTTTGCGCAGCCTGCGGAAGTGCAGGGATTGGGATCGGGAACGATGGTGTCGGTCGGGAGCCAAGGGTTGTTGTGGAAGTTGACTCCGGCCATGCGGTGCGCAGCCCACCAGTGCATGTAGTCGAGAACCCAGAGAGCGGAGGCAAATCCATTGCTCGCGCCGGGCACGCCGTGCAAGCAGTCGTTGGCCTCAGTCATGCGATAGGGCACGCCCATGGCGACCAGCGGAGCCAGCACGCGCGCATATACATATGGATACGAATGAAACTCCGCGGTGCCACCGTCGTGTGCGGGTTGCGCGCCAATCGCGGTATCGTCGTCCCACGCGCTCGACAGCATGTCGTCGATCGCTTCCTGCGTAGTAGTATTCTCCGGCAGGCCCCACACGTAATGATGCTGCAGCGCCGTGGCGAGCATGCCGGAGGGTTTCAAGTCCCGGGCAAACTGCACGGTCCAGGAAACTCCCTGCTCGGGATCGGGAGTGAAACTGCTGGTGTCGGAGACGGCGGTGTCGGGCCCGGAAAACTTCGCGCCGGGGGCGGCCTTGCGAATAACGGCGGCAAACTTTTGCCATTGTGAGAAGTAGGAGGGATAGGCCGATCCGGCAACGCCGGGCGTGGACTCGTAGATGGCCGGATCGACCACATGACCGGGTCGCGAATGAAATCCGCGCACGTCGGGCTCGTTGCCAATGGAGAAGCTGTCGAGTTGAGCTCGGTATTTTTGCCAGATGTAGCTGACGATTCGGGCATCGTCCTCGGCGAGATGAGGATTCGGGCAGGAGCCGAGGTTCAGGAGGCGCACCGAATAGATGACATTGACGCCGGCGGCGCGGGCGAACGCGAAGAGATCATCGATGTCAGCAAAGGACGGTGTAGGCGTGACGCAATGCTCGTCCGTTCCGGAGCCATCCACCGTGCCGCCGCCTACGCGAATGTTGCGGATACCGGTATTGCGAAACAGCGTGATGAGCTGAGTGTTCGCCGGCGAGAAGAAATTGCCATGGACACCATAGGCGTTGGCAACCGCGCTTTTAGTTTCAAAACCGAGGCCGGCGAAATCGCCGGGAATGCGAAACTGCCTTGAGGCCGTGTCGATTTTCAATGTCACCGGAGCCTGCGCCAACAGCGCGCCGGCCAAAATGCAACAGGAGCAGACGACACCCCACGTTCTTCCCATCATGATCGGTCTCCTGTTTCGCACTCCGCTCTCCGCTTCACAAATTCCTCGATTGCATAATTCACGGCTGGACGGCGCAGTTAAACGTTTCCATCGCCCCGTTGTTCCCTAACCACGGCGACGAACTCGTGGCGTCGCAAATCCTGTCATCGCGCGGACAGCAACGAGCAGCAATCCTGTTTCCCTGTTCATCGCGAACTCCTGATGCCGCGCTTGGGTGGCTCGCCGCATGGTCAAGCCACGACTAGCAGCCTTGCAGGCACTCAGCCGTTTGTATTCACCACCCACTTGGGTATGAACACGTTCTGTGCCGCTTCCTGCTCAATGATGAGACGAGCCTCGAGCACATGCTGGCGGGCAAACCGTTCCGCATCGTCCGACTTATTCCTGCTGATGGCGCCAATGATGCGCACATGTTCGTCATAGACCACGCGCGGGTCGCGCGAGGCCCGGACGGCCATGCCCAACGTCCTGTATCCCTCCGCCAGACGAACGAGAACGCTGTTGCGGGACAGATGCACGATTTGGAGATGAAATGCCCGGTCCACGGCGCCCATCTCTTCCACATTGCCTTCTTCCGATAAATTCCAAATACGGTCGGCCATGGCTTCAAGCGCAGTGATGTCGGACTGCGAAACGTGCCCACAGGCGCGACGCGCGGCCAGGCCCTCGAGATACTCGCGCACCTCGTAAGCCTCAACCAGCCGCGAAGCGTCCAGATTGCCGACGAAAGCGCCCAGGCCATCGACAGAATCGACAAGGCCGAGCCATTCCAGTTCCAGAAGCGATTCCCGTACGGTTCCCTGGCCTACGCCCAGCTTTCTAGCCAGACTTTGCTGGGGCAGGCGCTCGCCGGGAAGACTCTCACCCGACAAAATCCGGCGCTGAATCTCGTCTCGCACGTGCCTGCGAAGAGGCTGTGATTGCGTCGTCCTGTCGCGCATGGCTATAGATCCTATTGCTGCCCAATTGGCTATTTTTTAGACAACTTGTTCTTGTGTTGCGGCGGTGAAGATCGTTTTTCGATCTTCACCGCCGCAATGGTTTATGCGTTGCGGGTTTTATTGACGAGCCGGGAGCTCTTAGAAGAAGATATTTCCCGACGAACTGGAAGATACGGCCCGAACTGTTGAGGGAGTTGTCGCCAGTGATGGTGCCCCAGCCGCCGGTCAGAGTCTCGTTCTGGGGCTGCGTGTAGTTGCTGGTTCCGGGATTGCTGAGGTGTACGTGGTTGAAGGCGTTGACGGCCTGGGCCTGAATCTCAAGCTTCGTGGAGCCAACGATTTTGAACTGCTTGTGAATGGACAGATCTACGTCGTACCAGCCAGGACCATAGATCTGATCGCCTCTCGCACCCCAGGGGGTGAAGTCTTGCTGACCAATGGTCTGTACGCCTTCGGTTGGCCCAGTAAACGCCGCGGAGTTAAACCAGCCGGTGACCTTGGTGCGTGGCAGGTCGTTCGGGCCGTGCCCGTACTTGTTAACGCCCTTCACAAGCGGCGCGTCGCAAGCCCAGGCCGAACTGCCGTTGAAGTATGGGCCGGTAAACTGACCCACCGCGTTGGGAACGCCGCCAATCGATCCCTGGCAACTGATGTTGGCCAGGAAGCCGCTGGATGAAATCCAGATAGGATCAATCTTCCAACCGCCGACGATGGCATCTTCAACCTCATTGGCATTGGAAAGCCAACGTGCGCCTTTGCCGAGAGGAATTCCGAACTCGCCCGAAAGCTTGAACACCTGAGCCGCCAGGTTTTGGCAACGATCGTAGTCAGCTCGATAACCGCCGAAGCCCACTATCCACGGTGCTCGTCCGTTTGCAGGCCCGCCTTCGTTTTGCTGGCCGCCTTGTCCGTCAGACAAGCAGCCCGCATAGGTGTAGTTCGCATCCATGTTAAAACCGCCGGCGAACTGGTGGATGTATTCCACCTGGCCCGATTCGTAGTTGCTGATCTGTTCTGTGTTTTCGATCGGCCCCTCGTTGGCGGCCAGATTCGGGAAAGGCAGGGTTGAAGTGCCGTCAGGCATCGACGGAGAGGAAATGGGGTCGGCGCTTGTATCGTTGCCCACGCAATGCGGATAGCAGCCTGCTGTTTGCTGCTGAGCTACGGTCGGCACGTTGACGAGCGCTACGCTGGAGGGCAGAGCCTGCCGCGCTGCGTTGTGGTAGGGGTTGGCGCTTTCCAACTGCTTGCCGAGGACTCCCACATAGCGCACTTCGACTGAGTCATGACCGGTGAATTGGTATTGCACAGCGAAGCTGAGTGTTTCCTCGTAAGGTATGTGGAAGTTATACGGCTTGCCGTACAGAACCACTGAGCCCAATGGCTGGTATGCATTGGTCGCACTGGTCATGTCGATGTCGGCGAAGGTGTTCTCCATGGAAAGTGATTGCGCTGTGCTGCTGCCGACCGGAGTGGCTTGCTGCGGCTTGTAGGAGTAGGAGGGGCCGTTCGCGACGGACACCCGGAACGGATAGTTGGTGCCCAGCGTGCCACCGTATCCGACGGAGTTGAACGCGCCGTATTCCACGCCCATGCCCGCCTTCACTACCAGGTTCGGCCGCACGCGGTAATCGAACCCAATGCGCGGCGCCCAGTTGAACTTGGGCGTTTTGTTTACCGCGTTGGTCGGTGAGCAGATGATCGGGATGTTGTCGGAAGCCAGCAAAGTTTTAAAGTATGCAGAAGTGGTCGTGGAGCAGCCGGCCGAGTTCATGTAATAAGCACTGCCGCTGGCCACGTCGCCATTGCCGCCCATCCAGAAGTTGCCTTCGCCTTCCGAGCCGCCGGCCGAGTAGTAGGGGCCGAAGTAGTCGTCGCGGATTGCAAGATACCCTGTCAGGTTAGGCGTGAACTTGATGCTGTCTGACGCATAGATGGCGATGTACGGTGCGTGATAGACGCTCTTGTTCCAGTTGTCGCCGGCGTAGCTATTGATGCCGCCCAGCGGGGAAGTGGCAGTGCTCACAAAGTTGGCGCCAGGCGTGGCATTGGTATTCACGTTTTTGGTCGCCGTCAGGAGGAAATCCGTCATGCTCGGACCGCCATCGCCAGAGGCCGGAACGTTCGAATACTGGCCGAAGCCGAAACTGCCTCTTGAGTTCGGCAGTTGCGCGATGTTGCCGTAGGTCCACCAATACTCGGCGCCGAACTTCCACTCGCTCTTGCCTTTGATCTTGGTCACGTTGTCAGAGAACTGCCACGCGCCCACTTTCTGCCAGGTAACGTTGGTACGTGAGCCGAAGGCGGACATGCTGCTACCGATGGCGAAGATCGGCAATCCGCCGTTGTTCTTGGTTTGCGGAATGCCTTGAATCCCAAATTGCGCGGGAGTCCCGAAGGTATTGTCGATGTTCCCGGCATCCATGCGGGTGTTCCAGTTGTGCTCGTCCGACATCCTGTATTCGTTAATCAAACTCGGATTGAAGACGTGCGTTTCTGTTACCACAACCATGTAGGTCGGGTTGGTCGTCCAGAAGGGTGCGCTGCCGCCGCCCTCGAGAGGGCCGGAAAATGGCGGAGCCTGCTGCTGGGTCTGGTTATATTTGTCCCACGTAAGGTATGCGGTGTCCTTGTCGCTGAAGGTATGGTCAAGCCTGACTTCGTATTGCCTGGTCCTGATCGGGTTCGTCAGGAGCTCGTAGAAGTTGCTGCCGTAGCTATGGGTTCCGCCGGTATTCAATCCGGTAGTCGTATTGATTCCGACATTGTTGTAGATTTGCGGAAACAGCTTGAGCAGTGCGACCGCGTTCGAGTCAAAACGCCCTGAAGGAAGTTGATTGAAGCAGGAAGTGGCAACTGGACCGCCCGCCACCGTCGAAACCCAGTTCGTCGTTGCCGTAATGCTGGGGCATCCCGCAGGCTGACCCAGTTCCTGGAAGTAAGGATCGCGAACGACAGCGGTCTTCGCGCCGCCGTTGACACTGGGATCTGTGATGATTCCGGATGCGCCGGATGCGCAGCCAGAGATCGAATTGATGCCGGTGACGGGATCGTTTGCACCGCAAAGAACCGTGCGCGTCGTGGCCGGGTCCATGACCGTGCCCGCCTGGAACTGGCGACCAAGCCCGTCAGTGTACTTCGTCGTGCTCAGGTTAAGAGTGTCCACCAGGTTAGTAAATCCGCTGCTCTGCATGGTGGCCGTTGGAACCGTACCGGTGTAGGCGGCCTGGGCCGTGTAATCGGTGTCCTGCATGTCGAACGTAAAAAAGGTCTTGTTGTGGCCGTCATAGATATGCGGAATGACTACTGGACCACTGATGATGCCGCCGAAGGAGTTCGACTTGAGCCTTCCAGGCCGATTGGGATGGCTGGCCGAGATCTGGTTCCGCTTGTTGAAGTAGTCGTTGGCATTAAACATGTCGTTTTCGTTGTATTCCCAGACCGAACCCACCAATTTATTGGTTCCGGACTTGGTGACAACGTTGACGACTGTGCCGTATGAGTGTCCCATCTCGGCGCTGTCGTTGCCTGTCTCTACTTTCATCTCCTGGATAGCGTCAGGGATGGGCGGGATGGTGATTCCGCCGAAGACCTCGGCGTTATCATCTGCGCCGTTTACGCGAACATCAACCGCGCCGCTTTGCACGCCGTTGACGAGGAATGTCCCTGCACTTGAATTGTTCCCCGTGAACTGAACGCCAGGAACGGTTGTAATAAGAACCATGAAACTGCGTCCGCCGCTGCCGCCAAAGATCGGCAGTTCGGTCGCCGCCGTGCTGTCAATGGTTGTGCCCAGCGTGGCATCCTGCGCCTGAAGCAGCGGCGCGGCCGAGGTAACGGTAACCGACACATTCGCGGCGCCTACATGCAGCGCGACGTCTTCCGTCACTACCGCGCCCAGATGGACCACGATGCCGTTGATTACAGCCTCTTCGAATCCAGGCGCACCAACTTTCAGGCTGTAGTTACCAACCGAAACGTTTGTGAACACGTAAGCGCCGACTGAAGTGGAGATGGCTTTTTGTGAAGTGCCTGTATCCACGTTGGTCAGCGTGCACTGGGCCTTCTGCACCAGGGCGCCATTCTGATCCTTGACAGTGCCGGTCACGCTGCCCACATCGATGCCCGCCTGGGCAAAGACCTGGGCGCTGAATAGCAACATGAGTACCGCACAGGCCATTACCAGAAAACTCTGCGGAATTGCCCATTCCTTTTGTTTCATTGCACATGCCTCCTTAAAGCATGGTTCATATTGCCCGGTAGCGTACCTTATTCCGTCCCGACCGGCTGTTCCCTTTTGAACGAGAAACGACGAATTGCTCGGTTGATTTGCGAGATTGTCGAAGCGCGATCTCCCGTGCCGAGACAAACACCGACAATGGACGCAGTCCACAGCTGGGCGCGCGGCGCGTCATCTGTGCCTGGGGAATAGAGAATCACTCTGAATTGACTGTTCATTGTCCGCCCACAAGACTCCTCCGCTCGACCAAACCTTGTGAAGTGAAGTAACGGTAAAATAATCGATTAGGATTGTTCGGCCGTTTTGTGAAGCGTTGTAAGGAGTTTGAGAGACCGCTCTCTGAAGTTCAGGAAGCGGGATGGAGGCCGCACGGCGAGCGCCATTTGCTTTCCACCCAGGGACGGTATTCGGGGATTGTGACGGCCCGGCTCGCATCAGGCCGCGCGCTCGAAGCGGGGCAACGCGTCGTGGTTCCGGTAGCCAAGGCCACCCTCCGCAGGAGCATATCCGCCAGAAAAACATGGAGTTTGGCGCCTTTGGGGCGACAGAGAGCTGGCCTTGGATCGCGTGCAAATCAAGGGAGCCCAGGGGTTCGGAGCGGCGTGGCGTTAAGGCCACGAACCTCGATCGGCCCTACCAAAAATGGAATCTACTTGAGAGGCCAAAGGTGGGATTGCGGATTTCAGGTACCAGTTCCTTATCGTACGTTGCAGAAGGTTAAGCTTTACCGTAAAATGGCTCCTCGTGCAGGAAACAACGTCATCTCCGGTACTGCAACGGCAGGAAAACCAGAACGCTCTATCGCCGGAGCAGAAGCGCGAGCTTGTGCAGCGCGTGGTAAACAGCGAATTGTTTCGCCGTTCGCCGGCGTTGCGCGCATTTCTCCTCTACATTACAGAACGCGTGATTTCTGGCCGCGGCGATGAGCTGAAAGAGCAGTCGATCGGTGCCGAGGTGCTGGGGCGCAAGCCAAATTACAACCCCGCCGATGACAATATTGTCCGCGTGCGCGCCCACGAGTTGCGGGGCCGGCTGGAGAAGTACTTTACCTCAGAGGGCGCCAACGAAGCGGTGGTGATTACCATGCCGCGAGGCGCATACGCGCCGGAGTTCATGCCCCGCAAGTCCGCCCATCTGCCAGAAGCCAAGCTGAAGCCGCCGGCAGAAGAGGAAGCTCAGCCGAGTGCGCTGGAAGAAGAAGTCCACGCGGAGGTCGAAATCGTCCGGAAGCCGGCGTTTCGGCATTGGCTGGCCTTCGCAGCCGTGCTTGTGGTGGCCATCGCCGCTTCTGTCGCAGCCACTCGCTACGTGCTCCAGAATAAGACCCCATTCAGCTCTGCCCGTCCAGCCGGCGCGGTTGCCGATTTTTGGGAGCAGTTTTTCGCGAAGCCCAACGAAGAGTTAAAGGTGGTGTATGCCGACACCAGTTTTGCCCTGTGGCAGGATCTGAACGGCAAAACTCTGGATCTGGGCGACTATCTGAATCGCAAATATTACGACGAGAAGGGGAACAAGCTCTTCAACGTCGTCATGCGGCGCGTGACCAGCCCCGCCGACATGGCGCTTTCAGTGCATCTGGCCACCATTGCCGAGCAATTCGGGGGCCAGGAAAACCCCATGTTCGCCCGCGATGCCGAGGCCGCATTCTTCCATCAGGGCAACGTGGTTCTGATCGGCAGTCATCGCTCGAATCCGTGGGTCTCGGTGTATGAACCGAATCTGAACTTCATATTGGATCAGGATCCCCATTCGGGCGCGCCCATGTTCCGCAACCGCACGCCCCAAGGGCACGAAGATGCCACCTACGGCATCCCGGACATGTACGATACGCAGCGGACCGAGGAAAAAACCTACTTCAGCTACGGAGTCGTCGCGCTGTTGAAAGGCTGCGGCGATCAAGGCCTGACCGTGCTGGTGGAAGGTTTGAATGCGCAGGCCACCCAGGCGGCCGGTGACATGGTGACCGATCCGCAGCGGCTCGAGATGCTGTTACAGAGCATGGGGCACAAGCCAGGAACCAGCGTGGCTCCCTTCGAGGCGCTATTCCAGGTGACTTCCCTGCCTGGCGGGTACGACAGTCCCAAGGTGATTGCGTATCGGCTTCGCCCACCCACAGCGTGTTCAGGCGGATAGAATTCCTCGTCCAAGCCGCACCGCTCACTGGGCTCGTGGGCAATACCACTTCGCTGGGGGCAGCGTCACAAGCGTGGCTTTAAGATTTGCAGGATTCAGTAAAGTGGTGGCCAGAGACGGGATTGAACCGCCGACGCCGGCCTTTCGGAGGGCCGCGGGCAATACCGCTTCGCTTCGCTCAATGGCGCGAGCGCGGCTTTAAGATTTGCAGGATTCAGTGGAGTGGTGGCCAGAGACGGGATTGAACCGCCGACGCCGGCCTTTTCAGGGCCGCGCTCTACCACTGAGCTATCTGGCCTCAGTCGCGACAAAAAGTTGCATGAAACTGCGCGGATTCCGGTGCTGCCGGTCAGGCATTTCCGGGTGAGGTGGGATATTACCCTTGCCGTGCACTCAAAACAACCAGACCCAGTATACCAATCAGAATGTGAGAGGCCAAACCCCTGCGCGCCGGACTACACTGGAAGGCAATTATGCGAAGCCGGATTGGATTTTTCTGCCTTATCGGGGGAGCAGGGGTTGTGCTGGCGGCGCTGGCCGGGTGCGGGCCGAGGCCCAACAGTCAGGGCACGTTTACCAAGGCCGAAGCACGGACTGCGCTGATCTACGAAGCCAATCTGCACCAGGGACCGGAGGCGCTGCGCGCATTCCTGGAAGATTTTCCGAAGGGCGCCGACCTGCACGTGCATCTTTCCGGCGCGGTGTACGCCGAGACCTTGATCCGGGATGCGGGCGAGGACGGAGCGTGCGTGGATCCGGTGGCTCTTTCGCTCGCCAAGCCGCCCTGCACCGGCAAACTGATTCCGGCAAAAACTTTCTCGGGCAACATCGACAGGAAGACCCAGTTGCTCTATGACAAGCTGATCGATTCGCTTTCGATTCGCAGCTTTGTGCCTACAGATCGATGGAGCGAACACGACCAGTTCTTTGCCGTTTTCGACCGCACCGGCGGACTCAAGGATCACAACGGCGAGTGGGTCGACGAGGTGGCGAGCCGCGCTGCGGCACAGAACCAGCAGTATCTTGAGCTGATGGTGACGCCGCCCTTCAGCCATGCCACGCAAATCGCACAGGCCATCGGCTGGAATCCACAATTGGCCGAGGCCGACCCGCAGGCGTTCGCGCAGTTCCGGCAGCAATTGCTGGACAAGGGATTGCGCGACGAGGTTGCCGCCGACCGCGAAGAAGTGCGCGCCGCCGAAGCCGAGCGCAAACAATTGGAGCACTGCGGCGCCAGTCAGGGGGCCGCGGCGCCGCAGGCCGCGCCAGCTTGCCAGGTGGAGGTTCGCTACATTTGGCAGGTGCTGCGCGACTTTTCGCCCGAGCAGGTTTTCGCGCAAACGCTGTTGGGGTTCGAGACCGCCGAAGCCTCGATCGACGCGAAGGACGACACGTGGGTCGGCATCAATTTTGTGCGGCCGGAAGACGACTACGTGGCCATGCGCGACTACACCATGCAGATGAAGATGATCGGCTTCCTGCATTCGCTGTATCCCAACGTGCACATTTCCCTGCACGCGGGCGAGCTGGCGCCGGGGCTTGTGCCGGCGGAGGGATTACGCTTCCACATTCGCCAGGCCGTGGAACTGGCCCATGCGGAGCGGATCGGCCACGGCGTGGACGTGATGTACGAGGACCGGGCGCGGGATCTGCTGACGGAGATGGTCGACCGGCACGTGATGGTCGAAATCAACCTGAGCTCGAATGAGGCGATATTGGGCGTGACGGGAGACGCGCATCCGTTCCCGGTGTATCACGCGGTGCATGTGCCGGTGGCGCTCTCGACCGACGACGAGGGCGTGAGCCGCATCGACCTGACGCATGAATATGTGCGCGCGGCGATCGACTACGGACTGACTTACAGGGACCTGAAGCAACTGGCGCGGACGGGGATGGAACATAGCTTTCTGCCCGGCGCGAGCCTGTGGGTCAAGCCGGACGATTTTCGAATGATGGTGGGCGCATGCAGGACCGAATTCGACGGAAGGACTCCTGCGACCTGCGACGATTTCCTCCGCGGCAGTGAGAAGGCCGCGGCCCAGTGGGAGCTGGAGCGGCGCTTCAGCGCGTTCGAAGCGAAGTTTCAGGGACCGGGCTTCGACCGTTTGCTGCACGGACAATGAGCGTCGCCGGGCGACGCAGGGCCTGAAATAATTTCCCATATCAGCGCAACTTTACTCCCGGCGCATGGTTAACACAGAGATGCCCCTGTCCTGCCCGCGGGATCTCTTTCCCGCGGTAAGGAGGTCCCCCGTGAACAAGCGGTTCCGCGGCCTTTGCTGCGCTCTTGCGCTCGCCCTCGGCGTCACCGTCCTCATCAATGGCTGCGGCTCCTCGATCGGTGGAAGTGGAAACTCCACGCCGCCACAACAGCAGCAACCCTCAATCACCGTTTCAGGCGCCGGCCAGGTACGGTTGGGAAGCACAGACAGCTTTACCGCTACGGTCAGCAATCTTGCGAATACATCAGTGAATTGGCAGGTCAATGGCATTGCGGGCGGCAACAGCACTGTGGGCACAATCAACTCCGCGGGCTTGTACACGCCTCCGTCGACTATCCCGGCAACCAACACTGTGAATGTAACGGCCGTGAGCGTGGCATCGCCGTCGGTTTCTGGCACGGCGCCGGTGAGCATTCTTAATCCCATCCCCTCGGTCGCGGCGGCCGAGGCATCACCGGTCTCCGGAACCAGTTACACACTCGAGGTGGACGGCGCCAGCTTTGTGAATGGCGCCCAGATTCAGGCGAGTGGATCCAGTGTGGCGACGACGTTCGTGTCTTCGACCGAACTGGAGGCCACCGTCACCATTCCCAGCGGCGCCACGGCGCTGAGCGTCAACGTAATGAATCCGAGCCCCGGCGCGGCGGCTTCGAACGCTGTGAATGCAGCCGTTTATGTGACGACGGTGGCCACGGCGGCGCGACTGCTCGATCAGGCCACGTTCGGGCCGTCGCTGGCCACCATCCGGCAGGTGCAGTCAACGGGCGTAGATGCCTGGATCACGCAGCAGTTCAGCACACCTGACACGCCGCTTGCGAGCATCCCTACGCCCTTGCCGGCGCTGTGTCTGGCTGCAAATACGCCCACCGACTGCGAAGAGTCAGAGTGGTGGCAAACGGTGCTCACGGGGCCCGACCAATTGCGGCAGCGGGTGGCCTTCGCGCTGAGTGAAATCTTCGTGATCTCGAGCGATACGGACAATGCCACGACCATTACCTACTACCACAACACGTTGGCGCAGGATGCATTTACGAATTTCTACACCATCATGCACGACGTATCGGTGTCGCCGGGAATGGGCGCGTACCTCAACATGCTGAACAGCGCCAAAGCGCCGGCTGGCGAAATCCCTAACGAGAACTATGCACGCGAGCTGATGCAGTTGTTCACCATCGGACTGGACATGCTCAATGACGATGGCACGCTGCAACTGGACGGCAGCGGGAATCCGATCCCTACGTACACGCAGAATCAAGTGCAGGAGTTCGCCGCTGCTTACACCGGCTGGACTTACGCCACAGCCAGCGGCGGCGTACCCACTAAGTTTCCCAACAACACGGCGAATTACCTGGCGCCGATGGTGGCCGTTGAGACCGAGCACGACGCAACCGCGAAGACGCTCCTGAATGGCACAGTGTTGCCCGCGGGACAGACCGCAGAGGAAGACCTGCAGGGCGCGCTGACAAACATCTTCGACCATTCCAACGTGGGACCGTTTGTGTGCAAGCAGCTCATCCAGCACCTGGTCACAAGCACCCCAAGTCCCGCTTACGTGGCGCGCATCTCAGCGGTATTCGCCAACAATGGCAACGGCGTGCGCGGCGACATGCAGGCGGTCATTCGCGCCATTCTGGAAGACCAGGAAGCGCGCGCGGGGGATACCGACCCAACCTACGACGGCGGGCATCTGCGCGAACCGATGCTGTGGATAGCGAACTTCTTGCGCGCCGTGGGATTTACCAATACCGATGCGAACAGTTCGTATTTTTCGCTGTCGAATTACTCCAACAACCTGAGCGAGCGCCCATATCGCTCGGGGGCCGTCTTCAACTTCTTCCCACCGAGCTACGTAATTCCGGGGACAACGCTGAATGCGCCGGAGTTCGATTTGGAAAACTCCGCAACGGCGATTCTGCGCCTTTCGCTTGCCAATAACCTGGTGAACAACAAAATCACCAGCTTCAACATCGACTTGAGCGCCACAAGCCCGTTGGGACAGCTTGCGGCCGCGAGCCCCGGCCAAATGGTGGATATGCTGGGCACGATCTTCATGCACGGGCAGATGCCGAGCGACATGCGCAGCGAGATCTTGAACACTATCGATGGCCTGGGAACGGCGCAGCAGGTACGCATAGCCACTTACCTGGTAATCACATCGTCGCAATACAAAGTCATGCACTAGGAACAGAGGCCGGAGCGGGTCCGATTCCTCGAGGAGAGACGCCATGCGGGCAAACCGGAGAACCTTCATCAGTTGCGCGAGCCTTGCCGCGGCCGGCAATGTTCTGGGCCTGCGCCCGTTTGGAGCGCTCAACGCTCTTGCACAGAGTTCGGGCGGCTACAAGGCGCTGGTGTGCGTGTTTCTGTTCGGCGGCAACGATGCCAACAACACGCTGATTCCCTTCGATACCACCGGGTATGGACAGTACTCCTCTTTGCGCGGCGATCTGGCGCTGGCGCAGAGTTCGCTATTGCCCCTTACCCCCGCGCCCAACTTCGCGTTGCACCCGAGCCTGCCCGACATTCAAACGCTCTTCAATAGCGGGAATGCGGCTTTCGTGGCCAACGTAGGCACTCTGGTGCAACCACTCACGCGTGCGCAATACCAGGCCGGACAAACCGCTCCCACAAACTTGTTTTCGCATCCCGACCAGCAACTGGAGTGGCAGAATGCAGCACAAAGCGCGGCCACTCCCACTGGCTGGGCCGGCCGCATGGCTGATGTGCTGGGAGCCAGCTATAACTCGGGCGCTTCCATCCCCATGATTACTTCAGTGGCCGGGGACACGTTATTCTGCAACGGCATTTCCACCACGCCTGTTTCCGTGTCGCCAGGCAACCTGGGCGAAGCCAGTTGCTCGGAAGGCTCGGAATGCACGGCGCGCCAGCTTACCGCGCAGGCGTTGCTGACCCTGGACGGCGGCATCTCTCTGGTGCAGGCCGACGACTCCATCACTACCAATGCCTACGCTTATGCCAAGACGCTTGCTGACGCGGTGCAATCCATTACTCCGCTGAAAACGGTGTTCCCGGCGAACAACGGGCTGGGCGCGCAGCTCCAGCAGATTGCCCAGATCATTCAGGTCCGCTCCGCACTTAACGTGCAGCGCCAGATCTTCTTTGCCGGCATCGGCAACTTCGACACGCACGCTGACCAGCTGGGGCTGCAAAGCACGTTGCTGGCAGAGATTTCTCCGGCTCTCGCGGCTTTTTATAACGCCACAGTGGAGTTGAACGTGCAGAGCGAAGTAACCACGTTTACCATGTCCGACTTCAGCCGCACCTTCCAGCCGAACTCAAACAACGGCAGCGATCATGCGTGGGGTTCGCACCATATCGTGATCGGCGGCGCGGTAAAGGGCGGACAAATCTATGGCACCTATCCGACTTTGGCGCTGGGCGGCCCGGATGATTCAGACGCCAACGGCCGCTGGGTTCCAACCACGGCCAGCTCGCAGTATGCGGCCACCCTTGCGCAGTGGTTCGGCGTTAGCGTGGGGGAACTGCCTGCGGTGTTGCCGTCCATTGGAAACTTCAGCACCAACAATCTCGGGTTTGTTTAGAGTTCGAACTAAATTATTTATTCGGTAACTAAATATTGCGTCCGCGCCCCATCCTTTTCCGCGCACTTTGCAGAAAAGGATGGGTAATTACACCACCGTTTCAATACAAAACTGACTAACGCCCATTCAATTCGTCTCAGTCTCCCGCTGCGAAGTTACACTCTGCTGCATGGACAATGAGCGGATTCGCGAGATCTGTCTCAAGCTGCCGCACGCTGCGGAGACGCTAAATTGGGGCCACCACCTGGTGTATTGGGCGGGTGATCGCGACATTGGCGGAAAGATGTTTGCCATGACCGACCTCGACGGCACGGGGACCGGCGTGTTGTGGTTCCATTGCGGGGCAGAGCGGTTTCACGAACTGCTGGAGCGCGAGGGGATTCTTCCGTCGCCGCACCTGGCGCGCGCATATAGGGTGGCCGTGGAGCGCTGGGATGTGTTGCGGCCGCGGGAGATTGAAGACGAGTTGCGCCGGGCGCACGCACTGATTTACGACAAGCTCCCCAGGAAGACGAAGGCCGTGATGGCCCTGCCTGAAAAAGAGCGCGCGAAGGCGATTCGCGAGCGCAAGAAAACGGTAGCGGCCAGGGAAAATGCAAAGCGCCGCTGAGCCCTGGAATGACGAATTGAACTTTGCCGCACGGGTTTTCGTAGAAGATATCAACTGCTCTCATGCAGGCATTTTTTCGCGAGGCGATGAGGCGATGGTCAAATTTCTTCTGTTTTGCATTCTTCTTATCTTGTGCTGGCCGCTGGCGCTGCTGGCCCTTGTGCTCTATCCGTTTGTTTGGCTGGTTCTGTTGCCGTTCCGCGTGGTCGGCATCGCCGTGGGCGGAGTGCTGGAATTGGTGAAATCCATCATCCTGCTGCCGGCACGCGTACTGCGCGCGGTTTGAGGCTGCGAGACGCCTCGACATCTCCTCTGAGAATGCATTAGCGTGACCCTATGGCGTTCGCGCTGAATCTTGACGGAAAAGTTGCGCTGGTGACCGGCGGGTCGCGGGGTATTGGCGCGGAGACTGTGCGCCTGTTGCGCGCGGCCGGGGCCCGCGTGGCCTTCAGCTACCGGAAGGCGCGGACGCAAGCCGAGGCGTTGGTGGCCGAGTGCGGCGGGGTCGGCCCGGCAGGTGATCCGTTGTGCGTGGCAATTGAACAGGAGCTGAGTTCGCCGGGCGATGGGCGGAAGCTCGTCGAGAGCGCCGTGGCGGCGATGGGCCGGCTGGATATTCTGGTGGCCAACCACGGCGTGTGGGAAGCAGAGGACGTGCTCATTGCACAAATGGACGAAGCGCAGTGGCGGCACACGCTGGCGGTGAATCTGGACGCGGTCTTCGGGCTGGTGCAGGCAGCGGTGGGCATTGCGTGCAGCAGCCCCTTGGACAAGAGCGGAGTCAGAGGTCACATTGTGCTGGTCAGCTCCACCGCGGGGCAGCGCGGCGAGGCATACCATGCCGACTATGCCGTGACGAAAGGCGCGCTGATCAGTCTTACCAAGAGCCTCTCGACTGAGTTGGCGCCCCAGGGGATTATGGTGAATTGCGTCGCGCCGGGATGGGTGGCCACGGACATGTCGAAATCCACGCTTGCCGATCCGGCGGCGGGCGAGAAGATTGCCGCGGCGATTCCCCTGGGACGCGTGGCAAGCCCGCGGGAGATTGCGGGCCCGATTGTTTTTCTTTGCACGCCACTGGCCGGATTTATCTCGGGCGAGGTGCTGAACGTGAACGGCGGAGCGGTGCTGGTGGGGTGAACAGCAGTGATCAGTGTTCAGTGGTCAGCACAGATGCCGGACTAGCGGGAGTTTTTCTGATCACTCACCACTGATCACTGTTTCGAGGGGGACGATGAGAATCGGAAAACTGGCAACGATCGCGCTCGCGGCCATGGCGCTGATGGCGCCGCATGCGATGCGGGCGCAGACGCAAGCGACTGACGAAGCGGCGCAGAAGAACGCGCAGCAGGCGCGGGAGAAGCTGGACGCCATGGTGAAGGCGCTGGGCGGGCAGGCGTGGCTCGACATGAAGAATGAGATGCAGCAGGGGCACGTTGCCGCGTTTTTCCAGGGCAATCCCGACCTGGGAACTGAGGATCTCTTCGAATTTCACGAGTGGCCCGATCATGACCGCATTGAAGTGACCAAGCACCGCGACGTGGTGGAGTTTTTCGTGGGCCGGCAGGGCTGGGAAGTGACCTATCGCGGCAAGAAGCCGCAGGACAAGGACATTGTGGACGACTTTCTGCGGCGTCGCGACCACTCCATCGAGATGGCGGTAAAGGTATGGCTCAAGGATCCGAACACGATCCTTCTCTACGAGGGCGAGCACATGGTCGAGCGCCATCTGGCGGAACAGGTGACGCTGATTTCGCCCGAGAACGAGGCCATCACCATCCTCATGGACGAGCAGACCCATCTGCCTCTCGCGCGCACATTCCAGTGGCGCGATCCGGTGTACCACGACAAGAACACCGACACCGAGGAGTACGACGACTATCACGTCATGGACGGCTTCCCTACCCCGTTCACCGTCACGCGGCTCAAGAATGGCGACACCGTTCGCCAGTTCTACGTGACGCACGTGATCTATAACCAGAATCTGCCCGCTGATTTCTGGGATCCCGATGCCGAGGCGCGCAAGGTGAAGCGGTAGCGGCAGTCAGTTCGCGAGGTGACCGCCGCAGAGTTTGACGGCCTCCTTCACATTGCTGGCGAAGCGATTCGCGGAACCGATATCGGTGAAGGGGAACGCGTTGTAAACGGAGGCCCGCCGTACGATGAGCGCCGTCACAGGCGGAGCGGTTGAGGTGGCGACGTTGGTATGGCCTTGTGATGCGTTCTCCTGCGTTAATAACTGGCTTTCCGGCTCGAGAACGATGCTCGTCACGGCGGGCAGAACAAACCAGGCATCTTTGTCTTTCGTGACCGCGCCGGCCTGCAACACCCTGAAGTGGTAAGAGACGCGACATTGTGCCGAGTCAGCGACCACGTTAGTGAATTGCTTGACGAAGGCCTTCTGGGAGGCGCCGCCACCGGTCTTGTCCTGGATATAGACGGTATAGCTCAAAGTGCCGATGCTGCTCAGCTCTTTTTGGATGGCGCTCATCGTATCTCGCAGCGAGGCCGCATTGTTCGGGGCGGCCCGAGGAGAAGGCGGCGGCGCTGCCCCGCCAGGACCGATTGGCTGGGCGGTGCCAGGAATACCTTGCACCGGAGCCGTGCCGAGTGGAGACGGAGCTGGCGAGGCCTGGTGCGAAGTGAAATGCATACCAATAAACACCGCAACCAACAGGAAGGCCGAAACGGTCCCCGCAGCCCATGTCCATGATTGTGTGCTCCAGTGACGTCGTGGGTCCAGCGCCTTTTCGCGCACGTCTGCGGCTTCGGGAAATCTTCCCGCAGTGCCGGCAATGCGGCTCGCCGGCATTCGTTCTTCTTGCGGCAGCGTTGGCGATGCGCCCTGTTCCGTGCGCGCCAGCACGATCTTGATCGTTCCGGCGAGATTCTTGAGATGAGCCTCAAATGGCGGCGTCAGGGCATCGAGCCAGTGCACGTTGCCAATGAAGTACTCGAGAGACTTGCCGGGAAGCACGTCCTCCATGCGCAACGGCAGAATGGCGACACCATGATTGACTGCCCGTTCGATCTCCCTGCGAATCTGCGGCGAGGCATTGGCGTTGGCCGTAAAAACCAGCACCATGATCCGGCATTCTTCGATGGCGTCGATAATGGCCTCGCCATATTCCCTGCTGGCAAGCACGTCACGCGGAGCGATCCAGCACCGGATGCCGTTCGACTCCAGCATGGCGCAGACCGCGTCAGCGGTGGCCTTGTCCTTCGCGGAATGGCTGATGAAGACGTCGTGCGCCATGAGTCTGTCCAGTCGATTGTGGGGAACGGGAGACAGCTAGCGATACTATAGCCCAATTGACCAGACAGGCAACGAAAAGTGAACGCGGTCGACGCACGCGTCAGATGAACGCGTAGGGCCACCGCTCCCGGAAAATGATGCGCGCGCTTATTTATAATCCCAACGAGCACTAAACAGCCAAAAGAACCGTTCCCTAGGAGCCGCAGAATGACGTTGAACATCCAGGAAATCATGGATTTCCTGCCCCACCGCTACCCCTTTCTCCTGATCGACCGCGTGCTGGAGTTCGAGCCCCAGAAGCGCATCGTCGCGATCAAGAACGTGACCATGAATGAGTTGTTTTTCCAGGGCCACTTTCCCGGCGCGCCGCTTATGCCCGGCGTACTGATCGTTGAGGCGATGGCGCAAGCCGGCGCGGTGTTGTTGCTGTCGGAGATGGAGGATCGGCACTCGAAGCTGGCGGTTTTCACAGGCATCGACGGAGCCAAATTCCGCCGCTCGGTGACGCCGGGCGATCAGCTCCGAATCGAAGTGGACGTGGTGAGCTTCCGCCCGCGCGCCGGCAAGATGGCGGGCAAGGCATTCGTGGACGGCAAGCTGGCCTGCGAGGCAGAGCTAACCTGCATGATCGTGCCGCGGGCGCAGGGAAAAAAGGCGGCAGATTCTTCCGCGGCAGCCACCGCATCGGAGACCGTGTGAGCATCCATCCCAGCGCGGTGATCGCAGAAGGCGCGCGGATCCCGGCATCCTGCACGGTTGGACCCTATTGCACCATTGGGCCGGAGGTGGAACTGGGCGAGGAGTGCAATCTCATCTCGCACGTTGTCATCGACGGCCGCACGCGCATCGGGGCGCGCAACACGTTTTATCCGTTTTGCTCCATCGGCGTGGCGCCGCAGGATTTGAAATACAAGGGCGAACCCACTGAAACCGTGATCGGCGACGACAATACCATTCGCGAATGCGTCACCATCAGCCGCGGGACAGTGGGCGGCGGCGGCGTGACCAGCCTGGGATCCGGCAACCTGCTGATGGCCTACGCGCACGTGGGCCACGACAGCCACGTGGGCAGCCGCTGCATTCTGGCGAACTCCGCCACTCTGGCCGGTCACGTAACCATTGAGGACGATGTGACACTGGGCGCGTTTTGCCCGGTGCATCAGCATTGCGTTGTGGGCGCGCATGCGTTCGTTGGCGGGGGAACTATAGTTACTCAAGATGTCCTGCCGTTTTCGCTCACCTCTTCGCGGCGCGAGAACCGGGCCTTCGGGATCAACAAAGTCGGCCTGGAGCGGAAGGGCTTTTCGCCGGAACGTTTGCAGCGACTGCAAAAGGCTTACCGGTACCTGCTAGCCGCCAAACTGAATACTACGCAGGCCGTCGAAAAAATGCGCGCGCTGATTGGCGAAGATGTCGCCGGCGAAGACGTGGCTGCGCTGGTGCGGTTCATCGAGCGCAGTGAGCGCGGAGTGATCAAGTAGGCGCTCGCGCGCTTTTACCCTTTGGACTTGGTCCTGTGAAGGAAGAGGGAGCGATTCCCGTTGCGGAGACGATTGCTATGAAGCTCGGCCTCATTGCCGGCAATGGCCGCTTTCCTTTCCTGCTGCTCGATGCGGCGCGGGCGGAGGGGTTGACGGTTGTGGTCGCGGCCATCAAGGAAGAGACCGACCCGGAGATTGACCGGCGCGCCGAAACCGACCCAGGTGTGACCGTGTACTGGCTTTCGCTGGGCGAGCTTTCGCGGCTGATCGAAACCTTCAAAAAGGAGGGGGTCGAGAAGGCTGTGATGGCGGGTCAGGTGAAGCACAAACAGATTTTTAGCAGCATTCGGCCTGATTGGCGCCTTGCCAAGCTGCTGCTGAACCTGAGGACGCGCTCGACGGACGCGCTGCTAGGCGCGGTAGCCAAAGTGCTCGGCGATGAAGGCATTGAATTGATCAGCTCGACCCAGTTTCTGGAGCCACTGCTCGCCGAAGGGGGCGTGCTGACCGAGCGCGCGCCGGATGAAGACGAGCGCAAAAATATCGAATACGGATTGGGCGTGGCCGGGGCGCTGGCCGCGTTCGACATCGGGCAAACGGTCGTGGTGGCGGCACAAGCCTGCGTGGCCGTGGAGGCCATGGAGGGCACGGACGCCTCGATCGAGCGGGCGGGGCGGCTGATGGCGACCCTCGAAGCAGATGCTTCGACCCTTGAGCGCCGCCTGACCGTCGTCAAAGTTGCTAAGCCCAACCAGGACATGCGTTTCGATGTACCCGTAATCGGGCTGCCGACCTTGGAAACCATGCTCCGCGCCGGAGCGACCTGTCTGTCCATCGAAGCCGGAAAAACCTTGCTGTTCGACCGCGAAGCAATGCTCAAGCGAGCGAATGACGCTGGCGTGACAATTGTGGCCACGCGGCGGTGATATACAGATGTCAGGGCTCAGGTTTCAGGTTTTAGCAAGAGATTCCCCGGAGCCCACCGTTTTCCTGGCCCCTGAAACCTGACACCTCAACCCAGGAGGATTCACGTGAATAAGCTTGTTGTCATCGGACTATCCATCGCCGTCTTGGCGGCGATTCCCTTCTTCGCCACCCGCGCGGCTGCTCAGGAAATGCCTGCCGTGGGCCAGGAAGCGCCCACCTTCACCCTGCCCTCGCAGGACGGCACGCCCGTCTCGCTCGATCAATACCGGGGCAAGTGGGTGGTGCTTTACTTCTACCCCAAGGACATGACCACCGGCTGCACCATCGAGGCGCATAAGTTCCAGGATGCGCTGCCCCAGTTCGACGCCAAGAATGCCGTGATTTTGGGCGTGAGCGTGGACACCGTCGACAGCCACAAGCAGTTTTGCACCAAGGATAGCCTGACCTTCCATCTGCTTGCGGACCCCGACCACAAGGTAGTGAGCGCGTATGGGTCTCTGGGCGCGTTTGGCCCCATGACGATCGCCAATCGCAACACCTTCCTCATCGATCCCCAGGGCAAAATCGCCAAGGAGTGGGTGAAGGTGACACCGGCCAACGCCGCCTCTGACGTGCTGGCGGCGTTGCCGTAGAGTCTCGCGGGCCGCGCATAAGAAAAGGCCCGGTGAGGAACCGGGCCTTTTGATTTTCACGAGCCGCGTTGCAGCAAACCGCCGGACCCGCACGGGACGGATCGAGCCGCGTCACGCGCTCCTGGCATTGCGACAGAGGCGCCGAGGCTACTTCTTCGACTTCTTCTTCGCGGCCTTCTTGGCAGCCTTTTTGGCGGCTTTCTTGGCAGCCTTTTTGGTGACTTTCTTGGCCGCCTTCTTGGCCGGAGCTTTCTTCTTCGCTACCTTCTTGGCGACCTTTTTGGCGGCCTTCTTGGCCGGAGCCTTCTTCTTGGCTGCCTTTTTTGCAGCCTTCTTGGCCGGGGTTTTCTTTGCAGCCTTCTTGGCGGCTTTCTTCGCCGGAGCCTTTTTTGCAGCCTTTTTCGCAGCCTTTTTGGCGGGCGCTTTCTTGGCCGCCTTCTTGGCCGGAGCTTTCTTGGCCGGGGCCTTCTTGGCGGGCTTCGGCGCCGGCGTTGCGGTGATCACGACCACGGTCTCTTCGGCCACCACCTCATCATCGTCAGAGGAGGTGAGAATGCCGGCGGTTTCCAACTCATCTTCCTCGTCGGCAAAGGCTTCGACCTGCTCGCGGTCCAGGTCACTCGGCTTCCCAAAGGGATCGCCATCACTCATTGCGTACATCCTGAACACTTCATCCATCCCATTGCCTCCAGCGGATTGCCGCTGCTCATGATTTCGTTTGCATTTTCGCACAGCAGATGGAGCCATCGTGCTTGCGCAAGCGATTGTAGCTTTAGCTTGTACATAAAGACAAGAAAAACACAAGCGGGGAATAGGGATTTGCCGCAGTTTTTCTTACTGTTTCGAAGGCCGGGCGGGGTGCGTGGACTTGTGGGTCGCGCTGCTGGTGGCGTGGGCGGGGGGTTTCGAGACCTCGGGATGGGCAGGTTTGGGCGCGGAACCGGCGGGGTGGTGCGTCGACGTGGTCGCGCCGGACTCCTTGCTGGAACCCTTGCGGCGATGGGTCGAGGCAGTGCGAACAGGCGCGGGCTCTGCCACGCGCAGGCGGCGTCCGGCTTCCACCCGGGTGCCCGAGGGGATGCTGTTCCAGCTGCGAAGCTGGCTCAAGGAGACGCCGAAGCGGTCGGCGATGGTCACCAGCGTATCGCCGCGGCGGACAGTGTAAAGCCGGGTGCGCGCCAGGGGTTCGGCCGCAAGGGGCACAGGAACCACCAGGGCGTCGATACCCGCAAGGCTTTGGCTGGAGGTGAGCTGGTTGGCCGTGGCCAGTTCTGCCACGGGAACGCGATACTCCTGCGCCACGGAGGCCAGCGTATCCCCGGCCGCGATGGGATGGTAGCGCCAGGAGTTGCGGCGGGCCTCAGGAATCACGGCGGCGCGCTGCTCAAAGAGCGTGGCCGTACCGGCCGGCAGGTGCAGGTCGAACGACGCGTCGGGCGGCGTGACCATGCGCAACAGGCTCGGGTTCAACGCCTCGATCTCGTCGACTGGAGCGCCGACCAGGTCTGACACCAGCCGAAGATCGATGGAGTAGTCGACGGTGACGGTATCTGTGAGGACCGGAGGATCGAGGGTAACGTCGTCAAAGCCGTACTGCTGCGGATGGTTCGCGATGATGATGGCGGCCACAATTTCGGGCACGTAGTTCGCGGTCTCTTTGGGCAGCTCTCCGCGTTTATAGAGCTCCCAGAAATCGGCATAGCCGGTCCTCTGGACGGCATGCTGCATGTTGCCCGCGCCATGATCGTAGGCGGCCATGGCCAGGTACCAGTCGCCGAGTTCATCATAAAGAAACTTCATGTATCGGCCGTAGGCGCGCGTGGATTTTTCGGGGTCGAAGCGCTCGTCGACGTAAGCGTTGCGGGTCAGGCCGTAGTAGGGGCCCGGCATGAACTGCCACATGCCGCCGGCCCTGGATTTGCGATTGACTGCCTGCGGCTGGAAGCCCGATTCGGCCACGGCCAGGTAGATCAGATCCTGCGGCACGCCCTCTTCGGCCAGAACGCGCTGGATCATCGTCTTGTAGCGCCCGGATCGCTCGAAGGAATGCAAAAGCGTGTTGTGGCCCTTCTGGGTGTAAGCAAAAAAGTTGATGAAGGCGGCCACGTATTCATTCGACACCAGCGGCAGGTCGGACTTGGTGGTAGCCAAATCGGCCGTGGCCTTGGCTACCAGGTTGGGATCAACGGCAAAGGTAATGTCGCTTGCGGCCTCGGCCGGCGTGATCTCCTCTTTGGGCACAAAGCCGTTGCCCTGCTTCAGAGCCTCCATCTCCAGGCCGTTGACCTCATCGACAATTTTGTCGAATTCGTCCTGCAACTGCGGGTCGGCCTTGATGTCGAGCCCACTGCCGAGCATCAGATCGACAGCGCGGTCAAATTGGATTTTGGCTTCAGCGAGCATGCCCTTGCGGTAGTCGGCGTCGCCGGCCGCATACGCGGATTCAACCTGCGCGATCAGCTGGCGCGCGCGTTGCTGCTCTGCGGTCGGCCTGGGTGCGGGAGCGGGTTGCGGCGCAACGGGAGCCGGAAGCGGCGGCGCGGTGGCCTGCACGGGCTGGCGAGCCGGCCCTGCGGCGTTGTCGGTCGGCGTGCAGCCGACGAATGCCAGCACCAGCACGGCGCAGACCGGCGCGAGAAACCGCTTCCCCGCGCAGCGCACGGAGAATCCTGGCCGGCAAGGCCTCGATGGGGTCACATTGGGCACTATGCCGATGATAAGCCATGACCTTGATGGGGTCGCGCGGCGCGCCAGCCACAGAGCGCTAACCTCTTTATTTCTAGAGCGTGTTTCATAAATAGGTTCGGCCTCAAGTCAGTGACTTACGCTTGAGGCAGGCGGACTGTTGAGCTTCTGTCATGAAGAAGCGGCAGAAGCTGTTGAGCGACGAGCAGTGGGAGTTGATCGGGCCGTTGTTTCCGGAGCCACGGCGCAGAAAGGACAACCGGGGCCGTCCGTGGGCTGAGAACCGGGCGTGTTTCGAGGGCATTCTGTGGGTGCTGCAGACGGGAGCGGCGTGGCGCTTTCTGCCCGACGAGTATCCCTCGCCGTCGACCTGCTGGCGGCGGCTGAAGCAGTGGGAAGAGGAGGGTATTTGGCTCCACGCCTGGCGAACTTTGCTGGGTGCCCTGGACGCAGAGGGCCTGTTGAAATGGGACGAAGCCTTCTCTGGACGGCAGCTTCGCTCCGGCCAAAAAGGGGGCGATGCAGTCGGCAAAACCAAGCGTGGTAAAGGCACAAAGTGGATGGTACTGGGAGACGGTGAAGGTGTTCCGCTGGGAGTTCGGCTGGAAAGTGCCTCTCCGGCAGAAGTTACGCTTGCGGACGCCACGCTCAAAGAGGTCCGCGTCCCCAGGCCCAAAGGTCGGCCGCGGCAGAAGCCAAAACGGGTGATCGCGGACCGGGGTTACGACTCCGATCCACTGCGGGAGAGATGGAAACGGCGCGGCATCGAGCTGATCGCGCCTTACCGGAAGAACAACAAGGAGAGGAGATACGAAGATGGCCGAAAACTGCGACGCTACAAACGGCGCTGGATTATCGAACGCACCAACGCCTGGCTGGGACAGTTCCGCCGATTGCTCGTCCGCCATGAACATCTGCTCTCCACCTACCGGGCCTTCTTCTATCTCGCCTGCCTCTGGATCACGCTGCGGAAATGTTTATGAAACACGCTCTAAGCACAATCAGAATGATCAACGCTTCTGGCAATGCTGAGATTCCATCGTTCGGTGCTCTGTCCTCCAAGGTACAAAACCGAAAGTGCGCGTATTCGATCGCAGTGTTGCCTGCACCGAGCAACGCCTCCTCCACCTGGCAACCGCGTCTTGGGATTGATCCCGTGCCGGTGAGACAGAGTCCTCAGGCTCTCTTGACTATGTTGTATCTCTCGACGGACCGCTGCTGTCGTAGTTGCGCTTCGTTCGAGCACCGGAGCGGCAGCGCAAACTGTCCGGCTGACGCTGCGAAGGGAACTGACAACTCTCAAGGACTACAAGCTGGCCTGCGAGTATCGGGATGTGGCACTAAGTGCGAAGCGGTTACATGTACCGAGCAGATCGCGAGCGGAGTCGGTAACCATTAAGACTTTGCGACTTCTCGGCCGGATCGAGTTTTGACGAGAGACAACAGCATTTTGACGAGGAGCACCGTCATCTTCCTTCCGACTGTCATCAGTTCACACAGGAATCTTGCAGAGGCCGCGAGCAACTATGCGGTGCACTGGAATAACACGCTTAGAAGCCCCTTTGTCGCGCCTCGCACTACGAACTTTCGGCTGGTTAATGCCGAGAATTCCATAAACGCTCGGAATTCATGCTGAATATCGCTAAACTCGTCGAAGTAGAGATAAGTTCCGGGCACGATATAACGCGAGAAATGGTCAAAGATGCATTTGGTTGAGGAATATAGGTCCGCATCAAAGTTCACTACCAGAACTCCGTGCGCCGGAACCTGATAAAGAGGGAGTGTCTGTTCAAACCACCCTTTGAAAAATCTCACCCGCGGATCATCGATCACCGGAATTGTGCCATTTGTCGAGAAATATCCCTTTTCCATCGCATCGGTCCAGTTATCAGGAAGGCCCTCAAAGCTATCGAACCCATGCAGTTTTGACTCCGGATTTCGGAGTATTTTTGACCAATAGCGCATAGAAGCCCCTTCGAAGACGCCGAATTCCAAGTAAAGGACCTTCCGATCGCCGATTTCGAGACCTACAAGATCGAACATTTGCTCCCGAGTATCGAACCTGGGCTCGAGTCTAAGGCCCAATCCGCCCATCTTGCGGCCGATTTCCAAGTACTTTGCTGTCACATTTAGCGCGCGAATCTGAGTGCAGCTCAAATGCTCGCCCACGCGCGTAAGCCAATAGCGGAGCAGGATGGGCATCTTAAGTTGGTTTTCCATTTTCGCCCCAAGCACAAAATGATTTTACCTAATTGCCTAGAGCGTGTTTCATAAATAGGTTCGGCCTCAAGTCAGTGACTTACGCTTGAGGCAGGCGGACTGTTGAGCTTCTGTCGTGAAGAAGCGGCAGAAGTTGTTGAACGACGAGCAATTGGAGTTGATCGGGCCGTTGTTTCCGGAGCCACGGCACATAAAGGATAACTGGGGCCGTCCGTGGGCTGAGAGCCGGGCGTGTTTCGAGGGCATTCTGTGGGTGCTGCAGACGGGAGCGGCGTGGCGCTTTCTGCCCGACGAATACCCCTCGCAGCCGGCAAAGAAGGAGGATCTGCGATGTGCAAGAATGTTGTGTGAGCACCGCGAGATGCTTGCCATCCTGGTTATATTTCTGAAGACGGAGACACACGGCGATGTTGAGAACCGCTGCTGAACGACTGAGTCGCGGCCGATCGTTTCGTTACCGTCTACCTCAAATCTACGGGGGATGCCGCCTCTATCTCACTCCCGAGGCCGGCTTGCGCTACTGGATTCCAAGCCGGGGGATCAAAGCTGACGAAAACCTGCTGAAGAACGCCGCTGAAACGGTGAAGCCAGGAAACGTCGTGTGGGATGTCGGGGCCAACATGGGGCTATTTTCGTTTGCCGCCGCGGGCTTGGTTGGCGCCAACGGCCGCGTGTATGCTTTCGAACCTGACGCCGTCATGGCCGGTCTCATGCGGCGTTCCGCGCGACTGAACCCACAGGCCGCTCCCGTTGAGGTTGTCCCCTGCGCCATCGCTCAGGATCTCTCGCTGGCGCATTTCCAGATCGCCCAGCGCAGCCGTACCTCGAATGCTCTTGAAGGATTTGGTTTGAGCCAAAGCGGCGGGGTTCGCGAGGTAGAAACCGTATTGACCGTCTCTCTCGATTGGCTCGCCGAACGCCTTCCTCCGCCCGACGTTCTGAAGATCGACGTGGAAGGCGCTGAGCTAGCCGTCTTTCAAGGCGCACTGCACATGCTCAAAGCGAACGTCCCATCCTGATTTTTGAGATGACACGGCCGAATTGGGACGTAGAGTCCCGTATGCTGCGCGACCTGGACTACACCCTTTTTGACAGCGACTTACCGCTCGGCGAGCGCCAGCCTCTGACCGACGCCACCTTCAACATCATCGGCATCCCGTTCCGAGGATGAACCTGCCTCGAACAGTGCTCTTTTACCATCAATACTGCCGCGGCAATACGAGAGTCCAGAAGTTCCCCGAGAGCATGCGCTGATATCCTAGAGTTTGTTCTCCCGTCGCGCCGATTGATCCCATCATGAACTCGAAATTTATCCGCAATTTCGCCATCATCGCACACATCGACCACGGCAAATCGACGCTGAGCGACAGGCTACTGGAACTTGACCGGCTCGGTGACGGGCAGCGAGATGCAGGCCCAGATCCTGGACGACATGGACCTGGAGCGCGAGCGCGGCATCACCATCAAGGCGCACGCCGTGCGCATGATGTACAAGGCGCACGACGGCAACACCTACCAGCTCAACCTGATCGATACCCCGGGCCACGTCGATTTCAGCTACGAAGTGTCGCGTTCCCTGTCCTCGTGCGAGGGCGCATTGCTGGTAGTGGACGCCACCCAGGGCGTGGAGGCGCAGACCCTGGCCAATGCCTACCTGGCCATCCATCACGGTCTCGAAATCATCCCCGTGATCAACAAGATCGATCTGCCGTCGGCCGACATTCTGCGCACGCAGGAAGCCATTGAAAAGGCCGTGGGTCTGGACGCGACCGACGCGCTTCCGGTGAGCGCCAAGACCGGACAGGGCGTGGACGACGTGCTGGAAGCCGTCGTGCACCGGCTTCCCCCGCCCACCGGCGATCCCGATGCGCCTCTCCAGGCGCTCATCTTCGACTCCTGGTTCGACGCCTACCGCGGCGTCATCGTGCTGGTGCGCGTGATGCAGGGAACCATACGCAAAGGGCAGCGCATCCGGATGATGTCGAATGGCAAATCGTTCGAGGTCGAGTCCATGGGCGTGCTGATGCCCAAGCCAGTGGAGATTGGCCTGCTTTCCGCGGGCGAGGTGGGATTCTTCGCGGCCACCATCAAGAACGTGGGCGATACCAAGATCGGCGATACGGTCACCGACGAAGCGCACCCGGCTGCCGTGCAATTGCCCGGATTTGAAGACATCAAGCCCATGGTCTTTTCCGGGCTCTACACGGTCGACTCGCACGAACACACGCTGCTGCGGGATGCTCTGGAAAAACTGCGCCTCAACGACTCCTCCTTTTTCTTCGAGCCGGAGAGCTCAGTGGCGCTGGGCTTCGGGTTCCGTTGCGGGTTCCTGGGCCTGCTGCATATGGAGATCATCCAGGAGCGGCTGGAACGGGAGTACGAACTCGCCCTGATCACCACGGCGCCCAGCGTGCGTTACCACATCACGCTCACCGACGGCAGCGAGATCGAGGTCGACAACCCGTCGCGCTGGCCCGAGCCGCAGAGCATCGATAGCATCCGCGAGCCGGTGATTGCCGCCAAGATCCTCACTAACGAGGAGTACGTGGGCGGGATCCTGAAACTGGTAGAAGAGAAACGCGGCAAGCAGAGCAACTTCGAATACGTAACGCCCACGCGCGTATTGCTCAGCTACGAGTTGCCGCTCAACGAGATCGTCCTGGACTTCTACGACCGGCTGAAGTCGATTTCGCGCGGCTACGCGTCGCTGGATTACCAGTTGGCCGGAGAGTGGGAGTCGCCGATGGTCAAGCTCGACATCCTGGTTTCCGGCGAGCCGGTAGACGCGCTCTCCATCATCGTGCACAAGGACCACGCCTACGAGCGGGGCCGCGCGCTGGTTTCCAAGATGCGCGAGCTGATCCCGCGGCAGCAGTTCGAAGTGGCGATTCAGGCGGCGATTGGAGCCAAAGTCGTGGCCCGCGAGACAGTGACCGCCCTGCGCAAGAACGTGATCGCCAAGTGCTACGGCGGCGACATTACGCGCAAGCGCAAATTGCTGGAGAAGCAGAAGGAAGGCAAGAAGCGCATGAAGCGCATCGGCAAGGTGGACATTCCCCAGGAGGCGTTCCTCGCAGTTTTGCGTGTGGGCGAAGAGCAGCAAAAGTAGCCCCACCAGCAATGTCATCCTGAGCGACGGAGATTGAATGTCATCCTGAGCGAGCTTTTGCGCATTTCGTGCGCAAAAGCGAGTCGAAGGACCTGCATTTGCTTTTCGCGCATTCAACCCACCATAAAATTGGGTGCCCCCGGTCTCGATTCTGAGACCGGGGGAAGCGCGAACCCCGATAGACCAGACCCAAACAAGCGTCGGCCGATCAGCTCTTACGGCATCAGAACAGTGTCGATCACCTGAATGACGCCGTTCGATTGATACACGTTGGGGATGGTAATGGCAGCCATGCCGCCCTTTTCGTCGGTCAGCATGAACTTGCCGTCTTTCCACCACACCGTCAACGTGCCACCCTCGACAGTGGTCAGCGTGGCCTTGCCGCCGCCATCGTGAATCATCTTCTTCAAGTCATTGGTGGTGATGCGGCCGGGGACCACGTGGTAGGTGAGCACCTGTTTCAGCATGTCGAGGTTCTCGGGCTTGAGGAGATTGTCCACCGCACCCGCCGGCAGCTTGGCGAAGGCTTCATTGGTGGGCGCAAAGACGGTGAACGGGCCGGGGCCCTCGAGAGTGTCTACCAGGCCGGCAGCCTTCACTGCCGCTACCAGCGTGGTGTGGTCTTGGGAGTTGAGCGCGTTCTCCACGATGTTCTTGGTGGGGAACATGGCTGCGCCGCCGACCATCGGGTCTTCCTGGGCGAAGGCAGTAGAGGCCGAACCGGCCAGCGCGACGGCGAACAACAGAGCGAGAAGCTTTTTCATAGGATTGATTTCCTTTCACGGGGAATGTGGGGTTGCCGTTCGGTTGAGCGCGGCTGATCTGCCAGCCGCGCCCAGTGGGGAGAGCGTACTGGTGGATGTACGAGGGACCTGGGGAAATCGGATTGCGCAAAACGGGAAAATCCTTTTGCGTGCAGCAGAAAAGCTCTTCAAGAACCGCACGAAGTGTCAGGGCACGACTTCAGTCGTGCCGAAAGTCGCCACCAAAATGTTCCGGGGCTTTAGCCCCTGAGGGGCGGTCTTCTTCAACCGGACCCACAACCCAGGCACTGGGAACGAGTGGTATAAGAGCAAATGGAGCAGGGCTCCAGCCAGTCCATCTCGCCGCAAGGACAATCCAGTGGGGTTCTTCCCAGCGTACTTAAGATATCGACGGAGCGTGGCCAAGTGACTGCCCAACCGCAGCCCGTACCTGACTCCGCGCTCATCGAGAGGATGATGGCAGGCGACGAGGCCGCGCTTTCGACACTTTACGATCGCTATTCGGCGATGCTCTTTGGCATGCTGATGCGGATCCTGCGCGATCAGCAGGCCGCCGAAGAGGTTCTGCAGGATCTGTTTCTGCAGCTTTGGCGCAACGCCGCGCAGTTTGACGCTGGTCGTGGCTCGCTGCCGGCATGGCTCATGGTGATTGGCCGCAACCGCGCCATATCGCGCCTGCGCGGCCGGAGAGATCGAGAGGTGCTGGAAGAGGAAGAGGGCGACTATGCAAACACCTTCGCCTCAAGCCAGAACATCGAAGATGAAACGGTACGCGCGGAGTTGGCGCGGAACATATCGGCCGCGCTCGCGCAGTTGCCGGATGAGCAGAGACAGGCCGTGGAGCTAGCGTATTTTGAAGGGATGACGCAAAGTGAAATCGCGAATCGAACCGGAACTCCGCTGGGCACAGTAAAGACCAGGGTAAGAACCGCGATGCAAACTTTGAGACA
Organism: uncultured Acidobacteriota bacterium; assembly: GCA_963786565.1. Lineage (GTDB taxonomy): Bacteria > Acidobacteriota > Terriglobia > Terriglobales > Acidobacteriaceae > Telmatobacter. The sequence continues at coordinate 589,468 of CAWAZR010000004.1, read as the reverse complement.
GATACTGGGATGACTTCAGCGCACGCCAATCCGGAAGACCTTGACCTCTACGCGCTGGGCGCGCTGGACGGCGAGGACAAGCAAACGCTCGAGTCGCATCTCCACGCCTGCCCGCACTGCCAGCAGCAGCTCGCGGCGGCACGGCAGCGAACGGCGCTGGTCGGCCTGGCAGCGCCTGCGGTGACTCCGCCTCCGCAAGTAAAGTCGGCGCTGATGGAGAAGGTACAGGCCGAGAAGCGCTCCCCTGCGCCGCAAACAGATCCGCTGAAGACCAGGAAAAAACGCTGGGGCCTGCGCTTCTCATTTGGATTTGGGCTGGCTGCGGCCGTGCTCGCCTTCGCGACTTATGAACTCGCGAAACAGGATCTGGATCGCGGCAAGCAGCTCAAGCAGCTTCAGGCACAGATTGCGCAGGACGCTGCCGCCCTCCAGGCCATGGGCCAGGTAACCGGCGCGCCGGATTCCACGCAGATCACGCTCCTCGAGCAACCCGGCGGACCTCCGGGCCAGGCGCACGTGCTCTACAACGCGCGCATGGGATTGGCCGTCTATTCCGGGCAAATTGCGCCTGCGCCCGCCGACAAGAGCTACCAGCTCTGGCTTGTCCCCGCTTCGGGCTCGCCCGTTGATGCCGGACTGGTCGACGCCAATCAGCAAAATGGAGCAGTTGTGGTGCGGCTGACGCCCGGGCTCACCGCCAAGGCCTTTGCGGTCACTTTGGAGCCGCTGGGAGGCAGGCCCCAGCCCACCGGCCCCAAGGTTCTCGTCGGAGCTACGAGTTAGCCGCTGCCGGCCTTTGTGAATAAATCTTCACGACAGATTGTGGAAAGGTACGCCGGCTAGCAATCGTGCGCACAATCGGGAGCCCGCTGCGGCGCGTGCGGTGATTTGATCACATTTCTATTGAAATAGAAAGAGTTAAGCCGTTTATCAGAATTGCATAGAGTCTGGCAAGAGGAAAATATCAAGCTTTCCGCGACACTTTCCGAAAGAAATCCACAAATTTTTCCACAGGAAGAGGGCGGCTTTGAAGCTGCCCGCAAAGCAAAGGCCCCGGCAAGCGGGGCCTTTGCTGCGTTTCTGCTGCAATTTTGTTTAGTGCGCTGCGGGTGGGCGAGACGCTGCTGGCCTGGGAGCTGCCGGCTTGGGAGCCGCCTGGCTTCCTGGGGCCGCTGCCGGTTGAGCCGGCGGCGCGGGCACGCCCGACTTCAGGTTGTAGGCGTCGACCACCGCCTTGGTGATGTCGGTGCCATTGGCGGAGTACAAAACCGGGGTCGCCTGCGCCGAGACGTCGAGGACCAGAGTGAATCCCTGAAGATCAGCGTAGGACTGCATAACGTCGTACACCTTGGAGGCAAGGCCCTGGTACATGTCCTGCATATCCTGCTGGAAAGCATCGCGCGCGTCCGCAGAATCGCGATCCAACTGCTTCTTCTTTTCGTCGAGAGTCTTGGCCTTGTTGTTGCGGTCGGCCTCCGACATGGTGGCGCCCTGGGTCTGCAACTGCTTGGTCAGGCCGTCAATTTCGTCGCTGAGGGTCTTGAGGGCAGCTTCCTTGGGAGCGTACCTCTTCTGCAGGTCGGCGAAGTCGCGCTGGCCCTCATTGGATTGGGCTACAGCCAACTGAAAACGAATCACCGCAATTTTGGCAGGAACGGCGGCCGGCGTAGCCGGAGTTTGGGCGGCGGCGTTCAGGACCATCCCTGAGGCCAGCATGAGAACAAGTGCAAAAGTACGCTTCATTTGAATCGAAAACTCCTTCGGAATCCCTGTGTGGCTTCTGCCTTAGACGCAGAAAACGAGCCTTTGCCCCCTCGCGCATCCTCACGGCTCATCTTTGCCCCGGCTTTTACGGGAAACTTCGCGCCGGACGGCGCGAGGCTGGAAAAGACGCGAACGGAGACGTCAACAGGAACTAGAGGAATTATAGGGCAGGGACCGGGGAATAGGGAATAGGGGGTTGGAAACAGGGTGAGTGTGAGTGCGAGTGTGGGTGTCCGGCCGGCGCACTCACACTCACACTCGCACTGAAACCTGTCTTCTAGTGCGCCGCAGGTTGCGGCTGAGGCGCATCCACGTCGCCCTGGGTAGCGGCCGGCGCGGCGATACCGGACTTGGTGTTATAGGCGTCGATGATCACTTTGGTGATGTCCATGGCGGGCACAGCGTAGAGCACGGTGGAGGTTTGCTGATCGCCGGCGTCGAGCACCAGCGTGTAGCCATGCTTGTCGGCATAGTCGCTCATGAGCTCGCCCACTTTGCCGGCCACATCGTTGATCACTTGTTGCATGTCGGCCTGGAAATCGCTCTGCGCGTCCTGGGTATCGCGGTCCAGTTGCTTCTTCTTTTCATCGATGGTGCGGGCTTTGCTGGCGCGATCGGCTTCGCTCAACTGCGCGCCCTGATCCTGCAATTGCTTGGTCAGGGTATCGATTTCGTCGCTCAGCGTCTTGATCTGCACGCGCCGGGGATCGTACTTCTTCTGCAAGGCGGCAATGTCGCGCTGGAACTCGTTGGTCTGGGTGACGGCGCCCTGAAAAGCGATGACCGCAACCTTGGCCATCGGCACGGGCGTGGCGGCGGCGGGCTTTTGCGCGGCCGGCGCAGCAGGCTTGGGAGCAGCCGAGGTTTGGCCGGCAGCCGTGATGGCCGATGCAAGGACCAGGAAAAGTGCGAATGAGGACAGACGCTTCATGTAAATCAAAGGCTCCTTGGAGTTCCCGTGTGCGGACACCGTACGCACGGCCATCCGTTCCACAATGCCTTTTGGACTCTCGCGAAGAGGTTCCAGCGCGCGGCATATTTCAAAAATTGTGCGCACCGAGGCATCGCCGGGAACTAGAGGGGATTATAGGTTCCGTGTCGGAGAGCGTCAAACGGCGAAGGACAGGGACCAAGGCACCAAGGGACCAAAGGAATCGAGCAGACCGGCCCAGCGCTGCCGGAAACGGGAAGGGCCGCTCGAAATGAGCGGCCCCTGGCTGAAACCTGACACCTGCTCCTTAGAACGTGGTGGAGATGGTGAGGCGGAAGGTCTTGCGGGGCTCGCGGAAAACATACTGCGAACCGTAGGCCTGGATGGCTTCCTGGTAGGTGTAATCGCCCGCGCCACCTGTCGGGAACATGTCGCGAGTGATCAGCTCGGCCGAGCAGCTCTGCTGCTTTTGTCCCAAAATGACGTCGTTGCAATAGGGCCGCTCATAGAGGCGCAGCGGGTTATATGCGTAGTAGAGCCGGAAGGGCGCGTTGATGATGGGCATGAGCACCGAAACCTCCGCGCCCGTGGACATGCGGGGCACGAAGTTGGTGCCGGAGACCGGCCGGATGTTTTGCCGGAATCCAACCAGGGAACCGGGGATCCCGCCCTGGCAGGAGCCGTTGTTATAGACCGGGCAGCCGTACAGGGGCGCGGTCAGCGAGGCAAAGCCCTCGGGGCTCTGCTTCAACTGGTTGTGGTTGACCGCTGAGTCGATGCCGAAATCGTCGAAGAGGTGAAAGTCAAAGGGCCCGACGACGGGAATGCGGTATTCGATGTTGGTAGTCAGCTGGGTGTCGCCGCCGATGGAGGCGATGCCGTACACGGGCAGCGGCACCTGGATGCATTGGTTGTCCTGCGGGTTGGTCACGTCACGCGGAACGCAACTGCCGTCAGGATTGGTGAGCTGGAAGTTGACCCGCGTGGGCACGTAGCCGTACGGCGTGGCAGCACGCACGTCGAAGCCGCGCAGCTCCAGTTCGCCGCCGGAGTAGAAACGGTTGTTAGGCGGCGCCACGTCGCCGGAGATGCCCTGGATGTAACCCAACTGCGCGCGAACTGCCAGGACATTGCGCCCCCCCGCGGTGGGGATAAGGTAATGCATCGGGATGTAGCGCTTGTAGGCACCCGCCATGTTGACGTAGCGCACATCGCCCCACAAGCCGGCAAGCTGCATGAAGCCGGTGTACTCCTTGCCTTCGTGCGGACGCAGCGGATTCGAGACCGTGTTGTAGGAGTAGCTCAGGCCGAGGTTGCTGTTGATAATTCCGGCCAGCGGATTCGAGCCCTGCACTCCGGATCGGAATGCGATGGTTTGGAAGAACGTCGATGAAGCCGTGCTGAACGCGGTAATCGTGGACTTGCTCCACGAATAGGTAACGCCGACACGCTGGAACGCATGCCGCTTCAACGGGTACTGGACGGAGAAATTGAAGCCGTCGGAACCGACGTTGTAGTTCTGCGTCAGCGATTTCTGGGCCGATGACAGGTTCAGGTCCGCGCCCGTGGTGGCCTGATAGTTCTTGGCGGCGTTGTAATCCTGCTTCTGATTGAAGATCTGGAAGCCCACATTGATGGGGCGGTTACGGATATACGGCTGGGTAAAGCCGAACTGGAAGGTGCGGCTGATCGAGCCCAGGTTGGCCTGCACGCTCAGGGTTTCGCCTAATCCCAGGAAGTTGTTGGTCTGGTAATTGACGCCGAGAAACGCGCCGGAATAGCCGCTGACGCCGCCATTCATGCCGATCGAGTTCTTGCCCTTTTCCTTGACCTTGAGCAGCAGATCGACGGTGCCCGCATCCGGATCCTGGTGGGCCTCGGAGTCCTGGTCGACCTTGAGGGGATCGAAGTATTCCAACTGGTTCAGACGCAGCAGGCTGTACTCCCACAACTGGGAGTTGTAGACCGAACCCTCGTCCAGCATCAGTTCGCGGCGGATGACCTTGTCGCGGGTAATGGTGTTGCCCTGGAACTCAATGCGGGACACGAAGAACTGCTTGCCCTCATCGATGTCGATATTCATGGACACGGTTTTCTTCTGCTCGTCAGTGTCCAGCTTGGGCACGGCGCCAAAGTTGATGTAGCCCAGGCCTCCGTAGGCCTTCTTCAGGTTGTCGAGGCCTTTCCCGACGGCGGTGGCGTTGAACCAATCGCCGTCTTTCAGAGCAAACTGGGCACGCAGAGCCCTGACATTGGTGATCTGCTTGTTGCCGGTGAAGGTGATGGCGCCCAGCCGGTAACGGCCGCCTTCCTCGATGGTCAACTGGATGTCGATGCGCTTGCCCTTGCGCGGACGGAAGGTGAACCAGTTCAGTCCGCCTTCGTCGCGAATCTGCGTCTTCGGCTCCTCGACCGCGGCATTGGCATAGCCCTTGTCGCGATAGGCCTGGCGCACGCGTTCCGTGTCTTCTTCGAGCTTGGAGGAGTCGTAGGTCTGCGCAAAAAGGTCCTCAAAGATGATGGAGTAGGGAATGCCGATGGGCTTCAGGTTCTTCATGGACCGGCGCAGGTCAAGAGAGTTGATGTGCCGGTTGCCCACGAACTGGATTTTGCCCACCTTCACCACCGGGCCTTCCTTGATATTGAAGTTCACCTGCACTGAGGCCGGCGGAATGGTCTTGACGTCGGTCTTGATGGTGGCGAACTGGTGGCCGTGCTCGGCGAGCAACTGCTTGATGACGGTTTCAGCTTGCGTGATCTTGGTGGCGTCGTACTGGCTTTCGACCGAGAGAGGAACCTTCTCCTTTTTGAAGCGGTCGAGCACATCGGAAACCGAAACGCTGTTCAGGCCCTTGTAATTGATCTCGCGGATGCTGGGCTTCTCACGGACAAAGACGTTAAGAATGATGCCCTTTTCGGAGTCCTCGCGCTCGATGCGCAAATCCTCGAAATAACCCGTGTTCCAGAGCGAGTGGAAGTCGCGCTCGATCGAAATTGGGTCGTAAGTATCGCCGGGATGCGTGAACATCCTCGCCAGGATGGTTTCTTTCGGGATGCGCCGGTTGCCGATAACCCTGATCTGGTCAATCGCGTCCGATGCGGGGGCCGGGGACGAGATCGGGGTCTGGGCCACGGCCGTGAAGGCAGCCGACACCAAAACCAGAACCACCGCAAAGCGTGCCATGCGCCGCGCAATGAAAACGGCGCGAGAAATGGAAGCGTGCTTGATCTTCACCGGGTTTGAGCCCTGCGCCGAGCACAAATAATCTTTCGTACAATAATTCTGCTTCACAGGAAGAATTTGCACACCCTCATTGCTGAAAATCTGGTCTTACCTTTAGGAAAGTTCGATTCTACAAGACCGCAGCCACCCCGCCCAAACTTGGCGGCCTCCGGCGACGGATCCTTGTCGCAGAGGCGAAAACTCACGGGGCTGGCTTTTGGCTCTTGAGCCGTGTCCTTCCCACAACATCCCCGCCGCGCCAGGCGCCGGAAGCAGGGGTGAATCCCTCGTTGGAATCCATGTCCCAGTCTACCGGACTCAGACGGGTTGCGTCGGCTGCGCGTCCCTCAGGGTCCGCGAACCCTGGTTCCTGGCTTGATGACCTTTAGACGCACCGCTGCGGCACAGGGCACCTTGGGACCTGTGAATGCCATTTAGGACAGGAAAAGATGCTCGCCTATTCCACGACGATTGGGGCGAAAACCGAATCCTTTCCGCCTTTCCGGCCATCTTTACAAAGGAATGCAAGTCAGCGGACGGGATGTCTGTAACCGCCGTCATCGTCTTTGGCATTCAGCTACCTTATTATTCTCAAGTGGAACATTGGCAGGGCTGCGCCGTCGCGCGCTCCTGCCGGAACCAGACGAGCCGGCGCGAACCGGTCCAATACTGCATCTAACCCAACAAGGAATCAGGGTTACATGCCGTCCGGTTGCGAAAGCTGACAGGATTAGTGCGCCGGCCGAGGAGCGAAAACCAGCCCTATGATGTGGATTGTCCGGCTTGCGCTGAGGCGACCTTATACTTTTGTCGTCTTTGCGCTGCTGATTTTGATCCTTGGCGTGTTCAGCATCGAATCGATGCCAACGGACATCTTTCCCAACATCGACATCCCGGTGGTGACGGTGGTGTGGAACTACGACGGCCTGTCGGCGGACCAAGTCGCCAACCGCATCGTGACCAATGCCGAGCGGGGAATGACCACCACGGTCAACGACATCGACCACATTGAATCGCAATCTCTGGTGGGCGTCGGGGTCATCAAGATCTTCTTCCATCCCAATGTCAACATCGCCCAGGCCGTGGCCGAGGTCTCGGCCATCAGCCAGGTGCAGTTGCGCTCGCTTCCGCCGGGCACGACTCCGCCGTTCATCATCCAATACAACGCTTCAAGTGTGCCCGTGCTTCAACTGGGTGTCTCCGGGCAGGGTTTGAACGAGCAGCAACTGAACGACATCTCCACCAACACGATCCGCCTGCAAATGGCCACCGTCGAGGGTGCGCAGGCGCCATTCCCTTACGGCGGAAAAATGCGCCAGATCGAGGTGGACCTGGACCTGAACGCCTTGCAGGCGCGCGGTCTTTCACCCACTGACGTGGTCAATGCCATTACCGCTCAGAACGTGATCGCGCCATCGGGCACCATCAAGCTCGACCGCTTCGAATACCAGGTGGAAACCAACTCCGCCCCCACGCTGCTGGAAGCGCTGAACAACCTGCCGGTCAAGACGGTGAACGGGACGATTGTTTTTATTCACGACGTGGCGCACGTGCGCGACGGCAACCCCCCGCAGACGAATATCGTCCGTGTCGATGGCCACCGCGCCATCATGATGAGCATTTTCAAGACTGGCTCTTCCTCAACTCTGGACATTATCAAAGGCGTGCGCGACATCCTTTCTAGCCCCAGTCTCAAGGGCCAGATGCCCCCGCAAGTGAAAATTGTGGCTCTTGCGGACCAATCGATCTTCGTGCGCAGCGCCATCAACGGCGTGGTCCGCGAATGCATCATCGCGGCCTGCCTCACAGCCGTCATGATCCTGATCTTCCTGGGCAGCTGGCGTTCCACAATCATCATCGCCGTCTCCATTCCACTTTCGATCCTCTGCTCGCTGATCGTGCTTGACATGCTGCACGAGACCATCAACATCATGACCCTGGGCGGCATGGCGCTGGCCGTGGGCATTCTCGTCGACGACGCCACAGTCGCCATCGAGAACATCAATCGCTATCTGGAGACGGGCCGGGAACTGGAGCAGGCCATTCTGGAAGGTTCGGCGCAGATTGCCACCCCCGCGCTGGTTTCCACGCTCGCCATCTGCATCGTGTTTGTGCCCATGTTCTTTCTCGGCGGAGTCGCGCGTTACCTATTCGTGCCCATGGCCGAGGCGGTGGTCTTCGCCATGCTCGCCAGCTACCTTCTGTCGCGCACGCTGGTGCCCACCATGGCCAAGTACCTGCTGCACGAACACGACGATGCGGCGGCGATCAGAAAGCGCGTGAGCAGGAATCCTTTCACCCGGTTCCAGGCAGCGTTTGAAAGCGGTTTCGAGAGCTTCCGCCATGGTTACCTGGGCCTGCTCACCTTCTGCGTCGATCACGCGGGCGCGTTCCTCATCGTGTTTATTGTCTTTGCCCTGGCCTCGCTCGCGCTGGTTCCATCGCTGGGGCAGGACTTCTTCCCGTCGGTCGATTCGGGTCAGTTCATCATTCACGTGCGCGCCCACACGGGCACGCGCATTGAAGAGACGGCTGCGCTGTGCGACCACGTGGAGCAGACTATTCGCGAGCAGATTCCGGCCGATGAAGTGGTTACGATTCTCGACAACATCGGACTGCCCAACTCTCGTCTGAATCTCTCCTACTCGACCTCCGCGCCCATTGGCACCTCCGACGCCGATATCCAGGTGCAGTTGACGCACGATCATCATCCCAGCGAGCAATATATTGAGCGCCTGCGCGCCGTGCTGGCCCACGAGTATCCCGGCGTGACGTTTTACACCGTGCCGGTGGACATCGTGACCCAGATCCTCAACTTTGGACTGGCCGCGCCCATCGATATTCAAGTCGTCGGGCCCAATCTGTATGCCAATCGCGCCCTCGCCGAGCGCATGTTGAACGAGGTGCGTTATGTTCCGGGCGCGGCCGATGTCCGCATCCAGCAGCCCTTCAACGATCCCAATCTGACGGTAAATGTGGATCGGACGCGCGCCGCGGAAACCGGGCTGACGCAGCAAAATGTGGCACAGAGCCTGCTAGTGGCGCTCAGCGGAAGCTTTCAGACCAGCCCGAACTTCTATCTCGATCCGCGCAATGGCGTTTCGTACAGCATCGCCATCCAGACCCCGCAGTACCGCATGGACACGATGGCGCAGCTCAAAAGCCTGCCCATCACAGGGAGTGCGGCAAACCGTACGCCCGGGATGGCGCCGTCCACCGCGGCGCCAGGGTCAGATGCAGCGGCCGCGCCAGGGGCTGCGCCGACCGCCGCGCCGGGAGCTCCCGCGCCCGAGCAGATACTCGACAATCTGGCTTCGGTGGTGCCCGGTGCGGAACAGGGCGAGATCAGTCACTACAACGTGCAGCCCGTGATCGATATTTATGCCAACGTGGAAGGCACCGACCTGGGCAGCGTGACACGCGCTATGCAAAAGATCGTCGCCCGTCATGAAGCCGCAAAGGACTTGCCCCGCGGTTCGAGCTTCATCTTCCGCGGACAAAGCGATACCATGCACCGTTCCTACGTTGGCCTGCTCAGCGGCCTGGTGTTCTCCATCGTGCTGGTTTACCTGCTTATTGTGGTCAACTTCCAGTCCTGGCTGGACCCATTTCTCATCATTTCCGCACTGCCGGCGGCGCTTGCCGGGATTGTCTGGTTCTTGTTCCTGACCAACACGCGGCTCAGCGTGCCCGCGCTTACAGGCGCCATCATGTGCATGGGCGTGGCCACGGCCAATTCCATCCTGGTGGTAAGTTTCGCGCGCGAGCAGATGGAAGTGCTGGTGGGCGACGCGCGGCGCGCCGCCTTGAACGCCGGCTTTGTCCGGCTGCGTCCGGTGCTAATGACTGCGCTGGCCATGATTATCGGCATGGTGCCGATGGCGCTCGGCCTGGGCGACGGCGGGGAGCAAAACGCTCCGCTGGGACGCGCCGTGATCGGCGGCCTGATGCTGGCCACAGTGGCGACGCTCTTCTTTGTACCTGCCTTCTTTTCCTTCATTCACGGCCGCATCGAGCATGGACGCCAACACGAACCGCGCCGCGTCTCCAGCGGCTTCGATGAATTCGACGAGACACCGGAGTAATCGCTTATGAACCAAGAGCCCAATCCGAATCCACACCCCGCAGCGGAAAGCCACGAGAGCGCGCCCGAACAGAATGCGATCTCGCCGCACAAGATTCTTACCGGCGCGGCCGTGGTCCTGCTCATCCTGGCCGTGCTCGCCGTCACCGGCATTCTGCGTCGCGTGCACGCTCATACGGTTCTGGCCGAACGCACCTACGACCTTGCCGCACCCACGGTTACGCTGGCTCCAGCACGGTCCGGCGCGCCTGTGGACAACTTTGTGCTGCCTGGCAACGTGACCGCCTATACGGATGCGCCCATCTACGCACGCACCGACGGCTACCTGGTTCATTGGTATTACGACATCGGCACGCCAGTGAAGAAGGGCGCGTTGCTGGCCACCATCGACACCCCCGAACTCGATCGCCAGGTGGCGCAGGCGGAGGCTGACCTGTCCACCGCGCAGACCAATGCTGGGAACGCCAAGGTGCAGGCCGACCGCTACTCGGGGCTGGTTAAGTCCAATGCGGTTTCGCAAATTGATGCCGACACATTCAACACGCAGGCCGCGGCTACGGCCTCGGCCGTCAAATCCGCGCAGGCCAATTTGCAGCGGCTGAAAGAATTGCAATCCTTTGAAAAGGTCTACGCGCCGTTTGATGGCGTGGTCACCGCGCGCGAGGTGGATACCGGCCAGTTGATCAACCAGGGATTGGGCGCCGAGCTCTTTCACATGCAGGCCATCGAAACCCTGCGTGTGTACGCGAATGTGCCGCAGGTTTATGCGCAGACGCTCAAGCGCGGCATGAAAATCGATCTCACCTTTGCCGAGCACCCGGGGAAGATTTTTGTGGGAACGCTGGTGCGGACGGCCGACGCCATCGATCCCGCGAGCCGCACGCTGCTGGCCGAGATCGACATCAATAACCGTTCCGGCGAACTGATGCCCGGCTCGCTGGCCCAGGTCCACTTTAAAACGCCCAACGAAGGCCCCACGTTTATTGTGCCCACGTCGGCGTTGATCTTCCGCCGCAACACCGAAATTGAGCTGGCCACGGTGGTGCACGGCGATGTAGCGCATCTGGTGCAAGTAATGATCGGCGAGGACGATGGCGCCATGGTGCAGATCGTCAGCGGCTTGAACCCGGGTGACCAGATTATCCAGGATCCGCCCGACTCGCTGATCGACGGCGAAAAAGTGACTGTGGTGCAACCGGGGAGCATGCCCGCCCCCGCGGGAGGCTTGTAGCCATGCGAGGGCGGCCGCAAAGCGTGAATGTACCTCCGGTCTCCAGACCCGCGCATCGCTTCTGGCGGCGTGGACGCCGCCAGTACAGCCGGTCTGGAGGCCGGCGCTACTTATTTGCTGAGCATCTCTTGCTTGCTTGCGCCCTCGCGCCCTTGCTCACTTGCTCCCTGCTTTTCACGGGCTGCAAACCGGTGGGCCCCAACTACAATCGCCCGGGCTACAACGCACCTTCGGTATATAAGGAGGCTGGCGCGTCCACGGTGACGCCGCCGCCGAACCCAACCGGCGGCGCATGGCAACCGGCCAATCCGTCGGACGGCTTGTTGAAAGGCAAATGGTGGGAGATCTACCAGGACCCGCAACTCAACCAGTTGGAAGAACGCATCGCAACCAACAATGTGCAGCTCAAGCAGGCGCTGGAGACGTACCTTGCGGCGCGAGACCAGGTGAGCGCGGCGCGCGCCAACCTTTATCCCACGCTTTCGGCCAGCGTGACCCCCGAGGGCGTGAAGAATTCGACGAATGCGCCAAATTGGAATAAAAGCAGTTCCACTACTTACGCCGACCTGACCATTGCAGGGCAGGCCAGCTGGGAGCCGGACTTCTGGGGGCGCATCCGGCGCACGGTGGAGCAGGCTCGGGCCAACGCGCAGGCCAGCGCGGCTGAGGCCGCGAGCGTAGACCTCACATTGCACGCTGAGTTGGCGACGGACTACTTTGCCCTGCGCGGCCTCGATTCCGAGATCAAGTTATTGACGGAGACGGTCGCGGACCTCGAGCACCAGCTCGATCTGACCCAGCGGCGGTTTTCCGGCGGCGTAGCGACGGCCGTGGATGTGGCCCAGGCGCGCACCCAGCTGGAAACCGTGCGCGCACAGCTTGTAGATCTGGGTGTGGCGCGTGCACAGTACGAACACGCCATCGGAACCATCGCCAACTACGACTTGCCGGGATTCAGCATCCCGGCGTCGCCGCTCGGGCAATCTCCGGAAATGGCGCTGCCCAAGGTTCCGCTGGGCGTGCCCTCGCAATTGCTGGAGCGCCGACCCGATATTGCCGAAGCAGAGCGTCTGGCCGCCGCGGCCAACGAGCAGATCGGTATCCAGATCAGTGCTTTCTATCCGACGATCGCGCTGGGCGCGTCGGGCGGCTTTCAAAGCACCAATCCAGGCACGTGGATCCAGGGACCGAGCTCGATGTGGATGCTGGGCGCTCAGGCTACCGAACTGCTGTTTGATGCCGGGCAGCGCCACGCGCTCACCGATGCGGCGCGCCACACCTACGAAGCCCAGGCGGACGGCTATCGCAACACGGTCTTTCAGGCCTTCGAAGACGTGGAAGATCAGCTCGCGAGCTTGCGCATTCTGGAGCGGGAAGCCCAGGTGGAGCAGGGCGCGGTGGATGCGGCGCAGCACTCCTTTGATCTCTCGAACGACCGTTACAAAGGCGGCGTCACCAGCTATCTCGAGGTACTGACTGCCGAGCAGACCCTGCTCAATGATCAGGTGACTGCGATTAACATCGAGAGCCGGCAATTTGCCGCCAACGTGAGCCTGGTACGCGCCCTGGGCGGCGGCTGGGACGTAACGCAGCTGCCGAAATAACTGAAAAATCAGCGGTCCTCATTCACCTTAAGGGTTCTCTCTGTATAATTCGACACGCAAAGTAAATCGACGATTTTACCCTCGGAGCCTTTTCATGACCCTGTCGCGTTTTGTGCAAAGATTCTTCCCTGCCCTGACCTTTTTCGGCGCGCTGACCTTTCTGATTTGCAGCGTGCCGCCTCAGGCGAGAGCCCAGAGGCCGATCGTCATGACTTCAACGGTAACCATTGTGGAAAGCGCGCAGGAACCGGGGCCGATTCATCGGGCTACGCAGGATCTCGTCGCCGACTTTACGAAGGTGCTCGGCAGAGCGCCGAAGATGGTGGAGGGCCTGGATGCGAGCGGCCCTGTGGCACTGGTGATCGCGCAGAATCAGAACTTGCCGGCGGGCGTTGGCTGCGCGACGGCGAGCGACCAGGAAAGTTTCGCATTTTCGGTTGTCGGCGCCGGTGTGGGGCCAACGCACCGGCAAGTCGTCTGCCTGGTGGGCGCGGACATGCGCGGGACCATCTACGCGATCTACGAGTTCTCGCAAAGAGTGCTGGGCGTGGACCCGATGTATTTGTGGACCGACAAGCAGCCCGTGAAGCGCCCTTCGATCACGCTGCCCGCAGATTTCGCTCACACCTATCCCAGTCCCGTCTTCAAGTACCGCGGCTTTTTCCCCAACGATGAAGACCTGCTGACCGGGTGGGTGACGCCGAAGAAAGGCGATCAGACGGGCATTGCGCTCTCCACCTGGGACATGATCTTTGAGACCACCCTGCGGCTCAAAGGAAACATGGTGGTGCCGGGGACGTGGATTTTTCCCGACGACGCGCAGGTGCACGCAGCCACGGAGCGGGGGCTGATCGTGAATCAGCATCATGCCATCCCGCTGGGCGTGAATGTGGCACGCTGGCCGCAGGATGCGCCGTATAACTACTCGACTCATCCCGAAGTTCTGGAGCGCGCGTGGACCAACGCAGTGAACGATTACAAGCCGAACCAGGAGATCCTCTGGAGCGTGGGTCTTCGCGGTTTGTCCGACTCGAGCTACAGTTCCCTCGATCCGAGCGTGCAGAACAACGACCCGCTGCTCGGGCAACGGATCAGCGAGGCGATTGTCGACCAGATGAAGATTGTGCGGGCAAAGTATCCGAATGCGCAGTTCGTCACGGATCTGTGGCAGGAGGGCGCGCGGCTGACACAGGAGGGCTACCTGAAGATTCCGCCGGAAGTGAGTCTGGTGTGGGCCGACACGGGTTACGGCGACATGCAGGACGGCGGCAAGGTGGCAGCCGGCCAGGGCATGTACTTCCACGTGGCCATGATGAATGGACAGGCCAATCAGCTTTCCGAGATGGTTTCGCTCAAAATCATTCAGTCGGAGATCGGGCGGTATATCAAGGCCGGCGCAACTTCGTACTTCCTTGTGAATACGAGCGACATCCGACCAGTGGTGATGACGACGCGCGCGGTGATGGAGATGGCCTGGGGTGGCGTGCCTGCAACCACCGGCGGCGCTGCCGGCGACGCGGACGCCGCGTATTACCGGAAGTGGGCGACGGAGGAGTTCGGCGCGAAGTCAGCCGACGCTCTCACCAAGGTTTATGGGGAGTATTTTGCCGCGCCCTCGCCGCGCGCGCCTTTTGCCTTTGCCCCGCCGCGGATGACATCGGCAGGAAATGCCCCACCGCCCCCACCGCGCTACAGCAACATTCCGCTCGTCGATGGCGATCAGCATTACCACAGCGAGGCGAGGCGCATCCTTGCCGACTACCTCAGCGGGCACCAGGTGGTCGGTATTCCCAGCCAGTCACCCAAGTGGACACAGCCGCGCGTGGGATTCTCCATGACGGCGGATCGGCGTGCGGAGTTTCTCGATCGCGACATCAAGGATTGTACCGAAGCGCAGCCACGCTGGGATGCGGTGTGGAAGGACGCTGTGGCTGCGGAAGGCCTGATCGATCCCGCGCGTCGCGACTATTACCAGGAAGCTGTGCTCGCCATGATCGCGATCAACCGCGAAAGCAACCGCATGCTGCTTGATGTTGCGCAGTCGATGAAAGACGTCGACGCTGGAGATACAACGAAGGCGCAAAGCGAAGCAGCCGATGCACTGAAGGCGCTGGACGCGACGCAAACGGCCATGCACGCTGCCGAATACGGCAAGTGGAAGAACTGGTATCGCGGCGACTGGCTCACGGGCGTTTATCGCACGCGGGAGATGGTGCAGGCGTACGCGGATCACCTGAAGGATCCCATGGCGAAACTGCCGGCTCCGGTCTCATGGAGCGGGTGGGAGGGTTACTTCCACATCATGCAGTACGAGGGCGACCGATCGGTAGACGTGCACTGAGGAGGGCGACAGCTCCGTTCTGCGCGGTTTTTGGGGGAAAGGGCGCGCTATGCGCCCGGCGATCCCGGGATGCTATACCTCGGCTATAATTTGCTTATAACTTCGGCTACCAAGGCGCGCAGGCATCTTTACATTGGCCTTCGAGGTGTTTTCGCACCAAGGCCGATTTCTGCATGCAGAACGATGAACTCATCTTCGTAACGGGCGCAACGGGCTTTCTCGGAAAACAACTTGTGCGCGAATTGCTGGAGCGGCAGCCGCAGGCGAAACTGGCGTTGATCATCCGCTCGAAACCGGGCCGGACCGCCGAACAACGCGCTGCATCGATTGTCCCGGAGTCCGAACGGCCACGTGTCCAAGTTTATTCCGGAGATGTGACCCTGCCCAACTGCGGGCTTGACGCCTCGGCTTACCAGCTTCTTTCAGACAAAACAACTCGCGTAATACACTCAGCAGCCACGGTGCGCTTCGATCATTCGCTCGACGAGGCGCGGCGCATGAACGTGGAGGGAACGCGGCGCCTGCTGGATTTTGCGGCTGCCATGCCTCAGCTCCGGAGCTTTGCGTATGTTGGCACCGCCTACGTGGCTGGACAGCGCACGGGCCTGGTGCGCGAGGATGAACTTTTTGTCACGCAGGGCTACCGCAATACCTATGAACAGTCCAAGGCTGAGGCGGAGGCGCTTGTACGGTCGAGAATGGGCTCACTACCCGCGGTGATTTTGCGTCCAAGCATTATCGTTGGCGATTCCCGAACCGGTGTGACCTCCAGTTTCAAAATGATGTACTGGCCACTGAAGATTTATGCGCGCCGGCTTTGGCGTACGGTGCCGGGATATCCCGACGCCGTGCTCGATATTGTGCCAGTGGATTTTGTGGCCACGGCCGTGGCGCACCTTGCCTTCGACGAGTCCGCTCACGGCAATACCGTTCACCTGTGCGCAGGGCCGCGCGGCAGCGCCACCATTGAAGAGGTTGCGCGGCGGGCGGCGGAGTACTTCGAAGGGCGCGAGCCGCGCTATGTCGATCCGCGAATTTTCTTCGCCGCGATCCGGCCGCTGTTGTTTCTGACTTTGTGGGGTCGCAAGCGCCGCGTGCTGATCGACGGCCGCGCTTATCGCGATTACTTCAGCATGCGCATGCAGTTTGACACCACCAACGCCGAACGGCTGCTAGGGCCCGCCGGCATTTGTCCGCCACCAGTGATGGAGTATCTTGACCGCCTGTTCCACTATTGCGTCGCCAGTGAGTGGGGACGCAAGCCGGTTACCGTGCCATGACTTTCATCACCCGATACAATCTCGCTCGCGACCGCAAGGTTACCGCCGCCAACCTGGTGGATGAACTGCGGCGACGGAAGGGTGATTGCGTGGTGTCGGTCGACGAGACCGGGCCCTTCCATCTCTCCGAATTGCACGCGATAGTCTGTTCGCTCGACGCCTTCCTGCGCCGCCGCGTGGGTCTGCGACCGGGGCAGCCGGTCGCGATCTACCGCACTAACGATGAGCGCTGCTTCCAATGGTTTCTCGCCATCCTGCGCGCGGGAGGAATCGCGGTTCCGCTCAATCCTCAACTCTCGCTGACCGAAGTGCGGCGCATCCTGGCCGACAGCGGCACCGGTATCGTGGTTACGGACAAGGCTGTTTTTGAACGCAACATCCTCACCCGGGATGCGCTCAATGTTGGGACCTGGATTGAGGACGACGACGCAGCGGTGACGATGGATGGATTCATCCGCTTTTGTGACGCCGGCGCGCCGTTCCCGCCCGCAACCATCGATCCGTCAGCCACCGTCGCAATCTTTCACACTTCCGGCACAAGCGGATTCCCCAAGGGAGCGGCCATCTCAAGCCGCGCGCTGCTAGGCGCGCGCGCCTCCACCGTGCTCACGGGTGCTCTCCTCGGGCCAAAGGATCTTGCGCTGGTCGCGCTGCCCTGGTCGCACATCATGGCGGTGAGCATCGCGCTCTACGGGATGATGGCGGGGATTCGCGGCTGCCTCATGGGCCGATTTGACGCCGGCCGCGCACTGGAATTGATAGAGCGACTCGGCGTGACCACAGTGGTGGGCGTGCCGGCAATGCTGGCGAAGCTGGTCAACAGCGAGCCCGATCCCCGGCGGCTTGCCAGCGTGCGGGTGTGGCTCTCGGCCAGCGACCATTTGCCCTCTGAAGTGCGAGAGCGCCTTCACCAATTCGGCGCTCTGACAAGGCTGCCCGGCGGATTTCGCATTCCACCCGTCTTGCTGAATGGCTACGGCATGGTGGAGTTGGGCGGCCTGGCCATGATGGGAGTCGAGCTATCGTTTCTCCGGTCGAGTGGCGGCTTGTGTTTTCCTGTGCCTCCGTTTCAGGTTCGCATCGCCGATGAGCAGAATCGCCGTCTTAAGGCTGGCGCAACGGGCGAATGCCAGATTCGCAGGCGTGGCCTCACACCCCACTATTGGAAAGACAAGGGCGAGGGCGCCAGTCTGCTTACTGAAGACGGCTGGCTCCGAACGGGCGATCTGGCCACGCGCAGCCGGCTCGGCTTGATCAGAATTGTGGGCCGTAAGAAGGATGTGATCAAGTCGGGAGGCTACTCGGTTTATGCGCGCGAGTTGGAAGAAACGTTGATGGCGCATCCCGACACAGCTGGAGCTGTTGCATTTGGCTTGCCGCACAAAGAAAAAGGCGAGGTCCCGGTTGCGGCGGTGGAGTTGCGCGCGGGATCGGCGGCAGAAGAAGGCGACTTACTGGAGTGGTGCAGGCAGCGCCTTGCCGCCTATAAAGCGCCCCGCCGCATCTGGCTTGTGGAACCCGGTGGCCTGCCGCAGAACCAGAACGGCAAAATCCTGCGGCGCGTTCTGCGCGACCGATTTTCTGAGAAGATTGCCTAGAGCCGATTGACGATCCCTATTCGTGCCGCAATGCATCTACCGGGACGAGCCGCCCGCCGCGCCACGCGGGAAGGGCCCCGGCAATCAGCCCCGCCAGTATAGCGATTCCCATCGCCTCCACCAGGAGTGGCCAGCGAATCGACGCCGAAACGATGCTCGCAGTTTGCGGCATGGCCGCAAGCACACGCAGGGCGACCCATCCCAGCGCGATGCCGAGGAGTCCCCCACCCAGGCCAAGCATGGCTGCCTCAAGCTGGATGAGGGAAAGTATCTGCCACCGCTTCCAACCCAAGGCGCGAAGAATGCCGATCTCGCGCGTGCGTTCGAAGACCGACATCACCATGGTATTGGCTATGCTAAGGATTCCAATGAGCAGGGCAAGAATTGATGTGCCCCATGCAGAGGCCTGAGCGAGCTTGACAAACTGATTGCCACTTGCGCGCTCAGCTGCCGGAACTGCGTGAAGCCCTGGCAAAGCGGTCTCAATCTCGGCTTGAGCATGTTTCGAATATTGCTGCCACGATTCTCCGCGAGGCGCAGGCCGCAGCCACACATGAACAGTCGACACCTTTCCCTGCAAGCCGCTGAGCTGTTGCAATTGATCGAGCGGCATGATCATCGCATCCGCTTCAAGAGCCGATGCGCCGTGGTAGATTCCCGTCACGGTGAATTGCGTGCCCTGAATCTCCATAGTCTCGCCGGGCTTTTTCCCCAGATTCTGGGCAAGGACATCGCCCAGCATTACCTCCGGCTCGCCATCTTTGAAGCGCCGCCCTGCAAGAATTTGGAGCGAACCGAATTCATAGGAGCCAGCTTTCCAGCCATAAACCAGCGCATTCACATCCGGAGAAAGGTCCATCACGTTGTAGATGGTAGGCATGGCTTGCGCCACATCAGGCAATGCCCCGATCTTCGCCGCTGCCGACTCATCCATCGAAGTATTCAAGAACGTGCCTTGAATTACTTCGAAGTCAATGCCACTACTCGAGTAAATGCGCAACCACTGCTGTTCGAAGGCGCGGGAGAAGCCCACCAGGCCGACAAACGCCGCCACCGCCATCCCAATCCCGCACAACGTCAGCAAAGTTCTCAGCCGCCGGCGCAAGAGGTTTTTCCAGACAAATCCTGTAAGTGAGAGTGAAGAGGTCATGAGTCCATCTGCGGTCCTTTTGGCGCGCGGAATGATAAAAGGCGAACGGTCAGCGAGCCCGCCGTCATTCGTTTCTCCTGTTGGGAAAGAATATGAGGTTGGAGGAGACTCTTGCAATTCGCTGCGAAGTCCCCTAGATGCCTTCGCCCATGGTGACGTAGACCTTCAGCCGTTCCAGTTCCTCACGGTAGGCGGTACGTTCGGCCTCTTCGTCGGCGAACGGCTGGGCCGAGCGCCCGGTTGCGCCAAGGCGCGCTTCCAGCTCTTCCACGCGTGTCGATAGCGCGATGAGCGCGTCAGAGAGCGGATCCTTTATCTCGTGCGGATCGGTGATGAGCACACGCTCGCCGTTGTGGTAAACGATGTGCGCGGGCACGCCGACCACGGTGGAATTCGGAGGCACGTCCGATAGCACGACCGATCCCGCGCCGACGCGCGAGTTTTCGCCCACCGTGATGTTGCCCAGGATATTGGCGTTGTTACCGATAAAGACGCCATCGCAGATGGTGGGGTGACGCTTGCCGTGGCCCTTGCCCGTGCCGCCCAGCGTGACTCCCTGGTACATGGTCACGTCACTGCCTACAATGGCGGTTTCGCCGATGACCACGCCGGTGGCGTGATCGATAAAGAGCCGATGTCCCAGGAGCGCGCCGGGATGGATGTCAGAGCCGGTATGGAAGCGCGCCACCTGCGAGAGAACGCGCGCGGCCAGGCGCAGTTTGTGACGCCATAGCCAGTGCGACACGCGATGAATCCAGACCGCCCAGAGGCCCGGATAGCAGAGCAGAACCTCAAGCTGCGTACGCGCAGCCGGGTCGCGCTCCATGATGGAGGCAACGTCGTCGTGCATGCGACCAAACAGGGACATAGAGAACAAGGGGGCAAGGGAACAAGAAAACAAAAAGCCAACAACCAAGACCGTCATTAATCAGGTCTGATTCTCGATCCCTTGTTCCCTGCCAGGGTCCCCGGCGAGCGGTCTTTGCCCGCTGGGGTGGCTCGTTCCCTTGTTCCCCGCCTTTCTTACGCCGGCACCGCAATCGGCTCGGCCTGCAAAGCCAGCGCCTGCTGCCGCAGCGGCTCAAAGAGGATGCTCGACAGGTAGCGCTCGCCGAAGTCGGGCAGCACGACCACGATCAGCTTACCCTTATTCTCAGCCCGTGCAGCCACTTTGAAAGCGGCAGCCACAGCGGCGCCGGAGCTGATGCCGACAAACAGGCCTTCCTCTTTGGCAAGCCGGCGCGCCATCTCGACGCTCTCGTCGTTGGTCACCTGGACGACCTCGTCAATGAGCTTGGTGTCGAGAATGCTGGGAATGAATCCCGCGCCCAGTCCCTGAATCTTGTGCGGGCCGGGCTTGCCGCCTGAGAGGACGGGACTGTCAGTGGGTTCGACAGCGATGGCCTTGAACGATGCCTTCTTCGGCTTGATGTAATTCGACACGCCCGTGATGGTGCCACCGGTGCCTACGCCGGAGATGAGGATATCGACCGCGCCATCGGTGTCGTCCCAGATCTCCGGGCCGGTGGTATGCAGGTGAATGGCCGGGTTGGCGGGATTGTCGAACTGCTGCAGGATGTAGCCATTGGGTGTACCAGCCAGGAGTTCGTTGGCCTTGGCGATCGCGCCCTTCATGCCGTTGGGCCCCGGCGTGAGCACGATTTCCGCGCCATAAGCGAGCAGCGTCACGCGGCGTTCCAGGCTCATGGTTTCGGGCATGGTGAGGATGATCCGGTAGCCCTTGACCGCGGCCACAAATGCCAGCGCGATGCCCGTGTTGCCGCTGGTGGGCTCGATGAGCACGGTCTTGCCGGGGCTGATTTTGCCTCTCCGCTCGGCGTCCTCGATCATGGCAAAGCCGATGCGGTCCTTGACGCTCGACGCGGGGTTTTGGCTTTCCAGCTTGGCGACGACGGTAGCCGGCAATCCGGCTGCCACACGGTTCAACCGCACCAACGGAGTGCGGCCGATCAATTCAGTTACGTTCGCGGCAATACGCGCCATGATGATCTCCTTTTTTCTGGGGCTATGTGCCCGGACCTGTCAATATTTTGGGGATTGGTGCAGCTTATCGGGTGAGAAAATCGAGCGCGCTTCGCGCGCACTTCAGCATCGCGGCTGGCACCAGGACGGCGTTAGCGACATCGACGCATACAGACAGCCTAGACCCAATGCCCCGGCGATGGCAAGCGCAATAGTTTCCGCCGGACATGCGGCCAAGAAACCAGACCTTGCTCACTCTCCAATCAGTTTGCAGGCAATAGGGATACTCTGGCCTTGAATGGCTTGCAAGGAACCTTCGTAAATCCCGCAGTCGAGCAGGTTGTCTGGCGAGGACTTGCGGCCAGAGTAGACGTTGATCAGTAGCTGCGGACCCTGGCTGTCCATCCATTTCATCATGGGCTGATTGAGCTTGACGCTGTCGAACTTGGCCGTCGCGCCGGGAGCAATTTCTTTTTTCACTTCGCCCATATCGATTTGGCCCACATGATCGACATCCTGCTTGGGCGTGCCCTGAATGGGGAAACCGTACAGATAGCCCACGACAATCACGGTCTCTTTGCCTGCGACCAGCGTGGCCATTGCCTTCTGCGAATACGTGACGGTTACCGTAAAGCCGGGGACGGTAGTTGCCGGCGTCGTGGTTTTCGCACTCTGCTGCTGGGCAAACGCCGGAGTGAGCGCGGCGAACGCGAGAAGAAGAGGGAGAATCATCTTTGCGGAAAGTGCGGATTTTGCTTGCATGGACGCAATCGTACAGCGGCAAACCGGGGCGTGAGGAAGAATTTTTCGGTAGAAGCGGGGCGGCAAGTCGCCCGCCGAATGGGACGGCGCAATCAGCCAGTGTTACGCAGGCCAGCCGAGATGCCGTTGATGGTAGCCGCGATGGCGCGGTTCACGTCGGGGGTGTCTTCACCGGCGCGTTTGCGGCGCAGCATGTCGACCTGGATCAAATGCATGGGGTCGACGTACGGATTGCGCAGCTTGATGGAGTGGGCGAGAACCTGGTTGGTCTGGAGCAGCTCCGTCTGGCCCAGCACGGCAAACAGCCCGCGCACGGAGCGATGGAACTCCGCCTCGAACATGTCGTAAATACGCTCGCGCAGCTTTCCATCTTTGACCAGCGTGGAGTAGAGCCGCGCGGTGCCCAGATCGGCCTTGCCCAGCGCCATCTCTACGTTGCGCAGCAGGTCAATGAAGAGCGGAAACTCTTTCGCCATGGTTTGCAGCAAAGGCAGCGCGCCGGATTGAGCGAGGAACTGGTCGATGGCGTAGCCCACGCCGAACCACGCGGGCACGAGCAGCCGCGATTGCGTCCAGCCGAAGACCCATGGGATAGCACGCAGATCGGAGAGCTTTAGCGAATCGTTGCGGCGCGCGGGGCGCGAGCCGATCTTGGCGTTTTCCAGCTCGCCGACCGGCGTGGACTGCTCGAAGTAGGTGATGACGCCGGGGTCCTCAAGAATGTGCTTCTGATAAAAACCGTAGGCAAGGCTCGAGAGCGTGTCGAGCGCGGTCTCCCACTCCGGTTTGAGCACGCCGGTGAAATGGCCCTCGGGGTCGCGCGCATTGGGGCGTGCCAGTGCGTCAAGCGAGGCGGCGATCATGAGTTCGAGATTGCGCTCCGCCAGCACCTCGTCGGAATACTTGAAGTTGAGTACCTCACCCTGCTCGGTAATACGCAACTGGCCGTCGAACGAGTCGAAGGGCTGGGCGAAGATGGCGCGATGCGTGGGCCCGCCGCCGCGGCCCACCGTGCCGCCGCGGCCGTGGAAGATGCGCAGCTTTATGCCAGATTCACGCGCGACTACGTGCAGATCGCGATGCGCGCGGAAGATCTCCCACGTGGAGGTGAGCATGCCACCGTCTTTGTTCGAGTCGGAGTAGCCGAGCATGATTTCCTGCCAGTCGCCCCAACTCGAGAGGAGTTTGCGGTAATCGGGTCTGCTCCAGAGCTCTCGGCAGACGGCAGGCGCGTTGCGTAGGTCTTCGATGGATTCGAAGAGCGGCACAGGCATGAGGCCGGGGTCGATGCCGGGACCTTCGCCTGCGCCCTCCACCGTGACGCCGCCGAGCCGCGCGAGGCGGATCACGGCCAGCACATCTTCTACCGATGATGCGCCGCTAATGACGTATTGGCGAACCGCCTCGGGCGAGCAACCTTGCTTGACTTCGGCGACCACGCGGAAGGTTTCAAGTACGCTCGCCGTCTGCGCGGAGAGCCCGCCGGCCAGCGAGGGTGCGATGGTGTCGTTGATCGCCTCCTGCAAGGCTGCGGCGTGCACGCGCGCGTGCTGGCGGATGTCGAGCGTGTGCAGATGAAGGCCGAAAGTGCGCACCTGCAGGATGAGCGGTTCGATGAGGGTGCGGGCAATGCGGATGCCGCCGTTCGCAACCAACGACGCGCGCAGCGTTTCAAGATCGTCAACGAAGTCCTGCACCGAGCAGTAGGCAGGCAACGCCTGTGTAAGCTTGTCGTGGCTGCGCGCCAGCGTGTAGGGCATCACGGGCAGCGCGATTCCGGCAGCCGCATGCGCCTCGCCGGACTCCTCCAGCGTGCGCTGGATGCGCGCCTTGAGGCAGATAACGAAGCGGCGGTAGTACTCGAATTCGTATTGCGATCCGAAAACCTGCGATTCGGGCGTGTGCACTTGCGCCACATAGGCGCGCAGGCGCTCCAGCAGCGCGCCGCTCACGGGCCGCTGCTGCGCGCTCGTGGTGAGCAGATCGATAATCAGGTCGAGCTGGCGTTGGTAGTAAAGCAGCAGATGACCGCGGGCCAGTTGCAGCGCGGCGCGCGTGACCTCGGGCGTCACGAAGGGATTGCCGTCGCGATCGCCGCCGATCCACGAGCCGAAGCGTAGTACCTGGGGCAGTTCGAGCGGATCGATCTCGAGGTCGTATGCCGCGCGGAGGGACGCGGAGATCTCGCGATAGAGTTCGGGTAGAGTCTCGAAGATCGAGACGTCGTAGTAGTCGAGGCCCATCTTGACTTCGTCGTAGACGGTGGGCCGGCGCGAGCGTACCTCGTCGGTCTGCCAGAGGCCGGTAATCTCGGCCAGAACAAGCTCCTCGAGCCGCGCCATGTCCTGCTCGGGGAGGGGAATGCGATCGAGCGCCTCAAGAAACTCGCCGATACGGCGGCGCTTGAACATGACGGTGCGACGCGCGGCCTCCGTGGGATGGGCGGTGAAAACCGGCACGATAAGCACGCGGCGCAGCCAGTTCAGGGCCTCTTCCGCACCGATCCCCACGCGGCGCATCTCGCAGAATGTACCTTCGAGCGAGCCGCGCTGGCGGCCGGCTTGTCCGCTCAGGCGCAGAGCGATGCGGCGGCGTTTGCGGTGGTTCGTTTCCGCCAAATTGATGAGCTCAAAGTAGAAGGCAAAAGCGCGGGTGAGCAGGACGGCACGCTCAACGGGCAGCGCGTGCACCAATTCAAGCGCGGCGGCGGCATTGCGCGCGGCCTCTTCGGCGAGGCCGCGAGCTTCCGCATCGCGGCGGCTGATAGTGCCCTGGCGCAACGCTTCTACTTGCGCAAACGCCTCGTCGCCGGCCTGTTCGCGCAGCACCGCGCCCAACAGCGTGCCAAGCGAGCGCACGTCGCGGCGTAGCGGCGCCTCTTTCAGGTCGCCGGATTGCGCTTCCAGTTCGGCCAGTCGCTGGGACCAGCTCTCGGGATTCCACAAAAGAGCCATCGTATTTTGATTATGCACGAGAAAAATGAGGGTAATGTAATGGAGAACCGGGCTGTCGCCGAGTTGGGCCGGTCGCGCATAATGGCAGGATGAAATTTCTCAACGCGATCTTCCCTGTTGTTTTCACCTGCCTCGCTGCCGTGGCTCCCTCGGTTCGCGGCCAGGCCGGCACAGGACAGGCCCCGCAATCTGGACCGCCGGCTGCAGCGGCGCGGTCGCCTTTTCCCACGCGTGACCCGCATACGCCGGGCTACGTGGCGGCGACGGAACTGCCTGACGGAGCGGTTCCCAATCCGAAGAAGAATGGCAACTTCATCCTTGGACCGACACATACTTCGGCACCGGAGCTGGCCAATTCCGAACGCCCGCTGGACGGGACGGTCGTCGAGTTCACGATGAATTCAGAGGACAGCAAATATTTTCCGGGCATCGCACGGAATCCTGACTCGCATCCCATGCCGGACCCGGCTGATCCGGCGCGCCCCTTGGGCGTGCAGACACATCCCGCGCCGTACGTACGCAAGGTGGCCGTGTACGTGCCGGAGGGCTACGTACCGGGAACGGAGATACCGTTTATTGTGGGGGCGGATGGACCTGATCGATTGCTGTTCGCCGCGCTGGACGCATTGATTGCCGAGCACAAATTACCGCCGATGGTGGCCGTGTCGATCGGCAACGGCGGCGGTGACGCGCAAGGTAGCGAACGCGGATTGGAGTACGACACGATGTCGGGCAAGTACGCCGAATTTGTAGAGTACGAGGTGCTGCCAGCGGCGGAGAGCCACGCGCATGTGAAATTGACGCATGATCCGAACGGTCGAGCAACGATGGGTGCGAGTTCCGGCGGCTCCTGCGCGCTGGAGATGGCGTGGTACCACCCGGAGTGGTATCACCGCGTGCTGACGTACTCCGGCACATACGTGAATCAGCAATGGCCGTGGAATCCGGAGACACCACACGGCGCGTGGGGATTTCATGAGCAGCTTATTTCGCACAGCGCTCGCAAGTCGCTGCGCATCTGGATGGAAGTGGGCGATCGCGATCTGCTAAACCCTAATTCGATGCGCGATGAGATGCACGACTGGGTGCTGGCCAACGAGCGTACGGCGCAGGTATTGGCGGCGAAACATTATCCGTATCAATTTGTGTTTGCGCGCAACGCGGTCCACGTGGACCGGGGCGTGCGGCAGCAGACACTGCCGGAAGCGCTGGAGTGGGTATGGAGCGGCTACAAGCCAAAGTAGCGAACGAATTTACTTGCGGCCGGCGACGTTGCGGCGGAAGCAAGTGGGCAAGTGATCGTTTACCATGCCGGCAGCCTGCATAAATGCATAGACAATTACGGGGCCGACAAATTTGAAACCGCGCTTTTTGAGCTGTTTTGACATTTCGACCGCAAGTGGCGTTTGTGCCGGGATCGGCCCTTCTGTCCGGATGGGCTTGCCGCCCGCGATGCCCCAGAGGAACGTGGCGAAGTCTTCGCCCGATTTCTGCATCTCGAGGTAGATGCGGGCGGCCTGAATAGTGGCTGCAATTTTGGCGCGCGAACGAATGATGCCGGGATTTTGAAGCAGGCGCTCGATGTCGGCTTCGCTGAAGCGGGCGACTTTGGACGGGTCGAAACCCTTGAAGACCTTGCGGAATTCGTCGCGTTTGCGCAGCACAATGATCCAGGCAAGACCAGCCTGAAATCCTTCCAGCATGAGCAGCTCCCAGAGGGCGCGGCTGTCGCGGACGGGCACGCCCCACTCCGTGTCGTGGTAGTCGCGAAGGAGCGGATCGTTTTCTGCCCAGGTGCAGCGGGATCTGGATGCTTTGCTGGTCATCGTACTGATCGTACCAAGAATGCGTTGGACGCCAGGGTTCACGCTTCGAGTTGTGCTATCAAATCTTCCCATTCGTTAGTGAGTGCAGCCAACTGGGCGCGGAGTTCCTCGGCGAGCGTGGCCAGGCGCTGGGTTTCGGCAGCGGAAACGTAGACGCCCAATTCTTGATCAGTGTGCGCAATGGAGGCTTCGATCCGTGGAATCTCTTCTTCGAGAAACGCGCAGCGGTCTTTCAATTGCTTCTGCTTGATGGGGTTCAGCCGGCGTGTACGCGCGGCCGGCGACGCCGTTGCGCCGCTGATTTCCTCGTAGCCGCCTTCGATGAGCAGGGTTGTACCGGGCGGTACAGGCTGTTTCATGGTCTGAGAAGATGCCGGTCCTTCGACTCGATCGCTGCGGCGATCTCGCTCGGGATGACCATTTATTTGGAGAGGCGCGGACAGTGCCTCCTTGCGCCGCAAATAATCTTCGTAGTTGCCTTCGTAGGCCGTAATCGCGCCGTTCTCGATTTCCAGCACGCGCGTGGCCAGACGATCGATGAAATAGCGGTCGTGAGAAACGAAGACCACGGTGCCGCTGTAGCCGGAAATCGCTTCGAGCAGCACATCCTTGGCGCGCATGTCGAGGTGGTTGGTGGGCTCGTCGAGAAGCAAGAAGTTTGAAGGCGAGACCAGAATGCGTGCAAGTGCATAGCGGTTCCGCTCGCCGCCCGATAGCACGCCCAACGGCTTGAATACGTCGTCGCCGGAAAAGAGAAAACAGCCGAGCAGCGAACGCAGGGCGGTCTCGGGAATGCGCAACGCGGAACGGCTCATGTCGTCGAGCATGCGCGCCTCAGGATCCAGTACCTTGTACTGATCCTGCGCGAAGTACTCGGCAACCACATTATGGCCGAGCTTCATTGAGCCCGATGTAGGCACTTCGTCGCCGACGAGCAGTCTAATGAGAGTCGACTTGCCCGCGCCATTTACGCCGACCAGCGCCACGCGGTCGCCGCGCTCGATGGTAAAGCGTGCGCCGGCAAAGACGCACTTCGCGCCATAATCCTTCCTCAGGTTCACTGCCTCTACAACCGTGCGGCCCGAGGGCGGCGGCTGGGGAAATTTGAAATGAATGACCGGCTCTTCCTCGGGCACCTCGATGCGCTCGATCTTTTCCAGTTCCTTGATCCTCGATTGCACCTGCTTGGCCTTGGTGGCCTGGTAGCTGAACCGATTGATGAAGGCCTCAAGATGCTCGATGCGCTCGCGTTGGTTGCTCCACGCGGCCCGGAGCTGCTCGCGGCGCTCATCTTTTTGTTTTAGGTACTTGGTGTAATTGCCCTGGTAGATGGTGAGGCGCTTGTTCCAGATCTCCACGGTGCGGTCAATGGTGACGTCGAGAAAGTAGCGGTCGTGCGAGATCAGGATGTAGCCGAACGGATAATTCTTGAGATAGTCCTCGAGCCAGTTGCGGGTTTCGAGGTCGAGGTGGTTGGTAGGCTCGTCGAGGAGCAGCAGATTGGGCTTGGCCAGCAGCAGCTTGGCAAGCGCAATACGCATCTGCCATCCGCCGGAAAACTCATCGGTCTGCCGCGTCCAATCCTGCTTGTCGAATCCCAGCCCGGTGAGCACGCTGCCCACCTGCGCGTCGAGCGCATATCCGTCGAGCGCGTGAAAGCGATCTTGCAGCATGGAATAGCGTTCGGCAGCAGCATCATATTCGGGGCTTTCGTGATCCAGCTCGGCCAATTGGCCGGCCAGCCGCTCGATTTCGCGTTCCATTTCATGCAACTCGTCGAATACGGTGAGACACTCGTCAAACACCGTCCGCCCCGTGAGCTGCAACCCCTCCTGCGGCAGATAGCCGATGCTCATGCCGCGCGTCTGGTCGAGGTTTCCATAATCGAGCGTCTCGAGTCCGGCGAGAACCTTCATCAGCGTGGATTTGCCGGTACCGTTGGCGCCCACGAGCGCGGTCTTCTCCTGGCTGCGGATGAGCCAATCGGCCTCAAGAAAAAGCACTCTCGGACCAAAGCGTTTCCCGGCATTTTTGAGCGCAAGCATGAAAGTCCATTTTCGCAGAGCCAGATTGCGCCCCGTTTCATTGGCGCGGTTTTTCGTTCCGCGAGAGACAAGTGCGATCCTGTAGGCTGATCGCGGCAGGTTTTTGGGATGCGGGAGCGAATTCGATGAACGCCAGAATGGCATTGCTGGTTTTGGGCGTAGCACTAGGGGGAACGGTAGCCATGGTGGAGTGCCAGGAGCTGGACCCGACACTGAAGCTGAATCAGATTCAGGTGATCGGGACGCACAACAGCTATCACGCGGGGATTGCGCCGAGCGAAGCCAAAGTATGGCAGATCAAAGATCCCCAGGCCTTCTATGGGCTCGACTATCGGCATGAAACTCTCACGCGGCAGCTCGACGGCGGTGTGCGACAGATAGAGCTCGACATCTTCGCCGATAGCGAAGGCGGCCGTTTCGCGCATCCCGCTGGGCCACGGATGGTGGCCGAAGCGCAGCTTCCGCCCGATCCGCCCTTCGACCCAGAGGGCGTAATGCTTAAGCCGGGCTTTAAGGTGATGCACGTGCAGGACATCGACTATCGCAGTGTGTGCCAGCCCTTCAAGGCGTGCCTCGAAGAAGTGCGCGCATGGTCGCATGCGCATCCGGGCCACATTCCGATTTTCATTTTGGTTGAAACCAAGCAGAATTCGTCGGAAGGCCCGATGCAACTAACGCCCGCGGAGCCGTTCACCTCCCAGGCATTTGATGCATTGGACGCGGAGATTCGCTCGGTGTTTCCTCCCGAGGAAATAATCATGCCTGACGATGTGCGTGGGACCTACAAAACGCTGAACGAGGCTGTGCTGGCCGGCAACTGGCCCACACTCAAGAGTGCGCGCGGCAAGGCGATCTTCCTGATGGATCAGAGGCCCGTGGGACCGGTGTATCTCGAGGGGCACCCTTCACTGCGCGGACGCGTGCTGTTTACCAATGCCGTGCCCGGTGAGCCCGACGCTGCGTTTACTGAATTGAACGACGGGCCGGCCAGCGAGATTGACAAGCTGGTGCGCCAGGGTTACCTGGTACGTACGCGCACCGATGACAGCACGCGTGAGGCACGCATCAACGACACGCGTCGACGCGACGCGATGATCGCAAGCGGGGCGCAGATCCTGAGCACGGACTATCCGGCCAGCGAGCCGGCACGCTGGGAGGGCCACTATTTCGTGGCTCTTCCCGAGAACGCGGTAGCGCGATGCAATCCGGTGAACGGGCCGGAGGGATGCGGAGCGAAGTGACCGGGAGCCAAGTAATGCGCCGAAGTGCGGCTAATCGAGGTGAAAGACTTCTTCCATGGCCGCCCACCATTCGCCCTCGCCGCGATCGGGCGTAGGATTCTGCATGGGCATCATCAAGGCCCACCAATCCTGCGTGGTCTTATCGGCGGCCATCCGCGCCATGTCGGCAGCGAAATCTGTGCCGTGATATTCAAAGTAGCTGTAGAGAGTGTGATCGCGCAGGTAAATGGAATAGTTGCGGATGTTGCAGGAGTGAATCATCTGGAGTACCGCCGGCCAGACGGCAGCGTGATGCTCCTTATATTTTTGCTCGGCCTCGGGCTTGAGCCCGATCACCATTCCATAGCGTTTCATCGAGTCTCTCTCCCAGGAATGTTGATGAAAGCCGCCGCGACGCCTAAAGCCGGTGCCTGCGGCACTGAACACTTTATCTTACGTGGCCGCACCGGCGGTTTTCCTTGAATTCACGTTTAGGAGTGAGGCCAATTATGATCATTCTGGCCGATCGGAACGGATTCGCCGACAGCTTTAGGTACTCTTAATGAATCTTCGATAAGGCCGCAATTCGCAAGAGATACGGAGGGGAATATGGGCGCGAGTTTCACGCATCGGCGCGAGTTTTTGAAGCGGGCGGGATTGATGGGATCGCTGGGATCGGCGGCGATGATGGCGGGACTGCCAGAGAGCGCCATGGCGTTCAACGGCGGAGCGGCGCGCATTGTGGAAGAGGCGGTTGTGCCCGTGCAGGCTGAGGAAGCGCCGAAATACCACATCAAGTTTGCGGTTTGCGGCATGAGCCACGACCACATCTATGGGATGATAGGCGCCGTGCAACGCGGAGGCGGCGAACTGGTGGCCGCCTGGGGCGGCGAAGAGGACAAGCTGGCCGTGTTCCGCAAGCGCTTTCCCGATGCGAAAATCGCGAAGACGCAGGATGAGATTCTCGACGATCCCGCGGTGCAACTGGTGCTGACCTCGCAGATTGCCAGCGAGCGCGCCGGGATCGCTGTGCGCGCCATGAAACGCGGCAAGGATTTTCTCAGCGACAAGCCGGGAATGACGACGCTTGAACAACTGGCCGATGTGCGCAAAACCATTGCCGAGACCAAACGAGTGTACGCAATCCTCTACAGCGAACTGCTGGAGGTGAAGGCAGCCGTTTACGCCGGAGTTCTGGTGCGGCAGGGTGCGATTGGCAAGGTGATTCAGACCATCAATATTGCGCCGCATCAGATTTTCCAGCACGCGGGCGACGCAGGCGGCAGCGGCGGCCGGCCTGACTGGTTCTGGAATCCCGATCAGTATGGCGGAATCCTATGCGACATTGGTTCTCATCAGGTCGATCAGTTCCTATTCTTCACGGGATCGACGCAGGCCGAGGTGGTGGAGTCGCAGATCGCCAACGTGCGCCATCCCGATCGTCCGCGCTTTCAGGACTTTGGCGACATGGTGTTACGCGGCAATCGCGGGCTGGGCTACGTGCGGCTGGATTGGTTCACGCCCGATGGCCTTGGAACCTGGGGTGACGGGCGCCTGTTCATTCTGGGCACTGAAGGCTACATGGAAGTGCGCAAGTACACCAACGTCGCTGTGAGCCACCAGGGTAATAACCTTTTTGTGGTCGATCAAAAGCAGGCGCGGTTCATTGACTGCAATGCCATGCCGTTGCCCTTCGGCCCGCAGTTTGTGGCCGACATCGTGAACCGCACGCACCTGGCACAGAACCTGGACGAAGCGCTGCTAGCGGCCGAACTGGTGATCAATGCGCAGAACCACGCGAAATGGGTGACGCTCGAGGATTAAAGATCCGAAGTCCTGGAACGAGAGCGGCAGCAGGTTGCGCGCGCTCTATCCGGGCTCGCGCTCCGTGCTGCCTGCAGTCATTCTGGCCGACGGGAATTGCATGCGAATGACGGCCCCGCCGCCGCTTCGATTGCGTCCGCTCACCTGGCCGCCGTGCAGTTTCACCGCGCGCTCGGCGATGGCAAGTCCCACTCCGAAGCCGCCCGTGTCCTGGCTCCGCGCTCGATCCACGCGATAGAACGGGCGGAAGATGGCGTCGATTTCCGCATCCGGAATTCCCGGTCCGCGATCGCCGACTTCCACCACGGATACCGCATGGCCTGCCTGGTCACGTTCCGCGGCCACTCGAATCTCCACCTCGGTTCCTGGGTTGGTGTACTGGATGGCATTGCGCAGCACGTTTTCAATGGCGCGGTACAGCAGGTGACGGTTGCCTTGTACCGTGCAGTCGTTTACGGCGTGGAACGCGACGCTGCAATGGCGCTGCGAGGCTTCGTATTGAGCGTCGGGAATCATTTGCGCCACAATCTGACGAAGAGAGATCGGCTCGAAGCGCTCGACGTTCTCGATGGCTTCCATGGAAGAGAGCGTAAGCAACTGGCCGATCAACTGATTGAGTTTTTCCGTCTCGCGCTCTATGCGATCCAGGTGCTTTGCCATTTCCGGAGAACCATCTTCCCGCGCCAACTCCAGCGCCACACTCAGCCGGGCCAGCGGCGAACGCAGCTCGTGCGAAACATCGCGCAGCAAGAGCTGCTGCGCGCCCACCAGCGATTCCAACCGTTCCGCCATGTGGTTGAAGTCGCGAAGCAGCCCATGGAATTCGTCGCCGGAAGAGAAACGCGAGTGGCTGGCCGGCTCTTCGACACGCGCCTTCAGATTCCCGTGCGCCAGTTCGCGCGCCGCTTTGCGCAGCCGGGCAATGGGGCGCGTGAAAAACAGAACCAGCACAAACGTCGTCAGGCCGCCCACCACAATGGCCACGGGAAGCGTGGGCGATGCGAAATGCACCAGGTCATCGAGCAAACTATGGGGCCGCTCCACGTGAGGCCGGCCCAGCAGAAAGAGATAGGGATTGCCGCTCGACGACGTGATCGGTACCCGCCAGATGAACTGCTCACCCGTCTGGTTGCTGGTAATGTGCGCGGGATTTGCCGCGCTGGCTGAGGGAAGAGGCAGGCCGGGAGTATTGCACAAGTCGCGCCCCGTAGCGTCCTTCAATGCGATTTGTTGCTCGATTTCCTTGCCCAGAGCATCGACCGCCGCGCAGCCGCCGGTTTCATAGGCCGCGGCCGCGCGCCGCGCATCGTTTTCCAGGCTGCTGTGCAATCCGTCGAAAAGCACATCCGGACTCTCGAAGCGATGGCGCACGATCAGCACGGTCGAAATCGCGAAGATCAGGCTCTGGGCAATCCAAAAAATCACGAAAATCTTGAAGAACAGACTGCGCACAGCTCATCCCTTCTCTTCCGCATGACTGCGGCTCACCACAAGCTGGTAGCCCGAACCGCGGATGGTCTTCACCTGCTCATCGCGCGCGCCATTCTCGCTGAGTTTGCGCCGCAGCCGGCTCACGTGCATGTCGAGGCTGCGGTCGAATGGATCGAGCTTCCGCCCCAGCACGCTCTCTGAAAGCTGCTCGCGCGATACCACCTGGCCCGGAAAGCGCATCAGTGTTTCCAGCAGCGCGAATTCCACACTGGTTAGATCGATCTTCTGTCCGCCCTGCACTACCGAGCGCGCGGCGGCATCGAGTTCCAGATCGTCTACGCGCAACAAAGCCGACTCGCTTTTGGCAGCAGAGCCCGATCGCCGGCGCAGGATGGCGCGCATGCGGGCCAGCAATTCCCGCGGGTTGAACGGCTTGGGCAAATAATCGTCCGCGCCGATTTCGAGACCCACGATGCGATCCACGTCTTCGCCGCGCGCGGTCAGCAGCAGCACGCTCACGTCCGACGACGCGCGGATCTGCTTGAGCACCTCGAATCCATCCAGTCCCGGCAGCATGACGTCCAGCAGAATCAACGCCCACTCTCTGCCACGGGCGGTTTTTAGCCCTTCGTCGCCGCGATGCACGCCATGCACACGAAATTCGTATCGCCCCAGATAGTCCGTGAGCATGGAGCAAAGTTCAACGTCGTCGTCGATGAGCAGGATATCTTCCATCGCATCTTTCCGCCTCTTCGAGACTACGCCCGTTGCGGCAGGAAACGGCCGCAAAAAATGTAACAAATGGTAAAGAGTGCGGTGACACTTCGTTACACATCTTTACCTATTAAGACCGCACGCCACGGCTATCTACGGTGTCCTGTACATGGTGGCAATCTGCTGCCTGGAATGATCATGAAAACACATCGCTTTCTTCTCCATGTCGTCTACGCGGCTTTCCTCTTTTCGGCGTCGTTCGCTGCGAGTCAGGCCCCGGCTGCAAACGTCTTCGGAACCGTGACTGATCCCTCCGGAGCGTTGGTTCCTTCGGCTACGGTCGTTCTCGCCAACGGCAGCGGCTTTTCGAAGTCGGCCAAGAGCGGCGCCAATGGCGCGTTCAGTTTCGGCCAATTGCAGGCCGGGAGCTACTCGCTCACTGTGAACGCGCAGGGCTTCGCGCCGTTCTCGCTCGATGGCATCCAGGTTGCCGGCGGCCAGACGACAACGCAGAATGTGACCCTGCAACTTCCCATGGAGCAGCAACAGGTCGAGGTGGAGAGCGATGACGCCGGCGTCAGCACCAGTCCTGACAACAATGCCGGCGCCATCGTCATCAAAGGCCGGGATCTGGATGCGCTTTCTGACGACCCCGACGAATTGCAAAACGAACTTAATGCGCTGGCCGGTCCGTCGGCAGGTCCGAGCGGTGGACAGATTTATATTGATGGATTCACCGGCGGCCAGCTTCCGCCAAAATCGTCGATCCGCGAAATCCGCATCAACCAAAACCCCTTCTCGGCGCAATTCGACAAACTGGGCTACGGGCGCATCGAAATCCTCACCAAGCCCGGCACCAACACTCTCCATGGCATGGTGATGGCCAGCGGCAACGACTCCACGTTCAATTCGCTCAACACGTTCGTGACCAGCGAGCCGCCGTACTACAGTACATTCTTCACGGGCAATGCCGGCGGCGCGCTCAGCAAGAGCTCCTCCTGGTTTGCCAGTATCTTCCGTCGCGACAATGAGTCGAATTCGATTGTCAATGCAGACCTTCTCAATTCCACGGGCGGCACGACCAACTACACCGCGGCCGTCGCCAACCCGCAGTCACGGCTCGACGTGAGCCCGCGCTTCGATTTTCAACTCGGCGCCAACAACACGCTGACCGTTCGTTACATGTTCGACCGGCAGGTTGAGAGCAACGACGGAGTTTCGGGGTTTTCCCTGGAAACCCAGGCTTACAACGTGGCGAATCACGAAAACACCCTGCAGTTAAGCGACACCCAAGTGCTGGGCGCTAACATCGTGAACGAAACGCACTTTCAATACATGGGCGACCGCGGCAGCCAGGTTGCGCAAAACAGCGCCCCCTCCGTCTCCGTGCAGGGCGCGTTCACTGGCGGCGGCAACAGCATGGGCACGGTGCGTGACAACCAGGATCACTATGAATTGCAGAACAACACCATGGTGACGAAGGGCGCGCACACCATCAACTTCGGCGGCCGGCTGCGCTTTACCCACGATGACAGTTATTCCACCTCCGGTTTCAACGGCCAATACACCTATGCCTCGCTCAGCGCCTACGCGGCGCAAACTCCGGCGCAGTACAGCGTCACT
This sequence comes from uncultured Acidobacteriota bacterium, assembly GCA_963786565.1. Classification (GTDB taxonomy): domain Bacteria; phylum Acidobacteriota; class Terriglobia; order Terriglobales; family Acidobacteriaceae; genus Telmatobacter. Next base: position 553,880 of record CAWAZR010000004.1, on the reverse strand, counting down.
GCGGGCAATGCCGCTGCGACCGTGAATTACTTCGATCTCGGCATGTATTTCCAGGACGACTACAAGGCGCGACCCAACCTCACCCTGAGCTACGGCCTGCGCTACGAGACGCAGGATTGGATTGGCGAACATGGCGATTGGGCGCCGCGTTTTTCCTTTGCGTGGGCTCCTGCCAGCCGGACCAACAACCATCCGAAGACGGTGATCCGAGGAGGCTATGGCTGGTTTTACGATCGCTTCGCCGAAGGCAATGTTCTCCAAAGCATTCGCCAGAACGGGATCAACCAGCAGCAGTATGTGATCGCGAACCCGAGCTTTTCTCAGAACGCTCCCTCGGCTTCGCAGTTGGCTTCGCTCAGCACCGCAGCTCCCACTCTCTATCAAATCGATCCGCACTTCAGAGCCTCGATCAATATGCAGGCGGCCATGGGAGTTGAGCATCAGTTCGGCAAGTTTGCGACCATGTCCGCCACGTATATCAACTCGCGCGGAGTCCATCAGTATTTGACCGATAACATCAACGCGTACCTGCCCTCGACCTACAACGCGACCACGGGCACGGGTACGCGCCCCAACGGCATCAACGAGAACATCGAACAGTTCCAGTCGGGCGGCGAGTACAACCAGAACCAACTGATGGTGAACTACTCGGTCAACGCCAAGCGGCTCACGCTTTTCGGCTTCTACAGCATGAATTCTGCCAACGCCGACACCTCGGGCGCGGGCTACTCCCCTTCTGATCAGCAGGACCCCGGCGCCGACTACGGCCGGGCGAACTTCGATGTCCGCAACCGCTTCCTACTGGGCGGCAATCTGCAGGCGCCTTATGGAGTTTCCTTTAGCCCCATGTTGGTGGCTAATTCCGGCACTCCATTCAACATCACCATCGGGCAGGACCTGAACGGCGATAACCAGTTCAACGACCGTCCTGCCTTCGCGACCACAAGCAGCACCGACACGATGCAGACGGCGTACGGAAACTTCGACCTCGATCCGGCGTGGAACGAGCAGCGCATTCCCTACAACTACGGCAACGGTCCCACGCAGTTCAGCATGAACCTGCGAGTCAGCAAGTCGTTTGGCATTGGGCCGCGCGTCGCAAGTGGAGCGGGCGCGAGCCCCGGTGGTCCGGGCGGACCCGGTGGCCCTCCTCCAGGTGGAGGACCCGGCGGCGGTGGTGGCGGCGGGCTTGGCCCCGGCGGCCTAAGCAGAAGCGGCGGGCCACCGCGGCTCGATCAGGCAGTGAGCCGGCGCTATTCGCTCAACTTCGCGGCCATGGCGCGAAACGTGATGAACAATGTGAGCCTGGCGCAGCCCGACGGCGTCCTTGATTCGCCGCTGTTTGGGAAATCTACTGCACTCGCGGGAGGATTCTTCTCCTCGGCTGCTTCGAACCGCAGTGTCGACCTGCAAGTCTCGTTCAACTTTTGATTCCTGAAGAATCGTTGTCGAGAGGGAACCATCCTTCGCCCGGGTTTCCGCGGACCGAAAAGACCAAAGAGAGCGGCCATTTCCCGCTCCTGATGGATCACAGAGCGTGGTAAACTTAGGCGTTTTACGCGATGATTTTCGTTTTTTTGGAGCTGCGTGCAGTAGGAAGTTCACGCGTTCGACCGCGCGTAGCACTTCGGCAACAGGAGTTCGATTACCCATGGCTCAGACACGAGCGCCACAGGAAGCGGCTGCAAGCCGGCAGCGGGCCTTGTTGCCTGTCTGCCTGGTTTCAGCCGACGAAGAATTCCTCAAGCTCCTGGCCATGGAAATTGAGCCTTGGTGCCGCGTCACGCATAGCGCGGGATATGATGGGCTGGCGCAATGGGCGCAGCATCAGGACACCAACTCCGCCATCGTCCTCGATGTTGACACCCAAGGCAAAGACCCTCTTGGCGGCCTTCCTGTCTTGAACGAGTTGCGCCGCCTCGACGCCAATCTGACGCTTATTTCCGTCAGCCGTGCCGCGGCCCGCTCCGTTGAAAAGCAGGCGCTCGAAGCCGGAGCGGATGCGCATTTCCGCGCGCCGGTCGACGTGGGAGAGTTGCGCACCGCGCTGATTGAGTTGCTGCGCTTCCGCGCAGAAGCGCTCAAGAACAGTCAGGTGTTGGAAGCCAGCCGGTTCCAGGATTTCATTGGTTCCAGCGAACCCATGCGCAACGCGTACGACGCCATCCGGCAGGTCGCCGGCAGCAATGTCAACGTGCTTATCCGCGGCGAAAGCGGAACCGGCAAGGAATTGGCCGCGCGCGCTATCGTCGCTCTGAGCCAGCGGGCAGACAAGCCCTTCATTCGACTGAACTGCGCGGCGCTTCCGGAAAACCTGATTGAGTCGGAACTCTTCGGCAGCGAGCGCGGTGCGTTTACGGGAGCTACCGAATCGCGTCCCGGCCAGATCGAGTTGGCCGACAAAGGCACGCTTTTTCTCGACGAGATCGCCACGCTGGCGGTGGATCTGCAAACCAAGTTGCTGCGCGTTCTGGAAGACCGCCAGGTGCAGCGCCTGGGCGGACGCACGTATCGCAAGATCGATTTCCGCCTGATTTGCGCAACCAACGAGCCGCTCGAAGAAATGGTGCGCGCCGGGCGTTTTCGAGAAGATCTCTACTACCGTGTCAACGTCGTCCCCATCCAGTTGCCTCCGTTGCGCGAACGCGAGGGCGACATTCCCCTGCTGTGCCGGCATTTTCTTCAAGTCCATTGTGCGGCCAATGGCAAGAGCGAGAAGTACCTCACCGAGGGCGCGCTGGCGACCTTCGAGGAGCACGCCTGGCCGGGAAACGTGCGCGAACTGGAAAACCTCATTCAGCGCCTGGTAGTTACGGTGCGAAGAGACACCATTGACGTGAGCGATCTGCCGCCACGCGTAGTGCGCGAGAGCGTAACCGCCCAGGAAGCCATACTGGTCCCCCCTGAGGGCACCGATTTCGACAACGAGATTTCCCGGCTCGAAGTTGCCTTGCTCACCACGGCTTTGCGCCGCACCGGAGGCAGCAAAGCGGCCGCCGCGCGCCTCTTGAGTATCGATGGGCAGCGCATCAAGTACCTGTGCCGCAAATACTCCCTCTAAAGCAGTGCATGGGTTAAATATTAACCCATCGTGGATTAATTTTTAACCCATTGATCAAACTCCGGCGTTGGCCAGTTTTTCTCGCCGAACGCGCCTGTGCAATAAAATCAGCAGTTTACGAAAATATACGACTGCGGATTGAGTTTGGCACGCCGGATGCAATAAGGTATGGCGTCAAGCAGTTCAGAAAAATCTGAGGGGGGAAACGAAAATGGCAATCACAAAGAAATCACTGATCAGCAGCGGAATCAGCACCACGAAGAAACCCGACCTTTACAACCCCGCGGCAGCCAGCAAGATGTACGCGGCGAACAAGATTCTTCCCGGCAACGCCCTGAAGCCCGGCAACGCTCTGAAGCCCGGCAACGCCCTGAAGCCCGGCAACGCCCTGAAGCCCGGCAACGCTCTGAAGCCCGGCAACGCCCTGAAGCCCGGCAACGCCCTGAAGCCCGGCAACGCTCTGAAGCCCGGCAACGCTCTGAAGCCCGGCAACGCCCTGAAGCCCGGCAACGCCCTGAAGCCCGGCAACGCCCTGAAGCCCGGCAACGCTCTGAAGCCCGGCAATGCCCTGAAGCCCGGCAACGCCCTGAGGCCCGGAAGCGCCATGCGTCAGGCGTAGCGACCTGAAGCCTGGCAGCGCGATAAGCGTTAACCGGTGTTGCCGCTGCCACGGAGGTCGACTTCGAGAAACTCAGCCGTTCTTTTTGAAGCAAGCTCCTGGTAGCCTGAGATCGATCAAGATTTCCGTTTGCGGCAATCGGTTCGAATGGCCCTCCCCCAGTTCCTTGCCCTTCACTTTACCCTTGGTTCTCTCGAGACAAGAACGGCAACCGCGTAAGCGGTTGCCGTTCTTTCAGTTCACCAGACGTGGGCTTTTACCAGGTTGGCTCCGACCGTGAACATACGCCCGGCGAGGCTGCGCCTGACTCCAAAGATCTTCGCAGGGCCGGCTTCGCCCAGGCGCGGGCTGCCTGCGGATAGGGGCAGCGTCATGCGTGCTGTGTAGAAGACCGGGAGCGTGACGCCCTGGTATTCCTGCTTGGCTACCAGGCCCTGGGCAAGGTTTTGAGCGTCGCCACCTGGCTGAGCCAGTCTCAGATGAACAGGTGAAAATCGGCCGGGAAGCTCGATCGCGACTTCAGCGCCGGCGCGAATGTTCTGAAGGGCTGCTACGGGAATGTAAATTCGCACGACACGCGGCCCATCGTCGGCGACATCGAGCAACGCCTGCCCAGATCCCACCTGCTGACCGAGAAGCGCCTCGGGGTCCGTGGTGAGCACGATTCCGTCCGCCGGCGCAACTACGACCAACGACGACTGAGCCTCGGTTGCGAGCCGGGTAAATCGCTGCGAAGAGTCTTGATCCGCAGCGGCCGGCCCGATGCTTTGTCCGCGCAACTCAGCATTAAACGCCTGAAAGCTCGCGTTGCGGGTTTGCGCCCTGGCCGACTCAACCATTGAAGCCGACATGGGACTGGTCATGGTGAGCAGCGGCTGCCCGGCACGCACTTTCTCACCTTCGCGAGTCAGTACTTCAACCACCCTTCCGGGAACGGCGGCATGAAGCGTTTCCGATTGCGTCGGTTCCACGACATAATATGCGTCCTCGCGATCGCGCCAAAGCGGCACGAACAGAAGTACAACCAACAAAGCGGCCGCGACGAGAAGGATTGGATGTGTGTGCCAGAAACGGCCTCGGGCGAATTTCATCTCCCATACCTCCTTAACTACCTTCCAAAGAGAACGCAGGCGTGATTTGAACATCACGTAGGCCACCCAGGCGGCTGGAATCAGAGCCCACTCGGCAAGCCAGTGGGAAAAAATGTTGTATGAGAGGCGCACAATAAGGACCAACAGAAAGTAGCTGTAAGCTCCCGAGACAATCGCGTAGAAGACAAAGAACACAACGCGCCTGCGCGGAACAACGATGGGCTCCACGGGCAAGCGCAAAATGCGGCTCTGTACCCATCCGGTCAGAAACGCCGTGGAACGCTCCTTCAGCTCGGGAATGCCCATCGCTTCAGTAAGGAAGTAATAGCCGTCAAGCTTGATGAGCGGATTGACGTTGAGAACAACGACTGCGACTCCGGTAAGAAGAATGAGAACATAGGCGAAATCGTGGAGCCAATTCCCCGGCTGGGTATTCAACCACACGATCATGGACAGTCCGCAGATGGTCAGTTCGATCCAGATGCCGGCGACGATGGCGGCGAGCCGCTGCAGCTTAGTGGAATAAACCCAGACTTCGGTGATGTCGACATAAAAGGCAGGCAGGAGATACAGAAACATGAAGCCCATGCTGTGAACCTGCCCGCCGTAGTGCTTGCAGGTGAGTCCATGGGACGTTTCATGGATGAAGCCGAGAACCATGATCAGCAGCCAGAACTCAACAAAGTTCCAGCCGGTTTTATTGGTATAGCTGTAAAAGGTTTCTATATCCGGCCCCATGAAGCTCCACTTGCTGATGAAGACGGTGGCTTCAAACGCAAAGAGGGCAAGGGCGCACAGTACGGTCCAGGGGTTGTAAACGTACTTTCCAATTTTGCTGTCCAGCCATCCGAGATAGCCGTCGGGATCCCATGCAGAAAAGTAGATTTGTGCCACGTTGAACTGGGATTTGCGTTCGGCTTTGCGCCCTCGCTGGGTGGTTAGCTTTTGGCTCAGGGCGACATTCTTCTCCTGCGGGCTTTTGTACCAGAAGCCGGCTTCCTCCAGGCCATCGGCAAACGCACGCACGTCCTCCGGTCTGACGCTCTCTCCTGATTGCGCATTGAAATCTTCGGCAATCTCTTCGTAGGAACGAACGCCGTCAAAAAACTGGAAGAGCGCCCATTGCGCAGGCGGGAAGCGGAAGAACAACGCCTTATCGCGCTTCAGGACGCCAACCACGGGCTCGCCGTCAAGAATGTCCTCGCGCACGAGCAGATCCGGATCGAGACAGGGCGGGTGGCTGCGCGCCAGGCGTGTCTGAGGAATCTCAGGAAGTACGGCGTCGAAAACTTCAGTCAGATTCATGGCGCGAGACGGACCTGCATGGTCATTCCAGGCTTGAGCAGCGGCGATGCGTGGTCGACCGCACCGATTACCTGCACGCTACCACTGGCTGGATCCACCACCGGACTCACGCGAAAGATGCGGCCTTCCTGCTTCAGTCCGGGGTAGTCCGCGGTGGTCAGTTCAAGAGGTTTGCCGACAGTGAATGAAGCCATCAGTATCTCGGGCACGGTGAACAGCACATGCAGCGGAGCTTCCGCGGTAATCCAGAAGAGCACATCACCGGCTTTCACCTGCTGGTCGGGGCGCACGGAGCTGCGGCCAATCACTCCGCTGAATGGCGCGACGATGCGCGATTGCGCCAGTTGCAGGTTCGCTGCGGCCAGGTCCGCCTCGGCCGCGCTCTCATCGCTGCGGTAGCGCTCAACCTCCGCAACCGTCTCATCCACCCGGTACTTGGCGTGTTCCCAGATTTCCTCGCTGATGATCTTGTCGTCGCGCATCTCGTCGGCGCGACGCAGATCGGCTCTGGCAGTCTGCTCTTCCGATTGCCACTCGCTTTCCTGCGCCTTGGCCGAGGCGAGGCGGGCGTTCTGCGCGTCACACGCCGCGTGCAGCAAGCGGTCGTCAAGCTTGGCCAGGAGCCGGCCGGCCGGCACGTGATCGCCGATCTGCACATCGATCTCGACAATCCGTCCTTCGCGCTCCGCGCTCACGTCGGCCTGCTGTTCGGCCACAAGCGGGCCGCTGGTCGTGAAGGATTTTGCATCCTGTGCGCTCGGCGCCGGCGCGACTGCGGGCGCGGAACTACTCGCCGGCGTCGTCGACGCGGCAACTGCCGGCGGTGCAGAATTCGATTCGCAGCCTGTGGTCAGCACCGCGGCTGCCATCGCGACAAGAAAAGTGTTCCGTTTACTCAAGCGAAGATGCATAAATCACCAGCCAATCCAGTTCCACAACGTCTGCCAGATCCACAATGCCGGCCGCCGCAGCAGCACATACCCTGCCGGCCTCAAGCCAACGTAGATCTTTCCCTTTCCGCTCATTCCGGCACGAAGTATCCCGTCATGATTCGGCACCTGCACCTCGGCGGAGAAGGTGCGCTCGCCGTCGCCAGCCACTGCCTGCGGGCTGACTACAGTCACCGCGTCGTGCCAGGTTCTCTGCGGATAGCTGTCAAGTTTGATAGCGGCTGCTTCGCCGGATGTCAGCAGCGAAGCGTCCTGCTCAGGAACAGCAATCTCCACCACAGCTGAGTTGAGATCCAGCACCTGCGCAAAGGGGCTGCCGGCATCAAGATGTTCGCCCGCGGCATTCTGTAGGTTCGGTGTTACGACAATGCCCGCAATGGGCGAGCGCAATTGCGCACTCTCAAGGCGGGTACGGGCTTGTGTCACTTCGGAGCGGAGATAGTCGGTATTGGCGCGGTCGGCGCCGGCCTGAGCGCTGCCGTGCGCCAGATCACTTTCCATTGCCAACATCGCTTGCTGATACTTCGCTTCGGCGGCCGCCAGGTTCGCCCGCCATTGCCAGTCGTTTATGGTTCCCAGAATCTCTCCTGCCGCCACCCGCTGTCCCTCATGGGCATATACCTTGTCCACGTTGCCGTCCACCGGCGCCGCCACGGTGACAAGGCTCTGCGGCACCACCACCGCAGTGCCGACCACGCGCATCGGCAGGGGGCAGAGTAGCAGAAACAGGAGCACGGCCGCGGCTACGGAGGCATAAACAACGCGGCGCCGGCCCGTGGTGCGCAGCAGTGCGCTCCGCTTCTGCATCAGCGGTTCCAGCAGGCTGATCATCGGCACCTCGCGGTAGAGCAACGCGTTGCGGATGGCCACCGTCGCCTGGCTGGCGAGTATCTTCGTCATCTCCATCTGCGCCGGATCCAGAAAGTCCGGATCGGTGCTCTCGTAGATCAGCACGCCCACGCGGCCCTGATCGTCACCCAGCGGCAGCGAGTAGAACCCGCGATAGCCTGATGCTTCAAAATTGCGCAAGATCTCCGGCGGCAAACTCTTGCTCTCGTCCGCATCGGATGCTTCATGCCACCGCAGTTGCAAAGCGTCAGGCTGCGAAGATAGCCATTGCACCAGCGCCTTCACGCGCTCCACCGCCGCATCTCCCAGAGGCAGGCTGGTCAAGCCCGACACCGCTTTCAATTGCAGCTTTCCGCGGTTGTCCAGCGCGATGGCGCAAAGCTCGTAGGGCAGCACGCTCTGCGGGCTGTTCACGATGATCTGCAGCAGGCGGTCGAGCCGCAGCGTGGAAGTGATCTCCGCACTCACCTGCACCAGCACCTTCAGGATCTCCAGCTTCCGCTCCGCCAACATCAGGCTGGCGTTTTTCAGAGCATTGGAAACCGTCTCGGCCATCGAGGAAAGCAGGAACAGATCGTCGTCGTCGAAGGGATGGTCTTCGCGATTGATGGCTTCAAGAACCCCGACTTCAGCCTCGTTCTGCATGAGAGGCACCAGCAGCGCATTGCTCACGGGTGGGGACTGGCTCTCCTCGGGCTGTCGCGCATTGCGCGCTTGCAATCGTTCGTCATCCGGGTCGTCGATCAGCAGCGGCTCGCCCTCCTCCGCCATATCGGCCACGTAGCCATTTCCCGGGGTCTCGACCCAGCCCAACTCCACGGAGTCATCGGACCCTTCGCCTGCGACCATCCGCAGTTCCGGCCCGTCGAAGAGCCACAAATTGATCGCCTGGCACGGCAGCATTGCGATCGCCTTCGCGGGAATCATGGCAATTACCGCGTCCAGCTCGAGCGTCGCGTTCAGCGATTTCTCCAGGTCGTACATCTGCGACATGCGGTGCACGGAATCCAGAAGCGTTTGGCGCTGCTGATCGAACAGTTCGCCGGAGAGAAGCGCGGGCGCGACCAGCCGCACAATGGGGGCAAGGTCTTTCAACTGCTTTTGCTTGATGGTTCCGGAAAAAACCACGACCTCGAGAACGGCCGCCAATTGCCCATCGTGATCCACAGCCAGGTAGGCAATGGCCCCCACCGAACGCGACGCGTTGAAGTGCGCGTAGTCTTCGCGGCTCAGGCGAGCCTTGTCGTAGATCTGCCCTTCGGACGGAAACGCATCCGGCATCGCAAACAGCCAGCTGCCGGCGTGTTGCGCCTCGATGATCGAGATCTCTCCAGCCACGCCCGCAATCGTCCACAATGCGGGATCGTATTGCGGTTGATAGAGGTGGACAATACAGGCGCTATCGGGGATCAGGCTGGCAACGGCGGTGGCGATCACGTTGGCCCGGGATGCGCTATCGAAGGCGCTCAACAGCTGCGCCGCCGTCTCGATGGCGACCTCGTTTACGGAGGGTGTCGCGGTTTTCACGTCATCCATTGGCGTGGTTTCTCCGGAAACATTCATTCAATGTGTCGTGTGCTGCAAATGCCCGCTCGAAGGCGGCATTCGAACCCATTGGAGCAGATACCGTTTTGCCGCCAATCATTTCTGATGAAAAAGGGGAATGATGAAGCGTAACCTCTCGTGCCGTTACCCTGAAATCTGTCGCTACGAACTGCATCTGACGCTTCGCGAAAACAGGTCCAACATCAATTGGCGGTGTGCCGGGCCGGGGACTTGTCAATTCGGGAATTCTTCCTGATCCCCCACCCCGCTTGACAAGGTAATGCATCGACGCGAAGATTGTCACGAGCTTAACAAGCCCGACTTCCCCAGTAAAGTGGAATCTGGCCAAAGGATTTCTCGTGGATTTGGACATCAAAGAGAACGGAAACGTCTGCACCCTGAAATTGAAGGGCAAGCTCGTGAGCGGCGAGGCGGTAAGCCAATTCGAAGGCGCCTTTCTCAACGCGCTCTCCGGCGGCCATGTTTTTCTCATTCTCGATCTTGAGGACGTGCCTTTTGTGGACTCATCGGGTATCGGTTCTATCGTGAACTCGCTGCGCACATCCTCCAAGGCCGGAGGGACCGTGAAACTGGTCAAACCCGCCATTTTCGTCAGCAAAATGCTCAAAATGGTGGGTGTCCTCGATCTCTTTGAGGTCTTTGATAGCGAAAAGGACGCGGCGGCGACTTTTGCCGGTTCCTGAAGCAGTTTCCGGCGAGCCACCATGACCAGACATTGCGTGCTGTTGCGCGGATTGCTGCTTCTGCCGATCCTAGCGGTTAGCGGAATCGCGCCCGCGCAAAATGCGGGCCCGCGGTTGCCGCTTGTCGATCCCTCGGTTGCCCGGCTCGCCGATGGCGTGGAGCGGCCCACCGCGAATCTGCAGGCTGCCGAAACCTACCTGCCTATCCTTTATCCGAGCTCCCACGCGGCGAACCTGCTTGAACTCAAGAATGGCGATGTTCTCTGCGTGTGGTTCTCGGGCACCTGGGAAGGCAGTTCCGGCGTGGGGATCGTGATGGCACGCCGGCCCCATGGATCGCGGAACTGGGAACCTCCAATGCTGATTGACCGGCAGGCGGGCGCGTCCTATCAAAACCCCGTGCTGTTTCAGGAGCCGGACGGAACCCTCGACCTCTACCACAGCACGCAGGAAGCCGACGCCGGCGAAGCGAATGCGCACGTCCTGCACCTGGTCTCGCAAGACAACGGCGTCACCTGGACCAAGCCGGCCCTCCTGTTTGCAAAACCGGGCGCTTTCACGCGGCATCCGGTGGTGACCCTCAAAGATGGCGCGTGGCTGCTGCCCCTGTCGTACATCACGAGCACAGGAATCGGCGCAGGCTCGGAAACGAACTATTCGGCGACGGAGATCAGCCGGGACCACGGCGCAACCTGGAAGGAGTGCGTTATGGCTCGGAGTGAGGGGAAGATCCAGCCCAGCGTCGTCTCGCTCGCGCCGGGCCGGCTGCTGGCCTTCTTCCGTAGCCGGGCAAGCGACTTCATCTATAGCAGCACTTCATCCGACGGATGCGTTTGGAGCCCTGCAACCGCCACCGTGCTGCCCAACAACAATGCGTCGATTCAGGCTTTTCGATTGCACGATGGCCACGTGGTGATGGCATTCAATAACTCCAGCAAGAGTTCGACGGGCGGCGGCTTGCGCAAGCCACTTTCGGTCGCACTTTCCCTGGACGGCGGAAGCACGTGGCCTTATGTGAGAGACATTGAGGAAGGCCGCCCCGGCTACGGACTTGCTGAGCAGGCGCCAAAGGAGCCGGGCCGCGAAGAATACTCCTACCCCAGCATTCTGGAGACTCGCAACGGGGAAATCCTTGTTGCCTTCACCTATCGCCGCCAAACCATCAAGGTGGTTTCAATCACCGAGGACTGGATCAGGCGAAAAGGCACAAAGGGCGAGTTCACTGGGCAACGGTAGGTTTTGCCCGCGCGTCCGGAAGAATTCTGGGCCTACTTCACATTCCGCCAGTCCAGAATCACCTTGCCCGCATTGCCGGAACGCATGGCTGCAAATGCCGCTTCATATTCATTCCACGGGAAACGGTGGGTAATCACGCCGGAGATATCCACGCCCGACTCCAGCATGACCGTCATCTTGTACCAGGTCTCGTACATCTCGCGACCGTAAATGCCCTTGATCGTCAGCATGTTGAAGATCACCTCGCGCCAGTTCATCGGCATTTCTTTGGCTGGAATGCCCAGGAGGGCGATTTTGCCGCCATGACTCATGTTGGCGATCATGTCGCGCAGGGCTTGCGCATTGCCCGACATCTCAAGACCCACATCGAAGCCTTCCACCATTCCCAGTTCTTTCTGCACGTCGACGAGCGGCACCTCGCCGGGATTCACGGCCAGGGTCGCACCCATCGTGCGCGCCAACTCCAATCGAACGGGGTTCAGGTCGGTCACCACCACGTGCCGTGCACCCGCGTGTTTGACCACCGGAATCGCCATGAGCCCAATCGGTCCCGCGCCCGTAATTAGCACATCCTCGCCCAGAACCGGAAACGAGAGCGCCGTGTGTACCGCATTGCCAAAAGGATCGAAGATTGCGGCAACCTCTTCCGGGACGCCCGCGCTGTGCTTCCAGATGTTGGTCATGGGCAACGCAATGAACTCGGCAAATGCCCCTGGCCGGTTGACGCCGACGCCCCGCGTCGAGGCGCAAAGATGCCGCCTTCCGGCAAGGCAATTCCGGCATCGACCGCACACCACGTGCCCTTCCCCGCTCACGATGTTGCCCGCGAAGAAGTCGTTCACGTTCGCGCCCACCGTGACCACTTCGCCTACGAACTCGTGGCCGATGGCCATGGGCACGGGGATAGTCTTTTGCGCCCACTCATCCCACTCGTAGATGTGCACGTCGGTGCCGCAGATGCCGGTGTAATGCACTCGCACCAGGACATCGTTGATTCCGACTTCCGGTTCGGCGATGTCTTCGAGCCATAAACCGCGCTCGGCTTTGCTCTTGACCAATGCTTTCATCGATCGAACTCCCTATCGGCCATTATCCGCGCGGTTTCTGCCTCCGGCGCGGGAATGTTTTCACACTTCCAGCTTTTACCGCGCGGCCGTGAGTACCGCCAGCAACTCTTCAATCGTGAGAGGCAGCGCATTGGCCTGCATGCTGCTGGCGCGGGCCGCCTTCTGCACGACCGCGGGCAAATCGGCTTCCGCGATTCCCCAGGCGCGCAGTCTGGGAATGTTGAGTTCGGAGCAAAGTGCACGTACCCAGTCGATGCCTTCTTCCGCGCTGGCTTCATTGCGGCCGGTAAGCAGGCGCGCGATCGTGGCATAGCGTTCCAATGCCGGATTTTGCGTTGCGCGCGCGCGCAACGCGGCTACATTGGCCGCCATGCCGTGCGGCAGCAGCGCAGCGCACAGCGCTCCATGCGGCGCTTTCCACTGTCCTCCCAGCGGAGCCGCGAAGCCATGCACCACGCCCAGTCCGGCATTGGCCAGCGCCAGGCCGCCAAAGAGACTTGCCAGCGCCATATCGCGGCGCGCCTCTTTATCGCCGCCATCGTGGTATGCGCGGCCGAGCGTTCTGGCCACGCGCCTCATCCCTTCCACACACAGCGCATCCGCAAGTGGATTGGCGCGCACACTGACATACGGTTCGATCAGCTGCGTCAGTGCGTCCAAGCCGGTTTGGGCGGTAACTGCGGGCGGCAGGCCGTAGGTCAACTCGGGATCCACCAGCGCGACGCGGGGCAGCATCATAGGGCTGCGCAAGCTCGCCTTCACGCCATGCTCAGCCGATCCCAGCACGGCATTGCGCGTCACTTCGCTGCCCGTGCCGGCGGTCGTCGGCACGGCAATGAATGGCAGCGGCTGCACCGTGATCGCACGCCCGTTTCCCACCACCTCAAGAAACTCCAGCGGCTCGCCGCCGTTGGTGGCGATGGCGGCAATGGCTTTGCCCGCGTCGATGGCGCTGCCGCCGCCCATCGCAATGATGACGTCGCAGTCGGCGTCCTCGACGCGCCGCGCCCCCGCGCGCACCAACTCGACCGTGGGTTCGCCGGGCACAGCAAAAGTCTCGGCTTCGAGCGCAGAGACGAGCCAGGCCGCGCGCTCGGTTGATGCGCCGGTGACCACCAGCGGGCGAGCGCCGAAGCTGCGCGCCAGTTCAGGGACGGTGGCAGCCGTGCCTTCGCCGAAGATAATGCGCGTTGCGGTCGCGAACTCGAAGCGCATGGGTCTACCAGCCCTGAGGATCGGGAAAGACGGCCTTGTACAACGCTCTTTCGCGGGGCCCGGCCATCATGGGCGCCACGGTGTCACGCCACTTCGCGTAGTGCGCGGTCTCCCTATGAGCGGCCGGCGCTTCCGGGGTGCGGTAGACCTCGGTGAGCACGAACCGAGTCGCATCGTCCTCGAGTTGCATCACGTCAAAACGCGCGATACCGGGCTCCTGCACGCTCGCGCGGGCGTTTTCGAGGGTGGCCTGCGTGAACTCCTCTACCGACTCGGGCTTGACGTGCACGTGCACATGAACAATGAGCATTGAGACCTGCCTCCGCTCATTATCCTAACGCCGGGCCTTGCAAACCGCTGCGTATGCCGGTCTTGCCGCGCTCCCAGGGATTGCAGGCGCAGGATGCATAAGCAATCCCGGAGGCGCGAATTCGTGCATCGAAAACGCCCTACTGCACGATCGAGATGGTTACGCTGCTCGACCCGGTTGCGTAGTTGGCTCCTCCTGAATAAGTTGCTGTGATGGTCTGCGAGCCTGCCCGCAACGACGACGTCGCGTAGCTGGCCTGGCCGCTGCTGTTGACGGGAACTGTCGTCAGAAGCGTCGCGCCGTCGTAGAAAGAGACCGCGCCATTGTCATTGGGCGCGCCCGCACTCCACGACGTAACGGCTGCTGAGAAGGTGATGTTGGTTCCTACTGTTGTGTACCAGGACGAGGGAGTGAGTGAAACCTGCACCGGAGCTGCCGTGACCGTGAAATTCTCAGTTTGCGGCGTGGCTGCAGCGTAGTTGGTTTGCTGCGCGTAGCCAATCACCACACTCTGGTTGCCGACCGGCGGCTTGGTGATCGTGAACCCCGCGTTCCCACTACTCAACGGAACCGCCACGGGAGGGCCGCCGTTGTAGCTATAGGTGATATTGCCCAGCGCCGATCCGGCATTGGAGCTCACATTCACCGTGCACTGGTAGTTGCCGCCATACGGGAACGACGCATTCCAGCAGGAGGCCGACATGTTCACTGGGACTGGGCTGACCGTAAGCACGGCCGGATCGGAAGTCCCCGGCGAATTGTTGTGGTCGCCCGAGTAGACCGAGGTGATGGTGTGGGATCCGGCGTTTAATCCCGGCGAAATGTACCAGTAGGCGCAGCCGTTGCCCCCCAAAGTGAGCGTCGTCAATACCGTGCTTCCGTCCTTGATCTGAATGGTGCCAGTGGGCGTGGCCTTGGTAGCGCCGGCCACACACACCGTGACATTGGTTGCGCCGGGATAAACCAACTGCGTGCTCGAGAACTGCTCCGTCACCGAACTGTCGTAGACATTCAGCACTAGAGTCGCGGACGAGCCAGTGTGATCGCTGTCTCCCTGGTATTGCGCGGAGAGCGAAAGCGCGCCCGACGCAGAGGGGGTGAACGTGCACGTTGCAACGCCCGAGCCGTTCAATGTGGAAGTGCACAGCGTGGTTGCGCCGGAGAGGAAGATCACGGTTCCGCCTGGTTGCACTGCACCGGTGACCGTTGCAGTCAGTGTTTCGGGTTTGCCTTGCACACCCGGATTGGGGCTGGTGGAAAGCGTTGCGGAAGACGACGCCTTGTTGACTGTTAACTGCACAGTATGGATCGCCGTCGTGTAATCGGTCGCGTCTGTGGGTGTGAAGTTGACGGAAAGCGTCTGCGATCCCGCGCCGGGGACAGTCCCTGCCGCCGGCGTGTAAACGAAGCCGCCGCCTATGGTTGACGTGGCGTCAAGTTGCGTGGAACTCAGCGCCGTGCCGTAGGTGATGGCAGCCGGCGTGGCCCACGTAATCGTCGGCGTGGCTTGCGCAACAACCAACGTTGTTGCGGTAGCGGTGGTTGCCGATGCGTAGCCATTGGTGCTGGTGTAAGCCGCGGAAACCTGATGCGGACCCGCGGTGAGGCCGCTGACCAACGCAGTCGCCGTGCCATTGCTGAGCGTCGCGTTGTACGTGGTGCTATCGACGGTAAATACGACCGAGCCTGTTGGCGTCACCGAAGTGCTGGAGACGGTCGCGCTCAACGTAACGGTCTGGCCGTAAACGGGCGACACCGGTGAAAAGGCTCCGAGAACGATCGTAGAAGCGGGCGCGGTTGCCGGACCGGTGAGCGTGAGCTCGACCAACGATGGATTGGACAATGCAGCGTTGGTGAGATTGCCGTTGAAGGTGACAGTGTCTGTGGTGGTCGAGTAGGTTGTCGGTGTGTATGCGGCTGTGAGCACGCATGCGCCGCCAATCGCCAACGTTCCGGCTCCGCTCGAATTGAGCGTGCAGTCGGTGGAGGCTGTGGGGGCGAGGCTGAAGTCGGAGGTATCCGTCTGGCCGAACGAAGTGCCAGTGAATGCCTGGTTGCCCGACTCGAGCATATCGACGGTTTGCGGCGGCTCCGAAGCGGAGAACTGCACGGTGCCCTGCGTGCGGGTCAGTTTGAGCACGCCTCCAGCAGATCCCGTATAGAGGTTGCCGGCGGAGTCGATGGCCAGCGAAGCGGGTGCGAGCGTGGCAACGGTGAATGCGGTGCTGTTGCTGCTGGCCGGGACCGCCAGAATATCGGCAGTGTCGGCAACCAGCAGATTGCCGGCCGCGTCGCTGAGCACGGCAGACGGAGCCACCGCGGACGTCGTTACGGCCGTCAATCCGTTGGTCTGGAAGTTGAAGCGATCGATTGCGGGCGCGCCGGGATCGGCCACCAGAAGGTTTCCGTTGGGATCGATGGAAAGGCCCGCAGGCGCAACCAGGGTTCCCAGCGGCAGCGTGCGTTCCGCGCCGGTCATGGGGTCGATTTGATACACGACCTTCGCCGACGAATCGGAAACGTAGAGGTTATTCAACGCGTCCACCGCGAGACCCGCGGGGGTGGTGAAGGTGAAGGGCAACACGCTTGATGCCCCGGCAGGGGAAATTGCGGTGACGGTTCCGGCCGAGGTGTCGGCCACATAGACGTAACCGCGCGGATCGACGGCGACTGCGCCCGGGGCCTGGAAGGTGCCCAAGGCCGTTCCGGTTGCACTGCCGCCCTGAGATTGAGCCGCGGGCGTGAAACGGAACACCTGTTTGCTGTTCGCGTCGGAGACGTAGACATTGCCGACGTTGTCTGCGGCCAGGCCGGTGACGGCAAGATTCGAAGCAAAGCTGGTCTGAGTGGCAGGATCGAGAGTGGCTCCGGAGCCCAGTCCCATTCCCGTCAGTCCGAGGTAGGCAATGTTCCCTTCCGTGCTGTTCACGGTGAGCGCAGAGGTACGCGCGCCCGGAACGGCGGGAGTGAAGCTGGAAGTGAGCAGGCAATCTGCGGTGGTGTCGGAGTTGGTTGTGCACGCAGGCGTGCCCAGTGTCCACTCGCTCGATGCGTTAACCAGACCATTGGTGGAAGCCAGGCTGTCGCCGACGATGAAGTGCAGCTCGACAGGCTGCGCAGCCGTTGAGGTCGCGGCGGTCGCAGGCGAAGCCAGGCCCGTGGTCACCTTGCGAATGCGGGCATTGAGAGTATCGGAGATGTAGAGGTTGCCGAGCGCGTCTGTCCCCACGCCGATGCCGTTGCCGCCATCGCCGATCACCGTCTGCGTGGCGGGGCATCCGTCGCCGAAGGCATCGGTTTCCGCCGAACAGTTGCCGCTGGTCTTGCCCGCGATGGGACGGATGTTCGCAGTGTGGAAGTCGAGGAACCACGCAGCGCCGGTGCCGTCGGAGATGTAGATGTTGCCGGAGTTATCAATGGCAAGCTTCTGCGGACTCATACTCACGTTGGTGGCAAGCGTGGGATACGGCCCGGAAGAACTGCCGCCGCCCGCGACGGTGTAAATATATCCGTTTTGCGGAGATGTGATTCCCAGCGCCGCCAACAATGCATCGAGCGGCGAGCCGGTTCCGCAGGTGACGCACACCACGCGGATTTTTTGCGTATCGGCGATGTAGACGTTGAGGTTGGCATCAGTCATCACTCCTTGCGGATTATCGATGGTGGCCGCCGTGGCCAGTCCTCCGTCGCCGGAGGAGGTAGCCGCTCCGGTGCCGGCAAAAGTGTGGATGGTGCCGGTGGGGTCGATAACACGAATCTTGTTATTCGAAGTATCGGCGATATAGACGTTGCCTGCGGTATCGGCCCAAACGCCGCGCGGTGCGTTCACTTGGGCCGAGGTTGCGGGACCGCCGTCGCCGGAGCTGCCCGCCGAACCGGTGCCGGCCACAAGATAAAGCAATCCGTCGGACACGCTCACCTTGTAGATTGCGTGACTGTCGTAGCCTGCGATGTAAATGTTGCCCTGGGTGTCGGACGAGATGCCGCGCGCCTTATCGATGCTGACCTGCGTCGGCGTGCAGCCTGTGGTCCCCGTTGGAGCGCATGCCGAACCGCTTACCTTGCCGGCAAAGTTGGTAATTACTCCGTTGGGCGCAATGCGGCGCACGACACTGGCCACCGCGTCAGTCAAGTACACGTTGCCGAACGGATCGGCAGCAACGCTGCGCAAATCCACAGAGCCGCCAAAAACAATCGACGTGGCCGGGCAGCCGTCACCAAAACTGTCTGTGGCTGCGGAGCAGTTGGCGCTGGCGCCGCCTGCAAGCGTGGTCATGGTATAAGGCAGTGGGATGGGACTGCTGGGCAGGGAGAGAATCGTTCCCGGCGTCACCGTGAATTGCATGGGCGTGGAAGCCGAGCCCGCGAAGCTGCCACTGGCTGTGTAGGTTGCCGTCATGTTGTCCGTGCCGACCGGTAGATCGATGCCCGCCGTGGCCACAGAAGCATTCGGAGTCGACGAGGCCGCCAGCGTGGCGGTGGTCGCTTGAGGAACTCCGCTGCCGGTCGTGGTGTAGGTAAATGTCACCGTGCCCGTGGGCGCTCCGACGGCGGAGCTGACCGTTGCCGTCAATGCCACTGGATGGCCCAGCGTGGTGGTGGTGATGTTCGCTGAGAGAGAGGTAGTGGTGAGCGCAGGCGTGACCGTGACGGAGGAAGTGGCTGAGGTCGAGCCGTCATTGGCGCCGTCGCCGCTATACACCACAAACAAGCTGTAGGCATTCACGCTGTAGGGGAGCGAAATGCTCGCCGATGCCGAGCCGGAGCTCAGTGCCGCCGTCGCAAACACCGTTCCGTTGACCACAAACTCCACACTGCCGGTGGGATTGTTGCCCGTGACGGTGGCCACGGCCGTGAATGAGGAGCCGTAGGAAATCGTGCTTGGCACGCCGGAAAGAACGGTAGCGGTACTGCTCAGGCTGCCGACATTCACGGTAATCACGTAAGGCGCCGTTGTCGAATACGCTGTCTGGCCCGCGGTGAGCGTGTAATTCGGGTCACCAGAATAAGTCGCCGTGAAGGTGTGCGTTCCGGGCGCGAGGCCGGTGAGCGGCACAAAGATGGTGTCGGTGCCTCCGGGCAGGGCGATCGTGATCGAGTTGCTGGTGAGCGCATCGGTCAACGTAACCGTGCCCGTGGGATACGCCGCGCCGCCGACCGCCGGTGTCAGAATCACGACGGCAGTCGCGTTCTGACCCTGGGTAATGGTCTGCGCCACGCCGTTGGGTCCCGTCAACTCGGGCGCAATGTAGGTAAAGCTGCACGTGGGCGGGTGCAGGCTGGTTTCCGTGATGTTGTTGGCCACGGTGTTGCTATTCGATCCCACAAACGTTGCGTAATCCGCGACGAAATCGCTCGATACCTGGCCGGGACCGTAGCTCAGCGCGGCGTTGGTTGGCGCGGGGCTGAACTCCGAGGAAGGGAAGGTGCTGGGGAAGCCCACGTTGTCTAGCGTGAGTTGCAGAGGATACACGACGCCGTTGTTCGTTCCCGTCAACTGCACGGTTCCTGCCGTGAGGAAGGTCAGGTTCTGCATCAAAATGTTTTCAAGATTGGGGCTCGCGCTGCCCGTCGTGGCTTCGTAATTCGGGCTATAGATGACCTCGGCCTTGTGGTCCTGGAAGCAGGAGTTCGAGTACTGAATATTCGTCACCACGCCGCCGCGATCGTAACCGGACTTGATACGAATGCCGGTAGAGTTGCTGTCGGCGGTGTTGTTCACTGAGCTGCCGCTGCCGGCAACGCCATTGCCGGAAAGCATGTTGCTATCGAAGAGCACGTTGCTGACGCCGGCCTGGGTGTAGCTGCCGATGGATTCACCGTGGCCCGCGAAGAGGCGGTTGTTGGTCACCGAAATATTGGCGGCTGGTGCAGTTGACCCCGCCGCGCCAACGGCGATGTTGTCGTCGCCGTCGGAGATCCAGGAGCGCGTGATGGTGAAGTTCGTAGCGTTGCCGGGATCGATGCCATCGGTATTCCGCGAACTGGTCGGCGTGATGATCTTGATATCCCACGCGGTGAAGTTCGATACCGCGCCGGTAGTGGAAATGTGAAACAGCGGCGAATTGCGGAGGGTGATCTTGTAGAGCGTGATGTTGCGCGAGCCGGTATCCATCTGGAGGAAACGCGGATTCTGCTGATTGCCACCGCCGTTGGCGATGGACGACAGGCCCCACCAGGTCTGGCCCGCAAAGCTGGACGGGAAGGCGTTGATCAGCGGGTCGCCGCCGCGGCCGTCGAGCTTGCCGAAGCCCATGATGCCCACATTGCTTGAGCTGCCGGGAATATCGATGAGCGGCAAGCAGCTCGATGTTGCGCTTGAGCTGTTCACGGTTCCGCAGGTGTGCGTACCCGGCGTCTTGTCGTAGTCCTGCACGTTTCGCGAGAAGAACAGCACCACGCCGGGATCCACAAGCAGCGTGACGTCCGAAGGCATGGAGAGCGGTCCGGTGAGGAATGCGTTATTGCTACTGCTGCCCACCGAGAGCTCGACCGCCTGGCCGGTTCCGGAGCAACTGTTTAAAGCAGCCTGGATGCGCGCGCCGTCGGGATTGGTCACCGTGGCGTCAACCGACGTGGGAATATCGTTGTTCACCATCGCTAAATCCGCATTTATCACCGAGCAAACGCCTGGGATTGCGGGTTCGGTGACGGTCCGGGTATCGCCCGTTGCCACATACTGCAGGATTGTGAAACCGGCCGAGGCGCTGGAAGGCGAGTAGGTGTTGGTGACGCCCGCGTAGCTGGCCGCGATGGCATACTGACCCGGCGCCAGCCCTGACAGGCTTACCGTCGCAATGCCGGATGCATTGAGGGACGGCGTGCTTGAATACACCACCGCGTTGCCTGAGAGCGTGACCGAGCTGACGGTAATGGAAACTGGGCTCCCGTTCGGCGAGGCAATGCCGGAGACGGAAACCGTGAATGTGGCTTCAGTGCCGCTGGCCGCGTAGAGCACTGAGGCCGGTCCGGCGAGCATAGTGGAAGTCGGCCCAGCGGGCACAACGTCACTGAAGGTGACGGAACCGAGGCTGGACGCTGCCAGGAAGGAAAGCGTATCGCTGTAACTTGTGCCCGGATTTTCGAGCGAGGCGGAAGACAGCGCGACGGAAAGCGGGCAGGCTTCGCCCACGGCGATCGCACTGGTGCTCCCGATGGTGCAACCGGTGGCCGAAATCGTGAACGCGCTCGCCGCCGACTGCGCCGTGCCCGTGGCGGCCAGGTTGCCCACATTGGTCAGCGTCCCAGTGATGTTGGTCAGGGGTGTAGAAGTGGAACCGTAGGAACCTGCGTCGCGGACCACCTGCACAACAGCGGTATTGTGCGCATCAGCGTCATATACGTTGCCCAGGCCGTCGACTGCAACCCCAACTGGCGATTGCAAGCCAGTGAGGACCGGAGTCTCGGAGCCGCTCACCGGAACTTCGAGGATGGAAGCGCTGTTCTCATCCTGCACGTAAATATTGCCCGCCGCATCCGCGGTCACGCCCACGGGCGCCACGCCCGAGAGCAGAGTGGTTTGCGTATAGGCGCCGGTGGTAGAAGGCACGAGCTTGTACACCGTGTCCGCGCCCTTATCGGCGATGTAGACATTTCCCGACGGGTCAACGGCGAGCGAAACCGGATTGGTAAAGCCCATGGCGATCGTCGCCTGCTGACGCACAACTCCGCCGGTCAGCGTGAGTTTATAGATGGCGGTGTTTACAGGCGAGCCTTGCACGTCGGCCACGTACACGTTGCCCGCGGCGTCAGTGGCTACCGCCTGCGGCGCGGCTATGCAGTCGGAACACGGTGTGTAAGCGATCGCGTTCAGAGAGTATGCCGATGGGCTTCCTGCGCCAGTCACAGTCAGCTCGTCGATGGCTCCGGCGGATGGGCTCGCGGCAAACACATCGCCCAGCCCATCGACCGCAATCTGGCTGGGAAGCGCCGGCAATGCAATCGGCGTACTCGAGGCAGTGGACAGCGTGTAGGCGGTTCCGCCAATGGATTCGACGATCGACGTGCCGTTGGCCTCATAGACATTGCCAGCTCCATCCGTGGCCACGCCTGCCGGAGCAATTCCGCTCAGAACTGTGTTCGTGGTGGGCGCGACGGGCGTGGTGGCATTATTCGCCGTCGTGGACGCGTTGTCGAAGACCAGCGCCGATCCGGAAACCGTGCTCACCAGGCTGACATTCGCGTTGCTTCCGTTTGAAACGTTGGAGACGGTCAAGGTTGCCGAGCGCAGCCCGGCTGCTGAAGGCGTGCTGGTAACAGTGACTGTACAATCCACAGTGTTGTCGCCGTTGAGCGTGCATGCGGGCGAGCCGGCAGTGATGTCCGTCGTCGCGCTCAACGTCGCCGATGAAGTCGCCGCTGTGGCGCCGTAAGTGTGCGTCTCGAAAATCTGCTTCCGTGCAGCTGACAGCGTCTGCGGCGCAATTCCCTGCGCCAACACTTTGCGTACAAGTTGCCCGGAAGATGAGCTCACCCCGTCGTAGAGGTAAAGATTGCCCAGCCCGTCCGCGGCGATGCTCAGAACTCCGCTTGCCGAACTCCCGCCGAACTCAGACACGGATGCCGGGCAGCCATCGCTGTAGACGCTCAGAGATATCGGTCCCGATGAGCCGCTGCAATAGTTCCCGGTCGTCACGTTTGCGGATGCTGTGGCGAACAGCGTCCGGATATAGCCTGAATTGATGTCGAAGAAAATCACCTTGTTCGATGCCGCAGTCGTAGAGCCATAGCCAATGAAAATATTGCCTTGCGGGCTTACCGTCACTTTGGTGATACCACTGCTCAAACTAGTCGTACTGTAGCCCAACCTGGGACTCGTGGAGACGCTTCCAGTGCTGGACCCAGAGCCTGCGCCCGCGAGCATATAAACAAAGCCTGGCGTAGGCGAGTTCGCACCGCTCCAGCCTGTGTAGCTGGAATTGTTCACTGTGACTGCATTCTGCATCGCCTGCCCTGCGATGTATCCAGACGTTCCGCTGGCGAAATTGGAACCATTGCTCACATAGAACACACGCAGCAGGCCGTTGCCCGCATCAGCGAAGATCACGTTACCCGCGGCATCGACGGCTACGCCCTGCGTACCGGTGGAGCTTGAGTTCACCGAAGCACTGGTGAACAGACATCCGTCGCCATGTGTGTCAGTGGCGTAAGGGGCAGAATTGCTTGTATTGCCGTTGCAATGCGTTTGAGAACCCGCAGTTGTCGCGGTCGTGGCAGTACTCGCAATGGTGTACACATACCCAGCCTTCACCGTCGGCCAGGACGAATTCTCCTCCAGGATGGCCCATAGCGGATTGGTGACGCTGTTATACGACTGCGGTCCCAGCACGACGCGCAAACGCTCGCTCGCCGTATCCGCGTAGTAGATATTGCCGTAGATGTCGCCGGTTACGCCACGCGGCTGATCCACTTCTCCCACTGACGTGGTGCAGGCCGACGAGCTTCCGCCAGCATTTGCAAAGGCTGCAAGGCTAAATCCATCAATGGTGAAGCCGGGAGTGTTGTCCGCGCCCGCGCCGGTCACGCCGCTCGAGCCCCCCGCATAGGCGCATCCAGCCACCAATCCCATATTGCCAACTTGTATCTGGATCGGATTCGTGGCCGAGGGAGAAGGCGTCCCGCTGACGCACAGCGGCGAGGCGTTGCGACAGATGATATGAACGAAGTGGTCATTGTAGCCGGCAAGCAAAACATTGCCGTAAGGGTCGATACCAACTCCGCGCGCACCCGTAATAGGAGCGGTTGGCGTTCCCGTCGCCGCCACACAGCCGTCACCGGACGAATCCAGTTTGCCCGAGCAAGCCGTGCCGCCACCTGCCACCAGCGTCATGATTCCGGATGCGGGATTGATCAAATGTAATACGCCCTTGATGTCGTCATTTACCAAGACATTGCCGAAGGGGTCGACCACCACGCCGCTGTAGGAGCCTACGCCAAAAATGCCATTGACGGCGAGACACCCGTCGCCAAACGCATCCGTGGATAACACTCCTGTGGAAAGGTTGGGGCACTGTGTCCCGGTTGCAGCCGTCATGGGCGAGGTTCCGCCCAACGTCGTCATGGTGTTCGGCAATGCAATGGGGGCTTGAGCAGAAAGGCTCGAGGAAACAAGAACGCTCACGGCAAACACAGCTACGGCATACGCACGGCGCATCGACTTACCTCCAAGAAAATCTCACAGGGCTTTGCAGAACAGGGAAAGTACTTCAGGGAACGCGATCTAAGTGGTCTGACCTCAGAACGTGAGGATTATCTTAGCGCCTGTTTGTGAATGTCAAGAAAAAAGTCGGCTTCTCGCAAAACTCCTTGAAAATCAAGGATCGACGGAGCGAATGGGTGAGTCCTTCCCCTCCATTGGTCTAACCAGCGGATCAAGATTTGGCAGGATTTGCTTTTGATGTGGATTCGCACGCGCTTGGTACCTCAACAGCTTTGACGCGGAGCACTACCGGATTTCAGCTGCGGCCCCGGACGATGGCAAGGGACTGGAACTGCAACTGGCGTACTTAAGTTGAGACGCTGAAGCTAGCTGCGGACTATGACGTCAGACTATGGGGGCCATCTTCCATCGCGGTACCGACTGCACTTTGTGATCGCGGCGTCGATTTTTGTTCCGCCGCAGACTTCAAGCTGGCAACCTTGACGTGTTTCGCAAGACCGAGGATTTCCAGCAGACGAATGCCATAGTAATTGACATCGATTTCATACCAAGCCAGCCCGTGGCGAGCAGAGACCGGATGTGCGTGATGGTTGTTGTGCCATCCTTCCCCACCGGTCACGAGCGCAACCCAAAAATTGTTCCGCGAGTCGTCATTTGTTGAAAAGCGCCGCGAGCCCCACAGATGCGTGACAGAGTTGACCATCCAGGTAACGTGAAATCCAATGGTTGCGGGCAGAACTGCGCCCCACAAAAGCCACGACCATCCTCCGGACTCAAAAAGCGCAATGCCGACGACCGTCAACGGAATCCAGTGATACTTACTGAGCCAGACATAGTAGCGATCCCTTGCCAGATCCGGGGTGTAGCGCTTGAGAGCTTCTGATTTATTGCGAAGCGCGCCGTTCACAATCCATCCCATATGGGACCACCACTTCCCGTCACGCGGCGAGTGAGGGTCTCCCCCTTTATCGGTATATCTGTGGTGCATGCGATGAACGCCGACCCAATAGATGGGCCCTCCCTGGAGGGCAAGCGTACCGCAGGTAGTAATGCAATACTCCAACCACTTTGGCGTCGAATATCCGCGGTGCGTCAGCAAGCGGTGGTAGCCCATCGCGATCCCGACATTTTCCGCAAGAATCCACATCACCACAAACGCAATGAGAGCCGACCAGCGAAAACAGAACAAGGCGGCCAGCGCGGCAAGATGAAAGGCTGCAAGGGTGATAGCAAAGATCCAATTGACGCCATTTCCCATCGTCTGCGTGTGAAGCGATGTTTCGCCGTCAGCAGCTAGAGCAGGCTCCAGCGCGTATTGGGGACTAAGGGGGGATTGAATTTGCAACTCGATGATCCTCCCGGTTCCTTATCATCGCCTAGCGAGGCCAGACGGCTTATTTCGTCGTTGTCAATCTGCAACGGTTCGTGACTTCCCTTGCCATGGTAAACGAGACGCACCCGTAATGAGTCTTCTAAAGGAGCGAAACCGAGACTGTTCAGATTTGCGAAAGAACGACCTGGGGGAAACCGTCGCACCCGGCGCCTCAAAAATACGCATCTGCCGATCGTCTACCCTCAGACTAGGGAAGCCGGTGGCCGTGCGGAACCCATGCCAAATCGCCACTGAGAACGTAAATAGCAAGCGCGGCCGCCATGAAAAGCGCACCGATCCAGAACCGCCAATCACGATGCATACGCTTCCAGTAAGGGCCGGGCTCGGGTTCACCGCTGTCGCCGCTGTTTCCTTCATGATTGTGTTTGCTTCCGGTCATTTCTTCTCCATTGCCGCGTCGTATTCGCCGCGGCGCGCAGCCCGATTGCAGCATGCCCGATGGTATAAAGCCTTTTGTGCTGCTGGCACATTGGCATCCTGGCCCATCCAAATCTCCAATGCCGGCTGCTGGATGGCGCGAGAAAATGAGAATGCCAACGCCCAGGGCAACCGCGACTTGAATCTCACATTCATCGCGTTCAGGCGTGCCGAGGCCAACTCCGCGGGTTGACCTCCCGACAAAAACGCAATTGCCGGAACGGCCGCGGGCACGGCGCGCAAGAAACAATGCACCGTCGCATCGGCCACTTCTTCTACGGACTCTTGAAGGGGATCGGATAGTGCTGGAAGGACCATGTTGGGTTTCAGGATCATTCCCTCCAGCATCACTCGTTGTGCGTGGAGCTGACAGAAGACTTCTCGCAGAACCTCTTCTGTAACCTCGAAGCACCGCTCCAGAGAGTGGTCGCCGTCCATGAGAACTTCAGGCTCGACAATGGGCACCAGTGCAGCTTCCTGGCACAATGCGGCATAGCGCGCCAAGGCCTGTGCGTTGGCCGCAATGCAGCCTCGGCTAGGGATGCTGTCGCCAATCGCAATCACGGCACGCCACTTGGCGAAGCGCGCGCCCATGCCAGAGTATTCACCCAGGCGGTCGCGCAATCCATCCAGCCCTTCGGTAACTTTTTCGCCGGGGAACCCCGCCAGTTTCTTCGCGCCCAGGTCGACCTTGATCCCAGGAACGATCCCCGCTTCGACGAGGGCCGTGGCAAACGGAGTGCCCTCTTTTGTCTGCTGACGGATCGTCTCGTCGTAGAGGATAGCGCCGCTGATGCATTCACCCAGTCCGGGAGCGGACACAATCATCTCCCGATAAGCCCGCCGAGCCTCTACGGTCTGCGGAATCCCCAACTGGGCAAATCGCTTGTTACACGTTGGGTTACTTTCATCCATCGCCAGCAGGCCCTTGTCGCTCGCGAAAAGAGCCTGCGCTGTTTCTTCAAGCTGCTTCACATTCATTTGTGCGCGCTCCGTTGGTTCGAGCCATTTGGGGAGTGATCGCCAGCCAATTCCTTATGTTTCTGATATCCATGCAAGTTCCTGATGTCTTTGATACGATCTCCGCTGCCCGATAAACTATCTGACGGCTCGCCGCTGCAACGGGTTGCATGAATCTTCGGAACTGATTGAAAGGCGCGCCGCAGCTGGGAAATTCTAGCGTTTTACTCGTCCAGGGGGATCGCAAACGCTCGAATGGGATCAATTCATGAAGTTCGTGAGGGCAGCGGTGGCCGTGTGGGTACCGCGTGAAGCAGAGGGTTAAAGACGCTCACGGAACAGGGAGGATTGAAGGCTTTTCCGCGTTCTGGTCAGGCAATTGATCGAGTAAGACCACATTGAGGAGCGACTTATGTACCTGGATGCGGCCGTTGTAGCTGATAAAACCGAGAGTGCGAAAACGATTCATGAAGAAGCTGACGCGCGACCGGGTAGTGCCGATCATATCCGCCAGCGTTTCTTGAGTAATGGGCGGGATGAAGGTTTCCGGTTCACCCGGTTTGCCGAATTCGGCCATCAACAGGAGAATCCGCGCCAGGCGCTTCTCGCTGGAGTTGAACAACTGATCGACAAGATCGGCCTGGGTGCGCATGCCACGGACCAGCAGGAACTTGAGAAACATATCGGCGAATGACGGCTCGTCATGCATCACTCGGATCATTTCGCTTCTGCTGATCTTGAGCGCAGTACAGGTATTCACGGCAGTTGCAGTTGACAATCGCAAGCCACCGATCACAGCCAGGGACGACTCCCCAACAAAATCACCATCAGTTAGAAGAGTGATAGTGGCCTCTTTGCCCGTCTGCGAAACAACTGTGACTCTGGCACGGCCTTTTTGCAGATAGAACACAGCATCCGCCGTGTCTCCCTGGCAATAGAATGTCTGCTGTGGCTCCAGTTCGACGATCGTTCGACCTAGCCCGGCATTAGCAAGGAAAGTCGCGGAATCGAACTCGGGCGCTCTTTTAGTCGTCAAAATGCTACTCCGTTTCAGTCCGTTCGTTTGGCGCTTTTTCACGCCAGGAAGACTTCGCCGCAAAATGTCGTGCTTGGGGATTGTCGCGAATGGACCAGGAACCGCGAGTGCGACATGGGGGCATTCTGCTGTAGGAATGACCGCATTTACGATCAATCTCTGTCCATCATCGCCCGGACGCAGGAATCGCGTATGGTCAATATTGCTCACTGAGGGTAAGGTGCTGGAAATCCGACGCCGGTGAGGACTACGAAACCTGAGACAAGAGCGCGCAACATGCCAGTGCGTGCAAATATGACAATCCCTTGAGTCCTCCAACGTTGGATACAATACCTCGTATTCGTGCGCAAGCTTTCCCGCGCTCGCATCCAATCACGTATCGGGAGGATCTCCATGGAACTGGGCATGATCGGCTTGGGCAGAATGGGAATGAACATGGTCGGGCGTCTAATGAAGGCCGGCCACCAATGCGTTGTGTACGATATTCACTCGGAAGCTGTGCAAGCACTTGCCAAAGAAGGTGCGGTTGGCTCCAATTCGCTTGAAGACTTTGTAAAAAAGCTGAAGACGCCGCGCGCCATCTGGATGATGGTGCCGGCCGGAGTGGTGGATGCGACGCTCAAGGGCCTGACTCCGCTGCTCCAGCCGGATGACGTGGTCATCGATGGCGGTAACTCTTATTATCACGACGACATTCGCCGCGCCGCGGAACTGAAACCGAAAGGCATCCATCATGTGGACGTGGGAACCAGTGGCGGAGTTTGGGGTGCAGAACGCGGCTATTGCCTGATGATCGGCGGCGAAAAGGATGTGTTTCAGCGCCTCGACCCCATTTTTTCTGCATTGGCGCCAAGCATCGATTCTGCGCCGCGCACTCCAGGCAGGGAAAAAGTGGGCGGCACGGCTGAGCATGGCTATTTGTACTGCGGCCCCAACGGCGCCGGACACTTTGTGAAGATGGTGCACAACGGCATCGAGTACGGAATTATGGCCTCGTATGCGGAGGGTTTGAATATTCTCCATCACGCGAACGTCGGCAAGCAGCAGCAAACTGTAGACGCTGAGACGACACCTCTGCGCAACCCCGAAGTTTACCAATACGATCTGAATCTCGCCGATATCGCCGAGGTCTGGCGCCGCGGCAGTGTGATCGCGTCGTGGCTTCTGGATCTTACTGCCATCTCTCTGCTCGACAGCCCGGATCTGGCAAAATTTGCCGGTCGAGTGTCGGATTCCGGTGAGGGACGCTGGACGATCACCGCTGCGATCGACGAATCGGTTCCAGCTCCAGTACTGAGCGCCGCGCTGTACGAACGCTTCAGTTCGCGCGGCGAAGATACCTTCGCCGACAAGCTTTTATCCGCACTGCGATTCCAATTCGGCGGCCACGAGGAGAAAACCGGCCAGAAAGAAGGCGCCTGATGGCCGAGCCTCAATCGGACGCGCTCGTGGTCTTTGGCGTCACGGGCGATCTGGCCCACAAAATGATCTTCCCGGCGCTCTATGCCATGGTGAAAAGCGGCGCGCTCAAGGTTCCAGTGATCGGCGTGGCTTTCCCGAAATGGAGCCTGGAGCGGCTGCAACGGCGCGCGACGGACAGCATCAAGCGAGCTGGTGGAATCGACGATAAGCGCGCTCTGCGGCGTCTTTTATCTCTCTTGCAGTACGTGAGCGGAGACTATGCAGACAGCAATACGTTCACGGCGATCAAAAAGGCGTTGGGGAATGCAAAGCGGCCCGCGCACTACCTTGCAATTCCTCCTGCGCTCTTCGAAACCGTGATCAAAGGACTGGGAGCCGCGGGTCTGGCTAAGAACGCGCGCGTGATTGTCGAAAAACCGTTCGGGCGCGATTTGGCATCGGCGCGCGAATTAAATAAGGTTGCACACGCGGTGTTTCCTGAGGACTCGATCTTCCGCATCGATCACTTCCTTGCCAAGGAAGCGATCATGAATATTCTGTACTTCCGCTTCGCCAATTCATTTCTGGAGCCGATCTGGAACCGCAACTATGTAGCCAGCGTTCAGATCACGCTCTCGGAGGATTTCGGAGTGGGCAAACGCGGCGCGTTTTACGAGACGGCAGGCTGCCTGCGCGACGTGATTGAGAACCATCTTTTCCAGATCGTGGCATTGCTCGCCATGGAGCCGCCTGCGGGCCGGGACTTTGGAGATGTTCAAATTGAGAAAGCCAGAGTCTTTAAAGCCATGTGCCCTCTGAAGGCCGACGATTTGGTGCGGGGCCAGTATGCCGGCTATCGAAAGGAGCCGGACGTGGCGAAGCACTCCGACGTCGAAACCTATTGCGCGCTGCGGCTCTTCATCGACTCTTGGCGCTGGGAAGGAGTGCCGTGGTATTTGCGCTCGGGCAAGTATCTGCCAACCACGGCGACCGAGATTCTGGTAGAGCTCAAGCGGCCTCCGCAGAAACTGTTCGCGGATGCAGCGGAGGCGCAAGGGCGGTCGAACTATCTGCGCTTCCGGCTCTCTCCCAACTCGGCCATCGCTCTGGCTGCCCGCGTCAAGCTAGCCGGCCAGGAATTCATCGGAGAGGAGCGAGAGCTTTTTCTGTCCGATGAGCAGCCGAACGAGGAGGGGCCCTACCAACGTCTTTTAGGCGATGCCATGAAGGGCGACGGTGCGCTCTTTACACGCGAAGACGCAGTCGAGGCCGCTTGGAAGGTAGTCGATCGGGTCCTCAAGCACCATCACCCGGTTCTCCGTTACAAACGCGGCACATGGGGACCAAAAGAGGCTGACACACTCATCGCTCCGGACGGCAGTTGGCATAATCCAAGCCCCGATGGCGCGGCAGAGTAATCGCCTGTTCTCCGCGGCGTCTTCCTCCACTTTGCATGCTCGACTCCCGAGGTAGCATCGGCGCTTGCCTTACACAACAAACATGGCAACGCCCGCGACGAACATGGCGATTGTCGTGATTGCCACAACAATCCATCCCAGGCGGGAGCTCGGCTGGCCCTGCATCAGCTTCTTGTCTGTTGCCACAATCAGGATTGCGACCAGAAGAAACGGCGCCAGCAATCCATTGATGACCGCCGTCCAGTAGAGCGCCTTTACTGGATTGACGCCGATGAAATCAAGCGCGACACCCACTGCGGTAGAGATAAGAATCAGAGCGTAAAACCATTGCGCCTGTCGCAGTTTCCTGTTCAAGCCCTCCCGCCATCCCAGGGTCTCAGCGAAAGCGTATGCGGCGGATCCAGCTAGCGTCGGGATGGCGAGAAACCCGACCCCGACAATCCCAAGCGTGAATACGGTGGTTGCCAAGTTGCCGGCAAACGGTCGCAGAGCCTCGGCCGCTTGCCGGGAAGTTTCAATATTCGTGATGCCGTGCCGGTTAAGGGTGATGGCGGTGGTCAGGATGATGAAGAACATGACGGTGTTCGAGAAAAATGCGCCAACACCCACATCGATGTTCCTTAGTTCAAGCTCTTCGGGCGTGGCTCCCCTGCGCTTAGCGAGCGAAGTTTCGCCAGCCAACTTCTCTTCCTCGACTTCTTCACTTGTCTGCCAGAAGAAAAGATACGGGCTGATCGTGGTGCCGAGAATCGCCACCAGCGTCTCCCATGCGAGCCTGGTATGCGGCATGGAGGGAATCAGCGTATCACGCAGCACCTGGCTCCAGTTGGCTCCCACCACAAATGCAGTAATTGGATACGCGAACAGAACCAGGACCAGCCACTTGAGTACGTCTGCAATCTGCCGATACTGGAGCCTGATGGTTGCCCACGAGATAAGAAGCGCGAAAGCCACAACAAACCAGTGCGAATTGACGCCGGACAGCATGGAAGCCGCATCGGCCATGCCCGCCAGGTCCGCCCCAATGTTGATCGTATTTGCAGCAAGAAGAGCGAAGACAAACACGAGAAGCAGCCATTTTGGAAATCGTTGGCTGAAATTCGCGGCCAAGCCCTGTCCCGTGACTTTGCCGATGCGGGCGCACATCATTTGCACCGCGGCCATCAGTGGCCACGAAAGCAGCGCGGTCCATAGCAGCTTGGTGCCGAGCTGCGCGCCGGCAACGGAGTACGTGGCGATGCCCGACGGGTCATCGTCAGCAGCCCCGGTGATAATCCCAGGCCCGAGCGCCTTCAGCAGCGCTCGAACCCAACGAGATGGGGCAGACTCTGAGATCACGCGCTTATTCCTCGCTCGATCTTCTGCCGATGGCGACTCCACTTACGGGCGTGAGTTTTGCGGCGGATTGGCTTGGCGGTTGGCTCCATCAACCGCATCTTGCACTTTGCCCACGGCATTTACTAGCTTACCCTTTACCTGCCGAACGGCGCCCTCCACTCGGAGCAATGGACGCCGATCACATCCATGCCCCGGAGCGGGGAATGTGGCGTATGCGTTGATGACGGGGGTGCGGAAGGACGCGGCGCTGGGAGACTAAGGCCCGCACTTTCTGCACCTATAATGATGGACGCATCGGCGGAGCTTGCTTGATATAGATCCGTACTAGGGTAATTTGGCCCCAGTTGCGACACACTTCGAGGCGGGAATTACGTTACGGCGCCTTTCTAAGCTGACCTGGCAGGGACTGGTTCGATCCAATATGTCGGATTAGTGATATATCTCACAAATATGTTGGACAGGTGATATATATCACAAATATGTTAGGTACGTGATATATCTCACAATGCTGCGTGTTAAGAATGGATTTACAGCTGATTTACAAAAGTCGTACATTTTTCTTGCAGCGTCCCGCCTTTCGTGCTAATGTGCTTGCATACTTCCCAGTTGTGAATCGAGGTCAGGTGAAGAATATCTCACCGGAACGTAGAACCTTGCATTGCGCTTTCGCCACGCGCGAAGGCGGCAGAGTCAGTGTCGTGCAATATCGATCCCGGGAGTGGGACCGAGGGGCGCGAAGCGTACCCTAAGTGCACTTCTAAGAACTCGCCTTACTCAGTCGCGGCAAAGATACCCGCCACCAGCAGCCACTCCTCTAAAAACCTCCCTTCGGCAGCTCAATTTCCGATGGCTGTTCTAATACCTCGAATCCGCATGATTAATGTCCGGCTCTCCGAAGAGGAGTATCTGGAGTTAGAGCAGTTCTGTATAGCCAGCGGCGCGCGAAGCATCTCGGATCTGGTGCGCAGCACCATGCATAAGATCGTCGCGAACGGGGATCGAGACAAGTCGTTGGCATCCAGCGTTAACGAGTATTCCGCACATGTGAGCGATCTTGAGCTCAGGGTCAAGGAACTTGCCGCGGAACTTGCATCGTTCCGAGTCGGTGCGCAGCCGCAACGTGTAGCGGGATCCGATGCAAAGGGCGAGACCGAGGTCACGCAACTACTGGCCGATACGGAGGTTTCGTCAAGCTCCGCAATTGGGGAGCAACTTCCATGCAAGTTGGACTCGTAGTGGTGGGCAAAGAGCGTAAGTGTGAGTGAGCAGCCGGCTGTAATCCCCACGCGTTTTATTTTGATGATCTTGGTAGGGACTCTGTTCCTTGCAGTCAGCCCAGTGTTCGCGGCGCCCTCAGCCGGACAACAGAGCACCAGTCAGGGAGCAAACGATCCTGACGCATCGGCGCAAGAGTGCGATCTATCGATGTCCGGTTCACCCTACATTCCGGTAGACAGTTGGATCTATCCGGCCGTGCTGCGGCTGTATTCGCTGGGCTTTCTGGATCATGCTTTTCTGGGCCTCCGTCCGTGGACGCGCACTAGTTTGAGCCACATGCTGGAAGACACGGACGCCAAGATCGAGAATGCGGCCGAAGGACCAGTGACGGACGAGGCGAGGCAGCTGTACGATGCGTTGAATCGCAAGTTACGTTTAGATCGCAGAGCTCCCTGCCCGGCACGCATGGGCGATGTGCGTATCGAGTCAACCTATTCGGTGATGCGCGCGATTAGTGGTACTCCACTGCGCGACAGCTTTCACCTCGGCTCGACCGTCGTTAACGACTATGGTAGGCCTTACGAAAACGGCCTCAATAACTACTCCGGCGCCAGCGGCTACGCCACCGCCGGCCGATTTACGCTTTACGCGCGCGGCGAGTTTCAGGGCGCGTCCTCGGCCGCGGGCTACTCCGCGGCGCTGGGCCAGACGCTCTCCACGGTCGACGGAACAACTTTCCTCAACCCAGTCACCGGCCTGCCGTACAGTCAAACCACCATCCCCCTAGGACCGATCGCAAAGGCGACCCAGGGCCGCTTTCTTGAGGCATACGTTTCCGCTCAGTTCCTGAACCACGTTTTTTCATTTGGCAAGCAAGACGAATGGATGGGGCCAGCTCAAGGCGCCAGCATGGCCTACTCGAATAACGCCGAAAGCATCTATGCGTTTCACATCGACCGCACCGAGCCGCTATACATTCCATTGCTCTCAAGGCTCACTGGTCCTTTTCGCTATGAGTTCCTCGTGGGCGCGCTGCGCGGCCACACTCTGATGCCGAATCCGCTCTGCAATAACAACCCGTCTCCCTGCAACAACAATGCGCCCACCCAGCCGAACGTCATCAATCCCGGAGACCCATGGGTACACGCTGAAACATTCAGCTTCAAGCCCACGCGCGATCTCGAGTTTGGCTTCGAGCGTACGGTGATTTGGGGAGGGCAGGGTCACGAGCCGATCACCCTTCACACGTTCTTGAGAAGTTTTTTCAGCATTAACTCTACTTATGCCGCCGAAAAATACGGACCTCAGGATCCCGGGGCTCGCTTCGGCACATTCGATTTCGTGTATCGCTTACCGTTCCCGGGCCATTGGCTAACACTTTACTCGGACATGGAGGCGCACGACGCACCCAGTCCTATCGCTAAGCCTCTGCACGGGGGCTTCAGGCCGGGCCTCTATTTCCCCCATCTCCCTGGCATTCCCAGGCTGGATCTGCGTGTTGAAGGCATCGACACCGATTCCTCTGTCGACTCAACCCCCTCCTATGTGGGAAGCATTGGCGGCCAATATCAATATTGGGAGAATATTCAGAGGCAAGGCTACACCAACCAAGGCCAACTCTTCGGAGATTGGATCGGGCGCGAGGACAAAGGTGGCCAAGGCTGGATGACCTATCACTTGAGCGGGAATGAATGGATTCAGGCTGGGCTGCGCAATCAGAAAGCCTCAAAAGACTTCATTCCCGGCGGGACCACCCTGAATGACATCAACTTCCAGGTGGTAAAGCGCATTGGCAGGGACCTTGAGATCAACGGCAACTTTGCCCTGGAACACTGGAAAGCCCCGATCTATCTTCCCGGCCAGCACACCGTGACCACCACAACCATCCAACTAACTTGGTTTCCGGAACGCAAGATCGACTTTTGAAATCCATTTCCGAATTTGACTCCGTCAACTAAGTCAAAACGAATGTCTGAGAATCCTCCCACACCATGACGAATAAACTCTTGATCTTCTTTGTGCTGTTCGGCTCCTTTAGCGCCGGACAGACGGGTGTAATCACTCCTCCCGCTCAAACGGTCACTTGTCCTGCCGGCCCCGGTCCGCTCTCTGCAGAGGAAGCCGCTGAATGTCCTCCGGAAACCTCCCAGGCTCCCCTCAACGGTTTGAACGAATATCCTGTCCGAGCAGGGACGAATCTCAACCTCGGATTAACCAAAAGTCCATCGGAACCCGTTCCCACGCCTGGCACGACACCATCGCCATCCGCTCGGGTGATCGGGCCGATTACCACTCGTTCCGAATTCGAGATGTTCGCCGAAGATGCCGCCGGACGCACGCTCCATGTGTATGGCAGGCAGTTATTCGATGAAGTCCCCACGACTTTTGCCCCCATGGATCGGATTCCGGTGCCCGCAGATTACGCAATTGGGCCGGGAGATCAACTGCTGATACGGGTATGGGGAAAGATCGACCTTGATGTCAGCGTAACCGTAGATAGGAATGGCCAGATATTCCTTCCGCGAGTGGGAAGCCTAACCGTAGCCGGTTTACGATACGTACAGCTCGAAAGCTATCTGCGCGCGGCCATCGGCAATCTCTATAAGGGCTTCGAGCTGAATGTTACGATGGGCCGACTTCGCTCCATTCAGATCTTCGTTCTGGGCAGCGCGAGGCAGCCCGGAACGTATACCGTCAGCTCCCTCTGCACGCTGGTCAACGCGCTCTTTGCATCTGGCGGGCCCTCAGCCACAGGGTCGATGCGGCACATTCAGTTGCGCCGCGACAATCGTGTCCTCGTCGACTTTGATATCTACGACCTTCTGCGCAGAGGTGACAAATCGCACGATGTCCAATTACTTCCCGGAGATGTGATCTTTATTCCCCCGGTCGGCCCACAAATTGCGCTCATGGGGAGTGTCAATGAGCCCGGAATCTATGAATTAAGAGGCGAAACCACTATTGCTGCCGGCTTGACCGACGCGGGCGGCCTGACCAACTTGGCGGCAGTGGATCGAGTCCTGCTGGAGCAGATCGAGAACCACAGGAGACGGCGAGTCGATGACTTTCCTCTCGATGCATCGGGATTGCAACACGTGCTTAATGACGGAGATCTGCTGCGGATCTTCCCCATCACTCCACAGTTTGAGAACACGGTGATGCTGCGCGGCAATGTGGCCCAGCCGGGGCGATTTCCCTGGCACGAAGGGATGCGGGTCACAGATCTGATTCCGTCGCGCGAATCTTTAATTACTCGCAGTTATTGGTACCAGGAAAACCATCTGACAGAGAGCGCACCCGTCGGAAGCAGTTGGAGCGACGAAAACGGAGTTCGTCGCAATCCGCGTGGTGCAGCCGTACCGAACCAAGACTACGGAACGGCTGGCAATTCGCTAGGCGGAGGCGCTTTGAACCGGGGATACGACGCGGCCGGCAATCCGCTCGATGCGGGCGCTCCGGACCAGGAATACGGTACAGACGGGAATTTGCCTGGAGGGAGCAGGCTTAACCAGCAAAACAGTAGGCCGGTACATATACCGATCGATATGATGACCGAACTGGTTCAGAACACGGCGGAGATCAACTGGGACTATGCCTCCATCCAGCGCCTCGACGAGCAGGACTTGAGCACCCGCCTGATTGCATTCAATCTGGGTAACGCGATCAACAGCCCCGCATCTCCCGATAACCAGATCCTGAAGCCCGGCGATGTGGTTACCATTTTTTCGCGGAGCGACCTGCCCTTGCCGATGAACAAGCACGCGACATTCGTCCGGGTGAGCGGCGAGATCAATGCGCCAGGCGTTTATCGCGTGGAGCCGGACGATACGCTACGAAACGTAATTGAGCGCGCAGGCGGCCTCACTCCGCACTCCTACCTTTACGCCGCTCAACTGACACGCGTGTCGACCCGTCAGGCCGAGGAAGAGCAACTCAAGGTTTCCACCGCACAAATGCAGAAAGAACTTACCTCGCGCTATGCGGCCGCCTCGTCGGCAACTACCGGCAATGCCACCGAACAGCAGGCGCAGCTTACCGCGCAGCAAACCGCCATGGCCCAGCTCGCAGCAGTTAAGCCAACGGGCCGAATCGTTCTTGACATGAAACCCAGCGCCAGCACGGTCGCGGATATCCCGAATTTCCCACTGGAAGATGGAGACAGCTTCTATATTCCGCCCAAGCTCAGCACGGTTCAGATCGCGGGAGCGGTTTACAACGAGAATGCCTTCCGGTATCAGCCCAGAAAACACTTATCTGCATATCTCAGTGATGCCGGCGGGCCTACCAGACAAGCTGACACGAAACGAATCTTCCTGGTCAGGGCCGATGGAACCGTTGTCAGCAGGCAAAGTCACGGCCCGTTCTGGCATTCCGACTTTGAAAGCACCGTCCTGTTGCCCGGAGACGCAATCATTGTCCCGACCAAGCTGAAGTCGCCAAACAACTTCATGCAGCAGCTTCCGTACTGGACGCAGATGCTTTCACAAACGGCGATGACCGGCGCAGTGCTCGGCACCTCTTACTGACGAATGATTGAACAGAATACCGTCGCCTACGCATCGCTTGTCGAGCCGCCCGAGGTTGCGTCGGTCAGGATTTCGGCTCGCTCCGCTGGTCTAAATGCTGCCGCGCTGGAGGAGATTAGCTTGCCGGAGCTGCTTACCGAACTCGCCCAGCGCAAGGCCCTCATCGCAAGAGTCACAGTCGCAGCCGTGGCGATCGGAATCGCGCCCAGGGTAATCAAGTAAAGACACTACCAATGACAAAGCAGACACTTACCATCGAAGAACCAGCAGCGGCGATAGATGACGCCTCATCACTCGAGACGCCTAACGACGGCCATGAAGTCAGCTTGATCGAGGTGCTCACGCAACTTGCCTATCGGAAAGGTCTGATCGCGAAGGTCACCGGCATCGCCATGGTTGCCGGCCTGATTCTCGCCTTTGTGCTCCCCGTCCGATACACGGCAACTGTCAAAATCATGCCGCCGCAACAAACTCAGTCGACGGCCGCTATGTTGATGATGAACCAACTGACAAGTATGGGCGGAGGCTCCCTCGCGGCGCTTGCCGGCGGAGGCCTGGGCCTGAAGAATCCCAACGATATTTACATTGGTCTGCTGACTTCACGCCCCATCGCGGACGCGATCATTCAGAAGTTCAGCCTGGCCAAGGAGTATCACGCCAGAGACATGACAAAGGCCCGCAAGAAACTGGCAGGTTATACCGAGGTTACCTCTGAAAAGAACGGATTTATTGCTGTGTCTGTCACGGATGGGGACAAGAGCCGCGCTGCGGCGATGGCGAACACCTATACGGACCAGCTCCGCATCCTTACCAAAACTCTTGCCGTTACAGAAGCCTCCCAGCGCCGGCTTTTCTATGAAGAGCAATTGAAGCAGACCAAAGAGACCCTGGTCGCAGCCGCGCTGGCCTTCCAACAGGTTCAACAGCAAAAGGGCCTGATCCAGTTGGATGCGCAGGCCAAAGCGATGATCGAAGGCCTCGCCGCCCTTCGCGCAAAGGTGGCAGCCAAACAGGTAGAAGTGCAGGCAATGCGTTCCTATTCGACGGAGCAAAACCCCGACGTGCAATTGGCGGAAAGGGAGCTGACCTCTCTACAAGCCGAGGAAATGAGTCTGGAGCAGAGCAATCATGTGCCAGGAATTGCCGGGCTGGGGCTTGGAAATGTTCCGAGCGCAGGGCTGGAATATCTTCGCGCAGAGCACGA
This sequence comes from uncultured Acidobacteriota bacterium, assembly GCA_963786565.1. Taxonomy (GTDB): domain Bacteria; phylum Acidobacteriota; class Terriglobia; order Terriglobales; family Acidobacteriaceae; genus Telmatobacter. The sequence continues at coordinate 514,858 of CAWAZR010000004.1, read as the reverse complement.
ATTGCAATATCAACAGATTCTTTACGATATGTTGATGAAGCAATACGACGCGGCTCGGCTGGACGAATCCAAAGAGGCGGCGATCATTCAGGTGGTTGAACCTGCGATCGAGCCGGATCGAAGATCGTCGCCGGAAAGAGCGTTGATTGTTCTATGGTTTACTATCATCGGATTGCTGGGCGCGTGCTCCTATATTTGGCTCTGCAACTTCGTCCTGAAGAGGCCCGGCGCGCGTGAATCGATTGCCGAGCTAAGAGCCGCCTTCTGGCGCAGATAGGAAATCCGGTTGCAAACAGCGTCACTTAGGCATAAGGGCATTCGCAGGGATTTCGATGACCGGACCGCGTCGGCGCGCCGGACCCAGCACGGTGAGTGGCGGGTCGCGAGCGTAGGATGAGCGTCCCCTTGTCGAAAGCTTCCTTCCAGTTCCAAGAACCATGCGTCGTGTCAAACTCCACGCGGCTTTCTCTGCGAGGCAACGCCTCCTGGACCTTGCTTGGCAACGTGATTTACATGGCGTGCCAATGGGCAATGCTTGTCATTCTGGCTAAGCTGGGTTCACCGGAGAGGGTGGGAGAGCTGGCTTTGGCTCTGGCCATCACGGCTCCGGTGTTCATGTTCGGCAACCTGCAGTTGCGCGTCATTCAGGCAACCGACATGACTGAACAATACGCAATCGCCGAATATGTGGCTTTAAGGTTCTTGTCTACGGTACTCTCGCTAGCCGTGATCGTCGGCATCGCTGCAGCTTCAAATTACTCGCTTGAAACCGCACTTGTAGTGTTCGTGATAGGGCTGGCTAAATCGTTTGAGTCAGTGAGCGACATCATCTACGGGCTGGTCCAGCGTCACGAAAGAATGGACCTCATCTCACGATCGATGATCCTCAAGGGTGCTACATCCATTGCTGCTTTCGGTGGAATATTTGCTCTGACGCGCAGCCTGGTTGGGGCAGTATGTGGAATGGCTTGCGCATGGTGCGTAGTTCTGGGGTCCTATGACTTATCCCTCGCGCGCAGGTTTGGATGGAATGCCGCCAGCCTGAGAAGCCTTCGCATAGCGCCGCGCCGCTCCTTGAGAACATTGCTCCGGCTCACGCAAATGTCTTTGCCCCTCGGGCTCACGATGATGTTGATTTCGCTGAATACGAATGTTCCGCGCTACTTCATTGAGCACTATGCGGGGACCAGGGCATTGGGATTCTTCGCAGCGGTTGCGTATCTGATGGTGGCCGGCAACCTGGTTGTCAACGCGCTCGCACAGGCGGCGCTTCCCAGGCTTGCGTGGTACCGCGCGGGAGCTAAACTTCGCGACTTCCGCGAGCTATTGCTAAGGCTCTCCTTAGTTGCCGGCGTTCTGGGAGTGGTGAGTGTTCTGGTGGCGCAACTTGCTGGCAAGCAGGTACTGTCCATCATGTACCGTGCCGATTATGCAGAGTATTCCGCGGTGTTTACGTGGCTGATGGCGGCCGCCAGCATCGGATATTTGGCTTCGATAATGGGCTGCGGAATGACGGCGGCGCGCCTGTTTAATCCTCAATTGCCGCTGAACCTGATCGTAGTCGCTGTTTGCGCTTTCGCTTCCTGGTGCTGGATTCCCACTTATGGCCTTCGAGGCGCGGCATGGGCGCTTTTTGCTGCAGCGGCCGTCCAATTCCTTTCCAGCCTGTTTGTTCTGCTGCGTGCACTCCACCCGACGAATGAACAATCAGGCTTGAAGGCGCATGCCCCAACTACTTAGCGACTCAATGCTCCGATTATCGGAGATGAAGCGACATCGCAAGTTGAAAAAGCAGAGTAACCAGGCGCATCCCGAGCTTTGACATTGGACCGAATGGGAAAAAGTGCAAGTGCCCAGATAGTTGGGGTAGATAGGCCCGTAGCCGGGAAATTAAAATGGAAATTCCTGATGATCTCCGCGTGCGAGTCCTGAATACCCCTTGTTCCTGCGTTACTAAAATTGTAGCCGCGACCATGCTAACGCTGATGGGATGCTCCGCGCCCAATTCCTCCTCTTCCTTGGGAAGATCCGATATGTACAATTTCTCGCCCAGCTCCCGTTTTCTGAAGCCAATTGCGGTAGTGGAAACCCAGGGTCGGGTGCTGTCTCCAAATGCTGTTTTGAGCGGCGGGACGGCCGCACTACAAGGTCAGGGGAGCTATCTGGTTTTCGACTTCGGCAAAGAGGTTGGAGGCATCGTTTCTTTGCAATTTGGAGATGCGAGCGATAGCGCACAGTCGCTTGCGGTAGCCTTCAGCGAATCTTCGTTGTTTATGGGGCCTACAAGCGACCAATCAAATAACGGCGGGGGAACAGACGGATTCTTGTCTGTGAATGTGACTCCGCATGGAGAGTACGTCACGCCAACAGACAAATTGCGTGGGGGGTTCCGCTATCTGACGGTAGCAATAACGACAAACGGGATGGTTCAACTGACTGGCGTCAGTTTGCAGTTTACGGCCGCGCCGGCGCTCTTGGATTTGCGTGCATATAAGGGCTCATTCGAGTCGAGCAACGACACACTTAACCGCATCTGGCATGCGGGCGCCTATACAGTTCAGATGGATACCATCGCTCCGGACCAGGGTGCTGCGTGGCCACCACCGGTAGAAGGCTGGCTGAACAACGGCATGAGCGGCTCCGGCACAACCGTACTCACCGACGGCGCGAAACGGGACCGCATTGTATGGTCCGGAGACCTCGGGGTCTCGGCGATTACTGCCTATGTGTCCACAGGCGATACATTATCAGTGAAGAACGATCTGGATACTCTCTTTGCCATGCAGGACGCGGCCGGCGGCCTCCCGTATTCGGGTCCGGAGCTGAGTGCCGGAACGTGGTCTGACACTTATCATCTTTGGGCGCTCATCGCCGTTGTCGACTATTATCTCTACTCGGGGGATCAAGCCTGGTTGCTGGCGCACTGGTCGCAAATTGAGCGCGCAATTCAGTTTTCTACGGCGAAGATAGACACCGCGGGCCTGTTGTCGGTTGACCTGCTTCTGGACTGGGGAAGACAATCTCCCGGCGGCGAAGAAATCTCAGCGAACGCATTACTGTATCACGCGCTTCAAGGCGTGAGTTTCCTAGCTAGCGTGGTAGGAGACCCCGTGGCGGCGAATCAGTACGCCGCGCAGGCTTCCGAGCTGCGTACGGCGATCCAATCGCGCCTTTGGGACAGCGTTTACGGAATGTACAGGGATGTCCCGGGCAGCTCGCTTTACCCACAGGATGGGAACGCACTTGCGCTCTGGTTTGGGATTCCTGACTCGGCGGCGGATCGCGCGCGGATTTCAGATAATCTCAGGCTCCGCTGGAATAGCTTCGGCGCTGTGACCCCTGAGCGTCCCGGCGCCATTGCCACATTTCCAGGTTCAATGGAAGTTCTTGCCCACTTCGCCGCCGGGGAAGACAACAATGCGCTTGATTTGATCCAACTGGAATGGGGGTACATGCTCGCAAGTCCGGTGGGCACAGGCAGCACCTTCTGGGAGGGGTACCTGCAAGACGGCAGCTTTGATTATGGCGGCCGCTTTATGAGTCTTGCGCACGGCTGGGCAACCGGGCCAACGGGGGCACTCACACAGTATGTGGCTGGAATTGGCCCGGAGCTCTCAACATCGGCTCAGTTCCATTTCATTCCTCACCCCGGGAACCTTTCATATGTGACCGCAACTCTGCCCCTCCCGGAGGGAGACGTCAATGTTTCATGGGATCAATCCTCTGCGGGTTTCGTCGCCCATGTGAACGCGCCGGCCTCGATGATAGGTCGATACGGCATTCCCGTTCGAACCGGTACGGCATCCGTTTCTGTTGATGGAAAGGTGGTGTGGAACACCTGCGGCTCCGTTTCTGCTACGGGTTTAGGCAAGATATCGAGTGATGGGAACTATGTCTACTTGAGCCAGGTTTCTGGGCCTCACACCATTGTTGCGAAGAATACGTGCGCTCAATAGATAGCTCTCTTGCACGAAGCGGCCGCAATGCCGTTCAGAAGCGATACCACGTACAGGAATAGCAAAACAGGTGACCTCTTAGTGCCCTGTTTGGACGAAATCGTTCGATGCCCCGCTGCATCTACTTCGTAGGTATGAAAGCGGAGAGGGTGCTCGCGTCCAAAGACTCGGTCGCCTATCACACGACTAGACGAAGTGAACATAGAGATTCTAATGACCGAAGAAATAAATAAGAAAAAGCAAGGAAGGACGGAATGCCTATGACACTGCTTGCGTTAAGCTGTGTCGCGTTGGCAGTTTTGGCGCTGATCGCATACCTGATAGATCGTTCCTTCATGGCCCCGGCAGTCGTGTTCTCGGTCATTTGGTTCGTTGCTCTGGGGATAGTATGGCTGGCAGGAGATTTCTTCTATCCCATATCGACGAAAACGCTGGGCATTTACGTGCTTGGGGCGATTTGTTTCGCAATCGGCTCCTTTGCGCGCGTGCGCCCCATGCAAAAGGTTGATCCACCGCGTCAGGAGAGACTGCGCAAGGCTAGAAGCTTGCTGTTGGGAGCGCTCATTCTGCTCATCGTTCTCTCCCCTGTCTTCATCCTGGAATTGTTGCGCCTCGCCGGATCTGCGCCGGGCGACAATTTATGGCTGAGCATTCGAAATGCGCTTATCCAGATCGATGCGACGCCCGGGGGCGGACCGTTTAGCCTGGCGATGAACCTTCCGGAGATCGCCACGGGGGTCGCTTTCGTCGCAGTTTGCCTTCGCATCCGTGGCGGATGCTCCTTGCTTCTCGAGACAGTTGCAATATGCGTGGCGTTCCTCTACCAGATTCTTACCGCCGCGCGGTACGGAGTTTTCCTCCTGATGTTGTGCATTATCATCCTCAGGGCGATGGCTCCCGGTGCAAGTTGGCGGCGCATGACACGGACGATAATGCCCTTTGCGTTGGCATTCGCAGTGCTCTTCTTCGTCAATCAGATCACTTTGGCAAAGGGTGTGGACAAGACCTATAACACGCTGGCTAATAATATCGACTTGGTCGGCCACGAACTAGTCGTCCACGCCGTCGGAGGTCTGGTTGGGTTCGATCAGGTTGTCGCGAATCCGGAAGTCATCGTCGCTAACAACGATATCACCGTGTTTTTTGTGCACACAATTAATAAGCTTGGCGGCCACCTTCAAGAATTCTCCAGGAATTCGGACCCGCTCCTCGTAGCGTCTCCCATTTACTTCACCAACGTTTACACCATCTATTTTTGTTTCTGGCCCCACTACGGTATGGCGGGAACCATGGTGCTAATGTGCTTTCTAGGCTGGTTTGCCAAGTGGTGCTACCTGAAATCCCGTTCCGGCCACGATGTGTGCGCCATACTTTATGCGCTCACGATCAACGGGCTGGTGATGAGCGTAATGGCCGATGAATTTTTCCTGACTCTGAATGGATGGTTGAAGTTTGCCATCCTGGGCGTACTGGCCTTCGGCTGGGCAGGCAATTCAAGGGCGAAAGCTGCTTCCGCAATCAAGCGGAAGGCAGGTGCCAGGAAGCCTGATGGCAGCACTCCGGTGCGGGTCGCGGTATAGCTAGAGTGGGTCACCGATGAGCTATTGCTTTGCCGCGCTGACCGCGGGCGCCATGAGTCCGAGCGCGCGATTTCGGGTCCGCCAGTATATTGACCCGCTGCAGAAAGAGGGAATCCTCCTCAAAGAATTCAGCCCCGGCTGGCGTGGGCATACGCAATTCAATTCCCGCCTAGAGATGCTGGGCAATTACATCGCCTCTCTGGGCCGGAGCGCCGCGCACGCCGCATTTTCCCGAACTTACGATGGTGTCATCGTGCAACGCTGGGCGATGGGAAGCTTTCCCACTACGGAGTTTCTTTCAGGGCGGCCGCGTATCTGGGATATCGATGACGCGATCTGGTTGAATGTCCCCGACCTTGTTATGCGCCGCTACGCCGCGTCATTCGACCTGGTCATTTGCGGGAATGAATTCATTGCTAACCTCATAAGTCAGTGGAATTCCGGAGTTGTGATTCTTCCAACTGCTGTGGACACCAATCGATTCCGTCCAAGTGGGCCGCGTAATCACGAGGGAACGATATGCTGGAGCGGAACTAAAGGCAACCTTAAGTATTTGTACAGAATTACCGAGGCGATCAGGGCAGTTCTTGAGAAGCATCCCAGAGCACGTCTTCGTGTTGTTTGCGATTTTCCTCCAGAATGCCGGGACCTGGATCGGCGAAGAATCGATTACAGCCCGTGGACCCCTGCCAGCGAAGTGAGCGCCCTTCAATCGGCGAGCGTCGGCATCATGCCGCTGGATGATACGGAGTGGTGCAGGGGAAAGTGCAGCTATAAGATGCTATGTTCCATGGCCTGTGGTCTACCCGTCGTGGCAAGCCCGGTTGGCATGAATGCCGAGGTTCTCGGGCATGGCGATGTAGGCCTGCCTGCAACTCGAATGGACGAGTGGGTTGACGCTCTCGATTGGATGTTGAGCAACCCTGGCGCGGCAGATGCCATGGGACGAAAAGGGCGAGATTTAATTGTTAGCACCTATAGCGTTGACTATCTCGCTCCCCGCCTGTCAACGGTACTCAAGCAACTCGTAGGATATGCTGCGGCCCAGCAAAACGGGCCGGGTAGTCGAAGCGCATAACGCGCCCGGCGTGAGATCAACGATGGCGTTAGACAAACCCAAAATCCTGTTCGTACATTATTCCGATTCGAGATTGACAGGCGGTGAGCGGATGACCCTCCAGTTGATCGCAGGAATGCGCAAATCGGAATATACGCCAGTGCTTCTCACGCAGCGGCTCTCTCCCCTGGCGGAGGCCGCCCTTGGAAGCGGGATCGCCTCTCTGATTGTTCCGCTTCCCAAATTGCTGGACCACTATGACGGCGAGATTCTGCGCTACTCCGCCCTTCGGAAATGCGGCAGTGCGGCACAGCTGATTGTCTACAACTTTGAGCTGGCGAAGCTTCTGAGGAGAGAGCGCATTTCTGCCGTGTGGTGTTCAAACATACGCGCGCTACTCACCGTTGGCTTCACTGTGCGGGTCATGGGTATTCCGCTGGTTTGGAATATTTGGCTTGCGCGGCAGTTTGGTAGGTGGACGCAAGCGGTCTACGACTTCTGCTATTTCCTGCCCACCCATATTGTCACGGAATATCGCAGCCAGTCGGACGCTATCTTCCGAAGACTGGCCGGGAATGGACGGGCAAAAATATCGACTGTCTACACCGGCATTGATGTTTCCTCTTTCAAATCGCTCCGGCCAGCGATCTCCATGCCCACTTCGCGGACGCATGACTCCTGCCAACTGCTTACCTGCTGCAGAGTGACGCCCAGGAAAGACCTCGGATGCCTTTTGGAGGCGATGGCAATTCTCTCCAAGAGAAAGCAAAATATCCGACTTACTATCGCAGGAAGCCCATTTTCCGACCGAGACCAGGCTTATTATCAGAAACTCCTGGAAAAGATCGCTAGAGACGGTACGGGATCGCTGGTGCGGTTCGCGGAGTGGCATGACGACGTGCGGCCGATGCTGGAAGCGGCGGATGTCTACGTCTCCTCGTCATCCGACGAGGGTTTGCCCGGGGCGGTCCGTGAGGCCCAGGCGGCGGGCTTGCCGGTTGTGGCTACCGATGCAGGAGGGACGCGCGAAGCAGTGCTGAATGAAGTGACGGGATTAATCGTCCCATGTCACGATGCGCAGGCGTTGGCTGCCGCGATCGAAAGATTGGCGAGAGACCCGATCTTGGCGCGCCAGTATGGGGGTGAAGGGCGCAGGCGCGCATCGGAGCTCTTCTCAATGGAAGAATTCATTCAGGGGTACTGTGCCGTATTTCGCCGTCTGCTTCCTCGGCGGGAAGAAAGAGCCGCGTAATGCGTTCGAAGTTGATGGAAAGCGATCGATGAGTCAGACTGCTTCCGAACGTAACAACGAATTCCTCAACAGGATTGATCAGTGCGCGCGGGAAAGCCTTGCCGATTGGTTTCCCGACACTGCCGAGCGTAGCTTGGACGGTCGCCGAGGTCCAGTAGAGATCGACTACTGGTCCATTTCCTACAGACTGGATTTTGTGGGGCGTGCTGTTTTCGTAAAGATCCCCAAGATGGACATGAGAGAAACGGAGATTGCGGCGATTCTTGATGATCCGAGGGCGCGGCAAAGTGCACAGACTGAGTTTGAGAGCTTCTTTAGAATTCACAGCATCCAAAACTGGCCCAAAGGATGTTCAACCGTCCGTCCACTTAAGTACGTGCAAGAGTTTAACGCCCTCCTTACCGAGTTCACGCCTGCGGAAGATCTGTTTCGGCAATGCAGGCGGCCCGCGGCGCAGCTTATAAGGCTGTCGGCCCCTTCGCAACAAACGCACGCCGCGCTGCGCCGCTGCGGGGAATGGTTGAAGCATTTTCAGGATTCAGATGGATGTTCGACGCAAATCGGCGTGAGCAGCCAGCAGCTTTTGGAGGATATCGTTGAGTGCGCTGACGCGATCGACAGCAGGTGCTTCTTCCCGAGGCAATTGCGTGCTCTCCTCGGCTTGTTGAAGCAAAATCCGTGGTCGCGGCAGATGCCGCGCCGAAGAACTTGTGAAGGATTTGAAGTCCGCAACGTCATCGTCGACGGGGATGGCACTGTCCGGATTGTCGATCCGGGAAACCTTTCCTGTTCCTCCGGCCTGGAGGATGTCGCACATTTCTGCGCCTCTTTGGGCATGCTTTACTGGGGCGGACCTCTGCTGTGGGCGGGCATACCCCTGGCCACTTCCTACCAGCGCTCGTTTCTACGGGGATGGGCGAATGGCGATGCAGAGATCGAGCCTTCGATCCTGGCGTGGTTTGAGACGTGTGAGTGGTTCCGCCAATGGCTGGAAGCCTACCGGGTTCTTGCGCGCAAACCGTATCCTCGCTTGCTCCGCGAATTCATGCGCTTCGCATACGTGGACGCCTTCTTTCTGAATCGAATTGAACACAGCGTCAGGCTGGCGTGCCGCTGAAGAGCCGGGGCCACCTGCGCGGGAAAGGGTAAGAAGAATGAACCAGCCATCACCGGCCGACTATGAGGTACTGACCAAACGGCACTACCAGGATGCTGCCGTGGCGGAGAGCTACCGCGAAGAATACGCGGGGCCTTGGCGGTTACGATCGCTTCCGGCCCGGCTGGTGGCGACCCGGGAACGGCATATTGTCCATGCCGCAATCGCCGACATCGTGAAGAATGCCCCAACTCCACCCGGTAAAGTGCTTGATCTTCCCTGCGGTACGGGAAAGCTCGCGCCGGTGCTCGCGCATTTCGATCTTAGTGTCATAGGCGCCGACATTTCACTACAGATGATAGAGATTGCCGCAAGGGAATACCGTCGCTTGCCCGGCTTTATAGGCTGTATACAAACGGATGCTGCCGCAACCCATTTTGCCTCGGGGGAGTTCGATGCGGTTGTTTGTCTTCGCCTTCTGCATCGCGTGCCCGACGGCGTTCGCACCGCCATCCTGGCCGAATTGGTAAGGATATCGAGCCGGCACGTGATTGTTTCTGTCGGCCTGAGCAGCCCTATACAAAAGGTGCGGCAGCGGGTGCGCCGGATCGTCTCCGGAAAATGGACAGTTCCTTACCCGGTGACACGGAGCATGTTCGCTGAACAACTGGCGAGTGCCCGCTTGACGCCGATTCGCTGGATACCTGTGCTTCCGCTGCTGTCAAGCGAGTGGATCGTGATCGCGGAGAAACGTTCCAACTGACAAACATGGCCAGCACGCAATCAGTCCGTCACGTTATCAACGTTTGTGGGGTTAATCCGGAAGGGAATCGTCCCACTCGCGTGATGCATTTCATCTCCGATCCTCGCTCCTGGCACTTTTCCAACGGCCAGCCGCAATTTCTCCGGAGTATTGGATATGACTTCATCGGCGTATCCGCGCCGGGGCCGCTCCTCCAGCGCTTTGCGGAGGTTAACGGGGTGACTGTTTACTCCGTACCCGTGGCAAGGAAATTTGCGATTCTGAGCGATCTCGTATCCACATTCTGCCTGGTTCGGGTGTTGCGCAAGGTCCGGCCCGATATTTTGCACGCCCACTTCAGCAAACCCGGAATTATCGGCATGGTCGCCGGCTTCCTGGGTGGTGTACCCATCAGGATCTATCACAATCACGGGATGGCGTTGTCCTCAGAGCGGGGTTGGAAAAGACTGATCCTCTGGGTGGTGGAACGGGTATCGTGCAGCCTGGCACATCGCGTGGTTTATGTGGCTCCTTCGGTGCTCAACGATGCGCTGAGGATGCGCCTCTGCCGCGCGCAGAAGGCTGAGGCCGTTTTGAGCGCGAATGGCCTCGACACGGACACTCGATTCAGCAAAGACCTCTACCGCCCGGATTGTCGAGAGCGACAGCGCGACGCACTTCACATTCCTCCCGAAGCATTTGTGGTTGGTTTTGTGGGCCGAATTCTAAAGATCAAGGGCATCGAAGAACTGGTGCGAGCATGGCAGATTCTGGCTCCAACCCGGCCTCTGTTACACCTCTTAATCGTCGGGGAAGTCGACCCTCGGGAGCCAGTTTCCGAGCGGACCAGGTTGATCATGAGCACAGAGTCCAGGATTCATCTGGCAGGGTTCATTGAAGAGCCCGCGCCGATGTATCTGGCAATGGACGTCCTGGCCCTTCCGTCCTACCATGAAGGGCTCGGATACAGCCTTCTAGAGGCCGCGGCCATGGAGCGGCCCGTTATCGGAACACGCATCCCTGGAATCGTGGATGCCGTTCAAGAAAATGTCAGCGGCTTACTCGTTGACCCCAAAAACCCGGAACAGCTGGCCGATGCGATTCGGACCTACATCGAAAGCCCTGCGTTAGCCTTTGCTCACGGCAAGGCTGGCAGGAAGATCGTGGCTCGTCAATTCCGGCGTTCCGCCGTGTGGCATAGCATTGCGCAAATCTATGGTCAATTGATCGCCGAACGACTGCCTTCCAGAACGAATGACTCCACAATAACTTCCTGAGCGCGAGCGAGCTCGCCTCGCTGTCGGCCCGGTACTCATTGGCGCCGATTCCGTTTCGTTGCCAGCCATCCGTTCCCCATGTGCAGGAAAGGATTCTATCTTTCCCATTGGGGCGCGAGGTTGCTTTTTGTCTTCAAAGAAATGAGTGCATGAGGGGAAATGACATCCACTATTGATCAGGATAAGTTCATTCCATTTGCCTTACCGGATATTGGCGAGGAGGAAATCGCCGAAGTAGTGAATACTCTTCGCAGCGGATGGTTGACTACAGGGCCTAAGACCATGCGATTTGAAGAAGACTTCGCGAGTTTTATGGGTGAGAATGTTGAAGCTCTAGCTGTCAATTCGGCTACCGCTGGCTTACATCTCGCCTTGGAGGCGGCCGGCGTCGGACCTGGCCATGAAGTTATAACTACACCGTACACATTTACTGCCACGGCAGAGGTGATTCAGTATCTCGGAGCCAAGCCAGTCTTCGTCGACATTCGAGAGGATACGCTCAACATCGATCACGACCAGATTGAAGCGACGATCACGGAACGGACACGAGCGGTTATTCCTGTTCACTTCGCCGGTCTTGCCTGCAACATGACCTCGATTCTGCGGACCGCGAAAAGGCACAGTCTCAAAGTTGTTGAGGACGCCGCCCACGCGCTGCCAGCAACCGCGAACGGACACCTCATCGGTACCCTCGACAGCGCCGCTACCGTTTTCAGCTTCTATGCAACCAAGACGCTGGCCACCGGAGAAGGCGGGATGATTGTCACCCGAGATCCTGCGATGGCGAAAAGATGCCGCATCATGCGGCTCCACGGCATCGATCGCGATGCCTTCGACCGATACACCTCAACCACGCCGGCTTGGTTTTATAGGGTTGTTGCCCCTGGCTTTAAATACAATATGACCGACCTGGCTGCCGCCATCGGTATCCACCAGCTTCGAAAGCTGGAACGGTTTGTGCGCAGGCGCGAAGAGATGGCGCGCAGGTACGACGAAGCGCTAGCGGATCTCTCCGTGACCCTTCCCGCACGCGCCCCGGCAGGGGAGAGCCATGCCTGGCACCTCTATGTGATTCGCCTTCACGATGACGCGCCGATCTCCCGAGACGACTTCATTGAGGAAATGGCCTCTGCTGGTATCGGCACGAGCGTTCACTTTATCCCTCTCCACATGCATCCATATTGGCAAGACACGCACGGTCTGCGGCCGGAGCAATTTCCGAACGCAACAAGGGCCTTTAGCCGTGTAGTCAGCCTTCCGCTTTACACCCGAATGACCGACGCAGACCAGGAACGCGTGATCCGCGTTACTCGCTCGATCTTGGATCGCGGCCGCCGAGAAACAGTTGCCTTCCCACGCGTCTCGGTGCCTGCCTGTTGACGAGTATGTGGCAAAAGCGTTGCTTCGACATTGCATTCAGCTTGCTGTTCCTGGCGCTTTTGAGCCCGTTGTGGTTGGCGGCTGCGGCGGCAGTGTGGCTCGGCTCGGGAAAGCCTGTTTTGTTCCGGCAGGAACGCGTTGGGATCAGGTTCAGTCGCTTTCAAATCCTGAAGTTTCGCACCATGCGGACAGGGCGCAACGGGCCAGGGGTCACCGTTCGAAACGATATCCGCGTGACTAGGGTCGGGAAGTTTCTTCGCTTAACCAAGATCGACGAGCTGCCGCAGTTATGGAATGTTTTGCGTGGGGAAATGAGCATCGTAGGTCCGCGGCCAGAGGTATTTGAATTCGTGGAGTTGTACGACAAGCGCTTCGCAAAGATCCTTTTGGTCCGCCCGGGTATCACGGATCTCGCATCGATCAGATACCGGAACGAAGAGACGATCCTGGCGCGAAGTCAGGATCCTCTGCGCGAGTATAAAGAACACATTCTTCCCATCAAGCTGGACCTCGCCGAGCAGTACCTCAAGAAACAGAGCGTCCTGACCGATTGTTCGATTATTGTGCAAACGGCAGTTGCAACGTTTTTCCCCACCGCATCGGGCCATGATGAATGACGAGCGGGTGCCGGACTCCGACACTCGCTTGCCTCATTAGAGAAGATCACCATGCGACGGCCCCTGTCTAACTTAGCCATTCAACTTCATCCCAACTTACCGAAGAGGAGTAAGCTATGCGCAGCAGACTGAGACGAATGTTGGGAACCAACGCGGTGCGCTGGCTCTTCGTATGGGGCGGACAAGGCTGCATTTTTGCACTCTCCGGGCTGATGGCTTTCCTGTTGCGGTTCGACTTAGGGCTTCCGCAGGCGTGCTTGCACTATTTTGTCTATGCGCTTCCAGTTTGGATTGTGGTCAAGAGTGTTACATTTTATTTCACGCAGTTAAATCGGCGGGGATTGCGGTATGTATCAATCGCCGATGTCTACAGGATTGTCATTGCGAACTTTGCCGGATCAGTTCTGAGCTGTGCGATCATTGTTTGCATTGCCCCGGCTGGTTTCCCGCGATCGGTTTATTTAATCGACCTCATCATATCTTTCTTGGGCACAGTTGGACTACGCGTGGTGGTTCGAATGGCAGCTGAGGCAATGCATGGTGGACAAGCTACTGACCAGGAGAAGAGGACATTTATTTACGGAGCCGGAGACGCGGGTATTGGTCTGCTCAGGGAGATTCGAAATAACTCAAGATTGGCGTACCACGTTTGCGGATTTCTCGATGACAGACGAGATAAGAAGGGCGTGCTCATAAGTGGAATAGCAGTACTTGGCGGCGGAGGCGAATTAAACGCACTTGTAACAAAACACAATATCGCGATCATTCTAATTGCCATTCCCTCGGCGACAGGGATTGAAATGACCAGAATACTGGAGTTGTGCCATGCGGCCGGAGTGGAGTACAAGACCGTACCCGGACTCGGAGAAGTGATCGAAGAGTGCGGCCTCGCTGGCCAAATTCGCGAGGTTGCAGTCGAAGATCTTCTTGGTCGAAACCCAGTCCGACTTGAGGTAAGTCAAATTTGCGAAGTACTCGAGGGTAAGATCGTTCTCGTCACTGGCGCTGCTGGGTCCATTGGATCGGAACTTTGCCGGCAGATCGCGCGCTTTCGCCCCGCCGGAATCGTGGGATTTGAAATCGCCGAATCTCCGCTATTCGAGATCGATCGCGAAATGCATCGAACCTTCCCGGCAGTTCCCTTCTATCCAGAAATAGGAAGCGTTCAGAATCGTGCCCGCCTTGACGATGTATTAAGTCAATACAAGCCTAAAGTGGTCTATCATGCCGCAGCTTATAAGCACGTTCCTCTTATGGAAACTCACGTTTTCGAAGCGGTCGAGAACAATGTATTTGGGACCTACAACCTGGCAGAGGCTTCGGCTGCAAACGGCGTCGAGGATTTCGTCTTGATTTCCTCCGACAAGGCCGTGCGTCCCACCAACGTAATGGGAGCCACCAAACGTATCGCTGAACTTATTCTGCTTGCGCTTCAAAACGGCCGAACGCGCTATGTTGCAGTCCGCTTTGGCAACGTCCTTGGCTCAAACGGCAGCGTGATTCCGATCTTCAAGAAGCAAATAGCGGCAGGGGGTCCAGTCACCGTCACTCATCCGGAGATGCGGCGATTCTTCATGACCATTCCCGAAGCTTGCCAGCTGGTATTGCAAACATCGGCGATCGCAAAAGGCGGCCAAATCTGTGTTCTGGATATGGGTCAGCCAGTAAAGATCGTCGATCTCGCCAGGAATCTGATTTTGCTGTCTGGACTCAGGCCGGATGAAGATATCAAGATCGAGTTCACTGGTATGCGGCCCGGCGAAAAGCTCTACGAGGAACTAAGCACCTTGCTTGAGAATACAGTGGCATCGGGTCACGATAAGATTCGTATCTTTATCGGCAACGGCGTCCCGGAGTGCGAGCTGGATCAATGGCTTAATTCTCTTCGAGATATCTGCGAGGCGCGCGACCTCGGGCATCTTACGCTTGCTCTTAAAGAACTGGTCCTCGACTACAGCCCGAGCGCGGACTTGCTCAAGCGCATTGTTGAATCGAAAGACCGCGACCCCCGCGTATTCGCTCTTGAGCAGCCGCATAGAAGTCATCACGCAGAATCGCCGATTTCTTGAAGTTGCCCATTCGGTCGATGTCAAGAACAGGGCCATCTCCTGCTGGCTGATGGCATCTCAGGATCTCATTGTCCCGACCGCCACGTGCGCAAGCATTGCCAATCTCATTGCCCAGGCGAAGCAAAGCCTGGGTTTTATTGTCTCGGCGCACGTTGCACGAATTCATGAGCATGCCGGTGCGTCAACCTTCGACTATGCCCTCGCAAATACAGACGCCATTTTCGCAACCTTTCGCGACCGCTATGCCGCTTATGGAGCTAACCGATAATCGCTGATATTGAAGGCATTGAGCACATGGGAGTACGCTGCGTGATAGGAGACTTCGTCGAGAGGTGTGATCTTTCGCGCCATGGTTCTGGTTCGGTCACGGAGGCGCTGTTCGCACGGGCCGCATCACTGCCGCAATGCGCCGGTAGCGCTCTTGGAGCCCAACATGAGTTTCCGGAGTTTGGAAGCGCTGCGCCGGGCGAAAAAGTCCACCGCGCGACTGTGAATGCTTGGACTGCGGCTGCAAAGGGGCTGAAGGTCCATCCAAACATACACTCAACTCATTGATTCTAAGCGTGATATAGGACGGCCGACGCATTTGCGCCGGCCGTTTCAGTTAGGAGTGACCGCAATCACATTCAGCAGCGAACCTCTGATATTTAATGGTCTGCAGTAGTTAAAGAACCGCTCTTCTTGGCCTGTTGCACTTTGGTCTGATTTCCAATAGCAGACCCTTCCTGAAAGACCTCGCGTAAGTTTCCACGGTTGCGATCTCACGCCCGGAAGCCAGACGGATCATGCACCAGCGATCTCGAAGACACCAGGGCATCGGGGATGGATGACCGGAAATCTTTTTGTGCTTGAACAGCGGGGAATGAATCATGCATGAGAGTCCGTGGCAGGTTCTGCATGTAGTTGCGAACCACGAAAAGAGAGTCGCGCAGCATCTTTCAGTGCGTTCTTTGGAACACTATTTGCCCCTCTACACAGAACGGTCGAAATGGACTGACCGATCTGTCTTCCTGGAACGTCCGCTTTTCACGGGGTATGTATTTGTCCGTTTTTCGCCTCGTGCCAAGCTCTCCGTCGTCTCCACGCCCGGTGTGATCCGCCTCCTGGGCGATCATGAGTGCGATACGGTCAGCGCCGAAGAAATCGAAAGGGTCCGCAACGGGCTGGCGAGCGGCTGCCTGCTACGGCCCCATCCACATGTTTCCGTCGGAACGCCGGTGCGCGTGCTCAGCGGCGTTTTTGAGGGAGTCGAGGGCATCGTAACGGAGTTCCGCCACCAGTGCCGCGTGGTCATCGCCCTTTCTGCGGTGAAACAATGCTTTTCGCTGGAGGTGGAACTCGGAGACATCGATGTTCTCCACAAGACTGTCTCCTGGGCCGGATTTATAGAGGACCGAAGCATCGAGGCTATGCGAGCCTGACGAATCCCGGATCATTGGCATCGCAGAACGGAGCAAAGCGCGAATCCATCACTTGTCCGAGTCGCGATGCCGATTAACCATCGCGGCCTTGAGCTTTGGATATGCGCCTGATCGCCTGTGGCCCTCGGAATCCGCCTCCCGGCGGCTGAGCCAACGTCCTACTTCGGCACCGAACCCGGGCACTCCAGGTCCGGTTTGTGTAAACTTCTGTCTGATGCAGTCGCTGCGTGAAAAGCTGGACGACAGCTCGCGTTTCCTCATCGCCACTGAGCTTGTATCGGTGCGCGGTTCAATGTCTGAGGCGAGCGCGGTCAAAGCGCGAAGTTTTGCCAACGAACTCGTCGCTTGCCCCGAGATCGACTGGATTTCGATTACTGACAATGCCGGCGGTAATCCGCAAATGGCGCCGCTTACATTAGGGCGGCCCATTCTCTACGCCGGCAAGGAAGTCGTAATCCACCTTACCTGCAAAGACCAGAATCGCAATGGCCTTGAGAGCGAAGCCTGGATGCTCAACAGCGAAGGCTTTCGCAACATCCTGGCCATGACCGGCGATTACCCGGTGAGCGGGACCGACGGATTGGCAAAGCCGGTTTTCGACATCGACTCGGTTGGCTTGATCTCGCTGCTCAACAAGATGAACCAGGGGCTGCGGCAAGGCGCGGCCAACGACGGCCAGCGGTTAGACAAGACGCAATTCTGCATCGGCGCTGTGACCACGAACTTCAAGCTACGCGAGGGCGAGGTGGTTCCGCAGTACCAGAAGCTCAAGAAGAAAATCGAGTGCGGCGCGCAGTTCATCGTCAGCCAGATCGGCTTTGATACGCGCAAGACCTCGGAGCTGCGCTGCTATATGGATACACACGGTGCGAAGGACACGCCCCTGATCGGCAACGTGTACCTATTAAGTTCGCGTGTCGCACAAATCTTTCACGAGGGCCGCATTCCCGGTGTGGTGGTTCCTGAGCCCCTTTTCGAGTTGTGCCGGCTTCACGGCCAGTCGCCCGATCGCGGCAAGGCTTTCTTCATCGAGTTTGCGGCAAAACAAATTGCCATCTGCCGTGGTTTGGGTTACCGCGGCGCGTACCTGGGTGGAGTACACGATTTCAAATCGATCGAGAGAATTCTCGCTATGGAAAGGTCATTCGGCCCTGATGACTGGAAGCAGTTTGCCCGCGTAATCCAGTTCTCGCGGCCAGGCGAATTCTTCTATTACGAAGCGAATCCCGTGACCGGCCTCGCGAACCCCGACCGCGAGGCGTCGCGCCCCCCGGCATCCGGCCGCCAGGTGACGATGGTTTACGCAATCTCAAAACTGGCGCACAACACCATGTTCGAAGTGGGCAAGCCGGTCGCGAGGATGGGCGCAAGTCTCTGCGCGCACGCGCGCGATCCCATGCAGGGGCCGGCGCCGATGCGCGCGCTGGAGAAACTCGGCAAGTCAGTGCTCTACCACTGCAAGGATTGTGGAGATTGTTCGTTGCCCGACATCGCGTTTCTCTGTCCTGAATCGCAGTGTGCCAAAAACCAGCGCAACGGCCCCTGTGGAGGCACGCGCGAAGGCCGTTGCGAAGTGGATGGATATGGCGACTGCATCTGGTTGCGCGCCTATGAGCGCCTGAAGCACCACGGCAGCGAGGAGCATCTGCTTGATCGCGCTCCCGTGGTTCAGAATCAGGGACTGCGCGGCACGTCGGCCTGGGCAAATCTTTGGCTCGGCCGGGACCACTCAGCCAGGCACCCCGATGCGGCGCTCGAGAACCCTGAAGATGCGTCGAATAGCTCGGGTGAGCCCGAATCTGGGCAACCCGACGGCGCATTGCCTTCTGTAAAACACTCTAAAACAGCAAGTTAGTGAAGATCTCATGTAGATAAGGCTTTTGGACTGGCTATTTAGTTGTGGTCTCGACTAAAATCGGATCGTATTGGTCTAGAAACTCCCTTCGAACCTCGAGAACGGTGGATTAAATTGCCTCGCAAGCTTCACATCATCGGCGAGTTGATGAACAACTCCTATGCGCGCGCGCGCCGGGCATTCACGGAGCGTAATCCGGCCGGCTACCAGGAACTCGCACGGCTACAGTCAGAGGCTGGCGCCGACTACCTCACACTGAACCTGGATGGGACGCAGCGAATCCAGGTACGCCGCCAGGAGATGCTCGACTTGCTGCCCGAAGTCGTTCCGGCCATTCAGGAAGTCACATCGACGCCCATCGCCTTTGACAACCCCTCGGTCGACTACCATCGTGTGGCGCTCGAACACTACGATCGCGCCAAAGGCGGCCCGCCGATTCTGAACTCGCTGGCGGCGTCGCGCGAGCGGCTCGATGAGATGGTCGAACTCGTCAAGCACTATGACACCCTCGCCGTGGTCATGGCCTCTGAGACATTCGCGCCTGACGGTACAGCCCAGTGCCTCAACCCTCAGGACTCCTACCGTGCCGCGAAGTATTTCGTCGAGCTGCTCCAAACCAAAGCCGGGCGCCGGAACGACCAGATCATCATCGACACCGGCCTTGCGCCGGTGGGCGCCGATACCTACGGCCTGATCAATATCGGCCTTGATGCCATGCGGCTCATCTCTGCCGATCCCGATTTCAAGGGCGTACATCTCATCGTGGGCCTCTCAAACTTTGCGTGGGGCACTCCAAAAACAGTGAGATATGAACTCGAAAAGGCCTATCTTACGCTGGGAATGGAGGCCGGCCTCGACTTCGCGCTTGCCAATCCGGAAATGAACCCAGCTCCGCTCGCCTTCGATCATCCCATGGTGGCTAAGCTACGCGAAGCGCTTGCGCAGGGCCGACTCCTGGAAGGGGAGACGCTGGAAGATTCTGGATTCCGCCAGGCCGAGGCCATCATGAATATCTGCCGCCATCCTGAGGCGGTCGACGCCTAAGATGCAAAGCGCCGTGCAGATTCCTGCTGCTATCGCCGGCCGAACGGTGTGGCTTCGCGTTGGCGCGCTCATTGATGGCTCAGGCGCCACACCGCTGCGCAATGCGCACGTAGTCTACAACAAAACCGGAATTCTCTATTCTGGCGCCGATACGCCGCCCCTGGAGCTGGTGAAGAACGGCCACGCGCAAACCACGCCGGACGCCGAGCTGCCGGACTACACTCTGCTCCCAGGACTAATCGACGCGCACACGCACATGTTTCTTGAGGGTGGCGAGCTCGATCTCGACAAGCGCGCAGCCTTCCTGAAGCAGTCGCCCGAAGAGTTGCTTGAACAGGCCAGAGGGCGTTTCGAAAAGATCGTGCGCATCGGCGTGACGGCCATGCGCGACTGCGGCGATAAAGATGGTGTCGGCCTGGCGCTGAGCAGGCTTTGCTCCTCGTCCGATCGCCCGCTCATGCCCTACATCGACAGCCCGGGCGCGGCGATTCATCATCGCGGACGCTATGGCAGCTTCATGGGTGAACCGATCGAGAGTTTTGCCACCGTAGCTGAATGTGTAGCGGCGCGCGTTAACGCCGGCGCCGACCGAATCAAGCTCATTCCCACCGGCATTATCAACTTCAAACAGGGAGCAGTCACAACCGCGCCGCAGATGACAACCGAAGAGATCGGCGCGATTGTCGCGGCTGCCAAAAGCCATGACCGGCAAACCATCGCGCATGGCTCCGGCGACGACGGCCTTGAGCGAGCGATCGAGGGCGGCGTCGATTCCATCGAGCATGGATTTTTTCTGCGCGACGATCAGCTCGCTAAAATGCGCGACCGGCAGGTCGCGTGGGTGCCCACATTTTCACCCGTACAAAAGCAGGTTGACCATGCAGATCGATTAGGTTGGGACGCGCACGTGGTTCGAAACCTGAGGAAGATTCTCGACCGGCACGCCGCCACTTTGGTGAAAGCGCACGCCATGGGAGTCCAGATCATTGCCGGCAGCGACGCTGGCTCCTGCGGCGTACCTCACGGGCTCGGACTACTTGAAGAGCTTGAGTTAATGGAGCGAGCCGGACTCGCACCCGCTGCGATCATTCACGCAGCAACTGGGGCGAGCTCCAAGCGGCTTCGATTCAAGGAGAAATTCGGAGAAATCAAGCCGGGCTACCTGAGCCGTTTTATTCTCACGCGTCATTCGCCGCTCGAAACCGTCGCCAATCTTCGCAAGAGAAAAATCGTCGTTTTCGATGATAGGGTCTTCGCGACCGGCGAATCGCCCGACGTGAGTCGGCTGTGAATGCCCGATAGCCGTGCCACTCAGATCTCGATAAACATCGCGCCGTCTTCTGCCGTAAGCCCAATGCCCGCGGCCGTCGCCGCCTCACGCAGCGCAGCCTCGAGCATCACCACGGGATCGGAGCTTACGTCGAGTCGCCGCATCAGGCCTTCACCCTTTTTGCCGCCCGCCGTCAGAGTGATCTTCAGCCCGCGCCGTTTGCATCGCACCGCGGTTCCATCTTCGAGCTTCACGTTCATCGGCTTAATGTAAGCGTCCACGTAATGAACGCCGATTCCCGATTTGTCACCGGTGTGCTCGGGCAGTTTTTCTTTCGCGGCTGGGTTCAGATCGCAGAGTTTCGATTTCATGCTGACCTCCGTTGGTCCCGCTATTTTCTTGATCTCAGGTATTCGTCCATGGTCTTCCTGAAGGCGCGGATGTGGTCCGGCGTGCTTCCACAGCAGGCGCCAACAACATTCGCGCCCGCTTCGAGCAGAGGCACGAGGCCTTTGACCATCTGCTCCGGGGATTCATCGTAAATCACCTTCATGTTCTCAAGCCGCGGCTTTCCGGCATTCGGCTGCACCATCACCGGCAGGTGGGTTGCGCTCTTGTACCGCACCACGGCGGCGCGCGCGCGCTCCATCTCCATGCCTGTCCCGCAGTTCAGCGCCACCACATGCGCGCCATGCTCTTCCATGAATTCCGCGGCGCGTTCAGGATCGATGCCCATCATGGTGCGGAATGTGGAGCCGTCGAGCGTCACGTCGTAAGCCAACGATCCGATGATGCAAGGCGCGCCGGCCTTTTGCGCTGCTTCGATAGCGAGCCCGAGTTCTTCCAGCCCCGTCTGCGTTTCAACGATAATGGCGTCTGCTCCGGCTTCAACCAGCGCCGTCGCCTGTTCTTCGAAAGCGCTGCGCACCTGGTCTTCAGTAAATTCGCCGAAGGGCACCATCAAACCGCCAAATGGGCCGATGTCGCCGAGCACATAACCATCTCGCTCGCCGAACGCTTCGCGCGCAATTGCTACCGCTGCCTTGTTGATCCCGGCCACGTTGTCCTTCTGGCCGTGTCGGTTGAGCATGATGCGGGAACCACCAAATGTATTGGTGATGAGGCACTCCGAGCCGGCCTCGACGTAGCGGCGCTGAATCTCGAGCACCCGTTCCGGATGGCTCAGATTCCACGCCTCGCCACAGTTGCCTTGCTCTAAACCCGCCAGCATCAGCTGCGTTCCCATGGCGCCATCGCCCAGGAGGGGCCGCTCCAGCATCGCTTCCTGAATGAGCTTCTTCATCGTTCTTCTGCTTCCTCAGCTAACTCCCTTTGTACCAGAGCATAGTGGATGGTTTCGAGCGCGATGCCCCATTTGTGATCGCGACTTGAAACCTCGCAATAACATCCTGCCCCAGCGGGAATGCGCTTCCATTTGAGAACTGCGTCGAGCCGCTCCCCCTTGAGTGGCTTCTCCCGCTCAATCGCAGCCATCAGCGCGTCGGCGTCGTCGACGAAGCGGCACATATACGTGTAGCCATCGTCGCCCGCAGCCGGCAAGCACTCCTGCTCGCGTATCGGATACCCTTCAGCACGCGGCCCCAGCTTGACGCGGTAAAGAAACGTAAGCGGACGGCCCATATTTGTGCAGGTGGTTCCATCGTAGCGGAAGACCGCGCCCACGGAGCCGTCCGGCTCCGCGCGCAAGGTAAGCCGCTCCTCCGCCCATCGTTCGAGAGCTTTCTTGTTGGTCTGATACTGCGCATTGCGGTCGATCGCAGGCGCACGCGTCTGAATCTGCTCTCCCGTGGTTCGCGGAGCTCTACGGTACGGTGCGCGCCGGTACTGGCACGGACCAAATGAGCAGCGTTCGCAGGGAACAAGGGTTGTGAGTTTTTGCAGCCGATCCGTGTGCCGCGTCAGCCCGAACGCCGCCAACTGTGTCTTCTTGGGCCGCAGCATGCCTGAGTCGAACACTTCTACGGACGAAGGAAATCTCTGGGATCGCGTCCTCTTGAGCAAATCGAGGAAGCGCGGCTGCTCCTGAATATCCCACTCCGGATACCCGGGACTGTAGTGCGGCAAGACCGCCATCTGCCGCTGCTCCGCCCAGTCGCAAAGCCGGGCTCCGGCCAGTGTCGTCAGATGCTCGACGACCGCGGATGCGTAGACCTCGAGAAAGAAATACTCGTCGGGTTTATCGTCGGCCCAACGCTTGCGCGCTTCTTCTTCGGCTTCGGGGCCGGCGCCAACCGCGACGAGAATCACGCTATGCGCCTCGGCATCGTTGAGCGTGTTCCGGAGCCGCTGACTTCGAAACCGCACTCCATCAACAGAGATCGAGTCGGCGGCAAGCTCAAATTGCTCGGCCTCCCGTGCGTACATCCAAGGCCTGCCATGTTGCGCGTACCAATCCCGCGCCCAATCGGCCAGTTCGCGTGCTCGGCCTTCGAATACCCAGCCTTGCGGAAAGCCGAGCAGCCGCGCATACTCCTCCTCCCGCACATCGAGGGAAGAGAGCGTGCAGGACAGCTCGATTTTGTCACTCACGGCAGGCACGGCATCGTCTCCACGGGTTTGAACTGGCAGCCCTCCACGAAGAAATTGAAGAAGTCTGGATGCGTCTCGAGCCGGCAGTGCTGAACCCGCTTCACCAGCTCTTCGAGTTCCTGCCGCTTCGCCTTCGAGAGCAACGCAATCGTTGCCCCTTCGATCGCGGTGTTGCCGGCCTGCACAATCTTCGCCGCCGGCAGATTCGGCACCAGCCCGATGCGCTTGGCCGCCTCCACTCCAATGTGGCGTCCAAAGCCTCCCGCGAGATAGAAAACGTCAATCTCGTCAAAATCGATTCCGTAAGTGCTGAACACCACGTGCAGTCCCGCGACATTCGCCCCCTTGGCCTGGGCCAGCTCGTTCACGTCGCTTTCCAGCAGGTAGACCTCCTTGCCCGCGTCCCGGTAGAGATCGATGCGATGCTCACCGTCGTCGAATCGCCCGTATTCGTTCATGCGGCCGGTGCGCAAGAACTCGCTGAGCGCATCCACCAACCCGGAACCGCAGATTCCCTCCGGCTTTCCGTTGCCGATTACGCCAAGTTCGAAGTTGCCCTCGGCGTCTACTTCCACCGCTTCAATCGCTCCGTCCAATGCTGGCATTCCACACGCGATCGCTCCGCCCTCGAAGGCCGGCCCGGCGGGGCAGGAGGCTGCAAGGATGCGATGCTTATTCCCCAGGATCAGCTCGGTGTTGGTGCCGATGTCCATGATCGCGACGAGCTGCTCTTGATGGGCCATATCGACCGCAAGCATTCCTGCCGCGGCGTCCGCGCCCACGTGCCCGCTGATGATCGGTACCCCGTACACACGTGCCCGAGGATGGATCGGCAGAAGGCTGTGCTGTCCAGTCTGTATCAGGCTCGTGGTCGCGCGCTTGCCTGCTGCCATCTCGATTTCGGTGATGGACTGGTAAGGACTCTGACCGATCGAGTACACATTCTGCCAGAAAAACAGGTCGCGCATAGCGGAGTTACCCACCACCACAATCTCGTAGATGCTCTTCGGATCGACAGGAAACTTTTCGATCGCATGGCTCAGATATCCGGCCAGCGTGCGCATCAGCAACCGTCCGGGGTGGTCGGTGTCGTACGCGATGCGCGACATCACCTCGGACCCGCCAAAGCGTTGCGGATTTTCAAACGAAGTGTCCGCAATCAGCTCGCCGGTTTCGAGATCGATCAGCCGAAGCACGACTGTGGTGGTGCCCAGGTCCATCGCGATGCCGTGAATCGGCCCTGTTGAGCGGTCAACTTCGACACCATCGATCAGGATGCGATCTCCGTCCCGAGTCACTGCCGGATCGAGCTGAACGTGTCCTTCGACCGCCGGCAAGCCCAGCGCATGCCGCTCGATCTGCATCTGCCCGCGGCGCATCGTATGGCAGCGCACATGCCCGCTGCCGGCCGTCACAAAGGTCTGACAAGAGAGACGAAAACTGCCTTTTAGATGTTGTTCCGAATCGGACCGCGCCGAGAGGAGGTCCATCCCCTCGATGACCTCGACCATGCATTCCTTGCACTTGCCCTGCTTGCGGCAGGAGGTAGGCACGTCGATATCGAGGGCCTCAGCGTGCTCGAAGAGCGACCGCCCGCTCGCCGCCCCAGTCGATTGTCCGTTGATGGTGAGCGTAACGGTCATCGCGAAAGAGTTCCTACCATTTCTTCGCTTCGATTTCGGCCTTCAATGCCTCCGCCACTTCGCGCGCCGAACCTTCGCGCTCCTCTTCCTCACCCCAATGCCACGCGGCCAGGAAGGCGTCGGAGTTTGTCGACCCTTCCTTCATTGCCTGCGCGTCGACAAGCTTCAGGAAGCGGTCGTCCAGCACAGCGGTCACGGTGTCGGACTCATCCTCGACCCTGATCTGCGTAGGAATCTCTTTCCAATAAAGAATCTTGTACGTAGCCACGATTCGTACCTGCTGAACTATACCTGCGCCGTAAGCCGCAAAAACAGATCCACCGCGGCCGAAGCATTCGCTCCATATCCGTCTGCCCCAATTTCATCAGCAAACATCTGGCTGATCGGGGCACCGCCAATCGCCATTTTGATGTGGGTGAGGCCGGCGGCGTCAAAGCCATCAATGACTGTCTTCATATACATCATGGTCGTCGTCAGCAGCGCGCTCATGCCGATGATATTCGGCTTGCATTTCTCAGCCGCAGCCATGAACTTATCGACACTCTGGTCCACGCCGATGTCGTGCACCTCAAAGCCCGCGCCTTCAGCCATCATGCCCACCAGGTTCTTGCCAATGTCGTGCAGGTCGCCGCGCACTGTGCCCATCAGCAAAACTCCCTTCGGCTTGGTGCCTCCGTCTTTCGACGTCAAGAGCGGTTTTAGCACCGCCATGCCGGCCTTCATCGCCCTGGCTGCAATCAGAACCTCGGGAACGTAAAGAACATTATGCTTGAAGTCCTCGCCCACCACGCTCATGCCTGCGATGAGGCCGTCGGTCAGGATCTCCTGCGCGGAGCGCCCTTCGGCGAGCGCTTCCTTCGTCAGGCGATCCACTTCGCCGGCGTTGCCTTCGTACAGACACTGATTCATCAGGGCGTAATCGGGCATTTTTTCCTTTTCCTCAACGTGCGCTCATGGCTGCCGCGCGTTTTGAGTTGAACTCCTCAAGGGCTTCCAGCATCGCCAGGATGTTTTCGCGGGGCATGCCAGGGCTGGTTCCTCCGCCCACTGAAAGGATGATTCCTTCGCCACCGGAGCCTTCCAATACCTCCAGCGTCTCATCTTTCACCTCTTCCGGCGTGCCGCGCACGGCCACCTCGAGCGGGTTAACGTTGCCCATCAGGCACATGCGGTCGCCTATGCGCCGCTTCACTTCAGTAATGTGCCGCTGCTTGCCCCAGTTCAACACGTTGAAACCCGTGTCGGGCAGATGGTCCAGGCACGCGTCCACTTCGGCGTCGTTGTGATAGAGCTTCACCCAGTCCTTGGGGAAAGCATCGCAAATGCGCTTCAAATAGGGATGCGCGAACTCCATATAGTGTTCCTCGTTGACAAATCCCACAATGTCGTCAAGGATGAAGATGCTTTCCACCGTATCTCCCATCACCTTCTGTTGCGCCTTCAGCCAGTCGATGATCACCCGCGTGCACAGATCGATGAGTTTGTGCGCGCCCGCAGGGTTTTCCACCAGGTCGATCATGAACTCGGTCGTGCCGCGCACAAATCCCGCCGTGCACAGCGGTCCGCGCGAGGTCACCATCGGCAGGATGTAGCCGGCATCTAGAATCCTCTGCCGCGACATCTTGATACGGTGCAGCGTTAGCCCCGCAAATCCATCGGCTTCCACTTCGTACTCGGGAAATCTGTCGATGTCCTCGAGGTGGTAGAGCGTCTGGTATTCGCTCGGAGTGTTGTCCTGCCAGAATTTAATCTTCGCGCCCAGCACCGATGGCTCGGCTGCCATCCCATACTCCATCCACCACGAAGGAATGAAGATGACATCCGGGAACTCCCGCATAATCTTCAGATTGGATTGAAACCAAAGCTCCGGATCGAGGAAATAGTCCAGGTGCTCAATCCCCAGGTAGCCTGGAATCCATGGGCTGTCGATAATCAACGCCATGGGGATCTTGTCCATCGGTTCGCGGCGCACCGCACGTTTGAACGTTTCCCATTGTTCTGGCAACATTTCAACCTCTCGATCAGCACCCAGGCGATGATGGGTTCCTTGGCTGCTAAATCTCGAATTCAGTAATAGTTCCGTCGGATCAGCAGATGCTTCGAAAGCAGAAATCTCTCGCCACGCTTGCGCCCGAATCTCTCATTGAGGCTTCCCGCGGGGAAGGGGCAAACAGATCAAGTTCGACCCTCGAACTAATATAAGGTATCCGTGCCGTGCCTCACAACACGAAACGCTCTACCGCTGGTTCGCCAAGGCTCTTTCCGGCCTTAACTCGTAGTATTTTCGGCCAGGAAGGCCATGCTCTTTAGATTGCATGTCTAAGTGATTCAGATTCAAAGAGTTCAGGGTTTTTCGTGATTCGAATCCCGTCTTTGGCGCTCCGGTAAGGTCCGATTGTTTCTGAAATCTGCACGGGCACATGGTCAACCTTTATGCAGCCCTCGACTGAGTGTATGATTTCTCACTTGGCAGCCCCAGCCTGTCCGCGTATGCTTTTGCTCTAATTACTCCAGCAGGTTTCCCCACTTCGAGGAATATGAATTCATCAGAGACCATAACGCCACAAGAAATCAGCAGTTTTCTTGAGAGGCTGAGTGCATCCTCCACAAAGACTCTGGCCGCGTTCTCCGATTCCAAGTGTTCGATAGGGTTTTCAATCTCTGGACGACTGAGCGTCGATGAGGACGGTATCGTCTCGGTCCGAACGCGCGAAACATCCTCGGTTGTCGAATCTTCTCTCCTCGAAACTTCTGTGGCCGAGTTGGTCAACGCCTCGTGCATCTATCTGTCTCGCTCCGAAGTGAAGAGAACTCCGTTCTTCAACGGATTTGAGCGAGAATTGCCTTTTACTTTTGGCATTATGTTCGATCTCCCAAACGGCTCCAAACTCGCGCTTTTCGAAATAGCCGAAGAAGAGTGAGAGTCATCGATCAACACGTGACATTGGCGTTGCCCTCAGAGTACCTGTCCCGCGACGGGTTAGTGTAGACGAGAAAAATCCATCTCGCGATAGTCGCCACTCGGCTCGCCTTTACCCGCTTCGATAGGGTCGCCGAGACACGGTTTCGTCATTGCAAAGCGCCTCCCATTTTGTAAGGTGAATATCCTGTGCGGAGCGGCCCTGGCTGCACATCGCGCGCACGGCGCAAGTTTCAATAAACCACTGAAGGTTCATTTTGTTTTGTATGGAAATATAATTAAAAACTTGCGTTGTAAGCTGGCGGTGGATGGAGTCTCGAGCGAACCATTCTCCGGTCTGAATTCCCTGCTAACAGGGCATCGTTGCTGAGCGCTACAGTCGACATCGGCGTTTATCAGAACCCCTCCAGACCTAACCAGGTTTCCGGATAGCCGGCTTTACGGCCAGGTGGATTGGATTCGTAAAAGCTGGCGGGTTTGGTCGAGGACTGGCACGGTAGCCGGCGATACGCGGAATTCAAACTTCGGCGAGGTCTTCACATGTCGCGTTTCAAAAGGGGCGTCGAAAATCGAACCGCCGCGGCGGCCTTTTGAAACGGCCAAAACCCTGCAATACCTACCATTCTCGTGCGCAAAGCCCTCGCAAATTATGCCTTCTATCTCACTGAAAACGAGAGGTAATCTTGGACGAAAAGAGCCGTTTCAAGACCTGTAGCTTCTCGGAAAGTGAGAATCCACATTGTCAAAGTCTGTGAATGTGAATTCTCGAGTGTGAAAACTGTCGCCCACAAAGACTTCGCGCTCATTGCGACTGAATAGCAACCACAAATCTGTCACTCAGCCGCTCTCTGCCTGCATCTCCCAAGCGCCGATGTACTCAGCTTCAAGTTATTGGACCGTGACACCGACCGCGGTTGAGGTCACTGTCAGGTAGTTGGTATCCCCTCTGTAGCTTGCTGTGATGCTATGCCCGCCGACAGCGAGGGTGGTGGTCGTGTACTTACCTACACCGCTGCCGTTAAGCGTACCCGTTCCCAGTTGTGTTGCGCCGTCGAGGAAGATGACTGTGCCGGTGGGTTTGGTAGAGCCTCCGGTCAGCGTTGCCGTGAAGGTAACCGACGAGCCGTGCGTGATTGTGGCTGCCGAAGATGTCAGGGTGATCCCTGGAGTCGCTTGGTCGACTACTACCGTTTGCGTTACCTGGGCCGCAGCCGTGTAGTCGGCGTTGCCGGCTTGGTTGGCGGCTACCACCACTGTGCCCGCTCCGTTAATGGTCAGTGTGGACCCGCTCACGGTCCCGGGTCCCGACAGAATGCTGAACTTGACTGTCAACCCCGAACTCGCTGTGGCCGACAGCGCGATGGGAGCCACACCGTAAACGACCGGACTTGGCGGCGTGGTGAAGTTAATCGTCTGCGAAGCAATAGTCACAGTCTGACTTACAGTGGCCGTGGCAGTTGTGTAGTCGGTTGTGTCTGTGGGTGTGAAAGTTACCGACAATGTATGCGTGCCGACGCCGAGCACGGTTCCCATGGCCGGTGAGTAGGCGAACGTTCCGTCTGTTGACGCAGTTGCATTCTGCTGAGCGGCCCCCAGTGGCGTGCCGTACGAGATTGACGCCGGGGTCGCCCAGGTGATGGTGGGCTTGGCTTGCTTGACGTTAATTGTCACCGTCTTCGTGGCTGCGGCGTAATCGGTGGTGTCGTCAGGGGTCAGGGTGACAGTGAGAGTCTGAGATCCGACAGTCAACACAGTCCCCGCCGGCGGCGTGTAGACGTACGTCCCAGCCACCGTGGATGAGGCGTTGAGTTGCGTTGCTCCTAGAGTGGTTCCATAAGTGATCGCGGCCGGATTGCTCCAGGTGATCGTGATTGCGGCAGGATTAACAACAAGCGTCGCCGTTCCGGTTGCGGTTGTGTAATCGATGGTGTCCGTCGGAGTGAAGGTCACGCTTAGGGTCTGTGTCCCCGCGGTCGGGACGGATCCCGCCGCCGGATTGTAGACAAATGTGCCGGGCACGCTGGCTCTTGCCTTGAGCTGAGTTGCGCTGAGCGCGGTTCCGTAGGTGATTGCCGCCGGATTGGTCCAGGTAACTGTCGGCGTGGCTTGATTGACGATGAGCGTCTGCGAGACCGAAGTCGCTGCGGAGTAGTTAGCGTTGCCGGCTTGGCTGGCTATAACGACGACTGTGCCTGCCCCAGTTATCGTCAACTTGTTGCCGCTTAGCGTTGCCGGTCCCGTTACGCTGAACGTGACGGCAAGGCCAGAGGTAGCGGTTGCTGACAGCGTGATCGGACTTACTCCGTAGGTTACCGGAGATGGAAGCGCGAAGGAGATACTCTGCGACTGCTCGTTCAGGGTTACAGTGACTGTGTTTGATGTCGCAGTTTTGTAGTTGGAGTCGCCCGTGTAAGTCGCTGTGAGATTGTCGCTTCCTGCGGGGAGCGAGGTTGTGGTGAGCGTCGCAACGCCGCCGCTCAGCGTGCCTGTTCCGATGGACGTGCCGCCGTTGCGGAAGGTTACAGTGCCGGAAGGCGGAACGTTGCCGCCCGTCAGGGTGGCTGTGAGCATAACCGAGTCGCCGTACGAACCCGTAGTCTCAGACGCGCTCAGACTTGATGCAGGCGTGGCCTTGCTCACAGTGAGGTTTCTTGAAACCGGCGTCGCCGCGGTGTAATTGTTGTTGCCGGCCTGGCTGGCCGTGACTACAACCGTACCTGCGCCGGTGATGATCAGCGTATTTCCGCTGACCGTTGCCGGACCCGTTGCGCTGAAGGTCACCGCAAGTGCGGAGCTTGAAGTTGCAGACAGCGTGATAGGACCTACCCCGTAAGTTACCGGCGAAGAAAGAGCCGGGAACGTAATGGTCTGAGCGACGGGGCTGACCGTCAGAGTCACTGTTGCAGTGGCTGTCGTGTAGTCAGCCGTGTCCGTTGGGGTGAAGGTCACTGACAGGCTTTGCGATTCGGCCCCGAGGACAGTTCCCGCAGCGGGAGTGTATACAAACGTTCCGGGAACCAAGGAAGTAGCGTCAAGCTGAGCTGCGCTGAGTGCGGTTCCATAATTGATGGCCGCGGGCATAGGCCAGTTGATTGTTGGCGTGGCTTTGTTGACCACGATCGTCGTGCCGCCCGCGGCGGTCGTGTAGTCGGCCGTGTCCGTTGGGGTGAAGGTCACTGACAGGCTTTGCGATCCGGCCCCGAGGACAGTTCCCGCAGCGGGAGTGTATACAAACGTTCCGGGAACCAAGGAAGTAGCGTCAAGCTGAGCTGCGCTGAGTGCGGTTCCATAATTGATGGCCGCGGGCGTTGGCCAGTTGATTGTTGGCGTAGCTTTGTTGACCACGATCGTTGTGCCGCCCGTAGCTGTCGTGTAGTCGGTAGTGTCGGTGGGAGTGAAGGTGA
The DNA here is from genome assembly GCA_963786565.1 of uncultured Acidobacteriota bacterium. Taxonomy (GTDB): domain Bacteria; phylum Acidobacteriota; class Terriglobia; order Terriglobales; family Acidobacteriaceae; genus Telmatobacter. The sequence goes on along the minus strand of CAWAZR010000004.1, from coordinate 483,725 downwards.
CCGAAAGCGCCTGAGTTCCGGCAGTCAGCACCGTACCTAAGGACGGAGAGTAGCTGAAGTTTCCAGCGACCGGTGAGGACGCATCAAGCTGGGTCGCGCTGAGCACGGTTCCGTAGTTTATGGCCGCGGGCGTAGACCAACTTATGGATGGCGTTGCCTGGCTCACAGTCAGTTGCACATTGGTCGTCGCCGTGGTGTAGTCCGTCGTGTCCGTTGGCGTGAAGGTGACAGATAACGTTTGCGTTCCGGCGGTCAGCACCGTCCCAATCGCGGGACTATAAACAAACGTTCCGCTCACCGTCGAACCAGCATTGAGTTGGGTTGCGCTCAAAGCTGTCCCATAAGTGATGGGGGAGGGATTACTCCACGTAATCACCGGCGTGGCTTGATTCACCGTCAGTTGCACGGTCGTCGTGGCCGTTGTGTAGTCGGTCGTGTCGGTCGGCGCAAAGGTGACAGAAAGCGTTTGCGACCCTGCGGTCAGCAGCGTCCCGATCGCGGGGCTGTAAACAAAGGTCCCTCCCATCGTCGAACCGGCATCGAGTTGAGTTGCGCTCAGTGCTGTCCCATAGGTAATGGGCGCGGGCGTTGCCCAGGTAATGGTTGGAGTGGCCAGATTGATCGTATATGCGGCGGTTGCGGTCAGGCTGGGCGCGTCGCCCGAAGCAACTGCGATCGCCTCCAGCGTTTCCGTCGAGGAGACCGTGATCGGGCCGCTGCAGACAGGCGAGTTGATGTTCGGCGCGGTTCCGTTGGTGGAGCAGTAAATGGTTGCGCCAGCGGTTGCATCGTTGATGGTCACCGTCTGCACGGAAGTGTAGCTACCGGCAGGTACGCTGAAGGTCGGCGTTGCAGTTGGCGACGCGGAAACCTGAGCAGGCTGGTACTCCCACAAGTCGTTGAGATAGCCAATTGCTTTGCTCGCATCCTCGCCATACCCGCCCATCAGCCATAAGTTGCCGCTTTGGTCTACCCAGTCAGCACCAAAACCTCTGCTGCCCGGGAAGTTGGTGGCCGCGGGAATACCGATCGTCCCAACCACTCCCGTTCTGTTGAGACTGTTGCTGTTGGTGCCGTTGTTGCTACCCACCATCCACGTCCATTCGTTAGTGAACGGGCTGTATTCCCAGAGATCCCCGAGATTGGCATCCGCTCCGCTGGCGTTGTATCCCTCTCCGCCGAAGAGCCAGAGATTGCCCTGCGCATCGGTCCAGGTAAACTCGGAGTCGCGACCTCCGGGGAAGTTTGTTGCGGCAGGCGTCCCCATTGTGCCGTACACTCCGCTCTGGTTGCCAGCGGGCGCATTGCTTCCGCCCATCCAGGTCCATTGATTGGTTGACGGGCTGAACTCCCAAAGATCGTTCAGCTCCGTAGCGAGATTGTCGCCGTTCACCGGATCGACAAATCCTCCAAGGAGCCAGAAGTTTCCGCCGCTATCGGTCCAAGTCGCCGGGGTCTTGCGTCCTCCGGGCGTATTTCCGGCGGCAGGCGTACCCAAAGTGCCGTACGTTGCCGACGTGGCACAATACGAAACCGCGCAACCCAATGAGTTGCTTCCACCCATCCAGGTCCATTCGGTCGTAGAAGGATTGAACTCCCAAAGGTCGTTCAGATACCCAAACGTTCCATTGGCGTCGTATGCGTACCCTCCGAAGAGCCAGAGGTTGCCGTTCTTGTCCGTCCAGCCTACAGCCCCGTCGCGACCACCGGGCATATTCCCGACCGAGGGCGTGCCGAGCGTTCCGTAAACGCCGGACTGCGCGCTGCTGCCGCCCGTGCTGCTTCCGCTCATCCAGGTCCATTGGTTTGTGGATGGATTGTACTTCCAGAGGTCGTTGAGATAGCCGGTTGCGCCGGTTGAATCAGTCCCAGCTCCGCCAAAGAGCCACAGGTTGCCGCTGCCATCCTGCCAAACTGTGGGTACGCTCCGGCTGCCGGGCATGTTGCCTGCTGCCGCTTCGCCTCGTGTACCGTACACTCCGCTGGTGTAAAAGGTTGTGCTGCCGCCCATCCAGGTCCAGAGATTCGTGGCTTTGTTGAACTCCCAAAGGTCGTTCAGGAGCCCTTGGCCGCCGCTGGCAAAGTGTCCCGAACCGCCAAACAGCCAGAAGTTTCCGCTGCTGTCGGTCCAGTAAGCTGGCCATTTGCGGCTCCCGGGAACGTTGCCTGCTGCGGGCGTGCCGAGCGTTCCTAATACCTCTGAAGCACCCTCACCGGCGCCAACGACGCTGCTTCCGCTCACCCACGTCCATTCGCCGGCGCTAGTGGCTACCGGCACATTGTCGGTATAACTCGCTGTCGCCACGGCGCTGGTGGAGTAGCCGCCGGCCAGCGCAATTGCTTCAAGCGTCTCCGTCGACGAGACGGTAATCGGGCCGCTGTAGACCGTCGAGCTGGTGGTCGGCGTCGCGTTGATCGCGTAATAGATCGTCGCCCCGGGCGTCGCATCGCTGAGGGTCGCCGTCTGCGGCTGATCGTAGGTACCGGACGCAAGACTGATGGTCGGCGTCGCGGTGGGGAGGATGACCGTATAAGCGGCGGATGTGGTAGCACTCGGCGAGTAGCCCGAAGCAACAGCGATTGCCTCCAGCGTTTCCGTCGAGGAGACCGTGATCGGGCCGCTGCAGACAGGCGAGTTGATGTTCGGCGCGGTTCCGTTGGTGGAGCAGTAAATGGTTGCGCCAGCGGTTGCATCGTTGATGGTCACCGTCTGCACGGAAGTGTAGCTACCGGCAGGCACACTGAAGGTTGGCGTTGCAGTTGGCGGCAGAGTGGCTGCAGGCTGGTACTCCCACAGGTCGTTGAGATTTGCGAATGTTGCGTTGGCGTCCTTACCCTCGCCGCCAAAGATCCAGAAATTGCCTATGCTGTCCCTCCAGCTCGCAGGGTTGTAACGGACTCCGGGAGCGTTTGTCGAAGAAGGCATTCCCAGCGTTCCGTATGTGCCGCCGGGGCCGCGCGTGTTGCTTCCGGCTATCCAGGTCCATTCGCTGGTGGGCGGATTGAATTCCCAAAGGTCATTGAGATAACCCTCACCAGTGCCGTGATCGTAGCCCTGGCCGCCAAGCAGCCAGAAGTTGCCGCGCGAATCAGTCCAGCTTGAAGCTGTAGTACGGCTTCCGGGAGCGTTCGTTGGCGCAGGTGTTCCCTCGCTGCCGTACACACCATTCTGGTCGCCGCCCGATGCGCTGCTTCCACTCACCCAGGTCCATTGGTTTGTGGTCGTGTTGAACTCCCAAAGATCGTTCAAGTAGATGGTGCTTCCGCTCGATGACTTGTTGTCGCCTCCAAACAGCCACAGGTTGCCGCCACTGTCCGTCCAGGCGTTGGCGTACTCGCGGCCCGACGGAACGTTTCCGGGAGCGGGAGTATCCAGCGTGCCGTAGACTCCGGGCGTAGGTCCTACAGTGGATCCAACATTACCATCCACGTTGCTCCCGCCCATCCAGGTCCAAAGCTTCGTGGAAGGATTGAACATCCAAAGGTCGTTGAGGTAACCCTTGGTTGTATTCGAAGTGGAGTCGAGACCCTGGCCACCGAAGAGCCAGAGGTTGCCGCTCGAGTCAGTCCAGCTCATGCCGTTTTCACGGCTTCCGGGAATGTTCCCCGCGGCCGCGACGCCCAGCGTGCCGTACACGCCGGCTTCAGTGTTCGTATTACTACCACCCACCCAGGTCCAAAGGTTCGTGGTGGGATTGAACTCCCAAAGGTCGTTCAATGGGCCTTCATTACCATTGCAGTCGTAGCCGCTGCCGCCGAACAGCCAGAAGTTGCCGCTTGAGTCGGTCCAACTGTTCGGAGAATAGCGCGCTCCGGGAATGTTTCCCGCGGCAGGTGTGCCCATTGTGCCGCACACTGCGGAGGCCTGGTTCGTCGCGCTTCCGCCCATCCACGTCCACTCATTCGTAGAAGGACTAAGCATCCACACATCGTTGAGGCGCTTCGCAGAAGTTCCGCCATTGATGTCGAAGCCGAGGCCTCCAAACAGCCAGAGATTGCCACTCTTGTCCGTCCAGCTAACCTCGCCAGAGCGGGCGCCGGGGATATTACCTGGTGCGGGCGTCCCCAACGTTCCGTAGACTCCGGGATAGCCGGGAGAACTGCCCACGGTCTTGTTCCCGCCCACCCAGGTCCATTCGCCGGCGCTGGTCGCCGCCGGTAATGTGTCTGTATAGGTGGCGCTGGCGACACCGCTGATGGAGTCGCCGGGGGCAAGCGCAATCGCCTCCAGCGTCTCCGTCGACGACACGGTGATCGGACCGGTGTAGACCGCCGAGCTGGTGGTCGGTGTCGCGTTGATCGCGTAGTAAATGATGGCGCCGGGCGTGGCATCGCTGAGTGTCACAGGCTGCGGCTGATCGTAAGTTCCCGACGCAAGACTGATGGTCGGTGTCGCGGTAGCCGGAACAACGACGTTGTAAACAGCGGTGGCCACTGCGCTGTTGGAATACCCGCCAGCCGTCGCAATCGCTTCAAACGTCTCCGGCGACGAGATTGTGATCATGCTGCTGTAAACCGCGGAGTTGATAGTGGGCGCGGTGCCATTAGTGGTGTAGTAAATGGTGGCGCCCGGGGTCGCATCGGTGATCGTCAGTGTCTGGATCGTGGTGTAGTTTCCTGGGGCCAGACTGAAGCCTGGCGTTGCAGCCGCAGGCGAGGAGACCGTATCGGATGGCTGATACACCCACAGATCGTTGAAGCAACCTCCAATATCGCTGGCGTTGAATCCGCAGCCACCCATCAGCCAGAGGTTGCCGTTGCTCCCGGTCCAGGTTGCCGGGTTCGCCCTTGCACCTGGGATGTTTCCGGCGGCGGGCACGCCCAGTGTGCCATAAACCCCCGGCTGACCGCCGTTGCTGCCGACCGTATCGCTGCCGCCAATCCAGGCCCATTGGTTTGTGAACGGATTGAATTCCCATAGTTCATTGAGGGTGCCATACGCGCCTGTGGAATCAAAACCAGAGCCCGCAAAAAGCCAGAGATTGCCGCTGGAGTCGGTCCAGTTCGAAGAGTTGAATCGGCTTCCCGGTATGTTCTCGGCAGCTGGCGTTCCCAGTGTGCCGTACACGCCAATCTGGCCGCAGCTGCTGCCGTTTGAGCTTTGGCAGGTGCTGCCAATTTTGTTGCTGCCGCCCATCCATGTCCACTGATTCGTGGAAGGGTTGAACTCCCAAAGGTCATTGAGAACGCCGTAGTTGTAAAACCCGTCGAAACCCATGCCACCAAACAGCCAGAAGTTGCCGGCGCTGTCGGTCCAATTCGAGGCCCAGGCACGGCTGCCCGGGATGTTTGAAGGAGCAGGCGTTCCCAAGGTGCCATAGATCCCCGACATCCAGACAGTGTTGCTTCCGCCCTTCCAGGTCCACTCATTCGTGGATGGATTGAACTCCCACACATCGTTGAGAGTGCCACTGGTACCGTTGGAGTCGTAGCCCCCACCCCCAAAGAGCCAGAGATTGCCCTGGCTGTCGGTCCAGCTCTCACCGTAGTAGCGTCCCCCGGGCATGTTTCCAGCCGCAGGTGTTCCGAGCGTGCCGTAAACGCCTGTTTGGCCGCCATTGCTGCCGACGGTGTTGCTTCCGGCCACCCAGGTCCAGAGGTTCGTGGAGGGAGTAAACTTCCACAGGTCATTGAGGTAACCCCAATTGCCGTTGGAGTCGGTGCCATTGCCCCCAAAGAGCCACAGATTCCCACTGCTATCGATCCACGTGGACGCTTGCTGGCGGCCTCCTGGAACATTTCCCGCCGCAGGCGTTCCCAGCGTGCCGTACACACCGGGCTGAGAACATCCGTTCGGCCCGCAGCTGGTTGTGCTGCTTCCGCTCACCCAAGTCCACAGATTGGTAGCGGGATCGTATTCCCACAGATCGTTGAGATCGCTCCAGTTCCCGTTTGCGTCGGCGCCATTGCCACCGAAGAGCCAGAAATGGCCGGCGGCGTCGGTCCAGGTGGGTTCATTTTGCCGGTCTCCGGGAATGTTGGCGTCTGCCGGCGTTCCCAAAGTTCCCCACACGCCAAGGGCGCCGCTGGTGCTTCCGCCGACCCAGGTCCACTCGCCGGGGCTGGTCGACGCCGGCACATTGTCCGTATAGCTTGCGGTTGCCCTGGCGCTGGTGGAATAGCCGCTCGCCAGCGCAATCGCTTGCAGAGTTTCCGTCGATGAAACCGTGATCTGCCCGCTGTAGACCGTCGAATTAATCGTCGCCGTCCCGTTAATGGCGTAGAAGATGACGGCCCCAGGGGTGGCGTCACTGATGGTTACCGTTTGTGGCTGATCGTAGGTTCCCGACGGAAGACTGATCATCGGCTTGGCGGTTGGCGGTATCACTTTGTACGTGGCGCTGGCGATGCCACTGTTGGAGTAGCCGCTCGCCGTCGCTACCGCCTCCAGCGTCTCTATAGAGGAAACTGTGATGGGGCCGCCACCATAAACGGGCGAACCCGTGTTCGGCGCAGTTCCATTGGTGGTGTAGTAAATTGTCGCGCCGGGAGTCGCGTTGATGGTCACCTTCTGCGCGGAGGTGTAGGTACCGGCAGGGAGGCTGAATGTCGGCGCTGCCGCTTGCGGCATGGACGACTGAGCAGGCTGGTAAACCCACAGATCGTTGAGAGAGGCAAGCGCCTTGTTCGCATCCTCGCCCTCTCCGCCACTCATCCACAAATTATCGCTTTGGTCTACCCAACCCGCATCCGCATAGCGGCTTCCCGGGAAGTTCCCGGTTCCCGGAACGCCCAACGTGCCGTACACCCCCGCCCTGTTGAGGCTATTGCTAGTGGTGCCACTGCTATTGCTTCCCACCATCCAGGTCCATTCGTCGGTAAACGGACTGAACTCCCAGAGATCGCCAAGATTGCCTTCTCCTCCAGCGGCAGTGAAGCCGTAACCACCGAAGAGCCAGAAATTGCCTTGCGTATCAGCCCAAGCAACCCCCGAGTCGCGACTTCCCGGGATGTTTCCAGACGCAGGTGTCCCCTGCGTGCCGTATACGCCGTTCTGGTTGCCGAGTGGCGCACTGCTCCCTCCCATCCAGGTCCACATATTTGTGGACGGGCTGAACTCCCATAAATCGTTGAGCTCGATCGAACCGCCAGTGGCCGGAAAGATATATCCGCCAAAGAGCCAAAAGTTGCCGCCGCTATCGGTCCATCTCACCGCGTTCTGGCGTCCACCGGGAGTGTTCCCCGCCGCAGGTGTTCCCTCCGTGCCGTATACTCCGGCCGGATAGCAATAGGTGCAGCCAACCGCGTTGCTCCCATTTACCCACGTCCATTGATTTGTGGATGGAGAGTATTCCCACATGTCGTTCTGGTAGCCAAGCGTTCCGTCGGAGTCGTAGCCGTAGCCGCCAAGGAGCCAGAAATTGCCGTTTTGGTCTGCCCATACCGAATTTCCGCTGCGGCCTCCGGGCATGTTTGCGGCCGAGGGCGCACCAAGCGTGCCGTAAATGCCGACTTGGTTATGACTGGAACTTCCGCCCATCCAGGTCCATTGGTTTGCGGATGGATTGTATTCCCAGAGATCGTTGAGATAGCCGAAGGTTCCGGTCGAATCGTATCCGATACCTCCAAAGAGCCAAACGTTGCCACTGCTATCCAGCCATACCTTGGGAAGAGAGCGGGCGCCGGGAATGTTGGTTGCCGCAGCTATTCCCTGCGTACCGTACACTCCGCTGGCCTCATAGGTGTCGCTTCCTCCCATCCATGTCCATAGATTCGTGGAGGTGTTGTATTCCCAAAGGTCGTTCAGTTGCGCGCGGTTGCCGTTGGCATCGTAGCCGTTGCCGCCAAACAGCCAGAAATTCCCACTGCTGTCCGTCCAACTTCCCGGGTAGTTACGGCTTCCGGGAACGTTTCCCGTAGCGGGTATTCCTTGTGTGCCATATATCCCTGAAATGCCCTTCCCGCTGCCCACAACGCCGCTTCCGCCGGCCCAGGTCCACTCGCTCGGAGCAACCTGGATGCTTCCCTGCGCCGATGCCGCATGTCCGAATGCAACACTGAAAATGACCGAAAGGATCCCGGTGCAGCGGAGCCATTTTGCGGTGCGACCTAGGGTCGAAACAAGGTTCGCCCGGTCGCCACGCGCCTTTGGGGTTTTCCCGACCAATACCGATTGCGCGGGAACGCAGTGAACCAAGGACTGATCACAAATGGGCTGCAATGCAAAGGACTTCATTTCCGGGACCTCCGGGGAAAGCATGGCTTGCGCAATAACAAGGGCCCAGCCCTCGATTGCCAGGGAATGGCCGTGGCGTCTGCCCGCGACGGCATTCCGACACTCAGGACTCTCCGCACTTGTGAGTAAAAGCTTCGGGAAAAGAGGATAGAACAGGTTTTTGGGGGTCCTGCCGCCACTTGCCCGCGTTACACAACCTCAACGCTGTTCACGATTCCCTGGAGCGAGGGGAAGGCGCAATGGAATCGATGTGCAGACACCTATGAACGAATGTAGGGAAAAAGGACTGAGGTGGTTTATAGCATTGCGCCAATCTCAAGCGCAACTACCAAATGGGATATGCAATGAATTAACTCGCGCAGGCAGATTGCGACAGGGTCATGAGGAGCCGGACCAGGTCGCTCTGCCGTCTGGCGCCGGTCTTGGTCAAAATGCTCTTCACCTGTTGGCGGACGGTTCCCACTGAGACGCGCCGCAAAGTAGCAATCTCGCCGAGCGTATAGCCCGTGAGCAGACCGTTGGCGACTTCGGTCTGGGCGGGCGTGAGGCCGTAAAGAGCACGCAGAACATCGTCGGGAAAGTTGACTGGCTTTTCAGGATCTGTGACGAGGAGGACAAGATCGGCCTTCGAGCGGCCTCGGTGCGCAGGCAGTAAGGGAGAAGCAAGCAGTTGAAGCGGCCGCTGCCCAGCGGAGCGATGCAGCAAGAGGGCATGTGCAGGTTCGGCCTTCCATTGAGGAGCGATGGGTATTGCCGCGTCATCAAAGAGTTTGCACAGTCGCTCTTTGAAGCACCCCTCAGAAGCGGTGAGCATGCCGTCATGAAGGATAAGGCCGTCGGCCTGTCCGAGAAGACATTCCGCTGCCGCATTGCGATGCAGCACGCGGCCTTGCCTCGTGAGCAGAAATGTCGCCGTGGCGCTGGCATCCACCATTGCCTCCGCGCCCGCCAATCGTTGCTGCGCCACGCCGAGGACTTGCCGAATTTCGAGTGCCTTTTGAATATGAGGCAGGAGCAGATTCAGCAGCCGATTGCTGTCTTCATCCATCGGGCCCTTTTCGATAGAGCGCCAGATGGAGATAGCCTCCAGCCGGCGCACGGTCACAGCCAACATAACCAACGTGCCAAAGCGATGGCCCTGGGGAGCAAGGATGCCGCGATACATATCTGTCTTCAACAGGGCTTCGTTAGGCAACAGATCATCGCATTGAAAAACCCCCGGACTCCCGATTTTGAGAATGGGTGCTCGGAATGGATCGCTGGGTGCAAACTTTTCTTTATAAGTCAGCACATCTACTCCGTCCAGGGGGCTGTTTCCGCCCTGGGCGTGCACTGAGAGCCCCATTCGGCTGTTCGCACAGAGAAATGCACTAAATTGAGCTTGTGTGTGCCGACTGACAAGCGCGAGAAAACGCTCCCATTGCTCTTGCTGGAGCGGGGCTGAGTAGAGAACTTCCAAGAGTTCAGAGAATGCCTCAAGGGAAACCATAAAGGCAGAAAAGATCGGAATATAAAGGCAGACTAACCTGTGGCACTACCGTTGGCAACGATTATGTGTACGGCATTGCCTCTCTTTATGGACCATATCAACTGCCTGATAGCCGGTTTTACGACAACTTGCCGAAAACACAGATTGATCTGAGTGGGTCGATGAGCGCTAAGGCCTGTTGGCGCTCGTTGAGAATTCCTCCGGGTCTGATCGGAACGACAACGCTCTCGAGGAAAGGCCCGACACTGCACGGACGCGCCCGCTCATGGACGGCATAGTTGCGCACTCTAAACAAACAAGCCGGCAAGTGCGGCTTCCAGGCTGTGCGCCAGTGCTTTGACGAGCGGCGGTCGCATCAGTTCAAAGTGCCGGCCTTTGAGAACTTCCTGTTGAATGCCTCCGCGGGTAATGTGCGCCAAAGCCCGCGGCGCCACAGGTGAAGCGTTGAGCCCGCTTTCCTTTGCGCGGCACAAGTGGATCGCCGCCAGTACAGGCTGAACCGTTGCCTGCTCGACGAGCATGGAGTGGCGAACAAAGGCAGCGAAGAATCTGCGGGTATCGGAATCTGCGTCGCCGCTCGCAAGCAGGCCGCGCTGCGCCAGCCAGTCGAGCACATTCTGGACGCGCGCAGATTCCGATTTGGTGCGCACAAGCCTTTGCGCGAGACGCAGTATGTGAGCGGAGAGATCGTGCGCTCGCGGCCGGCGAGAGCGCGGCAGCCCGGCAACCAGGTGGTCATAAACCTCGGTAATCAGGCTCTCGAGAATCGATACGCGGTTGCGGTTTGGATCCAGCATGGCCAGAGGCGTTTCGATCATGCAGACGAGCGAGACCTTCCGTCCGCGCTGTTCGAGTTCACGTGCAGCGGCAAGAGCGAAGATGCCGCCGGCGGAGAAGCCAGCAAGGCGGATGGGGCCTTCAGGCTGCTGCTTCACAATCAAGCCGGCGTAGTTTTGAGCCATCTCTCCGATTGAGTTCCATTCCTCCGCGGCGCCCGACAACAATCTCGACTGGATTGCGTAGACGGGCAATTGGCGGGAAATCTGAGCAGCTAAATCGTCATAGATGCTGGTTCTTCCTCCGGCGGGATGAATGAAGAAGACCGGAGGAAGGCTGCCGCGAGCGCGATAGGGAATCATCTGTTGATCGGGAGCGATGGGATTGGAAGTTGCGCTTTGGCTGTGGGCGACGGCGGACGGATTTCCGGCAGTGAACGCGGAAGGGGCAGCCTTGAATGTATCGAGAATCACGGCGGCGAGGCTTTCAATAGAGGAGTTGGCGGACATTTTGCTGTTCGGCAGGTACGCGCCGATCCTGGTCTGCAGCCGGTTGAGCAGTTCAAATGCCATGAGGGAATCGAGTCCCATCTCGCGCAGCGGGCGAGCAGTATCGAGCCGGGCGGGCACGGTTCGCATGACTTTTGCAACGCACTCGCGAACCAGGTTCAACACGAGCGCCTGCCTTTCTTCAGCAGACGCGGACAACAGGACAGAGCGATGATCTTCACTCGCCGCGGACGGGTCCAGAAGCGCGGAGACAACAACATCGGAAAATCGGGGCGACAATGACGCACCGGCTTTCTTGCTGATTATCTTTTGCCAATCGACGTGCATGAAGCCGATCTCGGTGACGTTGCGCTGGAGGAGCCTGCCCAGCATCCCGGTGGCCTGGTCCGGTGAAAACGGATAAAGGCCGCCGGCTTTCATTTGCGCCGCCAGAGCCGGATTGCGGGCGACCACGCCAACCTGGCCGAGAGATCCCCAGTTGACGGCGAGGGCGGGCAGGCCAAGGGCGCGGCGATGATGCGCAAGGGCGTCGAGAAAACAGTTGGCTGCGGCATAGTTGCCTTGACCGGGCGATCCAATGACCGCGCTGATCGAGGAAAACAGGACGAAGTGATCGAGGTGGACTTTGGCCAGTGCCACGTGAAGGTTCCAGGCGCCGATAGCCTTGGGCGCAAAGACTTGAGCGAAGCGCTCTTCCGTGAGGTGGGTCAAAAGGCCATCGTCAAGAACCATGGCGGCGTGGAAGACTCCACGCAGAGGCGGCATTCTGAGCTTGATGGATGCCAACATGCGCGCGACTTCGCTTGGGCTGGAGACATCGGCTTTGACGATGAGAATTTTTGCGCCGAGCCTGCGCAACTGAGCGATGGCGCGTTTTGCTTCGGAGGAGACGGCGCCGCTGATTCCACACAGGACGACGTGTCTTGCCCCGCTGGCGACGAGCCACTTTGCAATGGCGAGGCCGAAGCCGCCGAGGCCGCCGGTGATGAGGTAGGATGCTTTGGCTGAGAATGCAATTGGCTTGGCAGGCGGCATGCGCAGAGGCGCAGCCTGTTCGTCCCGAGTGGTAAGGACGATTTTGCCGATGTGCTTTGCCTGCGCCATAAGTCGGAAAGCGGCTGCAGCGCGGGAGATGGGCAGAGACTGGTGGGGCGGCGGATGAAGACAGCCATTGCGAAACAGTTTGAGCACGGCGAGCAGAAGAGATTGCACGGATTCCGGATGGCCGGCCATGACCTGACCCATATCGATGACGAACATGGAAATGTTGTCGCGCAGCGGACGAAGGCCAATGGGCGTGTTGGCATAAATGTCGCGTTTGCCAATCTCCAGGAAGCGTCCGCCGGGGGCAAGAAGGGACAGGCCCTTGCCGATGGCTTCGCCGGCAAGCGAGTTGAGCACGATGTCAACTTTAGTCAGACGGCGAATCTGCTCCGCAAAAGCGTTTGTGCGCGAATCCATCACATGACGGATGCCTAGGCTGCGCAGAAAGGCGCGCTTCTCCTCGTTGCCGGCGGTCGCGAAGATCTCCGCTCCGGCCAGTTGGGCAATCTGGATGGCGGCAAGCCCTACTCCGCCGGTCGCAGCATGAATGAGGATTTTTTCGCCGCGCTGGATTTTGGCGAGATTGTGCAGGGCATACCACGCAGTCATGAAGGCGACAGGGATGGTGGCAGCCTGCTCATGCGTGAGTCGTGAAGGCTTGGGCAGAACGAAGGCGGTGGGGATGGTGAGGTGCGAAGCAAAGCAGCCGGCCCCACAGGCGATCACCTGGTCGCCAATCCTGAAGTTACGGACTTTCTTGCCGACGGAAACAATGCGGCCGGAACACTCGTCGCCAATGAAGATATCGCGATCGGATTCGATCGGATAGATGCCGAGCAGCTTCATGACGTCGCGGAAGTTGAGGCCGGCCGCATGGATTTCGATTTCGACCTCGCCGGGGTCGGGCTTGCGGCGGGAGATCTCATTGAGGGCCAGGTCATCCATGACTCCGGAGAGAGGCAGGTTAAGGCGATAGCCGGAGTTTGCCGATGGCGGCCCTTTTGGAGGATGCAGTTCGAGCCGTGTGGGCGTTATGCGGCTGGCGAAGCGAACACCATCACGCCATGCGACTTCGGTCTCGCCATCGTTTGCTTCGAACTCCCGGAACAGGTTCCGCGCAGCGATATCCGGCTTCCCGGAATCGAGGTCGATGAGACGGCAGGAGATGCGGGGATATTCCGAGTTGATGGTGCGTCCCAGACCAAGCAGGGATGATTGACCAATGGAGACCTCGTCCAATGGAAGAGCGCTCTGTGCGCCGCGCGTGATCAGCCATAACGGCGGCGCGGCAGCATAGGATTCCATGGCGTGGATTAGATGCAGCGCGCTGTGAGTCCCGGCGGCTTGAGAATCGAGGAGCGAGTCCGCGTTGAGATGCGAAGGGTTGGGTACGTTGAGACTGGGTATATCCAGGCTCCAAAGATGGAGAATTCCCGAAAGGCTGGTTCGATCCGGCCCGGCCATAAGTTCTTGCAACCGAGACGGGAGAGACGCGGGAACCTGACCGCTGCGCTCATTAACGAGATCATCCCGAAAGAGCAGGATTGACGATGCGCCTCGACGCTTGAGCAGGGCTGCCAGTTTGGTTGCCACACCGGAGCGGTCGGCGAGGATCAACCAGGTTCCAGGCCCGTTTCCGGGCATTGATTGGTCGGAGGCGGTCCGTTGGATTGGCTTTTCGATCCAGCGTGTCTCATACAGCCAGTTTTCCGGCGCATCGTGCGCAGGCGCGGTGTGGCCCCGGACCGCCTGCGCGTGATAGCCGTCGATCTCCATCAGGACGCGTCCCGATGGGTCGGCGATCCTGAGGTTCAAGATGGGGGAAAGAAGACTGGCATGAACGATCCTGGCGTGGCAGAAGACGACCGGGCCTGGAGGGGCTAGATAGGCGACGCGATCGATGCGCACGGGGACAAAGGTTATGCTGTCGCTCGATGCCGGTGCGGAGATCATGGCGAGCTGGAAGCAGCCGTCGAGCAGGCTTGGATGGAAATGAAACTGATTCGCGGGGGCAGCGAGCGGCTCTGGCAAGCGGACTTTCCCTAGAGATTCCCCGTCTCTCCTCCACACAGATTCGATGGCTTGAAACATGGGTCCGTAGAAGAGACCGCGCCTTGCAGAAGTGGCATACACCTTGTCGGTGGAGAGATGCTCGGGCAGACCGGCTTGAATGCGCTTCAGGTCCAGTGATTGGGGAACGGTTTGAACCCGTGCCCTGACCTTTGCGCTTGCGTTGCGATTCCAATCGGCGTCGGGCGAGTTCTCGTGTGTCGAAAAGGTGACGGAGGAGTCTAGCGGGTTGTATTGGGACTGGAATTGGATGGGGTCTTTGCCATCAGGTAAATGCAGTGCTCGCAGGAATTCGATGTCCTCAATCTCGATCTGGCGGGAGGGAAAGACGAGCGCGCCGATGGCGAGGGCTGTTTCAACGTAACCGGCGCCGGGAAAAACTATATGGTTCTCGATGCGGTGGTCTTTGAGCCATGGTTTTGCATTCAGATCGAGCCATGTATTCCATGTCGGCACGGGGGCATCGAGTTTGACGGTGAGGAACGGATGCGCTGGAGCGTTCAGGCGAACGGCGCGGGTTGTGAAGGGCTCGTTCCAGTGCCGCTCCCGCTGCCAGGGGAAAAGAGGCAACGAGATGTCGTTGCCGGCGGCGGGAAAGATGCTCTTCCAGGAAATGGGCGAGCCGGCCAGATGAAGAGCGGCAAGGCTTTCGAAGATGGTGGTCAGCTCGGGCTCATTGCGGCGCAGGGAGAAGAGGACAGTTCCGCTGGTCGCGGTTTGGGCGAGGGTTTCAGAGATAGCGGCAGTGAGCGCAGGATGAGCGCCGAGTTCAATAAAGCAGGAATGGCCCTCGGCGATAAGCCCCGCAATTGCGGCGCTGAAACGTACCGGCTTGCGGACGTTACGCCACCAATATTCGGCGGTCATATCCAGGCCGTCGGTGAGTTTTCCGGTGACCGTGGACCAGAGGGGGAGTTGGGCGGGGGATGTTTCAACCTGCCCAAGGGAGCGAAGCAAGCCGGCTTTGGCCGGGTTCATCTGGCGATTGTGGAAGGCGTAACTGACCTGAACGAAGCGGTTGAAAGTGCCGCGCTCATCTAGCGATTGCGCGATGCGATCGAGAGCTGTTTGTTCGCCAGAAAAGGTGACGGAGTTGGGACTGTTGTATCCAGCGACGACGACTCGTCCGGGATAGCCGGCGACGATCTGCTGAGCCTGCGTTGCGTGCACGCTCGCCGCAAGCATTCTTCCGGTATTGGGCGCGAGGCTCATGGCCCGGCCGCGATGAAAGATGATGCGCGCAGCTTCGCGTAATGTGAGCACTCCGGCAACATGCGCGGCTGCAACTTCGCCCACGCTGTGGCCGACAACAGCGGAAGGAATGACTCCATACGAGCGCCACAAAGCAACCAGCGCAACCTGCAAGGCGAAGATGGAGGGCTGTGCGATTTCGGTCTCGTCCATCCTGGAAGAGCTTTGGTCCCGAGAAAGCTCCTTCACCAGAGACCATTTTCCGAATTCGCGAAACAGAGCGTCGCACTCTTCGATCTTGTTGCGAAACGGTTGGCTGTGCGTCAACAGTTGGCGGCCCATGGCCCACCATTGAGGGCCCTGGCCAGAGAAGACGAAGACGGGTTTCGCGTTAGTGCCAGTCTGGCCGGCGACCGGGGCCGAAGTTATTTCTCCGGCGAGAGATTCTTCGAGACGCTTCAGCAATTCCTTGCGGCTGGCCGCGACAAGACATAGGCGATGAGGCAGATGGGAGCGGCGCGTGGCGGCTGCGGCGCAAAGAGACCAGGCGCTGGTGGCAGGTGATTGGAGCAAGGCGAGGTAATTTGCGGCCGCCGCAATCAGAGCTTCGCGCGTATGAGCGGAAATGGGCAGAATGAAGGGCTGGCGGCCTCGCGATACGTTGCGCGGCGTTTCCGGGCGTGGGGGCGCGGCTTGGAGAATGACGTGCGCGTTGGCTCCTCCGAAGCCGAAGGAGTTGATTCCGGCCAGCAAATTCCGCGAGTGCTGGGGAAAGGGTTGGAGCCGGCTCACAACGCGAAGGTTGAGCTTCTTGAAATCGATGCGGGGGTTGGGTTTCTTGAAATGGAGACTGGGAGGGATGGTCTTGTGTTTGAGGATAAGGGCGACTTTGATGATGCTGGCAACGCCGGAGGCAGATTCAAGATGGCCGATGTTGGTCTTGACGGAACCAATGAGGCAGGCGTTCTTTCTTTTGTCGCAAAGCGCCGCACCGATCGCGGCGGCTTCAATGGGGTCGCCGATCGGGGTTCCTGTTCCGTGAGCTTCGACGTAGGCAATCTGCGAAGGCGCGCATCCGGCACTGACACAGGCCTGGCGGATCAGGTCTTCCTGGGCTTGCCTGCTTGGAACGGTGATGCCGTTGGTACGGCCATCCTGGTTCGCGGCGGTGGAGCGGATGACGGCGTAAATTCTGTCGCCGGCGGTCTGCGCAGCGGAAAGCGGTTTCAGCAGAACAGCGCCTGCGCCTTCAGCCCGCACAAATCCATTGGCACTCGCGTCGAAAGCCTTGCATCGCCCGTCGGGCGAGAGCATGGACATGCGGCTGAAGGCGAAGAAGGTGTCCTGGCTGAGAAGCGCGCTGACACCGCCAACGATTGCCATGGCGCAGTCGCCGCGCCACAGGCTCTCGCAGGCGATGTGACAGGCCGTCAAGGCGGAGGAGCAGGCAGTGTCGATGGCTATGCTGGGGCCACGCAGATCGAAGCAATAGGAGATGCGGTTGGCGGCGATGCTGAAGGCAGAACCGGTAGCTGAGTAGACGTCGGCGACGGTGCGGCGGCCCCCTTCATGTTGCAGTCCTCCGTAGTCGGAGGTGGAAATCCCGACGAAAACGCCCGTGGAGGAACCCCGGAGTGTTTCGAGGGTTAGTCCACTGTCTTCAAATGCTTCCCAGCTGGTTTCGAGCAGGAGGCGCTGCTGCGGGTCAATGGCGTTCGCCTCGCGGTCAGAGATGCCGAAGAAGCCGGGATCGAAGCGGTCAATATTGTCGACGAATCCGCCCCAGCGGGAGATGGACTTGCCGTCGCGTCCGGGGACGGGGTCATAGTGAGCGGGAATGCTCCAGCGGTCGGCTGGAATCTCGCAGACGGCATCCGTACCGGCGCAGAGCATCTCCCAGAACTTCTGGGGTGAGTTCGCGCCGCCGGGAAAGCGGCAGCCAATGCCTATGATGGCAAGCGGTTCGATCATGAGCCAGCGTTTGCCTTTCACAGCGCAGAGATGAAGGAAGAGTCAAGATAGCAACGGGGCGCTTGATTCTAACCACGATAGCAGAGCTGAGACAACTAGCCCGCGTTTCTCTCGCGCACAGGTTTGGGGCGGTGTTGATGTGATTGCGGGGAGAGCGGCATTTGTTTGCTCCCGGAAGCACAGGCGCCGTAACCCTGAAGAGGATCCGAAAACGCGCCGCGGATCAGTAGCCGCACTGGGTTTGTTGGGCGGCTCTCGGTGAGCGCATAATCGCCGAGGCACTCATTGACCATCGAAGCGAGTCCACTTGTCTGTATAGTCGCCATTTCGGACAAGTGACCCTCGGCTATCAGCTGCTAAGAACACGGTTTCTGACAAGATTAATTCGTAATTAATGCGAAACTGCCTCCCGTTCTGCGACTTATAGGCATTGCCAAGGATTAGTACTCCTATGTCGGCTAGTGTTCGCCGAACTGCCGTGTCATGATCTTGGGTTGGCGGGTACAGATCCTTGCACGCTTCGGGCAAAGGTTTGAAATGATTGGACCCGAAAAACGCCCTCAAATTGGAATTAGATGAATCCACAACCGCAGCCTTCCGACGGGTACCTAGCTGGATGGCCTAAGCGGGAAACTTTGTCCTCTAGTCCAGTGTCGGAACAGCGCGAAAGTGGACTGGCGAGCTCCATGACGGAGAAAACGTGGGACTTCTGCGCTGTTATCCATAGCGGAGAATGCTCTCCGGTCCCTTTCGGGCCCCAAGACCTCCGAGTTTGCCCGGAATCTCGGGGGAGCTCTGGCTGATCTCTATAAGTTGCTCATTATGTTGACTTTATGGCGGAGAGGGAGGGATTCGAACCCCCGATACCCTTTCGAGTATGCCGGTTTTCAAGACCGGAGCCATCAACCGCTCGGCCACCTCTCCGCAGTCTGCCGGTCCTCTTTGATTGTACGTCGAATCGTACTCAGAAATTGAATAGGCCCACCCTTCCAGGCAGCGGCACACAGAAAAGCCCGGGCGCGGCGCCTCGCAGTTACGGCTGCGGCAGCACCATCACCTCCACGCCAGAGGCAGCGTCCTTCTGGTGGAAAATTTGTTCCGTGGCTTTCGTAAAATCCTCCGGCTTGGCATAGGGAATGTCGGTAAAGGTTTGCGGATTGCGATCGGTAAGTGGGAACCATGAGCTTTGCACCTGCACCATGATGCGATGGCCGCGGCGGAAGGTGTGGTAGAGATCAGGCATTGTAAAGTTGATGTCCGTTTCTTTGCCGGGCGTGAGCGGCTCGGGCTTCTCCCAGCTGGACCGAAACTTGGCGCGAAAGGGCTCGCCGCGCAGCAGTTGCTGGTAACCGCCCAGATGCAGCGGCGGAGCGCTTAGGATGCGCTTGTTGCCATTCATCGATGGGTCGGGATCTGGAGTGTCGTCGGGATAGACGTCGATGAGCTTCAGGTCGAAGTCGGAGTCTGTGCCCGAGCTAGCAATTTTGAGATGCGGAGAGATCGGGCCGGCGATCGTCAAATCCTCAGTGAGCGGATCGGTCTCGTAACTCACAACGTCGGGCCTCGAGCTGGCGAAACGTTGATCGTCGACCATGTAGCGCTGTGGCACCGTATCGGTGGTATAGCCCACGAAAGGCACTGGGTGAGCAGGGTCGCTCAGGTACTCGTCAAAGCTCTTCTGCTCCGAAGGAGGATCGAAGCTGAGCTTGCCGTCGGCGTGAAAGTACAACGTCTTTGCGGTGGCGGGTTTGGGCGGCCACTCGTCGTAGCGGCGCCACACATTGCTTCCAGTTTCAAACACAATCGCCGAGGGAAGCGTCTTTCCCCCGCCCTTCAAATAATGCTCGAAGAATGGAAACTGAATGTTGGCGCGAAAATATTCCGAAGTCTTCGCGTTGAACTCGACATCGCCAAGATGATCGCCGTCACTGCGCGCCCAACCGCCATGCACCCACGGACCCTCCACCAAAGTGATTGGAGTACTGGGATTGAATTTGTGGATGGCGTTAAAGGTGCGGTATGGGCCTTCGAGATCCTCCGCGTCATACCAGCCGCCAACGACGAGCACCGCGCACTTCACGTTCTTCATGTGCCGCGACAGGTCGCGTATCTGCCAGTAGTCGTCGTAGGTGTCGTGTTTGTACTGGTCGTCCCACAACATGGTCGGGCTCTTCATGAACTTATCGAGGTTCGCGACGTTACCGGCCTCGAGATAGAACTTATAACTGTCCGTCGTGCCGAAGCTGAAAGATGTGCCGTCAGGTACTAACGTCGGATTTTGCTGCACGTGGAAGCCCGGCGCATAAAAACCGAAGCCGGCCGAAAGCATGAATGCGCCGCCGTGATAGGAGTCGTCGCCCAGAAACAGATCGGTCATGGGCGCTTGCGGGCTGGCTGCGGCAATGGCCGGATGCGAGTTGATAATCGACGCCGAAGTGTAGAACCCCGGATACGAAATGCCCCAGATGCCCACCTTGCCGTTGTTGTTGGGCACTTGCTTCAAAAGAAATTCGATGGTGTCGTACGTATCGGAGGACTCGTCCACGTCCTTCGCGGATTTTTTTTCGTCGATGGCCGGATGCATTTCCACAAACGTCCCCTCGCTCATCCAGCGGCCGCGCACATCCTGATAGACAAAGATGTAGCCGGCTCTCTCGAACTCATCCGACGGTCCGAGCTTCGCGGGGTAACGATCTTCGCCGTAGGGAGCCACGCTATAAGGCGTGCGGTCCATCATGAATGGATACGGGCCCGGATCGGCGGGGAACGCCGAAGCCTTGGGAACGTAGATAGCGGTAAACAGACGCACGCCGTCGCGCATGGGTATGCGGTACTCATATTTGGTGTAATGGGCGCGGACGTATTCATCGCTCGCGGGCTGCGGCGCAGGTTGCTGCGCGCGAACCAAAGGCAGGGCGAGAATCTGTGCGGCGAAAGCGGCGAGAGCAAAGCGCTGCGCGAGAAACATCCTTAAACAAAATCTCCTGAGTTTGAGGGTAATGCAACCGGAGCCGAAATGCCGAGCGCTTGGTGGGTTCGCCCCCGCCGCGCACCGAAACTCTAATCCTCCGCTTTCATTTCTTCAGCCGGCGCCTTCTCCGGCGTAGTCAGCGGCTTGGTAATGTCGTCCAGATAATCCGGTGTGCCCTCCACGCGTTCGAGCACCGGGAAGCGCTCGCCATCGTGGTAGTCGATGTTGACCATCGAAACGAAGGAGTCCGCCTGCACGATGAGATGAATCGGCTCCGTGTTTCCTTTGGCCGCTTTTATGGCTGCGTGCAATGCCTCCGCGCTAAAGATCTGTCCGTTGATCGCGATGATCTTCTGGCCGGGAGCCAGGTTCGCCTTGTCGGCGGGGCCATTCCAGCGCACATCGGAGATGCTGCCATCGCCGCTTAGACTCAAGCCGATCGAGAACCAGCAGTCTCTGGGTGCACGGCGCCCGCCCGGCATCGCGGACATGATGCGCTGCGTAGCGCTCGGCTTGTCCTTGTACACCAGCTTGTAGCCGCCTTGCTCGATGCCGGCCAAGTCCGCATGGGGATTGATTTTGTCGATGCGGTCGTGCAGGAAGGTGGCCCAATCGTAGGAAACCACTGCATTCAAGTCCTCGACCAATTCGTTGAAATCGTATGTGACAATGAGCGGGCCGGTATTTCCGCCCTTGGCCAGAAAGATCTTCTCAAAGTCGTTCAGCGATTTCTGGTTTTGCGTCAGTTTGCGGACGAGCGTATCGGCATCAAGCCACAACAACTGCCCGTCAAAGTAGTAGTCCTGCCCGCGCCTCCAGTTCATCCACGGCGTGTAGGATCGCACCACGCTGGCTGCGATGGCGGTGTCCTCCGTGGAACGCCATTCGCGGCCGGGAGTGTAATCCAGGAACGCTGCTGTCTCCGCCAGCCGGTCGCGATACTGCGCCTGCGTCTCAAAGCCCGCGCGCGCGGCCAGCACGTTGCCCAGGTATTGCGTCATGCCTTCGTACACCCACAGCAGCGCGCCCTGCTGCGGCGTGGCGAAGTCCGGCTGGTACAGTCCCACCGGACGGCGATACTTTCCATTCCACGAGTGCGTAAACTCGTGCGACAGCAAATCGGAATCGCGCAGTTCGTGCACGTCGTCAGAAAATGCCTTCTCGTTCGCGCCATTGTCTGACGACTGGCCGTGCTCCAGTCCCATCTCCCCCGCCACTTCCGAAAGCGTCAGCAGAAAATGGTACACGTGATAATGATGTGAACCGTATAGCGCATCGGCTTCGCGCACCAGGTTGTTCAGCGATGCCAGCACCGCTGGGCGCAGGTTCGAGTCGTCCGGCAAATCCGAGACCACATCAATATAGTGTTTAGGCGTGATCTCGGGAGCCAGCGGGAACTCATGGAAATATTCGCCCGTCAGGATCGGCGAGTCCTGCAGCTGCTCCACCGTCGTCGCTGCAAACTGCGTCACGGCGCCGGGCGCGGGAACCGGGTAGGGGCCCGAGCTGACCGGCGTGAGCGCGGTGCCGATACCCCACCCGGCGGGAACCTTCACGGAGGGCTGAATCGGAATGTCGCGTACCGGCGTGTTGGCCGGGTAAAGCATCAGCGATTCCCACTCGAACGCGGCAAGTTTTTGCGTAACCCGCTCGGTCACGATGCAGTCCAGGTGCGCATGCAGCGTGCTCACGCCCAGCGGGATCGTAAGGTGGAACTGATAAAGGTCCACGTCATCGCGCCGCCAGGCAAGCGTCTGTCCGTTGGCGGTGAACACCACGCCCGTAATCTCTTGCACCGGGCCGTTGGGCGCGTGCTCGCCGGGAATCCACTTCGGCGTAGTCAACGTCAGCGGGCCCGCCGTCACAGGCAGGTCGACCTCGGCGTGAAATAGCTTGCGCGGCGCGTCGCTCAGGTCGGCCGTGATCTGGATGGGCGTCTTTTGCGCGCGGGCCATGGGCAGCGCGAAGCTGATAAACAGCAGGGCCAACCCTGCATGAAAGGGCTTCCGGGCATCGTGCATGGGCAGTACTCCTGAGCGTTCAGGGTAGCGCATGGGGACCGGACCCCGGTAGATTTCTCCCCGCCCGCGCGCCCTGAGTCGTTGCACATGGCGGCATAGGCGCGCTGCATGTGCTCGCTTTCTGTGCTTTCTTTATACGATCCTTATACGATTCGGCATACCTCATTTTATGCTGTACATGAACCCACCCATACCGGCGAACTGCAGCTTCGCCGGGGCCTGACCCACAATTCCCGACGATGAAGGAGAACCATGCCAAAGTTCAAACTTGAGTACATCTGGCTTGACGGAAAGAAGCCCATACCCGAACTCCGCGGCAAAACCAATATCAAGGAATTCGACAAAACTCCCACCCTCGCCGATCTGCCTTTGTGGGGATTTGACGGCAGCTCCACCATGCAGGCTGCGGGCCACAAGTCCGACTGCATTCTGAAGCCGGTGGCTCTCTATCCCGATGCCGCGCGCAAAGATGCTTTCATCGTGCTCAGCGAAGTCATGCTCCCCGACGGCACGCCGCACCCGACCAACATGCGCGCCACGGCCCCGGATGATCCGGATCTTTGGTTCGGCTTTGAGCAGGAATACTTCCTGTTTAAGGATGGCCGTCCGCTCGGCTTCCCCGAGAAAGGCTATCCCGGACCGCAGGGCCCCTACTATTGCGGCGTCGGCTACAAGTACATGGGCTCGATTGCCCGCACCATCGTCGAAGAGCACCTCGACCTCTGCCTCCACGCCGGGATCAACCACGAAGGCATCAACGCCGAAGTGGCCAAGGGGCAGTGGGAATACCAGATCTTCGGCAAGGGCTCGCACAAGGCCGCCGACGACCTGTGGACCGCGCGCTATCTGATGGCTCGCCTGTGCGAAAAGTACGAAGTGGACGTGGAGTTGCATTGCAAGCCGATCCGCGGCGACTGGAACGGCTCCGGCATGCACACCAACTTCTCCTCCAAGTACTTGCGCGAAGTGGGCGGCAAGGAATATCTCGAGGCTCTGATGAAGGCCTTCGAGAAGAATATCCCCGATCACATCGCGGTTTACGGACCGGATAACCACTTGCGCCTTACCGGCCTTCACGAGACCCAGGCCATCGATAAGTTCAGCTACGGCCTCTCGGATCGCGGTGCGTCCGTCCGTCTGCCGGTCAACTTCATCAAGCACGGCTACAAGGGCTATCTTGAAGATCGCCGTCCCAACTCCGAAGCCGATCCCTACCAGATCGTTGCCCAGATTGTGAAGACGACCGCCGAGGTTCCGACCAAGTAGTTCACACAAACCGCCAGTCCGGCGACGATGAGCAATGAGCAGGGGCGCGGCCAACTGGTCGCGCCCCTGCATTTATCGCCCTGCCTTGCCGGTCCCGCATTTCCTAATGGCTCCTTGATCCCCCGCGTGTTAGAACCAAATGAACAGAGCATGGGCGGAGCTTGCTCAAAAATGGCGCCGCTACTCGGCGGTCGCCTTGAATCCACTGGGAGGAGGGTTCTCTACTATGAAAGCAGGCCATCCAGTGGAACTTGAACCTCTCTACGGCGATTACCCTCTCGACCACGCCTTCGACGAAATGCGCGAACCGAGCGGCGAGGTGCGTGCGCAATACCGCGCCCTGGCTGAAACTCTTGCCACCCTCCCTGCCGGCGAATTGCAGCGGCGCAAGCAGTCGGTCGATCTGGCCTTCCTCACCCAGGGCATCACCTTCACCGTTTATGGCCGCGAAGAGGGCACCGAGCGCATCTTCCCTTACGATTTGCTGCCCCGCCTCGTCACTGCCCAGGAGTGGGACCGGATCGAGCGCGGGCTCACGCAGCGCATCACCGCGCTCAACCTTTTCCTGCGTGACGTTTACTCCGACGCCAAAATCCTCGGCGACCACATCATCCCGCGCGAGCTCGTCTACAGTTGCAAGCACTATCGGCGGCAGATGCGCGGCTTGCAGGTGCCGCGCAACGTCTATATCGCCGTAGTCGGCAGTGACCTGCTCCGCCTCAACAACGGCGAGTTTGTTGTGCTCGAGGACAACCTCCGCGTTCCCTCCGGCGTCAGCTATATGCTCACCAACCGACGCGTGATGAAGCGGACCTTTCCGCAACTCTTCGCGAGCTATGGCGTGCGGCCCATCGAGCACTATCCACAATTGCTGCTGGCCACGTTACGCTCTCTCGCGCCCGAAGGCCGCCCCGAACCGAACATTGTGCTGCTCACGCCGGGCGTCTTCAACTCCGCCTACTTCGAGCACACCTATCTTGCGCGCCAAATGGGTATCGACCTCGTGGAGGGCCGCGATCTGGTCACCCACGACAACATCGTCTACATGCGCACCACCGATGGTCTCAAGCGCGTCGATGTGATCTATCGCCGCGTCGACGACGACTTCAGCGATCCCCTCGTCTTTCGCTCCGACTCCGCGCTGGGCTGCGCGGGATTGTTCAATGCCTATCGCGCCGGCAACGTCACAGTATCCAACGCCTTCGGCACCGGCCTCGCCGACGACAAGGCCGTCTACGCCTACGTGCCGCACATGATCCGTTACTACCTCAACGAAGATCCGATTCTGCCCAACGTGGAAACCTTCTTGCTCAGCGAGGAGAAGGACCGCAAGCACGTGCTCGCCAACCTCGACAAGCTAGTGGTGAAAGCCGTAGGTGAAAGCGGAGGCTACGGCATGCTCATCGGCCCCCGCTCCACCGCCATGCAGCGCGAAGAGTTCGCGCGGCAGATTGAGGCTAACCCGCGCAACTACATCGCCCAGCCCACGCTCGATTTCTCTCGCGCTCCCTGTCTCGTCGACGACCGCCTGGAGCCGCGCCACGTGGATCTGCGGCCCTACATCCTCTTTGGCGACAAGGTCAACATTGTGCCCGGCGGTTTAACCCGCGTGGCGCTCGAAAAAGGCTCGCTCGTGGTCAACTCCTCGCAAGGCGGCGGCAGTAAGGACACATGGATTCTGGAATAGCTCGCTTCACTGAACATCGGACCAGAAGAGAGAGACACAACATGCTATCGCGCGTTGCCGACAGCCTCTACTGGATGAGCCGCTATCTGGAGCGGGCGGAGAATACCGTGCGTCTGCTCGACGTGACCATGAGCCTCATGCTCGATACCGGCGGCTCGAACGTGGAAATGCGATGGCAGCGCATGGTGGCCGCGCTGGGCAAGCCTGTGGAGATGGATTGGAACGGCAGCATCGAGGAAATGGCGCAAAAGCTGGTCTACGACAATCTCAGCGCCGCCTCTGTCATTTACTGCCTCAATGGGGCTCGCGAGAACGCCCGCCAGGTGCGCGAAGAAATCTCCACGGAGATGTGGCAGCGCCTCAATCGCCTCTACCATCAGATGCACTTGCCGCGCACGCGATCGCAGTTCTCCGCCAACATCGGCGACCAGCTCGCCACCGTCATTGATGGCATCTACCTCTTCAAAGGCACCACCGACACCAGCATGATCCACGGTCAGGGATGGCAGTTCATCCGCCTCGGCCGCTATCTTGAGCGCGCCTACGCCACGGCTACGTTGCTCGAGGTCTACCAGTCCGAACTCTTCCCGGCGCAAGAGCGGGAATCGTCCGGCTATCTCCATCTGGAACTGGTGGGCCTGCTGCGCTGTTGCACGGCATTCGAAGCTTACTGCCAGGTGTACACGGCTGATCTCTCTCCGGAGCGCATGCTCGAATTCCTGGTGCTCAATCGTGACTTCCCCCACGCCATCCATTACTGCGTCGAAGGCACGCGCCAGGCCGTGGAGGGCATCCAGCAAACCGGCGGCCGGCGGCCGCCCGAGGAGCTGAAGGCCGCCATCGGCAAGCTCTGCGCCATGCTGGGCTATACATCGATCAACGAAATCCTCGCCGGCGATACGGCTGGCTTTCTGCACAACATCCGCGGACAGTGCTTGCACATCCATGAACTTATTTACCGCTTTTATGTGCACTACTCCATTCAATCGGCGCTGACTGTTTAAGAGGAAACCGCATGAACTTTTATTCCATCCGGCACCTCACGCGTTTTCGCTACTCAAGCCCCATCAAAGAGAGCATCATGGAGACGCGCATGCACCCGCGCTCCGACGCGAGCCAGCACTGCCTCACCTTCTCGCTCTCCGTGAGCCCGCGCTGCCGCGTCTTCAGCTACCGCGACCACCTGGGCAACAACATTCAGCACTTCGATATTCCCGGCGAACACAACCAGCTCGTCATCGTAGCCGAATCGGTCGTCGAACAACAGTCCCTTCCCGAAGTTCCCGAGTTCCTCGCGCCCGAAGCGTGGAGCGAACTCGATGAACTCATCGCCTCCGGCGATTACTGGGAGATGCTGCTGCCCAGCACCTTCGCTGTTGAAACCCCCGCAGTGACGTTGCTCGCCCAGCAGATGGGCGTCACCCGCCGCGACGATCCCTTGATGCTCGTGCTTGAGCTGAATCAGCGTCTCTTCAACTACTTCGAGTACGTGCCCAGCCACACTCGCGTCGACTCACCCATCGACGAGGCGATCGTCAGCGGCAAGGGCGTGTGCCAGGACTTTGCGCACACCATGATCGCTCTGCTGCGCTACGTGCGCATTCCCGCGCGCTATGTTTCGGGATATCTCTACCGCGGGCGCGAGGATCACGACCGCTCCACTCCCGACGCCACGCATGCCTGGGTCGAGGCGTTAATGCCGCAACTCGGCTGGGTGGGCATCGACCCCACCAACAACCTCATCGCACATCATCGCCATATCCGTACTGCCGTGGGCCGCGATTATGCCGACGTCCCACCAACCCATGGCGTCTTTCGTGGCAACACTGCGAGCGAGCTGTATGTGGCCGTGCAGGTCGGGGCCAGCAGTGAGCCCCCAGCGCTCGATCGCAAGCTGCCTATCCCCGAAGACTGGAGCGTGCTGGTGGAGCGTGCGCAACAGCCGCCGGAGCCAGCCATCCCATTCATCGACCTGCAGCAGATGCAGCAGCAACAGTAAAGCAATACGCGCGCTGCACTACTTCGCGGCCGCTGTCTCTTCCGCCCCCATGGCTTTCAGCCGCATCTGCGCCAGCCGCCACGTCGAAGTGGGAAGAGAAAGCGGCTCCTTCGGCTTCTCCATTTTGCGATAGTCCGCGATGGCGATATCGCGCTCGCCATATTGCTCCGCAATCCGGCCCAGCACGTACCACACATCGTCATTCGGCTCGTCTAGATTCCAGTCGTCCATGGCGCGCAGCAAGACCTCGCGCGCGTCCTTGGTGTTTCCCACTTCTGCGTAGAGACAAGCCAGAGTGTGCAGAATGTACGGCGCGTCCTTCTGCATTTCGGTGGCGCGGATGGCTTTCGCAATATCGGCCTGCTCCACTTTGCCGGTAAAGAGCGCGTACCAGGTCTCGTTATTCAGCAGCATCGCGTCTTCCTTGCCAAGGTCGGCAAGTTTTTGCGCCCAGCCTCGCGCTGCGGCAAAGTTGCCGCGGTCGGCTTCGATTTCCATCTTCATCTCGTACGCGTCGCTGTCGTTCTCCAGCAGCTTCAGCCGTTCGTCGGCCAACGCTAGCGCATCGTCGTACCGGCCCAGTCCCATCAGCGCCAGCACGTTGTCGATGAAGGCCGTCTTCGATTCCGGCTCGTCCTTCAGTAGCGGCGACGAAACCTCGAGCAGGCTCTTGAAGTTGTTCTGAATCAGATACCCGACAGCCAGCGCGATCCGAATGTTGGTGCGCTCGCGATCGCCTGTCGCGTCCTTCAGCGCTGCCTCCAGAATTGGCACGCCCTGCGCCACGGTGGCCTTGCTTCCCACCAGAATCGTCGCGGCAGCTAGCTTCATCCGTCGCGCGTCCGGCGCTTCACCCTTCGTCCAGAAGCGCGGAAACACCGGCCCGCCCAGCGGATCGTCGCCGCCCTCGAGGTGCAGGTCCTCGCGCATCCAATCCAGCAGCGCCTTCGCGCCCCGCAAGTCACCACTCTGAATACGATCCAGCATTTCCAGAGCGATCGCGTTCGGCTTTTCCCCGGTGTCGAGCAATTTGTATTGCCCATTTTCCTTCACGATGTAGACCGTCATCGTATTTCCGCCCAGGACTTCCACTTTTTCGCGGTAGCCGGTCGCGTCATCACCATCGCCTTTGGGGTCGAGCATGTGCAGCACGATGTCTTCCGTCACATCAAGCGAGCTCCCCTCGCGCGCCAGTTCCGTGTTCATCTTTTTGCCACTTTCGAGCTCGTCCTTCAGCTCGTCGGCGTCCATGGCGTTCAACACCTTGATGGCGTTGCGGCTGAGCATCGTGGCAAAGCGGTCCTTCGTCAGATCGGGATCGAAGGGCACCATGGAGAAGCGCTTCACGACATCGGCCGGAGTATTCGCGAACTGCACATCCTCGTGATGGATCGCGCCGCGCAGCATGTTCGCCAGTCCCAATGTCCGCGCGGCATCGTCGCCTGCGGCGCCCGCCTGGTAAAAGTCGGCGGCCTGCGCATACTGGCGCATGTTCATCAACATTTCGCCCGCGGTGCGATCTGTCTCTTTGAATCCGCTATCGTCCGTGGCGCGCTTGTTGGCTTCGTCCAGTCCCGCCTTGCTGCTCTGCGACATGGCCATGCAGGCCGACATCAGCGCCTTGGGCTCCGGATTCAGCGCCTGTGCAGCCTTGTACGCACCCGTATAGTCGCCGCTATAAAAGATCGAGAATGCGAGATTGTCGGTGAGACCGAGATCGGCCAGCTTGTCCTGCCCCAGCTTCTCGTATTCGGCGACTGCCTCTTTCATGTGCGCCTGGCCGCTGTAGCGGCGTCCTACGGAATCGTATTCGAGCAGGATCGCCAGATTGGCTTGCGCGGTGTGATCGTCGGGATCGAGCTTGATGGCTGCGCGATACGCGTCGGCCGCGCCGGTCAGGTCGCTTCCGGGGCGCAGTTCACGTCCCACCAGGTCGTGTTTCAATATCTCGGCCAGCACGCGCTCGGCCAACGCGGAATTCGGGTCGAGCTTCACAGCAAGTCGCGCCTCGGCGCGCGCGGCTTCGCCCATGCCGGCCTGAAGCAGCACATTGGCCACCTGCAAATGATGCACGGCCGCATTGGGATTCAGCGCCACCAGTGCGCGATAGCTGGCGAGCGCCTCCTTCACCTTACCGTCACGCAGCAGCGCCTCGCCCTGCGGCTCAAAATCGATGAGGATGGCGGGACCATTGATCAGATCTGCCACTTCATTGCGCAACGCCGTTGCCTCGGCCACAGTGTAGCGACGCTTCAGGGAATCAAAGACCAGGTGCGCCAGTACCACTCCGTCTTTGCCGGTGGTGAACGTCTCCGTCAGTTGCGCGGGGCCCAGCGCGATGGTCGTGTCCTTGGGCAACTCCTTGGGGACAAATCCCGCGGGCGGGATGAAGCGATAGTTCCACTCCGTCATGAAGGCCGCGTTGAGCCACCAATCCTCGGTGCGCGGCTTCTTTGGCTTATCGGGGCCGGTGGTCTTCTTCTCGTCGGAATCGTCTTTCTGTTTCAACTCATCGGGCAGGAACTGGAAGATCCGGTCGAGGCGGATCGCGGCCTGCGCGCTTTCAAGTTCCGTGTAACCGCGCTTCGCCTTTTCGCAGGCGATGGTAAGCTTGAACGGCTGCGAAAGATCGTCGGGATCGGTGCGCTCCACCTTGCTGAGATCGTCGCAGAGGTATTCGGATTTGATGTAGCCGCGAAGCTCCTCGCGCGTGTCGTTGTCGGGCTTGTCGGCGTAGAAACCACGGTAGCCCGATTCCAGGATGCCCTTGGGCTCCGTGATCTCAACGACGTTTGCGGGGCCATTGTCCGTCAGCGTGAACTCGCGTGTCTCCACTATCCCGTTATCGCGCGCCGAGGATTCAGGCGTTTTGACGAGTGCCGCAGTAGTGTTGCTGGTAACCAGCGCCAAACGGCCCTGGTCGCCCATCGGTAACTGGCCCAGTTGCGCGTAGCGGTCGGTGGCATCGATCCAGAGTGGAATTCGACCGGGCACGTAGACGATGGCATGATCGAACAGTCCCATGCCCGGCAGATCTATGGGCACATCCATGCGCACTTCCACATCCAGCAGCGCCACGTACGCGGGAATGCCCGCGGCGCGCAGCATCGCCACCAGCAGCGTCGCCTTGTCCTTGCAGTCGCCGTAACCTTTCGCCAGCGTCTCTGCCGGATCGTGAGGCAGAATCGCGGCTTCGCCGAATTCGATGCCCGTGTAACGGACCTCGCGATCGAGGTAGTCAAGAATGACAGCCTCTTTTTCGGCAATGGTTTTCTTGCCGGCGATCAGCGGCGTCACCACGGCTTCGACCGCCGGTGAATTTGCGCGGCTATCGACAACTCCGCCGTACTCCGCTGCAATGCTTTGCCACGATGCACCTGTGGAGTATTCGATCATCGGAAAGGACACCGTCTCGGGAGGCAGATATGGCTCCTGGTTATCGATCGCATCCAGGGGGCCAACATCGAACGTGAGGGTGACGCGTCCTCCGGACTCGGTGCGCACCGGCTTGATGCCGGGCAGCAACAAAAGATTGGTGCGCAGCGGCAAAGCCACGGGAGCATCGAAAACCACGCGGCTGTGCGCCACCGGCATTTCTTCCTGGCCGAGCACCACACGCCCCACGCGGCCCGCAGTATACAGCGGCTCCGTTTCCGTCTCCGTGTATTCCTCTTCCACCACCACGCCCGGCGCGATAGCCGGCAGCGGCGCGCGCAGGCGCTTGCCGTCGCTGTAGGTCTTGTAGTCGCCGCCGCGTGCCGGGGCCTCGGTGATGGTGTTGGGATCGAGCGTGTGCACCGTGAAGTCGGGTGTAATCACGCGCGCGCGGATCACGGGCCGGGCTTCGTGCCAGGGTTCCCAACTCACGGAGAGCGAATCCCAGCCCTCCGCACCTTTCTGTGTCAGCACCTTATAGATGAAGTGGCCCACGTGCACCTGTCGCCCGGCATCGTCAAAGGTATAGCTCTCGTCATCGCAGATCTCAGTCACGTTCACGCCGTCTGGCGCGGGCACATCGGATGCGGCCTGGTAAAGGGTCTTGGGATCGATCGAGAAGTGCGGAGCACTCCACGGCTCGGCCGACGGCGCAGCATACGGAGCTTCCGGCAACGATTGCGCATGCGCGGCCGTAAACAGTGTCGATGCAAGCACTGCGCAACCAAGGCAGGTCAAATAAGAACGCAGAAAGAAAGAAGGCACAGGGGCACCCAGCAATTCAGATTGTGAAAACCACACTAAACCGCTCGGCGCGGATGAGCAAGCGCCGCCGTGGCTGGCTTGTCAACCCGCTTTTTGCACCTGCGCCGCAATCCTTCTCAGTTCGGGCAGCACATTGCCGAGCGCGGCCGGCGCGGCATCGCGCTTGCCCAGTGCAAAGTACACCTCGCGATAGAGCGGGTAAAGCTGCTCGTACACCGCGGCGGCCTTCGCATCCGGCTCAACGGTGCGGAACGGCAAGCAGACCGCGGCCTGCGCCTCTTCGATGGTCTTGTACGTTCCGGCGGCAAGCAGCGCAAAAATCCCCGAACCGAGGCTGGTCGGAATGCCAGCCGGCACCAGCACCGGCTTGTTCAGCACGTTGGCGTAAACCTGATTCAGAATCTCGTTCTTTTGCGGAATTCCGCCCGCATTGATCACGCGATCGATGCGCACGCCATGCTCGGCCATGCGCTCAAGGATGATGCGCGTGTGGAATGCCGTGCCTTCGATCGCCGCGAACAACTCGTCCTGCGCCGTGTGCACCAGATTCCAGCCCAGCGTCACGCCGCCCAACTCAGGATTCACCAGCACGGTGCGATCGCCATTGTCCCAGCTCAGCCGCAAAAGGCCCGTTTGGCCGGCCTTCCACGCGTCGAGGCCCTCCGAGAGCGCTGCCACTGTGGTGTTGGCGCGCTTGGCAATGGCGTCGAAGATGTCGCCCACCGCCGACAGTCCGGCTTCAATGCCCGTGAACTGTGGATGCACGCTTCCAGGCACTACGCCGCACACCCCGGGAATCAGCTCCGCCTTCGGCGCCATCGCGATGATGCAGGTCGAGGTGCCGACCACGTTCACCACGTCGCCCTCGCGGATGTTCGAGCCGATGGCGTCCCAGTGCGCGTCGAACGCTCCCACGGGAATGGGGATTCCAGCGCGAAGCCCAAGTTCCGCAGCCCACTTTGGCGAAAGATGTCCCGCGATTTTGTCACTGGTAAGGTATTCGCCGCCCATCTTGGAGCGTACCCCGGCCAGCAGCGGGTCGACCGCGACCAGAAATTCCTCCGGCGGCAGGCCGCCCCACTTGGGATTCCACATCCATTTGTGGCCCATGGCGCACGCGCTGCGCTTGAGCGCGTTTACCTCGGTCACGCCTGACAGCGTGGCTGCAACCATGTCGCAGTGTTCCAGCGCCGTGACAAAACGGGCGCGCTTCTCCGGGTTATTGCGCAGCCAGTGCAGCAGTTTCGCGAAGCCCCATTCGTGCGAGTAGATGCCGCCGCACCATGCAATCCCTTCAAATCCCAACTCGTGCGCCTTGTGAGTAATCTCCTCCGCCTCGGCAAAGGCGCGATGGTCGCACCACAGGTAGTACTCGTCGAGCGGCTCCAACCCCTCGCCCACTGGAATCACGCTGGAGCCCGTAGTATCGAGCGCGATTGCAGCGACCTCTGCTCCGTTTACGCCGGTCGCCTTGAGCGCGTCCTTTGTGGCCGTGGCCAGAGCCGCCATCTGATCACCGTGCGATTGCGTGGCGTAGTTGGGATCGTCGCGGCGGCGATGGAGGGGGTAAGATGCAGATGCGGTGCCGATCGGCCCCGTCTTGCTGTCAACGAGAGTGACGCGAACGCTGAGTGTGCCGAAATCCACGCCGGCAACGATTGCCATGGAACTTTCCCTCCGGTAAACGCTTGCTGATCCGCAGACCAGACTACACCATGCCGGCAGGCCGCGTCCTGTTTTTGAGAGACCGATCTCTCAGCCCTTTGCGTCTAAGGTTGCCGCGGCATGAGCGCTTACTTCTTCGCTCCCGGTAACGGCCCCGTGAGCTTGCTGACCGTGCTGGGTTTCGCCGGCGACGCAGGCGGCAGTTTCGTCGGAGCAGCCGGCCCCGTAGGTGGCGCCGCCGCCGAAGGCGCAGCCCCGGAAGCGCCACCCACCACCTGTGCATGCTTCAACTGCGGCGGCGGTGCACTGTCGTTGTTCTTCACCAGAATGGAAATGCGGCGGTTCGAAGGGTCGTAGGGATTGCTCTTTACGCGCAGCAGTTGATCCGCGTAGCCGCGTATCTGCGTCACTTGATCGGCCCGCACTCCATCCTGCTGCAGCAGGCGACGCGCGGAGTTGGCGCGGTCGGCCGAGAGCTCCCAGTTGCTGTAGTTGGCGTCGCTCGAGTACTGTGCAGCATCTGTGTGCCCCTCGATCTGCAGTTGGTTCGGCAGTGTCTTCAGCTCGGTGGCCAGCAACGCCAGCAGTTCCTGGCCGCTCGGGCTCAGTTTTGCGCTGCCGCTTTGGTAGAACGTGCCATTCTTCTCTTCCAGCAATTCGATGCGCAGGCCCTCCGACGTAATCGTCATCTCAATCTGCTTGTTCAGCTTCTCCAAGTCCATGCGCGCCTGGATTTCCTGCTCCAGTTTTTCCTTTAGGTCCTGCAACTGCTTCTGATTCGGGTCCGCAGCCGGTGTCGTGCCGCTTCCTGTGCCCGACATGGTTGTGCCCAAAAGCGTGGCTGTCCCCTTGGGATCATTGAAGTAGCCTGCCACGGCTTTTTTCACCTGATCGCTCTGGCTCATCAGCCACAGCACGATAAACAGCGCCATCATCGCGGTCACGAAATCGGCGTAGGCCACCTTCCATGCGCCGCCGTGGTGGCCTCCGTGGCCGCCGGTCTTTTTGATCACGATGATCGGTTGCGCTTTGCCCGCCATCAGATTCCTCTGCTTTTACGCTGCCGTTGGCGCTGCCGCTTCCACCGGCTCAGTCTTGTTCTTGCAGTGCTTCTCCATCTCGTCGAACCCCGGCCGTGCGTGCGCAGGAATCGCGCGGCGCCCCATTTCGATGGCGATCATGGGCGCGGAGCCTTTCAGGAACGCCAGTAACAGTACGCGTAACACATGCAAATACTCGTCGTGCTCAGCGGCGAGCTTGCCCATGTTGGCGGCCAGTGGCCCTACCACGCCATAGCAAAGCAGGATGCCGAGAAACGTCCCCACCAGCGCCGCGGCCACGTGTTTGCCGATCTCTTCGGGCGGTCCGCCGAGCGCCCCCATGGTGATCACCACGCCCAGCACCGCGGCCACAATGCCCAGGCCCGGCAGTGAGTCCGCCACCGTGGTCAGTGAGTCCACGGGCTGCACAGCTTCATGATGGTGCACTTCCATGTCCAGCTCCATCATCTGATCCATGTCGAACGGTTCCACCCCGCCCGTGATGGCCGTGCGCAGCGTATCGCAAACAAAGTCGCGCGCGTGATGGTCGGTCACAAACTCGGGATAATCCTTGAAGATCACGCTTTCCTCGGGCTTCTCCACGTCCATTTCCACGGCCAGCAGCCCCTCTTTGCGCACTTTATTCAGGAATTGGTACATCATCTTGAGCGTGCTCAGGTAGCGTGCCTTCGTGAACGGCGAGCCTTTGAGCGTGCCGGCTAGACCGGCTGCGATCGCCTTGAGAATGCGCGTCGGATTGGCGACCAGCAGCGTTCCCGCAGCCGCGCCTGCAATGATCAGCAGCTCGGCCGGCTGAATCAGCACGGCCATGTGCCCCTTCTCCATAAGGAAGCCGCCGATGATGGCTGCGAAAACCAGGAAGATGCCTATGATGGCAAACATGGCGACTCCTCCTGCGCGCCGGATGAGGCGCTGCTGCACGCCGCGGCCGTCGCCCGGTTGCCGCCACCGCGGCTGCTGGTTTCCATGGCCTCACGGGCTCGCAGAAGCAGTTGCGCCAAAGTCTCAGTGGAATCGTTGCAAGCCTGTGCCGAGCCGATGCTCACTGTGAGCGAAATGCGGTCGCCCCACCATCGAAAGTCGGCGGTGCGGGCCAGGCCCGCCAGCATCTGCGCCTGCGCCGCCAGCATGGCTTCGTTGCGCTCGTGCGCCACGATCAGAAATTCATCGTCGCCCCAGCGGCCCATCTCCTCTGCCGGCCGCAGGCCTTGCGCCACAGCGTGATTAATCTTTTCAAGCATCGCATTGCACGCGGCAACGCCGTGCGTCTTGCGCAACTCCTCTGCCTGATCGACGCTCATCCACAAAACTCCCAGAGGAGGTCCGCCGCGCGCGAAGTCGTCGAACTCCGTTTGCAGCCGCTCTTCCAGCTCGGCGCGGCTCTCCGCCGCTCCCTGCTGTTCGTCCGATTCACCATGAGGCAATGCGTCAAGGCTTTCCGCGGGATGAAACAACAAAGCGGTGCCGATGCGTTCGCCCAACCCGTTGCGCAAAACCAGAACGCGTGCGATCACCGGCACCGCATGGCCCACCTTGTGCCGCGCCTGCGCCAGCGAGCGCCGCACCTCTGTCACAGCGGCCGGCGCACGCGACTCCTCCTTGCTGCTTCTCGTCGCGAGCAGCGGCCTCAGGCACTCAGGAAGTTGTCGCCCCTGCAATTCCAATGCCGTATAACCTGTGATGCCTTGCGCTGAGTGGTTCCAAAACATTACTGCACCTTCTCCGTCAAAAAGCCCCACACCCTCAGGAACGTTGTCGAAGGCGGCTTCCAGCAATTCAGTCCGATCCGTCATTGAAGCCTCTTCCTTGGCATTGCCTCTTCCGCCGCCGTTTGCCCCAATCGGAGAGGCGCGCTGGCGCAGCGCTGCGCGTGGCGTTCACACTCCTGCATCGGCCTCACGCGTCATAACTTCATGGCGTGATTGCACAATGAGGAAATTCCAACGTGGAAAAGGATGCGGGCCCGGCCACAGTTCTCACAGAGAACAAAGTCTGCACGACTCTTAGATAGATTGGCTAGAACGTAATTTGAAGATGCACTTCGTAACGAGGGCACGGCTTTCGAGCTTGCTGAAATCTCATACCGCGGGCTGTTTTGTATCGGGGCGCGAGCTTACTCGCGCCGCAGAGGCAGCAAAATCAGTGCGAGGCTTTAGCCTCTGAAGGAAGCCAGCCGGAATCGAAACGGCCGTTTTTGAAACACGCTCTAAAAGCTCCGCACCCACTCAAGAATCGAACGCACCGCAATGCCGCTCGGACCCTTGGCAATGTATGGCCGCGAATCCTCCACCCACGCCGTGCCGGCAATGTCGAGATGAATCCACGGCGTGTCTTCCGCGAATGTGTGCAGGAACTCCGCGGCGGTGCTGGCTCCGCCGTAGCGGCCGCCCGTGTTCTTGATGTCGCCGATATCCGACTTGATCAACTCCGCGTACTCCTCGCCCAGCGGCAGGCGCCAGAACTTCTCCCCGGAAACGGCCAGCGCGGCTTCGAATTTGTCATACGTAGTCTCGTCGCTCGAGAACACGCCGGCCGTGGTTTTGCCCAGGGCAACTGAAATGGCGCCGGTCAGTGTTGCCGCATCAATCAGATGAGTCGCCCCGAGCTGCCGCGCATAGGTAATTCCGTCGGCCAGCACCAGCCGCCCTTCGGCGTCGGTGTTGATGATCTCAATGGTCTTGCCCGACATGGCCGTCTGCACGTCGCCAGGTTTCTGCGCCGTGCCGGAAGGCATGTTTTCCGCCGCGCACACAATAGCAATTACGCGCACCTTGGGCTTCAGCAGCGCAATAGCGCGCATCGCCCCGATCATCGCCGCACCCCCAGCCATGTCGTACTTCATCTTCTCCATGTTGTCGGAGGGCTTGATGGAAATGCCGCCGGTATCGAACGTAATTCCCTTACCGACCAGACCGAGAACGGGTCCGTCCGTCACGCCTTCGGGCTCGTAGCGCAGCACGATCAATGCCGGCGGCTCCGCCGATCCCTGCGCCACGCTCCAGAACGCCCCCATCTTCAACTGGTGCAGCTTCTCAGTCGAGTGGACATCCCATCCCAGCCCG
Source organism: uncultured Acidobacteriota bacterium (assembly GCA_963786565.1). Classification (GTDB taxonomy): domain Bacteria; phylum Acidobacteriota; class Terriglobia; order Terriglobales; family Acidobacteriaceae; genus Telmatobacter. The sequence continues at coordinate 446,566 of CAWAZR010000004.1, read as the reverse complement.
ACTTCTTCCGCCATCTGTGCCGCGCGCTGGCCCAGAATCGTAGGCGTCAGCTTGTTGCCCGGCTCATTCACCAACGAGCGCGCAAAGTTCTGGCTCTCGCCAACAATCACGCCCTCGCGCACCGCCGCTTCCGTCGCCGACCGATCCGCATCCGCCGCCGCGGCGATGATCAATGTTTGAACGCTCTGATCCTTCCGCTCGCTGCGGTAGGTATCGGCATCGAAATCCCCCACCAGCGTACCTTCGACGGCCGCGCGCGTCACCCCTGCTTGGGGCACGCCTGCCGCAGGCAGAATTTCGGAGGAGGGTAGCGAAAACGTCAACTCGCGAATCCCTCGCGGCTTCGCGAACCGCACAGCCGTTCCCGCAGCATCACGCACACTGTGTACGGTGACCCTGGCCAGCTTGCCGAGCCCCACGATCAGCAACCGCTTGGCCGCCAGTCCCACTGGCGCGTGGATCAGGACTGTCTCGTTCGTGCCAGCTTTATACTCGCCGCTCGCCAGCACCCCGGCCGCAGCTGCGTGCACAGCCGCTTCAGCGGTCAGCAGCGTTGGCTGCGGCTTGGCCCCATGGTCCGTATGGGAACCTTTGGCGGTTTGGGTGTCGACGGCCAAAACGGCCAGCAATTCGGTAGCAATCCCCGCAATCGGAGCAAAAGAAATCTCAGTCCGCATGCTGCCTATTCTTCATGGGCGGCACGCTTCATGGCAAATCGCGCCCCTGCTGGAAACGCCGAAACCCAAACGCGTGTGAATAGAACCAATTTAATGACATTTTATGTCATACTCTACCGATTGACATGAGCACGCCAATGTCATATTGTGTCATTTAATGGTGCATCTCAATGAAAATATTGGGTATTCAAGTCCGCATCAATGAAAACGGCCGCGTCGTCATCCCCGCCGTGATTCGCAAAGGCATGAGCCTGAAACTCGGCGACAGCGTTGTCATGTCACTCGAAGACGGCGTTTTGCATATTGAGCCCCTCCGCGCCAGGGTAAGCGGGATTCAGAGCGAGTCCAAGAAAATCGCCAAACCCGGAACGCCGGCTTCCAGCGACCTGGTACAAGAGCGGCGCGAGGAATCCCAGACCGAGAAAGAAGAGTGGCTCGGCTAGCCCGATGGCTCTTAACGCCGTGCCCTCACCATCCACCGCAAGCCGCTGCCGTCTGCATCACCGACTCCTCCCGGAAGAACCTCGGTCCCAGCATTGAAATCAGCGCGATCCGCTCTCGCTTCCCCCATTTGTGCCATTCACCTGCCGATCAGATTGGTTTTAGGATCGATTCGGTCAGTTAGCGCTGTGCAGTCCGGCAAACGTAGAAACTGCTGGGGGATCAATGGGCGACTACCATCAGAGCGTTTTGTACGACTACCTGCGGGCCGACCGCAAGTTATTCATTAATACCGAATGCACAATTCAAATTGAACCCGGTGACCAATCCCCAAAAGGGGAAAGTTGGCTTTGCGACGCAGTTGCCGCTGATTTTAAGTCCGGAACAATCTTCCTTTGCGAGGTCACCTACAGCGAGACCCTCCAGGCCCTACTGAAGCGATTAGGCGCATGGAACGAGCACTGGAACGAGTTCCGTCAAGCTTTGATCGACAAGAAATACAACAAACTTCCAGCCAATTGGGAGCTTAGGCCCTGGCTTTTCATTCCTGAAGGTCTCAAAGCAAAGCTCAATCAGGGATTGGAGAAAATCAAGGAAACCAGCGGGCAACTGAGGTTCGAGCCCAAAATCACCACCCTCGAGGAAGTTCAGCCCTGGAAATATCGCGCATGGAACCACATTCGAGAGGACGAAGAAGAGGGCGAAGAATCTGATCCTGTCCTGGCCGCGATGCAAAGGTCACAACCGGGAGCCAGTAGCTGCCTTACCGCCCGCCCCGATGTTTATCGGCCTTGATCGCCGCCGTTGCCTCCCGGTCGGCCTCCCGTCGCCTCTCCGTCTCCCGCTTGTCCCAATCCTGCTTGCCCTTGGCCACTGCCAACTCGCACTTCACCCGCCCCTTCCGGAAATAGAGCCGCGTGGGGATGAGCGTATGCCCCTTGATCTGCGTCTTGGAAAGTAGCTTGCGAACTTCCTCGCGATGTAGTAGGAGTTTGCGAGTACGTGTCTCGTCGTGGTTGGCCATGTTGCCGTGGGAGTAGGGCCCAATATGCAGATTAAGCAGGAACGCCTCGCCACCCTTGATCAGTCCGTAGGAGTCTTTCAGGTTGGCCTTGCCTTCGCGAATCGACTTCACCTCGGTGCCGCGCAGCGCTACGCCGGCCTCGAATTTCTCCAGGAGAAAGTAATTGTGGCTGGCGGCCCGGTTGTGTGCGGCGTCGCGCTCGCCGCTGGCGACGGGATCGCGCGGCTGGGCCGTCTTTTTCGCGGCCGGGGCGTCTTTGGGAGCGGTAACGTGGCTGGTTTGGCGGGGCACGGGCAAGCGTCCTTGAATCTTCATCGTAGCATCGGCGCGGTTTTCAACTGAGGTCAGCAAGGCTTTGTTAAAATGAAACAGCGTTTTTCGCTAGTGATCGGCACCAGAGTTCTCACCGGGACACCCGCCGGAGACCTGCATCCCGGGCTGCAAGTTGCCGCCGGGGATAGCGCGGACGGACCCGCACAAACGAAGGGCGAAACGCCGGGGAGTAGGATGAATCGCAGCACGCCCGCTCCGGCCGTAGCCGGAATCATGACGTCGAGAACTGTCTTTGCCATCGCCCTGCTGGCTATTGCGGCAAGCTATGGCCTGCGGGGCGCGAAGGCCTACGCCGAGTCCGCCAACGCCGACTACAAGCAGGGTCAGGCCGCAGAAGCTCGCGAAGACTACGACACCGCGTTCGACGACTACCAGAAGGCGCTCAAGAAGAACCCCAAAGACACGCAATTCAAGATTGCGCTTTCGCGTGTGCGCGTCACGGCGTCTTCGGTCCACGTCAGCAATGGCCGCAAGCTGGAGCGGGCCGGTGATACCCAGGCCGCGCTGGGCGAATTCCTCCACGCTGCCGAAATCGACCCCAGCAACGAAGCCGCGCAGCAGGAGATCGCTCGCCTCCGCCAGAAGCAGGGTGAAAGCGCGCCTGTGCCCGACGTGGGACTTCCCGAGCCCCCCGCGGAAGCTGCGCAGCTCCAGTCCATCGAATCTCCGCCGCAGCTTAAACCGGTCTCGAATGAGCCGCTCTCTCTGCATATGGCAGAGGATTCCAAGGTGGTCTACGAGACCGTGGGCAAGGCCGCCGGCGTCAATGTCCTCTTCGATCCCGACTACCACTCCACCCGCATCGAGGTTGACCTGAACAACGTTTCGCTGCTCGATGCCCTTCGTATTGTCAGCGTGATGTCCAACACCTTCTGGCGTCCGGTCACGGACAATACCATCTTCGTGGCCCAGAACACTCCCACCAAGCGTCGCGACCTGGACGAGCAGGCCGTGCAGACCTTCTATCTGACCAACGCGTGGCAGCAAAACGACCTCAACGACGTCGCCACGGCCATCCGCAATGTAATGACGGGCATCAAAGCCTTTCCGGTGCAGAGCCAGAACGCTATCGTCATTCGCGGCACGCCCGACGAACTGCTGCTGGCGCAGCAGTTGATCGACGATCTCGACAAGCCGCGCGGCGAGGTGGTCGTCGACATCGCAGTGCTCGAAGTCAGCAAGAATTGGGAGAAAACGCTGGGCATGCAGTGGCCCAGCAGCTTCGGCGTCGCCCTGCAGCCTAACTGCTCGGCCACCAATTCTTGCAGTTCCAGCAGTTCCAGTTCCTCCAGTTCTTCCACCACAACCACCAGCCCGACGTTGTATAACCTCGCGCATCTCAACTCCACCAACTTCGCGGTCACCGTGGGGTCGGCCACGCTCAACCTGCTGCTCACTGACAACAACACCAAGGTCTTGCAGAGTCCGCGCATCCGCGCCACAGACGCGCAAAAGGCCACGATGAAGATCGGCTCCAAGATCCCCATTGCCACAGGTTCTTACCAGACCGGCGCGGCCACTGCGCTCGTCAGTTCTCTCGTCAATACGCAGTTCCAGTATCAGGATGTGGGCGTAAATATCGAGATGACGCCCAGCGTCCACTACGACCACGACATCACCCTGAAGATCAAGATCGAGGTCTCGGCGGAGAGCGGAACTGAAACCATCAGCGGCGTCACGGAGCCCATCTTCAGCCAGCGCGTCATCGACCAGGTCATCCGCCTTCGCGAGGGCGAAGCCAGCATCCTGGGCGGCATTCAGAACAATCAGGAATCGCAGAATTGGACCGGCGTCCCCGGATTGAGCGCCATCCCCATCCTCAAGTACATCTTCGGTTCCAAGGACCACACCATTCAGGACGACGACATAGTCTTCGTTGTGGTCCCGCATATCGTGCGCTCCCAGGAACTGGACCAGGCAAACTTACGCGTCATCGACACCGGCTTGGGCCAGGCTTCGATCGAGCTGCGCCATGCCGACAACGAAAACGCGGCTCCGGCCGTAGTGCCCACGGCGCGCACCATGCCGGTCGAGCGCCCCACCGTTGGAACCATTCCCTCACAGAGCGCAATCGAGGCCGCACCGCAGATGCTGGCACAGTTGCGCTCCGATATGAATTCCAGTGGCGGCCCCACCGCGACCGCGCAAGCGGCTGTGCCGCAACCCAATCTATCCGCTGCTCAGCCTCCGGCAGCTGCACCTCCGCCGGCGGCCGCAATACCCGCGCCGCCAGTGGTGGCTGCCAGCCTGGCTCTCAATGGGCCTGCGACACCCATGGCTTCAGGCACCACGTTCCAGGTACCCGTAGTGCTCAACGGGGGAACGGATGTCTCTTCCCTTGCCATGCAGTTGCAGTACGACCCTGCAAAGCTGCAACTGGCAGGCGCAGTGGCCGGAGACCTCCTGAGCCGCGATGGCCAGCCAACGGGACTCAGCCACGTGGAAGTCGAGCCGGGTTCCGTGGTTGTCAGCGCCTCGCGCCCACCGGGAACGCAGGGCGTAACTGGCACCGGCGTGGTGTGCGTTCTCACCTTCCAGGCCAAGGCCCCGGGCCAAAGCGGCTTGGGCATCGTGCGATTCTCACTGAATGGCGCGGAGCAAAAGGTACCGGCGCAGGCTGGACAGGCCACGATTGTGGTCAAGTAGGGAATCGCGCGCATGAGTCGGCAACGCCCCATTCCGATGCGGAACAGCGAACGCGGCCTGACGCTGGCTGAGCTGATCGTGACCACGGCCATCCTCACCATTCTCATGTCGGCTGCGTTGCCCCTCGTACGCTTTCAGGTCAAGCGGCAAAAAGAGCGCGAGCTCCGCGCCGATCTGTGGATGATGCGCGACGCCATCGACAAGTACAAGGACGCAGCCGACAGGGGCGCATTCCAAACCAAGATTGAAAGTCAGAACTACCCGCCCGACCTTGAGACGCTGGTCAACGGCGTCGATGTGCAAGGCAAGAAGGTGAAATTTCTCCGCAAGATTCCCGTGGATCCCATGACGGGCCAATCCGAGTGGGGATTACGCTCTATGCAGGACGATCCCGATTCCGATTCGTGGGGTGGGCAGAGTGTCTTCGATGTGCATTCCAAGTCGCAGGGAACAGCCCTCGACGGGACCAAGTATGCAACGTGGTGAGAACAGCTGAGGAAACGCATTTGCGCAAGGATCGCTCACAATCCGGCTTTACCCTCATCGAGCTGATGATCGTCATGGCCATTATCGGCATTCTCATCACCTTGGCCATTCCCAGCTTTGTGGGCGCCATCAGGCACGCGCGCGAGGCCGCGCTCAAGGAAGACCTACAGACCATGCGCACCGCCATCGACACCTACACCATGGACAAGCAGAAGGGCCCGCAATCGCTCGACGACTTGATTCAGGACGGCTATCTGCGCGCCATTCCCGAGGATCCGATGACCCGCAGCAAAGACACCTGGGTCACTGAGAGCAGCGATTCCATGGTCTCGCTGGATGAGACCGAGCCCGGCATCACCGACGTCCACTCCGGCTCGACCGATACGGGCACCGACGGTCAGCCTTACTCTTCCTGGTAACTGCCGGAGTTCGCGCCATTCGCTTTTGCCCCGCCGCGAAGATTCAAAACGCATAATATAGCCTTGTCATCCTGAGAGGTAATACTCGGATGTCATCCTGAGCGAGCCTCGGCTGCCGGGACAAGTCGACGGATCTGCGGTTGTCTTTCACCGGAGCCACGCCAATATGCCAGCTATTCGCACCTTCGTCGCGCTCTTGTGTGCTGCCGTTCTTTGCGCCGGCCTTCACGCCCAATCGGAAAACTCCATCCGTATCCGCCTGCTCGACGGCAAAACCGGGTTGCCACTGAAAGCCGCGAACTATCTGGTACGTGTCGATCACCATGACACCGCGCACAACGATTGGGTCCAAATGAACGACGACGGAACCGTCATCGTCACGCTGCCTTCCGATGCCCGCGAGATCGCCGTCAAGGCCACCTACGACCTGTCGATAGAGACCTACATCAACTGCGATGTCGCAAAGGAAACCGACAAAGAACGAGACATCTGGTATCCCATCTCCCAGATCCTCCAGTCGGGCCTGGTCGCTCCCAACGAGTGCAGCCAGACTCATTACACCGCCAAGCCCGGCGAGTTCGTTTTCTTCGTCAGGAAACGCACCTGGCGCGAGCAGCAGAATTAGTCCTCACGCCGTTCGCCCCGCAGCCCGGTCGGTCGTTAAGATAGACCCGTGGCATTAGTTCCTCCATCTCACGAAGTTCTCGATTTTGTCGCTCGCGTAGCCCAGGCTTACGCAAATCTGATCGTGGCTCCGAACGGTGATCCGGAATCGGGCCTCGGCGGCAGCCTCTTCTATGCCGGAGAAATGGATGAGGAAGGCCGCGCGCTCGTCGTCGCGGCCAACATCGCCGGCGCCGCCACGCTCGTCGCATCCGCAGACCCCGCCGCGCAAAAGCAAGCCATTCGCGACTCCATCATCGATTTCCTCGTCACTTCGCTCGATGAATCCCTTCGCATACTCAAGAACCAGCTTCGCAAGCGCGAGACGGTCTCCGTCTGTGTCGCCATGGCCCCGTCGGCGATGGAACGCGAGATGAACGAGCGCGGTGTGCGGCCTGATCTGCTGCGTTCCGCTATGGAAGGCGCGTTGCGCCCCGCAACCGAGCCGCCTACTTTCTTGACGCCCGTTCTCTTGAACTGGGCCGTCGCCGCGGCGCCCGCCCGGTGGCTGCCACAACTGGATGCAATCGCTGTCGAGTGTCTCGACACAGACGCCTGGGCTGCTCGCCGCTGGCTGCGTCTGGCCCCGCGTTACCTTGGCCGTCGGTCGCAGGCGACGCGCGCCATCGCTTGCAGCCAAGAGGTTGCTACACGCTTTACGGAGCGAGTCCAGGAACGCGTCAAGCGCGGAGAGATCGCTGTGCCGATTGAAATTCGCTGGCGCGATGCGCGCGGTCCTGGGGAGAAGCATCGCTTTGAACCAGACGTTAACCCCGTTCCCTAGCCCCTTGCACCTGCCTCTTCGATCCGAGCCCGCAGTTCCTTGAGCCCATATCCCGTCTTCGCTGAAACCGGCAAAAGCTCCTCGACATCGAGCGCTCGTTTCAGCACCGCCAGGTTGCGCGTGCGCTCGTTGCCGCTCATCCGATCAATCTTGGTGGCAACCACCACAAAATCGCGTCCCGCCGCGCGCAGCCAGTCCAGCAACTGGCGATCGTTGGGCCGCGGTGGCACATTGCCGTCAACAAGGCAGATGCACAGTGCCAACGTGGGACGTTCCGCGAGATAAGGCTCGATAAATGCCGGCCAGCCCGCCGAAATGGATCTGGAAATCTTCGCGTATCCGTAGCCGGGCAGATCGGCAAATATCATTTGCGGCTTACCTCGCGCGTCCGAAATCGAGAAAAAATTGATGGCGCGTGTGCGCCCGGGCGTTGAAGAAACCTTCGCGGCCTTCTCGCCCACCAGCGCGTTCAGCAGGCTCGATTTGCCCACGTTCGATCGCCCCAAAAACGCGATCTCCGGCGCTTCAGCCCTGGGAAACTGGGCCGCCGAAAGCGCGGAGAGCAAAAACTGAGCCGGCCATTGCATTTCGCGAAACCTCTCTCCTCAGTCTACGGGGCGCACATGCTGTTTGTGCGGTCGATCACTCTGCAACCGCCAAAAGGGCGATTCCGATCACAGCATAAAGTCGGTTCCGCCGCCATCAAACTGTGTGTACGCCCATGTACAATCAGGCTAGTTCCAGAGACCGGTCACAGGCGGGACCCGGCGCACGCCGCAGCGCGGAACACAACGCGCTTTGCCTGGGCATTCCTCCCTGGCCGTCGACAAACTGCCCGTCTCATGAAAAGCTCTTGCACAATTCCGATCGTTGCCTTCTGCCTATTCGCTATGCTGGCTCCTACCGGTTGCGGTGGCTCCATCCTGCCACTCGCTAATCCCGGCAGTACCGCCACCGCGGCAGAAAGCTACACTCAGCAAGCTGCTTCCGGCATTCAGACCTTACAGCAGTGGTACCTGAAGGATTCCGGCCTCTACGCTTCTCCCTCCGGCTGGTGGAATTCCGCCAACTCCATTACCGTCCTGGCAAACTACGAACGCATCAGCGGCGACACTTCGTACTACTCCGTCATCTCCAACACATTCGCCAGGGCACAGGCATCGCATACGAATTTCGTCAATATGTATTACGACGATGATGGTTGGTGGGCGCTGGCTTGGATTGACGCCTATGACGTGTCCGGCAACCCGGCATATCTTTCCATGGCGGAGACCATCTTCACGGCCATCACCGGCGCTTGGGACTCGACCTGCGGCGGCGGCGTCTGGTGGAGCACCGCCCGTACCTACAAAAACGCAATCCCGAACGAACTTTTCCTCACCATCGCTGCCAAACTCGCCAACCGCACATCGGGAAGCGCTTCGGCAACTTACCTGAATTGGGCGCAGCAGGAGTGGGCGTGGTTCAAGAGCTCCGGCATGATCAATTCGCAGAATCTCATCAACGACGGCCTGAATTCCTCCAACCCCAACGCATGCACCAACAACGGCGGCACAACGTGGAGCTATAATCAGGGAGTCATTCTCGGCGGACTCGTTGAGCTTTACCATGCCGACAACGACCCCACGCTTTTGCCGCAGGCTGAAGCCATTGCCGACTCGACCATCACCAACTTAGCTCAGAGCGGCATCCTCACAGATCCGCGATCGATGTCAGGTGGCGACGCACCGCAGTTCAAAGGTGTCTTCCTGCGCAACCTGATGGCGCTCTACATCGCCGACCCCGAACCCCGCTACCAGGCCTTCGCCGATGCCAACGCGAAAAGTATCGTGGCCAACGACCAGGGCCCGAACTGCGAATTTGGGGCGCTCTGGCAAGGGTCATTCGACTCGGCCGACGCCACGCGGCAGACTTCCGCACTCGACGCGCTCATTGCTGCTGCCGCCATGCAGTAAGAATGCCGCGGCCGCATTATCCTTAGCCCTCTTGCGGCCTCACGCGAATCTCCACTACGCCCGCGCCCAGCGCAGAGTGGCGCGCCGTGATGCGAATCCTTCCCACGCGGCCGGGGATGGTCCGGATGTATACCGCGCCTGCGCCTCCGTTCGCTTCCAAGGCAAACGGATTGTCGCCAACGATCACTCCCGGCCCGTCAAGATCGAGCGCAACGTCCCCTCCGGCGAAGGCGCGGGGTGCGCCGAACCTGTCGACCACCGCGAAGGCCAGCCGGGTGCTATCCGCGCCGTCATTCGCGAGCTTCGCATCGTCAGCGTGCAACCAGAAGCGATCCGTCGTGTGATCCGAGGAAAATGAACGCGAAAGCACTTGCTTGCTGTCCACGTATCCGTCGATGCGCAGCTCGGGATGCGCCGCGCCGTCCAGCTTCAGATCGGCGAAGAAGGGTGGAAACCTCAGATTCGCGAAGTTCGTGCGATCGGGCTTGAGCGTCGCATGGGGCTTACCGTCGATGAAAAGCTTGAGCCGCTCGCAGTTCGAGAAAATCGCTGCGCGCTCGCCTGGGCCTGACGGTGTTTGCGGCCCGAAGTCCCAGTAAAAACTCGGCTCGATCACCGGCCTTACCGATGGCTCAACCTGCGCCAGATAAAACGCTGCCCCCAGTTTCGGCAAACGGAAAACGTCGGCGACGCCGGGACACTTAATCGCCTCGCTATCGTTCACCAGGCTCGCATAGTCGAACGCGCACCATGCAATCGTTCCCGCAATCCGTTCGTGGTCCGCGACTCTGGTGTGAGCCTGCGCGTGATAGATCGCCTGGCTCGTCTGCTGTGTAATGTCGCCGGCTCTTCGGTATCTCACAGCGAATCCCTTGCCAGACGCGTAATTAAACTGCCCCACCGTCTCCGTGATCATGTAGGGATACCCTTCGACAGGATCGAGAATCCCCACGCTGTGATCGGGCTCGGCGTGATAATCGTCGAACGCAAACACATCCTGGTGCCACTCCTGCTGCCAGTTCTTTCTCGAGTCCGGCGTCATCGTGCCCGACGTGGGTCGCGAATCGTCGAGCGACTTGGCCAGCTCCCGCGTGCGGCGATAGAACGCGGGATCGTTGCGCGATTCATTGATGCGCACGCCCCAGATCACAATCGATGCATGGTTGCGGTCGCGGCGGATCATTGCTTCCACATCGTGCACGGCCAGGTCCTGCCAACTTTCGTCGCCGATGTACTGCCAGCCCGGTGGCTCCTGCCACACCATCAATCCCAGTTCGTCGCACGCATCCAGAAACGCCTCCGATTGCGGATAGTGCGAGCAGCGCACGATATTGCAGTTGAATTGCTTACGGAGAATCTCCGCGTCTCGGCGCAGCAAGCGCGCTGGCGCAGCGAAACCAAGATACGGATAAAGCTCGTGACGATTCAATCCGAACAAGCGCGTGCGGCGCCCATTCAGAAAAAATCCATCGACCGCGAAACGCGCCTCGCGGAAACCGATGTGCGCGGCGGAGCGATGGATCGGCCGCTCGTCGAGAAAAAGCGTGACCTCCACGCGATAGAGTTGCGGATGCGCCGGATCCCATAACTGGATGTTGCCGAGATCGCTGAGTGCCAGATGAAATTCCTGATCGGACTTTTCCATCTGCACGCTCTGCATGGACCTGGCAATGGTTTGCTCACCCCGGCGCAGCGCAGCCTCCAGCCGAACGTGTGCCGGCAGTGGCGCAGCCGCATCCACGCGGCAAGTGATTTCAACGCGCCGGCTGGGCTCGAGCACATCGACCGGTTTCGCAAATACCTCGCGTATAAAGACCGCAGGCAACGCGCGAAGCTCGACGGCCCCCGTGATCCCGCCGGGCAACAGATAATCCACAGCCAGTGCTCCGCGCGGCGAGCCTGCCGGCGGCACGTTTTGCCATCGCGAATCTACCGCAACCGCAAGAACGTTGTTTTCCTTGGTTGTAAGGCCAGTAATCTCTCGGTCGAACGGAAGAAATCCTCCTGCGTGCGGTTCCAGGCTGTGGCCGTTCACCACCGCGGTTGCGCTGGCCATCACGCGGTCAAAGTGCAGAAACACGCGCAGCCCTCGCCACGCGTGAGGCACCGCAAAGTGGCGGCGATAAACAAAGAGATCCTCCCACGCCGCTGGAGACCATTTGCGCCAGGAGAGATCCGCGACCGTGTGCGGCAGTGTGACGCGCACCGACGATCTGTCGTCGTGGCCGGGATCAAGGGCCGCAGCAGTTGACTTGCCGGCAAAGAGCCAGTCGCGATCGAGGCCGAGTACACGCTGCGCGGGTCCGCTCGTTTGCGCGCCCCAGGCTTTGGGCGCGGCCCACTCCATGCAAGCTGCCATCGGCGTCAAGGCAGCGGTCGCCGAACAAACTTGCACAAATTTTCTGCGTGAGATTGGGCGTTGCGTCGCTTTCTTTGTCATTCGATCCTGTCGCTAATCCTTCTATCCTGACCACAACCCACTACGTCCACATCAAGTGCGGCCGCTACGACGCCAGTACCGCGACCTCCAGCGGCCCTAACGAAACCTGTGTGATCCCATGTCGATCGCGAATCACATCGTCCATGGGCTTTGGCAGCGCAATGCTCTCGTGAGGAGTTTCGGTCAGGTTTAGGAGGAAATAGTAGATGGTATCGCCGTCCTCCCGGCTCGTCACTTCCACTCCATAAGGCACTTGAATCAGCGGTGTGAGTCCGCTTGCGGTGCCGGCCATGTGCGCCACAGCCTCATAGAAGTCGTCGCCGGTCGAATCGCAACCAACATAAATGACCCAGCCGCGGCCGTGACGATTGCGCGTGACCGCCGGCCGGCCTTCCATGCCTCCGCCGCCGCGAATCGTCGCGATCGCTTCGGCCCCGTGCAGCGTAAGCGACTCGAGCGCAGTGCGCGGGCTGAAGGCCGCCTCGCTTCCTGCAAAGCGGATCCCCAGCCCGGCCTGGAGATCCGCATCGAGATTCCCGTTCTGCGCGTTGTATTCAAATAGGTCGAGGATAGCCTCGGATTGCACCCCCGCGATTTCAGCGAACGGTCCCGGCGCAAGCGTGAGGCGCATGCTGTTGTCCATATTCTGCGTGGCGACGCGGTAGTTGAGTACCAGCGTTCCACCGGCTTTGACAAACTGCTTGAGGCGCTCAATCGTTGCGTCGTCAATGAGCCGAAGGTTGGGCGCTGCTACCACCTTGTAGCCCGCAAGCTCGGTAGCCACCGGCACCACATCGATGTTTTGCCCCAGCACTTTCAGCCCCGTGTAGAAGCGCTGCACCTCGCCGTAGCTCGGATGTGGATCACCGACTCCTCCCGAGCCTTGCGCCCACGAATTTGGATAGTCGTAGAAAAGCGCAATCTCAGAACGCGTGGTGGCATTGGCAACGCGCGGACCAATGTGCGCCATCTCCTTGGCAATCTGCTCAAGCATCGGCTTTGCAGGATTGATCTTTCCGTCAAATCCTTTGATAAATGAGGGGCGATGCTCTTCGTTCCCAGCCAGCGGGCGCCGCCACTCAAAATAAAGCTGCCCGTGGCTGCCATGTGCCAGGTCGCAGTAGGCTTGCAGCCGCAGCCCCTCGACCGGCGCATTAGGCGGCACGTAGGCGTTTTGTTCCGCGCAGATGAACCGCTGATGCGGGCCGGCACAGCGGGTGACGTCGCTCAGAAAGCCGGACGTGTACTGGCGTTGGAAGCGGCTCAGCCCGGGTGCGCTCACGTAATTATCCCACGCGCTTGCATCCAGAAACTCCGCGCCCGCCGTGTATGCGTCTACCGCGCCGGTGGGCGACGACCAGTTGGTGAGCACAAACTGCTTCTCGGTTTTCGCATGCAGAATATCGGCCTGCCTGTGCAGATGATTCAGAAACGAGTCGGAGAAGAATCGGCGGTAGTCGAGACTGATCGCCGGCTGCCATCCTCCCTCGGCGGAGTTGGTAGGAAAATGAATCTGCGACCAATCCGAGAATTTGTTGCTCCAAAACGCCCCATTCCAAACGCGATTCAATTCGTCGAGCGTTCCATACCGCTTCTCCAGCCATTCCTGAAACGCCCTCTCCGAGACGGGATCGTACTCCTGAAATGGGTTGCCCGGCTCGTTGTCGAGCTGCCAGCCGATGACCACGGGATTCTTTCCATAATGATCGGCAAGCGCGGTAACAATGCGGGTGCATGCGTCAAGGTAGTGCGGGCTGTTGGTGTTGTACCCCTTGCGCCCGCCATAGGTGTATAGGCCCTGTTGATTGCCGCTAAGCACATCGGGATATTGTTGATAAAGCCATGGCGGAATCGATGCCGTAGGCGTGCAGAGAATTGCACTGACGCCATTGCGACCTGCAATCGCCAGCGCGCGATCCATCCAGTCGAAGTCGAACTTTCCCGGCGAGGGCTCAAACAGCGCCCACGCGAATTCGCCCATGCGCGCGGCATTGATACCCAACTCCCCCATCTCGCGGAAATCAATTTCCCACTCGCTCGACGGCCACCATTCCGGGTAGTAGGCCGCGCCCACAAGATAGCGGTCGCCCATTCCGCGGCCGCGTGTCGCAGCAGGGTTCCCCATCTGTGAAGAGATTGCCGCGGAAACTGCATTGCGCCCCAGGAGCGCGCCCATGCCGGCCATGCCGGCAAGCTGATTAAACCTACGCCGATTCACATTTTCTCCTACAGGGTAAGTCTATCCCGTACATGCAATGAGGCCGCCCAACTGCGAGCGGCCTCAAGGTACTGCACTGGATCATGAACAGCGGTTCAATCTAGAACACATACTTCCCTGACAACTGGAAGAAGCGTGCGTCGATGGTGAGGTTCTGGTTGGAACCCGTCCCGGTAATCTGCACCACGTTAGCGCCGATATCCGTGTTGGTGCTGCCGGGGTTGCCGAGGCTCGGGTGGTTGAGGATGTTGAAAGCGTCGGCGCGGAACTCCAGGTACTGCTCGTGGAACGTCCTGAAGTCCTTGAACATCGAGGCGTTCAACTTCCAGTTGCCCGGCCCGGAAACACTGTTCTTGGGGCCGCCGAAGAAAGGCGCCACGCGCCGGGTAGCCGGTGACGTATGGAACTGGAGTCCCGGCAGTCGCCCCGGTTGCGGTGGTGGTGCATCCCAACCCATCGCAAAGCGAGTTATCGACGCCAACCGGCCCCGAAGCATAGCTGAAAGTGCCGGTTTGGTACGGTGCCAGAAGCGCAGCGGAGGCCGCGTTGTTCGAGCTGCCGACAGCAAGCGGATCGGCAAAAGCGCATGGGTTAAACCAGCGCTGCCTTGTCTTGGTTTGAGCCGCGCAAACGTTCGCAGCCGTATTCGACGCTGCCGCTGTGGTCATGCCGCTGGTGGTCAGCGGACCATTGTAATTAGCCGGAGGGGTCAGGTTGTTCGAGTACGCATTGGCGACCTTGATGGCGCTGTTGCTCTCGCCACCGTTGGCATTTCCGAAGCCCGAGTTTCTGCTGATCGAGACCGTGAACGGCTGGCCGGTTTGGCCCCACCACTCCATGTCGGACTTCCATCCGCCGACGATGCGGTCCAGGATGCCAGGATGGTTGGCGAACTGCCGGCCAACTCCGAACGGCAGGTCGTAATCGGCGTTGATCACGGCGCGCTGCCGGATATCGTAGCCGGACTGGCCCCACTCCGTATTGATGGGGATGAGATAGGACTGCTTGTAAGCACCGTAGTCGCCGCCCAGGAGGTCGATCGTGTTATCGAACGCGTGCGCCCAGGTATAGGTGCCCAGGAAGCTCAGACCATGGCCATAGTGCTTCTGCACCGTAGCCTGTAGTGCGTTATACGAGCTTCGGCCTGTCCACCCCATCCACTGGGACCCAGCGAAATGCGGGAAGGGCGTGAACCCGTTGCCCGACTCGCCGCCAATCGTAATGGCCAGCGGCTGGTCGGGGTTGTTGTACAACGTCACCAGGTGGCGTCCCACGCTGCCCACGTAGTTCACCGTTGCGGTCGTCCCTTCCCAGAAAGCGCGTTGCACGCTCAGGTTGTAATTCATGGTGTACGGCATGTGCATGCTCGGATTCGGTCCCGTTCCCGCTTGCTGGATGTTCGGGAAAGTGGCGAAGTGCTCGATTCCGCCCGACGCCAGGAACCCTCCGAACCCGTTCTCGAGGGTGTTGTTGAAGGCATATTGCGATCCGCAATAAGTTCCCTGCGTGCAGGAAGGCAGGCTCGCCAGGTTCGCGGTCATATAGTAAGGCGGGTTCTGGGTGAGGGCTGAACCGCCGCCCGGCTCAAAGCCGCCCATGAAGACGCCAAATCCCATGCGAACGACCGTCTTATTGTCGATCTGGTAGGAGCCGCCAACGCGCGGCGAATAGTTGATCACTGGGTAGCTCACCAGGTGTCGGTTCGAATCGTAAGTGACCGTCACATTATCCGCGTTGAGCAGCGCGATGAGGTTCGGATCAAGCTTGATGCCCATTTGGCTTGCCGGAATCAATAACTTGGCCGTCCCGGTCCCGCCGTTGGAGGTCATCGTTTCGGTTTCCTGAACAAAGTTCGCCCACTGATCGGACTGTTCTAATTTGGGAGTGAAGTGCTCCAAGCGGAACCCAAGGTTCAGGGTGAACTTTTGCGTCATCTTCCAGTCGTCCTGGATAAAGCCAGCCATGTATTGGTGGACATAGTGGTTCACCACATAGCTGCTAATGCTGCCGCTGGCCATGTTGTCGGTCCCGGTATACCCGCCGCCAATTGCCGTTCCAAGAGCGAGGAAGTCAGCGCCTGCATATCCGCCGGGGCCGCCTAATCCCGTCACACCGGTATAGGTGCTCGCGTACCCGTAGGATCCGCGCGGGGTTCCGGCCGCTGTGCTGTAAAAGCGCATCGGCATCGCCTGGAAGCCCATCTTCAGCGAGTGGTTGCCGAAGATTTTCGTCACGTTGTCGAGAATCTGGTAATTGTTCTGGCCTTCATGGGCCGGATCGTTGCCGTGAGCTCCAAAGGCCTGCCAGCTGGTGGATATCGCCGGCAGGCCGCCGTTCTGTGGGCCCGCGTTGAATGGAACGCCGTTCAATCCGTAGTTAGCCGAGATGTTCACGTTATCGTTGTATTGCAGGTTCTGGTCGTTGCCCCAGTTGAAGGCGAAACGGAATTCGTTGATCAGCGTGGACGAAAAGGTGTGCGTCTCGCCGAACATGTAGTTCGAACTCAAATAGCTCTGTGTGTGGCCTTGGTTGCTGCCGATGCCGTCGAGGATCGGGCCCAGGGGCGCAACAAAGACGTTCATGATGTGCTGGTAGTCGACACGGAAAGTCGCAAGATCCTTGGAACTGATGTTCCAGTCGAGTTTTCCATCCCAATTGATCGGATCCGAGTCCTCGTTCAGGTCCACCTGGTAGTTGCTGTTGGTCGCTCCCATATCCGTATCGCTGGTAGCATTGCAGCCGGTCGTCGTACTCCATCCGCCATTCTTTTGCCCATAATTAGCTGTGCCGGCAGGAGAGTAGTTGGGGCAGGGGAAGGCCTGAATCAGTTTCTGGGCGACGGTATCGAGTTGGGCCGGGCTGAAAACGTTCTGGCCAGCGGCGAACGTATACCCGTCCTCCGTATACTGGCTTGGGCCGTACTGCTGCAGCGTGCCCGTCGGCCCTGCCGATACTACGTTGCTGGCGCACTTGTAGCTGCCGGTATTGGTGTTAGGCACGTACAGCACCGTCGGGCAGGAGCCCTGCGTCAACGCCGGATTCAGAAGTTCGCTGAAGTCACCCTGCCGCATGCGCGGCGTGGGCACGGTATATGTGCTCGGATTCGCTCCGACTACGTAGCGCGCATCCTGGATGTCGCCAAAGAAAAACAGCTTGTTCTTGATGATCGGTCCGCCCAGGGTAGCGCCAAATTGATTCATGTGGAACACCGCCGGGGTCGAGCCTGGGGCCTGAGTCCAAACCAGCGCGTCGAGCTTCGTATTCCTGTTGTACTCCCAGAGATCCCCGTGAATCGCGTTGGTGCCTGACTTCGTGGTGGCGTTGATTACCGCGCCGTGCCCGCGGCCGATCTCCGCGCTGTAGTTGCTGGTTTCCATCTTGAACTCGTCGATGGCATCCGGCGGAGGCGCGATGCTGTAGGTAGACCCGTTGATGTAATCGCTGTTCATCGTATTGTTGTCGGCGCCGTCGAGCATGTAATTGTTCTGCTCTTCATGCTGGCCGTTGGACGAAAAATCGCCGTTCCCCGAGCCGCGGCCCACGAAAGGCGTCGAGCCCGGCGCTTCCTGGGCGATAAAAATCCAGTTGCGGTTCGCCAGCGGCGCGTCGTTCAGGAATTTCGTGTCTACGTCCACCGCCGTTTCCGCAGTCTGCGTCTGCATGATCGGCGCCACAGATGTTACCGTGATCGTCTCCGATGTTTTGCCGGGCTTGAGAGCCAACGGAATGTTCAGGCGGTCTTGCACGTGCACCACGATGTTCTGCTCAACCGTGGTTTCAAAGTTCGCTGCGGATGCGCCAACCGTATAGTTCCCGGTCTTGATCGGACCAAAGAAGTAGTTGCCGCTGGCGTTTGATTTGGCCTTCAGCATCAGGCCGGTATCGACATTGGTCAGCGACACGTCGGCGTTCGGAATGACCGCGCCCGTCGAATCCGTCACCACGCCAATAATGGCGCCCTGGTCCGCTTCTTGTGCGGATGCCAGGTTGCTCTTGAATACGATGACCAAAAGTCCAATCAGGCAGAGCACCTTTAGGGTGCGCCACAGTCCCGATCGAACGTTCGTCTCAGCTTGTTTGTTCATGTCACTTGCCTCCTAGGTTCAAGTTGCGTTGCTGTTCTGCTCACAGCGTGTTTTTCTCAGCAGGCGCGGCACCAGATTTGCCCGGTGCCGTCATAGACCATTGACTTGAGATGGCCGTCCGCTCCCTCTCCTGCGTTTCTTATTGATTGCCATCAATGGGTAGCAGTCCGATTATAGCGTTCGAGAGAACGGTCTCTCAGGGTCCTATGAATCATAGTTCTTAATCAATGAGATTCGTCAACGTTAGGAGTCCGGCTAACGCTACCGCACTCTATTGAAACGAAATAGGTTATTTTAAGCCACGCTCTTAACGGTAGCTACAAGCGTTAGCATAATCCGGTTCCACCTCCCCTGACCGGTGCTAGAATTTGGACGGGGAAGGCGCGGCGGAGACCATGAACTCAAGCAATGAACGGGCAGCGATCGCGCACTTGGCGGAATCCGAGACCTGGGTCGCCGCTCTGCGAGATCATCTCCGCGAGATCGTGGACGGTGAAGCCTTCAGGGGTAGCCACCGCAGCGCTCAGTTCCTCACTTATATCATCGATCAAGCGCTCGCCGGCCACTTTGAGTCCCTCAAGGAGCGCATGATCGGGATCGAACTGTTTGGACGATCCCCCTCCTACGACACCAGCGAAGACGCCATCGTTCGCGTCACCGCCAGCGACGTGCGGAAACGCCTGCTGCAGCACTACGGCAAGTACGGTTCAGCCTCGGAGTTTCGCATCACTCTTCCCCTCGGCACGTATGTCCCTGATATCCTCCACGAGCCGCAAGCGAAGCCGGGTACCTCTAGCGACGAAAAGGCGCGTCTGGAAGCGCCAGATACATCTCACGGTTCCTTGCGGCATCCGAATTCCCCGTTGACCGCAGCGCCCGCGCTGCATGCAAAGCCGCTGGATCCTCCCGTTCCCGATCAGGGACTCGATGACTCACGCCGCGCAACCCGCAGGTGGATCGCCATTGCAGCCTTGCTGGTCACAATCAATCTCTCGCTTTGGGCCTTCTATGCAAAGCATCACGCGGCTGCCTCCGCTGCGCCACCATCGCTGCTGCCCTGGTCCATATTTTTCAGTTCTGCACATCCCACACACGTCATCACCAGCGATCCCGATCTTTTCGCCATTCAAATTCTTACCCATGCCTCGGTCTCGGTTTCCGATTACGCTAATCACCGTTATCTTCCCGAACCCAACACACTTTCCCCCGAACTTAAGAAGCTCTGCACGCAACTTCTGTCGGGTGACAAGGCTTCCAACGTGGATGCGCAAATCACCGCCGAAATCGGGCAACTTGCGCAGACCTATGCGCGCAAGATCGACGTGCAGGGCGCGCGCAATATCCAGTTCTCAAACCTGAAAACCGACGACAACTTTATCTTTCTCGGCAGCCCCGCCACCAATCCGTGGGTTTCTATCTTCGACAAGCAGTTGGATTTCCGATTTGATTCCGCGCCGGTTCCGGGGTGGAGCATCATTCGCAATGTTCATCCCGCCGCGAATGAACAGATGACTTATGTCCCCACGGCAAGAGGCGGCGCCACCGGAGAGTCCTTCTCCCTGGTCGCCTTTGTCGCCAACCCCGATCAGAGCGGGCAGGTTCTCCTTCTCGCGGGTTTAAACCGTGAAGGCACACAGGCGGCCGGAAACTTTGTCACCGATCCGCTGCGCCTTGCCGCAGCCCTTCGAAACTGCGGTATTTCCCTCGGCGGCCCGCTCAAGCATTTTGAAATCCTGCTGCGCGTGGATACCATGGCCGGCTCCCCCAGCCAGTTCGACGTGGTCGCTTGCCATGTCCTGGCGGGCGGATCGACATCCTAGATATCTCCTTCCCTAAAGTTCTGCTTTCCCGTGCGTATTCCATTAACTGATTGATCCCTTTCAATTTGGATCTGCATGTCCGAGATCATTTCCTGCCTGCATCCGCCGTGATGGATTAGCGCTGGGCCCTGCTTTCGTACGTTTCAGCCCCCGGTGTCAGTGCGCGTCCCCCTGCACTCGTTCTTTCTAAAGGTTAGGTTGAGAATCTCTCGCATCGGCAAGATACCAGTCTCCCCTCCCGGACTCGTCCCGGCCAAACTGCGGAGTTTCGGGAAATTGAATGCGGCATAACCTTCACAGAATCATCAATATATATAGATGCATGCTAAGGTGACAAAGCTCGGTTGACACCCCGAGCAAAGCCAGAGTAATGTTCTCACAGCGACAACTAAGAGACCGGTTGCGGCAATTGCGGCGAACATTGGCGTCTTATCGGTCCCAGCGCGGAGGAAGCAATGAGCGCAGTGGCAGTTTCGACCGCCCAATGGACGCAGCAGGCTCTTGAGGCCGGCGAAGGCATTCTCAGACTCGCCCCTACATGGGTGCCGCGGGTCTATACGCAACCCGGCCGCAGGCTCAAGCTCGACGCGCGAGATCTGTACGCCTTTGGCGCGCACCGCGGCGGGATCGACGAGCGCTGGTTCGCTTCCACCACGCCGGCCATGAATGACAACCGCACGCCCGATGAGGGCCTCAGCTACGTGGTCTCCGAGAGCCAGCGCTTCACATTAAAGGAAGCGGTGGAGGCCGAGGGTTCGCGGCTGGTAGGCAAGGCGATTTGGGAGAAGTACCATCGCTGGCCCGTCTACAGTAAGTTCTTCGACAATATGGGCCCCATCATGCACCATCTTCATCAAAGCGACGAGCAGGCCCAACTCGTCGGACGCCAAGGCAAACCGGAAGGCTATTATTTTCCTCCGCAGCAGAATGCAACCGACGGCAATTTTCCTCATACATACTTCGGATTGGAGCCGGGCACAACGCGTGAGCAGATCCGCGCCTGCCTTGAGGCATGGGACACAGGCGACAACGGAATTCTGGACTACTCAAAGGCCTACCGGCTCAAGCCCGGCACAGGCTGGCTCGTGCCGCCGCGCATTCTGCATGCGCCGGGTTCCCTGCTGACCTATGAACCGCAATGGGGCAGCGATGTGCTGGCCATGTTCCAGTCCATGGTGGAAGCGCGGCCAGTGCCACGCAGCCTGCTCACCCAGGACGTTCCCGAAGACAAGCACTGGGACTTCGATTTCCTGGCCGATCTGGTCGACTACCCGGCCAACCTCGTCGACGACTTCAAGAACCAACATTATTTAGAGCCGATCCCCGTGGCCGATACCGCCAGCGAGGGTTATGTCGATCGCTGGATCGTTTACGGAACCATTGCCGGCGCACAGAAGTTCAGCGCCCGCGAACTCACCGTCGCGCCGGGAGCGCGCTGCACCCTTCACGACCCCGGCGCCAGCGGCGTCATCGTCACCCAGGGTCACGGGCGCATAGGCAAGCTCGATGTGGATTGCCCGTCGATCATCCGTTTCGGGCAGTTGACCCAGGACGAGGTGTTCATCTCGCACGAAGCAGCGGTCGCGGGCGTGACATTCGAGAACCACTCCAAGACGGACCCGCTGGTGACACTGCGCTACTTTGGGCCCGATGTGCACGCCAGGATGCCAGCCGTGGGAGATCATGCGCGGCTCTAGCAGGCCGCTGAAGAACTCCTACAGCCTTTAGTTTTGTATCAGGGCGCGAGTTTATTCGCGCCGAAGACGCAATGAAATGATTGGGGGCTTTAGCCCCTGCGGGAGCCTGATACCTGGGGTCACGATTGTGAGACTCGGGAAACTCGGCTCTCCACGGGAAGGACGGAACCATGCGCCAGCAGCATTTTGAAGAAAGCAACAGCAAGATTCAGGATCGCTTCCACGATCTGAAGAAAAAGTCGCCTGACCAGCTCAAAACGCGGCTCAAACTTTCCTGGAGCAACTGGGGATTCGGCAGAGAGTCGCTGGCCGAGTCGGCCGCGCGGCTCGCCAAGTCCAAGGTTCCTTATATCGAGCTGCACGGCAACCACTACGGTCCAAGCCTCGGCTACCAAGTGGACGAGACGCTGAAGACTCTCGGCGATCACGGCATCAAGGTCTCCGGCGTATGCGGCATGTTTTCCGCTGACAACGATTTGGCGTGCAACCGCGCCGTATGCCGTCAGGCCGCTCTGGATTATCTCGATCGCGAAGTTCCCTTCACGCGCGCCGTGGGCGGCAGCTATCTACTTGTAGTGCCGGGCGCCGTCGGCCGGCCCAAGGCCTACGACGACGTCGAATTTGAGCGCTCGGCTGAGACGCTCGCCATGCGCGGCGATCTGTTCGTCAAACATGGCATCAAGGCCACCATCGAGCCCATCCGTTCCGCCGAAGTAAGCCTGGTGCATACCATCGCCGACGCAAAGCGCTACCTGGCCCAGGTCAATCATCCCGGCATAGGTCACATCAACGGCGATGTTTACCACATGCAATCGGAAGAGCGGCACATTGGCGACTCCATTCTCGACGCTGGCGATCAACTCGTGAATCTGCACATGGCCGACAGTAACCGCTGCGCCATGGGCGAAGGATCGATGGACCTTGCGACGATCATCCGCGCCCTTTACGTCATCGGCTTCAACCAGGGCGACCGCTTCGTCACCTTCGAGCCCCTCGGCCCCGGCGGCGACCCTTACCCGGCGATGCACGGAAAACCCAACAAACCTAAACTGGATGCCTTGGTCGAAACCAGCATCCGCTATTTCCGCGAATGCGAGGACCTGGTACTAGCCGACTAACTAAGTGCATCGCGGACTCGGTGCCACACTTCACTCATTCACTTTTTTCACTTTTTCACTTAGTTCACTCGTTCACTCTTATGAAGACCTACTGCTTTGCACTCGATTTGCACGACAATCCTGACCTGATTGCCGAATACAAGCGTTATCACAGGCAGGAAAACATCTGGCCCGAGGTGCTCGAACGCATTCGGGCCAAAGGTGTGCTGAGCCAGGAGATTTATCTCGCGGGCAACCGCCTGGTCATGGTCCTTGAAACCACCGACGACTTCGACCTCGACGCCAAAGCGGCTGCTGACAGCGCCAGCCCCGAAATGCGAAAGTGGGAAGAACTCATGTGGAAGTTCCAGAAGCGCCTTCCCCATGCCCGCCCCGGCGAAAAATGGGTGCGCATGGAGAAGATCTTCGAGGTCAAGTAACGCAGCTCCGATAAGAAGTCTCCGCGTTTCTCCATCCCCGCGAAGCACTGCATTCCTGGGTCCGCTCATCCGAGTTGAAGGAAGGTTCGATGGTTTTCCCGTACACCCTTGCCGCCGCATTTCTGTTGCAATCGCCCAACAGGCTCGTCACTCTTGCCCTTCCTGATGTCCTCATCATCGCCATTTATTTCGTCATGGTGCTGGGCATCGGCGTATACCTTCAGCGGTACGCGAACACCTCCAACGATTTCTTCATGGCCGGCCGCGAAATGACCGCATGGGTCGCGGGCCTCAGTTTCCTCTCCGCCAATCTGGGCGCCATCGAGCTCATGGGCTGGGCTGCCTCTACCTATCAGTACGGAATTCTCGCCGCGCACTTCTACTGGATCGCCGCCTTCCCGTCCATGGTCTTCCTCGGGCTGGTGATGATGCCCTTCTACTACCTCTCCAAAACCCACTCAGTTCCCGGCTATCTGCAACTGCGCTACGGCGAATCCGCGCGCGCCTTGAGCGGCATCTCCTTCGCCTTCATGACCATCCTCATGTCAGGCATCAACATGTACGCCATGGCCATTGTCATGAAAGTCGTGCTGGGATGGAACATTCATTTCAGCATCTGGGTCTCCTCGCTCACTGTGGCCGTTTACGTAGCTCTGGGCGGTTTGTATTCCGCTATTTTTAACGAAGTACTTCAGTTCTTTCTCATCTGGCTTGGAGCGCTCATCATCCCCATCCTCGGCATGATTGAAGTCGGCGGTTGGGGCGGCCTCAAAGCGCGCATCTTCCAGCAGGTGCACTCCAACGATTACGTCCATCTCTGGAGCACGCTCGGCACTTTCTCCGGCAACCCCATGGGTGTGCATTGGACAGGAATCGTCTTTGGCCTCGGCGGCGCCATCGCCTGCGGTTACTGGACCACCGACTTCCTTGTCGTGCAGCGCGCCATGGCCGCCAAGGATCTGCGCTCCGCGCAACTGGCCCCCATCATCGCCTCGTATTTCAAAATGGTTGTGCCCTTGATCGTGATTCTTCCCGGTCTGCTCGGTCTCGCGGTTCTGCCCTACCACCTGGTACCGGAGAGCGCCATGCAGCCCGGACTGCATAGCTACAACGAAGTGCTGCCGCTCATGCTGGCGCGTTACGCCGGGCCGGGCCTGCTGGGTCTCGGCATTACTGCGCTCATCGCCGGCTTCATGTCGGGCATGGCCGGCAACGTCAGCGCCTTCGCCACCGTGTGGACCTACGACATCTACCAGCCCTATATCAAAAAGGGAATGTCCGACGCGCACTACGTCCGCATCGGCCGCTGGTGCACTCTCATCGGCGTCTTTCTTTCCATCGGCACCGCCTACTTCGTCACAAATTTCAAAAGCATCATGGACTACATGCAGGCGCTGGTCGGCTTCTTCATCTCGCCGCTCTTCGGCACCGTGCTGATCGGCATGATCTGGAAACGCGCCACGCCGAAAGGCGGCTTCTGGGGCCTCCTCGCCGGCACCGGATCTTCGGTGGCCATGTATATCGCCGTCAAGATCCACCCCTCATGGATCCGCTACGTGGCGCTCTCGCCCGATGCCAAAGACATGGCCGAGAACGTCTATCGCGCGCTTTGGTCGCTGCTCATTTGTGTTTTCGTCACCGTCGTCGTCAGCCTGTTCACCAAGCCAAAAACCGAAGAGCAATTGTCTGGACTCACCTGGGGCGCAACCATGTTCCCCAAGAACGAGCATCTGCCCTTCTGGAAGACTCCGCTTTTCTGGGCCGGCGGCGTCGCCATCTTCTT
Organism: uncultured Acidobacteriota bacterium; assembly: GCA_963786565.1. Taxonomy (GTDB): domain Bacteria; phylum Acidobacteriota; class Terriglobia; order Terriglobales; family Acidobacteriaceae; genus Telmatobacter. The sequence goes on along the minus strand of CAWAZR010000004.1, from coordinate 421,558 downwards.
CGGCATCCTGCAATGGATGTTCTGGTAGGAATCACAATGAAGAATCGAAGCCCTCTCGTCACTCGCGCCCTGAGCGCTGCATTTTTTGTCTTACTTGCCGGCTCGGCCCACGGATTTGCCAAAACAGATCACGCGCCTGCGCCCCCTCCCGATCGCTTTCTCGCCCTGCACATCGCGCAGAACGATGCCGTAACCGGACAAATGCTCTACCGTTACGGCGTTCCCTTCCTTTCGATCCCCTCGCATCCCGCGACCAAAGATGTCATTCAGGCCGGCGTCGGCGTAACTGTCAAAAACATCTTCCTCCTCGGCTTGATTGAGACCCAGCGGCCCTCGGCATGGTCCAGTCCCCTCACCTACGCTTCGCGTTACATCGTTGGCGACAACCTGGGCACCATTCGCTTGCATTACGCCGACGGATCCACGCAGGATTACCCGCTCATCCTCGGTGAAAGCGTCTGGTGGGGTCTGCCATTCTATCAAACGCGCGAGCCGTTTCCCACCGACGCGCATTTGCTTAAAGCCTTCCGGCAGTCCATGCGCCTCTTCCCCGCCGCGCCGGTAGACGATGGCAACTACGTGGCCGTCATCGCTCCCAAAGGCATCCCGCTCGCCAGCATTGAAATCACCAACTCGCCGAAAAAGCACGGATCCGTCGCCATTGCCGGCATCACGGTAGAGGTCGCGCCCGACGCGAGAATTCCCGGATCGCTGCCCATAGACGCCGGCGACCTCACTCCCGAATTCCGCAAATTCATCGACGAAAAACCGCTCCGCCCCTCCGGTACAGACGAGGCGGTCTCCAAAGCGCGTCTCCGCGCCCTCAGCGACGCCTTCTATTCCACCGACGCGGATTTCAAGCCGCCCATCACAGCCGAAATCCCCGCCGCGTATTCCGGCCCGCGTGTCATCTTCAAAGGCAATAACTACGCCGCCGCGTTGCAGAATGCGTTTTACGCCAACGTCCAGGACATGCTCGACAAGATCGACGCCGATGGTACTTACCACACGTCCACGCGCAACGCCCTGGCCTGGTCCGGCGATCCGCGCTCCGCGGGCGGCGAATTCGGCACCTTCCGCAAAAACGTCGGCGTCTACTACGGCGATGCATGGTCGCGCGACCTCGGCCGTAGCCTACAGGAGCTCACCGAACTCGGCTTCCTCTCCAAAACCACGCCCACCGCGGACTTCGCTTTCCGTTCCGCGCGCAGCTGGTCGCAGAATCCCTCGCTGAACTACAAGGGCGTGCAGCTTCCGCCGCACTGGAACCGCGTCATCAACCGTCCGGACTTCGCGCAACCGTTTGAGAATGACGGCCACGGTCTGATTGCACTCTTCATCTACAAGCTCTGGCAACGCGTTCCCAATCGCGACACATGGCTTCGTGCGCGTTGGCCCGATGTGAAAGCCGCCGGCGATTGGATTCCTTGGCAATTCGATCATGCAGAAGTCACCGGGGCAAAGGATGGCGTGCTCTACACCACGGGCGAGTCGGCCGCTGGCAAAGGCTACTCCGTCTATCCCGATGCCGCTTGCATGACCGCTCTCGAAGCCCTCGCGCAAATGGCCAATTCCATCGGAGAAACCCAATCCGCTGCATTGTGGCGCGATCGCGCCGCAAAAATGCGCACGGCAATTTCCGCGCACTACGCCATCACCGACCCCAAGTACGGCCGCGTATGGACGCTCGATTACGCAGGCTGGCCCAATCAAAGTACTGTGCTCGGTCCGCTTATCTTCCTCGCAGATTACCGCGGCTTCGCTCCGCAGGACGATGATCCGGCGTGGCGGCCCGTAAATGAAGCCGCCTATCAGCGCTTGATTGACACCTATCGCCCCTTCGGTTTTTATGGCTGGGCCATGGGGTACGGCCAGGGCTTCGTCACCCAGGCAGCGTTGCTCCTCGACCGGATGAAAGACGTCACCCCCATGCTCAACTGGACCGCCCGCGAAACCTACGACGCCGAAATTCACTCCTTCGTCGTGCCTGAGGGCGTGCAGGTCACGCCCGACGGCCGCTGCATCTTCCGCACCGGCGATCAGGGCAACGGAGTCCAGGAAGCGGAGATCGTCAAGATCTTCCGGCTCATCATTGGCGTCGACGACAACCAGCCCGAGCGCCTGCGCATCATGCCGCGTTTGCCTTACGGCTGGGGCGAAATTGCCGTCTCCAAATATCCTGCGCTCGTGGAGCACAATGGAAACAGAGAGACCGCGTGGCTGCACTACGACCTGCGCCGTAGCGGTGATCGCATGACGTTGGAGATTGCAGCAGACCGTCCGTTGGGCCCGGTTTCCCTGCGCCTCGGGCCGTTCGCAAAGCAGCCAGTGGTGACCGACGTGCTCGTGAACGGTAAGCACCCTTCGGATGCAAAGCCATCGGAATTCAAGATTGCGCAAAGCGGCGATTCCTGGTGGGTGAGTTTCACAACTGTCATCGGCCTTGCCGCAGCTGCGGCAAAATAACCTTCCGCGAAAAGGAGTTTGACAATGCGCGAACGTCGTCACATGTTGCCCGTTTGGTTTTTCATCGGATTGCTGCTCACCATCTACGGAGTCATCATTCTCATCACTTCCATCGTCGACTGGTCGCAGCCCTCGCAGGCGATTCTCGCGCAGTATCACCCTGGGCTCTGGGGCGGCATTCTCCTCCTGCTCATCGGAAGCTTCTACGTGCTCAAGTTTCGCCCGCGCCGCCCCTGAGGCAGCAGCCCCAATCCAGACCACCGTTGACATTCCCGCTCCAACTTGCTCAAGGACCCCGGCACTGACCTGGCTGCAATCTGCTGATATACTCGGAGTCGAACCGCAAGCCGTGCGAGTGACCGGTTTCTAAAAAGACGCTCCGCGGCGGCCGTCCGGTATGGGGAAGTGCATGAATATCAGAGAGATTGCCAAGCGCGCTCGTGTTTCTCACTCCACCGTTTCCCGCGTCATCAATCAAGTTGATTCCGTTGACCCTAAGCTGGTCCGCCGTGTGCAGGCCATCATTCAGGAAGTCGGCTACCGGCCAAACTTCCAGGCGCGTGCTCTGGCACGCGGCCGCAGTCACACCGTCGGCCTCATCGTCTCTGAGTTGAGCGGAGGCAATCCATTTTTCTCTGAGGTCATGCTCTACTTTGAGCGCGCCGCTGTCGAGCAGGGCTACGAAGTCCTCGTCAGCTTTGCTGATACTGAAACCCGTCCCGAGCACATCGCCGTCTGCGCCACGCGCATGCAGGAGCGACAGGTCGAAGGCATCGCCGCCCTCACCTTCGGCATGGAAGAGCAGTTGGCCAATGCGCAAATCGACGTGCCCGTCGTCTATGCCGGCGCGGACCACGATCTGCCTGGCGTACGCAATGTCCGCATCAACTATGTTCCCGGCTTCAAAGACGCCATCAAGCATCTCGTCGACTTCGGACATCAGCGCATCGGTTATCTCAGCGGGCGCCTGCGCTGGAGCAGCATGCACTCCCGCCTGGACGCGCTACGCAAGGCCATGAAGGCTGCCGGTTACGCATTCGATAAGGATCTGGTGGCCGAGTGCGATCACACCTGGGATGGCGGCGCACAGGGTATGGGCTTTTTGCTCAGCCTTCCCAAGCCGCCCACCGCCGTATTGTGTTGCAACGATGTGGCCGCTGTAGGCGCCTTGAAGACCCTGGCTGCGCGCGGCTTGCAGGCCGGAAAAGACATTGCGCTCATCGGCTTCGACGACCTCACCATCTGCCAGTACACGCAGCCGCCGCTCTCCTCCATCCAGTTTTCTCCTCGCGAGCTCGCCAGCCTGGCCTTCCGCGCGCTCGTCGAGGAAATCCAGCACACGCCCAAGAAAACCAACTTCGAGTACAAAACGCGGTTTGTGCTGCGCGAATCCACCTGTGCGCCGCGCTCCTGATTCCGCCCGGCCTCACCCGCTTTCATTAGAGCGGCTCTCTGAATGCCGTACTGCAAATCTCCGTGCCCCATCCTAAACGCGTTCTGTGCGTTTAGGGTGGGATAGCACGAGCCTCAACACGTCGCCTCAACCTCGCGCGAACAAGGGGTGCCCCACATCTCGATTTTGAGATGTGGGAAAGCACACCCCTCAGCGCACCGTCTCAAGTCAGCACGAAAAGGTTGCCCCATCCCGAACGCGCTTTCCATGTTTAGGGTGGGATCGCACACCCCAAAAATTGCCGCTTCCCCACGCCGCCTTTGCCGCGAAATCTGCATCTATTGATCATTGCAAGCAGATGTTGCGGAGGTGAAGGATGCGTCTCGTCAAATCCCTTGTATTGCTCAGTTTGCTATGCCTCTTTGGCGCAAGCTGCGCCCACGCGCCGGCCCAGATCGGTGTCGGCGTCAACATTGGTCCCGAGCCCTACTGTCCCTACGGGTACTTCGATTACGCGCCTTATGATTGCGCGCCCTATGGCTACTACGGGCCCGACTGGTTCTTGAACGGCATCTTCATCGGTGCCGGACCCTGGTTCCACGGACACCGCGGCTTCTATGGCCACGTGGACAATCGCTATGATCCGCGTAACGGATATCACGGGCCGCTGCCCGGGCGTGGCGAGCGGCCCTTCAACGGTTTCCGCGCCAACGAGGCGCGGGATGGAAACGGCCACATGGGCACCGCCAACCACGATGGCGGCCACGAACACTCTCCCGGATTCTCCGGAGGTGGCCACGCCGGAGGCGGCCACGGCGGCGGACACCACTAAAGCAAAACCAAGCCCCCTCGCCCTTGAAACCTCCGCAGGTTCCTCTGGATCCAACTAGGCTCTAGAGGAACCTGCCGAAGGCCTCAATCTGTTTGGCTCGATATTCCCGCCGTTGCACCGGCGAAGAAAGCACCGTCGAGGTCGATGTGGCTCCGAGCGCCGACAGCTTGTCGATGAGGGCTTCCAAATGGCGGATGGAGACGACATTGGCCTCGATCACAAAGGATTCATCGCCAGTGATGCGGTAGCATCGGCTGATCTCGTTCAGCTCTTTGATCGCAGCCACCGAGCGGGTGATCTGCAAATCGCCGCCGGGGATCGTGAGGCGCACCAGGACGCGGATGGGAACGCCCAACTTTGCGATGTCCAACGCAACATGGTAGCCGGTGATGACCCCGGCTTCTTCAAGCCGGTGAACGCGCTCGGCGACCGCTGGTGTGGAGAGACCAATCTGCCTGCCAATCTCCGCAAACGACTGTCGCGCATTCTGTTGCAGGGCTTCGAGGATCTTCCACGCAATAGCATCGAGCTCGAAAGTGGTGGGAACGGTCCTGTGCGGCATGTGCCTGCAATCCTTAAGTAACAACTCTATTATGCTTAACCCTGTTAAGCAGTTCCAGCCTTTCTTCAATACAATCGCCATTTTCTGACTTTGTGTGCAGGCCTATGCTAGGCCATGGAAGGAGCACGCGGCCCTTTTTGGCGCGCTCTGCATCCAAGAAGTCGAAGAAGGTGGCAATGAACGCATTCCCCCGTTCAGCTTCCCCGCAAGTCCTGACTCTGCCTACGGCCCCGCTATCTGGGGGCATCGATTTTCTTCCCCTCAAAGGGACCGACCACGTGGAGTTCTACGTGGGCAACGCGCGCCAGGCGGCGTATTTCTACCGGACCGCCTTCGGCATGCGCCTGGTCGCCTACGCAGGTCCTGAAACTGGTCTGCGCGATCGCGCCTCGTACGTTGTGCAGCAGGGAAAAATTCGTTTCGTGCTCACCACACCCCTGCGCAGCCAGCATCCCATCGCCCAGCACATTCAACTCCACGGAGACGGCGTCCGCGTCATTGCTCTGTGGGTGGATGACGCACGCCAGGCTTGGTATGAAACCACCAGTCGTGGCGCCGTCAGCGTGGAAGAGCCCCACATCGTCTCCGACGAGCAAGGCACGGCCGTTCTCGCGAGCATTCGCACCTACGGCGACACGATCCACACCTTTGTCGAGCGCAGCGGCTACCTTGGACCGTTCCTTCCCGGCTTTCGCACCGTCGCCAGTGATCCGGTGGCGCGCCCGGTCGGCCTTCTCCACGTCGATCACATGGTTGGCAACGTCGGCTGGAACGAGATGAACCAGTGGGTCGACTTCTATGCCAACGTCATGGGGTTTTCGCTCTATCAGCACTTCGACGACAAAGACATCTCCACCGACTACTCCGCGCTCATGTCAAAGGTGATGGCCAACGGCAACGGCTATGTGAAATTCCCTATCAACGAGCCAGCCGAGGGCAAAAAGAAATCGCAGGTCGAGGAGTATCTCGATTTTTATCCCGGCCCCGGCGTACAGCACATTGCCCTGGCCACCGATGACATTCTGCACACGGTGAACAAGCTCCGCGAGCAGGGCATCGAATTCCTGCGCGTGCCGCACACGTACTACACCGAGCTTCAAGGCCGCGTGGGCAAGATTGACGAACCCGTGGATGAGTTGGAAGACCTGGGTATTCTGGCAGACCGCGATGACGAAGGCTACATGCTGCAGATCTTCACGCGGCCCGTCGAAGACCGTCCCACGCTGTTCTTTGAGATCATCCAGCGCAAAGGCAGCCGCAGCTTCGGCAAGGGAAACTTCAAGGCGCTCTTTGAGGCCATTGAGCGCGAGCAGCGGGAACGCGGCAATCTGTAGCCGGAGGCAAGCCATGAACACCGAAGTGCTTTCAGCCGCTGCACCCTACATCATCCGTCAGGACTACGCCGCTTACACCACTGAGCAACATGCGGTGTGGGCGGAACTGGTTGGACGCGTACTGCCCGAGCTTGAAAAGCACGCGGCGCGCGAGTATCTCGATGGCTTCGAGATCATCGGACTCCAGGCAGACCGTTTGCCGAATCTCGAATCGATTAGCGCCCGCCTTGCGCCCAGAACCGGCTGGAGTTCAACACCGGTGAGCGGATTTTTGCCCGCGCCGGCCTTCTTTGAGATGCTTGCGAGCCGTAACTTTCCCACCACAACGTGGCTGCGCAGCCGCGAGTCGCTCGAATACACGCCCGAGCCCGACATCTTTCACGATGTTTTTGGCCACGTGCCCATGCACTCTCACAAGGTGTTCGCGGATTTCCTTGAGCACTACGGCCGCGTCTGCGCATCCATCTCTGGCGCAGCGGTTCTTGAGAAATTGGGCCGTCTTTTCTGGTACACAGTCGAGTTCGGTGTGATCTTGCAGCGCGGAGAGATGAAGGTTTACGGCAGCGGATTGATCAGTTCGCACGCCGAGTGCAAAAACGTAACCGACGGAAATTGTGCGATTCACCGCTTCTCACTCGACGAAGTGCTTGCGACAAAAGTGAAAGTCGACGAGTTGCACAAGTTGCTGTTCGCCGTCAGCAGTTTCGACCAGATTTACGAAGCCATGCACGAGGCGGAGCGGCGCGCCGCAAGCGGCAGCCTGTGAGAGGAACAGAATGACAGACGAGATTCGGTATTTAACTGGATTTGCAAATGAGTTTGCCACGGAGGCGGTTCCTGGCGCGCTGCCCGTTGGCCAGAACGCGCCGCAGAACCATCCCCTCGGCCTTTACACCGAGCAGTTCAGCGGTACGCCGTTTACGGCTCCGCGCGCCACCAATCGCCGCACCTGGACCTATCGCATTCGTCCCTCGGTCACGCACCGGCCCTTTGAAGAAATTCCCGTGGGCCTGATCCGCAGCGGGCCATTCACCGAAACGCCGACCACGCCGAATCAGCTGCGCTGGGATCCGCTGCCGCTTCCTGAGCAAAAAACAGATTTCATTGACGGCATCGTCACCCTCGGCGGCAATGGCGATCCCGCGATGCACATAGGCGTCGCCATTCACCTCTACGCCGCCAACGCCTCCATGCGCGACCGCTTCTTCTCAAACGCCGATGGAGAAATGTTGATCGTTCCGCAGATGGGAGCTCTCAACCTCCACACAGAGCTAGGCATCATCGAGGTTGCGCCCGGTGAAATCTGCGTCATCCCGCGCGGCGTCAAGTTCAGCGTCGAACTGCTCGAAAACCAGGCCCGCGGCTACATCTGCGAGAACTACGGGCAAACCTTCCGCCTGCCCGAACTCGGCCCCATCGGCGCCAACGGATTGGCCAATCCGCGCGACTTCAAAGCACCCACCGCCGCGTACGAAGATCGCGACGGCGAGTTTCACATCGTCGCCAAATTCCTCGGCCGCCTGTGGCAAGCGGCCATCGATCATTCGCCCCTCGATGTCGTCGCGTGGCACGGCAATTATGCGCCGTACAAATACGACCTCTCGCTCTTTAATTGCATCAACACCGTTTCCTTTGACCATCCCGATCCTTCCATCTACACGGTTCTTACTGCGCCGTCCGCCATTCCCGGCACCGCCAACTGCGACTTCGCGATTTTTCCTCCGCGCTGGATCGTCGCCCAGCACACCTTCCGACCGCCCTGGTTTCACCGTAATTTGATGAGCGAATTCATGGGCCTCGTCTTTGGCGCCTACGATGCCAAGACTGAAGGATTTGTCCCCGGCGGCGCCAGCATGCACAATTGCACAGCGGGCCACGGTCCCGATGCCGAGACCTTCGAGCGCGCCAGCACGGACCGACTTGAGCCTCAATACCTCTCAGGCACCCTGGCCTTCATGTTCGAGACCCAGTTAGCCGTGCGCCCCACGGAGTTCGCTATGCAAGCCAGAATTCTGCAACACGAGTATTTTGAATGCTGGCAGGGATTGAAGAAGCGCTTCGTCGCGCCCGATCGCCGCATTGAAAGTGTTGGGGAACCGGCCAGGGTATGAGCATGATCGTTTGGAAGGAGCGGGAATGGGGCTGAAATGCTGGCTCGCATCGGCGAATGATCCCGGCTCCGATTTTCCGATCCAGAACCTGCCTTACGGAGTCTTCCGTTCCGCGAGCGGATTCCACATTGGCGTCGCCATCGGCGATCGAATTCTCGATCTGCATGCTTGCGCAGAACACGGACTACTGGTCGGACTATCCGAGGAAACCGTAGAAGCTTGCCGTGCAAAGCATCTCAGTCCCCTCATGGCTCTCGGGACCGCTGCGTGGTCCGCTCTGCGCCGCTGCCTCATATCGTTGCTTGACGCAGAAAAGGCCGGCCCTGAAACGCAGGACCGCGTGAGGCCGCTCCTGTTCCCTATCGACGATGCGGAGATGCAGCTTCCCGCGGAGATTGGCGACTACACGGATTTTTACGCCTCCATCGATCACGCCACGCGCGTGGGCAAGCTGTTTCGCCCCGACAATCCTCTGCTACCCAACTACAAGTACATTCCCATCGGCTATCACGGTCGCGCATCCTCCATCGTGGCCAGTGGAATCGAGATCCGCAGACCGTGTGGACAGTCAAAGCCAACCGAGAGCGAGCCAGTCTTCGGGCCAACGCGAACGCTCGATTACGAATTGGAAGTGGGCATCTTTGTAGGTCCGGGCAATCCGCTTGGGCAGCCGATCCCGATCGATCAAGCCGAGAAACATATCTTCGGCCTGTGCCTTGTCAACGATTGGTCAGCGCGCGACATCCAGTCGTGGGAGTATCAGCCGCTGGGGCCCTTCCTGGCAAAGAGCTTCGCCACCACGATCTCTCCATGGATCGTTCCTCTCGAAGCGCTCGCGCCCTACCGTGTTCCCGCTCGTGAACGCGCATCTGGCGATCCCGCGCCGCTCGCCTACCTGCGTTCTCCCAATGCAGAGCGGGGCCGTCCCGACCTTGCCGGTATCGACCTTTGGCTGGAGGCATCTCTTGATTCGCGCCGCATGCGCGAGGCAGGCACGGCTCCCATGCTCTTAAGCCGGAGCAATCTTCACAACCTCTACTGGACCATCGCGCAGTTAGTTGTCCACCACACCAGCAATGGCTGCAGTCTACGCCCCGGCGACCTGTTGGCCACGGGCACCGTCTCCGGCCCCGACGCAGGTTCTGAAGGCTGCCTGCTGGAAAAAAGGCACAACGCGGAGCCCATCCATTTGCCCAGCGGAGAAGTGCGGACCTGGCTGGAGGATGGCGACCGGGTGACGCTGCGCGCCTATGCGCAAAGGCCGGGATTGCCGAGGATCGGATTCGGCCTATGCAGCGGAACCATTTCAGGTGCAGTCTATGAGTAAGAGGAACGGACAGCTCTCACCTTCCGGAGACCTCTCGCACCCCACAGGAGAATAGTTGACCGAAGAATTGAAAGTCGAAAACAAATTGCATGCAACGGCGGACTTCACGTCAGCACGAGCAGTGGCCAATCGCAAAGCGTTGCTGGCGCTGCTGGCTACTCTGCGCGTTCAAGAAGATGCGATACGGCTGGGGGGTGGGCCGAAGGCGGTGGAAGCGCAGCACAGCAAAGGAAGAATGACGGCGAGAGAGCGGCTCCATCTCCTGCTCGATGAAGGCTCGGAGTTCCTGGAGTTGGGCCTGTGGGCGGCGCATGGAATGTATGCGGAATACGGCGGCGCGCCCGGCGCGGGCGTCGTAACGGGGTTGGGAAAAGTAAGTGGGCGTCTCTGCATGATTGTGGCCAACGACGCCACGGTAAAGGCCGGCGCCTTCTTTCCCATGACCGCGAAAAAAGTGCTGCGCGCGCAGACCATCGCCATGAACAATCGCATTCCCACCATCTACCTGGTGGACTCGTCGGGCGTGTTTCTGCCCTTGCAGGAGGATGTGTTTCCCGATACCGACGATTTCGGGCGCATCTTCCGCAACAATGCGGTGATGAGTTCGCTGGGAATTCCGCAGATCACGGCCATCATGGGCATGTGCGTCGCCGGCGGGGCCTATCTGCCGGTGATGACCGATACCGTGTTGATGACCGAGGGGTCCGGATTGTTTCTCGCTGGGCCGTCGCTGGTGCAAGCCGCCATCGGGCAGAAGACGGGCCCTGAAGAACTGGGCGGCGCGGCGATGCACGCGGCAATTTCCGGAACTGTCGACTTCAAAGAGCCGAACGATCAACTCTGCCTGGCGCGGCTGCGCTCGCTGGTGGCGAAGATGGGCGAACGGCCGCCTGCTCCAGAGATTTTTCGACATCGCGAATTCGACGCGGTGCGCGACGCGCCGAAGTTTGCCGCCGAGGATGTGTATGGGTTGCTGAGTCCAGAACCTGGCGCAAGTAATGTCTACGACATGCGCGAGGTGATTGCGCGTCTCGCGGACCGCAGCGAATTTGACGAGTACAAAGCGGAGTTTGGCCGCACGGTGCTTTGCGGCTATGCATGGATCGGCGGGCGCGCCGTAGGCATCGTAGGCAACCAGAAAATTAACCAGAACCAGACCGTGTCCATGGGCCCCGCGGCGGGCATGACGCAGATGGAAGTCGGCGGCGTCATCTACACCGAGGGCGCGCAGAAGGCCGCGCGCTTCATCATGGATTGCAATCAGAATCTTGTCCCGCTCATTTTTCTGCACGATGTCAACGGATTCATGGTGGGCAAGGAAGCGGAGTGGTCGGGAATCATTCGCGCCGGCGCCAAGATGGTTTCGGCGGTCAGCACCAGCGTGGTCCCGAAGATTACCGTGATCGTGGGCGGCAGTTTTGGCGCCGGACATTACGCAATGTGCGGCAAGGCCTACGATCCGCGTTTTCTCTTTGCGTGGCCCACGGCGCGCTACGCGGTGATGAGTGGCGCCTCCGCTGCGGCAACGCTGGCTGAGGTGCGCGCCCGGCAATTGGAGCGGGACGGCAAGACGCTTACGGAAGCAGAGAAGACTGCGATCGTCGACGACATCCGTGCCACGTACGACGCGCAGGCTGATCCACGCTACGGAGCGGCGCGGCTTTGGATTGACGCAATCATCGACCCAGCCCGAACCCGAGGCGTGTTGATCCAGGCGCTGGAGGCGTGCGCGCTGAATCCCGATCTTCCCAAATTCAATCCAGGCGTCCTGCAAACCTGAGAATGTTTTTCGCGCGGCATTGCGCCGCCTGAACCGGAAATAGCAGCATCAAACCGCGAAGCAAGAGAACTGGGCATTCGAAACCCCCGCGAAGGAGCCTGAGTATGCAAGTTGAGTTGGAACCAGTCGAAACTTTGTATCCGTTTGTACTTACCGAACAGCAGGAACACTTACGCCGCGAGATCCGCGAATTTGCAGCGCGCGAGATTGCGCCCCACGTGGCGGCATGGGACGAGGCCAGCGAATTTCCTCTCGCCACGGTAAAGATGCTGGGCAAGATGGGTCTGCTGGGCGTGATCGTCCCAGCCGAGTATGGCGGCGCGGCGCTGGGCTACGTGGACTACGTTCTCGCAATCGAAGAAATCTCGGCAGTGGACGGCTCGGTCGGACTCACTTTGGCGGCGCACAATTCCCTGGGGGAGAATCATATCTTTCTGGCCGGGACTGAAGCGCAGAAGAGAAAATATGTTCCGCGACTGGCGAGCGGCGAATATCTCGCGGCGTGGGCGCTCACCGAGCCCGGTTCCGGCTCGGATGCCAGCAGCGCGCGCACCACGGCGGTGAAGAAAGGCGATCGCTACATTCTGAACGGCAACAAGACGTTCATCACCAATGGGCGCTATGCCGATCTCGCGGTGGTGATCGCCGTGACCGACAAAAGCAAGGGAACCCATGGATTGTCCGCGTTCATCGTGGAAAAGGGAACAAAGGGCTTTCGGCCCGGCAAGAAGGAAAACAAGCTGGGGCTGCGCGCCAGCGACACCAGTGAGCTGATCTTCGCAGACTGCGAAATTCCTGAGGAGAACCTGCTCGGCGCGGAAGGCGAGGGATTCATCGACGCCATGCGCGTGCTTGACGGCGGCAGAATTTCGATTGCGGCTTTGGCGCTTGGCATTGGTCGCGGCGCGCTGGATGCGGCGTTAAAGTACGTAAAGGAGCGCCGCCAGTTCGGCAAGGCCATCGCCGAGTTCCAGGGCATTCAATGGAAGCTGGCGGATATGGCGACGGAGTTGGATGCGGCGCGCCTGTTGACGCAACGTGCCGCGGTACTCAAAGACGCCGGCCGCAAAGTAACGCGCGAGTCGTCCATGGCGAAGTTGTTCGCGAGCGAAGTGGCTGTGCGCATTTGCGATGAGGCCGTGCAATTGTTTGGCGGCTACGGCTTCATCAAAGATTACCCCGTGGAGAAGTTCTACCGGGACGTCAAGTTGTGCACTATCGGCGAAGGCACCAGCGAGATTCAGCGTATGGTGATTGCCAGGGAGATACTCAAGGTGTATCCGTCGCGCGGGTAACTGGCAGTCACGGGCGGACGCGCCCTCGGCGCCGGTTGGCGTGCAAGCCAGGCAGAAGCGTGGCGATGTGGAATCGATTGATAGGCTGAAAGAGCAAATGGAAGATTTGGTCAAAATCATCGAGTGCCCGCGCGACGCCTGGCAGGGTCTGCCAGCGCCTATCCCTTCCGATACCAAAGCCGCTTATCTTCGCGATCTGATGGCAGCGGGCTTCAAGCACATTGACGCGGTCAGCTTCGTCTCGCCCGCGGCCGTTCCGCAAATGGCGGACTCCGAGCGCGTGCTTGAAATGCTGAGCCCTCCCGATGACGTTGAGATCATCGGGATCGTGGTGAACCGCAAAGGCGCGGAACGGGCAATTCGCACCGGATCGGTCGGCACACTTGGCTTCCCTTTTTCACTCTCCGCCGAGTTTCTTCGCCGCAATCAAAATCAAACGCCGCAAGAATCGCTCCACGAGTTGAAAGCCGTCATCGCGCTCGCTAAGGAAGCGGGATTAGACGCGATCGCCTATATCTCCATGGCCTTCGGAAATCCGTACGGAGAAACATGGGGCATCGCGACTGTTGTCGAGGGATGCCAAGAACTAATCGCGCTCGGCGTGCGCACCATCTCCGTCGCTGATACGGTCGGGCTCGCATCGCCCACGCAAATCGCCGATACAATTGCAGCGGCACTCGAGGCATGTGGCGGCATCGAGTTGGGGGCCCATCTTCACGCAAAAAGGGACCAGGCTGCTGCCCGCATTCGCGTTGCATACGATGCGGGTTGCAGGCGGTTTGACGCCGCCATTGGGGGGCTCGGCGGATGCCCGTTCGCGCAGGATGCGCTGGTAGGGAACCTGCCCACAGAAACATTGATCGCGGTGTTAACGGAGTGCGGCGCGTCGCTTCCGAAGCTGGGTCCTCTGAGTGGCTTGCTCCGGCTCAGCGCAGAGATCGCCGCCAACTGCGGGAATCCGGCGTGACTGCTAGCGAAGCTTGAGAGCAACATGGGCTGGCTCCGACGTAGACTTGGGCGAGGGAGGATTGATTGAACTTCAAGACGATTGTCATTGCGGAGAGCGCGTCGGTGCGGACGATTACGCTCAACCGTCCCGACCGCCGCAATGCGATGACGCCCGAGATGCAGATGGAGCTGATTGCCGCGTTCGAAGACGCAGCCGCAAGCAGTTGTCGCGTGCTCGTGTTGGCCGGCGCCGGCGAGGCGTTCTGCTCCGGCCTGGATCTATCGGCGCTGCAAGCTATGCAAGACAAGAGCGCAACCGATCACCGCGCGGATGCCGAACGCATCGCCCGCCTCTTTCTTGCACTCTACGAATTGCCCATCCCGACCATCGCTGCGGTCAATGGCGCAGCCATCGCCGGAGGAGCGGGATTGGCCATCATCTGCGACTTCACGCTGGCAACACCGGCGGCAAAATTTGGTTTCACTGAGGTGCGGATCGGCTTTGTGCCCGCGCTGGTATCCGCTTTTCTTGCCCTTCAGATTGGAGACAAACGAAGCCGCGATCTAGTGCTTACCGGCCGGCTCTGCGACGCGGAAGAGGCCCATCGCCTGGGGCTGGTCAACGAAATTGTGGCGCCGGAGAAACTCTTAGAGCGCGTGCAAGCGCTGGCTGATTCGCTGATCGCAAATAGCCCGCAATCGCTCAAAGCGACCAAATCGCTCCTTGCGCAGCAAAACAGAACGCGGCTCGACGCGGCGATTGCCCAAGCGCTCGAGGCCAACGCGCGATCTCGCGAGACGACAGATTTTCGAGAAGGCATCACCGCGTTTCTCGAAAAGCGAAAGCCGATGTGGGGCAACGGATCGTGAGCTAAGCCGCGCCACTGAAGCGCACGGTCGCCTCGGTTCGCCTTTGAATCTCCTCGCGCGCGACACCAGCGGCCAATTCGATCACTTCAAACCCCGAAGCCGTGACATCGAGTACGCAGAGGTCGGTAATCACGCGTTCGACCACGCCGGTTCCCGTCAATGGCAATGTGCAGTTGCGCAACAGCTTGGCGCTTCCATCCGGGGTATTGTGCTCCATCAGCACAATCACGCGCCGCACTCCGGAGACCAGATCCATCGCGCCGCCCATGCCTTTCACGCGTTTCCCGGGAATCATCCAATTCGCCAGGTCGCCGCGCTCTGACACCTGCATCGCCCCCAAAATCGCAAGGTCGATGTGCCCGCCGCGAATCATGGCAAACGAGTCGGCGCTTGAAAATGTCGCCGCGCCGGGAACAAAGGTCACAGTCTCCTTGCCCGCGTTGATCACATCGGCGTCAACTTCCGATGCGCGTGGAAACGGTCCCATGCCCAGCAGCCCATTTTCCGACTGCAAGGTCACAATCATTCCCGCGGGAATGTGGTTGGCGACGAGAGTGGGAATCCCGATCCCGAGGTTGACATAGAAACCATCTTCGAGCTCTCTCGCGGCACGCGCGGCCATCTGTTCACGAGTCCATGCCACTGGCTTATCCCTCGCGCGTCGTCAATTTCTCAATGCGCTTTTCCGGATTGGGGTTGTGCACCAGCCGGTGAACAAAAATACCCGGCGTGTGAATCTCATCCGGATCGAGTTCGCCCGGCTCGACAATCATCTCTGCCTCGGCCACAGTAATCTTGCCGCACGTGGCCGCCTGGGGATTGAAGTTGCGCGCGGTGCGGCGATAGACGAGATTGCCGTGCAGGTCGGCTTTCCAGGCTTTCACCAGCGCCACATCGGCCTGGATCCCTCGTTCCAAAATGTACGTGATTCCGTTGAACTCTTTATGCTCTTTGCCCTCGGCAACCAAGGTGCCCACCCCGGTTCGCGTGTAGAAGCCAGGAATTCCGGCGCCTCCCGCGCGCATGCGCTCCGCGAGCGTTCCTTGCGGGCAGAACTCGACTTCCAACTCGCCCGCCAGAAATTGGCGCTCGAACTCGACGTTCTCGCCGACATAGCTTGAAATCATCTTTTTCACTTGATGGCGTTCGAGCAACAACCCCAGCCCCCATCCATCCACGCCTGCATTGTTGCTCGCAATGGTCAGGTCGCGCACCCCCGTATCACGCAACGCGAATATCAATGCCTCGGGGATGCCGCACAGGCCGAACCCGCCGATCGCGAGCAACATCCCGTCCCGCACAATTCCATCCAACGCGGCGCGTGCATTCGGCTGCAATTTATTCATGCCCACTGCGCCCACCTCGACCGTCGACTCCAGGTCACGCTCTTATTCCTTGGTCCTTCGCATTGTCCATGCTAACTCCAAAGGAACTCATCCTGGCAATCAACAAGGCGATCCCCAATTGGCAATGCGACGCATTGAGAACCAGCAACGAAGTTTTTGAGGATTTGCAGCCGCTGACTTAACCAAAAACCCAGCTAAACGACTAGAGCCACCCGGAGGCGGCTCACTTAAAAATAACTTAGCGTCATATGGTGCCGAAGAAGGGACTCGAACCCCCACACCCTTGCGAGTACGTGGACCTGAACCACGCGCGTCTGCCAATTCCGCCACTTCGGCACGAGAGAGCGCTCAAACGGGTCGCGCCTGAGCAGGCAGCAACTCTGAGTCTCGCAAATGCGGCAACTGGTGTCAAATTCCGCCCGCGTACTCAACGAGTTGAGGCCGGGGCGGTTCGCCCCGGCCTCTCGATCCGGTCCGCGCTTAAACCAGTCCTGCGCTTACACCAATTTCGCGTCGAGCGTGATCTCGGTGTTGTTCGCAAACAGCTTCGAGATCGGGCAGCCGGCCTTGGCGTCCGCAGCCGCCTTGTCGAAAGCTTCCTTGGTGGCGCCGGGCACGCTGGCTGTTGTGGTCAGCGCGATCTTCGTGATCGCAAAGCCGCCATCCACCTTGGCCAGGGTCACGGCCGCCTGGGTTTCGATGCTGTTAGGCGTCAGGCCTGCGCCGCCCAGTTGTGCGCCCAGAGCCATCGAGAAGCAGCTCGCGTGCGCCGCCGCAATCAGTTCTTCTGGCGTGGTGCCGCTCGTGGCGCCCTCAAACCGCGTGGCGAACGAATAGTTGGCGTTGTTGAGCACGCCCGTCGCTGTCGAGATCGTGCCTTTGCCTTCCTTCAGTGATCCTGTCCAAACCGCACTTGCCTTGCTAGCCATAGTCCCTCCTTGGGGGATTCAAGAATCCAGTGGTTGCTTGATTGGGTTGCCGGGAGCGCCGAGGGGAAAGATGCGGCGGGGCCCGGCTGTTGAACCGTAGGCACCGCCCAAATCCCAGGCGGCACTTGCCATCATTCCATGCTAATCTGTCGGGCATGTTGCCGGAACGGCCCCGAGCCCTGAATTCCGATTTTCCCGCCCATGCCGCGGCGGAAATCTCACAAAGTGGTGCGTCTGGCGCCGCTCAAGAGGGGCTACCGGTCGACCATCACTGCCAAGTCTGCCCCACCTGCAGCCATCGCCTCACCGGCCACCACTGCAAACTGGTCTGCACCTACTGCGGCTACTACCT
This sequence comes from uncultured Acidobacteriota bacterium, assembly GCA_963786565.1. Taxonomy (GTDB): domain Bacteria; phylum Acidobacteriota; class Terriglobia; order Terriglobales; family Acidobacteriaceae; genus Telmatobacter. The sequence goes on along the minus strand of CAWAZR010000004.1, from coordinate 404,013 downwards.
GAGTTGCGCCGATTATTACTGACGAACCGCGCGTTTTCCGATCGCTGAAGATGAACCCTTCCGTGCCCCATCCTTTTCCGCGTTTCTTGCGGAAAAGGGTGGGATAGCCAGAACTCCAATTGGGGCGAACCCGCACGGTCAGCGACTCAAAAGACGATCTTCCCAGCCACCTGCAGCTCGCGTGCAGGAAGCGCTGATGAGATCACGCCGAAGCCGCCGGTCTGCCCCTGAACCAGCGGGGCCCCCGTATCCGGCACTTGCGTATTCGGATCGCCGAAATTGGTGTGGTTGAAAAGGTTGAACGCCTCGGCACGGAGCTGGAGGTGGGATCTTTCCGTGATCGCGAAGTCCTTGCTCAGGCCCATATCGACGTCCCAGTAGTCGTATCCACGAATTGCATTCCTCGGCATGTTACCGAAAGTGTTGTACGTGGTGCCGGACGGAGGCGCCATAGGTGGGGTGCTGAAGCTCGTTACGTTCAAGTACTGCAGGTAGGACTTGTTCGACGCGATGGCGGGACCGCTTATGTTGGGCCGATAGGCGTTGCGGCCGTCGACAGGGGTGAGCGGCGAAACCGACTGGTCGCTGGTGGGGCCCGGGCGATAGTCAAAATCGAGCGGGTCGCCGCTGCGCCCCGAAACGATTCCGGTAGCCTGCCAGCCACCCACAAATTCGTCGAGGACGCGGTTGGCGTTGGGCAGCAGCCACTGGCCCTTGCCGACCGGCAGCGACCAGACCGCAGTAGTGGTGTTGACGAAGGGGTGGTTGTACGCTGAAATCCCACGGTCAGCCGCGACGTCGTAGATATTCTGCACCGAGGGAATGCCGTTTCCGCAATTGTCGCAATTGCCGCCGCCGTCGAGAGCCTGCGCGGCGATGTCAATGGCCTTCGACCAGGTGAAGGATTCCAGCAGGTAGAGCCCATTCGAAAATCTCTTCTCGACCTTGGCTTGCAGGCCATCGTAATCGGAAGTCGCCCAGGGCAGGATGCCGGCGATCATGCTGAAGTTTGCATACGGAACGCGCACTGGGGCCGTTGCCACTCCGGCCTCCGCGGCCAGGTCGAGCGGATACACACCGCCCGTTGGGGCCTGGTTGATGTCGTTGACGATGATCTCGTTTAGCCCGTCATTGCCCACGTAGGAAAGATCCACCAGCCAGTTGTGGGTCAGGTCGCGTTGCACGCCGAAGAACCAGCTGCGCACCTGCGTATCGGGCGAGTTGGTGGGCATGTATTGCAGCGTATCGAACGCCGGATTGTAATTTGAGGGGCTGACCATATTGGCAGGAAAGCCGCTTTGCACGTTGTTGTAGAGGCCCGTGCCGGGGATCGTCACCTGCAGCGCAACCACACCGGTGGGCGGATTCATGCTGAGGTAATTGGAGCCAACGCGGTTCCAGTGCGAGTAGCTGATGCCGAAACCGCCGCGTATCACCGTTTTGTCGTTCACTTCGTAGGATGCGCCCAACCGCGGCCCAAAATCCGCATCGTTCGGATTGATCGTGTACCTGTTGCTTGAGGTCGCCGGCACGATGGTTTGCGTTGTGGGGTTGAAGTTGGCGAGTTGATTGCTTGCTTCGTAGATGGGCGTGTTGAACTCGTAGCGCAGGCCCATGTTCACGGTAAGCCGACGAGTGGCCCTCCAGTCGTCCTGTAGATAGCCGGCCCAGCCCCAACTGCGAAGTTGGCTGACGGTGGGGCTGGCGAGGCCCATTTCGGCCTGGTAGCCGAGGAGGAAGTCGGCATAGTCGAACATGCGGGTGTTCTCGGAGGTCACAGGTCCGGTAAGGGGGCCATAAAGCTTGTTGTAATAGCCATAGCCTGCACCATAAGCGGGCTCGGTGTAGACATTTCCGCCCATCACAGGATGCAGATCCTGCTGCGCCACGTGCAGCATCAGGTACTCGACGCCGGCCTTGAGGCTGTGACTCCCCATCAACCGCGTGTAATTGGCCTTGGGATCCCATATGGTCGGGTTTTGATACTGTGGGCTGGTCCACAGGCGGCCCAGGCTGGTGAATCCGCCATCGATGAAGTATTGATAGGTGACACCTCCGGTGTATTGGGGATCGGTGGGGAGTCCGGGGATGTTGAACAACGCCAGCATCGAGGGTCCGCCCGCCTCGATGGGTTTCTTTCCTGCCTGCATGGTGGAGAAGCCGAAGCGGGCTTCGAGCACCGACACCGGGTTAATAGTCCAGGTGGCTCCGGCGTCAATCGCCTTGATCGGCGCGTACACTTGTCCGTCGCCATTGTCGCCGGCTACACCGGGGATGCTGCCCGGAGCGATGACGTTTTCGCGGCTTTGCGAGTAGCGGACGAAAAGCCGCATCTTCTCGCTTGGAGTCCAGTCAATCTTGGCGTCGCCTTTGTCCTTGTTGAAGGTCTGAGGTTCAAGAACGATGTAGTTGTACGGGAAGGAACTGTTGTACGTGTTTGTATTGGTGGGGCTGGGCAGGTACGACAGAAGCCCTCCGCTCGTTGACCGCGCAAAGGGAATGACATCTGAAGCCGGAATCTGGCCGTTAAGGTACTGCGTGCCTCCCACAGCGGCCTGGGATCCTGGAGGGCCGGCGCCGAGGCCGAGACCGAAATAGGTCGAAGAGTTGCACGGATTCTTGCCCGCGTTGTAGTTACATGGGTTGCTGACCGGCAGATAGGGCGCGCCAGAGGGATTAGCCGTTCCCGTGTCGGTATTGTCGATCAGATAGTAGCCCAGCGCCGCCCCGCATGCCGTGGTGCCGGCCTGGCCGCGTTCCGCGCACGAGGGCAGCTGATTCTGGTCCGTGGCGGACGAGGTCTGGCGATAACCCTCGTAATCGAGGAAGTAGAAGAGCTTGTCTTTCTTGATAGGGCCGCCGAAGTTGCCGCCGAACTGGTTGCGGTGCAGAGCGGGCTTGCCGCCCACGTCAGGCTTGAAGAAGCCCCCGGCGTCCAGATTCGTGTTACGCAGATACTCCCACGCGCCACCGTGCAGATCGTTGGTGCCGTACTTGGTAACCACGTTGATCGTGGCTCCGCCCGCGCGGCCGTACTCCGCGCTTTCATTGTTGGTCACCACGCGAAATTCAGCTACTGAATCCGGAGCCAGCTGCACCACCTCGTTGCTGAAGCCCTGGTTCGAGGTGCCGTAGAAGTTGTTGTCCACTCCGTCGAGAAGGTAGTTGGTGTACACGCTGCGCAGTCCGTTGATGTTGAACGCGCCTTCGCGAGCACCGTAGCTGTCCGACAGGTTGCTCGGGCTGGGAACCACGCCTGTGGAGAGTTCCACTAGCTGAGAGTAATTGCGGCCATTGAGCGGCAATGCGGCAATCTCCCGTGCCGCCACCACCTGGCCGTGCTCGCTCGAGTCGGTCTCCAATTGCGCCGCCTCCGCTGTAGCTGTCACTGACGAGCTCACCGTGGCAACCTTCAGTTGCACATCCACGCGCTGGTGTGCGCCCACTGTCAGGTCGAACTTTGCCGCAGCCGATTGAAATCCCTGCGCCGTCACCCTGAGCTCATAGGGGCCAATCGTGACATCGACGAAGCGGAATTCTCCCCGGTCGTCGCTCGCCGCCGTCTGCTCCGCCGCCGTCGCCGTGTTGTGCAACACCACACTGCAATGCGCAACCACCGCCCCGCTGGAGTCGGTCACAGTTCCTAGAACGGTTGCCGTATCGAATTGCGCTCTGGCACTGGCCACCAGAACCAACATTAGAAAACAGATTGCGAAACGACGCATGACAAGTGCTCCTTTGAGTCCGAATAATGCCCCTCGCCGCAGGCGCAACTGCGTGGCTGCGCAGAATGTCACCGTTCATGAGCGGGTCGGGAGTCGCGCCTTCGCGAAGACATGCGGTAGAGGATTTGGTTCTTGCCAACGATCTAAGCCGTGCACATCAATTGTCAACTGAATTCACGTAAATGCTTCGTTTAAATCACAATTGTTGTGACCAGGCTCACCGAAGCCCGCGGAGTCTCGTCGTGCGCCGGTTGCCTCATTCCAAACGCGCTTTCTGCGTTTAGAGTGGGATCGGAAAAACCCCAGCCGGCCTCTCTCAACCCAGCACGAACACGGGTGCCCCACATCTCGCTTTTGAGATGTGGGATGGCACAATCCTCGACCTACCGGCCCTGTCTCACGACGCGCCTTTCCCGGTCGGCGCAAAACTATCCAGCGGCGGAGCCGGCAACAAATGCGCGCGCGCCAGCACCTTGCGTGCCAGTCCCGTCAGCGCCATCCCGGCCGCCTCGCGCAACGGCACCCAGCGGCGCTCCCCGCTTGCCACCGTCATCGTCTCGATATCGTCCTCAAACACGGTGCGGACGCGCACGTAGTAATTCACCTGCATAATCGCGTGGCGCACAGTCATGCGCAGATCCTTCTGCGGCACATCAGAGCGAACAAGCATCGGCAGCTCCCACATACCCGGCATCACCGTTTGGCTCGCGGGCCGCTGTTCCAGCAGCACTTCGCGCACGCCGGCCCCGCCACGCTTTTCTGGCGCCGAACTCGTCCGCACCGAGAGCGCGTAGCCCACGGCGCGGCTCATCATCGGAGCCCGCCGCGGCGTTTTGTGCTCGCCTTGCGTTTTGCAATCAACGGCCAGGGGGCACACCGGGCATTGCGGATTCCGCGGCGTGCACACGGTCGCGCCCAACTCCATGATGGCCTGGTTAAAGTCGCCGGGCCGCGCAGGATCGAGCAGTTTCCCAACCAGATCCTCAATTTTGCGCCGCAGCGTTGCCCCGCCGCCTTTGCGGCTGCCCGCCTCCCAGCCCGCCAACCGGCACAGCACGCGCTCCACGTTGCCATCCACCACGGCCACCGGCTCGCCGTGCGCGATGCTGGCCACCGCCGCCGCTGTATACGCGCCAATCCCCGGCAGCGTGCGCAATTGCTCCGCCCGCTGCGGCAAATTTCCGCCCTGATGCGCAGCCACAAACTGTGCCGCCTTGTGCAGCATGCGCGCACGCCGGTAGTAGCCCAGGCCACTCCACTGCGCCAGCACATCCTGTTCCGGAGCTAATGCCAATGCGATCAGCGTGGGAAACCGTTCCATGAATTTCTGATAGCGATCGACAACCACCGCGACGCGCGTCTGCTGGAGCATGATCTCTGAAACCCAGATGGAGTAAGGATCCGAGTTCTGCCGCCACGGCAGATTGCGGCGATGGCGCATATACCAATCGAGCAAGCGCACGCGCATTGCCGCGATCTTCGCAGGATCCTCATCGAACTTCGCCATGGGGAAAGCTTACGACACGCCGCTCCAGCTGCGGATGATCCGGATCTCTGGGAAGCACACTCGCCAGAACTATGGGGTGGCCCGGGTATTCAGGAAGCAAACCCAGCACGAAAAGGGGTGCCCCACATCTCGCTTCTGAGATGTGGGATCGCATGAACCATAACTCACAGGCTTTGTATCAGGGCGCGGCTTCAGCCGCGCCGAAAGCCTTTAACAAAATGAACGGGGCTTTAGCCCCTGGAGCAGAAACCTACCCCAACAACTCGCCCACAATCTTCGGCGCAGCCGCAAGCGCCGCGTCAATTTGCGCCTGATCTTTGCCGCCGGCCTCGGCAATCTCCGGCTTCCCGCCGCCCGATCCTCCGACCAGTTTCGCTACCGCGCCCACCAGCTTGCCCGCCTGGATGCGCTTGACCAGGCCCGGTGTCACGCCGGCGATAATGGCCACCCGGCCCTCCGGCTGCGCCGAGCCCAGCACCACCACACCTTCGCCCAGCTTCCCTTTCAAGTTGTCGACGAGCGTGCGCAGCTGCCCTCGCTCCAATCCGTCGGCGCGATGCGTCAAAACCTTCACGCCATTCACTTCGACAGCTCGAGAAACGGCCTCATCCAATCCTCCGGCCGCCGACTTCATGCGCATCTCTTCCAACTCGCGACGGAGCTTCTTCAACTCTTCTTCCTGCGAGGCAAATTTTGCACGCAACTGGTCCGAAAGGCTGCCTCCCGCAGGGACAAATTGCCCTGCCACCTGCGCCAGTTCAAAGTCGCGCCGGAAAGTATCCAGCGAACCCATGCCGCTGATGGCCTCAATCCTGCGCACGCCCGAAGAAACCGACTCCTCACCGGTCAGCTTGAACAGCCCGATCTCGCCGGTCGCCGACGTGTGCGTACCGCCGCACAGCTCCGTCGAAAACCCATCCGCCAGCCGCACCACCCTTACCTTGTCGCCATACTTTTCGCCGAACAGCGCCATCGCGTGATACTCATTCACCGCTACGTCGATCGGCACGTCCTCGAGCGTCTCTACCTTGGCGTTCTTCAGCACCTCGCGGTTCACAATATTTTCAATCTCCTGGAGATCTTCCTCGGCAACTTGAGAAAAGTGCGAGAAATCGAAGCGCAGTCGGTCCGGGTGCACCGCCGAGCCCGCCTGTTTCACATGCGTCCCCAGCACCTGGCGCAACGCTGCTTGCAGCAAATGCGTACCAGTGTGATTCCGCTTGATCGCGTCCCTCCGTTCCCCGTCCACTTGCGTCGTCACAAGGTCGCCCACGGCCAGATCCTGCTTGAGCACCGCCTTATGCGCCCGCACGCCCTGCACCGGCAACACGCAGCCCACAATTTCGGCGACGACTGAATTTCCATCCACGGTCAGAAACGTTCCGAGATCGCCAACCTGTCCGCCCGAATCGCCATAAAAACTGGTGTGGTCGAGGACGACTTCAACTTCGTCGCCGGGCGAGGCCGCCGGAACGCCGACGCCGCCCTTCACAATGGCCAGCACTTCGCAATTCGTCGAAGTCAGTTGGCGGTAGCCCTCAAACACCGTCTTCGGCAGATCACGAAACGCGGGACTCGCAGTTTTCTGCGATCCGCCCTTCCACGATGCCCGGGCCCGCGCCTGCTCTTCGGCGCGCGCTTTCTCGAAGCCTTCCATGTCGAAGGTCACGCCCGCGTCACGGGCGGCGTCGACCATGAAGTCAAGCGGCAATCCGAAGGTCTCGTACAAGTGGAAGGCTTTGTCGCCGGTGAACTGGCCTTGCATCTCCTCGTCCAGGCGGGTCAGGCCAAATTTCAGCACGCGGTCAAACTGCTTCTCCTCCGCTTCCACCACCTTCGCCACGCGTTCCGCCGAGTCCACCAACTCCGGATACGCGCCTTTCATCAGATCGCGCACGGCAAACACCATCTCAAACAGGAACGGCTTTTCCTGTCCCAACAGCCGCCCGTGCCGGATAGCACGCCGCATGATCTTGCGCAGCACGTAGCCGCGTCCTTCGTTCGACGGGACAACCCCGTCAGAAATCAGGAATGTCGCCGCGCGCGCATGGTCCGCAATAATCCGCAGGCTGGCGGACTCGAGCCGCTGTTTCTCGTAGCGCAAACGAAGCTCTTCTTCCGGCGGCCGGGGAGGAAGCTCGGCGGAAAGCTCTCGCGCGAACAGGTCACTGTACTTGAATTTCGTGAATTCTGCCGCCTTCTCAATCAACGGCGTAAACAAATCCGTTTCGAAGTTCGAGATCTTCCCCTGCAACACTGCCGCCACGCGCTCCAGGCCCATCCCTGTATCAATCGAGGGCTTCGGAAGCGGCTCTAACTTGTACTCGACATCCTGTCCAAGGCCCTGAAGCGCGGAGCGCTCGAACTGCATGAAGACCAGATTCCAAATCTCCACGTAACGGGCATCGTCGTGCCCGAACGGCTTGTCGACGCCGGGAGTCTCGGCGGCCTCGATGCCCATGTCGTAGAAGATCTCGCTGCACGGCCCGCACGGCCCCGTCTCGCCCATCTGCCAGAAGTTGTCTTTCAATCCGAACTGAAAGATGCGGTCCTTGGCGACGCCCGTCTCGATCCAGAACTTCTCCGCCTCGTCGTCCCGCGGGACATTCCACCCAGCGGAGTCGGCGCCCTCGAAGATCGTTACGTAGAGCCGGTCTTTGGGAAGGCCCATCCACTCGGGACTGGTGACCAGTTCCCACGCAAACTGGATCGCGTCACGCTTGAAGTAGTCGCCAAACGAGAAATTGCCCAGCATCTCGAAGAACGTATGATGACGCCGCGTAAAGCCCACATTTTCCAGATCGTTGTGCTTGCCGCCGGCACGCACGCACTTCTGCGAGGTCGTGGCCCGCGTGTACTCCCGCTTCTCCGCACCCAGAAAAAGGTCTTTGAACTGGTTCATGCCCGCGTTGGTAAACAGCAGGGTCGGATCATTGGCAGGCACCAGCGAGGAAGAGTGCACACGACGGTGCCCCTTCGACTCAAAGAAGCGCAGAAACAGCTCGCGTATCTCATTTCCCGAGCGATATTGCATAGCTTTAGTGTATCTATCCCCGGTCCCCAAATGCGAGGGACCAGGGGCACCCTGCATTGCTTTTGGTGTATCTATCCCGGTCCTCCAATGCGAGGGAGCGGGGCGCCCCGGCCACAAGAAACCTACCGCGGGGCCGCGACATCTAATCGCTTGGAGAACGATCGATGATGAAGTCGGAGGATGGAATGGACACGTGCGCGATCCTGGCCTTGCTTGAGGCTAAACCCGGAAAAGAACAGGAACTAGAGGCATTTTTGAAGTCAGCTCAACCGTTGGCGGCTGCCGAACCCGCGACCACGACCTGGTACGCCCTGAAACTGGGACCCGCGAGGTTTGGTATCTTCGACACTTTTCCAAACGACGCTGGACGCCAGGCACACCTTTCCGGTCCAATTGCCAAGGCTCTGATGGCGAAAGCCGGCGAGTTGCTGGCCAAGGCACCACAGCTGGAGATGGTAGAAATCCTTGCTTCGAAAGCCTGACCGCCGAACGTTGGGTGCCCCCGGTCCCTCGCATTTGGGGACCGGGGATAGCACAATCTTCAACAACCTAAAATCCAAAACGCGCCGACTGGCTCACTCGCTAACTCGCCGCTTCACTCTTCGCCTCGCTCCGCCTCCAGATTCTCGAGCCCGGCCAGCTCTTCCTCCGGCACATCCCAGCGGCGCAGAATCTTGTAGATGGTTCCTGTCGCGAATCCCGCCGTCATCAGCCGCCGCACCACCCGCGCGGTGTCCTTCGGACTCTCAGGCTTTGGAATGCGTTTCCGGCTCAGAAACTCCCGCGCCAGCGCATCTTCGTTGGTCTCGCCGTAGCGCGCGCCCACGGCTTCTTCAATCACCTCGGCGCGAACGCCTTTCTGCTGGAGATCGTTGCGCACGCGCCGCTCGCCCAGCTTTTCGTTCTGCTGCCGCAATCGCGCGTAGGTCTCGGCAAAGGACCGATCGTTCAGATAGCCGTGCCCCTTCAGCCGTGCCAGAACCGCCTGCACCGCGGCCTCGCCGTGCTCCCCCGGCTCCGCCCGCTTCTCCATCAGCCGCCGCAGTTCCACTTCGGTCCGCATCTGCCGCCCCAGCGCCTTCACGGCATAGACATACAACCCGGCTTCGCCAAGCGGTTCCTTCTTCTTCGCACTGCGGCCGAAGGGCATAACGATCAATCCAGAGGAATGAGCAGGTTGAAGGCGCGGTTGCGCCGCCAGCGGTAGTGCTTGAAATCGCTGTCGAGCGTGAGTATATCGCCCGTGTCGAGTTCATTCGCCATCGCAATCAGGCAGGCATCGGCAAAATCGCACGGCGTGTCGGCGTACTTCACGTAGGAGGCAAGAACCTGGCTCGCAGCACCCGCCAGCCGAAAGGAAATCTCCAGGTACCCCTCCTGAACGCTAGCCAGAATCGCCTGCGGCGCCCCCGAAATTTGTCGAAGATGATAGACCGCCTCCGTGATGACCGCTTCACAGGTGACCAGCGGTTGACGGACGCGATCCAGGGCCGCCATGCACGCCAGATGGTATCGTTCGCGCTTGTCGTATACGGTAACCAGAAAGCTGGTGTCGACGAGGACGGGCGAAGGCGGCACCGGGAATCTCACCAATCCCATCTGCCGTTGCCTTCCTTATCTACGCGCCATTTTTTCCCGAAGCCTGCCATATGCTTCTTGTTCGTGGACAGGTCGCGGGTGCCGCTGTCGAAGCAACCGACGCCGATGAGCCGCGGGCGGGGCTTTGCCGCAGTTTGCTCATAGACGCGCAGAACGCATTCCCGCAGCGCCTGCGAAGTTGTCCAGCCGTTCGTGCGGATGAGCTTCTTCAGCGCTGCCTCTGCCTTAGTGTCGAACCGTGCCTGAACCATTGTTCCCATAAACCAAGTGTACTACAAATCAAGATTCCTGTAATACAGCCTCTCTCGACGCTGGTTGCCCAACATCTCGACTTTGACGCGTGGGAAAGCACGAACCCCAATATCTAAGTCCGCGGTAACCCGCAACATGTGGCTCTCGCACAAACAAGCAAGCAGCTGGAAGCTAATGACTAGTAGCTGCCTTCCCCGTCCACTCATCCACCCAATCGTTCACCGTTTTCCACCAGAGCTGTGAGTTCTGCGGCTTCAGGACCCAGTGGCCCTCATCGGGGAAGTAGAGCATCTTCGACGGCACGCCCAGCAGTTGCAGCGTGTCGAATAACTGGAATCCCTCACTCACGTCCAGCCGGTAATCCAACTGCCCATGCACTACCAGCGTCGGCGTCTTGAAGTTTTTGGCATAAAGCGAAGGCGACCACTTGCGATAAGGGTCCTCCGCGTCCGGCTTGCCGTAGTAGTCCCACGGATGGCCCCCTTGGGTGTTTGGAAATCTGAACTCCCAGATGTTGAACCAGTCTTCCTCCGTTGTGCCGAAGGCCGACTCAGCATTGAACATGCCGTCGTGGCTCACGATGCACTTGAAGCGGTTGGTGTGGCCCAGCACCCAATTCGCCATGTAGCCGCCGTAGCTCGCGCCCAGCGCGCACTCGCGGTCCTTGTCGATGAAGGGGTAATGCTGCTCCGCGTAATCCAGTCCCGTCATCAGGTCGGTAAACGGCTTGCCGCCCCAGTCGCCGTTTACGCCGTCCACAATCGCCTGCCCGTAGCCCGTCGACCCGCGCGGATTGATCATGATCACGACGTAGCCATTGGCGGCAAACAGCTCCGCATTCCAGCGGTAGCTCCAATCGTCGCCCCAGTTCCCCTGCGGCCCGCCATGAATCAGAAACTTCACCGGATACTTCTTCGCCGCATCGAAACCCGGCGGCCTGATGATGAATCCCTCGAGCTTCGTCTTATCGGCAGCCGTGAACCAAAACGATTCCATCTTCGGCAGATCGAGTCGTGCGAGCAGCGCATCGTTAAGATGGGTAACTTGCTGAAGGAAAGGCTTAAAGTCTGGCATGTCCTGCCGTGCCGTCGCTGGATCCATTCGATACCCAATGCTGTAAACCTCCGAGGGAGAATCGACGCTCACTCGTGTGGCAACGATCCCGTCCGCGTTTATATGGAGGTCGCTGAACTCCGCGCTCAAATCGACTTGATGCTCCGGAGTCATGTAGGACGGTAGCGTCGGCGAAACATAGAACAATGGGGCTTCCCCCTTGTCCGCGGAGACGAAATAGAGAGCCCGCGAATCTGGCTCCCACGCAAATTCATCCACCCAGTTGTCAAACTTCGGCAGCAAATCCGTAATCGTCTTCGCCGCGCGATCATAGGCAACTAAGCGAAACCTGTCGCTCTCATACCCCGCCCGCGCCTGGCTCCGCCACGCCAGCCACTTCCCATCCGGCGAATACGCCGGATCAAAGTTCCCGCCCGCCGAGGTGCTTATTTTCCTGGCTTTGGACGAGGGATCAGTCAGGTCCAACGTGAAAATGCTCGCGCTGGTCGATATCGCCGGATTGTCGACGAGCTTCTCAGTAAACGCCAGCTCCTTCGCATCCGGCGAAAAATCGCAGCCGCAGCCAGACCCCTCGAGCGAAAACGGCGGCACGTCGTGCACATCCTCCGGATTCAGGTCGCGCATTCCACCGCCATCAACCGAAACCAGGAACAAGTGCGAACGCTTATAGCCCGTATAGTGGTCCCAGTGGCGATACAAAAGATGCGTGAAGATTTGCGCCTTTACCGGGCTCGCCGCCAACGCTTCATCCAGTTCCGCGTTGCATTGATTGCCCGTCTTGAAGTCGGCCGTCGTAATCGGGGAACAGTCGGGATAAACCGCCGACGTGAAGACGATCGACTTCCCGTCCGGCGACCACTTCGCATTGTCCGCCCCCGTCGCAATCGCCGTCAGCTTGCGGGCGTGGCTCGTAGCACCCGTCGCCGTATCAAAATCGGCGATCAAAATTTGCTGACCACCCTCTCGACCGGAAAGGAAGAGGATGGAGTGCCCATCCGGCGCGAACTGCACGCCACTATCGCCCGACTGCCCCACCCCCAGCTTGAACGGGGCCGAACTCTCGGATGCCGTGCTCGCAATCGCCTGCATCCACAATTCCATTGTTTTTGTGTTTTGGGCGAGATCCACGGTCGTCACGGAGTACGCCAGCCACTTCCCGTCCGGCGAAACGGCAGTATCGCCCAGCCGCTTCATCGCCATCATGTCCTCGAACGTCATGGGCCGCTTGGCGGCAGGGGTCATGGGGCGCACGGTGGCCGCGGGCGGCGACTCCGCCGGCGAAGACCCGCCCGCAGGAGTGTTGTTTTGAGCTGAACTGAGGCCGGGAACTATGAAAAGAGCGGCAAAAGCCAGAAAAAATGAACGAAGACGCATGGCAACCCTCATCGCGCGCAGCAAAACCTGAACTTCGCGAAGAGAAAGTGTACACCTGCAAGGACTTTCCGATCGCGCTCCACTCCGCAAAGAAATCTGCTGGGATTTGCATATAATTTCGCCCTTCCGGCGCACAATCGTTCTATGAGTTGCTCCCAGGGAAAGGCAATTCGTCCGCACGCCGGTTCAAAATGTCAGGTATGTCCCCGGTCCGTACCCCCCACCCCCCCTCCCCCCACCCCAGGTCGGGCGGCCACCCACCACGGCACACGGGCCACGATCCACGGCACCCGGTTTCATTGCCCAAAAAGCGAGTTGTGAAACTGTGAAGCCCGTAAGAAGAGCAAAATCAGCTGCTTACGCGACGAAACCTCACAGCCTCCCAGTTTGTGCGTTTCTGTGAGATTGTGAGATCGGCGCGCAGCCAACGATTCACTTCTTCACTCGTTCACTTCTTCACTTGTTTTCGTTGCCGATGAGGCGGAACGTGATCGTTCCCCAGAACAGCCGCGCGCGCATCTGCACCGGCAAATGCCGCTCGTCGTCCGTGTACCAGATCCAGATGTCGCCGCGATTTCTGACCACGCCCGCGTCGGCGGTGGGCTGCACGCGCAACGTGTTGAACGTGCCCAGCGGAGTTTTGATCTCTTCGCGTCCCTCGACCTTCATCGTCACGGGCACAGTGTGCATGCCATCAACCACGGGAAGCACAAAGTTGTGGCCCAGCGCCATGGGCTGCGATGAGGCATAAAACACGCCAGTCAGAAGGTCGGTGAGGCAGCCGCTCACTGATGCTTCCAGGTGCTTGGTCTGGCCTGTGACCTGGTTTTTTTCATCCAGGACCGACTTCGCACTCCCATAGTCCAGCCTTAGCGTGGAGTTGATTTGCCGGCGTCCTTCCACAGTCTGCTTGTCGAAATCGTAGGTGCAGCCGCGCTCGCGATCGAAGTCGGACTGGAAGCGATCCGACACGTGAAAGAGCATGTTGATGGCGCCGCTGGTATCGGCCGAGGCGGCGATACGCTCGCGGTCGCCGGCCTGCTCAAAGTGGATGACCGCGGTGCCCGCGGGAAAGACGCGCCAATCCACGGCGTAGGTGAGGGTCTGCTTCTGGGGAAAGCTGTAGCCGGAGCGCGGCGGTGCAAGAGTACTGGACTGCTGGGCGACGGCCCGTGTCCCGGAGGCCGCTGCTGCCAGGGCTAAAGCGCAAAAGAGGCTGACTGCGTTGGCGCGTGTCTTCAATGTTCGGCACGGCTCCTTATGGGTTAGAGCAATCCTGTTTTATTTGACTCTGCGGTTGCGCAAAGTGCCTACCGGAACCGGTTTAGAAGAGCTTCCAGCGCCGGCCGCAGATAAAGCAAACTCAAGTACAGCAGTGCGGCCCCTATTGCAGCATTGTACTCGCGGTGCTTGCGATAAAGAGCAAAGGAGAAACCGCCGGACGACGCATCGGCTGCCGGTGCATCAGGTGCAACTGCCTCACCGCTTTGGGCTTTGGCGGGAGTGAACCGGGGAATGAGCCGGGGAACGCGACGGCAATAGTCCTCGAAGCCGGGGAAGGTAGAACGGAGGAACTGCTCTTCCCCCGCGATCACGGGAATGTAGATGATGGCGAATCCTGCCGCGAGCAGCAGCGCCAGCGGCCAACTGAGCAGAGCCACGGCAAAGCCCGCGGCAATCAGCATCGAGCCGAGGTACAAAGGATTGCGCGTGTAAGCGTAGGGGCCGGTGACGGCGAGTTCGCGATTCTTCTTGACCGTGCCGGAAGCGATAGCGCGCAACACGAGGCCGGGCAATACCAGCGCCAGGCTCCACGCGATGGCGACGGGGTGCGCGGGATGGCGGGCCACTTCAAACAAGTAGACGGCAGCAGTAACAAAGCCCAGCGGCACGCGAATCCTTCTCGCCCACGACTGCATCGAGCCGCGTTTTGGAGGAGTGGAGTGCTGGATCATGATGCGCGCTCCTCCGCAACAAGTTCGTCTGCGGCCTTCAAGACGTCTTCCGGCGTGATGGTCAACAGGCCGGGTTCGGGGGCATCGCGGCGGGAGTGGTCGCGGCGGCTGTCGGGGCTGCGCAGCACGCGGGCACGCGTGCCGTAAGGCCCGTTGCGGCTGGGATCGGTGGGTCCGTAAATGCCCACCACCGGCCGGCCGAGAGCGCTGGCCAGGTGAATCGGCCCGGTATCTCCGCCCACGCAGAGAGCGATGCGGCGCGTGAGCGCGATCAACTGCGGAAGCGTGGTCGTTACGGGAATCGCACCGCCTGCCGCGATGGGCGCGGCCAGCGATTCTTCTCCAGGGGCAGCGTTGACCAGGACCTGCATGCCGCGATCTTTCAGGCCTCTTGCGATAGCTGCGTAGCGCTCGGGTGGCCAGCGCTTGGCGCCCCAGCCCGCTCCGGGAATGATCAGCGCCAGCGGCCCCGCTTCGGCCGGAGCCACGTGCTCCGCAAGCCAATCGCCACACCAGCTTTCGGCCTCGGGGTCGACGGGCAGCAAGGGAGCCATGGCCGTAAGAGGATCGCCGGCCACGGCCGAAGCCAGCTCCACATCCTGCTCAATCACGTGCGCACCGTGCGTCGCAATGCGCTCGGTAAAGCACCAGTGCGCAGGCCACTCGCGCGGCCGGGCCTCGCCGATGCGACGCACGCAGCCGGTCATGCGGCCGATCACGGCCGAGCGGATCGCGCCTTGCAGGTCGAGCACCGCGTCGTACTGGGCGGCGCGTAACTCACGGCGCAACTCTTTGATTTGGCTCAGGGTTTTCCCATTCAACGGATGGCGCTTCCAGGCGCGGCTGGCGGCGAAGTGCAGCCGGTCGACAACCGGCATGGCACTGCCGCGGCTCTGGCTGTTCCCCGTACTTAACAAGGCTTGCCAACGCGGCTCAACGACCCAGCCGATGTGCCAGAAAGGATGCGCCTGGCGCAGCGCCGTCACCGCGGGCAGCGCGTGGAGAATATCGCCCATGGCGCCGAGACGGACCACGAGCAGGCGGAAGCTGGACTGCGTGTGCAAAGTTCAATTTTCGCACAAGGGGTGATGGGAGACCGGTTTACGCGCTTGGCCTTCGAGCAATCGCATGAACGTGTCTGATGGATGAATCGTAGCCATCCGCATATTCATCCGCCCGAACGCGGATTCACTGCGCACTTTGCTTCTCAAGAATGGGCGAGTGGGTTTCGTGGGGCCGAGGCCCCACGCGCCCTCTGTCAATGGAGACCCTGATTTCCGGTTGTCAGCGATCAGCCATCAGCACCGCCTCGCCCGGGTTTATTTCTTAGCGGGAGGAGGCAGGTAGCTTTGATCGGGCGCATAGCGATAGATGATGAACTGGCTTTGCACGATCAGCGCCCGAACCTTGTCAACCATCGCCTGGTACCCGTCTTTGCCGAGTCCTTTTTCAGCGCCAATGCTGCCGTCGAGATCGGCCCAGTTGGTGAATCCGGTGACGGAGACGAATTCCGGGCCGAAGACGCCAAAACGCTTCTCGGCGAAGTTGTAGCTTTTCGGTGTGGCTTTGGTGATAGCAGGCACGATTTCGTTTTTCTGGAGGTCGAGATACTCGTGGTACTTGTCGGGGCGCACCTGGGTAACAAGAACCCGAATCATCTTGGGTATGTCGCCGCTATCGGGCAGGCTGAGTTCGGGCACGATGACGTCGATGTCGCGGTGCCAGCTCTCAGTGCAATCGATGATGCGCAAACTGATGCGCGCGAGGTCGGCGGCCTGATCTTTCAGCTTCGGGTCAGAATCGATGGAGGCGTCGAGATCGGCCCACTTGGAGTACATCTGGACGCGCGCGTACTCATGGGCGCCTGTGAGCCCAGCCCACATGGTGCTATAGCGGTCCGATCCGGCTTTGGCCAGGATGGCGTTATATTCCTTGATTTCGGCCTGAAAATCGCCGACACGGTCGGGCTTGACGGTGTAGAACGTGACGCTGCGGATGTTTCCTTCCTGAGCAGAGGCCGGCGTAACCAGCGTTGCGGTCGCGACAACTGCCATCGCGAAGATGCAAAGGCAGAAAATCCTTCTTTGAATCCAAGTCATGAAAAACCTCCTTGTCGCAAGCGCAGGGTGCGGTTGCAACATTTGAAGGTCCGGCATTGCAGCCGGGCGTAATTGGAATGAAGGCCTTCGCCAGCAAGGGGAACATGCGGGGTCTTCGAGAACGGTGACGTGTGGAGTCTCGCGGGGATTTGCGGACTCGCTGAGTATACGCTGCTGCTCAGTGGCCATGAGACCCTGTTCGGTGAAATTTCTTGAGATGCGGGCCCTTCTACTCGTTCTCGCTCAGGATGGCAGCTTATCGGCAAGGATTGGCTCCGACGATTATTCTGAAATGTGACCGCCAAGCCAACCACGCCTCCGAAAACGCCGCGCAGGAAGATTTCCCTGCGCTCGGTTCTGCTGGGTCTCGCGATCTGCATCGGGAGTTGCTGGCTGCTGGCCGCGTTGCTGCTGGTGGCGGCCAAGTGGATCGACCCGCCGACCACCGCGGTACACATGGAGCGGCGCGTCGAAGCCTGGATTCACCACAAGCCCTATCACCTGCGCTACCAATTCATTCCCCTGAGCCAGATCTCGCCCAATATGCAGCACGCCGTGATCGCCGCCGAGGACGAGCGCTTCTACCAGCACCATGGATTCGATTGGCAAGCGATGGAGATCGCCGCCGAAGACGATATGCAAGGCGGGCGTCGCATCCGCGGCGGTTCCACTATCACGCAGCAGTTGGTAAAAAACCTGTTCTTCGGGACGGGCCGCTCGATTCTGCGCAAGGGCGCGGAGTTCACGCTGGTTCCAGTGGCCGAACTGGTGCTCGGCAAGCAGCGCATTCTGGAGCTCTATCTGAACGAGGTGGAGTGGGGCCCGGGAATTTATGGCGTGGAAGCGGCGAGCCGAGCGTATTACGGAACTTCGGCGCGGAAGATCGACCGGGAAGAAGCCGCGCGCCTGGCCGCCGTGTTGCCGCTACCGCTGAAGCGGCGCCCCGACCGCATGGATCACTACAGCGAGATCATCCTGGACCACATGCGGGAGATGGGGTGGTAAAAGCAGCCAATAGCCAGTGGCCAATAGTGGGTAGACGACCGGTGGTGGGTCGGCGAGTTGCGGCGCTGGCGGGTCTGCGGGTCAGCTAGAGGTTCGTGCTTCCTCGTTCATTCTGCGCCTTGTTGCGAATAGGCAGGTAGAGCGTCTGGCTATTTGCTACTGGCTATTTGCTATTGGCTATCTTTGGAACAAATCAATCGGCTGCGTAAAGTCCGTTACCCGGATGTGTTTTGCCAGCGCCGGGTGCTGGCGCTGAAGCGCTAAAAACATCTCCCAGGCCACGCGGCGGTAGCTGAAGTGGCCGGCAGGGCCTGAACGCAGTTCCGAGATGTACTGGGCTTCGGCGAAATCCATTTTGAAAAGCGAGCGGATGCGCGTGGCCAGCGGGAAGAGATACTGCGCTGACTGCGCGGCCTCGGGCGCGGAGCCGGCAGCGATTTCAGCGGCGGCCTGGTGCGCGGATTCGATCGCGGAGCGGTAATCGGCGAGGACGCCAGATGCGGCGAGAATGTCGAAATCGTTCTCCGGTCCGGCGGGCAGGTCGCCCGCGCCGGGAGTCTCGTAGCCGTGCTGCGCAGTGAATCCCTGGATGATTTGCGTGCAGCGGCGATGGCGGTGCATGTCGCGAAAGCCGCCGATGTCCATGAGCAAGTCGAACCGCAGAGCGGCTCCGGCGTGAAACGCGCGAAGCAACTCATCGTGGCGGCCGCGATGCCTGATCCCCAGCTCGATGATCTCGTTGACGCGTGCGACGGGGAACGACGCTACGAGGTCGCGGATCTGGCGATAGGAGTGGTGGCTGACAGAGTAAAGAAGCGTCGCTGCGAGTTCGACTTCGAGCGATTCGGTGCGTTCGACAAGATCCACGAGAGGTGCCACTGCGTGGGGCAGCGTTTTGGAGGAGAGCGATGCGAGAATTTCGTTGGCTGCTTGAACCAACTCGGCCTGGGATTCGATGAGGTAGGGATTGGGCTGGGCGTATTTGACCAGCGTAGGCGCGGTGCGGATCTCGCGAGTGAAAAGAGCAGCGGCTTCAGCGGCGAGAGGGGAGCAGGACTCGCCTACGGCGGAAAGTTTGTCAATAAAAGCCTGTGCGGCGTGGGCGTTCAGGTTCCAGGCGGGGCCGATAGCGGCCTCGCGGAGTTTTTCACCCAGCAGACGCACCTCGGCGGTAGGGCTGGAGAGCAGCCGCGAGACCTGCACCTCCAGCGTGCGGGCGCTCACAATTTGCCCAAGCGACGTGTTGGTGGCCAGAGGGAGCAGGTAGCGAGCTACGTCGAAGGCGCGGGCGCGGAGCGTGCGCTCGTATGCCTCTGGCTTGAGGGACTCAGGGCGCGCGACGCGGCCGCGCAACAGTTCGAGAATCGCGGCAGAGACGCGCTGGTAGGCGCTGAATAGATTCCCGATGGTTTCCGCATAAAGGGTCGCCGAAGCGGTGTCTTCTCCGAAACCAGGAAGATACCAGCCGGATTCGAGGAAGTTCTGGTAGCGCGTGGAGCGTTCCTGGCCGTCCCAGCGGGCCTCGTCGACGAGCACGATGGCAGCCAGCAGGCTAAGCCGCTCGACCGCAAAGGCGATGTGGGCCAAGTCGGCGATGGAGCGATGGCCGTACTGAAAATAAAAGGTATTCAGGAACTGTTCGGCGCGCTGAGCGCTGATTTCGGTCAGAGACTCCCGCATGGAAAGCGAAGAGCGGGAGTATTTGGCCATGGCGAAGGCGAGGATCTCGGGATCGGCGCCATGGACGGCGAAAACTTCAGACTGCGTGCGGGCGCCCGAAGGCAAAAAAGATTCACTGGACATGAGGATCGTCTCGCGAACAGAATACGTGATAGAGCCTGCTGTTCACTTTAGAGACTGAAAAGGTGAATAATAGACCGTAGCCGGAAGGCGAAGCGCCGAGAGAGCGCGACCCCCGGGGAGAAGCGCAGCAGCGTCGAATCACGCGCTTTGGGACAGGAGTTTGCGGTGCGGGAGTTTTTGGTGCGCACGTCGCACAAACCGCGGCCTTTGCCGCCGGGTCGTTGGGCGATGACCCAGCGCTGGAACGATCTGCTGTTTGCGCACTGGCCCATTGCGGGCTCCGTGATGGATGCATTGCTTCCCGAATGGCTTGAAGCCGATTCCTACCAGGGATCGGCGTGGCTGGGAGCGGTCCCCTTCTGGCTTGATCGCATCAAAATCCGCGGCGTGCCGTCGATTCCGGGACTGCGCAACTTTCCCGATCTGAATTTGCGAACCTACGTGCGCGACCGGCTCACGGGAACGCCGGGAATCTACTGTTTTTCCGTCGATTCCAGCAATCTGCTGGCGGTTGCGGTGGCGCATCTCGCCTACCACCTGCCCTACAAACTCGCGGAGATGCACCTCGAGCAACGATCAGAACGGGAGTTCGCGTTCTACAGCCGGCGGCGCTTCTCGCGGCCCCAGGTGATCTTCAAAGCGCGCTACCGGGGACTGGGACCGACGCACAAGACCGCAGAGATTCCGCCGGGATCGCTCGAATACTTCTTTTCCGAACGCAGTTGCGTGTTCAGCACCAATCGGGCCGGACAACCGATCCGCGCCAACCTGCACCATGTGCCCTGGCCGTTGGAAGAAGCGGAAGCGGAGATCGAGCGCAACGATCTGGCGACGGCGGTAGGCATTGAGCTGCCGAAGATGGAGCCTGTCCTGCACTACTCGCGGCGGCTGGCGGTTTACATTTGGCCGGCCGAGCTGGTGCACACCGCATTGGCGGCGCGGCCGGTGACGGTAGCGGCTACGCCGACGTAGAGACAGTTGTCAGTGATCAGTTGTCAGTGGTCAGCGATCGCCGAAGACGAAGCAACGAAGGGCCGCGTTTTTGCCCTCTGTCCCTTACTCCCAAATTTCCGGTGAATCCTCACCGAATCCGCGATCACGGACCACTGATCACTGTCCACTGTCTTATAATCACCCGTGGAAAGGCGCGGCGCGATGAGATGGCCGCGCGCAGAGGTCAACAGAAAACATGGGCGATTTGCAGGGAAGAATTGCGCTGGTCACAGGCGGCGCGCAGGGCATTGGGCGCGCGATCGCCGAGGAACTGGCCGCGGCTGGCGCGGTCATCGTACTGGCCGACGTGAATGAGGCCAAGCTGGCGGAGACGGTGGCCGAGATGAAGGCCCAGGGCATCGACGCTTCGGCGTTCACGGTGAACGTGTCGAACCATGAGTCGATTGAGACCGGGGCCAAGGCCATTATTGAGAAGTTCGGCAAGGTCGAAATTCTCGTGAACAACGCCGGCATTACGCGCGACAACCTGATGCTGCGCATGAAGCCCGCCGACTGGGACCTGGTGCTGAGCATCAACCTGACGGGAGCTTTCCTGCTGACGCAGGCGCTGCTTAGCCCCATGCTGAAAAATCGCTGGGGACGGATTGTGAACATTGCCAGCGTGGTGGGGCGCGCGGGACAAGCGGGCCAGGTGAATTATGCGGCGTCAAAGGCAGGCCTGATCGGGCTTACGCGGTCGCTGGCGCGCGAAGTAGCCTCGCGGAACATTACCGTGAACGCGGTAGCGCCGGGATATATTGAAACCCCCATGACGGCGGTGCTGAGCGAAGAGGTGTCCAAGGCCATGCTGGCCACGGTTCCGCTGGGCAGACGCGGCACGCCCAAGGATGTAGCCCAGGCCGTTAAGTTCCTGGCTTCGGACGCGGCATCGTACATTACCGGCCACGTGCTGGATGTGAACGGCGGCATGTTCATGGGCGGGTAAGAAAGACAGGGAATAGCTAGTAGCCAATAGGGAATAGAAAAGCGGGAACCCCATCCTTGCGGCGTTTTTGTTTTTGTCGCCAGGGCGGGGTAGCACGCTCCGCACACAGCCGCATTTTCGGGCAGCAATTCAAGACCTTCAGCGCCCCGCCGATAAGCGTTTCGGAGGGGCACGCATGTCGGCGCACCTCGAAACACCGGTCAGTTCCGCTACTATCAACGCCACGCCTTTGAGCGCCCTACCAGAACCTGATCTGGCAATTGGCATGCGCTACGTGGCGCGCCAACCCATCCTCGATCTGCATGGCAAAGTGCACGGCTACGAACTGCTGTTTCGCGAGGGCCCTCGGTCGGTTTTCAGCGGAGATGGCGACCTGGCCACGCGCACCATGATCGACAACGCTGTGCTTTTCGGGCTGGGAAGACTCACCGGCAACCTTCCCGTATTTCTAAATTGCACGGAAGAGGCGCTTACCGGCCGCCTGGTGCACGTGCTGCCCGCGAGCATGACGGTTCTTGAAATCCTTGAGACTCTCGAGCCCTCGCCCGGACTAATTGGCGCATGCCGGCACCTGAAGGCGTGCGGGTTCCGGCTGGCGCTGGATGATTTCACCTGGAAGCCCGGCATCGAGCCACTGGTGGAGATCGCCGATTACATCAAAGTGGATTTTGTTATCTCCGGCAAGCAGGAGCGGCGCGAACTCCTACAGCAGCTGCGCGGCGTGACGGTAGCGCTCATCGCCGAGAAGATAGAAACCCAGGCGCACTACCTACAGGCATGCGACGAAGGCTTCACGCTCATGCAGGGCTTCTACTTCTGCCGGCCGGTGCTGATGAGAAACCATAAGGTTCCCGCCAACCGGTTGCAGCACATTGAAATCCTGCGCGTGCTACAGGACGAAACCATGGACCTGCACGAACTGGCGGGGCTGGTGAAGCGCGACACCTGCCTGACCTACCGCCTGCTGCGGTTGATCAATTCGCCGGTGAGCGCCATGCGGCAGGAGGTGCAGTCGGTGCAGGCGGCGCTGATCGCCGTAGGCGAAGATTCCTTCCGCCGCCTGGCCACGCTGGCCATTACCAGCGAGATGAACGCGGGCCAGCCCGTGGAATTGCTGCGGATGGCCTTTGTGCGCGGACGCTTTTGCGAACTGGCCTCCGCGCTTTGCGATCTGCATCCCACGGAGCAGTATCTGCTGGGGCTGTTGAGCCTTCTGCCTGCGATGCTGCAGGTGTCGATGAGCACTCTAACGCCCTTGCTGCCGTTCCGCGACGAGATTCGCCGCGCCCTGGAGGGCGAGAAGGTTTCAGAACGCGCCCTGCTGTGCTGGCTGGAAGCCCACGAACGCGCAGACTGGGCTACCTGCGACCTGGTCACGGAGCGCCAGGGGCTGAACGCAGGCGATTTGCTGGTGTGCTACGAAGAGGCCTTGCAATGGGCTGAAGCTGCGCTGCATTTTGCCTGAGGCGCGCCGGCCACACCGCTGTCCCTGCGATCCGCAATACGTACCTCAAAAAACAATCCGGACCAGGGGAGCAAAACCATTCCCGGCCTGTGCTAGTATCCCTGCGAGTCAGATTTACATCAATCGGAGGGATGCTATGAACGAACCGGGTATTCCTACGCCTACTTACGTTTCAACTTCAGCACCTCTGCCGCCGGGGGCGCTCACCTTTGGCCAGATTCTCGACCACATCTGCCGTCTGATGCGGGCGCACTGGAAGCTCTTCTTCGGT
This sequence comes from uncultured Acidobacteriota bacterium, assembly GCA_963786565.1. GTDB lineage: Bacteria > Acidobacteriota > Terriglobia > Terriglobales > Acidobacteriaceae > Telmatobacter. The sequence continues at coordinate 380,911 of CAWAZR010000004.1, read as the reverse complement.
ATTGCGAGCGTTCCCGCTGCCGCTATTTTCCTGTTCACTGCCGCCGTGGTGAATTTTGAAGCGAAGATCATTCGCACGCTCATGGCCGGCAATCCCATCTCGCCGTCAGCCTTTCCGCCGTATTTCATCGCGATCTTTCTTATCGGCGAGCCGCTTCTTCTCCTCGTTTGCGCGCTTTATCTGCCGGCCGCTATCCATGCCGCTGTTCAAGCCGATCGCGGAGCGACTGCCACCTTTCGCGAAGCCTATCGCGCGGCCTGGAGCCACTTTGGCCGTTACCTGTGGCTGTTGATTCTGTGGACCATTTATCTGCTTGTGCCCTTTGTCGTGCTTGCGGCGGCGGTTGCCGGCGGCACTGCATTCACATGGATGCACCATCCTCCGGGTGATACCTCGATCTCCAACTTCCCGTTCATCCTTATTCCGGTGATCGTGCTGACGTATCTGTGCGTGATCGCCTATTCCATCCTGATCGCACTGCGCTTCTCGCTAGCTTTCCCGGCCAGTATGGAGGAAGATCTGACGGCACGGGCGGCTCTCCGGCGCAGCGCCCAGCTGACGCGCGGTTCCAAGGGACGCATCTTCCTAGTGATTCTGGTGGTCTACGCAGCCGTGTACGCGGTGCAACTTGTGTGCATGCTCGTTCTGGGCGTAGTGGCATCGTTGGTTGCATTGGGAGCCATGTTGGCGCATGTCGCCGTCGGTTCAACGGCATTTTTCATCCTCGTGGGCCTCGGCGTGCTGGGTTACGTAGTGGCGATTGTCGTCACCGTTTTGCTCGTCTACTCAGCGCTGACCACAGCATTGGCCGTGCTCTACCACGACCAGCGTCGGCGCAAGGAAAGCACTTCGCCCGTACCCGCAGCTTAGCGTCCCAGTTTGAAAACGACGGTTCCGCAGGGGCTAAAGCCACGGGTTCATTTATCGGCATACGGCACGACTGAAGTCGTGCCCCTTCGCGGTACCTTCGAACTGAGTCGTTGCCCTCCTGCGGCGTAGCTTCGGCCGCGAGCAGCGCCCGCGTATACTGGCGCGTGGCCGGGAAAGCTGAGTGAACCAAGAGCCAACGAGCCGACCGCCACGGAGGAATCATGTCCACTCTTCGCCACGCCGGGGTTTGCCTGTTCGCGCTTTTTGTTGCCGCTGGATTTCTACATGCGCAGACGCCCGGCATCGCGGGCTGGAATAGTTCGCCGGTGTCGGTGATTTCGCCCAACGGCCAGATTGCGCTGACGCTTTCTGACGACGGCGCGGCAGGCCTTGTGTATTCCGTCAAGTTCCATGGCAAGCGGCTGATCGCCGAATCAAAACTGGGCTTGGAATTGGTGGGACAGCAACCGCTGGGACCGTGGATGAAGCTCGCCGGCACGCAGGCTGAGAGCGCGGACGAGACGTACACGCTCCCCGTGGGCAAGACACGCGAAGTGCGCAACCATTACAACGGCGTGCGCGCCGATTATTCCGATCTGGATGGCCGCAAAATCTCCATCGAATTGCGGGCCTTCGACGACGGCGTGGCATTTCGCTATCTGGTTCCCAAGCAGCCGGCGATTGGCCAAACGCGGATCGCGCACGAGCTGACGCAATTCACCTTTGCCCAGGACGCTTCCACCTACCCTCTCATCCTGGATGGGTATCAATCGTCGTGGGAGGACGAGTATCAACTTCGGAATATGAGTGGCCTGCATCCGGGCTGGCTTATCGCGCTGCCGTATCTTTCAAACGAACCGGGCGTGGGATGGGTGGCGATCACCGAGGCGGACATCGAGCACTACTCCGGTATGTACCTGCGCAAGGCGGAGGGGTTCGCCAGCCACACGGTGCACGCCGATCTGTCGCCGCATGAGGATCGTGCGGGCAACATCGATCCCAGTTATGCGGTGCAGACGGAAACGCCGTTCTCGAGCCCGTGGCGCGTGCTGATGATTGCCGACCAGCCGTCGCAGCTCATCGAGTCGAACATCGTGCTCAATCTGAATCCGCCATCGCAGATTGCGGACACCTCATGGATCAAGGCGGGGAAATCGGCGTGGGACTGGTGGAGCGGCGACGCGGCGCCCAGCCTCACGGTCAAGCCGGGCATGAGCACGGAGATTATGAAGCACTACATCGACTTTGCGTCGGCGTCGGGGTTCCCGTACATGCTGATCGACGCTGGATGGGAGGCGAAAGATCCCAGCGCTACGGGTGCGGAGCCGCGGCTGGCCGATATCACGCAGGTTTCGCCCAATATCGACATGCCCGAGCTGCTGCGCTACGCCAAAGAAAAGAACGTGAAGCTGTGGCTATGGGCGCATTGGACGTCGATAGACAAGTACATGGACCAGGCGTTTCCGCTCTTTGAGCAGTGGGGCATCGCGGGCGTCAAGATCGACTTTATGAATCGCGACGATCAATGGATGGTGGAGTGGTACCGGAAAGTGGTGGCCGCTGCGGCCGAGCATCACCTGATGATCGATTACCACGGCGCGTTCAAGCCGGACGGGTTGCGACGCACCTATCCCAACCTGATGACGCGCGAAGGCGTGATGGGCAAGGAATATTTGAAGGTGACGGCGCGGGTGACGCCGGCGCATAATGCGACGCTGCCCTTTACGCGCATGCTGGCCGGGCCCATGGATTACACGCCGGGCGCATTCAACAATGTGACCCCCGAGCATTTTGTGCCGCGGTCCTTTATGCCCATGGGACTGAACACACGCGCCCAGGAGCTGGCCCTGTTCGTTGTCTTCGAGAGCGAACTCGAGATGGTGTCGGATTACCCGGAGGCCTATGCGGGGCAAAAGGAATTCGATTTCATCAAGCGGGTTCCGTGCACCTGGGACGAGGTGCGGCCGATTGGCGGCATGCCGATGCAATGGATCACGCTGGCGCGCCACAGCAGGAATGACTGGTATGTGGGTTCGCTCACCGACTGGGACGCGCGCGACGTAAAGGTGCCGCTGGACTTTCTGGGCGATGGGAAATATGTTGCGGAGATCTACGCCGATGCGCCGGACGCGGCCCGGGAGCCGACGCATACAGTGCTGACCAGGCAGACGGTGGACCGCACGACAGTGCTCGACGTGCACATGGTTTCCGGCGGCGGTAGCGCCATGTGGATCCATCCCGTGGAATAGTGGCCGATGGGTTAACTGGAGGGCGTCACGCAAGCGGCGTGCGGGTGCGGGCAGCGCCGATGCATGAGGGTTTTCAAGGTCGCACTTCATTTTCGGGCCGGATTCGATTGAATTTCTTCTGGGAGTCTGAACCCTCGCGCCCGGGGGCGCATCTGAGAAAATGATGGCAGTGAATTCACGGTTTCAATTTGGCTGCGGGTGGACCGCGCCCGCGCTTTTTCTACTGGTATTGGTGGGGATCTGCGCCGGAGCGAAGTGGGCGCAGGGGCAGAACCCGTCGTCGGCGGCCAATCCCTTCTACGGCAGCATCACTGTGCAGCCGGTAACGGGCGAGCCGCTCAAGTTATCGCTGGACGATGCCGTGCAAAGGGGCCTGAAGACCAACCTGGGACTGCAAGAAGCCCAGAACGGCGAGAAGACACTGCACGGCTTGAAGACTGAGGCGATGCAGGAGTTTTTGCCCACCATCTGGCTCACCGGCGACACTGGCTACTACATGCACAACCTGGCTGCTCTCGGTTTCGGGCCCAGCGTGATTGGCGAATTCTCGTCGTTGTTTCCCGGCGGCAAAACACCGGCAGGGCTCTCACTCATTACGCGCGACGATCTGACCGAGGGACAGATTCATTTTAACCAGATCCTGTTTTCCGGCCCGGTGATCGAGGGCTGGAAGGCGGCCGGCGCGGCGGAGCGGTCGGCGTATTTCAACAAGATGTCAGCGCGCGGCGAGGTGGTGCAGCAAGTGGCGATCGCTTATCTGCGAACCATTGCTGACGAGAGCCAGGTGGAGAACGCGAAGGCCCTGGTTGCGCAGGCGCGGTTGCTGCTCGATCACGTGCATGCGGCACACGAGGCAGGCACCGCGGCCAATCTGGATGAGTTGCGCGCCCGCGTGCAGCTTGAGGCGCAGCAGCAGTATCTGATTGCGGCCCAGAACCAGCAGGCGAAGGATCTGATCCTGCTCAAGCGCGAAATCGGCATCGATCCCGGGCAGGAGATTGTGCTTACCGATCCAGCGCCCTATAGCGACCTGGCTGAACAAACGCCGGAAGAGGTCCGCGCCTTGGCTTACCGCAGCCGCCAGGACTATCAGAACCTGCAGAATCAGGCCGTGGAATACAAGGCGGTGCACGCGGTGTATCGCAGCCAGCGGCTGCCAACGCTCAGCTTTTACAGCTACTACGGCACCAGCACCGTGAACGGCGCGGGCACGCACGGCGATTTTGTTGCCGCCGGGACGCTGAATTTTCCCATCTTCCGCGAAGCGCGGCTGCGCGGCGATGAGGACGCGTCCAAGGCGGAGATGGTTTCGATCGACGCGCAGCTTGCCGACCTGCGCAACCACATCGACGAACAGGTGAGGGCGGCGCTGCTGGACGTGGACGCAAACAAAAAGCTCGTCGACGTGGCGCGGTCGAATGTGGACCTGGCTACGCGTGCGCTGAGCGACGAGACCGACCGCGTGAACGCCGGTGTCGACGACAACCTGCCCCTGGTGACCGCGCAGGCCACGCTGGCTACCGCCGAAAACAACCTGGTCGAGAGCCTGTATCAATACAACGTGTCGAAGCTGCTGCTGGCGCGCTCCGCCGGCGTGCTGGAGCAGCAGTACCGGGTGTATCTGGGGCGTTGAGCCGCTTGCTTTCCTGCAATCTAAAGTGCTCGTGAACGCACTCCTCATCCATTTAACGTAGAAGCCAGAGGAAGATTTCCCATGCCTCAACAACTGAAGATTGTCTACTATGTCGCGCCCGATGCGGCCGCACTCGCCACGCGCGCTGCGCAGTATTTTGTGGAGCCGGCAGAGCGCGCCGTGGCTGCGCGGGGCCGGGCGAGGATTGCGATCAGTGGCGGGTCCACGCCCAAGGCCGCCTTTGCGCTGCTGGCCGATCCCGCGCAGCCGTGGCGGGCGCGCATGCCGTGGTCGAAGCTCGACCTGTGGTGGGTCGACGAGCGCTGCGTGCCGCCCGGCGACCCCGATTCGAACTACCGCATGACGCGCGAGGCGATGCTGGATCACGTGCCGCTTCAACCAGAGCAGATTCACCGCATCGAAGGCGAGCTGGAACCGGAGGCGGCCGCGGCGCGATACGAGGCGGAACTGCGCAACGGCTTCCGGCTTGAGGGGGCGGAACTGCCGCGGTTCGATGTCGTGCAATTGGGGATGGGTCCAGATGGACACACTGCGTCTCTTTTTCCCCACACTCAGGCTTTACTCGAGCTGGGACGGCTGGCTGTGGCCAACCATGTGGAGGCCAAAGACGCCTGGCGGGTCACGCTGACATGGCCCGTGATTAACCGCGCAGCCGAGGCCTTCTTCCTCATAGGCGGAGCGGATAAGGCGCAGATTCTAAAAGAGGTATTTACGGGGCCGCGCGATCCTGAACGGCTGCCAAGCCAATTAATCAGGCCTGCGGGCGGTATACTGACGTTGCTTCTGGACCGGACTGCGGCGGCGCTGTTGCCCGCGCCAGATGCGCAAGGCTGTGGGGTTCTCGAGAGGACGGAATGATTCTGGCAGGCGATGTAGGCGGCACCAAGGTTCACCTGGCGCTGTTTGATTTTATTGATGGCAATCTGAAGCACTCACGCGACAAACAGTTCCCGGCCAAAGACTATCCGGGGCTGGAAGCGATCGTGAAGGAGTTCATCGTTTCCGAAAAAGTCACCGCGGCGTGCTTTGGCGTGCCAGGACCGGTGCGAGAAGGACGACTGCGGCTGACCAACCTGCCATGGACGCTGGACAGCCGTGAGCTGTCGCGCAACCTGAAGGTCGATTACGTTTTTCTTATCAATGATTTACAGGCGAACGGGTACGGTATCGCCGAGCTTGGACCGGACCAGATTTACACCTTGAGCGAGGGCGATGCCCGGCAGGTGGGAAACCGCGCACTGATCTCGGCGGGAACCGGGCTGGGCGAAGCGTTCCTGGTCTTTGATGGGCGCGATTACGTGCCTTACCCGTCCGAGGGCGGCCACTCGGACTACGCGCCGCGCAACGACGACGAGATCGACCTGCTGCGTTTTCTGAGGGAGAAATACGATGGGCGCATCAGCTTTGAGCGGGTTGTGAGCGGGCAGGGACTGACCAACTGTTACGAGTTTTTGCGCGAGGTGCGGGGCATGGAAGAGCCGGCGTGGCTGGCGGAGCGCATGACCCAGGAAGATCCCAATGCGGCTATTACTGAGGCGGCGCTCAATGCCAAGAGCGCGCTCTGCGAGAGGGCGCTGGACATGTTTGTTTCGGCCTACGGCGCAGAGGCCGGCAACCTGGCGCTGAAGATTTTGTCAGTTGGCGGGCTCTATGTGGGCGGAGGCATCGCGCCGCGCATCTTGGAAAAGCTGAAGGACGGAACGTTCATGAAGGCCTTTACCGACAAGGGCCGTCTGAGCCAGTTGCTGGTGAATACGCCGGTGCGCGTGATTCTGGAGAGCCGCACGGCCCTGATCGGCGCGGCCGCGTATGCCGAGGCGCGCGCAGCAGAGCTGAGCGGGATTTCGCCGCGCGCAGGCAGCGTGAAGTTCTAGCATTCGATGCGCAACGGAACGCGAGAGGGCCAGCCGCAAGGCTGGCCTTTTTGTTTTCTACCTGTCTAGATTCCGTTTCAATTGCCGAGCGTATAGATGACGTTGACGGTGGTATCAACCTCCACGGGCTCTCCGTTAAGCAGATACGGTCTGTACGTCCACTGGGAGACAGACCACATGGCCGATGCGACAAGTGAGGGCCACGGAGCTTCGATCACGCGGAGTTCGTGGATCCTGCCATCCCTGCCAATGATCGCTCCGAGGACGACCTTCCCGGAGACATGTGCATCTTTTGCATCTTGGGGATAGATGGGCTGCACTTTCTTGATCAGGAACCCGATGGCCACGGAGGGCTGCACTTGCACTTTCTCGATTCCGGGATAGGTCGCCTGAACGCCCGGCGTCAAAGCCGGATCGGACGGAGAAAGGCCTTCAACCGATTCCAATTTGGCTGTGAGTATCTGGCGTTTGCCTTCGAAGAATAGAACGCTCTTGGGCAGAATGCGCCCCTGAACCTTCGCGATGGCGTCGAACCCCTCGGTGATGGTCCCGAAGGAATAGCTGACCCGCAAGGCCGGCAGATTCGGGTCGAAGCAGTAAGTCGGAAAAAGACCGAGCGGAACTTCCTGGAGTTGCCCGTGCTGCGGCATCTTGGGAACCTCCATGACGCATGGCATCTTTGCAGTCCCGAGTTTCATTTCCTGGCGCTCGAGACGATTACTGGTCGAGTCGAGTTCGCTTGCCTCCGGGAGCGGAGAGAGAAACGCCGATCGCAGCCTGTACTCGAAAAAACTGGGCCCGTCTCCGGTGGAGAAGTAGGCGTGCTTGCCGTCCGCGGTATACCAATCGGTGTGCGAGACGCCGGGCCGGGTCCATGTGCTGCGGTAAACTTTCGGCGAAGCCCACCAATACTCAAAGGTTCCCTGCTCGGCTGGCTTGCCCTGGTCGTCATAGAGCTGGTACGACGCCTTGAAATGCCAGGGCTTGAGCGTCGGATCGCTGAAATCGTAGAAGGGCGCGGCGACGGCAAAGATAGCGCGCGGATCCTTAGGCAGACCTTGCGACGGAGCCTCGGGGCTCTGGGCAAATCCCCCGAGACCTGCCATGAGAAAAAGAGCGAGCACAAGCTGTGAAAGCATGGTGCGGACAGGGTAACAGGGAACGCGAAACTGTGCCATCCAGCGAAGGTGTAGCACCCACGCGAGAGGGCTAGCCGCGAAGGCTGGCCTTTTTATTGCGGCTCTGCAAGGCTGCATACGGATTCTCGCGCGAGCACGCGCCGACTTTGCGGCTATCCTGAGGGCACATGATCTTTGCCCACTCCATCGGCGGCCGGCGTTACACATTTTCGAGCTTGCGCGAACTGCTGGCCAAGGCCACGCCCTTGCGCAGCGGCGACGTGCTGGCGGGCGTGGCGGCCGGGAGCGCGGAAGAGCGCGTGGCGGCGCAGTGCGCACTGGCCGACCTTCCTCTCAAGCACTTTTGCGATGAGCAGGTGGTGCCTTACGAGACCGACGAAGTGACGCGGCTGATCGTGGACACGCAGGATGCCGAGGCCTTCGCGCCGGTGCGGTCGCTGACGGTGGGCGAACTGCGCAACTGGCTGCTGAGCGACGAGGCAACGCCGGAGCAGCATTGCCTCGCTGGCGCCGGGACTGACGCCGGAGATGGCTGCGGCCACAGCCAAGCTGATGCGCGTGCAGGACCTGATTGCGGCGGCGAGAAAAATGCGCGTAGTCACGCGCTTTCGCACCACGGTGGGGCTGCCGGGACGCTTGAGCGCGCGACTGCAACCGAATCATCCCGCGGACGCGCCGCTGGGCATCGCGGCATCGATTCTGGATGGGCTGCTGATGGGCTCGGGCGACGCGGTGGTGGGCATCAATCCCGCGGGCGACAGCATTGAAACCACGACGGACCTGTTGCGCATGATGGAAGCCCTTCGCGAGCGCTTCCGCATCCCCATGCAGAGCTGCGTGCTGGCGCACATCACCACGCAGATGGCGGCACTGGGGCACGGCGCGCCGGTGGATCTGCTGTTCCAGTCGATTGCCGGGACGGAGGCGGCGAACCGGAGCTTTGGCGTGTCGCTCTCTCTTCTCGATGAAGCCGACCGGGCGGGACGGGCGCTGCAACGCGGCGGCGTCTGCGCGGATGGGCAGGTGGGCACGAACGTGATGTACTTCGAGACCGGGCAGGGATCTGCGCTCTCGGCCAACGCGCATCATGGCGTCGACCAGCAGACGCTGGAGGCGCGCGCGTACGGCGTGGCGCGACGCTTCAAGCCGATGCTGGTGAATACGGTGGTGGGATTTATTGGGCCGGAGTATTTGTACGACGGAAAACAGATTGTGCGGGCCGGTCTGGAGGATCATTTTTGCGGCAAGTTGCTGGGGCTGCCCATGGGTTGCGATGTCTGTTACACCAACCACGCAGAGGCCGACCAGGACGACATGGATACACTGCTGACGTTGTTGGGCGTGGCGGGCGTGAACTACATCATGGGCGTGCCCGGCGCTGACGACGTGATGTTGCACTACCAGAGCACGAGCTTTCACGATGCGCTCTATGTGCGGCGCGTGCTGGGGCTTAAGCCTGCGCCGGAGTTTGAGGCGTGGCTGGCGGGCGAGGATCTTGCGCGGCTGGCCGGCGAGGCGCAGCACCCGGAAAGGTTGCTGAAAGCATGAGCGACCTGGCGCGTCGGCCCACCGAAGCGGTTCCTCAATCGTCTTCCCGATTCGAATATTGGATCGGCTGCGCCGTGGCGCGCGCTGACTCCAGCGCGCGTGGGACTGGGCCGCACCGGGGTGAGCCTGGAAACCAGCGACTTGCTTGATTTCCAGCGCTGCCACGCACAGGCGCGCGATGCAGTGCATGCGCGCCTGGAGAGCGCGGCGCTCGCGGCGGCGTTGGGAAAGTTGACGGCCGGCGCTATCCTGCGCCTGCATTCGGCAGCAGCGGATCGCGTGATGTACCTGCAGCGGCCCGACCTGGGTCGCATGCTAGACGAGCCGAGCCGCGCGCTCCTGGCCGAGCAGGCTGTGGGCGAAATGGATTTGGCTTTGGTGGTCGCCGACGGGCTCTCCGCGCTGGCGGTGGAGAGGCACGCAATGCCATTGCTCGCGGAGTTGTTGCCGCGGCTGCATGGATGGCGGCTGGCGCCGTTATGCGTGGTGGAACAGGGACGCGTGGCCATTGGCGATGAGATTGGCGCGGCGCTGGGCGCGCAGATCACTGTCGTGCTGATCGGCGAACGTCCGGGACTGAGCTCGCCCGACTCGCTGGGCGCTTACATCACATGGGAGCCGGGGCCGGGGCGGACCGACGCCGAGCGCAATTGTATTTCGAATATCCGTCCCGAGGGACTCAGTTATGCGCAGGCCGCGGCGCAACTCGGGTTTATTCTTGCTGAAGCGCGCCGGCTACGGCTAACAGGCGTAGCGCTCAAAATTCAGGCGCCGCCGCGCGTGGAGCAGGCCCCGCGCACGAAGGAGATCGAACCCTGATGCGATGGCTCGGTGGGTGGATTCTTCGTGTGCTTGCCGCATTTGTGGTCGTGGTGGTTGTTTCGTTTGCGATCGACTGGGTCTACTACGTTTTGCGCGGAGCGCCGCAGTCCAGCGTGACAGTAAGTCAATTCATGTCGGTTCCACTCAAAGGCCAAAAGACCGAGTATGACTTTTTGGGAACGGCAAACGTCGCCTGCGACCTCGCGCTGTTTCCACACGGCGGAGAGACGCCCTGCTGGTATCTCAAGAGCCATTCCAACCAGTGGGAGAACGTAGGCTCGCCGCAGTACTGAGCGCGATGCATCGCGCGCCGTTCCACGTGGCCGCACTGTAAACATGCGGTTGTGATGAGAGTCACGCCGGAAGAATCGAAAATGCGCCTAGGATCGAAGGGTATTTTCCCCCAACGGTCACGTCATGTATAGCCGTACACAAAACGAAAACGGCAGCTACAACTCACGTTGTCTCGACTGCTTTATGACCATCGCTTCCTGCGTAGAGACGGAGAACGAGCTCGACGTGCGCGAAGCGCATCATATGTGCCCGGAAAAGGCCCTGGCTCAGATGCTGGCGCAGGATCGGGCAGCAGCGGCACACACGGCGCGCAACTGACGCGATTCTGATTCATCTTCCCTCACAAAGAACAGGGTTCCGATCTCTGCCGCGGACGATGCAAATGCTCACGCGGGCGGGAATGAGAGTGCATTGAAATGGCCTCAAAAAAAGTGCGCCCGCTCGAGATGAGCGGGCGCAAGAGGAAAACTGCAACAAGCCTAGAAGGTCAATCGCCCGCCGACCTGAAGGACGCGCTGGGTGCCTGTGGCCGAGGTGATCTTGCCGAAGTTACCGTTGTTGTTGTGCCGCGTACGGTGGTCGGCGGGCCGCTTGCGGTGGGATTGGAGAGGTTCACCCAGTTCAAGATGTTGGTAGCCTCGCCGCGGAGCTGGAATACAATTCCGCGCTCAAATTTGATGTCGCGGAAAAGGCCCATGTCGAGCTGCTTGAAGCCGGGCCAAACAGGCTGTTGCGGCCTACGTTGCCGTCCGCACCGCCGGGCCGATGCCGCCAGCCACGACCCGGACCGTTGTAAATGTAAGTCGGGTTCGCAGCTGAGTTATTGAACCACGCGGACACCTCGTTCGACCCGGATGCCGGGGTGCAAACGCGGCAGCGGTTGTGGGTGAGCACGGGGCTGGGACGCCGGCAGCATACATCCGGGCGCTGATTGCCGGTGCTGTCATAGCTCTTGTTGGACCCTGTGGCCGACCGTGAACACGCCACCGCTGTGCATGTAGATGACCGGCGAGATCGTCCAGCCGTTAACCAGGTTGCTGAAGATTTTGTTTTCGCCGTGGAAGTAGCTGATGTTCCATGTACCGGACATCGCAGCGCTGTTGCGGATGTCGGCATTCATGGGACCTTTTTCCTCTCCGAGTCCGCCGCCAACGGCGCCCAGGGAGTTATTGCTGGCGGTGAATGGAGCGCCGAAGTAGCCGGAGTCCTGTGGTGAGGAAAGTCCGTCTGCGTCCGGCTCAAAGGCATCAAGAGCGTGGCTCCAAACATAGAAGCCGCTGATGTTGAAGCCGTGCGACATCTGTTTTGTCGCCGAGATTTGCAGGGCGTGGTAACTGGCATTCAGGTTTGACAGCAGATCGACGATTCCTGCTCCCAGCAGGCCGTTGCCGTTGTTGATGGCGGCCGCGCCTGAGGGACAACCCGTGGAGGGGCAGGGATCGAATTGACGCCGCGCGGCGATGCTGGTTGCCGAGGTGCTTGGCGCACCGAAGGCGGTGGAATACGGCGCGTAGTTGGCGTCAATAAAGTTGGGTAGCTGGTGGGAGAGCGCGCCTACATACGCTGCGGTCATGGTTACGCGGGCGGGCAACTGCCGCTGCACGGAAAGATTGACCTGGTAAGTGTACTGGATATTTGAAATGCGGCGAGATGGCTTCTGTTGCTCCGCCGGGGCCCTCAATGAATGTGGGATGGGCCGGCGTATAGGTGTACGGGAACAGGCCGCCACCCGACGCAGTCGAGGGGAAGTCTCCCGGATAAGAATAGAAGTTGGTGATGGAGTTGAGCGGGCCCTCGCCGGTCTGCGGCCGCAAGGCGAATGGAATGGCATTGCCGGGCTGGTTCCATTCGTTGCCGGCGGGGATGCCGAAGAAGATACCCGCGGCGCCGCGAACGGAGGTCTTGCCGTCACCAAACGGGTCCCACGCGAAGCCGAGGCGCGGCGAAACGTGGTAGTACGCCGTGGGGATGATGCCGCGGCCGATGCCTGCGTCACCCGGGAACAACAAGCCCTTGGGAGCCAGCGGAGCCACAGTGGATTGCTGGCCGGGAACGAAGGATTCCGTGCGGTTATGGGGATCGACGGGGGGCTGATCGATGTCCCACCGGATGCCAAGGTTGGCCGTGAACCGGGGCGTGATGCGGTAGTTGTCCTGCACAAACAAAGCGTAGTGCCACGTGCTCAGATGGGTGGTGTAGGGCGAGTCCTGCTCAGCCGACGAGGCCTGGCCAGTCACCCAATCGGAAAATACATTGCCGGTTGTGGTAGGAGCTGATGTTGCGAAACTGATGCTGCCAAAGTTCAACAGGTTGGCATCGAACATGGTCTTAGCCAAAGCCCACTCGCCACCGATAAAGAGGGAGTGTTTACCCTTCGTCAGGCTGACCATGTCGCGCAGCTCATAGTTGTCGGAGCCCGTGAATGGACCTGCATTCGTAACGTCCGGAGCAAATCCGCCGGATAGAGAGATATTGGGCAGAGAGATGGGGCCCTGGAGGTAGAAGTTCGAGCCAAACGATGTGAGGCTCTGCGATAACGGGCCGGTCACCGGCGGGTTAGTGCGGCCGCCCGCTGCCCGCGTGAACGTGAGCCAGGTCTGATTGGCAATTGTTGGGCTGAAAGTGTGAACGTCGCTGAGGTTGAAATTGGTGCCATTCGAGGCGACCTGATTGTAAGTCCACGGGACGTTGCCGCCCGGGTTGTTTTTCAACACGTTCCTCGAAAAGAAGTAAGTTGCTGCCACATGGTCCTTTGAGCCGAGGTTCTGGTCGTATTTGCCCAGGTATTCGTTCTCCACAACCGGGATGGGGATCAGACCCGCATAGGTCCCGCCTCCCGTCGCCGGCTTGATACCGCCCGCGATATTGGGCAGCGGGATGGAAGAGCCGACGGAGTTGGTGACGTTGTCCATGTTGAAAACGGTCGTGTCCAGGGCACTGGTGGGAAGGCAATTCGGTTTGGCGGTCAGGCAGTTGGAACTCGAATTCACTCCGTCAGCCACCACCGTTTTGCCCGTGTTGGGCATATAGACGGTGAAGGTATCGGCAGTAAAATCGCCGAGGCGCTCTGCGGCGGTGGGCGTGATGGCGCCCGTATAAATGTTTGAGGTGACCTGGCGCAAGCCTCCATAGCTGAAGAAGAAGAACGCATCGTTTTTCTTGATCGGGCCGCCCACGGTACCGCCAAACTGGTTGCGGTGGTAGGGCGCAACGATGATCTGGCCTGCGGCGTTGTGGGCCGGTTGCCAGCTGTTGGCGTTGAAGTCAGTGTTGCGGTTGAATTCGAACAAACTGCCATGCCACTGGTTGGTTCCCGACTTGGTGATGACCGAGACCACACCGGCGGAATATTGGCCGTATTGCGCACCGAATGCGCTGGTCTCTACGCGAAATTCTTCCACTGCATCGGGATTCGGCGCCGGGTTGCCGTAGTTGCGCATCTCGGTGATGTTGTTGCCGCCATCAAGATAGAAAGCCACGCCTGCGCTGCCGCCGTCGATAGAGCCGTTGATCTGTACATCTTCGATATACAGTCCGGTGGCGGTGGTTGGCGTGCCGGTGGGGTTCGAATAGGAGCTGTTGTTATTGGCCATCACGCCCGGCGTGAGGGAAATCAGCGTATAGGTATTGCGGTTGACGAGGGGAAGTCCGATGATCTCTTCCGGCTCGATGGTCCTGCCGAGCACCGGGTCAGAGGTATTGATGGTCGGGGGAGCTGTAGTGACGGTGACCGTCTGAGTCGACGCACCCACGGATAATGAGATTGGAACAGTCAGTTCCTGTTCCACGTCGAGGGAGATATTCTGTTGCACATAGCGCTCAAAGCTGGGAGCCGTCGCCTCGACAGTGTAGGTGCCCACCGGCAGGTAGTCGATGCGGTATTCGCCAACACCATTGGTGGTTGTAGAACGGGAGAACCCCGTGTTTACGTTGGTCGCTTTGATGGTTGCGGTGGTGATCACCGCGCCACGCGCATCGGTTACCGTACCTACGATGGTTCCGGTGATTTGCTGTCCAAACGCGGCGAACGTTCCGCCAAGAACGAGAACCAGCAGCGCCAGAAACCGCGCGCCGGGGCCTGACAACAGGCCTAATTTCTTTTTCCTTGTATCCATACTGCCCTCCTGAAGGTTAACGAGCTGTTTTTTGAGGGGACGCTCTTCATATCCATCGAGAGCGCCCTGCATTTTGCGATCATCCTCGGGTGCAACGAAAGGTTCGACCCAAACACGGAACTTCCCTCTTCATCCCTACAACCGGACAAAAAGGGCCGTTTTCACTGCCGGCAAGTTGTACCAACTCTGCGTAGAGGCTTGGCAAGTGACTCACCGTTTGCCCCCTTTTCTGAGAACCTATCTGCTGTTAAATCTCGGCTTTACATGCGTCGCATCGCACTGTGACAAACGTGAGCAACAGAGCAGTGTGAAAACTGAGCGCCAAATTGCGCAGGTTCACACCATGCAACAAAATCATTCGGCCTCCGTTTGTTGAGTGAATTTGCCTGCGGTTTCAGCGTGCCGGCCGCACAGGCGCAACTTCGTTCACCCTTTCCAACGCCCCCAACCATTTCCGCCTAGAAGACAAACTCCTTGCGTCAGACGAACCCGGATAATTCAGGCCGTCTGCTGGCGGAGATCGACAAACGGTGAGGATTCTCGGCGTCCCGTGAGGAACATGCAAGGCTGCTACCGTATGCTACAAACCTCCTGCGGCGAGATAGGTACGGTTTCTAGTTGAAAATAAAGACCTTATTTCGATCATCGATGTTGATCAATTCAATCCCTTCAATAGCGAAACCGGTTGGATTTCCCCGTGACAACTCATTGCAAAGTAAGGTATGCTACGCCCTGCTAGAAGGCCCTATGACGAACGTATTCGGAAACGGGCACTCGCCGACCGCACAGTGGACGCCGACCACGGCGGACGAACGAAAAGTCGTACTGCAGGAGTTGGAGGCAATCCTCTCCAGCTACCATTTCAGGGGCAGCAAGCGCTACCCGGCCCTATTGCAGTACGTGGTGGATGCCGCGCTCGACAACCGCTTAGGCGATTTGAAGGAGCGGACGCTCGGGGTTGAGGTCTTCGGCCGCGATCCGGGATACGACACGAATGCCGATCCGGTAGTCCGCGTAAGCGCGGGCGAAGTGAGAAAGCGGATCGCCCAGTATTACCACGAAAATGGCCATGGTTCGCGCGTGCAGATCGAGCTTCCGCTCGGTTCCTATGCGCCCGAATTCCTGCTGCGCGCGCCGGACGCCGCCGAAGTAAATGCAGACTTGGAGCGATTGACCGCCCTAGAGAAGACTTCGCGCATGCACCGATCCCTGATGCGCGATATTCTCTTCGTCCTGGCCGGCGTGTTGCTGGTGGGAGGCGGAATTGCGGGATGCCTTTACTATCAGGCCACGCAGACTGGCGTGGCTGCGGCAAAGAAGCTTTGGGATCCGCTTCTCCAATCTTCACGTCCGGTGCTGATCGTGATGGGAACCAGCCACCCGGATCAGATGGTGCCGGAAAATGACCAAACGACCTTTGGCGATCACATGTCGAATCCTTACCACCATGTCTCGGTTTCAAGCGCCATTGCCATGGCGCGCTTAGGCGGCGTGCTGCATCAACGCGGCAAGGATTACGAGGTCAAAGAAGCTGTCGAAACCAGCTTGACCGACATTCGTTCACGATCGCTCATTTTGGTGGGCGCGATGAATAATCCGTGGACAATGCAGCTATTGAGGCCCCTCAGAATTCACTGCACTTTCGAGAATTCCATAGCTCGCATTCTGGACTCGGAGAATCCCCGGCAGCAGAGTTGGGCAATCGATTTCACGAAGCCGTACAGTTCCATCACCACCGACTATGCCATCGTGGCGCGGTTTCACGACCCCACCACGGAGGGGCCGGTGCTGGTAATTGCTGGACTCGGACCATATGGAACTGAGGCCGCCAGCGAGTTTGTGCAGTCGCCGCAACACCTCGCGGACCTTACGGCAAACTTGCCGCGTGGCTGGGAGAACAAGAACTTGGAAGTGGTCCTTAAGACGAATGTGATCGGCGCTAAAGCCGGGCCGCCCGTTCTTGTGAACACTTATACCTGGTAGGCCACGAAGCTTCCGTCAAGCGAATCGATTCGCGCTTGGAGCACGATTTCCTACCGGCCCGTCTCAAGGAAAACAAAATCGTTGCCGTCTGGATCGCGGACGAAGAGGATCTTTCCGTCGCGGTCGAATTTCACGCCAGCGGCCTTCAATGTATCGGCGGCTCTGCGCGCATCGGGCACGGGAAATAGAACCTCCGGCTGGGCGCCGGGGCTAGCGGGGCGCAGCTCGAGTCGCACATCGGGAGCGCCGGGCGTGGTCAGGCGCACGTTGCCGTTCGTCGCCTGCGCTTCGAAACCAAGATCGACGTAGAACTCCTTTTCCGCCGCGCCTTCTCTCACCGGCAGATCGAGGCCCATCAGCTCCGTGGATACGCGGTTGGCGCCCAGGTGCTGGCCGCGGTCCAGGGTATGACGCGAGCCCGGCATGTACTGCGTAAACTCGGTCACACGGCCTTCCGGATCGTTCGTTGAAGAGATCAGGTTGCCGGCCGCCGCCTTGCGCACCGGCGCGGCCTTCAGCCCCGTGGAGTCGTAAAACTTGATCAGAGCGTTCAAATCGCCCGCCTCGAAGCAGACGTGCATCCAGCCCAGCGGCTGCTTGGGATCGGCCCGCGGATAGAGCTCGATGAACTGCCGGTCGTTGACCTTGATGAAGACTTCCGTGGTCTTGCCGGCGTTGGTCATGGCGAAGGACTCCTGGTAGCCAAGCTGACCCAGAAACGCGATCTCGCGATCGAGGTTGCTAACGCGGAAGGCGATGTGCGCAATTCCGGTGATGCCGGCGTCAGGCGCGGGTGGCTGCGCCAATGCGACGGCGCAGAACGCGCATGCGAGCGCGGGAATTGCGATCCAACGATTCTTCATCTGGGTCTCCTCAACATTGTGCGACGCGGGGTACCGGCGGCATCGGAAACGCCGTCCGCGGCTTATGCGTAATCCTGGCGATAGGGCGTGAAGATGTCGAGCACTTCAGAGGCTTCGAGGGCAGCCGCCTCGTGCTCCACGCCGCCGTCGACCACGATGCTGTCGCCGGCGCGCATCTCCCAGATTTTGCCCTCGGCCTGAAAACGGATATGGCCGCGCACCACATAGACCATCTGATGATGGGGATGGCTGTGACGCGCACCTTTCCAACCTTTCTCAAAGGTGTGACGCACTAACATGAGGTGCGGGTTGTACGCCAGAACCTGGCGCAACATGCCCGGTTCGGGCGTAGTGACCTTGGTGGCATCGGTGGCCGTGTAGATGACTGCGGATTCTGGCATGGCTGTTCTCGAATTCAAGCTTACGGCCCCACCCTATCGGCTGTCAGCTATTGACTGCTGGCTATTGGCTGCTCTTTCACCGGTTCAGCCAGCCGCCGTCCACCACCAGAATATGACCGTGAATATAATCGCTCGCCCCGGAAGCAAGAAACACCGCGGCTCCGGCCAGGTCTTCCGGGTGCCCCCAACGCCCAGCGGGAATGCGTTCCAGAATCTGCCGCGCGCGTTCGGGATTCTTGCGCAGCGCCTCGGTGTTGTCGGTGTCCATATAGCCGGGCGCGATGGCGTTCACATTCACGCCTTTTGACGCCCACTCGTTGGCAAACGCCTTTGTCAGTTGGCCGACGCCGCCTTTAGCCGCTGCGTAAGCAGGCACCAGGATGCCTCCCTGAAAAGTGAGCAGCGAGGCGATGTTGATGACCTTGCCCGACCCCTGCTTGAGCATGTGCCGGCCCGCGTGTTGCGTGAGCCTGAAGACGCTGGAAAGATTCACATCAATCACCGCCAGCCAATCCTCTTCGGAATATTCGGCGGCCGGAGCGCGGCGAATGATGCCTGCGTTGTTGACAAGAATGTCGATGGCGCCGAAATGCTGAATGGTCTCTTCCACGAGGCGCGCGCACACCTCCGGCGAACCAACGTCGCCCACCAGCGCGACGGCTTTCGCGCCGGCAGCTTCCAGCTTGTGCTGCGTGGCTTTGGGCGCAGTGCCGGAGCCATGCACGGCCACGTTGGCGCCGGCTTGCGCCAGACCAACAGCAATGGCCGCACCGAGCCCGCGCGACGAGCCGGTTACCAATGCGGTTTTGCCTTTGAGATTGAATTTGTCGAGTGTTGATTTTTCGTGGGCCAGGGGAATCAGGTCCTTTCGGGCGATGCAGGCTTGTAGATCTGCCTCCTTTTATTATGTCCGAGCCGCCCGGACGACGGAGTTCAGGCGCGCGGCGAAGCCGCCTGCGCGGGTTGCGCACTGCGCAAGGGCTGCGGCGCGATGTGTATGGAATTGGCGCGCCTGAGACGAAGAGTTATGTGTTCTGCGAAGGTTTGGCAATCGAGGCTTCAAAAAAAGCCCCAAAAATTGAAAACGCCAGAGACCGAAGCCTCTGGCGTCTCAATCTTGATCACTCGCAGTACAACCGGTGTTGCGTCCTCCAGCTCCCCCAGTGGCCGCCCTCCAGCTTTCGCTGGCGCTGTATCCTCTGGCTGCGCCGGCACAAAACCTCCGACTTGCGTCGACGGCTTGCACTCCGGCTCGACCGGTGGCCAACCCTCCGGCTCGGATCGGTTTCGTGTCCTCGGCTCGACCGGCGGCAAACCTCCGACTTGCGTCGACTGTTCCGCGCATCCGCTCGACCTTTGGCGATCCTTCAGGCTTGCGCCTGACGATCCTTCCTCCGGCAAGGCCGACGACCTACCTCCGATTCGCATCGATGCCGTCCTTTGGCTCGGCTAGCGGCTTCATCCGGCTTGCGCCTTATGCTGCCCCTGCCCCTCGACTGGCTCTGCCTCCAGTTTGCACCGGCTGCTTCACCCTTCGCCTTTACCGGCCGTGAACCTCTCGGCTTGCGCCTCGTGGCTCCTTCTCCGGCTGAGCCTCTGATGCACTCCTTGTTTCAACCGAACCTTGCATCGACGGCGGAGCCGTCGATGAGTATTCCGTTTCCACCGGCCCTTGCATCTTCCGGAATCAACCCAGTTGAACAACCGTGGGCTTGCGCCCTCACTTGTAACCTCTGGTGCGTCCAGCGATCCCTCTGCGGCTTGCGCCTCAGGTTTCACCCTCTGTCCGGGCTGGCGGCCATCCTCCGGTTCTCACCGGCTGTCCACTCCGTCAACCTTGCTGGCGATCAACTTCCGGCTTGCGCCGACTGTTTCTTCTTCCAGCCTTCCGGCAACCAACTCCGATGCCCTTTCGA
This sequence comes from uncultured Acidobacteriota bacterium, assembly GCA_963786565.1. GTDB lineage: Bacteria > Acidobacteriota > Terriglobia > Terriglobales > Acidobacteriaceae > Telmatobacter. Next base: position 361,183 of record CAWAZR010000004.1, on the reverse strand, counting down.
GTCATCAGTTGAATGAGACATTACGTCCGTTCAATCTGTGGAAGCAAGTGCAAAAGTCAAGTAAATTTGTGGATTTCACCAGGGTTGGTGCAGAAATCCATTTATCGCGCGCGAACAACGCAATTCTCAGCAATCAGGCGCAAATTTGCACAGTAATCAGCCGAAACAATCCGCTCAAAAAACTTTGCAGAAGAGATTTTGCGGGCGGCATCGGCGACGTTTTGCATCGATCACGGTGCAATAAGTAATTGGGCGAGTGATGCACTTCCCTGTAAAGAGGCGGAAATCACGATTGCGGCGCGTCCCCCGACCCGCCAGCGTCCGCTTTCTTCCGCTGCGCCTCCCGCCAGGCCTTGTGGTCGTGGCTCTCCACGAACCCGGCGAGGTAAGGCGTGATGTCGAAGTTCTCCGGCACCTTGTGCAGCACCACTAGTTGTTTAAAGTAGACGTTGCACACCGGACAAAAGAGTTCGTACTCCTTCGAGATCGCATCGGCCATGGTGCGAGTAGTCTACGGCATTTCTCCTTCAATCGCAGCCTTTTGGAGGGGCGTGCAAAGTTCCGATTTCTTGAGGAAATCGGAACTTAAGACGCCAGGCTTCGGGACATATCTGAAGGAGAAATGCTTTAGCAGGCTGGCGGGGCGGCTGGAACCGGTATCTCATTTCGGTGCGGAATCGCGGTCCCATCGTAGAGAATGGTCAGGGAGACGAAGCATACCAATCGCATGAGACAGAACCGTAGAGCCTTTCTTCGCAATTCCGCTTTGGTAAGTGGTGCAGTCACGATGCGCAGCCTGACCGGCAATGCACGTACTCTGGCAGCCGCCGCATCAGCCCCGGCAAATCAGACGGTCGAGAGCGCCAGCGGCGCTTCGATCCGGCAGCAGTTTTTTTCGCCTGAAAAGAAGTTCCGGCCGATTGCGCGGTGGTGGTGGCCGGGGAACGATGTCACGGAAGAAGAACTGCGCCGCGAGATCGGCGTGCTCGATAAAGCAGGTTTTGGCGGCGCGGAGATTCAAGCGTTCAATAAGGGGTTTGATTTCCCGGCCATGCCGGAAGCGCAGCAGAAGCGCGTCAGTGGTTTTGCTACGCCGGCCTTCTTTGAGAACGTGGGTGCGGCGATCGACGAGGCGCGGAAGCACGGACTGTTTATCGACTATACGTTTGGCTCGGGATGGCCATTTGGCGGCGGGTTCGACATTACTCCGGAGCTGGCGTCGATTGAGTTGCGGTGGACGCATCTTTCCGTCGCGGGGCCGGCGAAGTTTCGCGAGCGCGTGCCAGTGCCGTCGATCGATGACGGCGACCCGGCGAATCCCGCAGGCTGGCTGAAGGGATTGCCGGATGGATGGGCCGACCGCATGCGGAAGCGCACGAAAGTTGTGGCCGTGGTGGCGGTGCGCGGTACCGATGCGCGGTGGGAGTGGAACCTGGGCGGCGGACGGCAGCGGAGCGCGGCGAAATCGGGCGAGTTGGAAGCAGGCACGCAAGTGGATTTGACCGCGCGTCTTGATCCGGATGGAACGCTCACGTGGGATGTGCCCGAAGGGACGTGGCAGCTTTTTGTGTTCGCGCAGGCGCCGACGGGACAACGCGTGAACGCTGGCGCGGGAGAGGGTCCGCAGTTTGTGATGGACCATTTGAGCGCCGAGGCATTTGCGGCGCATGCGAAGCGCGTGGGAGACGATGCAATACCGTACATTGGGAAATATTTTGGCAATGGAATGCGCGCGGTTTTCTGCGACAGCCTTGAAGTAGGCGCGAATCTCTTCTGGAGCGACGATTTCCTTGCCGAATTCAAGCGTCGTCGCGGATACGATTTGCTGCCCTACTTGCCGATCCTGAAAGTACAGACGATCGCGGAGCCGTATGACAAGTTTGCGGATTGGCCCATTTATGACATGGCGGGGATTGGCGACGCGGTGCGCCACGATTATCGGCAGACTGTGGCGGATTTGATGGCGGAGAGATTTTACGGGCAGTTCAACCGGTGGGCGCACGAACACAAGCTGCTCGCGCGCACGCAGGCGCACGGCTCGCCTACGGATGTGCTGCGCATCTACGGCGAGGCGGACATTCCGGAGACGGAAGATCTGTTCGCGGATGGCGCATACGACTTTCTGAAGCTGGCGGCTTCGGCGGCAAACGTGGAAGGCCGCGCGATTGTGGGCAGCGAATCGTTTGTGTGGACCAACGCGGTGTACGAAACCACGCCGGAGAAGGTGAAGCTTGCGGCGGATGAACTGCTGACGGCAGGCATCAACGCGATTGTGTATCACGGCTTTGGCTACATCATGCCGGAGGTTCCTGCGCCGGGCTGGCATCCGTTCACCGGTCGATTTGGCGAGGGAAACTACTCGTCGCAGTTCAACGAGCTGAATCCTTTGTGGCCGTATATTGGGCAGCTCAACGATTACATGGCGCGCGTGCAGTACCTGTCGCAGGCGGGAACGAACGTGGCTGCCGTGGCGCTGTATCGGAATGATCTGTCGCATGGCGCGAATGAATTGCCGCCTGCGCCGAAGTTGAACCAGGCACTGATGGACGCTGGGTACAACTACGACCATCTGAATGTGGACTCGCTGCTTCGCTGCACTGTACGCGACAAGACGCTGGTAACGCGGGGCGGAGCGCAGTATCGGGCGCTGATTCTGCCCGCGCTCGACATGATCGATGCGGCGCTGGCGGAGAAGATGCTGAGTTGGGCGAGTGCGGGATTGCCGATTCTGTTCGCGGAGCAGATGCCTTCGAATGCCGACGAACACCTGGAGAATGCGCAGCGTGTGCAGGCGGCGATGGCGGCGATGCGCGGATTGCCGAATGTGTTTGTGAACGCCGAGAACGCGGAGCTGGTGACAGCGCTCGTGCGGGTTGCGGAGCCGAATGTGAGGTTCCATGGCGAGGCGCTGTCTTTTATTCAAAAACGCATCGGGAAGATGAATGCATTCTTTCTGCGCAATGAAACCGATGCGGCGCGGCACGTGCATGCCGAGTTTGCAGCGGAGGGCGCGCCGGCGTTGTGGGATCCGTGGACCGGGCAGACGGCGGCGATTGCCGGTACCCGGCGCAAGGGCGATTGGGCTGAGATTGAGCTTGATCTGGAGCCGTTTGGGTCGGCGCTGATTGTCTTCGATCCTGAAGATAGCGGCGCGGCTGCTGCGACCGTGCAACAGCCCGGCAAGCTGAAGCGGATGGAGCCTGTTGGCGCGGGCGGCTGGAAGCTCGCGGCAACGGGACTCGTCCCTTCCGGCAAGACGGCGGAGATTCGGCGCGAGCTGCCGGAGTTGATTGACTGGTCGCTCGACAGCGAGTTGCGCGGATTCTCAGGGCGCGGCGTGTATTCGACAAAATTTACCGCGGCGGCGGATGCAGGCAGCCGGTTGATTCTCGATTTGGGCAACGTGCGCGAAGTGGCCGAGGTGTCGGTAAACGGCAAGCATGCGGCTACGCTGCTGCTGCGTCCGTACCAGGTGGACATTACCGGCCTGGTGCAGCCGGGAGAAAATGCGCTGGAGATTGCGGTGACGAACACGCTCTACAACGCCATGACCCTGCGCGATCCGCGAGCCTTTCGCCCCGGCCCAACGGAGAATCTATCGGGTCTGATGTCGGGCGGGTTGATGGGACCAGTGCGGGTGAAGGTGATGATTTAGGACCTGGCGGTGCCCCCGGTTTATTGGTTGGCTCCAGGGCTGTTTACTACGCGGTACCCCCCGGGGGGTGCCCCCCCCTGTTTTTAGCTAAAATCGTGATTCCAGAAGAGTTAGTTGTTTTTGGGGGTGTCGTGTAAGCCACTGATAACAAAAGGGTTATGACTAAAGTCCTCGTACAAGGGACTTTGGCGCTGTTTGCAGCTTTCAGCCTCCTGCCTCCAGCTAAAAAGACTTGAGCGGCTTAGAAATGAAATCACGGCGAAGGGCGAGGCGGGGCAAACACGAAGATCGAAGACGGGCGTCGTTCCTGTCCAATGAAACCATTGTGCGCGCTAAGGGGGAAATACTGCGCAAATCTGCGCGCAGATTTTGCAGCTTGTTTTCAGTTGCTTGCATTGGGCAGATGAGGGCGCGGGCTTGACTTTGACAACTCATCGAGGCGAGCAGTCGCAGCGCAGCGGCGGTGGACGGGGAACCCGGCTGGGGGGAGCCGGGATGGGGCAGCGGGCTATTTGCCGAACACCTTTTGCGCGGCGGCTCCGGCAGCGGCGTCCTCAACGACGGGATGGATTTCCAACGTGATCACGTCTCCCCATTCGAAAGCATGTTCAGCGAGCTCCTCCGGTCCACTCGCTTCAATCAGGTGCCAGCCCTGCGCTGACCCTGGAACATGCCAGCGACCCAGGGTTTTGCCTCCGGCCGGCGGGGGCGCGCCGGTTTTCAGGAACCGTTCAACGGCAGCCTTGTAATGGCCGGGGGTAATCTTCCATACCACCATGAATTTCATGATTTCTCCTCCTCGGGGAATTTTGGATTGTTGAAATGGGTTGGCCCGTGGGGCTCGGCTTGGGCCAAATGGACTGGGGCTTAGGGTATATTGCGACAGCGGGGGAGAGAAAGTGAATTTTTCGACTGCGGGTAGGGGCGTGTTTCTCCGCTCTCAGAATCGACACCTGAGCGCCTGCACATTCAGTCGATCATTGCGGATTGGGTTTGGGGTTGTATTTCCAGAAAGGATACGGCAACCCAGCCAGCCGATTGATGACGAGGGCCTGGGCGACGAGAAGGAATACTGCCACCTCAATCATCACGAGCGCCTTGGGTTTTGAGATGATGCCCAGTGAGACGATGAGTGTTGTCGCGCCCGCAGGTGGATGGTCGGCGTGTAACAGGACCATCAGCGCGCCGGTAGCCGAGAGGGAAAGCGCGGCGGCAAGAATCCTTGGCCAGTAGACGCCGGGATGCACGCCGTAGGGCACGCTGGCGGCGCCCGTGACAACGTAGGCGCCGTAACCACAGACGAGACCGATGGCGTGGCCCAGAATGGTGTTGCGCGGGCTGGAGCTTTCCTGAAGCGGCGAGATGAAGAGCAGATAGGCTGTGGGGCCGAGGGACGGAAAAACGAACGGGCTGCCGGTGACGACCGCCAACAGCGCTAACAGGGCGATGGTTAAGAAGCCGTTGACGAAGATGTAAATCGACCACACTGCGCGGGGTGGAAAATGGTCGAGCAGCCATGCGAGACGCAAGCGCTCGAGCAGCACCGCAACGTGCTCAGTTCCTCTGCCGCTGCTGCTCGCGCCTTCAACTCGCAATGTGCGCCCTTCGATTTCTTACAACATGTTCCATGAATAGGCAACTGGACTTCGCCCATTCCTTCAGGGGTTAAAACCACTCACTTTTCCTGTGCTATTCGGCACGACCAAACAGCTTGCTGAAAGTATCTCTCCGGCGTCATGGGAGAGGGGCCCGTGGCTAAAGCCGCGCTGAATCACGGCCTTTATTCGGGAGGCTGAAGCCTCCCACTCCCTCCGACAGACGAAAAACCGAGTCTCTCAGCAAGCCGTAAAGTCGTGCCCTGACACTTCTTGCGGTCTTTGAAGTGTTTTTTCGCTAGATGTTGGGCAAGAGATCGAAGTATTCGTCGTCTTCGTTCTTGCCGCCCTCGCCTTTGCCAAGTTTCTTTTCCGATTCGACAAATTCGATGCGCTCGATCCACTTCACCATCTTGTAGCCGAGCTGATTTTCGACGCGTAGACGCAGCGGAGCACCATAGACCCCGGGCAGCGGCTGGCCATTCATCTCGGAAGCGAGCAGGCATTGCGGCTTGAGCACGTTTTCAAGGCTCTGCGTGTCGTAATAGGGTCCTCCGTAGAGCGCTTCGCCAAAGGAGAAGAAGGCCACGGTGTGCGCTTCGGACCTGGGGCGGACAAGCTCAATCAGCGTCTTCATGGGGATGCCGCCCCACTTCGCAATGCCGCTCCACCCCTGGATGCAGTGATGCATGGCGATGTGTTCCGCTTCGCCCAGCTTGTGCAAGTCGGCCAGGGAAAGCTCGACAGGATTCTCGACCAGGCCGCCGACCTTCAGCTTGAAATCGCGGAAACTACCCTCGGCCAGGCGCTTCCAGTCGTCGCGCACGGGCAACTTGCCATTCGGCCACATGTAAGGCGAAATGTCTTTCTCCGAATACGTCTGCTGCGGCATGAGCCGGTTGAGCGTCAGCAGTTGCATGGGATAGGCAACGAATTTGAGCGCATGCTGCAGCATGCGCGGCTGATACCACGAGAGATAGTGAGCGACGATCCAGCAAAGGAACACGACGCCAATGCCCACGAAGCCCAGCCACATGCCCAGCCGGCCCTCGTCGTTGGTGCCGAGCACGATGTGATTCATGTTGCGCGCGAATCCGGTCATCACTACCAGCGTGATGTGCACCACCAGAAACGCCAGGAAGCTGAGCATAGTGAGGAAGTGGATGGAGCGCGCCGATTGCCGTCCACCGAAGAGCTTGGCATACCAGGTGAAGTGATTTACAACGGCGGGCGACATGGCGATGCCGGTGAGGATCGCGAGCGGCCCAAAGACGAAGACCACCGTGAAGTAGGCGATCTGTTGCAGCGCGTTGTAGCCGTAAAAACCGTTGGGCTCAGCGGGCAGATGGAAAGTGGCGTAGTGGACCCAGGTGTTCCATGCCTGCACGATCACAGTTGGCGAGGTGGGGATCAGGCGCTTCCATTGTTCGCTTGTGCAGAGCATGGCGACAAAGTAGACGCCGCAGAGGATGAAGCCATGCACGTTGATAAAGTGCCACACGCGCGCGAGGCCAATGGTGTGCCGGTAGCCGGGTGTGCCAACCATCGGAGTCAGATAGCGGGCATCGTCCTTGGCTGTCCACAAGCGGTCGGTCGGAACCTTGATCGGCGTCAGACGAATCCACTCACTGCCCGGTGTGCAGTTGTCGTTGAAATAGAGTCGCGGATGATCGGCCAGAATCGACAGGCCGCTTCGGATAAGCATGGTGACGAAGAGGAAGTTGAAGAAGTGACAATAGCGGACCCAGAGCGGGAAGCCGTGGGGACCGGCAAAGTTGTCGGGGTACACCACGGGGACAGGTGGAATGTGCGGCAGGCCGGCCGCGGCCATCTCAATCCACGCTGCAGCCACCAGCGATGCAATGAGAGCGGCGGCTCCGATCAGAAGCGAAGGACGAATCCAGAGACGGTGGCGGCGATCCGCGGGATGATGAACGGCGGCATGCTCGCCGTCAAACTTGATCATTCGGTGTCTCCTTTGGCGGCGGGGGATTCAACTCACGCCGTTCGTAAAAAACCAGATCCCTGCTTGCCGTTATCAGCATAAACATGCCTACCGGCTCCCGAAGCGACTTTTGTCACTGAAAGTCCACACGCAGCGCTAACGTTAGAACGCAAATGGCGCGCGGCTGCGCCGCGTACTTTGTTGTTTGGTGAAAAACGGTCCGGGGTCCCAGGACTGCGCCTGCACGGCTCCGCCGCGGGCTTGTCCTGGGCTAACTTCTTGCGCTCCCTACGGGAGCTTCTTGATCTGCGCTGGGAGAAAAAGAGAATTGCGGATGTTTTGTCGCGGCTGCGCCGCGTACTTGATTTCTTGAAAAATGGGCGGGCGGTTTGCGGCGCGGCTGAAAGCCGCGCCCTGATACAGGACCTGTGAGTTGAGGTTCGTGCTATCCCACGTCCCAAGGTCGGGACGTGGGGCACCCGGGTTTCGTGTCTGGGCGGGAATGAGAGGTTGAGGTTCGTGCTATCCCACCCTAAACGCACACGCCGCGTTTAGGATGGGGCACCCGCATTCTTCGTTTCCGATGAAAACTGAGCAGGCTCGGATTGGCCTGGAGGTCGTATCATGTGGCCCAGACAGAGGAAGGGTTTGCCGGGCACGACTCCCCCGCCCTGGCAAGAGGAGGCGGATGTGAACCTCGCGATTCTAAGGAAAGTTTGGCCGGTTGCAGCATTGGCTGCGGCCGTGGTCCTGGTGGTGTTTGCAACAGCCGGGGCAATGGGAGCGCCCGACAATAACCAGCCGAAGACGGCGGTTTTGCACGCCACCGTCTCGATCAGCGGAGGCGTAAGCTTCAGCGGATCCTATGATGCGCGCCTGACGGTGCAGACCTGTGCCGGCGTGGCGAGGGGCGGAACGGGCCAGCACGACGGCCTGGGCAAGCCGATGTTCTATGTGCCGATTCCGCTCGGCAAGGGCGGCGATCCCGGGCCGGTGGCCGGGGGGCACAACTTCTCGACCGATGCCGCGGCCGGGTCTTATCACGGCCCAGGCACCTACACGGGCACCGGCCTGAGCGCGACACAGATGGATGCGGACACCCCGCCGGGTTCCGAGGACACGCATATCTTCGCTTTTCCCACCAACATTGGCACGATGGTGATCAACCCGGACGCTTCTGGCTCGTTCAAGTTCGAGGGTCTGGAGGATCCCGGCAGCGTCAAGATCTCTGGCCAGGTGACCTGGACCTGCTCGGAGGTGAGAGTGGGGACGAATTAGAGGTTTCTGTTCGAAGGCGATGGATATCCGCCCCACGTTGTGTTATCCCCGGTCCCCAGTTGCGAGGGGTCGCCACCCCACGGACCAAGACCCGTCCGTGGGGACCCCGCACCGGGGGCACCAGGCATTGAAGCATGTCAGTTGAGGTTCGTGCTATCCCACCCTTTCGCCCGAAAACCGGGCGAAAGGATGGGGCACGGGAAGGGTTCTCCTGGAGCGGTCGGAGACCTAGCTCACGGCTACGCCTTTGGCCAGCATTTGCTTGATGCCGCGCAGCGCCTGGCGGGTACGCTCCTCGTTTTCGATGAGGGCGAAGCGGACGTGCTGGTCGCCGTGCTCGCCGAAGCCGATGCCGGGACTGACGGCTACCTTGGCCTCGGTGAGGAGGAGTTTGGAGAACTCGAGCGAGCCGAGTTCGCGGTAGGCCTCGGGAATTTTGGCCCAGACGAACATGGTGGCCTTGGGCGAAGGCACGGCCCAGCCGGCCTTGTTGAGGCCTTCGATGAGGACGTCGCGGCGGCGGCGGTAGATGTCGCAGATCTGCGCGACGCATTCCTGAGGACCTTCAAGAGCGGCGATGGCCGCGACCTGGATGGGCGTGAAGGTGCCGTAATCGAAGTAGCTCTTGAGGCGGGCGAGCGCGGCGACGAGCTTCTTGTTGCCGACCATGAAGCCGACGCGCCAGCCGGGCATGTTGTAGGACTTCGACAGCGTGAAGAACTCGACCGCGACATCTTTGGCGCCGGGAACCTGCATGACGCTGGGCGGCTTGTAACCGTCGAAGGCGATGTCGGCGTAGGCGAGGTCTTGAATCAAATAGAAGCCGTGCTCGCGGGCCAGCGCGACGAGGCGCTCAAGGAATGGCAGCTCGACGCATTCGGTGGTGGGATTCGAGGGGAAGTTGACGATGAGGGCCTTGGGGCGCGGGGTCATGCGCGGGATGAGGTCCTCAAGCTGCCGGAGAAAACTTTCCTGGTCGTGGACGGGGACGCTGATGATGTGCGCGCCGGCGATGACGGGGCCGTATATATGGATGGGGTAGGAGGGATTGGGCACGAGCACGGTGTCGTTCGAGTCGAGAATGGCGAGACAGAGGTGGGCGATGCCCTCCTTGGAGCCGATGGTGGCGATGGCCTCGGTTTCGGGGTCGAGGTCGACATCGTAGCGGGACTTGTACCAATTGCAGATGGCCTTGCGCAGACGGGGTATGCCGCGGGAGACGGAGTAACGATGGGTGGGCGGCTTGCGGACAGCTTCAACGAGCTTGTCGACGATGTGGGCGGGCGTGGCGCCGTCGGGATTGCCCATGCCGAAGTCGATGATGTCTTCGCCGCGGCGGCGGGCGGCGGTCTTCATTTCGCCGGTGATGTTGAAGACGTAAGCGGGCAAGCGCTGAATGCGAGAGAACTCTTCCATGGCTACTCCAGTGTAAGACAGTGGTCAGTGATCAGTGATCAGTTGTCAGTGAACGAGTGAACAGTGGGCGGAGCGAGATCTCGGACTGAGAACTGACAATTGATCACTGAGAACTGTTTTTCGGGATGAGGTGGGGCGGAGTCTAGGCGGCCGGAGCCGCCGCAGCCGCGGCTGCGCAGACAATGGCGAAAGCGAGATGGCAGGGGTGGTGCATGGATTGATTATAGCGGAAAGGCGGCTTTTTGCTGGTAGTTCTTAGCCTTAGCTGCCGAGGGGGAATGATCAGCTGCCTGCCGGGCTTGGGCGATGAGCCGGCGGACGACGGCATGAATCATCGAGATATCAAAGAGCACCATAAGGAGAAACAGAGCCGCCTGTGCGATCTCAATGGAAAAACTGAATCTGTCTCCGGCTTTGAGGTTCTTAATGGCCGCCGCAAGGTTCAACCCTACGATGAATGCTCCAGACGACAACGCAACAATTGCGCCATTGAGCGACCAGTGTGCTGCGGACTTTTCGCAATGTTCGTTGAGCCACTTCATGGCTGCGAGTATAGCGTTCGACCGGCCCGGCGGGCAGCAAATTTATACTGGAACACAAGATGAGCACGTTTAAACCTGTTGACGAGCAAATGGATCTGCTGGAGAAGGGCGCGGCGGAGATTATCCGTGTGAGCGATTTGCGTGAGCGCCTTGAAGACAGCCGCAAGACGGGGCGGCCGCTGCGCGTGAAGGCGGGGTTCGACCCGACCGCGCCGGACCTGCACCTGGGGCACACGGTGCTGATGCGCAAGCTGCGGCACTTTCAGCAACTGGGGCATACCGTGATTTTTCTTATCGGCGACTCGACCGCGCTGATCGGCGACCCGACGGGACGCAACGTGACGCGGAAACCGCTGACGCGGGAGGAGATCGACAAGAACGCCGAGACTTACAAGCAACAGGTATTCCGCATTCTCGATGAGAAGGCGACCGAGGTGCGCTACAACAGCGAGTGGCTGGACAAGCTTGGTTATGTCGGCCTGATCGGCCTCTCCGCAAAGGTCACTCTCTCGCAGATGCTTGACCGCAAGGAATTCCTCACGCGCTTCCGTGCCGAGCAGGACATCAGTCTTGCACGAACTTCTTTATCCGCTCGCGCAGGGCTATGATTCCGTCGCCTTAGAGTGCGATGTCGAACTCGGCGGCACGGACCAGAAATTCAATCTTTTGATGGGCCGCGAGCTGCAGCGCGACTACGGGCAGAAGCCGCAGATCGTGTTGATGACGCCGATTCTGGAGGGTCTGGACGGCGTGCAGAAAATGAGCAAGTCTCTAAATAACGCGATCGGGATCAACGAGCCAGCGAGCGAGATGTACGGGAAGCTGATGAGCATCAGCGACGAGCTGATGTGGAAGTATTGGGTGTTGCTGACCGACGTCCCTCAGAGCGAGGTGAATCGCTTAAGGGATCAGGTAGCAAACGGCCGGCAGCATCCAATGGCAGTCAAGGTGAATCTGGCATTTACGATCGTGTCTGGATTCCATTCCCGGGAAGAGACCATCAAGGCGGCCGATGACTGGGGTCGAATGTATCGACAAAATGAAATCCCAGACGACGTTGAAAGGGTGACCGTCTCAGCGCAGGAGATCGGATGGCAAGTGAATCGACCGCTTCGACTGGACAGATTGTTGGTTGCTATGGGGCTCGCGTCCTCAAATTCGGAAGCTCAGCGCAAGATCAAGGAGGGGGCGCTCGAGATCAAGGGAGTTGGAACGAGGGTGACCTTATATGTACCTCTAACCTCGCCGCCAACCGACATGCCCCCGATCCGTCTCGGGAAACGCGCGAAGATTGCGGTGATTGTGTAAACGCTGCGCGACATGGATGAGCGGGGCCGTTCAGTAAAGAACAAGCGAGGAAGGCATGGAAAGCCGGCGAACGGTGTTGAAGGCGTTGGGCGCGTCAATAGGCGCGACGGCGGTGAACCTGAGCGCACTGGAAGGGTTTGCGCGCGGCCTGGATGAGCATCGCGAGCGACCGAATATTTTGTGCATTGTGGGCGAGGGGGTGCGGGCCGATGAGTTTTCTTCGGCGGGCAACCGGATTTTGCATACCCCGAACATGGACGGGATCGCTACGGAGGGATGTACCTTTCACAATGGGTTCGTGGTGAATGCGCTTTGCCTGCCGTCGCGGGCCACGATGCTGACGGGGATGTATTCGCACACCACGGGCGCAGTGTCGAATGTGGAAGGCACGGTGCCGGCGCGGTTTCCGCTGGTGTCGGACCTGCTGCAGAAGGCCGGTTACGAGACCGCGTTTCTGGGCAAGTCGCACGTTGCCGGCGCACTGATGGACCACTACTGGGACTACTACTTTGGATTTGTGGGCCAGGCGGATTACTATCGACCGCGGATCACCGAGGGCGTGAAGGGCAAGTATGGGCCGGAGACGCTCTACGAAGGCGAATATGTTGACACGCTGCTGACGCAGAAGGCTGTGGGCTGGCTCAAGCAGAAACGCGAGAAGCCATTCTGCATGTTTTTATGGTTCTATGCACCGCATGCACCGTTCTACCGGCCGAAGGATCTGGTGAACGATTTCAACGGCGTGGCGATTCCCAAGCCAGCGACGTTTGATGAGGACCAGACGGATTACGCCGGCAAGCCGCGCGCCGTGGCCGAGGCGGACGACAAGATTGGGTGGTCGGAGGTGTTCACCGACGATCCACGGTCGCTCGAGGAACTGGTGAAGGATCATTACGCGGGCGTGGAAGACAACGATCGCAACGTGGGCGCGGTGATGGCTGAGTTGGAGCGGCAGACGTTGCTGGATCGGACGGCTGTGGTGCTGAGTTCGGACCACGGATTCCTACTGGGCGAGCACCATTTGTATGACAAGCGCGTGATGTATGAGCCGTCGATTCGCGTGCCGATGATGGTGCGCTGGCCGGAGCGCGTGAAGGCGGGAACGACTTCCGAGGAGATGGTGCTGAATCTCGATATGGCGCCGACGCTGCTGGAAATTGCGGGACTGCCTGCGACGGCGGAGATGCAGGGCAAGAGCATGATGCCGCTGGCCGAGGGAAAAGCCGATGTGCCGTGGCGGCAGGATTGGCTCTACGAGTATTACGAGTATCCAGGATTTGAAAATGTGCGGCCGTGCCGGGGCGTGCGTACGAAGCGGTATAAGCTGATCGATTTTTTCCTGGAACCTGAAGAGTTTGAGGTCTACGATCTGGAGAAAGATCCGGATGAGGCGCAGAATCTCTACGGCAAAGCGGGATTCGAGGAGCTGACGGCGCACCTGAAGGAACGGCTGGCGGCGTTGCGCGCGGAGACTGGCGATACGTACGAATACAAGCCGACGGGGTTGCCGCTGCATCCGGGGATGCAGGTGTTGTCGCAGCCGAAGAACAGCCGCTAGCTTCTAGCTATAGGCTACTAGCTTTTTCGTGCTGGGGTGAGGGTGGTGCTGCGTGAGTGGGAGTTCACTGCTCGGGGAAAGTTAGTGTTCGGCACCCGTCGGGGTCCAATATCTTCGAAATGAACCAACTCTTGTCTTTGGCCGGAAGCTTGTTGACCGCATCCACGAATTGCTGATGCCGAGCCACGCAGACCTTTCGCATTTGCACTGCGTAGTCGCAATCCGGACAAGTGGAGATTAATGCGTAGGACACATACTCCGGCATTTTGTCTGGGACGAGCAAAACGGCCCGTGCCAGTAATCGTGGCAGGTGGTATTGAAGAAGTCCCAGTGGCTTTAGATCGGAGTCGGGTAGGCATCGGTTCGGATCTTGGTCAATCTGCAAGAGGTCGAGCCAAACGGCTTGTTCTGGGCTGGACTCATCCTTTGGAATCAATCCAAGGAGATCTGCAGCCGCGCCCTTGTCATTCGGATCGATTTCAAGCATGCGAGCAGCAAAGACGAGCCGGGCGCGGTAGAAATCCCCCGCATTTTGCTTCAGAGCCCTGAGAACTACTGGCGAAGCAGCTTTCGCCATTTGTCCAATCGCAGCAGTCTCTTTGCAGTTTGGATTCTGTGCTAACGACCGCCCGCAAAGGGTAAGGCAGGCGATTAAAACGATCAGCGGTTTCACGGTCCAGAGGTCTTTCATAAACCCTCCGCCGACATCTTATCCGCCCAGCGCGAACTTGCGCGCGGATTCGAGGAGTTTGGCGACGGATTCCTTCGAACAGGATTCTGTATAGATGCGCATGAGGGGCTCGGTGCCGCTGGCGCGAAGGAGCAGCCAGGTTTCGGCGGCGTTCGGTTTGGTTTTGGCTTCGGGATTGTCGAGGTAGAACTTCACTCCGTCGAGATTTTCCTGGCGCAGGATGGGCATGCCGGCGAAGGTGGCGTCGCCGACGGGAAGTGCGCGGGCGCGGGCGATGGCGGCGTTCTTGATTTCGTCGGAGATGTGGAGATCGATACGGCCGTATTGATGCTCGCCGTACTCGGCCTGGAGATCGGCTACGAGTTGGCCGAGCGTCTTGCCTTCCTGAGCCATGACGTTGGCGAGCAAGAGGCAGTTGATGAGGCCGTCGCGCTCGGGCAGGTGACGCTGGAAACCGATGCCGCCGGACTCTTCGCCGCCCATGACGATCTCGCGCTCCAGCATGAGGTCGACGACGTACTTGAAACCGATGCCGTGCTCGATGAGCTCGCGGCCGTACTTTTTCGCGATGCGGTCGAGCATTTTGGTGGTGTTGAAAGCGCGGGTGACGGCACCGGGCCAGCCCTTGTATTTCAAGACCCAGCTGAGGAGCACCGAATAAATTTTGTGCGGGTCGACGAAGATGCCATTTTCATCCGTTGCGCCGATGCGGTCGGCGTCGCCATCGGTGCAGAGGCCGGCCTGGCAGTGGTTGGCGGCGGTGGCTTCGCCGAGAGCGCGGATGTTGGGCTCGATGGGCTCGGGGTTGATGCCGGGGAAAAGCGGGTCGGGTTTGAAGCGGATTGGAACATTGGCCACGCCGATGCGATTGAAGATGTCGGAGAGGATGGTGCCGCCTGCGCCGTACATGGAGTCGATGCAGAACTTCATGCCGGATTTGGCGATGAGGTCGAGATCGGCGAAGTCCTCAATGGATTTGAGGTAGGTGGGCAGGAAATCGACTTCAACGATGGGTGCGGGCTGCGACGCTTGCGGGACGGGCTGGCCGAGGTAGGATTCGATAGCCGTGATCATGGATGGCTTGCCCGAGCCGCCGTACCAGCCTTTGTACTTAACACCGTTCCACTGCGCGGGGTTGTGCGACGAGGTGATCATGATGCCGCCGGCTGCACCGCGCTCACGCACGCCGAAACTCAGGGCCGGCGTAGGCGTGACGGCGTTGGCGAGTTGGACGGGGATGCCGGTGGCCGCGACGACTTCAGCGCAGGCGCGGGCAAATGCCTTCGATCCGAAGCGAGTGTCGTAGGCGATTGAGAGGCCCTTCTTCGGATCTTCCTCGGCGTGAATGTAGGCGGCGATGGCCTCGGCGGCGGTGCGCACGTTCGCGAACGTGAAGTCGTCGGCGATGACGCCGCGCCAGCCGTCGGTGCCGAATTTGATCACTGCGTGAGGCAAGTTTTTTTCAAAATCTCCATAAGGGATAAAGGACAACGATAACAAACGAAGCGCGGTGGGTGCACGGGGCTGGGGGCAAGGTGAAAAGTGCGGGCGAGGACGCCCGCACTACAGCCGGACGGGAGGTCGGCGCTACACGGGGTTTGGGAAGGTCATGCAGCTGGCAAACTCGTCTTGAAAGGCGGGGTCGGCGGCGAGGCTGATGTGCTCGATGGGCGGGAGTTTCGGCTCGCGGTCCGCGCGAAGCAGCATTTTTGCGCCGCGGAGTGCGGTATTGCCTGCGGCGTGGATCAGCGCGTGTGGGGCTTCGAGGAGGCCGATGCGGAGGGCGCTTTCGATTTGCACGTAGTTGCCGAAGGCGCCGGCGAGATGGATGGCGTGGAGCGAGCTCAGGTCAGCACCGAGGAGCTTGAGGAGCAGGCGGAAGCCGGCGGCGATGGCGCCCTTGGCGAGTTGCAACTCGCGAATGTCGGATTGATAGAGGACAACGGGCGGCGCGATGGGAAAGATCTTTGAGCCGTCGACGATGCGGCCGTTTGCGAGGATGGCTGCGGAGCGGAGGCCCGCAGCAACGGCGTCGACCAGGCCGCTGCCGCAGATGCCACGCGGCGCTACGTCGCCGATGACGGTGGGGTGGAGCGTTCCGTCAGAGAGCGCAACGTAGGCGATGGCAGCGGTGACGGCGCGCATGCCCATGCGAATGGCTCCGGCCTCGAAGGCGGGACCGGCAGCGGTGGAGGCGCAGACGATGCCGTGACGATTGCCGATGGCGATTTCGCCGTTGGTGCCGAGGTCGACGAGCGCGGAGAGATCATCGCCAAGCGCGATGCCTGAAGCGACGATGCCGGCAAGGATATCGGAACCGACGAAACCGCCGATGCAACGGCCGAAGCGGATCACGCAATTAGAGGGCAGGTCCCAGCCGAGTTCGCCTGGTGTGAAGGGCCGCTCGGCGAGATGCGGCGACGCGAAGGGTACGTGCGCGAGCGACTCGACGTCGAGACCACAAAACAGATGGTGCATGACGGTGTTGCCGACGAGGAGGACCTCGTCAACTTGCGATTCGCGACCGCTGGTGAGGCGCGCGACCAGTTGGCCGAGCGCGAGACGGATGGGCGTTGTGAGGTTCTGGCCCTCGAGTGCGGCGCGGACGCGGCTCATAACGTCGGAGCCGAATGCGGACTGGGGATTGAGCATGGTTTCGACGCCGAGGACCTCGCCCGATGCGGCATCGATGAGTTGCGCGGCGATCGTGGTGGTGCCGAGATCGATGGCGATGGAGAGGCGGTGGGGCGACGATGCTGATTGCTGTCCCACCCATTCCGAATCTGTTTTTGCAGATTCGGAATAGATCGGGCACGGGGTGGTTGTGCTCGGGACGGTCGGATCCGCGAGGATCTCCATGTGCCACTGGAGGCACTCGAGGACGAGCGGTTCATCTGCACGCGCCTGGCAGGCAAGACGCCAGCCCTGGGCAAGTTGATCCACTGAGAAGCTGTCCGCGTCGGCCTCGGTGACGGGAAGCGAGCCGGAAAGCACGCGCACCTGGCAGCCGCTGCATTCGCCCGTGCCGCCGCAGGGGAATTCGAAGCCGTGGGCAGCTAGGCCGGAGACGAGTGAACCGCCGCGCGGAAGTTCGAACTCGACGGAGAGCGGCTCGAGACGGATGCTGACGCGATCTGACGATGAGGACGCCGATGATGTTGAGTCGGAAATCATACGGCTTCCACGATATCGTCATTTAACGTGGCGCGGATTTGCGAGCCCGGCGCAACGACGAGAAAATCGGCTGCGCCCCAAGGACCGTTGACGAGGCGCTCGATAAGAGTGAGCGAACCAGAGACCTCTTCGAATGCCCAGGACTCTTTTTCGGCTTCGGCGCGCGCCTGGGTGCGGCAGGGTTCGTCGGACGCGATGCCAGTGGAGATGTAGGTGAGGCCGGAGTAGTGGCGGCGGAAGGAGGAAAACTGCTCGTAGAGAAAGCGTCCGTTGTCTTCGCCATACTTGGCGACGAATTCGTCGAGCGTGGTCTGCTCGCCCATGAGATTTTTCTGCGAGGGAAAGGCCGGCTCGAGCTTGAGATCGGGAGTTTGGAATTCAACCCATCCGGGCGAGCGATAGTAAACGCCGGAGTGGTCCTGGAAGTACGAGGCGTAGCGATGACGGCTGCCCATGAGCACGCCGATGCAGTCGTGGGCACGAGGAAGAATGAGTTGCGTGCGGCCGGCGCGGAGACCCTCGGTGCCGCGGCCGCATAGCGCGTAGCCGAGAAGGATGGCGTCGTAGCCGGCACTGTCGGCCGCGGCGATTCGGTCTTGAAGATGGGGACGCATCTCTACACCGAGCGAGTGCAGACCCATGGGAATGGATTCGAGGTCGACGGTGTGCGCGGAACGGGTGACGATGTGCTCCATCTCGCGCGTGAAGACCTGGCAGTGGATGAGTTTGAGGTGCATAAGAACAGCTCTCAGCTGTCAGCTTTCAGCTTGTCAGTGCGGGATCGACGGGGCAGTGACGGACATCATTGCATCCACTTTCTTCAAAATCGTTTCCCGGGCGTCGGGAACAGAGAGGACGTCGCACTCGGAGCCGAGAATGTGGGGATGGCCGCAGGCTTTCATCTTCGCAAGCAGCTCGCTGGTGCGGCGTACGACCTCTTCAACCGGCATGGCGCCGTCCGAATAGAAGGACTTTGTGGGAAGGTTGCCGTAGAGGACAACGTCGCCGGGCACGAGGCGCGCGTCTTCCCAAAGCATGCGCGAACCGCCCAGGCTGAGGATGACCGGATGGAGGCGATGCGCGAAGGCTTCGACCATGGGATCGATTAGTTCGCCGCAATCGTGGAAGATGAGATCGCAAGCGCCTTCGTCGAGGACAGACTTGAGGCGCAGATTGGGTTCCATGACGAGGCGTTCGAAGATGCTGGAGCCGGCTTTGAGCTGGCGCGGAGATAGAAAAGAGGTGTTCGCCGCGGGCTCACAGATCATAATGGCGCGCGCGCCGTGGACGATTTGACTGCGCACGGAGCGATGGATCGCGGCCTCAGCGGCCTGGAGACATTGAAAGAGAATCCGCACTTCATCGGAGTCCTCAGGAGCCTGACCGCGGCCGGCCATGGCTGCGGCAGCGATGGGATCGGCCATCAACCGCGTGACGAGAGAAAAGGGACCGATGGCCATGCCGACGGGGTAAAGGCCGGGGATCGAGGCAATGTACTGGAGAGCTTCATCACGCGCGGTGCTGCCGGGACAACTGGAACCGGCCTCTTCGTTACAAAGCGCCGCCAGCGTGGCACCATCGAGCGGAGCGATGAAGTGAAACGCGTCTGCATCCTGCACGGAGACGCCGATGCGTGCGAGAAGATCGGCTTTCTCGAGACGCAGATCCATGAGCGGAATGGCGAGTGGAGTGTTCCAGCGGCGGGCCGTGCGCTCGATTACGCGGCCCAGAGCAGGGCCATGGTTGCGAACGGATTCCGGGTCCGGCTCTTCGTGCAAAACGAGGTCAGCGCCGATGGGCATGCAAAGGCTGTCGGCGGCGAGGCGGAGAAAGAGATCTCGATTCGTTACGGAGTTTGTCAGGAGGCTTGTCAGACTGCCTCCGCGGCAAGGAGATTCTTGACGAGGCCGACTGCGCCGTTGGCGTTCTCGCTAAAGCCGTCTGCGCCAATTTCCTTTGCGTATTGGTGCGTGACGGGCGCGCCGCCGATGAGCACTTTGACCTGGGTGCGAAGACCCGCGGTCCGGAGCGCGTCAATGGTGAGCTTCATAGAGGGCATGGTGACGGTGAGCAGCGCCGACATGCAGACCACGTGCGGCTTGCGCTCCACGACGGCGGTGACGAAGTTTTCCGGCGAAACGTCGGTGCCGAGATCGATGACTTCGAATCCGCTGCCTTCGAGCATGGAGGCGACGATGTTCTTGCCGATGTCGTGCAGGTCGCCTTTGACGGTGCCGATGACGACGCGGACCGCCATTTTTTGGCCGGAGGCGGCGAGCAGCGGCTTGAGCAGCTCCAATGCGACCTTCATGGCGCGGCCGGCGAGCAAGAGTTCGGGAACGAAGTACTCTTCGCTCTCGAAGAGACGGCCGACCTCATCCATGGCCGGAACCATGGATTCCTGAATGAGGGCCATGGGTTGGTCGCCTGCGGCGATAGCTGCTTCCGTGGCGGCTCGCGCTTTTTTTGCGTCGCCGTTCAGAATTGCATCGTACAGATCCTGGTTTTGCGCCATCGAAATACCTCTCCGCTCCGCACGTCATGCAGGGAGATGGATGCCGCCGCGGCACAGCCCGATTGAACGCGAAGCGTTTGCCTAAAAACGGCGTTGCGCCCGCTTGCGCAGGCCGGTTGCGACACTCTCCCTTAAAACGGATTGATGATTCAAGATAAATCGATTTCAACAGGGTTGGCAAATGCGCGGGAGACCGGTTTCCGGCGCGGAACTGTGCAATGGGGCAAATGCGGCACTTAACGAGGCGCCGGGGGAGCGGGGCGAGCGCGCGGGAAGCGCGGGGTGCGAACAGCGGCCTCGGTGGGCAACTGATCTTTGCATAGCTCCAGAATTTCAATGGCCTGAAGGCCGGTTTGAGACGCTTCGTTGGTGTTGATTCGGGGATCCTCTTCCACGGGATGGAGCGAGTCAGCCCCGGAAACGATGTGCGGAGTGGCGATGCCGCCACCCTGGGAGAGCAGACCGGCGATAGCCTTCAGCGCAAAGGCCTTGTCGCCGGTTTTGGCGTATGCCCAGGCGGCGAGACGGGGACCGCTCTGGCCGGGGATGACATAGCTCGCGTCGGCGCCTTCGTTGCCGGTGACGTTGTCTTTTTGCCAGACGTCGGCGGGTGCGATGCCGATGCGGCACATGCGCAGCCAAGCGGCGGCAAAATCGTTGCGGCCGAGAAGGGGTACGAGTTCGAACATGACTTCAGCTCCGCCCTGGATGGTGGCGAGGTTGTAGTTGGCCGGAGCAAATGTTTTCGTCGCGGGATCAGGGATGGGGGTGAGCTTGCCGGTCGCATTATCGAAGCCGACGATGGCCGCGGCGGCGGTATTGCGCGAGGCGGGCTTGCCAGTTTCGAGACCGAAGGGCATGGCGACGATGGAGTCGACGCCGGCGAGGATGCGGTCGCGCCAGTGCGCATTGTTGGTGCGCTCCCACTCGGTCATCCAGTTGCCGGCAAGGGCGAACCAGTCAGGGCCAATGCGGATGCGAACGAGAGGCTCGCCGGGCGTGCGCGGCGCGGCTTCGCGCATGGGATCGTATTTGGCAACGGCGATGCCTGCGGATTCCGCGACCATGTGCATGATGTCGCCGGCGCGCTCGTCGGTGGTGAGGTAGTAGAAGAAGCGCCAATGCGCGGCCTGGCTGATGCGGGCTTCCTTGGCGCCGTCGCCCCACTTGATGACGTTGTGGCGGGTGCCGAGGCCCTTCATGGGACCGAGATGGTAGACACAGGTCTCGCTGGTGTTGCGCGTGTGCGCTTCGGCGAGGCGGAAGAGATCGGCGCGGCCGCTGCGGAGATGGCTCGACCAGAGCCAGAGGGGCGCGCCCAGTTCGGTGTTGTCCCATGCGTGGCCGCCCCAGTCGTAGTGCCAAACGTGGCGCGGCGCGGAGTAGGAGTGCATGAAATCGCCGAACTGCCAGAAACCGTACCAGGAGCGATCGTCGACCTGGCGCTGGTAGAAGGCGAGCACGGAGTCGAGGCCGTCTTCGATGGATTTTTTGAAGGGCGTGTCGCGGAGCGGCAGACTCCACGCGCCGAAGACGCCGGTGGATTGGACGTAACCAGGCGCGGGGGTGAGAAGAGGCCGTTCCTGGCCGGCAGCTGCGAGCGCGGCGCTTTCGGCGCGGGTGGGCCAGGAGGCGCATGGATAAAGGGTGAGCTCACTGGTGCGGGCTACGCCGTAGGCCGTGCTCAGGCCGGGTTGGACGTCTTCATACGACGCGTCGAGACCGTGGGCGTGCGTGTCGTAGTGACGCATATCCATCTCGGGGGCGTCGGGCGACCAAAGCCATGCAACGAGATTTGCAATGGGAGCGGAGGCGCGGCGGATTTCCAGGCCGGAAGGATACGACTGCCAGAAGTTTTTGACACTGACGCCGAGACCTCCGCCGAGGTCGCCGGCAAAAGCAAAACCGGGCGCACGCGTGCCCGCGGCGGAAAAGACCCAGGCGCTTTGAGGATTGGTGCGTTTGACGATGGTGAAGCCGTGCGGCGTGGGCTGCATGAGCTTGAAGCTGTCCCAGACGGCATTTTTGAGGAAGATGGGATTGCCGGGAAAGTTCTGGCCGGTTTCCTGCGCGATGCTGCCGCCGCCCGGTTGGAGCGGCTCAGACCACATGCCGCCATCGGGACCGGCGAAGCGCACGGTGCGGTTGCGGGGTTCATCGCGGAGAGGCACGTCAAACTCGAGGCCAAGGCCGCGCACAAAATCCTTCTCCTGATCGCCATCGAAGACGATGGAATGGACGAGGCGGATTTCGGATTGGCCGGAGTAGAAGTAGAGACGCACCGTGAAGGGCAGCCACTCGTGCCTGGAGACAGCGCCGCGATGCATGCCTTCGATTTTGACTACGGCGCGGACGGGACCGGACTGCTCGACGGTGACGTGCTTGATGAGGCTCGTGAATTTTTCGCGGGCGGGCGAGAGATCGTCTTCCGTCGAGGGGCCGCGCTGGAGAATGCAGACGAGTTGGGCGGAACCGGCTATGGATTTGCCGCCGATGCTGATGGAGTTGAGGATCTTTGCGCCGGTGAGAGGGATGGAACATTGCATCGCACCGGTGTCGACGAGGAGGGATTTGCCGTCGTTCTTGACGGTGACGGGAAGAGGTCCGGGAGTGCTTGGAAACGGGGCGTCGGTGGCGAGGGTTGCAGGACCGGCGAATCCGGCGGGGATGACGGTGGCGAAGCCGCTCCATTTGATGGAGCCATCGGGCCAGTACGCAAGCGGCCAGCTTTGCAGTGGGAGACGATTGTTGCCTGTTGTCAGGCCGAAGGGAGCGTTGCGCTGGACGGCGCCCTGCGGAAAGGGCACACCCCAACTGACGCCGGTGGCCGTGGCCGGCAGCTTTTCGCCGAGCCAGGAGAGTGCGACCTCGTGGGCGCCAGAAGCGGTCGGCGTGGGCGACTGCGGAAAGGCGGCGGCGAAGAGGTTTTTTTCAGGGAGGGCTGTGATGCCTGCGCCGAGGAGCGACGCATCCTTGAGAAATTCACGACGAGTTCTTGAGCTCAAAGCGGACCCCCAACCCGACTGCGTTGACCGCAGCGGGTTTGACGCTAATCGCCGCCCATTATCAGGGGCGGAGGGTGGGGTTGTGAAGCGGAGAAGATGCGTGCAGTCCAGCTCTGTTCCGTACTGAGTTGAAACGGTGGGTTTGTGGTCGTGCTTTCCCACATCTCAAAATCGAGATATGGGGCACCCAAATTCGTGCTGAGTTGAATTCGCGAAGGGCAAATGCAGGTCCCCGTTCGACTTCGAGCGCTACGCGATCTCCTCTCAGGGCAGGCTTTCGACTCGTCCCTGCGCGCCGAGACTCGCTCAGGATGACATGCATTTTTCAGTAGCTCAAGATAACAGTCGATCACTGGTTGCTCGGGATGACGCAGAGTTCTTGATTTGAGCCTCATGGGACGATACTAGGGCGGGGTGCGTGCGATGGCGGTAAAAGTTGCGATCATTGGCGGTGGAATTGTGGGGCTGGCGGCGGCGCATCAGCTTCTCAAGCGGCATCCCGCGACGAACGTGCTCTTATTGGAGAAAGAGAAGGGCGCGGGGCAGCACCAGACAGGACACAACAGCGGAGTGCTGCATTGCGGGCTCTACTACAAACCGGGTTCAAAGCGGGCACGCATGGCCGTGGAAGGAATCCGGCGGATGACGGCTTTCTGCCAACAGCACGGCGTGCCCTACGAGCTGTGCGGCAAGACCGTGGTGGCTACGGAGCCGGAAGAGATTCCCTGGCTGCACGCATTGCTCGAGCGCGGCAAGGCCAACGGACTTGAGGGACTGGAGTTGCTGGACGCGGAGAGGATTCGCGCGTACGAGCCGCATGCGGCGGGGCTGGCGGGGATTCGCGTGCCCCAGGAGGGAATTGTGGACTACGCGGCGGTGTGCGCGGCAATGGTCAAGGAGATTGGGGCGCACGGCGGCGAGATTCGATTCTCCTCTGAGGTGATGAGGTTGCACAGGAAGAACCATTGGACAATCGAAACGCGGAGCGGGGAGTACGCGGCAGATTTTGTGATCAACTGCGCGGGCTTGCATTGCGACCGTGTGGGACGGAAGGCGGGCACCCGCGAACCGGCAAAGATTGTTCCCTTCCGCGGCGAGTATTACATGCTCAGGCCGGAGCGGCAGCACCTGGTGCGGAACCTGCTCTACCCGGTGCCGGACCCGCAATTTCCTTTTCTGGGCGTGCACTACACGCGGCTGATCCATGGCGGCGTGGAATGCGGGCCGAACGCGGTGCTGGCGTTTGCGCGCGAAGGTTATCGCAAGAGAGATTTTTCTTTGCGCGATACGCTGGAGACTTTCAGCTACGGAGGGTTCTGGCGATTTTTTCTGCGCTATCCGCGCATGTGCTGGGAGGAGTTCAAGCGATCGTACAGCAAGCATTTGTTTTGCCGGTCGCTGCAACGGCTGGTGCCGGAACTGACGATGGAAGACCTGATGCCGGGAGGGTCGGGCGTGCGGGCGCAGGCGCTTTCACCGGAGGGTGAATTGATGCAGGATTTTCATTTCGTGCGGGCTGAGGGAGCGCTCCACGTGTTGAACGCGCCCAGCCCGGCGGCCACAGCTTCACTGGCCATTGCCGACGAAATTGTGAGCATGGCGGAAGAGGCGCTGGCGCCGTGAAATGGGGGTCGGTTCGAACCCGGAATTGGCTGGCTCGGAACGGCATAAAGCACGTGAATTCACGGGATATGGATCAAGAACATTACGCTTGAAAACCTCGTTGTGTATATGGACTATCCATCATTGCTAGGGTATGATCGGTTCCTGACTTAACGTTTTCAGAGACCCAACATTCAGTGCAAGAACTCGCACGAGACGAGGTTGCACATGCGGCGTTCGCTTGGAGTTGCGATTGCATTTGGCGTCGGCGCGTTTGCGATTGCCGCGCCGCTATGGATTTCAATTAAGTTGGCATGGGATGAGAGCCTGACTGCAGAAAAGGCCCTGGTGGGAAGTTACGCCCGCGACGTGCTGCGACGCACCAATGAAGCAGGGATGCAATTCACCACCGCGACGAACCGGCTGGTCGCCGCCAACCAGACTCCATGTTCTCCCAAAGAAATCGATTTGATGCGAGAGATCGACGTAACGTCGAGCTATCTTCAGGCCGTTGCACGCATCGCGAACGATACTCTGATCTGCACGTCGCTGGGCACCACGCAGCCGATCCCGGTGGGCCCGCCCAGCGTGGTTTCGGAATACGGCCTGGAGCAGCGGGGCAATGTGTGGATCTTCCATGGGCAGACCTATCCGCTCATCGTGGTGTCGAAGCACGGCTTTGCTTATATCGTCGACCCCACTCTACTCATAGATACCCCTACGGAAGGGCCGGATATCTCGATCGCGGTCTTCATTCCCTCCGCTACGGACCACAACCGGATCGTAGTCCACGGCGCCAGCCTTCGCCCCGAATGGTTTACGCCGATTCCCAGGGGAACCGAGACCAGCTTTATCGATCACGGCTACGTTGTCTCGGTGATTCGCGCCACGCACGCCGATATTGAGGTGATCGCGGCTTCTCCAGAGATGTACATTGGCCGGCACGTGAAACAGTTCGCCCTGATTTTTATTCCGATCGGGCTGATCTGCGGGGCGGGGCTGGTGTGGGCTGTCACCTATATCTCGCGGATTTATCTTTCCCTGCCGAAGGTGCTGCGCGCTGCCGCACGACGCAAGGAATTCTTCGTGGAGTATCAGCCGATAGTGGAACTGAAGTCGAAGCGATGGGTGGGCGCCGAAGCCCTGGTGCGCTGGCGTCGCAGCGGCGAAGTCATCCAGCCGAATGAGTTCATTCCCACGGCCGAAGCCAGCGGCGTGATTACGCTGATTACGGAACAGGTGGCCGAAATCGTGGCAGCGGACCTGCCGAGGATGCTGAAACTGGACCCGAATTTCGAGATTGCGCTGAATCTTTCTGCGGTGGATCTGCGGTCAGAGCAGACGATCGAGGTTCTGGAGAAGCTGCTGCGCGTGAGCGGCGCGCGGCCCGAGAATTTTGAGATCGAAGCCACGGAGCGGAACTTGCTGCAGGGCGCCAAAGCCAATGAGCTGCTGGTCAGGATTCGCGCCATGGGGATCAGCGTGGCGATCGACGACTTTGGAACGGGTTATTCCAGTCTTGCCTACCTGGAGACTCTCGGTATCGACACGCTGAAGATCGACAAGGCATTCGTGGAGACCATCGGCACAAGTGGACCGACCAGCCAGGTGGTTCTACATATCATCGACATGGCTCACTCGCTCCATCTCAACCTGGTGGCGGAGGGCGTGGAAACCGAAGCGCAGGCGGAGTTCCTGGAAGCGCATGGCGTACTTTACGCGCAAGGCTGGCTGTTCGCGAAGTCGATGCCCGCGGCGGCGCTGTGCGAGTCCATGGCGAATCAGGCAGATCGCAACCAGACTGCCTTAGTGTGAGGGCGGGACCTGCGCGGAAGATCTGCGAGGCAGAGCGCAAATCCTGGTGACGACCCGGAACCTGCCTGAAATGAGAAGATTGAGTTTCAGCGGAAATGCGATGGTTGGGCTTTTGAGCGGCCAGCCATGGGAAGGTTCATGGAATGACGAATTGGGACGTCCGGGTGAAAGATGCAAACGCTCGGCCCATCAAGCTGTCGGTAGTGATGCCTGTCTACAACGAGCGCGCGACACTGCGGGCCGTGATCGAGCGAGTTCTGGCAGTGCCGCTGAACATCGAGTTACTTTGCGTCGATGACGGGTCGGACGATGGCTCAGTTGAGATTTTGAAAGAATTCGAAGACAGCTGTCCGCAGCTTCGCGTTTTTTTGCAGCCGCACAACGTGGGCAAGGGCGCGGCGTTGCGCCGCGGTATCTCGGAGGCAACCGGCGATTTTGTTGTGATTCAGGACGCAGACCTGGAATACGATCCTGCAGACTTTCATCAGTTGCTAGAACCACTCAGCGCCGGCAAGGCAGATGTTGTCTATGGCTCGCGCTTTATGGGAGCCGCGCCGCACAGGGTACTCTATTTTTGGCACTCGGTAGGCAACTGGCTGCTCACACTCCTCTCCAATTGTTTGACGAACATCAACCTCACGGACATGGAAACCTGCTACAAGGCATTTCGCCGTGAGGTCATCCAGGCAATTCCGATTGAGGAGAACCGGTTTGGGTTCGAGCCGGAAATTACGGTGAAGGTTGCGCGCCGCAAGCTGAGGATTTATGAGGTGGGCATCAGCTACTGGGGCCGGACCTACGAAGAAGGCAAGAAGGTCGGATGGAAAGACGGCGTCCGTGCGCTGTATTGCCTTCTCAAATACTCGTTGAAGGAAGCAAAAGCAAAGCCCGTGGAGGTGCAGTCAGTATCAAAGTCCACCGAGTCTGCGAGCTCGAAGTAGACGGGTCGGGACAATGGCGCCCCCAACACTACTCATGGGAACCGGTGCATTCGCACAGTCGGTTTGATCGCGGCGACTCCTTGCCAGCCCAGAATCTCTGCCGGAAATTATGGCGCGGTTTTGAGCAACCTGCCAAGTTGAACGGCTAAACAGCCTATCAGGATAAGACCCAGTGCAGGGAACCAGCGCACACCTCTGATGGAAGAGCCGATGCGTTCCGTCCAAAGATTCAGGCCGGCAAACATGGGTTCCTGGCTCAAATTCACCTTCCGGTTCCCGGGAACATGCAACTCCGAGGTACTGTAAATCTCGTTCCGATCGACCAGCTTGTGCCTGAGGAGAATCCACGCGGCGACATAGTCTGACGGTGCGGAGGCCTGCTCTGCGGGCGTTAACAGGCCTTCTTTGATCATGTGGATCTCCCGATCCGCGACCAACACACCGGGGATCTGCGTAAACGCGGAAAAGACGACCGCTATTGCAATTGCCCATCGCAGCTTTCTGGATTGCCAGCTTTCATGGAGGAACGCCACGGGCAGCAGCCACAGTGGAATTACGGGGACAAGAAAGCGTGGACCCCAGCACCATCCGCCCTCCCACGAGTGCCAGGCCGCTGCGATGAGCAGGTTCTCGGCGATCAGCACGCCGCAAAGGACCGCCTCGGCTCGATGTTGCCGAGCAAATGCTCTCCAACCGAACAAGCCAAGCACCAGGATCGGGCAGAAGATCAGCAGTCCCTTATCGAGCGAACCCAGCAGCGCTGGTAGCGTTCGCCACATTTGCAAGGGATAAAACTGGCCGGCTTCGTTCCCGTATCCGGCTTCGAAAGCGTTGCCAAATCGGACAAAGTTCAGCCATAGATCGAAGGACCCGGCCAGTAACAAAGGAAAGAGGAACAGAGCTGTCTTCCGGATTCGTCTGGGCAATTCTTCGGGGCGCGTGAGGAGGTAGACCAATAGAGCCGGCAGATACGCGACATAAACCTGCTTTACCAGGAAGAGCCATGCAAACGCTATCCCTCCAACAATGATGGCCCGTGGGGTCCTCCGTATGAGCGCATACACAGTGAGCATCAGCAAGCCCATCTGCATCCCCTCGCTGAAGCCGTAGCAAGCGTACCGCCAGGCGAGCGTACCCAGGCCGAGACCCAGCCCGCAAACTGCAGCAAACACCCGGGGCGCCCCGAACCGGCGAAGGAGCTTGTCGAAGACCACTAATGCAAGAATGACGAATGGAATGTTTGCAAAGGAAAGCAGGAACCCGTTGAACAGCAACGCGGCCCCAGGCGACCCTCCCACCATGGCGTCGCCCGCGGCGACTACCGGGAGATAGTAAAGAACAAGACCGAAACCATACTTTGAATAGCTGCGGCCCCCGGGGCCCTGCAAAGTAAAGCCGGACGAGTAAGGAATTTGAAGTTGTCCTTGCGTGACGACCGCCTGAGCCGTCTCGAGAGAGTAGAACGAGTCTGGAATCTCAAGGTAGCCTTTGGCCGAGAAGATATATATGACCAGACAAATGGAGAATATGTAGAAGCCAGGATTTCCATTTGGGCTTTTCATGGTTCGGAACAGTTTACACCGGCACTTTAGACGGCCACCATGGTTGGTGCATGAAGCTGAATACAACTTAGAACTGCAAGTTCCCGGAACGATTGACCGGGGGCTATAAGCGGTCTTGCGCGGACCCCGCGGGTGGTTCATCTGTGCCTCCGACCAGGCCATCAGGCAGCAACAGAATCTGAATGGTTGGGACGGGCAGATTTGAACTGCCGAATGGCTCGGCTTCGCCTCGCACCCCCCGTGGTCTCCATTCGTGTCATCCGCTGAGGCGGATGACAGATTGGTGTGCTTCGTGGATCGGCAGTTCTTTCCTGCCTTCGCGAAGCCTCATTGGGATGATTTGGTGATGAATTGGCCGGGACGGACGGATTTCCGCCCCAGCGACGAAGTCCCGCCGACGCGACTCCTGCACGAAGCGATTCTTGGGGCAGGAGGATCGACAATTAAGATTGTCGAGGATGGCTCTCCGCAGGCTTCGAGAACTCTAGAAATGGATCAACTCTCGAAGGAAACGCCGGTTCACCGGAATGCAAACAGGATCCCGGCTGCTGCTTATGACTCCGCGGCGAACCCTCTGGTGCAAGGAATGATGCCCAAAACCGAAATTGACGGCCGATCCCGCCCCGATGTGGTCAGAAAGATGATCGAGCCTCTGATGTCGCAAAAATTCACGAGCTTTCCGGGGCAAGGCCTGTTCAAAATGCTTTTGAGCTTTACTCCGAATTCCACTTCGGATCTGGTCGACCTAGAGGCGCCGATTACCAGCGCGATTATGCTCCAGCCGGAGCTTATCAATCTCCTGCAGTCCATCGATGAACGCGGCGATCTGGAAATCGTTGAAAAGTGCCAGAGCCTGATCTTCCTTGAAAGCACGGGTGGGAAGGTTGTCCATTTGATGCTTCGCAAACTGGTCAACCGGGACCCTGCGATGGAACTAGCCCTCACATCTCTGCGCCGGGCCTACCTTCGGTTGGCGGTTCGCCAGGCCGCGGACGTTGAGCCGAGGCACTTGCAGACGATGCTCACCCTTGCATCGCAGTGCTTCAACAACCAGTATGTGTTTTATGAAACCGGCGAGGAACAGGAGATTTGCGCGGAGATTTTTTCCGGGAAAGATGATGAGGCGGCAGGAGTATTGGCCTTCGTCTCGAAGGTGATCGCGTATGCCATGTACCGTCCGATCTCCGAGCTTGCGCTTAAGGAGCGGCAGCTCCAGACTCTCGTGCAACACGTCGAAGATGTGCAGGAACTGATCGATCGCCAGATTCAAGATGATGTTTTGGAAAAGGACCTCGCTGCCAGCATCACCACGTTCGGCCGCATTGAAAATGAGGTATCCATCAAGGTGAGACAGCAATACGAGGAGGCTCCCTACCCACGATGGATCGAATTCGTCAAACGAAAGCCGCAGCAATTCGCGGCTTACATCAAGAACAGATTCCCCTTCCTCGATGACGGTCTTCCGGGGGGGAGTTTGGATTTCCTGGTCGCCGGCTGCGGTACAGGACGTCACGCTCTCTCTGTGGCTTCGAAATTTCCAGATGCCGCCGTGGTAGCCATAGATCTCAGCCGGAGAAGTCTCGCTTATGGGAAGCATCGAGCTCCGCGATACGGCATCGCCAATGTCGAGTTTTTTCATGGCGATCTTTTGGAAATCAAGGCGCTCAAGCGGGATTTCGATTTCATTGATTCTGCCGGAGTGTTGCACCACATGGAAGACCCATTCATGGGTCTCAAAGCCTTGTCAGAGGTGCTTCGCCCCGGCGGCTTCATGAGAATTGCGGTGTACCGACGCTCTTTTCGGAACCGGCTAAAGCCCGCCCAGGATTTCGTCCGCAATCGTATGAAATCCTATGCGGCTGCGGATCTTCGCGCCGTACGCCATCAGCTCGGACGAGAAACATCCGTCGATATTGAATTTTACAAGGATCTTGGGGATTTTTATTACATCAGCGGATTTCGTGATCTTTTCTGCCATGTGCGGGAAACTTCCTTTACGCCGTCGGGAATCAAAGAGCTGTTGCGGAATCTCGATCTGGAGTTCCTGGGCCTGGATTACTCCGACCTCCCCACCATCGAAGCCGCTTTTCTTGCAGATCATCCGAACGAGGGCCATGTTTGCGATTTGGATGTTTATGAGGAGTTTGAAGCCAGTCGCGCGGAGCAACTACCAAGCCTGCTCGAATTCTGGGTCCGCAAGAGACGATGAATCGAGAGTGCCTGGCGTGCTTCGTGGGTCGGCAGGCCATCCTCACTCAAGCGTAGCCTCATTGGGAAGATTTAGGACTGTAAAAGTGGGGATGGGCAGATTTGAACTGCCGAAGGGCTCGGCTTCGCCTCGCACCCCTCGCAGTCTCTATTCGTGTCATCCGCTAAGGCGGATGACAAGTTGGGGTGCTTCGCGGATCGGCAGTTCTTTCCTGCTTTCGCGAACCCTTATTGGGTGAATTGAATTTGAATGGTCGGGACGGGCAGATTTGAACTGCCGAATGGCTCGCCTTTGGCTCGCACCCCTCGCAGGCTTTATTTGTGTCATCCGCTAGGGCGGATGACAAGGTTGGGGTGCTTCGCGGGTCGGCAGTTCATTCCTGCTTTCGCAAAGCCTTATTGGGTGATTTGAATTTTAATGGTCGGGACGGGCAGATTTGAACTGCCGACCCCTCGCACCCCAAGCGAGTGCTCTACCAGGCTGAGCCACGTCCCGACATAATGCAGCCGGCTCTGGTCGAGCCGGCTTTTGGGGTCTTGATTAGTTTACACCGATGCGATGACGCCTGGTCGGCGCGGCGCTTTAGTGCTCCGGCGGCACGAAGTCCGCAGGCAGGGCCGAGCCGGAGCCGAAAAAGAACTCCTCCATCTGCTCGACGAGGAATTGCTGCGCCTGGGGCAGCCAAGGCTGCAGGCGGTACTCGTTCAGCAGCATCTTCTGGCGGTTAAGCCACTCGTCCCACGCTGCCTTGGAGACGTTTTTATAGATTTTCTGGCCAAATTCAGAGTCGAAGGGCGGCTCGTCGAGCCCCTCCATCTCCTTCTTGTAACGAACGCAAAAGACAGTGTGCGCCATGCGAAAAAATACTCCCGCAACTATTGTATGGGATGCAGGGAGACGGGGCCGGTTGCGGCGATTGCGGCGCGGAGAAACTGCTTGACAAGACGTCCGGCGGGGGTTGTTCTACTTGCAGCCCCAGCTTCACGCTCCCCGCTGTGGCCCCGCCTAGTCGCCCGCCCGATTGGAGATGCCATGGCAAAACCGGATGCTGTCGAAGACGCATTCGTGCTCTCGGACCACGCGGCCGGGGCCATTGCCTACCTTACTTTTATCCCGGCGATCCTTTTTCTGCTCCTGGAGCCATATAAGCAGAACTCTTACGTCCGATATCACTCCTGGCAATCGATTCTTCTCTCGCTGGGGGCATTTGCAGTGAACGTTGTGCTGGCCTTTCTACTGGTGTTCGCGCTGCTGTTCACACCCCGGCTGCACCTTGTGGCGTGGCGGGCGATTGAACTGTTCTGGATCGCGGTGTGGATCGCGTGCGTGGTGAATGCGGCGATGGGCAAACGGTTCAAACTGCCCGTGATCGGCGGCCTTGCCGAACAGCAGGCGAAGAGGTAAACGCAAGATTTCGCTTGACAAGCGGGTACAAGTTGCGGTGTTCTGGTGCTCTCAGTTCAGCGCCTGACCCAGGGGCTGCGACAACGGCAGGTCTTTATGCGCAGACGGGGCGGGGCGTTCTTCCCATCAGGAAAATCTCACCGATTTCACAGATAAGGAGCTTCCATGGCTGATCCGAATGCAACAGGAGCTAACGCAGGCCTCTCCGACGACGCCGCGAGCGGCCTTGCCTATCTCACCTTCGTCCCGGCGATCATCTTCCTGGTGGTTGCGCCTTTCAACACAAATCCCAAGATAAAATTCCATGCCTGGCAGTCGATCTTTCTGGCAGGGGCCTGGTTTGCGGCATGGATCATTCTCATGATCCTGGCCTTTGTACCGTTCGTTGGCTGGATTCTCTTGCCGATCCACCTGCTGGTGTTCCTGACGCTAGTCATCGTCTGGCTGATTGCCATCATCAAGGCATTTCAGGGCGGGAAGTTTGTGATTCCCATCATTGGTGCGCTCGCTCAGAAACAGGCCGGCGCTTAGGCAACAGCGGTGCGCGGATCGGCCGCCGTCCTGCTGCTTAACGTCTGCGGCCCTTCTTTAGTCGCCGCTTGCCCCCGCCCAGGGGCAGCGGCGATGCGTTCTTGCGCTTGTTCTTCTTCGATTTTGACGGAGTGGGCGTACCCTTCTTACCGGTGAGCGGCAACTCTTCTTCCACAAGCGCGAACTGGAGCTTGCGCTCCTGCGCGAGGATGCGGTCGAGGATGACCTGGACGCGATCGCCGGCGCGGAAACGACGCCCGGTGCGTTCGCCCACGATCTCGTGGGTGTTCTCGCGCCAGATGTAGCGGTCGCCGCGGAGGGTGTCGATGGGGACGAGGCCCTCCACGAATAGATCGGTGAGCTCGACGAAGAGGCCGTATTTCGCCGGGTTGAGCACGAGGGCGGCAAACTCGTCGCCGACTCGGTCTTGCATGAAACGCACTTTCTTCCACTCAACCAACTCGCGCTCGGCATCGGCGGCGCGGCGCTCGGTTTGGCTGGTTTCGTCGGCGATCTGGGCTAACTCGGGTTCGGGGGTGGGAGGTGTAGTGGTGGACTGGCTTCCATTCCCCGGTCCCCAAGAGCCAGGGACCGGGGACACCCCGGATTTGTTTTGAGGGTGAGATGCCCCGAATCGCGCCTGGCCTTCGTTCGGGTGCGACCAGGGAGAGGCTAGACGCGCCTGGGTGACGGTGCGGCGGCCGGAGACGCCGGCGCGGAGCAGCGCCTTGGTGATACGGTGCACGATGAGGTCGGGATAGCGGCGGATGGGCGAGGTGAAGTGAGTATAGGTGGGCGCGGCCAGTGCGAAATGGCCTTCGTTGACCTCAGAGTAGCGCGCCTGGCTGAGCGAACGCAGCATGAGATAGTTCAAGATGCGCTCTTCCGGCTTGCCTTCGATGCGCGCGGTTAGCTTTTGATACATTCGCGGCGTGACGGCGATGTCCTCCGGGACTTCGTGCTGGCGCGGATTGCGGCCGCGGCCTTGCGCATCGCGACGCTCGCCACGGGTCTGTACGCGCTTTACCGGTAGTGGGCCGAGGCCCAACGAATAGCCGAAGCTGGCGGCGAGTTCTTCAAACTGGACGACGCGGCGCGGCTCGGGTTTTTCGTGGATGCGGTAGAGCGAAGGAACGCCGAGATCTTCAATCCAGACGGCCACACACTCGTTGGCTGCGAGCATGAACTCCTCGATGAGGCGGTTGGCCCATGTACGCTCGCTGCGGGTAACGCCGCGCATTTCGCCGTGTTCGTCGAACTCGATGACGGGCTCGGGAAGATCGAAATCGATCGATCCGCGCTCTTCGCGGCGCTGGTTCATGAGGACGGCTAGCTTTTTCATGCGCTCAAAGCGCTCACGTGCTTCCGGGTCTTGGACCGGTGTGTCGGCTTGGTCAAGGATCGCGGATACCTGCGTATAGGTCATGCGCGCGGCAGAGCGGATGACGCCGTCGACGATTTCGAAGCTTTCAATGCGGCCGGCCGCGTCGAGTTGCATGATGCAGCTGAGAACCAGGCGGTCTTCGTGCGGGCGAAGGCTACAGATGTCGGTGGAGAGCTCCTGCGGCAGCATGGGGATGGCGCGATCGGGAAAGTAGACGCTGTTGCCGCGCAGACGGGCTTCGAGATCGAGCGCGGAGTTGGGTTGGACGTATTCGGCCACATCGGCGATGTGGACCTGGAGCTCGTAGCCACCGTCGGCACGTTCACGCACCAGGATCGCATCGTCAAAATCCTTGGCCGTTTCGCCATCAATGGTGACAATGGGCAAATCTCTGAAGTCGGCGGTCCTGCGGGCCACAGCCTCCTGGTCGAGATGAGCGACTGACCGAGCTTCGGCGAGGACATTGTCGGGAAAGATGCGCGGCAACTGGTGCTTGCGGATCATCATTTCCACGTCGACACCAAAATCATCGGGAGCCCCGAGGATTTCAATGACGCGGCCGATGGGGGGCCGCGTGGGCGTGGGCCAACTGGTGATTTCGACGTCAACCACCAGGCCGTCGCGCTCCGCGCTTTCGGGTTTTGGAGCAGAAAGTGCTTCACGGCCGAGAACGCGATGCGGAGTGGTGGATGCGGCGGCGGGCGGGATCTCTGCGCCGGGCGGGATGACGATGGGCTGGGTCATGCGTTCGTCGAACGGGATGACCACGTTTTGCCGGTAACCGCGACCGGGATCGGCGTAACGAAACGTGCCGACGACGGTGGGGTTGCGGCGCTCCAGAATCCGGAGGATACGGCCCTGCATGCGGCCGTCTGCCTTGGGAGGATCGACGTCGACCAGGACTTGGTCGCCCTGCATGGCGTCGCCGATCTCATTGGGCGGGATAAAAACATCTTCAATTTCCGCTGCCCGCGGCGCACCGGGGACGCCGGATCGGCGATTGGGCCTCACGAAGCCGTAGCCGTCGCGGTGCAGGTCGAGACGACCGGCGAGCAGATTGCCGGATGAACCTGAACCGGGGCGTGATTCCGAGCGGGAAGGGGCATTGGGAAGGCTCCAATGCTCGCGATTGAGCTGGACGAGTTGGCCGCGGAGGGTCAGGCGGGCCAGCTGCTCGAGGAGAAGCCGGCGCTCGCGGCCACCGCCCAGGCCCAGTTCGCGGACCAATTGCTTGTAACCGGCCTTGCGTCCCGCCAGGCAGGCGATGCGCGCCACGAGTTCGCGATCCGTCATACGCCAAGATTAGAGCCTGTTCTTCAATTGCGCACGCGCCAAAATGAAACGCGGGGTCCAGGCAACTCCGAAGGTAACAGAATGTCGTCCCGGAGTGGGCGCAGGAAATTGCGCTTTGCCGTAGAATGTGGGAGACGGTCGATTTCGGCGAAAGGAAACAGTAGCTTTTCGTGCTTTCGGCTGTAGAGCATTTGCGGCGCGTGACAAGTCCTGCGCCTGGCATTGTTATTCATTTTTTGGGGTTCGAGCCACTGGCCTTGCCTTGGCAATTCCCAGTCCTGATCGGACAGAAAAGGAACCTACCTTGAGCGCAATGTGGAAACCAAGTCAGTCTGAACCATCAATTCCCGTCTCCAGCCCGGAAACGCAGCGTCCCGTGGCACCTGTGGCGAGCGTTGAATCCGCAAGGAGCAATGCAGCGCCTGCGGGCGACCAGGCCGTGATCAGCAAGGGCCTGTTTGTGAAGGGAGAAATCTCCGGCACAGAATCCCTCTATATCGATGGCAAAGTGGAAGGGTCGATCAGCTTGCCCGGCAACCGCGTGACCATCGGCCGCAACGGCACGGTGGGCGCCAATGTGACCGCGCGCGAAGTTGTGGTGATGGGCAAGGTGCGCGGCAACGTGTCGGCTACCGACCGCGTGGACATCCGTGCCGAAGGCGCGTTGAGCGGCGATGTTGCGGCGGCGCGCATCAGCATCGAGGATGGCGCGTTCTTCAAGGGCGGAATCGATATCCGCAAGCCCGATGCCAAGCCGGTGCAGGGCCATGCCGGAGCGACTCCGAACCAGACACCGATGGCGACCGCGCCGGAGTTGCCGAAGCCCGTGCAGTAAGCGTTGTAGCGCACGAGATTGCTCACGAGAGCGCCTTTGCAGGTCAAAGGCGCTTTTGTGTTTTTACGGACAAGTGAAGTAAGTGAAGAAGTGAAGCGAGTGAGAATCCGTTCCCGAGTGGAGCATATTTAGCGGGATGCGCGGTTGACGATCGAAGCGTCCGCTGTAGTGGCACGCGGAGCGATTTTCAGGCTGGACCGCGGCGGAGCAGGAGGCCATTCGCCGCCACGAGTATGCTGTTTCCATGAGATTTTTTCCTGGCTTTGGATTGATCCTGTGCGTGGGCACGATGGCCGTGTGCCAGACCATTCACGGACGCGGCGGAATTACGCTGCCGGCCCCTCCCGACGCGCAAGTGACGCCGGTGACGGACGTTTACTTTGGCGCCAAGGTGGTGGATAACTACCGCTGGCTCGAGAATGCAGAGAGCCAGGAGACCAAGGATTTTATCGACGCCGAAAATGCTTACACGGCGGCTTACATGCAGCAGGCTCGCATCCACTCGCAGATTGCCGACGATCTGGATCAACTGGAGCATGTGACGACGTGGACCGTGCCGATTGCGCGCGGCGAGGATCTGTTTTTTGAGAAACTGCTGGCGGGCGAGGATCAGGCGTCGATCTACGTGCGGCATGGATGGGCGGAAAAAGACAAGCGGCTCGTCGATCCGGCGCAGTTCAGCCGCGATCCCAACACGTCCATCGAGTTGGAGGATGTGTCGCGCGACGGAACGCTGGTGGCGTATGGAGTGCGCGAGGGCGGTTCGGACGAAACCACGGTACACGTATTCAATGTGAAGACCGGAAAGGCGATGGAGGATGAGCTACCGAGCGCCAATTATCTTACCGTGTGCTTCACTCCGGACGGACACGGACTCTTCTACTCGCGCATGGATGCGAAGAGGTCGCTTCTCTATGAACACACCTGGGGCGAGCGGGTTTCCCATGACACGATGCTCTTCGGCAATGAGTTTCGCGGCGAAGAGCTGGGGTCTAGCGACTTGATTCAGGCCTATGTGAGCGATGATGCGCATTACCTGGTGGTGGAGATTGATCGGGGCGTACCGGCTAAACGCGTGGATATTGTTTTCCGCGACCTGACGAAGCCGAACGCGTTTTTCAATGTGCTGGTGTGGGGCATGGAGTCGCGGTTTTCCGCGGACTACGTGAAAGGTGCCTGGTATGTGAAGACCGACTACAAAGCGCCCAATGGGCGGATTCTGAAGGCCGATCCAGGCATTCTACCCGATGTGTGGACCACCATTGTGCCGGAAGGCAAGGATTCGATAGAGGGCTTCAACATTGTGGGCAACAAGATCTACGTCACCCGACTGCACGATGTGAAGACGGAGACAACGGTGTACACGCTGGACGGCAAAGCCTCGGGCACGGTGGAGTACGGCGGCATCGGGTCGGCATCAATCGTCTCTGGCCGCACCATCGACAAATACGGCTTTTACAGCTTCGAGTCGTACATTGCGCCGCCCACTATTTACCGGCTGGACACGCTGACCGGCAAGACCGATGTCTTCGCCCAGCCCAAGGTTCCGTTCGACACCAGCCAATACGAGCTGAAGCAGGTCTTCTACACATCGAAGGATGGCACACGCGTGCCCTTGTTCATTGCGGGCAAGAAGGGGTTGAAGCAGGACGGAACAGAACGACTGCTGATGACCGGCTACGGCGGATTCGAAATCAGCGAAGTACCGGAATGGAAACCGTGGTACGCCGAATGGATGGAACAGGGCGGCTGGTTTGCGCTGCCCAACCTGCGCGGCGGGAACGAGTACGGCGAGAAATGGCACGAGCAGGCGATGTTTGAGAAAAAACAAAATGTCTTTGATGACTGGTTCGCGGCGGCCGAATACCTGATTGCGAACAAGTACACGTCGACTGAGCATTTTGCCATCATAGGCCGGTCGAATGGCGGCCTGTTGATGGGCGCGTCGATTACCCAGCGGCCGGATCTGTTCGCGGCGGTGGAGTGCGGCTATCCTTTGCTCGACATGCTGCGCTACCAGAAGTTCGAAGAAGGACGGCTGTGGACCACGGAGTACGGATCGGCGGACAACGAGAAGCAGTTTGCGTATCTGCTCAAGTATTCGCCGTACCAGAACGTGAAGAAGGGCACGGCTTATCCGGCGGTTTTCTTCTTTACCGGAGCCAGCGACACGCGGGTTGATCCGCTGCACGCGCGCAAGATGACGGCGCTGCTACAGGCGGATTCGTCGAGCGGGCGTCCGATTTTGCTGCACTACAGTGTCGCCGGCGGACACTCATCCGGGGTGAGCGTCGAGCAGGAGATCCAGGATGGAACGGATCAGCTCACGTTTCTTTGGACCGAAACAGGACAACCCAACAAACAGAAGTGATCGCCGTTACGCCCCATTTGCATTGAACGATATCCGAGGGCGGATGTCCGTGCGTAACCTCATCAATTGACCGACTCTTCCGATAAAAAAGATACGGAACCTACGGCTATGCCCGAAGACTGGCCGGCGGCGGATTTTCCTGCGCAGATACCACTGGAAAAACGCGCTGGCTACGGAGACATAAAGTGCGCGCTGGACCCGATAAAAGTGGGACGGCGTTTTTGAATTCGATTGGGATGCCGGTTGGGGCTCCGAGGACGTGGAGAGAGTAATGCCACAAACGGAACTCGGAATTGATAGATTGGATGGCCAGGAAGAGGACGCGAGGCTCGAAGCACTGGCCTCGACGGGGATTCTGGACACAGCGCCGGAAGCGAACTTTGACGCCATCACGCGCCTGGCTGCCGAGTATTTCAAGGCCGACACAGTCCTGTTGGGGTTTGCCGATGAGAGCCGGGTGTGGGTCAAATCGTATTGGGGCGAGCCGGTGCGGGAGCTGCCGCGACAGCAATCGATCTTTGAGCGAGTGCTGGCCGAGGATGGCCCCGTGGTGGTTTTGAATATTAACGACGATCCGGACTTGCGAGTGAAACGGTTGTCGCTCCGCCGGCTCGATCCACTTTCATTTGCCAGCGTTCCGGTGCGCACTGCGGATGGCAAGATCCTGGGCGTGCTGACGATTTTTTCATGCCAGCCACGGCGGCCCATGGCGGTGACTGAGTTGCGCATGCTGGAGAGCCTGGCCGATATCGCAGCGGGCCAACTGGAGTTGCGCAGATTGCGCAAGGCGATCAACGGACACCGCCAGCGGCAGCCGCGCCCGATGGAGGCGGTGACCGGAATTTGGCCGCGCAAGTCGGACCTGCGGCAGGCGCTGGAGAAGAAGCAGTTTGTGCTGTATTACCAGCCGGAGGTGGAGTTGGCCACGCGGCGCATCGTTGGCCTTGAGGCGCTGATTCGCTGGGACCATCCGGTTCGCGGACTCATTCCGCCGATGGATTTCATTCCCATTGCCGAGGAGACAGGGCTGATTTTGCCGATCGGAGACTGGGGACTGTCGGAGGCGTGTCACCAGATCGGACAGTGGCGCGTCGAGAATCCCGAGAAAGCCGCGCCGCGCGTGTGCGTGAATCTTTCGGCACGGCAGTTCTCGCGCCATGGGTTGGCCGATCATGTGGAGGCGCTGTTGCGCCGGTCGGGCGTCTCAAGCCAGCAACTGGGCCTGGAGATGACCGAGTCAAGCCTGATTCCCGATCCCGGCACGGCGATGGAGGTGCTGGGCAGCCTGCGACGGCTGGGCGTCTCGCTGCTGATGGACGATTTCGGTACGGGATATAGTTCATTGAACCATCTGCATTCACTACCCTTCGACGTGCTGAAGATCGACCGCTCGTTTGTGATGCGCATGACCGAAGGCGAGCAGCCGCTGCAGATTGTGCGCACCATTGTGGAACTGGCGCGGGTGATGGGCATGGACGTGGTGGCGGAGGGGATTGAGACCCACGAGCAACACACGCTGCTGCGGCAACTTGGCTGCCGCTTCGGGCAGGGATTTCTGTTTTCGCGTCCCGTGCCGGCGGAAACGATAAGCGCCATGCTGCAACTGCCGGGAAGGATTCTGCCAGATCCCGCAGCGGGAGCCACGGTGAACTGACAGGCCGCGGCGGTGCGAACGTGCAGATTTGGGAATGGCATGTGGCTGAATCCGATTCGGGATAACGCTTCGCTTTGTATTGGAACATTCTCACGCATGCGGGCAGGAGCTACAATATGCTCCAACCCATGCAGCAACCCGCTTCATCGCAACCCTCCCCTTCTCTTTCCAGTTTCGCGGGACTGCTGGCCACGCTGACTTCGACCCCGCCCTCGCTCCCATCCGACGCCGCGGCCGATGCGCCGCTGTGGAACTCGAGCGACCTGGGCGAAGATGTGGCCACTCTCAGCTACGAGAACGCCTTGCGCGCGCATGCGCGCTACCGGCCGCTGAATCGAGATTCGAGTCGGGTGGATCGATCACCGATACCCACGGGCGATTTGGGAAGCGTTGCAAACGCGGAAGCGGCGATCGATTTTGATGCCGCGGGCGCGATTGATGCCGCGGGCGCCTTCGATGTTGCAGGTGCTACTGCTGAAGCGGATGCCGCGCCGGGATGGAAATCGGGAACTGCGCCGGATCGCGAACTACGCTCGGCGAGCGTGACGATTCGCATGAGCAGGACGGAATGTGCGCAATTGCATCAACGCGCCGCCGAAGCCGGATTGACGGTGTCGGCGTATTTGCGCTCTTGCGCACTCGAGGCCGAAGCGCTTCGCGCACAGGTGAAGCAGGCGATGGCGGAGATAAGAACAGGGAGCAAGGGATCAAATCCTCGCGGGCGCGAGGGCGTTAGGCTCACGCGAGTTCTTGGCCACATTGGCAAGCTTTGGGTTGGATTGGCTTCGCGCCCAACGGTCTGACGCGGCAATTTCTCTTGGGCGCGCTGCACCACCCCGCAGGCTTGTTCCCTGATCTTTTTCCTTACCTCATTCCACTTCAAGCACCAGACATTTGAGGTATTCGGTCTCTGGCAGGTTGAGGATGACCGGATGGTCGGGGGCTGCGCCACGGCGCTCGAGGAGGCGCACGCGCCTCGAGGCATCGGCGGCGGCCGCAGCCACGGCGGTTTCGAGATCGGCCCAGCCTACGTGATGCGAGCAGGAGCAGGTAGCAAGCAGACCGCCGGGACGCAGCATTTTGAGAGCGCGCAGATTCAGTTCCTTGTAACCGCGCAGCGCACCCTCGACGGCGCGCTTGCTCTTGGCGAAGGCCGGCGGATCGAGAACAATGACGTCAAATGATTCGCGGGCCTGTGACCAGTCGCGGAGAATCTCGAAGGCGTCGGCCTCGATCCAGTCAACCTCGGCGGAAATGTGGGCGCGATTGGCCTGGAGATTGCGCTCCGCCACTTCCAGCGAGGTGTGCGAAGCATCGATGCCCGTGACCTGCCGGCAAACCCGGGCCAGATGCAGGGCGAAACCGCCCTGGTAGCAGCAGACGTCGAGGGCGCGACCGGTCGTACCGAGGCGCTGCGCCCATTGTTGCGCGGCGGCGTAGTTGCTGCGCTGATCGAGAAAGGCTCCGGTCTTCTGGCCGGCGTTGGCGTCGTAATGAAAGGCGAGGCCGTTCAGATGAAACTCCGTGGATGCGACGGGATGCGCGGGATCGGCCATCCATAACGGGTCGGCGCTGGGCGCGGGCAAGCTTTCAAGCTCGCGAATGCGCGGATCGGGGCGCTCGAAGATGGCCGCGGGCGCGAACTCCTCGCGCAGAACGCGCACACATGTTTCACTGACGCCTGCGTGGAGCAGGCCTTTGGTCAAGAACTGCAGGACAACGATCTCGCCGTACTTGTCTACGATTAGGCCGGGGAGTTCATCGGCCTCGCTGAAACAAAGGCGACAAGCATCATTGGCCGCGTCGAGCATTGGTTTGCGACGCACGATG
Organism: uncultured Acidobacteriota bacterium; assembly: GCA_963786565.1. Taxonomy (GTDB): domain Bacteria; phylum Acidobacteriota; class Terriglobia; order Terriglobales; family Acidobacteriaceae; genus Telmatobacter. The sequence goes on along the minus strand of CAWAZR010000004.1, from coordinate 319,070 downwards.
GCCGCACGCAGGCGCGATGCGAGCAATTCGAGCCATGCAGCGTGGTCGAGCGCTTGACGCGAAACTAGCCGCAACGCAATTTGCGATGCCGGGCTATAAAGCGCCGTGCCGAGAAAGATTCCGCGTTGGTCGGCAACCGGGATAAGCGATTCTTCCGGATTGGGAAGGGTGACAGCGACCACGTCGGATGCGTAGACCCAGAGATGGCCGCTGCGCAAACGATCGGCGGCGCGGCGGTCAACGATGGCGCCGAACGGGACGGCAGGAAGATTGGTCGCGGATGGGCGCAAAGCGCCGCGCGTGGAGGGTGAGGATTCGCGGCGCACGGGCACACTGCGAGGGAATGCCGCAGCGGGGCCGCTGTTCGCGACAACTGGCGCCGATGACTTTGTGCGGCGCTTGCGCGGCGGTGCGGTCGTGTCCGGCTTGTGTGGTTTTCTCATTGGCTTCTCTCCCAAGGTAAACCGCTGGGGTGGGAAGCCAAAGGACCGGACGGCTATTTCTCCTGCAACGTCTTCAGATAACGGCTCAGGTTGCTGATTCTGAGCGCTCTCACGTTGGATTCACTCGGGGCTGATTGCACGGACCCCAGCACGGGTCCCCACGTCGGCATTTCCGCCGAGCCATGCGATGGATTCGCGGTGCCGAACTGGAGCACCGAAACGACATGAGTCGAGGGGAACTTCCCTCCGTTGTTCCTGCTCAATACGGCCAGATCAGTCGGCTGTTTCTTCAAAGCGGCGGCCGCCGGACCGTTCCCCTTGCCGTCCACACCGTGGCAGGGAGCGCAATAGTTCACGTACATCTGCCTGCCGTTGTTCGCAGGCGCCTTGCTTACCGGGATAATGACCGTCTTTGCTGTCGACTGATTGGCATATCCAACGCTTGCAGCAACGACCGCGGCCAATCCGGCCAAAAAGAGGTTTTTCAGCATGATTTCCTCCGTTACAACCTCCGGGGAGAGTTATTAAGCGCCTTTTTCCACATGAAGATATGTGACGAGCAGCACGCGGGCTGGAGATTTGGGTACCTACGGGAATGCCTGGGCAGACTCTGGATTCGTGGGGAGAACCTGGAGGGGAAAGGACGCTTTGATGCCCGTAGAACGCAAGCGGCCTATAATGAAGCATGGCGACTGCCCGCCACACCACACCAATCGAGATTCCGAGCGCCTCTGTGAGCGAAACAGGCGCGGCGCCGGCCGTGAGCCCGGGCACTGTGGCTCGCCGCAAGGATCCGCGGCCGATTGGGGAGCGTTTTGAAGCCCTTCTGCGGCAGGTCCATGCCAATCGGCCTAATGAAGATATCTCATTGATTCGAAAGGCGTGGGAGTTCTGCGTGAGCCACCACGAGGGGCAGACACGCGCCTCCGGCGAGCCCTATATTTCGCATCCACTCGAGGTGGCGGAGGTGCTGGCGGAGATGAAGCTGGACGCGACGGCCATCGCCGCTGCCCTACTGCACGATGCCGTGGAGGATACGCCGGCGACCAGCGAGGAGATTGGCGAGCGATTCGGCGACCAAGTGGCGCACATTGTCGAGGGCGTGACCAAGATCGACAAGATCCAGTTTGCCAACCGCGAGGACCGGCAGGCAGAGAACGTGCGCAAAATGCTGCTGGCCATGGTGAGCGATGTGCGCGTGGTGCTGATCAAGCTGGCAGACCGGCTGCACAATATGCGCACGCTGGAGCACCTGCAACCGGATCGGCAAGAGGCAATTGCGCGCGAGACGCTCGATATCTACGCGCCGTTGGCGCACCGGCTGGGCATGGGCAAGGTGCGCGGCGAGTTGGAAGACCTGGCCTTCCGCTACACCGATCCCGTGGCTTACGAGCAGGTGTCAGCGGCCGTGGAGGCGCGGCGCATTGAGGGCGAGCAATTTCTGCGCGGCGTGGAGGATACGCTCGTTGAGCAGTTGCGGGAGAACGGCGTCCAAGCGCGCGTGGAGTGGCGCATCAAGCGTCTCTATTCCATCTACCAGAAGATTGAGCGCACCAAGGTTTCCTTCGACCAGGTGTACGACCTGCTGGCAGTACGCGTGATCACCGAGGACGTGACGGCGTGCTACGCGGTCTTCGGGTTGATTCACACGTTATGGCGACCGGTGCCGGGACGCATCAAAGATTTCATCGCCATTCCGCGGGCCAACCGCTATCAATCGCTGCACACCACCGTGATGGGCGCGAGCGGAAATCAGTTCGAAGTGCAGATCCGCACCGAAGAGATGCACCGCATCGCCGAGGAAGGCATCGCGGCGCACTGGAAATACAAGTCGGGCGGCGGCTCCGCCGTAACAGCCCGCGACGAAGAGCGAATGAACTGGATCCGCCAGCTGGTGGAGTGGCAGAAAGAGATGACGGATCCCAACGAATTCCTCTCCAGCCTGAAGATGGACTTGTATCCCGACGAGGTGTACACGTTCACGCCGAAGGGGAAAGTGGTGGTGGTCCCGGCGGGGGCGACGCCGGTGGACTTCGCGTACACGATTCACACCGAAGTGGGCCACACCTGCGTGAGCGCCAAGGTCAACGGGCGCATGGTGCCGCTGCGCACCAAGCTGCGCACGGGCGACATTGTGGAGATCGTAACGCAGAAGGATCACAAGCCCAGCCGCGACTGGCTCACGTTTGTGAAGAGCCCGCGCGCGCGCAACAAGATCAAGCACTGGCTGAACGAAGAACAGCGGGAGCGGGCAGTTGAGATCGGCAGAAAGCTGCTGGACCGCGAAGCGCGCAAGTTCAAAGTGCCGATGACGCAGATCGACGACCAGGAGTTGGGCCGCGTGGCGCAGGAGTTCGGCGTAGCCACAGCATCGGATTTGCTGGCGACGCTGGGACAGGGCAAGAACACCGCGCACCAGGTGCTGCGCAAAGTGGCGCCGGGATTCGCCAAGCTGCTGGAGACCGAGACGAGCACGGAAACCAAGCCAGGCGAAGCGGGCACAAGCGACGCAGTGCGCAGGCTGCAATTGACCAGCTCCGATTCGCTGCAGGTGGAGGGCCAGAACGATCTGCTCGTCTATCGGGCACGATGTTGCAACCCCATTCGCGGCGAGGAGATTGTGGGCTACGTAACGCGCGGCAAGGGCGTGGCCGTGCATGCGCGCGGCTGCCCCAACGTGCAGAACCTGCTCTACGAGAGCGACCGGAGGATCAACGTGGAGTGGTCGCGCACGGCCGATGCCGCCGGCAAGGCGCAGCGCTATCCCGTGAAGATCACCGTCTTCTGCGACGATCGGACCGGCATGCTGAAGGAACTGACTGCAGTGATCTCGGATGAGGATGCGGATATTCGCGGCGTGGAACTGCGGCGCGACGATGAAGGCGAAGCGATTATTGAGTTTATCGTCGAGGCCGAGGATGTGCGCCACCTGAATCGCATGGTGCTGGGACTGAAGCGCGTGGGCGGCGTGCGGCAGGTGCAGAGAACGCAGAAAGTCTAAAAGCAGCTTCTAGCTGCTAGCCCCTAGCTTCCAGCTTGTTCGTGGACTATCAAACCCCCTGCCAGGAACGATCCACCCCAAAAAAGGGGCGTGCGGCAATTGCCAGGCCGGGCCACCGGTCGCGGCGGGATTGCATCTGAAATGCATAGGCTGGTCTGAACTGCTCAGACCAGTGCCGCTCGCGGTGCAACGCTGGAATAGTGTGCGAGATTGCGCGTGACTGCGCCGCACCAAGCCAAGGAGCTCAAATGTCATTCGGACTATATGCCGCGGGCTATGCAATCGTCATCATCGGGCTGGTGTACGCCGCGCACCTGATGCGTATTTCGCCGCACTGGATTTTTGTCGGAGCGATCGTGATGGTCGGCATGGGGCTTCTATCGGCCGTGAAGGCGACCCGCCCGAAAGATCCCGCCTGACAATAAGGATCGCCGCCCAGGCTAGGCGGTTCAGATTCCTCTTCCCCGGCATTACCATCGATTCATGACAATGAAGGATGACGGCCGAAACGCCGTTCTGCGCGACGTGCGTGTCATCGACGGCGGTCTGGCGACCGAGCTCGAATATCAGGGAGCGCGGATCGACGGGCCGTTGTGGTCGGCGCATGTGCTTGAAGATGAGCCCGAGAAGCTGATCGCCGTGCACTGTGCCTACATCGCGGCCGGTGCGGACTGCATTGCCACGTGCAGCTACCAGGTTTCGCGCATGGGCTATGCCGAGGTTGGATTGCCGCCGGAGCGCGCCGATGCGGCATTGCTGCGCTCGGTGGAGCTGGCAAGGGCGGCGATTGCCGAGTTTCCTGCGCGGCGCGTCCTCGTCGCGGGATCACTGGGGCCTTACGGCGCGGCGCTGCACAACGGCGGCGAGTATCACGGTAACTACGACTGCTCCTACGCGGACCTGGTGCGCTTTCACCACGAGCGCATCGCGATTTTCGCGGGTGCGTCGGGGCCGCAGCAACCCAATCTACTGGCCTTTGAAACCTTTCCCTCATTCGAAGAAGCGCGCGCTGTAGGTGAGGCGTTGGGGCCGTGGCCGGAGTTGCGCGCATGGTTCAGCTTTTCATGCCGCGACGAGCAACACGCGTCGCACGGCGAGAGCTTGGCTAAATGCGCAGCGATGGTGGCTTCGTTCCCGCAAACAGTGGCAGTTGGCGTGAATTGCGTTCCGCCTCGCTGGATTCCTTCGCTGATTGGCGAATTGCGCAGAGGTTCTGAACTGCCAATTGTTGTGTATCCCAACTCCGGCGAGGGATGGGATGCCGACCGGCGTTGCTGGACGGGAACGAGCGACGCGGCGGAGTTTGGCACGCAGGCTGCGGAGTGGTTCCGCGCGGGAGCGCAGATGGTAGGCGGATGCTGCCGCACGCGGCCAGCGCATATTGCCGAAGTGGCGCGGGCGGCTCAGCTCTTTTAGGGTTTCGCAGATGAGTTGGCGGCCACGTTTGGGTTGTGCCAGATTTCGCCGAGAACGAGATAGAGATACTTCGCCCGGTCAGGGAGATCGATCTGCGAAATTGGCTCTTGATCCCACGAGCTGAGTAGCCACCAAGCGATCGGCGCCTGATCGATGTCGTAACCCGCGTCGTGGAGCAATTCCAGGCTGACACGTCCGCTTTGCCCTTCCCATTCCGACTGGATTTTGCTGTAGCCCGCTTCGCCGCCTGTGATCATCGAACCGCGCACCAAATCACCGGCCAGTCCACCTCCGGGAAAGATCCCGGCAATGACCACGGCCTCCGCTACTCGCTTTTCCGGTCGCAGCCGATACTCCTGCCTTTCGATGGCACAGGCAATACTGTCTGCCAGGACGGCCGCAAGCTGCGAGTCGTTTTGCAGGCGTTCCACAACCTGATGCGGGACCAGGATGATGCCGCTGGAAAGCGTCAGCGCGCCACGGAACAGCTTGGTGTCAATGAGCCGAAACCGGAAATGGATCTTCGCAGGATCGGAATCGGGAAGCTGGCGCTGGTAAGACGGAATCAGCTTGTTCCCGATCTCGTCAAGACGCGCCTGCATCGCGGGATTGTTGAATGGGGGAAATTTCTTCGGGTCGAACCACGCGGCCATTTTCCTTGATACGGCTTCTTTGGCGCCCGGCGGAACCGGAGAAGGATCGAATTCCTCTTTGACGTGCAGCTCTTCCTCTTTGCTACCGATGGTGTTGTGTGCCAACGTGACCGACGAGGCAAGCAACACTCCGGATGGGTCCAATTTGCCTTTGTATTCGATCCAGTCGCCTGCCGCCGCATCCGACAGCGCGTTGAGCGGCGGGACGAATGATTTCTGCGTTTTGTCAGCAGTCATAATCGTGTATCCATCGGCATGAATCGCCAGGCCGGGCGACGGCGCGTTCGCAGCATTGCGAGCGGGTGCAACATCGATGACGGCAGAGCCAGAAATTTCGCCGTGATTCATCGACGCAACCCTGATCCGATCGGATTGGAATGTGCGGTTGCCTTCATACCCGTCCCCCGAGATCCTCAACGGCATGCCGATGTAAGGTGTGCGATCGAGACAGTTGACGGGTTCTTCGGTGTGGGGCTTCCCCTTCCCATGGCACACGATGAGAATCCCATTCACATCGAAGTCTGCGGGCGACGCGGCGCGGGTGACGTAGCCGTCAAGATAGGAGTACTCGACAGACTGCGCGAAGGCGATCGGGGACACGAGCACGCTGCCGATAAGAAAGAGCCTGTAAAAGTTCATGCCCAGCATTTTAGCGTGGCCAGGAGCGTGGTCTGGAAGTCGGCAAATCTGAGGAGGCGATAGGGCGCATCAAGCTATGAGCACGCCTATGCCAGGCGCAACGCAGCGTTGCCTTTGCGCGGAGCGACGAAGTGGCGGGCGCGGGAAACGATGGCTAGTTTTTCGCGGCTGAGTAGCTTGCGCATCTGGCCGCGTGCGTGATCGGCCCAGGGCCCGTGGTTGTCGAGCTTGACGTAGGCGCGCCAGTGGCGGAGCGCGGGGCGTTGCTGGCCGCTACGCTCATAGGCGAGCGCCAGATTGTAGTGGGCGTCGGCATAGGCCGGCGAAAGGGTAACAGCTTTCAGATACGCGGCGATGGATTCGCTGAGACGTTCGAGCTCATCGAGCACGTTGCCGAGATCGAAATAGGCCAGCACGTAGCCGGGGTCGGCCACGGTGGCGCGGCGGTAGAGCTCTTCAGCGCGGTCGTACTGGCGGAGGTGAAAGTAGATGGTTCCGAGATTGATGCAGGCCGCGGCGTAGTCGGGATCGAGGTTGAGAATCTCCTCATAGAGAGAGATGGCGCGTGGCTTTTCGCCGGCTTCCTCGGCACGAACCGCAGCCAGAAAGCGTTCCTGAAGATCGCGCGGGCCTACGGGGACGGGGCGGCGCAAGGGCTCGGGTTCCGCAGCGGCCGCAGCGAAGGACTGCTGGCCACCACGTTCGAAGTCGAAGAGCAACTGGCGGCGGATGGGATCGACCATGGCGCCGTGATGGCGGAAGGCCAGGCGGGTGCCGGTGCGCACCACGCGCGTCTCGAGGAGCGGGTTGGCCATGCCGGAGACAGCCTTCATGGCCCGGATGGAGTCGCGGATCGAGGCTGCCGGCACGTCTTCAGCACGCAGCGCACACAGAATGCGCAATTGGCCCAGATCCTGAAAGCTATAAATTTCCTGTTGGGGAATCAATCCGGCTCGTTCCCATGCTTGCAACTGACGGGAACTCATCTCGAAGATGCGCAAAACGTCCTGACGCCGATAGGTGGTCAATCGTGTGCTCCCACTGGTTGTGCGAGGCAGTGCCGGGTTTGCGCCTTGCATTCCGATCTGCAAAACAGAATGCAATGGTGCGTTCCCGATCCCGCCGCGACGTTCTAAAACAGTCACGCAGGAAGCGCTCTTGCAGCGATTATGCCAAGTTCGAGCCGGATTGGCGCGTGGATAAACGGGGTGGAACCCTAAGACGCAACAAAAACACGTGGATAACGGGTGCACGATTTGGTTCAAATCGGTTCTGGGCGCGGCGCTTTAACTGATATGCAAGCGAGGTTGGCGACCTTGGTGCTGACCCTCACTGTGTACCGCGGCAACGAGAAATCGCCAGGCGCGACGGAAAGGGTGGTTTGTATCTAACCTTGCAGTGGACGTAACGACCGGAGAATCGGTCCGTCTGCTGCGGTCTGCCACTATCGGGGTGCACTCTGCCGGAAAGTTGTATGCACCTTTGTGACGTGGGCGATGGATCGCACGTGGCGTCGGCCTAAGATTTTCATAGCCTGTTGGAGTTTGGCTATGGTAATCTCGGTCGCGCAAGTGCAAGCTGACGCAGAAGTTCAGGGCCAGATGTCGGATGCAACTTTCTGCTTCGTTTAAATTCCCCGCTGCAGCTCGTTTCAGTTGGCGAAGATGCTGAATCCCTGCTCGGCTACGCCGCCGAGGAATTTCTCACTGCACGCGTGCAGCTGAAGGATCGCATCCACCCGGAGGATGCGGATCTCGTCGCGACTCTGTTTTCCCCAAAGAGCAGAAAATTGTCAGGGTCGGTGAATCTGCGGATCCGTCACGCCGACGGAAAAATTCGCTGCCTGAAGGCGCGGTACGCGAAGACGCACGCGAGGGACCATGGGCCCAAGCTCGAACTGTGGATCGAAGATGCGCGGAAGGTGAGCGAGCCCGGCGACGCGATCCTGATCGCCAGCTTCAAAACCCTGATCGAGCACACCAACGACTACATCTACATCAAGAATCGCAACCATGTGATTCTGGCCGTGAGCCGGACCTTGCCCAACCTGATGGAGTCGAATGGCGGGCGGACCGAGCTGGTGGGCACCACGGATTACGACAATCATCCGGAACAAACTGCCGACGTTTATTACCGGCTCGAGGAGAAGGCATTCGCCGAGGGCGGGCGAGTGAACGAAATCCAGCAGGTGCCGACGAAAGACGGGACGAAACGCTGGATCGACAATCGCAAGTATCCCGTGAATGGTCCGGATGGCGAGATCATCGGCATCTTCGGTGTGGCTCCGGACATTACCGAATATATTGAAGCGCAGAAAAGGCTGCGCGAAAGCGAGGAATCGCTGCGCGATGCCCAGGCGATTGCCGGATTGGGCACTTATGTGTTGGATATTCCCAACAAGATTTGGCGCCTATCGCCCGAGTTGGAGATCCTGCTGGGTATTGGCGACGACTATGACCGCGGACTCGAGGGCATCTGGCCGCTGATTCATCCTGACGACCGCGCGACGGTCGCGGAGCGCCTGAAGAACCACTTCGATGGCAAGGGCACGGAATTCGACAGCGAATATCGCATCGTGCGCCACACAGACAGAGCGATCCGCTGGGTGCACACGCGCGGCAGGCTGGAGCTAGACGCACAAGGGAAACCTCTCGCGCTCAAGGGCACCGTGCAGGACATTACGGACGTCAAGCAGGTGGAAGCCGCGCTGCGCGAGAGCGAGGAAACTTTGCAGGAGGCGCAACGGATCGCCGGCCTGGGCATCCACGTTCAGGATCTATCCACAGGCGCGTGGAGCGCCTCGGACATTCTGAGAGAGATTCTTGGAGTGGGCCCGGATTACGACCTCTCCTTCTCGAACTGGATGGGCCTGGTCCATCCCGAGGACCGCGCGGCGGTGGAAGCTCGTTTCGCAAGAGAGGCCCTAAGCAAGCGACCCCAATTTGAGTTCGAACATCGAATCATACGCAATTCGGATAAGGCCGTGCGATGGGTGCGCGCAGTGGGCAAGATGGATCTCGACAGCTCTGGAGGTCTCGCAAAGCTCCGCGGCACCATCCAGGACATTACGGAACGTAAGCAGGTGGAAGCGGCGCTGCGCGAGAGCAAGGAATTGCTGCAGTTGTTCATCGGGCACGCGCCGGCGGCGCTGGCCATGCTGGATCGCGAGATGCGCTACCTGGTCGTGAGCCGGCGATGGCTGGAAGTGCACTCTCTCAGCGATGTCGAGATCATCGGGCATTCGCATTACGAGATCTTCCCGGAAATTCCGGAGAGTTGGCGGGAGGAGCATCGGCGCTGTCTGGCGGGTGAGAAGGTGGAGGCCAGGGAAGCGCGCGCTGACTAGAGCAGATGGCAGTGTGCAATGGCTCCGGCGCGAGATTCTTCCCTGGCGAGCGGGCGACGGCTCAGTGGGCGGGATTGTGATCTTCTCCGACGACATCACGGAGCGGAAGCTGGCCGAGGAGCGGCTGCGGCTGGCCGCCACGGTCTTCACGGGCGCCCGCGAAGGCATCACGATTACCGATCCTACGGGCAGGATTCTGGAGGTGAACGACGCCTTTACGCGCATTACCGGATACACGCGAGAAGAGGCGCTGGGACGCAATCCGCGCATCCTGCAATCGGGCCTGCAGGGCAAGGACTTCTACAGGAACATGTGGGACTCTCTGGCCCGGGATGGCAGCTGGTCGGGTGAGATCTGGAACCGCACCAAGGGCGGGGATCTCTATGCAGAGATGCTGACGATCAATGCGATCCGCGACGCCGGCGGACACGTGAAGCAGTACGTGGGTCTTTTCACCGACATCACGGAGGTCAAGGAGCACGAGCAGCAACTGGAGCTGGCCGCGCATTACGATGCGCTGACGAGGCTTCCGAACCGGGCGTTGCTTGTCGACCGATTGCGCCAGGCGATGGCGCAGGCGCGCCGCCACAATCAACTGCTCGGCGTGGCATGTTTCGATCTCGATGGCTTCAAGGCCATCAACGATGGGTACAGCCACTTCAGCGGCGATGCGCTGCTGACGGCACTGGCCTTCAGGATGAATCACGCGCTGGGCGATGGGGATACGCTGGCGCGGTTGGGCGGCGACGAATTCGGCGCCATCATCCTCGATATTCCTGACCGTGATGCGTGCCTGCCCACGTTGAAGCACTTGCTCGAAGTCGTCGCGGAGGAAGTGCAGATTGGAGACGCAGCGCTGCGCGTGACGGCCAGCGCAGGCGTGACTTTTTATCCGCAGGCGGAGGAAGTGGACGCGGACTTGCTTTTGCGCCAAGCTTACCAAGCGCTCCACGAGGCCAAGCTGGCGGGAAAGAACGGCTACCGCATCTTCGATCCCAGCCACGATCTGATCGCGCGCAGCCGGCATGAAAATATCGAGCACATTCGCCGCGCGCTGGCCGCGCATGAGTTCGTGGTGTACTACCAACCGAAGGTAAACATGCGCACGGGGAAGGTGATCGGCGCTGAAGCTCTGATTCGCTGGCAACACCCCGAACGTGGCCTGCTGCCGCCGGGCATGTTCCTGCCGGTCATTGAAAACCATCCACTGATCGCCGAGGTGGGTGAGTGGGTGATCGAGAGCGCGCTCACGCAGATGGAGGCGTGGCAGGACAGCGGCCTGGAAATACCGGTGAGCGTGAATGTGAGCGCTTTTGAATTGCAGCAGCCGGACTTCGTTGACCGCTTGCGCGCACGGCTCGCGGCACATCCGCGCGTCAAGCCATCGCATCTGGAGCTGGAGGTGCTGGAAACCAGCGCCCTGCAGGACGTGGCATTGAGTTCCCGGGTGCTCGCGGCATGCCGTGAGGCCGGCGTGCAGATCAGCGTGGACGACTTTGGCACCGGCTACTCCTCCCTCGTCTATTTGAAGCGCCTACCCGCGGATGTTCTGAAGATCGACCAGAGTTTTGTGCGGGATATGCCCGATGAGCCGGAGAACCTGACCATCCTGCGAGGCATCCTGGGACTGGCCGAGGCATTCCGCCGCAAGGTGATTGCAGAGGGAGTGGAGACGGTGGAGCACGGCCTGATGCTGCTGCAGCTGGGATGCGATTTCGCGCAGGGATACGGAATTGCGAGGCCCATGCCCGCACAGGAACTGCCCGCCTGGTCGGCCACATGGCGCGCCGATCCGCGGTGGATGGAAGTGCCTGCGGTGGACGCCAGCAATCGAGCGGTGCTGTTCGCCATCGTCGAACACCGCGCCTGGTACGGGCATTTCCTGGCGCACCTGCAGGGTACGCGGCCGACGCCGCCGGTGCTCCGATGCGGATCCATGCAGCCTGAGCACGTGGATCGAGTCGCAAAGACAATCCGCGGGCGGTATGTCGCCCTCCGTTCAAGCTATCGAGACTCTTCATCAGCAACTGCACAGCCTGGCCGCGGAGATTTACAACGCACATGCCGACGGCCGGAATCAGGATGGACTGGGACTTCTGCGCCAACTTCGTTATCTGCATGAACGGTGCCTGAAACGGCTACAGCCGTTTACGCGTGTTTCTTACCGCAAATCCGGTGGCAGCATCACGTCTCGGCATGGGAATGCGTCCACGGGCTCGGCGGGCGCTGGTCAAACTGACCTCTTTGAAGACTAAAGCAGTTCCACGAATGATGTTCCCATCTCGCGATCAAAGAGCAAATGCGGGACCCCGTTCGACTTCGATCGCTGCGCGATCTCCGCTCAGGGCAGGCTTTCGACTCGTCCCCGCACGCCGGGACTCGCTCTGGATGAAGCGAAATGAGGTAGGGTGCAGGAACGCTGGATCAGTTCTAACGATGGGCGCTGGCCGTAACGGCGTGCGTCTGTTCCGGCATCGTCTGCGGCTCGCGCAATGTGAGTACAGGACAGCGCGCGTGGGCCAGCACGCGGTGAACAGTGTGGTCGCGGGTAAGGATCTCAAAGGCGGGGCGGCGCGCGGCGCCGAGCACGATGAGGCTGGCGCGGCGTTCGGCAGCCAGGGCGAGAATCTCGATGGAAGGATTGCCGTGGGCCACGACCGGCTCAACGGCGGAGCAGCATTCGGCTCCCCACCCCACGGACGAGGACCTGTCCGTCGGGGCCCCGGCGCCGGTTTCCGCCGCGAGAATGCGCAACTCGAGCATGGCCGACGAGTGCAATCCAGTGGGAAGGCCTTTGCGCTCCATCTCTGCGATGGGCGGCAGAACGTGCAGCAGAACCAGCTTTGCATTTTGGGCCGCGGCCACCTGGCAGGCAAGCGCCGCGCTCGGGCGAGAGGTCTCTCGAAGTGTGGTGGCATGCAGGACGACACGTTCTTCGCCGCTGTCCACCGGGAGATGAGCCTCGGGTCCCACGGTGATGACCGGGATGTAGACCGAGCGCAGCACTTGTTCTGCCACAGAGCCAATGAGCAACCTGCCAAGCTTGCCCCGGCTCCGGGTTCCGAGCAGCACACGGTCGGCATGAAACTGGCGAACCGCGGCTAGAATCTGTTGCGTGGGATGGCCTTCGCGGGCCAGGGAATCGCAGTGAATGCCGAGGCGGGCGGCAGCTTCGCACCAGGGATGCATCATCTGCTCCGCAATCTCCAGGGCTCCGCCGGAGTCGTAGTAGGGCATGCCGGTGGCGTCGGCAGTAAAGGCCGCAGTAGTGGGCAGCACGTGCAGAAGAATGACGCGGGCGCCGGCATGCCACCCCACGGACGAAGACCTGTCCGTGGGGGCCCCGGTGGCGCGGGCCTGTTCGAGGGCAAACGGCATGAGATGGTCCAGATCACTCAGGTCAGTGGCGACGAGAATGGTTTGCGGATGCGTCCAGCGGCGGGTGTCAGAATCCCGCATGGTATACACCTCATATGCGCAAGCGTGTCACCGGCGCAACGGCGGGGATGTGCCAGAGCGCACCGCGAAACGTGAGTTAGATCACATTGATGCCTGCCGTTCTTTTGGCGGCGTCAGGGCGCTCGACGACCGTGGACTGATTGCGCATCGCAGACGCATGGCGACGACGCGCGAAGATTGCGTTTACAAGAGCAAGCTGGCCCCGATATAAATTGATTGCCTCAAAGGTCGGAGATTTCCTCTCAACCCATCGGAGACCATTGGAATGAACACAGGAGCAGTGGATCGGCGCGCGTTCTGCACGCGCCTGGGAGCGGCGGCGTGGATGCTGAGCGTGCCCACCATGATGCGCGCCGCGGGCAAACCTGCGGGCAAGCCCAACGTGGTGTACATTCTGGCCGACGACCTGGGTTGGGGCGATATTGATGAATACAACGCGCACTCGGCCATCCCCACGCCGCACTGCAACACGTTTGCGCGCCAGGGCATGCGGTTTACCGACATGCATGCATCGAGCGCGGTATGCACGCCGAGCCGCTACAGCATTTTGACGGGGCGCTACAGTTGGCGCGGGCGGCTGAAGAAGGGCGTGCTCAACGGCGAGTCCCCGGATTTGATTGAGCCGGGGCGGATGACGGTGCCGTCGATGCTGAAGGAGGAAGGATATTACACGGCGGGCGTGGGTAAGTGGCACCTGGGCCTAGGCAACGCGGAAAAGACCGACTACACGCAGCCGCTGACGCCGGGACCGAACGCCCACGGATTCGATTATTACTTCGGGATTCCGGCGTCACTCGATATGCAGCCTTACCTCTACTTTGAGAACGAACACACGGTGGAGTTGCCGACGGTTGCCGAGGCCGGCGCGAATACGCCGCACGGCTACTACTGGCGGGCGGGATTGCGCGCACCGCACTTCGACATCCCGCAAGTGTTGCCCACGCTGACAGATAAGGCCGTCGAGATTCTGCACGAGCGCGCGGAGCACAAGGAGCAGCCGTTCTTCCTCTACTTCGCCATGCCCTCGCCGCACACGCCGTGGGTTCCGCTGCCGGAGTACAAGGGCAAATCGGGCGCGGGATTGTATGGCGATTACGTAGCCGAGGTGGACGCGATGATCGGCCGCGTCCTGGATACGGTGCAGGAATTGCGCATGGACCAGGACACGATCGTAGTTGTAACCAGCGACAACGGCGCGTGGTGGAACGACCAGGACATCGCGACCTATCCGCATCGCGCCAATGCCGGCTGGCGCGGCGAGAAGGCCGACATCTGGGAAGCCGGGCATCGCATTCCGTTCATGGCGCGCTGGCCGGGACACATCCCCGCGAACACGGTGTGCGATGAGACAGCATCATTGACTGATCTAATGGGAACGCTGGCGGCAATTCTGCACCGGCCGCTGCCGCCGGATGCGGGCGAGGACAGCTTCAATCTGCTGCCGGCGCTCGAGCGCCAGCCGCATAAGCCGATTCGCAAAGACATCATTGAGCTTTCGAACGGCGGCATGTTCTCGATCCGCGAGGGCAACTGGAAGCTGGAATTGGGATTGGGTAGCGGAGGGTTCACGCCGCCCGCGACGGTGGATCCGGCACCGGGCGGCGTGCAAGGGCAACTCTACAATCTGGCCGACGATCCGCACGAGCTCTACAACCTGTGGGCACAGCGGCCCGAGATTGTGGCGCGGCTGACCAAGCTGCTGGAGCAGTACAAAGATAGCGGGCACACGCGTTACTGAAGGCGACGCAGAATCGCGTTGGAGGTTCCGAACATGACCAAGAAGCTGCTTGTTGCCGCGGCTGCATTAAGTGCTGCTGGGGCCTGGGCACAAACCCCTGCCAACCCCTCAACCCCCTCTCCGGGATGGACGCCGCCAGCCGGGCTCGTGACCATGCCGATTTGGCCGAGAACGGCGCCGGACGCGAAAGCCGACGTGCCGCCCGAGACCTTTGCACCCTCCAAAATGATGGCCGGCCGGCCCTATATGCGCCTCACGAACGTGTCCACGCCGACGATTACGGTGTTTCCGGCAAAGGGAAAGAACACGGGCGCGGCGATCGTAGTGTTTCCGGGCGGCGCCTACCAGATTCTGTCGATGGACCTGGAAGGCACCGAGGTTTGCGACTGGCTGAACCAGATCGGCGTCAACTGCGTTCTGCTCAAATATCGCGTGCCGAATAGCGGGCCGTATCCCAAGTCGGCTGCGGCGCTGCAGGACGCGCAGCGTGCCGTGGGCCTGGTGCGGCTGCACGCGGCGGAGTGGGGTATCGATCCCAACCGCGTCGGTGTCATTGGATTTTCCGCGGGCGCGCATCTCTCGGTGGCGATCAGCAACCATTACGACAAGCGGATTTACGATCCGATTGACGCGGCCGACCAGTTGAGCTGCCGCCCAGATTTCGCGATGGTTCTTTATCCCGGCTACACGGCGCTGGCGAACCAGAACTACGCGCCCAATCCCGATATTCAGCCCACTGCGAATACGCCGCCTACGTTCCTGCTACAGGCTGAAGACGACTACACGGCACATGTGGAGAGTTCGGTGACGTATTTCATGCAGCTGAAAAACGCCAAGGTGCCTTCCGAAATGCACATCTACGCAGAGGGCGGCCACGGGTTCGGATTGCGGCCTAGAGATTTCCCCATCATGGGCTGGCCTAAGTTGGCCGAGGCGTGGCTGCACACGATCAAGATGCTGCCGGCGCAATGAAGAAATAGAATCAGGTCATGCTGCTTGCGGTGCTCACAATCTCGGACCGTTGCTCGGCTGGACAACTCGCCGACACGGCGGGTCCGGCGGTGGTTGCGTTGCTGCGCGGCGCGTGGCCACAGGCCGAAATGGAAACAACGCTGCTCCCAGACGACGAAGATGCGATTGCTGCTGCGCTTGAGGCGCTTGAGCGCAAGGGTGCGGCGCTGGCGCTGACCGTGGGCGGCACGGGGCTGGGACCGCGCGATCGTACGCCGGAGGCGACGCGGCGCGTGATGGATCGCGAAGCGCCGGGGCTGGCAGAAGCGATGCGCGCAGAGGGTGCGGAGCGCAATGTTTTCGCGTGGCTCTCGCGCGGCGTAGCGGGATTGCGCGGCAAAACGCTCATCGTGAATCTGCCGGGCAGCAAACGCGGCGCAGAAGAGAGCCTGGAAGCGATTCTGCCGCTGCTGCGCCACGGGCTTGAGGTTGTGGCGGGCGGCCAAAATCATCCGTGACGCCGGGCGCAAATGCGGGAAGCGTTTACCAAAACCGCCGCATAACTCACGTCCTATAAGACGTCATCAATCCGCAAATCGCAGCTAAATGCTGGGATTCAAAAGGGTTTTCCACGTGATTTCGCTCTGGTCAGGTTGAGAAACGCCGGGAAAAGCGTACAATTCTCTTCTCATGGACCGGTCAAAGAAGTCCTCCCAGCGACGCCGCGCCAACATCAACATCCACGATGTGGCCAAGCGCGCACGTGTCTCCATCGCCACCGTTTCGCGCGTGGTGAACCAGATTCCCACGGTCGATCCCATCCTGGCCAAGCGCGTGTGGAAGGCCGTGGACGAGGTGGGCTACGTGCCCAATACGCAGGCGCGCGCACTGGTGTCGGGGCGGAGCCGGATCCTGGGCCTCATCGTTTCCGAGATCACGAATCCATTTTTCCCCGAGCTGGTGCAGGAGTTCGAAAACCTGGCCGTAGCGCAGGGCTACGAGGTGATGATCGGTTCGACGAATTACGATGCGACGCGAACGGAGTCGCTGATCCGCCGCATGCTGCAGCGCAATGTGGATGGCGTGGCTGTGATGACTTTCGGCATTGAAGAAGAATTGGTGCAGAAGCTGGTGGAACAGGGGTTTCCCCTGGTGTTCGTAGATGCAGGACCAGAGCTGCCCAACGTTCGCGTGCTGAAGGTGAATTATGGCGAGGGAATTCGCGAGGCGGTGCAGCACCTGGCCGCGCTGGGACACCGGCAGATCGCATTCATCTCGGGGCCCTTGCACTTGCGCACGGCGGCGATACGGCGCGACGCCTTCCGCAGATCGATGGTCGAGCTGGGACTGACCGTTCCGGCGGCGTCGATGGTTGAAGGCAAGCACACCATGGAGAGCGGCAAGGCGGCGATGGAGAAATTGCTGCAGGCGACTGAGTTGCCCACGGCGGTGGTCTGCTCGAACGACATGACCGCGATCGGCGCGTTGCATGCGCTGGACGAAACCACGCACCAGGTTCCCCGGGATATTTCGGTGGTGGGATTCGACGATATTCACCTGGCACAGTTCATGCTGCCGCCGCTGACGACGGTGCAGATGTCGTGCAGGGATCTGGCGGCAGCGTCCGTGGAGGCGTTGCGGGCTGGGATCGAGGCCGGCCATCCCGGAGCTGGGCAGCGGGAGTGGCCGATTCAAACCCGGCTGGTAGTGCGGCGGTCGACGGACTTCCCGCGGGGCACGTTGCCTGCGCTGGGTAAAGCCGCGGCGCAGCCGATGTCAATCGCAAAATAAATCCCGCAAAAAATCGCATCAATCGCGCCAGATCGTGGCCCTATTTCCCTATCATTCAATCTGGTAGCACGAATTTCATAAACGTGTGACTTGGCTCACAGTCAACGCTGCAAAGCCGCATTTACGGTTCAGCTATGCCTCGCAAAAGATCGAAAATCGTAGCACTCGGCCTATTTGCGCTCTTTGCGGGGCTGCTGGCACATGCGGCGGGCGAGGTTGCGGTTTCGGGAATCGTTAGCGACGAGCAGGGCGAGGCAATCGCGGGCGCAATGGTGGAATTGAGCGTAGACGGCGGTGCTACGCGACGCGAGGTGAGCGATGCGCAAGGGCGGTTTGCGCTCGAGACGATTAAGCCGGGAACGTATGAGTTGAGTGTGCACGCGGAGCACTACCAGAAGCTGCAGAAAAGTGTGGTGGTCGCGGACGGGGGCAGCGATCTCTTCATTCAGCTGCAGCCCGAAGTGCGCGAGACCGTCGTGGTGACGGCCGATGTGACCAAGGGCGATGTCATGTCGCCCGATCCGGCGGTAAAGGTGTTTGCCACCGCCGATTTGCTGGACGCGAATCCAGGAAGGCCGGGCGCGCCCATTTCGATTCCCGGCTATCCCGTTGAGACCGCATCGAGCGGCATCAAGGCGCCGCAGTATTTTGCGCCGGGCGTGGCGGGCGACCACGGCGAGCCCATCGCGCAATACGTGCAGGTCGGCACGTACCTGGTGCCGAATAATTTGTCGGCGAACGCGCACGGTAACGGCTATGCGGACCCGAACATTTTCATCGCCGGCACAATCGAAAGCGTCGCGGTGGATGGCGGCGCCTTCAACGTGCGCGAGGGCAATCATGCGCTGAATATGGCTGCGATCTACGGACTGCGCAGCCACCTTGCGCCATTCTTCACGATGACGGGCGACGCCCGCGACCTGACGGCGACGGCGGGCATGAGCCCGTCAGAAAATTCGTGGGCTGCGATGGAAGGCTCCTACGGCAACGGGTTTCTAGAGCGGTTGGAGCACCGCAAGCAATTCAAGTTCAACGGCGGGCAGACGATTCACGCGGGTAGGCATACGCTCAATTTGTTTGGCGTTGCCTATCTCGGCTACGGGTATGTGGCGGGGCTGCGGCCGATTCTTGGATTCAATGCGGAGGATGCGGCGGCGGGATGGGTGGAGTATCCCGATACCATCGATCCGCGGCAAAAGGACCAGACGCATACCGCGCTGCTTGCGCTGAACGACGAGTGGAAGCTCGGCGTAGGAAAGGAGGCGCAGCTTTCGGGGTTCTTCCGCACCTACAATCTGTCACTGTTTTCGGATTTTGGACTGGGGCTGATCCGGCAGAGCGAGTTCCGCGCGGTGGGCGGAGCAAGCGGCGCGTACGTGGACAAGATTTCGAACCAGCTAACACTGATGGTGGGAACGGAAACCGAGCGTGAAGCGCCACGGCGTGACGATCTGGACCACTACAACTTTTATAATCCCGCGACGCCGGGCGCTTACGGTGCGTTCACCAAGATCGACGGCAACAATGTGACGATTTCGCCGGCCACTCCGTACGTGGTCGCGCAGGGATCGCTGGGCAGCCACTTCAACTACTATGCGGGCTGGCGGCGCGACGAGATTTTCATCGACAACCAGGATTTGATGACGCCGGCGAACTCGTGGAGCAAGCTGGTGGGGCTGAATTCGCCCAAGGCCACGCTGACATTCGTGCCCAACCCCAAATGGCTTGCGCCGCTGATCTCTGTCAGCTTCGGCAAGTCGTTTTTCACCGAGGATCCGCGCGAAGGATCAGCGCTCGATGGTCCGACGGCGGTCGATCCTGTAGAAACCGCGCGCTCCTATCAAGTGGTGGCGAGCAAAACCTTGCACAAAACCGACGTGAAGCTGACGCTGGGTCACGAAACACAAACCGCCGAGTATGGCAAGATCGATCCCGATCAGGGATTGCAATTCGATTTGGGTCCGGGACGCATTCGGTTTCTAGCGGCGACGGTGCGGCAGACGCTGCCGAACGGATCGGTGCTGGCGACATTTGAAAAAGCAGACGCACGGCTCGTAAGCACGGCCTTCACCATTGTGCCGGAAGCGCCGCGACTGATCGGCGACGTGATGGGGACATACCAGAAGCTGCCCTTTCACCTCGAAGCCAAGGGAGAATTCGAGTACGTGGGGCGCAAGGTAGTGGGCCAGGGATGCAGCGAGGCCAGCTACCTGAGCGGCGCTCCAGATGCGTTGAATTCCTATTGCACAGGCGTGCCCAACAAGGAGTTCAGGTTTGCCGCGTCGCGGCCGTTCATGGACGGGCGCATCAACCTGGGCGTGAACACCATGATCGCGAGTGGATGGACCGGCCAGACCACGGAGAACTTTGCAAGCGCCGGAGTCTTCGCGCCTGGCGCTGTGGGCCTGGATAGCGACGGGCTGGTTCCTGCAAATCCCGTGAGTGAAGTGGTCGGCGTGCGCATCCCTTCCTACGCGAGCTTGAATGTGACGTATCACTTCGGCGTCAAGGTGGAGCGGTAGGCGGTAATCTCCGAGTTGACGAACATCCAGACGCATTCGATCAGGACCCACGCAAAGTTGATATATTGCCGTCATGCTCAACGCCTTAATCCAAAGTACCTCCCCGACTCGGGGATACGGCATTACTGCGATGCTCGGCCACCTGGGAGCATTCGGACTCTTCTTCGTTGCGATTATCGATAGCTCTCCTCTGCCAACATTTGGCGGCCCTGACATTTTGACGGCAATTCTCGCAGCCCGGCAAACCAATCGATGGTACGAGTTTGCGTTGGTTGCAACAGCCGGGTCGGCGGTTGGAGCTTTCCTCACATTCCGACTCGCACGTAAGGCTGGATCAGCTTACCTGCACGGCAAGTTTGGGAGCCGGAAGGTGAATGGAATGCTCCAATTCTTCGAAAAATGGGGCACGGGCTCTCTTATTGCGTCAACGGCGATACCGTTTCCGTTCCCTACCAGCTTGTTGTTTGCTGTGGCAGGTGCTTCGAAATACAGCCTCGCCAGATTTCTGACGGTCGTGACCATTTGCCGCGGCGTACGTTACACACTTGTCGCAATCATCGCCGATCACTACGGGCGTCATTTTGTCCGCGTTCTGACGCACCCGGCTCAGTATCGGGGCTGGTTGACGCTGTTCGCGACGCTCATACTCGGCGTGATCGTGGCAGGAATCGTGCTGAATAGGCGGCTTGTGGCCACAACAACCGCTTAGTGCTTGTGCGGATGCTCGTGCGAGTGCGCGTGCTCGTGGGTGTGCCCGGCGTCGAGCAAGGGCACGGTCATCACGAGGCGGCCGTGCTGTACGCCTTTGAGGCCGATGAGAATGTCGGCGAAGTGCTGGACGCGGGCCGCATTGCCATGGACGATCAGCACTTCAAGACAGGAGTCGTGATCGAGATGCGCGTGACTCGTCGAGACCACCAGGTCGTGGTGCTCGTGCTGCACCTCGGTCAGTTTTTCAGTAATTCCAGAAGCATGGTGGTCGAAGATGAGCGTGACGGTGCCGACAACGGTTGCATCGGGCGCGGCGGTCTGCTCGCGGACCAGCCGGTCGCGGATCAGGTCGCGAAAGGCTTCGGAACGGTTCGTGTATCCGCTCTTCTCAATCGAGCTGTCGAACCGCTTGAGGAGATCGGAGTCGAGAGCAATGCCGATTCTGCTTAATTCACCCATGCGCGCACCTGACTGAAGAAAAACATCTGGAATCGAAGCCTCAGAATAGCGCGGTGAAGCGGATGGCGCCAGGAGCAATCCTAAGGTTGTTGCGCGGCCTTGAGCAAGTAGGCGAGTAAATGGACGTCGGCTGCGTTGGAATCGCTCACCAGCACAAAGCGCAAGCCGGCACTCGTTTCCGATTCGACGTTGAAGCCATTCTTGCGCACCAATGCCGGGAACGCTCCGGCAGACGCAATCGTCCGATCATCCTGGAGGATGAACACAGAGATCTGATGCTTGCCGATGAAGTAGACCAGTTGCGCGCCAGGGGCGTGATCAAAGTAAACCAGCTTGCCGCCAAATAGCCGGTAGGGCGAATTCTCCAACTCGGGAAGATTGAACGAGAAGGGCAGCTTGCCCTGAAACCAGGGTTTGACGGTGTGCCGATCTGTTGAAATGACGTCAACGGGGTTGGCGCTCGCAAGAGTAGCTACGTGCAGATCGAGCAGTTCAGACACTGCCTGTTGCCTTTGGACATGCCGCACCCAGCCCGTCGACACGATCGCGGCGACGAGCAGAGCTGCTGCAAGGCTGAGGCTGGGAATCCAGAAGCCCGCGAGATGTGGCTTGCGCGGCGTCTGCAAACTCTTTGCCATGCGGGCACGGAACTCCGCCGATGGAACAAATCGCTCAATGGCGGCGGCTTTGATGGCCCGCTTCAATTGCATGCGGTGCAGCGCCTCAAACGCGCAAGAGGGGCAGGTACGCAGGTGCTCCTCAAGCTGCTCCAGCTCTTCCGCCGGGCAGCCCAAGTCGATGTAGGCGTTAAGGCGCTCGCGCGCGGTATCGCACGTCATCGTTCAGCCCCTTCCTGCGCCGCCGTCAACAACCCGCGCATCGCCCGTCGCGCGCGGGAGAGCCGCGACATCACGGTACCCACCGGAACGCCGAGCGCCTGCGAGATTTCCTGATACGTCATCTCTTCCATGTCGCAAAGCAGAATCAATTCGCGAAAATGCACCGGTAGCGACTCCAGCGCCGCCTGGATTGAGCGCTGTTGGTAACGCGCAAGAAGCGCCGACTCCGGTGTTTCCTGCGTGGACGGCTCCGGCGGCGCATCGTCGTCGTCGAAGGAGACGGTAGCCCTCAATCCGGACTGCGAGGTAAGAAACGTATTGCGAAGAATCCGATGCATCCATGCGCGAAAGTTGGTTCCCTGCCTATACGAAGAGAAGCCGCGCAGCGCCTTCATCATGGTTTCCTGCACCAGATCTTCAGCCGCGGCGCGATCGCCGGTGAGCCAGCACGCGAAGTTGTAGAGCTGGGTAAAATGAGGCATCGCCAGCTCTTCAAAAGACCCGGAATCGCCAGGGGATTTTGCCACAGCCAGAACAGTGTACCTCGGTTGTCGGCGAAGCCCGTCAAGTACGGGCTCCGGGGTTTGATTCGGCTCCTCCTGCTCGAGGCGCTTCGCGACGATCGCCAGCCGGGACAAATTCTCTAGCTCTCGATCTGGCGGGAAACGGCGATCCGTGCGCTCGCAACTCCCAAACCCGCCGTTTGCCGGGTCTCTCCCCTTAGCACCGCCCGCGGCTTGCGTAGCAGCAGCGCATCGAGCGACCACTTGCCGGGCCCATTGATGAGCAGAAATGCGGTAACAAGAAGCTGTGCATAGTCAGCGCGGCCTTCGTGCAAAACGGCCCAGAAGCCAATTCTCGGTGGGGCTGGCGGCAACGGCAACGGCGACGTGCCGAGAAAGATGGATATCTTGGTGCTGAGAATGGCGACGATCATCTCAATGATGAATGGGATGGAAATGAAGCGGGTCGCGAGGCCGGTGAGCAGCAGAAGTCCGCCGAGGATTTCAAGACCGCCGATGAAGTTGGCGCTATACGCCGGATAGGGAATGCCGAGTTTCGTAAATCGCCCCACTCCCTGATTGGTGTAAACAAACTTCAACAATCCTTCCCAAAAGAACACACCGCCCGCCATCAGACGCAGGATCAGAATGGACCGCCTGCCCTCGGTAGGGGGATGGATGAGCCAAGCAATGACCTTATTCACGATTCTCTCCTCTCACTGCATAGAACTGCGCAGGAACGGATTTATTCCCTCGAGAGAGTGACTTTTCCTGAAGATTGGAGGAAGGGCCTTCCGGGCGGATCGGAGCCAGAACGGGCGGCGCGCCGGGAGGCTACTGCGAACTGATCAGGTGATGCGCCTTAGCGGGAATCGCCATCAGTCGCGGAGGATCTTCATTTTTCGTGGAGGCTTTGCGCCGGATCCCGAAGAGCGCGGCATGCTCATGCCTGTATACTGGCTCGCGGAATCGGGAGAGCTGATGAATCGCCGTCATTTTATGGTCAGTAGCCTTGCGCTTGCGGGGCAGCAGAAGTTTTTGCATTCCATGGGCCCACTTGCGCTGGCCACGCAGGAGAACGCGCCACACCAGGAGAAGCCGATTTTGGTCGCGCCGCACGATTTACTGAGCACAACCTACCCGGAAGCGTTTCTCGAGAGCCATCTGGCGGCGCCTGGCGCCTGGCATCCGTATCCCACGTGGAGCGAGCGTGCAGCGTGGGAGGCGGTTCCGGGGGACATCCGCGCGGCCGTTATAGCGCGCGCGGAAGCCGACCAGAAGGCGGGCTGGAAGGCGCTGCTGGCTTCGACATTTCTCGACTTCAAGCGCAACGGCAATCGCAGCCGGTTCGAGGCCGACAGCTTTGGACGCCGCGCCGTGTTGCAGCGCATGATCCTGGCTGAGTGCATTGAGGGCAAGGGACGGTTCGTCGACGAGATTGTGAACGGCGTATGGCTGATTTGCGAGGAGACGTACTGGGGCGCGCCGGCGCACCTGGGCGCGCAAAAAGCGGGCGTGGGACTGCCAGACGTGAGCGATCCGATCATCGAACTGTTCTCGGCGGAGACGGCGCAACTGCTGGCATGGACGAACTATCTGCTGGGGCCGCAACTCAACCAGGTGTCGCCGCTGGTGAACAAGCGAATCAAGATCGAGGTCGAGCACAAGATGCTGAAGTTGGCGCGCGAGCGCAATGACTTTACGTGGATGGGCCTGGGAGGGCGGAAGCAGGAACACCGGCTGAACAACTGGAATCCCTGGATCAATTCAAACCTGCTGGTGACGAACCTGATTCTCGAGGACGACTCGAAATTGCGCATTGCCGAGACGCTGCGCATTGCGCGCAGCGTGGATGCGTATTGGAATGACTACTGGCCGGACGCGGCCGAAGAGGAAGGCCCGGGATACTACTCCCGCTCGGTGCTGAGTTTGTTTGACGTGATCTGGGCGCTCGAGTCGGCGACCGGCAACGCGACAAAGATTTTCGGCAATCCGTTTCTAGATGCTATGGGACGCTTCATTCTGAGCGCGCACATTGCGGGCGACGATTATGTAGCCTACGGCGACGCGCATCGCAGGGCCGCCCCCTCGGGCGATGTGCTCTATCGCTTTGGAAAGGCGGTGCACGACGAGGAATTGAGGGCGTTCGGCGCATTTTATGCGGAGAAGAGCGGATGGAATGCGCAGGGACAAGGCCTGGAGCGCGCGTTGAATGAGAACCTGACCAGTCTGTTGCGCTCGCTGCCCGCGGTGCTTGACGCTGCGGAAGTCCGCGGAGCAAAGAAGCAGGACGTGCTGGTGCGCGACGCTTGGTATCCCGACTTTGGCTTAATGACGGCGCGCGAAAAGGCCGGATCGACCGAGGGCATGTACGTAGCAGTGCTGGCTTCGAACAACGGACGCAGCCACAGCCACAACGACACGGGGAATTTTGTGATTTATCTGGACGGGCAGCCCGTCGCGATCGACGTGGGCGTGGAGCAGTACACGGCCAAGACTTTCGGACGCGATCGCTATTCCATTTGGACGATGCAGTCGGCGTATCACAATCTGCCTACGGTGGGTGGCGTGATGCAGCAGAACGGCGTGGAATTCGAGGCGACGGACCGGAAGTACGAGACCAACAATCAGTATGCGACGGTTTCGTTTGACATCGCCAAAGCGTATCCGAAGGAAGCCGGCATTAAGAAGTGGATGCGCACGGTGACGCTGGATCGCAAGCTGAACCAGGTCCTGATCACCGAGGAATTCGATTTGGAGCGAGCCGTGCCAGTGAGCTTCTCGGTGATGACGCCGAGGACCGCGACTGCGAACGACCGCAGCGTGACGATGAAGCTGGCTGAGGGAGCCGGCACGGCGTGCCTGCTCACATTCGAAGCCACGCAACTCGCGCCGAAGATCGAGCCAATGCCGTTGACTGACGCAGGGTTGCGCGAAAGTTGGGGAAGCGAGATTTACAGGATTCTGCTTAACACGCGCAACTCCGTCCAATCCGGCACGCTGACATACACATTTGCGCCCGCGAAGTTAACTACTGCGGAGTGACCAGGTGATGCGCGATGGCGAATAAGGCCAGCTCGAGGCGCGTGGAAACGCCGGTCTTGTCGAAGATGTTGGAGAGATGGCGCTTGACGGTCTCTTCGCTCAGAGTGAACTGCTTGGCGATGTCGCGGTTGGAGCAACCTTCGACGATGCAACCCACGACCTCGAGCTCGCGCGGGGTAAGGCCGTAGGTTTTCCGCTGCGGGACGGCGGCCTGTTGCATCAGGTCGTGAAGGGCGGAGACGAGATTGACCACGCGCTTGCCGCCAATCCAGTAGTCGCCGGCGTGGACGGTGCGGATGGCAGTCTGCAAGTGGCTGGCGAGCGCGTCTTTGAGCACGATGCCGCGCGCGCCGATGTGCAGCGCTTCAATGATTTGCTGCGTGGTGATGGTAGACGTAAGCAGCAGGATCTTGGCCGTGGAAGGGCCGTTCATGATCGCGCGCATGGCTTCAAGGCCGGGCAGCCGCGGCATGGAAACATCGAGAAGAAGAATATCGGGCTGCTTTTCGAGGGTTTCCGTGATGGCTTCGTCGCCATCGGTGGCGTCGCCCACGACGTCAAAGCCCTCAGATTCGGTAAGCATGTTGCGGACGCCAATGCGGACGACTGGATGGTCATCTGCGAGAACGATTCGAATCGGTCGATCCATAGTTGCTATATGCCTCCAGCAGAGCCTGCCCACGCGCGAAGAGATGCGGCAGGTCAGACAGGCATCTCTGCATCCAGCATATTCTGCAATCGCCGGGTAGCGACGCGCAAATCGCGGAGTAATGCCGCACCGTTATCCAACTGGTTATCCCCGGAGTGACTCGCTTCAGATTCGAGCAGCGCGCCCAGCCGGGCAGCCTCAGAGGCCCCGGCCATACCGCAACCGCCTTTGATGGCGTGGCCAATGCGCCGGACCTCGGCCACATCGCCCCGGGCCATGGCATCCGCCAGCACGTCAATGCGCTTGCCGAGGTCGGTGACAACGGCCTGGTACACCTGGCGCACCGCGGGCTCGGGCATGAGTTTGCGGAACTGGGCGAGAATTTCCGCGTTAACCGCAGGCTCATTGGGATCGAGACGCGATACCACGGCTTCAGGCTTGCCGCCATCGAGAAGCTTTCGGAAAGCTTCGGCGCTGAAGGGCTTGAGCAGAAAGCCTTCGGCGGCTGCCGTTAGTTCAAGTGGCGGGTTGCTGCCGCTGACGACATAGATGCGCGCCTGGCTGCGCGCGCGGAGCTCGCCGATCAACTGCGTTCCGTTCAGGCCGGGCATCTGCGAATCCATCAGGATCACATCGGGCTGGAGCGGTTCGCGTTTGATCGCCGGCGACCGGCCTTCCGCTGTGGCGCTTAGCAACAAAAGGGCCGCAGCGCCATTCTCCGCGGTGTGAACGGTGTAGCCATTCATGGTAAGAACCGTGGCTGTGACTTCACGGCTGACCATGTCATCGTCGATGAGCAGGACCTGGGGGAGCGCGTCCTGAGAGGTGCGCTCGAACATACTTCTAGTGTGCATCCTGGGCGCGACAGTGAGGTGAAAAATTTTACCGATGGTAATCGAATTGGTTCTAATGCGCACGCCAGGCTTGCTCATTCCCCTTCGTTGGCCGCGCTTTAGTGCTGACCTTCAGCTGCCGCGGGCAAGCCCAGCGACGCGGCTGCGGGCAGATCGAGGCCGCCGTGCCAGGGGCGGACTGCCGTCTGGAACTGGTTGCCACGGTGCTGCCACCGCTCGATCTCGAGGTCATAGCGGACGGTGACGTTGTTGAGCCAGTAGGGACGATTTTCACCGAGCCAAACCTGGCTGTATTCGGCCTTGAGCGCCGAGTAGCCGTCGCGCAGGTCCTGGCAGCTGCCATTGTCGCTGCTGATCTCCTCGAGCATGCGACTCGTAGCCGCGCGCTGCGTCTTGTCGTGTTGCTGAGCGACGGCCTGTGAATACGCTGCGGCCATCTCCTGCGCGAGCTGGAACTTGAGGCCGATGAAGTCGAGGCGGCGCGCGCCCAGGTCCATGGCAGTGAGCGCGTCGGGTTCGGCAAGTTTGGGATCGCCGGCGCGTGCCTGCGCCAACAAGACGATGGCGCGCTCGGCATGAAGACGGAGATCGTGCGCCTGCGGCAGGAGCCTCGAAGAAATCTCCTGTCCCTGCGCGCTCCACGGGTCGAGCCAGAAAAGCTCATCGCTGTTCATGTGGGTCTTGGCGGCGCCAATAGCCTCCTGCGCAGCCATCAACTCTTTTTCGGCTTCGTCGATCTTGCCGGAGGGATCGAGGTGGAAAATCGCGCCGTAGGCGTCCTGGTAATTGGCGATGGGGCTCTCGCCGGGCTGCCACGCGGCCACGGCGCCGAAGAGCACGCCGTACCAATCCATGTTGAAGAGGCCTTCGCCATCGTCGTTCCACACGGTGGTGAGCGCGCCAGTCGATCCCAGCCGCTGCCCGACGCGAATGAATCCCTGGATATTCCACAGCGCGGTTTTGGCTACGGGATAGACCTCGTTCCAGTTCGCGTCGCCGGGCGCAACCCAGGTTTCAATGCCGTTCTTGGCGAAGGGCTCGATCAACTTGTCGAAGCCGCTCGAGATCCTATAGCTCCAGGGCACGGCGATCATGTCTTTGGGCAGAGCCGAGACGGCATCGGGATTGGCGTCGCCGATATCGCCCCAGAAAAGCAGACGACGGTTGAGCGGCGCGAGCTCGTCATGAATCTGCTTGAGGAAGTCGATGTACACCGGCCCATAGCCTTTCTGCTCAACCGCTTCGCGGGTGCGGCCTGCACCGAGATCAAAGGTTTCGTCGGCGCCGATGTGAATGAAGGGCGAGGGAAACTCCTTTGCGATCTGTGTGAACCAATCTTTGATGAGCGGGAGCGTGCCGTCCTGGCCGGGGGCGAGCACATGGCCGTGCGGAGTTTCCGCCAGATCCTGATAGAGCTCGTATTTGAGCACGTGATGCAGATGGCCGAAGGCCTCCTGCTCGGGGATGATGGTGACGTGATACTGGCGGGCGTAGGCCACCAGCTCCGCGGCCTCGGCGGGCGAGAGCGAGCTGCCGGGCGGCGCGGCCAGAGGCTGGTCAGGATAAAGCAGCGTGTGCTCGAAGTAGGGTGAGTAGATGTTGATCTTGAACGCAGCGAAGACGCGAATCTGATGCTTCTGGAATTCGAGCGTGGGAAACGGGCCGCGCGAAAGATCGTCGTCAATGCCCCTATATTTCATTGCCGGCCAGTCGCGTACTGTGCCCGTTGTCAGTACGCGCGCCGCGCCGGGCAGTGGCAGCAGCTGCTTGAAGGTCTGCACGCCGTAAAAGACGCCTGCGCCGGTGGCGCCAATGATGGTGGCATCGTGCGCTTCGACGATGAGGACGTAGCCCTCCGATTCCATCACGGAATCAAAGGCGAGGTTGGCGCGCGCCAGGATGGCCTTTGCTTCCGCGGAGTCCGTGCGCAGAAGCGTGACTGCGATAGGGCGGCTGCGCGGTGGCGTGGGATTCGTCGGCGGTGGGAGCGATGCGCTTGATCGCGTCTTCCAGATCGCGCGCGGCGAACTCGTCTTCTGCATCGTGGCCGGGAACAGCGGCTAGAATTCTGGCCGGGAGATCGGCCGTCTGGCCAAAGCTTGATTCGCGCGGCGCGGGCAAAAGCTTCACCTGTGTTTGCGCACCGCAAAAAACAGGGAGTAAAAGACACGTGAGAGCGAGGCTATCTCTGAGTCGCAGCAAAATGTACCTACCTTCGTTCTTTTCCATCAAGAATTCGAGGCCGATGCGACCATTGTAGACTGGGGAATCGCCAGGTTTTGCCCTTCGATAAGCACTGCGTCCCGGATCGCGCACCGCAGAGTGAAAGGGTTGGATGAAGAAGATGAGCGCCACCGGACGTCCACACGCGACAACACCGACTGATTCTGCGGCGATACGCCGCTACAACGCATTCCTGCTGTTGGTGGCGGGCCTCGGCGGCCTGCTTTACGGCATCGATGTCGGCATCATTGGCGGAGCGTACCCCTATCTGGCAGACACATCGGGACTGACGACCACGCAACTTTCCTCGGTCGTGGCGGCCGTGCTGGCGGGCAGCGTTCTATCGACGCTGTTTGCCGGGTTGTTGGCCGACTGGATGGGCCGCAAACCGCTGATGATCCTGAGCGGATGCGCTTTTGCGTTGAGCATTCCGGTCATTGCATACTCGCAGGGCTACGCGCCGCTGCTCTCCGGGCGGCTGCTCCAGGGCATGAGCGGTGGAGTGATCGGCGTGGTGGTGCCGCTCTACCTTGCGGAGTGCCTCTCCGCATCGGATCGCGGAAAGGGCACAGCCATCTTTCAATGGTTGCTGACACTGGGCATTGTGGTTGCGGCACTGATCGGGATGTACTTCAGCTATCGCGTCGCAGCCGTGACGAAGCTCAACGACGCAACGGCTCTCCACGTCTTCGAGGATCATGCATGGCGAAGCATCTTCTGGGTTTCGTTGCCGCCGGGACTGCTGTTTGTATTGGGCAGCTTCTTTGTGACCGAGTCGCCACGATGGCTTTTTCGTCGCCAACGCAGAGAAGCGACCTATAACGCACTGCTCAAATCGCGCAGACCGGAGCAGGCGGCGCTGGAGCTCGAAGAGATGGAGGCAACGGCCCGTGTTGCAGCAACCTCGACCGGTGATCGCGTTCGTGATTCTCTGCTGCGGCGCAAATATCTGATTCCCTTTTTGCTGGCCTGCGTCATTCTCGCCTTCAATCAGGCCACGGGCATCAACTCCATCATCGGGTACAACGCGGGCATTCTGCTGCAGAGCGGATTGAGCGATCTTGCGTCGCATTGGGGTTACGTGATTTTTACGGTGGTGAATTTTCTGGCGACCACGATCGGCATGGTGCTGGTGGACCGAAAGGGGAGAAGATTCCTGATCATTATGGGCACCTGCGGCGTGATCGTGGCCACGGCGAGCGTGGGGTTGCTCTTTCGGACGACGGAAAAGATTGGCGTGGATTGCCGCAACGCCGTGCAGGCGATGACCGGACCCAATCAGGATCTGACTTTGCGATTCGACACGGCAGAGGCTGGCAAACTGCTGAGCGCCACGGGCGATGCGGGACGCACCATCGACAGTCATCGCGCTTCGCTGGCGATTATCTATTCCTACGGCGACTTTACGGCCGCAACAAACTTTGTGCGCTCGGACGATCCGGCCGTCGCGCCCATCAAAATCACCCGCGCCAGTTGCGTGCCGGCAAACAGGATTGAAGCCATCTTCAAGAATCCCTTCGCCAACCTCGCTGCCGCGCAGACCGCGCCGCTCAAAATCGAGAAGGCGCTGGTGGGCAGCGTGCCTGAAGCCCGGCACGGCTGGCTGGTGGCGATGGGGCTTTATCTGTTCATCGCGTTCTACGCCCTGGGTCCGGGCGTGGTGGTGTGGCTGGCGCTGAGCGAACTGATGCCTACGCGCATCCGTTCGAACGGTATGAGCATTGCGCTGGTTCTCAATCAGATGGTATCGACCACAATTGCCGCTATCTTTCTGCCCTTCGTGAGCAAGCATGGCTACTCGTCTATGTTCTTCCTCTTTGCGGGCTGCACAGTGGTTTACATGATCGCCGCAGCGTTCTTCCTGCCCGAGACAAAGGGCAAGACGCTGGAGGAGATTGAGGCGCACTTTGAAGGAAAGCAGCCAGTAGCCAATAGCCAATAGCCAGTGGCCTGCATCTCGCAGCTACAGCTTTGGACTCTTCGTCGGCGCGTCTTGCGTCGCGGCGCTATTTCTCCACGACGGCTTTGGAGAGGTTGCGCGGGCGGTCGACGTCGACGCCGTGCTCTAACGCCATAAAGTAGGCGAAGAGTTGCAGCGGCACAACTTCGAGAATGGGCAGCAGGTATTCGCTGGCTGGCGGAATTAAAATACAATCCGTCGCGAGCGCGGGAACCTGCGTATCGCCTGCGTTGGCGAGCGCAATGACGCGCGCACCCTGCGCTTTCATGTCGGCGAGGAGCTGTAGCGTTTTCTCGTAACGCAACACCGAGGCTTCGAGGGTGCGATCGACCGTGGCCAGGACGACGAGCGGCACGCGATCGCTGACCAGGGCGTTGGGGCCGTGCTTGAGTTCGCCTACCGGATAGCCCTCGGCGTGCACGTAGGAAGATTCCTTCAACTTCAGCGCGCCCTCGCGAGCGATGGCGTAGTGAATGCCGCGGCCGAGGTAGAGGAACGTAATGGCCGATGCGTATTTTGCGGCGAGCGCGGCCGCTTGCTTGCGCCATGCGTCGAGTTGCGCGGCTATTTCGCCGGGGAGCGCGGTGAGCTCGGCTATGTGCGCGGAGACGGCGGCGGAATCCATGCGGCCCAGGCGGACACCTTCGTAAAGTGCGAGCAGATAGAGCACGGCCAACTGGCAGGTGAAGCTTTTGGTCGCGGGAATGGCTTTTTCCACGCCCGCGGCCAGCGGCATAGAGACATCAGCCTCGACGGCCATGGTGGACTCGGCGTGATTGGTGATGGCGAGGGTCTTGTGGCCCTGGCGATGCGCCTCTTCAAGCGCGGCGAGCGTGTCGCTGGTTTCGCCGGATTGCGAGAGGACGAGCACGCTGGGATGACGGAGGTCGACGTAGCCTCGACCGCCGCGGCAGCAGTATTCGCTCGCGTATTCGACGTCGACGGCGAGGCCGCAGAGGTCTTCGAGAAGAATCTCGCCGTAGAGGCCGCTGTGACGGCTGGATCCGCTGGCAGCGATCAGGATTTCGCCCGCCGCGTTGGGCCAGTTCGCTAGTTCCGCGGCGACTTCGGGCTTCAAGCTGCGGCCGTTCAGGTAAAGGTCGATTGTGCGCTCGAGCGCCTGGGGCTGCTCGTAGATTTCGCGCAGCATTGCGTGGGAAAAGGTGGGCATGGTCATATTTTCCGGCGGGGCAGGATGTTTACTGTTCGGTACTCCTCTACCCCCAACCCCCTCCCCCGGTATTTTGGGCTAAAGTCCTCATATCATGACGGTTACGGAGGTAGCGGCGAGCTAAAGTCCCTCGATCGACGGGGTTATATGCAACACCCTCCATTCAAAGAGTTTAGCAGCCCATGAGGAAAGCCAGCCCAGGCATTCCATTTACCTCTGCATCTCCATTGTGCGCCATGGGCGGAAATACTCTGCAAGACTAAGCAGAAATTTATCGCGTGTGGGATCAGGAGTATGAGGGAGAGCGCGGGCGCTGGCGCGGTTGACACGGAAGCGATGAGGAGTGAGGCAATTGCCGCGAACTGCCTGCCGCCGTCTCCGAATTGGCGGCGATCTTACCGGAACCGCTGCCGCGGCGGGACCGTAGCTATTCCGCAGGAGGTTGACATGCATGACATAAAGGAGCGGTTGTCTCTATTCTGGCTCTTCGCGTTGTTGAACTACCTGTATGCGGACGTGCTTGCCTTGTGGGATGTCGTTGGCTCGCTCAATGTAGCCGACGCCGCACATCCACATCTGCCACCCTGGGCTCTGGCGGGTTCAGCGATCTTGATGGAAATACCCATCGCCATGATTGTGGCGTCTCGGCTACTTCCGTATAGAGCGAACCGGCTGGCGAATATCATCGCGGGTACAATTCTGACCCTTGTCAACGGTGTCCTGACCTACGTTCCGCCTTTTCTCGGCGCCCGGACGCCCGCTCTTCCTGAGTACTTGTTCTTCGCGACGATCGAAACCGTGTGCACGTCGATCATCATCTGGCGGGCGTGGACCTGGTCACCCAAGAATGCCGAATTGAGTACGAGTTGATGTGAAATCGCCGAGGCGCGAATGGCGCGTCTGCGAGGCGGGTTTCGCGATTCTTTTGGATGCGAGCAGCGCCGAAGGCAACCGCTTGTCCCTCGACTCCCCCACCCCAGCGACGAAGACCTGTCGCCGGGGGCCCCGGTCGCTCGGGATGACAACCGCTTTTGCAGTTGATTGTGGGGCAACAAGCGTCGCGCAGGGGTTAAAACCACGCGATCTTTGTTCATTGCGGCGCGAGTGAACTCGCGCCCTGATACAAAGCTCCTTGCCAAAGGAGCTTCTGCGCAGCCTGTTTCGCGGCTGTTATCAGGGACGGTTGCGTAAGGTGAGGATGGTTCAGGTTCGTGCTTTCCCACATCTCAGAATCGAGATGTGGGGCACCCATGATCGTGCGGAGTTGAGAAGGGATTATTGAGGCTCGTGCGATCCCACCCTAGCGACAAGAACAAGAACGTCGCGAGGGTGGGGCACCCGGGTTTGGTGCTTTGTTGAGAGAAAAGGTTAGGCTCGTGCTTTCCCACAACTCAGAATCGAGATGTGGGGCACCCATGATCGTGCGGAGTTGAGAAGGGATTATTGAGGTTCGTGCGATCCCACCCTAGCGACAAAAGCAAGAACGTCGCGAGGGTGGGGCACCCGGGTTTGATGCTTTGTTGAGAGAAAAGGTTAGGCTCGTGCTTTCCCACATCTCAGAATCGAGATGTGGGGCACCCATGATCGTGCGGAGTTGAGAAGGGATTATTGAGGTTCGTGCGATCCCACCCTAGCGACAAAAACAAGAACGTCGCGAGGGTGGGGCACCCATTTTCGTGCTAGGTCAATCGACGAAAGCTCGCAAAAACCAAAGGCGCAGCCGGTTGGCTGCGCCCTTGGTTCGAAGTATTATCCCCGGTCCCCAAAAGCGAGGGACCGGGGGCACCCTCCGATTTGATGAGGACTACTTGTTGGTGTGCGACGTTCCTGTTTTCTCTTCGAGTGCGGCCTGCGCGGCGGCTAGACGCGCCGTGAGCAGGCGGAAGGGCGAGCAGGAGACGTAGTTGAGGTCGATCTTGTGGCAGAACTTGACGGACTCGGGATCGCCGCCATGTTCGCCGCAGATGCCGACCTTCAGATTCGACCGCGTGTTGCGTCCCTTGGCTACGGCGCCCTTGATCAGTTGCCCTACGCCCACCTGGTCGAGCGTGGCGAAGGGATCCTGTTTGAAGATGCCGAGCTTGAGATACGCGGGCAGGAAGTTGTTGATGTCGTCGCGCGAGATGCCGTACGTGGTCTGCGTCAGATCGTTGGTGCCGAACGAGAAGAACTCAGCCTCTTCGGCGATCTGGTCTGCTGTCAACGCGGCGCGCGGCAACTCGATCATGGTGCCCACCATGTAGTCGACCTTGACGCCCTTTTCCTTGAAGACTTCGTCGGCGACGCGGCGAACGATGGCAGATTGATTGCGCATCTCCTCGATGGAGCCGATGAGCGGAATCATGATCTCGGGATGGGGCTCCCCGCCCTTCGACTTGACCGCGACAGCGGCCTCGATGATGGCGCGGGCCTGCATCTCGGTGATCTCGGGGAACGTAATGCCGAGGCGGCATCCACGCAGGCCGAGCATGGGGTTCTGCTCGTGCAGCTCTTCGACGCGCGCCAGCAACGGACGCAGCTCCTTGAGCCGGGGCGAGCGCGGCTTGGTGTCCTGAAGGTGCTGGATTTCGACGAGCAGATCCTCGCGCTTGGGCAGGAATTCGTGCAGCGGAGGATCCAACAGGCGAATGGTGACAGGCAGTGACTCCATGGCCTTGAAGAGACCGATGAAGTCGGCGCGCTGCATGGGCAGCAGCTTCTTCAGCGCCACGCGGCGATCCTTCTCGTTGGTGGCGAGAATCATGGTGCGCATGTGCTCGATGCGGTCTTCAGCAAAGAACATGTGCTCGGTGCGGCAGAGGCCGATGCCCTCCGCGCCGAAGGCGCGCGCGGTTTTGGCGTCGCGTGGGATGTCGGCGTTGGCGCGGACGCGCAGGCGGCGGACCGGATCGACCCAGCTCATGAACTTGACGAGGTCGGGATCGTCGGGCTGGGCGTCAAGCGTTTTGAGCTGGCCGGCGATGACGCGGCCGGTGGTTCCGTCGAGCGAGAGGTAGTCGCCCTGCTTGAAGGTTTTGCCCTTCACGCGGAGCTCTTTGTTGGCTTCGTCGACGACGCAGTCGCCTGCGCCAGCCACGCAGCACTTGCCCATGCCGCGGGTGACGACAGCTGCGTGCGAGGTCATGCCGCCGCGCGAGGTCAGGATGCCGTCGGCAACTTCCATGCCGGCGATGTCCTCAGGAGTGGTTTCACCGCGGACGAGAATGATGGACTTGTAAGCGCCCTTCTGATGTTGCTTCACGGCTTCTTCGGCGGTGAAGACGATTTGGCCGACAGCCGCTCCGGGCGAAGCCGGCAGACCGGTGGCGAGCACTTCGATCTTCTCGCCCTTTTCCACGAGGCGCGGAACCAGGAAGTCGTAGAGCTGGTTGGGCTCGACGCGGTGGATGGCTTCCTCCTGCGTGATGAGGCCCTCGCGCACCATGTCGATGGCGACGCGAACAGCGGCCAGGCCGGTGCGCTTGCCGTTGCGCGTTTGCAGCATGTAGAGCTTGCCATCCTGGATGGTGAACTCGAAATCCTGCATGTCGCGATAGTGCTTTTCCATGCGCCGCGTGATGTCCTTCAGCTGCTCGTAAACCTTGGGCATGCCCTGCTCAAGTTCGCTGATCGGGTTGGGCGTGCGCACGCCGGAAACCACGTCCTCGCCCTGCGCGTTCATCAGGTACTCGCCGAAGAACACGTGCTCGCCGGTGGCGGGATTGCGCGTGAAGCCTACGCCGGTGCCGGAGTTTTCGCCGAGGTTGCCGAAGACCATGGCCTGCACGTTCACGGCTGTACCAATGGAGTCGTCGATGTGGTTGATGCGGCGATAGGTCTTGGCGCGATCGTTTTGCCAGCTGCGGAACACGGCATCGCGGGCGGCGAAGAGTTGCTCCAGCGGATCCTGCGGGAAGTCCTTGCCGGTCTCTTTCTTAATCAGCTTTTTGTATTCGACAATGATCTTCTGTAACGCATCAGGCTTGAGGTCGTAATCGTACTTCACTTTCTTCGCGGCCTTCACGCCGTCGAAGATGTGCTCGAACTTTTTCTTGGGAACGTCGAGAACCACGTCGCCGAACATCTGAATGAGGCGGCGGTAAGAGTCGTATGCAAAGCGGGGATTATCGCTGCGCTTGGCCAGAGCCTCGACAGCCTTATCGTTGAGGCCCAGGTTCAAAATGGTGTCCATCATGCCGGGCATGGAAAACTTTGCGCCGGAGCGGACCGAAACCAGCAGCGGATTTTCGCCCTTGCCCAGCTTCTGGCCTTGCAACTGCTCCAGCTTGGCGAGAGCGGCGAGGATCTCCTCGTCGATCTTCGGGCTCACGTTGCCGCGCATGTATTCGCGACAGGCCTCGGTCTGAATGGTGAATCCGGGAGGAACCGGCAGACCCGCGTTGGTCATCTCGGCCAGGCCAGCGCCTTTGCCGCCCAGCACGTCCTTCATTTTTCCGTTGCCATCGGCCGTGCCGCCACCAAAGAAATACACATACTGTTCAGTTGAACTTGAGGTCGCATCGGCGACGGGTGGTTCCAATACAGCTTGAGTCATTGGTTCAAATCTCCATCGTAGGATTCCGCTTCGCGGTCCATATGAAAGGGTAACGGAACGGAGGCCCAGCGCGCCAACTGGAAGCGGCAAAGAGGCTGAGCAAGCGAAACGCCCCTGAAAATATGGGACTGAGCATGGACCGGGTTGGGCGGTCAGTGTCGTAAACAGGAATAGCGTCTGGGGGTTAGGGCTGCCTGTGCCTGTGGTCACAGGGGGTGCTGGGGAGGGGGGAGGGCTGTTTCAAGGCCGGATATGAAGTATCGCAATCTGACACGAAAGCGATGATCCGATGCGATTCCTCCAGGATTTCGGCGAAATCAGGCGGCGGTTTCCTGGAGTTGCGCGCACTCAAAGGAGATTTCGGCTTCGCGTTGCGTGGTCAGAATGCGCTCCAGGCCGACGATGGCAAGAATTTCCAGCACATGCGGCGAGGGATTCGCGATGGTGAAGCGGTAGCCCGCCTGGCACGCGTCGCAGTAGAGCGTGATGAGCGCGGCAAGGCCGGCGGCGTCGATGCGGGCGATGTGCGCGAGATCGAGCGTTACGTTATGGCGGCGCACCAGAGGCTGCAAGCGCTCGAGGAATTGCTGTTCGGTGCCGCGCACCAGCTCAGTGATTTCGTTGAATTCGCAAATTTGAATTGTCATAGTGTGCCCCCTCGGGGTTGGGCAGCAATGAGGTATACGCAGGGTAGGGGCAGGAAGTTCCGTGCTGGCGAGATTCGGTCTGGGGCCACTGCAGAATAATGGGATAAATCGAAGACGGGTTTCCCGAGCAGTTAACCGCAGGGGCTAAAGCCCGCCTTGATTTTGGCGGGCGGCACGACTAAAGTCATGCGCTGACACTTCATGCTCCCCTTGAAAAGGTCCCGCTCAAGCTATGGATTCAGGGATGGCCTGCTCGCAGCCAAGCGCGCGCTCGCATAGGTAACACTGGACGGCCAAGGATTCTTAAACTATTCGACGCCGGCTTCTTCACGCGCTATTCTTACCCATTCCACGGCGTGCTCAGGGTGGTTCGAGAGCGTGTGATTGTCTTTCATGATGATTTCAAGGCGACAGCCTTCGCAGGTTTCGAAAGTCTGGCGTAGATAGCTGCGGATCCCATTCCAATCGGGCGATGGCACTGCGAGGACGGCGGGATTTGGCTTGAGCGAAAGGATGTAATCGCTACCGAGATTGGCGGCCATCTTTTCGAGATTCGCCCATGCCGAGCAGGAAACGCGGCGCAGGCCGTGGTGGTTCTTGACTATATTCCAGCGGGAGTGCAGCGGCTCGCAACAGCCGTAGCAGGTGAGGCCGAAGCGCTCCATGATCGGCTTTTCATGGGGGAAGATGAATTCTTCGTACATGCGCGGAGAAACTCCGACCGATTCCTGGCTCTCAGTAAATCCCCACATGTCTTTCAAGCGCACGATGCCGTCGAAGTCCGACGGCGGCAATTCGTTGGTATAGCCGTATCCGCCGGAGCCGATGTACGTGCCATCGTTGTTGAGCGATAGCAGATGGTTGGCCTCGAGATAGTCCAGCTTCTTCATGTGACCTTCGAGGATGATGGAGAACAATTGCCGGATCTCGTCGGGATAATCGCGGAAGTCGGTAAACATGTTCTGCATGCCGCGCAGCAAAATGGCGGGATAGGTGATACCAAGCGACCACCACCAGGTGCCTTTTTGGCGGACCGTGAGAATGCCGCCGAAGAGCTCTTTCGCCAGTTGGAAGCTTGCATTCGAAACATCCCAATCAACTTCAAACGTCAAGGGATGGATGCGTGGGAGATCTTGCGCGTAGTCCTTGATGGGGCTGTCCCAGACAAACGATCCCAGTTGCTCGGACCTGTGGAATTTGATGTCTGCGCCCCAGTTGTCGGGCGAGGTGGTGTAGGGCACGTTGAATATCGCCTCAACCGGACGATCGTCGCCCATCTCTTCGCCCCAGAAGATTTCCTTGCGCAGGTTCATCTCCCAGCGGCGTGCGATCTTGGTTTTGCAGCGCAGTTGCTGCTCGGTGATGATCTCGTTCCAGCCATTCTCGGGATCGCAAAAGATGACCGGCCGCGTGGCCTCAAGCCGGTTGTGGCGGCGCCACAGCTCGCGCCTGGCTTGCATCATTGGATGCACGGCCAAGGTTGCCACGGCTTCGGCCAACTGCCGCAGAATCTCTTTTTCCTCGGGATACATGGCCAGGTCGGCTTCGACGAAGCCGGTCTGAATGCTTTCAGAGACGGTTTGCTCCAGGGCAGGCGATGCTCCGCCACCGTATTTTTCCAATGCGATCATAGTTCAACTCCTTCCGGCTTTCACCTGTCCCGGTTCAGGAATTCGTTCGCGGCACGCGGCAGGGTTTCTAGCTCGGCTGCGCGCCGTATCCCGCAATCTCGCTTTCGATCTGCTCCAGTGTCTTCCCTTTTGTCTCTTTTAGATACTTCACTACAAAAAGCAGGCAGAGCACGCACATGGCTCCGTAAATTACAAAACACCAGCCCTGGAGGTGGCTCAATAGGTAAGGAAATGTGAGCGACACTACAAAGTTCGCTGCCCACAGCATGAAGGTTGCGATGGCTACCGCATAACTGCGAATGCGATTGGGAAACAGCTCGGAGATGAGCACCCAAACCACGGGCCCCAGCGAGAATCCAAACGCGGCCAGGTAGCCCATGATGCAGATGAGGACAAAGTAGCCTTGAGCGTGTCCGCTGATGAAGGTGAGGGCCAGAAGGAACATGGCGATGGCCATGCCGATGCTGCCGATGACCATGAGCGGCTTGCGGCCGACCTTATCGACAAAGAACATGGAGACGACGGAGAACGTGAGGTTGACCAGGCCCATGAGCGCCGTTTGGAAGAGGGCCGAACTGTTGCCGAATCCCGCCGACTTGAAAATAGACGGCGCGTAATACATGACGACATTGATGCCGGTCACCTGCTGAAAGATCGCCAGCAGAATTCCGATGATCAAGACGTTACGCGTTCCATGGCGGAAGCACTCGACAAATTGCTCGCGTGTCTCGTTTTGCATCGAATCGCGGATTTCGTTGAGCTCGAGGTCGGCCTCCCTGGCTCCGTTGATGCGCGTCAGAATACGCAGCGCGGGCCGATACAGGCGTTTCTCGATCAACCATCGCGGGCTTTCCGGGGCAAAAAGCAGCGCCGCGAACAACAGGAACGAGGGAACGGCCATGACCGCAAGCATCCAGCGCCAGTTGGCGGCGCCGCCGAAGTCGCGCAAAAAATAATTGGAATAGAAGGCAGACGACTGCCCCAGAAAGATGGCGAAGAGATTGAGCGAAACGAGCTTGCCGCGATGCCGCGGAGGGGCCAGTTCGGCGATGTAGATGGGCGCCAACATGGATGCCGCACCCACAGCAATTCCAGCCACGATGCGAAATGCGATGAATACCGCGAGGCTGGCAGACAGCGCGCAACCCAGCGACGAAGCCAGAAAGACCAGCGCGGTAACGAGCAGCGTCTTCTTGCGTCCGAAGCGGCTGCTGAGGGGGCCGGCCAGCACACAGCCGATCATGCAGCCGATGATGATGCAGCTCACCGTCCATCCTTTGGCGAATTCGCCGAGGTTAAAGACCCTGGGGCTCGCGATGTATTCGATGACTCCGGAGATCACCGAGGTATCGAAGCCAAACAGGAAGCCGCCAGTTGAGCCGACGATACAAACCAGGATGAGGTAGAGACTGAGCGGCGTCTGCGCTCGAGGGGCCGACTTCGCGACCGTAGGACGAATGGGGAAAGGCTGAGGGTGCATTCGCAGTTCCTGAGGGACCGGTTTCCCAGTTTGATGTTTCGCACAATTGTACCCCGCGAAGCGAAGGGTATGGAATGCGTCAGGAATCGGTCTCGTAACGGTGTGTCTTTCACGCCCAGGCGGGTCTAGTCACGGGCGGAAGGCGGCGGACCACGCGCCGATTCGCATGCGAGAGAATATTCTGAGATTGCCGAGCAAAATGCGTTCGCCAAGACGAGTTCTTATGTCGAATGAATCCGCCCATCCTGCGCCGCCCATAGCCGCCCTCGCTGCATCGGGTTTGGAGCGCGAGCGGGCGCGGGCTCTGGCGCTGGCGGCGGGGTTTACAGAGGCCGGCCTGGTGGCGCTTCCTTACGCGGACGAGGAGCGCGATGCGGGGCGGTTTGCCGCGTGGGTGCGCGCCGGACGCGCGGGAACCATGCAGTATCTCGAACGGACCGGCGAAGACGGGCGGCTGACGCGGGAGCGCGTGCGCGTTCCTTTTCCCTGGGCGCGCTCGGCGCTGGTGTGCTTTGCGAGCTACCTCTCCCCTGCCGAGCCCCTATCAACCAAGACGCAAAACCCACGGAGTGGGTGGATTGCGCGGTATGCGTGGAGTAGCCGTGTCGATGCGAAGGGCGAGCGGCGACCCAGCGATTATCACAAGGTGCTGCTTAAGCGGTTGCGCGATGTGGAGGCGCGGCTGCACGCGGAGTTGGGCGATTTCGAATCGCGCTGCTATGTCGACACGGGGCCGGTGGTGGAGCGCTCGCTCGCCGTGGCGGCCGGGCTGGGATGGGCGGGCAAGAATACTTGCCTGATACATCCGCAACTGGGCTCGTGGGGATTTTTGGCGGTAGTGTTGACTTCGCTACAAGTGAGCGAGGGAGCAAGCCACCCCAGCGGGCCCAAATCGCCCGCCAGGGGCCCCGGCAGGGAGCAAGGGAGCGAGGGAGCAAACCGGCAATCTGGCGGTTCAATGCTGATTCCCGATCATTGCGGAACCTGCACGCGCTGCATTGAGGCGTGCCCGACGCATGCGCTCGATGTGCCCTACCAGATGGACGCCACGCGGTGCATCGCGTACCTGACCATCGAGCACAAGGGGCCAATTGCGGAGGAACTGATGCCGGGCATCGGACGCCAGGTTTTCGGTTGCGACATTTGCCAGGATGTGTGCCCGTGGAATGAGAAGGCGATTCGCGCAATGGACGTATGGTCTCCCACCCTTTCCGCAAGAAACGCGAAAAGGATGGGGCACCCGCCGACCTGCGTCGATGCGGAACTTGAACCGCGGCCGGAGCTGATCAATCCCGCGCTGGATTGGCTGGCGTCTCTCGACGAGAAGTCCTTTGAGCGGGAGTTCAACGGCTCGCCGGTGCGCCGCGCGGGGTTCCAGGGTTTGCTGCGCAATGTGGCCATCGCCATGGGCAACAGCGGACTTGCGCAGTACGCGGCAAAGCTGGAAGAGTGGGCCGCGGCCAGCGACGAGGGTTTGCGCGCGGCCGCACGATGGGCGCTGGGCCGGTTACGAAAAGAGGACGCGGGCAGCGATCGCTCGTGAATTCTTGCGGGGCTTAGACAGTGGCCCGGCCCAGCGCTGATCCGGCCTGAGCAACTATCCTTAAGAGCAGCGCCTTCCCGCAATTGCACAGTTGCGACGGAACGCGAGAGTTTTCCTGACCATAAGAAGGACCGATAAGTGGCCGATGAATTGAAATCCGCGTCCGGCGTCGTATCAGATGCTGCGAGCGGCATTGAGGGCGCCGGGGAGGCGCTGGCTGCCGCCGCCACTGGCCCCGCGCAGCCGGTGACGCGCACCAAATGGTACCAGTGGCGCAGGAGCGGGACAGCGCTGATCGCTTACCTGCTCGACAGCGAGGTGCACACCTTCGCCTTCAGCGTGGCGGCCAACGCAATCATCTCATTCATTCCCTTCGTGGTGCTGCTCTACACTCTGGCGCTTTCAGTTTTCCATTCGGAAGCCATGAAGCTGGTTGTCGACCAGATGGTGAATTACTATCTGCCTTCCGCAGAAAAGCATCAGGGCTGGCTGGTAGACACCATCCTCAAAGAAGCCGTACTGCCGTTGGTGCATCACAAAAGCGCGCAGGCCTTTTCGCTGGTGATGATTCTCATCGCCTGCACGGGAATTTTTCTGCCTTTGGAAGTGGCGCTCAATCAAGCGTGGGGAGTGGCCAAGAGCCGGAATTACCTCTTCAACCAGTCCATCGCCTTCGGGCTGGCGTTTCTGATGGCGGCGCTCGCGCTCCTCAGCATGAGCGTGACTGTGTGGGTGAAGGCCGCTCTCGGTTTCGTCACTTTCCACAGCGCGAATGGCTTCATTACCTG
Organism: uncultured Acidobacteriota bacterium; assembly: GCA_963786565.1. Taxonomy (GTDB): domain Bacteria; phylum Acidobacteriota; class Terriglobia; order Terriglobales; family Acidobacteriaceae; genus Telmatobacter. Next base: position 276,074 of record CAWAZR010000004.1, on the reverse strand, counting down.
GACTACCGATGGAATCTCCTTTCTTTGCCTGACGGTCTCCAGCGGCGCAGCGGCGATCCTGTTCCTTTTCTCGGTCTATTACGTGCTCCCCAACCGAAAGGTGCCCTGGCGTCCGGTTTTGCGCACTTCGATCATTACGGGCGCCATCTGGCTGCTCGCGCGGTTCCTCTTTGCTTTGGCGATTCCTCACGTCGACCTGAGCATGTACGGCCCGTTCTACATTTCCGTGAGCCTGCTGTTCTGGGCGTATATCTCGGGACTGATCCTCTTCGCCGGAGCGCAGTTCAGCGTGGCGCGGCTGGGGTCAAAAGACAGGGAGCAGGGAGTAGCCAGTCGCCAGTAGCCAATAGCCAGTAGCCAGTAGCCAATAGCCAATAGCCAATAGCCATAGTACCAATAAAGATTGAAAATCGGCCAATTGTTTCTTTGGTGGTTTTTTTGATCCGGGCTGTCTTGTTCGCTTGTTCCCTCGTTCCCTGTTTTTCGCTTTGTGTTCGCCATCTCTTTTGCGCTACTCTCAGAAAAGCGTGTCTGAAGAAAAACCCCAATCCGACCCGAAGATCGAGGCCAGCACCGATCCGTTCGCCTGCTTTCACCCGGTGACGGCGGCGTGGTTCAAGGCGGTGTTTGACGCGCCTACTGCACCGCAGCGGATGGGCTGGCCGGTGATTGCGCGGGGAGAGAACGCGCTGATCCTGGCGCCGACCGGAACGGGCAAGACGCTGGCCGCGTTCTTGTGGTGCCTGGACAGACTGATGCTGGAAGACAGGGACCAAGAAGACAGAGAGCGAGGGAGCAAGGGAGCAAGCCACCCCAACGGGCACAAACCGCCCGCCGGGGGCCCCGGCAGGGAGCGAAGCAGCGATGAGCGGCGCGGTTGCCGCATTGTTTACGTGTCGCCGCTGAAGGCGCTGGCCGTGGACGTGGAGCGGAATTTGCGCTCACCATTGGCCGGCATGGCCAACATGGCGCGCCGCATGGGCGTCGCGTTCCACGAGCCGCAGATCAGCGTGCGCACCGGCGACACGCCGCAGCGCGAACGCGCCCGCTTCGCGCGCCACCCCGCCGACATCCTCATCACCACGCCCGAGTCGCTCTATCTGCTGCTGACGTCGCAAGCGGCCGAGGCACTGCGCACCGTCGAGACCGTCATCATCGACGAGATTCACGCGCTGGTGCCCACCAAACGCGGCGCGCATCTTTCCCTGACATTGGAACGGCTGGCAGCGCTCACGGGGAAGCCCCTGCAGCGCATTGGCCTCTCGGCCACGCAGCGGCCGCTTGAGGAGGTGGCACGGTTTTTGGGGGGCATTGAGCTTGGGCGGAGGCAAGAAATCGAGTCGGCAGGTCAGCAAGTCAGCGAGGCGGCCATAGGCGCTCGCTCAGATGCGGCGACTTCAAATGAGCACGCATTTTCGGAGAACCGGCGACAAGCAACCGCAGATCCTTCGACTCCCTCCGCTGCCGCTGCGGTCGCTCAGGATGACAACACCAATCTGGGCGAGATTGCCGACTCCGGCGCATTACGCTACAGGCCAGTGACCATCGTGAACGCCGCTGCGCGCAAGCAACTGAAGCTGCGCATCGAGGTTCCCGTCGAGGACATGGCGCGCCTCGGCGAGATGGAGGAGATTCCTTCAGGCCCAGCCTCGCAAACGCCGCGCCGCGTCTCCATCTGGAACGCGATCCATCCGCGGCTGCTGGAGATTATTCGCGAACGCAACTCGACGATTCTGTTTGTGAACGCGCGGCAAACTGCCGAGAGGCTGGCCGGAGCGCTGAACGATCTGGCAGGCGAGCCTATCGCCCGCGCACATCATGGGTCGCTGGCCGCGGCGCAGCGGACGGTGATCGAGGAGCAGCTCAAGGCTGGACAGATTCGAGCGCTTTGCGCGACTTCGACGCTGGAGCTGGGCATCGACATGGGAGCTGTGGATCTGGTGATTCAGATCGAGTCGCCGCCTTCGGTGGCCAGCGGCATGCAACGCATTGGCCGCGCCGGCCACCACGTGGATGCCGTGAGCGAGGGAATTCTGTTTCCCAAATATCGCGCCGACCTTGTGGCCTGCGCCGCCGTGACGCGCGCCATGCACGAGGGGCACATTGAATCCACGCGGTTTCCGCGCAATCCGCTCGATGTGCTTTGCCAGCAGTTGGTGGCGATTGTCGCGAGTGCGGGAAAAGCAGGGACCAGGGATCAGGGGTCAGGGATCAGAAAAAAGACTGCGCGCGGCAAATCTTCACCCCTCCTGTTTGAAGAAGAAACGTCGCAAGCGCCGGGAAGCACGAATAGATCCGACTCTGCCAACTCAGCTTCCGCTGAAGTTTCGGTCGACTTTCTCTTCGACTTGGTGCGGCGGGCTGCGCCGTTTGGATCGCTTTCGCGAAAGGCCTTCGAGGGCGTGCTGGATCTGCTCAGCGGCCGCTACCCTTCCGATGAGTTTGGCGAGCTGCGTCCGAGATTGACGTGGGACCGCATGCGCAATGTGGTCACGGCGCGTGACGGCGCGGCACGGCTTGCCATTCTCAACGCCGGGACCATCCCCGACCGAGGGCTTTATGGCGTTTTCCTCGCATTTACTGAGGGCAAGTCGGTGCGCGTTGGCGAGCTCGATGAAGAAATGGTTTTCGAGTCGCACCCCAATGAGACTTTTATTCTTGGCGCGTCGACGTGGCGCATCACCGACATCACGCACGACCGCGTGCTGGTGACCCCCGCGCCTGGCGAGCCAGGCAAGATGCCGTTCTGGAAGGGCGATGGGCCGGGGCGGCCGCTGGAGTTTGGCCGGCGCATCGGCGCCATGGTGCGCGAGCTGTGCGCGTTGCCGCAAGCGGCTGCGTTGACGCGACTCGTGAACGAGCACGATCTCGATCCCGGCGCTGCTGAAAATCTGCTGCGCTTTCTCGCCGACCAGGCCGAATCGACCGGGCAGGTCCCCGACGACCGGACGATTGTGGTTGAAAGATGCCGCGACGAGTTGGGCGACTGGCGTGTGTGCGTACTGACGCCCTTCGGCAGCCGCATCCACATTCCCTGGGCGATGGCGGTGAGCGCGAGGATCCGCGCTGCGGGCGGGCCTGAGGTGGAGACGTTGTGGGGCGACGACGGTTTTGTGCTGCGCTTTCCCGACACTGACGAGCCGCCCGATGCGGATTGGATTCTGGTGGAAGCGGCCGAGGCCATGCAGCTGGTACTGCGCCAGTTGGGATCGACGGCACTGTTTGCCGGGCGCTTTCGCGAGGCAGCGGGCCGCGCGTTGCTGCTACCGCGCCGCCGCGCTGATCAGCGCTCGCCGCTGTGGCAGTTGCGCAAGCGCTCCTACGATCTGCTCAGCGTGGCTTCGCGGTATCCGTCGTTTCCGCTGCTGCTCGAGGCGTATCGCGAGTGCCTGCGCGACGTTTTCGATATGCCGGCGCTGGTTGAGATTCTCCAGGAGATCGAACAACGGAAGTTGCGGGTGCACGTGGTGGAGACGCGCAAGCCTTCGCCGTTTGCCTCGTCGCTCCTTTTCAGCTACGTGGCCAATTTTCTTTACGATGGCGATGCACCGTTGGCCGAGCGCCGCGCACAGGCACTCTCTATCGACCAGGAGCAGTTGCGCGAATTGCTTGGCGAGGCCGATTTGCGCGAACTTCTCGATCCCGCGGCGATTGCAGACGTGGAAGAGGCGGCACAATGCCTCGCCGAGAATTACCGCGCGCGCTCGGCCGACGGCATGCACGACCTGTGCCTGAAATTGGGTGACCTTTCGCGCGAAGAGTTGGCGCGGCGCGTGGTTTCGCCAGAGTTGCTCACGCAGGTCGACCGCTTGATTCGCTCGCGGCGACTGCTGGAGCTGCGCATCGCCGGCGAAAAGCGGCTGATCGCTGCCGAGGATGCAGCGCGTTACCGCGATGGATTGGGGATTCCCTTGCCGCCGGGGCTGGCGGTTGCACTGCTGGAGCCGGTGGCGCATCCCGTGCTCGAACTGGTGCGACGCTACGCGCGCACGCACGGGCCGTTCACGCTGCGCGAGGCTGCGGACCGGTTTGCGCTCGATGCAGAGGCGGTGGAACATGTGCTGCGGCAGCTTGCAGCGGAGGGCCGCGTGCTTGAAGGCGGCTTCCGGCCGGGCGGTCTGCACCACGAGTGGTGCGATGCGGAGATTCTGCGGCAGATCCGGCGCAAATCGCTGGCCCGGTTGCGCCGCGAAGTGGAACCGGTGGAGCAGCACACGCTGGCGCGCTTCCTCACGCACTGGCAGGGACTGCTGACGCCGCGGCGCACAGGCAGCGCGCATCTGGATGCACTGCTGGATGCGATCGAGAACCTGCAGGGCGCGCCGCTGCCTGCATCGCTGCTCGAAACTTCGATTCTGCCCGCGCGCATTGCCGACTACACGCCTGCGGGGCTGGATACGCTTGTCGCCGCGGGCGAAGTGACGTGGGCCGGAGTGGAACCGATCGGCGAGCGTGACGGCCGCATTGCTCTGTTTCTTGCCGACAAGCTGCCGCTGTTAGCGCAGAGGCGGCCGTTAGTGGAACCGCTGACCGAGCGCGAAGAAAAACTGCTTGCGGTGCTCGAGTCGACGGGCGCGAGTTTCTTCGATGCGCTGCACTTGGCGACGGGCGGCGGCTATCCTGGCGAGACGATCGACGCGCTGTGGAGCCTGGTGTGGCGCGGGCTGATTACCAACGACTCACTGCACGCTTTGCGCGCCTACATTGCTCGGCCCGAGAGTGCACGCACGCCACGGCGGCTGCAAACCGGAATGGTGTTTCGTTCGCGGCGCACCACGCCGCCGACCGCGCAGGGACGCTGGGCGGCATTACCGCTGCAATCGGGTACGGCCCGCGAAAACTTCCCTCAGGGGCTAAAGCCCCGAGATTTTTCTGCTTCGGGCAGCGGCACGGCTAAAGCCGTGCCCTTTCAAAACAATGCTAGTCAGGAGACCGGCAGCGGCACGGCTGAAGCCGCGCCCTTTCAAAACGATGCCGGCCCGTCGCAGACCGAGCGCAGCCACGCACTGGCGCTGCAACTGCTCCACCGCTATGGAGTGCTGCTACGCGAATCGGTTGCGGCGGAGAACGTGCCGGGAGGGTTCAGCGCGGTCTACGACGTGCTGAAGGCTCTGGAAGAAAGTGGGCGGATCCGTCGCGGATATTTTGTCGGCAGCCTGGGCGCTACGCAATTCGCGCTGCCGGCAGCCGTGGACCTGCTGCGCCAACTGCGCACCGAGCCACCGCTGGAGAAACCGGAGTTCGTGCAGTTGGCTGCTACGGATCCGGCGAACCCCTATGGTTCGATCCTGCGCTGGCCGGAGTTGCCGGTGGCTGAAGAAGACTTGGAGTCGGCGCCACGCCTGCTGACGCGCGCGGCATACGCGGAAGTGATTCTGCGCAACGGGCGGCTGGTGGCGTGGCTCAAGCGCGGCAGCCCAAACATGGTCATGTTTTTGCCCGCCGAGGAACCGGAGCGTTCGCAAACGGCATCGGGGCTGGCGCATTTCCTGTGTACACGGGGCCAGACGCGAATGCACGCACACAGCCACGAGGGCGTCCTCATCACAACCATCAACGGCCAGCCGGTTGCCGCGCACTTTATGGCGCGCTTTCTCATGGATGCGGGATTTCATCCCGGCCCATTGGGCATGCACCTGCGGCGGATTCCGCTGCCGGTGGCGCAACGCGGGCACGACGCGCAGCTTGGGGATTTGCAATGACGCGAGAAGTAGAATCAGGGGCTAAAGCCCTCGATTTTTTGGGTGCGGTGACGGCACGACTAAAGTCGTGCCCTTTCACGAAGCTAATTCGCAAATCGGTGCCAACAAGAAATGCCTGAGGGCGACACCATTTTTCGCACCGCGCGCAACCTGGGCCGCGTGCTCACGGGCAAGCCCGTGACAGCGTTTCGTTCAACCTTCCCGTGGCTTATGCGCTTTGACGACGACACGCCGCTAGCCGGGCAGACGGTTGACCGCGTGGAGGCACGCGGCAAATGGCTGCTGGTGCATTTTTCAGGCGGCGGCATTCTGGCCTCGCATCTGCTGATGAACGGGCGCTGGCACATCTACCGGCGTGGCGAGCGCTGGCAGCTTGCGCACATCCACATGCGCATTGTGATCGAGAACGCGGAGTACCAGGCGGTGGGGTTTCGCGTGCCCGTGGCGCGCATGCATACCGAGCGCACGCTGGAGCGCGACTTGCGCGTCGCCGTTCCGGAAAACGATTTGCTGCGACGCGGAGTTTGATGCCGCGGCGGCGCTGGAACGGCTGAGGTCGCGCGGCGATGAAGCCATCGCCGACGCATTGCTCGACCAATCAGTGCTGGCCGGCGTGGGCAACGTCTTCAAATCGGAGATCTGTTTCGTCAACGGCCTGAATCCTTTTCGCACCGTCGCGTCGCTCACGCGCGATGAGGCCGCGGCGACCATTGCCACCGCGCAAAAACTGCTCAAGGCCAATGTGCTCGAGGATTCCGGCGACATGATCGTGACCTTTCGCGGCCAGCAGCGGCGGACGACGCATGCCTCCGATCCCGGTGAGAGCCTATGGGTCTACGGGCGCGCGGGCGAACCATGCCGGCGCTGCGGCGAGGCGATCCGCCGCCGCATTCAGGGCGCAGATGCGCGCGTCACCTTCTGGTGCCCGCGTTGCCAGCCCATGCCGGATGGGTCGGATGTGGATGGAGCTTGAAAGGAACCGGGCCCCCAAATAGGAGGCGACATGAAGACCCATGCAACTTCCCCGAAGAACGAAGCTGAAGACCAACTTGCCGAATGTATCGACAAGTTCACGCCGGAGATGGCCAAGGCAATTCGCGCCGTCCGGGCTGCCCTGCGCAAACGGCTGCCCACGGCGAATGAACTCGTCTACGACAACTACAACTTCTTCGTTATCGGCTACTGCTCAACCCTGCGGCCGTCGGACTGTTTTACTCAGCTGGTAGCCGACGCTCACGGCGTGCGGCTCGCGTTTTATTACGGTTCCACACTTCCTGATCCAGCGGGAATCCTGCTGGGCGGCGGGAATCAAAATCGATTCATTCGGCTCGCGAGTGCGCGCGATTTAAGCAAGGCTGAGGTGGAGGCTCTGATTCGCGCGGCCATTGCACAGGGTAAAGTGCCGTTGCCGGCGACCGGGCGAGAGACTCTCGTGATCCGCTCGATCTCGGCAAAGCAGCGACCGCGGCGTGTGGTGGTAAAGCCTGCGCGCCGGCGCTAGTTTTCTGACCGCGCAAATTCATACTTTTGGCTTTGGTGGTTTCCCACCCGTTCGCCTGAATTTCAAGAAGCAGGTTCTTCGACTCGCTTCGCTCGCTCAGAATGACAGAATGGGTGGGGCACGGGAAGGTTCTTCTTCAATCGCTCAGCGACCTAGTTCGTCGGCTTGCCGATGCCGAAGATCTTCTGAAGGATGTTGCGGTGGTCGTCGCCGCCCATGCCGCCTTTGTGGTCGCACGTGTCAGTGGGTGCAGTGCCGTCGAGAAAGGCCGCGGAGTAATCTTCGGGGCAGGATGCGTCAGCCAGCAGGTTAGTGACCTTGTCGAGCGTGATGATCTGCACACCATCAGGCGGCGTGAACTCGTTGGTGTCGGAGTACTGCGGCAGCTGGACGGCCTGCTTCATGAACGCTGCCCAAATGGGTGCGGCGGCGCGCGCACCCTGGACGCGACCGAGGTTATCCGGATCGAGCGGGGTGTAATCGTCATTGCCGATCCACACGATGCAAAGCAGGTTGCTGGTATAGCCCGCGAACCATGCGTCGTGATCTGTGCCCGTTTTACCGGCAGCCGGGGCGGTAAATCCCAATCCGCGAACGCTGGCTGCGGTTCCATTATTCATCACTGCTTCCAACATGTTGGTCGTCAGGTAGGCAACGCGGGGATCGAGGATTTGGCGCGTGGTGGGCGTGTAGTCGACAACGATGTCGCCGGTAGAGGTGCGCACGCTCGAGAGCATCCACGGATCAATGTGCAGGCCCCTGTTGGCGTAGATGGTGTAGGCGCCTGCCATGTCGAGGGGCGTGGCATCGTAGGAGCCAATGGGCATCGAGGGAGTGCCCTGCGCGGTCCTCACGCCCGCGCTGCGCGCCAACTCGGCGACGCGATCGAATCCTACCCAGCTTGCCAGCTCGATGGTGGCAATGTTGTCCGACTGCATCAGGGCGTAACGAGCGGTCATCGTGCCGTAGTGCTCGTTGATAAAGTTGTGCGGCGTGTATTCGTAGGGGGTTCCCTCGCCGTACGTGGTCGGCTCATCGCTGAGCATGGTCACAGGCGAAAATAGCGCGGTTTGCCCAGGCAGCATAGTGCCTTCGACAGCGGTCTGAAAGGCCGAAGCATAAACAAACGGCTTGAAGATGGAGCCAGTCGGGCGATGTGCAACCGCGTGGTTCACCTGCGATGAGCCGTAATTGCGTCCTCCTACGAGAGCCAGCACCTGGCCGGTGTGGGGATCAATCGCAATGAGCGCCACCTGCGGATAAATGTACGGCTTGCCCAGCTTTTTGTCGCGCGCATGGACTTTGTCTACCAAGTCGTCGACAACGTGAATGGTCGATTCCACTGCCGAGGTGGCGATCTTCTGTAAGTCGGGATCGAGCGAGGTGTAGATGCGCAGGCCTTCGCGATTGAAGTCGCGATCGCCGAGGCGTTGCGTCAGTTGATCGTGCACGAGGTCGACAAAATAGGGCGCTTCGCTGGCGTCTACGCTGCCGGGCTTGAGATGCAGCGGCTCCAGCTTCGCGGTTTCGGCCTGCTCCTTAGTGATGGCGCCGGTTTCAACCATCGCATCGAGCACCAGGTTGCGGCGCTCAATGGCACGGTCCGCGTGGCGGAAGGGATTGAGCCGGCTCGGGCTCTGGATGATTCCTGCAAGCAGAGCGCACTCGGCCAGGTCGAGCTGGCCCACATCCTTGCCGAAATAGGCCTGCGACGCTTCGCCGAAACCATCGACAGAAAAGCTGCCGAGTTGCCCGAGATTGATTTCGTTGGCATACATGGCGAAGATCTGCTTCTTGTCGAAGCGGTGCTCGAGGATGATGCTGATGACGGCCTCGCGCATCTTGCGCGAATAGGTCTGCTCGGGCGTAAGGAAGAAGCCGCGCGCCAACTGCTGCGTGAGCGTGGATGCGCCTTCTCTGTAGCGGTGCAAGTGAAATATGTCGTTGCGCATCGCGCCCAGGATGCGCCAGTAATCGATGCCGCCGTGCTCAAAGAAGCGCCGGTCTTCGATGGCGATGACGGCATGCACCAGGTTGGGCGGAATCTCGTCGTAGGTGAGCAGGCGGCGCTTGGTGCGCTGCGCGCCCTCGCTCAGGCCAGTGATGAGCAGCGGCTCGAGCTCATAGCTCGAAAGCGGCTGGCCGCGCTCGTCGCTGATGGATTCGACCACGCCGCCACTGACGTGGATGGTGGCGCTGTCGGGCGCGTGAAACGATTGCGGGCCGGGATGCACGGTGATCTGCTGCCCGCCTTCGCTATACGTGCCCAGAGGCGATGCTTGCGCGGCGCCGTCGGCGGTGTAGCCGGCTTCGCGCAGCTCGTTGGCGATCAGGTGGACGCTGAGCTTTTGTCCCGGCCGCACCTCGCGCGGCGCGGCATAGATCTGGGCGGTAGTGGCAAACATCGGCTGCTTGAGCCGTTCGTCCACAATGCGCGCGTATTTGATGTAGAAAACCGTGAAGACGCAGATGCCCACCAGCGCGACACAGCCGAGGGCTGCCAGCAGGTACCACAGAATCCGTGACCTGAGTTGATGATTCCCAGTGGGTTTCGCCAACCGGATTCGAAACGCCATAAATGCAGCTCCTAGCTGCTAGCTTCTAGCCTCTAGCTTTTCTTGCTTCAATTAGTTCCTACATCATTGGCCAGGGTCAACATTCAGGTACGCACACGAGCGGCTGGAAGTTCGCGCTCTAGTAGCTGTCTTCCAGCAGCTTTTCTTCCGCGACGCGCACCTTCACGAGCGCCACCACATCGTTCAAGCCTACATCGACGCTGGTGCTGGTGGAGCGCGTGACCAGTTCTACCTGGCCGGCGGCGGCCTTTTTACCCACGTTGATGCGGTAGGGAATGCCGACCAGGTCCGCGTCCTTGAATTTGACGCCGGCGCGTTCGTCCCGGTCATCCAGCAACACGTCGAGGCCCGCAGCTTCAAGTTCGGCAGCGAGTGTTTCGCCGGTTTCGCGCAACGCCGCGTCGCCCACGTTCGTAACGGTGACCACCACCGTGAAAGGCGCAATTGAAGCCGCCAGGCAAAAGCCGTTGGCGTCGTTAGCCTGCTCGATGGCCGCCGTCATAATGCGTTCGATGCCGATGCCGTAGCAGCCCATGATTGGCGTCACTTCCTTGCCGTTCGGGTCGAGCACGTGCGCACCCATGGACTTTGTATATTTGTCGCCGAGTTTGAAGATGTGGCCGACTTCGACTGCACGGCCGACGACGAGCTTGCCCACGCAGCCGGCGTTTGGACAGTTTTCGCCCTCGTTCACGCTGCGGATATCTGCGCTCAACGTCCAGGTGAAATCGCGGCCAGGCGTCACATTGCGCAGGTGGTAGTCGAGCTTGTTGGCGCCGCAGACCATGTTCTTGCGGCCCTCGAGGGCGCGGTCAACAATGACGGTGAGGCCTTCGCCCAGCGGCTCCGCATCGTGCTTGAGCCCGACTGGACCAAGAAAGCCAGCAGGACCGTTGAAGAATTGCTGCAACTCTTCAGCCTGCATGGTGCGCAGTTCCGCAGCGCCGATGGCGCCCAGCAGCTTGGTCTCGTTCACCTGGTGATCGCCGCGCAGGAATGTCGCCACGCCGTGCCAGGTATCTTTCCGGCTGCCATCTTTTGCTTTCTCGCCGTGCTTGAGCGCCATGTAGGCCACGCACTTGATGTCGGATGCCGGGGAGATTTTGAAGAACGCGGCCACGTCGACGATTGCTCCGCAACCGGGCGTTGATACCAGCTCCGGCTTGCCATCGCCTGTCGGCTCCATCTCGGCAACGGCGTCGAGGCGCGAAGTTGCTTTTTCCAAATTTGCCGCGTAGCCGCACACCGGACAGCTTGCGATGAAGTCCTCGCCGGCGTCGGTGTAGACCATGAACTCCTGCGATTGCGAGCCACCCATCGCGCCCGAGTCGGCCTCGACGGCCACAAACTTGAGACCGCAGCGCGTGAAGATGGCGCGATACGCCGCGTCGTGCAGGTTGAAGCTCTTGTCGAGACTCGCCTCGTCGATATCGAACGAGTATGCGTCCTTCATGATGAACTGACGTACGCGCAGCAGGCCCGACTTGGGGCGCGGCTCGTCGCGGAACTTGGTCTGAATCTGGTACCAGATTTGCGGCAACTGCTTGTAGCTGCGCAACTCGCCGCGGGCAATCACGGTCATGATCTCTTCGTGCGTCATGCCCAAGCAGAGGTCCGCGCCCTTGCGGTCCTTGAGGCGGAACATGTTGTCGCCCATGCCAGCCCAGCGTCCGCTCTCTTCCCACGGTTCTTTGGGCAGAATGGCGGGCAGATAAAACTCCTGGCCGATCTTGTCCATCTCCTCGCGCACGATGGCGATGATCTTGTTCAGCGTGCGCTGGCCGAGAGGGAGGTAGTTGTAGATGCCCGCGCCGAGCTGGCGGATGTAGCCGGCGCGCAGCAGAAACTTGTGGCTGGCCACTTCGGCGTCTGCCGGGGCCTCGCGAAGAGTGGGGATGAAGAGTTTCGACCAACGATGCATAGAAAGAAAGGCGAACTTTCCCGCCCGCCAGTTGCGGACGCGAGGCACGATTAGACTGCACTTTCCATTCTAAATGTCCAAGTGTGGAGGCATTCTGCGGAATTACATGGTGTGAGTCAGGAAGACAATCCTTCCAGTCGTCTTATCAATTTGCATGACAAGTGTTCCGCCGTCGCAGGAACCACAGTTGAGCGTGCCGAGAATCGTCCATACGCCACCTTCAAGTTCAGCCCGAAGGGGTTTTTCACCGTCTAATTGCTTTTTCCCGTAGATCGGAAGTGCAACCGCGTAGGCAATGGCAAGTGCCGTGTCTTTGTCAGGAACAAAGCCATTTTTCGGGATGTACGAATGGGTGGTTTTGACTAGGCGGCGGTTGTAAACGAACTCGTCGTGATCGCTGACGGTTTGGGCGGAACAAATCACGGAAATCAGACAAGTTATGAGCAACGGAAAGGTGTTCTTCATGGGCTTCCCTCTTTCGTCCCGGCTAAATCAGCTCCACGCCCCACAGATCGTGCAAATGCACGACGCCTTCAACATTCAGGTCCGCGTCGACGACGACGAGCGAAGTGATCTTGCGCTCTTCCAGGATCGCCAATGCTGTTGCGGCCAGTTCGCTCGATGCAATGGTACGTGGATGAGGGTTCATGGCTTCGCCCGCAGTTTTGCTCAGCGCCGCTCCTCCCTCGCGCTCGAGCAGGCGCCTTAAATCGCCATCGCTGATCACGCCTTTGAGGCGACCGTTTTCCTGGACTGTTGTGATGCCGAGTTTTTTCGACGACATCTCGAAGATGACATCGGCCATGGAGGTGAACGGCGTGACGGCGGGGACGTCCTCGCCGGAGTGCATCAGTTCGCGCACCCTGGCGAGCTGCTTGCCCAGCTTGCCGCCGGGGTGCAGCTCTGCGAAGTCTTCCGCGCGGAAGCCCTTGCGCAGGCTGACGGCGACGGCCAGCGCATCGCCGAGCGCGAGCATGGAGGTGGTGGAGGCCGTTGGCGCGAGATTTAACCCGCAGGCTTCGCGCTCGACCGAGCAATCGAGGGCCACGTCGCTGGCTTGCGCCAAAGTCGACTGCAGATTGCAACAGAACGTGATGAGCGCGTCGCCTTTGCGCTTGAGGGTGGCGAGAAGGCGCAGAATCTCTTCGGTCTCTCCCGATGCCGAGAGGGCGATGACCACGTCGCCGGGCATGAGCACGCCCAGGTCGCCATGCACGGCCTCGGCGGGATGCAGAAATAGAGCCGCGGAGCCGGTGGAGCTTAGCGTGGCGGCGATCTTCTGCGCGATGATGCCGCTTTTGCCCATGCCGGTGACCACGACGCGGCCTTTAGACTCGCCGCAATGAAGAATCATATCGACGGCACGGGCGAAGGGCGCGGCCATCGATCCATCGAGGCGCGCGGCGAGAACCTGAAGCGCGGCAGCCTCCGTGCGCACCAGCTCCGCGGGCTGGAACGCGTCGTCTTGCTTGTGTGAGCTCATCGGCCTTTGATGGTAACAAAGACAGGGGTCAGGTTTCAGGAGTCAGGTGTCAGAGAGCGGCAGTGGTGCACCGCCGGGTTGACCTAGGGCGAGATGGCATCTCATGAAATTGCGCGCCGATCAATGGCCGGTTCTGCTGTTTTTCCTGGATCTGGAATTCCGCTTCTGCTTGATTCCTGACACCTGACCCCTGAGACCTGAACCCTCGCCCGCGCCTCGTAGAATAGTCCCATGAAGTCTTTCCCCGTGCGGCGCAACACTCTGGTTCTGGGCGCTGCGCTTTTGATTCTGGCTATCTTCGCGTGGGCGGGGTGGGCCAACTGGGAGTATCGCCGGCAGGAGGCTGAGCGGCGGCTCGCCGGCGTCGGGCAGGGTGAGTTGGTGCCCGCTCCCGGAGGCGGTATGCCCGAATACGTTTCTCCACTCACCGGCAAGCCCGCGCCGGCTTTCGCGCTCAACGATTTGAGCGGGAACAAAGTCTCGCTCGCGAGCTACCGGGGCAAGGCTGTGCTGATCAACTTCTGGGCGACATGGTGCGGGCCCTGCCGGATCGAAACACCGTGGATCGTCGAGTTGCGCCAGAAGTACGCAGCACAGGGCTTTGAGGTGCTGGGCGTGGACACGGAAGGCGACGACCTGAAGAAAAGCGACAAGGCCGGATGGGCGAAGGCCACGGCCGCCGCGGGCAAGTTCGTCGCGGAGGAAAAGATGCCGTACCCGGTGCTGCTCGACGGCGACTCCATCAGCAACGATTACGGCGGGCTCGACAATCTGCCGACTTCGTTCTTCGTGGACCGCAAGGGCGTGGTGGTTGCGGCGCAGGTGGGTTTGACTTCGGAGCAGGACATCGAGAGCAAGATTGAGAAGGCGCTGAATCAGTGATCAGTGGACAGTAATCAGTGGTCAGTTGTCAGTTGTCAGCGATGGGCCGCATAGCTCAGGCACTTGAGGATCAGGAGCGATGAGATTCTTGAAAGGCGTTTTCGTTGCGATGACTGCGGCGCTCACGGTGGGCGCACTGGCTGCTTACGGGCAGAGTGCGAGCTCGCCCGCGCAGAGTCGATCGCTGCTCAAGACTGAAGCGGTGACTTATCTGTTTCCCGAGCAGGTGAGCGTGCCGGTGGGGAAGTCGACCCAGGTGGCGCTGCACTTCCGCATCGCGCAGGGGCTGCACATCAACTCGCACACGCCCAGCGACGACTTCCTGATTCCGACTGAGTTTTCGATTCCAAACGGCTCGGGCATACAGCTCCAAAGCGCGACGTATCCGGCGGGCACGGTGATCGCGCTGCCCATCGATCCCACCACCAAGCTGAGCGTATACACCGGCGAGTTCATCATTCAGGCGCATATTGTGGCCACGGCGGGGAATCACCTGGTGCAGGGCAAGCTGCACTACCAGGCGTGCGACCAGAACCAATGCATGCCTCCTAAGACGATCACAGTGGCGATTGATGTGATTGGGAAGTGAGAAATAGCTTCCTGCTAGAAGCTTCCAGCTGTTAGCTTCTTCTGAGGCTTCCAGGTTGTGTGCTTTTTCAGGATCTCGAAAGCGAGATCCTGAACGCACGGCAGCAATCGATTTTCAAGGAGAGAGTGAATGGCCGGTGGGTCGTCGAATTCAATGCTGATCGTAATTGCGTTGTTTGCCGTAATCCTGGCGTGCGGATTGGTGTACGGCCACATGCATCCTGAACTCGTGGATTCGGTGAAAAACTGGTTCGCCGGAATGGTCAAGATCCCGGATTTGTGAGACGGCGAAGTTGCCGGGTGGGGACAAACTGCGCTACCAGGTCTGCGACCAGAAGCAGTGCATGACGCCCAAGACACTCAACGTTCCGGCCAACCTAATCAGCTAGTAGGAGCGCCGAAGCAGCCCGACTTTCAGTCGTCGGCCCTGCCAGCCTTGGCGCCCGTCATTGCGTGGAGCCGTTGTCGTCCGCGGGCAGAAACTGATAGCTTACGAACGCAAAGTGCGCGCCATCGGGAGCCCAGTTGGGCACGTTGTCGCTTCCCGATCCGCCGACTATCTGCACCAGGTCGTGAATCTTCCCGTCGGCGACGTTGATGATCCGCAGAGTAACGTCCTTATTGGCTGCGTGCCCGGTGACATCCTTTTCGTAGGAGAGGATCAGGATCGATTTTCCGTCTGGCGAAGGATGCGCCGTCCAGTTGTGCTTCTCGTCGAAGGTCACCTGTTCGGGCTGGCTGCCGTCGGGCCGCATGCGCCAGATCTGCATTCCACCCGCGCGATCGGAGTTGAAGTAAATCCACTGCCCATCGGGCGAAAAATCCGGATCGTCGCTGACGCCGGCGACCGCGGTCAGCGCGGTTTCCGCTCCGCCGTCCGGTGAAATGGCGTAGATGTTCAGAGTGCCGTGGCTGGGCCGAGTAAACAGAATCGTCTTCCCGTCCGGCGACCAGCTATGAAAGTAGGAGTCGGGATTCGCCGTCACGATGCGCGGCGCGCCGCCCGCTGCAGGCACAATATAAACGCGCCGGCCAGGATGGTCGGGCGTGGTGCAAGTCATCGCAAGCCATTTGCCGTCGGGCGATAGGCCGTGGCTGCCGGTGCAGTCGCTGGCGTTGCCGATGTTGATTGAGCGTGGCCGCGGCGACCGAGCCGTCGCCTTCGCTTGCAGGCACGCTCCACAGCTTGCCATCGCGATTGAAGATCAGTGTCTTGCCGTCCCGGCTCCAGTTGGGCGCTTCCATCTGTCCCTTGCCGGTTTGGATCACAAAGGCCATGCGCGATTTGTCGTCGATGGCGATGGTCTGGAGAGTGCTATAGAGCGCCATGGGCGCGGGAGTTGCGGGAGCCATGAGCGGCTCCAGTTCCACGTGCGCAAAGGTGGCCTGTTCCACCGCGTCCTTGTTGTGCGCGCAAATTCCCAGGCCAGCGTAGAAATCGCCGTCGAAGTGCAGCCTGATCGATGCTCCCACCTGGTGCAGCGGCTCGCCGTGCGCGCTTAGGAAAAGCGTGATGGTGTCGCCGCGCTTTTCAAGACGCAACCGCTGCGGCGCGCCGATGTTGAAGGCGATGTCCTGCGTGGTGTCGCCCGGGTTGCGCCGGTATTGCAGCGCCGTCTCTCCAGAACCATGAATCGCCGCGTCCGCGTACATCGCATCCGGGTCGAGCGTCTGCCGGAACATCAGCAGCGCCTTGCGATGAGGGCTTGCGCCGGGGCCGGCATCGGCCAGCTTCACGTCGGCAGTGAGCGAGACGTCGCCCGAGACTTTCTTCCACACAAAGTGGAATCCATCCACGTTGGCCCACAGATTCGCGCCTGCCGACCTGAGGGTGTAAACGCCTGATGCAGCAGTCGTAGGTCGAACGCTCCCGGCGGCACAACACTGCCGACATCCGACTGGCTCTCAAAAACGCCCAGCCCATTGGCTGCTGTTTGCGCGCCCGCGATGCCTGATGCGATGAACCCAAACGCCAGCACGGCAACTGCCCCAGCTCGTCCGGACCTTCTCACATTCCGATGCACAATGAATCTCTCCCTTGCGAACGGATTCACTCTGCGGCAAGACGGTGGTCATTTGCCAGCAAAGAACGTTATGCTCCCGCCTTCTTTTCGATCTTGGCCCAGGTGTCTTTGAGCGGGAGGGTACGGTTGAAGATTTTTCTGGTTTCGGTTGAGTCTGGGTCCACGCAGAAATATCCGACGCGCTCGAACTGGAAGCGGTCGCCCGGTTTGGCACCGGCGAGTGAAGGCTCCAACTTGGCGTCACTCACGATCTCGAGCGAGTTGGGGTTGAGATTGTCGAGGACGTCCTGGCCTTCCTCGA
This sequence comes from uncultured Acidobacteriota bacterium, assembly GCA_963786565.1. Lineage (GTDB taxonomy): Bacteria > Acidobacteriota > Terriglobia > Terriglobales > Acidobacteriaceae > Telmatobacter. The sequence goes on along the minus strand of CAWAZR010000004.1, from coordinate 259,096 downwards.
GGTCGTAGGGATCGGGCTTGAGGAAAAGCTTGTCGTAGAGGCGGATTTCAGCAGAGATGGCGTGCGCGGCTGAGACCCAGTGCATTGTCGATTTGACCTTGCGGCCGTCGGGCGATTGACCGCCGCGGCTCAGCGGATCGTAGGTGCAGTGGACTTCAACTACGTTGCCAGCTGCGTCTTTCACAACGTCCCGCGCGGTGATGAAGTACGCGTTGCGCAGGCGGACTTCCTTGCCGGGGCTCAGGCGGTAATACTTGGGCGGAGGCACTTCGCGGAAATCGTCCTGCTCGATATAAAGCTCGCGCGAGAAAGGCACCTGGCGCGTGCCGGCTGCGGGGTCTTCGGGGTTGTTCTGGACCTCGACGAACTCGGCGATATCACCGTTGGGTTGCTCGGCGGGATAGTTGTCGATGACCACCTTGAGCGGGTGCAGGACGGCCATGGCGCGGCGTGAGCGGTGGTTGAGATCGTCGCGCTGGAAGTGCTCCAGCATTTCGATATCGACAATCCCATTGGTCCGCGAAACTCCGGCGGTGGTGACGAAGGCGCGGATGGCTTCAGGCGTGTAGCCGCGGCGGCGGACGCCGGAGAGCGTGGGCATGCGCGGATCGTCCCAGCCGTTTACGCGGCCCTCCTGCACGAGCTGGAGGAGCTTGCGTTTGCTCATCAGCGTGTAGGTGATGCTGAGGCGATCGAACTCAATTTGCTGCGAAGGGAAAATGCCGAGCTGCTCAATGAACCAGCGATAAAGCGGCTGGTGGTCGGCGAACTCGAGCGAGCACATGGAGTGGGTGACGTGCTCGATCGAGTCCGACTGACCGTGCGCGTAGTCGTACATGGGGTAGATACACCACTCGTCGCCGGTGCGATGATGCGTGGCGTGGAGTATGCGATACATGACCGGATCGCGCATGTTCACGTTGGGCGAGGTCATGTCGATTTTTGCGCGCAGGACGCGGGAGCCGTCGGAGAACTCGCCCTGCTTCATGCGGACAAAAAGGTCAAGATTTTCTTCGACTGACCTGTTGCGATAGGGGCTGTCCGTGCCGGGCTCGGTGAGGGTGCCGCGGTGCTGGCGGATTTCTTCGGCGGAGAGATCGTCGACATACGCCTTGCCCGCCTTGATTAACTGGATGGCCCATTCATAGAGCTGACCGAAATAATCGGAGGCGTAATAGAGTTTCTCCCAGTCGAAGCCGAGCCAGTGGATATCTTTCTGAATGGCGTTGACGTACTCGGTCTCTTCCTTCTCGGGATTAGTGTCGTCGAAGCGCAGATTGGTCTTGCCGCCGAACTCGTCGGCGAGGCCGAAGTCAATGCAGATGGCCTTAGCGTGGCCGATGTGCAGATAGCCGTTGGGCTCGGGCGGAAAGCGGGTCTGGATCTGGGCGTCGCCGAATTTCTGGGTGCGCACATCTTCGGCGATGATTTCGCTGAGGAAGTTGGTGGGGGTGCGGGCTTCGGGGCTTTCCGGATTCGACTGGCTCATGGCTGCGTTTACTTCGTTCATTGCTCGGGATTCCTTACTGCGGTTCCGATTACCTCTGTTTTCTCACTCGATAAATCTTCAGCTGTCCGTCTACGTACACCTTGTCTGCTATCTCTCTGTTTCTTCTCTTTTCTTATTTCTTCATAACACCAGATGTAGTCGAAGTACCCGGAGATATGCTCCCAGTTGTCTGTGTCATCTAGATAGGTTCTATAAATAATGCGCATGGGAGTCTGTCCGCAGATATCGACAGGTCATTCGTTGTGGCGCTCGCGCCTTATGACTGCATATCCCAGTATGCGCGTAGTGTCGAGATCACATCCCTGGCATCCTCGTAGATTCCATAGACCCTCGCGTTACGGGAATCTGTCGATGCCGCGATCCATGGCGGCGTTCCTTTGCGCCTCTCTCTCAATCCCGTGCCGACATTGGTCGCAGCAGTCAGCGCTACGCCAGTACGACGATCCATTTGTCGCCCTTGCGAACACGGCAATATCAGGAATAGAGGGACGCAACAGCGACGTTCACATCATAGTTTTCTCCCCACTTGGTAAGACGGAACACTCCCAGGAAGTAAGTGCGACGACCAACCAGCGCCAGTTGACGCGTAACACACGTTCCCCACAACTGCGACCAGGACGCAGAGCACCAGCCCTCCCGCAAAAACAGATCAAGTTCGCGGTTATATCCGTGGATCAATAGTCGCCCACCAGGCGTAGCCTCTCCACGAGGCTGCCAGCCCATACCTATCCCGAGAGCCCGGATGCGCCCACAACAGCAGCGAGCCGGGCCAAGCACGCAAGCGAGCCAATTACGCCAGTGAGCGAGTCAACTCGAACACAACGAGAGCGAGGCTGCCGATGCGAAGGCGAGCAGTGCGCAAAATACGTGCAAGACGAGGACGAAAAAGAGCCGCACGCAGCCCAGAGGTTGCATACCAGAACCACGTTCCGATCATCAGAGCAAGTCCCATGCCGAGGTGAAAGCTCAAATCCCCACAGGAACAGCGGAAAAGCACAGCGCGCATGCCAGAGTTTGATTCATGCGATTACCTCCAAATCACAACAGCACACTTATATAGCAGCACTACCACACTTCTACAACATTACTTACCAACATATACATCCCAAATATATAACTCCCATCCCGTAACTCAAAACAATCTACAAATTAACCCGACACCCTCAATTAAGGTTCTGATTCCACGATAAATCTTTTGCTCAAACGAGCGATTGCAGGTGTTGTTCGGCCTGGCGGATGCGGGCGAGACAGACTTCGCGGCCGAGGACTATCAGAGTTTCAAAGAGTGGCGGGGCGTTCTTGCGTCCGCACACGGCGACACGGATGGGCTGAAAGGCCTGCCCAGCCTTTAGACCAAGTTGATTTGCAGCAGAACGCAAAGCAGCATCCAGCGAATCGTGATCGAACGCAACTGTGGCAAGGACCTGCTGCGCGGTTTGGAGAACGCGCAGGGCCATGGCCGCATCGCCGCCCTTGGGCGGGATCAGCTCCGCGGGATCGTAGGGGGCGAGCTGGTCGAGGAAGAAAAAGTCGGCGGCGGAGACGGCATCGCGCAGCAGCTTGATGCGCTCGCGGATGAGCGGCGTAACAACTTCCAGTTTTCCAGGTTTTGGATGGAATCCTGCCTGGGCGAAGAACGGCGTGAGGCAGCGGCTTAGCTCGTCGACGGGCAGCGCGCGAATGTGCTCGGAGTTGAGCCAGACGGCTTTGGGATCGAATGGGTCTTCTTCAGTGAAATTCACAACGGCGTTGGAGCGGTTGACGCCTTCAAGCGTGAACAGGTCACGAATCTCATCGACGGTTAGAAAATCGCGATCGTTCTTGGGCGACCAGCCCAGCAGGCAGAGGAAATTGACGAATGCCTGCGGCAAAAAGCCGGCATCGCGATAGGTGGTGACGCTGACGACCGGGCCGTGCTTGCGCTTCGAGAGCTTGGTGCCGTCGGGAGCTACCAGCAGCGGGAGATGCGCGAACTGCGGCGTCGAGCCTCCGAGCGCCTCAAAGATCAGCACGTGTTTGAAGGTGTTGGTCAGATGATCCTGACCGCGAATGATGTGGCTGATGCGGAGATCGGCATCGTCGACGCACGAAGCAAGATGATACGTCGGCATGCCGTCTGAGCGAAGCAGAGCGAAGTCTTCGACCTCGTCGGCGGGCCGGGATTGCGCGCCATAGACGCCGTCGACAAAATGTACGATGCGGCCTTCGCCGCGCGGGACACGATAACGGAGCGCGAACGACTCACCTGCTGCGGCGCGGCGGTCGCTCTCCTCACGGCTCATTTCGCGCATGCCGGGATTGCAGAGCCATGCGGACTGAGAGGAATACTGGGCGGAGGAGTTTTCGTCGTCTGTCGCGTGGGCGGGGGTGAAGTCGCGATAGGCGAGGTTTTTTCCCTGGATTTGGAAGGCTGCAGCCCGGTGAAGTTCAAGGCGTTCGGATTGCTTGTACTCTTCGTCCCAGTCGAGGCCCAACCAGCGCAGTCCTTCGAATATGGACTGCACACTGGCGTCGGTGTTGCGATCGACGTCGGTGTCGTCAAGACGCAAGATCATTGTCCCGCTGTTGTGGCGGGCATAGAGCCAGTTGAAGATAAACGTGCGCGCGCTGCCGACGTGAAGAAAACCGGTCGGCGAGGGCGCAAATCGGACGCGCGGACGCGCGGAAACTGGGGCAGCGGAATCGGTCATCGTGACGATGGCTTTCATTCACGATGCTATCGCACTGTGGTGCGCGCGCGTCTCAGGACCGCGGCGAACCGGCAGAATGCGGCTCGCCGGTGGCCTTCCAAGGTGAGAAAGCCAGAAAATAGACCAGCACCAGCGTACCCACACAGAAAGGGATGAGATTCAACAAAGAGAGAAACGGCGAAAATCCGGCCTTTTTGCAAATGAACCAGAATGGGATGACGCCGATGACAATGGTTGGAAAAACAAAAAAGCCGCCGATCAACATCAGGTGCCACGGTTGAAGCAATTCGCCCATCGTTCACCCCCGAATGTCCGCAGTTTCGCGCGGCTTCATCGTACAAGCGCGCCGGATGCGTGCGCAAGCATGAAGAGGCGCCCTGCGAGAGGAGGGCCGCGCCTCAGGCGGTGGGCGGAGCGGGCGGATATTGCGGCGGAAGAGGCGGATACTCGCCGGGATACGGCGCAAGCTGCGCGACCGGAACCACTTTCCACTCGGCAAAGGCCAGCACGTAAATTAGCACCAGATTACCCAGCGGAATGATGTTCAACAGCGTAAGCCAGGGCGACATTCCCGCCTTCTTGCAGATGAACCAGAAGGGGATGAGGATGATCGCCAAGGCGATGATGCCCAAAACCATAAAGATGGGAATCATCATCATCATTGCGTGCCGCACCGACTGCTGCATGGCATCGGACGGATTTTGCAGCGTATCTTGCAGAATGATCGCCAGAAAGTTCATAGTGAGCGCTCCGGAGTGGAATGAAAACTTTGCTGCCAAGGTACCGCCAAACCTCAGAATCTGCAATGAAAAACTGCGCTTATAGATGCGTGCATCCCAATAGCGCGAGCAGACCGTAGCCCCCAAGTTTGTAGCCTGAGCCGAAGGCCTCAAATGCAGGTTCCCATTCGACTGCGATCGCTTCGCAGTCTCCGCTCAGGGCAGGCGTTCGACTCCGTTTGGCCCAGACACGGGCTAAACGTCGCTCAGGATGACAGAGTGTTTTCGATGCGAACCTTGAGAACAGGACGCTAGGTGATGTCTTCTGTGTCGTAGACGGGGCTGACGACCCGTTTCTTGGGCACGCCGTGGACTGACGAGAGCAGATCTTCGACTACGTCTTCGAGCTGGCGCTGGGTCTCGATCACCGCTTCCATCCTCTTCAGCTCTTCGGGTTCCTGGACGCGCTCCACCAGCACGACGGCGTGGCACTGGGCCACGTGATCGAGGTCGAGGCCCTCAGGAGTTTTGGCCTTGATGCTCACCCGGTCCATTTCGATGCCGAGCAGGTCGGCGACGCGAGAACACATATCGGCGGCGATGGGCGAGATTTTTGGCGCGGCCAAAACCAGCGTGGTGTCGACATTGGCAACGCGATAGCCCGCGTGCTGCAACTCTTCGAGCGCGAGATTGAGAAAGATAGCGGAGTCAGCGTCTTTCCAGCGCGGATCGCCGGGCGGGAAGAAGCTGCCGATATCGCCGGCGGCGACGGCGCCGAGCAACGCGTCCGTGATGGCGTGGAGGAGCACGTCGCCATCGGAGTGGCCGGCCAGGCCCTCGGGGTGGTGCAGCGTCATGCCGCCAATGCGCAGCGGCACGCCGGGCTTGAACTCATGCGAGTCATAGCCAAAACCGATGCGTATGTCCGTCTTTCCCATGTTCGTTAGCCTGCGTGAGTCACTGTAATTTAGTTTCCGGCGTCGCCACGGCGGTGCGGCGTTCCCGGATCGTCGTTAACTCCGCGAACTCCGCTGCTTCAGATAGAACTCGGCCAGCTCCAGGTCGCCGGGCTGCGTAATCTTCAGATTAACCTGAGAACCGTGCACTACGGCTACGGGAATTCCGGCGCGCTCCAGCAGCGAGGCCTCGTCGGTGCCAACAAAGCCATCCGCGTCAGCCTCGGAAAAGGCGCGTTGCAGCAGGCCGTAGCGGAAGCCCTGCGGCGTCTGCGCCTGTACCACGAACTCGCGCGGAATGGTCGCAGTGATCAGCGCGCCATGCGCTGTGCGTTCCACCTGCTTGATGGTGTCAGTTGCGGGCATGCCGACAATGGCCGCGCCATTCTCGGCTACCGCGTCGATAGTGCGCTCGATAGTGGCCACGTCAATGAGCGGGCGCACGGCGTCGTGGACGAGCACGATGTCGTCCGCTTCGGCGGGCAGGACTTTGAGCGCGTTGGCCACGGATTCCTGGCGCTTTTCGCCGCCCTCCACAACCTGCACGCGGCCGGCAAAACCGTACTCGACTACTTGTGCCTCGGCGCGCTCCATCTCCGGCTTGCGCACGGCCACGTAAATCGAGGTGACGCGCGGCGCAGCGGCAAAGGCGCGCAACGAGTGAATGAGGATGGGCACGCCATCGAGGGCGAGAAACTGCTTAGGCTGCGGATTGGGCTGCGGACCCGCCATGCGGGTACCCAGTCCCGCGGCAGGAAGTATGACAAAGACTTGCATGGCTCTGCGAGTATACAACGGCAAGCTCTCAGTTTTCAGCCGGTTCCGTGTGCATCATCTCGTTGGTCGGGTGAAAGCCTAAGCGCTCATAAATCGGCCGTCCTGCCTGCGAACTGTGCAGCGTGACCACGCGAATGCCGCGCCGGCGCGCTTCAGCCATGCACCGCTCGACCAGTTCGTGCGCCAGCCCGCGCTTCCGGAATTCCGGTTCCACGTACACGTTGAGCAGATAGCCGCGCAGCTCGCCCTCAGGATCGAAGGGATGGGGCGGCCAGTCGAGAATCAAAAGGCCGGCCGAGGCCACGGGCCGATCGCCGTCCGTCGTGATCCATCCGTAGTATTTGCCTTCGCGGATCATGCGCTCTGTCCAACTGGCGGAGCGGCGCTCGAGCGCAGTCATAAGGGATTCGTCGAGTGGGTGGACCTCTGCGAACATTGCCCTGCGATGCGCAGAGATGAGAGCGGAATCGGCTGTTGTTGCTGCGCGGGTCGTCAACATAAGGGTCAGTATAGGAGATATGCCGCCGCGGACTGTGGAAAGCGGGCGCAAGATCGGCGGGCCATCCGCTTTTCAGCGGCAGCCCTGTTTGCAGCCCCTGATCAGCGCGTCTATGCGGCGTGCGGCGATCAGCGGAATCCCGACGGCTTCGCCCGGGGACACATTGAGGCCGAACAGCGGGTCTGCGGCTGCGACGGCTGAAATATTGACCTCGGCGATGGTGGTCTTCGTGCTGGAATTCAACGCGTCAATGATTTGGTTCGCGATGAGCGCATAGCCGGTATTGGTCGGGTGCACGCCATCCAGGCTGAACAGGCCGCCGAGAAATCCTGTGGTCGCGTGGTAGTTGTTGATGGTGATGCCGCTTTGCAATGTCTGGAAGTACGAGTGAATGTCGACGAGGATGCCGCCGACGGCGGCGACCTGCTGGCTGATCGCAGAGTTGTATTGGTTAATTGTCGTCTGGACCTGGGTGATCTCCGACGCGGTCAAAAAACCGGAGTCGGTGAGCGGGGTGGGCGTCTGGCCGTGCTGGATCTGGGTGATGGCGGTTTCGACTTCGCTCTCGCCGGTGGCATTGACAAAGTCTCCGTTGGCGATGCCGAGGTCCGCGGCAACCTGCGCCTGCGGGAGCCCGGTCTCCGTTGCTACCGTGGCGATGACGGTGGCCGCCGGCGTGAGATACGGAATTTCCGTCACGTCAGGAATGTTGGCGACAATGAGCGTCGCTTTGGTTTGAGAGTGAAGGGTGCCCAGCAGTTGCGTAAATTCCTGGGTAAAAGTGGCAGCCGGGGTCATGGAACTCGGGCTCCCGCTTTCGTCGGCCTGCAAGGCATCGTCGTTTCCAGCCCAGACAAAAATCGCGGTGGGATTGAGCTCGATGGCTTTATTCATCTGGCTCCTGGTATCACCGAGCGGGAAGCCAAGCACCAGATCCGTAATGAGCTCTTCGTCCGAAGTCGGCACGAGCACCGGCGCGGTATTGATCACGTCGTTCAGAAGGTGGCCGGGAACGGCGAGGTCGTACGGTTGGGTGAGCGGATCGCTGCGGCCAATGCTGATGCCGGATGCCTGCTGAATCACAGGGGGCGGCCCCAGGCTGACGAGTTGCAGCACTGCCGGGACGCCAGGTGAGGCAATGAGAGGCAAAGCCAGCGAAAAGTTTGCCTGTTTCGCCACCAGGCTGGCCCACCCATTGGGCTGCTGCGAGTCAAGCAAAGAGCCGTTCTGGAATCCGGCACTGAGTGAATCGCCAATGACCACGGTGGTCGTGAAGCCGGGCGTGGAACTGGTGGTGCCGCCAGTGCCTGTGAGGCTGTTGTAGAGTTCGCAACCGGCCAGCCCCGCCGTCGCCGCAACAACGCAGAGGACGGCCGCGGCGGCCCGTATCCGCTTTTTAAGGCTCTGGAGTTCCAAACCTCTTCCGTGGCTTTCCATGTTTTCCGGCGTTCCGTATGGGCGCTTCGATGCGGGGTCCCTGCTGCGCGTGAGTAAAGATTCGAACACGAATCCTGAAAGAAAGTCGCTGGACGCCCGAATGGCCGGAAGTCTGGCGGATCGGCGCTGGCGCGCTATCATCCTTTCGTGGCTCGCCTTCCCAAGTCGAAAGCTGCGCCCAATCCCGTTCGGGGCCTGCCACTCGACACCGCGCTGCTGAAGCCCGGCATGCGGCTGGCGGTGGCGCTCTCCGGCGGCGCGGATTCGGTGGCGCTGCTGCGCGCGCTGGCGGCACGACGCCAGGAGCTGGGCCTGGTGCTGCATGCCGCGCACCTGCACCACGGTCTTCGCGGCGAGGAAGCCGACGGGGATCTGGAATTCTGCCGGGCGCTGGCGGCAAGGCTGGGCGTGCCGTTTCACGAGGCGCGCGTGGACGCGGCTGCCGAAGCGCGAGCCGACGCGAAATTGGGCAAACCGGCGGAGACGATTGAGGAAGCTGCGCGGCGGCTGCGTTACTCCTGGTTCCGCACGCTCTTGTCCCAAGAGCTGGTCAATGCTATGGCGCCCCACACGGTGGTGCTTGATGCAGTGGCGACGGCGCATACGCTCGACGACCAGGCAGAGACGGTGCTGGCCAAGTTCCTGCGGGGCGCGTGGACCGAGGGTTTAGCTGGAATCAGCCCAAAGCTCGAAGGCTCGAAGGGCGCGGGCCTGATAGTGCGGCCGTTGCTGGGCGTCACGCGCGCGGTGATCGAGGCGTATTTGCGCGGGCTGGGGCAGGACTGGCGCGAGGACTCGACCAATCGACATCTGACTTTCACGCGCAACCGCATCCGGCACGAGCTGCTGCCGCTGCTCGAGGGCTGGAATCCGCGGCTGCGCGAGCATCTGGCGCAGATGGCAGAACTGGCGCACGACGAGGAGGCATGGTGGCAGGCGGAATTGGCCCGTCTCGCCCCGCAACTGATTTTGCCGGGACGGCCAGCGCGGGGCGGCGGCCGGGCGGCAAGTGAGGGCCTGGCAATTGAAGTGGGCCGTCTGGCGGCGCTCGCGCCAGCGCTACAACGGCGGTTGGTGCGCTATGCAGCGGAGCAGTTGGGCGGCGCACTCGACTTTGTCGCAACGGAAGCGGTGCGATCCCTGGCGCTCAGTGGCCGGGCCGGGCAAAGGCTGGCGTTGCCGCAGGGTTTGTGTGCAGAACGGACCGCGCGGGAGCTTAGACTCTCTCTGGCTCCTGAAGCCGCCGCAAAGGGGAACGGCGCGGGAGCGCAGGAGTCGCGGTATACCGTGACCATTCCCGGCTCGATCGACGCGCCGGAGTTCGGAGTGCGTCTCCGCATTGAGCTCTCGGGTCCACAAGTCGCTGAAAAAATTAAGGTTGGCGGTGACGACTTGCAGCGTACGGCCACTCTGCGCAACTGGAAACCCGGCGACCGGGTGCGGCTGCGCCACTCCAGCGGGCTGCGCAAAGTGAAGGAAGTATTGGAACGCAAGCATGTTACTGGAACCGAGCGGGCAGTTTGGCCGGTGCTGGAAATCGGCGGGCAGGTGGTTTGGATGAAAGGCATGGATCTGGAGCCTGAGCCCGGTCTTGCGATTACGGTCATAGAGACGACGACGGAAGGCTCTGAAGTCATGCCGCTTACGCGCTCAAAGTAACAGTGATGCGCGGGGTTCTACCCCTTTTGCGGCATTGGATTTGCTGCCGGTTTTTCCGGCCAGGGAGTACAATTTGCTTACTGCTCCCGGGGGCGGCGTTCAGTTGGTGTGCGCCTGCGGGAATTGTGTACTTCTTGCCACTTTGACAGGCGCTGAGGCGTCTAAGAGACAAGCGGCATTGCCAGAGACGAATGACGGGGGTCGCGGGAACGGCATCTCCTTCGCCGCGAAAAGGAGTGGTTGGTGAATTCAAGCGTTAAAACGATCATGTTCTGGGTGTTTATTGCCATCTGCCTGATGATGCTGTGGGCCATCGTGCAGAGAAGCGCAAATATGGGTAAAGAGGTGGAGTATTCCTACTCCGATCTCTACGACAAGGTGCAGAACAACCAGGTGCAGGACGCCACCATCCAGGGCAACGAGCTAAAAGGCCACCTCAAGACCTCGCCCAAAGACGAGTTCCACACCATTCTGCCGGCCAACTACGAAGACCTGCAGAAGGCGATGCTGGACCCCAGCCACAAGGTCAACTTCACGGTTAAGCCGGAACAGAACAACTTCCTGCTTCCCCTGCTGATCAACGTGGGCCCGTTCATTCTGATCATCCTGGTGTGGTTCTTCATGCTGCGCCAGATGCAGTCGGGCGGCAATAAGGCGCTTTCGTTTGGCAAGAGCCGCGCGCGCCTGCTCTCGATGCAGCAGAAGAAGGTCACGTTCAAGGACGTGGCCGGCGTGGATGAAGCCAAGGAAGAGCTGAAAGAGATCATCGAGTACCTGCGCGAGCCGCAGAAGTTTCAGAAGCTGGGCGGGCGCATTCCCAAGGGCGTGCTGCTCGTCGGGCCTCCGGGCACCGGCAAGACGCTGCTGGCGAGGGCCGTAGCCGGCGAAGCCAATGTTCCTTTCTTCTCCATTTCCGGTTCGGACTTTGTGGAGATGTTCGTGGGCGTGGGCGCGAGCCGCGTGCGCGACCTGTTTGAGCAGGGCAAGAAGAATGCGCCCTGCATCATCTTCATCGATGAAATCGACGCGGTCGGCCGGCACAGAGGCGCCGGCCTGGGCGGCGGACACGACGAGCGCGAGCAGACGCTGAACCAGTTGCTCGTGGAGATGGACGGCTTCGAGTCGAATGACGGCGTGATCCTGGTGGCAGCCACCAACCGACCCGACGTGCTTGATCCCGCGCTGCTGCGCCCCGGCCGCTTCGACCGCCGCGTGGTGGTGGGGCTGCCTGACATACGCGGGCGCGAGGAAGTGCTCAAGGTCCACATCAAGAAAGTTCCGGTATCGGACGATACGAATTTGAACGTGCTCGCCCGCGGAACGCCGGGCTTCAGTGGCGCTGATCTTGCCAACATGGTGAACGAGGCGGCGCTGAATGCCGCGCGCCTGAACCGCAAGCAAGTGACCATGTACGACTTCGAGCTGGCCAAAGACAAGGTGCTGATGGGCGCCGAGCGCAAGTCGATGCTTTTGAGCGACGAGGAGAAGCGCGTAACGGCGTATCACGAGGCCGGTCACGCGTTGGTGTCGTCGAAGCGCGAACACTCCGACCCGGTGCACAAGGTCACGATCATTCCCCGCGGCATGGCACTGGGCGTCACTGTGCATCTGCCCGACGACCGGCACAACTACACGCGAGAGTATCTGGAAACGCGGCTGGCCATGATGTACGGCGGGCGCGTGGCCGAAGAGATCTTCCTGAAGCAGATGTCGACGGGCGCGGGCAACGACATTGAGCGCGCCACCGAATTGGCGCGCGCCATGGTGTGCGAGTACGGCATGAGCCGCCTGGGACCACTGACCTTCGGCAAGAAGGAAGAGCAGATCTTCCTGGGCCGCGAGATCGCGCAACACCGGGACTTCAGCGAAGAGACGGCGCGGCAGATCGATCTGGAAGTGCGGCGCCTGATCGACGAAGCGTATCAGTCAGCGCACACGATTCTCGAAGCGAACCCGGACGCCATGCATCGCATTGCGGCGGCGTTGCTGGAGCGCGAGACCATCGACGCTGAGGAGTTGAAGCTGCTGATCGAAGGCAAGGAATTGCCTGCGTTGCGCTCCAACCTGGCTGGGCCAGGCGACTCCGACGGCACGCCACAGCAAGTGCTCAAACCCGAGAGCCGCGGTGGCACCGGAAGCATTCCGGAGGGTTCGCCCTCGCCGGCGTAGAAACAGTCGTCAGTGATCAGTGGTCAGAAAGGGCTGCTCTTCGGAGCAGCCCTTCTGTTTTCCCTTCACTCTGTGAACTACGAACTGTGAGCTCGCTTCTGTATACTTCCCCGCAGACGGAATTCCGTTCGCTTGTGCGCCGAGAGTTGCGGCCGGCCCGTTTGAACCCAGCAAAATCTCTTGAGGAGCACTCTGCATGAAGGCCGTCGTTCGCCGTTCTTCCGTTTTTTTCTGCTTCGTTATTGCATCGATTTTTGCGCTCGCAGCGGTCGCGCATGCCGCACCAGTACTGATGATCTCGATTGACGGGCTCAAGCCTGAATACATCACCCAAGCCGACGCGCACGGCATGAAGATTCCTTACCTGCGCTCGCTGCTGCGCGATGGCACCTACGCGGAGGGCGTGGTGGGCATCTGGCCGACCATCACCTACCCGAGCCACACCACGCTGCTCACCGGCGTATGGCCTGACCAACATGGCATCACGAATAATCAGGAATTCGATCCTTTGCAGAAATTCGGCGGCGCGTGGAACTGGTATGCTGCGGGGATTCACGCGCCGACGCTGTGGCGGGCGGCGCACATGGCCGGCCTGCGCACGGCCAGCGTGGGTTGGCCAGTGAGCGTGGGAGCTACGGACGTGGATTATCTGATTCCCGAATACTGGCGCGATAGAAATGTTTCGAACTCAGCGGATCCGCAGGACCGCATGCTGATGGCGGCGCTGGCGCGGCCCAGCACGCTGCTGGAGCAACTTGAGGCGGCGGCCGGTCCGTACATGAACGGCAACGACACCAGCATCGGCGGCGACGAAACGAAGACGCGCTACGCTCTGGAGATTCTGCGCAGGTTCAAACCTGGATTCATGACATTGCACCTGAGCTCGCTGGACGATGCCCAGCACGCGCATGGACCCTTCAGCCCCGAAGCCTGCGCAGATCTCGAAGCGATCGACGGCATGATCGCACGGCTGGCGCGGCAGGAGTTCGCAATCAATCCATCCGCCATCGTGGTCATCGTCTCCGATCACGGGTTCATGAACATTACGCACAACATCAACCTGGCGGTTCCATTTATCCAGGCAGGGTTGGCGCAGGGCACGTTGAATCCCGTGACCAAAGCGCCGGAGATCAGTGCGTGGAAGGCCGAGCCGTGGATGGCGGGCGGCATGGCGGCCATCATGCTGCACGATCCGAACGACCATGCGACCGAGCAGCAGGTTCACGACATGCTGATGAAGCTGGCAGCGGACCCCGCGAACGGAATCAAGGAGGTTCTCGATCGCGAGGCCATCCACAAGCGGGGCGCATTCCCCGACGCGGCATTTCTGGTGGTGTTCCAACCCGGCTACTACGCGGGCAACGCGCTTAGCGGCAGCCTGATCACACCCATTGCCGGCCCGCGCGGGTCGCACGGATTCTCTCCGGAGTTTCCGGAGATGCGCGCGTCCTTCTTCGCAGTGGGCGCCGGCATCGCGCACCATCGCGATCTGGGCGTGGTGGATATGCGCCAGATTGCGCCGACGGTGGCCGGAATGTTGCACGTGGCCATGCCGACGGCGAGGGCTACGCCACTGCACGTTGCGCCGTAAGGCAGGGAGCAAGGGAACAGAGAAAAGAGTTCCGAAAACACCAACGGCGGTTCCGCGAAGGAACCGCCGTTTCAATCCATGATCCTTGTAGTCTCAGTCCCTTGGTCCCTGTTTCCCTTGGTCCCTGTTTCTAGAAGATCCTGTAGCTCAAGCCGGCGCTGAGGCCATAGGGATAGATGGTGAGGGCCGAGTTTATTTTCCACTGCTGGTATTCGAAGTCGGCGCAGCGAATGGTGAATTTCCGGTTCAGCCGGTAATCGACGCCGCCTCCGTAGGTGAACACAAGTGCGTTTCCGGTGAGGAAGTCGCCGTTGCCAATGCCAACCAGAAACTTGCCGTAGGGCGTGAAGTTGCGAAAGGTCTTGATGGGGACGCGGTCGCCGATCGAATAGGTGTTTTCAGATTGGTTGATGGTCTGGCCGAATTCAGGATACTCATTGAAGTCGTTAAAACGGACCTCGAGTTCAGGCTGTATCCAGCGGGTGAAGTGCGCATCCACATAGGCGCCCGCGCCATACATGCGATTGGGCGCGGTGTATGCTTCTCCGGTGCCAAAGTAATCGGGTTGAAAGGCCGAGGCAAACGCGCCGACGCGGACGTTGAGCACACGCGACGTCGCAGCAGGCACTACCTGGCTATGTGCGGAAACGATTGCTGCGAAAGAAAACGCGACGCAAAAAAGCGCTAAGGTCCAACGTTTCATGAGCACAACGCAAATCCACTTCCTGTGAGTCGTCGAACGGGGGGGAGACCGATCTGACTCACGCTACGAGCCTGGCAAAGTGCCTAACTGACTTAGATGCACTTCGCCGGGCTCGGAAAGTTCATTGTATTATGACTGCGGGTTTTGTGCTGCGGTAGGTGCCGGTTGCTGACCAGGCGGCGGTGCAGCTCCGCTCTGGGGTGGCGCCGGGGGCTGTGCCGGCGGCTGGGCCGACGGAGTATTGTCAGGCGCTGCCACCGGTTGGTCACTGCTGGCCGGGGCCGGTGCTGCTGCCGGGGCTGGCGGCGCGACAGCTGCCTCGTCATAGCGCTCCAGCTTGTAGAAGATCGGCGTGACTTCGAACGGCATCTTGTCGCGGGCGTTCATGGGTGCGAAACGCTTGGCGTTCAGCATGTGCACCTTGTCGTCCCACGGATCCGTCTTCAGCCAGCTTCCCAGAGGCAGGGCCGCGGTCTGCGACAGATCGTCCCAGTTGATCTTGGGCGCCATGTGGGTTAGATCGCCCAACCATGGCGTGCCGTCGGCTTTCAGCAGTGAATCACCCAGACGGGGCGAGTTCAGCGCCTTGAGCACCTTGGCACGATCCGCGAGCTGTTCATAGAACAAGCCCGCGCTGGGCAGCTTGTCCTTGTACATGGAGGCTTGCAGATAAATCATGGCCTGCTTCGCGGCGGTTCCATTGTCCACATCGGTGTGGTTCATGTTGATGCGCTGGAAGGTCGACTCATCCGGGAAGAGCAGACGGTCGTTGAAGGCGTAGCGGGTATCGATGTGGTGGCCCATGGCGATGTGCGCCAGTTCCATGGCGATCACCGAGGCAATCGCTTCCTCGCTGGGCAGGCTGTCGATGAGCCCCTTGCTGATGAGAATGGTGTTTCCGACTGTCGTGGCTTCAACGGTGTCGGTGAGAAGCACGCGGCAATGAATCTGGTCAGTGAAGGCCAGATTGTTGGGCACTACCAGATTGATGACGATCTGGCCCAGAACCTTGTCTTCATAGCCGCCGGCATCAAAAGGCGCCACCAGGCCAGCTTCGACCAGACGGTCAATCACATTGTTCTCAGCCTGCGTGATCCACATGCGCGAGGCCTGGAGCGGGCTTACGTCCGCGGAGTCTTCGCTCTTGTCCACCGCGTCGTCGACCTTCACGCTCACGTTTTCGCTGTCGCGGGTAGGCAGCTTGAGCGAGTAGCCCCAGAAGTGCGTCTGCGCCTTCAGGCCCACGGACTTATCGGCCTCGGTGCGCTGGGTTTCTTCAACATAGACGGCCACGGGCAGCCAGATGCCGGGCTGCACGTTCATGCGCCAGCTGTCGAAGTGGAAATAGTGCTTGGAGGAATCCTCGTCGGTGGGGCCGGTGTAGGTGCCGTTGAAGCGCACCACGTTGCCGCCGTCATCCTCGATCCAGATGCGCCCGTAGAAGCGACCCATGCCTTTGACTTCGGCCTTGGGATGCACGTCGAAGACCCAGGTGCGCACCGTGCCCAGAAACTCGCGGCGCACAAAGCTGAAGCTGTAGTGCTGCTGGTCGAAGCCGGTGGGATCGAGGAACATCATCTGCATGAAGCCGGTGTCGGAATACGTGAATTGCGTATCCAGGTGCAGCGCCTTGGTCAGGCCCGTGATGGCATCGTGGGAACCTTTGAAGAAGCCATGCTTGGCCGCCTGCTGCGTCTTCGGCGTGTACGTCTTGTCGAAAAAGCCTTTGCTGAAGTCCACGCGGCTGAGCATGTAGTGGTCCGCGATGGGAACCTCGTAGAGCTTCACGTCCGGCTTGGTGTCCTGAATGTAGGTCTCCACAAGCGGCGTGCGCTGCTGGATGTTCTTGATCAGCACCTTCTCTTGAGCGATGGCTCTCTGGACCAGCGCAGCCTGCTCAGTGGTGAGTTGGCGGGCCTGCTCGTACTTGGGTTGCTTCTTTGCGTACGCGCAGCCTACTCCGAGGCTGAAGATCAGCAGAGCGATGGGGATCTTTCGAAACGTCATGTGAAACTCCTGGTGAAATACTTCCTGGCTTTCGTCTTTCCTAGCGCGCCTTACGGTGCGTCAAGGCTGAGCACGGGCCATGTGAATCCGACATATTTGATGCTACGCCAACTGGAACGTAATGGTAATGGTGGTGGTGATGTCTACGGCCCGACCGTCCCGCGTTGCCGGACGGAAACGAATTTGCTGCGCGACGCGGCGCGCTTCTTCATCAAGTCCGTGGCCCAGTCCGCGGACGACGCCCTGCACTACAACCTGGCCTGAAGCAAGGAATGTAACGCGCAGAACCACATCGCCCTCGACTTTCAACTGCCGTGCCTCCGCCGTGTACTGCACCGGCGGCTTGGAGAGCACTTCAAGATTGGTCGCCACCGGTTCCACGGCCTGTTTGGGAGCGGCTGCAACCTGCGTGTTGGTGGGGATTCCGGCCGAACCCACATGGCCGTAGTTCGATCCCGTGTTCGAATGGCCGCTGGCGCCCGGAATGCCGGCCGAAGCGACTTTGCCCGGAGTGCCGTAATTGGAGCCGGACTTGGTTCCGTTCCCGATACCCGTCGATCCGACCACGCCATGAGGCGCGACCGCGGGACCGTTCATGCCGCCATAGGGATTGCCGATGGCAGACACGGTCGCCGGACGCGTCGCATTGGGATTCGGCGTGACGCCGAAGGTTTCGCCCAGATGCACGGGCGCGGTGGAGGGCTTGCTATTGTTGTTCTGCGCAGGCATGGCGGCGGTGAGCGCAGCATGAGGCTGCGGCGCAAGAATGATCTGCGGCTTGGCCTGTATGGCCGGCATGTTCACCTTGGCCTCCATCTGGACGGGCTTCGGCTCCGGCTTGGGCTTGGGCATCACAATCTGGCGGGGCTGCAACTCTACCTTGGGCGGCTCCGGCGGAGGCGGAATCTTGGGCGGCGGTGGCTGCTTGATGTGCTCCGGAGGCGGCGGAGTGGCGGGAATAATGAGCTCCGTCATCTCGTAGTGCTGCTGAATCACGTGCTTCGCCATCAGGCCCGCGAGCAAAATGGTAATAAGAATCGCCATGTTCAGACTTGAGCTGATGACAAATGAAAGAGACCTTCCCTCCGGCTCGGGGAGCAGGCCAAAGTTCATCTGTCCAGCGGTATATTTCATCGACATGTTTCAATCCTCGCTTGGGGCCGCTGCCAGCGGCGCAAAATCGAAATCCTTCTCACAAACTATCGGCAAGAACTGTGGCGAACCTTCGCCAGGAAACCCGAACTACGCTCATTGAGGTTGTGGCAAGTCCACCGAGCCGTGCGGAGAGCGCTTCCGCCGATGAAATATGACGTCAAAAACTTCCGTGCCGTTTGAGGTCCCGGTTCACAGTTACCCGGCGTCTTTTGTTTTTCCTAATTCTTAAAGCCAAACCCTGCCGATCAATCCATCTGAAATTGCAAGCAGAGGAAGGAGGAGAATCCATTATACGTTTGCTAGAAGTGCTCTCCGATAGCCCAATGGTCTCAGCCGATGACCCGATTGGGCAGTAGAACCATAACCAGCAACCCCGGCGAATTTCCACCGTATAAAGCTTGCCGCCGGAACTACCCGCTGGTCCGCCTTCGGACATACAACTCCTTCAACACATATCCAAGGCAATTGCTACGGAATCGCGCTCTCGCCTCAGGCAAAAGTGATGATTCCGAAGCACAGAATCAGGGGTTCCGGTTCGCCACGTTCCGAATACTATAACGCCGTACACTTGCATCCCACGTGGGCCAATGACCGGCATCGGCAATGACCGCCGGGAGGCTGGTATCACCACCCGGTCAGGCACTGCTCTTATAGACTCAAAGTAACCTAAACCGTCTTGGAAAGGACAGTCTTTTTGTGAAGATCTTGGTTACTGGCGGTGCAGGATACATCGGAAGTACCGTTACGGGATATTTGGGCGAAAACGGCCATAAGGCCGTTGTTTACGACAACCTGAGCCATGGACGCCGCGACCTTTTGCCGGCAGGCGTGGAATTGATCGAGGGAGAGGTGAGCGACCGGTCCCACCTCGAGGAAATTTTTACCACCGCCCGCAATGATCATGCACCCTTTGATGCGGTCCTTCACTTTGCCGCGCTCATTGAAGCCGGCGAGTCGATGGAGCGCCCGGAAATCTACTTTCGCAACAACACGGCAGCGACGCTCTCGCTGCTCGAGGCCATGCTCGCGTGCGGTCCGCGGCGGCTGGTTTTCTCCTCCACGGCAGCCGTTTATGGCGAGCCGCAATCCATTCCGATTCAGGAAGATGCCCGCCTCGCGCCGACCAACCCCTACGGGCAGTCCAAGCTCCTCGTGGAGGAGATGCTCACCTGGTTGAACCGCATTCACGGACTGCAATATGCCTCACTGCGCTACTTCAATGTGGCCGGCGCAGCGGAGGGTCCCGAAGGCGTTGTCAGAGGCGAATCGCACCAGCCGGAGACCCATCTGATTCCCCTGATTCTCGACGTCGCTTTGGGGCGGCGCGCCTCGATCCGCATCTACGGCGACGACTATCCGACGCCCGACGGAACCTGCGTTCGCGACTACATTCACGTCTCGGATTTGGCCGACGCGCACCTGCTGGCGCTGGCTGCCTTGGTGGCCGAAGGGAGCCCGAAGGACCCCCTCGTCTACAACCTTGGTAACGGCCAGGGTTTCAGCGTACGAGACGTTTTGGGGTCGGCTCGGCGCGTAACAGGACACCCCATTCCGGCGGAGATTCATCCGCGGCGGCCGGGCGATCCGGCAGTGCTGGTGGCAAGCTCCGCGAAGGCCATGCGCGAGCTGGGATGGAAACCGCGTTACACGCAACTCGACGACATCGTTCGCACGGCGTGGGTCTGGCATCAGAAGCGGTATCGCGGGGCTGAGTAAAAGGTGATTTCCGAGTGGGGCGACAATCCTTCCAAGGCCCCAAACTATGCAATGATTAGGGGCGGGATTAGGCGACCAGAGTGCTGCACAGAAAGAAGAAAGCGAATGTCGCGAGAATCAACATTCTTTTACTTGTACGCATTGTTCTTGCTCTGGGTGCTCTCGCTAGGGGGTGGCATAGCCGCAGTCCTGAGTTGGATTTACGTAGATGCGGAGTATGACGAGGAGGGTCTTCTGACACGAGACAGCCACTTCTTAACCCGGGCACGGATACTGTTAACCGTTGGCTGCGCGGTGTTTTGGGTTTGCACAATCCTCGGACATGCGCTATCTGGTTCTGGAAGTGCTGCTGACTTCGGGTTCTGGCAAGACCATCCAATGCTCCTCGTAACATTGTTCTTTCTCGCCGATATTCTCTTGATTACCTCAGCTGTCTTCGCATGGCAGGCCCGCGGAGGCAGTAGATGGATTCTGTCCATCGCCACGCCAGTTCTCGCTTCTTCTTCCGTAGTTGCCTCGTTTGTTCTTTTCATGTCGGCCACGTCGGCGTCGGCCTCGAGCTTTTGAGCCGAGTATTGCTTTTAGTTCACGATGGGGAGCGGGACTGGCCATGCAGCGCATCTACCTAATCTCGACCGGCGGCACCATCGAGAAGGTCTACTCCGAGCAGAGCGGCGTCGTCGAAAATCGCGCCGCCAAGCTGGACCGCTATCTGCGCATGCTCCGCCTGCCCGACGCCGAGGTCCACACCTTCCACCTGATGAACAAAGACAGCCTGGAGATGACGGACGAAGATCGCGCCGAAGTCCGGGAGCGCGTGGCCGGGCTGCTTGCGGAAGGTGCGCCCATCGTGATCTCCCACGGCACCGACACCATGGTCGAGACGGGCCGCTACCTCGAGAAGTCCTTCGCGGATCTCAAGGTTCCCATCATCCTGACCGGAGCCATGACGCCCCTCGGCTTCGAAGCCAGCGACGGCCTGCAAAATCTGACGGAAAGCCTGCTCGCCGCACGGCTCGTCGCGCCTGGCGTTTATATCGTGATGCACGGACAGGTTTTCCCCGTCGCCAAAGTGCGCAAGGATAAGGACAAGGCCACGTTTGTGGGGACCTGAACGATTGGAATCAGGCTCGGTTGGGCCGCTCGCCATTTTGCAACCGCGCGGGCCTGCCGTCCATCCAATAGACGGACAGAGCGAAAGTATCGATTTGTGAGGTTCTTCCCCGATGAGCTCCGAAAAAACCAGAGGCTTCTTCAGGGCGTTTCTGGATTTCTTCGTTTTGTTTAGCGGCGTTTCGACGGCGTCGAATCTGGCACGCACACAGGGCCGCCCACTGCTGACGCGTGGGCTGTTCCTTTTCCGCCGCCGATAGGCCCCTCTGATCTCTGATCGCTATTCCTTGTAAAATCGAAGTATGCCGATCTCGCGCGAGCAAGCCCTCGATTACTTCCACTCTCCCGACCTGATCGGTCTGGGGTTTGAGGCGGATGCCGTGCGCCGGCGGCTGCATCCCGAGGGCGTGGTCACCTACATCATCGATCGCAACATCAACTACACCAACTTCTGCACCGAGTACTGCACCTTCTGCGCATTTTTCCGCCCGCTGCCGCGCGCCGGCAAGCCTGACCCGCGCGCGGACGAGGGCTACATTCTCGACTTCGAAAAGATCTACGAGAAGATTGCCGAGACTCTCGAGATGGGCGGCACCGGCGTGCTGATGCAGGGCGGCATCCATCCCGATCTCAAAATCGACTGGTTCGAGCGGCTGTTCACGGGCATCAAGCAGCGCTTCCCGCAGATCTGGCTGCACTGTTTGTCGGCGTCTGAAGTGCTGGCGATCGCGGAGTACTCGAACCTCGACCTGCGCACCACCATTGCACGCCTGCGCGACGCGGGGCTGGACTCGATTCCCGGCGGCGGCGCGGAGATTCTCGACGACGAGGTGCGGCATCGCATTGCGCGCCTGAAGTGCGACACCGAAGACTGGGTGAGCGTGCACCGGACTGCTCATCAATTAGGCATGCGCACCACCGCGACCATGATGTTCGGCGTGGGTGAGAGTTTTGAGCAGCGCGTTAACCATTTCGATGTGGTGCGCCGCCTGCAGGAAGAGACCGGCGGATTCACCGCGTTCATCCCCTGGAGCTTCCAGCCCAAGAACACCGCATTGGGCGGGCGCGGCTGGGACGAAGCAACGAGCGTTGAGTACCTGAAGGTCCTTGCCATTTCCCGGCTTTATCTGGACAACATTGAGAACGTGCAGGCCAGTTGGGTGACACAGGGACTGAAGGTGCTGGAAGTGGGCCTCCACTTCGGCGGCAACGATGTGGGCAGCGTGATGCTCGAAGAAAATGTAGTGAAGGCCGCTGGCACCTCGAACTGCACTACGGAAGAAGAACTGCGCCGCATCATCCGCGACGCCGGGTTCAAGCCCGTGCAGCGGGACACGCTCTACCGCACGATGTTTCTGAACTAGGGTCGGCAAGGTCATGAGCGGAGGCCCATGATTCACCTGATCGGTGTTGATCACTTCAAGGCCCAGAGAAAGAAGCGCGGCCTTGAGCTAACGGAGCTTCAACGGCAATATCAGGCGATCGTGGAATCAGCGATCCAGTCCCTTCATCCCGATCTGCTTGCCGAGGAAGATCATCCCAGCTACCTTTCCGAAGATGGCGCCGAATCTATCCTTCGGCCCATCGCACGATCTCACGGCATTCCGCACCTCTTTGTCGAGGCTGACCGTGCCACGCAGAAGCAGCTTGGCTATAAGACCGTCGACATGATCAAGGAGCTGTTGATGGCGCGCGGCGATTTCTCCGCGACAACCGCCAGCGCTCACAAGATTGCCCACCAATTCCCCATCCGCGAAAGATTCTGGCTGACGGGACTCAGCAAAACCGCTGCAGCCAATGTGCTGCTCATCTGCGGCGACCTTCATTTCACGACGTTCACCAATCTGCTCGCCGCCGGAGGGGTCCCATACAGCATTCTCGCGGAGCGCGTCGGCGTCGATATCGCGAACGATCCCGAATATCGAGCGCTGAAGTACGCGCAAGATAACAACATGTTCGGTGAGACGAATTGCTTCTGTTTGAAAAGTTGACCACGCGCTGCGGAGTTGGCCACGCTTGCTTTTCGAGTGCCCTAAAGCGCTTGTAGCTTTTATGCTACACTTGTCGCGTGTTCGACCTGATCGTCTACGAACAGAACCTGGGCCAGCGTCCATACGACAAGTGGTTCGATAGCCTCCGGGATAAACGGATGCAATCCCGAATCATAACGAGGCTCGGTCAAGTCCGGGCCGGGAATCTTGGCGATTGCAAATCGGTTGGTGAGGGGTCATTGAGCTGCGAATTGATACAGGACCGGGATACCGTATTTATTGCGGACGATCAGGAGCAACCCTGGTCGTATTGCTTTGCGGTGGCGACAAAAGCAGCCAGGACAAAGACATTGAACGCGCCAAAGAGTTTTGGGCGGACTGGAAGCGGAGGCGGAGATGAAAACATATAAGGCCGGTATTCCATATCACGATTGGGAAGTCGAAAAGCTTCGCTCGGATCCTGAACTTGCGGTCGAATGTCTTAAGTTGGCTCTCGAGTCTCTCAATCATCCGGACGAACGGGGCGGGAGCCTGCTCACGCTGCGCTCTCTGGCTGAGGCTTACGGCGGCCTCGGCGTTGTAGCCGCCAAAGCCGGCGTCAGCCGGGAATCTCTCTACCGCTCGCTCTCCCCTAAAGGCAATCCGACCCTCAAAACTCTGATCGCCGTACTCAATACCATGGGCCTGAGCCTCTCTGTCGTCCCGCAGCGTAAGAAAGTGCGGAAACGGGCCGCGAAGAAACCGACCAAGACCGTGCGGATGCGCGCCCGCGCCGCGGCCTGAGCGCATCGCATTCCCGCATTTCCTACCCCTGCGCGGCACAAAACCTTTCGCAGCACCGCGCTCAGCTCTCAGTGGCAATTGCCGAAATCGGCCGCCGCTTCCACCCGCCTCCAGTGAAATCGGGAAACTCAACCGGCGCGCTGCCGCGGCGCACGGATTCCACGCTCAGCGGCGCGACCGCAGCCCACGCGGCGCAATCGTACACATCGAGATCCGGCGCGAGGCCCTGGCGCACGCACTCGAGCAAGCGGTAAATCATGATCAGATCCATGCCGCCGTGGCCGCCGCTCTTGCGTGCGATGTCGCCCTCGCGCTCCCACAGCGGATGCTGGTATTGCTTGTACGCGCCGATACTGGACGCTTCGAGCGTGCCAAACGATTCGTCTTTGTTCATGCCGTCAAAGTAGATGCGCGGCGGATAGTCCTGAAACAACCCCTTGGTTCCCGCGATCAAGTTGATGCGGTCGTAGGGATGCGGCGTGGAGACCGCGTGTTTGACGGTGATGGTGAGCCCCTTTGCGGTCTTGATCAGCGTGGTGTTCATGTCGCCGCAGATGTAGCGCTCCTGCCAGCGCGGATCGTCGGGCGCGAGATGTTCTTTGCGATACGCGTCCAACCCGCGCTGCGGCGAGCTCATTGAAACCAGTGAAGCGAAGCGGTCGCCGCGCTGGATGCCCATGTAATTCGCCACCGGGCCGAGGCCGTGTGAGGGATACAGATTGCCGTTGCGCAAGGTGTGCTCGGTGCGCCGCCACAGGCCTTCGCCGGCGTTCGAAAACAGCTCTTCGCGCAAATCGTGAATGTAGGCGCCCTCGCCGTAGAGCAGCTCACCGAACAGGCCCGCGTGAATCATGCGCAGAATCAGCGTCTCGTTGTAGCCATAGCAGCAGTTCTCGAGGATCATGCAGTGCTTGCGCGTCTGCTCTGAGGCGTGCACAATCTGCCAGCACTCTTCGAGAGTTCGCACGCCGGGCACTTCAATGGCCACGTCCTTGCCGTGCTCCATCGCAGCCAGCGCCATGGGCGCGTGCCAGATCCACGGCGTAGCCACCAGAATCAAATCCACATCGGTGCGCGCCACCAACTCCTCATAGTGGTGCGGCCCCTTGGTGTAGAGCGCGGGCTTCTTCTGCCCGGCCGCAACCACCAGCGACGCGGCGTGCTCCGCCTTGGCAGGCACAACGTCGCATAGCGCGGCGATCTGCGCGTCGACAGCAAGCAAATCGCCGATCAGCGACGTGCCGCGCCCACCCGTGCCGATCAAGGCCACGCGCGGCTCGCGCTTTTCGAAGGGCACGTTCATCATGCTGCGGTGTGCGGCCGTCTCCGCGGCCTGCGTCAGCCGGGCAGCGCCCAGGCTCATCGCGCCCGCTGCGCCCAGTTGCATCAAACGGCGTCGCGTAAACGTGCCAACTTCACCATTCAGTTCGTCGAGATTCATGTCTGGCTTCCCTTCGCCGCTGCGGCGCGTGCTTCCGCCGCGGGGGTCTCCCACCCCAAGAAACAAAGACCGTTCCTTGGGGACCCCGGTCTGGAGACCCCCGCTACAGCCGGTCAGGAGACCGGCGCTACAAATTCTCGCTGCGTGTGGCGAGATTAGGAAATGCGGCTGGATGTGTCAAGGATGGATACTCCAAAAATCGAGCCGCGGCGCCGGCAACCGGCGGTCATGATCTATGCTTTTGCCATGACAATTCCTGCTTCACCTTCCTTGCGCACTCTAGGCAACTCCGATCTCGAGCTCACCCCCATCGGCTTTGGCGCATGGGCCATCGGCGGGGGCGACTGGCAATACGGCTGGGGCGCCCAGGACGACAACGACTCCATCGCCGCCATCCATCGCGCGCTCGATCTGGGCATCAACTGGATTGACACCGCGGCCGTATACGGGCTGGGCCACTCGGAAGAGGTCGTCGGCCGCGCCGTCAAATCCTCGCCGCACCAGCCTTACATCTTCACCAAGTGCTCCATGCGCTGGCGTGCCGACCGCAGCATCTACAACTCGCTGAAGGCCGCGTCGCTTGCAGAAGAGGTGGAAGGCTCGCTGCGGCGCTTACAAGTGGAAGCCATCGATTTGTACCAGATTCACTGGCCGAATCCCGACGGCGAAATTGAAGAGGGATGGGAGGCGCTCAGCCGCCTGCGCGAGCAGGGCAAGCTGCGCTGGATCGGAGTCTCCAATTTCAGTGTCGACCAGATGAAACGTGCCCTGAAGATCGCGCCCATCACCAGCTTGCAGCCGCCCTATTCCATGCTGCGCCGGGCGATCGAGGCGGAGATCCTGCCCTTTGTGCAGGCCAACGGCATCGGCGTGATCAACTACTCGCCCATGCTTTCGGGGCTGCTGGCGGGCAAGATGACTGCGGAGCGCATTGCCGCTCTGCCGGCGGACGACTGGCGCCGCAAGAACGTGGAGTTCAGCGAGCCGCGCCTGAGCCGAAACCTGCGCCTGGTTGAACTGCTGCGCACCATCGGCAACGAGCATGGCGTCACGCCCGGCGTGGTAGCCGTGGCATGGACGCTGCACAATCCGGCCATTACCGCAGCCATTGTGGGCGGCCGCGGCCCACGGCAAGTGGAAGAAACCGCAGCCGCGCTCAGCTTCCGTCTCACGGAAGACGAGTACAGAACCATCAACGGGTTTCTGAAGGAGAATCAGGCTTGAGTTTTGAAAGTGAAGGACGTGAAGAGAGTGAAGTGAGTGAAGAAGTGAAGTGAGTGAAAGAAGTGACGAAAAGGAAAACCCCGGCCGAGGCCGGGGTTTTTGTTTAGAGAAGAATTGTCGGGTTACATTGCTGCGACGAAATCCGGAACCTGAACGGCTGCGTAATTCTGCAGCAGTTGCGTCATCCGGGCCGCCATGCCGGTGTACATTGCGGCGGCGCGGTAGGCATTCACGCGGACACCTTCGCCGGCGTGTGTGAACGCATATTGCACCAGAGCCGTCAGCACGCATACGCGAATCTGCATTGCATCGCTGCGCAGGGTTTCGATGAGCAAACGATCGACACCCTCACAATGCTTAGCTGCGTAATCCGCCATTTCGAGCATGACGCGCGCATTCTGGTACATCACCCACAAACCGCGGGGACCATCCATACGCTGCCAGGCATCTTCAGGCGTGGCGCTCAAACCCTCTTTCCAAAGGAACTGCTCGCTCAGCTCGCGCGCGCTCCACTCGGGGCGCAGACTAGCTAACAGAGTCTCCCACGTTTGCGAATTGCGACGCTGTACACTCTTTCGCCAGCGCGCCAGGTACAGCACGACGGCCAAGACAGCGGCAATTTGTAGGACAGTTGCAATCATTAAGTGATCCCCAAAATCGGGTCTATGGTAACCGGAAACCTGGTAACCGCGCCCAAGACACTTTTGAACACATTCAAGTTTTACCAGAAAACGGGAAAATTGAAAGCACAAAAACGGCATCTTACATACGCCTTTTGTGGTATATAGCCCTAATCCAGCGGACACTGCGCGAAGGTAACTTATAGGGGATTCAGGGACTTTTGGGTACCCGGAAAAACTTTCGTAACAACCCTGAAATAAGCGTCTTGAGGCCTCTTGACCCCTTACCTAAGTACCGCGTCTGGGGGCTGTGGAAAAGTACTGTCGATTCGATGGGCCCGGGGCGGCAACGGACCCTCCCTGGGCACCCCTACAATGAATTCAGGGTAAATTTCCCTTTCAAGGAGCTATTTCGAGTGTCACAACGCACGTTTAGCATCATTAAGCCGGATGCGGTCCGCAATAACGCGACCGCCGCTATCCTAAGCGAAATTGACAAGGGCGGATTCAGCATCGTCGCCATCAAGAAGGAATCCATCACCAAGCGGGAGGCGGAAGGTTTCTATGCGGTGCACCGCGACAAGCCGTTCTTCGACGCCTTGACGGACTTCATGTCATCGGGGCCGCTCGTCCTGATGGTCCTGGAGAAAGATAATGCCATTGCGGACTTGCGCAAGCTGATGGGCGCCACCAACCCCGCGAATGCCGCAGAAGGAACCATCCGCAAGAAGTTCGCGGCTTCAATCCAGGAGAACGCGATCCACGGCTCCGACGGCGAAGACACGGCAGCCTTCGAGATCGGCTACTGGTTCGCCGGCTACGAACTGATTTAGGACCGGAGTGTTTTGCATACGGCGGCATCCGGAAAGGACGGAGTGTTGATGGCGGAAAAGGAACTGGAACTGACCGCGCTGTTTCTCGATACCTCGCGCAAGCTTCTCTTCGAGCAGCACTGGCCGCGCATGAAAACGTGCGTCGAATCGCTCACCACGGAGCAGATCTGGTGGCGGCCCAACGAGGCCTCGAACTCGATCGGCAATCTGCTGCTGCACCTGAGCGGTAACGTACGCCAGTGGATCGTCGCCACGTTGAGCAAAGGCGAAGACACGCGCAACCGCCCCGCCGAATTCGCCGCCAAAGAAGGCGGATCGGCAAAGGAGTTGCTGGACCGGCTGGGCGCAACGCTGGACGAGGCCGCCGCCGTGCTCGACCACCTGACGGCCGAAGACCTGCTCGCGATGTACGACGTGCAAGGCTACCGCGAGAGCGGCGTTTACATCGTTGAACACGTAGTCGAGCATTTCGGCATGCATTACGGCCAGATCGCCTACATCACCAAGCTGCTCTCAGGCAAAGATCTCGGCTTCTATAAGGAACTGAACAAGACCGGCCGAGCGTGAAGACGCGATTGCCGATTTTGCTGTCGGGAATTTTCTAGATGCAGCGGATGCATTCGAGTTCACGGGCGTCGGGCGACGGATACGCGGGGAATCTTCTGTAGGTCGTCGGCAAACTCGATGCCGCTGAATCCAGTGCCCGCGAGCAGCGCGCGAATCGTCTCCTGCTGGCCGTAGCCGATCTCGAGCGCGACAACACCTCCCGACAATAGTGCGCCGAATGCGGCGGGAATGAGACGGCGATAAATGTCGAGGCCGTCTGCACCGGCGAAGAGGGCGTGCCCGGGCTCGAAGTTGCGCACTTCCTGGTGGAGCGTGTTGCGGTCGCTCTCCGGCACGTAAGGCGGATTGCTCACGACGATGTCGAATTGCTCGCCCGCCACAGGTTCCAGCAGATCGCCTTCGTGAAAGCGCACGCGGTCCGCCACGCCGTTGCCCGCGGCGTTCTCTTTGGCCACGGCCAGCGCTGCCGGCGAAATATCCGTCGCCGTGATCTCGGCAAATGGCAGCGCGTGGGCCAGCGCCACGGCGATTGCACCCGAGCCGGTTCCCACATCCACGATCCTCGGCCTTGCAAATTCGGCGGCCAGCGCAATGGCCTTTTCCACCAGGTGCTCCGTCTCCGGCCGCGGAATCAGCACGTCGCGATTGACGTGGAACGGCAGGCCATAGAACTCGGCGTCGCCCGTGATGTACTGGATGGGCTCGCCGAAGAGGCGGCGTTCCACCAAATCACAGAACGTGTCGGCGGCATCGGGCGCAAGCGGTTCACCGTCGTGCGCGATCAACCACGCCAGATTTGTCTCCGGCGCATTCTTCCGCAACGCGTGCAAGAGCAGAGTCTCGGTGTCGCGCCGCGCGCGTTCGGGATGCGGCCCGCCGGCAAGAGCTTTCTGCGCTTCATCGAGAGCAAAGCGGAGAGACGGATGATCGTTGGGTGTGGGCGGCATGCGGGGACCTTTTTAGAATCTGTCAGAAAACCGATCTTTGAAAAGATTCTTACGCCCGCTAAAGCGGGCTATCGATGCGGGATTCCGATTTATCCCCCAGGCTTGCGCCTGGGGCTACCGTCTTTTGCCCGCTGTGCGGGCTCTGTTCTGGAAAAGTGTCCCCGATACGTCCCCATGAAAAAGTATCCCTCATACTGCAATACCAAGAGGCTGTCGAAAATTGGTTTCAGACCGGGTAGCGTTCGAGCGCGATGGCATGCCGGGCGACGGTGCGGCTCAAGGCAACGGCATCGGCCGGAGTAAAGCGCGCAAGCCGCCGCAGAATAGCCAGTTGCGTCATGAGCGCGTCGCCTTCGCCGCAGGCGGCCAGCACGCGGCGCGACGCTTGTTCGGCCAGCGCCATGGTTTCATCGGCGAGCAGTGCAGTCATGGCCGCGGCGGGTTCGGCGGAGTTGCGCCCGGCTGCGGCCAACTTGCGAGCGCGCAGCAGCGCCGACTCCAGCGCGTAGACCTGGCTGATCATGTCGGCCAGGTCAGCCACAATTTCCTGCTGCTCCTCGAGACCGGTCATGAAGCGCTGGCTGGCCACGCCGGCGGCGAAAAGCGTGATTTTTCTAGTCTTGGACAGAATTTCTGCTTCACGGGTCAGCGGCTCTTCCGAGCTTGATGAGCCGTCGAACGATGGCGGCTCCGTGACTTCATCCATGACGCGCTTGATGGCTGCGAGCAGCGGCAGCTTGCCGCTTAGGGCGCGCTTCATCATCCAGCCGGTGACGATGAGCCGGTTGATCTCGTTGGTGCCTTCGAAGATGCGGTTGATGCGGGCATCGCGATAAGTGCGTTCCGCGGAATACTCCTCGGTGTAGCCGTAGCCGCCCATCGTGGCGATGAGTTCATCGGCCACCAGCGTAAGCATCTCCGATCCGTAGATTTTGAGGATCGAACACTCGACCGCGTATTCCTCGATATTGCGTGCGGCGTCGACGTGCTGCCCGGGACTCTCCGCAGTGAGCTTTGCTAGGCGCGCATCGATGAGGCCCGCCGTGCGGTAGGCCATGCTTTCGGCTGCATAAAGCTGCGTCGCGGATGCAGAAATCTTGCGCTGGATCAGACCGAATTCCGCAATCGCCTTGCCGAAGGCGTGGCGCTCTTTGGCGTAGCGGATCATGGCCGCCAGCGCGTGCCGCGCGCCGCCGATGCAGGCCACGCCCAGCTTGAAGCGGCCCACGTTCAGCACGTTGAATGCGATGTGGTGGCCCTTGCCGGCTTCGCCGAGGAGGTTTTCTTTCGGGATTTTGCAGTCCTGCAGCACCAGCGGGCAAGTGGACGAGCCGCGAATTCCCAGCTTGTGTTCTTCGGCGCCTACGGTCAGGCCGGGCGTGCCGCGTTCGATCAGAAATGCGGAGAATTTTTCGCCGTCAATCTTGGCGAAGACCGTGTACAGGTCTGCGGTGCCGCCGTTGGTGAGCCACTGCTTTTCGCCGTTCAGGATGTAGTGCGCGCCGTCGGACGAAAGCGTCGCGCGGGTGCGAATGTTCATGGCGTCGGAACCGGAGCTGGCTTCAGAAAGCCCATACGCCCCGATCCACTCGCAGGTCGCGAGCTTCGGCAGACAGCGTTGTTTCTGGGCTTCAGTTCCATACCAAACCAGAGGCAGTGTCGCGATGCCGATGTGCGCGCCGAAGGCAGTGGAGAAACTGGCCAGCACCGAGATGTGGTCAGTGATGAGCGTAGAGCTCAACTTATCCAGCCCCATGCCGCCATACTCTTCAGGAATGTCGACGGCCGTGAATCCCAGTTCGGCGGCCTTGCGCAGCAACGCCGGCATCGCGCCTGGCTCCTTGGCTTCGATTGAAGCGAGGCGGGGCAGAATCTCCTCGCGCGCGAAGCGAGCCGCCGTGGCCGCAATCTGGCGCTGTTCCTCGTTCAGGTCTTCGGGGGTAAAAATCTCGTCGGGGGTGCGGGTTTCGAGCAGGAAACTGCCGCCAGTGGCGGCGGCGATAGGTGATACGTCGGTCGAGGGCATGTTCTTGCGCGGCCTCCTGTCACCGAATCAAATGAACCTGCCTCATGATAGATGCTGGAACCCGCACAAAAGATCAATTGTCGTCGCGAACCGCGCGGCTAGGCGAGAGCGATGCGCGGCGTCGTGGCAGTAGCGGGCGCCTGGGCCCGGACAACTTCCATTACGTTCGCGGGCGTGGCTGCAACCGCATCGGCTTGCGCGCATTCTTCCGGCGAGCCGTAGCCCCACGCGGCGGCCAGGCAACGTATGCCGTTGTTGTGCGCGGCCTCGATGTCGAAGCTGCGATCGCCCACCATCCAGGCCGATGCATGGTCGATCGCGTGCTTGCTGAGGACAAGCGCCAGCAGGTCGGTCTTAGTGTGGCTCGCGTAGTCGATCCTGTCGCCGTAGATGGCGTTGAAATATTGCGCAATGCCGAAGCTCTCCAGGATGCGCACGGCAAAGTGCTCGTGCTTCGAGGTGCACACGTAGAGCGGAAAGCCGTCGCGATGCAGTTCGGCCAGCATCTCGGCCACGCCGGGATAGACCGAGTTGTTGCTCCAGCCCACGCGGTCGTAACAGGCGCGGTAGTCGCGGGCCAGGGCCGCGTGATCTTCCGCGCTGCCGTGCGGCAATAACTCCGCGGCCCACTCTTCGACCGGCGGCCCGATGAAGCGATCGAGGGAACCGCAATCTCTAATCTTGCGCGCCTCGATCACTTCGCGCAGGCAGCCGAGGATGCCGGGTTTCGAATCGGTCAGGGTTCCGTCCAGGTCAAAGATCAGCGAGGGCAACGATTGCGACATACTTCAAGTTTCGCAGAGAGCCACGGAAGATCCAAAAGGCGCGCAGACGCAGATCCGGCGCCGCGGAGGTTGACGGCGCCGGTTCCAGACGATGGTTTTCCTGGCTTGCAGTTGCTGTTTAGACCTTCACCGCGGGATGCGCCGCGTAATGCAGCAGCACCGCGACCGCGCAACTGACCAAACGTGTTTCCGCGGAATCAGCACGGCTGGTAAGGATGGTGGGCACGCGTGCGCCGAGCACGATGCCGGCCAGTTGCGCGCCGCCCAGGTATTCCAGCTGCTTGGCCAGCATATTGCCGCTCTCCAGATCGGGAACCACGAGAATGTCGGCCTGGCCGGTGACCGGCGAAACCAGCTTCTTGATCTGGGCGGCTTTGACGCTGACCGCAGTGTCAAAGGCCAGCGGCCCGTCGAGGATGCCGCCGGTAATCTGGCCGCGATCGGCCATCTTGCAGAGTGCGGCCGCGTCGAGCGTGGACTGGATCTTGGGATTCACGGTTTCGACGGCTGAGAGCAGCGCCACCTTAGGCTCGGGAATGCCCAGTGCGTGCGCCAGGTCGATGGCGTTCTGTACGATGTGGATCTTGTCTTCAAGTTCGGGCGTGATGTTGATGGCCGCATCCGTGATGAGCAGAGTGCGCGCGTAGGCCGGGGTGTCCATGATGAACACGTGCGAGATGCGCCGCGCCGTGCGCAGGCCGGTATCGCGCTGCATGGCCGGCTTCAGCAGCTCGTCGGTGTGCAGGCTGCCCTTCATCAGCGCCAGCGCATTGCCTGCGCGGCACATCACCACAGCCGCCGTAGCTGCCTGGGCCTCAGTTTCAGCCTCGACGATGGGGAATTTGCTGATGTCGACGCCCATCTTTGCGGCCAGTGCCTTCATCTCCGCGCCAGGGCCGATGAGCGTGGGCTCAATGAGACCGGCGGCAGCCGCTTCCACGGTACCCTTCAGCGCCACTTCGCTTAAAGGCCATACCACGGCCGTGGTGATGGCGGGAAGAGCTTTGCAGCGCTCGATGAACTTGTGAAACACGTGATAATCCGGGGGATGGCCCACCAGTGGGTCTACGGCAACGGATTCAGCCAACGTGGCAAGATCGCTCATGAATCGATTCTCCTCCCCGGCGGGCGCGCTTGCCGGGCATCTCTCAAATATTGTCGCGTGGCAGCCGTAATGGGCATGTGCCTTGGGTCACACTACGGGCATGCGTCTCTGCATGCGGTATTTGAGTCGACCAGCGCCGACCCGACGCAGGCAAAGCCAAGCCCGCGACGGCACAGGTGAAGCCGCCGGCGACCAAGTCCAACACACCGGCAGCAAACCAGTGACCTGTCAACTGGGTTTCGTGGTATCCCGGGTCTCAAAATCGAGACCCGGGGCACCCATATCTTGTGCCTCGTTGAACGAAGCCGGTTGAGGTTTGCACCGACTTGCTCCCTCGCTCTCTCGCTCCCTGCTTCACTGCGTTAACCTGATCTCTTATGGGCCGCATCCGCATTCTTCCTGACCAGGTCGCCAATCAGATCGCCGCGGGCGAAGTGGTGGACCGTCCTGCCTCCGTAGTGAAGGAACTGCTGGAGAATGCGCTGGACGCCGGGGCTACTCGTATTCGTGTGGAGGTGGAAGGCGGCGGGCGCAAGCTGATCCGCGTGGCCGACGACGGACAGGGCATGAGCCGCGACGACGCGTTGCTGGCCTTCGAGCGCCACGCCACTTCCAAGCTGCGCACTGCCGACGATCTGCTCTCGATCGCGACATTGGGCTTCCGCGGCGAGGCGCTGCCCTCCATTGCTTCCGTCGCGCGCGTGACTCTCGAGACCGCCGCAGGCGAAGAAGCGGACAGGGACGCGGGTTGAAATTGCCGGAGGCAAAATCCATCGCGTGGAAGATGCGGCCCTGCCCCGCGGAACCACGCTCGCCGTTTCCGATCTTTTCTTCAACACACCGGCGCGTCGCAAATTTCTGCGCGCAGAATCCACCGAACTGGCGCACGTGACGGCGCTGGTGACGCATTACGCGCTGGCCCATCCCGAAAAGCACTTCGAGCTGGTTTCGGCGACCCACACCATCGTTTCCGCGCCACCCGTGACGCGCACGGCCGAACGCATTTATCAGATTTTTGGCAAGGAAACGCTCGGCCAACTGCTGCCCCTGGCCGCCGAAGCGCCTTTGGCGCACGTGGGCCTGCCCGAGCCGCCTCCCTGGAAGAAAAACCCGGACGACCCGCCACGCCAGCCTGGCACATTGCGGCTCAGCGGCTTCTACTCCAAGCCCGAGTTGCAAAAGCTGAATCGCAATTCGATCTACATCTTCGTGAACAAACGCCTCATCCGCGACCGGCTGCTGCTGCACGCGATTACGGAGGCTTATCGCAACGTGATTCCGCCCACCAGTTTCCCGGTGGTGCTTTTGTTTCTGGAGATGCCGCCCGAAGAGGTCGACGTGAATGTGCATCCGGCCAAGACCGAGGTGCGCTTCCGCCAGCAGAGCCTGGTTCATGACTTTGTGCGCGACAGTTTGCGCACGGCGCTGATCAAGGCGCGGCCCGCGGCAGGATTTCTGGCCGCGCTCGACTCTCAGCCCTCGGCCAGCCCATCGCTCATGCCTCCTGCAATTTCACCGATCCCGGGGCCTCCCGGCAGTGCCGCGCCGCCGCTCCCTCCCGATTCCGATCCGGAAGCCTTTGCAGGCGGCGCCGCCAGCGCCGAATCCTTTCAACTTACGCCCGCAATGCCGTCTCCTGTTCCCGGCAAACTGCCCTTCACGAGCCAGAGCGCGACGGACGGGCAACGCTTTAGGGCCAGCAGCTTCGACCGCGAAGCCTGGGGTGAAGCGGCCAAAGCACTTTTCTCACAAACGTTGGTTCCCGGCGCTGAATCCTGTAGCCCAAGCGGCAATGTAAACGGTGGGGGCGCAATAGGTTACGGTGAGAATCCAGAGGCGGCGGCGGCCGGGGTTGAAGCCGAGCAGGCGGCCAGCAGCCTGAACCGGCTGGGATCGCTGAAACCCCTCGGACAGCTGCGCGAATCGTTCATTCTGGCCGCGGGCGACGACGGCCTATGGATCATCGATCAGCACGTTGCACACGAACGGGTGCTTTTTGAGAAGATCCTGCGCGATCGCCAGGTGGAGCAGGTGCAGCGCCAGCGCTTGCTGATGCCTTTGCTGGTGGAGCTGAAGCCCGAGCAGATGGTGGTGTTCGCGCGCATTGCCGAGGAGCTCGAAACCAACGGTTTTGAGGTGGAACCCTTTGGGCCACAGACACTTGCCGTAAAAGCGGCTCCGGTGGGCCTGGAGGGCGCGGAACTAGAGAGGACGCTGAGCGAAGTCATCGAGCAATCCGCAGCCGACCCGGATGAACCTACTCAAAATGAATCACTTAGCCGACTACGCTCGCGGATTGCTGCTTCCATCGCCTGCCATTCTGCCATCAAGGTGAATACCGCTCTTGATCAAAAACGTATAGAATGGTTATTGTTAGAGCTTGCGAAGACCGATCACCCAACCAGTTGCCCGCACGGACGTCCCATAGCTTTGCTGTATTCCTGGAAGGAAATTCTGCGGGCCTTCCACCGTCTTTAGGGTCCCTCGAAGGTTTCTTGGGGTCTATGACCGGCGGCCGGTTGCTCCTAGGAGCGCCGGCAGGTGATTTCGCCAGCTTGGAAGTGAGGTTTTTCTTTGACAGCAGAACAACTGGAAGCATCGCGCTCCGAAAGGATGCGCCAGAACGGTGTCGGGACTCTCACATTCGAGGATGCCCGGACGTGGATCGAGGAGACGGGATTGTGCCTGTTCCTTCCACGGAAGCAGTTTGCCACCTTTGTGGCTCCTTCATTTGTTGAAGCTGTAGCCGGTGAACGCAGCTCGGCTCCCGCTGCCAAAATTGTCACCTTGGCCGAGGATCTGCTGGTTCGCCTGGAAACCGACGGCGTTGCCGTGCGCTTGAATTTGCAGGGCCAGCCCGGCGAGCAGCCCGATTTTGTCGTGGCCAGCTGGGTTCTGCCTTACGTCTACGCTCTGCGCGGCGACCGTGACTGGCGGCGCAGCCCGCAATTGACCGGGTCGCGCGCGGTTTCTCAGCTCGCCATCCAGGCCTACAAACATCTTGAAACCGGCGACGCCACGATCCCGCAGTTGAAGCATGCACTGGGCCGGGAAGTAACGGAATCGGCGGTTCTACGCGCCATCACCGAACTGTGGCAACAACTGCGCATCATTCCCGTGATTGCCGCGCCCGGCCGTACGCCGCAATGGCAACTGCTTCGCGTGCGTTACCAGAAGGCTATCGCCGAGGGCGCATCCACGTCGCAGGTGACCGCGATTTCAGTGTTGGCTTCCATTTATCTTCAGGCCGTGATCGCTGCCAGCATGGAAGAGGTGGAGTTGTTCCTGGCTCCGCTGACGGCGCGCAGCAAGGTGCGCGAAGTGCTGCGCGGATTGGTTGCTACGCGGCAGGTGCACACGATTTCCATGGGGCACGCCCCGCACTTTTACGTGGCGGGAACGCTGCCCGAGTTCACGCCTCCTTCGTCGATTTACGGCGGTTCCTACTCGAGTTCGTCCATGCCGGCTTCAGCGCAATTCCTGCGCTCCTATGAGCGGGAATTCGATACGCACGAGCCGTCTGCGCCGATATCGCATGTCGCGCCGGCTCCCGTTCCAGTCCCAACGCGCAAGTCGGCGGAGATCGCACCCCATATCGCAGCCGAGGCGGAGGAGAAGAAGCCTTCAACCGCGCGGCCGCACTTCAGCCGCAAGCCGGCGCACACGCGTAATCGCAAGCCTGCGTCAACCTCCTCGAAGGGCCGCGTGGCTCGCGGTGCGTCGCGGAGCAGCGGCGCGCGTTCCAATAACAGTTCCCGCCACGCTGCACCGGCACGTTGGGCGCACAGCACAGCGAAAAACGGAAATGGGAATGGCCACAGCAAGCAGAACGGCTCCCATACAAACGGCACAAACGGCTTGCACAAGTCCAAACCGGCCGCGGCACGGAGCCTGAGCAACGGGCACGCAACCAACGGCAAGCCGGCGGCAAAGTCCTCG
Source organism: uncultured Acidobacteriota bacterium (assembly GCA_963786565.1). Taxonomy (GTDB): domain Bacteria; phylum Acidobacteriota; class Terriglobia; order Terriglobales; family Acidobacteriaceae; genus Telmatobacter. The sequence goes on along the minus strand of CAWAZR010000004.1, from coordinate 222,134 downwards.
GCGCGGCCAGTTTCACGGCGCACCGCGGCTGCCAGACCTGCGGTTGCCAGAAAAGATGTGCGCACGGACGCACGCTCGCGCCGCAAACCTGCCCTGTCCGCATCCACAAAAGCCGGTAACAGAACGCGCTACGGATTCACCGCTCCCTCCAGGCAGCGGTCGAAGAAGCGCGGATAAGCGGAAACGCGGATGAGCGCGGAAAAAAACCGCAACCTGTCTTCAAATTCAGGACCGAGAATCATTGTCGCCATTGACGGACCAGCGGGCGCGGGAAAAAGCACGATCGCCCGCCAAATGGCCCGGCATTTCGGCCTGCTCAATCTGGAAACCGGCGCCATGTACAGAGCCTTCGCCCTGAAGGCACTTCGTGCCGGATTGCCTTTGGACGAGAGCAGCGGCTTAGAGACGCTGGCCGCGGAAACATCCATTCGCCTCGAGCCCGGAGAAGAAGAAAATCGCGTTCTGCTCGACGATGAGGACGTGACCGGACTCATCCGCAATCCCACCGTGACGGAAGCGGCTTCGCGCGTAAGCGTCTTCCCCAGGATTCGCTCCTGGATGGTGCGCCTGCAGCAGCAGTTGGGCGCTAAGGGCGGCGTGGTGATGGAAGGCCGCGACATCGGGACCGTGGTTTTTCCCCATGCCGAGGTCAAGATCTTCCTGGATGCAGCGCCTGAAGTGCGCGGACTGCGCCGTTATGACCAACTGGGCGGGCAGGAGTCCGAGACAGCGCCGCCGGACGAGATCATTCGCGATTTACGCGCCCGCGACGAGCGCGATCGCAACCGGGTCGATTCGCCGTTGAAACCCGCAGAGGATTCCGTGCTTCTGGACTCGACCCACCTCACGCTCGACCAGGCTGTGGCAGAAGCCGTGAACATCGTGGCCGGCAAACTGCGCTCGGCGGGGATTTCCTCCTAACGCGACGCGGGATTCGTGCCGCAAATACTCCGCACCGTTGCAATCGATCTTTGCCCGCCATTATCCCGACTTTAACGGATTGTGGAGTAGGATGGTCTGAATATCCCCGATTTTCTGACAGGAGCAAGTACACAGGATGACCGCTAATTGCCCCGCTTGTGGATCGAGGAATCTGCGTCCATCTCAACTCCAACGCAAAGATCTGGTCTATCTCCTTACCCTTCGTGCGCCCGTGCGTTGCCGCTACTGCCGCGAGCGCTTTTACGTCAGCATTTTCAGCATCCTCAAAGTGCGGCATGACGCCGCTGCGCGCGATGCTCGCTATAAAAACAAAGTGCGCACACCGGAGTCTGTGCATTCAGACCAGCACAGCCACGACGATCAGCGTTGATGCGAGGCGCGACAGGATTCTCGATATCCGCCGTGCGCCCCATCCAACAACGCGGCCCTGCGATGCTGGCTCATCTTCGCTCGAGTTCCCGTTCCCAGGCGCAATGCTATAGGCTTTGAATATGGAATTGACTTGCAGCCGCTGCCACCAGACTGTCCAGGACGGGATTTGCTTTTGCCCGACCTGCGGGCTGCCGCAGCTCGTCTATTCCGCCGAGAACTCTGGCGACGCCGGACAGGGTGAACGCTGGGGCGAGGTCGTCCGCGACGCGAATTCGGTTGATTGGAATTCGGCCCTGAGGTCGACCCTTCCCCTGGCGATTCCGGCCGGAATCCTCTGTTCGATGCTTTCGCCGGTGAGCATTCTCGGCCTGCTCCTGATGGGCGCGGCCGCCGCTTGGGTGGTGGCGCTTTACATGCGCAGCCATCGGCCGACGTGGATCACGGTTGGCGCCGGCGCGCGCATCGGTTTTGTGACGGGAGTGGTAGGAAGCTGGACGGCCGCCGCCGTCAGCGGGCTGTCCCTTTATGCCATGCGCTTCTGGCTGCACCAGGGCAGCGCCTTCGACGATTTCTGGCAGACTCTTGTGAATCAATGGCAGGCGCAAGTGACGGCTACCGGCGCTGACGCGCAGAATATTGCCGCATTCAAGGCCGTCCTGGTCTCTCAGGAGGGGCGTGCCGGCTTGATCCTTGCCGCAATCGCTTTCCTGATGGGGACTCTGGTGCTCTTTGCCATCGCGGGGGGCGCTCTCGGCGCCCGCATGCTCACGCGTACCCACCGCTCGGAGAATTAGAGCCTGGGCGCCTGATTTGACCAAAATCCCAACCGCCGGTATCGTAACATCTATGAGTTTTGAGCTCACAGTGTCGGTGTGTCAGGCGTGTTGTTGCGCGTCATGCCGGCCTTGTGCGTGAGCTGAAGTAAAGGTTCGACCCCCAAGGCCGCGTTACAGCATAAGTGCTGACGCGGCTTTCGTGTTTTTGGCGGTGATAGCCGCCGGGACACCGTTCTTATTTCAAATATGAGTTTCCTCTCAAATTCGCGACGGTTTGTGCCTGCCTCCCGGTGGGCCAGCGGTTGTTGTTGTCGCTGCTGTTGTTGTAGCCGCTAACAAACTCCCAAGTCCCTTTTCAATTTGATCGCACGCACGCGCGAAATCCCTATGCGGAGAGTTTCGTGGCGCGCACATCCCCAGCAGGCCACCAGAGCGGGCCTGACAAGTTTTTCAGGAGGCAACCGTGTCGATTCAGAAAAAACTGCTTCGCAATTTTCTTCTTCTCGTAGTAGCCATCACGGCTACCGGAGGCCTTCCGGCCGGCGCGCAGATTGTGGGCGCCACCATCGCCGGAACCGTCCACGACGCCACCGGCGCCACGGTAAACGGCGCTACGGTCACAGTGCGGCAAACGGAGACGGGTGCAACGCGAATCCTCATCACCGGCGCGGATGGCCGTTACGCCGCGCCCAGTGTGCCCGTGGGCAACTACTCGGTTTCCGTGTCGCACGAAGGCTTTCAGCCGCAACAGCAGAAGGGCATCGATTTGGCCATCGGCCAGAGCGTGCAGGTGAACATTACGATTAGCGTGAGCACAGTGCACGAAGAGGTGGTCGTCGATGCGGGCGACCCCGTGGTCAATACCACTTCGCAGCAAACCTCCGGCCTGATCGACGAGCGCCAGGTGAAGGAGCTGCCCTTAAACGGGCGCAGCTATGACGAACTGCTCACGCTTAATCCCGCCACCGTAAACTACAGCGCGCAGCGCTCCGGCGGCATCGGTACTTCCAACTCGTCGGTGGGCAACATGTTCAGCGTGAGCGGGCGCAGGCCGCAGGACAATTTGTTTCTGCTGAATGGAATCGAATACACCGGCGCGTCGCTGATCAACGTGACGCCGGGCGGCACCAGCGGCCAGTTGCTGGGCGTGGATGCGGTGCGCGAGTTCAACGTCGTGACGGATACCTATGGGGCCAGCTACGGCAAGCGTGATGGCGCCCAGGTGAGCATCGTGACCACTTCCGGATCGAACCAGCTGCACGGCACGGTTTTCGAATTCCTGCGCAACAGCGCAGTCGACGCGCGCAATTATTTCGACCAGGCCAGCATTCCCGAGTTCCAGCGCAACCAGTTCGGCGGCGCGCTGGGCGGGCCCATCCGCAAAGACAAACTCTTTCTCTTCGGCAACTACGAGGGCTTCCGTCAAAACTGGGGATTGAGCGACGTCACGCTGGTTCCTGACAACGAGGCGCGCCTGGGATTCATTCCCAACTCCGCAGGCGTAGAGCAATTTGTCGGCGTGAATACAGCCGTCGCACCGCTGTTGAATCTATGGCCGGTCCAGAACGGCCCCGAGCTGCTGTCGAATGGAAACGCGAGCGGCATTGCCGAGGCCTTCAGCCATCCGCCGCAGCATATACACGAGGACTTCGGCACCACACGCTTCGACGACAACATCGGCAGCAAGGATCTGCTCTTCGCCGTCTATACCGTCGATGACAGCGCCGCCAACACGCCCTCGGCGAACCCCTTGAGCTACGACAACGAAAGCCTGCGCGAGCAGGTGGCGAGCGTGCAGGAGCAGCACGTCTATTCCCCATCACTTTTGAACACCGTTCGCTTTGGCTATTCGCGCGGCAGCTACTTCTTCACCGGCCTGGTTTCTGTGAGCGGTGTTCCGGGCTGGGTGTCGGGCGAGCCGGTGGGCGCTATCGTCATCAGTGGCAGCACGGCCTCGAATGGCGCCTCATCCATTACGGGCGCGGGCGCAAACACCGGCAGCAACAATCGCACTGCGCGGAATTTGTTCACGGAGGACGATCACGTCTACTGGACGCACGGTCGCAACCAGGTGGAAGCGGGCGCGTGGCTGCAACGGATACAGTCGAACGACCTGCTGGCGCAGGACCAGTACGGGCAGGCCTCGTTCAGCACCGAAACTACGTTCCTCCAGGGCACGGTGGCCACGTTCACGCTTGTCCCCGCACCCACCGAACTGGGCTGGCGCTCGTATGAAGGCGCGGCCTTTTTTGAAGACATCCTCAAAGTGACGCCGCGGCTCGAAGTGCGCGCAGGTTTCCGCTCGGAGTCGACGAACGGATGGAACGAGGCACAGGGCCGCGCGTCGAACTACAACATCGTCAACGGCGTTTTGCTGACCACTCCCATTGTGGGCAGCTCGGCGCTCTGGACCAACCGCGCTAAATTCCTGCCTGCGCCGCGCGTGGGCTTCGCCTGGGACGTGTGGGGCAACGGCAAGACCGCTGTGCGCGGTGGCTTCGGCGTCTACTACAGCCTGCTCGACACGCTCGACTACCGCACGGACCAGACCGCGCCCTTCAACACGGCCGAATCCATCAAGACCATTGCGGTCTCAAGCCTGAACTTCACGCCCGGCATACCGCCGCCGGCCTCGGCCAAGATTTCGCCCAGCAACGTGCAGCCCAATCTGCCCACGCCCACGGTGCTTACCTGGAGCCTGCGCATCGAGCAGCAGATTGCTCCGCACACCTCAATCAATGTTGGCTATGTAGGCTTCCACGCCTATCGCCAGATCCTTTCGGAAGACATGAACGAACCCTCGCCAAGTTTCACGGCCAGCGGGCAAGTCTACTATCCATACGCATCCCCTGCCACCGCCGCCGCACTGGCCAACCCGGGCCTCGCGAATTCCACCTCGTGGGCTTCAGGAGGCGCAGGCGACTACGATGCGCTGGAAGTGGATGTGCGGCGCTCGTTTGCCAACGGCTTTCAGTTGCGCGGCAACTACACCTACTCAAAGAATCTTGACGACGGTTCGGCGTGGAACACCAGTGTAAGCGGCAATACGCCAGCGTATGTGTCGTACCCGCTGCATCCGCAGGCGGACTGGGGTCCGGCAGCGACCGATGTGCGCCAGTCGGCCTCATTCAACGGCAGCTACGACCTGCCTTTCGGACCGAACAAGGCGTTCCTGAATCACGCCTCGGGACCGGTGAACGCAGTGGTTGGCGGATGGACGGCCAGCGGCATTGTGACTACACAGACTGGCTTTCCATTTTCGCCGCAGTTGGGTTACAACGCGCCAGGTAACGGCGACTCACGCAATCCGGTACGGCCAAGCTTGAACCCGGCCTTCAACGGCAACCTTTATCCGAAGACTCCGAGTGAATGGTTCAATCCAAATGCCTTCATCCCGCCCACAATCACCTTTACTTCGCCCACGTGCGGCGCGAGCGACACGTGTGGCACCTACGGCAACGCCTCGCGCGACTCGCTGGTGGGACCGGGGCTGACGGAAGTGGATTTTTCCACGGCCAAAAAGACGCAACTCACGGAGCGGCTGGGACTTCAGTTCCGGGCTGAGTTCTTTAACGTCCTCAATCACACCAACTTCACCACGCCGAATGAGGTCGTCTTTTCCTCGGCGACTTCAGGGGTTTCACCAACTGCGGGCGTGATTACAGCGACTGCGACAACCTCGCGGCAAATTCAGTTCGGAGCCAAGGTCGAGTTTTAGCCGCCCCTCCCCGAGCCCCACCCTTCGGCCGCCGCGGCGACCGAAGGGTGGGTTCACAAGACCCTGCTTCGGCCTGCTCCCTCGCTTCCTCGCTCTCTGTTTTTCTGCGATCATGAATGCAAGCGGCACGGCCTTGGCCCGCGCCGCTGCATCGCATCTCGCTCCAGCGAGGTTTCCCATGTGCCGCAATATCAAGATGCTTTTCAACTTCGATCCGCCTGCCACGCCGGATGAAATTCGTAGCGCGTCCCTCCAATTTGTGCGGAAGATCAGTGGGTTCAACAAACCGTCGAAAAGCAACGAGGCAGCTTTTGCCAAAGCCATCGACGAAATCGCTGCCGCTTGCGAGCGTCTTCTGAGCCAGCTTCAGACCCAGGCGCCGCCGCGTAACCGCGAAGATGAAGCCGCCAGAGCGCGGGCCCGCAGCCTTGCGCGCTTTGGAGATTGATTTTGCGAAGCTGGTTTTTCTGTCTACAAATCCCCGCCAAATCCGGTTGCGGTTCAGTTAGAGTTTCGACTTACCCCCAGCCGCCAGGGCGATCAGTACATCTCGGGCTTCTTTTCGAAGGTCCGCGTCCGTCATCCACGCCTTAGCGTCGTCGAGACATCCAACATCCTGGATTTCTGCGGGGTATTCGGCTCTTATCCACAGAAGTTCGAAGTCTTTCGTATGCGCCAGTGGGTCGAGCCCCTCGCTCAAAATTCGAATCGCAAGCTCTCGAGCGATACGAATCGATGCCTCCCGGATAGAAATCGGCTTCAAGCCTGCTTCTGCCATGAACGCCGATTCGATCTGGTCAGTTTCCCAGCCTGACGGGTCGACCAACGCCGCAAGTCTTCGGATGAATGGACCGTCGAGACCTGCCTCCAGTGCCTCCCAAGCGAGAGAGGGCATCTCCTCCGGGCCGATCATATTGAGGGCCAACTTAGCCTCAACGAGTTGCAAATCAAATGGCACGGAGTGAGGATACATTAGTCACCGTCTTGCGGGTCCCGTGCGGGCCGCCGCCAATCCGGACACGACAGATTGAACCCTGTGGATTCAAACTGCCCCACTACCCCAAATCCTCCTCCGCGGCTCAAAATGAGAACATCGATTAGGAGAATCTTCCCCGTCTTCCGGGATCCGTCCTATGAGAGAAATCGTTACGTTTGTCTTCGGCCTCGCTTTGCTGGGCAATGCGGCTCTTTTCGTGCCCCAGGCCATCGCCGTGTGGCGCAAGAAAAGCGATGAGGGCATTTCGCTGGTCACCTTCGGCGGCTTCTGCATTCTGCAGGTCATCGGGGTGGTACACGGCGTCTACGAGCACGACAACTCCCTCATCGTCGGCCTCGGCGCCAGCTTCCTGACCTGCGGAACAGTCACCTTCCTTACGGTTGTCTACCGCGTTCGGCGTCTGCGGTCCGCGGCGACCTCCTGACGGCCCGAGCAATTGCGCGGCGCGTTCCGACTTCCGGAAACTCCCGGCGTTTCCCGCTGAACAATAAATCGTGATCCCCGTCACATCCCATGTTCTGCAAAGGGGGGTACGACAGGGGGATGCAATCCAGCGTATACTTCTCTTCCACGGCAAAGGCCCCCGATGACCACGGGGGGCACGCGGCACATCCCTGGCTGAGGCCCATGGAGGAACCGATGAAGATCACTGACACCGTTGACCAGATTCTCAAGAACAAGGCCTTCAATAAAATCCTGCCCATTTCTCCCGAGCAGACCGTGCACGATGCCTTGTCGCTGATGGCCGAGTACGATGTTGGCGCACTGATGGTGATGTCAGGAACGAAGCTGGTCGGCATCCTGTCGGAGCGCGATTACGCGCGCAAGGGCATTCTCAAGGGCCACGCCTCCAGAGACACCAAGGTCGCCGAAATCATGACCAGCCCGGTGATCTCCGTAACGCCGCAGCACACAGTGGACGACTGCATGAACATGATGACCCAGGGCCACTTCCGCCACCTGCCGGTGCTCGATGGTGACAGACTGGTGGGCGTCATCTCGATCGGCGACATGGTGAAGTGGGTAATCAGCGGCCAGGAGCACGCCATCCAGGCGCTTGAGGGCTACATCATGGGCGCGTACCCCGGCTGATTATTGGATCAGGAACGGGCTTTGCGCATAACGCGTGGCCGCGTCTTCAAATCCGCCATTCTCGGTTTTGGCGGCTTGCCAGAACTTCCGGTCAAGGCTATCGAACTGCAAGCCCTTCGTCGCCTCAACGAAAGCTCCGTAAAGGCCCTTCGTTCCGGCTGGCTCGTTCTTATGCTTCTTGAAAAGCTGCTCTAATTCGGTTTGGCTATATCCAGAAGCAGCCAGTAGGGCATCCCATCGGTCATCTCTATCACGCGGATAGGGTGTGCCGAGCGCCGCAGCCGCCTCCTTCAGCAGCGAGGCCAAAGTCGGCATTCCAATCACGGAATAGCCTTCAATCGCCTCGGGAGCGAGAACGCCCGTGTTGTTCCAGAAAAACTGGAGGAAGCCGCCATTGTGTACTTCTGACTGGCAGAAGTGCGCAGCATACAAAAACACGGCAGGCCGCGGGGCATCGCGAATCGAAGATTCGAAACCCTCCGGGCCGTTGTAGATGTCGAAGACGTCCCAGTAAGGCTCGATGAAATCCCAATAGGAATGGCCAGCCTCAGTCATCGAATTGCATTTCCTCACCCTAGGAAAATTCCGGCAATCGAAGCGGAGATCAGGTTCGCCATGGTTCCGGCGAGCATGGCGCGCACGCCTAGCTTGGCCAGGTCGTTGCGGCGCTCGGGCACCAGCGCGCCGATGCCTCCAATCTGCATGCCGATCGATCCCAGGTTGGCGAACCCGCACAGCGCAAACGTGGCAATGGTGAAGGAGCGCGGGTCGAGGCTCGCCCTTTGTGCGCCCAGACTGATATAGGCGATGACTTCGTTGAGCGCCATGCGCGTGCCCAGCAGGTTGCCAATCGCCATGCAGTCGTGCCACGGTACGCCGATGAGCCACGCCACGGGCGCGAACGCGAAGCCCAGGATTTGCCCGAGCGAGCCCGGTACCCAGTGCGTGTACGGCATGCCGTGCACCCAGCTCAGGATCATGTCGAGCAGCGCCACCAGCGCCAGAAAACTCACCAGCATGATGCCGACGTTCATGGCCAGCTTGCCGCCGTCGATGGTTCCGCGAGCAATGGCGCCGATGAGGTTTTCATCTGCGTGCAGCTCGTCCTTCGGGATCACGACCTTGCCTTCGGTGGCCGGCACTTCGGTTTCGGGCACCAGCATCTTGGCCATCAGGATGGTTCCCGGCGATGTCATGATAACGGCCGAAAGCAGGTGGCGCGCCTCCACGCCCTGCGAGATGTACATGGCCATAATTCCACCCGACACGTGCGCCATGCCGCTGGTCATAATCACCATGAGTTCGCTGCGCGTGGCCTTCGACAGGAATGGGCGGATGGTGAGCGGCGCTTCGGTCTGCCCCATGAAGATGGAGGCCGCAACGTTCATGCTCTCCGCGCCGGAGATGCGCATGGTCTTGAGCATGACCCACGCCATCACGCGAATGATTTTTTGCATCACGCCGATGTGATAAAGCACCGCGAAGAACGCGGAGATGAAGATGATTGTCGGCAGCACCTGAAAGGCGAAGATGGCGCCCTTGTTGGGCGCCGAGCATATTGCCGAATGCGCCGGAGTTGGGCAGCCCGAGTTCACCGAAAAGAATCTTCGTCCCGGCAAAGGTAGCCGACAGCATATTGGTGACCACGCCGCCCGCCCAGGCCATGGCATCGCGTCCCAAGCCGAAGCGCAGCACCAGAAAGGCGAAGGTGATCTGCAACCCCAGGCCCCAGAAAATCGTGCGCCAGCGAATGCGCTTGCGATCGGTGGAGAACAGCCACGCGGCCAGTAGAACGGCCAGAATTCCCAACACTCCGGTGAATCGTGCCAAAAGGTTGCTCCTTCGGGGTCGAGAGATTTTTTGAAGGACTTTCGACTAATTTACAGCATTTTGCAAATAGTTCTCGGCATTTTCTCGAGTGATGATGCGGCTGACCAGCGGAGCCACTGCGTGGGGCGGGGTTTTGGAAAAGTGAATCGCCTCTTTGAGGATTGCCACAGGCTCGGCAAGCATCTCTGCGTTCGTCGCGTAGATGGTTGCGAAAAGCTGGCCGCGTTCTACGTGCGCGCCGCGCCGCGCATGGAAGAGTATGCCCGCGTTCGGATCGACCGGCTCGCCGGCCTTCTCGCGGCCCGCGCCGGTACGCTGCACGGCCCAGCCCAGCGCGGTGGTATCCATCTCGGCTACGTAACCGCTCTCCCACGCGTCAACTTTCAGGGTCGCGCCGGGCTTGTGGAATGCCTCCATATTGTCGAAGACGGAGACATCGCCGCCCTGCGCGTCGACCATCTTCATAAAGGCGGCAAGTCCGGCGCCGTCTGTGAGCGCCGCTTCAGCCAGCGCGTAACCGGCGTCGGGCGTTGCGGCTTTGCCGCCCAGGTGGATCATCCATCCGGCGAGAATGAGCGATAGCTCACGGAGGTCGTTCGGACTCCATGCCGGCCGCGCGCCGCGCAGCAATTCCACGCATTCCACGATCTCGATCCAGTTGCCCGCCGCGCGTCCCAGCGGCTGGCTCATGTCGGTCAACAGCGCCACGGTCTCGGTGCCGGCGGATTCGGCCGTAGCCACCATCAGCGCCGCCAAAAATTCCGCGTCCTCCAACTTGCGCAGGAATGCACCGGAGCCGGTCTTTACGTCGAGCACCAGGCCGTTCAACCCCGCGGCGAGTTTCTTGCTCAATATCGATGCGCAAATCAGGCCCGGATTTTCGACCGTGCCGGTGCGGTCGCGCAGCGCATAGAGCTTGCGGTCGGCGGGCGCCAGCTGGTCGGTCTGGCCGATGATCGAAGCGCCGCACTTCCGAATCACGGCCTCGAATTCGTCCAGCGTGAGCGCGGTGCGATAACCGGGAATCGCCTCCAATTTATCGAGTGTCCCGCCAGTGTGGCCGAGGGCGCGCCCACTGATCATGGGCACGGCCACGCCACACGCCGCCGCCAGCGGCGTCACCAAGAAACTCGTCTTGTCGCCCACTCCGCCCGACGAATGCTTGTCGACCGTGCGCTTGCCGAGGTTTGTGGGCGTAAACTTGACGCCCGAGTCGCGCATGGCCAGCGTGAGAGCGCGCGTTTCATCGAGCGAGAGCCCGCGAATCCACGCGGCCATCAGCCACGCGGCAAGCTGGTCCACCGGAATGGAATCGTCGGCCGCACCACCAGCCACAAATTGAATTTCGCGTTCGCTGAGCGCGCCGCCGTCGCGCTTTTTGCGGAGAATGTCGATCATGTGCAGCGGTGAAGCGGTGTCCGATTGCATGCTTTTCGCCCTGGAGTGCAAGGCAATAAGAATAACGCATACGGCTCGCCGCGGTGCGAGCGACACGCTGGATCTGAACCACTTCATGCTTGACACTGCACCGCGCATTTCCCTAGGATTCCTTCTACACGATGCAACTTCGCGACGCGCTTTTAGCGTGGAGCGGAGCCCTTCCGAGGCCATTACCCCCAATCCGCCTCTTGTTCTAAATGTGTTTGAATCCGCAACTCCGGTATGCCGCTCGAAATCACATGGGGTCAAAACAGCTGAAGGGAGATATGCGATGATCTGTACCGCCTGTGGAAAGGCAAACGCCGACAGCGCCGCGTTCTGCGAGCAATGCGGAACACGTATGCAAGCTCAACCGGCGGTCAACCCGGGAACTGCCACGCCAGGTCAGGCTCCCGCCGCGCCGTTCAACTATCCGACCCCACCTGCCGCACCGCCTCCCGGAGCCTCACCTGTCCAGATCGGGGAATCGCTGATCGCCTCGATGTCGTTGGGCGAGAAAATTGCCAGCGCGGGCGCCGTTGCCGCCATTGTTGGGTTACTTCATGCCCTGGATCTCCATCGCGGGTTCGCCGATCACCTACAGCGGCCTCGCTCTGTCCGAGTCCACCGGAGCCTTGGCTCTCGTCGTTACGACAGCTGTGGCCTCAGCCATCGTATGCTACTTGTCCATCAAAGCGACCCCTTCGAAGAAACTACTGTACGCCAGCTACCTCACGTACTTCGGCGCGCTTTGCGGCCCGGCATTCCTGATGGCATTGATCTTCGTGCCCAAGGTGCAGTCCATGGCCGGGATCGGCGCATGGCTGTGCGCGCTCGGCTTTACCGCCGTTGCGAAGGGCGGCTTGATCACGATCAAAAGCTTCAGCAAAAGGACGTATTGAGCCCGAAAAGAGAGTGAGTCTTCCGTCGGCTTGCGCAGAGAGTGACTTCTTCCGTCGCCGCGAGTGACGCATGGCAACGTAGGCACAAAGTCGGAAGGCATGGTGTCAGCCTCAGGTTTCAAAGGCTTGAAAATTTCTCATGGGTCCAGCCCATGTGCTCCGTGACGCTCCGGCCATGCATTACATACGCTTGACATCGGCCCGCCCCCTTTCCTAAGATTCTCCGTCTTCTCAATTCATCTTCGCGATGCGCTTCTGGCGTGGAATGCCGGCCGCTGTCGGTCGTCTCCGCGCAAGCGCTCTTGCCTGCGCTCGGATCCGAATCCGTACCTCGGGGCCTCGCGCAAAAACACACCGGGCCCAAAAACTGTAAGGAGAGATGCGATGAACTGTTCTGCCTGCGGAAGGGCAAATACAGACGGCGTGTCGTTCTGCGAATACTGCGGGTCGAACATGCGCGCTCAATCGGCAACCACCTCGGGAACGGGTGCGCCAAACGGGGCTCCTTCGGCGCCTGCTCCGCCGTCGGCGGCTCAGGTTGAGCAGATGGGCAAGTCGCTGCTAAGTACGTTCACCCTGGGCGAGAAGTTTGCCGGTGCTGGCGTCATTGCGGCCGTCCTGGGCTTTTTCCTGCCCTGGGTCTCCACGCCGGATCTGAGCACGCTCTCTCCGCTTCTCAGCCAGTTGGGCGCCTCCGATCTCACGCATGTCAGCCTCAACGGCGTCGACCTGGCCAAGTTTGTGGGAGCCGTCTACCTCGTCCTCGTCGCGGCCGTTGCCGCGGGCGTGCTCTGCTATTTCTCGCGAACGGCAGCCACGCCGCACAAGTTGCTTATGGCCGGTTTCCTGGTGATGATCGGCTCCCTGTGTGGCCCTGGAATCATCGTGGAATTGCTTTTCATTCCCTTGGTTCAGTCTGTGGCAGGTGTCGGCCTCTGGCTGCTTGGCCTCGGCTATTGCTCGATCGCTGCAGGCGGCTTGATCACCATCGGAACACTGGGAAAAACCGCGCGTTAAGCGGGGAAAGAGAGCGAGGCATCAAGTGTTTTGTCCAGATTGTGGTTCTTCCGTTGCTGTTGGCAAAGCGTTCTGTGGAAGTTGCGGCGCCCAGCTGAAACCTGCGGGCGAAAGCCCGGCCGTCGAAGCTACTCCGGCAGCTCCGGGTATTGCTCCGGCGGCCGCTCTCGCGCGCCCCATGTCGCCGCGCCGGAAACTCATTTACGCGCTCGTGGTCCTGCTGGCAGCCCTGGGAGGCGCGGCCTGGTGGTGGTTCCATCGCCCTGCGCCCGCCTATCAAGTGCAGGATCCGGGCATCTATCCATTTACCGGCTCGAGCGCCGACGGAAAAACCGTCAAGTGGGGTTTCATTGACGCCGATGGAAAAGTTGTCATTCAGCCGCAATGGGACCAGGTGTCGTTCAATACGATTCTCGATCAGTCGGTCGCTTTTAACGAGGGACTCTGCGGCGTTAAGCAAGGCGAGAAATGGGGATTTATTGACAAGAGCGGAAACCTCGTCATCGCCACTCAGTTTGATCAGGTGGGTCCCTTCGTCGAAGGCATCGCCGCCGTTGCATTGGGCGGTCAGTGGGGATTCATTGATAAGTCCGGCCAATACGTCGTCAATCCCCAGTACCAGGAGGTTAGCTATTTCCACGATGGATTAGCTCCAGTTAAGAGCGACGGCGCATGGGGATTCATTGATAAATCGGGCACGTTAGTCATTCCTGCCAAATTTGCGCAGGCGAATCCGGGCGGATTTATCGACGGCCTGGCTGGGGTTCAGGTTGGCGGCAAGGTGGGCTACATCGATCGCACGGGAAAGCTCGCTATTTCAACGAACTTTCAGGAGATTGACGATTTTTCAGATGGACTTGCCCGAGTGCGCCTCGGAAACAAGTGGGGATATATCAACACGAGCGGTAAAATCGTCATCAATCCTCAATTTGACAGTGCGTCCAACTTCATCGACGGCCTTGCGGCTGTCATGATCTCCAACCGTGTTGGAACCATTGATAAGAGCGGTAAGTTTGTGTTGAACCCGGGGCAGTACGACGTCTTCGGATACCAGCGCGACATGCTTTATGTCTCATCGAACGGCGGTACCGGTCTGATGAATTTGAAGGGGGTATGGCTTCTTCATCCCTCCCAGGCCGTTCACGGGGTTGGGGTCTCTCTGGGGCCGTTGTTTTCTCTCCAGTTGGGGATGAATCCGGGAGCGCTGGTAAACAAAAGTGGCAAGGTTCTAACCGGCTGGTACAAAGGCGCGACGCTGGATTCGCTGGCGCTGGATCTGAACAACGAGACCAGCGCGATCGAATCGACGCACACTCTGATCAACGCAGAAGCAAGCTACTCCGAAGCGTATCCGGCGAAAGGGTTTACAGCCTCCCTTTCCGCACTGGGACCGGCCACGGGTTCGACCGATGAGAGTCACGCAGGCTTGATCGCTGCGGATCTGGCGACGGGAACGAAAGACAATTACCTGTTTGCCGTCACCATTCCAGAAGGAACCTCGACTGGCGGCGCCAATTTCAACTACTTTCTTGTTGCCAAGCCTGCGGCCAGTCATGCGGGCCGGAGTTTTTGCGCCGATTCATCGGGAACTGTCCACTATGCGGCGCCGGGAGAAACGTGCACGACCACGTCTCCGACGCTATGAACAAGGCCCTCGTCGAAAGCGGGGGCATTGCTTTCGCGGGTTATTTTCGCACACAGTGAATGAGCGGACTGTGATGCTGCAAGTTCACATTCAGGAGATGTTTCATGAAGATTAAGCATCCCTTGCAGGCCCGGTGGTCGCGACGTTCTGCAGCTGGGCTCGTGCCGGTGTTTTTGGCGGTGTTAGCGATCTTCTGGCCGGGGAATGCGATGAGCCAGCAACCCTCCCTCCCCAAGCTGACCCTGAGCCAAATTGAACAGTTGGTGTCGCACGGCGTCCCCGATTCGACGATGGCAGCACAGATTCAGAAGCGCGGCGTGGCCTTCACGCCCACGCCCGCAAGTCTGGAAGAGCTGCGCACGAAAGGTGCGGGTCCTTTGACGCTGGCGGCAATCGAGGCGCGTTTTCCCAAGGCGGCCCCGAGCGCTGCGATTCCAGCAGGACCCTCCGCAGCGTCAAACAGCACAGAAGCCGGCAATCTATCCCAAGAGAGATACGTCGATCGTGACTGTGACGGTACCGCAGACGGCCAGCCGGGATCGATTCTTGAGGATTTGTCTCAACAGGACGTCGATCAATTCTCCATCGAGCTTCGTCCGGGATGCTTTTCCGGATACATTCTCATCCCCCAATCCTGGGAGTATTACCACATGCAGGCGGCGGGTCCCCTCGACAATTGGTGGCTCGCCTATAAATGGTATGTAAGCAAGAACTCGTCAAACGGACAAAGGCCCCCGCTCCATGCTGACGATCTCGTCAGCATGACTCATGGTTCCCATGAGATTCGAGTCCAGGGGCATGGACAGCTCCTGTTTTTGCGAACGCCGTCCCGAGCAGGGACCGCGCCGGTTTCAGCGCCAGTGCAGCAGGCGAATGGCGTGTATTCCATCGGCGGGAGGGTATCGGCGCCGGTGGCGATTCACAGCGTGGAGGCACAGTTCTCTGACGTGGCGCGAAAGGCAAAGTATCAGGGCGTTTGCGTGGTTTCGCTCATCGTCGATGCGCAGGGAAACCCGCAGAATCCTCGTATTGTAAAGTCTCTCGGCATGGGGCTGGACGAGAAAGCGATCGAAGCCGTTCGGCAATACAGGTTCCGGCCGGCAATGCTGGACGGTGAAACACCCGTGCCGGTGGCGATCACTATGGAGATCAATTTTCGGCTGTATTGACCGCAATCCTCCCGGCGACTTGCGAGTCATCGCGAGAAGGCGTTAGGCGTAAGCGGCGGCGCTTCTGGCCAGGGCGTAAGATGTTCGCAACCATCCTTTGCGAAACGGAGAACGCCATGGCCTTCCGCACTTTGTTTCTCAGCCGGCTGCTTGGACTCTTTTATCTGATTTGCGGCCTGGCGATGCTGCTTCACAAACAGGTCTATACGGCTGCGCTCGTCACAGTTGTGTACGACCCATTGGCCATGCGGTGGATCGCGCTGATCGTTGTGCTCGCCGGACTGGCGATGGTTCTCGCGCACAATGTGTGGGCGAGACCCCTGGTCGCAGTCATCGTGACTCTGCTCGGCTGGCTGACACTCATCAAGGGTATTGCCTATCTGTTTCTGCCGACGAGGTGGCTGGAGGGATTCTTCCAGGCAGTGCTCAACTGTGGAGGGTACGTTTATATGCCGACAGCATTTTTGCTGGTGCTGGGCGCGTACCTGACCTTTGAGGGATTCCGGTCAAAGCCGGCATAGAGCGCTACTTCAATTTCATCTCGAAGCCCAGCGGCAGCACTTCGCTGAAGGGCATGATGCGCGTGCCTTCTTTGGTTGGGAAGGCGACGGGCGCGTCGGGCAGGATGAACTCGGCCAACACCTGCCGGCAAGCGCCGCACGGCGGACTGGGCAGTCCGTTGAGATTGGCAACAGCCACGGCATCGATGCGAATCTCCGGGCCGAACTGGGAAACGGCCCGCACCAGCGCCGCACGCTCGGCGCAAATGGTAAGCCCGTAGCTCACATTTTCGACGTTGGTCCCGGTGACGATTTCGCCATTGGTCAGGCGTAACGCTGCTCCCACACGGAACTTGGAATACGGCGAATAAGAGTTCTGCGCGGCCTGCTCGGCAAGCTTGAGCAAAGGTTCGAGCGCCGCCTGGGTCTGGTTCGTCATAGTGATGCCCCGATGCTCAAGGTGGGGCGAAGATTAGAGGCTAATCCATTTGCCTCGCGATGTATACCTGGGAAGAACAGGGACCAGGAGGAGCGGGCTTAATGCGATTGAGGAGACGGAGCGGAAGCGAATTCAATTGCCGCGAACGCGCTCTGCTGCCGTGGCTGTTTCTTGGCGGAATGGCGGTCGCGGTTGTCGTCGGCGTGCACGGCAGCGCGGTAGCCGCCGCGCCGCAGCAAGCCGCTCCACCGGCGGCCACCGCCCCTGCTCCAGTCTTCGATGTCGCGGCCATCCACGTCCGCATCCCCGAGCCGCACGAGCACAACTCCATCTGGAGTTCGCCCTTTGACGGGCGCTTCAAGGCTGAGAACGTCTCCGTCATGACGCTCATCTGGTGGGCATACGAGATGCCGGAGGCAAGGATTCTTGGTGCTCCCGCATGGGTCAACGCATCCCACTTCAATATCGATGCCACAGCCGATCCGTCTGTGGATCAGCAGTTGAAGGGTCTCAGCTCCGACGCTGGCCGTAAAGTGAAAGAAACGATGGTTCGCGCCTTACTCGCCGACAGGTTCAAGCTTGTCACCCACACCGAAACGCGTGAACTGCCCATCTACACCCTTGTGGTCGCAAAAGGCGGACCAAGGCTCGG
This sequence comes from uncultured Acidobacteriota bacterium, assembly GCA_963786565.1. GTDB lineage: Bacteria > Acidobacteriota > Terriglobia > Terriglobales > Acidobacteriaceae > Telmatobacter. The sequence continues at coordinate 204,664 of CAWAZR010000004.1, read as the reverse complement.
CGCCCTGAAGGATAGCGGAACGTCCGTCAATCGGGGAAGTGACCGCATCGAAGTCCAGACATCGAGCAGCGTCTCCACCCTGGCCGAGCAGCTATCGATGATTGTAGGCCGCGACGTCGTGGACAAGACCGGCATCACCGGCCGTTACAATCTCAAACTCCAGTGGACCCCAGACGACGCTGCCGATTCCGGCCCCTCCCTCTTTACTGCGCTCGAAGAGCAACTTGGCCTGAAGCTGGAGCCGGCCAAAGGCCCGGTGCAGGTTCTGATTATCGACCATGCGGAGATGCCGTCGGCGAATTAGCGTTTTCTAATTCGCGGTCTCTGGTCCTTGTTCCCTGCCCTTCTCAAGTTGTGCGCCGGCCTTTCTCTTTAGAAACCCGCTCTCGTCGGCGGCGCGTGCTACTACCGTCCGCGCAATCCCGGCTAGAGCCGTAGTAGTATGCTGACTAGTCTTGCCGCGCGCAACAGTTTCATGGCAGCATGCGGAGAAAAGAAACGAAATGAAAACCCTGGAACGGTTCAAAGTTGCACCGGGATCCAAAGTAATGCTGAAGAAGATCGATCCCGCCTTCACGGATGGCCACAAGAGCCACAAGTCCGCGGCCAAAGAGATCGCCCATGATCAGGAGAAACTCCGCGAACTCCAGGATTTGCTTTACGCAGAGCACGGCCATTCGCTGCTCATCTGCCTGCAGGCCCTGGACACGGGCGGCAAAGACGGCGTGATCAACCACGTGCTGGGCGCGATGAACCCGCAGGGTTGCCGCGTGGCGGCATTCAAGCAGCCCTCCGCGCTAGAGGCAGCTCACGACTTTCTGTGGCGCGCACACAAGGCCGCGCCTGCCCGCGGTGAAGTGGTCATCTTCAACCGCTCGCATTACGAGGATGTGCTTGTAGTCCGCGTGCATAATCTCGTGCCCAAAAAGATCTGGTCCCAGCGTTACGACGAGATCAATGACTTTGAGAGCACCCTGGCCGCGAACGGCACGCAGATTCTCAAATTCTTCCTGCACATTTCCAAGGAAACGCAACTGAAGCGCTTCAAGGAGCGCCTCGACGACCCCAGCAAGCACTGGAAGATCAGCGAGGCCGATTACAAGGAACGCGGCTTCTGGGACGAATACACTGCCGCTTACGAAGAAGCGCTCTCGCGGTGCAGCACCGAGCATGCGCCGTGGTTCGTGATCCCCGCCGACCACAAATGGTTTCGCAACCTGGCCATCGCGCGCATCGTCGTGGAGCATCTGCAATCACTGAAGATGCAATATCCCAAGCCCACGGTAGATTTGAAATGCATCCGCCGCGAGTACCACGCCGCGGCAAAAGACGCGTAGATTCGGCTGGGGCACGGACTCATTCTCCCACTCGCTAAGTTGCCGGCTCAACGCCGAGCAGCCGCTCGACCTCGTCATGCAGCCGTGCTGTGATCGTGGCTTCGCTCTCCTCGGGGCTGAAGCGGATAGCCTCGCCCACATGCACCTCGAGATGCCCCGAGCGGAACCAGCGGCGACGGCCGGCTCTCATCTCGCCCAGACCGCGAATCGCCGTGGGCACCACAGGCACGCCGGATTGTTTGGCGAGCAGCCCGATGCCGGGGCGGAAGCGCGCCAGTTGTCCCTCAGAGCGCGCTCCTTCAGGAAAGACCATGACGCAGTAGCCGCGATCCATGGCCTTGCCCGCGTGGGCAAAGCTCAACTGGAAATCGCGCTGGCGCGGCAGCGGAAAGACGTTGTAGAACGCCGTGACGAGCCAGTAAGCTGGCGGGCCGAGGAGCCAGATTCCCTTGTGTCCCGGCGGCCAGTCGGGATTGCGCCAATGCCGGTAATCGTCGAGCATGTCGCCCGCCATGGCCACCGCAATGTGGCGGCGCAACGGACCAGCGAGCGCGTATTGAATCAATGGGCCGTCGTAGGCTGACACGTGGTTGCCCACAATGAGCAGCGGCTCTGGCGGAAGCGGCGTGGCCGGCCCCACGATGCGCGGCGCGGCCAAGAACCACGTGAGCGGGCGCTGAACCACTTCAAGAAATGCCACGCGCAACCATTGGAACGGTTTCCACCACGGCCACTCGGGATAGACAAAGCGGACGCGCGGTGCGGGCGGAATCACACTCTGTTGCTGCGCGACTTCCTTGCTCCCCCGCTCGCTCGTTCCCTCGGTTCCCGTTTTCTTGCTCCCTTGCTCCCTTGCTCCCTCGCTCCCCGCTCCCTCGACAGAAGTGCCCGCCACGAGTCTCCGCAACTCGCCCAGCGTATGCACGTTTTCGAGTAGTCCCGTGCTCTCCACAATACCCAGTCGCTCCTCGATGGCTGCGGAGAGTTGCACGCGTCCCAGGCTGTCGAGGTGCAGATCTTCGGTCAGCCGCAGCTCGTCGCCCACGCCGGGATGGGCTTCGCCGGTGATTTGCGCGATGAGCGCGAGCAGCCAGTCGGAGGAGGGCCCGAAAGCGACGTCAGACGCGCCCGGCGCGCTGCTGCTGGTAATCGCCGCCGCGGCTTGCATCCGGGCCAGCCATGCGGCCACGGGTTTGCGCCGCACTTTGCCGGTGGAGGTGCGCGGCAGGTCGGGCTCCGGCCATAAAACCCATCTACTGATGCGCTGAAACTCTGCCAGCGTGGCGTTGGCGCGCTCGATCGCTCCCGCGACCTGACATCCGGACCCGCGGCACGCCAGTACGGCGCACGGCTCCGGGCCGGTAGGAGTTTCCATGGCGACGACCGCGCAGGCAGCGACTTCCGGCTGCGCCTCGATGGCCGCCTCGATGTCTTCTGGATGGATGTTGAGGCCCGACGAGGTGACAATCACTTCGCTCTTGCGCCCCAAAAACCGCAGTTCGCCCGATTCCTGCCGCTCCGCAATGTCTCCGGTCGCCAACCATTCGTCCTGGCGCGGACGGAGTTCGCCGCCCTGCCAGGAGGCGCCGGAGATCATGGGGCCGCGCACCAGAACTTCGCCGTCGGGTGCGAGTTTAACTTCGCGCCCGGCGAGCGGTTTGCCGATGGTGCCCTTGGCCACGTGGAAGGGGTGGTTGAGCGTGATGAGCGCGGTGGTCTCGGTCATTCCGTAGCCCTGCACCAGCACGAAGCCGAGCGCGTTCCAGAATTGCTCGAGCGGCCCCGGCAGCGCGCCGCCGCCGGAGACGAAGGCCCAGAACTTGAAGCCGAACTCGCGGTGCACGCCAAAGAAGCGCAGCCAGCGGCGCCACGAGCTTAAATTTTGCGAGCGAGCGGCGCGTTCGGCCAGTTTGGGGCGGGCCGCTTCCAGATGAGCCTTGAGTAGCGCCAGAACGCGCGGCACGGCAGCCAGAACAGAGATGCGCTCGGTGCGGATGAGTTCGATGATGTGCGGGGCGGCAAGCCGGCTCTCGAAGTGCAGCTCGGCCCTGAAAATGGGCGGGACCCAGAGCCCCATGGTCTGGCCGAAGACATGGCTCAATGGAAGCGTGTGCAGAATGCGTAAGGGGTGAACGAGCCGCTCGTAGCGCATGTACGGCTGGGCGCCATCTTCGATGGGCCCCACGCTGGACAGCACGTTGCCGTGGGTGAGGACCACGCCCTTGGGTTCGCCGGTGGTGCCAGAGGTAAAGAGAATCTGCAACGGGGTGTCCGCGGTCAGGCCAGAGACTGCACCCACCTCGGCGGCGGGAAGATGATCGAGCCAGTCCTCAAAGGCCAGCGTTGGATAGGCAAGCGGGGGGAAAGCGAGGGTGGGGTGAGCAGGTGTGGGAATTTCGGGCCCGGCGTGCGCAGCGGCCAGCGTAACCAGCAGAAGCGCGTCGCCGACTGCGAGTTTGGGGCGAACGTCGGCGGCTACGCGGGCGGCAAAATCGGCGCTTCCGGCGGCGTCGAGAGGAACAGCCAGTGCCCCGCGCAACAGGCAGCCGTGGAATGCGGCGATCCACTCGGCGCTGTTTTCTGCCCAAAGCACGACGCGGTCGCCCTGAACGATGCCCTGCGCGGCCAGAAACGCGGCAAAACGGCCGGCGAGGCGCGCCAGATCGCCATATGTTGTGACGTGGCGCCGGTTGCCTCGATAGTGCACTACGGCAATCTCGCGGTCGAAACGGCGAAAGTCGTCGATCAATGTGGCGAGGTGGTCGCGCATGTATTGTTCCGGCAAGAACATGGTACGCGATGCAGGCGAAACGACAGCAGACATTACGCTCCGTTGAATGGTCGCAATCCGAGTGACTTAAATCACATCCCAATCCTGTCTGCGTCGTACACTAAGGACATTCAGGTTCCCCATGAAACGACTTCTCATAACCATCTCCGTTCTCATCACTTTGGCTCTGATGGTCTGGGGTTTCTACCAGGCCATTTATGTCGCACCCAACGACGCGAAACAAGGCGAACTCTTTCGCATCTTCTACTACCACGTGCCGTCAGCGTCGGTGGCATTTGCGTTTTTCGCGATCAGTCTGGTGGGATCGATTGGATATCTGGCTTCGCGCCACGCGCACGCCAGTCGGGCGCAGAAATTTGATGCCTGGGCGCTAGCCGGGGCTGAAGTCGGGGTGGTTTTCAATACCGTAGTCCTGATCACGGGGCCCATCTGGGGACGCCGCGCATGGGGCATGTGGTGGACCTGGGACGCGCGCCTGACCACGACCCTGGTCCTGTGGCTCATCTATGTGAGCTATTTGCTCTTGCGACGCTTTGCCGCAGGCCCGCAGATGCAGACGGTGGCCGCCGTCCTCAACATCTTCGGCGCTCTCGATATTCCCATCGTGTATTTCTCCACGCATTTCCAGAAAGTGATTCCCACCCAGCACCCCGCGCCAGTATTTGGCGGAGGGGCCGACTCGGGGATGGCCCCCTCAATGTTGGGTGCGTTCTTGTGGAACATGCTCGCGTGGTTTGCATGGGGAGTGCTGATCCTGGCGTTGCGTTATCGTGTTGAGCGGCAGCAACAGAAGATCGCAGCCGCGGAAGCGCAGCGCGCTTTAGAGGCTTGAGTTTCGCCCAAGGATTGCTTGAGAAATAGGAGAAACATGAAAAAGCTCGCCATCGGACTCATCTTTGCCGTCCCCCTCGCTCTGCTGGTCTGGACGTTTCATTTGATTCTCTCCGCGCCCCCGGCGGACTGGAATCAGAATGTGACTCAGGCGCAGCTCGATGCGGCCCAAGCCTTGCGCGACCACCTCTATATGCATGCGGCCTACACAGTCACCTGGGCCATCCAGCTTGGCTATCTGGCGTGGGTGGGCATGAAGTGGCGCGCGCAGAAGCAGGAAGCGGAACGTGCCGGCGTCCAGGACCTTGTGGGCAAATCCCCTTCGCACTGAGTTGTTTAGCGGCCGGTTTACACGCGCGTTTTGAGGCGCTTTCCGAAAATTCCCACTCTTGAACCGGGGAAATATCCTCCCGCAATCGCACTTTCGGCATGCCACCACCTTTAGTTGTATTGGATATTCCCGGCGACCCACCGATGATTCCCATGGGTGCGGTTTTTGGATGCCACCCCAGGGAAACCCGCGATGCATGACATCATCATTGCTCTGGCCTTCATCGGTATGATTGTTGCTCCCGCCGTCGTAGCTGCAAGAAGCTCTGCAGCAAGGGACGACTCCGACCAAAGCTGAGCCTCACCCATTCCTTTACGCGCCATTCCCAAGGTCTGTGGATTTGGCCTCATGCCGCGACTAGGCCGAACATCCAAGCCACCCAAAACGCCCGGCAATCCAGCCTGAAAATTGCCCTCCGTTCTCCCACCCGGTAAACTGTGGGATCGGGGGTCGTTACATGTTGGTGGTGATGAAGGCGCAGGCGACGCAGGAAGAAATCCAGGCGGTCTGCGACCATATTGAACAGTTGGGCTTCCGTCCCCATCCCCTTCCCGGGGCGCAACGGACCGCGATCGGCATTACAGGCAACCAAGGTGAGGTGAACCGCGGGAACCTGGAATCGCTCTCGGGCGTCGCGGAAGTCATCCGCGTTTCAAAAGCTTATAAACTAGCCAGCCGCGATGTGAAAGAAGAAGACACTGTGGTCCGTTTTGCCACCGGCGCAAGCATCGGCGGCCGCGATCTGGCCGTGATCGCAGGTCCTTGCTCCATTGAAAGCCGCGAACAGGCCTTTGCCATCGCGGAACAGGTGGCCGCATCAGGCGCGCAGTTCTTCCGCGGCGGCGCCTACAAGCCGCGCACTTCGCCGTACGCGTTTCAAGGCCTGGGCCTTGAAGGCCTGAAAATCATGGCCGAGATCAGAGATAAGTTCGGGCTGCTCATCGTGACCGAAGCTCTCGACACCGAGACGCTCGACCTGGTGGCGGAATGGGCCGACGTAATCCAGATCGGCGCGCGTAACATGCAGAACTTTTCCCTGCTCAGGAAGGCGGGACGGTTGCGCAAGCCTGTGCTCGTCAAGCGTGGCATGAGCGCCACGCTCGAAGAGTTCCTGATGGCCGCCGAATACGTGATGAGCGAGGGCAACTACGAAGTGATCTTGTGCGAGCGCGGCGTGCGCACGTTTTCCGATCACGCCCGCAACACGCTCGACCTGAGCATTGTGCCCGCCTTGCAGCACGTGAGCCATTTGCCGATTCTCGTCGATCCCAGCCATGGAACCGGCCGCCGCGACAGCGTGCTGCCCATGGCGCGGGCCGGAATTGCCGCGGGAGCCGACGGCCTGATCGTCGAGGTACACAATCATCCCGAGGTCGCGGTTTCCGACGGACCGCAGTCGTTGTTTCCCGCGCAGTTCGCCACCATGATGAACGAGATCGAACAGATTGCGCCGATCGTCGGCCGCAACCTGGCGCGAGGCGTGAATGCGCCGGTGGCAGTGAAGAAGTGAACGAGTGAAAGAGTGAAGCGTGGACCGTGGACCGTGGGCCGTGGACAGTAATCAAGGAACAGGCGTCAGGTTCCAGGTTTCAGGTGTCTCTGAAGCAGCGAGCCTTGTCGCGACGGTTCTTGTTGCGCTGTTGCTCAGCGGCTGCCGGCCGCACGATTTTCCGCAATACCCGCCCAACTATCGCGAATACGTCTATGTGACGAATGGCGGCAGCGACACCGTGACCGTGCTGGACGTAGTGAACGTGCGCGTCGATCGCGAGCTTGCCGTTGGCCACCATCCCGTGGCCGTGGCCGCAAGCCCCACGCACAACGAAATCTACGTGGTGAACGCGGGCGCTGCGGGCGCGAACGGCTCCATTTCCGTGATCGATGCCGAGCACAACACCGTAGTGGCGACGATCGGCGTGCATCGCCAGCCGCTGTCGATTGATTTAGATGGAGACGGCACGCGCGCTTATGTCGCGAACTCCGGGTCGAATTCGATCTCTGTCATCGACCTGAAGGCGCGGCGGGAGATTGCGCAGTTCGGTGCCGGCGAGCAGCCAGTAGCAGCGCGGCTCGCCGCCGATGGCAAGACGCTGGTGGTCACGAATCAGTTGGGCAACTCCGTCACGGTGATGGACCCAGCAGACGGCCATGTGCGTGCGGTGTTTGGCGACTGCCCCGGAGCGGCCAGTCCCGTGATTCTGCCGGATTCTTCCAAAGCATTTGTCGCATGCTCCGCCGGCCACCAGGTGATGGTGATTGCGCTGGCGAATTCCAAAGCCCGTCCCAATCAGCCGGACGCACTGGAAACGCTGATGGATGTGGGCCGCGGACCTTCGGATCTGGCGCTCAAGCCCGACGGCGGCGAAATCTTTGTCTCGAATTCGCTTTCGGATTCGGTGAGCGAGATTTACAACACCACTGACGAAGTAGGCGACACGTACATGATTGGCGCCGATCCCGTCTTCGGCCTGGTTTCGCGCGACAACCTGCTCTATGTCGCCAACCAGCGCTCGCAGGAAGTGACCGTGTATTCCATTGACGACGGCAAGCGCATTGCCCCATCGCTGCACGTGGGCGATGGACCGGCCGCGATGGCTTTCTCCGATGCCGGCCATTTGCTGTTTGTGGTCGACCGCGTTTCGGGCGACGTGGCTGTGGTGCGCACCGCAACGCAATCGCTGTTCACCCTGCTCCCCGCAGGCCGCGACCCCAATTCCATTGTGGACAAGGCTTTCAAAGTGGAATAAGGCGGCGAGTGAGCGAGACCGCCTTGCCCGCCATCACCGAACTTGAAGAAGGAATGCCGATAGACTCTACGGCGTGGTCCGTTGCGGACGATGCAACGCTTCTGCCGGGAGATTTCATCATGGCTTTTCATTCGGGTCCTTCCATTCCTCATCCCGATTTCGCGGGCTTCCCAGTTGCGTATCTGCCTGAACATTCGGGCTCTCACGGCGATGGCGCGACGACCGCCGCGAAGCCGAAGCGTCGTAAATCCCTGGAACCTCACTTCTGCGAACCCAACGCGGATGGCGGGTTTGTTTTGTCCGATCCGGACGGACGGGTTTGGGGAACGACCGGGAGACGGAAGCGCTAGCTTCCGGCAGGCTGACGGCGGGCCGGATTTTGGGCCACAGTTTCACAGAAGCCCACAGACTGTGAGCCTGTGGGGGTTTTCTGTGTAAGTTGCTGATTTGGGATCATTTCCTGGCTTCACAGTTTCACAACTCGTTCTTTCAAGAAATAACCCGGCAGCCTCTGGCCTCGGGCTCCGACCTTTCTGCTCGTGCATGGGGGGGTGGGGGGGAGGGGGGTGGGGGGTACCAGTGAACAAGGGAACGAGGGAACGGGATGGTACGGTTCGAGGGAATACGGGATTAGGAGAACCGCTCATGGAAACATTGTGCGCCGTTAGCGGGGAATGATATGCAAAGGCCGGGAAGATTTTCTGGCTTTGATTTCAGGGGGTTGCGGTCAGTCGGAAAGGCGAGGGGCTTGACGAGAGTCGCGCGATCCCATCCTAAACGCAGAGGACGCGTTTAGGATGGGGCATCCGGCACGTTCAGGATGGGTCACCCGGCACCTGGCACCTGGCATCTAGCACTTAGCAAATGCTGAGGTGATATCTTGCAGAGACAGTTTGCGATTCCCCTTAAGAGAATTGGAGTGTCTCCATGCGTTGCTCTCGATGCGGCACAGAATCCCTGCCGGATCAGAAATTTTGCAAGAACTGCGGCGCTCCATTAGGAGCCGCGGATAGCGCGCCGAGTGTGGTGGCCGCTCCTGTCGTGTCGCAGCCGCTTGCCACGCCGCTGCACCCTATTCCTGACGGCGGATTAACGCAGGAAGAGGTGGTTGGCTGGCTCGCGAGTGGGGGCTACTCCGCGAACATCGTCACCGGGACGAACGGCAAGCGCCACATCGAGGCCTTGACGCAGGGCACCCAGTTCAACATCATGACGCCCGGCTGCCAAAGCGGGCGCTGCGCCTCCCTTGAACTCTCGTTCGGCTATTCCTGCCACGGCAAGTTCCCGGTTGCACAACTGAACGAGTGGAACGGGAAGATCCTCTGGTGCAGGGCTTATTACGACAGCGTCAACGATCCGTGGCTGGAAATGGATATTGCACTCTGGCCCGGCGGTACGTTCGAAGCGTTGAACGGTCAGTTCGCGATCTGGAACAACAGGCTCGGCAGGTTCATCGCCGCATACAATCTGCGGTAGACAGGAGCATCGACATGCCTTGCCCTCGTTGCGGCACGGAGTCCGGGCCGGATCAAAAGTTTTGCAAGAGTTGTGGCGCTGCATTGGAATCTGTGGAAAGCGCGCAGAGCGCTGCGGCCAACTCTGCCGAGCCCGCCGCGCAAGCCACGTCGCAGCCGGCGCCGTTGCGCCCTATTCCCGACGGCGGGTTAACGGTGGAAGAGGTGATTGCATGGTTCGAGAGTGCAGGCTATCCCGCCAAGGTGACCATCGGCACTAACAGCGGCAGACCCCATATCGAAACCAACATTCAGGACACACCGGTCACCGTCATGTTCGACCCGAAGGGCGGACGGTGTGACTACCTTAATTTCGTCGCGGGCTTTTCCGTCCCCGGCAAATTCGATATTGCCCAGGTAAACAATTGGAACTACGACAACCGCTGGTGCACGGCATACTACGACGACGTCAACGATCCGTGGCTTGGAATGTGTATCGCGCTCTCGCCGGGCGCCACGTATGAATCGCTGAACGATCAGTTCGCCACGTGGAACCGCACGCTCGGAAGGTTCATCGCCAAATACACTCCGGAATAGATGTCTCGGCGAGCGGTCGTGGTTGCCGGGGCTCAAAAGCGATCACCCGGGGACGCGATTACCTTCGCGACCCCGTCTGCCGCTCCGCTTCCATCAAGTTGGTGAGGATATCGTTGATACGGGTGAGGTGGCCTTCGCCTTTGGATTTGAGCCAGTCGAGCACCTGGGGATCGAGGCGAACGCTGACTGCCTGCTTGCGCCGCGGACCGCGGAGCCGCACCATGCGCGCGAGTTGATCCGGAGTGAGACGGGGAATGTGCTCGTACTCCTTTTCTGGGAGATCGCGGCCCGCGGCGCGAGCCGCGCTTGCACGTCGCACGGCTTGTATTTCGGCCTCAGTCCATTTCCTGTTCCTGATATCTTCGGAACTCATCCGGACTAGCCCGCCGTGCTGAGATGATGCGGATAATCTCTTCGCCATTTTCGTCCTCCCTGTAAACATGAACTACCGTAAACACGTCTCCGGCCTCTGGCCCGAGCGAAAAGGCCCCTATGGCATGCCATCGCTGCTCACCACTCTCGTCGACGCGATCTTTCACGAGAATGCGGTACTGATCGTCAAACACCATCGTAGCCAGCTCGAAGCTGATGGCGTCGTGCTTGCGCTGGTTCTCGCGGTTCTTGCGTGGATCCCACTCGTACCGCATTTGTATATACAAATCGTATTACAGTTGCGGAGTACTGTCAACACGACAGACGGAATGGGATTGCGGTTACTGCGCAGGCGTATCGGGCGGCGGCGCAGGCGCGGGGGGGACTTTGGGGCCTAGCAGAACGCCGTCGTCGAGCGAGGCTGCGACGAGGCGGTCGCCGGCTACGCGGATGAGGGCGATCTGGTAGCCGGTGGGCCACCAGACCCAGGTGAGGGTTCTGGGGTCGATGGCAAATATCTCGTCAGTAGATCGCGAGCTGACGAGGACGCGCCTGGCAGCTTCGTCGTAGATGAGATCGTCGATGTCGCGCAACGGAAGGCGATTGAACCATAGCCAGGTTTTGCCCAGGTTGTGCGTGAAGTAGACGCCTTCGCGCGCGCCCAGCCAGAGCGTGCCGTCGGGGCTAAACTCGACGCGGTGAATGTGCGTGAGCATGGTGGGCATGCCCATGGGGAACCAGGACTGGCCCGCGTCGCTGGAGATGACCACGCTGTCGTCGCCCGTTGCGACCATGTCGTTGCCGTGCGCGGTGACGGAGAGGAAGTTGCCTTCGCCCATGACCGGGCCGCCCTGCCAGGTTGCGCCCTGATCGTGGCTTGTGAGCAGACCGTAGTTGGTGGCCGCGACCCACACGTCGCCGGAGACGTCGAGCGCGTTAACGAGACTCTGCAATTGAATGACCGGCGCATTGACGGTTTTCTGAATGTTGACCTTGGCGCCGCGGTGCGTTTCCGTCGAAGTCTTGAGCAAGGTGTTGGCGATGGCGTTGCGCGGCTGCCATGTCAACGCGTCGCCGGAGGGAGAAGCGGGAGCGGGATCTTCGGCGGGTTGGATTTCTGCATCCCCCGGTCCCCGAGTGCGAGGGACCAGGGGCACCCCAGGATCATTTTTCGGCGAAGGGTCGGCCGCTGCGCCCAGAACAAAGATGCCGTGGCTGGTTCCGGCCACGATAGCGCCATCCTTGGTCTGCGATAAGGCAAAGACGTCGCGGCCGTCGAGCCCGGCACTGAACTGCTGCCAGTGCGCGCCGGCATCGAAGGAGCGGAAGACGCCGCCGAATTGCTTGTCGTTGACTACGCCGGCATAGAGGACGGCGGAATCGTCGCGGTCATTGTTCGAGGCTGGGTTGCGATTGTCGACGAGCAGGGCCGCTATTTTGCGCTCGGAGATTCCCTGATTTGACGGCGTAAAGGTGACGCCCGCGTCGTCGCTCACCAGCACACCGCCGCGATCGGTGGCCAGCAGCACGCGATTCGAATTTGCGGGATCGACATAGACGTCGTTGATGACGACGTCTGAATCCGTCATACGATCGAAGGTTTTGCCGCCGTTCACGGTTTTGTAGAGGCCTTCGGTGGTTCCGGCGTAGACCACCTGGAGGTTTTCAGGATCCTGCATGAGAACGCGGGTGCGCCGCGCTTCGGTGGGGATGCCTTGAATCTTTTTGAAGAGAGCGCCGGCGTTTTCGCTTTTGTAAATGCCGCTGCACGCGCTGAGGTAGACGACGTGCGGATGTTGGGGATCGACAATGATGGAAAAGACGTCGGAGTCGACGATGACGCCTTCTTTGATGTTGCGCCATGTCTTGCCGCCATCGGTGGTCTTCCACGGCAAGTGCCAGGTTCCCGCGTAGACGATGTCGGGATTTACAGGATCGACAGCCAACGATTCGATTTCGTGAATCTCATGACTGCCGGGCGGGCTGATTTGCGTCCACGTGGCGCCGGAATCGATGGAGCGAAAGACGCCCTGGAGCGTGCCGGCAAAGAGAACGACGGGGTCAGAAGGAGCCTGCGCCAAGGCTTGCACCGGCTGGCCCTTGAAGGATGCGACTTCATGCCAGGTGTGGCCGGCGTCGTGGCTGATCCACAAGCCGCCATCGTCGGAGTCTTTCCACGCGCCCACGTAGAGCGTGGAGGGATGGGCGGAATCGACCACGATGCTGTCGATGACGAAACCGTCGCCGCGATCGAGCTTGGCCAGGCGATGCCAGGTTGCGCCCTCGTCGAGTGATTCGTAAAGCCAACTGTTGGTGGTGCCGAGATAAAGATGATTGGGCTGGCCGGGTACGGAGGCGAAGGCGCGCGCATCGCCGCCGTCGGGACCGATGACGGTGAATGCAGCTTGCGCATGCAAAGCCGGAAGGCACGACAGGCCGATAAAAAGAAAAACGAGCTGGACCGGAGTGCGAAGGCAGCGCAATTTGAGAGGCAAAGACCGCAAGCGGATCATCTAGAGGAAAAACTCCCGAGGTTCTTTATCAAGAATAGACAAAACTGGGGGTAATAGCGAAACGGGAGAAGCTCCGACGGTACCCCAGTCCTTTTCGTGCTGTGTTGGAGGAGGTGGGTTTGGGGTTGTGCTTTCCCACATCTCAAAATCGAGATGTGGGGCACCCCTTTTCGTGGTGAGTGGAAAGAGGTGGGCTTAGATTCTTGCTTTCCCACCCTAAACGCAGAGAACGCGTTTAGGGTGGGGACCCCTTTTCGTGCTGGGTGGAAGAAGGTGAGTCTGGGTTCGTGCACTTCGCATAAAACGGAAAGCCCCGACGCTGGCCGGGTTTCTGGTCAGCCTCGGGGTCTCCGCCTGGGGGACGGGCATTTTGTTGAGTCCTGCGAACTCTGCTCTGGCGGGCGGGAGTTCGCAGGAGCTTGCGTTTCAGATCAAGACACGGGGTCGGGGCACGCGGCCTGCTGCGCCGCGGCCTGCTTCCTCAGTGCCTTTGCGGCAGCGGCTTGCGCGCTTGCGGCTTCACAGCCGTCTCGTCTACCGGTGTCGTTCCCTGCACATCGCTGGTGAAGGTCGCGCCCGACGGCACCAGATAGTTTTCGACTGTCTGGCCGTTGGTTGTGCCAGTGGCCACGCTGATACGCGACGGATCGATGCCCTGCTCCGTCACCAGGTAGTCCTTGGCGTTGACCGCGCGTTGCGCCGCGAACTGATCGACGATGGCGCGCGGGTGCTTGGCTGCGCGTTCCTGCTGCTTGGCCGTGATGGCCGCCTCATCCGGCGTCTGCTCGCCGACCACGACCGCCTTGGCGTCTGCCTGTTGCTTCAGATCCAGTGCAACCTGGTCCAGGCAAGCCTTGGCTTCATTGTCGACGCGCATGGGCCGTTTCGGATCGGTTGCAAAGCTGATGGTGCAGAGCGCTTGCGACGTTGGCGGAGGCGGAGCGACTGGAGCCACAATGGTCAGGCTGGTGTTGGCGCTGCCCGTGTGACCCTTGTCATCCGACACGTTGCAGGTGATGCCCACAGTGCCGGTGGGCGCGCCTGCCGAAGAGTATTCCGCGCTGGGGCCAGTGCCGGTTACGGTGCCCGCTGTGGCCGTGTAGCTGTAGGTGAGCGGGCGGTTCTGCGGGCTCACGCCCGTGGCGGTGATGGTGCTGGCGCCGCCGGGAGCGATGGTTGCGGGGCTGGCCGAGCAACTGATGGTCGGCGGCTCATAGGCCTTCACCGTGAGGCCCGCAGTGCAGGTAGCCGTCTCCCAGGGCTTCATGCCTTCACGGCCCGGTTTGCCTTCTTTCACCGTTCCGGTGATTGAGTACTCGCCGGGCGCCAGAGCGCTGGTGTCTACCGTCGCCGTGGGGCCGTTGCCGGTGACGCCCGTACCCGACCAGCTATAGATCACGTGGTCCTTGGGATTGAGTTCACCGGCGCTGGCCGTGACCGTGACTGGATCACCGGGGAAGACCGATTCCGGACTCGCTGTGCAAGCCAGCGCGACGACCGGACGGGTCTCGTTCAGAGCGTTATGAAACACGATGCCGGCGCTGAGCTGCGCCGCGTTGACGCTGGCCGTTCCACCGTAGGGCTGCGTGCCGAAATTGGCATGCATGAACTGGTAGTCCGCCTGGAAGATGCGGATCGCCATACGATGGTTGAACCACGGCGTCTCCGCGTCGAGGCCGCCGCCGGCAGTCACGTTTGGACCCCAGGTGTTGGGGTTGAAGTCCGGACCGCCCACTTGCGAGGCGCCGCCCAGAACGTGGACGAAAGGCGTAAAGTGCTCCGTGGGAAATTGGAAGACGACGCCGCCTGCGACGGTGGTGAATCCATCATCGTTGCCGCCGGTGCCGATGTTGCTGCCATTGGTGCTCTGCTGGCCCCACTGATGAATGTCGAACTCCGCCTGGATGCCCAAATAGCGATTGAAGAAGTAGGCACCGCTGACCGCGCCGCCTACCTTGATGGCATCGTAGGAAAACGGTTTGACGGTGGCGGGGCTGGTGGGTTGCGGAACGTCAACGGTTCCGTGCGGCGACAGATAGCTGTAGCCCATGAAAATATCCCATTTGGGCGCTGACGACCCGCCGCTGCGCCCCATTCCGGGTGCAGGCGCCTGGGCTGCAAGAACGACGGGAAGCAGTACGAGAGCGGCCAAAGTTGCCGCACGCTTGAGGCAGTGAAAGACAGATGGGTTCATAGGATTCACCTCCGAAGATCAACTCCACAGCTTTTGATTGCCAGGCAGTTGCATTGGGAAAGACGCCCGGCAGTGGGGGGAAAGCGCGCACACGCCCGATCGTTCCGGGTGGAACATGCGGCGCAGAAACTGCACAGATGAAACACGACGGCGCTGAGGCTTCCTCATGAAGTCGCGAAGACTCGCGCCCATGAGGATGCGGCGATTGACAATCGAAATGGTCGATCCGTGTATTGGCAATGTTTGATCCGGTACTGCGACTCCACCGGGAGCCAGGGCAATTTGCGGCGTACCTCACCGCAGACCTGAACATGCGCATGAAGCCGCGCATCAGGCCACTTTCAAAACCAAGGACATTTGACTTTCTGGAATCGCGCGATGAATTTCCCGAACTCAGCCTGCGTTTAAGGTCTTTAAAAGGCTGCGCGGCTCGCGCTGTATCTTCTCTTGTAGAAGCGTAATCGCGTAGATAAGTTGCTCGGGGCGGGGCGGACATCCGGGAACATAGACATCGACGGGCACGACCTGATTGACGCCCTGCAACAGGGCATAGTTGTTGAAGACGCCGCCCGATGTGGCGCAGGCGCCCATGGAGATAACCCATTTAGGTTCAGGCATCTGGTCGTAGAGGCGGCGCAGCACCGGAGCCATTTTTTGGGAGACGCGGCCGGCCACAATCATGAGGTCGGACTGGCGCGGGGAGGGGCGAAAAACTTCGGCGCCGAAGCGGGCGATGTCAAAGCGCGAGGCGCCCATGGACATCATTTCGATGGCGCAGCAGGCGAGGCCAAAGGTCATGGGCCACACGGAGTTCTTGCGCACCCAATTGACTGCGAAATCGAGCGTGGTGAGAAAAACGCCTTCGGGCTGCTCGTAGCCGTAGTCGGCTTCTTTTACCTTGATGCGATTTTTTGCGCTGCTGTCGAGGGCTCCGAACAGATAGCGGTCACGCTCTACGGAAGACGCCATGGGTCAAGTATATTCCAGCCGCGATTTGGATGCTGGGGGGATGACGGAGTGAAACGAGTGAAATGAGTGAAGGGAGTGAAAGGAGTGAAGAGAGTGAATGAGTGAAAGAGCCGACTATTGGGCGCAGGGTGAGGGCGTGACGCTGAGACCATGCGGCGGTTTCCATCCGGCGGGGAGCCATAGCGTGATGGAGAAGTGCATCCAGTCGAGTTCTCCGCGGGGCGTGGGTTTGGGGCCGGTCTGAGGCACTAGCGTGGTTTGCATACGTGCTGCACGCAGGGCCCAGCTCTGCGCGAATGGCTCGGGGTCGGCGATTCCGGGCGCGAGGCCGGCATCGAGAATGTGGATCTCACCGGCGGCGGCGTGAGACTGGAGGTCCATGAGTTGGCGGGTCAGGCGGGCGACGGCTGGATCTTGGTTTGAGGACGCGCCGGGCGGTTTGCCGGATGGGGTCTGCAATTGGCTCGAAAGCGCGAGAAAGAGCTTCTGGCCCTGGAGGAGGTCCTCGGGATTGATGAGAAAGCGGAAGCTGCGCGGATTCCAGCCGATGGCATCCTGGGCGCGGAGGCCGTAGGTGGTGCCGATTTCCCGCTCATTGATCGAGTTGTAGGGCGGCGTGGCCAGCAGAACCGCGTCAGGAAAGCCTGCCGGAGGGTCGCGATCAACGACCAGATCCCAGCCGGTGTAGCCGGATGTGCCGGGGACGATGGGCACGATGCGAAAGGCCCAACCCTCGCCCAGAGACGCCTTCCATTCCTGGCCGGCGTTCACCTTGCCGGTGAGCTCAACGCGGGTGCAGGCCGAGGGGCGCGGAGGGGCGGCCGGGGCTGGGACCGCGAGGGCCAGGACCAGAGCTGCGGAGAGGGCGGAGGGCCAGCCCGTGCGGTTTCCGGAGGTTCCGAAGCTCCTGGCCCCGATTTCTTGCGGCTGCGGCATGATGTCCGTGAAGAAGCAATCAGATTTTGGGCGAAACTTGCGTTATTTGTGCGGCTTTATGAAAATGATACGAAAGCACAGTCTCGCTTTCTATATCATCTCTCCGGCGGCCGCTTGCGGTCCTCCGGCTGCCCGAAAACTGATTCGCGCGCCCAGCCTGCCCGGGCCGGCGGCGGACAACCTATAACGCGTCCTGCGCTCTTGCGCCTGAACGATTCTGGAGCCGAAATTTCATGTGCCGCAAATGGCTGAAAATGTTGATTTTCTTTGTCCTGGTTGGGATTCCCGCGTGGACTCTGGCGCAAACAGCGGCACCAGGGGCGCCGGCGACACAATCGCAGATCGCCGCGTTGCAGCAGCAGGTTCAGAAGGCGCAGATGTCCGGCGACAACGCGTGGATGCTGACTTCGGCGGCGCTGGTTCTGCTGATGACGGGGCCGGGGCTGGCGCTCTTTTATGGCGGCCTGGTGCGCAGGAAGAACATTCTGAGCATCATGATGCAGAGTTTCGCCATGATGGGCCTGGTGAGCATTCTGTGGGCCCTGGTGGGCTACTCGCTGGCATTCGGCCACGGCAATATGTTCATAGGCGGGTTTGAGCACGTGTTCCTGCGCGGCGTTACGCTCACTCCGAACACCGATTATGCGGCCACCATTCCTGAGCAGACATACATGATCTACCAGCTGATGTTCGCCATCATCACGCCGGCGCTGATCACGGGAGCGTTTGCGGAGCGCATGAAGTTCAGCTCGATGGCGGTGTTTCTGTCGCTCTGGTCGCTGCTGGTCTACTGCCCGATGGCGCACATGGTGTGGGGCGTGGGCGGATTACTGAATGCTACGGCCGGTCATATTCCCAGTCTGGATTTTGCCGGCGGCACGGTGGTGCACATCACCAGCGGCGTCTCGGCCTTGATTTGCGCGCTGTACCTGGGCAAACGTCTCGGCTACCCGCACGACGCCATGCCGCCGCACTCCATGGTGCTGAGCTTTATTGGTGCGTGCCTGCTGTGGGTGGGCTGGTTCGGCTTTAACGGCGGCAGCGCGCTCTCCGCAGGCCCGCTGGCCACAAGCGCCTTTGTGAACACGCACTTCGCCACGGCGGCCGCGGCGCTGGGATGGACAATTTTTGAGTGGTTTCACAATGGCAAGCCGACAGCCCTGGGCGCCATCTCAGGCGCGGTTGCGGGGCTGGTGGCCATTACGCCCGCCTCGGGCTTTGTGCAGCCCATGTCGGCACTGCTTATCGGCCTTGCGGCAGGGTTTTTCTGCTCCTTTATGGTCTTCGGGGTAAAGTCGCTTTTCGGCTACGACGACTCGCTGGACGCGTTTGGCGTGCACGGAGCGGGTGGCACCCTGGGCGCGATATTGACGGGGGTGTTTGCCGCCAGCGTCATCAATCCGATCTATGGAAAGGACGCCGCGGGCAACAACATTCCCACCGGCGCCATCGACGGGCATTGGGGCCAGATCCTGAATCAGTTGGCGGGCGTGGGCGTGTCGTGGGGAATTTCCATCATAGGGACATTGATTCTGCTCTTCGTTGTAGATAAGATCATGGGACTGCGCGTGACTCCGGAGCAGGAGCAGGTGGGTCTGGATCTCTCGCAGCACGGGGAAGAGGGCTACGATTTCAATGGCTAGAAGGAAGCGGAGCTAGCGGAGTTGGATAGAACTCCGGGGTGTTCCCGGAAGTACAACAAGGATTCGACTCGTGGCGGCCAAGGGGCCGGCGGGCCTGATACGCTATCGGACGAGGATTCTATGGTAAAGATTGAAGCCGTATTACAACCTTCCAAGCTGGATGCGGTGAAGGATGCGCTGTTGGAAGCCGGCATTGAGGGCATGACGATTCTTGAGGCCCGCGGCCATGGCCGCCAAAAGGGCCACACGGAGTTTTACCGCGGCCGTGAATACACCGTGGATCTTCTGCCCAAGGTGAAGATCGAGATGGTGATTCACGACGATCTGAAGGAAAAGGCGATTTCGGCCATTGTGGGGGCGGCGCGGACAGGACGCATTGGCGACGGCAAGATCTTTATCAGCCACGTCGACGAGGCGATTCGCATCCGCAACGACGAGCGCGGCGAAAACGCCCTGTAAGCTGCCGCAGATTTCGCCTGAAACGATTCAGGGGCGCAGCAGAAGCTGCGCCCTGCCTGTCTCGTTCCAGGCAGAAGTGCGGACCCATGCGCGGCTTGCGCGCGTTCTCATTCCGGCTCCGTTAAGGAACGACAGAGGTTGATTCTCCGGTGTCGCCGCTGAGGCTCCTGCCCAGAATGAGAAGGAACGATACCGTTGTCAGGGTCGAAATCGCGGCTGCCAGCAGGAACTTTTGCATCACATCCGTCATTCCCGGCAACGAACTAAAGAAGAGATCCAAACCAGCGCCGCCCATTTCTGTCTCAAAGGCGTAGAAAGCCTCGCCGAGCGCGGCAACCGGCCCGATGAGAATGCCGATCACGATGTAGCCCAACAGGCGCCCTCCCTCAAGATTCTTGATCGTCAGTGCGAAGGGAAGGCCGATCAGATAACCGGGTATGCACGCCATCAGGATGAAGATCGCGCCGGAAGCGAAGTCCCCGGCATTCAATGGCCCACCTCCAAGCAGCAGTATGGAAAGCAAAGCACACACAAGCGCCGAGACCACCGCGCAGACTATGGACAGGAGAACGCGTTTCCACCAGGAGACCATCTTCCCCCTTTGCGTGAAGACGAGATCGGCTCAAACGCCAGGATAGGCCCAGAAAATGCTCCACCGGAGTATATCCCGGCTGCGTACAGGGTGGCTTGGATGGGAGTTACTCAACCGCGAACGCAGCAGCCGGCTCTTGTTCTGAGAGAGTGCGGTGTTTTAGGGTGTTGATGCGGCTATAACCATCAGCAAAGGAAGAATGCACATGATTCCCCGGTCCGTCTACCTGGTTGCCACGATACTCGGCGCCGTCTCGTGCCTGACGGCACAGGATACGCGCACTGTCATTGAGCCATCTTTCCCGCAACTCTGCACCACCCTGGACGCGCAATTGCAGAGTGTCGGGCACACGCTGGCGCCGGCCGACGAGACCAAGCTCGACACCGCACGGATTCAAAAGGCAATCGACAAATGCGGCAAGGGACGCGCCGTGCTGCTGCACGTGAACGAGACCAACGACGCATTTCTGAGCGGGCCGCTGGAACTGCGCCCGGAAATAACACTGATTGTGGGGCGGGGCGTGACGCTTTATGCGTCGCGCGATCCCGCGGTTTTCGCGGCTTCGCTGGGCAGTTGCGGCATTGTGAGCAAGGGTGGGGGTCGCGGTTGCAAGCCGCTGATTTCAGTAGATAGCGCGCGCGACGCGGGGATCATGGGAGACGGCACGATCGACGGGCGCGGCGGCGAGACGATGTTGGGGTCGCAATATTCGTGGTGGGACCTGGGCGAGCAAGCGAAGGCCGGCGGCGGCCAGCAGGTGCCGCGACTGATTGTGGTCAACGATTCCGACAACTTTACGTTGTATCGGATTACTTTGAAGAACTCGCCGAATTTCCACGTTGCTTACAACCACGGGAACGGATTTACGGTATGGGGCGTGAAGATTGACACGCCACAGCGGTTTGCCGACGGGCCACACCCGCTTTCGCGCAACACGGACGGCATCGATCCCGGCAACGGCACGAAGAACGTGACCATTACGCACAGCTATATCCGCACGGGCGACGACAATATCGCCATCAAGGGCGGACCGGGCGGGGCGACGCACATGACCATCAGCCACAATCATTTTTACTGGGGCCATGGCATGTCGATCGGCAGCGAGACCAATGGCGGCGTGAGCAAGATTCGCGTTTTCGATCTGTCGCTGGACGGCACCGACGCGGGCATACGGATCAAGTCGAACGGCTCGCGCGGCGGCCTGACCCAGGACGTGGTCTACGATGACCTATGCATCCGCAATTCGCCCAATCCCATCACGATGGACACGGCGTATTCGGCGAACGGCCCGCTGCAAGGGAATTCTCCGCCCACCATGCGCGATATCACGCTGCACAATGTTCGGGTGAGCGGCGGCGGCAAGATCACCTTCAACGGCTACGGGCACGATTACCGGATCGCGGCCACGTTGAATGGCGTGCAGATTACCGACGAGGCTAAATATACCTATCAGGTGGATCACGCCGATGTGACGCTGGGGCCCGAGCCGACGAACCTGCAGGTGCCTGTGGGTGAGGATGCGACGGTGAAAGGGACGCCGGCGGAGGGGAATCCAGCCTCGTGCGCGGATAAATTTGTGCCGTTTCCGCAGTGAAGAAGCAGGGAGCGAGGGAGCAAGGGACCCGAGTCGGGTTCGTGCTTTCCCACATCTCAGAATCGAGATGTGGGGCACCCCTTTTCTTGCTGAGTTGAAGAATTGAAAAGCAAATGCAGGTCCTTCGACTCGTCTTCGCTTTGCGAAGACTCGCTCAGGATGACAGGGTTTAGGGTAGGTTGGTGCGATCCCACCTTAGCCGATTCGCAAAGAACGCGAATCGCCGAAGACGGGGCACCTGTTTCGTGCTGAGTTGAAAGATGTTGGTTGAGGTTCGTGCGCGCTGGCGCTTCAAAAAAGGGCGCCTGATGCGCGGCGAATCCCTTACTTCGACACGAAAACCGTCTGCCTCCGGCGTTTATCGCTTATTCTTGTAACAATTCCTTCTTGCTTCGGCAGGCCAACCAAACAACCCTATGAGTGCAGTCGTTTTGGCAGTGGACGATCTTCGGGAGCAGTATATGCGGGAGATGGCGCTCGTGCGCCAGACCTGCGATCGCACCGGAGACGGCACAGCGGCCATCCGGCGGCGCTCCGCGGTGGTGGACCGCATCCTGATTGAGATGTGGCGCCGAGCGTTTGCCGACTTGCCGGCGCAGAACGTGGCCCTGCTGGCGCTGGGCGGCTACGGACGCAAGGATCTGTTCCCCTACTCGGACATCGACGTGCTGTTCGCCTTTGCCGATGAGAAGACCGAGGAGACTTCGCGGGAAGCGGTACGAGCCATCATCCAGGGCATGTGGGACATCGGCTTGCGGGCCAGTCCCAGCTCGCGCACGGTGAAAGAGGCCGGACGGTTCGAGCCCGACAACCTGGAATTCACGTTGGCCACGCTCGACCGGCGTTTTCTGGCCGGGCAGTTTCCGCTGTACCAGCAGCTTCACCAGGTGACCTTTCCCGGGCTGGTGCTGAGCGAGTGGGCGACGATTACGCAAAAGCTGGGCGAGATTGCGCGCACGCGGCACGCCAAGTTTGGCAATACCATTTTTCACCTGGAACCGAACCTGAAAGATTGCCCCGGAGGATTGCGCGACTATCATCTCGCGGTGTGGTTTGCGATTCTGTTTCATTTGAAGGAAACCAAGGAGTGGCCGCGGCAGCGAGGCGGAGTGTTCCAGAGCGCGCGCGGCGACGCGGAAGCGGCGTTCGATTTTCTGGCTGCGGCGCGATGTTTTTTGCATTTCCGGCACGGGCGCGACGACAATACGCTGGACTGGCAGTCGCAGGATGAGGCCGCGGCGCGATCGATTGGCCTGGAGACGCGGGGCACGGCCGATCCCAGCTACTGGATGCGCACCTATTACCGTCATGCGCGGGTGGTGTATCGCCGCGCGGCGTTGTTGATGGAACATCTGCCTGCTCCCGTAAGCTTCTACCGCCAGTTCCGGCGGCGGCGCACGCCGATTGCGGGAACCGATTTCCTGCTCGACCAGGGGCGCATCGACATCCAGCCCGGAGCGCAGTTCAACGACACGGCGGCGATCCTGCGCATCTTCTCGCTGATGGCTACGCACGGATACACTTTGTCGCAGGCGGCCGAGGATCGCATTACGGACGCGCTGCCGGTGCTGGCGATCTCGATTCCCGAGGGGCCGTACCTGTGGAATGCGCTACGCGAGGTGCTGCTGGGACCGCACGCCGCGCATGCTCTGCGGACGATGCACGCCCTGGGGGTTCTGGAGATGCTGATCCCGGAGTTCCACGGCATCGATGCCCTGGTGATCCGCGACAGCTATCACCGCTACACCGTGGACGAGCACACGTTTCTGACGATCGACAACGTGCACGGATTGCGCACGCCGGGACACGATTACGAGCAGCGACTGGCGCAACTGCTGCCGGAGATCGACCGGATGGATTTGTTCTTGCTGGCGCTGCTGCTGCACGACACAGGCAAGGCGCGGCGCAACGGCGAACACGCGGGGCAAAGCGTAGAGCTGGCCGATAGTTTCCTGGCACGGCTGGACTTCGATGGCGAGGAGCGCGAGGCGGTTCTGAAATTGATCAAGCTGCACCTGGAAATGTCGGTGGCCATGCGCAGAGACATCTTCGACCTAGACAACGTGAAGGCATTCTCAGAGAAGATTGGCAGCCCGCAACTGCTGAAGATGCTGACCCTTATGACCTTTGCGGACATCAAGGCTGTGAATCCCGACGCGCTGACGCCATGGAAGGCCGAGAACCTGTGGCAGTTCTACATGTCCACGGCGAACTTCATGGATCGCTCGGTGGATGAGGCGCGCTACCATGCGGCCATCGATCCTACGCTGCTCAATCGCATCCGCTCGATGGTTCCACCCGCGCAACACGACGCGCTGAAGCAATTCCTGGAAGGCCTGCCGCAACGCTATCTGCAAACCCGCCTGCCAGAGCAGATTCGCAATCACTTCCAGATGGCTCTGAACCTGGATAAGAATCCGGTGCAGCTGGACCTGCGGCCCAATCGACAGCTCTTCGACCTGACCGTGATTACGCGCGACCGCACGCGCTTGTTTGCCGACGTGGCCGGAGTTCTGGCATCGTGGGGCATGAACATCGTGCGCGCCGGAGCGTACTCCAACGATGCCGGCGTGATCGTCGACAGCTTCCTTTTTTCCGATGTATTCCGGACCATCGAACTGAATCCCAGCGAGAAGGAACGCTTCATCGCCAACGTGCACGATGTCGTGGCGCAAAAGCTCTCAGTGCAGCAACTGCTGGACGCACGCCGCCACCTGAATCATCCCACCAATCTCAAGGTTGAAGTCCAGACGCGGCTGGAATTCGACAACGAGGCCTCCAGCCACTCCACGCTTCTGCAAGTGATCGCACAGGACCTTCCGGGCCTGCTGCGGCAGATTGCGCTCACGTTCGGCTCGCACCAGTGCAACATCAAAATCGCGCTCATCGACACGGAAGGCGAGACCGCGATTGACGTGTTTTATCTGACCAGCCACGACGAAAAGCTGACCGCGGAGGCGCAGGAAGCGCTGGGCAAGGATTTGACCGCCGTGCTGGAAGCGATGCGGGCGCCGGCCAGCGCGTAAGCGCCGCAAGACTTTTCTGGGGAGTGGTCAGTTTGAGAGAAATCATCCCTCAGGGGCTAAACCGCTTCTTAAACTGGGCCTCTTGTGGCACGACTGAAGTCGTGCCCTTTCAAAGCAGTTCCAAGCTGACCCGCTGCCCCTTTTCTGGTGAAGCTTGCACATCAGCGGTAATCAGCTTCGCGGCAAAATCTTACTCTTCAATTTTCTTGACGAGATACTCATCGATCAGCACCGAGACTAGCACCGCCGTGGGAATGGCGACCATGGCGCCGGCGATGCCTTCGACAGCGGAACCGAGCAGCAACGCGACGAAGATGGCGAGCGCGGGCAGGTGAACGCGGTGTTTCATGATGCGGGGAATGAGCAAGGAATTCTCGATCTGGATATAGATGAGAAAGAAGATGGCCACGCCCAGCACACGGCCCCAGGAGTCGATGGACGCCACCAGGATGGCCAGTGCGATGGAAACGATCGCGCCCAGCACGGGAATAATGTTGAGAAGACCGGTGAGCACGCCCAGGCCGTAGGCGTAGCGGATATTGAGCGAGAGATAGAGGATGGTGCTGGCCACTCCCAGGATGAGCATGAGGCTGGCCTGGCCGATGAGCCATTTTTCCATGCGACCGGCGGCGCGCCGTAGAGTTTTGTCGAGGCGTTGACGAGGCTGCGGCGGGACGAAAGATAGAAACCACTGGTAGGCGCCCTCGCCTTCGAGAATGAAATAGAGCGTAAGCACAAAGCCGGCGGCGACTTGAGCGATGGCGCCGGCCCAGTGGGTGAGCGAGAACAATAACCCGCCGGCGGCCTGGCTGAGGGAGCTCTGAATCGAGGCGATGATTTCGGCGGAGTTCAAGCGATCGACGAGGGGAAATTGCCTGAGCCGTGCCAGCAGCGCGGGCAGACGCGTGGGCATTTCTCCATTGAGCGCCTGTAGATCGCGAATGACGGGCGGAAGAGCGAGAAAGCCGAAGGCGGTGAAGGCGGCGGCCACGATGAGCAAAAGGAAAAAGATGGCCGTGGCGCCATGGAATGGATGCCACCGGCCGATGCGCAGCCGAGATGTGGCGCGCACCACCGGCGAAAGAACGACGGCGAAGAGCGCGGAAACATAGAGCAGGACCAGAACACTGCGCAACAGCCAGGCGACGTAGATGGCGAAGGCTAGAGCGAAGGCAAAAATAATATAGCCGTGAATGCTTTGCGCTGAGCTTTGTGCGCGTTCAGTCATAAGAGGCGGTCCTTGCAAGCCGAGTTCGACACTGCACGTGAAGAAGTGAACGAGTGAAACAAGTGAAGGGAGTGAAATCAGTGAACGAAGTGAAAAGAGTGAAGAAGTGAAACAGAAATCTACTCCGGGACAAATTTCACTGGTTCACTTTTTTCACTCTCTCACTTCTGTCTGCTCCCTGGTCCCTGTTACTGGCCGCCGGAGATGAGCGAGCCGAGGATGCCGCCGACCAGTCCTGCGCCGCCGGCCTGCTCCGCCGCCGGAGCCTTGGGCAGATACTCGTAGATCTGGTGGGCGAGGCGCGAGATGGGCAGCGTTTGCAGCCAGATTGAGCCGGGACCGACCATCTGCGCGAGAAAGATTCCGTCGCCGCCAAAGATCATGTTCTTGATGCCGGGAACCATGGTGATGGTGAAGCCAACCGAGGCCTGGAACGCGCCCACGTGGCCGGGATGCACGCGCAGGACTTCGCCGGGCGCGAGGGTTTTCTGGACGAGCTCGCCGGAAAGCTCGAGCCACGCCGTGCCTGTGCCACCGAGGCGCTGGAGCAGAAATCCATCGCCGCCAAAGATACCAGCGCCAAGTGACTGCTGGAAGCCCAGAGTGATGGTGACCTGCGGCGTGGCGCACAGGAAGCCGTGCCGGTGCACCAGATACTCCTGCCCCTGGCCGAGTTCGACGGGCACAATGTGGCCGGGAACTTTGGCGGCAAACGAGACCGAGCCTGGATACTGGACGGCGCGGTACTCGGTCATGAAGATGCTGGCGCCGGCTACGGCGCGCTTGAGGACGCCGAAGAAACCGCCGCCTCCGCCCATCTGGGTGTGCGTCGTCATCCCGATGGATGCGGTCATCCACGAGAGCTCGCCGCTCTCAGAGAACACGCTCTCATCGGGGTTGAGATCAACTTCGAGGACCGGCATGGTGGTGCCGAGAATGCGGGTCTGCATAGGGAACGCCTCCTGTCAGCAAACAGTGTATCGGAAGGCCGAAGTGATGAGAGTGAAAAGAGTGAAAGGAGCGAAATGAGTGAAGGGAGTGAAGGGAGTGAGAAGGCGGATTGCGGGACCGACATCATTGCTCGCCACGATGCGCGATGATCCAATCCTTGATGCGGTCGTAGACGTCGGCGGGAAGCACGCCGTGATCGAGAAGGTCCCGCTTGGTGCGGTAGGGGCGAAAGCGGACGATGCGGGCGGCCCAGGTGGGCGTCATGCCGGGAATCTTGAGCAGTTCGGCCACGCTGGCGCGATTGATGTCGACGCGCGACGCGGGTGGTGGAGCGGGTTTGGATTTGGGCGCGGCTTGCGGGGCGCTGGACTGCGCAAGGCTGGAGGAACACTCACTCGCGGCGAGATTAAGAATCAGAATTGCGGCGAAGAGCACTACGAACGGTTTGCGAACTTGCACGCAATCATTCTCCGCCCGCCCATGGACCGGCGGCAAGAAAAGGATTTGACAGGGGCGGCGTGATTCCCGTAGTTTGGAAGCAGATGCAGAGCCTCCGCCATCATGGCCACCACCATCATCATGGGACATCCATGCCGGCGGACTGCCATGGCCTGAAGTAAACGGCCAGAGAGATCAGAAGGAAGTACACGAGCCCGCCGGCGAAGACGCTGGTGGGCTTTTTCATGTGCAATCAGAAATCTGAAGGGAAACAGAAGCGAAGATGAGCAACTTACCGACAATCGATTTTGAGAAGATGGATGGCCTCGTACCGGGGATCGTGCAGGACGCGCGCACCGGCGAGGTACTGATGCTGGGTTTTCTGAACACGACGAGCTATCAGAAGACACTCGAGACAGGATTTGTGACCTTCTGGAGCCGCACGCGCCAGAAGCTGTGGATGAAGGGCGAGACCAGCGGCAACCGGCTGCGCGTAATTTCGGCTGCGACCGACTGCGACAACGATACGCTGCTGTTCCGCGTGGAGGTGGAAGGCGACGGGCTGGTGTGCCACGAGGGAACGGTGAGCTGCTTTACGAAGCCGATCGCGATGAGCACGGAGGTGAGCCGTGGCTAACAAGCTGAGACTGGGAATTCCCAAGGGCAGTTTGCAGGACGCGACGATTGCGCTGTTCAAGCGCGCGGGATGGAACATTTATGCCGATGGCCGCTCCTATTTTCCGTCGATCGACGACACCGAGATTGAGTGCATGCTGATTCGCGCGCAGGAGATGGCGCGCTACGTGGATCACGGCGTGCTGGACGCGGGACTGACGGGCATTGACTGGGTGGTAGAGAGCGGACTGGAGCCGGTGAGCGTGACCACGCTGACCTATGCCAAGCAGAGCCGGCGCAAGGTTCGCTGGGTGCTGGCGGTGCCGGAGGCGAGCGGCTTCGAAAAGGCCGAAGACCTGGAAGGCAAGATTATTGCGACCGAGTTGGTGGAAACCAGCAAGCGCTACTTTGCCGCGAAGGGCGTGAACGTGAAGGTGGAGTTCAGCTGGGGCGCGACGGAAGTGAAGCCGCCGATGCTGGCCGACGCGATTGTGGAAGTGACGGAGACGGGCAGTTCGCTGAAGGCCAACCATCTGAAGATTATTGACACGGTGATGGAGAGCGAGACCCATCTGATCGCGAGCAAGGCCGCACTGGCCGATGCGTGGAAGCGGCAGAAGATCGATCAGATTGCGACCATGCTGCGGGGCGCGATTGACGCGCAGGCACAAGTGGGGCTGATGCTCAACGTGAAACGCGCGGACCTGCAAGCGGTGCTGGCGGTGCTGCCGTCGTTGAATTCGCCCACGGTTTCGCAGTTGAGCGATTCCGAGTGGGTGGCCGTGAACACGATTCTCGAAGAGCGCGTGGCACGCGACGTAATTCCGCGGCTGAAAGCGGCGGGCGGAGCCGGCATTGTGGAGTATCCGCTGAACAAAGTAGTTCTGTAATCGCGAGAGGCACGATGAGGCTGATCCGGACGAAAGGACGTGGAGCACAGGCTGCGGCGGAGACGCTGGCGGCGCTGGAACGGCGCGGCGGCGCGGCGCTGGATGCGGTGCTGCCCGCAGTGAAGCGCATTGTGTCCGACGTGCGTAGGCGCGGCGATCGCGCGCTGCTCGGCTATGCGGCGGAGTTCGACGGGCTGAGCGGGTCGAGTGCGTTGCGCGTGACGCCGGAGGAGATGGCCGCGGCGTGGAAGACGCTCGATCCTGCTTTGCGCGATGCGTTGCGCACGGCGGCCGCGCAGATTCGCGGATTTGCGAAACGGCAGATGCCGAAGTCGTGGAGCGCGGCGCCGGTGCGGGGCCTGAAGACCGGACAGTTGGTGCGGCCGCTCGGCTCTGTCGGCTGCTATGTGCCCAGCGGGCGGCATCCGTTGCCTTCGACACTGCTGATGACCGCGATACCCGCGCAGGTGGCGGGCGTCGGGCGCATCGTCGTGGTTTCGCCGAAGCCCGCGCCGGAGACTTTGGCAGCGGCGCACTTGCTGGGCATTACGGAGTTCTACCGGCTGGGCGGCGCGCACGCTGTGGCTGCACTTGCCTACGGAACGGCGACGCTGCCGCGCGTGGACAAGATTGTGGGGCCGGGAAATTTGTACGTGACTGCGGCCAAGCGGCTGGTGGCCTTTGACTGCGCAATCGATATGCTGGCGGGGCCGACGGAGATTGTGGTGACGAGCGAGCGCGGGCGTGCAGCGGACATTGCGAGCGACCTGGTGGCACAGGCGGAACACGATCCGGAGGCGTTGGCGATTTTTGTGACCACGCGCGAGGATCTGGCGCGGTCGGTGATCGCAGAGACAAAATTGCGCAGCCGCGAAAATGTTGTGGCGCGCGAGGCGCTGCAACGGAATGGGCTGGTGATTGTGGCGGGCACAGTGGACGAGGCGCGCGCGATTACGAATCGGCTTGCGGCCGAGCACCTGACGGTGGATGCGGCGAGCGATTTGAAGTGGGTTGAGAATGCCGGCTCGGTGTTTGTGGGGCGCTGGTCGGCGCAGCCTATGGGCGATTACATCTCCGGGCCGAACCACACGCTGCCTACGGGCGGCATGGCTCGGGTGCGCGGCGGGTTGAGCGTAAACGATTTTGTGAAACTGATTACGGTGCAGGAGTACACGGCGGAAGGCGTGCGCAAGCTGGGGCCAAAGGCCGCGCTGCTGGCCGAGGCGGAGGGGTTGGTTGGCCATGCGGAAGCAATCCACCTGCGGTGGGGCAGCCGCGGCTTGCGCCGCAATAAGACCGCGGCACGCACGACAAGGAGGTCCCGTGGCTGACGCACTGACAACAACTTCTCCGGCGCCGCGGGCGCGTGTACAGGCAATGAAGGAGTATCACCCTCCATTGGGCTGCCGCGATACTCTGCGGCTGGACTTTAACGAGAACACGCTGGCTTGCTCTCCGAAAGTAAGAGACGCGCTGGTGGCGGTTTCCGCGGGCGCGCTCACGCGCTATCCCGAGCGCGAGCCGGTGGAAGCGTTGGTGGCCGCGCACCTGGGCCTAAAGGCTGAACAGGTGGCGCTGACCAACGGCGTGGATGAGGCCATTCACGTGCTCTTCGAGGCGTTTCTCGAAGCGGGCGATGAGTTACTGCTGCCCGTGCCTACGTACACCATGTACGAGGTGTACGCTTCGGCGACCGATGCGGGCGTGGTTGCGGTGCAGGCCGCGGACGACTTGCAGTTTCCGTTTGAGCGCTTGCTGACGGCGATTACCCCAAAGACGAAAGTGATTGCGATTGCCAATCCGAACAGTCCGTCGGGGTCGGCGGCCACACGTGAGCAGATTCTGGAGTTGGCGCGGCGCGCGCCGCAAGCCGTGGTGCTGGTGGATGAAGCGTACTTTCACTTTTACGGCGAGACCGTGATGGACCTGGTTGGTACGGTGCCAAATCTGATTGTCGCGCGCACGTTCTCGAAGGCGTACGGACTTGCCGGGTTGCGATTGGGGCTGCTGGCTGGGCCGGTGGAATTGATGCGATGGGTGCGGCGCGTGCTTTCTCCGTACAGCGTGAACTCGCTGGCACTGGTGTGCCTGCGGGCAGCGCTTGCGGACGCGGCTTATCTCGACTGGTATGTGGGCGAAGTGCTGACGGCGCGCAGCGAATTTGAGGCAGTGCTGGATGCGGCGGGAGTGCGCCGCTGGCCTAGCCGGGCGAATTTTATTTTGGTTGACATCGGCGCGCAGCACGCTGAGTTTGTGCGCCTGATGCGCGCCGCGGGAGTGCTGGTGCGCGACCGCTCGAGCGATCCCGGTTGCGACGGGCGCGTGCGCATTACGATCGGGACGCGCGAGCAGATGAAGCAGGCCGCGGTGGCCTTGAACGAGGCGATGGCCGCGCTACGGAGCGGAGGCAGGACGCGATGACGACGAAGAATAAGAAAGCGGCGAGCAGCGTGCGCACCGCTACCATTGTGCGCAACACCACGGAGACGCGCATTGAACTGGAGTTCACGATCGAGGGAAGCGGCCGGTACAAGATCTCCACCGGTATTCGCTTTTTCGATCACATGCTGGAGTTGTTTACGCGGCATGGCGCTTTCGATTTGACGCTTGCGTGCGACGGCGACCTGGATGTGGATCAGCATCACACGGTGGAAGACGTGGGGATCGCGTTGGGCGAGGCTTTCGATAAAGCGCTCGGCGACAAGCGTGGCATTTTGCGCGCCGGCTACTTTGTGATGCCGATGGATGAGACACTCGCGATTGCGGCCGTGGACCTGAGCGGACGCGCAGCCTTTGCGGTGGATACCAAAGTGCGCACGCGGCTGGTGGGTGATTTGCAGACCGAACTGGTGGCGGATTTCTTTGAGGGCTTCGCGCGCGGGGCGCGGGCCAACGTGCACGTGAAGACCGTGTACGGACGGTCGAACCATCACAAGATTGAGGCTATCTTCAAGGCGTTTGCGCGGGCGCTGCGCGTGGCTTGCAGCCGCGACAAGCAACTGGGAGAAATGCTGCCTTCGACGAAAGGCTTGTTGTAGGTCGATTCGGATTCTTGCTATCCCACGTCCCCAAAGGCGAGGGACGTGGGGCACCCCGAATTTGTGGTTGGGTGAGAAGGAGACTTGCGCTGATGCGCGTGACGGTGATCGATTACAAGGCCGGCAATCTTACGTCGGTGCTGAAGACGTTGCGGCATCTGGGCGCGGAGCCTGTTGTGACGGACGGCGATTTGTCGCTGGTCGAATCGGCGGAGCGCATTGTTTTGCCGGGAGTGGGACACTTTGCGGCGACGGAGCGGCTGGACGCGACGGGACTGACGGGCGCGATCCGCTCGGCGATTGCGCGCGGCGTGCCGTTTCTGGGCATTTGTGTGGGGATGCAGTGGCTGTACGCGGGATCGACCGAGGCCCCGCAGCAGCCGGGGTTGGGAGCATTCTCAGAATCCTGTTCGCGCTTCGCTGAAAGCACTGAAAAAGTGCCGCACGTGGGCTGGAATTCGCTTGAAGTGAAGGGTGGTTCGCGGTTGCTTGCCGGTGTTGAACCGGGCGAGTTTGTGTATTTCACGCATTCCTACAAGGGTCCGGTTACGGCGGATACGGCCGCGGTGACGCAGTATATTGAGCCGTTCGCGGCAGCCGTGGAGCGCGGCAACGTGATGGGCGTGCAGTTCCATCCAGAAAAATCGGGCGAGACGGGGCTGAAGATTTTGCGGAATTTTCTGGGGATGGGACGATGAAGTTGACCTACAGGTTCACTTTTGCGGATTGGAAGGCTGCTCTCCGACTCCATTCGCGCCAAACGATTGGGAGACGTATTCATCGCTTCGTTTACGACTTTGTAATTCCCGCCCTGGCTGTTCTCGGTCTGGGATGCATGGTCTTCGCCAATTCAAACGGGCAAAAGGAGATCGTCGATGACCTCGTTACCCCTGTTATTGCGCTTGTTGGCCTTGCCATTATTCTGCCGTTTCTCCGCAATTACATGATGCGCAGGGGGTTTAAGGGGATGTTTCCCCCTTCAGAAACAGGTCCGGGCTACTCTCTTGATATCGACAATGAGCGCATTGTTTCAACTCGACCGGGAATTGGCGAAGCGACGTATTACTGGACCGGCATTAGCGCTGTCGCCCAAAATAACAAGATTATGCTGCTTTATCTTTCAGAGATTCTGTTCCTTGGTATCCCCGCCCACACACTATCGCCCGACCAGCGCGCCGAACTCAACGATCTTGTCGCACGCCACGTGGTGAAGAGGTAGCCATGCTGACGAAACGCATCATTGCCTGCCTCGATGTGCACGCGGGACGCGTGGTGAAGGGCGTGCAGTTTGTCGACCTGATTGACGCGGGCGATCCGGCGACGCAGGCGTCGCGTCATGCGCGCGAGGGCGCGGACGAGATTGTGCTGCTCGACATTACGGCGACACACGAGGGTCGGCAGACGCTGCTGGATACGGTACGGCGCACAGCGCTCGAACTGTTTGTGCCGTTTTGCGTGGGCGGGGGCATCAAGTCGGCGCAGGACGCGGAACAGGTGTTCGAGGCGGGCGCGGACAAGGTGAGCATCAACTCCGCGGCGCTGGCCGACCCGAGTTTGATCAGCGCGATTGGAAGCAGCTTTGGCGCGCAGGCGGTGGTGGTGGCAATTGACGCGCGGCGCGATCCTGCGGCTGGGGACCCCGTGCGCGAGGCACAGGTGTTTGTGCATGGCGGGCGCAAACCGGCGGGGCGACGCGTGGTGGAGTGGGCGCGCGAAGCCGAAGAGCGCGGCGCGGGCGAGATTCTGCTGACTTCGATGGATGCGGACGGGACGCGCGCGGGATTTGATTGCGAGTTGACGGCGGCGGTGAGCGAGGCCGTGGGCATTCCCGTAATTGCTTCTGGCGGCGCGGGAACAGTGGCGCATTTTGCCGAAGTCTTCTCGCGGGGCAAGGCGCATGCGGCGCTGGCGGCGAGCATTTTTCATTTTGGCGTCTCCACATCGCGCTCGCTCAAAGAGGAGCTGGCGCAGGCGGGCGTACCGGTGAGGCTGCCATGCTGATTCCTTCGATTGATTTGCTGGGCGGCCGCATTGTGCAACTGGTACAGGGCGAAAAGCTGCGCCTGGCGTTCGACGATTTTGAATACTGGATCGAGCGCTTCTCGCGCTTTCCTCTTGTACAGCTCATCGATCTTGATGCAGCGATGCGGCAGGGCGAGAATTCGGCATTGGTGGAGCAGATCGCCAAGCGGCTGCCGGTGCAGGCGGGCGGCGGCATTCACACGGTGGAGCGGGCGCGGCAGGTGTTGGAGGCGGGCGCGCAACGCGTGATTATCGGGTCGGCGCTTTTTTCGGCCGAGGGCACGGTGAACACGGAGTTTGCGGCGAAGCTGGCGGAAAGCGTGGGCGCGGAGCACGTTGTGGCCGGAATCGACACAAAGAACGGACGCATCGCCGTGAAGGGCTGGAAGGCGCAGGTGGAGTTGACGGCGGACGATGCGATTCCGCAGCTCGAGCCGTATGCGGCCGCATTCCTCTACACGCACGTGGACACGGAAGGAACCATGCAAGGGTTCCCCGCCGACGTGGCTGCGCGGTTGCGCAAGCTGACCAAGAAGCAGCTCATCGTGGCTGGCGGCATTCGCAGCCAGCAGGAAGTGGATGCGCTGGACGCAATGGGCGCGGACGCCGTGGTGGGCATGGCGGTGTATACGGA
This sequence comes from uncultured Acidobacteriota bacterium, assembly GCA_963786565.1. GTDB lineage: Bacteria > Acidobacteriota > Terriglobia > Terriglobales > Acidobacteriaceae > Telmatobacter. Next base: position 170,462 of record CAWAZR010000004.1, on the reverse strand, counting down.
ATTGCTCAAGGTGTGAGGAGAGCAGGGAGCAAGGGAGCGCGTCAGCTCGTGCGATGTCCTAGAGCCTCGCTACTAATTCCAGAAAGAAGCAAATGCAGGTCCTTCGACTCCGTTTGCCGCACAAAACGCGGCAAACTTCGCTCAGGATGACAGATCTGTATTAAACCTCGCTTGAGCTCGCGTGCCGTAGCATACTAGTGAGAAGCCCGCGGCCGGTCGGGCTTACTGACCCCATGCTACGCGTCGGATACCCAGAGTCTATTTCAAGAAATCTGTTGCGCGATTTCCCCGAGGGAATCGAGCTGATTCCCGTGTCGGACAAGATGGATCACGACGTCGATATCGACGTGTGGATTCCCGATCCTTATGCACCGCGGGCCATGCGCGCCTGGCCGCACCTGCACGGGGTGAAGCTGGTGCTCTCGATGATGGCGGGGACGGAGTGGATTCCGGGAACGGTGGGCCCGCATGTGACGATTTGCAATGCGCATGGAGCGCACAACGTTTCCACGGCCGAGTGGACGCTGGCGGCCATTCTGGCAATGCTGAAATATTTCCCTCTGTACCTCGACATTCAGAAATCGGGGATATGGAAGCGCCGCTTCGAAGCCAGTGCGCACTACGCGCAGATTACCGGCGACGCGCGGCCGTTTCATCCCGAGGTGATGCTGGAGGAGTTGACGGGAAAGACGGTGTTGCTGGTGGGGTACGGGGCGATTGGCAAAGAGATCGAGCGCATGCTCGCGCCGTTCAATGTAAGAATGCTGCGCGTGGCGCGCAGCGCACGGAACGAGCCCGAGGTGCACGCCGTGAGCGAGCTCGAGCAGTTGCTGCCACAGGCCGAGGTGGTGGTGCTGATTCTGCCTTCTACCGCGGAGACCAAAGGACTGATCGGCCGGAGCCAGCTTGCCCTGATGCGGCAGGGCGTGCTGCTGGTGAATGCCGCGCGCGGGCCGATTGTGGATACCGATGCGCTGGTGGAGGCGCTGAACTCAGGCCGGATTCGCGCCGCGCTGGATGTGACCGATCCCGAGCCGCTGCCGGTGGGACATCCACTATGGAGCTGCCCGAATTTACTGATTACGCCGCACGTCGCCGCATCGTCGCCGGAATTTGCGCCGCGCGGGCTGCGCACGGCGGCTGAAGAGTTACGGCGTTATATGAAGGGCGAGCCGCTGCGGAATGTGGTTCAGAGAGCGGTTTAGACGCCTGGGATCTTGCTTTCCCACCCTAAACGCAAAAAGCGCGTTTAGGATGGGGCACCCAGCGGTTCAGGCGGCGATATAAAGGCAGGGACCAAGGGACCGAGGGAACAAGAAAGACAGGGACTAGGGACTAGGAACTAGGGACTGGGGACCATGGAGTTCTCCGCGGCGCGGCGCCAGTCGCGCAGGCCTAAGACGGCGAGACCCACGAGACCCGCATAGAGCAGCGCCGTGGGCCAGAGGTCTTTGTAGATGTACTCGCCGATGTAGACGAGATCCACCACAATCCAGAGCCACCAGTTGGCGATGTGCTTGCGCGCGCCCCACCAACTGGCGACAAGGCTGTAGCTCATGAGGACCGCGTCGAGGTAAGGCAACGCGGCGTGGAGATGCCGGGCCAGCGTTCCGAGCACGAAGCTACCCGGTATGCCCAGAACGACGGCCGTGATGAGGCTCGAACGCGGAAGCGGGACGACACGCACTGAGCCCTCCTGGCGCACGCCGCGCCACCAGTGCCACCAGCCGTAGAAGGTGAAGGCGACGAAGAAGACTTGAAGCAGCGCATCGGAAAACAGGCCGGCGCGATAGAAGACCACCATGTAGAGAAAAATCGAGACGAGAGTGACCGGCCAGCAGATGAGCAGGCGCTTTGTGGTGAGCCAGATGCCGAGGATGGCGGTGACGGCTCCTGTGAGCTCAAGGCCATGCGCGGTGAGCCATACGGCGATTGGCGTCCAGTTCATTGGAGAGTCGCTTTGCGCGGGTTGCGGGATTTGGCGCGGCGGCGCAGAGCGCCGAGCAGCTCGCCGCCGCTGTCGCCGAGGAACCATTGCGCGTGACCGACGAGCCAGCCATCGTAGGCGGCGACGGCTTTTTCTTCAGAGTGGAGCACGCCGAGAAAGTAATCGGCCTCAGAGAGCGCGAACTCGGCGTGACAGAGAGCCGTCATGGGCGCGAGCGCGGCGGCTTCTGACGGTGTGAGCGGGCGGATGGACTCGTAGCCATCGAGAAGCGCGTCCAGATGGTCGAGGTGTACAGCCGGGGGCTGTTTTGGGTTTTGGACGAGTGTGAGCCACTCCACGATGTTGCGCTCGATGGCGTGGGCCAGATCGTGCACGGCGTTGGTGCGGTCGGCGAGGCCGAAGTCGATGATGGCGGTGGCGCGCGCGTTTGCGGTTTCATCGCTCCAGAAAAGATTGGAGGCGTGGAGGTCGTTGTGGGTCCAGAGGGGCGGGAGGGCGGGAAGGAGCGGCGCCAGTTCGGCATGAAAGGGCGTGAGGAGGTCGATCGCCTGTGCAGCGCAGACGCGAACGGCCGTATGGCGAGCCAGCGACAGGCGAGCCCCGAGATAACGCGCCATGGTGGCGATGGGATCCAGTGAGGCAAAGACAGTGAAGCTGGCGACTAGCGGGCGGGGCTTCCGGGTCGGTGCGGCGAAATCGCGTGCGGCAAGATGGAGGCGCGCGAGCGCCTGCCCGGCGGAATGCGCGTGGGCCACGGTACGAAATGGCGTCCAGGAGATGGCTTCGTCGTAGAGATCGACGCCCGCGGGGGTTTCGTGCACCTCGTAGATTGAGTCGCCGAGTTCGATCGCGGTTTCTCCGGCAGCGGAAGCGTAGACGCGCGGGACAGGCGCTCCGTGGGCCAGCAGATGCGCGAGAAAGCGGTGCTCCTCGAGCAGGCCCCCGCGATCGCGCACGGATTGGTGATGGCGCTTGATGAAGACGTTCGTCTCATTTGTAACGACGATGCCGGCCGCGGAAAATGGGCGCGGGCTCACAGTGAGAATGCGCTCTGGTCGCCCAAGCGCGGGAAATTGGCTGAGCAGCGCGCGCACTTCTTCGAGCGTGAGCGGGGGCCAGTCGGGAGAGACCAGCGTGCCGTCCATGCCGTGGGCTTTTGCGGTTCCGCTCATCGGTAAATTCAAGCTCCTGGAATTTCGCTCTTAGTTTTTAGCTGTTATTTGTTAGCTTCTCATGCTCTGACCACGTGGATTCGTAATGATCCTTGGAAGTGTGCGGGCGAGGACGCCCGCACTACAGCCGGTCAGGAGACCGGCGCTCCATCTTAGAAAGTGTAGTGGGCGGAGAGGCGCACCGTGGCGGGCGCGCCCTCCCAGACAAAGGTGTCGCCGTAACTTGCGCCGGTGTCGGACCAGTAGCGCTTGTTGGCGAGGTTATCGGCGTAGATGCGGAAGGAGACGCGGCCCTGGTCGCCGCCGGGCGTGTAGCGCGCGCCCAGATTGAAGAGATTGTAGCTGGGCACGCTCACAGTGTCGTCGCGCAGGGCTTGCTTGCGCGATGCGAAGTTGCAACCGGGCATCAAATGCAGGCCGCGGATGCGCGGCATGCTGATGTCGGCGAATAGATTCGCCTGCACGTGCGGCACATTGATCACTTGCTTGTTGTCAAACGATGGCGTGCCGGTATTGGTCGAAGTGGCGTTCATGGCCGCGGCGGAGAAGTTCAGCCGCAGCCAACTGGCGGCTTTACCTTCGGCGTTGAACTCAACGCCGTCGTGGGCTTCGCGGCCCTGGGAGACGAAGTTGAAGCCACCGCTTCCGTCACTCTCCGGATAAAAGAACGGTGCGTGCATGTGGAAGAACGCGGCGGTGAGCAGAATGCGCTGACCGGGCTCGTACTTTGCGCCCACTTCGGCCTGGCGCGTAAAGAAGGGCGCGAGAAACTGGCTGCCATTGTCGGTCCAGAAGGGGGCTTGTGGACCGAGCGAGAGCAATTCGGCGTAGTTCGAGTAGAGCGTTAGGTTCGCAACGGGGCTGAAAGTGATGGCGAATTGCGGCAGCCAGATGCCTTTGTCGGTGAAAGTGGGATCGCATGCATCGGGCACGGTGAAGTCCGCGCAACTCGCGTAAGCGGAGTAGTTGTGATCTCGGAGCGAATCGTAACGGCCAGCGGCGATGAGCTGAATGCGGACGGGAAGATGCACGCGATCCTGGATGACTCCCGCGGCCTGATGGCTGTCTTCCCAAAGGCGGCGCGGGCCTGCGGACCCACGCGGATCTTCGAGAGAGGTGGCAGCTCCCGGAGCGGGAATGGGCGTGATCGGCTGGTAGATGTTTTCCGAGCCGATGTAGGCGTAGACGGCGCCGTCCTGCACTACACCGCTGGGATCGTAAGGGTTCTGTACGGTGTAGAAACCGGGCTGCTGCACGCTGCGCAGGAAGACCTCGCCGCCCATGGTGATGTCTTGTGTGACTGCGCCGGTGTGGATGTGGCCGGTGAGCATGGCTTCGGCTTCGGCATCGATGCGCAATTCGCCGGGATCACGATAGTCGTAGATGTCGTAGGTGCCATCGGGCGCAAAGAAGAATGCCGGTGACTGGCCCGGGCCTGGATTTTGCGCGCACTCAGTCTCGTAGTAGCAGCCATAGGCGTAGAGCACGTTGTCCTGAATGAGCGAGTGGCTGAAGCTGCCAGCAGCAAAGGCGACCCACGCCGGTGAAAAAGTGTGCTCGAGGCGCGCGCCGGTGTTGAAGGTGTCGTAGGTGTCGGCGGGACCCCAGGGCTGATCGCCGAGCATGGTGGAGCGATAGATGTGGTTGATGTCGGGCAGCGTTGTGCCGCCGAGCAACTGGTAGCCGCTGCCGTCGCGTTCGGCCTTGTGCTGGTACTCGAAGTCGCCTTTGAGGGTGGTGGCTGGGTCGATCTTCCAGTCGGCTGCGCCCGCGCCCATAGCGCGCCAGCCGTTGGTGTCGTTCATGTAGGGAACGATGCGCTCGCCGGCAAGATTGACGCGGGCGCCCACCTGCTTGCGGCTGCCGAAGAGATGGCCGAGATCGACCGCGCCAAGAACTGAGCCGCGATGATCGGTGGCAAAATCGACGGCCTTGATGTTGGCCGGGCGCTTGGTGACGAAATCGATGAGGCCGCCTGCTGAGGCGACACCGCTTTCGACCGCGGCGATGCCTTTGAGGAATTCGACCTGCTCTTTGTTTTCTAGTGGCACATCCTGCTCGCCTGCAACGGTCATGCCGTCGACTTCGAAACCGGTGGCGAGATCGAGAGGAAACCCGCGAATCTGGTAATCGCCGTAATAGCCTACTGGAACGTAATCGTTGCCAACCGAGGCATCGTTCTTTACCACGTCAGAAAGCAGGCGCGCGTCCTGGTCGTTGAGCAGATCGCGGGTGACGACGGTGGCCGAAAGCGGTGTCTCCCGTAGCGGCGCCCCATCGAGCGTGCCCACGGTGACGGATTCAGGAAGATAGTTGTCTTCGATTTCGCCGTGCACTACGACGGTGGTGGTGACGGGCGCCGGTTTTTGCTGCGCGGGGGTTTGAGGATTCTGCGGAGCCGGGGCGGGGTTTTGCTGAGCGGTTTGCGCGGTCAGCGGCAGTGCAAGGCAGAGGGACAAAAGAAAGGCCCCGGCGAACGCGATGGAGGCGATGCGGAGGAGGGTTTGACGATCACGGGCGAGGACAGCGGAAGACATGGGATTCCTTTGCTTCGTTTTGCCTGAAACAAAGGAGCTTGAGCTGCGATGGAAGGAAGAATTGCTGCTCGGCTTCGAAAGCTTCCCACGCCGGTATTATCCGGATCGGGTTCGAGGGTATTTCTCAGCCCCACTATTCCGCGGAGCACCCCTGTTTCAATGTTTCCATTGAAACACCGCGGGCGGAGAAAGGCAAATAGAGAGCGCGCCGGGTGAGTGGTTATTGGATGACGGGTTTTGCCAGAGCTTGAGCCGCGCGGGAACCGGCGGGAGCGGCCAGCGAAGCGATGGTGGCGCGGGAGAGAACTTCCATCATGGCCTGCTGCGCTTGAATCCAAACCGGGTGCGCAGGGCAATGCGCCTTGCGGGAGCAGGACCGGCCCGGGATGAGGCAGACGTTGAGGCAGATGACGCCGTCGACGGCCTCGATGACTTCGCGCATGGATGCCGTGGCTCCGCGCGGCGCAATTTGGAAACCGCCCTGCTGGCCGCGGCGCGAGGAGATGAGCCCGGCGCGCGCGAGGGATTGCAGGACTTTTGAGAGAAAACTCTCCGGCGCGCCCGTGGCTTGCGCCAGATCGGGAAGCGAAATGCGCCCGTTGCCAGCGAGGGCGGTGAGTTGAATCATTACGCGCACGCCATAGTCCGCGGCGCGGGTCAATTGCATGGACGAATTCGGTCTCTTCATCGCGTGGTCCTGCTCAACAAGCGATTTTTGTGCGCCAACGCCGTTCGATGCGCGGGGGCGGTCGCGCTCTGGAGCTCGGGGACGATCCCTGCTGCCAATCGGGAGCGTAATTGAATCTGTCACAAGCTGATGTGTTATGGATCACAGACCCATGGTTGGCGCGGGCGATAGTTTTACTTCGTTCCATTCAAAATTGGAGTAAAAGAGTCCAAAATGTGGCGCGCCTGGTCTGCCGTCTTTTCAGCCTGCCGTTTTCATCGCGCAGGAAATAACGGCGTTGGCATTGGCGCGAGAAATAAGTGAAAGAAGTGAAGTAAGTGAAGCGAGTGAAAGAAGTGAAGTCATGAGTCCTTATCCCGCAGTAGATCCCATTCCTTTGCCGGCTCCCGTGTGGCTGATGAAGCTGCTGCACGTGGTAACGCTATCGCTGCATTTTGTAGCTGTGGAGATGCTGCTGGGCGGGCTGTTGCTGGCGATTCTGCTCAGCCTTTTCCGCTCGTCGGCAAACGCTCACACGACCGCGAGAGCGCTGGCGAAGCGGCTCACGACCGTGATGGTGTATGTGATCAACCTGGGCGTGCCACCGCTGCTTTTTGCGCAGGTGCTTTACGGGCGCGCGCTCTACACGAGCAGCGTGCTGATCGGTATTTATTGGATCGCGATCGTGCCGACGCTGATCCTGGTCTACTGGTTGCTCTACAAATTTTCGGCGCGGCTCGACCAGGGAAAATCGGCGTGGTGGGTGGGGCTGATCGCGTGGCTGCTGGCGGGCGGAGTGGCGCGGACGCTCTCCACCAACATGACGCTGATGCTGCGGCCCGAAGCGTGGCACGGCATGTATGCCGCTTCGGCGATGGGCCGGTTCCTACCCTCGGGCGACCCCACGCTGACGCCGCGCTGGCTGTTGATGATGGCGGGCGGGTTGTTCATCGGCGGATTGTGGCTGGTGTATCTGGCCGGGCGCAGCACGTTTACTGCTGACGAAAAAAAGTTTGTTGCCGGGCTGGGCGGCAAAGTGGCTGCCGGCTTCGGAGTTGTCTATCTGGCTGCTGGATTGTGGGCGGCGAGCGTACAGCCTGACGTGGTGAAGTCAGGACTTGCCGGCCACTCGATCTATCCGGCGTACAAGTTTGCCGGTTTTGCCGGGTACGGCTGGATCGCACTGGTGGTGGTGGCCGTGCTGGTTGGAGCGATTGCGGGATTCGGCAAGATTACGGCCGGCTGGTTGAGCTGGACGGCCGTTCTGTCGGCGGTGCTGGTGGAGATCATGCTGACGGTCTATCGCGACGGCGTGCGCGACGTAACGCTTTTGTCGAAAGGCTACGACGTTTGGGATCGGGCTGTGGCGACGAACTGGGGCGTGGTGGGGTTGTTTATCGTGCTCTTTGTCGGCGGCCTGGGCGTAGTTGGCTGGCTCGTGTCGGTTGTGGCGCGCGCACAGAAGACCATGGAGGGCGCGGCGTAACCGCGAAGAGACTGCGATGAGTGAGACTGCGATTGCACCAAATATCGTTCCCGAGCACGTAGAGAATGGCGACACCAAAACGCGGCGCGCTTTTCTGGCCGCCGCGAGCGTTGCGGGCATTGGGTACGCAGCCGCACTGGCTTATCCCGTGTACCGTTACCTGGCAAGCCCGAGCGAGATGGCGCTGAGCGCCGCGGCCGTGACCGAGGTGACGCTGAAGGATGCGCAGAAGCTGCCCGCGGGATCGGTGCTGATGTTCAAATTCGGGACTGCGCCGGCGATGCTGATTCACCATGCAGATAACACATGGGTGGCGCTGACTGCCGTTTGCACGCATCTGGGTTGCACGGTGCAGTATGAGCCGCAGATGGATCGCATTCACTGCGCGTGCCACGGCGGCGTGTACAACGCTTACACCGGCGCCAACGTGAGCGGGCCGCCGCCCAAGCCGCTCAAGCTTTTCAAGGCCGCCGTCAACGACACAGGAGTCGAGGTATCGCGAGGATAATGGATGCGAACGTCAAGGCGTGACGGCCGCGGCGCTCTAATTCTCGCGACATAAGGAGCAACATTCATGGGAATCCTCGATCTCTTCAGCCTCAAGGGCAAGAACGCACTGGTCACCGGTTCCGGACAGGGCCTGGGAGCCGGCATGGCGATCGCCTTTGCCCAGGCCGGCGCCAACGTAACGCTGCACAACTACGACAAAGTTCTGGATTCGACCGTCGAGGAAGTGAAGAAGACGGGCGTCCGCTACATCACGCGGTCAGGCGACGTGTGCGATGAAGCCGTTCGCAAGATGCTGGTGGACGACACGGTGAAGGAGTTCGGCTCAATCGACATCCTGGTGAACAACGCGGGAACTATCCGGCGCGCACCGGCTGCCGAGCATTCAGAAGAGTTTTGGAACACGGTGATCAACACGAATTTGAACGCGGTGTGGTTTCTGAGCCAGTACGCGGGACGCCTGATGCTGGCGCAGGGGCACGGCAAGATCATCAACACGGCTTCGCTGCTGTCGTTTCAGGGCGGAATTACGGTGCCCGGATATGCCGCGGCAAAAGGCGGCGTGGGGCAGTTGACCAAGGCGCTGGCTAATGAGTGGGCAGACAAAGGCATCAACGTGAATGCCATCGCTCCCGGCTACATGGCAACGGACAACACGACGGCGTTGCGTGCGGATGCGGCGCGTTCGGCCGCGATCCTGAGCAGGATTCCCATGGGACGCTGGGGCTTGCCGTCGGATTTGGCTGGCGCGGCAGTATTTCTGGCGTCGGACGCGAGCAATTACGTGCAGGGTCACCTGCTGGTAGTAGACGGCGGATGGCTTTGCCGATGAAGTGACCGTGAGCCGTGAACGGAAGACGGCGACGGGGCATTTGCAAAAAGGACGAGAAGCATGACGACAAAAATGATCGCGAGCAGTGTCTACGACTGGATGGATGAGCGGCTGGGCATTTCCGAGCTGGCCGCTTTTGCGCGCAAGAAGACCGTCCCGGTGCATGCGCAATCCTTCTGGTATTACTGGGGCGGCATCACACTGTTCCTGTTCATGCTTCAGTGCTTCACGGGTGTGTTGCTGCTGGTGTACTACCGGCCCGGCGTGGAGGCCTATGAATCGGTTCGGCAGATCACGTTTGTGATGCACTTCGGCTGGCTGATCCGCTCGGCGCACGCGTGGGCTGCCAACCTGATGCTGTTCGCCATTCTCGTGCACATGTTCTCAGTCTTTTTTATGAAGGCCTACCGCAAGCCGCGCGAGATGGGCTGGCTTTCCGGGATGGTGCTGCTGGGGCTGGCCGCGTGCTTCGGCTTCTCCGGCTACCTGCTTCCCATGGATGAGTTGAGCTACTTTGCCACCAAGGTTGGCTTGCAGATTCCGGTGGCGATTCCCTGGATCGGTCCGGCGATCGCCAACATGCTGCGCGGCGGCCCAGACGTGACTGAATTTACCGTGCAACGCTTCTTTGCGCTGCACGTTGTGGTGCTCCCTGCATTGTTCATTCCCCTTCTCGGGTTTCACTTGTGGCTGGTGCAGCGCTACGGCAATGCCGTGCCTGAGAGCGAAGAGGCCAAGCCCGCATCGCAGCGCAAATCCATGCCGTTCATGCCGAACTTTCTGCGCAAGGACATCGCGATGTGGATCATATCGCTCAACATCCTGGCGCTTCTGGCTTCGGTGTTTCCGTGGGCGCTGGGCAAGCCATACGATGCACTGGCGCCTGCGCCCATGGGCATTCATCCCGAGTGGTACTTCATGAGCCCCTTCGAGATGCTGAAGTTGCTGGGCATGGTCAGGTGGCTGCAAGGCGAACCGGGCGAGATTGCGGGCATGCTGCTGTTTACGGTGGGCATTGTGCTCTGGATCCTGATTCCGTTCTACGACAAGAACAAGGAATCGGGACGGCGTGCGCGGCGTGCTCACTATTTCGGGCTGCTCGCTGTGTTCGCGCTGCTGGCCACGACGGTGATTGGGTACTGGACGATTCGGTGAGCACGTGGATCGTGATTCGTGGTTCGTGATTCGTGAACCGCGCAGGTACACGCTGGCAAATAGGACCTTAGGAGACTAAGAAGATGAATATGACACAGAATCATAAGCCGGTACGATCCTTCCGTGATCTCGAGGTTTGGCAACGATCGATGGAGTTGACCGTGATGGTCTACCGCCTGACTCAGAAATTCCCGCGCGAGGAGATGTTCGGCATCACTTCACAACTTCGGCGCGCCGCAGTTTCGATTGCAAGCAATATCGCGGAGGGTCAGGGGCACCTAAACACTCGTGAGTTCAGGCAATATCTCGGCATCGCTCGCGGATCGAACTATGAATTGCAAACACAGATGGAAATCGCTCGCTCTTTAGGCTTCGGTGATCAATCATTGCTCGATGAAGCGGAGCGCATTTCGCTTCGTATTGGCCAAATGCTTTCCAAGCTACTGTCGACATTGAAAGCAAAGCTGGCTGATCGTTGATCGTTTTGGCAATTCACGAATCACGAACCACGATCCACGAATCACGGTTCACGGGAGCACGCAATGAACTATCCGTTTTGGGACATTCCTTATCTCGGGTCGGGCTGGGTGATTGGCATCATCGCCATCTTCCACGTCATGATTTCGCAGTTTGCCGTGGGCGGCGGACTCTACCTGCCGCTGGCCGAACGCAAGGCTCTGCGGGAGGGGCGCGAGGACTGGCTGAAAGAGCTAGTGGGCTACTCGAAGTTTTTCCTCGTGCTCACTGGCGTCTTTGGCACCATCTCCGGCGTGGGCATCTGGTTCGCCATTGGGTTGACGCACCCTGAGGCCACTAGCACATTGATTCACAACTTCGTCTTTGGCTGGGCCATCGAGTGGGTATTCTTCATGGTCGAACTGTCGACGGCCGCCGTCTATTACTACACCTGGAACAAGATCGATGCGAAGCTGCACCTGGCGGTCGGTTGGGTGTACGCGGGCGCTTCGGTGTGCACGCTGATCATCATTAACGGCATTCTTACCTTCATGCTTACGCCGGGCGACACTTGGCTTGCCGTGGCCGGCACGGGGCACGAAGCGAGCAAATTCTGGAACGCGTTCTTCAATCCCACCTACTGGCCGAGCCTGCTGCTGCGCTCGTGCGTGTGCGCCTCGCTGGCCGGCATCTGGGCACTCATCAGCGCCAGCCGCATCGATGGCGGCGCGCAACCCAGGCTGAAGTCCTCGCTGGTGAAGTGGAGCGTGAAGTGGCTGGTGCCGTCGTTCGTCGCCATGCCGTTTTTGTTCGGATGGTATCTATTGATGGTGCCTGAGTCGCAGCGGGCGTTGCTCACGCTGGGCATCGACACCATGGGCACAGGAACCTTCTCGATTGTGACGCGCATGGCGCTGCTGATCGTGATGGCTTCGGCGACGATCATCGTCGCGGCCTACTATCTGGCGTACCGCAATCCCGTGGACTTCAATCCCGCGCATGCGGTGGCTATTTTGCTGTTGGCGCTGATGGCGACGGCGGCCGGCGAATACTCGCGCGAGATGCTGCGCAAGCCATTCGTGATCGGCCACTGGATGTATTCGAATGGCGTGCGCGTGCCTTACGCGCTGAAGATCGATGAGCAGGGTTATTTGGTTCGCTCGAATTGGGTCTACGACACGAATTCCAGCTACTCGCGCGGCGAGGCGATTTTCCGCGGCGAATGCGGATCATGCCACACGCTCGAGGGGTATCGGCCGCTGGTGAAATTGCTGGCCGGACGCGACCGCGCGAACATCGAGAGCTTCATCACCATGCTGCACGAGTACAAACCCGACTCGCCGTACCACCACTTTATGCCGCCCATGGTGGGGACGAAGCAGGATGTTGAGGACCTGACTGATTTTCTGAATGCGCATGTGAACCCGCCGGCAGCGAGCGGGCAGAGGCCGGTGCAGACGGCGCTGCGTTAACAAACCCTGGTCAGCCCTTTCCTTGATGACAAAGGCTCGCGGAAAGCGAGCCTTTGTTGTTTGCGCGCGGTCGCGAGGTTGCGTGTGGCGTCGCAATTGGTTATAAGGGACTGCGAGTGCAAGAAAGGTCAATCGTCCTCCGCGCTTCTGTGGCGGGTTTGAAGTTCGTTAAAAGCAACCGCAGGTCCTTCGACTACGCTTGCCGCAAAATGCGGCAAACTCCGCTCAGGATGACAGTTTGGTTTTGATGCGAATATCAAAGGCAGTTCGCCGGAAATGGAAAAATCATGAACCGCAGAGAACTTTTTGCCGCTCTCGCCGCGACGGCCGTTGCAGGCGACGCGTTGGCGCTTGCTGAACCCGCAACCGTGATGGGTTCGCACGTCTTCGACTGGAACTCGATGACTGACGTGCCGAACGAACATGGGTCGACGCGGACCGTGTGCTCGACGCCAACCGCGACGCTTGAGAATCTCGAGATTCACGTTTCGACGCTGAAACCTGGCATGTCGCCGCATCCGCCACACAGGCATCCCAATGAAGAGCTGATCATTATCCGCCAAGGCACGGTGGAGACGCTCTCGAACGGAACGTGGGTTCGCGTGGGCCCGGGGTCGATCATTTTCAACGGGTCGAACCAGCTGCACGGGTTCAAAAACGTAGGCACGGAGGATGCGATCTATCACGTAGTGAACGTGAAGACGGAAAAGACTCCGGCCGGCGGGACGGTGTTCGGTTAACCGGGTGCCCCCGAACCTGTCGTGAGCGAAGTCGAAGGATCCCGCGCTTTGGGGCGACTGGGAATTGAGCGGCGCTACTTCTTGCGGAAGCGTGCCGCGAGGGCCTCGGCGTTGCGCGCGAGAATGCCCACATCGCTGCCCACAGCGACGAAGTTGTAGCCCAATTCAAAGAGCGCCTCGACATCGTCGGCGTTGCCGCTGAGGGTGCCCGCGGATTTGCCTTTGGCGCGAATGCGTCGGGCGGCCTCGGCAATGGCGGCCTGGACCTCTGATTGTTTGGGGTTGCCGAGATGGCCGAAGTCCGCAGCCAGATCGCTGGGGCCGATGAAGATGCCATCGACGCCTTCGACGGCGGCGATGGCCTCGATTTCCTTGACCGCGGTTTTAGTTTCGACCTGCACGAGGATGCAGGTATCGAGATGTGCGTTGCGGTGATAGTTCTGAACCCGGCCGTAGTCGTTGGCGCGAGGCACGACGGCCACGCCGCGTATGCCGAGCGGCGGATAGCATGCAGCGGCTACGGCCTTGCGGGCTTCATCGGCATTTTGCACAAAAGGAATGAGCAGCGAGCGAGCGCCCACGTCGAGCGCCCGCTTGATGATGACCGGCTCGTTCCAGGGCACGCGGAAAACAGGCTCCGCTGTGCCGCCACGCATGGCCTGCAACTGCGGCAGCAACGTGGTGATGTCGTTGGGCGCATGCTCGCCGTCGATGACGATCCAGTCAAAGCCCGCGCCGGACAGGATTTCAGCCGACATGGGGCTGGCCATGCTGCACCAGAGGCCGACTTGCCGCTCGCAGCTGCTGAGCGCCTGCTTGAATGCGTTGCGCGGGATGTTTCCGGGCCATTCGGGCATGGGTTGAATCTCCTTTGGCGATTGTAAGCGGAAAACAGCGGAGTTAGCGGGGTTGGCGGTGTTAGCGGAGTTAGGATCGCCTCCCACCCGCGTTTTTCAGGACGCTGTGGGTGTGCTGAAGTCGAGGCGCTTGATTTCGCCGACGATCGGACCGTAGCTGACGATGGCGCAGAAGGCGATGAAGCCGACAAAGATGAGTGCGCCGTTGTAGGAGTGGGTCTTCTCGACGATGTAACCGATGACGAGCGGGGTGGTGATGCCGGCCATATTGCCGAAGAGGTTGAAGAGCGCGCCGTTCATGCCCACCATGCCTTTGGGCGAGGTGTCGGAGACGACGGTCCAGCCCAGCGCGCCAATGCCTTTGCCGAAGAACGAAATCGACATGAAGAGAATCATGAGGCTCTGCGAGGACGCGTAGTTGCAGGCGATGATCGTCATGGACAGCGCCATGCCGGCCATGATGGGCAGTTTGCGCGAGAAGCTGAGCGAGTGGCCGCGGCGCAGCAAGCGATCGGAGAAGATGCCGCCGAGAATGCCGCCGATGCCGCCGCACAGGCCGGGCACAGCCGCGGCGAAGCCCACTTTGAGCACCGACATGTGGCGCGCCTGCGAGAGATAAAGCGGGAACCATGTGAGAAAAAACCAGGTGAGCGTGGTGATGCAGTACTGGCCGATGTAAACGCCCACCAGCATGCGGTAGCTCAGGAGCTTCTTTACTGTGGCCCAGGTGAGCGTGTTCTTCTTCACGCCTCCGGCGGAGTCGGTATTGACAAGGCCGCCACCGCGCTCGATGGCGTCAATCTCCGACTGCGAAATGCTGGGATGTTCTTTGACACCAAAGATATTCGTGAACCAGATTGCGGCGAGCACGAAGCCCAGCGCGCCCAGGAAATAGAAACAGGCACGCCAGCCGGACACGTGAATGAGCCATCCGAAGATGGGCGCAAAGATGGGCAGCGCGAAATATTGCGCGGAATTGAAGATGGCGGAGGCGCGGCCGCGCTCCGACGTGGGAAACCAGGAGGCGACGATGCGGCCGTTACCGGGAAAGACGGGCGCCTGGAACAGGCCAGAGAAGACGCGGAGAACAAAAATGGCAGTGAACGCGGCGCTGGCGGCGAAGTAGCCGGCGAAGGCGGTGAGAAACGCGCACACCGACCAGCCGATGATGGCGATGCCGTAGACGCGCTTGGAGCCGAAGCGGTCGAGTAGGCCGCCCGAAGGCAACTGGCCCAGCGCGTAGGCCCACCCGAAGGCGAAGAGCAGATAGCTCATGCGCTGCGCATTCAGGTTCAGATCTTTGGGCATGACCGAGACGGCCTGCGAAAGCACCGAACGGTCAGCAAAGCTGAAGCAACTGACGATAAAGAGAATCGTAATGATGAGGTAGCGAACGCGCGTTTGCCGTTCTGCGATCAAGCCGGATCCTTTCCGTTTAAGGGCTCCACAAATGTCAGTTTGCGAAGAACGTTCCTCAGGGGCTAAAGCCCCGACTCATTTGTTGTCATGTACGGCACGACTAAGGTCGTGCCCTGACACTTCGTGCCTTTTCCAACCACAATTCGATTCCGGCGATGCTTCGGTTTCACGGTACCACGCGGAGCGATGCTCAGGCTGTCTCGTAGACCGATTGAATGAGCCCGCGGATGTAGCCGTAGCAATACGCGAAGGATTGCAGGTCATGAGGATCGGCATCATCGGCGGCCAGCGGCACGTGGTCGGGCATGAGCATGTAGGGATAGCCGACTTCCTTGTAGACGCGGATGGCTTTGACGAAATCCACATCGCCCTCGTCGGGGTAGACCTCGATGAAGTCGTTGCGATGGCCGCGGATGTTGCGGAAGTGGACGTTGAAGATTTTTTTGCGCATACCGAAGTAGCGGATGACGTCGAAGATTTCAACGCCGGGATTTTCGAGATCTTCGGAGATGGTTCCCTGGCAGAAGTTCAGGCCGTGCCAGGGGCTCTCCTGAATGCTGATGAACTTTTTGAGGCCGTCGACGGTGCCGAGCACGCGATGCACGCCCTGGTAGCCCTCGGGCGGAACGCCGGGATCCTGCGGATGGCAGGCCATGCGGATTTTGTTCTCGTTGGCGACGGGAATCACGCGATCGAGGAAGTAGGTGATGCGCTCCCAGAAGGCGTCGGCGCTGACCACGCCGGCCTTGGTGAGCGGGGTTTCGGGATGCGCTTCGGAAAGTTTCCACTGGTGGTAGAGCGCGTCACCGCGGCCGGGCACGCGGCCAGTGCGCAGCACGCCGAGAATGCTCATGTCGTATTTGATGGTAGGAATGCCGGCCTGCGCGCAGTTGCGGATGAAGATTTGCAGTTGCTCGATGTCGCGATCGCGCTCTGGGCTTTCGGCGAGCATGATGGCGGGATGCTTTTCGCGATCGATGTAGCTGGATGGGATAAAAGGTGGCGCGGTGCAATCGATGCTGATGCCGTATTTCGCAGCCATGTCGACCATGCGCTTGAGCTCTTCGACGGTGGCATAGAGGCGGTCGCCTTCGATCTGCGGGTAGCCGCAGATGTTGCGCACGCCGTAACGCGCGAGGTATTTGAGATGCGTGTCGTTGGTGGGCTGCGTCTGGTCGCCGAGCTTCATGCGCTCGGCCTGCGCGGCGAGTGGTGCGGTGGGCGCGGCGCTTGCAGTCGTGGGCGCGATTCCGCTTGAGGCCAGGACTCCAGCTGCACCGGTCGATACGAGAAACTGTCTGCGATTCATGATTAATTTCCTTTGGCGTCGTCTTCAACCTTGTATGCGAACGGGGATGCGCTTGTAAAGTGGAGTGGTGCGGATGGAAGGGCTGCGTGGGATCGCCGGTGCTATGAGGTGCGGCGGCAAAAGCGCGGGGAAATCGAGACGATGAGCAAGAGCGTTAATGATAGAAGCAGATCGCCACGGGTTACGGACATGCGGGTTGTGCCCGTGGCGGGCCGCGACAGCATGCTGCTGAATTTGAGCGGGGCGCACGGGCCGTACTTCACGCGCAACCTGGTTCTAATCACCGACGAGGCGGGAAAGACGGGCGTGGGCGAGGTTCCGGGCGGGGAGAAGATTCGCCGCGTGCTGGAAGAGGCTACGCCGCTGGTGGTGGGACGCGAGAGCCGCTACTTCGATACGGTTCTTAACGCTGTGCACGAGCGGTTCGGCGATCATGACGCGGCGGGGCGCGGGCAGCAGACGTTCGACTTGCGCGTGGCCATTCACGCGATGACAGCGATCGAGTCGGCTCTGCTTGACCTGCTAGGCCAGTTTCTCGAAGTTCCGCTTGCATGTTTGCTTGAGCAGGGCGTGCAGCGCGCGAGCGTGCCGGTGCTGGGTTACCTATTTTATGTGGGCGACAGCCGGAAGACGAATCTCGACTACCGGCGGGCGGGTGAAAGCGCGAGCGGCTGGTTCCGGCTGCGCGATGAGGAGGCGCTGACATCTGACGCGATTGTGCGGCAGGCTGAGGCGGCGCAGGCGCAGTACGGATTCAATGACTTCAAATTGAAAGGCGGCGTGCTGGCGGGCGCGGAGGAGATGAAGGCCGTGGAAGCGCTGCATGAGCGGTTTCCCGAGGCGCGCATCACGCTCGATCCGAACGGCGCATGGAGCCTGGACGAGGCAATTGCGCTGTGCAAGGGCAAGCAGGATGTGCTCGCCTACGCGGAAGACCCTTGTGGCGCGGAGGGGAGATTCTCGGGACGCGAAAATATGGCGTATTTCCGGAATGCGACTGGGCTGCCGACAGCGACCAACATGGTTGCGACGGACTGGCGCGAGCTGAGTTACGCGATTCAGTTGCACGCGGTCGACATTCCGCTGGCCGATCCGCACTTCTGGACCATGCAGGGAGCGGTGCGCGTCTCGCAGATTTGCCGCGACAACGCGCTCACGTGGGGATCGCATTCGAATAATCATTTCGACATTTCGCTGGCGATGGTGACGCACGTGGCCGCGGCGGCTGTGGGAGAGATTACGGCGATCGACACGCACTGGATCTGGCAGGATGGGCAGCACCTGACGCGCAATCCGTTGCAGATTAAGGACGGCGCGATTGAGTTGCCGATGCGGCCGGGGCTGGGCGTCGACTTGGACCTCGACGCTATCGAGCGCGCGCATGAACTTTACCTGATGAAGGGACTTGGCGCGCGAGACGATGCCATGGCGATGCAGTTTTTGATTCCAGGATGGAAGTTTGATCCGAAGATGCCGAGTCTGTGCCGGTAGTGCAGGGAGCAAGCCACCCCAGCGGGCAAAAACCGCCCGCCGGGGACCCCGGCAGGGAGCAAGGGAGCAAGCGAACGGCAAGCTTCGGAGCGACAATAGATTGATGAGTTCTGCCCAAGAGCCTCGTATGATTCGCATCGACGTGCGAGACAATGTCGCCGTGGTGGTGACTCCGGGTGGACTGTCTGCGGGCGCGCGGTTGGCATCGGGACTGGAGTTGCGCGAAGCGATTCCAGAGGCGCACAAGGTGGCGCTGGCCGATCTGGCGAAGGGCGATGCGATTGTGCGCTACGGCGTGCCGATTGGCTATGCGAACCGGGCGATTGCACGCGGAAGTTGGGTGCATGAAGGATTGATGACCGCGCCGGAAGCGCCGCCGCTTGCCGACTGTCCGCTGGGGACTGCGCCGCCCGAGACCCTCGCTCCACTCGAAGGATACGCGTTCGAGGGCTATCGCAATCCCGATGGGACCGTGGGGACGAAGAACATTCTCGGCATCAGCACTACGGTGCAATGCGTGGCGCCTACTGTGGAGCACGCGGCGCGGCGCATCAAGACGGAGATTCTGCCGCGTTACCCGCATGTGGACGATGTTGTGGCGATCACGCATCCCTATGGGTGCGGCGTGGCCATCGATGCGCCGGGCGCGGCGATTCCGATTCGCACGCTGCACAACCTGGCGCTGCATCCCAACTTCGGCGGAGAAGTGATGGTGGTGAGCCTGGGCTGCGAAAAACTGCAGCCGGTGCGGCTCATGTCCGCAAAAGATTTGCCAGTGCTCGAGGAACCCTCCGTCGCAGTGTTGCAGGATGCGACGAAGGGCTTCGGCGAAATGGTGGCC
Organism: uncultured Acidobacteriota bacterium; assembly: GCA_963786565.1. GTDB lineage: Bacteria > Acidobacteriota > Terriglobia > Terriglobales > Acidobacteriaceae > Telmatobacter. The sequence continues at coordinate 151,573 of CAWAZR010000004.1, read as the reverse complement.
GCGATCATGGCCATGGTCGAGAAGAAACTGGCGCGACTGAATGAGCGACGGCGCGTGACGTGTTCAGCTTCAGATCTTGTCGTTGGGTTACAGTGCGGGGGATCGGACGCGATGTCGGGCGTGACGGCAAATCCCGCGGTGGGGTTTGCGGCGGACCTGCTGGTGCGCGCCGGGGCGACAGTGATGTTCTCTGAAGTGACAGAGGTGCGCGACGCGGCGCACCTGCTGACGGCACGGGCGGCTACGCCGGAGATTGCGCGGGAATTTGTGCGCGAGATGGCATGGTACGACGAGTATCTGCGCCAGGGCGGGGCGGATCGAGGGGCGAATCCCACGCCGGGCAACAAGCAGGGCGGCCTGGCCAACGTGGTGGAGAAGGCGATGGGGTCGATTGCCAAGTCGGGCACGACGGCGCTGATGGGCGTGGCCGGGCCGGGCGAGCGGGTTACGCAAAAAGGGCTGATCTTTGCCGCCACTCCGGCCAGCGATTTTATCTGCGGCACACTGCAACTGGCCGCGTCGATGAACATGCACATCTTTACCACCGGGCGCGGCACGCCGTACGGTCTGGCCATGGCGCCGGTGATCAAAGTAGCGTCGAACAGCGGGTTAGCGCGGCGCTGGCCCGACCTGATCGACGTTGACGCAGGGCGGATTGCGACGGCCGAGGCGACTGTGGAAGAGGTCGGCTGGGAGATTTTTTTATTGATTTTGGAGATCGCCAGCGGAAGGAAAAAGGCGTGGGCCGACCTCTGGGGATTGCACAATGAATTTGCGTTGTTCAATCCGGGGCCGGTGACGTGAGGACAGTGGTCGGTGGTCAGTGGTCAGTTTTTTCGTGCGAAGTTGGGTTCCGCGGTGCGATTTTCTCCAACTGTGTCCGAATTACCTCAGGGGCTAAAGCCCCTCCTTCTTAGAGGGCTTAGCGGCACGACTAAAGTCGTGCCCCTTCACTTCGTGCCTTGCAATGCATTGTTAAGTGAGGTCTAAACACGAGTCCGAATACAGGTGGCGGAGAGGAGGACTGCACCGTGGTTGCAAAACGGGCTGTAATGGGACTATCTTCGGTGTGCGCGGCGCGACCGGCAGCTTCGGGGCGGTCGCGGGAAAGGCGTTTCGTGATGCTAGTTGCGCGAATGCACCAGAAATCTGCGCCCGGTTCCTGGTTTCTTCTTGCCGCTATCTTCCTGCTGGCCTTTTGCCCGGCTGTGGCGCAAACGGCCACAAAAGTTGTGACCGATGCCGACAAGGGCGGAACGGTAACGATCAAGATGGGAGATGTGCTGGAGGTTCGGCTCAGCTCCAATCCCAGCACCGGGTACGCGTGGTACGTGCATAAACAATCGACGGTGCTGCTGAAACTGACGGGGCAATCGCAGACGCAGGCGACGCAGCCGGGCGTGGGACGGCCGATTGTGCAGGTTTTCGACTTTGCGCCGACGGGCAAGGGGACGGGCGTGTTGTTGCTGCATTACGTACGGTCGTGGGAGCCGCCCGATCCGAACGAAGAGCAATTCAGTCTGCATGTGACGATTGAATGAGAGGGGTTGGGGTTCGTGCTGTCCCACCCTTTCGCAAAAGGCGCGAAAGGATGGGGCACCCAATACAAACCCTGCCAAAAGCAGACGCGAACGCATAAAATACCAATTGAAATGAGCAAGAACAAAGACAAGACGTTTGAAGTGGCGTGCCCGGATTGCGGGGCGATGCTGAAGATCGACGCGACCACCGGGCTGATGGTGAGCCACACGTCGGCTCCGCGCAAGCGCATGTTTGAGGATCTGGAAACGGCGGCGCAGGCCATGCGCGAGCACGGGGAGCGGACGGAATCGATTTTTCGGCAGAGCGTGGACGCGGAGAAGAACAAGGCGGACCTGCTGGAGAAGAAATTCGCCGAGGCGATGCGCAAGGCGAAAGATGCTCCCGCCGAGGGCAAGCCTTTTCGCGAGATCGACCTGGATTGATGGGCCTGAGTTGATGGGGCTGGATTGAAGGCTGCGGCGGCGAGCCGAGTTTTCCTACGCCGGAAACCGGGTTTTCGAGCGATACTCTAGGCAATATAGTTTCAGGTTCCCAGGGCTCCAGGGAAGAATATAAGGAGAGGTCATGGTGGTTGTGCCGCTTTCAAAGTCAAAGAGCAACGAGGTCAGAGCCCGCGCCAACGAGGCCGATTCCAGGCATTGGGTCGGAATGGTCGCAGCGGGAACGCTGGCGGCGAGCGGCGCCCTGCTGATTGCCGGCAAACGGCGCGCGGGCCTGCTGACGGCCGTCTCTGGTGTTGCCCTGGCCATGCTGGACCAGCAGGATGTGGTGAGCAAGTGGTGGAATGCGCTTCCCGTCTACCTTGAAGAGATGCAGGGCGTGCTGGGCCGCGCGCAATGCGCCGTGGAAGACCTTTCGGTGCAGGGTGAGAAGCTGCGGCGGGTGCTGGGGAGATAGCGCTCTCAGTGCGGGTGCGAGTGTGAGTGTGGACGCCCGCAGGGGCTAAAGCCGCACAATCTTTTTGCGCCTTTTACGGCACGCGACCCACACACTGTGTGGGTTCCCCGCTCGTGCCCTGATACAAGACCTGTGGGTTCAGGTTCGTGCTTTCCCACCCTAAACGCAAAAAGCGCGTTTAGGATGGGGCACCCAAGGTCTCGTCACATTCCGCTGTTTCTTAAAAAGCTCCGTCAGTTTTTGCGGTCAACCAGGTAGCGGGCGACGGCTTTGAGGCCATCGGCGCGGCTGCCGTAGGGCTCGAGCGCGGCAAAGGCTTCGTCCACGAGCTGGGCGGCGTCGCGCAGGCTCTGTTCGATGCCGTAGACGGCCGGCCAGGTGGCTTTTTCCGTGGCCTGATCTTTGCCCGCGGTCTTGCCTAACTGCACCGAATCCACGGTCCTATCGAGCACGTCATCGACAATCTGGAAGGCGAGACCGGCTTTGCGGCCGAAGCGGTCGAGACGCGCAACATCGTCGGCGTTGGCGCCCGCGTAGACGCCGCCTGAGACTACGCTGACGCGGATGAGCGCGCCGGTCTTGGCGCGATGGATGGCTTCAACGAGCTCCGGCGTGGGCTTGAGGTGTTCGCTCTCAATATCGAGCACCTGGCCGCCGATCATGCCATCGACCGTACCGACCGCGTTGGCGATGAGGCCGATGATCTTGACGATGGCGGCGGGCGGGCAGTCGAGCCCGGCCAGCACTTCGAAGGCGCGGGTTTGCAGGGCATCGCCGGCCAGGATGGCAATGGCTTCGCCAAAAGCCTTGTGGCAGGTGGGCTTGCCGCGGCGCAGATCGTCGTTGTCGAGGGCGGGCAGGTCGTCGTGAATAAGCGAATAGGTGTGGAGCATTTCCAGAGCCGCGCCCAGACTGGCGATACCTGGAGGTACTGTACCGGCAATGGTGACGGCGGCCTGCATGGCCAACACGGGGCGCAGGCGCTTGCCGCCGGCAAAGACAGAGTGGCGCATGGCGCCGTGGATCGAAGCCGGAACCGTATCGACGGTTGGAATCAGCGACTCCAACGCGTGGTCGGTGAGGTCGGCACCCTCCTGGATCAGCGATTTTACGTCGGCAGGCATGTTCTTTGTTCTTATGTTAGACGAGAGAGGCGCGCCGCAGTTCAACCCACCACAGGGCGAAGAGCAGGAGCGCGCCCAGGGCACTTACCCAGCGGCCGGCCACGACGTCGGGTGAGGTGGTCCAATCGACGGTCAGATCCACCGTGCCTTGCGGGACAGGCACCACGATGAGGCCGTCGCCGCGCTTGGGCAGCGCCGTAAGCAATTGACCGTTCAAGCGAATGCGCCATGCGGGATAGCTTACGAGGCGCAAAACCAAATAGCCGGCATGAGAGGTTGCGCCGTGAATCTCGCGGTGTTCCGGGTTGGTCTGGAGGCCGTGGACGGCGGCAAATGTGGCCTGGCAACTGCCCTGATCGGGACTCCATATGGGATTGGCGTCGGGGTCGTCGGGATCGGGCTTGCCCAGAACGAGGGACGGATCGCTCACCAGGCAGGCATCGGGAAGGCCCGTGGCGATGCTGGAGTCGTCGCCGCCGGGAGGTTCGTACTCGTACATGCCGACAGAGCCCGCGCCGGCCTGGTAATCGGAGACCACCGAAGCGACTGTGTCTTCTGGATAGCAGACCTGGAAATAATCCTTTGCCGCATAGAGCGTCGATGCAACGAAGACCGCGGCACAGACGATCAGCACGGTGGCGCGGGCGCGACGGCCGGAGGGCCAGATTGCGGTAACGAAGAAAATCGCCATGGGCGCTTCCACAGCCTCCAGCCAGCGCCAGGGATACTGCAAGAAACGCATCTCTGGCAGCAGAAGCCAAAGCGGACGCGAGACTGGGAACAAAAAGAAGAAGACCATCAGCGGAATTGCGGCAAGCGGAATCCACCAGAGAAGCGAGACGGCGGATTTTGCAATGGGCAGGCTACCGCGACGCCAACTGATCACGATGCCGGCGAATGCTACGGCGATCATGGAGATGGCGATCCAGGAAACCTGGCGCAGAATTACGTCGTGCATTGCGAGTAGCGGGTTGGCACTGTGCGCGAAGAGCCAGTTGTTTTCGAAGTTGTAGCCGGGATCCTCGGTGGCTTGTTTGATGTCGACCCAATAGCGCTCGAGGGCGGCAGGGAGCCAGTAGGTGGCGGCGAGGCCGAGTCCCAGCACCCCGGCGAACGCGGCGCGAAGCAGTGGCGCCCAGGATTTCAAGACCAAAGCCCAGAGCAGTGCGACGCCGGCCATGAGATAGCCCGCCATTACACCGAGGGGAAGGTTTGAAAGCCACGCGCCGGCGAGTGCGAGGGTGAGGAGCGCAGTGGAACCGTTGAATGCGCGGCGGAAGAGGGACCGCGAGGGTGCGGTGGTTAATTCTGGATCGCTCCCACGTCCCCAAGTGCGAGGGACGTGGGGCACCCGGCTGTCATCGCGCACAACGAAGAGAACGATGAGCGGGAGCCAGAATCCGCCGGCAAATTCTGGGAACGCGGAGCGCTCGTAGGCGGTGAAGAGCGTGAATAAGGAGAAAAGCGAGGCGCATCCGGCCAGCGTGGCGGGAAGATCGTCGAGGGCTTCGAGCGCCAGTGCGCGCGTGGCCAGGCCGGTTGCGGCCAAGGTGATAAACGTGAGCACGATGGGCACCAGATGCCAGGGAAGGATGAGGGCAAGCGCTGCGCCCAACATCCAGGTGAGCGGCGGATAGAAGACGAAGCGCGGCTCGCCAGCGCCGTAGTTGGGGCTGGACGCCCAGTGCGGATACAGAATGCCGTGATGCCACGCGTTCACGCAATCGAGCCAGGAGACGAGGTGGACATCGAAGTCGTGGCCGCAGGAGTTGCCGCGGATGAGCTGCGGGACGATGGCGACGAACGCGGCGAGCAGGATCATCAAGAGGCCAGCGTGATAGCGCAGGCGCTGCGGATCCGTCGGCTTACCCGCAGAGCGAAAAGCAAATGCAGGTCCTTCGACTCGGTCGCTTTCGCGACCTCGCTCAGGATGACCATCTTTGGGGTTAGGAGGCGTCACTGTTCCCTGTTCCCTGTTCCTTTTCTCTTCATGGCAGCAAGCGCAACGTGTGACGGGTTTGGACCGCGACCGCTGCTGGAGTGAAGGGCAGCGCGAACGTGGTGCCGTTGTACCAGTCATTCCACTGATCGCGGAAGTACGGACTGAACGGATTGCCGCTTTCGCCCAACACAATGTTCTCTGTCGAGCCGTCGATATTGCTCCAGTCCATGGTGAAGCGCTGCGACGGGCCGAGGGTGAGGCCGACCTGCTTCACCGTGGTGCCGTCGCCGCTCTGCGGCTGGGGCCCGGTTCCGGCCACGCGGCTGATGAGGGGCAAAAGCGCGGCGAGCGGATGCTCTATATCGACTACGTGCCAGCTACCGTAGGTCCAACTGCCCACATCGGCGGGAGCTTTTCCAGCGATCATGCCTTTGCGCACGGCCGCGGTGAGGAACGCATCCCAACTTGCATAGCCCTTGGGAAGCCACGCGGGCTTGGCGTGCATCACGATCTCTTCCATGGCAAAGTTGGACTCGCTCCAGTGATAGTCGCTGACGAGATTGCCCAATTTGGGCTGGAGAATCATGGACCAAAGCGCAAAGCGGGTCTGCGTGACGATGGAAGCGGCGGCGGAATCGGTGGTGAGGCGGCCATCCCAAGTGCGCATCAGGTCGGCGGCCTGGCGCAGCTCTGGATCGCCGTTGCCATTGGGCCCGGGCGTGTGGTCGATGGCGTAGGCAAAGCGATGGCCCATCTCCTGATCGACCTCGCTGTAGATGTCGGTTTGGACGGCCAGCATGTCGGCGGGCGTGAGCTGATCGCGGCCGTCTAGTGATTTGTAGATGCGCTCGATGCGGTAGGGATCGGCCCAATCGTCGGTGATCGGGTAGGGCGACTTGTCAGTGGTGACGCGGGAGTTGGCCGTGGCCAGAAAGCCCGAGGGCGGATCGAAAGCGTTGGGCATCTGATCGAAAGGGATGTAGACCGGACAGATCCCGGCGCAGGCTGAATAGCCCCACTCGTGCGCCTTATCGGACATCGGCACATCAACCAGGCCGCCCGGCCGAATCGGCACTTTGCCCACGGCGTGATACGCGGTGTGGCCCTGATCGTCGGCGTAGACGACGTTCTGCGTGGGCCAGTTCCATTGCGCGAGCGCGGCTGAGAACTCCGTCCAGTTCGACGCCGTGTCCATCTCATAGAGCGGGAGCGTGTTGAGCGATGGATCGTAGAGGGTCCACTTGAGAGCGATGGGCGGATCGCCGGCGGCCAGAAGCGGAGTCAACAACGGCCCGTGCTCGGTGGATACGATATTGACGACGACATCGCCGCCGCCGCGCACATGGATGGTTTCGCGATCGACAGCGAGCGGATGCCAGTCGCCGTCAATGCCCTGATAGTTGCCTTTACCGTCGAGCTTCTCCGTGTAGAGGTCCTGCACGTCAGCATAGAGCGCGGTGAATCCCCAGGCGGCGTGCTCGTTGTGGCCAGCGATGATGAATGGAAAGCCGGGCAGCGTAACCCCAGTGGCGTGAAAACCGGGCGCGCTCAAGTCGGCCATGTACCAGGTGTCGGGTACGCGGAGCGTGAGGTGCATGTCGTTCGAGAGCAGCGGCTTGCCGCTTGCGGTGCGACTGCCGGCGACGATCCAGTTGTTGGAGCCTACGGCACAGTTTTCGCAGCTCGCCTGCCCCCGCAGGGCCAGCATCGTGGCTGGATCTTCCGGCGCTGCCGACGCGAACTGAGATAGGGCCTGACTTGGGGTGGTGCGGGCTTCGGTATTTTCGTCGTCATCATCGTCGCCTTTCTTGGAGGGCGGCGCCTGCGGTTGCGGGGCGCTGAGATCGACCTTGATGCCTGTGGGCGGACGGTCACGCCAGGAACCAACTGGATACAGGTCGGCGATGAGTTGCGGGCCAAGTTGCGGATCGTTGAGGAGCCTGGCCTCAACGTGGGCACGCGTGAGCTTGGTGGTCATGCGCGAGTCGAGGGTCTCGACCATCATCAGCCCAACGCTCGCGGAATCCGCGCCGGTCCAGGCCTGCGGATGGTAGCCGAGCAGCCGGAATTCAGGGGGAAGCGTGTGGGATTTTTCGCATTGCGCGATGTAGAGGTTCACGCCGCGGGCGTAGTCGTCGACGCGAGCGCGGTCGGCGGGCGCAAGATGCTCGTAGATGCGCTGGGCCGTAAGGCGAATCTGCAACACGCGTTGCGTCTTGTCGTTTGTGACCAGGCGCGAACCCAGAATCTCTGCCAGGTTGCCGTTGGCGGCGCGGCGGGAGGCGTCCATCTGCCACAGGCGGTCCTGGGCGGTGACGTAGCCCTGTGCCACAAAGAGATCGTCCTCGGTAGCGGCCTCGATGTGGGGTACGCCGTGCGCGTCGCGGCGGACGATCACCGGGGCAGACAAGACGGGCGCGGAAAAGCCGTTAAGATGCACGTCGCCGTCGAGCTGGGGCAGTGCGGCTTTAGCTGCGGAACGGAGCCAGAGCACGCCCACTCCGACGGCGAGAAATAAGAAGACCAGAAGGCCGGCAGCGGTCCAGAGCAAGATTCGCGGCCAGCGGCGTTTGCGGCGATGGCGCGGCACGGCCTGGGGTGCAGGCATGGTGAATGAAGACGAATCGGACATTGGCCAGCTTCAGGATACGCTGAGGGCGCGGACGAGGACGGGCGGGTTTACGGCGCTTGCTTGAGCGCCGACGGTTTCCGTCGCGCGTAGAGCAGCAGCACCACTACGCCCAGCAGAACCATCAATGGTAGTCCAAGCAGACTGCCTTCCGGCCCATCGGTGCCACCGCTCAACAAGGGATTGCCCGCGGGAGCGGCCGAAAGCAGGTGTCCCTGACCTACCATGCCGCTGTCGACCGCACCATAGAAATATGTCTCCGCCCAGTCCCACGCGGCGTGGCAGCCAATGGCCCACCACGCGGAACCGGTGAACCGAACGCTGATGCAAAAGACGAAGCCAATGGCCGCGGCCTGTAGGATGCCAACCCAGTTTTCGCCGCCGTTGCCTGTGTGCACATATCCGAAATAGGTGCTGGTAACCCAGGCCGCCTGCCAGAATGCGTCCCTGCGTGGAGCAGACTTCAGGTGCAGGATCAAACAAGGGAAAAAGCCGAGCAGCGCCATCGCGTAAACGCCCCAGTTGCCATTCCCCTGCACGGTAACCGCGAGCCAGAGACACATGGCGGAAACGCATGCCAGCGCCCACCAGAAGTTGACGCCGCGGGTGAGCGTGAACTGGAGGTAGCAACGGAACTCTCCCTCTTCAAAGAAACCCACCAACAGAAAACCGACGCCCCAGAGCGCGGCATATTTCGCAGCCGCAGCGGCGGGCACAGTAACCGGGCCCAGGTGCACCCATCCGCCAACTGCGAGCATAGCGATGAGTGCGGAAAACGCGAGGAACCCCACTAAGGCTCCGGCCAGAAAGTGTCCCGGTCGACGCGGACCTCTCAGGTTGTAGTCGGCTAACTTCCGGCCCTCGATCTTCGCCGTGATCACGGTCGCGCAAAGCAGGCAGAGAAACGCTGCGAATTCCTGCTCAATCTCGAAGGTTGGCGTGAAGGTCGTAGTCGCTTCACCGTTGCCGATCCAATGGAAATGAAAGGCCACGGTGACGAGCCCGTCAATCAAGAGTCGAAAAAGGACTAAAAAGATCGCGACGCACCAGCCAGAGCGCAGTCCCTGAGGGCCGATAAAAATCCAGCGCAGGCCGCGGTAGGGCTCCTCGGGGGGAGCGAATTCCGTGGTGACCGGCTCCGCCGGACTGGAGATCAGAACAGATTCCGTGGGGTTTGCGGCGGGCACTGCTGCGGAAGGGGGCGGGTTTTCCGGCTCCATGGAGTCTCCTCGTTGCGGGGAACTCTTGTGCTCAAGTTTTTCCCGTGACTTACTTTCGCATTTTACGCAGACGGGGGCCGGATTGGTTCCAGGAGAATCAAATGCGATGCGTGAAGCGTGGATCGTGGTTCGTGGACCGTAAAGAGCGTTCGCACCTTCAACGCATTCCGCTTATTACGAACCACGAGCCACGAGTCAAAAACCCAGAATCAGGGGTTTTTCTGCTTTTCGCCGGGCTGATTGGCGACCTGGAGGTAGTTCTTCACGCTGAAGACGCCGGAAACTCCGTTGGCGCGGATGAACGCAGCATCCTTGTCGGCTTCAGAATCCACCATGCCATAGAGCTCCACATTGCCGTTCTGCACGGAGACGCGAATGGGCATTTCTGGATCGATGGCATAGCGGTTGAGTGACGGGAAGCTGTAGATGGCCCGGGCCACCTCCACGCGGATGCGGTCGTCCATGGGCGAAACGGGATCGACGCTGATCTCGTCGATAACGTCTTTGACGCCGGGAGTGGTTGCCACCAGGCCGAGTGCGGAGTCGCGGTTGGGGTAATTGTGGCAGTGACCGCCCAGCGTTACCACTCCGTTCTGCACCTGAAGAGTGATCGCGTCAAAGACATTGCCGTAGCCGACGCGATCGTAGGCCAGCTTTTCTCCAAGGCTTTTCTCTAACTGGCTGTCGGGCAGCGAAGCTCCGGCGACTGCAATGTCGTTGCGGACGGCCGTGACGCCCTTCACCTTGTGCACGGTCTTGTCGGCATCGGACTTGTATTCATACAGGCCGACCGTACCCGTCAACGTGGCAATGCCGTTCGCATCCACGCTGACCTGAACATCCTTGTACTGCGATTTGTCGAGTTTGGCGCGGACGGCCGCGGCCACATCCTGCGCACTTGCCGCCGGTGCACCGAGAGAAAGGGTAAGAATGGCTGCAAAGAGCGCGGCAGCCAAAAGGGGAAGTTTGCGAGAACCGATGGTACTTGTCATAAGGGTTTCCTCCACACTGACGATCCTTGAGCGCGACAGGGCAGCGAGGCACCTTGAATGCTGATGAGGGCAAGGCCCCTGTCCGCGCTCTTTTAGACACAGGAAATGGCGGTTGGGTTGCGCGGGCATTTGTATTTCTGACGACTCAATCTGACATGGGGCTGCCGTTTCAACGATATCGGCGGGTGGCTTTGATGACCATGGAGAAGACGCCCGACTCGTCGCGAGCCACCACGATCGAAACGTGGCGGTTGATGGCTACTTCAGCCTGGAGCAACTGCTGGCTGGTGGTGTTCACATCTGTGGCGTAGGTGAGGGTGACGATGCGGCCGAACTGCTCCTGCACGGTGATGCGCGAGGTGGAGTTGCCGAAGGCGCCCAGATAATTGGGATCGACTTTGACCGAGCCGGCGCCGAAGAGCTTCTGCACGCGGTTGCTCACGGTGGCGTTGAGAGCCCCGCCGAGCAAGGCGTCAGTAGGATTGGCGATGGCCTGCTGCTGCTGTTGCGTGTAGAGGCGCTGCTGGTTGGCGGTGTGGCCGAGGGCCAGCAGCGAGACCACGTCGGCCTCAGGCAATGGCGGATCGCTGCGGTAGCTGACGGAGAGCTTTTGCGGCGATCCGTGCAGGCCGAGGGAGATGTCGTAGTCCTCAACGTGCGCCGTGGCGCTGAGGTCGATGATGGGTTCGATGCGCACCGGGTTGGTGAAGGTGATGTCGCCGCGCTCGAGATCGTAGCGGGTTCCGGCGATCAAGGCGCTGCCCTCGGTAACCGTAACGCGGCCCAGCAGCGAAGGCGAAGCCAGCGTGCCGCGAAGGCGCAGATCCACGTCACCGGCCAGCTTGGCGAAGGCATTCTGGAAGCTCAACTGCGGAGACGAGACGATGTGCACGTCGAGGCGCACGTGATTCGACGGAGCGTCGGGCGGCGCGATGGTCTGCACCGAAGTATTGGCCTGCAAGGCGAGCGCCGCGAGATCGAGATCGGGGCTGACGGAAAAACGCGTGATGAGGACGTTGCCGCTGAGGAACAGATTGTCTTGCTGTCCTTGCAGGTGGAACGTGGCGTCGGCGAGTGAGCTGACTCCCTCCGGGTAACGAATGTGCACCTGATTGCCCGTCACCGACAGGTCGGCGTAGATGCCGTGCTGATAAGCCAGATAACCACCCACGGTCAACACGCCGCCGCCGCTCATGGCAGTAAGGTTTTTCACCTCCAGCCGGTTCTGGTTGAACTCAAGGGTGCCGTGCAATTGACTCAGGCCATTGGGCAGATCTTCCAGCGAGAGCGCGCCGTCCTGGAAATCGATGCTCCCTTGCAAGTTGGGATGCAGCAAGGGTCCGTGCGCTTCCATGTGGAAGGTCGTCAATCCGCTGGCAGTCAAATCGGAGTCGAGGGTTTCTGCCAGCTTCAGGTTGATGGAGCCGCTGGCGGCAAGATCGAGTTGCCGGGCGCCCTCGACCGACAAGTCGCCCTGCATATGCAGGTCGGTATTTTCGCCGGTGACGTGCAACGGATCGAGATGAATGCGGCCGCCGGCCAGCGCGGCATGCAATCCGCCGTCGCCTTGCAGCTGAACGCCGGAGATGGTGAATGCCAATTCGCGGAGTTGTGCCTCACCCCGAAGCTGCTCGGGGTGCGCGAGCGGACCGTCTATCGAAACCGTGCCGGCCAACGCCGACTCGCCCTTGAATGCATCTACGTGGGCCATGCGCAGCAGCGTGCCGAGGTTGAAGCGGGAGAATTCGAGCTGGGCGTGCGTCGGATAGTCGCTATTGAGAGTGGTTTGCCCGCGCAGGGTGAATCCAGCTTGCTCCAGTTGCGTGGTGGCGCTGTATTCGATGGCCGGACCCGCAGAATGCGCGACGACCTGGAGAGTTCCGAAGCGCTGCCCGCCGAATGTGATCGCGGTGAGCGTGGCATGGCCCTCGAGATGCAAATCGCTGCGCGGATCGTTCAACGTGCCGGAGCCGGTAACGGAAAACGCGAGCTTGCCGGTGGCGTCGACATTGCGGCTGCGGAGAAAGCCGAGGCGGGCGATGTCGATGTTTTCGGCGCGCGCGTCGATTTGAAAACGACCGGGCTGAGAGCGCTCGGTCTTGAAATCGAAATCTCCCGATGCGGAGATGTTGCCGCCGGCCGTGTTGAGCGTGGCCGAAGTCAGCTTGAGCACCTGGCCGGCGAGCGCGCCCTGAACGCGCAGACCTGTAACCGGCTCGCCATAGAGAGCGCCGCGCTCCATTTGCACGGAACCGGAAGCGGTAGGCGCGTGGAGCGGACCGTCGGCTGTGATGTGCGCGTTGAACGCGCCGGTGAGGGGAAGATTGGGGCCACCCTCCGCGGTCACGATCGGCTGCACGTCGGCAACCTCGAGGTTGGTTGCGTCAATGTGCGCATGCAGCACGGAGTTCGCGTCAAATACCGGCTCGTGGCCCGGCGACGCATCGAGCGTGCCGCCGAGAGCGATACGCATGGCACCACGCTGGAGCTGCGCATGCTGGATGGCGATCTGCGACGGCGAAACCGTTCCTAGAGCCGAGACGGAATCGAAGCGCACAACCTGTGGCGGGCCGGGGCTGCCGGCTGCGGCGGACCATTCAAACGCCAGTTGCGTGGCTTCGAAAGTTCCTGCAAGGTGCGGACGGGCCAGCGAGCCGGTCCAGGATCCGTGATAATCGGCTTGCCCCGCCAACGACACCGGCAGCGCCGCGGTCCCGCTTTTGCCGTTGTGCTTGAAACCGAGGCTGCGCAGCGCTGTATCGAATTCGGCGAGGTTGTGTGAGTGGAAATCGACGGTGAGCGACGAAGGACTCGTGATCGGATATGCGCCCAGCAGGCCATGCGCTTCAAGATCGCTTTGGGGCAGGCGCAGTTCGAGTTTGCGAAGATCCACCGAGCCATTGTGATGCGTATAGGTGGCGTCGATCGCGCCGCTCGCTGATACTTCGCCGGCGGGAGTTTGCTTTGAAGGGCTCATGGCGAGCTGCGCATCGACCGAAACGGTGCGGCCGTCGCCATGCGACCAGACAGCCACCACGGGGCCGTTCAGGCGAGCATCGAATCCCAGGCGCTGGAACGACGGCGGGCTGACCATGTCGAGCACCGTGTCGAGCGCGACGTCCTTGAAGTTGGCGGTCACTTTGCCGTTGACGGGAATGATCCAGTTTGGGGTGCGGACGAGAGTATTCCGGCTGGCGCGAGATTCTTCGGTTGATTGAACGGTCTCCTGGAGGTGCGCAGAGGTATCCGTGGGAAGCCATGGCTCAAGCGCTAGCGCTCCCTCGATCTGGCCGCCCTGGCGCAAGCGGGCGACGATTTGCGTGATGAGCAATTGCTTTTGATCGGCGTGGACGCGGGTATCGAGCGTGATGCCTGTAGCGGTGACGCCTTCGCCGATGTACGAACCGCCGTCAATGTGCACGCCGCCGTCGATTTGGAATGCACCCTCCTGGCCGGCAGCTGTGAGATTGAGATGAGCCAGGCCGTCGGGCGCATCGGGATAGCCGGTGATGGGATCGAGGAGCCGCATATCCAGATCGCCTTCGAGGTGCGCGTGCCAGTGGGGATGCGTGAAATCGGCAAGATCTCCAGTGATTTCAAAAGTGTGCTTTTGGCCGCCACGTCTCTCGGCCGTGATCCGCAAGGAACGCAAAAACACCTGCGCGTGTTCCAGATCGAGCGTGGCCTGGAGAGCGCCGTGAACCGGCAGCGGATTGCGCGGCACGGTGCGGGCAAGATTGAGATCGGTTACGCCCACTTCAATGCGATAGGACGCGGGCGTATGGAACGTCGCGGGAATATAACGCATGACGAGCGATGCGTCGTTGGCGGAAAAGTCGAGCGGCGCGTTTCGATCTTGATAGTCGAAGTTCGCGTTGCGGGAGTCGTAGTCGATACTGCCCTGTTCGACGGTAATTCGGCCGGCATGCATCTCGAACAGTGTGTCGATGGCTGAATTTGACGAGTTGCGCGGCTGGCGCGGCTGCGGCTGATTCGTCGATCCGTTGGGATAAACGATGAAGTGGAAGCTGGGGTGGTCGATCTCCAGGCTGCGCAAGCGAACGGTGGGACTGAAAAGATTGCGCAGGCTGAAAACCACGCGCAGGTGATTGATTTTTGCGTAAGGGGCTTCGCCGGAGTCTTCCAAACCGTGAACCACGACCCCATCGGCTTCAGCTTCAAAGTGAAGCAGGCGCCAGTGGAAGGACGCAATCTCCGCCCGGCCGCCAGTCAGTTCTTCGATAGACGTGATGAGGCGCTTGCGCACCCCGTTTTCAAACGTGGCTGAGCTGGCCACGGAATAGAGGCCGACGGCCAAAAGCGCCAGAGAGATTGCCGTAAATGCAACGGCGAGCGGAAGATGGCGCAGGAAGAAGCGGCGCAGGCGGTAGCGCATGCTGCGGTGCGGATGCTGCGGCTGGGAAGGCTCTTCGGCGGCAATCGGCTTTTCGTCTTGCTCGCTCATCGGCTTCCCCCTTCCGCGCCGCTGGGGCTGGCTGGCGTTTCTGTTGCCGGTGCCGGTTGCGAAGCAGGTTGCGGGATCAGATCCGAATCGAGCACTTCCACATCGCCTTGCTGACGCAAGTTGGTGAGCCAATTGTCAAACAGTACGTTGACCTGTTGCTGAAGCAGGATTTCCTGAATGCGCGGCGCCACCTGATCCAGCGGCGGAACGGTTTCGCCGGGCACGTACTGCGGCGCCAACGATTCGTGGTAGTAGAGATCGATTTGCTGCGGGGAGATTTGAATGCCCTGCCGGAAGCGCATCTCAATGAAGCGCAAAATTTCAAGCCGGTAGCGGAGATAGGCCTCGACGCGCTCTTCCGTGAGCCCATGCGCGGCCAGAAATGCCTTCCATCCCGCATCAGAGGCGCAGTTCTGGCGGACGCAGTTGGGCAGTTCCGCGCGGATCTCATGCAGGCGCGCATTGACTTCAGCTTCCGAGGGCTCGATGGCCTGCGCGTCCTGCTCGCGAATCTGCTGCTGGATGAGCGTACGGCTGATGAGCTGATCGAGAGCCTGCTGCCTTGTGAGCTCGATCTGGGAGACGGTGTTGGGATCGAGAACGGAGAGCCGGATTTCGTCGTCGAGGTCGCTGGCCAGGATGACGTGCTTGTTGACGACGGCGACGGCGCGATCGAGGACGAGCGGGCTGGGCGAATCCTGTTGTTGGGCCGCAACAGCCGCGGGAACGGCCAGGATTGCAAAAAGAAGCAGGCTCCTCGCCGCGCATATCCGAGAAAAAGCAACCGCAGGTCCTTCGACTTCACGCAGCGCAAATGCGCGCCACGCTCCGCTCAGGATGACAGTCAAATTACGGATGACATGCATCGGGCGGGTGAAACCGAATCGAATTGGAGCGTGCGTGCTCATCAGAAAGCCTGCCCCAAGCTGAAAAAGAAGTTGATGTGCGGCCCCTGGCCGAGATACGGGCCGGTTGCGTAACCGGGGATCGTGGCCCCGGTTGCGGTGGGAATTGAATAGTTGATATTTACCGGGTAGATGGGCGGATTGAGGTTATAGCTGAAATCGAAGCGAATCGGGCCGACCGGCGTATGGTAGCGCAACCCCGCGCCCAGCGAATGAGAAAAGTCGTTGAAGCTGCAAGGACCTTGTTGGCCGGTCGACGTCAACGGACCAGTGCCTGCGGGATTGTATTCGCCGGCAGGATAGGCGGTGCTGGGATTTGTTATGACCGCGTTTCTGCATGCGGCGCCGTCGGGCTGGCGCGTGCGGAGAATGCTGGCCCACGCGTCGCCGGCGTTCGTGAAGACGTTGCCCATGTCGTGAAAGATGACGAAGCTCACGGTGTTGCCCAACCACGGCAAAGTGGGAGGCGGCAGGCGCAATTCCGTGCTATTGATCAAGGCTCCCGCACCGCCGATCTGGTAGCCGGTTTCGGGATCGCGCGGCCCCGCGGCGTTCTGCGAGAAACCGCGCAACGAAACCGGACCGCCGGCATAGAGCCGCTCGGGCAGCGGAATCAGCTCACTCGATCCGTTGCCGAAGGCGCGAATCTGCCCGTAGCGTGTGTTGCGCGCGAGCACGAAGCGATTTTTGTCGAAGTTGTAATAGCTGGAATTCGAGGCGTCGATGCGGTTGAACTCGGCCTGCGCGCCGAAGAGGCGGTCGGACAGGAACTCCTGAAAGCTGGTGTACGTGCCGCGGTGCGCATCCAGGGGCACGTCACGCGTGTCGCGTATCCATGTGAATGCCGGGCCCCCGACGCGCGTCGCCGTCGCCAGCTCGGAGATTGCACCGGGATAGACCTGCAAGCTGCTGGCTTCCACCTTCACTCTGCGGAAGTCGATTTCGTAGATGAAGGTGTTGGCCCGGGAGAGCCAGGAGCCGGGATGGCTGAAGTCTTCGGTCCCGCGGAATGCGCCCTCGAGACGCGATGCTACATAGGTCGATACGTCTTCGCTGTTGGCATAGCCGCCTGAAAATGTGAATCCGAAATTCGGTTTGCCTTCGATGTGCGGAACCTGATAGAGCAGGCCGAGACTTTGCTCGAGCAAGCCGTAGGTGCCACGCACCGAGAACGATTGGTCGCGGCCGAAGAGGCCGTTGCGGGTGATAGCGGCCAGTACGCGCGGGCTGACGCCGGTTTTTCCGTTGGGACTGCAAGCGACTCCGGCTGCAAACGCGCCGGAGCAGTTGTTCTGCGGCTGTCCGGTTTGCACCTCAAAGCCGAAGCCGTAGGTCAACGTCCAGCGCCGCGCCTCGATGGCCTGGATCAGCACGGTTTTCTGGGGCGCGTCGCCGGCGGGATTCACGACCGCGGTATCCACTTGATTGAAGAGCGCGAAGGCGTAGAGATTGCTTTGCGTAGTAGCGAGCGCGTTCTGATTGAGCGGATCGCCGGCATGCACGGTGATGGCCTGCATCACCGTGTGCGGGCGCGTCTCTTCGAGGCCCGTCACCAGCACGTTGCGGACAAATGTCTGCGGCCCTTCGTCGATATGGAACGCCACATCGACCTTGCCAGGATCGGCGGGCTCGGCCTGCTGCGACAAGGTCACAGCCACCTGATCGAAGCCGCGGCTCAAGTATGCCGTGACGATTGCATCGTGGTCGCCGGCTAGAGAGCTGGGCGAAAGCACCTGACCTGGCGTGGTGTTGAGCAGCGCAGTCAAATTTGCCGAAGGGATGTGGTCGTTGCCCTGCAATGCGAGGACGCCGACGCGAAGCTGCCGGCCCTCCACGATGCGATAGACGACCTTGAGGGGCGCGACGCCTGCGCCGGCCTGTTGCGGCGGCGCGCCGGCGCCGGTCTGGGAATTGTCCGCGGTCTCAGGAGTGCTGGTTTCGGGCGTGACCTTCACTTGAGAAAATCCATTGTTGCGATACGCGCTCTCCAGCGCGCTGACGTCGGCGGAAACCAGCGCCTGGCTGTAGAGGCCGTGACGGTCGAGCACATCCGCGGCATGAACACTGAGCAGATCCATGAGCGTGGCCGTGGAAAAATAATGGTTTCCCGCGATGGTGACCTGCTCCACGCGACGCCGCTGCCCCAGCTTCACGGTGTAAAGGATGGTGACTTCATCGGCGCCGGCTGATTTCCGCTCGTGATCAACTTGCGCATCGAAGTAGCCGAGGCGCTGATAGTAGTCGCGCAAACGGCGATTGCCTTCATTGAGTAGATCTTCGTCGACGCTGCCTTCCTGGTAGATGGGAATGATGCGTTTGATGCGCTCGAGGTCGATGCTTGCGCCGTGCACCTCGACGCGCACCACCGGTCCGCGGTTGGCGGTGAATTGATAGTTGACCGCCTTCGTGGCATGGTCATAAGCCGCGGACTCAAGCTTGACCTCGGCCTCGAGGCGATCTTGTTTCTGATAGTCGCGGAGCACACCATCAAGGGCGCGATTCACGGTATCGTGATCGACGTGAGCGATCTTCCAGAGATGAGCGTGCTGGCGGAACTCGTCGACCGTCATGCCGGAATCGCCAGTGACCGTGACCTTGCCCACGCGCGCACGCGGCCCCGAGACCACGCGAAACGCGATGTCGGCAAGTTGTTGCCCCGGATGCGGGGTGATGGTTTGCGTGATGACCGCTTCGTAGTAGCCGTTCTGCACGAGCGTAGCGCGCATCTGCTCGGCGGCGCGGACCATCTTTTCCTGGGTCAGGCGGGTTCCAGCATCCAGCTGGCTGGCGCGCTGCAATTGCATATTCATGGTTGCGCCCGCGGCGCCGTCTACGCCGACGACCCCGATAAATGTGCGCGGAGTCCCGGCGAAAACCAGAGCCACGCCATCCGCCTGTGGCGTGCCGCGCGCCTCAATGGTGTCGTAGAGGCCGGTGGCGTAGAGAGCGCGCAAACTGCGTTTCAGATTGTCCTCGGTGAGCGGCGTTCCTTCGGCCTGCGGCAGATGGCCGGCAAGCGGCTTGAGCTGATCGGCGGAAACGCCTTCGAACGCGATGCTGCGCACCGGCAGGCCTTCCCACTGGAGAACGGAGGTGGGTGACGGTCCGGATGACGCTGTACTCTTTTCGTTGCCGGCTGCGGACGATTGGCACCAACTGAGGCGCGATCCGCTGCCTGCAACCAGAAGAGCGAAGGCGAGCAGAACTGCGACGCGCAACGGGCGATGGGCCAGACCTTTCCAGCCGATCAGGATAGGACAGAGCCTGCATTGGGGGGCCGGGCGAGCATCGCATCTTTCTGCCGGCTTTGTCCGCAAGGCCATATTTTAGAGAGTGTACGAGGTAAACGATTGCCCGATCAGTACCAAAAGGGTCACCACGCGATGTGGCAGGGTATCGGCTGAAGTCGATTCTTGACCATGTCAGTCAATCCCAGATGCTTTCCCTTATACTAACGAGGAAAGAAGCTACGGCAAAACCTGAGGAGCAACTCCAGGTTTTGTTTCCTTCAAACTCCGCCGGAATTGCAGCCTTGTTCCCATGGCGGAAACCACCCGCCGTAGCCTTGCGGAATGCACGAACCGCCTCCCGGGAATTGCGGCCATCGGAGTGGTAGCTTCGAGACCCGTGCCGGAATGAAAGACGCGGATTCAGGTTCGGCAATCCCACCATTGCAATCGTGCATCTAAGTCCAAAGCAGCATCCCTAAGGAAACGAATGGCCGACGTCCCCACCCCAACCCAAACGCCCCAACGCACCCGCGTGAACGGCGGGAAGGAAGCGACAGCGGGCAAATCCGCGGCCGCCCCGCCAGCCGATGCCGATGTACTGGCGCGGGCGCAGGCGGGCGACCATCAGGCCTTTGCCCAGCTTTATACTTTGCACAAACGGCGCATCTATTCGCTTTGCCTGCGCATGGTGGGCAACGTGGCCGAGGCCGAAGATTTGACGCAGGAGGCCTTCCTGCAACTGCATCGCAAAATTGCCACCTTTCGCGGAGATTCGGCCTTTTCCACCTGGCTGCACCGCCTGGCCATTAATGTGGTTCTGATGCAATTGCGCAAGAAGGGTTTGTCGCTGATCTCTCTTGACGAAGCCATGGAGCCGAATCCGGAGGAGGGCCCCAGCCGCAGCTTTGGCGCTCCCGATCTAATGCTCACGGGAGCCATCGACCGTCTGGTTTTGGAGCGCGCCATTGCCGATCTTCCGGCCGGCTACCGGCTCATTTTTATCCTTCACGATGTGGAGGGTTTTGAGCATAATGAGATTGCATCGATGCTGGAATGTTCGATTGGCAACAGTAAATCGCAGTTACACAAGGCGCGTCTAAAATTGCGTGAGGCATTGCGCATGCAGAACCGCCAGGAGGCGCGGCCATGAACGACGACCGCAGCACGTTGAGTTGTGCAGAGTTTCAAGCCCAGATGGCCGAGTTGATCGGCTCGGGAGAGGATCTCACTCAGCATCCTCACTTGAAGGATTGTGAAGGTTGCCGCGCCCTGCTGGCCGATTTGCAAACCATCGCCGACGCAGCGCGGCAGTTGTTTCCCAGCGTAGAACCGCCAGACGAGGTGTGGGAAAACATCGAGTCCGCCATCAAGCAGAAAAACTAGACTCCCTTGAACGCGGGTTGGCGACGTTGCATTGCCTGGTTCCTGTGGGGCCTACCGCGCCGGTTGAGCCTTGGCGCCTCCTGTACTCAAGCCCGATCCAATCCCGCTTGATTGCCTCCGGCCTTTCGGCGAGCGAGCTCCATCCCTCACCTCCATGGGTTTTCAGCCGATAGAACCGTGAGATGGCTGTATGGAGCTAGGTGGAGGGTTGACCGGTCCGTCGAGGGGGTTATGGCCACGCCTTGGCATCAGGTAAATCGCTCAAATAAAAGCTAGTTATGGGGATATGGAACCTCGGAAGGGGCGGGAACGTAACACCAGTTCACGCACAGCAAAGGAGAGGTGCGGGAAAGCCGAATTTGCAACTTTTCCCCTTTCTGCAGTATCTAATGGTAGAAAAGTTGATACGGGGACACTCAATGCCAAACCAGCCAGCTTTACCCTCTGACGAACCCACACCAAAGACCGTACCCGGAACGCGCACGATCCCGGTTTTGCCGGTTCGCGATACAGTTCTGTTTCCTCACGCTGTTCTGCCCTTGACGGTAGGCCGGGAAAGCTCCATCCAGTTGATCGAATCGCTGGGCGAGGAGCGGGCGATCGTGGTCGCGGCGCAATTGGATGCGCGCCAGGACACGCCAAAACCCGAAGATCTGCACAACGTGGGTACGCTTGCGACCGTGCACAAAGTTGTGCGCATGCCCAACCAGAGCCGTTTCGTGTTCACTGAAGGCGTGAGCCGCGTGCGGCTGGTGCGTTTTATCCAGTCTGAACCGTTCATGATGGCCGAAGTGGAGACGCTCGAAGACGTGACGCCTGCAACCTCTGCCGAGTTCGAGGCGCTGGTGCGCAACGTGATCGGTCAGTTCCAGCAGATCGTTACCGAATCGCCCACACTCTCCGATGAGCTGCGGACCATCGCGGCGAACATCGATGAACCCGTCCGACTGGTGGATTTTGTGGCGTCTTCCCTGCCCTTCCTGACCACGGACGACAAACAGCTGTTGCTGGAAGCGCCGAACGTGGTGGACCGGCTGGAGCTGCTGAACAAGTTGCTGGTCAAGGAGATCGAGGTGCAGCAGTTGCGCACCAAGATCCAGACCGAGGTGCAGGACCAGGTGCAGCAGTCGCAGCGCGACTACTACCTGCGCGAGCAGATGAAGGCCATCCAGAAGGAGCTGGGCGAGCAAGACGAGGGCCAGCGCGATGTGGAGGACCTGCGCCAGAAGATTGAAGCCGCGGGCATGCCCGACGACGTGAAGAAGGAGGCTCTGAAGGAGCTGGCGCGGCTGCAGCGCATGTCGCCCATGGCTGCCGATTACGGACTCACGCGCAACTACATCGAGTGGTTGGCGGTGCTGCCCTGGAACAAGAGCTCGGCGTCGAAGGTCGATATCGTGAAGGCCCGGGAGATTCTGGATGAGGATCACTACGAGCTGAAGAAGGTGAAGGACCGCGTGCTCGATTACCTGAGCGTGCTGGAGCTGAAGCCGGACATGAAGGGGCCCATTCTTTGCTTTGTGGGACCTCCCGGGGTGGGCAAAACCAGCCTGGGCCGCTCGATTGCGCGCGCGCTGGGCCGGAAATTCCAGCGCGTCTCGTTGGGCGGCATGCACGACGAGGCGGAGATCCGCGGCCATCGCCGGACGTACATTGGCGCTTTGCCGGGACAGATCATCCAGAGCATTCGCCGGGCGGAAACCAACGACCCGGTGATCATGCTGGACGAGGTGGACAAGCTGGGCCGCGACTTCCGGGGCGATCCCGCGTCGGCGTTGCTGGAGACGTTGGATCCGGAGCAGAACAACACGTTCCGCGATAACTACCTGGACGTGCCGTTCGATCTTTCGAAGGTGCTGTTCATCTGCACGGCGAACATGCTGGACACGGTGCCGCCGCCGCTGATCGACCGCATGGAGATCATCCCCCTGCAGGGATACAGCGAAGAAGAGAAGGTGCACATCGCCAAGCGCTACCTGATTCCGCGCCAGATCAAGGAGAACGGGATCACGGCGGAGCAGATTGAGTTTCCCGAGGAAGCGGTGCGGCACATTATCCGCCACTACACGCGCGAGGCCGGGGTGCGCAAACTGGAACAGACCATCGGGACAGTTTGCCGCAAGGAAGCCCGGCGCGTGGTGGAAGGGCACACGGAAAAGCTCGTGGTCACGCGCGAGTTGCTCAAGGAATTCCTGGGCGGCATCCAGGTGCGCGTGGAGACTGAGGTTGCGGAACGCGTGAAGCGGCCGGGAGTGGCCGTGGGCCTGGCATGGACGCCGGCCGGCGGCGACATCCTCTTCATCGAGGCCAACAAGATGAAGGGCAAGGGCGGCTTTACGATGACCGGCCAGATCGGCGAGGTGATGCAGGAATCGATGCAGGCCGCGCTGACCTGGGTGCGCTCGAACGCCCTGCGGCTGGGGCTTGCCGAGGACTTCACGAAAGAACTCGACATCCACATCCATGTGCCGGCGGGCGCTATTCCCAAGGATGGTCCTTCGGCGGGCGTCACCATGGCTACGGTGCTGGTGTCGTTGCTTACCGATACGCCGGTGCGGCCGCTGACGGCCATGACCGGCGAGATCACGCTGAGCGGCAATGTGCTGCCGGTGGGCGGGATCAAGGAAAAGTTTCTGGCCGCGCGGCGGGCCGGGGTGGACACCATCATCCTGCCCGCGGAAAACCGCCAGAACGTGGAAGAGGACCTGACGCCGGAGATGATGGCGGGCGTGGATGTGCACTACGCCAGCCAGATTGAAGACGTGCTGGCCGTGGCTCTGCCGAAGCTGGCCATGCGTCCGCAGCCGCAGCCTGTCCCGACCGAGATTCCGGTGGGCGCAGCGGCGTAAGTTCTACTTCTCGTCAAAAGAAAGGCCGGCGAAACTGCCGGCCTTTTTTTGTGCGCATCTTCTGGCTTTTCTCTAGAAGCTGGCGTGACTTGCCATGCAAGCTCCAGATTTCTGCCTGCCACGTCTAATCGATAGGCGGTATTCTTTTTCGAGTGATGCGTGTGCAAGTGATCTCATTTGGGGTGTTGAAGGATTGGCTCGGCTCCCAGGCCGCGACCCCCGTGACCGTTATGGAGCTGCCGGATGGCGCCTCAGTGGGCGTGCTGCTGGAGCGCCTGCGCTCCAAAATGCCCGTCGGCGCAGGGGCAGAGATCCTGGGCAGCATCGCGGTGAGCGTGAATGCCGAGTACGCACAGGCCACGCACATCCTGCACGATGGCGACGAGGTGGGCCTCTTACCCCCAGTCTCCGGCGGTGGTCCTGCGCGGACGGCGAATGCTTTGGATGAGGGCAGCGGCCGGGAAGGTGTCCATGTGGCGCTGACTCGCGAGCGCATCGACGCGGAGAAGATTGTTGCCGCGGCCAAGAGCGGGGAGGATGGCGCGGTGGTGGTATTCGACGGCATTGTGCGCAACCACACGCGCGGACGCCGCACCTTGCATCTGGATTACGAGGCCTATGAAGAGATGGCTCTCAAGCAGATGCGGGAGCTGGGATTGAAGGCATGCGAGAAGTTCGCCATCAGGCAAGTGACGATGCTGCATCGGCTGGGCCGGCTGGAGATTGGTGAGACCAGCGTGCTGATCGTGGTGGCTTCAGCGCATCGCAGCGCGGCTTTCGAGGCTTGCCGCTGGCTCATCGATACGCTCAAGCAGAGCGTGCCCATTTGGAAGAAGGAGACGTTTGCCGATGGCGCGGTGTGGGCGCCGGGCGAGCCGTTTCCGAAGGAAATCGCCATAGAGTCAGCGGAGGCGCCGCATGAAAGCTAATTGCGGCTCCGGCATAGCAAAGTGCATCGGTCTGGGTGCGCTGCTGGCAATTGCGCCTTTCGCGCTCCGCGCGCAAGATCCCGCGTCCACTATTCACGTGAACGTGAAGCTGGTAAGCATCTTCGTCAACGTGACCGACAAGAATGGCGCGATTGTTCCCGGCCTGACGCAGGAGGATTTTTCAGTTTACGAAGACGGACGGCCGCAGCAGATCGCGGTCTTCGAGCGGCAGTCGGAGCTGCCGTTGAACCTGACACTGGCTATCGACACCTCAGGCAGCGTACACAAGGACATGAGCGAGGAAGCGAGCGCGGCGCGGCGCTTCGCGCACGCCATACTGCGTCCGCAAGACCAGATGAGCCTGCTGCAGTTTGCCACCGAAGTGCACGAACTTACTCCCTTCACCAACAAAGTGGCCGTGATCGACCGCGGCCTGAATGAGTTGCATGGCGATTTCGCGACTGCGCTCTATGACGCCATCTGCCTGGGCTCAGAAAAGCTCGGCAAGAAAGAAGGGCGCAAAGTGCTGGTGCTGGTTTCAGACGGCGACGACACGGCCCAAAGCTCCACCTATGCCCAGGCCCTGGAAGCGGCGCTGCGCAACGAGGTGATGATTTATTCGCTCATCGACGTGCCCATTGAGGCGAGCGCCGGCCGTGACCTGGGCGGCGAACACGCACTGATTACAATTTCAGAGCAGACCGGCGGCAAGTACTACTACGTGAGCGATGGCGGCCTGGACAAAGCCTTTGCCAGGGTGAGCGACGACCTGCGCACTCAATACCTGATCGGCTACTATCCGCACCACCAGGCGCCGGGCACGAATTTTCACCGCTTGACGGTGACCATTCCGCGCGCCGCCGCGGAACAGTTCAACGTCCGCAACAAGACGGGGTATTACGGGGACTCGCCGGTCAAAAGCAACTAGGAAACGGGCCGGGGGTGTCATCGTGCCGGAGAGCGTTCTTCCCGTAATAAGGCCTGTGTCTTTTGCACGCTCGCCCAAATTGAACCGCACTCTGCAGCCGCTCTGACCCGGCTTGCATCTAAAATGGCAATATGACTTCCCCACTGTCGTCGCGCCGCCGCTCCAAGACGCCGCCTCCGGGTGAAACCGGCCAGGAAGGCCTCTACCTGCGCTCGTTAAGCGATCGCCAGGTGATTGTGACCATCAAGTTACGCGACGGTGAGACGGTGCGCGGCTGGATCGAGTATTTTGACGATTCCATGCTGCGCCTGACGCGCGAGAACCAGCCCAATCTCTTTATTTACAAGAACCAGATCCGCAGCATCAGCGAAGTGGGCCGGCGGCGCGTGGCACGCTACGAGACTGCGGACGGGCCGGGGCCGGGCGAGGCAGGCTTGTGACGGGCACGGCGGAGACAGCGACTCAAACATTCATTCCCAAGGCAGCGGAGATCGCACGCGAGGCAGGCGCACGGCTGCGCGAGTACTTCATTGAGGGCGTGGAAACCGAGTACAAGGGCGACGTGGACCTGGTGACGGTGGCGGATCGCACCGTAGAGAAGCTCATTCGCAGCCGGCTGGGCGAGGTTTTCCCCGAGCACGGTATCTATGGCGAAGAGGGGACGCGCGAGCGCATGGATGGAGAGTACCGCTGGTACGTGGACCCGTTGGACGGAACCACGAACTTCGCTCACGGATTTCCGCAGTTCTGCGTTTCGATGGGGCTGGAGCACCGGCCTAAAGGCACAAAGCCGGAAGACGATGGGACGCTGGTGGCGGGGGTGATCTACGACCCCATGCGGGACGAACTCTTCACGGCCGAACGCGGGCGCGGAGCGCTGGTGAACGGCAAGCCGGCGCGGGTTTCGCGCGTGCCGGAACTGGCTGAATCGCTGCTGGCTACCGGATTTCCCAGCCGCAAGCGCCATGCGAGCCCGAACATCCACTTTTACCACGAGTTCACGTTGCGCTCGCATGGGGTACGCAGGGCTGGTTCCGCAGCGCTCGACCTGGCCTACGTGGCCTGCGGCCGCCTGGAAGCCTTTTGGGAGTTCAACCTGAATCCCTGGGACACGGCTGCGGGAATTCTGCTGGTGGAAGAGGCGGGCGGGCGCGTGACGGACTTTGCCGGCGCGCACTATCGGCTGGCCAGCGATGAGATTCTGGCCTCGAATGGCTTGATTCACGGGGAGCTGATCGGCTTCTTTGACGACTTGTTCGCGGGGCGCAACCTTTCACCCATTCCCACTGCCGAAGAGTTTGCGAGAAACAGGGAGCGAGTGAGCAAGGGAGCAAGGGAACAAGAAAACCACGCCTAAACGCACTCGTTTCGGGGACGGCAGGCTTGCGTTCGTTGTCCCGTTTCACACATTGGCTGGCGCCGCCGAGTTTGCCCGTTGCGAATGGGCGGTTTTTCTTGCTCCCTTGCTCCCTCGCTCCCTTGTTCCCTTACTCCCGGCCTTTCTGCTACTATCAGCGTCGAGAAGTTCGTTACGGCACTTGAAAACAAGGCCGCCGGAGTTCCCCGGAGAGAGCAGAAATGGCATACGTCATTGCAGAACCCTGTATCGGCACCAAGGACACCGCTTGCGTGGACGCGTGTCCTGTCGATTGCATCCACCCCAAGAAAGATGAAGACGGTCACGCGGATGCCGATCAGCTCTTCATCGACCCGGTCGAGTGCATCGACTGCGGCGCATGCGTTCCGGTCTGCCCGGTATCGGCCATCTTCGCGCAGGACGACCTGCCGGAGAAGTGGGCCCACTTTACCGAAAAGAACGCCACGCACTTCGGCCGCTAAGCGCAGCCAATCCCAATCCACCTGAAGTGTGGCGCAACGCGCGTCCTGCCTGAAGCAGGACGCGCGTTTGTGTCTTCAGGCGCAGATGAAGACCCACGTTCGGGCCTGAAGGCCCGATGCTTCGTGACCGCATAGTCAGGGGCCTGAAGGCGCATGCTCCTTCCGGTGCGATGATGGAAATGCATGCCCGTGCTCTCCTCAGAAGCGGTGGTTCTGCGCACCTGGCCGGTGCATGAGGCGGACCTGATCGTGAGCTTCTTTACGCGCGACTACGGCCGAATGCGCGGCATAGCCAAGGCGGCGCTCAAGAGCCGTAAACGCTTTGGCGGGGCGCTGGAGCCGATGACGCTGGCGCGGGCCTGGTTTGCCGAGCGGCCGCGGCAAGAATTGGTGCGGCTGGACCAACTGGAGATTCTGCGCTCGCCGCTTTCAGCGCCTATAGATCACACGCGCATGACCGTGCTGAGCTTTTATGCCGAGGTACTGGATGAGATCCTGCCCGAGCACGACCCGCAGGATGCCGTCTTCCGGCTGCTGGCCTCGGTGCTGGAGCAGACCTCGGCCGTCGAATCCGAAGTTGTACAACCGTGGATGGCGCTGACCTATTTTTCGTTGTGGATGACGCGCCTGATGGGCCTGCTGCCTGATACGGGCCGCTGCATGGTGTGCGGCGAAGCATTGGCATTGCATGCAGCGGAGATTTCATACAGCAGTTCTACAGATGGATTCTTTTGCGGGTTACACGCAAACGGCTCGGCGAGCGCGCTCTCGGCCGACAGTTGGCAACTGGCGCAGCGCATGCTGCGCGCGCCGGCGGCCACTTTTGCGGGCGAGCCGTGGCCGCGCAAACGCGGGCTGGATTTGAGGCGCTTCACTTTGCAAACGCTGGAGCGGCACTTGGAGCGAAGGCTCAAGAGCGCGGAGGCGCTGGCACGGCTGGGCGGGTAATGGTTGCATCCAGCATCCGGGTCAACATTTGAGACCGACTTACCGGAACCGGTCGTCATCCCACGTTGGTAACCCTAAGTCCTTGCATAGCTAAGGAAGCTTTCCCACCCAACTGCTAAAATCGATTTTTAGTTCCAATGAGAGAGAAAAGCCTGTGTCCGCTGCCCAAGCCGCACCGCGAGTGAAGCCCACCTCGCTCACCTTTCAGGATTTGCTGTTCCGCCTCCAGCGCTTCTGGGCGGAGCGGGGATGCGTGATCCAGCAGCCCTACGACGTGGAAGTGGGCGCCGGCACCATGTGTCCGGAGACGTTTTTGCGCGTGCAGGGGCCCAAGCCCTACCGGGTGGGCTATGCGCAGCCCTCGCGGCGACCGGCCGACGGACGCTACGGCGAGAATCCCAACCGGCTCTTCAAACACACCCAGTTCCAACTGATCTTGAAACCGCCTCCGGTGAATGTGCAGGAGCTGTATCTCGAGTCGCTCGAGGCCATGGGCATCGACCTGAAACACCATGACCTGAAGTTCGAAGAGGACAACTGGGAGTGGCCGGCGGGCGGGGCGTGGGGCGTGGGCTGGCAGGTGATGCTGGACGGCCTGGAGATTACGCAGTTCACGTATTTTCAGCAGTGCGGCGGGCTCGATCTCGATCCCATCTGCGCCGAGCTGACTTATGGCATGGAGCGCATCGCGGCGTTCTTGCAGGACGTGGACTCGATTTACGACATCGTGTGGGCGCGCGATCCCGATACGGGCGCGGTGGTGACCTACGGCGATGTGCGTCTGGCCGAGGAGTTGCAGTTCTCCGTTTACAACTTTGAGATGGCCGATGTGCCGCGGCTTTGGGAGCACTTCAACAGCTACGAGGCCGAGGCGCATACGCTGCTCGAAAAGGCGAACGCAGTGCTGGCAGACGACAACGCCAGTCCAGAGGCGAAGAAAAGATTCCCGCTGCTGCCGACCTACGAGCTGGCGCTGAAGTGCTCGAACCTGTTCAATTTGCTGGATGCACGCGGCGCCATCAGCGTGACGGAGCGCGTGGGCGTGATTGGAAGAATTCGCAACCTGGTGGTGGGTGTGGCGAAGGTGTGGGCGATACAGCAGGAAGCGAGTCAGCACGTCAGCGAGTCGGCAAGTTAGCGGGGTTGGCAGAGTTAGCGGGGTTGGCAGAGTTAGCGGGGTTGGCAGAGTTAGCGGCGTTTGGTTCACGCCCCACGGTTCACGGTTTACGATCCGCAGTTCACTGGAAAGAAGCATGGCTGACTTTTTATTGGAAATCGGTCTCGAAGAGGTTCCGGCGCGGATGATTGCCGGGGCCGAGGCTGAACTGGGCCGCCGCGTGAGCGATCTGCTCAAGCGCGAGCGGCTGCTTGCGCCGGAGGCCAAAACTACGACCTACTCCACGCCGCGCCGCCTGGCCGTGCTGGTCGAGGGCGTTCTGGCAAAGCAGGTCGACACCGAGGAGATACTGACGGGCCCGTCGTGGAAGGTGGCCTTCAAGGACGGCGAGCCGACGCCCGCCGCGCACGCCTTCGCGAAAAAAGCCGGCGTAGCTGTTGATGAGATTAAGAAGGTTACCACGCCGAAGGGTGAGTACGTGGGCGCGACGTTGAAGCGCACAGGCCGCACCGCGAACGAGATTTTGACGGCCGATTTGCCGAAGGGCGTCCTGGCAGTTTACTGGGCCAAGAACATGTACTGGCGCGCGGGAAAGCCGGAACGGTTTGTGCGGCCGGTGCGCTGGGTCGTCGCACTGATGGATGCGGCGGTCGTGCCGCTGGAAATTGCCGGCATCGCCGCAGGCAATGCGAGCCGCGGGCATCGCGTGCTGCATGGCGAGGCGCCCGTCACGATTGCATCCGCCAACGAATACAAAGAGGCACTTCGTGCGGCGTTCGTTATTGGCGATGTAGCTGAGCGGAGACAAATCATTCGCAAGGCGCTGGACGCGACCACGCGGACAGTTTCCGGCGCGCGTTGGCGCGAGGATGAGGCGCTGGTCGAGACCGTTGTCCACCTCACCGAGTGGCCTGGCGTGATCCTGGGCGACTTTGAAGCCGAATATCTGGAGCTTGCGGAGGAAGTTCTCGTCACCGTGATGCGCGACCACCAGAAGTATTTTGCGGTTGAGGATGAGAACGGCAAGCTGGCGCCGCATTTTCTGGCGGTGCTGAACACGCAGGCGGACGCGGAGGGTGCGGCCATCATCCGGCACGGCAATGCGCGCGTGCTGCGGGCGCGGTTCAAGGACGCGCGGTTCTTCTGGGATATGGATCAGAAGACGCCGCTGGCCCAGCGCATGGAAAGCCTGAAGAACGTGACCTTCCAGAAGGAACTGGGCAGCTACTACTGGAAGACCGAGCAGAACCTGGCGGTGGCGAATGCGCTGGCGTCCAGGTTGAAGAGCGTGGATTTCCCGTTCAGCGAAGAGGCTCTGTTCAAGGCCGTGGAGCTGGCCAAGACCGACCTCACAGCCGAACTGGTGAAAGAGTTCACCGAGTTGCAGGGTGTGATTGGCGGGCTGTACGCGCGGGCGCAGGGACTGGGCGAGCGTGTGGCGCTGGCCATTTACGAGCAGTACACGCCGGCCTCGACGGAAGGCCAGATTCCGGTATCGGTCGAAGGCCAGCTTCTTGGACTTGCCGACCGAATGCAGACCATTGTGGCGATGTTCGGCATTGGCAGCGCGCCCACGGGATCGAAGGACCCGTTTGCGTTGCGCCGTGCGGCCAATGCGATTGTGAAGATTCTGGCGGAAGCGGGATTGCCGTTGACGCTGGGCGATGTACTCAATGCATCCGGCGCGGAGGGCGAGAACAAGGCGCAGGTGGAAGCGTTCCTGCGCGAACGCCTGCACTTCTATCTCAAGGACGTGCGCGGATTCGCTTATGACGTGGTGAATGCGGTGCTGGCCGCGGGCGCGGACGACGTGCGCGACGCCATCGCGCGGGCCGAGGCGCTGACCGTGGCGCGCGGGTCTGAAGATTTTGTCGCGGTTTCCGCGGCGTTCAAGCGCATCAAGAACATCCTGCACCAGGCGGAAGAGAAGGGCTACCAAAAGGCGGAGCCGAAGCTTGGTCAATCGGCGCTTGAGGCGATCGACTTGTGGCAGCGGACCAAGGAGCTTGCGGAGCAGGTTACGAAGCTGCGCGAGCAGCGGAAATATGGCGAAGCGCTGGCCGCGATCGCCACTCTGCGGCCCGCCGTGGACAAGTTCTTCGACAAGGTGATGGTGCTCGATCCCGATCCTGCCGTGCGTGGCGCAAATCTGGGCTTGATTGACGGGGTGCTGGGCAGCTTCTCCGGGATCGCGGAATTCAGCGAGATTGTGACGGGGTAATCATTGCTTTCGCAGGTCTCCGAATTGAGCCCCGGAGCACCCGTGTAGAGACGACATGACTGATCCGGTTAGCGTTGACCTAACGAACTGGTACATCGACCTCCCCGACTCCGACAAGGTCACTTTCCTGGCATGCGTCTCTCATCAGCTAACGATTCATGGCCGAGGCATTGGTCTTGATCTTTCAGGGGAGCAGCAGGCAAAAGCGTTGCTTGGACTGAACGAGCTCCAACATCAGATAAGCGGCCAAGTCGGTGGAATCGTGTCCAAGCATGAGAGATACCCGGAAGACGTCTTTGTGCAGATACTCATCGAAAAAGCCGCTTGGTATGGGATTTCCGCTCATTTGATTCAATCGTTCGAATTTGCGCGGGGACGCACTCCTTAAGCAGGTTGACCTTGTCATTTGAAAAGCCGCTCTCTTGGGGCACACTTGCCCCTTTCGACTCCACTGTCGAACGACCCTGTGCTGGCTCGGACGTCTAAACTAGATGGGCATGTCTGACACGCTTTATTTGAGCCTGTGGTACCCGAATCTGCGCCTGGAGGCGCTCCCCGACAAGCTGACGGCGGTGCTTGGCGCTTTTGCCGCGCACGGCGGCGAAGAGAACGTCTACGCTGCAACAGCGTGGCCGATGAACTGGAGCGAGACGCCGGTGTTTCAACGCGTCTACGGGCGGATGGGAGCTGCTCCGGGGTCGAGCCCCGGCATTGAGCCGCGGCTGGCCGTGGCCGAAGCCATGGAGTTGCTCCACGAAGACTATGCCTATGAGTTTCAGATGGGGTGGAATCTGTGGGAATGGGAAGATGCGCAAGGAACAACCACAGGTCCTTCGACTCGGGCGCCTGATGGCGGCCTCGCTCAGGATGACAATCTGGGTTTGAGCGTTCCTGATGCGAATGTTTTGGGCCGTTGGGCACGTGGTCCCAGGCTGGTGCGCGTCACCGGCTACGGGCCGCTCTTCGATGAGGGCGCGTACGAGCAGGACGGGCACATCCGCATCGATTTCGGCACCGATACGCCATTCCTCGAAGAAGAAGCCGATCTGGACAAGGTGGGCGCGCGGCACGTGGAAGAGAACGTGCGGCAACTGGTGGAACTGGCCGGCGCAGTGGAGAAGGCCTCGGGCGCCACGGCGCGCCTGTTGTGGAGCGAGCTGGGCGAGAGCCTTGCGCAGCGGCTGGCCGAGCGGCTGGGATTGAGGAACTAAGCCGTGCGCTTCACGATCGAGCGAATCCGGACGCTGGTGGTGGTGGCTGCGGTGTTGCTGCTGGTGGCGCTGGGAGTGTTCCTGGTGCGTGCCAAGTGGAAGAGCCTGCTGAGCTGGCGTGATTTGCCGCAGCGGCTCGGCGTAGGTATCACCGAAGAGTCGAACGGCTACACCTACTCGCACAATCTCGGCGCGCACTCCAAGTTCAAAATTCATGCCGCGAAGGCCATTGAGCTCAAGAACGATCACGTGGAGCTGCACGACGTCGAGATCGAGATCTACGGCGAGGACGGCGTCCAGGCCGACAAAATTGCGGGCGACGAGTTCGAATACGACCAGAAGAGCGGAATCGCCTCAGCGCAGGGGCCGGTGGAGATGATTTTGACGAAGCCGCCCCGGCCCGCCGGCGGCAGTAAGAAAGTCGACCGCTTGCCCATAGCAGCGAATGCGGTGGGCGATGCCGGCCAGGTTCATGTGAAAACCAGCGGAGTCACCTTCGACCGCAACACGGGCATCGTGACGACGTCGCAACCCGTAAATTTCACCATGACGCAGGGATTCGGGAGCGCGGTGGGCGCCTCATACGACTCGCAGCGCGGCTACCTGACGCTGGTGCAGGCTGTGGAGCTGACGACGTATCGCGACCAGGATGAGGTGCGGATCCACGCGCAGCACGCGGAGTTCGACCGAGGCGCGCAACTGTGCCTGCTGCGCGTGGCAACGTTGGAGTACCGGGACGGCCGGGCTGACGCGGCCCAAGCCAGCATCCTCTTCCGCAACGATGGGTCGGCGGCGCATCTGGACGCGACAAACGGCTTTACGATGACCACGTCGACCGGCGGGCGCCTGGCGTCGCCAACGGCGGCCATGGATTTTGACGAACACAACCAGCCACGCCACGGGCACCTGGAAGGCGGCGTGACGATGGACTCGAAACAAGAAGGGCCGTCGGCGCAGGAAGGCCGCACCGCGCACGGGACCTCGCCCACCGCGGAGCTGGACTTCTCCGCCCAGGGGCAGCTGCGCCACGCGCATCTGGAGCGCGGCGTGACCATGCAGAGCGAGGGAACCAGCCTGGAGGCTTCGGGACAGACGCTGCACGTGAGCCGGACCTGGCGCTCGCCGGTCGCCGACGTGGATTTCCGGACGATACCGGGCGGGGGGAGACCGCAGGCAAGACCCAGGTGGAACCGGAGACGATTCACGGCACTGGCGGGGTGGTGATCACGAGCGAAAGCCGGCGCGGCGATGCCGCGGCAGTGCCCGCAAAGATGGCTGCCGATGAGGTCACCGGCACGTTCGGCGAAGGCTCGGCGCTGCGCACGCTGGTAGGCACGGGGCACGCGCAAATGGAACAGACCACGGCGACCGGTGC
This sequence comes from uncultured Acidobacteriota bacterium, assembly GCA_963786565.1. Lineage (GTDB taxonomy): Bacteria > Acidobacteriota > Terriglobia > Terriglobales > Acidobacteriaceae > Telmatobacter. The sequence goes on along the minus strand of CAWAZR010000004.1, from coordinate 117,827 downwards.
GCATCAAACTGCAAGCGGCGACCGGCTGGAAGTGAGTTTTGCGCCGCCTGCTGCGGCACAAAACAGGGAGCAAGCCACCCCAGCGGGCAAAAATCGCCCGCCGGGGACCCCGGCAGGGAACAAGGGAGCGAGGGATCAAGAAAACAGGGAGCAAGGGAGCAAGGGAGCGAGGGAGCAAGGAACTGGAACCAAGAGCGGAAACCAAACAGCCGGCGCTCCGGATGTGCAGACGGCGGAGCTCGACGGGAATGTGGTGCTCTTCGAGCAGCCTGCGGCAAAGCCCGGCGCACAACCGCAAGCGCCGATGCGCGCCACAGCCGGCAAAGCGGTGTACGAGGGTGCGGGCGAGTGGCTGCACCTAACGGGCGATTCACGAACCGGGGGTGGGCCGCGGATCGTGAATGGCGGACTGGAGCTGACTGCGGACAAGGTGGATGTGTCGCAGCAATCGGGCGACGCTTTTGCGCATGGCAACGTGAAGGCGACACAAACCGGCGGAGCGCCGAGCGGCGGCGGAAATCAGGGCGGCTCGGCATTGGGCGGCAACGGGCCCGCGCACGTGATTGCGGCCGAGGCGCGGCTGAACGAGTCAACGGGCGAAGCGACGTTCCGCGGGCACGCGCGGCTATGGCAGCAGGCGAATTCTGTGTCCGGGCCGGAGATTGTGCTTAACCAGCATTTGCAAACGCTCACGGCGCGCACCACTGATGCGTCGGATCCCGTGCGGGCGGTGCTGTTGAACGCGGGCGCGCCAGGAACCAGTATTGGCGCGGGCAATCCGCACGGCCAAAGCGCGACAGGAAATGCGGCGAAACCAGCGACGCCTTCCGTGATTCGCGTGCGCGGAGGCGATCTCAAATACTCCGATGCCGAACATCGGGCCGTGATGCGTGGTGGCGTGACGGGCGCAGTGGTTGCGGAGACTGGAACGGCCACTTCGACCTCCGACGTCGTCGATCTGCTCCTGATTCCCGCGGGAAAGGGCGACAACGGCGGCGGCCAGGCGCAGGTGGACCGCATGACGGCGGCGGGACATGTGGTGCTGACATCCCAGGGACGGCGCGGAACCGGAGAGCAGCTGGTGTACTCAGGCGTAACCGGGGATTACGTGCTCACCGGTACCACTGTCGCGCCGCCCCGAATGACCGATCCCGGGCACGGCAACGTGACCGGAGAGACTTTGATTTTCCATAGCCGCGATGATAGCGTCAGTATCGAAGGCGGCGGACACGAAACACGAACCGAGACCACCGCGCCGCAAGCGCACGGAAGGTAGCGGCGGAAGCGAGCCGAAAACTGAATGGAAACACTGATTGCCGAGGGAATCGGCAAGAGTTACAAGGGACGGCAGGTTGTCAGGGGCGTCAACCTGAGCATCTCGCGCGGTGAGGTGGTGGGACTGCTGGGGCCGAACGGCGCCGGCAAGACGACCAGCTTCTACATTATCGTCGGCCTGGTAGCACCGGAGACCGGGCGCGTGCTCGTGGATGAGAACGAAATCACGCGCTTACCCATGTATCTGCGCGCGCGCAACTATGGCATCAGCTATCTTCCCCAGGAACCGTCGGTTTTCCGCAAGCTCACAGTAGAGGAGAACATCCTGGCGGTGCTTGAAGCGCAGCCGCTGCGCAACCAGGAACGGCGGGCTCGCACCGAGAAGCTGATTAACCAGCTCAATCTGGGGCACATCCGCACCACGCGCGGTTACGCGCTTTCAGGCGGCGAGCGGCGGCGCGTGGAGATCGCGCGGGCGCTCTGCATTCAGCCGAACTTCATCCTGCTTGACGAGCCCTTCAGTGGAATCGACCCGATCGCAGTGCTGGAGTTGCAGAGAATCATCTTCGACCTGAAGGCCAGCGGCATCGGCGTGCTCATTACCGACCACAACGTGCGGGAAACGTTGAGCGTAACCGACCGGGCCTACATTATTGCCGAAGGACGGATTTTCCGCTCCGGAACGCCGCACGAGCTGGGCAACGATGTGGAAGTGAGGCGAATCTACCTGGGTGAGGGATTCTCGCTGGGCTGAGGCTCTTCTAACACCCCCCTCGAAAGCCCCATAGTCGGAAAGTAACTACCGTGGCAAGCCCGCCACTGGCGCATGAGTGCGGAACAGGGCTATAAAATTTCATACAGAGACTCCCCAGATGGGCCATTGCCCGATCTGGGACCGGCGGCTCAAAATTGAGCCGTATCTCCTTTAAGCTTTTTCTCACACAGTTCGACTCGTGGGTACACTCGCATTGAGCCGAACGAGGAATGGGCTGCATCGATGGCTTTGCTTGAGCCAAGACTGAATTTAAAAGTCGCGCAACGCCAGATCCTGACACCGGGTCTGATGCAGATGGTGAGCGTTCTCGCCCTGAACAAGGTCGAGCTGAAGGAGATGATCGATGCGGAGATGGTGGAGAACCCCGTCCTGGAAGAGATTGACGAGACGGTTCCAATGCTGGACGAAGTGGCAGGCCGCGAGGAGCGGCTGGAACGCGGTGTGGAGGAAACGGCCGCGCCGCCTAAGGACATCTTCAACGAGATTGATTTTGGTTCCTACTTCCAGGAGTATCTGGATCCCGGTTATCGCACGCAGCCGGAGTTTGAAGACAGCGAAAAACCCTCGTTTGAAAACTTTCTCTCCCAGCCCACAACTTTGTCCGATCACCTGGCGTGGCAGCTGGGAGCTCTGAGCCTCGACGCGCAACTGGAAGCGGCCGCCGATTTTGTGGTCGGCAATCTGGATGAAGATGGGTACCTGGCGGCGAGCGAAGAGGAGTTGGCCGTGGCCTTCCGCGGGGTCCCAGAAGATGCGGCGCAGGGGAACGGTCACCTGCCGGATCAGGGCGCAACTGTCGATTTGGTTGATCTGATTCATCGCGCCGTGGACCTGGTGCGGCATCTGGACCCGGCGGGCGTAGGCGCGTGCGATTTGCGGCAATGCCTGGCCATGCAGATCGCGGCTCAGCAGCAAGAGTTTGGCCAATTGTATGGCGGACCCGTGGAAGAGACGGATACGGACGCGCACGGCAGCTTTCGCGACGCGGCCGAAGCCCAGGTGGAGGAACGGCGGCACTCCATGGAAGTTGCGGCGCTGATTGTGGACCGTCACTTGCCTCTGTTGCAGAAGCGCGACATGAAGGACCTGGCGCACGCGGCGCAGGTTACGCCAGAAGAGGCGCACGCGGCGGTGGAATTCATCCGCACGCTCGATCCGCGTCCGGGGCGCTTGTACAACCGTGAGCAGACGCGGCTCATCGAGCCCGATGTGTTTTTTGTAAAGCGCGGCGCCGAGTGGGTGGTCTCGATGAACGAAGAGGACTTGCCCAGCCTGCGCCTGAGCCAGCGCTACCGGCGCATGCTGGTCTCGCGGGAAACCGACAAGGAAGTAAAGGAGTACGTGAAGGAGCGCTTCCGCTCCGCGCTGCAACTGATGCGCAACATCGCGCAGACGCAAAAGCACCATCCTGCGCACTTGTGAAGTCATTGTGCGGCGGCAGCAGGAGTTCTTCGACAAGGGCGTGGAAGGGCTGCGGCCCATGATGATCAAGGAAGTGGCCGAGGAGATCGGCGTGCACCCATCCACGGTGAGCCGCGCCGTGGCCAACAAATACGCGCATACGCCGCAGGGCGTGCTGGAACTGCGCTTCTTCTTCAGTGAAGGAGCGAACGGCCCCGAAGGCGCGGACACGCCGCTACTGGTGCTGAAGCGCAAGGTAAAAAAGTTCATCGAAGATGAAGACCCGCGGCATCCGCTCACCGACGATCAACTCGCGGCAATGTTGCAGTCGCAGGGCATTCAGCTGACGCGCCGTACCGTGGCGAAGTACCGCGAGGACATGAACATTCCGTCAACGCATCAGCGGCGGAAGCGCGTGTAGAGGCAGCTTCCAGCTGCTAGCTCTCCGCTGCTAGCTTTTACGCGCGCTCCCCTACAGCGTCACACTGTTATTCATCAGCGTGATCTCCGGTAAATTTCCTCTGCATTCGACGGTGACGGTTGCGCCTTTCAAGTCCGCGCCCGCGGGGACGACGAGCGTGACCGATGCCGTCTTCGGCATGAGATCGAGGGGCGCCTTGAGCGCCGGCACGTGCGCGCTGGCAAGCGTTTTGCCCGTCTTATCGCGCAGCACTACCTTTGATGCAGGAGCGTCGACGGAGCCGAGGCTGTGGACGGTGACAGTCATCTTCGCGCCCTCCACCTTTACATCATCCGCGCCGATCCCCAAATCGGGCCGCGACCAGTAAGGCACACCCTTCTCCGTCAGCTTGAGTTCCAACACAGTCGTCGTGTGCGGGGCAAACGTGAAGTCGAGACTGGTGCTGCGTTCAAAGCTCGCCGTCCTGGTGCTGACATTCTCCTCCGGATCGGTTTCCGCGCCGCCGCGCGTGCCCTGCGTGATCTCCCACTTGCCGGGATCGATCTCCCATCCGGTCATCCGCGTCTCTACGGGAACGGCATCCAGGTTGTACACGACGATCTTCAGATGATCCGTCGTGGCCACCGGAACGAGAATGCCAAGACTGCTGGGCGTGGCCGGCGCGACAAATCGCCAACTAACGGCATTGCCCGGATAGATATGATTGCGGATCAGCGCGATGCCACCAAAGCGCGCGCGCTGTAGTTCTGTATTGACGAACATGGGGCCAGCGGAGTCCGTCACGCGATCGATCCAGAGACTGCCTTCGGTATTGATCCATTCCCGGTTCGATTCCGCCTCCAACTGCGCTCGGTAGAGCCGGTCGAGATATTTCGTATTCCCACTGACCTGCCAGGCGAAGGTCTCGGCGGACCCGGTAATGGATTGCGCCCCGGTTGGCGCCACTCCGGTTGTGGAGTCCGTCGTTCCTGCCGCTGCCACCACTTGCTTGCCCCACGTGTCGCGCAAATCCAGCATGTCGAGTGCGTCGGAACTAATTTGCGCGAGCGACGACGGGCCCGCATCCATAAATGGCAGCAAATACTTCTTGTCACCGGTCCACCGATATGCGGCCCAGAACATGAAGTCGGGCGAGGCGTCGCCGCCGGGCAGATCTTCATCGGTCTTGAAGTTGATGTCTGTCCGCGTGACCCACCTGCCGTCCGCTTCCTGCTTGCGGTGCGCCAACATGCCGTCGACGGTCTCCAGCACCATCTTGCGCGTCTCCGGCGCGCCGTTGAACAGCACCAGATCGAGCGCGGGATGAAAGTCCATGTAGGATCGGGCCTTGGTCCATCCCCATACGCCGCCTGTGGCCATCTTTGAGCCGCTGAAATAGGAAGAACGAATATGCCGATGCCCGGCGGCGTTGATGCCGGTGAGCCACTCCAACCGGCGGGCCGTGAGCATTGCGCGCTCCAAGTCTTTTGGATTGCCGAAATCCATCAAGAGCGACTGGCCGAGAACATTCAGCCCATCCTCGTAGCTGTGCAGTTCGTCAAATTGCCCCGTGGCCAATCCGTTGGTCCACATCTTGTTTTCGTACATGGCCTCGAGTTCGCGGGAGAGCGACGCCTTCAATTTCTCCGGCTCCGTGCCCATCAGGGCGAGAGAGGGAAACAGATTGGTGAAGTCGCTGTCGTCGCCGAGGCCGCCTCCGAATTCCCCGTCCCACGCCTGGCGCCAGTCGATATAGAAGTCGGCGATGCGCTGGAAGTAGTCAACGTCCTTCGTCTGGAGATACGCCCACTCCGGCACGCCCGCGGGCACCACGGGTTGCGTGTAATCAGGGAGTGTCGTTTCCGGGTTCCATTCGTGCCAGTATTTACGGCCGAGATCGTTCTCGGGATCCACGCGCAGCAGATCGGTAATGTCTGCATAGAAGCGGTTGTAGGCGTTCAAGCGCTTGCTATCGACGTGCTCTTCCGTCATGTTTGAAAAATTGTCGCGCACCTGAGTCAGTCGATCGGCAATGTGCTCCGGCAGGGCATCCTTATACGGCTTGAAAATCAGCCGCACCTGAGCGCCTTCCAGAGAACCTGCATTGAACTCCGCGCTGGCAGACGCGATGGTGATCAGCAGGCTCTTGTCGTTGGGCAGAATGCGGTCGCGCAGGTCCAGCCACAAAGTGTGCGCTTCGCCCGGCTTGACTGAAAATGTGAAGTTGAGCATGTCGCGCATCGGCCACAGCGGGTCGCGCACCTCGATGTTCATCGGCACATAATCGCCGTGCGTCGGCTTCACGTTCAATGCGGGCAGGTCGATGGCAATGCCGTCGAGGCCCGCATACATGTCGTCCCAGGTGTAGGTGGAAATATGTGTCGTGGCTGCCGGCATGCCACGCAAATCGGCGGGAATGAGAATATGCACGATGGGCAGGGCGGCCGCATCCGCGTTGCTGCCGGATGCTCTCGGCCTTAAGCCTGCAAACCGGCCGCGACCACCACCGCCTGGCATGCCCACGATCAGCGAACGTTCGTCCGCAGGGTAGCGATCGCGAATAAAGTCGACGAGCGGCGTCAGGCTGGGATTGTCGTCGCGGAGATGTCGCAGTCGAAAGCCTGTACTTGAGCTGGACGGTCCCTTGAGGCGGATCGCCCGGATGGACATAATAGGCGGAGAATTCGCCGATGGGCGTCTCCTGCTCCACATTGGTGAAGCGCAGCTTGCCGCCGGTCATGGGCGTTGAGAAATCGTGAAAGGTCGTCTCCTGCCCGCTGGGCCGCTCAAAGAGCGTCTGCCCCGGCAGGCGGGTTCCATCAAGCCCACTGCGGCGGACTGCGTCGACGGATACATCGGGAGTAAGCAACGTCATGTTGCCGAATGCGCCGCCGGAGAATTCCAGATGGTTCCAAGGCTCGTCCGGCATGATGAAGGTGACGGTCTTGCCTGAGATCGCATAGCAATCCCAATCCGGCAGTTGGAAATAGTCGAAGCGGCCAACCAGGCGCGAGCGATTGTAGACGCCCGGCCACGTGGTTTCGCGGATGCCGTCAGTGGCCCTCCACCACCAGCGCCCTATATCGTAGGCATCATTGATCTGCACCTTGCGAATGGTGGTGTTGGCAGCGGGAAGCGGAGCGGGAACATCGCCGGGACGGTTCCAGCCGTAATGGAACCACCACTCCTTCTGCGTGCCGGCGTCGGCAAGGCTACGCGTGACGGGCGGAATGTTTTGCGGTATTTCGCCTTTGACGAGCGCAGCCACATTTTTGTCTGACAGGGCCCGGTCGTAGATGCGCACCTCGTCGAGATCGCCCCCGCGATCGTAGCTGTAGGAACTTTCGACGCCGGTGGGTCCAATGATGCGAGAGTGCGGCCCGAACTGATCCAGCGCGGCATCGAACATTCCAGTGGCCGCCTTTTCCGCCACCATCTTGCCGTCGACGTAAAAGCGGATGCCCGTGGTCTCATCCCATGTGAGCGTCAGAAGCGCCCATTGATCCGGCTTGGGAAAGTTCGGCATGTCATACGAGATGCGCGTCCGGCCCAGGTTCACGTCGGTGACAAAGGCATCGAAACCATGGCCGTTGTAATCGATACGCAACCATGTCTGGTCCCAACTGGAATGGTCGGCGTAGCCCACGCGGAAGATGGGAAACGCCGTCTCGTCCACCGGGTCGCGCGAACGCCAGTAGAACGAGAGCGTGCCGCGCTGCGCATAGATGTTGCCCGGCGCCCAGTAGGAGAGCAACTGATTGTTGCCGCACTGAATGTAAGAGCCGCTCGCGCCTCCGGGAACGATCTTCACGTCGTGCACGTAATTGGGGACGGGATCGCCGCCGGCCGCGTAGTCGGCATTGAGGCCGTGATCGCCGGAGAGATAAAAGAGCAGGCCGGGCTCTGTGGCGTGCGGGTTGGGCGGCAGAAGCGAGGTGGTGATGGGCGGCGCGTATTCGAGAGCGGTCTGCGATTGAACAGCGGTCGCGCAGAGGATTGAGGCGAAGACACAAAGCAGCGAAACGAGACGCGAACGACGCACGGCGAGCCCTCCCACGGATGATGGACCTCAAGCGCGTTCGTGACGGCGCAAACTGGTCAGACCACCCCCACGGCATTTTCAAGGCAGGGACGCAGGGTTGGCAAATGGAAAGACAGTTGTCAGTGATTTCGTGCTACAGCGAGTTCATCGGTTTCCCACGTCTCAGATGCGAGACGTGGGGCGCCCATTCTATCGTGCGCAGAAGCGCTGATAGCTGATGGCTGCGTTTACATCGCTTCGGGGCTTTCGATGCCGAGCAAGGCGAGCGACGCGATGAGTTCGCGCAATGCGACCGCGGCCGTGGCGAGGAGGAAAGTCTTGCGCGCGGGGTCCTCTTCCGTGAGGATGTGGTGGCGATGGTAGAAGTTCGCGAACTCCTGCGCGAGCTGGAAGGCGTGCTTGGCGAGATAGGCCGGTTCGGAGGTCGCGATGCATTGGTCCAAGACCTGAGAGCGGCGTCCGGCCCGCAACCATAGCGACCAGATATCTTCGTTCTCCTCCCCACTGAGGAAGTCCAAAAGGCTGCTGGGCGCGACGCTTGCAAATTCCGCCAGCGCAGATTCCGGCGTGATGCCGCCTTTGCGGAAGATGTTGCGGATACGCACTACTGCGTACTGGATGTAAGGACCCGTCTCGCCCTCGAAGCTGAGCGCATCTTTGAAGTCGAAGGCGATGACCGAATTCCGCGTGACCTTGAGCATGAAGTATCGCAGGGCCCCGATGGCAATTTGACGGGCGATCTCGCGGCGGACAGGTTCGGAGCTCGAGGCCTGCTTTTCGTCGACGAGTTGCTGAACGGAAGCGATGAGCTTGTCGATCAGGTCGTCGGCCTTGACGCCAAAGCCCTTGCGTCCGCTGACTTCGATGTAGGATTTTTTCTTGTCCTCATCGGAGATGCTGTAGCCAAGCTCCTCCGCGCAACGCGGCGTGAGCGCGACCATCTCGTAGCTGAAGTGGGTGTAGTGGTCGGCCTGCTCGGTGTAGCCCATGCCGCGCAGCGCCTGGATCACGTTCGACTGCGGATCGGACTGGCGCGCATCGATCACGTTGTAGATGGCGGTGGCGTTGCCGAATTGCGGATGTTTTTCCTGGCCTTGGACGGACGATATCCAACATTCATGATCTGGATACGTAAAGAACGGCTTGTAGCCGAAGTCGCGTCCGAGCAGGCCAAACTTCCAGAGGTGGTACGCGATGTCTTTACCGACGTAGGTGACGGTACCGTTGGAACGGACGATGACCTTGGCATCCTCATCAGTGCCCTTCGGGCCGTCCTCGTTTTGGACTGGGTCCGTGGCCGCTCCGGGGCGCGTCATCACCCAGCAGCCTTTGTTCTTGCCTTCGTTTTCGAAGTAGAGCACGCCGGACTGCTTGAGCTTCTCGAATGCGGCTTCCCAGAATTTGAGGTGGAGAATTTCGCTCTCGCGCGGCAGAAAGTCGTACTCAATGTCGAGGCGCAGCATGGTTTCGAGATGGCGGCGCAGGACGGCGGTGGAGACTAGATCGGCAATCTCTGCAGTTTCGTTGCCCCCCGTTTCAATCTCGTGCAGGGTGTCGAGGCGGACTTGTTTCTTCGCGGTCTGCTCTTCGGCGGCTCCTTCGCTGTACCACTGCGACGTGCGCGCGTAGAGGTCCCAGCAGTAATAGTCGATTGCACCATCGTGGCCTTCAGGACCGGCAGCGCGCTGTTCGCAGGTAGCGACAATCTGACGGACTTCCGCGGCGGATTTTTTCTCGAGATGCAGAAAGCCGACCACCACATCCGCCACTTGCACGCCAGTGTTGTCGATGTAGTTCTGCACGTCGACTTTGTTGCCGGCAGCGCGCAACAGGCGCACAAAGGTGTCGCCGAGAATGGCGTTGCGCAGATGGCCGATGTGCGCGGCCTTGTTGGGATTGATGCTAGTGTGCTCTACGATCACGCGGTCCACTGCGTGGGGCAGACCTTTGGACGAGGTCGGTGCCTTAGCAACTGCAACGAGGTGAGCCGCCTCTGCACGGTCGAGGAACGCATTGATGTAACCGGCGCCGGCAACCTCGAAACGGGCGAAGCCTTCCACGGGACCGAGAAAAGCGACAACTTCCTGCGCGATGATCTTGGGCGCCTTGCGCAAAGTGCGCGCGAGTTGCAGGGCGATGGGCGTGGCGATTTCGCCGAGGTGCAGATCGGGCGGCGTCTCCAGAGGAATGCTCTCAACGTCGAGCGCGAATTTTTCTTTCAGGACGGCACGAAGTCGATCGGCGAGCCGTTTTTCGAGTTCCAGAACCACGCAAAAGCCTCAAAACGCCTTGATTATCCAGCCAATTTTAGCAGAGCGCGCCTGCAAGTTCGCTGCGCGCCAGGTCGTGCATTACTTAAGAGAGTCTTGATGCCGCGACGCACTCACGCGGTCTTCCGGCAGTGCCGATGAGTCCTTTACAGAGCCATTTGCGACAACGACCCTACGCATTGCTGAGATTGCTGCCAGGGAAAAGTGTTGCGCAATGGCATGTCCCGGAAGGAGACATTCATGCGCGGGATTCTCTTGTCGATCGCGGTTGTTCTTGGAGCGTTTTTGAGCGGTTGCAGTGGTGGAAGTGCCGGAAGCCCGGGCCTGACCGATCCCAGCTCGCCGCCGCCGACCAACACCGTCACCGGCACGGTCACTTTCAAGGGAGCGCCATTGTCGGGCGCGACCGTGACCCTTTGGCTCACCAACGACAATACTGTTGTCTCGACGGCGACGACCGATGCGAACGGGGATTACAGTTTCTCGGGGCTGACGACCTCCGGCGATGCGCAGGCGGATTACCAAATCTGGGTGAATAAGGTGGGCTACGGTTTCTACCCATCGGTGAACGGGGCCAATGCCAAAGTGGAGCGCTTCGATCGCACCGGACAGTTTCTTGAGTCGCAAACGACCGGCATTCCCATGTACTTCACGCTCATTGATTTCATTTCTCTTCCCAATGCCTCTCTTTCCGGCGCCAACATCGCCGCTTATGACGGCAGCAATCCGCCGGTGCAACTTGCAGCGACGGGGCAGCAAACAAGCTATGCGAGCGGCGACGACGGCGCGTTGCACAAAGGCCTGGTCTGGCCCCAGACTCGATTTATCGACAACCAGAACGGCACAGTGACCGACAATCTGACGGGGTTGGTTTGGCTGAAGAACGCGAGTTGTTTTGCTCCGAACACATGGCCAACGGCTTTGGCCGACGCGAACCAATTGGCGAGCGGCGCGTGCGGTTTGAGCGACGGCTCAGCCGCGGGCCAGTGGCGGCTGCCCAACGTGATTGAGTTGGAGAGCGTGGTCGATATTTCCTCGAGCAATCCCGCAGTGCCGCCGGGAAGCCACTTCGCCAATGTTGCCGGCATTGTTTACTGGACCTCGACCAGCTACTTTGGAGGCGATCTGGGCTCACCGTCGGCGTGGGCCGTCAGCATGAGCGACGGGCGCTACATCAACGACGGCGTGCAGAATGTGAAGTCGGTTTCGAAAAACGGAATCTGGGCCGTTCGCGGCACGGGCAGCGGAGCCGGGCGGCTGCGGGCGACCGGTTTGTTCCAGCCTCCCTTGCAGGCCGGCGACGATGGAACGCTGCAAATGGGCGTGGGATTGATCTCTCCGCGCTTTATTGACAAAGGAGATGGGACGGTCATCGACACGATGACTGGGCTCGTGTGGCTGAAGCAGGCCAACTGCATCCAAGGCGACTGGGCAACCGCCGTGGCAGCGGTGGGCAACCTGGCCAGCGGGCAATGCGGATTGACCGATGGGTCGGCTGCGGGAAATTGGCGCATGCCCAACCGGAACGAGATGCAGTCCCTGGCGGACCGAAACCAAACCAATGAAGCCGACTACCTGGACTTCACATACTTGAATCCAAATGGGTCTGTTTACCAGGGGCCGATTTTTCTCGGCTTCATCGGCTACCAGTTCTACTGGACCTCAACAACAGACGCGGCTGACACCAGCGAAGCATGGACGGTGTTCAGTTGCGACTACGGCGTATACGACACACCGAAGTCGGACACCGGCTATACGCTCGCGGTGAGGGATCCGGCAAGTTGATCGGCGCAGGTTAATGGCGATGAATGGGAGCGTCGCGCAACTGCGTGTGATGCGACGATGCGGCGGACAGCGGGCTTCTGCATCGATGCCATAAGATGGAAGAGGGTTTGTCTCCAGACTTTGGCCCGTTAGCGCGGGTTGAAGGCTGAGGCGGCCGATCGATTTATGACCAATCCATCTTCCAGCTCCAGTCGTTTTTACCTGACCACGCCGATTTACTACGTGAACGCGCGGCCGCACCTGGGCCACGCCTACTCGACCATCGTGTGCGACGCCATTGCGCGGCGCAAACGGGCGATGGGCATCGAAACGTGGTTCTTGACGGGGACCGACGAGCATGGACAGAAGATCGAGCGCTCGGCCAAGCTGGCCGGATGCTCGCCGCAGGAGTTTGCGACCAAGATCGCCGGCGAATTCCGCGGCTTGTGGGACCTGCTGGGGCTCACCTACGACGACTTTATTCGCACCACGGAAGAGCGGCACAAGCGCGGCGTACAGAAGTTGTTTGCGACGCTGCGCGATCGCGGCTACATCTACAAGGGCTCGTACTCTGGGCAGTATTGCGTCTTCGACGAGGCCTACGTGGACGGGCCGCCGGGCACGCTTTGCCCCGATTGCGGCCGGCCCACCGAAACCGTGAGCGAGGAAAACTACTTCTTCAAGCTCTCGGCCTTCGAGCGCAAGCTGCTGGAGTTTTACGAGGCGAATCCGGAGTTCATGGGGCCAGAGTCGACGCGGCGCGAGGTGATGAGCTTTGTGCGCAGCGGGCTGAAAGATTTGTCGGTGAGCCGCACCAGTTTCTCCTGGGGCATTCCCGTGCCTGGCGACGAAAAGCACGTTGTGTACGTGTGGCTGGACGCGCTGGCGAATTACATTACGGCTCTCGGCTACGGCTCGGACGACCCAAAAGATCATGAGAAATTCAAAAAATTCTGGCCGGCGGACATTCACCTGATCGGCAAAGAGATCAGCCGCTTCCATTGTGTGTATTGGCCGGCGTTTTTGATGGCGGCGGACATTCCCCTGCCACGCTCGGTGCGCGCCAACGGCTGGCTGCTCTTCGACCAGGGCAAGATGTCGAAGTCGCGCGGCAACATTGTGCGCGCCGAAACCGTTCACGAAGTGCTGGGCGCGGATGCATTGCGCTACTTCTTACTGCGCGAGATTCCCTTCGGGCAGGATGGCAATTTTTCGTTCGATGCTCTCGTGCAGCGCTATAACGGCGACCTGGCTAACGGCTATGGCAACCTGGTGAGCCGCGTCGTGAATATGATGCACAAGTATTTCGAAGGCGTGACGCCGGAAGCGGGCGCAGAAACTCTTGCGGAGGGCGGCCTGCGCGAGAACGCCGAGAATGCGATGGCGGCATTCGGGTTGGCCTTCGATGAGCTGAACTTCTCTGAGGCTCTGAAAGCGCTGTGGGCACTGGTTGCAGAGACCGATGGCTACCTCACGGCGAATGCGCCGTGGAAGAAGCCGCCGGAGCGCAGCGATGCCGATCATGCGGCGTTGCAAGCGCGCGTGCTCACCACTGCGGCCGAGGCCATCCGCGTGATCACGGCGCTCGCGTATCCCATTGTGCCCGATGCCGCAGCCAAAGTTTGGCGTCAGCTTGGGCAGGGCGAATTGGCCGATGCGGCGAAGAGCGGATTTTTGAATCATCTCGCGTGGGGCGGATTGAAGGCGGGCACGGAATTTGGCGAGCCCTCGCCGCTGTTTCCCCGCGCGGAAAAGGAAGCGATTGAGCGTATGCAAAACCTTGAAGACGAAAACAGCCGCACGGTCATAGAGGCTGCGAGCAACGGCCAAGTGAACGCGGCGAAGACGGCGCCGCCGGCACCCGCTCCGGCTGCCGCACAAACAAATGCTGCGTCACCGCAAGCGCCTGCACCCGCGCCAAAACCCGCAACGCCGGTTGCCGCGAAGACCGCGGCTGAACCTCCGGCGCCGGTTGCGCCCCCGAGCGCTCCTGCCACCGATTCCACTGCTCCCATCCAAGAGGCTGCCCCACTGCAAGTGGCGCAGCACATTAGCATCGACGACTTTGTGAAAGTGGATTTGCGCGTGGCGCAGATCCTGGTGGCCGAGCGCGTGCCCAAGGCCGACAAGTTGCTGCGGCTCGAGGTCGACCTCGGCTACGAGAAGCGGCAGATTCTGGCCGGTATCGCGCAGTATTACGAGCCGGAAAAACTCGTGGGCCGCAAGATCGTGATTGTGGCGAACCTGGCGCCGCGGAAAATGCGTGGGCTGGAATCGAACGGCATGCTGCTGGCAGCCTCGCTCGAAGACGGCGCGCCGGTGTTGGCTAGTTTTCTTGAAGAGGTCCCACTGGGCGCGCGGCTGAAATAGAGGTACCGCCTTGATTCCACGCGCTTTCTGGACCAAAACAGTCCATTGCGCTGCCGCTCGCCTTTTGTTATGATGGCTTTACTCATGGTTTGCACCCTGCAAATCGCTGGTTGTTGTTGCCTGTCGCACATCGCCGACGGGTGTACACGCTAGTCTCTTCTCCTCAGAACAATCGACAAAGAAGACACCCGTAGCTGAACGGCGGGCCTGTCTGTGTTGGCCCGGGCCGTCAGCGTCATCACTGAATCCCCGAGGTCAAGATGTCTGTCGCCACAAGCGAAACCGCCAATCCGCATCCGCCCGCCAGCGCACTCCCACCGCAGCGCCTGAATCACCTGCGCCTGCTGGAGGCTGAGAGCATGCACATCCTGCGCGAGGTGGCGTCGGAGTTCGAGCGACCGGTGATGCTTTATTCCATCGGCAAGGACTCGTCGGTGATGTTGCGGCTGGCGCAGAAGGCGTTTTATCCGGGACCGATTCCGTTTCCGCTGATGCACATCGATACCGGCTTCAAGTTCCGCGAGATGCTCACGTTTCGCGACGAGATGGCGCGCTCGATCGGCGCGGAGTTGCTGGTGTGGCGCAACGAGCCGGCGATCGCGGCGGGAACCAATCCCATTGCACTCGACACCAAGCGCTGCTGCGGGTTGCTGAAGACGCAGGCGCTGCTGGACGGGCTGCGCCATTACAACTTCGATGCGGCCTTTGGCGGAGCACGGCGCGACGAAGAAAAGTCGCGCGCCAAGGAGCGCATTTATTCCTTCCGCGACACGGCGGGTCAGTGGGACCCGAAGAATCAGCGGCCGGAGTTGTGGAACTCTGTACAACGCGCGCATCCATCCCGGCGAGAGCATTCGCGTGTTTCCGCTTTCGAACTGGACGGAGATGGATGTGTGGCAGTACATCCACGAAGAAAACATTCCCGTGGTCGATCTGTATTTCGCCAAAGAGCGGCCTATGTACGTGCGTGGCGACGCGCTCTTGCCCATTGAGCAGGCCTTCGTAGCGAGAAAGGGCGAGGAGCCGCAGATGGTGAAGAGCCGGCTGCGTTCGCTGGGTTGCAGCCCGTGCACGGGCGCGATTCGCTCTGATGCAGACACTCTTCCGTTAATTATCGCGGAGCTGATTTCGTTTCGCTCGTCGGAGCGGGCGAATCGCGTGATCGATCACGACCAGGAAGGCTCGATGGAGATCAAGAAGCGGGAGGGATATTTCTAGATGGCCACTCTCGCACCCTCCGCATTTTCTATCGGCGAGTTCCTTGCGCAGGAGCGCGAGAAAGATTTGCTGCGTTTTTCGACTGCGGGCAGTGTCGATGACGGCAAGTCGACGCTCATCGGACGGCTGCTCTACGATACGCAATCGGTCTACGAAGACCAGGTGCGGTCGATTGAGGGCAAGGGCACCACGGCGCCGGGGCAGATCGATTTCGCGCTGCTCACCGACGGCTTGCGCGCGGAACGCGAGCAAGGCATCACGATCGATGTGGCCTACCGCTACTTCTCTACCGCAAAAAGAAAGTTCATCATCGCGGACACGCCGGGCCACGAGCAATACACGCGCAACATGGCCACGGGCGCGTCGACGGCCGATGCCGCCATTGTGCTCATCGACGCCAGCAAGGGCGTGCAGATTCAGTCGCGGCGTCACGCTTACATCGCATCGCTGCTGCGCGTGCGTCACGTGCTGGTGGCCGTGAACAAGATGGACCTGATTGGCTACGACGGAGCAGCGTTTCTTGCCATCGAGTCGGAGTTTCGCGCGATTCTCGAGCAAATCGCGGAAGACACCGGCACGCAAGTGGAAGCGCACTTTGTGCCGGTCAGTGCGCTGAAGGGCGACAATGTGGTGCACCGGGCTGAAGGTCCATCGAGCGCGATGCCGTGGTACGAGGGGCCGTCGCTGCTGGAGCTGCTGGAAGCGCTGCCCGCGGCAAACACTACACACAGCGCAGCCTTCCGTTTCCCCGTACAGCGCGTGCTGCGGCCCGATCACACGTTTCGCGGATTTGCGGGACAAATCGCGTCGGGCGTGGTTCGCGTGGGAGACAGGATCGCGGTCTTCCCATCGGGGCGCGAAGCGAAGATCGAGCGCATCGTGACCTTCGATGGCGACCTCAACGAAGCCGTTGCGCCGCTTTCGGTCACGCTGGTGCTCGATCGCGAGCTCGACATCAGTCGCGGCGACCTGATTGCCGGCGCGGGAACACGCGCCCGTGGCGGCGCGCAGCGTAACGGCGTCGCTGGTGTGGATGGATCAACGGCCGCTCGATACCAATCGCCGCTACCTGCTGAAGCAAACCAGCCACACTGTGCCTGCGGTGGTTTCTTCGGTCGATCATCGCGTGGATCTGAGCGCGTTCCGGCACGAACCGGCGCCTTCGCTGCGCATGAACGACATCGGCGCAGTGACGCTGCACCTGCTGCGACCCATCGCCGTCGATCTTTATCGCGACAATCGCTCCACTGGAGCGCTGATTCTGATCGATCCCGAAACCAACGCCACCGTGGCGGCGGGTATGGTGACGGCTGCGCGTGGCCACGCGGTTGCCGGTGAAGAAGACGAGACTGCGGCGTGGGGCCGCGTGACTGCTGGCGAACGCGAGGCGCGATGGGGGCATCGCGGCGGCGTGCTGGAACTGACCGGACCCGCGGAGCTGATTGACGCCGTGGAGCGCTCGTTGTTTGCTGTGGGCGCCGTCGCAAGCCGCATCGATGCCGGGGAGCCGGGTTTCCAAGAGAACCCGAAGCTGCTCGATGCTCTGACCGACGTGCTAGCGCAGGCGGGGCTGATTGCGCTGGTGGTTCGCGTAAATCAAGAGGCCGCACTGACAACGAGCGCTGGCGGATTCGAGATCACGCTCGACGCGGACAACAGAATGCACGCTGTAACAGAAGTGCACCAACTGCTGCGGCGCGCGGGCATCTTTATTTCTTCAGAGGGGGCGGATTTGTGATGAGTGTTGCGGAGATTTCTGCCGAAGTGAACGCAAAACTGGACGCGGTGCGGGCCACGCTTGAACGCGAAGTGACAGGCAACGGAGACGTCTGCCTGACGTGCAGCTTTCAGGCTGAAGACGTGCTGCTGACGAAGCTCGCCATCTTGCGCGATCCGCGGATTCCGGTTCTGTTTCTCGATACCGGCTACCACTTTGCCGAGACCTACGCGTATCGCGACCAAATCGCGCGCGACTGGGATCTGAACCTGATCAATCTGCTGCCGGAAAAGACGGTAGCCGAGCAGGAGGCGGAGCACGGGTTGCTGTATCAGTCCGCGCCTGACCGCTGTTGCGGGCTGCGCAAGGTCGAGCCGCTGTTCAAAGCGGTTGCCGGGTACCGCGTGTGGCTCACTGGACTGCGCCGCGAGCAGGCCAGGAGCCGTGCGGCGCTCGAGGAGCGGGCGCAGTTTACGCTGCCCGGCGGCAAACAGGTGCTGAAGCTGGCGCCGCTCGCGGAGTGGACCACGCGCGACGTGTGGTACGCGTGCGAACAGCTTGGCATTCCGCTGCTGCCGCTCTACGCGCGCGGCTATACCTCGATCGGTTGCGAGCCTTGCACGACGTTGCCGCTCGATCCCAACGATCCACGTTCGGGCCGCTGGGCAGGGCACAAAGTGGAGTGCGGAATTCACATTGAAGCTGCAAGGTAGCGGGGTTAGCGGAGTTAGCGACGCGGACGCATCACCGGTAAACGGAACTGAGGAAAAGCAATGCCGTACGTCATTGGATTCTTGATTGCGATGTTCATCGCGCTCACCGGAGTGGGCGCGGGAACCATCACCGTGCCCGTGCTGGTGCTGTTTCTCGGTGTAGCGGCGCCGGTGGCCGTGGGCATTGGGCTCACGTTTTCAGCCGCGGTGAAGTTGATTTTGGCGCCAGCGCAGATTGCGCGTCGCAACGTGGCGTGGCGCACGCTCGGCTATATGCTACTGGGCGGAGTGCCGGGCGTTCTTGTGGGCTCGCTTCTGCTCAAGCATCTGGTCAGCACCGGATCGTCCAACCTGCTGAATGCGATTCTGGGCGCGATTCTTGTGACCACAGCAAGCTGGCAGATCTTTTATTCCTTCCGCCCCATGCGGCAAAATCTCGCTACGCGCGATCGCAGCCCATGGCTTTCGTGGCTGATGTTTCCCGTGGGTGCGGAAGTGGGCTTCTCGTCAGCGGGAGCGGGCGCGCTAGGCAGTGCCGCACTGCTGAGCCTGACGCCGCTGGAGCCGGCGCAAGTGGTCGGCACCGACATTGTTTTTGGCTTTCTGGTTTCGCTCATTGGCAGCGGTGCGCACTGGTTCACGCACGCCAGCAACCCCACGCTGCTGCTGCAACTCATCCTGGGCGGCGTGGCCGGAGCCATTGGAGGAACCCTGCTGAGCACGCACATTCCGCGCCGGCCGCTGCGCTTCGCTCTCTGGGTCTGGCTGCTGATTCTGGGCGGGCAGTTTCTCTTCAACAGCTACCAGGTGTGGGCCAGTCCCAGTACCCACAAAAGCTCCGTACCGGTGGTGCGCAATCCAAGCGATCCCGGCAACGTTCCGCGCGGATGAAGGCGCAGCTGCCGCTCAAGAAATTCTGAAGAAAACCCCGGGGATGAAACGAGAGGAGTTGGTGCGGAAGGCGGGACTTGAACCCGCAAGCCTTTTGGGCGCCAGCTCCTAAGGCTGGTGTGTTTGCCATTTCACCACTTCCGCACGGAGGTGGAGACCTTACCCTTTCAAGTCTAGTGGGAAATCGATGCGCGTTGCAATGCGGGAGCAGCGCGGCGCCGTCTTTGTGCAAACGGCAGCAATTCCGAGCCGCTCGCCATGCGAAGATGAAGCTGAAAGCTGAGAGCTAACGGCTGAGGGCTGTTTTATATGAAGCGCGTCCTTCTCTCCTGGAGCAGCGGTAAAGACAGCGCGTGGACGCTCCACGCCCTGCGCCGCGATCCCACCATCGAGATCTGCGGCCTGCTGACGACTGTCAACTCGGAGTTCGATCGCGTGGCGATGCATGGCGTGCGCCGCAGCGTTCTCGAAGCGCAGGCCGCCGCGGCCGGACTCCCGCTGTGGACGGTTCCACTGCCTTGGCCCTGCTCCAATGAAATTTACGAGCAGCGCATGGTCGAGACGTGCCAACGGGCCGTGAACGAGGGCATCGACGCCATTGCCTTCGGCGATCTTTTTCTTGAAGACGTGCGCGCCTATCGCGAGCGGAATCTTGCGCCCACCTGACCTGGAGCCGCTGTTTCCGCTTTGGAAGATTCCAACGGATGAACTGGCGCGCGAGATGATTGCCGGCGGACTGCGCGCGCGCATCTCCTGCGTCGATACCGAGAAGCTGCCGGCGAGTTTTGCCGGACGCGAATTTGACGAAGATTTGTTGCGCGATTTTCCGCCTGGCATCGATCCCTGCGCCGAGCGCGGCGAATTTCACACCTGCGTCTACGCCGGACCCATGTTCGCGGCCCCGCTCCCGCTTGAGACTGGAGAGATCGTCACGCGCGAGCGCTTCGTGTTCGCTGACTTTCTGATTCCCGCTCTGGAGGCTGCGCGCAGCTGACGTCTTCGAGCAGCTAGATCTGCGCTCTAATAGTCGACGCCCTTGATGTAATCGCTCTCGGGAACCTCTTCAAAGAGATACGGGTTGTGTCGCGTGAGCCCATCGGCGCGTTGATTGGATACGGTGAAGTGTTCGCCGGTCTCCGTGTTGCGAATGACCGTCTGGTCGAGAAGAATGTTGCAAAAAGCTGCTGTCGATCTTTCTGACTGATCCGACTGCTGCCTCGCGGAGTCGAGAATTTGCTGCTCCCGCAACTCGCTTTGCTCAGTTTGGGCGTTCACGGCCGCCATCACGAACTGCGTGTTGCGGTTGTAATTTTTATAGACCTCGGTAATCGTGGCGGTGTCGTTCGCCATCACCTGCGGAGGCGCCGTGATCTCAAAGACTGTCACCTGATAAGCGCCGAGTGCCTGCGGCGGCGTCACGATCATTTGCGTCACCATGGCTTGCGCGCCGCGGCCGTCGTGCGCATCCACCTGGCCGTAGACCGCGACGTTCTTGCCGCCGAAGTTGGCCGGCAGGTTCCGCGTGCTCTGGATGGTGATGGTGGGGGCCGGCAGGCCAAACTTCTGCGCGACTTGTTCACTGCCCTGGACGAATAACGTTGCGGCATCCGCGCTATAGGGAACGGCGATGAAGTTTCCCGGTGCGGCGCCGCCCGCCATCAGCACCCCGGCTTGCGGGCTGGTGGGATCGACCACGGGAACCACGAGACCGAAGCGCAGCTTTTCGCCATTGGGGCCCTGGGCAATCACGTCGCCGAGCTGCGCACTGATCACCGTCCAACCCGGCGGCAGGCCCATGGAGCCAGAGCCATCGGGAAAGATATACGGCGTGAGATTTTGTGCCGGTTTGGCAGCAACCGGAGGGCCGCTTGCGCGCATCGCCGTCGCGCCAAGGAACAACGTTGCTACGAGTGGAAGAGAGAACCTGGTGGAGAAGTGCATGATCGTTCTCCGTGCGTTGGGGAAGTTCGCCAAGCACTACTGAATAGACCCCAAAAGGAAGCAATAAGTTTCGCGCGGAGATTTGGACGCACAACGGCTTCGTCTCCGCAGGCCCTCCAGTCTCCTAGTCCTTAAGTCTTTAGTTTGTTAGTCCCCGCAGCGCCGGATACAGCTTTCTCCAGCGCTCGTAGCCGGTTTTATAGGCTGCGACGTCGGCTGCGTCTGGCTCGATCGTTTGCGCCACCTTGATGGCCTGCTCGCAGGCTTCATCGAGGTTCTTCCAGTGTCCCACGCCCACGCCGGCCATCAGCGCGCAACCGAACGCGCCGCCTTCTTCGGCCACCAGCACTTCCACGGCTTTACCGTAGATGCCAGCCTGAATCTTGCGCCACAAGGCGCCGCGCGCGCCGCCGCCGCCCAGGCGGATTGCCGTCACGGGGATGCCCAACTCGCGGAAGAGGGTAAACGAGTCCTGAAGCGAATAGGCCACGCCCTCGAGCACCGCGCGCACAAAATGCGCCGCCGTATGCTGCACGCCGATACACGCGAACGCCGCGCGTACCTCAGGATCGAGATGCGGCGTGCGCTCGCCGAGTAGATACGGCGCCCACTCCAGTCCCTCGCTGCCTGCGGGAATTTTTTCGGCGCTGTCACTCAATCCGTCGTAGCTCTGACCGGCGAAGAACGTGCCGCGCAGCCAATTCAGGCTCAGTCCCGCGCTCTGCGTCACGCCCATTACGTGCCACAGGCCCGGAACAGCGTGGCAAAAAGTGTGCAGACGGCCTTTGGGGTCTTTCGTCGGCTCGGCGGTGGCCGCAAAAACCACGCCTGAGGTTCCGATGGTCGCTGAAACGCTGCCCGGCTGCAGAATTCCCATGCCCACAGCGCCCGCGCCCTGGTCGCCCGCCCCCGCCGCAACCGGCGTGCCCGCCTTCAATCCCGTCAGCCCCGCCGCCGCCTCGCTGATACGCGCGCAAATCTCCGGCGACTCGTACACCTTGGGCAGCCAGCTCATATCAATCCCGGCCGTCTCGGCCACTTCGCGCGACCAACGCCGATGTGTCACGTCCAGCAGAAGAGTTCCGCTCGCCTCCTGCACGTCGATGGCAAACTCGCCCGTGAGCCGGTAGCGCACATAATCCTTGGGGCACATCACGTGGCGGACTTTCGCAAAGATCTCCGGCTGGTGCGTCTTGACCCATAACAACTTCGTGAGCGTGAAGTTGGGCAACGCGGGATTGCAGGTGAGCTCAATCAACCGCTCGTAGCCGATCTTCGCGGTGAGCCAGTCGCACTCCGGCTGGGTGCGCGTGTCGCACCAGATCAGCGCCGGGCGCAGCACCGCGCCGTTTTCATCGAGCATCACCGCGCCGTGCATCTGCCCGGTGAGCGCGATGGCCGCAATGGACTCACGCGGCTCCGGCGTCGCCGCCAGGGCTCCGCGAATTGCTTCCTGTGCGGCGCGCCACCAATCTTCGGGATCCTGTTCTGCCCATCCCGGATGTTCCGCGCGAAAAGGTGCGTGTTCGCACGACGCTGCGCCCATCAACTTGCCCGCGCCATCGACCACGACGGCCCGCGTGCCGCCCGTTCCCACATCCATGCCCAGGAACCACATATTGGCAATCCCCCTTGCCTAAATCGCTTTTCTGTAGCGCCCGCAGCATAGCAGCTTTCGCCGTCTTTCCGGAAGGCTGCGTCGATCTGAAGCCCTGCCATCCTTCGGGCCTGACAGCTTTATTGGGCGCGTAGTAGCATGTTCAGAAATCCCCGGAGGCACAATGAACGACGCAATGAACGATTCAAGCCGAAATGGAAGCAGAACGCGTTTTGTCGCGATCGCGGCAGCTTGTCTTTTCCTCGCGCAAACCGTCTTTGCCGGCGCGCCACTCAAGGGCATCGACGTCAAGCTGGGCAAGAATCCCGGCGGCGGCTGTGCGGCGCGCACCACCGATGCGAGCGGCACCGCCGATTTCGGCGTCTGGCCCAAAGGCAATTACACGCTGGAGTTTGCCCCCGCCGCCAATGGTCCGGCAGGGCAGGCGAACGACCGCTCGCTTGTTATGCCCGCCTTGATGAGGGCACGCGTCGTGATCTCTGGCGCAACAGGCGGCAAGATTGAGCGGGACGTGGAGGCAGGCGGCGCGAGCGAGCGGGCCGCCCCGATCCAGTTTTCGCTCGATGGGAAGCAGCGGCTGGTGGTTGTCGTAACTGCTGCGAATTGAGTCCGGTAAAGATAGATTCCCTGGCTCTCCAAATTTGGAGTGATATAATTTCATTATTGGAGTTTCTATGGCTACCGCACTTCCCATCCCGCAGATCGCCGGTTATAGCTTCGACGTGGCTGCCGATCTCTCCGACCCCGCCACTCGCAAACGCCTGACCCCGGCGGCGATCAAGGCATTCCTGAGCATTCTGGAGAAGTGGGGCGTGAAGGACGACGATGCCCGCCATCTGCTCGGCGGCGTCTCGTCGGGCACCTTCTACTCCCTGAAAAAAGATCCCGCGCGCCGCGCTCTCGATCAGGATGCGATCACCCGCATCTCTTTGCTCATCGGAATCTTCAAGGCACTCAACATTCTTTATAGCTCGCGCCTGGCGGATGCCTGGATGACGCTTTCCAACTCGAATCCGATCTTTCGCGGTTCCACGCCGCTCACTTACATTCTCCGCCTGGGCCAGCCGGGCATGATCGAATTGCGCCTGCTTCTGGACGCACGCCGCGGCAGCTGAGCGCACAGGATTAAGCGCAAAGATGACGAGCGCGTCGAAGAAGATGGCAACGAGGAAAAACGCGACCCCACGAGGCGGAGCCAAAATCGTCGCAGCCAAAGCTGGCGCCATGACTCCTCCCGTGTGCGAATGCTCCTTTCGCGGCACGCATCGTCTCATCCCATCGAAATACAGCGTCGAAGGCACAGTCCTTGCCGCGCTCGCGGACAATGACGCCGAGCTGCGCGATCTGATTGAGCTCGATGGCGCAACCAACGCGCGTTTGCTGGGTGAAGAAGGCCTGCTCCCCGGCATCGGCGTATACGAACTGCTTTTTGGCGTTGCTTACAGCGAGATTGTGAATGCGGCCTTCACACATGCTGCGCCTCGCGGAGGCCGATTCAACAGCAACCTGCGCGGTGCATGGTACGCAGGCCTGGAACGCGAAACCTCCATTGCCGAGATTGCCTTTCACAAGCTCGAGCAACTGCGCGAAGTCGATTGGCCGTACGAAGAAATCTCCACATGCGACGACTATCTCGCTGACTTTGCCGCCGAGTTTCACGATCTTCGCGGCGGGGCGGCGCGTTTCGCCAGGTTCCTGAGGCCCGGCCCGATTCCTGAGTGCTACCAGCTCTCGCAGCAACTGGCCGCCGGCCTTCTTGAGCACGGCGCGAACGGCATTGTCTATCCCAGCGTTCGCCGCGCCGGGGCAACCTGCGTTGCCTGCTTCCGTCCTGTGTTGGTCTATCACGTGCGCCGCGACGCCCGCTTCGAGTTTCGGCTTCATGCGCGTCACGACTTCACCGCGAGTCGGGTTCGCCGTGTCGCAACCACTTGAACCCTTCTGGCGGCTTGCATTCCACCGTACAATCACTCTGAACGTGCGAACGCGCACGTTGAGGTGAATCCGGCCTGTGCCGCACGCTCTCCAATTCGACCCGGCCGATCCCAAGGCCGCGCTGGCCGAACTGCCGCAGGCCCAGGCGGTGTTTGCGCTGTATGGCGCCGAGGCGCGCGCCGAACCTTACATCGGCCGCACGCCCAATTTGCGCGCGCGGCTGGAGCGGCTGCTGCGGCCTTCGGTAAAACACCCGCGCCGCCTCCATCTCGCCGGCCTGGTGCGCCGAATCGAGTGGCAGCTCACCGGCTCGGAGTTTGAGTCGCTGCTTGCGCAGTTTTCTCTTTTGGACCAGACTTTTGGCGCCAAGGCAATCGAGCGGATGCACCTGCGACCTCCTGCCTTTGTGCGTTTTCTCGGCAGCAATCCCTACCCGCGCATCACGGTCACGCACCGGCCCAGCTTGCGCGAGGCCGATTGGGCCTACGGACCGTTCGCTTCGCGCGCCGCCGCCGAAAGATTTTCAGAGGAGGCGCTGAAACTCTTCCTGCTGCGCCGCTGCACCTTCGAGCTGGCCCCCGATCCCAGCTATCCCGGCTGCGTCTACTCCGAAATGAAAATGTGTCTCGCACCCTGCTTCAAAGGCTGCGGCGACGAGCGCTACGCAGAAGAGGCCTCGGCCGTCGAAGGATTTTTGGCTACGCGCGGTGAGAGCCGTCTTGTCACTCTGCGCGCCCAGCGCGACCAGGCCTCGGCGGATTTGGCCTTCGAATCCGCAGCTGCGCTGCACGCGCAGGTGCAGCGTGTTGAAGCCGTGCACTCCCTCGCCGCCGAACTCGTGCGTCCGCTCAGCCGCCTGCGCGCGGTCATTCTCCAAGCCTCCGCGCAACTTGAGGAAGCGGCCGTCTTTCTTTTTGAGAATGGACGCCTGCGCGGACCGGCCGCGTTCTCGACTGTCGGCATGAGAATTCAAAATGAACAGTCGGGATCGACCTCGCTCTTCGCGCAGCCGATGGCGATTGAACCGACGCCGGAAAAGCAGGGACCAAGGGACCAAGGGAACGAGGGCGTAGGAAACGAGGGGGCGAGAGAGCAAGCGAGCGCCAAACTTCCACGCGGCCTCCTCGAATCTCGCTTCGAAACCGCGTTGGCTCAGCTCTCCGCACCGGCCGCGCCACCTTCAGCTACCATCCGCCAGGGGCACCTTGCGCTGCTCAAGCGCTGGTACTACCGGCCTGATGCCAAGCGCACGGGTGAAATCTTCTTCCCCGACGCCGAAGAACACTGGCCCGTGAAAGCCATCCTGCGCGGCATCGGCCGTGTGGCGGCTAAGTCGCTGCTACCCGCTCCATAATTCGTATTCCAAGATTGTGTAGTGAGTCAGCTTGAAAAGGAATCATCCCTCAGGGGCTGAAGCCCCACTCATTTTGGCGCCTTCGCGACAGATTCAAACTGACCCACTACCCAAAGTTACCCGCCCGCTAATTTCTCTCCACAGTCGCTGCCGTGGGGAGACCGGTATCTCGTACACTGGTGAGTCGCATCCCTTCGGAGAAAAATCACAGTGAAACTCGCTCTTCCTCCTGCCTGTCTGTTGCTTGCCGCCACTTTCGTCCCCTCACTCGTTGTCGCCCAGTCGCAAAGCGACGCCGAACTTGCCAAGCGCCGTGCGGAGGAGCGCCTGACCTTCCAGAGCGGCGATCCATGGACGCCGCGCATCAACGTAAATGCCGATGCAGCCATGGTCTATGGCATCGGCCCCAAGATGCCGGGGCTTGTGGCCTCCTGGCGCGACCACGGCTACATCGTTGATCTCATGACCGGCTCGGCCTGGGGCGGCTACCAGGACTACCTCGACGGCAAATTCGACGGCACCAATCATTGGGACCAGGCGCAGACTGACGTGGACGGCAAACACATCATTCACGGCGGCAATCCGATGGTTCCCTATATGTCGCCCGGCGAGGATTATGGCCGCTACCTGAGCACAGGCGTGAAGCGCGCGCTCGATCAAGGCGTAGAGGCCATTTATCTCGAGGAGCCGGAGTTCTGGGCGCGCAGCGGATGGAGCGGAAGCTTCAAGCAACAGTGGCAGGCCTACTACGGCGAGCCGTGGCAGGCGCCCAACTCGTCGCCGGATGCGCAGTATCGCGCCTCGAAGCTCAAGTACTTTCTCTACCGCCGCGCCCTCGCGCAGGTCTTTGACTACGTGAGCGCATACGGAAAAGAGCACAGCCGCACGATTCCCTGCTACGTGGCCACGCACTCGCTCATCAACTACTCGACATGGCGTATCGTCAGCCCGGAATCGTCGCTGATTGGCGTCGGCGCAGCCGGCTACATTGCGCAGGTGTGGACGGGCACCGCGCGCACGCCCAACGTTTACAACGGCGAGCGCAAAGAGCGCACCTTCGAGACGGCGTTCCTGGAGTACGGCTCCATGCAGAACCTGGTACGGGCGTCTGGCCGGCGCATCTGGTATCTGAACGATCCTGTCGCGGACAATGGGAACAGCACCTGGGACGATTACCGCAGCCACTGGCAGAGCACGCTGACGGCGTCGCTGCTGATGCCCGAAGTCTCAAGCTACGAGATCATGCCGTGGCCACAACGCGTCTTTACCGGGATGCATCCGGCGACGGAACAGGATGCTGAGAAACTCCGGCGAGGGTCGAGCGTCGTCCCGACAGGCGCGAGCCACGATGCGCCGGTGCCCAAAATCAGCGTGCCGATGAAGGGGATTCCCAAGGAGTACGAGACCGAACTCCAGACCGTGATCGCGGCCCTCGGCAACATGAAGCAAACGGACGTGCGCTGGCAAATCGCCGGCACGCGGGCTGTGGGCATTTTGGTTTCCGACACCATGATGTTCGAACGCGCCGATCCAAAACCGTCCGATCAGTACCTCGGCTCGTTCTACGGACTGGCGCTGCCGCTGGTGCTGCGCGGTATTCCCGTGGAGCCGGTGCAGATTGAAAGCTCTGGCGCGCCCGGATTTCTGGGCCGCTATCAGCTGCTGTTCCTCACCTACGAGGGCCAAAAGCCGCCGACGCCTGCATTCCACGCCGCACTGGCTGCATGGGTGCGCGCGGGAGGCGCACTTGTGGTGGTCGACAACGACGATGACCCTTATAACGCCGTCCGCGAGTGGTGGAACACAACGCCAAACGCATACGCCACGCCGCGCCAGCATCTGTTCGCGCAGCTCGGCATCCCTGCCGATGGATCCGGCCTGTTTCACGTCGGTCGCGGCGTCGTTCTGGCCGAGCGGGTTTCGCCCGCAGCCCTCAGCTACCAAGCCGACGGTGGCGATACCGTTCGCGGCTTCGCTCGCCAGGCGGCCGCGGCCATCCATCTGAACTGGAGCGAAACTGACGCGCTGGTTCTGCGCCGGGGGCCTTACGTCATCGCCGCCGGCCTCGACGATTCCATTCCCAACGCCAAGCCCATCACGCTGCACGGCCGCTTCGTCGATCTCTTTGACGCAAACTTGCCCGTGCTCACGAGCGTCACGCTCGCGCCGGGAACGCACGATGTGCTCTTCGACCTGGACTACAGAGCCGGAGCCGTTCCGCGCGTCGCCGCCGCTGCCTGCGCGGTACGCAACATACATGCCGCCCCGCACCGGCTCAGCTTTACCGCGACCGGCATCGCCGACACCACGGCTGCGGTGCGCATTCAGTCGCGCCTGAAGCCCGCGCGGGTCACCGTCGCCGGCCAAACCCTGCCGCCCGACGCCTATCAAGTGGAAAATGGCACGATCCTGCTGCACTTTGCCAACTCCGTCGAGCCGGTTTCGGTCGAGGTCCGGTTCGAGTGAATTCGCCCCTCACCGCCTGATACACTGTCCCCGCAAGGGGTTCAGTACGAAATCCATGGTTGAGCTGCTGCCGGTCATACGATGATTGAACTTCTGCCTTCGATATTTTCCGCGGATTTTGCCCGCCTGGCCGACCAGATTGCCGCGGCCGAGCGCGGCGGCGGCACGGCCATCCACGTGGATGTGATGGACGGCCATTTCGTGCCCAACATCACCATCGGGCCGCCAGTTGTGGCCAGCCTGCGCAAGGCCACCAAGCTGCCGCTCGACTGCCACCTGATGATCGATAACCCCAATGAATTCATCGCCGCATTTGCAGATGCCGGGGCCGACTGGGTCAGCGTTCACTACGAGGCCTGCCCGCACCTGCACCGCACATTGGAGCTGATTCTGCATCACGGCATGCGGCCGGGGGTGGTGGTGAACCCGGCCACCCGGGTCGACCTGATCCTCGATATCCTGCCCATGGTGCACCACGTGCTGATCATGAGCGTGAATCCGGGCTTCGGCGGGCAGGAGTTTATCCCCTTTTCCATCGAAAAGATCGGTCACCTGGCCGCCATACGCCGGGACCTGGGCCTGCAATTTAAAATAGAAGTAGACGGCGGGGTGGCTCACGACACGGTCGCGGCCATCGTCCAAGCTGGCGCGGAGCTGCTGGTTGCGGGTAATGCGGTGTTTGGCGCGGGACAGCCGGAACGCGATGCGCGCGCCCTGCTGGATGCGGCCCGCCAGGCAGAGATCCTTCAATCCGCGCGCACGGCTGCGGACGGAAAGAGTAAAATTCACTGAATAGCGCATGTCCTGAAAAGCACATGTATTGATTGGATGGCCCCCTGGGAGCTGTCCCTCAACGAGGTGGTATGAACCGGTTGTCTTTGAAGATCGTCGCGGTCGCACTGGCCGTGTTGTTTCTCGGTGGGGCTGTAAGCCAGGCCCAATCCGACGCCCAGGCCGCGACCGACGCCCAGAACAAGAAGTTCAAGAGGAAGAAGAAGCAGAAGGCCTACGATCTGAACGCCAACCCGCTGGCCGGCGTGCAGTCCAAGCAGCCCGACAAGGAACTCTACGACAAAGCCATGGTGGCCATGAAGAAAGGCCGCTACGACGTCGCCCGCCTCGACCTCCAGACCCTGCTCAATACCTATCCCGAGTCGGAATACCGCATGAGGGCCAAGCTCTCGGTCGGCGATACGTGGTTCAAGGAAGGCGGGTCGGCTGCGCTGACGCAGGCCGAAGCCGAGTACGAGGACTTCATCACCTTCTTCCCGAACGCTCCTGAGGCTGCCGAGGCCAAGATGAAGGTGGCCGACATCTATTACCAGCAGATGGAGAAGCCGGACCGCGACTTTACCAACGCGCAGCAGGCCGCGAAAGAGTACCGGGAGATGATCAACATGTTCCCGGATTCCACCCTGATCCCCCGCGCCAAGCAGAAGCTGCGCGACGTGCAGGAAGTTCTGGCCGAGCGCGAATTCCAGATCGGCAGCTACTACGAGAGCCGCGAAGATTTCGTAGCCGCTATCGCTCGCCTTGAGACCGTGGCCGACACCTATCCGCTCTACTCAAAGAGCGACCTGACGCTGCTCGAGATCGGCGACGCCTATGCGGGCGAAGCGCACAATGTGCAGATTGCTCCCGGGCTGCCGGGCGCCATCCGCGAGCGGCTGGAAACCATGTATCAGGACAAGGCCGCCCAGGCCTATCAAAAGGTGATTACGCGCTACCCCATGACGCCGCACGTTGAAGACGCACGCGACCGCCTAGTGGCCATGAACCGTCCCGTTCCCGAGCCGACCGAAGCAGCCATTGCCGAGAGCGACGCCGAAGAGCGCAGCCGCCAGCCGCTGCACTTTACCGACCTGACACTCGACATCATCAAGCATGGTCCCTTGACGGTGCAGGCCGTGCACGTAGGCGAGCCCACGCTCGACGATCCCAAGCGCATTTTGGCGCCCGACATCACCAACCAGAACAAGACCATGTTCGTCGAGGCCGTCAACCAGGGCAAGCCGCCCGCGCCCGCTACAGCCGTTCAACCTACCGGCCCCAATGAGCCGCCGCGCAGCGATCAGCCTTCCACCGCTCCGCTCCAGATGCAGGCTCCGGGCGGAGGCACCGGCGTGGGCGTTGAAATCGTCAATGCGCCCAACAGCGCCGCAGAAGCACCGACCAGCGCCACACCAACCGATCCTAACGCGCTGGTCAAGCCCGTGGTTCCGGCCACCGCGGCTCTGCCCTCAGCGGACGCGCCCGCAGAAGCCCCTGTCCAGGTGAACGACATCAAGCCCGGCACGAATCCCACGCCGGCCGTCGCCGCCCCCAAGGGCAAGCAGAAGAAGCCCAAGGTGGATCAGAGCGACGAATCTTCAAGCAAGAAGAAAAAGAAGAAGGGTCTGGACAAGCTGAACCCGTTCTAAGAACAGGGAACGAGGGACCAAGATGAAGGGCCGCACCTGAACCAGGTGCGGCCCTTTTCGTTACCCATCGTCCGCTCGGCTGGCGTCCAGGCCGCTTCGCCTCGCGGCACCCTCCATCTGCTAACCTGAAACGTGGTCCCCAACGCTTGAAAACCCCTGTTTTCATGGGAGTTTCCGCAAATTTCAAGGGGTTCACCGAAGACAAAATGCCTCACGATCTACCCAAAGCGTACGACCCAACCGCCATTGAAGATCAATGGGCCGGTTACTGGGTCCGGGAGAACTTGTTCGCCGTACCGACACCTGATCCGGCCACGACTTCCGTCCCAAGCCATGGCCCGGGCGGCGAACCCGCCGACTACTCCCCATTCGTCATCCTGCTGCCGCCGCCCAATGTTACGGGCCGTCTGCACATGGGCCACATGCTCAACCAGACGGAGATGGACATCCTCACCCGCTGGCGGCGCATGAGCGGCCGGCTAGCCCTGTGGGTGCCCGGCACGGACCACGCCGGCATCGCTACGCAGATGATGGTGGAGCGCCAGCTTACCGAAGAAGGCACTTCGCGTCAGAAGCTTGGCCGCGAAGCCTTCGTAGAGCGCGTGTGGGCGTGGAAGCGCCATTACGGCGGCGCCATCCTGGAGCAGATGAAGCGCCTCGGCGCCTCCGTCGACTGGAGCCGCGAGTACTTCACCATGGACGAGCGCCTTTCTGTTGCAGTGAGAGAGGCCTTCGTTCGCCTCTACGCACAGGGCCTCATCTATCGCGGCGCTTACATCGTCAACTGGTGCCCGCGCTGCCAGACCGCGATCAGCGATCTTGAGGTCGTCCACCAGGAGCAGAAGGGCCATCTGTGGGAGATTCGCTACCCCGTGCTGGGCGACGGCGGCAAAGAAACCGGCGAGTTCATTACTGTGGCAACAACGCGCCCTGAGACCATGCTCGGCGACACGGCCGTCGCCATTCATCCCGAGGACGAGCGCTACCTGCACCTCCACGGCAAAAGGCTGCGCCTGCCGTTGATGGATCGCGAGATTCCTATCGTGGTCGACCCCTGGGTGAGCCGCGAGTTCGGCACCGGCGCGGTGAAGGTGACGCCTGCCCACGATCCCAACGACTTCGCCATCGGCGAGCGGCATCATCTGCCCTCCATCAACGTGATGGACGACCGCGCCCACATCAACGAGAATGGCGGACCGTACCAGGGCCTCGATCGCTACGTGGCGCGCAAGAAAATCGTTGCCGACCTTGAAGCACAGGGGCTCCTGGGAGTCATCAAGGACTACACCAACAACGTGGGGCACTGCGACCGCTGCAAAACTGTGGTCGAGCCGCGCTTGTCGACGCAATGGTTCATCAAGATTCAACCTCTTGCCGAGAAGGCCATTGCGGCCGTCAGGCCCGATGCCAACGGCCACAAGGCCATCCGCTTCACGCCGGAGAACTACGAGAAGATCTACCTCAATTGGATGGAAGATATTCACGACTGGTGCATCTCGCGCCAGCTCTGGTGGGGCCATCGCATTCCCGCGTGGCACTGCGGTGTGTGCCACAAGATCACAGTGCCGCAACCCGGTGCGACGGGCGACCCGGCCGCATGCGCTCACTGCGGATCGGAAACGATCACGCAGGAGACCGACGTTCTCGACACCTGGTTCTCCTCGGGATTGCTGCCCGTCTCCGTTTTCGGGTGGCCGAACATCGCGCCAGAAACGCGGGCGGATGCAGCCTTGAGCCGGGCTGATTTTGATGCGTTCTATCCGACCAGCCTGCTCGTCACCGGTTTCGACATCCTCTTCTTCTGGGTTGCGCGCATGATTATGCTCGGCTGCTGGTTCTCGGCGGATGTTCCAATGGCCGATGGCAGTCCGCGCCCGCTTGCGGAATCGGTTCCTTTCCGCGAGGTCTACATTCACGCCCTGGTACGCGACGCCAATCGCGAGAAGATGTCGAAAACCAAAGGCAACGTCATCGATCCGATTGAAATCGTCAAGCAGTACGGGACCGATGCTGTGCGCTTTACGCTCGCGTCCATGGCGTCACCGGGCACGGACATTGCTTTCAACGTGGCGCGCACCGAGGGTTATCGCGCCTTTGCCAACAAGATCTGGAACGCGGCGCGGTTCATCTTTATGAATGTGGACAGGGCGGCGGAGGTGGGGATCAAGACTCCGTTCGAGATCCTCCGAGGGACTCATGGTCCCAACGGAAAGGAATTTAACGGGCTGTTCAACCTGCCCATCATTGGTGGAGAAGCCACCCCAATTGAGGATCGCTGGATCGTCGCCTCACTTTACAAAACGGCCGGGCAGGTCAACGATGCCTTGGAAAATTACCGGTTCGATGAGGCGGCTAGCGCTATCTATCAGTTCTTTTGGGGAAGTTTCTGCGACTGGTATCTCGAAATCATAAAGCTGCGACTGAATATTTCCCCGGCTCCATCGCGCGAAGAGCTGATGCAAAGAGAGCCAACGAACGAAGAAGAGAGAGCCATTGAAGGCAATTCCGAGGCCTTTGGGGCATTGGGCGTGCTCGTCTTCGTATTTGAGGCTTCGCTGCGACTGCTCTCTCCGTTCATGCCATTCCTCACTGAAGAACTTTGGCACGCAGTCTATGACGGCGCCCCGCCCGCAAAATCGATCGCGCTCGCCATCTACCCGAAACCACGGGAAACATCGGATGGGCTTGTGCCTGTGATCGAGGAGATGACGTTCCTGCAGAACCTCATCACCGAAATCCGCGGCCTGCGCAAGGAAATCGGCGTCGAGGAAAAGGCCATCGTGCCTATCGAGGTCCGCGCCGACGCGGCTTCTCGCAAAATCGCGGAGAAGAACCACGACATCATCGAGCGCCTCGCCCGCGTGAGCGAAGTGCGCTTCGTTGAGCAAATTACTGCTGGGCTTTCGAAGCACAGCACCGCAGCCTTCGACGTGGGTGTGCTCTACGAACGCACTGTCGACGTTGCCGCAGAGCGCGAACACTTGACGAAGGACATCGCCAAATTCGAGAAGATTATTGAGTCCTCCGACCGCCAGCTCAATAACCCCGGGTTTCTTGCCAAGGCGCCCGCGCATATTGTCGAGGGCTTGAGGAAACAGCGGGACGAGGCAAAGAGACTCCTGGAAAAGGCCCGTGGGGATCTTGACGGACTACCGGAAGGTTGACAACTGTTCGCTGCTCACTGTCCACTGACCACTGTTCACTGACGCTATGGATTGGAAGAGCCACAAAATCGACGCATTGCTGGAGCAGGCCCTGCAAGAGGACCGCGCCACCAGCGACGCGACCACGCATCTGACCATCGATCCCGGTCTGCGCGCCACGGGCTCTGTGATCGCCCGCGAAGAGCTGGTCGTCGCCGGCCTCGGCGCCATCCCGCGCTTTTTTGAGATTTATGCGCGCCTCGACGCCCGTCCTGAAGCGCAAACGCGCTTTGAAGTTGTCAGCCATCCTGAAATGTTCGACGGCGTGCGCGCGCATCCCGGCCAGGTGCTGGCCGTCATCCGCCACAACGCGCGCGTGCTGCTCAGTTGCGAGCGCGTCATCCTCAATCTGCTGCAGCACATGAGCGGCATTGCCACGCTCACGCGCAAATATGTCGACGCCATACAGGGCACCCATGCCCGCGTACTCGACACGCGCAAGACCGTGCCTGGCATGAGAGCCCTGGAAAAATATGCGGTTCTCTGCGGCGGCGGCACCAATCACCGCATCGATCTCGCCTCTGGCATCCTCATCAAGAACAATCACATCTCGCTCGGCGGCGGCATCGCCACGGTGCTCAAGCGCACCCTCAGCGAGCGCAAGCCAGGCCAGCGCGTGCAGGTGGAAGTGCGCACGCCGCAGGAGCTCGACGAGGCTCTCGCCCACGGCGCTGAAGCCATCCTTCTCGACAACATGATGCCCAAAGATGTGAAGAAATCCATCGAGCGCATCAAATTGAGTCAGCCGGACCGCTGGATTCCCACCGAAGCCTCCGGCGGCATCGTGCTCGACAACATCCGCGCCTACGCCGAGACCGGAGTCGACTTCATCAGCGTGGGCGCGCTTACCCACTCCGCCCGCGCTGCCGATATTTCCATGTCCATCACGTCGGAACCGGGCTAGACGATGTTCGATCTCGCCGCCCTTGAAACCGAAATTGCAAACACAGTCTTCGCCGGCAAGCTGCACTACCTGCCTACCACCGCGTCTACCAATTCCGATGCGATGGCAGCTGCACGCAATGCTGCGCCGCACGGTTCGGTGTACTTGAGCGACGAGCAACTGGCGGGCCGCGGCCGCGGCGATCACAGCTGGATTTCCGCTTCCGGAGAAGGCCTCTACGTCAGCGTTCTTCTGCGTCTGCAGATTCCCGCCGCGCACGTGCCGTTCTTGCCTCTGGCCGTGGGCCTGGCTGCCGCCGATGCCATCCACGCCGTCTCCGGCCTCGCTGTCGATCTCCGCTGGCCCAACGATCTTCTCATCGGACCGTGCAAGATCGGAGGCATTCTCGTCGAGGCAGGAATCGACTCCAAAAGCCTGCCGTACGCAGTACTGGGGATCGGGATCAACGTACACCAGCGCGCATTTCCGCCGGATCTGGCCACGCCCGCCACGTCGCTTGATCTGGAAGCGAACCGGCACATCGCGCGCCAGGATTTGCTGCTCGCGCTGCTAAAATCTTTGCAGCAGGAAGCTCTCGCATTGGCGAATCCGGACGCGGCTAAAGTCGTGATCGCGCGCGTCGAAAAGGCTTCAACCTGGATGCGCGGCCGCAATGTGGAAGTGCATGGCCCGCAAGCCTGCAACGGGATAACGGCCGGCCTCGATGAGAGCGGGTTTCTACGCGTGGCAACTGTGGAAGGGCTCGTCGTCGTGCGAACTGGCGGCCTCCGCACTGAGAAAGGCTAGCTCAAGGAAAACATGCTGCTTGCTCTCGACGTCGGCAACACCAATACGACTCTCGGCCTCTACAAGCTCGATGGCGAAAAGCCCGAGCTCGCCGCGCACTGGCGCGTCACTTCGCACCGCACCCAAACCGTCGACGAATATGGCGTCTTCTTCGTCAACCTCTTTGAAATGCACGGCATGTCGCCTACCCAGGTCACGGACATCATCATCGCGTCTGTGGTGCCACCCGTCGACTCCACGTTGCGCCAGGTGTGCGAGACCTATTTTCACGTCGAGCCCATGTTCGTCGAACCCGGCATCAAGACCGGCATGAAGATGCTCATCGACAACCCCACCGAACTGGGCGCCGACCGCCTGTGCGATTGCATCGCCGCTTACGAGCGCTATGGCGGCCCGTGCATCGTGGTCGACTTCGGGACAGCTACAAAATTCGAAGTGATCTCCGCGCAGGGTGAGTACCTGGGCGGCGCTATCGCACCCGGCCTCGGCCTGAGCGCCGATGCGCTGTTCGCGCGCGCTGCGCGCCTCTATCGCGTCGATATCAAGCGCCCCGCCAAAGTCATCGGCACCAACACCATCGGCCACTTGCAGAGCGGAATCTACTTCGGCTACATCGGCCTCGTCGACGGCATCATCGAGCGCATTCTTGCCGAGCTTGGAGCCGCGCCGGACCGCCCGCCGCGCATCGTCGCCAGCGGCGGCCTGGCGCGCCTCATCGCTCCGGATTCGCGCTACATCCAGGAGATCGACGATCTGCTGACGCTCGACGGCCTGCGCATTCTCTTTGAGCGCAACCGATCCCCCCGCCCCCGCGGCCGCGCGCACTGAGCTTCACAGCCCCGACAGAATTTCCTGCGCCGAGGGCACCTGCGCGCGCAAGCTCTTTGCGGTCAGTTCATCAGCTTTGCGCAGGCTCGGGAAGAATGTGGCCCACATCCCGGCCACGGCCAGCGCGCCCAATCCGCCGATTACTGTTGCGCGCACTGCGCCCCACCATTGCGCCGTCAATCCGCTTTCAAACTCGCCCAGTTCATTGGACGCGCCGATGAAGAGCGAGTTCACCGCGCTCACGCGCCCGCGCATCTCCGGCGGTGTAGCCAGTTGCAGCAGCGATCCGCGAATGATCACGCTGATGGTGTCGGCCGCGCCCGCCACGGCCAGCGAGGCCAGCGACAGCCACAAGGTGCGCGACAATCCGAAAACTACTGTGGCAGCGCCGAAGATCGCGACACAAATAAACAGCCAGCGCCCCGCGCGCCGGCGCAGCGGAAACCGCGCCATCACCAGCGACATCGCCACCGCGCCCGCTGCCGGCGCGGCGCGCAACATGCCCAGGCCGCGTGGACCCTGTTGCAGAATCTCGTGCGCGAAAATCGGCATCAGCGCCACGGCCCCACCCAGCAGCACTACGAACAGGTCCAGCGAAAACGACCCTAATAGCATCGGCGCGCGACGCACGTATTGAAAGCCCGCCAGCAGCACCTTCATTGAGAGATCGCGGTGCTCCATACGTCCCGGGCGCGCGTGCAACGTGCTCACCAGAACCAGAAACCAGCCCAGAGTTCCCAGCGTGAACACATACACGATACCCGCGCCCTCCAGCCGCGAGTCCGGCACAAAATGCGTGAGCGGAAAGGTAAACATCAGACCACCCAACGCGGGCCCCGTGATGTTGGCCAGTTGGAAGATGGCGCCGCCCCACGTAACCGCATTGACGAAGTGCGCCTCTGGCACCAGATGGGGAATGAGCGCGGAGCTCGCGGGTCCTGAAAACGCGCGGCCTGTGCCGACGAAAAACAGCACCGAGTAAATCGCCAGGATGCTCTGCGAGTTGTTGCGCGCCAGCACTACCAGCGCCGCCGTGCAAATGCACTGCAACGCATAACAGGTCATAATCACGTGGCGCCGGTCGAAGCGATCGGCCACATGGCCCGCCGGCAGCAGGAAAATGAGTCCGGGCAGGAAGAGCGCCAGCCCCGTGTATCCCAGGTCGATGGCGCGATGGGTGATGGAGTACACCTGCCACGCCACCGCGACAGACTGCGCCTCTGCGCCGAGGATCACCGCCACGCGCGCCAGTTGATATCGCCTGAAATCACGGGAGGCAAATGCCTCAAGTCCGCGCCGCGGTTGGGGGGGAGGTTTCTCCATCGCCTGCTCTCAGGGTACAACGGCAAGACCCAAACGGCGCGGTTCGCGGGTCGGTCCGATTCGAGTTGTAGATTCAACGCCTTTGCGGCGCGCTCGGCATAGCTGCGGGCGGACCTGAATAGTGAACCAGAACAATCCGCCAGGATCCATTCTCTTCGTGATACACCTGAGTTTCCCGCCCTTCGGTCGTAAGGTCGGAGCCATCTTTCTTAGTTGCGTGAAAGGTCCACGTCATTTCGGACCAAGCCGCATCGCCGTAAATGCGAATCACCGGATCATCGAGTATCAACTCGCGCTTTGAAAACATGTTGCCCATGATGGCGAGATAGACGTCATCTGCGATCTGCTTGAAACCATGTTCCGTGCCCAGGGGATGAATGAAAGTGGCGCTGGGATCGTGCGACCAG
Source organism: uncultured Acidobacteriota bacterium (assembly GCA_963786565.1). Lineage (GTDB taxonomy): Bacteria > Acidobacteriota > Terriglobia > Terriglobales > Acidobacteriaceae > Telmatobacter. The sequence goes on along the minus strand of CAWAZR010000004.1, from coordinate 79,806 downwards.
ATATCTGACGCTAAAGCAACGTCGGCGTTGTCGATCGAGGTCGCGTACTTTAGCTGGATTGCTCTGATCTGTTCTTCATCGCTAGCGGTTCCCTGGGCAAAGGCCGCTCCACTTAGAGCCACAAGCAGCAGGGCAAGCGGGAAGACCAGCTTGGAGATCTGACGTGATGGCAAGGTGCTGAATCGCATAGTCACCAGATATATCATCATCGCCGCCTGCCAACTGACCTGCCGCTGCACGACGCGCGCACAATCGCAGTGCTATACTCGGCTCCGCGATCTGACCACTTCAAGGATTCCCATGATCTCGTCCAAGAACAGAAAAAGTAATCGCCGAGAATTCCTGCAAGCTTCGGCGGCGGCGCTCGTTGCTGCTCGCCTTCCGCTGGCCGCGCAAAATGCCGTCGCACCGCACGACGTGAATCTGATCGCCGTTCCCGACACGGGTTGGCGCCTTTGGCCCGACCAAAAGGCCGAGTGGAAGAACGACACCGTCTATTTGCCTGAAGACGTGCATCTCGCGAGCCTTCCCGTGAACGCTCCCACCGGCGGATGGGATGCGCTCAATACCACGCAAGGTATTCCTGTCACGCTGCCCTGCACCGTGGAGCAGTATTTCTGGGGCCTTACCGGCATGCGTCCCTATCACGATGAATACCGCTTCGAAACTGCCGACGACGAAGTGAAAAACGGCGCCTACTACGGCGTCTCCTGGTGGTGGCGCACGCTGGAAATTCCCGCCGCATTCCAAGGCAAGCGAATCTTCCTGCGCATTCGCGGTGCGCGCCAACGTGCCGAGGTCTACCTCAACCACCAGCTGGTCGGTTACAGCCTCATGGAAGAGCTGCCTTTCGATTGCGATGTCACCGCGGCAGCACGTCCTGGCGCTTCGAATCGACTCGCCATTCGCATCACCAATCCCGGCGGCCGCCTGGATTGGGTCGACGGCGGCAGAATCACCTGGGGCAATGCCACTTTTCAAAAGAGCCACGGGTTCGGCGGCCTGGATCGCGCACTCACCTTGAGCGCTCATGGCCCCGCGCGCATTCGCGATTCCTGGGTGCTGAACATGCCCGAACCTCGCCGAGTCACCGCGCACGCAGAAATCGAATATATCGGCGCTACTGCCAGCGACGGCCGCCTGCACTTCTCTGTCCTCGATCCCATCACCGGCAAGGAACTGGCGCACACTGAAGTTGCCGCGCCGCTCGAAGCCAATCAGACCGCTACGTTTCAAGTCGAGCTCACGTACCCGTCCGCGCAGCTTTGGGATCTCGATGCTCCGCACCTCTACCGCATGAAATCGGAATGGACCAGCGCGTCAAAATTCGCAAATGAGGCAGCAGGCGCATCCGCAACAGAAGCTACCGACGCGCGCACCATCGATTTCGGTTTCCGCTGGTTCGCGCCGGAAGGCATTGGCACGAACGCGCTTTTCCGTCTCAACGGCTGCCGCGTGCGCATCTACACCGCCATCTCGTGGGGCTACTGGGCGCTCAACGGGCTCTTTCCCACGCCCGAGCTCGCGGAGAAAGAAGTTCGCGTCGCGCAGCAGTTTCATCTCAACTGCCTCAACTTTCATCGCAACCTTGCCAAGGAAGAAGTGCTCGCCATACAGGATCGCCGCGGCCTGTTACGTTGCATGGAGCCGGGCGGCGGGATGCAGGCGGTCGGTCGCGCTGGTCAGCCTGACGGTTTTGCCGAACGCTACATGCAGGCCAAAATCCTCGGCATGATCCGCGCTAATCGCAGCCATCCCTCCGTCGTCGAGTACATTCTGCAAAACGAAGGACGACCCGATCTTTCAAACCCAAACCTTGAGCGCGTTTTGCGGATGATGCATGCTGCCGATCCGAGCCGCAGCATCGTCGGCTGTGACGGTTTCGCTTCGCGCTCGCCGCAGGCATGGATGGAACCCTGGAGCGACCACCTTCGCACCTCCGCCGAGGGCGGCGCAGGCGGCTGGTGGGATGAGCACCAGGGCCAGCCCTCCGATGTGTGGCAGGACGCGCAATACATCAACCCCACGCAATTTCTTTACTACTCCACGAACCGCACGGAAATCGTGGAGTGGGGCGAGATGAAAGGCGCCGCGTCGATCGACGATCACGCCGCGCTCGTCAAACAGATTAAGAGTCACGGCGGCCACAGCTACGACCTCACCGATCATCAGGAGCTTCTCGCCGTCTACGAAAAATTTCTCGACACGTGGGGCTTCCGCAAGGCCTTTCCCACCGCGAGCGATCTCTTTCAGTCCATCGGGCGCCGCGCCTACGAATCGTGGGGACAATTCCTCGAGAACATCCGCATCTGCGACCTCAACGACTATGCAGCAGTCAGCGGTTGGGAATCGACCGCGATGGAAAACCACTCCGGCCTTGTCGATAATTTCCGCGACTTCAAATCCAACCCTGCTCCCATTCGCAACTCGCTTATGCCGGTACGGCCCGTCGCAAAACAGAAAGCTCTGGTCGCCGCGCTCGGCGAGAAAGTCGCCTTCGACCTGTATCTGCTCAACGATTCGAATCGCCCCGCGCCCGGCAAGCTCGCGTTTTCGATCGCCGAGCCCAAGGGCGCGCGTCACGCCATCGGCGCGTGGAATGCGCCAGCGCTGGTGAAAGACCAGCTCTCGTATCTCGTCAAGGAGAACATCTCCAGCCCGACGCTCGACCGCGAGGGCGTGTGGACCACGCACTTTTCGCTCGCCGGCAACCAAGAGACGGAACACCGCAGCGAGATTTGGGTCGTCAATCCCATGCCGCACCGATTCAGCAGGCCGTCCGTTGATAGGCACCCTAGTTCCGGAGAGCTGACCTCCTCGCGGCTCGTCGTCGATCTTCGCATTGCCACGGTCGGCCTCGCCGACGAAATCGCAACGCAGCTCGCGCCCATTCCCGGTCTCAAGCTGGAACCTTTCGCGCCGGGCCAGCAATACGACCTTATCGTCGCCTCGCCGCCAACCGCGCGGCCCACCGATACGGTCCACACCGACGATGTAGGCGCCGACCTACGCAGCCACTCCATTCCGCCAACAAAATTACCCGATGAAATCGTCGCCGCCTTCATCTCAGGCATGCCGCTTTTCGTGCTTTGCACCAGCGACGGTCAGGCCATGGGCGCCGGCGCGCAACTTGCGTCTGCATGCGGATTTCGATTCGACGGCATGGTCGGGACATCACGCGCCTCCTGGATGGGCACATGGTTTTTCGTGCGCAAGCATCCCGTCTACGACGGACTTCCTGTGGACCGCGCCATGAGCATTGAGTACCAGGTGAAGGGCTCCGACTCGAACGGCCTCATCGTCTCCGGCGACGGTATTGAAATCATCGCCGCTTACAGCCGCGACCACGACCGCAAAATCGGCGCCGGCACATTTACCTGGTCGGGCCACGGCCGCAAGCTGCTCTTCCATCGAATTACCGAGATGCATCGCGTCTTCCACCGCCGCCTGCTTTCGAACGGCATTCAGTATCTGACGCAGAACAGTTAGTACCCGCGCCCGCATCGAATCTGGGTGCCCCATCCCAGGCGCGTTTCTGTTCTAGCGCCTGAGGTGGGATAGCGCGAACCCCGCGCTCTTGCTCTCCGTCAGAGACTCCATACTGGCATCCCTTGTTTCCGGTCCATCCGTGAAAGAATGGTGGTGTACCCATCATGAGCGACGAAATCTTTTCATCAGCCGAAGCCACTCCCACCGAATCCACTGCTGCGCCAGCACAAGACCAGGGCCAGGACGTTCGACCCATTGCCGCCAGCGCGGATGCCCCATTGCCCATCGAGCCTGCGCCGAGCACTCCTGCCGAAGACCAAGGTCTGGACGACCAGTCCTCCTTCGCTGACATGCTCTCCGCCTTCGACCGCGAGCACACGCATCGCGCGAAGACCAAACAACTTGAGGGCACGGTGGTCTCGCTCTCCGCCGATCAGGTAATACTCGACATCGGCTACAAGATCGAAGGCGTTCTACCCCGTTCTGGCTTTGAGAACAACGCCGAGTCCGTGCATCCCGGCGACGCGTTCCCCGTCTCCATTACCGGGCGCAATGAAGAGGGCTACTACACGCTTTCGCGCTTCCGTGTCGCGCAGCCTCGCGACTGGTCGGACCTGGAGCATGCCTTCGCTGAAAAAATTGCCGTCTCTGGTACCGTGACGGAAGTTGTGAAAGGCGGTGTCAGCGTCGACATCGGCGTTCGCGCGTTTATGCCGGCCAGCCGCAGCGGCACGCGCGATGCAGCCGAACTCGAAGCTCTCGTCGGCCAGCCCATTACCTGCCGCATCACCAAGCTCGAAGTCGCCGATGAAAACGTTGTGGTCGATCGCCGCGTGGTTCTCGAAGAGCAGGCTCGTGGCGCGCTCAGCGAACGCCGCGCCGCGCTCAAGGAAGGCGACACCGTCACCGGCACCGTGCGCACGCTTATGCCGTACGGCGCTTTCGTCGCAATCGAGCCCGGACTCGACGGCCTGCTTCATATTTCAGATATTTCGCGCGCCCGCGTTGCCAAGGCCGAAGACGTGCTCTCCGTCGGCGAGCAACTGACGTTGCGCGTTCTCAAAATCGATCCTGCCACCGGGAAAATTTCTTTGGGCCTGAAGCAACTACAACCGGAGCCGTGGGAAACCGCGGCCGAGCGCTACGTGGCGGGCCAACGCGTCTCCGGCGCCGTTACACGCCTCATGGATTTTGGCGCATTCGTCGAGCTCGAGCCGGGGCTCGAAGGCCTGATTCACGTTTCGGAGATGGCGTGGGACAGAAAAGTCAACCATCCCAGCGACGTACTGCACCAGGGCGACCGCGTCGACGCCATCGTGCTTTCCGTGAAGCCGCCCACCGCAAGTGACGCCGGCCGCATCTCGCTCGGACTCAAGCAGACGCTTGCCGATCCCTGGCTCGAAGTGGAGCGCAATTTTCCTGTTGGCTCACAAATTGAGGGGCCTGTCACCAAGATCATGAACTTCGGCGCGTTCGTCCAGATCGCTCCCGGCGCGGACGGCCTCGTACACATCAGCGAGATCGTCGCCGACCGCCGCATCAACCATCCGCGCGACGTGCTGCGCGAGGGTCAGCGCGTCAAAGCTCTCGTTCTGGCCATCGATTCCGAGAAGCGCCAGATCAAGCTCTCGATGAAGCAGTTGATTCCGACCAGCATCGACGAGTACATTGCCGAGCACAAAGTCGGCGACCGCGTCTCCGGCCGCGTGGTCGAGTTGGCGGCTTCGGGGGCTGTGGTCGAACTCGGCGAAGGCATTCGAGCCACCTGCCGTGGGGCAGGCGCCCCTGTGGCGCAAAAGCTCGCGCCTGCTTCGACAAGTGCTGCGCAAACTTCCGCCGCGCCCGACCTTTCGCAGCTCTCTTCGATGTTGAAGGCTCGCTGGAAAGGGAATGCGCCTTCGCCCTCGGCTCAACCAGAGCCGCTTGCCGAAGACCAGATCCGAACCTTCAAGATCACGAAGCTCGTCGCTGACTCGAAGAAGATTGAAGTGGAATTAGCTGCCGGCTAGAGATACATTTCGTCCACGTAGCACCAGCGCCAATTTTCGCCGCGCTCGGCACTCTGGATCAGCGGATGCTTCGTCTCATTGAAGTGCGCGCGCGCGTGCCGGCCGTTTGACGAGTCGCAGCAGCCCACGTGCCCGCATTCGAGGCACATGCGCAGGTGCAACCATTTTTCGCCCAACTTCATGCACTCTTCGCAACCCGTGGTGCGCGGCTTCACACCCTCTTTGATCGTCCCCAAATGCGTGCATTGCGCTGCCATCGTTCTGCCTCCGTCATCTCACCGTGCGCCCGCTGCCTCGCGGTTTTATTTCGCCCAGCCCAATCCATCCGTGCCATTGCCGGTAGCGATCATGCGAGAAACCTTCCACGTGGCCGCATCGATCTCTGCCACCTGGTTCGAGCCGGTGCAAGAAACGTAGGCCGTTTTTCCATCGGGCCGCACCAGCACTTCCTGCGGGTCTTTGCCAACCGGAACCTTCTCGACCACGGTCATGGACTCGAGGTCGATCACGTCTACCGCGTTGGCGCTGGGAATCGCAATCAGCAGAAAACGGCCGTCGGGCGTGGGCGCACTGCCGTAGCCCAGGCCGTCGAGCTTGACCCACTTCACCACTGCATTTGCCGATGTGTCGATCACCGCCAGGCGCGGCCCGGTCTCATCCGCAGTGAATACCCAGCGGTCGTCATTTGAAATCGCAATGCGCTGCACATTGCCCGAGACGGGAATCACTTTGAGTGTTTTGCGCGCCTTCACATCCAGCACGCTTACCGTGCCCGGTCCCACGTTCGCCGTATAGCCGTGCAGCCCGTCGTGCGAGAGCGCAAGCATGTGGCTCTCCGGCTGCCCGGTCGGGATCGCGTCGATAACCTTCAGTGTCTTCGGATCGATGACCGTCACGGATTGATCCAGTTCCGTCGTCACGTAGAGCAGTCCATCCGTCGGCCCGAAAACCGCGCAGTGCGGCCGCGCGGCATAGCCTAAATCGATCTCCCCCACAACCTTGTGCGCAGCCACGTCGATCACAACGATCTTTGTGCCATCGGTTCCCGGCTTGCCCACACCCGAGTTGCCGTAGATGGGCACAAACGCCAGGCGCCCATCGGGCGAAGCCACGACTTCATGTCCGGTAATGCCGTCTTCGGCCACGTCGGCAATCACCTTGCCGGCCACGGGATCGACAATCGCAAGACTGCGATCGCCTTTTTGATCGACCACCAAGCGCGCCTGTTGCGCGCACGCCGCGGAAACAGTCAGCGCCGACACGGCCGCCAACCAAGACAGGGAAGAAAACTTCACAATCGACCTCCGCCAACCACCCCATGAATATAGCGCACGCAGGGCCCTCCTTTGAACCCGCAAACGTTCGCAGCATTGCCCGCCATCCACTATGCTTGCGCTTATGCCCCTTCCTGCGCGCGATGCCGAGCTTGTGCAGATCATGGATGCCTCGCTTGCCGAGGCAGCTCGCCGCGCAGGAGCGTTCCTGGCCTGCCGCATAGGCTGCACGCAGTGCTGCTATGGAGCCTTTGCCATTAACGCGCTTGACACCGCGCGCCTGCGCGCCGGAATGACGGAGTTGCACGCCACAAATTCGGCGCTTGCAACCGAGATCGCCCGCCGCGCCCGCGCCTGGCTCGCGGAGCACGGTCCGAATTTTCCCGGCGATCGCAACAGCGGCGCGCTCGGTAGTTCTCCTGAAGACAAGGCCCGCTTTGAAGACTTCGCCAACGATGCCGCGTGCCCCGCGCTCGACCCCGCAACTGGCCGCTGCGATGTATACGCATGGCGTCCGATGACCTGCCGCGTCTTCGGCCCTCCCATACGCACCGAAGGCGATGACGGTACCGAAGGCCTGGGCCATTGCGAGCTTTGCTTCATTGGCGCTACGCCGGAGCAGGTGGCCGGCTGCGAAATGCCCGTCCCGCACGATCTTGAAGCGGAGCTCCTCAATGAAGTTGGACCGCAAAATGAAACCGTCGTCGCGTTTGCGCTAGTACGCTGAGGTCCGAGGCCGGCAACTCTCTGTACAATCAGGGAAATCCTGGAGGACACTGAAATGCAAGTCCAGACTGAAATCACCGCGAATGAATTGAGCGAAGCGATCAGTCTGAACCGGCCCTCGATGTCTTGGCTGAAGGATCTGCAAGCTAATGGGTATGCCCTTGCCCTGCTGGTCGCGATCCTCTGGGTAGACATCAAGAACCAGGCAGCCGGAAAACATGTTCCGCCGGTCTCCTGGATTTTGTTGCTGATCCCGGTATTGCTCATCGGTTTTTATTGGTACCGCAAGCATTCAGCAGTGCAGCGCGCGGTTTCGAAGCCGAGCAATGTGCCGGGAACCGCAACCCTCGACGCGAAGGGAGTCAGCTCCACAACCTCGACCGGCGCGCCCAGCTTTGTTGCGTGGAGCGAGTACAGTGGCTGGAAGGAAGGGAAGGACGTCTTCACGCTAACGAAGGGAAAGTCCTTTCAAGTTGTGACGAAGCGCGGCCTGAACGAGGCTGAGGTAGAGCAGCTCCGCTCTCTGTTCCGCAGTCAGATTCACTGACCTAATGCGGCGCACTAACCGCTTTCCATCGACTGCCAGCGCCTGCCTCGTTGAGTACCTCCAAGGGTTTCGACAGTTTTTCAGCCGACATAAACGGCAATCCATCCGGCCGCGTCATACTGGAGCCGATGCTGAAGGATCGCTCCTGAATTAACGGCCAGCGGAAAGCAGCTCTCCGCCAAAGAACCACGACGCGATATTGTTGCTTTAGCCATGCCGTAAACTGATCTTTGCAAACTCCCATGCCAATGCGTCCCTGCCGGGTCGAGATTCGCACCCGCGCTCTCGAAGAGAACATGCGTTTCCTTGCGAGCCTTGCCGCACCGCACGCCGAACTGCTCGCCATGGTAAAGGGCAACGCCTACGGCCACTCGCTGGCTCTGTGCGCGCCCGCCGCGGTGCGTGGAGGAGCGGGTTGGCTGGGCGTGACCAGCGTGGAAGAAGGCATTGCCGCGAGCGCCTTGTGTCCAGATACGCGCGTGCTCATCATGGCGGGCATCGCTCGTGGCCAGGCTGCGGCAGCTATCCAATTTCAACTCACGCCCGTCGCGTGGGAGCTGTGGCAACTCGACGAGTTGGAAGCTGCCGCGCGGGCTACTGGCGCCGCACCCGGTTCGTTCCCGGTTCATCTTGAGATCGACACCGGCATGAGCCGCCAGGGCGTTTTGCCCGGCGAACTCTCTGCGGTCTACTCGCGCTTCGCGCCAGGTTCTCCGCTGCGCCTTGAGGCAGTGATGACGCATCTGTTCGCCGCCGACGAAGCCTACGGCCAGGCAACGCAGGAGCAACTCGCGCGCCTCGACGACGTTCTCACGCGCATCTCCGCTGCCGGGCTGTTCGCGGAGTGGCTCAATGTGGGCAACTCAGCCGCGCTGCTGGCCGGCCAGGCGCGTCCCCTTTCCGAACTTGCCGCACGCCACGGCATGAAGGCCCTGTTGCGTCCCGGCCTTGCGCTCTTCGGCATTGTGCCCGAATTCGATCCCGCGTTCTCCACTGCGGACGAGCCGCCTTCGCTAGCGGCCGCGCGCGCCACTTTGCAGCCCGTGCTCGCCTGGAAGTCCTCGGTTATCGGCGTGCGCTCAGTGGCCGCCGGCGCGACCGTGGGCTACAACGGAACCTTCGTTGCTACCGAGCCCATGCGCCTTGCACTCGTCGCCGTGGGCTACGCTGACGGCCTCGACCGCTCTCTCGGCAATCGTTTCCAACTATTGGTGCGCGGCCAACGCGCGCCGCTGGTGGGCCGCGTCAGCATGGATCAGGCAGTGGTGGATGTGACGGAGATTTCCGGCGTCGCTGCCGGCGACGAGGTTGTGCTGATTGGCACGCAGGGTGATGAATCCATCACCGCCTACGATCACGCTCGCGCCGCGGGTACCATTCCCTGGGAGGTTTTCACGCGCATCGGCCCGCGCGTTGCGCGGACAGCCGTTTGAGTGGGGTTCGTGCTATCCCACCCTTTCGCCCAAAAACGGGCGAAAGGATGGGGCACGGGGAGGTTTCTGCTCAAGCGGTCGGGGACTTAGCGCGCCATGGATTCCGCAGGAGCCGCGCACAATCCCGCGGCGCACTGCACTGCGTCAATCATGGCTTCTGATCCGACGCATGAGTTCAGCTGCATGTGGTAAAGCCCGCGCGAGCACCACTCCTGCTGATAGAACTTGCGGATGACCGCCGCGCGCCTCCGGTCGAAGGCCGCCAAATGCTGTTCCGCCTGCTGCGCCCGCTCAGGGAAAGCCCGCGAGAACCATTCTTTCTTCGCGCTGGCAGTGGCGTACACAAAAACATGAAAGCATCCCGGCCGTCCCGCAAGGGCGCAGGCTGATCCGCGACCCACCAGCACGCAATCGCCTTGATTCGCGGCGTCGAGAATCTGCGCCCGAATCAGTTCCAGCATGCGCTCGGAGTCGAAGATCTTCTCATCGCCGCTAGTCGCCGGCGCATATACGGGGTCCTGCCAGAACATTTTGCCGTAGCGGTAATACCAGGGGTCGAGCCGCTCATCGAATTTGGCCGCCGCCTTCGGATCGATGCCGGCTATGCGTGCCGCACCGGCCACCAGTTCCGAATCCAGCAGCCGCCAGCCCAGCCGCGCCGCTAGATCGTGCGCAAACTCCGCACCGTGCGAGCCGTACTCCCGCTCCACTGTGATGACCCTGACCGGCGCATGCATCATGACCCTGAATGACCCCCTGCGCAGGAGCATACAACTCTTGCCGCAGAAAATAAAACCGGCGCGGAAGGGGGTCACCCTCCCGCGCCGGTTACGGTTCCTGCGGTGTATGTCCGATCTACTGCGTAACCGGTTGAGCCGGTGGCGCTTTCGGGCTCTTCAGGTGGCGTGCGTTGGGAGGGACCGGAGCGTCCGGAGCAGGCGGCTCTGCCGGCGGAGCTGCCGACTCCTTCTTGATGTGCAGATCGCCGTTGTCCGCGCTCAGCACAATGTGTGCCGTGCCCGAACCGATGCGCCCGCTGACCGTTTTGTCTTCATCGCCGGTCACCGTCAGGCCAAAGTCCGTCACGACTTCGCCATTATGTGCGCGCCCGTTCACCGTCGCAGAGACATTGGCAGGCAGCGTGATCTCCACGTCGCCTTTGCTGTTCGTTGCCTCCACGCCGTAGGTCCCCGCCAGCTCGATGCGGATGTTGCCGTCGCGGTCTTCCACGTGGCAGTCGCCGTCCACCTGGCTCAGATCCACGTCCTTGGAGTGCGTTGTCACGTGCACCTGTCCCTTCGCGCCGATGACTCGCAGGTCATCATCGTTCAGGGTCAGTTCGCCGGACAACTGCGCCGCGTCGACCGTGGTCACTGAGGTGCGAAGGTGCACCGGCCCGGTCACGTTTTCCATTGACACGTCGCCCGGAATGTCGCCGTTCTGTGCGATCCCGCCTTTGATATTGGACACGGTGATGTCGTTTACGTCGCCCTCCAGGGTCATGTCACCCTGAATATCCTGCGCGGCGAAAACGTCGTGCTTCCCGTGGACAAAGTGCGCCACCACCGGTCCCGTGATCGAACTGAGATGAATGTCGCCTCGGGCGGTGATGTCGATGCCCGCGCCCAGGCCGCTCGCGGTCACGCTATCCCATCCCGCGTTCACCGTCACGTGCGCCGTTTTCGGCACGGAGACCGTTAAATTCACCCGTCCCCGATCGTTCGATTGCGCCTGGATCAGCACCGCGCTGCCGTTCACCGTCACCTGCGCGGCCTCGGCGTCAAAAATCTTCTTCGCGCCTGAGTCCGAGTTGGCATAGGCTACTTCCTGCGCGCGCATCTCCAGGTTCGGCTGGTCGCTCGCCGTAATGCTCACGTCGCCGCGGGGAACGCGAATCTCAATCGACGCATTGGCCGGAATCTGCCGGCTGTCGACCGGCTGATCGCTGTCGTGCTCCGGCATTCCGAAGGTGTTGAAGAAGCCGCCATCGCCGAAGTCGCCGTGGAACGGGCCCCAGAAATGGTTGTGCGCCGCTGAAATTGCGCCCAGAAACGCGAGAAAGATCAGGATCCCAATGAATCCGCCGCTGCGCCGCACCGGAGTTTTGCGGCGCATGTCGAGCGCCCACTCGCCCAGCAACGCCAGCCCTGCGCCGATCAGCAGCAGCGGCCACCACCGGCCGTACCACTCCCAGAACGTGGCTGCGTCGAGATGGCCGCTCATGATCAGCAACGCGATCACGCCAACAGACACCAGAACGATCGGACCGACCATCGAGGGTACGCGCGGGCCGTACGTGCCCACGTAGTTCGCCTTCCATGCGTGGCGCTGTGCGCGCCAGGCATCGCGTTGCGCGCGCCACGCGGCTTTTTGCTGGTCGCGGTAGGAGTTCCACTGCGTCTTCGGATCGTACGGCGGCATTCCGCTGCCACCCGGAGGCATGTTTGGAGGCATGCTGCTCATGATTGCCCTTCCTCGCTGTCATTCTGAAAGTGACCCACAGGCACAATCGGAGTGCCTGCGTTTGCGGCAGGGTTTGCCGCGCTGTGCCCTGCGCCCGAATTCGTTCCCTGCGATGCATCCTGCCATGGCGCACCGGGAAAAACCGGATAGCCATCCACGGCCAGCGCCGCCCGCTCAGCCAGCAGCAGCAACCCGGCCAAAATCAGGTAGAACGGCCAGCTGTGTCCCCAGCCAAGAATGTGCGCCTGGGCCAGCAGCGCATTCACACCCACCAGCAACAGAAATGCCGGCCCGCGCAATCTGCGAATCAAAATGTAACGGCTCATTGCTGGCCCCCTTGCGAGTGATCCTGCGGCCCCGCCGGCGAATTACCCTGCGGTCCATTCTGCGGACCGCCTGGCGGCGCAATATGCGAATACTGCAGTCGCCGCACGATCATCCATACGCCCAGTCCGATCAACACCAGCGGCCAGCTAAAGTGGAACCAGTGCCACGAAAACCAATCGAACTGCCCCAGCAGAAACAGCACGCCCAGGGCAATTAGAATCACGGCGCCCACCGGCTCTCTGCGCCGCCAGTGCATCGGCGGCACCGGTGGGAAAGGCGGAATTGGCGGAATTGGAGGAACGCCCGGACCCCCATACGTTGATTGATAGGGAGGCTGGTACGGAGCTTGATACGGCGGCTGGTTGGCCGCCTGCTCGGTGCCCTGATTCGCGCCCGTTGCTCCCGCTCCCGATGGAGGGCCAGGATACGGACCCTGTGGAGGCCGCATGCCCGTCGAAAACCAGTTGCTCACCTCGTTCAACCCCAGCGGATCGGGCAACGGATCTCCATCGCGCCGCGCCCTCGCCGTGTGATACGCCTCGAACATCTGATAGAAGATCCAGGCCGCGATGAAGAGGCCGAACACGCCGTACACGTGCGCCGCGCTCACCAGCACCGCGAAGATCACCACGTGCACCATGCCCTTCACGAACTGGCCGTTGTACATCGCGCCCACGCCGGGAATCGCTCCCAGCAGGGCCGCCAGTCCCGGACTCGGTCCGCCCATGGGAGGCGGCACATAGGACCTCTGCGCGCTCTGCCACGCCATCCAGCACGGCTCGCAGAGAATCTGTCCGCCCGATCCTTTACGCACGCATGCCTCGCACAGTGCCTTGCCGCAACTCTGGCAGTACGCTGTCGCATTCACGCCGCTATGGTTTACGCAATCCATGGTGTGCTCCCTTCCAACGTTTGCACCCTGTAGCCTCTGGACTGCCGACTGGTGTGCCCACTTGTCCGTCTTGACCGCATCGGAAACCTAAGTGAAGTTTCCACATATTCATTGCTGCTTGCCGGCTCCGCTTTCGGTGTGTCCGGCTGTTGCCGAGGGCCCGCGCGCAACCCTCCATCACGGCTCCCGGGATTCCGCCCCGGATTCTGCCGGCTCTCGCCCGGCGTTACCGGCTGGGTTTGCTGCTGTTGCGGTTCGCCGCCTTTGCCCTCGTCGTCGCCGCGCAGCTCGCGCATGCGCGATTCCACCTCGTACACAAACCGCAGATGGTCGTAATAGCGCACGATCGGCACCGAAGCCATGGTCAGTTGCCGCTCCATGTACGACCGCATCGCATGCGGCCTCAAGTCGGCAAGCCGCAGATTCTTGAAACGCACGCCCGCCAGGTTCAGCGTGAGCGCGATGGAAAAGAACGCCATCGCCGCAGTCAGCAATAGCCGCGGTTGCACACTGTAACGCATCCGCGCCAGAAAACCCGGTTGCTGCCATACAGGCGGAACAAACGCCGGAACTCCACCAACCCCTGCCGGCACGGGCAAGCCGCTTACTGCATGCCCCGGCCCCGTGGTGGCCAGAATCTTTTCCAGCAGCCATTCGGGCGGTTCCGGCTCAGGGGACAGAAACTCCAGCCACTCGCGGCCCTTGCGCGCCGCTTCATACAGCGCCGCGCACGCCGGGCAGCCGGCCTTGTGCGCGAGAAACCGCGTCTCTTCCTCGGGCTTCAGCAGCCCGTCCAATGCATCGGCCAGCAGCGTCTCCCACTCGCCGCATGCTGGTGTGCCCGGAATATGCGTGCCTTCTGCCATGGCTACATCACCTCCTTCTTGCTACGTTCCAGGTACCGCGCCAGTTCCGCGCGCCCCCGGCTGATACGTGACTTCACGGTCCCCTCTGGAATACCTAAAACTTGTGCAATCTCTTTATAATCAAGGTCTTGTAAGTCTCTCAAGATCACTGCCTCGCGCAATTCGACGCTCACTTTCATCAGCGCCTTCTGCACCATCTTTTTCAGTTCGTTCTGGGCCGCCGACTCATGCGGAGACGGCCCAGCATCGGCCAACCGGTCGGCGACACTCAGATGCGGTCTTATGTCTTCCGTCTGGTCCCAACCCTCGTCCAGGGAACCTGTTGCGCGCTGGTTCCGCGTCCGCCTGTAGTTGTCCACCAGCAGATTTCGCGTCATGGTGGTAATCCACACCGGCAGGCTGCCGCGTGCGGCATCGAAACTGCCCAGATTCGAGTAAATCTTCAGGAAGACGTCCTGCGTCAGGTCTTCGGCATCGGTGGGGTTGCCTGTAAAGCGATAGCAGAGCCCATACACACGCTTCTGGTGCGTGCGGACCATCTCGGCCCATGCACTGGAGTCGCCGTTCATGCAGCGGCCGACAATCTGCGTCCAGTCCTGCTCCAGAGCTCTCACCTCCGTGCGCCCGTCGTGGCCCGCCAATGTCGCCCGGCTCGCCGGTGCCGCCTCTGATGTGGCTGTACCCATCAGAGTCGCAGCGCACCGGGTCCCATCGCGCCGCGCCCCAGGAGCGGTTGCGGTAGCTGGCGTCTTGGAATGGCCAAAGCCCCACTCCACGGTCGGCGCCGCCATGCCCCAGCTTAATGTACCCACATACTGCATGGTGTTTGAATACGCAGATCGCGCCGCCGCAGTTCCCTCGGCCTCAGCGCTTGAGACATGGCCAACTCCAAAACCAGAAAAAACGCCGCACCGTGCGAATCCCGCCGATGGATCCCAAATTCGCCGTGCATTTTCGCCAATTCACCGTACACTGGGCAGCAGTGGAGGACGCATCGTGGAAGATTGGAAGTTCACCCAGCAGGATCCTGCGGAGGCTCTCGCCAGGCTGCATTTCTTCTCCATCAAGAAGAAGCACGCGCGCGGCGAGGTGGAAGCGCGCATTACGGTCAAGGAGTTCGCCACCGCCAAGACCACCGACATGAAGTTCTTTGCCGTGGCGGATATCGAGCTGAACCAGAAAGTCATGAAGTTCCAGCCCTGCGGATGGCACGAAACCCTGATGGGCGCTCTGACGGAATGCCTGAGAAACCTGCGCAAGTTTGACTACGAAAGTCCGGAGCTGCCAACGGAAACTTCCGCGGACGGAGCACAACTTTAGGTGAATCGCCGGTTTTTCACTGTTGGGAAGGCCTCGCCAGAAACTCACGTACGCTGAGCAACCAAGGAGTATCCGGCCATGCGCAAGACCCTGTTGGCCCTCGCACTTCCGTTCTTGCTGTGCACACTGGCCCACGCCGCCAGCTTCGACTGCACCAAATCTAAGACTGCCCAGGAAAAAGCCATCTGCGCCACGCCGGATTTGAGCGCTGCCGACGATCAGATGGCTGCTGCCTACAAGGCGTGGCTTGCCGCGGCGCAACCGGATTGGGCTGCTGGAATTCGCCAAGACCAGCTCGTCTGGCTGCGCACGCGCGACACGAATTGCCTTGCTACCGAATCGTCTGCCGATCTCGACTCCTGCCTGAGCAATGTTTATAAAGATCGCATCGGTGAGCTGCAGGGGATGGTGCAACACATCGGCGGCGTCACCTTCGTTTCGAAGACAATCACGTTGACCGCGCGCGACACACCGGACTCCGCTCCTCCCGCCGGCATCTCGGAAGTAACGCCCGGCTACGGCACGCTCGAAGCGCTTCTGTCCGCAGGTTGGTCTCACCACGCCGCAATGGACCGCCTGGAATCATGGCGTCGAGAACGCGGCGATCCAAGCTGTCAACACATTCACCGGCGACGCGAAGAAGCCGGCGCAGGACTGGAGCAGCCTTGTGCTGTCCGGCGTAGATGACGTGATGACCGTCTCGGTCGACCGCTTCGACGGGAAGATGGTTTCCGCGACAATTGTGAACGATTTCGACGGACACGGCGCCCATCCTACGGAGAATTCCGCTGAGTTTTACTGGATGCTCGGCGAGCAGCGCGCGCTCAAGCCGGAGGATGTCTTTCTGCCCAACTCCGGCTGGGACACATGGATGGAGAAGCGGCTCGACAGCTACCTGAAGCAGGTTCTTGACTCCGACGGAAACGATCAGCGGCAGTATCAGCCTGGCGACCTGCCGGGCATCGTCACAAATCCCGCAGACTGGAAGCTCGAGCCGGCAGGTTTCTCAATCTTCTTTCAGCCGTACCAGGTTGCTTGTTACGCCTGTACGCCAAACCCCATGACCATCTCGTGGACCGATCTAAAACCCTATCTTCAGCCCAACTTCGTCCTTCCGCAATAAGGAAGCGCCGCCCCACGCGCCACGGCCGCGATCACTTCTGGCCCCTGAACCCTGGCACCTGATCCCCGTTTCAGTATTGGTCCCCAAACTCCGGATCCACCGGGTTCTCGAACAGCGACGCGTCGCGGGTCACGATCGTCAGCCCCGACGGAGTGACGAAGTACCGCCGCTTGTCTTCCACTGGGTCGTAGCCGATGACCGTGCCCTCGGGAATGTGCACATCGCGATCAATGATCGCCCGCCGGATGCGGCAGTGCCGCCCGATGCTCACGTGCGAGAATACGATGCTCGCGTCGATGTCGGAGTAGGAGTTCACGCGCACATCCTGCGACAACACGGAGTTGTACACCGACGCGCCCGAAATGATGACGCCTGCCGTGATGATGGAGTTCACGGCCATACCAGAACGGCCCGGTTCGCCGAAAACGAACTTGGCCGGCGGATATTGCCGCGCGCGCGTGCGGATGGGCCAGCTCTTGTCGTAGAGGTTGAAAACCGGCGACACCGCGCACAGATCCATGTTGGCTTCGTAGTACGCGTCCAGCGTGCCCACGTCGCGCCAGTAGAGCGCCTCTTTCTTGTTCTCGTCCACAAAGCTGTAGGCCATCATCTTCTTCTTGCCCAGAAGGTTGGGCAGGATATTGTGGCCAAAATCATGCTTTGAATCCGGGTCGTCCGCGTCCGAAATCAGCGCCTTCAGCAGCGTCTCCGTATTGAAGATGTAAATGCCCATCGAGGCATCCACGGCGTTGGGATTGAACGGCGAACGGAAGTTCGTCGACGCCGGCTTCTCCTGGAAGCCCATGATCTCGCCCGTTGGGCCCACCTCCACCACGCCAAAGCGCGACACTTCTTCGGGTGGAATCGGCAGAGTGGCCAGCGTGATGTCGGCATTGACCTCGTTGTGGTAGGCCAGCATGCGACTGTAGTCCATCTTGTAGATGTGATCGCCTGACAGGATGATCACGTGCCGGGGCTGCTCGCTGCCGATCGAGTAGATGTTCTGATACACCGCGTCCGCCGTGCCCATGTACCAGTTGGCGCCGGTGCGCTGCATGGGCGGCATCAACTCGAAGAACTCGCCGAGTTCCTGCGCCACAATGCCCGTCCAGCCTTCGCGAATGTGCCGGTTCAGGCTGAGCGCCTTGTACTGCGTGAGGATATACACGCGCCTCAGGCCTGAATTGATGCAGTTGGATAGCGTGATATCGATGATGCGGTAGTGCCCGCCGAAAGGAACGGCTGGCTTGGCGCGGTCCCGCGTCAGGGGAAACAGCCGTTCTCCGGCTCCGCCCGCAAGTAAAACTCCCAGAGTGTCCTTCATATCCATAAGGCTCCCACAGCCTGGAAAGGTCGCTGCCCCATGCCGTTCGGTACGGCGGGGGAGTGCCGCTATCCGGAACAGCATTCTTTCTGGCGGCACTCGATGAGTACCGCCTCTGAACGCAGGAGAATATCACACAGAGCAATACGCTTGGCAGTCCCGCTCTTCAACATTCGATGACATGCTCCCGGGAAGCGCTGCCCGGTTGAAGCGGCGAGCGAGACGCGGGCCACGATCCGGAGTGAAGAGACACGGACCCTGGACTGATAGGTCTTCAGGTTTTGCAACGTGCGCCGTCTAGCGGAAGGGAAGAGTTTCCGCCTCTACCAACCGGAAACCCAGTTCGCCTTTTTCGTGGACCGCTTGGCCTTCGTGAACTTGTATTCCACGCCCACGGAGATGGCGAAATTCACATCGTACTGCGCATAGGACGTCGCAGGAGTAACGAGCGTGTCATTGAAGGTGTAGTGCGTCACGACTGCGTCAGGATTGATGCGGAATACCCAGTGCTGCGACCGGTTCAGGTCGATGCTTCCGCCGATAATTGCCGCGGGCGCCATCTGGTTCCCGTAGAAGTCAAACTTCGCGGGCGGCTGTCCCAGCAGATCCTTCTGGAAATCTCCATAGACCCCGCCGAACATGGCATGCGCCAGCATCGCTCCGTGCTTGTTGTGCGGCCCCAGCCATTCCGCGCCGCCTACAAAGAAATACTGCTTCACCATCGGTCCCTTGATGTTGTTGGGCGAGTTGGGCGCCGTACCGCTGGTGCCTACATAGGCGCGGCCGGAACCCTCGATGCCCCAGTTCCGCGTGAGCCAAACGGTGCCGTCCGCGTCCAGGCCGCCCAGGTTCGAGCCCTGTAGCAGCGATGGACCGGCCTTCATGTGGTCATAGGCCATTCCCAGCGACACATCGTAGCGGTTGTCGTAGCGCACGTTCTCCAGCGGATCGACGGAGATGTAGACGCCATAATTCGAGTTCTGGGCATCTGCTCCCTGTGGCGTCGGCGCCTGTGTCGGCTGGCTCTGGCTGCTCGAGCTTTGAGGCTGGGCGGGGGGATTTTGGGCGGGCGGATTCTGAGAGCCCGCACTCTGCGCCTGCATGCGGGTGCCCGCACACACGGCCATAGCGAGAACAACGGCTAAAAGAGAAGAAAACCTAACTTGAAGAGGCATCATTAACCAGCTTACAAGACCGCCCCGATACCGGACAACGCGCCCCCCAAGCATTTTGTCGACCATTTTGAAGAGCATCCTCCTTAGACGGGCCAGGGCTCCATTCCGTCCTGTGCCGCCCAACCCCCAATTGCGCCCCTCGCCTGCCCCCGGCTCCGATTCGTTCCCTTCACTTTCTTCACTCTTTCACTTTTTCACTCATTTACTGTCCGCTGACGTCGCATCGCTCCATCTGCCGCGACCACACCAGGTAATGCACTGTCTTCAGAATTTCGACTGCGGTCTGCTCTGTCGTCGCCCCCGCTCCCACCGGTCCCAGCGCCGGGGCCGCATCGACCCGCCACTTCATCGGCAAGTGGCTCAGGATCAGTCCAGCGCGCGGCAAGTGGCTGGGGCTCGAAATCACCTCAGCCGACTCCCAACCGTGGCTGCGCATGATCTTCAGCGCGTTGCAGGTGTTTTCCATGGTGTTCCGCGCCGCAGGATCCTCCAGGACCGCCGATGCCGGAATGCCCTGCGCCTCCGCGGTCCGCGCCATTACCTCCGCTTCCACAAAGCGATTGGCCACCGCCCCACCGGTAAAGAAAATGCGCGGCGCTATGCCCCGCTCATACTCGTGCACCGCCTCGGTGACGCGCGCCAGCTGTGCCGGGGTCGGATTTCCGTCCGCATCGGCCGGATTTCCCAGCACGATGAGCACATCGAAGCTTTCCTGTGTGGTATTGTCCCTGGGCGCCAGCGCCCTCTCGACGGTCGCCCAGGCGAGCAGCCCCAAAATCAAGGCCAGCGACCCCAGAATTCCGCGCCCCAGCCAGCCCAATCGCCGGCGCCTCCTAGGCGCGGCTCTCCGGCTCGTCCTGCGTGCAGTTGTCTGTTTCAGCGATCTTGTGGAGCTCAAAGGGCCCGCCTCCAAACTCCACTTTACCGCTCAAGCCGGTAGAGACGGCCCAAGCTGACTTGCCGGCTCGCTGACTAGCTGCTGTTCTTAAAGTTCCGCCGCCTTGTCCCACTCGGAGAACACGATCTCTTGGAGCGGCTTGCGTGTCCGCGCGGTGGTTTCGCGTTCGATCAGCGTGGCATCTCCCAGCGCCGACGGCTCGCCCTGATAGCCCAGCGCAATCGCCGTTCCCAGCGCGTACTCCGCGGGAATCCCCAGCGCCTGGCGCGCGGCTTCGTGATCGAACCCCGCCATCTGGTGCGTGGTCATGCCCAGCTCCGCGGCCTGCAACGTCAGATAGGCGCTCGCCGCTCCCAGATCGTAGAGCGCATACGGACTCTGCCCGCCCTTGGCGTTCACGGCCAGCACCGTGCCCAGAATCAGCACCGGAGCCTTGGGTGCCCAAATCTTGTTCGCCCCGCCCAGCGTCGCGGCAATCTTCTCGTGCGTCTCCGAGCCTTTCAGTCCCACGAGAAAACGCCACGGTTGCCCGTTCCCGCTCGAGGCTGCCCACCGGGCCGCTTCAAACACCTTGCGGAGCGCCTCCGGGCTCACTTCGCGCTCGGCAAACGACCGCGCGCTCCAGCGCTCGTGGATCACCGGCAACATTCCCTCGACCGGCGGCGCCTTCTTCAACTTGTGTACTTCACTGGCTGTCAGACTCATCGGCTTTTGCTCCTCGGGATCGCATTGGGATCCCGTTGCTTCACTGTTTTTGATTCACCGATCATTCGCGAGGATTCGCCCATCGGCTAAATAGTTGTTTCGACAAGCATCTATTGCAACGGCGCGCAAACGTCCGCATCCGCTCGAATATTTACTGATCACTGATCACTGACAACTGACCATTATTTTACGGGTACATCCGGTTCAACATGCGCGGGAAGGGAATCGTCTCGCGCACGTGGTCAAGAGCGCACACCCACGAAACCACGCGCTCAATGCCCATGCCAAAGCCGGAATGCGGCACACTGCCGTAGCGCCGCAGGTCGAGGTACCACTCGAACGCCTGGCGCGGCAGCTTGTGCTCGTCAATGCGCGCGCTCAGCAGTTCGTACCTCGACACACGTTGCGACCCACCGATGATTTCGCCGTAGCCCTCCGGCGCCAGCACGTCTACGCAGAGCGCGTAGCGCGGGTCCTTGGGATCGGGCTCCATGTAAAACGCCTTCACGTCCGCCGGATAGCGGTGGACCATCACCGGGCGGTCGTACTGCGAACTCAGCCACGTCTCGTCGGGCGAGCCGAAGTCGTTGCCGTACTCGAAGAGGTTCTCCAGTTGCCCATTCTTGTGCGCCTGATTCAGCAATTCCACCGCCTCGTCGTAACGCAGCCGCGGAAACGGCGCTTTCACAGATTCGAGCTTCGCCGCATCGCGGCCGATCACATGCAGCTCCGCAGCACGATTCTTCACCACGCTCTGCACAATATGCGAAATGTAATTCTCGGCAAGCTCCATCAGCCCGTCGAGATCCATGAAGGCGACCTCCGGCTCGACCATCCAGAACTCCGTCAGATGCCGCCGCGTCTTCGACTTCTCCGCGCGAAACGTGGGCCCGAAGCTGTACACCTTGCCCAGCGCCAAGGCCGTCGCTTCCACATAAAGTTGGCCGCTTTGTGTGAGATACGCGGGCTCGCCAAAGTAGTCCACGGGGAACAATGTGGATGTGCCTTCGCACGCGGCCGGGGTCAGAATTGGCGGATCGGTGCGGATGTACCCGTTCATGTCGAAGTACTCGGCTGCCGCGCGCATGATCTCCGCGCGAATGCGCAGAATGGCCGACTGGCGCGGCGAGCGCATCCACAGGTGCCTCCGCTCCTGGAGAAACTCCACGCCGTGGTCCTTCAGCGTGATGGGATACGGATCGGATTCCGGGACCCGCTGCACCACCTGCACGTTCTCAACGTCCAGCTCGTAGCCTCCCGGCGCACGCTTGTCGGCGCGCACCCTGCCCGTCACAATCACGCTCGATTCTTGTGTGAGGTTTTTGAGCGTCTCAAACACCTCCGGCGACACGCTTTTCACGTGCGCCACCCCCTGGATCGATCCCGTGCCGTCGCGAAAGATGGGAAACACCAGTTTCCCGCTCTCGCGCAGGTTGTAGAGCCATCCCTGGAGAGTCACGGATTGCCCGTCGTGCTTGCCGATTTCGGCAATGGTGGCGACAGGCGGTGGGGCAGACGACGCCAGGGATGTGGCTGACTCCGCTTGCGCGGCGGGCTGGGCGGTTTCGGGCTGTACAGTTTCGGGTGATAAAGGACCGGTTTCTTCAGGCATCGTGAACAGGCTTTCTGAGCGGCACGGAACGACCGCCCCGGACGTTCCAGAATAACGCGCCTTCCCGGATGGTGCGCTGTGCGCCCTAGCTTGGCCGACGGACTTCGCTGGTTCGCCACTCTTTCGTATTGCCTCGCGCCTCTAATCGACCGTCGCGAATCAGGGCATCAATGCGATTGGCAACCAAGTCGTAACCTTCGTCTGTGCGCGGAAACTTGTTGCCGAGCTTGCTGACTGTACCGACGATGACCATTGCCACCTTTTTCCATGACGCTTGAGCCACGGCAAGGACGGCGTTGTCTATTTGAGAGTCATCCATAGGTCGATCTTCTTTTCCCTTGACCTAGCAGGCGATTGGAACCCGCATGCTTGCCATCTTAGGACACTAACCGACGCGATCTGGCAATTTCGTGCCATAGGAATTCTTTTTGATCTGGACGACAAATACCTCCAGAAGGCATCCTATTGATCAGGAAGCGGTGACGAGGGAGCAGCGATGAGCGACCAGCTCGAAGTGGGCGGCGAAGAGATGCACAAAACCCAGGCGGATCCCGATTCCGCCGAGCGGTTCATCACGGAGAAGCGCCTGGGCGAGCGCATCCGCCGCCTGCGCCTGAAGAAATCCATGGGCCTGGTGGAGTTAGGCAGGCACACCGGCCTTTCGGCGAGTTTTTTGTCGCAACTTGAAACCGGCCGCGTAGTGCCCACGCTGCGCAACCTGGCGCGCATCGCCATGGTCTTCTCCAAAGACCTGTCTTATTTCTTTGAATCCGAGCCCACCCCCATCTTCCGCGTGCATCGCAAAAAAGACCGCGTGCGCATGCCGCAAACCGGCGTGGAGCCACCGACTTATACGTTTGAAAGCCTGGGCTACATGGTTCCTGACCGGCACATGGACCCGTATTTCGCGGAGTTCGTTCCCCTGCCTGCGCAGGTTGAGCCCAAGTCGCATATGCACGCTGGATTCGAGTTTCTGTATGTGCTGGCCGGCGAGCTGATCGTGCGCCACAGCGACCAGGAAGCATCGCTTGGCGCAGGCGACGCCGTCTACTTCGACTCAGGCACGCCCCACTCCTATCGTTGCGCGGGCTCAAAGCCGGCTGAAGCGCTGATTGTCACTATCCACATGCAGTCCGCAGGCCAATCGCAGGCGTTGCGTCCGCCCGCCAACACAGCCACGCGCCCTGTTCCAGGGATTACGGCGCTGCGGCCGAATGTCGCCGACGGAAAGCAAGGCGGAACGACGTAGAAATTCCGCCCGCCCTTTCACTTCATCTTTCCTGATTCGCGCCGGCGAAGTATCTATCTATTTCTTCGCGCGATTTAATTCGCCATAAGTTGGATACGGCGCAGCCTCGGTGCTGGTCGGCATCGCCTCCAAGGTTTTCAAATCCTCCTGCACCTTCTTCCACGCGTCGGGATGCTTCTTGGTCTCGATGGGTGCATTGGGATCGGCGTAATACGCTTCCACGTCGCTCTTGATGCCTGGCGGAATCCGCTTCGCGGGATCGAGCGTCAGCCGGCGCAGCAGTTCGGCATAGGTCGTGTCCGTGAGCGGATAGCCACCGGGCTTCACCACCGCGCCCGTGTCCAGATCGCGATTCGGCAAAGGATGTTTGGGATCGAGCGGGCCCAGCGTTTCCGTTGAGGTGGTCGCGGTCAACGTCCGCTCGCGGCGCGCCTCAACCGGCGTAAAGAACGCCAGTCGATTATGCAGCACCGTCGTAGCCGAGACCACGCTGTGCATGTAATCGGCCTCCGCGGCTGCGGTCGGCCCTTTCACGGCTACCATCGAAAGCGGGCCGACTTTGGGCAGCACCCACAACACCCCGGCCAGAATATGCGTTTTCACTTCGGCCTTCCTGGTGCGGTACGCCGCCCAATCGTAGAGCTTGGCCGCCGCGGCGGACTCATTCTCAATCTCGATGGCATCCGGTGTTTGCAGCTCTACCGGCTCCTGGCTGCGGTGCAAAATCGTTACTGCATACGCCACGCGGGGGATAAGCGTGCGCGTCGCAAACCGGTAGGCAGCCACGTTGAAGCGCTGTCCCCGATGTTCGTTGAAATCTTCAGTCAACCCGTACGTCTCATAAAACGCCAGCGCCAATTGGTGCACCGGAACCTGGATCCCGATGTGGCGCAAATAGCTCAGCGGCGCCAGGCGGTGATGCGCAATTTGATCGATATCGAACGCGAACTCGGTGCGCACGTGTTGATGCCGGCCCTCGGCATAATTCACAATCCTCCCGAAGCGCCTTTTCAATTTCGGAAACTCGATAGGAACGGCAAGGTTGGTCGCCTGCGAGTGGCCGTACGTATCCCCGATGTAATGCGAGAGCGCGCCCACGGCGAATGCCAGCTCATTGGCGTTGTGCGCGTTGCGAAACAGCGCTTCCACGAAATCGCCCGAGCGCACATAGTGGGTGAGATCCGAAAAGAACTCGTCGCCAAACGGGTAATAGCCTATGTCCTGGATTACGCATCCGCCGTACGCGTAAGCGCGCGCCCTATCCAGTTCCTCCGGCGTCAGGTTGGGGTAGCGGCTCATGAGCAGCGGTACGATCGAGTCCTCCCAGGTGAGGTCGATCAGTTGCTCGTGCGTCAGAAGCGAATACGCACCGGCGTGCCGCGACCAACTGCCCATCAATAGCAGGATGGCTATTGCAACGGCGCGAAGACAGCTTGAGCGTATCGTCATAGAGCCAAACGAAATACCACCTGCGATGGAATGTGAGGGAAAGGGCCGATTTCGCCTTTATTCTATGCGAATTTTCCCCGCCCCTGTTGCTCGCTTTTGCTCACAGTCACTGAGTTCCAGCCTTCTCGCTCCCTTGCTCCCTCGCTCACTTGCTCCCTGCCTCACCCATCCGCCGCCTCATCACCAGCAGCAGTACCGCCGAAAGCGCCATCATCGCGCCCACCACGTCCAATCCACCCGCATAAGTCCCCCACCGGCCCTTGGTCCACCCGATCAACTCGGGCCCCACGAATCCTCCCAGGTTGCCCAGCGAGTTTATCAAGGCAATTCCCGCCCCTGCGCTTATGCCCGACAAAAACAGGCTCGGCACTGCCCACATCGGACCCTTGGCTGCATTGACTCCGAAGCTCGCCAACGCCAGCGCCAGAATCACCGCAACCGTGGAATGAGCATATCCCGCCCACACCAGCCCGACGCATCCCACCAGGCAGGGAATCGCCGCATGAACAATCCGCTCCTGCGCCCGGTCTGAACTCCGCGCCCACGCCATCATGGCCACCACGGCCACCACGCCCGGCAGCGCATTCAGCCAGCCCACGGTCATTGCTGAGTAGCCAAGCTGCTTGATCAGCAGCGGCGCCCAGAACCCGATCGCATACAACCCCGCTGAAGTTCCCGAGTACGCCAGCGCCAGCACCAGAACGCGCCCATCGCACAGCGCCGTCCATACAGCCTCCATATTGCTTCGATGCAATGTGCTCGCCGCCCGCTCACTCCTCAACGTCTCCACGAGCCAGTCGCGCTCGCCGGCATCCAGCCACGTAGCCTGCTCCGGCGCATCGGTCAGCACTTTCAGCGTCAAGAAACCCAGCAGGATCGCCGGCAGACCTTCAATGATGTAGAGCCACTGCCAGTTGGCGAGCCCGGCTAAACGCGGCAGACCCATCAAAGCGCCCGAAATCGGCGAGCCAATCGCGGTTGAAAGCGGCGCCGCGGCCATGAATGCCGCAATTGCCATCGCCCGCTGCCGCGCCGGAAACCAAAGGCTCAAATACAGAATGGTTCCGGGGAAAAAGCCCGACTCGGCGAAGCCCAGCAGAACCCGCATGGCGCAGAAACTTCGCGGACCCACCACGAACGCCGAGGCCATCGACACAATGCCCCACGCCACCACGACGCGCGCTAACCAAACCCGCGCGCCCACGCGCAACAGGAACAGGTTCGATGGCACTTGCCCGGCAATGTAGCCGGCAAAAAACAGACCGGCGCCCAGCCCGTACAGCGCCGGCGTCAGCCCGATGGCCTGATTCATGCTGAAAGCGGCAAACCCTACATTGGCGCGGTCGAGGAAGCTCACAAAGTAGAGCAGCATCATCAACGGAAGAATCCGCCGCTGCAGCTTCCGCGTTACGCGGGCCTCTATATCCCGCTCGGGCTTTTCGTGGCCGCGCGCTCGTCCGTCAAACGGAGATTCCGGCATCGCTGCTCGCGCACTCACGCGGTCGCCAAGGGACTTTTCGCGGCGGCAGAAATCACGCTGCACACCGCCTCAGTCACATCGGCCGTAGTTGCCGTGCCGCCCAGGTCGCGCGTGTGCAGCTTCTCGTTCGCGGTCACAGCTTCGACGGCCTTCATCAGCCTTCGCGCCGCTTCGGTCTCGCCCAGGTGGTCCAGCATCATCGCCGCAGTCCAGAACGTGGCCACGGGGTTGGCCAGCCCCAGGCCCATGATGTCGAACGCCGATCCGTGAATCGGCTCGAACATTGAGGGATATACCCGCTCCGGGTTGAGGTTCGCCGTCGGCGCGATACCCAGGCTCCCGGCCAGCGCTGCCGCCAGGTCGGTCAGAATGTCGGCGTGCAAATTGGTCGCCACAATCGTGTCCAGCGAAGCCGGCCGGTTCACCATCCGCGCCGTCATCGCGTCCACCATCTCCTTGCCCCATCGCACATCCGGAAAATCCCGCGCCACTTCGGCCGCGATCTCGTCCCACATCACCATCGCGTGCCGCTGTGCATTGCTCTTGGTTACCACCGTCAGCAGCTTGCGCGGCCGCGACTGCGCCAGCCGGAAAGCGTAGCGCTGAATCCGCTCCACCCCTGCGCGCGTCATAATGGCGACCTCGGTTGCGACCTCGGTCGGGAATCCCACGTGCACGCGCCCGCCTGCGCCCGAGTACTCGCCCTCCGTGTTCTCGCGCACGATCACCCAGTCCAGATCCTCGGGCCGGCAGCGCTTCAGCGGCGCATCGATCCCGGGCAAAATCCGGGTTGGCCGCACGTTGGCGTATTGGTCCAGGCCCTGGCAGATCTTCAGCCGCAATCCCCACAATGTAATGTGATCGGGAATCTTCGGATCGCCGGCCGACCCGAAAAGGATGGCGTCTTGCGTCTTCAGCGCGTCCAGCCCATCTTCCGGCATCATCACGCCGTGCGCGCGATAGTAGTCGCCGCCCCACGGATAGCTTTCAAATGCAAACTCGATGCCGCTGCCGGTCGCAGCCAGCGCTTCCAGCACCTGCCGCCCCGCCGGAATCACTTCCTTCCCGATCCCGTCTCCCGGCACCAGCGCAATCCGGTAGGTCTTCATCCCTGGACCCCCATGGAACGAACACGGCAATTCTACAGGGGCAGGGATCGGGCTTCCGGGAATAGGGAAGTGAGCTACTGGTTCGCAGCTCTTAGCTCACAGTTCCCTGTGCCTTTTCAGATATGTGCTGATCGTTGAAAGGTGGCGGCTATTCATCTCGAACTATGAACGCAGAACCTATGGCCGCGCGGCATCAACTGACTCGACCATCCGGTCCAGCGCCACCTTCGCCCAGTGCTTCACGTTGGGCTTTACTACGATGCGGTTCACTACGCGCCCTTCGACCAGATTCTCCAGCGCCCACGCCAGATGCTGCGGCGTGATGCGATACATCGTGGTGCACAGGCAGCCGGTGTCGTCGAGCGTAATGATCTTCTTGCCTTGCGGCGCAAAGCGCTTTGCCAGCCGGTTCACCAAGTGAATCTCAGTCCCAATGGCGAACATCGATCCCGACGGCGCCTCTTCCACGCGCGCGATCAACTGTTCGGTCGAGCCCTGCGCGTCCGCCTTCTGGCACACCTCGTAACGGCACTCCGGATGCACGACCACTTGAATCCCCGGATACTTCGCCCGCGCCTGGTCAATATGGGACGGAAGGAAGCGCTGATGTACGGCGCAGTGGCCTTTCCAGAGCACGATGCGGCTCGCGGCAAGCCGCTCCCTGGTTTGCCCACCCCAGAACGATCCAATCTGCACCGCCCACGGATCCCAGACCACCATCTCGTCGAGCGGAATCCCCATGGAATGCCCGGTGTTGCGCCCTAAATGCTGGTCCGGCAAAAATAATACCCGCTTGCCGCGCGCAAACGCCCACTCCATTGCCCTGCGCGCGCTCGACGACGTGCACACCAAACCGCCGTGCTCGCCGCAAAATGCCTTGATCGCCGCTGTGGAGTTGATGTACGTCACCGGAATTGTCTCGTCCGCGATTCCCGCGCGCTCCAGCGCATCCCAGCAGTCTTCCACCTGCGAGATTTCCGCCATATCCGCCATCGAGCAGCCCGCGTTCAGGTCGGGCAGAATCACCTGCTGGCCGTTTTGCGCAAGAATGTCGGCGCTCTCCGCCATAAAGTGCACGCCGCAGAACACGATGTATCGGGCTCCGGTGGCCGCGGCCGACTTCGACAGCTTGTAGCTGTCGCCGGTCAAGTCGGCAAAGCGCACCACCTCGTCGCGCTGATAGTGATGGCCCAGAATCACCGTGGTCGCGCCTAATTTCGCGCGCGCCGCGGCAATCCGCTCGTCCATTGTGTGGTCGGGCAGCACCAGATAGTTTTCCAGAGAACAGGTCGCGTTTGCCTCCGCAGAGGCTTCGGTTGCTTCTAAAACCAGGGTCACAATACTCCGCCTTCAGTCCATAACGGACGGGGATGTTGAAAGCTTTCGAGCTGGCTGCAGTGTTTTCCTGGTCTTGGACGAGAAATTCGCAAAACCAAAAACACGGGGTTGTTGCAGCCCGTTTGTTATAAGACGCGCGAGAACTTCACTCGGATGCAGAACCGCTCCCGGCCCGCGCCGTCCCATCTGGATTTATTGTAACGCTGCCCTAATCCAGCGTCGCAGTGCAAACCGTTTGTGAGTGTCACTTGCAGCCATTTATCATGGTCCTTCATGGGAACTCCGCCGCCAATCATGATGGCCAACCTCGGGATGGCCGATACCGTGCTGCTGATGGTGCTGGCGCTGGTCGTTTTTGGCCCCCGCCGCCTGCCCCAGATCGGCCGCCAGATCGGCAAGCTGATGTACGAGTTCCGCAAGGCCTCGAACGACTTCAAGTTCCAGATGGAAGAGGAGTTACGCCAGTCCGAGGAAGCCGATCGCCGCAGGAAGGAAGAAGAGGAGCGGCAGAGAGCCCTGGCCGCTTCACCGCCTGCGCCGCAGTTGGACGTGGTTGCCCCACAACTGGACGTAACCGCCCCGCAAGTTGATCAGCCCGCCGAATCGGTCGCGGAGTCCGCGGCAGCCGCGACGCCGGAAACTCCCTCAGAAAGCCCTTATCCCGGCGAAACCACTTATCCCGATCTGGCCGCCGAAGCCACGCGGCCTGAAGAGACCACTGAGGACTTGACTGCATCGGCCGTCGAGGCCGCGCGCCTGCGTATCCAGCCGCCATCGACCGGTGCAGTCGTCGCCGCCAATCCGCCGGGCCGGGCACCGCAGCAAGCCGAGCTCTTCGAGCTAACCGCCGAACCGGGCCCCGCACCCTCGCTGGAAGTCGCCGCTACTACTCCGGAAAGCGATAACCCCGAAGCCGAAAGATCGGAGCCGGCCGCCCATCATGGTTGAACCGCAAGAAGCCATCGAGAAAGCCCGCAAGGCCGTTACCGAGCGCGCTGAACTGCCCGGCATGAGCCTCATGGAGCATCTCGATGAGCTCCGCAAGAGGATCGTCCGTTCGGCGATTTTTCTGGGTCTGGGCTTTGTTGCAGCCTGGTGCTTTCGCGACAGGCTCGTCGATTTCATACAGGCGCCACTGAAGCACGATGGCCATTCGCTCAACATGATTCACCCCATGGATGGAATGAACCTGTACATCCATGTGGCCCTGGTGGGCGGGGTCATTCTGGCGTCCCCGTTGATTCTTTACCAGGTGTGGCTCTTTATTGCGCCGGGACTTTACCAGAAGGAAAGGCGCTTTGTCGTTCCCTTCATGGCCGCCACGGTGGGACTGTTTTTGACCGGCGCCTACTTCGGCTATTTCTGGGTGCTGCCCAGTGCCGTGCATATTATGCTCGATGACTTTGGTAAGAAGTTCACAGCCGTCATCAGCATCGAAGAGTACACGGGCTTTTTCCTGTCGATCATCCTCGGCTTGGGAATCAGCTTTGAGCTGCCCATCCTCATCTTCTTTCTCGCTCTTTTCGGCATTGTCAGCCCGCGCTTTCTCTGGAAGAACTTCCGCTACGCGATCCTGGCGATCTTCCTTGTCGCAGGCGTCATTTGCCCGATGCCGGATCCCGTGAGCATGTGCATCTACGCAACGCCGTTACTGGCTCTCTATCTCATCGGCATCGCCGTTGCGTGGTGGGTGCACCCCTCACGCAGGAAGAAAAAGGAGGCCGCGGGATGATGTTCTGCTGGTTTTGGACGAAAACCGCGGCACGATCCCGGGTGCCCCACATCTCGATTCTGAGATGCGGGATAGCACGAACCTCAACGTTCCTCGTCGCGCTCGCTCTCTTCATGCCGTTCGCCGCGTCTGCTCAACACTTCGACGGCGCCAAGGCCTATGAATACGCGCGCGAGTTTGCCGCCATTGGTCCGCGCTGGCCCACCGGCCCCGGCCACGTCAAAGCCGAGGAGTTCCTGCGCGCGCATTTCCTCCGCGCACACGACCAGCTTGAAGAAGACACCTTCACCGCCGACACGCCCATCGGTCCCGTACCCATGTGCAATTTCATCGTGCGATTTCCCGGCACCAAGCCGGGCGCCATCGTGCTCGGCACGCACTACGAAACCAACTACCCGCTGCGTACGATCAACTTCGTTGGCGCCAACGACGGCGCTTCCACCACCGGCCTGTTGATGAACATCGGCGATGAACTCCGCGCCCAGGCCGCCCATGGCGGAAAACTCGACGGCTACTCCGTGTGGCTCGTTTTCTTCGATGGCGAAGAGGCCATTCAGCAGTGGTCGCGCTCCGACTCCACCTACGGCAGCCGCCATCTTGCCGCCAAGTGGGGCCGCGACGGCACGCTTAGCCATATCAAGGCCTTCCTGCTCGCCGACATGATCGGCGACAAGGATCTCGACATCCAGCGCGAGACCCACTCCACCGCGTGGCTCGTCGATTTGGTCGCGCAGGCGGCGAAGAAGTTCGGTGACCAGCACTACTTTTTCCAGCAAGAGATGAACGTCGAGGACGATCACCTCGCCTTTGTCGAGCGCGGAGTGCCCTCGATTGACATTATTGACCTCGACTACGGGCCCAACGACAGCTATCACCACACCGCGCAGGACACCATGGATAAGATCAGCGCGCACAGTTTAACGATCGACGGCGATGTGTTCATGGAAACGATTCACCTGATCGATCAGCGGTAGATTTGGCAATCGTGTCCTGGAGGCACGAAGTGTCAGGGCACGAGGTTTTCAGGAGTGCACGAAGTGTCAGGGCACGACTTTAGTCGTGCCGCAACAGCACAGATAAATGAGGGGCTTTAGCCCCTGCTCACTCTTACAAGGAGCATGCCTTGGCAAGCGCAGAAATCGGCATCATCGGCGGCAGCGGACTTTACTCCATGCCCGGATTCACCAATGTTCACGAGGAGCGCGTAGAAACACCCTTCGGCGCACCCTCCGACGTTTTCGTTCTCGGCGAGCTCGAGGGACGCAAGGTCGCCTTTCTGGCGCGTCACGGCCGCGGCCATCGCATTCTTCCCTCCGAGCTCAACTTCCGCGCCAACATCTACGCGATGAAGAAGCTTGGCGTGGAGCGCATTCTCTCCGCCTCTGCCGTGGGTTCACTCAAGGAAGAGCACAAGCCCACCGACTTTGTCATGCCCGACCAGTTCATCGACCGCACCTTTAACCGCGTCGCAACATTTTTTGGTGACGGCATCGTAGGCCATGTGGCCTTTGGCGATCCTGTGTGTGCAACGGTCGCAAAAGCCGCATCGGACGCCTGCGCCGCGGTGGGAGTGGTGGGCAAACTCGGCGGCACCTACGTTTGCATGGAGGGTCCGCAGTTCTCCACCAAGGCCGAGTCGAATCTCTACCGCAGTTGGGGAGCAGACGTGATCGGCATGACGAATCTCCAGGAGGCCAAGCTCGCCCGCGAAGCCGAAATCTGCTACGCCACCGTCGCCATGGTCACCGATTACGACTGCTGGCGCGAAGGCCACGACGCCGTGACGATTGAAGAAATTGTCGCCGTGCTGCACAAAAACGCGGATAACGCCGCGAAGGTTGTGAAAGCCGCCGTCGCTGCCATGCCCCGCGAACGCACCTGCGCCTGCGCCTCGGCGGCAAAATTTGCCGTGCTCACCCAGCCCGATGCAATTCCCGAAGCAGCGAAAGAGAAGCTGAAACTGCTCTTCGGCAAATATCATGGTTGGTAGAGCGCGATCTGACTGGCGAGCTCGCTGACTAGCTGTTTCACCACAACTTTCATCCAGAACGAGGAAAAGAATGTCCATCACCGTCGTCGGCAGCGTCGCTTACGATTCCATTGAAACCCCCGCCGGCCGCCGCGAGCGCTGCCTGGGTGGTGCTGCCACCTATTTTTCGCTTGCCGCCAGCTTCTTCACCGAAGTGCGCGTCATCGCCGTAGTCGGCGAAGACTTCGGCCCCAAGCAGGAAGCCGTCTTCTCCGCCCATAAGATCGATACCCGCGGCATCGAACACACCGCCGGCAAGAGCTTCTTCTGGGAGGGTTCGTACCTCGAAAATCTGAACGAAGCCAAGACCCATAACACCGAGCTCAACGTCTTCGCGTCGTTCGAGCCCAAAATTCCCGACGCCTACCGCGACTCCGAGTTCCTTTTCCTCGCCAACATCGATCCCGTATTGCAGCGCCGCGTGCGTGATGCCATGCCGGGTGTTAAGCTCGTTGCCGGCGACACCATGAACTACTGGATCAAGGACCATCGTCCGGCTCTTCTCGAAGTGCTCAAGGGGCTCGATATTCTGCTCATCAACGACACCGAAGCCCGCATGCTGGCCGGCAACAACAACCTTGTGCAGGCCGCGCGAAGCGTCATCGCTCTGGGCCCTCGCGCGTTGGTGGTCAAGCACGGCGAGTACGGCGCCACTTTATTCCACGAATCGACTCCAAAAGGCAAGAAAGCCGAGCTTCGCACCTTCAAAGCTCCGGCCCTCCCGCTCCAGGAGGTCATCGATCCTACCGGCGCGGGCGACAGCTTTGCCGGAGGATTTTTCGGTTATCTTGCTTCTCAGGAAACTCTCACGCCCGCTTCCTGGCGGCACGCCATGTTTTACGGCGGCGTGATGGGCTCCTATGCCTGCGAGCGTTTCGGCACGGAGCGCCTGCAACAGCTCACGCGCTCTGAAATCGACGCGCGCTTCGACGTCTTCCGTGAGATCACGCACCTTGACTGATCGCGGCGTCTCCAATGTCGAAGGCTGGCTTGTCCTGGCCTTCTCCATGGCGGCCTCGTTCGCCGCCATCATCTGGAGCTGGAATCACAGCGCGATGCTCAACTACGGCGACGCAGTCGCCCATCTCCACATTGCGCGCCGCGTCTTCGACTCGCGCACCGCCCGCTTTTCCGAACTCGGCTCTGTGTGGCTGCCGCTGCCGCACATCCTCCTCATTCCCTTCGTACAGAATTACGCCTGGTGGGCCAACGGCCTAGCCGGCGTCATTCCCTCGGCATCTGCCTACTTCGCCTCCTGCGCCGGCATCTATCGCCTGGCGCGGCACTGGCTCAATCCCGCGCCCTCCGCGCTCACGCTCGTGTTCTTCGCCCTCAATCCCAACTTGCTTTACCTGCAAACTACGGCCATGACCGAGCCGCTCTTCCTCTGCGAAGTCATCTGGATTGTGGTCTGGATGGTCGAGTGGCGTGCGGCCTTCAACGGCGAGATTGAAGCGGCCAGCTACCAACTGCCCTCGCATCCATCCCCACCCCGCTCCGCTCCGGGTTCCAAGGCTCTTCACGGATGGCGGCCTTTGCGCATCTTTGAGGCGGGTGCGCGTCGTCGCGGCGCATGGCTCCGCAATCCTGAGCTGCGCAGTAGTCCATGGCAGAATATCTTCTCCACGCCTTCAAGCCGCTTTCAGATCTGCATCGCCGCGGCGCTCATCGCCGCCATCTTCACCCGTTACGACGGCTGGATCATCGCCTTCATCGCGTGGACCGGCATCGGCCTCGCTCTGTTTAAGCGCGGCCGCCTCCGCTACTCGCCCTATTTCTGGCTAGCCAGCGTGGCCGTGGTCGCCGCACCTCTGCTTTGGTTTGCGTACAACTCCGCCGGATTCGGTGATTGGCTCTACTTCGCGCGCGGTCCCTATTCCGCAAAAGCAATTGAGATGCGCACTGCAACATCCGGGTCCTGGCCGCCGCATCCCGGTTGGCACAATCCCTGGGTGGCGCTGCTCTTTTATCTCAAAGTCTCGGAGCTCGATTCAGTTCTCGCGCCCGCCCCCGGATCGACATGGGCAAACTTCTGGGGCAACGCCGTTCTCGCGATCGCCGCGCTCGGCACGGCGGCTGCATGGTTCGCGGATAAATCCGCGGCGCACCGCCGCACTCTGACCTGGACTCTGCTTCTCTGGCTGCCGGTTCCCTTTTACGCCTGGTCGGTCGCATACGGCTCCGTCCCCATCTTCTTTCCCGCGTGGTGGCCCTTCACCTTCTACAACACGCGCTATGGACTCGAGTTGCTCCCCGCTCTCGCTCTCGGTCTCGGCTTCGCAGCGAAGTTTGCTATCGGCGTTCTCGCGCGCTGGCAGGGCAACCGCATCGCACAGCTCCTGCCCGATTTCGCCTTCGTCTTCCTCTTTGTTCTCGCGGGAATTAATGTCACGGGCCTGCTGCGACAGGAACCGATCGTCTATGCGGAAAGCGTCACCAACCTTGCGGCGCGTCTGCCCTACGATGAAGCCATTCCTCCGCTCCTCCAGGACTTGCTCAAAAGTTTTCCCCACGGCACCGTGTTGATGAACACCTCAACTTACCCTGAAATCGTCGCGTTCACCGGCATTCCCCTGCGCCAAACCATCAACGAGAGCGATCTAGCCCTGTGGCGCGCCGCATTGGAAGCGCCTGCCAGTCATGCCGTCATCGTGGTTGCCTTCGATAGTGACGAGGTCGATCACGCCGTCGAGGCTCATCCCGAGGGGCTCACCGTCTCCGGCCGTTTCAGCGCCAGGAACCAGCCGTCGGTCACGGTCTATATCTCTACAGCGGCATTTCGCCGCGCGACCCATGCAGCTTTCAGCATTCCGAACCCGGCTGTCGACGCCCCGAGCCCGGATAAGGACTCTCCAAATCCCGACGCCGGCAGCCGCGCCCGCTGACCTGAGCACGGATTCCAATATCGAATCCCTCAACACTTCACCTGACACCAGAAACCTTGCACCTATATCATTCAGCTTGGGAGGAAGCTTGATTCCCTTTACCAAGGCCCATGCCTGCGGCAACGATTTTCTGATCGTTCGAGAGGACGCCGCCGGAGATCTCGATCGCGCCGAGCTCACGCGCCGCCTTTGCCGGCGCAACACCGGCATCGGCGCCGACGGCGTTGAATTCTTTGCATGGAACGGTCCCAACTCCGGCCGCATCCGCTTGCACAACGCCGACGGATCAGTCGCGGAAATCAGCGGCAACGGCACGCGTTGTGTGGCTGCGTGGATGGCCGAATCACTCGGCTCGCAAACCGGCGAAAAACTCGAGATTCTTACCGATGCCGGCCCGCGTATCTGCCGCATCGATAGCGTGCACCTGGGCGACGCGTTTACCGTCGACGTCACCACCGGCATGGGCGTGCCGCGCTTCCTGCCGCACACTCTTAAGCTCTCGAGCGGCGCTGAAATCATCGGCGTTGAAGTCGTTACCGGCAATCCTCATTTCGTGATCCTGGTCGACAATGCGGCCTTCACCGTTGCCGGCAAATCCTGGCAAACCATCGGCGCAGAAATCTGCACCCACCGCGATTTTCCCCACCAGACCAACGTGGAATTTGTGCGCGTTGTGAGCGAGAACGAAATCGAAATTCGCATCTTCGAGCGTGGCGTGGGACCCACTACCTCCTCCGGCACCGGCAGTTCCGCTTCCGCCACGGCCGCGCTGGCTCTGCGCCGTTGCGTTTCGCCGCTCACCGTGGTCGCGCCCGGCGGCGCGCAAACCACAGCGTGGGGCGGGCCTGGCCAGGAGTTGTTTCTCACGGGGCCGGCTGCGCTCATCGCCAGCGGAGAGGCATGGTGACATGGCGAGCCTGATCAAACCGCCGGCCGTGGCACCGGGCGCAACCATCGGCATCGTCGCCCCCGCGTCTTCTGCGCAACGTGATCGCATCGAGCGCGGCCTCGCCGCTCTGCAATCTCTGGGCTTCACGCCGAAGCCGGGTCCCAACGCTCTGCATCGCGGGCCGCTCTACTTCGCTGGAACTGCTGCCGAGCGCCTCGCCGACTTCCACGCCGCATTCTCCGATTCAGATTGCAGCGCCGTCATGGCCCTCCGCGGCGGTTACGGTTCGAATTACCTTCTCGATGGACTCGATCTCGCAACCATCGCCGCCCATCCCAAACCATTTTTTGCGTACAGCGACCTCACCGGCATTCAGCTCCATCTTCTCGACGAGTTGGACCTTCCTGCCTTCCACGGCCCTATGCTCGCCGCCGATTTTTATATTCCAGACGGAATACATTTGGAAAGCTTTCGCGCCGCGCTCGCCGGCGAGCCCTACACAGTCGGGCCTGCCGAAGGCCTCCGCGTCCTCAAGTCCGCCGCGCAAAAAAACGTTCGAAGTACGCTCTACGGCGGCTGTCTGAGCATTCTCGTCTCGCTGCTCGGCACGCCGTGGGAGCCCGCCACAGAAAACAAGCTCCTCTTTGTCGAAGACATAGGCGTCAAGCCCTACCAAATTGATCGCATGTTGTGGCAGTTGCGCGCCGCGGGCAAGCTCGCGGGCGTTTGCGGCATCATCTTCGGAGAAATGGTCGATTGTGTTTCGGCTGGCGCTGCACACGATCTCCTCGATCGCGCGATTCTCAGTGCTCTCGACGGCCTCGACATTCCCATAGCCGTCGGCTTGCGCTCCGGTCACGTTTCGCGCAGCAACGTCACTCTCACCTTTGGCGTCGCCGCTGAGCTTTCTCTCGCCGACGAACCCACACTCAAAATTCTCGAGCCGGCGGTGACCCAGTGACTTCGTCGCCGCGCCACATTCATCTCATCGGCATCTGCGGCACCGCCATGGCTTCGCTGGCCGGGCTGCTTCAGCTCGAAGGCCATCGCATCACCGGCTCCGACAAGGCCGCCTATCCGCCCATGAGCGATCTGCTCCGCTCGCTCGGCATTCCCATCCTCGAGCCTTACGCAGAATCGAACCTTTCACCCGCGCCCGATCTCGTGGTTGTCGGCAACGCACTTTCGCGCGGCAATCCTGAAATCGAGTACGTCCTCGACGAGCGCATTCCCTTCACCTCCATGGCCGCGCTGCTGCGCGAAGAATTTCTCACCGGCCGTTCGCCGCTTGTCGTCGCCGGAACCCACGGCAAAACCACCACGACCAGCATGCTGGCGTGGATTTATCAAACGGCCTCACGGGGGCAGACCGCCGCGGGCGAAAATCCGGAGCTTGAGCCCTCCTTCCTCATCGGAGGCGTTGCGGAAAACTTCGATTCGAGCTTCCAGTTGCGTCCCACGCGTCCTTTCATCGTCGAAGGCGATGAGTACGACACAGCCTTCTTCGACAAAGGCCCCAAATTCCTTCACTACTTTCCCGACGCGCTCATCCTCACTCACGTCGAGTTCGACCACGCTGACATCTACGCCAATCTCGACGCCGTGAAGACCGCATTCAAGCGCCTCGTCAATCTGGTCCCGCGCCGCGGCCTCATCGTCGCCTACGACGGCAGCGAAAACGTGACCGAGTGCGTCAGCCGCGCCTTCTGCCGCGTCGAGCGCTACGGCTTTTCCGACGCCGCCCACTGGCGCGTTCGCAATCTGCGCCACGTCGACGGACAAACGCAGTGGGAAGTGGATCGCAACGGCGTCGCATGGGCGGGGTTCACCATGAACATGGCCGGCGAGCATAACGTCCTGAACGCCACGGCCGCCGCAGCTCTTGCCGCCGGCCAGGGCATCCCGAAAGAATCAATCGCCGCCGCTCTCGCCACCTTCAAAAGCGTCAAGCGCCGCCTTGAGGTGCGCGACCAGATCGACGGCATCACGCTCATTGAGGACTTCGCCCACCACCCCACCGCCATTCGCGAAACCCTCCGGGCGCTCCGCGCCGTGTATCCGCAGGCGCGTCTCTGGGCTGTGCTCGAACCCCGCTCCAACACGTTGCGCCGCAAAGTTCTCGCCGACCAACTCGTCGCGAGCCTCAGTCTCGCCGATCGTGTCGTTCTCGCCGGCGTCTACCAACAGGAGCGCATTCCGGAAGCCGAGCGCCTCGATCCCGAAGAAATCCTCCGCGCCCTCAACGACGCCGGAACGCCCGCCGAGCTTCATCCCAACGCGGATTCGATCGTCGCCGCGCTCGCGCCGCAACTTGTTTCCGGCGACGTCGTCGCCATCCTCTCCAATGGCGGCTTCGACGGCATCTACCTTAAACTTCCCGCGCGTCTGCGCGAGCTGCATCTCCACGCCACCGGCGCGTAAGGACAATAGGCACGCATGATCCGGTCTCTGCTTTTTCTCGCCAACATGGTCTTTTGGGGCATTCCATCGGCTGTCCTCTTTATTCCATGGTGCTGGATCACGGGCGACGTCCTGCCGCTCTACAAGGCCACGCGCTTCATGCTCTCCTCCAGTTGCCGCATCGCCGGCGTGCGCTTGCAACCCGAAGGCCTCGACCGAATCCCCCGCGACCGCGCCTGCATCTTCATGTCGAACCACGTCTCCAATCTCGATCCGCCCGCGCTCATCTCGCTCATCCCCGGGCGCACCTCGGCCTTCATGAAGCGGTCACTTATGAATTTACCCATCATCGGTACCGGCTTCCGCCAGGGCGAATTCATTGCCGTCGACCGCAGCGGCAGCCGCGCCGACGCGCAGCGCAGCGTCACTGAAGCGCAACGCGTGCTCGCCAAGGGCACGTACATCACCACATTTGTTGAAGGCACGCGCTCGCCCGACGGCCGCATGCTGCCCTTCAAGAAGGGACCCTTCTTTCTTGCCAAGGCCTCGGGCGCGCTCTGCATCCCGGTTTCGATTTATGGGACGGAAACCATGCTGCGCAAAGGCAGCCTGCGCATCCATCCCGGCGTCGCGCACGTCATTTTCCACGATCCCATTGATCCCAATGTCTTCGCCACCCGCGAAGAGCTCACGCAAGCCGTGCGTGCCGCCATCGCCTCCGGCTTGCCGGAGTGGATGCGCAATTAATCGCTCAGATGCGATACTTTCAATGCACACCCAGATAGAAACCCATGCTCGTTTCTCTCCTCGTCTTCGTCACTATCGTTGTACTCGCCGTTCCCGCGGCGTTCGTCCTCATTCCCTTCACGCTTCTCAGCGGCAACGTCGTGCCGCTCTACGTCACAGGGCGCTGGATCGCGCGCACCGCCATGCGAGTCGCAGGCATTCACATCAAGCTGGAGGGCCGCGAAAACATTCCCGCTGGCCGCGCCTGCATCTTCCTGGCTAACCACGTCTCCAATCTCGATGCGCCCGCGCTCATCTGCAATCTTCCGGGCCGCACCTCGGTCTTCCTCAAGCGCCCGCTCATGAAACTGCCCATCCTCGGCTACGCGTTCAAGCTGGCCAAGTTCATTCCGGTCGACCGCGTCGGCAGCACCGAAAGCGCGCAGGAAGCCGTTGCCGACGCGGAGCGCGTCCTCGCCGGCGGGCTGCACATCACCACATTTATTGAGGGCATGCGCTCGCTCGACGGCCGCATGTTGCCGTTCAAAAAGGGTGCGTTCTATCTCGCGAAAGATTCCGGCGCACCCTGCGTTCCAGTTTCGATTTTTGGAACGGAGCAGATCATTCCCCGGGGCAGCAATCGTATCCATCCCGGCGTCGCGCACGTCGTGTTCCACGCGCCGCTCAATCCCGCCGATTACGCCACACGCGACGACCTATCCGAAGCCGTCCGCGCCGCGATCGCCTCGGGGCTGCCCAAGTGGATGCGTGGATAGCGATCTTGCCGGCTCGCGTGTCTCAGGTCAGCACCCGCCTCAACCCCGCACGAACCCGCTGACCACTGACAACTGATCACTGAAAACTGTTTTACGGCTGCACGACCGCGTTGTACCCGTCGCCGAGCAACTTGTCGCGCCAGCGGTTGGCCTCGTCGTGGCTGCTGAAGGGCCCGATCCTCACATGGATCAGTCCATCAGCAGGTTCGCGGGTTGCTATTACCGGGTAGCCGCGCTTGCGCAGCGCCGCGACCAGTACGTTGGCATCCTCGGGATTCGCCACTGCGGCAATCTGCACCATCAACTGCGCCGGAGGCGGCAAAGCCGCACGCACGTTGGGCGCCGGCTGTGTGGCTGGGGTCGTGTTGCTTCCCGCCGGCAACGCGGGCCGCACCGGTTGCACCGGACCGGACGTTCCTGCTCCCTGTCCCGGTCCACTTTGCCCGTTAGGGCCTTGCTGGCTCGCACCCGGACTCGGTTGCGCCGCATTAGGGTTCGTGTTCGCGTCAGGCGTAGTAGGGGGATCCTCGGTCTGCGGCGTCGGCGGCGCCGTTTGGTCCGCAGCCGAGGGCTTGGGAATGGAGCCGTTGCCTTGAAGCGGCTCCTGGTCGGGGCTAGGAGTGGGCCCGTTGGCTGCCGTCGACGGCGTGGTAGTGTGATGCCCCACGGCGTATCCCACTCCAAAGCACAGCCCGCAGACAAGCAACAGCGCAAAAGCAAGACCGAGCAGCGCGCCCGCGCCGAGTGTCAGCTCGGTATCGCCTCGCGGCCGTTTAGGCTCCGGTTCATCTTCGTCGAAGTATCCGCGCATAAAGGCAGCTCTCAGCTAAGAGCTAGTTCTCAGCTTGCCTTCCCATCCTTGTTTTCCGTGCCGGCCAGCTTGTTCAACAGCGTCATGAACTCAATGGGCAGCGGGAAAACGATTGTGGTGTTCTTCTCCACTCCGATGTCGGCCAGGGTTTGCAGGTAGCGCAACTGGAGCGTCATTGGCTGCGTGGCCATCAGCGCGGCCGCGTCCACCAGCTTTTGCGCGGCGGCAAATTCGCCCTCGGCATGAATGATCTTCGACCGCTTTTCGCGCTCCGCCTCCGCCTGTTTGGCGATGGCGCGCAGCATCTGCTCGGGCAGGTCCACCTGCTTCACTTCTACGCTGACCACTTTCACCCCGAACGGCTCCGTGCGCTGATCGATAATGCCTTGAATGCGCAAATTGAGCTTGTCGCGATGACTCAGAAGTTCGTCCAGTTCGACTTCGCCCAGAACCGAACGCAGTGTGGTCTGCGCGAATTGCGAGGTCTGATAAACATAATTGGCCACCTTGATCGCGGCGTCGTTGGGGTTCACCACGTACATCGTCACCACTGCATTCACCTTCAGCGTAACGTTGTCGCGGGTGATGATGTCCTGCGCCGGAACCTCAAGTACCTCCTGCCGCAGGCTGAGGCGCACCATCTGATCGATGGGCCGAAAAACCAGGATGATGCCGGGGCCCTTGGGCGCTCCCAAAACGCGGCCCAGGCGGAAGATGACGCCGCGCTCGTACTCGCGCAGGATTTTGATTGAGTTCAGCAGGTAGAGGACAACAATCGCAATAATAATCAGCACGGGAAGAGAGAGATCACCGATGGACATGGAACATTCCTTTCCTCACTCAGCAGGAATTCTACTCCAACGCCGCACGCGCGCTTGAAATCCCTGCTGCCTTGCTAACTCGTCACCTTACTGACTTGCTCCACTTCCGGTTCCACGCGCAGCAGCAAATGTTCGTGCCCCACCACGCGCAACTTGGTCCCAACAGCCACCGGCGCCTTCGCCTCGGCCTGCCATATCTCGCCCTCCACCAGCACATGTCCCTGCGGGGCAAGGGCTTCCATCGCAGTTGCCGGTGAACCTACCAGGGCATCCGCGCCGATCCGTGCCTTGCGCTTGCGGGCCCGTACCGCCAGCCGCACCAGAAACCATGTGATCCCGCCAAACGCCACGCTCACACTGATCGCCACCCACGGGCTGATGTTCATCTCCGGCACCGGCGCAGCCACCAGCGTCAGGGTGCCGAAGGTCAGGCACAAAATGCCCGCAATGGCCAACGCTCCGTGCCCGCCCACCTTCGCCTCCAGAATCAGCAACACGATCGCCGCCAGCAGCAGCAAAACCGCGGTATAGCGAATCGGCAGCAGATCCAGCGCAAACACCGCCAGCAGCACCATCAGGGTGCCCAACGCGCCCGGCACAATCGTGCCCGGGCTGTTGAATTCCAGATAGATCAGCAGCGCTCCGCACACCAGAAACAGCAGCGCGATGTTGGGATTCACCAGCCAGCCCAGCAGTTCATCGCGCAGTGTGGGTTGAATGGTCACAATGCGCGCGCCGGCCACATGCAGGATCACGGTCGAGCCGTCCATGCGTGTTACCTTGCGCCCGTCCAGCGACTTCAGCAGGTCGGCATCGCTATTCGCGATCAAATCGATCAGGTGCAGGTTCAGCGCCTCATCGGCCGTGTAGGAGTGCGACGATTGCTCCGCGGCCTGCGCTGCATCTGCGCTGCGTCCGCGCTTGGTCACATACGACCTCATGAAGGCTTCGGCATCGTTCTCCACCTTCTGCATCTCCACGTCGTCGGGCTTGCCCCCTTCGAAGACCACGTGCGCCGCGCCCGCTTCAGTGGCCGGCGCCATCGCCGCCACGTCGGCCGACTCCAGCAGGAAGAACCCAGCTGAGCCTGCGCGCGATCCCGATGGAGCCACGTACACAATCACTGGCACGCGCGAGCGCAGAATGGCACCCACCATGGTGCGCATCGAGTCCAGCAAGCCCCCCGGCGTATCGAGATCGATCAGCAGCGCCTGCGCGCCATCGGAGTTGGCACGGTCGAGCGCCCTCGTCACTTCATCCGCACTTACCGGCTGAATGGTGTCGTGCAAAACCAGTTCGTCGACAACCGGCTGCTGCGCGCGCGCCGGCACGCAACAGCTCGAAATAGCCCAGCCCAGCCCACGCGGCCATACACTCCTGCCGCAAGCAGCCCGGCGCTGGTCCAACTCTTCTTCACCGTTTGCCCCATGGCTCGCCTCTTTCCCCGGCCAACTTACTGGCTACCTCTGTCCCGTCCTGGCCGCAATCTGCCGCAGAATGTCCTGCGCCGTCCGGTTCGACGGCTCCAGCTTCAGCGCATTATTGGCGTCGGTATTGGCTGTGCCCAGGTTGCCGGCAGTCAAATCCAGTTGCGCCAGCACCAGGTACGCATTCGCTGAGGGCCCCAGCGTCAGCGATGTCTGCGCCTCTTTGCGCGCCGCATCCACGTCGCCGCTGCGCTCGCGCACCTCCGCCAGACCGGCGTGCGCCTCGGCGCTCTTTCCATCCGCGGCCACCGCCGCCTGGTACAACCGCTCCGCCTCGAGCAGCAGGCCGCGGTCGAGATATCCCTTCGCCTGTGTGCACAGCGCCTGCGCCCGATCGCGCGGTGCCAGCGCCTCCAGCCGCCCGGCATTCATCTCGTCCATCACCGCCGCTGCCTGTTTAAAGGCTGCGGCGTCAAAGCTGCGCACAATTCGCTCCAGCGGGTCAGAGCTAGCCGCGGCACCTGCCGGAGTTTTCCACGCCGTCTGCAATGCCTGTGCCTCGCTGTCGCCCGGCCGCAACTTCAGGCACTGCGCCAATTCGTTGATCGCCCCCGGCACATTCCCATGCCGCTTCAGGCTCAGCGCAAGGTTGAAGTGGTAGTCCGCCGCATTGGGATCGGCAGCAGCCGCCTGAATAAACAGCGTCGTGCCGTCTTTCCCCTGCCGGCTCAAGGCCACGCCCTCGTTGTTCACGACCTCGGCCAGCGGCAGCACCAGCGCCACGTCGGCAAACGCCTCTGCCGCGGGCGCGTATTCGCCTGAAAACAGCAGCGAAAGCCCTCGATAGAAGCCAGCTTCAAGCCCATCCGCGCCGCCATGATCCACCTTCGCAAAAGCCTCGGCCGCTTCCGTGTATTGCTGCTGGTTGTAATCCTCGCGGCCCAGAGCCATCCACGCCGGACCGAACCCCGGGCTCAATTTCACTGCCTGTTCCAGGTGGCGCTGCCGTTCCGCCTGGTCCGGCTCCGTGATGCCGCGAATGTACTGTTCGAATGCATCCAGCCGGATCTCTCTGCCCGCAGCGACAAACGTCTCCTCGGACCCGCTGAATGTGGGATCGAGTTCCCGCGTCAGTTGCCACGCCAGGGCGCTGAAGACGCCCATCATGTCGCGCATCTCTCCGCGCACGCTCACCGCCGGCAGCATGCGCAGGTTCGTTACATCCACCAGCGACGCCTGGGCCACAATGCTGGTTCCTTCGGTGGTGTAGCTGCCCACCACAATCGAATCCGCGTCCAGCGTCTGCGCCAGCTTCAACGCGCTCGCCCGCGAGGGCTGAAACCCCTGCGGTAGTCCCAGATGGTCCAGCGCATACACGCGGTCCGCGCGGCTGGTCGGCTGGAATCCCGCCGAAGCGAAGCGCATGCTCAAAATCTCCGCCGCCGCTTCGCGCATCCACTCCAGGCTCGGCTGCCCCGTGCGATTGTCAAAGGGCAGCACCAGCAGCACGCGTCCGCCGCCGGAAGACCGCGTCCCGCCATCGCCACCCGGCTGGGCCTGCGCTAAAGCCGCCAGCACACACAAAACCGCCAGCATCGCGCCCGCCGTAAGCCGCCGCATCTGCCACCATCGCA
The DNA here is from genome assembly GCA_963786565.1 of uncultured Acidobacteriota bacterium. GTDB lineage: Bacteria > Acidobacteriota > Terriglobia > Terriglobales > Acidobacteriaceae > Telmatobacter. Next base: position 34,868 of record CAWAZR010000004.1, on the reverse strand, counting down.
CTTGAATTTTCGCAATCACAACAGGTCGATTATAGGCGCTCGCGCTTTCATCGGCGCGGCCCGACGGCGCGTTCGATTTCGCTTGGCCGCTCGCATCTCCGCCATTATCATCGCACTATGTCGCCGCTCACTCCCCCACCCCATTTCAAGCCCGTTTGGCGGGTGATCGTCGAAGTCGCCTTTATCGTCTTTCTCTTTTACTCGAACCTGCTCATGGGCGAGTTCACCGGCGTCAACGGTCAGGGTAAAACCCTGGCCTTTGCCCTCCACGACATCGTGACGCCCATAAACTTCCTCATCGCTCTCGTCAGCGCTCTCATCGGCTACGTGATGTTCGAGTACCTGCGCCAAAAGCTGTAGGGAGTGGGAGGTCGGGAGTAGCAAAAATGAAAACGGCAGCCAACGGCCGCCGTTCACTTATTTCACTCACTCACTTCTTCACCGTGAACTACGAACTCTGAACTGCGAACTGCCCTTCTTCTACCTTCGCCGTCTCAAGCAGCTTTTCCGGGTAGTACGCGTTGCGTACATACTGCTTCACCATGCGATTGGTGTTGAAGTACGAGCCGTTGTAGGCCAGCGTCGTCCGCATCAGCCGCGCCCACTTGTCCTGCGCGTCGCGGTACAGCGGAACCACCGCCGTCTCCAACTTGGTGTAGAGCGAGTGCGCCTCTTCCGCATCGTTGGCGCCGTCTTCAATCGCCCATCCTGTGAAGCCTTCAATGCAACCCTCGATCCACCATCCATCCAGAATCGACAGGCTGGGCACGCCGTTCATGGCCGCCTTCATGCCGCTGGTGCCCGATGCTTCATACGGACGCCGCGGCGTATTCACCCACACATCCACGCCCGCCGTCAGCCGCGCACCCAAGTCCCACGCGTAGTTTTCGAGATAGATAATCCGCAGCTTGTCATTCGAGAGCTTGGCTGCTTCCTCCACCACCTGCTGGATCAGCGCCTTGCCCGGCTCGTCCTGGGGATGCGCTTTGCCGGCATAGAGAATCTGCAATCCGCCGGCCTGGGCCGCAATCTCCTTCAGCCGTTCGGGATCGCTGAACAGCAACGTGGCCCGCTTGTAGGTCGCCGCGCGTCGCGCAAAGCCCAGGGTCAGCACCTTGGGATCGAGTACCCATCCCGTCCGCGCTCCCACCTCGGCCAGCAACTCTTCCTTGGCGCGGTCGTGCGCCGCCAGCATCGCCGCCTCGGGCACATCGATGGTGTTGCGCAAATAGAGGTTGTCGCGCCGCCACGCGGGCACTTGCTCGTCCAGCATGCGCGCGACCGGCTCCGAGATCCACGTGGGCGCGTGGACGCCGTTGGTGATGGAGTCGATTTTGAATTCCGGAAACATGGCCTGCGACACCTTGCCATGCTGCATGGCCACGGCGTTCGCATGGCGCGAAAAGCGCAACGCCAGCAACGTCATGTTCAGCAATCCGTCGCGGAAGCATCCCAGCTTTTCAAGCCGCGCCGTCCGATCGCCGCCCAGAATGCGAATCGCCTGCTCGGTTGAGAAGCGGTCGTGCCCCGCGGGCACCGGCGTGTGCGTGGTGAACACGCATTTCCGCCGCACTTGCTCGATATCTGTCTCGGTGGCCCCGTTCTGCGGCCCTCCGCCCAGTTCGCTCTCGAGCAGTGCCAGCGTCAGCAGCGCCGCGTGTCCTTCGTTCATGTGGTACACGTTCACGCGCAAGCCCAGCGCATGGGCCATGCGCACGCCGCCCATCCCCAGCACGATCTCCTGCTGCAACCGGTAATTCGTATCCCCGCCGTACAGGTGGTCCGTCAATCCACGGTCCCATCCCGAATTCTCGTCGAGATCGGTGTCGAGCAAATAAATCGGCACCACATGGCCCGACTGCCCGCGCATGTCATAGCGCCACGCGCGCACCATCACCACTCGGCCTTCCACCTGCACCGTGACTCGCGCCGTTTCTTCCGTGCAAAAGTCCGCCGGGTTCCAAGGCTGCACTTCCTCGCTCTGCACGCCCGTCGGGCTCAAATGCTGCTCGAAGTACCCTTTGCGATGCACCAGGGTAAACGCCGCCAGCGGCACGCCCAGGTCGGCTGCCGAGCGCAGCGTGTCTCCGGCCAACATGCCCAGGCCGCCTGAGTAGGTCGGCATCGATGGCTGGATGGCGATCTCCATCGAAAAGTAGGCCACCAGGCCGTTATCGGGAAGTGTTTCGGAAAAAAAGGGTTTCGAGGTTGTAGATTCCATATACGTTTTCTTTTTCGTGCCGCTTCAGCCCCCAAAATATTCGGCCTGTCGGGCCTCCGTACACGACTCCCCAATGCCTTCATCGGGGAAATACTTCCCAAGTTTAACAAGGAACCCGTCTCCGGCAAGATTCCGAACCGGGCTGGTAATGGTTAATTTGTGGGACAGACAAGATACCGGGTTCTCGATCCCAAAACGGGTCGCCTCGCGCAGCGTACCTCTTCCTAAAGTTCGATGCACTCCGGCGAATTTTAGGTTGGGTGTCCGCCGGCTCGGTAGCCACGGTTCACGAACCACGATTCTCGCCGTCTCGCTACGCCAGTCCGTGCGCCCCGCCCGAGGCATGGCACACGTGAATCTGCGGAACGATCCCCGTCTGCTCCGCGTAGCGCGCGCCCAGCGCTTCAGCAAATGCCAGGGCCTCGGTCTGCTCTACCAAGTTGATAGTGCAGCCGCCAAAGCCTCCGCCCGTCAGCCGCGCCCCAATCAGGCCGGGCAAATCCTGGGCCAGCGCCACCATTGCATCGGCCTCCACGCAGCTGCCTTCAAAATCCTGGCTGTAGCTGCGGTGCGCCTCGCCCATCAGCCGTCCCAGCTCCTTCATGTTGCCCTTCAGCAGTGCTTCGCAGGCCGCCACCGTACGCAGGTTCTCGCTGATCACGTGCTTGGCGCGCAGGTAGCTCTTGGGCTCCATCTCGCCGCGCCACTTTTCCAGATCTTCGAGCGTGCAGTCGCGCAGAAATTTCACCCCCGGCTTGTGGCTGGCGATCACCGCGCATGCTGCTTCCGACTCGCGCCGGCGCGTGGGATAATCGCCGCCTGCGACCGAGTGTTTGACCATCGTATTGGCAATCACCAGCGCCACGTGGTCCGGAATCGGCGCCAGCTTGAAACTCAAATCGCGGCAGTCCAGCAGCAGCGCGTGATCCTTTTCAGCGTTGAGGCTGATGAACTGGTCCATAATCCCGCAGTTCGCGCCCACAAACTCGTTTTCCGCTCTCTGGCACAGCCGCGCCAGCACTGGGCCCGGATAACTCGCGCCCACCAGCGACAAAACCGCCAGCGCTGTGGCCACTTCCAGAGCCGCCGAGCTCGATAACCCCGAAGCCAGCGGCACATCGGACCAGATGCTCAAATTAAACCCGGGGATCTTGTGGCCCTCGCTTGCAAGAATCGCCGTGACGCCCATCGGGTAGTCGGTCCAGTGCTGGATCCGCGCCGACTGCACCCCGTCAAAAACTTTTTCCTCGCCCAGGTTCTCTGAGTAGATTGCGATCTTGCCGTCCGTGCGCGGCGAAATCCCCGCCAACGTGGCAAAGTTGATCGCCGCCGGCATCACAAAGCCCTCGGCGTAATCGGTGTGTTCGCCAATCAGGTTCACGCGCCCCGGCCCGACAAAAACCCTGGGCTCGGCCCCGAACCGCTCCTTGTGCATGGAACGAAATACCTTCGCATCGTGCATACTCTTCAACCTCGCGCTGAATTGCAAACTGTGAACTACGAACTATGAACCGAGAACCGCCTTTTGACAACGTTTTCTTTTCCGCTCAAACAACCAATCCAATGAAGCTTTCTTACCCAGTCACCACTTCTGCGCAGGCCGCGCTAAGCCGTTCCCAAATCTCGCCTATCCACGTCTCGTGCTCCGGCTTCATCAGCACAGAGCGCAGGCAGGTCAAGGCTTCGGCCTCATTCTGCGCAGGCTTGCGAGCCCCAAACCACGATCCCGGCAATTGTACTAAAGCCAGATGCAACCCTCGCTCGGCGCACGCATCGAAAAGCTCGTGGGCCTGCTTCGAAGCTTCTCCGGAGTTCGCTGCATGCAATGCCGATGCCAGCGCCCACACCACAATGTCCAAATCCGGCGCGCCAGCAGCCAGCGCCGCGAACCGCTTGTCCCCGCGCACTCTCCTGTCCAGTTCGAGCGCCGCCCGCCGCCCGCGCCGCAGCCCCTCGGCAAATGCTCCATCGTTGGTCAGCGGCAACAGCCGCTGCGTCGCCCACAGCGCCACAGCCCCTGCTCCGGCCCGTGAACACTCCAAGCTGATTTCGCCCAGATGCAGGAGCTCCTTCGCCGTAAAATAGGTCGCCGGCGAGTCGTGCTTATAAAACCGTTCGATCGCCCGGTCGCGAAACAGAACGCACCCGCAGCCATATGGCTGCAATCCATGCTTGTGGGGATCGACCACAATCGAGTCGACCTGGTCGATGGCCGCGAAGGCGCGCCGCGCCGGTTCGTCGAACGCATCGGGAATCAGCCGGAAGTAGCCGCCATAGGCCCCATCGGCGTGCACGCGAAACCCATAGCGCTCGCGCAGTGCAAGAATCTCCGGCAGCGGATCGACGGCGCCCATGGACGTTGTTCCCATGGTCGCCACCACCGTCCCCACATCTCCCTTGCGCAGTTCGGCCTCGAGCGCTTCCAAGTCCATGCGTCCTCGCGCGTCCGCCGCGATCGCGCCAAAACCCAGCTTCAGAACCGCGGAGATGCGGCCATGTGTGTAGTGCGCCTGCCCCGACGCAACAATCCTCTTTCCCGGAGCCAGTTGTCCCGCCACCCATAGGCCCTCAAGATTTGCGATCGTTCCACTCGAGGTGAGATGGCCCAAATAGGAACCTTGCCCTCCCGCTTTCTCATCTCCCGCGTATCCGAACATCTGCGCGATCTCGCCTACGGCTTCAATCTCCATCTCCGAGCTCGCCCGTCCCCCATCGCGCGCGTGGTTGTTGGGATTGATCTTCATCGCCAGGGCATACGCCGCCCGCGCTACCGGATGCGGCGGTTTCAGCATCTGCCCGGCATACAAAGGATGGAAATAAGGATAGTTATCGCCCAGCCGATGCGCGGCCTCCTCGAGAACCTGCGCCATGGCCTCCGCGCTCGCGCCCGGTTGCGGCTCGAACTTTGGCAGGGAGCCAAACTCCGCCTCCAGGACTTCGGCGGCGTGGGCCAGCAACGAGAGGAAAGGATCGTGCGACATCGCGACCCCTCACCTTATCACAGGTCACGATCGCAAACTTATATCCCGTGCTAAGCCATTATGAATCAATAGCTTCAGAACTGAAAAAGCGTCTCACACCTAAGCCGCATATTTCCTGCATGCTTTTTTTGACGTTGATGATACACTGTGGTCAGCGTTAGAACCGATTCGGGCGTGAGCAGCACTCGCCCAACCAAGCAAGATTCTGCCAGTGGTCGCTCCGATTCATCCAGCGCAATCCAATCCCAGGAAATACGAACAAGTTATGGAACAAGGTACTGTGAAGTGGTTCAATGACGCGAAAGGTTTTGGCTTTATTTCGCGCCAGAACGGCGAAGATGTCTTCGTGCACTACTCTGCAATCAACTCGAGTGGTTTCAAGAGTCTGCAAGAGGGTCAAGCCGTGCAATTTAACGTCGTGAAGGGCCCCAAAGGCTGGCAGGCTGCCGACGTTCAGCCTCTCTAAACCTGATTAGCCGGATTCCGGCAGAATCTAGCTCGAAACAGCAAAGAGCTGGGAGCGCTTCTGGTGAAAGCCAGAGGCCTTCCCGGCTTTTTGCGTTTTTTTACCCCTCTTCTGAACAGTTGCCCACTCAAGACTCAACTTCTCGCAAATGGGGTGGAAACCGAAAGCTGGGGTGCCTCATCCTGAGCTCGGCTTCATGCGCTAAGGGTGGGACACCTCAGACCTCAGTCTCGCAAGGTCTCGCTGATGCGCTAACTCCGCCAACTCCGCTCATCTTTGCTCGACTTCGCACCCGCAACCTTCTATCCTCAAACGTTGGCCGCATTTTTTCTTATCCCGCGGCCGCCAAAAGGTTTCGATCACAAACATGAGCACGAACACGATCGCCGTACACCTACCCGACGGGTCTATCCGCGAAGTGCCCTCCGGCACAACGCCTCTCGACATTGCCAACTCCATCTCGCCGCGCCTGGCCGCAGCCAGCGTCGCCGCACGCCTCACGCCCATCTTGGTCGCCACGAGCGCCGACCAAAAGTCCGCCCCCGACGGCCAGTCGGAAGAAGCCTCAATGTACGCCGCCGAAGACGCCGCCGCGCCGCGCATGGTCGATCTCTCTGCGCCGCTCGCCTTCGACATCAAGCTTGAGCTCGTCACCGAGAAGGATCCCGACGCGCTCAAAGTTCTGCGCCACTCCGCCGCGCACGTGCTGGCCACGGCCGTCCTTGAGCTTTTCCCTGAAACCAAGCTCGGCCACGGCCCTGCCACTGACTCCGGCTTCTTCTACGACTTCTACCGCGAGAAGCCCTTCACGCCGGAAGACCTCGCCGCAATCGAAACCAAAATGGCCGAGGTCGTCGCACGCAACGACTCATTTGTCCACGAATTTGCTCCAAGAGATAAGAGCCTGGAAGGCTTTGAGCGCGACGGCGACTTCATGAAGACGCACTTCGTCACGAAGTTCACCGCACCCGGCTCGGAAGTCAGCTTTTATCGCAACGGCACATTCATCGACTTCTGCCGCGGTCCGCACGTGCCCTCCACGGGCCGCGTCAAGGCTTTCAAGGTCACCAGCCTCGCCGGCGCCTACTGGCTCGGCGACGAAAAGAATCCGCAACTACAGCGCGTCTACGGCACGGCCTTCTTCTCGAAGAAAGATCTTGACGAGCACTTCGCGCGCCTGGAAGAAGCCGCGCGCCGCGATCATCGCGTTTTAGGAAAACAATTAGATCTCTTCAGCATTCAGGAACTCGCCGGCGCCGGCCTCATCTTCTGGCATCCCAAGGGCGCCGTCATCCGCAAGCTGATGGAAGACTGGATGCGCGACGAGTGCCTGCGCCGCGGCTACCTGCTCGTCTACACGCCGCACGTGATGCGCCGCGACCTTTGGAAGGTCTCAGGCCACGACGGCGTTTACTCCAAGGACATGTTTCCACCGATGAAGCTGGACGACGCCGAGTACCGGCTGAAGCCGATGAACTGTCCCGGCCACATTCTCATTTACAAAAACTCGCCCAAGAGTTACCGCGACTTGCCGCAGCGCTACGCCGAATTCGGCAATGTCTACCGCTACGAGCGTTCCGGAACCATGCATGGCCTGCTGCGCGTGCGTGGATTTACTCAAGACGACGCGCACATTTTCTGCACGCCGCAGCAGATTGAAGGCGAAGTCATCGCGTGCCTAGACTTTGCCGAGGCCGTGCTCAAGACTTTCGGATTCAAGGAGTATCGTGTTGAGCTCTCCACGCGCGACCCGCTCAAGGGCGGCGATTTCTTCGGCACTGCGGAGAATTGGGCGAATGCTGAAGGCGCGCTGAAGAAAGTCCTCACCGATCGCGGCCTCACGTTCAAAACTTTTCCCGGCGAAGCCGCCTTCTACGGCCCCAAGATCGACATCAAGCTCGTCGACGTTCTCGGCCGCCTCTGGCAGCTTTCGACGGTGCAATTCGATTTCAACCTTCCCGCGCGCTTCGAGCTCGAGTACGTCGGCGAAGACGGCGAGCGCCATCAGCCCGTGATGGTGCATCGCGCGCTCTTCGGATCGGTTGAAAGATTCTTCGGCGTGCTTATTGAGCACTACGCAGGAGCGTTCCCGCTATGGCTCGCGCCGGTGCAGATCGGCCTGGTGCCCATCAGCGAAAAGCACACGGCCTATGCAGCCAAGGTCGAAGCCGCGCTCAAGGACGCGGGCTTCCGCGTCGAGACCGACGTTCGCAATGAGAAGATGAACGCCAAGATCCGCGACTTCGCCAACCAGAAGGTGCCCTACATTCTCGTCTTCGGCGATAAGGAAGAAGGCGCTGGATCAGTCAGCGTCCGCACCCGCGGCAAAGGCGACCAGGGCTCCATGCCGCTCGCCGACTTCATTGCCAAATCCACGGCACTTGTCGGGATGCAGTCGATGGAGTTGTAGCACTCTCGGTTCAACATCAAGATGGAAGCGGAGAAAACCATGGCCGGAACATGCGTGGTAGTAACGGTACTCCTGGCTATTCTCGCGGTTTCGCCCGCAGCAAGGGCACAGCAAGCGAATGTACCCTCCGCCGAAGATCAGATCCGCGCGTTCGACAAAGAATGGGCTGACGCCGAAGTGGCCAAAGATCGAACCGCGCTCGAGCACATTCTTGACGAGGGGTTCCTGGTGACTTTTAGCAACGGGAAGACCCTCGACAGGGGCGAGTTTATCGACCTGATCGTGAAAGCCAACATGCCCCCATTCAACATCGTCCACGACACGATTCGCGTTTATGGTGACACCGCAATCATCGTCGACCGCTTCGGTGACAACCTTGATACCAAGTGCACATGGGTCGCCGTCATGCGAAACGGCGAGTGGCGCGCCATCGCCGAACAGATGACCAGGATAAAGACTGACCCATCATCTCCAGCCCCCTAACCAACCGCGAAATAGCGGATCACTGACTTGCCAACCCAGGCGCGCAGCACGGCGATCTCGCTGCCTCACGCGTTAATCGCCATCCCCTCCACAGCGCCGTAGCCGTCCAGCATGGCTTCGCTCAGCGTGGGATGCGCGTGGATGGTGAACATCAGCTCGTCCACCGTGCCTTCGAGCTCCATCACAGCAACCGCTTCGGCAATCAGCTCCGTGGCCTGCGGTCCGATGATATGCACGCCCAGAATCTCGCCGTACTTGGCATCGGCAACCACCTTCACAAAGCCGTCGTGGCTGTCCACGATGGTCGCCTTGGAGTTGCCCGCAAATGGGAATTTGCCCACCTTGATTTCGTGGCCCTTTTCTTTGGCCTGCGCTTCTGTCAACCCCGCGCTGCCGATCTGCGGCTCGGTATACGTGCAGCTCGGAATGCGATCGCGTCGGACAGGACGGAATTTGCGCCCCGCGATCTTCGCCATCGCCACCATGCCGCTCATCGCACCCACGTGCGCCAGTTGCGGCAGCCCCGCCACAATGTCGCCGATGGCAAACACGCCCGGCTCCGCCGTCTCCTGCGCCTCATTCACTTTCACGGCTCCGCGTTCCAACTCGACCTTGGTTTTTTCCAGGCCGATGCCGTTCGTCAGCGGCCCACGCCCCACCGCCACCAACACCTTCTCGGCCTCTTTCACTTGCGGCTGGCCATTCGCGTCGGTGTAGCTCACCTTCACGCCCGAGGCGGTCTTCTCCACCTTGTCCACTTTCGCGCCCATGTTAGAGTCGATGCCGCGCTTGCGGAAGACTCGCGCCAGTTCCTTCGAAATCTCCTCGTCCTCCACCGGAACCATGCGCGGCAAGAACTCCAGAATCGTCACCTCGCTGCCGAAGCTGCGGAAGATCGACGCAAACTCCACGCCCACCGCGCCCGCGCCGATCACGATCAGCGACTTGGGCGGCGCGCTCAGGCTCAGAATCTCGATGTTGGTCAGGATGCTCTCGTCCGCCTTCAATCCCGGCAGCAGCTTCGCTTCGGACCCGGTCGCGATCATTACGTTTTTCGCCTTCACGGGGCTCTTCTGGCCGTTCGCTTCCACTTCGACCGTGTGTACGCCGTTTTGCGCAGGTCCAGTCAGCCGTCCAAAACCAGGAATCACGGTGATCTTGTGCTTCTTCATCAGGAACTCAAGGCCCTTCACGTGCTTCGCGATAATCGCGCTCTTGCGCGCCAGCACCGCGGCCCAGTCCAGCGTCCGCGTCTCGACGCCCTTGATGCCAAACTCCTCGGCTTCCTTCAAGTAGTCCCACAGCTCCGCGTTAAACAGTAGCGCCTTGGTGGGAATGCAGCCCACGTGCAGACACGTTCCGCCCAGCTTGGGGCTCGCATCAATCAGCGCCACTTTCAGCCCGTACTCCGCGCCGCGAATCGCCGCCGTATATCCCGCCGGGCCGCCACCAATCACTGCCACGTCGTAAATCGTCTCTGCATTCGTATCAGGCAAGGGAAGCTCCATTCCGGCGTCTGCCGCGCAAGCGCCGCATTTCCATGTTTAGTCTAAATTGGGCCTACTCTGGATTAGATTCAGCACGGTGACCTGCGGCTTCACCGGGACGTAGGCAGAGCTTCTTGAACCAGTGCCTCGGCTTCTCGCATCGTCTCCGCCTCATCCCCGAACCGCTCGATCCAATGCACCTCCGGCTCGCGCCGAAACCACGTCATCTGCCGCTTCGCGTAATTGCGGTGTCCCTGCTGCGCCGCCGCGATCGCTGCCTCCTCGCTCAAAGTCCCGTCGAGCACAGCGCACGCTTGTCGATAGCCAAGCGAGTCGAGCGCCTTCACCCGCCCATAACGCGCAAGCAATCCACGCGTCTCCTCGATAAGTCCCACGGCAAACATCGCGGCGCAGCGCTGGTTCAGGCGGTCATAAAGTTGAGCCCGCGGCGGATTCAGCCCGATGCGCAGCATCCGAAACCCAATGAGCGGATCGCGTCTCATCACTTCCGACATCGGTTTTTGCGCCGCCAGGCACACCTCAATCGCGCGAATCAGCTTGGCCGTGTCGTTCGCGTGAATCCGCTCGGCGGTCGCCGGATCCAGCTTTCGCAGCAGTCGGTGCAGCCAGGCGCTCCCGCGCTCTTGCGCTTTGGAGCCGAGCCTCGCTCGTAACTGCTCCTGGCGAGCCGGCCCGGCAAACAACCCTTCTGTCAGCGCCCGCAGATACAGCCCTGTCCCGCCGGTCACAATCGGCATGTGGTGCTCGCGCACTCCGATCCTTTGGAGCAGGTCGCGGGCGAGGCGGGAGTACGCGCCCGCGGTGAACGGCTCATCTGGATCGGCCACATCGATCAGATGGTGCGGCACCCGTGCCCGCTCCTCGCGCGAGGGCTTGGCCGTGCCCAGTTCCATGCCGCGATACACGGCCACCGAGTCACAACTCACAATCTCGCCATTGAAGCGCTCTGCCAGCGCCAGCGAGAGGGCCGTCTTCCCGCTCCCTGTCGGCCCAAGGATGAGCACGACGAGCGGCAGCCGACTCCCGCCCAAAGCATTCGGGGTCCGCGCATGTCGTGCGCCCGCAGCACCTTCGTCCAAAGGGCTGCTCGATGCAATCGTTACCACCGCCACCACCCTGCGGGAAATATCCAATTCGGATTGGTGTGCAGCAACCACCACAAACAGATCGCGCCGGCGAGAATCACCAATCCGAAGACCTGATTGCGCCGGAATGCGCGCTTCTGCTGCTCGCGCGCCTCTCTCTCGGCAACCTGCTGGTCATACGGTTTGATGCGGGTCTCGACCATCGTGCTTATCTCGCAAACTCCGACGCGCCCCAGACTTTCGCGCGTCCGGCATCAGTATAGGAGCAGACACGCCAGTTGCGTTGCGTTTGAACGCAATCTGTCGACCGATGGATGCCGATTGACTGCGTCCCGATTTCGGGAAAGAATGGCGGCATGTTCCCTTTGCTCGCGGCGTTGATCGTATTCTTTTTTCTGGTGTTGGGATCGGTCGCATTCCTCGTCTGCATATTGGTTCCCCGGGGTCGAAAATACGCTCTGAGTATCGCGCTTTGGATCGCAATTTGGGGACCGTGCTGCGTAGTGCTTCTGATCTTAATTATTTTGGGAATTGTCGCGGGAGGCTTTGCATTCCGGGCAACGCAGATGCGTTGGGAGGATGCTCCGAAGCTCTTCTCCACATTGGGATGGGGCGCCATTATCGTCGGCGGAATCCTGACTTGCGTCGTTGCTAGCATCGCAGCGTGGCTTCATCAAGCACTGATTCACCGATTCACGTTCGCACTTTTCCGTCTTTATGCAACGCTCGTTACGGCCGGAATCGGCAGTGTCTTTGGCTGGCTCTCTCTTGGGCTCGCCATGGCGTGGAGTCCCTTTCCCCACGCCGTATGGCTAGCTGGGTTTATGCTTCCAATTCTCATGGTCGTATTCGGCGCAGGCGCCTATCAGCATGCGCGGGCGCTGCGAGGAAATGCACCGACTGGCTTGACGTGGATCACGCCAGAAGAATTTGCCGGGCCTTTCAGCTCGTAAGAAGAACGAAGGGAGGCAGTTTCGCGAAGACTTCAAGCCGTCCTCCCGTTTGACTTCCCCCGCCTCCATTGCCGACCATAGTTTTTCTGGTCCTGGATAAGTTGGGTGAGAAGGAAAGTGAAATGAAAGTCTTGATCCTTGGTTCGGGAGGCCGCGAACATGCCCTGGCCTGGGCGATTGCGCGCAGCCCGCGCGTGACGGAAATTGCTTGCGCGCCGGGCAACGGCGGCATGGCCCAAAGTTTCCGCTGCGTCCCCGTCGATCTCAACAACCTTGACGCCATGGTCCGCCTGGCCGAAGCCGAACGGCCCGACCTGACCGTCGTAGGCCCGGAGCTGCCGCTTTCGCTCGGCATTGTGGACGCCCTACGCGCGCGCGGTCTGCGCGTCTTTGGTCCCACGCGCGCCGCCGCGATGCTCGAATCCAGCAAGGGCTTTGCCAAGCAGTTCCTACAGCGCCACAACATTCCCACGCCCAACTACGCCGTCTGCGCGAACGCCGCTGAAGTCGAGAAGGCCGCCGAGATGTTCCATGCGCCCATCGTGGTCAAGGCCGACGGCCTGTTCGCGGGCAAGGGCGTCATCATCTGTTCCTCGCGCCATACCGCCGTCGAAGCCGCGCAGGGCCTTTTCTCCGGCGCTTTGCTGGGCGAGGCCGCGCAGCAGATCGTGATTGAAGAATTCCTCGAGGGCGACGAAGTCAGTTTTCTCTGCCTCAGCGACGGCAAGCACGTGACGCCGCTCCTGCCGGCGCAGGATCACAAGCGCATCGGTGAGGGTGACACGGGCCCCAACACCGGCGGCATGGGCGTCTACTCCACTGATACGCTCCTCGATCCCGCCATGGCAGAGTGGATTCTGCATCACATTGCCGAACCCACGGTCGCAGGCATGGCCGAAGAAGGTACACCCTTCACCGGCGTGCTGTATTGCGGACTCATGATGACGGCGCGTGGGCCGCAGGTGCTCGAATTCAACGCGCGTTTCGGCGATCCGGAAACCCAGGCAATCCTGGTTCGCCTTGATAGCGATCTTCTGGACATACTTGACGCGTGCGTTGACGGCCGCCTGGAGGAGACGCCGCTGCGCTGGTCTTCCGGCGCGTCGGCATGCGTGGTGGCCAGCTCCGGCGGCTATCCGGGCAGCTACAAAACCGGCCTGCCCATCAGCGGCCTCGCTGCCGCGGCCCCAATTCCCGGCGTGCAGGTCTTCCATGCGGGCACGGCGCTCCAGAACGGGCAAATGCTCACCGCAGGCGGCCGCGTTCTGGGCGTTACCGCCGCGGCAGACTCGCTCGCCGAGGCGCTGGCTCGCGCCTACCAGGCCTTGGCAGAGATTCATTTTGAAGGCATGTACTATCGGCGCGACATTGGACACCGCGCACTGGAGAAAAAATCGTGACCGTTGGCATCTCCCTGGAAGAGCTGCTGGCCTGGAACGAGCAGTCGGCAGCTTATTGGAAGACGCACCTCGAAATGAATCCTGCGCTGCTCGAGTTGCCCTGCGACATCGGCGGCACGGCCACTGTGCGGGGATTCGTGCGCCATATCTGGGGAGCGGAACTGCGCTGGTGCCAGCGTCTCGCGGGTCTGCCAGTAGCCGACAGGGAGAAGTTGCCCTCCGGACCGCTCGACGCGCTCTTTGACCTGCACCGCCAGGCCGTCGCAATCTTCCGCGACCTGCTCGCGGCACCGGAACACACCTGGAGCGAACCTTTCGTGCTCGATTTCGATTGGGTGCCTGCGGAGCAGCGAACCGTTTCCCGAAGGAAGATTGATTTGCACGCCCTGTTCCACAGCCAGCGCCATTGGGCGCAACTGGCAACACTGGATCGCAGCGCACATTTCCCCTCGAAGTTCAGGGGTGACCTGCTGTTTAGCCCAGTCGTGCCCTAGTCGTCTGCAACGCTCGGCTCCGGTGCAGCGGGCGGATTCGCCTGCTGCTTCTGGAAGCACGAGCGGCACAGCACAGGCCTTCCCTGTGTCGGCTTGAAGGGAACAGTGGTCTCCGCATTGCAATCTGAGCACGTCGTGCGCGTCTCGGGCCGCACCCGTTGTGAGCCGCGCGCGCGCTTCGCCTTGCACTGCTTGCAGTGTTTGGGGTCGTTCTTGAACTGTTTATCGTAAAAAAAGAGTTGCTCGCCGGCGGTAAAAACAAACTCGGTGCCGCAGTCGACGCACTTCAGGGCTCGATCGGTGAATTCCATGGCGGGCTTGCCTCGCAGGGAATGACACCGACGTCTGACACGGCTCGATCAGGATCTTGCCGGTCTCGGTTCCCTGTCCTCTTTCAAGTGGCACAACAAGGGCCCGGACCGCCTAGAAAAAATAGAGCGGTATTCGAACTTTTGCCCGCAACTACGGGCTAATTAACACTTCGCACGCAAAACGCGTGCGAAGCGATCTTTCGCGCTTCTCAAGTTTCTGAAGGGATTGCGGCGTCGTGCTCCAAGTCTTTTTCGCTGGGCACAAGCCAAAAGACCACCGCGAATTCAATCGACAGAAACTGGAGAAACGCTACAGTGAATTGAGCCACCGCGAGGCCGTCCCTATCCTCGTTGGGATTTCTGGCGGCTTTCGTTTGATTCTCTCGAAAGCCGCCGGAACGGTTTATCTCACAGCGGGTGAAAGTCTTAGTCCTGCTCTTTACGAGCCTTTTTACGATTCCGCTTGCGCGCAAGGGCTGCCTTGACGCGACGCTTCTCACCGGGCTTCAGGTAGTAGGAGTGACGTTTGACTTCCTTGATGATGTCCTCTGTCTGTACCTTCCGCTTAAACCGGCGCAGCGCATTTTCCAGCGGTTCGCCTTCTTGTACGCGAACCTCAGCCAAAACTTCCACCTCCAAACCTGCCTGTAAGGCTCCTTTGATGATACCCGACTTTTGATCCAGCAGCCAAGGCCTTTCTTTTCCTTGAGTTCCGCGCGTCGAAATTGCCTATAATCCCCCTTTTCTGCCCCTTTTTGGCCCAGCGTCCCCGCACCCAGGAGGATTGGAGCGCGAGGCGGAAGGAAACATCTAAAATCTCGATAGAGGTCGCACAAGAGCCCATCATGATTCGAACCTATCGGGGTCACTCGCCGCAGATTCCCTCCAGCTGCTACATCGACGTCTCGGCGCAGATCCTCGGCGACGTTGTGCTGGGTGAACGTTCCTCGGTCTGGATGAACGCCGTGCTGCGTGGGGATGTGAATTCCATCCGCGTCGGCTCTTTCTCCAACGTGCAGGACTGCAGCGTCCTCCACGGCCAGCGCAATCGCTATCCCGTGGTCGTCGGCGATTGGGTCACCATCGGCCACAACGCCACTGTCCATGGGTGCGTCGTGGAAGACATGTGCGTCATTGGCATGGGTGCGCGCGTCCTCAACAACAGCCGCGTCGGCGAGGGCTGCATCATCGCTGCCGGCTCCGTTGTCCCGGAGAATACCGTCGTTCCTCCGCGCACGCTCTGGGCCGGCGTCCCCGCCAAACTCCGCCGCGAAATCTCCGACAAGGACCGCGATCTGATCCGCGAATACGCGCAGAACTATCTCGACTACGTGGAGATTTACCTCAACGAACCACCGCAGCTTGTTGGCGATTCTTAGTTCGCAATTCTTATACCGGCAGCGGATTCCGGCCTGAGAAGAACTTTCGCTGGTGCCAGTAGGGATACACGGGGTCGACAGCGCTGGCCTTGTCCAGCGTCTCCATTTGCTCTCGAGTCAGATTCCATCCCGCAGCTCCCAGGTTCTGCCGCAGTTGCTCTTCATTGCGCGCGCCGATAATCACGGACGAGACGGTCGGCCGTTGCAAGAGCCAGTTGAGCGCAACCTGCGGCACGCTCTTGCCGGTTGCTGCTGCGGCTGCATCGAGGGCATCGACCACTTTGTACAAATGTTCGTCAGGCACAGTCGGCCCGGCATCGGCGATTGAATGCAGGCGGCTCACATTAGGCAGCGGCTGCCCGCGGCGAATCTTGCCCGTCAGGCGCCCCCAACCCAGCGGGCTCCAGATCAGCGCGCCCACCTTCTGATCGAGTCCCAGCGGCATCAGTTCCCACTCGTATTCGCGGCCCAGCAGCGAGTAATACACCTGATGCGCCACAAAGCGCGTCCAGCCGTAACGATCAGCCATCGCCAGCGACTTCATCAGGTGCCAGCCAGAAAAATTGGAGCAGGCGATGTAACGCACCTTGCCTTCGCGCACAAACTCATTGAGCGTCTCCTGCACTTCCTCAATCGGAGTCAGCGCGTCGAAGCCGTGCAGGTGATAAATGTCCACGTAGTCGGTGCCCAGCCGTCGCAGACTGCCCTCGAGCGCGCGCCGCAGATGGTAGCGCGAGGAGCCCTCATCGTTCGGTCCCGGACCCGACGGGAACCCTGACTTAGTTGAAATGAGCGCTTTGTCGCGCTTGCCCGCGAGCGCTTTGCCAAGGATCTCTTCCGAGCGGCCTTCGGAGTACCCGTCAGCGGTATCGAACAGGTTCACCCCGGCTTCGAAGCAAATGTCGATCAGGCGTCGCGCCTCTTCGACCTCGGTTTCGCCAAAGCCCTTAAAAAACTCATTGGCCCCGCCAAAAGTTGCGCTGCCAAAACTCAGCGCGGAAACTTTGAGGCCGGAGCCTCCCAGAAGTCGATAGTCCATGCGCACTAGAATGCATCGTGCAACGCGAAGATGCAACCAGCGTCGTGCCTGTTCTCATTTCTTTTTATTCCGGCCGCAGATTCAATCCAAAATCCGCCGGATCACCCAGCAGAGTGAAGTAGTAGTCATCCTTGGGATACGGTTTGTAAACATTCATGCCGCTCACCTGGGAGATCTTCTTCCATCGCGGATTGGTGTGGTCGTTTCCCGACAGGTCCATGAAGGTGAAGGTGCGCCAAGACCACACCCGGATGTAGTCCACTCGCATCTCGGGCACGCCGAGCTTCTCGCCAGTCACCGTGCCGTAAATGCGCACCAGCGATAGTGCCGGAATCGCCGCGGGATCCACTTTCAACTTGGCCGTAAAGTCCCCGCTGCCCGTCCACTGCACCAGCATGATGTGACAGTCCGTCTCGCCGTCGAAGTACTTGTGCTCCACCAGCAGCGTCACGTCGCCGCCGCTCTCCGTTGGCGGCGCAATGCCGCGCACGATCCCGAACCACGCCACGTAACTTCCAGTCTTTCCGTGGATCGAGTAACTGTGAAGCATGTCTCCATTGGTCTTTTCGGCGTTGCTGAGCCGCGCAAAATACGGCGCTTCCGTCTCCGTCGCCTTGTATGAACAGGTGGCCAGCGTGCCGGTCGGCGTCAGCTCTTTCACCGGCTGGACTTCCATCGGCGTTTGCGCCACGGCGCGCAGGGCGGAAACGACGCAAAACGAAATTGCGAGTCCACTGAGCCTCATCACACCCCTCTTTCCGGAAAGCACTGACGGTTTAGACGCGGCGTTCAAGAGAAATGTTCCTGGCAGATTGAAGAAGATGCTCCAAGCAAAAGCCCCTCGACCTTTGATCGAGGGGCCTTTTCAATTCGGCCGGCGACGGTGCCTCACGCCAGCTTCTAATCACTAACCGCTGCTCTTAGCAGTTCAGCACGTCCTGGAGCTTGCTCAGGGTGCGGTGCAGGTCCTTGTCGTTCCGCCGCTGCTCGTCGATCTTCGCAATCGAGTGCATCACCGTGGTGTGGTGCTTGTTCCCGAACTGGCGTCCGATCTCCGGCAGGCTGGCTTCGGTCATCTGTTTGGCCAGGTACATTGCAATCTGCCGCGGCACCACCACGTTGCGCGAATTGTTCTTTTGCTTCAGGTCGCTCACGCGCATGCCAAACTGCTCGGCCACCGCGCGCTGAATCGCCTCGATGGTGATTTTGCGCACCTGCATGTCGATGAACTGCTTCAGGCACTGCTGCGCCGCACCAAGCGTGATTTCCATGCGGTTCAGCTGGCACCACGCGATCAGCCGCACCAGCGCGCCTTCGAGCTCGCGTACGTTGGTGCGCACGTTCGAGGCCACGAACAGCGCCACGTCGGTGGGCAGATGCGCCTGCTCGCTCTCCGCCTTCTTCAACAGGATGGCCACCTTGGTCTCAAGATCGGGCGGTTGAATGTCGGCGATCAGGCCCCACTCGAAGCGCGAGCGCAGCCGCTCTTCGATCTCGGTCAATTCCTTGGGCGGGCGGTCCGAGGCAATCACCACCTGCTTCATCGCTTCATGCAGCGCGTTGAAGGTGTGGAAGAATTCCTCCTGCGTGCGCTCCTTCTGCGAGATGAACTGGATATCGTCGATCAGCAGCACATCCACCGTGCGGAAACGATCGCGGAAGCTGGTCATGCGATCGTTGCGGATCGAGTTGATCATCTCGTTGGTAAACTTTTCCGCGGAGACGTAGCAGATACTCGAGGTCGGCTGCCTGCGCTTCACCTCGTGGCCGATGGCGTGCATCAAGTGGGTCTTGCCCATGCCCACGCCGCCATACAGGAACAGCGGATTGTAGGCGCGCGAAGGCCGCTCAGCCACCGCCAGCGCCGCAGCGCGCGCAAACTGGTTGCCGTTGCCGATCACGAACGCATCGAAGGTGTACTTGCGCATTCAGTTGCGCCGCGGTCGACCAGTCGAATCGACTCTGCTCGGGAGTGCGCGTTGCCGGCGCTGGCGGTGCTGTGGGCGCATGGCTCGGAATCGGCCCGAAGCCACCATCCCTGCGCAGCGGCGGAATCGACGGATCCTCCTCCACCGTCACAAAGCTCACGTCGTCGAATTCCAGCGCGTTGAGATCGATCGCTTCCTGGATGAGATCGCCGTATTTCTCGCCAATGTGCTGGAACTCCGTTGAAGGTACGCGCACGTAAAGCACGCGCCCTGCGGCATGGCTGAATCGTGTGGGTTTGAGCCAGGTCTCGAAGGATTGCCGAATGACCTTCTTCTCGAGTGCCGAGAGAATCTGGAGCCAGGGGTTAAGTGCCGGAGCCGGCGAAGTCGCAAATGCCATCGTACAATCCTAGCCTCTTCCGCCGGTCAAAGCCTGGCGGTTGAATTTCAGCTTTCTGGCAACAGCCCGGCAACCCGAAAAGCGCTTTCGCTTTCCGTGCTTTTACCGGAGACCGATTACCTGTCGGCTGCTGATGTGCCCCTCAAGAGTCGACCCCGGGGCGTTTTGAGTAAAATGCCGTAACGCAGATTGTTTGAAACTTCAAATGAAATTTCGTGAACGGGTCCGATAGTAGCGCACATCTCGGCTCCATTGCAACGGTTCTTTCACATAACTTTTTTGGCCCTCGGAAAGTTGCACCAAGGTTGGTGAAACTGGCCGCGCTTCGTCTCGCCGCCGCGAAAAGCGTCCCAAAATCGCACGCTAAATTTGGCACAGCGTCCCACTCATTCTATTTCCTCGACCGCGACGAGCGCTGTCCGATTCGCCGCGCCCGACCGCCCCGCGCTGGATTCTCAACTCCGCCTACGGTATACTCGTAAGTGCTGTTCATTCGCAGATTTATTCAAGGTACAGGAGCGGGTCACGATGCCCAAACGCACATTTCAACCTAACCGCCGCAGCCGCGTGAAAACGCACGGCTTCCGGTCGCGCATGAAGACCAAGGCCGGCGCCGCCGTACTCAGCCGCCGCCGCGCCGTGGGACGCAAGCGCGTCTCGGTCAGCGCCGGGCACCGCGACTAAGCCTCGCCGATTCTGGCTTTCTCGCCGGAACCCGTCGCGCGGTGGGGTCATTCTTCCCCGAGTATTCGTCATGAATTCTCTATCCAGGCCTGCTCAACGCCAAACCCTGGCGGGAGCGCGCCTGCGCAAGCACGCCGACTACCAGCGCGCCTACGCGGCTGCGCGCAAGCGGCAATCCGCGTCCATGAGCTGGTTCCTGGCGCCACGTACGCCCGCCGGTCCGGATGCCGCGGCCACGCCGGAATCACGTGTCGGCCTCACCGTGGGCAAAGTGATGGGCAAGGCTAACCAGCGCAACCGCATCAAGCGCCGCTTGCGCGAAGCACTGCGCCGCCACGTCGAATTGCTGCCTCAGGGCTTCGATCTCATCTTTCATCCCCGCCGCAACGTGCTCACCATGGAATTTGCGCAACTTGAGGCGGAGATCGTACGTATTCTTGAACAGGCTGGAAATGAGGCGGCGCGCCTGGCCAAGTCGCCTGCCGCCGCACCACAGCCCCCAGGTACACCCGCACCATGACACGCTTTCTGCTCGCACTTATCGCCTGGTACCGCCGCTGGATTTCTCCGGCGCTGCACGCGGTGAGCACCAGCCAATGCAAATTCATCCCAACTTGCTCTGAATACGCGGCCGGCGCCATTGCCACGCACGGTCCATTGCGGGGTTCTGGACTGGCCGCTTGGCGTCTGTTGCGCTGTCATCCCTTCACGCCGGGCGGATTCGATCCTGTCCCGCCTGCTCGCTCCGGCGGGGATTGCAGCTGCAGTTCGCAGGCCCTGCCCCGCGAACCGTTACCATAGAAGAAGCGGCGGCCTAGAAACTGCCTTTTCCGAACGATAGGAAGTATCCTTTGCCCGAAATACAGAATCCCAATCTGCAATCGCAGGGGTCCGGCGGTGGCGGCGGCGACATGCGCTCCACCATGGCCTTCATGCTCCTTGCCATGGCCGCCATCTTCGGCTATCAGTACTTCTTCGCAAAACCCAAGCCGGACCAGCAGCCGCCTGCACAAACGCAGTCGCAGCCCGCTGCCCCCGCCGGATCTACCGCTCCTGCCGCACCGGGCCAAACGCCTAATGCGGCCGCGCAGGCGCCCTCGGCCACGCCGCAAGTTTCGGCTCCGCTTGAGACCTACACGACCGTCGAAAACGAGTTCTACAAGATCGTTTTCACCAACCGTGGCGGGCAGGTGAAGAACTGGATCCTGAAGAAGTACTTCGACTCTGCCGGCAAGCCGCTCGATCTGGTGCAGCCGCAGGCCGCCGCACGATTCGGGTTGCCGCTCGCGCTCTACACCTATGAGCCGGCGCTCACCACACAGCTGAACGACGCACTCTACCAGGTCAGCTACGGCGGCGCGCAACCCTCGGCCACCGGCCAGCTCCTTGCGCCGGCAACGGTTACCTTCCACTACTCGGCCAACGGCATCAATGCCGTGAAGACTTTTAGCTTCGGCACCAGCTACGTCGTCAACATCGAAACTGAGGTCAAGCGCAATGGCGCACCCGTGCGCACTCTGGTGGAGTGGCCCTCCGGCCTGGGCGACATGGAAGAGCTCCATCAGACTTCCATGCTGCGCGGGCAGATGCCAACGCCCTCGTTCTTCGCCTGGTCGATCGCCGACCGGCCGGATGTGCTGGCCGCCGCCAAAGTAAGCGGCAATAACACGCTGGAAGCGTCGTACCAGTACGCGGCCGTCATGGATCTTTATTTTGCCGCCGCGTTCCTGCCCGAGGTTCCCGACAGCACCACGGTCGTGACTCTCCACAACTCCATCGAGCTGTCCGCCGACCCCAGCGATCAGAACAGCAGGAAATCTTCAGTCGATGTGGTCGGCCTCGCTGTCGGCGACACCAGCGGTGATACTCGCCTGCGCTTGTTTGCCGGCCCCAAGGAAACCGAGCTTCTCAAGTCGATCCACGCCACCGGCGCTGACGGCAAGGCCGACGGTCCCGGACTCGAATCACTCATCCAATTCGGCAGTTGGCTGGGAGTCATCGCCAAGCCTCTTTATTACGCCCTGCGTTTCCTGCGCAACTTCATCGGCGCCGGCGCGTACAGCTGGGGATGGGCCATCATCCTGTTTACGGCAGTGTTCAACATCGCATTCATCCCTTTGCGCTTCATGATGATGAAGTCGTCGCTCAAGATGATGCGCATCCAGCCGAAGGTCGATGCCATCCGCAAGCGCTATTCGAACTTGAAGATGAACGACCCCAAGAAGAACGAGATGAACACGGAGGTCATGGCCCTCTACAAGGAGGAGGGCGTCAACATGTACGGCAGCTGCCTGCCCATGTTGCCTCAGCTCCCGCTGTTCTACGGCTTCTTCCGCGTCCTCTACAACGCCGTCGAATTGCGCCAGTCGCACTGGTTCTGGCTACCCGATCTCTCGCAACCCGATCCCACGCACATTCTTCCCCTGCTCATCATCGTCTCCATGTTTCTCACGCAGTACATCACGCCCTCGCCCGGCATGGATCCTATGCAGCGGCGCATGATGGCCTTCATCATGCCTATCTTCATGGGCAGTTTCCTGTGGCATTACGCTTCGGGACTGGCGCTCTACTGGGCCACCGGGAACGTACTGAATCTCGCCTTGCAACTCTTCATCAATCAGTCGAGTTACGGCAAGGAGATGCACGCCATCGCGGCCCGACGCGCAGCCAAAAAGGCCGGCGTAAACCCAAAAACCATCCAGGGCAAGCGGTAGAAGTGCAGGGACTAAGAGACTCGGGACTAAGGGACTGAGGAGAAAGACGATGGGGGCAACCATTCAAAGACTTGATCGTTTGGCAGCGATCCATCGAGCTCACAACCAATGTCTATAAACTTACCTCGAAGTTCCCTGAATCCGAACGCTTTGGCCTGACTAACCAGATGCGCAGAGCTTCCGTATCGATTGCAAGCAACATTGCAGAAGGTTACGGCCGCACGACAAGAGGCGAGTATGTGCAGTCTCTCGGACATGCTCGCGGGTCCTGTTCGGAGCTTGAAACACAAATCGTCATCGCAAAGAACCTTGGATTTGGCGCAATTCAAGATCTGCAATCAACGGAGACCCTCTGTAACGACGTCGGCAGGCTTCTCGGCGCACTTATAAAGTCCATTCGAGCAAAATAGTCCCCGGTCTTAGCCCCTTAGTCCCGAGTCCCTTAGTCCCTATTTCCCGACCCTAGCCTCCTGTTCTATCGTCTGAGTCATGGCCGCTCCTGAAAGCTCCGCTCCCCGTCCCACGCCTGAAGCCGAAGAGATCTATCGCCGCTGGATTCAATTCCTCGACGACGAATTCGTCCGCCACAGTTCTCCAGAGCGCCGCGGCGAGATTGTGCGCGATCAACTCTACCAGCTTTATCTCGGGCGTCCCTTCGGCGGCAAACTCAACCTCCAGCTCACCTCGGAGTTGCCGGGCAACGTAGTCACCCTTTCGCTCGACCCACAAAACGTCACCATGGAACAGGAGCACTTTGCCGAGGTAGATCGCGAGCGTTTTGCGCGCCGCAAGCCCCTGCTCTGGTTCTGGCAGATGTTCGATCGTTCGCCGGTCGGCCTCAATCACTGGCTGGGATTGCGCTTCCGTTGCATGCTCGGCCGGCACATCTTCGAGCATCTCGGCACCGGCGTAAAAATCTACCACGGTGTCGATCTGACCTACGGCTACAACCTTTCCATTGGCGACGGCGTCACCATTCGCCAGCGCGCACTGCTCAACGACCGCGGCGGCATCACCATCGGCAACAACGCAGTCATCGGCTCCTTTTCGCGCGTCTTCTCTTTCTGGCATGATCCGCAGGACTACAACAAGGTGCGGCTACAGCCTACGTTCATCGGCGCAGGCGCTCACATCGCCACCCATGCCATCGTCCTTGCCGGACAAAATGTCGCGCCCGGCGAAGCCGTCGGCATCTTCCCCGACGATCGCGTCTGAAGCGCGGCTACTGCGCCGCGCTCACGCCGCCATGCACCACAAAACGAGCCACGTACTCGTGCAATAGCTGCCGGTGCGCATCGCGATAGGCAGCATAGTCCTGCGTAATGCCCTCGTCGGCGCCATTGATCAGAATCCAGCAGTCCAGCATGCCCGCGTCATACACCTCCAGCAGATTGCGCAGGCTCTCGTCGAGCTTCTCGGGCGGGATCTTCTTCTCCCGGATCACCGCGACCACCGTGCTCAAAGCGTCGTCTTCCTCCTTCAAGCTGTGCCGGTACTCCTTCTCGTTGGGAAACTGCTTCTTGAACTCATCGCCGCGATAGAGCGCGCGCTTCATCGAGTACGTAATCCAGGCAAAACTTCCTTCGTTATTCTTATCGAGCGCATCCGTGGGATTGACGTTGATCGTGATGTTCTTTGAATTGTTGGGATCAACGGCAGGCGCTGCGGGCCGTTCGATCTTCGGCGAGCTCAGCACTGCCTTCTCCCGCACCGCCCACTGTTGCAATCCCTGCCAGGAGAATCGGTTGTAAGGCTCCGCCACCACCGCGTCGATAAACTTGTTCTTCGCGGCCTCCGGGTCGTTGCCGTAGAGCACAATGGCGTCGCCCCAATAGCGGTACGCGGTCTCCCGGTTCGGATCGATGGCGATGGCGCGCGCAAACCATTGCGCAGCAGTGGGCAAATCGTGCTGGCTGAACGCCGCATCGCCCGCATAAAGCGCGGCCACGTAGAGATGGGGATCGGCCGCGGCCGCCGCCACGTACTTTGTCATCGCCGTCTGATAGTCCCCGGCCGCGAATGCTTTCTCTGCTTCCTCCATCAGCGCCTGTGCCGGGCTCCCTTGTGCAACACTGCCCGGCGCATCAGGATCGATGTTCGCCATCATCTGCGTCACGTTGCTCGTGTCGCCTAACTGCACAGCACGCCGCGCCGCGTCGCGTTCACGCGTGATCAGCGCCTTCCTCTGCGCGGCATCGTTCGTCTGTAGCGCTGCGGCTCCCAGGCAGGCGGCCAACCGGGATTGATAAAGCTGCTCATTGGGATAGGACTTCGCTAAATCCTCGTAGAGCGGCAAGGCATCCACATGCTTGCCTGCTTCGTAGAGCGCATTCGCCCTGGCTGCCTCGTTGTCCGGCACTTGCCCCGCCCATACCGGGCACGCCATCGCCGCGCACAAGCACATACCCGCAATCCATCTCCGCACAGCGCTCTCCTTCTCCATTCTTGAAGCGCTTACCATCTTAGACCGAATCCTCACCCGCATTGTCCCCGCTGTCTGCATTCGCGTGCTGTTCACTCATCACTGACCGCTGATCACTGTCTTCTGCTACACTGCGCTCCGCAGCCCTCCACCATGCTTTTCAAGGCCCTTAGCGCGGCAGTCTACGGCATTGATGCCAATCTCATCGATGTCGAAGTCGACTACAGCGGCGTGGTGTCGAACGAGGATCATTTTCATACCGTAGGCCTGCCCGATGCTGCGGTACGCGAGAGCCGCGATCGCGTGCGCGCCGCCATCAAAAACTCCGGCTACCTCATTCCGCCCACCTTCATCACCATCAATCTCGCTCCGGCCGACATAAAAAAAGAGGGTTCCGGCTTCGATCTGCCTATCGCCGTCGGCATTCTGGGTGCGTATGGCGCGCTGCGCACCAATGACCTAAGCCGATTTCTCATGGTTGGCGAACTCGGCCTCGATGGCAGTGTTCGTCCCATCCCCGGCATGTTGCCCGTGGCCATTCTGGCTCGCGAAAAGGGCATTCCCAACCTGATTCTGCCCCTGGCCAACGCCGCCGAGGCCGCGGTCGTCGAAGGCGTCAACGTCTATCCCGTCTCCTCGCTCCTCGACGTGCTCGAACTGCTCAACACTTCAGTCGTCGGCGTCATTCAGCGGGAACCATATAGCGTGGTCACGAAAGATCTACTGGGCAAACTCGAGCAATTCAGCG
Source organism: uncultured Acidobacteriota bacterium (assembly GCA_963786565.1). GTDB lineage: Bacteria > Acidobacteriota > Terriglobia > Terriglobales > Acidobacteriaceae > Telmatobacter. The sequence continues at coordinate 9,242 of CAWAZR010000004.1, read as the reverse complement.
TCGACTTCAGCGATGTGCGAGGCCAGCAAACCGCCAAGCGTGCGCTTGAAGTAGCCGCGGCCGGCAGCCACAACATTCTCATGATCGGCCCGCCCGGCTCAGGCAAAACCATGCTCGCCAAGCGCCTGCCCTCGATCCTGGCCTCGCTCTCCTTTGAGGAAGCTCTCGAAACCACCAAGATCCACTCCGTCGCCGGCGTGCTCGAAGCCGGCGCGGGACTCGTCACCCAGCGCCCCTTCCGCGCGCCGCATCACACCATTTCCGACGCCGGGCTCATCGGAGGCGGCATTGTGCCGCGTCCCGGCGAGGTGTCGTTGGCGCACAACGGCCTGCTGTTTCTCGACGAGCTGCCCGAGTTTCCCCGCAATGTTCTCGAGGTCCTGCGCCAGCCGCTCGAAGATCACACCGTCACCATCGCGCGCGCCTCCATGTCGCTCAGCTTTCCCGCGCGTTTCATGCTGGCTGCGGCCATGAATCCCTGCCCCTGCGGCTTCTTTAACGACAAGTCGCGCGAGTGCCTGTGCACGCCGCCCATGATCCAGCGCTACGTGGCCAAGATCTCCGGCCCCCTGCTCGACCGCATCGACATCCACATCGAAGTTCCCGCCGTTCAGTACAAGGAATTACGCGGTGGCGCAGCGGCCGAAGGCTCCGCACAGATTCGCGCCCGCGTGATGGCCGCGCGCGAGCGCCAGCACCAGCGCTTCAAAAAGCATGGCGAAAAAATCTATGCCAATGCGCAGATGAACACCCGGCAGATTCGCGCCCACTGCGAACTCGGCGCCGACGCCGAAAAACTGCTCGAGCGCGCCATGCAGCAGCAGGGCCTCACCGCGCGCGCCCACGATCGCATTCTGAAAGTGGCACGCACGATTGCGGATCTGGAAGGGACGGAGTCCCTCACCGTCGCCCATCTCGCCGAAGCCATTCAGTACCGCACTCTCGACCGCAGCTACTGGGCGTAGAGCCGCATTTCGCAGACTCGATTCATACACCCTCCGTGCTATTGCGCTCGTTACTGAGAGGGCGGTTACCTTGGTATATGAATATTTTCCAATTATTGGCGATATCTCATTAGAGTCTAGAAACTACTCTCCATCCTGGAGTTCGTCGTGCAAGACACCGTTCTGCAATCCGGCTGGCAAACCCTCCTGGTGGCTGTTCCCTCCGTGGGAATCCTCGTGGTGGGTCTCTTCCGGTTGGATGAACTCATCGTCTCCCCCAAACGCCGCAAGGCCGTCAAACGCCCTGCCAGCGGTCGCGATCGGAATGGGCGCTTGCTTCTCTCCGATCCCGACGGACGCCCCTGGGGCGGCGCGCACAAGTCCAAATAGGGCGCAGCGCCCTCGGGAACAGGTAACCGCTTAGGTTCACTTTTCTGATACTAGCGATTGCCGGCACTTTTACGCCCGGGAACGCGGCTCGCGCCGGGACGGGAATGCCACCACGCCAGAATCATCAAGTGATTGATAATAGGTAAGTTGTCACAATGAAAGGCGGCGCAAGCGCGCCCTGCGGGAACCGGTCACCCGAGTCCCCGAAACCGCTCGCCCAATGGCGCGAAATAACTATTGACCCCAACGGAGGTTGGTTATACTCTCATCCTAGCCATCCGTAGAGGGCAGGTTGTGCATTTGCAGCCCGCGTGTGCCTATCAGCACATTTCCAGCATCAAACCAAGAGCAGGTGCTCCGTTGATGCCTAGGGTGCGCATTTGGAGCTTCCGGCAAAGCCGTGCAAGGCACCCGGGGTTCGAGGCGCAAACTGCAATCCGATAGGGTATGGCTTCCATCTCATAGCGTGCAATCGTCACCAAGATTTTTGAATTCGGCGGCGTGAAGAGTGCGTCTAAGGTATGGAGCGGCAATTTGGGGTAGCCCTAGTTTGTAATGGCTCCCCTCTACTGCACCGAAGGTCAATCTGGGATCCCTCCTGTGCAGGGAATTGAAGAATAAGGAGATAAGCAATATGCGTTCTGATCTTGTTTTCAAGGCACTCTCGCATGTGAACAATCGCTACCAGCTGTGTCAACTGGCAAGCAAGGCAACTCGGAAGCTCCACAAGCCGAATACACGGCTCCAGGACACCACAAACGAAGTATTGTGCCGCTTTGAGACGGCCAGTCCGCAGGCCCCTAAGTCCGAAGAGGCGCCAGCGGCTCAGCCAGTGGAAAGGCGTCGCGCGGCCTAGCGGCCCGCGTGTCGCTTGCAAGGTTAAATCAGGCAAAGAATCAAGGGTAGTTTCCCTCTAGAATTTGCAGCTCTTTCCAGGCGCTCTGTCACACCAGGTTCGTTTGGTAGACTCGGGGTCTGGTTTCCAGGCTGGTTTCGCGCCGGTTGAACGTCTCGATGCCTTTCGCATCTTCTCCTCCGGAGCACTTCTCCCTCCGTATCCCACCCAACACATCCCGCCTTCACGCAGGTGAACATGACCATCGCAGAACTCAAAGAAAAAAACATTACAGAACTAAGCCGCATCGCGCGTTCCCTTGAGATTCAGGGGACCAGCGGCCTCCGTAAGCAGGATCTCATTTTCAAGATCCTCCAGGCGCAAAGCGAAAAGGAAGGCCACATCTTCGCCGAGGGCGTCCTCGAAATTCTCCCTGACGGCTACGGCTTCCTCCGTTCCCCGGACTACAACTATCTGCCCGGCCCCGACGACATTTACGTCTCGCCTTCGCAGATTCGCAAATTCGATCTCAAAACCGGCGACTCCATCAGCGGCAACGTGCGTCCGCCCCATGAAGGCGAGAAGTATTTCGCGCTCGTCAAGATTGAAGCCATCAATTTCGAGTCGCCCGAAGAGACGCGCAACAAGATTCTCTTTGACAACCTCACGCCGCTCTACCCGCAGGAGCGCATCAAGATGGAGACGGTACGCGAGGGCGTCAGCGGCCGCGTGATGGATCTGCTCACGCCGGTCGGCAAAGGCCAGCGCGGTCTCATCGTCGCTCCGCCCCGCACCGGCAAGACCATGTTGCTGCAATCGATTGCCAACTCCGTCACGACGAACCATCCAGAAGTCGTGCTGATCGTCTTGCTGATTGACGAGCGCCCCGAGGAAGTCACCGACATGCAGCGCTCCGTGAAGGGCGAAGTCATCAGCTCGACTTTTGATGAACCGGCAGCCCGCCACGTGCAAGTGGCAGAAATGGTCATCGAAAAGGCCAAGCGCCTCGTCGAGCACAAACGCGATGTGGTAATTCTGCTCGACTCCATCACGCGCCTTGCGCGCGCCTACAACACCATCGTTCCCCCCTCCGGCAAGGTCCTCTCCGGCGGCGTCGACTCCAACGCCCTGCAACGGCCCAAGCGCTTCTTCGGCGCGGCCCGCAATATCGAAGAGGGCGGCTCACTCACCATCATCGCCACGGCGCTCGTCGACACCGGCTCGCGCATGGACGAAGTCATCTTCGAAGAGTTCAAGGGCACCGGCAACATGGAAATCATCCTCGACCGCAAGCTGGTCGACAAGCGCGTGTTCCCAGCCATCGACATCCAGCGCTCCGGCACTCGTAAGGAAGAGTTGCTCATCCCCAAGGAAGATCTGCAGCGCGTCTTCATCCTGCGTCGTGTGCTCAATCCGCTTTCACCGGTTGAAGCCATGGAACTGTTGATCAGCCGCCTCGAGAAGGTGCGCAACAACGCCGAATTCCTGGCCAACATGAATCAGCTGTAAGCAGCTTCTGAAGAACGCAACGAAAGCCGTCAGAGCAGAAAATGTTCCTCTGCCCTGACGGCTTTTCCATGTAAAATCTCGCCATGCCTGTGACCGCTTCGATCGACAAGCATCCTGACGGCTGCGCCGTGGTTGTCTTTACGGGACAAATCACGCTCGGCTCCTCGCTCAGCATGGTGGAATCGCAAGTGCGGTCAATCATCAACGACGGCGTCCATAAAGTCGTTTTCGATCTGACCGATGTCGGCTTCATCGACAGCGCTGGACTCGGCATGCTGGTGTATGCCTACGGCTCGCTCGCAGCCAAAGGGGGTGCCTTGCGCCTTTGTGGCGTGGCTCCGCGCATCGTGTCCTTGCTGGAACTGACCCGGACCAACACGCTATTGCCGGTCGATGCCACGGCCGCCGATAGCCTGGCAGCCCTCAAGGCGTAACCGCACATCCTGGCTGAACGGCCCGGCTCTCGCTTTTGGTCCTGCGTTTCAGCGCTGGTCCCCGTGACCCATTTCTGCCAGGCGCGTACAGTACTTTGGCTTTCAAACGAATGCAGAAAAAGACCGCAGCAGCGTCAACGGGCGATATACTGTCGCCGCCGGGAAAGCACCGCCAAATACGGCGCCCGGCTTCACGGCTTCCCACCGATTGAAAGCTCAAGGAGGTTTACCATGCGTATCGTTCATGCAGGAAGGTTGTTTGTGCTCTGCTGCGCGCTTACTGCGCTGCTGTCCGCGGTGCCGGCCATGGCCGCGGTTAATGCGTACATGACGGTGAAAGGCGCCAAGCAAGGAGCCATCAAGGGCGAAGGGATGTCCGAAAGCATCCGGCTCATCAGCGTCGTCCGCGATACCCCGACCGGGATGTCCACCGGCAGACGGATGCACTCCACCATCACCATTGTCAGAGAGGTCGATGCGGCGTCGCCCAAGTTCGCCACGGCATTGAGTACAAATGAGTCGTTGAGCGAAGTGGTGATTACCTTTGAGGGCGCCACGGGCGGCGCGAAAACAGCGCAGAAAATCGTGCTCACAAACGCGACCATCTTGAGCATTCGCAAGGCCGGCCGCAACGAGCAGATTACGCTCGATTACCAGGCCATCGAGGTCACCCGAACCGATGGCGGCAAGTCCGCGACGGACGACTGGGATGCTCCGGTCTAGGCTCTGCTTGCACTACGCGGGCGATTGAGGCCGCAAACAAAATGATGATTCGCACTGCGAAGCTGCTGCTGCTGGCTGGCGTTGCTTTGTTTTACGGCCTTGTCGTATTCAATAACCTCACCGATTTCGGTACGAACGCGCAGTTCGTCCGTCATGTTTTGCTGATGGATTCAACCCTCCCGGGCAATGGTGGCATGTGGCGTTCGATCTCTTCGCCAGCCGTTGATCGCATCTTTTACTGCTCCATCATTGCTTGGGAAATCATCACGGGCATCCTGCTTTGGTGGGGTATCGCCCGCCTGTTGCACGCTTTGCGGCTGCCCTCTGCGGCCTTCAACGCGGCCAAATTCCTGCCCATACTTGCGCTCACGCTCTCCTTGCTGATGTGGCTCGTGGCGTTTCTGACCGTCGGCGGCGAGTGGTTTCTCATGTGGCAATCGAGCACCTGGAACGGGCAGGAAGAAGCTTTTAGAAGCTTCACTGTAATCGGCATCGTGTTTCTTGCGTTCTTGCATCCCGACACGGACGCACAACCGTAGGGGTTGGTTTCAGCTTCCGGCGCCCTCATCCCGTTCCAGCGACCGCCGATCCCAATGGCCAAGGTTTGCCGCGGCATCGTAGGTGCTCTCGCAAAATGCCAGTAGATCGCCGCTCGGCGACTGCGCTCCACGCACATCGTCATACGCGAGCAGGAATTCGCCAAGTCCCTTGTCGTAGTTGGCAGCATCCGGACGCACGTGCGCTTCCTTGAATCCCTGCGGCTCCGGAGAGGCATACGAATAAAACGCCGGACCGGTCATCGTGCCGGTTCCCGGCCACCATCCCACGCTGCTCAGTTCATGCGAGTAGGCCTCGCGCGTGATGTTGTCGGCACCCGGCCGCTCCGGCGCCTTCCGGCCGGAAAAACGCGTCACCGCCAGGTCAAAACTTCCCCAGAAGAAATGGACCGGGCTCACTTTGCCGATAAATCGCGAACGAAACTGATAAAAAACCGCATCCACCGAGCGCAGGATGCTCCAGAAAGTCTTCGCCCGTTCGGCGTCGTACGCCGCGTGGACACGATCCTCATCGAAGGGGATTGGATCGGGGATCTCCACCGGCATGCGCCAAATGCTCGCCTCGACCCCTGCCGACCGCAGCATCTCCTTGAATTCCCGATAAAAATCCGCGACAGCCATGGGTCGCAGCGGCAGTTCTTTCACCAATCCATCGCTGCACTCCAGCACCAGCTTATCCGCAACGAAGTCGAATCGTATCTCGATCGACCGCTCGCCGTAGGGAATGTTCGACGTCGTGAGCCCGCGCGGGCTCACATAAAGGGGAACATTCCACCAGTGATTGACGAGCGGCGTCAGCCCCAGCCGCACCTTGCCCACAATCTGGGTCCACATGTGCAGCGTGGCGCAGGTCTCCCGCCAGGAATCGAGCGGCAGCGCGGGCCAGCATTCTGGCTGGTCGGTCATTGCTGGATTGGTCATAACTCTACCCCTTCAGTACTCGCAAATGATTTGTCTTCAATGCCCCGATCTCGTGCTCTGGCATCCGCCGGAATGCCGCCACCGGCCGTTCGCCCTTTCCCATTTTCTGCCTCGCTGCTAAGATAAATGAAGCACCCGTGGGGCTGTAGCTCAGCTGGGAGAGCGCCTCGTTCGCAACGAGGAGGCCAGCGGTTCGATCCCGCTCAGCTCCACCACCATTGCACGGAGCAAATGCTCGCATTTCGCTTCCTATGGCTTTTCTGCCCCTCTATCTCAAAGCTTTCCGGTCAACAGTTTAGCCAGGGCGAACGCTCACAGACGGGCCGTTTGTGCCATGGCTCGCCACCTTGCGCTGGAGAGCGGATAGGGCACGTGAACGCTGGAACCGCTCTAACGGATCCGGCAATCGCCATGACGGTTTAGCCTGTCGCCCTGCCTTCTACAAGCATCGCGATCGCGCAGTGCCGTGGATCGTGGAACCGGAAGCCGGGAAACCCTGCTTTCTCCGCCAGGGTCCGCCAAGCTGACCGCCAGCTATTGACGTGTGTTGTCGGGTCAAACTGAGTGACGTTGTAGCCGTTGACCTTTTTCCCGCTGAAATTGAACTTGGGGACGAACGCGGCAAAGACGTAATGCGCCGGGTCTGCGGGACCGAAGGATTCAGCCGACGTCCACAACCGTGTCAAGGCGGAGCGTGCAACGTCCGTGATCCGAGGCGCATCTACACGGCATGATTCAGCATCAGGGAAACGTCAACGCCGCGGCTGTTAATCGAGTGGTTATTTCCGAGTAGCCGGTAAACCGCTCGGAGTAACCGAAGATGAGGTCGATACCCCAAGTTCACTTACAATGAACACCCTCACCAGACCTGCTGCAATGCCTGCACAGGGCATTAATTTACGTGGATCAAGCGTTCGATATGGCACCGGACAATCCACGCGCTGCGCGGGCTTAAAGAGGCTGTTGCCGGGAATGGTACGCCACTATTCCACAAAAGCTGGCAACCGTCGCTTTGGGTCATTCTTGTTTAAGGGGCTAAAGCTATGTCGCTTACTAACTACATCTATCGGATGCTGAAATACGGGATGAGCAAAGGGCGGAACTTCAAGAACTCTGAAGCGGTCCCATCGCCCGCTATTGTGGACCGTAAAAGGATGGCGAACTTCATTGCTGAACTTCGCACTTGCGGCTATAACCTCGCCAACTGCGCAAAGCGCCTGGGTGTAATTCCGCTCTCTGGCGTGAACTTCTGGGGTGTGCATAACTGTAACTCGTGGGCGCCTCTGGAAGCAGATCCAGTTGACACCTTGCTTGATGTTTTCATCGGCGGTTACAAAGTGCCGATTTCTCGGATCACCGCTCACCTCTCAGCCGAATCCGTAGATGCGGCCCTGGAAATGAGGCTCCTTGAGAAGGACGGCGACATGCTCAAGTCCAGGCTCTGTCTCTTTCCGTACTATGGCAAGTTCATCGCAACCGATCGCGCACAAAAGAATACCGCCATCAATCAGGTGATGTGGCTTTTTTCAGAGAGTTTCCTGCTTGGTGGCATGGTCAAACGCTCGCCCCGGCGACGCGGTATCGATTTAGGGACCGGATCCGGCGTTCACGCGCTGCTGGCCAGCGACCACTGCGAAAGCGTGATCGGCGTTGACGTGAACCCTCGGGCCATTGAGTTCTCCCGCTTCAATGCCGCCCTGAACGGCATTGAGAACGTGGAGTTTATTCTGAGCGACCTCTTCAATTCCCTGGATCCCGGAATGACGTTCGATCTGCTCACCGCCAATCCTCCCTACATCCCTGACCTCGCCACCGGCGCGGGCGATAATTTCTGGAGCGGTGGTCGCGAGGGTACAAGACTCTTGCGCAGAGTCATTGAGGCCATCCCCTTCAGGCTTGATGATGACGGAGTCGCCAACATCATCTCCCTGTATCCCATTCCTCCCCGGACAACGATGAAGGACAATTTCAACCAATGGCTGGGCGGTCGAGTGGACGCCTACGAAGTGCTGGACTTCAGTTGGCCTGTCCCTCGCTATGAGGAAGGTGTTTCGGGAATGCCCTATGCGGGCGACAAATCAGCCTGGCATTGGGGTGTAGTAAGCCTCCGTCGCGGCAGCGGTTGGTGGAAAGAGGCAGCGGGTGATCGGCTGTTTTTCCGCAATGACGGTAGCTGCAAGCTTATCGCTGATCACGATGCATTGTCGGACGCGTCCCATGCGGCGCCAGCATCAGCAGCACGGCCCGTCGGAACGGCTGATGGACCGGCTGAAGCCTTGTCAATGTAGATGACTGGACCGTGGATGCTCCCGAGCTGATTCTGTATTTGGGTCGGTCTGTCGCCGATGCAGAAGTATCTCGAATCCATCCTTTTGAAACGCAGCCCTGTCATGACTACAGTTCAAGCGCGGAATCCCGCCGCACAGAGTTGTGGGTGTTCAAGATTGCACAGAATGCCTTTTCTCTTTCAGCTAATTTCTACATATTCTCACGGCCTTGGCTCCGAAAGCGATGTCTCATGAACCGGCCAACGGGTCTCCACAATTCTCATCGGCGAAACAAAATCGGATCGGACCGGAGGGCAATGGTCATGCAATCGATATTTCGGCGCTTCATCCCGCTCCTGCTCGCAGTGGCGATAGCTTCTCCCGTAGCCATGATTGGCTGCCGGTACCAAGCAGCTCCTCAGGCAGCTCCTCAAGAAGACGTTACTTACAATCAGTGGGAGCACGAAACAAATCGCCCACACCGGGATTTGAACCAGCGTAGCCCGGATGAGCAGAAACAATACTCGGACTGGCAGAAAAATCACCATTAAACGGCTCAAGTTCGATCTTGACCGTGTACCGTTCCGGCTTCTCGCGGCTAACGTGTCCGGCAATCGCCATGACGGTTGAGTTTGCCGCCTCGCTCACTGCACGCATTGCGA
>CAWAZR010000003.1:0-123714 GCA_963786565.1 uncultured Acidobacteriota bacterium | reverse complement strand
ATCAGGATCGCGTCCTCGAAGTTGTAGCCGCGCCAGGGCATGAAGGCAACAAGAACATTTCGCCCCAATGCCAGCTCGCCCTGCTCGGTGCAAGGGCCGTCGGCAATCACCTGGCCCTTGATCACGCGGTCGCCCTCGCGAACAACAGGCTTTTGATTAATGCAGGTATTTTGATTTGACCGCTTGAACTTGATGAGCTGGTAGATGTCGGAGCCCACCTCGCGCGAGAGCTGCGTAGGATGGTGCTCGCCTTCGACGCGCACGATAATGCGCTCGGAGTCAACCGAATCCACGATGCCGTTGCGCTTGGACAGGATCACAGCGCCGGAGTCGCGCGCGGTGACGCCCTCCATGCCCGTGCCCACCAGCGGCGCCTCGGCCACCAGCAGCGGAACCGATTGGCGCTGCATGTTGGCGCCCATCAGCGCGCGGTTGGCGTCGTCGTGCTCGAGGAACGGCACCAGCGAAGCGGCCACCGACACCAGCTGCTTGGGGCTGACGTCGATGTAGTCCACATCGGTGCGGTTGACCAGCACAAAGTTGCCCATGCGCCGTGCATTCACCAGGTCCTCAGTGATCTCGCCCTTATCGTTGAACTCGATGTTGGCCTGCGCGATGGTGTGCCGGTCTTCCTCCCATGCCGAGAGGTAGAAGCTGTAAGGAATCCAGTCGATGGCGCGCTTGCCCGCCTTCTTCAGTTGTGTGTTCAGGCGCAGGGCCTCGTCCTTCTCGATGTGATCGCCCACGCGCATGCCGCTTTCGCCGGCGTTCACGATCTCAACGAAATCGAGAATGCGCGACTCCTTCACCTTGCGGTATGGCGACTCAATGAATCCATATTCGTTAATCCGCGCAAAGCAGCTCAGCGAGCTGATCAGTCCGATGTTCGGACCTTCCGGCGTCTCAATGGGGCAGATGCGGCCGTAGTGCGTGGGATGCACGTCGCGGACTTCGAATCCGGCGCGCTCACGCGACAAACCGCCCGGCCCAAGGGCCGAAAGACGGCGCTTGTGCGTAATCTCCGACAACGGATTGGTCTGATCCATGAACTGCGAGAGCTGCGAGGAGCCGAAGAACTCGCGGATCGCCGCCATGACCGGCTTGGCGTTGATGAGGTCGTGCGGCATGGCGGTGTTCAGCTCCTGATACACGCTCATCTTTTCTTTAATCGCACGTTCCATGCGCACCAGGCCGATGCGGAACTGGTTCTCCATCAACTCGCCGACAGCACGGACGCGGCGATTGCCAAGGTGATCGATATCGTCGACTGCGCCGATGTTCTTGCGCAGCTTGAGCAGGTAGCGAATGGTCGCGTAGAAGTCCTCAGGCGTCAGCGTGCGGTGATCCAGATGCGTGGCGTCCTGATTTTCGTAAAGCTTGATGTTGAACTTCAGGCGGCCTACGCGCGAGAAGTCGTACTTGCGCGGATCGAAGAACATGCCCTCAAACAGTGCGGTCGCGGTGTCGAGCGTCGGCGGATCGCCCGGACGCAGCTTGCGGTAGATCTCGATCAGCGCCTCTTCCGGCTTGTGCACGGAGTCGCGCTTCAGAGTGTTCGAAATGATGTTGCCCACGTCGTCGCGGTCGGGGAAGAAGACCTCGAAACTGGTGGCGCCGGAAGCCATGACCTTGTGCAGGCGATCGGCCGTCAACTCCAAATTGGATTCGACAATCACTTCGCCCGTGGTGGTATCGACCACGTCGGACGCGGTGAGCGCGCCGTCGAGTTCTGCTGTCTCGACCTCAACCCTTGCAATCGACGCTGCGCGCAGTGCCTTGAGTGCGTGCGGCGTAATCTTGCGGCCGGAGTGCGCGATCTCTTCCTTGCCATGCAGAATTGCGTGCGCCGGCTTCACACCGACAAGGTGCGTGCCCTTGGTGGCATCCTGCGGAATTTCCCACTGCAGCTTGCCGTCGGCGATATGCAGGCGGTCCACGGTGTAGAAGGTCTTGAGAATTTCCTCGTCGGAGCGCAGGCCCAGGGCGCGCAGGAAAATGGTTCCCAGGAACTTGCGCTTGCGGTCGATGCGCACATAGAGCGTGTTCTTCTGGTCGTACTCAAACTCGACCCACGAGCCGCGGTAAGGAATGATCTTGCCGAGGAAGTAGGTGCGGTTGTTCGCGGTCTCGAAAAATACTCCAGGCGAACGGTGCAACTGCGACACGATCACGCGCTCGGTTCCGTTCACGATGAAGGTGCCGTTCGGCGTCATCAGCGGAATATCGCCGAAAAAGACTTCCTGCTCCTTGATGTCACGGATGGTCTTGTTGCCGGTCTCGGCGTCCTTGTCGTAGATGGTCAGCCGGACGGTGACCTTGAGCGGCGCGGAGAAGGTCATGCCGCGCTCCTCGCACTCCTGCTGGTCGTACTTCAGCTGCAGGCTTACGGGATCGCCGCACTTGTTGCAGAAGTCAGGCGTGTTCTTGTTATAGGTGCCGCACTTCTGGCAGAGCACGTCGCCGGGCAGGAAGGGATTGGTAATGACCATCGCTCCGCAATGCACGCAGGCCGTGCGCAGGTGGTGCAGGCCCTTCAAGTGGCCGCACTTGCACTCCCAGTTGCCGATCGCATAGTCCACGAAGTCCAGCTGCGAGATGCCGCGGAAGTCGGTAATCGGAAACACCGACACAAACACCGACTGCAACCCCGAGTCGTCTCGCTCATTGGGCAGCTTGTCCATCTGCAGGAATCGCTCGTAGGAGCGGCGCTGCACTTCGATCAGGTTAGGAATCTGGGTTGCGGTGGGAATCTTGGAAAAATCGAGCCGGCTGCGAATCGCGCGCTTCTCGTTGGGCATGATCACTCCTGAGCCTCGTCGTTGCGGCGTCTGCCCTGCTCATCAGTGGCCGCGCCGGACCGACGCCCGAGTCTCGGTGGCGCCGGCAAATTACCGAATTAATTCGAAGGTTCTGACGAACGAAATCTGAGAATCCAGTTCCGCTCTTCTGCGTTGCCGGCACGTCGTGAAGCTGGCTTCGAAGCTGGCTTCGAAATTTCGCTTCGGGGCGTCCCGAAATGAACCCGGGTCAGGCGGGTTCCCGTGAAAGCTGGATCAAAGTTCGCGGTTGATGTTGCGTGCTGCGAGCAGGTGCGCTAGACTGCGCACAAATGGGAGAAGCGAGCACAACGGCTGACTCCAGATTCAGGGTCGAACCGTAAAGGAAAGTTGTGCGCTTCAGCCTGCCGGAGAAACCAGATATCCCCGCGCAGAACGGTGGGAAGACACGAAAAGCCCGTAAGGACGCAATGCCTCACGAGCGCAGCTCAACGCCTGTGCTCCCATCCGATTTTTCTTCCATTGCCCTCGCCGATCGCAAAATCCGCTTCCGCCGCGAATTGCCAGCTACCCGACCAATTTCAACGGCCGCCCTGTCTGACCACAGAGGAAACCGTTGACCGAAAAGAACTTGGAGAATCCAAGTACTCGCGCCTGGAGGCTCTCAAAGGACCACCTGGCAGAGAAAGCTAGTGTGAAAATCAAGTCACACCGCAAGTCGTCCCGCCACACCTTCCGGCAAGTTCCCGGACGGAGCCGCAGAGACGCGCAACTTACATGTTAGCGCGTCCCGGCGTCCCTTGCAAGTCTCGTGCCGTTTACTTGACCTCGACAGTCGCCACGCCTTCAAACTTCTTCCGGATGGCCTCGGCCTCGTCCTTGGTCGCGTTCTCCTTCAGAGCCTTCGGAGCGCCGTCCACCAGGTCCTTGGCTTCCTTCAGACCGAGGGACGTCACTTCGCGTACAGCCTTGATGGTGTTGATCTTATTGGCGCCGGCATCCTTCAGAATGACCTGAAATTCGGTCTTTTCCTCAGCTACCGGAGCCGCCGCGCCCGCCGCGCCGCCAGCCACCATTACAGGGGCTGCCGCCGCTGCCGAAACACCAAGCCGCTCTTCCAGCTTCTTCACCAGGGCCGCTGCTTCCAGCAGGCTCAGGCTCACAATTTGCTCTTCCAACTGCGCGATATCCGCCATGTTCTTCTCCAATCAAAAATCGTTTGAATTCGTGTTTACTGCCTATGCTCTCGTCCCAAAAGCTGCCCCACGCAGTGGTTTCCGATGCGCCAGACCCGCGCCCCATCCGCTTGCGGTACAGCCAAAACCCTAAAAACCGTTGTCAGTGGTCAGTGATCAGTGCCGAAAAACCCGGATTTGCCACACTGACAACTGAGAACTGATCACTGCGCAGCCCTATGCGGCCGCAAACTTTTCTTTTTCCACGCCCTGGTTCAACACCACGGCCATGTCGCGGCCCGTGGCATTCAGCACGGTTACCAGGCGCTGTGCCGGAGCGTTGATCAGGAAGAGCAGCTTCGAGAAGATCTCTTCCTTACCCGGCATCGTGGCCAGAGCTTTCACATCGTCCACGGTCAACAGCTTGCCGTCGACAATGCCCAGCTTGAAGTGAAACTCCGCCGCGTTCTCGCCGGCCCACTTGGCGAAGACCTTGGCCAATGCCACCGGATCGCCCGCGGTAAACGCCACCGAGTTCACGCCCTTCAAGCCCTTCAGGGCGGCTTCAACCTGCGTGCCCGTGCCTGAAATCGCGGCCAGCTTGTTCTTCACCACGCGATACTTGCCGCCGGCTTCGCGGATCACCTTGCGCAGCTCGTAGTCCTTGGCCACCGTGAGCTTGTTAAAGGTGCCGATAATTGCGGTGGTCGAGGATTGTAACTCCGCGGCCAACGACTTCGTCTTCTCAATCTTCTTCGCTCTTGAAATTGCCATTGTGTGCTCCGCACAGTGGTCAGTGGTCAGTGATCAGTGGTCAGATTTCCTGCCCCGCTTGATCTTCTGCTCTCCCGACCCTTTCGTTTGCCCGTAGATGCGGGCGCCTGTTTCAATTTCTCTTTCGTACTCTCTGGTCCGGGATAATGCCCGCCATCCCATCGGACTATCTGATCACCGATCACTGACCACTGACCACTGCCTTTAGTGCTTGCCCGCCGCGTCGGCTACTGCCGAATCCAGCGGAACGCCCGGGCCCATCGTCGAGCTCAGCGTGACGCTCTTAATGTACTTGCCCTTGGCTGCCGCGGGCTTGGCGCGCACAATCGACGAGATCACCGTGGTGGCGTTGTCGATGAGCTTTTGCGGCTCGAAACTGAGCTTGCCCACCGGCACGTGCACCAGGCTGGTCTTGTCAGCACGGAACTCCACCTTGCCGGCCTTGATTTCTTTCACTGCCGCGGCCACATCCATGGTCACGGTTCCGGTCTTGGGATTCGGCATCAGACCCTTCGGTCCCAGCACCTTGCCCAACCGGCCCACAACTTTCATCATGTCGGGCGTGGCGATCAGCGCGTCGAAATCGGTCCAGTTTTCCTTCTGGATCTTCTCGACCATCTCTTCGCCGCCCACAAAATCCGCACCGGCTTCCTTGGCTTCCTTCTGGCGGTCGCCGGTGGCGATCACGGCCACGGTCTTGGTCTTGCCCAGTCCGTGCGGCAGCACTACCGTGCCGCGTACCATCTGATCGGCGTGCCGCGTGTCCACGCCCAGACGCATCGTCAGATCGACGGTCTCGTCGAACTTCGCGTACTTCACTTGCTTCAGGAGATTGACTGCTTCAGGCAGCGGATACGCCGGCTTTGAGACAGCGGCGCGCGCCTTCGCAATATTCTTGCCAGATGCCATGCTTCCCTCGTCTCCCACCGCTTTTGCCAGCCCGCTTGCTGCGGGAATCCTTCGACCTCGCAGGGAACTCGTCCAAAAGTCCGCCCGTCCGGTCAGGACCCAATAGCCGTGGTGCAATTGACTACGCAGGGGTTTCCCTGCGTGTATCCATTGATGATAGCGAAATGGCCCCGGGATTGCAAATGCACCCCGATCCCCGAGTTTAGGCCGCTCCGTCCACACAGACCGCAGCCGTCCAGCCGGTAAACTAAACTCAGGAACCTTCCCACCGGACTCGACGCCTTGCATCTGCTCCTCGACCATCTCAATCCCGAACAACGCGCTGCGGTTGAGGCCGCTGAGGGTCCGCTGCTCATCCTGGCCGGAGCCGGATCGGGCAAGACCCGCGTGATTACGCACCGCATCGCCTGGCTGATCCAGGAGAAAAATGTCGCGCCCGACGCAATCCTGGCCGTCACGTTCACCAACAAGGCCGCCGGCGAAATGGCCGAGCGCGTGAATCAACTGCTGGGCCACTCGTCTCTCGCCAAGCCCTTGATCTCCACCTTTCACTCAATGTGCGTGCGCATCCTGCGCCGCGATATCGAGGTGCTGAAGGTCGGCGACAAGGGCCTGACGCGCAGCTTCACGATTTTTGACGAGAACGATCAGCAGAGCCTGATGAAGCAGATCATGAAGCGCATGGGGCTCGACACCAAGCAGCTCACCCCGCGCACTGTGCAGAGCCGCATCTCCTGGGCCAAAAATCACATGGTCGATCCGCAGGATTACTTTCTTGATTCCAAGGATCCGAACAGTGAGCGCGTCGCGCACATCTTCAAGGCCTACCAGGACGAGTTGCGCAAGAACAATGCCGTGGACTTCGACGACCTGCTACTCGAAGCCGTGCGCGTGCTGAAGTCGTCGGGCGAGGTGCGCGAGCGCTACCAGCGCCGCTACAAATACCTGCTGGTCGACGAGTACCAGGACACGAATCGCCCGCAGTACGAGCTGATGAAGCTGCTGGCCGGCGAACACCAGAACGTGTGCGCGGTGGGTGACGAGGACCAGAGCATCTACTCCTGGCGCGGCGCCGACATTCGCAATATTCTCGAGTTCGAAAAGGATTTTCCTAACGCCACGATCATCCGCCTGGAGCAAAACTACCGGTCGACACAGATTATTTTGGAAGCGGCCGGCGCAGTGGTGGCGAACAACCTGAAACGCAAGGGCAAAAAGTTGTGGACCGAGCGCCAGGGCGGCTCGCTCATCGGCTACTACGAAGCGCCCGACGGAGAAAACGAAGCGCTCTTTATCGCCGACAAGATTCAGACTTTCCTACGGGAACAGAATTCGTCCGAAATGGAAGGGCCCGGGGAGGGCCACTGCGCAGTACTTTACAGGACCAATTCGCAATCGCGGCTGGTGGAAGAGGCGCTGCGGCGCTACAACATCAGCTACACGATGGTGGGCGGATTCAGCTTTTACGAACGCGCCGAGATCAAGGACCTGCTCGCCTATCTGCGGCTCATTCGTAATCCGCACGATTCGATGGCGCTACAGCGCGTAATCAACACGCCGACGCGCGGCATTGGCAAGACGACGCTCGAGACCATGGAGCGGCTGGCTCTCGAGACCGGCGTCTCCACCTGGGACGCCATCGCCGCGGCGATTGCGAATCGCCTGATTCCCACGCGCGCGGCGATCGCGCTCGACACTTTTCGGCAACTGATTCTCGACGCGCAAGCCATGATGGATCCTGATTTCGCGGGCAAGCTTTCCGCGGATGTGGCCGAATCGAGGGCCACCGACGCCGATACCAGTTTCGGTTTTGGCGCGGAAGACGGGGAGCAAGGGATCGAGGGAGCGAGGGAGCAAGAAAACGGCGAGGCGCACTTCGGCGGTGACGAAAACCAGATTCCGCTGCTCGACGCATCGCACTTCCCGCCTCCCGCGCATGCGCCAAAGAAGCCCTTCCTCGTGATGCCGACGGAAAACGCCGGATCGGGCACCGAGCCCGACAAAAACTCAGAAACGCGGAGCGCGTTTCGGGCGCCGGGAGACTCGGCTACCCTGCCCGAGCTCATCCGCTTCCTTATTGATCGCACCGGTTACATCAAGGCGCTTGAGACCGAGGGCACGCCGGAGGCTTTCAGCCGCATTGAGAACCTGAAGGAACTGGCCAACGCCGCGCACGACGCCGAGGAGCGCGGGGAAACACTCGGCGAGTTTCTGGACCACGCAGCACTCGCGTCAGATTCCGATCAGTTCGATCCCAATGCCCGCGTCACGCTGATGACGCTGCACGCAGCCAAGGGACTGGAGTTTCCGCTGGTGTTTCTCGCCGGACTTGAGGAGGGCTTATTCCCGCATTCGCGCACGCTGAGTAATCCGGATGAGCTCGAAGAGGAGCGCCGTCTATGCTACGTGGGCATGACGCGCGCCATGAACACGCTCGTCCTGACGCGTGCCCACTATCGCCGCCGCTACGGCAACGATGTGCCGGAGATGAGCATTCCTTCGCGCTTCCTTGAAGAGGTGCCGTCGGGGCTCGTGGAAAATCTCGGCGGTCGCAGTCCCGCGTGGGCCACTCCGGCATACGGTGTAGGCAGCCGGCATCGGCACGGCAGCGATTCGGAGGGCGCGCACTTCAATTATGAGGACGAAAGCCAGGAGATTCCGCGCAACCTTGCGCTGAGTTCCCCGTCCGGTCCAGGATTTGCTCCAAAAATTAAAAGCCCGGAGGGCAGTCTCGACAATATTGCTCACTTCTTCGGCGGAAAAACCGGCGGCCGTCCAGGAGCCTTCGCGCGGCCGGCGATGGACATTCCTGCGACTCATGGCGCATCGGGCCTGAGGAAAGGCCAGCACGTAATGCATGCGAAGTACGGCGAAGGCACCGTGCTGGTGCGCGAGGGCGACGGCGAAGACGCCAAGCTGACCGTCCTCTTCGCCCGTCACGGCGTCAAGAAGCTGATGGAAAAGTTCGCCAACCTCAAAAAGATTTAGCCGCACAAGCGGGCGTGCCGATGCGGCTCCGATAGACTGAAAGCGCCATGCAATGTGCAAGAAATCCGGACGCGCGCTCGCGCTCCGCGACGCTCGTTGCCGCGCTCGCGGCTGCCGTCGCTCTCGCGGGCTGCGGCATGCCCAGCGCGCCGCTGCCGCCCTCACTGCATCTTGCCGCTCGCGTCGGCGATCTCTCCGCTGTTCGCAACGGCAACCAGGTAGCGCTCACCTGGAGCATGCCGAAGAGAGACACCGACAAAGTGCCGCTGAAGGACACCGTGACGGCGCGGATCTGTCGCAATGAGAGCGTCGCTTCGGGTTGTTCGGCCGCCTCAACCATTGAGCTCGCCCCGGACGCCGCTGGCGCATTCACCGACACGCTGCCGCCGACGCTGGCCGAGGGCGCACCGCGCGTGCTCACCTATTTTGTCGAGCTGGATAACCGCAAGGGCCGGACTTCAGGTCTTTCGAACGGCGCGCAAATTCTAGCCGGCGAGGCGCCTGCCGCAGTCGACGCCCTGGCGGCCGAGATGCGCCGCGACGGAGTCTTGCTGCACTGGGCGCCCGCGCCGCCGGATGCGGTGCCTGTTGCGGTGCGGCTGGTGCGCACGCGGGTTTCTCCACCCGCGCCTGCGCCGCCAATGTCCGCGGAGGGCCCGCTGGCGCCGCGCCCCGAACCGCCGGAGCGTTCGCTTCTCGTTGAGCCCGGCCCGCACCTCGACCGCGCTCTCGACAACAGCATCCAGTTTGGCGAGACCTATGAATATCGTGCGCAACGCGTGGCGCGTGTAACTGTCAACGGGGAAACTCTTGAACTTGCCGGACCCTTCTCTTCCCCGGTGCGCATTGCGGCCGTCAACGTGTATCCACCTGCCGTACCCAAAGGTTTGGCAGCGGTGGCAACAGCAGGCGGACAGGGCGCTGGACCCGCGATCGATTTGAATTGGCAGCCCGGCACCGAGGCCGATCTGGCGGGTTACTTCGTCTACCGTCGTGAAGGCGGCGCAACCGAAAACGATTGGCGGCGCATCTCCCCTGCGCAGCCGGTGGCCGAGCCTGACTACCACGATGCGAACGTGCAACCCGGCCACACCTATGTGTATGCGGTGAGTGCCGTCGATCAGCAAGGACACGAAAGCGCACGCTCGGCCGAGACCGAAGAGACGGTTCCCGCGCCATAAATCTGCTCCGAGACAAGGAGAAAAATGAAATACTGCCGATTCCTCTACGGTAATCAAATCCAGTACGGCGCTGTCGAAGAGCGCGACGGAAGCCTGGAGATCGTGCGCCTGATCGACGCGCCCGAGGAAGACCTGCGCTACCGCGTTGAGCATGGAAGCGCATCTCCCATCAGCACTAATTTCGAAGCGATTCCCCTGAGCGCAGCGGATCTTCTGGCGCCGGTCACGCCGTCGAAGATTATTTGCGTGGGCCGCAACTATCGCGAGCACGTTGTGGAACTGGGCAATCAGATACCTGCCGAGCCGCTGATTTTTTTCAAGCCGCCCTCGTCGCTGCTGCGCCCTGGCGGCGCGGTGGTGTTGCCTTCGCTGTCGGAGCGCGTGGATTTCGAAGGCGAACTGGCGCTGGTGATTGGCAAGCGCACACGCAACCTCGAGCCTGAAGACGATTGGCGCGATATCCTGCGCGGCTTCACGCTGGCCAACGACATCTCTGCACGCGATCTGCAAAAGAAGGACGTGCAGTGGGCGCGCGCCAAGGGATTCGATACATTTTGTCCGATCGGCCCGGTGGTGAGCGATGAACTGGACGTTGCAGCCGGAGTCACCATCAAGACGCGCGTCAACGGCGAACTGCGCCAGCAGGCTTCCACGGACGATCTCATCTTTTCTGTGCCGATTCTGCTGGAGCACATCTCAGCGGCCTTCACGCTGGAACCAGGCGACCTGATTCTGACCGGGACTCCCTCCGGCGTCGGGCCGCTCAAGCCCGGCGATCGCGTTGAAGTTTCCATGGCAGGAATAGGTACGCTGGCAAACACGGTCGAAGCGGAGTGAGGTTCGGTCGAAGAAAGCGAAGCGTCACCCGGTTTTCTGGCTAGCCTGTGAACTCGCAGCAACTCTGCTCAAAAACTCGGGCGGCAGATTTCCGCGGCAATGCTCTTCAATCTCCGCCAGGAATCTCGGCCGGTCCGCCAGTTGATCCGAATAAACAATCTTTGTGCCATCGGTTCCGGTAATTGTTAAAGATCCCCCGAATACGCCCTCTTTAATCTCCTTGATTTCTCCCCATCGAATCCGCTTCTCGCCTTGCAACCAGAAATGCTGCTCAATTCCGTCGTGAACAATGATCACGGTTCCAGGGAGCCGGAATAGCTCGGCAGTCGCCGCGAAAAGCAGCATGGTCAACACCGCCAGACCCCACAAATTGCCAGAGCTATGCCGCTGATAATCGTTGAAAGCAGCCCACGCGGGTAGAAGGGCAGCCGCTGGGAAAATCACATAGGCGAGCGGGTCCCGAGTAAATTTCACGTTCCCATCGCCGGTTTCGATCGCTTTGCGCGTTTTAGCGCCTTTGCGCCAATGCAACCAGATGAGCAGCACCGAGGCGACAGAGTTGGCGGTCACGAGAGTGAATTTCCAGCGCATCGCAATCATCTTACCCCGAAGAAGGCGCGCTTACGGCTGGTTGGGATTCTTTCTCGTGACCGACTTCGGTGCAACCGGCCTTTACACGCCGCATCCAAGAGAAGAGTTACACTGTTGCCGTAGGGCGCGCCTCGCATTCGCCCCGTCCCCGCAGGAGGAGTTATGCCGCAGAATTTGCTTGAGCAGCTACGCCAATACACCGTCGTCGTCGCCGATACCGGCGACATGGAAGCGATGGAAAAGTTTCACCCCCAGGACGCCACCACCAACCCCTCGCTGATTACGGCCGCGGCACAGATGCCGCAGTATCAGCCCATTGTGGACGGTGTGTTGAAAGACGCGCGCAACGAACTCGGCGAAGGCGCAACCGACCAGGCGGTCGCCAATCTCGCCTTCCAGCAGCTGGCCATCGCGTTCGGCAAAAAGATCCTGAAAATTGTGCCCGGCCGCGTCTCGACGGAAGTCGACGCGCGACTTTCCTATGACACCAATGCCACCATCGCGCAGGCGCGCAGCATTATCAAGCAGTACGACGCCGCGGGCGTTGGCCGCGATCGCGTGCTCATCAAGATCGCGTCCACCTGGGAGGGCATTCAGGCCGCCGAAGTTCTGGAGAAGGAAGGCATCCACTGCAACCTGACCCTGCTCTTCGGCCTGCACCAGGCCATCGCCGTTGCCGATGCGGGCGCCACGCTCATGTCGCCCTTCGTGGGCCGCATTCTCGACTGGTACAAAAAGGACACGGGCAAGGATTACCAGGGCGCTGATGATCCCGGCGTGAAGTCGGTGACCACCATTTACAACTACCTCAAGAAATTCGGCTACAAGACCGTGGTGATGGGCGCGAGTTTTCGCAATATCGGCGAGATCCGCGAGCTGGCCGGCTGCGACCTGCTTACCATTTCGCCGCAGTTCCTTGCGGAACTTGAAGCCACCCAGGGTGACCTGCCGCGCAAGCTCTCGCCCGAAACTGCCAAGACCATGCAGATCGAAAAAATCAACATGGACAAGGCGACCTTCGACCGCATGCACGCCGCCGATCGCATGGCCAGCGACAAATTGAAGGAAGGCATCGAGGGCTTCTCGGCCGCGCTGGTCAAGCTGGAGACGCTCCTGGCCAAACGGCTGGCCGAGCTCGAATCGCGTACCCCTGCGGCGGTGTGAAAGCTGTCCGCCTTTTGTGTTGTGCCGGGACCGTCTCGGAGCGCCTGAGGTCCCGGATCACACAATGTCTACTCAAGAGTAAGGGGGGAATCTCTGCTCATACATGAGGCAGCGCGGCAATCCTGCTTGTTCATTTGCAGCTCGGCGCCGCGGGCAGGTCCGGACAAGTCTGCTCGTATGGCTCGTTCCCTACATACTGTTTCCACTCTGCGCAGGTCAAATTTCGGTTCGCAATCCTGCAGGCCCGCTTAATCCAGGAGTCAGTGTCAACATCCAGTGACACGATATCTTGATTCTTTGCATCCGCGGCATCCCCTTGTTCCCACAGAAGGGTCTTGCCGTCCGGCGCAAACGCCACTGCATTCATCACCTCGCCCACTGAGTCGTCATCGTCTGGACCACCGACGACGTTTAAGGGATAAGCAAGAGACTTTCTCGCCGAAACATCCCACAGAACGATGTCCGCTGATTTGAAACTTGATGAAGCAATGGTCTTTCCGTCGGGACTAAAAGCGATGCTGTTGAAACTTCCCTGGGGTATTCCGCTTGAAAGCGTACCGAGATTGCGTTGTGCTGCAACGTCCCAAAGAATAATTTGGTTCTTTTCCCCTTGCTCCGTGCCTAGCGCCAGCGTCTTACCGTCAAAACTGAAGGCCGGCAAACCGCCATGGCCATCGCTTTCCAGAACGGTGGACTTCCCTGTTGCGGTATCCCATAAGGTGACTTTGCCTTGATCATCGCATTCGGCCAGCCGATTGCCGCCTGGGCTGACCGCGACGCTCCCAATATGATCGAAGTCGACTTTTACCGGGCTGCCAATAGTTTTTTGAGACTTCGAATCTCGTATCACCAAAGTTCCGTTTGTTTCATCTTCACTTACAACGGTATTTCCATCGGGGCTGACCGCAAAAGCGTCCGCGCTGCGATCGTTCGCGGCACGCAAAGGTACTGCCGAGCCCGAACTCTCTCCAACAGTAAGGTATGTTGGCCCGGCAACGTCTGCCACATAAAGATTCGTCAAGTCGCCGACGGCCACTGTATGCTCCCCGACCGCCAGGGAGCAACTCAAACCTTCCGGCAATCCATTGAGAGCCTGGTATTGCGCATCAAGCGTATCGGAGGATAGAAGGAGAATGGCGGCGTCATCGAATCCGACAGCGAGGGTTTTGCCGTCGGCGCTAAATCCAACACAATTCGGTGGGTCTACAGCTTCAACTGCAGAACTCGCAGTCGCCTCATTCGATCTTAAGTCCCACACAACAACTCCTTGAGGCTGGGATAGTCCGCTTGAGCCCGGAAAGCTTCCTGAAGCTGCCGCCAGGAGATTGTCGTGCAAGGCGATGCCTGTAACTTCACCGAACGGAGCCTTCAAGATACGTTGATCCGGCGTCGCGCTGCCTAAGCCCCAGACGACAACCCCGCCATCGACATGAATTGATTTGAATGCCAGGACCGTACCGTTGGCGCCGAGCGCTACGGTGGCATGCTCGTTGGCGTGGGTCGAATCCGATTCCGATTCTCCTTCCCCGGGCAACTCCTTCCACACTCTTCCGCCCGTTACATCCCATACGACGGCAGAACCGTCGGGCGATACCACTGCCATGAACTTTTCGTCGGGACTAAATGCAATGGCGGGCTCATCATCCCCATGCACATGGACCGTTGTATCCATACTCTTATGTGTGGAAAGTTCTTCAAGAACGATGGCGTCGCTACTTTGATATGCCACAAACCTGCCAGACGGACTTAGAACGGCATTCTTGAGCGCATTTTGTCGCGCGTTTGATGTGTCATGCCAGGACTCTCCACTGTCAAGGTCTCGCCTGATTACACTTCCGTCGGAAAGTAGCGCGATCAGCGTGTGATCATCCGAGGTAATCGCCGCTTGGATGATTGCGCCATTGCTATCGCCCCATAAGAAGAACGATCGGTACGGTTGAAACCTCAAAGCATGGAGGAGTGCCGAACGGGCCTCAACTGTAGGCGATGTTCTGGCCGCTTGAGCGCTCAGAAGCAGCGCTAGCGCAGTGTTGTACCCTCCACCGATTTCCTGGCCCGTATGCTCGTCACTCGCCTTGTTGACATCGTCAGCGAAAGTTCGCGCCTGATCTGAGTCAAAACTAAAGACCTGGGCGGGAAGTCCGTAGATCACCTCAATGGCGAGTTGCCGCGAAAGTGCAACCTTTGCTCGTTCCTCCGCCTCTTTACGCTGGTCCAGCGCAAACCACGCCAGGCCGCCGGCAGCAATTGCCAGCCCCAGTAACATAATCGCGACCGCCGACACGATCCCCAGCACTCGATGACGCTGCTTACGCTCCTCACCGTGCAGTTCCTCCCAGGTTCTTGGCGCGTAAAGGCGAAGAAAGACCTGCCGCAGGTCTTCGATCAAGCCCCCACGAAGTTCCGGGCTTCGCGGGTCCGCTAGAATCTGGGAACGCCGATGCTGAAGGGGAATCCAAAGTGGCTCCGAGGGAAGATTGGAACTGATCGCCGCCGGGAGTAATCTTTCGCATATGTCCTTCCAGGACTGGAATTCCCCATTTGTGACGATGATCAGGACTTCGCCGCTGCGCGGGCGGCTAAACCAATGACGGGCTTCCATCTCCATTCCCCAGCTCTTTGCCGCTTCGGGGGAGGCGAGAACAATGAAGTGGGACGAACGGTCCAAGCGCTCGGAAAGCTCCCTCTCAAGGCTCGAACCGGCGGGCATGCAGGATAGATCTCGAAAGATCGCCTTGCCTCTTGGCCTGTTCCAGGGACGCAGGAATCCTTGCAGGACGGATTGAATGACTGGTGCGACATCCTTGTCCGATTTCCAGCTATAGGAGAGAAAGGCATCGTAAGAAGCAGCGGAGTCCAGCCAGATCAATGATCGCAGCCACTTGGGCACGAAGCGCC
The DNA here is from genome assembly GCA_963786565.1 of uncultured Acidobacteriota bacterium. Taxonomy (GTDB): domain Bacteria; phylum Acidobacteriota; class Terriglobia; order Terriglobales; family Acidobacteriaceae; genus Telmatobacter. The sequence goes on along the minus strand of CAWAZR010000003.1, from coordinate 108,420 downwards.
GCCATGCTTTATGCGGTGCTACGTCGAGTTTGGTTGCTTCGCCTTCACGAACCATCCTGGACCTCGCAGGTCACTTCACTTCCGACTTGGTGGGATCGACTGGGCATACATACTCTACCGCAGGTGCGTGGCCCTGGTCTCGGAATGCCCACCCAGCAAGAACGTGGCGAGCCCTTGCATATGGGTGAGCTTGCTTCATTGCTTGCGATCTGCCGGAAATTGCTCGCGCTGTTTGCAGTCGAGTGACTCAAGTGCCAACAAAATTGCCCTCCCCTCTTGACCCACGCAACTCTTCGGCTAAGCTCAGTGTTACAACGATGTAAATCGGGCCGCGGCCGGCATCTTCCCCGCGCAGCACGACAAGGAACGGCCGAGCCCAAAAGACAACGGGCTGCTCGCGCGCAGCCGCAACGGGAGGGCACGGAAAAAACCATCGTTTCCGCGCACGGGAGGTGTGTATGCAGACGCAGACTCATCCACTCGAACCATTCTTTCAGCAGGCGGTCCGCAACAGTTACGAGGGAAAGCTGGGTCTTCACGATCCCGACGTGACCAGTTACGTGGCACGCTTGCTGTGCGAGTTCTCCGATGCCGGCAATCTTTACCGCATACGCGATGGATCAGGCCGCCCCATTGAAAAGTTGGAGGAGATGGAGCGCGCCTCGGACCCGGTGAACGGCGATGCGCCATCGTTCGACGCCGAGCGCGCGCTGCGCAAACACATCGGCGACTACGCGCTGTTCGTGGCCGGCATGTATCCTGAGGCCGCGGGATCCAAGCGCCGTCTACGCCGCCATTCTCCGAGCCTTGCCGAGCTCATCCGCGCGGGCAAGGAAAGCTATTTCATCGTCAGCCAGTTCAATCTCTTCGAATACCAGGAGGAAGCGCCGCTTTTTGCGCGCCTCTCCGACAACTTTGAGCGCTGGCTTCTGGGATTGACCTTGGTGCGCGAAGAGCTCGGGCCGCAAAAGCCCCTGCAGCTTCCGCCGTCGGTGAACTGAGGCTTGGCTCCCACCTGGAGCTGCCGGTCAATCCGGCAGCTTGGGATCGTGATGGCGGCGTTCCAGCACAAACTCCGTGAACAAGTGCCCGCCGATGCGGTAAGCGAAGATCAGCCGCGAGCCGGTGAAGCCGTCGATCGTGGTGTGACCGGGAATCCAAACGCTGTTCGCGATCATCGGGCCGGACATGTCGCTGAGGGTCGGCGTGAGCGTAAAAAACCTGTGCCCATTCGTATCGTGCCGCGCCGTGACTTCGGCCAGCAGCGCGTTTTCGATTTTCCTGTGGATCGAGCAACCGTGGCACGGGATGTAGCGCATGTCTTCCTTGAAAAGCATTTCCATGCCAAAGCGCACGTTGCCGTCGATCGCAGTCGTGGCGCTGGCGCTGCCGAAGCGCTGCCCGAAGCCCGGCCAGTCCTGCCCCCACTCGTCGGGTTTGCCTCTGCCTTGCGCGACCACAGCCCGCACCGACGTGAACATCAGCGCAGGCAGACCATAGGTGTTCTTCGCGTAGTCGTCGAATTGTTCCTTGGCCGAGGGGCGCACATACGGCCGCCCATTGATCATCACGGGGGCGGTTTTCCGGTTGATCGCGGTCGCCGCAATCGCCGGCTGTGCGCCGCTGCCGAGGGTGCGAGTATTCGCAGGCGCATCCGGTAGCACGATGGCGCCCGATGGCGCAGCGTTGGAATTGGACGGTTGGGCCGGCGCCGCATTTTGTCCCGGCGTTTGCGCCACTCCGGCGCGAAGCAGCACCATGCAGCCCGCCATAACCGGCAGCAATGCGACTGTCGCATGTACACACAAATAGGGAAAAGTCCTGATAAGAACTCCGCTTTTTAGCGAATGATTATCTGGATTGTACTGTGAATTTGGAAAATTTCAGCTCAATTTTGAACAGTTTCCCAAGGTATTGAATGGCAAGGAGTTGATTTCTTCCGCAATACGCGATCCTTCACGCTTTCATCACGGATCAGGACGGGCGGAGGAGCGCACCTCTCCGCGGAAATGGCGGGTCAATTGCGGATTGCGCTTTTCTTATTCCGACCACACGGCAAGCACGTTCCCCACTTCGTCAGAGAAGTGAAAGCGCCGCCCGCCGGGAAACTCGAACGTGGGAACAACGATCACGCCGCCTGACGCGACAATAGCCGCTTCCGTGGCTTTCAGATCTTTGGAATAAAGCACGATCAGCGGCGCGGCGCGGCCGCTCGTCTCCTCCCGCTTGCTCAAGCGAAAGCCTCCAGCGATACCTGCGCTGGCCGCGTCGAAACTGGCGTAGTCAGGACCCCAATCCTGAAAGGTCCAGCCAAATGCCGTTGCATAGAACTGCTTTGCGCGCGCCACGTCGCTGGCCGCGAACTCGACATAGTGAATCTTGTGGTGGTTTTCTGCGAGACTCATGGCTTATCTCCTCTGCGCTTCGTGATATTGAGGGAAGACGGTGTGAATGCGAAGCGCGGGCTGCCTAGGTACGAGTAGAAGGTAGCAGAAATCAGCGCGCACAGCGCAAGCAATTTTTTCGCGGCAGCCGGGCTATCGCCCCAGTTGCAACGCCACTCCGCCCATGATGGTGCGCGGCGGCATATTGACGCCCGTAATCTCCTGGTAGCCGGTATTGCTCAGGTTTGTGAACCGCAAATAGGGCCGTAGCTTTCCCGTGTCGTGGGTGACTGTGGCGTTCCAGACCGGATACACGGTTTGCTGATAGCGCTCGGCGATCTGCACGGCATTGGTCAGCACAAACCCGTGGCCCAGCGCGGCGCTCCACGAAGCGTGAATGTTCTGCGCCGGGTAATTGAACACGTACTCCGACTGGAGCCCATGCAGTGCGCTCTGCGCGCCATGCACTCCGGTCCACGCGATGCGCACGGTTTGCGATTTTCTCGGAATCCACGTGAGCCTGGTTTCGACGCCGGAAAAACCAAAGCCGTTTAAATTGTCCGCGCACCAGATGTTGGCCGGGCAGCCAGCGGGAAGATAGGGATTGGGAAGGGTTGCGCTCTTCACGTAATCAATGGTGTCGTGTTGCTTGGAAAAGAATCCAGTTGCGGAGAGTGTGAGTTTCGCCGAAGGCGCCCAGTCAGCGCCTCCATCGCTCGACCACGCGGACTCAGGCTTCAGGTTCGCATTGCCCAGCGTCGAGGGATCGGAATAGTAGAGATCGGTGTAGGTGGGAATTCGGAATCCATAGCCGCCGCTGGCGCGCAGCTTCAGTTGCTTCGCCACCCGCAGGCTGCCGGCCAGCTCCGGCGAAAACACGGCCCGCGCTCCGCCGGAAAAGATCTCTTCTCTCGCGCCCATTGAAAGGCTCCAGCGCTGCTTCACCGGCCGCAGATCCAGATCCACGTAGCCCGCACCGCGATTGCGCGCATGAACGCCTAGCGCGGAAGAGTGTTCAACCAGACCGGAAGAGTTGAGATTGGAGAAGTTGAAGCTGTTGATGCCGTCGCCGTCGGCCTCGAGTCCCATCAGAAGAACGGAATCCTTGTGCACGGTGAGCGTCTGCCGTAGCGATCCCTGCCACGAGCCGTCGATGTGATTGTTTTCGTAGCCTGCTGGATCGTTGCGCCAAAGCACATAATCGTCAGTGTGGCGGCGATAGCCAAAGGCCGCCACGGTGTGGCTGCCGAGTTCCTGCCGCGCCGAAGCGAACCAGCCCTTGGTCCGCTCCCAGGAGTTGTAGTTGCCGTAAAACTGGTTGGCGCCGAAGGAGCGATCGCTTCCGGCAACAAGCAAATCCGTAACGCCCAGCCGCGTGCCAAGCCAGCTCTCCACCGACGCGTCTTCATTGCGGTAATCGCGATCGTTCTGACATTCGCGGTACTCAAGAGTGCAGGCAGGCAGATAGCTCGGGTTAACGTATCCCTTGTCTGCTGTAAACCCCGTGGAGAAGTTGCGCTCCGCGGTAACGCGTCCACTCCACGGTCCGCGCGTGGCGCCGCCCAGCACCGTTTCCTCGTTCGACTCGAGACTTCCCTGCCCCGCACGCACGAGTAGCGATTCGTGATCGGGAGCAGCGGTCAAGAAATCAACGACTCCGCTCAGCGCGTCGACGCCATGCAGCGTCGATCCCGCGCCCTCGAGCGTCTGGATGGAATCGATGGCGTCCATCGGCAGGGGCAAATCGAGATTGTGGTGCGAGGTCTGCGCGTCGTTGATGCGAAAGCCGTTGAGCAGCACCAGCGTCTGCTCAAAGCTGCCGCCGCGCATCACAATGTCGGCCGAGCCGCCGCCCGCGCCGCGCTCCTCAAGAAAAATCGAGGAGTCCTCGCGCAGAAAGTCCTGCGGCGACTCCGCGGCCAGCGACTGTCCCTGCACCGACAGAATGTCGACCGAGCGCTGCGACTCGGTCAGAGGCACAGGAGTGGCCGAACCCAGCACAACCATGGTTTCCGCGGGCCCTTTGACCTGCGATTTCGTTGGCGCTGCGGCATCCTGCGCAAAAGCCATGGGCAACACAACAGCCAGCAGCAGGAATGGGGCGTTCGGGATCAATCGCAATTGGCTCATCAAGGGGCTCCCCACTATCATCGCCGCCGTACAGCGCACCTTCAACCATGATTTGGTATCATTTTGAATAGTTGAGCCCCTCAACTACTTTCTGAACGCTATGCGCATCGACGCCTTTCTCCGGGAAAGTCCCATGTTCGCCGTCAACCGCGCGGCGCGCCGTTTCGAGTCGCTGGCCTCGCGCGTGCTCGCGGCCGATAGCCTCGGATTCCTCGAGGCGCTGGTACTTGCCGCGTTGTTTTTCGAGGCGCCACGCCAAGTCAAGCCGTCGCAACTAGCGGAAACCTTCGCCACCACGCGCGGCAATCTCAGCCACTGCATCTCCTCGCTCGAGGCCAAGGGATTGCTGCAGCGCAGGATCGACCCCAACGATGCGCGCGCTTACCTCCTGGCGCTCAAGCCGCTGGGCAAGCGCTGCGCCGTGCGCGTGATCGCCGCGCTTGACCGCATGCAGAAAGAATTCGAGAGCGAGATCGGCAAAGCTGCGCTCGCGGAGATGATCAAGTCCCTCCGCAAGCTGGAAGCGCGCGCCGCTGTACGATAGCGACCTTAGAAGATCTTATGCGCGCCGCCAGCCCGATGGCAGGGTCTCCCACCGCACCGGCTCGACGCGCCGAACCAGGAACACCCATGAATATGCGCCCACCAGCGCCACTGCACCGGTGATGGCAAAGGCCAGGCGCGCACTGTGGTGCGTCTGCACAATGATTCCCGTGAGCCACAGCCCGGCGATCCCGGAGAAATTGGCAAACCCATTCTGCAAGCTCGACCATCGGCCGGCCATCTTCGGTCCCGCGAGGGTTTGCGCAATCGCCCAATGATTTGAAGCGTAGCCGCCGTGACCGATACAGGCGACGGCCAGCAGGCTCAACGCAATCAAGGGATGCCCGTGAAGCACAGTAAAAGCAAGCAGTACGGATGCCGCTGCCTGCCCGCCGGCCACGATGGTGAGGCGCACCGCTGTCGGCGATTTGCCGCGCGCGATCAGGCGATCGGAGATCCATCCCGCCGTCACAGTGGAGCACGCAATCAACAGATAAACCGCCGCGGTGAGCCGCGACATGTCGCGAATCGACAGGTGCTCCTCTTGCACGAGATAAGTGGGCAGCCAGCCCAGCAACAGATAGTAAAAATAATTCCCGCAAAAGTGGCCGATGAGCGCACCCCATGCGCGGGGCAAGCACAACATTTTTAAAATGGACGGCTCCGCGCCGGGATTCGACGAGTCCCGCTCCCGCTCAACGGCACTTTGGCTCTCCGCTGCCTCGCCGCGCGGCATGGCGAAATACCACGGCACGACCCAGATGAGCGCGCCGATGCCAAATGCCAGGAAGAGCATTCTCCAGCCGTAATGCACCAGGACCAGTCCTCCCGCGAACGCGCCGGCGGCCGGGCCAATCTTGGTTCCCGCGTCGATGAATGCATTGGCGCGGCCGCGATGCTCCTGCGGCATGGCGGCAAAGATGCGCGAGTAACAAGGATAGGCGACGGACTCGCCCATGCCGAGGACGAGCTGCAATGCAAAGAGCGCGGCGTACGTGGGCGCGAAGCCGAGGCACGCCATGGCCAGCGACCACAGCACGTATCCGCCCATCAGCACCCAGCCCGCGGAGTATCGATCCGTCAACCAGCCGGCGATACCGAGGAGCTGCACAATTGCGTAGGTCCAGAAAAATGCCGAGAGCAGTTCGGCCGCGCGCAGAGACGAAAACGCGAACTCCCGCTCTAGAAGCGGCATGGCCAGCGAGAGGTTGCCGCGATCGACGTAATTCACCAGGACGGAAAAGACCAGGAGACCAACGACGATCCATTCCTTGCGCGACATTCCGGCGCGATGCGGAGCAGCTTCAGCCATCGTCCCCTCGCAATCTCCGCAAATCCTATCACGCACGCCATCGCGTCCAGCTCATCCCGAACGACCTCGCGCGTCCGCACAAACGGAGACGGAAACGGCCATCCACACAGCCGCAGCGATGCACCGCAATTTCACTTTGATCGGAGCTCCTGACGGAGATGCACGCTCACTTCGGCTCGATGGCAATCACCCAAAGATCGGTGTCGCCCAGGTTGTGGCCGGTATGCGTCTGCCCCTCCCGCCATGCGACTTCATCTGTCTTAAGCGTGGAGGGCTGGACACTTCCGTCCGGCAGCACGTGCTCCAGTTGCGCGCCGTTCAGGCAAACCACCACGCGCGCATGATGAGTATGTTGCGGCTCCCAGGCATGGGGGGCGATCCGGATTTCGTATGTGCGACTGTGCTGGTCCTCGAAGAGCACTTTGTAATTCGGCGGCAAGCCCGCCGTGCTCCAGGTTTCGGCGCTGCCAGTTGTCAGAAATTCCGCACGCACCAACCGCAGCGGCGTATGGCCGACGTTGGTCACGATGCGCTGACCCGCCGCCTCGTTCAACACCTCGCCGCGCTGCACAGCATCGTGCCTTCCCCCGCCGCCGGCAAACTTTGCTTCCACGGAATCGCCGCTCAGAAACACCACGACGCTGGCGTGTGCCCCGGCGACCGTTTCCTGCTCGCCCGGCGCCAGTGTCTCCTCGGTCACAATGACCTTTTCGTTTCTGAGGACTTCTGTTGTCGCTGCGAAAATTGGCACGGCCAAAACGGCAAAAAACATTCCCGCGCCGATCCATCTTGATGCTCGTTGCATAGGACCTCCAAATCCGCAACCGCCTAATTGATGATTGCGGGCAGCCCGCGCACGCGATCCGCGCGCTGCTTCAAAACAGCGGAGCCATCCTATCACCTGCCGCCTGCACCGGCGCTGCCTCGCCCCTTTGAATCGTCCGGCCGCGCGAATGGCTTCACCGCTTAGGAGGCCCCATCTCCAGCGTACCCGTCCCATTGTCTGGGAGCGTTGGCAGCGTGCTGTCTGGACTTGAGGGAGCCGTTGGCTCAGTCCTGCTGGGCGGTGGAGTGCCTCTGTCTGGAGCTGTCGGCTCTGTCTTGCTTGGCGGAGGTGCGCCGTTGTTGGGAGTTGCCGGCTCCGTCCTGCTTGGCGGAGGAGCGCCTCTGTCTGGAGCTGTGGGCTTTGTTCCGCTTGGTGGAGGAGCGCCTCTGTTGGGAGTGGTCGGCTCTGTGCTGCCTGGGCGTGGTGGCGGGGCGCTGTTAGGACTTGTCGGCTCTGTCCTGCTCGGCGGAGGGTTGCCGCTGGGGGATGTCGGCTCCGTCCTGCTCGGCGGTGGGTTGCCGCTGGGAGAAGTCGGCTCTGTCCTGCTTGGCGGAGGGTTGCCGCTGGGAGAAGTCGGCTCTGTCCTGCTCGGCGGAGGAGCACCTCTGTCTGGAGCTGTCGGCTCCGTCCTGCCGGGCGGAGGGTTGCCGCTGGGAGAAGTCGGCTCTGTCCTGCTCGGCGGAGGGCTGGTGTTTTTGGGAGCTGTAGGTAATGTCCTGTCTGGAGGAGCAAAGCCGTTGTTGGGAGCTGTGGTCTGCGTCCTTGGTGGCGGGGCGCTGTTAGGACCTGTCGGCTCTGTCCTGCTTGGCGGAGGGTTGCCGCTGGGAGAAGTCGGCTCTGTCCTGCCCGGTGGAGGAGCGCCTCTGTTGGGACTTGTCGGCTCCGCGCCGCCTGGGCGCGGTGGTGGAGCGTTGTTGGGAGCTGTGGGCTGCGTCCTTGGTGGTGGGGCGCTGTTAGGACTTGTCGGCTCCGTCCTGCTCGGCGGTGGGTTGCTGCTGGGACTTGTCGGCTCTGTCCTGCTTGGCGGAGGAGCACCTCTGTCTGGAGCTGTCGGCTCCGTCCTGCCGGGCGGAGGGTTGCCGCTGGGAGAAGTCGGCTCTGTCCTGCTCGGCGGAGGGTTGGCGTTTTTGGGAGTTGTAGGCAATGTCCTGTCTGGAGGAGCAGAACCGCTGTTGGGAGCTGTGGGCTGCGTCCTTGGTGGTGGGGCGCTGTTAGGACCTGTCGGCGACGTGCTGCCCGGACGTGGAGGTGCAGCACTTCTGGGACCTGTCAGCGGCGTGCTGCCCGGACGCGGCGGTGGAGCGCTGCTGGAACCTGCCGGTGCAGTGTTTCCTGGGCGAGGAGGTGGCGCGTTGGTCGGACCTGTCGGCGCCGTGCTGCCCGTACGTGTTGGTGGAGCACTTCTGGAACCTGTCGGCGCCGTGCTGCCCGTACGTGGTGGTGGAGCACTTGTGGAACCTGTCGGCGACGTGCTGCCTGCGCGCGGCGGTGGGGCGCTGCTGGAACCTGCCGGTGCAGTGTTTCCTGGGCGAGGAGGTGGCGCGTTGGTCGGACCTGTCGGCGACGTGCTGCCCGTACGTGGTGGTGGAGCACTTGTGGAACCTGTCGGCGACGTGCTGCCTGCGCGCGGCGGTGGGGCGCCGGTGGGACTCGTCGGCGACGTGCTGCCTGCGCGCGGCGGTGGGGCGCTGCGGGAACCTGTCGGCGACGTGCCGCCTGCGCGGGGTGGCGTGCCGCTCGGGCTTCCGCTGCCGCCCACGCCGCCCTTGATCGCCGAGCCAATCGCCTTTGTCGCGGCGGGAATCAGCACGTACTTGCACAGGCGCTGGCCTCCGGCCAACCCTCGCTGATAGTCCGAGACCTTGTTCACAACGCCGACCTGCGGCGTCGTCATGTCTTTATAGAGGCCCTGGAGCACCATCGACTCGCCCGGCTGCAGTCCCCACGCTTGCGCCGCCTGAACAAAATTTCCTTGCGCAAAATAGCCCGCTCCAGTCGCCAGGTTGACCAGGCCGCCTTGCAAGTTCTGCAGGCAGCTGCCAATCCCGGCCACGAGGCCCTGCAAATAATTGCCTTCGTCTGGAGTTTGGCTCGTGGATTGCGGGGCTGGTTTCGACGTCGGCTGCGCTGCGGGTTGCGGCGTAGGCTGCTTGCCCGATTGCGGCCCGGGTGTCTTGCTGCACTCACATCCCGGGGGGCGCGTGACATTGGGATAGTCGCACGCGTTGTAGTTTTTCGGCCCAGCGGGATAGCACGGATCGGGCTCCGTGTTCGATATATAGCCTTTCAGCATCGGCGTCGGGCCCGGGGTCGGGGTCGGCGGAACACTTGGCGGCGCACCGTCCTGCCCCATCTGCACCGTCCCCGGTGGAGGCGTGTACTGGAATTTGCCGAAGCACGAGAGATAACACTCCGGGTCTGCCGGATTCGCTGTGCAAGTGTAGTTGTAATTATTGGGCGCAGTCACAGCCCCGCCCCCACTTATTGGGATCACGATCGCCGGACCCGTCATTCCCTCGGGCGGCTGCTGGCAGTAGACGCAGAAGTTTCCAGACTTCCCCGCCAGAAACGATTCTCCGCCTCCAAGCGGGTAGCACTCGGTGTATCCGGGGGGTAGCGGACTCTTGAAGCAGAGCGCCGCGTTATAGCCGTCCACATACGGGCTGCTGTGGTTGGCCGAGTCGCAGCTCTCGGAAAACTGGTTCTCGTACACCGGTGAATTCGAATTGTTTTCGAACACATCCCCCATGGGGCCGCTCGCGGGCGGCGGCACTTCCTGCGCCCGCAATGCGCCGCCGGCAATCGCCGCCAGCACCAATACTCCCGCAAACACACAAATCTTCTTCGCCGCATATCGCAGATTGAGATCTGCAATCCCGGTCCGCCGGGGTGGCTTCATCCGTGCCGACAGGGACCGAGGGACAAGGGGTTTTAACCCCCAAGGGAAGAAGACAAACATGCTGGCACCACCGTTGTAGAGAATGTCGCGGGGGAAGCTTGCTGTCGAGGATTCTACCGCAAATTCTGCAAGAACCTTCCGGCCTTTTTACCTGTTTGCGGGTTGACCCATAAAGTGAAAGTCTTTGAGCGCATACGCTGGAGGTGAAACTTTCACGGGGCTAGTTCCAGAAAAATGGTGAAAGACATTCGTGACCGGACACTTATGAAAGGATGGGGCAGCACCCAAATTGCCAAACGATAATAACCAAATTGGACCTTGGAATCGAGAAAAAGTGATAGGTGAGCATCGTCGGGATTAAGATCGCGACCTCTTCCACGCCATTGATCTGATCTTGCGGCATCGACTTGTGCCCCTGGGCCGGTACACTTCGAGCTGGCCGACTGTGCAAAATCATTTCTCATAGGTCACGGAGTCAGAATCTTGGATCGAAGAATTTTCTGCTATAACATGCTCGCTCTTCCGGTGGTGATGTCAGCGTCAAGATTGCGGGCGGCTGAGGATGCTTCCGCATCTGCGCAAGCCTCAATCTGGGACCAATCGCACAAGATTCGATTCATTCTGCACGACGCGCTGGACCATCCGTTTTACTGGTGGCCGCGGACCTTGCTCGCCTATCTCATTGAGTTTCGCGAGGCCGTCGATCTGGATCGGCTTGTCCTGACAAACACTGATAGCGGCGATAGGATTCCCATTCAATTTTCGGACCTGAAACGGAATCACGACGGACTGCAAACTGCCACTTTGAATTTCTTCGCTGATCTTCCCAGTGGTGGACATCGCGAGTTCGTCCTCTCCACCGGCAATTTGCAGAGTGCGATGCAGACTCAAGTCCGCGAGCTGCGCGAAGGCAACACCATCGTCCTCGACTCGGGGATCATGCGCGTCCGCATTCCCGCCAGCCAATCTGTACTCGGAGATGCTCCCGGTCCTGTGATGCAGCTGACTCGCGGGGAAAAATGGATCGGGTCGTCGGTTCTAAGCTTCGAGGGCGACCAGGTCAAGCAGATTACAACCAATCGCATCGCGAGCGGGCCGCTGTTCATCGCATACGAGATCGTTTATGAGACGGCGGGCGGTTCTCGCTACATTGCCCGGATTCAATGCAACGCTGGTTTCGAATTTGTCCGGCTCCAGGAGAATATGGAGGGCATCAAGCCGGGCGTGCGGGGGACACTCACGACGAATTGGACCGGATTTGACGCAACCCATCGCCAATCGCCTAATCACCCTTTTCCCTTGCCCGAGCAAATCCGAAGTTATGACGACTATGCGTGGGAAAAGATCGACGAGCCGTGGCGCAAGGAGGACGTGCGGTTCGGCGCGAGCCAGGCTATTTATCCCGCCGTATTGCCGGCTGGCCAGTTGCCTATCATTCTGGGCATCTATGAGCCAGCGCCCGGCAACAATACGATCGGAACCTGGGCGAATTTCTGGGATCAGCGCTCGGGCGACGCTCTGGGCGTATTCATCGATAGCGTGACGGATTGGCAGGACCACGAGTATGCCTATGAAGTCGAATCGCAGGCGCTCGAGGTTCGCACCTACTATGAGGACGGAAAACTCTCCTGGAGATGGCCGTTGGTTCGCGGCCGCCGCTCGACGTGCGTTGCCTTCTACGACCACGTGAAGGACAAGGAGGCGATGCGTCAACTAGAAGTCGACTCGCAGCCCGCGCAGAAGGACGGGTTCACTTACCAGGCACCGCTGAGCTTTACCTCGCATACGCTCTTTCTCGAGAATCGCTATGGCACGCTCGATCTGAATCGAGTGAAGGATTGGGTGCTCGAGTATCCCGAAAGTTTGCGCCGTCCGGCGGTGATCTTCACAGGCGGTTCAATCAAAACCGCGGCGGAACTCGAGCACCGCGTTATGACGTCGCCATTCGTTTCCACGCTTCCAATCACCGGCACGCGGCAAATGGATGGCCACGGCCCGGTCGCGGGCAGAAGCATTGTGAACTTCAGCCCCGTTCCCAGCCGGCAGATCATGGGGTTTTGGATCGACGGATTCAACCGCCTGAGCCCAACCATGAGCGAGCGGCAGAGAAAGCGGCTCACGGCCATGTATCTCTTGATTGCCTACGTGCTGTCGGGCGACGATTTTATGCCGGTAGTTCCCATGCTCGCCGGTCATCCCAACTATCTCGCCGACGTGAAGTCCGCAGCGCCCGCAATGTCGTTTCTGTTTCCCGATCATCCAATGGCGCGGACCTGGGCGGACCAGTGGCAAAAGTGCGTCGCATTAAACGCCCGCTACAACACGCGCCCTTCGGTGAAGACGTGGAATGCAGACGGCGGGCGATGGACTGAAGACATCGGCACTTATGTCTGGGCATTTGCCCGGCCATCGATGCGCACGGACTTTCTGCTCCGGAATTATGACGGCGTGGTGCGCTTTCTGACGCCCCAGCTTGCGGAGATGGCCGATTGGCTAGTGAACGCACTTTCCGCGCCTTTCGATGGCGAGACCAAAGAAGGATTCAAGTCGCTGTTGGCGGCCGATCATGGGCGGGAATGGGGCGTCGTGGGGCCGGGCGAAGGTCCACGCCGCGTCTATCCGCCGATCGGCGCGCATTCTGAGCAGCGCATTCCGCCGCGCTCGCTTTGGTATCTCGGCACATGTCTCCAGCGTTACGCGCCGATGGCGGCGGAGCACGCGATGTGGGCTTCACGTCCGGCGGATCAGGATGCTGAATCGCCGCCCGGAAACGAGCCGCCATGGGACGACATCATGTATGCCGTGCCGGAAAATCTGGGCACCAATCCGCACCTGCGTAGCCGCAAGCACACCGGATACGGAATCGTTCTCAGAGCCGCGGTGGGCACGCCGGATGAGTTGTCCGTTCATCTGCAGCAGATTGACGAGGGTCCCAACTATCGCTGGGGGTGGGCAGGGGAAGGTGGATGCGGCCTGGTTTATTTCTACGCTGCCGGCAAAGCGTACAGCTTCAACGGTCCAGAAGACGTGGGGGACCGCAGAGTTCAGGACACGGATTTATGCACCAACTTCGGCGTCTTCAAGGACGGCGAATTCCGCTCCATCGGCCAGAATGTGCTTTTGCGTCCGTTCTACAATCTTGGCGCAGGCCAGTTTGCGGAGATCGTGCCACGCGAAGCGCCTTCGCAAGTTGCGGCCCACGAGTATGTCAGTCGCAGCATTCTGCTGGCGGGTCACGACTATTTTGTGCTCTACGATGCCGTGCTGGAGCAATCGACCATCCACAGGCTTTCCTGGTTTGTGCGCCGCGGCAACGAGCTGCCGAATATTCAATTGGTGCGCGGCGGATCTGCTGAGAACAGTGAGACGCAACGCACCGATCACCAGTCGGAATCATCAACTGGTATGTGGTTCGACGGCCAGGGAGATTCGATGGCGGTGGTCAGTCATCGCAACGATGTTCATGTGGAAGGCACCAGCTTTGGCTGCCGCGTGCAAGTGGGCGATGTCTGCGATCTTGTATTCCGCAATCCACAGCCGGTCCACTTTGCGGATGGAGGAATGGTCTTCGAAGGCACAGCGGGGCTCATTCGCTCCGCAAAAGACAAAATCGAATTCGCGCTGTTTCATGGCACACGCATCGGCGTCCCGGGCATTACAGTGAGCACGGAGGATGCCGACCTTGGCATTGGCGGCTCAATTGTTTCCGGGCAATCGCCGCGCGGCGAGTATTACGCTTCTCAAGCTTCGTCCATCACCATCACGCTGCCCTCGCTTTCTGAAAAGACCGTCCTTTATGTCGGCGGCGAGGCGCGATCGGCGCAACGCGTATCGGGAGCCTTGGTCGTCGAGTTGCCCGCAGGGAGCCACCATTGGGAAGTGACCGATGGATTGCCGATACCTGTGGCGCCGCATGTCTTGAGAACGGAAAACGTCAGCGGTGGTGCGCGCGTTGTAGTTGCGCAGGTTGCTTCCGCAATCCAGTACCGCTTTGAGTTAAGCAAGGATAACGGCGCTACCTGGACAACAATCCGTGTGGAGAATCAACCGCGAATTGAAGTGAGCGGGCTCGACAACGGACAAAAGGTGCATGTCCGCGCAGTCGCTTTGAACTCCATGCATGAGAGCTTGCCGGGACCTGAGTATCCGATTTACATCACGGACCACGCGCCCCCGGCGCCCGATGGCGTGCAGGTGGAATTGGCGGATGGCGCGGCCACCATCACCTGGGGAGAGGTATTGGGAGCAAGCGAATACCGGCTTTACGCGCGCACAAGCAGCGAAAAGGATTTCCGTGTTCTTTATCGCGGGTTGGATCGAATTTTTGTCGATCGACGCGCGGGAATAAAGGCCTGCGACGAGATTCCCGGACCATCCGCGACTGCGATCAACGCGGAGATTGTTGAGTACAGGGTGGCCGCCGTGAACGGCAACGGAGAGAGCGTCATGTCTCGCAGCGCCGACACGGACCCTGCGTCGTGGCGCAATTGGGATCCTAGGCCCGGCGAGGGCTTTCGCCGGGTTTACAGCTATTCTCCCGATTCTCCGCCATCATCCAGCCCATTCCCGCGCTACTATCCGGAGTGAGGTAATTGCCATCATCTCTCACTTGGCAGCAAGAATGGTGGTGCAGCCGCCGATGCGTGTATCTGTGGTGGGATGTTGGAGCGCATTGAGGATTGCGGGGGGCAGGCCGTCGTCGCCAAATCGCGCGGTGTAGAAGGCGAACTCCGCAAAGTCGCCCGAGCTGAAGTGGCCCGCTTGACGATCGGGTGTATAGGGCTGGATAAGGCGCGGGTCGTCAACGGCGCGGCCAAAAAAGATAATCGCATCGCGGAGCGTATGGGCGTTGGCCTTGTAGCTGTACAAGTCGATGCCCTGGCGTGCGGCAAACTCCGCGATCAGGACAAGAGGCTGCAATGCGAACCCCTGGTAATGGGTGGCGTTCTCGTGGCGAATCATTTCTCTCGGGAACGCGCCCTGAGCGTCAATTGTACCGACGGATTCCTTGTACGTTGCGACGCCAAAACGGAGCAGTTCGTCATCGCCGGCAGCGACGCCGATGGAGGTTGCGGCAAGTGCGCGCCAGTCATGATGATTGTTCCCGGTGTCACCGGGCTTCTCAAACGAAATATCTTTGTGCGCTGCCTTGTCGAGCCAGGCGGTGACTCGCTGCTGCTGGGCCTGATCGAGAGTGGTGTCATTCACCAGGACAGAGTTGGTGATGCCGGCAGCGCTGAGTGTCCACTCTACCTGATACCACGCCTGTGGCGATTCGACGCGGTCGTAATCGAGCAGAGCGCGCGCCTGCGCCCATGTATCGAGCTGGGCAAGAGCGCATGCGGATTCAGCATGGCTGCCAGTGGCGACATACTGGTTCATGCCTGCCGTAATCCGATTTTCGAAAAGTGCGTAGACGCGAGTGGCGGCGGCCTCGGCGGGATTGGTCGGACCGTTTGAACCATTGAGATAGTGGTGTGGGATGTTGATCCGTCCAGTGGGTGCCGGAATGGGCGGCGTTGCGACACAGGAGGAAAGGCCGGCGATTGCCTCACTTAGAATTGGGTCGTTCGTTGCCTTGAGATTCGTCTGGCGCTTGGCGACAGTAACTACCGACGCGTGCGGGTCGGCAACATGCTGACACAGCGCTGGGACTGAAATTACCCCAGCAAACAAGAGAATGCCTGAAAACTTCATGTCGTATGATTTGACACTCAATTTTGCAGATGCGCAAGTGATCGAACGCTGGCGGCGTTGCCCTTGTTGTGTTCCGGTACAGCACGGTTTGTATTGCCCGTCATTCTCTCTAAATGTGAAGATAGCTTTCTCTCCACAGGAGAGCTAAGCCGCGTCCGGGAAAATGCAACGCGACGTTTGCCCCGCGCGCATTCTACTCCCAGACGAGTTGACGGATTCCAACATCGAGAATCACGGTCACAAGTTTGTTTTCCGCGTCCCACGTGAAATCAAGCGTCTCGCGCAAGTAATGCCCTTGATGAGGATCGTTCGCCCAGGGGACGGTCAAGCGATCGAATTCCGGATCATCGAGTCTTGGCATTTCCGTTGCGGACCGCAGGGCGACGATGCGCTTCGGCTGCTCATTCACCCGGAAACTGACCGCGACCTTGAGGGGCAGAGGCTGCTCCTCGCCTTCCTTGACCCTGGGGCTGAACATGATGAGCCCTTTGTCCATGGGACTGAGCGGGAAGCTAAAGCTGGCGCGATGGTCAACGAGGCTCACGGAGCCCGTCACCGCGCTGTCGAAAAATGGCTCCCAGGGCTTGCTAAGCAGGTCGACCTTGATCAGTTCTTCATTACCAAGTCCGAGGTTGAAGCCGTGATGCAGTGCGTAGCTCGAGAGCGATCCTCCATCCAGACGCGCCACTGCAAAGCTTCCATCCGTGGAGAGTGAGGCATCGTCATTTCCACCGGAAGTTACAAGTAGAGTGGTTTCCTTCCCGGTGAGCCGGGTGCCTTTGGCGCCCATCGGCGATACCGCAAAAGGCGAAACTCTTTCGTACGGGACGAGGACATTCAGAAAATCCGTCGACTGGGCATTTTTCTTCAGTACCAGCAAAGTGAAGTTGTCCCACCGATCGCCGGGCGACCAACCTCCGGCCACTGGCGTGGGCCGCAGCCCGAAGTAATACGGAGGCAGCCTCGGGTCTCCTTGGGGTACAGTCTGGACCGCTTCATCGCCGGGCAGAATCGGAACCACGTCGAGCCTGGCCACATCGTCGCCGAACGTGAGCACCTTGCCGTGGGCAAGGAGATTGCCTGTTGGATTCAGGTACCACTCATACGGCTGCTTACGGTCGCTTTCCATCTGGTCGTTGACCACAGCTACACCGAGGTCGCGGAACCAGACCACGCTGCGTTGCTGCGTCACATGATCGTAGGTTTTGAGCTTTGCCGAAATGATGCCGATTTGTCCGACATCCCCAAAGGCTCTCAGCTCCGTATCGGCGCGCCCAATGTCGTTTTGCGATGTCTCGTAGAGAAACTCCTTGCCGTGCTGCTTCACATGTTCGGCGTAGAGCCCGTCAAGCCGGTCGTAGCCCCATGGGTTGCCGATGCCGACGGTGTTGTGCGCGATGGTCGCCTTGGAGTAGCCGCCATAGGTGTCCCAGTCCTGGTAACGGCCCACGCGGCCGCGGTCCACGGTGATCGGGACTCCCTTGTAACAAAGCTCCAGTTCCAGGGCGTCGGCATGAGCATGGCCGGAGATGACGAGCCGGGATTCGTCCTCGCGCCTTCCGATGAATGTGGTGCCGTATTTCAGGAGGAAGTAGTTATCCTGTGCGCCCCAGCCGGAGCGGAAGATCCCGTAACCGGAGAAATCATGGTTGGCAGACAAATCGGTCGGAGCGGTTGCCGCGGCCGACCAATCATAGTGGAAGAGTTCGTAAGGATCGTCGGGGATCATTCCCGGCCGTCCACGCTCGATGATGGTCCGCCCCGCCCAGACAAAGGTTGGTTCGTTCAGAAGCTTTCCGCCCTCGATCAAGAGCTCCGCGCCAACCGTATCGCGATCGGAGTCGCCCACGGCAAACAGGTGACCATCCGGCTCGGTAAGGTCCATCCTCCACTCCAGCGTACGGCGCATCGCATCAGTCATCGCGGGGTCACTGAAGTAGTCGCGCACGCCGAGGTTGCGACTGGCCACCATGAATTGCAGCAGGGCGTGAGTCGACAGGCTCCAATAATGAAGCGAGCCCTCCCCATAGCCGCCGTCAAGCCCGAACTCCGTGAATAGCAGTTTGGGAAGCTCCGATTGTGCCGCTCGCAACCACTCCGCAGACTCGGGAAGGTCGGGATAAAGCATCGCGATGGTTCCCATCATCGATGTGGCGAAGATATGGAAATTGAGGCAGTACACGCTGCGGTAATACCAGGTATATCCTTGGGAAAACCGCTCATCGGGCCACCAACTGTCGAGCATCCAGCCCTGTAAGAAATGCGCACAGCGCCGTAGCTCTTCCTTGACCACTTGCTTGTCTTCCGCGGTCATCAGGCCGGCGCCTGAGGCAAGGTCATAAGCCTCGAGGAATTGCATCGAGGCCTCTCCTTCATGAATTCCGTCATTGAACCAGTAGTTGTTAATCTGGCGCACGCCAATGGCGGCCATCAGCTTCTCGCGCAGGACCCATCCGAGCACCGGCGTGGGATGAAGCGCGTAAGCTGCGGCAATGGCCCTGAAGTCAGACGAAGGACTGTCGCGTTTGCCTAGGGCGAGGAGCTCCCCGGTGGAACGTGGAGCAGGGGTGGCAGGATACTTCTTGAGCCAGGCGTCCACGCTCGCTTTTGTCTTCGTCTCTAGGTCACCGAAAGCGACAGCCAATGCCGGATTCCCGGCCTGGTGCCGCAACCGCGTCACATCGGCATTGGAAAGGTAAAGATGAGGTTTGGGCTCGCTCGGAGCCGGAGCTGCGGCGGCAGGTATTGAACCGTAGCTGATCGCAAAGGCTGCAAATACCGCGAGAAAGATTCGAGCGGAAGATCCGAACTTCGAGTTCTGGGCGCCCTGCGGTTTGCTCGCGTGGCGCTTTAGTGCGACAGTCCCTGCCGAAGTCGCCGTCCCGTTCGAGAATTGCCGTCCGTTCCAATATTCCTTCACTGTCGCTCTTCCCTTTCTCATTCTTACTTCGCGCATAATGTCACGCGGTCTTGGTAATACTACCTGTCCGCTCTGCAAGCCTCCACTAGTGGAGACATCCTCGCGATATGAATTGCAGTAGGCGATATGGACGGTCCTGCCGGCCGGTCAAGAATGCGCATCGAGTTAGCGCTGCCGGTAAGTCCATCCGGCGCAAAAGCCGGATCAGGAACTGAAAGGGACAATCGCCTCGCCGTCCGACGAACGATCCGGGAGCCAGGGGGGATTTGGCGGACACTACTCTTCAGTTTCCTGCCGCGCCACGGGTCGTGGTCCTGAAGTCCGGCGAAAAATGCGCCCGATTCTGAAGCTGCTGAGCAGTTTCACATGACATTACCGAACCCCGGAAAGTTCATGCGCCAGCCTCTCGGCAAAATTCCAACTATACTAATATCAATGCGTTGCAAGACTCTTACCGCCGCCCAAGTTTGGCCTCATAGCCGCTTACTGTATTCCTTACCGTAAATTCACGTTGTCAGGTCAATTCCCGGCTCCCTAGGCTTATCCCGATTCCACGCAATGCTCCAGTTCTCCTATGTCATCAAAGGACTGCGTTCTGGATGACATGGAAGCGATTGCGTAGTGGAAATTGCAACTGCTGTGCGGGGTATCCGCTTTTGATCATCCGCGTAACCGCAATCATGAGCTTTCCCGGAGTTGGCTTATCGGCCAATCAGGGCGGTGGTCAAACCTATTTTGCAGTTCTGACCCATCAGTATGAACAACTTGCAGTATCGGCTGCGAAGGCGGAATATCCAGGGCCCAAAGCAGTTGTCTGCCAAAGTGAGCAATTCTGAGCAGATATGCGCGGCCCAGCAGACTTTCATTAACTAGCTAAGCTTCAAGAACCGGAACCGAGGTCGGTAAAGAGATTCCGGAAGATCAAGACGGAAGTTGCGGCTAAAACAGCCGCAGATCACGATTCATAACCAGTAACCGAACATTGGAGGCAATCCATGATGCAACTAAACCCAAGATCAGCGCAGACTTTGCCTGGTTTCGCATGGCTGGGCGCAAGAATCTTCCGCGCCGGTGCGTTCCTGGCGATTGCGGCGGCGCTTCTGTTTTTCCAGACGCCGCTCCATGCGCAAACCTCGTCGGGCACCTTGACCGGCGTTGTGTCCGATGCCGGCGGAGCCGTGGTTCCCGGCGCATCTATCACCGTCCAAAATACGGCCACGGGGGAATCCCGCAAGACCGTTACCAATGGCTCCGGAATCTTCTCCATTCCGGCGTTGCCACCGGGACCTTACACAGTGGACGCGGCGGCGAAGGGCTTTGAGGGAGACACCTCTGCCGTTACGCTCTCGGTCGGCCAGGTTTTGAATATCAACTTCAGCTTGAAAGTCGGATCAGCCAGCGAAAAGGTCGTGGTTGTGGCCAATGAGTCGACGGGCCTGGAGACGGAAGACCACGAACTGGACACCACCATCGACGCGGCGACCATGGAAAACACCCCGTCGCAGTCGAGCTATCGCAACGGCACGTTCTACGCGCAGACGACGCAGGCCGGCATCGAACCGGGGTCAACATTGGGTTACAGCAATATCAACTCCAACGTCAGCCAATACAACCAGCAGAGCAACCAGTTGTTCATCGCGGGCCAGGGCTTTTGGTCGACCAGCTACCTGCTCGACGGCGTGATCGATATGAGCTAC
The DNA here is from genome assembly GCA_963786565.1 of uncultured Acidobacteriota bacterium. Taxonomy (GTDB): domain Bacteria; phylum Acidobacteriota; class Terriglobia; order Terriglobales; family Acidobacteriaceae; genus Telmatobacter. Next base: position 88,012 of record CAWAZR010000003.1, on the reverse strand, counting down.
TTCGATCAGACGGCCACTGTGAACACACCCATCGAAACCACACAACAGGTGGAGATTATTCGCAACAGCGCGAACGCCCGCTACGACGGAGCCAATACCCTGAATGCGATCACCAAGAGCGGTACCGAGACCTTCCATGGCAGAGCCTATGACTATTTCCAAAATAACCAGATGAACGCCCGCGGCTGGGCGGCAGGCCCTCTGGGCGAACTTCGGTACAACTTGTACGGCGCGGACGCGGGCTGGAAAGTTCCGTTTACCAAGAACAAGTTATTCTTCTTTGTTTCTTATGAAGGGTATCGGCAGATTGCAGCCGCCTTCTTGCAGGCCTACGTGCCCACGCAGGCGGAACGGAATGGCGACTTCAGCGCGGATATGACTGCCGGCGCAGTATCCACCGAGCCCCCAACCACCATCTACGACCCCACCTCCTACGCCACGAATTGTCCAGCGGGGGGCTGTTCCGGGCCAAATGTTCTCACGCAGTTTGCCTACAACGGTCACCCAAATACGATTAACCCCGCCTCGATCAGCAAACTGGCCACCACATACCTCAATCTGGCAATCCCTTTGCCCAACGGCCTGAACACGACAGTGGGCGACAACTACGGCAGCAAAAACAGCCGGACCAAATTCACGCACGACAACTGGGAAGGGCGCGCCGATTACAACCTGAGCGAGAAGGATCATATGTTCGGCGCATACGACACCAATAACCCTGACATCATCCGTCCGGAGGATTGGGACAATGCCGCTAACACTGCGCCAGGAGAAAGTGGCGGGACCGGCCCCCTGCTGGACACCCAGGAGCACAACCAGCTCTACGGAACAGACATCTACTTTGAAGAGAGCCACGTATTCAGCCCCACCTTTGTGAACACGGCGCGCGTCGGCTATGCGCGTTCGGTGAACGGACAGCAGTTTGACATGATCGACAACGGCACCGATTACTTTCACCAGGTGTTTGGTCTTTCCGGCCTGAATCCAGCGTCTACGGTCTGGGGTTTGCCGGGCTTCGGTCTGGGCGGCAAGTATTCGGGCATCAGCGGCTCTCCGCTCGGCGAACATCAGAACATGTTCGAGTACATTGATGAGGTCAATCTCCTGCGCGGCAAGCACTCCATTTTTCTTGGCGCAGAGTTTGACGACATCCAATACAACGCCTACTGGTATAACGGAAGCCCCAACGGTGGCCTGAGCGTAAACGGCCAATACACCTACAACGGTTGCAACAGCACCTGCCCGAGTGGCACTACCAATACCACCGCTGCTGCTTGGCAAAACCCCTCAACCTTCCTCTTGACGGGAACCCCCAGCGAGACCGTCAACGGTACCAAGTACGGCTTCATGCCAGACGCCAACGTGCTGGCAGATTACCTTCTGGGAGATTACTCCGGCACCGCTGCCACCGCTGGCGCCCAGATTGGGCACTTCCATCAGCACAACATCATGCCGTATATCCAGGACGACTGGCGTGTCGCGCCCAGGCTCACCATCAACCTGGGCATGCGCTACGACTACTACTCGCCCGTCACCGAGGCCAATGGTCACGCCGGCATCCTCAACCCCGTCAGCGGGCAGTTCTCTGTGGGAACCTACAACCCAAACCGGCTCAACTTCAGCCCCAGAGTAGGATTCGCCTACGCGCTGAATGACAAGACTGCTATCCACGCCGGAGGCGGTCTCTACTATTACCAGTTCAGCTACTATGACCTGACCAACATGATGAACAATCCGTACTATGTTACGGGGCTGAACTCCAACCAGACCGCAACCAGCCCTGTCGTCTGGACCGGGACTGCGGCGAATCCCCTCATTCCCGGCTCAACAAAGGGGCAGGCGGAGATCTTCAACCTGGCGGATGCGGAAGCAGTTTGGGCCCAGATGCCTGCGCCTACCGGCGTCTTTGTGCCTGGCAGCTCAAGCTTTACCCAAAGCATGCCCACCAGCTACAGCGAGCAGTGGAACCTGGCCGTGCAGCGCACCTTCGGCAAGAACTACTTGCTGACGGTCGACTACATCGGAAGCTCAAACCACCACATCTTCAACTACAGCAACATCAATCTGGCTGCTCTGAGCTCCACCGGTACGAACACCAACGCCAGCATCAACCCTCGCAGGCCCTACCAGTCTGTCCAGGGCAACATCGAGCAGTATCACAAGTGGGGTTCATCCCACTATGACGGGCTCGAAGTCCAGATGAAGAAGAGCTTCACCAACGGTCTGGAATTCAACGCCAACTATGTCTGGGGCAAGTCCATGGACTTCCAGGACTCTGATCACAAGGCCACCGGCGAAATGGGCAACAACCCCCAGATCGACTACGGACGTTCGGACTTCATGCAGAAGTACGTCGTCAAATTGTCGGGCATCTACGAACTTCCGATCGGCAAGGGCAAGATGCTCCTGAACGGCGGCAAATGGTGGGAGAACGAGCTGGGCGGCTGGAGATTCAGCGGGCTGATGGGGATCAGAGCCGGCATGCCGTTCAATACAACTGCCAGCGACAACTCCAACACCGGCGGCGGCATCCAGAATCGCGCCACGCAAACCTGCAATGGCAACGACACATCCAATTTTGTTCCACATGCAGCCAATGCGTTGGCGCCATACTTCAACACCTCCTGCTACTCGGTGCCGACGACCAACGTGTTCGGCAATGAACAACGCAACGATTTGAACGGACCGAGAAACACAAACCTGGATCTGGCTGCCTTCAAGGAATTCCAGCTCTGGGAGAACCTGAAGTTCCAGTGGCGCACGGATGCATTCGACGCGCTGAACCACCCACTGCCCGGCGAACCGAACACCAGCTGCTGCAGCGGTACGTTTGGCGAAATCACCTCGAAGGGCAATGCGCGCAGCATCCAGCTTTCCGCAAAGTTCCTCTGGTAAAGCCGCAAACCTTTTTCTCCTGAATCGCTGGCCCCGGTCAAACCCCGGGGCCAGCATTTTTGTTTGCGGCGCGCTGCGGCTGCGAGCGCGAGGCGGCTGCGCGAATCAATCCCGCAATGCGGGCGCATCCTTCGCGTGGCAATGGCGATTCGTTTTGATCGGGTGGCTGGATGCGAACGGCCGATCGTAAATAAACTGCACTCAATACGTGCGATAAGCCACAACTTCCGCCTGTAAAGGTGTTCCGCTCATGCGTGAGGTCTTGAGCAGAATTTCAAAAAAAGGAACTCCGTTTCCGGGAAGTTTCTTGAGAAAATTGCTCATCGCTGCTTCCGATGTCACAAACTCGCCTGCCGCATTGGTGGCTTCGGCGTTCGTGCCTTCGATAATCAACGCACTCCCGGTGCGACTGGGGTTGGGAAGATATGCGATCACACTATAGCCCAGTGATGCATAAGGATCCGAAGGTTGCAGGTACATTGCCTGCTCGCCGGCGCGAGGATGAAGATTCTGGACGAACGATTGATCCAGTTTCGCATCGTACTTCACCAGAAAATTCATCTGCTCGGTAAAGAGATCGACCCAGGGATTCGATTTCCGGCTGCCGATGAGGATCACGTTGTCACGCTTTACCGAGTCAGCGGTAAACTCGCGCGCGTAAGAAACATGGACGCTGGTCGAACCATGGTGGAGCGCTTCAATCCTCTGCGCCACCTGGAAATCGCCAAAACTCCCGTTATTCCTTGCCGCAATCGATTCGAATGGGACGGAACTGACAACCTTGTTATCCGTTGTGCACAAAGTGAACGAATGGATCTGGTTGATGTAGCTGCGGTTTAAGTAGTCGCTCAGAGGATACGACTGCTTCATCATGTCTTCGACGATGGCAAACGACGTGTCCGCAAGAACGATGTCCGTGTCCTGCGTCGAATCCAGAAAGCGCGGCCAGAATGCGGCAAGCGCCGGCTGGCCGTCCCAGGTGTATACCATCTTGTGCAGCGATCGATTTTCGCGCCAGAGCACGACGCAAACAACCGCCAGCACGAGCGCGACCGTGGAAACAATCAGCAGTGGCAACTGCGTTCGCCACCACGGCGCGACGACTATGGGAAGGCCGGGAACTTCTGCGTCAAGTGGCTTTGCGGAATCGGCGGGCTGAGCTTCCGTGCGCCAATGGAAGATCGGCGTGTAACTGCCGCGCGGAATCTCAAAGATCAGCGGTTCGTCTTTGCCTTCCGCGGCAAAGTACGCTTCCACGCGACGCCGCAGTTCCGTTGCGCTGACTCTGACGATATTGTCCTGGCTGGTATCGTATGAGTCCTTTCGACCGAAAACTGCCTGGCCGATCTCCTGTTCATGGATTTCGCTGCTTCCTTCCTTGATGGACCTCTTCCCTACGTAGTAGAGGAACTCTTTCAGGCGGGTAGCCCGCTTCAAATGATCACTCGCCGCCGCGCCTTCCAACACCTTCCAGCACGTGTCGGGAGTGATGGAACGGGAAGCAGCTTTGGGGTCTGGACTCATCGCGAAACTGAGAATACCTCAATCAACCCGGAGAAGCGAAGTTTGCACGAAGATAACAAGCAATTCGTTCATATAATCTGTTGATTATGAATATCTTACAAACACTTACTGTATTCCTTACGGTAAATTGACTTGTCACCCCCGTACCAGCCGAACAGACTGGCTTAGCTTTCAGAAAATCCGGAAGCCACGGGCCTGACCCGCAGATTTTTCTCATGTTTTTCGGGGGGTAGGAGAATCTGCGGGATTGGGTTCATGGGGGCCAGGGGGAATCAGTCGGTAGCGGGGGAGAGCTGCGGGTCGGCGCCTTCAACCACCCTCTAAGACATAATCCTTCGCACTTCTAATACGATAGAAACCACAAGCAGTTCAAACATAAACTCTCGCATTCCTGTGCGCGGAAACTTCCTGTGTAGGCATGCGATCGCGGACAACCGGGATTCGTGAAACCTGCGTTGCGCACTCCCATTGGAAGGAACGGCATCTTGATGAAGAAGGTTTATTGCGGAATTGCGGCAGTCGGTTTCTTGCTTTCTGGAATGGCGTGGGCACAATCGGCCCAGCAAATCGCCGCCACCAAGTCTCTGACGGCGCCGGCGCAGCAGGTTATTGCGCGTCTCGGACAGTTGAATCGCATTCCCGATGGAGAATGGCGGGTACACCCCGGCGATTTGCCGCACGGCGAGAGCCTGAATCTCGATGATTCCGCGTGGCCCATCGCCAAGCCAGGCAGCGAGTACTCCGACGACGCGGTTTGGTTTCGCCAATGGATCGAGATTCCGAAGAATCTGCATGGCTACGACCTGACCGGCGCGAACGTCTGGTTCCAGTTTCAGGCTCGCACCACGGGCCGCGAAGCTGTGACCGAGATTGTGTATGTGAACGGCGCCCGCATAGCGCTGGGCGAGAGCCTGGAGCGACTCGAGTTGGTGCATGGTGCCAAGCCGGGCGATCGCATTCTGGTTGCGGTAAAACTGCTCGGCACTTCTCTCGACAAACGCTACCAGAGCACCCTTCTGGCCGTTGATTTTGCATCCGGCCGGCCAAGTCCGCAGGAACTCGACGAGGAATTTCTTTCCGCGGCCATCCTCATTCCCAGCATTTCCATGCAATCCGCAGCCGATCTGGCTACGCTCGAGAGAGCCATCGCGCAGGTCGACATCGCGGCCCTTGACGCAGGCGATCAGCAGAAATTCGACGATTCGCTGAAGGCGTCGCAGGCCACCTTGCAGGCTTTGCGGCCTCTGCTGCAACAGGTCACCATGCATCTCTCCGGCGACTCGCACATCGATGCCGCCTGGCTGTGGCCTAGGAGCGAAACCGTCGATGTCGTCAAGCGCACCTTCTCTTCTGCGCTACAGCTGATGCACGAGTATCCCGCCTACACTTACACGCAATCTGCAGCGCAATACAACGAATGGCTCGCCGACAAATATCCCGAGATGAACGCCGACATCAAGAAGCGTATTCAGGAAGGCCGCTGGGAGGTCGTCGGAGGCATGTGGGTCGAGCCTGATTTGAACATTCCCGACGGCGAATCCACGGCGCGCTCCATTCTCATCGGCAAGCGCTGGTACCAGCAGCACTACGGCGTGGATGTACACGTGGGCTGGAATCCCGACTCGTTCGGCTACAACTGGCAGTTGCCGCAAATTTACAAGAAGTCGGGCATCGATTTCTTCGTCACGCAGAAGATGTCGTGGAACGACATCAATCAACTGCCCTTCAAGCTTTTCTGGTGGCAGTCGCCTGACGGCAGCAAGGTTCTAACCTACTTTCCCCACGGCTATGGCAACAGCAACCTGAGCCCGGTGCGGCTCTCCTCGGATCTAGTGGCAGCTCGCACCATGGCGCCTGGATTGACCGAACTGATGGATCTCTACGGCGTAGGCGATCATGGTGGAGGCCCGACGCGCGACGTTCTCGACGAGGGCGTGCGCTGGATGCAGCCGGACAAGGTTGCGCCGAAGATGGAATTCGGCACGGCGGCGCCGTACCTCGAAACCGTCAAGAAACAGATTGCGCCGGATTCGAAGACCTGGAACTACAGCTCCATCGCCGGAGGTTATCAATATCCTTCCGCGCCTCCGGCCGGCGAAGTTTCCATTCCTACATGGGACGACGAGCTGTATCTGGAGTATCACCGCGGCGTGTACACCACGCAGGCCAATATGAAGCGCAACCTGCGCGAGGGGCCGGAGTCGGCTCTGCATGCGGAGGATTACGCTTCGCTGGCGTGGCTGGATGGCGATCCATATCCCGCCGACGAGCTGACCGACGCCTGGAAGAAGATCACGTTCAACGGCTTCCACGATCTCGCCGCGGGCTCGGGCATTGCCGTCATCTATCGCGACGCGCAAAAAGACTTCGACCAGGTGCGCTGGGAGACGAATGAAATCTCCGCAAAGGCGCTCCACACTCTCGCGGAGCGCATCAACACCAACGCCACCAGCGCGCCGGGTGGAGTTCCCGTGCTTGTCTTCAATCCGTTGGCGTGGCAGCGTTCAGCCCAGGTTGAAGTGGACGCCCAATTGCCAGCGCCGGCTGCGAGCATCGCCGTTCTCGATGCACATGGAGCCGTCCTGCCCTCGCAGATTCTTTCAGTGGACGCGCAGACGCACACCTTCCACCTGCTCGTCGAGGTGCGCGACCTGCCGCCGATGGGCTACGAGGTTCTGCGCGTAGTTCCCGGCAAGCGCACCTTCGTGAGCGATCTCAAAGTGACCGGAACCACGCTCGAAAACGCGAACCTGCGCGTGGTCGTCGACCCCAATACCGGCTGCATCACCAGCCTCTACGACAAAAAGGCGGGCTTTGAAGCTCTGGCCCCGGGTGCCTGCGGCAATCAACTCCAGGCCTTCAAGGATTTGCCAAAGGCATATGACGCCTGGAACATCGATCCCGGAACGCTCGATCAGCCGCCGGCGCTTCTAACCCAGATCGACGCGGTTGAAGTGGTCGAAAAGGGCCCGATGCGCGGCATCATTCGCGTAACGCGTCACTGGCAGGGATCCAAATTCGCTCAGGAGATCATTCTCAGTGCGGGCAGCGACCAAGCCGAAGTCGTGAACGACATTGACTGGCACGAAACCCACGTGCTGCTCAAGGTTGCGTTTCCCTTGGCCGCATCAGCGCCGACCGCAACCTACGAAATTCCCTACGGAAGCATCGAGCGTCCGACCACGCGCAACAACAGTTGGGAAAAAGCTCGCTTCGAAGTGCCGGCGCTGCGCTGGGCCGACGAGGGCGACGGGCAGCACGGCCTGAGCCTCATCAACGATTCGAAGTTCGGATATGACGCGGTTGGCAACCTGCTGCGCCTGACTCTGCTGCGCTCGCCCACCTCGCCCGATCCCGACGCCGATCGCGGCCATCAGCACTTCCGTTATGCGCTGTATCCTCACGCCGGAGACTGGAAGCAGGCCATGACCGTCCGCCACGGATACGAGTTCAACGAAGGGCCCGTCGCCATGCAGGTGGAAGCGCACGCGGGCGCGATGCCGCTGGAACACTCTTTCGTGACCGTCTCCTCGGACAACGTGGTGCTTTCGGCCATGAAAAAGGCTGAGGATAGTGATGCGCTCGTCTTTCACATATACGAGTGGGCGGGCAAGGAAGGAACGGTGGAGCTGAAGGTTCCGCATGGAGCTACAGGCGCAACAGAGATCAACCTGATGGAGCAGCCCGAAGGCAAAGCGCTCACCATCGACAACGGTCGCATCAGCGTGGCCGTTCATCCCTTTGAAATTCTGGCCCTGCGCGTCGATTACCCGCACCAGAAACAGTAAGGTTTCCTCCAGGCCTCTGGTTTGCTTTGATATTGGAATGTCCGCCGTGAGGTCGCGGCGGACATTTTTTCGAGCGTTGCACGAAGAAAGAAAGCAGAGCGCACAGAACATGCACGTGCATTGGATTACGGAGCCGCTCAATTGAATCGCAGAGAATTCTGTTACAGCCTCATCGCTCTCTCGAACGCTGCCGGCGCGGCGCGATCTTGGGCTGAGGGAAACCCGTCGCGCAACGCGCCCGCGGTGTGGGATAGTTCCAAACACATTCGTTTCGTGCTCAACGATCCGCTCGACCATCCGTTTTATTGGTGGCCACGCACCCTGCTCACCTATCCCATCGAATTCCAGCAGCCTGTCGATCTGGACCGGCTGGTTTTGACGCGCGCCAATACCGGCGAGCGCATGCCGATGCAATTTTCAGCGGTGGTGCGCGGCGCCTCCGGCGTCAAATCGGCCACACTCAATTTTTGTTCCGATTTGCCCAGCGGCGGACACTATGAATTTGTATTGTCGGCCGGGAGCGCTCCGGTCGCGCTTCCGCCGCAGGTAAAGGAAATCCACGAAGGCAACACCATCGTGCTCGATTCGGGCGCGATGCGCGTGCGCATTCCCGCCAGCCAGGAAGTCCACGGCGATGCGCCGGGCCCGATTCTCCAGGTTTCGCGCGGCGGCACGTGGGTTGGCTCATCGGTTCTGAGTTTTACCGGCGACAAGATTGTGCGCGTCACAGCAACTCGCGTCGAGCACGGGCCGCTCTTGATCGCCTACGAAATTGCCTACGATTCGGCAGGCGGCTCGCGCTACATGGCGCGCGTGCAATGCACCGCCGGCTTCGATTTCATTCGCTTCCAGGAAAACATGGAAGGCATGAAACCCGGCGTGCATGGCGCGTTCGTCGCCACGTGGGCGGGATTTCCCGTGACCCATCGCCAGGCGCCCAACCATCCGATTCCTTTGCCGCCCGTCGTTCTTCCCTACAATCAATATCCCTGGGAGCACATCGGAGGGCCGTTCCCCTTCAACCCCGTTGTGCTGCCCGATGGCCAGCTTCCTTTCAACCTCGGCATCTACCAGACGTGGACGGCCTTCCACAGTGACACTTCGGCAAATTTCTGGAGCGACAAATCGGGCGACGCGCTCGGCGTCTTCATTGACAAATCCATAGAGTGGCAGGATCACGAATACGCCAACCACGTGGAGTCCGAAACCCTTCAGGTGTGTTTTTATTTCCAGAATGACCGGTTCACGTGGAAGTGGCCCATCACGCGCGGCGGGCGGTCGATGTGTATAGCTTTTTACGATCACGAAAAAGACAAGCAGGCCATGCAGCAGTTGGAGCTGGCGGCGAAACCGGTCGAGAAAGACGGTTTCACCTACCATGGCGGACGCGCCTTCACCTCGCACATCATGTTTCTTCAGAACCGTTACGCTACTCTCGATTTGAACTCGATCAAGGATTGGGTGCTCGAGTATCACGACAGTGGCCGACGCCCGCCGGTAATCTTCGAAACGGGAACGGTGAAGAGCGCTGACGATTTGGAGCGGCGCGTGATGACCATGGAGTACGTCGGAACACTCCCACTGCTGGGCACGCGTGAAAACGGCGGCATGGGGCCCATCCCTGGCAGGAGCGTCGTGAACTTCAGCCCTGTTCCCAGCCGGCAAATCCAACTGTGGTGGATCGACGCATTCAACCGCCTCGCCGCGTCCATGACCGAGCGGCAACGCAAACGGCTCACCGCCATGTATCTGTTTATTGCGTACGTGCATGCCGGCGAAGATTTCATGCCGCTCATACCCATGCTCAGCGGCCATCCCAATTTTCTCCCCGACGTGAAGGGCAACCCCGCTGCCATGGCATTCTTGTTTCCCGACCATCCCATGGCGCGCACCTGGGCCGACCTGTGGCAGAAATGCGTCGAATTGAACACGCGCTACAACTCGCGTCCGCAAGTTAAAACTTGGGACGCTGCCAGCGGCCGCTGGACCGAAAACCTGGGCACATACGTCTGGGCTTTTCTGCGGCCTTCCCTTCGCACGGATTTTTTGCTGCGCAACTTCGACGGCGCGGAGCGCTTCCTTTCCCCGCAGCTCGCTGAGATGGCCGACTGGCTGGTGCATGCGCTTTCCGCTCCGTTCGATGGCGAGACTCCACAGGCGTATAAGGATCTCCAGACGCTTGCCTATGGGCACGAATGGGGAGCGGTGGCGCCGGGCAAAGGGCCGCAGCGCGTCTATCCCCCGCAAGGCGCGCACTCCGAGCGGCGCGTGCCTCCGCGTTCGCTTTGGTACCTGGGCACATGCTTGCAACGCTACGCGCCTCTTGCCGCCGAGCATGCCATGTGGGCGGCACGCCCCACCAACCAGGACATGGAAACGCAGTTGAACGAACCCAACGCGTGGGATGCGATGTATCGCTCACCCGATAACCTGGGCACCAAACCACAGCTGCGCACGTGCAAATTCACGGGATACGGCATCGTGCTACGCTCTGCCGTCGACACGCCCAACGAGCTTTCCATCCATTTAGAACAAATTGATCAGGGCCCGAACTACCGCTGGGGCATTGCCGGCGAAGGCGGTTGCGGGGGGATGTACTTTTTCGCGGCCGGCAACGCATACGGCTTTAACGGGTCGGAAGACGTGGGCGACCGCGACGATCAGGACACCGATTTCTGCACCAACTTCGGCGTCTTCAAGAACGGCGAGTTCCGCTCCATCGGCATGAACGTGCTCTCGCAGCCGCTTTACGATCTGGGCGCGGGCCAGTTTGCGGAGATTCGGTCGCGCGACGGCGAAACAGCGTATTCATGGCCGGAGTACGTGAGCCGCAGCGTGCTCTTAGCCGGTCACGAATACTTCATCGTCTACGACCGGTTGATGAACGCGGCGCTGATTCATCGTCTCTCGTGGTTCGTGCGCCGCGGCGGTGAGCTGCCCACCATCAAGCTGCTGCGCGGCTCCGTGCCCGGCAATAAGGAAACCCAACGCACCGACATTCAAACCGAAGCCACCACGGGAGTCTGGTTCGATGGCGTGGGTGACTCCATGGCGCTGGTCACTCACCGCAAAGACATTGAAGCGGAAGCAACGGCCTTCGGCTGCCGTGTGCATTTGGACGATATCGACGACCTCGTCTTCAATCATCCTGAGGGCGTGCATTTTGCCGAAGGCGATGCAGTCTTCGATGGAACTTCAGGGTTGATCCGCAAGTCGAAAGGCGCAGTCGAATTCGCACTTTTCCATGGCGCGCGCATCGGCGTTGCGGGATTTACTTTTAGCACCGACGACACGGATCTGGGCATAGGCGGCAAGATCGTGTCCGGTCAGCCGCCGCAAGGTGAATACTTTGCGCCGAAGTCGTGCTCAGTGAAAATCTCCGCAACGACTCTCGGCGGCAAATCCGCCTTCTATATCGACGGCGCGACGCAAAGCGCAAGGCGCGAGCAAGACGCAATCGTCATCAATCTCGCGGCGGGTCAGCATCATTGGGAGCTGACCGATCAATTGCCAATGCCGATTGCGCCAGCTGTACTGCGCACGGAGAATCACGCCGGAGGGGCGCGTGTGATGTTGGCCGAAGTTGCATCGGCCTCGCAGTACGGTCTGGAATTGAGCAAAGATTCCGGAGCGACGTGGACGGCCTTGCTTCCGCAGGCGCAACCGACGATCGAGTTGAGCGGCCTTGCAAACGGGCAAAAGGTGCATGTCCGCGGCGTGGCTATGAATGCGCTGCACGCGAGCCAACCAGGCCCGGAGTATCCCATCTACGTAACCGACCATACCCCCGTGCCGCCCGATGGCCTGCACGTCGATTTATCCGATGGCGCAGCCACCGTGACTTGGGGTGAGATGCTCGGCGTTACCGAATACCGACTCTTCGGGAGGGTCATCGGCGACAGCGAATTTCAGCTGCTCTATCACGGGCTGGAACGAAGCTATCTAGACAAGCGGCCGGAGATTCGCAGTTGCAACTCCGCTCCCGGAGAGACCGGCTCCGCTTCTCGCCAATTGATCATGCAATACTGCGTGACGGCTTCAAATGGAAACGGTGAAAGCGCGCGATCGCGCATCGCTGACACCGACCCTGCCTCGTGGCGCAATTGGGATCCGAGACCCGGCGAGTCATTTCGCCGCGTGTCAAGCTTCCCGCCCGATTCGCCGCCATCGGCCAGTGAGTGGCCGCGCTACTATCCGGCATGATGCCGGCGATTGGCCATCAACAGAAAGGTGCATTGATGTTTCGTCCAGGTCTGCCGTCAAGGCGTCGCGTGGGTCGCCGCTGTGCTTTAGCTTTTCTTCTCGCAACCTCATCCTCTGCGACTTTTTCCGCGGCTCAATGTGCAACGGTGCCCGATCCCGCTCGCTGTTCGCCATGGGTCGCCACGTGGGGCACGGCGATGCAGGAGGCATTCAACGGAAGCGCGCCCGATATCACGGGACAGACGCTGCGCCTCATCGTGCATACCAGCGTGGGCGGCTCCAGGACGCGCATCTGGCTCTCCAACCGGTTTGGTATAACGCCAATCCAAATCGCCTCTGCTCACATCGCCGTCAGCGTCGATCCGGGCACGAACGCAACTCCAGCGCCGAATCTGGATCAGAGTGCCATCAAGCCCGGAACCGACCGAATGCTGACCTTCAACGGCGACAATGCAGTGACCATCCCTCCCGGTGCGACGATCGCGAGCGATCCCGCCATTCTCGACGTGCCCGCGCTGGCAAACCTCGCAGTGAGCCTCTACTTCCCTGACCCGACGCTTGCCACGACCGTGCATTCGGGCGCGCAGCAAAGCTCCTATCTCACTGCCGGCGACGCTACCGGCTCGCCCGACCTGACGGGAAAATCGTGGACGCGGAATTCCTGGTACTTTCTTACCGGCATCGACGTCTACGCGCCGGGCGCATCCGCCGTCGCCGTACTCGGCGACTCGATCACCGACGGCAACCATTCCACGTTGAATGCCAACCGCCGATGGCCCGATGATTTTGCAGTGCGGCTTGAGCAAAATCAGGCTACGCGCAAGACTGGCGTGCTCGGCGTGGTCAACGTGGGCACCAGCGGCAGCCGCCTCCTGCTCGACGGTGACGGTCCCAACGCAGTTGCGCGCCTCAACTGGGACGTGCTCGAACGCAGCGGCGTGCGTTATTTGATTCTGTTCGAAGGCATCAACGATATTGAAGCGCAGACCCGCAACCACCAACCTTACGGCGATCTTGTCAAGCAGTTGGAATGGGGACTCGCACAAATCGCCACGCAGGCACACGATCGCGGCATCAAGGTATTCGTTGCCACGCAAATGACCGATTGCCGCAACTTTCAATGCACCTGGCCGGAGGGTGAAAAAGTGCGGACCGCGTTCAACGAGTGGACCCGCGCGTCCAAACTTTTCGACGGCCTCATCGACTTCGACCGCATCACGCGCGATCCGCAACACCCTACGCAGATGCTGGAGCTGTACAACTCGGGAGACTACGTTCACCCCAACGACAAGGGCTACCAGGCGATGGCGGACGCCATCGATTTAAGCTTATTTACTGTCGATCCGCCGCAGCCGCAAGGCCGCGCTGGTTTCGTTTCACACTAGAACCATTCCATTGCTTGGAGGATCATTGTGCGTCGGCGCAAATTCATCCGCAACCTCGTGCTCGCCTCCGGTGGCGGACTGACCGCATTTGCCGTCGAACGAGAAACCTCGATCAAGCCCGGTCCGCCGCCCGATGCGTCGAAGGAAGATTCTCGAGTCCCGCGCCCTCGGCCGGGCGACACCCCGTTCAGCAAGACGTCCATCGCTCCCGACTATTCCGCTCGGCGTGAAATGTTTCTCAAGTGGATTGCGCAACACCCCACTTCCCATGAGCGCGGTGGCGTGCTGATTGATTTGGTGAAGTATGAGGCCGGCGCCATTAAGACCATCACTTCCGCCGCGCTCGATGATGCTCTATCCTTCGTCAACGCCCGGCGCGATCCTTCGGATTTCACGCTGGCGGACCTCGTGCGGCTCTTTTATCTGCACAAAGACTCTGGATTTCTCAGCCCCGCTCAGGTGAATGCCGTTCGTGACGCGCTGCTCCACTACAAATACGCGCTTGACGAACCCGGCAAGTCCGAAACCGAGATGTGGACCGAGAACCATCAAATTCTCAGCCACGGTTCCGATTACCTGGTGGGGCAGCTCTTCCCCGATGAGAAGTTCAGCAACGATGGGCGCACTGGAGCCGAGCATCGCGAAAAGGCGCGCGAAGAAGTGCTGCGCTGGATCCGCTACCGCGCGCGCACCGGCCCCGCTGAGTGGGATTCGATCCCCTACTACAACATGGACCTTGCGGCGCTTCTGAATCTCGTCGAGTTTGCGCAGGATCCCGAGGTTCAGACGCGCGCCACCATGATGGTCGACCTCTTGATCTTCGACCTCGCCGTAAATTCCTATTACGGTCAGATGGGGACTTCGCACGGGCGCGCCTATACCAATAATGTGCTCAGCGCTGCCGGCGACAGCCTCCTCACCTTTCAGGCGCTCGTCTTCGGCTGCGGACGGCTACAGTCGGCCGATATGGCCTGCTCGATGCTGGTCACAAGCAGGCGCTATGTTGTCCCGCTCGTTCTTGAGGCCATCGGGCTCGATATGCCGCAGGAGCTTCTGAACTATGAGAGGCATTCGATTCCGCTCACCCCCGATGCCGCGGCGCAGTATGGCTTGAGCCTCACAGATCTTCGCGATGTTGAAACCTGGTGGGCGATGGGCGCGTTCACCGATCCTGCCGTCATCAACCTGACTTACGACACAATCGAGAAATATGACCTTTGGAATTACAAGGATTTCCAGAAACTGAGAAAATCCGGCGGCTTTTTGCGGCGTCTCGGTCTGTTGCCGGGCGCAAGCCGTACACTTTACCCGGATTCAAACGGCGCGGTTCTTTCTGAGGTCAACAAAATCACCTATCGCACGCCCGATGCAATGCTCTCGACAGCGCAGGATTATCGGCCGGGCGAAGAGGGCGCGCAACAGCACATTTGGCAGGCAACGCTCGGGCCGTACGCGGTAGTTTTTGTCACCAACCCGGGACCGCATGGACGCAGCCAGGGTCCCGGCTACTGGTCGGCCAACGGGCGCATGCCGCGCAACGCGCAATATCGGAATGTGCTCATCTCCATCTACAACATCGAACGGCACGTTGTGCCCGGCCGTCTCGAATCACGGCCGTTTGGCTACACGCATGCGTATTTTCCAAAGTGGGCGTTCGATGAAGTCATAGACGTGCCGTCGCCGTCAGGCGGAGGCTGGACATGCGGTCGCGTGGCAGATGGTTACATTGCGCTCTACTCGCACCTTCCGCGCCAGTGGGTAATGTCCGGACCCGAAGCGGAGCAGGAGATTGGTGCGCCTGGCTTTGAGAATGTTTGGATTTGCCAGGTTGGACGCAAAGCCAACGATGGCGCATTCTCGGCCTTTGCCGATTCCATTCGAGCGGCCGTCATCGACGTGGATAAACTTCGCGTTCGCTACGGTTCTCCTGGGAATGGGGATCTGCAATTTGGCTGGGACACCCCCTTTCAGTTGAATGGAACTGTGATTCCCCTTCGCGGCTACCCCCGCTGGCAGAATCCGTACACGCACACCGATTTTGGCTCCGAGCAATTTCATATCGCATGCAAGGGCGAGCGCCTGGATCTGGATTTCCAGAATGCGTCGCGATCAACAGCGTGAAAACACTCCGCGCAGATCTGCACGGTCAAAGTTCTCAATAGATCGGGAAGGTTGAATCGATAATGTCTCATGCGGCCGAGTCGTCACACATTGAAAACTTCGAGCAACTAGAATGTGTATGGAGTAAAGAGCAATGAGTAAGTTCGGCATATGGTTCCTCATCGCATGTGGAGCAGTTACGTCTTCGCCACAAGCCAGAAAGAGCACCTCGGTTGTCAACCTGAGATACGAAGAGCCTGTCCGAAACGGCCTCTATCCCGAGCTTCTCTACTGGTTCGTTACGCCTGCAACACTCGCTCCCGAGCGTTACACCCGCGACGTTGAGCACATCGCACACGACACGGAGTTTGATTTTCCGTTTCTTACTGCACGCGAAGGGGTCCGCTTTACCGGCGACAAACAAGCTCACGATGCCGTAGGGGGAATCGTCAAAGCCGCCCATGAGAATGGCTTGCGAATTGGCGTAAGTCTCGGCCTGGGAGACGGAAGCGCCGCAAAAAGTGCAAGCCCAGACGAACAACAGACGGTCGTGGCCGATGGCGAAGGCATTCTGGACGCACAGGGCGTCGGCAACTTTGAGGCATCCATCAAGCTGCGCTCGCTGATCCCGCAGAAGACTGAACTGCTGCGGGCATGGGCGTTTCGCAAAACCGGCCCCGGCGAGTACGACACAGATACGCTTGTCGACGTGACCTCCCAGGTGACCAGCTCTTCGCCGCAGCCCGGTACGCTTTCCGTTGCCGTGAATCTCGGTTCCCGGTACGCCGGCGACACCGTCTTTGTCCTCGCCGAAAACTGGTATGGAGCGGTTGACCTCTTCAATCCAGCCTTCGCGCAATGGATTCACAACGTGATCGACGAATATCGCGACGTTCCCCTTGATGGCACTGCGCTCGATGAGTTCGGTTACATTCGCATTCCCATGGTCCCCCAAACTCCCTGGCGCGGCCACTTCGCCGGGCATGCCTTTGCCGCGCGCTTCCAACAAGCCACGGGAATGCCGCTCGAGCAAGCGCTCTTTGCCACTCGGTATGCACCGGCCGGCCATCCCGAAGTCCGCATTCGTGCCATCGACGAATACTGGGATTTCTTCCGGCAAGGCCCGCTCGGCGTGGAGAATGAATTTTTTCAATACTCGCGACAAGTATTCGGAAACAAAAACTTCGCCGGCATTCACAACACCTATCACAATCATCTGACCAACGACGAGGCTTGGGCCACAGGTATCAACTGGTGGACCATTCCGCGCCAGTACGGCATGAGCGACGAAGATCTTTCGCTCCCCCTGCGCATGGGACTGCTGGTCGCGCACCCCGGCAACATCATGTACGACCAGTTTTACGGTCGGGATATCCATCGCTTTGCTGAGAAAGCGATGAACGACGCACGATTCGACGCGCGCATCCATTACCACGGATACAACGACACCGGCCGTTGGGGCGTCGATCTTTCCACTGCACCCTTTCTCTCGCAATTGAATCCCGTCGAAAGTAAGATCCGTCTCCTGAATCGATTCGATCCAGCCGCTCCCGAGCTGCCGATCCTGGTGGTCTTCGGCATGCCCGCGCTGCTCAACTGGTATCCCGATGAAAGTGCGCGGAATGAATTTGACGTCAACGCATCCCTTCACATCGAAGAGAAGGTCAAGGCAATCTGGGATGCGGGCTACCGCTGCGCAGTGGTTCCCAGCGACCTGATCGACAACGGTTCGCTGCAACTGGATAAAAACAATCGCCCCACCCTGAACGGCCATGTGTTTCGCGCCGTCGTATACCTCTACCCGCAATATGCCAAGCGCAGCACGCTGGCCTTTCTCTTGAAGTACACGCAGCACGGAGGGCGCCTGATGCTTGAGGGCGCAGCGACGCGAGGATTCGATGGCGCGCCAGTCGACCATGTTTTCAGCAAAATCGCCGGCAAAGCCACCGTGAATGGATTCGACGTAGACAAGATTCCGCAACTCGGCGTTGCGCCATCGCTGCTGCGCGACGTCGGCGGCGAGCTCGAGGACGGCAGCATCATCCTCACCGATCTCAATTCATTGGAGAGCCATCAACCAAAGCAATTCTCAATCGATCTGGATGGTCATCATTTCAGCGGCTCATACGAAGGCGTCTTTGCTTTGAAGGCAGCCCAAAATGGAGCCATCGAGAAGCTCGCCTGTGGCGCTTGTAGTTCTCTGGAGCGCGATGGCAAGCCCGCACTGCGGCTCGCCAATTCCACGGACTTGATCCTGACTCGCAACGCGACAGGCAGCTACGAGGCTGTAATCGAGGGACCGGAAGGCAGCAACAAAGTTGAGTTGTACAAATAGTTGGGCCATGTTGCCCTGATCGCAAATGCAAAGGCTTCGCTTAACCCCGCGCTGGAGCACGGTTCATCGGTTGACGAGGAGGCTTGATGAGTAAATTGAATAGGCGTAATTTCCTGAAGTCCGGCGCCACACTTTCTGCAGCTTCACTTGCGAGCCTGCCGGCGTTCGGAAAAGGCGGTCCGGCCAATTTCACGAGCGGAGAAAATGGCCCCTTCAAGCCGTACTGGAACTCCCTGCGCAACATTCCAACACCCCAATGGCTCCGCGATGGGAAGTTCGGAATTTACACGCACTGGGGCATCTATTCTGTCCCGGCATATGGCAAGAATGGCACTTGGTACGCGCACAACGTCTACACAAATCCCAACTCAGACGAATATAAGCATCACATCGAAACTTACGGCCCGCTGGAGAAGTTCGGATACAAGGACTTCATCCCCATGTTCACGGGCAGCCATTTTGATCCCGATGAGTGGGCAGATCTTTTTAAAGGCGCTGGCGCTCGCTTTGCTGGCCCGGTTGCGGAACACCATGACGGCTTTGCCATGTGGGACACAAAACTTTCCCAGTGGAATGCTGCAAAGATGGGCCCAAAACGCGATGTAGTAGGCGAACTGGGGAAGGCCTACAGAAGCCACGGACTGAAGTTCATGACTGCGTTCCATCACGCTGAGCACTGGTTTTATTTCCCCACATGGGACAATCGCTATGACGCGGGCGATCCTCGCTATTCGGGCTTATACGGAGCCATCCATCCAAAAGGCGCGTTGCCCGATCAGAAATTTCTCGACGCATGGGAGGGAAAGCTGATCGAGGTCGTGGATCGCTACGATCCCGATCTGGTGTGGTTTGATTTTGGGCTCGATCTGATTCAGCAGTGGTACAAGAAGCACTTCGCAGAGTACTACTTCAATCGTGCAGCCGCCCGCGGCAAGGAAGTCGTCATCACCTATAAGAATCACGATATGGCTCCCGGAGCAGGTGTCTACGATCTTGAGTTGGGCCAGGAAGCCGAGATGACCTATGCGGAGTGGATCACGGACACAACGATTGATGCCGGCAGCGGCTGGGGCTACATCAGCGATTTGGGATTCAAATCGGTCAACGAACTTGTCACCGGGCTCGTAGATCGCGTGAGCAAAAACGGCTTCCTGCTCCTCAACGTTGGCCCGAAACCGGACGGCACCATCCCCGAGCCCGCCAGGGACCGGCTGAAAGGAATGGGCAATTGGCTTCGCATCAACGGGGAAGCAATTTACGGCACCAGCCCGTGGCTCCGCGCGGGAGAGGGACCCACGAAGCTGATGAAGAATGGTCCGTTCAACGAAGACAATTCCCTCCGATACACTCCGCAGGACATTCGTTTCACCTGCAAGAACGACACTTTGTACGCTACGGTTCTTGCATGGCCGGGCGAGAAAGCGTCGATTACCAGCTTCGTACCTCATGGACAGACATGGCAGGGTTTGTATCCCTCAGAGATTGCATCGATCCAGATGCTGGGTAGCGACGAGCCCATCAAATGGCAGTTCACGAAGGATGCGCTGGAACTGACCACTCCCGCGGTCAAGCCTTGCGACGATGCATTCGTCTATCGGATCAAGCTCAAGAGGCCGTTCTGACCCTTGCAGCGCCGGCGCATTCACTCGATCCGGCGCCAAAGATCAGGCCAGGCAGACTCACACGCGAATGAAAATGGATAGGTGGATTGCAGGATGCGCGCTGCTCATCAAGCGCGGGGAGAAAGCCCGATGCGACGGAGGAATTTCTGCAAATTAGCCGCCTCGGCCGCAGCTGCGCTGGCTCTTCCAGCCGCGGCACAAGAGACGACGGCAACTACTACGGATGCATTGAGCGATTTTGAAACTTATACGCAGGACTATGCCCGGTTCTGCGGCACGCCGCCGGACAAGCGCGTGTTTTACGTTCTGGAAAAGGGAAGGTTTAAAAAAGCAAAGCTCAACGAATCCGCCTGGTATGTGAGCCCCAATTCCGAGTCCGGCCCGGCCATGCCACCGGATCTTCCGGTCGCCGGGGGCTCCTGGAATGGCGCGCCGATGGTCTCTCCGATCCCGGGACTGGGAGGCGAGGGACCTTACAAACCCACATGGGAGTCCTTTGAGCAATACGAAGTACCCGACTGGTATCGCGACGCCAAGTTTGGTATCTGGGCGCACTGGAGCCCGCAATGCGTTCCCGAGTCCGGCGACTGGTATGCGCGCAACATGTATATGCAGGGCTCTGCTCAATACAAGTTCCACCGTGAGCACTACGGACCGCAATCGCAGTTCGGTTATAAAGACCTTTGCCCGCAGTGGACGCTGCAGAACTGGGAGCCGGACGCTCTCATCGCGCGCTACAAAAAGGCCGGAGCCAGGCTGTTTCTGGCGCTGGCCAATCATCACGACAACTTCGACGCCTGGGACTCGCGCCATCAGCCCTGGAACGCTGTCAACATCGGCCCGCATCGCGACGTAGTCGGCACGTGGGCTGCGGCGGCCCGCAGGCAGGGGTTGCGGTTTGGCGTCACGGTACACCAGGCCCGCAACTGGTGGTGGTTCCAAACCGCGCACGACACCGATAAAACCGGCGCGCTCGCAGGAATCCCCTACGACGGACTCCTGACCGCTGCCGATGGCAAAGGCCAATGGTGGGAAGGCTTCGATCCGCAGCAACTCTATGGCCCCAAGCACCCTCCCAACGCGCTTCCGGATATCTCTTATGTAAAAAACTTCAATGATCGGACCTGCGACCTTGTGGAACAGCACAATCCCGATCTTCTTTATTTAGACAATCGTCTGTTGCCGTTGGGTTGGGGCGGGATGAACGCAAGCTGTTACTTCTACAACCACAATCTCAAAACCCACGGCGGCAAGATGGATGGCGTGATTACCACCAAGGTCGTGCCGGAGCAACTGGCCAAGTGTCTCGTGGCGGATATTGAACGCGATGTGACCAGCGGCATCATGCCCTACCCCTGGCAGTCGGAGACGTGCATCGGCGGCTGGCATTACGATCGCAGCCTCTTCGAACAGCCCGGAGAGTACGGCGGATACATGCATCCCCGCGACGTAGTTCATTGGCTCATTGATACGGTGAGCAAAAACGGTACCTTCATCCTGAACATTCCCGGCCGGCCCGACGGCACCATCGATACAAAGGAGATTGCGGTCCTTGATCAGATTGCGGCGTGGATTCAAGTGAATGGAGAAGCGATTTATGAGACCCGCCCGTGGAGGGTATACGGCGAAGGGCCTGCCACGCGCGATGCGCGATCGCGTCAATCTGGCAACCCCAAGAGCTTTGACGCTGACGACATCCGGTTTACGCGAAACAAGTCAAACACTGTGGTCTATGCGTTGGCTTTGGGCTGGCCAACCAAGGCGATGGCGATCGCGTCTCTGGGAACTTCCGCGGCCGCAAGAAAAGTCGAGCATGTGCAATTGCTGGGAACCGAAGAGACGTTGCCATGGAAACAAACCGCGGATTGTCTGCTGTTAGAACTACCAAAGACATATCGGCCCAATACCGACTTCGCAACGGTGTTCAGAATCCGGTTCGCCTGAGTCATCGGCGTCTGACATTTTGAACCGTCATAAGGCACAGATCCTCAACCCACAAAAAGGCCGGGAGTGAATCTCCCGGCCTTTTTATCTAGTGGATTGAACCATCGCCGTTTGGGTTTAGCTGCACCCGCTCCTAAGAACAACCGGAGGTCGATCCGCAGCTCATGCAGCGGTAGCAACTGCCGTTGCGCACCATGATCGCGCCGCAGACGTTGCAGCTCGGCGCGTCGCCCATGTCGTACATGTCGCGCATGGCGTCGGCCGCGTGGTACAGTCCGCGGTCCTGCAGGCTTGGCATGGGTGCGGTGATCGCCGCTGCCGATGGACGAGACTGCACTTCGGGTGCAATGCCTCCGCCCCCGCCTGCATTCACGCCGCTGCTATGCCCGCTCATCTGATTCAACCGCTTGGCTACTTCCTCAGCAAGGTGCGCCAGGTGATCGCCCGTCGCGGCCGTCAGCTCATCTTCCACGCCGTTCTCCTCGAGCAGACTTGGCGATGCCGGCAGCGCCGGCGCCGTGGGGGCCAGACCTGCGAACAGCGTTAACTGCTCGCCCGAGAGGAAGCGCAGGTTGAGCCAACGGAACATGTAATCCATCAGGCTCTTGGCATAGCCAATCTGCTCGTTGCCCGTCCAGCCTGAAGGCTCGAAGCGCGTGTGCGCGAACTTCTCGCACAGCACCTTGAGCGGCACGCCATGTTGCAACGCGAGAGAAACCGAGGTAGCAAATGCATCCATCAGTCCGCTGACCGTCGAACCCTCCTTGGCCATGCGAATAAAGATTTCGCCCGGCTGGCCGTTGGGATAGAGCCCGACCGTGATGTAACCCTCGTGCCCCGCGATGGAGAACTTATGCGTGAGAGATGCGCGCTCCTCTTGCAGACGGTGGCGAATGGCGCGCGGCGGAGCCTTGAGGTCCTGCTTGTTCTTTTCGATCTCGCTGGCATCGACCGAAGGCGTGGCCGTAAGCACGGGAACCGCGGCAGCCGTGGCAATCTCTTCCATCGCCTTCTGGAAGGCCTGCGAAACGGCAAGCAACTGCTTCGCGCTCACTTCCAGCTTGTCCGCACCGTGCGTCTCCAGCGTCTTCAAATCGGCTTCAGCGGCCGGCTGCGAGCCAGACAGGTGGCTGAGCACCCGGCCGCCCACCGCGTCCAGCGCCGAAGGTTCCTTCTTCGCGTCCATGCTCGTGTTCAGCGGCTGGGTTCCCTTCGACCCATCGCGATAGACAGCTACTGCTTTGATGCCCAATCTCCAGCTCTCGGCGTAGGCCTCGGCCACGTCTTCCACGGTGGCTTCGTGCGGCAGATTCACCGTCTTCGAGATCGCTCCCGAAAGAAACGGCTGCGCCGCCGACATCATCTTGATGTGCCCCATGTAATGAATGGAACGCGTGCCCTTGGCCGGCTTGAAGCTGCAATCGAATACCGACAGGTGCTCCGGCTTGATGCCCGGCGCGCCCTCGATGGTGCCCGTGGCGTCGATGTAGCTGACGATCGCGTTCACATCGTCGTTCGAGTAACCGAGCTTGAACAGCGCTGCCGGAACCGTGTTGTTCACGATCTTGATCATGCCGCCGCCGACCAGCTTCTTGTACTTCACCAGAGCCAGGTCCGGCTCGATGCCAGTCGTATCGCAATCCATCATGAAGCCGATGGTGCCCGTGGGCGCCAGCACCGTCACCTGAGAGTTGCGGTAGCCGTAGCGCTCGCCGTAGAGCAATGCCATATCCCAGCACTCGCGGCTGGCTTCAAGCAGCGCCTCGAGCTGCGGCACCATGAAGGGCTCGCCCGATGCCGCCGATTTGCCGATGTTGTTCACTTCGGCGCGGTGCATGCGGATCACATCGAGGAACGGCTCGCGGTTGACGTAGAAGCCCGGGCAAGCTCCGCCCTGGTGCTCCACTGAAGCCGTGAGCGGCGTGGCCGAAGCCACCGGCGGGCACTGCGAGGCGATGATCGCCGACTGCAGGTACGACTGTCCGCACATGATCGCCGTCATCGCCGCGGCCAGGTCGCGTCCGGCCTCGGAATCGTACGGCAGGCCAAACGACATGAGCAATGCGCCCAGGTTGGCGTAGCCCAGGCCCAGCGGCCGGTAGTCGTGCGAGTTGCGCGAGATGGCCTCGGTCGGATATCCCGAGTTGTCCACCAGGATCTCCATCGCCGTGGTCATCACCGTGACCGCGTGCCGATACGCAGCGACGTCGAACATTCCCGCCGGCGTAACGAAGCGCATCAGGTTCAGGCTCGCCAGGTTGCAGGCCGAGTTGTCCAGGAACATGTATTCAGAGCACGGATTGGACGCATTGATGCGCGCCGTGTTCTTGCTGGTGTGCCACTTGTTGATGGTGTCGTCGAACTGCATGCCCGGATCGCCGCATTGCCACGTCGAGTCGGCGATCTTTTGCATGATCTCGCGCGCCTTGCGGGTTTCTACCGGCTGGTGGCCCTTCACCGTAAAGGTGGTAAAGTCCCCATCGGCTTCGTAGGCACGCATAAACTCGTCACTGACCCGTACTGAATTGTTGGCGTTCTGGAAGAAGATGGACGAAAACGCTTCGGAGTCCGGCCCCGATCCGTCATAGCCGGCCTTGATCAGGGTATGCGCTTTGGCTTCTTCCTTTGATTTGCACTCGATAAAATCCACGATGTCCGGATGGTCCACATTCAGGATCACCATCTTGGCCGCGCGGCGCGTCTTGCCGCCGCTCTTGATTACACCGGCAAAGGCGTCAAAGCCCCTCATGAAGCTCAAGGGCCCGCTGGCCGATCCGCCGCCCGACAGCAGCTCCATCGAGCCGCGCAGCGACGACAGATTCGTCCCCGTTCCCGATCCCCACTTGAAGAGCATGCCCTCGGTCTTGGCCAGCGTCAGGATCGAGTCCAGCGAATCCTCCACCGCGTTGATGAAGCAGGCCGAGCATTGCGGATTCTTGTAGCCTGTGGGAGCGTACTGCACGCCGCCCGTCACCGGATCCCAGTGCCAGTTCTGTCCATCCGCATCCGGCTCCAGCCGGTCGCAGCCCACGTTGAACCACACCGGTGAGTTGAACGCCGCCTTCTGCGTCAGCAGCAGGTGCGACAGCTCGTCAAAGAAGATGGCGGAATCGGCGGGAGTAGCAAAGTAGCCGCCCTTGATGCCCCAGTCGCGCACCGTCTCCGCCACGCGACCCACCAACTGGCGCACGCCCGTCTCACGCTCCGGCGTGCCCATCTGACCATGCAGGTACTTCGAAGCCACAATATTGGTGGCCGTCATCGACCAGTCCGCCGGCACCTCCACGTCCTTCTGCTCAAAGATCGTGTTGCCCTTGGTATCGGTAATGGCCGCGGTGCGGTGTTCCCACTGCAACTCGTCATAGGGCGAAACGCCCTCCGTCGAAAAACGGCGAATAAATGTCAGTCCCTGCTGGGTCCGGGGGCCGGTCGGGGCGGACGGGGTTGGCGGGAAGGCAGCAGTCGAAGTCTTTTGTTGAGCCTCGTTCATCTTGATTCTCTCCATCGGGCAAAATCAGTAAAAAATACCGTGTATCCGGCGCGGACGCCAGAGATGTGTGCAGCCTGCAAAACCATGAAAAAGAACGAAAACGGGGATGAAATTGAAACCGCGAACTTGACTGTCATCGCGGCTTCCCCGCACCCCATTTGCGCGGGTGTTTCGTTACAATCTGTTTACAGCCGCAGATGAAAAAATACCGCTGTCCATGGTACGTGTCAACAACAAACCACAATATCTTGTATTTTGTTGGCATTTCGCGCACCTGCTCTCTAAACACCGCCATTTGCCTGTGGAAAGCTGCAAACGGCCTTGCCTGGAGCGGGGTTGCGCGGTTCGTTTTGCACTAAAATCGGGGCAAACCCAAGGCCCGGCCCGATTCCCGTACCATTCCTCAAGGGTAGCCCTTCCCTGGCCTCATCACAAGACGCAGAAACGGTGCAGAATCGAGCTTCAATTGTGCGAATTGTGGAGATCGAGGGCCATTCCCCAACCCAAATTCATCGCGATCGGCGAGAACCTGTAGCGCCGGTCTCCAGACCCCCGCGGAGCAGGCAGAGTTTGAACCTGCCCCGCTCCCTTCCGGGAAAGCATGGACCTCGATCTACGCCGTCACCGCGACCACCCGTTCGCCCAAGATGGCTCCGTCGCCGTGGGACCGGCTCAGGGTCAGCACCGTAATGTCGTCCTGCTGGCCAAAGCTCTGTGCCGCCTGCGCAATCGACTCGGCCGTGTCGGCCGCAATGGCCGACGTGCGATCGAACCCGAAAAGCTCGCCAGACTTGCTGCGCGCCTCCACTACGCCGTCGGTCAGCAGCGTCAACTGCTCGCCCTCGGCAAGTTGCGTAGTCGCTTCCATGTAAACCGCGCTCGCCGAAAGCCCCAGCGGCAGCCCGCTTTCGATCACCATCTCCCTGCACTTCAAGTACGGCGCCAGATGCCCCGCATTGGCCGCCGTAATCTTGCCGTCCGGGTCAGCGCGCAGAATCAGGCAGGTGGTAAACCCTCCATCGTGAGTCCGCGCCAGCATGCGCTGGTTCATCGCCGCCAGAATCTCCGCCGGGCTCTGCGTGTAGTGCGCCAGCGTGCGCACCGTGCCCACTAGCAAGCTCACCGTCATCGCCGCCGGAATTCCTTTCCCGCTCACGTCGCCGATCACACTCAGCACGCCCCCGCCGCGCAGCGGCATAATCTGGAAGAAATCTCCGCCCACCTCATCGGCCGGCCTGTAAACGCTCTCCACCTTGAATCCCGGCGTTGCAGGAATCGCCTCCGGAATCAGCACCTGCTGCACCGCCCGCGCGTTGCGAATCTCCTCTTCCAGCCGCGCCTGCTGCCTATGCGCCTCGGCCGAGTACCGGTAGACCGCGTACACCAGCGCCACCAACAGCAAGGCCCCGGTCAGCGTGCGCGCGTTCACGTTGTTTCCCCGCACGGCAAAAAGTGGCGCGTTGATCGTGTTGCCCAGCGTCAGGTGCGTAAACCGGCTGCCCTGCTGCAGCGCTACGGAGACCACAAAAACCGTCTGCGACAAAAACGCCAGAATCGCGACGATCCAGCGCGCCGGATCAAGCTTCCGCTTGTGCACCACCGCATAGCCGATCAGGTAGATCGGATAAAGCTCCAGCAAAATCACCACCGGCATCAACGCCAGGTCAAACACCTGCCAGGGGCGCGGATTGGGAAGCGAAAAGCCATACGTCAGGCAGCCATCGACAATACCTTCCGTAAACTCCACAATGGCGAGAATGCGCGTCAGCCGCACCACCCGTTCGTTGTCGTGCAGGCCCAGCAGCCACAGCAGTAAGAACCACATCGAAATGTCGCCCAGCACATACACCGGCTGGTTCAATCCCATGGCCACAACCAGCGAGATCGGCAGCCTCAAGCTGACCAGGATCAACCCCAGCGGTTTCGCCACCGCAAAGCACGCCATCCAAAACGCCAGCCACTGGCTGCGGTCGCGCAACCAGAACAGGAACCCCAGCACCGCGACCAGTCCATAAAGCGATTCCAGAGCAAACGTCACCTGCCGGCCCCGCAGCCAGTGGTAGTCCATTACGCTGATCGCATTCCCAATGGCCTTGGGACTGCCCAACACCGGTGGCGCGTAAAACCCGCCTTGCCTGCCGCTATCGTAGGAACCGTACGGCGCCTTCCACGCGCGGATCGCCAACACGCCCGATTGCGCCGGCCCCAGTCCCCACGTATGCGGCCACATGTCGTAGTACCACACCGGATGCGGCGGCAGCGTTCCGTAGGCGCCCACCAAATTCCCGTTCCAATAAAGCTCGTACGCATCCTCAACCGCAGGAATCAGAATCGCCAGTTGCTCCGGTTCGTTCCCGCCCGGCGCGAGGTTCACATGCCGCCGGTACCATGCATACCCATCCACGCCCGCGTGGCCTTGTTCGCCCCACGGCTTGCCGGCATCGAGCTGTTCCCAGCCCGAGTCGTCGAACCCCGCCCCAGCCCAGGCAGAATCGTCGCCCAGGTGAAACTGCCATGGCCCATCAAGCGTAGCCATCCCGCCATCGAAGCGGAGTGTTTGCGGCGCAGCGGGCGAAGCGGGTGCGACCGCGGCCCGTGCAGTGGCCTGGGTCAGTGTGAATCCGGCAATCGCAGCAACAAGAAGAGTAAGCAGCAGAGTGCGGGGAAGTCGCATGGTGGCAGCATACTGCGGCAATCCTCGCCATCACAATGATTTTCTCGGGTGTTCCGCGACAACGCGATGCTGCAGCAATCCATTAGCCCGGTTACTTCACAGAATCTGCTGCTGAATCCAATGACCAGATTCCGCAGCAGTGTCGCGCGGCCTTCGTAACGATTTGAGTGCAGTGCTGCCATCGCGCTCGGCCAGGGCGTGCCTGCGGTAGCGCCTAGGGTTTGGGCGGCGCTGCGCTGGCCTTCGGTTTCGGTAGCGTGATCGTGCCGCTTACCCCGATCGCATTTGGATCTGGTTTGCTGTCGCCGCTCACAGGAGTCACCGTATAGCTGCCGACAAACACAAGATCCGTCGCTACGCACTCGCCTCCAAGCTTCTCGAGCGGTGTCACCTGCTTGTGATCGTGCTTGAAGCCGCCGGGAGTTATCGTAAACGCGTACTCGACGCTGCTCTTCACTTCAGGCCAACCATCCTCCGCTTCACAGACAGGCGGCTTGTGTATCTGGCCCTTGAGTTCCGGAGATACACCCGTGTCAGTTCCCGTTGCGGCCGCGGCCTGGATGGTGGCATTGCCCGTAATGCCTGCTGCTGCCACGGTGCTCCATGCGGTCAGTCCGCCGCTGCCCACTGTAGCCGCGGCCGTCAGCAAATCGCCCAGTGTCTCATCGTCCACGGAAGCGCTGCCTTCACCGAGCGTCCCGTCGGGATTCAACTTGGCATCCACGGTTCCCGTTCCAATCAGCGGTGACTTCGCATTCAGGTAGTACACTCGCGAATAATCCACCGCTGTCCCGATATCTGCCGTGTTCGATATCCTCACAAGCGCATTCTTGTCCTTGGCTGCCTGGATGGCGCCCGGGTCGGAATCGTCGATCTGTATTACCTTGTACGCATCGCGGACTGCGTCCCAGCTTTTCGCCACATTGGCCGGACAAAACTTTTCCGGGGCCGCATGCTTATGGTCGCCCGATACCTCTGCCAGAGAGGTCACCAGAGAGTACGCATCGTGGCCATTCGGATTCGGATCATGAAACGCCAGATTATTCAGCGTGATCGTCCGCGTCACTGGATTGCCGCCGTCCGCGGTTACCGTAAAGGTCAGCGTGGTCTGCGGCTCCAGCCACACGGTCTCCTTTGTACAAATCCCGTAATGGTTATAGAACGGAATGCCCGGAAGCTGTCTCTTAGCTGCCGTTGCTTTTTCATCGTCGGTTGCACCAGGCGCCAGGCCCGCAGGCAGCGCCGACGGCCCAAACACCATCGCCGTTGTATGGCATCCGCACGTCTGCAAGCATCCGGCCGCGATGATTCCGACGAGCGCCAGCCGCAAGTACAACTCTGTTCCTGGGCGCATAACACCACCTCGCCTGATAAAGCGTTCTTCACTTGGACAAAGGAGCAAACCCGAATACAAATAGCCGGTTACAGTTCAGCGAAGACCTTTTCGGCAACTCCGGAAAATGACGGCCGGCAAACGCCCACACGACAAGAGAACACATTCTTCCGGGCTGACCCTCACCAGGTCATCGTCCGTGCGTTGCCCACCTCAACGAAACTCCCAAGGTCAATTGCGCCGACACCTATTCATCTTCCGATTCCCGATGGCCTGTCTTGTGTAAGACGCGAGATAAGTTGCGCGTCGGGACGAGAAATCTCGTTACGCACGAATCTGGATCTCAGGGAAGTTCGTGAATCTTTGCAAACGGCAGTATCAGCGTGCCCGATACCTTGGGGGAATGGCTGGAGGATAATCCGAATCTTGCTGGATGCAAGTGGGGAGCGCAGCATTGCGGTGGAAAACTAACTTACGAAGGGACAGTGGTCCTAAGTAAGTAATCGATGGTTACTAACTTCGAGATAACTAGGCTCCGCGCGCGCTTCCACACCCACACTCACACCCACCCACACGTGCGCCACCTACCCCCACCACCCGCCCCCGTTCACTTCTTCACTCCTTCACTTTTTTCACTCTTCATTTGCATATAATTTCCCCCTTCCGGCGCATACTGTTCTCAAATGCCCCATTACGCCAACCCGCCTCGGTACATTGCTTCCCGTCTTCATCTGGATGACACCCGCCCTGTTTGCAACTCCGTCACTCCCCCACCCCCCTCCCCCCTATGCTCCTCATCCACCCACCCCCTACATCTTGTGCCCGCCCGCACGCACACTCGCACTCACACCGACTCAAGCCGCCCAGGTTTCCTCGCCCCAAAAACGAGTTGTGAAACTGTGACGCTTCTAAGTGGCAGCAACATCAATCGTTTATGCGCAAACAAATCGCAGATTCACAGTTTGCGTGTTTCTGTGAACCTGCGAAGTGCCGCCCGAAACTCTGCTAGCGAGCAAAGAAAAACACCGCCCGTTACCGGGCGGCGTTTTCGTTGACTTACAAATAAATTAGTTGCTCGACTTGTTTTCAATCCTCATGCCGTAGAACGATTTGTGCACGAAGAACACCGACACCAGGAAGAATGCGACTGCCAGCACATGCGTAAGCAGCGGATTGTTCGAAGTGAGCGTGACGGCAAGCTCGACCGCAAGTAATCCGAACAATGTCGTGAACTTGATAATCGGGTTCATGGCCACTGACGAGGTGTCCTTGAATGGATCGCCGACGGTGTCTCCGATCACGGTCGCGTCGTGCAGAGGCGTTCCCTTTTGTTTCAGGTCGACCTCTACGATTTTCTTCGCGTTGTCCCAGGCGCCACCTGCGTTCGCCATGAAGATGGCCTCATACAGACCGAAGATCGCAATAGAGAACAGGTAGCCGATAAACAGGAACGGCTCCATGAATGCGAACGCGAGTGTAGCGAAGAAGACGGCCAGAAAGATGTTGAACATTCCCTTCTGGGCGTACTTGGTGCAGATTTCAACCACCTTCTTCGAGTCGGCGACGGAAGCCTTCTCCGCACCTTCCAGATGGATGTTGGCCTTGATGAACTCGACCGCGCGGTAAGCGCCTGTCGAAACCGCCTGCGTGGAAGCGCCTGCGAACCAGAAGATGATCGCTCCGCCGCAGATCAACCCGAGCATGAAGGGCGCGTGCAACAGAGAGAGGTTCTGGACGTTCACCGTCAATCCGTGAGTCAATGCCATGATGATTGAAAAAGTCATCGTGGTTGCTCCCACCACGGCGGTGCCGATAAGTACCGGCTTGGCCGTCGCCTTGAAGGTGTTGCCGGCTCCATCGTTGGCTTCGAGCAAGTATTTTGCACGTTCGAACCTCGCCTCGATGCCGTAGTTCTTCTTCAGCTCGGCCTCGATGGCGGGAACATTTTCGATCAGCGAGAGCTCATAGACCGACTGAGCATTGTCGGTAACCGGCCCGTAAGAATCGACTGCAATCGTCACCGGGCCCATGCCCAGGAAGCCGAAGGCTACGAGGCCAAATGCGAAGACGGCTGGAGCCAGCATCATTCCCGCCGGACTATCCTGCAAATTTGGTATGCCCAGGCTGAAGTAATAGCCCAGTCCCATGAGGGCAACCATGCTGAGACCGAGCCAGTAGGCCGAAAAATTGCCGGCCACGAAGCCCGAGAGGATTCCCAGAGAAGCTCCGCCTTCCTGCGCCGATTTGACCACTTCTTTCACGTGGCCCGATTTGGTTGAAGTGAAAACCTTCACCAATTCGGGGATGACGGCGCCCGCCAAGGTTCCGCACGAAATGATCGAGGCCAGCTTCCACCACAGCGTTCCGTCACCGAGAGTCGGAATCATCAGGTACGAGACGATGTAGGTGAGAATGATGGAGGTGATGGACGTGATCCATACCAGCGAGGTCAGCGGAGCTTCAAAGTCCATCTCGTCTGAATTCGCATATTTCGCCTTGGCGATTGCGCCATTCAGGAAGTACGCCGCCGAACTCGAGACCAGCATAGCCACGCGCATTACGAAGATCCACACCAAAAGCTGTACTTGCGTCGTGGGGTTCGGCACCGCCAGCAGGATGAACGTGATCAGGGCCACGCCGGTGACGCCGTAGGTTTCAAAACCGTCGGCACTCGGGCCAACCGAGTCGCCCGCATTGTCGCCCGTGCAATCCGCGATGACGCCCGGGTTGCGCGCATCGTCTTCCTTGATCTTGAAGACGATCTTCATCAGGTCGGCGCCAATGTCGGCGATCTTGGTGAAGATGCCGCCGGCAATACGCAGGGCCGCGGCGCCCAGGCTTTCGCCAATCGCGAAGCCAATAAAACAGGGACCCGCATAACTGGCCGGGACGAACAGAAGGATACACAGCATGATGAGCAGCTCAACCGATATCAGCAACATGCCGATGCTCATGCCGGCCTTGAGCGGAATGGCCATGCATGGATACGGTTTGCCGCGCAACGCGGCGAATGCCGTCCGCGAGTTCGCAAAGGTGTTCACGCGAATGCCGAACCACGCCACTCCGTAGCTGCCTGCGATGCCAACGAGCGAAAACGCCAGGATAATCGGCAGCGTAACCGCAACAGACTTTCCCGGTACCGGAGCCAGCCATCCGAAATACAACGAGATGACGACTGCAATGAACCCCCAGAGCAGGAGGATGAATTTGCCCTGCGTCACCAGATAGGTTTTGCAGGTCTCATAGATCAAGTCGGAAATTTCCAGCATCGTGCGATGCACGGGCAAATTCTTTAACTGGACATAAATTGCCAGGCCGAACAACAGGCCGCCGACGCAGAACAACAAGCCGATGGTCAGAAGGGCATGTCCGTTCAAGCCGAAAAAGTGGTCGAAAATCACGCTCTTCAAATCCGGCAGTGTCAGGTTGGCTTCGCCTCCGCCGGCGTGATCCGCCTGGGCGTGCGCGAATGTGGGAAGCAGCAGGCCCAGGAGAACCGCCACGGTCCTCGACTGCCGCTTCAGGAAGGCTCCAGTGCCTCCCGTGATGGCCGCGGAGATCTTCTGCAGATCCGCCGAACCCATGTGCGATGCAATGACCTGGCGCGCAAACCGTAACGCGACAAAAAATGAAACCAAGCTCACGCTGAGAATGAAATAGACACTACCCTGTACCGTCACATACCCTCCATCCATAATGTTTTGAAGCCGCAAGAGACACGGCCCCGGATCGACCTCTCGAACATCCCGGGGAATTGCCACGGGAAGGCTATCACCCGGATACACGGCTGTCGAGTGACTGCTGTCACGAGAGAAACTGGCAACAAGGGACCGAGGGAACAAGGGACCAAAATGGCACGGAGCAAGAGAGCAAATCGGCAATTCAGCGGGTCTGCGGGTCAGCCAAGTCGGCACACGTTTTGGCCTCAAGGCCCCTGTCTTTACTCAATGGGGATGTCGATTTTGTCGCCGGGCAGCGCAATCTTCAGGTTTTGATCGCCGGGGTCGCGCACCTGGCCGTGGGGCAGCGGATGCAGCTTGAAGAGCACCAGAAGGCTGCGGTCCGGATCGTCGAATGCGGGGAAGCTAGCCACCTGCTCCAGCGAGTAATTGTTATGGAGGTCTTCAAGTGTGCCGGGATCGAGGTCGTCCCACGTGGCGTACCAGCCTGGCTGATAGGCGGCGAGCTTGGGCGCGAGATCCTCTGTGCCGAAGTCGTCACACAAACTGGGGATCTGGGTCAGCAACGTGATTTCATCGCCGCTGATCGAACTCAGCAGCCGCTTGCCGTTGGGATGCGTATCCATATATAGCGCCAGTTGCGTGGCGGCATTGACCCACGTGTATTCGGGATGGGCGGCGTAGCGGATGGTTTGCGCTCCATGCATACAGGCTGCGGCCGTGGCGAACACTACGACGGCCCAGCCCAATCCGCGCGTCAAATTGGGCCGGCTCGACGGATTTGGCTGGCCAGGCTGATTGAGCAGCGTCTCTGCTCCCAGCACCACCACGAAGAAGCAGAAAAATGCCGGCACTGCGAAGTATCGAGGCTGGGGGTGGTTTTGCAGCGTCATAAACAGCACATATCCTGCGACGGCCCACAACGACGCGCCAAACAACGGATCGCGCCACAGTTTCCGCCCCCATCCGCTGCGCCAGGCAATGGCCGCGGCCAGCACCACCGCGCCGGCCAGAAGAATCAAACTGTGATCCACCCACAAGAGACCATGAAACGACCACCAGAACGACAGCAGCGGCCAATAAAACTCTGTTGGCTTCTCGTAGGTGTTCACAAGAAAGTAATATCTGTAGTCGCCGAGTAAGCCAAGACCGGCGATCAACGTCATCCAGACACCGAACGCGGCAAGAGCCGTGCCCGCCATCACCAGCGCACAGCGCAGCGCCAACTTGCGCTGCTCCCACAACGGCACCACCATCGCCCAAAGCACCGCAGGGAACAGGAAAAGTCCCGTCGTCTTGGTTAAAACGATGAGCGCAAACAGCAGGCCGATGCCAATCGACCCCAGCACCGGCCGCCGCCGTTGCGGCAGACGCACGGCCAGAATGAGCGTCGTGAGGGTGAGCGTGATCTGCAGCGGCTCCAGAATTGCCAGCCGGCTGAAGCAATAGAGAAACGGGCTTGTGACCACAAGCGTGGCACCCAGGAGCGCTATCCAGCGCGGCCCCCGTGTCCGTAGCAGCAGGTAACTCAGCACCAGGTTCAGGAAGAAGCACGCGACCGCCAACCCGCGCGCGGCCTCAATTGTCACGCCGGTGAAGAAAAACAGCAGCCACTCCAGAAACGGCCACACCGGGACCGCGACAGCCGGATTAAAATCACCTGCCATATACCAATTGCCAAACAGGTGTGCGCGGATGGCCGCGTTCCCATACCAACCCTCGTCGGTAAACTTGGCCCAGTCGCAAACCCACGGCGAGCCATTGGGGAAATCGGCGCGCAGGTGCCATGCGTGCAGCAGCGCAAAATAGGCGATCGCGACGATCCACGCGACGAGCCAGACCAAGGGGCCCCAGCGCCGCAGTGCCTTCATCCGCTCGCTCGTTTTCTCCTTTTCCAAGATTCGTTCCTTGGGCATGGGTTTCCTGGACCCTTGAGCATTCCTGATTCCCACCGAAGAACAGGGCAATCACCGGTGCGTTTCCAGAACATCAGAGAAACGCCAAGCTGCGCAGCAGATCGCCGCGGCGTGGATGCACTTGAGTATATCGTTCGCTGATTGCGGGCCGTACCGCACTCAGCCCCTTTCGGCACGGCTCCCACCTTCTCCGATCCGTCTATAACTTCCTGCTTTTACACCGGAGTCACTCGCCCCGGGTTCATGTTTTCTCCTGCGTCGCCGATGAAACGTGTGTCGGATCAGAACCGAAACCTGGCTCAGGGGCGAGGCACGTTGAGATCCATGCACAGTTCGGCTCAGTTCCAAACGCAGCCTGCCGTCTCCGGCCTTACGTTAGTGGAGTTGGACTCGTCGGCCGCTGCTTACCGCGTGGTCGGCGTCAGCGCGGCATGGCGTAAGCTGCTGATGCAAGCGGAGATGGCGGCACCGCATCTGCAGGTTGCGGCCATCGAGGGTGAGCACGGAAGTGGCAAACATACCCTTGCGCGCTATCTGTTCAGCCGCTCACCGCTCGCTTCCACGAGCTTCCAGCGCCGCGATGCCCGGGAGTGGCTGGCCACGGACGCTAATCCTGCAACGCTAGCCGGCTTCACTTATTTGGATCGAGTGGACCTGCTTGCCCCTCCGGGACAAGGACTGCTCCTCGGTGTCCTCAAGAATCTTCAAGATCGTCCGCCAGGCCGCGCCGTCGTGCTTGCGTCTTCGCAAACTCCGCTGCGGCAAATGGCCGGTCAGGGACTTCTGCTTCCCGATCTCGCCTTCCGCCTCACCGCTATTCGCTTCGCCATTCCGCCGCTGCGTCAGCGCCGCGAAGACATCGCACCGCTCGCCCAGTTTCTACTTGACGAGCTCTGCACACGCTACCAGCAGCGCCCCGTTGTGCTTGGGCCCGGCACCCTCGCCCGCATGCTGCAGCACACGTGGCCCGGCAACGTGCGCGAGCTCCTCAGCGCCCTTGAGAATGCCCTGCTCGAAGCCGATAACGGTGTCATCCGCCCCCTCGACCTCTCTTTACCCGATGGCCCGCAGCCCTTCTTCGACTTGCAATCGGGCGCGCACTCGCCTCTCGGCCCTGCCTTGGGGCTGCGGGCAGGTTTCGCAGCGAACGGATTTGAAGTGAGTCTGGGCCCGCAAAATGCGGTCCAAGCCGCCAGCCTGTCCCTCGACGTGGTAATCCGCCGCCATGTGCAGTATGTGCTCGACCTCAATCGCGGCAACAAGCTTCGCACCGCGCGTCAGCTTCAGATCTCTCGCTCTACCCTCTACCGCATCCTCGCCAACCAGAACTTCCTGACGCACTGAAGAACTGAATGAAGTGAATCGAGTAAAGTGAGTGAGGAAGTGAGAGCGCGTGGGCGTATTCACTTACTTCGCTTATTTCACTACTTTCACTTTTTTCAGGTGCTGTTCCCGCCTGCGCTCGATTGCGTCACAGCCCCTGGTTCGCAGCAGCGGCGGAGGAATCGGGAGTCTTGTGGCGCTTGGTACCGACGCTCCCGCTCCCGGCTTGAGTGGTAGGGTTCAGCGTACGCGGCGGAGCGTAGCTCTTGTACACGGTGATGTGGAAGCAGGCCTGCCGAAACTCCTCTTCCACGTCGATCTTGCCCGCCGTCTGAAGTGCGAGTAGGCGCCGGCGCATCCAGGCGATCTCGCTGCGGCTCAAGCCGTCTTTCGCAATATCAATGGTCGCGCCGGTCAGGTGTGGGCTCACAATGTCGCCTTCCGCCGGCGCTGCATTGCCATTGATCATCATTAACCGCTTCTGGTAGTCCATGGTGCGCACCGCTGAGCTCACTTCGAGCGGACGGTGGAACGCCGCGTCATGCTGCCGCGCCAAGTCTGCCAGGAAGCGTGCAGTCCACGGACGGCAGTAGCGGTGGGCCGCGGGCAGTTCGCCGTTTACCGCGAGCGCGCTCGACGCCGGAATGGGCACGAGCAGTTTATGAGCGATGCGATCCAAGAGATCGGATTCGTCTTCAATCCGCTCTAAACCATCCGCATCGAGGCGCGTGTTCTGCCGCTCCAAAGATGCGTGTGACCCGCGCAGCGGCGCAGGCATGACGCTGAGCGGAACCCGCAACGAGGCCTCCTCAGTCCCAGCGTCCGGCGTGGCAAGCGGGAACGGCACGATCCGATTCGTGCCCATTCCTGTGTCTTCGTCCGTTGCCGGCGAATTCACATCGGCAGTCAGCGAACTTTTCCGCAGCGTTTCGCGTTCGGCATAATCCATTTCTTCGTTTGTGATGTCGCCGTCGCTCCGCGTCTGCGTGGGCTCTGGCGCTGCCGCGCGGGACACGTGCCGAGTCGATGCTTTTGGCCGTTCCGTCTCTTCTGCTGCCGCGGGTTCTTTTGCTCGCGCGGGCTCTTCCGCATCCGCTGGCGGCAGTAAGAAAGCGGAAGAAGTCGACGCAACATTCATCGCCGGAGCGGCGTGAGTGATATGGAGCGCGCGGTCGTTAACCCTGCGGAGGGCGGCACGCGAATGCTCTTCGTGTTGTGCGACATTGCGCCGTGCGGCCTGCTTCTCTGCCTGCTTGCGGCGGATGGCGAGTCCAGCTGTGCGCCCTACATCGTGGGATGTGGGCTTTCGCACGGTGCTCACCTGATTTTGAGTGCGGGTGTGTGCAGGCGCGGTGTAATGCCTGCTGTGCTGAGGTACTGCGTGACGCGTTGCCGGTGCGCCAGCCACGACCGTGGTCTTCCGGTGCAGCTTCGCCGGCGCGGAACTCTGCGCGGCTTGAGCGCCGCCTGTAATCAGGACCACGAGCGCTATGACGAGGTTTGCGGTCCGGCACATGAGGGAGGGTGCGGACAATCGAGAGCTTCTCCAGTGTACGTCGATCCGCATGCGACGCCGAGTGTCTATGCGGATGCGGATTAGTCTGATAATTAGACCCTTTCCGACGCGCTTAGTTGCTTTCCGGGCAGCGGAAGCGGTCTATATCCCCGGCGCCGGCGCGGTCAGCCCATTCAGTGGAGCGACGGGCTTGATTGGCGGCTTCAGGACAAAGCCTTTGCGGACGAGCGCAAAACCTTCCTGCGGCAATTCCGCCTGGAGAAGTTGATTCTCCGGACCGGAAAAGAGGTCGGTATCGACTCCGGCGATGGTGGCGACAAGATGATGCACGGTGATGGGCTTGCCGTCGAGGGTTCCCTGCTGATCGGCGTAGGTGGCCAACTGCACGGGCTCAATGGTGCCTGCATTTTTGGGAAGAATTGCCCATAGGTCTCGATTGTTTTGTGTCACCGCAAGCGCCAAGAGCGTCTCAAGCGCGCCAGGATCGAAATCGGCCAGGAACACGGCGCCCGGATGCGCAGCCAGCCGCGTAGTGGAGCTCTTCCCACTTGCCGAAATATTCAACAGCAACTGAGACGCATCGGGAGCCGCCACCACGCTCACCGCCTCGCCGTTCACGATCGCACTCAATTGCACATGCTCGAGTTGGTTGGCAGACGAAAGCTGCTCAGTCTTGGAGAGCGCGTATTCGAGACCCTGCATGGCCACCTTCACCAACGAAGACGAGTCATAGCCGTCCTTGGTGGCCGTGAATTGAAAACTGGCCGTGCCCACCGCGTGCCCATGTTCAGCTATCTCAAAACTTCCGGATTCCGGCCCCGTCAGAGAACTCCCACCGCCACGAACGGCAGGCTGAGCCATCCCACATGGCAGCAGAGTGACCAGCATCAAGGCAAGAAATCCCGCACCTGCGGAAAAACGAAATGAAATCACTTGGAATCTTTGCTCCCTGTTCAAATTAGACACCGATTCCGCCAAAGAGTTACTTCGGCTGGAAACCTGAGCCGTTGAGAACTGGGATGTTTTACCGCGGGCTGTGCATTTTGACCCTTGAATCCGGCTTGTGGACCCCCTAGGTCGGCGACCCCAGGCTGCCCTGAAAGTCCCATTCGTTTTTTTTCTCAAAGATTTCTTTACTTTACGGATGGCGAGATGCTACTTTGCATAACATCCCCCGGACCCCGCAGGACAGGAGAACGCCATGTTTTGCCCCCACTGTGGAACGGCATGTACGCCGGAAACCAAGTTTTGCAAGAGTTGCGGCACCGCAATAGGTGCCGCGAGCAGTGCGCCAGCATCCGCAGCGCCCGCCCCAGGGGCAGCGCCCGGCGCTGCGCCACAACCAGCACCCCATGCCGCTTATCCGGGGGCGTACCCGGGATCGCAGGCGCCACCGCCGGGCATGGTGCCTGTGATGTATCAGGCGTACCCCGGAGGACCGCAGCAGGTGTATTACGTTCCCGCACAAGGAATGCAGCCACATGCAGGGGGGGGGCTCCTCCAGAGCATTCAGGCGCAAATTCGAAACATAGCGTCCACGGATCAGCTGGAAGGATTCAGCCTGGGCCAGACGTTCAGCGAAACATTCAAGCACCACGATTCCCGCGCCGAGGAAGAGTATGCCATGGTGGGCTCAGCGCTGACGACGCCTCCCATCGAGATGGTGGACACAAACTGGCCCAAACCGTGGATGTTCTTCCGCATGCTGATGTCCCTTGTGATCGCGGCTGTGGTGCTGTACGGCGTCTTTTATTTCACCGGGCAAGACGAAATGAATCTGTTGCCGGCTCTCATGTTCATTTCAGCATTCGCGGTGCCGCTGGCGGTGCTGGTGTTCATCTTCGAGATGAACACGCCGCGCAACGTTTCAGTGATCCAGCTGGGAAAGCTGTTCCTGGTAGGCGGTGTGGTCGGATTGTGCATGGCCATCCTTGAATACCAGGTTCAGGCCATCGCCAACTTCCCCGGCCCAATAGAGGAGAGTTCGAAGCTGCTCGCGGTGATCCTGGTGATGTGGGGCGCGCGCGGCGCGGGCTACAAGTACGAGTTGAACGGAATCCTGTTTGGGTGCGCGGCGGGTGCGGGTTTTGCATGCTTCGAGACATCCGGGTATGCGTTGTTTAGCGCAGGCGGTGGCTTCGTATCGGTGTTGCAATCAGAAACCATCCAGGCGGTGTTGAAATTTGGGCAGGGGCAACTGACCCAGGCGCAGGCTATAGCGGCGGTGAACCAGGCTACCACCGACGCTGTGAAATCGATGGTGGGCTTGCTGGAGTTGCGCGGGGCTTTGGCTCCATTTGGGCATGTGGTGTGGACGGCGATTGCCGCGGGCGCTTTCTGGCGGGTGAAGCAGGACAGGCCGGCGAGCTTGGGAATGCTGGGAGACAAGCGCTTCCTGATGGCGTTCCTGATTCCGGTGTTGATGCATACGCTTTGGGACCTCACCGTCACATTCCCAAAAATATTCAATCCCACCACCGCGTCCGAGGCATCTACCGACAACTGGATCATGTACGGGATCATGGCATTTACGGCGGTGGTCTCGTGGTACGTACTCTTCACCATGATTCAGCAGGGTCTGAACCAGGTGAGGGACATCAAGAAGGCGCAACTGCAAGCCACGCTGACCCATGTGGAAGCGACACTGGGGCTGGGGGCAAGGCGACCTGTGATGCAACCTCCAGCGCCAGCGGGCGCTTGAGCGGTGCTTGGTCGGACCTTTACAGCACAGAGATGAAATCTGCGTAAGGAAAGGAAAACGCTATGGCATTCTGCAACAGTTGTGGAGCTCAGTTGGAAGGGGATTCTCGCTTCTGCGTGAAATGCGGCGCTGATCAGACAGCAAAGGCAGGAAACGCTCCGGCGCCGGCAGCTCCGATGATGGCCCCGGCACCTAACCCGGCCTTTATGGCGCCGCCAGGACAGGTTCCGATGCCGCCTTCCGCTCCGGTCACTGGCACGAAGAACGGGATGATGTGGATAGCGGCCCTCGTCGTTGCGGCAGGCGGATATTACTACTACACACACAATATGCGACCCCAGGCTCCGCCGGACCAGACGCCGCCCGGGCAGACCCAGCCGGGCAACCCCGGGCAGCAGCCCGGAGGAAATCCGGGGCAGCAACCAGGAGGAAACCCGGGGCAACAACCGGGCGGATACCCGGGGCAGCAGCCAGCAGGAAATCCTGGGCAGCAGCCGGGAGGCAATCCGGGACAACAACCGGGTGGATATCCGGGGCAGCAGCCAGCAGGAAATCCGGGGCAGCAACCAGGAGGATATCCGGGACAGCAGCCAGGAGGGAATCCCGGGCAACAACCGGGAGGGCAAGGAAATCAGAATCAGGCCCTCGTGCAGGCACAGCAATTCGCTTGGAAGGGTCAACCTTCGAATGGGCAAATCCAGATCACGCAGGCGCAGTGGCGGAACGGCTCGAATGTGACCATCCAGGCGGCGGAGCTGGAATGCATTCAATACGGCGCCAACAACCAGCCCCTTTCTCAGTTGACCAAAGTCCTTAATGGCCCAGCGCAGCCGGGGCAGACAATCACTATCCAGCCATTCACCTTGGGAGCCGAGGCACAAGGCGTGGCCAACATGAAATGCGGTATCGTGGCAGTTCAAGCGGCAAACTAGGGACTAGGACTAGGGATAATCTGGGGGGTGGGGTGTTCGCTACCCCCAAGACAAGTTTCCGCAAGTCGGCAAGTGCATTCCATCCGGTGTTGATGCGAGAACGTATCGGATCGAGGCGCGGCATGCGATTCATGCCGACTTGCACATACATTCGAGCTAGTAGACATGTCCCGCCGAGTATGCAAAGCCTCCCATACCTTAGGGACAGCCGGTTAGACCCAAAGTGTCAGAGATGAATTCGGTTTAAGGAGAGGAAGGAAATGGCATTCTGCAGCGGTTGTGGCGCTCAAATGGGAAGCAATGAACGCTTCTGCGTGAAATGCGGAGCGGATCAGACGGCTCCAGCGACAAGCGCATCGGCCGTACCGGCGGCTACTCCGCAGGCACCGGCTCCGCGAGTGGCGATTCCGCCGACGCTTGCGCAACCATCCGCGGCGATGCCTCCGCAATTTCCTCCGCAACCGCCTGTGCAACCGTTTGCGGGGATGCCTCCGCAGTATCCCCCGCCGCCTGCACAGCCGTTCTCGGGGATGCCCCCGCAATTTCCTCCGCCCATTATCATGGGCGCGCCCCCGGGAGCGCCGACGGCAGGCAAGAATCCGCTCACGTGGGTGATTGTGGGTGCAGTGATATTTGGCCTTTGGTATATCGGAACGCACGATAAGGACAATAACCAGAATCCGGGCACGGCACCGACCACGCAAACCCAGCCGGGACCAGGAGGCGGTGGGGGAAACACTCAGGCCCTCGTGGCGGCGCAACAATTTCTTAACCCCAGCTACAATGCCGTAAACGGTCAAGTCCAGGTCTCACAGGCACAATGGCTGAACGGATCGAACACAGCGATTGCAACGGCAGGACTGGGGTGTGAGCAGGAGGACGCCAACGGCCAGGGCCTTACGCAAGACCAGGTCACGCTGACCGGACCAGCGGCGCCGGGACAAACCTTGCCTCTCCCGACATTCCAGATAGGCGCCGTGGCACAGGGTGCGGCCAAGGTGAATTGCAAAATCACAGCAGTGACACCGGCCAATTGACAGGGAGATTTCCCAATCCAGAGCGTACCCCGGCAGCCCCACCGTTCAGGTGGGGCTTCTGGCATTAACGTATGCGCGGTGCGCGTATGCGGGGTTGTCGCGTGGCCATCGGCGTTCCCTCTAGCCATCACAACTGAACTTAACCATTTTCTACGACGCCTATATCAGCTCTTCCGCGTCATTGAAAATGCCGACGTCTTTTATCTCTTCTGGTGCCGCTTCGCCAATGCTTCAGAGCAAGTGGAAAAGAGAGTGGCGCACGGCCTCAGCAGCTTTCGCTTCAACAACAGCTACCTCGCCATCCTCAATACCTCAACCCCGAGCGATTCTCCGGCCGACGGTCCGTCCTGAGGACGGAGACCGAGGGATCAAGGAACAGAGGAACCAGGAACCAGTTGACAAATCTCGTGATTCTGATATTAATTATATCGTTAGTTAATTTATGATACGCACTTCTCATAAACCAAAACGCAGCCCAGGGCGGCCTATTGCCGGCGCGGACGGCGATGCGCGTGAGCATCTGCTGACCGCGGCTACCGAACTCTTTGCCCGGCAGGGCGTGGCAGCCACCACCTTTGCCTCGATTGCCAAGCGGGCCGGCCTGACGCCCGCCATGATGCACTACTACTTCAAGAACCGCGAGCACTTGCTCGATTGCGTGGTGGACGAGAAGATCGCTCCTGTCATCGCGGCGGTGTGGAGTCCCGTTGACCCCGGCGCCGCTCCCGAAGAACTGATGCGCGGCGTCGTGGAGCGCCTGGTGGCGGGGATTGAGCGCATGCCGTGGATCCCCTCTGCCTGGATGCGCGAGGTGCTGAACGAAGGCGGCTTGCTGCGTAGCCGCGTGCTGCTCAAGTTGCCGTTCGACAAGGTGCGCATCCTGAGCGAGGCTGTGGCGCGCGCCCAGACGAAAGGCGAAATTCAAGCGGACCTCGATCCCGTGCTGATCGTTTTCTCCATGCTGGGCCTGGTGATGATGCATCTAGCCACGGCGCCCTTTTTCGCCGAGGTCTTTCATCGCAGGGAACCGACCCCGCAGGCAATCGGCCGCCACATTACGGCGCTGCTGCAGCGTGGACTGAAACCCTCACTGAAAAAGCCTCGTAACAGCAAATGAGATCGGGGGAAATCATGCCGATGCACCGCAAACGAAACCGCTCCACATTTCTGGGCGCAGCCTTCATCGGTGCGCTCGCCGCCACGGGATGCACGCATCAGCCCGCAAACCAATATCAGGGCTACATTGAGGGCAAATTCGTCTACGTGGCGTCGCCGCAGAGCGGCAGGCTCGATCATCTCGCGGTGGCGCGCGGAGAAACCGTGGCCGCGAAGCAGCCGCTCTTCGCCTTCGATCGCGAGCCTGAAGCGTCGGCCGTGCGCAATGCGCAACGCTTGCTTGAAGGTTCGCAATCGCGGCTTGCCGACCTCGAGACCGGCAAGCGCCCGCCGGAGATTGAGGTGACGCGGGAGCAACTGATGCAGGCGCTCGCCCAAAAGAAGCAGGCTGACCAGATTCTGGAGAGCGATAAGAAGCAGTATCAGGCCGGCGGCATTGCGCAGACCGATCTGATCACCGCGCAGGAGGCAGCGGATGCGAGCGCGGCCCGAGTGCGGGAACTCGAAGCCAACCTGGCCGTCGATGCGTTGCCGGCACGTGAGCAACAGATCAAAGCGCAGCAGAACCAAGTCGCGGCCGATCGCGCCTCGTTGGCCGAAGCCCAGTGGCGGCTCGGGCAAAAGGATATCGATTCGCCACGCCAGGGGTTTGTCTTCGACACGCTGTATCGCGAAGGTGAGTGGGTCGAGGCAGGCAATCCCGTTGTGCAGCTGCTGCCGCCGGAAAACATGGAAATCCGTTTCTTCGTGCCCGAGACGATCGTCGGCAAGCTCAAAGTGGGAGAGAGCGTGCAGGTGCAATGCGATGGCTGCTCTGCCGCGGTACAGGCGGCGATCACGTTCATCTCACCACAATGCGAATACACGCCGCCGGTAATCTACAGCAACGAGAATCGCGCGAAATTGGTGTTCATGATTATCGCCAAGCCGCCCGAAGAGAAGGCGGCGCTGCTGCATCCTGGCCAGCCCGTGGAGATAACGCTGGAATGACGACAGCTGCTAACCCGGAATACGCCATCGAC
The DNA here is from genome assembly GCA_963786565.1 of uncultured Acidobacteriota bacterium. Lineage (GTDB taxonomy): Bacteria > Acidobacteriota > Terriglobia > Terriglobales > Acidobacteriaceae > Telmatobacter. The sequence goes on along the minus strand of CAWAZR010000003.1, from coordinate 43,476 downwards.
GCGCAGGGGCTGAACAAGCGCTACGGCGACAAGCACGTAGTGCGCGACGTTTCTCTTCGCGTGCGCAAGGGGGAGATCTTTGGCTTTCTGGGACCGAACGGCAGCGGCAAAACCACCACCATTCGCATGGTGTGCGGATTGCTCAAGCCCGATTCCGGCAGCGGAACCTGCCTGGGCTACGACATTGTGCGTGACCGCGCCGAGATCAAGCGCAAGGTTGGGTACATGACGCAGAGATTCTCCTTCTGGGAAGATCTCTCGATCGTGGAGAACATGGATTTTGTGGCGCGCATGTACGAGATTCCTCAGCGCAAAGCGGCCGTGCACCACGCGCTCGAGACTCTCGGCCTTTCGGCGCGCGCAGATCAGCTTGCGGGCGCGCTTTCGGGCGGATGGAAGCAGCGCATGGCGCTAGCGGCCTGTATGCTGCACGAACCGAATCTGCTGCTGCTCGACGAGCCGACAGCCGGGGTGGATCCGCGCGCCAGGCGCGACTTCTGGGACGAGTTGCAGGGTCTGGCGGCAAAGGGCATCTCGGTGCTGGTGAGCACGCATTATATGGATGAGGCCGTGCGCTGCCACAAGCTGGCGTATATCGCCTATGGCAAGCTACTGGCGCAGGGATCGGCCGCCGAAGTCATCGCCAGCCAGCACCTCAGCACATGGGCCATTCATGGTGATCACCTCTCCGAGTTGCAGGAGGAATTGCGGAAGCGGCCCGGCGTGGAACAGACGGTGACGTTTGGCGACGTGCTGCACGTGAGCGGAAGCGATGCGCAACTGTTGCAGCGCACGGTGGAGAGTGCGGCCAGCGCGGGCGGGCGGCGCTCTGAACTCATCGATACGAACCTGGAGGACGTCTTCATTTATTTGATGGGCAAGACAAGCGACAACGACGGAGGAGCGGCATGAAGAGTTGGAGCGGCTTTTCAGTGGCGCGCTGGTGGAGCATCGTGCTCAAGGAGTTCACGCAGCTCAAGCGCGACCGGCTCACATTTGCCATGATCGTGGGCATACCGATCATGCAGACGGCGCTGTTCGGCTATGCCATCAACACCAATCCCAAGCATCTCGATACTGCCGTGATCAGCGCCGACGATACCGACATTACGCGCAGCTTCATCATGGCGCTCGAAAATTCTTCGTACTTCAACGTCGTGGCCACGCTGCCCAACGAGGCCGCGGGGCGCGAGGCGCTGGCGCGCGGACAGGTGCTGTTTGTCATCAATATTCCAGCGGGATTCACGCATCAGCTGCTGCGCCACGAGCGGCCCTCGCTGCTGATCGAAGCCGACGCTACCGATCCCACGGCCACCGGCAACGCATTGGCCGCATTGACCGGAATCGCACAATCTGTGGTCGATAAAGAAATTACCGGACCCCTCGCCATGCTGCGTGGCAGCCCTCCGCCGTTCGATGTGACGATTCATCAGCTCTACAACCCCGACAACATTACGCAGTATTTCGTGGTGCCGGGGCTGACGGGCATGGTGCTGACGCTGACCATGGTTTTGATGACAGGCCTCGCCATCACGCGCGAGCGTGAGCGCGGCACCATGGAAAATCTGCTGGCCATGCCTGTGACGCCGCTGGAAGTGATGACCGGCAAATTGATTCCCTACATCGGCATCGGACTAATTCAGGCAAGCATCATTCTGCTGGCCGCACGCTATGTATTTCAGGTGCCCTTCTTCGGCAACATCGGCGCGGTCTATCTTTCGGCTTTGCTCTTCATCGCGGCCAATCTTACCGTGGGCATCACGTTTTCGTCGTTGGCGCAGAACCAGTTGCAGGCTGTGCAACTGGCTATCTTCTTCTTTCTTCCCAACATCATGCTTTCGGGCTTCATGTTTCCGTTCGAGGGCATGCCGAAGTGGGCGCAGGCGATTGGAAACCTGCTGCCGTTGACGTATTTTCTCCGGCTCATCCGGGGAATTCTTCTTAAGGGCAATGGCTGGGCCGATTCGTGGCCGAGCGTGTGGCCCATGATGGTTTTCATGGTGGTTCTGATGTTCATTGCGTCGGTCACCTATCGCAGGACGTTGGATTGAGAGGCAAGAACCATGCGTTTGCAGCAAGAACCGAATTGGAACCAACCGCGTCGGCAGGGGCTAAAGCCCCAAGTTCATTTTGGAGCGGTTTCGGCACGAGTAAACTCGTGCCCTGATACAAAGCTTCTCGCAGCGGCTGTGATCGCATCCCTCGCACTGTGTCTTGCTATCGGTTGCAACGTGGGCCCGAAGTATCAGCCGCCGACTGCGCCGTCGCTCACTGCTTACACGCCGCAGCCGCAACCGGCTGAGACTACGAGCAGTCCAGGGCCGGCGGGCATCGCGCAGCACTTTGGAGCCTCGACATTGGTTCCCGCACAATGGTGGACGCTGTTTCATTCGCCTGAACTCAACAGCATGATGGAACAGGCGCTGGCCAATAGCCCGACTCTGGCGCAGTCCACGGCGCGTTTGAAAGAAGCGCAGGAGGAGTTGAACGCGCGCACCGGAGCGACGAAGTACCCGACCGTGACCGGCAATGCGTCCGTCGAGGAAGAGCAGTTGAATCTCTCCGCGTATGGCATTCCATTCCCCAATCCTTCTCCCTTCACGCTGCTCAACGGATCGGTTGCCGTCTCGTATGCTCTGGACATCTTTGGCGCCAACCGCCGCACGATTGAAGGACTCAAAGCCGAGCGGGATTACGAAAACTGGCAGCTTGAAGGGGCGCGCCTGATGCTGACGGGGAATGTGGTCTCCGCGGCCATCCGCCAGGCCGAGCTGCGCAGGCAGATCGAGATCTCAAATCGGTTGCTGGTGGTCGAGCAGCGCGAACTTGCCATCACCGAAGCGCTGAATCGTGCCGGCGGCGCCTCCGATGAGGATGTGCAGAACCGGAAAGCTTCGGTGGCCCAGATGCAGGCCACGATTCCTCGGCTGGAGGCGCAGCTCGATGCCGTCAATCATCAGCTTGCCGTCCTGATGGGCAAGTCGCCGGCCGAAGCGCAGATTCCGGACCTCTCGCTCGATGCGCTGCACCTTCCTGAGGAGCTGCCTTTGAGCCTGCCCTCCGCGCTGGTGCGGCAGCGTCCCGATATTCGGGCCTCGGAGGCGCTGTTGCACCAGGCCAGCGCCAACGTGGGCGTCGCCACGGCCAATCTCTATCCGCAAATTGTGCTGTCGGGGAGCGGCGGCGGCATCGGCACCAGTTTCGTCACGGGCGGCGATGTGTGGAACGTTGCGTCGTCGCTCGCGCAGCCCATCTACAACGGAGGCGCGCTGCGTGCAGAGAAGCGTAAGGCCGAGGCAGCTTACCAGGAAGCGGGCAGCGTGTACCGGCAGACCGTGCTCGGGGCCTTCGGGCAAGTGGCCGACACGCTCACATCCATTGACCGCGACGCGCAGACCCTTACGGCGCGGAGCGAAGCAGCGGCCGCAGCGGATGCGAGTTATCAAATCGCTCAGGGGCGCTATCAGGCTGGAGGGATCAGCGAATGGTCTCTGCTGGAGGCGCAGCGCCAAAGCCTGCAGGCCGAGTTCGACCGTACGAGCGCCGCGGCGGCGCGCTATGCCGACTCGGCAACGCTCTTTGAGGCGCTCGGTGGAGGGTGGTGGAATACCATACCGGCTGCGACGACTGGTCCAAAGACGCAGGCCAGCGCACGATAGAGCAATTTGGCGGCTAAAGGTACTTCCTCTCCCACCCTAAACGCAAAACGCGCGTTTAGGATGGGGCAACCGGCAACCGCCCTATCCCCCACCCCGGTATCCCCCCTCCCGGATTTTTCACGCAAACTGCGCAAACGCGGCTGGTTGCGCCGCGGCATCGCAATAATGCCCCTCGATTCAGCCGGTTCGGGGCAAAATTGTCATGGCAAAAGGGTTGCGGCGCGCCCCGCGCCCCTTCGCGTATTTCTTGTCCCAAAATGCGAACGCGGCGGGGATTAGAGCAATTCCGCAAGTGTTGTAGCCGCCGCGCTTGAGCCTGATTGAAGACTTATGGAAACAGTATGCGCCGGGAGGGGGAAATTATCTGCAAAACGGCGAGGGGAAATTTTGAAGGTGGTGGATTGAGCTGGGCGTGGGATGGGGGTTTTCCGGGGCTGATGCCGGGAAATGTGGGTAACTTCCGGTTTGTCGGTGATTCAGGCGTTACACCCATTTCGACTCTTGAAGGGGAAGTGATTGTGATTGAATTGAGGAGTTCGAGGCGCTTATGTCGCTCGCATTCCGCTTAGCCAGACCGCTACTCATCGCTTGTTTCAGCCTCTCCATGCCGCTGTCTGCGGCGCAATCCCCTCGCAGTCCGCAGAAGCCACCTTGCGTGGTCGAGGATATCGACACACCTACGATGCCAGCCTGTGTAATTCAAGCTCACAATGACGCCCTCTACATCCCCAAGAAATACTGGATGCACCCGTCCTTCAACCGCTATGGGCTCTCCGGCTTTTGGATTCAATCCTTTGGTCGCGTCTACATCAACCGCTCTGGGCGAATTGTGATACGTGACGTCGCCCTTATGGATAACGGCCTTGACGACTTCCACCACGGGCTAGTGCGCATCAATCGCGACCAAATGTGGGGTTACGCTGATCCCTCAGGTCGGATCGTTGTGCCGCTCAAATATTCCTGCGCCCTCAATTACAAAGACAAATATCAGGATATTGGGCCGTTGGTCTGCGTAGGCTGTCGAATGGAGCAGCAGGGCGACTACCAAGCCTGTGTCGATGGCATGTGGTTTCATGTTGACAGCGACGGGAACCTGGCGTCATCTCCCCGTCCCCTATCCGCAAAACCTGGAACACCCTAATATCGGCTCATCTTGACGGCAACACATCACCGAGGTTAGGGGTTCTGCCCGAATTGTCGCCAACCCTTCCGTAACTCGAAAATGCTCCAAAATCCGGGTTGTTTCCGTATTGCTTGTGATACTCCCACAACAGCAAATCAAGTCACAAAATCTGCGCTCGCGGGGGTTCAATCGGTAAGCTCCGCCTCGTTGACCACGAACTCTGATTTTTCGTCGGTCAACTCGAAGTGATAGGCTCCGATGTTGATGCGTGCAAGGTTTCCGCCCGGGCCCGTCATTCGCTCAAGCACGCGGCATTCTATAAACCCGGGATGTGGGTAGTCAGAATCGGACCAGATGTCTGCACTTGTGAACAAAGGAATCTTGTCGATGATCGAATGAACTTCTCCCTGAGCATCGCGAAACTGCGACTCGACAATTCCCGGCTGAGGCTCCACATCTACGAAGCGCACAATCTGAACGCGTAAGTTAGGCATGCTCAAATCATAGTGCTTTCGGGATTCCGAGCGCGTTGTCGCCAACTCTTCCCTCTGCCGTCTGTCCGCCTCCGTTGCCTTCTGAAGCCCCTGTCTCGGGTGGACGCCAGAAATCTCTTTTCAGGTTCAATCGCGCTAGGAGATCTGGTGTTTGATTGGGTTCATAGGCGTTGATTTCCTATCTACGAGTGTTTGGCGCAGCATTTCCACGCATTCAGAATCTCCAGAATCAGCCATGCATTTTAAGCAATCGCCGCCGCAATCAAGAGTCTCAGGCTTAGACGGGACATTGAGTGTCTGACCGCAGATTCTGCATCTTGAGATCGTCGAAAACAACTGCAGAAGATTCGTGATGGTGAGCAGTTCTTTTACCCGAGGCGTAAGATTCTTCAGCTCCAGTACGCAATGTCCTCGGTTCATCGCCGAGACTTTGAGGCCCACAATCGCTCCCAGGCCGGAGCTGTCGAGATACTCGAGATCCGCGAAATCGAGTACGATGCGACTCCCGCGCACGATCAGCGGTTGGACAACCTCGCGGATCTCAGTTGTGCTTTTGCCGATCAGCCTGCCGCGGCACTTGACGACCGTGAGTTGAAAGGCATTCTCATCCCTGGTTTCTTCGATCTCGTAATGGAAGCGAGCGCCCGATGCAGTAGACATATACTCCTCACAGTTGAATACCGGCCAATTCTAATTTTCCAGTGATCGAAGAACCAAGCTTAATTTCCGGTCACTTAGATGTCTTTGCCGTCGATCCTAATTCTTAGTGTGTCGGGGATTGCTCAGGTGTCACAAATCTTGGTCGAATTGTCGCCTAACCGGAAGTAACGCTAATTTGGGTTCAGTCCTCTGAGGTCGGCTTGTGGTGATCTTCGCGCGTGTGAAGGGTGCCGTGGATGAACGATTCTTGCGCGGCTGCGCCGCGTGCTCCATCTCTTGAATAGCAGGCGGGACGAATTGCGGTGGTGACAAGATACGTCCGAGTTTCTTGCGGTGCGAGTCGCACATCGGAAGCATGAACTAGATGCCCGTGGCTGAAGCCACTTCTTTTGCCGGTTTTTATTCAGGGGCCTGAAGGCCCCTGCTCCTTCCGACACGGGTACGAGTGTGAGTGTGCGGGTGTGAGTGTGCGGGCCGGGTGACCGATGCTCCCTCCGCCGGGGGCCCCGGTCAGGACAGGCTTCGGAAGGTCTCCGAAAGTAAAGCAAAGATCGCGAAGAGCATCCCGCAGGGGCTGAAGCCCACACTCATTTTGCGGCGCTTACGGCACGACTGAAGTCGTGCCCTTTCACGTTTTCTGCTCTCAAAGAACTTTCCACAGCGTAACGAGACCGGCGGTACAAAGGCGATGTGCGGGCCGGGAGGCCCGCACGACAGCCGGTCTGGAGGCCGGCGCTACAGGATGGACCGGCGCTACTAGATAGACCGGCGCTACAAAATGGCTATTTTCGCTTTTTGTTCTCCTAACACAGGTCGGACGGCCTGTCCAGAGGGGGAATACAAGCAGTAAACCCCATATCTTGTGGTGTCAAAAAATTTTTCGCCTATTAGTCGGCTTTCCGGATTAAAGCCTGGGTTTTCGACAGTTTCCACCGTTTTTTCTCTTCCCAATGGATGAGAAGCGGGGTACTATCGTCAGGAGTTGGAAATTTTTGGTATTAATTGGCACCGTTTGGAGTTATGCAAGCGAACTTTCTAATCGGAGCCAAGCAGCGGGATTTCCAAAGTATCTGCATTTCCACAAAAAGTGTACTCCCTTTGGGGTCCGCAAGTTGGGTTTCAGGGAGCAAAAGCGGCTGAGGAATCAGCCTGGCTAACCCGGGAAGAGGCAGGAAGTGGGAGAGTGTCCCACCCTTTTCCGCAAAGAACGCGGAAAAAGGATGGGGCAACCAGCCAAGTTCCAAAGGGGCGGCAGTGAGGCAAGTAGATGTTCAGGGGCAACCATCCAGCGAAGATCGAGGAGAGCGGGCGGCTTAAGGTCCCGGTCCCTTTCAAGCAGTTGCTGGACGCGGCGAACATTACCGACCTCTACGTAACGACCGCGGACGGGGAGCGCGCACAGATTTGGCCGCTCGATGAGTGGAAGAAGAATGAGTTGCGACTGAAGAAACACAGTGTCGGGAACAAGGCAGTGAAGAATTACCTGGATATGACGGGTTATCACGGCCAGGAAGTGAAGATGGACGCTCAGGGACGGTTTGTGCTGGGGCAGATTCTGCGGAGCAGGACGAAGCTGGAAGGCGAACTGGCGGTGATGGGCAGGATCACGCATCTCGAAGTGGTGAACAAGGCGCTTTTCGAAAAGGATATGCCGACCAGGATTCCGACAGAAAACGATCTCGAGGCGGTGGATGCAATTCTCTCCGCGGAGAACGAAGTTTAAGCCCCTCAGGGGGGCCGCATGACGCAGCAAAAAGCACGCCATGTGCCGGTTCTTTGGAACGAAGCTTTAGATTTCCTCCGCGTGAGGCCCGCAGGGACCTACGTGGACTGCACGCTGGGCCTGGCAGGACATGCCGAAGGCATTCTGAGGCAGCTGGGACCGGGCGGACGACTGATCGGTTTCGATCGCGATCCCGAGATGCTGGAGTTGGCAATGGCCCGCCTTGTAAAGGCTGTGGAAGAGATGGGCAGCCAGGCACCGCAGCTCACATTGGTCGGCGAGGCTTTCAGCCGGATCGAGGAGCACGTGGAGCCGGCATCGGTAGACGGTTTGCTGGCCGACTTCGGCGTAAGCAGTTTGCACTTCGACGAAGCGCGCAGAGGATTCAGTTTTCAGGCGGACGGGCCGTTGGATATGCGTATGGATACGCGCACCGGGCCTACCGCCGAACGAGTGGTGAATGAGATGGAAGAGCGCGAGCTTGCAAATCTCATTTACGAATACGGTGAGGAAAGGAGGTCGCGGACAGTCGCCAGAGCCATTGTGCGGGGGCGGCCAGTTATGAGTACGGGGCAGTTGGCCCGGATCGTAGCTTCAGCCGTCCCGCCAATGAAACATATCCACCCGGCAACGCGAACCTTTCAGGCGCTGCGTATCTTCGTTAACCAGGAATTGGACGAAATCCGGGCTTTGTTCGAGGCCGCACCGAAATTGCTTAAGCCCTCCGGACGGCTCGTTGTTATCAGCTTTCATTCTCTTGAAGATCGCATTGCAAAAGACAGCATCCGGGAAGGCGGGCAGAAGGGAATCTGGGAGATTCTGACCAGAAAGCCCGTGACTGCCGGCGAAGAAGAAATGGATCGCAACCCGCGTTCGCGCAGTGCAAAAATGCGAGCGGCGGAACGGCAGTAAAAAGATTGGCAAGGAGAGGAACTCAAATGGCGGCAATTGCAACAACCTATTTCGAGTCGGGCCGCAGTTGGGGAACGCGGATTGCCGAGCGCAACGCCGAACTGATGGCGCAGCAGGCGCAGCGCCGCCGCCGCGTGCGCACACCGGAGTTTCACTTCGCCATGCACTTTGACAACACGCGCCTGGTGAAGGCCAGCGACCCGGTGCGAGTGCGCGAGATGCGCGTGTTTTCCGCCGCCGTCGCGGTGTTGTTCTCGCTGATCATGATTTACGGTTTGCAGCACTTCTACGCCATCGAGAGCAGTTATCGCGTGGAGAGCGAAAAGCAAACCCTGGAGCAGTTGCGCGAGGATAACCGCCAGCTTCACCTGAGCGAAGCCGAGCTCACGCAGCCGGGCCGCATCGACGAGAAGGCGCGCCAGCTGGGTCTCGACGAGCCGCAGCCGGGCCAGGTGGTGTATCCCATCGCTCGTCCCGATACCGGCGCTCCTGCACTGGCGCAAAACACCTCTCAAGCGCCGAAGACGGCTTCCAGCTTCTAGCTCCCTGACCTCATGAGCTCCTACTTTGGCATCTCGGTTTCCCGGGTCTCAAAATCGAGACCCGGGGCACCCCAGGATCGTGCGAGATCAATCGCTCGGCGATCCGGGAGCTAGAAGAAAACATGCCCGCAACCGTTCAACCCATCCGCGGCCGCGCTCCAACCACAAGGGCATTGCCTCTTAAGCGATCGCGCTTCTGGATCGTCTGCCTCTTCTTTATCCTGTGGACCGGCGCCATTGCGGGCCGCTTGTTCTGGCTACAGATCGTGCGTCATCAGGAGTTCGTGGAGCGCGCCGCCAAACAGCAGCAGCGCACCTTTGAAGTGGCTCCGCGCCGAGGCATCCTCTACGACCGCAACCTGCGCGAGTTGGCGATGACGGTTCTGGCCGACTCCATCTACGCCGATCCTTCTGAAATTGCCGACAAGCCGGCCGCCGCGCGCACACTGGCCGCACTGGTGCACACCGATTCAGAAGATTCGTTGACCACGAGCGACCAGATTGCCGCGCGCCTGGACGCAGGGCACAATTTTGCCTGGATCGCACGCCGCGTGACGCCGGAGGTCGCGGCCACGGTGAAGGCCCTCAATATGAAGGGCATTTACTTCCAGAAGGAGTTCCAGCGCTTTTATCCCGACAGCCAGATCGCCGCTCAGGTGCTGGGCTACGTCGGCGTCGACGACAACGGGCTGGGCGGTCTTGAAGAAAAATTCAACGGCGACCTGCACGGGCAGCCGGGGCTGATGTACACGGCCATGGATGCGCGGCGTAGAGTGCTTGGTTCCACCGAGCGCGAGCCGGAGCCGGGCCGCAACCTCGAGCTCACCATCGACGAAAACATTCAGTTCATGGCCGAGCGTGCTCTCGACCACGCTATGGAGAAGACGCAGGCGATCAGCGGCACGGTGGTGGTGCAGGATGTCCATACGGGCCAGATTCTTGCGCTTGCCATCCGTCCCACATTCAATCCCAACGAGTTCCGCCACACCACGCCGAACCTGCTTCGCGACCACGCGGTGAGCGACGTCTACGAGCCGGGCTCCGTCTTCAAGCTGGTCACGTACTCGGCAGCCCTGGACCAGAAAGTGGCCTCGCCCGACGACACGATCGATTGCCAGGGCGGCAAGATCACCATCTTTGGCCGCACCATTCACGACAATCAGGGCGAACACTACGGAGTGATTCCGGTTCACCAGGCGCTCGAGGTTTCAAGTGACGTGGCCGCTATCAAGCTCGCGATGAAAATCGGCCCTGACAAGTTCTACGAATATATTCACGACTTCGGCTTCGGCCTGCGCTCCAATGTCGAGCTGCCCGGCGAAACGCGCGGACTCCTGCGCCCTGTCAGCCGCTGGCAGCCATCTTCTATTGGTTCCGTCGCTATCGGCCAGGAAGTCGCCGTCACGCCGCTGCAACTGGTCAGCATGGTTTCTACCATCGCCAACGGTGGGGTATATCTGCCTCCACATGTGCTGATGACGGATCAATCGAGTTCCCCGGCTCCTAACCAAAAGGCTGCCCCACCGCAGGTGACGCAGGTGGCAGCCCCCGTGAAGTCCGGTGAAGATCTTCCCGACCCACTTCCCGCCGGAGCGCATCGCGTAATCTCCACCATGGCCGCGGCCGAGATGCGCAAGATGATGGAAGGCGTGGTGCTGTTCGGCACCGGCAAAAAGGCGCAGCTCGACGGCTACTCGTCCGGCGGCAAAACCGGCACCGCACAAAAAATCGATCCCGCCACACACACCTATTCAAAGACCATGCACATCGCTTCATTCGCGGGCTTTGCGCCGGTCAACAATCCTGTAATCTCCGTATCCGTAGTTCTCGACTCGCCCAGAGGCGCATACTACGGCGCCGACGTCTCCGCCCCGATTTTTGCTGAAGTGGCGCAGCAGGTTCTCGAATACCTCGGCGTTCCGCACGACATCGATGTGCGGCCCGTGACCACTGCCCCCAAAAAAGCACCTCCTATTAAGGAAGACGATGCGGCGCAGGGCGAAAATATTCAGGCCCTTTACGATGCCGCCAACGACCTGCCCAGCGACGATCCGTTAAGGTCTGCGCCCGCTGCCGCAAACGCACAACCGCCGGCGGCTGCCGTGACTGCGAGTTCCAATGCGCGCCCGCAATCCGGCGCGCAGACCGGCAACTCCCCTTCACCGCCCGCGCAAGCCGTCGCGCAGCCGACGCGAGCCGCTTCGCCGCCCGCGAACACAGTGGTCGTCGCCGATGCCGGGCAACTGAGAGTGCCATCGCTTCTGGGCCTTTCGGTACGCCAGGTGATCGAGGAGGCGGGCAGCACCGGCCTTGAAGTGGAGATCACGGGCAGCGGAACTGCGCGCGAACAGGCGCCCGCCCCCGGGGCCATGGTCACGCCGGGAACTAAAATCGTCGTCCGCTGCGCGCGGTAGATGAGCTAATCTCACAGCGTGGCGAATTTTACCTGGCATCGATTCGAAAACGGCGGAACGCTCGGCAAAGCGGGCTCAGAAGAAGGCACGGTCGTGCGCGACGAGGAGTATTCCCTCGGCGCGCGCATTACGCTGGAGCGCGACTGCCGCTATCCGCCCTTCGCCATCACCTGCGGCATTTATGGCTGGATGCTGCACACGCGCTATTTCAGCTCCCAGTTCGAAGCTGAGACGCAGTACGAAGCCATGAAGAGCGCTCTTGCCATGTTGCTTGAAGTGGCTCAGAAAACTGCGGAGATCGATGGCGGACGGCAGGTTTTGATGGCAGGTGTCAGCAAGTTTGTTGAGATGTTTCCGTGATTCTATGCCTGTGACCCATCCTTACCAGTTGCCGTGGCGATCGAAATTAGCGTGACACCGGTAGCTGTGAACAGCGAACTGCGAACTGCGAACTAGCCGCACTACAATCGAACCCAAGATGATTTGGAACGAACTCATCGCAGAAATCACTTCCGCTGGCTTCGCGGGCAGCTCCACTGCCGCAATTACAGGCATTGAGTATGACTCGCGCCACGTGCGCCCCGGCGCAGTATTTGTCGCCATGAAGGGTGGCTCGACTGACGGCAATCGCTTCGTCGAGAAGGCTCTCGCCGCGGGCGCGCTGGGCATCGTCACGGACTCCGCGCAGACCTTCGACCATCTCACGGTGTATCAGCCTGGCCTGCCCATCCTCCATGTCGAGCACGGCCGCCGCGCGCTTGCCCAGGCTTCGGCCGCATTCTTCGGTCATCCCGAGCGCGCGCTTGCCGCCACCGGCATTACCGGCACCAACGGCAAGACGACCACGGCTTACCTGACCGAGGCGTTGCTCAACGCCGCCGCGCGAACCACAGTTCTCATCGGGACGATCGAGTACCATGTGGCCGGCGAAGTGCGGCCCTCCATCCACACCACGCCCGAGTCGCGCGATGTCTTCGAACTCATGGCCGAGGGCGTGTCGCGTGGCGCTTCCGAACTGATCACTGAAGTCTCGAGCCACGCGCTCGACCAGGGCCGCATGATCGGCATCCCTTTTGACGTGGCCGTGTTCACCAATCTGACGCGCGACCACCTCGACTACCACCGCACGATGGAAAATTATTTTGCCGCAAAACGCCTTCTCTTTGAGGGCACAGTGTACCCGGCGCCGCGTGTCGCCGTCCTGAACGCGCACGACCCTTACTCCGAAGAGCTTGCCCAGGCGGCACGCAAAGCCGGCGCGGAGATTCGCACTTACGGAATTGGCAAAGGCGACTGGCGCGCCGCGAGCTACCGGCTCACGCCTTCAGGCGCCACCATCGAGCTCGAGACTCCGGCCGGAAGTGCGTGCCTCACCTCGCGTCTCGCCGGCGAAGTGAACATTCTCAATTTGCTTGCGGCATTCACCGCCGCAGCCGCACGCGGCGTCGAATTTTCACATCTCGCCGCGGCGGTTCCCACGCTCCGGCCCGTTCCCGGCCGCTTCCAGCCTGTCGATGGCGGCCAGCCCTTTACCGTCATCGTGGACTACGCGCACACCGACGATGCCCTGCGTAATTTGACGGCGCTGGCGCGGCAGATGACCGCTGCCGCGGGCGCGCGCGTGATCACGCTCTTCGGCTGCGGCGGCGACCGCGACCGGACGAAGCGGCCAAAGATGGGCCAGGCCGCGGGCGAGGGCAGCGATTTCGTCGTCGCTACCAGCGACAATCCGCGCTCTGAGGATCCCGCGGCCATTCTGGCCGAGGTAGAACCCGGATTGCAGTCCACCGGCATCCAATACACCGTGGAAGTGGATCGCGCGGCTGCCATTCGCCTCGCGCTCGAAGCTGCGCATCCCGGCGATGTGGTGCTACTGGCAGGCAAGGGACACGAGAAGGAACAGATTCTCGCCGACCGCACCGTGCCTTTTGACGACGCCGAAGTTGCACTTTCCATTCTGCGCGATTTGGGCTATGGTGAAGGGCAATGAATCTGACATTGGCAGAAGCGGCGATGGGCGCCGGCGCGGTGCTCGAGGCGCCGACGAGCGTGCCGAAAGCGGGCGCGCGCGTCGCGATGGGCTATTCCATCGACTCACGCACCGTCGCGCAAGGTGAGCTTTTTTTTGCGGTTCGCGGCGAGCGGCTGGATGGACATGATTTTGTGACCGCTGCATTCGAGCGCGGGGCCGTGGCCGCCGTGGTGTCGCGCGCACGCGTCGCTTCCCTGCCCGATGCCGCGCTTGCCCACCCGCTGTTAATCGCTGAAGATCCGCTCCTGGCCCTGCAATCGCTGGCTGCACATGTTCGCCGCGAGTGGGGCCGTCTCGTTGTCGCCATCACTGGATCAGCCGGAAAAACCACCACCAAGGAAGCCGTAGCCGCCGCGCTGGGAGCAAAGTTCAACGTACTGAAGTCTCAGGGCAACCTGAACAACGGTTTCGGTATGCCCTTGCAGCTACTGCGCCTCACGCCGGAGCACGAAGTCGCGGTTGTCGAGATGGGCATGAACCATTCGGGCGAGATCGCCGCTCTGGCGCGCATCGCCACACCGGACTGGGGCGTGATCACCAACGTCGGCACGGCGCACATTGAAAACTTCAAAGAAGGTCAGGCCGGCATTGCCCGTGCCAAATTCGAACTAATTGAGGCCCTGGCCGCCAACGGCGTGGCCTTTTTGAATTGCGACGATCCCTATGCCGCGCAATTTGGCCGCGATTTTCACGGGCGCGTGGTGTATTTTGGCAGCGGCCCATGCGCCGACCCGCAGATTCTTTCGGTCGCCGAAGATCTCGAGGGCCTGCACATTCGCTATCGCTCGCGCGAGCATGAGGGCGACTTCACACTGCACATGCTGGGCGCGCACAACGCATCGAATGCCCTGGCGGGTCTGGCGGTTGCGCTCGAAGCGGGCGTTGATCTCGACGCCGCGGTGAAGGCGATCGCGGCCGTCACGGCGGGCGACAAGCGCGGCCAGGTGATTGAGATTGGCGGCGCGACGATTCTTAACGACAGCTACAACTCGAATCCGGAGGCGCTGCGCTCCATGATCCACACCCTGGCGGCGCGGCCTGCCACCGGCCGCCGCATCCTGGTTGCCGGCGAAATGCTGGAGATGGGCGAGCACGGTGCTGCTCTGCACATCGCCTGCGGGCGCGCCGCCGCCGAGGCCGGTCTTGATCTGGTCGTCGCCGTGCAGGGCAACGCGGAACATCTGGCCACGGCCGCTTGCGCCGGCGGCGTGCCTGCGGTGTTTCTCCGCGATGCCAAAACCGCGGGCCAATGGCTGGCGCAAAATCTGCGCGCGGGCGATGTGGTGCTGGTGAAAGGCTCGCGCGGCGTTCATCTGGAGCGGGCCATTGAGATGGTGAAAGAACAACTGGCCGCAACCGGAGCTTCATGAAACCAGGCAAACTGATTTGTGCGCTGGTGCTGTTCACATTTCTTCTTTGGACGCCGCGGATTTCGGCGACTGATGATCCCGCTTGGACGCAGCCCTTTCCGCCTTTCCGCATCGCGGGCAATCTTTATTACGTCGGCAGTGAGGATCTCGCCTCGTACCTTATCGTCACGCCCAAAGGCCTCATCCTCATCAACAGCAATCTCACTTCGTCTCCGGCGCTCATCCGCAAAAGCGTTGAGGCGCTTGGCTTCCACTTCAGCGATATCAGAATTCTGCTCATCAGCCACGCGCACAGCGATCACTGCGCGGGCAGCGCGGAGATCATCAAGCAGACCGGCGCAAAATACTTCGTAATGAACGGCGATGTGCCGGTAGTGGAGTCGGGCGGTGAGAGAGACTTTGCTTATGGTGCGAGGAAAGAGATGCACTACCCGGCCGCGCACGTGGATCGCGTGCTGCACGATGGCGACACCGTCGAGTTGGGTGGAACCGTGCTCACTGCACACCTGACGGCGGGACACACGCGCGGCACTACCACCTGGACGATGGAGGAGAGCGAAGGCGGCCGTTTGCTGCACGTGGTGATTGTGGGCAGCCCCAATGTGAATCCGGGATACAAGCTGGTTAGGAACACCGTCTATCCGCGGATCGCCGCAGACTACGCGCATGAATTTATCGTGCTCAAGGCTTTGCCCTGCGACATCTTTCTCGGCGCACACGGCGGCTATTTTGACCTGACGGAAAAATACCCGCGCTGGAAAGCCGGCGACAAAAATGCCTTCATCGATCCCGCCGGATACAAAGCGTACATTGCTGATCGCGAGCAGGCCTTCGAGACGGAGTTGCGACGGCAGCAGGCGGCAAAACACTAATTCAAAATTCAACCCACTTGGCCAGAACGGCCAGCACGCGGGCGAAACTCACTCCCCGCAGCAGAAATACCTTGCTACGCGACGACTCGCCGGAAACAAGTTCGACTGCGTTTTTCGGCAGGTCGAAGGTCCGGGCAAGAAACGCGATCAGCGCTTCATTCGCGCGGCCTTCGAGCGGCGGGGCTTGCACGGCAATTTTGAGCTGCGCGGTTGCGCCCTCGCCGTGGATGCCAACGATGGCGGTCTTCTTTGCGCCGGGCTGCGCGCGCACGGCAAGCGTGACTCCGGCTGCGGAGGCACGCAGCATCACTCCAACTCCGGGGAAGGCGGCGTGCGCTTGCCGAAAAGCGCGGTACCGATGCGGATGCGCGTCGAACCCTCGGCGATGGCCAGCGCATAATCGCCGCTCATGCCCATGGACAAAACATCGAGATGCAGATTTGGGTACGCCGAGGCCCAGCGGTCGCGCCACGAGCGCAAGCTGCGGAAACAGGCGCGCGTCATGTCCTCGGGCGCGCCCCACGGCGCAATGGTCATCAGGCCGCGC
Organism: uncultured Acidobacteriota bacterium; assembly: GCA_963786565.1. Classification (GTDB taxonomy): domain Bacteria; phylum Acidobacteriota; class Terriglobia; order Terriglobales; family Acidobacteriaceae; genus Telmatobacter. Next base: position 27,128 of record CAWAZR010000003.1, on the reverse strand, counting down.
GCATCCAGGTTCAAAAGATCTGGCAATCGCTCGAGGAGTTGCGCGGCGTCAACCGACTCCGGCTCCAAGCCTGTCTTCGCTGCCTCGGGGCTGAGTTTGACTTCGATCAACACCGGCAGCCGTTTGCCATACCGGCCCGCGGCTTCGTCCAGGCGCTCGGCCAGGCGCAGCGAGTCGAGAGTATCGATGCCGTCAAAAAGCTCTGCCGCGCGTGCTGCCTTATTCGATTGCAAATGACCGATCAAGTGGCATTCCATGCTTTTGCGCTTTGGACCGAGAGCAGCTGATTTGTTGGCGAACTCCTGCACGCGATTTTCGCCAAACAGGGTGAGCCCCAGTGCCGCGGCTTCGGCAACCGCCTCGGCGGGGAACGTCTTCGAGACAGCCATCAGCTCGACCTCGCCGCGCGCACGACCAGCCACTCGGCAGGCTGCGGAGATCGCATCCTCCAACCGTTCGAGATTTTCCTTGAGCGCAGTCACTTCTTCCTCAGTCCTGACAATCCGGCCAGCTCAAAACGAATTCACAACTCGATCCGTACTCCGTGCATAAAATAACGAAATGTGGACCATTGTTCTTCTCACAATTTCCAACATCTTCATGACGATTGCCTGGTATGGACACCTCAAGTTCCGCCAGGATGCGCTCTGGAAGGTGGTTCTCATCAGCTGGGGGATCGCCTTCTTCGAATACTGCTTCCAAGTTCCGGCCAACCGCATTGGCTATGAGCGCTTCAGCCCCGTGCAGCTCAAAGTGATCCAGGAAGTGATCACGCTGGTTGTCTTCGGCGTCTTCGTCACATACTACTTCGGCGAACATCTGCGCTGGAACCACGGAGTCGCTGCGCTCTTCCTGGTGGGCGCAGTCTTCTTTGCATTTCACACCTGGTGAGTTGGTTCCAGCAGCAGGGTCAGCGCCCGCGCTCTTCGAGATACTTCTCCACTTCGAGCGCGGCCATGCAACCGGAGCCGGCCGCGGTGATGGCCTGGCGGTAGCGGCGATCCTGTACATCGCCGCAGGCGAATACACCGGGGACGACGGCGCCATGGCGCGTGGTGAAGACATTGTTCGTGGTCTTGATGTAGCCCTCGTCATCAAGATCGATCTGTCCGGCAAGCATGCCAGTGTTGGGCACATGGCCAATGCCCAGAAAGAGACCGCTGACCGGCAACACACTACGCTCGCCGGTGCGCACGTCGCGCAGGACCAGGCCATTCACTTCCTTCTCGTCTACGCCCAGCACTTCTTCGACTACCGTGTTGCTGCGGAATTCGATCTTGGGATGCGCCATGGCGCGTTCCAGCATGATTTTGGAGGCGCGGAAGGACTCGCGGCGATGCAGCAGCGTGACCTTCGTGGCGAAGCGGCTGAGGAAGATCGCTTCCTCCATCGCGGAATCGCCGCCACCGACCACGGCGATCTCCTTGTCGCGGAAAAAGAAACCGTCGCAGGTGGCGCAGCTCGATACGCCGTGGCCGATGAGCGCCTGCTCGCTGGGCAGGCCCAGCCACCGTGCGCTCGCACCCGATGCGACAATCAGCGTGCGCGTATGAATTTCGCCCGTCGAGGTGTGCACGCGGATAGGATGCGCGTCCACCTCCACGCGAGACACCAGGGCGTGCTCATAGGTTGCGCCGAAGCGCGCCGCCTGCTTCTTCATGTTTTCGATCAGCTCCGGCCCCTGAATGCCGTCGGGCCAGCCGGGAAAATTCTCGACCATCGTGGTAATCGAGAGTTGGCCGCCGGGTTCGTGACCCTCCAGAACCAGCGGTTTCATCCCGGCGCGCGCGGTGTAAAGCGCGGCCGTCAATCCGGCGCAGCCGGAGCCTAAAATCACGGTATCGCGAATGTCTGCCATGGGTTATCCCGTGTTGATTGTAGCTGGAAGGACCCTGAGCCGGCAGCATGTTGCGGCGCTGCCCGTATCGGGCCTTCCTTGGCTTCTATGAGATGACGCAGGGGGCAGATTGGACTCCGGTGCTGGTGGACGGGGCCGAGCGACAGCCAAAATGAGTCTTTTCTCACGATTCGTATGTTCCATGAGAGATTTCTCATCTGTCGCGCCACTTCAAACCGATGAACCCGCGCTGATCAGCCTCTAAGAGAAATCACGTTCGCCGCAACGCCGCACCGCCCGGTTCTTGAAGGACACGACGGTCTTAGAAAGCTCTAAGAAACGCTCAGAATCTTTGGACCTTCCAATGCCCCCTGGTGTTCCGTCCGAGGGATTCCGTGCCCATTGCTGCTCTTGTGCTCGCGCGCATCGCTTCGGCCGATCGCCGCGTGGTCGGCCGCTTACCGCTTTGTCTTCTGTGCTTCTTCCTTTTTTTCGCGCCCTCCGCGGTGCTGGCCGGCGGGCCCAAATACATTGCCGGAACCACGTACTTCAACGCCGCGGTTCTCGGGGTACCGCTGCACTGGGCCGGTGGCCGGGTGAACTATTACGTGGACCAGGGCCCGCTCTCCAGCACGGTCTCGAACGCACAGGCCACGGCGATGGTGGACGCCGCCGCCGCATTGTGGAGCGCGGTGCCTACGGCCGGCGTCACGCTCACCGATATGGGCCCGTTGAACGAGGACGTGAACGGGACCGATATTCAAGTGAACTCGTCGGGGCTCGCTAACCCGCAGGGCCAGATCATTGCGCCCGCCGACATTACGCCCGCGGCGACCAACTATCCCATCGCCGTGATCTACGACGCGGACGGCTCGGTGATCAACACCATTTTCGGCGCTACGGCCAGCCAGCCCGACGCCTGCCAGAACAATGGCGTCTACGTGTGGCTCGACAACTTCAACACCGATGCGACCTTTGCCCACGGCGTCATCATTCTGAACGGCCTATGCGCCACCAATGCCAACATGATCGAGATGATGAGTTGGGAGTTGGAGCGCGCCTTTGGCCGCGTTCTCGGGTTCGACGATTCGCAGGTGAATCCCCACGCGCTCACGGGCGACGAAACCGGGGGCACGCTGGGCTGGCCGGTGATGGAACCCATGAGCGGCGCTTGTGGCGCGAGCGGCGGCGCCTGCATTCCCAATCCTACGGTGCTGCGCTTTGACGACATCGCCGCGGTCAATAGAATTTATCCCATTACCGCTGCCAACCTCGCAAATTTCCCTGGCAAGCAGCTTACAGCGGCAAACACCATCTCAATCCAGGGCACGGTCAGCTTCCGCACTGGCTACGGGATGCAGGGTGTGAACGTCGTGGCGCGCCCGCTCGATGCTAACGGCAATCCGCTTTACCAGTACACAGTCACCGCCGCGACGGGCTCGCTCTTCAACGGCAATCACGGCAATCCCGTCACGGGATGGAACGACGCGAACGGCAACCCGCTGGCCAACTGGGGATCGAACGACCCCTCTTTGCAGGGATTCTTCGACCTCACCGGAATCCCCTTGCCGCCCGGCATGACCTCGGCAAACTACCAGGTCACTTTCGAAGCCATCAACCCGCTCTACATTCTCGAAAACTCCGTCGGCCCCTACAGCCAGGGGCAGGTCGAGCCATCGGGCACGCTCAACGCAATCTCGCTTGCCAATCTCGCTGTGGGCAGTACGCAAACTCTGAACGTCACCTCGGCCAACTCCGCTGCGGGGGCATATTCCGACGCCATTGGAACGCAAGCCCAGCCGCGCGCGATGCCCGAGGGGGGCTTCTGGTGCGGGCGGCTCAGCCAGGTAGGCCAGAGCGACTGGTTCACATTTCCGGTGCGCGGCAATCGCATTTTTACCGTCGTGGCACAGGCGCTGGATGAAAGCGGCGCGCCAACAGAATCCAAGGCCCTGCCCTCTATCGGCGTGTGGGACGCGTTCGATCCTGTAGGCGCGACGGCAGTGGGCGCTGCGCCCGGTCTGAATGGCGACGCCGCGGGCGAGACCTGGCTGCGCGTGGCGACCAATGGCGACGACATTGTGCGCATTGGCATCGCCGACCTGCGCGGCGACGGCCGACCTGACTACGCGTACAACGGCTGGGTGCTCTACGCCGACTCGGTTTCACCTACGCGTCTGCCGGCATCGGGCGGACCGATCACGATTCAGGGTATGGGTTTTCGCCTTGCCGACACCGTAATGGTGGGTGGGCAAGCGGCCATCGTGACTAGCATCTCGCCCAATCAAATTACGGCTGTGGTGCCTCCGGCGCCGGCGGATGTCACCGGATCGCTCGACGTCGAGGTGGACGATCAACCTGCCTTGTACGCAGCCGCCATGATTCCCGGCGGAGTCAGCTACGACTCCGGCAACGGCGACGCGCTGACACTCAATACTGCGCCCGCCAATACCGTGCCCATTGGCGAGCCGCTTCCCTTCTCCGTCACGGCGCTGGGCCCGAATCTTGCATCCGCGGGCGGCGTCACCATCATCTATACCGTGACCAGCGGTGCGGCCACGCTGGCCTGCGGGTTGCCCGTGTGTTCGGTGGTGGCCACGGGCGACGGGCGCGCCACCATGAACGTGACAGCGACGAGCACCACGTGGTCCACCGTCACCGCTGCGCTCACCAACGGTTCAAGCCTCGAAGCTCAATTCGTGGGCGGAACGCCGGCCGTGCTTTCCGCGCTTACGCGGCAGCTTTCGCTCGCGGCCGGCGCCACCTTCACGTGGACCGTGCAAGCGTTAGTCGAGAATAACGGCGTACCTCTCGGCGGCCAGAGCGTGACGTGGCAAAATCCCACGGCCGGCATCGCCGTGCCCAGCTCGGCTGCGGTCACTACCAACTCCTCCGGCATCGCCACACAAACGCTCAGCGTGGGCCCGCTCGCGGAGGGCCAAACCGCAAGCGTCATCGCGTGCCTGAACGGCACCAACCAGTGCGTCGCATTCACCGCTTTCGGTGCGCGGCCGGAGTACGCGGCGCTCGAAGCCATTTCCGGCACCAGCCAGGATCTGGCCGCGTCGGGCACGCCGAATCAGATTGCGCTGCGCCTTCTAGACATGGATGGCAACCCCATGGCCGGCGGCACAGTGGCGCTCTACCAGGCGCTCTACGCGTGGACGCCGCCTTGTTCGCCTAACGTTGTCTGCCGGCCGGGAGCATTACTGGCGACGCAAGCCTCCACGGCCACCACAGCCGTCGATGGCTCAGTCACTTTCGTGCCCGCTTCGTTCCCCGGCGTGGCGACAAGTCTTATGGGCCTCGCCGCTTCGGGAAACACCTCGACGGTGAATGTTTCGATCGAGCAGCATCCTTAAAACAGGGAGCAAGAAGACGAGTGAAGGAGTGAAGAAGCGAATTTTCACTGGCCTTGGCGGCGGGCATCGCGGTCGGCTTCGAGCGACGTGCGGCCGTCAGGCAGCTTCCAACGCCGCGCCACGATGATAAACCACACGAAGAACCCGAGCGCCACAACCCACGTGGCTATATAGACCGGAATGAAGCGCGGGCTGTTTGCATCCATGAAGATCAATGGCGAGGTCACCAGCAGGCACATGAAGGCTGCGAAGCCGAGCGAGAAGGCAAACTTCGACCAGCTCCAAAGGCCCGCGCGCTGCGCACGGCGAATGCCGGAGACGACGACGAAAACCATAAACAAAAGGAAAAAAATCCAACCCATGCTTCTGAGCCTCCCTGAGAAAACTGACGGCCGTGGCGCTTCATCCTGGCCAGCCGTGCCTGGCGTTACGCAAAACCATGGCAAGCCGGACCGTCACGGCGGTGCTCTGCAATTCAGGCTTTATGCGCTGATCCGACTACTGCGACCGGCTGAAAAAGGAAATGCCGGATTGAAAAAGACGCGAGAAAAAGCGGTATGGGAAAACCGCGACCGATCGAGAAAAGATATTTTCGGTCAGGGATGGCAAGGAGTATATAGGCGGGATGCGGGGGCCGCAACGGCTAAATAAGGAAGCGCCGCGGCGGAAACCCGGCGTAGCTTCGCACCTACCGGCTCCGCGCCCTACAATGAGAACGGAGTTCGATACTTTCGAGGAGAATCATGCCGCTTTCAGGAGAAGCCATCCGGCTGATGAACTACATTGACGACGTTGCCGTGACCCTGCGCCGGGTGCTGGCTACCGTGCCCACTCTGTCCGCAGAGGAGCGGGCCAGAGTGGCCGAGCATTTGCTCAAGGCGCGACCCAGCGCCGAGGAAGTGGCCGCAGGCCCTTGCCGTCAAGTAAGCTCCAGTGACGACTGTCGCAATCATCGGAGCCGGGCCGCTGGGGCGCTGGCTGGCGCTGGGTGCGGCTCGCGCCGGATTTCGCGTGCTGCTTGAGGACGTGATGCCCGCAAATCTGCATCATGCGCGCGAGGCGATCAGGCAAAAGCTGAGCCCGCAGGCGCTGCCTGCCGTGGCCTTCGTCTCCTCCATTGAAGACGCGGTGCGCGAGGCGGATCTCGCTATCGACTGCGTGCCAGACGAACTGGAATCTAAGCTGGAGATTTTGTGGCTGCTGGACCGCATGGCGCCGCCGCGCACGGTGATCGCCACGCCGACGACCAATCTGTCCATCGCGGATCTCGCCAGCTGCACCAACCGGCCGGAAAAATGCATCGCCATTGCCGTGGCGGCCACTGATCTGACTGCGGGCGCAGAACCAGCCATCACGCTGCGCGCCGCCCCGGCAACAAGTGAGGAAACCGTCGCCTTGGTGTGCGATTTCTGGGAGAAGCTTGGGTTTCAGCCGGTCGTAGAGCGGAGCGCGGCGTAGTGCTTTGACTTGGTGATTACTTGATAATCCTTCGACGAGTGCGGGCGTGAACGCCTGCACGACAGCCGGACTCCCACCCCAAGAAACAAAGACCATTTCTTGGGGACCCCGGACTGGAGTCCGGCGCTACTTTACATCCGGCAGATCAGCAGTTCGCGCTGGTAGATCATCTCCGGCGGCAGGTGGTCGTGCACGTCGATGAACAGTTCCTCGTGGCCGAGGATCTCCTTGCGCCACGCAGCGCGGCTCACCTCCTGCATCTTCTCGAATTGCTCCAGCGGAAAGTCGAGCCCGGCCCATTCCATGTCATCGTAGTAGGGCGTCCAGCCGATGGGCGTCTCCTTGCCCTGGGCGCGACCATGCACGCGGTCCACAATCCACTTGAGAACGCGCATGTTTTCGCTGAAGCCCGGCCATAGAAATTTGCCGTCATCGTCCTTGCGGAACCAGTTGACGTGGAAGATACGCGGCGTTGAACTCAGCAAGCTCTGCATTTTGAGCCAGTGCCTGAAGTAGTCGCCCATGTGATAACCGCAGAAGGGCAGCATGGCCATGGGATCGCGGCGCACCAGTCCCACAGCGCCGGTGGCGGCCGCCGTGGTCTCTGAGCCCATGGTCGCACCCACGTAAACGCCGGCGCTCCAGTTAAAGGCCTGGAAGATGAGCGGCATGGTTGTCGAGCGGCGCCCGCCAAATACGATTGCGCTGATGGGCACGCCTTGAGGATTCTCCCAGTCCGGATCGATCGACGGGCACTGGGCAGCGGGCGCAGTAAAGCGTCCGTTGGGATGCGCGGCCTTGGCGCCCGTCTGTTTGGCGATCTCAGGCGTCCAGCGCTCGCCGCGCCAGTCAAGACATTCGGCCGGCGGCTCGTCGGTCATGCCTTCCCACCACACGCCGCCGTCGGGCGTGAGCGCCACATTGGTAAAGATCGAGTTGCGGCGCAACATTGCGAGGGCGTTGGGATTGGTCTTTTCGCTTGTCCCGGGAGCTACGCCAAAAAATCCTGACTCGGGATTGATGGCGCGTAACTGGCCGCTCGCGTCAGGCTTGATCCAGGCGATGTCGTCGCCCACCGTGGTCACTTTCCAGCCCTTGAAGGCCGATGGCGGTACCAGCATGGCGAGGTTGGTCTTACCGCAGGCCGAGGGAAACGCCGCGGCGATGTAGGTCTTCTCGCCTTGCGGCGATTCCATGCCGAGAATCAGCATGTGCTCGGCCATCCAGCCTTCGTCGCGCGCGATGTTCGAAGCGATGCGCAGCGAAAAGCACTTCTTGCCTAACAGCGCGTTGCCGCCGTAGCCGGAGCCGTAGCTCCAAATCTCGCGCGACTCAGGGAAATGCGCGATGTACTTGGTTTCGTTGCAGGGCCAGGGCACGTCCTTCTGTCCCGGCGCGAGCGGCGCGCCAACAGAGTGCATGCAGGGCACCACACGCTTCTCACCCTTGTCGATTTCGGCGAGCACCGGCAGGCCAATACGCGTCATGATGCGCATGTTCGCCACGACGTACGGCGAATCGGTGAGTTGCACGCCGATCCGCGCCATGGGCGAGCCCACGGGCCCCATGCTGAATGCCAGCACGTACATGGTGCGGCCGCGCATCGAGCCGTTGAAGAGATCCTTGAGCTTCTTGCGCATCTCGAAGGGATCGATCCAGTTGTTGGTGGGCCCGGCATTGTCCTTCGAATACGAACAGATGAAGGTGCGGTCTTCAACACGCGCCACATCGCGCGGGTCGGAGCGCGCGTAGAAGCATCCCGGCCAGCGCTCCTGGTTCAGGCGAGTCAGCGTCCCCGACGCCACCATCTCATCGCACAGCCAGTCGTACTCCTGCTGGCTGCCGTCGACCCAGTGGATCGCGGCCGGCTGCGTCAGGTCGGCCATCTTCTCCACCCAGCGGATCAGGTGCTTGTTGGTCGTCAATGGCTTCGCAACGCTGGTTCTTCCCTGCTTCATACGTGTTCCTCTTCTTCAGACGATGGTGGTCCGGCAGCAGAGTCTATGCGACTTAGGATACACATTCAGCTTCAGCCTGGCCGTCCTTCCGAGAAACAGGACAGGCCCGCATCAACCAGATTTTTACTGGGCTTTTGACTTATTTATACGTGAATGTGGACTGGGCGGCAAGGCGGAAGCGGGAGGAGAGAATGGGAGACAAGGACCTCCGACTGGACTGCTGCACACTTTTAACCGATAGCGTGGCGGGTTGAAGAATACCCGAAGACAGGAGCGGAGAATCCCTCGTTTAGGTGCGCACCTGCATCTACGGCAGCAAACTTGCGCTGCATCAACGCTCTTCGATCGTGACGGTTCCCGACAGATCCTTGTCGAGAGTCCACCATTCGCCTTCGCGATGCGCCGTCACCGGAGCGCCATCCACCCGCACTTCGCTCGAACCCTCCAGTGCAGGCAACTCGACCTTGGCGGTCATACCGGCAGGCAACGCGAGTGACAGGGTGAAGTTCTTATCCCGCTTCCAGCTCAGCGACATTTCGCCGAGCGGCGTTGGCATGCGGCCTTCAACACTGGTTAGCGTCCCTGGATGCGGCTGGATCAGCGCTCTGCCCCACCCGGCCGTCAATGGCTGCGCGCCCAGCACGAAGCGTGGCAAGAGGTTCGCTGGAGCGGCCCCCCAGGCATGGTTCCAGTCCTGATTGGGCTTGTACTTTTGATCCCAGGCTTCCCAGGTGATCGTCGCACCGCTTTCTACCATGTGACGCCAACTGCGATCTCCCGGCGCTGTGATCAAGGCCAGAGCGGTCGAGTCCTCGCCGTTTTCGAAGAGACCCTCCAGCAGATACTGTGCTGCGTAAACCGATCCTGCCATGCCGCGACCGGCAAGCCACTGCACCACCTTCGGCCGCTTGTCGGCAGGTACGAGCCCAAAGGCCAATGGAAACAGGTTCGCATGCAGAGAAACATGATCTGTTCCTACTCCGTCACGATAGAGCCCACGTGCGGGGTCAAAAAGCTTCTCCTGAAAGGCCGCTTGCGCGCTCCTCTCTTCCTCCAAGAACTCCGCGGCTTCCTGCTTCTTTCCGAGGGCCTCGGCTAGCTGGCTCATTTCTACCAATGCGCGCAGATGGAAGGCATTGACAACTGTGTTGACGCTGGTGAAGACGTAGCCGTCGCGTTCGTTGATTGGCCAGTCAACATTATCCCCGCGTCTAATTTGTTCCGGCGTGCTCATGATCAGCCCGTCCGGTCCGATGCGCTTGTCCAAGAGCTTGGTCTTTAGTCCTTCATAGTGTGCTGCCAGCCAGGCCGTGTCGCCGGTTTGCATCCAGTCGGCGTACGCCATGAAGACCATGTGCGGTGCCCACTCGGACGGCCAGGTAGGAAACTTCATCAGACGATCGAATGTGACTCGCGATATTCGCGGATCGGCATCTCCGGCGTAGTAGCCTAGCTGCGCCAGGTAAGCATCCGCCTCGTAGGCCAGACGCTCGCGATCCCCATCCACGAAGATTCCGGCAAAGGTCGTCGCCTTGATCGAGTAGTGGCAGAGATCCCAGACCTTATTCAACATGGGGTCTGAAGAATGGAAGGTCGCCGCGTCATCGACCCAGGTACTATCGAAGGCCGCGCGCCGGCGAATCTGGTCCGCGCGAAGTTCAGTTGGCCAGCCTTCCACTTCTACCCAACGAAAGGGCGTCAACACGCCCCAGGCTACCGGAGTCAACACGGCGGGCGGGGTGGTGTTACGCGCATTCACTGGAGGAGCGGCGATGACGGCGGATGCCGCATCCAGTCGAACCTTCACCTCGGAATAGCGCACGGAGCCGGGGGGATGAGTATTTACGCGGCCGTCTTTCAGCGCCTCGCCAAAGCGGACGGTAACCGTCTCCGATGTAGCCAAATTCACAGGCCCCAACGAAAGATTCCCGAAAGCTACCCGGCCAAAGTCGACAAGGAACACACCCGGCGCGATTTTGCTGATCGCCACAGGCGGCTGTTCTACCAGGTGTACCGGCGCGGCGTCCTGCCCGGCCGGCTCAAGAAAACCTGCGTGCAATGCGTTCTGCTGATTTCGGGACTGGGCGTGCACCGTGACAAACAGACCGGCCATCAAAATAACCTGAAGTAGAGCTCTAATCCGCCTCGAAATCATGCCGATTTGCACCTTGCGCGCATCCATTTCGCAAATCCCCGATTTGGATAGAGTGGGCGCACCCGTCTCCGCCGGGAAAGTGTCTCTGATAAGTGAATAATCTGTGGACTCCCGAATTGACTACTGCCCTTCGGAAGTCCACAGCCAAGGAGGCTACATTAGAAATTCAGTCTAGCTGTAAGTTGGCCGTAGCGCGGGTCGTTGACCTGCGTCAGCGGAACAATGCCGAAGGAAGTGCTGCCGAGCGATGTGCTTGGCCCACTGAAGATCGGCGTGTTCAGGATGTTGTAGAACTCACCGCGAATCTCGAAGGTAGTCGCCTCGCGAATTGGGAAGACCTTGAAGAGCCCGGCCTCCAACCGCGGATAGAACTGCTGACGAGTCCCGATGACGTTGCTATTGGTTTGGGTGGTGAAGGACAACCGCTGGATGTAGGCCGGCGTGTCCGTGGCGCTGCTGCAAGCTCCTGTGCCTACAACGAGCGCGCCGCTGGTGTTTTCGTAGCAGGTGTTGATGTAGTGGCTATAGCTGCGGTTGGCAACGCCTGTCGGTCCGATGATGTTCACGCCGCCGGGCGGCGCGATCATGTTGCCGTTGGCCATGCGCAGCACGCCGTTCAGCTTCCATCCGCCGATCGCCAGCCGCTCCAGGTAAGGGCTCTTGGCAAATGCGGGCAGCTCATAAGTGCCGAAGACGTTGGCCAGCAAGTTGGAGTTGCCGTCCTGCACCGATTCCAGATGCGTATCGATGCCGGAGTTGAGGTATCCATTGTGGAGCATCAGCTTGTCCCAGGTAATGTTGCCCTGGATGGAGAGGTGGTGCGACATGGGATGGCTGACCTGGATCTGGAGCGAGTTGTACGGCGTGCTGCCGATCGAGGAGTTCTGCTCGGTGACTGAACCGAACTCAGGGAACGGCTGCAACAGCGTAGATTGCGTGATGGTTGCGGCATTCAAGGTCGCGTTGTTGGCGTAGGTGCTGGCAAACAGGCCAGCCATGGGGTTGGGGACCTTGGTATTGAGGTAAGTGACCTCGGCCGAACCCAGGTTGTAATACTGAGCCGGTAGAGCGTTGATGTTTTTGCTGACCTCAAGCCGCGTGGGCCGGGAGCCGACGTAGGCGACCTGCAAGGCGGTGTTCCAGGGAAGCTGCTGCTGGATGTTAAACGTGTACTCGGCGGCGCGCGGTTGCACGTGCGTTTGGTCGTTGAAGTTGACGTTCTGGCCGAGCCCGGTTCCCAGGCCCAGCGTGTTGCCAGTGGCCAGGACCACGCCTGTGGGGTATGGGTTGGTATCGGAGTTGAGGGGGGTCGAGCCGGTGTAGTTGTTGTAGCTGGTGGCCTGGCTGAAGCCGGTGGAGTACGGCGACTCGATGGTGTTGAAGAAGATGATGCCGAAGCCGGCGCGAACCACGGTATTCGGCCGCACCTGCCAGGCTGCGCCAAGACGAGGCGCAATGTTGTGTGTGTCGTGCGGGAACGGGAAACGGCTCGACGGGCTCACGAACTGCAAGCCGCCCTTCAAGTTCAGGCCGGTAACCGAAGCCTGAAGCGGATTGGTGCAGGTGGCGCAGAAGCCCGAGATCAGCCGGTTGAAACGCTCGGTCAAGGGCGACTCGTAATCGTAGCGCACGCCCAGATTCACAGTCAGCGTGTTGTTCACGCGCCAGTCATCCTCGAAATAAGGCGCCATATAGAGTTGCTGCGTGGCGTATGCGATGCCGATGTTGTAGTTGGTCGTGGAGAAAGTGCCCAGCATCATGGAAGCAAACGAATCGCCGGAACCGGCGCCGCTCGAAACCGGAGCCGAGCCGGCGCCATAGAGGACCGAGTTCGACTGCGTGAAACGACGGTCGTAGTTAAAGCCAGGAGTGCCGGAACCATTACCAAATCCGCTCATCGGGTTCTGCACGTTGTAGCGAAGCAGGTCGCCTTGAAAACCTGCACGCAGCGAGTGGCGTCCCCACTGCTTGGCCAGAGTCTCGTCGAGTGAGCTGAGAACGGAATTACTTATCTGGCCGCCGGCTCCGGGCGCCAGGCTCGAATAGCTGTCGCTTGACGATTCGCCGGGGAAACTGTTGTAGGGCAGGCCTGTTGTGCTGATTGACAGGCTGCTGAGACTGAAGTTCTGGGCGCCGGGGTAGAGCAGCCCAAAGGGGTGCTCGGTAAGACCGAAGCGCGAGTCCAGCACCAATGTCGATGAGAATTGGTGAGTCTCGTCCATGCTGCCGCCGCGGGTGTTGCGGTAGACCGAATAGCCGTACCCGTTCGGCCCGATGCCCTTGGGGTAGCCTTCCAGAGGATAGCTCTGCGTCAGTCCGGAGCGGAATCCGATTACGCTCAGCTTGTCGAGCTGGCCGAGTTCAAAGTCGAAACGGCCGATGAAGGAAGGATAGGTACTGGGGTAGGAGGTGTGCGCGGAAACATAGTTGGGTTGGGAGGCCGAACTGGCCGCCGTGGAACCCGGGACGTTCGGAGCCGGGATGTAGGCTGCAAGGGCCGCGCCGGTCGGGTTGATTGCCGAAGATCCTGCTACCGGAGCGCCGAAGCTCGTGACCACGCACGTGGGCCCTGTGCCCGTGCACGTGTACACGGCGGTGCCAAAGGTGGACGCAACGATGTTGTTATTCAGGAAGAACTCGGTGCGGTTGCTGTTCGCATCCACGGGCGAGTTCGGAACAAACAGTTGAACGCCCCCGGTCGAGGCGCAGAAGCCGGATGAGTTGAAGCCGTTGGGGCACAGGCCCGAGAAATCGCCGGTCAATTCCGCCGACGTGGGCACGCGCGTACTGAAAGTCTGCGGCGTATGCGTGGCGTACCGCTCAGCCGAGAACATGAAGAAGGTCTTGTTGCGCCCGTTGTACAGTTTGGGCAGCACCACCGGCCCGTCAAGCACAAGCCCGGTCTGGTTGACCTGGTTGTTGGGACGCGCTATGTGGGCCGACACGTTCTGGTAGTAATTCGCGTCCAGATAGGTGTTCTGAAAAGCGTAGTAGGCGGCGCCATGCAAGTTGTTGGAGCCGCTCTTGACGACGACGTTAGATACCACGCCATTGCCGTGACCGATCTGCGCGTCGAAGATACCGTTTTCAATCTTGGTTTCCTGCACCGCGTCGGGCGAAGGAGTGAAATCGAGATAGCTGGCACCCGAAAAGCGTTCCGGCGCATCGTCCGGGATGCCATCCAGTGTCAGCCGGTTGTGTCCGGAGTTGCCGTCTACGGTAACTTGCACCGCGACGCCGCTGTAGGGATTGGTGAACTGGCTCGCCTTGCCGTTGAAGTAGCCGCCGGAGGCGGTGTCTACAACTCCTGGCGCCATGGTCACCATCACATAGGGATTCCGTCCATTGTTCGGTAGATCGGCCACCGCCTGAGAATCAAGCGTCATGGCAATCGTTGGCGAACCGGTGTCCATCAAATTCGACGACTCCGCGGCGACCTCGACGGTCTGGCTGACATTACCCGGCGCCATACTGAAGTCCACCTGGGCCATTTGTCCGGCGGTCAGAATGATGTTGGTTTTCGTCTCCGTCTTGAACCCCTTGGCCGTTACCGTCACCGTATAGGTGCCGGGAGGGAGCGTGGGCATAGAAAACACGCCGTCGGCGAGGGCTGTAACTTCCGTCTTGAAATGCGTGCTTGCTTCCACGGCCACCACTTGCGCGCCGGGAAGGATGGCGCCGGTTTGATCGGCCACGGTGCCGCTAATTCCGCCGAGATACCGCTGTGCCTGTAGCGAACCGGCTCCTGCGACGATTCCCGCGAGGATCAACAGCCAAAACATGGTGCGCGTCCTGGAACTGATGAACGTTTTCATTTCCAATGATTCCTCCTGAAGTGTGACTCGCTCTGACCTGAGCGATTGATCTGAATGCAGCGAATCCGTGCCTTTGCAACGGTCCACTGCATCAAAGGGCGCGTGCCTGGGGACTCACGTCCCCGGCACTCTTGAATCTGGACAGCGATTTTTCGCAGCGCACGATACGACCCGCAAGTTAATTCACCGGAAGAATGCCTTGTCTTTAACCGCTAGGAGTTTTGGAAGCGGCTATTTTTCAATGAGTTAAGGACCATCTGGCGATCGCAAGAGCTGCCGGTTAAGAGTGCCGCGGGAATACGTTTCCCCGCACTTTTCGCATGCGTTGCCGTCGGCCGGATCACGGCGTAGACTTGGAACCGTACCTTGCTTCGGGGTTATGGGAACACTGGCAGAAAATCCGGCAGTGGGCGAAACGGAAGGATTGCCCGCCATCGAAGAGCGACAAGCGCTCATTGAGCGCGTTGCCTCCAGTGAGCAGTTCAGCCGCTCTACCCGCCTGCGCGATTTCCTGCTCTACGTCGGAAAGCAGTCGCTCAAAGAGGGGTTTCCCGAGATTCATGAATCGGAGATTGGCGCCCGGGTTTTTGGCAGGCCAGCTTCCTACGATCGCAGCGCGGATAATATTGTCCGGGTCAACGCGACCGAACTCAGAAAGCGCATCGAATCGTATTTTGAAACCACTGGAGCCAACGAGCCTGTCGTATTCGAGATTCCTCGTGGCGGCTACCGGCTGGTTTTTCGCCGCAGGCTGGCGGAGCAGGCGGAGATCGAGGCGCCGGCGCAGCCAGAGCCTACACGGGAAGCGGCGGTGGTTGGCGAAGCTGGTACTCGCGCGGACTCTCGAGGTCGTTGGAACCTCCGGTTTTGGGTGTGGCCCGTTGTAAGCCTGTCGCTTGCTCTCGCCTGTGTCACGCTCTATGTTGAGAACCGCACCCTGCGCAAGGCAGTCTACCCCTGGGATGGCCAACCGGCTCTGGCCGCATTCTGGGGCGGCTTCCTCGACTCCCACCAACAGACCGATCTTGTGTTGCCTGACGACTCGGCCAGCGTGATGGAGGATATTACCGGCATTCCTCTTACGCTTGGAGATTATGTGTCGCGGGGATTCAATCAGAGAATTCAATCGTCGAATATCAGCGCGGATCGCAAGGAGGACGTGGCCCAGGTCCTGAACCATAATCTGGTGACGTTTGGCGCCGTGCGCGCCGCCCAAGCCCTGCTGACCGAGATCCCGGCCACTTACCCGCATTACCTCACGCTGGCGCGTTTCTATACCGCGGACGAAATCAAGCGCGACAACGTGGTGCTGATCGGCGGCAAGAAAGCAGTGCCCTGGGATTATCTTTTCGATGACCAACTGAACTTCGTCACCGACTATGACTACGATCAGGGTCTGCAGATCGTGCGCGACCGCAATCCCAAGCCGGGAGAGCAAGCCGTGTACACGGTGCATCTCGCCTCAGATAATCTGATCGGCTATGCTGTGATCGCTTACCTGCCGAACCCGAGCCACACGGGAAACATCATCATCCTTGCAGGAACCGACTCCGATGCCACGGGCGCAGCAGCTGCTTTTCTCACCTCTGAAAGTCAAATGCAGAACCTGCGCAATACCTTCGGGGTGAGTCGATTCCCCTACTTCGAGGTTCTCCTCAAAACCTCGCGCCTGAGCGGAACCTTCTTCGATGCCCAACTCGTCGCATACAGAACCTATCCCAACCTCCACTGAGTTGAGAGAAATTCATTCGATCATTTTGTATATGGGATCGTTGTGTGTGAATTATAAGGATTGAGTTTCAACCGATGCCGATCTCGCGAGCAGGTCTCGCCGCATCGAGGCATGTTGGAGATCGCACAAGGGGAAGAACTGCATCCTGGGATGGCCGCGCATGGTTCCTCCCCGGAAGGAATTCCACTCGGCCCATCCTAATGAAGCGAATTGTCAGGATTGGAATAGCCGGAGACTAAGCCTGGATCACCGACCCGCGCTGGCTTCTGCGGAAGCGCGGAAGGACCGAGGGAGGTCCGAATGGCTGAATTCCACCCCGTCGGCAACCAGTTGCTTTGCCGTCTCCGCCAAAGATGCCCGCTTCGTGATTAGCTTATTCGCGGCTCCCTCGCGATCGGCGATGGAATCGAACTGGGCATATTTTTCCAAGTAAGAGAGCTTACGATCGTAGAGATCTATTTCCTGGTGCAGTGATTTGAGGAAATATTTGTCGTGCGGCACTTCCTTTTTCTGCGCCACTTCCTTCTTCATGTGTATCTCCTCGGTCAAACTTGAAACGCTGGGGGTGTTGCGCCGTCGAGCGGCGACGAATGGTTACGCCCACTCAGCGCCGCCGACATGTGACGGCCTGGTGAGCAAATCAAACATAGGCGAATACCGCCCAAAAAGTTCCGAAACTGCTAAATTCCTGCAAGCGAGGGGGAGGACTTTATCCGCGTTGCTCGAAACGCAATTTCTTAACGGCCCCTGCCGCCGCCAAAGCCGCCGCCGCCGCCACGCCGGTTGCCGCCGCCGCCAGCGCCGCTGGTCTTCCGCGCCTGAAAGCAGTTCTGGCAATAAACGGGACGATCCCCACGGGGCTCGAATGGAACCGTGGTCTGCTGTCCGCATCCGGCACAGATCACGCTCGTACCCTGCGATGAACTGCGGCTGTACCCGCCACCGCCGCCGCCCGCTTGCTCGTTTTTCTTGGCCTGACGACATGTTTTGCAGCGCTTAGGCGCCGAATAGCCACGCTCGCGGAAGAACTCTTGATCCTCCGCAGTAAACGTGAATGCCTGCCCGCAATCGCTGCACATGAGTTGCTGATCTTCAGCCATATTTCCCTTTCGTCCGTGCTTCAGTTTTGTGTTGCGTTCGAAATACCACCGAACTCTGCGGTCTTGCTTCGGTCGCTCGCAATCGCGGGCGACCGATCCGCAGCAAAGTCCGTTGAACTCATCGACTGGTCTTCCGCGATTGCAGTGTCAAATGAATTCCGACTTGAGTTGCCAGACAGGGGATCAACACGGTTTGCATAGAGGGCAAGCGATTCAGATAACGTCCATGTCGCTGGAGTTGTCCGGGGCATCAGCGCTCAATGTCTCGCGAGAGCGCTGCCGCCGAGTGTTGGAATCCTCAGGTAAACCGGTGAGAACCGGAAGAAGTCGAAGACGACCTCTTCCTGGAAATCCACTCAATTAGACAGCCCGGACGTTCTCGGCCTGAAGGCCCTTCGGCCCCTTGACGACGTCGAACTCGACGGCCTGGCCTTCCTTGAGCGAACGAAATCCTTCACTCTTGATGGCAGAATGATGCACGAACACGTCTTCGCCGTCTGCGCGGCTAAGGAAGCCGAATCCCTTTGCATCGTTAAACCATTTCACTGTTCCCTGTTCCATAACAATTCCTTTGTTGCGAGATGTATCGCTGAACTCAAGTGGAATTGATTGCAAGTTGAGCGGGATAGCAGAACAGGCAAGAACGCCAAGTCGGATTCGACGACCAGCATTCAGTATATCACTAGCCGGAAATTTAATCCCTGCCGGCGGAGAATCCCGACCCAAAGCGCTTGTATATCGATTCACAGGAGTTGCGGGTGATTTGAGGCAGCAATTAGGAGAAGAATCCAAACAAGCGTATGCTCACTTTAAAGGGGATCAGCAGGATTATTCCTCTCCTTAGCCCTCCTCATCCTTGTGTTTCCGGCGTGGATCTCCTAAAGCACGAAAATGGTGCATCGGACTACACCAAGACGAGCCCGGCTCAGTAGCAAACGTACGACTACCGAGAATTGGGGCGCCCATGCGATCAAAACTGGTGTATTCGGCCGGACTCAAAATAGAAAACCGCTTTCTTTTGTCGGCCACGGTGATGCGCGCGGTGCGCAAGCTGCACGTAGCTTCCGGCCGGACCGAAGACACGCTCAATCGCGTGTTTGCCGATGTCGCTGAAGGCCGCTATATCGACGTGAAAATGCCGGAAATCACGCCTCCTCCCGCCATCGACGAGCTGCTTGTGACTCCGCTAGCTTGATCAAGCTAGATCTCGCTCAGCGTCCGTAACCGCTTCAGATCCGCAGATAGTCCAGAACCTGCCTGCTCGTGGCCGGTGCAGCCGTGCGCCTACACGCGTTTCTGGCTATACTTGGAAGCGACAAAAAACGCCGGAATGGAGGGGCACTCTTCATGAACCGATTCGTGCTTTTCGCTCTCCTTTTGTTCCCGGGCACCGCGGTCCTCTGCCAGTCGATGGCGACTGCACCTGGAAACTCGCAAGCTCCGGGCAAGCTATCCGCGGTCCAGTGGCCGCTCGATTTCAGCAAGGGTCAACCGGGGCAAACAGCGTCCAGACCCGCGTTCAAAAATTTCAATTGCCAAGGTTCGAACACTTCCCCGAATCAGGCCAGCGCGCCGATTGATTTTGACCATCTTTTCAGCTCGACCTGCATGGATTTGAAATCGCACGTAGAGCCTCTTACGCATGTCGAACTCTTTGCGCGCAATGAGGATTCTTCTGTACGGTCTCCGCTTGTTGTTCGGCCGCATCCCAAAGGCGAGCCAATCCCAACGCAATGGCCGAACTCGAGAGTCGAGCAGATTCCGACGCAATGGCCAAACCTGAAACTGCAGCGAATCGACGGAGGATCTTCGGACGTGGCTCCCGCTCAGGGCAGCACAAAATAATTGCGCCGCAGGTCACTTGCCCAAACTCCCAAAAATCAAACGCCCGGCATGCGATCCTTCAGAGATCACTGCCAGGCGTTTGACGTTAAGGCTTGCGTGAACTTGAAACGAGCCTATGCCGCGTTTTCGTTCGGTGCGCCAACATTCACACCACGCACGCGGAAGTGCGTCATCTGAATCGACAGCGCGCGTTCGATCTTGCGCAGGTCGTTGCGCTCGGCGGGTCCGGCAAAGGTGGATGCGATCCCCTTGGCCGAAGCGCGGCCGGTGCGGCCCACACGATGCACAAAATCCTCCGCCACTTTGGGCAGATCGAAGTTGACCACGTGGGCAACGTTCGCTACATCGATGCCGCGGGCGGCTACGTCTGTGGCCACAAGCACACGGTGACGGCCCTCTGAAAAGTTACGCAGAGCCGAGTTTCGTTGCGCTTGCGAACGGTCACCGTGAATCTGGACAGCCGCATGGCCGGAGCGAACTAAGCGCCGCGCTACGCGGTCGGCGCCGTGTTTGGTGCGCACAAAGACCAGGAAGCTGCCTTCTTCGCCGTTCAGCAAATGCTCGAGGAGCTCCTGCTTCTTGTCTGCATCCACGCTGAAGGCGCGCAATTCGACGTTTTCGGCCGGCTTCATCGTCGATCCGATCTCGATGCGAATCGGGTTCTTAAGATAGTTGCGCGACACATCCTTGACCGTGCCTTCGAGTGTGGCCGAGTAGCACAGGGTCTGGCGCTCCGCAGGGATCGTGGACGCGATGCGGCGAATGGCAGGTTCGAAGCCCATATCGAGCATCCGATCCACTTCATCGAGGACCAGGATCTTGATCCCGTTGAGCCGGACCAGTTTGCGCTTGAGAAAATCCTCAAGCCGTCCCGGAGTGGCCACGATCAACCGTGCGCCGCGGCGAATCGCATCCAGTTGCTCCCGTTCCGACATTCCGCCCACCACCAGCGCAACGGTATGCGCCTGGCTGGTGCGGATGGCCCGGAAAGACTTTTCGATCTGCATGGCCAATTCGCGCGTAGGTAGAACGACGAGAGCATGCGCGTCGCGGCCCTCGGTCTTTTGCAACATTTCCATGATGGGAATCAGGAAACTGAGGGTCTTGCCGGTTCCGGTCTGCGCCGTGGCCAGCACATCGCGGCCTTCGAGCGCGGGAGGAATTGCCGCGGCCTGCACCGGCGTGGGGATCTTGAATTGGTTCGCTTCGAGCCGGGCCATCAAAGCAGGGGAAAGGCTAAACTGTGAAAACTGAGTCATCAAAATAAACAATCATCCTTTTAGCTCCGGGAGCCTCGATTTCAAGGAGGCCTGCAAACGGAGCCGGACATAGAGGCGCGCAGACCCATTCATGGGCGCGAGCCTTCTTCAAAACAAATTCGCGTAAGGAAGAACCAAATACGTCCCTGGGACTGGCGGCAAGCATCTCAAGAATGCCCGCGGCCCGGAACTGACCCACGCTACACGAAACGCCAATCGGCACACTGCCGATCGGCACCCTTTAGAGCGCAGTACATGCGCTGTCCCGACGTCGCCGCCCACCCACTTTGCAGTGGCCGGGCAGTTCTTCACTCCTGATCCATTCGAGGACCAAAAGCTGAGTCACCGGGACGGAAACTCAAGGGTTACGCTGTAGGGGCTTGGGGAAATCTGTGCAAGGCAGAGTTGCCTTCAGGGGGCAAAGCGCCGCTCACGACCAAATCACTGAGCGCAAGCTAAGTATAGCATGGTTCGTGATTTCCTTCGCTGTAAGGTCTCTCCCAACACACGTTGAGCCGGCTGAAGGAAGCTTGAAACGTCTGATTGGGATTCGACAAGGTCGATGAGGATGGCGGGGGGCGATGCTTGAGGATTTGGCTCCTCAGGTAGGACTCGAACCTACAACCCTTCGGTTAACAGCCGAATTTTCATCTTTGCACACGGTCGCACCGACTTGCACTTGTGTTGATTGCAAATAACTTATCTGCATCGAGCGTTGCAAAGAGTCGCATAAAACTGCACCGAAATCCGGTACCAACAGCCACCAAAATAGCCACTGATTTGACCTCTTACCCACCTTCGATGTCATTATTAAATCTACAGCAATGATGGGGGTTTTAGGGCTATGGCGAGAAAGGCGCAAAGCGAGAAAATCGCGATGAGAGGCGTGTACGAACAGCCACCAGAAAGCGGCATTTGGTGGATAAATTACTATGTCCAGGGAAAGCGGCGCCGGGAGAAGGTGGGAAGACGGTCCGATGCTATCGCTCTTTACCAGCGCAGGAAGACCGAAGCCCGCATGGGAATCAAGATGCCGGAGGTCCGTCCCAGAATCCCGGTGTTATTTGAAGAGATCGCCGCGGATGCACTCGAATACTCGAAGGAGCACAAGTCGTCCTACCCTGGCGACCGTTCAACGGTTAAGAAGCTCCTTCCCACCTTTGGGAAGACTCCCATCAAAGACATCACGCCGCAGATGATCAAATCCTATTTGGACTCGCGGAAGGACCTTACGAAGACGACCATGAACCGCTATCGCGGCACCATGTCGATGATCTTCCAAGAAGCTATCCGGAACGGCAAAGCGAAGGCCAACCCGGCGCGGTTGGTTCGGCTCCACCGCGAAGAGAATAGCCGGGTCCGGTTCATCACGTATACGGAAGAAGCGGCAATTCGGTCGATTATCCGCCAAAGGTGTGCCCTCCATGAACCGGAGTTCACCCTTGCCCTCGAAACAGGAATGCGGCGGAGTGAGTTGTACGGATTGGAGTGGGACCGAGTCGATCTTAAACGCAGGCAAGTGCTTCTGCTCAAGACCAAGAATGGGGCCTCGCGGGTGGTTATCCTGACAGCCGCCGCCGTCAGCGCTCTTGAGCTGCTTCAAAAGCGCCGGAACGCCGACTCGCCGAAGGTGTGCCTCACTCGATACGGTGAGCCGATGATTTCTCCTCGCGCGTGGTTCGAACTGGTCATGGAGGAAGCCATCAAGGAGAACCCGTCGCTCCAAGATGTGACCTGGCACATCTTCCGCCACACCTACATCTCCCGCCTGGTGATGGCCGGAGTGGATATTCGGACCGTCCAGGAATTGGCCGGCCACAAGGATATCAAGATGACGATGCGGTACGCGCATCTCGCCCCAGCTCACAAGCTCGCCGCAGTAGACCGACTTGTGAAGTACCGTAAGGAGCAGGAGAAGGCAGAAGCAAAGAAGACCTCCGGCTTGAGGCTCGTGTCAGCCTGACAATTCTCTGTCTTAGAACCACGGAGGGAGAGTTGGAATATTCGGTCACTTCCTCGGTAGTGCGCGGTCTGAGACCAAACACACCTCTCTAGGTCCAGCGGACTTTGTCTGCTACACCATTTCTGGTACAGAATGTGGCTCCCAAATCGGCATCTGTGAGCGAAGATATTGCGGATACCCAACCGGCTCTGGCCAACGAAAAGCGGCAGTTTTCTTCCGCAGCGCGACAGAGGTCGTGGGTGCAAATGATATCTAGATCACGAAACGTTCCCTTATGGGAAACGTTTCATGCAGACAATAGCATTGCAATGTGATATTGTGTTCTTGTTTCGTTCCCTGCGAGGGAACAATATGAGCACAGAATATAACTCGCAAAATGCTCCACCCAGATTGGAGACTTCTCCACCCACGTCCAAGACCCTGGGATCGAGATCCTCTACCTTATGGGTAGAACTCAACGAACGCGGCCATACCACCTTCAGCCTTCGGGATGTCGAAGAGATCACCGGCCTGCGCGGCTCTTCGGCCCGGACGCTGATTCACAAGGCGGAGCGGCGGGGGCTCATTACCCGGCTCCGCTCAGGTCTCTATACGCTCGTTCCATTCGAGCTGGGCCGGGCAACCGAATACGTCGGCGATCCCTATGTAATCGCACGCGAGATGTGCGAGGGCCGCTCCTATTTTCTCTCCCACGCTACCGCGATGGAACTGCACCGCATGGTCACCCAGCCTCAGTTCACCATTTATGTGAGTTCAACGTTGCGAACTCCGCCGCGTTCGGTTCACGGACATGAATACCGCTTCCTTACGCTCAAGCCGGCGGACTTCTTCGGTCTCACCCAAGTCTGGGTAACGAAGCAGCAGTCCGTCACGGTCAGCGACAAGGAGCGAACCCTCCTCGATGCTCTCCGCCAGCCGCAATACGCCGGCGGCATCCCCGAAGTCGCAAAGGCTCTCTGGATCAGCCGGGATGGCGTCAAGATTCCGCGGCTTCTCGACTACGCACAACACTTTTCGAGTGGCGCCCTCAGACGGCGGCTCGGATTCCTGCTCGAACTTTACCAGATGGCATCAGCTGCTCAACTCGAACCGCTGCGTTCGAAGCTGACCTCCACCTATGACCGGTTGGACCCGACGCTGCCGAAGTCCGGATCGTTCCACTCGCGGTGGCGCCTACAATTGAATGTGGGCATCGATGAATTGCAGGCGATTCCACACACATGATTCCGCAGCGCAATCTTTCTCTTCTGTCCAATCGACTCTACAAAGAACATGGCGGCCGGCGCATCCCGGAGGCGGTTCTGGAGCGGGATTACTGCCTGGCCTGGTTCCTGATCGGATTGAGTCAGAGCAAGCTAAGAGACCTGCTCATCTTCAAAGGCGGAACCGCCCTCAAACGCTGCCACTTCGCGGAGTATCGCTTTTCCGAAGACCTGGACTTCACGCTTCAAAGGAGGGCGGAATTCGCGGAGATCCGTGAGGGGCTCGAAGAAGTGTATGAGCTGGTGGCTCAGGCCTCCGGCATCCGCTTCGCTTTCGAAGGCGAAGATCGCCAAGCTCATGTCAACAGCTACACCTTCTATCTCCGCTATCAGGGACCGCTGCCGACACCGAATACCGTCAAAGTGGACATCACCATCTCCGAAGCTCTCCACTTTCCCGTTCAACAGCTCCCGGTTCTTCGCGCCTATCCTGAATTCGAGGACATACTTGAGGACCGGCCAATTGGTGTGTACAGCCTGAAGGAAATTGCAGCCGAGAAAGTGGTAGCTCTTCAGGATAAGGCGCGCAACGAGCCTCGGGATCTTTACGACCTTTGGTTTCTCACCACTCGTGCCGGTATCGAACTTGGCGATCTCACCGAAGCCATCGCAGAGAAGCTTCGCTTTCGCGAGAAAGAGATTGCCGGCCTCGAAGATCGCATACTCGCAAAAGAGGCCCGGCTAAGGACGCTCTGGAATAGCCGTCTCGGGCATCAGATGGAAGCCCTCCCACAGTTCGATGAGGTATTCCGGGCAGTGCGACGCGAGCTTCGAACCGGTCGATGAGGTGGCGACGAAGTATGTCAGTGTTATTGACCAGAAGATGGGAGATAATCAGCCACTTCGTGGACGGTTATCTGAACGGTGCACTTCTGTAGGCGATCCAAATGCGTCTCCATGCCGGAGGTGTACCAAACCCAATATGGATGCCAATATCTATATTGACTTTGGGACATGCTAGCCGCCCAGGCGCGACCAGTTGAGCGCCAGAAAAGAGCACTCATCTTGCTCTCCGTGCACCGTGCAGAGATCACCCCGCAAGCGGTTCCGGATGGTCGGCGCGGGCATACCTCCGCAGGTCGGCGACCGGAATCAGAACGCGTTTGCCAATTCTCCTGGTCGGCAAGCGACGAGTCGCAACCAGATAATCCAACGCACGCTGGCTAATGGAGAGCACCTGCGCAGCTTCCCTCCGACTCAGAAGGAACTTTTCTTCCGCGCGAATTGCAGGCTCCTTGTGGGCATGTGATTCAGTACGAGGATACGATTCCATGGCTCTCCATTCACCCTTTCAAGTTCTCGAGTTGCACCTCATTCATGATTGGCCTCACCGAACCCGCCAACCGTACAGCTTCCCTTCGTCAGCCTTGGGGTAGCACACCCCGGAATCCAATTTCCAGCCAGGACGATCGCAGGCGGCCAAATGCCCCAAATCGCCGGCTTCCCAAAGCTCGTATGCCCGCAAACCATCCGCAGTGAGTGCCCATGACGCTACAAGATGTCCCTCGACGCCAGCATTGAAGCCACGAGCACGACCGTGATCGAAACCCAGCCAATAGCCGAAACCAAAGACGGCCGCGAGCATAAACAACCCAGCCGCTGAAGCAATCGCGGCCCATTTCAGCAGATCGCGCAGACCCTTCTTCGCCGCCACGGACTCGGCCGCACCGACCACGGCATCCGTTAAAGACGCCTGCAAGCGAACCCTGGAAGACTCCGCTTCCGCCGCGGCAGCCGACTGAATTTTCTCCAGGATGCCCCGCACGGTTACGTTGATCTTTTCTGGAACTGTCTCGTAAAGATCACTGTAATGGCCGAGCACGATCATCAAGGCCCACACGGCATCTGTCGGCTCGATCCCGAACCTGTCGGCGTAAGACCTGACACGCTCGCGCTCATCCTCAGACAGATCCGCAAGAAGGACGCTGTAGAGGTCGTCACTTGCTGGGGGCATCGTCGCAGACCTTGTCGAAAATGTTGTGGGCACATTCGCGGCGCCACCGCTCGATCTCCGCGCGACTTCCCAGCGTTGCCGTCTCCCGTGCTCTTTCGAGCGTGAGTCGGTTGCTTTGCACGAGATTGGTTACGCGCGTGGCAAGTTGCGGAAGAAACAACGATAGTCCTTGCCGCGCTTCCACCGTCTGCCGCAGAGGCGAGTTATCATACAGCTCAAATAGCGACGGGGCCATGCCAAAGAAGCGGTTACGGACCACATGAATCCTACCGTGTTTTACCACGTTCATGTATTCGCTCAGCATTTCGCAACTGTCGCGCTGCTGGTTTATGAGGAAAAGCGAGATGAAGGGCCATCCGAACTCGTTCAGCTTGTCATCGAACATCGAACCGTAACGGTTCACGCCCTCATTGTTTCTTGCGGCGGTATTGACCACAACATCGTCGTCCTTACTTGCGTCCACGATGTCCAGAAGATCGAGCCAACCTTCGTTCTCGTCGAGGTTTACGAGCGAGAACGACTTCACGTCCTTCTGGTAGGCTTTGCCAACGTCGGGGTTGGCCGTATCGGTTTCCACCAACGAGACCTGCCGGTTTCTCATCTCGAAGTAGTCGAGGAGTGCGATCGCGCCCACCGACTTCCCCACGCCACCTTTGCTGCCAGTTACAAAGAAAACTCTTGCCATACGTTGCTCCTTTATTACAGCGTTACGTCCGGTTTCATTTGGAATTGCCCAGGCCTTACTTCAACGGTTGGTGACCCCACCGTGCCCTTGCTGGCCGCTTTTGCAGGAGCTTGTTCCTTTGGCAGCGCCAGGTTCTTCAGGTAGGTAGAAAGGGCGTGGATTGTGATAACGACGCCGTTCTCTTCAAAAACACGGACCAGCATCTTCAGCGTGTAGCCGTTCTCCCGCAACTTCTTCAACTGCGGGTATACGCCCCGCACGATCTCGCCCATCATGTAGGACTCGGGTTGCGGGGGAGGCACATTCCCTCTCTCATCCAGGCGAGTGCGAAAGGTCTCGAATTGTTCTGCGGTGAGCGCTTGCGGCTTGCGGCGCCGGTTTTCCATCTGCCTTCCTCCTTTCCTAGCCAACAACGAGTCCAATTCAGCATAGCACATTATTGACAGCAGATATGTATGATAGTAAAGTCAGAACTGTTAAGAGGCACGGCAAGGTAGGCGCTGTAGCCACAAAACCCCTGCGGGGTTTCGTGGCTCCACCACCATTTCTCCAATCCGCCTACGGCTACTCGGAGAAATGGTTGCGCATCTTGCTCAGGGCTGCGCCCCGAGACCCCCACAGAAAGGACGAATCGCGATGCCACGACCCAAGCGAGCACAAGGCGTCACATCGGAAATCCACCTTCGTGTCACGAGTGACGAAAAGAACATTCTGCATACACAAGCGCAGGAAGCTGGACTCAC
>CAWAZR010000002.1:0-28803 GCA_963786565.1 uncultured Acidobacteriota bacterium | reverse complement strand
GAGCAGCTGGTGAAGGACGATTACTACACTTCAGTTCACATTGAGGAATTCGAGATCGAGGCCCGCGACACGAAGCTGGGCCCCGAAGAGATCACCCGCGATATTCCCAACGTGAGCGAGCACGCGCTGCGCGACCTGGATGAGAGCGGCATCGTCCGCATCGGAGCCCA
Organism: uncultured Acidobacteriota bacterium; assembly: GCA_963786565.1. Lineage (GTDB taxonomy): Bacteria > Acidobacteriota > Terriglobia > Terriglobales > Acidobacteriaceae > Telmatobacter. The sequence continues at coordinate 28,633 of CAWAZR010000002.1, read as the reverse complement.
GATCGGCCACGGTGACATTCTGGTCGGCAAGGTAACGCCCAAGGGCGAAACCCAGCTGACGCCGGAAGAAAAGCTGTTGCGCGCCATCTTCGGAGAAAAAGCCGGCGATGTGCGTGACGCTTCGCTTACCTGCCCTCCAGGCATTGAAGGCACGGTAGTTGACGTGCGCATCTTCAGCCGCAAGGGCCAGGAGAAGGACGAGCGCGCCAAGCAGATCGAAGCGGAATACATTGCCAAGCTCGAGAAGAACCTGGGCGACGAAATCCGCATTCTCACCGACGAGCGCCTGAAGCGTCTCGACGGGATTCTCGGCGGCAAGGAAGTGCTCGCCGACCTGCATGACGAGCGGACTAACAAGCGGTTATTGACCAAGGGCGCAATTCTCGATCGCGACACCATCGAGAGGATCTCGACCAAGAATCTGAAGCGCATCCGCTATAACGACAAGGATCCGCGGGTGAACGAGCAGATCGACGAGATCGAAGAGATGACCTCGCGCCAGATCGAAGTGCTGCGCAAGATCACCAATGAGAAGGTGTCCAAGCTGCAGAAGGGCGACGAACTGCCTCCGGGCGTCATCAAGCTGGTCAAGGTTTACGTGGCCATGAAGCGCAAGCTGAGCGTGGGCGACAAGATGGCCGGCCGTCACGGCAACAAGGGCGTGATCTCGCGCATTCTTCCCGAGGAAGACATGCCGTATCTGCCCGACGGAACGCCGGTCGAAATCGTTCTGAACCCGCTCGGTGTGCCCTCCCGTATGAACGTGGGGCAGATTCTGGAGACGCACCTGGGCTGGGCCGCGCACAAGCTGGGCAAGAAGGTTGCCGAGCTGGTGCAAGCCAACAGCGACGTGGCGTATACGCGCGAGCTCATGAGGAAAGAGTTCGCGGGAACCGCAGCGCTGCGCCAGTTGGAAGAGCTCGACGACGAGATGCTGATCCGCGTTGCCCGTGGCATGAAGAAGGGCGTCTGGTTCGGCACCGCGGTATTCGACGGCGCGCGCGAAGAAGAAATCAAGGCGCTGTTGAAGTCGGCCGACCTGCCTTCCTCGGGCAAGACCATGCTCTTCGACGGCATGACGGGCGATCAGTTCGAGCAGCCGGTGACGGTGGGTTACATCTACATGCTCAAGCTGTCGCACCTGGTCGACGACAAGATTCACGCGCGTTCGATCGGTCCGTACTCGCTCATCACGCAGCAGCCGCTGGGTGGCAAGGCGCAGTTCGGCGGACAGCGTTTCGGCGAGATGGAAGTGTGGGCTCTGGAAGCCTACGGCGCTGCCTACATCTTGCAGGAGCTGCTCACCGCGAAGTCCGACGACGTCTACGGCCGCACCAAGATCTACGAGGCCATCGTCAAGGGCGAAGCGGCCATCGAGCCGGGTGTGCCCGAGTCGTTCAACGTGTTGATTCGCGAGTTACAGTCACTTTGCCTCGACGTGGAGTTGATCAAGCGTGCAGACCTGATCAAGAAAACGCCCACGCCGGAAGTGGCGGCAGTAGCCGATTAGTGATGAGTGATGGAGTGATTCGTGACTAGTGAACGGTCGCCTGTTCCTGGTCACTGACCACTAACCACGTTTTTTCGGGTCCTTCTTGAAAGCGGCAAACACCGCTTCCCGGGAAGGAAGGACCCTAAAGCAATCCCGGGAAACACCGCGGCAGGCAACAGAGAGCTTGCCAAGGAGGCTCACCTTGTTCCGTTCCAATCCGTTTGAGCTCACCAGCCCGATTACCGACTTCGACGCCATCCGCATCATGCTGGCTTCGCCGGAAAAGATCCGCAGCTGGTCGCATGGCGAAGTCACCAAGCCGGAGACCATCAACTACCGCACCTTCAAGCCGGAACGTGACGGCTTGTTCTGCGCGCGCATCTTTGGCCCCGTAACTGACTGGGAGTGTTTGTGCGGCAAGTACAAGCGCATGAAGCACCGCGGCGTGATCTGCGACAAGTGCGGCGTGGAAGTGACGGTCTCGAAGGTGCGCCGCGAGCGCATGGGCCACATCGAGCTGGCATCGCCCTGCTCGCACGTGTGGTTCTTCAAGGGCCTGCCTTCGCGCATCGGCCACTTGCTCGACATCTCGCTGCGCGATCTCGAGAGCATTCTCTACTTCGAATCTTATGTCGTGGTCGATCCCGGCGATGCGCCGGTGCGCGAGCGCGAGATCATCAAGGACGAAACGCGTTTCCGCGAGCTCGATCAGCAGTTCCGGCCCTCCGGCTTCAAGGCCATGATGGGCGCCGAGGCTATCAAGGAATTGCTCAAGCGCGTGAGCATCGAAGAACTGGCCATGGAACTGCGCGAGCGCATGAAGACCGAAACCTCCGCGCAGAAAAAGCTCAAGTTTGCCAAACGACTGAAGGTTGTTGAGGCGTTTCGCAAGTCGTCCAACAAGCCGCAGTGGATGATTCTCGACGTGCTGCCGGTCATTCCTCCAGAGCTGCGCCCCCTGGTGCCGCTGGACGGCGGCCGCTTTGCGACCTCCGATCTGAACGACCTGTATCGCCGCGTCATCAACCGCAACAACCGGTTGAAGAAGCTGATGGATCTGCACGCCCCCGAAGTGATCGTGCGCAATGAGAAGCGCATGCTACAGGAGGCCGTCGACGCTCTGTTCGATAACGGCCGCCGTGGCCGCGTGCTGCGTGGCGCCAACAATCGCCCGCTCAAGTCGCTCAGCGACACGCTCAAGGGCAAGCAGGGCCGCTTCCGTCAGAACCTGCTCGGCAAGCGCGTGGACTACTCGGGCCGTTCCGTTATTGTCGTAGGTCCCGACCTCAAGCTGCATCAGTGCGGTCTTCCCAAGAAGATGGCGCTCGAGCTGTTCAAGCCCTTCATCTACCACCGTCTGGAGCAGACCGGCCAGTGCACCACCATCAAGCAAGCCAAGGAAATGGTGGAGATGCAGGAGCCGGTGGTTTGGGACATCCTCGAGGAAGTCATCAAGGATCACCCCGTGCTGCTGAACCGCGCCCCAACCCTTCACCGCCTCGGCATTCAGGCTTTTGAGCCGGTGCTGGTGGAAGGCAAGGCTATCAAGATTCACCCGCTGGTCTGCACCGCGTTCAACGCGGATTTCGACGGCGATCAGATGGCCGTGCACATTCCGCTGTCGCCTGAGGCGCAGATCGAAGCCAGTGTGCTCATGCTGGCCTCGCACAATATTCTGTCGCCCGCATCGGGCCAGCCGATCACAGTGCCCACGCAGGACATGGTGCTGGGCCTCTACTACCTGACCAAGGCCAAGAAGGGCGGCAAGGGCGAAGGCCGCGTGTTCTCGAACACCGAAGAGATCCTGATGGCGCTCGAAGCCGGCGAAGTGGAGACGCTTACGCCCATCCGCCTGCGCTACACGGGCAAGGTGCTCGATATGACCACCGCCTACGATGATCAGGACATCACGCACACCGATCCGGTGGACTTCGAGAAGGAGTATCTCTCTACCACCGTCGGCCGCGTGATCCTGAACGACGCGCTGCCTCCGGGCATGCCGTTTATCAACGGCCTGCTCAAGAAGAAGGGCATCGGGCAACTGGTGAACTACTGCAACCAGAACCTCGGCCTTGAAGTGACCGTGGGCATGCTCGATCGCATTAAGTCGCTGGGCTTCAACTACGCCACGCGCTCCGGCCTTTCCGTGGGCCTGGACGACATGGTCATTCCGGCCAGCAAGTACACCGTCGTCGACGAAGCCGACAAGAAGGTGATCGAAGTCCAGAAGCAATACATGGACGGCGCCATCACCAACGGCGAGCGTTCCAACAAGGTCATCCAGATGTGGTCATTGGTCACGGACCAGGTGGCTGACGAGATGTTCTCGAACATGAAGCGGGCCGACGACGAAGGCGCCATGAACCCGATCTACATCATGGCCGACTCCGGCGCTCGTGGTTCGAAGCAGCAGATTCGCCAGTTGAGCGGCATGCGCGGACTGATGGCCAAGCCTTCGGGCGAAGTCATTGAGACGCCCATCACGTCCAACTTCCGCGAAGGCCTGACAGTGCTCGAGTACTTCATTTCGACGCACGGAGCGCGCAAGGGCCTGGCCGATACTGCACTGAAGACCGCCGATTCCGGCTACCTGACGCGGCGTCTCGTGGATGTGGCGCAGGACGTGATCGTGACTGAAAACGATTGCGGCACGCTGGAAGGCATCTACGTCGGATCGATCGTGGAATCTGGCGAGATCATCGAGCCGCTACGCGACCGCATCATCGGCCGCGTGTCTCTGGAGAGAATTAAGGACTACGACGGCAACGTGGTGGTTGAGGTCAACCAGTCCATCGACGAAGAGATCGCATCGTTGATTCAGGGCGCGGGCGTGGAGAAGGTGAAGATCCGCTCCGTGCTCACCTGCGAATCACGCCGCGGCGTGTGCGCATTGTGCTACGGGCGCAACCTTGGTTCCGGCCGCATGGTCGAACTGGGCGAAACCTGCGGCGTCATTGCCGCACAGTCCATCGGCGAGCCGGGCACGCAGCTTACCATGCGTACCTTCCACGTGGGTGGCACGGCCAGCCGCGTGCAGGATCGTTCGCGTCTCGACGCCAAGAACAACGGCTATGTGCGCTTCATCAACCTGAACACGGTCGAAAGCAAGGAAGGCGAACTGGTAGCCATGAATCGCTCCGGTTCGGTGGCAATTGTGGACGAGCGTGGCCGTGAAAAGGAACGCTACCAGGTGGTCTACGGCGCACGCCTTCGCGTCAAGGAAGGCTCCGCTGTCAAACTGGGCGAACTGCTTGCCGAGTGGGATCCCTACACCTACGCCATTCTCACCGAGATTGGCGGCACGGTGCAGTTCAAGGACCTTCAGGAAGGCATCACGCTCAACGAGGAAGTGGACGAAGTCACCGGCCTTTCGCGCTGGGTGGTTGCCGACTCTCCCGATGAGAAGCGGCAGCCCGCCATCGCCATGAAGGGCGCCAAAGGCAGCAAGCGTTATCTGCTGCCCCGCGGCGCGCACCTTATGGTGCAGGACGGCGACGAGGTCGGCCCTGGCGACGTGCTCGCGAAGATTCCCAAGGAGTCGACGCGCACCAAGGATATTACCGGCGGTCTGCCCCGCGTGGTCGAGCTGTTCGAGGCGAGGAAGCCGCGCGAAACCGCCATCATTTCTGAAATCGATGGTGTGGTCCGCTTCGGCGAAGTTTCGAAGGGCCAGCGCAAGATTTACGTGACGGCCGACAACGGCGACGAGAAGGAATACTCGGTGCCGCGCGGAATTCACGTGAACGTGCAGGAAGGCGAACGCCTGCGCGCCGGCGATCCTCTGATGGACGGTCCCTTGAACCCGCACGACATTCTTGCCGTGCTGGGCGAAAAGGAACTGCAGGCTTACCTGGTGAACGAAATCCAGGAAGTGTACCGCCTGCAGGGCGTGGCCATTTCGGACAAACATATCGAAGTGATCGTGCGGCAGATGCTCAGGTGGGTGCGCATCGACGAAGTGGGCGATACGACCTTCCTGCTCGAGCAGCAGGTTGACCGTTTCCGCTTCACGGAAGAGAACGAGCGCGTGCTCCAGAACGGAGGCCGTCCCGCAATTGGGCGTCCGCTGCTCCTGGGCATCACCAAGGCATCGCTCTCCACCGACAGCTTCATCTCCGCGGCCAGCTTCCAGGAGACGACGCGTGTGCTCACCGAAGCCAGCATCAACGGCGCGATCGACAACCTGCGCGGTCTCAAGGAGAACGTGATCGTGGGGCGCTTGATCCCCGCCGGCACGGGCCTGGAGTACTACCGCAACGTCCAGCTCTCACCGGAGCTCGAGGAAGCGGCAGCACGCGTGCAGCAGGAAGTGACGGCCGAGATCGAGGCCGCCGAACGCGAGCTGGAACTGATGCGGCAGGAAGGCGAAGCCGAAGAGATGGCCGCCGAATAGCACCAGCGGTGCGGCAGCCCTTTGGTTTGCAACAGTGGAAGGCCCGGCCAAAAGCCGGGCCTTTTTATTATCCGCGATCCCCGCGTACGTATTCGTCTTCGCCCAGAGACACTCGCGACCGGCTCTGCCCCACCCGTGTGTGCTTGTCGACGTACATTGAGGCGTCGGCCGCGCTAAGCAGGGTTTCCACCGTATCAGCATCCTCCGGATAGAGTGCGATGCCGACGCTGGCCGAGCCGTGGATGACGCATTCGTCTCGTAAGAAAGGCTCGTGGAAGCAGAATTCCAGCCGCGCAGCAATCTCTTCCACTTCGTCGCGGCTGTGCACCACGGGAACCAGCACCGCGAACTCGTCGCCGCCCAGCCGCGCCAGCGTATCGCCGGGACGCAACTGCTTTTTCATGCGCTGCGCCACTTCCTGCAGGTAAAGATCGCCCACCAGGTGCCCGTGCACGTCGTTCACGCGCTTGAATTGGTTCAAGTCGATATAGATCAAGCCAAAGACGCCGGCCGTCAGGCGTACGGCTTGAATCATCGCTACGAGCTTCTTCTCCATGACGAAGCGATTTTGCACGTCCGTCAGCAGGTCGAATTCTGAACGGTGCACCAGGTCGGAGTAGAGGCGCGAGGTTTCGATCGCCAGGGTAGCCAGCGCCGCCGCCATGGCCAGAGCCTCCTGCTCCACGATGGCCGGCTTGGATTGCGCGTCGAAGGCCGCGAACAACGAGCCGAGCGGTTGCCCGGAGCGAGAAGGAATGGGATGTTCGACGGTGCGCAACGACGCGGGAGAGAGCCGCGCCGGCCGGTTACCCAGCGTCGCTCCTTCGGCAACGTGGCACCAGCATGCAGCGCCATTGAGCTTCATCGAGACCAACTCCGTGATGCGCTCCAAAGTCCCAGCCAGCGGCCGGGAATAATTGATATCTTCCAGAATGCGTGCGCGTCGCTGCTCCATGTACGCCAGAGAAACCACCTTGCGCCGGTTCTTGTGCTCGAGGTGCCACCCGCGCATACCCATCACGAGCGCCAGCACGAGCAGCCCCGCGAAAAACATGGCGATATTCTCCGGATTCAGGACACTCGGCCCGGCGAGTACTTCAATTTCGTCCGGGGAGCGCAAAAGGATATTGAAGTGCACATCGTGGCCGAAGGGATTCGAATTCAAAGGCACGCAAATGCCCGTGACGCGAATCCGCGAACCCACGGGGATGGCTTTCATCGGGGCCAGTGACGACGGTCCGGAGCCGGACGGATGGTGGTAGATGGCCGAGAACTCATAGCCGTCCGAGACCAGTACATACTCGTCCTGAGCGGCTTCCCTGGCCGTGACCGCGACCTCGCCTTCGATCGATACCAGGTCAAAGATGTGCTGGCTTGAAGCCAGTTGCTGCCACTTGGCGGGCAACGGCACAACCTGCTCAGCGACGCCGCTGTCCCGGATCTCGCTCGCCGACAACTGTAGAAATCCCTCGTTCGCAGTGGGGAATCCCGTGGCGTCAGCCCGGTCGCCGATGCGCAGCGGCAAAAAGCTGCGCGTCGTGATCCACAAGCTGCGCGTGCCGTCCTGCAACACTACCGCGGACCCAGGTTCGTTGTACGTGATCACGCCGCTTACGCGAATGCGGCTCGTGAGGTCCTTTACGCGATAGACTCCCTGAATCTCATCCATCTGCGTGAGGGGCAGCGACCAAGGGTCGACTGCGGCTGGTTTTACGATTTTGACGTCGTCGAGGCTGGAAACATGGAGCAGGATGCCGGTCTTCTGTGTCTTTCCGTCGAACCTGCCGCCGGCTACGCCGGTCACTGCCACTTCGGCATCCAGCAGATTCGTCAGCTCATTCGCGGTAGCGTTGTCCACTTCCAAGTCGACGGTCCCGCCGTCCGTGAGTATTTTGATGGTGCCGCCTGTGGTATGGGCAGCCGACGGCGCATCCATATTCGCAGCTCGCACCACGCCGCGCGCGATCACCAGCATGGAATCGTCGCCCGGTCCGATCAGTTGCTCATAGCCCGCGGCGATCGGCTTGGGAAGAGCGCCGTGCCCGAGCAGTGTCAAGTCGCTGCTGACCACCTCGGGAAGGTATCCCTCATGCGTCACGCCTTTGATCAGGACGCGATCTCCGGGGACCAGCGTGACATTTGTGGTGGCCTTCACAAAAAGGCCAGCCTTGCCGTCCTGCACGAACATGTTTTTTCGATAAGAGCGGAAGTAAGTCACTGTCGCTGTAACGGCGACAGGGATTCCCTTGGCCGCCTCAGCATTGCTCAGGCGGCGCACACTGTCCAGAGTGGTCAATGGAGCCGGCTGAGCCGCTCCCGTAACCGCAACGCATGCTAGCAGCATGGCTAACGCGGTAATATATCGATTCTTCAACTCGAACTGGGCCCCCTTACTTTAATCTTGCCGCCTCAGCGGATCCGGCCTACCGTTTTCCGCCTCAGCGGCACGGGCTCGCCTTTCTCCGCTGTCCCCACTAGCTTTTCGTGCCGGTAGAGCGGGAGTGGTCTGCGAGTGGGAACAACGCGGGGGATAATACCTTTCACTCATGGTAGTCGTACCGGAGGCTTTTGATATAACACTTTTGGTTCGTTGACTTGCGGCCTTTTGGGAGGCCTCGCCGCCCCGGTTATCGCCTTGGGGGCCAACAACATCCGGCAAAAATCGGAATGCTTAGTCCAGCACCGCCGCCAATGTTCCAACGGACGCGGGAATTCCACTTTTGGAACCATGGAATAGTGCCTCTGCCGGTGGTTCTACACTAGGATGGAGCCGCGCGGATCCTGCACGCGGGGACCGAACAGAAAATGGCAAAAAAACTTCGCGTAGGCATTCTTTTTGGCGGGCGCAGCGGCGAGCATGAGGTGTCTCTGCTGTCGGCCGCGTCGGTTCTGCGGGCCATCGACCGCGACAAATTCGACGTAACCCCCATCGGCATCACCCGGAAGGGCCGCTGGCTGGCCGCGGCAGACGCCAACCATCTGCTTAACGGCGACATGGGCGCCGTCTCGCGGCGGCTGCGCGCCGGCGATCCCGACGCCACGCCGGGTGCGAAACTCCTCCACGAAGGCATTCCCACGCTGCTGGCGCCTGTACCCGGCCCGCAAGGTCCTGAAGGCAAGGCAATTGATGTTGTCTTCCCGGTGCTGCACGGCACCTTTGGCGAGGACGGCACGATCCAGGGGCTCTTCGAACTGGCCGGCATCGCCTATGTGGGCTCCGGCGTGCTGGGCTCGGCTGCCGGCATGGACAAGGACGTGATGAAACGCCTCTTCGTCGAAGCCGGGCTGCCCATCGTCAAGCACGTTACGCTGCTCCGCGCCGATTGGGAAAAGAACCCGCGCAAAGCCATCGCACAGGTCGAGAAGTCGCTCAAGTATCCGGTCTTTGTGAAGCCGGCGAACTTGGGATCATCCGTCGGCATCAGCAAGGCGCACGACCGCAAGGAACTTGGTCCTGCACTTACCCTGGCGGCCAAATACGACCGCAAGCTCGTCGTGGAGCAGGGCGTGGGCGGTAAGAAGGCGCGCGCGAGGGAGTTCGAGGTCGCGGTGCTTGGCAACGACGATCCCAAAGCCAGCGTGGTCGGCGAAATCGTTCCGGGCAAGGAATTCTACGACTACGAAGCCAAGTATCTTTCCGAAGGCTCCGTGCCTGTGATTCCTGCGAAATTGAGCCGGGCGGAAACCAAAAAAATCCGCGAGATGGCCGTCGCCGCCTTCCGCGCCTGCGACCTTGCGGGCCTGGCGCGCGTGGACTTCCTGATGGAGCCCGACGGCAAGCAGCGCATCTTTGTGAACGAAGTGAACACCATGCCCGGCTTCACGCAAATCAGCATGTACCCCAAGCTGTGGGAGGCTTCGGGCCTCAGCTACACCGGCCTGATCACCCGCCTCATCGAGCTCGCCCTCGAGCGCCAGGCGGAGAAGGACAAGACGACGTACAGCCGGGATTAATGAGAGAAAGCTTCCAAGTGAATGAGTGAATAAGTGAAATGAGTGAAACAGGGAACAAGACTAGCCGCTATGGTGTCTAAGTCCATAGGCGCCGCCATAAGGTGCCCGTCAAAATGAGGTAGCTACGCCGTCGGGGCACTTTTTCACTCCCTTCACTCCTTTCACTTTTTCACCGTTCGCCAACCACTGTATCCTTAAATACCGAGGAAAAACTGCCATGACCTTGCTCGATGCTCCCCAGTACGACCCCGCGCGCTCGCGGCGTAATCTGCTGATCGTGCAGTGCAGCGTGGGCGCGGTCTTGCTGCTGTTTGTCAGCTGGTGGCTGGTGGCCGGCCGGCCGGTGGACTGGCCGTGGAACTGGGACCGTTATATGTTCGGGCGCGCCACGGTGAACAAATTTCTGACTGCGGTTGAGGAAAACGACCTGCCCCGTGCCTACGGCATCTGGATCAACGACAAGAACTGGCAGCAGCATCCTGATCAGCACAGCGTTTATCCCTACTCGCGCTTCCAGGGAGATTGGAGCGCCACCAGCCCCGACAACGAGTACGGCGCCATCAAGAATCACAAGATCGCGGAGGCCGCGCGTTACGGCAACAACCTGCTGGTGGCCGTGCTCATCAACGGCCGCAAGACCGATGCGCTGGATCTCTCCTACGAACCCAAATCCGGCCAACTGAGCTTTGCGCCGCCCGGCGTGAGCCTGTACCTGGGGCCGTAAGAATACAGTGATCAGTGGTCAGTGATCAGTGGTCTGTGACCGGCGGGCGAATCAAAAGCCCGCCCCGAGCGAAGATCGCGCGGCGGTCGAAGTCGAATGGTGAACTGCATTTTTTCGTCCGGGGTGGGGTGAGTTGGTAAGTCCCGCAGAATCAGCGGAAATGATCGTTTTTCTGCTGCCGAAAAGGGGGCAAATGTTCGCTTAAGAGCGACCGCTTACCCCCGGAATGTTCGCTTGGCGTTTCGCGATTCTTTGAGGGAAACTACAGACAATTTCGCGCTTGAAGCACAAAGGTGAATAGAGAATTTCGCGAATCAGCGCGCGCGTGAATAGAGAATTTCGCATAAACGCATCAAGATGGGCTCCGGAGCGCGCTTTTGCGCTATTTTTCGCGCGTTTTGTCAGCTTTTTGCAGGCAAATTTGCGCCTTGTTGCGTGTGAATTCGCTGTACCGGGCATCCAGCGGTCCGCATTCTGAAGCTGCTCGTTAGACTAAAAACATGATGTTCTTCTCGCCCTTGGCTCTCGCCGCGCCTCTCGGCCTGTCTAACCAATCAAGAGGCAATTCATGGTAACTTCCACGGTGCTTGCGCCCCGCACCAGTCATTCCCGACTTAAAATCGCGCTCTGGATTTCTCTCGGCCTCACGGCGCTCTTTGTCTTCATTTCTTCTGAAGTTCTTCTCTACACCGATTACCCGATGTATCACGCCTACCGTCTTCAGGTCATCGCAGACCGCCATCTTCTCATCCCACATGCACTCGCCGGAATTTTCGCTCTCCTGATCGGCCCCATCAATTTCTCCTCGCGGATTCGCGAGCAGCACCGCAAGCTGCACCGGGTCCTGGGACGCATCTACGTGGTTTCCGTGTTTGTCGGTTCGTTCACTGGGATCGCTCTCGCCTGGGGACGTCCGGGGCTCCCCGGAACCTCAATGCAGGCCGCGGCGTGGATGGTCTGCACCACCGCCGCCTTCCTCACCGCGCGCAACCGTCAGATCATCCAGCACCGGCAGTGGATGGCTCGATCCTACGCCGTCACGTTTACCTTCGTCTCCAGCCGTGTGCTCAACCTGTGGCCGCGTTACTGGAGCCACCTCGGCGACACTCTCTCCGCCGTCGGCGTCATCGCCTTCACCCTTGCCTCGTTGCTTATCGTGGATCTCGGCCTGAACTGGCACGAGCTCACCACGCGTCGCGGCTGATCGCTCATTTTGCGTTTGAGATGTGGGTTTCCAGGATGTTCTATTTTCCGAAGCTGGTCCCTTCCAACTCCGAGCTGACAACGGGCCCGGAACCGCCGAGCTGTCCGACGATCCTGACCACCGCAGGCTGCTCGCCTTCCAGTATCCACACCATCGCATCTTTCGGCTGAAGGCCGAGCAACTGCGCAAGCATGCCCAGGATTCCACCCAACTCCGGATGGATGCGGAACACCGTGGCCTTCAGGATCTGCCCTGCTTTTTGAAACGGCTGCTCGCCATCCGGCGAGATCAGGATCCGAATCAATCGCCCGCCGAAGACCGGCGCCAGTATCCCCACGCGAAACGGCGCGGTGTTGGGCGGCACGTTCAGCAGCACCGTGCCAACGAACCCATTCGCCAGGTCATCCGGCAAGTCGATGTGCTCGCTCTCGGCGTGGACCGTGCCATTCCCGTCGGTTGTGCGTGTGGTTGCAGTGCCGGTAGCGGCTTCCACCGCGAAGTCGACGGGCTTTGCAAAGAACGGCCCCTTCTGTATGTGATGGTTGCGGATTAGCTGAAACGTGCCTTGCTGCCTGTATGTTGTGATCTCGTCGTCGATCGACCCATCTTCAAAGTGATAGGTCAGATGCATCGTCACTTCGCCGCCCTGCACGGTCTCAGTAAACTCAACGTGGGCGATGGTCTGTCCAGTCTCCGAGCGCACCTCCATAAATTCATTCCGCGGGAGTTGGACATGTTTCACGGGAATCTGTTGTGCCTGCGCGGCGACGCCCAGAGCGATTGCCAGGAAAGCGGCGACAAGGAATCTGTTTCGCTTCATCAAAACTTTCGCTCGAACGATCGCCCGCCTCATTTGCACCGTCCCACGCACAACCGTCCCGGTCGCCAGTGTTCCACTGTCACCGCTTCCAATGGAAGTTCAGCTGCCATCAGCAGCCGCGCCCAGTCGTCTTCCCGGAACGCCCGCCGGAAGGACACCGGCCCATCATGCCGCACAAACCGGTGCCACCGCATGAACCTGTCCGCCAAGCTGAACATCCGGGAGCTCCGCACCGACCGCTCCAGGTCATTGATGAACCAACCCACCTGCGCACTGGCTTCCATCCAGCGCAGCAGCGTGATGATTTCCTCATCTTCCAGATGATGTGCCATCAACGAACTCACGACGATATCCGCCGGTTTCTCCGGCCGATACTCCATTGCATTGCCGGTGACCCATGTGATTTTGAACTCCTTGGTCGTTAGCTCCGCTGCCGCACGCGCCGCATAAGGATTCAAGTCAATCCCCGTTAACTCGACCGCGATGCCGCGCTTCCGCGCCCAGCCTGCAATCTGGCGCAACAGATCGCCGCCGCCGCTGCCCACATCGACAATGTGCACCGGTTCACGCAGGCCATGAGCACGCAATGCAGGCGGCAGCCGCTTCAGCCAGGCCAGCGTCGGTCGGTAGCCCAGCAGCCAGCGGTTGATCTGCTCCAGGCTGCGCAGGCAGCCGCGGAAATCCTCATAGCTGCAATCCCCATCCATCAGCTCTGGCAGGTCGCGCGGAGAAACCCGCAGTTTGAATTGGGTCTCCGCATTAGATCCCATGGAAGCGGATGGTCTCTCGAATGCGGTTCAGGGAAACTGTAGTCACGTGCAGTAGGTCCTCAACTCGAATTATAGGGATAGACGTTGCGTGGGCGTTTTGGTGATGGCGGCCTGGAAATGCCGACACCGGGCGCAAACCTAGCCTGCGAACGGGGCAGACCTGCGGCGCTGAAATCCTGCTACCGAGCGCAGTGAGGTTCTATTGCCTCAAGTCTGTTTATTGCTGAGTAACTGACGGATAGGCGACAATCCGCCCGTAGCCGCTCGCGAGTCTCTGTTCACTGGTAGACTTTACCTTCACGAGTACCTGCGCTCATAACTGGAGTAAGCACGCATGCCGAATGGAAGACCTCATGATCATCCGTTAACCGATATCCTCGTGCATTCAATTCCTGTCTATGGGGAGGAAGCCGACACACTGATCCGAAGAATCGCAAGTCTGTGCAGTCACCGAGAATTGCAAGAATGGTGGGAACGCGAAATTGGGTGGTCCAGTAATGAACACTCAGTCGTTGAAAAAGCCCGTCTTCAATTAAACCAACTGCTACAACGAGCCAAAGAGGGCGGCTGGGAAATGCCACGCTAATCGCAGCGGGCGAGTCACCGCCTAACCGGAAAATACTACTCCGTTACCGGCGAGCAGGCGACTATTCCGAATCCGATCCTAATTTTCCGAAGGTTTTTCGGCGGAGTCGATCACGTAGGTCGTCAAATCTACCTTGCGCGGTTCGAACTTCAGTCCCAGAGCTTCCTCAACCTCCGCCATCGCGTCGTCATCGTCGTTGTGCGGCATCGGAAACGTGATGTCGTAGTGGCCCTTCAGTCCGGTCTCGTCGAGGATCATGCGATCCGAGTGGCTGCTAGCCTGTATCTGGCCCAGCACTGTGCTTATCGTCACCGCCGTGGCAGTGCAGCCATCATTGCCGCACGTGATTACGCCGGGGAACGGCTTGCCAGGATTCTCTTCGCGATAATGTTTCATCGCCTCCATCCAATCGCCGTTCACCTCAGGCGGCGCAGGCACCTCCTTGAACTTCGCTCCACCCTTGGCCTGCACCAGCGCATAAACCGGCGTCGGTCGCAGCTCGGTATGGAGCTTCAGGTGGAATCGCTCTTCCAGCAGCGCCCGCAACATGGGGCGCATGCGATCGTTTCGGTCTACATTCGATAGCCCGTCGAATGAGGGGTCGTCGACTTTGGCCATGATGTCCCACTGTTGCGACTCGACCCAGCCTCCGCCGCCGGACACCATCTGGCGCTCCGGACTTCCGTAGGCATAGGCTTGCCAAACCAGCGCCTTCAGCGACATGCCGTGTGCCTCAAACATGTCGCCAGTGAACCGGACGCCCATCCAACTGGGTTGGCCCGTTCGATCTGGCGACGGTCGTATGCTCGCCACATCGAACTTCTGCGGCGCAGCGACCGATGGTGGGTTTGGCGGGCTCTGCGCGCTCCCTTGCGCTATGAGGAGGACAAGCACTGTGACGAGCAACGGACCGCTGTACTTTCGCACTGAGATCATCTTTCTTCGCGCCTTGCGAAGATGATACAACCCTCTATCTTTCATTGCCGATCGGACCTTATTCAGTTTCGTAAATTGTTTTGCTGGTGCCGAAGATCGGGCACGGCAGGCTGAGGCTCACATCTTCGCCTGCGCTCCGTCAAATTCATACGGCATTCCTGTGGGTTTCAAACTTCGCCGTTCCCCGATTGCAGCATTGGTCATGCAAAAGCCATCGGGACGGTATACTTTTAGTACCGAATCCGACAAGGAGATTCCAGTCGATACGTCAACTTTGAATCGGATTCCCGTGCAAGACGACGTTCTCATCCTCGGTGGTGGAGTGGCCGGCTGTGCGGCTTCTATAGCGCTTGCCCGCAAGGGACAGCGCGTCACGCTGATTGAACGCGAGCCCACACCGCGCCATAAAATTTGCGGAGAGTTTCTGAGCGGTGAGGCGCTTGAGGATCTGGACGCGCTCGGCATCGACGTGACCTCGCTTGGAGCCGTGCCGATCAACTACGTTCGCCTGGCCGCCGCCAGGCGCGCCGCACAAGCTCCGTTGCCTTTTCCCGCAGCCTCGCTTTCGCGCAAGGCGCTGGATACGGCGCTCATCGCCGAGGCGGTCGCCGCAGGGGTCCGCGTGGAGCAAGGCCGCAGCGTGCAGGCGCTCTCGCGCATAGCGCCCGACGAGTGGCAAGCTGCGCTCGACGACGGCACCACCCGTGAAGCACCAACCGTCTTTCTCGCCACAGGCAAACACGATCTCCGCGGCCACGCTCGTCCGGAGGACCCGCAGCGATGGATCGCTTTCAAGATGTATTTTCGTTTGGCGCCCGCGCAGGCTGCGGAACTGGCGCACGCTTCTGAACTGATGCTCTATCCCGGAGGCTACGGTGGAATCCAGCCGGTCGAAGGCGGTATTGCAAACCTCTGCTGCGTGGTGCAACAGCAGTATCTCGCGCGAGAAGGGAATCGCTGGGAGAACTTTCTTGCGAAGATGAAGAAGGATTGTCCTCATCTCGCAATGAGGCTTGCCGGTGCGGAGCCGTTGCTCGACAAGCCGATCGCCATCACGCATATCCCGTATGGCTTCATCCGCCGCACTACGGAGGATGGGCTCTACTGCATTGGCGATCAGGCAGCTGTCATCCCGTCGTTCACCGGCGATGGCATATCGATTGCGCTGCATACGGCGCGCTGTGCCGCCGCGGCCTGGCTTGCGGCAGAGCCGGCGCCAATCTTCCAGGCTAAATTGCGTTCTGCACTGCTGACCCAGATGCGCCTTGCTGAGTTCGCCGCCGATGGCTTGAACAACACCTTCGCGCGTGCTGTATTGCCATTTTGCCTCAGGGTCTGGCCCGGCGTAATGCGCGTGACGGCAAAGCTAACTCGGGTCGCCCAGCATGCCACTGTCGCTCCGCAGGCAGTCGCTGGCTGAAGTCGGGCCACGTTGAGAGCGACTCTCAATCGTTGAAACGCCATAGGGGAGATGCAATGAAATCCTTCGCGGTCTTCGCCCTCGCGGCCGTATTCGCCCCAGCCGCTCTCGCCCAGCATCAGAGCTTCGCCGTCAATCCAGACGCCAGCCAGATCAAGATGACGCTCAACACGACTCATGAAGTCGTCAGCGGCGCGTTCCACCTTCAATCGGGATGGATTGAGTTTGACCGCAGTGCTCCCAGGATTTCGGGGTCGGTGGTCGTCTTCGCCGGCAGCTGCAAGACCGGCAATGACAGCCGCGACAAAAAGATGAACAGAGACATCCTCAAGGTCGAACAGTTCGCCAATGTTTCCTTTGAGGCGAAGTCCTACGCCGGCGTCATCGCTCCATCAGGCGACTCGAACATTCAGGTCACGGGTATCTTCACGCTTCTCGGCATGCCTCACGAGATCACCGTCCCTATTCTTGTGCATGTTGAAGGCACAGCCGCAACGGCCAAGGCTCATTTTGTCGTGCCATACGTCAAATGGGGGCTGAAGAATCCAAGCTTCTTGGTCTGGAAAGCCGACGACAACGTTGCGATCGATCTTTTTCTTGACGGTCGGCTTTCACAATAGAGAATTGCGTGATGGTCCCCGCGTCTCCGCCCTCTGATCGCTGACCATAGTTCTTACGGTGCAGCTTCAGTCAGGGCTTCGGTGTGCTTGCTCATCTTGGCGGTGCGGGCTAGTTTGTCCCAGTTGAAGGGCTTGCCATCGATGGCGCGCTTGAGGGTCTTGAAGAGCACAACGGAAAAAACCTGCCGATAGGCGAAGCGCTGTAGCCAGATGTGGAAGAGCAACCAGCCATCGCCCTTGTTGGCGGGATGACGGCGCTCGAGACTGAAGGCGACCGACGAGGTAATGAAGTCGATAAGCAGGAATGCGCCGAAGTAAGCGAGCAGTTTTTCAAAGCTCGCGGCGGATGCGGCTTCAGGGTGGTAGTGGCGATCGACGAGGAAGTTGACGATGCCGGCCACGAACATGATGTCAATGAACGGCGAGACGAGCGGCAGGAGCATCTGGAAGACGAGGATGTTGGGCAGTGCGAAGAGCCCCATGGCCTTGTTGCGCACAAAGGCTGCGCGATGTTTCCAGACGGCCTGCAAGGTGCCGAAGGACCAGCGGAAGCGCTGGCGCATGAGGCCTCTGGCGTCGATGGGCGCCTCAGTAAAGGCCAGCGCGCGGTCCTCGTAGTCGACTTTCCAACCCTGCTCGAGAAGACTCATGGTGAGGTCGGCATCTTCTGCCACGGTGTTCACGGGATATCCGCCGGCGGCCTTGACGGGTGCGGTGCGCCATGCGCCGATGGCGCCGGGAACCACGGTAATGACGTGGAAAAGATTGAGGGCGCGGCGCTCGAAGTTCTGGCTGGTGATGTATTCGAGAGCCTGCCAGCGCGTCCAGAGATTGACACGGTTGCCGACTTTGGCATTGCCGGCGATGGCGCCAATAGCGGGATCTTCAAAGTGGGGAATGAGTTTGGAGATGGCGTCGGGCGCGATGACCGTATCGGCATCGATGCCGACATAAGCATCCTCAGTGATGCGATCGAGTGCGTAGTTGAGCGCGGCGGCTTTGCCTTCATTGCGCTTGGTGAGAACCTGCACGCGGCCGGCGGCGATGTCCTGCGCGTAGGCGGCGGCTGCCACTTCGGCAGTGCGGTCGAGGGAGCCGTCGTCGATGACAATGACGCGGAGATTTTTGTAGTCGGAGTTGAGCACGGATCGAATGGTGCGCACGATGACAGATTCTTCGTTGTAGGCCGGTATGAGAACGGCGACGCGTGGGCAAAAGCCGGACGAGGCCGGACGGTACGGACGCCGCAGGCGGTCGATGATGGCGAACAGACCGACGATGATGAGACGCGCGCTCATGAGCACATCGCCCACAAAGAAAACCATAAAAATGAAATTGCCGATGATATCGACCGCGGAAAATGCGATGGAGTCGGGGATGGTGCGCATTCGCTGCCAGAAGGTGAGGGGCGGCATGACCTGGGCGGTGGTTTTGCCCATGAGCGCCGAGACGGGAACGATGGTGTAGCCGCGAGCCCGCAGCGCGTCGATGAGCGGACCCAGCGCAGCGACGGTCGCAGAGCGGTCGCCGCCGCCATCGTGCATGAGGATGATAGAGCCGCGGAATTGCGGCTTCACTTTCATGGTGTCGAGTTGGGCAAACACTGACTGGATGATCTCGGGGGTGGTTTTGCGAGGGTGTTCGTCCCAATCGTCGGTATCGATTTTGCTGCCGATGATGATGTAGCCCATCTGCTGAATGCGCCAGGCTGGCTCGGCTTCGTCGTCGGTGTCGGGTTCTTCGTCGATGTCGTAGGGCGGGCGGAAGTAAAGCGGCTGGACGCCGAGCTTGCTTTCAAAGAGGCGCTCGGTGAGAGTGATTTCGAGTTCGACCTGGCGCGGCGAGATTTCGCTGATGTCGGGGTGGGTCCAGGTGTGATTGCCGATCTCGTGGCCTTCGCGGACAATGCGCTGGAGGAGGCCGATGTTGTCAGCGGCCTCGGATCCTATGGCCATAAAAGCGGCTTTGACCTGCCGGGCCTTGAGGATGTCGAGAATCTTTGGCGTCCACTTGGGATCGGGGCTATCGTCGAAAGTGAGTGCAACCTCGTTGGGGTGATAGCCGTACTGCTCGATAGTGTAGGTATGCGGGTAGACGTCCATGTGCTCATCGACGATGAGCTTTTTACGCGGGTCGGGCTCATCGGTATCCACTTCGACGGTGCGCTTGCCGGTTTGCGGCAGCCCGGTGATGCGCAGAATGTCGCCTTCGCCCCCGGTGTCCACGTCATGGCCCGGCTCGACGGATCCCAAGGCTTGCAGTGAAGACGGATCGCTGGGCCGATCCCAGATATTCCAGAGCGAACTGTCCTCTTCGCCCAAGCGCCAGAGAGCAAAGGTCTGGAGGCCGAGCAGGCGAGCGGCGCGCATCTCGTCGAGCAGCGACACCGCGTCAAGGAACCAAACGACGTGGCGCTCGTTTGCGTCCTCATCGATGTATTCGTAGTGAGGATTGAGAGTGTCGTAATCGAGATCGAGATCGGCGTCGGCGTCGGCGGCGCGTCCCCATGCGTCGGAAACCGACAGAGGGTCAGTACTAACGACCTTGGGCTTGGGGTGACGGCGGTCTTTGGGATCGGGGATGGAGAGCGCCCAATCGTAACCGTAGCTGCCCACGCCGCAGATGAGCTTTTCCTTGGGCACCACCTTGAGCACTCGGGCCAGATTGCCGATGAACCAGGACTGGCTGGCCACGGGACCGGGATCGCTGGTGGTCTGGTGCTCGTCGTAGTTCATGAGCACAATGCCGTCGGAGTTGGCGGCGATGGTCTTGAGGTCGCTGTCGCTGGTGGCCACTGCGGCGTTCACATACAGCGTAAGATTGCGCGCGTGCATTTGGCTGTAGAGCGCCTGAATGAAGTTAAGGTAGGCAGCATCATCCTCGTCGGGAATGCTTTCAATATCGAGAGACAGGCCGCGATAGGCGGGATACGCGGCGAGAAAGCGCATGATCTGGCGGAGAAACGAGGCGCTCTTTGCCGGATCCTGGAGCACATCGCCAACGCCGGTGTCCCAATCCTGGGTGTGAGGATTGAAATTGTTGAGAGCAGGAAAGATCTCGGTGTCGGTGTGGGCCTTCTGAATGACCTGCTTCACCTTGTTCACGTAGTCGGGATCGTGGACGGAGTTGCCCTGGATGATGGGAAGCTCGCGCAGGTTATCTCCGCTCATCATCATGAGCGTGCCCTGCGGCGAGTCCACATGCAGCCACTGCGGAAACAGCAGGTCGATCTGTTGCACGTGCTCTTTGAGCGAAGAGTAGCTGGCCGCGTCGTCCTGGACGTAATAGGCGGCGCGCAAACCTTCACCGGTATTCAAGGGAATTTCAGAAGGCTTTCGCTTGGTTTTGCGGCGCGCGGGGTTTTGGTTTTTGGCGTTGCGGAGAACTGAGGTATCGGGCAAAGCCCGGTAGTTGTGACGGGGAATGGGCAGCAACAGTTCCGGCAGGCGCTGGCCGCGGAGCACATTGAAGATAAAGCCGGCGACCACCAGGGTCGATAGCACGGCCGTTGTGTCCAGAATGCGGCGCAGACGCTTCCAGCGCTTGCGTTCCGGGTCGTAGAAGATTTGTCGGTCGGGCATGAACGGTTTTTTACTGACTCCAGCGCGAAAACCACGCAAAAAAGGGGCAAAGCACTCCTGAGAGGCCCGCCCCCGACGCAACATCGGCAAGGCGCGCAATCCCCGGAATGCCGTACGCTATACAGTACGAATCGTATGGAAGCTGACCGAGAGAGTCAATTGACAGCACGGGTGCGTGGGGCGGGCGGGCATTTGCGCCCGGCTGTGCCCGTGGCGCTTGCGCTGGGCGCGGGACTGGCGTTGCGCCTGTGGATGCTGCGAGACCTCTTCGATGTCAACGGCGACATGCTGATTTACGGGGATCTGGCCAAGAATCTGCTGCTGCACGGCCAATATGCCCTGACACTGCCCAGCGGCGTAATCTACTCGACGCTGATCCGGTTGCCCGGCTACCCGCTGTTTCTTGCGGTGTGCTTCAAAGTGTTCGGGATGGGGAACTACTTTGCCGCGGTCTGCGTGCAAATTGCCCTGGATTTGCTGGGCTGCCTGCTGCTGGCCGGGTTTGTGCGGCGGATTGTGCCCGCGCCGGCGAATCGGCGCGCCGCGGTGGCTACGTTGTGGCTGGCCGCGCTTTGTCCCTTTACCGCTTCTTATACCGTGGCTCCGCTTGCGGAAACGCCGACGCTTTTTGTGTTGGCGCTGGCGATGTGGGCGATGGCGCGCTTCCGGGACGATCCCGGTTGGGCGAACGCGCTTTGGTTTACGTTTGCGATTACCGCTGCAATGCTGTTGCGCCCCGATGGCGCGCTGGCCGCGGTGGCTTTTGCGCCGGTTTTCTTTATTGGTCTGGGGCGCAGGCACCACCGGCCTCCGTTACCTCAGCAGCCAGGTGCGGGTCGGGAGACCCGCACGACAGCCGGTCCGGAGACCGGCGGTACTTCCGTTGCCCGCATGGGCGTGGTTTGCGCACTGCTGGCAGTCACGCCGTTTGCAGTGTGGACGGCGCGCAACTGGCGTGTGTTTCACGTGATTGAGCCACTGGCGCCGCGGCTGGCTACCGATCCCGGCGAACGAACCAATCCCGGATGGGAGCGCTGGGTGAAGAGCTGGTGCCTCGACTTTATCTCGACGTACGAGATTTATTGGAACGTGCCGGGAGACAAGCTCGATGTAAGCGAGCTGCCCAGCCGTGCTTTCGATACACCGGCGCAGTACGCCGAGACCGCGGCGCTGGCCGAGGACTACAACAGCCAAGGCATGGCGCTGACACCGGAGATCGATGCGGGCTTTGCGCGGTTGGCCGAGGAGCGCATCGCCGCGCATCCGTGGCGTTCCTACGTGTGGCTGCCGATGGGCCGCGTGGCCGACATGTGGCTGCGTCCGCGCGTGGAAAATCTGAATATCGATCTCGATTGGTGGGTCTACGCGCATCATCACGTAGAGACCGAGTTTAGCTGGGCCTACGCGGGGTTGAATGCGCTATATCTATTGCTGGGAATTGCGGGCTTGATCTTGCGGCCACGTTTCTGGGGCGCACTGCTGGCGTATTTTTTGCTGCGCAGCGCGTTGTTGTGGACGGTGGAAGCGCCCGAGGCACGTTACACGCTGGAGTGCTTCCCGATGTTGTTTGCGTTGGGTGGGATTGCGCTGTGGAGGCTCGTCGATCGGCCTTATTTGTCGAAATTAAAAGCGGTTTTCGGCAAGGATTGATTCACCTTTATGTTGGTGTAGTGACAGACATAGGACTGTCCTTCACCTTCGTCAAAGACCACCTTGAGGCTGACGGCGCGCGCGGTGTCCATCCAAACTGTGACCTTGGAAATGTTCTTGCGCACATTTGGATCCTTCGCCACCAGCTCAAGCTTGTCGGTGGAGATGCCGTCGACGGTTTCTTTACCTAAATAAGTGATCGTCCACTTCTCTTCAAGGTCCTTGCCGCTGGCGCCGAAGCCAAGCACGAAGTAGCTCTCGTACTTGCTGGCCTGGTCGTAGGGCTTGGCGTCTTTCTCCTTGCCGGTATCGGAGACGCGAAGCGTGCCGTTGGAGAAAATGTAGGCTTTCGCCGTGGGCTGGCTTTTGCCGTCGGAGATATGCGCCGTGAAATGAACGGCCATCTCGAAGTGGCTGTTGCGCTCGTAGTACGCAGTCCCGGTCATCACATCCTTGTCCGGAACGGGATCGGTCTGAATGCTGTCGAACTCGACCGTAGCCGTGGTGGTGTGAAAACCCTTGGCTGCGGTGTCGAGTTTTGCAAGGACATCGGCTTTGTCTTCAGCCTGTGCGGACCGAAGCGGCAGAATCGCGACTGCAACGAGCGCGAGAAATACAAAATAATTGCGTGAGCGCATGAAGTTCCTTACCTATTGGACGCGGACTGGTGCCCGGAGGATGAAAAACTTAGCGGTGCGCCCAGACTTTCCAGGCCAGATTTCCCTGGGCGTCGGTGACAGTTTGCCACTTCTCCACAAACACGGAGTCGCCCATCACGGGCTCGATGGCCTGGCGCAACGCTTTCTTGGCCTGCTTGTCGGATGCGCCTGCGGCAACGCTCACATCCGATGCTTGCACCGTGACGATGACTCCGCGGCCGTTGGCAACCACCTGCATGGGATGCGCCGGACCTGCAGCAAGCGATGGCTTGGCGCCGTAATCCCACAGATGCGGAGTAACGAAGATGAAAATCAGGATCAGGGTCACCATCACGTCGTAGTGGAAAGCGCCGCGCGAATAGGTCCAGTAGAAATAGCTGTGCAGAATCTGCTTGAAGCCGCGCTTGGGCTGGGCGGTTACGCCATTGGATGAAGATGATGCCATCAGGACTCCTTCATGATTTTATCGAGTCCACCCATGTTGGGGCGAAGGGCGTGAGGAATTTCGACCGAACCGTCCGCCTGCTGGTAGTTCTCAAGAATGGCCAGCCAGGTGCGGCCGACGGCGAGGCCGCTGCCGTTGAGCGTATGCACGAACTCGGGCTTGGCTTTGGGGCCTGAAGGCCGAAAGCGGATGTTTGCACGGCGCGCCTGGAAGGCATCGAAGTTGGAGCAAGAAGAGATTTCCCGGTAGAGATTCTGGCCGGGCAGCCAGACTTCGAGGTCGTAGGTTTTGGCTGCGGAGAAGCCCGTGTCGCCGGTGCAAAGTAAGACCCGCCGATATGGCAAGTCCAAAGCCTCGAGAATCTCTTCGGCGTTGCGGGTGAGCTTTTCGTGCTCGGCGTCCGACTCTTCGGGGCGCGTGAATTTGACCAGCTCGACCTTCTGGAATTGGTGCTGGCGGATGATGCCGCGCGTGTCCTTGCCCGCGGCGCCGGCCTCGGCGCGGAAGCACGGCGTGTAGGCCGTGAGCAAAATGGGCAGCCGCGCTTCGTCGAGAATTTCGTCGCGATAGAGATTGGTGACGGGAACTTCGGCGGTGGGTATCAACCAATGGTCGCTGTCTTTGTAGTCCCCGCGTGTGGCAGCGTCGACGTCGGCGTCGGAGCAACGGAAAAGGTCTTCAGCAAACTTGGGCAACTGGCCAGTGCCGAAGAGGGATTTGGAATTGACCATGAAGGGCGGCAGAACTTCTTTGTAGCCGTGCTTCTGGGTGTGCATATCGAGCATGAAGCTGATGAGTGCTCGCTCGAGGCGCGCACCAGCGCCCATGTATACGGCAAAGCGCGCGCCGGAGAGCTTGGCGGCGCGTTCGAGATCGAGAATGCCGAGGGATTCGCCGATCTCCCAGTGGGGTTTGGGTGTGAAAGTCGAATTTTTTCTGCTCGCCCCAAGTTTTGACGGTTTTGTTGTCAGCTTCGGAGACGCCGACGGGGATTTCGTCGCGTGTGAGGTTGGGAACGCGGGCGAGGGACTGGCGCAATTGCTCGTCGAGGCTGGCTGCCGACTTGTCGAGCTCGTCGAGTTTGTCCTTCAGCGCGCGAGTTTCGTCCATGACGGCGACGGCTTCATCATTCTTGCCGGCTTTTTTGAGTGCGCCAACCTGCTGCGATAGCTCATTGCGGCGGGCTTTGAGCTGTTCCGATTGCGTGATGGCCTCGCGGCGGCTATGATCGAGCGCGCGAAAATCGCCCAGCAATGCGGCGGGGTCGGCGCCCCGCGCACGAAGCTTTTCTTCCACCAACTCCAGGTTGGCGCGAACGAATCCTAAGTCGAGCATTCTTTAGTTATTTTACTCGACGGCCTTTGTCACGGGATGTGCGTCTGCCTCTGCCGTGCCGTCGTGCGGCTGATCCTTCCAGCCGGGGAGATTCTGGTCGCCGATGATGAGGCGGGCGCTGCGCGTGAAGTTGAAATAGGTCCATGCCCAATTGATCAACACCGAAATCCGGTTGCGGAAGCCGATGAGAAAAAAGATGTGCACGGTGACCCAGGTGAACCAGGCGGGGAAGCCGCTCATGTGGGCTTTGAAGGGCCACTTCACATCGGCCACGGCGGCCATGCGGCCGATGGTGGCCATATCGCCTTTGTCCCAGTAGCGGAAGGCGGGGCGCGGCTTGCCGGCGAAATCGGCGGCGATGATTTTGGCCACGTGATCGCCCATCTGCATGGCCGGCTGAGCCACGCCGGGAATCTGGCGGCCATCCTGCTCGAAGTGGGCGAGGTCGCCGAGGACAAAGACTTCGGGCAGCGCGGGCGGATTGAGCTGGTCATCGACCAGGACGCAGCCGCGGCGGTCGAGTGGCGCGCCCAGCAGCTTGCCCAGCGGCGAAGCGAGCACGCCCGCGGCCCACAGGGTGACGACTGCTTCAATACGCTCGCCGTTGGCTTCGACCCATCCGGGGCCGACGGCCGGTGACTTGCATCTGCGGGTGGACTTCGACGCCGAGACGTCGGAGCTCGGCTTCGGCTTTGGCGGAGAGATCCGGGGGATACGCCGCCAGCATGCGCGGGCCGCCGTCGAGCAGCATTACGCGGCTCTTGGTGGGATCGATGTGCCGGAAGTCGTGGCGCATGTAGAGCTGCGCAATATCGCTGATGGCGCCGGCGAGCTCGACGCCGGTGGGGCCGCCGCCGATGACGACGAAATTGAGGGGAGGGTGCCAACCCTGCTCCAACATTTGCCGCTCGGCCAGCTCGAAGGCAAGCAGCACGCGGCGGCGAATCTCTATGGCGTCTTCGATGGTCTTGAGGCCGGGCGCGAGCGGCTCCCACTCATCGTGGCCGAAGTAGGAGTGCGTGGCGCCGGTGGCGAGGACGAGATAGTCGTAGTCGAGGCGTGCGCCGCTGGCCAGCGCCACCTGCCGCGCGGCGATGTCGATGCCGACCACCTCGTCCATCAGCACTTCAGTATTGCGCTGATTGCGGAGGATGGAGCGGATGGGTTGGGCGATATCGGCGGGCGACAAGACCGCCAGCGCCACCTGATAGAGCAGGGGCTGGAAGAGATGATGATTGCGGCGGTCGACCAAGGTTACATCGACGGGCAAATGCGCGAGCCCGGTGGCCGCGTTGAGGCCGGCAAAGCCTCCGCCGACGATGACCACGCGGGGGCGGCGGGCGGCGATTGCTTGTACTCGGGCGGTTTGGTGAATTCACCCAATGGGGGACCTCTATTGAAAAGATGCTCGAAGGGCCCCATGCGTCACAAGGTTTCAGAGGAAAAGACCGCGAGAACTTGAAGAGCTGCGATAGCATCCAGCTATGATTGCGGGTGTTTCCTGGGCCTGGTGGGTGGGTTTTCACGCGGTGGTGGCGGCGGTGCTGCTGGCGGACTCGTTTCTGCCCGGCCACCGGCGCACATCGCGGCACGCGCAGGCGTTTGTGTGGGTGGGAACGGCGGGAGTGGTGCTGGCCGCGGCGGGATTTGCCTGGTGGATCGCTGTGGCGCAAGGACGGCAGCCGGCGCTGGAGTTTGCGGCCGGGTACACGATCGAGGCGTCGCTGAGCATCGACAATCTGTTTGTGTTCCTGGTGCTGTTTCGGGGGTTCCGGATCAGCCCGCAGCGGCAGCACAAGGCGCTGATGTGGGGCGTGTGGGGCGCGTTCGTGTTGCGGGCGGCGTTCATCGCGGCGGGCATCTCGTTGTTGCAGCGATTTGAATGGGTGACGTGGGTCTTCGGACTGTTTCTGCTCTATGTGGCGTGGCGGCTGGTGCGCGGCGGCTCGGCGCGCGCGGCGATACCGGAATGGATTGTGCGCCTGCAGCCGGCGAAGGGCTCGCTGCTGCCGGTGATTCTGGCCGTTGAGGTGACCGATCTGCTGTTTGCCACCGACTCTGTTCCGGCGGTTCTTTCGGTGACGCACAATCCGTTTGTGGCGTACACGTCGAACGTGGCGGCGATTCTGGGGCTGCGCTCGCTTTACTTTGCGCTGGCCGGGATGCTGGAACGCTTTCGCAATCTGCATTACGGGCTGGCGGCGATTCTGGCGTTTGCGGCGCTGAAGATGCTGGCGGCGCGATGGATTGAGGTGCCGGCCACGATTTCGCTGGCGGTGATTGGCGTGATTCTGGCGGTGTGCGCGGTGGCGAGTGCGGCGAGTCAGCGAGTTAGCAAGTCAGCGAGTTAGCGAGGGCGCTACCAGGCTTCGAAGCGGACGTTGCCGTTGCTGCTGAGGACGGAGTGCTTGCGGAAATTCGCGTCGTCGTGGCTGGGATGGTCAGAGCGGAAATGCGCGCCGCGGCTTTCGGTGCGGGCGAGCGCTGAGGTGAGGATGGCGTGCGCCACGCGGCTCAGGGCTTGTGCTTCCGCGAGGCGGCGGCTGGCTTTGCCGCGCGGCTTAAGATGCTCGATGCCGGTTTCGCACTCGGCCTGGGCGCGCAGGCCCTCAAAGAGCGAAGGCTCGTCGCGAAGTAGGCCGGCATGAGCCCACATGGCGCGCTGCAACTTGGTGATGTAGATTTCGACGAGCTCTTCCTCAGGCTGCGAGAGCGGCCTGGGCTGCTCTGCGATGGAATTGGCGGAGGCGAGCGGAGGCAAATCGGCAAGCATGGAGCGGGCAGCGCGCGCGCCGAAGACCAGGCCTTCGAGAAGAGAGTTCGAGGCGAGGCGATTGGCGCCGTGCACGCCGGTGCAGGCGGCTTCGCCGGCCGCGTAGAGCCCGGCAATGCTGGTGCGGCCGCCGAGATCGGTGCGGATGCCGCCCATGAGGTAGTGCGCGGCGGGACGAACGGGAATCAGGTCGCGGCGCAGGTCGAGGCCGTACTGCGCGAGGAATGCGCTGATGCCGGGAAAGCGCGCGATGAGGTCGATGTTGCGCACGTGGCGCATGTCGAGATAGACGGGACGCAACGCGGCCTGCGGGTCGGACGGATCAGCGAGGCCTTCGCGGGCGATGGCGCGGGCCACCACGTCGCGTGGGGCTAGTTCAAGCTGCGGATGGTAGCGCTCCATGAAGCGCTCGCCGCGATCGTTGCGCAGGTACGCGCCCTCGCCGCGCAGCGCTTCGGAAACGAGAAAGCGCGGGGCGCCTTCAATTGCCAGCGCGGTGGGATGGAACTGGTAGAACTCCATGTCGGCGAGTTCGGCGCCGGCTTGCGCGGCGAGCGCGATGCCGTCGCCGGTGGCCACGGCGGGATTGGTGGTGTCAGAGTAGACTTGGCCCGCGCCGCCAGAGGCGATGAGGATGGAGCGCGCGGCGATCTGTTGCGGCGCGTGATCTGCTGCGCCGGATTGCGCGTTGGGAGGCTCGGCAGCGGCGAGGTCGGCGGCGATGACGCGGCCATCGGCGACGACAAGACCCGCTACGCGCGTCCACTCGGCAAAATGGATTTGCTTTTGCGCGCGCGCGTAGGCTACAAGGGCGCGGCTGATTTCCGCGCCGGTGGCGTCGCCGCTGGCATGCAGAATGCGAGCCAGTGAATGTGCGCCTTCGCGCGTGCGCAAATACTGGCCGTCGAGACGATGTCCCTGGGGATCTGTGGCTTGATCAAAATTTGCGCCCCACTCGATCAGCTCGGCGACGCGCAGCGGGCCTTCCGATACGAGCGCTTCGGCGGCGGGGCGGTAGACGAGGCCATCGCCCGCACTCACTGTGTCTTCGAGGTGCAGGGCAACGTCTTTTTCGCCTTCCATGGCCACGGCAATGCCGCCCTGCGCGTAGTGGGTATTCGATTCGCTGAGCGATTCCTTGGTGACGACCAGAACTTCGCCGTGTTGCGCTAGCTCGATAGCAGCGCGAAGACCGGCGACGCCCGCGCCCATGACAAGAAAATCTACCTGAGGGCCCTTTGCCATAACTTTTGAGGCTAACACCTGGAGGC
>CAWAZR010000001.1:0-54070 GCA_963786565.1 uncultured Acidobacteriota bacterium | reverse complement strand
CGTGATCTTATCCTCTTGGCGGGGCCAGCGGCTCTTTTAGCACTCATGCTCTTTTTTCTGCTTCATCTGAGACAAATAAACGCGCCAGCGTCATGGAGCAAACAGGAAATCGAATCCGCTAGAGAATATCCTTGGATTGCTTGTTTCCGAGACCGACTCAGCGGGCTTGCAACTTATCTTTGTCTCATCGTCCTGCCCATCGGTGCGAGCTTCCTTCTCCTATTCAAACATGGTGAATCAGGTGATAGTACGACACGGTGGGGTGCGATCCTAAATCTCTTCTTGATCGCGGCTGGAGTTTTCACAACGATTGCAATCCACGGATTCCGCAAGCACCTGCAAGATGGGGAGTCGCCAGCGAACCCCGCTCTAAGCGAGCAGGTGAAAGGCATATGAGGGAAGGGAAACGACGTTAGACCGGACGTATGACCGCCAACTCGGAAGTTACCTGAGTTTCGGACTGATTCGTACCGGACGCCCATGGCGCCCGGTACGGGATCCTCGATCCCAGATTCAGTCCCAGGATCCCATGGCGCTGGCCGACTTTCGGGGACTAACTGAGGAGCAGCCACGATGGCTGATTTCGGCACAATATCTTGGTGGTTGATGTGGTGGCCATAGTGCTTTAGCGAGTCATCAGGCCGCTGCACCGTAGAGCTCCGCGTATTTTCCTCAATGGCTTCCGAGCGACGGTCCTTTTCAGACAAGCCGGAAGCTGCCTGGCAGAAGATGCTGCTGAGGCAGCGCGTAGGTCGCCGTGCCAACGCGAATTGCCTCGAACTCTCTTCGTCGGAATAGTTCGCCCGCAGATTGCCTTCAGAATCGAAACGGCGTCCGAGTTGCTCCGAACCCCCATGAGTAAAACCGTGTAGGGTTTTGACTTTCGCCCGCAGACCGGCAAACACCGGGTCGCCAGATATTCTATCCACCTCGGCCATCATGTTTGGTAAGCCCGGGTCTACGTCCTCCCCAGCATAGGCTCGCCTGAACGTTTCATCACTCGCGCAAAAGAACTGCCACTGGGCCTCGACAGAAACCTCTACAAGAGGCCTAAGAAGTGCGAAAGCACCTCCGTCATACGGCCTCCCCGCACTGAGCAGGTAGAGAATCGAGCCGTAGAGGTCGTCAGCTAGGTGGGTCTTCGCGGCGAGCATAGTCACGCGATCAGTCGCGGCGGTGAAAGTGCTTGGGAACGTCTTCATCACAAAATCGTGAAACGTGCCCGCCCGTTGGAGCTCAGCTTGCAGTTCGGAACTGAGGTGAGGCTCTATTATTGCCATCAGGAAATGATACTACCTCGCGCAGCACGATTTACGTCCTTACCGCGCGAATTCAGTCGTTAACTGATCCTTAAGAGGCGAGCTTCGGTCCGATATAGCAGCAGTCCCCACATCGTGCTTACTCCTCAGATCACGAGGTGCGCGTCTCAATTCTGGGGACTGGGATAGCACGAAGCCCTCCTAGCCGCGGATAACTCCCCAAAAACGCCCCAGTGTCCGACTTTCCTGCCCCAGCTCGCACCGCATCGCCGTCGATGCTCCCACATCTAAGGAGATGTGGGGCACCCGTCAATCGACATAACACCCCCCAGCCGCCCCACGTCCATGATCAGCGGGTTAAGACATTTTCACAGTGACTATGAGGCATCTTGCGTGTTGTGCAATGGGGCGTTTACTTCCACCCCGGCAAGCAACAATCGCTTGCCCCCCGGCTTCGCCACCCCGGAGGTGAAAACGCCACTTGACCCGCTTCTACAGAACTTTAAGGACTCAATCCGGCTCCGGTTCCGGCACGCCCAACGCAAGCAAAGAATCTCCCGCTCCTTTGCAGATAATTTCCCTGCATCTGGCGCACAATCATTCCATGATGCCTTCCGGCGAAGGGCCGTCTGAAAAGAACAATCCCCCGCCATCGGGACCGGCATCCGTGCAAATGTTGTCAAGACAGTAAAATTCGTGCTCGGAATCGACCCATAATTCCTTTGGATGTGGGATTTTACGAAATAACCCCTTTGTTATCAACGGGCCAGAGCAAATGATCGGACATTAAACCGCTGAAAAGGAAAGCACTTGGCTCCAAAAGGGTATGGGGGGATGGGGAGTCACTGAAAGATAAACACCCGACGCAACAACTCTCCCTCTGGTTCCGCTCTACGGCACACCTTCTCTGGTTTTGCCCTAGCGCGCCGCCGCTACCACGGCAAGCAATTCCTCAGCAGTGAGCGGAAGGGGATTGGCTTGCATGCTGCTCGAGCGCGCTGCTTTCTCGACGATTCCGGGCAAATCGGCTTCGGCGATCCCCCAGGCGCGCAGCGCAGGGATGTTGAGCTCCGCGCAAAGGGTGTGTACCCACTCGATACCGTCCTCCGCGCCTGCTTCATTGCGGCCAGTAAGCAGGCGCGCGACCGTGGCGTATCGGTCGAGTACGTGACCGAGGGCGGGATGCTGCGGCGCACGCGCCCGCAGCGCGGCCACATTGGCTGCCATGCCGTGCGGCAACAACGCCGCACAGAGGGCACCGTGCGGCGCCTTTGAGGAGCCTCCGAGCGGGGCCGCGAAGCCATGCACAATGCCGAGTCCGGCGTTTGCCAGCGCCAGGCCGCCGAACAGGCTTGCCAGCGCCATGTCGTGGCGCGCTTCCCGATCCGCACCATCGTGGTAAGCGCGGCGCAACGCACCGGCAACGCGCCGGATGCCCTCGACGCAAAGTGCATCGACCAGTGGATTGGCGCGCGCGCTGACATAGGGCTCAATGAGCTGGGTGAGGGCGTCTAGGCCGGTGGCGGCGGTGACGGCAGGCGGCAGCCCATAGGTCAGCTCGGGGTCGACCAGCGCGACCCGCGGCAGCATGAGCGGGCTTCGCAAGCTGGCTTTGACGCCGTGCTCCGTGGATCAGAGTACGGCATTGCGCGTAACTTCGCTGCCGGTGCCGGCGGTGGTGGGCACAGCAATGAATGGCAGCGGCGGGGCCGCAATGGCTCTGCCCTTTCCCACCACTTCAAGAAACTCGAGCGGCTCGCCGCCGTTGGCAGCGACGATGGCAATCGCCTTGCCGGCGTCAATTGCGCTGCCCCCGCCAAGCGAGAGGATGACATCGCAGGCATCTTGCCGCACGCGGCGCGCGCCCTCGCGGACCAGGTCAACCGTCGGCTCACCTGGCACGGCAAAGGTCTGGGCCGAGAGTGCCGAGACAAGCCATGCCGCGCGCTCTGCGAGAGGCGCCGGTCACCACCAGCGGGCGGACGCCGAAGGTGCGAACCAGTTCAGGGAGGGTGGCAGCCGTGCCCTCGCCAAAGACAATGCGCGTTGCAGTCGCAAACTCGAAGCGCACGGTTCTACCAGCCTTCGGGGTCGGGGAAAACCGCGTCGTACTGCATCCTCTGGCGGGGTTCGGCCATCATCGGCGCGACCGCATCGCGCCACTTTGCGTAGTGAGCTGTCTCTCTGTGCGCAGCCGGCGCTTCCGGCGTGCGGTAGACCTCGATGAGCACGAACCGCGTTGCATCGTCCTGTTGCTCGACCACGTCGAAGCGCGCGATCCCGGGTTCCTGAACACTCGATCGGGCGTTCTGGATGGTAGCCTGCCTGAAATCCGCAACCGACTCGGGTTTGACCCGCACGTGAACGTGAACGATAAGCATCGGACTTGCCCCCCGTTCCTTATCGTACCGCCATGCCGTCGTGCCCGGTTGGGGACCGCCCGCCGCTTGATACCGAGCTCTCTCGTGTTAACTCCAGGGATGTGGGAGCTTTTCAAAATCAGCTACGCGAACTTACCTAACCTGGATAGGGAGATAACCCCGCCAGCAAACCCGCGGATCACCAGCAAATCGAAGAAGCGGTAAAACAACGTCCACACTGATTTGAGCTTGGCGTTCTCGATGACGTTCGTTGAGAATCGCCAAGCCATCTCAGAATTTTATTCCTATGCCAGAGCCTTGGCCGCTTTCCTCATATCGGCCGGTTCGACTGCAATGAGTACGCCGAAACGGCCGGCACCTGTGCTCAGAGCATGCATTGAGGTCACGTTGATCCCCGCTTCCGCCAATTTGCTTGCCAGTTCGGAGACGGCACCGATGCGGTCTTCACCTTTCACCACGAATGCCTTTTGCCTCTTGCCCAGGGCGAGCCCGGCTTTCTTGCCTGCCGAGCTGACTCCCGGTGTCTTCTCATCCACAACCACGATGAGCTCGGCGTTCCGAGCCGTCTTGCGGTAAGCTAGCAATCCGGCCAGGTTCACACCGGCCCCTTTGAAAGCCGCCAAAACCTGAGCAGCTTCCCCAGCTTTGTTCGGTATCGTTGTTACGTAATACTCAACGCGTGAAATCTCATCAGCCATCATCTTTCTCCCTCCAGTTGTTTACACCAAGTCAACTTCTGCTCTCCGACAGCACGACCTACGGCCAAGCGCGGCACCTAGCACCCCACTCTTCCTAGAACTGTAATAGTACCTAGAACCGGTCTCATAAACCAACTTTTTCAACTCGCCAGCTTTGTGGGACCCGCCTTGTTGTTGGGTCCCATACTTGCGCGGCGCTGCACATTGCCATTTATGAGACCGGTTGTAGTCTGCCTAACTGTGCGAAAGACCGGCAATCGGAAAGCGATCCCCACAACGAGCGCATCTCAAGGTAATTCTATACAAACTGTCGCGCGAATTCGCAACTTTCCCGGCAACCGCTTGCCGATCCGGGCGCTCAGGATTGAAATGGCTTAGGAATTGGGGAACTGAATGAAACGGGGAGATTCGCTGGAACGCCCGGTTGCCGGGAGTATACCGCAGGCCGGCTCCGATTGCGATGATTTTTTCGCGAAGGGCGATCAGTGGAATTCGGGAGTGTATCGCGTTCTGTGGGAGCCGCGCGCGGCCGGGAGGCACGGCAGGAAAGTCAGCTCGCCTGCGCGGGGAACGTGTATCCGTCTTCGCGGAAGACGCGAGCGCAGGCATCGGCAACCTGTGCGTCGTAGAGCGTGCCGCGCTCGGCGAGGATTTCATCGAGGGCAACATCGACCCCCTTCGAGGCGCGATAGGGACGGTGGGAGCTCATGGCTTCGACCACATCGGCGACGGCGAGGATGCGCGCTTCAAGAGAGATGGCGTCAGCTTTGAGGCCGTTCGGATAGCCGGAACCGTCGAGCCGCTCGTGGTGTTGCAAGATCATATCGGCAATCGGCCAGGGGAAGGCGACATTTTTCAGAACGTCGTATCCGAGCTGCACATGCTCCCTGAGCAGGTTGAACTGCGTGGGAGTGAGCAGGCCGGGCTTGGAGAGGATTTCAGCGGGGATGCCGATTTTGCCGAGGTCGTGAATGCTGGCGGCGAGATGGAGGCCGTGGGTGCGATCGTCGGGCAGGCCGAGCTTTTGCGCAATGCGCATGCAGAGATCGGCGACTCTGCGTTCGTGACCGGCGGTGTAGGGGTCGCGCTGGTCCACGGTTTCGGCGATGACGTGAATGGTCTGCTCGAGAGCGGCGCGGAGGTTTTCCTCGTGGCGGGCCTTGGCAATCTCCGCACGCTGGGTTTCGATGCCGTAAGCGAGGTCCGAGGCGATTTGCTCCATCAATCTACGTTCGGAACCAGTGCGGATGCCGGGCGTCTCTCCAAAGACCGCAAGGCTGGCGATGGCGCCATCTTTCAGGCGGAAAGGGAGCGCGATGGCCATGCGGTAGCCGCGCTTTACGGCTCTCGGTGCGCCAGGAATGCACGAGAGGATCGGCGCAGATGTCCTCCTCGACTTGAACCTCGCCCGTTCGCAAAGACCGGCCAACCGGCCCGTCTTCGTGCCCGGTTTCGGCCCAGGTGAAGGTGGAATTGATACCTTCGAGAAAGCCCTCCTCAAAGCCATAATCAGCTATGGTGACGATGGGCTTATCCGGGCCCTCGCCAGCGAAGCCGACCCAGGCCGCGCGGTAGCCGCCAATCTCCACCATGATGCGGCAGCAGTTTCTAAGCAGGTCCTTTTCGGTTTTTGCACGCACCAGGTTGCTGTTAATTTCGCTGAGCAGTTCCAACTCGCGGGAGTTGGCCCGGAGAGCAGCTTCAAGGCGTTTCTGCTCGGTGATGTCCTGGTTGAAGCCCTGGTAGCAAATGGTTTTTCCATCGGGCCCGGCGATCTTTTTTACGGTAGCGGAGAGCCATATTTGCTTGCCATCTTTGCGCTTGAACCGATACTGGTAGTCGCGAAGCGTTCCCTGCTGCTCGATAAGAGCTGTGAAGCCGGCGCGCTCCTCGGGGCAAACCCACAGGTCGTGGGCTGCGTCCTGGATTGCAGCGACCGCTTCTGCCGCGGATTCGTACCCCAGCATTTCCGCCGACGCCGGATTCATCGTCACGACTCTTCCTTCCGGCGATGTCTGGAAGATGCCTTCCGGCGCGTCGTCAAAGATCTCGCGGAATTGCTGTTCGGCTTTGCGGCGGGCCTCCTCGGCGGCCATGCGCGACGTGAGGTCCTCGATGAATCCCTGGTAATAGAGCGTCTTTCCATCGGCGCTGCATATCTTCCGGGCGCTGATTGAGACCCATTTGATCGCACCATCCTTGCACTTGACTTGGCAGGAGAAGCCCTCGACTTCGCCATGCCGCTCCAGATGTTCCATGAAGCGGGCGCGCTCGCGGGGGTCGAGCCAGATGTCATGGGCGAGGTCATGGACGACGGAGTTCGGATTCTCCCATGAGGAATAACCCAGCATGATGGCGCCGGCCGGGTTTACCGCCAGCAGTTTCCCTGCGGGAGTGGTTTGAAAAATGCCTTCCGGCGCGGCCTCGAAGATCCCGCGGAACGTCTGTTCGGCTCTCTCCAGAGCCTCCTGCGAGGCCTTGCGCTCGGTAATATCCTCAGCGAAGATGAGGATGCCGCCCACCGAGCCATCGCCTGCGCGCCATGGCACAATCTGCCACCGGACCCATCGCTCCTTACCGTCGGCTTGATTGTATCGATCCTCGTCGGATTTGACCGTTTCGCCCGCAAGCCCGCGCCGGTGCGCCTCCTTGAAGCGCTCCGGGAGGTCAAGGTGGATTTCGTAGTGGGATCGCCCGATGATCTCCTGGCCCACAAGGTCGTACTGCGTCAGCCAATGCCGGCTCACGGCCAGGTAACGCATCTCGCGGTCAAACATGGCCAGCGCAACCGGCGCCTGCTCAATGAACAGTCGCAACAGTTCCTTGCTTTCGCGCAGCGCGGCCTGCTCCAGCTTGCGCTCTGTAATGTCCCGCACCGTCCCGCGCACCTTGACGGGATTCCCATGACTATCGTTCTCGATATGCCCGACCGCTCGCACCCAGCGCACATTCCGATCGGATTTGCGAATGATGCGATGCTCCAGGTCGAAAGGCTTCCCCTTGCGCAGGGTATCCTCTGTGAAACAGGCCCCGAATGCCGCCCGATCCTCCGGATGGACCAAGGCCGACAATTTGGGGAAGGAAAGATCGTCGTCCGGGCCGGCTCCTAAGATCCCTCGCAACACGTCCGAAGCGCTCCACGCTCCCGTGGAGAAATCCTGAACATGGACTCCCAAGCCGGCGATCCGCTGCGCCTCGCGCAGAAACTCTTCACTCTCGCGCAGCGCGGTTTCGGCCCGCTTCTTTTCCGTTACGTCGCGTGCGATTGCCACGGCTCCAGTAATTGCGCCGTCTTTATCGCGAATGGGAGCATAGCTATAGCTGCCGATCCAGGTT
The DNA here is from genome assembly GCA_963786565.1 of uncultured Acidobacteriota bacterium. Classification (GTDB taxonomy): domain Bacteria; phylum Acidobacteriota; class Terriglobia; order Terriglobales; family Acidobacteriaceae; genus Telmatobacter. The sequence continues at coordinate 46,396 of CAWAZR010000001.1, read as the reverse complement.
TCGCCGGTGTCTTTGCGGCGGAGGGTGTACTCGACATCCGCGCCACTTTCGCCGCGCAGGGCCCGAAGCGCGGGCCGTGTTTCGATCGGCTCCGGTTCTCCGCCGGCCCCAAGTAACTCAACAAACTTCCGGCTTTCTTCAATCGTCGTCCCGCATTCGGCTTTGTTCTTGAATTTGTGGAACCTGGCATAGGCCTCGTTGAACTCGAGGAGCTTCCCGGCGGTATCGGAGATGAACACGGCATCGGTCATGCTGGCCAGCGCCGCCTCCAGCTTGGCGCGGCTCTCGAGGAGCGCTGCTTCCGCTTGCTTCTGCTCGGTGATGTCGCGGCCCACCACCACGGCGCCCATGATGGCGCCATCCGTGCCGCGGATGGGGCTGAAGGTGTAGCTTCCGATCCAGGTTTCTCCCGTATCTGTGCGGCGCATCTTGCATTCGACGTTAGCGGCCGTCTCGCCCCGGAGCGCTCTGGAAGTTGGCCGCCCCTCCAGCGGCACCACTTTTCCATCGAGTGTGAGCATCTCAACACGCTCCACTAGCGCGCGATTTTCGAGACGCCTTGCGCTGTTCCCGAACCCGGAAGGGTTGGCAAAGGCCTCATTGAAATGGATAAATTCTCCTGCGGCATCGGTGATAAGCACGGCATCGGTCATGCTGGCCAGCGCCGCCTCCAGCTTGGCGCGGCTCTCGATGATCGCTGCTTCCGCCTGCTTGCGCTCGGTGATGTCGCGCGTGATAGCGAGCACATGAGGTTGGCTGTCGATCTCGATAATCGCCGCCGAAGTCAGCCCCCAGATTGTCGTCCCGTTCTTCCGTCGATATTGAAATTCCAGATCGCGAACTTCGGAGGTCCGTTGCAGCAAATCGACAATGGTGTCCTCATCGCTGGGATTGGCCCAGAGGCCGATTTCCTGCAGTGTTTGTCCAATGACTTCTTCACGCCGGAACCCAGTGATGCCGAGGAATGCCGGGTTGACATCGATATGCTTCCGGTCGCTCAGACGGACGATTGAGATAGCGTCAGTGCTGGTCTGGAATGCGGCGCGATAGCGTGCCTCGCTCACCCTGAGGGCCTCGGCTGCGGCGGCCAGGCTCTGCTCGGCGGTCTTTTGCCCGGTGATATCCCGCCCCACGCTCAGCAAGCAGGTTGTACCGTCCAGTTCAATGGTTGATGCCGAAAGGAGGGTCCAGACGATCTCTCCGCTTTTCAATCTGGTATGAACTTCCAGGTTCCGGCATTTGCCCTCGCGGCGCACGGTTTCTAGCAGGATGTCGCGCTCGCGAGGTTCAACCCACATGCGCAGTTCTGGCGCGGTTCGGCCTACGATTTCTTCGCGCGAAAATCCAAAGAAGTCGAGGAACGCCTTGTTGGCATCGAGAATCATCCCATCGCTCATGCGGCTGATGGTGATGGAGTCAGTGCACGTCTCGAATGCGGTATGGTAGCGCTCCTCAGTTGCCCTGAGAGCTTCGATGGCGCTTGCGAGACTCTGCCGGGCGGCCTTTCGCTCGGTGATGTCCTTGCAAACGACCCAGACGCCCGTCTTTTTACCGTTCTCGACGATTGGATTGAGCTCCAGCTCAAGATACCCTCCGTCAGCCCTGCGGTACTCGGTTTGGAATGGGCCTTTCTTCAGGGCGCGCTCGTACAAAGGAGGCCAGAGTGCGGCCCTGTCGTGCGTGAGCAGGTCGACCGGACCCAATCCCGCCTTTGCCTTGATTCCGTGGTTGTACTTGAATTCGTCCGAAAGGGCTTTATTGAAGGTGACCAGGCGGTAGTTGAGGTCCACCGACCAGATCATGTCCCGGGTGCTCTCGATCAAAGCGCGCAAGTGCGCGCCGGCGTCGGCGGGCGGCTTCCGCGGCGGCTTTGGCTGAGGCCATCGAGCCGGCATCCTGGGCATGACGAGACTCACTAGAATAGGATCTCCGCGATCCTGAGAGTTTGCGATACCCATTTTGGGCCATTACCTTTGGTGAAGCGGCCCGTGCCGTGCCAGGGAACCCCCGGAATCCACCGCAGTAGTGTTACGGCGGTCCTCCAATTCCCGTGGTGTTTCCGACATCGCGCCAAGAGGCTTTTACTTCCACCCCAGCGACGAGAATCTGTCGCCGGGGGCCCCGGGTCGGAAAAAGCCACTTGAGAGCATCGGCTCCGCTCTACACCAATTGGAGAACCGCCATAGTTCCGTTCCCAGGGCAGCTTCCGACCCGGCTACGGCAGGGAAGCGCCTGCGCCGAACGGCCGGACGATTTGTTGAGCAGAATTTGGCTTTACATCGCAGACTGGGAGATGCTAATTTGCTTAACATCCCCCGGACCTTCCTCAGGATCGGAGATTCCCAATGTTCTGTCCTCGATGTGGAACCGAGTACACACCCGAGAATAAATTCTGCAAGAGATGCGGAGCCGCAACAGGCACTACGGGCGCCGCGCAGAGCGTTGCGGCCAGCCCAACGTGGCCAGCGGCGCAAGCCGTTCCGCAGGCGCCGCCGCCGTATGGACAGGCGCCCCCGCAAGGGCCACCGCCGGGGATGGTAGCAATGTTGTACCAGGCGTACCCTGGCGGTCCGCAACAGGTGTATTACGTTCCCGCGCAGGGAGGCAGCGCACCCACATGAGGGTATGATGGACGGGCCTGCGAGTCGCAGATCCGGAATCTGGCCTCGACGGACAAGCTGGAGGGATTCAGCCTGGGAGAGCTTTTCAAAGAGACACTCAGGAGGCGGGGTCCGGATGTGATGGAAGACTACATGGCAGCGGGCTCGTCGCGGACGACGCCGCCGCTTGAGCTGGTGGATACGAACTGGCCCAAGCCGTGGATGTTCTTCCGCGTGCTGGCGGCCTTGGTCATTGCCTACGTGGTAACTTACGCGCTCTTCATGTACACCTTGAATGAAAAGGTAATGGTAACGATCATTGTCCTGGCAACGTTTGCGGCGCCAATTGCGACGCTGATGCTCATCTGGGAGATGAACACGCCACGAAACATTTCGATTGCCAAGGTGCTGGAGGTGTTTGTCGTCGGCGGCGGAATCTCGGTGGTGATGATTACACTGTGGTACTTAATTCCGATTTTCGGTAATATGCCAGGCGTAGTGGAGGAAACGTCGAAGCTGCTGGCGGTGATCATTGTGACGTACACTGCGCGCGGCGCGCGCTACCCGTACCAACTGAACGGAATTCTGTTTGGGGCGACAGTGGGCGCCGCTTATGCGTGCTCTGAGACGCTCGGCTACGGGCTGGACTCCGTTTTGGAGTTCGTGGTGGGTGGCGGGCTCAAACAGCTTGCCGCGGCAAATCCGAATCTGGGGTTGGCGGACGTTCTGACGGGCGTGCTGAAACCCGTGCTGGCTGGGCTGAACTTTCGCGGGCTCCTGTCTCCGTTCTGCCACATTCCGTGGACGGCGATCACTGCCGGGCGCGTTCTGGCGGGTGAAAGGGGATAGACAGGCAAGCGCAAGCATGCTGCTGGATGGGCGGTTCCTGAAGGCGTTCATCATTCCCGTGCTGATGCACACGGCCTGGGACGCTGCGATCATTTTTCCGAATATCGGCGCCATTCCGGATTACTGCATCATGGGTGTCGTGGCCGTGGTCGGGTGGTACGTGCTGTTCACCATGATCCAGCAGGGCCTGCACCAGGTGAGGGACATGCAGAAGGCGCAATTGCAGAGCACATTGAACCACGTGGAAGCAGACGCTGGGACTGGGAACGATGGGCGGCCGGTAGAGCAGGCGCCGTCGGGGTATGCAATTCCGGGTTGAGTTGCAATCGACAATGCGAGGAGATTGAGAGACGTATGGCATTCTGCACAGTTGTGGCGCACAGTTAGCGGAAGGCGAACGCTTTTGCGGGAAGTGCGGAGCCGACCAGACGGCAAAGGCGGGAGGGGCGCCGGTTGCGATGCGGCGGCTCCGTTGGGGCGCCTCCGCTGGCTGCGCCCCCTCATATGCCCTTTGTAGCGCCGGGCAGGTTCCCATGTCGGTGGCGATGCCGCCGCAGGCCCCGGCGAGGAAGAGCGGGATGATGTGGCTAGGGATCATCATCGTCGCTGCGGGAGGGTACTACTACTACACGCACCATATGAAGGCGCAGGGCCAGCAGCAGCCCGGGAATCCGCCGCAAAGCCAGCCCGCGCCGCAAAGCCAGCCCGCGCCGCAAAGCCAGCCCGCGCCGCAAAGCCAGCCGACGCCGCAAGGACAACCGGGAGCGCCTGGACAGCAGCCCAGCACTCCGGGACAGCAGCCCAGCACTCCGGGACAGCAGCCCAGCACTCCGGGACAGCAGCCCAGCGCTCCGGGACAGCAGCCGGGAAGCTATCCAGGGCAACCTCCGGGATTCTATCCAGGGCAACAGCCAGGCGGCCAGAGGCAGCCGGGGGGCAACAACCAAGGCCTGGTGCAACAGCAGCAATTCGCCTGGAAGGGTGCGCCTGAGAATGGGTATGTCGAGATTACGCAGGCAGCATGGTGGAACGGCTCGAATGTGACCATCCAGTCGGCGACGCTGGAGTGCGTGCAGTTCAATGCCAACAACCAGGCGCTTACGCAGATGCAGACCAAGCTGAACGGGCCGGTGGGGCCCGGGCAGACCATGACGTTCCCTCAATTCCAGATGGGACAGCTCGCGCACGGCGCAAGCCAGATGAAATGCCGTATTGTGGCTGTGGTTCCAGCAGGCTAGACGGGAGTGAGCGGGTCAGCGGGGCGGCATCTCCTCTCCACGCTGCATCGGGGCGTCGGCAATTCCGCGTAGATTTGGAATGGGCAATGCGAGGAGCTTGAAAGCGTATGGCATTCTGCAGCAGATGTGGCGCGCAGTTAGCAGGCGATGAACGCACTTGCGTGAAATGCGGAAGCGATGTGACGGCGAAGGCGGCAGCGCCGGTTGCGCCGCCCGCTGCAGCTGCTCCGGTTGCGTTTCCCTCGGCGCCGCCGGGCGCATCCGATCCTCAATATTATTCTGCGCCGGCGCCGATTCCCGTTGCGACAACCCCTGCGCGGCGAAAGATGCCCACTCCCGTTCGGGTGCTGGTATTCCTGGTCGGCATCGTTGCGATTTGGTCCGGACTCCGCTCCCTCGGCATCGTCACCTGGCCAACCAAGATGGTGGGGCAACTTCAGCCGCCGGCGGGAGTCGCGAATGCAGCGCTGGTCCAGCAGCAAGTCTTCACATCGCCGTGGCTGGTGACAAATGGGGAGATCCTACTCCCCAGCTCGAAGTGGGCGAACAAGTCGAATGCGGCCATCCAATCGGTGGATTTGGAGTGCGACCAATATGACCAGAGCGGCGCAGACCAGGCGCAAAAGCACATCACGCTGGTGACCTTTAACCAGGCGCCGCTTCCGTCCGGAGATACGGAAATATTCAAAGACATCGATATAGGACAGTCCGTGCAGAGCCTGTTCAAGGTGAAATGCGGAATCGTGGGCGTGAATCCGGCTGACTAGAGGGCAGCGAGTGAGCAGGCCAGCGAGTCGGCGGGCGCATCAGATGCCTGCGAACCATGCATAGCCGCCTTCGGGTGCTGCGGAGCCGAGGCGACCACACACTCGAGAGCGACTGGTGTTCGAGAACTTTCCCAACCACGTTTTGGCCCCCTAAAAGAGGCCAAACCAACCAATGAGTAGACAGCTATTCATAGGAGTCTCCGATGAAAACGCATTTGTCATTTTCTGTTCGCTTCCTTGTTATTGCGATGTTCCTTTGTGCGAGCTTCGCAGTTGGGCAAGACCTTAAACCTCTCATTCTTCCAGCCCCTCAGACCGACGGTGGCAGGCCGTTGATGCAGGTGCTTAGAGACCGGCACTCCACACGCGAATTCAGCTCGGATAAGCTCCCCACGCAGGTGCTCTCGAACCTGCTTTGGGCGGCTTTCGGCATCAATCGGCCAGGCGAGGGAAAACGTACTGCGCCCTCCGCCATAAATTGGCAGGAAACCGATGTGTACGTCGCTATGGCGGATGGGCTCTACATCTACGACGCCAAAGGGAACAAACTGGATCCCGTGCTGGCCGGGGATGTGCGCGGCATGACCGGCATGCAGCCATTTGTGAAAGATGCGCCGGTGAATTTGATTTACGTCGCGGACCTTGCCAAAGCGGGAAAAGTCTCCGCCGAATATCGGGACCTTTTCACCGCCGCGGGCACAGGCTTCATCGCGGAAAACGTCTACCTGTTTGTGCCTCGGAAGGACTCGCGGTTGTGGTGCGCGGCATGGTGGACCGTGAGGCGCTCGCCAAGGTGATGAAACTGCGTCCCGACCAAAAAATTACGCTGGCGCAGACCGTGGGTTATCCGAAGAAGTAGCACCGTGCGCGGATCAGGCGCGTCCCAATTTCGAGTCAGCAAGCTCAGCCAGTTAGCGCCTGAGTAAGTGGAGAAGTTGCCGGACCAGACGCCGCGCAAGTGACCGGTGACGAACTCACTTGGCCAGCAGGGCTTCGTTGGCGAGGATGCGATAGAGAGTAGAGCGGCTGATGGCGAGCTGGCGGGCGGCGCGGAGCTTGTTGCCGCGGTTGAGGTCGAGCACGTACTGGACGTGCTGTGGATGACGGCATCCAGAGACAGGTTGGCAGAGCGGGCGGCGGATTGCGGGTCAAACATTGCGCCGGGGCCTGCCGAGGGATTGGCCCAGGGATTGACTTGAGTGCTTGCGCCGAGCCGCGCACCGAAGGAGACGTCGAAGTGAGGCGGGAGGCCGTCGGGCAGGGCGAGGTCGATGGGGCGGATGACGCCGTTATCGGCTTCGAGCAGCGCGGTTTCAAGCACGCTGGCGAGCTCGCGCACGTTGCCCGGCCAGTTGTGCTGCAGGAGCCGGGCCAGCGTAGCCGGGCCCCAGAACGAACAGGACGCTGCTGGTAGCGGTTGCAGATGCGGTCGAGCAGGAACTGGGCGAGCGGGGCGATGTCTTCGCGGCGCTGGCGCAGCGGAGGGATGGCAAGTCGGATGGCGGTGAGCCGGAAAGCGAGGTCGGGAAGCAGAAGTCCCTGGCCGGCCATCTGGCGCAGCGGTGTTTGCGAGGAGGCCAATACGACGGCGCGGCCGGGCGGACGGTCCTGGAGGGTTTTGAGGACGCCGAGCAGGAGTCCCTGGCCGGGAGGGGCGAGCAGGTCGACGCGATCGAGATAGGTGAAGCCGGCGAGCGTGAGCGGGATCGGCGTCGGTGGCCAGCCACTCGCGGGCATCGCGGCGCTGAAAGCTGGAGCCGGAAAGCGGAGACCGGCTGAAGAGATAGCGGGCCAGAGTTTGCTTGCCGCTGCCCGACTCGCCTTCGATGGCCGCTACTTGCATATGCGGGGCAGCCATATCGGCTTGCATGAGCAGCTTGTGCCATGCTGCGCTGACGCCGACCACCTGGAAGGCCGCGGGAGAGGAATCCAACTCCACCAGCGTGAGGCCTGAGGCGGAGGGGCGCGGATGCAATGGAGCGGAGTTCTGCATGGATCTCAACGTTCCTCGCCTCCGTGGCTGCGGCAAAGCCGGAGCAGATGTACCCGCGTTCGTTCCATTCCCTGCCACCGCTTCCGATTGCTGCGGCGCGACTGCTTCCGGCCGCCTCCGCTTGGAGGCAAACCGGTGATGCGGTCGGTCGCTGTGCCGAACCGACACAAGTCTCATCGGCGCAGCAGGTAAAAACATGAATGGAGCGGGGAAAAAGGGACTGAGGGAACAAGAGACCTTTGCTGGATGGGTTGCGGGAGCGGTGGAAGGGAATTGTATACTCAAAGGCATTCCTGCAGAGGCGACCTCGCACCTACGGCAAAACCAGAGAAGGTGTGCCCTATTCATTTTTTTGTGAAGGCTTCGGGTTACAGCATCTCTGGTTGTGCAATAGCTTTGCCCATCTCAAGATGTTCTGGGGACGGGCTTGCCATCGCCTCATCCAAAGGTTAACTGCGGGAGCGCGTTTTACGGCATTTCCCGGATTTCTGTAGAGTCACAAAGTGGCGTGCAATGCGGATTTTTTCTTGAGGAAAATCCACGAGGCAGTGACGGCTTCGCTCTCTACCAATCCGAGAAATGCTATAGGCAAGAGGGGAACCTTGACGAATCGGACCGATGGCCTGCGGCGATGGGGCTACGCACTCTGGGTGCTTGCGATTGCGGGCTTTGCCGTGCTGCACGCCTGGCATTTGCGCGCCGATTTTCCCAACGGGTCGCCGTGGACGTTCGATTGGGCGAAATATACCGACGAGGGCTGGTACGGGAGTGCGGCCATTCGCGCGCACCTGTTCGGGAACTGGTATATGGCAGGGGACTTCAACCCGGCGACGGCAGTTCCTGTGTGGCCGTTTGCGGAGTGGGTGCTGTTCTTCTTTACGGGCGTGACGGTGGAGGCCGCGCGAGGGCTGGCCGTGGCATGTTTCTTCGCCAATCTGGCGCTGAGTTACCTGCTGCTGCGGACGAGAGGACCGCGCTCCCACCCCGCGGACGAAGACCTGTCCGCGGGGACCCCCCTGTGGGTGGCGCTGCTCGGCGTGACGCTGCTGGTTACCAGCCCCTTCCTCTACTGCTTCAGCCGGTTGGCTATTCTGGAGCCCTTGCAGACCGCGCTGACGCTGGCGGCGTTGAACTTGGCTGTACGCCTGCCCGCATTCCGGCGGCCGGTGCTGGCTTCGGTCTGGATCGGCCTGCTGTTTGCGCTGATGGCGCTGACCAAAACCACGGCTGTTTTTCTGGCGCCGGCGGTGGGGTGGGCGATGGTGCTGCCGCTCGGGAGCAGGCGGAGAGTGGCGGTGCGATGCGCCGTGGCGAGCGCATGCGCTGCCGCGGCCACCTATGGTTTGTGGATGGCGCTGATTGCCGGTTTTGGTCTGCTCGGCGACTACAAATACTACTTTTTTGTGAACACCTACCCCAAGCCAGCGGAGTTTTATTGGCCGCTGGCGGCATTTTGGTGGTCGTTTCACGGGATGCTTTGGGTCGATCACAGCCTGGTGCTGCTGGCGGGAGCGATGGTGCTGGCCGCGGCCATCGCGTGGCGGACGGAGTGGGGCCGAAGCCTCTGGCGCGACCCGATCTTTGGCGCGTCGCTTTGGGCCGTTGCCGGCTATGTGCTCTTTATGACCCTGCAGGACCACCCCCAGCCGCGCTACTTCGCCGTGCCGGCGTTCTTCTGCTTCTTTGTGGTGGCGCTGGGCGCGGGGGCGCTGCTCGGTAAGGCGGTCGGGATGGACGCGAAGGATGGGTTGGGCTGCGGTGGCGATTGCCGCGATCGCGGCAGGCGTGCACGGCGGCCAGTTGATCGGCTACGCGACGCACCCGGAGTACACGTGGGTGAACGCAGCCAACCAGTTGGCCCGCTATATCGATACGCATCCCAATGGCAAGCCGCTGCTGGTTTCGATCAGCGGCGACGAGATCACGCTTATCACCCACCTGCCCACGCTGTGCGACGACTTCGGCACCCAGGATCTGCCATCGAAGCTGGCCAGGTACCAGCCGGGCTGGTATGCCGCGTGGAACGACCTCGATCCCGGCTCGCTGGACGACCTGCACACGCATTTTTCGCTTGAACAGACTGCTTCCTTCACGGCCTTCGACGATCCGGACAGGAACGAACTCGTGCTATTCAAGCTGCATCCTTTGCCGGGCGGACAGGTGCGCGACCAAGGCGGACAGAACCTCAAAGTCGCGCTGCCCGAAGACAAAATTGACATTCCGATCGAGTAATTCAGAGATCAGAGATTAGAAAACATTCGTCCCAGATGAATCCGTCGGCATGCTGTGGGAACGGTCTTGTGTCACAGAGATAGATGAGGCGGACAAATGCCTGGCTTTCGAACGCGCCACCGCCTCTGGGTTTCACATTTTGCGTGCATTGGGACTCAAGATCAAAACATAACTACGGCGGTTCTCCGATTCCTGTGGTGTTTCGGTAGTGGGTCAGTTTGAATTCTCCAGGCGCCAATGCTATATACCGTGAGAGGAGACTCCAAGTGAAAGCAGGATTGTTCGCGGCTTCCGGGCAGCCGCTCGAGCTAACGGATCTGCCGGACCCGGTTCCGGGGCCGGGCGAAGTAGTCGTTCGCGTGCTTGCAGCCCCCGTACTCTCGTACATGCATGAGATTTTCGATGGAACCCGCAATTACCCTTTGTTGCTCCCGTTAGCGCCAGGATGCGGGGCAGTCGCCAGGGTGGAGCAGACCGGACCCGATGCGACGAGGTTGAGCAAGGGTCAACTGGTGTTCTGCGATCCATCAGTGCGTTCTCGGGACGACGTGCTCACCCCTGATGTAATGCTACAAGGCCTCCTCGCCCCTGGCCCGGGGGCACAGCGCCTGCAGGCGCATTTTCGACACGGCGCTTTTGCAGAACGAATGCTCTTGCCACTGGAAAATGCGGCCGCTCTCAGGGGCTTTGCGCCAGAGGACGCACCGAAACTGACCTGGTTGAATACGCTGCTTGTGCCCTATGGCGGGCTGCTTGCCGCAGGACTGGAGCCGGGCCAGACGGTCATCGTCAATGGTGGTTCCGGTCATTTCGGGAGTGCCGGAGTCGCGGTAGCTTTGGCCATGGGCGCAGAACGCGTAGTGGCGACGGGGCGCAAGCGCGATGTGCTGCAGGCCCTCGTCGATCGACTGGGTCCGCGGGTTTGTCCGGTTGTTCTAACTGGCGAAGAAGCGGCTGATATTGAAATGCTGAAGCGGGCGGCGGGACGCCTGGCGGATTGCATGCTGGATATGCTGAGTCCGGTGCGCACCTTCACGCCTGTGCGGACTGCCATCATGGCGATCCGGTCCGGCGGGACAGCTGTGCTCATGGGAGGCGTGCAAGCAGACATCACCATCCCGTACGGCCACGTTATGATGAATTCAATTACGATACGGGGCCAATTCATGTATCCTCGGCATGCCCCTGGGCAACTCGCAGGCCTAATACGAGCACGTCTCTTAAATCTCGATCCATTCAATGTGAAATGTTTTCCGCTGGAGCAGCTCAACGAGGCGGTTCAGTATGCTGCAGAGCATGGTGGTCCTTTTGAGCAAACAGTGCTGACTCCTTAGTTGACTATCGACCTCGCCGCAAACTGACCTACTACCCAGGGCATTCTTACGGCGGTTCTCCAATTCCTGTGGAGTTATTACGGCATTTCTCGGATTTCTGTAGGGTCACCAGGTGGCGTGCAAAGTGGATTTTTCTTAAGGAAAAATCCATGAGGCAGTGGTGGCTTTGCTCTATACCAATCCGAGAAATGCTATAGATCGTGCAGTGTGGCGTTTACTTCCACCCCAGCGACGAGAATCTGTCGCTGGGGGCGCCGGGTCGGAAAACGCCACTTGACCGCATCGGCTTCGCTCTACACCAATTGGAGAACCGCTATAGTTGTGGTGGCGACCGCCGGAGCGATCCAGTGCTGCTGCCCGCTCTGGATCTCTCGACTGAGCCCACCGCGGAAACGATCAGAAGGTGAAACGGCCACCGACTGTCGGAGCCCAGTTGCTGTTGTGGAGATAGGGGACGCCGGGGCCGTGAGGAATGGCGATAGCCAGACCGCCGGTTACCCAGGAATACGCAACTCCGGCAAAACCGTCGAAACGCTTGGTGAAGTGATGATTCCCATAGAGCGACCCCTCATTGAGGGTGCCCGCGCAGGACGCGCGCATGTTACCGATAGCGGGGTTGGTCGAGCAGGTCGACGGATTGCGGCGGAAGTCGTTCTGCACCTGCTCATAAAAGGAGAGAGTGATGTCGTTCTTTTTGTCGTAAGAGTATTTCACGCCCGTCCACCAGATATTCACGAACTTGGTGGAATCGAGGTTGGTGTTTTCGACGCCGCTCATGAGATAACCGCCCTGGTCAGTGGCGCCAACGCCCAACGGGTTGTCGGGGTTAGCCTGCCGGATGAATTCGTAGCCGACATAGAACTTGAATTGTTCCCCCGTATACTTGGCAGCGCCCATGATGGCTCTGTTGTCGGTCACGATGCCATAAACGGTGTTTTGGGGATCGATCACATTGGGCCCGGTGATGGAGGTTTGATCGATGCTGTCGGTGGTGTACTCATAGCCCGAGGACAGAGGGTTACTGAGACTCGTGGGCCCGAGCAAGGGATTCACTATGCTGATCGCCTCGCTGTAACGTTGGTAGACGACATCGCCGGAGACCCTTTTGTTGCCTGCGCCGATGTCGAATCCATAGGCGGTGTTGTGCGGCTTTAGCGGCTCGCAGGAGTCGGCAGTCCAGGTGTTTCCCGCGGCTGCAGCGGCCGAGTAGCAGCCGGCAGTACCGTCGGCGAATTTACCCATCGCGGCGAAATGGAACGGGCCATGGATGATGCGATACTTCACGGCGTCGTCCCAGCGGGTGTCCTCGGTGTCGCCGCCGCCGGCCATGGTGCCGTTATACCCGATGTAGGAAAAGGCATAGGTGCCGTTGGCCGGATCGTATTGCAGCATCACATCGGTGCCGAGAGAGCGCTGACGGCCGAAGGTCAGCGTGCCGAAATTCTCAGACGATAAACCGCCATAGTATTCGTCATTGAAGGGTTGGCCCGCGCGCGCGCCGTCGATGGCCTGGAATACTCGCCCCGGGCCAGGCCGTTGTCATCGATTTGGGTGCGGGACGCGTTGGCAAGCTGGCCGGACTGCGGATTGATGCCGGTCGAAGCGTTGAACACAGCGGACCAGCCATGCCAGCCATCAGCCTATCTTGCCCCTGACGCCGAAACCCGTCTGCGACAGGTTGTTGGGTGCGACGAGGAATCGCGAGGTGCTGCCGTTTCGGTTCACCAGAGATTCGCCTTCATAGTTATACGGGCTTGTCGGCATGCCGTGGCTGACCCAGCCGGCGCCGACGTCATAGGCGCCGTACACCGTTATGCCGTGCCAGGTGAGCGCGCAATCGGTGGCGGCGATCTCGTGGCCGCTCGCGCAGGGGTCGGGGGTGTGTGGAGCTGCCGGAGGGGGTTGGGTGTGGGGTTTTGGGCGGTGAGTTGGGTTGCGGCTAACAACAAAACGGAAACGGGGAAAGCGAGTTTTGGAATATTTCAACAGACTCCTCCTGAAATGAGAATTGAGCCTATTCTTTCGGGGAAAGAACGACTTAAGATCGATTTTAACATGACGAATCGCATTGAATCGAGCAGCAGATGCGAGAGAGCGAGGCGGGAGGATCAACGGAGCGAGGGAACAAGGGAGCGTGGAGCGGGTGAAGATCGGAGCGAGCGAGCGGTAATGAGCGGCGCTGCGGCCGGAGAAGTCCGGACTACGTCACGGCCGGATGATCATGACCTCAGTGGCTTTGATGAGGGCGACGGCCGGGTCGCCGGGTTTGAGGTCGAGCTCGCGCACGGCGTCGGCGGTGATGATGGCCGTGACGCGCTGATCGCCGATGGAGAGAACAACCTTTGCCATCAGGCCGTCGATGACGATTTCGGCGACCGTGCCGAGCAACTGGTTGCGGCCGCTGATGCGGCCGTACCGGCGCGTGTGGGGCCGGGGTGCGGCTGCGCGTGCGGGGAGGAACTTCTCCAACGCGTCCGAGCGGAATGCGGTGATGGCCGCCCGGAGTTTTGACGGTTTGAATGCGGCCGGCCAGAATCCAGTGCTTGAGCGCGGGGTAGCTGATGCCGAGTTTTTCTGCCGCCTGGCGCGGCGTAAGGAGCGTAGGAGAGGTCATAGAATCGCGCGAATTCCTCCCTGACGAGTACTTTACGCCTCCCAGCGGCGGGTTGCGTCCAGACAACAAGGCGAAAAAGGCCCGCTTAAGCATCCTGTTGCCTCGTGACAGCAATCACTCGACAGCGCTGTTCCGGATGATAGCCTTCCCATGGCATTTCCCTGTGTTTGAGCGAAGTCTGTTCTGGAGTCGTCCGTCATTCGGCTTCAAAACATTGAATCGGGAGGATTTGTGACTGAACGTATTGTGTGTGTTTCTTTCTGGCTGTGAGCGCGAGTTCGCTCATTATGGCCTTCTTCAAGCGCAAGTACAAGACCGTGGCGGCCGTTCTGGGCCTGCTGCTTCCCACATTCGCCTACGCGGAGCCGGCGACACGCGGGCGGAGGAGAAGCCAACCTGACGCTGCCGGATTTGTCGACGCGTGACGATTTTCTCGGCATGAACGGACATGCCCTGCTGATGTGGGGATTGCTGTTCTGCGTCGGCGGCCTGTTGTTCGGCCTGACGATCTATATGCAGTTGAAGAACCTGCCGGTTCATCGCACGATGCGCGAAATCTCCGAAATGATCTATGAGACGTGCAAAACGTATCTGGTGACGCAGGGCAAGTTCATTCTTCTGCTCTGGGCTTTCATCGCGGTCATTATCGCGCTGTACTTCGGCGTTCTGGCGCCGGTGCCGGGAAAACCGATTGCGCGTTACGCTGCCGATCATTTTGTTGTTTTCGCTGGTCGGCATCGCGGGCAGCTACGGGGTGGCGTGGTTCGGAATTCGCGTAAACACCTTTGCCAACTCACGGACGGCATTCGCGGGATTGCGCGGCAAACCGTATCCGGTGTATGCGATTCCGCTGAAGGCCGGCATGAGCGTCGGCATGATGCTGATCTCGGTCGAGCTGCTCATCATGCTCATCATCCTTCTGTTCATTCCGCGCGATTATGCGGGCCCATGCTTCATCGGCTTCGCGATCGGCGAATCGCTGGGCGCCGCGGCCCTGCGTATTGCCGGCGGCATTTTCACCAAGATCGCCGACATTGGCGCCGACCTGATGAAGATCGTCTTCAAGATCAAGGAAGACGATGCGCGCAACCCGGGCGTCATCGCGGACTGTACGGGCGACAACGCGGGCGACTCCGTGGGCCCGAGCGCCGACGGCTTCGAGACCTACGGCGTGACCGGCGTGGCCCTGATCACATTTATTTTGCTGGCCGTCAAGAACCCCACCACGCAAGTGCAACTGCTGGTATGGATCTTCGTCATGCGCGTGGCCATGCTGGTCTCCAGCTCGGGCGCGTACTTCCTCAATGGCGCAATCGCCCATGCAAAATACGCGAACTCCGACGAAATGGACTTTGAGACGCCATTGACCTCGCTGGTATGGATCACGTCCATCATTTCCATCATCCTGACCTTCATCGTCTCCTACTGCATGATCCCCGATCTCGGCGACGGAACGCTCTGGTGGAAGCTGGCTTCGATCATCTCGTGCGGAACCCTGGCGGGCGCGATCATTCCCGAGTTGGTCAAGGTTTTCACTTCAACCAAATCGGCGCACGTGCAAGAAGTCGTCAAATCGGCGCAGGAAGGCGGAGCTTCGCTGGGCATCCTGTCGGGATTCGTGGCCGGCAATTTTTCGGCCTACTGGCTGGGACTTAGCATGGTCGCGCTCATGAGCCTGGGCTATTTCTTCTCGACCGGCCATGTCCATGGCGGGACCTGATGCTGGCTCCAGCCGTCTTCGCGTTTGGCCTGGTCGCGTTCGGCTTCCTGGGCATGGGCCCGGTGACGATTGCCGTCGATTCCTACGGGCCGGTCACCGACAATGCTCAATCGGTCTACGAGCTGTCGCTGATCGAAAACGTTCCCGGCATCGAAGCCGAGTTGAAGAAGGACTACAACATCGACGTGAAGTTCGAACGCGCCAAGCACCTGCTTGAAGCCAACGATGGAGCCGGCAACACCTTCAAGGCTTCGGCAAAGCCGGTGCTGATCGGCACCGCCGTAGTGGGCGCAACCACGATGATCTTCTCCATCATCATGGCCCTGACCGGCGGACTGACCCATGACGTAGCAGAACCTCTCTCTGCTGCACGCGCCATTCCTGCTGGGGTTGATCACCGGCGGGGCAATGATCTACTGGTTCACCGGCGCTTCAACGCAGGCGGTCACCACCGGCGCTTACCGCGCGGTCGAGTTCATCAAGGCGAACATCAAACTGGAAGGCGTGGAGAAGGCGTCGGTCGCGGACTCGAAGAAGGTGGTCGAAATCTGCACCAAGTACGCGCAGAAGGGAATGTTCAACATCTTTCTCGCCGTCTTCTTCGCCACGCTTGCGTTCGCGTTCGTTGAGCCGTTCTTCTTTATCGGCTATCTGATCTCGATTGCGATCTT
Organism: uncultured Acidobacteriota bacterium; assembly: GCA_963786565.1. Lineage (GTDB taxonomy): Bacteria > Acidobacteriota > Terriglobia > Terriglobales > Acidobacteriaceae > Telmatobacter. Next base: position 30,378 of record CAWAZR010000001.1, on the reverse strand, counting down.
CGGCTTGTACCAGGCCATCTTCATGGCCAATGCCGGCGGCGCATGGGACAACGCGAAGAAGGTTGTAGAGGTCGACCTGAAACAGAAAGGGACGCCTTTGCACGACGCAACCGTAATCGGAGACACGGTCGGCGATCCGTTCAAAGACACCTCGTCGGTGGCCCTGAACCCGGTGATCAAGTTCACGACGTTGTTCGGATTGCTTGCTGTCGAGCTTGCGGTGACGCTCACTGCGGGCAATCCGCTGCTCGCACACGTGCTGGCAGTCGTATTCTTCCTGGTGTCGGTGACCTTCGTGTGGAGATCGTTCTACGGAATGAGGATTGAAACCAAGGCAAGCAACTGATTTTTCTGTTTTGAATCGAAGCGGCCCCGCGTGCGGTTGCGCGCGGGGCCGTAGTTATCTTCAAGTTAGTAACCATCGATTACTTACTTTCGACTACCTTTCTTTCGTAATATAGATTTCCTCAGAAGTCTGCGCTTTTCACTTGCGTTGAGCGAAAAGGGAGCTATGCTCCAGCCAACCCCAATTCACCGGGTACGCAGATACTGCTGTCTGTACAGGGCCACGGGCTTCCCATATTCCAAATTTGTACTTAACGAGGATTCCGGTTCCGGACGCGCAACCGATCGTGTGTCTCGCGCAGGGCCGATCATTGAGGCCTTGAAGGAGGTTTGCCTTGGTTACGAGCAAAAGGGTTTTGTCCCTAGCGGTTTCAATAGTTGTATGGTCGGCTTTTCCAGCCTTCGCGCAACTCAACCAGCCATTCGGTGGAGATCAGACGCTCAAGGTAACCCCAACCGCGCCTCCCGCTGGAATCAAGGCGTCGCTAGACGTGTCCGCCACATGCGCCCCGACGGACAAATCGTTGCTGATGCCTGGAACGCAGCACGACGTAATAAACGGCGCAAGCCCCATGGCCTTGCAACTCGCCCAGCCCCTGGCTTTGGGACAGCTTGTTTGCGTGACGGAGACGTTTAGCCCCGCCGGCGTGCTCGCCCAGGTAAAGATGCCTGGGGCCGCTGCCGACCCAGCTCAGCGGCCCGCTGCGCCTGCGATTTCGGTCGATCCGGTAACGGCAGGGAACGCTAGCGTCCTGGTAAATCCAATCCCCCCGCCAGCGGGATATTCGGCGACCGTAAAAATCTACGCGAGCTGCCCGCCAGCCGCAGGGGCAGCGGAATTGGACGATGCAACGATTCCGGACCTCGTCGATGGGTCGGGCAACAAAGTTGTCGTTTTGCTGGCGGGCCCGGCAAAAAGCAAGGGCACTCTGTGCGCAGTCGAAACATTATCGGGTGGCCCCGCGCCCATCCCTATTCTGGCGCGGTCCAATTCTGTCATCGTCGCGGACGCGCCACTGCCACCCGCGGTGCCTCCTCCAGCACCGGTCGCTACGGCACCCGCGGCGGCAGCTTCGGCAGCGCCTCCCGTCTCCCTTTTCACGACTGAGGGATTGCCGGCTGGTGGGATTCAGTTGGACCTCAGCGCGCCTGACAAGGCTGGCCTTGGGCCCCTGTCCTACTCGAAGGTCGAAGGCCTTCCCACCAGTCTTCCCGGCACGGTCTCAGTTTCAAGCACCGGCGTGGTGACGGGCAATTTCGGACCCAATCAGGCCGGATCCAAGAAATACACGATAAACATCGAGGATACAAAGACAAGCGTCAACTATACAGCCACGCTCCCTGTGACCATTCAGAATCCCATTAAGGTGACCCTGGCGCCTGGACAAAACACAGTGACGGTGATGACCGGGGCGATAGGGAGCATCGTGGCCCAGTTGCCCGCGGGAGCTACGGGGACGACAGGGAGCACGCAAGATATTTCGCCGTGGGGATTTGCTGAAAAGAACGCGGGCGGGGTGTATACCTTCACAACTACCTCGGGTGCGCAGGCATCTGGCGCAAACAAGAGCTTCAACTATGAGATCGACTACACGGACGCGGCAAAGCAGGATCAGAAGGCCTACCTCATCGTTGACGTCGAAGACTCGGTTTCGCTTCCGCTGGTAGGCCTGACGGCCAGTGCGGGAGGGAAGAAGAAGAAGCCGTACGATGACCTTTGCCAATACCAATTCAACGACTGCGACTGGCAGTATACCTTGATGGGCGGCGCTGAAGAGTCCTCCTTGAGCGCTCAGGACTCGGAGACGAATGCGCTAGTGAGTCTGTTCGTGCGCGGGCCCTGGAATGTTCGCACTGGTAGCGTGTGGTCACTGGTCCGGTTTCTCGGTGCCGCGAATGCGAATAACACCAATAATGTGGTAGCGGCGTTCACGACCGCGACGGGTTCCTCTTCATCTTCGGGGCTTCCTCAGGTGGGCACTGCGCTGGATTACGCCGTCGGATACGAGTACGACTGGTTCCATCCAAACTCGGATAATCCCGGGTCAGGGCAGTTCACGCTCGGCGCGATTGTGGCGTTCGGCGCGACGACGCCGCTCAGCGCGCAGCATGCAACTACGGCGTACGTTGTGCCGGCGTGGGGTACCAATGAGTGCAGCCAATTGATCAGCCGGTTTCCTTCCAGCGCGGGCTCTTCCAGCTTGCCTGCTCAGCCAAGTAGTCCATATATCACAACAACCGTAACACCTACGAGCGGGACCGCAACAACAACGAGTGCTGGTCCGTATTGCATCATCAATAACCGGCCTGTTACGACCACATCTTCAGCGGGGACAACATTGGTGTCGGGTACGGCGCAAACGGATATAGCCTTTGCGCCCGAGGACCGAAACAGTTTTCTACTGAAGTACGCGGCGGGGATTCGGCTGATTACACGCTTTAACGCGCCAGGCACTGCGTTTTGCGGAACTTCTTCGGCACCCAATGTTGGGGTTTGTTCCCGCGGGATCGTAGATTTTACTTTTGGACAGGATCAGGCGATCACAGGAGGAATACTGCGGCACTTCGTCGCCAAATCCGACGTCAACTTCCCGATTCCGAAGACGAGTGTGTACTTTTTCGGCTCTGCGGCGATACGGTTTACGAGAAATCAGAATTTTTCTCCTCTGATCCTGCAACCGGCAACAATAGTGGCCTCGTCGCCGACTCCTCCGGCCACGATTGCGGTGCCGTCGAGCACCACATGGGTCTTACCTTTGACGCAGCCCAATCGTGACTTCTATCGATTAGGACTGGGTCTGGATTTAGGCAGCGCTCTGACTAAGATCTTCAAGGCCGCCGGCCAATAGAGGTTCCTTTTAAAGCAGAAATCCAAATCGGCAAGCCTTGCTAGCGACGAAGTTGATTTGCCCCATCCATGACGCTTCCTCACTGTGTCGTGGATGGGAGAGCAAGGGCCCGGACCTTGCGTCAGAAATAGAACCCGCCCTCCTCGACAAGAACCTTTGCCCCGCCCCCAACCGCGGATTATCCTTCCACCATGCGACTTCCCCGCATCCTGCTCCTCATCCTTCTTGTTGCTGCGATTCCCGCCCCCGATCTCCACAACTCGCACAGCTTAGCCGGCCAACTGCACCACTCCTGCGCCTTGTGCGGGACCCGGCATCGGGCTACGCTTAGACGGTGGTAAGGGAATCGGGCCAAGCTTTTGGGTTTGCCCTGATTTTTGGGCAAATTTGAGCAGAGCCAGAATTCACGTGCCCCGGGGAAGAGTCTGCAGGGTGGCTTTTTCTTGAGGAAAAAGCCACTGGGAGGACGTGCCATTGGGAAAGGCCATTCTGGCTCTGCTGTAGACCGCGCAAACCCGCGCCGCGCAAGGCTGTTTGAGGCTTTCCACAGGCAAATGGCGGTGTTTAGAGAGCTGGTGCCCGAAATGACAACAAAATACAAGATGTTGTGGTTTTCTATTGACACGCACCATGGACAGCGGTATTTTTTCATCTGCGGCTGTAAACGGACTGTTAAGAAAAACGGCGCAAATGCGAGCGATTCCAGGAATTCAGGTGCTCATTTTGAGCGTCTGGCAGGAGGGCATTCGCGGCAATGAATGCAGCCTGGCAGGCGGTTCGAGGGCCAAGGTAACGAGGAGGATGCCGGAAGCGCCGGCGGGCCGCTGAAAGCTCTGCGAAACGCGGTATTTTTCTAATCCCAGTTTTCCGTTCGTTTTCAAGAAGTTGCAGGCTATCTCGCTGACCGGCACTTGCGCCGGATGGATGGCTATTTTCACCGATTTTGCTCTATGGAGGGACCTAAGATGAACGAGGCTCAACTACAGACTTCGAGTGCTGCTTTCCAGGCCGCCGCGCGCACCCAGCAGGGCCTGACCTTTGCCCGGCGCTTTTCCACAGAAGGCGTTTCGCCCTACGACGAGTTCGCAGTGGGAGCGGCGGACCGCCTCGATTACCGACACCAAGGGCAACACGATCTTCGAGCAGAAGGACGTGGAGGTGCCGGCGGACTGGTCGATGACGGCCACCAATATCGTCGCCTCGAAATACCTGCACGGGCAGATGGGCACGCCGGAGCGCGAGACCGGCGTGCGGCAACTGGTGGGCCGCGTGGCGGAGACTATCCGCGACTGGGGCCTGGCCGGCGGCTACTTTGCCACCCATGTGGATGCCGCCATCTTCCACGACGAGCTGGCGCACATGCTGCTGACGCAGAAGGCGGCGTTCAACTCGCCGGTATGGTTCAACGTGGGCTGCGACCGGCTGGAGCCGGAGGCGGACGGGCAGAACTGGCACTGGGATCCGGTGACGGGCGGCGTGCAGTACTCGGCCTCGGGCTACAGGAATCCGCAGTGCTCGGCCTGCTTCATCAACGCGGTCGACGACTCGCTGGACTCGATTCTGACGCTGGCCAAGACCGAGGGAATGCTCTTCAAGTGGGGCTCGGGAACGGGGACGAATCTGTCGTCGCTGCGCGGGTCGATGGAGCTGCTGTCGGGCGGCGGGCAGGCGAGCGGACCGCTGAGCTTCATGCGCGGGTTCGACGCCTTTGCCGGTGTCATCAAGAGCGGCGGCAAGACGCGCCGCGCGGCCAAGATGGTGATCCTGAATGTGGACCACCCCGACATCGTGGAGTTTATCGAGTGCAAGGCCAAGGAAGAAGCCAAGGCCTTCACGCTCATCAAGGCGGGCTACGACGGATCGGGGCCGGACTCCGAGGCCTTTTCGTCGATCTTCTTCCAGAACGCCAACAATTCGGTTCGGGTCAGTGACGAGTTTATGCGCGCCTACGAGGCCGACGGCGACTTCACCACCTATACGGTGAAGGGCCACGAGCCGGTAAAGACCTACAAAGCGCGCGAGATCATGAGAAAGATCGCCGAGTCCACGTGGCTGTGCGGCGATCCGGGCATGCAGTTCGACACCACCATCAACAAGTGGCACACGAGCAAGAACACGGCGCGCATCAACGCTTCGAATCCATGCAGCGAGTACATGTTCCTGGATAACTCGGCCTGCAACCTGGCCAGCCTGAATCTGATGCGGTTTGTCACGCCGGCGGGAACGTTCGACATCCCGGCCTACCGGCATGCCATCTCGGTGATGATCACGGCCATGGAGATCCTGGTGGACAACTCGGGCTACCCGACGGAGGCCATCGCGCGCAACTCGCACGACTACCGGCCGCTGGGGCTGGGCTACGCCAACCTGGGCGCGCTGCTGATGTCGTTCGGCCTGCCTTACGATTCCGAAGCCGGGCGCGATCTGGCTGCCGGCATGACCGCGATCATGTGCGGCCAGGCGTATCTGCAGTCGGCCATCATTGCCGCGCAGTGCCCGCCGCTGGCTTCGGCCACGCCGCTGACCGCATCGGTAGAGCACCAGGGCGGAGCCTGCCCCGGGTTCTACGTCAACCGCGAGCCGTTTCTTGACGTAATCCGCATGCACCGCGCCGAAGTGAACAACATCGGCAAGTCGCGGACGCCGCGGCGACCGAGCCGTTCACGGTGCCGCAACTCGACGCGCTGATCGACGCCAGCCGCGAGTGCTGGGACATGGCGCTGCTTTACGGCGAGCGCCACGGCTATCGCAACTCGCAGGTCACGGTGCTGGCGCCCACGGGCACCATCGGCTTCATGATGGACTGCGACACCACCGGCATTGAGCCCGACCTGGCGCTGGTGAAGTACAAGAAGCTGGTGGGCGGCGGCATGATCAAGATCGTCAATCAAACGGTGGCGCCGGCGCTGTTCAAGCTGGGCTACAGCGTGGACGAAGTGAACGCCATCGTCAGCTACATCGACGCGACGGGCACCATCGAAGGCGCGCCGGGCATCCTGCCGGAGCATCTGGCGGTGTTCGATTGCAGGTTCAAGCCGGCCAAGGGCACGCGGTCTATCCACTACATGGGGCACATCAAGATGATGGCGGCGGCGCAGCCGTTCCTTTCGGGCGCGATCTCGAAGACCGTGAACCTGCCGCACGAGGCCAGCGTGGACGAAGTGGCCGAGGCCTACGCGGAGAGCTGGCGGCAGGGCATCAAGGCCGTGGCGATTTACCGCGACGGATCGAAGGGCACGCAGCCGCTGAACACCAGCATGGACGCGAAGAAGGAGCCTTCGGCGCTGGACGCAGCGGGCAGCCGCCTGCTGGGCCATCTGGCCGCGTCGCAGCCCGCCGCCGAAGCCGACCTGAAAACGCTGGAGGCACACGGCGCCGACAAGCTGGAGGTGAGCGCGAAGCAGTTGCTCGCCGCCGCGCAGGCTTTCCAGAAGGCGCTCGAGGAGATTGCCACGGCCGCGGCAGTGCCGGTGCTGACGGCTGCGCCGTCGCTCGACGCCGCCAGCGATCCTGGCCAAAGCCAACGAGCAGGACCTGAACGCGCCGCCGCGCGCGGTGCGCCACCGGCTGCCGGAGGAGCGCGCGTCCGTCACGCACAAGTTCTCCATCGCCGGCCACGAGGGCTACATCACCGTCGGTCTCTACCCAGACGGCCAGCCGGGCGAAATCTTCATCCGCATGGCCAAGGAGGGATCGACGGTCTCAGGCCTGATGGATGCCTTCGCCACTTCGGTCTCGCTTGCCTTGCAGCACGGCGTGCCGCTGAAGGTGCTGTGCGAAAAGTTCGCGCACACGCGCTTCGAGCCTTCGGGCTGGACGGGCAACGAGCAGATCGGCTACGCCAAGAGCCTGATGGACTACATCTTCCGCTGGCTCAATCTGCGCTTTCTTTCGGGCGAGCAGTTGACGCTGTTCGCAGGGCTGGCTCCCAAGGCGCCGCAACTGCCGGCCTCGCCCAGCCTGCTTCCTGAGAGCGATCCCGACGAGGAAGACCCGGCCGCGACGCAGCAGCACATGGCGCGCCTGGCCGAGGAAGTGGCCAAGCGGCTGAACCAGATGAGCGGGCGTGCGGGCGGCGGCATTGCGCCAGAAGCGCAGCCGCGGCAAACGCAGGCGGCGAACCCCGAGCACATGCCCAGCCTGCAGGACCGCGGGCTGTATCACGCGGCCGACGCCATGCGCGAGATGTACGACATGGGCGACGCGCCGAGTTGCAATGTGTGCGGCGCCATCATGGTGCGCAACGGCAGTTGCTACCGCTGCATGAGCTGCGGGTCAACGAGCGGGTGCAGCTAGGAATCTGAAGATGTACTTGATTAGATGTTGTGGGTGCACCTGTGGCTCGCCAAAATAGGGATCTGCTTTCAAATCAAGCAGATGGCCGGTACACACGACTCGGTCTGTCCCATGTAAAACTGGCCTGATGCTGCTCTGGTTGAGGCTCTTATCCGTCTTGCCGGTTCGTCTCTTGCACTCTCGCCACGACCTGCTCGATCAAGTGATCGTTTTTGACGAGCGGCAATTGAAACGTCTTATGAACGAATACGTCTGTTACTACCATGAGGATCGAACGCATCTTGCGCTGGCAAAGGGAACGCCTGCGGGTCGTGAGCCAGAAAAAGTACCTCGTGTGGGCGGAGGAGTCATAGCGATGCCGAGACTCGGCGGGCTGCATCATCGCTACCATCGGGCAGCCTGAGTTGTTGTCGCAAGAATCTCTCGTCGAAGCTGAAGATGAAATGCGAGTGAGGCATGCTTGCCAGGCTGCTTTGTGCGCTTTGCGGTCACAAAACGAAGCCTTCCCAGCGAAAAACTACTGCCAAAACGAGCACAAGGTCCGAGACTCAAGCTCGTGTTCTTCCAGATGGAATTTTGGCGAGGCACAACTGCCTGAGAGCGCTTGGCGCGCCCCCCGTCTTCAATCAGATCGACTTTTTGGATTTTACTGGATCGTTGAGCCTGCGGTCTGACAAGATCCTTGGTTTGCGTCTCCAGCAGAGCGTGGCCCACTCACTGCCGACAGCCGGAATTGCTCGTCTCTTCGGTAAGCGGTAGGGGGGGCGCCAAATCGTTCCTTGAAGGCCGTGCTGAAATGCGCCGAGCTGTTGAAGCCCCAGGAAAATGCAATGTCCGTGATGGATTTGGTCGGGCATTTCCGATTGAGGATCTCGGTACGGCAACGGTCCAGTCGCACCTGCCAGATGTGCTCGGAGATCGATACTCCCTCACCCTGAAACGCCTTGTGCAAATAACGCTTGGAGCAACTCAGCGCCGCCGCGATTTGATCCAGACTCAGCTCTGGCTCGCGCAAGTGTTCCAAAACGTAGCGCTTGATTCGATCTGCGGACGCTTCCGCGGCACACCCAGAAGATTCCTGCAGGGTCAGGCGCACCAGATGGGAAATGGTATCGACGATCTCAAATTCAGATCGCGGATCCAGACTCGAGAATCTGCTCAAACGTTGAGTAGATACAATCCCACGCCAGTTTTCCGATTCCCACAGTGCCGGAAAGCGGACGTACCGTCAGTTGATTGAGTTCATAGCACTTGCTGGCGATCCGGTCGCGCGGGAGCACCAACAACAGACCTTCCACTCCGACCGGAACACGAACGGTATCGGCTGCACCCATCTCATAGATGCTCCATTGCCGCGGAGCCAGGGTCACACCGCGGCCGCACTGCTGGAAATGCGATGAACCTTTGATCTGCAGGACGATTCTCACGTAATCGGCGTCACGTCTGCTCGCATTGCGGGCAAGCTGGTGTCCGCCCTTTGCTTTGAACCGGCAAAAAGCGCCCCCCCCGAAGTTGGCGTATTCAAAGCTGGCTACAAACGGGGCGGTGCTGATGATACTGGGTTCAATGCCGAGCACACTCAACATGGCTTCCTTAAACATGCTGAGCCGTTGCCACGGTTTGGCCGCCTCAGTCGAGATGAATTCCAAATAACCCATAGGCCATCAACTTCGATCTCGGATGTGATACATCGCACAATCTACGCCCGCCTAGAAGCGATGTCAAGCTCCTGTATCACGCCGTCAGGGCAATCGCATTTGAAATCCGGAGTGAACCATCCTAGAAGCACTCTCATGGATGAATCAAATTCGACAACCAAGTTGCAAGTCGTTGTAAATGAGCGCGAGTGAAAACATAAAATACACGGCGCTCAAGAACTGAAACGAAGAGTTCGACAGTGATTCAACGACTTACGGCTGACGTTAATTCATTCGGTTCATCCACGAGACTGCTTCTAGGGACTTCCGCGAAGGCGAGCTGGTGGGAGAAGTTGATTCACAAGGGGGTGGATCAACATGGGTCGAGCGGAAGTTGAAACTCTGGAACAATTTGCATCGTGCTGGGAGGGTCTTGAAGATCCTCGCCAAGGCAATGCGCGGCTGCACGATTTGCATGAGTTGCTTGTGATTGCGTTGTGCTGTGTTCTTTGCGGCGGCCAAGGCGCAGTGGACATGGCATTGTTTGCCGCGGCCAAAGAGCCATTTTTACGCAGCATTCTGCAGTTGGCAAACGGACTGCCCAGCCATGACACCTTCAGCCGCCTGTTTCGCAATCTCGATCCGGAGCAATTTCGCTCTTCCTTTCAACGTTTCATGGCGGAGTTTGCGGTCCAGTGCACGGGTGTAGTGGCGATTGACGGCAAGGTGGCGCGGCGCTCGTTTGACCGCGCCAGTGGCAAGTCCGCGTTGCATATGGTCTCTGCCTGGGGCTCGGAACAGCGGTTGGTGCTGGGTCAAATCGCTACCGATGCCAAGTCGAACGAGATCACGGCCGTGCCCAAGCTACTACGGATGCTGACGCTGAAAGGCACCATCGTTACTACCGATGCGCTGAACTGCCAACGTGCGATTGCTGCGCAGATCGTGGAGCAGGAAGGCGATTATGCGCTGGCGCTGAAGGCCAATCAGGAGAGCCTGTACAACGATGTGGTGCTGCTGCTCAACGATCCACAAGCAAGTCAGAGCACGATGCTGCCGGTAGTCGAAGCCGATCATGGACGGATCGAAACGCGCACCGCTACCGTCTCCACCGAGGTGAAATGGCTCAATGAGCAGCATCAATGGCCCGGACTGAAGGCTGTTGGCAAGGTGCTCCGGGTGCGGGAGACGTCCGAGAAACTGAGCAGCGAAACTGCCTATTACCTGCTCAGCACGGCTCTTACGCCAGAGCGGCTCAACGAAGTGGCGCGCCAGCACTGGGGCGTGGAAAACAGCCTGCACTGGCGATTGGATGTAGTCATGAACGAAGACCAGGACCGAACTCGCATCGGCCACGGCCCAGAGAACTTGGCTGTGCTGCGTCATATGGCCATCAACGCCATGCAAAAAGAAGGCTCAAAAGGCTCTCTGCGCGGAAAGTTCAAACGCGCCGGCTGGGACGACGACTTCCTCTACCGGCTACTGGAGATGTTTTGAAATGCGATTGCCCTGCTCCCAGACCCCCTTTCTCGGGCTCAGGGTTACATTTCAAAATGTCTCTACAAGCTGACGTAGGGTTTCATTCTTAGTGGCTTGACGCGGCACGCGCGGGGTTGCCTTTGGTTGCCTTAGGTTTCCTTAAACGCGGCGATAAAGATTCTGAAACAAAGCTTCCCAACCGCTTTGGCCTTCGCCTTGACTTCCTGGAAAGCAGGCAACTGGCGGTTGTTCTTTGTGCCCGTCCTCCGTGGGCGGCGACACCCGAACCACCTGGCACGTGGCAATGCCTCCGCAAGAAGGGCCTACCCATCCGCATGGGGCAGCCGGGGAAAGAACTACCTCGGCACGCGCGCCCAGGCGCCTGCCTCGCAGCATTGGCGTCTCGGCCAGCGCTCAGCCTACGGCATTCCAGAGGAAATGATCGCAGCGTTTGTTGGCCTCGCTACCCAGTGCCATCGGGAATAATGTGAAAGCATGTGGGCAGCCCGGATAAATGGCCAACTCCGCCTCGTTTCCGGCAGCGATCCAGCGAGCGTACATGAACAGCGAGTCGTCCAGGAGTGGATCGGACGTGCCGACGGTGAACAGCGCAGGAGGAAGGTCATGCAGGTCCGCGTATAGCGGTGAGATATCAGGGTGCCGACGGTCCAGAGGTGGGGGCGCATAGGCGTCAAAAAACTTCTCGAGATCTATGGTCCGAATGACCAGGCGCGGCTCGTTGCCGGCCAGGCGTTGGCTGGGAGTCATGGAGGTGTCAAAGCAGCCGTACACGAGATTCACGGCCCGAAAGCCCGTGAAGCCGTGGCGGTCGCGCATACGAAGCACGGTAGCTGCGGTGAGGGTACCACCCGCCGACTCGCCGCCGATGGTCAGCACGTCGGAGCCAAATTCGGCTTGAGCATTGCGCGCGAGCCAGTGCGCTGCCGACTCACAGTCGTCCCAGGCCGCAGGGTAAGGATGCTCCGGGGCCAGTCGGTATTGGACGCTGACGCAAGCCAGTCCCGTGTTCTGGGCGATACGCTCCAGCATAGGGTCATGTTGGTCTGCTCCGCCCAGCGTTACTCCACCAGGATGGATATGCATATAAACCCCCCGGGGCCGCTCGGGCGCTATAACCCGAAGTTCTACCTCGTGCCCCCCCTGGCCCGCGATGCGCAGGGTCCGGGCCCGCTCTAACTTCGGAGCAAATATAAACGGCGGCTCACCCCGCGCTTCGGCCTCCCGATAGGCTGGTGCGCCTACTTCCCACCAGTTCGCGATACGGCTCGCCTGCTCAATCAGGTTCTGATTGAAAGCGTGCGTTTCCTCTGCAATTGCTTCCGGCCGGAATAGTTCTGGATCAAAAGGGTTGCCGGTTGTCACCTTCCGCCTGATGATTGCTCCCTGCACATCCGTCATGGCATAACGATACACTCCGTGGACGTGTGCATCAATGTTCGTACGCTCCTTAGGGAAGTCTCTCGCCGTGCTGTGCAGATTCGAGTCCGAAAGCCATGCTGTTCTCTGCCGAATAAGGATTTATGCGCTGCCACGAAAGAAGGCCTCCAAGCGTCGGGGCTACACTTCTCTTAATTCTCGACACCTATTCCAATCGGCAGCGACTTTACGTGTATTACAAACGGCAGTCGGTGCAGGAAGCATTTAGGGGTAAGTCAACGGAGCGGGCAGAATCAAAGGCCGATGATGATCATGGGGTATCACGGCTGTTACCAAGGAAACCCAGCCCGAAAGTCATGCCTTGGCGAATAAGGCAGAGGCAGTGGACAGCATCCGAAGGACTTGCCATCGACCGAGGGATAGAGCGCCAGAGAGTTGTGCCATGTTGGGCGTGTAGTGCATGGCATCGTGGGACTTCGAAGCGTCGAGGAGGAGGAACAGTAATGCAAAAAATGACAAGGCAAGTCTTATTTGGGGCGCTGGCCATGTTTGTCGGCACCATGAGCATCGCGCTGCTGCATGCACAATCGGTGGATAAGGCCACCATCACAGGTACTGCCATGGACACCACGGGAGCGGTTGTGGTTGGAGCCAAGATCCAGGCGAAGAATGCCGGAACTGGAGTCACCTATCCGGCGGAGATAACAAATTCTCAAGGGCGTTATACTATTCCGGAACTGCCGGTGGGTGAATACGAACTGACGGCCACCAAAGCGGGTTTTCAGAAGGTTGTGCACACCGGAATTACGTTGACGGTCGGCATGCATGCGATTGCTGACTTCACGCTGCCGGTCGGTAAGGCGGAATGCGGTAGTCGAGGTTAATGGCCAAGTTTCCCAGGTTGAGACGCAGTCCGCTTCGGTCTCCTCTCTGGTCGCACCCGGGCAGATGGAGGACCTGCCGCTCAACGGCCGCAACTACGAACAGTTGCTGACCTTGTCGGCTGGCGTGAATACCGTATTCGTGGTCACGAACGGAGGCGGCGCCTCGAACTCCTACTACGGGGAACAAAACAATTATTCCGTCTCCGGTTCCCGACCGGAGGGGCAGTCTTTCCTGCTGGACGGTCAGGATATCACCGACTTCTTTCAACACGGCACCGGGTCGGGTGTCACCGGCAGCTCGCTGGGCATCGATGCCCTTCAGGAATTCAACGTGCTGACCAACACCTACAGCGCCCAATTTGGCGGGAACGGCTCGGCCATCAATGCGGTGAGCAAGTCGGGCACCAACACCCTGCACGGCTCGGCTTATGAGTTTCTTCGCAACAGCGCGCTGGATGCCAAAAACTACTTTGACCTCGCCGGCACTCGCATACCGCCGTTCAAGCGGAACCAGTTCGGCGGCACCCTGGGCGGGCCGATCAAGAACAACAAGCTCTTCTTCTTCGTCAATTACGAGGGGTTACGGGCCGGGACCGGAATAACCGAGTATGCACAGGTGCCGTCGGACTTGCTCAAAGAAGGGTACATTCAAAACGCGGCCGATGGAGCAGTGAACTACGCAAACGGCGCTCCGACCGGCCCATCGTACCTCAATCCGGGCATGGCGGGGATCATGGCTCTCTTCCCTGAGGCGCAGCCTACCTGCACGGCGCCGTACGCTTCCACGGCAGATGTTGGGTACTATTGCTCGGAAAGCAACTGGCCAGTCAGCGAGAACTATGTACTGGGCCGCGTTGACTATACCATAAGCCCGAAAGACACCCTCTTTGCCCGTTATGTGATCGACCGGGCGAACCAGACCATTCCGTATCCCTCCCCCTGCTGCCGGGCTATCCGGAAGCGGACCAAACCGCCAATCAGTACTACAGCATCGAGGAGCGGCGGACCTTCTCCCCCGCCATGTTAAACGCCTTACGTTTTGGCGTCACCGAAACCAAAGAGGATGGGACGCTCCCCATCAAACACCCGGCGCTTGACTTAATGGGGTCGAGCAGATGGGATACTTACCTGGACCTGCCCGCCGGGTCGATTGGCGGATCCCCCTCCGATCCGTTCGACCTCGTGCAGAACAAGTTTAATGTGAGCGACGACGTGTTCCTGTCCAAAGGAGCGCACAGCCATCACGTTCGGCGCTGCCATGGTCAGGCAACAGAGCACCTCCTTCGGCACCCTGGGCCCGAGTGGTTTTTGGATATTTGGCAACTGGCAGGGGTTCGATGAGTCCAAAGCGTTCATCTATTTGGGGACGATAGGGCCGAATAGTACGGTTCCTATCCTCAACGCCAGTCCCGTTCCCTTCGATATGCGATACTACTTCCGTGAAATCGATTTTACTCCCTACGTCCAGGACGACCTGGAAGGTATCCCGCAAGCTGACCGCGAACCTGGGCGTGCGCTGGGAATACATCAGCAACCCCGTGGCTGCCGGGGGAACACCATTTTACGGGATTACCAACCCCCTAACTTCGACCGGCTTTAGCGAGGTTCCTCACGTCTTTCCGGCCAATCCCAGCCTGAAGAATTTCGATCCACGCGTCGGTCTGGCCTGGGATCTCTTCGGCAACCACAAGACCGCGCTACGTGCAGGCTTCGGCATCTTCCACGAGCCCATCCAGGCTCGCACCTATTACCTTGACTTTTCCGGGCAGGCGCCCACCTTGGACATAGAAATTTCACCGGCGTCGGTGCCCCCGGCACTCCCCTACTTAACTTCCCCACTGCCCCAGCGATCGGCACGGGGCCATACGTCCCGGCGAATGCCGGCATGGACTACGACACCCACAATACTCCCTATGAGATGCAATATAACCTGACCATCCAGCAAGAGTTGGGCGCCGGCATGGTCTTCTCCATCGGTTACGTCGGGTCGGCGGGGGTTCACCTGTTCTCGGAGCGGGAGGCCAATTCCCCCATGTACCAGAGCGAGGAGACCAATCCCCTCGGCCAGCCGAATCCGGGCTACAGCCCCACCGCCTCTGGGCCGCCGGGCTCATTGACCAATACCTTTGTTGGCATACGGTCCAATCCGAACCTAGCCAGCTTGACTTCGGCCACGCCCAATCCGCATTCGAGCTATAACTCCCTGCAAGCTCAGCTCAATCGGCAGTTCAGCAGCCGGCTGAGTGGGCAAGTGGCTTACACCTGGTCAAAGTGCTTGGACGACGGTTCCGCCACTTCCGGCTTCGAAGGTTCCAACGAATGGGCGGATCCGTGGAACGGCAGCTATGACCGGGGGCATTGCACCTTTAATGTTCCCCAAGTCTTCCGTGTCAACGCCATCTATGCCCTGCCCGTTCAAGGCAACCGGCTGGTGAACGGCTGGCAGGTCGCCCCGATCTTCAGCGCCAGCAACGGACTGCCCATGACCCCGGTAACCGGCTTCCCCAGTGGCGGCATGGCTAGACTATGGCATCGGCATCGAGAATGACCGGCCGAACTTAGTGCCGGGTTGCAACCAAAAACTGGGGCAAGTCGCACAGTGGTAAACCCGGAATGCTATGCCCTACCGGCCTATGGCACGCTAGGCGATGCTCCTCGAGATTCGGTGGTCGGCCCGGGCTTCATGGATCTGGATTTCTCTGTAATCAAGAACACCAAGCTGACGGAACGGCTGTCGGTCACAGTTCCGGGCGGAATTTTTCAACATTCCAATCACCCCGACTTTCCAACCCGGCGAGCACCGCCGAGTTCACTGGGGTTGGGATGCCCGGTATCAATTCCGAACAGTCCGGCCGATTACGAGCCTGGTGGCAGTATTTGCCAGACGTACGGAGTTTGTTATGCCTATAGCTCCGTAGCTACTGGAGGTTCGAAACTGGGAAGCACAGCCATTTCGTCGCGACAGATCCAGTTTGCACTGAAGTTCATCTTCTAGACCCTTGACACCTGAATTATGCACTCAGCGGCGCCTGACCCCCCGGCGCCGCAAGCCAACCATCCCGATCCTTTTTCGATGGTCCAGGATCTTTTCGATGAGGTTCTTGAGTCATTGCCCACCGATAGAGGCCCTGAAGCTCGTCTCCAGTTCGAACAAAGACGGCGCGAGGGGCTGAAGAAAGCCCGCGTAGCTGCAAACCAGATCAACTGAACCGACGGCGTCACAAACAGCAGGGCGGCGATGATTTATCCGTCGCCCCGAACTTCTGAGTCTTAGGAACTTATTCAACATTGGAGAGGAGATACTTATGGAGCACGTTGAGGGAAAGGTAGCCTTCATTACTGGCGCCGGTGGAGGCATCGGCCTGGGAATGGCCAAGGCATTTGTGAAGGCGGGAATGAAAGTGGCCATTGCCGATGTCCAGCAGGGTTTGCTCGACCAGGCTATGGCTGGGTTTGGCGGAAGCCGTGACGTTCACGCCATTCAGCTAAACGTCACAGACCGGGAGGCCATGAAGCGCGCCGCAGACGAAGTGGAGCGGGTTTTCGGCAAGGTGCACGTGGTGTGCAACAACGCAGGTGTTATCGCCATTGAGACCGGGGGCGACCCTACCTACGAAGACTTCGACTGGCTCATGGCAGTCAACGCCGGGGGCGTGATCAACGGGGTGCAAACCTTTGTCCCCAGAATCAAGAAACACGGCGAAGGCGGCCACGTGGTGAACACCGCCTCCATGAATGCTTTCTTCGTGGGGCCGGGATCGACGGTCTACGTCACCTCCAAGTTTGCCGTGCGCGGCCTGACCGAGGCCCTCCGCTACTCCCTGTTCGAGCACAACATTGGCGTGACCATGTTATGTCCTGGGGTCGTAAAGACGGGGTTAGGCGAGAGCTATAAGACGCGTCCACCGGAACTCGCCAAGAACAGCGGCTTTACTCAGGAGGGTTGGGCCGGGGTGAAGGCGGTGACCCAGGCTGCCGGGCAGGACCCGGTGGAAGTCGGCGAAATGGTCCTCAAGGCGATCGAGAACAACGAGTTCTACGTGTTTACCGCCAGCGGTTTCCGGGACGAAATGCGGGAGCTCTCGGAAGAGATCGTGCAGGCGCTTCCCGAAGGTGAGGGCGACCCGCGCTTGGCGGACTTCGAAAAAGGCCGCCGCGATTTCATCGCACGGGTCAAGGATCACACCGGCGTAGCAGGTTAAACTGCTGGGGAAAACCGTGAAACCTAACTGCCCGCCCGGCCGCTGTGCCGGGAGGCATATCATCAGCTTGTAGCTGATAGGAGAGGAGCAACAATCATGAAATGTCTTACCATCCTGTACCCGAACGAGCCGGGCGTTAAATTCGACTTCGACTATTACAAGAATCATCATATGCCTTTGTTCATGGGCCTTTTCGGCAACCTGATTAAGCGGGTCGAGTTGCGCAGAGGGATCATGTCGCCCACTTCCGACAAGCTTCCTTACATCGCGACCCTCAACATCTGGTTCGAGGACGAAAAGGCATTCATGGAAGGTGATGCGAAGCACCGTGACACTCTGCTCCCCGACGTTAAGAACTATACAAACGTGCTCCCGATCATTCAGGAGGACGATGTTTTTACGGTGGCATCCACCTAGAGCAGAACCAGAATTCACGTGCCCAAGCGAAAAGTCTGCAAGGCGGCTCGCCGCGGCGAGCCACTCAGAGGGCGTGCCATTGGGTACAGCTATTCTGGTTCAGCTGTAGCCAACCAGTTCTCTGACCGGCTGATCATGCATCTGTGGCCGAGGGGTGGAAGCGCCGCGCTGAAGTCCGGCGCTTCCACCCTGGGACAGGCGTGTTTTCTGTCGTTTGGAGACCTGGCGCGGATCATCGATTACTTGCATTCACCAGCCCGAAGGCCAGCGCTTCCACCCGTCAGGCGCGCCATAGCGGTTCTCCAATTGGTGTAGAGCGGAGCCAATGCGGTCAAGTGGCGTTTTCCCTTGAGAAAACGCCACATTGCTCCATCCAAAGACTCCACAGGAATTGGAGAGCCGCCGTAAACCAGCAACACGCACAAGAAAGGAAACGGACAGCGCCATGCAGCTTAAAGGAAAAGTAGCCCTCATTACCGGCGCCGGCACAGGAATTGGCCGGGCATTGGCAGAGCGGTTTGTCACAGAAGGAGCCAAGGTCTGTATCGTGGGCCGGCGCCAAGCCGTACTGGACAAGGTGGTGCAGGCGGCGCCAACGGGCGCTATGATGGCATGCGCCGGCGACGTCACGAACGTCGCGGATACGCAGCGCATGGCTGCTGCCACTGTAGCCTGGGGCGGCAAAATCGATGTGGTCGTCAATTGCGCCGCTATCGACCCTGGCGGCGCGGTAACCGAAGTAGACCCCGCTGTCTTTCGCCACGTGCTGGAGGTCAATGTGATCGGTCCCTTTCAGGTGATGAAGGCAGCCATCCCGCATATGATTAAAAACGGTGGCGGGTCGATCATCAATATCTCCTCGCTCGGTGGGTTGCGCTGTCTTCCGACCATGGCGCCCTACTGCACCTCGAAGGCGGCGCTCAATATGCTGACCCAGCAGGCCGCTTTGGATTACGGCCCCCAAAAAGTGCGCTGCAATGTGGTTTGTCCGGGCGCCACTATGACCGAGTCATTCGGCGACGCGGTTGGTCCGATGATGAAGGCGCTCAATACCGATGTCAATGGCGTAGTAGCGCGCATCATGGCGAACGTGCCCCTGCGCCGGGCGGCCAAACCTGAGGAAATGACCGGCGTTTGCGTGTACCTGGCGAGTGACGATTCGTCGTTCATGACGGGCTGCATTCTGATGGTTGACGGCGGCGCTTCTATCGTGGATGTTTCAGGCGCAGCGGCGAACAGCCAGGGCTTCAACTGGGGAGCGGCGGAGTAAGCCAGAGCGTGGCGCCCCATTGCCAATCCAGCCCGGGCGGTAGTGGCGAAACGATGCCGGGAACCGAGCCCAATGGAGCGGACAAGGAGTGACTATGAGCGGCAACAGACTGTTTACCGACGAAGAATTGCGCGAGATGGGAAGGCGCACCCTGGATGTCGCCCAGGAGGCCATCGAACAAGGCGATAAGCAGAAGGCGAAAGAACTCGTCCAGCGCATGTATAAAGAGTTCAACCACCTGCACGACGGTTACATGTTCTGGGCGACTGGGCTACTGACCTATATCTACCAAAACTACGGAATCGAGTCCGTGGAGAAGGCCGAACGGTTCGCCCACACGATCGAAGGAAGAACCGTCTTCAAGCCCTCAAAAGAAACGGACTTGCGCTCACGCATAATCAATCAGGTCGGGGCATTTCGCGGACATCTTCAGCCCATTACCATCGAGGAAGACGACGAGAAGGTTGTCGTCACCATGAAGCCCTGCGGATCCGGGGAGAGGATTATCGAGCTGGGAGGCTACGAAGCAGGTTTAGCCAGGGTGCAAGAACCCCACCCCATCACCTGGGGCATGAAAGACTTTCCGATTTACTGCGTACATTGTCCGGTCATGGAGATGCTGGCTTTTGAAGGTACGGGAGAACTCCAACCCGTTCATCTCGTGAATGAGCCGATGCGGCCCGGCTTCTGTCACTTTGCCTTCTACAAAGACCCTGCGAACATACCGGAAGAGTTCTATAAAAGACTGGGAAAAGAGAAGCCTCCGCCCGGGAAATGATGGCAGCAGGCGATGGGAGTGTGAAAGGTCATTGAAGCAGGCTGAAGCAATGCAATCGGCGCCCATGGCATTTCGGTTCGAACCCCGGAGCCGGATTACGAAGTTTCAGCCGAGGCGGTGAGCAAACTCGCGCCCCTGAATCATATACAAACCCATGAAGATCGTCTAGATATTCGTGACGACAAAAATGGGGCAGCTTTGACAGGCTGCCCCAAGTCTTTCTGGTTCAAGCGGGAACCTGAAGAACCTCACGTCCCCGCTTTGTCAAATCGCCGAAAGCCAGATCAGAAAGTGAACCTCGCTGAAAACTGGATCTCGCGCGGAGGCTCGGCCGTATAGGTAATTTGCCCTGCAAAGGGGCTGGCGCACGTTCCGTTCGCGGCTATGCACTCCTGGATAAGCGGTGTTCGATTTGCAGACCAGGCTGCCCGCCGGCGTGACGGTAGTGACCTGATAGTCAGAGGGATTCGTCGAAGGCGTCCCGGGATTTATGACCGGCCAGCCAATCGCATCGCCTTCGAAGGTAAACCCTTGGCTGGGGTTCCCGAAGCTCGTGTGATTCACAATGTTGAAGAACTCCGCCCGGAGCTCCAAGTTCACCTTCTCGGTCAGCTTGGTTTCCTTCATGACAGAGAAATCGAGATCCATAAAGCCGGGACCTATGAGGCTGTCCCTGCCCGTGTTCCCAAGAGTGCCATAGGGCGGCAAATAATAACAGTTGGAATTGTACCAATTCTCCCATGTCCTCAAATATTGCTTGCAGCCAGGAACCACATCCGGCCGCGGGCCCTCAATGCCTCCCAAGCCCGCCTGGCCGCCAGCACTGAGCCCATCCAACACATTGATTGGAAGGCCGGTGGAGGCCTGGAAAATCGGGCTAACCGACCATCCGGCTATCGCGCGATTACCCTTGAACGGCAACCCATATACGCCGTTGATCCGTAACGACTGGGTCACGTTGAAGGTGCAAGGTCCACGGTCATAGGACTGGTTATAAGTGTCGGTTACTTCATAGTCGCCTTGTTCCAGACCCGAGCTGGCCGAGCCATCGTCTATGCACCGGGACCAGGTGTACGCCACCTGCCCGATGAGGCTATGGCTGAACTGGCGATTGAGGCTGGTCTGCAACGAATTGTACGACGAGTGAGCGGTCGCCTCATCGGAAGAATCGCTGCCCAGGGATTGATTGGCAAAGGCAAAATTGATGATGGAACCCGGAGCCGCCAGGCACGTGCAGGGATACTGGCATGCCTAGTAACCGCAAGCAAGAAACCCATCGAAGGGATTGGTTAAAGAACCTGGAGCACCGCTGGCAGTGGGATCATAGAGCGGGTTGGGATGTGCCATTGGCGAAGGTTGCCTCGGATTGATACAACATGGGGTTCGCGTCGTGCTCCGAGAACAGGTGAACGCCGGCCGAACCGTTATAGCCGATAGAAAAGACCGTGCCGGAGGTAATCTGGCGTTGAATGGTCAGGTTGTACTGCATGACATAGGGCGCGTGGTCCGTTGTGTAATCGAGTCCGGCAAAGACCGCCGGAGCGCCGGCCGCCGGTATAACAGGCGGCGACGTTAGGGAAGCACGGAAATGGCGCCGAGTAGCTTCATAGGACACCGTTGGCGGAGTCAGGTAATACGCCGATGCATAGGTACGGGCGGCTATCGGCTCGTGGAACATGCCAAAACCGGCACGCACCGAGGTTTTGTGGTCCTTGAAAGGATCCCAGGCCAGGCCAATGCGCGGATCGATATTCTTCACGTTGGGATTGGAAGCCAGAACGTGAGACAGGGGAACGAACGCGGAGTTGGTCAAGGGGTTGGTAAGCCCTTCCACGGGCACGCCCCCGGCGGAAACGGCATTGCTGATCCAGTCATAGCGCACGCCCAGATTCAAGGTGAGCGTGCGTGTCACCTTCCAGTCGTCTTGAATGTAGGGATCGGATTCCCATTATCGCGGAAATAGTGACGTAAGTTAAACGGAATGTTTTGGCCGCCACCGGTGTACACGGAATTGGGCGCCCCAGAGGTGAGATCTATCTCCGTGCTGTTGGCGATAAAATCGGCGAAGTCACCGTATATAAAGTAACCATTTACCCCAAAGGGCTGAGCTCATGTTGGATTGCACCCTGGTGTATTCCGGCGCCAAACCGGATGCTGTGTTTGCCAAGAGAAAGGATCACGTCATCGGCGACCCCGTACTTGTTTTGAACAATCTGGAAAGGACTGGAGCTAGACGGGCCCATGGAGGCCAGGTAGCCGACGCCGACTGTAATGTCCTGCGCTCCGGGAGCACAGGGGGCGCCAGTGACCGCACAAGCGAGCGGATCGGACGCCGCCGGCAGGGTGGAGACATTCACCGCGTTTTCATTGGTTCGCACGATACTGAACC
Organism: uncultured Acidobacteriota bacterium; assembly: GCA_963786565.1. GTDB lineage: Bacteria > Acidobacteriota > Terriglobia > Terriglobales > Acidobacteriaceae > Telmatobacter. The sequence continues at coordinate 8,434 of CAWAZR010000001.1, read as the reverse complement.
GCGCCGCGTTGACCATGTTGCTCGAAATCGTTCGCCGCTCTTCCATCGTGAAATAGGTGGTTTCCCGATTTGTCGGTTTCCGGCCAATAGGGCAGGGTGGATGCTGGGTAAGGCTGATGCTCGTTGGCGCCATCGTGGACGTAGCGCACGAAGAAGGTGTCCTTGGGGCCGATGGTGTAGTCAAGGCGGCCGAGGATATAGTCTTCGTTCACGACCAGCGGCGCTTGTGAGTAATACCAGCTGTTGAAGCCCGGAAAGGTTCCTACAGCGGTTGCGCCCGGGGTCGGTGCGGGATAGAGGGCCAGAACGGGCGCTATAGCGGGGGCCACCGCCTCCTCCGTCCTCGGCAGCATCCACAATGTCTGTATCCGGCACTAATGCCCTGCCAGTTATGCCCTGCGAGGACCGCAAGCCCTCGTAATTGAAGAAAAAGAACAATTTGTCCTTCTTAATCGGCCCGCCTAATGCGGCGCCGAACTGATTGCGGCGGAAAGGAGGAATGGGCAGGGCTGGCACGTCGAAGTAGTTCTTAGCGTCCAACTTGCTGTTGCGGAGATAGTCGAAGGCCGTTCCATGCAGTGCGTTCGTGCCCGATTTGGTGACGGCATTGACGGCTGCTCCCGTGCCGCCATACTCGGCGCTGTAGGTGTTGGTCAGGACACTGAATTCCTGGATGGCGTCCATGCCCAGCGAGTTGCCGGTGACCGAGGAACCGGTGCCATGCTGCCAGAAGTTGGTGATATCGGTGTTGTCGAGCAGGAACGACTGTCCCACGGGTCTGGATCCGGAGACCGAGTAGTTGCTCTCCGCTCCGTAAAAGGTGCTCGACACCCCGCCTCCTCCCCCGTTCTGGGAGATCGATTGCACGCCGGCCGCCAAGGACAACAACTGCTCGAAATTGCGCCCGTTGAGCGGCAGGTCCTCCATCTGCTTGGGGGCGACCAGGCTGGAAACGGTCGCGGTCGTCGAATCCACCTGCGAAACCTCGCCCGTCACTGTGATCACCTCCGTGGCTTGTCCTACGGGAAGCTTGAAATCAACCAGCAGGTGCACGCCGACGGTCAACGTGATGCCCGAGTGAACCATCTTCTGGAAGCCGGCCTTGGTGGCCTGAACCTGGTAGCTGCCTACGAGCAGCTCTGGAATGAGCCAACTGCCTTGGGAATCGGTCACCGCGGAATAAGTGACGCCGGTACCGACCTCCGTTACCTCGATGTTCGCTCCCACTACCACCGCTCCCGAGGTATCTGTCACGGTGCCGGAAAGAATGCCCTTATCGGCTTGCGCCATCAGATGAGGAACAAAGATGCCAACGCCGAGCAAAGCCGCCAGCGCCCAATAGACAATTTTCAGCCTACCCAAAGAGAACTCAAACATAATGCCTCCTGTTTCGGTTTATGGTGAACAGCATTCCCACCTGGGAGGTTCTCCGACCGCCCAGACCAAGGCCCGGGTCAGTGTCCCGGGGCCATTGGGGAAATAGGACCTCCAATAAGGTCCTCTCACTTGTCGCGCGGCCATCAGTCTGCCATGGAGACACCATGGCGATTCCGCACTTGACGCTATCAATCGCAGCGCCCTGCTATGGTTCGCCGACGCCGCCCGCAAAAATCTTGAGACACTCACACAGCTAACGCTGGCCGGCTTTGACGACGGCACAGACCTGAAATATGGAGCAGCACCAAAGTATCCACATAAAACCGCTGCCTGTCTAATGCTTTGTTGTTATCAAAGCTGATAACCACTGCATATCAGAAGCGACGGCAGTATAAATCGAGAGCAGCCGGAACCCGGGGGTCTGGCGCATTCGGGCGGAGATTCACCCGGCCTCCCAGTCACACTGCCGTCTCATCGCCGAAGCTCACTTTGCGCGCTACTGCTTGTAGAATCAGTCGGTTGAAGGGTGTTTGCGCTATCATCCCTCCAGCCTGCGATTGGAGCTTCAGGAACGCCAGGCTTTCGGGTTTCGGCTGCTCTCGAAGAACTGAGTTTGTCCTGGTATCGCTGATCGGCGGATCGGACGGGAAGCTCGTCGCGTACCCAACCAACAAAGGTTCCGGGTGACAGTTCACATCCCGCCGGCAGCGAGATCATGGCAAGAGCGAGGGGACAAGTGGCCATGCCAAGGTGATGTGCCATCTGATGTTCGGCATCCTCGCCTTGGCCGCCGATCAGATCCTGAGGCTGATTCAATAAGCGGTTTTCTACCCATGGCGGCGAGTTGACCGGGGAGCTAAGGCAGCCGGAGTCGCGGCGTGCCCCCAAATCGCCACCCGGCAAGGAAGCCCCTGCTCCAGCGGCGTTAAAACCCGGCGGGCACTCCTGTAAATGCGATGTCGGTGCATTCCACGCCCGCTACGGATAAACTGCCAGAGCTGGGGAATTTTGCAAGAGGTTCTTGAGTTGGGGGCGCACCTCAGATTTGTGAGATAAAATCACGCCGCCGCCCTCACCGCCGCTCTCATCTGATGTGAGCGGAGCTGCCAGAAATCCTCGAAGCGTCCATTGAGTTTATTGCAGTGGAGGGCGATAATCGCGTTGGCGGCCCTTTGACTGAGCCGGCAAAACCAAACTAAGGAAAGGGATGCACAAGATGCCACTAAAGTACAAAGTATTTCAGCATGGAGTTGACAGCGACAACGGCGCAAGGCCGAATTTCAGCGGGACTTCAACCGTGTTCTATGGAGAGAAGGACGCCGTCCTGATCGATGCAGCGATGCTCTTAAGCGACGCTCATCGGCTCGCCGCCAATCTGCTTGAATTGGGAAAGAACCTTAGCCATATCTATATTTCGCACTTCCATCCGGACCATCATTTTGGCGTTTGGGTGTTGCGCTATGCATTTCCTAATGCAAAGATCGTGGCCCTGCCCAGCGTGGTAAAAGACATTGCGGTCACCGCCGAGAACAAAGTGAATGAATGGGGCCGCGTTCACGGCAAGAACGTACCTGACCGGATCATGGTCCCCGAGCCTCTTTCCGAAGACCACATCATGCTCGAAGGCGAACGCATCGAATTTTCAGACGACTGGGATGGCGACAGCGCCAACAATACAATGATCTGGGTTCCGTCGCTACGCGTCGCCTGCGGCACCAACGTTGTATTTAACGAGTGTCACTTGTTCACGATCGAGTCGGATGCTGCGCGCCGCGTCAAGATGAGGAACTCGCTCAAGAAGTTGAAGGCAATGAACCCCCGGGTTGTGATTCCCGGTCATTGCAGCCCCGCGAAACTCCATCTTGACGATGCCTCCGGCATCGACTTCTGCCTGCAGTACCTGGATGCATACGAAGAAGCGCTGGCCAAGGCAACGACCGGGATTGAGCTCGTCAAGGCGATCGATGCACGGTATCCGGGAATGAAGACCATGCGTTATGTCCTTGACTGGCAGGCGTGGATGCTCTTCCCCGATAGCTGCACGGAAGACATGTACAAGCTGCCCATCCTTTTCGTAGACCCTAGCGGAGACAAGTCGGGTGAGTTTGCCAAGGATTCTGTCGAGGCCAAGTTAGCCACATAGGCGCGGCCAGCCTTCCGGCTCCGCGCCTATCGCCATGCGCTGGAATGGATCGGCACGAACAATCAATCTTCCAAGCACGCGCAATTGTTTCTTGAGAGCGTCCGACGACCCTCTTCGGGTCGTCGCTCATGGAAGAAACCGGCTGTTTCTAAGGAGAGTGGCCTGACTTTGTTCGGGCCGTGATCGCCAACAGCCCTATGGGTCGAGCGGCGAAGCCTGAGGAGATCTCCGGGATGGTTCTGTTTCTTTGTTCGCCGATGGCAAGCTTTGCTACAGGGGTGTATTCGTGGTCGACGGAGGCCAGACGGCTCACCGGGCCGGACAGTTCACCGCAGCATCGCTCCATGCTGAAGTGGAGATCGTCTTTAGGGACACCTACAAGGAAATGCCCAGGACCGGGACCCTAACGCCACTGGCCTAGGGGCGCGCCCGCGTGGTTGAGTAATGGAGTTTGCTGCGGGCTTGTTTGCGTGTGAACTTCCAGTCGATGGTGGTTCCACAACACTCTTTGCATAAAATGTGCGCGGGTGTGTATACTGGGGCGGCCCGAGAGGAGAAAGTTGTTTCAACTCGTCTCTCAACACGCTTCCCCAGAATCGTGGGCACAAGGAGGATCGGAACATGGCGGCAACAGCAGTAGTTTCTCCACGCGTTTCGGCGTCGTGGACAGGAAAACTTTTTAGCAATGGATGGCGGCAGGGGTCGGCCGGCGTGCTGGAGGTAATAGAGCCGGCGACCGGCGAGATTCTTCTGAGCGTGGGCGCAGCATCCCCCGCGGACGTGCACACGGCGGCTGTCATTGCGGCATCCGCCCAGCCTGCGTGGGCGGCGCTGCCGGCGCGGGACCGCGCGGAACTGTTCCGCAAGGTGGCGAGGGTCTTTGAGCGCGTTGCGGAGCAGATTTCCCAGGTGATTGCCCGCGAGACCGGCGGGTCACTGACAAAGGGGCAGCTCGAAGTGCGCGAGGCCATCGCTATGCTGCATAACGCTGCGGGCATGCCGCTGGCAACACAGGGCTACGTTCTGCCGTCGGAGCCGGGACGGATGAGCTTTGCGCGGCGGGTGCCGATGGGTGTGGTGGGCGTGATCTCGCCGTTCAACTTTCCGCTGCTTCTTTCCATGCGTTCGGTGGCGCCGGCGCTGGCCGCAGGCAACGCAGTGATCCTGAAACCCGATCCGCAGACGCCCGCGTCGGGCGGCATGTTCCTGGCCGGCGCGTTCGAAGAAGCGGGCCTGCCGGCAGGTCTGTTGCATGTGCTGCCGGGCGGCGCGGACGTGGGTGAAGCGCTTTGTACGCATCCTTTGGTGAACATGATCGCGTTTACGGGCTCGACGCCGGCGGGACGCAAGGTGGGCGAGGTGTGCGGGCGGCACCTGAAGAAGGTAGCGCTGGAACTGGGCGGCAAGAATCCGCTGATTGTGATGGAGGACGCGGACCTGGCGGTCGCTGCCTCGAATGCGGCCTGGGGCGCATATCTGCACCAGGGGCAGATTTGTATGGCGACGGGAAAGATCCTGGCGCACGCCTCGATTGCCGCGAAGCTGACGGAATTGCTGGTGGAGAAGGCCGGTCATCTTCCGGCGGGCAATCCGGCGACGGAGCAGGTAGCGCTAGGGCCGGTGATTAATCAGCGGCAGCGGGACCGGGTTCACGCGATTGTGCAGGACTCGCTGGAGAAAGGCGCCAAGCTGGAGGCGGGCGGAACTTTCCGCGATCTGTTCTACGCGCCCACGGTGCTGAGCGATGTGCGGCCTGGGATGCGGGCGTTTGAGGAAGAGATCTTTGGCCCGGTGGCGGTGGTTGTGCCGTTCGCGTCGGACGACGAAGCGGTGGCGCTGGCCAACCAGACGGAATTCGGGCTGTCGGCGGCAGTGATTGGGAAGGACGTGGGACGGGCGATGGCGGTAGGCCAGCGCTTGAAATCGGGGATGCTCCATATCAACGATCAGACGGTAGCCGACGAAGGGGTGAACCCCTTCGGCGGACGGGGAGCGTCTGGCAACGGCACCAGCATAGGCGGGCCGGCGGACTGGGAAGAATACACACAATGGCAGTGGGTCACCGTACAGAACAACGCGCCAACGTATCCCTTCTGAAGACGCTGGCGCCAACGATTCGGTCTGAAGTTTTCGCCGAGAAAACTTCAGACCGCTGGAGTTGCTAGACAATGAAGATGAAAGCGGCTGTAACGCGGGCGCCGCGCGCGCCCATGAGCCTAGAGACGCTGGAGATTGAAGCTCCACGCGCAAATGAAGTGCTGATCAGGATCTCCGCTGTCGGCGTTTGCCACACCGACATTTCCATGCGCGACCAGTTGTTCCCGGTGCCGCAGCCAATCGTATTGGGGCATGAGGGATCGGGAGTGATCGAGGCTGTCGGGTCCAATGCGGCAGGCCTGGCGGTGGGGGATCATGTGGTGATAAGTTACGCCACATGCGGCGGGGAATGCGCGCAGTGCAAGAGCGCGGCGTACGCCTACTGCGAGCAGTGGCCTCCTCTGAACTTCGGCGGGGCCCGGCTGGACGGCAGTACTTCCCTTACCTGCGGAACGGAGCGAATTCACAGCCACTTTTTCGGGCAGTCTTCTTTCGCGGAGTACGTGGTGTGCTCGGCGTGGCAAGCCGTGAAGGTGCCCAAAGATGCGCCGCTCGAACTGCTTGGACCGTTGGGGTGCGGGGTGATGACAGGGGTTGGAGCGGTAATCCACGGGCTCGATGTGGGGGCCGGGGAATCGATTGCCGTCTTCGGCGTGGGGTCGGTTGGGTTGAGCGCGGTGATGGCGGCACGGCTGGTGGGTGCGGCAACGATCATCGCCGTCGATTTCCACGGTTCCCCGGAGCGGGCCGCACTGGCAGAGGAACTGGGTGCGAGCCATGTCGTGAATGCGAGCACACGGGAGCCTGCGGCGGCGATTCGGGAGATTCTGCCCGGCGGTGTGCAGTTTGCGCTGGATACGACAGCCCGGCCGCAGAGAATCCAGGCGGCGATTGCCAGTTTGTCGGCGCGGGGAACCTGCGGAATGGTGGGAGCTTCGGCGCCGGCCGATGTGGTGGGCTTTTCTCCGATGGATGTGATGAGTAACGGCAAGTCGGTGCGGGGAATCGTGGAAGGCGATGCCGTGCCCGCGATCCTGATTCCGCGGATGATCGAGTTGCACCGGCAGGGACGATTCCCGTTCGACAAGCTGGTGAAATTCTATCCATTCGAGGCGATCAACGAGGCGATTCACGATGTAAGTACTGGTAAGACGGTGAAGCCGATCCTGCGGATGGGATAGGATTCCGTCTCCGGTTAGAGTGCGATCGGAATTCAGGCGGCGAGCTTGGTCCGGAGCTGGCCGGAGGGCCTTGAGAAAACAAATTTGTATGCAATATTGCTATCTGGAGAGTGCCAAGTTCTCTGTTCGGTTCAGGTTCGATCCCCGGCAAGCATGCTGGACGCACTCTCACAACAACGATGACAGGAAGCTGAATGCTCGCTCTGCCAGATGCCTTCGCAGGACATGGAAGGCGCAACGCTTTTCATGGTGGATGACTTCGCTGCTCCACCGCTTTGAAGACGCATCGGCATGCGATCAAAAGCGTCAGCTTGCCGAACTGGAATACGTAATGAGTTCCCGCGCTACCGCTACAGCCCTTGCAGAGAACTGCGTGGGCTTACCATTCATCTGAAATTGCAGGAACCGGCCCGTTGCTTCTATCGAAGCGGCGAGCAGACTCCGGCTGATTAACTGAAAGGAAAACTTGAGATGTCGGTCTATGAAGGGCGCTGGAATACAGTGCGCGTCGAGGTCGAAGAAGGCATCGGGTGGGTGATCCTCAATCGCCCGGAAAAGCGCAATGCGATGAGTCCCACCCTCAATCGCGAAATGCGCGAAGTTCTGGAGACGCTCGAGTTGGACGAGGCGGTGAAAGTGCTCGTTCTTACCGGTGCGGGTGAATCCTGGACGGCGGGCATGGACCTGAAGGAATATTTCCGCGAGGTAGATCGGGCGCCGGAGTTCGTTCAGGAGACGATCCGCCGCGACGGATCAGCATGGCAATGGAAGCTTCTGCGGATGTATGCGAAACCAACCATCGCGATGGTGAACGGGTGGTGCTTCGGGGGCGGGTTCACGCCTCTAGTGGCATGCGATCTGGCTATAGCGTCAGAGACCGCGGTCTTTGGCCTGTCGGAGATCAACTGGGGCATCCCACCTGGCAACGTTGTGAGCAAGGCGCTTGCGGACACTGTTGGACATCGAAAGGCGCTTGAATACATCATGACCGGGGAGACATTCACCGGGCTCCAAGCCGCTGAGATGGGCCTGGTAAATCGCGCGGTGCCCCTGGAGATACTTCGCGAAGAGACGGTGACACTTGCCCGCAAATTGGCTTCGAAGAATCCCGTTGCGTTGCGTGCAGCAAAGCACGGATTTAAGCGTTGCCGCGAGCTGACGTGGGAGCAGAGTGAGGACTACCTCTACGCCAAGGTCGACCAGGCGACACTGCGCGATCCCGAGAAAGGCCGCGAGAAGGGCCTGAAGCAGTTCCTCGATGAGAAGAGCATCAAGCCGGGCCTTGAGAACTATCGTCGTTGATTGTCATGTAAGGAGACTTCCACTGATTTCCGCTGAAAGTCAGAAGACAACCCGCGCCTGGTTCGACCGCCTGATCCTATGGGTCGCCAAAATAGCGATCTGCATTCGAATCAGGAAGATACAGTCCGGTGAGTCTGGAACTGCTTGTAAAGAACGGTACGGAAGGAGTCCCTGAAGTCCGAAAACGCCTGGGCGAGCTTTTCGGCCTCGCCAGGACCGAACCGAGCTACCGTCTCGCAACTCCTCAGTCGTTCCTGGAGGCCATGCCTGCCCTCTACTTAGCCGGTGCATGTTCCTGATGGGGCGCCGGCAACAATCTTACGCAACACTTACC